>NZ_CP130718.1:5023935-10047871 GCF_035983595.1 Streptomyces sp. NBC_01334 | reverse complement strand
ATGCCTCGGCAAGCCGAGGCATAGAGCAGGAATTGCGCAAGCGCAATTCGGATTCCCGCGTAAACGCGGGAATGAATTCCGTAAACGGAATTCGAAAGCGTACCTATCCGCGCAAGCGCGGATAGGGGATTCCCGCAAGCGGGAATCCTGGGCGTCCGCTGCGCTCCCGCCCTACCGGCTTCGCCGGGCAGCAAGGGGTGAGGGTGCATCACATCGTCTGCTGTGTAGGGTCTGGGGATCCCCATCAGTACCCCGGTAGCGGATGTGACGGGCCGCTGGCCTGACTCGGTGTCAGTCTCCATCTCGGTGATGGGCTCCGCTGCGCTTCGCCCCAGAGGGTTCCTCGTTCTGGACGTCCGCCCGCTCAGCCTCTGCCGGAGTCCTGTGAGGTGTGAACTGGTGGTGCACTCTCAGTCCGCTTGAAGGGAACCGCAAAAGAGTATGCATCACGACGATGCACTGTGTAAGGTTTGGGGATGCTGCACCATGGCTCTCCGACGCGCAGTGAAATACCTCCTCTTATGAGTTGATGTTCGAGCATACGGCGGGAGAAGCCTTGGAAAGAGAATTCATCATCGCTGCGGTTGAGGGCATCGAGAGATGGACGCCTGTGCATCAGGCGGTAGAGATGGGTGAGTATGAGACGCTCGCCGGGTTGCTGGATGCTGGGGCTGACCCGGACGAGATGTGTTTCGGTCTCACGTTGCTTATCCATGCCATTGATGTCGAAGGAGACGGCCATCTTCAGTCGGGTCACCCGCTGAGCACGGCTGCTACGGCGATCGTGCTGGCTTACGGTGCTGATCCACGGTTGCCGGCCGAAGACGGTGAGACTCCGTTGCAGGTCGCGAAGTCCTACAACCATGAGCCGGCCGAGCGACTGCTTCAGCGCTTCCTGGCACCTGTAAAGCCAGTAGCTGGATGAAACGCCTTAGTCCCGCTGAGAGGAATTACCAATGCTGCACCCGGTGGTCGATCGTATCCGGCAGGTGCTTCCGCCCCCGCCGTCGGGCGGCGACATGATCGATTGGGAGATGCTCGCTCACTCTACCGGCTGGGAATTCCCGACGGACTACAGGGAGCTCGTCGAACTTTACGGAGGGGGAGAGATTGATGAGTATCTGTCCGTGCGTACGCCGCCTGTTGAGGGATCTCCCTTCGGGAGTCTCTTGGAGGGCGTGGATCCGGCTCTCCCCCCGGACTGCCGTGCCGAGCTGGCCCCCAGTCTTCCGGCTGATGAGGAGCCGAGGCTGCTGCCGTTCGGCACGACAGCAACCGGCGATGTCGTGTTTTGGCTGACCGAAGACGTTCAGGAGAAGTGGAAAGTCGTCATATTCAGGCGGCATGCGCTCTACGGGATGAAGCGATGGTCAATTTTTGACGGTGGCATGGCCGACTTCTTGTGGTCTCTCCTGAGTGGGTCTCTCGAGCCTTTCAGCCAGAACTTTTCGGATGGTGAGCCGCACACGTACCTTAGTTGGCGCGACGACTGAGGGAATGGCGGTAGCGCGAGGATGACAGTGAGACTGCGTGACCATCAGATCGAGGCCATCGATGCCATCGTGCGTGGCCTGGACGTTCCTGTGGGCGGTATTCCTGCTCATGGGCTGCGCGGGCAGGTACACGCCGCGTGTGGCACGGGGAAAACCCTCATTGCTGCGGCGTCGGCGAAGCGGCTTGTTCCGAAGGGACGCAAGCTCGTTCTGGTGCCGACGCTGGACCTTCTGTCTCAGACCGTGAAGGCGTGGCATGAGGCCGGGCACACGGGGCCGGCGGTTGCGGTGTGCTCGCTCCAAGACGACCCGGAGTTGTGGAACTTGCGGGTGCGCTCCACCACGAACCCCGTGCAGTTGGCGCTGTGGCACGGCCAGGGGCCGGTGACCATCTACGCCACGTACGCGTCGCTGGGGGTGCTGGCGGAGGCGTTCGAGGGTGTGTACGGGCAGCAGTTGGCGCCGGTGGACCTCGCGGTGGTCGATGAGGCGCACCGGACGTCTGGGTCGATGGGTAAGGCGTGGGCGGACATCCACGACCAGAGCGTCATCCCGGCGCACCGGCGGCTGTATCTGACGGCCACACCGCGGATCTGGGAGGAGCGGCTCAACCGGGAGGTCGCCGAAGGGGTGCGCGATCCGCTGCCGCGGGAGATGGCGGCCTCCATGGATGACGAGGCCGTGTTCGGGCCCGTCCTGTACAAGCTCTCACTCGCGTCCGCGGTCTCACGCGGGCTGCTGGCGCGGTATCAGATCATCGTCCTGGAGCTCCAGGACCCCCTCGTCACTCCGGAGCGGCTGATGGGTGAGGAGCGGCGTGGTGAGGAGGTGCGGGGGCAGCGGTTGGGGGCGCTGCAGGCGGCGCTGTTGCACGCCATGAGCCGGCATCAGCTCCAGACCTGCATCACTTTCCACTATCGGACGATAGAGGCGCAGGCTTACGCGGAGGGCCTCGAGCGCGTCGCCGCCAAGCTGCACGCGGACCAGCCGGGAACGTACCCGTCGAAGGTCTGGGCGGACTGGCTATGTGGCGAGCATGTTCCTGAGCGTCGACGGGAAGTTCTTGGTTCCTTCGGGTCAACCGCGCAGCAGGCCGTGCTGTCCAACTGTCGTGTCCTGGGCGAGGGCGTCGACATCAGAAGTGTGGACAGTGTTGCCCTGTTGGATCCCAAGGGCGCCCCTCATGACATCGTCCAGGCCATCGGCCGTGCTCTGCGGCAAAAGCCCGGGCAGGGGAAACTGGCGTCGTTGATCGTGCCGGTATTTCTTCAGCCGGGAGAAAAGCCGGAGGATATGTTCACCTCCGGGTCGTATAGGCCGCTTGTGCAGGTATTGGCTGGACTTCGGGCGCATGATGAAGAGGCCATCGAGTTGTTGGCCATTCCTCAGGAGCCGCAGAAAGATGTTGCGCAGCCTTCGGTGGATATTGGTGTGGCGCCGGAGGAGGGTGAGGAGGAATCACGGTTGCTGCTGCGTTTCGCGGCTCCACGTGACCCGGTCATGGTCGCCCGGTGGGTCTCTTTCAACGTGATCGACACTGAACGGCAGGACTGGGCCCGCGGCTGGGCCGCGCTGCGCCGGTACGTCGAGCGCGTAGGCGACGCACGCGTGCCCTACGACCACAAGGAAGATGCTCATCCGCTGGGGCAGTGGGTCGCGGAGCAGCGACGGGCTTACCGGGCTGGGCAGATGACCGGCCAGCGCGCCCGTCGGCTTGAGCAGCTCGGCATGGTCTGGGATGCCGCGGATGCCGCTTTCGAGGAGAACCTTGCTGCCTGCCGCGCCTACTTCGAGCAGCACTACACCCTCTGTGCGCCGCGTACAGCCGTTGCTCTGGGCAAGCCCGTCGGGCAGTTTGTTTCCAATCTGCGCAGGCCAGGTGTGTTGGACAGGCATCCTGAACGCGCTGCGGCGCTGGCTGCGATCGATCCCGACTGGAACCCGGCCTGGCCTGTCAGCTGGCAGCGCCATTACGCGGCGGTCCGTGAACTTCTGCGCGACGAGGGCGGCCAGACCGAGGTGCAGCCCGGCGTCACTGTTAGCGGGATGGACGTGGGGGCGTGGCTCGCCAGGCAGCGTCAGCCGACCGTCTGGCAGGCCTTGACAGGCGGGCAGCGCCAACGCCTGGAGCAGCTCGGCATCAAGCCGCCGGCCCAGGAGCCCGAGGCGGTGCCCGTGAAGGCACCCACGACGCCCCTGAGCACCTTCGAGAGGGGTGTGGCGGCCCTGGCTCAGTACAAGGCCCGCACGGGCACTTCGGGTCCTGTGAGCCGATCTCACGTAGAACGGCTTGAGGATGGGTCAGAGGTTCGGCTTGGGGTGTTTCTGAGCAACAGCAAGAGCCGCCGGGCCAAGCTGACAGCCGACAAGCTGGCCGCACTCGCCGCACTCGGGCTGGAATGGACCGTAGAGCAGCCCGAGCACGGCTGACAGAACCTCCGTGAGCCAGCGGGACCGACGGCCTCGGAGCCTCCGGCACGCGCTCCCTTTGGCTGGTTATACCCATTACCGGGTGAGTCGATAAGCCGTTGGGCTCTGTGTGCGAAGGAATCGGGATGCGGCAACGGCCGTGCCGGCCGATGTCGGAGCTGTGGAGGTCCGGTTCTTGGCTGCGGGCGGGATGACTCAGTGTTCGCCGTGGTCGGCAGCGGCCGCCGAAGTGGCCTTCGAGCAGTGTCCGCCGCTGAGGCCGTTTCCAGTCCGCAAGGGCAAGCGCACGGCGCCGGGATGGTGGTGGTCGGCGACCACCGGGCGGCTTGTGCACTACGGGTCAGGGGCGATGCGGCTCCATCTGATGCTGCTCGACCGCGATCCACGCGTCCAGGGTCTGGCCGGCCGACCACTGGAACTGCGGTGGCAGGCGCCTGGCGGAGTGCGTGCGCATGCCCCGCAGGTGATGCTCCGGCTCGCCGATGGCCAGGGGGTCCTGGCGGACTGCACCACCAGAGGAAAGCTTTCTCAGCGGCAGAGGTCCCTCGCGGCGGTAGTCGGCGAGGTGTGTGCGGCGGCGGGCTGGCGGTACTGGGTGCTGGGGCCGGTCGATCCGGTCTACCGGGCCAACGTGACCTGGCTGTCCGGGTACCGGCATCCGCGATATCGCGGAGGACAGCAGCTGGCCACGGCGTTGCGGAAGTCGTTCGCCAGCCGTACGCCGTTATGGGAGGGCGTGCGTCGGGCCGGGGATCCGATGGTGGTCCTTCCCGCGCTGTTCCATGCTCTGTGGGCGGGGCAGCTGTCCGCGGATCTGGATGCTCCGATGCATGAGCGGATGCCGGTGTGGGCGCGGGCGGTGTGATGGGGGCGAGCGGCCGGGGGCCCGGCGGGCCGGTGGTCGAGGTGGGGTCCCGGGTGCGGTTCGAGGGCCGGACGTGGATGGTGGCCGCCCTCGTCGGCGGGCAGGTGCGGCTGATCGCCGAGAACGGCGAGATGGCGGCACTGCTGCTGGGGCTGTTGTTCGGCGATGCGGAGTTTGAGGTCGTGGACGCTCCCGCCGCCTTGCAGGTGCCGCCCCTGGGCCTGCTGGAGTCTCTGCCGGCACCGGTGCGGGAGCGGGCGCTGGCGTGGGAGCGGCATGTGCGGGAGGTGGAGACGGGGCACCCGGACGGCTCCGGTGTATCCGGCCTTGTGCGGGCTGGCTACGACCCGGCTGTGCGGACGCTGGCGCAGCGGGAGGAGGCGAAGGCGGCGGAGTTGTCGGCGGCGGGTATGGCGACCAGCGCGGTGACGGTGCGTCGGATGCGGGCCCGCTACCGCGACGGCGGGGTGTGGGGACTGGTGGATCAGCGGGTTGCGCGGCCCCGTTCTGCGCTGGGGCGGGCGGATGAGCGGGTGGTGGCCGCTCTGCGGGAGGTGTTGGAGGTGGGGCGGGATCGCTCCAGCGGGACGCTGGGGCGGCTGCGTGTGTACACCGAGCGGCTGCTGGCCGAGCGGCACGGCCCCGGTGCGGTGCCGCTGCCGTCGACGGCGACGTTCAACCGGCTGGTGCACGCCCTGGCTGACGGGGGCGGGCTGTTGGGCAGTGCGCGCCAGCGCCGCTGGCGCTCTGCACGGCCGGCTCCCCCGTTCGTGCCGACGACAGTGATGGCGCCGGGTGAGCTGGTGATGATGGACAGCACCGTGCTGGATGCCTTCGTGGTGCTGGACGACGGGGTGGTGGAGCGGCCTGAGCTGACCATCGCGCTGGATGTGGCGACTCGCAGTATCTGCGCGGCTGTGCTGCGCCCGAAGGGGACCCGCAGCGTGGATGCGGCGCAGTTGCTGGCGCAGATGATGGTGCCCGCGCCGATGCAGTCCGCGTGGCCCGAGGCGCTGGCGATGCAACGCTCGGTGATCCCCTACGAGCGGCTGCTGAGCGTGGACGCGCGCCTGGAAGGGGCTGCGGCACGGCCGGTCATCACTCCGCGGATGGTCGTGGTCGATCAGGGCAAGGTGTTCGTCTCGTCCTCGTTCGTCGCCGCCTGCGGATCGCTGGGCATTTCTTTGCAGCCGGCTCCGCCGGGCAACGGGCCGGCCAAAGGGCATGTGGAGCGTGCGTTCTCCTCGATCAATACGCTGTTTGCCCAGCACGTGGCCGGCTACACGGGTTCCCACACCGGTGAGCGCGGCCGGAACGCGCAAGGCGAGGCAGTATGGACGCTCGCCCAGCTGGACGACCTGCTGCAGGAATGGATCGTCTGCGGGTGGCAGGAGCGCGAGCACGACGGCTTGCGGCACCCGATGATGCCCCGCCGTGCTCTGTCGCCGAACGAGATGTGGGCGGCGCTGGTCGGCGTTTGCGGGTATGTGCCGGTGCCGCTGGGCCGTGAGGATTACATCGAGCTGATGCCCCTTAAACGGCAGAAGATCAACGACTACGGCATCCGCATCGACTACCGCACCTACGACCATCAGGTCCTCAACCCCTACCGCGGCGAAGCCTCAACGGCGGCAGACGGGCTGTGGGAGATCCACTACAACCCGCACGCTCCCGACGAGGTCTGGGTGCGCCTGCCCAAAGCCGGCCGGCCGCAGGGGTACGGGTGGGAGGCGGTGCCGTGGATCCACCGCACCCTGGTCAGCGCCCCGTTCACCGACTTCACCTGGCAGCACGTCAGGCGCACCGTCGCCCAGCGCGGCAGCCGCGTGAGCCACGAACACGACCTGGCCCTTGCCCTGCGCGAGCTCCTGGAACGCGCCGCCGCCGGACACGGCAGCCGCCGGGACAAGGTCGTCGCCGCCCGGGCCCGCGCCCATGCCGTGAACGAGGGCGGTGCGGTGTGGGGGATCCTGTACGGCCAGCCACCGTCGGCCGCAGGCGGCGGCGCCGGCCGGGACGACGTCCTCGAGGGCGGGGAGGGCACCTTCGAAGACGAAGAGACAGCAGGCGCAACGGGCGGTGGATGCCAGCCCTTTGAGCCCGCCGCCACCGCAGGCGTGGCAGCGGCCGGGACCGCAGACGGCCAGGCACCTCCCGTGCGAGATTCCACGATCACGGTCTACGACCCCTTCGAGGAATCACTGCGATGGTGAGCGCCTTCTCCAACGACGCCGCCGGGTTCGCTCCCCTGGCCGCTCCGACTCTCTGGCAGGGCTGGGACGCTTTCGTCCACCGGGCTGCGGCGCCCGCATGCGACGCCGCGGACCCCGCCTGGTCGCAGACGGAGCGGGAGGACTACCACTCCGAACTCGCCGTCATGCGCACTCCGGCCATGGACAGCGTCTTCACCGCCGTGCGGCGGCTGTTGTTGGTCAACCGCCGCCAGCAGGCCGGCGCCCGGCGCGGCCTGATCATCTCGGGTCCGGCCACGACGGGTAAGACCACCACGATGATGGCGCTGGGGCGGTCCTTCCAACTGGCCGACGCCCGCCAGCACCCCGGCCAGGACGGCAGAAGGCCGGTGCTGTTCATCAGCGTGCCTCCGGCCGCCACCCCGAAGATGCTCGTCAGCGAGTTCGCCCGGTTCCTTGGCATGCCCGTCACCGACCGCCTGAACCAGACCCAGATCACCGGTGCCGTGTGCGACCTGCTGTGCGAACTGGGCACCCAGCTGGTCCTCATCGACGACGTCCACCTCCTGGACACCCAGCGGCGCGCCGGCGCGGAAACCTCCGACCAGCTCAAGTACCTCGGCGAACGCATCCCCGCCACCTTCGTCTACTCCGCCATCGACATCGAGACCTCATCCCTGCTCAGCGGAGTGCGCGGCGCACAGATCGCCGGCCGCTTCAAGATCTTCCGCCACCGCCCGCTGGCCTACGCGACCGAACAGGACCGGACTGTCTGGAACGACCTCGTAGGGGCCATGGAAGACCTGCTGCGGCTGCGCGCGCACCGGACCGGAACCCTGGTCCAGCACGCCGCCTACCTCCACGCCCGCACCGCAGGGCGGATCGGCAGCCTCTCCCACCTCATCCGCGAAGCCGCCCTGGTCGCCATCACCGAAGGCACCGAACGGATCACCAAGCAGCTGCTCGCCGAGGTCGAACTCGACGCAGCCGCCGAAACCCAGGCCCGGCCGGCCCGGCCCGCACGACGGAAGCGGTAGGGCATCCGCAATGGCGCACCGCTCCAGCACGCCCGCACCCGCCCGTCTGCCCCGGGGCAGACGGGCGGGACGCGAACGGGCAGCATCCGGCGGGATCGTGCCCACCATGGGTGGCGGCGCGGCAGAACGCATCGCTCCGTTGAGCGGGGAGCTGACGCTGTCGTTCCTGGCCAGGATCGCCGTCCGCTACCACCTCGGCATCCGTGACGTGCTGGCCGCCGTCACCGATGTCGGCGGCCTGCGCAACCTCACCGGGATGCTGTCCCCGGACAGCGAGATCCACCTCAACGCCCAGGCCCGCGCCCGCGTTTCCGCACTCTGCCACGTTCCGCAGCACGTGCTCGAGCAGGCACTGCCCGCATGGACGAGGGAAGAACCGAGCGGAAAGCACGGGACCGGCCCCGCCGGGCGACTGCTGCGCGGTGAGGAGGCCGTCGCCGCCTGGGGGCCGGCCTGCCCCGCATACACCGCCGCCCGCACCGGACGCGACGTGCCCGCCCGCCGGTACCTGGCACCCGAGCAGCAGGTCTGCGCACGCCACCGGTACTGGCTCCTCTACCTGCCCCACACCAGCGGGCTGCCTGTGCCCCTGGGCCGCTGCCCGGAGGTGATCGAGGCCCAGCGGCGGCACGTCCGGCTGCTGCACCGCTCCCCCGCCGCAGCGCCGGCCTTCGAAGTCGCCCGTGCCGTCACCGGGACCTGGTGGGAACAGCCCTGGCCCCACGAGGAACAGCAGTGGCCGGCACGCCTGGAGGCGACGCGTCCCATCGAGGCCGATCCCAACTGGTGGAAGGTGGTCGCCCGCGACCTGATCACCTATCCCGAGGCCGTCGCCCTCGCACAGGTCCTGGCCAGCCCCCGCCGGCAGCAGCACACCCTCACCCAGGCCCGCGGCCATCTGCCCTACCGCCTCGGCGAGATACCCACGCTGCTCGCCGAACTCGCCGACCAGCTTCACCGGCCCTGGCTCGCCCGCCACCTCGCCGACGTCACCCACGGCCCGCTGTTCACCTGGGCCCACTCCTTGGTACACACCCGCGCCGCCCCGACACCCGCGGCGCAGCGAACGCTGTGGAAGGTGCATTCATCGCACCGGCCCCGCCCTCTCAGCGACCTCCTCCCCCAGCCACCAGCTGCCGACGGCACCCCGCCAGCGCCCCAGCCGAAGCCGGCCAAACGGCTACGCGGCCACAGCCTCCAGGCAGAGCACGCCTTCGAAAGGAGCCTCGCGCACGCCCACGTCTACCACCAGCGGCACGGGCATCTGGCCGTCCCCAAGGAAGACGCTCCCGACGGCTACCCGCTGGGCGGGTGGTTGTCCGGCCTGCGCACCCGCCACACCCGCATGCCCGCCCACCAGGCCGCCGCCCTCCACGCGCTGTACCCGTGGTGGAACGCGCCCTGGAGCACCCTGTGGCAGCGCACCTGGCACCAGGCCCGCGACCACACCGACACCCACGGCCCGCTCCAGTCGGCCCGCGGCTTCCCCACCACCAGCTACAGCCTGGGCGAATGGCTGTACCTGCAGTGCACCCGCTACCCCGCCCTCCACCCCGAGCAGCAACACCTCCTCACCCAGATCGGCATCACCGCCGCAGCGGCCGCCGCCGCCCGCCCCAGACGACGCAACATGAGAGCTGGCGCTCAAGAAGCCCTCGCCCACGCCCGCTCCTACACCGCCGAACACGGACACCTCGCCCAGGTCAGCGCGACCACCGTGCACCACGGATACCCGTTGGGACGATGGCTCGCCGGCCAACGAAGCCAGCAGCAACGCAAAGTCCTGTCCCCCGAACGGCAACAGGCTCTCCATGCCATCGACCCCTGGTGGTGCCCGCCCTGGAACCTGCGCTGGCAACGCCACTACTACCGCGCCCGCGACGCCGCAGCCAGCCGCCCCCTCCATCCCGACAACGGCTTCAGTGACCTCGACGATTCTGGGACTGCCGACTGGCTGTGGCGCCAGTGCGCCACGTACGACGAACTCCACCCCGAGCAACGGCAACTCCTCACCGACATCGGCATCACCACCGAGGCAGCCCGCACCGCCCGGGAACACGCACGGACAGCCCCGAGAACACCCGCTGCCACCTCGGGCCCGGACGCGGACGCGGAAGGCACAACCGGCCAAGCCAGAAGGGCAGCAGATCCTGCACCCCCCACCAGTACGCGGCGCGCACGGCGTGCCGCCGAACCGAAGCGTCCCCGCGCCCCTCGCAGCCGCCTCGGGCACCGCCCCGATCTGAGGCCGGGCTTCGAAGCAGCCCTGGCACATGCCCGCACCTACGCAGCCCAGCACGGCCACCTCGCAGCCCCCCGCGACACCCTCCACGACGGATACCCCCTGGGCGCATGGCTGTTCAGCCAGCGCAACCGCGCCAAACAACGCGCCCGCGACCACCTGCCGCCCTCACCCCACCTCACCGAACTCACCGCGATCGATCCGTGGTGGAACCCACCCTGGGACACCGTTTGGCAGCGCAACTACTACCGCGCCCGCCACCACATCGAAGCCGGTGAACCGTATGACCCCGTCGCCCGCATCCCGGCACCGAGCACCGTCCTGGGCAGCTGGATCACCCGGGCATGCCTCCAGTACGACCAGCTCCACCCAGACCAGCAGCACCTGCTGAACACGATCGGCATCACCGCTCAGACAGCCGAACAGTGGCCGCCCAGCCCGCGCCCCCGGCCCCACGCCGAAGCCCTCACACACGCCCGTACCTGGGCCAGCGAACACGGCCACCTCTGCCCGCCGATCAAGACCGTCCACGACGGCTTCCCCCTCGGCGAATGGCTCAACCGCCAGCGCGAACTCGCCAAGAAACGCAGCAGCCCCTCCCCCACCCAGCAAGCACTCGCCACGATCGACCCCTGGTGGAACCCACCCTGGCCCATCCTGTGGCAACGCACCTACCACCACGCACAGGCCGATCCCCGCCACCCGACAGCCCGCCACTGGCTCCAAAACCAACGCCACCGCTGGCTACTCCTGCACCCCGACCAACAACACCTCCTCACCCGCATCGACGTCGCCCCACCGACCTGATTCGCCAACGCCCGTACCCGGGCCCAGCCTGTCCCGACAATGAGCAGATGGCCGACGCGCGCTTCTTCAACGACGAGCCCTTCCTCGACTACGAGGAAGGACCTGACCTGCTCGGACACGGACAGTACGCCCAGCATGTGCTCAGCCTGCTGGACCGGGTACGAGGCCAGACCGAAACCGGAGTCCTCGCGTTGATCGGTCCCTGGGGCTCGGGAAAGTCCAGCGTCCTGGGCAAGGTGACACGCCGGCTACGGGAAACGGAGAACGGTGAAGGCTGGCTGGTCGCGGAACTCAACCCGTGGCTGTACTCCGATCTGGAGTCGCTGACGCTGGCGCTGTTCAGCGAGATCCGCGAAGCCCTGCCGGATGACGGACGGTGGTCCGATGCGCGGGAGAAGATCGGCGGATTCGGAAAAGCCATCAGTCCTCTGGGGAAGGTCACTGCGCTCTTCGGCCTGGACTCGGAGGGACTGATCCAGGAGGTCAGCAACCGCATCAGCGGCGACACGAGCGCGTCCGCGGCCAAACACAAAGCCGAGGAAGCCCTGCGCAAAGTGGGCCACCCGGTCCTCGTCGTCATGGACGACCTGGACCGCCTCACCCCAGAAGAGCTCCTCGTCGTCTTCAAACTGGTACGCCTGGTAGGCCATCTACCAGGCGTGTACTACCTGATCAGCTTCGACGAACGGACCCTTCTGGACGTCCTGCAACGCAGTGAGCTCGTCGGCAACAGCGAGCCACGCGCACGCGACTTCCTGGAAAAGATCATCCAGGTCCGGCTGGATCTTCCCGCCTTCCGCGAGCGCGACGCCGACCTCCTGGTCGACCGCTCCCTCGCCGCAGTCCTCGCCTCGCACACCCTGGCCTTGACGCCCGGAGAGCAGCAGAGGCTCTCCGAGGCCTACTACCGGTACCTGCAGGCCCGGCTGCGCACCCCGCGCGCCATCAAACGGTTCTTCGGCCAGGCGGACGCCACCCTCGGCCAACTCACCGGCAACGTCGACATCGTCGACTTTCTGCTCGTCACCTTCCTGCGCACCAGCGAGCCCCGCGCCTACCAGTTGCTGTGGCAGCACCGAGCCGAACTCACCGGCACCAGCATGAACCTGCCCTCACGCCGCGACGAGCGGCCCGAACAACATCTCGAGCGCTGGCGTGCCAGGCTGCAGGAGGCGGGCGTCGCCGAGCAGCACCTGGACGGCGTGATCGGCCTGATGGGGATGCTGTTCGCACCAGTCCGGCAGGCTCTCGGCCATGGCATCGACTTTCAGGCCATCGCGCGACGGCGCGGCATCGGCAGCATCGACTACTTCGACCGGTACATGGTCTTCGGAGTCCCCGACGACGACCTTCCCGAGCACACCTTCGACACCGCCCTGCAGCAACTGGCCGACAACACCCCAGGCACCGAAGCAGATGAACTCCTCCTACGCCTGCGCGACGACACCCAGCGCATCACCCGCCGCATCGGTTACAAACGCGCCGCCGGCACCCCCCTGCCGGCGGCCGCGCTCCTCAAAGCCGCAGCCCCGCACTACGGCCACTTCACCGCCGCCCCTCAAGGGGCCCTCGGCCTGTTCACTGCGGACCGCGCCATGGACTTCCTCGCAAAAGACCTCCTGACCGACCTTGCCGAGCCCGACCGGCCCGCAATCCTCAAGACCATGGCCGAGACCCCTGCCGGAGCCGTCCTGGCTGCTCGCACCCTCCAACGCGTCACCAGCCGCAACGACTCCGATACCCCGGACCACACACAGGCAGCAGCCACGCCCGACTGGATAGGTGATGCCCGCTCACTGATCAGCCGCGAGATCGAACGGCACATCGCCCCCGCCGCAAGCCGTCCTGTCGACGAACTCACCGAGCTGGAGATCACCCTCATCTGGGCATGGCGCCACACCGCATCCGAAGCCACCCGGGTCTGGATCAACCAGCAGTTCGACGAGACATGGACCCCGCTCGACCTCCTCGCTGTGCTCCTCCCGCCCGACCGGGCGCCCTTCCCTGTCATCGACGACGCCACCGTGCAAAGCCTCGACGCGCTCATCGGCCTCGAAGCGCTGTACAGCCGCCTCGGCCCGCTCCTCGACACCCCCGCAGCAGACCCCGACAGCTCCCAGGACGAACACCGAGCGCGCATCCTCCAAGCACTGCGCGAACACCGCGGCAACGCCCCGAGCAGCGGCTGACGATCACCCGCCCCACACCTCCCGACAAGAGGGACTAGCAAGCCGTGACAGACAATCCGCTCGCCCTCGCGCCCGAGCAATGGCAGCGCCTCGCCGCCGCCCGCCAGGCCTACACCGACACCGTCAGCCCCTACTACGACGAGACCCTGCAAGAAGTGACACGACGTGCATGCACCAGCGGAAGCATCGGCAAAGCCGACATCGGAGCACTGCTGATGTGGAAACGGCTCAGAGCCGACACCCCCTGGGCGGCCGAACTCATGGCGCTCGCAGACACCGACGTACGCCGCGCTACCGCCGAAGCCACGACCGCCGCTCAGGACACCACTCTCAGCCGCTGCACGGGAGCACAAGCCGGCCGCGCCGCCCTCGCCCACCTACCAGGCTTCCGCACTGGTGACGCCCTCGCCTCCGCCGTCCTCACCGCGGCCGCACCAGACCGCATGGCCATCTACGACCGGCGAGCCCACAACGGACTGCGCACCCTCGGCATCACCCTCAGCCACGCACCCGGCCGCTACAGCCGCTACATAGCAACGATCGACCAACTCCTCGCAGCCGCCCCAGCCCCAATCCGCACCTGGACCCCACGCGACATCGACACCGCCCTGTACTGGATGACCGCATAGCAGCACTCAACGAATCTGATCAACACGCCCGGAAGATGCCCACACCTGACTAACGCCCGCTCCACCTGACAAAACAGCAGCTCAACGCAGAGAACTGAAACCCCGGTCCCCCATCACCAAGCCGTTACAGCTCGGCCTCGGAGCCCTATCGGCCCCAACACCAAACTGATCACCCCAGGCCAGCCCACCACCCACTGATCAGAAAAACCGCCCCTGGACAGCCAGCAGTTGGCGGATCTCGGCCTGTTCGACTGAGGGTCTGTCAGTGGCTTTTGTTCTCTTCTCGGATCATCCGTCGGAGGCTGGTACGTGCTGCCGGGATGAAGGAGTGGCGGCTCACTCAGCGCGCTGCCGCCGCACGTCGCGGAGCTGGCCCGGAAAGTCGCCGGGCACAGGTGCCACAGCCGGCACCCGGCGTCGTTGGACGATGCGCCCCCGAGTCGGGCCCTGGGAGTCATGACTGATCCCCGGGCCCGCGGTCCGGGGATCAGCTTTCTTGCCCCTCGCGTTGCGGTGCGCACCGATGCGACTTCACGGCATATCGGAGCGGCCTTGCTGTTCTTCGGTGATGTAGTACTGGCGCAACTTGGCCCGTTCGGCCTCTCCGCGTTCAGTGTCGCGCATCGGCTCGTCGACGCTCGTCGATGCCTCGCGGTCCCTGGGGCTGTCGGAGGCGGCGGAGACGGTGTCCTTCTCCTGCTCCTTGCCGCTGCGGGCGATGCCCGACGCGGTGGTGCCGTCGTAGCCGCTCTGCGGGGTGGCAGTGTCGGGGTGCTCTTCGCCGCTGCGGGCGATGCCCGACGCGGTGGTGTCCTCGTAGCGGCTCTCCGGCGCGCCGGCAGTAGTGGTGTCGGGAGAAGTCGTTGCGCCGGCGTGGGCCCAGCCGCCTTCACCTGGCTGGTTGGCTTGCTGCCAGGCGGCGTCCCAGGCAAGGCCGTAATACTCGTACAGGTGGTGCTCCTCCTGTACGGACAGGTGGCCGCCTGCGTCGACGTCGATGTGGGGCGCGTCTTTGACCTTGTCCTTGGAGTAGGGCACTTCCAGGTGGCCCTCGACCACTGCGGCGTCCTGGATGGGCACGAAGGACTCACTGGTGCCGAACAGGCCCGTTTTGACGCTCACCCATTCGGGACGACCGGTGTCATCGTCGAGGAAGACGTGCTTGGCGTCGCCGATCTTGTTGCCCTCGGCGTCGTAGACCGGATGATCCAGCACTGTCGGGATCTGCTCTCGCGTGATCATCTCTCCTCCCACTTCCCTGTGTGATTACCGGCTACCTTCCGTGTCCCAACCGTTCGTCTGCTCTCTGTTGATCATCGCGCTTCTCTTTCCATGCGCCTCCCCATCCGGCTAACCACAAAATGCAGCAGAACACACGAATCTTCGCTTTTGTCATGGATGCGTGTGTGGGGTGTGCGCGTCCCTGTACGTCCAGCTACCCGTACGACATGGTGCGAACGGTGCAACGCCATGCCACCGCGAATGCACTGGTCGAGGGCAGGCACGAGGTGGTCGTTCACGTCCGCAACCTGGCCCGCCTCGCCGAGACCGGACAGGCCGCCTGGTGGAAGGGCGTCGTCACCGGTGATCTCGCCGACGTGGACGAGATCGCCGAAGCGGCCTGCTGTACTCCTACCACCTCGCGGAAGCCCCAGGAATCAAGCTGGGCGGCTATCCGGGCTGGGCCCAGGAACCGGTGTGGCCCGACCGCGAAGGGTGCGGCAGCCGGATGGAGCACCTTTGACCGTGTCCAGCTGGGAATTCGATGGTGAGTCCTGGTGCACTTGGCTTCCCGTGGAGGACCGAGTCGACGAGAACTAATCGGGCGGCCGACGATGGAAGGGCGACGCCCACAACCCGGCCGGACTGTGCCTCGGCGACGCCGGAGGCGTCTACGTCTTCGAGTGCCGTATCTGTCCTGAGCGCCCCATCGGGCACTGGTTCGACTGCTCGTAACAGCCAGGCGGTCTCGGGCAGCTCCAACCGCTCCAAGAGCGCCTTCCGCTGCGAGTACGCAGCGCCTGGGTGGCCACCAAGCCGTGCTGGCAGCTGCCCGCGGACACGGCCCGGCCGGCTTCCTCGCAGGGCTCAGAGCGCGATTGGTCGGTACTTCAGAGCCTCATCGACAATCTGCTCCGCAGACGCGTCCTGAAGGTCGTCCGAGGGGTGGAAGACCAGGTCACTCACCCGGGGAAACACGTTCGCTTCCAGGAGCCTCAGACCGTGAGCATTTTCAGCGTTGCCTCTCCAGGGTGAGTACGGCCTTGGCGATTGACGTCATGCGGTTGGGGCTGATCCGGGATCTTCGGAAGATTCGCCAGGACTTCAGCAGTGCCATGCCCCGTTCGACGGGTGCCCGGGATGTGGCCAGTGCCCGGTTGACCGTCTGCTGTGTTGGGGAAAGCTGCCCGCCGGGCGGTCGTCTGCGCCCGGTGGTGACCCAGGGGCCGGCGCCCTGGTAGGCGCGGTCGGCCAGGACGGGGACACCTTGGCGTTCGCAGATCCGGATGATCCGGTGAGTGCGGGCCGCGGTCAGGTCGTGGCACCGGCCGGCAAGGCCGGCGGGATCCACAGCACCTGCCCGGTCGGGTCGGTCACGACCTGTACGTTCACGCCGTGGCGACGGTGCTTGTGCGAGTAGTCGGCCCGGCCGTCACCCACCCGGTCGCACTCGGCGAGTGTCCCGTCGAGCAGTACGTACTGCGGGTCGTGCTCGCGCAGGACCTTGAGCAGGCCCGGCGCCCGGGCGGCCAGGAGGCCGATCACCGCGTGGTGCAGGCGTGCGCGGTGCCGGCCGAGATGTCGAAGCCGGCCGAGATGTCGAAGCCGGCGGCTATCTGGGCCAGGGTGTCGTGCTTTCGCAAGTACACCAGAGTGACGAGCGCGCGTTGGTGCGGCGGGAGCTTGCAGCGGCGGTCACCCTCGAGGGTGACGATGAGCATGGTGACCCACTTGACCAGCGCATGAGGCAGGTCGAGTGCGGCAGGACAGGAGACCAACGAGGCGCCTGCGCTGATGAGTTGAGACTTCGAACACCTCCCTCAACGGCACGGGCGCCTCGTGCGTTGCGCTCTCGCCGCCGTCACCCCATCGGTGGCCACCCTGAAAACGCTCACTGCTCGGACCGTTGCCGGGTGCGGGCCTGCCGTCAGCGGCGGGCGTCGCGGAACGGCGTTACGGAAACGCCATAGCCGAACGCCTCGCGAACACCTCTAATAAAGCGTGTCGTACAACGTGATCAGCGCTGGCCTCCAGCCATGAACTTGCGCCATCAGAGTGCAACAACATCCTGCCTCGATCATGAGGAAGGAACCCGGGGGACACCCCTCCAAAGGCTAGTAAGTTGAGCGCCTCGGGAGGAAACCGTGGACAAGTCACTGTTGACCCACATCGACGCCGCCGCAGGCAGCGGCAAGGTGACGATCTCGGCGGACGATTCCACCATCCTAGGGATCGTCAAGGACGCCATCAAAAACGGCAGGACCGCTTCGTTCTACCTGACGAAGAGTCAAGCCGAAGCGTTCAAGCTCTGGTACTGGACGCCTGAGCGGATCAAATCTGCGGGGCTCCGGGTGGTGTCGGACGACGAGAAGGAACGGATCAAGTCCGAGTTGGGCGTCGATGTGGGCACCTTCCGGTGCAGTCGCATTGAGTGCGTGTGCGGACACACATATGGAGGTTTTGAATTTCTGCAACAGGGGATTCGCCAACATGGCCCTGACGCCGTGAGGTCTGTATTTGAGCTAAAAAACTCAAAACTCCTCCAAGTGAACACCACCCTCTTGGCGATCTGCCCAAACTGCGACGAGCTGCTGGGGCGTGGCATCACGTACGAGGGCGATGAATACGCAGGGTGCTCTTGCTGCCAGGAGTAAGCTCCTGCGCGGAAGAGGGTGAGAGAGAATCCATTGTCGTCAATCGCCGCCGCCGTCCTCACCCTGGAGCGGCAACGCTGAAAGAGCTCAGTAGTCGCTCCCCGCCGAACTCCTCCAGGCTCCTGCTGCCGTAGTACTCGGCGAAGTCGAGGGTCACGTAGTCGTGCCCGGTCATCGCGTTGAAGGCCTCGATCGCCTCGCCCGCCGCCTCCGGGCGGGCAGCCAACAGGTCAGCGATCCGCTCCACCTCGGCACACGGCTCGTCCAGCCGCTGCCGACTCACGGGCGGGGGCAACAACTCCGGTCTCAAATCCACAGCCGAATTATGTCCGTCCGTGCCGACACGCCCGAGCCGAGCCCTCTGGGTGCTGCCAGTTCCCGTCAACATTTCCGGACATCTCGATCAAGAACCGATGTCAGTCCCCGACATTCCCTCTCCGTCCTCGCCCACGAAGCCACACGGCAGTGTTCGTCGTCGGTTACAGCGGCTGCGCACGCACGCTGCCGCCTTGAGCAGGCTTTCACTGATCTCATCGACTGACACCCGACTGCTGCTGTCCCAGCGCCGCCCAATAGCGGCCTGCCTGCTGTCTTCCACTCGGCGGCACGTCTGGCTGGTGGTGGACGTGGGGCCGCTGGGCCCGGCGGGGCAAAGAGCCCTGACGGAGTGTCTTTCGGTGACTCCTCCCTCTCGTGGACGAGGGGGATTCTCGCCATACCGGGTTGGTGCCGCGACGGACCGGCCCGCGGCACGGCTGGAGCAGCCGGGCTTGTCGCTCTGCCGGCCGGGAACATCGGCTACCTGGTGCGGGCTGCGCGGCGCACTGCGCTCTACCGGCGGGAGCCCCGCCCGGGATCTCCGACGCTGTGGCTGCCGAACGGTGCGAACCAGGCGGCCGCCCTGAGGTCGCCCACGCCCATGGGCTGGTTCGCTCCATGTGCCACTGGACGACTGCCGGCGTTGCGTGCCCCCGCCGCCCGGGCCGGCTTGCCCCGGCGCCGGTCCTGGCCCAACTCGCCGATCACGCCCGCATCTACGACGACGGCACGTGCCTCGGAGATGTCACCGAAGCGATTACTTGGCTAGCCACCTATTCGGTGCTACTTTTATGTGGCTGGCCACAGAAAGTGGTCGGCGCGGCATCTCACCTGAGGAGAGCACCGTGATGAAGGCCATCGTTTTCGACGCGTTCGGCGGCACCGAGGTTCTGCACGAGGCGGAGATCGACATTCCTCGGCCCGGCTCCGGCCAGGTCCGCGTCCGGGTACAGGCTGTCGGCGTCAACCCGGTGGACGGCAAGATCCGCTCCGGTGTCATGGAGGCCATCTTCCCCACCACGCTGCCCGCCGTCCCCGGCGGGGAGATCGCCGGTGTGGTCGACGCCGTCGGCGAGGGCGTCGACCACCTGAAGGCGGGGGACGAGGTCCTGGGCTGGTCCGACACCGGTTCCTACGCCCAGTACGCCCTGGCACCCGCGGCCGTCCTCGCGCCCAAGCCGGCCGGCCTGGACTGGACACACGCCGCCGCCCTGCCCGTGGCGAGCGACGGTGCCGAACGCGTACTGGACCTGCTCGGCGTCACCTCGGGTGAGACGCTGCTGATCCACGGAGCGTCCGGCGCGCTCGGCACCATCGCCGTCCAGCTCGCCGTCGCACGCGGCGCCCGCGTCATCGGCACGGCCGGAGCCGCCAACCAGGAGTACGTCACCTCGCTCGGCGCGACCGCGCTGGTCTACGGCGACAACCTGGTCCAGCGGGTCCGCGAGCTCGCCCCCGAAGGCGTCGACGCTGTCTTCGACGCCGCGGGCAAGGGCGCACTGGAGGACTCCATCACCTTGCGCGGCGGCACCGACCGGATCGTCACCACCGCCGACTTCCGCGCCCGCGAACTCGGCGTCGTCTTCGCGGAGGGCCCGCAGCGCCGCTCCGCCGCGCGGCTGGCCGAACTGGCCGAACTGGCCGCCGACGGCACACTGGTGACCACGCTCAGCGCCACCTACCCGCTGGCAGAAGCCGCCAAGGCGCAGCAGGCCAGCGATGCCGGCCACAACCGCGGCAAGATCGTCCTCACCGTCAGCTGAGCGATCACCCCCATCTTGTGGGCAGGGAGCAGAAATGTCCGACACCACCGCATCGGGACTGCCGAACACGGCGTGCGACGGGCGAATGAGCTATGCCGTCTTCCAGCTCGCCCGCGCCCACCGCGGCCACGCCGCCGCCATGCTGCGCGCCCTGAACCTGCACCCGGGACAGGAACTGCTGCTGATGCAGCTCTTCGACCACGACGGCCAGACACAGGCAGAACTGCTGGAGCGTGTCGGCCTCGACCACTCCACCGTCTCCAAGTCGCTGCGCCGCATGCAGGAGGCCGGGCTGCTCACCCGGGAGACCGCTCCCCACGACCGGCGGGTCATGGTGGTCAGCCTCACCGATGCCGGCCGTGCCCTGCAGGAGCCCATCGCCGACATGTGGCGCACCCTGGAGCAGATCTCCGTACGCGATCTGACCCCTGACCAGGTCGAAATGTTCACCGCGTGTGCGCACACCATCGAGAAGTCGCTCAGGGACCACAGCCGGCAGGCACCCGTCGGGTGATCAGGCACGGCCAGGCGGTCCGCTCGCCAGGCCGACCGCCCCTGCCCCGCGCGCAGAGCCAGGGCGCCCCGAGGGCACCCCTCGCTCTGCGCGGGGCGGCAAGAACCTTCTGCGGACGCCCCGACGCCGTATCGGTGGCGCATCACCGCGGCGGTTGAGGAACGCACGTGTACGCACGTTGGCGCACCGTGCCACCAGCGCCGCACGGGCGCAGACCCCGCCGTTCGGCCGGTGCACAAGAAGCGCCTCCAGGGCGCGCTCCGTCCCGGCGGTGTCGGCCGCCGGTCGGCATCGGCGCATCACCCCGCCTGCGGAACTCTTGCCCGGCCTTACAGGAGGAGCGGTTCAGGGAGCGGGGCAGCTGCGCAGCGTCTCCAGTGGCGCTGTCACGCAGTACCGATCTCCTGTGGCGGTGACGGTCCCGGGGAGGGTGAACACGGCGATCCGCGAGCGGGGCATCGTCACCGCGCCGATCCGGCGCATCAGTTTGAAGGGCTGGGCTTGGCTCGTCCTGTGGTAGAGCCCGACCGGAACCTCCTGGTCCTGCTGGAAGCCGAAGATGACCAGCTGGTGCCTCCGGCCGCGGATCCAGCCCTGTCCGGGAGTGTCGGCCACGGTCACCTCTTGTCGGTACGAGGTGTTCGTTCCCGCCTGTACGGCGCTGGTGGTGACTGCGCCGGCCGTGACGAGGGCGTCGCGGGCGGGGGAAGGCGGTACGAAGTCCCACACATTGCTCTCCAGCAGGCCCTCGCCCGCGTCGAACACCTGCAGCTGACGTCCGTTGAAGAGCGTCTCCGGGGGTTCGAACCGGCCCACGGGGAGCTCGCCGGAGGCGGGTGTCACCGTTGTGCGGTAGCTGCGGGTACCGACTGTGACGGTCACGGTGACCGGCTGGTCCGTCGAGAATCCGTGCAGACAGAGCGCGACGGGGAACGCGAGCGGAACGTTGTCGGGGCCGTTCATTCCGCTCAGCCAGACCGCCGGCGAGGTGGCGAACGAGGACGGCAGCTGCGCCAGGTCGGAGATGCAGTCGGGACCTCTGCCGCCGCCTCCCGGGTGCAGCACGAGCTGTCCGGCCAGCACCACGGACTTCTTCTTTTTCTTCTTCTTGGTGGGGCGCGCGCCGATGGCCTGGTCTGTGGCCGGGCTCGCGGACCGGGCCGTTGCCGTGTCCGCGGTCCGGGCGGTGTCCCCGCTGTCCGTGCCGCATCCCGTCGCGGCGGCCATGCACAGCAGCGCGAGCCACCCTGCCAGTTGTCGACGTCTCATCGCGTGGTGTTCCCTTCTTCGGTTCACCCGCTGCTCCCTGCCCCGCACGTCGCGTGGGCCTTGGACAGCTGGTGTTCGTAGTCCGTCCGGTATGTGTCGTAGCGCTGCTGGGGCGCTGTGCCGGTGGTGATGGCACGGTCCAGCTGGCGCAGGGACTCCTGGTGAGCGGTGGCGGCTGTGGCGAAGTCGCACTGGGCGAGTGCCAGGACGGCCAACTGCGCCTCCCACAGGGCACGCACGGCGAAGCGCGCTTCCAGCGCGAGGGCCTGCCTGAGGTCGGAGATCGCCGCGCCGTACCGCTCGTACATCGCCTCGTGCTGGGCGGCGACGGACGCTGCGAACGCCACGAGCTCCTTGACGCCCTCGGTGCGCCGGGCGTCGCGCACCCGCCGCAGGGCGCGGTCGATCGTGCCGTCGTCGGCTACGAGCCCGGCGCTGACCCGGCAGTTCTCCACCTGGGCCAGGTCGACCGAGGCCTTGAGCCGGCCCAGCCGCGTGAAGGCGGGATCGTCCGCCAGCCGCCGGAAGGCCGCGGAGGCCTTGGCGAGCTCCGCCGCTCGGACGGTGCCCGGGGCGCAGCTGGGATGCCGTCCCAGCGCCCGCAGGTAGGTGTTGTAGGCCAGGCTGATCTGCCCGCGCAGCCGGATCGGGGACGAGCCCGAGATGGCCAGGTACTCGGCTCGGGCGGCGTCGAGTGCGGAGCGGCGGATGTTCTGCGGGTCCGTCACGGCGATGTCCTCCAGCGTGTGGCCCCGGAAGAGACGGACGAGGTCGGGGGTGACGAATCCGGTTCCGCTCTCGGACGTCGGGCTGCCGCCGCCCGGCAGCAACCGGGCGAGTGCACGGTCGGCCTGGGTTGCGTTTCCCTGCCGCCAGGCGTCCAACGCGTAGGTGAACTCGGCCAGGCCCCGGGCCCGTTGGACCAGTTCGGACACCATGGCCCTGCGGCTGTACGCGGACTGCCATCCCGCGTCCATGGGGAGCGGATCGCCGGTGTACCACCCGGCGAGCTCCGGCGCGTCCACCACCTGGTCGGCGCGGACGTAGACGGCCGGCCGCACCAGAGTCTGCCCGGCGTCGCCGGACGTGACGATCCCGCCGAGCAGGATCGCCGCGTTGGACTGGTCGACGAACTTCCTCGTCCGTGTCTCCAGGCCGTGATGGTCGCGGTGCAGGAGTTCGGCGAGCGGCAGGGAGTACTGCGTCGCGTAGTCGCGCACGGTCGTGTCCTTGAGGACCTTGCTCAGATCATGGGCGAAGGTCGCGGAGACGTCGTCCAGTACCCGCTGGTTCTGCCCGGGGCCGTTGCCTTTGAAGCCGACCACCGCCACATCCCGGGGGCCGGTGAGCCGGTGCGGTGGGGGCGGCGGCGCCTGGAAGCTGAGGAGGGCGACGACGGTACCGACGAAGATGCCCGCGATCCCGCCGGCGAACGCAGCACGCTTCCATCGGGGGACTCCGACGAACTTGTCCCGCAGCAACTGGCTGACCGAACCCAGGAAGCCGCTCACCCCGACCAGTACGCCGACGAAGGTCGCCACTCGCCCCGGACGCGCGCCGAGCGCGCTCGCCAGGGCGAGCGATGCCGCCAGCGCCAGGCTGATACCTGCAACCACCACCCATGTGCGTGAGACACGAGCGCTGGTGCCTGCATCCCCGTCTGACGGGTCGACAGCCGGGCCATGAGGATAGTTTCCGCCCATTTGTCCGGAATATTACAGAGAGTGTGCCCTGGTCGCCCGCAGGCGCTCCACTGCGCCCCGCGGCCCGCCGCAACGTCACCCCAGCGGTCTCGCGTTGACGGCCGTGCCGTTCCTGGCTTCGACGTATCGCTGGCGGGTGCTGCCACCGCTCCACAGAAGTTGCCGCAGATCGACTCGGGTGGCTCGTCGGTCAGTCGGGTGTCTCGCCCGAGTCGGCGGGCTGGGAGTCGCCGGCCGGCGCGGACCGCTCGATGTCGTCATTGGTCGCGGCCCAGCTGGCCAGCAGGTTCAGGGCGTCCTGCGAGGGTGAGCGGGGCTCGGCGGTGTAGGTGAGGAGGAACTGGCTGGGGCCGTCGGGGAGCGGGAAGGTTTCGAAGGGCAGGTCGAGGTCGCCGACGACCGGGTGGTGGAGGAGCTTCACGCCGGTGGTGTGCATCCGGACGTTGTGGGCCGCCCAGCGGTGCCGGAATTCCTCGCTGCGGGTGGAGAGCTCCCCGATCAGGTCCGTCAGCCGCCGGTCGTAGAGGTCGCGGCCGGCCTCGGCGCGCAGCATGGCGACGGTGTCGTTGGCGACTTCGTCCCAGTGGCGGAAGAACTCGGTCGCGTGCGGGCCGAGGAAGACGAACCGGGCGTTGTTCGGCGGCCGTGCCGGGTCGGCGTAGACCGGGGAGAACAGGGCGCGCCCGAGGTGGTTGGCGGCCAGGATGTCCCCGCGTCCGCTGAGGATGAACGCGGGTGTGCCGGCCATCGAGTCGAGGACGCGCTGCACCGCGGCCCGCACGCGCTGCTGGGCCGGGCGGCGGCGTGGCGGGCGGGTCGTGCCGGCGCCGCGCAGGAGGTCGAGCAGGTGGATGCGTTCGGCCTCGTCGAGCTGCAGTGCCTGTGCGATGCCTTCGATGACGCTCTCGGAGACGCCGGTGGCGTTGCCGCGCTCCAGCCGGGTGTAGTACTCGCTGGAGATGCCCGCGAGGAGGGCGACCTCCTCGCGGCGCAGCCCGGTGACCCGTCGGCGTTCTCCGCCGTAGAGGGGCAGGCCGGCCTGTTCGGGGGTGACCCTGGCCCGTCGCGTGCCGAGGAATTCCCGGATCTCTGCGCGGAAATCATCGCGGATGTCGCGGTTTGTGCCGTTGGGGTCGTTTCTGCCTGCCATGCGCTTCACTCTACGAGCGCATCCGCCGGGTTGGGGGTCCCTGTCAGTGACCCCCTCATCAGGGACTCCCGCCCTCGCGTGACAGCCGGTTCTGTTGGTGGTGCACCGCCCACGGCGGCGTGAACCGTCAGACAGACGGCGCTCGTGCCGCCGGTCCCAGCCCCCTCCGCGGCGCTGCATGCATCACCCCCGCACACAGCGGGTGCCGGATCACGGCGCCTGAAAGGAAAACCCCCATGAGCAAGGTCATTCTCGTCACCGGTGCCGGACGCGGTCTGGGCACGGACATCGCCCGCGAGGCCCTCGCCGCCGGCCACCAGGTCGCCGCCACCGGCCGCCGCCCCGAAGAGGTCGAGAAGACCCTGGGCGGGCCGCGGGACGATCTGCTGGTCACCAGGCTCGATGTCACGAGCCTGGAGGACGCCGAGGCCGCCGCGCAGGCAGTTGTCGACCGCTTCGGCCGGATCGACGTCCTGATCAACAACGCCGGGAACCTGTTCACCGGCTACTTCGAGGAGATCTCGCCCGCGCAGATGCGCCGGCAGTTCGAGACGAACCTCTTCGGCCCGATGAACGTCACCCGCGCCGTCCTGCCGATCATGCGACGACAGCGTGCCGGCCACGTCATCACCATCACCTCGACCGCCGGACTGGTCGGCATGGAGTTCACCTCCGCCTACGCCGCCTCCAAGTTCGCCGAAGAGGGCTGGATGGAGTCCCTGCGCTACGACGTCGAGCCGTACAACATCCACACCACGGTCGTGGAGCCCGGCTACTTCCGCACCGAACTCCTCGTGGACGGCTCCACCAACTGGCCCGAGCTGTCCATCGACGACTACGCCCCGCGCACCGCCCCGCGGATCGAGGGCATGAAGAGCATGAACGGCAGGCAGCCCGGCGACCCCGCCAAGCTCGCCCGCGCCCTGCTCACCATCGCAGGCCAGGACAGGCCGCTGCTGCGGTTCGTCGCCGGTGCGGACGCCATCGAGGCCGCCGAGGCCAAGGCCAAGGAGCTCCTCGCCCAGGCCGAGGCATCCCGCGAGCTGGGCGGCGCCCTGGCCTACGACGACGCCCACGCCTGAGCACCACGCCCCGCACCCCGGCCAGGGCGCAGGACCGCGCCGGGTGCGCATCGACAGCACGGAGAGAGCCAGCATGCCCCTCGAAGGCGAGTACGAGCCGAGCAAGGCGCAGTTTGTACGTGACCAGGTGGAGCTGTACGAAAGCTCCGGCGGTACGCAGGGAACGACGCTGAGTGTCCTGGTCGCCCGGGAAGAAGACGAGAGGCTGCGGGACCTGCCCGTCGTCATCCTGACCACCCTGGGCGCGAAGAGCGGAAAGATCCGCAAGACCCCGGTCATGCGGGTGGAGCACGACGGCGTCTACGCCGTCATCGCCTCCATGGCAGGAGCCCCCACCCACCCGGTCTGGTACCACAACGCGGTGGCCGACCCCCGGGTCGAGCTTCAGGACGGCCCGGTGCGCCAGGACATGCTGGCACGCGAGGTGACCGGGGACGAGAAGGCCCTGTGGTGGGCCCGGGCCGTAGAGGCGTTCCCCGACTACGCCGAATACCAGAAGAACACGGACCGTGAGATCCCGGTCCTCGTTCTGGAGCCGGCGGCCCACGAGCACTGACAAAGCGCAGCCGGTTCAGCCCGCGGATCCCCCGCCTCCTGGCCCTGGCAATACGGTCCCCGGCTGACAGCGGCCAGTTCGGATCCCCCTGGACGGCCAGTGTGCGCCCAGCCGCCTGGACGAAGTCATGTGCATTACCAACGAACAAGGCGTCGGTGTCGTCGGCAGCTCGGCCTGGGACGACGCCCGCGCTTGAGCGACACACCGCGCCCCGGCCGAGGGGACACCGCCGCCGGGTGCGCCTGCAGCAGCTGACCCGCTGCCTGAGGGACGGCGCCTGCGCCAGCGGCGCAGACCCCGAAGCACGGGTCCGCCATCTGGCAGCGCACCGCCTGGTCCTGGCGTTCGAAGTCCATGACCACCGGCCGGGCCTGACAGCCGTCACGACAAGGAGTACCTGATGAAGCACGTATCACTGGGCGGGCTCGATGTCTCCCGCATCGGCCTGGGAGCCATGACCATGGCCGGCACCTACACCACGGGCGGAGGACTCGACGACGCCGAGTCGATCCGCACCATCCAACGGGCGCTGGACCTCGGGGTCACCCACATCGACACCGCCGAGATCTACGGCCCCTTCCACAGCGAGAAGATCGTCGGCAAGGCCGTCAAGGGCCGGCGCGACGACGTCGTCGTGGCGACGAAGTTCGGTCTCGTCTCCCACTCCGGTGGCGGCCCCGGCGTCATCGACAGCAGCGCCGGCAACGTGAAGGCCGCCGTCGAAGGCTCGCTCCTGCGGCTCGGCACCGACCACATCGACCTCTACTACCAGCACCGCGTCGACCCGAACACACCCATCGAAGAGACGGTCGGCGCGCTGGCCGAACTGGTCGCCGAGGGCAAGGTCCGCCACATCGGCCTCTCCGAGGCCGGCCCCGAGACGATCCGCCGGGCACACGCCGTGCATCCGCTGGCCGCCCTGCAGACCGAATACTCACTGTGGACCCGCGACGTCGAGGCCGAGATCCTCCCGCTGCTGCGCGAGCTCGGTATCGGATTCGTGCCCTACTCCCCGCTCGGCCATGGCCTGCTGACCGGGCAGATCCGCACCGTCGACGACTTCGCCGACGACGACTGGCGCAAGACCAACCCGCGCTTCACCGGCGAGAACTTCCAGCGCAACCTGCGCATCGTCGACGAGGTGCAGGCCATCGGCGCCGAGATCGGCGCCACCCCGGCACAGACCGCTCTGGCGTGGCTGCTGACCCGCGGCAACGACATCGCCCCCATCCCCGGAACCCGGCGGGTCTCACGCGTCGAAGAGAACACCGCCGCCGACGCCATCGAACTCACCACCACGCAGCTCGACCGCCTGAACAGCCTCACACCGGCCGCGGGCGAACGCCACGACGAGGCGAACATGGCCACCATCGACCGCTGACCGTCAGCGCCGCCGCTCCCGGCGCAGCCCGCTCCCCCGCAGTTCGCGCAGGAGGGAGAAGGGCTGACGCCTGGCAATTCCCCGCGCCTACCCCCCCCGTCACACCAGACCGACCCGCATTCGTTCACCCACATCCCTGATCACTGAAGAGGTCTTCTCATCATGTCCAAGGTTCTCCTTGTCGTAGGCCACCCCGACCTGTCCCAGTCGAAGGCCAACGCGGCGCTCGTGGACGCCGTCCGCGACCTGGCCCATGTCACCGTGCACGACCTCTACGCCACCTACCCCGACTTCCAGATCGACGCCGGCGCCGAGCAGGCGCTGCTCGCGGAGCACGATGTGATCGTCTTCCAGCACCCGGTGTTCTGGTACAACACCACCCCTCTGTTCAAGCAGTGGCAGGACAAGGTCTTCACCCTCGGCTGGGCCTTCACCATGGACGGCTCCCCCTCACAGCTGGCCGGCAAGAAGGCCGTCGTCGCCGTCACCACCGGCGTCCCCGCCGACCACTACACCCCCGAAGGCGCGAACCAGGCCACCATCGAGACCCTCCTCAGCAACTGGCACGCGACCCTGCGGCTGTGCCAGTTCGACATCCAGCCGATGGTCAAGCTGTACGGCACCGCCTTCGGCCTCTCCGAGGAGGACCTGAACACCGCCGCCAAGCAGTACAACGAACTGCTCGCCTCCTTCGCCGCCTGACGCGCTCTCCCGCGGACAGTTCAACAGCGCATGAACCAAGTGGGACGGGTTCAGGGCTCTGCTCTCCGTCGCCGCGGGCCGGGTGGCGTTGCGCTCGAGGCACGGCACCGAATTCTTCAGGCGTCCACGGAGACTGGTGAGGGGCCCGAACCCTGCCCGGCCAAGGCCCCTCCTGCCGCCGCCCGGCCAGCAGCTGGCAGTCGCTTACAGGCGGCACCCGACCCCGGCGGGTTCCCCCGACGTTTCGGTGGCGGCCGCCAGGCACTGGGTGAGCCAGCGGTCTCGGTGCCGGGCGTCTTCGGGCCCGTCGGGGAACACGTTGACCTGAATGCCTCTGTCGCCCTGCTGGATCGCCGCGGGGGCGTGGAGATTGCCGGACACCTCGGCGTGCGCGCTGCCGAAGAACTCGCCAGCGGGGCCGCCCTCCCCATCGGCTTCATCCAGCATTCGATGCCGTCGCCTCACTGCCAGCAGGTCCCGTCGCAGTACCGCCCACGTCACCGGCCGCCCCCGCTCCGTCCGGGGGCTGCCGCGCAGGCTGCCTTCACGCCAGGGGGCACACCGGGCGAACGCTCACGCCCGCCACGGCTGTGCTGCCGAGGCCCTCCGCCCCCACTGCGGGCAGCGGTCCCGCCTGTTTGCCAGGAGGCCCCTCGGCCACATTCGCGCGCATCCCTTGTTGCGGTCTCGGGCTGCCGCAGCACGGCCGCTCGGTGTGCAGAGCCGGGGGTGCTTTGAAGCGTGAGGGACGCTCTCCGCCGCCTGGGCACCAGAGCGCGCCCTGCGGCCGCGTGGGCCCGGCGCCCTGCGGGCCGCGCAAGTGCGCCGGCCGCCGGAGGAACGGCTTGCAGCCTCCCGGCCATGCTCAGGGCCCGGGTGGCGTCCGAGGTTCGCGGCGCTGGTCGCCGCTGTTGCGGCGGAGCCGGTCGGTATGGCGGGCGACGTCGCCGACGCGCGCCGCGAGACCGGGGTGGCCGGATGCCAGATACGCATGGGTTCCCACGAGGGGGCTGACGAGAGCGGCAGCGTCATTGTCGGCAAGGGCGGCGGTGAGCTTGACCAGAGGGGTGCGGGCGGCGGCGGGGAGGTCGGTGAGCGCGGTGATCTGTCCGGCGAGCTGACGCAGATCTGCGGCATTGTCACGGGCCCAGGTCGTGACGGTGCGGTCGGCGGCGCGGCGGTTGCGGGTGGCCTGTACGCGCTGCTCTCCGGTGGAGCCAGGGTTTCCGGGGCGTACGCGCAGGTAGCGGCGTTCTGCGGCCTGGCGGCTGGAGACGCCGAGGGGGTGGGCGAGGTCGGCCCAGCTGGTGCCCGCTTCCCGGGCTTCTTCGATCAGGCCCGGTTCCCATCCGGCGAGCTGATCGCGCACTTCGCGGAGCAGCAGGAGAGCGGCGAGTGCCTGCTCAGAGCTGGTCTGGACGGGTGCGGACTGCTCGGCGTCCCGTGAGGTCTGAGCGGTGTGCAGGGCATCGCGCATCGTATTCAGGGCTGCGGCGGCGAGGAAGGACGTGGGGGTGAGGTCGCGGGCGCGGGGGGTGGGCTGATCGTCTTGCGTCACGGAGCCTCCAACGCTCGTCATCACTTCGATGACACTCTGCTTGTCATCCATTGGATGACATGTTACAACGATGGCAGGTGAAACGCATTGGCAGCACAGCGCTGACCCGAACACTGGAGGTGTTTTCCCGATGTTGATGCGCACCGACCCGTTCCGTGAGCTCGACCGACTCACCCAGCAGCTCCTGCACACGACCGGCACCTGGTCGCGGCCGTCGGCTGTGCCGATGGATGCCTACCGCGAGGGCGAGGAGTACGTGATCGCTCTCGACCTGCCCGGCGTCTCCCCGGACGCGATCGATATCGACGTCGAGCGGAACATGCTGACCGTCAAGGCCGAGCGGCGGCCCGTCGCCCCGGCGGACAGCGTGCAGATGGAGCTCTCCGAGCGGCCTCTGGGTGTCTTCTCCCGCCAGCTCGTCCTGGCCGACACCCTGGACACCGAGCACATCAGGGCGGACTACGACGCTGGGGTGCTGACCCTGCGCATCCCGATCGCGGAGCGCGCCAAGCCACGCAGGATCGCCATCGGCGGCGGCTCCGCGCACAGGGAGATCAGCGGCTGAGTCCCCCGCCGGCCGGGTGTGTTGACGGGATGACGGCCTCATCTGCAGCGGCCGTCTCCCGTGCTCCTGCACTGGCACGCCCTACACACCAGGGAGCAGCGATGGCCATGCGATGGGAGGCGTTCCTCGGCCAGGTCAAGGAACGCGGCAGGTACGAGACCACCGAGGAAGCCGAGCGGGCGGCCCGCACGGTGCTGGCGCTCCTGGGCGCCCACTTGGTGGGCGAGGTACGGGCGGAACTGGCGGCGCGGCTACCGGAGGCAATGGCACTCCTGCTGCTCAATCCGCTCCAGGCGCACGAGCCGCTCTCCCCCGAGCGGTTCGTGCGGGCCACCGCGGCATGGATCGAGGGAGCCACCGAACGGACCGCGGCCTGGGACGTGAGCGCGGTGCTCAGCGTGGTCTCGGACGCGGCGGGCGAAGAGCTCACTCGCCGGGTACTGCTCCAACTCCCGGTGGGCTACGACCTGCTGTTCGGCTGCTCCCGGCCCGTATGACCCCAGGCAACGGCACCCCTTCACCTGACCGCCCGACGTCGGCGGCCGGCGGGCGAGCTCCCCGGCCGCCGCCTCAGGATCACCTCAGACGAGAAAGGCGACCGCGTCACCGATGATTTCCCAGCTGAAGCCATGCCGGTCCACCGAGAGCATGACGTTCGAGCAGATGCTGGAAAGAGTGCGGTACGAAGGCGCGTACCCCACCCGCGCACAGGCCGAGAAGTCCGTCCACGCCGTGCTGTCCGCCCTCGGGCGCCAGCTCACGGGCGACGAGCGGGTGGAGATCGCGGCCCGGCTGCCACACGAGGCAGCCGTCAGCTTCACCTCCGAGATCCCCGCAACCGAGCCCCTCACCGGCTGGGGTTTCGTCAAGGACCTGGCATCCCGCACCGGCGGCACGATGGCCACCACCCGCTGGGACACCGGCACCGTCCTGCGCGTCGTGGCTCAGCTCGTCGGCGAAGAGCTCCTCAGCCGTGTCCTCGCCCAGCTCCCCTGCGGCTATGCCCTGCTGTTCGGCCGCGCCGAACTCACCCAGGCGGCATGATGCGCGCAGTGACGTGCCACCGCGGAACGGGACTGTGAGACTGCGGCTCAGGAAGCCGCACAGCCTTGCCTGAAAGGGAGTTGGGAAACGGTCGTTGAGGGCTGTCCTGTAATCGCCGGTCAGGCGTCGTCCGGTGATTCCTGACGCCGAGATGCGTCGCGCCATCGGATTTGCGGGGAACCGCGGGAGTGATCGTCATGGCCCGCCGTGTGCCGACGCGGGGCTTCAGCCGCCGGCCGGAGCAGGCCTGGGAATCCTCGTAGCCGTCTCACCGCCGTCCACGTGAGACGGCGGGAGGTGGCCGATGGCGTCACAGCATCCGCGGCCGCAGCACCGATGTCCGAAGAATTACAGGATCACCTGGCAGCAGCTGTGCAGGCGTACCACGCATGAACAGCGATCGTCGGGGTAGTCGGGCGCCTGTTGTGGGAAGGGCCGCCAACGCCTGGGGAGGTCGACGCGGCCCTTCCCCGCACATCGCCAGGTCACTGGATGACCTACCCGCGCACACAAGACGAACAGGTCGCCGCAGCGGTGATGGCCGGCCACATCGTCGTCGGGCTCGGCGCGGGGACCGCCCTGGGATTCGCCTTTCTGTAGCCGTACTCGAGGTCGGACTTCGGAGGCTGGCCCGCGACAGACGACTCGCAGAGGCACTGTCGCCGCGCGGATGCGCGCATGCGGTCGAAGACGTCGAGGTTCTCTGCCATGCGTTGGGTCGGGCCGGGACGCGGTACTGGGAACCCATCCCAGCGTGAGCGCCGCCGAGCAGCTTGCCTTGGAGCTGCGCAGCACCGTCACGAAAGCGAGGGTGTGTGCGGTACGGCGGGGGTAGGGCCTGCGCGTGCGATGGCGACGAGGGCGGCGGCGTCGCCGAGGTTTTGGCCCGTGTGGGCCAGCAGATCGCTGCACAGGTAGCGGAGAAGGTCATCCGGTCCATGCCCTGACCATGCGGCAAGCCGTTGGGCCAGCGGGACGCTGTTCGTCGGCTTCCACGGCACCTTCCTCGTCCAGCACTGGCTGGGCGCCGAGGGCATGCCGCGCCGCTACGCCGGCTACCTGGCCGTCGACGGTTTCACCACCCTGAACACGATCTCGACGATCAGCTCCTTCGTCCTCGGCCTGTCGATGCTGCCGTTCATGTACAACGTGTGGAAGACGAGCCGGTACGGCAAGCCGGTCGGCGTCGACGACCCGTGGGGCTACGGCCGCTCCCTCGAATGGGTGACCTCCTGTCCGCCGCCACGGCACAACTTCCTCACCCTGCCGCGGATCCGCAGCGAGTCCCCGGCGTTCGACCTGCACCATCCCGACATCGCGATCACCGAGGCCGAGGCCCACGGCGTCCGCGCATGTGGAGTGGCTGACGACGTCACAGCGCGCGGAGATCGAAAGCCATTACGTTGCCGACAGTCTTCGACGCGCCCGACGTGACCTCGAGCGCATCGCGGCGCGAAGCCTGTCCCTGCGTACCGAGTACGAGCACCGCTACCGCCAGTTGCGGCGCCGCTGGCACTGGCTGTCCGCGCAGTTCTCACCACGATGGCCACCCTGCTGTCAGCGCTTTGACCAGGAGCGGCCCGGAGCAGGGCCGGACCGATACGGCGATGGGCCGACTCGTTGCACCGGACTACCTGAGTCCTGGCCACGCACAGGCGAAGAGCCAGGGCAAACAGGCCTGTGTCTCGGCGTGGATCAACCACCCTCCTCCTGCGAGCCCCGGGGGGCTTCCCGGAGCGTTAGCCCCAGCCCATCCTCGGCCCGTCTGCCAGCGCCCCGTCCCCGCTGCTGTCCCGAGGTGACATCAAGTACCTGGGCACACAAATGGTGCTGCCCACCCGCCGTCGGCGGGCCGGGTACATAAATGGGGGCGTGTAGGGCGTCGATGGCTGGATTGCCTCGTCCGTCAGCCGTCCTCACCCCATGGCTTTGCGCACTGGGGTGAGGGCAGAATCGTCCACGCGCGCCCCGATTCGGGGCAAGCCAAGCTCAGCTGAGGAAACGGTGACCGACATCAAGCATGCAGACCGGGTCAGACCGGCTCTCCGTCGAGCGCCGCATGGTACGTCGCGTCTGCTGGAGCTGTCGCCTGTCGACGCCCTCATTCCCTGCCGCCACCTTCGAACAGGCCCTGAACACCTGAGCGCCCTCCCCGGGCTGGTCCCGGGGCATCCTCATGGCGTGGATGCCGCTGCATGGCGCCGCCCCCTTCCGGGTGACGCAGAAGCTCACGACAGACGCCTTCCAGCCCGTCAGGACACCGTCAAAGGGAAGCTGACGACATAGAGATCGACAGGCTCCGGCGTACAGGGGGTCGGCCGAACGCAGTCGGCACGCCCCCTTTACGCCCGGCGACCGAGGTGCCTTGAAGAAGGCGGTGTCCCGCCGATGCGCCACAGTCCCGCTGGTCGGGGATCCGAGCACTGAGTGCCACGGTGAGGTGGGGCGATCACCTGTGCGGGGACGAGCGGTCGCCGGAGGACTGGTCCACGGGGCGGGCGGCCGCGGCGGCCATGAGGGCCATCATGAGCGCGATCACGCCGACGATGATGTTGTTGACGATGGTCCTGGTGGTGCTGACGTCGCCTGCTACCACCCAGGGCGCGAAGATCGTCCACACGCTGAGCGCGCAAGCGGCCCACGCCATGCTGTGCGACCGCTCGTATGCCCGGCCGAAGCCACCGCTCATGATCACGGCGTATGCGATGCCGACGATCAGATTGTTGACCGCCAGGGTGGAGAACTCGTTGAAACCCGCGATCCACGGTGAGGCCGCCAGGTAGAGGCCTGTGATCAGGGCCATGGCCTCGACGGCCTGTGCCCTCGGAGTGGTCGCGACACGCTCGGCCATCTCGTGTCGATTCCGCATCGCGAGGATGTCGGGATGCGTTGCCATGTCCGACCGGGGCTGCGTCGTCATGCCGATACCTCCGATTTGACTCTTATGTGTGCATTACGTGAATCGAGTACCCCCCGGTGCCGAGGTAACCGTCGTTCGAGCCACCCGGGTCCGAAGAATTGCGCAGGCCTGCGGGACACCTCGCCAGCGCTGAGGGTCGCGCCGGCACAGGACTGATGGCGTCCGCCATGGGCGTGGCATGCCGAGCCTGCTCTCGTCTGTTGCCGCCCTGTCGGATCCGCGTCGTGTGCGCCGCCCCGGCGCGGGTATCCGCTCCGCATCGCAACCGTCGGGCAGGCGCCCAACCAACCGAAGGAGAGGTACCGCATGTCCGCGTCCCTCGTGGAAACGGTCGATATCGAGGCCCCCGTCGCTGTCGCCTGGGAACTGTGGAGCGATGTGGCCCGGTGGCCGTCCTTTCTGAGCCACGTACGCCTGGTGGAGAGGTTGGACGACCGCCGCTTCGCATGGCAGCTGCAACTGCCCGGCGCCGACAAGAACTTCGTCGCCGAGCTGACCGAGCTGATCCCGCAGGAACGGATCGCCTGGCACACCGTGGAAGGTGTTCACCACGCGGGCGTGGTCACGTTCCATCGGCTCACTGACACGACGAGCCGCGTGGCGCTGCAGATCGAGTACGACCCCGAGGGGTTCATCGAGCATGTCGGCGCGCTGACCAATCTGGACTCGACACTGGCCAACTACGACCTCGGCGAATTCCAGAAGCTGGCCGAGACCGCCGCAGCGTCGTGACCTCGAACTCGCATGCCGTGGTTCAGCGTTGCGGTACTTGGCGCGGTTGGCGTCCGGGAGTTGTCGTCAGATCTCGCGCCCACGTCAGAAGCGAAGGATGACGGCTGTTCGGTAGGTCTCGACGGTCTTGTCGTGGCGGATCGCGAGGGCGCGCCGCAGTCGTCAAGCGGACGATCAACCGCCCGCAAAGCTTGCTCGCCGACTCTGGTCGCGAGCATGGTCCGCTGGGCCCGGTTTCAGCGCCCGGAAGGGCGTCGGCCGTCCTTCCGCGATCACAATCATGCCGCCTGGCTGATCTGGGTTCCGCAGCCGGTGGCGGCAGACCCAGCTGTCAGGGCAGCGGCGTTCCGCCGGTGGCATTCAGAATCTCAGCCGTGATGAAGCTGGCGCGGTCGGACGCGAGGAACACGTAGGCAGGTGCCATCTCCGCGGGTTGTGCCGGCCGTCCCAGAGGTGCTTGCTTACCGAACTCCTTGGTGTCCGGCATCGTCGCAGGGATCAACGGGGTCCACACAGGGCCGGGAGCCACGGCGTTGACTCGGATGCCGTCGGACGCCACCATCTGGGCCAGCCCCTGGGTGAAGGTGACGATCGCGCCCTTGGTGGTGGCGTAGTCGAGGAGATGAGGACTGGGCTTGTACGCCTGCACGGAGGTGGTGTTGATGATCGATCCACCTGCTGGGATGTGGGGCAGGGCCTTCTTGCACAGCCAGAACATGCCGTAGAGGTTGGTGCGGATGACCCGGTCGAACTGTTCCGTGGTGATGGCCTGGATGCCGTCGGGCTGTGACATCTGGTAGGCGGCGTTGTTGACGAGGATGTCGATGCGTCCAAATTCGGCGACGGCGTGCTCGATCAGCCGGTCACACTGTGCTTCCTCACGGATGTCGCACGGCACCGCGATCGCCTTGCTGCCTGCCTCTTCGACGAGCCGCGTGGTCTCGCGCGCGTCCTTGTCCTCCTGCGGAAGGTGGGTGAACAGGACGTCAGCGCCTTCGCGGGCGAAGGCCAAGCACACGGCGCGGCCGATGCCCGAGTCTCCGCCGGTGACGACGGCGATGCGCCCGTCGAGCAGGCCGCTGCCTTCGTATGTCTCCTCGCCGTGGTCGGGAGGAGGGTCCATCGGGCCGGTCCAGCCGGGATACTCCTGGTCCTGCTGCGGGAAGTCGGGCTGGGGGTGCTTGTCGGTGGGGCGCTCGCTCATCACAAACCTCTCGTCCGGGTGTGCAGGCGCCTACGCCAGGCCGCGCTGGGTTCGTGGCAGGCGCGAGGCTCCCCAGTGGCTGGCCACGGTTCGCTTCGGGGGTACTGGAGGTCCGCTGCGGCGCTCCGGTGCGCGGCGGCTGCATCACTGGTCACGACGGATCGGCGCCGGCGCGAGGGAGTCTGCGGCTCGGAGCCGGACAGCCGGGCCGGGGCATCGGCGGACCGGGAGATCCGGGAAAGCACTCGACGGGCACGGGCCGGGCAGTGGCGCTGTCGAGGCAGGTGCGGGCGACCTGCAATGCCTCGTAGACTTCGCGTCCCGGTAGGCACGCACAGGGTGTAAGGGAGGTCTCGCAGCCTGGCACTCGACGTGGCGGCTGCGGCGACGCTCTGATGGGCGGCGCGGTCTTCGTAGTCCTTGACGAGGCGGCGCAGTGTCACGGGCAGAGGCGTCAGCATCGGACGGTCTCCTTAGACCGGGCGGCAGCCGGGGTCATGCGGGGGCCGGAGTCGGCCAGGGCATCGTTGCGGACACTGGCGCAGCTGGTGCTGATGAGCCGGGAGACGTGCATCTGAGAGAGGCCGAGCCGGTCGGCGATGCTGCTCTGCGTCATGTCCTGGAAGAAGCGCATGTAGAGGATGGCCCGCTCCCGTTCCGGCAGTCGGCGCAATCCCCTTTTCACCGACTCGCGGTCCACCACCCTGTCATAGGAGGTTTCCGCGACGCTGAGGGTGTCCGCGAGGCTGGCTCCGCCGCCGTCTGCAGTGAGCTCAGCGTCCAGGGAGAGGGCGCTGAAGCTCTCCAGCGCCTCCATGCCCGCTTTGACCTCCTTCTCGGTGAGACCGGTGTGGGAGGCAAGAGCGGCGAGAGTGGGTTCGGGGCTGCCGGGGTGCTGCATGAGTTCGCGGCGGGCCAACCGGACCTGGTTGCGCAGCTCCTGTACCCGGCGTGGCACGCGGACGGCCCACGTCAGGTCGCGGAAATGCCGTTTCACCTCGCCCGTGATGGTCGGTACCGCGTAGCTCTCGAAGGCCCCGACGGCCTGGTCGAACCGGTCGACGGCCTTGACCAAACCCAGTGCGGCCACTTGGCGCAGGTCTTCGATGGACTCTCCGCGGTCCCGGAAACGGCCGGCGATCCTGTGCGCCATCGGCAGCCAGGACGCGACCAGCTCGTTGCGGACGGCCTCCCGCCCAGGGCCCTCCCCCAGTTGAGACAGGCGGGTGAACAGGCAGGCGGTGTCGGGGCTGTCGTCGTGCGTGCGCCGCGACCGCGGGGCAGAGGTGGGCTCAGGCGCGCCGGGATGGCCTGTCGACGTGTTGGTCAGCATGCGGGATCGCTCCTGAGCTGTGGTCCTTCGGGCTCAGCCGGCAGTGATGTCCGGCCGGGACGCGAAGGGTCTGGTCAGGGATGCCACAGCGGGAAGAGCGTCCAGCGACCGGAGGAAGCCGACAGCCCGGATCCCGCCGGACGTGCGCCTCCAGTCCGAAGCACGAACTCCCGTCTGCCCCTCAGTGCCAGTACGAAACACCGCACCCGTGGTCCCCGGGCGCAGCCGATCGGGTCGCCTCAGGCGGCGACCAAGGGTAGGGGGTGGCTCACTCCAGCGTAGGTACGTCGTGCGCGTCGGCTGCGGCGCGCAACCTGCGTTCGCGACCCCGCAACGAAGCACTTGCCTGAAGCCTTCAAGCCTCGGAGGGCTCGGGCCTGCCGTCCAGGCGACGGCGGGCCCGAACCGTACTGGATGGGGGTCAGACGGCGGTGGGGAAACGGTCCCAGACCCGGTGGCGGGCCAGCAGCGGAGTCATCGCGGTCAAGACCGCCTCACCGCTGTCGGCAAGCACGACTCCAGGGGCATCGGACGGTACTGCGGCCGCCTGAAGGACGGCTTGCGCGCCGGCCCAGCCACCGATGACCTTGGCGTGCCGGAATGCCTCGGCGACCAGGAGCAGCAGGCGGGCATCGAGCCTCGCCTGGTCTGGTCCGGGTGCGCCGGCCTTGGCGTCCCGGGAGCCGTAGGAGTCGCCGCCCGGGGCGGGTGTTCCGGCGATGATGACGGCGTCGAACTCGACCGAGCGGGCGGTGGCAAAGGTCCGCTGGACGGTGATCGCGTCGCCGTCTGTGCCGAGCTTCCCTCCGGCCGGGGCAATGACCAGCGGGACCATGCCCGCGTGCTGCACGGCCTGGCGCAGGGCCCGTACGCCGTCGGCGTCGGCCAAGCCGTCGGTGACGATGCCGATGATCCGGCCGTCGGCAGGCCACTCCTGGCCGACCTGGGACAGGGCGGGGCTCGGCTGCGCATCGGCGAGTGCCTGAGTGGCTTCCGGGGCGGGCAGTCCGAGACCTTCGGCAACCCGAGCACACAGCTCGGCGTCGATATGGGCCAGCGCGCGCAGCTGCCGTTCCTTGATGGCGTTGCTCCAGCACTTGCCGAGCTCGAAGGTGTAGGCGGCGATGATGTGCTCGCGTTCCACCGCAGACATGCTCAGCCAGAACAGCCGGGGCTGACTGAAGTGGTCGGCGAAGCTGGCCGGGGCGTCGCGGACCTTGCGGCCGGCGGGCACTTCGACCGGTGTCTCGATGAAGGCACCGCTGTCTGCTCCGGCGAAGAAGGGGCAGCCGCCGTCCAGCGAGTTCGGCTTATAGGGTGCGACCCCGGTGTGGACGGCCTGCTGGTGAAAGCCGTCGCGCAGCATGTCGTTGACGGGCGAATGCGGCCTGTTGATCGGGATCTGGTTGAAGTTGGGGCCGGCCAAGCGTGTGATCTGGGTGTCCAGGTAGGAAAAGAGCCTGCCAGCCAGCAGCGGGTCGTCGGTGACGTCGATGCCGGGCACGAGGTGGCCGACGTGGAAGGCGATCTGCTCCGTCTCGGCGAAGAAGTTGCTCGGGTTGCGGTCGAGGGTCAGCAGGCCGATCGGCTGGACCGGGGCCAGTTCCTCGGGGACGATCTTCGTCGAGTCGAGCAGGTCGATGCCTTCGAAGGTCTGTTCCGGGATATCCGGGAACACCTGGATGCCCAGCTCCCACTGCGGGTAGGCACCGGTTTCGATCGCGTCGGCGAGGTCGCGGCGATGGAAGTCGGGGTCCACGCCGCTGGTGATCTGGGCTTCCTCCCACACCAGGGAGTGCACTCCCAGCTTGGGTTTCCAGTGGAACTTCACCAGCGTCGTGCCACCCTGCGCGTCGACGAGGCGGAAGGTGTGGACACCGAAGCCCTCCATGGTCCGAAACGAGCGGGGGATCCCCCGGTCGGACATATTCCACAAGGTGTGGTGCTGGGCCTCGGTGTGCAAGGAGACGAAGTCCCAGAAGGTGTCGTGGGCGCTCTGGGCCTGCGGGATCTCCCGGTCCGGGTGCGGCTTGCCGGCGTGGATGACGTCGGGGAACTTGATGGCGTCCTGAATGAAGAAGACCGGGATGTTGTTGCCGACAAGGTCGAAGACACCCTCCTCGGTGTAGAACTTGGTGGCGAACCCGCGGGTATCACGGACCGTGTCGGCGGAACCGCGGGATCCCAGCACGGTGGAGAAGCGCACGAAGACGGGCGTCTCGGTGTCTTTGCGCAAGAATGCGGCGCGCGTGACGTTCTCGGCGGTGCCGTAAGCCTGGAAGATGCCGTGAGCGCCGGCGCCGCGGGCGTGGACCACGCGCTCGGGGATGCGCTCGTGGTCGAAGTGCATGATCTTCTCGCGCAAGTGGTGGTCCTGCAGAAGAACCGGCCCGCGGGCACCCGCCTTGAGTGAATGATCGGTGTCGTAGAGCCGGGTGCCCTGGGCGGTGGTCAGGTAGGGACCGCTCTGCGCTTTACGGGTGGGTTCCGCGCCGGTGGGCTGCCCGGTGGGACTGACGGTCTCGGGGGTGCCTTGATCCGCCTTGGGCGGGAGCGGCCCACGCGGCTCGACAGGCTCTTCGACCGGCACCGGCTCCGGCGACGGTGCACCGGGCACGCCTTCGGCGGGGCCCTCCTCGCCCAGCGCTTGGGTCAGCTTCTCAGCTGCGGCTTTGATCGGGTTGGGCTTCGACATCGTTCCTCCGTGCTCGGGGACTGCCTACCTCGTCACGAGCCATGACCGCCGCAGACGGCGGCATAACGAGAGCATGAGGAACATCCGCCCAACGCCGCGCAGCCGTGTCCGGCCGCGCAAGTACCCCTCAGCAGACACAGCAACCAGGTGAGCCCCGGTTGACTGGTCGAGCGCGACTCCTCTCGTTCCGCGCGCTGTCACCGGTGGCGCGTACGAAGGGCCGCATGGGCCGCTGGCGGCGTGGTCGGCGTCATCCTCCGCTGCCGCAGTTCGTGTGCTGGGCGTTGCAGACTGTCGCCCCAACCCCTCCCCCGCCGAGTGGCCGCGCGGCCGCCTTCACACCCACTCGGTACTGCCAACAGCTGACGACGTGGGTCCGACTGCTCGCCCGAACACGCTGTCGCCCTGGCCGGTACCGCGATGCCCTGACGGGACTCCGCAACCGGACGGGCGGATTCTGGATCGCCGGGCCCGATCCGCAAGCGGCCGAACATGCGCTTACTGGGATGACGCCGCTGGACTCGCTGAAGTCCATGACCCTGCTCAGCGACGGCGCGACCCGACTTGTCGATTCGTTCGGCCTGATCACTCGGGAAGGGATGTTGACCCTTCTCAGCTCGTGGCGGACCGGATGAACTGGTCCGCCGGGTACGGAAGGCTGAGGCCAGTGACTCCATAGGCAGGCGCTGGCCGCGTGGCAAGACGCGCGACGGCGCTGCATTGGGTGTGGTGACGGCATAGGCGCACCGGCTTGGTGAGGTGCCGGCGGTACGGGCTAGGTTCTCGGCATGAACGACGCTGAACTCGCCTCCCTCTTGGCGGGGTGTGCTCGCTGCCCCTACGACGGGGAATGGCAGGCGCTTCCTTTTACGGAGCGCACGGTGGACGGTGCGCGGTACGCCCTGGTGGCGGTCGATCCGGGGCTGAGCGCGCTCGGCGTACGGCGGGACGACGGCTCACTGTGGGACTTGCCTGAGGGCAGAGCTCCGCGCCTCGTGAACTCCAGCGTTGAGGCGTTCGTCGCCTTCAATCGCGCGTTTGAGGATGCCGCTGTTGAGGCCGATGCATACGAGGGGCCAAGCGATGATCTCTCTGACGACGAGATAGTGGATGCGGCCGAGCGGGCTGCCGACGCACTCACGGAAGGGTTGCTCAGGCGGTTCCGGGCGGTTGATGCCGCTGCCGTGGCCGATGAGAACTCCTTCTGGCACATCGGAGCCGAGGAACTGGGCTATGGCATGAGCGTCTAGCCCAGACATCGGGGCGTGCTTGGAACTGAAACTCCTAACGAGATGCCTCGACGGAGTCCCACACCACTGGCCGGCTGAGCGGACGTACGTCAAGATCGCTTCATCTTCCTGGAGGCGACCTGGTGATGTCTGAGCAGTTGGATCTGGCTCTGCTGTGTGATGACGAGGGCAACTGTGTTCGCATCACGGTTGCTCGGTCCTCTGCCGGGTGTGGCTGGAGGGCTTGCCGCGGAGATCGTCGTCGACACACCGTCCGTGAGCGGTCGGGTGGATCTCACATTGCCGCGGTCGCGCCTGGTCTCGTGGTGGGAGAGGCTCTGGATCGTCCTGAGGCTGGCGAGGACATCGCCTGGTTGCATGTCCAGCGTGGCCCCTCCGTCTTCATCCATCTGAACGGGCAACGTGACTGCCCCGAGGTTGTAGTTGACGACGATCTCACCTCAATGGCGACCGTGCGAGTGCCCATCGACCTGCCGACCGACTGGATCGAAACTCATCGGCACCTGCTCGGCTTCGTACTCAGTGCTTGGGACGACCACCTGTCACCGGAGTGAGCGCAGTTTCCGCCAGCAGATGAGTGAGCATCTAAGGCTGAGAAATTGTCCGTACCGCCGGGGAGTTCTCAGAGGCTCTGCGGGTGGCCGGCCTAGGAAGGCGTTGCCGGTCCGAGGCGGCGGCGATGTGCTCGTTGGCGGCAGGTCGCTCCGCAGTAGCGGGCTGGGCGGCCGGTGGCGACATCGTCCGCGCTCACGTCGGTACGGCCCCGTCGGCCTGCTGGGCTGCTGGGCTGCTGGGCTGCTGGGCTGCTGGGCTGCTGGACTGCTGGGCTGCGCAGAGCAGTTCGTCTCCGACGCCGGGTGTGCAACCCGTCAGGCCGACACAGTGGGCGTGGGCGCCGCTGCCGCTGTACCGGCTCGGCGCCTGCGGCGCCCTGAAGCCCCTCACCGATGCACACCTGCCTCAGGCCACGCCCGGATCCGGGTGTGGGAAACCCGCATGGTCCCGGACAGCGGGCATCCCTCCGCCGGCGCCGGGTCCTGGGCCCGGTGCCGGCGGAGCGGCTTCGCCTCGTCTAGCGGGCGAGCGATCCGTTCTGAACGTCGGACGCGGACTGCCACGCCCGCATGCCCGCTCGGGACGCCTCCTTGGCCTGCTGCCACTTCGCGGCCGCCTGCTGGGTCGGGGGCACGTCCATGTCGCGGATCATGCGCCGACCTGCCGTGACCACGGCGAAGGCTCCGATGGCCATGCCGACGCATGCCACTGCGGCACCGGCCGCGGTGAGCACGGCACCGGTCGTGACGAGCCGGGTGTCGATCTCGATCGTCCGATGGGACTGGTGGTGCTGGTTCATGACTCCACCATCCAACGGGGGGAACGGCCTCGCATCCCAACAGGACCCCTGTCGGCTCTCCCCCCCCCGTCGGTGCCCGGCTCGACCGGTGGGTGAACCACGCACGAGGGGGAGCATCGAGGGGGCCGGTCAGCGGACTTTGCGTGCCGAGCGGGGCCGGTCCGGGCCGGCCGGCTCGATGCAGCGGGGCTGGACGTGTTTGTAGACCATAGTCGTCTGCACGTCGACGACTTCACGGCGTTCGGTGAGGCGGTCGATGACGAAGGCGTACACGCCGTCCGCATCGGGGACGGCTACGTGGATGAGGAAGTCGTGAGTACCCGAGGTGACGAACAGGCCGATCACCTCGGGCAGCCGCGCCGCCCATTCCCGGAACCCCGCGATGACGGGGCGGGCCGGAGGCCGGATGCGCACGGAGATGAGCGCCTGGACGGGACGCCGGCCGTATCGAGGTCCAGGGCAGCGTGGTAGCCGGTGATCACACCGCGCTCGCGCAGCAGTCTCACCCGCTCCAGCGACGTGGAGGGCGAGACCCCGGCCTTGCCGGCGAGGTCGCGGTTGGTCTGCCGTGCATCGTTCTGCAGCTCTCGGAGCAGGACCCGATCCATTGCATCAAGTTCCATAAAATCGACCCTATGCTGAATTAGATGTGGAAAGCAGGAAGTATGGGCGCACTTCTTCCTGCTCTCGCTGGTCATGGGCATACGAAAGAACAGTCCGGCGGCCGGCGCGATTCCGGTGCTGTCGGCGGCGGTGCTGCGGGGCACTGTCGGCCCCGCCCAGGTGCTGGCGGCCAGTCCCATGACGCCGGCGGCCCTGGGCGGGTGGCGGCTGCTCGCGGGCGGCCTGGTCCTCGGGGCGTTCACCATTCGTCCGCGGAAATTTCGGGCACCGACCGCGCGCAAGGCCATGGGTCCGCTGCTGATCTGCGCCTTCTCGACGGGCATCTACCAAGCGGCCTTTCTGGCCTCGGTGGCGCGGACCGGCGCGGCTCTGGCCACGGTGGTCGCCCTGGGCACCGCCCCCGCGGGCCGAGGCCGCGGTGGAGCGGGTGAGGAAGAGGGCGTCCGCGGCGCGGTCACGGAAGACGACCTGCCGGGATTCGGGATGGATGCGGGGCCTCATGGGGTTTCCTTCCTTATGACTGTCTGCCTTGTGGCTGCCTGCCCGGGGCGCAAGCGTGGTTCAGCGTTCCTCGCGGAAGGCGACGTGCTTCCCGGCGAGCGGGTCGTACTTGCGCAGGACGAGCCGGTCGGGGTCGTTGCTGCGGTTCCTGCGCGTCACGTAGGTGACGCCGGTCCCGGCCGTCGACTTCAGCGTGACGACGGGACGCGTGCTGTGGCGTGCCATGAGGTCCTCCTTTCACCCACACCCCCGGATTGACCGGAGCATGTCAGGTTCATGCTGTGCAACAACCCCTCAGGCCGCCTCATTCCCGGCCGGCGCGATGCTCCGGTGCCGCAGGCACTGCGGCACAGCTGCCTGCCGGCTTCCGCCGGGCCGCCCTCAGCGGGCCACAGCCCGGCCGGGCCACCCGTGAGCTGTACCGCGACGGCTTCCGGAGCCTCCCGCGCACCACCCTCCAGGGGAATGTGCTTGCTGTTCTTCGTTCCGGAGGTGCCCCCGGCCACCGGCTCGGCCCAGTGACGGGCGACCGGGGCCGGGCCTCCTGCCTCACGGCCCCGTGGGCCACGACTCGTTGCGGCCTCGTGGCCCGGTACCGCGCCACCGGGCACGCGTTGTCAGGCCGTCGGGATCTGCCGGGCCTCGTTCGGGGTCTCCGCTGCCGATGACGTGATCAGTTCGGAGGGCCCGGTCCCGCGGTCGGTGAGACCGGCGAGGAGCGCGAGGGCGAGGCCGGCGGCGGCCAGGGTCGCACCGACCAGAGCGGGCGAGGCCCAGCCCCAGCCGGCCGAGATGGCCAGGCCGCCGAGCCAGGCGCCGCCGGCGTTGGCCAGGTTGAAGGCGGAGTGGTTGGAGGCCGCCGCCATCGTCGGGGCGTTCTTCGCCTTGGCCATGAGCAGCATCTGCACGGGGGTGGTGACCAGCGCGCCCATCGCGCCCATGAAGGCGAGTGTCACCAGAGCGGGAACGGTGCTGTGGACCGTGAAGTAGAACGTCACGAGCGACGCACCCAGCAGAGCCAGCCCTCCGTACAGCGTCGGGCGCAGGGCGCGGTCGGTCAGCGGGCCCGCGATGAGCGTGCCCAGCGTCATACCGGCGCCGTAGAGCGCGAGGACCCAGGTGGTCGAGGAGTCGGAGAGGCCCGTCAGGTGGGTCAGGATCGGCACCAGGTAGCTGTAGACGGCGAAGAAGCCGCCGAATCCCACGACGGCGGTGGCCAGGCCGAGGGCGACCTGCCTGTTGCCCATGGCGCGCAGTTCGTGCCGGATGCCGGCCTGGTTGCTGCGGGGCTGGTGGGGGACGAAGGCGGCCAGCGCGGCCAGCGCGACGAGGCCGATGACGGCGACGGCGCAGTAGGCGTAGCGCCAGCCCAGTTGCTGTCCGAGAGCGGTGCCGGCCGGGACACCGATGATGTTGGCGATGGTGAGTCCGAGGAACATCCTCGACACGGCCCGCCCGGCGCGTTCGGGGGCGACCAGCCGGGAGGCCACGACGGCGCCCACGCCGAACAGTGCTCCGTGGGGCAGGCCCGCCAGGAAACGCGCGGCGAACAGCAGGCCGAAGCCGGGTGCGAGGGCGGACGCGACGTTGCCGATCACGAACAGGGCGGACAGCAGGAGCAGAAGCCGTTTGTGGGCGATGCGCGCGCCGATGCCCGTCAGGAGAGGGGCGCCGACGACGACGCCGAGCGCGTAGGCGGAGACGATGTTGCCGGCGTGCGGAACGGACACGCCGACCCCGTCGGCGATCTGGGGCAGCAGCCCCATCGTGGCGAACTCGGTCGTACCGATACCGAACGCGACGAGGGCAAGGGCCAGCAGGGCCAGTGGCATGGAGCGGAAGTACCTTTCGCGGGCGGCGGTCCGGATCGTGGCGGAGCAGGCGGCACCACGAGGTGTCCTGCTCCTGTGGCCATTCGCGCCGGCCACCGTTGCCCGGTGCGCCCCCCAGGGCAGGGAAGGCCCACAAGCAGTGCAGCGGTGGCACATGCCCACGCATTCCAAGATCGGCCGACAGGAATTATGGCCTCCATCACACCGGCTCCGGGGGCCGGTGTGATGCGGTGCCGATCACGCGGAAAGAGCTCAGTGGTGCGCGATTCCGAGTTGGTCCGCGGCGGCGTCGACGGTCTGTGCGAGCAGGACGGCGATGGTCATCGGGCCGACGCCGCCGGGCACCGGGGTGATCAGGCGGGCTCGGGTGAGGGCGGTGCCGAAGTCCACGTCGCCCACGTTGCCCGGGTTGCAGCCGGCGTCGATCACCACCGCGCCGGGCTTGATGTCCTCACCCCGGATCAGCCGGGGCCGTCCCACGGCCGCCACCACGACGTCGGCTTCCCGGACGATGTCCGGCAGGTCCGAGCAGCTGCCCCCGCACTGAGCGCGGGCAGCCGTGGGCGCGGGCAGGCAGTGCCGATCCATGCCCACGGCTGCGGTCAGAGCAGCCCAGAGCCCGGCCTGAAGGCCGGGGCACTCTCGCAAGATCAGAGGTAGACGCGCAGCCTGCTCACACCGGTCAATGTCCTGTGCCGGAAGGCGACTTGCCGGACCCCGCCGGCTCAAGCCGGGGCCAGAGCCGGGGGCGGGAGCGAAGGGTGTGGTCGTGAAGGGGCGGTCGCCTTCGCGGCGAAAGGCTCTGCGGGGCTTCAGCCGGACGATCGTCCCCGCAGGCAATAGGTGAGGCCCGGGGACACTGTCCCCCTCACGACCACATCCTGCACAACACCCGCCACCACAGCGGCATTCCCGCCCCCCTCAACCGGCCGGACGGGCTCCCGTCCCGGTTCGGGAGATGCACGAAACGGAAGCCCTGCTGTCGTTCCCTGCCGGGCGGGCGTACGGATGCGGCAGGCGCCGCGCGGTCTGCACGACGGGCGGCGCGGTCTCGCGCGTTCGGTGCGAGTGGCGGCGTCCGGTCTGCCGGTGGCAAGGGGCGCCCTGCGGCGGTGGTCTCTCACACGGTGCGCTCCATGCAGACCAGCCGGTCCCGGCTCTCCCACGACTCGGCGACGGTGAAGCCGAGCCGTTCGTACAGGGCGATGGCAGCCGTCCGCCATTCCCACACCGACAGCCGTACCGTGCCGGCGCCGTTCTCCGCCGCGTGCGCGAGCGCGGCGCCGATCAGGGCGGACGCGATGCCGCGGCCGCGGAACGCCGGGTCCGTCCAGAGTCTTTTGATCTCCGAGCGTCCGCCCGCGGGGCCGGTCAGGACGAGGCAGCCTGCGGCCGTGTCACCGCTCAGGGCCATCAGCACGGTGTCGTCGGCGAACGCGGCCCGCGGGCTGAGGATTTCCGTCCGGTAGCGGTCCGGCAGCTTGTCGGCGTCCGCGACGGCGCTGCCCTTCTCGGCCTCGGTCCGCAGGTGGTAGGCCGCCAGCAGTTCGGCCAGCCGATCCGCCGGGAGGCGCCGGCCCGGCCACTGGACGATGACTGCCTCGCGTGGATCGGTCATTGCTCCAGCATCCACGACCTGTATCCGGCACCCGACGCGGGGCAGGCTGGTGCCCGCACGGCACTGGGAAGAAGGTTCCAAGGCGATGAAGTATGCGGCTGGGTTGGGCTGCAAGGAGCTGGGGGCGCCGGGATCCGATGCCGGTGATGGCCTTGCAGCTGGTCCGGTCGATGCAGGAGCCTCGGGCCGGTACTTGCGCATGGCGCGTTTGACGATGCGGGGCCGACCCTGACGTCCTTCCCCGTCTGAATGGGGGATGCCAATCGATGGCCGACCACCACCGCCGGCCTGGTCTTCGACGTCCTCGACACGGCAGCCGGCTGGGCCACCGGGCAGATCGAGTGGTTGAGTCCGGCCTTGGAGGCGGCTCCGTTGGGCAGGAAGCTGCCCGGGGTCGTGGGGTCCGGCTTCGGGGCGGGAGCCTTGACCATATTGCGGATCTTGAGGTCTTCGTGCGCGATGAAGTCGTGTTCGCGCACGAGGTCGAGGGCGGTCTTGTGTGCGTGGTCGAGACGCTGGCACCGGACCTTACGGTGCAGGTCGGCGACCTTCTGAACGGCCCGCTGGTGATTCTTGGTGCGCTTGTCGCGGCGCACCCGGGGGAAGCGGGACAGAGCCCGCTGTGCGGCTTCGCGTTTCGCGGCGGCGCGGCGGCCGTGGCGCGGGTTGGCGACGTGCTCGCCGTTGGAGGTGGTGAGGAAGCAGGCGATGCCCAGGTCGATGCCGACCACGCTGCCCGTCTTGGGCAGCGGCTCCGGCTGGGACTGCTCGGCGCCCAGGATCACATACCAGCGCTTGCCTTCGCGCTTGACGGAGACGGTCTTGACCTTGCCGACCACGGGCCGGTGCTGGTCGACCTTGACGTGCCCGACGCCTAGGAAGCGGACACGGGTGAGGGGGTCGTGCGGGGTGGAGTCCCAGCGGCAGCCGTCGCCGTCCTTGGGGAAGTCCACCGTGTCGAACCAGTTCACACCCCGAAAACGCGGGTAGCCCGGCGTCTGGCCGGACTTGACCCGGCGGAAGAACGCGGCGAACGCCTTGTCCAGACGGCGCAACGTCGCCTGCTGCGACGAGAACGACCAGCGACCCTGACGCTCCGGGTCGAAGGAACGGATCTCCCTGAGCTGCGCGGACTGCTGCCCGTACTTGACGCTCGTCTTCGAGGCGTGCCGCCAGGCGTCGCGGCGTTCCTGCAACGCTCCGTTGCAGAGCGCGCAGTGATCGGCCAGCATCGCGGCGAGCGCGGCCGTCTGGCGAACGGTGGGCCGCATGAGGAACCTGTACGCACGGATCATCCGGCCCACCCCCTTCGGCCAATGTGTGATCAACCTAGCGGGGGCCACTGACAACGCAGTGAACTCCGGCGCTGCGCGCCTCCGGACCGAGGATGCGTTTCCCTCCCCGGGTGAAGCCGGGGATACCCACGCAAGATCAGGGATGGCAAGGATCGACCTGCCCGTGGCGCCGGCGAGGTCACCAACAGCAGCCTCCGCCGCCCACGACCGACTTCACGGCCCTGCGGCTATTCCTGGAGGCCCCAGCTGTGGATCCGCCTGGGGTGGACGCGGATCACCTCCTCGCTGAAGTGCGGGCCCAACTCGTGCGGGCCGACGAGGAGTTCGGCCTCTCCTCGGATGTCCACACCGCGCACCGTCCAGGGCCGCAGGCTCACGACGTCGTCCACGACGAGCGCGGCCTTCGGGTTCTTGCGCAGGTTGCGCCACTTCTTCGTCCGTCCCATGGCGAACCCGCCGATCAGGATCGTGCCGTCTTCTTGCAGGAAGAACCCCACGGGATTGGCCTGCGGCTGCCCCGACGGGTCGACCGTCGCGAGGCGCCCCAACCGCTGCGACATCAGGTACGCACGTTCGGTCGCGCTGAATTCGGTCATGGCAGCAGCCAAACATGTTCCCGGCCGCGCGCACATCGGGTCACCGACCTAGGTCCGGGGGCTGAGCCCGAGTCCCGACCCCTGCGTCGGCGAAGGCGAGGGTGGGGCCCGGAAAAGGGCTTTGACGTGTGGTTCGCGGTCGCCGATGGTTGGGCCGGACGTTCGGGTCGGGAGGGCACGAACCGCCGTGCCGGCGACGACTGCCGCGCGGTGAGGGAGTTGTGCATGATTGTCGTGTCGGCCGCCTCGGGGGCTTTCGGACGGCTGGTCATCGACCGGCTGGAGGCCGTCGCCACGGTCCTCGCCCCGCCCGCCTCGTCGGCCGCCGGTCCTGCTGTGCCGGGGTGACGTCCCCGGCCGGCGGTGCCGTGCTCAGGGGCGTCAGAGGTTGCGGAAGTCCTTCGCGTCCGGGTAGGTCACGCCGGTGCAGCCGCGCCGCTTGGTGATGTCGTCGACGTAGGCGCGGAACAGGGTGTTCAGCCGCCGGGAGCCGAGGATGTCGTCGTAGGTGTAGCTGGAACTGAGGGTGTGCAGGGCGGGCCTGCCGTCGCAGACGGAGGAGGCCCACCACGCTCCGTCGGCGTGTCCGGCCGTTCCCGCTTCGATGACCGCGTCCTCGGCACCGAGGAGTTCGTATCCCACGGTGTGCGCCTCCGGGCCGAAGTAGGAGGCGGTGCGCAGCCACCAGGGCGAGTGGGTGAGCGCGCTGCGGGCGTAGTCGCGCTGGTCGTCGTCGAGGCCGTCGGCGATCCGGCCCACCTGGTCGGGGCCGACCGCCAGAAGGCAGCCTTCGAGGGGGTTGGCGTCGCGGACGGGTACCGCGAGGGCGCGGTCGGGCAGCCGGTCCTGTCCCTGCTGCGTGAGGTGTGCGGCGAACCAGCTGCAGGAGCCGCCGGCCGTCTTCGCGGGGCGAAGAGCGACCGGCACGGAGGCGAGCCGGCGGGCGGGCAGGGCGGCCAGCCGGGCCTTGCAGCCGATCTGGCCGGCTGCCGCCTCGGCGGCGGTGCGGGCGAGGCGGGCGAGGCGTTCGCGGTCGGCTGCGGAGACGTCGTCGTAGTCGGCGCGGGCGGTGACGTTCAGCAGCTCGGGGGCCGTCGCGCGGCTGCCCGGTCCGCACTCGGCGCGGACGGTCGTGTACCAGTCCCCGTACCGGCCCAGGGTGCCGTCGCCCACCGGCCACGCTTCGGGGCGCCGGTCGGCGACCGCCGTGACATCGCCCTTCTCGGTGCCGTCGGTGTCGGGGTCGGTGTCGTAGAACGGCTCGAGTTCGCTGTCGTCACCGATCCAGTTCATCGGCTCGGAGGCGTCGCTGCGCCGCACCACCAGCGTGAACAGGCCCGTGGTCTTTCCGGGGCCGGGCACCTTGTAGACGGTGCAGGAACTGTGCGGTTCGCGGCTGTCGATCCGGTACTCGTCGTAGTCGCTGGCCTTCGCCCGGACCATCCCGCCCTGCAGGTCCATCACCGCGGCCCCCGACACGAGCCCGCCGCACGCCGCGCTGATGTCGCGCTCGCTGGACGCGCGGTCGCGGAGGTCGTCGGCCGTCAGCCAGCCCGCGTACAGGCTCAGCCCGATCCCGCCCCACGCCGTCCACCGCCACAGCCCGATCAACCCCGCGCGCACCGCAACTCCCCCGTGGTGAAACCGTCCGGCGCGATCCGTGCCGCGCCGGTGGACGAGCGTAGACGGCCGCCGGCCGGCACGTTGAGGGAGGGCGGGAGACACGTTCCGCACAGACCCGCGGGCGTGCGGGCGGCTCGTAATCTGGTCGGGTCTCATCGCCTGTGGGAGGAGAGTGTGCTCGTGCCGCCGTACAGGGATGGGGCTGCGGGCGGGGCTGCGCGTTGCCGTCGGCGGTGAGCGTCCCGGGCCGCCTCGGCCGTCCGGTGCCCGGCGGGCTGCGCCGGTTGAGCGTGCAGGAGGTGCGGGGCGGGGCCCGGATGGTGCTGTGCGCCACGCTGTCGTGGTACCTGTCGGTCGAGCTGGGCATCAACAGTGCCCCCATCGCCGCTGTGCTGCCTGCGGTGTTCACCCTGTCCGGGATCCCGCTGTGGGCCCCGCGGCTGGGGCTCTACCGTCTGGCCAGTGTCCTGCTGGGGGTGGGTATCGCGGCGGTCGCCCTGCGCTGGCTTCCCGTGTCCACGCTCTCCCTCGCCGTCGTGGTGAGCGCCGGATACCTCGCCAGTCTCCTGGTGCGTATCGACGGTGCTCCCAGCCAGCAGGTGCTCGTCAGCGCCGTGCTCGTCTTCGGTGTGCCCGTCTCCGGCTATCCGGAGCAGCGCGTTCTGGAGAATCTGGTCGGGATCGCGGTGGTCATCCTCCTGGGCCCCCTGCTGTGGCCTCCCGACCCCTGCCGTCTGCTGTCCGGCCGGCTCGACGCCTACCGCGACCGCCTCGACCGTCTGCTGGCGGAGCCGGTCCGCCACCCCGGCCGGGCCCCGCTTCGGCAGGAGGCCGGGCAGGCGGGGGGCCTGTGGCAGCAGCCCCATGACCTCGGGCGGGATCTGGACCGGGCCCGGCGGGCGCTGCGCTGGAGTGTGACGCACCGTCGTTCGGCCGCCGCGCTCGACGAGGTCGGACACCGCATCCAGCTGGCCGAACGCACCGCGGCTCCCCTGCACTGTCTCACCGCACAGCTGCAGGCCCCGGGCCGGGCGGCGGCGGCCGTCCCCGGTGACGCTCACGCCTGCGAGGGCCCGGGCCCGCTGCTGGACGCCGTGCGGCACGCGCTGGTCCGCGCGCTGGCCGGCGCCGATCCCGCGGAACCGATCGCCCGGGCCCGGACGATCGGCGAACAGGGCGGGCCGGCCTCGAGCGGCCGGCACGACAGCCTGCTTCGCGGCCTCCTGCTGCTGGTCCTCGACCGGCTCGACGACTACCGCGAAGCGCACTTCACCGGCCGATGACCTGCCGGCGGCCCGGCGGCAGCACGAGGGCCGGGTGCCGGCCGGCAGGGAGGCAGGCAGTCTCCCGCACTTACGGGAGTCGGCCTCCCACCGTCACGGCAGGCCGACTCGCACGTCATGGCAGGCCGCCGCCTGCGCAGACCTGGTGGGCGACTTCGCGGAGTTTGACGTTGTTCTCCTGCGAGTAGCGGCGCAGCACGTCGAAGGCCTGCTCCTCGGTGATGTGGTGGCGGCCCATGAGGATGCCCATGGCCTCGCCGATGGCGTGCCGGGTGGCGATGGCCTGTTCCATCTGGGCGTGGGTGCGGGCGCTGGAGAGGGCGACCGCGGCGTGGGAGGCGAGCAGCCAGCCGGCGGTCTCGCTGGCCTCGGTGAACGCGCCGGGCTTGCGGGAGTAGAGGTTCAGCGCGCCGAGGTTCTCGTCCTCGGTGAACAGCAGGAAGCCCATCATGCTGCCCACGCCGAGCGAGTGGGCCCTGGGGGCGTAGGCGGGCCAGCGCTGGTGCTCGCCGGTGAGGTCGGCGATACGGAAGAGCCGTTCTCCGCGCGCGCTGCGGGCGGCGTCGAAGCAGGGTCCTTCGCCGAGCTGTTCCTGGAGCCGGTCGCTGTCGACGACGAGCTGGCCGGTGGGGGCGAGGGTCTGCACCTTCGCGGCGTGCCGTACGAGAATGCCGGCCGCGTCGCAGCCGTCGACCAGTTCGGTGGCCGATGCCGTGATCCGCTCCAGCGTGTCGTCGACCGAATCCTGCGCCAGCAGATCACGCGCCATCGAGGCCATCTGCTGCGCGAACCGACCCCAGTCCACTTCGACTCCTGTCCATCGTCCGCCTGGACAAGCCTCCTACCCAGCCTTTCACGCAACCTGCACAGCGGTGCCGGTGAATGACGCTCCTTCTGACCGGAAGGCGACCTGCCCACGGTGCCGGAAGGTCACACGGCACGCAGGCCCGCGCGGCCCCCTGGCGCACAGCGGACGCCGCAGCGACGAGGGCGCGGTGACGGTGTGCTCGCTACCGTGTCGGTCCATGACAGTCCTGATCATCGGGGGCAGCGGTTTCCTGGGCGCCGCGCTGATCCGCCAGGCCGCCGCCGCGGGGCGGCAGACGTCCGCGACGTTCGCGTCCCGGCCCGGCAGCGCCTTCCACGGTGTGGCCTGGCATCCGCTCGACGTCCGCGATCCCGCGCGGGTCGTCGCGGTGATCGCCGGCGTTGCCCCCTCGGTCGTGGTCAACGTGTCGAGCGGCGGCGCCGACTGGGCGGTCACCGCCGACGGCGCCGTCCGCGTGGCGCTGGCCGCAGCCGAGCAGGGCTGCCGCCTGGTCCACGTCTCCAGCGACGCGGTGTTCTCCGGTGCGCGCGTCCGCTACGACGAGAGCTGCCCGCCCGATCCGCTCACCCCGTACGGCGCCGCGAAGGCCGCTGCCGAGACGGCGGTGCGGCTGCTGGTGCCGGCCGCCGCCGTCACCCGGACCTCGCTGATCGTCGGACACGGCCGGTCCGTGCACGAGCGCTTGGTGCACGCCCTGGCCGACGGCACCCGCGAGGGGGCCCTGTTCACCGACGACATCCGCTGCCCGGTCCATGTCGACGACCTGGCCGCCGCCCTGTGGGAGATCGCGCTGTCCGACACGGCCGGGATGTTCCACCTCGCCGGGCCGGACGCCCTGAGCCGCCACGACCTCGGTGTGCTGATCGCCCGGCGCGACGGCCTCGACGGTGCGCGGCTGCCCGCCGGGCGACGAGCCGGGTCCGGCCTGCCCGGGGCCCTCGACGTACGGCTCGACAGCGGCGCGACGCAGGAGCGGCTGCGTACCAGGCTGCGCGGCGCACGCGAGTTCCTTCGGTGAGGTTCCTCAGGGCGTGCCGCGGACGTCGGCGGCGCCGAGGTGCTGCGCGGCCCGACGCCGGCATGACCCGACCAGCCGGCCCAGCCCCGCCCTGGTCCCGCCGCACCACTGTCAGCACCCCTCGTTACAGTGCCGACCACCTCACTGTGCTGCGCCCCGCCGAGGGGCCTGGAAAGGACGTCACCGCATGTCCATGTGGCTCGCCCTCGTAAAAGTCGACCCCGTGCTGCTGTCCGCGGTCCAGGAGCAACCGGAGTTGGCCGGTGCCCTGTTCTTCGAGGACGACGTCCCGGAGCCCCTGGCTTCCGGCGTCCACCCGACCGGAGACTGCTTCCACTACGACTACCGCCTGCTGTCGGAGATGGCCGAAGGCCGGTCCGGAGCCGAGAAGGGCACCCCGAAGTGGCACACGGCGTACCCCTGGCTGGCGCGGGCCACGGGCGAGAACTGCTCCACCCTCGAGGGGTTCGAGTTCGGCTACGGTCCCGCGCACTTCCTGAGCCCGCACGAGGTCGGGCAGGTCGCAGCGGGGTTGGCCGGCGAACACTGGACGAGCCGAGCCGCAGCGACCCACTGGAACGCCGAGGCCGAGGAGCGGGACTTCGACGACCTCGTTCCGTTCTTCGCCAGGGCGGCAGCCGAGGGCAAGGCGATATTCGGCGGCGTGTACTAGGGCCTGTGGCCGGAGGCGGCCGGTGTCGGGGGTGTCCGGCGGGGCGCACCGGATCGTGTGCCCGTCGCCGGGCCGGCAGTAGGGTGCAAGGGTGACCGCTCTGCCGGACGACCGGCCGCCGCTGATCGGCGAAGAGGACCGTGACACGGCCGTGCGGCGCCTGCGGGAGGCGTACGCCGAAGGTCACCTCTCGCACGAGGATCTGGACGAACGCCTGCACCGGGTGCTCACCGTCACCACGCACGGCGAGCTCGTGGCGGCGCTGGCCTCGCTGCCGGAGGAGGACGCGGGCACCACGTCCACGATCGCCGCGGCCGGCGGCCGGATCAAGCGCAGCGGGGCATGGCGGGTACCTCGGTTCCTCAAGGTCGAGTCCGCGTTCGCAAGGGTGCGTCTGGACCTGTCGCGGGCGGTCATCGAGTATCCGGTGGTCGACATCGAGCTGCAGCTCGGCACCGGCCGGGCGAAGATCACGGTGCCGCGCGACGCGATCGTCGAGTACGAGGCGCTGCACACCGGGTGGAAGGACACGCGGTACCGGGCCCCGCGCAGTTCCCGCCCCGGCGGGCCGAGGATCCGGATCTCCGGGACCATGGGGTTCGGACGGCTGAAGATCCGTCACGCACGGCGCTGAGGTTCCGTCGGGCGCGGCGTTGAGGTTCCGTCGGGCGCCAGGCCTGCGCCGGCGCAGGCCACGCTGTCCCTAAGGGGCTTGCCGTTGGCCGGTGTCCGCCGCGGAGCCGGGCGTGGCATGCACGGGCAGGAGTTGGGGGCGTTTCGCGGTGCGGGCGTCGCCGGAGGACTTGCCGCGCAGACGGCGGCCGAGCCAGGGGCCGAGGTGTGCGGCCGCCCAGCGCAGTTCGGCTCCCGCGGCCTGCCGGCCCGTGGGAACCCTCCGGGGCGGGAGGGGGAGCGTCCAGGTGTCGCCGCTTCCGGGCAGGTCGACGGCTTGGGCGAGGGCCGCGGCGATCCGTTCGTGGCCGAGGGCGCTTGCGTGAAGTCGGTCCGCGGTCCACAGCCGGGGGTCGGTGGTGACGGCCTGCCGGCCGGTTTCGGCGACCGTGACCCCGTGACGGGCGGCCGCGGCGCGGATACGGGTGTTGAGGTCGAACACGCGGGACCTGACGGGCCGGGCGAGGGGCGCGATCTTCGCGATGTCGGGGAAGGTCAGTGTCACCACGTGGGTCCCGGCATCCGTGAGCGCGGCGAACATCTCTTCCAGGTGCCCGGCCACTTCTGCGGCGCTGTACCGCGGCCGGAGCAGGTCGTTGACCCCGGCGACGACGGTGGCCAGGTCGGGGCGCAGGGCCAGGGCAGGCCCCAGCTGTTCCGCGCGGACCTGGCCGGCGGTACGTCCGCGTACGGCCAGATTGGCGTACCGGAGGCCGGGGTTGAGGGCTGCGAGGTGCTCGGCGAACCGGTCGGCGAAGCCGCGCAGGCCGACGGTGTCGTCGCCGTCGCCCAGCCCTTCGGTCTGGCTGTCGCCCAGGGCGACGTAGCGCAGGTATGCACCGCTCGGCATGCGGCCCCTTCCCTCGTCCACCCCCTCATCATAGTCAAAAAAATGACTAATCAGATCCTTGTGTTCACCGGCTTCGTGCCCGGCGCAGCGCCGGAGCCTGACCGCCCGTCGAGCGAAGGCCGAGCACGGTCGGCTGTACCCGCCCGGGCCCTTTCACGGGTACGCGGCCACGGACCGTCGGCCACGGCCCGTACTCCCCCGGCGGATCCCGCCACGGAGCAGCGGCCCGCACCTGCCGGCGGAGTGCGCCGGTCAGCAACACGGCCTAGCCGCGTCGTGCCCGCCGGCCCGGCCGGTCGGAGAGGCCTAGCAGCCGGGAGCCGTTGTGGGGGTCGTTCACGCAGTGCTCGCCGCGCAGTTGGGCCCTGAAGTGCCGTCCGTGTGTCTCGTGGGCCTGGGCGGACAGATGCTCGGCGTGCTTCGTCAGGCCGGCCGCGTGCAGGGCGGAGAGCAGATCCGCCTGGTCGGACACCGGACGTCGGTGGACGACCTGGTCGATGATGCGTCGCACGACGCGTTCGCTGCGCGGTGCGGGGCCTCCGACCGCCATGATCCTGCTGACCAGCAGGACGATGTCGAGGACCGGGCAGTTCAGGCACAGGTCCTGGATGAGCGTGTCGAGGTGCACGTTCAGTGTGGCGGACTCCAGGGCGAGCATCAGGTGGGCGGCGGTCTCCACCCCCATGCCGTGGGCGTGTTGGCGCAGGACGTCCAGGCGGGCGTAGTGCGATCCGGATCTGCCGAGCGACTGCAGGAAGAGGCCGGCGTGTCCGACCAGATCGTCGTAGACCATGCACCGGAAGACGACGGTGGCGTGGTCCGGCAGCCCGCAGAACTCCAGGCAGGTGAGGAGTGCCGCGGCCCGGTCGGGGGCGAGGATGCGGGTGGCCGCGGCCATGATCGCCTCCGAGCCCGGAACCGGGCCGTCCAGCGCCGCGATCAGCTGCCGGATCTGTGCCGTGTCCCTGCGGTCCATGATCAGCATGAGGAGGTCAGTGGCCAGCTGGTGGCGTCCTGACATGTAGAGCTCGTCGATCAGCACGGCGATGTCGTCGGCGGGGCGGCTGTCCGCGGCCTGGGCCAGTACCGTCCAGGCGCGCTGGTCCCGCAGGGCATGCAGGAGGGGAACGAGATGTCCGACGCTGCGCTGCTGAGTGTGGGTGAAGACGGTCTCGGCGTCGGCTTCCAGGCCGTGTTCGGTCAGGGAGCGGATGAACTCGGCCACCTCGGCTGCGGAGCGGGTGGAGGCGGCCTCCGCCTGGAGGACGTCGGCGTATCTGCCCAGGCATGCCTGACGCAGTGTGATGCTCAGGGTCACCAGGTCGGTCAGGGGGCGCTGAGCGGCTGCGGCGGCCATGGCGGCCACGACTGCGTCGCCGAGCTCGGTGTCGGTGAGCTGCAGGGCGGCCGATACCAGGTCGGGCAGCGGGCGGACCACGGCCGCGGCCTGCAGCAGGCTTTCGGCGTAGCGGGGAAGCCCGCAGCGGTGCAGGGCGATGGCCAGCGCGGCCATGCTCTCGGGCTGATGGAACTTCACCGAGGCCTGGACGAGGATCAGTACGTAGTCCTCGAGGCCTTCACGGGTCAGTTCGCGGGCCAGTGCGCTGGTGTCGTCGATGGAGCGCACCATCACCATGGCCGGCAGTGCGGTCTGGGCGTGGGCGTCGAAGCCCGCCTGCCGCAGCGCCGCCAGGAGTCCCACCACTTCTTCGATCGTGCGTGACTGGCTGGCCGCTCTGACCAGTTCGCTCGCCATGGCCTGGCGGGTACGCAGTTCCAGGTCGCTGACGGCGCGGACCAGTTCGGGTACCGATGATCTGCGGTCGGCTTCTTCCAGCATGGCCATGATCGACGGAGTGTCGCCGTCCCGGTGGCCGTCCGAGCCGAGTTCCTGAACGGTTTCGAGCTGGATCTCCAGGCGGTGGCACCGGTCCTCGGCGGCGATCAGCTCGGCGCGGGCCACCGCCAGGGACTCCTGCAGGTAGATGACCTGCTCCTGCAGATCGCCGCACTCCTCTTGCAGCCGGGTGTACTCCCCCTGCCAGACCTCGAGTTCGGCGCGGTGGGTGAGCTGCTGCCCCTCGATGCCGTTCTCGAGGTTGCGGACCCGGCCCCGCACGTGCTCCAGCCGGCTCTCCCGGTCCCGCAGGGCCTCTTCCAGAGCCCGCTGGCGGGTGGTGATACGCCGGGTCTCGTCGTCGGCCTCGGCCAGTCTGTCCTGGAGTGCCTGGGCCTTGCTGCTGGGCCGGTGGGACTTCAGTGCCTGGCGGTGCAGGTCTCTGAGGGCTTCCTCGGCTTCGGGGGTGAGCGGGCACTGTGCGTCCTGTACGTCCGCGATCACTCCTGCGACGAAGTCCCACGGCGGGAGACGTTCACCGCTGAGGTAGCGGGTGACGGAACTCGCGTTGAGGAAGCGGCGCGCGGCGTAGCGGCGGACGCTGATGCCCAGGGCGAGGAAGACCTGCCGCAGGTCCTCCGCCAGGGCGCGTTTCTCGGGGGCCAGACCGTCCTTGAGCGGTGCCAGACGCACCTGTGGCCGGACCGCCGCGGTGACCGCCGTCTGTGCCGGGTTGGGCACCTGTCCGTTGTGCATCGGGTCAGTATCACCGAGTGGCAACTGCCCTGCCCGTCCTGTGGTGTTGCCGCTTCGGACGGCAACACCGCCAGGGGCTGCCATGGTGAACGGCAACGCCCGCAAGGGCTTTCCGTGCCGGTGGACGGGGTGGGGATCGGTCACCATCGCAGCGCAGGGCGCACCCGCCCGGCAATGGACCGGGAGGTACCGCGATGACCGTGCTCGACAAGGACCGACGCTCTGCCGCCGCGCGGGCGGTGTTCTGGCGCCGCCTGGGCCGGCAGGCCGCCCTCGGGGCGGCGGGCGCGGCCGGCTCCGGCGTCGTCAGCCTGGCGTTGTGGTGGCTGACGTCCCGCTGAGGCATCCCGCTGGGGACATGGCGTCCCGGTGGCCTCGCGGTGCGTTCTGTGGTGCGTTTCGTGGCGCGTTTTTCGGTGGCTTTCGTGGCGCGCGGAATCCTGTTTCTGTACACACGCAGGCTGCCGGATTCCCATGGCAGGTACCGGGGTTTCCGTTGGGCGAGGTCCCGTTCTGGCGGGGCGCGAGAACGTGCCAGGGGGTTCCTGCCGGTAACAGGAACCCCCTCGTTCCCCCGGTGGGTCGTGCTGCCGAGCCCAGGAAGACAGGACAGTTCCTGCGGGGGTGCGGCCGGGCCGCTGTCTTCCAGCTCATCACCGAACCGCCTCCGCCGCACGATCGTTCGCGTCTTCGGGAGCCTTCGGAAGGGGCGCCGGGGTTTCGGAACGCCGTCCATGCAGGTCACAGGGGCGCGGGTCGGGGCGGGGGGATTGCGCTGCGGCCGGGCGCGCCGGTGGCGGCGGTGGCTGCGGCAAGAAGCCGGTCAGCATGCGACACGGACCGAAGAATTCAGAAATAGATCGGAGTACCCGTCAGCCGGTAACGGAAAAGCGGAATCCTGACTCGGCAGGAGCATCCTCGTCCCTCTTGAGTTCCGCTCGCGCAACAGCCTTGCCGCGGAACGTCTTCGCATTTCAGGACCGGGGAATCCAGAACGCCTCGTGGACCGGCCGGTAACCGGACACGGGGTGCTCCGTGCGGCGTATGCGGCGCCGCGCCCAGGAAGACAGGAATTCGTTCATGCTGCATCGATACAGCCCTCGCCGCCGGCGCCGGTTCCCGGCCGGCGCGCCCGGCATCGTCACGGCCGCCGGCGCGGCCGCCGCGGGAGGTGTGTGATGGTGTGGGACCAGGTGCCCGGCGGGCGGCAGGCGGAGCACGAGACAGTGCCGCCGCGGATCGGCGGCCAGCAGCAGTTCCGTGAGGAACTGACGAGACTGCGCACCGGGCTCGGGGTGTCGCTCGCCCAGCTCGAGCAGGCCAGCCAGCGGCAGGGCAAGCGGCTGCCGCCGGCCACCGTCTCCAATGTGCTGTCGCGGGACAGGCTGCCGGAGTGGGAGTTCGTCGCCGATTTCCTGGCCGCGTGCGGTCTGGACGAGGCGCGGCGCGGGCCCTGGCAGCAGGCCTGGCGGGAGCTGGCCGCGGTGTCCGCGACCCAGGCTTCCGTCCCGGCGCCGGCGCCGGCACCAACCCCTGCTCCGGCTGGGGCTGGGGCGCCTGGTGGTTCGGAAGCCGCAGCGGCGTCTCCTCCCCCGGCCGCGTCTCCCCCGGACCCTTCCCCTCCCCCGGTGCCTTCGCCGCCTCCGGCGGCGTCCCCCGGCAAGCCGCCGGGCAAGTCCCCGGACGACATCCCGCCCGCCGACGGCCGCCGGTGGAAGGAGTGGCGGGCCCGTCTGGCGGGGCACCGTGCCGCGGTGGCGGTCTGCGCCGCCCTCGCACTCGCGGCGGCCGCCGGCGTGTACGCCGTCGGCGAGCACCACGAGAGCGTGCGGCAGGAGCAGCAGCGCAGGCAGGAGCAGCTGCGGCAGGACAAGTACCGCAAGGAGCACTGCGGGACCATGAACCCGGCGCTGGTGACCGAGGCCGGCGGGGAGTGCACGGGAGTGACCGACGGCCTCGACCGCTCCGATGTGTTCGGCTCCGCCCTGGAGCCGGTGCTGACGGCCATCGGCGCGGAGAACCACCGGGCGACCCGCGACGGCCACTACGTCACCATCGCGTTCCTGGCGCCGCTGACCTCGGTGGGCAGTGCGGGCAAGGCCAAGGATCTGACGCTCGACCAGTTCGTGGGGGAGGTCGAGGGCGCCTACACGGCCGTCGAACGGGCCAACGCCGACGACGGCCCGCTGAAGGTCCGTCTGGTGCTGGCCAACATGGGCAGCGGCGAACTGCACTGGAAGAGGGCCGTCGACACGCTGACCGGGATGGCCGAGGCCGACAACCTGGTCGCCGTCGCCGGGATGGGGCTGAGCCAGCAGGAGTCCGTCGACGCCGCCCGCGCGCTCGGCGGGAAGGACATCCCCATGGTCGCCGACCTCATCACCGCCGACGGCTTCGACACCACCGGCCTCATCGACAGTCCGAAGAGCGCGCCGAAACGCATCAACGGGCTGGTCCGCGTCACCCTGACCAACGCGGCCCAGCTGGGGGCGCTCGGCGAAGAACTGGACGGCGACACGCGCACCGCCGCGCTGGTGCGCACCGCCAAGACCCCCAACGGCACCCGTGACTTCTACACCGACTCCCTCTACGAGGACTTCCGCACCGTCGGCGGGCTGAAGAAGCACCTCGACCCCACGGCGGACTTCTCCTTCGACCCCCGCGGCGGAGCGGAGTCGATCCTGGACGCCATCGGCCAGAACCTGTGCAGCACCGGGCGGCCCGTCGACACCGTGTACTTCGCGGCCCGGGAGAAGTACCTGCCCGGCTTCCTCCAGGCGCTCAGCCGGCGCAGCTGTCACCGCCGGCCCATCACCGTCGTCTCCGGATCCGACACCGCGGCGCTGGATCCCAAGACCCTCGCCGCCCTGAACCAGGACGGCGAGGCACCCATCGCCGTGCTGTACGCCTCCCTGCCCGGGGCCACGCAGCTGCGCGGCCCCGGCAACAGCGACCACAACCTGTACGAGCAGTTCCTCGACGCGTTCGGCGGCGACCACCACGGGCAGAAGTTCCCCGCCGCCCACGCCACCCGCGGCTACTGGCCCGTCCTCGCCCACGACGCCGTCCTCACCGCCACCACCGCCATCCGCAACGCCACCACCCCCACCACCGCCCGCCCCAACCGGTACGCCGTCCTCAACCACCTCTACGCCCTCACCGACGGCGCCGTCCCGGCCGCCACCGGACGCTTCGGCATCGACCCCACCGGGAACCGCACCAAGGTCCCCATCACCATCCACAGGCTCGGCACCACCACCTGACCCCCTGAGCCCGGTCCCGGGCATCCCGGCCTCGTCACTGCGGGATGCCCCCGTCATACGGGTATCCCGGCCCCGTCTGCGGCGCAGTCGGGCACCCGTCACGTCGGCGCCGGCCGGTGGGGTGATGCGGATGGCGGCGAGGACGGGGCACCGTCTCGGCGGCGGGCCACCGGATGCGAGGACCATGTTGCTGGGCGTGCAGGGCGCCGAGCCGTCTACGCGGCATCGGGCCTTCGGTATGCGGTCACGGCCGTCGTCCTGCCGGCCGCACACCTACGCAGCCAGGAATGAATGAACGGGACAGCCGCAGACGTTGCAACGCGTCCGGGCTGCGGGATCAGGAGGTTCTACGGCACAAAGCCAAAAAGGTTGAAGCCTTTAGTGAATGGGATACACCCAAGTGGCGTACCGCTGCGTCCGGAGTGACGATAGGAACTGACCCTCAGACATACCGGAAGGGGATATGGAGATGGCGGTTCTTGATGTGGGCTGGCTGACCATCGGCCCTAACAGCTCCGGCAGTTGGTTCAACCACGGCTACACGGCCCAGGACTCAGTGCACTACAGCATCGTGGTTTATGGAGTCGGCGGCTTCCCCACGCCCTTGGGGAAAGCAACGCTCACACAGGGCGAGGCATACGAGCATGTCGATGGCACAAAGGCCTACAAGGTGTACGTACAGAACAATGCACCGTTCAACTCTGTCAATGTCCACATCCTCGCTCAGGTCGAGTCCCTCTGAGGATCCGTGACTGGCTGAAAGGCGCGAAGTGCCATGGCAACTGTGCGGGTTTCAATCGTTCACGATGACACGGGGAAAGTCGTGTCGGTATCACGCCCCGCAGAGGGCGCGAACGTAATTGTGCAGAGCGGGGAAGGGCAGTCTGTGCTCGAAACGGAGGTCGACGAAGAAGGCATCCATGACCTGGTGGCCGGGAAGCACCTGGTCGATGCCGAGAACAAGAGGATCGTCGAGAACACCCCGTGACGCACGGGTGCATGGGCCCGATCGAAATAGCAGGGGGCCGGGCCACCCTTGCGGTCACTGCGCCAAGCCGGGTGGCCCGGTCGGTGTGATCGTTTCCGGCGGGAACGATCACCGGAACATCTTTGACGGAGCCTCAAGAAGTGGCGCCGGCACGGATCCTCAACTCTCCGGCTACGGCCTACGTGGGGCCTATGTGCTTCCCTGAAGCGACCGCTCGACGAAGCAAATTGGAGGCCGCCCGGGCTGCCGGCGTGAGTGAGCGCGTGGTCTCGTACCGCGCGAGTCTGGGTGTCCTGGAGCGGCCGCAGGTCACCTTCGAGGGCGTCCGCTGCCCCGGGTGTCCGAGTTCGCGGCACTGCGGAGCGCCTTCGGTGTGCCACCCCACCGGCACGTCGAGGTCACTCGCACGATGCCCGGCCCCGGACCGAACCCGGTTGCCGCGCACCGAAAGGGGGGTCCCGACCGCAGAAATACCGCCTGTGCGCACGCAGTTGCCGAGGCTCGGCTGCCGGCAGCGGTGCGGGCTCGGCGGCGGGTCGGGCCGTCTGCGGCGCAGCTGTTCACCCTCATGTCGGCGCCGGCCGTGGGGTGGGGTGATGCGGATGGCGGCGAGGACGGGTCACCGTCTCGGATGCGCGGCCGTCCCCGGGTCCGGTGCGGCCGCAGGGGCGGTGTCCGTGACGCCGTTCTCGTCTCCCCGGGCCGCCGGCCGGTCGTCGGTCGTCAGTGGCGGTCCCGGTCGGTCGTCGCGTCGTCAGGGTCGTGGGCGGCGTACACCGCGAGGAAGGCGGCGAGTGCGTGCACCGTTGCGCCGGTCGGGCCGAGGGCGGTGAGCGGGACGCCGTGGCGCAGTCCGGCCGACAGTCTGCTGTGCGCGCGCAGCGCGGCGGCCGCCAGGGGGGCGTGCTGCGGGCGGTGGGCGTGGCCGGGGCCGGTGCCTGCCATGGAGCGGGCCTCGGCCCCGGCCCGGGAGGTGATCTCGGCTGTCCGTGCGTGTGTCGTCAAGGTCGCCATGGCGGCACTCCTCGGCTTGTCGGGGCGCGCGGTCGGAGAGGGCGTGGAGCGTGGGTGTGGTCGAGGGAGGGGCGGGCTAGCGCGGCTGGGGGAGCATGTGCAGGCGTTGCGGGTGCAGTGTGGTGTGCGCCGCGGCGCGGACCCGGGTGCCGGGCGGGAGGGTCAGCTGCCATTCGCGGGCCACCGCGCCGAGCAGGATCTCGAGTTCCTTCCAGGCGAACGCCTCTCCGACGCATCCGCGGGCGCCGGCGCCGAAGGGGATGTAGGACGCGTCCAGCGCGGTCGGCCTGAGGGAGAGCCAGCGGTCCGGGTCGAGGCGGTGGGGGTGCGGATAGCGGTCGGGGTCTCTGTGCAGCAGGTAGGAGCTGAACATCACGTGTGTGCCCGCGGGGAGGGCGTGCTCGCCGAGCGTGACGTCGGAGAGGGTCTTGCGGCAGGTGATCCATACGGGCGGGTAGAGCCGCAGTACCTCCATCAGGAAGCGCAGGGCGTAGCCGGGCGGGCCCTGCCCGTGGCCGGGGCGGACGCCCGCGCCCGTGGCCGTGCCCGGGTGCGCGGCCGTGGTCTGTGCCAGGTCCTTGAGGACCTTCTCCTCGACCAGGGGGTCCTCGGCGAGCAGGTACAGGGCCCAGGACATCACCGAGGCGGTGGTGACGGTGGCCGCGGTCAGCATCATGACGGCCTCGTCGCAGATCTGATCGGCGCTCAGGGCGGCGGTGCCGTCGGGCCCGGTGTCCGCCAGCAGCGCCGAGAGGTGGTCGCCGCTCGCGGCCGGGGAGCCGAGCCGGCCGGCGACGCACGAGGCGAGCAGCGTGCGGAAGCCGGTGAACGCCCCGGCCAGCCGCTGGGAGGGCCGCGGTGAGCGGGCCGCCTTGCCGTACAGCGGCTTTCTGATCATTTCCCAGGACAGGGCCGCGAGGTGTGCGCCGAGGACGTTCGAGGTCTCGCGCGGCAGCGCGCCGAAGAGGGTGTTCAGCGCGATGCCGCTGGCCGCCCGGCACATCTCGGCCTGGACGTCGACGGGTTGTCCGGGACGCCACAGGGCCGCCGTGTCCCGGGCGATCTCCTCCATGACCGGGGCGTGGCCGGCGACCGCGGTGGTGCGCAGGTAGGGGTGGGCCAGTCGCCGGTAGTGCCGGTGCAGGGCGTCGTCCTGGGCGAGCAGCCCCGCCCTGCTGAGGATCCTGGCCTTCTGGAAGAGCTCGCCCTTGGTGTAGTGCTTGCCGTCCTTGACGAGGATGCGGCGCACCAGGGCCGCGTCCGTGACGAACTCGGCGCTCGCACCGTCCACCGAGACGGTGCGCAGCGGGTGGCCGCGCAGGAGACGCTCCATGCGGTGGAAGCGGAACTCGGCGGGGCCGCTCGCGCTACGCGGCGTCGGCGGCATGGTCGATCGACGGCATCAGGTCCAGCCGGCTGCGCGCCTGGAAGCGGTAGTACTGCTGGAGTTTGTAGTACTCCTCGCCCGACGAGGTCATGGCCGCGTACACCATCTTGGGGTCGTCGCCGCCGTAGGCGACGCTGTTGAGGAAGTGCTCGATCTTGGGGCCGAGCCGGGCGGGCAGCGCCAGCGGGTCGCGGGTTTTCACGCTGAAGGCGATGCGTTCGATGTCCGGGGAGTTCCAGCTCAGGGTGGCGTAGAAGCCGAAGGACTTCTCGCAGAACCTGAGCATCTGCTCGCTGGGGTCGGGCATGCCGGTGGCGCGGTGCATCGCCAGGACCTCGGAGGGCCGGCGCAGGTGGTCGGGGAATCCGGTGAAGTACAGGTTGACGGTGTTGTTGCGGTAGTCGATCGCGACGACGTCTATCTTGTCGGCCAGGCCGCGGTCGGCGAAGAAGGCGAAGTTCTCGGCGAGGCTCGGGGGCATGGAGGGCAGGTCGCGCAGTTCGGCGAGGCTCTGGCTGTGGCCGCCGGGGAAGTACACCCAGATCTTGCGGAAGCCGCCGACGATTCCGAAGTCGATGCCGTAGCTGTCGATGGGGCAGTGTTGCTGGATGTCGGAGAGCAGGGTCTCCGCGGGGCGGCCGGTGCTGGTGATGAAGCCGTGGTCGCGGGCGCGCAGGTAGGGGTCGACGTGCCGCGGGATGGTGAAGCGGCAGTCGAACTCCCCTTCGTGGCGGGCGTTGGTCGCCACCCGGAAGGCGATGATGGCCTGCGGGATGACGTCCTCGAACGCCTCGAGGACGGGCCAGACCTTCTCGCGTGAGCAGGCCACGTCGATGAGTCCCGCCGATTCCTCGACACCGGCGAAGAGGTCCGCCAGCTGCGTGGTTTCCGACATTCTTCCTCCAACTGTCGTACGGGGGCGGGTCACTTGTCGCGGTAGGCCACGCGCAGGGCCATGTTCGCCAGTTCGCCGCGCCACACCGGGTCGAGGGGGGCGTCGGCGATGGCCGCGCGGCCCTGCTCGACGAGGGAGGCGATGTGGCGTTCGACGTCCTCGGGGACGCCGGTGTCCAGCAGGCGGCGGCGTATCTCGTCGGGGGTGTGTCCCGGCTCGGTGATGAGGTCGCGGATGTGGGCGTCGCGCTGCATGGCCCAGCCCAGCAGGAGGGTCATCTTGTGCTGGCTGAAGTCGAGGCCGGCCGTCTTGCCGGTCTGGGCGGAGTCGCCGAACGCGTCCAGCAGGTCGTCGCGGAGCTGGAAGGCCTCGCCGACCGCCTCGCCGTACTCCGCGAGGGCGGGGGCGAGGTCGGCGCGGCCCGCCGCGCTCGCGCCGACGACCAGGGGGCGGTGGATGGTGTAGCGGCCGGACTTGATCAGGGCGATCAGCCGGGAGAGGTCGGGGTCGACGCTGAACTCGGCGGCCGCGGCGACGTCCATGTACTGGCCGATCATCACCTCGGAGCGCAGGCGGTGCCATTCGGTGAAGGCGCCGGAGGGGGCGGTGGACATCAGCTCGTCGGAGTAGACCAGTGCGAGGTCGCCGACGAGGAGGGCGACGCCCTCGCCGAACCGGCGGGACTCGCCCTGCCAGCCGCGTGTGCGGTGCAGCGTGGAGTGCAGGAGGTGGACGGCGGGCTTGCCGCGCCGGGTGCGGGAGTCGTCCAGGACGTCGTCGTGGACGAGGGCGGAGATGTGCAGCAGTTCCAGGGCCGCGGCCGCGTCGATGACGGCGGGGTCGTCGGGGTCGCCGCCTGCGGCGAGGTAGCCGGTGAGGCAGAAGGCCGGGCGGACGAGTTTGCCGCCGGCGGTGGCGAGGTCGGACAGCGCGTCGATGGCGACGACGGCGTGTGCGTGCACCTGGGCGTAGCGGGCGCGTTCGGCGGCGAGGAAGGAGCTCAGCCGGTCCTCGACGCGCTGGAGCAGGTCCTCGACGGTGCGCCGTGCGGAGGCGGCGGGCTCCTGGTCGGTGGCGGCCCGGCGGGTCACTGCAGTGGTCACGACACATCTCCTTGGACGGGGCTGGTGCGCTGGGGCGCAGACACGGCGGGGGGTGGCTTGCGTCAGCGTGCGTGGTGCGGCTGCAGCGGAGGTGGAGCCTGCTTGGAGCGGAATCCGAGCGGGACGGCACGGAGCAGGTGGTTCCTGCTCCGTGCCGGCGCCGGCACCGCGGTCCCGGAGAGCGCCGTCGGGGCCGCAGTGCCCCCGGGCAGGTGGCCGGGGGTGGGGCGGCGCGGGTCGTGCGTCCCGCTCGCCGGCCGGTCGGGGTGCGCTGAGGCAGCGTCCAGCCGTTCCTCTTCGGCGACCTGGCCGACCGTTGCACTCCGGCGACCTGGCCGGCGGTCCTCGGCGGACGCGGGCTGCGCCGGCTCACCCGGGCCCGATGGTCGTACAAGCCTCAAGCGCCAAGCCGTCGCCAAGCGGGGTGAGCGACGGTGGTGGCGCATGCCGCACTTATAGGCTGACCCTTGGAGGAGCTCATGCCAGAACCCGCTGGATTGGATAAGGTCTATTCGGCGGTTGCGGAAACGGCCCGGCTGCTGAACGTGCCTTGTTCGCCCGACCAGGTGTCCCCGGCCGTGAAGGCATTCGGAGACGAACTCCCCGGAGCCCACATAGTTTTCAGCATGGCGGCCGGTGAACAGCACCGAGGAGAGCTCGACTTCGACTTCTCGCTGACTCCCAAGGGCCTGGATCCCTATGCCACCGCGCTGGCGAACGGTCTCATCGAGGAGACGGACCATCCCGTCGGCTCACTGCTGGCGGAGATCCAGGCGCGCTGCGCCATAGCCAGTTACGGCGTCGAGTACGGCATCGTCGGCGGCTTCAAGAAGTCCTATGCGTTCTTCCCGCTCGACGACTTCCCGCCGCTGGCGAAGTTCGCCGGTATTCCGTCCATGCCGCCCGGCCTTGCCGAGCACGTGGACACGCTGACGAGCCTCGGCCTGGACGACAAGGTGTCGGCCATCGGCATCAACTACGCCAAGCGCACGCTGAACGTGTACCTCGCCGTGGCAGCGGTCCGGACGGAGACCAAGCTCGCGCTGCTGCGCGCGTTCGGGTTCGCGGAGCCGGACGCTTCGGTCGCCGAGTTCGTCAAGCGGTCGTTCTCGGTGTACCCCACCATCGGCTGGGACTCCTCGGCGGTCGAGCGCATCTGCTTCTCCGTCAAGACGCAGAACCCGGGAGAGCTTCCCGCTCCCTTCCACCCGGAGATCGAGACGTTCGCGAACGGCGTGCCCCACGCGTACGAAGGCGGCCGCGAGTTCGTCTCCGCCGTCGCGCTGGCACCGTCCGGCCAGGCGTACTACAAGCTCGCCGCCTACTACCAGAAGGCGCGCGAGGCCTCGAACGCCGCTTTCGCCGCCACATCGAACTGACAGCGCGTCATGAGCCGGCCGCCGGCCTCACATCCGCTCCGGCGGGCGGCACGTCGTACAGCCGGTCCGCGAACGGGTCTTTTTTTGTGGCGCGTCGAACGCCGAGTCCGGCGGCGGTGACTGAATCACACCGGTTCGCCGGAAAGTCTCAGCTGCCAGAAATCTCAGACCGCGGCGGTGGCCTGAGGTTTCGTGAATTCAAGCGCCTTTCAAGTCTGCTGCAAGCGGGACGGGCGACCATACCCGCGAAAAGCCAAGGTTTTCACCCGGAAGGTAAACACATGTCTACAGCCACTGAAGTGGAAGAAGCGTCCGCCATCATCACCGCCTACGGGCAGGCATTCGCCAAGGCCGGCGCGGCGGCCTACCACGGGCCGCGCGAGAAGCTCGCCGAGAACATCGTCCGGCTCACCCTGGAATTCTTCGAGGACCCCGAGTGGCAGCCGCAGCTCCTGCAGGCCCTGCGGACCGCGACCACCGGCAAAGAGGGCGCGGAGCCGATGCGCAACCTCTTCTCCGCCCAGGTCTTCGCGCAGGCGGGCACGGCACTCAACGAGGACCCGCTGAGCATCGACGAGCTCGCGGGCAAGCTCAGCATCAAGGCGATCCACATCAACGCGTCGGCCGCGCAGCTGTGGGGCGTGTTCCTGATGCGTTACGTCCTGGGCGTGGAGCCGATCGCTTCGGCGTCGGTGGACGAGATCGTCGAGCTCCTCGCACCCACCGTCGAGCGCTACATCGTCGGCTAGCGACAACACCGGCCAGCGGAAGAACCAGCGGAAGGAACCGTCCAGCCCCGGATCGGGAGGACAACTAACGTCATGAGTACCCTCAAAGAATCACGAGACCAGGCCGGCGGCCCCACCGCCGGCGACCCCCGGCGCTGGAAAGCGCTGGCTGTACTCACCGCGGTGCAGTTCATGCTCATGCTCGACGTCACCGTGGTGAACATCGCGCTCCCCAACATCCAGACCGACCTCGGTTTCTCCACCGAGGGGCTCGCCTGGGTGGTCAACGGCTATCTGCTGATGGCCGCCGGATTCCTGCTGCTGGGCGGGCGCGTCGCCGACCTGCTCGGCCGCCGCAAGGTCTTCGTGGCAGGCGTCCTGCTCTTCGGCGTTTCCTCGATCATGTGCGGTGCCGCGAACACCCCCGGTCTCCTCGTCGCCGGCCGCTTCCTCCAGGGATTCGGTGAGGCGCTCGCGGCACCGGCCGCGCTCGGCCTCATCGCCGTGCTGTTCACCGACGCCAAGGAGCGGGCGAAGGCCCTGGGGATCTGGGGCGGACTGGCGGCGCTCGGCGGGGCGGTCGGCTCGGTCGTCGGCGGTCTGGTGACCGACTTCATCGACTGGCGCTGGGTCTTCTACATCAACATCCCCATCGTGGTGCTGGCGCTGCTGGTGATCCCGCGCCTGATGCCGGAGAGCCGGATGGCCCGCCGCGAGGGGCAGCGACTGGACGCCCTCGGGGCGCTCACCACCACCGCCGGCCTCGTGGGCGTCGTCTACGGCCTGCTGGAGGCCGCCGACAACCCGTGGGGCTCCTCGCACGTGCTGCTGCCGCTGCTGGGCGGAATCGCCGCACTGGTCTTCACGGCCGTGTGGGAGTCGCGGGTGCCCGAACCGATGATCCCCCTGCGGTTCTTCAAGAACCGCACGCGGGTGACGAGCAACGTCGTGAGCATGATGTCGTTCGCGTCGTTCTACACCTACGCCTTCGTGGCCACCCTGTACCTCCAGCAGGTGCTGCACTACTCGCCGATGGAGACGGGTCTGGCCTACATCCCCCTCACCATCGCGACGGGCCTCGGCATGGGCGTGTCCACCGCGCTGATGCCCCGCATCGGCGTCAAGCCCATCGTGGTCATCGCCTTCTTCGGCAGCGCGCTGGGCCAGTTCATCGCCGCCAGCGGCTTCGCTCCCGACGCCAGCTACGTCGGCGGGGTCATGCCCGGTCTCGTCGTGTTCGCCCTGTTCAACGGCATGGGCTTCCCCGTCCTGATCAACGGCGGCCTGCACGAGGTCACCGGGCAGGACGCGGGACTGGCCTCCGGGGTGCAGACCTCGATGCAGCAGATCGGCGCGGCCCTCGGCCTCGCGACCCTGGTGCCCATCGCCCTGCGCTACGTCACCGACCACGCGGCCGACGGCAACCCCGCCACGGTCGCCTCCGACGCCTTCGCGCTCGCGCTGTACGTCGCCGCGGGTGTACTGGCTGCCGCGGGTCTGATCGCCCTGCTCCTGCTCGGAAAGGTGAGCGCCGAGAAGCGCGACGCGCACGCCGAGGCCGCCGAAGTGCTGGCGGAAGAGCCCGCCCCCGCTCCGGCGCCCACTACGGCGCCCTCCCCCGAGGCCGCCAAGGCATGACCGGGGCCTGACCCCACAACAAGTCGACGCACCATCCCCGGTCCGGGGGTGGTGCGTCGTGCTGTGCGCCGCGCCCGGCGAGCCGTCCAGGCCGCCCGCGCGCGCCGCGGGCTCGGTGCCTACGTGACGGCCGCCGGGGCGCGGCCCGGCCCGGATTCCGGGTGCACCGCGCGTTCCGGCCGGCCTGCGCCGGCGCCCGTCCTGCGAGGCCGGCGCTCTCGCCCTCCGGGGCGGACTTCCAGAACCCGCTCCGGGGGCTGCAGTTCCTCACGGCGAGCCCGTCGGCGGGTACGGACCAGGGGCGCGGTGAACCCGTGCGGGCAAGGGGCAGCGGGAACCGCTGTGGCGCCGGATCAGCGTGCCTGTGCGAAACCGGCAGGCGCCCCAGGGGCGGGTCATGAGAGGGTGCGGTTCGATCCGGCACGGGGGGGAGTATTGGGGCTGATCTACAGCTACGACATGTACCTGCGTCCCCGCAACGTCGCCAGGACGTTGACCTGTCTGGCGGAGCTGGCGCCACCGAGTCCTGCCGTGCCGCCGCTCGAGATCACACTGCCCGGCGGTGACCGGCTCGCCCTGCCGTTCACGTCCCACTTCAGGAGCGATCCGGTCGACTGCTCCCTGAGCGGCACGCTCGAGCTCGACACGTCCCTCATGTTCGACGCCGACGACGCCCTGCGCGAGTACGCGCAGACGGACGGCCCTGAACCTGAGGCGGACGGGCGCGTCCGGATCGGCTACGTCTACGCGACGGTCCGGTTCGAGTCCTCCCTGCACCCCGGTTACGCGTCGGTGGAATGCTGGGCGGCGACGTCGTCGATGAGCCGCTTGTTCGCGCGGTCGGCCAGTATCAGGAAGGTGTTCACCGACCTCACCGCAGCCGGCGGCGGAGTGTGCTGCCTGTTCGACACCGGTGACGGCGGCCCCGAGCAGGTGTGCTGGCTCAACGGTGAAACCACCCAGGAGATGGTGCCCGGCCCCCGCTTTCCGGATCGGCGAGCCCTGGTGGCGACCTGGTCCGACCTCGAGAGCTGAGCACCGGCGGCCCCTGGCCAGGCCCGCCCGACGGGACCTCCCAGTGCAGTCTTCCCGGCGGGGCAAGTCCGTTCATGCCTCGGTCGCCGCCCATGGCGGGTTCCCCCCGGGACCGATCGCGGTCAAGACCGGGTCAGGAGCTCTCAGAGGCACAGCTGGAGCCCGAACTCCCGCAGAGCAGGGGGCTTGGTACCGCCCCCGCCCGGCCGGGCCGCGGGTGCGCGGCCCGGCGCGGGTGTGCGCCGCGTGCGGCTACAGCTCCGCCGGCAGGGGTGAGCGCAGGAAGTCGCCCCGCGGCAGCAACCCGTGATGGGCGGGCTGACGGCGGACGCTCCAGTGCGGTCCGCGCTGATCCGGCAGCGCCGCGGGGCGCCGGGCCGGCCTGGTGTCCGTCCGGGGCTGCGGTCGCCAGTCCAGGGACGGCGCGTGGTTGAGTATCTGCTCCTCCAGCAGCTGCAGCGCCGGCCGCGGATCGATCCCCAACTCCTTTGCCAGCCAACGCTGGTTGGTGCGCAGCACCGCCAGCGCGTCGACCTGTCGGCCCGCCCGGTAGAGCGCCAGGCTCAGCAGTTCGCAGCCGTATTCACGCAAGGGGTGGTCCTGGACGAAGGCCTCCAGTTCGGCCGCCGCGATCTCGTGGGCGCCGGCCGCGAGCAGGGCCGCGCAGCGTCCCTCGACCACCGACAGCCGCAGCTCCTCCAGCCGTGCCACGTCAGGCCGCACACAGTCGGTGTCCGCCACCTCGGCGTAGGCCGGCCCGCGCCACAGCGCCAGCGCCCCCTCGAACTCGTGCACCGCGCTGTGCGGATCGCCCCGGTCCAGGGCCTGCCAGCCGGCGACGGCCCGTTCGCTGAACCGGTGTACGTCGACCTCGACGGCCCGGCTGTCGAGCAGATAGCCGCGTCCGTAGGTGCGCAGCACCGTCGGCTGTGTCCGGGGCGCGCGGCCGGGCTCCAGCACCCGCCGCAGATTGGCGACATACGCGTGGAGCGAGGAGACGGCCGCGGGCGGCGGGTGCCCGGTCCACAGCTCCTCGACGATCACGTCGAAGGCCGTCGGCCGGCCCACCTTGCTGACCAGCAGCGCCAGCAGGGCGCGCTGCTTGGGCGCCCCCAGGTCGACCGGGCGGCCGCCGACGGCGGCCTCGATCGGGCCCAGGGCGCGGAACGCGACCGCGGGGCGCGGTGCGGGCGTCTGCGGCGACCGCTGGCCGGCCCGCCGGGCGTCCTCCGCTCGCCCGGGTGCCGCGGCCGCATTGTTCCGGCCCGCGTTCGCGGCGCCTTTCAGGACGCCGTTCGTGACACCGTTGGTGACGCCGATTCCTGCGACCGTCTGGCCGACCGCCACAATTTCGGAATCGAGTTCGAGCTGCCTGGCCATGCATATCCGCAGCGCCTTGTTGGTGCGGCGAAGCTCTTGTACCTCGCGCTCCAGCTCCGCGATGCGCCACGCATCCGAAGTGCCGGGGCTCGCGATACCGGCATCTAACCTCTCGTTCGCCATCCGTGAACTCTCCATTTCCACGGGCGCATTTCACCTGTCGTGGATTCTGGGCAGGCAATTCCTCGGCCATTGTGCGCGACTTCGGGCGGCGAGGGTCGGCGCGCCTAGCCGGCGCCAATCGAACCTCAAGCCAACTTCAAGGCGTATGGCCGATGATGGAGTGCGGGAAGCGGCGGGGGCCCGGGGCTGATGCGTTCTCAGGCTGCGAGATCGAGAAGTGCGGTGGCGTGACCTGGTGGCGCGTTGCGGCGGCGACACCTCGAGGTTCGCCGACCGTGCTCCGGGTAAAGCCGTTGAACTGCCCGCCCTGCTTTGGACATGATCAACTGTGTGGACACCTATCTGGAGACCGAGCGCCTGGTCCTGCGCCGCTTCACTGCCGGCGACGCGGACCTGCTGATCGAGTTGGACAGCGACGCCGCGGTGATGCGCTATCTGACCGGGGGCCAACCGACCGCCCCGGAGACTGTCCGCGAGCGCCACCTGCCGAACATCATCGCCGGCTACGAGAAGTGGCACGGCGATCTCGGCCTGTTCGCCGCGCACGAGAAGGACGGCGGCGCGTTCATCGGCTGGTTCTGTCTGCGTCCCGAGCCGCAGGGCCCGCCGGACGAGGCCGAACTCGGCTACCGGCTGCGGCAGGCGGCCTGGGGCAAGGGGTATGCCACCGAAGCCTCGCGGGCTCTGCTGGCCAAGGCGTTCACCGGGCTCGGTGTGCGCATGGTCTGGGCCGAGACGATGGCCGTGAACCACCGTTCGCGCAACATCATGGAGAAGCTCGCCATGACGCTCGCGGACACCATCCCCACTCCCCCCGACATGGAGATGGTCGAGGGCTCCGAGCACGGGGGCGTGCGCTACGAGATCACCAAGGAACAGTGGGCACCGCAATAGCCCCTGTGCGGACGGTCGTTGCGCATCCACGCCCGACGTGGCGCGGGCCTTCTCCCCCGGCCGGGCCGCCGTCGTCCCGGGGCGGTCGCGCAGCGTGCCGGCGGCGCCCGGCTCGAGGGTGGTCGGCGGGGTCGTGAACCGCGACGGTCCCGCCATGGGCTGGCGGGACCGGGCGGGTGCGGCCTGCAGGGGGAAGGGGATGCCCCTGCGGGTGAGGGGGATGGCAGCGCCGGGGTGGTGTGCTGATCACCGCTCGCGCTTCACGTCTGCTGCTGGAACTGCTCCTCGAATCGCCGGGCCAGCGCCAGGCGCTGCACCTTCAGCGTGGCGGTCCTGGGCAGCTCGGCCTGCGGGATCTGCACGGGGTCGGCGAGCTGGGGGAACGCGGCGACGGCGGCCCGCCAGCGGTTCAGGTCCAGGGGCTTGTCGTCGACGGTGCAGATCACCGGCACCGGTTCGGAGTTGGGGCCCTGCACCACGACCAGCTCGGTCAGCTCGTGCAGCCGGCCCAGCACGACGTCCTCGATCTCCAGGGAGCTCTTCACCCCGGGGATCATGTCGATCTCCCGGTCGAGCATGTGCAGGCAGCCGAACCTGGTGCGGTAGCCGACGTCCCCGGTGCCCCACCACTGGCCGTCGCGGTTGGCGTCGTAGCGGTCCTGCTCACCGAAGTAGGACTTCGCGATGCCGTCCCAGGCCACCTCGATGGCACCGGGGTTGGTCTCGGAGGGGGGATTGCCGTCCCGGCTGACCACCCGGATCTTCGCGGCGCCCTTCGGCATGGCCCAGCCGACGCAGCGGCCGTTCGCCTTGTGGGCGGAGTGGCGGAAGTAGGCGCGGCCGACGGCCGGGCCGACCTCGCTCTGCCCGTAGATCTGGAAGAACAGGGCTCCGCGCCGGTCGGAGGCGTGGAGCAGCTTGCTCATCGTGCCGGGGTGGATGGCGTCGAAGGTGCTGCTGAAGACCTTCACCGACCCGAACGGCGCCCGCGGGTCCTCGGCGAGTTCCTCCCACTCCATCAGCGAGTTGGGCAGTGCCTCGACGAAGGCCGGCCGGTGCTTGATGAACTGCTCGGCGACCTCGGCGGGGCCCGTCTCCCGCATGAGCAGGACCGGGTACTCCTTGAGCAGCGCCAGGGACATCGCCGCGACCATCCGCGAGTGCACGAAGGGCACGTTGATCGCGACGGTCTCCTTCTTCCGCATCAGCGACAGCAGCCGCCACTGCGGTACGAGGCGGATGCCCTGGGTGCGGGGGGTGTGCACGACGAGCTTGGGAATGCCGGTCGTGCCGGAGGTGTGGGTGATGACGGCGGCCTCGTCGATGGGCCGGACGACCGGCTTGACGCGCGGTGAGCCGGCGAGTCCGGCGAGCCCGATGGCGCCGGGCCGGTCGCCGGCCGAGGTGATGATCCGCCGGGTGAGGTCCGCCAGCGGCACGTCGGCCAGGACGTCGAGCTTGGCGCCGTCGGTGAGCAGGGTCGGCTGGTCGACCCGCTGCAGCAGGACGCCCACGGTCGTGGCGTCCAGGGCCGGTGAGAGGTTCACGACGATCCCGCCGATGCGGGAGATCGCCGCGGCGAGCATCCAGTGGTCGGCGTTGGCCGTCTTGTAGATGACGACCCGCTCGTCGGGCCGGACCCCGGCCGCCCACAGGCGGGCCGCGAGGTCGTCGACGTGATCGGCGTACTGGGCCACCGTCAGACGCCGTCCCGCCTCGGGCAGGACGCCCAGGTCGTGGTCGAGGCTGATCGGGGTCGAGGGGTTGACGGCGGCCGCCATCTCCGGCAGCAGGCCGATGTGAAGACCGCGCTTCTGAATCGAGCGGTAAGCCACGGAGCCCTTCATCGTGGGCTGTCTCCTTTGCGGTGGGCGGTGGGCGGTGGACGTTCAGGCGGTCGACGGCTCGGTGCGGGATGCGGCGTGCAGGATGCGGGGCGGGCCCCGGGAGGGATGTGACGTTCGGTCACATGCCTTTGTGCTCAGAAGCGTTCGTGTCCGAAGGGGTGCGGTCCGGCGGGTGAAGGAAGCCGAGATCCCCTCCCGGTGCGCTCCCCCGCCACCGCCCCGGAGGGCGGCCGGCCGCGGCCGGCGGGCGGGTCGCCGTACGCGGCCCGGGGGCCCTGGCCGTCTCCGGCAGGCAGGGCCCCCGGGCCGGGAGACCTCCCCCACGGCCCGGGAGATCCGCCCGGGTCGGCGGCCGGCCCGATGAGATCCGCGCCGTCCGGGCCGGCGGCGCGGATCTCGTCGGGTCGGCCGGGAGAGGGCCGGCCGGCGGCCTGCTAGCGGGCGATGACCATCGTCGCGGGCGGCGCGGCGTGGAACGAGACGTCCTCGAAGCCTGCCTTGATCAGCCAGTCGTGGTAGTCGGAGCGCCGCCAGGTGCCGCCCTCCTGGCTCTTGAGGAGCATTTCCAGGGCGAACAGCAGCGGGAACGCCGGGGCGCTGCGGTCGTCGTCGACGACGTAGTCGGCGACCACCAGGGCGCCGCCGGGCTTGAGGGCCTTGCGCAGCCGGGTGAAGACCTCGATGTTGCTCTCGGCGTTCTCCTGGTGGGCGATGTGGGAGTAGACCGCGATGTCGTACTCGCCGGTGCCGAAGTCGGTGCTGTGGAAGTCGCCGTTGAGGGTGGTGAAGCGGTCCCCCACTCCGTGTTCGGCGACCAGCCGGTGGGCGATCGCGTTGATCGGCTCCCAGTCGAGCTGGACCGCGCGGGCGGCCGGGTTGGCCTTGAGCCAGATCGACGAGTAGATGCCCGAGCCGCCGCCCACGTCGAGGATGGAGATCTCGCCCGCGTCCTCGATGCCGAGCGCCTCGATGCCGGCTTCCGCGGCCGGGACCGACACCGCGGCGATGGCGGGGACGATGCCCTCCCAGTGCGGGTTGTCGGCCACCTCGGTCTCGCCGCCGGACAGCGGCCCGCCGATGCGGACGACCTCGGGCAGGTCGATGAGGCTGCCGGTGTGCTGCAGCTTCAGCTTGGCGAAGCCGGCCAGGGAGGCGGGCTTGCCTTCGACGAGGAAGGCGGCCGCCTCGGGCGTGTTGCGGTAGCGCCCGTCCTGGAGGACCACCAGTTCCACGCTGACCAGGCCGTCCAGCAGGCCCTGTGCGCCCCGCTCGGAGATCTCGGCGCGGGCGGCGACCTCGGCGGCCGTGCCCGCGCCGTTGTCCAGGTGGGTGAAGACGGCGTGGGTGGCCGCGGCGCCGATGACGCCGGTGTTCCAGTAGCCGTTGATCAGCCTCATCACACCGTCCGGTGCAGGCTGGTTGTTCGTCATGCCGCTCCCTTCAGGGTCCGGGCGGGCTTCGCGTGGGTGCGCAGCGCGCTGCGCAGGACCTCGCTGACCCGCTCGACCTGGCTCATGGTCAGCTCGGCGTGCATGGGTATGCCGAGGTTGCGCTGGAATAGGTCCGCCGAGACCGGGCAGACCTGCTTGGCGTCGAACGCGGGCTGCACATGGCTGGCCCAGGTGCCGTGCAGGGTGCCGATGCCCTTGGCGCGCAGCTCGGTGGCGACGGCCCCGCGGTCGACGGTCGGGTCCAGGGTGACCAGGTAGGACTGCCAGGCGTGGGTGCGGTCGGCCGGTACGTGCGGCACCGTCAGCAGTTCCTCGTCGGCGAAGAGTTCGGCGTAGCGGGCGGCGACGGCGCGCCGGCGCTGCATGAGCTCTTCGATACGGCCGAGCTGGACCTGCAGGATCGCCGCGGCGATGTCGGAGAGTTTGAAGTTGTAGCCGATCTCGGTGAATGCGGGGATCGGCAGGCCGATGACCTGGCCCATGTCGAAGATGCTGCCGATGCCGAACGACGACAGCTGGCGTGCCTTCGCGCCGATGGCCGGGTCGGTGGAGATGAGGGCGCCGCCCTCGCCGCTGGTGGCGCCCTTGCGTCCGTGGAAGGACAGACAGGCCACCTCGGCCAGTGCGCCCGCTTCGCGTCCCTGGTAGGTCGCGCCGACCGCGCAGGCGGCGTCCTCGACGAGGAACAGCCCGTGCCGGTCGGCGATGGCCTGCAGGGGTGCGTAGTCCGCGGGCAGGCCGACGGTGTCGACGGCGATGATGCCGACGGTGCGGGGGGTGACGAGGTCCGCCACCGACTGCGGGTCCACGGTGCCGGTGTCGGCGCGCACGTCGGCGAAGACGGGCGTGCCGCCGACGTAGCGCACCGCGTGGGCGGGGGCGGGGAAGGTGTAGTCGGCGACGATGACCTCGTCGCCCGGCTGCACGCCGAACGCGAGCATCGCCAGGTGCAGGGCGGCGCCGCAGTTGCTGACCGCGACCGCGTCACCGGCTGCGTACCGTTGCTTCAGCTGGGCCTCGAGGGCCTTGCCCTTCGGTCCCTGGCCGGCCGGCCATCCCGAGGCGAACACCTCGGCGACGGCGGCCAGCTCCTTCTCCCCCAGGCTCGCGAAAACCAGGGGGATCTTTTCGATGTCACTCATCTCTGTTTACGCTCCGCGCTATTCGGAGGACTGGGGATCGAGAAGGACAGGCGGTTCGTAGCGCTGTGGCGTGATCTGGCTGACGTCATAGCGCTTGCGCATCTCGTCGATGGCGTCGGGGTTGATCCCGCCGGCCGCCCAGATCTCCGCGATCTCCTCGAAGTACCGCTCGTGAACGGGCGACGGATAGCACTGGAAGAGCATCCGCGCCGGTTTGTCGGAGGCGTTCCTGAAGGCATGCGGAGTTCCGGGTGGCACGAACATGGAGGCACCTTCGGTGGCACGGACGACCTTGTCCCCGCCGGGCGACTCCCATTCGTGCCAGTCCTGTGCGGTGCGCCGGGCCGGCTCGAAAGCCAGGAGCTGCAGCTCCCCCTCCAGGACGTAGAAGAACTCCTGGGCATCGCTGTGGACATGCGCCCCGACATCGAACCCGGGCGGTACGACCACCTCGAAGATCGATATGGAGGAGCCGTGCTCCTTTGTGGCCTTGAAGGTCACTTCCTGCGCCTTGGTGATCAGCTTTCGCCCCTGACCGGGCGGGAGGATGAGGCCAGTCATGTGGTCAGCTTCCTTTGTCCGCGCAGAGTTTCACTCGAGTGACGTTCGGTTGCCCTTGCGTCGGACTCAGTCCAGCTCTCGGGGGCCGTCGACGCTCCAGCGGCCCAGCGCCATCTCGGCGGTGATGCCGGGGCCGAAGCCCGCGATCAGACCGGTGGCGTCCTGGACGGGGGTGTCCTCCTCGAACAGGCGGCGGGCCGCGTCGAAGACGACGGCGCTGGCGATGTTGCCGTACTCGGTCAGCGTCGACCAGCTGTGGCGGAACACCGACCGGTCGACCTCGAGGAACTTGGCGAGGTCGTCCAGGATGCGCGGGCCGCCGGCGTGGACGATGTAGAAGTCGAGGCTGCCGGCGTCCCAGCTGTGGTCCTTGGCGAACTCGCGCAGCACCGGGGCGAGCGGCTCCATCGTGCCGGGCACGCGGCGGTCCAGCTGGAAGTGGAAGCCGGTGTCCTTGACCGCGTAGGAGATCCAGTCCTCGGTGTGCGGGATGAGGTAGGAGGCGTTGCGCTCCAGCTCGATGCCGACACCGCCGTTGCCGCGCACCACGGCGGCCGCGACCGCGTCGCCGAACAGCCCGTCGGACAGCAGCGAGCCGATGTCGTCGGCGTCGGGCTGGTAGCACAGCGAGCACAGCTCGCAGGAGACGATCAGGACGTTGGTGCCGGGGTGGGCCAGGCAGAAGTCGTGGGCCCGGTTGACCGCCGCGCCGCCCGCCGCGCAGCCGAGCTGGGCGATGGGTATCTGGCGGGTGTCGGAGCGGAAGCCGAGCGTGTTGATCAGCCAGGCGGTCAGCGACGGCATGCTGAAGCCGGTGCACGACACGTAGATGATCGCGTCGATGTCACGGGCCGCCAGGCCGGCGTTCTGCAGGGCCTCTTCGATGACCGGCGGGGTCAGCTTCCTGGACTCGGCCTCGTAGATGCGGTTGCGTTCCGTCAGGCCCGGGTGCTTGAGCGTCTGCTCGATGGGCTGGACGATGTGCCGCTTCAGCACTCCGGTGTTCCGGATCAGTCGGAGCGCCAGGGGAAGCTGCGGCTTTCCGGCATGGGCTTTCGCTGCGAACTCGAGAGTCTCGTCGATCGTGATGACGTGTTCCGGCGCGCTCACCGCGGGCTTGCACAACCTGGGCATATATGGGCTCTACTTTCTCTAGAGTCTGCCTTCTGTACGTGACGAATCTGCGCACAGCTTCCGGAGAGAGCGCAGCACACGGGAAAACACCGCGGCGCGCGGGGATTCGATGCGAGAGGAAACCTGTGCCGTACCGGGAACGGACGCGGTCTCACCAGTACAGAACCGGTGTACAGATGCTCAATCCCCCGCCCCGTAAATGTTTTCGGGCAGGGAAGGCGTGCGGAAATAGTGACACGGCCGAACTCTCCGCGCCAAGGCCGTTTTGAAGCGATCCGAGCAGTTCCGAGCAAAACTCGAGCAGCGCACTGACGAGTCTCGACCTCGGCGGACGAAAGGCCTGGCAGGAGTATCACCTGGCCTCAGGCGCCACCCGCGCGCTGCCGGTTCTGTAGCGGTCTGCTGCGAGCATCGGCCTTGGCCACGTAACGACTTGACGCGGAGGGCGCATGTCTCAGAAAGCCGAGGAAGCCACCGCCGGAGGCCGGCGGTTCCCCAGGGGGCGGTCCCCGGCGAAGGGCAGAGGAGACACGGCCGGCACGGACAAGTCGGTGCGGCGGACGGGGCTTCTGGTCACCTTCCTCCTCGGCGCCCTCGCCGCGGTGCCGCCGATGTCGATGGACATGTACCTCCCGGCCCTGCCGGAGGTCACCCGCACCCTGAACTCGACCGCGACGACCGTGCAGCTCACGCTCACCGCGTGCCTGGCCGGGATGGCGATCGGGCAGCTCGTGGTGGGTCCGATGAGCGACCGGTGGGGGCGGCGCAGGCCGCTGCTGGCCGGGCTGGTCGCCTACGTCGTCGCCGCCGTGATGTGCGCCTTCGCGCAGAACGCCGAGGTGCTGATCGGCTTCCGGCTGCTGCAGGGGCTGGCGGGGTCGGCCGGGATCGTCATCGCCCGGGCCGTCGTGCGCGACCTCTACGACGGTCTGGCCATGGCCCGGTTCTTCTCCACCCTGCTGCTGATCTCCAGCATCGCCCCGATCGTCGCGCCCGTCATCGGCGGGCAGATCCTGCACCTCACCGACTGGCGGGGCATCTTCCTCCTCCTCGCCGCGATCGGCGTCGCGCTCACCCTGCTCGTCTGGCGCCGGCTGCCCGAGACGCTGCCGCCCGAGCGGCGGCAGAGCGGCGGAGTGCGCGGAGCACTGTGGATCATGCGCGGGCTCTTCGCCGACCGGGTCTTCACCGGATACCTGATGACCAACGGCTTCACGTACGGCGCGCTGTTCTCGTACATCGCCGCCTCGCCGTTCGTGATCCAGGACATCTACGGGGCGTCCCCGCAGACCTTCTCGCTGCTGTTCGGCGTCAACTCGCTGGGGCTGATGATCGTCGGCCAGATCAACGGCAAGATCCTGGTCGGCCGGGTCCGCCTGGACAAGGCCCTCGGGTGCGGCCTGGCCGTGCTCGCCCTCGCCGGGGTGGCGCTGCTGCTGGTGACGGCAGGCGCCTTCGGCGACGTGGGCACGGTTCCCCTCGCGGCCAGCCTCTTCGTCATGATCTCCGCGCTCGGTCTGATCCTGCCCAACACCAACGCGCTCACCCTGATGCGCACCCCGCACGCCGCGGGTTCCGCCTCCGCGCTGGTCGGCACGTCCTGCTTCGTCATGGGGGCGATCGCCTCCTCGCTCGTGAGCATCGCGGGCAAGGAGACGGCGGTGCCGATGGCCGTGATCCAGCTCGGCAGCGCGCTGGCCGCGATCGCCTCCTTCCTGGGGGTGTGCCGTCCCTGGCAGAACCGGCCGGCGGAGAAGACCGGGCACTGAGCACACCACCACAGCCCGCACCCGCCCACGGCGGTCACCCCGGCCCGACGCCGGGGTGACCGCCGTCCGGCATGCACGGCACACACCGCCCGGACCGGGCGGACGCGGCGACACCACCACGGGCTTCGGGCCTCGGGCTTCGGGCTTCGGGCTTCGGGCAACAGGCCACGGCCACACGGGCTTACGGGCTTACGGGCTTACGGGCCTCGGGCTTCGGGCAACAGGCCACGGGCTTACGGGCTTACGGGCCATAGACGCGAGGGCGTGCCCGGGGTTCTCTGCCAACTCACCTGCGACGTCACTGGTTTCCCCTGCCCGGGGTGGCAACTCCCCCGGCCAGGGCAGGGGGACGGGACGCGCTCACACTCCGCCTCGCACGTGATGTGGCTGACGGGAACCGGGACCTGCGCGGTGTCCGCCCGCCGGCCGCGGCGCGGGAGCAGTCGTCACGAACGTTGCGACACGGCCCGCAAGGCCGCCGCCCGTCCCATGGGGGACGGGCGGCGGCCTTGCGGGATGCGGTCACACGGCGGAGCACCGCTTCGGCGCAGCGCGACGCGGCGGCCGTTGAAGTGGAACGAGGCTCCGGACACGGCGCTGAAGACGCCGATGACGGCAGCACCGTCGCAGATGACGGCAGTGCCCTCGCAGATGACGTCGTGTCAGCACATCGCGTCCGAAAGGCGATCCGGTCAGCCCGCCCACCGGGAGTCGAGCGCGATGGTCTGCAGGCGGTCGAGCGTGAGCGGGGGCTTCGGCCGCGTCACCGGGCCGCTCTCGGCGTAGGAGTTCACCTCCTGGACGATGACCCGGCGGCCGTCGGGGTGGAGGGTGTCGACCAGCCACACCACGGCGGATCCGCCCTTCTCCGATGCCCGCTTGGCCCGCTTGACCTGGGTGCCGTCGGCCAGGGTCAGGGCCTGGCAGGCGATGTACTCGCCCTCGCAGCCCATGTGCCCCTCGAGGACGTCGCCCATGTCGTGCTGGGCGTTCACCCCGATCATGCTCTTCCCGCGGCCGTCGTCCCAGACCAGAGCGGCGTAGCCTTCCTGGCTCTGCTCGTCGGAGACCTTCGCGCCCTTGGGCAGCAGGGACTTCAGCACCCGGACCATCTGACGGCCGGACAGCGGCGCGCCCGAGTCGGACAGCGCGGTCGACGGGGCCGAAGCCCCAACCGTGGCGCCGTCGCTCCGCGGAGCGGCGGAGGCCTGCGCCGCCGCACCGAGCCCGAGGGCCAGGACGAGGCCGGCGGCGACCGCCGCGCGGCGGCCCGGACGACGGCGTGCGGAGGTGTTCCTGTTCATGTGGTGGCTTCCTTCTCTGGTCCGAACGCGGGTGTTCTCTGCGTCGTGGGACGGCGGGTGGTGCCAGGCGCCGAACGCCGCCCGGACACAGGGGTGTCCCGGTGCACAAGCGCAGGGTGGTGGTCGTCGTGCCGGCCGGCAGGGCGGTCGTGCCGCCTCGGCCGGTGCGACATCCACAGATTCCAGGACGCCGGGGACCCCCGGCAACAGCTGCCCCCACACCCGGGACAGCGGGACCGTCCCACCCACGTTGAGCTGCGGAAACAAGGAGTCCCGGGATGCCGTCCCGGGATGCGGAGACGACTCGCGCCGGACCGGCCGGCCCTCGGACGCGGCCGGCGTCGCTCGTCAGCCGCCGGTTTCCGCGCCGTCGTCGGCGGTGGTCATGGGGACCCAGCCGACGGGGCTGCGGTACCAGTAGTGGGGCAGCCCCTCGATGCTGGTGGTACGGAACGGGCGGCCGTGGTCGTCGATGCGCAGCGTGCCGCGCCGGCCCTGCGAGGACCAGTCGAGGTCGAGGTACCAGTCGCAGGTGCAGGACTCGGTGCCCGCGGAGACCAGCAGGACCTCCGGCTCCTGCAGCGACACCCGGTAGGGGAAGTCGACCGCGAAGCTCGGTGAGTCCGGGCGGCCGGCCGGCACGGCACGGGGCAGGGGTCGGTGCGCGTCGAGGTTCACGGAGAAGTAGCGGGGCTGGAGGGTGGCGCCGCAGCCATCGGCCGTGGAATAGGCGATGCCCCGGCGGTCGGCGGGGACGGTGCGGCTGACCACGCTCACATGCATGGCCTCCAGGACGACGGCGGCGGAGCCACGTCCCTGCACCGTGATCCGCACATTGGTGTCGCGCCCGTGCACCGCGCCCTGGGACGCGGCCCAGGGCGCGGCGTCCGCCGGGTTCGGCGGCGGCGGGACCTGCTGCGGCGGCTTGTCGATGACGTAGTCGTGGTCGCATTCGAGTTCCCCCCAGACCTGGGAGTTGGCGGTCCAGGTGAGCGGGGCCGGCAGTGGGGCCGTACCGGCGTCCGTCCGGTTCTCCTGCGGGCCGTTGCCACTGCGCGTGGCCGACGCGGAGGGTTGCGGTGTGGCGGTGGGGGCGGAGGCCGACGGCGGGACCGCACCGGCGCTCGCCCGGCTCTTCCTCGGGCCGTTGCCGCTCTGCGTGGCCCACGCGGAGGGTTCCGGTGCGGTCCGGGCGGAAGCCGACGACCCCCCGCCGCCGGAAGGGGGGCCGGCGGCGGACGCGGTGAGGCCGGCGAGCGCGACGGCGAGCGAGGCCGCCAGTGCCATCGCTCGCACGGGCCGTCGTCGGGGGCGCCCGGGGCGGGGACCCGGCCCGCCCGGCGAGGCCGGCCCCGGGCGCGGGAGGGACGGCGGCATCGGCTCGGGTTCCTCGTCCGGCGGACTGCCGGGGCTCGGGGACGCGGCCGCTGCCGCGGTGCCCGTGGTGCCGTCGGGCGCCGGTGCCCGCCGGGCGTCGGACAGGCGTGGTCGTTGCCGTGCCGCGACCGCCAGGAGCCACCGGCGGTGCAGCTGCGCGCGTTCCTCGGGGGAGGCTCCGCAGAGTGCGGCGAACCGCTCGATCCCGGCGAAGTCCAGGGGGACCGCCTCACCCGTGCAGTAGCGGTGCAGCGTGGAGGACGTCATGCCCAGACGGCGGGCCAGCGCCGCGTAACTGCGGTCCGTGCGCTTCTTCCAACGCATCAGCAGGAGCGCGAACTCCACTACGTCGTCGTGCATTGCATCCATGCGGTCCGTACTCGCATCCATCCGTCGGCCTGTGCAGCCATGTCCCGGTCCGGGACGGCATCCCAGGCGCTCCCCCGTATCTGCACGTCGATACGGCCGGGATGGTTCCTGGGTTGCCGGACGTGCGCTGCATGGCCGCCCGGCGGATCGCGGAGGTGTGCACCGGGCCGGTGCCCGGGCCCGGGCACCGGCCGCTCCCCCACCGGCGACTCGTCCGCCTCACCACGTGGGGCACGGTCTGAGTCCCCGCCGTGGACGCCGGCTTGCGGGCCGGGTCGCGCCTCGCCGCCCGCGGGTCAGAGCCCGGACGGCAGGGCCGTCCGCAGGACCGGCGGCGGGTGCGGGAGGCGGCGTCCGGCACGCCGGGCGGGAGCCGGGCGCAGGCGGAGCAGGTGGCCGCTCAGGCCGCCGTGTTGCGTTCCGGCGGCAGGATGAGGGTGGGTTCGAGGGGCACGCGGGTGACGTTCTCTCGGGGGACCTCGACCAGCGCGATCCGGGTGCCGCGCTGCTGGCGCCATCCCGCCTGGGCGGCGACCACGGCGACGTAGGGGATGACCACCCCGGCGACGAGGGCGCAGACGGCGACGGCGGGCCAGCGGTTCCACGTGACCGCCATCAGGACCACACAGGCGCTGCGCACCAGCATGGCCACGATGTAGCGGCGCTGGCGCCCGCGCAGATCCTCCGACAGACCGGTGCGCGCCCGGGTGATGGACTCGGCCCGGGGTCCCGCCCGGTGCCATGGGGTTCGGCTCATGGGGGCCTCCGTCGGCGCTGCGGCATCAGCGCCGGAAAGTGAGTTCGGCCCGCCCGGTCGGGCAGGCATCGCGCGCTGTGCGGACGTTCGTCGGTGCTGCGGCCGCGCAGAATCCGTGGCGGCCCGGTCCGCGTCGTGGGGCCGGGTCACGGACCGCTGCCGCGCGGTGTGACGGCGACCGGCGACACAGCGGTCGGGCTGCCTTGCGCACCGCCGCCCCGGTGCGACGACGGCGGCGCGGGTGACCGTCCCCTGATCACCCGCGCCGCCGTGTCCGGCCCGGTCCTGTGCGTGGTGCCTGCGGGTCAGTGCAGTTCCTGGTCCGGCTCCCGCTCCTCGGCGGCGGGCCGCCTGCCGGTTTCCAGGTGTCCGTTGGACGAGGCGTGCCCGTTGGACGAGGCGTGCCCGTTGGACGAGGCGTGCCCGTCGGGAGAGGCGTGCCCGCCGGAGGAGTGTCCGAGGTGTTCCAGAGCCTGCTGCATCTCCTGCGGCGTGGGCTTGGCGATCTGCCCGCCGTACAGCCAGCGGCTGAGCCGGTGGCGCAGTACCTCCTTGCGGATCCGCGGGTTGGGCACGCCGTCCTGTCCGGCCGCGGGGGCGGGGAGCACTTCGGGCATCTTCCTGGACAGCAGGGTGTATTCCTGGTCGCGGTCCAGGCGTGCGTGGACCTCGACGAACTCGCCGTGCGGCAGGCGCTTGATCTTTCCGGTCTCGCGGCCGTGCAGGAGCTTGTCGCGGTCGCGCAGTTGCAGGCCGAGGCAGATCCGCCGGGTCACGATGTAGGTCAGCGCCGGGACGAGGAAGATCCCGATCCGTACCGCCCAGGTGATCTGGTTCAGGGACAGATGGAAGCGTTCGGCCAGGACGTCGTTGGCGCCGCCGAAGAACAGCACCAGGTAGAGCGAGACGAAGGCGATGCCGAACGAGGTGCGTGTGGGGTGGTCGCGGGGGCGGTCCAGGAGGTGGTGTTCGCGCTTGTCGCCGGTGACCCAGGCTTCCAGGAACGGCCACAGGGCGATCACCGCCATCATCACGGTGGGCAGGATGACGGCCGGGATCAGGACGCCCATGTTGACGGTGTAGCCGCCGGGCAGGACGAACTCCCAGGCGGGCATGGCGCGCAGGGCGCCTTCGAGGAAGCCCATGTACCAGTCGGGCTGGGAGCCCTGGGAGATCTGGTCGGCGCGGTAGGGGCCGTAGGTCCACACGGGGTTGATCTGGGCGGTGCCGGCCAGCAGCGTGAGCAGGCCGGAGACGAGGAAGAAGAATCCGCCGGCCTTGGCCGTGTACACCGGCATCAGGGGCTGGCCGACGACGTTGTTCTCGGTGCGGCCGGGGCCGGGGAACTGGGTGTGCTTGTGGTAGAAGACGTAGATCAGGTGGACGGTGACCAGGGCCAGGATGATGCCCGGGAGCAGCAGGATGTGGATGCTGTAGAACCGGGGGATGATCTCGTGGCTCGGGTATTCGCCGCCGAACAGGAACATCGTCAGGTAGGTGCCGACCACCGGGATGGCGAGGGTGACGCCTTCGGCGATGCGCAGGCCGGTGCCGGAGAGCAGGTCGTCGGGGAGTGAGTAGCCGACGAAGCCTTCCAGGGTGACCAGGACGAGCAGTGTGAAGCCGATCAGCCAGTTGACCTCGCGCGGCCTGCGGAACGATCCGGTCAGGAAGTGGCGCAGCGTGTGCACGCAGAGCGCGGCGATCATGACCAGGGCCGACCAGTGGTGCAGCTGTCGGATGAGCAGGCCGCCGCGCACGTCGAAGGTGATGTCGAGGGTGGAGGCGTAGGCCTGGGACATCGGGATGCCCTGCAGCGGGACGTGTGATCCCTGGTAGACGGTCTCCGTCATGCCCGGGTCGAAGAACATGGTGAGCCAGACACCGGTGAGCAGCAGCACGATGAAGCTGTAGAGCGCTATCTCACCGAACATGAACGTCCAGTGGTCGGGGAAGACCTTGCGGATCAGGAACCGGAAGTTGTAGATCCCGAGCCGCTCGTCCGCCCAGTCGGCGACGCGTTCGCCCTTCGGCGCCGTGGTGCGCGCGCTGTGCGGCGCCCTCTCCTCGGTCGTGCTCATACCCGCGCACCCTCCCCTCGCCGCTCGGCTGTCACAGGCACACCCGGTCCGGCCGGTGTGCGGTCGGTGGTGCGGGCGGCCTGCCGCGGCGCAAGCGGGCCCGTGCCCTGGAGCGGATGAAACGCTATCCACGCGGAACCAAACAGAACAACCGCGCTCAAGCCAGACTCAAGTGTGAACTCAAGTGATTCTTGAGTGAGTTGTGAGCGGCCCGGATGCGGGCCGTCGTCCTTCGTGTGCAACAGGCCTTGCCTTTCCGGCCGGTTGGCGGTGTGCGGTGGCTGCTTGTCGGTCAAGTAGGCATTGTTTTGCGGTAGTTGTGCCACTCCCGTCATGCCCGGAGCGTAAGGCAGCGTTTTTCGGCCCGCGACGGTGTGCAACGCGCCAGGTGGCTGGAAAGCGGGGTGTTCACGGTCGCTTTCGCTCGCCGGCCGGGGCTGCGGCCGGCCAGTGGGCCGAGGAGCCGCCGGGCCGCGGCCGGGTGGAGCCGGCGGAGACCCCGATGGCCGGCGGCGCCGGGGTGACGGGACGGCGCCGGCGGGCGTGGGGGCCGTGGGTGAGGCTGGGCGGCGGTGCGGTGGGGGCCGGGTCGCGCCGGGGGCGCAGTGCGGCCCGCAGCGCGTGCGTGCGCAGCGCTGCGGCGGGCGGGCCGAGCAACTGGTGCGGTTGGAGCAGGAGGGTCGCCGCGTGCCGGTCGGTGGTCGCGGCGACGGCGATCCGGGACGCGTACCGTCTGCCGAGCCGGGCGCGCAGCCCGGCCGGCGGGTCCTGGCCCGGGCCCGCGTGCAGGGTGCGGGTGCTCAGCCGCCAGGCGGGGGCGAGGCGGTGGGCGAGGGCCCGGCGCAGGCGGTGGCTGATGCCGACCGCGGTGCCGTGGGCGGTGAGCATGTCGTCCAGGACGAGGGCGCACTGCACGGCGAGTGTCATGCCGTGGCCGTGGGCCGGGTCGAGGGCGGCGAGGGCGTCGCCGACGACGAGGAACTGGTCGGGCCAGCGGCGCAGCTTCTCGTAGTGGCGCCAGCGGCTCTCGGTGCGGCTGCAGCCGTAGACGGGGCCGAGCGGGGTGGCCGTCTCGATGAGGTCGCGCAGCAGCGGGCTGCGCAGGGTGCCGGCGGCACGCAGCAGTTCCTCGTGGTCGGCGGGCGGCGGTGTGCCGTCGCCGGTGCTGAGCGACACCGACCAGCGGCCGCCTTCGACGGGGTGGAGCATGCCCTGGCGGGGGTCGCCGGGCGAGGCCATGAGCATCAGGCTCTTCCAGTCGGCGACATGGCCGACGGGCGGCGCGTACACGGTGGTGGCGTACGCGGTGCGGGTGTCGGCCACGGTCTCGGCGGGTGGTTCGTAGCCGAGTTCGGCGAGCCACTGGGGGGCGCGGGAGCCGCGTCCGGAGGCGTCCACGACGAACTCGGCCGGGATCAGCCGCCGGGGGGTGAAGCCGTCGGGTGCCTTGCGGTCCCGGCCGCGTGCCCATACGCCGGTGACGGTGTCCTGGGGGCCCGGCTGCAGGGCGACGACCTCATGTTCCGGCAGGAAGGTCACCTTGGGGTCGGCGCGCAGCCGGTCGCGTATCACCGAGTCGAGGAGGTCACGGCCGGCGCTGAGCATCGACAGGCCCGAGTCGAAGCGGGGCAGCCAGCCGGCCGGGCCGAGCAGCAGCGCGTCCTCGGGGAGGCGGACATGGACCGCTCCGGCCCGGGTGAGGTCGCGGCGGATGCCGGGGAACAGCTGTTCCAGGCCCTGGTGGGCGGCGGTCGTGAGGCTGTGGGTGTGACGTGCCTGGGGCACGCCTCGGCGGCGGCCGGGTCCGCGGGGCAGCCGGTCGCGCTCGATCACGGTGACGTGGTCCATGAAGTTGGCCAGGGCCCGCGCCGCGGTGAGCCCGGCGACGCTCGAGCCGATCACCACGGCACGGCCGTGGCCGCCGCCCCCGTCGACAACACGTGCGTCCATGCTCAACTCGGCCGCCTCCCCTGTGCGTTGTGGTTGCATCATGCGGTGCGGGGCCGTCTGCGCGGCCAGGCTGTGCGGCGCCTCGAGCGGCCTTCGAGGCGGACGCGAGGAGGACTCGAGCGGGGATGCCGGACGGGCGCCGCGCCAGGAGCGGCCGGACCTGGGCGGCAGACGCCGTCTCGTCGGCGAGGCCGGCCGGCAGCCGCCGGCGCCGGCCCGACGCGCCCGGAGCCGGGTCCGTGGACGGCACAGGTGCCACCGGGGGCGGCACGGCACGGCGTGAACTCCGGCCCCGGCGGCGGCCGGCGCGTGACCGGCGCAAGACGCCCTCGGTCACGGCGGGCTCTCCCCCGGCCCGGGCGAACGCCCGCGAGCAGCGGCACCCGGCCGCAACGGCGTGTCCGGCCCGTGCCGGGTCGGCTGCACTGCGGCCCGCCCGGCACGGCAGACACCCGCCCGGCACGGCGTGCCGCCCGGCCGAACGGCGGGTGCTCGCCTGCAACGGCAGGTGCGTGTCCGGCCGGAACGGTGCGGCCGGCCCGTGCCGGTCGGCTGTTCTGCGGCCCGCCCGGCACGGCGGGTGTTCGGCGGTAACGGCGGGTGCTCTCCCCGTACGGGCGTGCCCTGGCCGGAACGGTGTGGCCGGCCCGTGCCGGTCGGCTGTTCTGCGGCGCCGCCCTGGACGTCAGGTGGCCGGGCGGACGGTGTGTCAGGCCCGGGCTGGTGGGCTGAGCTGCGGGTGCCCGGGGTGCGGCCCGGGCTGGTGCGTGTGGCGCCGGTCGGTCTGCGGACACCGGTGTGCTCGTCAGGGCGGTGGGGTCCGCAGGTGCCCCGGTGGGGTGAGTGCCCGGTCCACCAGTGGGCCGGCGACGCCGGTGTAGCCGGCCGGGTCGAGCAGCGCGGTCACCTCCTCCCGGCTCAGCACGCCTGCCAGTTGAGGGGTCTGGACGAGTACGTCGGCCAGCGGCAGACCGGTGCGGGAGGCGAGCAGCGAGGCCTGGGTGAGCAGTTCCTTGGCGGCCGTCTTGCCGATGCGTGGGGCCAGGACGGCCGAGACCCGCTCGGAGACGAGTTGTCCGCCGGTCGCCTTGAGGTTGGCGCGCATGCGCTGCGGGTGGACGGTGAGTCCCCGGGCGAGTTCGACGGCCGTGTGCGCGGCGCCGCCGGTGAGCCGCAGGGCCTCGCGCAGCGGCTGCCACTCCGCGTGCCACATCCCGGCCGAGCGCTCGTCCTCGGTGGGCAGACACTGCATCAGTACGGTGGCCAGGGCGGGCACCTGCAGGGCGGCGGAGCGGATGAGGGTGGCGAGCACGGGGTTGCGTTTGTGCGGCATGGCCGAGGAGGCGCCCCGTCCGGCGACCGCGGGTTCGGCCACCTCGGCGACCTCGGTGCGGGTGAGCACCAGCACGTCCGCGGCGATCTTGCCGAGGGCGCCGGTGGTGTGGGCGAGGGCGGCCCCCAGGTCGGCGACGGGGGTGCGCAGGGCGTGCCAGGGCAGGACGGGGGCGCTCAGTCCCGTTTCGTCGGCGAACGCGGCGCCCAGTTCGCCGGGCAGGGCCGCGGGGTCCGCGTCCTGGCCCGCGTACTGCAGATAGCCGGCCAGGGTTCCGGCCGCGCCGCCGAGCGCCACCGGGAGGGTGCCGGCGACCCGTTCGAGACGCTCGACGGCGTCCAGCACGAGCTGGCGCCATCCGGCCGCCTTGAGCCCGAAGGTCGTGGGCACGGCGTGCAGGGCCAGGGTGCGGCCCGCCATCACGGTGTCGCGGTGGGCGGCCGCGAGGCCGGCCAGCGCCTCGGCGACGGCCCGCAGGTCGGCGGTGATCAGGCGCAGGGCGCGCTGGGCCACCAGCATGGCGCCGGTGTCGAAGACGTCCTGGCTGGTCGAGCCGCGGTGCACGTACTCGGCGGCCTGCGGGCAGCGTTGCGCGACCACCGCGGTCAGTGCCTTGACCAGGCCCACGACCGGGTTCGCGGTCTCCCGCGCGGCCAGCGCCAGTTCGCGCAGGTCGAGCAGGTCCGCGCGGGCGGCGGCGGTGATGGCCGCGGCCGCCTGGGCGGGAACCGTGCCGCAGCGGGCCTGGGCGCGGGCCAGGGCCGCCTCCGCGTCGAGCATCGCCTGCAGCCAGGCGCTGTCGCCGACGGCGGCCTCGACGGGGGTGCCCGCCCGGACCGGGGAGAGCAGCCCCGCGTCCAGGTGGGCGGAGAGGGTTCCCGTCCGCGGGGACGACGCGTGCACGGCCGTCATGTGCGTGCCTTCTCACTCACGGTGTCCCACTGCGCCACGGGGGCGGGAAGTCCGGGCAGGGCCAGGACCGCCGCCGCGATGGCGTCGGAGTCCTCGAGGGTGACCGAGCCGACGCCTGGCCTGATGCCGGCGGCGGTCACCCAGTGCACGGACTCGGTGGGCACCCCGTAGGCGAAGCGCCGCGGATGCGGCACGCCCTGGGCGTCGATCAGGTGGTAGGGCCGCTCGGACACGGCGAGGCCGCCGGTCTCGTAGTGCGCGCCGCCGCTGCCGTCGCCGGGGATGCGGTACGGACGGCACCCTCCGGTGCGCAGCAGCCGGCTCATCAGCGGGTCGGCGGTGCGCCGCAGGTCGATCTCGGGCAGGCGGGCCTCGATGAGGACGGTGGCCCGGACCTCCACGTCGGCTATCTCGCTCGACGTGGCGGTGAAGCAGGGGCCGTGCGGGTCGGCGGTGACGCGCAGGCCGGGGCCGATCACGTCGAGGATGCCCGCGTCGATGAGTGCGGCCATCTCCTCGATGCGGGAGGCCGGGGGGCCGATGGACAGATAGGCGTTGAGCGGGGTGTACCAGCCGTCGAGGTCGTCGCGGTGGGACGCGGCGGTCAGTCCGGCGTGGTCGACGGCGAGCCGCAGTTCGTTGCGCAGGTCGCGCAGGACGTCGAGGGCGGCTTTGACCGGTCCGCTGACGTTGCCCTGGCGGGCCAGGCGGACGTCGTCGTCGAGGTGGGCGCGCAGCCAGCCGCGGAAGGCGGCCTGGTCGGGGAAGACGCGGTCGCCGTAGGGGCGTGCGACGCGTTCCCAGTCCCAGCGTTCGGCGGTGTCGATCCCGTTCGCGTCGAGGAGCGCGTCCTCGTCCGGTCCGGGTTCGGCTTCCAGATAGGCCTCGACGAACTCCTCGACCTGGTCGGGGAGTTCACCGCGTGCCGTGAGCAGGGCCGCGTAGTAGACCCCGCACACCTCCTTGGAGACGAGCGGCCACAGGTCGGCGGCGAAGTCGATGGCGCCGCGGCGGGGCGTGCGGGCGCGCAGGTTCGCGATGTACCCGGCCGTCAGGAGGCGGGGGTAGTAGCGGCCGTGGGCGCCCTTCTCGTTCTCGCCGCGCGCCTGGTAGGGCACGCCGCGCCGGGAGCCCGCGTACAGGCGTGGTTCGCGGCCCGAGGGGCGGTAGGCCAGCCGGCCGTCGACGCGGGTGAAGACGCCGCCCCTGCCGTGGGTGAACAGCGCCAGGTAGTCGAAGAAGTTGAGCCCCAGTCCGCGCAGCAGTACGTGCTCGCCGGGCCGGATGCCCGACAGGTCGACGTCGGCGGGGTTGGAGGGGGCCAGGTAGGTCAGTGCGTTGCGTTCGGCGTACAGGGCCAGCTCCCGCTCGGTGCGGGTGGGCTGTGCCGGTACGTGGCCCTGGGCGAGGACGACCGCGGACAGGCCGGTCAGGCGGGTGCCGTCCTCGAGGACGACGGTCTGCGGTCCGGGCTGCCCGGCCGGGGCGCCGTCGTCTTCGAGGGCGACGGCCCGCAGGGGGTGGGTGCGTACCCGTACGTGGGCGGCGGTGCCTGCGACGACCCGCTGGAACGCCCAGGTCAGGTAGGAGCCGTACAGGGCGCGGGTGGGGTAGGTGTCGGGGCCCAGGCGGTGTGCTTCGGCGAGGACCTGGTCGTCGTAGCCGGCGTCCGGGGCGGCCTCGAGGGTGTGCGAGACCAGGGCCTTGGCCCACTGGTACAGGCTCGGTCCCTCGTCCAGCGGGCCGTCGATGCGGACGCTGGCGTCGGTGTAGACCGTGACCTGGCAGGACACGGTGTTCATCAGCAGGTGCCGGGACTGCGTGGGGCGCCATACCCGTCCCGAGCCCGGCGGGTCGGGGTCGACGACGTGCACGGTGACGGTGTCCCAGCGGGGCGACTTCCGTTCCTGTGCGCTGAGCCGTTCCAGTACGGACAGGCCCCGCGGCCCTGCGCCGACGAGGCACACCTCCAAGTGCGTCGACGCTTCGCCCCGGTGGGACAGGGCGGATTCCCCGATGTCCGCGGAGCCGGGTGAGATCGGGTCGTCCAGAACGTATTGAACGGCCGCCGTCTCGGGCGGCCCTGCGGTGCGTACGGCGCTTACTGCGCGTTCGCCTCCATGCGTACCGTCCACAAGTGCCTCCTTCCTCCGCCACGGTCGGTGCAGGCGCTCAATCAGTGCTCGGAACCGGATGGACCCCGGCTTGAGAAGCGGGCGGGAAAGGGGCCGGCGGATCGGGGCGGACCGGACGGGGCATCTCCGGCGGGCCCCGAACGGGGCTGTATCGGGACTCCAGCACCGGTCGGTACGTTCGTCGAAAAGCATCACCGGACCTTTAGCGGGCCGGGAACCACGCCGACACGACCGGGATATGGAAAGGAACGCCGAGTTCCCCCATGGCCGCGATCGATGACGAGTTCGGGATTTCCACACTCCGGAATTACCGGCAGCGCTGGGGAACCCCCGTGCGGTTCGTGACGGTTGCGGAGGGCGAGCCGTCCCATGAAGGAGATTCGATGAAGAGCGACCCGTGCCCCAGAGCGCACGCCCGGGCCGGCCGCGCCGCCGCCGGGTCCGTCCTTTGTGCCGCCTGCGTCCGTCAGACGGCACGCGATCTGCGTACGCTTCCCGGCCTCCACCAGGAGTCCTTGCACCAGGTGTCGCCTGCGTCCCGGCGGTCCAACCCGACCAGGGTCTCGGGGAGCCGCAGGCGCGATCACCTGAACATCTCGGTTCTCGACGCCCGGCACAACATCCTTGCCACGCTCGAGTCCTGGTCGGAAATCGTGGTGGAAGAGCTCGGCATCGCGTCCCCGGCCCGTTCGGTTCCCCAGCTGGCCGGGTTTCTGGCGCAGCACCTGGAGTGGATCGTGTCCCAGCCCCCGGCTGCCGACTTCGCGGACGAGATCGAAAGCCTCGTCGGGGAAATGCGCAGCACGATAGACCCCGATCCCGGCAGCCTCCACACGCTGATCCGCAGGTGTGTCGTGGACGACTGCGGCGGGACGATAAGCGCCTCTGTGAAGAACGGTCAGGACGCGGGGAGCAGAAGCATCGAGTGCTCCGCCGGCCATTCCTGGGAAACGCACGAATGGCTGCGCCTGAGGCAGCTCATGGAACGGCAGCGAAAGGGTGTCGACGCATGACGAAACCGCCACGCCACCGGCTTGTTCCCACGAATGTGGCCGCGCTCGCCGCCGGGGTGTCCGAGGCGACCATCCGGAAGTGGGTGAGCCGCGGGAAGATCACCCGCTACGGCGCGCCGAACTGCCGCTCGGAGTTCGACATCGACGAGCTCACGGAGATCGCCCTGCGGCGCCGGCCCGGTCCCCCACCCGGCCGGGGCGCGGGCCGGTGATGTTCCCGGGCGCACGACGGGCGTTGTCCTCGCCGGGATCGGGCAGCCGCTCGGTCGCCGCTGTGGGCGGGGTGCCGGTCACCGCCGTGCGGCCTGCGGGGAATCCGCGCCGGCCCGATGCCCGGCCTCATTCCTTCCTATCGATCTGGACGATGCGATCTCTATGCAGAAACGACAAGGGGAGCTGAGTGCGTTGACTCTACCGACCTCAGTGGAGGGGGTCTCGGAAAACCACCGGGTTCGCTCGGTCGGCATCGGCCGCGCCCACGCCAAGGCCATTTTGCTGGGCGAGCACGCGGTCGTCTACGGGACGCCGGCGCTCGCTCTGCCGATTCCGCAGCTCACGGTCACGGCCAGCGCGGGATGGTCTTCCCACGCCGGCGACGCCCAGGGCGACTTGTCCTTCACCATGACCGGTTCCGCCTCCAGGGCGGTGGTGACCCAGGCCTCCGACGGTCTGCGGCGGCTGACGGCGGCCTTCAAGGCGCGCATGGGCGTGCCGGGCCGGCCGCACCTGGACGTGATTCTCGACGGCGCCATCCCGCCCGGGCGCGGGCTGGGCTCCAGCGCGGCGAACTCGCGGGCGATCGTCCTCGCGCTGGCCGACCTGTTCGGCCGCGAACTGAGCGAGAGCACGGCGTTCGACCTGGTGCAGACGGCGGAGAACGTGACGCACGGCCGGGCCAGCGGCGTCGACGCCATGACCGTCGGCGCGTCGGCGCCGCTGCTGTTCCACGAGGGCAGGGCGCAGGAACTGAGCGTCGGCTGCGAGGGCTTGTTCATCGTCGCCGACAGCGGCACGGCCGGCAGCACCAGGGAGGCCGTGGAACTGCTGCGGGAGGGGTTCAGGAGCGAGGCCGCGGCGCAGGAGCGGTTCCTGCGCGCCGCGGCGCGGCTCGTCGACGAGGCCCGGCAGGCCCTCGCCGGGGGCGAACCGGCGCAGCTGGGCGCGCGGATGACGGACTATCACGAACTGCTGCGGGCGGCCGGCCTGAGCACCGACCGGATCGACACGATGGTCGAGGCCGCGCTGGGGGCGGGCAGTCTCGGCGCGAAGATCACCGGCGGTGGCCTGGGCGGCTGTGTCCTGGCCCTGACCCAGCCGGAGCGGGCCAGGCAGGTCGCCGGGCAGCTGCACGAAGCCGGCGCCGTGCAGACGTGGGTCGTGCCGCTGAGGAGGCTCGCCGATCATGCGCTCTGAACAGCGGACCGCGCCGGTGCGCCCGCGCGAGGACGGCGCGGTCACCGTCACCGCCGTCGCACATCCGAACATCGCACTGGTGAAGTACTGGGGCAAGAGCGACGAGCGGCTGTTCCTGCCCCGCACCGACAGCCTGTCGATGACCCTGGACATCTTCCCCACGACCACCCGCGTCCGGCTCGCCCCCGGCGCGGAGCACGACACGCTCACCTTCAACGGCGCACCCGCGACGGGAGAGGCCCACCGGCGGATCGCCGCCTTCCTGGACCTCGTACGGGAGCGGGCCGCACTCGGCCACCGGGCCGTCGTCGACACCGAGAACACCGTCCCCACCGGGGCGGGTCTGGCGTCCTCGGCCAGCGGTTTCGCCGCCCTGGCCGTCGCCGCCGCCGCCGCGTACGGGCTCGCTGCGGACGCCACCGCCCTGTCGCGGCTGGCCCGGCGCGGTTCCGGATCGGCCTCGCGGTCGATCTTCGGCGGGTTCGCCGTGTGGCACGCCGGTGTGAGCGGCGGCACGGCCGAGCAGGCGGATCTGAGCTCGTACGCCGAACCGGTCGACGCCGCCGCGCAGTTCGACCCGGCGCTGGTCATCGCGGTCGTCGACGCTGGCCCCAAGGCGGTCTCCAGCCGTGAGGCCATGCGCCGCACCGTCGACACCTCACCGCTGTACGAGCCGTGGGCGCGCTCGAGCAAAGCCGACCTGGCCGACATGCGGGCTGCGCTGAGGCGCGGGGACCTGGACGCGGTCGGAGAGGTCGCGGAGCGCAACGCGCTCGGCATGCACGCCACGATGCTGGCGGCGCGTCCCGCCGTGCGGTACATGTCGCCGGCCTCCCTGACCGTGCTGGACCGGGTGCTGCAGCTGCGGCGGGACGGGATCGCGGCCTACGTGACCATGGACGCCGGGCCGAACGTCAAGGTGCTGTGCCGGCGCGCGGACGCGGACCGGGTGGCCGCGGCCGTCCGCGGCGCCGCCCCGGGCCGCGCGGTGCACATCGCCGGGCCGGGCCGGGGCGCCCGTCTGCTGGCCGGGGACGCACGATGACCTCCCGGCGGACGGTCGTGCGGCGCGCGCCGGGCAAGTTGTTCGTCGCGGGCGAGTACGCGGTGGTGGACCCCGGCAACACGGCGATCCTGGTGGCGGTCGACCGGTACGTCACCGTCACCGTGTCCGGCACGGACGGTACCGGTGTGGTGATCTCCTCCGACCTGTATCCGCGGGCGGTGCGCCTGCAGTGGCAGGACGGCCGGCTGAGCGCGGGCGGCGAGGAGGCGGCGTATGTGGTGGCCGCGATCGAGACCGTGGGTGAGCTGCTGGCCGAACGCGGCCTGCCGGTGCCCGCGTTGAGCGTGTCGGTCACCAGCACGCTGCACGAGGCGGGCCGCAAGTACGGCCTGGGTTCCAGCGGCGCGGTGACCGTGGCGACGGTCGCCGCCGTGGCGTCGTACTGCGGGCTTCGGCTGTCGCGTGAGGACCGCTTTCGTCTCGCCCTGCTCGCCACGGCCCGGATCGATCCCAAGGGCTCCGGCGGCGATCTCGCCGCCGGCACCTGGGGCGGCTGGATCGCCTACCGGGCGCCCGACCGCGGCCAGGTCCTCGGCCTGGCGCGCAGCCGCGGCGTCGAGGCGGCACTGGCCGCCGACTGGCCGGGGTTCGCGGTGCGCCGGCTGCCGCCGCCCAGCGGCCTGCGCCTGGAGGTCGGCTGGACCGGCAGCCCGGCCTCCACCACCTCCCTGGTGTCCGGCCTGCACCGGCGGGCCTGGCGGGGCAGCTCCTTGCACCGCACGTTCGTGCAGAACACGAACGGCTTCGTCCGGGCCGCCGTCGACGCGCTCGAGGCCGGCGACGGGCCGGGCCTGCTGCACCAGATCCGGCGCGCCCGCCGGGAGCTGGCCCGCCTCGACGACGAAGTCGGCCTGGGCATCTTCACCCCCGAGCTGACGGCTCTGTGCGACGCCGCCGAGGAAGCCGGCGGCGCGGCGAAACCCTCGGGGGCGGGGGGAGGCGACTGCGGCATCGCCCTGCTGGACGCCGACGCCGCACACCACCTCTCGCACGTACGGCAACGGTGGGCCGCGGCCGGGGTGCTGCCCCTGCCGGTGAGTCCCGCCATGGAAAGGAGCCAGGAATGAGCAGCGCCCAGCGCAAGGACGACCACGTCCGGCTCGCCATGGAGCAGCAGCACCTGCACAGCGGACGCAACCAGTTCGACGAGGTGTCGTTCGTCCACCACGCCCTGGCCGGCATCGACCGGCCGGACGTGTCCTTGGCGACGACCTTCGCCGGCATCACCTGGCAGGCGCCGCTCTACATCAACGCGATGACCGGCGGCAGCGTCAAGACGGGTGCCATCAACCGGGATCTGGCCGTCGCGGCCCGGGAGAGCGGGGTGGCCATCGCCTCGGGCTCCATGCACGCCTACTTCAAGGACCCCTCGTGCGCCGGCACCTTCCGGGTGCTGCGCGAGGAGAACCCGGACGGGTTCGTCATGGCGAACGTCAACGCGACGGCGTCGGCCGACAACGCGCGGCGTGCCGTCGACCTGATCGAGGCCGACGCCCTGCAGATCCACCTCAACACGGCGCAGGAGACGCCCATGCCGGAGGGGGACCGCTCCTTCGGGTCCTGGGCGGCGCAGATCGAGCGGATCGCGGCGGCCGTCGACGTCCCCGTGATCGTCAAGGAGGTCGGCAACGGGCTGAGCCGTCAGACGATCCTGGCGCTGCCGAACCTGGGTGTGCGGGCGGCCGACGTCAGCGGCCGCGGCGGCACCGACTTCGCCCGGATCGAGAACGGCCGGCGTGAACTGGCCGACTACGCCTACCTGCACGACTGGGGGCAGTCCACCGCCGCCTGTCTGCTGGACGCGCAGGACGTCGGCTTCCCCCTGCTGGCCTCGGGCGGTGTGCGCCATCCGCTCGACGTCGCCCGCGCCCTCGCGCTGGGCGCCGGTGCCGTCGGATCGTCCGGCGGGTTCCTGCGCGTGCTCCTCGACGGCGGCGTCCATGCGCTGATCGCGCAGCTCGCGGCCTGGCTCGACCAGCTGGCGGCCCTGCAGACCATGCTCGGCGCCCGCACCCCCGCCGACCTCGCACGCTGCGATCTGCTGATCCACGGCGCGCTGAGGTCCTTCTGTACCGACCGGGGCGTCGACACGCGGCGCCTCGCCCAGCGTTCCAGCTCCATCGACGCCCTCCACGAGATGACGGGAAGCACACGATGACTGATGCCCACGCGATCGCCGGCATCCCGATGAGGTGGGTGGGCCCCCTGCGCATCTCGGGGAACGTCGCCGACACCGAGACCCAGGTACCGCTCGCCACCTACGAGTCGCCGCTGTGGCCCTCCGTGGGGCGCGGCGCGAAGGTCTCCCGGCTGGCCGAGAAGGGGATCGTCGCGACCCTCGTCGACGAGCGGATGACCCGCTCGGTGCTCGTCGAGGCGACCGACGCGCAGACGGCGCTCGCGGCCGCGCGGACCATCGAGGCCCGCATCGACGAGCTGCGCGAGGTGGTGCGCGGCTGCAGCCGGTTCGCCCAGCTGATCGGCATCCGGCACGAGATCACGGCCAACCTGCTGTTCCTGCGGTTCGAGTTCTCCACCGGCGACGCCTCCGGGCACAACATGGCCACGCTCGCCTCCGACGCGCTGCTGGGGCACCTGCTGCAGACCGTCGCGGGCATCTCCTACGGATCGATCTCGGCGAACTACTGCACCGACAAGAAGGCCAGCGCGATCAACGGCATCCTCGGCCGCGGCAAGAACGTGGTCACCGAACTCCTCGTGCCGCGCGAGGTGGTGGCCGACGTGCTGCACACGACGGCCGCCAAGATCGTCGAGCTGAACATCCGCAAGAACCTGCTCGGGACCCTCCTCGCCGGCGGTGTCCGTTCGGCGAACGCCCACTACGCCAACATGCTGCTCGCGTTCTATCTGGCGACCGGCCAGGACGCGGCCAACATCGTCGAAGGCTCGCAGGGCGTCGTCATGGCCGAGGACCGCGACGGCGACCTCTACTTCTCCTGCACCCTGCCGAACCTGATCGTGGGCACCGTCGGCAACGGCAAGGGCCTGGGGTTCGTGGAGACGAATCTGACCCGGCTGGGCTGCAAGGCCGACCGCGAGCCCGGGGAGAACGCCCGCCGGCTCGCCGTCCTGGCCGCGGCCACCGTGCTGTGCGGTGAGCTGTCGCTGCTCGCGGCGCAGACCAACCCGGGTGAGCTCATGCGTGCGCACGTGCAACTGGAACGCGACAACACGACCGCGAAGGTTGGTGTATGAGGTATGTCCATATCCATCGGAATCCACGACCTGTCGATTGCGACCGGCGAGTTCGTCCTGCCGCACACGGCGCTCGCCGCACACAACGGCACCGAGATCGGCAAGTACCACGTGGGCATCGGCCAGGAGTCGATGAGTGTTCCCGCCGCTGACGAGGACATCGTGACGATGGGTGCGGCGGCGGCCGCGCCGATCATCGCCCGGCACGGCAAGGACCGCATCCGCACGGTCGTGTTCGCCACCGAGTCGTCGATCGACCAGGCGAAGGCGGCCGGGGTGTACGTCCATTCGCTGCTCGGGCTGCAGTCGGCGACCCGTGTCGTCGAACTGAAGCAGGCCTGCTACGGGGCGACGGCGGCCCTGCAGTTCGCCATCGGCCTGGTGCAGCGCGACCCGGCCCAGCAGGTCCTGGTGATCGCCAGCGACGTCTCCAAGTACGAGCTGGACAGCCCCGGTGAGGCCACCCAGGGTGCGGCCGCGGTGGCCATGCTGGTCGGGGTGGACCCCGCCCTGGTGCGCATCGAGGACCCCTCCGGCCTGTTCACCGCCGACGTCATGGACTTCTGGCGGCCGAACTACCGCGATGCGGCCCTGGTCGACGGGCAGGAGTCCATCGGCGCCTACCTGCAGGCGGCGGAGGGCACCTGGAAGGACTACGCCGAGCAGGGCGGCCGCTCCCTCGAGGAGTTCGCCGCGTTCTGCTACCACCAGCCGTTCACGAAGATGGCCTACAAGGCCCACCGTCACCTGCTGAACTACTGCGGCTACGACACCGACAAGGACGCCATCGCCCGCGACCTGGGGCAGACCACGGCCTACAACACCGTGATCGGCAACAGCTACACCGCCTCGGTGTACCTGGGCCTGGCCGCGCTGCTGGACCAGGCCGACGACCTGACGGGCCGGCCCGTCGCCTTCCTCAGCTACGGCTCCGGCAGCGTCGCGGAGTTCTTCGCCGGGACCGTGGTCGCCGGCTACCGCGAGCAGCTGCGGACCGAGGCGAACCAGGAGGCGATCAGCCGGCGCACGCCGGTCGACTACGCCGGCTACCGCGCACTGCACGAGTTCAAGTTCCCCACCGACGGCGGCGACCACGCCGCCCCCGAGCAGACCACGGGGCCGTTCCGGCTGGCCGGGATCAGCGGCCACAAGCGCCTCTACCAGCGGCGCTAGCACGCCCGGGCCCGCACGGGCAGGCGGGCGGCCCTGACCCGGGCCGCCCCCTGCCCGGCGCCCTGTCCGCACTGTTTTCCAACATCACCTGAGGGGAGGGCAGCCGCATGGAAGACCTCACGATCCTCGGTACGGGCAGCCCCATGAAGGACGTCAGGATCCTCGGTACGGGTGCCTACGTGCCGGACCGGATCGTCTCCAACGACGAGGTGGGTGCGCCGGCCGGCGTCGACGACGCCTGGATCACCCGCAAGACCGCGATCCGTGAGCGGCGCTGGGCCGCCCCGGAGCAGGCCACGTCGGACCTGGCCACGGCCGCGGCGCGGGCCGCGATGGAGTCGGCCGGCATCACTGCCGAGCAGCTGTCCGTGATCGCGGTCGCCACGTCCACGCCGGACCGTCCCCAGCCGCCGACGGCGGCCTATGTCCAGCGCAATCTCGGCGCGTCCGGCACCGCGGCGTTCGATGTCAACGCGGTGTGTTCGGGCACCGTGTTCGCGCTCTCCGCGGTCAGCGGCGTCATGCTCCGGCGGGGCGGCCACGCGCTGGTCATCGGCGCCGACGTGTACTCGCGCATCCTCGACCCGGCCGACCGCAAGACGGTCATCCTGTTCGGGGACGGCGCCGGTGCGATGGTCCTGGGTCCGACCGGGCGGGGCCCGCTGGTGCGCCATGTCGCCCTGCACACGTTCGGCGCTCTCGCGGACCTGATCCAGGTGCCCGCGGGCGGCAGCCGGCTGCCCGCCGACCCGGGCGCCCTCGACGCCGGGCTGCAGTACTTCGCGATGGACGGGCGTGAGGTGCGCCGCTTCGTGGTGGAGGAACTGCCGCAGCTGGTCAAGGGTTTCCTGCACGAGGCTGGCGTCGGCCCCGAGGACATCAGCCACTTCGTTCCGCACCAGGCCAACGGCGTCATGCTCGACGAGGTCTTCGCGGACCTGTCCCTGCCCCGCGCCACCATGCACAAGACGGTGACGCAGCTCGGCAACACCGGAGCCGCCTCCATCCCGATCACTTTGGACGCGGCCGTCCGCAAGGGCGCCTTCCGCCCGGGCGAACTGGTCCTGCTGGCCGGCTTCGGCGGCGGCATGGCCGCGAGTTTCGCCCTGGTCGAGTGGTGAGGCCCTGCCCCCACCGCGGGCGGGCCCACCGCGTGGCGTGCCCGCCCGTGCCGGCACCGCTGAACCCACCCGAACCCCTCAGCCCGGGCGGCCGAGGGTTCACGCGTCCGCCGCACCGATCCGCCCTCTTCCCGGGAAGGTCACCGACCCATGCCGCTCGTACTCGACGCCGCCGCCCAGGACCTCCTCTTCCGTGAGGCCCGCACCGCCAGCACCTTCACCGACGAGCCGGTGACCGAGGAGCAGATCCGGGCCGTCTACGACCTGGTCAAGTACGGCCCCACCGCCTCCAACCAGAGCCCGCTGCGCATCACCCTGGTCCGCTCCCCCGAGGCCCGTGAGCGCCTGGTGCGGCACATGGCCGAGGGCAACCGGCCCAAGACCGCCGCCGCCCCGCTGTCCGCGGTCCTGTCCACCGACAACGAGTTCCACGCCCGGCTGCCCCGGCTGTTCCCGCACGCCCCGCAGGTCAAGGACGTGCTCTACGCCGACCGCGCGGGCCGTGAGAGGTCGGCCCTGCTCAACGGGGCCCTGCAGGCCGCGTACTTCATCGTCGGCGTCCGCGCCGCCGGCCTCGCGGCCGGCCCGATGAGCGGCTTCGACGCCGCCGGCGTCCGCAAGGAGTTCCTGGACGACGACCACACCCCGCTGATGGTCGTCAACATCGGCCGGCCCGGCCCCGGCGCCTGGCGCCCGCGGCTGCCCCGCCTGGACATCGACGAGGTCATCACCACTGTCTGAGCCCCGCCCCGCCCGCCCCCGGCAGCCCTTGGCCGCGCCCCACGCCCCACGCCCCACGCCCCACGCCCCGCGCCCCGCGCCCCGCGTCCCGCGTCCCGGCCGAGGGCTGCGGCGCGCGGCGGCGGGGGCCGGCGCGCAGGGCCGCCTGCGCGTGCCGTGCGGGGTCGCCGAGGGCCTGCCCGGCGGACCGGGGCACGGACGCGGGGTCCGCACACTGATCGGCCGGACAGGCCCTGAGGGATTCAGCTGCCGTCGCGGACGTGGTCGTGGGCCGGCCACAGTTCGCGGGCGAGCAGCATTTCCTGTTCGGACAGCGGGATGTCGCCCCGCAGCCGCTCGGGGTGGGCGGGCGGCGGCCCGCCGGCCCCCGGCGGCAGTTCCAGGAACCGTGCCTGGGCGTAGCGCACGAGGCGGCTCCTGGGGCGTGCGGCGGAACGGGACGGGTCGATGGCCTGAACCGCCTCGGGGCCGACATAGACGGCTCCCAGGCACGCCAGTGCCCGCCCCGCGGCCCGCAGCAGGCCGTTGATCAGCCGCAGACCGCCGCGCAGTATCCGAATCATGTCTGCACCTCCGCACCTCCACTCGTCGTTGCCTACAGAGACTGGCAAGGTTCACTCGTGGACCGATCGAGGAGGCGTGGCGCACGGCGGTGCTGTTTTCGGCCCGCCGGGTGCCCTGGACGGGGCACGGCCGGCGCCGGCTGCCGCGGTTCGCGCCGCCGGGGCCGGTGCGGGCGCGGCAGGGTGCGGGCATGACGACGAGGCGCGCTGCAGCGGGTGTGCAGCGCGCCTGGGCGGAGCGGGGTCTTCAGTCGATGCCGCGTACGAGGTGGGACTCCGCGGTGTCGTCCTCGTCGATGCCGGCGAGCCGGAGCGGCGGGGCCAGGGCCGGGGTGTCCTGGGGCTGTCTGTGGTCCTCCTTCAAAGGGTCGTGCACCTGGTCCTCCTTGGGTCGACTCAGTAGCGGTAGTGGTCCGGCTTGTAGGGGCCCTCGACCTCGACACCGATGTACGAGGCCTGCTCGGGGCGCAGGGTGGTCAGCTTGACGCCGAGGGCGTCCAGGTGGAGACGGGCGACCTTCTCGTCGAGGTGCTTGGGCAGCACATAGACGTCGACCGGGTACTCGTCCGGCTTGGTGAACAGCTCGATCTGGGCCAGGGTCTGGTCCGCGAAGGAGTTGGACATCACGAACGACGGGTGACCGGTGGCGTTGCCCAGGTTCAGCAGGCGGCCCTCCGACAGCACGATGAGGACCTTGCCGTCGGGGAACTTCCAGGTGTGGACCTGCGGCTTGACCTCGTCCTTGACGATGCCCGGGATCTTCGCCAGGCCGGCCATGTCGATCTCGTTGTCGAAGTGACCGATGTTCCCGACGATCGCCTGGTGCTTCATCCTGGCCATGTCGGCGGCCATGATGATGTCCTTGTTGCCGGTCGTGGTGACGAAGATGTCGGCCGTCTCGACGACCTCGTCCAGCGTGGTCACCTGGTAGCCGTCCATCGCCGCCTGCAGCGCGCAGATCGGGTCGATCTCGGTGACGATGACCCGGGCGCCCTGCCCGCGCAGCGACTCCGCACAGCCCTTGCCGACGTCGCCGTAGCCGAAGACGACCGCGGTCTTGCCGCCGATCAGGACATCGGTGGCACGGTTGATGCCGTCGATCAGGGAGTGCCGGCAGCCGTACTTGTTGTCGAACTTCGACTTCGTGACCGCGTCGTTGACGTTGATCGCCGGGAACAGCAGGCTGCCGTCACGGTGCATCTCGTACAGACGGTGGACACCCGTCGTGGTCTCCTCGGTCACACCGCGGATCTCCGACGCGAGCTGCGTCCACTTCTGCGAACCCTCGGTGATCGTGCGGTTCAGGAGCTCGAGGACGACCCGGTGCTCGTCGTTCTCCGCCGTGTCGACCGAGGGAACCTTGCCGGCCTTCTCGTACTCGACGCCCTTGTGGACCAGGAGCGTGGCGTCACCGCCGTCGTCGAGGATCATGTTCGGGCCGCCGGTGGGGCTGTTCGGCCAGGTCAGCGCCTGCTCCGTGCACCACCAGTACTCCTCCAGCGTCTCGCCCTTCCAGGCGAAGACCGGGACGCCCTGCGGGTCGTCGGGCGTGCCGTTCGGGCCCACCGCGATCGCGGCGGCCGCGTGGTCCTGGGTGGAGAAGATGTTGCAGGACACCCAGCGGACCTCGGCGCCCAGGGCGACCAGGGTCTCGATCAGCACGGCGGTCTGCACGGTCATGTGCAGCGAGCCCATGATCCGGGCGCCGGCCAGCGGCTGCGCCTCGGCGTACTCCGTGCGGATCGCCATCAGGCCGGGCATCTCGTGCTCGGCGAGGGTGATCTCCTTGCGGCCGAAGGCGGCCAGGGAGAGATCGGCGACCTTGAAGTCCGTGAAGTCAGTGCTGGGCTGCGAGGACATGCTGGGTACTCCTTGAGTTCGCTACGTTGCGGTGGATTTCGAGCGTCGCCGTCGAGCGGTTCAGCGTGATGTAGTGCAGTCCGGGGGCGCCTTCGGCGAGGAGCCGCTCGGCCATCGCGGTGGCGTGCTCGACGCCGATGCGGTGGCCTTCGGCGGGCTCGTCGCGCACGGTGTCCAGGCGGTGGGCCAGGTCCTCGGGGAAGGCGGCGCCGCTGAGGGCGGCGAAGCGGGCGATCTGGCGTACGTCGGTGGCCGGCATGATCTCCGGGATGATCGGGGTGTCGCAGCCCGCGGCGGCCACCCGGTCGCGCAGCCGCAGATAGTCCTCGACGTCGAAGAACATCTGGGTGATGGCGTAGTCGGCGCCCGCCCTGCACTTGGCGACGAAGTGGCGGATCTCGCTGTCCCAGTCCGGCGAGCGCGGATGGCGCTCCGGGAAGGCCGCCACGCCGACGCTGAAGTCGCCTGACTCCTTGACCAGAGCGACCAGTTCATGGGCGTGGGTGAAGCCGTCGGGGTGCCGCTTCCAGGGGGCGTTGGGGTCGCCGGGCGGGTCGCCGCGCAGGGCGAGGACGTCGCGCACGCCGGCGTCGGCGTACTGGCCGATGATGTGGCGCAGCTCCGCCACCGAGTGGCCGACCGCGGTCAGATGGGCGACGGGGCGCAGGGTGGTCTGGGTTGCGATCCGTTTGGTCACCTCGACGGTGCGGTCCCGGGAGGAGCCGCCGGCGCCGTAGGTGACGGAGACGAAGGCCGGTGCGAGGGGTTCGATGCGGCGGATCGCCTCCCACAGCGTCCGCTCGCCCTTGGCGGTCTTCGGCGGGAAGAACTCGAAGGAGAACGACGGGGTCCCCCGGCCGAGGGTGTCGCGCAGGGTGGTCATGGGCGGCCTCCGGCGTTGAAGTAGCTGGCCTCGGGGTGGTGCACGACGATGGCGTCCGTGGACTGTTCGGGGTGCAGCTGGAACTCCTCGGACAGGTGGACGCCGATGCGCTCGGGCCGGAGCAGGCCGGCGATCTTGGCGCGGTCCTCCAGGTCGGGGCAGGCCGGGTAGCCCAGGGAGTAGCGGCAGCCCTGGTACTCGGTGCGCAGCATGGCGTCCAGGGAGTCCGGGTCGGCCGAGGCGATGCCGAGTTCGGAGCGCACGCGTGCGTGCCAGTACTCGGCGAGGGCTTCGGCCAGCTGCACGGACAGGCCGTGCAGTTCGAGGTAGTCGCGGTAGGAGTTCGACTCGAACAGCTTCGCGGTCTCCTCGCCGATGCGGGAGCCGACGGTGACGACCTGGAGGCCGACGACGTCGGTCTCCCCCGATTCCTGGGGGCGGAAGAAGTCGGCCAGGCACAGGCGGCGGCCGCGGTGCTGGCGGGGGAAGGAGAACCGGGTCAGTTCGGAGCCGTTGTCGTCCAGCAGGATCAGGTCGTCGCCCTTGGAGACGGCACGGAAGTAGCCGTGGACGACGGCCGCCTCGAGGAGGTTGTCGGTCTGCAGGCGGTCCAGCCAGCCGCGCAGCCGGGGCCGGCCCTCGGTCTCGACGAGTTCCTCGTAACTCGGTCCGTCGCCGGCGCGGGTCTGCTTCAGGCCCCACTGACCCTTGAACAGGGCGCTCTCGTCGAGCCAGGAGGCGTACTCCCTGAGCGGGATGCCCTTGACGACGCGGGTGCCCCAGAACGGCGGTGCGGGCACGCGGTTGTCGGTGGCGACGTCGGAACGTCCGCCTTCTTCGGGTCGCTCCTGTACGACGAGGGCAGGCGCGGTGGTCTTGACCCGGCGCTGCTTGAGCTCGGGCAGCTTCGCGCCGGGCACCTGCCGCTTGACCGCGATGAGGGCGTCCATGAGGTACAGGCCCTCGAAGGCGTCGCGGGCGTAGCGGACCTCGCCCTGGTAGATCTCGTGCAGGTCCTGTTCGACGTAGGCGCGGGTGAGGGCGGCGCCGCCGAGGATGACGGGGTAGTTCGCGGCCAGGCCGCGGGAGTTGAGCTCCTGCAGGTTCTCCTTCATGATCACCGTGGATTTGACCAGCAGGCCCGACATGCCGATGACGTCGGCCCGGTGCTCCTCGGCGGCCTCCAGGATCGCGGAGACCGGCTGCTTGATGCCGAGGTTGACGACGTTGTAGCCGTTGTTGGACAAGATGATGTCGACGAGGTTCTTGCCGATGTCGTGGACGTCGCCGCGCACCGTGGCCAGCACGATGGTGCCCTTGCCCTCCGCGTCCGACTTCTCCATGTGCGGCTCGAGGTAGGCCACCGCGGTCTTCATGACCTCGGCGGACTGCAGCACGAACGGCAGCTGCATCTGGCCGGAACCGAACAGCTCACCGACCACCTTCATGCCGTCCAGGAGCGTGTCGTTGACGATGTCGAGGGCGGGGCGGGTCCGCAGGGCCTCGGCGAGGTCGGCGTCCAGGCCGTTCTTCTCGCCGTCGATGATCCGCCGCTTGAGACGCTCGTCCAGCGGCAGCGCCGCCAGCTCCTCCGCCTTGCCCGCCTTCAGCGACTTGGTGGTGGCACCCTCGAACAGCGCCATCAGCTTCTGCAGCGGGTCATAGCCCTCGGCCCGGCGGTCGTAGATCAGATCGAGGGCGGTGGTGACCTCTTCCTCGCTGAACCGGGCGATGGGCAGGATCTTCGACGCGTGCACGATCGCCGAGTCCAGGCCCGCCTTCACACACTCGTCGAGGAAGACCGAGTTGAGCAGGATCCGCGCGGCCGGGTTCAGACCGAAGGAGATGTTCGACAGGCCCAGGGTGGTCTGCACGTCGGGGCGGCGCCGCTTGAGCTCACGGATCGCCCCGATGGTGGCGATGCCGTCGCCCCGGGACTCCTCCTGACCGGTGCAGATCGTGAACGTCAGGGTGTCGATGAGGATGTCCGACTCCTGGATGCCCCAGTTCACCGTCAGGTCCTCGATGAGCCGCTCGGCGATGGCGACCTTCGTCTCGACCGTGCGGGCCTGGCCCTCCTCGTCGATGGTCAGCGCGATCAGCGCGGCACCGTGCTCCCGCGCCAGCTCCGTCACCTTGGCGAAACGCGACTCGGGGCCGTCACCGTCCTCGTAGTTGACGGAGTTGATGACCGCGCGGCCGCCGAGCCGCTCCAGACCCGCCCGGATGACCGGGACCTCCGTGGAGTCCAGGACGACCGGCAGCGTGGACGCCGTCGCGAACCGGCCCGCCAGCTCGTCCATGTCCGCGACACCGTCGCGGCCCACATAGTCCACGCACAGGTCGAGCATGTGCGCGCCCTCGCGGATCTGGTCCCGGGCCATCTCCACGCAGTCGTCCCAGCGGCCCTCCAGCATCGCCTCACGGAACTTCTTCGAACCGTTGGCGTTCGTCCGCTCACCGATCGCCATGTAGGCGGTGTCCTGCCGGAACGGCACCGTCTGGTACAGCGAGGCGGCGCCGGGCTCGGGCTGCGGCTGCCGCGGTGCCGGGGCCATGCCGCGTACCCGCTCGACGACCTGGCGCAGATGCTCGGGCGTCGTGCCGCAGCAGCCGCCCACCAGCGAGAGGCCGTACTCGCGGACGAAGTTCTCCTGGGCGTCGGCCAGTTCGGAGGCGGTCAGCGGGTAGTGGGCGCCGTTCGTGCCCAGCACCGGCAGCCCCGCGTTGGGCATGCAGGACAGCCGGATGCGGGAGTGGCGGGCCAGATAGCGCAGGTGCTCGCTCATCTCGGCGGGTCCGGTCGCGCAGTTCAGGCCGATCATGTCGATGCCGAGGGGTTCCAGCGCGGTCAGCGCGGCACCGATCTCGGAGCCGAGCAGCATCGTGCCGGTCGTCTCCACCGTCACGGACACGATGAGCGGCACGTCGAGGCCGAGTGCCTGAAGGCCGCGGCGGGCGCCGAGGACGGAGGCCTTGGTCTGCAGCAGGTCCTGGGTGGTCTCGACGAGCAGCGCGTCGGCGCCGCCCGCGACCAGGCCCTCGGCGTTCTGCTGGTAGGCGTCGCGCAGGACGGTGTAGGGGGCGTGGCCCAGGGTGGGCAGTTTGGTGCCGGGGCCGATGGAGCCCAGCACCCAGCGCGGGCGGCCGTCGCGTGCGGTGTACGCGTCGGCCGTCTCGCGGGCCACGCGGGCGCCGGCCTGGGACAGTTCGTGGACGCGTCCGGCGATGTCGTACTCGCCCAGGGCCGCGTGGTTGGCGCCGAAGGTGTTGGTCTCGACGCAGTCGACGCCCGCGTCGAAGTACTCCTCGTGCACGGAGCGCACGATGTCCGGGCGGGTGACGTTGAGGATCTCGTTGCAGCCCTCGAGCTGCTCGAAGTCCTCGAGGGTGGGCTCCTGTTCCTGGAGCATGGTGCCCATCGCGCCGTCGGCGACCACCACGCGGGTGGCGAAGGCCTCGCGGAGCGCGGCAATGCGGGTCCGGTGGTCAGCGGTCATGAGTGTTCTCCGAGGACTGGCGCGAGCGGGGCGGCCGTACCGGGGCCGTAGGCTCGCTCGACGACGGCGGACAGCTGTGCCAGGTCGACCTCGTAGGACTGCGAGCCCACCGCGCCGAGGACCACGGAGGCCAGCGCGCAGCCCAGTCGGGCCGCGGGTTCGAGCGGCACGCCGTGGCTGACGGCGGCGAGGAAACCGGCGCGGAAGGCGTCGCCGACGCCGGTCGGGTCGGCCGTGTCGGTGTCGGGGATCGCGGGGACGTCGAGCGGGGGCTGTCCGGCGCTTTCGATGCGCACCCCCTTCTCGCCCAGGGTGGTGACCCAAGTGCCGACGACCGCGAGGATCTCGGTGCGGCTCCAGCCGGTGCGTTCCTTCAGCAGCGCGGCCTCGTACTCGTTGGTGAACAGCCAGGCGGCGCCGTCCACCAGGTCGCGGACCTGGTCGCCGTCCAGGCGGGCCAGTTGCTGCGAGGGGTCGGCCGCGAAGGGCAGACCGAGGGTCCGGCACTCGGCGGTGTGGCGGAGCATCGCCGCCGGGTCGTTGGGCGAGACCAGGACGAGGCCGGGGCGGTCGGGGCCGGTGACGAGGGCGCGCAGGTCGATGTCGTGGGCCTCGGTCATGGCGCCCGCGTAGAACGCGGCGATCTGGTTGGCGTCCTCGTCGGTGATGCACATGAAGCGGGCGGTCTGCCGTTCGGCGGAGATGTGCACTCCCCCGGTGTCGACACCGTGCTCCTTCAGCCACACCGCGTACTCGGCGAAGTCCGTGCCGACCGCTCCGACCAGGAGGGGCGACAGGTCGAAGCCGCCGAGGCCGAAGGCGATGTTGGCGGCGACGCCGCCCCGGCGCACCTCGAGACGGTCGACGAGGAAGGAGAGCGAGATGTGGGCCAGCTGCTCGGGAAGCAGCTGGTCCGTGAACCGTCCGGGGAAGACCATCAGATGGTCGGTGGCAATGGATCCTGTCACCGCGATGCGCACGGGAACTCCTTCGGTCGCTTCGGTCGCTGATCGCCGGTGTGGCACGGCGTCGGGCCGCGACCGTCGGGCCCGGCCGTCAGGTGTCGGGCTCAGCTGCCCGCGGCTGCCTTGAGCTGCTGGGCGCGGTCGGTGCGTTCCCAGGTGAAGTCGGGCAGCTCGCGGCCGAAGTGGCCGTAGGCGGCGGTCTGGGCGTAGATCGGGCGCAGCAGGTCGAGGTCGCGGATGATCGCGGCCGGGCGCAGGTCGAAGACCTCCCCGATGGCCTGCTGGATCTTCTCCACCGCAACGGTGTGGGTGCCGAAGGTCTCCACGAACAGGCCCACCGGCTCGGCCTTGCCGATCGCGTACGCCACCTGCACCTCGCACCGCGAGGCCAGGCCGGCCGCGACGACGTTCTTGGCCACCCAGCGCATCGCGTACGCGGCGCTGCGGTCCACCTTGGAGGGGTCCTTGCCGGAGAAGGCGCCGCCGCCGTGGCGGGCCATCCCCCCGTACGTGTCGATGATGATCTTGCGTCCGGTCAGGCCCGCGTCGCCCATCGGGCCGCCGATCTCGAAGCGTCCCGTCGGGTTGACCAGCAGGCGGTAGCCCTCCGTCTCCAGTTTGATGCCCTCGTCGGCGAGCTGTCCCAGCACATGCTCGACGACCTCCTGGCGGATGTCGGGCGTGAGCAGGGACTCCAGGTCGATGTCGGAGGCATGCTGCGAGGAGACCACCACGGTGTCCAGGCGGACCGCCTTGTCACCGTCGTACTCGATGGTGACCTGTGTCTTGCCGTCGGGCCGCAGATACGGGACGGTGCCGTCCTTGCGGACCTGCGTCAGACGGCGCGACAGCCGGTGCGCCAGCTCGATGGGCAGCGGCATCAGGTTCGGCGTCTCGTCCGTCGCGTAGCCGAACATCAGACCCTGGTCACCGGCGCCCTGCCGGTCCAGCTCGTCCTCGTCGCCCTCGACCCGTGACTCGTACGCCGTGTCCACGCCCTGGGCGATGTCCGCCGACTGCGCGCCGATGGACACCGACACCCCGCACGAGGCCCCGTCGAAGCCCTTGGCCGACGAGTCGTAGCCGATGTCGAGGATGGCGTCGCGCACGAGCTGGGCGATCGGAGCGTAGGCCGAGGTGGTGACCTCACCGGCGATGTGCACCTGGCCGGTGGTGATCAGCGTCTCCACCGCGACCCGCGAGGCGGGGTCCTGACGCAGCAGCGCGTCCAGGATCGTGTCGCTGATCCGGTCCGCGATCTTGTCGGGATGTCCTTCGGTCACGGACTCCGAGGTGAAAAGACGACGGGACATGACTCTCCAGATGGTTGAGGGCCCAGAGGCGAAGGGCGTCCGAGGCGGGCGAGGGGCCGCCCGTGTCACAGCCACGATGTGCGACCTCGAACGAGGAGCACTTGAAGGGCGACGGAACAGCAGCGGAGTGGATCACTCATGCGGTGTGCTCCGCCGCGCCGGAGCTGCCGTGCGCGGGTGGGGCGGTGCCGTGGCGCCCCGGATCCGCCCTGCCCCGGATCCGTTCCCGCGGCCCGTTCCGTCCCGCGACCGGGCTCCGCGATCGGTCCCGTCCTGCGATCGGTCCCGCCTCGGACCCGCCTTGCTCCGGATCGGTCCCGTCTCCGACCCGTCCTGCGGTCGGGTTCCGTGATCGGTCCCGTGATCGGTCCCGTCCTGCTCCGGATCCGTTCTGTCTTGGTTCTGTCCTGCGATCCGTCCCGGGCGGGATCGGTCCTGCACCGGTTCTGTCCCGCGATCCGTCCCGGGCGGGATCCGTCCTGCGGGGTCTCGCCTCAGCCGTCCGGTGCAGTGGCGTCCCGGAGGGCACGGGCGAGTGCGGGGGCCCGCTCCCGCTCGTCCGCGAACGCGCCGGCGAGCACCACGCGGGGCGGGCGGGCGCCGTCGGCCGCGATACGCCGGGCGATGTCGCAGGCGAGGGCGCCCGCGCCGGAGAACCCTGCGAGCAGCAGGGGTTGGCCGGCCGCGCGGGCGGCCAGGGCGGGTCCGGCGTCCTCGGCGTCGGTGCCGCCGGTGAGCACCAGCAGTTCCTGCGGGCCCGTATAGGTGGGGGGCAGCAGGTCGTAGCAGGTCGCGGCCGCACCCGGCGGCGGGATCAGGCAGATCGTGCCGGCCTGTTCCTGTCCCGCCGCGCGCAGGGTGACCAGCGCGTTGTCGCGGCCGGCTGCAACAGCGTCGGCCATGCGCGGTACGGCCCTGCCCTGCAAAAGCTTCAGCACCTCCGCGACGGTGGTGGACTCACCGGCCCACAAGGGGAGTTCACGCAGCAGCAGGGCACTTTGCACCAGCAGCTCGGCAGCCGCCTCCTCGTCGAGCACGTCACGGTCGTGGACCGCCGTCAGGACCAGGCCGCCGGCGTTGTCGTGGTGGGCGAGCAGCCCGATGGGCAGCACCGAGCGGGCGGGTACGGTGCCCGAGAACTCGGCCCGTATCCCCTGCGCGGCGAGTTCGCCCTCCAGGTCTTCCACCGGATGCGGCGGGTCCTCGAAGACGATGACGGTGTCGGCGGGGTCGGTGCCCGTACCGTGCCGGCCCCGGGCACGGATCCGGTCGGCGGGGACCCATTCGTAGGCGGCCATGTCCAGGGCGTGGTCGCGCAGCCGCCGCATCAGGTCCGCGAGCGTGCCCGCCGGGTCCACCCCGACGGTTATGGGCAGCGCGTTGCGCAGCGGTCCCGGCATCCGGGCCACGCCGTCGAGCGGTATCGCGCGCCCCGGAGCGCTCACCGCGAAGCAGACCGGGGCCGGGCCGGTGGCGTCGGAGGCGCGGTGGATGAGTATCGCCCAGACGGCCTGCAGTGCGCTGCTCTCCGCGGTGCCCCACAGGCCGGCCCAGCGCGCGAGGCGGATGGTTTCTGCGGGGTCCAGGCGCAGCCGGGCGCGGCCGACGCCGGTCAGCCGTGTGGCCTTGCCGGCGGGGCGGCCCGGTCGGGACGCCGCGGTGTCGGGCGGCGCGGAGCGCGCCCGGAACACCCGTACGGGCTCCAGGTCCTGGGCCGCGATCCAGTCGGTGTAGTCGCGCAGGTCGGGGCGGCGCTCGCCACCGGGCAGGGTGCCTCCGGCGAGGTAGGCCCGGTAGAACTCGCGCAGCAGGATGTGTGCGCTCCAGGTGTCCAGGAGCGCCCGGTGGTAGGTGAGCACGATCCGGGTGGGTGAGGCGCCGTCGGGTGCGGTGTGCTCCGTCTCCAGCAGGGTCAGGCGCAGTGCTCCGGGGCAGCGCAGGTCGAAGCCGCGCAGCCGGTCGCGTTCCAGGAGGGGCGACCAGTCGTCGCCGCGGTGGATGCGGCGGGTGATGTCGGGAGTGACCCGGCTGTGCACCATGAGCTGCGGTTCGGGGCCGCCGGTGAACGCGGTGCGCAGCACCGCTTCGCAGTCGAAGACGGACTGCCAGGCGGCGGTGAAGCGTTCCGGGTCGAGCGGGCCGTGCCAGACCCAGACGAGCTGCTCGACGTGGCGGCCGGTGCCGGGCCGCGCGTCGCCGCCGGTGAACAGCGCCGACTGCTGGGGGGTGGGCGTGAAGAGGGACGGGATGGGGGCGGTGCAGGCGTCGGCCAGCTGCGTCAGCAGGTCCCGCAGCAGGTCCGTGAGGGCGGCCACGGAGGTGTCGGTGATGCCTTCGGTGAGGTCGTGGACCGGGTCGAGGCCGATGTGCAGCCTGCCGCCGGTGATCTGGGCGTGCGCCTCGATGGGGTGCACGGGCCGGGCCGGCCGGTGCTGTGCGCTGCCGCGCACGGGGCGGACGGAGCCCGGCAGCAGCTCGCCCGGAGCGTGCAGGTGCAGGCAGGCCTGGGCGGGCGCCAGTTCGCGCAGGGCATCGCGCAGCAGCGGGTCGGGGCTCCACTCCCGGCAGGCCCCGAAACCCGCGCCGCCCGTGGCGTGGCCTGCGGCGGCGGCCAGGGGGCCGGCCAGCGCGGCCAGTTGGCCGAGGGGGTCGAGGCCGGGTTCCAGGGTGAGGTGGACCGGGTGCAGGTCGGTGAGCCGGCCCACGTGACGTTGTAGGCCCTGGTGGCCGGGCCTGGGGTCGCTGCGGACGTCGAGGCTGATGTCGTCGACGTCCTGCCAGCGGGCCAGGGCCAGGGCGAACACGCCGGTCAGGATCTGCCCGGCGGTCAACGCGAGCCGCTGGGCCAGGCCCTGGGTGATCCGCTCGGTCACGTCCTCGTCCAGAACGAAGCGCCGAGCGCAGTCCTGGGCGCGGTCCTGGGCGCAGTCCTGGGCGCGGTCGTGACCGCAGTCCTGGGCGGAGCCGGTGGGCCGGATCGTGCCGGGTGCGGTGTCCTGGGCGTCGGCGGAGACGGTGGCGGCCCTGTCGCCGGGCCGGGTCACCCGTGCGGAGGGGCGGGAGCTGAGCGCCCGGGACCTGCGCTCGGCGACAGCGGTCCAGTGGCGGACCTCGTCCGGGTCGCGGGCCAGCTCCCGCAGTCCGGTGACCCAGTCGGCCAGGCCGTCCGGGGCACGCCGCGGCCGCGCCGCGACTGCGGGCGCGGCCGTGCCGAGGGCGGCGGACAGGTCCTCGAGCAGGATCTGCCAGGACGCGGCGTCCACGGCGAGTTCATGGACCACCACGGCGAGCCGGTCGGCACGCGGCCCTGCCGGACGGCGGTCCCTGGCGAGCAGGGCCCGCAGCTGGACGCCCAGGTGGGCATCGAGAGTGCGGCCGACCGAGGCGACAGCCGCGGCGAAGCCGGCCTCGTCGCTGAACTCCCCCTCCACCAAAGGATCGTGACCGCCCGCGGCCACAGGCACCGGCACGGTCCTGGCGGCCCCGGCCTCGAACCCGTCCGCAGCCCCGGTCCCGGCCCCGTGTCCGTCCGCGGCCCCGGCTCCGATCTCGGTCCCGTGCCCGTCCGCAGCTCCGGTCCCGGCCCTGTCCGCAGTCCCGCCGGTGGTCGCGGCCTGCCCGGTCAGCCGGTCGCCCGCGGGGTCGAGGCGGGAGCGCAGCTGGGGGTGGGCGGCCAGGACCGCGTGCAGCGCCTCGCGTACCGCGGCCGCGTCCGGCGGAGCAGCCGGTTCGATGAACACCGCCTCGTAGCCGTGTCCGGCGGCGGGTGCGAGGACCGCGTACTGGGCGGGGGCGAGCGGGCGGTCGGCGGCGCGCGGCTCGGTGAGCAGGTCGGCGATGCGGCCCACCACGGACGCGGCGGCCGCCCCCTGCGTCGCCGTGAACCGGAGCGTGTGATGGTCGGGGCCGTGCCGCAGCAGCCGGTGCCGGGGCACGGTCCCGGCCGGCTCACCGGCGGTGAGCTCGCCCAGGACGTGTTCCAGGGCGGCGGGGTCGAGGGGCCCGCGCAGCTCGAGGTCCCACGGGGCCGCGTACGGGGCGGGCCCGGGGGCGACGACCACGGAGATCGCCTCGCGCGAGGAGCGGGAAACAGTCATGCCTGTCCGGGGGGTGCCGCTGGCGCCGGCGCGTTCCCCTCTCTCCTTTCTCTGGGCGCTGTACGGGCTGCGAGGTGGCGCTCGCCCGGTCCTGGTGGGGACCTGGGCGCCGTGCCGGTGGCCGGCCTGCCGGAGCCGGCCCTAGAGCGTGACGGACGGTGCGTGCCCGGCGGGATACGGGCAGCGGGTGGGGAGGCGGAGCGGGCGCAGCGCGGGGTGTGCCGGGGCCGTGGCGTACGGGTGGTGCTGCATGGCGCCTCCTGGTCCGCGGGAGTCCACAACGGTCGGGTTGACCAGGCTAGTTGCGGTAGGCACCCGAAGTCCGTTTTCCCGAGCGGGTGTGCAGCGGTGCCCGAGCGGTGCCCGAGCCCGCGCGATGGCCGCGTGGGCGCGGCCAGGGCGCAGGGCGCGGCAGCCGGTGTCCCGCCCCCGCCGCGCCCCCGCCGCGCACCCGCGCATCGGCTCACCGGCGCATCCGCCTGGCCTGCGGGCGGGGGCGGTGCGGTGGCCGTGCGGGCGGGGGCGGTGTCACAGCATGCGCACGGCGCTTTCCGCGTGCCGCTTGGCATGGGCGAGCAGGGCCCGGCTGTCCCGGCCGAGTTCCTCGCGCACATGCCGGCGCGCCTGTCCCAGGCCCGCGTGCTCGCCCAGCACGGCGGTGATGTTCTCCTCGCGCAGCACGACGCTGTGCTGGGCGATGACGGTCACCCCGGACTCGTCGGGGACGACGGACCATTCGCCGGTGTGCGCCTCCAGCAGGGTGTGGGGCGCGGTCTGCTTGTGGACGATGCGTCCCGCGTGCGGGAAGCAGATCCGTACCGAGTCCGAGGTGTGCGAGCCGTACTCGGTCAGGGTCTGCATGCTCAGGCGCTGCACGCCGGGCGCGTCCTCGGTGAGGTCGGCCCGGGTGACGTGCGGTACCAGGTCGGGCCAGTCCCCGGCCCGGTAGAGGAAGTCGTAGACCAGCTCGGCCGGGCCGTTGACGCGCACCGAGTCCTCGAAGGACAGGACCAGGTCGTCCAGGCGCGTCCACCGTTCGGCGAAGCTCTTGAGCTCGGCGAGCTGAGTGCGGCTGCTCGCGTCGGCGACCCGCCATGCCCACGCCCCGACTTCGGGCAGGTCGCCGGCGACGCTGAAGTCGTACAGCAGCTCGAGCTCGGTGCGGTGCGGGCCCCGCGAGCGTGCGTGGAAGGTGCCGCACATCGAGTTCAGCGGGGCCGCGGGCAGTTCCTGGCGGAACTCGATGCGGCGCTGCACCGGGTCAAGGTGGCGCCAGGAGGTCCACGACTTCAGCTGCCCGTCCAGGAGGGACCACATCCGCAGGCGCTCTCGTTCGCCGTCGCTCTCCAGGCGCTCCACATGGACGCTCGGGGAGAAGCAGAGCGGCAGTTTCGCCGCATCGGCCAGTACGGCGTAGACCACGCCGGCGGGCGCGGCCACGTGCACCGTGTGCGTCGCTCTGTCGACACGCTCACCAGACATCCGAACACCTCTCTTCACATTGCGCCGACGGGGACGGGGACGGAACACGTACAGGTTTCAGACGGCCGGACGAGAACCGCTGGATCATGAGCGGACCGGCGTCCGGCCGAAGCGCCGCCCACGGTCGCCGCCGGCCGGCGTGCGGCACGCGGGGGGCGAGGCGGTGTGCGCCCGCGCGGGCGGGCGGGCGGGTCACGCGGATCAGCCGACGGGCGCGGGCTGCTGGGCCAGGCGGCGGGTGACGCGGCAGACGCGGCCCAGGAGCCGGGGCAGTTCGCGGCCGCCGCACACGAAGAAGTGACGGCCGGGGACGGTGCGGGTCCAGGCGGGCCCCGCGGTCCACTGCCGCCAGCCGTCGGCGACCGTGGGCGGCGCCAGCGGGTTGTCCTGCGAGGCGACGACGAGGAGCGGGGTGGTCACAGGGCCCGCGCAGGAGGGCCTGCGGGCCGCCTCGTCCAGGGCCCGGGTGAGCTCCAGTTCGGCGCGCAGCACCGGCAGCATGGCCCGCAGGAGGATCCCCTCGTCGCTGCTGGGCGGCACGGCGCCCTGGCCGCCCAGCACGTGCAGCAGTTCGGCGTCCGTCGCCCCGCGCACGTCGGGCAGCCCGGCGTACACCTGCGGCGGCGAGTGGGCGCCGACGGCGAGGAGCGCGGGGCCGGGCAGGCCGGCCTCGTGCAGGGCGCGGGTGACGGCCAGGGCGACCATCGCGCCCAGACCGTGCCCGTACAGGACGTAGGGGCCGGGGGGCGCATCGGTGAACAGGGGCAGCACGTCGGCGAGGAGCGCCTCATGGGTGCTCACCCGGGGTTCGGAGCGCCGCCGGTCGCCGCCGGGCAGGGAGACCGGGACCACCTCGACCCCGGGTCCGGCGCTCGCCGCCCAGCGCTCGAAGAGCGACTCGCCCCCGATGGAGTGCGCGAAACAGTGGAGCCGCACTGGCTGTTCGTCCGACATGGCACCCTCCTGTACCTGTGCCCCTGGCCGCACGGGGTGGGATCCAACAGTGGCCGCACCGCCTCAAGTGCTGCTTGAAAGCGGGCTGAGACCGGCCCGCGGGGGGACGGGGCGGCAGGGCCTGGGGGTGTCGCACCCCCTCTTTTCTCGGGGGCGCCTTGAGGAACGGTGGATTCCGCCTCGAGCGGTCTTGTGCCGCACGGCGGGCCGGCCGGCGCGGGCGGCCGCCGCGCACGCCAACTCCGCCCGCTGTACGGGGTGTTCGGGCGGGCGGGGCCAGGTCCGCCGCGGCGGCCTGCACGGCCGCCGCGGCGACGCAGGTCACCGTGATCCCGGCTTCATTGCAGGGCGCGAAGTGGGTAGTCTCAGACCCGGACACATAAGTTACCGCTTAGTAGATTCGCTTTCGCAGGTTCGTAGCTTCGCTCTCGCAGGTTCGAGGAGCCCGCCCATGCAACTCGCCGCGATCATCGTTTCGCTGGCACTCATCACCGTCGGCACCGCGCTGTTCGCCCGCGCCGTCGGCGAGTTATTCCGCTACGTCAGGCTGGGCCAGCCGGTGCCCGCCGGAACCCGGACGGACAACCCCTACGCGCGCAGCGTGACGGTGGTGAAGGAGTTCCTCGGCCACACGCGGATGAACCGGTGGGGCGTCATCGGGGTGGCGCACTGGTGCGTGGCCATCGGCTTCTACACCCTGCTCGTGACGCTGGTGAACGCCACCGGCCAGCTGTTCCGGGCGGACTGGGTGCTTCCCGTCCTCGGGCACTGGCTGCCCTACGAGCTCTTCGTCGAGGTGATCGGCACACTCACGGTGGCCGGCATCGCCGTGCTCATCGTGATCCGGCAGCTGAACCTGCCCTCGCGCCCCGGCCGCAAGTCCCGCTTCGCCGGCTCCAAGTCCGGTCAGGCGTACTTCATCGAGTCCGTCATCATCACCATCGGCCTCGCGATCATGACCTTGCGCGGCCTGGAGGGCGCCCTCGCGGGCGTCGAGCACTGGGAACCGGCGTACCTGGTCTCCTATGTGCTGGTCGCCGCCTTCTCGGGGCTGGACGACGCCACGCTGGAGAACCTGGTCTACCTGGTCGCGATGATCAAAATCAGTGTCTCGTTCATCTGGATGATCGTCATCTCGCTGAACACGAACATGGGTGTGGCCTGGCACCGTTTCCTGGCGTTCCCGAACATCTGGTTCAAGCGCAACGCCGGCGGCGCCACCGCGCTGGGCGCCCTGCTGCCGATGACGTCGGGCGGCAAACCGATCGACTTCGCCGACCCCGGCGACGACGACGTCTTCGGCGTCTCCCAGGTCGAGCAGTTCTCCTGGAAGGGCCTGCTGGACTTCTCCACCTGCACCGAGTGCGGCCGCTGCCAGTCCCAGTGCCCCGCCTGGAACACCGGCAAGCCCCTCTCCCCCAAGCTCCTGATCATGTCGCTGCGCGACCACGCCCACGCCAAGGCCCCCTACCTCCTCGCCGGCGGCGGCAAGACCATGGAGGGCGAGGAGAAGGCATCGGCCGAGCAGCTGGCGGGCGTGCCCGCCGCCGCGCTCGCCGAGGCCGAACGCCCGCTGATCGGCACCGCCGAAGAAGGCGGTGTCATCGACCCGGACGTGCTGTGGTCGTGCACCACCTGCGGCGCCTGCGTCGAGCAGTGCCCCGTCGACATCGAGCACGTCGACCACATCGTCGACATGCGCCGCTACCAGGTGATGATCGAGTCCGCGTTCCCGTCCGAGGCGGGCACCATGCTCAAGAACCTGGAGAAGAAGGGCAACCCCTGGGGCCTGGCGAAGAAGCAGCGCCTGGAGTGGCTCAAGGAGGTCGACTTCGACATCCCCGTCGTCGGCCGCGACATCGAGGACCTCTCCGAGGTCGAGTACCTGTACTGGGTCGGCTGCGCCGGCGCCCTCGAGGACCGCGCGAAGAAGACCACCAAGGCCTTCGCCGAACTCCTGCACATCGCGGGCGTCAAGTTCGCGATCATGGGCGGCGACGAGAAGTGCACCGGCGACTCCGCCCGCCGCCTCGGCAACGAGCCCCTCTTCCAGGAACTCGGCATGGACAACGTCATGTCCCTCAACGCCGCGTTCGGCGAGGAGACGGACGACGACGGCAACGTCACGGCCGAGTCGAAGAAGCCGAAGTCGGCGAAGAAGATCGTCGCGACCTGCCCGCACTGCCTCAACACCCTCGGCAACGAATACCCGCAGCTCGGCGGCGACTACGAGGTCATCCACCACACCCAGCTGCTCCAGCACCTCATCGACGAGGGCAAACTCATCCCCGTCACCCCGGTCGAGGGCCTCATCACCTACCACGACCCCTGCTACCTGGGCCGCCACAACAAGATCTACACGCCCCCGCGCGAGATCATCGCGAGCGTCCCCGGCCTGCGCAACGAGGAGATGCACCGCCACAAGGAACGCGGCTTCTGCTGCGGCGCCGGCGGCGCACGGATGTGGATGGAGGAACGGATCGGCAAGCGCATCAACAACGAGCGCGTCGACGAAGCCCTCTCCCTCAACCCCGACATCGTCTCCACCGCCTGCCCGTTCTGCCTCGTCATGCTCACCGACTCCGTCAACGGCAAGAAGAACGAAGGCAAGGCCAAGGAGACCGTCCAGGTCGTCGACGTCTCCCAACTCCTCCTGGAGTCGGTCAAGACCCCGGTGGATCCGGCGGGTCCGCCCCGGACCGACGAGACGGCGGCACAGCCCGAGCACGTCCGGTAGCCGTCCGGCGCCGCCGGACACCGCCGGACGCTGCCGCCGGGACGACGCGCGGCAGCGCCACTCACCGCTCTCACCGCTCCCCCGGCGGCCGGGACCGGGCCCGGTAGCGGCTGAACGCCTCACGAGCGTCCGCGACGCACGTCCCGTGAGGCCTCAGGCCGCCCGGCTCGTCCTGTGCCGGCCGGGCGTGCCGGGCGATCTCCGCGGGGTCCGGGCGCACGGGACGGCGCACCACCACCCCGGGCACAGCGAGCCGGCAGGAACTGACCACGCCCGCAAACGGGAACGTGAGCACCAGCCACGGGTGTTGCTGGACGCCGCGTTCCTCCGACAGCTCCCGCGCGCCCGCACCCCCTCCTCCCCCGTACGGCTCGCCGGCCTCCGCGGCCCCGCCCGGCACCTCATCCCGCTCGTCGACGCGGTCGACCCGCTCACTCGTGGCACCCGCCCCGGCAGGACGCACCGTCAACCCGACGCCGGGCGCCCCGGCCGGCCGGCGGCCTGTCCCTTGGGACCGTTGTGCGGCCGCCGGTCCCCGCGTCTGGCCGGAATCAGCGCGTCCGGGTCGGCCCGGCTCTTTTCATGAATCATGGACCAGAGGGTGATTGATTCCCCGGGACGGTGCCGGGGAAATCACTCACGGCCGGGTACGGGAACACGGTGTCCGCACCGTCCGGGAAACCCCGCGGCGGTCGCACCGGCAAACCCGCCGCCGATGACCATGGCGTCGAAAAGCCAGGAAACCCGAAGACGGACCGGACGCCACGAGAGGCCTTATCCGGTTCCGTTTCTGCCGTACTCGCGAGTCGCGTGAAGATTCTTTCCGTTCCCGCAAAGCGTATGCGCAGAAAAGAATGCGGGTACCGGCGGGAATGGTGTCATCGCCCACATGGCCCGGCAAGACATCCGCAATGACCTTCAGGGATTTCTGCCGGATTCCCGGCTCCCGCTCCACGAAAGGCGTCGCAAAGGAGCGGTAATGACACGGCACGTCAGCCTGCGGGCCGAGCCGGGCCGGCGGGCCGGAGAGGCGGCGGGCCGGAGAGCCTGCGGGCCGGCGGGCCGGCGGGCCGGCGGGCCGGCGGGCCGGCGGTTGATCCGGCGGGCCGAAAGGCGGCGGGAGGCCGGGAGTCGACCGCTGGGCCGGAGAGGCGGCGGGCCCGCAGACGGCGCGCCGCACCGGTGCGTGGCGCAGGACCGCGTCGGGCCGGTGGCAGGGGCGGCGGCCGGGAGCCTTCGTCTCGCACCGCGCGAGCACCCGCCCGGCGCGGCCGCCGGCCGGCAGTCCGCGGTCCGCGGTCCGGGTCCGGGGTCCGGGGAGGGTGGTCTTCCCCGTCTGTCGTCACCTTGCCCGCCCGCGCCGCGGGCCGGCGCTCCCGTCCGCTGCCGGCCCGCCGCGTGCGCGCGGGGCGGGCCGGCCCCGTGAACGCACGCGGCGGGCCGTGCTGTCCGGCTCACCGGCCGGCATGCTCAGTCACAGCACCGAAGCGCTTCGGGAGCGAAGGTTTCCGCACAGCTTCTGAGTACGACTCGAGCCCCCGCTCCGGCCGGTCTCAGGCGGCATAGAGATCGAAGGTCGAGGTGCGCCGCAGTCCGGCGGCGACATCCAGCTGCGGGTCGACGGCCAGCATGGCCTGGTGCAGCCGCTGTACCTGCGGCGAGGGCTCGACGCCCAGCTCCTCGATCAGGCGGATGCGCAGCTTGCGGAAGATGGACAGGGCCGACGCCTGCCGCCCCGACCGGTACATCGCCACCATGGCCTGCGAGTGCAGTCCTTCGTGCTGCGGGTAGCGCGCCGTCAGCTCGGCCAGTTCGGCGATGAGTTCGGAGTGCCGGCCGAGCCGCAGATCGGCGTCGATGCGCCGCTCGACGGTGCCCAGGCGGCTCTCCTCCAGGCGCATGACCTCGATCCCGAGGATCGGCCCGACCCGTACGTCGACCAGCGCGGGGCCGCGCCACAGGTCCAGCGCCTGCCGGAAACGGTCGGCCGATCTCTCGTCGTCGCCTGCCTCGAAAGCCGCCCGTCCTTCCGTGACCATGCTTTCGTACTCGTGCACATCGACACTCTCGGGCGGTATCTGCAGCAGATAGCCGCCGTGCCGGGTGGCGAGCACCTCCTTGGCCGCGCCGGGGGCGTCGGGCCCCATCGCGGTGCCCAGACGCCGGCGCAGCTGGAGGATGTAGGTCTGCAAAGTGGTGAGTGCGCTCTGCGGCGGCTCCGTTCCCCAGATTTCCTCCATGAGCATGGGGACCGGCATCACCCGTCCGGGATAGAGGGCGAGCAGAGAAAGAATCTGCCGCGGCTTACCGGCCGTCGGGACAATCGACCCCCCGTTGACCTCGGCACTCAACGGACCCAGAACCTGAATCTTCACTGCGTTCCTCCGTACCTCGTCGAGTTCCTCTCGTGGCTGAATCTCATCGCCGTAAGCACACTAGCGGGAATCACGCCACGCCCGGCTTTCCTCGACCGGAGTTCGAGAGCGTTTCAACTCGATACCGGGGCCCTTAAATCGATCCACTCGAGAAGGGATGAACGGCTGCTGGAGCGGCTCAAGAATGAACGAACGGCGGCTGGAGCGAAGTGCGTCCGGCGTAACACAGAAGACTCTTTCCGGTCACCGTCGAAGCGAATTCCGTTTGTGGAGGAAAACGGAATTCACGGTACCGGCCGGCGGGTGAGCGGCTCCGGGAGGACAACACGCAGGACGGCATGCGCGGTGCGTGCGGCACGGCGGCCGCGCGGCCGCGTACGCCGCCGCGGACAGGCCCGTGTCCCGCGCGCGGCCGGGGCGGTCGCCGGCTCCGGTCAGAGGGCGCGACGGGTGGAGCGGGACCGTTCCGGGCGGGCTGCGGGAGAGCCGCGAAGCCGCTGACCCGCCGTCAATGCGCCCAGGGCGGCGCAGCGGCGGGGATGCGCCTGCCGAGACGCTCCGCGCGGCCGTCGTCCACGTCCTGGCGGAGCGGATGCGCCTGGCGCCGGCTGCCGCTTCGCTTCGCTTCGGGTGCCGGAGCCGGCGGGCCGCGCCGGTTCCTGATCCGGTCCGGGGGCCGCCGGTGGCCCGGGGCCGCCTGCACGAAGCCGTGCCGCACCGCCTCGACGGCATCGGCGGTGCCGAGGACCCGCGTCGCCCCGGCACCGCCGATGCCGGGGCCGGAAGAAGAAGAGGGGTGGGCACCCAGGCCGGAGCCTTGTGGGCCGGGGCAGACCGCCGGGCTGCCGGGGGTGCGCATCGCTCCGGGCGCGGACGGACCGCCCCTCCTCGCCGGGATCCCGGCCGGCACTCCCCCGCGGCAGCCAGGGGCGAAGGACCCTGACCGGGGGTCACCGGACGAGCCGCGGCCCCCGAGCGGGCGGTGCGTCACGTCCCGGCGTCTTCACGCGGACAGGCCTGCGGCCGCGCCGCCCGGCGCGGACGGCCCCGAACGGGCGGGAGCGCCGCGGCGGCCGGGACAGCTCCGGCGGGCGAGACGGCCGAGCGGGCCCCGGAGGGGGAAGCGGGCGGGGGGAAGCGGGCCGGGGTGCGCACCGCCCGTGAAGGCGTCGGATGCGGTGCACGCTCAAGGGGTGGTGGTGCCGGGCCGTCGAGCGGGCGGTGTCCTGGCTGCGGGCCGGCGGCGCGGGTGAGCGGGAGGGCGCCGGCGGTGAGCAGGACCGCCTTGGATCATCCGCACCCAGGCGGTGCCTTTCGTGCCGCCGGTCGTCACATGGCCGGTCGTCAGCAGGCCGGCCGGTGCGACGGTGCGCGCCGGCCCCCGTATGTACGGCCGCGTGTGCCCGGGTCCTCGCCGCGGGCGGTCCCCGTGATCCACTGCCCGTCCCGGCGATCGCCTGGCCGTCCCGGCGAATGGTCTGGCCGTCCCGGCGAATGGGCTGGCCGTTCCCGGAGTTGCCGCCGTGCGCTGCCGCTGCGGGCGGTGGGTGCGCCTCACCGCGCGGGACACGGTCCGGGGGCGGCGTGGCGGGCTGTCCGGGTGGGGGTCTTTCGTGCCTGCCGCTTTCCAGGGCTCCGGCGGGCCGGGTGTCAGCGGGCGGCGCGGGAGCCCTGGAAGGCGGTGCGGTGGCTCAACTGGTGGGGACGAGGCGTTCCTTGGCGGTGCCGGCGGCCACCGGCGCGGGCTCGGGGCTGGCCGTGAGGATGGAGCGCTGCATGCGCTGCAGCCCCGCGGACGGCTCCAGGCCGAGGTCGCGTACGAGTGTGGCGCGCAGCCGCTGGTAGACCTCCAGGGCCTCGCCCCGCCGTCCCGAGCGGTACAGGGCGAGCATGAACTGGCCGTGCAGGCTCTCGTGGGTGCGGTAGCGGTTGACCAGGACGGTCAGCTCGGCCAGCAGTTCGCGGTGGCGTCCCAGCCGCAGGTCGGCCTCGATGCGCTGGTCGAGTGCGCACAGCCGGTTCTCCTCCAGTCGCTTGATCTCCATGTCCAGCTGCTCGCCGGTCTGGACGTCCGCGAAGGCGGTGCCGGTCCACAGGGCGAGTGCCTCGCGCAGCTGCCGTGCGGCGCCGGGGAAGTCACCGGCGTCCATGGCCCGGTATCCCATGCCCGACAGGCGCTCGAAGGTGCGGACGTCGCTCGCGCCGCCGCCGCTCGCCAGCAGGTAGCCGCTGGGCATGGTGACCAGTACTTCCTTGGCGGTGCGCCGCGCGCACGTGCCGTCGGCGGCCTGCGGCCCGCCGTGCCCGTCCCTGTCCAGGGCCACGGCGATGAGTTCGCGCAGCTGCAGGACGTAGGTCTGCAGGGTGGTGCGGGCGCTGCGCGGCGGGGTGGTGCCCCAGAGCTCCTCGATCAGGTCGGAGACGGACACCACCCGGTCGGCGTGCAGCGCCAGCAGGGCCAGGACCTGGCGGGGCTTGGGGGCCGTCGGCGTGATGGAGACCCCGTTCTCCTGTACGGCCAATGCGCCGAGTATCTCGATGTCCACTCGATCTCCCCTGTTTTATGCCCGAGTGCTCCGGTCGGTGGGTGGCCGTCGACGGGTGTCTGTGCGGCCGTCGACAGGTGCCAGTCCGGCGCCTTGCCAAGGCTAAGAACAGCACGCACGGTCTGTCAATATCAAACCGCACATCCTGTATTTTCTTCTCCCGGTCGAAGCGCATACAGTCCCAGACTGGGTCAAATACCCCGCCCGGGGCGGAACTTACGGGTCCGGGAGGCCCGTTCCGGGGCCGCGCCGGAGCCCCCGGGGAGAGGAAACAGGGATCCGCACTCCCGCGGCGGGCCGCTGGACAGACCGCTTGGTCTGTTATCGGTCGGGGCTGACCTGCGCGGACCGCTCCTGCGCGGGCCGCTCGCGCGGGGGGAGCACGGCCGGGCGCTGCGAGCCGGCGCACACCAGGGCGTCCAGGTCGCGGTGGTCGGCCAGCCGCGGCAGCAGCACCTCCCAGAAGCCGGTGATGGTCTGCCGCGACAGCCAGGAGGCGTCCTGGCCGCCGAGCACCCCGAAGCCCGCGGTGGCGGCGATGATGACGCGGGCGCCGTCCGCGCCGGAGACGCCTTGGGCCAGGGCGCCGCTGTGCTCGGCCCGGCGCAGTACGTCCTCCACCCAGTGCTGCCACTGGGTGCGCGGGGAGGGTTCTCCCCGGCGTGCGGTGTCGCCGGCGAGTTCGAAGCCGCCGCGCACGACGGTGTCGCGGGCGAGGCTGCCCATCAGCTCGTGGGTGGCGTCCACCACCGACTGCAGGCTGGAGCCGCCCTGGCGGGCCTGCGCCGCCTCGGTGATGCGGCGCACGGCCTCGGCGGCCTCGGCCTCGACGGCTTCGGCGAGCATGTGCTTGTTGGCGAAGTGGAAGTGCAGCGCGCCGTTGCTGACCCCGGCGCGCCGGCTGATGGTGGACAGCGACGCGGTGACGAATCCCTCCTCGGCGAACACCGTGGCCGCGGCCTGGATCAGTGCCTGCCGGGTGCGGGCCGCTCGCTGCTGTTTGACCATGTGCGCTTCTCCTGAGAAACGGGAGGCCGAAGGGCCGGCACCGCACCGGCGTCGGCGGCTCCCACGAACGTCGTGCTATTGCGGGGGGTTGCCGTGCTTGCGCGAGGGAAGGTCGGCGTGTTTGCTGCGCAGCATGGCCAGGGAGCGGATGAGGACCCCGCGGGTCGCGGCGGGGTCGATGACGTCGTCGACCAGGCCGCGTTCGGCCGCGTAGTAGGGGTGCATGAGCTCGGAGCGGTACTCCTTGACCATCTTCTGGCGCATGGCCTCGGGGTCCTCGGCCTCGGCGATCTGGCGGCGGAAGATGACGTTGGCGGCGCCTTCGGCGCCCATCACGGCGATCTCGTTCGTCGGCCAGGCCAGCGTCAGGTCGGCGCCGATGGACTGGGAGTCCATGACGATGTAGGCGCCGCCGTAGGCCTTGCGCAGGATCAGCGAGATCCGCGGCACGGTGGCGTTGCAGTAGGCGTAGAGCAGCTTCGCACCGTGCCGGATGATGCCGCCGTGCTCCTGGTCGACGCCGGGCAGGAAGCCGGGGACGTCCAGCAGGGTGATGATCGGGATGTTGAAGGCGTCGCACATCTGCACGAAGCGTGCGGCCTTCTCCGAGGCCCCGATGTCCAGGACACCGGCAAGGCTCTGGGGCTGGTTGGCGACGATGGCGACGGGCCGGCCGTCCAGGCGGGCCAGGGCGCAGATGATGTTGCGGGCCCAGCGCTCGTGGACCAGGAGGTACTCGCCGTCGTCGACGATCTCCCCGATGACCTCGCTCATGTCGTAGGGCCGGTTGCCGTCCGCGGGGACCAGGTCGAGGAGGCGCTCGGCGCGCCGGTCGGCCGGGTCGGCGCAGGGCTCCGCGGGCGGGGCCTCCCGGTTGTTCTGCGGGAGCAGGGACAGCAGGTAGCGCACCTCGGCGAGGCAGGTCTCCTCGTCGTCGTAGGCGAAGTGGCACACGCCGGAGGTCTCGGCGTGCACGTCGGCGCCGCCCAGGCCGTTCTGGGTGATCTCCTCGCCGGTGACGGCCCGCACGACGTCGGGGCCGGTGATGAACATCTGTGAGGTGTCGCGGACCATGAAGACGAAGTCGGTCAGGGCGGGGCTGTAGGCGGCGCCGCCCGCGCAGGGGCCCAGGATGACGGAGATCTGCGGGATGACGCCGGAGGCGCGGGTGTTGCGCTGGAAGATGCCGCCGTAGCCGGCGAGCGCGGAGACGCCCTCCTGGATACGGGCGCCGGCGCCGTCGTTGAGCGAGACCAGCGGGGCTCCGGTAGCGATGGCCATGTCCATGATCTTGTGGATCTTCGCGGCGTGGGCCTCGCCCAGCGCGCCGCCGAAGATGCGGAAGTCGTGCGCGTACACGAAGACGGTACGTCCGTCGACCGTGCCCCAGCCGGTGATCACACCGTCCGTGTACGGCTTCTTCACCTCGAGCCCGAAACCGGTCGCCCGGTGCCGGCGCAGCTGCTCGACCTCCTGGAAGGAGCCCGGGTCCAGGAGCAGTTCGATCCGCTCGCGGGCGGTCAGCTTGCCCTTGGCGTGCTGGGCCGCGGTCGCCCGCTCACCGGGCCCGGCCAGCGCCTGCTCACGGATGCTGTGCAGTTCCGCCACGCGCCCGCGTATATCGGTGGGCCCCGGTTCGATCGGTGCCAGGGCAGTCGTCATCGCCATGTCAGGTGCCTTCCTGGGGCAAGGCCGAGGAGGTCCCGCCCCGGGTCCGTCGAGCATCTTAACAAACCGCCTGAGCGGTTTCTGTCGGTGGGAGGGAATCCGCCAGGGATTCCCCCGCCCGTCAGCGCCAGCTGTCGGGTGCCGTGTAGGCGCCCGGTCCGCGCGACCAGCGCATCCGGGCGGCCGGCGCCTGGCCGGCCGTCTGCCGTGCGTCTGCCTGCAGGGCGAGCAGCACCGCGACCACGGCGGCCAGTTCCGCCTCGTCGGGCCGGCCTCGCTCCACCCTGATCAGGGCTTCTTCCGTCCCCATCCGAGCGGTCCCCCTTTCTCGGGCCTGCAGACACCGTCGGTCAGGCCACTCAAGAACGGCTTTGAGATCGCTCGAGATGCGGGACAGGGGGCGTCCTGCGCGCAGCGGTCCGCGGCCGGGCCCGCGCACCGCGGTGACCCCGCAGGACCCGGGGGTCACGGGCGGTCACCGCGGCCGCCGGGTGATCATCCATACATTTGGGAATACATCACTCCATTTTTCACGGGACTGGAGTGCCGCGTTCCTTCTAGAAATTAAACCGGGTGGTATGTATCTTCGCTGTCCTGAGGGATCTGCCACTCATATTCAAGCCAAGGCACTCAGGGGGACCCATGTCTGCGAGCACGTTCCGTCTGAACGGCGCGGTATCCGGCGCGGTACGCAACCAGAACGGCCCAACGCCCCTGGCAGGAACCGGCGCCCTCCTCTTCCGGTCCCTGACCACCACCGTCCCGAAGGAACTCGTCCACCGCGCGAGCGTCGCCGAGGTCATGCTGACCGACTGGGCGCGCGTGGACGACGAGCGCTTCACCGTCTCCGCCCAGTGGCCGCGCGGGCACAGCTTCTTCGCCGCCGTGGACGGCTGCCACGACCCGCTGATCGCAGCCGAAACGATCCGGCAGGCCGGATCGCTCCTGGCCCACGCGGAGTTCGGCGTCCCCCTCGACCACCACTTCCTCATGTGGGACCTCGCGATCGCCGTCGAGCCCGCGCACCTGTGCGTCGGCAACGCGCCCGCCTCGGTCGAACTGGAGATCTCCTGCAGCGACATCAAGCGCCGCCGCGGCGAACTGGCCGGCCTCCACTACGACGCGGTGATCCGCCGCGGCGGCCACATCGCCGCCACCGGAGGCGCCACCTTCACCTGCACCTCCGCCAAGGTCTACGAACGCCTGCGCGGCGAGCGCGCCGCCAGCATGCAGCGCCCGCTGCCGCTGACCGCCCCGGCCGCGCCCCAGAACGTCGGCCGCGTCTCCCCCATGGACGTCGTGCTGTCCCCCATCGGACAGCCCGACCGCTGGCAGCTGCGGGCCGACACCGCCCACCCCATCCTCTTCGACCACCCCGTCGACCACGTGCCCGGAATGGTGCTGCTGGAAGCCGCCCGCCAGGCCACCGCGGCCGTCCTGGGCCACAGCACGCTCCCGCTCGACATCACCAGCGAATTCACCAAGTACGCGGAACTGGACGCCCCCTGCCTCATCGAGGCCCGCCGCCTGACCCGCACCCCCGCCCAGCGCGGACCCGCCGTCCTCGTCACCGCCCACCAGCACGGAACACCCGTCTTCCGCTCCACCGTGACAGCAGCACCGCTCACGATTTGAACCACCGGACCCCGGCCCGGCCCGCAGGACACAGACCGTAGGCCACGGGGGGCGTAGGCCACGGGGGGCGTAGGCCACGGGGGGCGTAGGCCACGGGGCGCGGGGCCGTAGGGCGCGGAGGCGCAAGGCCCACGCCGCAGGACGCGGGACGCGGGACGCGGGACACGGGGCGCGGGGCGCGGGCCCCGACCGCAGGGCGCGGGCCGCAGGACGCGGGGCCCCGACCACTAGGACACGGACCGCAGGACGCGGGGCCCGACCACAAGAACACGGACCGCAGGACGCGGGCTGCAGGACGCGGGGCCCCGACCGCAGGGCGCGGGCCGGCGGGCGGCGCGGCCCTGACGCCGTGCCGCGGCCGTCCCCGCCCGCTGCGCCCGCCAGGCCCGCCCGCCGGGCGCAGCGGGCGGGGGCAAGCAGGCGGGGCAGCGGGCGGGGGCCCTGTGGTGGCCGGCCCGTACCCGGGCCGGCCACCGACCGGCCCTCACCGCATCCGCGGCCGTCCCCCGCCCCCGCTCTGCCGGTGCCCGCCCCGAGAGGGACAGCCGCGTCGGCCCATGACCGTGACGGCGGCGCCGCTCACGGCCATGAGACCCCCGGCCGCAAGAGCGCCGGCCGGCGCGGCCCTGCCACCGCGCCGGACCCCCACCCGCTGCGCGCCGCCTCCCCCGCACGCTGCGCGCCGCCCTCCCCCGCACGGGCGCGCAGCGGGCACCGGCGGCCGGCCCTGCGCCGGCCCGCCCCCTGCATGCTCACGCTGCTCGACGAGTTCGAACGCCAGGGTGTCCGGCCGGCCGCGACGGGGCCGCGCCGCAGCGGGGATCGCCCGGCAGGCGGCAAGAAGGCCGTACCGCCCCTCGAGGCCGAAGACCACAACGGGCGGCAGTCCCGACCACGTTCACCGCCTCCGTCTGCACCTGCGCCTCCGCCTGCGTCCGCGCCTCCGCCTGGGTCTGCGTCCGCGCCTCCGCCTGGGTCTGCGTCTGCGTCTGCGTCCGCGCCTGCACCTGCGCCTCCGCCTGGGTCTGCGTCCGCGCCTGCGTCTGCGCCGAGGACGGCGTCACCTGGACCGCCCTCGCCGAGGGCCCGGTCCCGGCTTCGGTGACGCATGGGCAGCTGCTCCACCATCATGACGAGCGCCACGCCCGCGAGTTCTCTCCCCCGGTGCGGTCCTTCCTCGCCCGCCTGCCCGGCGCGGACCCGGCGACCGTCGCCCTCTGCGCCGTCGTCCTCGTGTTCCGGGGCGCGGGGCGCGCGGCGGGGGGCGCGCGGCGGGGGGCGCGCGGCGGGGGGCCGGCCCTACGGGGCCGCGTCCGTCCCGCCCGCCCCGGCTCCCGATGCCCGGGGCCCGGCCTCCGGCGTCCGCGGGCCGGCCGCAGCGGTGACCGCGCCGAAGGACGCGACATGCGCTGCGGCCCACTGCCGGAAGGTCCGCGCCGGACGGCCCGTCAGCCTGCTGACGGTGTCCTGCACCCCCGCCTTGGCACCCGCCTTCAGCCGCTGCGCACTGTCCAGCAGCGCCTCGACCACCGCCGGCGGGAAACGCCCGGCCAGAGCGGCGCGCGCCTGCCCGGGGCTCAGCTCCTCGAACCGCAGCTCCACACCCAGCAGAGCACCGAGCTGCCGCGTCTGCTCGACGGCACTGAGCGCCTGCGGCCCCGTCAGGGTGTAGGCGCGCCCGGCATGCCCCTCCTCGGTCAGCACCCGCACCGCCGCCCGCGCCACGTCCGCCGGATCCACACAGGCATGAGCCGCCTCCCCGTACAGGGCACGCACCACACCCTCACCGCGCACCGAGCCCGCCCAGGACAGGGAATTGGACATGAACGCCCGCGGACGCAGCAGGGTCCACTCCATACCCGAAGCCCGCAGCAGCTCCTCACTCTCACGCTGCCACCGGGTGATCAGGTCACCGGCCCCCTCGTCCAGGACGGCCGCCGCCGACAGTTTCACCACCCGCCGCACACCCGCCGCCCGCGCCGCGGCCACGAACACCTCATCGTCAGCGCCCGCGACCCGGGCCGTGACCAGGAACGCCGTACGCACCCCCCGCAGAGCCCGCGCCAGCGAACCCGGATCCCCGTAGTCCCCGGCCACCCTCTCCACCCCCGCCGCCACCCCCCTCACCTTCGCCGGATCCCTGGCCATGACCCGCACCCCCGCCCCGGCCGGCAGCCGCCCCACCACTTCCCGCCCCACCGTCCCCGTGGCCCCCGTCACCAAAATCACCGCACACCCCTCCCCGCCCGCCCCCGCCGTCCCACGACCCGCCCACCCCTGCCCTGACGCCGGCACGACCTGCTCACCACTGCTCCGACACCCTTCCGCCCCGGCAGATCCGGGACAACTCATTGAACGTCGTACAGCCGCAAGGGGTGCGTGAACCCCAACCGCCTGTAAGATACAAACTGGGCGGTTTTTTTAATGGGTCTCCGGGCTCATCGAAACAGAAGGAGACCGAACGTGGTGAAGCAGGACAGGGCGATCCGGACCCGGCAGACCATCCTCGCGGCAGCAGCCAAGGTCTTCGAGGAACACGGCTACCAGGCCGCGACGATCAGCGAGATCCTCACCACCGCCGGGGTGACCAAGGGCGCGCTCTACTTCCACTTCCCCTCCAAGGAACACCTCGCCGAGGGAGTCCTGCACGAACAGGACCAGCTGCTGCCCATCCCCGACCGCGCCTGCAAGATCCAGCAGTTCGTCGACACGGTCATGCTGCACGCCCACCGCCTGCAGACCGACGCCATGGTCCGCGCCGGCGTACGCCTCTCCCTCGACCAGCAGGCACTCGGCCTCGACCGCAGCGGACCCTTCCTGCGCTGGTCGCAGATCTCCCGCGACCTCCTCGAAAAAGCCCAGGCCCAGAGCGAACTCCTCCCCCACGTCAACGCGGTCGAGACCGCCGACGTCATGGTCGGATCCTTCGCCGGCGTCCAGGCCATGTCCCAGGCCGTCTGCGACCACCAGGACCTCCCCCAGCGGGTCAACGCCCTCCTGCGCCACGTCCTGCCCAGCGTCGTGATGCCCTCCGTCCTGGCCTCCGTCGACCTCACCGGCGCCCGCGGCGCCGCCGTCGACGCCGAACTGCGCGCCGCCCGCCCCGCCCAGCAGCCCCCCGCCGCCCAGCCCGCCCCCGTCAGCTGACCGCACCAGCAGACGCACCCCCCGCACCAGCCGGCACACCCCCGCCCCGGCCGGCCCCCGCCGGCCTCCTCACCCGGGCCCGCCCCCTCACCCCGGGCCGGCCCCCGCCTGCCGGCCACACCGGCCGGCACACCCCCGCCCGCCCCGGCGCACCGCAGCACCCTCCCAGCACACCGGCCGGGCCCTCCCGGCCGGACACCCACACGGCACAGCCGTCCGGCCGCACCAGCAGCGCCGCACCCCCGCCCCCGGCGCCACCCGGCCCGCCCCCCGTCACCGGGCCGCACCCGCCGGCACACCCCCCGGCCACCCGCACCGGCACACCCGAAGACACCCCCAGCACACCGCCCGGGCCCCCCTCACCCCACCACACCGGCCGGCACACCCCCCACCTTCACCGGCGCACCGAAATACTCCTCCAGCGCACCGGCCGGCCCCTCCCGGCCGGACGCCCAGGCGATATAACCGTCCGGACGCACCAGCAGCGCATCACACTCCAGCCCCGCCACCGCCTCGCACTGCACCACCCGCACCAGCCCCGCCCACCCCCGCGCCTCCTCCCCGAACCCGCCGCCCGCACCCCGCTCACCGAACAGCAGCAGCACCGGCCCGCCCCCGCCCAGCAACGCGATCACATCCGTACGCCCCTCACGCGTCACCAGCGCCACATTGGGCAAGAACCTGCCCTCCCAGAACACCGGATGCCGCCCCCGCGCCGGCAGCACCGTGTCCTGCGCACTCACCATCGACGCCAGCAGCCCCGCCTCCCCGCCCCCCGCCAGCAACTCACCGAACAACGCCCGCAACGGCTCCAGCTCCGGCCCGGGCCGCATCAGCGCCAACTGCGCCCGCGTATGGTCGATCACCCGCTGCGCAGCCGGCCGCCGCTCCTGGTCATACGTGTCCAGCAGCCCCGCACCCGCCCACCCCCGCACCGCGAACGCCAGCTTCCACCCCAGATCCACCGCATCCAGCAACCCCGTGCTCAACCCCTGCCCCCCGATGGGGAAATGCACATGCGCCGCATCCCCCACCAGAAAAACCCGCCCCCGGCGATAACAACCGGCCAGCCGCGAAAAATCACTGAACCGGCTCAGCCACCGCCCCTCCCCCATCGCCACCTCACGCCCCACGATCCACGACACCTCACGCCGCAACTCCTCCAACGTCGGCGCCACCCGCCACCCCACACACGGCCCCGCACAATTCACCGTCCGCAACCGCACCCACCCCCCCGCCACCTCCTTCACCACAACCCACCCCCGCTCCGTCCGATGCCACCCCGCCACCAAAGACCCCCCCACCCCCAACCGCACATCACCCGCCAACGCCGACACCGTCGCCGGATACACCCCCGACTCAAAACCCCCCTGCTCCCGCACCACACTGCGCGCCCCGTCCGCCCCCACCACAAACAACCCCCGACACACCACCGACCCGAACGCACCCCGCGCCGTCACCACCACCCCACCACGCCACTGCCGCACCCCCACCACCCGACACCCCCGCAACACCCGCACCCCCAACCCCCGCGCCCGCCCCTCAAAATGAGCCTCCAACACCTCCTGCCCACACTTCAACACCGGCTCCGGCTCCACACCCGGCGCCGAAACAACCAACCCCGGAATCCCCGCAAAATGAAACACCACCCCACCACCCACACCCACACCAAAACCACCACCCGCACCCGAAACACCAGCCAGACCCGAACCAAAACCTGAGCCACCACCCGAACCCACACCCACACCCGAAACACCACCCGAACCACGACCAACACCCGAACCAACACGAGGACCCGAACCACGACCCACGCCACAGACACCGCCAGACCCAGCACCACAACCCGGGCCAGCACCACAACCCCGGCCAGGACCACAACCCGGACCAGAAACACCACTCACCCCAGGACCACACCCCCCGCCAAAAGCACCGCCCCCCTCAGAGCCCCGGCCCGAACCCGAGCCCGAACCCGAGCCCGAACCCGAGCCCGAACCAGGACCCGAACCAGGACCCGAACCAGGACCCGAACCAGGACCCGAACCGGGACCCGAACCGGGACCGGAGCCGGGGAAACGACGGCCCCCCGCACCCACCAGCCCACCCAGATGACCACGCCGCACCAGACACTGCACCGCACGCGCATGCACCGTCGTCGCCCTCGGCCGCCCCGACACCACCACCTCCGACTCCACCACCACCACCCGCACCCCCCACCCCGCCAACTCACACGCCACCACCAACCCCACCGGCCCACCCCCCACCACCACCACATCCGCCTCCACCACACCCGACACACCCGACACACCCGCAGTACCCGACACACCCGCAGTACCCGACATCACCGGCTCCCCCCGCCAACAACCCAACACGGACAACACCAACAAAAGCCCCGGCCCCCACACAGACCCGGACCCTCCCCTACCAGAACAACTCCCACCCCCCACAAGCCAGTTGACACACCCAACCCGGCCACACACCAGCCGACCAGAAATATACCGGTTATGCGGTTCTTCGCAAGAGACACACAACCCCACCACCAACCAAACACCACCAACCCACCACCCACACCCCCCACCAAACCCACCCCCACCCCCTCACCGAATCACTGATGACCAAGCGCAAAATCCGCGACCGACACCGCTCCGAGCAGCACATCCACACAGCCGGCTACCCGAGCTCGAACCGGCTACCCAACTTCGACTCCCCGGCTGGCCGATGTCCCAAAGCTCCCCGGCACCATCACGCCCATGACAGTCTCCACATGCCACAAGACCTGCCAGGATGAGACCGTGAGCGCCCCACACCGCCCTTCGGACACCGACCCCCAGCCCCTCCCCGCCCTCCCGGACACCACCACTGCGCAGGCGAGAACTACCGCAGAGCGAGCCACCGTCCAGCCACCGACGAGAAGCAGCTGACCAAGGCGGTCGCTCGCTACGGCCGCGTCGATCCGCTGTGCATTGATGCGCTGGGCTATCTCGAGCTGGACCGCCGGGGCCGAGATGCAGTTCCAGGTTCTGACGGAGGGGAGGAAAAGAACAGTGTTGCGATCGCTTCGAATGAAACGTTCGGGGGCTGGACCAGGACCTTCTCCGAACCCCGGCTCTGCGCGGCGATGTCGACCGACTGACTTTCAACGGCACGATCATCGAGACCGGAACCGAGTCCTACCGACTCACGCAGACAAAAGCCAAGCAGCAGCGCGGCCAGCGAAAATCGTCTGGAGATCACCACGGTCCCTGGCAGGCTGGAGGCATGCCACCCCTCGATGATCAAGAGCTGAGTACGGCGATTCAGAATGCCGGCTCACCGGCCTGGTCTCTCCGCGTCGCGGCCGGGCGGCAACTCGCCGTCTCGCACAAGGTCGAGGAAGTTGCGGACCTCATCCATCGTCTCCTGTTGGACGAGCAGGACACCATCGTCGTCCAGGAGACTGCCGAAGCCCTGCTCGCGCGCAACGACACCGTCGGCCTGCGCTTTGTCCTGCTGGCCTACAGTCGCGCTGCCATCAACGATGCGGTGGATCATCTCGGTGCTGCCCTGGACTGCAACCCTGAATGGATGACGGCCCAAGGCGCGGACCGGTTGATCAAGCAGTACCGCGAACTGGCAACGGACCAGGACGCCGGCGTCCGCGACGAAGCCCAACAGATCCTGGCGCGGTTGCGGCCGCGCGAGGAACGGGCACGGGACTCAGCCCAGGCCGACTCCTGATTCTCGTTGATCAGAATTGTTCCGCAGTCCGCCGGCTGAGGTGTTCGAGGAACTCCTGCAAGCTGGCTGCAGCCACCTCGAAGTCGTCGAACCAGGAGGCCGTGGTCGATCTCCAGATCCGTCCGCTGTCGCCGATCGCGAACAGATGACCTCCGCCGTCGCTGGCGAACACCAGCGCTGTCGGTTCATCGTCGATTGTCGGCGGGCCGTACTCCCGGAAGTGCCCTGCGACCGTCATGGGCGAGTGGATGAAGTAGCCGTTGTCGACATCGGGCAGTGACGCCTCGCTGATCACCCAGTAGAGCGTGGTCAGATCGGAGGGGATCGGCGTCAGGTCCACCAGTGCGCCCGTCGCCCGGTGGCTTTCGTCCGTTGCGAGGGTGACGGCGTTATGGCCGGACGGGAAGCCGTGCGTCGCGGTGAACGACTCCATCAACTTCGTGAGTGCTACGTCGGACTGCTCCCACCACGCTCGGAGCCACTCCGCCTCAAGCCGCTCACCAGGCATGTTTCCCCTCCAGCGCGCATAGGCCCTGCTTGCCACGAACAGGGAAGAACATATCGGAGAGACCTGGCCTGGAAGGAGTGCGAACAGACCGGCACCTCCCGACCTCATCGGCTCGACGCATCGTCGGCTGGGGGCACGCGAGACCGGCAGCCAGTGCCGCCTCAAGCCGGAACACTGGCCCCCTGCATGACAGCATGAGGCCACTTGGAACCGGAAAAGTGGAGTCAGTTCACCGTTAACGCCACCCTGACAGTGGTCTACCGTGCCGGTTCGCTCACCGCGGCGGCGCCCCTGCTCGGCCTGTCCCAGCCGACCGTCACCGCCCAGATCCGCACACTGGAACAGCAGAGCGGGTACGAGCTGTTCACCCGACTCCCGCGCGGGGTCGAACCCCCTCCCCGCGCCCACGAGCTCGCCGCCCGGTCCGCGGCGCCCCTCGACGCCCTCGCCTCCCTGGAGAGCGGCCCCTCACCGGCCGAGCCGCCCCCGTCCACCTCGTCGGCCCCTCCGAGCTGCTGTGCACCCGCGTGCCGCCCGCACTCGCCCCGCTGGTCGCCGAGGGAGTGCAGCTCCGCGTCAGCACCGGTCTGACCGGACCACTCGTGGAGCAACTCCGGGCCGGCCGGCACGACCTGGTGATCGCCACCCGGCGGCCCAGGGACCGTGCCCTGTCCTCCGTGCCCCTCACCGACGAGGAGTACGTCCTCGTGGCAGCCCCCCGCTGGCAGGGACAGGTGGACGTCGCCCCGGCCGACGACGACCTCTGCGGAGCGCGCAAGGACATCTCGCTGGTCACCTACGCGGAGGACCTGCCCATCGTCCGCCGGTACTGACGGCTCGTCCTCGGCAGACAGCTCACCGCGCAGGCCGCCGCCACGGTGCCCAACCTGTACGCCGTCCTCTCCGCGGTCGCCGCCGGCTCCGGCTCCGGCGTCCTGCCCCGCTCCCTGTGCCAGGACCACCTCGCCGCCGGCACCCTGCCCCTCCTCCGCGACCCGGAGGAGCCCCCGCTCAACCCCCTCTTCCTCGTCCAGCGCCCCGGTACCGATACCAATCCCGACGTCATCCGCGTCCGCGACAACCTCCCCCACGCAGCCCTCACCTGGTAGGAGCAGCGGGCCGGCGTGAACAGGCTCGCAGAAGCCGAGCGAACGGCGAAGAGGTCTGCCGAACGGACGCCCCTGCCACCCGCCAGCCGACACGTCGCTCGGGGTCCCGTATCGGGCCTCGCTCCATCACGTGTACAGCCGTGCCGTTGATGGCAAGAGGGGGTCTGCGGTCGCCTGCGGCCGGTGGAGGATGCAGGTCGAACGCTTACGGACATCCCAACGCCGATGCCACCCAGCTTTCGGAGGGTGGTGCGTCCTGGAGTGTGTCGTTCACCAGCCAGGAACCGTTCCACTCGACTTTCCACACCTCGCCGAGGGCGTTCTCGAACTCCACGAAACTCCCCGGAGCGCCTTCGAGGAGCACGAGCTCCCTCAACAGCACGTCGTGCGTAGTGAACCCGCGGGACGGACCCACGCTGCCGCCCTTGGTCCTGGTGTTGTCGTATCGCATCCGCAGGTACGGAACCGGGGGCCGGGAGATGATCGTCGACCGCAGCATGCGCTTGCGCAGAACCGCCTCCTCCGGGCTCTCGTCTCCGCGGAACTCGCACTGGTACGCCGGGAAGACCGCTGAGACGACCTCGTTCAGGGCCTCGTTGCGCCCGTGGTGGTAGCCGTGCACGGGCGGCGAAGCCGCTGCCACCGAATCGAACCGGTAGGTCCCGTAAGAGAAGCCGGTGGCGATCGTCAGCGGACGGGCGCCTAGCCCGCGCCCGAGGCGGCGCTGTCTCGCGAACTCAAGAACAGCCCTCGTCAGACCTTCGTCGTGGACGTCCAGCGAGTTCATCTGGTAGGCCCAGCCTCCGTCGGCGTCCATGGCGAGAGAGAACATGAAGCGCGACATGGGCGACCATCGCCAGGCCATGGGCAGGCCAGGGTCCTCCTCGACGTTCCGGATCTCCGCGACAGCATTTTCGATGTCCATGTCCGTCATTTTCTCCCTCCCGCGCCAGCCGCACGTTCCCGGGAGCGCCGCGTACAGAGCGGATGCTCGACCAGACCTCTCCGCGCTGTCCCAACCCCAGCTCATGCCGGTGGCAGCCAACGCCGCCCTCACCGGCCTCCACTCGGTCCAGGAAGGGTGACGGAATCCCGGCACCACTCGGCCAGGACCGGCCCGGAGCTGCGAACGGCACCCACGCCGGCCGCGGCCGCTCCGGAGCGAGCGGAGCGGCCTCGGCCGGTGTGATGGTCGGCGGGCCGTGACGGGCGTGGGCCCGTGAGCGTCAGCGGACCGTGCCGAAGTCCTGCGTCCAGTAGTTGCCGGGCTGCGCCACCCCCACACCGATCTCCTTGAAGCCGCAGTCCAGGATGTTGCGCTTGTGACCGGCGCTGGCCATCCAGCCCGCCATGACCTGCTCGGGCGTGGAGTACCCGTACGCGACGTTCTCGCCGTAGGTGCTCCAGAGGTAGCCCGCTCGCGTGATCCGCTGTCCCGGGTCGGACCCGTCGGAACCGGTGTGTGACATGGTGTTGTGGCTCGCCATGTCCGCGCTGTGGGCCTGGGCAGCCTGCGAGAGCTTCGCGTTCAGGGTGACCGGGGAGCAACCGACCTTGGCGCGCTCGCTGTTGACCAGGGCGACCACGCGGGCGACGGCGGGGGTCGCCGTGCCGACGGTGGGGGCCGTGGTGGCGGGCGGCTTCGGCGCGGAGGCGGTCGTCGAGGGGGGCACGGCGGTCGGCTTCGGCCCGGAGGTGGTCCTCGTCGGGGCGGGCGGAGTGGTCGTCTTCGAGACGGGTGCCTTGGGCTTCTCCGGGGCGGGCGCCGCAGTCCCGGGAGAGGTCGTCGGCGAGGCCGAGGGCGAAGCCGTCGCCGTGGGCTTCGCGGTCCGGATGTCCCGCCCCCGGTGCCCGTCCCAGGACGTCTTCCTCCCGTCCGTCCGGTGTCCGTTCCAGGACGCCTTCCTCCCGTCCGTCCAGGGACCGCTGGACGTGGCGGTGATGGTGTCGGCTCCTCCGTCACCCATGCACGCCATGGCGGCCGACGGCACCGCCACCGCGCTCATCGCCAGGACGGCGACGGCTATGGGCCGGCGGCGCGTCTTCCTGCGGTGCTTCCGGTGGTTCCTCATGCGGACCTCGTTCGGTCGACTCTCCTTGCGCCTCCGGCGGGCTCGGTTTCGCACAGACACTGCGCTTGACCTGCGGGGACGCCTTGCGGGGCCGTCATTGTTAAAAGCCGCGTGAGGGCAAGGCAACGGGGGCTTCCACTACCTCGCCTAGTAGGCGAGGGCACCCTTGAATCCGGCCCGGGATTGTGCCGGGCCGCCGCGCCGGACGCCGACGGCGCCTCACACTCCGTCAGAAGGACGGCAGAGACGGTCCGGCGGCTCCAGGCCGGTAACCCGGGCCGGTGACCCCGGCCGAGGTGCCGCGTATGCCTGCTTCCATACGCCAGATCCGCCTATGTCGGCCACACGCCACGTACTATCGCGGCACGTAATGGGGACCAGGCACGTGAGGGATGTCACTGACTTTCCCCACAACCCTTCCGGTGCCCTGCGTGCGGGACGATGCGGTCAGGCATCGGTGACCGTGCGCAGGAGCACGTCGAGGCCGTCGGCGTCGATGCCGTGGAAGAGGGCCACGGCGTCCTCGTCGCCGACGCCGGTCGGCGTGAAGACGCCGGACCATTCGACTCGGGACGTCTGCGACTCGCAGGGCACCTCGTGGACACCGAGCCAGTCCAAGGCTCTGGTGATCCCTCAAGGCGACCATCAATCCCGACCACGCTATGACCTGACCACACTCTCCAAGATCGTGTTACGAGCTCTTACTCCCCCAACTCGCCCTTTCTGAGGGGGCCCTGGCCTAGCGCCTTCCTCCGCCGCTGGCGTGATGTGATGTCGGCAGGCATCCGCGTGCCAGGGGGAGGACATATGACGGCACAGGACCGGAAGGCGGAGGAGAACCGAGACAGCTGGGATCCAGGAAACTGCGACCCGCCGAACGGGAACCTGCAGTACCTGCCTCCTGACGACTGGGATACGGGCGACGGGGACCAGTGGGATTACGGCAGGCGCCGCTCGGTGGAGCGGCCTGGTAGCCAGGTGGAATTTCCCCCCATCGCCAACGGACTGGACTATCTCCTCAGCGTCGTCATGTCCCTGGCCGACGACGAGGAGCAGGTCAGTGCGCGCAACCTGAAGTACGCCGTGCTGCACCTGCAGGCGGCCGTTGAGGTACTGCTCAAATACCGGCTGCAGCAGGAGCACTGGTCCTTGGTCTTCGCCGATCCGGGCAAGGCCCGGAAAGAGGATCTGGCCGATGGATCCCTGGCGACCTGCACCCCAGTCCAGACGGTAGACCGCCTGCGCAACATCGTCGGGCTACACATAGCGGACAAGGACGCCGCCGCGCTCGCCAAGCTGGTAAAAACCCGCAACGCGCTGCAGCACTACGGGCTCACCGACCGGGCCCGCGCCCTGGAGTCTCGCACTGCGGAGGTCCTGGACTTCCTCGTCCGTTTTCTCGACGAGTACCTGCTCCCCGCGCTCACGGACGAGGACCGGAAGCAGACTACCGAGGACATGCGGATCATCCGCGCAGGCCTCAACCGGATCCAGGGCTACGTCACCCGGCGCATGCAGCGGCTGCGCACCGAACTGGAGCCGTACCGGAACCGCACTCTGCAGTGCCCACACTGCAACCAGTGGACCCTGGTCGTGGCGAAGGAGGTCAGCAAGTGCCGGTTCTGCTCGGTGCAGATCGACGCGCTCGACTACGTTCTCCTCCGGCCTTCCGAGAACACAGGCCCGCGCCACCAGCACACCGACCTTCCCTGGGGCCCTGCGACCGACTACTCGCATCGCCGGTGTCCGGACTGCGACAACGCTTCGCTCGTCCATGCCGTGTTCACCATGGCCTCCCCGGAAGCGCCCGTCGACCTGTGTTTCGTCTGCGGCAAGAGTTGTCCCGGGCTTGAGACCTGCGTGCGATGCAAACGGCTCTTCCAGCCGACCGACAGCGAGACCATTTGCGCCGCCTGCCCTACCGACCAGCCCGCCGGAGAGGACCGATGACGTATGACCCCGACCGCTACCGCTGGTGCCCGCCCGCCGAGACTGCCGACAGGTGACGAAGGTGTCTCAGGCGGCACAGCTCCCGTGGACGAGACGTGACGGGCGTCGCGGCCACGTGCGGCAGCGGCCGCTCAGAGGTGGTCGTCCAGGAACTTCCGTACCTCGGCGACGGTCATGGGCCCCGTGCCGTGCGCCACCGCCTCTCCCTCCTTCAGCAGGACGTAGGACGGGGCTCCGGTGATCCCGTATCGCTCGGTCGCAGCCGGACAACGCGTGATGTCGGCCCGTACGGCCGTCAGGCGGCCCGTGTAGTCGTCGGCGATGCCGCCTACGACGAGGTCCATCACCCGGCAGGGCTCGATCGCCTTGGGCCACGTCCCGGTGAAGTATGCGAGGACCGGAACTCCGCTCATCCCGAGGATGAAATTGAACTCCGCGTCCTCGCGGGGTCGGTGAACCCGCTTCGCCATGGAAGCTCCTGACCTCATATTCCGTCATTCCATCCCCATCATCCCTCGCGCGGTGTGCCAGGCCGGCCCGGTCGGTCGTCCGGTTGACCTGCCGGAAGGAAGGCATGGGGCCGTCGCAGCACCACGGTGGTCCCCGGCGCGAGCGGCCCGGCCCCCCGACCCCTGGTGACCCGGCCTGATCGCCGCGCCGGTCACCCAGTTGCAGCCCGCCGCGCGCCCGTGGGTCAGCTCGTGCCAGGACAGCACCCCCACGATGACATGAAAGCTGTTTTCCAGGGCATAGCATCCCAGGTCACCGACCAGATGCTCGAAGAGCGCGTCGACGAGCGGGCCGGTGCGCCTCGTCCAAGCTTCACATCAGCCCCCGGTCCCAACCGGCTGATACCGCTCTTCCCCGGGCCGCATGAGTCAGCTGATGGCACCGAGAACGAGGCGCGATTCCTGGACCGCTCGCGGACACGGTCGTGGACGGTCGACGTACGCGTCAGCTGACCCGAAGACCGACCGCCAGCGTCAGTTCAAGGACCCGGTGTGGCGATGCGAGATCCGGAAACAGCTCCCGCAGCTGCGACATCCGGTACCGGACCGTCTGGGGATGGACGAACAACGCCGCCGCCACCTCGTCCCGCCTGCCCTGATGCAGCATCCACGCCCGCAACGTCTCCTCCAGCCGCCGTGCGGTCGCGGCAGGCAAGGTCCGCAACGGTGCGAGGGCTCGGGCACGCAGGTCTGCGAACGCGTCCACGTCGGCGCTCAGCACCAGCTCGGGCAGGTGGTCCTCGGTGTCGCGAATAGCAGAGGAGAGGGAGCGCGCGCGTACGGCTCGTGCGTACGAGGCGGACGCACGAGTCCATGGCCGGGCCGGGCCGACCACGGCGGTGCGGTCGGTCAGCTGCCGCAAGAGATGTGATCGGTCGGCATCGGGGACGAACAGCACACCGGTGGCGTCCGGCAGATCGTCCAGGACGAGGGTGCTCGGGTCGAGCGCGCGGTAGGCAGGCCTGGCCTGGGCGGCGGGCAGCAGGACCGCGGTCAGCGAAACCGGACGCTGCCACCCCGCCCGTTGAGCAGAGGCCAGCAGCACGTCCGGGCTCGCGCCGGCGAGGAGGTCGCGGGCCAGGTGTTCCAGGTGGCGCTCATGGTCCCTGCCCCTGGCGGCCAGTTCGTCGGCGTGGCCCGCGGCGCTCGCGGCGGAGAGCTCGTCGATGTAGGCGAAGGTCAGCTCGGCGAACTTGGCGACCTCGGCGGCGGGCAGACCTGCGGGTACGGCACCCGCTGCCAGGCAGCGCCAGGCCACGCGGGCGCCGACGCGGTAGGCGCTGAGCAGGGCGTCCATCGAACGGCCGTCGCGCACCTCGCCGCGGCCCAGCTCGTAGGCTGCGTCACCGGCGTCGCCGCCTGTGGCGTTCCCGCTCGCGCGGTCCAGGTAGTGCCCCAGGGCGGTGCGGACGGCTCGGCGGATGGTGGCGCCCATGTGGCCCGAAAGGGCGTTGGCGTAGGGAGGGACCTCGTCGATGATCGCCTGGACGACCTCGTCGGCGGTGGTCTTCAGCGCGGCCCGAAGTGCGGTGACCGTCGTCTCATCCAGGGCCAGTTCGCTGGCCCCCCGGGTTACATGACTCACGATTCTATTCCCTGAGAACAATTCCGCCGATCAGATTCACGTCCTGCGGTCAGGACTTTACGCCCTGAGACGCAGCAAGCTGGAGCCATGACGAGTACAGCCCTCCGCAGCAGGGCGTGGAAACTGCTGGAGATGGTCACGACGCCGCTGCTGCCGTCGGACTACCTCGACCTGGTCAGCCCGCTGCGTGCCGGCGCCGACCTGCGAGGGCGCATCGAGTCCGTGCACCACGAGACGGGTGACGCCGCGACCATCGTGATCAGACCGGGACGGGGCTGGCGCGGCCACACAGCCGGTCAGTACGTGCGGATCGGGGTCGATGTCGACGGCGTGCGCCTGTGGCGTGCCTACTCCCTCACCTCGCCGACCAACCGCCAGGACGGCCGCGTCACGATCACCGTGAAGGCGATCCCGGACGGCAAGGTCAGCAACCACCTGGTCCGCAGGGCGAAACCGGGCACGCTGATCCAGCTCGACCAGCCGACCGGTGACTTCGTGCTGCCGCAGGCCAAGCCCGCCAAGGTGCTCTACCTGACGGCCGGCAGCGGCATCACGCCCGTGATGGGCATGCTGCGCGACACCGAGTTCGACGACGTCGTCATGGTCCACTGCGCGCCACAGCCGCAAGACGTGATCTTCCGCAATGAACTGCACGACCTGGTCGCGGACAAGAAACTGCGGCTCACCGAGGTGCACACCGACACAGACGGCATGCTCGACATCGCCCGTCTCGACGAACTCGTGCCCGACTGGGCCGAGCGCGAGACCTGGGCCTGCGGGCCCGCGGGCCTGCTCGACGCCGCCGAAGAGCACTGGACCGAGCACGGCGTACAAGAGCGCCTGCACACCGAACGCTTCCGCCCCAGCATCGTCGTCGCCGGCGACGGCGGCGAGGTCACGTTCAGCGCCACCGGCAAGACCGTCGACGCGGACGGCGCCACGCCGTTGCTGGACATCGGCGAGGAGGCCGGCGTGCTCATGCCTTCCGGGTGCCGCATGGGCATCTGCTTCGGCTGCATCACGCCGCTCAAGGCCGGCGCCGTCCGCGACCTGCGCACCGGCGAGATCACCGAGGCCGAGCCGGGCGTCCTCATCCAGACCTGCGTGTCCGCCGCGGCGGGCCCCTGCGACATCGAACGGTAGGAGCACCTTGACCGCCATCGACCCCACCGCCCACCTGACCGCGGAGCAGATCGAGGAGCTCGGCCGCGAGCTGGACGCGATCCGCGACGAGGTGATCGCCGGCCGCGGCGAGAAGGACGCCGCATACATCCGTAAGGTCATCTCGGCGCAGCGCAAGCTCGAGCTGGTCAGCAGGGGCGTGCTGCTGTTCTCGATCTTCCCGCCCGCGTGGCTGCTCGGCACCGCCGGTCTGTCCGTGGCGAAGATCATGGACAACATGGAGATCGGCCACAACATCCTGCACGGCCAGTGGGACTGGATGCGGGACCCGAAGATCCACTCCACCACCTGGGAGTGGGATCACGTCTCGCCGTCCGAGCAGTGGAAGCACTCGCACAACGAGCTGCACCACACGTACACCAACGTGATCGGCAAGGACAACGACCTCGGCTACGGCATCATGCGCGTCGACGAGGACCAGAAGTGGCACCCGTTCCACCTCGGCCAGCCGCTGTGGAACTTCCTCAACGCCTGCTTCTTCGAATACGGCATCGCAGCGTACGACCTGGAGCTCGGCAAGAACCTGCACAAGCGCCGCCGCAAGAACCCGGAGTTCCGCGCGCGGGCCAAGGCCGTGGGCCGCAAGATCCGCAAGCAGGTGCTCAAGGACTACGTGATCCACCCGCTGCTGTCGGGCCCGTCGTTCCTCACCACGCTCGCAGCCACGTTCACCGCAAACCTGGTCCGCAACCTCTGGACCCACTCGGTGATCATGTGCGGGCACTTCCCCGAGGGCGTGCAGGTCTTCGAGCGCCGGTCGATCAGGGGCGAGACGCGCGGCCAGTGGTACCTGCGCCAGATGATGGGCTCGGCGAACATCAGCGGCAGCAGGGCCATGCACTTCATGACCGGCAACCTGTCGCACCAGATCGAGCACCACCTGTTCCCGGACCTGCCGAGCAACCGGTACGCCGAGGTCGCGGTGAAGGTGCGCGCGTTGTTCGAGAAGTACGAGCTGGAGTACGTCACCGGGCCGCTGCCCAAGCAGGTGTTCTCCGCGTGGCACAAGGTCTTCCGGCTCTCGCTGCCGAACAAGAAGCCCAAGGTCAAGACGCCGGACCGCGAGCAGGAGCTCATCGCGGCCTGATTCCCGGTGTTGGTTCAGATCTTCCGGCCGTACCGGCGGCACCGCCGGTATCGGTGAGATCCGTTGCGGACGGTGGGCGGCCGCGACACCAGACCGTACGACACGGGATCCGGGCAGCCCCGTGTCCGGCTTGCGCTGCCTGGACGCGCCAGGAGCTCAGCACACCGCCCCCGGCGAGGTGTTGTGCGCTGACCTGCCGTGGTCGGACCGGTGGTCGGGTGCGTACGCGCACTCGGTTTGCCGACGGGCGGGCTGGGTGGAAGGCATGGGCCGTGACGTGGACTGCCGGGATGCTCGCCGCCCCTGCGTCCGGCCCTGCGCTGCTGCCGGGGTGGGCGGGTGAGCCGAAGTGGGACGGCTACCGCGACCAGCTCGCCCGCTACGCCGACGGCCGCGTCCTGCTGCGCTCCCACCGCGGCGCCGACATGACGCCGTCGTTCCCCGAGATCCGGGCAGCGCCCGCGCAATTGCTGTGCCCGGCCCAAGACGGCCATCCTGCGTGTACGGGCCTGGCCTCCCAGCTGCGGGTTCACCTCTTCGGTGGGCTTGCCGGCGGAGGGGGTCGGTGCGGGTTGGCCTGTGTTGGGCATGGGGCGTGCGCGGGGTCCTGGGCGGGCGGGGAGGGTGGTGTAGACGTCGGGCCGGTTTGCGGCTGATGCGAGCAGGGTGCTGATTCGGCGGGCGAAGTCGGGGCCGGGCATGTGAAGTTCCGTCTCGCGCTGGCAGAAGTAGCCGACGGCGACGGCAGTGGGGACGTAGGTCATGAGCGGGGTGACGGCGGCGGGGCGGGGCCGGGCGGTGTATTTCGCGAGGTGGCGAAGGACTCGCAGGATCGTGGTGGTGGAGTTGCCGGTGACCCGGTGTTCGGCCGCCCGCCAGGGCTCCGGGGGTTCCGGGTTCGGGCGGTGTTCCCTGGGCGGGGAGGCCTGGCGCGGGCTGGGCGTCGTCGGTCTGGCGGTGCCACCAGTCGGCCGTGTCGTTCTCGCCCAGGGCCAGGTGGTGCAAGCAGAGGCAGTACGCGGCGACGGCCTGGCCGGCTCCGGCGGCGTACTGCCACCAAAGTGTGCGCCGTCGTTGGTGTCGGTCAGCTGCAGGACGCAGGCGCGAGGATCAGGGCGCTGCGGGGTTTCCATCGGGGGACTCCGACGAACTTGTCCCGCAGCAACTGGCTGACCGAACCCAGGAAGCCGCTCACCCCGACCAGTACGCCGACGAAGGTCTGAGGACGATCTCCCAGCGCGGATACAGTCCGGTTCCGCGCAGCAGCTCGGAGATCTTCGACTTGGCGAGCAGAACCCGCAGGCTGAGCTCGCTCAGCGTCAGACCGCTGCGCAGATACGTCTCCCGCATCGGCTCCAGCCAGGCGCGGTGGGCGCTGCCCACGTTCTCCGCGATCGGCCCCAGCTTGCGCCCGGGGCGCACGGGGGCCGGACTGGCCGGCGGACCGGCGGCTCGAAGGGCGTCGTCACGGGGCGTCGTCCTCCTTGTCCGGCACCGCCGCCACGCGGTGTCCCGAGGCCGGCGCGGCCTGCGTGCGGGCAGCGTGGACGATCTGCCGCACGGTCAGCCCGAGGGCCGGGGCGAGCATGGCGACCCCTCACGCCCCGCAAAGCCGTGATCTTCCGGCGGCCGGGTCGCCTTCGTTCCGTCTAGCAACCTCGCTGACCAGCGGAGGGCGTGTTGGGCCAACTAGGCTGCCTTCGGGCGGATTTGCCGCTACGGTGCGTGTGCTGGCCGGTACGCACGCGGAGTAGTGGGGGGTGACGTGAGCGAGTTCGTCGAGGAAGCGCGGCCCGTTCCGGTGGCGGAGCGGTTGGTGCCCATGGAGGTGGACGGCCTGACGGTCTATGTGGCCGTGCACGAGGTCGGTCACCGTTCGGGGACGGAACACGAGATCGGCGGAGGCCGTCAGCGTCTCGAGGATGCCCTGGACGGATTGATGGGGGTGACCCGGGCTGTCGTCGGCCGACTGCGCGAGGCGCATGCGACGCGCACGCGCGTGCAGTTCGGCTGCGAATTCGCCCTGGAATCGGGATCCGTCGTGGCGGTCGTGGGCAAAGCACGCGCCTCGTCGGCCTTCACGGTCGAGTTGGAGTGGGAGGAGCAGACCGCACCGTGACGGTCGCCGCGGACAGTTGGGAGGGCCTGCTCAAGTCCGCGACGGTCAGCATCCGCGGACGCCTCAAGGGCACGGGGTTCGTCGTGGCGCCGGATCTGGTGGTGACCTGCGCTCATGTGGTGGCCAAAAGCGCCGATGCACTGCCCGAACGGCTGGACGGCCAGGTGGTGGCCCTGGACATGCGGCTGACTCTGGAGCCGGTCCCTGGCTCCTATGTGTGGGATCGCGACAACGGTCTCGACCTAGTGGTGCTACGCGTCGTGGGCAAGGGGGCCGGCCGCGTCAGACCGGTGCTCATGTCCGACGCGTTGGCGATCGGCGACGCGCTGTGGGCGTACGGCCACCCCGCTGACTCGCCCTTTTCCGCCGGGCAGTCCGCGACCTCCCGCTATGAAGGGACGTCGCTGCGCAGCACCCGGCCGGGAGCCCCTGAGCTGCCCCGCGGTTGGGGCACTCCGGTGCGCGAGGGGTTCAGCGGGAGCGGTGTGATCAACCGTCGTACCGGGGCGGTCTGCGGGATGCTGTGCACGTCCGACCACGGGGGCAGCGCCCACATGATTCCGGTCCCGCAGATCCTCAGCCGCTGCCCGCAGGCGGCGGGCAACGAGAACCTGCGCGGCGACTGGCTCAGTGCACTGACCGACGACCAGGTCGCGGCCGGGGGGTGGGGTTTTCCCGGCCCACTGCTGCGCAAGTACGTCGTATTGGCGGCGAAGGCTGCCGAGACACAGCCGTATCCGCTGCTCAAGAAAGTCCCTACGGCCATCCCCCTGTCGAGCGTGTTCGTGCGCCGACAGGCGAGCGCCCTGGCGCGTGCTGCGGATCCTGCCCAGGGCGGTACGCCTTCGGACACGTCCGTGCCGGATCAGGTGCGGGTGCCGGCCGAGGAGCTCTTCGGGCTCGATGAGGACGTCGTACTGGTGGGGGCCCCGGGATCGGGCAAGTCCAGTTTGCTCCGCGCCGCCGTGCGTGAACTGGCCGGAGGCTGGGAGCAGCAGGACCGGCCCGCGCTCGTGCCGGTGCGGGTGCATGCGCTGGACCTCGACAGGAAGGGTGAGAAAGGGCTCCCCGAGGCCCTCGCGGCCGGACTGCGGGTCGAACTGGCTGGGGAGTGGCATGCCGGGAAACCGTGGCCCGTCAGCTGGTTCGCGCGCCCGCCTGCGCCGGGGGCACGCTGGCTGATCATGGTCGACGGTCTGGACGAGATCAACGATCCCGAGCGCCGGCGGGAAGTACTACGACGGATACGGACGATGCGCGCCGACGATCCACACCACCGCGTCTCCGTGTGCCTGGTGGCCACGCGTCCCCTGCCTGATGGCGATCTGCCCCCCGAGCAGGGCCGACGCTTCGAGCTCATGCCCTTCGAACCACGCGACCTTGTCGGCTTCGCCGAGAAGTGGCTCAAAGCCCTCGATGTAGACGACTGGAGGTCCTCGGCGGAACGCTTCACCGCCGAACTCCGCGCCGCCGGGCTGACCGACCCCGCGCGTAACCCGCTCATGGCCTCCATGCTGTGCCAGCTCTACTCCCTGGACCGCGACGCGGCACTGCCTCCGGGCCGCGCAGCCGCATACCGCGCCTTCGTGAGGCATGTACAGGACCGAGTCCCGGCGCGCCCCGGCACCGGACTCAAGCAGCAGATCGACGCCATGCTGAAACAGCGTACCCACAGCCCTGACGTCGAGAAAGCTGTGCAACACCTCCCCAGTCAGCTCCCGGAGTTCTTGCGGAAACTGGCGCTCGCTCGGCATGACGGCGACCGCAGTACCGCCGTCGACCTGGTCACCCGGTGGGCCTGCTCCGAGGACCTCCGCCCACCGCGTACGCCGGTGCAGGAGTGGGAAGCGCTGATGAGAGAGCTGACGCCCGAACTCCTGCGCACCAGCGGGCTGCTGGTGGAAAGCGACTCCGACTTCGTATTCGTCCATCAGACCTTCGAGGAATACCTCACAGCTCAGGCCATCGCTGCCGACACACCGCGCAGCAAAGCGGAGTTCCGGCGCGTCTTCGGGATCCCGCTCCGCGCGGTGAACTGGGGCGGAGCCCGGATCGGCGTCCTGACGCCCGGCGCGGACTCACTGACTCGCTTCCTCGTCGAGGAATGGCACGCCCGACACCAGCCGCAGCTGTCAAAGGTGCTTCGCCAGATCGCCCCCACGACCGACGGGGCGAAGTTCATCGCCACCATCGTGGCCGACGGCGCGCGGCTGGACGAGGCGGCCCGAGTGAGCGCCGCCGAGGCGCTGGTCCGGGTCGCGTCCCGCGGCGATCTCGATGCCTCGGCAGCCCTGTCCCATATGGGAGACCGGCGAGGCGGCGACATCCTCACTGAGCAGGCCATGTCGGCGGTCGAGCCACACCAGCAAATCGCCGCCGCACAGACGCTCGCGGACCTGGGTGACCCGCGTGGGATGACAGCCATGCACACTTTGGCCACCGCAGAGCCCGCGTTGGCCCTGGAGGCGGCCGAGGAACTGGCGCGGCGAGGGGACGAGCGGGGCGCCGAACTCGTACGCCAGGCCATCCGCGATCCCCAAACTGACACCGACCGCCTGCTGAAGGCGACCGCCGCAGCCGCTCGCCTCGGTGCGCCCTCCGTCCCCGAAGAACTCGTGGCCCGCGCCTTCGACCGGCAGTTTCCCTACGGCCAGCGCATCACCGTCGCCCAGTATCTCGACAAGCTCTCCGACCCGCGGGGCGCGGAAGTCCTCTCCGACATGGTGAGAGAGCCACCCCACGGCGCCGCTGTCCACGCGGCACTCCAGGCGCTCGGCGGCGGGTCCTGGGCGTACGCTCGAACGTCGGACCACGCACGGGACGCGCTCAGAGCATTGGCCACCGATCAGGGTCTGCCCATGTCGCTGCGGGTCAAGGCAGCGTGGCGTTTGCAGGAGGCACGGTCGGAGACGGATCTGCTGCTCAACGCGGCCGAGGACTCCCGCGTCCCCCCGAAGGAGCGGCTGGACATCATCATCAGGCTGCAGCACGACCCACGCACCGTGGCCGTCGCCGACACCCTCGCGCGCGACCGCCGGGCCGGCCACCAAGTACGCCTCAAGGCGGCGGAGTTCGTGGCCAGGAGCAACAAACGCCAGGCGATCGCCTCGCTCCTCAACGAAGCCGGCCTCCTTCCCGAGATGAGAGTGGCACTGCTGACGACTTCCGAGCACTACGACGTCGGCCAAGACTCGTGGTGGCAGGACGCCGTGGTCGCCGCCATCCGCGACGGCTCCGTGCCTGACGATCGGCGCCGCGCACTTATCGACCGTCTCGTCCACGTCGAGGACCGCAGTGGCCGATTCAGATCCAACCACTTACTGTCCCTCGCGGCAGCGCACGGCCTCCCCGGCTCACTCCGACTTCACGCCGCCCGCGTGGGGCGCAAGCGCAGCGACCCGGGTATCTACTCGGAGCTGTTTCTCGACCCGAGTTTGGAACCACATTTCCGCGTTACGGCCTTGGCGATTGCTCTTGCGGAGCTGTCCGCCCTGCTTGCTGTTGCCGTGGCCACGGGCGTGGGGCGGCTGGTGTCCGAACTGGTCAGGATAGTACGGGTCCTGATTATCGCGGGCCTGCCGCTGTGCGCTGCGGTCGCGGCCGTAGCCCTGGGAGAAGCTCACAGGTCCGACTCGCCACCCCCGGATTGGAAGCAAGGGGCGTACACGGCACTGACCATCACCTTGCTGGGAACCGTCTTCCGGACAGCGGTCCGCCGCGGACGGCCCTTGCCGAGCAAGGTCGGTCGACGGGGCATGCTGGGCGCCGCGGCTCTCGCCGTCGGCGCGTGCGTCTACGGACTGAGCCGCCCCGAGGCCCTGCACGGCTGGGCCCTCGCGGTCTGCGCCGGAGCCGCGGCCCTCGCACCGGCGAGTGTGTCGATGTCTCCACGCAGCACCGGCCGTGAACACACCCGCCGCCGCGGCTGGAGCGGACGCAGAACAGTGACGGACTACAGAACCCCACGAGGATGGTCCAACCCCGTCAACGCCGCCCGCTTCGCGCTCGCCGTCCTGACGACGTGCCTGGCATGGTTCGCTGTCACTCGCCCCGAGTCACTGGGTGGACTCGCCGACCTGGGCACCTGGCTCGCAGCGGAATTTCCCTGGACCGGACGGATGACGGTGTCCTGGTGAACTCGTAGTACGTGCGGGAGGCGGGATCGTGCAGGCGGCGAACGGAGACCCTCGTGCCGCGGCGAACGCCACAGCGGCCACCGAGTTGCGGGCCCGCCTCCGCGGCCATGCGCGTGCCGCGCACCCTAACCTCGAGCTTGGCGAAGGCGATGACGTCCTCGGCGAAGCCGCGGGCCAGGGAGCGCTTGACCAGGTCGGCGGAGGGCGCGGAGGTGACGGCCAGACTCCGGCCAGATCACCGCCGGGCTGACCTGCACCGTCCGCTACGCCGACCACAGCGCCACCCGCCAGTATCTCCCATTCGTGGTCGGTGAGTTCATGGCGTCGTATCACCCCACCATGATCCATCACCTAACGATCTTTGAAGACGGACCCTAGTCCTGTGACCGCGTAGGTTCGCCAGGTTGGGGCAAGCTGCGGCTTTTTGAGGCGGCGTCCGCCCCAGAGGCCAGCAACATCATCGCGCGCCGATAGTGCACCGAACTCGTGCTGCCACGGCGCACGATCTGCTGCAGCCGTTGCCCCTCCTGGTTGGTCGTCTGCGCATTCGTACAGGCTCGGCCACGGCGCCTCCAGCGGTCGGATCGGGCGTCACCGCACATCCAACCGCCATGACCATCAACTCGGCGAACCTATGCGGTCAAAGCACTAACTGGTGGCCTCGTCGACGAGGTGAGGGCTGTTGTTGCGAACGTTGTTGACCAAGGTGGAGACGGGGCGTGCGTCGAGGTGGCCGCCGGCGGGCTGGCCGAGGAGGGCGCGCAGGTCGTGGGGATCCTGGTGGGTGGGGTCGAGCCATGTGTCGTAGTGGTCGGGGGTGAGGGCGAGAGGCATGCGGGGGTGGACGCGTCCGGCTGCGTCGGTGGCTTCTGTGGTGATGATGGTGCAGGTGATCAGCCAGGCGTCCGGATCGTCGTGTTTGACGGCTGGGTCGCGCCAGTATTCGTACAGTCCGGCGAGGGCCATCAGTTGGTCGTCTTCGGGGTGGATGAAGTAGGGCTGCTTGCGGGTTTTGCCGGTGCCGGGGTCCTTGATCTGTTCCCACTCGTAGAAGCCGTCGGCGGGCAGCAGGCAGCGGCGGCGCGTGAACGCGCGGCGGTAGGCGGGCTTTTCGTGCACGGTCTCCACCCGTGCGTTGATCATGCGGGAGCCGATCTTGACGTCCTTGGCCCAGGACGGCACCAGCCCCCAGCGCAGCGGCCGAAGCTCCCGCCGGACTCGGGCGTCGTTGGCACTGGCACTATCGCTGTCGAGGGGAGCTTGCTCGAGGACGGCCCACACGTTGTCGGTGGGGGCGACGTTCCAGCTCGGTGCGAGCGTCTCCTCGGGAGGCGGGTCGGCGACGTGGAAGAGCGGGGCGAGGTCCTGGGGGCTGCGGGTGGAAACGTAACGGCCGCACATGCCGCCACTGTGCCATCCCTGGCCGGGGACGTCAGCGACCATACGGGTCCGCTCGGCGCGCCGACCGGAGCGGTAGGGCGTAGGTGTGGCGTGTGGTCCTGACTCCTTCGATTGAGCCGATGCTCGCCGAGGCCCCGGCCTGTACTGCCGCCCGACGGCATGCTGCCCGGATCGCTGCACTACGAGCAGAAGCGGACGGGTTCAGGGCCATCGTGTTCGCGCGCGCCGACCTGGTTCGAGTGCAGTCCCGGCAGAGCTCTGACCTGACCCCCGCGTTCCCGGACATCGCCCAGGCCGCCGCCCTCGCGAGCGAGGACCTGGTCCCTGGACGCCGAGCTCGTCGTGCCCCACGAAGGGCGGCTGCCCTTCGGCGAGCTGCAACGCCGCGCACGCCACCGCGGACCCAGCGCCATCCGGGCCGCAGTGTTCCGAGTCTGCGCTATTGGGGGATGGTGAGCAGGATGCGGCCGTGGCCACCGCCGGCGTCGACGCGGTCGTGGGCCTTGGCGATGTCGTCCAGCGGGTGACGGTCGCCGACGGCGACCGTGAGGGCGCCGACGGCGGCGGCGGAGGTGAGGTCGCGGGCGGCCTGGCGCTTGGCCTCGGCGGGGAAGTCGTCGCTGCCGAGCAGCCGCAGGGTGACGTTGTCGAACAGCAGAGGCCAGAAGGGGATCTCGGTGCGGTCCGCGCGGGTGGCGTAGGCGGCGATGACGGCGTTGTTGGCGGCGACGGCGTTGTCGAGATCGGCGTTGTCGGACAGCGCGACCTCGATGATCCGGTCGACGCCCCGTGGCGCGTACGAGCGGATGGCCGCGGCGGGCTCGCCAGTGTCCAGGGCGATGGTGTGGGCGACGGCCGGGTCGACGCGGTCGAGGTCCGCGGTGCGGCGGACGGTGGCGATCACGGTGGCGCCGGCCCAGTGGGCGAGCTGGGCGGCCAGGGAGCCGACGCCGCCGAGAACTCCGTGGACCAGGACCAGTTGGCCGTCGACCGGGCCGTCGGCGAAGACGGTGCGGTGGGCGGTGATGCCGGGGATGCCGAGGCCCGCGCCCAACTCGTCACTGAGGTGGTCGGGCAGGGGTGCGGCCTGGTGGTCGGGTACGACGGTGTACTGGGCGGCGGTGCCGAAGGGGCGGTAGGACTGGGCGCCGTACACCCAGACCCGTTGCCCGACGCGGTGGACGTCGACTCCGGCACCCACCGCGTCGATGACTCCGGCGCCGTCGCTGTGCGGGATCACCCGCGGGAAGGGCATGGACGAGCCGAGCCAGCCACGCCGCTTCTTGGTGTCGCCGGGGTTGACGCCCGAGACCGTGACGCGGACACGGACCTCGCCGGGGCCGGGGACGGGATCAGGGAGTTCACCGACGTGCAGGACATCGGCGGCGGGGCCCTGGTCGTCGTACCAGGATGCAAGCATGGGGGTACCTCCGTGGACAGTCAGCTCGCGGGAGCGGCGGGCGCGTGCGGATCGCTGTCGGTGCATGCGGTGTCGAATGCGGGCGGTTCTTCCCCGAGGGTCTCGCGCAGCCAGGTCCGTTCGGCGCGACTGGTGGCGCGGGCGGTGAGCAGCATGCCCCGCCGGTAGGGGTCGGCGACCTCCTCGGCACGCAGGGGCCGCTCGTTGTCGTAGAAGAAGCTCGCCGGTTCTTCCAGGAACTCCAGCCGTCTGCGCAGCACCGCGTGTTGTTCGGCCACGTCGGGCAGGTGGGAGAGGAATGCCAGGACGACGTAGAACCGGGTGAAGTCGGTGATCTCGTGGTCGGCGGGCTTGCGCAGGCGCTGCAGCATGTCGGCCCGCCCGGCCGCGGTCAGGCTGAGCACGTACCGGGCCGCCCCCGCGGCCGGGTCGGCGCGCCGCTCGATCAAGCCCGCCCTGGTCAGGCGATTGATCGCCGGATACAGGCTGCCGTCACTGACCGGCCGCGTATAGCCGGTCAGCTGTGAGACGCGGTGGCGCAGCTCGTGTCCAGGCAGGGGTCCCTCGGCGAGGAAGCCGAGTATCGCGAGTTCCAGCATGAGTCCATCTTCTCACGCGAACATCGAATCGATGTGAACATCGATTCGATGTTACGCTCGCAGGTGCCAGCCCAAACGTCTCTGGAGAGGCACAGCAAGATGCCATCGCAGTCCGCCAAGTCAGTGATGAACCGTTTCGTCGAGTTCATCAACACGGGCAACGAGGATCTCGCCCGCGAGGTCATTTCTCCGGACGCGGTCTTCCACGCGCCAAGCCACCCGGAACCACTGCGGGGGCCCGATGGGTACTTGGAAGTCATCGGGATGATGCGCAGCGCCTTCCCCGACGTCCAGTGGACGCTGGAGGAGACGGTCACCGAAGGCGACACCATGGCCGCGCGGTTCACCATGCGGGGAACCCACGACGGGGACTTCTTCGGGATCCCGGCGAGCGGCAACAAGATCTCGGTGCAGGCCATGAACTTCTACTACCTGGCCGACGGCCGGATCGTCGGCGAACGGGGCCAGCCCGACCTCCTCGGGGTGATGCAGCAGATCGGTGCCCTACCGGCGCCGTGAACCTTGTAGCGCCGGGTGAGCCTTCTGCCGCGCGGTTACTGCCGCTGCGGGAGGGGGCCGTACGGCGCGGTGGCAGAAGGCGAAGGACCGCACCGGAGCGCGGGCGTCCGTCGCGAGTCCATCGCAAGAGGCCGGTTCTTCTTGATCCGGCGTCTTCGCGCAGACAGCGCCCGTTGCGGCGAGAGCTTTACACCTTGTCACCGCTGACGTGACCGCCGGGTACGGAACTGCTCGCTCTACGGCGAATGCTGCAACCCTCGAATACCGGGTCCACCAGTGAGCCCGGACCACGCCCGAAGCTGTTCTCGGCGCCTCCGGCCGACTCCGGCTGATCGCCCGCACCGCCCCGCTTCCCTCCGCCGCCCGGCGCGACCTGGGAACCCACGTGCGCCCCGCCCATGCCGACCACCCGTGGCACGGATGCCGCTTCAGCGCCGGCTGGGGCAGCGCGGCGAGCTGGAGTTCGGCCCTGGCCACCCCGAGGTCGTGGTGGAGTCCTCGCGGACACTGCCGTCGACGACGGCCGCTACCGCCACCCCGTTTGCTTCCTACGGATACGCGAAGACCTGCCCCCAGTACCTGGCCGCGGCCGACGGCGCGTTCGCCTCACTGCTGCGCGCCGACGACGCCAAACCGTGGGTGGTCAACAAGGACAGCGCGGGCTATTTCTGGATCCAGAAATACCCCATCGACGCGCCGGGCACGTCGGACTACACCTTCAACGGCATGATCTTCGCCCTGTTCGGTGTGTGGGACTACTACCAGCACACCCACAACGAACTCGCGCTCAAGCTGTGGGACGGCGGCCTGACCACGATCGCCAACTACTACCCGCGGCTGCGCAACACCCGCTGGCTCTCCTTCTACTGCAACACCCACCGCATCGCCCCGCTCTCCTACCACCACCATCACCTCGACCTGTTCATGCAGCTGCAGTGGTTCTCCGGCCACTACTGGCCCGGCCCGCGCCAGGGATTGACCGGTCGCACGCCTTTGAGCAGGGCGCGACCGGTCAGGTATCGGCTGAGGCGATGCACTCCCGAACGTGACGAGCCGATTGCACGACCGGCTGGCCCTGTTCGCGGAATGCTCTCACCACGATGGCTTGAGGCTGCTAGGACTTCTGGCTGTCCGCCGGTACCGCGACCGTCGGCTGTTGCCGTCCTGAGACCAGACGATGGCGTCCCCTGCGAGCAGCCGCCTCATACTCCTTCGGCGTCTCTGGGACGACCGGTCCGTTCCCAGTGGGCGGACCGGACTCACGAGCCAACAGCCGACGGGCCAGGCGCTGCCCCGGCAGCTCCACCAGGTGATAGGTCAGTGCGCTCAGCGAGAGCAGAGCCGACAGGAAGGCAGCCACCCAGATCAGCTGCTGATCCAGGCGATCGGTGAGGCGGTCCAGGTGCGGATCTGGGCTTGCCTGTCGTCGTGGAGAAGCCCGGCCGCCGTACCCGCCACGATGACGAAACCGCAATAGGCCCACGCCGCGCTCCGGCGGATCTGTCCGCGGCCGGGATCACCGTGGAGACGAGGGCCCGGTTCGGGTACACCGCACCGGTCGGCACCACCGACGACGAACGCTTCCGACGCCTCACCGTGCACCTCGCCCCGGCCTACGCACCTCAGGCCGCAGGCTCCACGCGGCCGCCCAAGGCGTGACCAGAACGCCTCTTCGACGCCCGTGACCAGGGCGCCAACGACCAGGAAATGCGCCAGATCATCGCCGAAGGGTTCAAGGAGATCTGCTCAAGACGGCGGAGGCCGCGCCACAGGACTCTCCGACGTCACTCTCAACGACATCGACTACCGCGACCTCGACTACTGACCTTTCACGGCGCTCGACCGGGCCGGGGTTGTTGCTGAATCCGGGCCAGTGCGGGTCGATCTCCTCGAGCTCGGTCTCGGTGGCCGTCGAGGGCGCCGGATCGGCAGAGGTTGGACAACGAGGAGTCACAGCGGGGCTTCCGCCGTTTCGGCTTCGACGATCCATGCGCTCGAAGCGGACGTGTTACGGCGATGTCCGAAAGCACGGACGCGTTGGTCGTGTACCGGCCTGGTGACCGAGGTTCGGCCAACTGGGGCGCGTGCTGCGTTCGTCGACCGGCGCGGCGCGGGCAGGGATACGGCGTCGCCCGCTCGCAGGGGCGGGGGCTCTCCCCCGCCCCGCGCGGCCTTCATGAGGGTGGCGCCGCGCCTGCGTGCGGCGCGATTCGGCCAGCTGCTCATCTGCCGTGCGCCGAGCCGTAGTTACCGGTGCGTAGAGTAGGACGGTTGCCTGAAGGTCATTTTGAGAAGGGATCATGGAGTGCGTCGGTTGCTTGGCGTGACGGTGGTGTTGGCGGGGATGGCTCTCGCCTTCTGGTTGGTCCTGGGGCCTTCGTCCGACTGGGAGGGTGCCGCGAAGTTCATGCACTTCGCCCTCCTGCTGTCCTGCTTCCTGGTGATCGGCGGCGGGGTGCGGCTGATCTTCCCCGACACGTCCGCGGACGAGGTGGCGGAGAGCGCGGGGTGAGCAGCGCTCTGCGCGGGCGGGTCGCGTGCGGACGGCTCACCGCGGTCCGATGTCCGGAGCAGCGTGTACGCCGAACTCGCGGCGAAGGGCGGACAGCGCGGCAAGGTGTCCCGACATGCCGTGGACGCTCGGTCCGGGCGGCGTTGACGCCGAGCACAGGTACACACCGTGCAGCGGGGTGCGGTACGGATCGAAGCGGGGCACGGGACGCATGAGGGACTGCCAGAGGGTCATGGCTCCCCCGCCGATGTCTCCCCCCACGTAATTCGGGTTGTACTCCTCGTACTGTGCGCCGCTGATCCCCCGCCGGTGGATGACCGTGTCGGTGAATCCCGGCGCATAGCGCTCGATGCACGCAGTGACCGTCGCGGCCGGGTCGACGGCGTCACCGTTGGGGACGTGGGCATAGGCCCATACGGGACGTCGTCCGGCTCTGGCGCGGCCGGGGTCGGCCGCGGCCGGGTCGACCAGCAGGACGAACGGCTCCTCGGGCCGGATGCCGGCCGCCGCCGCTGTCTCGGCCCGGTACATCTCTGCCTGGGTCCCGCCCAGGTGGACGGTGGCGGCCTGTCCTACGGCGGGATTGGCCCAGGGGATCGGCTCGGAGACGAGAAAGTCGACCTTCGCCGCCGCGGGCCCGTACCGGAACCGGGCGAGGCCTCGCCGGTAGCGGAGGGGCAGCCGATCGGCGGCGATCCGGGCGAACGCCTTGGGGCTCACGTCGAGCAGCACCGCCTTGGCACGGGGGAGCTCCTCGAGGCGGGTCACGTGATGGCTGGTGTGGAAGGTTCCGCCGCAGGCGACGATGTCGGCGGCGAGCGCGTCGGCGATGCGGGCGCTTCCGCTCTCGGGCACCGGCCAGCCGCCGGCGTGCGCGAGGTGTCCGAGAAGCACGGCGACCGCGCCCGAGGCCAGGGACGGCAGCCTGCCCACCGCGTGGGCCGCCACCCCGGTGAGGAGGGAGCGGGCCTCTTCGGTGCTGAAGTGGCGGGGCGCCAACGCGGTGCCGTGCACCAGCATGCGGGAAGCCAGCAGCGCGGGGACCGAGAGGCTGCGGGGAAGGCTTCGTTGTCCGGAGAGGATGAAGTCGACCAGCTCTTGGGAACGTTCGAGCAACGGCTGCATGAGGCGGCGCCAACGTTCGCCGTCCGGGCCGAGGTGCTCACAGGTCGCCTCCAGGTCCCGGTAGGCGAGGCCGGCGCGGCCGTCTTTGAGAGGGTGGGCGTAGCTGACGGGCGTGGACAGCATCGTCACCCCCCGGGACGCCAGGTCGAACCGACGGAAGAAGGGGGACGCCACGGCCATGGGGTGAACCGCGGAACACAGGTCGTGTTCGATCTCGGAGTCGAAGAGCGACTCCGTCCGCAGCCCGCCGCCGATGGTTTCCCGGGCCTCGTACAGTGCGACTTTGAGTCCCGCGCGTCCGAGAGTGACCGCTGCCGCCAGGCCGTTGGGCCCGGTTCCCACCACGATCGCATCTGGTTCCATACATCCTCCGTGAGCGTTCAGGGCCGGAACGCTACCATTTCACCGTTCAACGGATTCAGGTCAATCGCTGACCGATTGCAGCCCCCAGGGAACCGAATAGCGCGCGAACCACTCAGGGGCGAAGGCGCGCGAACACGGCGCTGTGATGATCACCACATGATCACTCCTTGAGATGGCCTTGATGATCTCCATAAGATCATCAGGAATCGCGGCGGGCATGAGGGCTCACTTGCAGATGCAAGCGGGCATACGGGGCGCACGTCGCGAACATTCTCCGTCTCCGTCGGAAAACCTGGTCAGCTCACGGGGGCGAGCGGTCGGGAATGTCTGACCAACATTTCCGGCACGCCGTCGTCTTCCCCGGACGACCAGAAAAAGAGGGGAAACAATGAAGAAGAAGAATGCCGCAGTCGTCTTCGGTGTGGCCGTCGCGGGCACGCTCCTGACGGTGTCGATGCAGGGTTCGGCCCAGGCCTCCACCCCGCAGCAGGCTGACGTGAGCCTGAGCACCCAGGCTGCAAGCGAGGGCGCTCCGGTGGCCCCGCGCGCCGCCGCCGGCGCGCGGGCTGCCGCGGCGGCCGGGCGGGCCGCCGCTCGCGCCACCGTGCACGCACGGGCCGCCGCCGGCTCCGTCGCACACCAGGCGTCCGAGGTGGCCAACAACTTCAGCCTGTTCAGCGCGCCTGCGAAGGTGTCCGTCGACGGCGCCTCCGCTGCGGCGACCGCTTTCGACAGGTGATCGCGCGCCATCGGCGCATCCAGAGGGCGGCACTGCTGACTGGTGCCGCCCTCCTGGGCGCCCATTTCTTTCTTGCGGCGTTCTCCCAGGCGCCGCTCAGCCCCGCCAAAATCAGGCTGCACGGGCTCATCAGCGGCTACCTGGAGCCGTATTTCACACAGAACTGGAGTCTCTTCGCTCCGAATCCGACAAAGGACGACGAAGGGATAATAGCTCGCGCAAAGTGTTCCGACGGTTCCGTCACAGATTTCTACGACGTGACCGGACCCCTGATCAAGGAGACCCAGGAAGACCGATTCTTCCCCTCCCGCACAGTACGCCTCGTAAGCAACGGGATAAATCAGCTGAACGATTCTGACGACCTGCTGCTGCGACTCCGTCAGAAAGAGGAGGAGAAGAATACCGAGGACTCGCCAGCAAAAGACGGAAAGCGTGATCACGTCATTCCTCTGACTCCGTACGAAAAGAGTCAGCACGAAGACGCCGAGCGATCGCTGTCCCGTTTCTCGCTGACCCGGATGCACGACGTCTGCCCCGACGGCACAGGGCCGACCGCTGTCCAGGTACGCATGTACATCAAGACGTTGCCTCCCTGGTCGCAGCGGAAGAACGCCGAGGCGAAGAGCAAAGTGGACCTCTACGACTTGCCGTGGAAGAAGGCGGTGGACCTTCGATGAGGATCAAGGAAGCGATCGACGCCGCCGCCAGTCGCCCCATCGCCGCGCTGGGCGTGTCGGGGACCCGCGCGCTGCTGGGCTTCGTCGGCCTCATGTACTACGTGAGCCACTACAGCGACCGGAGCTACCTGTTCGGCCCAGGAGCCGACTCGGTCCTGCCCCACCACCTCTTCGTCGAAGAGATCAAAGAGAAGGGCAGCTTCAGCCTCTACGCGTGGACCACCTCCCACGCCTGGTTCGAGGTGGTCTTCCACCTCGGGCTGTTCGCCGCTGTGGCCGTCACCTTCGGCGTGGGGGGCCGGATGGTCCTCGCGGCGCACGGAGTGCTGCTGTGGTCGCTCTACGAGCGGCAGTCGGCATTCCTGGACGGCGGGGACAACCTCGCTCAACTCGTCATCCCGATGCTGCTGCTGACCGACTGCTACCGGCACTTCTCCTTCTCGAGCGGACTCGCCCAGCGCGTCACGAGACGACTCCCCGAAGGCCTGCGCTGCCTCCGCGTCCCCCTGCATAATCTCGGCGTGGCTGCGATCGCCCTGCAGATGTGCCTCGTGTACGTGGTGAGCGGTCTGTACAAGGTGCAGGGAGAGGTGTGGCAGGACGGCACTGCGCTCTTCTACATCATGCGCGTTCCCGAGTTCGAGCTGCCGGGATGGTCCAGCCTGGTCTACGACAACGACGTCCTCGTCTTCCTCGGCACCTACAGCACCACCTTGTTCCTCGTGTACTTCCCGATGGGGATCCTGGTGGCGAGGCTGCGCCCGTGGACGGCGGCGGCATCCATCGCCTTCCATGTGTCCATCGGCGTGTTCATGGGACTCACCGCGTTCGCCCTGACGATGATCGCCTGCGACCTGATCTTCCTCTCGTCGGCCCTGGCCCGTGCACGCCGGACGGCACGCAGCATCACAGCACGCTGGACGCCGAAACAGCCCGGAGGCGTCCGGACCGTCACCGAGGGGGGCGCGCCGGACAGCGACCGCACAGTCGATGCCCCCGTTCCCCAGACAGCGAACTGACAGCCATGCGCACCGTCCCCACCTGCATCCTCGGCAGCGCCGACGAGAATCCGATTGTCACCGGCGCACACGACCCCGACAAATACGTGGAGGTCGGGTCCTTCACCAAGGTCATCACCGGAACCATCCTCCAACAACTGGCCGGACAAGGGGTGCTGACGCCTGACGACCCCGTCGAGCGATGGCTCGGCGCCCCGGCCGGAACCGGGATCACCCTGCGTCATCTGGCGGAGCACACCTCAGGTCTGCCCCGGCTTCCCCCTGGCACGTCCCGCCGTGACCCGTACCGGACGTTCACCGCCGACCGGCTGCGCGAGCTGCTCGCCGGCCTCGACCTGCTCGCCGTCGCCCCCGCGGGACAACGCCAGGAGTACTCCAACCTCGGCTATGCCGTGCTCGGCGCGGCGCTGGCAGCGGCAAGCGGGCAGGAGTACGAGGAACTCGTCGCCGGACTCGTGTTGTCACCCCTTGGCCTGCCGCCGCACGCCATGAGCGCCACACCGCCGCAGCACAGCCGGCTGCTGCCGACCAGGTGGTTCGGCCGCACGGTGAAACCGTGGACCATGACCGGCGCAGTCCTGCCCGCCGGCGGCCTGTGGGCGACTCCCCGCACGCTGGCACGCGTGCTGACGGCTCTCGTGCTCGATCGTTCACTTGGAGACCCGGGGCTCGGATGGCAACGCACGGGACCGCTGCCCGTGGTCTGGCACAACGGAGCGACAGGCACGGCATCCGTCTTCGCCGGCGCCGTCCCGGACGGGCGCTGGACCGTGGTACACCGTCTGAGCGGTGACTCCGACGTGACGGATCACGCCGGCCTGGACTACCTGCGCACAGCACAGGCGCAGCCGAAGGAGTGAAGCCGCCTTCGGTCCGAGGAGCAGGCCGAGACCCAGGCCGCTGCCACAGGCGAGCACGACGGCACACCGTGGGTGGCGGTCGAGCACTGTCTGTTCCATCCGCAAGGTGGCGGTCAGCCGACCGACCGCGGTGGGGTGGACGGTCACGAGACCCTCCCCGTGCGGGATCACGACTCCGCGCCGGTCGTGGCAGTGGCCTGCGGTGAGACGGCGCTGCCCGCCACCGCGGTCGGGCAGCCGACCGAGGTGGCGGGCAGCTGCACCTGGCGGATGGGGGTACGCCCGGACGTGACGGCCAGCGGGAGGGATTCGGCAGGACCCAGGTAACAGGGCCAGTTCTGGCCGGCGGTCACCTCGTGTGCGATGCGGAGCCACTGGGCCTCTCCGCCGGGCAGGGGCCAGGCCCAGGCCCGCTGTTCCCCGGTGTTCAGGATCGTTGTGGCGCTGATAGCGATCGGACTGATCGCCATGGTGGTGGCCCTGATCGCGTAACCGGCCCCTAGGTCAGGAACGCGTAGTCAGGGTCGACGCCATGGATCCTCGGAGCCGTAGGGGTGTGGGCCCCCTCGGCATCAACGTCTTCGACACCGCCCACCAGGCCACACGGTGCGGGCCTGCCTCATGAGGCTGGCTGGGCTTGTCACCGCGCTTCCTCTGCACCTGGGCGCTCATGCCCGATCAACGAGCAGCCGTGTCGGGGCCGCTACCAGCGTTGTCCTGGTCCTGCTAGGAAGAGGTACTGCGGCGTCATCAACATCACCCCGGACCCGCCCTGGACACCCGCCGAATGATCCGTACCAGCTGCTCTGCCGACTATCGCTGGGTGAGGGCAGCCGGGTCGATGTCGAGGGGGACGGTCTCGATGTGAGTGGTTGTCCCGGCTAGAGCCTGTCCGGGCGATCTTGGCTGGTGGTTTCTAGTGGCCGAGAGAACCGATGAAGCGGTCCAGCCGTGAGACGACTTGCCGCAATACGTCAACGGATCCCGTGGCGTCGTCCGCGAGCTCCAGTGCGTGATCCGCCGAGGGAACTTCCAGGACGTCATGTCGTAGGGACTCGGCGATCCGTGAGTCCCACAACTTGTCGGCGCTGCCGCCGATGAGGAGGGTCGGCGCTTGGGCTCGCTGGAGAGCACGGGCCACATGGTCGATGGTCAGGACAGGAGTGAGCCAGGCCGCTGCGATGTTTCGCTCGGCTGCGATGCCGCAGGCGAGTGAGCCCAAGGACTTGCCGACAAGGAGGCGACAGGCCCCTGCCTCGGCGTCGATGGCCTGGGTGACATGCCGCTCCACCCACGCGATCCGGTCGTCCACGGTGAACTGCGAGAAGTCATCTGGGATCTGCCACCACAACTCCTGGACCGTCCAGCCGCGCTGGAGGAGCACGCCGCGAGCGAAGTGCAGCAGTGGCCTGGCGGGCGAGTAACCGACGCCCGGAACGACGACTGCGACACGGTCAGGGGCACCATCGAAGCGAGTGGGCATGGCGAAGGGGGAGGGATCGGGCATGGCCGCAGGCTACTAGCCAGCTGATCATGTGACTGGCGTCGTGTCGGATCGTTGTTCGGGACATGGGGCGAGGTGATCTGACGGATGCCGAGTGGGAGCGGCTTGAGCCGTTCCTGCCGGTCAGCAATGGGCGTTGTCGTTGTGGCCGGTGGGGGGATCACCGACAGGTGATCGACGGGATTTTGCACCGGGTGCGGACCGGGGTGCAGTGGCGGGATCTGCCTGAGCGGTTCGGGCCGTGGAAGACGGCCTATGAGCGCCATCGGCTGTGGTCAGCAGATGGCACCCTGGAAGTTCCCTCAGCGGATCACGCACTGGAGCTCGCGAACGACGCCACGGGATCCGTTGACGTATTGCGGCAAGTCGTCTCACGGCTGGACCGCTTCATCGGCTCTCTCGGCCACTAGAAACCACCAGACAAGATCGCCCGGACAGGCTCTAGGGCGTGTATCGGAAGCACTGGTAACACCGACTCGCTAACGGCTACAACCAGCGCGGGCATGCCGTAGCCGGTGTGAGGTCATCCAACCGGTGCGGCACGGGAATTGTCCGGTCCAGGACGGGGTTGACGAGTCGGTACCCAAGATCTCCTAGGAGCCGACATGTCCGACGAACCCGCCGTCCGCGAACTCCGCTTAGTGGTCACGGCAGCCGACTACGATGCGGCGCTGCACTTTTACCGCGACGTCCTCGGCCTGAGTGAACGCGGCGCGTTCACCTCTCCCGACGGACGAGTCACCATCCTGGACGCCGGCCGAGCCACCTTGGAGCTGACCGACCCAAACCACGCTGCCTTCATCGACCAAGTCGAGGTCGGGCGGCGAGTAGCCGGCCACGTCCGGGTCGCCTTCCAGGTTGACGACTCCGTCGCCACCACATCGAAGCTGGCCGCAGCCGGAGCCCAGGTGGTCGCCGAACCGACGCGCACGCCGTGGAACTCCCTGAACTCCCGGCTCGAGGCACCGGGCGCTCTTCAGTTGACCCTCTTCACCGAACTCGACGATTAGTCGCTTTGTGACCGTGCTGGTCACAGCCACTCGTGGAAGGCCGCAACCAGGACGGTCGCCTCGTAGCGGACCGCGAGCTTGTCGTACCGCGTGGCCACGGCCCGGTGTCTCTTGAGGCGGTTGATCCCGCACTCGACCGCGTGGCGCTCGCGGTAGTCGGTCTTGTCGAACTTCGGCGGCCGGCCGCCACGAAAGCCGAGCTTCTTGCGCTTGCGGGCTTGGTCGGCCTTGTCCGGGATAGTGCAGCGGATGCTGCGGCGGCGCAGGTAGGCGCGGTTCTTGCGGGAGGCGTACGCCTTGTCCGCGCGCACACGATTGGGCCGGGTGCGGGGCCTGCCCGGCCCGATGCGGGGCACGCGGACCTTGTCCAGGACGGGCTCGAACTGTGGGGAGTCCCCGCGCTGCCCTGCTGTGATCACGATCGACATGGGCTTCTGTCCTTGCTCGACGGCCAGGTGGAGCTTGGTGGTCAGGCCGCCGCGCGAGCGTCCAAGGCCGTGGTCGTCCGGCTCGGCGGCAAGGCCGCCGGGCGGTTCCTTCTGCAGGTCCCCCTTTTTCTCGCCCCGGCGGCGTGCTGATGGGCCCGGCAGACTGTGGAGTCGACGTTGATGTCCCAGGTGATCAGACCCTCGGCGTCGGCCCGAGTCTGCAGGGCGGTGAAGATCCACTGCCAGGTGCCGTCCCGCTGCCAGCGGCGGAACAGGTCATACACCCGCCCCCAGGGCCCGTACCGCTCTGGGACATCCCGCCATGGCGTCCCAGTCCGGGTCCGCCACCGTATGCCGTCGATCAGCTGCCGCCGGGGCCATGTCGGCGGCCGGCCCGGCTTCTTGCCCTTCGGCAGCAGCGGTTCCAGCACCGCCCACTGCGCATCCGTCAGATCTCCACGTGCCACGAACCAAGATCATTCCACGCCCAAGATCCACTTCCGATACACGCCCTAGCCCCGGTTCGGCTGAAGCAGGTCCACCCCGACGGCTCCTGGGCTCGCGCCAGCGCCGCGAAGTCCCGTGCCCTGCCGACGGTCCACCAAGGCGGTCCCCGCCGCCTGTGGGACCTGCTGACCGATGTCCTCGACCGTCTCATCATCGGCGGGGAACTGCCGGTGACCGGGCTCGCGTCACGATCACCCCCGACGGACAGACCACGCTCTCACGCGGCCGGTGGTCAGCCACCCTGTAGACACCTGGCCGGCCACCAACCTGAGGTGTTCCTCTCCTCGATTCGTCACAGCGTGCCACGCAGACCACGCTTCCCAGAGTCTCGGTCTTCTTCCTGCCGTGCCCTGGAAACCGGGTGTATCGCCATTGCGGGCACAGGGGATGCTGTCCTTGTCGGGGCACAGGTTGGGGGGCCGATGGGGTACACCGCCGTGCACGCGGACTGGGGCCGGCTGGATGCGTCGGCGGACGATCTCGGGTGCGGCCGGTCCTGGGCGGACGTCCACCGCGTGAAAGGGCTGGAGCTGGCGTGTCCGGAGTGCCGGGGAAGGGTGTTCGCGCGCATCTCCCCCCACCGTGCCAGGCACTTCTACCACCAGGTGCGGCCCCGCGACTGCGCGCTGGCGAACGAGTCGCCCGAGCATCACCTGCTGAAGCTGGAGCTGGCCACCGCCGCCCGGGCAGCGGGCTTCAGAGCCGAGCTGGAGGTCGGCAACAAGGCCCGGACCTGGCGTGCCGACGTGCTGGTCTTCGACCGGCAGGACCGGCCGTTCATGGCGCTGGAGGCGCAGCTGTCACCGATGACGCCGCAGGACGCGCAGATGCGGACCGATCGCTACGCGGCGGACGGTGTGGCGGTGTGCTGGATTGCGGTGGAGAAGCGGCCGTGGGAGCGCGGCGTGCCCTCCCTGCGGGTAGCGCCCCCCAGGAACCGCGGAGACGCATGGACGGTGCGCCATGGCATGGCGCGCTACACCTGGGCGGCGCCGCACACGCTGAGGACGAAGGCGGCGTGGACCCATGTCTCCTGCTCCCTCGTCGATGCGATCCGGTGGATTCTTCAGGGACGGGTGCATCCCCATACCGGCCCGGACGCCACGGTGTGGTGGACCGCCCGCTCCTACGTCCAACTGGCCATCGACCGGGCCCGGCTGGAGGCCGACGCCGAAGCCATCCTGCAGGCGGCCGCCGCCGAACAACGCCGGCAGGCCGCGGAGCAGCGGGCCGCTGCCGCCGAACAGCGCAGGCTGGCCGCCGAGGACCGCCGACAGGCCGCTGAGGACCAGGCGAGGGAACAGCGGGCGGAGCAGGAGCGGCTGACGGCCTTCTTCGAGCACGCGGGCATGGACGCCGAACTGTGGCCCGCGTTCATGCACATGGTGCGCTCCACCTCCGGCAAGGCCGTCGAGTGCGGCGCCCAGAGCCCCGCCCACGGAAACGGACTGCTCCTCTACAGCCGTCCGCGCAAGGGCAGCGCGTTCCAACTGGCCGGTGTGGTCTGCCCGGAGCCCTCGGCATTCGCCGGGTGGCCTGCGGATCTGACGATCCTGGTCCCCGGGCAGGCCTGGCTCTCCCGTATCAAGGCGGCCACTCAGAGCCCGCTGAAAGTCGCCGTCCTGAACCCGGTCACCAAGCGCTGCACCTACGAGCGCGTCGGTCCCGGACTGCGACGCTGACTTGACGCCTTTCGTCGATTGCAACCGCCCGGCTCCCGGGCAACCGGGCCCCACTGGGGGCCGTACGTGGGCGGGAGCGGCCAGGGTGCAGGCAGCCGCCTCGCCTCCCGGTGGACCCGCGTCCTCGAGCAGACCACGAGAGCCCGGCGGCGGGTGGATGTTAGAGGTGATTGGGACGGTGCTCCGGCGAGAACCGGCTGGGGGTGTGGTGGTCCTGAGAGGGAGTGCCGCGCGGGTTCGCCTTCGCCGTCTGGGACAAGATGGGGCCTCCGATCTGGAGGGGGTGTTGGAATGGGTTACGACCTGCACGCAGTGATCGCTGAAGGGGAGGCGCTGCGGGGTGTGGCGCGGAAGCTACCTGCCGCTCGGCTGGCGTCGATCGGACAGGGCCTGTCGCTGATGCCGATGACGGACATCTTGTTCGATTCCGTCGTCGGCAGCGGCGTAGGCGCGTTGGGGTTCTGGCGGTTGCCAGGAGGGTTCGAGAAGGCCCTCGCTGCCTGGTCAGTTGGTGGGCCGGTGGCCTACGTGGAAGCTGAGTACTTCGGCGGCGTGGGCGAGCAGCGGGCTGCCGTGTGGGAGGGCGGCACCATCGTGCTGGGCCCGCTCCATGTGGAGGAGGGCCAGCCCTTCCCGCCGGCCGGCAGTCCGATCTCTCAAGCGCTGCGGCGGTTGGGCGTAGTGGCAACCGCCGGCGAAGACGAGTTCTCAGCTGTGGGGTTGGACCGGCATCGACACGGCGAGGCGTGGATTGGCTGACGCGCGACTTCCGGATTCCCGCCCTCTCGGGCAGGTTCCCGGCTCAGCTGGCGGAATCTGCCCGTGGTCGAGAACCTCGTGCGCTCGCTGATTCGCCCGCGGTACGTCTCGAGAACCCGCGTGAACTTCACTTGATTCCGTGTTCCTTGCCCAGCCCGGCGACCGCGTTGCCCTTGCCCCGGCGCCCCCGGCCCGGCATGTGCGATCAACGCCCCAGCCGGTCCCCCTGGCGGCGAGGCCGCCTGCTGCTCGGCGATGTGGGCGGTCATTTGGGTGTGGGCGCGCCACCACGGTTGCGCTCACGCAGCCCTTCGCGGAGGGAACGGCTGGTGTGGATGTCAGGATCGGGGTCAATTCGGTTGCGGTATCCGGGGTTTGAGCCAATCCTGGCTGGTTGACCGACAGCCGTATCAGGAAGGCAGGCACGGCCCAGTATGGAGATCAAGACGCTCGAGCAGTTGCAGGCGGTCGACGAGCGGACGCTGCGCTTCACCCCGTGGGGCCTCGGCCGGCTGCATGCGGAGGACTCGGCGGAGTTCCAGCAGCGGGTGGTCGCCCGGCTGGAGCTGGCGGACGAGGTCGCCGAATCGACGCGGAACAAGTTCGAGCAGCTGCGGGCCGGGTTCAGCCACGGGGTGCTGTGCTACGAGCTTTTCTCCCTGGTCGAGGACGCGGCCCGTCTCACCTTCGAGCAGGCCCTGCGGGACCGCTTCGTGGCTCGCTACCAGGATCGCATCGTTGACGTGCGCGACCGCCGGGGCCGGGAACACCAGGTCGCCATGACCAGTTACCCGGCCTTCCACGAGCAGTTCCGGAACGTGAAGGGCACCGAGATCCGGATGGGCGCTGCCGGGGACTGGGAGCACTTCAACGGGATGCTCGGCGGGCTGCTGCGGTGGGCGCGTCGCGAAGGTCTGCTCCGTGGGCAGCGCCCCCGAAGCCTGGAGCCGGTCCAGAGGGAGATGCGCAACATGGCCGCGCACGGCTCCTACCATCTGAACTCCCCGGTGGACGCCGCCCGCACCCTGTCCGACCTCGCCGAGCTCATCAACCACCTGTGGGGGCAGCCCACCCCGGGCGGACGGCTGTACCCGGCGCCGCTGAAGCGGGACATCATCGCCATCGGCTGGAGCAAGAGCGGGCACACGATCCTCGCCAGTCTGGCCGAACATCTGGCTTCGGTGCAGGACGAGGAGCCGCTGGCCTACATCCTGGTGCGTGCCGTGGTGGACGACCCGGGCCTGATGGAATTCGACGCCCGGGCCGCGACGACCGTCTTCCCGTCCGAGTATCTGTGGGGGCCGGGAACCCGTGCCGAGGCCGTCGACTGGCTGGACGCGAATCGGCCCGGGCCCGACCGGTGTGACTACCTCGACCAGGTCGTCCTCGTCCGTTGCGTGAACGAACAGGTGGACCTGCCCGTGCATCCCCAGGTCGCAACCGGCCTCTCAGCGCAGCAGCAGCGGGGGACGTGGTACGCGGTGCGGGTCGACCGGGCTCTGGACGCCTTCGGCCACGTCCGGGCGCTCGTTGACGCTCAGCCAGGGCACAAGCCGCAAGGAGAGTGCCGGCAGTGCCCCGCCGAGACACTGGCCACGGGCGACATCGCCACCGTGATGGCTGCCGCCCAGAAGGCTGGCGCCGACACCACCGCGTTGACCGTACCGGACGTGCGCACACCGCTCGCCAGCAGCTTCCGTTGCCCCGCCCAGTAGAGCAAAACAAGCCCCCAGGGGCACCCTCGCTGGTGCGCTGGTCGTCACGCGGACTGCACGCGCCGGATCCAGCCGAGCTGTGACGCTCCCGCGACGGCCGTTCGGCACGACGCCGCCTTACTGATCGTTTCAGAATGAGGCCCGAAGGGGGCCCGGGCCGATTCGCGTCCAGCCAGTCGACGGCCTCGGCACGGGTTCCCGGCCCCGTCGTCTGCTACAAGCAGACCGAGGATCCCGCACCGGACGAACACGGTCCCACCGACCGCTGGCGCGACCTGAAGGACCACACGCACGGCAAGAAGCACGGCCGTGCCGAACAAGGGCTGCTGGGCGTGCAGTACAACGGCATCCTGTCCGAACCCGCGCCCCTGGTCGTGCGCGAGCCGGACCACTGGTTCTGGGCTGGCACCGGCCTCAAGGACGGCGAGGAGATACACGACCTGGTCGACGGCGAAGCCGACGGCTACGACGACAGGATGCCGGTCCCGACAGGCGCTGGCCGGACGCTCCTTTCGGAGTTCCCCTACGGCGACAGCTTCGGCCCCGGAGGCGGGCGCGGCCGCCGCATCCAGAACACCAGCCTGTGCGAACACGACAACGGAACACTCGCCTTCGTCGCCGGCACCTTCCACTGGCCCCTCGCACTCCAGGACCCGGCCCACCACGACCACCGCGTGGACGAGCGACACGCAACCTCATCAACCGCATGCTGCAACCCCGGTCATGAACAGAACACCAGCCTGTGCGAACACGACAACGGAACACTCGCCTTCGTCGCCGGCACCTTCCACTGGCCCCTCGCACTCCAGGACCCGGCCCACCACGACCACCGCGTGGACGAGCGACACGCAACCTCATCTACCGCATGCTGCAACCCCGGTCATGAACAGAACGACGAAGGGCGCCGCCTCGGTCCACCCGGCCGCCCTGGCCGACGAGGGAGCGCGCGGCTGCGAGGTCCTCGCTCACCTCGTCGGGGTGGTGGGCGTAGGGGTCGTAGACCAGCACCCCGGCCATCTCCGCGGCCCGGGGTCGTGCGGCGCTGCACACCGCCGAAGTGCAGCAGCCGCTGCACGGCTTGGTCGCAGTCCTGCCCCAGGGTTTCCAGCGGGGCGATGACGGCAGCGGCGTGGCGCTGGTGGGCGCCCGATACCAGCAGCGCGAGGTCGAACCCCCGGCCGCCCGGCCACCGCGCCGGACTCCTCATCGCGGCCATCTTCCTCTGGTCCGCCCGCTGAAAGAACAGCCGGCTCACGGCCGCAGACGCTCTTCCTGCGGATCGAAGCAGACGAGTCCGTGCTCGCGAGCCAGCGCAGCGGCGTACTCAGACACTTCCTCAGCCTCGCCGTAGGACATCAGCAGGTACACGATCGGGCCCGATGCCTCATCGGTGACCGGCGGTGACGCCCATACGCCACTGCGATCGCTGTCGTCCGGGTATCGCGCTACGAGAGCTTCCACGTAAGCCACGATGCGCGGCGCCGGAGGCACGACCACATCGTCCGACTCCAGGTAGCGCTCGAAGAGCTCGTCATAGGCCAAGCCCGCCTGGCCGTCGTCGAGCACGTAGTTGCGGTCAGAAACGGCAAGGGTGCGGTTGAGGCGATCCAGTTGGCCAGGCAGCGGCAGTAGTCGGCGTCCCCCGGCCGCGCTCATCAGCAGCGGTCATAGGACGGTGCCCTGCAGGGCACGATGGTCGCCGGACATCGCGTAGCGGCGGGACGCGAGGACGAGCTCGCCTTCCTCCCCGATCGCATCGCACAGCGGGGCCAGGACGTCGACTGCGTCGGTGATCCGTACGTCCTGGGCCTCGGGGTCGTCGGCGTCCCACTGCAGGAAGCCCCACGGGTTGCTGGCCGCGCCGTCAAGAACGTCCCAGACCATCTGCTCCTCGGCCTCACCGGATAGACCCGCGCCCCACCGCCAGCGCCGACAAGACCGTCGGCTATGGGACGTCACCACCGGCGAGACCCGCACCACCCTGCCCAAGCAAGCAGACGCGGTGTCGTCAGTGGCCTTCAGCCCCGACGGACACACCCTCGCCACCGCCAGCAACGACGCCACCGTACGACTCTGGGACGTCACCACCGGCAAGACCCGCACCACCCTCCTCGACCACACTGCCACGGTGTGGTCGGTGACCTTCACCCCCAACGGACACACCCTCGCCAGCGGCAGCGCCGACAAGACAGCGCGCCTCTGGAACGTTGTCCTCCCCCAACCCCCCGCGGCGAGCCAGAGGATCTGCCACGCCGTCAAACGCGACCTCACCTCAGAAGAACGAACGGCATACCTTCCAGACCAATCAGTGGGGCCCGTGTGCCCGATCCACCGTTAGAGAACTGCGCCCCTGGTGAGCCATAATCACGATCGCCCCACCTGGACGGCGTCGCGCGCGGCCCCGCCGTCGCGCGCGAGCAACACCAGCGGCGCCCGATCCCCTCGCCCGTCGCTCGGGACCTGTCCCACCCACTTCATTCTTCTTCCTGCTGTGGGGCGTGGACTCGGGGGCGCAGAGGGGATGTCGTCCTCCCGACCACGGCCAGACCAGCATGGTGACCTGCAGGTTCGCAGGCAGGCGCGGCTGAAGGTGCAGACGGTTGTCGGCCGGGTTGTCGGCGGGGATACCGGCCTGGTCCACGGAGGCGTTCTCGCGTCGTGACCGTGGTCGGGCCTTCGTGGTCGGGGTTCTGGTGGGGGCCGGGTGCTGCTGTGACCGGTACGCGCGGCGCCCGGCAAGGACGGCGCCGCACCGGACGGGAAGGGAGCAGATCCGTGATGATCGGCGTGGACGCGGGCAGCGGAGACCGGCTGGCGCTGGCGGTGCTGACGCAGTACCGGATGGCCACCACCGAGCAGACCAGGCTCAGGCTGGCCAGACTGCGCGGTGAGGGGCTGGTCGACCGCATCACCCTGCCGCAGGCCGGACGGATGCGGGGGTGGTTCCCCACCGCTTACGGCGTGCAACTCGTATGCGAGTGGCCCGAGATGCGCGGGCACCGTCCCTCCAGGACGGTGTCCGATCCGACCGCCGTACGGCTGAAGGCCGGCCACACACTGACCGAGACCGCCCTCGCCTTCCTCGAGGACGCCCGACGTCACGGCGACCTGTTCCGGCCGCTGGACTGGATCTTCGAGGTCCACCACCCGATCGGGAGCGGCGAGGCCGTCATCCCCGACGCGCTCCTGTACTACCGGCGCGGTCCCGTCGACGGGGACAACGGGTCGATGCTGCGGGCTTTCGTGGAAGTCGACCGGGCCACGATGGGTCCCGAACGACTCGCCGCCAAGCTGACCGCGTACGAGCGCCTCCACCGCTACGTACCTGCGGTCCCGGGGCGCCGGCCGACCGTCCAGGAGGCGGCGGTTGAGGAGTGGCGTCGGCGCTACCCGCTCTTCCCGCGCGTCCTGTTCGTCCTGTTCGTCCTGGACAGCACCGGACCGGCCGGTGTCGAGAACCGGGTCAGCGCCCTGCGCGCGGGGGCCGGGCTGCTGGCCCGCTTTCCGTACGACGTCCCCGTGCTCGTGGCGCCGCTGGCCGACCTGCTCCAGCACGGCCCCTCCGCACCCGTGTGGCGTCCCGTCCACGACCCCGGCCAGCGAGTCCGCTGGACGGTGTCCGGGCATCGGCAGACCTGACGCAGGGCCGCCACAGACGACGGCACGGGTCTGTACTTCGCCCGCAGACCCTGCGTAGCGACGTAGTGCACTGGCAGTCTGGCACCGCCCAGCTGCTGCCCAGACTCATCGCCCGACCTACCCGCGGCCCGCTGTTCCTCGCCGACCGCAAGGCCCCGGCCGGAAAACCCACGCTCGACGTGTGCCCGGAGACCGGCCGGGCCCGGCTCTCCTACCGCCGGGCTGAGGAGATCTTCGAGGAGAACACCCGCCTGCTGGCCAACCCCCTCGCCTCACCCGAGGACATCGAGGACCTGGACGGCTGGACACTCCACCGACTCCGCCACAGCGCCCTCACCCACGACGCGGAAGACGGCACCTCAACACCGATGCTGCTGGCCCGCTCTCGCCACGCCTCCGTACGGTCTCTGGAGCGGTACGCCCGGCCCGGCGTCGACGCGGTCGCCGCGCACGTCGCCGGGCGTGACCCGGCAGCCCGCCGCCGTCGGTGAACCGCGAGAACCCACCGACGGGTCACTTGTATCAGGAGCGCCCCAGCACACGGGTGAGGCCAGCGACAAGCGTGGTGGCGAGTATCCATCCCAAGGCAATGAGGACATAGGCGAACCACTGTTGTCCGCTCGCCGACACGAACGCCTTTTCCTGACCGAAGTCAATGATGGGCAGCAATAGGTCGAGTGTGTAGACAGTGGGGTTGAAGGCCGGGCCGCGGCCTGGTTCGGAGGGCTGTGGCTCGTTGATGCTGAAGACGAGTGTGCCGAGGAGTGTGAGGGCGACGAGCCACCCACCGGCCAGGGCGGGGCGGTAGCCATAGCCTGCGACAACATCTTGCAGCCAGTCCCAGATCTTGGTTGTCCACGGAAGAGTTGAGCGGTGGTGGCGGTACTTCGCCCGCAGGACGCTGCGGGCTTCGCTGTCACGGCCGAGGACTCGATAGGCTGCCGCCAGTTGCTCGTAGGGCTGAGGCATGTACCGGTCACCGAGGCTCTCGTTGAGCCAGGCGAGGCGCATGCGGGTCGAACGAGGCGGGAGCGGTTCGAGTCGCGCGTAGGTGAGCGCGTCCATTTCAAGGAGCGGACCTCCTTGAGGACGGTCAATCAGCTTGCCAATGGTGGCTCCCCGCAGCGAGACGGACTCCGCGTCCTCTCTTGCGGTATCGATCTCCAGGCGTCGCGCGTGGATCTCATCGAGCCGGATTGCGGGCTTGCCCGCGGGAGCTCCGTACACAACGGCCTTCGACAGAACTGCTTCGCCATTGATCTGTGCGCCGCTCAGGATGATGCCGTGTGCCACCCGAATGTCCGAGGCCCAGAAGGTGTCACATGCCAGCAGATGGGCGCCAAGTGCCTCTTCGGTGCCTCCGGAAAGTCCGATATCGGCTTGGCGCAGGTCGACACCTCCGATCCGGGCGCTGGCCAGTGAGAGCCACTTGCCTACGGACAAGCCGAATCGGCCGTTGAACCATGTCCCGATCGTGAGGACGTTGCCGTTGATCCAACCGCCAACCTTCGCACGATCAAGGTTGAGGTCGACCGTGAAATCGCTCGCCTGGATCCATACGTTCCCCTCGACGACCGCGTCGCGCATGTCGAGGCTTGGACAGTGCAGGGCTTCCGCGCTGAGCTCAGGCAGATGCGACCCCTGCAGGTAGATGGCGAGAGTCGCAGCATGCCGAAGGCTCAGAACATCGGAGAAGGAACAGGCATCAAAGTCGATCTCGCAGTCGATGGTCGCTGACGTGAGGTCGAGTTCACCCGTCACTCGTGCGCCCGAAACACGAAGCGCACGAACCTTCCCGGGAGTGGCGGGCGGGCCATCGAGAAGCAGGAGCGCGATTACGTGGGCTCTGATTTGCCGCTCTGGGCCCCACTCTGCCCCACCCGCCGGCGCGTCGCCTGTCGCCACTCCTGTACGAAGGTCCAACATGCTGCCGTCGCGGAAAGCGGCCCACAGACGGCGCTCAGGAGCGCTCCATTCTTCCGGCGGTGACAGGTCGTCGGGCTCCAGACGGTTGGCCATGATTCGTTGTACGGGAAGCACTGTCTGTGCACCAGGGTGCGGTCAGGCCCCCGCTGGCATGAGTAACGCAGACAGTCACCTTGCCCCTGGAGACAGAGGTGGGTGCGTCTTGGATGTCGCACCGACCGCAGGGATCCCGCAGCCTCAAGATCATCCCGCGGCCCCTTTTGGGCTTACCTCGATACCCCAACCCCGACGGCTCGCTGGTACACCCCGGCCAGGTCGCGGAGGTCTGCCGGCGCGAGGACCTGGCGGAGCTGGTCGCCGCCGATACCCCGCTCGGACCGGAGCAGGCAGCCGAGCGGCTCGGGGTCCGCAGGGTCGAATTCGACTGGATGCTGCGCCTGAAGTGGATCAGGCCCGCCGAGTCGATCGAGGTGCGTTTCGGCACCTCCCGGGCCGGGGCCGTCGACGTCGCGCTCTACACCACGGCATCCGTCGACGCGCTCGCCGCGCGGACCGATGTCGACTGGGAGCAGCTGCGAGAAAGGCCGGCGCTCCCCGCTCGCGGCGCTGGCGAAGCAGGCCGCCGTGGCGTGACGCTGGCGGGGCCCGTTCGTTGAACGGGCCCGGGGAGCAAGGGACAAGCCTCCGGGGCCGGTTGAGCCTCGGAGGCTTCGACGACCTCTACACACACCTCGAGCCCTTCACCCACGCCTCCGCCGGGAACGGCCCCGCCGACGAGCACCAGGCCAACATCGTGCAAGCCCTCCGCGAGCACCGCCCCACCACCGGCCAGACCCCGCCCTCAGACTCCGGCACCACCACATGACCACCCCCCAGCCCGAGGCCCGCACGCCGCTTCTCAAGTAACGGCCCAATCAACCTGCAAGCCACCCAGGCAACCTGCACGACCCCCAGGCCAGAAGCCCGCAGCCCCCACCACCAGGCCACCAACCGCCCCCCCCCCAGCAACACGAAACGAACCGCTACAACTGAGAAACCACCAGCCCAGAACACCCGCACTACGCAGAAAGAACGACCCGCGACACCGGCCAGCGCGCCCGACGGCTCGAACAGCTCGGCATGGTTTGGTCCCCGGCCGACGAACGGTTCCAGGAGAATCTGGCGGCCGCGAAGGCGTATTACACGGATCACTGGACCCTCTGTGCTCCGCGGACGGCCGCGGTGCTGGACCGGCCGTTGGGGATGTGGCTGGCGAATCTTCGACGGCCCGGTGCCCTGGACGGGCACCCGGAATGGGCAGCCGCGCTCGAGGCGATCGACCCGGACTGGAACCCCGCCTGGCCGGCCGGCTGGCAACGCCACTACGCCGCCGTGCGCGAGCTGCTGCGCGACGAGACCGGAACGGAGATCCTGCCGGGCGTCACCGTGGGAGGACAGGACGTCGGACGCCGAAGGCCACCCCCACATCACCAAAGCCTGGGCCGACACCGGCTACCGCACCAAGGTCATCGACCACGGCGCCCGCCTCGGCATCGATGTCGAAGTCACCCACCGCGACCCCGCCCAAAAGGGCTTCAAGGTGATTCCGCGACGATGGGTCGTCGAGCGGACCTTCGGCTGGCTCATGAACCACCGCCGCCTCGCCCGCGACTACGAAACCCACCCCCACCGCTCCGAAGCCATGATCAAGGTGGCCATGGTCGACCTCATAAGCCGACGGCTCACCCACGAATCCACACCGAACTGGCGCTACTCCTGAGACCCAAGTCAGGAGGCAGAACTCCGAGTGGGGCACTGCCAGTCGGCCGAGTCGATCACGTTCCCCTCCATGTCGCTGAGGTGGAAGCAGTTGCCGTTGACCCACACCGTGACCGATTCGGGCCGATGGTCGACCTGGAACGGTTCATCCCCGCGCAGAGTCCCGGACCATGATCCATCTGCTGCAGGCGAGTGGGTAACAACGACCCACGTCTGCTTCGGGAGAATCTGGTGCGTTTCCGCCCAGGGCTCCACGATCAGCTCCAGCGCGGCCTCACCACCGTTGCTGAGCAGCAGCCGCGCTGTTCCCCCGATTGACCATTCCCGGCACCACCCCTTCTTGCCTCTACAGACGATCCCACCTGCAACCGCAGGCCAACGGGCCCACACGACACGATCGTTACACGCGCGATCACCTGACCCAAGCGGCTTCGTCGGCCGAGTTACCACACAGCCCTGCTGGGATAAAACGCTCTTTGAGCGACCAGCCCTGGCATAGACACGACATCCGGCGTGAACTCGGCGGGTCCCACCGGGGAACAGAGAGTGTGACCATATACGTCAGAGACGGAGACCCCGTGACCGGCCCACCGGACGTCGGGCACGACGACCACGAGCACCAGCACGATGACTCGTCCGCCATTGCCCAGTCCCTGTGGCGGCCCGAGGTCTTCGCCGTGTTGTACAACCGGTACGCCGCCGATGTCCACCGCTACGTCATGCGGAGGCTCGGCGACGCGGCCGCCGACGACCTTACGGCCGACATCTTCCTCGCGGCGTTTCGGGCCCGCTCGCGCTACGACCTGACCCGCACGAACGCCCGGCCCTGGTTCTACGGCATCGCCGCCAACCTGATCAGCAAGCAGCGCCGTACCGAGGAGCGCGCCCTGAGGGCGCTCGCCCGCACCGGCCACGACTCGGTCACCGAGTCCTGGGTCGATCACGCGGACGACCGGGTCACCGCGCAGGCCGCCCACCGCCTCCTCGCTAGCGCGCTCGCCTCGCTGTCCGGCGGCGACCGGCACGTACTGCTCCTCGTCGCATGGGCGGACCTCAGCTATCAGGAGGTCGCCGAGGCGCTCGGCATCCCGGTCGGCACCGTCCGGTCCCGACTCAACCGGGCGCGCAGGAAGGTGCGCTCCGCGCTGGGCGACGACCCCACTCTCGTGCAGGATTTCGCCCCGGAGGCTGGCCATGGATGAGATGACGACGCTGAAGAACTTCCGGCCGGACGCGCCCGCTGCTGACCGGGAACGGCTGGCGCCTGGGCGGCAGAGGCTGCTGGAAGCCGCCGCCGAACGGAGGCAGCGCCGCCGCTTTTGGCCACGGGCCGACTGGAAGCTCGCCGCGGCGGGCGCTGCCGCCGGGGTGGCGGTGGCGGCAGTGCTGGTGGCGCAGGTGGCGCAGGTGGCGCCGACGACCGACACCCACCAGGTGGAGGCCGAGCACACCACGTCTCCCGAACCCACCGACGGTCAGTGGCTCTACGAGAAGATCCTGACGCGGCAGTCGACACTCAACTTCCGCGACGACCTCAATCCCGTTCCCGAGAAGGGCGCCCCGGCATACAGCGAGTTCACGCAGGAGACCTGGACGCAGTACGGCAGTGGCAAGAGCCGCCGCATGCTGCCAGACGGCGCCTTGGATTCGGTGATCGGCGAGGCGAACACCGAATCGCCGAAGAAGCTGCGTCAGAAGGTGGAGAAACTGCCGAGCGAGCCGCAGCAGCTGCTGCGGTCCCTCCGTGAGGTGTCCCGCCTCGGGGGCGATTACCAGCGGATCCAGTACACGTTCTCCAGCACGGACACCATTCCGTCCGGGGTCCGCCTGTCACTCTTCCGCGCGCTCAAAACGATCCCCGGCGTGGTGGTCCGTCCGCAGCTCGTCGAGGACGCGATGGGCAGGCCTGCCCTGGCCGTCCACCCCTCGGACGACAACCCGTTCACCAGGGAGACCCACCGCCGGGACGAGCTGCTCCTCGATCCAGAAACCTACGAGTACCGGGGTGAACGCACGATGATGCTCGTCGGCGGAATGATCGACTCCAAGGTCACGACAGAGGAAACCCTGATCAGCGTCTCAGCCGTGCAGAGGTTCGCGGCTGCCGTGAACGAGCCGGGCGTGCGTCCCTGAGCTTGTCTTCTCTGACAGCGAGGCCGATAACGGCACCACCAACCCCGCCGAAGCCCTCTTGCCGGCAGGAACGCGGACGAGTGCAGTATCGGCGCCTATGACTGAGCGTCGTGGTTGGCCCGTCTGGCTGGCCACGGCGCTCAGCGAGAAGACCTGGTTCGGGACTGGAAGGGGCCAGGACGCGGGCGTGCCGTGGCCGAGGCTCGTGCCTTGTGTGAAGCGGAGGCCTCAGGAGCCGCTGCAGAGGGCCTGTAGGCCCCGCTGCGCCCTCTCCGGCCGGTTGGGTCACTTTTTGGGTGTTGGTGGCGGTCGTCCACGGCCGCCGAGGCTGTGCGTGGAGGTGCGGAGGCCCCGCCTACGCGCAACCCACCTCCAGCCGCCCCGATCCCCCGACCGCGCGCCCACCCACCCGTCCCTTCTCGTTTCTCTTCTTTCCTGTTCCTGGATGTGCCCGCGGCTGTATGCCTGTCAGATGCGTACGGCGCACCAGCTCCCTCAGGCCGGTGGTCGGGCCCCGATGCCTCCTACCGTTGCGCCCCTGGCTATCTGACCGCAGGAAGAGTGCTGGCTTCCAGCAGCCGCGGACCTGGGCGATATTGACTCCGACCACGGCGAACCGTCAGCACTGGAGGGCAAGTTGAGCGCGTCCAAAGAATGGTTCGTTCTCATTGAGGAGACTGACAGCATCGAGAGCGAATTCGTTGTCAGCAAGACGATTCCCATCGACGGGGGCGCTGAAGAGGCGTGGGATGCTGCACTCCAGGCCGCCCGGACGCACGAGCGCGTCCCAGGCTCGCGGACGGCATGCGCCCGCGAGATCTACCGAACCCCCGAGCGTGTACTCAGGGTGGTTCTTCGCTCAGAGTACGGCGACATCCGGGAGTCCTTCCGCGTGTCAGTTGCCGAACTCGTCGAGGTCCATGAGCCGCCTGCTCCCCAGGAAAGCGAGGAGTCAGCCGACCGGAAGGGTCGTCTGTGGCGTCGCTCGCGCGCCTAGCCGATTCTCTTTGGATCACCGGGCGGGCCAGAGGAAGATTTCAGCGATGGGAAGTCCGGTGAGGCAGAGGGTCGGCTTCTCGTAGCGGGTCGCGATGTCTCGCCACTGCTTCAGGCAGTTGATGCACCGCTCGCTCGCAGGCCCGAGCAATCTGCTCACGGAAGGGATGGAGAACGGCCGGGGCTGACCGAGCACAGCCGAAACCGAGCGGTGCCTTCCTGGTGCTCCGTCCCGTCGGCGCTCTGCGGCCGTCTGATGCTGTCTCGGGAGCTATGGGTGTGGCGCGCGCGGAGGCCCCGCCGACGCGCAACCAAACCCAGCCGCCCCGATCCCCCGACCGCGCGCCCACCCGCCCGTCCCTTCCTGCTTCTTCTTTCTGTTCCTGGACAGGGGATTGGGGTGTGCTGGGGGGGATGTCGAGGTCCCAACCACGCTGCAACGTCTTGGTGACCTGCGGTGATGCAGGTGTGAGGCTACGGGGCACGTGCCGCTGTGGGCGGGGATATCGGCCCGGTCGGGGGCGGTGTTGTCGCACTGTGACCGTGGTGGGGCCCTGGTGGTCGGTGGTGTGGTCGGGGCCGGCTGGTGCGCTCAGTGCCACCCCATCGGAGGCGGCGAGGCGGTCATCCCGGACGCGCTGCTGTACTACCAGCGGAGCCGGGACAGTGGCGGGGGTTGGATGCTGCGGACGTTCCTCGAGGTCGACCGGGCGACTATGGGCCCCGAACGCCTCGCCGCCAAACTCCGCGCCTACGCCCGGCTCCACCACTACGCTCCTGCACCCGTCGGCCGGCGCCGCACAGTGGAGGCGGTCCCGGAGGAGTGGCGGTGGCACCACCCGCTCTTCCCGCGGCTGCTGTTCGTCCTGGACGACACCGGCCCCGCCGGCGTCGACAGCCGGGTGCGTGCGCTGCACGCGGCTGACGTGGACCTCGCAGTGGCGCTCCTCCTGCGGGAGGTGACGGTGCTGGTCGCGTCGATGACCGACCTGCTCCAGCACGGACCCGCCGCAGCTGTATGGCACCCCGAGCGGCGGGTCGGCGGGATGGACCCGCTGGTTCCGTAGACGGGTGCGCAGCGGGCAATCAGCGCGTTTGCGGCATCGGAAGGTGTGGGCTTCGCTGGATGTGTGGGCTGGTGACATGCCCGGCCGCCCGAGATGAGAGACCAGGACATGGCCCACCTGCGGAGAGCGGTGATCACATGCTGGTCGAGTCGTTGACGGCCCTGGCACTGGCTGGTGGCACCGCAGTGGTCCAGGCCGCAGGCACCGACGCGTGAAACGGCCTGCGAAGACGGGTCGGAGATCTTTTTGCCCACGGCGACGCCACCCAGGCGGATGCTGAGCTGGACCGCCTGGACCACACAGCCGAGGCCCTGAACAGCGCGAATGACATCCACAGTGAACGGCTGCGGCAGGAAGGCGCCTCTTCAATCAGTGCAGGGGCGGCGGGTAGTCATTCGTTGACGATTCCGCTGACGGCGCTGGAGCCGGTCCGACGGCCCAGGGTGCGGCCAGAGTGCTCCTGCCGACTCCGCCCAGCCCGTCCGCACGACAGGCATACGGCGCTCAGGATCAACTCCCCGGACGACATCCGGCTCCAGCGCCGCGTCCTCGCCGCAGCGGCCGAGCGCCTTCACCTCGACCGCGAGGCACCCGAGCGGACCCCCGAGGAGCAGGAGACCTTGGATCTGATCAGGGCGGGCCACCCAAACGTGTCCCCTTTCCACACCACCGTCGCCGAAAGCCGCGGATGCCTCGCTGGAAGGAGTCCGGCGAGGCATCCGTGACTGGCGGATCCTGTGTCAGCGCACGTAGGGGAGGTCGAATCCGACCTCGCTCGCAACCGATTCATATGTCGACAGCATCGACCCGACCGTCTCGTGGATCTGTGTGAGGACGAAACCCGCGTCTTCGAGGTCTCCTGAACTCAGATTTCGGCCAGTTCGTCGACGGCCTCCTGAAGGACCTTCAGGGAGTCTCCCTGTACAGCCAGTGCCGGATACACGCGGTTAGGCAGACGGACCACCGCATAGATGCCCGAGACTGCCAGGACTGCGGCCGAGATTTCCTGTTCGCTCATCACTAACCCTGTGGATAGAAGGTGATGTAGGGCCTGCTGGTGTCGAGCGGCCCGGTGAAGATGTCCTGCCGGCGCCCGCGGCCCAGAGTAACGTGTGGTCCTTGCCCGAGCCGATGCTCACAGTGGCCGTGGACAGCCCTGTCCTGCCCGCTGGGTGGGCCGCGGAACCGAAGTCATGGACAGGGTTTGCCATTGCCCGTTGTCCATGGCCCAAGTCAGGACGATGAAGGGCGGCTGGCCCACTCGCACGGATCGCCGCACTCGTCGGTGTCGGGGTCGGTGGACTGATCGCCTCCGTCATTGCCCTGTCCGTCGGCTCACCCTCTTCAGACGTCTACAAGTCACCGACACCCGCGCCGCACTCGAGCAGCGGGGGTGTCGCATGTTGGACTGACCTGGCCGTCACCCCGTACTTGTCGCACGGCGCCGGGGTCCGCGCTGCGGCCGAAGACCCGTGTTTCACAGGTCTTGGAGCTTGTCGACGCGGACGGGACCGCCGGTGGTGACGGACTGGATGGCGGCGAGGGCAATGGCCAGGGCAGCGCGTGCGTCCTCGCCGGTGGCGGAGGGGGTGCGCTCGGTGCGGACGCTGTCGGTGAAGTCGGCGAGTTCGGCCACATAGGCGTCGTGGAAGAGGTGCTGGTCATAGGCGACGCACTCGGCGGCGACGCCGTCCGGGCCGTATGCGGTCAGGTGGGTGCGGCGGACGTCGCCCATGGTGAGCATCCCGGCCGAGCCGAGGACCTCGGCGCGTACGTCATAGCCGTAGACGGCCTGGAAGCTGGCCTCGGCGGTGGCGAGGGCGCCGTTGTCGAAGCGGACGGTGACAACGGCGGTGTCGAGCAGGCCGCGGTCCTTGAAGTCGGGGCGGATCAGGGCGTCCGCCATGGCGAAGACCTCGACGGGTTCGGCACCGGGATTGAGGTGGCGCAGGACGTCGAAGTCATGGATGAGGGTCTCCAGGAAGATCGTCCACGGCGGTATGCGGGCCGGGTCGGCCAGAGCGGGGTCGCGGGTGAGCGAGCGCAACAGCTGCGGTGTGCCGATGGCGCCGGCGGCGATCTTCTCGTGGGCGGCCCTGAAGCCCGCGTCGTAGCGGCGGTTGAAGCCCACCTGGAGGGGCACGCCCGCATCCGCGGCGGCCGCGATGGCGCGGTCGGCCTCGGCGAGGGTGACCGCCATCGGCTTCTCGCAGTAGACCGCCTTGCCCGCCTTGGCGGCCGCCTCGACCAGGTCGGCGTGGGTACGGGCCGGGGTGGCGATCACCACCGCGTCGATGTGCGGGTCGGCGAGCAGTTCACCGATGTCGGTGTAGGCGGTGGCGCAGCCGAGCCGGTCGCCCAGGCTCCGCGCGGCGCCCGGGGTGGGGTCGGCGATGGCGACGAGCCGGACGCCCGGGAGGCGGTGGGCGAGGGTCTCGGCGTGGAACGAACCCATCCGTCCGGCGCCGAGGAGGCCGACGGCGAGAGGCTGCTGGGTGGTCATGCGGGTGCTCCGTACGTCGTCGTCAGGGTAGGTACAGGCTGTGGAGACAGTCAGACGGTGAAGGCGGAGCGGAAGCGCTCCAGAGCGAGCTCGCTGTCGCTGGAGGCCCACGCCTCCATCGCGACCGTGCCCTCGTAGCCGAGGCCCGCCAGGGCGCGGGCGACGGCTGGGTAGTTGATCTCCCCGGTTCCTGGTTCGCGGCGGCCGGGGACGTCGGCCACCTGGATCTCGCCGATCAGGCCCAGGGCATGGGCCCTGCGGACCAGCTCGATCAGATTCCCCTCGCCGATCTGGGCGTGGTAGAGGTCCAGATTCATCCGCAGCCCGGGCCGGTCCACGGCCGCGACCAGGGCCAGGGTGTCGGCGGCCGTCGCGAACGGCACCCCGGGGTGGTCGACGGCGGTGTTGAGGTTCTCCAGGGTGAAGACGACCCCGGCGCTCTCGCCCAGCTCGGCGAGGCGGGTGAGCGTGCGGTGGGCGGCGATCCACATCTCTCCGGTGACCTCACCGGTCACCGGCACCACCGGCAGGCCCTGGCCGTCCAGTCCGGTGCCGTGCAGGTTCAGGCGAGGGCAGCCCAGTTGCTCGGCCGCCTTGAGCGACTCCTCGGCGGTGCTCAGGAGTTCGGCCGCGCCCTCCTCGTCGGTCAGACTGCCGCGGATGTAGCCGGTCATGGAGGAGAAGTCGGCCGGGGTCCGGGCCAGAGCGGCAAGGTCGTGCCGGGTCCAGTCCCAGATCTCGACCTGGAAACCGGCGTCATGGATGCGCCGTGCCCGCTCGTCGATCGGCAGATCCAGGAAGACCATCTCGGCGCAGGCCGCCAGTGTGTACATCGCCACGTACCTCTCTCCGTGACTTCGGACTAGAACGTTCAAGGAACTAGAACGTTCTAGAACTCCGTGGAGCAGCAGTACGCCAGCTGTCGCCCTCCCCTGTCAAGGCTCCGGTGGCCTGTGAAAGCTAGAACGTTCTATAGTCGACTCCGTAGGAGACGACTCCGACCAGGGAGGACAGGTTGCCGGCGACCCCAGCGGTCCCCAACGGAAAGCGACCGACGCTCGCCGACGTGGCGTCACGGGCAGGGGTGTCCACGGCGCTGGTCTCCATCGTGATGCGCGGCGCGAAGGGGGCCGGCGAGGCCACCCGCGAGCGCGTCCTTCAGGCCGCGCGGGAGATCGGTTACCGACCCGACGCCCGGGCCCGGCTGCTCCGCAGCCACCGCTCCCATCTGCTCGGGGTGCAGTTCGGCCTCCAGCATCCGTTCCACTCCGACCTGGTGGAGGGCATCTACGCGGCGGCCGAACCGGCCGGGTACCAGATCGCGCTGAGTGCAGTGGCCGCCGGGCGCGGCGAGCAGCGCGCCGTCGAGACGCTGCTCGACGACCGCTGCGAGGCGCTGATCCTGCTCGGCCCGCAGGCCCCCGCCGCGCGGCTGGCGAAACTCGCCGGGCAACTGCCGGTCGTCTCCGTGGCCCGCCGGCTGCGGCCGTCCGTCCCGGGCCTGGAGGTCGTACGGACCGCCGACGACGAGGGAGCCCGCCAGGCGGTGGACCACCTCGTCGCTCTGGGCCACCGCGACATCGCCCACATCGACGGCGGCCGGGCACCGGGCGCAGCCGACCGGCGCCGCGGCTACCGCACCGCCATGAACCGCCACGGCCTGGGCGACTACATCCGCATTCTCCCCGGCGGTCTCACTGAGGAGGAAGGCGCCGAGGCCGCCCGAATCCTGTCGGCCACTCGCCCGCGCCCCACCGCCGTACTGGCCTTCAACGACCGCTGCGCGACCGGCGTACTCGACCTCTTCCTCCGCTCCGGCGTCGCGGTCCCCGGAGACATCTCCGTCGTCGGGTTCGACGACAGCCATCTGGCCCGCCTGGCCCACATCGACCTCACCACCGTCGGACAGGACATCGCACGCCTCGCCGGGCTCGCCGTCGGGCGGGCCGTCGCACGCCTGGAGGGCGCGGAGATCCCCGCCGGGGAACAAGTCATCACCCCCCGTCTTGTCGTCCGGGGAACGTCCGCCCCGCCCCGCTGAAGGCAGATCCCGGGGTGCGCGGCCTGTGTGTTCCACGGCGACGACGCCGGCCACACCGAGAAGTACCGGTTCGACTCGACGTCGTACATGCCGACCGGCCTGATCAGGAACGGCTGCCCCTCGGGCACACGCATCCCGCGGCCACATCAGCTCGGCGGGTGAAGTGCGCCCGCCATGTCGATCACTGGATGGCGGGTGCACTTCACCCGCCATCCAGTGATCGACATGGCGCCGGACGACATCCCGCGGACAGCTCAACAGCGCATAACCGAAGTGGGACGGCTACCGCGCCCAACTCGCCGTGTACGCGGGCGGGCGGGTGCTGCTGCGCTCACGGCGCGGCACGGACATGACGGCCTCGTTCCCCGAAATCCGGGCGGCGGCCCTGGCGCAGCTGCCGGAGAACACTGGGCTGGATGACGAGCCGGTGGTGTGGGAGCGGGACCGGCTGGCGTTCGAGCGGCTGCAGCAGCGGCTCGCCCGCCGCGGGGCGCCTGCCGCTCAGGCGGCGCGGGAGTGGCCGGCGCACTTCGTGACCTTCGACCTGGTCCACCGAGGCGACGACCTGAGGGTTGGGGATGGTTGCAGTGTGACAGCGACGACTGACACGAGAGCGCAAATATGGCGGGCTCGGTCCCCTGCGGCGCCGCCCGCCCCGCCTTCCGTCCGTTCCTATCCCTTCTTCCTGGTCTCGGGCGTGTGGGGGGCGGAGGGGGGAAGCACACGGGGAAGCACTTCATCCGCGAGATGCCACTCTTCGAGAAGAACGTCCCGGTCATCGTGGAGTCCATCGGCGAGAACGGGTTCGCCACGCTGATCATGGGCTTCGCCACGAGCAGGAGCCCCTGGGTCGCCGCCCACGTCGGCATGGTCGACTTCGTCCGCCGCCAGTTCAAATGTGCGATCGCCCGTCGGGAAGGGCAAGGGCACTAACCGCTGGCATGAGTGGCTCCGCGAAGGAGTGCGAGTGACAGGCGGATCTGATCAAGAAAGTTCGAAGTCGACTGTAGCGAACGGCTGGTCATCCCCCAGCCGGCACTGGACGAACTGCAAGCATCGTCTACGAAGCCGAACACGGCAGAGCTGAGCCCCCGGCTTGTCCTCACCATCTGGCCCACCTCTTGGGCCATCGGTCCAGCGTCGTCCGACGCAGACGCCTTTCTGCCCAAGCAGATCAGCTCCCCCGACGACCTCCTCGCTCCGTAGGACCGTCGCTGAGACTCGAACTACCTGGCTCGGCTACGCCGCGATTCGGGACGATCTCATCCACGGAACGGCTGTCGCCCCGGACTTCACCCACGCCGTCAAGCGCCACCGACTCCTTGACGCGATCGTATGTTCCGCCGCCACAGGCCAACGAAAAGCCCTCCATCCTTAGGCGCGCAGCCAGTCGATTTCGACACTGTCCGACATCACTTCGCCACATCGGCCCCTGCCATGTGTGTCGGCATACTCGGCCGTGCGCACGACCGATCGAGAGCGGACACGAGCGAGCGTGGCGTTCGGCGCAGCAGAACCCGACAACGGCCCTGACGAAGGGTCAGACGATCTTCACCTTGGACACCCGCCGACGACCAGCGCGAGTACCCCGCCCGCCCCGCACACCAGACCCGTGACCTGCGTACTTCATGTTGCACAGGTCTCATTAGGCGTACTCCTCCCGCAGGAACCGCCGCTACCTGCGCAGACGCCATATCAAGCACACCATTCCCGAGCCGAAGGACCAGAGGGCCAACCGTCGGCGCCGTGGCAGCGGAAGCGGACGCCCCGCCGGCTTCGACAACGAGCAGTACAAGCGCCGCAACGAAGTCGAGCGGACGATCAACCGCCTGAAGAGCCTTCGCGCCGTCGCGACCCGCTACGACAAGCGGGCCTACGTCTTCCACGGCACCGTCGCCCTAGCCGCAATCCGACTCTGGCTCCAACAATGATTTGCCGGGAGACGCCTCAGTCGATGCAGGGATCTTCCACTGTCGGGATACACGGAGACAACAGCGCCTCCGTGTGCTGCGTGACCACGCCCCGAACGGGCCTGAGCACGCGTACCTCGTTTTCGTGGTCCGGTTCTTCGTCATCGCGAATGTGGAGGAGCCCGTAGGAACCAGGGGCAACCACTGCCACATGCTCGAACAGTTCGACAACATCCGGCGAGGGGCGGTGATTGGAGTGGCCGCCGAGGTGGATGAACGGCTCGCCGTTCATCCACCTGAGGTCAAGCAAGTACGGGCTGTCCATCTGGGCGATGCGAAGCCGAAGCTCATCGACGATCTGCCGCAGACGGGCCTCATCGTCGTCATCAGCTGCGGTCTCCCTGACCGTGAGCCAACCGTGGTACTCGAACATCCCGTGATCGTAGTGCGATGGCCTGCTTTACCGTGCCGATCGCAGCATGATCCGCCGGACACGCCTTAGCCGAGCGACATCAAAAGTCACTGACATTGATCAAGCCGACGCCTCCCTGGGTGACTCCCGAAGTCACCATCAAACGACTCCCGAAGAAACAGACACAGCCACTTGGTGGACTTCGGCGCCGGGTGGACCTCGGGGGCAAGCATGCGCCAGGCGTTCACGCTGTAGCGGGCGAGGGCAAAGCCAGGCAGCAACGCGCAACCAAGTGATCCACCGTTGTCCCGCCGCCTGCTGGCCTGTCGCTCTAGGACGGTGCCGCAGCACGCAAAGCTGTCGAGGCGGATCCCACGATCGCCTCGCCGTGGCCGAAGCAGGCCACCTCCGCATCCAGTCGGCTCAGGGTCCGGAAGGATTCCAGCGCACGAGCCCGGTCTGTGTTGAACACGCCAACCATGGTCTTGCCTCCCACGTTCGCTGCAGCGTCGCCCAGGAAGAGCACCCCGAAGGCTGGGAGATGCAGCGCCGTGCTGCCCGGAGTATGACCCGGCGCAGCCACCACGTGAGCCCCGCCACCGAAGGGAAGCACATCTCGATCATCCACCTCGTGGTCCACCGGCACCGCCGGTGCCGGTGGCAGCTCCGGCTTGCTCTCGAACAAGGCACGTTCCCAGTCCGGAGCATCCGCGAAGACCGGCGGCGGAGCCGGTGACTCCCCACGGATCACCCCGGCCTCCAAACGGTGCGCGAACACCTCGACCCCACCCCACGCAGCGATCTCGGCAGCACCGCCAGCATGGTCCTCATGAAAGTGAGTGAGCACAACACGCCGCAGGTCCCCGGGCTTCGAGCCGACATTCAGAATCGCATCGGCGATTGCCGGACCAGCCCCCGCAACCCCAGAGTCGATCAACGTGAGCCCATCCGCGTCGCGCCACAGATATGCCTGCCCGACGTGGAAACGGAGCAGATGCAGTTCTGGCAACAGCTCAACGATCTCCATACGCACAACCTAGGCACCGGCGAAGCCTCGCACTCGCCACTTCGCCTTCAGCAGATAGCCGAGAGGGCTGCCTAGTCACAAGCTGCATCGCGCAACCACCAGTCGGGGCCAGCCCAGGCCGGAACCCGGGGCCGTTCCAAGCCGGAACTCCACCCCTCCAGCCGTCGAATTGGCGCCAGTTCGGACCGGAAGAGTGGGGCCGCTTCGGAGCGTTAATGCCACCCTGGCGTTCGCAGAAGTTGGGACCCGCATGACCCCTGGGTGCGGTCCGCCGGCCCTCACCCGGCGACGTCGCCCAGGCCGCACCCTCCGACGCCGATCGGGCGTCTTCCGCCTCGGGCGCGGTGCGCCGGCCCGGCCGCCGCCCGCAGGTCCGAGGGGTACTCCTTCGGCGCTCGCGCCCGCCAGGCCGCCGACCCGCTTCTCCGACACGTCCGGGAACGCCTCCGGCGGAAGCTGGAGCCCGCGCACCCGGCGGAGACGGAAGAGGATTTCCTTCGCAGCGGCGGAGTCGTGGACGCCGATCGGCATGACCCGGCGCGACTGGGACTTCCTCTTCGACCAGCTGCGTTCCGGTGCCGCCGTGCTCGACTACCTCTTCCGCGCCGCTGGCATGCCCGGCATCTCGCTGAACGACGAACCGGTGCGCTACTACGAGTTCGCCGCCGCGGTCGCCGCCCCGCCCAGTGAGATCGACACCGACCTCGTCGGCCTGGGCGGCTGCACTCGATTCCGCTGCTGCCGCAGGCCCCGCCACCAGCACCCGCGCGCACCTGGTGGCGCGCATGATTCATCCTCAGTGCGCTGCCGGAGGGCCGACCGCCAGGCGGTCCTCGCCGACCTCGACAGCCTCCCGGTCGGGGACCGTGAGGCGTGGGGGCAGCTCATGCTCGACATGCTCGACGACGTCGTCCAGGTCCCCGACGGGGACATCAAGTGGCGCTTCAGGCGGCACCTGAACGCGCAGGGCACCCGGCAGACCGTCTATACCTGCGCCACCCACTTCGCCACCGGGGTGATGCTGACGGCAGATGTGCCTGGGACACAACCATGGCCCCCACCTGGGGCTCCAGCCAGCTGACGGAAGACGACCTGGCGGCGCTGTGGAACCGCCAGCAGCAGCCTGACGGGGCGTGAACGTCACCGTCATCTGCGTGCCGCGCCGGTAGAGAATCCGGTTCCAGTGCCCGCAAGAGTGGTGAAGAAACCAGGTGTATCAGCAGTGTGCTCTTCGATTCGCCGGGCATCAGGAGCAGCGGAGGTTGATAACTATGGTTCCCCTGCTTCTCGTCCTTCTGCTGGCTCTGATCCTCTTCGGCGCGGGCTTCGCGCTGAAGGCGCTGTGGTGGATCGCCGTGATCGTGCTGGTTGTCTGGCTGCTGGGCTTCGTCATGCGCAGCGCGGACACCGGTGGCCGCAAGGGCCGCTGGTATCGCTGGTAACCCAGCCAACAGCAGCCGGCCTGTGGGCCCCCGGGGACACTCGGGGGCCCACAGGCATGTCTCACTTCAGGACGTCCCTTCCGACAAACCGTGTAACCAACACCTTCCCGGGCACCAGACCCCATAGCTGGGGCCCGGTGAAGCAGCGGAACCTGCCCTCCAACCACCGGACCCCAGCCACACCCCAGGACCTCACCCCGGCCGACTGCACTCGAGCGCGTGGGATCACGAAGCGCGGCCGATGGCGGCGGGGCTGGCCTTGTCGGGGACGCGGTCGACGGCTGCTTCGGCCACCAGTCGGGTTGCACGGGTGCTGTTGGCCGCGGGCGCCGGCCACCGTGCTTCCGGCCTGGCCACCCAGCAGACGCGTCATCGTCGGGCAGGCCCTCGCGTCCTTGATCAACGGGGAACGCCCCCGCAAGGTGAGGACCCGACGGCCCGGTTCACCGGCTCCGCTTTCCCCTGGAGCGGTGCGGTGCGGTGCGGCGCGGTATACGAACCCGGATTTTGTTGACGCTGCAACCGCTCATGCGCTTGCGTGGGGGAGGACACCGACTCCGTTGCATGGATCTCCGGAGGAAGAACGAGGTGGTCCCATGGACGTATCCCCCCTGTCCGTCTCCCAGCGCACCACCCCTGCAGGCGTGCACGTCCTGACGCTGAGCGGGGAGATCGACCGCAGCAGCGTGCCCTTCGTGGGCTGGGCGTTCGACAGCGGCGCAGGCGAGAAATGCGCACCCTGCACGGTCATCGACTTCGAACACGTCACGTTCATGGACTGCAGCGGCATCTCCTTCCTCGTCTACGCCCACCATGCCGCGCAGGACAGCGACGGCTGGCTCCGCCTGGCCAACGTTCCCGCACCTATACAACGGCTCCTGCACATCGTCGGCCTGGACGACCTCATGCCGACGTATGCCACGCTCCGGGCCGCCCTCCCCTCCTGAAGAAGCCGACCAGGCGCCCCATAGCGGTATGGGTTGCAAGGATTCCCTCACGTACCCCTACCGGCCCCGGCCTCCGAGCTCCCATCCCGGCTCGGGCACACCGGGCGGAACCCGATTCCCCGACTTCCCAGCAACCTGGGCGTGGCGCGCAGCACAATGCAGTTGCCTGGCCGGCCGCACATGAGCAGCAGCTTCAGGCCAGAACTGTCGGTACATTGGCCAGCACTGGTCGCACTCCGAGAGACCGACCGGCTGTACTACCCGTTGTACGCAGCCTGCGTGAAACTGGGCGTGCCCTCTGCATTCAGGTCGGCCACACTGGACCGCTCAGACCTTCATCCACCAGGCACTGGCCGGCAGGACCCAGACAATCTGGGCGAATCACCGCAGCGTCCACTTCCTCCTCGACAGGCACCTCGTCACCACGGTCCCATCCCGGCTGCGGCCACAGGATCTCGCCTACCTGACTACGTGCTACGGCGCCCGGCCGGCCGGTCCCGAGCCCGCACCCGCGGCTCTGCCCAGGGCTCGCAGCGGCACGGCGATCCTCACCGCCGGCGAACCCGTCGAGGTCGACCGCAAGGTCCATCGCGACGGACTCGTCAGCCTGGACGGCGGCCGCTACCGGTCGGATTCGCTCTCGCCGGCCGCACGATCACCCTCCGCCTCGACGGACGCGGTCTCCGTCCCCTGCGCCATGCAGAAAGCGCGGACCCGGGGATGACGATCAATGGTCCGCCCGTCGACTCCACCCAGACAGGAGAGGGGTGGGACGCGTCGGCTGCGGTGGACGAAGAGGCGCTCATGCCGTCAGTGTGCCCTCGCCCACTGGCAACGCCTGCACCGCTCAGTGGTGCCCGGCACAAGGAGACAGCTCGGTGCCTGCCGCAATCAGCGGTTACCGAACAGCCTTTAGGCCCGAGACTCTTCGGGAAGCCTCATCGTGCGGGACAACAACCGTTGGGTAAGCAGATCCGCAGCAGGTACTCAGGGGAGGCCGAGGTGTACCCACGACCCATGCGCCACCGCTCACAAAGTAGCGAATACGGCCAACAGCGGCTGCTCAACAGATCCAAAACTCTGGTCCGACTGCCTGCGGTGCTGATGGCGATTCTGGTCTGCGACTTACTATGGGAGAGCATTCGGAAGAATCTTTCTGAAGCCGCACGCAATGCTTGGCCTTGGCGTCTTCAGTTGTTGGAGGTCGATCCAGCAGCTGGTCTATTGGGCGTCCTCGCGGGACTGATCCTTGTCCGGCTCCAGCTGGAGAAAACCTTCCGGCCGACAATTGGCTACAGCGACGAGCCGGCGTTTTCTAATGCTCTCCCTCAGCAACAAGGGGCTCGCGAAGTGTACGTTCACAATGGCGGGCCCGGGCCAGCGGTGCTCGAATCAATCGCCTACGCCATAAACACGCGCTCCGAACCGCACCCCTCAAGCCCAACATGGATGGACGAGTACCAATTCAGACGCCACCTCGCTGCCCTTGGCTTCGCTGACCAGAGTGACTATCACCTCTCCTCTCTCGGCCGCGGAATCCCTCTCGTCCCTGCTTCGAAGCCAGCCGCTGGATTCTTGATCGCCGCCTTCTCGCGCGAAAGTGTCACGCGGATTAACGGTTTGGACGTAAGAATTCGTGTGCGTGACTCCCTAGGTGACACACACGAGCGGGCACTTCGGGCTATTCAGAGTCATGATCCTGACCGGACTGACTCGCGACCGGTCTACCAAACATGGAACAGGGACGATCTATCTGGAGATCCGCCTCGCACCTAACGCTGATGCAACCTGTACCCGGGTGCGTACTCCCTAGGCTAAAGGGTGTTGCACAGACTCCGAGCTGGGCATCTCCCTTGTATGGCTGGGGTTTTACGTGCTGAGCGGGTGTGGGTGGCGACATTCACGGGGCTGCGGGTGACACAGTTCTCGGGTCTGTTGAAGGTGGTGCGGGAGCGGGGCGGCAATGGCACGCTGCGGGCCGGCCATGGTCGCTGCCGCTGGCCGAGCGGGTGCTGATGGTCGCGGTGTACTACCGCACCAACCTGACCATGCGGCAACTGGGCCCGCTGTTCGGCGTCTCTTCCTCCACGGTGTGCCGTGTCATCCAGCGGCTTGGTCCGCTGCTGGCGCTCGAGCCCGTCTGCCGCCAGTCCGATGCGGCGGACCGGTTGTGGATTGTGGACGGCACCCTGGTCCCGGTCCGCGACCGGAACGTCGGCTCATCGTCACGCAACTACCGGTTCTCCGCGAACGTGCAGGTCATCGTGGATGCCGACACCCGCCTTGTGATCGCCGCCGCACGCCCGGTGCCGGGCACCACCGCGGACGCGCACGCCTGGCGGGCCTCAGGGTTGGCCGAGCACTCCCAGGGCGTCCGTCCTGGGCGACGGCGCCTACCTCAACTGCGGGATGGTCGTGCCGCACCGCAAACGCCCGCACCGGCCTCTGCTGCCAGGCGAGGAGGACGACAATGCCGCCCACCGCAAGGTGCGTGCACGGGTGGAGCATGTGATCGGCCGCATGAAGAACTACAAGATCCTCCGTGACTGCCGGCAGCGCGGCGACGGCCTCCACCACGCGGTCCAGGCCGTCGCCCTCATGCACAACCTCGCGCTCGCATCATGACCAGAAGTCCGCGATCACGGGCCCTGACCTGCCCGAACATGGCCTTGTGCAACACCCTTCAGGGAAGCCGGTAACACTTTGTGGCGTGCTCCAGAGGGCATGTGAGCCCCGCTGCGCCACTGGCTGGCGGGGGCGGTCGCCATGGGCCCTCTAGGCCCGCTCGGCGCCGCTCTAGGACCGTGCGCGGAAGCCCCCGCCGACGCGCAACCAACCTCCAGCCGCCCCGATCCCCCGACCGCGCGCCCACCCACCCGCCCCTTCCCGCTTCTCTTTTTTCTGTTCCTGGACCGGGGCGTTGGGGTGTGCTGAGGACGATGTCGGGGTGCCGACCACGCTGAAAATGCTGTGGTGACCTGCAGTGATGCAGGCGCGAGGCCACGAGTGCACGTGCCGCTGAGAGCGGGGTTGTCGGCGGGGGATATCGGCCCGGTCGGGGGCGGTGTTGTCGCACCGTGGCCGTGGTCGGGCCCTGCTGGTCGGTGGGCACCGCGGTCTCTCGTCTTTCTCCGGCCACCGCCTCGAGAGGCTGATACAAGGGGTGTACATCACGCACTGCGAAGACCCCTCGTGCGAGATCTCAGGCTCACAGCATCCTGCCCGCTAGGTTCGGCTGATCCGGACGCCGGTCCGATCCGTGAGGCTGGAAACGGGGAAGCGACGGGCCGGAGGATTCGTGGCGCGCTGGCCTGGTAAACAGTGACCGGTGGGTACCCAGGAGCGCGACCGCAAGGTGTACCGGCCGCTGCGGCGGGCCGGCCTTGAGGTGATCCCGGACGCCGTTCCGGACGGCACGATGCCGTTCGTCGCCGGTTATCGTGCCGAGGACGTGGCCGGCGCCTTCTCCCACCGGTACGACACCCCACGGCTCGTCGAGCGGCTCAATGAAGACTGGTACGACCTCGCCGTCTCCTCGGGCCTTCTCGATGACCGGCGTGAGTTCCTCGTCCAGCTTCCACAGGGCACCCGCACGCACCGAGCCGCTCTGCACAACCTGCACGGCGACAGCGCCGCACCGGCACTCTGGACCCGGGTCCGGCTCCTGGACCACTGGGACATCATGGGCCGGGGCGCGGCATCGGCGTTCCTCGGCATACACGCGGGCCACCCGGGCTTCGCCCTGATGGCTCTCGACAGCAGCGTGTACATCATTGCCTCGACGGGCGAGAGGGGCGTCGACGTGTTCGCGGTGCGCCACCCGGACCGCTCGGAGAACATCCTGCAGTACCTGGAACAGGTCACTCTTCGCGACAGTCCCTACGTCAACCGCGAGTTCAAAGAGCGGATCACGGTCTGGCTCGCGGGCCGCTCACCTAGCTAGGGTGCTTCTTTTGGATCTTCCCCCGGAGGGTTCCAGGCGGCCGATAGAGTGCGCGCCGTGGGCATACCCGGCTGGTTCGTCTGGCTCTTTCTCGTTGTGTTCTTCTGGCAGGTCCTCTGTCTCTTCCCCGTCATCCATCGACTGCGGGAAGCCAACTCCGCGCTGCGTTTCAAGGCGCGCCTTGACCTGCTGGAGGTCGTCGGCTCCCTGCTGCTCTTCGGCGGCATGCTGCTGAGTTTCATGGTGGGGGAATCCTGGTTCTGGCTCGGCCTCGCAGGCTTCCCGCTCCTGACCGCTGTCTACGCCGTGAAGGGTGTCCACTGGCTCCGCGCCCGCCGCCACCCCACGGCCTGATCCAAACGACGGGGCCCAGCGCTGTCAGCCGTTCAGAGCGACGACCACGCGGCCCGGTGGCCGAGGCCAGCAAGGATTGTTGCTGGCCAGCTGATCATGTGACTACTCCATTGCCGACTCGTTCACGTGGACATAGGAATGCCGTGGTGACCTGTGGAGATGCCGCCCGGGGGTGTCGGCGCAGGTGGTGTGGTCGGGGCCGGCTGGTGCGCTCGGCCGTACACGCAGGGCCGCATCAAGGCCGTCCGACCACCACGGGAAGGAACCGGCGAACCGACCTCGGCCGTTACCCACGCGCTCACTGCACTGAGCGTTCCAATGCATCTCGATGATCTGAAACCCACTGATAGGCCGACTGAACTTGCCGCACCGCCCCTGCTTCACGAAGCCGGGCCATGGCGAGGTCACCCGCATCGGCCTGGGTCTCGATGCCCCGCCAGCACCGGTCCTGCCACCACAGGATCGTGGATACGAGGCGTTGCCGGTCAGACAACTCGTAGCTGTCAACGATCAGCCTCATCCGTCGGGCCGCCTTCTCAACGTCGGTGACCGAAGGGCCCAGAGCGAGGTACTGCCAGCAGACATGAGCGATGTCGTGGATCCGCGCGCCCGGTGCCGCAAGGTCCCAGTCGATGAATGCCACTGGCCGAAGCTCGCCACTGGACAGCTGATAGACAGTGTTCTTGGGCGACAGGTCGTTGTGACACACGACCTCTTGATCTCCGGCCAGCGGGGTACCGGCCGTCAGGTCATGGAACTCACGCGCGAGCCGGGCGACCGTCACCAGACTCTCCTCCGATGACACAGCAGCAGGTTGTCGCGGCTCCCATGCCACGTGGCCATCGAGGTAACTGAGGACTTCCCGGCCCTCGTCGTCCACACCGAGATACCGCGGAGCACCACCCCAGCCACTGGCTTCAAGCAACCTCAGCAGATCAACCACGAACTTCGCCGAAGCCGGGCGGCGCACCGTGTCCCCGACTCGAGCGACCGCATTGACGAAACCCCCGGGCAAGAACGATTCAGGCATCCCTCCACCCTGTCTTATCGCTACCTCTCACGCTCATAGCTTGTCCCGACGCGCTTGATCCGCCCCGAGACACCCCGCCAGATGATCTACTCCGCAGGCTCCCGCCCACGACCAGCGCGAACACCCGACAGACCAGCACGCCAGCACTTTGACCTGGAACTTCAAGTTGGCGGAGGCTCAGTCGCGTGCGTCGCCGGTACGGGTGGCACGGTTCTTGCCGTGGTGAGCTGCGGTGATGGCGCGAGGCCGCCGGTGCAGGTGCTGCTGTGGGCGGGGATACCGGCGGGGATATCGGCGTGGTCAGGGGCGGTGTTGTCGCACTGTGACCGTGGTCGGGTCCTGATGGTTGGTGGTGTGGTCGGAGCCGGCTGGTGCGCTCGGTCGACGCGCGGTGCCGCATCGAGGAACGCCCGCAGCATCGACCAGTCACCCCCGCCACCGTTCCGGCGCTCGCGCTGGTAGTAGATCAGCGCGTCCGGGATGACGGCCTCGCCGCTCCCACCGGCGACCATGGGCCCCGAACGCCTCGCCGCCAAACTCCGCGCATACGCCCGCCTCCACCACTACACCCCCGTGCCGGTCGGCCGGCGCCGCACGATGGAGCCGGTCCAGGAGGTCCAGGAGGAATGGCGGCGGCACTATCCGCTCTTCCCACGGCTGCTGTTCGTCCTGGACGGCACCGGCCCCTCCGGCATCGACACCCGTCTCCGAGCACTCCACGCCGCTGACGTCCACCCCGCGGTGGCCCGCTTCCTGCGTGCGGTGACCGTGCTGGCCGCCCCGATGACCGACCTGCTCCAGCACGGGCCCACCGCGGCTGTGTGGCGCCCTCTACGGGACCCGGAACAACGGGTTGGTTGGATGGACCAGCTGGTGCCATAGAGACCTTCAGCTTGTTCTTTAACCTCCGTCCCGACTCTGACGCTCCCCCTAATGGGGTGATCATGACGAGCTGATCCGACACACTGGTTCGATGCGGAACGATGATGAACAGCCTTTGTCCGGTGGCAACGTCAGTGATGGTGTCGTTCGCGTCGGGGACACCGTTCGCCGTCCGACCGGACCATGGACTCCCGCTGTGCATGCCCTGCTTGCCCACCTGCACGAGGTGGGATTCGGCGCGGCGCCTCGTCCGCTCGGCATTGACGATCAGGGGCGTGAGGTCCTGACCTTCATGCCGGGAGATGTGGTCTGGCCCGACCGGTTCTCGCTGATGGAACCCGCTCGACAACTGGCTCGCGTGGCACGGCTGATCCGGGACTTCCACGACGCCGTGCAGGACTTCACGGCGCCCTCCGATGCGCGGTGGCAGACGCTGATCCCCGCTGAGGGCAGTGACATCATCGCCCATAACGACCTGGCCCCCTGGAACCTCGTGGTCGCAGACGAGGCGCGGTGGGCCTTCATCGACTGGGACGCTGCAGGTCCCGGCTCGCGCCTGTGGGATGTCGCATACGCCATTCACGGGTTCATCCCGCTGTCCGCGCATCCGGACTGGCAGAGCCCGGACGCGGCGGACCGACTGCGAGTCTTCGCCGACGCCTACGGTCTGGCTGAGTCCGAACGCCGTCGGTTGGTGCCTCTACTGGGGCGCCGTACGCGTTCCATGCACGACTTCCTGCGCGACCAGGCAGCCCAAGGAGCCCAGCCCTGGGCAAGGCTGTGGGCTGAAGGCCACGGCGACGCTTGGCGAAACGACGCCGAATACATCGAGCAACGCGAAGACCAGTGGATGCAGGCCCTGCTCGCTAGCTGAGGCATCAGCGCCCGTGCCTGGCTCCTGGCATCGAACGACATCTCGTCCTCGCTACCGCGATCAGCCGTTTGCCGGCTCGGTTTCCGCGGCCGGCTGGGGGTTGCGCCTTTCCGGGCGAGGCGCCTGGACATGAGGGTGATTGCGGCCCAGGTGATCAGGGTTTCTGAGTGCTGGACGAGCCGTTCGTAGTCCCGGGCATGTAGGCGTGCCACCAGCCCTGCTGTCCGGATTCCCTGGCCATCTCCATCAGCGAGTCGATGACCTGCTGGTCCGTCACCCCGTAGAGCGCGCACAGGTCGCGCACATCACGAGGGCTGATGGCGCGGCGACCGTTCTCCAAGTGGCTGATCTTGGGCTGGGAGACCATGAGCCGCTCGGCCAATTCCGTGCCCTTCAAACCACTGGCCTGGCGGAGCCGGCGCAGCTCGGCTCCCAGACGGCGTCTCCTGACGGTGGGGTTGATGTTCGCCGCCACGAGCGGTGTACCTCCGGCTCCACGTCATGCTGCTGGCCCGCAGACTGCCACGGAGCACAGGGTGTTGATCATGCGCCATGCCGTCTTGTTCGTCGGGCGGCCAAAGCGGCCCGTGACCCTGTCACTTGCTTTGCACTGGCAGGGAACCCCGTGATGTGCAGCAGGCGATTGCGCATCTGTTCGTGGTCTGCGCAATGCCCCGGACCACAGGCCCAACCACGATCCGGGACCCGACCACAGGCCCGATCACCGCAGGTCAGCGCATTGCGCAGACCATTGCGCAGAGAGCCAGAAGAGGAGTGCCCGGCCACCACCCTGCCGACTACGCAGGACAGCCGGCTGAGCACGGCCGGCGCCCACCGCCCGGTCCTGCGCAATCGGCGACCGGGCCGATTGCGCAGCCACTGACTGCAACCGCACGGCTCTCTTCGATTCATCCGGGCAATCAACTCGCCGGATCCGTAGCGGAGCGAGCGTCGCCAGGGGTGCCGACGGCCATGCTTCCAGCCCCCTCTCGGAATCCGAGGGACACGGTCGGAACCAATCTGCTGGTCGACCCTCACAAATGGCTCTCTCCGCCCCATAACCAGGTAGAGGCCGTGACTCCACGGCTTGCAGATCCAGCAGCTCTGATCGGTGGCGCCGACAACCCGCCCTCGCCGTCTCGGTGAGGGCTTTGTCGTGCCGTAAACGCCCTGCGCCGCAGGACTTGCAGACCTAGCCGTCGCTCCGCCACCGTCACGACTGCCCCGTCCTGTCCGGGAAGGGAGGACTTCTTTCCGACACCAGGAGGACTAATGCCTACCGGCCGCAGCAACGTCCCCCTCATCGTCATCGCAGCGGCGCTCGCCGGCCTGATCTCCGTGGCGTACCCGGCAGCGACCCCGGCCCTGCCCGTCGCCGTGGCCGTGGCCGGGCTCGTGATGCTGTTCCTCAAGCTGTGAGGCAGGACGCGCCAGGGAAGCAGCCGGCAGGACGCGCTCCCCCTGGCGAGTTCCCTTCGCCGGGCCCTGCCGTCCCCCGTGGACGACAGGGCCTACCGCGCCTCACGGCTCTCCGCAGGAGGCCACGCGGCTGTTCGACTGACGGCTGTCGGTGGCGCGCGTCCGGGCATCGACAGGGCGAGTACTGCGGTACCCGCCTTGCCGTCGTCCGCCCCAAAGGTGCGTAACCGCAACACTTACCGCCTCGCGTCCCGTGCGCCGTTCCCGTCAGCCGGTCAGGCGGCAGCTCTGCCAGCTGCGTCCGTCGCGGATCAGTGCGCCGCGCTCCTCGAGGTTGGCCAGGTGATAGGCCACCGACGCCGGGCTGCGCAGGCCGAGCTCGCGCGCCAGCTCCCGCACCGACAGCGCCTCGCCGCGGTCCCGGATGGAGTGGCGGATCGCGCGGAGGATCTCTTCCTCCCGCGCCGTCAGGTGCTGCGGCCGCCGGTTCACCGCTGCCGCTCCAGAACGCGGCCCCGGCGGCGCAGCTCTTCCCGGCCTGCCGGTCCATGCGTCCAGTACGGGTGCCACCACAGGCGTACGGACAGCCGGAGCAGACGGCGGCGCAGCGCCGTGACGTTGCGGGGCCGGGGCGCGGCGAGCGCGCGGTAGGTCGCGTTCCAGGCCTGCTGTGCCTGCAGAAGGTCGTCGGGGAAGTCGGTGCCGTCCATACCAGCATTAGATCGCTTGTTCGATTTCCTTGCCAAGCGACACCCCCGGCACCGCCCGCCACAGCTGGAAAGACGGGGTTGCGGAGCTAAGCCGGCCCCGGTGGAAGATGCACCCCGCCCTCACGAACCGGCATGCAATCGACTCACTAGACCCCGCGTGAGGGCTTAAGGCGCCGCCGTCCCCGCGTCTGCTTTCGACGCCGGCCCCGCTGGCAGGTCACCGACTCCCCCATCCGTCACAGAACACGGATTCAAGATCCCGTGCGGCCAGGAAGCTGCAGCTCGCAGCTATCGAATACGCCTGCACAGCAAGCGAAAGTGCTGCCCACCGAGCGGGGTTGCGCGGCTAACCATCCGCCCCCGCCACCATGCCTGCCACGCCCGCTGCCGCATCCGGTGCTGTCCCCCGCCACCACCACAAGCGGTGACACACCCACGCCCTGCTCACCGCACCCCGCCAGGAGCCGACCATGAACACCCCGACACTGCCCAGCCTTCTCTCCGGCCTCGCCGCCGGAACCTCGGCCCTCGCCAACGCCCCCTGGTGGATCGTGGCCCCGCTCCTGCTTCCGACCGCCGCCGCAGCCATCACCACCCTCGTCACCACCTGCACCACCGCCCGCACAGAAGCCATGCGACGCCGCCACGAAGACACCCTCCTCGGCAAGGCCTGCCAAGCCGAGGACTACACGAGGGGCCTGGACTACATCGCCCGCATCCGGCAAGTCAGTGCTCCCCCACCACCGGATCCCGCGGCACAGACACAGCAGCCGGCCGAACCCCCGACTCCCCCGCCATGACCAGCTGGTGCGGGCACCGCGCACCCTTCGTAGGCTGTTCCTGCTCGGGGCCTGTCGCGGAGGTAGGCCATGCCCCGAACCATCTGGTCCGGCACGGCACCATCAGCTTCGGCCTCGTCACCGTCCCGATCCACGTCCAGTCCGCCACCGAGAACCACTCGATCCGCTCCCTGATCAAAAAGGGAGCGAACCTCGCTCACGTCAAGCGCTACCTGGGCCAGGTCTCGGACACGATGGCCGAGCACTACGTCCACCTCGCGAACACCGACCCGCGGCTCGAACAGGCCCTGCATGCCGTCTGGGTCACCGACCCCGGGGCCAGCGAGCCCGGCATACTCCTGTCCTCAGGCCGACCCATGACGCCCGAGGAAGCGGCAGGACTGGCGATTGATCTCGCCCGTACCTCCACGCCAGCCGACGGGGGCTTCTGCACGTTCCAGCCCGCCATCAACGGGGACTCCTGCCCCTGGAACCTGAACTGCCACAACTGCGACAAGTTCGTCCTGTCCGGCGCCGACCTCCTCTACTGGCACCGCAAACGCGAACAATGGCACGCGCTCGCCGAACGCGCCCCGGACAGCACGACGGCCGATTTCCTCCACGACATCTTCGAACCCACCGCCCAAGCCATCGCCGGCCTGGAGAAAGCTCTCGACGCCGTCGGCCTCCTCGACGACGCGCTCTCCCTGGACCTTCGCCGGCCTCAGGACTACTTCGGACGCGTCTGGGCCACCGCCTTCCCCGCCCAGGAGCTGAGCCGACACGACGCCGAGGAAGAGCAGACCACCCCGTGAAGCCGACCGCACCCGAGGCCGCCATCGCGGCCCGCAGGCAACTGACCGAGCAGAAACTCGACGGGATGAAAACCGCTATCGCCCAGCTCCGCCGCGAAGGCGGCCGCCTCAGTGTCCGGGCTATCGCACAGCGGGCCGGTGTCTCCGCCACCTTCTGCTACGAGAACAACAGCGCCCGCGCACTTGTCCGCCAAGCGGTCGCCGACAGCCGCAGCAGCCGTGACCGGACAAGCCTCGAAGAACACGACCGCGTCGAAGCAACCTGGCGAGAGCGGGCCCTCAACGCCGAGAACGAACTGAATCGGGCACAGAGGGAAGTCCTTGCCCAGCGTGAACGCATCGCGGAACTCATGGGCCGGGCCCGCGACGCCGAGACGATGGTCCCCGGAGACTCCGCTCAGACACTCCGCTCAGACACTCCGCACCGAAAACACCACCCTCAGACAGCGCGTCCACCAGCTCAGTCAGGAACACCGCAAGCTCGAGGAACGCCTTGAAGGAGCCCGCTCCAACCTCCGCTTCGCCGACCGGCGCATCGCCGACCTCGAAGCCCAGATCCTCGAACGACGGATGCCCTGACGCTCGTCCGGGCGAAAGACGCTGGACGCAGCACCCAGGGCGGCAGCGATCTCAAGGTCGATGTTAAAACTCAAGTTGAGGAAGATACTTGGCGCCTTCCTCGACTTCGGTCTCGATGGCGCTAGAAAAGGCCAGCGGACGTGTGCTGCGCGAGGTCCGCAAGGATCTCGCGCAGCACACGGGCTGCGAACAGCGGGTAGCCGGACCAGGGTGTGCTGGAACGTTCCCCGGTCGGCCCGGAACAGGTAATTGGGGTGCGGCGGGAGCGGGTCGTCGCGGAGGACGTCCCGGGGCATGCCGCCCGACGCGGGAACCGGCAAGTACGGCGGGGAGAAAGCCAACCACAGCCACACTCCCAGCGGCAGCGGCACCGGGTATGCCGATGCAGCCGGGCTGGCTGGGGTCCAGGTCTGACCCGCCTGCGGATGGACCGGTACCAGGAGAATGCCGACGCCCGCATCGGGAGCGGGCCGTCCCGGTCCCGCCAGGACAGCGCGCCGCTTCGGCGGGCCCGCGGGCAGCAGGGCGTCGAGCGCGCGTTGGAACACGTCCGCGGTCAGACCGGCCGGGACCTCACCGGTTGTCCTTCGGAGGCGACCAGTAGGTGGGCGAGCGCCTGGCCAGCTGCCGCCTCCCATTGCGGACTCCACGACCTGTAGTGGCTCGACCCGAGCCGTCCTCCTCTCCACGTGGCAATCTGCTCGAACGGGGGCGTGCCCTCCCCCTTCTCCGTCAGCTCCTCCCAAGAGAGCGGCGCAGCGTCGACACCGTCAAGGAGGACTCGGTACACGGCATCTGAGCTGAGCCGCAGTGCCTGCCAGAGCGAGCAGTCGTCGATCCTGGTCGCCACAGGCAGGCCGCACGCCACGCAGGCCAAGTCGGGGCCATCAGCCCCGTCGAGGCCACAGCAGGCACCGCCGCGTTTCTCGGGGATCAGTCGGGTGCCGCGGATATCACCGGGCGCGATGACAGTCGCGTCGGGCGCGCTGTCGGACAAGGCGTAAACCGGCGCGTAGATGCCGCGTGCCTCCGCCTCGCCCGGATCGATCTCGTCCCACATCCGCCACGGCCGTCCCCAGGGGTCCGGGTCTACGGCGAACGTCCCCGATTCCATGAGCACCGGAAGCTGGACCCCGTTCCCGTAACTCTGACGGGCGTGGGCAGGAAGGGAGACCTGGGACAACGGGACGGTCAGCTCGGCATCGCACCTCGCACAGACGAAAACGAACAAAGGCCCTCCGCATGGGAAAGAGCCGTATCCTCGCACCTCGGAGGCAGTCAGCCCACGCGTTTTCGCGTCCACCACGGGGCCACAACTAGGCGATCGGAACTGGTCGCGCTCTGCCGCGCAGCCATCGTGCACGACTCTCCCATTGCTGACACGAACGTGGCGCGTCAGCGAAGGTAGCGGACGTCCCGGTTGATCGAGCGTTTGGTAAACCGGACGGCCAGGTCGCGACCAAGCCCTACAAGCTGCTCCGCGAGGCGCTGGCCCGCTCGTCGAGGGTGGCCCTCGCCAAGTACGCGTGGTCTGGGCGCGAACGGCTCGGCATGCTGCGGCGACGCCATCTAGGTTCTCGCGCTGTCCGGCCCCCGACGCCGGCCGGACACTCCGCGACTGTGGATCAGCGGGTGCACCGGGTCGGCGCTGCGGGATCCGCGAACTTGTCCGCGCATGCGCGTTCGGCAGCGGCGACCTGCCCGCCCCTCATCGCGCTCAACTGCTCCGAGCCCTCCGGCTCAGTGACGAGGTGATCCGCGCGAGCATGGCACCTCCCTCACCCAGTCGAGGAAGCGGCCCAAGGCCAAGGCATAACGTCTGACACGGTGACTTCGTCTACACGACAGGTCAGGCAATGCTCCGCCTGTGACCGGCCTGCGGGTGTGCGCGGACGGGCCACCGTCAAGCAACTGATGCAGGAGGGACGGCATTTCATCGGGTTCCTCCTGTAGTGAAGGCGGCGCGGTGGTCCTTCGCCCAGGTGGCGTACGTACGTGCCGGGCGGCCCAGCAGCCGCCGTACGGTGTCGGTGGTGGGCCCGGCTTCGCGGGCGTAGTCGGCCAGCGAGCCGAGCAGCCGGTCGGGCACCTCGTCGGGCAGGCCGGCGGCGAGCATGCCGCGGCGGATCTCGTCCGGTGCGGCCTCGACGAAGGACAGTGACCGGTCGAGCGCCGCGCCGAGCGCGGCGACCTTCTCCGGCTGGCTCAGCGCCTGCTCTCCGGTAAGCAGGTAGGTCTGACCGTGGTGCTGAGGGTGAGTCAGGGCAAGGGCGGCCACCTCGGCGATGTCCCGCTCGTCGACAGTCGAGGTCCTCGCGTGCGGGTACGCCCCCCGGACGGTCCCGGTCACCTGGATCTGCCCGGCCCACGCCAGGGTGTTGGCGGCGAAATCGGCGCAGCGCAGGATCGTCCAGTCCAGGCCGCTTCCCTGGACGACCTTCTCAGCAGCGTGGAACTGCTGCCGGAAGCGTGCGTGCCCAGCCGGGTACTGCACGGTGACGGCGGACAGCACGACTGCTCTTGCCGCGCCCGTCTCGCGGGCGCGGGCCAACAGGTCGACAGCGGTGGATCCGGCAGCACGCGGGCTGAGCAGAATGGCCTCCACGCCGCCGAGGGTGGGAACCTTCGTGGGGTGGACGAGCTGTGTACCGGCGGGGAATTCGGCGTGCGGGTCGCGGGTGACCGCGGCGACTTTCGCTCCCCCCTCGACCAGGAGGCGGACGGTTTCCCGGCCGACGACGCCGGTGGCTCCGGTAATCAGGATCATGACTGAACCCCCAGTGGGTGTGTCGATAAGCGATCTTGCGTGGTGGATGATCACGGTTCGTATCGTGGGAAGACGTCACGGGCGAGCCGTGCGCCAGGGTCATCGGCATGCGGCACTGAAACCTCCGGTCCTGCCCTGTCAGGCTGGTCGGGAGATCACTGGGTTTTACGGGTCTGCTTCACTTCCTGGTCGACGGCCCAGGCGTCGGCGACCGGGCCGAGGTGGCTGAGCTTGTCGGGGTTGATGACCGCGCGGATCGTCTGGATCTGCCCGTCGAGTGTGTCGAGGGCGAGGATGTGGAGGATTTTGCCGTCGCGGTCGCGGAAGAGCGCGCCCGGCTGGCCGTTGACCTCGTGCGGTTCGAACGTGATGTCGATCCGGGCCATGAGCGGGTATACGGTAGCGAGCAGCCTGGCCACGTTCTCGGCGCCGGTGACGGCCCTGGCCAGCTGCGGTGCCTTGCCACCGCCGTCCCCGATGAGCTGGGCGTCGGCGGACAGCAGATTCTGCAGTCCGTCCACGTCTCCCTGCGTCAGTGCCTCGAAGAACCGCCTCGCCAGCTCCTGCCGCTCCTGGCGGTCCGCTTCGAACCGGGGCCGTCCCTCGTGCATGTGACGGCGTGCCCGTACGAGCAGCTGTCGGCACGCGGCCTCCGAGCGCCCCACCGCGGCAGCGATCTCGGCGAACCCGAAGGCGAAGACCTCCCGCAGCACGAACACCGACCGCTCGAGCGGACTGAGCCGCTCCAGGAGCAGCAGCGCCGCCATCGACACCGAGTCGGCCAGCTCCGCCGCGCGGGCCGGGTCCTCGTACGGATCGTCCAGCAGCGGCTCGGGCAACCACGGTCCGACGTACTTCTCCCGCCGCACCCGGGCGGAGCGCAGCACGTCGATCGCGATCCGGCTCACCGTGGCTGACAAGAACGCCTTGGCCGACACGGGCCGGGTTCTCGAGGCGTCGTAGCGGAGCCAGGTCTCCTGTACCGCGTCCTCCGCCTCACCCACGCTGCCCAGGATCCGGTACGCGATCGAGAACAGCAGCGGCCGCAGCTCTTCGAACTCCTCGACCTTGCCCACGCCGACTCCCCCTCTGCGGTCTGTGTGCCCGGCCGGACCCGTGCCGACGAGGCATCTTTCGAAGACCATCCGATGTGTGAGCGGACCTGACAACGCCCGCGCCCGCGGACGACCTCATGGCCTTGAGCATGGCGTCCCGGTCCCGGCAGGCCTGACCCGGCCGGGGTGCGGTGGCGGGTTCAGTGGAACTGGCCGACCTGGTAATCGCCGGCCGGCTGCTGGGTGATGATGTTCAGCCGGTTCACCGTGTTCATGAACGAGACCAGCAGCACGAGGGCCGCGAGTTGCTCCTCGTCATAGTGCTGGGCGGCACGCGCCCACACCTCGTCGCTGACCCCGGTGGCCGCGTCCGCGACCCGGGTCCCCTGCTCCGCCAATGCGAGCGCGACGCGTTCAGCCTCGGTGAAGACCGTTGCTTCCCGCCAAGCCGCGATCAAGTTCAGCCGCACCGGGCTCTCGCCGGCCGCGGCGGCTTCCTTGGTGTGCATGTCGATGCAGACCGCGCAGCCGTTGATCTGGCTCACGCGTAGCGCTACCAACTCCTGCGTCGTAGCCGGCAGCGGCGATTCCTTCAGCACCCGGCCGACCGACATGAAGTACTTGAGCGCCTTGCCGGCGGTCGGGCTGGCGAAGTAGTTCAATCGCGCGTCCATCGTGTGCTCCTCCACGTTCGTCGATGCCTTCACCCCCGAGACGAGGCGGCCCTCCCGCCTGTGACACGACGCGGTGTGACCCACGTCTCTCCGCTGACCGGACTCGGGATGTCACAGGCCGAATCGCTGGCAGCGACCCGTTCACCGCGCTGCTCACCGAAGAGCACGACGCGCACGTGCTGTGGCTTCCGGTGGCCGAACCGGTCAGCACGGTCGGCCCGACCGTGCTGACCGGAGGCCGCGTGCTCGCCGTGGCGGCAGACCATCCGCTGGCCGAGCGCGGCACACCGCGTCGCTGGAAGACCTCGGCGACAACCGTGTCGTCGACTTCGGCCCCGCCCCCCGAATACTGGGTCACGGCGATGGTCCCCACGCGTACGCCGCTCGACCGCCGAATCCCGCGCAGGCCCGCCGCGCGGACTTTGCACGAGATTCTCTCTCTGGTCGCCTCCGGACAGTGTGTCCACCCGCTGGGCGAGATCGCCGCCCGCTACAACCATCCCCCCGGCATCAGATGATGGTGGGGTCGGAGACCCGCACGCAGTAGTAGCCCGCGGGCTGCCCGTTGAACTGCTCCGATGACGCGACGTTCTTGGTGGCCAGGAGAGTTCCGTCCGCGCCAACCTTGGCGGCAGCCCGGGCGTAGGGGGCGTTGAGGTCCGCCGGGGCCGCCGAGGCGGTGCCGGCCAGGACCGTCATGGAGGCGACTGCGGCAGTGACGAGGGTGAGGAGTCGAGTGCGCATGGTGTTTCCCCGGCACGCCGGTGATCTGGCGGCGGGAGGTGACGCCCCCGCCGCAACATGACCGCTACCGCGATTGGGGTGTTATAGGGGTTGCCTTCAGACCGGCCCCATCGCTGGCGACCCGCTGGCCGCCTACCAGGGTCGGCGAGGCTTAGCGCGGGTCCCCTGAACTCGCGCGCCGGCCGGGGCCGCGGCCGCGCGGGATGAAGCGGGCCAATCTCCTGGCAGGCAGCGCCGACGCGGGTGTTCTGACCCCTTGCCGTACAACGGCAGCACGTTCCAGGCCAAGTGCCAGCCGTACTTCGACAACGACTCGGACAGCGGCCGTCGACGCACTCCCGCCCTGCGTCGGCGACCCGCTTCCCTCTCAGAGCTGTCGAACTGTCAGAGCTGGAACTCCGCGGGGTTCAGCCCCAGTGCCACGCAAGCCTCCTGAAGGACCATTTGCTCCGCCTGCGAGAAGTGCCCGTCGGCGCCGGCGATGACGATGCCGGTCTGGATCACCGCGCGGGCCTCGGTTGGCTTCTTGGCGGCCTTGGCGATGTCCTGCATCACCTCGGCCTTCCCCTGCGGGAAGTTACGGGTGAGCTGTTCCACGTGCTTGTGGAAGCGCTGACGCAGCTGCTCCGGCGGGAAGTTCTGCAGCACCTCGTTGCTGAGGATCATCGACTCCATCTGCTGCATCTCGGACGCGTCCACATGGCCGTCCGCCGCCGCGACCAGCGCGCACATCGCCATGCTCGCGTCCCGGTAGGCACCGCTCTTCAGCTCGGTCTTGATCGAGCCGAGCTGGTTCTTTAGCAAGCCGACCAGCTGGGCGCGGGATCCACCGGGCGAGCCCGTCCGCGAACCGCTCTGCGGACCATGCCCCCCGGTCGTGCCGCGCCCGCCCTGCGCCTGCTGCTGCAAGCTCTTGGCCTGGTCCTTGAGCCGGTCGAACAGTGCCATTGCCGTCACCTCGGTACTCGTCTGATCGATCTCACCCTGGGAACGGCCCCGCCCCCGAAAAGGTTCCACAGCGGGCCCCGGCATAGATTGCCCTCCATGACCTCCACCGCGGCCCGCACCGCGCTGGACCTCACCGCCGTCCTCCCGGTCCCCGACCTGGAGGACCTTTACCGGGACCTGCACCGCCACCCCGAGCTCTCCGGCCAGGCGAACCGCACGGCCGCGCAGTTCGCCGGCGGCTGGGGAAGGCGGGGTGCGACACCGCCGAGGCCATCGGCGGCACCGAAGTCGCCGGAAACTTAGCCCAATCCTTAACCCTCCTGGGGGTGTGATCGGGGGATGGATGAAGGATGACGGGGGTGAGCTGCGCCATCAGTGCCGGGTTGTGCGGTCGGCTCATTCCCATTCCCCGATGGTGAGGAAGTCTGGATGGTGTCGCCATTGCCGGGCGATGGTGGTGAGGGCGTCCCACGTACCTACGAGGGCAGGCTCATTGCCCCACTCCCGAAACGCCCTCGCCTGGCCTAGCAGTACGCGCACCGTGTCATTCAGTGCCTGCACAGCTCGGTCCGTGTCAGGAGCCTCAGGGCGGATCAGCAATAGAGGGTCCGTGCGGGCGAAGAGGAACCGGGCCAGTTCCGCGAAGCGGTCCTCGGTGTACTCATCTGCTGCCTCTTCCTGCTCATCCACGGCTGACCTCTTCCTGCTGGCGTTAAGGGTTTGAACCGGCCCCACTCTTCCGGCCCGAGTTGGCCGGAGGAGATCCTGTCCCCCGGCGCCTGGCTGACGACGGTGACCGGCCGCATCTGTCTGGACCTGCTCGGCTCGGCGCGGGCCCGCCGTGAACGCTATGTCGGCGCATGGCTGCCCGAGCCGCTGCCCGACGGCACCGAGTGGGCACACGCGGGCGGCGGTCCCACCGGCCCCGCGGACCCCGCCGACCAGATCGTCCTGGACGAATCGGTGGCCATGGCCTTCCTCGTCGTCCTGGAGTCGATGACGCCCGCCGAGCGGGTGGCGTTCGTCCTGCACGACGTCTTCCGGTACCCGTTCGCCGAGATCGCCGACGTGCTCGGTCGGACCCCCGCGGCCTGCAAGCAGCTGGCGGCCTCGGCCCGGCGGCGGGTGAGCCCCGCGGGCGCTCCGGTGCCGGCAACCGGCCGGGCCGACGTGGTGAGGCACGTCAAGGAGGCGTGGGAGAGCAAGGACATCGCGACCCTGGTCGCTCTCCTCGACCCGGCCGCCGTGATGACCGCCGACGGCGGCGGCATGGTCGGAACCGCCCTGCGCCCCGTCGAGGGCGGCGCGCGTATCGCCGAGTACATGGTCGCCATCGCCGACAAGGCTCCCGGGCTCGAACTCCTGGAACGGTCGGTCAATGGTGCGCCGGGCCTGGTGGCCCAGCGGTCCGGTGTCGTGATGACCGTGGCCGCGTTCGACGTCTCCGACGGGCGCGTCACCCGTATCTGGGTGATCCGCAACCCGGAGAAGCTGCGGCCGTGGGCGCGGGACTGCTAGGCGGGTACGACACAGACGAACAGGGCACCGCGCGCCGCTACTGGGGCAAGGCACGCTTCGGCAGCAGCGTCGTTGACCGCTGCCTGCCGATCGTCGGCCTTGCCGAGCAGCTTCGTAAGGGCATTTGACAGCCCATTCGACACAGCGATTCGCTCGGCGTCGGTGCGTGCGGCCTTGGCGTCCGCTACTGAACTTGAATGGGTGATGTCGGGGACGGGGAGAGTGGTGGTACCCCGGCCGCTCCGCCTGTGGCTGGCTCGGCAAGATGAGCGCATGACCGAGAGCGAAGCGGATCTGCTGGCGTTACTGCGCGTGCTTGATGATCCGGAGCGGCTGGAGTGGCCGCAGCACTACGACCGTGGCGAGACCGCAGCCCGCTTCGGTGGTCTGCTGACCCGACTCGAAGGCGACTTCTCAGCTCGCTGCACGGATGAGCAGGACACCCAGGACTCCAGCGAGTACGGACGCGTCGTCGTGCCGGCTGACGCGACCGTATGCGGAAGCCGGATCGTCGTCTGCGTGAGCAAGTTCGGCTCACTGGCGCTGGTCTGCGCGGACAACCCGGGCGCCTTCCTCGGAACGGAGGAAGCTCAGTCCGAGGGCGAGCTGGACGGCGCTGACCTTGCCAAGGTCAACCGGGCGTTGGTCGAGCTCGGCTATGTAGTAGTTGCCGAGGAACTGCTGGAGAGCGACTACGACGGGCCGAGCCGACTGCCCTCGCATGTTCAGCGGCCCACCTGGTGGGCTCGCTTCTTCGGCTTCTTCTGACGATCACTCCGACAGGGTCAGGCCCGTGCCCGCCAGGCAGAGGACGACCGCCGCTCCGAAGCCGAGCACATCTCCGCGCCGTGGAACTGGGCCTGCCGTCACCTTCCACCCCTTCTGCCGTCGCCTGTGCTCGGGGGCACCGTACCGGGCACAGGCGCGGTACCCGGCCGGTCGTCGGGCGATCCGGCCTCGGCAACAGCGCCTTCTCGGCCAAGGCGGGTGGGGAAACGGCACGGGCTTTCCGGGCGTCGACCTGCTGGTTTGTCCCATGTTCTGGCCTGGGGCCGCATCGGCCCGGGGACGGTGAGGAGCAGCGGTATGGGCGTGAGCCACAGCTATCTGACCAGGATGGAAGTGCAGCACCTGCTGGGCGGGACCACGTTCGGGATGTGGCGGTCGGCGCGGAAAGCGTGGCATCTCACGGCACACCCGCCTTCGCCATGGGTGTCCCGGTGTACGTCGGCCTGAAGCCGTACGGCGTCATCTGCCCCGTGGCTGGCCGGGTGGCCGCCGTCCAGGGTTGCCTTGCGGGCGGCGCTGAGTGGGTGGAACCGTCTCCCAGACCGAACAGGAACGCGAAGATCAGCACACACGCGGCAATGACAGCCACGGCTGACTCCACACTATTGGTGCGCCGGTATACCAAATGACCGACGGCCAGGCTTAGCAGCACAACGAGACAGTTCACGACAGGAAGCTGGACAGTGATCACAGGGGGCCCTCTGACTCGTCGCCCGCATATCACAGCGAGCCGAAGCGGAGTGAAACCCCTCTCGGACGTCCCAAAATCTCGTCCGATTGACATTAAGAGGGGTTTTTTCTTCGGCCCTGTGGTGGGGGCCCTGTGATGCCGCGTACGACCTACCCGACCCGCAACCCGGTCAATCCTCAACGGCGTTGGCGACCGGTGTGACACTCCTGGACCCTGACACGTCTCCCTAGACGCGAAGCACTGGCCCGACAAGATCCGCGATCCTGCCGAACTCTTTCCGGATCCCGTGGACGTGTCCGAGGACAAGATCAAAGAGGCGCTCGCCCCTGGCCGATGTCCGGCGCCTGAGGTCAGGCCGTTGGTCAGCCGGTCGGCGAGCTGGACGTTGAAGTCGGCCGGTGAGGTGAACACCCGGCCGGGAAGGAACGACGTCTCGAGATACCATTGGCCCGCTCGACCAGGCCCTTGGACTCGGGATCCCGCGGCTTGCAGAGCAGGAACCTGACGCCGAGCAGTCCGGTGAACACAGCGAAGTCATCGGTGAGTTGGGGTCCGCCGGACCGCCAGGAGCCGACCGGCACTCGGGGAACGGCGCCCAGCTCGGTCAGCAGCCGCCAGTGCCCGGCGATCACATCGGCCGCAGACCTGGACGGCAGCGTCCGGGCGGTGATCCATCATGAGTAGCCCGCGACCATGACCAGCACCGGCGGCCGCCCGACCTGCCCAAAGCCGAGCGGGATGTCGGCCGGCGGGAACCACAGGTCGCACTGGCCGATCTCGCCCGGCTCATAGGCCGGCCGCTAAGCCGGATCCGCAGGCCGATAGGCCGGCAGCAGGTCCCGGACCCTGTCCTTGAGCACCGTCAGGCCCCGGTCCCAGCCGATCCGCTCGGCGATCGCCATCGCCGGCATCTCCGGCCGCTGCTCGAGCAGTTCACGAATCTGCGGCTCGACCGCGTCCACGATCGAGTCTTTCGGTGCCCGCTGGTACATCGGCGGCGCGTCGTCCGCGATCGCCCTGCGAACAGTGTTCCTCGCGATCCCCAACTTCCTTGCGATCGTCCGAACCGGCATCTGCTCGGCACGGTGAAGCCGAGGGATCTCCGCCCAGTCCTCCACGCTGATCACCGCTCCTCCCGGCCTGGCTCAACGAGCCAGACCCCTAGAGGGGGTCAACTTTCAAGCGCCGCCCCTGGTCCACTTTTCAGCCGTCGTCGACAGGGCCGATCACGGCTGGCCGCTGGGAGGAGCTCTACCTCTCCTGACACACGGGAGGGCCTGCGGAGTCCGACCGGCACATTACCCAGTCATCGGCTGGATCGTGTCGTGTCTTGCCCATGGGGGTCGGGTACGGCTTCGGTATCTGGCCGTGGCGGTGGGGAGGTTCTCGGGTGGGCAAGGCGAGCCGGGGCAAGAGGGAGCGGAGCAGGGACAAGGCAGAGCAATGGACGGCTGCCGGCGCTGCCTGGGCGGCGCGCCGCCTGCTGGAGCAGACCAGGCGGTCTCTGGCCGGTAACCCGTGGGTGCAGACGATGCTCGCCTCAAACATCAACAACGTCGTCACCGAGCTGTACGCGGTGCTACTCAACAGCGATCTTGCCGATATGGCGGACAAGCCCGAGGGCATTGCACGGGATGCGGCGTGGTCGATGACGCTGGGCAAACAGGGACATCGACCGCCGTGGCCCCGGGCGGCCGGGGAGGCTGCTGAGTGGGAGATCCAGCAGATCGGGAGACTGCTGCGGCGTGCGGAGGTTCTTGTCGTCTCCCCGGCGGCGCACGCCGCGGTTATGGCGGCGACCTCCACTCTCGAGCCGGCCGACGTCAGCACCCTGGACCGTGACCGCGACGTCCTGGTGCCCGCCGGGCTGCTGGTGCTGCCCGAGCCGGTCGTGGTCGTCAACCCCACCGGCTCATTGTCGGACATCAAGGCGTTCGGCTGGCAGTTCATTACCCAACACCAGATCCTGCCCGCCGCCCAGTACCCCGGCGTGCAGGTGACGACGTTCATGGACCGCGACGGGCCGGTACAGCCGCCTGGATGGCGCCAGGCGGTCTCCCAGGCGCGCGCCTCACGCAGCCCACTGCCGCCGCTGATGCCGGACGGCATGTACGGGATGCGCGGCGACGCGTGCCTGGCAGAGGAGAGTCCCGAGATGCTCGAGAACCTCTCCGATCTCTACCGCGGGATGCAGAAGGCACGTGCCCAGGCCTCCCAGTGGCGTGCCGAGCCAGTTCCCGAGATCGGAGAATGGGACGGCGGCCGCGTCGATGATCCGTACGACGACTTCGTGGCCCGCTACATGTTCGCCTTCTTCCGCCTGATCACCCAGGGTGTCACGGCCATTGCGCCGCCCCAGACCACCGGGGCTCGCGAGGCCTCCGGCAGCGGTGACGCCACCGTGCCACGGGACCCCGATGTACGGGTGATCCGGCTCGCTGCGCCCTCGCCCCGGCCGTCCGATCCGGCGGGGGAGGCAAAGCGGGTGTATCACCACCGCTGGCCGGTGCGCATGCACAAGGTGAGGCAGTGGTACCCCAGCCGTCAGGAACACCGAGTGATCTGGCGCGGCCCCTACATCAAGGGCCCCGTCGACGCCCCGCTGATGATGGGGGAGAAGGCCTACCTCGTGGATCAGTAGAAATCGACAAGGGTGCGCAGCCAAGGATGGTCAGCAGATCGCCGACGAGAGGACCGATGCGTGGCGGCCGACTGGGGCGCACTGGACTGGACATGCCCCACGTGCGCGGCTTCGCGCAGGAAGACGTGCACCACGAAGGACGGCCACCCCCGGCCCACGCACCTCGCCCGCCGCTTCACCTCGACCCTGCTGCAGTTCGCCGTACGCCGCGGCCGCGGCCAGCCACCCGCCGAACGCGCCCAGATCGCACGGTCCCTCACCACGGCCCAGGACTCGGACACGTCCGCCCGCGAGGACTACCTGTGGCACGAGTCCACCGGCGAGCTGTACCTGTGGGACCAGGTGGTGGCCGCAGCTGGCCTGCATGCGGCGGCGGCCGTCGAGGGCCACCTCGACGGCGACGAGCTCCGCGACGCCACCCAGCAGGCCGCACACCGCATCACCCAGGCACGAGAACTCCTGCACGAATGGCACAGCGAGCGCGCAGAGTATCCGCTCGACGAAGAGCTTCTGGCGGGTGTGCTGCGCCCCGCGCCGAGCCTGCTCGCCCGTGCCCGGTGTCGCGGCGACCTTCAGCGACTTGAAGCCGACCTCGCGCGCCGGACCATGCACCTCGACCGGCCCGGCGGGACCTGGGCAGCGGCGTGGCACAGCGACGGTGCCCTGACCGCGCACCGCGACGACGGGCTTTGTGTGCGCGGCTGGAGTGCCACCCCGGATGCTCTCGGGCAAGCCCTGCAGTCGTTCGAGGCCACCAGCCGCCACCACCCACAGATCACCCTGACCCTGCACGGCGAACGGCCAGAAGCCCCCGCCACAGACAGTGACGTACCCGGTATCGGTCGGGCGGATGTCCTGCGCGCCTTCGATGCCGGCCGTGCCGCGCTCGATGCCACCGTCGCCGCCATCACCCAACTCCAGTGGGCCTGGCCCGAGCACGAGATCAGTGATCGGGTGCGTGCGGCCACCACCCAGCTCCAGACGAGTGCGCCGCAGTCGCCGTATTTCAACCTCTACAACCGCCAGCGGAAGCACTACTGGGCATTCAGCGAGAGCGCCGCCTGGGTGCGTACCGACGCCATCGTGCACGCCATCGATGAGGTCTGGGGTGACTTCGACCGGTCCGAGGCGTCTCGCGGCCCGAGCTGGATACCCCGCGCCACCCGCGAACTACTCGCCACCAAGCCCGAGCAGCTCGCCGCGTTCCTCCGCCACCACCTTGCCGAGGCACCCGAAATCTCCCTCGGCGTCATCAACGGACCGGCCGGACCGCTCTACAACGTCTCAACGGGCGGCGCCCATCGCACACACCTCTTTCGGATCCTGGGCCTGCCCTGGGTGATCGCGAAGCTGTATGCCCGCATCCCACCCCGTCGGTTCGACGTTGCGTCCGTCATCGACACCGCCAAGGGCATGACCGAGGTCGAGCGCGTCGGACGCGGCTGGCACACCCTGCTCGAGCGCGGCCTCCTCCACGGCCGCATCGGCTACGAAGGCGCCTTCGCCGTGCTCGACCTCGATCACGCCCCCGCGCCGTGGCTGCTCGGCGACGCCGCCCTCGCCAGCACCTACAACACGGCCTACGAGCGCATGTACCCCGGCGCGCTGACCGAACTGGGCATTCCCGTCGCCGCCTTGGCCGGCCGCAAAGCATGGCAGCAGTGGCTGTACGGCTGACGACCACCAACAACGCGGCATGGACCACAGGCGTACACCTGTGGCTGGTCGCGATAGATGGATACTGGCCCTCGCTCGTTTCTGCCACCGGGGCCGAGGTGCCCGGTCAGGGGGAGGTTGTCCACGCGCCTCCCCCGAGCAGTGAGTGCCGCCGGTGTGTTGTACAGCGTTCTTGCCTGAGCGGTACTGTCTCGACAGGCCCTTTCTCAAGCAAATCCGTTCCCGACCGCTCGGGCGGACTCAAGAAGACCAAGAATCGCTCGAAGTTCCTGGAGTTCTGCCGCTACCTGCGCTCCTTGCACCCGGCCGAGAAACGCATCGCGATCGTGTGTGACAACTACTCACCGCACCTGACCACGAAACGGTGCCGCCGGGTGGCGGACTGGGCCGACGCCAACAACGTCGAGATCGCCTACACCCCAACGAACTCGTCCTGGCTGAACCGCATCGAGGCCCAGTTCACCGCCCTGCGGTATTTCACCCTCGACGGCACCGATCACGCCAGCCACAAGGAGCAGGGCAGCATGATCCGCCGCTACATCATCTGGCGAAACCGCCACGCCAAACGACAACCACCTACGGAAGATCGTCGCCAGAACCAACGTTGCCTGACCCCAGCCCCGCGGAAACAGCCGCTACCGCATCGGCGACGTCCGAGGTCACCACCCGACGATCGGCCTCGACCAAGAACGGCGGCTGACCGCCCGGACCACTATCGAACTGGACGCGGTCCAGGACCGCCCCGACGCCCAGGAAGTACACGTTGTCGTCGTCACTGGCGCGCGTGACCGCCAGACGCTCGATGATCACACCCGGCACAGCCTGACGCACCTGTGCGAAAACCTGATCGACCAGCCCACCGGTCAGATCACCCTGCCCCCACGATCGGGTGCGGCTCAAAGCTCTCCCCATACCCCTGAGTATGGCAGTGACCACCCCAGAACCGCAGGGCAAACGTTGCCTGATGCGGCACTAGCATGTCGCTGCCGATGCTGCTGCGGTTCACAGCGGCGTGCCCTTGTTTGCATGGTGTGGTCCGGTCTGGGTAGGCGGATGAATTCGTGTCTGAATGGAGGAGGGACGTGGACGACACCGCCGCTCCCGGCAGGGAAGGTATAGCCGTGTCCGGGCGTCTGGCGCGCTCTGGCGTCCTGCTCGACGAAGCGCTGGAAAGCCTGCAGGCGTCTGCCGTGGCAGTCGATGACGATGGCCTCATCGTCGCAGCCAACAGCGCAGCCCGGAGTTTGGTGGCCAGGAAGCCCTCGGAGCTCATCGGCCAGGATTTCCACGACCTGCTGCACCGGGACAAGCACGGCCACTCGATGCCGCGTACGCGCTGTCCGATAAGGAAGGCGCTTCTTGCGAGGGAGACTACGCATGGCGACGCCGAGTGGTTCGCCCGCGGGGACGGCACTCTGGTCCTGCTGTTCTGGCTGGTCACGCCATATGCGCTCGGGCCGGGGGTGACGGGTGCGCTGACGATGCTGTACGAGCCGAAGCAGGAAAACGTCGATCCCAGCGATGACCGGCATTCCGCACCGCTGACGGAGCTGGATCGCCTGGCCCTGCTGGCGGAGACGACCACGCAGCTCACCTCCACTTTGGACGTGGACGAGGCGCTGCACAGGCTGGCCGCCCTGACCGTGCCGCGGCTGGCCGACTGGGCAGTGTTCGACCTCCTCACCGAACGGGACGAGGTACGACGCGTTCTGGTAGCCACACATAAAGACGGCATTTTGGTCGAGCGGGACGACCTGCAAGGCCCGATGCCTCCCGTGCCGGAGGAATCGCCGATGCCCCTGTCACGGGCCCTACGTGGCGCAGCCTCCTCCCTCGCCGGTCCCGCGACGTATCAGGGCCCGCCCGATTCAGGCATCGCGGTCGAGCAGCAGCGCTTGTTCACCGAGACGGGCATGCGCTCTGCCGTCATCGCTCCCATTCGCGGTCTGCGCGACGTACTGGGCGCTCTGACCCTGGGCCGCGCACAACGCCACGACGCCTTCACCTCTGCCGATCTTCCGCTGCTGGAGGATCTCACCCGCCGGGCAGGACTGGCACTGGACAACGCGCGCCTGTACCAGCGCCAGCGCAAAGTCGCCGAAACCATGCAACGCCACCTGCTGCCCCAGCTCCCCGTCCTTCCCGGACTGGAGATGACCGCACGGTACGTGCCCGCTCCGGACGCCTCCTCTGTGGGAGGCGACTGGTACGACGCCTTCGCTCTGGCCGACCACGCGCACGCATTGGTCATCGGTGATGTCGTGGGACACGATCTTGACGCCGCAGCCGGTATGGCGCAGGTCCGCAACATGCTCCGCGCCTTCGCCTGGTCCCACCCCGAGGCCGCCCCCAGCACGGTCATCACCCGGCTCGACGAAGCCGTGATGCACGTAGCCGAGGTCCCCATGGCGACCATGATCCTTGCCAGGCTCACCCTGGGCGAGGACACCCTGTGGCGCCTGCACTGGAGCAACGCCGGCCACCCGCCACCCCTGCTCGTCACCCACGACGGCCAGGCCCGCTACCTTGACGAAGCCCACGGCATGCTGCTGGGGACCGGAGTCACCAGAGCCCGCCCCGATGCCCTCACCGTCCTGCCGCCCCGGGCCACACTCCTGCTCTACACCGACGGACTGGTCGAATCTCCGCAGCGCTCCATCGACCACGGGCTGGTCCGGCTGCGCCGACACGCAGCCGCCCTCGCCCACCGGCCCCTGGACTCCTTCTGCGACTCCCTGCTGGACCAGGTCCGACCCAGCGACAACGACGACGACGTCGCCATGATCGCGCTGCGCACTCCCCCTCCCGCCGAGGAGCAGTGACAGCGACACTTCTTCAGAAACGGCAGTCAAGCCTCGGGGCCCCGTCGTCGCGGGGAGTGGGGCGGGGGCGGTAGCCGCAGCTGGGGCGCCTGGCGCACATACGGGGGCAAGACGATCCGGGCGCCGGCAGACTCTGCCCGCCGGAAGCCAGAACAGCCTGGCCTCGAGCAGACACACACGCCCTATACCGGACCGGGAGTTCACCCCTTCCGCGGGTTCACGCGGCTACGTACCGCTGCCCATCCCTGAATCGATCGGCACACCAGCCTTCGTCGGTGGTTGTGCGCTGCTCAGGTGGTGGAGCCGGGGACGATCGCATCGACTGGCAGACCGCGTGTGGTGACGAGACGGGCGCTGCCGTCGGCCAGCCGGTAGGACAGGCCCACAACGGCGGTCCGCCCACTGCTGACCTGGTCGGCGAGGATTCGGGAGCGGTCCAGAAGAAGGTCGACAGTGTTCCGTACGTGCTCGGCGATGATGTCGTCATCCGAGGTCAGTCCGGCGGCCTGGGCGGCCAGGACGCTGGGTGTGACGCGTTCGATCACGTCGCGTACGTATCCGATGGCGGTGCCCAGGCCGTCGGTCAGGGCAGTCCGCGTGGCGGCGACGGCGCCGCACGAATCGTGGCCCAGCACGACAACGAGCGCGCAGTCCAACACGCTCACGCCGTACTCGATGCTGCCCAGGACCTCGGGCCCTGCCACGTGGCCTGCGGTGCGGACCACGAACAGGTCGCCCAGGCCCCGATCGAAGATGATCTCTGCGGCAAGGCGTGAGTCGGAGCAGCCGAAGAGCACCGCGAACGGCCGCTGTCCTGGTGCGGTCTCGGCGCGGCGCACGGCGTCCTGGTTCGGATGCTGCGGGGCGCCCGCAACAAAGCGCTCGTTGCCGGCCAGCAGCAGTTCGACGGCTTCGGACGGGGTCAGGGGCGGTGCCTCAGTCATGACCGCAGGCTACGGCGGGGCCCGATCGACCCCAGCATGGGGTCGCCACACCCGGCGCGGGTCCGGGTGCTGGGACTGATACCCAGACGGGCTGCAGCTGCTGATTCCAACCACAGTCGCAGCGCCTGACGAGGCTGATCCCCTTCGTAGAACCCGCCGCCCCTGGGTTGCGGGCTAGCGTGCAGAGCCTTGCCTCCACCATGTCCGCTTCGCACCATCACACTGTCCACAACGACGGGATCGTGCTCACGGGCGTCCGCTGAACAGGTGGCGCAACAATCTGGCCGCGCTGCAGTTGGTCACACTCAGCCCGCGGACCCGGCCGAGCAACGCTCTGAGACCCACCTCGCCTACGAGCAGGTACCGCAGTCAGCGCGGCTGGCACATAGCACCGGGCGGCGCTCACCCGCAGGAGGGTGGGTGGGTCCTGGGGCCACCGCCGGGGCGGTGGCCCCAGGACGGGTCGTCGATGAAGCGGCCGTGGTCGTTGCGCAGGGTCGCGGTGTCGTGGTCGTTGTTCCGCACGTAGGCGCGGCGGTCCTGGTAGAGGTCGGTGCGGGTGTCGCCGCCCTCACCGGTGTGGATACGCACTGTGGCGCGGCCGGCCAGGCGGTAGCCGTCGAAGGTGTACTTGTGGCCGGCCTCGTCCCTCAGGGTCCAGGCGGCCAGATTGACCGGGAGTCGTACTGCACCTTCGAGATCTCCACCACCGGGCGGCTGGGACGGGCGTGGTCGGCCGCGGTGGCCGGCAGCGCCGCCACCGCGGCCAGAGCACACGCGGCGAGGGCTGCGGCGGCCAGACGGCGGGCGGTGACAGAAGAGGAAGCGGACAAGGAAGTCCCCCAGATGGTGCGGGCACCCTCCCACCGGGGGCCGTGGCGGCCGCCATGGAAGTCGGTGTGGTGTGCGGGTGGCGGCCGGGCCTGTACGGGTGGGAGGTCAGCGCTTGCGGCGCTTGACGACGTAGGCGTACTGGTCGGGCCAGGTCGGCTCGGTGTCGAGTGCGAGCGCGGCGTGCTGGGCCCAGTAGGGGTTGCGGAGCAGTTCGCGGCCGAGGAAGACCGCGTCGGCTTGCCCGCTGGTGATGACGTCCTCGGCCTGCTGCGGCTCGGTGATGATGCCGACGGCGGCAGTAGGGATACCGGCCTGGTTGTGGGCCTGGTCTGCGAAGGGAACCTGGTAGTTCGGTCCGGCGACGATCTTGGCGTCGCGGACCATGCCGCCGGTGGATACGTCGAGCAGGTCGACGCCGCGGGCTTGGAGTTCCTTCGCGAGGCGGACGGTGTCGTCCCCGGTCCAGCCCTTGCGGGTGTCCTCGGGGTTCTCGGTCAGCCAGTCGGTGGCCGAGGCTCGGAAGAAGACCGGCAGGTCCTCGGGCCACACGGCGCGGACGGCGTCGACGACTTCCAGGGCGAAGCGGATGCGGTTCTCGAAGCTGCCGCCGTAGGCGTCGGTGCGGTGGTTGGACACCGGGGAGAGGAAGGAGTTGATCAGGTAGCCGTGGGCTCCGTGGACCTCGGCGACCTGGAAGCCGGCGGCCAGTGCGCGCTGGGCGGAGTCGGCGAAGTCACGTACGAGCTGCCGGATCTCGTCCACGGTCAGCTCGTGCGGGACAGCAAGTCCGTCGTAGGCGACCGGGCTGGGGGCGACGGGCTGCCAGCCGTTCTCGTCCTCGGACAGGTAGCGGTCGGACAGCCAGGGCTTGGTAGATCGTGTGGTCGACCTTGATGGCCTGGGCGAAGCCGAACTCGCGCTCGCCGGAGACGCCGTGGCTGTAGGAATCGATCGCAGTCATGGTGGTTGTCCTTCTCCGGTGGGGGATGCAGGGGTGAGTGGGGGCGCCGGGCTCAGGCGGCCAGGCGGGCTACCGCGTCCGCAACGGCGGTGTCGCCAGAGGTCAGCTCGACGATGACGCGGCTCAGGCGCGGCTCGTGCAGGGCGGCGTCGATGAACGCGGCGACATCGTCGCGGTGCACGTCGCCGTACTCGACAGCGGACCCGGCGGTGACCCGGCCGCTGCCGGGGGTGTCCAGCAGGGTTCCGGGACGGACGATCAGCCAGTCGAGATCCGTGCGCGTCAGGTACACGTCGGCACTCTTCTTGACCTTGATGTAGTGCTCGAAGCCCTCACCGGCCTCGCCGCCGCGCAGCGCGTCGGGGAACACCGAGACCAGGACGAACCGCGACACCCCGGCAAGCACGGCCGCGTCGGCGGCCTTCTGAAGGCCCTTGCCGTCGATCAGCGTCGTCTTGTCCATGCCGGTGCCGTGCGCGCCGGCCGAGAAGACCACCGCGTCATGGCCCCTCATCTTCTGCGCAAGGTCGTCAACCGCATCGGTGATGAGATCACCGATCACCGGTGTCCCGCCGGCCTCTCGCACGCTCTCGCCCTGAGCGGGCCCGCGATGCATGCCGGTCACCGAGTCCCCGCGAGCGGCGAGGAGTTGGGTGACGCGGCGGCCGACTCCACCGGCCGCGCCGATCTGGAATACCTTCATGAGTTCATCCCGTCTTTCGAGTGGTGAGTAGAGGGGGTGCGGTGTCCGCCGGTCAGGCGGCGAACACCTGGGAGTCGTCGGCGAACGCCTTGAACTCCAGGGCGTTGCCGGCCGGGTCGAGGAGGAACATCGTGTGCTGCTCGCCCTGCCGGCCCTCGAAGCGGACGTAGGGCTCGATGACGAACTCGGTGCCCGCCGCACGCAGCCGGTCGGCGAGGACTTGGAACTCGGGGATCGAAAGGATCACCCCGAAGTGCGGCACCGGGACGTCGTGACCGTCGACCGGGTTGTGTACGCGCTGCGCGCGCTCCGGTGCGAGATGCGTGACGAACTGGTGGCCGTGCAGATTCCAGTCCACCCAGGTGTCCGCGCTGCGGCCCTGCTCCAGGCCCAGCACGTCGCCGTAGAAGCGACGCGCAGCGGACAGGTCATCGACCGGCACGGCCAGGTGGAACCGGGGGATCGGGGAGTCGAGGACAGTCACGGTCCTGCCTTTCCGAGAGTGGGTCCAACGCTTTATTGTCCTAATGTTAACAATGAGACAACACGTTGATGTTAACATTAGGACGTAGCCTGAGGAGGTGCAAATCAGACATGAGTGATCACGGCAAGGTGTCCCCGGCCCGCCGCCGTGGCCTGTCGGACGAGGTCGCAGACCGGATCCGGGAGGCCATCTTCAGCGGGGTCTACGCCCCCGGCGCCCAGCTCCGAGAGGTGGAACTGTCCGCCACGATGGACGTCAGCCGCGGCCCGGTACGGGAAGCACTGCGCGTCCTGGAGCGCGAGGGGCTGGTGCACTGCGCGTGGCACCGCGGGACGACAGTGACGACGGTGTCTGCTGAGGATGTCGCGGAGCTCGACAGCCTGCGTGGCGCACTGGAAGACCTGGCTGTCCGCCAAGTGATCACGCGCGCCTCGGACGAGGACCTCGCGTCCCTTGCCAAGGCAGCCGAGGTCATGAAGCACGCAACGGACGCCCACGAGATGGTGCGACTGGACATCGCCTTCCACGACGCCGTCTTCGCCGCCGCCGGCCACCAGCGCCTCGCCGACGCCTGGGACGGCATCCGGTGCCAGGTCCACTTGTTCCTGCTGACCCGGATCAACCTCAGCACCGACGGGTACCTCGGCTGCATCCCGCGCGAACACCACGGGCTCGTGACCGCGCTGCGCTCCCGCGACACCGAAACCGCGCTCGACCTCTTCGCCGCACACCGCCGCCACGCCGTCGACGTGGTGGCCGGGCACGCCGACCCGAACTGAGTGCCGCGGGCAGGCCGCCCGGAAGGAGAAGGCACAGGAGGATGCGCGTCTCGCCCAGGTGCAGGCCGAGCAGGAAGAGGGGCAGCGGCAGGCCGTGGAGACGGCAAGGACGTGGTGGGGTCGGCTGTCGCCGCAGCAGAGAACCGACCTGTTCGCTGGCTGTCGCCGAATATGCGTGGCGCGAGTCGAACCTGCGCGTGGACATCACGGAGAAGCCGCTGATGTCGTCGCAGTACGCCTACGGGGTGGTGGTGTACGCGCTGGGGAAGCAACGGCCCCTGTACGCAGTCGTAATGCCCTGCCCCAGCCTGGTCGCCTCCTCACCCGCATTGGCGCGCCTGCACGTCTTCGCACGGAGCTCCGAAGAGGCCCGGGAGCTTGCCGCGGTGATGCCGGGGGGGCGGGTCACAGACCTCGATCTGCCCGAACACGAGCAGCTGACCATGTGCTGAGGAGCGGTCCAGGTCGTCTCGAGGAAGCGGGCGCCCTACACCTCGATGTACGCGACGACCACGACGGTGCGCAGCGCGGTGACGAAGTACAGGATGCGCACGGCCTCGAGTTCGTCGGTGTACTGGCGCAGCCGGGGGCCGGTCGTGTCGCCGGGGATCGCGTCGCCGAGGTCGGGGTCGACGGAGATGACGACCAGGGCGCGGTCCAGGGCGTGGAGTTCGGCCTCGCTGGTGATGGTCTCCAGCTGCTTGGCGGCTGCGTCGGAGAAGGCGATGCGGGCGCGGCGCGGGCCGTGCGACATCGTCATCAGGCGACGGCCTGCCGCTGGGCGGTGAGGCGGGCGAGGTGGGCCTCGCGCAGTTCCTCCCACGGAGTGCAGGTCTCCACCGCGGGCAGCCCGTTGGCGGCGATGTCTTCCAGGACGGCGGCGAACCGGTCGGCGTCGGCCCGCGTCTTGGCCGCGTAGGCGCGTACTGCGTCGGCGACCGCGGGTTCCAGCTGCTACCGGGCGGCGCCGGCGTAGTTCGGCTGTTCGCTCACCAGGGCCACTGGCATGCCAGGTCATCTCAACACCACGGGCCGGATGGCTCGGCGGGGACTGCTCCAGCGGAAGTCGCCCTCGCAAGACGCTCGGTCGGGCAACGCCAGCTGATCGTCTGCACGAGCTGACGGCTTCTCCGTCGTATTACTTGGGGTCCGCGCTCTCCCAGGGGTAGACGAAGAGGCCAGGCCGGGCGCCCCATGCATGGAGCACAGTGATCAGTTCGGACTCGTCCGTGGCGTCAGCGGACCCGATGAGGACTGCTCCGATGTCGTAGTCGAAGCCGTCGATGCGATCGCGGTCGTACTCCCAGTGCTCAAGGCGGAAGCTGCGTTCAGCGTCGCTGCGCACCCATCCATCGCCCTGTGCTTGGACGTCGGGCTCGCTCCTGTTGGGGCGGACGTCCACAAATGCCCGGCGGCCCGGCCGCGACGCTGGGACTTCCGCAACGAGCCTTCTACCGAGGCGGAGTGCGCTCAGTTTGTCCACGGGCCAGCTCGATCCGTCGTTCATAAGGCTTCATTCTGGCCTGGTCACCCGAGGGTGAGTAGCGCGGCCAGGCGGTGACTTCTGGTGATTGCTCAGCCGGCGGTCACCAGAGAGCACCGTCACCACCCCGCAGCTGCTTACACTGCTCGCGCTTGATCAACTCACCGCGTGGTGCAACGATCCCTCGAATCCAGCCCCCAGGGCCGACCATCGCAGGTCAGCGCGTTGCGCAGACAACACAATGGCCTCCTCGTGCTGCTCCCACTCGGTGAGCAGCCCGGCGACCGTGTCGACGGCAGGCCACCAGCCGGTGGCCGCGAACGGCTCCAGCAATGCCAGCGCCGTCGCCTGTCCCTCCGGGCCGGACGCGGAAGCGGTTTCGGCAAGCCTGCGGGCACAGAACCAGTCATCGTGGGTGGCCGCCTGGCGCAGGACGTCGTGATGGCCATGCTCGTGAAGGAGTGCGGCGACGGTGGGCGGTATCCAGCCGGCGTACGTGCGACGGCGGTGCTCAAGGTCGACTCTGCCCATGGTCGCGAACCTTAAAGGGTTGTCCCGCAATCGCTGGCCACACGTTGCTCAACGCCCTCATGCTGGCTGGGGGCACCAGGGTCGTCCTCAGGGTGTCGAGGATCATGACCAGAACCGCAAGACACGCCCACGTGACACAAAGATGACATGGCCCGTGGGCGGGCTCTTCGCCGTCCGTCGTCGGCGAAGAGCCGAGAGGCTGTCGCCCCAACCCCTCCTCCGCCGAGTGGCTCCCACAGCCACCTCACACCCGCTCCGTACCACCAACCGCCGCCCCGGGCCCGCCCCCGGCTGCCCGCCCAAAGCGGGTGGAATGGCCGAAACGCCTTGGGGCAGACGGGTGCGTGTATGACCCATGCGAAGAGAGCGGCGACCAGGGAGACTCCCGATGCTCATGGCACACCCGGCCGTACTGAAGAACCTCATCGAGCAGTACGAGACCCTGCGCATCCTGCACGCCGAGAACGGCAGCGCTGAAGCACGCCAGCGGATGGACGACGTCGCCTACACCCTGTGCGTATCGACCGGCACCCGCGACATCGACGCCGCCCTCATCGCCGCACGCCACCAACTGCCCGGTGCCCGCACCGAGGACGACTCCCTCCTCCCTGTCTGACCGCTGCGCTCCCTGCCGCTGCCCTGCCGGCCGTGAGGTCAGCGCGGGCCGCGCACGCGCTACTACACAGGGGCCGGTCTGCGACCGGCCCTCAGGGCGCAGGAGTTGCTGATCTCCCAGGGCGTGCTGGAGGGCCGCGCCGGATCAGGCACGTACGTCGCCGAGCCCCGCCAGCCCATGCGGGTGGTCCGTTCTTCGGCGCGCGAACAGCCAAACGGGTCACACTTCCGTGCGGACATGAAGGCTGTCGGCAGACAAGGGGACTGGGAGAGCCGGACCGACGCCAAGGTGCCGGCACCGGTGGAGATCGCGGCACGGCTGGGCATCGCCGAGGGCGAGCTGTGCGTCCCTACGACGTACGAGTTCCTGGCGGACGGCAGCCCGTGCAGCTGTCGACGAGTTGGGAGCCGTACGACCTCACGACCGGCACTCTCGTCGTCCCCTCCGAGGGAGGGCCGCACGCCGGGGCGGGTGTCGTGAACCGCATGGCCGCGATCGGTATCACCGTCAGCCATGCCGTGGAGCAGCCGGAGCCGCGGCAGGCGACCGCCGAGGAGGCGTCGCTACTGGGCGTTCAGAAGGCCGCGCTCGTCACGCACATCCGGCGGACGTACTACAGCAACGAGGGGCGGCCCGTGGAGACGGCGGACATCGTGGTGCCCGCCGCTCACTGCGAGATCGTCTACGAGATCCCGATCAACCGTCCATAGCGGCCTGCCGGACCCGCGGAAGCATTCCTGCGGGTGTCGCGACTACCTTCGGCGTCGGACGTACCAACCAGCCACCAGCACGATGAGGATGGCAACGACGAAGGCCCACACGGTCGTTGCGCCGTGGTACGAGCGGTAGGCAATCAGAGCAAGCATGTTCAGGCGGATACCCCGGGCGTGCGGCTTCAGCCGACACGCGTCGCGCGCCCCTCTGCCGAATGCGTGTCGAAGGCACCTCACGTCCGCAGTCGTCAGCCGAAGAACACGAGGCCAGAGGGCATGCGCCGGTGATCCCGCCAAGCGCCTTCTAAGCGCTTGGCCGCAGGTTCGAGTCCTGCCGGGGGCACAAGTCTCCGCCCTCCCTCCAGGAGGGCGTTTTTGCTGTTCAGAGCATGTTTCACGCGACACAGCGCGGCCCTGGACAATCCCCCCGAGGATCATGGGGAGGTTCCGGGGCTGTCCGGCTGTCACCGGGATTTCGCGGGTGGCCCTGTCGCATACGTGTCGAAATTCCTGGTGAGAAGCCGCAGCTCACGTCGGCCGACTCGCGGAGACCCTCTTGGCCTCCAGGCTCCATTTCACGTCAGGCGGCCGCCCCTCGACACACCGTGCGTAGCGTGCGTAGGCGGTGGCCGGCGTGTTGTTCTTCCTCGTCCACTCCGTCGGAGGAGGACGGCGACCTCGTACAGCGCGACGCCCAACAGGACCGCGTCCGCAGTCCCTGCGTGTCCGGGTAGTAGCCGACGTTGCCTGCCGCCGTGTAGTCGCAGGGTCTGGGAGCCGTCCTGGAGGTGGCGGACCGTCTCGCGCTGGAGCGGGTCGAACTCGTACTTGACCGTCCCTGTGCCGTCCGAGCGCTGGGTCGGATTCCCGTCGCCGTCGTACCAGTACTCGACCTTCACCGTGTTCGGCGAGGTGACGGTACGGATGCGGTCGAGGTTGTCGTAGGTGTAAGCGACGGGACGCCGCGCGCGTCGGTGACGATCTGGGTGCGGCCCAGCTCGTCGTAGGTGTACGTCGTCTTCCCTAGCGGTACCGGCCCCTGGGCCCACTCGAGGTTGCCCTTGGAGTCATAGTGGAAGCCAGTGGTGACCGTCGACGAGGCTGCGTCATCGAGCAGCTCCCAGAGCTGCCCGGCTGACCTGAGGCCAGCCAGTGTCCGAGGGGGGCGCGGCCAGCGTTCACCTGGCGGTCGTGTCCGGGCCCGGGGCTCGCGGCGGGCGCTCGCTCTGTGTCAGACCGTCGACGACTAGGTCGTAGGAGTGCTCGACGGCATCGTTGATCAGCTGCTTCGTGATGCCTGGCCCGGGCCCCAGCGAGATCCAGTGCCTCTTGTCGAGGTAGCGGCCGGGGGCGATCGAGGCGTATCCGCGCTCCAGTACCCGCGCGTGCTCGGGCTCGCACTTGACCGTGATGATCTGTTCCTCCGGGTCGTCGGTGACGATCAGGAACACCTTGCCCGCGACCTTGTACACGTCGAGTCCGGGGGTGAAGGGGTATCCGTGGCTGACGTCGGGGAGGACGAGGGCCGCCTGGCGGGCGGTGTCCTGGAGGCGGTCACCGGCCGCGCTCACCGGGTCGCCTGCGTGCTGGTGCCGTAGGTGCGCGGGTCGACGGGCCGCTCGGCCTTGGGCAGACGGGCGACGACGAGCAGGTAGGAGTCGGTGACGAGTTCCCTGACGAGCTTCTTGTCGACGTCTGTCCCGCCCTCCAGCGTGATCCAGTGCTTCTTGTTCATGTGGTAGCCGGGGGTGATGTGGCTGTTGTGTTCTCGGAGAGCGTGGGCCTCGTCGGGGTCCGCCTTGAGGATCACGACGGGGCGCCCGGGGACCTCGGTCATCAGCATGAACACCTTGCCTCGTACCTTGAAGACCTCCCAGTCCGGGCCGAAGGGATGCTCCAACTGCGCTCCGGGAAGTTCCTCCGCACACTCGGCGGCGAACGTCTGCAGGGTCGATCCGTTCAAGAGTCTTTTCCTTCCTCGGGTGGTGGCGGGCAGGGGCGTCGGCCAAGGACGCGTACGCACGCCCCCATCCTTTCCAGCGACGCAGGCAAGAGGGGCGGTAAACTGCGGACACGTGATGGTCGGTAAGCGACACCCCAGGCGGTCTCCGCGCGTCGGACGCAGCGTGCAGGCCGAGCAGGCCACGGTTCCGCTGTACGGTTTCCAGCCCCCGGTCGGCACTCCGTACGGCCTGGAGGTGAGCACCGTCGAGGACTTCTTTGCCGAGCACGACGACTGGCCGTGGAATCCGCCCCGTCCGGGCCGTGCCACCTTCCATTACCTGATCCTCGTCACCGAGGGTGAGTTGCTCCACGATGTCGACCACGTCACGCGGACCGTCGCCTGCGGCCAGTGGCTGTGGGTGCGTCCCGGGCATGCGCAGTGCTGGCATCCGCCAGGTGCCGCACGCGGCTTGTTCATCCTGTTCGAACCGGACGTGCTGACGTCCGACGCCGCCCGTCTGCTGGCCCCGCTCACCGCGCACGAGGCCCCTGCCGTACTGAGCCCGCACCCCGATGACGCGGCCTGGCTAGGGCAGACGGCGCTCCAGCTCCTGGACGAACACCGTGCACTGGGGCGGCGTCGCCTCGATGTCCACCACGCCCTGCGGCGCAGCCTGCTCGAATCGCTGCTGCTGCGCCTTGCCAACTCCCCCGATGTCACCCCCACCGGCGCGGCGGTGGGCGGCACGGGCCGCAGGGACACGTACGCACGGTTCGTGGACGCCTTGGAGCTGCACTTCCGGGAACTGCACCGGGCCGCGGACTATGCCGGGCTGCTCGGCTGTTCGGTTCGCACCCTCAGTCGCGCGGCCCGGGACGCCACCGGCAAGGGGGTGCGTGAGGTCATCGACGAGCGGCGGCTGCTCGAAGCGCGGCGCCTGCTGGGAGGTGCCGGTTGGGACGCCCGGGCTGTGGCCGTCCATCTCGGGTTCACCGATCCCGCGAACTTCGGCCGCTTCTTCCGTGGCCACACCGGTCTCGCCCCGGCCGCCTTCGCGGCCCGCGAAGCCAGGACCGGCATGTGAGGCGGGTGCGGCACAAGCACACATCCCCACGGCCGCCACGGCCTTGATCGCATCCGAAGCGAGGGGCGGGCCGGGGCCGACCGCTCTCCTTCGGTCGCTTGCTTGGAGTCCCCGGTCAGGACGCGATCGCGCCTGTCGCGGTCTGGGCGAACGCCCAGTTGGAGTGCACGATGCGCCACTCGCCGTCGATCAGCCGGTACGCCTCGGTGGCGTTCCAGGCGCGCAGCTGGCTCTCGTTGCCGTTGTCGTCGAGCACGTAGGTGTTCAGGTTGTAGGCCAGAACGGCTCCGACCATCGCCGCCTTCACCGCCATCCTCCTTGCAGCCACCTGACGGTGTTGACGCATCCGTCGCGGTTTTACGCAGGGTGTCGGGCAAAGTGCCGGGACGGGACTCGAACACCCGCCGCGTACCGGCGGCTGGGCATCTTCGGCGATCATCCGCTCATATTCTTGAATTCGGCGGAAGAGTGCGGGTCAGACGATGGCCGGGTGCGGGGTTGCGGTGCGGCGGTGTTCGGCGTTGAGGCGCTGGGCTTCTTCGAGCTGGTCTTCGAGGATGATGATGCGGCAGGCGGCCTCGATGGGGGTCCCGTGGTCGACGAGTTCCCTGGCGCGGGCGGCGATGCGCAGCTGGTAGCGGGAGTAGCGGCGGTGTCCGCCTGCGGAGCGCAGCGGGGTGATGAGGCGGGCTTCGCCGATGGCGCGGAGGAAGCCCTGGGTGGTGCCGAGTATCTCGGCGGCCCGGCCCATGGTGTAAGCGGGGTAGTCGTCGTCATCGAGACGGCCGAACGTGTCGTCTACAGTCATTGCACCTCTCTGTGGAACGCGTGGAGGGGCCCTGGCGCCGTACTGCCGCCAGGGCCCCGAAGGAACTGCTACACCATCTGCCGGCTCTTCTACTGCGCCGGCCTTCTATCTCCGCACACCCGGCCGGAATGCTGCCGGGAATGCTGGGATCGCGGTTGCTCGACCGGAGACCACCTCACTATCGATGTCCTGCGGTACCCGGACTCAATACTTCCGCCCGGGCGATCCTGATGGCGTCCACTTCCTCCGTTCATTCCCTCGATGCTGGTACTGCTCTCCTGCGCACTGCTGGTGATGCGACCTGCTCCGTGGCCTGTCACAGCGCCACTCTTCGGCAGCCAGCCCCGTTCGCCCGTCCTGCGTCTGCTCTGGCTTGGAACCCCACTGCCGAACCTCCCGGTGCGCGCGCCCGCAGCCGACGCCTTCACCGAGGTACCGCTCACTGACTGCACTGCTGGGTACTGCCACTGCGGCACTGCTCACGGCGGCCCCTGATCACTGCGGGCCACCCGGTCCGGTCGTCAGCCCCGTCGCCGTCCTGCGACAACCCTGGCTTCGAAACTCCACCACCGCACCGTCCTGCGAACTGCAACTACGTACTGCTGCCCGGCAGTTCGTGTCTGCCAGGCCCTGCTGTCTCTCTGGGCTACGAGAGAAACCATAACCATGCCGCCACCCAATGTCTACTCCAGCCAGCACAGATTTTCTGTGTGCCCGACGGGGAGGCAATCGGCCTCGAAAGCAGTGTTAAGGGCACCAGATGGAGTCCGCCCAGGCCGAGGACGGCTGAGATCGACCACAACGTCAAGGACGCCCTCAGCCTGGTGCTGACCTTGGAGGACGGCATGACGCCGCCCCTGCGGATCGTGGCGGATCTCAGCGGCGTGACCTTCATGGACTCCAGCGGGATCAACGTCTTCATTACCGCCCACCTGCGAGTGAGCCAGGCTCAAGGGTGGCTGCGCATCGCCGGCGCCCAGGAGACCGTCCTCCGTCTGCTGCAGATGATCGGCGTCGACACCTTCATCCCGTGCCACCCCACCGTCGAGCAGGCGTTGAACGCCTGACCGCCTCTCCTCGGGCCGGTCCATGGCCTCTGTACGAGGCTTGCGCCGCTGCATCGCCGGGTCCAGTGCCCGGCCCAGCGGCTCCGCTGCGCGGGTGGCGGAAGTACAAGGTCTGCGAGACGAACCAGGCGGTCGTAGGCGCGGTGGGCTCCCCGGCCGCTCCCACCGGTCTCTTCGGCGACGATGGCCTTCCTGCGGCACACCGGCCGCACCACCACCCTTGCCCATACGGCAGCTAATCGATCGCCGGACCGCTCGCCCCGGCGCGGCGCGGTCATCCATGGACGGGCTGGTCGTTCTCCGCCGGGCGGGGCAGCCGGGAGACGCTGAACGTCACTTCTGGTGGAACTGAGCTGGTGGTGGAAGCCGGCGTCGACGTCGCCCTCGATGCCTCCGGCCGGTGGGGCCACCCCGCACGCTCGTGCCACGCCAGCTCCGACCCCTCCCCCACCGGCCTTCCCCGCCTGACGTCGCCGCCGCACTGAGTGACTTGTGCAACCGTGATGAGAGGGTTTCCGTTGGTCGAGTTTCGGGGGTAGTTGAACGCCCTTAGCTTGCCGTTCAACCTCGGCGAGCGGGTTGGCTGTGCGTGAGGAGGACTTGTTGGTCTATGAGTTGTCGGGGCAGTCAGCCTCGGTCCAGGTCGCGACGAGATCACGGCATACGATGGTGAACGAGCCGTTCCAGAGCGCGATCTCGTGACTGCAACCGTTCTGGTGGGGCAGAACCTCGTCGAGGACTACTGTCCCGACGGTCGACCAGTCGTTGTCCCCGATGCTTCCGCCATCGAAGCTGGACACCCCTGTGTAGCTGATGACCAGGTCTTCGTCGTGCTTCCAGCAGTTGTGCCTGAACTCGATCTCCATCTGCTGGTCATCAGCTCCGAGACCGCGGACGTGCTGGACCTCCAGGTCCTTCACACACCGCTTGCTGGAGAAGTCGTAGTGTTCTGGGGCAGTCGCGAAGCCCCGGGCCCCGATCGGCAGATCGTCAGCCAGCGAGGGCAGATGCTCCAGGTACAGAGCCGGGGATATGACGCCTGACAGGTTGCCGACCTGTGCGTCCAGGTTGATGTACTCCATCGTCCTTCATCCCTCCTCGCGGCTCAGCTGGCCGACGAATCGTCGCACGATCTCCATGCTGCCGGCCCGGAGATTCACGCTGCTGTACTCGGTTCTGAGCTGCGTCGGGGTTTGGTGCCGACCTTGTGGTGTGCGGGTCGCGTACAGGACTCGCCAGTGGCGAGGACGCGTCCGACGTCGTACCGGGTGGCGGGCTGTCGGTTCTTTGACCCGGGCGGCCTGCCGGGGCCGGGGCGGGTCGGTTTCGGTGCACCGGCTGGGGTGCCGGTATTTGCCCGCAGGTTCCTGAACCTGCGGGCGACGCGGGCAGGGGTGAGTCTGTTCGGTTCCACCGGCCGCTCCCACGGCCGGCGCAGATCCCGCGCGGGCGGGCGGGCGCGGCGGAGCTGAGCGTGCGCGGCCAGGACGAGCCAGGTCCAGCGGTCCGCGGCCTGCGAGTCCCGCAGTTTGGGCCGGGTCCAGCCGAGAGTCTGCTTGAGCAGTCGGAAGGTGTGCCCCACGTCGAACCGGCGAAGGAACGCCTGCCAACAGCGGTCGACGTCCTGGGGATCGGCGCCGGTGCCCGGCCACCACAGCCAGACGGGCTTGCTCACACCGCCGCTAGGCAGCTTCTCGACCGACAGGCGGAACGGTGCCCTCAATGATCGGCAGCGGCCCTTCGTGATCGCCCCATGCCGCCCGGCGGGTGAGCCGGGGATGCAGCCGGTCCCACGCTTGCGCCGTCGCCGCCCCATACCTGTCGGTGGGGGTCATGGGGCGTGGAGAACTCCATGATCTTGGAAGCCCGTGCCTGTTGCGTTCCAGAGGCCCGAGCTGGCGGATCGGCAACGAGCCAGACATCACACGCCTACGCCGAGGCCCTGGGCGCAGCCCGCCTCACCGCAGCCGGCGCCAGGTCTGATGATGTGTGTATCGATCAATCCTCGTTGGGCCGCCACAGCCAGCGCAGAGCGTCCGGCAGCAGGACGCCGCCGTGGTTGGGGCTGTGTCCGCCGTCTCCCAGGACAAGGCGGAAGTCGTAGCCCGCGTCAGCGAGAGCGGCTGCCACGCGCAGGTTTTCGGCGAGCCAGTTCCACTGTGGCTCATTCCAGTGCAGGTCGCGGTGGCCGCTTTGCGTGAAGATGCGCAGCGGCTTGCGGGGGACGCGGGAGATGAGGTCTGGGTAGGGGTTGCCGTCCGGCATCTGCGCGAAGCTGGACAGGTATCCGATGACGCGGCGGAACTTGTCCGGACGCAGCCATGCGGCGGTAAAGGCGCAGTTGCCTCCGCTGCTCCCGCCGCAGATGCCCCACCTTTCGGGTGAATGGGCGATGGTATAGCGCTCCGCAACCTGCGGGATGATCTCGGTGAGGAGGAAGGTGACGTACCGGTCGTCGAAGGCGTCGTACTCCTTGTTGCGGTTCTTCGGGTTCTCCGCATCGGGGAAGACGCCAGGATCGACGAACACGCCGATGGTGACGGGGATGTCGCCACGGTGAACGAGCTTGTCCAGGACGATCGCGCCGCGCACCTCCCCTGCGGGGTCCAGGTACCACCATCCGTCCTGGAACACCATCAAGGATGCCGGTTCCGCTGGGTCGTACTGTGCAGGCACGTGTACCCAGAACTTCCGGAAGGTTCCCGGGTAGATCTCGCTGCCCCTCCACTCGAGCTCGACCGTCTCACCAGCGGGCACACCCGGCTGTAGAGCGGAATCGGGTCCGTGGATGTAGCGCACGTCGGACTGGTCGATCGGAAGTGGCTGGTAGGGCATCTGCATGGTCACGGGCAGCAACCGTAGAGCGATCACCACCCTTGGCCGCAAGGGGTTTTCGTCCAGACGCTCCACCTCGCAGCTTCAGTGCGAGGTTGGAAAGGCTCAGTGGCGGAGGACGGGGACATCGCTGAGCTATTTCAGTTGCCGCTCCAGGGTGAGGACGGCAGCGGTGATTGACGACATTCGATTCGGGCTACAGCGCGCGTGGTGGAAGATCCGCCAGGACTTCAGGCGGGCCACGCCCCGTTCGACCCGTGACCGTACTGCCGAGAGCGCGCGGTTGACGGTGTGCTGGGTTGGCGACAGGTCGCGACCGGGTGGGCGTCTGACCGGTGTGGTGACCCACGGTCCGGCACCGATGTAGGCGCGGTCGGTAAGGATCGGGACGCCTTGGCGTTCGCAGACCGGATGATCCGGTGGGTGCGGGCCGCGGTCAGGTGATGGGTCCGGCCCGTGTGAGTGTAGGCGTGGGCGGTACCCACCGGGATGCCGAAGCCGGCGGCGATCTGCGCGAGCGTGTCGTGCTTGCGCAGGTACACCAAGGCGACCAGCGCGCGCTGGTGCGGTGGGAGCTTGCAGCGGCGGTCACTCTCACGGGTGACGATGAGCATGGTGACCCACTCAACCAGCGCGTGCGGCAGGTCGAGTGCGGCAGGACCCGCACCCAACGAGGCTCCTGTGCCGACGGGTTGAGACTTCGAACCCCTCCCCCAACGGCACAGGAGCCTGGTGCGTTGCGGCTCGACAGCTCATTGGATCAGGTCGGTGTGCGGATGCTCGGGAGAGGTCGGGCAGACGTAGATCTGCATGTTGTCGGTGCTGCCGACTTCGGCCTTGGTCGGCTGCGAGGGGTCCTGGCCACAGCAATGGCCGGTGGTGTTGGCGGCGTAGGCGGCGGCCTGTTCTTCGTAAGGTGCCCAGCTGTGTCCCTCACCGCCGTCCCATTCGCCGGAGGCGATGGTCAGCAGTGGAACCATCTGCACATCACAGACAGTGCAGCATCGGGGGTTGGGGTCGGTGCGGCCCCATGGAGGCCAGCCGCCGACCTTCCATCCGGGCGCGTCTGCCAGATGGATGTCATAGAAGTCCCGTGGACAGTCCGCGTAGGAGCTGTCCACGTCGGCGCCGGCTGCCTGCCATCTGCTCCAGTCCTCCACCATCAGCAGCATCTGCGGGCTCAGATCGAGGCTGTCGGGGTACTCGGTGATCGCTTCCGGTGCCAGCACGCACGGTTCCGGCACATAGCCCTCATAGTTCACCTCGTACGGCTCGGGCGGGGTGGCGAGGATGTCGACGACCTCCGCGGCGGACCGCCAGAACAGTGCGGTCGACGGCTTCCAATGCGGGACGTGGTCGTAGGGGCACCACAGAATCTGGAGCAGATCGGCCTGTCCGGGCGGCCGCAGCAGGGGTATGTCGCGTAGATACAGCTGGGCCACGGGCAGCATGGGGACCGGGCAGTCCGCGGGCAACGGAGGGCCGGCGTCGAGTCGCTCCGCGAGCATCGCGGCGTTCCGTTCCTTGACCGCCTCCTCCTCGGGCGTCATCCCACCACGACCACCGTGATCACCGTGCCACCGGGCCCGCATGCGCCTTGTGAGCCGCACTTCGGCCGGCGACTGACGGAAGCCACTGTCACGGTGCAGGTGCGAGGCTTCGCAGTGCGGCCATGGCTCCTCCACCGGCCACAGCAACGGCCCCCCGACCGAGCTCTCCCCGACCGAAGGCGAACCGGGACGAGGGTGCAGCCGAATCGCAGGACGTGCCAACGGCGCCAGCTCGGGGAAGACCGCGGTCACGTCCACGGGCCGCGGCGGAGTAGTACGTACGAAAGCCATGCCGGTGATCCTGTCACCAGCCACTGACAACCCCTGGCCGTCTCAACCAGCTTCGGTGGCATCGGTGTTCAGCTGGTCAAGTCCAACGCATGCCGCCTCGGCCACAGCGACAGCGACAGCGACAGCGACAGCGACAGCGACAGCAAGCCTGCCCATGTGACAACTGGTACTCCAGCCGTAGATCGTGATCTCGATGGTGAGGGGCGCCGAGGCCAGCGTGGATCATCTCGCCCGAGATCGCCCACGCCGTCACGGGCGTCGGCTCCTTCTTCGTCTACCCGAGTTCACCGAGACGGAGGGCGACCCGTATCTCGCTGAGCTTCGCGGTCGTTGCCGGGGTACGCTCGTGCGCTTGTTCAGCGAGTCGGAGGGCGTCGTCAATCTCGCTGAGCTTCAGGGAGGACAGGACGGCCTCCCGCTCTATCAGGTCGTCCCGGGACACAGTGGTCAGCCACGTGCACGGGGTGAAGCCTGGACGCGGGAACGCGAGCCGCAGCACGCCTTCGAACGGCAGCCCTTCACCGGCGCCCACCATCACTTCGATGCCCAGACCGCTGATGTCGACGCCCGCCGGAGCAACGACCTGCATCACCCGGATCCCGGACGTGTCCTCTCCCGACAGCAGTACGACCAACCTCCGCTCGTCGAACTGAACCCACCAGACTTCGCCACGTTGCACAAGTCCTCCAAATACAGGACGGCAGGCAGACGCTGCGCGACCCTGACGCGCTGTGGAGACGGGCGCGGCCACCGTTGATCATCGGCGTGTGAAGACAAACGATCATGCGGTGGCCGTAGGTCACAGCGTAGACCCTGCCCGCTGGCAGGAAGCGTTCGAGGGCCTGATGAACCGTATAGCGGGACGGTTCACGCGGGTGGAATCCCGGCGCCGGGCCCGGAAGTTGGTACTCGGCCTGCTGTCCGACCTGCCGCGCAAGAACTGCTGGACCATCGCCGAGTGGGCCGGGGACAAAACCCCGGACGGCATGCGGCACCTGCTCGGGCGGGCCCCAGTGGGACGCCGACCAGGTCCGCGACGAGGTGCGCGCCTACGTGGTCGAGCATTTGCACGACGACGAGGCAGTCCTGGTTGTCGACGAGACCGGCGACGTGAAGAAGGGCACCGACACTGTCGGTGCTCAGCGGCAGTACACCGGCACCGCGGTCAGGATCGAGAACGCCCAGGTCGCCGTCTATCTGGTCTACGCCGGCGCCCGCGGGCACGCCGCGGCGGACCGGGAACTGTACGTTCCACGTTCCTGGACCTCCGACCCCGACCGCTGCCGGGCAGCCGGCCTTGGCGACAAGACGGAGTTCGCGACCAAGCCGGAGCTGGCCGCTCGCATGGTCACCCGATTCCTCGACGCCGGCCACGGGGCCGCCTGGGTCGCGGGAGACGAGGTCTACGGCGGCAACCCGAGGCTGCCCGCCGCGCTGGAGGAACGTGGCACCGGCTACGTCCTCGCGGTGGCCTGCTCGCACGAAGTCACCACAGGCGCCGGGAAGTTCCGCGCCGACATGCTGGCCAGGAAGGTGCCCAGGAGAGCCTGTGGTCTGGGACTGCCCCGACGAACACGACTGGTGGAAGTGGGCCAACCGTCCGACCTCCGCGCTGGAACTCTGTCCCTACCCGGATCTGATGGACGGCTGACCGACGCAGGTCACATCAGGGTGAGCCCGACACCTCTGTCATGGCATCGCGGCACCGGTTCCGCTAGTCGATGTCGATGCTGAAGGTGGACGTGCTGCCATCCGCGGCGGTCAGCGTGACCGGCCCGAACGTGATGATCGCGACGGAGTTGGCTCCCGGGCCCCGATAGAAGCCGGCTGCCCTGGTGATACGGACAGCCAGAGCCGCGAGGGTTGCCGCAGCCTGCTCGTCGGCGCCGACCTCAGGTTGGGTCAGAGCGTGATGGCCATGTGCTTCTGCCCAGTCCCGAACGGTATGGGCGTCGCGGCTCATCTCCGGCAGGATGCTCTCGTTCGCCCAGGCCCACAGCCACGAGCCCGACGAAGGGCTGAAGCTGGCCAGGATCTGCGCGGGCGCCGTCGCGGTCTTCTCGGGGAAGGTCCAGGTGATGAGCCCCGTCCTCTGATCCAGACCCCAGCGGTCCGCCGAGCCCAGCCCCCAGGACACGTGCGCCTGAGCCAGCTGGTCGATGATGTCTTCGCCCTGCAAGAGCAGCGTGCTCAGGTCCGCGGGATCCACTCCCTGAGCAGAGCTCTCCGATTTCCTGGCCCGCTTGAACAATCCCATGCGGCGAAGTCTGCCAGAGGCCGCTGACCAGCCGACGGCCCCTTGTGCTCCAGGCCCCACGCCAGCAGACCAGGTGGGGAACTACGTGAACGTACCCCTGAGGGGATTGTGGTCACTGCCGGCCCTGGAGCCCATCTGCTGGGGTGCCGGGGGTCTGAGGCAAGATGATCAGATGCCGAACACCGTTGTACTCGATCATCTCCGCAAGACGCTACCGGGCCGAGTCATCGACGAGGTCCCTGGGGTCGACGGTCCGATCGAGGACCGCGCGCCCGGATTTCGGGTGTTCCGGGTCCACCCGGCTCACCCCGGCGATTGGTGGCTGTACGTGACGTCCGGATGCTGGGAATCCACGCAGCGCGACGGCCATGGAGCTGAGTTCATCCGCGCGGCACCGCGCGACGAGTGGCTCAACCTGGAGAGCGTCACGATGAACGCGTACTACCACTGTGGGCCGGCCCACCAAAGACTCGATGTCGGACACACTGTGCCGATCGGCAGACCCTGGCTCGACGACTCGAACTGTGATCACTACCTGGTGAGCCTGCCCTATCCCTTCGGCCCCGAGTTCGAGATCTGTGAGTGGGGCGATGGCGCCCATGCCCGGATCCTGTGGCTGCTGCCGATCACCAAGGCGGAGAAGGACTTCCGGCGGGAGGCCGGGTTGGAGGCGTTGGAGAGCCGATTCGAGGACCTGGAGATCGACCCGGTTGATCCCCGGCGAGCATCTGTAGTCTGAATCGAGGCTCGACATCGGCGCGGCGCTGGTCGGCACTCCGCACTCCGTCGGACTCCCCACCAAGTGGGGCGACGAACAGACCTGGCGATGTGACCAGCCAGAGGTGCCTGCCGGACTACCCGGCAGCCATGGCCAGGGCTTCTGCAGCAGCGGGCTGCCCCTGGCAGGCTGGGGCCCATTCCCTGAGCCGGTTGGCCGGATTGTCCGAAAGCTCAGGTCCTGCTCCCGGCGTTTGGCCGCCCAAGGAGTGGTGACGCCTCCCAGGCGGCCGTCACAGGGGGTGAGGTCAATGGTTGGTGAGTTCGCCAATGACCTTGCCGTGGAGGTCAGCACTGGGGTCGTTGAGGCCGATGATCTCGACGGTCTTGCCGCGCTGGGCCTATTTGGTCTCGATCGCGTCCAGGTCGTCTCGAAGTGACGCCTACACCTCGAGGTATGCGACGACCACGACGGTGCGCAGCGCGGTGACGAAGTACAGGATGCGCACGGCCTCGAGTTCGTCGGTGTACTGGCGCAGCCGGGGGCCGGTCGTGTCGCCGGGGATCGCGTCGCCGAGGTCGGGGTCGACGGAGATGACGACCAGGGCGCGGTCCAGGGCGTGGAGTTCGGCCTCGCTGGTGATGGTCTCCAGCTGCTTGGCGGCTGCGTCGGAGAAGGCGATGCGTGCGCGGCGGGGGCCGTGCGGCTGTGTCATCAGGCGACGGCCTGCCGCTGGGCGGTGAGGCGGGCGAGGTGGGCCTCGCGCAGTTCCTCCCACGGAGTGCAGGTCTCCACCGCGGGCAGCCCGTTGGCGGCGATGTCTTCCAGGACGGCGGCGAACCGGTCGGCGTCGGCCCGCGTCTTGGCCGCGTAGGCGCGTACTGCGTCGGCGGCCGCGGGTTCCAGCTGCTGCCGGGCGGCGTCGGTGGTGTTCGGCTGTTCGCTCACCAAGGGCCTCCACGGGCATGCCAGGTCGTCTGAACACCACGGTATCGCCGGGCGCGCCCGGCGGGGGCCTCTCCAGCGGAATCTGCGCAACGCCTGAGTGCGGCTCCTCGTCAACGCCCTCCTGCAGTCCCGGCGAGCGTCCCCTTGGCATGCCGCGCAGGATCAACACCAGCCACGCCGGGAATCAGTTCTTCGGCGTCGCCGGCCGGGGACCAGCCGAAGCGGGCGCGGTGCAGCCAGAACAGGGGGTCGCGGCCGTTCCGCATCCAATGGTTGATGTGCGCGGCGTGGCGATCACGCCACCTGTCCGGGGATACTCCGCACCCGCTGCAGCAGCGGGGCCAGCGCCCGCTCGGTGCGCGCCCCGCGGGGCGCGCATGCCCTCCGATGGTGTACACCCTCGAGTCGATTCGGCGCGCGGCGGTAGTACCAGGCCGGCACGGCCATCGCGTGCAGAACACCTGGCGCCGGCTTGGCCACAGATCGGTCGCTCGCCCCAGCCGCAGCACACCGCGACCGGCAGCGCCTGCATCGAAACGGCCCTTTCCGAGATGGGGTTCCTGGCTGGCGCAGCAACCTGCGCTCGCCCAGCGGCGGACGAGTCCCGGGCGACGACGCTTCAGGACCACGGACTCAACGGTGGCCGGCGTCCTGCCTGTCACGGGCAGTGAGCCGGCTTTCCAGGCCCGCAATCAGCGTGTCCATCGCAAGGTGGAACATGCGGTTCTGATCAGGGCCTGCAGTGGCTGCGTCCGTCGGGTCAGGGCCAGCGTCCCCTGGCCGGTCTTCGCCGGTATCAGGGCCGGGGGGCTTGAGGTTCGACCACTGGTGGAGTGAGCCGTTGAGTTCGGCGGTGAGGACACCGATGACGACGGCGACTATCAGCGCGGCGATCTCCGGAACCTCGGACTGCGGCACGGCGGCAGCCGCCACGATCGCGGTGAGCGCACTCCAGAACGGGTCGTCGGGCTGGATGAAGTCGGGCTGGTGGCTGAACGAGTAGGTCAGCAGCTTGGGGTGACGGTGTGCCAGCGTCCGGAAATCCGTGGCGAGCAGGCGGATGCGGTCCTGCCAGGGGGCGTTCTCCAATGTGACGGTGCGGAACTGGGCGCCGACCGTTCTCGTGACGCCGCGCAGCACGGCTTCCTTGTTCGGCACATGGTGGTACAGCGACATCGGGTTCGCATCGAGCGCGGTGGCGAGTTTGCGCATGGTGAGCGCCTCGACCCCGTCCGCGTCGATGAGCCGCAGCGCGGCTGCGTAGATCCCGGCTTCGGTCAGAGGGACATCTCTCTTCCTTGTCCCTCGCGGGGGACGCCTCACTTTTTCCATACCACGTACGGTATCAGTTCCATACATCGTACGGAACTGTGCTTCGTCGCGGCGGCCGCCCGCGGCGGCGGGTTTGCGATCTGGTTTCCGTACAGCGTACGGTTCGAATTCCATACAACGTATGGTTCTGTCACCGCGGCATTCACCGGCGCCCTTGCCCTTCCCTCTCCGCACAAAGGAGCAAGCCATGACCACGCACTCCGCGAACGACCTTCGCCCCATCCGGTCTCCGCGCGGGATCCCCCTCCTCGGCCACACGCCGCAGATCCCCGCCACCAACCCGGTGGAGTACTTCGGCGAGCTGTCCAAGCAGTTTCCCGAGGGCATCTACGGCATGGACATCGCCGGTATCGAGCAGGTCTTCGTCTACGACCCGGACCTGGTGGCCGAGGTTTCCGACGAGACGCGGTTCTTCAAGCAGATCGAGAAGACGCCGCTGCACTACGTCCGGGACTTCGCCGGCGCGGGCCTGTTCACGGCCCACCAGCACGAAGAGGAATGGGGCATGGCGCACCGTGTCCTGCTGCCGGCGTTCAGCCAGCGGGCCATGAAGGCCTACTACGGGCAGATGCTGGAGATCGCCCAGAACCTGGTGGGCAAGTGGGAGCGCCGGGAGGGGCAGCCGGTCAAGATCACTGACGACTACACCCGCCTGACGCTGGACACCATCGCCTTGTCGGGGTTCGGCTACCGGTTCCGGTCCTTCGACAAGGAGGACCTGCACCCGTTCCTCAACGCGCTGCTGGAGTCGCTGATCGAGTCGCTTCGGCGCTCCCAGGAGCTGCCGATGATGACCAAGCTCCGCAAGGCGGACGACAAGAAGTACCGCGCCAACATCCGGCAGATGCAGGACCTGGTCGAGAGCGTGATCAAGGGGCGTCGCGAGGGGAACGGCACCAGTGAGGAAGACCTGCTGGGGCTGATGCTTCAGGCCACCGACCCGGACACCGGCAAGCTGCTGGCCGACGACAACGTCCGCGACCAGGTGCTGACGTTCCTGATCGCCGGTCACGAGACCACCAGCGGCCTGCTGTCGTTCGCCACGTACTCGCTGATGCGCAACCCGCACGTCCTGGCCCAGGCCTACGCGGAGGTGGACCGGCTACTGCCCGGCGACACCGTGCCGGACTACGACACGATCATGAAGCTGGACGTCATCCCGCGCATCCTGGACGAGACCCTGCGCCTGTGGGCTCCCATCCCGGCATTCGGCAAGGCCCCGTCGCAGGACACCGTCATCGGCGGCCGCTACCAGCTGAAGAAGGGCACCCGGGTCAACATCCTCGAAGGGCCTCTGCACACTCACCCCAAGGCGTGGGAACGGCCCGATGAGTTCGACATCGACCGGTGGCTGCCGGAGAACCGCGCAAAGCAGCACCCGCACGCGTACAAGCCGTTCGGCAACGGCCTGCGTGCCTGCATCGGCCGGCAGTTCGCACTCACCGAGGCCCGTCTTGCCCTGGCGCTGGTGCTGCAGAAGTTCAGGTTCGCCGACACGGCCGACTACAAGATGGACGTCAAGGAGGCGCTGACGCGCAAGCCCGGCAATTTCGAACTGATCGTCCGCCGCCGCCAGGAGCACCAGCGGACCGTCTTCGGCGCCGCGGACCTGCGGACCGACGACATGCAGGCGCAGGCCGCGGTCAGTGGCGTCGGCGTGAGCCTCACCGTTGCATACGGCTCCAGCCTGGGCGCGTGCGAGGACCTGGCGCGCAGCATCGCCGACCGCGGTGAGCGCTCCGGCTTCGGCACCACCCTGATGAGCCTGGACGAGCTGGGCGACGATCTGCCCACCGAGGGCCTGCTCGCCGTAGTGGCCGCCAGCTACAACGGCAAGGCCCCCGACAACGCGCAGCGCTTCGACGATCTGCTCGCCGCCGGACTGCCCGAGGGCTCACTGTCGAACGTGCGGTTCGCCCTGCTGGGCGCCGGCAACACACAGTGGGTGGCCACCTTCCAGGCCTTTCCGAAGCGGATCGAGGAAGGTCTGCTGGCCGCCGGCGCGACCCCGGTCATCGAGCGGGGCATCGCGGATGCCGCCGGCGACTTCGACGGCATGGCCACCCGCTGGATGAACACCCTGTGGGCCACCCTGGCCGAGGAGTACGCCGCCGACACCTCCGAGGCGAGCGGCCCGCGCTACCAGGTCCAGCTGCTCACCGAGGCGGACGTGCGCCCCGCCATCGTCTCCGAGCAGGCCTACCCCGTCACGGTGGTGGCCAACGAGGAGCTCGTGGCCGACGCGACGGGCCTGTGGGACTTCAGCATCGAGCCGCCGCGCCCGTCCGCGAAGTCCATCACCGTCGAACTCCCGGAGGGTGTCACCTACGACACCGGCAACCACCTGGCCGTCTTCGCCAAGAACGAGCCGGCCCTGGTCGACCGCGCCCTCACCCGCCTCGGCGTCGACCGCGACCAGGCCCTGCGCCTGGACCAGCCGGCCGGTGGCCGCACCCACCTGCCGGTCGGCACGCCCGTCACCGCCGGCCTACTGCTCACCGAGTTCCTGGAGCTGCAGGACGTGGCCACCCGCTCCCAGATTCAGGTGCTCGCCGAGTACACCCAGTGCCCGTGGACCCGGCCGCAGCTCCAGGCCTACACGGCCGACACAGAGGAGGCCGAGGAGCGCTACCAGAAGGAGGTCCTCGGCAAGCGCATCTCGGTCCTGAGCCTGCTGGAGCGCTTCCCGGCGATCGAGCTGCCGCTGGCGGTGTTCCTGGAGATGACGGGGCCGATCCGTCCCCGCTTCTACTCCATCTCCTCCGCCCCCCTGGGCAACCCGCGCCACGTGCGCCTGACCGTCGGCCTGCTGGAGGGCCCGGCCCTGTCCGGCGACGGCCAGTACCGCGGCACCTGCTCCTCCTACATCGCGGGCCTGGAGCCCGGGGACGTCGTGTACGGCTACGTACGCGTGCCCTCCCCGGCCTTCGCCCCGCCGGCCGACCCGGCCACGCCGCTGATCCTCATCGGTCCCGGCACCGGCATCGCACCGCTGCGCGGCTTCCTGGAGGAGCGGGCCTGGCAGTACGAGAACGGCACGCGGGTCGGACTGTCCCAGGTCTTCGTCGGATGCCGCCACCCGGAGCACGACTACTTCTACCGGCAGGAGATGCAGGACTGGGAGCGGGCCGGGATCGCCCAGGTCCACACCGCCTACTCCGCGGTGCCCGGCCACCCGGCCCGATTCGTGCAGAACGCCATAGCGGGCGCCGCCGACACGGTATGGCAGGCCATCGAGGACGGCGCGCACATCTATGTCTGCGGTGACGGCCGCCGTATGGCACCCGCCGTCCGCGAAGCCCTCGCAGCGATCTACCGCCAGCGCACCGGCAGCGACGACGAGACCGCCCAGCAGTGGCTCGCGCAGCTCGAAGCCGACGAGCGCTACCAGCAGGACGTCTTCGCCTGACCGGCGCGTGCCTGCCCCCCCCAGTCCCAAGAGGCGTGCGGCCGCTCCCGTCCCCGTCACTCCGCACGCCTCTCGGCCACCACAAGCCCGCCCGACACCACACGGCACCCATCGGCCCGAGCCGACAGGAGTGCCCATCACAGAAAGCAGATCCCCATGGACACCATGCTCGCCGGACGCTTCCACCTGGACAGCAAGAAGTTCGTCGTGGAGGAGGTCCCCGTCCCCGTGCCCGGGCCGGGCGAGGTCCTCATCGAGATCAAGGCCGCCGGAGTCTGTCTCTCCGACGTCCACCTCATCGACGGCTCACTCGTCCCGCTGTTCGCCACCTCCGACGTGATCACCGTCGGCCACGAGATGTCCGGGGTGATCCACACGCTCGGCACCGACCTCAAGCGCGACCTGCCCGCCGGCACCCGCGTCACCCTGGAGGCGGGCAAGACCTGCGGTCAGTGCGCCGGCTGCGTGCGCCACCGCCCTTGCACCCAGATGCGGACCGCCGGCATCGACTACGACGGCGGCTGGGCTCAGTACACCGTCGCCCGCGAGGACACCCTCATCCCCATCCCCGACAGCCTCCCCTTCGACCAGGCCGCCATCATCCCCGACGCGGTTTCGACCCCCTACGCCGCCGTCGTCGCCACCGCCGGCGTCCGTCCTGCCCAGTCCGTCGGCGTGTGGGGCGTGGGCGGAGTCGGCGCACACAACGTGCGCCTCGCCCGCCTGGTAGGCGCCGCGCCGATCATCGCGGTCGACCCGCTGCCCAGCGCCCGCCAGCGTGCTCTGGCCTTCGGCGCGGACTACGCCCTGGACCCGGCCGCTGCGGACTTCGCCGACCAGGTCCGCGCGGCCACCGCCGGAAAGGGCCTGGACTTCGCCTTCGACTGCGCCGGCGTGCCCGCCGTCCGCGAGCAGGCCGCCTCCGTGCTCGGCCTGAGCGGCTCCCTGATCCTGGTCGGCATCAGCCCCAGGCCGCTCACCATCACCGAGGGCCTGACCTTCAACTACATGCAGAAGCAGGTACGCGGCCACTACGGCGGCTCCCCCGAGTCCGTCTCGGAGCTGGTCCGGCTGACTGCGGCCGGCCGGCTCGACCTTGCCCCGTCCATCACGGACCACATCCCGCTTGCCGACGCCGCCGACGCGGTCAACCGTCTCGAGAACAAGATCGGCGACCCGATCCGCCTCATCCTCGTCCCCTGACGCCTGTCAGCGGGACAACAGGCCACCTCAGAGCGGCGTGAGTGGGCGCCGGCGCTCGAGGAAGCACCGGCGCCCACAGTTTCCGGCAGCCAGAACTCGTGGAGACGTGACCATGCAGAGGACCGATACCCTGGGCCGCCCTCCGCAGCACAGGGTTGCTCGTTCGAACCGCCGTCGCCTTCTCACGGCGGCTCGGCAGAAATTGCGGGACAACCCTGACGCGAGTCTCGACAGCATCGCTCTGGCGGCCGGCGTCACGCGGCGCACTCTCTACGGACACTTCTCCAGCCGGCAAGCGCTGATAGCCGAGCTGACGCAGGAAGCAGGCCAAGCGCTTCACGAGGCGTTCGCAGCAGCCCGTATCCCCGGTGCTGATCCGCTGGAGGCCATGGCACGGATGGTTCTGGCGGCATGGGCGGTAGGAGACCAGTACCGCACGCTCATTTCCCTGGGGCGCCGCGCTCCGGGAAAGCAGGAGGCGATCCGCGCCGCCTTGGAACCGGCCCGCGATGAAGCCGTCGCGGCCCTACGACGAGGCCAGTATGAAGGCGTGTTCGCAAGCCACGTCCCCTCGCCTGTCCTCGCCCAGGCGCTGGAAGCACTGATGCTGGCCCTCGCCGAGGAGAACACCGGATCCACCTGGACGGATCCCACGGGTGAGGCGGCTGCGACCGTGTTCCTTGTCGCCGCCGGCGTACCACCACAGACCGCTGCGCTCCAGGTCCGAGCCATTCTGCACGAGTCGAAGGAGCGTTGACGGTCCGCCGAGGCCGGGCAGCGGGCGCCGCGGGACCTCGTGCGCATCGCCGACTCCAGAACGTCCTCGGGCCCTCAGCACGGCGGCACTCGACCGCCCCGAACTGGTCGCTCGCTACGCCCTGTTGGGCCCGGAGCGACGAAGGCAGTCGACACGCTCCACATGACCGTCGGCCAGGAGCCCGGGGACACGGGCGACAACAACGGGAACCCGTGGCCACCCGGCCCGCAACACCCGCCCCGCCGCGTGGCGCCAGGGCGGAGATCCCGACCGGCACCACACCATCCGCACAACTACGCAGGAGACAACCCGTGAGCATCATCGACCGCGTACCGCACTCCCCCGGTGTCCTCGACGACGCGGGGCAAAAGCTGCTCTTCACCGAAGCCCGCACCGTGAACAACTTCGCCGCGACAGTCGTTGACGACGACGAACTCGCCCTGATCTGGGACCTCGCCCGCTGGTCGCCGAGCGCCGCCAACGGTCAGCCTCTGCGTGTGCTCTTCGTGCGCACCCGCGAGGGGAAGGAACGCCTGATCCCCCACCTCGACGAGGGCAACAGGGCCAAGACACTCTGTGCGCCGGTCGTGGCTGTCCTGGCGTACGACGTCGACTTCCACGAACAGATGCCGGTTGTCTTCCCGGCCCGCGGCGAGGTGCTGCGAGTCGCGTTCGCCGACCAGATCGAGAAGCGCGAGAGCATCGCCGCCTACAACTCAGCACTGCAGACCGGGGTCTTCCTGCTCGCGGTGCGCGCGGCAGGACTCGCGGCCGGTCCCATGGCGGGCTTCAACAGGGGCGGCGTGGACGAGGAGTTCTTCGCCGGTACCAGCTGGCGATCGCATTTGGTGATCAATATCGGTCACCCCGGTACCGACCCGTGGTTCCCCCGGCTGCCCCGCGTATCCGTCGAGGACGCCGTCGCCTGGGCCTGAAGGCACTCGCAGAGACGAGCTGCGCAATACCCTGCGCGTCGGTTCTCTGAGGCCCTCGGTGACAGCCTCGACGATGAGCATGCCACCGTTTGTGAGAACTCCATCGCATGGATCGGCGGTGTGGACCGCACGTGCGGTCCACACCGCCGAGGGGCCCGCCTGTCAGCCGGCCTGAAGGGCTGGATGGACCTCCTCGATGTGGTCGCGCTTGGTGTACATGTCCCAGTAGAGCGCGGCGAGGTCGGCCGGGTCGACGACCGGGAACGCGGCCACCAGCTCCGACGCGCCAGCCGCCTCTGCCGCCTAGCTGCCTCCGATGAACGCGGCGCGGGATGCCCTCGGCCAGGGTGTCCGGGTCCAGCTCGGCGGCCGGGGTGAACCGGACGCTGGGGACCGGGCCGTACTCGACCACGTCGATCCGGCCGAACCGCTCGCGGATGGCCTCGATCAGGGCGGGGATCTCCTTGGGTGCGGAAAGGTCGGCGGTGAAGCGAGCCGTGTCGATGCCCTCGGCACTGAGCTGGTCGACCAGGGCGTCGAGGCGGGCCCTTGCGACGCGCCAGCAGCGCGACACGGAAGCCTTCGGCGGCGAAGCGTCGGGCGATGGAGGCGCCGAGACCAGGGCCGGCGCCGAAGATCGCAATCACTTCGGATGCGGGCCGCAGGCCCTTCGTACAGAACGGCCTCGAGGCGGCGATGGCCGGGGAGCGCCTCGGGTCGGGTCCGGCTCTGGTGCGGGCAGCACGGCCGACGCCAGGTGGGCGGCGTATGCCAGGGCGCGGTCGGCTTCGCCCAGTTCCCGAGGGGTCTCGACCCCTCGATGCCCGGAGTGCGTCTCTTTTCAGCCATGCCCCTATGACGTCCCTGCGCGGAAAGGTACTTCCGTACAGGAGCATGCACCTGACATCTTGCATCCACCATTCGTTTCTTACGGCCCCGCCGGTGCCCTCAGCGCGGCCGGGCCGTCTCCGGAGGACGCATTGATACCCCCCATATCCGGCCGACCTAGACGCACGCTGGTGCTGGCGGCCACGCTCGGCGCCGTCCTCGCGTTCGGCGCCCCGGGCGCCCTCGCGGGCACGCTCCCCGTAGCCCCCTCCACCGCGTCTGCCGCGAAGGCCCACGCTCCGGCCGCCGTGCCGGCTTCCCGGAGTGCGACCTGGGTGGCCGGCACGCGTGCCTACCTCGTGATCACCGCCCCCGGTGACAGCTCGGCGGTCCGTGCCGCGATCGCGGCCAACGGCGGCACCGTCTTCTCGAACTTCGACGCCATCGGCGTGATCGTCGCCCACTCGGCGTCCAGCGGGTTCGCCGCCACCATGCGCGGCGTCGCCGGCGTGCAGCAGGTCGGCGCCACGCGCACCTCGGACGTCCCGGCCGACGCCTACAACCCGGCGCTCCCGGCCGATCCGGCCCAGGCCTCGACGCCGGCCGGAGAACCGGTCCGGGCCGACATGAGCCAGATCAAGGCCGACCAGGCCTGGGCCGTGAACCCGGGCTCCGCCTCGGTCAAGGTCGGCATCCTGGACACCGGTGTGGACGACCGGCACCAGGACCTGGCGCCCAACTTCGACGCGACCGACTCGGTCTCCTGCGCCTACGGCAAGCCCGACACCCGTGCCGGCGCCTGGCGGGACGTCGACACGCACGGCACCCACGTAGCGGGCACCGTCGCCGCGGCCAAGAACGGCAAGGGCGTCGTCGGCGTGGCCCCCGGGGTGAAGATCGCCGCGGTCCGGGTCGCCGAGCCGGGCAACGCCTTCTTCTTCGCCGAGAACACCATCTGCGGCTTCGTCTGGGCCGGTGACCACGGCTTCAAGGTCACCAACAACAGCTATTACACGGACCCGTGGCAGTTCAACTGCCCGGACAACATCGACCAGGCCGCCATCATCGAGGGCGTCAAGCGCGCCCAGGAGTACGCCGAGGGCAAGGGCTCCCTCCAGATCGCCGCCGCGGGCAACGAGAACTACGACCTCGCCCACAAGACGACCGACTCCGCGAGCCCGAACGACTCGACGCCGGTCACCCGCACCATCACCAACGCCTGCCTCGACATCCCGACCGAGCTGCCGGGCGTGGTCACGGTCGCGGCCAACGGCACGGGCGTCACCAAGGCCTCGTTCTCCAACTACGGGCAGGGCGTCATCGACATCGCGGCGCCGGGCAGCAGCGTGTACTCCACCGTCCCCGGCGGCGGCTACGGCAGCAAGAGCGGCACCTCGATGGCCACCCCGCACGTGGTCGGCGTGGCGGCACTCATCGCCAGCGCCAACCCGGGCATCACCCCGGCGGAGATCCGGGCCAAGCTGGCCGCCCAGGCCAACGACATCGCCTGCCCCTCGGACAGCCGCTGCACGGGCACGACGGCCAGCAACTCGTTCTTCGGCGAGGGACAGGTCGACGCCCTCAAGGCCGTCGCGACCACCCCGCCGCCCGGCGCGTACTTCGAGAATCTCGCGGACTTCGCCGTCAACGACAACGCGACCGTGGAGAGCCCGATCGCCGTCACCGGCGTGACCGGCAACGCCCCGGCCACCCTCAAGGTGGGTGTGGACATCAAGCACACCTACATCGGTGACCTGAAGGTCGACCTGGTGGCGCCGGACGGCACCGTCTACACGCTGCACAACCACACCGGCGGCAGCGCCGACAACATCGCCCAGACCTACACCGTGAACGCCTCCTCGGAGGTCGCGAACGGCACCTGGAAACTGCGCGTCAACGACAACGCCGCCTCCGACACAGGCAAGATCGACGCCTGGAACCTGACCTTCTGACGCAGGGCCCGGCAACGCCCACGTCGGCACGCTGTGCGCCGACGGCAGCTCCCTGTCCGCGGCCGCGGACGAGGCGGGCTCCGGTCGGCCAGGGCTGGAACCGTTGCGCGGCAGAGGGCACAGGGGCCCCGGCGGCGGTGAACGCCGCGGCCGGGGCCGCCATGCCGGAGGCGTCCGGGAAGGCCGCGAACGGCCTGGGGCCGGTACCCGGCTGACCGTGCGCCTCCCTGAGGAGCTGCAGGGCCGTGTCCGCGCTGACCGTACGGTCAGCGCGGACACGGTCGCGCGCGCCGCGGCCCTGAGGGGTGCCGGCCGGTTCGAGCGGCGGGCCAGTTCGAGCGGCGGGCGCCATACCTGCCCGGACCGCAAAGGCGGACGAGGACGCTCCGGCCGAACGGCGAGGTCCCCCACACGTATGTGGCCTGGTTGTTCACTGCCGTTCAAAGCGTGGTGACGGGCGAGTGCACGCTGCGGTGTCTCGCAGCTTGTCGGCGGGCAGTTTCGCCCTGCGCCCCTTGAGGTTCATGACCCACACCCCCAGCTTGATCGCGTGTTCCTCACTGTCGATCACGATCCGTTCGATGTGGGAGCGGCTGATGCCCTACCGCGCCCGTGCGGTCTTTGTACTGAGTCAGCGCCGCCAGGCCCCGCTCAAAGGCGTCAGAACCGCCGCGAGGGGCTCTGGCGGGCGGTGTACGCCGACACTTCGGGCATGAGCAGATTCGCGCAGGTCATCGTGTTGGCTCCGTACGCGGACGAGGTGATGAAACCACTGACACGGCCGGATGACTCGCGCAGTTGGGAGGGCCGCTTCCAGCGGCTGGACTGCCAAGCTGATCTCCGGCAAACTCCGCTCTCGGACTCGACTGGGCAGCCGAAATGCCCGAGTACGCGGTCAGAGCGCGCGAGTTCCGCGTTGACATCGCCCTGCCCACCTCGCGCAGCGTCCGGAGCTCCTTGGCGCGGGCCGTGATCGGGATGGCCAACCGCAGCAACTCCGGCGGCGAGCTCTGCCGCCCGCGTTCGACGCCGGCCAGGTGCTCGTGCCGCGCGCCTTGGTGCGCGTCGAAATGGGCTTCCTCGAAAGCCCCAGCGACGGGGACGGGGCGAACGCACGCCAGGACATGCCAGGCATACAAACGGGTCGATCGGGTGAAATGGGAATTTCTCTTTGACTTACTGACCAATAGGTCATTTCCGGTCAGTACATTCCCCACGTCGGCTCCTCCACCGCTCCCGGAGCCTGACCGCAGCGGACCATCACGGACAGGAGAAACCGTAGATGACGAGGCACGGGTTGAGGCGGCGGATGTCTGCCCTCTGCACGGTGGTGGGGCTGGGCGTCGCGCTGCCCTTCGCCCTTTCGGCCACGCCTGCCCATGCTCAACCGATCCTGGGTGTCGACAAGAGCCACGCGGGGAACTTCGCACGCGGAGGGCAAGGCGTCTACACCATCACGGTGTCCAACAGCGGCGACGAGCCGGCCACGCCGCTGGAGCTCACGGACAACCTGCCCACGGGTCTCACGGTCGCGGACATCCAAGGCGACCTCGCGTCCGCCTGCGAGGCCACCAACAGCGGTACGACGCTCCACTGCGACGGCTTCGGTCTCGCCGACGATGCCTCCACCACATTCGAGGTCACCGTCGACGTCGCCGCCGACGCACCGTGTTCCGTCGCCAACACCGTCACGGTCACCCAAGGGGGAGGCGCAACGGTCTCGGACAGCGACCAGACGACGATCACCGGAGGCGACTGCGACGGCGGCAACGGAGGCGGTGGCGGCTCGATCCTGCCGATCAACCTCAACGGCCTCATCCCGATGTTCAACAACATCACCACCAACAACAACATCAACAGCCCCGGCGCCAGCAACAACAGCCGCCAGACCTACCGGCTGAACGCGCCCTGAGCTGCGGCGTGGCAGGAGGAGGCCGGCACGGGCCGACTGGGTGCGGCGGGACATAGGCCCGGAGACGGCCAAGGCGGGTACAGCGCCGACCGGAGTCAGCGGGACCAGGCGGTGAGCGTGGCGCTGGCCGCGCTGCGCGAGGGAGGTGGTCCCCGTCGGGGGCCGGCTGCGCGTCTGGCGCGAGGGCACGGGGATGTGGCGCGCAGCTGGCAGCGTGCCGTGGCCGAGGCCCGCGCCCTGTATGAGACGGGAGCCTCAGACACCGCTCCAGAGGGCCCGTAAGCCCCGCTGCGCCATCCCGGCCCGCCCCCGCTCCCCTCTTGGTGACGGGGGCCTCCACGGTCTCCTCAGGCCCTCTCAGTGGCTCTGTTCACGAGAACGGGCAGCACTTCGACGTCGGTTCGGGAGGCAGTTGGCGGCCGCGGCCTGGCCGGAATGTTCACGAGATTCGTGTTCTGACTCACCCTTCGTGACCGGTAGCGCTGGGTTACCGAGCTCGGCGGTTCAGGGTGACCAGGTCGCCACGAAGCAGCTGACGCCGTCCACGGTCTCGGCGTACAGGAGGCGGTGGGTGGTCAGGTCCCAGTCGGCCCCGTCCAGCAGCTGCCAGGGCGAGCGGCCCGATACCCCCAGCGCACGAGCAAGGCCCGCGTCCATGTTCGGGAAGAATCCGTCCACGTCACCGCTGGCCAGTGCGGCGGCGACGCCCGCGTCGATCTCCTCGGCCCGCGGGTCTGGGCGCCGGGCTCCGTCCGCGCCGGCGCGGGTCGGACCGTTCCCCATCACCAGCAGTCCGACGCGGTCCGCCCACCCCGCCAGGTTGACGCCGTCCTCGCCGTTCGTGGGCCAACTCCGGGCGTCGTCCAGCTCGCAGGCACGCACCGGACCACTCCAGCCCGCCTGCTGCAACAGCCACGCACCGACGCTGAGCGCCATCGGCAGCCCGCTCACCGGCGCCTCCGTGGCCCGGCCCTGCCCGAGCCGTACGCCCACGGGGAGCTCGAGGTCCTGAGAGCTCCCCAGGGCGCCCTCGTCGTGAAGAAGAGATCGCACACTCGGGCCGACCACGGCCACGATCTCGGGATCCTCGGCCAATACGGCTGCCACCGCCTCCTCGCACGCCGCGCGCAGCCGCTCCGGTGCCGCAGGCGCGCCCACATCCGCCTCGAACGCGAGCAACGGCAGGCAGGGGAGGACGGCAGCGGCCACGAGCACGTTCCGCAGCCTAGCCGCCGCGCCAAAGCGGCAGGCAACTTCCCGCCGCCGACCGCACCGCCACATCGTCGCTCACCGTGCGCAGACCACGGAAGTTGAGCCAGAACCCGAGCTTCGACAGCACCCCGGGGCGCGGGGCGTTGCTTCTTGGCCAAGGACTCGGCGACGGTGGAGCCCGCAGTCGGCAGGATCGCACCGCGCTGGGTTACGTGTGGACCTGCCACCACCGGTCTGCCTCAGCGCGAGTCACTTCGGCGTCGTACTGGCCGGCGTCGAAGTGGAACTCTGGCGGCGGGGGCGCGGGGGCGTTCGGAACCTTCCAGTCCGACCACTGCACGATGTCCCCGAACCGCTGCACGACCACGGAGAGGAAGCCGCAGCAACCGCCAGTGCACTCCGGTTCGCCCAGTTCCAGGCGGCGCGCCTCGCTGGTCGCCCGCAGGAGGCTGGGCCGGCCCGCAGGCAGTACGTCAGCCGCGAACGGCCCACGGCCGCCCTCGTAGACCGCCCCTTCGACCACGTCCTCGCCGTTGACCCAGAGCCGCACCTGGGCAGGGAACCGGGGCCCCGGCGGCAGCACCCTGATCTCCAGACGATCGAACATCAGACCACCATACGAGGCGCGCTGAAGTCGGCGCGGTCCAGCGGGCACCTACCTCCACCCCGGGAGGCGGCGGGAGTGATGACGAGGTGCCTCCCGTTCTCGCGAACATCGACCACGGCCCGGGCGGGGCTCCTCCCGAAGTCGTGCACATCCGCCGTCGGAACTCGTGAACAGAACCACTCTCGGCTTGCCTTTTGATCTTGGTGAGGATGTGGGCTGTGCGTGGGGAGGATTTGCTGGTCTATGACTTGTCGGGGCAGTCGACTTCAGTCCAGATCGCGACTAAGGGCTGTCCCGTAAACGATCTCCGTCTCAGGGGCGTCGCGGGCAGTCAGGGTGATCGGCGTAAGGTGACGCGAGGTCGAGCAGGTCATCGCACGGCCAGGTCTCGCCGTCGTACTGGCAGTCATCGCGGTTGTCCCACGGTAGTTCGGGGTCGCCCGTGGCAGGGCTGAGCACATGGCGGGCGAGCACGCGTCGTTTGGCCTCGACCTCCCGCAGGACGCGAGCCGGGTCGTGCAGCGCGACGTGTAGGGCGATCGTGGGATGGAAGCCGGAGAGTTCTCCTTGGCAGAAGTCGACCGTGTGCCCGTGAGCGGTCCACTCCCCGCAGCCGTCACCGTCGCAGCGCCGGGCCAGGTCGGCCTCCTCATCCAGCCGTGTGTGGAGGAATGTCACCAGGTCTTGACTCATGCACACCGCTTGCTGGAGAAGTCGTAGTGCTCTGGGGCAGTCGCGAAGCGCCGGGCTCCGACTGAAAGATCGTCAGCCAGCGAGTGCAGGCGTTCCAGATATCGAGCAGGAGATATGACGCCCCGCATGTTGTCGACCTGTGCATCCAGGTTGATGTACTTCATCGTCCTTCGTTCCCGCTTGTGGCTCTGTTGGTCAACGAATGTCTGGCTCTAGAGAACAAGTTGAGGAATAGGTGCTGACAGAGAGCCAAGCGTCATTCCTGCCGCGACGGTCGGATGACGCGGCTCTCCAGATGACGGTTAGGACAGCTGCTGGTGGTACCAACGCTCATGTTCGGTGTCGCGGAACTCAAGCTTGCGCCAGCGGGAGTCGTGATAGCCAGGTGCCGAGCGCCAGTAGCCGGCGAGGACACAGAGATGGTTCCAATCGTCCCGGAGGCGATCCAGCCGCATCAGCGCTCGCGCCCGGCGTCCCTCCTCTGTAGGCGTCGGGGGCTGCGGAAGTCCGATCGGAATACGGACATGGCCGGGCGTTCCGCCGGTGATGGTCCGCTCCAAGGTGAGAATCAACGTGGCTACTGTCTCTGCGAGTGCCGAGGCCGTGATGGCCTCCTCACTGTCTGAAGGGTGATTGCGTGCTGCTCGCTCCAGTCGAGGAAGCAGGAAGTCGCCGATCTCCCACACCATGGCGGTCGTCAGTTCGTCGGCGTACCGCGGCCCCACCGGTTCGACGTCGCTCGTCGAAATTTGTCCCTCTGGTCTGGCGTTGGTACTCACAAGCCGTCGCCCCATCCGAAGGTGACGTTGTACGCGCGTTGGAGTGCGTGCCTGCCATGGTCGCCGTCGGCGTAGGCCCATACGAGAGCTGCGGCGAACCAGATCAGAAAGACTCCGCTGATGACGCCCAGAGCGAGCAGCTTGCCGTACCAGCTGAGGAGGGCCAGGGCGATGGTCACGATGGCTGCGCCGACGTGGGCTCCTCGCAAGTCGAGCAACGCAGCCTTGCGTGCCGCTCTGCTTTCAGCTCGTTCTGCCGCGAAGCGTTCCTCTCGAACAGACAGCGGTTCGTTCTCGTCGAAGTGCATCTCATCCCCCTGGCGCTGACGCTACATGGACCCGAACGGCGTCGGCGGAGGAGCACCGCAGGGGGATATGGGACAGGTAGTCAGACTCAGGCCGCTCCGGGGCGGTGCGCGGAGGCCCCGCCGACGCGCAACCACCCTCCAGCCGCCCCGATCCCCCGACCGCGCGCCCACCCACCCGTCCCTTCCCGCTTCCTTCTTCTGGTCCTGGACCGGGGTGTTGGGGTGTTGGGGTGTGCTGAGGGGGATGTCGGGGTGCCGACCACGCTGAAAATGTCGTGGTGACCTGCAGTGATGCAGGCGCGAGGCCACGAGTGCACGTGCCGCTGAGAGCGGGGTTGTCGGCGGAGATATCGGCCCGTTCAGGGGCGGTGTTGTCGCACTGTGGCTGGTGGGACCTCTAGCACTCCAGGGGTAGCTGGTGATCTCGCGGTGTCAGCCACTACCGCGGTCGTGCCGCCGCGCGCGGTGCTCGATCCTCAGGGCCCGTAGACGAGATCCGTACCGCCGCTGGCCTCAATCAGCCAGGACAGCGAACCGCTGCCGAACGGCCAGCCCGTGGTAGCCACCTGCACCCAGCCACCCGACTCATCGGTTCCCGCGTGCCACCACCACCAGCTGCGATCGTCACCCATCCCTTCCTCGGTCGGGTCGAAGTAGTACAGCCATCCCGAGAGCGTCCACGGCCCCTGATCGACAGCCGCCCTCTGCTCCGGCGTCATCGCCCGCCACTGCCGCAGCCATGCCTCGGCGTCGAAGGCCTCTCCAGGCTCCGGCTCCGCGGGTTCGGGCGCGCACCGCTGGATGAACCACGCCGGCAGCAGCTGGGGCCAGCGCTCAAAAGCCGGCCAGTCAGCGACCTGCTCGACCACGCCCGCCAACACCGCACGCGCATGGGAGATGACCTGAACCGGATCCTCGGCGGTGAACCGGACACGTACGAGGAACGGACGCAGCTGATCGTCCTCGGCTCCCGGCTCGGATCGAAGGCGCTGCAGCTCGCCCATGAGCGGTGTGCATCGTGAAGTCGCAGGTCACGGGTCTGGTGTGAATGGCGAGTTGGGTACTCGTGCCGGTCGGCGGCCGATGACCATGGCGTAGATCATCGGGCGGGTCCGGCTCCGGCAGGATGCCGGGTTCGGCTGCGCCCACGACCGGCCCCCGCCTACGATCCGTCAGCAGGTCGACACGCTGTGAGAGCGCGGGAGGGCGCGGGGATGCAGGAGCGGCAGTGGATCACGGCCCGCCGGAGCGAACTGGACGCTCTCGCCGAGGAGTTGGCCAAGCAGCTTCAGGAGGTCCAGGTCGAGCGGGATGAACTGGCGATCGCGGAGCGGGTGTTGAACCGCCTGGCCGAGCAGGCCCAGGCCGATGCCCGGGCTGTCGCTCCGGTGTCGGTGAAGGTGGCCGGGCGGGCGGTCCTGCTCATCCCGCACCGCAGCGACGCGGCCGACGAGAGCGCGCTGCCCGGCGACTACCGCAAGATCCTGGCGATCGTGCGGGAGGCCGACGGCCCGGTGCAGGTCAGGGCGGTCGGCGAGCGGCTGGGCCTGGACGCCTCGGTGCGCGGCAAGCTGGAGCCTCTGCGGGCAAAGATGACCAAGCTCGCCGACCGCGGCTGGCTGCACAAACGCCCTGACGGGCAGTTCACCGCACGCCCATAACTGTGCGGGGCGGGGGCGTAACTGACGGCTCTTCGACGGCAGTTGAGTTTGGTGTGAAGAAAAACAACAGTTCCGTCGAGGGCCCTGACGGCCTCGTCTACACTGCCCGCCTGCCGCTGTCGAGTGCCACTCTGAACTGGCTCGCCGACCTGATACGCGGCCACCTCAAGAAGATCGGCTCCAGGTGGCGCGCCCTGCCCGCAGGGAAGATCGCCACCATCGTGCTGGCAGTGCTGCGCTGTGACCAGCGGCCCGGCGACCTGGCCGGCGGCAACGGAGTACACCGCACCACCGTTACCCGGTGGGTCCGCGAGGTCATCGGCTTGCTCGCCGCCCGCGCCCCACGCCTGGACCGGGCCCTGAAGAAGATCGCCCGAATGGGTGGCGGCATGGTACTGCTGGACGGATCGGTGGTCCGCACCCGGCGCAGAACCGGGAAGGAGAACCGGAAGAACTACTCCGGCAAGAACAAGTGCCACGGCCTGCTCGTGATCGCCCTCACCGACGACCGGGGCCGGCTGCTGTGGATCTCGGCGGCCCGCCCAGGGCGCACCTCGGAGATCACCGCCTGCCGGCACGACCAGCTCACCCGGAAACTGCGGGAAGTCGGGCTCGGCGCCATCGCCGACCTGGGATTCGTCGGCCTCGACGACGGCGGCCCCGACGCCGAACCGGCGGTGATCACCGGCTACAAGGCCGCCCGGAACCGGCCCCTGACGCGAGGCCAGAAGCTGTCCAACACGGCACTGGCGGCCGTCCGGGCACCCGTCGAGCACGGCTTTGCCCACCTCAAGAACTGGCGCGTCCTCGGCAAGGTGCGCCCCGACCCCTCCTGGGCGACCTCCCTGGTCAGGGCCTTGCTGGTCCTCACGAACCGCGAAGTCGCCCGATGACCGACGATCTTCACCAAAGTCACCTGCCAGCGACCAGCACGAGCATCCCGATGCCCACGCACACCAGCCCTGTGACCAGCAACTTCAGCTTGCGCACCTCCCAGTTGGGCAGCGGCGGAGAACAGCCGCAGCCTCCCACGGCAGCAGCGATCGGCAAGCCGAGGTCTATGGCTTCCGGGTCGGGACAGCGTGACGGCGGTGGTGCTGGCCGGCCGGCACCAGTCGCGGTCACCTCATCACCCCACCGCTCTCTCTCGGGCTGTTGGACCCAGGACCGGCCTTCCGAGACGGGTCGTGGTCTCGGACATAGACGGTGACTCGCGCCCCGTTGACGTGGGTTGTTCCGTACGCGCGGAAGTGGCGCCGCAGGGTGCTTGTTTTCGCTTCCTCCTGCGGGTTGGTCGAGTGCGTACCCGCCGCGCGGACCACGACGATCCGGTCGAATTCCAGCATGCGTGCCGCAATTTCCTGGGCGGGAAACTCGACACCTGCAAGTGTGTTCGACGAAACGGGGTCCTGTGCCAGGGCGAGATCTGTCAGGAAACGGGTGTCCTCGGGGTTGGCCGCAGTCAAGATCCGGTGCTGGCCGGAGAGATAGAGCAGCCCGTCGCCGGGACGGCCTTCCTTGCGTACGGTGGCGCCGATGGCGGTGACGTCATTGCTCCGGCTCTGGGGCGTCCTCAGCGAAAGGCTCGGCTGGACGAGCGCGGCCAGTACGGCAACCGCCGCGATCCACACGTAGCGGGAAGACCGCTGCCGCCGGAGGAAGTAATCCATCCAGGCACCCAGCAGCAAGGCGACTCCGATATTGCTGTAGAGCACATACCGGTCGACGAAAAGGGGCTTGACCAGTGAGGCGATCAGCAGCAGAAGGCCCGGAAGCGCAAGAATCGGCACAGCCAGCGCGGAAAGCCGCACAGGCCCCCTCACCCTCAGGGGCGCCAGGGCACACGCCACGCCCACGACCGCCACCACCAGGAAATAACCAGGCCGCACCGGTCCGCCGATCCAGGACACCTGCTCCGACTGCCCCGCACTGCAGATTGCCAGCGGCAACAGCCCGGCCACAACGCCCGCGGCAGCCAGACTCCACGCCCTCAGCACCGGTCGTGGAACACGGGACACGACCAGTGTGACGCCGTGTGCAACCAGGGCGAGGACCGCGAACTCATGGAGCAGACAGGCCAGCAGCATGGTGGAGCCATAGACCGCCCACCGCCACCGGGCGCGATGCGGGACGCTGACCACGAGCGCATAGGTGGCCCAAGTGAGCAGGGCACAGACCATGGCATACGAGCGGCCTTCCTGCGCGTACTTCTGTACCTGGGGAAGGAGCGGAAACACCAGCCCGGCCACCAGCCCGGCACGGGGTCCCGCCAGGCGTAGCGCCAGAAGCCCGACTCCGCTCGCCGCCACGGACATCGCCAGCACGGACGGCAGCCGCAACGTCAGCAGCCCTCCGCCGAAGAGACCGAAGATCTCGTGCATCACGGCGTAGTAGAGGGCATGAACCAGATCAACATGCTGGGCGGTGAGCCATATCTGCGAAAGATCGCGGTGCGCGAGCTGATAGGTGACGGACTCGTCCCCCCACATGGTGTTCTTCCTGCGGATACCCCAGAGCCCCAGAGCGATGGTCAGTGCCAAGGGCGCGAGGACGACAACGGCCTTGGCCGGGCCCGGTGTTTGTCGACGGGCGGGCACAGGAGGGGAAACCGTCTGGGCCGCGACGGGGACACGTTCATCAACGGACATCGGCGACAGGGCCTTTCAGCAGTGGCGAAGAATCTCCGCCAGCGTGCCCGGACCTCGTTGACCGGAGGCTGACCCAACCTGACCAGCCGATCAGGAAGGCGGGCCGGCGCTGTGCGAGGCTGCACCGCATGCGCATCCTGGTGGTCGAAGACGAGGTGGACCTTGCCCACACCCTGCACACCGGTCTGACCGCCGAGGGCTACAGCGTCGACCTCGCCCATGACGGCCGACAGGGACTGTGGATGGCCCGGACCGGCGAATACGCCCTTGTCGTACTGGACTTGATGCTGCCCGGACTCAACGGCTACAAAGTCTGCGCCCAGTTGCGCCGGGAGGGCAACGCGACCCCCATCCTGGTACTCACCGCCAAGGACGGGGAGTGGGATCAGGCAGAGGCCCTGGACACGGGGGCCGACGACTACCTGGCCAAACCCTTCTCCTACGTGGTGCTCGTCGCACGGCTGCGAGCGCTGGTCAGACGGGCCGCCACGGTCGCCCCGCCCGTCCTTGCTGTGGGCGACCTCTCGTTGGATGTCGCCGGCCGGGTCTGCCGCCGGGCCGGGGCCCGGGTGGAACTCACGCCCAGGGAGTTCGCCGTGCTGGAGCTGCTGGCCCGCCGGGCGGGTCAGGCGGTCTCCAAATCGGATCTGCTCTATCACGCGTGGCCCGAGGAAGCCCTGGATCCCAACCTGGTGGAGGCACGCGTCAGCGCACTGCGCAAGAAGGTGGACTCCGCGTTCGGCCGACGGTCCCTGCAGACCGTACGGGGTACCGGTTACCGGCTGGTGGACGACCGTGAACGCGACTGAGCCGCGGCGCCGTTGGTGGCCGCGTTCGGTACGGGCCCGCGCGGCCTTGGCCGCTGCCTCGGCCGCCGCCGTCATCCTGGTCGGCATCGGCTGGTGGCTGCACCACGACGTCTACCGCCAGAGCACGCAGATCGCCGAAGACCAAGCCAAGGAACAACTCTGGTCTCTCTGCGACAAGTTGCAACAGGGTGTCATTCCTGACTCCATAAGCACTGTGCCGTACGAGGTCGTCGCGACCGGTCGGCGCACCGCTGTCGCCTACGGCGGAGGCATGGACGACTTCACTCCCGGCACCCACCACGTGATGCCCGCCCCGCCGAAAGCCTTGAGGGCCGAGCTCATTACTACCGTTCGCCTGCCTGCGAACCCCGACTACGACCCCCATGACAAATCCTCTGTGGCCGGCGGGACCAATCAGGTCATCACGGCCAATATCCCGGCCGATGTTCTGGGCGATGACAAAGCCGCTGCTCTGGGCGTCACCGCCGACGCCAACCTGCGGGTATATGTGGTGGTGCTCCCGCACACAGCCGAGGCAATCACCGAGACCACCGACCTCCTGCTGCTGCGGGCCGGGCTCGTGAGCCTCGTACTGATCGCCGCCGCCGCCTACTTCGCCGTCCGAATCGCGCTGCGGCCGGTCGAAGCCATCCGCGTCCTCACCGCCTCGGTCACCGCGAGCGACCCCCGCGAACGCGTCACCGTCCCCGCCACGGGACACGAGATCACCGCCCTGGCCACCACCATCAACAGCACCCTCCAGCGCCTCGACGACGCCGCCGCCCAGCAACGCCGCTTCGTCGCGGACGCCGCCCACGAACTACGCAGCCCCCTCACCACACTGCTGGCCAGCCTGGAAGTCGCGCTCGCCTACCCGGAACGCACCGACTGGCCCGCCGCGGCCACCACCGCCGCACGACAGACCCGCCGCCTCCAGGCCCTCGCCGAAGACCTGCTGCTCCTGGCCCGCCTCGACACCCGCACCCTCATAGCCGGCCCCGAAACCGTCGACCTGACAGCCCTCGCCTCCCGGCTGACCGAGCAATACCCCCTCACCGAACGGCCGTTGACCCTCACCTGCGACAGCACCGCCCCCGCACACGCACGCGGAAACCCGGACGAATACGAACGACTGCTGCGCAACCTCATCGACAACGCCGCCCGCCACGCCGCACACCGCATCCAGATCACCATCCGAAACCAGGACGCCTGGGTCGTCCTCACGGTGCACGACGACGGACCGGGCGTGCCCACCGAGGACGCCGAGCGCATCTTCGAACGCTTCGTCCGGCTCGACGACGCCCGCTCCCGCGACCACGGCGGCACCGGCCTGGGCCTCGCCATCGCCCGCGACCTGGCCCACCGTCACCGAGGCACCCTCACCCTCACCCCCCGGCCCCTCGGAGCATGCTTCCAGCTACGCCTTCCCCGAGCCTCCACCCCGGCCGAGGAATGACGCGCTTCACCGCGGCAGCCCTTCGGAACCGGAAGACCACCAGATGACCACGCCCAAGAAGCTCCCGCCCGCGAAGAAGCAGGTCAACCAGCTGATCGCCGCAGAACGAGCCGTCTGCGAACACGCCTTCGCACACCTGAAGAACTAATCCCTTTTCAAGGGCAACCCGGCTCGTCCGCGCGCTGATGGTCGTCAACTGGCACGAGATCGCCCGCTGACCGACGCTCTTCACCGCAGACAACCGCCGCCGACCAGCACGAGCATGACCTCACCCACCCATGCCACCCCCGTGACCTGCACGTTCAAGATGAACACAACTCCATCATGATTTCCACGGTGGAGAAGTGTGTACCAGCACCCGCCTGGCTGCACCTCGATAACGCGGCGTCATGGCGCGCAGTGAAGCACGTGGTGGTCGGGGAACGATGCGGCGATGATGCGCGGGTGTTCTACGAACCCCAAGCCGTCCGAGCGACTTGAGACCTGCTTGCCCTCCGCCCGAGCCCATGGTCGGCTACGGCCATGGGGGGACGAGAATTCCGGGCAACTGGCACTCATCCGTCGCTGGCTCGCGGGCGAAACCGTCAACAACACCGTCGGCATCGAGATCGTCAGCGGCCCCTTCCACGGACGGACCAGAACCGTCCAGCTAGACCAGGCAGGACTGCCGCCTGCAGGCTTTAGAGGCCGTCCCGGTCGAGCACCAGGACCCTGGAGCCCCGCCGCCAGATACACCTACCTGGCAGTTCGAGCCCCACACTTCTGCAGGCTGGATCTACGAATACGCAGGCGTGGACACCACCTCGGAAGACTGACGCCCCCGAGCCTCCACCAGCCCGCCGAGACGTGCCCGAACCCCTAGCGACAGCCCCGGTATGTCGGCGCAGCGAGTACGTCGACGCGGTATCAGAGGGTGAGGCTGGTGGGCCCATGGGTGCTGCAGAACGCACAATCACAGCTGGTCAGGGAGTTCGCCTGGCAATGAAGGGGTCGGACATCCAGCCGGGCTCCATCGAAGGGCCCGCCGAGGGCAGTCTCGACCGGCCGGCATGGGACAGCTGATCCGGTTCCTCACCCTGCACAGCCCCCAGGGAGCTGACACCGCTTGCCTGGCGTACTACAACCCGATCATCACGCGCGACTTCGAAAAGGGGCACGTCCGCTCCGGCCGCCTGGGTGACGCCCAGTCCCTCTTCGACCACCCGGACATCCTGTCCACCCCGTCCAACCTGTGGGCCGCGAACCGCTCCTGGGTCATCTGCACCGACTACGACCTACGGGCCACCAAAGTCTGCGGCCCCCGCCCGCTTGTTGAAGCGCTGCTCGCGGACCTCGAGATCGAAGCCGTCCGCCTGCCCTGGAGCAGCTAGTGCTGTGACCGCATAGGTTCGCCGGGTCGGCGGTCGTGGCGGTTGCATGTGAGGTGACAACCGATCCGACCGCTGGAGGCGCGGTGGCCGAGCCCGTCCGTGTGCGCAGACTGACCGACCACGAGGGGCAGAAGCTGCAGCAGATCGTGCGCCGGGGCAGCACGAGTTCGGTGCGCTACCGGCGGGCGATGATGCTGCTGGCCTCCGCCGGAGGGGGCACCGGCAGCGGATGATCAGGCGTATCCCGGCCGGCCCGCGGAGCGGGTACGTGCGGCGCTGATGTGTCCTCAGACGCCCGCTTCCACCAGGTCGTCGGTATGGAAGGTGCGGCGGTAGGAGGCGGGTGAGACACCGAAGGCGGTGCGCATGTGGGCGCGCAGGGAGTTGGCGGAGCCGAAGCCACAGCGGTGGGCGACCAGGTCGATGGACAGGTCGGTGGTCTCCAGCAACTGCTTGGCCAGTTCCAGGCGTTGCGCGGTGAGCCACTGCACGGGGGTCATGCCGACCTCGTCGCGGAAGCGGCGGGTGAAGGAGCGCAGGCTCATCCGGGCGTGTTCGGCCAGGCGGTTCAGGGAGAGGGGTTCGCCGAGGTGTTCCAGGGCCCAGGCGCGGGTGGCGGTGGTGGTGGCGACGGTGGGTTCGGGCACCGGCCGGTCGATGTACTGGGCCTGGCCGCCGTCCCGCCAGGGCGGGACGACGCACGCGCGGGCGGCGCGGTTGGCGGCGGCGGCGCCGTGGTCGCGGCGGATCATGTGCAGGCACAGGTCGATGCCGGCGGCGACGCCCGCGGAGGTCAGGACGTCGCCGTCGTCGACGAAGAGGACCTCCTCGTCGACCTTGACGCGGGGGTAGGCGCGGCGGAACTCGGGGGCGAGGTTCCAGTGGGTGGTGGCGGGCCGGCCGTCGAGGAGGCCCGCGGCGGCCAGGACGTAGGAGCCGGTGCAGATGGACACCAGGCGGGTGCCGGGCCGGATGCCGGCGATGGCCGCGGTGACCTCGGGCGGCAGCGGGCCGCCGCGGCCCAGCTCGGGCATGGCGTGCGTGGGCGGGACGATCACGGTGTCCGCGGCGGCCAGGGCCTCGGGACCGGCCGCGGGCTGCACGGTGAACCCGGCGTCGCTGAGGACCGGGGCGCCGTCGGCGGTGCAGACGGTGACCTCGTACAGCGGGCGTGAGCCGGCGTCCAGGACGCTGCCGAAGACGCGGGAGGGGATGCCGAGTTCGAAGGGCGGGACGCCGGGCAGGGCGAGGACGGCGATGCGGTGCCGCCCGGCCGCGTCGGCGCTCGGGTCGGGGCGGGGGTCGGTGCACGGCCACTGCATCTCGCTCATGGCCAGATCCTGTCACATAGTGGCCTGACGGCCAACACCATGGTGGGGGCGGGTGCCGGATCGTGGACTGCGTCGCGCCGGGAAGGGCCCGGGCGGCCGGTATCAAGACGGCAAGAGTGAGGCGGACAGCATGCGTGCGGTGGTCGTGGAGCAGTGGGGCGGACCGGAGGTGCTTGTGGAGCGTGAGGTCGCCCGGCCCGAGCCGGGACTGAACGAGGTCCTGGTGCGGGTCCACGCGGCCGGTGTGAACCCGGTGGACTTCAAGACCCGGGCCAGCGGGGCCCTGATCGAGTGGGGCAAGGTCCCGGCGGTCGGCTGGGACGTCTCCGGCACCGTGGAGGCCGTCGGACCGGGCGTTGGGATGTTCCGCCCCGGGGACGAGGTGTACGGCATGCCGCTGTTCCCGCGGCAGGCGGGCGCCTACGCCGAGTACGTCGTCGCCCCGGCCCGCCACCTCGCGCCCAAGCCGGCGAACCTCACCCACGTGCAGGCGGCGGCGCTGCCGCTGGCCGCGCTGACCGCCTGGCAGGCCCTGGTGGACACCGCCGGGGTGCGCGCCGGTGAGCGGGTGCTGGTGCACGCGGCGGCCGGCGGGGTCGGCCACCTGGCCGTGCAGATCGCCAAGGCCCGCGGCGCGTACGTCATCGGCACGGCCAGCGCCGGCAAGCACGACCTGCTGCGGCAGCTGGGCGCGGACGAGGTGATCGACTACCGCACGGTCCGCTTCGAGGACGCCGTCGGGGACGTGGACGTGGTGCTGGACGGGCTCGGCGGCCAGAACGCCGAGCGGTCCCTGACGGTGCTGCGCCCGGGCGGCCGGCTGATCACCCTGCCCGGCCCCGACGACGTCCCCGCAGACGTCCCCGGCCACGTGCGGGCGGTGTGGATGCTGGTCGAGCCCGACCACCTGGGTCTGCGCGAGATCGCCGCCCTGGCCGAGCGGGGCGCGCTCACGCCCGTGGTCGAGACCGTCGTCCCGCTGGCCGAGGCCGCGAAGGCGCACGAGATCGGCGAGCAGGGCCGCACCACCGGGAAGATCGTCCTGAGCGTCGCCTGACGCCGGCCGCCCCGGCCGGGTCGGCTGCGGGCAGGTGGAGCGGGACTGGAACCCCGGGACCGACCGGTCCCAGGGTTCCGGGCGCGGCCGAACGGGACGGGGCGGACCTGCGGGCACGGCCGGACAGGACGGAACTGCGGCTCGGGGCTTCGGAGGGGGCGGGGCTGCGGCTCGCGGGGTGCTTCGGTGACGGCCGGGGCGGCGGCTCGCACGGGGGCCGGAGGCAGGGCTGCGGCTCGCGCCGGAGGGGTGTCTTCGGTGGTGGCCGGGGCCTGCTGCCGCCAGCGGGTGCTCGCGGCCGGTATGTGGCACCGGGGAGGGCGCGTTGCGGACCCAGGACGCCCTCGGTTGGGAATAATTCTGAGCAGACTCATAATTGAGTAAACTCGGGTTGAGTGAGTGAGGCGAGGCCCCATGCCACGCCGAATTGGCCGATCTGGCCTCACGCCTGGATAAACAGGATGAAGACAAAAAGGAGAGGCGCCTCATGCGAGCGTTCGTCATCACCAAGTACAAGGAGCCGCTGCAGGAGGCGGACGTCCCCGAGCCCACCGTGGGGGAGCACGACGTGCTCGTCCGGGTGGAGGCCGCCGGACTCAATCAGCTGGATGAGAAGATCCGCGCCGGTGAGTTGAAGCAGATCCTGCCCTACAAGCTGCCGCTGATCCTGGGCAACGACGTCGCGGGCACTGTCATCAGCGTCGGGGCGGCGGTTCGCGGCTTCAAGCCCGGAGACGAGGTCTACGCCCGGCCCGACCAGGACCGCATCGGCACGTTCGCCGAGCGCATCGCCGTCGCGGAGGGCGACCTGGCGCTCAAGCCCGCCTCGATCAGCATGAATGAGGCCGGCTCACTGCCGCTGGTGGCGCTCACGGCGTGGCAGGCGCTGGTGGAGCGCGGGAAGGTGCGGCCCGGGCAGAAGGTCCTCATCCACGCAGGCGCCGGCGGGGTCGGTTCAATCGCGATCCAGCTCGCCGCGCACCTCGGCGCGAGCGTCGCCACGACCGCCGGCGCTTCCAACGCGGACTTCGTGCGCGCGCTCGGCGCGGACACGGTGATCGATTACCGCACCCAGGACTTCGAGCAGCTCCTGACCGGCTACGACCTGGTGCTGGACAGCCTCGGTGGGGAGACTCTCGAGAAGTCCCTGCGGGTGCTCAAGCCCGGCGGCAAAGCCATCGAGATCGCCGGTCCCCCGGAGCCCACTTTCGCGCGCGAGGCCGGCCTCAACCCGCTGCTGCGCCTGGGGGTCGCCGCCCTGAGCCGCAAGATCCGCAAGCAGGCGAAGAAGCTCGGCGTGACGTATGAGTTCATGCTCATGCGCGCCAGCGGCGACCAGCTCCGCCAGATCACCACCCTCATCGACGAGGGCGTGGTGCGTCCGGTCGTGGGAAAGGTGGTCGGCTTCGACCAGACCCCGCAGGCGCTGCAGTCCCTGTCCCAGGGCGGCATCCGCGGCAAGGCCGTCATCGGCCACAGCTGACCCGCCGCAACCGCGACGGGCGACACAGAACGCACGAGGACACCACCCATGTCTGTCACCTCCCAGTCGGTCGGACGGCGCGAGCGGAACAAGCAGGAGAAGTTCGACCGCATTGTCGCCGCCGCCACTGAGCTGTTCGCCGAACACGGCATCGATGAGGTCACGACCCAGCAGATCGCCGACAAGGCCGACATCGGCACCGGGACCCTGTTCCTCTACGCCAAGACCAAGGGCGAACTCCTCCTGCTCGTGCAGAACGCCAAGTACGTCGAAGCACTTGAGCAGGGCCGGGCGGACGCCGAGACCGTCCCCGGCGTGCTGGACGCGGTGCTGGCGATCGTCCGGCCGATCGTCGAGTGCAACCGCATCCAGATCGACAACGGACGCACCTACCTGCGAGAGATGGTCTTCGGCGACCCCGAGGAGCCCCGGCACGGCGCGGCACTGGCCATCGTCGCGCAGACCGAGGAGGCCGTCGCCGCCGTGCTGCGCCGAGACGAGCGGGTCGCAGAGGGCGACGCCGCGACGCTGGCACACATCGTGTCCGCCGTGATGTTCCTCAGCATGGCGGCGAGCGTGAACATCGCCTTGAGCGTCGAGGAGATCGTGCAGGACATCCGCAGGCAGGTCGACGTCCTGCTGCCTCGCTGAAGCGCGGCCCAGCCTCAGGCCCAGGTGACCATCCGGGCAGTCCTCGGCTGCGGCATGGCCCGAATCCCCAAATGACAGGTCATCCGGCCGTTGCTGCCCATGCCGGCATGACTGGACGGGTGGGGCGGCCGGCCGGAGGGCTACCGCCACCGCGTGCTGCTGGGATTCCGGAGATTGCCTGCCTACGTGGCGTCGAGTCCCACTCCCACAGTCCCTGTCCGCAGGAGTCCGGGTCGAGGCCCGTGTGGTGCGGTCAGGGCTTTGTGGGTCGACTAGTGACGTGCCGGGCGCCGCGACACGATGAACCATTTCCGGGCACGACACTAGCCACCCCGGCCACCCCCGAGTTCCCGAGGGAGTGGCCCGCTCCGAACCCCGACTGTCGGCGCGCGTTCGGCCGCCGTGTTCCGCGGGCGGAGTGCCGGTACCCAGTGACGGCACGCCCCAAGGATTTGCTAGGCGTCGGCGAGGAGGGGGTCATACGGGGTGTTCGTGCGACGGCCTGCCATGAAGGAAAGGAAGTCGCCCACGAAGGCGCTGCGGCCGTAGGTGCCGTCGGTGATGGTGAGGTCGCGATGGAAGGCGGTGCGGAAGAGCGCCCGGTGCTCGTCCGCGTCGATGGTCCCACTGCCGTCCTTGTCGGTGGCGTCGAAGAGCACCTCAGCGACGCGGATGAGCGCGGGACCGGCGAGGGAGGGGACGGCGGCAGCGTACTCGTCGGCGCTGACGCGGCCGTCGCCGTCCGTGTCGAGGGTGGCCTGGAGTTCGCGCCACCAGGCGGCGAAGGCGTCGTAGAGGCGGGTCTCCTCAGGTTCGTCCAGGTCGAGGCGGGTGGCCAGTTCGCGTGCCATGGCGGCGAGGTCAGGCCAGTCAAGGTGGCCGTCGCCGGTCTGGTCCAGCACCTGACGGAAGAACTCCTCCGCCGAGCGCCGGCCTTCTCCCGCGACCCGCGAGGCGGCCGGGACCGGGTCGGGGCCGGTCTCATCACTCAGTGGTGTGAGGAGGCGGAGCAGGGCCGAGGCCCGCTTCATGCGGGCACGCAGCGCGGCCACGGTCCTGGCGCGGGGGTCATCGCTGTCGGGTGAGTGGGAGAGAGTCTCGATGACGGTTTCGGCGTCGATCCAGCCCTCGGGCAGGAATCGGGTGAGCCCGGCGGCCAGGTAGGCGCCCTGCATGAGGGTCGGCGCGCCAGGCATCTCGGGCAGGCCGGCCCTGCGCCGGTAGGGCTCGGGGAGCGAGGCGACGGTGATCGCGCCGAGAAGCGGACCGACGACGGCCCGGCCCGCCGCCCACAGTGTCGGCGCGCCGGCGAGCAGCGCGGGGGCGGGCAGGTGGTCGAAGAGCCGGTAGAGGATGACGCGGGCCGCCTCGGTGTTCTCCAGCTCCTCCTCGACGACCCTGTCGAAGTACCGCCAGAAGTCGTTCAGGTCGTCGGGGAGTTCTCCGGCGTCACCGTCGAGCGCTGCGAGGAACGCGCGGTACTCGGCGTACATGCGCTCCATGGTGTCCTGGTCGAGCGGCTGGCCGCTCAGTCGGCACATGGTGACAGCGCTCTCGAAGAGGGCGGCGACCACCCAGGCGCGGGTCGCGCGGTCCATGGCGTCGTAAACGCGGCCGCGGGCGTCGGAGCCGCTCATGCGGGCGTGCAGCCTGTTGAGGCGGGCGGCCTCCCGTTCGCGTACCGCCGGATCGGCGTCGAACATGCGCCGCATGCTGAGGAAGGTGTTGCGCAGTCGGCGCCAGGGGTGGGCGACGAAGGTGGAGTTGTCGGCGAGGGCGGCACCGATCTGCGGGTGGGCGGCCTCCAGTACGGTGGCGCGGATCATGGCCAGCGCCCAGCGCGGGTCGTCGAAGAAGGCGCGGAACTGCGACTCCGGCCCGAACAGAGGTACATCGTCGGCCGTTGTGGTGGTTCCAGTCGTCATGACGGGTCTCCGTTCGTCTGGGGCGGCACGCCGCCGAAGCGGCGGTCACGGCGCCGGTAGGTGTGCAGACAGGCAAGGAAGTCCGGGGCCCGGAAGTCCGGCCAGAGCGCCTCGGGAAAGACCCACTCGGCGTAGGCGACCTGCCAGAGCATGAAGTTCGAGATGCGCTGCTCGCCGGAGGTGCGGATGACGAGGTCCACGTCGGGGGTGTCGGGGAACGGCAGATGGTCCGCGAAGAGCCGCTCGGTCACCTCCTCGGCGGGCGTCCCGCTTCGGATCAGCGACCTGGCGGCCTCCACGATGTCCCGGCGTCCGCCGTGGTCGAAGGCGACGGTCAGCGTCATCCCACGGCTGTCGGCGGTCAGCGTCGCCAGATCCTCGAAATCCTGAGCCAGCTCACGTGGGATGCGCGGGTCCGCAGCCCCGAGGAAGCGGCAGCGGATGCCGCGAGCGAGCAGCAGCGGCGCGTGCTTGCGCACAACCCGGCGGACCAGACGCATCAGGTAGTCGACCTCGGAACCAGGACGGTTCCAGTTCTCGGTGGAGAAGGCGTACAAGCTGAGCCACTCGACGCCGGCCGCCCTGGCCGCCTCGATGATGTCGATGACGGTGGTCTCCGCAGCCCGATGTCCCGCCGTCCGGGGAAGGGAGCGCCGCTGAGCCCAACGGCCGTTGCCGTCCATCACACAGGCCACGTGCCGCGGCACCCCACGCAACGGCCCGTCGACTCGCCACTGCTCACCGCTGTCCTGTCGCCCACCCGGCCGGTCCCCCGTCGCCGCGCCTGCTCGCTGGACGCCCTGGTCCCTCACATCCAGCCCCGTCCCACCCGCAGCGGCACGGTCGGCCCTACCGCGCTCGGTCACGCCCACCCCGTATCACCCATACGCGCGCCCCCACCGGGGCGTCCCTCTCCAGGAGTCTGGCGTGAAGGGAAGGGTCCTGACCGGCCAAACGAGGGCCCGTCACCCCTGACTCATCTGCACGATTCCCTTCGGCATCGGCTCCCGACCCCGGACTCGTCTGCGCGGACGACGGCCCGGAGTTCACCGCTCTGCAGGAACAGGCCCGGGAGACGCTCGGCGGGCAGCGCTGGCAGCCCCAGGTCCGCAAACGCCGGCAGAAGCAGGCCGCCACCACGCGCGGCATACTGTGGAGACACGGGCCCGGTTCGGCTGCACCGCGCCGATCGGCGCCACCGACGACGGACCCTTCCGCCGGCTCACCGTCCACCTCCCCCGGCCTACGCCCAGCGCCTCTTCGACGCCCGCGAGGCCGGAGCCAGCGACCAGGAGATGCGCGGCGTCACCTGCTTCCTCGCCTCCCAGCAGATCCGACGCCTCCATTCCTTCCGCACCGTCACCCTCGACGAACTCCTCCACCAGCAACGCACCCACACCGCGTGGCCCCCCTCCCCCGCGTACTCTCGGCGGGCCTTGCGCTGTTTCGGGACCACGGCGGCCCCGGGGGTGCCGTTGAGGGGGAGACAGATGTCGAGGAGTCGGCGGTGGACCCCGGGCACAGCGGTGACGCGCCCGGATCGCAGCGCTTCGAAAGCGTTCACCATCGGCGAGTCCGCGATGCCGCAAGCAGGACCCGCGGCGTAGCAGGCTCGGCAGTCAACTGTGCGTCACGGCCCTACCAGCCGGAGGGCGGCACCACAACCCGGCAGCTGCCAGAAGGCAGCCGACCGTGCGCGCCGTAGGGTCCCGGACTGACAGAGCCCTTCGGGAACAGGGAGATTTCAGGTGCGAACTCGTATGACGGGCCGCCTTCTTGGAGGTCTGCTCGCGGCCGGCCTGGTGATGGGTACGGCAGGCGTGGGGCATGCCGCAACAGCGGATTCCGGCACAGCGGCGGCCGCTTCGGTTCAGACATCCGCAACGGCGGCCAAAGCCGCCACGTACCCCAAGGTGTACCTCAACACGGTGGTCGATCAATGGACGCACTGGGCCCCGGACTACTACGACTCCACTCACGCGGGGTGGCTGTACGCGGGATCGAACTACTTCTACTGCATCAAGGAAGGCGTCTACTACTCCGACAATGGGCGCCGGAGCCGCTTCTGGCTGCTCACGGACGACGACAGCGGCAACCGCAACGTCTACGTCAGCGAGGTCTACCTCGACCAGTGGGGCTGGGACAACGTCTACAGCCTGCTCGACTACTGCTGACGCGTCGCGGCTCCCGGTCACCCGCGGTCCCCGAAGCCCGGCGCTCCCACCCACGCCGGCCGACGCCGCATCTGCGGACCGGCCTGACGACGGGATCGTGCTCGCGGTTCCTGCTACCTCGGGCCGTGAGGTCCAGTACGCGCACCGGCTCACCTGCCCACCGACACGGTGCAGCGGTGGCCGTGACCGCCCCGTCGGGGCGGTCACGGGTGGCCTGGGATGCGGAGTGGCCGTGCGCGGCGTGCTTTGTCTGCGGCGGCCTCGGTGACGAATCTGTCGTCGAGGCCGCCGCCGTGGGCGGCAGCGCCGAAGAGGGGGTCGAGCGGATCGCCTTCGCTCCCGAGGACAAGACAGGCCGCGGCCACCGGTCCCCGGGAAAGCTCCACGAGCCGGGCCAAAACCGTGGTCTCGGACGGCAGTTCGGCCGGGTCGAGGCCGAGCGCCCGGGCAGCGCGGTCGCGTCGGCGGTCGAGGTCTGGCAGGTCCTGCCGGTACTCGTCGGCGGCCGCCCGGAGTTCTTCGGCCGTCCGAGCGGCAACGTCCCCCCACCACGGCGCCACGAGACACATCGGCAGGAACGGCCGGCCCGCGCTCCCCGGGATCGACTGCGCGACGGTCTTCCAGCCTCGCTCACGCTCTGCCAGCCAGCCAGCCAGCCAAGGCGGAGGGTGATCATTCCTTCCGCGCAGGAACAGCTCTGATCTCGATCTCCTGGGAGCTCGCGGGTACGTGGGCCGTACACGTCGAGGGCGCCGCCTCGCTGGAACCCGCCGACCCGATCATCGAGGAGTGGCACGGCAGCTCGGCGAAGCCACTGGTGAGACCGCCCTCAGTCAGAAAGGAACCAGGCTGCAACTTTCCGTCACTGGGCGGCGCCCCTCCGCCACGTTATTTGTGGCAATCGAGGTGTAGCGTCCTTGACATGGACTTTCGCACCACTGTTGAGCGCGCTCAACGACTCAAGCAGCTGCACGCCGAGTACAAGCCGCTCGTGCTGCCGACCGTCTGGGACGTCTGGTCCGCGCGGACGGCAGCCGCCGTCGGGTTCCCCGCGCTGACAGTCGGCAGTCATCCGCTCGCCGACTCCCGGGGAGCCGACGACCACGAGGGGCAGACCTTCGAGGAAGTACTCACCGCAGTCAGGCCTATCATCGCGGCGGTCGACGTCCCCGTGTCCGTGGACCTGGAGGCCGGATACGGACAGAAGCCCGCGGATCTCGTCGCCGGGCTCATCGAGGTCGGCGGCGCCGGTCTCAACATCGAGGACACCGTCCACTCGGACGGCGGCCGTGTGCGCAGCACACAGGAGCACGCGAGCTACATCGCCGGCCTGCGTGCGGCGGCTGACGACGCCGGAGTTCCGGTCTGGGTGAACGGGCGCACCGACCTCTTCCTGCACGCGAAGGACGCTTCCGGCGTCCTCGAGGAGGCTATCGAGCGACTGCGAGCCATGGAGCAGGCCGGCGCCGACAGCGTCTACCCGGTGGGCATTCAGGACGACGACGACCTGCTCTCGGCGGTGACTGGCGCCGTCGCCGTTCCCGTGAACTCCACGGCCCATCCCGTCAGGCACGATCTTGAACGCTTCCGCCGCCTGGGCGTCGGCCGGATCACCTACGGCCCGCTGCTGCAGTTCGCGATGACGGATGCGATGAAGAACATGCTCGGGCCGTGGACGCCCTGAGGAGCTGATCGAGCGACGGGGCCTGCCGTCGGTGTCCTTCACTTCACGGCGGTAGTGACGCGTGTGCTTGTCGAACTCGGCTGCGCCGACCGGGGCTTCCTCGGGCGGGACACAGAAGCGCGAGCCAGACGGGCCACCCCAGGCGCGACGGCGGGGCCCGGTGGCTGGCTTGCTGCCGGCCGCGCCGGTGTCTGCGGTGGTTGATCGCGGCACGGCTGCTGGAGGCATTCAAGGAACGGGGCCGGACGGAGGCAGGGCAGGCACACGGCGGGCGCCGCTCGTAGCCCGCACCGCCCGCAGCCCGCGTCACCCGCGACCCACGTCGCTCCCGCTCGCCGGGTCCCGTACGGGGCCCGGCCCGTGCGGTCAGACGTCCTTCGTCCAGCGCGAGAACCCTCGGAGGATGGCTCGCCTGCTCCATCGCAGGCCGAAGTGGAATCGGAGCTGGGGCAACACCTTGCCCTGATGCAGCCCCTGCCTTTTCCAGAACGAGTAGTGGACGTCATCGGGATCCCCGAAGAACTGCCAGAACGTGCGTGAGGCGTCGTACCGGCCGATGAACCGCGCCATCTCCTCGGCCTGGGTCATCCTGTCCAGCCAGAAGATCACGAGCGTCGTGCCCTCGTACCCGGCATTCCACTCACCGACCGCACGCACCGCCGGCAACGGCCGCCCGTACCAGGGCGTGTCCCCGACGCCGAGCCGTTCCTCCACCTTGCTGGCGGGGCCGTGATCCTCGAAAAGCCCCCGTCCCATGTTCGGCCTGACCGCCCAGTCACCGATCCACTCGGACAGCGAACTCCGCTCCAGCCGCGTCCGGATCACCTCGGTGCCGGCGTCCGACCGATCCGGCTCCCTCGACTCCTCCGGTTCCTTCGATTCACCGTATGAGGAATACATCCACGCCTTGCCCCGGATGAAACTGATCCGCAATCTGCAGGGCTCTTTCCGCGTACCAGGCGATCGAACATTTCCTGTCCGGCTCGAAATACCAATTCCAACTGGTCGGGACTACAAGCACAACGTGCACATCATCAGAAGGCATGCGGGCACGCTACTGTAGCGCGGCTGCAATCAGCTGGGTCAGGTCCCGTACGGGCGGATACCGACAGGGGACAGTCGGCTTCGGCCTGGTCGGGGATGGCGAGAGCGTGGTGAGTTGCCCACGCGTCACGACCGTCTTCATACCGACTCCGCCTTCCGGACGGATCCGGATCGGCAAGATTGATCGCGACGTCACACAGGCCCTGGCGGCCTTCCCGCGCGCGGCCGGTCCAGCCGGGACGGGGCCTGTACCGCTACACCCAGCCCCGTTGCGAAGCCCGCATCCCCAGCTGGAATCTGCTCGCCGCACCCAGCCGCTCCTGCAGCTCGCTCACCCGCCGCCGCAGGGTCCGCAGACTCACTCCCAGATGGCGAGCCACCGCCTCGTCCTTCATTCCGGCCGCCAGCAGCCGGGTCAACGTCCTCTCGCTCTCGGAGAGCCCACCGTCGTCGACCGCCTGCCCCAGCGGCGCAGCCTGCCGCCAGGCCAGTTCGAAGAGCTTCTGCAGGGCCTCGGTCACCGCCGAGTGCCACACCACGACGGCACAGTAGCCGCCGGCCGCGGAGGCGGTCAGCGGCAGCAGCGCCCGGCATCCGTCGACCACCAGCAGCTTGAGAGGCACGGACGGCAACACCCGAGCCTGCTCGCCGAGTTCGACCATCCTGAAGGCGCGGGACAGGACCTTCGGATCCTCCAGGCCGGTCGCCGAGTAGATCCCACGAGAGACGATCCCGCGGCTGAGCAGATCGGCCTGGAGGTCCACCTGCGGACCGGCCGGGGCGAGATACGGCGGTGTGTCGAAAAGGCACACCTCGTGCTCCGCGCGCGCGTACATCTCCTCCAGGCGTGCCGCGATGGCGCCCTCGCCGGAGGCCACCTCGACCAGCCGGGACGGTTCCTCGCGCAGCAGCCCCGCCTCGTACGCGGTCGCCATCTCCTCGGCGTTGGCGGCCAGCAGCTCGGACTCCGTCTCGCGCCGCCTGATGAGCGCGCGGATCGCCACCCGGGGGTCGACGGCCCGTAACCCGCCCATGGAGTCCGGTGGTTGCAGCAGTCCGAGCGTGAGCAGACGGTTGCAGGCCTCACGGACCCGGGCCGGGGAGGCGCCGGTCAGCAACGCCCAGCCGGCCGCGCCGGCGTCGGGTTGGTTGAGGATGGCCTGGTACAGCAGCTCGTCGAACGCGGAGACCCCCACCGCGGCCCAGGGGCTCGCGGCGGGGGTCTGCCCTGCCGTGTCGTACGCCGTGTTCACCATGGCTCGGCACGGTAGACGATCTTTGTTAAGGCTGTTTGTATCGCCCTGAGGAGCGGTTCATTTCAGGCCGTGCACTTCAGGCCACCCCTCCGGCGCGTCTGCTCAGGCCGACTCCGTCCGGCCGCTACTTCAGACCGAACGCCCGCAGCACGGTCTGATCGACCCCGTTGCCGTCCTTGTCGGCGGCCCGCACGCGCAGCGACACGAACTCGGCGCCCTTCGGATGCTTGAGCTCCAGCTCGCCGTGTTTCACCTTCACCGCCTTCCAGGACGTGCCGTCGTCGTAGGAGACCCATGCCTTCAGGTCACCGGCCGTGACGCTGCCCGACTGATTTCGTACGGAGAGTCCGAGCTCCGACTTGTGCTTGCGGTCGACGCGGTTGAGGAGGTCGAGCCCGTTCACGCCGTAGTCGACCGAGAGCAGCGGCAGTGCCGTCCGCTGGTCCGTGTGTGCCGAGGCGAAGGACCATTCGGTGTGGGTGCCGGTGGAGTACGCGGCCCAGCCGGCCGTGCGCCGTGCGTCGAGCACGAGGCGGTACGAGGCCTTCGCCGCCGGGACGTCGAAGGTGCCGAGTCCGCCGAATTTGGTCTCGCCGACCAGCTGTCCGTCCGTGTACAGCTTGCCCTTCGCGGTGTCCTGGACGTTGTCCACCGATCCGAAGTGACCCGGCGTCGATTCGCTCAACTCCGCTATTGCGAAGGTGAGTTTGTCGCCGGTGCGCTGAGAGAGGCCGTACTGCTCACTGGTCGCCGGGCGCACGACCTGGCGCAGCCAGTCCTCGGAGGGCACCTTGCCCGCCTTGTCGAAGGTCCGCACCGAACCCCACTGGGGCTTGGTCGCGTTCGCGTCGGGATAGACGGCGTGCCAGATCCGGCTGTCGGAGACGTTGTAGTACTCGGTGCGCTCCATGCCGAGTTGTACGTTGTTGCTGGTCTCGATGTCGGCGCTCTGCCAGGGACGGTACCGGTACACGGAGTCCTTGCCGATCCGGCCGGCCCGGTCCCCGTGGTAGCGAACCGTCTGCTTCACCGTGTTGGAGCTGTTCAGGTTGTACGTCTGGTCGGCCGAGACGGCGCCCGGCTGCGGGAACATCACGCTGTACACATACGGGCTGACCGCGGTGCCCGTCAGCCTCAGCCTGACCTTCTTCCCGCTCTTGAGCAGGGCGCCGAGCTTCGCGCCGTCCTCGCCGGTCGCGGTCATCAGCGGGATGGACGCGCTCTTCACCCAGGAGATCCAGTAGCCGGGCGTCTCGTGGTAGGCGAGGACGTAGCCGGCCCCGGCCGCGGTCGCGTTGGCCAGCGCCTCGTCCGCCGTCTTTCCGGCGCCCACCCGGACGACCGCCACCTTGCCCTTGACGTCGAGCCCGTCGAAGTCGGCCGTGGTGCCGCTGCCCGCGTCCACCGCCCGGACCGTGCGGTCACCGCTGATCCTCACCGGGAAACCGGTGGACGTCTGCGCATAGTCGAGGGGCAGCGCGTACTTCTCGGGGCTGGTGACGCTCGCCGTCAGCTCCTTGGCGTACAGACGGAACTTCGAGGAGAACTCGAACATGCCCTGGGTGACCTTCTCGGTGGGCGCCACGTAGACGTGGTCGGTCCACCAGCCCTGGCTGTAGGTCAGCCCCCACGAGCTGCCCGGGCCCTCCCGGTGCCAGCTGGTGCTGAAGCCCTGGAACTCGGAGTCCTCCTTGGTCTTCGGCTTGATCTCGACCGCCTTGCGGGCGTCGAGGACGACCTCGGTGTTCTTGTCGACCTTGACCTCCGGATCGCCGACGACCGAGGTGCTGACCTCCAGTCCGGCCGCGTCCCGCTGCGAGATCCACGACGCCATGTTGTACGTACCGGCCGGCACCTTGAACGTGTAGCCGCTCCCGAGGAACCCGTGCGTGTCCGGATACGCGCCGTTCAGTTCCGAAAGCATGAAGATCGACGCCGAGGTGGACGGCTTGCCGTCCCGGCCCACCAGCGACACCTTCAGATCGTAGGTCTTCGCCAGCTTCTCGAAGCCGATGGCGGTGGTGACCTGGACGCCGTCGGCGCTCGCGGTGATATGGCCCGTGTACCGGCCCGTCGCCTCCTCTGCGGGGTCGACCGTCACCCCGACGGTGGCGGTGCCCTGCGCTGGGACGGTCACGGTGTCCGCGTTCAGGGCGGCAGCGGGAAGGGATGAGGCAACCTTCAACTCCACCGCCTTGTCGGTGGTGTTGGTGTAGGTGACGTCCTTGTTGTCGACTTCAGCGCCGGCCTCCTCGTACTTGCCGAAGCTCAGGGTCGGTGTCGCGAAGACGCCCTGGTTGACGGCCCGCACGGCGTCCACCCGGCCGTCGCCCTGCTCGAACACGGAGTTGACGATGTTCGCCTTCGCGGTGGTCGCCAGCGCCTGCTTGATCTGCTGTCCCGTCCAGTCCGGGTGGGCCTGCGCGACCAGCGCGGCGGCGCCCGAGACATGCGGGGTCGCCATCGACGTACCGCTCGACGTCGTGTAGTAGTCGTCGACCGGCGTGCCCATGGTGGTGCCGGCCGCGCGGGCCGCGGTGATGGCCGCACCCGGTGCGGTGATCTCCGGCTTGACCGTGTAGTCGCCGATTCGGGGACCCCGGCTGGAGAACGAGGCCAGCTTGTCGGACTTGTCGACCGCGCCGACCGTCAGCGCCGAGTCGGCGATGCCCGGAGTGCCGACGGTCTGCTCGGACGGGCCGGAGTTGCCCGCCGCGATCACGAAGAGGGTGCCGGTGGACGCAGACAGCTCGTCGACGGTCTCGCTCAGCACGTCCGAGGGGCCGGACGCGTCACCGCCCAACGACATCGACACGATCTTCGCGCCTGAGCGCGCCGCCCACTCCATGCCCGCGATGATCCAGGAGTCCTGGCCGCGGCCGTCGTTGCCCAGCACCTTGCCGACCAGCAGCTCTGCGCCCGGCGCCACACCCTTGCGCCTCCCGTCCGAGGCCGCGCCCGAGCCGACGATCGTGGACGCCACATGGGTGCCGTGACCGTGGCCGTCCTGCACCGCCTGGCCCGGCACGAAGCTCGTCGACTCGGCGATCTTCCCGGCGAGATCCGGATGACCGGCGTCCACGCCCGTGTCCAGGACGGCGACCTTGACGCCCTTGCCGTCGTAGCCCGACTTCCACACCTCGGGCGCGCCGATCTGCGGCACGCTGACGTCGAGGGACGCCTCGACCTTGCCGTCGAGCCAGATCTTGTCGATCCCCTCGCCGAGCTGCCGTGCGGCCTTCGTGGTCGGTTCGGTGCCGAGCGCGGGGGCGATGTCCGTCCAGAAGGCGGTCGACTTCTCCGCGCTGAGCGAGGCGCCGTCGATCGTGGGCAACTTGAGTATCCGGCGAGCGCCGTCGGGGGTCGCGTTGCCCTTCGTGTACGTCGCGATCACTGGGGTGTCGCCGGTCTTCGCGTCGGCGTACCCCTGCTTCACCAGCTGGGTGATGTTGAAGAGGACCGGGTCGAGACGGCCCGCGTTCACGAGCGGGATCGCGTCCGACGGGAGGACACTGACCTCACCGTCCTTCTCGCTGGACAGGAAGGTGGCGGCCTCGCGGCCCTTGCCGCGCTGGACGTCGATGGCGTACTTGCCGTCCGGTCCGGCGCTGAGGGACACGGTGTCACCGGTGATGAGGGTGACGGTCTGCGTACTCGTCGCACCGGTCCCGGCGCCGCTCCGAACGGGCGTTGATTCCGGCGCGGTGACCTGCGATCCGGAACCGGCCGCGGCGGGCGTGATCGCGCCCGTGAGCAGTCCGGCCGCTCCTGCCACGGCCCAGAAGGCGTGGTGTCTTCGCATGGGTGACGTCCTCCCCTGAACACTGACGACGCTTCCGGCCTGGTGAGCGGAAGCCAGTGATCAGAGTGAGCGCTGCGCGGAAAGCGCATCAAGGGAATCCTGTGGCCGAGGAGTGCCAATGCCCCCTTCGGTCAGGGTGATTGGCGGTCTCCGTAGACCTTGCCGTCACGCTCTGGCGCTCGCCCGCAGGGCGGGCGGCTCCTGGGCATGACGCGTTCTCGCTCTCACCCTGCTCGGCCTGACGGCCCTGGCCGGCCACGAGACGTCGGCACCGCTGTCCGCCGAGCCGGCCGCGGTCAGCACCACGCAGGTCTCCGTCGCCCTGCCGTCGATGGGCTGGGCGTCCTGGAACAACTTCGCCGGCAGCATCGAATCCGACGTCATCAGGCAGCAGACCGGCGCCCTGGTCTCCTCCGGCATGGCGGCAGCCGGCTACCAGTACGTCGACCTCGACGACGGCTGGTGGCAGGGCGACCGCAACGCCGACGGCTCCATCGCCGTCGACACGGACCTGTGGCCGAGCGGCATGCAGGCCCTCGCCGACTACATCCGCAGCAAGGGCCTCAAGGCTGGCATCTACACCGACGCCGGCAGGCAGGGATGCGGCTACTGCTGCCCCACCACCCGTCCTGCCGCACCCAACACCGGTGGGTCGACTCCCGCAGCCCCTCCGGCAGCGCGATCAGCTCCTTGGAGCCGTCGTGCGCACGCCCATCAGCACCAGGACACAGGAGCAAGCCTGGCCCAGGCGGACCTTGGGGTGCACGCCGTCGTTGTCGGATTGCGACAGGTCGCGCAGGTAGGGCAGCGGCAGCACCTCGGAGACCTTCGGCGACTTGCACCACGGTGGCAGGAGCCGTACGCCCGGGCGCTACGTACGCCCCGAGGCGGGCGGCTGACCATCCGTTCGAGCTGCTGTCCGAGCAGACCAAGGGCCGGGGCATCCCGTCGTCTACCGCTACAGCGAGGGCCTGGACCCGTCGCTCATTCCCTTGGTGTGCTGAGAGCTGGTCTCCCTACAGGGGCGGACGTTTCCAGTACGCCTGCCCCAGACCGCAGTGGCAAGACACGACCAGCGCGGTAAGAAGATCACACCCAAAGGACGAAGCGGCGCGCCAACCCCAACGGGGCCGCGCGCCGCCGACATGTCATGCCGGCAGTCATCTCCGGGCTCTCACCTGCTGCGGTCGGAACACGCAGCCACTGATGGTCAGAACGGCAGGCGTCGACGCGCCCGGCGGCCGGCGGAACCGCTGCGGCCCACGGCCCGCGAACTGGATTGGAAGGGCTTGCTCAGTAGGCGCCCCAGCGGACCGGGGGCCTTGGAGCCTGCCTGGGACCCCAGGCCCAGGGTGCGCTGGGCGCCGTTCTGGGGGTGCCGGCTCAGTCGCGGGACGACGAAAGCGAGTATCGCGAGGACTACACAGAAGGCGATCACGCCGACGATCATCATGGGGAAACTCCTGGGCGGTCTGGACGGTTCACTGCCACAACACGGACATTGCTTTCTTGATGCCGACCGACTGCCCGTTACGGAGCGGGATACGCCAGGGAAGGCACAGCCATGGCGCCCCCGCGAGCCCAGAGCGCGATGCCGACGGTCCGCGTCCGACTGGTGCCCGACCTGGCCACCATCGTCGCCGGGGGGCAACGACCTGCTCCGGCCGCGGTACAGCGCCGCAGAGGTGGTCGGGCACCTGGAAGAGATGTCGCCGCGCTCACGGATGCCGGGACCCACGTGGTGACATTTGTCTGGCACCCGCAGGAAGGACGAACTACGACTTTGCCCGGCGCTGTCGCCCTCGTCGCCGACGGTATGCCGGGACGTCCCGGCCGGTGCCGATGCAAGGGCCAGACGGAACAGGACCGCTACGTCGAGCGCGTGCACAGCCGGGCCGCCTGGTGCTGGCCGGCCTCGGGCTGGAGTGGACGGCCACGCCCGCATCCTCGCCCGCGTCAGTCCGGTCGTCAGACCTGCCTTCGACGGCCCTGGGGCACGGCCGCGCACGGACACGGACGGCGACCGGCTGACCGATCGACCTCAGGCTCCCGGTCCGCTCGGCCTCTCGGTGGCGGCAGGGGCGGAGTCCTCGGTGCAGTAGCGCCGCAGGAGTTCCCGCTCGGCGTCCCGGTGCGGGAACATGAGGTAGATCAGCAGCGCACCCAGGGCGATCGCGGCCAGGCCGACGGTGTACGCCCAGTCGTCGCCGTGGAGGAACGACTTGCGTGCTGCCGCGACGATCTGGTCGGCGTAGCGGGGGTGCTGCTGGGCGACCTGCCCGGCGGAGGCGAACGACTTCGTCAGCTCGCTCTGGACCTGGTCCGACACGTCCTTGCTCTCGGGGGAAGCGGCGATCGCCGCGCTGAAGGCCGAGGCATAGCCGGCGGTGAGGAGCACGCCCATGACGGACTGCATGATGGCCCCGCCGAGGTCGCGTTGCAGGTCGGCGGTGCCTGAGGCCATGCCGACCCGTCGCACGGGCACCGATCCGGTCAGCGAGTGGGATGAGGGCGTCCCGGCGAAGCCGGCACCGATACCGATGAGCACGTAGGCGAAGCCGATCTGCCAGTAGCCGCTGTCCTCGCCCCAGAACAGCAACATCCAGGCGAAGGCGAGGAAGAGGAACGCGTAACCGATCAGCAGGGTCGTGCGGGCGCCGCGTCTCTCGACCAGCTTCGCGGACCGTGGTGCCACGAGCACCATCATCACGACGAGGGGGAGGATGGCGGCGCCGGCTTCGACGGGGCTGTACTCGAGCACGTTCTGCAGGTACTGCTGGCTGATGAACGCCGACCCCATCATGGAGCCCCAGACGATGATTCCCGCGCATGCGGCGACCCAGAAGGTGCGCCGACCGGCGATGTGGAGGTCGTACAACGGGTTCGGAGCCCGGCGCTGACGCCAGAAGAACGCCCCTCCGGCAGCCAGGGCGATCACGGCGAGGCCGACGACCAGTGACCCCTGGTCGGGGACGGCGGCGAAATTGATCGCCAGCACCAGTCCCGCGACCAGGAAGACGGAGAGGATGCCGCCGAGGTTGTCCACCGGTTCGGCCGACTCGTTGGCGTGCGCGGGGACGAACAGCAGGGCCATGACCAGCGCGACCACGGCAAGGGGCAGGGTGATCAGGAACACCGACCCCCAGTAGAAGCGTTCGAGCAGGGCGCCCGCGATCACCGGCCCGAGCATGGAGACGCCGCCGCCCAGGGCCGACCACAGCGCGATCGACTTCGTCCGCGCCGACCCCGCCCACAGGGCGGTGATCAGCGCCAGGGTGGTCGGGTAGGCCATGCCGGCCGAGAGCCCGCCGAGGATCCGGGCCGCCACGAGGACGGTGTCGTTCGGCGCGTACGCGGCGAGCAGGCAGGCGGGGATGGACAGGACGATGCCGAGGAGCAACAACAGCTTGCGGCCGTGACGGTCGCCGACCGCACCCAGGTAGAGCACCGACGCGGCCAGGCCGAGGGAGTACCCCACGGCGATCAGGTTCAGCGCGGCCTGGGAGGAGTCGAAGGCCTTCCCGATCGCGGGCAGTGCCACATTGGCCACCGACAGGTTCAAGTTGGCCACGGCGGCAACGATGATCAGGGACGTCAAGACGAGCGACGCCCGCGCCGGGGCCTCGCGCGGAACGTCGGTGCGAGGCGCGCCGCTTTTCGACATGGAACCTCCGGGGCGAAGTTGGGCTTCGCGAGAGTCTTGCCTGATCCGCCGTGCCGCACATCGCCCCATTGGGATGACACGCCCACTGAAGGGTGTCGTGCCCGGTGGTTGCAGGATCGGGTTCCAGGCGAACCAACCCAGGTTCTCGGCGCCCAGTTCCCACGGGGACTCCAGCAGCAGTATCTGGGAGCGGGCCACACGCTGACGCTCCTGGCCCGCCTGCGGAGCGCGGCCTGGCAGCAGAGCGTGGGGCTGGTGGCGGAGAGCCGCCGCGCCGGCAGGTGACGTGGAGCGAGCGAATACCCTGGTCGGCAGAGACCGCGTGCCACACGCCGCGCGGCGCGTACAGCACGTCGCCCGGCTTGAGGACCAGGTCCGCGACCGCCTCGGTGGGCGCCTCGCCGGGATCCTCAATGTCGCGGTACAGCGGGAACGGCCTGGCGCGTCCGGCCGTGACCGCAGGGCAGTTCGAGGGTCGAGGCGGGCAAGAGGCGGGAGTTCGACGCGGAGTCCAGGCTCAGGTGACCGGGCCCGACCGTGAGGGTGCGGGGTCGTAGGACGACTCGCGCACGATGGAGCTCAGGCGCTGTGCGGCGGTGAGCAGTTCGGTGTGGGTGGTGTAGAGCGCGTTGACGCCGAAGCGGAGCAGGTCGGGGGCGCGCATGTCGATGACGACGCCCCGGTCCGCCAGGGCCCGGGTCAGGCCGAGGGCGTGCGGGTGGCGCAGGGACACATGGCTGCCCCGGCGGGCCGCGTCCCGGGGTGTCACCGGGGTGATGTCCAGCGGGGTGAGCAGTTCCTCGGCGCAGGTCAGGAAGAACTCCGTCAACGACACGCTCTTGGCCCGCAGTTGTGCGAGGTCCACGTCCTCGAAGACGGTGAGGGCCGCCTCCAGGGCGAGCAGGGACAGGATGGGCGGGGTGCCGATACGCGCGCGGGCGATGCCCGGGGCGGGTGTGTAGTCCCGGTCCATGGCGAAGGGGCTCGCATGGCCGTTCCAGCCGGTCAGCGGGGTGTCGAGGGCCTCGTGGTGACGGCGGGCGGCGTAGAGCCAGGCGGGCGCGCCGGGGCCGCCGTTGAGGAACTTGTAGCCGCAGCCGACGGCGAGGTCCACCTCCAGTGCGTCGAGGTGCAGCGGCATCGCCCCGGCGGCGTGGCACAGGTCCCACACCGCGAGCGCGCCGGCCCGGTGCGTGGCCTCGGTCAGCGCGGCCATGTCGCACAGCTCGCCGGTGCGGAAGTCGACCGGTGAGTAGCTGACCGCCGCCACCCGGGAGCCCTGTTCGGCGAGGAACTTCTCCAGGTCGGCCGGGGGTATCCGGCACACCTCCAGGGCGTCGCCGCGGCGGGCCACCGCATCGGCGAGGTACCGGTCGGTGGGGAAGTGGCCGGGATCCGTGACCAGCAGGGGCCGGTCGGGGCGCAGCGCGGTGGCCGCGCTGAGCGCGGTGAACAGCTGCACGCTGGTGGAGTCGCCCGCCACCGTCTGCCCCGGCGCGGCGCCGACGAGGCGGCCGATGGTGTCGCCGATCCGCAGGGGCGCGTCCCACCAGCCGCTGTCGTTCCAGGAGCCGATCAGGCCGGTGCCCCACTGGCGGGCCACGACGTCCGCCAGGGCGGGCGGGACGGCGGCGGGCAGCGGGCCCAGGGAGTTGCCGTCGAGGTAGATGACGCCCTCAGGGAGGACGAACCGCTCGGCCAGCGGGGCCAAGGCGTCCTCGGCGTCGGCGCGGGCTGCCCGGTCTTCGAGCGGGGTGGCGGCGGTCATGGGTGCGTGGCTTTCCCTGGGGCGGTGCCGGTATCGGTGCGGGGGGCGGTGGCCGTGTCGGTGCCGTCGCGCGGCACGGCGAAGGCGGCGGACATCTCCCACAGGGTGTCGGCGACCGCGCGGGCTCCGGGGGCTCCGGGCTCGATGAGGGTGTAGTGGCCGGTGCCGGGCAGCACGACCGTCCTCAGGTCCTCGTGCACGGCCGCGTAGTCGGTGAACTGGGTGAGCGGGACCTCCTCGTCCACGGCGCCGTGCAGCAGCACCGTCGGCACACCGGTGGTCCCGGCCCCGCGCAGCAGGGTGAGGGGGTCGACGGCGGGCAGCCGTTCCTCGAACACGGCCTCTCCCCCGAGGAGTTGCAGGGCCGCGTCGTTGCTGAGGCCGTCCCGGCGGGTGGCGGTGAGGTCCGTGATCGGGGCGAGTGCGAGCACGCCGGTCGGGAGGGTGTCGGTGTGCCAGCGGGAGCCGTCGGGCAGCAGGCCGCGCGCCGCGCACCACAGGGCCAGATGGCCGCCGGAACAGTGGCCGGCCAGGACGTAGGGCCGCCCCTCGGGAAGGGTGTCCACGATCCGGGCCACGTCGTCGAAGGTCTCGGGATGGCCGCCGGCCCCGCCGGAGCGGCGGAAGCCCGGCAGCAGCACGTCGAAGCCCTGCTCGGAAAGGTAGGCGGCGAAAGGAGTGAGGTGCATGCGGTCGTAGCGCCAGTAGCCGCCGTGCAGCAGGATCACCAGGGGGGCGCCCGGGTCCCCGGCCGGCCATGCGTCGTAGGCCTGGTGCGGGTGGTCGCCATAGCGGCCGTGCGCCGGAGCCAGCACCGGCTTGAGGCTCAGTACCCGCTTCTCCTCTTCCGCCGCGAAGGCGGAGATCACCCTAGACCCCACCGCGCACCTCCCACAGCTCCGGGAAGACCGGCCGGTTCGCGCGCTGTTCGAGCCAGGCGAGGCCCGTGGAGCCGGCGCTGCCGCTCTTGGTGCCCATGGCCCGGCGGACGACCATGACGTGGTCGAAGCGCCAGCGCAGGACGAGTTCGGCTATGTCGGTGAGCAGTTCGCCGAGGACGAGCAGCGGATGGTGCTGGGGGCCGGAGTAGATCATCCGCCACACCTCCACGACGCCCGGGTCCGACGTGTAGGGCGCGCTCACGTCGCGCTCCCGGACGCGCTCCGGAACCGGCAGCCCCCGCCGGTGCAGACAGCCGAGCACCTCGTCGTACAGGGACGGCTGGCGGTGGGTGTCGCTGAGCGCCTCGTGCACGACGGGGTCGCCCCGGTGCAGGCGGAGCATCGCCTCGGACTTGTCGCCGAGCAGGAACTCCAGTTGCCGGTACATCGCGGACTGGAAGCCCGAGGCCTTGCCGAAGGCCGCTCGGAAGCCGTTGAAGCGGGCGGGGGTCAGAGCGGCCAGGGGCGCCCAGGCGGCGTTGAGGGCGGTCAGGGCGCGGCGGCTGCGTGTCAGGGCGTCCATGGCGGCATCCAGGTCGTCCTTGGCGAAGGCCGTGCCGGCGCTGCGCCACTCGTGGACGATCAGGGTGAACCACAGCTCCATCACCTGGGTGGTGACGACGAAACCCATCTCGTCGGGTGCCTCGGTGAGGGGCTGCTGGAGGTTGTTGAGGACGGACGCGTGCACATAGGCGTCGTAGGGGCTGGCACCGTCGAAGGGCCGGGTGAGTGAGTCGTCCGCGGCCCGGGCCGGTGCGGACGTGCCGTCGTTCATGATGAGGGCCTCCTGTTGCTGCCGCGGGCGGCGCGGCGGGACGGGCACGGGGCTCACGGGCCGAGGTGGACTCCGCCGGAGGCGTCGATCCACTGGCCGGTCACCCAGCGGGCGTCGTCGCTCGCCACGAAGGAGACGACGTCGGCGATGTCCGCGGGGGCGCCGAGCCGGCCGAACACGGAGGCCGCCTCGTACCTCTGGCGGATCTCCGGGACGGCGAGCGTCGGGTTGATCTCCGTCTCGGTGTAGCCGGGCGCGACGCTGTTCACCGTGATGCCCCGCGGTCCCAGTTCCTGGGCGAGGGCCAGGGTGAGGTAGTCGAGGGCGGCCTTGGTCATGGTGTAGGCGATGATCGGCGGGAAGGCGACGCGCGTGGCGACCGAGGAGACGTTCACGATCCGGCCGCCGTCGCGCAGCCGGTCCAGACCGCGCTGGATGATGAAGAACGGCGCCCTGGTGTTGATCGCGAACGCCCGGTCGTAGTCGCCCTCGGTGACGTCCGCGATCCGGCGCGGGACGGTGATGCCGGCGTTGTTGACGAGGATGTCCAGGCCGGGTGCGGCGTCCTGCCCGGCGAGGGCGTGGTCGAAGGCCGTCCACAGGGTGTCGACGTCACCGGGCACGCCCAGTTCGGCGTGGACCGGGAAGGCGCGTCCGCCGTCGGTCTCGATCTCCTTGACGGTGCGCTCGGCCGCCTCGTGGTCGTGTCCGTAGTGGACGGCCACGAGGGCGCCCTCGCCGGCCAGCCGTCGGGCGACGGCCCGGCCGATGCCGCGGCTGCCGCCGGTGACCAGAGCGGTCCTGCCCGCGTGCCGCAGGGGGGTGGTCATCGTGTTCTCCTTCTGCTGGGGTGGGTGGTGGCCGGGGCGGGTGCCGTCATGCGTCGAAGTCGACGGTGACCTCGCTGCCGAGGGGCCTGGCGCGGCAGGTGAGCGTGTAGCCGGCGGCCAGTTGCCCGGCGTCGAGGGCGTACTGGGGGCCGGTCGCGACCTCGCCGGTGAGGACCTTGGCGCGGCAGCTGCCGCAGATGCCCTCGCGGCAGGCGTACGGCACGTCAGGGTGGTCGCGCAGCAGCGCGTCGAGGAGCGCGGGGTCCCGCGGCCCGGCGGTGACGACCCGGCGGTGTCCGTCGTAGAGGGCGGTGACCCGGGTGCCCTCAGGGGTGCGCGGCGCGCCGGGTCCGGGCGGGGTGCCGGGTACGGGCGGGAGCGGCGGGGTGTCGCCGAGGGCGAACAGCTCGGAGCGGACCAGGGCCGGGTCGGCACCCGCGTCCGTCAGCGCCCGCCGGACGGTGGCGATCAGACCGGCCGGACCGCACAGGGCGAAGGTGGTGTCCGGGCCTGGCCGGGTGTCCAGCGCGGCGAGCAGCCGCGGCAGGCCCTCGGCATCGATCCGGCCGCCCAGGGGCGGGCGTCCTTCGCGGGTCAGTATGTGGAGCACGGTGAACCGGTCGACGAACGCGTCCTTGAGCAGGGCGAGTTCGTCGGCGAGCAGGGCGTCCGCGGCCGTGGGCACCGAATGGACGAGATGGACCCGGCACGTGGGATCCGTGCGCAGCGCGCTCGCGCCCATGGCCGCGAGCGGGGTGATGCCGGAGCCGCCCGCGATCAGCACGTGGTGGGCTCCGGGCAGCTCGGGCAGGGCGAAGGCCCCGGCGGGCGCGGAGAGTTCGAGGCGGTCGCCGGGTGCCAGACGGGTCAGCGCGTACGCGCCGAAGCCGTCCGGGGCGCCCCGCTTGATCACCAGCCGCAGCGCGCCGGGCTCCTCGGGCGGCGGGCACACCGAGTAGCTGCGGCGCAGTTCCTCGCCCGAGCGGCGGTGCCGGACGACGACGTGCTCGCCGGGCCGGTGCGCGAAGGTGGCGCGGAGGGGGTCCGGTACGTCCAGGGTGACGGCGACGGCGTCCCCGGTGAGGTGCTGGACGGCGGTGACCGGGAGGCGGTGCCAGCCGGTGCGCCGGCGGGCGCCGTCGGTCGCGAGGAGGGGGTTCGGACGCGTCCTCATAGCGCGCTCAGGTGGGGGAACAGCTCGCGGCAGGCGGTGCAGCGCAGCATCGACTGGCAGCGGGTGGGGCCGAACGCACTGTGCGGCCGGGTGGCTCGGGAACCGCAGTGCGGACAGGGCACCCCGGTGAGGCGGACGAGGACCGGGCCGTCCCCCGGTGCAGGCGTGGGCGGGGCGATGCCGTGGGCGGCGAGCTTGGCGCGGCCGGCCGCGGTGATGCGGTCCGTCGTCCACACCGGGGACAGCACCTGCCGTACCCGGGCGTCGGGGTGGCCGCAGTCCGTCAGGACGTCACGGATCGAGGAGGCCATGGCGGCCAGTGCCGGGCAGCCCAGGTAGGTGGGGGTGAACTCCACCTCGAGACGTCCGTCGGCAGCAGGGCCGATCGAGCCGATCACTCCGAGGTCGCCGAGGGCGATGAAGGGCAGCTCCGGGTCCGGCACCGCCTCCACCCGGGCGCGGACCTCCGATACCGCGAGGGCCGTGCCGCCGTTCACCAGGTACCTCCGGGGAACTGGCGGCGCACCGACTGGAGTTCGGCGACCAGGGACGCGAACTCCTCGGTGTGCAGGCCCGCACGGCCGCCCCGGGCCCGCCAGCGGGGGGACGGCACGGTGAGTCCGGCCCGGGTGATCACCTCTGTCGTGCTCCGCTCCCATCCCGGGCGCAGCGGGGCGGGCGAGGGGGCCGTTCCGGCGGCGGCGAGGTCGCGTACCGGGTCGTCCTCGTCGAAGAGTTCCGCCGTGTACGGCCACACGTGATCGAGGCCCTCCTGCATGCGGCGGGCGCTCTCGGCGGTCCCGAGGCCGAGGCGTTCGGTCCAGGTGTCGGCGTGCAGCCGGTGGAAGGCGATCTCCTTGGCGGCCCGCTGTCCGAACGCGGCCAGTTCGGGGTCCGCGCAGCCACCGAGCGCCCCGTAGTACGCCACGGCGTAGTGGGTGTAGACGAGTTGCCGGGCGACGGTGGCCGCGAAGTCACCGTTGGGCAGCTCGGTGAGCAGAGCGTTGGTGAACTCGCGGTCGGTCCGGGCGAAGGCGAGGTCGTCCTCGTCGCGTCCGGTGCCGTCGAGGCGTCCGGCGAGGGTGAGCAACAACCGGGCCTGGCCGACGAGGTCGAGGGCGATGTTGGACAGCGCCAGGTCCTCCTCGATGGTGGGCGCCCGGGTGATCCACTGACACAGCCGCTGGCCGAGGACGAGGGCGTCGTCGCCGAGGCGCAGCAGCTGGACGGCGAGCCGGGGGTCGGTGCGGCCGTCCGCCTCGGTGGCGGCCGCCCGCTCAGTCGTCGTGGCCACCGTCGGGGCTCCTCTCGGTCGTCAGCGGCACGAACTGCTGGGGGTACCGGTAGGGCTTGTGCCGCGCGTTGGCGAAGTACGGGTCGCGCTCGTCCGGGGAGACGGTGTGCACCGCGTCCGAGCGGACCACCCACAGCGACAGCGGGTCGCCCCGGCGGGTGTAGAGGTCACGCGCCCTGAGCAGGGCGGTGTCCGGGTCATAGGCGCGTACCGAGCCCACGTGCTGGTGGGAGAGTCCGCGCTGGGGCCGCAGGAAGACCTCCCAGGACGCGGGGACGCCCTCCGGCCGCGCCGCCGGGGCCCCTTCCGACTGCCCGCCGCTCATGCCCGTACCTCCGTGCGGTCGTGCCCGTGCTCGTGCCCCTGGGCACCGGCGTCCTGGCCGGCCGCCCCGTCGCCGTCCCGGGTACGGGCGGCATACGCGGCGGCGGCCTCCCGTACCCAGGCGCCGTCCTCGTGCGCCGCGCGCCGGTGGGCGACGCGCTGCCGGGCCCAGTGCGTGTCCTCGCCCAGCGCGCGCCGGTAGACGTCCCAGTCGACCGGGGTGAAGTCGTAGTGGCCGCGTTCCTCGTTCCAGCGGATCGCCGGGTCGGGCAGGGTCAGGCCGAGGCGTTCGGCCTGCGGGACGCAGCTGTCGACGAAACGCGCGCGCAGTTCGTCGTTGGTGTGCCGCTTGATGCCCCAGGCCATGGCGCGGCGCGAGACCGCGGCACCGACCGCCGCGGTGCGGGCGTCGGCGCCGCCCGCCTCGGTGTCGGGCGGGCCGAACATCAGCGCCACGGCCGGCAGCCACCAGCGGTCCACCGCGTCCTGCGCCATCGCCTTCTGTGCCGGTGTCCCCTCGCACAGGGCGCGCATCAGGTCGTAGCCCTGCCGTACGTGGAAGGCCTCCTCCTGGCAGACGCGCCGCATGGCCCGTGCGTAGGGTCCGTACGAAGTACGGCACAGCGGGGCCTGGTTGATGACGGCGGCGCCGTCCGTCAGCCAGGCGATGGTGCCGGTGTCGGCCCAGGTCAGCGCGGGGTGGTCGAAGGTCGCCGAGGCGCGCTGGCGGCCTTGGTGCAGGGCGTCCAGCAGGTCGGCGCGGTCCACGCCCAGCGTCTCGGCGGCGGAGTACAGGTACAGGCCGTGGCCGGCCTCGTCCTGGACCTTGGCGATGAGCACCGACTTGCGGTGCAGGGAGGGTGCCCGGGTGAGCCAGGCGCCCTCCGGCTGCATGCCGATGATCTCGGAGTGGGCGTGCTGCGCGAGCTGCCGGAGCACCATGCGGCGGTAGCCGTCGGGCATCCAGTCGCGCGGTTCGACGGCCTCACCGGCGCCGACGAGCGCCTCGAACCTCGCCGTCGGTTCGTCCTCGCCGGCGGCCGCGGTGTCGGCGGGCCCTACCGCGCTCATGCCGCGCCTCCCCGGCCGATCCGCGCCGGGGCGGGGACGTACACGCCCCTGGACCGGACCCCTCGCCTGGGCACTGGCATCACTCCTTCGGTGCTTCCCGGGCGCCGTTGCGCCCGCCTCGCCCGGTGGATCGGGCACGGCCTCCGTCTGGGAAAGAGGCCGTGCGGGAGGCCCGCAATCCCCCGGCGTGCCGGCTGGGGCGCGTGACAAACGTCACGCGGGGGTGCGGGGATTGCGGTTCGGCGCGGGGGCCTCTTGTTCGGGTGACAGGCGAAGGACGCGATCCGCTCGGCGGTCGGCCTGCCGGGCGAAAGGGGTAGCCATGAGCACCGTCAGGGAGTTGCTGGTCGAGCTGACCGGCACGGAGGAGTTCGCCGACGCCGGGCGGGTCGGTGACGACGTCGACCTCGCCGCGAGCGGCATCGACTCCGGGGACCTGGTGCGGCTGGTGCTGCTGGTCGAGCAGCGGGCCGGAGTGGAGATCACCGCAGACGACATGGAGAAACTGCAGACGATCGCCGACTACGAGCGTTTCGTGGCCGAGCGGTCCGCGGCCGGTGCCGGTGGCGGTGCCTGATGTGGCTCACGCAGCTGCTGGAACGCAACCGGCAGTGCTTTCCCGGGCGGACGGCACTGGTCGACGAGCGGCGCGCGGTCACCTGGGCCGGTTTCCACGACCGTACGCTCGAACTCGCGCGGGGATTCGTGGAACTGGGAATCCAGCATGGTGACCGTGTCGCCGTGCTCTCCAAGGACCGGATCGAGGTGCTGGAGACCTACTTCGCGCTCGCCCGCCTCGGCGCGCTGTTCGTACCGCTGAACCACAGCCTGGCCGTGCCCGAGGTCGCCGACATCGTGGCACGCGTGGGCGCGGTCGCCGTGTTCGGCGAGTCCGAACTGCTCGACCGCCAGCCGGAGTTCCCCGCCTCGGTGCGGATCACGATGGCGTTCGACAAGCCGGCCTTCGAGGCACTGGGCAGTGTGGCGGCACGGCGGGAGCTGCCGCCCGTGGCCGACGCCGATCCGGTGGCCGTGCTGCACACCTCGGCGACCACCGGGCGGGCCAAGGGCGTCACGGTCGACAGCGCCTCGTTCCGCGCCATCGCCCTGGGCTGGCTGGTGCAGGCCCGGCCCACCGACGACATCGTGATGGTCAACTGCTGCCCGCTGTACCACGGCAGCATGGTGGTGTCCCTGACCTACATGGCGACGGGCGCCACCATCGTGCTCATGCCGGGCTTCACCCCGCAGCGGGCGCTGGCCGCGGTGGAACGGCACCGGGCGACCCACATGTGGATGGTCCCGCAGATGGTGCGCTTCATGCTCCAGGCCAAGGGCGCGGACCGCACCGACCTGTCCACGCTCCGGGAGATCCTGTACGGCGCCGCCCCCATGCCCCTCGACGTGTACGAGGAGGCCGTACGGCGCCTCGGCTGCGGCTTCCGGCAGGTGTACGGCATGACGGAGGTCGGCGGCCCGTTCGTCACCCTCGGCCCCGACGAGCACCCCTCGCCCGGGGACGTCACCGCGCGCATCCCCTGCGGTCGCGTGATCCCGGGTATGTCCGCCCGCGCGGTGGGCTCGGACGGGACGGAGTCACCGCGCGGCGAGATCGGCGAGATCGTGGTGCGCGGACCCGGTGTGATGCAGGGCTACTGGAACGATCCGCAGGCCACCCGGGAGATCGACCTCGACGGGTGGACCAGGACCGGGGACCTGGGGTTCGTGGACGAGGCGGGACGCATCCACCTCGTGGACCGCACCAAGGACGTCATCATCCGGGCCGGCCAGAACGTCTACCCCTCGGAGATCGAGCGCGCCCTGATGAGCCACCCGGCGGTACGGGACGCGGCGGTCGTCGGGATGGCGGACGCGGACTACGGCGAGGTGCCGCTGGCGTACGTGGTGGCCGAGCCGGACACCGGCGCCCGGGAACTGCTGGGCCACATCTCGGGGTTGCTCGCCCCCTACAAGAGGCCGCGGCGAGTGGAGTTCATCGAGCAGGTGCCCCGCAATCCCGCCGGGAAGATCGTCAAGAAGCTGCTGCGGGCCTGAGGGCACGCGCCTCCCCGCGGCCTCCCCCGACCGCCGGCAACGGGCCCGGCCACCGCTCCCCCGGTGGCCGGGCCCGGCCGGTGTCGAGTCCCTCGCGGGCAGGCTCGCCGTGCCGGACCGCGGGTCTTCGGTCGGAGGGGCGGTGGCCGGGCCGACCGTCGGACGGCCCGGCCACCGCACGCTCTACTCCGACGCGTTGACCAGGACCGCCATGTTCCCCATCGGGTGACGGTTCTCGTGGATGAGTTGGTGGGCCAGACCGATCTCCTCGAAACCGAAGGTCCGGGACAGGCACGGGTCGATGACACCCTGGTCGATCAGCCGGGTGATCTCACGGGCCTCGCGGGCGCAGGCGGCGTGCGAGCCCTGGAGCCGCTTCTGCCGCATCCACAGGAACCGCAGGTCGACGTCGCCGTTGTAGCCGGTGGTGCCGCCGCAGATGACGACCATGCCCGCGTTGTCGCACAGATAGACGGAGGTGGGGATGGTGTCGGCGCCGGAGTGCTCCAGCACGATCCGGGGGCCGCGCCGCTCGCCGAGCACGTCCCAGAAGCGCCGCCCGAAGGCCCGCGCCCCGGACAGCCAGCGGCTCATCGCGGCGTCGTCGGAGGTATCGGGCATCCGGCCCCAGTGGTCGAAGTCGCGCCGGTCGATCCAGCCCTCGGCGCCGAGCCGCATGCAGAACGCGCCGCGTTCCTCGCTGGAGACGACGGCGACCGGGATGCCGCCGACGTGCCGGACGAGCTGGATGGCGATGCTGCCCAGGCCACCGGCACCGCCCCAGATCAGCACCGGGTCGCCGGGCCGGACGGTGTGCGGGTCCCAGCCGAACAACTGCCGGTAGGCGGTGGCCGCGGTCGCCATGTAGCAGGCGGCGGCCGCCCAGGACAGCCGGGCGGGCTTCGGGTGGCACATGTAGTCGTCCACGACCGCGAACTGGGCGAAGGAGCCGTAGTTCTCCTCATAGCCCCACACCCGCTGGCTGACGGACGCGGCCGGGTCACCGCCCAGGCGGATGTCCTCGGCCGACTCGTCCCAGCGGCTGGCGAGCACGACGACCTCGTCCCCGAGCCGAACGCCCCTGACGTCCTCTCCGACGGCCCACACGATGCCCGACAGGTCGGAGCCGCCGATGTGGAAGTCCTCGACCGCACCGGCCTTCTGCCGGGCGGCGATCACGTCGAGCGGCTTCCCCAGCGCCGCCCAGACGTTGTTGTAGTTGACGCCGGCCGCCATCACCTTGACCAGCACCTGGCCACGGCGGACCGGGGGGACGTCGACCACCTCGGTGCGGAACGCGTCGACGGGCTGCCCGTAGCGTTCCCGGCGGATCAGCGAGGCGTACATCTTCCTTGGCACGGTGCCCGGTTCGGGCGCGTCACCGAGTTCGTAGAGGTCCTGGGGTGCGGTCACGGTCATGCGGGGTCTCCTGGACGGTCGGGGCCCCCGGGGGGCGGAACGGGTACGGGCGCGGTGGGATCGGCGGTGCCGCGCAGTGCCTTGGCTACCGCCGTGCCGATCAGGGCGAGGGGCTCGGGTTCGGTCATCTCGTAGTGCCCGCACGGCACCCGGTGATCGTGCAGGGTGCCCCGCACCTGGGCCCGCCAGGCGTCCGCCTTGCCGGGCAGTACGGCAAGGTCGCCGGCGAAGTCCGTGGCCGGTTCGTCGTCGGCGCTGAAGAACAGGACGTCCCCGTGGAAGACACCGGGCTCGAACCGGGGCGCGAGGCGCAGGTTGTTGCGCATGACGTCGGCCACGGCGGCGGCCTGCGCGCGGTCGACCGGAGAACCGGCGGGATCCGCCGTGACCTTGGCGTCGATGCGGTCCAGGACGGTCGCCACCGCGGGCGGTTCGCCGTCCGCGGGTACGGGCAGGCCGGCCACCCGCATCAGCAGGGCCGCCACCTGGCGCTCGGCCGTCCCGGCGTCGTACGCGCCGGCGTAGGGCTGCGGGGCGTCCAGCATGGCCAGGAGTTCCACCCACTCCCCCTGTTCCTGGAGCGCGCAGGCCATCGCGTGGGCGACGAAGCCGCCGTACGACCAGCCCAGCAGCCGGTAGGGGCCGTGCGGCTGGACCTCGCGGACCAGATCGACGTAGGAGGCGACCATGGCCGGGGCGTCGGGTGCGGGCGGCCGGGTGCCGTCGAGACCGGCGGCCTGGATGCCGTACACCGGCTGGTCGCCGCCGAGGTGGGGCAGCAGGCCGGTGTAGCGCCACGAGACGCCGGCGCCGGGGTGGACGCAGAACAGCGGTGCGGCGCCGCCCTCGCGGCGCAGCGGCAACAGGGGGGCGAGGGCGTTCGCGGTGCCGCCGGACCGCTGGTCGTCGGTGTCCTCGGTGGCGGCGAGGACACCGGCGACGGTCGGCGCGGCCAGCAGGGTGGCGGCGGGTACGTCGAGCACCCCGGCCCGGCGGAGCCGGCCCGCCAGCAGGACGGCCCGCATGGAGTCGCCGCCGAGGTCGAAGAAGTTGTCGTGGACGCCGATGCCGCCGATGCCGAGGGTCTGCTCCCACAGCCGGACGACGGCCTGTTCCCGCTCGGTGCGCGGCGGCACGGCCTCGGTGGTGAGCCGGGGCCGGGGCGCGAGGTGCGGCTCGTCCTGGACCGTGTCCGGGGTGTCGGACGCGGTGGAGCGGGCGCCGGGGGCGTCGATCCAGTGCCGGTGCCGTTCGAAGGCGTACGGCGGCAGCGGCACCGGCCGCGGCGTGCCCGGCACCGGCGGGAGCGCAGCGTCCGCACCGGCGCTCCACAGCCGGCCCAGCGCCTCGGCGAGGACGAAGCCGTCGCGGGCGTCGGCCTTGGCGTGCCGCATGGTGGTGACCGTCACCGGTGTGTCCGGGTCCAGCTGGGCGGTGGCCAGTCCGGTCAGGGTGTCCGCCGGTCCGATCTCCACCAGGACCGGGTGCCCGCGCTCCCACAGGGCCGTGACGGCGTCGGTGAACCGCACGGTGCGGCGGGTGTGGTCGAGCCAGTGCCGGACCGAGGTCGCCTGGGCGTCGGTGATCCAGGTGCCGGTGACACTGGTGACGAAAGGGATGCGGGGCGGGCGCAGGGTGACGCCGCGCAGGTGCCTCTCGTACGTCTCCAGCACCGGGTCCAGGACGTGGGAGTGGGCGGCGGCCGGTATCCGCACCCGGCGGAACGGGAGGTCCCGGCGGGCGAGTTCCCGCTCGAAGCGGGCCACGGCCTCCTCGTATCCGGCGACAGTGCAGGCGGCGGGCCCGTTCATCGCGGCCAGGGACAACTCCTCGTCGAGCAGCGGCAGTACTTCCTCGGCCGGGGCCGCCACACTGACGGTCGCTCCGCCCGCCCTGCTGATCAGCCGGATCCGTTCGGTGACCAGGGGCAGCATGTCCGCGAGGTCGATGACCCCGGCCAGGCAGGCCGCCGTGTACTCGCCCAGGGAGTGGCCGATGAGCGCGTCGGGGCGGACCCCGGCGGCCATCAGGGTGCGCGCGAGGGCGTACTCGGTGACGACCAGGCCGAGGAAGGTGGCGGTGTGGTCGGCCGGTGCGTCCTCGAAGAGGGAGGTGCGCAGGTCGGTGCCGAGGACGGGGCGCAGGATGCGGGCGCACTCGTCCACGGTGTCGCGGTAGACGTCCTGGTCGCGGTACAGCTCGGCGCCCATGCCGGGGTACTGGGTGCCACCGCCCGGCAGCAGGAACGCCACCCGGGCGGGTTCGTCCGGCACGGCCGGGGTGTCGGGGGAGGCGGCGCGCAGGGCGGACAGGGCCTCCTCGCGGGAGGCGGCGCTGACGGTCAGGCGGTGGCGCAGGGCGGGGCGGGCGGTGCGCAGCGTGTGCGCCACGTCGTCCAGGCGCAGGCCCGGGCGGCGTTCCAGGTGGCGGGCGAGGGTCTCGGCCTGACCGCGCAGGGCGCCGGCGGTCCCGGCGGACAGCGGCAGCACCAGGCGGCCGCCGTCCTCGGGGGCGCGCGGCGGTACGGGGGCGGGAGCGGGGGCCTCCTCCAGGACGACGTGGGCGTTGGTGCCGCCGATCCCGAAGGCGCTGACCGCGGCCCGCCGGGGGTGGCCGGCGGCAGGCCAGTCCTCCAGCGCGGTGGGGACGCGGAACGGTCCGGCCGCGAAGTCGATGAGCGGGTTGGGCCGGTCGAAGTGCAGGCTGGGCGGGATCTGCCGGTGTTCCAGGGCGAGGACCGCCTTGATGAGCCCGGCGATGCCGGCCGCCGCGCCCAGATGGCCGATGTTGGTCTTCACCGAGCCCAGCGCGCAGTACCCGCGCCGTCGGGTGGACTCCCGGAACGCCTCGGTGAGCGCGGCCACCTCGATGGGGTCGCCGAGGCGCGTCGCGGTGCCGTGCGCCTCGACAAGGCCGATGCTGTCGGCGTCCACCATCGCCTGGGCCTGCGCGGCCAGCACGACCTCGGTCTGTCCGGCGGAACTGGGCGCGCTGAAGCCGACCTTGCGCCGTCCGTCGTTGTTGACGGCACTGCCCCGGATCACGGCCCGGACGCGGTCGCCGTCGGCCAGGGCGTCCGCCAGCCGTTTGAGGACGACCGCGCCGACGCCGTCCCCGGAGGAGGTGCCGGCGGCGTCCGCAGCGAACGCCCGGCAGTGTCCGTCGGGCGAGAAGGGCCCGTCGGGTACGTGCCGGTAGCCGAGCGCCGCCGAGGGGTTGAGGGAGACGGCGGCGGCGAGGGCGGTGTCGCAGCGGTGGTCGAGCAGGTCCTGGCAGGCGGTGTGCACGGCGACGAGCGCGGTGGAGCAGGCCGTATGGAGGGACATGCTGGGGCCGGTCAGGCCCAGTTCGTAGGAGATGCGGGGGGCGAGGGTGCCCAGGGAGTTGGCGGTGGCCGCGTGCACCAGCTCGACGGAGCCGGGCTGTCCGGCGTGGCGGGGGTGGACGTGGGCGGGGTAGTACCGGCTGTCGCCGGCGCCCGCGTACACGCCGAAGGTGCCGTGATCGGTGCCGGGTGCGAGGCAGCCCGCGTTCTCCAGGGCGTGGTAGGCGGTCTCCAGCAGCAGGCGCTGCTGGGGGTCGACCACGGCGGCCTCGGCGGGCAGGTAGCCGAAGAATCCGGAGTCGAAGCGGTCGATGCCCTCGACGACGGAGGCCATGCGGATCAGCGACGGGTCGTCCAGGTCGCGCGGGTCGCCGCCGGCGGCCAGGAACTCCTCGTCGGTGACGGGTCGTACGGCTTCGCGGCCCGCGGCCAGGTTGTCCCAGAACGCGTCGAGGTCGTCGGCGCCGGGAAACCGGCCGGCCATGCCGATGACGGCGACGGCCGGCAGGTCCTCCTCCGGTGTGTCCAGGGGCCCGTTGGTCTCATGCATGGCCTTGGCCCTTTCCGTTCCGTGCGGAGCGGCGGGCCCGGGCCGCGCGCTGCCGTCGTGCCTGTTCGTTCGCCCGGTCCAGCCCGCTCGGCGGGTCCCCGGCGCCGTCGGTCGGGGTCCCGGGGGTTGTCGTACGGCCGACGAGGTGGCGGGCCAGGTCGCGCACGGTGGGGTGCGCGAACAGGTCGACCACGGTCAGTTCGCAGCCGAACTCCTGGTTGACGGCGCTCTGCGCGCCGACCAGGAGCAGGGAGTTGCCGCCCAGGTCGAAGAAGTTCTCGTCCCGGCCGACCCGGTCGCGGTGCAGCACCCCGCACCACAGCTCGGCGAGCCGCTGTTCCAGGGCGTGGATCCGTCCCCCGGTGTCGTCGGCGGCCTCCGGCCGTTCGGCGCTGCCGGCGGCGCGCAGCACCCATGGGGCGACGCCCGCGGCGTCGGCAGCCGCCCGGTGCAGGGCGCCGAGGTCGGCGCCCTCCTCCAGCGCGACGCGGGCGGCCAGCCGCCGTACCTGCCGGGCCGGTTCGGCGACATGGCTGCGGACCCAGGGGGCGGTGCGGTCGGCGCCGATCAGCAGATGGGGTTCGTCCAGGGTGCGGGCGAGATCGAGGGAGCGCAGTGCGGCGGCCGCGTCCAGTAACCGGTAGCCGCGTGCCTCGGTGAGTGCGGTGAGACCGTAGCCGCTGCTCATGCCCCGCTCGTGCCACATGCTCCAGGCCAGGCTCTGCGCGGGCAGGCCCCGGGCGCGGCGGTGCAGGGCGAGCGCGTCGAGGTAGGCGTTGGCCGCGGCGTAGGCGGTGTTCATGGCGCCGCCGAACCAGCCGTTGACGGAGGAGAACAGCACGAACGAGGTCACCGGATGGTCGGCGCTGACCCGGTGCAGGGTCCAGGCGCCGTGTGCCTTGGCGTCCAGCGCCGAGCGCCAGGCGTCCGGGTCCAGGTCGCCGACGGGCCGCTCCACGAGTGCGCCGGCCAGATGCCAGACCGATGTCAGGGGGACGCCCCAGGCCTCGGTGGCCCCGTCCACCGCCGCCCGCACCTGGTCCTCGTCGGTGACGTCGGCGCACGCGTAGCGCACGTCGCCCAGCTCTCGCAGCCGCTGGTGGGTTCCGCCGTCCTCGGGCAGCGGACTGCGGCCGAGGAGGAGCAGGCGGGCGCCAGGCGTCGCCAGCAGGTGGGCGGCCAGTGCGCCGCCGACTCCGCCGAGCCCTCCGCTGACGAGGTGGAAGCCGTCGGTGGCGGGCGGCTCCTTGCGGTCGGGTGCCTCGGGCAGCGGGGCCAGCCGGCGCACGTGACGCCGTCCGCCGCGGTGGGCCACCTCGGTGTCCACGGGCTGCTGTGCGGCCTCCGCCGTCACGAGCGGTACGGGGTCGGTGTCCCGCTCGACGTCCAGGTGGACGCAGCGCAGCCCCGGTGACTCCTCCCGCAGCGACTTGAGGACGGCGCCGGCCATGGCCTGGGCCGGGGAGGGCGCTTCGCCCGCGCCGACCGCCTGGGCGTCCACCGTCACGTGGAGCAGGTCCGCCGGCCGGGTGCCGAGCGCCCGGCCGAGCGCCAGCAGGGTGAGGGCGGCCGACTCGTCCGGGGCCGCGTCGCCGCCGTGCGGGGCGGTGAGGTGGATGACGGCGTCGACCGGCCGCTCGTCGGCGGCCAGGTCCCGCAGCAGCGCCGTGTGGTCGGCGTCCTCGGCGGGCCGGATCCGGTAGCGGGCGGCGTCGAGGCGTTCGTAGGACGGGCCGTCCGTGGCGACGGTGCACCGGGCGCCGTCGGCGCGCAGGGCCCGGGCCAGGCGGTCGGCGAGGCCGTGGGTCCCGGGGCCGTCGCAGGCCAGGACCAGGGTGTGCCGGCCGGGCGGCAGGACGCGCGGGGCGCGCGGGGCGGCCGGCTGCCACACGGGCTTCAGGAACCAGTCGGGGAGGGTGGCGGCGGTGCCCAGCAGCAGGTGGGCCGCACGGACGGCGTCGTCGAAGTCTCCCGCCTCGAAGCTCTTGCGCAGCTTGGTCCGCTGGATCTTGCCGATCTCGGTCTTGGGGATGTCGCCGGGGCCGACCGGGACCAGGAAGGCGGGGCTGACGCCGATCTCGCGGGTGACCTTGCCCGCGATCTCCCGCAGCGCGGCGGCGCGGTCGGGGACGGGGGCGAGGTGGAAGAACAGGGCGAGTTCGTCGGTGGCGATGGACGCGTCGGAGCGCACCGCGCAGGCCGCGGTGAAGCTGCGGACCACGGCGGGCAGTTCCTCGACGCAGGTCTCGATCTCGTGGCTGTAGTGGTTGACGCCGTTGACGATGATGACGTCCTTGGCGCGGCCGGTGATGAACAGCTCGCCGTCGCGCAGGAACGCCAGGTCGCCGGTGTCGAACCAGCCGTCGTCGGTGAACGCCTCGGCGTTGGCCGCCGGGTTGTCGTGGTAGCCGCCGGTCACGGAGGTGCCCCGGACCTGGAGCCGGCCGGCCTCGCCCTCGGTGAGCACGGTGGTGTCCTCGCCGACGACGCGCATGGCGAAGCCGGGGTAGGGCAGGCCGCAGCTGACGAACGTCTCGTCGGTGCCGGGCGGTTCGGCGGGCAGCACCGCGTCCGTGACCACCGAGCAGGTCTCGGACATGCCCCAGCCGGGGTGCATCACGTCCTGCGGCAGTCCGAAGGGCCGCAGCGCGTGCAGGAAGCCGCGGGCGGCGGCGGCCACGACGACCTCGCCGGCGTTCATCACCAGCCGCATCGGGGTCAGGTCCCAGTCGCGGTCCGCGAAGCGCGGGGCCTGTCCGGCGAGCAGCCCGAAGGCGAAGTTGGGGGCCCAGGTCACGCTGACCCGGTGCCGGTGGGCGAGGTCCATCCAGCGCGGCGGGTCCTGGAGGATCCAGGAGGTGGGCGCGTGGATCTGCCGGCAGCCCAGATAGAGGTCCCGCAGGTGGAACATGACGACGCCGGTGACGTGGTCGAGCGGGATCCAGTTCAGGGTCACGTCGTCGGCGCCGAGTCCGTTCATGGCCTCGGTGGCGGCGGAGCGGGCCAGCACATTGCGGTGGGTCAGCCGGACGGCCTTGGGCAGGCCGGTGCTGCCCGAGGTCATCAGCATCAGGATGAGGTCGTCCGGCTGCGCGGCGTACCAGTCGCGGTCCTCGGGTGCGTCCCGCAGGGCGTCGGCTGTGGTCAGCCGGAGACCGGAACCGCCGTCGTGGCCGATCCGGTCGCGCAGGCCCGCCTCCAGCGCGGGCGAGCAGACGATCCAGGGCCGGCCGAGCATCCGCCAGATGCCCTCCAGTTTGGTGAGGGCGGCCGAGGGGGTGTCGTAGGAGGCGGGCACGGTGAGCGGTACGGCGACGAAGCCGCCGAGGATGCAGCCCCACAGCACCGCGAGGAAGTCCTCACCGGCGTCGCACTGGAGGATCACCTGGTCGCCGGGGCGCAGTCCGGCACGCCGGAGTCCGGCGAGGACCCGGGAGGCCTCGGGGACGAGGGAGGCGTAGTCACGGCGGGTCTCGCTGCCGTCGGGGTGGACGTGCACGATGTCGCCCCGCGCGTGGTCGGCGGCCCGTACCAGGGCCTGGGCCCAGGTGGCCACGGTGGGTTCGGCCTGCTCGGGGCCCTCGCTGAGGGCGGGCCGTGTCCCGGCCGCCCCACGGGTGCCGCCGTCGGACGCCGGTGCGGCGCGGCGCGGGGCGGCGGCGTGCCTGCGGGCCAGTTCCCGCGGGGTGTCCTCGACCCCTGCCTCGGCGGCGCCGACACCGGTGACGCGGGCGAGGCGCTGTTGCCAGGCCCCGGCGGCGGCGCGGTCGACGGCGGGCAGGGCGGTGAGGGCGGCCGGGTCGAGGGCGCCGTCGGCATCGCGGGGCAGGGTGCTGACGGCGGTGACGCCGACGGTCGTGGTGCCGGTGCGCTCCAGCAGGCGTTCGACGGCCTCGGTGGCCTCCGCGCGGCCCGGTACCACGAACAGCCGGGGCGGTCCGCCGTCGGCGGCGGGCAGCGCGACGGCGTCGCGGATGCCGGGCACGGAGCGGGCCGCCTCGGTCAGACCTGCGGTGTCGGGGCCGGGTGCCTCGGCCGGTGTGCGCGGCGCAGGCGCCGGGAGCCCGCCGAGCCGTACGTCCGGGTCGGCGCTCACGGCCGCGAGCAGCCTGCCCAGGGAGCGGGCGAACTCCTCGGCGGTGGACGGGTCGTACAGGTCGGTGGCGTACTCGATGTGCAGGTCCAGACCGTCGGGGGTGCCGTCGGCGGTGTGCCGTTCCAGGACGTCCACGAAGAGGTCGAACTTGGCGGTGCCGGTGGCGGTGGGCCGCAGCAGCGCCGGGTGCCCGTCGAGGCGGAGCACTGCGGGCTCGTTGTTCTGCAGGGCGAGCATGACCTGGAACAGCGGGTGCCGGCCGGGCCGGCGGGGCGGGTTCAGTTCGTCGACCAGCCGGTCGAAGGGCAGTTCCTGGTGGCCGAGCGCGGCCAGGTCGCCTGGCCGGACGCGGGCCAGCAGTTCACGGAAGGCGGGGTTGCCCGAGGTGTCGGCGCGCAGCACCAGGGTGTTGGTGACCAGGCCGATCAGATCGTCCAGGCCGGGTTCGGAGCGCCCGGCGACGGGGACGCCCAGCACGATGTCCTCACCGGCTCCGCAGCGGGTGAGCAGGGCGCTGACGGCGGCGTGCAGCAGCATGAACAGGCTGCTGCCCTCGCGCTCGGCGAGGCCGGTGAGGTCGCGGTGCAGGGCGGCGGGGACGTGCTCGGTGACATGGGCGCCGTCGCGCGGTGCCGTCGGCCGGGGCCGGTCGCCGGGCAGGGTGCACTCCTGCGGTGCCGCGGCCAGCGCCTGCCGCCAGTGCGCGGTGAGCCGCTCGACGTGTCCCGTACCGTCCGGCCCGGGGGCGAGCAGGGCCCGCTGCCAGAGCGCGTAGTCCGCGTACTGCGCCGAGGGCGCGTCCCACGCCGGGGCGGTGCGCGCGCGGCGTGCCGCGTAGGCCGTGGTCAGGTCGTCGGCGAGGGGCCGCAGGGACCAGCCGTCGGCGGCGCTGTGGTGCAGGAGGAGCAGCAGGGTCCGGTCCGCACCGGTGCCGAACAGCCAGGCCCGCAGGGGAGGTTCGTCGGTGAGGTCGAAGCGGTGGCGGGAGGCGGCGGCCAGGTGCGCGCCGATCTCGTCGGCGGGGCAGTCGACGGTGGGCAGCGGCGGGCGCGGCCCGCCGGCCGGCAGGATCCGCTGGTACGGCGTGCCGTCGTGGTCGGCGAGCACCGTGCGCAGGATCTCGTGCCGGTCGGCGAGGTCGCCCAGCGCGGCACGCAGCGCCTCGGTGTCGGCGGCGGCGCCGAGCGGCACGACGAGGGGGATGTTGTACGTCGCCGTGGAGCCGTCGAGCCGGTTCAGGAACCGCATGCGTTCCTGGGCGTAGGACAGCGGGACGCGCTCCGGGCGGGGCCGCTCGCCGAGAGCGGGCCGACCGGGAGCCGTGCCGGGGCGGCCGTCGAGGAGCCGGGCGAGGGCGGCGGGCGACGGACCTTCGAACAGGGCGGTGATCGGCACGTCGGTGCCGGAGCCGTGGCGCAGCCGGGCCAGCAGCCGGGTGGCGAGCAGCGAGTCGCCGCCCAGGTCGAAGAAGTTGGCGTCGATGCCGACGGTGTCCCGGGGCAGCTTCAGCACGTCCTCGAACAGGGCGCACACCAGCGCTTGTTCGGTGCTCGCGGGTCGGGCGCCGGCCGCCGCACCGGTGAGGTCGGGCGCGGGCAGCGCGTCGGTGTCCAGCTTGCCGTTGGCGGTCAGCGGCAGGGTGTCCATGAGCACACAGGCGGCGGGAACCATGTGCTCGGGCAGGTGGGCGGCCGCGTGGGCGCGCACCTCGGCCGCGGCGGGCGGTCGTTCACCGGTGGCCACGAGATAGGCGACGAGCTGCTCGGCGCCGTGGTCGGCACGACGCACGACGACGGCGGCGCGGGCGATGCCGGGGTGCTCGGCGAGGACGGCCTCGATCTCGCCGGGCTCGACCCGGAAGCCTCGCAGCTGCACCTGCCGGTCGGCGCGGCCGAGGTGGTCGAGGGTGCCGTCGGCGCGCAGCCGGGCCAGGTCGCCCGAGCGGTACATGCGGCTGCCGGGCGGGCCGTGGGGGTCGTCCAGGAAGCGGTCGGCGGTCAGTTCGGGGCGGTGCAGATAGCCGGGGGTCACCCCGGCGCCGGTGACGTACAGCTCGCCGACGGCGCCCGGCGGCACGGGCCGGCCCTGCGGATCCAGGAGGTACACGCGCAGGTCGGCGAGCGGGGTGCCGACGACGTTGCCCCGGCGGGGGTCCGTCAGGTCGTCCGGGGTGAGGCGGTGGTGGGTGACGTGCACGGTGGTCTCGGTGATGCCGTACATGTTCACCAGGGCCGGCCGGTCGAGGCCGTGCCGGGCGGTCCACGGGCGCAGCCGTTCGGGACGCAGCGTCTCCCCGCCGAACACGACGTAGCGCAGCGCTCCGGCGGTGGGCTCCTCGTCGGCGTCCACCAGCTGTTCGAAGGCGGACGGTGTCTGGTTGAGGACGGTGACGCCCTCGTCGTGCAGCAGCCGCAGGAAGTCCCGTGGGGAACGGCTGACGGCGTACGGCACGACGACGAGCCTGCCGCCGTGCAGCAGGGCGCCCCAGATCTCCCAGACGGAGAAGTCGAAGGCGTAGGAGTGGAAGAGGGTCCACACGTCGTCGGCGCCGAAGTCGAAGTGCTCGGCCGACGCGGCGAACAACCGGACCACGTGGGAATGCGGGACGGGCACGCCCTTGGGGCGGCCGGTGGAGCCGGAGGTGTGGATGACGTACGCGATGTGCGTCGGGCCGGTCGGTCCGCCGCGGTCGGCGTCGGTCAGGTCGGCGGCCGGGCGCGCGGCGAGGTCGGCGGTGACGGCGGGCTCGTCCAGGACGACGGCGGTGACGTCACCGCCGAGGTCCGCGGCGAGGCCGCCCTCGGTGACCAGGAGGACGGGCGCCGCGTCCGCCATGACCAGGCGCAGGCGTTCGGCCGGGTGGGCGGGGTCCAGCGGGAGGTAGGCGGCTCCGGTCTTGAGGACCGCCAGCAGGGCGGGCAGCAGCCGCGGGCCCCGGTGCAGCGCGAGGGCCACCGTGCGGCCCGGTCCCGCGCCGCGTTCGACGAGCAGCCGGGCCAACCGGTTGGCCTCTTCGTTGAGTTGCCCGTAGGTGAGGTGGGCGCCCTGGTGGGTGACGGCGATCCGTCCGGGCCGGGCGCGCACCTGCCGCTCGAACAGCTCGGTGAGCGTGCCGGTGACCGGGAACTCGCGTACCGGCCGGTCGCGCGGGTGCTCGCCGGGCAGCAGCAGGTCCAGATCGGCGAGCGCGGTGGTGGGCGCCGCCTGCGCCAGCCGCCGCAGCAGCGCGAGGAACCGTTCGCCGTGCAGGGCGAGTTCGTCCGCCTCGTACAGGTGGGGGTTGGCGTCGAAGGCCAGCCAGAGGGCGCCGGGCCGGATGCCGGGCCGGACGTTGATCTGGAGGTCGTCCACGGCACCGCCCGACAGGTGGTGCCAGGTCGCCGCGCTGCCGGCGAAGTCCAGTTCCTCGGTGAAGGGGACGATGTTCAGCACGGGTCCGTGCAGGCGGCGCCCGGTGCCGAGGAGGCCGAGGTCGCGGCGGATGAACTCGCCCCGGTACTGCTGGTGCCGTCGTACTGCCGCCAGCTCGTCGGCCACCGTGCGCGCGAACTCCGCCAAGGGGGTGCCCGGGCGGGCGCTGACGCGCAGGGGCAGCACGTCGGAGGCGGTGCCCGGGGTGCGCAGGGCGGCGCTGCCGAGCCGGCTCATGGTGGCCATGCCGAGGACGAGGTCGTCCGTGCCGGTCATGCGGTGCAGGTAGACGGCGAGAGCGGTGGCGAGCAGGTCGGCGCGGGTGATGCCCAGGCCGGCGGCCGCGGCGGACAGCGCCTCGGCGTCCGGGGGGCCGAGTTCGACGGTGTGGCGCAGGAACGGGGCACGCGGCGGGGCCGTACGGCGGGTGAGGCGGGCCGGTTCCGGCAGGTCCGCCAGGCGGCGGGTCCAGTGGTCGCGGTCACGGTCACGGCGTTCGGAGGCGAGGTAGGCGGCCTCCTCGGTCCGCAGCCGGCCGACGGGCGCGAAGCCGCCGGGGCCGGGGTCGCGGCCCTCGGCCAGCGCGTTGTGGACGTCGGCCAGGCGGCGGCCGAGGAGCTTGTAGCTGTAGCCGTCGAGCAGGAGGTGATGGGCCCGCAGCAGCCAAATGTGGCGGTCGGCGGCGAGGGTGAGGAGGGTGTGCGCGAACAGCGGGCCCTTGTCGGTGTCCACCGGGGTCGCGAGGTCCGCGCGGATCAGTTTCCAGGCGGCGGCTTCCGGGTCCGCGGCGTCGCTCACGTCGACCCGGTGCAGCGGCCAGTCGTCGGCGTCCGGCGCCGGACGGCAGCGGGGGCCGTCGTCGGTGTCGAGGAAGCGCAGCGCGAAGGTGCCGGCCTCGCCGACCGTGCGGCGCAGCGCCGCCTCGAACAGTGCGGTGTCCAGGCCGCCGTGGATCTCCACCGCCTCCGCGGTGTTGTACGCGGCGCTGTCGGGGGCGAGCCGCTGCGCGTACCAGAGGCCTTCCTGGGCGCCGGACAGCGGTCGACGTTCGTCCTCGGGGAGAGACTCCTCGTGGAGTGACATAGCACAACCCTCACGTGGCAAGCCGTAACGGCCCGGCCGGAAAGAGCCCGGTCGGTCTGACAGGGAAGCGGCCCCGGCCCACCGGGCCGGCATTTACGGCCGCGCTCCGGGGACGTGGCCGTATCGCGGCCCGGCGCCGGTTCACGAGGTCCTCACGCTGAGGCAGCCGGGCGAACCCGGTCAAGCCCGATCCGGCCCTGCGAACGGAATTCAGGTTTTTCCCTAAAGAACGCGGCTTCCGGGATAGCCGCGCCCGCGACGAACTTTAGGGAAAACACGAGACTTTCCCCGGGCGCTCCGTATCGGCTGGATTCGCACCGGCCCGACCGTGCACTCTCGAAAGGACGTTGAGCCGGATCCGCGGCGCCGGCCGATGGTCGGCGCGCGGCTTCCGGGAATGAGCGGACGAAAAGAGGGCCTGGGTCATGCGCCGTGCGTTGTGTCCGGTAGAGACGCTGTACGTCGGGCAGCGAAGCCGAGCGGTGCTCTCCTGCACCCTGCGCGGCCGTCTCGACATCGAGGCGCTGTCGGCCGCGTTCGACGCGGTCACCGAGGCGCATCCGGCGCTGCGGACCCGCATCGTGCCGGACGGCGAGGGCTTCGCGCTGGACCTGCTGGACGAGGCCGCGCGCCCCCGGCTGAGCACCCGGACCTGCGCCGCCGAGGATGCCTACGCCACGGAGCTGAACACGCCGCTGCCCGTCGGCGGGCCCCTGAGCCGGGCGGTCCTGGTGAGCGCGCCCGAGGGTGACGGCCACCTGTTCGTGCTCTCGGTGGACCACACCGTCGTCGACGGACACAGCGGCATCGCCCTGCACAACGAGATCTGGGAACGCTACCGGGCCCTGGCCGAGGGCGAGGAGCGGCCCGGCGTGGCGGACGGCACCCCCGGCTGGGCGGTGCCCGTGAGCGAGTTGCTGCCCGAGGTGGACGAGGCGGCGACGACCGCGTACCTGGAACGGCGTGTGGACGAAGCGCGCCGGCACCCGGCGGAGCTGGTGGCGTACGACGTCATGGAGCCGTCCGCCGTCGAGGGCCGTATCGAGGTGTGCCGGCTGACGCTGGACGAGGAACGCACCGGCCGGCTGCGCCGCACCGCCCGCACGGCGGGCGTGACCGTGCACGCCCTGGTCGCCGCGGCCCTGCTCACCACGGCGCGCCGACGTCTGCCCGGCGGCGAACCGCGTGCCCTGCGCTGCCTCTCCCCCGTCGATCTGCGCTCGCGGCTGTCACCGCCGCTGCCCGCCCTGGTGATGGTGCCCGCCGTCACCAGCCACCTCCAGGCCCTGGACGTCGCCCCGGAGTCGGACCCGGTCGAGCTGGCCCGCACCGTCCACTCCCGGCTCGGCGACTTCGTCGCGGGTGACGGCCCCTACCACGAGATGCGGATCACGTCCGAGATCCCGCGCAACCCCACGCTGCAACTGGCGACGGTGATCGCCACGAACATGGGCGTCGTCCCGGGGCCCCGGCTGCCGGAGGGCCTGGAGGCCACCGACGTCCGGCTGGTGCCCGCCCGGGAGCAGTACTTCCCGGCGGCCGGGCGCAGCCCGGTGATGGCCTGTGTCGTCTCGTTCGAGGGACGGCTGGCCATCGAGTTCCCGTACTTCACCGCTTGTTTCAGCCCGGAGTTCGTCCGGGCCTTCCGCGACGGGGTCGGTGCGGTGCTCGACGCCTGCGCCGCCGCCGTCGAGCCCGTCCCCACTACGGCGGGCTGAGGCGCCACACCGCACCGCACCTCACCGGCCACCCCAAGGAGTCCTGCGCCGACATGAGCAACGTCAGCGACATCCCCACGCCCCTGGCGCTGCTGCCGCGCGCCCAGGCGGGCGACGAACAGGCCATGAACCAACTGCTGACCGGGATCGTCCCGTACGTCGCACGACTGTGCCGGTCCATCACGCACGACGACGGCGCGGACGCCACCCAGGAGGCGCTCCTCGCCGTCTACCGGGGTCTGCGCACGCTGCGGGAGCCGACCGCGTTCTACGGCTGGGTGCGTTCGGTGACCGTCCGCGAGGCCGTACGCACGCTGAAGCGGGCCGGTGAGGAGGGGCCGTACCAGCGGGTCGAGCCGGGGCAGGAGACGAACCCGCTGGACGCCGTGCACATCAGCGATGTACTGGACCGGCTGTCCATGTCCCACCGGCAGGTCCTCACCCTGCGCGCCTACGGCCTCAACGAGGAGGAGATGGCACGTGTCCTGTCACTGCCGGTGGGCACCGTACGGTCCCGGCTGCACCGCGCCCGACTGCGCTTCCGGGAGGCCTGGCAGCCCTCGGCGGCTTGAGCCCCGTCCTGTGGATCCTGCCGCGCCCGGAGGCATTGCCTTCCGGCCGGCCCGAGCGGGATCCGCCGCCCGCGGACACGATGCGGGGGAGGCAGTCCGTGCGGAGTGTCCGGGCGTGACGGCGACGCGGCAAAGGCGCCTGCCGACGCCGCGCCCCGCGGCGGGACCGGGGAGAAGGGCCCTGGAGGCCCGGCGGGCGGCGGGCGTCCGGGCGCGCCGCCCGGCACGCCCGTACTCCGCCTCCGCCCGGAGCCCGGGGCACGCCGCACGAGGACGGCCGGCATTCCCCGAGCGCTTCGAGCAGGTGCCCGACGGTGCACGCACCGGACCTCGCCCGCCGACGGGCGCACGGTGCCCGCCGGGTCCCGGGACGGACGCAACGGTGGCCGCCGGCGGGATCGTCCCGCCGGCGGCCACCGCCCGCCGTGTCCCCCGTCGTGCCCGTTACTCGATGAGTTCCGGCAGTACCCGTGGGGGCCACTGGCCCGGCGCGAACAGCCCGAGCGCGTGGGCGCGGGCCACCAGGGCAGGCCGGTTGGGAGCGTCGAAACGGCGCAGCAGCAGGCGCACGCGGTACTCGACGCCCTGACGGCTCAGGTACAGGCGGCCGGCCAGCTGCACGGTCGACGCACCACCCGCCACGCCCTCCAGGACCCGCACGTCGAGTTCGCTGAGCGTCAGTTCGCGGGGGTGCGGCTCGCCCGCCGCCCCCAGGGGGCTCAGCAGGAGGACCAGTCCGGCCGGCCCGGTCGCGCCGGTGACCGCTATCGCCGTCAGGTCGGCGGCGAAGACACGGCCGCTGTCGTGCCGACCGGCCACCCGCTCGGTGAACCAGCTGGTGCGGCCCTCGGAAAGGTCGGTGAAACGATGACGCAGCAACTCGGGCGTGCCCGCCCGGAGCAGATCGCTCAGCCTACGGTCGCATATCTCGCCGGGGCTCGCCCCGAACTGTGCCGCGAAATCGGCTTCCGCGGCCGTGATGGTCATGCCCTTCGGACATACATGGGCCGTGTAGGTGCGGCGGCGGTTCACGCCGGCGCCCGCCTTGACGACGGTGGTGGATGAGGCGGTGATGCTTGTGGTCACCACGGACATACCGTCTTTCCCTCTGTACATGGGGGTTTCGATGCACCCCGCCCTTTCCGGCAACCCCGCGAGACAACGTTGTCAGTTCGTCACTTTCGCGCGGTCGCCACCGGATCGGGGCGATATCACATCAGGTCGGCAGCTCGGAGGCTATGGCCGGACAACCCGCCTGGCAAGTGTTTGCCTATCCGGTCATGTTCATTGCCAACTCTTTTGGCCATGGGGCAATTTCAGCCAACTGGATCCTCCGCCCGGTCGTTCCGAAAGTCGGTACGCAGGGAGCCATGGCAAATGACAGGAGAAACCTCGCGTGCGCAACCATGTTGCCCCCATTGCCAAGCCTCCCTAAAGTATGGGCAACTTCCGGACGTGGCCTCGGAAACACGAGCCGATCAGAAGACTCAAAAGGACCTCAGGGGATCAGAGGGCGAAATGCTTGAGCAGCCGCACTTCGGCCGGCAGCTGAGGAAGCTCAGGCTCGAGCGGGGCTTGAGCCAGGCTGCGGTCGTCGGTGAGGGCATGTCCACCGGATACCTCTCCCGTCTGGAGTCGGGCGAACGCCGACCCACCGGACGGACCGTCAGCTATCTGGCACAGCAACTCGGCGTGGAGGTCGCCGCGTTGACCGAGCCGCGCGCGGGCGGTTGCCTGAGCCGCGCGCTCGCCGCCGCGACCTCGGCACCGCCGGGCACGGACAGCGCCACCGCCCTCCTCCAGGCGGTGCGCGACGACGAGCACGACGACCCCGTCGGCCGCTGGCAGGCGCTGTGGCTGCTCGGCCGGATCAGCGGCGGCCAGGGGGACTTCGAGCAGGAGCGCGGTCATCTGCGCGAGCTGATCGAACTGAGCGAACTGATCGCGGCACCCGACCTCCGGGTGCGGTCCCATGTGCAGTACGCGCGCTGTCTGGTCGCCCTGGGCAAGGCACGGGCGGCGGAACCTGTCGCCGTCACCGCGCTCGCCGTCGCACGCGCCGAGGGGCTGCCGACCGCCGACGTCATGGCCGCCCAGACGGTCCTGATCGCCGTCGAGACCGGGCTCGGCCGACTGGAAGCGGCCGAGCGCCATGTACGTGAGCTGGAGAGCGAGTTGCTGCCCACGGCCGCTCCCCAGCCGGCCGCCGAGGCGTTGTGGACCGGATCGGTGGTCGCCGATCGGCGGGGCGACCACCGGACCGCCCGGTCCCGGCTGGAGGCGGCGCTGGCACTGCTCCGGGGCGGCGACGACCTGATCCTGTGGACCCGGCTGCGTACGGCAGCGACGGCCGCCGCGCTCCAGATGTCACCGCCGTGCGTGGCGGAGGCGGAGCGGTGGCTAAGCGAGGCCGACGTGGTCCTCGAACTCATCGGCACCCCGATCCAGTTGCAGGAGGTACGCGCTCTGCGGGCCCATCTCGCCTTCCACCAGGGCCGGTTGGACGAGGCCCGGACGCTGTGCGGCGCGTTGCCGCCGGACGGCGAACTCCGGCTGCCGCACGGGGACCGGGTACGGCTGGCGGTCCTGGAGGGCCGTCTGATGATCCTGGAGGGCCGGGTCGACCAGGGCGTCGCGGCCCTGCGCCGCCTCGGGCAGCAGGCGACGGACGCCCACAACCTCGATCTGGCCACCCACGTCTGGCGGTCCCTGGCCACCACACTGGCCGACGTACGCGCCCCGGGCGTCGGAGGCGCCGTGCGCTAGACGCCGTCCCTCCGGTCGGACGACGGCGAGTCCGTGGTCCGGGTGGCGGGTCCGCTCCGGCACGGAAGGCGTGGGCCGCGATGCGCCCCGGCCACCGGGCCGCCCGCCACCCGCCACCCGCCACCCGCCACCCGCCACCCGCCGAAATCCCAGGTGGCCTCGGCGCACCGTCCGGTCAGAGTCGGGCGGTGCCCGAACTGGAACGGCTGCGTGCCGGTCGTGCCCCGGCGATCCTGGCCTTCGAGCGGGCGCACCGTGCCTACTTCGCCGCCTCGGTCTCCGACCACGGCAACGAGTTCTTCGAGCGGTTCACCGACCGGCTCGGCGCCGTGCGGGCCGCGCAGGAGGCCGACGTGAGCACGGAACGCAGCGCGGAAATGGATGAGTTGGACATGCGGTCGTAGAGCGTGCAGGACTCTGCGTCGTTCCGTATGGGTCGAGTTAATGGGGTTGCGAGTTGCGTCCGTGGCGGGCTTTTGGGAGGAGCCGGCCACGGCAGTCATCGCTGCTGGTCGATGTCTGTGGTGAGCTGCCAGATGATCCGGGCGAGGGTGTAGAGGATGGGTCCCCATGGGCGGCTGACCGACATGCCCCCGTGAGGTGAGGGGGTATTCGATGGAAGACCGAGCCACCCGGCTGACAGGCTTTGCCCATGAGTCTCCAGCCCAACGACGTATCCGACCCCTCCTGGCTGGGCAAGCAGATCGACGCTCGCCCGCTGTTCGGGCCAGAACTGGCGTCCCTCCTCGACCTGCTACGCGGTCTGCGGCCCAATGAGTGGAACAGGGCCGCGGTCCCGGGCTGGACCGTGCACGATGTTGCCGCCCACATCCTCGGCGACTACCACGGCCGCCTCGGCTGGAGCGCAGAGAACCACAACCGCGCCATGGCGGCTGGAGAGACACTGGAAGCGTTCATCCACCGGGTCAACCAGGAATGGATCGACCTCCACGCCGATCACAGCCCCGCCGCGCTCATCGAGGCCCTGGAACTGGCAGGGACCCACGTTGCCCGCGAATTCGAGGGCGCCAACCTCGACGCAACGGGCCTGGGAGTGTCCTGGGCAGGGGCCGACCCGGCGCCCAAGTGGCTGGACGTCGCCCGGGAGTTCACCGAGTACTGGACCCACCGCCAGCAGATCCGCCACGCCACCGGCCGGGAAACAGATCCGGAGCCCAACGCTCTGTCCACGGTCCTGGACACCTTTATGCGGGCCTTGCCCCACACTCTGCGTGACACGCCCGCGCCTGCCGGGACACAACTACAGGTGGTCGTCGACGAGCCGGCCGTCGGCACCTGGACCGTGACCGCCACCGCGGACCGCTGGTCCTTGGCTGAAGCACCCAGCGGCCGACCAGCCGCGTCAGTGCGGCTGAGCCCAGAGACCGCCTGGCGACTCTGCGCTCGTGGCATTGATCCTTGCACCGCCCTCGCCCGAGTCCGCATCAGCGGAGAGCGCCAGATCGCCGAAGCCGCCTGCCAGATCGTGTCCATCGTCTACTGATGAACACCGAGCGTCCAGGTCCATTGCCCTGGTGTGACGACAGACCGACATCACGCAATCAAGTTGAGTAGTGAGTGAAGCACGCGGTGAACGCTGGGAGTCCACGAAACGGGTTTCGCCGAGTATCTGGCCGCGGTATTGCGGGGAGACATTCCGGTCGGACATCCTGTCATCGGCGTTTCCCACCCACCCGCACACCTTCCGACCGTTCACGCACACCCCCTGGAGATGCGAAGAGAGGTCACGACGGTGGGGTGTTCGCACCGTCGGCCGGACGGCCTTCGACGGCATTGGTCCTGGCGCCTGCGTCGGGCCCCGGTTGAACCGTCGCAGCCCGGGTTCCTCGGCCGCTGTCAGGGATTCAGCTTGCCTGCTGGTGCGTCCAGGACGAGGTGCAGTCCTTCTTCTGCGACGGCTACCGCCTGAATCCGCAGACCGCGAGCAACCGCGGGACTGTCGGCATCGCCGGCCGGCTCTTCGCCGGAATGAGGATGCTCAGCACGCCGAGGGCCTAGCCGACGGTCATCACGGAGCGCGGTCCGCGGTCCGCGGTGGTCGATGATCCGGCCGACGCAGATCCCGGCGATGGCGGAGATGAGCACGCGGCGGAGAAGGCGGCCGTGGTCGCTCGGGCCGGCCAGCCGGTGACGCGGGTGGGGGCGCGGCCGTAGGACTTCATCCCGACCAGGTAGTCCCCTGCTCGGGGTGCGACAGCACCAGACCATGGGCCGCAGCCCCTCACGACACCAGCGCCGGCACCTCACCGGCAAGCACGTGCATCGTGACACCCGACGGCGCGGGTACGCCCCCTCCGCCACCGACCGGCTGGCTCAACGCGGCACGGCCCCTTCGGATGCAAGTCATGGACAGCATCCTTTCGCGGTCCAAGATCTGCGGGACAGAACCTAGCGGTTCGGGTAGTAGGCCGGGAAGCACACGGCGCCGTCCGCACCGCAGATCTCGGTCTCCGTAATCTGACGCGAGTGCTTCTCGTAGGAGATCAGGCCCAGCTTGCGGCCCGACGCGAAGGTCACAACGGCGTCGTGAACCGGGCCCGCTGCCTCTGGCGCCGCCCCCTTGTAGTCGTACGGGCCATGCTCGCCCTCGACGATGGCAAGGAAGACGAACAGGCTGGGCTGCTCGCCGGGCTTGGTTTGGTACGGCTCGCCCGTCGTCACTTTCAGGACGCCCTTGCGCGGCCAGCTTTCCGGCAGGTCCCCGCACTCGATCCTGGCCACCCCCTCGCGAACGATCGCGGAGCAGTACGTACGGTCGTCCTTCATCCACAGGAGCTCACCGGCGTCCGGCGCATCCCTCCGGATCACTGCTACGAACTCGTCGGACGGCATCTCCTGGGACGGCAGCGATTTCATGCTCCTGCGGACCGACGCCAGCATCGGTCCGTCGGCGACCGTGGGCCTCGCAGCCCTCACCGGGACTGCGGGCCCCGACGAGGATGCCGACTTGGACTGCGAGGGCGACGCGGTGGGTGAGGCCTGAGCCTGCCGCGACTGGGACGGCGCGGATCCCGACGGCGGAGCCGTCGTGCACGAAGTCACGGCCAGCAGTGCGAGTCCGTACCCCGCTCCGCGCGCGACGAGTCTGCGCCCGTGCCTGTTGAGTCCCATCTGCCCCACCCCCGTGGTCGAACCCCACGCCCCTCGAAGAGGGCGAACCTGCCGAAGCCTACCGCTGGTGCGCGGCTGGGTACCTGCCGCGCCCGGTACGTCAACTTGCCGTTCAACCGTTGAGATTGGCGTGAGGTGATGCTGCGCCACATCGTCGCGGCCTGCGGCAGACGGTACCTGCTTCGCGGTGTCCGTTATCGTGCTGCCACTCCTGCTCCCGACCACCACCGCCGCCATCACCACCTGCACCACCGCCCGCACAGAAGCCATGCAACGGCGCCACGAGGCACCTTCCTCGGCAAGGCGCCGAAGCCGCGGACTACGGGGCAGGCCTGCACCACGTCGCCCGCATCCGGCAGACCGCCACCACTCCCCCACCAGGACCAGCTGGTGCGGGCCGCGCGCACCCTTCGTCTCGTGAGTTGATCGAGTCAGGAGCGCCCGTGTTCGCGGTTGAGTTCGTGGTAGCCGCGAAAGTCGAAGAAGCGCAGGCCGTCGATCACCGCTCCAGACAGGATTTCCGGCATGGTCCATGGGTGGGTGGTGTAGTCGTCCGTTGCCACGCCTCCATGCGCAAGCAGCAGCGCGATCATTTGGCGGACCTCTGCGGTGCCGTCGATCCGCCCGGAGATGTCGATCTGCACCGCCCAAGTGGGGCGATGTCCGATGGCCGCTTCGAGCATCGCCACATCCCCGGGAGGCCAGTCGGAGAAGAGGTAGCCGGTCTGCTCATCGTCGATGTCGATGTAGAGGTTGCCGTCCAGAGTCCATGGATTGCGCTGCTCGGGCAGCTGCCGATCGAGCGAGGCGACGGTCTCAACTCGCTCACCTGCGGGAAACACGAAGACGGTTCGCATGGGTTGGAGCGTAGGCAGTTCAGCTTCGAAGCTTCGTGGCGACCATGGATTTCGATGTCGGGCTACTCGCCTCCGAAACCGGCGCCGGTCGACGGCCAGAAGAACATCACCCGCACCGCCGCAGAGACACCGGCGAAGGAAAGGACCGTGCCCCGCGTGGAGGTACCCGCTCAGCGTGCCGTCGGTCTGTTGACCGCGCGGACGGTGTGCGTCGTCGTCCCGCTCACCCCTCGTCCTCCCAGTCGTCCTCGGGGAACGGCAACGGATCCGTGACCCAGCCCGCCGTCAGCACAAGCCGCGTGTGACGATGCAGGGCTAGGAAGCCGAAGGGGCGGTCGAAGGCGGCGCTGATCCTGGTGGCCACGTAGCGCAGGTCGGCCATGCCTGCGGCGACTGCGCCGAACGCCGTCACCGCGGCAGCCTCGAATCCCAACGCGCCGAACTTCGCCATGGTGTTCTGCTCGGCCGACCCGATGGCGAGCGGGAAGTCGCTGATGCCGGGGAAGTGCCCGCGTGAGGTGTCCCGTGCCGTCGTGAGCCCCAACAACCGGTGCAGCTTCAGCAGATCGTGGCTCGCATTCATGGTGTACGCCGCGGTCGTCACCTCCAGCGACGGCGGCTCGGGCCGCGTGCAGCGCACCTTCTCCACCCGAAGGCCCGGGCCCACGTTCCCGTACGGTAGCCGCGGTCCCGGTACGACCGTGCACCGGCCGGCGAGGATGTCGACCCCGGCTCCCAGCACTTGCCCCGGTCCCATGTCCTCCTCGCCGAGCAGCAGGTGCACGTCCAGGGCGTTGTTCCCCAGCACCTTCAGCTCGGTGACGTATCCGCCGGGTGTGTCCGCCACCCCCACCCGGTCCAGCACGGTACTGGAGCGCCACAGGCCCAGCCGCGGCTCGGTAGCCCAGGGCTCGTACGCAGTCTCCAGTTCCACCTCGTGGAAGGGGCTCAGCCACTGCGTACGCATGGTCAGCGCGCTCGCCAGCACCATCTGTGTGTCCTCGGCCAGCGTGACCGGCATACGGTCGATCAGCCCGCCGGTCCTCTTCACCGTCCAGGCGTCCAGCGCCCGGTGGTCGGCCACAGGGTCCCCGGTGAGCACCCCGTGGGTGTCGGCTGACAGGCCCGCCTCCCACTCCTCCCTCAGCTCCAGCGTGCGCTTCGTCCACAGCCCCAGAGCCGTGTCCAGTCCCCGCATGGCGCCCATCGCAGCGAGCAACTCGCGTGCGGCGTCCGCCGCTTGCCCGGCGGGGAGCCCGAGAGTCTCCGCCAGCTCGGCCCGCGCCGCGCCCTCGGCCCCGTCGGCAAGATGAGCCAGCAGCGGCCACACCCCCGCCGCCGAGAACGCCGTGCCCCCCTCCGAGGCACCCGCCCACCGCGCGGTCAACCCGTTCACGGCGCGGACCGTTGTCGTCGCGACGCCCATGACACCCCCATCCTCAGCGCGCTTACGATGTGCCCAGTCGTACGTCAGTGGCCGCAGCAGGAGTTCTTCGCCCGAGTGCGGGAGCTTGCCACCCAGGCACCGGCAAGTAGAACGCTGTACGTCGGCGACCATCCAGCCAACAACATCTTTCCAGCAAGGCCGCCGGCCTCAGGGCACCCCATCTACGTCGCGGGCCCTGGGGGCATCTGAGGGCCGACACCCCCGAGGTCGTCGAGGCTGCAGATCGGCGAACCGACGACCTGACGCAGTTCGTTCGGAAGATCGCGCCGCCGAGTGCGCGCTGACCTGGCGAGACGTTGACCTGCGCGATCTCGGGGCGGTCGTCCAACTCGCGCACACGCTGCTGCTGTTGATACGGGACCGGGCTCCGGCGTACCTCGCTTACTCGATCCATGGCCCGGAATGGGCTCCCCTGCAAGATCCACCTCGCCGGGGAGGGCGGACGCCGCCCGCTCGGGTTCGTCATCACGCCCGGCCAGCGAGGGGGGGGGGGACGCACCGCAGATGATTCCCGTGCTGGAGGAGATCCGCGTGCCCCGGCAGGCCGGCGGGCGACCACGTACCCGGCCCGACCACGTCGGGGGCGACAAGGCGTACTCGTCACGCCGCAGCCGGCGTCACCTGCGCAGACGCCAGATCAAGCACACGATCCCCGAGCCGAGAGACCAGCGGGCCAACCGTCGAACGCCGCGGCAGCCAAGGCGGCCGGCCCACAGGGTTCGACAAGACGATCTACCGCCGCCGCAACGAAGTCGAGCGGACCATCAACCGGCTCCGGAACTTCCGGGCCGTCGCCGCGCGCTACGGCAAGAGAAGCGCACGTCTTCCATGGGACGGTCACCGTGGCCGCGATCCGCCTGTGGCTCAGCCCGGAGTGAAACGCCCCGCTCAGAGGTCCATTGCCTCCGGATAGTGGCGGCGAAGTTCGCCGAGTACGCGCTCGTCGACAGCCCTGACCTCCCACAACGAGCTGTCCACTTCGGTCAGGACGACCATCACCCTGTCCTCGGCGGACCCACGTGCTTCGGCGTCGATCAGCTGGAGGAAGGGGGTCGTCAGCGACAACAGCGTCAACGTGTCCATGCCGGCGTCGGCAGACCGTCTCTCCATCTCTACGCAGCGAGGATCGACGATCTCGTCACATTCGACGCGCCACGTCAGGCTCAGGCCGAAGCTGCCGAGGCGGACCAGTAGTGCAGCCAGGGTCACGTAGTGCCTTCCGTGCCAGGCAGGAAACGTGATCCCCTTCATCCCCGCCCCTGCTTCGGCCGTTCCGCGCGGCACGCGACCCCCTTCGTTCAGCAGCAAACAACAGGCCACGGCACTCTGACCAGCCCACACGACCCGTCGGACAGGCCCTAGCCCAAGGCAGAGATACCGGCGAGGAAAATGTCGATCCCGACGAGGAACTGCTCGCGGTCGTCGTGCTCGCCCAGCTGAGTCGCCGCCGCGCGCACGAACGGGTACCGGCCGGGATCGAGCTGCGCCCATTGCGTGGCAGCGTTCGTCAGGAAGGCTTCCCGGTCCGTGTCGCTGCCTGCGCGGAGCCGTGCGTTCGCGGCGTTCTGGGCGGCGACACCGAGGACGTAGTTCACGAGCGTGCCGGCCGCGTCGAAGCGCGCCTTTTCCGGAACGTCGAGGGCGTCCAGCAGGCGGCCGATGCTCTCGTAGAAGTCCAGTAGCGCGGGCCGCCACGGTCGGCGAGAGAGTTCTGCCCCGACCCAGGGGTGGGCGTCGATCGCATCGAACAGGCCGAGGGCAAGACGGCGCAGAGCAGTGCGAGGGTCCGCATCGGCGACCGTGCCGGACAGCACGGCGGTGATGACGTCGTCAGTGGCCGTGGCGAGCAGGTCGTTCTTGTCCGCGACGTGGTGGTAGATCGCTCCGTAGCCGGTGCTCAGGCGCACGGTGAGCGCGCGCAGCGTGAGCGCCTTCTCGCCACCGCTGTCCAGGATCTCGACGGCGGTCTGGATGATCACCTCCCTCGAGAGGCTGTCCGTCCGCCGCGGGGCCCGCGCAGATCCCTTCGCTGTTCTCTTCACCATGCCCCTAAGCATCGCACGCATGGAGCGTCGATCCAACTTCGTGTTAGCGTGTTTGGAGTGGCGATCCAATATGAGCCGAAGCGCCCCACAAGGGGCTGGGGAGGGACCATGACGACACCTGTCACGATCATCGGAGCGGGCCTGGGAGGCCTGACGCTGGCCCGCGTACTGCACGTGCACGGCATCCCGGCCACGGTCTACGAATCGGAGCCCGCACCGAACGCCCGCCGCCAGGGCGGACTGCTCGACCTCCATCCCCACAGCGGTCAGGCCGCTCTGGAAGCGGCCGGTCTGATCGAGGAGTTCCGCAAGCTGATCCTGCCGGGCCGCGAGGCCTACCGGGTCATGGACCGGGCGGGGAATGTGGTGCTCGACCTGCCCGACGACGGAACCGGCGAACGCCCGGAGGCACCGCGCGGCGAACTGCGGCAGATGCTGATCGACTCCCTGCCCGCCGGCACCGTCCGCTGGGGCCACAAGGTCACCGCGGTGCGGGCTGTCGGCGAAGCCCGCCACCAAGTGGCGTTCGCCGACAACACCACCGTTGTCGCGGACCTGCTCATCGGTGCCGACGGCGCCTGGTCGCGCGTACGACCGCTGCTTTCCCGGGCCGTTCCCGAGTACTTCGGCGTCTGCAGCGTGGAAACGTTCCTCTTCGACGCAGGAACCCGTCATCCAGCCTCCGCGGAGGCGGTGGGAGCCGGATCGCTGTTCGCGCTCGCACCGGGAAGGGGACTGCTGGCCCACCGGGAAGGCGGCGGTACCCTGCACACTTACGCGCAGGTGAAGAAGCCCCAGGACTGGATTGCCCGCCTTGACGCCACCGACGCCGCAGCGCTCACGGCACGGGTCGCGAAGGAGTTCGACGGCTGGGCCCCCGAACTCACCGCCCTGATCACCGACAGCGACACCCCGCCGGCCCTGCGCCCCATCTTCACCCTGCCGGCCGGGCACCGCTGGGACCGCGTACCGGGGGTGACTCTGCTCGGCGATGCCGCCCACCTCCGGGCGCCGAACGGGGAAGGCGCCAACTTGGCCATGCAGGACGGCGCTGAACTCGGCCGAGCCCTCGCCGCGCGCCCCCTCGATGCGGAGGCGGCCCTCGCCGCGCACGAGCAAGCCATGTTCGCCCGCGCCGCGGCCGTGGAAGCGGATGACGACGGCTTCTACACGATCATGATCGACGACCGTGCGCCCCACAGCCTGCTCGCCCTGATGACCGGCGCCGAACAGGACGCGTGATAGTCATCTCCGCGTGCAGCGACAGGCACCCGCCGCAGTTCCCCGCCGCAGCCTGCGGAACTCCAGGGCCCGGTGTCCGGCCCTCGCCCGGGTGACGGTCCCCGGTGCGCCGTCCTGTCGTTCTTCTCCGCACAGGGCATGGAGTACTACACGCTCGCTTGACGGACCCGCGCGAGAAAGGCGAGCGCTGCGACGAATGGTCAGGCAGAGGTGAACACTTCCTCGGGGGCGTCGTCGAGGACGAATCCGTTGTCGAGCCGGACGCGGACCGTGACGCGGAGCATCCGCCGCTGGTAGGCGGCCCACTGCTCTTCCAAGGCCCCCACCTGCTCCTCCAGTTGCTTTCTGCTCTCCGGCGGCATCTGGTGGCCGAAGTCGTCGAGGAGCGACTTGAGGCGCAGGTACTCACGGACCTCGTGGCTCTGCTGCCGGTGATGCTCGTCCACACGCTCGACAGTGCCCTCGATGCCTGCTGCCAGGGCCACGGAGGCGGCGAAGGCACCCGTCTCCCCCGGGGGCTCGGCCGGGGTCACCGACCCGGCCAACCGGAGGTCCGCCGCCAGTCGCACTCGTTGGCCCACGTTCAGCGTCATCGATCCTTCGTCTTCCTCGTCGGTGCGATCCGGTAGACGTGGCGCCGCCAGACGTACCGGAGAGGACAGGATCATCCCACCCTCGCCTCCGGTCCCGACACGATCGAAGCCCTCGTCGACCATCGCCTGCCCACCGCGCGACGGGCGAACAGGAGCCCGAGACAGTCTGTCGGACCTGGCGAGAGCGGCTGGTAGGACGTCGAAGGAGGCTGGACGGTACAGGCGCCCGTGCGCCGGGCCGCCGAGCGCGACGGGAACGCCGTGGCCGCGACGGCTCCACGCCCCCGCGACGCTTCCAGCATGCGGCAGCTCAGCAGCGGCGCTGATCCGCTACGCACACCCCCAGCGGATGCGACCCCGGCGAGGACGACCACTCCTCCGGCGTGACGCACGTGAACGGCACCCGCAGCTCACCGCTGCCCTTCTCACGTAGGCGGCGTGCAGCGGCCGTTGACCGCAGCCTACGTTCCTCGATGGCCGGCCGTCCTGGCGGACGCTTGGCCATCCCGCGTTTGCGGTGTCCTTGGAAGATGTCTCAATCGAGCACGGCGGCGACGGCCTCGATCTCGACGAGCTGGTCCTTGTAACCGAGCACGGTGACGCCCATCAACGTGCTCGGAACGTCATGGTCAGCGAACGAGTCCCGGACAACCTGCCAGGCGGCCACCAGGTCCTCCCGCCGGGCCGATGCGACGAGAACCCGTGTACTGATGACGTCCTGGAGTGATGCGCCTGAGGCAGTAAGAGCGGCCTGCATGTTCTCGATGGCTTTCGCCGCTTGGCCCGCGTAGTCCCCGATCGCTGCTGTGGAGCCGTCATCGTTCAGCGGACACGCCCCTGCAAGGAAGATCAGGCGTGACTCGGCGGGCGCCGTGGCCGCGTAGGCGTACTCGGCGACGTCGGACAGGGCGGTGGAGCGGATCAAAGTGATGGCACGAGCCACGGTCGTGGGGTCCTTTCCCCTCGGGGGTTCAGCGCGGACATCCTGTCAACGGCCAGTTGGCTTCCGCCTTCCCTTTTCTCGCCGCCCTGCGAGAACGCCGTCACTTCTGCTCGACATTCACGAACCGCATGATCACCAACTGACTCCGGAACCAGTCGACGAACGCTGTTCCTGGACATCAACGAAACCAGTCGTGACGACGGTCGAGCCGCGGACGGACAGGGGGCTGGACGCGGGGCTGGTGGAACTGCGTTCTTGACGGCCGACCGCGCTACTCGCCGCGCCGATGGCCGACCTGCTCCAGCAAAGATCCGCCGCAGCTGTAGGCGCCCCGTACGGGCCCCGCAGCTGGATGGATCCACACGCGCCGTGGGTGGCGCGCATCAGGCGATTGCGCATCGCCTCATTCAAATACGCGTGGTCCGGGCGCGAGCGGCTCGGCATGCTGCGGGTCCGCGGCGACGCCATCGTCCTGCACGCGATGCACTGGCCCGACGAGCTCCGCGACCCCTCCGAACTCCTCCCGGAGCCCGTGGACGTGTCCGCTCGCCCTGATGGAGTCCATGTCCCGCGACGACCTCGAAGGCGACGACTTCAAGGGCACCTACACCGAAGCCATGGAAAAGATCATCGAAGCCAAGCGGGAAGAGAGGCCCCTCCCCGAGGCGCCCGAGCCGGAGAAACCGGGCCGCGTCCTCGACCTGATGGCCGCGCTCGAGGAGTCCGTGTCCGAGGCGAAGTCCTCCCGCGGCGAGGACGCCGACGTGCACGAGCTACCGAAGCCGAAGAAGAAGACGGCCGCGAAGAAGACGACCGGACACCGACAGCGGCCGCGCAGCGCCTGACCCCTCGACCTCTCCCACTCACCGTGCACGGCGTCCTACCACCCTCGTCGGCAGCCGGGCATGATCCCGACATGAGCCACGGACCCGACGGCAAAGCCACCGTGCAGTACGAGCAGGACGGGGCATGGATCGTCGTCGCACACGGCGACTACGACACCAACACCATTGCCCCGCTCGAGGAAGCACTCGACACCGCAGCCCGCAAGCACCCCCGCGTGGTAATCGACGTCTCCGGCGTCTCCTTCGCCGACTCGACCTTCCTCAACCTGCTGCTGCGTATCCACCACATGACCTCGCTGCGCCTGGCCGGCCCGCCCCGCCAGCTACGGCACCTACTGGAGATCACCGGCGACACCGTGCTCGACACCCGCGCAGACATCCAGGACGCCCTGCCCTAGCCAACAGCCCGAACCCGCGGACGCCGACGCAACCCCTACGCCGCTCTGATGACCCGCATCGGCCGCTGGAACCTCGTCGAACGCACCCCCGCCGACATGGAGGCCGACGTCCGTGCCGCCGCGCCGCCGGGAACCGTCGCCGGACTGGACATCACCGCCGATGCCACTGGCCTGACGCTGTTCGCGACGGTGCGGCGCGCTGACGAGCCGGGGTGATCCCCGCAGTCGGCTTCGTGTGCGTCGCCGACGCAGCCTCGATCGTCAGTCGAGGCCTTCGATGATGCGGAAGTCGCGCTCGACGCCGTCAGCAAGTGCGGCCAGCGCCTCCTGGTAGGCCGCACTCGCATGTGCGGCGACCGCCCGTTCGAAGCTGTCGAACTCGATCAGGACGGTGCGCTCGGCGATTCCGGCGTCGTGTGCGACGACCCGGCTGCCGCGGGCGAGCAGCCGCCCGCCCGCGGCCTCGACGGCTGGACCAGCCAGCTTGTTGTAGGCAGCCAGCTTCTCGGGGTCCGCGATGGTGCGGTAGGCGCTGACCCAATAGCCCTTGACCACGGTTACCTCCTGTGTTCGGAATTGATGCTCAGAAGCATGCTCAGATCCATGGCCGGCGCGCTGTGGGTGAGCGAGCCGACGGAGACGGCGTCGAAGTCGGACGGCTTCGATCCTCAGCTTCCCGTTCGACTCGACCGGCCCAGGCCCGGCACACCGACTGGGGCTGTGATCGGATCGGTCTCGGGTGAGCGTCGGAGGGCGAGGGCGAGACTGGCCACCGTCGTGATCGCCATCGCGGCGACGCCGACCAGCGCCGCGGTCGTGTAGGCGTCGTCGTTCGGGAAGAGGCGGCCCTTGGCGGTGCCGGCGGCCAGGACCAGACCGCCGATGGCGCTGCCCAGGGAGTACCCGACGCTGCGGACGACGTAGTTGAAGCTCATGGCACTCGACGTCTCGCTCTTGGGGGTGACGGCCAGGATGACGCCGGGCATGGCGGCCGAGAAGCTGCCGACGCCGAAGCCCAGCACGCCCATGGCCGCGAGCAGTTCGGCCAGGTTGGACCGGGCGGTGGCGAACAGGACGAACCCGCCGCCGACGATGGCGGCGCTGCCGGCCAGGAGCAGGGGGCCGTCGATCCGTTCGCGGACCCGCGGCGTGAGCTTGCCGGCGACGAACCCCAGCGCGGAGAACGGGATGAGGACCAGCCCCGCCACGAAGGTGGTCAGTCCGAAGCCGTAGCCGGCGCTGTGCGGCGTCTGCGCGTAGCGGGTGATGAGCGTGAGCAGGAGGTACATGCCGCTCCCGCCGACGAACATGGCGATGTTCGCCCCGGCGACCGCCGGGTGCCGTACCGCCCGGACGTCGACCAGGGGCGTCTTGGTTCGCAGTTCGGAAACGGTCCAGACGCAGAGCAGGAGTACGGCGGCGACGGCAAGGGTCACCGCCACGGCGAGGTGTCGGCTCCACAGGCTCCTCTCTCCGGCCAGGAACAGGACGAGGAGCAGTCCACCCGCCAGGACGAGCGCACCGGCCACGTTCACGTGAGCGGAGCGGCCTTCGGGAGCTGCGGGCATGGAGCGCCACGCGGTCACGAAGGCGATGGCGGTGACGAGCAGGCCGAGGCCGTAGGCGGCCCGCAGTCCGCCGAACTCGGCGAGCAGCGCGGCCAGTGGGTAGCCGAGGCCGGCTCCGATGATGGAGACCACAGAGATCAGGGCGATCGTGGCCGCGCTGCGCTCCTCGGGAAGATGGTCGCGGGCCACGCCCATCATCAGCGCCGTGAGACCGAGTCCGACGCCTTGGGCCGCTCTGCCCACGAGCAGCCAGGCGAACGGCAGTGGCAGCACGGTGAGCGCGCTGCCGACGACGACGATCGCCAGCGTGGCGAGAATCGTGGCCCGCCGGTGCGGACCGGCTCCGAGCCGGCCGAGGACGGGTGTGGCGACGGCGCCGCTGAGCAGGGCGATGGTCAGCGTCCACTGCGCGCTGTCGAGGGAGACGTGGAACGTGGTCGCCACGCTGGTGATGAGCGGCGTCCCGAGACTGGCGACCGCCGCCACGACCAGGGCGATGAACATCAGGGCGGGGACCAGCAGACGTGCCTCGGAACGTATCAGGGCAGTGTTCATGGGCTGGTCATGAGCCTGGGCCGCGGTCACCGGTCCGACTCCTCTCGGGCGTGGCTTTCGAGCTCCGCCAGATGCAGCAGCGCCGGAAGGGCTGCTGCCAAGGCCTCGACCTCGTCACCGGTGAGTTCGTCGATCAACCGCGCGTACGCGTCGACGCCCGCCTGGCGTCGCGTCCGGACGTACGATGCGCCGGCCTCGGTCAGGCACACCAGCGTGACCCGCTTGTCGGACGGATCGCCCTTCCGCTCGACCAGCCCGGATTCCTCCATCACCCGGACCAGGACGGTCATCGCGGGCTGGGTGACGCCCTCGGCCACCGCCAGATCGGTGATCCGTCGCGGGCCGGTCTTGTCCAGGGTGGCCAAGGTGGCGGCGGACGTCAGGCTCATGTCGCGGGGAAGGCGTCTCACGGCCCTGGTGGCCAGACCGTAGAGGGCTGACCCGATGGCTTCGGAAGCGCCGTGCGCGGCGTCTCGGCGACTCACGCCTGAAGCATAGCAGCTTTATATGAATCCTTTATGCATCTCCCGATCAGGGTTCGGCGATACCCGACTTGCAACGCGTTCGCGTAAAGATGCACGGCGTCGGTTTTGATCGCCCTGTCGATCCCTTCGGAGGCGGCGTTGGTGACGCCGGTCGTGATCGCGGCGAGGATCTGCGGCCACCACGTGCTGACGTGCGGAAGTGAGTCGCGCACCGCGGCTTTGAAGACGGTGCAGATGTCGATCGCGACCACCTGGACCCCCTGTCGCGGCGGAAGCCAGACGACTCTTCGAGGAGCGCCGCGTCAGCCACCAGTAGGGCCGTGGTTGCGGGCAGAAGGAGCAACCCCGTGGGCGGGTTGTCCAGCGGGGCGGCTTGGTAGCACCAGGCGGCGCGCCCACCCCCGGGAAAGGGAGGGCGCGCCGCCGAGGTGTCATGTCTGCCGCAGCCGCCGCGCGGCATCCACCCGCAAGCAGGAGCGGGTGGGTCAGTGGTGGCCGCCGCGGCGGTGGCCCCAGGACGGGTCGTCGACGAAGCGGCCGTGGTCGTTGTTCCACACGTAGGCGCGGCGGTCCTGGTAGGGGTCCGTGCGGGATTCAGGGCCGGATGCGAAATCCTGCGCTCAGCTGTTGCTCCCGCCGTGAGCTGGTGCCGACGCGGAGTGCGAACTCACCTGGTTCGACCACGCGGCGGTTGTCGGCCGTGACGAGTGAGCAGTGCGAGGCAGGGACGCTGAGATGGACGTCCAGGCTTTCGCCGGGAAGGATTTCGATCTGGGTGAAGCCCTTCAGCTCCTGCTCGGTCCAGGTGACGCTGGTGGTCAGGTCGCTGACGTATGCCTGGACCGTTTCCAGGGCCGGACGGCTGCCGGTGTTGGTGAGCCGTACCGTGGCGTTGACCGTGCCGTCAGCCGTGACGTCCGGGCCGTGTACGACAAGGTCGGAGTAGGTGACGGTGGTGTAGGTGAGGCCCTCGCCGAACGCGAACAGGGGGTCCTGGGCGAGGTCCGCGTAGCGGCTCCCGTGCTGGCCTCGCACTTGGTTGTAGAAGACCGGTTGCTGTCCGACGTGGCGTGCGAAGGAGACCGGGAGCCGGCCGCTGGGTTCGGTGAGTCCGAGGAGGAGTTCGGCGACGGCGCGGCCGCCGCGCATGCCCGGGTTGAACGCCTCGATGAGTGCCGCCGCGTTCAGTGCCGAGTCCGGCAGGGTGCTCGGCTTGGATTGGACGAGTACGACGATCGTGGGTGTGCCGGTGGCGGCGAGCGCGTCCAGCAGTGCGATCTGGCCTCCTTGGAGGTCGAGCGTGGCCGTGGAGCGCAGCTCACCGGTGAGGGCGATGGTGTCTCCCACGACCACGACGGCGTAGTCGGCGGCCTCCGCGGCGGCGGTTGCCTCCCGAAGCTGTGCCTGGTCGACCGGGGCGGGGATGAAGACGGGCGGCTGCGGTTGGCCGTCGGGCCCGACCGACCACTCGCCCATGGATGCGGGGCTTTCGATGTCGGCACCGCGGGCGTGCGTGATGGTCCAGTCGGCGGGTGCGACGGCTCGTAGGCCGTCGAGCACCGTCTCCACCGTCTCGCGTGGATGCCCGTCGGGCATCCACGCGACCTGTCCGGATGCGCCCGCCCAGTCGCCGAGCATGGCTTCCGGGCTGTCGGCGTTGGGGCCGATGACCGCGATCGTCCGCGGCGTGCCCCGGCTCGCGGCGCGGCCGGTTCCATCGGAGGTCAGCCCGCCGTCGAGGGGCAGGGTGCCGTCGTTGCGCAGCAGCACCAGGGAGCGTCGGGCGGTTTCCAGGTTGAGGTCGGCGTGCGCGCGGCAGCCGATCACCTGCGCCTGCCGCTCGGGGTCGGGGGTGCGGGGGTCCTCGAAGAGCGCAAGTTCGAACTTCAGCCGCAGAATCCGCCGTACGGCGTCGTCGATCTGTTTCTCGTCGATCAGGCCGCGGGTGACCGCCTCCTGCGCGCCCTCGAAGAACGCCGGCGTGGCCATGATGAGGTCGTTGCCGGCGTTGACGGCGACCGCCGCCGCCTCCACGTGGTCGGCGCAGGTCCGCTGGTCGTAGACCATCCGGCCGACGTTGTCCCAGTCGGTCACCAGGGTGCCGGTGAAGCCCCACTCGCCCTTGAGTACGTCGTTGATCAGCCACTGATGCGCCGTGATGGGCACGCCGTCGATCGACTGGTAGCCCAGCATGAAAGTGCTGCAGCCGGCCTCAGCCGCTTTTTCGAAGGGGGGCAGGAACCAGGAGCGCAGCTTGCGCGGGCTGAGATCGGCTTCGCTCGCGTCGCGGCCGCCCAGGGTTTCGGAGTAGCCCGCGAAGTGCTTGGCGCACGCCAGCACGGCTGTCGGATCGCTGAGGCCCTCACCCTGATAGCCACGCACCATCGCCGCCCCGAGTTCACCGATCAGGAACGGGTCCTCGCCGAACGTCTCGTTGACCCGGCCCCAGCGCAGGTCCCGGGTGATGCACAGCACCGGCGAGAACGTCCACTGGATTCCGGTCGCCGCGATCTCGGTCGCGGCCACCCGGGCGACACGGTGGAGCAAGGAGGGGTCCCAGGTGCAGGCCATGGCCAGCTGGGTCGGGAAGATGGTCGCGCCCGGCCAGAACGAGTGGCCGTGGATGCCGTCGTCGGCGGTCAGCAGCGGAATGCCGAGCCGTGTCCGCCGGGCCATTTCCATGGCTTCCGGCATCCTCTCGGGCGACACGTGCAGGACCGATCCGGCCAGCTTGGCCGACACGATGTCCGCCAGGTCCCCGTGTTGTGCGTCGAGCGTCAGCAACTGCCCGACCTTCTCCGGCATGGTCATCCGTGCCAGCAAGTCTTCGATCCTCGCTTCCACGGACGCTTCCGGATCCAGGTACGCCGCAGAGCGGACCGGCTGTCCCACTGTGTTCTCCAAGCAATGAGTCGTACAGGGTCAGAGAGTTGATCGGCGACGGCGGGTGCTTCTGCCATCACGTGCGCATCGCGACGCCGTCGCGTCAGTTGGGGCTCGGCTGTAACGTCGAGCTACGGATCACGAGGCTGGTGGGAATGGTGCGCGAGGGGGCGGCCTCCGGCGATCTGCGCACGTGGTCGAGCAGCAGACGCGCCGCTGCCTCACCCATTTCCCGCATCGGCTGGTGGTTGGTGGTCAGTGCCGGACAGGTGTACGACGCCAGTTCGACGTCGTCGAAGCCCACCACGGCGACATCCTGCGGTATCCGAAGGCCGGCGGCCTCGTGGAAGGCCGCGAGCACACCGGCCGCCGAGGGGTCGTTGTGCCCGAAGACCGCGTCGAACTCCACACCGTCCGCGAGAGGTCAAAGCAGGCTCAGCCCTTTACGGCGGAGCTGGCCACGCCCTGCACGAACCACCGCTGGAAGAACGTGAAGACGATCAGCACCGGCAGGACCAGCAGGACACCGAAGGCGAGGACCTGGCCCCAGTCCACGGGCTGCTGGCCCTGGAAGACGCTCATCTGCAGCGGGAGGGGACGTACTGAGGGGTCGGAGACCATCAGGACGGGCCAGAGGAAGGAGCCCCACTGGCCGAGGAAGGTCAGGATCGCCACCGATGCGTACACCGGCTTCGACATCGGGACGACGATCGCGAAGAAGGTGCGCCAGGGGCCGGCGCCGTCGATGCGGGCGGCTTCCTCGATGCTGGGCGGGATCGCGCGGAAGTAGGTGGCGAACTGGAAGATGGAGAAGGCTTGGGCGATGAAGGGGATGGCCTGGATGTAGATGGTGTTGCGCTGGTCGTTGAACATGTAGAACAGCGGGACGGCCACTGCTTCGAACGGGACGAGCAACAGCAGCAGTACGAGGGTGAAGACGGTGTTCTGGCCTTTCCACCGCAGCCGGGTGAGCCCGTAGGCGGCCATGGAGTTGACGATCAGCCCGCCGAGCACGACGACGGCGGACAGGAGCAGTGAGATGCCCATGAACCGCCAGAAGTAGCCGGTGGCGTCGGAGTCGAAGCTGTCCAGGACGGCAGTGTAGTTGTCCAGCGACAGGTGGGTGGGCAGGAAGCCGGTCAGGCCGTTCAGCACTTCGTCGGAGGGCTTGAAGCTGCCCAGGAACAGGTAGAGGACGGGCAGGACGAAGATGAAGGCCAGGACGCTCAGGACGGCGTAGTCGAGGAAGCGGCGCAGGGGTGAGCGGGTCATGGTCAGTCCTCGTTGCCCGCGCGGACGACGCGGCGCTGGGTGAGGGTCAGGGCGACGACGATCAGGAAGAAGACGACGGTGATCGCGGACGCCTGGCCGATGTTGTTCTGGTCGAAGGCCGTGGTGACGGCCTGGTACATCACCGTGCGGGTGGCGTCCTCGTCGAGTCCGCCGCCCTTGACGAGGACGTAGACCTGGTCGAAGACGCGGAAGGAGAACACCGAGGTGAGCAGGGCGACGAAGACGAGGGTGCCGCGGATGCCGGGCAGGGTGACGTGGCGGAACTGCTGCCAGCGGGAGGCACGGTCGAGCTGGGCGGCCTCGTAGAGCTCGCCGGGGATCTGCTGGAGTCCGGCGAGGAGGATGACCATCTGGAAGCCGACGCCCTGCCAGACGGACAGCACGATGATCGAGGCCATGGCGGTGAGCCCGTCGCCGAGCCAGTCGAAGGCGCCCCAGTTGCCGAAAGTCACCGCGTCCAGGGCGGAGTTGAGCAGGCCGTCGCCGCTGCGGGCGAGGATGAGCCGCCAGATGACGGCGACCAGGGCCATGGGGAAGACGACGGGCAGGAAGAACAGGGACCGGAACAGGCCGATTGCCTTGAGTTTGCGGTTGAGGAGGATCGCCAGGGCCAGTGCCAGGCCGGTCTGCAGGGGTACGACGACCACGGCGAAGGTCAGGTTGTTCAGCAGGGCCCGCAGGAACGGGCCGGACATGTCGGGGTCGGTGAAGATGCGCCGGTACTGCTCCAGGCCGAAGAAGCGGGGCGGGAGCGGCGAGCCGAGGCGCACGTTGTAGAAGGAGAGCACGACCGCGTAGACGAAGGGGACGCCGACGAAGGCGATGAGGCCGCCGAGGGCGGGTGCGGCCATCAGCAGCCCGTGCACCCAGTCGCGGTTTCTGCGCCCGGACTGCTTGGGCTTGGCGGATGTCGGTGGTGAGGTCGGTTTCCTGCCGGCGGGCGTGGCGGGTGCGGGGTTGACGGTGGTCACGGTAGGGGTCCTCTTCCCGGCCGGGAGGAGCGGGCGCTGTCAGCGTGTGCCCGGCCCTCCCGGCTGCTGGATGCCGGCTACGGCAGCTGATAACCGTCGTTGTCCGAGTAGTCCTGGTCGATGGCGCGGGCGGCCTTGGCCAGAGCGGTCTTCGGGTCGGCGCCGCCGTAGATGTCGCTCAGCGCCTGGCTGAACTTGGCGGTGACCGTGGGGTATCCGGCGGTGACCGGGCGGGTCACGGCCACGCAGGACTTCGTGATGTCACTGTCGCCACACGGCTTGGCCAGCTGGTCGGCGAAGAGCTGGAGCGGGCCGCCCTGCTTGTACAGGTCGCTCTCGGCGAGCACGGACTTGGTGCCGGGAGGGGCACCGTTGGCCGTGGTCATCGCGGTGACGTTGGTGTCGTTCATGAGGGAGTCGAGGAAGGCGCCCGCGGCCTTGCCGTTCTTGGTGCCGGCGCCGATGCCCCAGGCCCAGGAGCCCTGGCCGGTCTTGGGGCCGTTGCCGAAGTCGGGCAGCGGCAGCACGACGAGGTCGTCACCGAGGGCCTTGCCGTAGGCGGGGTACATCCAGTGGCCGACCCAGCTGAGGGCGACGCGGCCCTTGGTGAAGGCGTTGGAGTCGGTGTTGGGGTCGACGTAGGTCTTCCACGACTGGAAGGTCTTCAGCGCCGAGGCCGCGGCCGGGCTGTCGAGAGCGCCTTCTGCCTTGCCGTTCTTCAGCAGCGAGCCGCCCGCCGACCAGACGATCGGGCCGAAGCCGTAGGTGCCCCACTCGTTCGCGAAGCCGCCGCCCTCCTGAAGGTCCAGGCTCTTGCCGTCGGAGTCCTTGGCGGCCAGCTTCTTGACGGCCGCGGTGAACTCGTCCGCGGTCCAGGCGTCGGACACACCGGTGGGATACTTCACCCCGGCCGCGTCCAGCAGCTTCTTGTTGCCGTAGATGCCGAGCCCGGAGTCGTACATGCCCAGGCCGTAGTGCTTGCCGTCGATCTCGCCCTCGGCCTTGATGGCGTCCGTGGCGTTGGCCAGGGTCTTGGCGGAGACGTAGTCGTCGATCGCGGCGAGCTTCTGGTTGTAGACGAAGCTCGCCATGGTCGGACCGTCGAACTCCATCACGTCCGGCAGCTTGGAGGCGTCGGTGGTGGTGATGGTCTTGGTGTAGTCGTTGTCGGGGATCAGCGTCAGCTTGACCTTGACCTTCTTCTGCGAGGAGTTGAAGGTCTTCACCGCGTTCTGCACGGCGCCGGCCTCGCTCTGCTGACCCTGGTGGGCCCAGACAGTGATGGTGCCCGTGCCGCTGCCCTTCTCCGCGGAGGTGTTGGTGCCGCTGCCCCCGCCGCAGGCGGCCAGCGCGGCCAGCGGAAGGACGAGGGCCAGGGCCGTACAAGCCGTCCGGCGGGAACTTCTACTGCCGATGTTCATGGTGGGTGCCTCCGGTGCGTGGTGCGGGTCAGGGTGGGAGGTGCGGACGGGGCGTGGAGGGTGGAGAACCGGTGTGGGAACGGGCCCTACGGCGTGGGCAGGGCTGCCTACGCGTGCGGAGAGAGGCGGGGGCTCATGCGGACTGTCCTTCGGGCTCGGCGGAGTTGCCGCTCGCCTCCTTGATCACGAGAGGCCGCAGCTCCCAGGCGTCGACCGCGTAGCCGAGGTGCGCGTTGGGCGCGCTGCGTGCCTGTAGCCGCCACGGGCCGTCCCCGGTCGGGTAGAAGCGCAGGGTGAGCACCTGGCCGGTGGAGGTCAGGAAGACTTCGGCGATGGAGTGGTCGACGACCACGCGCACGTCGACGGGCCGGCCGACTGGGCAGGGCATTCGGTAGGAGCCGCCGCGGGCCCGGGTGTCCAGCGAGGCGTGGTCGCGGTCGACGACCAGTTCGCCTGTGTCGGCGTCGAGGCGGATGTCGAGGTACTCCGAGCCGTCCGGGGTGGTGAGCAGCCGCAGACCGGCGTTCCCGGTCGGCTCCAGACGGGCCGTCAGGTCGAAGGCGCGGCCCACGCTGCCGAGGTCCACCGGGCCATATGTCACGCCGTCGGTGTGGACGGCGTGCTCGCCGCGCAGGTCGAGCAGTTCGGTGGCGGGCTGCTGGCGCAGCGTTCCGTCGCCGCCGACCGAGATCTCGCGAGGCAGGGTCAGCACGCCGGCCCATCCGTCCGCGACCGCCCAGGCTTCCTCGCGGGCTTCCACGGACCAGCCCCACAGCAGCCATCTGCCGCCGGGTGCACGCAGCAGGGCGGGTGCATAGCAGTCAGGGCCGTGGTCCACGAGGACTGGCGCGCCGGCCTCGAGGACGTTGCCGTGTTCCTCGCCGACCAGAGCCGTGACGCACCGTGGGCTGTCGTCGTCGTTCCAGGCGCTGAAGAGGAGAGCACCGGGCCGTCCGGACTGCGCCGGGAGGTACTGGGGACACTCCCAGCCCTCGCCGGTGTGCAGGTCGGTGCCGCCGACCGGCTCCTGCTCGCGGGCTTCGAAGGGACCCAGGTAGGTCCAGGTCTCCAGGTCGGGCGACTCGTAGAGCAGGGCCGCGCCACGGCCGTCCGCGAGGGCGGCGCCGACCAGCATCCGCCAGCCGTCGCCGTCCTGCCAGACGTACGGGTCGCGGTACATGGTGCAGCTCTCGGGCCAAGCGGGGACGACCGGTTCGCCGCGCGGGCGGAAGGTCAGGCCGCCGTCATGGGAGGTGGCGTAGGTGACGGGCTGGTGCTGGGGCGAGCGGTCTTCGCGGTGCGCGGAGTAGAAGGCGACCAACCGGTCGCCTTCGGAGACGGCGTTACCGGAGAAACAGCCGTCGGCGTCCACGCCACCCGGGGTCGGGGACAGGGCGATCGGCAGCGGCTCCCAGGTCAGCAGGTCGGGGCTGCGGAAGTGGCCCCAGTGCATGTTCGCGTGGGTCGACCCGTACGGGTTGTACTGGTAGAACGCGTGGTAGTGGCCGTCATGGAAGACGAGCCCGTTGGGGTCGTTGATCCAGTTGTGGGGCGGGCGCAAGTGCGCAACGGGCCGGAACAGATCACGGGGCGCGGTGGACACACACGTGCCTTTCGGTAAGTACAGAGGGCATGCGAAGGGCGGTCACCGGACGAAAACGGCCACGATTCCTTCGTAGAATTCGAAGAAAGCGGCCTCCACCAGCACTCGCGGAAGGCCCCGGTGGCATGACAACGCAAAGCCAGGTCCGGCGCGATGCCGGCGGCGAGCTGCGGGAGAGAGGCTTGGTGACGCGCCGACACCTGGTCGGCGAGGAGCGCGAGGCTCAGTACCCTCGCGCCTGAGGGGCCGGGCCGCTGGAGGAGCGGGCCAAACTGACGCAGACCGATCCGCCCGCGCCTACCGGTGGGGCGGAGGCGGCGTCCAGCGCCATCAGGCTGCGACGGCTCGACGCCTCGTGGAGAATCTCAGGGGACATGTGTGTACCCTCACTGTGTTCCAAGTACTGACAGGACCGACGACCGGTTGCGACGGTCGCCTGTCACGGTGCGAAAAGCTTCGCCGTCCCGGGGTCAGAGTCGGGGCGGCGAAGCGACCGATGCCCGCGCCACCAGCGGGCAAAGCAGCATCTCCTGGCTGTCCGGGCCCGGTGGCCGGCCCGGCGTCTTGGTGAGCGCGAGCAGCTGGGCCACAGCCCGTGCCCCCATCTCGTAGTGCGGGAGCTGAACCGTGCTCAGCGCGGGGTAGACGGCCTCGCAGACCAGCTCCTGGTTGTCGAACCCGATGACCGACAGATCACCGGGGATGGACAGTCCCAACTCGGCCGCAGCGCGATAAGCGCCGGCGGCCATCCGGTCGTTGAAACAGAACAGTGCAGTGGGGCGCTGCTCCGCCGTCAGCAGGCGCCGGGCAGCCCGGTAGCCCGCGTCCACGTCGCCGGCCGTCGTCCCGAAGGACACTGCCGTCTCCGCGGCGACCAAAGACGGGTCGTAGGGGACACCGACCTCGGCCAGCGCCTTGCGGTAGCCCTCCAAGCGGCCATGCCGGGCGGGAACGTCGACGGTCTGCACGGTCACGCCGATCCTGCGGTGCCCGTGGTCGATCAGCTCACGCACCGCCGTGTATCCGCCCTGGACCTCATCGGGCACCACGAAGGGGATGGCGGGGTCCTCGGAGCGCGCGTCCAGCAGCACGGTGGGCGTCGAGCCCAGGCTCTCCGGCACGCGCACGTTCCGGTGGTACATCGCCGCGTACAGCACGCCGTCCACCTGCCGCTGGAGCAGCATCTCGATGCTGGTGCGCTCCAGTTCGGCATCGCCGCTGGTGTTGACCAGCAGCAGCACCAGGCCCGCAGCTGTGGCGGCCTCCTGGGCGCCCAGGATCGTCCGGCTGGCATGGGGGGTGGTGGCGATCTCATCGCTCACGAAGCCGATGGTCTGCGACCGCTTCAGCCTCAGCCCCCTTGCGAGGCCGTTCGGCGCGTACCCGAGTTCGTCGGCGACCCGCAGGACGCGCTGCCGGGTCTCCGCACTGGCCCGCTTGCCCTCGACGCCGTTCAGGATGTGCGACACAGTCGCGGTCGACACACCAGCCGCCGCGGCCACGTCCTTGATCCCGATCCGGCGCGCCATTGCCCCTGCCCAAAGTAGTAGATACCGGGTTGGTTAATCGTTTAGTCAACTGCGTGCACATGAGATTGCCCATGGCCGGAGCTCCTGTCAATGGCTCGTTACGAACTCTTGGCCGTCGGATGTCCTGTGCGGAGGTCAAGCAGCAACGTCGCGCCCACTCCACGCCGATCGTCCGAGCCAAGCCATCCACCCTCCAGACGCGACGTCGTACACGACCACGGTCCGCGCCGGACCTCAGGCGGTACCGGCGAGGTCTGCCTTGCTCCGGGGTACTCATGCGACTCCTCCTGTGGTCCGGCCCGGCGGGGGCTGAGCGCCGGGCTGCCGGGTGTGCGTCGGCACGGTCGTCGGCGCGGTGGGCTGCGGTCGGGGGCCGTGAGCGACGGCGCGGTCCCGGACGCCGGCGTTGAGCTTGGCGACCGTCTTGGCGGCGGCCTCGAACGTCCGGCGGGTCTGACCCATCGCGGCGACGCCAGTCGCCTGCTCCGGAACGCGGCCGGCCCCCCGGTCCGTACGGGCGCGTCCGCGGACGAGACCTCGGAGCAGGGGGCACGGCGACGGCCGACGGGCACGAGTACCCCAGGGGCCGGTCGCACCAGCCCTTTGACCTGGGCCTTCAAGTTGGCGGCAACTCAGTGATCGCCTGCACCACCACGCGGGACGCCCTCCACGAAGGGTGGGCCCGCCCGGCGTGTTGCCGAGCGGGCCCACCCCAGGCAGACGCGGAACCGTGCAGCTGCGAAGCAGCCGCAGTGACGGGGTTCGGGTGGTGTGTGCGTGAGCGCTACAGCATCACGCAGCTGTTGCCGTTTCCGACGTGGCAAATGTACAGCCGGACATCGGCCACATTGGTGCCAGTACCTGAGGGCGCGATCTTGTGGAACTTGTTGTCGCTGACCCAGGCAGAACCGTTCCACTTCGAGTACTTGGTGTAGAGGCTCTCGGCCACCCCGTCGGCCGAGCAGTGGTCGACGACCGCCATGTCCCAGTCGGTCTTGAAGGCCTGCTTGTTGTTGTACACGGTGGTCTCGTACCAGTGGTAGGTGCCGGAGGCAGTACCGCAACCGTCTGCGGTTCTGCCCGAGAAGGTTCCTCCCGCGGCGTGGGCGCCACCGGTGAACGCGGCCAGCAGGCCGACAGCAGTGACGGCAGTGGCCAGTATTCGCCGCGTGCCCTTGAGAATGTCATTTCGCATGGTGGGGACCTTCTTCCTCAGTAGGTGTCAAGGGGCTGGACACGATCTTGTGGGCCGTTGCCGGGTTGCGGTGCGCATCCCGGGGTTGATGACTGCCCACTTGTCGGAGACGTCCGTTCGTTGTGCGGCTGGACGCCTGCCGCGCTGGGCCTCCGGGTTGTGGGTCGCGCTCTCAGCGGGCCTGGACAGCTCAGCTGAGATCGAGAACACACTCTTCGATGACTGGACGTGGAGTACCGCGCTCTGTCAGGCGGCGCCGCGGCCGTAGGCTTGGAGGGGCACGGCGAGTGATGAGTTGAGGCTGGTGCAGTAGGCGTAAGACGTGGTGCCCGCCGCCGCGTCGGCGCCATGGGCCCACTTCCCGTTCTTGCACAGCGCCTGTGTGTAGAAGGGGCCCCCACCAGTGCATCGGAAGCCGACCGTGTTGGCGTCCTGGAACTGCTTCGTGCACGTGATCGCCTTTACCTGGGCTGCGGACGCGCTGTCAGCCGAGGCGGCGAGACCGGAGCCGGCCAGGGCAAGGACGGCGAACATGCCAGCGAGGGCTTTCTTCATCTTCTGATCCTCTTTCGAGTGAAGGTCTGACATGGCATCCGATCGACGTCCGGATGGAGGTTCAGATCGGAGGGCCGGACGCTTGACGGGCCGAGGGCCTTCTTGCCTGCACTCCGCAGGGGGTCGGTATGTCGTGCTGTTTCCTGCCCTGGACCAAGGTGCGCGGCCGACCCTCGGCAAACCTTGGACAAACGTTGAATGGGCTGGTCGAAGGTGCTGTGCCAGAGTGGGACTTGAGACTCGGGGGCGTTGCTGTGACGGTTGACTTCTCTTTGCTCGGCAGCGTCGAGGCGCGCGTGGACGGCCGGATCGTCGATCTGGGTCACGCCCGGCAGCGGTGTGTGCTCGCGGTGCTGCTGGTGGACGCCAACCAGGTGGTTTCGGTGGACCGGCTTGTCGAGCGTGTCTGGGCCGACCGCCCTCCTCAGCGGGTCCGGAACACGCTCTACGGCTACCTCTCCCGTCTGCGGCGGGCTTTGGCCGTCGCCGAGGGGACGGACATCGTCCGGCGATCCGGTGGGTATGTCCTCGACGTCGAGGCGACCGCAGTGGATCTGCACCGGTTCCATGGCGTCACAGCACAGGCCCGCGCGGCCGCCCGGAACGAGCAGGACGAGCGGGCCGCGACCTTGTTCGAGCAGGCACTCGGCCTCTGGCGGGGAAACGCCCTCGCGGGTCTGGATACCCCTTGGATCAACGCTTTCCGCGACGCGGTCGACCAAGAACGGGTCGCGGCCGAACTGGACCACACCGACGTTCGGCTCCGCTGCGGTCACCACAGTGGACTGTTGGCCGAGTTGTCCGCCCGGGTCGAGACGCACCCACTGGACGAACGGCTGGCCGGCCAGTTCATCCTCGCCCTGTACCGCGGCGGCCGCCCGGCCGATGCCCTCGGCCATTACCAGCGGATCCGGCTGCTGCTGGCCGAAGAACTCGGCTGTGACCCCGGCCTCCCGCTGCGGCAACTGCACCAGCAGATCCTCACCGGCGACCCCGCACTGAACGTCCCAGCCACCGCCCCGGCCTCCGGGCGTGCTCCGGGATCCGCGCTCGCTCTCGTGCCGCACCCGTTACCCGCGTCCCCGCCGGTGTGCACCCCACGAGGCGGCGCTGACCCCGGCCCGCCGACACCGCGGCGCCCCCGGTCGGGAAGCCGTCTGATCGGACGCGCAGCGGAGTTGACGGTCCTCGACGGTGCGATCGAGGATGCCCTGTCCGGTGCGCCAGGGGTGGTCGAGGTGGTCGGGGAACCGGGTATCGGAAAGACACGGCTGCTCGGCGAACTGGGCGAGCGCGCGAGGCAGCGCGGCTTCACGTCCCTCGCCGGACGCAGCGTGGAGTTCGACCGGGCTCCGTACGGTGCGTTCGTGGACGCCCTGGACGACCACCTCGGCACGGTGGACTTCCGCCGGCTCGGGTACGACGGATCACAGACTGGCGCGTTCGCCCTGCTGAGTACGGTCTTCCCCGCGCTCGGTGACCGTTTTCCGACCGGGCCGGAGCCGGTGACGGTCGAACGCTACTGGTTCCACCGGGCGGTGCGGACGCTGCTGGAGACGCTGAGTGCTGACGGCGGGCTCGTGCTCAGCCTGGACGACCTGCAGTGGACGGATGACGGAACGGCCGAGCTGATCGACCATCTGGTACGCCACCCGCCGAGGACACCGCTACTCCTCGCTCTCGCCTACCGCCCCCGGCAGGCTCCGCCGCGACTGGCCGCGGCACTGGCCCGGGCGGGGACGGAGGGAAGGCTGGCCAGGGTCGAGCTGGGGCCGCTGTCCCCGGCCGAGGGAGCGGAGCTGTGCGGGGCCAGGCCGGATCACTGGCGCTTCCGACGGCTGTACGAGGTCAGTGGCGGCAACCCGTTCTACCTGGAGGCGCTGACCCGGAGCACCGGGGACGAAAGCCTGCCGGCGGTCCCGGTGGCCCAGGCGGTGCCGGCAGGCTCGGTGCCTGTCGCCGACGATCTGACGAGATCAGTGCGTGCCGCACTGCTGGAGGAGCTGGGAGGTCTGTCGGCCACTGCGCGGATCTGTACACAGGCGGCCGCGGTGCTCGGCGACTCTTTCGAAGCCGACATGGTGGCAGTTGTGGCCCGAACCGATGAGGCACAGGCCCTAGCCGCCCTGGACGAGGTCGCGGAGCGGGACCTGGTACGCCAGGTCGGCTCCACGCGCCAGTTCCGGTTCCGCCATCCGCTGGTCCGGGCAGCGGTGTACCAGGGTGCGGGCGCCGGCTGGCGGATCGAGGCGCATACCCGGGCGGCGGACGGCCTGGCGCTGCGCGGCGCACCGCTGACCGCCCAGGCGTCGCACGTTCAGCGTTCGGCGCGCGCAGGAGACGAACACGCCGTTGACCTACTGGTACGGGCCGCCCGTCAGGTGATGACGATCGCACCAGCCACCGCCGCGCACTGGACACAGGAAGCCCTGCGGTTGCTCGGCGAGCAGAGTCGGCTGCGGCCCGAACTGTGGCTCCAGCAGGCCGATGCGCTGGGCATGGCAGGACGACTGCTGGAAAGCCGCGCCGTTCTGCGTACGGCCGCCACCCTCCTGCCCGCGCGGGCCCGCGGCCGACGCGCCCGGGTTGCTGCCCTGCGAGCCACCATGGAGTGGGCGCTCGGCCGGTACGAAGAGGCCACGGCTCTGCTGCTGCGGGAGTTGGCGGACCACAAGGGCCAACTCCAGCCGGAGACAGCCACTTTGGAGCTGGGCGTCGCGGTGGTGGCGCTTCGTAGGAACGACTTCTCCACGGCGATCGACTGGGGCGAACGCGCGTTGCGTTCGGCGGAACGTATCGGCGACCCGCTGCAGTGCACCGCAGTCCGCGCTCTGCTGGCGCTGGCGCATACCTTCGCAGGCGACGCCCGGGCGGCCGACTACCTCGACCCTGTGGTGGAAGTGCTCGACGAGACCGACGATCAGGCACTGGCCGGGCAGATGGACACGCTCGTCATGACGGGCTGGGCGGAGATGCTCCATGGACGCTACGACCCCGCACTACGCCACCTCCGCCGAGGTCTGAAAGTGTCCCGCCGAACCGGCCAGAGCCTCGTGCTCGCCGACCTCTTCGCCGCTTCCGCCTACGCCTACCTGTGGCTCGGACGCCTGGACGAGGCGGCGACCTACGCCGACGACGCCCTGGAGGCGGCGTCACTCGTCGACAGCAGCGAGCCGCGCTCGTTGGCTGAGGTGGTGAGCGCGGCAGTCCTGATGTGGCGGGGAGACTTCGCCGGAGCACTGAAGATCTGTGAGGAGTCACTCTCTCCGGCCGGACCCGCACCGGGCGCGCACCGGTCGGCGATGGTCGGGATGCTCGGCCAGACGCTGCTGCTCAACGGCGATCCGCAGGGCTGTGTCAGCAAGGTGCTCGAAGCGGGCGGCGGCCCGCGCCTGCTCGGGTTTGAAGCCCCGGTCCGCCCGATGTGGTTCCGGCTGCTGGCTGTCGCGGAACTGGCCCTGGGTAACGTGACAGTTGCCGAGATGTGGGCCGCCCGCGCAGCCGCTGCTGCGGCCGTCGGCCTGCCGACCGGCCGGCGCGGTTTCGCGTTGCTGGCCCGCGCCGAGGTGCAACTCGCCCGGCAGAACCCGGCGGCGGGTCCCACCGCGTGCCTGGCCGCTGCCGAGTTCCGCGCGGCCCGGATGCCTCTCAACGAGGCCATGGCCCGGCTGACCGCCGGTAGCGCACTGTCCGCTTCCGGCCGCCAGGCCGAAGCACTCGCCGAGTTGGAACAGGTGAAAGCCTTGGCGGATACCTGCGGGGCTCTCGCCCTGTCCGAATCGGCTGAGCACGAACACCGCGGGATCGCCGCCCAGGCCCCGCCTCCGACAACTGGAACCTGAAGTTCCCGAACAGCACAAGCTCCGGTGGAGGGAGTCCTTCACGAGTCATTCCGGGCTTTGTCCATCTCGGCGTCGGGGAAGGCGGCCGCAAGCGGGGCCCAGCCGAAAGCTCTCACACCTACTGGTCTCCGGGCGGCGCATAGGCTCTCGCCCCCCCATCGCATGGCAATGGCCCCCGAAAACCCTGCCCGGTCGCTGCTTCATACCGCGTCCGAGAGCAGTTGATGTTTGTCCGGGCTGAGTTGCCGTACCAGTTCAGAGGGCCTTCGATGGGGCATCGTCAGCCGGGGCGGCCTCCGCAGTGGCCAGCAGCGTAACGATTGTCATCAGCTGCCGGCGGTGCGCGCAGTTCCTGGTCGCGGTCGCCATCAGTACGTCGCGGACCGGGGCGGCCTGGCGGTGGCGGAAGTCCGATCCTGGTCGGCGGCGCGGGCGGTGGCGCCTGATCGAGCCTGCGCCCGCTCCACTCCCGAAGACGCCCTCGGCTGCGCCTGCGGCCTCGACCTCACCACCTCCGGCATCTGACCGGTGGACAAGTACAGCGTCGGCTCCGCCGTCAACCACCGAAGGATGTACCACCCGGCGCCGAGTCGGGGCCTCGTAGCGGCGTCCCAGAGCGGCTCAGCGCAGGCGGGGCAGCGCATCGCGCGCCGCCATGCTCACCGTCCGCAGGTCGCGGGTGAACTGCTCCCGATGCTCTGCGGGCAACGGGTCGAGGAGGAACCGCTGCACGTTCTCCACGTGCATACGCGCTGCCCGCACCACGGTCTCCTCCCCCAGCTGCGTCAATCGGACCACCCGTCCTCGGCGATCGTCCGGATTGTCGTCACGGGCCACCAGACCCGCCACCTCCATCCGGTCCACCAACCGCGTCGCCCCTCCCGTGGTGAGGACTCGCTCCTGGGCGATGGCCCGCATCGACATGCCCGGCCCACCGGCCCGGCCCAGAATCAGCAGCACCTCGAACATCAGGTGGCTGATCCCGCACTCCTCCTCAAGGGCCCGGCCCAGAATGTACTCCAGCCGGTTGGCAGACCCCTGCAGCCAGCCGAACGCCAGCACCATCCCGTCGTTCGCCGCCTGCTCGGCCGTCGTGATCTGCACGTCCCGTGCCACCGCCCCGCCCTTCCTCACCTCAGTCGCGGCGCGGACGCGCCGCTGCTCATGATCTCTCGTAGGACCACGTGAGCCGCTCCGGTTCACCTGGTCCCGGCGAAGACTCGCAGGTCATGATGGGCCGCGCTGTGCCCATGTAGCCCACAGTGACGTCCGTGACGGACATCCGATGCTGGTTACGCACACGAAAGTGCCTTTTGTAGGCACCTGTGATCTGCCCCATCCTGGCGCTACGCCCGAAGCGCGAGTGCGGGAGGACCCTGTGAAAACCGAGGCCTGGGCAGACCGTCTGCCCTGACGCGGCCAGGTCGCCCCGTCCGCGGCTGCGGCACGCCGCAGACCGGGGACGACGTACGTCGGGTCCGAGACCTCGGCGCCCGCTGTGTGGATCCGGCGATTCGCGCCGCCCACCAGGAAGGCGAAGAGTCCCACCGTTGGGAAATACCTGACACATCAGATACTGTTACGTCAGGTGAATGTGCCCGCCGAAGGCGGGCTCCCCAACCGAGAGGCACGGCCCTCATGAAGCTCGTCTACGTCTTCGATGCCTACTGCGGCTGGTCGTACGGTTTCGCGCCGACGCTGTCCGAAGTCGTCCGACGCCACCCCGGTCTGGACGTGGAAGTGGTCTCCGGCGGCCTGTTCACCGGCCCACGCCGTGTACCTGTCCGGGAGTTCGGACATGTCCAGGGCGCCAACGCCAAGATCAGTGAGCTGACCGGGGTCAGCTTCGGGGCCGGTTACGCACGGCTGATCGCGGACGGCTCGTTCGTGATGGACTCCGAGGCCGCAGCGCGAGGGGTGGCCGCGTTGCGGCAGGCCGCGCCCCATCGCATCGTGGAACTGGTCGCCGCACTGCAGTCCGCGTTCTACGCGGACGGCATGAGCCTGTCCGACCCGGCCACCTACCGCGCGGTCGCCGAAGCGGCCGGTCTGGCACCGCATGGCGTCGCCGAGGCGTTCGCCGCACCGGGTTCGGCCACTGCCGCGAAGGCCGGCTTCGAGAGGACAGCCGCACTGGGCGTGCGCAGCTTCCCCACCCTGCTGGCCGTCCAGGCTGACCGCACCATGGCCGTGGCTGTCGGCCATGCGACCGCCGACGAGGTCGAGCAGCGCATGGACGCTCTCACCGCCACTCACTGACACCCCCTTTCGCACCCCTCCTCTACGAAGGAACCACCATGAGCACCCTCGATTTCAAGGTCATCGACCTCGACTTCCCCGTCGGCTCCAAGAACAAGACCGCCACCCTGATCACGGGCGAAGAGCAGGCATTCCTGATCGACGCCGGGTTCACCCGTGCCGACGGCCACCGCCTGGTCGCCGAGATCCTGGACTCCGGCAAGACGCTGACGAAGGTCTTCGTCAGCCACGCCGACCCCGACTTCTACTGGGGCGCGGAAGTGATCGCCGACGCCTTCCCCAAGGCCGACATCGTCGCCACCCCGCTGGTCATCGAGCACATCGCAGCCGCGTACGAGGGCAAGCTCAAGGCGTGGGAGGCCGTCGGCGCCAACCGTCCCACCCGGCTGGTCGACCTGGCCGAACTGACCGGTGACATCACCTTCGAGGGCCACGTGTTCCAGCTCAAGGGCGGCCACCCGGGTCTGCCCGACCGGCACTACCTGTGGCAGGCCGAGCACCGGGCGATCGTCGCCGGCGTCCTGCTCTTCCAGAACGAGCACGTCTGGGTCGCCGACACCGCCACACCCGAGTCCCGCGCCGTATGGATCGAACTGCTCGACGAGATGACGGCCCTGGACCCCGCATTCGCCGTCCCCGGCCACCGGCTGCCCACCGACACCGTCGACGCGAGTCCGATCGCCTACACCCGTGACTACCTCACCGCGTTCGAGGCCGAACTCACCAAGGCCGGCAACGGCGAGGCGCTGACCAAGGCGTTGGTGGCCCGCTACCCGGATTCCGGAATGCTCATCGCGGCCCAGCTCGGTGCCAAGGTCGCCAAGGGTGAGATGACCTGGGGCTGATGACACCCCCTCCCGCGGCCGGTGCCGGCGTTCCGCCGACAGCCCGGCACCGGCCGCTCATCGCCTCGGCGCGGGTATCCACCTGCTGCTGAGGCGCTGCACGGGCGCCAGGCGACCTCCACCTTCCGCCTGTGCCCCTCCACCGCCGTCACCGACCTGTCCTGACGGTCCTCAGAAAGGCCACCATCATGAACGACACGTCCGGCTTCGAAACGTCCACCGCTCCCGCCGACGTGGTGCGGCGCCAGTACCTCGCCTCGGCCCACGGCGATCTCGACGCCCTGCGGGCCACCCTGGCCGACGACGTGGAATGGACCGAGATGGCCGGCTTCCCCCTGGCCGGTACCTACCGCACCCCCGACGGCGTCACCGCCAACGTGATGGAACAGCTGGGCAAGGAGTGGGACGACTGGACCGCCCACGACGACACCTACGTCGTAGACGGCGAGAACGTCGTGGTACTGGCCCGCTACACCGCCACCAACAAGGCCACCGGCAAGGACATCGACGTACGCGTCGCCCACCACTTCGTCGTACGCGGCGGCCGCATCGTCCGCTTCGAACAGTTCGTGGACACCGCCAAGGTCCGCGACGCGATGACAGCCTGACAGGCCCTCATTGCCCAGGACCGAGCCTGAGCGCGCGCCCGACCACCGACCGGAACGGCGGACACTTCGCGTACAGAGCCGGGACACGGGCGCCAGTGCCGTTCGGGAACCGCTCGACGGGGCAGCGACCCCGGCCGACTCCACCGATCCAGAGTGCTCCAGGCGATGTCTTCCCTGCTGGCGGCCGTTGCGTCTCCGGCGCCTGGACCAGACCCGTGCGCCCCGACGACCTCGTCGGCGATTGCGGCTCACCGCCCCCGCCCCGCCCTCCGACCATCCCTCTCCAAGCGGTGAATGGGCCTTTGCTCCATGCCTGGTCGGCTCGGAGACGACAGTGTGCTGCTCCTTCTCCCGGTGGCTGGGATGGTCCTGCTCCGTGGCCGCCACGAGACGGTAGGAGCGGACTCGTCGTAGTCGAGTCGGTCCTCCTCTTCACCGTCACCAACGCCCGCGATCCCCGCCTCTGCGACCCTTTACGACCTTGTCGACACGCAGTGCGCCGGGATGCCACCGACTCGGTGCACGACCGGCGCGCGATGATGCTGCCGGCCTTCCCCAGCGGGAACAGGTACCGGTGATCGCGCAGTTGGTACAGGCCTACGAGGACACCGTCCGGAATGTGATCCACCAGTTCAACGAGATCTGCCGTTCCCCCGGCGCACGATCTGCTGTCAGCTTCTGTCCCCATATCAATCAGTCTGGCCTAGCGCCACGACCGCCTGGGTTCGCTGGGTTGGTGGTCGTGGCGGTTGCATGTGCGATGACGTCCGATCCGACGACTGGAGGTGCGGTGTGCGCTTGTTAGCCTCAGCAGCGTGAACGGTTCCTCCCTACCAGGCCGGGGCGCGCCATGAGCGTCGTCGACTCCTGCCCGCTCGGTGCCGCGACCACGCTCGCCGAACTCGCCCGGGATCCGCATCCGCGACTGGCGCTGCTCCGTGCGCAGGAGCCGGTGTCCTGGCTCCCCGAGCTGGACGGCTGGCTGGTGACCCGTCGTGATCTCGCGCTGAGCGTGATGCGGGACGCCGAGACCTTCACCGTCGACGACCCCCGGTTCTCGACCGCGCAAGTCGTCGGCCCCAGCATGCTGTCCCTCGACGGCGACCACCACACCCGGCACCGTGAGCCCTTCACCGCCCCGTTCCGCCCCCGGGCCGTACGTGACGGTTTCGCCGCGTTCATCGAGCGGGAAACCGACCGGCTCATCACCACGCTGAACCCGACGGGCACCGCCGAGCTGCGACGTGCCTTCGCCGGACCCCTCGCGGTCGCGGTCGTGACCGAGGCGCTGGGACTGGCCGGCACCACCGGGGCCACGGTGCTCGCCTGGTACGACTCCATCGTGCAGTCGGTCTCGGACATCACCGCCGGCCACGAGGCGGGGCCCGCGGGCGTCGCGGCGTACACACGGCTGCGAACCGCGGTGGAAGTCACCGTCGCCGACCGGAACGCCTCTTCCCTCCTGGTCTCGGCCGCCGGGCAACTGACCGTGCCCGAGGTGGCGTCCAATGCCGCGGTGCTGATGTTCGGAGGCATCGAGACCACCGAGGCGATGATCACCAACGCGCTGCTTCACCTGCTCCTGCACCCCGACCAACTCGCTCTCGTCCGGGCCGACGCCGATCTGCTGGACGGCGCGATCGAGGAATCACTGCGCCTCGAACCCGGCGCGGCGGTCGTGGACCGCTACGCCACCCGTGACACCGTCCTCGGCCCATCCCTGATCCGGCGCGGTGACCTCGTCACCGTCTCCCTGACGGGGGCCAACCGCGACCCGGCCGTCTTCCCCGAACCCGACCTGTTCGACGTCCGCCGCGTGAACGCGCGTCTCCAACTGGCCTTCGCCCACGGCCCGCACTACTGCCTCGCCGCACACCTCGCCCGCCTGGAAACCCGCATCGCCCTCCAGCAGCTGCTCGAACGCCTCCCCGACCTGCGCCTCGACCCCGAACACCCCGCAGCCCCGTACGGCCTGGTCTTCCGCAAGCCCCCTACCCTGCACGTGCGGTGGGACCCGGCGTCCTGACCTGACTTCAGGGCGGCCGGAGTGTTCCCGGCGCCCTTCCTGCTCCGGTTGAAGCCCCACAGGGTGTCGTCGCCGACCGAGTAGCAGCCGCGGAAGCAGCGCACCGCGTTGGCGCTGCCCCCGGCGCACGATCTCCTGCCAGGTTTCGCCCCTCCTGGTCGGCCGGTCTACGCACACGGACAGGCTCCGCCACCCCACATCCAGCCGTCGGATCGGACGCCATCCCATGTCCAACCGCTACGGCCACCAACCCGGCGAACTCATGCGGTCACGGCGCTGCAGTGCGCGTCCGTGCCTCCAAGCCGCTCGATCGTCGGCGGTTTGCTTGTTCAGCGTGCGTCAGCCGTACCAGAGCGCTCCCGGTGTCGGCGGATCTCGTCATGGTGATCGGCGGCCCAGTCGATCAGGGAGCCCACGATGCCGATCAAGCTGGCGCCGAGGGGGGTGAGCGCGTACTCCACGCGCGGTGGGACCTCGGCGTAGGCGGTCCTGGTGACCAGGCCGTCGTGGTGGAGCTGGGCCAGGGTGCGGGAGAGCATGCGCTGGGAGATGCCGGGAATGCCGCTCTGCAGGTCCTTGTAGCGCATCACCCCGCCGCCCCGCAGGCTCGCGATCACCATCAGCGTCCACTTGTCCCCGACCCTCTCCAGGACCTGACGGATGAACTCCGCGTGCTCGACCGGGACCGCGGTGCAGGGCGCCGGAAGTGCCAGCACGTCCGGCGCGGATGCGGTCTTCTGAGCTGCTACAGCCTCCATTGCGGACGTTCCCCTTCGGTTGCGCACACGAGTGTTCCTTTTGTACCGCCTTCCATGCTGGCGCATCATGGCACGGGATCCTCAGCAGATTCCTGATGCTGCTGACCTACACCGGCCGCAAGTCCGGACGCCGCATCACCATCCCCGTCGGCTACTTCGACTGGGAGGCGGGCACGGTCCTGGCCACGTCCTCGCAGAACACCTGGATCCCCAACCTGCGCACCGGACCGACCGTCCACCTGCGCATCCGCGGCCGGGAGTACGAGGCCGTACCCACCGTGATCGAGGACCGCACCGCGATCACCGAGCTGCTCGCCGAGTTCGCCGACCGCAAGACGCCTCGCGAGGCGAAGACGCTCGGCCTGCCCGGCGACCGCAAACCCACACCCGAAGAGCTTCACGAGGCAGGCGAACGAGGACGCTTCGTCCTCTTCCGACTTCGATCCTGAACGGCCCGGCCGACCGCACAACGGAGTGCTCCTGGCCCCCTGTTCGGACCGGCCTGCCGCCCGCCACGGATGGATCCATCAGCCGTGCCGCTCATGGCTGTCGTCATCGGGGTCTCGGCTCCCACACCTTCTCTACCTCACTGTTGGAGGATCTGATGCGTGTACCGTCTTCGGCGCCAGCGGCGCCATCGGCCACCTGGTCGTCCGTCAACTGCTGGACTCCGGGCACCAGGTCACCGCCTACGTCCGGACACCCGCGAAACTCACCCTTGCAGACAAGAACCTGACCGTATCCAGCGGCCAGCTCACCGACACCACAGCAGTCCGTGGGGCCGTGGCAGGCGCGGACGCTGTCATCAGCGCGCTCGGACCTTCAGACCCGCACGACAATCCGCACTGGAAGCCCAAGGTCCTGCCCGTCATGGCCAAGCTCGCCTTCCCCAACGCCCTGACCGAGCTGAAGGGCATGACCGAGGCCGTCACCTCCTCCCCGCTCGACTACACCATCGCCCGGATCACAACCGGGTCGACAAACCCGCCACCGGCCGCATCAAGTCCGGCTTCCTGGGCCACGACAAGGTCGGCTCGGCGATGACCCGCGCGGACATCGCCGCCTTCCTCGTCTCCCAGCTCACCGACCCCCGCTACCGCCGCGCCATGCCCGTCATCAGCAACTGAAGGAAATCCCAGCCATGAGACGCACCACAGGCCTGTCCGGCAAGGTCGTCGTCATCACCGGCGCGGGCTCCGGCATCGGCCGCGCCACCGCCCTGCGCTTCCCCGCAGAGGACGCACGCCTCGTCCTCACCGACATCAACGCCGACGGCGCCGCAACCGTGGCCGAAGAGATCACCGCGGCCTGCGCCAACGACGTGTTGGTGAACAACGCCGGGATCATGGACAGGATGTCCGCTGCTGATCCGGTGGGTGCGGGCCGCGGTCAGGTCGTGTGCGCGGCCGGGCAGTGCTGGTGAGATCCACCGCAGTCGGCCACAAGGATCGGTCACCAGCTGCACGATTCTGTTCCTGGCCGGAGGGATCGGGCTGGGTGAAGCAGCCGATATTCGCGTCGCGGTAGTCGAATCCGAGCATCGCGTTAGGAGCGATTCTTCCGATGGGCCAGGAAGGCGAACACCGCCAGAACCACTCCGCTGACGGCGGCGACCACACCGAGTGCGAGCGGCACAGCATCGCCAGTAGCCGTCCCCGCAACGCACGCACATATCCCTCCTACGATCAAAACCGCAGAAAAGGTCCGCACTCCTCGTATTGCGTCATCCATCGATGAACCCTTCGTTGAATTCGCAGGGAGACTTTTGGGCCGAGAGTGGAATTCCCGGCCCAACAGCGATCTACAGGGGCCCTGGTCCCCCACTCAATTCATCTTCACGTGTTACCCGTAGGTGAGGATTTCCGCTCCGTAGTATCCTGCGGCACCTCCCAGCGCGCAGCTACCGACTATGGCAACACCAGCGCCTACAACACTGCCGACTCCGGCGCCGACCACGCCGCCGACCGCGGCGGCGTAGGCAATGGTTCCGGTGTCTGCCGCTGCTGTGACTCCCGCCAGGCAACCTGTGACAACTCCGAAAACGTCGCTGCCCGTGTCGAGTACGTCGGAGAAGCTGAACAGTCCATTGGGGTCGATGCGGTTGACCGGGTCGCCTTCGGCGTAGAGGTAGGGGTTCTGTTCCTGGCCGGAAGGATCGGGCTGGGTGAAGCGGCCGATATTGGCGTCGTAGTAGCGGGCCTTCAGGTGGTACAGGCCGGTGGGGTCCTGGTAGTTGCCGGCGAACCGGTAGGGCTGCGCGACCGATTCCGAGGACTGGGCCAGGATGCGCACGCCGCGGGGGCTGTAGGTGTAGGAGTCGACCTTGTTGCCGTCCTCGTCCGCCAGACCGATCACGCTGCCGATCGCGTCGGTGAGGTAGAAGTACGCCTTGCCCCCGGTCGTCATGGAGTTCAACGTGCCCCCGGGTTCCCGGTTGAAGCCCATGTCCACACCGCCAGTCGACTTGGCGGACAGCCCCAACGGACCGTTGTGGAAGAACGTGTCGCCGAGCTTGATCCGCTCACTCTGGTCGGTCGAGCCGTACTGGCCCGCATACGTCTTGCCGTTCACGGTGATTGACGTCATCTGCGAGTGGTCGGACCAGGTTTCGCCGGTGCGGATGAAGTCGTCGGTGGACGCGGCGGCGGTCTCGTTGCCGATCGCGTCGTAGGACCAGGCGCCGGTGGAGCTGGACTTGGCCGTGAGCTGCTGGGCGTCGTTGTAGGTGTAGGTGGTGCCGCGCGGGCAGCCGGGGTCGGTGCCCTGGGAGGTGAGGTTGCCGGCCAGGTCGTAGCAGTACTGCCAGGAGTCGGCGATCGCGCCCGCCTTCTCCTCCTTGGCGTAGGAGAAGCGGCCCGCCCCGTCGTAGCTGTAGGTCCGCTTCAGCCCGGTGACGTTGTCCGTCGAGGTGCGGATCTTGCTGCCGTCGCTCTTGCCGTCGGTGCCGAAGTTGTAGGTGTAGGCCAGGTCGACCAGAGTGCCCTGGTCGGAGGTCACCTTGATGCTCTCGGGTCGGCCGGACTTGTCCACGTTGACCGTCTGTGCCGTGCCGCCGGGGTAGGTGGTCGTCTTGCGGACGTCGTTGTTGTTGTACGTGTACGTGGTCACCCGGCCCTGCGGGTCCTTCAGCTCCTTGAGCTTGTTGACCTCGTTCCAGGTGTAGTCGACCGCGCCGGCCGGGTCCTGGTAGTAGTCGACGTTGCCCGCCGCAGTGTAGGCCAGCAACGTCTGGGAGCCGTCCTGGAGATGGCGGACCGTCTCGCGCTGGAGCGGGTCGAACTCGTAGGAGATGGTGCCGGTGCCGTCGGAGCGCTGGGTGAGGTTGCCGTCGCCGTCGTACCAGTAGCGGACCGTGTCGTTGGTGGAGGACACCGTCTTGATGCGGTCGAGGTTGTCGTAGGAGTAGACGGCCTTGATCCCGCGCGCGTCGGTGACCGTCTCGGTGCGGCCCAGGGCGTCGTAGGTGTAGGTCGTCTTGCCCAGCGGTGCCGGTGCCTGGGTCCAGTCCAGGTTGCCCTTGGCGTCGTAGTGGAAGTCGGTGGTGACCGTCTTCGTCGACGTCATCTTCGTCTTCTGCGCGCAGCGCTGGCCCTCGAAGCCGCCGCAGGTGGCGGTGGCGGGGTTGTAGTCGTAGGAGACGCTGCCGCCGCCGGTGCCGGTCTGGGCCACGGACTTGGTGTTGCCGGCCGTGTCATAGGTGAAGGCGGTCTTCTCACCGTCGGCGTTGGTGGAGTCCTTGGGCACGTCGCCGCCGGCGATGGTCTGCCAGTTGTTGACCGTCGCGGCGCCCGTCGGCGCGGTGGCGGTCTTCAGGTTGTTGCGGGAGTCGAAGCCGTAGTCGGTGACGTTGCCCGGGGTGGTGCCGGAGCCCATCGCGTCGGTGGCGGTGTCGATGTTGTGGTTGGCGTCGAACTTCGTGGAGCGCTTGTGCTTCAGCGCGTCCAGCACCTCGGTGACCTGGCCGTCGCCGTCGTGCGTGTACTCGGTGGCATGCAGTTCCGGGTCGGTCGCGGTGGTGGTGCCCGCCGCCGTCGGGGAGCCGGCGCTGTAGGCGTAGGTCCAGGTCGGGCCGGTGTGGCCGTCGCTGTCGAAGCCGGTACCGCGCAGCATGGAGGTGACACGGTTGGCGTCGTCGTAGGTGAAGACGGTGACCCGGCCCTCGGCTGTGGTGATCTTGTCGACGCGGCCGGAGGTGTCGTGGCGGAAGGTGACCGTCTTGCCCTCGGTGTCGGTGGTGGTGGCCAGGTTGCCCGCGCTGTCGAGGTTGAACACGGCGGTGCGGCCGGTGTTGTCCTTGGCCTGCCACTGTGAGGCGTCCGTCTTCAGCAGGTCGATCCAGCGGCCCGAGCGGGTCTCGGTCAGCTTGAAGCCCTTGTGCTCAGCGCCCTCGTCGTGCTGGGTGACGGTGACCGTGCCCTTGTTGCGGTCGGTGACCTTCGTCAGCGTCCCGTCGGCGTCATAGGTGTCCGTCGCCCCCGACTTCCACTTCGTCAGCGTGTAGGTGCCGTCCGCGTTCTTCTTCAGGTCCTCGGAGTACCCCTTCGGAGTGGCGAAGGATCCGTCACTGTTCTTGCTGAAACGGACCGTGGCGCCGGAGGCGTCGTAGAAGACCGCCTCGGTGGAGGACAGGGACAGGTAACGCTCGTACTGCTGCCACCAGCGCTGCGAGACCTTCCCCCACGGCGCGTCCAGCGAGTTGTACGTCCGCGCGAGCGTCAGGCGCTGTGCCACACCGGCGATGTCGAAGTCCGTCGCCGTCAGCATCAGGTTGCCGGTCGAGTAATCGATCTTCGCGGTCAGCGCGTCCGTGATCGCGAAGCTCGTGTACCGGTGCCAGGGCACACTGCCCTGCCCCTCCGGCACCAGGCTCAGGACCGAGGCATCCGTCGCGGTGCTGCCGGACCTGGCCTTCTCGGACGGTGTGCCCTGGGCGTGTTCGCGCTGCTCTCGCAGCCAGGGCGTGTACACCTCGTCGGTCGGATTCTGCGACGGTTCGGACTTCACCGGCCGGTTCGGGCCGACCTTCACCGCCGACATCTCGAATTCGGGGCTGACCGAACCCCACACCGAGGTGGGCTTGGTGTCGTCGGCGGCCGCGCTCGCGGCCGGGAGCAATGACAGGGCCAGCGCCCCCGAGGTCACCATCGCCGAGACGGTCAGCGCCGCCAATCGCTTACGGGCACACCATAAGGACATGCCGCAGGCACGCTTGTGCATGAATTCCCCCCACAGGAAGACAGCCCCCGATGGCCCCAGTGGTCACCGAGCGCCCACAAGTTGCCACGGGAATCGCACAAAGATCCGTGCCGTTCCCGCGAACTTCGTTCACAGGCGAGCAGGAATCAGCCCCTCCTCTTCAACCCTCCATAGCGCAGCAATACCGGTCAAAAGAGGGCAGTGAACCGCTGAAGAACAAAGCACCGCAAGCTCAAAGAGCCGCAAAAGAGACCGAAAACGCTTCCACGGCGCGCCGGCCAGATCCATCCTCCCTTCCGGTATTTCGGCCCCGAGGAGGAACTCGTCCGCGGCAGGGTCAGCGAGTTCGGCCGTCAGGTCGCCCGCCCTCGCGGCCCGCCCTGCCGAGGACCCGCCCTGGGACGCGCCGCGCTGCGCCGCGCCTTCGACGTCACGACTAGCAGTACATCGCTTCGCGCAAGTTCCTGGGCGTGCGCGCGGCGATTCGGCTGCGAGCCGAAGACCCGGTCATCCGGGGACAGGACGTCCGCCGGCCGTGGCGCGACCAAGGCGTAGCGCGGCCGGATCGGCAGCACAAGCGCTTCAGCCGACGACGGACACGATCGCCCATACGCTTTCCACGGCTTCTTCAGCATGACCACCGATCAGGTCACGGTTCCGACGCCCTTGGCATCAAGCACCAGCCGAGGAGGCGGTCAGTTGAAGGCATCGGTCATGCAGTCCGCGCGGCAGCCGGCGGCCTCATAGCGCTGGCGGAGGGCGGCAGCTGCCTCGTCGCGCTCCACGAAGACGTGCCCGTAGTGCTGGCACGCCACCCTGGTCACGTCCCCGACCGTGACGATGGCCGGTTCACCGCGTACCGCCCGGCGGCGCGCTTCGGCGATCGCCATGTCCGCAGAACGCAGCAGGCTTCTGGAACGGTCCCGGATTGCGACCGCCTGGGTCCGTTTCATCGAGAGGGGGCGCAGGACACGCCCCTTCCAGATGAAGCCGGCGGCGACGAGTACGGAACCGAGCGCGACGAACAGGAGCCCGCCGGGGTCATGAGGCATCTGTCCAGTCTTCCCCACTCGCGTGGTGGTCGTCATGGCCGCGTGGGGCGGCGGATGACAGCGACCTCGTTTTCGACTCAGTGGGGCTTCCCTACCTCCCGTCTGCTCCTGGGCCGCGTCAGCCGGCCCGGGAGCGGCCGTCGTTCCTCCCTCCCCCTCTCCCCGGTTCCTAGCGCTTCGCGGATCGCCGCATGCGACGGACGTATCAGCGTGACAGCGACGGCGGGCGAGGATGTCCGGAACGCACCGGTCACGTGGAACCGGTGCTCGTACGAGCGTGCGACGACGTCCTGCGGTCCCCGTCCGGCACCGGATCGGCCGGTACGGGCACTCCGCTGGAACCGGCTCCAGGAACCGGGCATCCGAGTGCCGACTCGGTGCTCTCGCCGAGGAAGCCGCCCGACTGGTGCTGCCACAGCTTGGCGTAGGCACCGTTCGACGTGAGCAGCTCCTCATGGGTGCCCTGCTCGACGACGCTTCCGCGGTCGAGGACGACGAGACGGTCCATCCCGGCAACGGTGCTCAGACGGTGGGCGACCACGAGGGCCGTGCGTCCGTCCATCAACCGCCACAGGGCATCCTGGACGAGGAGTTCGCTCTCCGAGTCCAGCGCGCTGGTGGCCTCATCGAGCAGCAGGATCGGGGCGTCGCGCAGGATGGCCCTGGCGAGGGCGACGCGCTGACGCTGACCGCCCGAGAGTTTCACTCCCCGCTCCCCCACCAGAGTGCCGAAACCGTCGGGGAGTTGGTCGGCGAACTCCGTGACGTGCGCGGCCGCGGCCGCGGCGTGGATCTCCTTGTCGGTGGCGCTGGGCCGGGCGAAAGCGATGTTGTCCCGCAGGCTGCGGTGGAACATGGCGGGTTCCTGCGGGACGTAAGCGATGAGTGAGCGCAGGTCGGTCTGGCGCAACCCGCTGATGTCCTGACCACCGATCAGGATGCGTCCGTCGTCGATGTCCGACATGCGCAACAGAAGCCGGGTGAGTGTGGTCTTGCCTCCGCCGGACCTTCCGACCAGACCGATCCGCGCGCCTGCAGGCACGTCGAGGTCGAGTGCCTCGAAGATCGGCTTCGCACCCGCGTGGGCGAAGGTCACCGCCTCGAAGCGGACGCCTGTGTCCCGCAGTGCGAGCGGCTCGGGTTCCGTCGGGTCGAGCACCGTGGGCGGATCCAGCAACAGCTCCGTGAACTGCGCGGCCTCGGTCATCGAGCTTTCCAGACGCCGATAGATCTGGTTGAACTCGAACATGATCTGGGTGGCGTTGGAGTAGTAGGTGAAAGCGACGACGACCTCCTCCACTCCCTGGCCCGGGCCACCGAAGGCGATGGCGACCAACAGGCCCAGCACGTTGGTCAGTACGGACATGGGGGCGATCAGGGTGTCGACGCGCAGATTGCCGTAGTCCCACGACCGCAGCGTCAGGCGCCGGGAATCCGCGACACGGCTGCGGTGTTCGTCGGCCTCCCGCCGCTCGGCCGCGAACGCCCGGATGGTCTCCATGTTCATGAGGCTGTCGGCGACGTGACCGGAAACCCGGGCGAACGCCGCCTCACGCTCGTTGACGAGCCTCTGCCGACGACGGATCAGGGGTGTCGCGGCCAGCACCGTCAGCGCGATCATCACAAGCAGGCCTGCGACGAGCATCGGTTCGTAGGTCCACAGCACCACGGCACCGAACACCAGGGGGACGAGACTGCCCACGATCCGGTACGTCACCGTGTCCACGAAGTCCTCGAAGCGCTTGCCGAAGCTCAGCACCCGTTTGGTCAGCGAGCCGGCGAAGTTGTCATGGAAGAATGCCGCGTCCTTGGCGAGAAGTTCCTCCATGCCGCTCACGTACAGATGTTCCATGCCGAGGGCGTCCACGCGGTTCAGGCAGTGCTGCCCAACCCGCCACACGGCCTCGGCGAGCAGCAGCGTCACGCCGAAACCCAGCACGTACGGCAGCGCCGAACTGAGGGTCAGACCGTCGTCGTCCGCGGCCTGGCCTGCCAGTTTGGCGATCAGCAGGGGGGCTACGTAGCGGGTGCCGATGTTGCCCACGGCGGGCAGCAGCAGCGCGGGCAGGGCCAGCCGTCGTAGTCGCCGCAGTTCCCGACCGTAGCGGCGCAGTGCCAGAACGACCGCGCTCCTGCCCGGCGTCGGCCCTCGCGTATCTGTTGTCCCCATCACACTCCCGGTGGTTCGGAAGTCGGAAGTGTCCCGTTCGAGGAGGTCCTCAGTCCAGGCATTTACCGCGGACTGGCGAGAACCGGACACCACTGTGCTCGGCGTGCGCAGTGGACGTGTCCTTGCCGTAGCCGGTGCAGCCGCATGCCGCTCGCCTACTGCTGGAGCTCCATGACGTCGGCGACTACGCAGCTGACGTTGTCGCAAGAAGCGCAACAGGCCAGGCCAGGCGCGAGAAGGAGCAGCGTCTACGCCAGGCAGACACTCAGCGGTCGAGGGGCACGTAGGTGCCGCCGGGCAGGTCCGGTGTTTCGGCGGCGTCGAGCAACGCGGCGGCGACGGTGGCGCGGCTGACGCGGGCGGGGAAGAGCCGATGGGGTGCCTGGCTCAAGTCCACGGTGCGACGGTGTTCGCTGAGCGGTCCGGCGGACAGCGGCCCGCAGTGAAAGACCGTGCCCCCGGCGTCGAGGATGGTGGTGTCGGCGGTGACCTTGTCGGTGAGTTCGGCACCCATGGCCCGCAGCAGGGTGCGCGTCAAGGCGCCGGCCGCGGCGGCGGAGGCGCCGGTGCCGAACGCCCCCATCCAGATGATGCGCTCGGGGACGGCGGCCACGGCGCCACGAGCACCCGCGGTCAGCACACCGACCTGGTCACGGCTGGGGATACCCAGTGCGGAGATGATGGTGGTGGCGTCTTTGAGCGCACGGCCGATGGCGTCGGTGTCCCGTACGTCGGCGCGCACTCGGATCAGCTGGTCGTCGTGGCCGGTGGCCGGGAGGCGGTCGGGATCACGGGCGACGGCCGTGACGGTGTGGCCACGGTCGAGGGCCTGCTGGATCAGCTGCTGCCCGGTGGCGCCCGAGGCGCCCAGAACAGTGAGATGCATGGTCGAACTCCTTGTAGAGGAGGTACTTGGGGTTTGGCGATTTCTGCCGGGTGCCGGACGCCGCGGCGGTTCAGGTGGTCCTGGACAGCACGTTCAGAGCGGCGGCGTGCACTCCTGGTGCGGCGACCAGCAGGTCGGCGCCCGGCCGCCGGGGACGTACGCGTCTTCGTGCACACCCACAACACCCCACCAGCCACAACACCCGGCTCTGCCCGCGCGATTGCGAGTTGGGGTGGCAGGGCCAGGGTGGTCCGGCAGGGGAGCCGATCAGATCGAGGCGAGGACGTCGAGCGCAGTGGTGTGGATCTGGGGGGCGGCGGCCAGGAAATCGCGGCTGGCCGCGTTCCAGGGCTTGCCGTCCAGGTCGGTGACGGTGCCCCCGGCCTCGGCGACCAGCAGGGCGCCGGCCACGAGGCCGGAGCGGACGTCGGAGAACTGCCAGAAGGCGTCCATGCGTCCGGCAGCGACGTGTATGAGCTGCAGCGTGGCCGGGACGGACACACGCACGACGAGACCGGCAGTGAGCATGGCCGTGACCGATGCGCCGATGCGGCGGAAGGTGTCGGTGCTCTCGCCGGGCCGGGCCTGGCCGGTGCCGATCAGCGCGGCACCCAGGTCGTTCTTCGCCGACACGGTCAGGGTACGGCCGTTCAGGTGGGCGCCGCCGCCGGCGGTGGCGGTGTAGGTGTCGCCGGTCAGCGGGAGGTGGACGACCGTGAGGACCGGCTGGTTGTCGCGCACCAGGGTGGCGGTGACGCCCCAGTCCGGCATGCCGTGGACGTGGTTGATGTTGCCCTCGGCCGGGTCGACGACCCACCACTCGCCCGGCGGGAGTGCCCCGCCGGCCAGCTCGTCCTCCGCCCACTGCGACCCCGGCCTCGCCCGCAGCAGCGGCTCGCGCATCACGGCGAGGACCGCGTCGTCGTTCGCGTGGATCTCGCCGACGACCTCCTCCAGGCTCACGCCCCGGGCATGGGTTGTGTAGCGCTCCCGCAGGGTGGCTCCGGCGTCCTCCACCGCAGCGGTCACTGCGGGCAGGAGCGTGGCGTCGAGGTCGAAAGGCATGGCTGTGCTCATGGCGCACTCCCTGGATTCGGTAGAAGCGGGGGTGTTTCCGGAAGCTGTCCTCCGCCCCGCATCTCGAAGGTAGAAGCCGTGACCGTTAACAACAAGTGCATGGTTTTCACTTATACAGTTACTGTCATGCAACTGGATCTGAACCTGCTCACCGCCCTGGACGCGCTCCTGGAGGAAGGAAGCGTCCAGGGTGCCGCGGCCCGCCTCCACGTCACTTCCCCGGCGATGAGCCGCTCTCTGAGCCGTATCCGCAAAGCGACCGGTGACCAGATCCTGGTCCGCACCGGACGCCACATGACTCCCACCACCCGCGCCTTGGCCATGCGCACCCAGGTCCACGCCCTGGTGCAGCAGGCCCACCACCTGCTGTCCGCTCAGACGGAACTCGACCTGGCGACTCTGGAACGGGTGTTCACCGTCCGCTGGCACGACGCCCTCGCCACCACCTGCGGGACCGCCCTGATCGCCGCAGTGCACCGCCAGGCCCCCGGGGTGCGACTGCGGCTGACCGCCGAGCCCGGCGACGACACCCCCGAGCTGCGCCGGGGCGAGGTCGACCTCGCCTCCAGCGCCGGCCCGCCGTCCCTGCCCGACATCCGCCACCGCCTCATCGGGCGCGACCAGCTCGTCCTCACGGTCCGCCCCGGCCACTCCCTCACCGAACAGCCCGTGACCACGGAGAGATACGCGGCGGCCGATCACCTCATCGTCTCCCGGCGCGGGCGCCTTCACGACCGGATCGACGAGGCCCTGACCTCGCTCGGCCACGAGCGCCGCGTCATCGCCTCCGCTCCCACCACGGCCACCGCACTGCAACTCGCCCGCGAAACCGAGCTCGTGGTCACCCTCCCCGACGCGGCCACGCGCTCCGCCCGCCACCAACTCGGCCTGACCACTCTGCCGCTGCCGCTCGACCTGCCTGAAGTACCCCTCCACCTGCTCTGGCACCAGCGCCACGACAACGACCCCGCCCACGCCTGGCTGCGCGAAACAGCCACCCGAACCCTCCAGGCCCTGTTCACCCCGTCATAGACCGTGTCCTACATGGTCAGTTTGAGGAGCCGTTTGCAACAGCAGAGAGCAGCTGCCAGTCCAAGAAGGGCCAGGTAGTTGCCTGGTTTCCGTTCGTAGCGGTGGTTGAGACGCCGGTAACCGGTCAGCCAGGACATGGTGCACTCGATGACCTGCTGCCGCAGGCTCTGCGGGGCACGTTCAAGTGCCCCCCACGGGCGTGGAACGCCTTCGCCGCCCCGCAGGTCGGCCGCCCACTTGTCGTCCTGCGTGCGCTTCACCGGCCGCTCCTCCTCGGTGGCAGGGGCTGGGGAGAACGGGGTACAGCCGGACGGGGGACGCAGGTGCCACGGTACGAGGGCGTGCGGGAGGCGGCTCATCATCGGCCCGGCCGTCGGGATGTGCCCGTCAGGCCCTTGACCGGGTGCCGCTTCGACGGAGGATGGGGGGCAGAGAGCGGGTCTGCGTGGTGAAGTGCAGGCCTCTGACAACTCCGACAGCAGGGAGCGTTTCTTCCGATGACCGCACAGCCCGCACGTCCTGAGCGCAGCGGTCCCGAGACCGCCTCGGTCATGGATGTCTCGCCGTTCAAGCCTTCTCTCGTCAAAGCGGTGTTCAGGGACGTGACCCCGATGCACGTCTCTCGGTCGGCCGCGCGGGCCGCCGCGTCGGTGACGCGGACAGTGCTGACGGAGATCATCGACGGCGCGAGGAGAGCGGCGGCGGCGGAGGCCCGGAGGAAGCTGATTCCCGGGGACCTTCTCTCGGCGATCGACCGGAACGTCGAGCTCGAGGTGGGGGCCAAGTGGTACGACCACAGCCCGACGTTTCAAGGCCTGACCGGTGTCCTGTACGACGCCGAGGGTGTCATCGTGCCTTCTCGTAAGCGCAGCAGGTCGCGCAAACCGAGTGCTGTGGTCGGCGCCCACAGGTTCGAGGCCGGGGTCAAGAAGCTGCTGTGGAGCCAGGGGGCGACGGCCGTCCCGGCGATGGTCCGCGACCTGGACGGAATCGCGAGCGTGTTCCTGACGGACCTCGCCCGGGACGCGGCCATGGTCGTCCGCGAGGGCGGGGTCAAACGTTTCGGTACGGTCACCCTGGTGATGTCGGGCGAACCGGCCCCACCCCCGTTCCTCAAGGATTCCCTCCAGGCCCTGTCCGCCCGCAGGGGGGACGGGCGGACCATCGGCAGGGATGACATCCTGGCCGCCACCACGATTCAGTTGTTCGGCGGCAACCTCAGACAGCGAGCCCTCACCGAGGCACGCGAGGCGACCCAGAACACTTCGGCCGGCTGAGCGGGTGCGACCAACATCGCCGCCTGCACCCTCATCTGCTGCCGCAGACTCGCCAAATGAGATGGCCTCTAAGGCGACTTCTTGCCCTGGGTCTTGCCGGGGATCTTGGTGGACTGGGCTTTGCTGGTCAGGGGCGGTGGACCCGTGCGCCTAGTGGTCGTCGTCGGTCGTCCTTGGCCCCTGTCGGGCAGCCTCGGACGGCCCAGGGACGGCCCAGCCAACGAAGCCCCAACGTCGACGTGAGCTTCCTCAGCGCTGGCCTATGGCACTACGCAGCACCTCAAACCAGCTCACGAAAAGCCATCGCAGCCAGGGACATCTGGGTACGCGTGCTCATGTGACGCGCCAACGGCACCATCACGCTGGGTTGTGTGGCGATCGTCGGATGGTCGCCGTCAACCGAGATCGCGGGGGCGTGGAACGCGTGAGCAATCCGTCAACCGGTCTACAGGTCGGGGTCAGCGTTGCATTACTCGTCATCGACCTCTTGACCCTCGCCTGGCTGCTGTACGGGTTTGGGATTTACGGCTGGGCCGATGGCTTCAGAGGAGGGGGAGGCAACGCGCCGGAGGCACCGAAATTTGCGTGGCGGGCGATGTGGTTCCTCGCGGGCGGTGTTGCAGTTACGGGCGGTGGTCTGTTGGCCCTTCGATGGCCCATCCCGGGCATGGTGCAGCTCTTCACCCTTGGTGGCGGAGCAGTCCTGTTCGCCTGCCTGGCTGCCAGCTCGCGCTGAGTCCGAACCCGACGTGGCCTTGCCGGTGTTCACGGAGATGACCGAGGTCCGCCTGGGCACGCTGCGGGTGCTGTCGCCGCTGCAACGCCAACCAGGTGCAGTTCACCGGCGACCGGAGCCGGGCCTCTGCGGCTTGGGCTACGCCTCCCGTGGCGCCTGCCGGTACTGGCCGCACCAGCAGGCGGGCTGACCATCGACGATCCGGCCGCCCCCGCAACGCGCGCACGGCTCGACTTCAGGTTCCTGTTCTTGAACCGGCCCTTCGCCGACAGGCCGCTCTTCCGGTTGTACAGGGGTATCGACCGTAGGTTCCGAATGGGCGGCAACAGCGCACGCGACGGTTGGGTCTGTGGTGTAGCGGCCGCACCAGCACTCGGGCAGTCCGTTGACGATCCGCCCGCCGCTGCAACGCGTGCACGGCTCGATCTCAGGCCCCGGCTCTCCAGCAGCCGGTTCTTCACCGTCAATCAACGGGGTTGGTGCCACGAAGCTTTCGGCGGCAGACGTGACTGAGGCATCGATGCTGGGCGTGGCGGTTGGGTCCGTGGTGTAGCGGCCGCACCAGCAGGCGGGCTGACTATCGACGATCCGGCCGCCCCCGCAACGCGCGCACGGTTCTACCTCCGGCTCCTGGCCTAGCTCAGGCTCCGGGTCTTGAACTACCGGCGCCTCGCTGTCCTCCGCTGCATCCGTCTCCTCGGCGCCAGGCGGTGCCGCATTTCGGACCGAAGGACTTGGTTCGATGTTCGTAGGGATTTGGGGCGGGGGGTTGTCTGCAGGTTCCTGGGGCGAAGGCGGGGCAGGGCGAGGCCTCGGCGTGGGTCCGCGATCGCCCCTTGCCGGGGCCTTTCCTGCTGTGTTGGTCTGGGGCGCCACGGCCTTGGGCGCGCGTGGGCGACGAGTTCGGCGGTGCCCGATCGTCAGGCCGGTGAGCAATCCGGCGACGAAGAGCGTCAAGCCGCCGATGACGAGAGACCACCACGGCATCGAGGTGGTGGAACCGCCGGTGCGGACGATGGCGTACAGCAAGCCAGCCGCTGCAGCGATGACTCCGACGCCGATGCCGATACTCCTCTTGGAGAGCAGCCTCGCTCGAGTCACAGCCGTCATGGTCCTGGCGAGCGCCGCGCGAGGGCTCATGGCGCCAGGACTCATAGCAGTTGGGCCCGAGGGGTACTGCTTCTTGAGCTCTGTTTTCGCCTTGCTGACGTGGACCTCGACCGTCGAGGGGGCACAGCCCAGGAGATCACTGATCTCAGCATGGCTCAGGCGTTCGACATGGGCTAGGTAGGTGGCCACACGCTGGCGGGGTGACAGCTCAGCGAGGATCTGCTGGATTTGGATCTTGCTTTCGACGCCCTCAGGCGAGGGCTGATCCACCGTGGATGTCCACCAAGCGTTGGTTAGGTTGGCCTCGGATGCAAGATCACGCAGATCCGCTCTGCGCCCGTCGAGCAGTGCCTCGTCCTGGAGCCGATGGCGGATGATGGAGAACAGATACGCCCGTGGTTCGCGGACGTTGAACCACAGCCGGGTTACCGCGGCGAAGGCGTCATGGACGATGTCTTCGGCACCGATCTGCGCCTCGGAAACGCCTTGAGAGCGCATTCGGTTGCGGGTGAAGGCGAGGAGCGGCGCGCTGTAGTCGGCGTAGACGACGGAGAGCTCGTCGCTGACCTGACGGCGATGGCTCTGCAGGACCGTGCAGCCGTAGGCACCACACGGGCAGCGCTGGCTGCCGAGGTTCGATGCGGCAGGATTGTTCAACGCCGACCGCCGTTCGACTCGGTCTCCGTGGCCCGCTTCACCCGCCAGGTACTCCCCTTGCCATCCCGATGTTCGATCTCCATGCCGGCAGGGGTTCGAGTGGCAGCACGCCACACCAGCCACTGTGCGGTGACACTCACCAGCTGTGCGATGAGCCGCAAGCTGGTGAGGATCAGCAGCATTGTCCAGGGATCCGCGTTGGTCATGTCATCTCCTCGCCCGACTGGACCCGCCCAGTTTCGGGGGGTACAGGAATGAGGAGGTGCAGGGGCCCAGATTCCTTTAGTGGCATTCCATGATTCTTTATTCCATGCCGTCACCGCGATGGAGCGTGGCTCAAGGTCCGCGCCCCGCCGACCCGACAGCTGATCCAGCTCGTCCCAGACCAGCGCCCAGTTCCCACCGAGCTCGTCCTCGTCCAGCGGCGCGCGGGCACCCCCCAGCCAGCCGCCGCCCGTCCCGGTGAGGGCATGGCCGACCGGGCGCGGTTCCTCGGGCGGTACCGAGAGCCGGTAGGCGGGACGGGGTATGAGCACGCCCGTCCGCAGCCCCACGGGGCGGCGGCCGAGATGGTCAGCAACGTCTGCACCGGACGGAGCTCAGGGGCCTCCGTCCGGCCCGGGGTCAGGGTTTCCAGGTACGCAGGAAAGAGGCGATCCGGGAGGCGGTGCAGCGCGGGTTGCTCAGCTCATGGGCGAGTGCGGTGAGCTGTTCTCGCGTGGGGCTGACAGGGATGTTGCTGGCCTCGAGATACATGACGGCCACCGCACAGGCCACAGTCAAGTTGGAGCGCTCCAGCCAGCGGCAGCGGCCCAGAGTGTGCACCAGGGCGGCGGCACGGGCGTAGACGCCGTCATAGACGGGTGTGTCGAGGAGTTCGCCGCGGTGGCGGGCGACAGCTGCGATAGGTACGCCGTAATCGTCGGCGGCCGGGTCGCGACGGCCCGCCCGTTCTGCCACTTCGAGGATCCAGGATTCGTCGACGTGCAAAATCACGCGGCGGCGCCCGGCTGGGGCTCGGCGTAGGGAGCGTCGAGTTGCCGCTCCAAATCCTCGAGGAAGGTGCCGTGCTCATCGATGAGCCGCTGCGCCGCGGTCATGCCGGCGGCGCGGGCGCCGGTCGTGTCCTCGATGATGAGCCGCTCTACGTACTTGTTGAAGTCCAGTCGGCGGGCGGCCGCGGCGGCCTTGCCGGCTGCGAGCACGTCCTCTTCCAGCCGGACCTGTGTCTGCTTCTTCGTGGAAGTCACATCCCACATGGTAGCAAGGTGGTAGCAGCCCTTGGAGTGGGCTTGGAAACGGTGCGCCATCGGCGCGGCACGCGCCGGCAGCGAAAGGCCGGCCGCTCCGACGACAGCCGGCCGCAGCGGTGCCGAGCAGGCCAGCTGTTGCGCACAAGGCGACCGCGAGGCCCTGCCGGGCCCGAGCGCCACAGCCGAAGATGCGGACCAGCTCGGGGCCGACAGCGTTTCTCCAGGTTCCACAGGACGGAACGCCCAGCGCGGGTCGGCGCGTCGAGCTGGGCGTGGACGCCTGCCGGTCTGCGCCGCCGAGGACCCGACGCTGGAGTCGCCGACGGAGCCCGGCTCCCTTGCGATCAGCGCACCAATGGCGTACACGATGTGGTGTGGATCACACCTAAGGCCTGTCACGTCCGGTGCGGGTTGCTTGTCCCATAGGCGTCACCGACACCGAAGCCGGTGCCCGACCTTGGGAGATCCGATGAACAACAGCCACCGCATCGTCGTCCTCGGCGCCGGCTACACGGGCCTGTTCAACGCCATCCGGCTGGCCCACCGCACCCGCCGGACCGACGTGAAGATCACCCTGGTCAACCCCTCGAACCGGTTCGTCGAGCGGCTGCGGATGCACCAGATCGCCGCCGGTCAGGAACTGGCCGACCATCAGATCCCCGACCTGCTCGTCGGCACCGGCGTCACGTTCGTCCAGGGCACCGCCACCGCCATCGACCCCGAGGCCCGGCAGATCACCGTCGACGGCGCCGAGACCCTCGGGTACGACACGCTCGTCTACGCGCTGGGCAGTTCGACCGACACCGGTAAGGTCCCCGGCGCCGACACCCAGGCGTTCACCCTCAACAACCCGGAGATCGCCGGCCGGTTCGCCACGCGCCTCACCGAGGTCGCCGCGTCCGGCGGCACGGTCACCGTCTGCGGCGGCGGCCTGACCGGCATCGAGGCGGCCACCGAGATCGCCGAGAGCCACCCCGGCCTGAGCGTCACGCTGATCAGCCTGGACGAGCCCGGCGGCATGATGGGTCCCAAGGCCCGCGCCTACCTCCACGGCGCGCTGGACCGCCTCGGCGTCACTCTCGAGACCGGCACCCGCGTCACCAAGGTGCTGCCCGACGCCGTCGAACTGGCCGACGGCCGGCTCGTCCGCTCCGACGCCTGCCTGTGGACCACCGGCGTCAAGGTGTCGCCGCTCGCCGCCGAAGCCGGGATCGCCACCGACGACCGCGGCCTGATCCTGGTCGACGCCACCCTGCGTTCGGTTTCCCACCCGGAGATCCACGCCATCGGCGACGCCGCCGCCGTCCGGCTGGCCTGGGGACAGATCCACGGCACCTGCCAGAGCGGCCTGCCCACGGCCCAGCACACCGCCGACGCCATCGCGCAGCTCGTGCGTGGCAAGGCCGTCAAGCCGTTCCGCTTCGGCTACTTCCACCAGCCGGTCAGCCTCGGCCGCCGTGACGCCGTCATCCAGTTCACCAAGGCCGACGAAACCCCCCGCCGCATGCTCCTCACCGGCCGCAGCGCCGTCGCGTACAAGGAGATGGTCAGCGGCAGCCCGCTCACGACCTACCGACTCAGCAAGCACATGAACGTCACCACCATCGTCTCCAGAGGCGGCCGCGCCACCCGCAAGCCCACGGGATGACGGGCGCACAGGCTCCCAGCGCCATGATCTCGGGCCTTGCCGCCCTGGTTACCGCGCTGGCAGCATGAGCCGATGGTCGACGCCAGGGACGAGCAGGACCCGTACATCGAACACCGCAGGCTCCTGTTCGCCACCGCCTACCGCATGCTGGGCAGCGTCACCGACGCCGAGGACGTCCTCCAGGACACCTGGCTGAGCTGGAGCACCGCGGACCACGACGCGATCCGCCACCCCAAGGCCTATCTGGTGCGCACGGTCACCAACCTCTCGTTGAACCGCCTCACCTCCGCACGGGCAACCCGCGAAACCTACGTCGGGCCGTGGCTCCCCGAGCCCCTGCTGACCTCTCCCGACATCGCCGCGGAGACCGAACTGGCCGACAGCGTCTCCACCGCGATGCTGGTCGTCCTGGAAACCCTCAGTCCTGTCGAACGCGCCGTCTTCCTGCTTCGCGAGGTCTTCGGCTACTCGCACGCCGAGATCGCCGAGACCCTCGAACGTCCCGAGCCGACAGTCCGCCAGATCGCCCACCGCGCACGCGAGCATGTCCATGCCCGCCGCCGCCGCTTCGACGCCGACCAGACCCGGCGCCGGCAAATCACCGCCCACTTCATGGAGGCCTGCGCGGGCGGCGACCTGAACGCCGTCATGGAGCTGCTCGCCCCCGAGGTCACCGCTTGGTCCGACGGCGGCGGCAAGGTCACCGCCGCCCGCCGCCCCCTCCACGGCACCGACCACGTCGCGCGCTGGATCGTGGGTTTCCTGGCCAAGCCCGAACTGGCCGCCCTGACGATGGAGCCGGCCGTCATCAACGGCGAGCTCGGTGTCCTGGCCACCCTCGACGGACACACGGTCGGCGCCATCTCGTTCGACCTCCTCGACGGCCGCATCCAGTACCTGCGCTTCCAGGTCAACCCCGAAAAGCTCAGCGGCCTGACCCCCGACAACAGCTTGGCGCTGCCCTCAAGCACTCAGTCCTGAAGCATGACCGGCAGGCATCTGGACCGGAACGAGTTGTTCAGGGCGGGCGCAGCCCGTCGCCTACGACGCCGAAGGCGCTCACGACGGAGTCGAGTCACCTCGCACTCTTCACCGGCGGTCGAATGGGCCCCAGTTGACGAAGGCAGCGGACTGTGAAGCGCATCGCCGGCCGTTTTCAGGGCTCTGGCCGCGATTGCGCGAGCCCGGCCCGGGAGCCACCTTGGCTGGTCGGCCGAGGTTCTACGCTGACGAGGTGATGACGTTGGAAGGGGGCCTCGTGCCGCGCCCGAGTGCCCGCTGGGTTGCCAGAACTGCTGGCGTCCTTGCTGATGGATGGCCCACCGGCCCAGCCGCTCACCGTGGACGGCTGAGCCCTGCCGGGCTGTCCGTGATCACAGTTGTGTGAGAATCCGGGTGCCGTCGGTGAAGCATCGTGCGAGGTCGCAGGCTCGGGTGCGGGGTAAGCCGACGAAAAACAGCGCCACGGCGAAGAACGAACCAGTCATGTCGGCCTCTGTGACAGTGAGCCTATTCGCGTGTCGCGGAGGGTTCCATGACGTCGGCATCTCGGGTGGCAGCCCAGGACTCGAGGAGGCGCAGGCCCTCTTCGGAGGGTGAGCCGGGTTCGGCGGTGTAGATGGTGAGGGTGAGACCTGGTTCGGCGGCCATTTCGAGTCCTTCGTAGGCGAGGGTGAGTTCGCCGACGGCGTGGTGGTGGAAGCGTTTGGTGCCGGTGCCGTGGTGTCGGACGTTGTGGGCGCCCCAGCGGGTGCGGAAGTCGTCGCTGCGGGTGGAGAGTTCGCCGACGAGGTCGTGCAGGCCCTTGTCGTGGGGGTTGCGGCCGGCTTCGGTGCGCAGGATCGACACGGCGACGTCGGCTGCCAGTTCCCAGTCGGGATAGAAGCGCCGGGACGCAGGGTCGAGGAAGTTGAAACGGGCCAGGTTGGCCTGGTTGTGGGGTGTGGCGTAGACGTCGTCGTAGAACACGCGGGCGAGCCTGTTCGTGGCGAGCAGGTCCATCCGGCCGTTGCGGACGAAGGCCGGGCCGGCGGTCACGGCGTCCAGGACCCATTGCAGGCTGCGGTGCGCCTTCCACTGGGGGCTACGCCGCCGGGGGCGGGTGAGGGCGTCGGAGCCGTCCGCCGCGTGGGCGAGGTTCAGCAGATGGGCGCGTTCTGCGTCGTCGAGCTTCAGGGCGCGGGCGAGGGCTTCCAAGACGGCCGGGGAGGCGCCGGCGAGATTGCCGCGCTCCAGCTTGGAGTAGTACTCCACGCTCATGTCCGCCAGCGCGGCGACCTCGCTCCTGCGCAGGCCGGGCACCCGGCGCCGGCTGCCGGAGGGCAGGCCCGCCTGCTCGGGGGTGATCTTCGCTCGCCGCGAGGTAAGGAACTCGCGGACCTCTGCTTGGTTGTCCACGCCTTCGACCGTACGTCCCGCCCGCGGCCACAGGGATGTACTGGCAGTACACCCCTTGAGCGTGCCTCGCTCCGCGCGCCGAGAACGGGTTACCTGGATGGCGTGGTGCTTTTCGTCCGGCCGTGAGCGGCCGGGCACAAGGCCACCCGGCTCTGCACTCGGCGACGGCCGCCAGCCCCTGGGTACGTCGCCTCGGCACGCAAAGGAACCCCTCTCATGCGCGGCGCAATGATCTACGCCCCCGGCGACATCCGCTTCGAGACGCTGGACGACCCGAAAATCCTCCATCCGACCGACGCGATCATCCGCACCGCGGTGACCTGTGTGTGCGGCTCGGACCTGTGGCCCTACCGCGGGCTGGAGCCGACGGACGAGCCGCATCCGATGGGCCACGAGTACGTCGGCTTCGTCGAGGAGGTCGGCTCCGAGGTGACATCGGTCAAGCCGGGCCAGTTCGTGATCGGCTCGTTCGCCACCTCGGACAACACCTGCGCGAACTGCACGAACGGCTTCCAGTCCAGCTGTCTGCACCGCCAGTTCATGTCAACCTGCCAGGCCGACCATGTGCGCATCCCCAACGCCCAGGGCACGCTGGTCGCCACCGACCAGGTCCCGGGCGAGGAGCTGTGGCCGAGCCTGCTGGCCGTCTCCGACGTCATGGGCACCGGTTGGTGGGCCGCGGAGGCGGCCGAGGTGAAGCCCGGCTCGACCGCCGTGGTGGTCGGTGACGGCGCGGTCGGCCTGTGCGCGGTGATCGCCGCCAAGGAGATGGGCGCGGAGCGCATCATCGCGATGTCCCGCCACGCCTCCCGTCAGAAGCTGGCCCGCGCGTTCGGTGCCACCGACATCGTCGTCGAGCGCGGTGACGAAGGCGTCGAGCGGATCAAGGAGCTGACCGGCGGGATCGGCGCCGACAGTGTGCTGGAGTGCGTCGGCACCGGCGAGGCCATGCGGCAGGCCCTGCAGTCCGCCCGCCCGGGCGGCAACGTCGGCTTCGTCGGCGTCCCCCACGACGTCGCCGTGGACGGCCAGGAACTGTTCTTCTCCCACGTGGGCCTGCGCGGCGGTCCCGCCCCCGTACGCCGCTACCTGCCCGACCTCATCGGCCTCGTCCAGTCGGGCCGTATCGACCCGGGCAAGGTATTCGATCTCACCCTGCCGCTCGACGAGGTCGCCGAGGGCTACCGGGCGATGGACGAGCGCCGTGCCGTCAAGGCGCTCCTGAAGCCCTGACCAGGGGAACTCGCCCTGCCGAGCCGGGTGCCCGAGCGCTGACTGACCTCATTGTGATCATTCGGAGGAACCTTTCATGACGACTTTCGCCCTCGTCGGCGCCGGTCCCGGCCTCGGACTGGCCTGCGCCCGCCGCTTCGGCGCCGCCGGCCACACCGTCGCCCTGCTCTCGCGCAACGCCGAACACCTCGACCCTCTCGTGGCCGAGCTGAACCGAGACGGCATCCAGGCCCGCGGCTACACCGCCGACGTCCTGGAACCCGACTCACTCAGCACCGCCCTGCGACGGGCCGGTGAGGAGCTGGGGCCGGTGGAAATCCTGCAGTTCAGCCCGGTGCCGCGCGCCGACTTCATGAAGCCGGTCCTCGACACCAGCCCGGCCGACCTGGACGATCCGCTCGCCTTCTCCATCAAGGGCCCGCTGACCTGCGTGAACGCGGTCCTGCCCGGGATGCGGGCGCTGGGGCGCGGCACGCTGCTGTTCGTCAACGGCGGCAGTGCGGTCCGCCCGCACCCCGACCGTGCGGGTACCTCGATCGCGTTCGCCGGTGAGAGCGCGTATGCGGCGATGCTGCACGACGCGCTCGCGGGCGAGAACATCCACGCCGCTCAGCTCATCGTGCCCGGTGCCATCAGCCCGGGGTCCGAACACTCCAGCCCGAGCGTGCTGGCCGAGCGGCTGTACACGCTGCACACCGATCGGGACGGCTTTCGGCACTACGCCGCACCGATGCCCGGCTGAGCCGGAGACGGTCTGTCATGCCCCGCTCCGCCCTGCGCACCTGTGCTCACGCGGTCCCGACCGCGGCGCCGCTGCTGACCGTGCCGGCATGCAGCACCACGCCGGACACCACGCCCGCAGCGTCGCCGCCCCAGGATTCACCGCGGCAGTCCGCGACCGGGCGGCCGACAGCCGAGCCCTCCGAGGAGAGCAGCGCCTTGCACATCCGTCTCACGATCGACGGCCACGGCGTGGACGCCACCTTGGACGACAGCGCCACCGCGACCGACTTCGCCGCGCTGCTGCCGCTCACCCTCGATCTCGATGACTTCCGGGAGACCGAGCCGGGACTGGTCATCCTCGGCCACCTCACCGACCGGGACGACATCGCACGCCTGGCCGACGCCGACCGCGTCCACATCCGGCCCGCCCCCTGACCGTCCACCTTCCCAAGGAGCAGTTCCCCGTATGTCCGCTCCCGCCGCTCGCACGCCGAGCGAGCTGCCCTTCGTCGTGTGGGTGCTCGCCGTCGGCACCTTCCTGATGGGTACCACCGAGTTCGTCATCGCCGGCATCCTCCCGGACATGGCCCCCGACCTCGGCGCCGACGTCTCCCACGCCGGCCTGCTGGTCACGGCCTTCGCCGTCGGCATGATCGTCGGCGGTCCGACGATGGCTCTGGCCACCCTGCGCCTGCCCCAGCGCCTCACCCTCGTCCTCGCCCTGGCGGTCTTCGCCGCCGGGCACGTCGTGGCAGCCCTCACCAGTTCCTTCACCGTCGTCCTGGCCGCCCGGTTCGTCACCGCGCTGGCCACCGGCGCGTTCTGGGCCGTCGGCTTCGTCATCGCCACCACCGCCGCCGGGCCCGCGAACGCCACCCGCGCCGTCAGCGTGATGATGGGCGGGCTGACCCTGGCCAACGTCGTGGGCGTCCCCGCCGGATCGCTGGTCGGGCACGTCACCGGCTGGCGCGGACTGTTCTGGGCCCTGGCCGCTCTCGCCACCCTCGCCGCCGCCGTGATCGGGCGTTTCATCCCCCGAACGGAGCAGCGCGCCCAGGTTTCCGTGCGGGACGAAGTTCGGGCGCTGCGGCAGGGCCGGCTGTGGCTGGCTCTGGCCTCGGCCGTGCTGATCATGGGCGGTGTCCTGGCCGTATACACCTACATCACCCCGCTGCTGACCGACCGTGCCGGCGTCCCGGAAGCTGCCGTGCCGCTTGTGCTGATCGCATTCGGAGCCGGCGCGCTGGGCGGCACCGCGATCGGCGGCCGGTTCGGCGACCGCCGCCCGATGGCCACGACGATCCCGGCCGCCGCCGCGACCGCGCTGATCCTGCTCGCGCTGATCCCGCTGTCCACCACCCCGGTCGCCGCCGTCGGCCTGATCTTCCTCATGGCACTGACCGGGTTCACGATCAACCCGGTCGTCACCGCCCTCGCCGTCCGTCTCGCCGGCCACGCTCCCACTCTGGCCTCCGCGCTGACCACATCCGCGTACAACACCGGCATCGCCGTCGGCTCGGCTCTCGCCGGGCAGGCCCTCACCTCCTCCCTCGGCGTGACCGGACCAGCCCTGGTCGGTGCCGTCTTCGCAGCCCTGACCCTGCTGCCGCTGATCGCCTTGGCCATCACGACCAGGCGCGGGACTACGCGCACCGTCGCCCACGGCGTTCCCGACATGCCTGTCCCGGCAGCACGGGGGACCACTGAAGCGACGTCGGCAAGGAGCTGAACCGGTCCGGCCGTCCGCACGCCGTCGTCTTCGAGACGAAGCCGATCGCGTTCGCACTCCGCGACGTCGTTCCCGGCACCGATCTCGCATCCGTCGCCCAGCCCGGCATCGGTGTCGCGATCTGGCTCCACGCCACCAGCGTCCAGGCCATCCACGATGCTCTCGTCGCCGACGGTCACACCATCGTCTCCGCACCGATTGACGGCCCCTTCGGCCGGACATTCACCTTCGCCGACCCCGACGGCTGCCAGGTCACTCTCCACGACCGCGCCTGACGACGAGTTGGTGCGTGATCACGGGCACTCATCCGACCGGATCACCGTCGAACACGCCCTCGCCGACCACAGACGCTGGAAGCGACTGACCCGCTGGACCCACGACAGGACTGCCTGCCCGATGCGTCCACGGTCACGTTCGTTCGCCGCCGTCCGCGGCGCTGACCGAGGATCTCGGTACACGAGCCGAGGGCATGGGCCGAGTGCGGATTCCGTGGGTGCCGGCGGCGCGTACGACAAGCGGGGCGCCCTGTTCGTCGGTGATCCGAGCGGGTGCGGTTGCAACCGTGGCGGCCATAATCGTGTCTCTGTCCGCGTGGTCCGACATGCCGGGACACGGCACCGGGAACACTCCGCGGACTGCGTGGGCAGGGGGACGACGATGAACGCATGGGCGGTACCGGGGTACGCCGAGGCTCTGGAGCTGGGTTCCGGGGCGAGCGGGCGCGTCGTGCGCGCCGTGCACGAGCCGACCGGCGTACCGGTGGCGGTGAAGTACCTGAGCGACTCGCTGCGCACCCGCCCCGGCTTCGTGCACGGCTTCCGGGCCGAAGCGGAGTTGCTGGGCAGTCTGAGCAGTCCTCACGTGGCCGGGCTCTACGAGTACATCGAGGCGACGAACGGCGCCGCCATCGTGATGGAGCTGGTGGAGGGAGTGTCACTGCGGACCCTCCTCGCCCGCAGGGGCCCGCTGACCCCCGAGGCCGCCCTCGTCGTCCTGAAGGGGTCTCTGCTCGGTCTTGCCGACGCGCACCGGGTCGGGGTGGTGCACCGGGACTACAAGCCGGAGAACGTCCTGGTCGAGCCGGACGGTGGCTCCAAGCTGGTGGACTTCGGTATCGCGGTGGACGCGGGCGTCCGGGCCGGAGTGGCCGGAACGCCCTCGTACATGGCTCCCGAGCAATGGACCGGTGCCCCCGCCTCGCCCGCCGGGGACGTCTACGCGGCCACCGCCACCTTCTTCGAGTGCCTGACGGGGCGCAGGCCCTACACGGGCGACAACATGGCCGAGCTGGCGCTGCGGCACGTCGAGGGCCCCGTCCCGGTCGAGGAAGTGCCGGAGGAGGTGCGTCCGCTGGTCGGGCGTGGGCTGGCGAAGTCGCCCAGCGAGCGTCCCTCGGACGCGGCGGCCTTCGTCGAGGACCTGGAGCGGATCGCGGTGGGGGCCTACGGCCCCGACTGGGAGGAGCGTGGACGCGGACGGCTCGCCGCACTCGTGGCGCTGCTCCTGTTCCTGCGTCCGTCCGCCAGGGAGGCGCCCCACCCCGGGACCGACACCGCCCGCACGGTCCTCAGTCAGGGGACGGGACCCGGCCGGCTGCGTCCGTGGCGCCCCACCTGGCCGGGCGTCCTCGTGTCAGCCGTCGCCGTCCTGGTCGCGCTGCTGGCCCAGGGTCTGGGCGGGAAGGACGGCGCCGGGGTGGCCACCGGCCAGGCGGCCGAGGTGCTGGCGACCACGACCGCCACGCCGGACGGCTCGTCCACAAGCGGTCCGGTGTCTCCCTCACCCCCTGGCGGATCGCCGTCCTCCGACTCCGCCACACCGTCCGGTGGTACGAACGACGCCTCCACCACGCCGTCCGCGTCCCTCACGCCATCCACCGCCCCCGTGCCGACCACCTCCAACGGCGGTACACCGGCTGAGGAGCCGTCGGCACCACCCTCCTCGAGTGGCACCACCGCGAGCCCCTCTCCCCCGCCGCGGACCGGGGTGAAGGACGTCGCCATCGCAGAGTTCCGGCAGACCGGCACCAGCACAGGTACAGCGTCGATCACGGTGACAACGGACGGCACCGGCCCGGTCTCGGTGACCATCGGCTGGTTCTCGGGCGATGCGTCCGGGCAGCCGGGCACCTCGGACGGGGCTGCCGACGTCCGAAGGCTGAGCGGCTCCACGCAGTACGGCTTCACCGTCCAGCACTCCTTCGCCGGGACCGGCTGCTACTGGACGGTCCAGGTCACCACCGATCCCGTCGCCGGTGGCGAAGCCTCCCAGCAGCTCCTGACCCGGCGGTGCGACATCCGATGAACAGACCCGACCCGCACGACCGGCCCGCGCCCCCACCTCTTCCTCCGGCGCCCCCGGCGCCTCCGGGTGACAACGAGGACTACAGCGCCACGGTGCTGGCCAGCCACTGGATCCAGCGGCCCGAGACCGATCCGACCGCCGTCCTCGACGACCCCAACCCCTCCGAGGACGGGGCCTCCCTCGAGGGTCGGACCGCGGTCGCACCGCCGACGCCACACGACGACGGCACCGTGCTGCGTTTCGGCCCCGGAGTCACCGCCGCCCTGGCCCGCCAGCCGCACCGCACTCTGCCCACCGTGCCCGCGCCGCCCGCCCTCCGGCGCGGCCGACTGCGCCGGTACGCGCTGCCCGCGCTGGTGCTCGTCGCCGCCGTCCTTTTCCTGCTGTGGCGGGAGAACACAGGGCCCGGAGTGCAGAACGTGTCGGTGACAGCGGCGCGGGACGCCCTGGACTGCGACTCCACGGCGGGCATCGTGGGGGTGGTCCGCACCGACGGCCGCCCCGGCACACTCACCTACCGCTGGCGGCGCAGCGACGGCACCTCCTCCGTCATACAGCACGCCGATGTCGTCCGGGGACAGCGGACGGTCCGGCTGGAACTGCTGTGGACCTTCGAGGGACCGGGACGGCTGCGGGCCGTGGCGGAACTGCACGTCCTCACCCCCGAGCCGCACGCGGCCGAGGTCCGCTTCACCTACGACTGCCGCTGAGCGCCGTCCACGCCAGGCCGCCCGCTGCGCGGCACTGACCTGATGATCGGATTCTGGCCGACGGTCGAGATCCGCGCCAGCCGGTGAGCATGTGTCGGAAGCTGCCGTCCAGACCGACCGTTCATCGACGTTGCCTTCCGACGCGAATCGCCGGCAGCGCCTGCCTGCGGGCGGGTGCGTGATCACGGCTGCGAGTGTCGGCAGACGGCCATTCTCCCGACGCTTTCCTGGACGGTTCTACTCGCCGTTGTGTCTGCCGTGCCGGCTACCGAGAGTGCGAAGTTCGTTGAGGCAGGCGGCGATCGCGGGTTCGTGCGCTGTGCCATGACGGACAGCGATCTCGATCGTGCGGGTGAGCGTGTTGTCCGTCACCGGTCGCGCCGTCAGGGTCGGCGGGAGGTGGGCTGCGGCCAGGTGGGGGACGAGGACCGTGTGGCCACCGCTGGCGGCGAGGGCGATCATGGCGGAGAAGTCGGTGCAGGTGTGCCGTACCCGGGGTGTGAAGCCGGCCGCTCGGCAGGCCTGGAGAACGGCGTCCCCGCAGGCTGTTTGAGGCGGGGCGGTGATCCACGGGGTGTCTGCGAGTTCCCGTAGGTCTATCGGGGATCGCTCGGGGGCAGCCGCCGGGTGGTCGGTCTGCAGGATCGCGACCAGCGGATCGGCCCTCAGGGTGTGGGCCTCGACGTTGGGGTGCGGGGGTGCGGCGAGGTTGGTGTAGCGGTAGAGCAGCGCGAGGTCGACGCGTCGCTCGAGCAGCAGCCTTACGGCGGCTTCGGGTTCGGCCTCGGTGATATGCAGCCGCAGGTCCCTGTGGGCGCTCTCCAGGGCTTCGCCGAGGGGGGCGGCCACCGGTGCAAGCGCGCTGGGGAAGCAGGCGATGTGGAGGGGTCCGGTCGGCTCCCCGGTGTCGGTGTGCAGCCGGTTCTGGGCTTTCTCGAGTGCCGCGAGCACATCCTCGGTGTCGTCAGCCAGTCGGCGGCCGGCGGCCGTGAGGTGGATGGAGCGGCCGGTGCGTTCCAGCAGGCGGGTGCGGGTCTCGTCCTCCAGCAGCCGCAGTTGTTGCGAGACGGCGGAGGGCGTGACGCTGTGGAGCTCGGCCACGGCCGTCACCGTGCCGTGGGCAGCCAGGTCACGCAGGAGGATGAGTCGTCGGACATCAAGCATTAGTTCATCTTAAAGAGGAGGTGAAGGAGATGTAGATGGACACCAGAACATATGCGCGGCGACGCTGGCGTAATCAACCCATGTCCCGATCAGTGTCCAGGAGTCTTCATGCGTGCCACCGTCATCCACGGCCCCCACGACATCCGGATCGAGGATGCGCCCGACCCGGTGGTCCGTAAGCCGACCGACGCCGTCGTGCGGGTGGTGAACGCCTGCATCTGCGGCAGCGACCTGTGGGCGTACCGCGGTGTGGCCTCCCGCACGGCGGGTCAGCGGATCGGGCACGAGTTCCTCGGCATGGTAGAGGCGGTCGGCTCCGAGGTGAGGGACTTGCGCCCGGGCGACTTCGTGGTCGCCCCGTTCGTCTGGTCCGACGGCACCTGCGACTACTGCCGCGAGGGCTTGCAGACCTCCTGCCCGCAGGGCGGCTTCTGGGGCGAGGTCGGCTCCGACGGCGGCCAGGGCGAGGCCGTCCGCGTCCCGTTCGCCGACGGCACCTTGGTCAAACTGCCCAAGGAGACGGCCGACGAGGAGAAGCTCCTGCCCAGCCTGCTCGCCCTCTCCGACGTGATGAGCACCGGCCACCACGCCGCGGTCGCCGCCCGAGTCCGGCCCGGCGCCACGGTCGCCGTGGTCGGCGACGGCGCGGTCGGGCTGTGCGGTGTGCTCGCCGCGCAGCGCCTCGGCGCCGGCCGGATCATCGCCTTGGGCCGGCACAAGCAGCGCACCGCGATCGCCCGTAGCTTCGGCGCCACCGACGTGGTCGCCGAGCGCGGAGAGGCCGCGATCGAGGCGGTCAAGGAGCTGACCTGCGGTCAGGGCGCACACGCCGTACTGGAGGCCGTCGGCACCGAGGAGTCGATGCGCACCGCGATCTCCATCGCCCGCGACGGCGGCGCGGTCGGCTACGTCGGCGTGCCGCACGGCGGCAGCGCCGGCGTCGACATCTCCCAGATGTTCGACCGGAACGTCATGCTGGCCGGCGGCGTCGCCCCCGCCCGCGCGTACATTCCCGAGCTGCTGCCGGACGTGCTGTCCGGCGCGATCGACCCCGGCCTGGTCTTCGACCGCACCGTGGACCTCGACGGGGTTCCGGACGGCTACCGCGCCATGGACGACCGCACGGCCCTCAAGATCCGCATCGCCTTCTGAAGGCGCGACTGCCACAACCTTCAGGACTCCCCATGAGAGCCGCCGGCCCGATGTGCGGGAGTGCCTAGCAGCCGAACTGCAGCTCGGCGCGCTGCCTCGTCGGCGCCGGTCCCGGCCTCGGACTGGCCTGCGCCCGCCGCCCTCAGCCCTCAGCCCTTGCCGAAGAGCGCCGCGGGGAAGGCGCCCGCTGCTCTGATGGTTCTGGAGAAGTCACCGGCCAGTTCGGTCAGGCGTGCTGTGGCAGCCGGGCCGAGGTGGTCGTACGGGGCGGCGTCGAGGCGGTCGGTGAGCACCTCGGCCTCGCCGCGCAGGGTCGCGCCCGCCTGCTCGAGGTCCCCTGCTTCGTCCAGCAGGCCGCGCTCGCGCAACTGCTCCCTGGCAGCGTCCCACTGCTGCGCGGACCACCCCCTGGTCCGCATGAACAGTGCCGAAGTCGGTGCCGTGCCGGTGGCGTTGTGCAGGACCAGCGCCTCGACGCCGGACAGGCCGGCGATGGCCAGGGCGGCGAGGTGACCGTCGCCCCGGTGCTCGCGCAGCAGCGTCGCGGCGTGCCAAAGGGCCAGGTGCGGTTCCTCGGGGACCGGAAGGCCGGCGTGCGCGGCGTACAGCGGGCGCGCCTCGCGGTGGCACGCCTCGGTGGCGCGCAGCGCCAGCCCGGCCGCCTCGGCCATCTCCTTCGACGCGAGCACCTCCGCTCCGAGCAGTCGTCGCAGCATCGCGTCCACACCGCGCAGCACCGCCGCGAGCACCGCCTCCGGTGTGGTGACCGTCCACACAGCGGGGATGTACCGCTTCACATGCTCGTGGTTGAAGTTGTAGAACGTCGCGGTGACGGTGCCCGCGCCGACGGCGCCGAGCGGGGCGGCGCGTCCCGCGTAGTAGGACATGGCCCCTCTCTCCAGCCCGAGCGCCGCGAGTTCGTCCTGCCGTTCCGGCGCGAAGTACACAGCTGAGTGCAGGGGGCTGACGGCGTTGTGGCAGTGGCGGCCTGTGCTCGCCTGGAAGGAAGTCATGCTGTGGCTCCGGTGTCGGTGATCAGGTGTGGCCGTGCGGGCGGGGCGCATCAGGCTTCGTCCGTGGGTTCGTGGTGGGGGCAGTCGGTCAGTCCGGCCGCGGTCTGGGTGAGGTGTCGGGTCAGTACCTCGGCCGCCGTGTCGGCGTCGCGGGCGAGCGCGGCCTCTTCCAGCCGGCGATGTTCCAGGGCGCCGTCCCTGCCGGGGTTGCGGTGTGCCGACCAGCGGCGCGCCAGCTCGCTCGCGGTCCACATCCGGTCGAAGGTCTCCAGCAGGACGAGGTTGCCGCACCCCTCCAGCAAGGTGCGGTGGAAGACCCGATGGGCTTCGGCCCATGCGCTGCTGTAGTGCTCGCCCTCCTCCGGTACGTACGCCGGGGTACGGCTCAGTCGGTGATGGGCGGCTCGTACGCGGGCTTCCCAGTCGACGTCGCCGCGTTCGACCGACATGCGCAGCATGGCCGGTTCGACGGTCCGGCGCGCTTCCGCGATCTCCTGCCAGCGGCGGTCGGAGAAGGCCGGGACGGCGAAGCCCCGGTTGGGCAGCCGGTCGGCAAGGCCCTCGCCGACCACCCGCACGAGCGCCTCGCGCACGACGGCCAGGCTCACACCCTGCTCTTTGGCGAGGTCCTGGGGTCTGAGGGCGTCACCGGGGGCGTGATCTCCGCGCATGATCGCGTCCCGCAGGTGTGTGTAGACCTGCTCGGAGAGCATCTGCTTACCCGACGAGGCGGAGGTGTGGGTCGTTCGGCTCATGAGCTACAGAATAGACGATCCCATGGATAATCGATTATTGATGTTATCGTCGATCTCAGTTGATCGCCGTGATGAGCACCGGGCGACGGCGGCGACTCCTGGCGCCGCCAGGGCGGAACCTCCGTCGGCCGCATCACCGCCACCCCGCAGCACGGACTGAAAGGAACGACGCCATGAGCGCCGCCGACCCCTTCGCCCGCCTCCCCGAGGCAGCCTCTTTCAGCGTTGCCAGCACCACCGTCACCGACGGCGCAGCCTGGTCGATCGAGCAGTACTCCGGCCTCTCCGGTGTTCCCGGCGGGAAGGATGTCTCCCCACAGCTGTCCTGGAGCGGCGCCCCGGAAGGCACCAGGAGCTACGCCGTCACCGTCTACGACCCCGACGCCCCCACCGGGTCCGGGTTCTGGCACTGGGCGGTGGCCGACATCCCCGCCACCGTCACCGAGTTGCCCGAAGGCGCCGGAGACGACGCCGGCTCGGGCCTTCCCGAAGGCGCCTTCCAGCTGCCCAACGACGCCCGAGCGGCCCGCTTCATCGGCGCCGCCCCGCCGGCGGGTCACGGTCCGCACCGCTACTTCACCGTGGTGCACGCCCTCGACGTCGACGCCATCGGTGTCCCCGCCGACGCCACTCCGGCCGCCCTCGGCTTCACCATGGCCGGCCACATCCTCGGCCGCGCGGTCCTGACCGCCACCGCCGAAACGCCCGCCTGAGGAACAGTCATGAGGCCTGCCGAGCGCGAACCCAGGCGCTCCACCTGGTCGACGCCGCCAGGCTCAGCGGCTCCCGCTGCCCCTGGGCGCGCAGCCGCACGGCGACTGGTCGTAGGCGTGGGGTGACGTGGGCCTGTGCTCGTCCGAGCCCATGGCGCCACACCCACCTGCCCGACCGTCCTCCTCTGCTCCCGACTCCGCCGGCACCGTGAGGCAGTGTCCGCGGGCCGCGCGTCCAAGGCCTGCGGTGCACGCGCGGGGTCCTACGCCTCCGCTGGGACCACCGAATCGGAGCCTTCCGCAGCGACGATGAGGATCCCTTCCGCCTCGCCGCACGGCAGCGACGCATGACGTACGCGGGTCTCCCACTGGGCGGGCCACAACGTGGTGGCGTCCCACAGGATTCCCTCCAGGAGCACTCCGTCCCGTTTGGCGCAGCTGAGGTCTGCTCCGACGAACTCGTTACCGGCTCGTTCGACTTCCGCCACGGCCGGGGCGAGCATGTCGGCTTCCTCGCAGCCGACGACCAGGTCGTCGATGAGGTCCTGGGCCACGGCGTCGACACCGAAGAGATACGGGCGCCCGCCCGGGTCGAGGGCCGCGACGGTGGGTGCGAGTTCTTCGTCGAGCATCTCCCGGATGGCGTGCAGGCCGCCGGCGACCATAGGGCGCCAGGGCGGCGCTCAGCGCCTCTCGGTACATCGCCCGCAGGGGCGCTGTGTTCGTTCAAGGGGTCGTGCAGACATGCCTTTTACGCCTCCCCCAACCAATCTTCATGCCCGTCACGATCTTGCGCCTTCCCCCCGGAGGACGCTGCACAGGCCAAAACAAGTCAGTCATCTCCGCAAGCAATCGGAAGGTACACGATGCACATGACCGACGCGAGATCGAGAAACGGACCCGCTCATCCCTTTTGGGGCGATTACCACCGCTGCACTCTCGGCCAGGTGAGGATGGCCGAAGCGTTGCGGGGTGCAAACAGAGGGAGGTTGCTCCAGTTATTCGCCGTCGACGCGACGCGGAGGGGCCCTCATCCGACTGGTGTCGTAGGGGCCTGTTTCACGACAGCCTATGCGAGTCGGCCGACCACCCCTCATAGGAACAATCTCTGGCCGTCTGCTGGAGCGAATGCCTCATGCAGCCGGTTCCGCGTTGCGGCCGACCGATGACGTCGGGGCCTTAAAGAAGCGTTCACGGACTTGCAACGGAGGCCGCCACCGGAGCAGTTGGTACCGCTTCGGCGCTCAAGCCCTCCCGGCGACGCAGCGGCCGAGGTCTGCGAACCGGCCAGGCCTTGACTGCGTCCTCGCCCTGCTCGGCCTTCCCGTCCGGCGTGTCATCGGGCCCCTGTGGCCCTGCCCGGCCGACCGCTCTCACCTGACCGGAACCGCACCTCTCGATAGCCATGCGACGCATTGACCCCACAGCGCCATCGCGGTTGCATGCTTGTGGCCCTCCGGTGGGGAACCGGAGAGAGGGACCATGTCTGCCTTGGGGGGAAAATGAGGGGAACCGCGAATCGGGGCGCCACCAGACGTGTGCGGGCCGCCTTGAGCGCCACGGTCGTGGTCTGCGCGGTCACGACGGTGCTGCCCGCAGCCGCTTCGGCTGAGCCCTTGACCGTGCCGGGCGTCGCGAGCGACAGCGGAGCCGGGGTCGAGCGGATCAGTGTCGCACCCGACGGCACCCAGGGCGACGGCGACTCCGCCGGCGCCACGATCACGGCCGACGGCCGACGCATCGCCTTCTCGTCGTTGGCGAAGAACCTCACACCCACCAACCCGGTGACAGGGGAAAGGGTGTTCGTCCGCGACCAGCGGACGGGCCAGACCACGCTGATGAGCACCCTCACCTCCCCGATCCAGCGCCCGGTGATCAGCGGTGATGGGCAATACGTCGCCCTGTGGGGGCTGTTGTTCAGAGACACGAAGGCCTTCCTGTCTCAGGTGAGCTCGGGAAGCACGATCGGCGTCAACTGCTCGGGCCTCAGCTGCAGCCAGCCGTCGCTGAGCACGGACGGCCGCTACATCGCCCAGGTCGCCACCTTCAGCCGACCGCCGTCCCGGCAGCGCATCGAGGTACGGGACTGGCGCGCCGACACCGCGCAGACCGTCGCCGAGTTCGACCACACCGTCTCGGCCCGGCCGTCCATCGGCGGCGACGGCCGCTTTGTCGCCTACCAGGACGGCCAGACGGAGGACGTCTTCGTGTGGGACCGGACCGACAACACCTCCTCCGGCCCGATCGAGGGCCCGTCCAAGGCGGCGACACTCGTCCAGCTCAGCAAGGACGGCAGCAAGGTCGTCTACCTCTCGGGCTCCGACACCTACGTCCACGACGAGAGCTCGGGCACCGACCAACTGGTGCCGAACGTGCGGGGCGTGGCCATCGATCCCACCGGCCGCTATCTGCTGTACGCCCCACACGACACGACCGGACCGTCGCTCACGCTGCGCGACCTGGAGACGGGCACCGACGAGATCGTCTCGAACCAGCTCGCCTCGGCCGGGACCGACGCGGTCAGTGCCGGTGGACGCGACGTGGTCTTCCATTCCACGGCCGACGGCATCGTGCCCAACGACACCAACGGCAAATCGGACGTTTTCATCCGCCGCTTCTACTGATCGCCCCGGCCGCCTCCACCACCGTCTCCGGGTACTCATCCGGTTTTCGGAAACCGGCCCAGCCACTGAGAGGACTTCGACGCCGGCATCAGAGCGAGCCGATGGCCGTCGGAATCCATCCGCTCAGCCGCCCACGCCGCCTCCTCCCGGGTCAGCGCGAAGAACAGATGCAGATGTAGATATAGGTATAGGTATAGATATAGATGCAGCTCATGTGCGGTGATCAGCCGCTTGAACCGCGGATACGCGGTCCGTTCGATCGAGGTCGCCATCCCGCCCCGGGCCCAGACGAGGGTCGACATCACCACCAACGACACCGGGCCCCATCGCGCCTGCCGGTGGCACACTTGATCATTCTCACGTTGTCCAGGAACAACAGGGACCACGGCTCACCTGATTGCCGAGGCCCTGGTGCGCGGGGTGGCGGCCGGGCAGGCTAGTTTGCTCGGGTGAGTCTCCTTGATGATGTAGCTGAGCGCGACGGCTGGCGCTGCTGGGTGTGCGACGAACCGGTCGACCCCGACAAGTCGGTGAACGACCCGCAGGGGCCCAGCGTCGACAGCCGGACCGCCGACCGGAAGGCCAAGGTCGCCGAGCGGCTCGCGCACCGCGGGTGCAACACCCGCAAGGGCGCGGTCAAGGCGGTCATCGCCTGGCCGGACCGCCTGTACGTGGTCGAACCCGCGCCGCTGATCACCGTTGCCGCGCGACTGGAACGCAAGGGGGGCCGCGAGATGGTGGGCCGCTGTCCGACCAGGCAGGACGCCCAGGAAGCGGCGGATTGGCTGGTGGACCGGTTCTCCCGACTGGTACCGGGACTGCCGGTGACCGCCGGCATCGAGACCGGCGGCGGCCAGTTCCTCGTCATCCTGGCAACCGGCCACCGCTGACCGGGGATCACCGAACAACCCTTGCAGAGGCAGGCCGCCGCTGTACGAGCACCGGACCGCCACGTACTTGTGCATGCTGTTCATCCGATGGGTGAACGGGTTGTCGGGCGGTCCATTCTGGTGGGGGTTCTCAGCGGTTTCGGCGAAGTCACATGCTGCGCCTCGGCGGGTGAGCGCGAGCTGATCACCTGGGAACTGTGCGTGATCAGCGTCCGCTGGGGCGTGGTCCGCTGTCGGACTGGGGCGTCATGGCCGCCTGGCAGCCGCGTACCCAGTCATCCCGGTACTTCGCCGGAAGGCCGCTGGTGTACTCGGATACCGAGGCGTAGTAGTCGCAGATCTCCCGGTCGTCCACCTCACCCAACTCGCCGACCGAGCGTGCGCTGAGCGTGACCGTATCCCTCTGCATCTCGGTCACGAGGCTCGGCGACGGCGTCGGCGTGGGGTTGAGCCTCGTTGTCGGATCAGGTTCTGCCTCGGTACGGGTCTTCACCCACTCGTAGCCCTGCTCATACGCTTCCCTGGCTTTGGGGTCGTCCCTTGCGGGGAAGGCCGAGGACTCGAGAACCGTCGTGGCGACCGCCGAGACAGTGATGGCGGCGGCCAGAGATATGAGCGCGGTGCGGGGCTTGGGCTTGCGCATCGCGTCAGCCTGTCACATCCAGCAAGGGAGCAGCAGCGCACCGCAGCCGCTAAGCACCTCCAGCGGTCCTCCTCCACTGACACAAATCCGCAGAAGTCATCTCACTTGACCCGACTGCGTACTGAAACGCGGGTGACACCGGGCTGAACTCTGCCGCATGATCACGTCATGACGAGCCCTGCTCTCTTCCGGGACCAGACCAACTGGTCCGGTGGCTACTACGAACTGGCCATAGAGGTTGGATCGACTGATGACGACCAGCTTCAGGCCGTCCTGAGTGCTCTGTGGTCCGCAGCAGACGTTCACGGGTGCTTTGGGCAGAGAGGCCGTGAACCCGAGGAGCAGGATCCCGTGCCGTGCACGGTTGGTTCTCTGACCGACTTCGGCCACCTTCACGGCCAGGTCCGTCTGCCGACGGGCCAACTGGCCGTATGCGGTTGCGTGGCGATCCGCGGCGGTGATGAAAGCGGCGACTGGCTGGACTTTTACGTCCCCCTGGGCGCGCTGGAGCACGCGGGTCTAGCGTACTGGGACGGTCAGCCGTTCTTCAGGTCCGACGTGATGGACGACTGGCTGGCTGCCATCGCGACCGAGACTTTCAAGAGCGCCTCCTTCAGCATGGGGGTCATCGGCTTCGAGGTTTCTGGTTGCACCGACGCCTCCACGCTGGCAGGGAAGTTGCCACGGACGAGGGACATCGGCTACCTGCTTCCGCAAGGCGACGTCCTGGGCTACGGCGCCGCCAACACCTGAGTCTTGCCACGCCGGTTGGGCACGAGCCCGCGGGAGCAGATCAGGATGCAGGATGCTCGCGAAGGCAAGAAGGTGTTCCGCTCTGCGCTCGTAGCGTCGGTGGAGACATCGGCAACCGGCGAGCCTGGCCATGGGATTCCCTTGGCCAGGGGGATCAGAGCTTGGCTGTCGTGCAGATTTGCACCACGACCAGGCGGGTGCCGGCGTCAATGATGACCTGCACGTTCGCGGAGAACCGTAGTTGGGGCTCGAAACGCCGACCTTGCGGTCGCGGACCGGGACCAGCGTGCCGTCCACGATCCACAGTCGGTCCGCGGCATCGACAGGACTGGCGGGCTCGAGCGTGAGGAGCCTCTCAAGACGCTGGATGACCCTGCACACCGTGGCCGGCCCGAGCTGCCGCGTGGTGAGGTTCGTCCGGCAGTGGACAGCCACCACCAGTACCCGGCCGGCAAGCGGCACGCCCCACGGACGGCCGATCCGCGGTCCCGTCACCACCCCGCTCGGACCACCTTCGGCAACGGCGTCCGAGGCGTCGTGGATTGCTCGCCGTCACGACAGCTTGGTTTGATAATCTGCAACGATGAACGAGGCGTTGGACGAGGGTCCGTTCTTCCACGGCACCAAGGCCGAGCTGCGGGTCGGAGATCACCTCACCGCCGGTTTCCGTTCCAACTACCGGCCCGAGATCGTGATGAACCACATCTACTTCACCGCGTTGCGCGACGGCGCGGGACTCGCCGCCGAACTCGCCGCCGGCGACGGGGCCCCGCGAGTGTATGCCGTCGAACCGACCGGGGAGTTCGAGAACGATCCGAACGTCACCGACAAGAAGTTCCCTGGCAATCCCACCCGCTCCTTTCGCAGCAGGGAACCACTCCGGATCGTTGGCGAGGTCACCGACTGGACGCGACAGACACCCGAAGCTCTCCGAGTGTGGCGAGACCGGCTGGCCGCAATCCGTCTGGATGACCGCGCCGAAATCATCAACTAAGGGCTCGTGTCACGATCTTCCGCGTTGGAGTGGCCCTCTCGTGCTACTCACTCGGTCGTTTCCGTAGTAGGGACCAACGGTCCGGGCCGGCTTCCACTGGATCACCCGCACCATGCCCATGTGATCTCCTGCTCGTAGTGACGTCTGGGCATCGCGCCAGCAGCGTCTGACAACAGCAGGGGCCTCGAGCGTGCGATGTCCAGAGTCTGGCCGTGCAGCACGATCTCAGCGTTCGATGCGGTTTCGAACGGCCAGCACGAACGGCAGCCGGCGTCGTCCGGATCACGGTGCACGTCCGGCAGTGAACATCGTCCGGTCACGCTCCGGCACGACCGGACGCGCTTTGGAGCGTGTGTCGAAAGTGCCTGGTGAAGATGGTGGAGAGCCCATTTGTGATCCAGAATGATTGGATGGTCACGCTTGAGACTCCCCGTTTGATCCTGCGTCGCTGGCGCCAGGAAGACGTTGCGCCCATGGCTGCCGTCAATGCCGACCCCGAGGTCATGCGTTGGATCCGTGACGGCGGCGTCCGTGACGAACAGCAGACTCGTAGCGGGATCCAGGCATGGGAGAGCGAGTGGGAGTCTCAGGGCTTCGGCCTGTTCGCCGTGGAGATCCGGTCCACCGGCAAGCTGGCCGGGTTCACCGGCCTCTCGGTGCCCGAATTCTTGCCGGAGGTACTGCCGGCGGTCGAGGTCGGCTGGCGGCTGGGACGTTCCCACTGGGGGCAGGGCTTGGCCACCGAGGCCGCTGCGGCCGCTGTACGGTTCGGGTTCGAAGAGCGAGGGCTGGAGCGGATCGTCAGCATCACTCAAGTGGGCAATGACGCCTCCGAACGGATCATGACCAAACTGGGGATGCATCTGTTCCGTGAGACCGTCAATCCCACCTGCGGTCGGCGAGTACGGGTGTTCGAGTTGTCGTCGGACCAGTACGTCACGACCACTCGTTGACGACGGCACCGAGGACAGCAGCCTCGTAGCGGACCGCGAGTTCGTCCTGCTTGGTGACCGGCTCGATGTCTCTTGAGGCGATTGCCGGAAGGCCGTTCCGAGCGTCATTCGTCACTCGACGTGCCGACTTCGCTCTCTCCTGTCATGCGCTCTCCTCGCTGAGGCGGTCGACGGCCCACGGCAGGAGCTCCTTGGCGACCGCGAGGCTGAACGGCCTCATCAGCGAACGAAGTTCGGCGGCCGCGGCAGGACCGAGCGTGATGTAGGGGAGGGCGGCCAGCCTGTCGGTGGCGTGCTCGATCTCCGCCCTGCGCCGCGCACCGTCCTCGGTCAGAGCCAGGCGGGGTCCGTCGTCGAGCCATCCACGTTCGCGCAGGTTCCGCACCGCTTGCTCCCATTGCTCCGGCGTCCATGCCCGTGAGTCGCGCAGCACCCCTGCGTCGATCTCCCCCGTGGCGGCGTGCGTGACGAGAGCCTCGATCCCGCTCAGTCCGGCAGTCAGCAGTGCCGCCACGTGACCGTCGCCGCGGAACTCCCGCAGCAGCGTCTGCGCGTGCCAGAGCACGAGGTGGGGTGCGCTCGGCCACGGCAGTGCCGCGTGCGCGGCGAAGAGGGGGCGGCCCTGAGGATGGCACACGGTCACTTCAGCCGCGCTGCGGGCCAACTCCGCCGCGCGGGCCAGCGCCGGTGAGGAGATGTCCGCGCCGAGGATGCGGCGGAGGGTGGTATCGATCCCGGTGAGCCGGGCGGCGGCGAACCGCTGCGGCGTCGCGGCTTCCCATGCCGCGGGTATGACGCGGCGCACCAGTTGAGGATTGAAGTTGTAGAACGTGGCGATGACCAGATCTGCCGGAGCAGCGCCGAGCGCGGCGGAGCGGGACGCGAAATACCCCGTCGTGGCGTCCACGCCCAACGCGGCGTACTGATCTGCGGCTTCGGGCGAGAAGTAGACAGCCCCGTGGTAAGGCTCGAGAGTTCTCCAGGTCTTGCGCGCAAGGGCCAGGCTGTCGCGGTTCACGTTCTGCGTCATGAGCGGCTCTCCATCCAGTGGCGGATGAAACGTTGTGTTGATCGAGCACGCGACGGCGCATGGAGCACACCAAGACGTACCGTCTGGTCGGTACGCTATCGGAGAGCGGCTCCGGCGACTACTGCCCTGCACCCAGTTCTCGCCACCCGTTCACGATGACTACGCACCCGATTTTGTCTTTTGCCGCCACCACCGTCGGCTTCCGCGCGTCTGCTGCCACTCGCGCCCACGCCGACCCCAGGGCCTCCTGCCGAGCGGGCGCCCCAAGGTTAGGGGGCACGCCGGGCGAGTCAGGGGTTACCGTACGTCGCTCCGCGTTCCTAGGGTCGAGGGGACCCTAGGACCTGCGCCTTTCGGTGCCGGCCGCCACGGACCACCGACCAGGAGCAGACCGTGACAGCTCAACGGGGACCGTTCGCCACGGGAATTCGCGGGACGGGGTCCTTCCTGCCCTCCGGCACCGTGTCCAACGAGGTCGTTGCCGAGCGTGCCGGAGTGACGGCGGAGTGGATCGTACGCAAGACCGGTATTCACGAACGCAGGTACGCCGCCGAGGGCGAAGCGACGTCGGACCTCGCTGTGGCCGCGGCCGAGGCAGCGCTCGTCGACGCCGGTGTCGAGGCGCGTCAGCTCGGCTGGATCGTGGTGGCGACCTCGACGCCGGACCATCCCCAGCCGGCGACCGCGAGCCTCGTGCAGCACCGCCTCGGCGCCATCGGAGCCGCCGCGTTCGATCTCAACGCCGTGTGCAGCGGCTTCGTGTTCGCGCTCGTCACCGCGGCTCGCCTGGTCGCCGCCGACACGGCGGACGAGGGACGGTACGGGCTGGTCGTGGGAGCCGACGTGTACTCGCGCATCATCGACCCGAGCGACCGGCGCACGGCGGTGCTGTTCGGTGACGGCGCGGGGGCGGTGGTGCTCGGCCCGGTGCGCTCCGGATACGGAATCGTCGGCTCTGATCTGACCAGCTTCGGTCGTCACCACGACATGATCGAGGTCCCCGCGGGCGGCAGTCGCAAGCCGGCCTCGGAGAAGACCCTCGCTTCGGGCGAGCACTACTTCCAGATGCAGGGCCGAGCCGTCCGTGAGTTCGTCACGGCGGAACTGCCTGCCTCCATACGGCGGTTGCTCGCGGTCTGCGGCACCGATCCGCACGACGTGCACCATCTCGTCCCGCACCAGGCCAACGGCGCGATGCTGCTGGACGTGCTGCCCGGACTCGGGCTGCCGCGCGCCCGCACCCATCTGACCGTCGCCGGACATGCCAACACCGGTGCGGCCTCCGTGCCGCTCGCGCTCGATGTGGCCCGGCGTCAGCAGCACTTCGGCGACGGGGACACGCTCCTGCTGGCCGGCTTCGGCGGCGGGATGTCCGTGGGCACCGTCCTGGTGCGCTGGGACACTGCGGCCGCGCCCCCGCGGTGAGCTGCCGGACGCCCGGTCGGCGTGAGCCGGTCATCGGACCGGCAGCCCACCACGGCTGAACCTCCGGTCCCCACGACAAGAACGCGACCCGGCACCGCCTGAAGCGCGGTGCCGGGTCGTCGTCGTACGGAGCGGCTTCCGTCAGCGGGCGATGTCCGTCATGCCCCAGAAGACCAGCACTTCCTGGATCAGTCCGTCGCCGTTGACCCGGATGACGTCCACGCAGTTGATCTCCATGCGCGGGCCGTCGGACCTGCCGAGCTGGGCGAGCCGTCCGACCAGCGGCAGCGCGACCCGCACGCCGTCCTGTGCTGCCACGATCGGACCGACGGTGATCTCGGCCCTGGCCTCGATGACCTGTGCGATGTACTCCCCGACGGCCTCGCGCCCGAGCTTGGGCGGTCCGCCGACCGGGTCCTCCATGCGGACGTCGGGCGCCAGCAGCTCCAGGACCTTGTCGAGGTCGCCCGCGTTGAGCCGGCGGAAGTACTCCTCCACGACCTCCTTGCGCGTGGTCTCGTCGAGGAGCTCCACTCCTTCCACCGCGCTCCAGTTGGAGACGTTCTTGCCCGCGAGAGCGTCCCCCAGGACCGCCACCGGGTTCGCCTCCAGCCAGTAGCGGTCGCGCCGGAAGGGGTAGGTGGGCAGCTCCACCGACCGGCCCTGGACGCCCACCGCGGTCAGCGCCTCCCGCCAGTCGACGGTGACGCCGTCGACGTGCGCCCGGGCCAGCACACGCATCAGGCCCGTCACGGCCCCGGCCGATCCGGCGGGTACGCCGTCCGGGAGGCCGACGAACACACCCTGGACGCGCGGCGCCGGACCGCCGTCCGCCGATGGCATGTCCACCGGGGTCTCCTCGTCCAGCCAGTGCCCGGGATCCAGCAGCCGTTCGGCGTCGAGCGGCTCGTCGGTCAGAGCGGACACCAGCCGGAGCCGGGCCGGGTGCGACGCGATGTTCTTCGCCGTCCGACCGAACCCGTCGAGCGCGGCCTCCCGATCCGCCGTGCCGTCGCGCAGCCGCGCCACGGCCACGAGGAGCGCTGCGGCGTCCTCGATCCCCAGAACCCCGGCGGCGTGCGCCGCGCTGATCTCCCCCAGGCGGAGCCCCGCCGCGACCTCCGGTGTCACGCCCAGCCGCGGCAGCGACCGGGACAGCGCCGTCTCGTGGGCGAACGCGACACAGGCGGCGGTCACCGCGTCGGCAGCCGGGCGAACACCGAGGGCGAACTCCTGTACCGGACCGGCCAGTTGGGCGCATGCGTCGAGGTAGACGCACGCCTCGTCCAGTGCGTCGGCGAAGTCCGGCAGCGCTTCGTACAGCTGCCGTGCGGCGGGAGTCGGAGTGTCGGGCAGTGCTTGGCCGGCGAAGACGAACGCGGTGCGCGCCGTGGACACGGCCTCGCCCTGGACGGTCCGGTCGAGGAGGTCTCCCCGCTCCAGGTCCGCGAGCCCTGCCAGCAGTTCCTCCCGGTCGACCGCGAACAGCGCGGCCCGGTGCTCGAACGCCGAGCGCGAGGTCGCCAGGGACCAGGCGAGGTCCGTCAGCTCCGTCTCGGTGTGGGTCTCCGCGAACTCGCGCAGCCTGCGGGCCTGTTGGCGGACCCCGTCCGGGGTGCGGGCGGACACCAGCAGGGGTACGGCGGCGATCTGGCCGTCGGTGCCGACCGCGGGTTGCGGTGTGTCGGCGTCGGGCAGCCAGGCGTCCTGTTCGAGGATGATGTGGGCCTTGGTGCCGCTGGCACCGAAGGAGGAGACACCGGCCCTGCGAGGCCGTCCGCTCTCCGGCCACGGCGTGTTCTCGGCCAGCAGCGAGACCGCGCCGGACGCCCAGTCGACCTGCGGTGTCGGCGAGTCGGCGTACAGGGACCGGGGAAGCAGTCCGTGGCGCATGGCCAGCACCATCTTGATGACGCCGACCAGGCCGGACGCCGCCTGCGGGTGGCCGATGTTGGTCTTGACCGTGCCGAGCCACAGCGGCCGGTCCTCCGCCCGGTCCCGGCCGTAGGTGGCCAGCAGCGCCTGGGCCTCGATCGGGTCGCCGAGCGGCGTGCCGGTGCCGTGCGCCTCCACCGCGTCGACCTCGTCGGGCGACAGCCGAGCGTCGGCCAGGGCCTGGCGGATCAGCCGCTGCTGGGACGGGCCGTTGGGGGCCGACATGCCGTTGCTCTCGCCGTTGTGGTTGACCGCGGAGCCGCGGACGACCGCGAGGACCGGATGGCCCAGGCGGCGCGCCTCGGAGAGCCGTTCGATCATGACCAGCGCGGCTCCCTCACCCCAGCCGGTGCCGTCGGCCTCGGCGGAGAACGCCTTGCAGCGGCCGTCCTCGGCCATGCCGCCGAGGTCGGGCACACCCATCGGGCTGGACAGCACGGTGACACCACCGACCAGCGCCGTCGAGCACTCCCCACGACGCACCGCCTGGCACGCCTGGTGCAGAGCGACGGCCGAGGACGAGCAGCCGGTGTCCACGGTGAACGTGGGGCCTTCGAGGCCGAGGAGGTAGGCGATGCGACCCGAGGCGAACGTCGGGGTGACGCCGGTGCCCAGGAAGGGTTTGACGTCCTCCGCGATGCGGTTGGAGCCCGCCCAGTACGGCTGGAAAAACGTGCCGACGTACACGCCGGTGGAGCCGCCTCGCAGGGTGTGCGGGTCGATGCCGGCCCGTTCGATCGCCTCCCACGACATCTCCAGCAGCAGCCGCTGCTGCGGATCCATCGCCAGTGCCTCGGCGGTGGAGATGCCGAAGAAGTCCGGGTCGAACTCGGCGGCGGTGTCGATGAATCCGCCCGTGCGCAGCCAGCGCCCGCCTGGCATCTCCATCCCGAGTTCCCGCAGCCGCTCGACCGCCTCCCAGGCCCGGTCGGTCGGCAGGTCGGAGATCACGTCGCGGCCTTCGACGACGACGCGCCACAGGTCGTCGGGGCTCTCCACACCGCCGGGCAGTCGGCAGCTCATGCCGACGATGGCCACGGCGTCGTCGTCGAGGGCGTCACCGACGGCCCGACCGGCGAGGCCGGCGGCGGCCGGCTCCTCCGCTTCGCCCAGCACCTCGGCGCGTATCCGGCGGGCCAGCGCGGCGGGCGTCGGGTGGTCGAAGACCAGCGAGGCCGGCAGGCGCAGCCCGGTCGCCTCGTTGAGCCGGTTGCGCAGTTCCACCGCGCTCACCGAGTTGAACCCGAGGTCCTGGAACTGCCGGTCCTGGTCGACCGCGTCGCCGGAGTCGTGGCCCAGCACGGTCGCGGCCTGGGCGCGCACCATCTCCACGAGGAGGCGGTGCTGATCGGCGGGAGCCATACCGGCCAGCTGTTCGGCAAGGGCGGAACGGGACTCGGATTCCCCCTCGTGCCCCGCTTCGGCGGCGCGCAGGATCCTTACGGCTTCGGGCAGTTCGTCGAGGAGGGGGCGGGGACGCGCCGCCGTGAACACCGAGACGAAGCGGTCCCAGTCCATGTCGGTGACGGAGAGGGTGGTCTCGTCGCGGTCGAGGGCCTGGTGCAGTGCCGTGATCGCCAGGTCCGGGTCCATGGCCTTCAGGCCCAGGCGTCGCAGCGCCTCCTCCACACCGGGCTGGCCGGCCACCAGGCCCTGTCCGCTCCACATGCCCCAGGCGACGGAGGTGGCGGCGGCGCCGCGGGCGCGGCGCCGCTCGGCCAGGGCGTCGAGGTAGGCGTTCGCGGCGGCGTAGGGGCCCTGTCCGGCGCCGCCCCACACGCCGGCGTTCGACGAGAAGAGAACGAAGGCGTCCGGCTCGCCTTCTCCTGCCAGCAGTTCGTCCAGTGCCGTGGCCCCACCGGCCTTCGCGCCCAGGGTCTCGGCCAGGTCGGCCAGGTCCGCGTCGGCCAGCGTGGTGAACCGGCCCGCGACGCCGGCGGTGTGCACGACCGCCCGCACCGGCGTGCCCTCGTCCCGCAGCCGCCGCAGCAGCGCGGCCAGGGCGTCCCGGTCCGACGCGTCGCAGGCGACGATGCTCGCCCGGGAGCCCATCTCCTCCAGTTCTTCCCGGAGTTCGGCGGCACCGTCCGCGTCCGGACCACGCCTGCTGGTCAGTACGAGGTGTTCGGCGCCCTGCGCGGCGAGCCAACGGGCCACATGGCCGCCCAGACCGCCGGTCCCACCGGTGATCAGCGTCGTGCCGTCGGGCCGCCACTCGCGTACCGGCGGGGTGTCCTCCAACGGCGCACGGGTCAGGCGGCGTACGAAGGCACCCGAGGGGCGCAGCGCGAGCTGGTCCTCGTCACCCGGCTCGGCCAGCAGGGCGCGCAGCCGGCCCGCAGACCGCGCGTCGACGGTTTCCGGCAGGTCGACGAGGCCGCCCCAGCGGTCCGGGTGCTCAAGTCCCGCGACCCGGCCCAGACCCCATACCTGTGCCTGCACCGGCCGGGTCAGGCGATCGACGCTGCTGACGGAGACGGCGCCCTGGGTGGCGCACCACAGGGGTGCCTCGACGCCCGCGTCACCCAGCGCCTGGAGCAGCGTGAGTGTTGCGCCGAGCCCGGCCGGAACATCGGGATGCTGCGGCAGCGGCGCCTCGTCCAGGGCCAGCAGCGACAGCACTCCGTCGATCTGCGAGTCGGCAGTGCCCAACTCCTGCGTGAACAGCTCGCGTTGGAGCTCCGCCGCGTCCAGGACGACCGTCCGGACCTCGGCGCCGCCGCCACGCAGCGCCTCGGCCGCCGCCGTCACCCACGGATGCTCCCGGTGCGCGGCGGGAGCGACCACCAGCCACGTCCCGGTCAGTGTGGTGTCGGAGCGGGGGGAGATCTGTGCGGGGCGCCAGCCGATGCGGTAGCGCCAGGAGTCGACGACCGAGTGTTCCCTGCGCTGCCTGCGCCAGGAGGCCAGGGCCGGTACCAGGGTCTCCAGGGCGGACCGGGCGTCGGCGGAGTCGAGGGTGCGGGCGAGTTCGTCGAGGTTCTCGCTCTCGACCGCCTCCCAGAAGCGGGTGTCGGCGGCATCGGCCGGCAGACCGCTCGTGTCGTTCTGTTCCGGAGCCGTGCTCTCGAGCCAGTAGTGCTTGCGTTGGAAGGCATAGGTCGGCAGGTCCACCCGACGACCCCCCGGCAGCACACTCGCCCAGTCCACCTCCACACCATGGACGAACGCCTCCGCCACCGAGGTCAGGAAACGGTCCATACCCCCCTCGTCCCGACGCAACGAACCCACCACCACACCAGGCACATCCCCCGCATCCACCGTCTCCGTGATCCCCGTCGCCAGCACCGGATGCGCACTCGACTCGATGAACACCCCGAAACCCTGCTCCAACAAGGCACGAGTCGCCTCCTCGAACCGCACCGGCCGACGAAGATTCGTGAACCAGTACTCCGCATCCAGCCGCGCCGTGTCGACCCAGTCACCCGTCACCGTCGAAAAGAACGGCACCCGCGAAGACACCGGAACAATCGGCGCCAACAACTCCGCCAACTCCTCCCGAATCAGATCCACATGAGCCGAATGCGACGCATAATCCACCGAAACCCGACGCGCCCGCACCCCCTGCCCCTCACACACCACCAGCAACTCCTCCAACGCATCCGCATCACCCGACACCACCGTCGAATGGGGACCGTTCACCGCCGCAACACCCACACGACCCACCCACCCGGCAAGCAGACCCTCGACCCGCTCCCGACCCGCCGCCACCGACACCATCCCACCCAGCCCCGACAACCGCCGCAACGCCCGACTCCGCAACGCCACCACCCGCGCCGCATCCCCCAACGACAGACCACCCGCCACACACGCAGCAGCAATCTCACCCTGCGAATGCCCCACCACCGCAGCCGGCTCCACCCCCACCGACCGCCACAACTCCGCCAACGACACCATCACCGCAAACAACACCGGCTGCACCACATCAACCCGCTCCAACAACCCCACAGACCCCACACCACCCCCCAACACATCCCGCAACGACCACTCCACAAACGGCGCCAACGCCGCCTCACACTCCCCCAACCGCTCCGCAAACACCGGCGAAGACTCCAACAACCCCACCGCCATACCCACCCACTGCGACCCCTGCCCCGGAAACACCAACACCGGCCGCACACCACCCCGACCCACCCCACACACCACACCCGGCGCGGACACACCGGAAGCAAGCGAGACGAGACCGGCCACCAGATCCTCCCGGCCCCGGCCGAGCACGACGGCCCGATGCTCCAGCACCGACCGCGACCCCACCAACGACCACCCCACGTCCACCGGCTCCAACTCCGGCCGCGCGCCGACGAAACGAGCAAGCCGATCCGCCTGGTCCACCAGCCCGGCGCCACTGCGCGCCGACGTCACCCACGGCACCACCTCAACCGGAGCCCGCTCAGCAGCCGGCTCGTCGGTGGACTCGGGAGCCTCCTCGATGATCACGTGCGCGTTGGTGCCGCTGATCCCGAACGACGACACACCCGCCCGCCGCGGGCGATCCTCGGTGCGCGACCACTCGCGCGCCTCCGTCAGCAACTCGACAGCGCCGGAGTGCCAGTCGATGTGCGGCGACCGCTCCTCGGCGTGGAGCGTCTTGGGCAACAGGCGATGGCGCAGGGCCATGACCACCTTGATCACGCTGGCCACTCCGGCCGCGGCCTGGGCGTGGGCGACGTTCGACTTCACCGAACCCAGCCACAGCGGCCGCTCGGCCGAGCGGCTCCTGCCGTACGTGGCTTGCAGCGCCTGGGCCTCGATCGGATCGCCGAGCGGGGTGCCCGTCCCGTGCGCCTCCACGACGTCGACGTCGTCGGGCGACAGGCGCGCGTTCGCCAACGCGGCCCGGATCACGCGCTGCTGGGACGGACCGTTCGGCGCCGTCAGACCGTTGCTGGCACCGTCCTGGTTCACGGCACTGCCGCGCAGGATCGCCAGGACCGGGTGGCCGTTGCGGCGCGCGTCGGACAGCTTCTCCAGCAGTACGAGGCCCGCGCCCTCGCCCCAGCCGGTGCCGTCCGCGGCCGCGGAGAACGCCTTGCACCGGCCGTCAGGGGACAGTGCGCGCTGGCGGCTGAAGCCGACGAAGGTGCCGGGGTTGGGCAGAACGGCGACTCCGCCGGCGAACGCCAGCGAGCACTCGCCCTGACGCAATGACTGGGCCGCCATGTGCAGCGCGACCAGCGACGAGGAGCAGGCGGTGTCCACGGTGACCGCGGGTCCCTCGAAGCCGTAGGTGTAGGCGATGCGCCCCGAGAAGACGCTGCCCGCGCTGCCGGTCATGAAGTGGCTCTCGACTCCCGACGGGAGCTGGGGCGCGGTGCCCGACGCGTAGTGCCGGGTCACGTAGTCCGAGGTGATGCCGCCGGTGAAGACGCCGACGGGTTTGCCGCGCAGCGAGTCGGGCCTGATTCCGGCCCGTTCCAGCACCTCCCAGGAGGTCTCCATCAGCAGGCGTTGCTGCGGGTCCATCGCCAGCGCCTCACGCGGCGAGATCCCGAACAGCTCCGCGTCGAACTCGGCCGCGTCGTAGAGGAAGGCGCCTTCACGGACGTACGTCTTGCCCTGTGCCTCGGGGTCGGGGTCGTAGAGCGCGTCCAGGTCCCAGCCGCGGTTGTCGGGCAGACCGGAGACCGCGTCACGGCCCTCGCTGATCAGGTCCCAGAAGTCCTCGGGGGACTCGACACCGCCGGGGAACCGGCAGGCCATGCTCACGATCGCCACCGGCTCCTGTGCGGCGGCGGCCAGTTCCTGGTTGAGCCTGCGCAGGCGCTCGTTCTCGGTGAGCGACGCCCGCAGTGCCTCGACGATCTTCTCGGAGGATGCGCTGCTCATGAACGGTCCGTCCCTTCGGTGATGTCTGCCGTCGTGTCGCTCTCTCCGAGTGCGATCCGCACCAGGTCGTCCACGTCCATCGAGGCGATGGCGGGGCCGTCCTCCTCCTGGTCGGAGTCGTCGGATGCCGCGGTGTCCGCGGGTGTCCCGGCCAGGCCGAGCAGCGCGTCCAGGAGTCCGGCCCGCCGTATGCGGTCCAGGGGAATCGAGTCGATGAGCCGCCGGAACCGGGCCTCGTCGGCCGGGGCGGGTGCCGGGCCGTCGGGTCCGTCCGCCGCCCCGGTCCCTCCGGTGTCGAGGGCCAGTTCGTCGAGGATGTGGGCGGCGAGGGCGTTGGGGGTGGGGTAGTCGAAGACCAGTGACGCGGCCAGCCGCAGTCCGGTGGCTCCGTTGAGCCGGTTGCGCAGTTCCACCGCGGTCAGCGAGTCGATGCCCATGTCCTGGAAGGCCCGGCCGGGGTCGATCCCCGCGGCCGAGGAGTGCCCCAGGACGGCGGCGAGGTCCGCGCGGACCAGCTCGACGACGATGCGTTCGTGCTCCGTCACGGGCAGGCCATCGAGCCGTTCGGCGAGCGAGGGCCCCTGTGCGGCGGCGGTGCTCGCGGCGCGCCGGACCGTGGCGCGCACCAGCCCGCCCAGGATCGGCGGCAGGGTGCCGGCCGTGGCCTGGGAGCGCAGCGCGGCCTTGTCCAGTCGAACGGGGACGAGCAGGGGCCGGCCGGCGCCGAGAGCGGCGTCGAGCAGCGCCATGCCCTGGTCGTCGGTGATCGGGGCCAGTCCGGTGCGGGAGATACGGGCCGCGTCGTCGTGTCCGAGTTGCCCGGCCATGCCGCCGGTCCGTGCCCACAGTCCCCAGGCGAGGGACAGGCCCGGAAGTCCCTGGGCCCTGCGGCGATGGGCGAACGCATCGATGAACGAGTTCGCCGCCGCGTAGTTGCCCTGGCCCGGGCTGCCGAAGATCCCGGAGGCCGAGGAGAACAGGACGAACCCGGCCAGGTCGAGACCACGGGTCGCCTCGTGCAGGTGCAGCACCGCGTCGACCTTGGCCCGCATGACCGTGTCGACACGCTCCGCGTCCAGGGCCGTGAGGGTGGCGTCGGCGACCACGCCGGCGGTGTGGACGACGGCGGTGAGCGGATGCTCCACCGGTACCTTCGCGATCAGCTCGGCCACCGCGTCCCGGTCCGCCACATCGCACGCGACGACCGACACCTGCGCACCGGCCGCTTCCAGTTCGGCCAGCAGCTCCCGTGCTCCGGGCGCCTCCACGCCCCGACGGCCCGCCAACAGCAGATGCCGCATGCCGTGCTCCGCCACCAGGTGCCGGGCCACCAGCGCACCCAGCGCCCCCGTACCGCCCGTGATCAGAACCGTGCCGTCCCTGTCCCAGGCGGGCGGCATCACCAGCACGTTCTTGCCGACATGCCGAGCCTGACTCACGAACCGGAACGCCTCCGCGGCCCGCCGCACGTCCCACGCCGTCACCGGAAGGTGCCGCAACACCCCCCGCTCGAACAGCCGCACCACCTCGGTGAGGATCTCCTGGAACCGGTCGAGGCCGGCTTCGAGGAGGTCGAACGAGCGGTAGGCGACCCCGGGGTGGTCGGCTGCCACCTGCTCCGCGTCCCGGATGTCGGCCTTGCCCATCTCGATGAACCGCCCGCCACGCGGCAGCAGCCGAAGCGACGCGTCGACGAACTCACCGGCCAGGCTGTCCAGCACGACGTCCACACCCCGGCCGGCCGTCGCGGCCAGGAACGTCTCCTCGAACTCCACCGTCCGCGACGACGCGATGTGCTCCGCGTCCAGCCCGCCCGCCCGCAGCGTGTCCCACTTGCCGGCACTCGCCGTCCCGAACACCTCCGCGCCCAGATGCCGGGCGAGCTGCACCGCGGCCATCCCCACACCGCCCGCCGCCGCGTGCACCAGCACCGACTCCCCCGGCCGCACCTTGGCCAGGTCCACCAACCCGTAGTAGGCGGTGGCGAAAACAGTGGGCACGGATGCCGCCTGCTCGAACGTCCAGTCGTCCGGTACGCGTACCAGGGCGCGATGGTCGGAGACCGCCGTGGGGCCGAAGGCGGACGACAGCATGCCCATCACGCGGTCGCCCGGCGCCAGGGTGGTCACTTCGGAGCCGACGTCGGTCACGACTCCGGCACCCTCGCCGCCCATCCGCGCGTTGCCGGGGTACATGCCGAGGGCGATGAGGACGTCACGGAAGTTCAGTCCCGCCGCGCGCACGGACACCCGCACGTCCAACGGCCCCAACGGCTCCTCCGCCGACGGCACCAACGCCAGGTTCTCCAACGTCCCCGGGCTCGTCACGTCCAGCCGCCACGGCACCCCCGCCGGAGGCACCAACTCCGCGCCGCTCGAACCCGACCGCGCCAGGCGCGCCGCCAGCACCCGACCCGCACGCACCGCCACCTGGGACTCACCCGAGCCCAGCGCCCCCGGGAGCACCTCCGCCAACTCCACACCCTCGTCGACGTCCACCAGCACGAAGCGACCCGGATTCTCCGTCTGCGCCGACCGCACCAGACCCCACAGCGCCGCTTGGGTCAGGTCGGGTACGTCGTCGTGCGCGCCGACGCCCACCGCGCGACGCGTGACCATCACGAGCCGTGAGTCGGCGAACCGCTTCTCGTTCACCCACTTCTGGAGAACCGTCAGCGCCTGGAGCGTGGACTGCCGTACGGCGGCCGCAAGCTCCGGCGTGGACGGGGCGACGCAGGGCAGGACCACGAACTCCGTTGCGCCATCGGTGAATTCCAGAGATTCGAGAGCGTCCGTGACATCGACGCCGACGCCTGCATCCTCGCCGCTGAGCAGCGTCCACCGCGCCGGCTGGACCAGGTCGTCGGCCGGGACCTCCACGGGAACCCAGTCGAGGACGTAGGGCGCTTCCTTCTCCTCACCCCGGACTCGCTCCAGTTGTTCCGGGGACATCTCCGGGATGAGCAGCCGCTCCACCAGCGCGACCGGTGCGCCCGTGGGGTCGGCGAGCGCGACCGTCACCGCGTCCGGTCCTGCGGGCGACAGCCTCACTCGCACCGTCGAGGCACCGGAGGCGAAGACCGAGACGCCGCTCCAGGCGAACGGCAGCCTCATGGAACCGCCACTGTCGAAGAAGGCACCGGCGCCGGCGGACTGCAGGGCCGCGTCGAGCAGCGCCGGATGCAGTGTGAAGCGGCCGGCCGTCTCCTGTTCCTCCGCAGGCAGGCTCACCTCCGCGAAGACCTCGTCGCCACGCCGCCAGGCCGCCCGCAGCCCCTGGAAGGAGGGGCCGTAGGCATAGCCGAGCCGTGCGTAGGCCTCGTAGAACCCGTCGAGTTCCACCGGCGCCGCGTCGGCGGGGGGCCACGCACCGAGGTCGTACCGTTCCGTCGGCACGTCAGGGCTCAGGACACCGCTGACATGGCGGGTCCACTCCTCCTCGGGACCGGTCTGGGAGTGCACGGTCATCGGGCGCCACCCGGACTCGTCCGGGGCACCCACGCCGACCTGCACGGTGACACCGCCCTCCTGGGGGACCACCAGCGGGATCTCCAGGGTGAGTTCCTCGACGCGTCCGCAGCCCACCTCGTCCCCGGCCCGCAGGGCGATCTCGACCAGACCCGCGCCCGGCAGCAGAACCGTGCCGCCGATCTCGTGATCCGCCAGCCAGGGGTGGGTACGCAGGGACAGCCTGGACGTGATGACGATTCCCTGGTCCTCGGCGAGCGGGACGGCCGCTCCGAGAAGGGGATGATCCGCAGCGGTCAGTCCCAGCGCCGCCGGATCGCCGCCGGCGGGTTCCGCGTCCTCCAGCCAGTAGCGTCGGCGCTGGAAGGCGTAGGTGGGCAGTTCCACGCGGCGCCCGCCGGGGAGCAGGGCGGGCCAGTCGACGTGGACACCGTGCACGAACGCCTGCGCCACGCCGGCCAGCAGTGTCTCCGGTTCGGGGCGGTCCTTGCGCAGCAGCGGGACCGCCCGCAGGCCGTCGCCGCCGTCGAGGAACTCCTGGGCCAGCGCGGTCAGGACACCGTCCGGGCCGACCTCCACCAGCACGCCGACACCGTCAGCGGCCAGCGCGGTGACGCCGTCACCGAAACGGACCGCCTCGCGCACATGCCGCACCCAGTACTCAGACGCAGTCAGCTCACCCGGCTCGGCAAGTCGGCCTGACACGTTCGAGACCACCGGCAGCCGCGGCTCGTGGAAGGTGATCTTCCCGGCAACCCGCCGGAAGTCCTCCAGCATCGGCTCCATCAACGGCGAATGGAACGCATGACTGACCCGCAGGCGCCGGGACTTCACCTCCCCCAGCCGCGAAACCACTTCCTCCACAGCCTCCGCCTCACCGGAGACCACCACCGACGACGGACCATTGACCGCGGCAATCGCCACACGATCGGCCAAGTCCGCGATCCCGGCCGCGACTTCCGCCTCACCCGCCTGTACGGCGACCATGACCCCACCAGCCGGCAACGCCTGCATCAACCGGCCTCGCGCCGCCACGAGCTGTGCCGCGTCCTGAAGCGAGAACACCCCCGCCACATGAGCCGCAGCGATCTCCCCGATCGAATGCCCGATCAACACATCAGGCCGCACCCCGAAGCTCTCCAACAGCCGCACCACCGCCACCTCAAAAGCGAACAGGGCAGCCTGCGTCACCTCCGTCCGCCCCAACCCATCCGCATCCGCGAACACACCCGGATCCAGACCCAACGCGCCGCTCACCTCATCCAGGGCCTCCGCGAACACCGGGTAACCGGCAGCAAGTTCAGCGCCCATGCCGGCCCGCTGCGCCCCCTGCCCCGAGAACCCGAACGCCACCCGCGCCCGCCCCCGAGTCACCCCGGACACCACACCCGTCGCGGACCCACCCGAGACAAGCGATCCGAGACCGGCCACCAAATCGTCCCGGCCCTTGCCGAGCACCACCGCCCGGTGGTCCAGCAACGACCGCGACCCGACCAGCGAGAACCCCACGTCCACCGGGTCCTGGTCGGGACGCTCTTCCACGAGTTGAGCCAACCGATCCGCCTGGGCTGCCAGCCCCTCCGCGCTTCGCGCCGACACCACCCACGGCACCACCGGAACCGGGACACGGACACCGGACTCGGCAGCGGAATCGACAGGGGACTCCGGGGCCTGTTCCACGATCACGTGCGCGTTGGTGCCGCTTACTCCGAAGGACGAGACCCCGGCCCGCCAAGGCCGGTCGACCTCCGGCCACTCCCGTGCGACGGTCAGCAACTCCACCGCGCCGGCCGACCAGTCGACGTTCGTCGACGGCGCGTCCACGTGCAGGCTCTTGGGCAGTATCCCGTGCCGCATCGCGAGGACCATCTTGATCACACCCGCGGCGCCGGCGGTGGCCTGCGTGTGCGCGATGTTCGACTTCACCGAGCCGAGCCACAGCGGACGCCCCTCCGGGCGCCCTTGGCCATACGTGGCCAGCAGCGCCTGCGCCTCGATCGGGTCGCCGAGAGACGTACCCGTGCCATGGGCCTCCACGGCGTCAACGTCGTTCGCCGAGAGCCCGGCGTTGGCCAGCGCGGCCCGGATGACGCGCTGTTGCGACGGGCCGTTGGGGGCCGTCAGGCCGCTGCTCGCGCCGTCCTGGTTCACGGCGCTGCCACGGATCACCGCCAGCACCTCGTGCCCGTTGCGACGGGCGTCCGACAGCCGTTCCAGCAGGAGCATCCCGACACCCTCGCCCCAGCCGGTCCCGTCGGCCGCGTCCGCGAACGGCTTGCAGCGGCCGTCCGGCGCGAGGCCGCGTTGGCGGCTGAACCCGACGAAGGGGTAGGGACTGACCAGCACGGACACTCCGCCCGCGAGTGCCATGGAGCACTCTCCGCTGCGCAGAGCCTGGCTCGCGAGGTGCATCGCCACCAGGGACGACGAGCACGCCGTGTCCACCGTCACCGCGGGACCTTCGAGGCCGAAGGTGTAGGCGACCCGGCCGGAGAGGACGCTGGAGGATCCGCCCGTGATGGCGTATCCCTCGGCGCTGTCGGGGACCTTGCGGCTGCCGGAGACATAGTCGGACCAGGCGGCGCCCGCGAACACGCCGATGTCACGGCCCTTGAGCGCGCCGGGGTCCAGCCCGGCCCGCTCGAACGCCTCCCAGGCCGCCTCCAGCAGCAGCCGCTGCTGCGGGTCCATGGAGAGTGCCTCGCGCGGTGAGATGCCGAACAGTTCGGCGTCGAACTCGGAGGCGCCGTAGACGAACGCGCCCTCCCTCGCATAGCTCTTGCCGGGCGCGTCCGGGTCGGGATCGAAGAGGTTGTCGAGGTCCCAGCCCCGGTCGTCCGGGAATCCGGCCACGGCGTCCCGGCCCTCGACGAGCAACCGCCAGTAGTCCTGGGGGGATTCGATGCCTCCGGGGAACCGGCAGGCCACGCTGACGATGGCTATGGGCTCCCGTGACCCGGCCTCGACCTCCTTGAGGCGCTGCCTGGTCTCCGACAGTTCCCCGGTGACGCGCCTGAGGTAGTCCCGGAGCTTTTCTTCCACGCCGACCATGTGAATCCCGTCTTCCACGCGTTTGGGTGCCGATCAGGGGCGAAGACTCGTCGGGCGAGTCAGTCAGTCGAGCCCGAGTTCCTTGTCGATCAGCGCGAACATTTCGTCGTCGGAGGCCGACTCGAGGGTCGTCCGGTCCAGGCCGCCGTCGGTCTGGGAATCGGCGCCGCCGTCCATCGTCCTGAGCAGGTCCCGCAGTCGCTTGGCGACGCGGTCGCGTACGCCGCCGTCCGCCGGTGCCGCCAGCACGGCCGCTTCGATCCGCTGGAGGCCTTCGAGGGCGTCCACTTCGTCGCCGTCTTCTCCCGGCTGGAGCTGTGTGTGCAGATGCCGGGCGAGGGCCACGGGGGTGGGGTGGTCGTAGACCGTGGACGCGGGCAGGCGCAGCCCGGTCGCCTCGTTCAGCCGGTTGCGCAGTTCCACCGCCGTGAGGGAGCCGAATCCCGATTCGAGGAATCCGCGCTCCGGTTCTACCTCGGCGGGCTTCGCGTGGCCGAGGACCGTGGCCGCCTGCGCCTGGACCAGCTCCATCAGCACGCGGTGCCGTTCGGCGACGGGCAGACCGGCCAGTCGCCGTTCGAGGGCCGACCGCGACCCGGATTCCTCCTCAGCCTCCTCAGGGGCCTTCAACAGCTCCCGGACTTCAGGCAGTTCGTCCAGGAGGGGGCTGGGACGGGCGACCGTGAACAGGGACACGAAGCGCTCCCAGTCCACGTCGGTGACGGAGAGGGTGCTCTCGTGCCGGTCAAGGGCCTGGTGCAGTGCCGTGATCGCCAACGCCGGGTCCATGGCCCGCAGCCCGCGCAGGCTCAGCGCCTCCCCCATGCCCTGTTCGTTGGCCAGCCCGTCCCCGTCCCACATGCCCCAGGCGACGGAGGTGGCGGCGGCGCCGCGGGCGCGGCGCCGCTCGGCCAGGGCGTCCAGGTGCGCGTTGGCGGCGGCGTACGCTCCCTGCCCGCTGCCGCCCCAGACGCCGGCGTTCGACGAGAAGAGCACAAAGGCGTCCACCTCGTCGTCCTGTCCGAGCAGTTCGTCGAGGGTCTCGGCCCCGGTCGCCTTGGCCCCCAACGTCTCGGCGAGGTCGGAGAGTTGTGCGTCGGCGAGGCTGACGAATCGGCCGGGAACGCCGGCGGCGTGCACCACCGTCCGTATCGGAGAGCCCTCGCGCCTGAGCTGGTGCAGCAGCGCGGACACGCTCTCACGGTCTGCCATGTCGCACGCCGCGACGGTCACACGGGCACCCAACTCCTCAAGCTCCGCACGCAGTTCATCCGCACCCGTGGCCTGGGGGCCGCGCCTGCTGGTCAGTACGACGTGTTCGGCGCCCTGCGCGGCCAGCCAGCGTGCGACATGCGCACCGAGGCCGCCGGTGCCCCCGGTGACCAGCGCGGTGCCGGTCGGGCTCCACTGCTCTGCCGTCGTGCGGTCGTCCAGGGGTGCGCGCACCAGGCGTCGTACGAACACGCCCGAGGCGCGCAGCGCGAGTTGGTCCTCGTCACCCGAGTCGGCGACAGCGGTGCACAGCCGGCCCGCGGACCTGGGGTCGGGGGTCTCGGGCAGGTCGAGGAGTCCGCCCCAGCGCTGGGGCATCTCCAACCCGGCCACGCGTCCGAGCCCCCAGACCTGTGCCTGGAGCGGATGCGGTCCCGGGTCGATGCTGTTGACGGAGACGGCGCCCTGGGTGGCGCACCACAGGGGTGCCTCGACGCCCGCGTCACCCAGCGCCTGGAGCAGCGTGAGTGTTGCGCCGAGCCCGGCCGGAACATCGGGATGCTCCGGCAGCGGCGCCTCGTCCAAGGCCAGCAGTGACAGTACGCCACTCACCGCCGGAGCGGCTTTCGCACTCAACTCTTGTGTCCACGCCCCGCGTTCGGCTTCTGCCGCGTCCAGGACGACCGTCCGGACCTCGGCGCCGCCGCCACGCAGCGCCTCGATCGCCGCCGTCACCCACGGATGCTTCTGGTGCGCGGCGGGAGCGACCACCAGCCACGTCCCCGACAGCGCGGCGGCACCGGCCGTGACCGGCCGGAGGGGGCGCCAGGCGACGCGGTAGCGCCAGGAGTCGACGACCGAGTGTTCCCTGTGCTGCCTGCGCCAGGACGCCAGGGCCGGAAGCACCGTCTCCAGCGACGAACGCACCTTTCCGGCGGCACCGTTGGCGCTCGGTTCGAGAGTTCGGGCGAGTTCGTCGAGATTCTCGCTCTCGACCGCCTCCCAGAACAGCGAGTCGACGGCGTTCCGCGCGACGTCGGTGCCGTTGGCGTGCCGGGGCCTGCTGACGGGTTCGAGCCAGTAGTGCTTGCGTTGGAAGGCATAGGTCGGCAGGTCCACCCGACGACCCCCCGGCAGCACACTCGCCCAGTCCACCTCCACACCATGGACGAACGCCTCCGCCACCGAGGTCAGGAAACGGTCCATACCCCCCTCGTCCCGACGCAACGAACCCACCACCACACCAGGCACATCCCCCGCATCCACCGTCTCCGTGATCCCCGTCGCCAGCACCGGATGCGCACTCGACTCGATGAACACCCCGAAACCCTGCTCCAACAAGGCACGAGTCGCCTCCTCGAACCGCACCGGCCGACGAAGATTCGTGAACCAGTACTCCGCATCCAGCCGCGCCGTGTCGACCCAGTCACCCGTCACCGTCGAAAAGAACGGCACCCGCGAAGACACCGGAACAATCGGCGCCAACAACTCCGCCAACTCCTCCCGAATCAGATCCACATGAGCCGAATGCGACGCATAATCCACCGAAACCCGACGCGCCCGCACCCCCTGCCCCTCACACACCACCAGCAACTCCTCCAACGCATCCGCATCACCCGACACCACCGTCGAATGGGGACCGTTCACCGCCGCAACACCCACACGACCCACCCACCCGGCAAGCAGACCCTCGACCCGCTCCCGACCCGCCGCCACCGACACCATCCCACCCAGCCCCGACAACCGCCGCAACGCCCGACTCCGCAACGCCACCACCCGCGCCGCATCCCCCAACGACAGACCACCCGCCACACACGCAGCAGCAATCTCACCCTGCGAATGCCCCACCACCGCAGCCGGCTCCACCCCCACCGACCGCCACAACTCCGCCAACGACACCATCACCGCAAACAACACCGGCTGCACCACATCAACCCGCTCCAACAACCCCACAGACCCCACACCACCCCCCAACACATCCCGCAACGACCACTCCACAAACGGCGCCAACGCCGCCTCACACTCCCCCAACCGCTCCGCAAACACCGGCGAAGACTCCAACAACCCCACCGCCATACCCACCCACTGCGACCCCTGCCCCGGAAACACCAACACCGGCCGCACACCACCCCGACCCACCCCACACACCACACCCGGCGCGGACACACCGGAAGCAAGCGAGACAAGACCGGCCACCAGATCCTCCCGGCCCCGGCCGAGCACGACGGCCCGATGCTCCAGCACCGACCGCGACCCCACCAACGACCACCCCACGTCCACCGGCTCCAACTCCGGCCGCTCACACATGAATCGGGCAAGCCGATCCGCCTGGCCGGCCAATCCCGCCGCGCTCCGCGCCGACATCACCCACGGCACCACGCCGACCGGAGCCCGCTCGCCCATCACCTCGTCGGTGGACCCGGGAGCCTCCTCCACGATCACGTGCGCGTTCGTCCCGCTGATCCCGAACGACGACACACCCGCCCGCCGCGGGCGATCCTCGGTGCGCGACCACTCGCGCGCCTCCGTCAGCAACTCCACCGCACCCGCCGACCACTCCACATGCGGCGAAGGCTCATCGACGTGCAGCGTCTTGGGCAGCACCCCGTGCCGCAACGCCATCACGGTCTTGATCAGTCCCGCGGCGCCTGCCGCGGCCTGGGTGTGCGCGATGTTGGACTTCACCGAGCCCAGCCACAGCGGCCGGTCCTCGGGCCGGTCCTGGCCATAGGTGGCGATCAGTGCCTGGGCCTCGATCGGGTCGCCGAGTGTCGTACCGGTGCCGTGTGCCTCTACCGCGTCGACGTCGTCGGGCGACAGGCGCGCGTTCGCCAACGCGGCCCGGATCACGCGCTGCTGGGACGGACCGTTCGGCGCCGTCAGGCCGCTGCTGGCACCGTCCTGGTTCACGGCACTGCCGCGTACGACGGCCAGGATCTCGTGGCCGTTGCGCCGGGCGTCCGACAACCGCTCCAGCAGCACGAGGCCGACGCCTTCCGCGAAGCCGAAGCCGTCCGCGGCCGCGGAGAACGCCTTGCACCGCCCGTCGCGTGCGAGGGCGCGCTGTCGGCTGAACTCGGTGAGTTCGTGGGGTCCGGCCATCACGGTCACGCCGCCGGCGAGGGCGAGCGAGCACTCGCCGCCGCGCAGGGCCTGGCCGGCCAGGTGCAGCGCCACCAGGGAGGACGAACACGCCGTGTCCACCGTGACGGCAGGGCCCTCGAGACCGAACGCGTAGGAGATCCGCCCGGAGACGACACTGCCCGTGCTGCCGGTCATGGCGTAGCCCTCGACACCTTGTGGCATCTGGTCCGGGCCGGGCAGATAGTCCGAGCCCATGGCGCCCGCGAACACACCGACCTGGCTGCCACGCAGCGACTCGGCCGGGAGGCCGGCCCGCTCGAACACCTCCCAGGTCGCCTCCAGCAGCAGCCGCTGCTGCGGGTCCATCGCCAGCGCCTCACGCGGCGAGATCCCGAACAGCTCCGCGTCGAACTCGGCCGCGTCGTAGACGAACGCACCCTCGCGCACGTAGCTCTTGCCCGGTACGGCCGGGTCCGGGTCGTACAACGCCTCCAGGTCCCAGCCGCGGTCGCCGGGCAGCGCCGCGACCGCGTCGCGGCCCTCGCTGACCAGTCGCCACAGGTCTTCGGGGGACTCGACACCGCCGGGGAACCGGCAGGCCATGCCGATGATGGCCAGCGGTTCGTCCGCGGCGACGGCTGACGTCCCGCGGGTCTCCCCCGCCGTCCGCCTGCCGCCGACCACCTCGGTCCGCAGATGGCGGGCGAGCTCGAGGGGGGTCGGGTGGTCGAAGACGAGAGTCGAAGGCAGTCGAAGTCCCGTGGCGGTGCTGAGCCGGTTGCGGAGCTGGACCGCGGTCAGCGAATCGAAGCCCTGCTCAAGGAAGCCCCGCCGCGGATCCACGGCGTCCGTCTTCGCGTGCCCCAGCACCGCCACGGCGACATCGCGGACGAGGTCCAGCAGGACACGTTCCTGTTCCTGTTCCCCCAGTGGGGCCAGGCGCTGGGACAGCGCAGATGCCGGTACACCGGCCGATGCGCCGGCCGCGGCGCGCCGGGACGGGAGGCGTACGAGACCGCGCAGCAACGGCGGAAGCGAACCCGAGCCCGCCTGGGCGCGGAGCGTGGCCATGTCGACGCGGATCGGCACCAGCAGTGCACGCTCCCCGGCAGTGATGGCGGCGTCGAACAGCGCCAGCCCCTGCTCGTTCGACAGGGCAGAAGCGCCAGTACGGGAGAATCGCGCCCGGTCGGCATCCGCCAGGTGCTCGCTCATGCCGCTGTCCTCGTCCCACAGCCCCCAGGCCAGGGACACGGCGGGCAGACCCTGCGCCCTGCGGTGCTGGGCGAGCGCGTCCAGGAAGGTGTTGGCGGCCGCGTAGTTGCCCTGCCCGGGGTTGCCGAAGACGCCGGCGGCCGACGAGAACAGGACGAAGGCCCGCAGATCGATGTTCAGGTCCTGGGTCGCCTGGTGCAGGGTGACCGCGGCGTCCACCTTCGGCCGCAGTACCGCCGTCAGCCGCTCGGAGGTCAGGGCGGTGACCGTTCCGTCGTCCAGCACGCCGGCCGAGTGGACGACCGCCGTCAGCGGGTGCTCCTCGGGGATGTCGGTCAGGAGCGCGTCGACCGCGTCGCGGTCGGCCATGTCGCAGGCGGCGATGGTCACGTTCGCGCCCGCGGCCGACAGTTCGGCGCTCAGTTCGTCGGCCCCGGGCGCCCCGGCTCCCCGCCGGCTGGTCAGCAGCAGGTGACGTACTCCGCGTTCCGCGACCAGATGGCGGGCGAGGACCCGGCCGAGCAGGCCTGTCCCGCCGGTGACGAGGACGGTGCCGTCAGGGTCCCAGGCGGCTTCGCCCGCTTCGGGGCGCGCGGGTTCGGTAGCGGTCAGGCGCGGTGTCAGTACGGTGCCGCCACGTACCGCCATCTGGGTTTCGCCTACAGCCAGTACGGAGGTCAGGACCGGTTCCCAGTCGGTCGCGTCGTCGACGTCGACCAGGACGAACCGGTCGGGGTTCTCCGTCTGCGCCGACCTGACCAGGCCCCAGGCCGCGGCGTGGGACAGATCCGACACGTCGTCGGTGCCCACCCCGACGGCTCCGCGGGTGACGACGACGAGCCGGGACTCCGCGGCGGCCGGGTCCGACAACCAGTCCTGGATCGCGGTGAGCACCTCACCGGTGACGTCATGGACCACGTCCGCGAGATCCCCGCACCTCACCGGGGTGCAGGGCAGCACCACGTACTCGGGATAGGGCTCGGCACCCGCGAGTTCCTCGCCTCCCAGCACCGCCCACTGTGAGTCGGCCGATGCCCGCGTCTCGGCGGCGGGGAGCCAGTCGAGGCCGAACAGGGCTCCGTGGTCCGGGTCACCGGACTGCCGAAGCTGATCGGTGGCGACCGGCCGGGTGACGAGGGCGTCGGCGGACGCGACCGGAGCGCCTTCGACGTCGGCGACCTGTACGGAGACCGAGTCCTCGCCCGTGGGCACCAGCCGCACGCGCACGCTGGAAGCGCCCTGGGCGAACAGCGACACCCCGCTCCACACGAACGGCAACCGCACCTGCCCACCCTGCTCCTGCCCCACGAGCCCCGCGTGCAAGGCCGCGTCCAGCAGGGCCGGATGAACACCGAACCCTGTCGCGGCCTCCGCCTCCTCCGCAGGCAGGGCGACCTCGGCGAAGAGTTCCTCGCCGCGCCGCCAGGCCGCCCGCAGGCCCTGGAACACCGGCCCGTAGCCGTAGCCGGACGCGGTCAGGCCGTCGTAGAAGCCCTCCAGCGGGACCGGCGCGGCGTCGACCGGGGGCCATGCCGTGAGGTCGAACGCCTCCGCCGTGTCGTCCGGGGTGAGTTGCCCTCCGGCATGACGGACCCAGTCCTGATCGTCAGCCGTGCGGGAGTGGACCGTCACGGGGCGGTGGCCGGTGTCCGTGGCCGGACCGACCCGTACCTGGATCGAGATCGCACGGTCTTCGGGCACGACGAGCGGTGATTCCAGGGTGAGTTCCTCGAGGCGTCCGCAGTCGACCTCGTCACCGGCCCGGATCGCCAGCTCGACGAACGCCGTGCCCGGCAGCAGAACCGTCCCCGCCACCGCGTGATCCGCAAGCCACGGATGCGTCCGCAAAGAGACCCGACCGGTGAGCACCACACCCTGGTCATCCGCCAGATGCATGGCCGCACCCAGCAACGGATGTCCCGCCGCCGCGAGCCCCAGGGCATCCGGGTCACCGGCCAGCACCGCAGCCTCTTCCAGCCAGAAGCGCTGTCGTTGGAAGGCATACGTCGGCAGCTCGACCCGCCGCCCGCCCGCCAGCAGCCCCGCCCAGTCGACCACCAGACCACGCGTGAACGCCTCCGCCACCGACGCCACGAAACGGCCCATGCCCCCCTCACCACGCCGCAGCGAACCCACCGCCACGACCTCCACACCCACGTCCTCACACGTCGCCTGCGTACCCACCGTCAAAACCGGATGCGCACTCGACTCCACGAAGAACCGAAAACCGTCCGCCACCAACGCCCGCACCGCACCCTCGTAATCAACCGGCCGACGCGCGTTCTCGAACCAGTACCGCGCATCCAGCCCCCCGGTATCGATCACCCGCCCCGTCACCGTCGAATACATCGGCACCCGCGAAACACACGGAGCGATATCCGCGAACAACTCCAGAATCCGCTCACGCAACACATCCACCTGAACCGAATGCGACGCCACCGTCGAACCCAACAACCGCGCCCGCACCCCCTCACCCCGGCACGCAGCCACGAACTCCTCCAACGCAGCCACCTCACCCGCCACCGTCACCGCACCCGGACCATTACGCCCCGCCACACTCAACCGCCCACCCCAACCCACCAACCACTCCTCCACCTCACCCGCACCCAACGCCACCGACGCCACCGCACCCCGACCCACCAACTCCTCCGCGAACAACGCACTGCGCCGCACCACCACCCGCGCCGCATCCTCCAACGACAGACCACCCGCCACATACGCAGCCGCCACCTCACCCTGCGAATGCCCCACCACCGCAGCCGGCTCCACCCCCACCGACCGCCACAACTGCGCCAACGACACCTGCACCGCGAACAGCACCGGCTGCAACACCTCAATACGCTCCAACGACGGCGCCCCCACCACCCCCCGCACCACATCCACCACCGACCAACCCGTCAACGCACCCAACACCCGATCACACTCCGCAAACACCTCCCCGAACACCACCGACGACTCCAGCAACTCCACCGCCATACCCACCCACTGCGACCCCTGACCAGGGAAAACAAACACCACCCGACCCCGCACATCACCCACACCCGACACCACACCCGCACTCGGCGAGTCCTCGGCCAGGGCGCGCAGCCCGTCGAGCAGGCCGTCCCGGTCCTGTCCCAGGACCACCGCTCGGTGCTCCAGCACCGAGCGCGACACCGCCAGCGAGAACCCGACATCGGTCAGGTCCAACTCGGCTCGCTCCGCCACGAACCGAGCAAGCCGCTCCGCCTGGCCGGCCAGCCCTTCACCGCTCCGCGCCGACACCACCCACGGCACCACCCCGACCGGAGCCCGCTCACCCACCGCCTCGACGGAGGACTCGGGCGCCTGCTCCACGATCACGTGCGCGTTCGTCCCGCTGATCCCGAAGGACGACACACCCGCACGCCGCGGACGCCCGTCGGTCCGCGGCCAGTCACGGGATTCGGTCAGCAACTCCACCGCGCCGGCCGACCAGTCGACGTGCGGCGACGGCTCGTCCGCGTGCAACGTCTTCGGCAACACCCCGTGCTCCAGGGCCATCACCATCTTGATCACACCGGCGACACCCGCCGCGGCCTGCGTGTGCGCGATGTTGGACTTGATGGAACCCAGCCACAGCGGATCGACAGTGGTGCGGTTGCGGCCGTACGTGGCTTGCAGCGCCTGGGCTTCGATCGGGTCGCCGAGCGGGGTGCCGGTGCCGTGCGCCTCGACGGCGTCGATGTCGTCGGGCGTGAGGTGAGCGTTGGCCAACGCGGCCCGGATGACGCGCTGTTGGGACGGACCGTTCGGGGCGGTGAGGCCGTTGCTCGCGCCGTCCTGGTTGACCGCCGAGCCGCGCACGACGGCCAGGACCCGATGGCCGTTGCGCCGGGCGTCGGACAGTCGCTCCAGCAGCAGCATGCCCACACCCTCACCCCAGCCGGTACCGTCGGCCGCCGCCGAGAACGCCTTCGACCGGCCGTCCGGCGCCAGCGCACGCTGTCGGCTGAACTCGATGAAACCCTTGGGTGTGGCGATGACCTGGACGCCGCCCGCGAGCGCCATCGAGCACTCGCCGCTGCGCAGGGCCTGTCCGGCGAGGTGCATCGCCACCAGGGAGGACGAGCAGGCCGTGTCGACGGTCACCGCGGGGCCTTCGAGGCCGAAGGTGTAGGCGATCCGGCCCGAGATCACGCTGCCCGCGCTGCCGGTGGCCGAGTAGCCCTCCAGTTCGTCCGGCACCTTGAGAGTGGCCATGTAGTCCGAGCCCATCGCGCCCGCGAACACACCGACCTGGCTGCCGCTCAGCGACTCGGGTGCGATGCCGGCCCGCTCGAACACCTCCCAGGACGTCTCCAGCAGCAGGCGCTGCTGCGGATCCATGGTCAGTGCCTCGCGCGGTGAGATCCCGAACAGGTCCGCGTCGAAGCCCGCGGCATCCTGCAGGAAGCCGCCCGCGACCGCGTAGTTCTTGCCGACGGCGTCAGGGTCCGGGTCGTAGATCGCCGCCGGGTCCCAGCCCCGGTCGTCGGGGAGCGGGGTGGTCGCGTCGCGTCCCTCCAGCACCATCTGCCAGAGGTCTTCCGGAGTCTGCACACCGCCCGGATAGCGGCAGGCCATACCGATGATCGCGAGCGGCTCGTCGGCGCTGCCGGCGCTCGCGCGGGTGTCTGCCGTGTGGGTGCTGTCCACCGCGTGCCGCGTGCCCGCGAGTTCCGCTCGGAGGTGGCGTGCAAGCACCACAGGGGTGGGGTGGTCGAAGACGAGAGAGGCGGGCAGCCGTAGCCCTGTGGCGTCGTTGAGCCGGTTGCGCAGTTCGACCGCCATCAGGGAATCGAAGCCCAGACTCCGGAACGCCTGTTCCGCGTCGATGCCACCGGAGGAGACGTGACCGAGGACGGCGGCCACGTGCGTGCACACGAGGTCCAGCAGCAGGCCTTCCTGTTCCGGTTCGGCGAGTCCGGCCAGCCGTCGGCCGAAGTCCGACGGCTGGTTGCCCGCTCGGGCCCGGGCCGCGGCTGTCCGACGCGCCGGGGTCCTCACCAGGCCCCGCAGCAGCGGCGACAGCGTCCCCGAGCCGGCCTGGGCACGCAGTACGCCCATCTCCAGACGGATCGGCACCAGCAGTGCCCGCTCCCCGGCGGCGGTGGCGGCGTCGAACAACGCCAGCCCCTGCTCGTTCGACAGCGCCTGCGCGCCCGTACGGGTCAGCCGTGCCCGATCGCCGTCCTGGAGGCTCCCGGCCATTCCGCCGTTCTCGCCCCACAGGCCCCAGGCCAGGGACACGGCGGGCAGACCCTGCGCCCTGCGGTGCGCGGCAAGCGCGTCCAGGAAGGTGTTGGCAGCCGCGTAGTTGGCCTGCCCGGGGTTGCCGAAGACACCGGCGGCCGACGAGAACAGGACAAAGGCGTCGAGGTCCAACTCCCGTGTCGCGAGGTGGAGGTTGACCGCGGCGTCCACCTTCGGGCGCATGACCGCTTCCAGCCGCTCGGCGGTCAGCCCGGTCACCGTGCCGTCGTCCAGCACTCCCGCCGTGTGCACCACCGCCCGCACCGGACGCTCCGCCGACACCTGGGACAACAGCCCGTCCACCGCATCACGGTCGGCCACGTCACAGGCCACCACCGACACCGACGCACCCAGACCCGACAACTCCGCCGCCACCTCCCGGGCCCCCGGCGCCTCCAGGCCCCGACGACCGGCCAGCACCAGATGCCGCACCCCGTGCGTGACCACCAGATGCCGCGCCACCTCCCGCCCCAGTGAGCCCGTGCCACCGGTGATCAACACCGTGCCCTCGGCGTCCCACGGGCTCGTGGACCTCTCCTCGGTGACAGGAGTCCTGCCCAGGCGGGGGCTCAGGATCCGACCGTCGCGCACCGCCACCTGGGCTTCGCCGGCCGCCAAGGCGGCGGGCAGGACCGCTTCCCAGCCTTCACGAACGTTCAGATCCGGATCCAGGTCCAGGTCCATGTCCAGATCGACATCGACCAGGACGAAACGGCCCGGGTGCTCCGCCTGCGCGGATCGCACCAGCCCCCAGACCGGAGCGTGCACCAGGTCTGCCACAGGTGCGTCACTCGACGTGGCGACGGCTCCGCTGGTCACGACCACCAGCTGCGAGTCCGCGTACTGCTCTTCGGACAGCCAGCGCCGGACGAGTTCCAGTGCCTCGACCGTGGCCGCACGTGCGGCGACCGCCAGGTCGTCGGCGACGGCCAGGTCATCGGTACCGGTGAGGGCGTCGGTGGCGGTGAGGGCGTCGGTGGCGGCTGTGGCGCAGGGGAACACGACGTAGGCCGGGTAGGTGTCCGTGTCCTGCCCGAGATCGTCCAGCCCGAGGCCATCGCGCCCGAGTACCGCCCACGTCCGCTCGGGCTCCGTCCGGGCTACGACGGGTACGGGGACCCACTCGACGTCGAACAGGCCGCTCTCGTCACCGCCGGCCGGCTGCCGCAGCTGTTCGGCCGAGACAGGGCGGGACACCAGCGCGTCGACCGACATCACGGGCCGACCCGTGCCGTCCGCCACCTGGAGGGAGACGGCGTCCGTACCGGAGAGCCGGATGCGGGCCCGCACGGTCGTGGCGCCAGCGGCGTGCAGCGAAACTCCGTTCCAGGAGAAAGGCAGTCGCACGTCACTCTGCGGCTCGGCACCCTGCGGCTGGGCACCTTGTGGCTCGGCGGCGATCACCGCGTGCAGAACCGCGTCCAGCAGAGCTGGATGCATCCCGAACCCGCTTGCGCGCTCGTCCTCGTCCGCCTGGCCGGACCGCCCCGGCCGCTCTCCCGGCTCCGCCTCCTCGGGCAGGCCCACCTGGGCGAAGATCTCGTCGCCACGCCGCCAAGCCGCCCGCAGGCCCTGGAAGGCGGGGCCGTACCCGTATCCGGTCGCGGCCGACGCGTCGTAGAAGCCGCTCAGGTCGATCGGTTCGGTGTCGGCCGGGGGCCAGACCGTCAGGTCGACCTCCCCCTCCACCGTGTCGAGCGCCTCCCCCGGCGTATCGGCGGTGAGCACACCACTGGCATGCCGCGCCCATTCCTCCTCGTCGCCCGCGTTCCCGCTCCGGGAGTACACGCCCACCGTGCGCCGCCCGGACTCGTCGGGCGCCCCGACCCGGACCTGCACGGCGAGCGAGTCGTCCTCTGTCATCAACAGCGGTGCTTCGAGGGTGAGTTCCTCCAGGCGTCCGCAGCCCACCTCGTCCCCGGCCCGGATCGCCAGCTCCACGAAGCCCGTACCCGGCAACAGCACCGTCCCGGCCACCGCATGGTCCGCCAACCACGGATGCGAGCGCAGCGACAGACGGCCGGTCAGCACCACACCCTGCCCGTCCGCCAACCCCACCGCGGCGGTCAGCAACGGATGATCCGCGGCGCCCAGTCCGAACGCGGCCGGGTCGCCGGCGGAACGTGACGGTTCCTCCAGCCAGTAGCGCTGGTGCTGGAAGGCGTAGGTGGGCAGTTCCACGCGGCGCCCGCCAGGGAGCAGGGCGGGCCAGTCGACGTGGACACCGTGCACGAACGCCTGCGCCACGCCGGCCAGCAGTGTCTCCGGTTCGGGACGGTCCTTGCGCAGCAGCGGGACCGCCCGCAGGCCGTCGCCGCCGTCGAGGAACTCCTGGGCCAGCGCGGTCAGGACACCGTCCGGGCCGACCTCCACCAGCACGCCGACACCGTCAGCGGCCAGCGCGGTGACGCCGTCACCGAAACGGACCGCCTCGCGCACATGCCGCACCCAGTACTCAGACGCAGTCAGCTCACCCGGCTCGGCAAGTCGGCCTGACACGTTCGAGACCACCGGCAGCCGCGGCTCGTGGAAGGTGATCTTCCCGGCAACCCGCCGGAAGTCCTCCAGCATCGGCTCCATCAACGGCGAATGGAACGCATGACTGACCCGCAGGCGCCGGGACTTCACCTCCCCCAGCCGCGAAACCACTTCCTCCACAGCCTCCGCCTCACCGGAGACCACCACCGACGACGGACCATTGACCGCGGCAATCGCCACACGATCGGCGAACCCCTCAAGAGCGGAAAGGACATCACCCTCACCCGCCTGAACCGCGACCATCACGCCACCGGCCGGCAACGCCTGCATCAACCGACCCCGAGCCGCCACGAGCCGAGCCGCATCCTCCAGCGAGAACACCCCCGCCACATGAGCCGCAGCGATCTCCCCGATCGAATGCCCGATCAACACATCAGGCCGCACCCCGAAACTCTCCAACAGCCGCACCACCGCCACCTCAAAAGCGAACAGGGCAGCCTGCGTCACCTCCGTCCGCCCCAACCGTTCCTCGTCCGCGAACACGCCGGGATCCAGACCCAACGCACCCCCGACCTCCTCCAACGCCTCCGCGAACACCGGATACGAGGCCGTCAACTCGGCACCCATCCCGACCCGCTGCGCCCCCTGCCCCGAGAACCCGAACGCCACCCGCGCCCGCCCCCGAGCCACGCCGGACACCACACCCGCGCTCGGCGTGCCCTCGGCCAGGGCCCGCACGGCGTCGAGCAGGCCCTCCCGGTCCTGGCCCAGCACCACTGCCCGGTGCTCCAGCACCGCCCGCGAGGCTGCCAGCGAGAACCCCACATCCACCGGATCCAGCTCGACCCGCGCTTCCACGAACTCGGCCAACCGCTCAGCCTGGGCGGCCAGCCCCTCGGCCCCGCGAGCCGACACCACCCACGACACCACCGGCACCCGATCACGCTCGGCAACCGCCTCGACGGAGGACTCGGGCGCCTGCTCCACAATCAGGTGCGCGTTGGTGCCGCTGATCCCGAACGACGACACACCCGCCCGCCGCGGACGTCCGTCGGTCTGCGGCCAGTCCCGGGATTCGGTCAGCAGTTCCACCGCGCCCGCCGACCAGTCCACATGCGCCGACGGGGCGTCCACGTGCAGGGTCTTCGGCAGCACCCCGTGCCGCAGTGCCATCACCATCTTGATGACCCCGGCGACACCCGCAGCCGCCTGCGTGTGCGCGATGTTCGACTTCACCGAGCCGAGCCACAACGGACGCCCCTCCGGGCGCCCTTGGCCATACGTGGCCAGCAGCGCCTGCGCCTCGATCGGGTCGCCGAGGGACGTACCCGTGCCATGGGCCTCCACGACGTCCACGTCGCTCGTGGACAGCTGCGCGTTGGCCAGGGCCGTCTCGATGACGCGTTGCTGGGACGGGCCGTTGGGTGCCGTCAGGCCGTTGCTCGCGCCGTCCTGGTTCACGGCGCTGCCCCGCAGGATCGCGAGGATCTGATGCCCGTTGCGGCGGGCGTCCGACAGGCGCTCCAGCAGGAGGACACCGACGCCCTCGCCCCAGCCGGTGCCGTCGGCCGCGTCGGAGAAGGGCTTGCAGCGGCCGTCGCGGGCGAGTCCGCGCTGGCGGCTGAACTCGATGAAGATCGTGGGGGTGGCCATCAGCGCGACGCCGCCCGCGAGAGCCAGTGAGCACTCACCGTCCCGCAGGGCCTGGCTCGCGAGGTGCATCGCCACCAGGGACGACGAGCACGCCGTGTCCACCGTCACCGCGGGACCTTCGAGGCCGAACGTGTAGGCGACCCGGCCGGAGGCGACGCTGCCCGCGCTGCCGCTGCCGAGCAGCCCCTCGAAGGCCTCGGGCATGGGCCGCATGCGTACGCCGTAGTCGTCGTACATGACTCCCGTGAACACGCCGGTCCGGGTGCCGCGGAGGGAGTCGGGTGCGATCCCGGCCCGTTCGAAGGCCTCCCAGGAGGTCTCCAGCAGCAGCCGCTGCTGCGGGTCGATCGCGGTCGCCTCGCGCGGGCTGATGCCGAAGAAGCCGGCGTCGAAGCGGTCCGCGTCGTGCAGGAATCCGCCCTCGCGTGCGTAGAGCTTTCCACGCCGCTCCGGATCCGGGTCGTAGAGCCCTTCGACGTCCCAGCCGCGGTTGCCGGGGAAGTCCGACACCGCGTCGGTACCGGTCCGCACGAGCTCCCACAGGTCCTCGGGGGACCGCACGTCACCGGGGTAGCGGCAGCTCATGCCGATGATCGCGATGGGTTCCCGGCTGCCGGACTCGAGTTCCTGGAGCCGTTCGCGGGTCTCGTGCAGATCGGCCGTGACCCACTTGAGGTACTCGACAAGCTTCTCGTCACTGGCCATCTCTAGCTGTCGCCCTTCTTGCGGCCGAGCCCGCGGTCGATGAAGTCGAAGATCTCTTCGGCGGTCGCCGTCGCGAGGTGGTCGCCCACCGCGCTCCGGTCCGTCTGGTCCTGGTCGGTCGCGTCCACGCGTCGGCGCTGCTCGGTCCATTTCGAGAGCACCGCGCGCAGGCGGTTCGTGATCCGTGCGGAGTCGTCGTCGTCCGGGGCCGTCCCGAGCAGTTCGGCCTCGAACCGGTCGAGGTCGGTGAGGAGCCGGGTCGTGGGATCGGCAGGTGCGGGAGCGACCCGCGCCCGCACGTACCGGCTGAGCGCCACCGGTGACGGATGGTCGAACACCGCGGTCGCGGGCAGCCGCAGGCCGGTGGCCGCGCCGAGCCGGTTGCGCAGTTCGACCGCGGTGAGCGAGTCGAAGCCAAGGTCCTGGAACGCCTGCTCCGGATTGATGCCGCTCACCGAGGAGTGCCCCAGCACCGAGGCCACGTGTTCGCTCACGAGATCCAGTACGACGCGCTCCTGCTCGCTCTCCGGGATGTCTTCCAGCCGGTGCGCGAGGGACACCTCCGTGCCGGTCGCACCGACCGCGCCGGTGGAGTGCGCCGTACGTCTGACCGGGCCGCGTACCAGGCCCCGCAGCAGGGCCGGCAGCCCGGCGGAGTCCGCGCGCGCCCGCAGCACTCCTGTGTTCACGCGCAGCGGGATGGCGAGTGCCCGGCCCGTGGCACGGCTCGTACGGACGACTGTCTCGAAGAGGTCGAGGCCCTGCTCGGGGGTGAGGGGCTTCAGGCCGGTGCGGGCGACGCGCTCCAGGTTCTCGCCGGCCAGCTCCCCGGCCATGCCGCCGTCCTGCGCCCACAGCCCCCAGGCCAGGGACACCCCGGGCAGACCCTGCGCCCTGCGGTGCTGGGCGAGCGCGTCGAGGAAGGTGTTCGCGGCCGCGTAGTTGGCCTGCCCGGGGGCGCCCAGTACGCCGGCGACGGACGAGAACAGGACGAGGTCGACGAGCGGGAGATCACGCGTCGCCCGGTGCAGGTGCACCGCGGCGTCGGTCTTGGCTCGCAGTACGGCGTCGAGCCTGTCCCGCGTGAGCGTCTCGATCACACCGTCGTCGAGAACGCCCGCCGTGTGCACGACGGCCGTCAGCGGATGCTCTTCCGGGACCTTCGCGATCAGTTCGGCCACGGCGTCCGGGTCGGTCACATCGCAGGCGACGACCGAGACGCAGGCCCCTTCACTCTCCAGTTCCTCCCGCAGCTCTGCCGCGCCGTCGGCGTCGGGACCGCTCCGGCTGGCGAGCACCAGCCGTCGCATGCCGCGATCCTTCACCAGCCGCCGGGCGAGCAGCCGGCCGAGGGCTCCCGTTCCGCCGGTGATCACCACGGTTCCGTCGGGATCCCAGCTCCACTCCTTCGACGAGTTCCCGTCCACTTCGGGTGCGACGCCGACCAGGCGGGGTGTCAGTACGGTCCCGCCGCGCACGACCGTCTGCGGCTCGTCCTGGCGGAGCGCCGAGGTCAACAGGCTCTGCCAGTCGTCCCGTTCATCGATGTCGACCAGGACGAACCGCCCCGGATGTTCCGACTGCGCCGAGCGCACCAGCCCCCATACGGCCGCGTGCGCGAGGTCGGGTACGGGGTCGTCGGCGCCGGCGCTCACGGCCCCGTGGGTGACGACGACCAGCCTGGACGCGGCCGAGGGTTCATCCTTGCCCTCGTCCTTGTCCTCGTCCGAGAGCCACTGGTGCACCGCGTCGAGCACCTTCCCGGTGACCTCACGGACCGCCCCTGGCAGATCATCGTCGTCCACCCGGGGCGTCCATGGCAGGACGACGAACTCGGCTTGCTCCTGGGCCACTCGAGGTTCGTCGGCGCCGAGCAGCCTCCAGCGGGCGGGCGGGGCGTCCACGACAGGAGCGGGCGTCCATTCCAACGCGAACAGTGCGCCTCGGTCCTTGTCCCGTGCGCGCTGGTCGCGTGGGAGTTGATCCGCCTGAACCGCCCGGGAGACCAGGGCGTCCACGGACACCACCGGCTGCCCCTTGGCGTCGGCGACCTCCACGGACACCGCGTCAGGTCCCGAGGGAGCCAACCGCACGCGCACGTTCGTGGCGCCCGCCGCGAACAGTGACACCCCGCTCCAGGAGAACGGCAGCCGGACGCCCTCGTGACCGCTACCGGTGGCCGGGACAGCGTGCAGGGCGGCGTCGAGCAGCGCGGGGTGAACACCGAACCCCGACACGTCCTGCTGCTCGGGCAGGGTCACTTCGGCGAAGATCTCGTCGCCGCGCTTCCAGGCCGCCCGGAGGCCCTGGAAGGCGGGGCCGTATCCGTAACCCGACGTGCTCAGACGCTCGTAGAAGCCGTCGAGGTCGACGGGTTCCGCGTCGGCCGGAGGCCAGGCCGTCAGGTCGGAGGCCTCCTCGGACGCGTCAGCCGTGTCGACCGTGAGCACCCCACTGGCGTGCCGCACCCACTCCTCGCCCTCAGCGGGACGCGAGTGCACCGTCAGCGGGCGTCGGCCGGGCGCCTCTTCGGGTCCGACCCGAACCTGAACCGCGACGCCACCGACCTCGGGTACCACCAGCGGTGCTTCGAGGGCGAGTTCCTCCAGGCGTCCGCAGCCCACCTCGTCCCCGGCCCGGATCGCCAGCTCCACGAAGGCCGTACCCGGCAGCAACACCGTCCCGGCCACGGCGTGATCCGCCAGCCAGGGCTGCGTACGCACCGACAGGTGCCCCGTCAGGAGCGAGCCCTGGTCCCCTGCGAGGAGGACGGCCGCACCGAGGAGAGGATGATCCGCGCCGGTCAGGCCCCAGGCCGTCGGATCACCACCGGCGGAGTCGGCGTCCTCCAGCCAGTAACGCCGGCGCTGGAAGGCGTAGGTGGGCAACTCGACAGGACGCCCGCCCGGCAGCATTGCCGACCAGTCGACCTCGACACCGTGCACGAACGCCTGCGCCACGCCGGTCAGCAGTGTCTCCGGTTCGGGGCGGTCCTTGCGCAGCAGCGGGACCGCCCGCAGGCCGACGTCGCCGTCGAGGGACTCCTGGGCCAGCGCGGTCAGGACGCTGTCCGGGCCGACCTCCACCAGCACACCGACACCGTCAGCGGCCAGTGCGCTGACACCCTCACCGAAACGGACCGCGGCCCGAACATGCTCGACCCAGTAGTCGGACCCGACCAGCTCACCCGGCTCGGCGATTCGACCGGACACATTGGAGACGACGGGGACAGCGGGTTCATGGAAGGTGATCTGTTCGACGACCTCCCGGAAGTCCTCCAGCATCGGCTCCATCAACGGCGAATGGAACGCGTGGCTGACCCGCAGGCGCCGGGACTTCACCTCCCCCAGCCGCGAAATCACCTGCTCCACAGCCTCCGCCTCACCGGAGACCACCACCGACGACGGACCATTGACCGCGGCAATCGCCACACGATCGGCCAAGTCCGCGATCCCGGCCGCGACTTCCGCCTCACCCACCTGTACGGCGACCATGACCCCACCAGCCGGCAACGCCTGCATCAACCGACCCCGAGCCGCCACGAGCCGAGCCGCATCCTCCAGCGAGAACACCCCCGCCACATGAGCCGCAGCGATCTCCCCGATCGAATGCCCGATCAACACATCAGGCCGCACCCCGAAACTCTCCAACAGCCGCACCACCGCCACCTCAAAAGCGAACAGGGCAGCCTGCGTCACCTCCGTCCGCCCCAACCGTTCCTCGTCCGCGAACACGCCGGGATCCAGACCCAACGCGCCGCTCACCTCATCCAGGGCCTCCGCGAACACCGGATACGAGGCCGTCAACTCGGCACCCATCCCGACCCGCTGCGCCCCCTGCCCCGAGAACCCGAACGCCACCCGCACGCCCTCACCGGCCACACCCCGCACCGGCAACGCCCGCAACCCCTCCAGCAGCTCGTCCCGGCGCCGGCCCAACACCACCGCCCGGTGCTCCCACACTGACCGCGACGCAACCAGCGAGAACCCCACATCGACCGGATCCGACGCGGGCCGCTCCTCGACGAATCGGGTGAGCCGTTCGGCCTGCCCGACCAGCCCCTCGGCCGTACGGGCGGACACCACCCACGGCACCACTGCCACCGGAATCCTCTCGGCAACCGCCTCGACGGAGGACTCAGGTACCTGCTCCACGATCACGTGCGCGTTGGTGCCACTGATCCCGAAGGACGACACACCCGCCCGCCGCGGACGTCCGTCGGTCTGCGGCCACTCCCGCGCCTCCGTCAACAGCTCCACCGCACCGGAGGACCAGTCGATGTGCGGCGACGGGGCATCCACATGCAGCGTCCTGGGCATCACCCCCTGCCGCACGGCCTGGACCATCTTGATCACACCGGCGACACCCGCCGCCGCCTGCGTGTGCGCGATGTTCGACTTCAGCGACCCCAGCCACAAAGGACGGCCCTCCGGCCGCTCCTGCCCGTACGTCGCCAACAACGCCTGCGCCTCGATCGGATCCCCCAGCGGCGTGCCGGTTCCATGACCCTCGACGACGTCGACGTCCGAAGGGGACAGGCCGGCGTTGGCCAAAGCGGCCCGGATGACGCGCTGTTGGGACGGACCGTTCGGCGCAGTCAGGCCGCTGCTGGCGCCGTCCTGGTTCACGGCGCTGCCCCGGATCACCGCCAGCACCTCGTGCCCGTTGCGCCGCGCGTCCGACAGCCGCTCCAGGACGAGGACGGCGACGCCTTCGCCCCAGCCCACGCCGTCGGCGGCGGCGGAGAAGGACTTGCAGCGGCCGTCGCGGGCCAGTCCGCGCTGGCGGCTCAGTTCGATGAACTCCTGAGGAGTGGACATCACCGTCACGCCGCCCGCGAGGGCGAGCGTGCATTCGCCGCCGCGCAGGGCCTGACCGGCCAGGTGCAGGGCCACCAGCGACGACGAGCACGCCGTGTCCACCGTCACCGCGGGACCCTCGAGGCCGAACGCGTACGAGACCCGGCCGGAGATGACACTGGAGGTGCTGCCGGTCATGGTGTAGCCCTCGACGCCTTCGGGCACCTTGTTGAGCCGCGACACGTAGTCCGGGGGCATCGCGCCGGCGAACACGCCGACCTGGCTTCCGCGCAGCCCGCCCACATCGAGGCCGGCTCGCTCGAAGGCCTCCCAGGACGCCTCCAGCAGCAGTCGTTGCTGCGGATCCATGGCCAGCGCCTCGCGGGGCGAGATACCGAAGAGTTCGGCGTCGAAGTCGGCGACGTCGTAGAGGAAGGCGCCTTCCCGCGCGTAGCTCTTGCCGGGTGCGTCGGGATCGGGGTCGTACAGGTCCCCGATCTTCCAGCCGCGGTCTTGCGGGAAGTCCGCGACGACGTCCCGGCCCTCGTCGACCAGCCGCCACAGCGCCTCGGGCGAGTCGATGTCCCCGGGCAGGCGGCAGGCCATGCCGATGATCGCCAGCGGTTCGTCGGCCGCGACGGCCGTGGTGGCGCGGGTCTCCCCTGCCGTCCGCCTGCCTCCGACCGCCTCGGTCCGCAGGTAGCGGGCGAGCGCGAGCGGGGTCGGGTGATCGAAGATCAGGGTCGAGGGCAGGCGAAGGTCGACGGCGGCGTTGAGCCGGTTGCGCAGTTCCACCGCCATCAGGGAGTCGAAGCCCATGTCGAGAAACCCGCGCTGCGGTCCGACCGCGTCCGGCTTCGGGTGACCGAGCGCTCCGGCGGCGTGGGTGCGTACGAGGTCCAGGAGTGCGCGTTCCTGCTCGGGTTCGGTGAGGCCGGCCAGCCGCTGGAGCAGAGCGGCGGCCGGCCCACCGGCCTCCGTGGTGGTCGCGGCACGTCGTGTGGGAACGCGTATCAGGTCGCGAAGCAGGGTCGGCAGGGTTCCCGAGGCCGCCTGCGCCCGGAGCGCGGCCATGTCCAGGCGGACGGGTGCCAGCAGTGCCCTGTTCCGGCCGGGCGCCGCGTCGAACAGTGCCATCCCCTGTGCCGAGGACAGAGGTGCGAGGCCGGACCGCGCGATGCGTGCCCGGTCGCCCTCCTCCAAGCGCCCCGTCATCCCGCCGTCCTGCTCCCACAGGCCCCAGGCCAGGGACACGGCCGGCAGACCGGCCGCCCGCCGGTGCTGGGCGAGCGCGTCGAGGAACGCGTTGGCGGCGGCGTAGTTGCCTTGCCCCGGCCCGCCGAAGACGCCCGCCACGGAGGAGAAGAGGACGAACGCACGAAGGTCCGAATCCCGTGTCGCGAGGTGCAGGTTGACAGCCGCGTCGACCTTCGGCCGCAGTACGGCATCCAGCCGCTCCGGGGTCAGCGCCGTGATCGTCCCGTCGTCCAGGACTCCCGCCAGGTGGACGACCGCCGTCAACGGATGCTCCGCCGGTATCCCTGCCAGCAGTGCGTCCAGCGCGGCCCGATCGGTCACGTCGCAGGCCACGGCCGACACCGACGCGCCCGACTGCGCCAGTTCCGACACCAGTTCGGCGGTGCCAGGCGCCTCCGCACCCCGCCGCCCGGCCAGCACCAGATGGCGCACCCCATGCTCGACCACCAGGTGCCGCGCGAGCACGCGACCCAGCGAACCTGTCCCGCCGGTGATCAGAACCGTGCCGTCGGGGTCCCCACCACGGTCCTCGAGACCGGCATCGGGGACGGCGGCCGACGTACGTACCAGCCGCGGTACGAGCAGGGCTCCATCGCGCACCGCGATCTGGGGTTCACCGGTCGCCAACGCGGCGGGCAGGAGTGCATCCCATCCGTCGCCTTCGTCCTCGTCCTGGTCCTGGTGGACGTCGACGTCCACCAGGACGAACCGGCCGGGGTGTTCCGCCTGCGCGGAACGCACCAGCCCCCACACCGACGCGTGCGCCGGATCGCGTACGTCGTCGTCCTCCCCGGTGCTCACCGCGCCCCGGGTGACCACGACGAGCCGCGACGGGTCCGGCGACTCATCGGCCAACGCCGCCTGGAGCGCCCGCAGTACGTCGGCCGTGGCCTCCCGCACGAGCTCCGGAACGTCCTCGTCCACGAGCTCCGACGCCGACGTGCACACCAGCACGTCGAACTCGGGCGCGGCCGTCGCGGTCGGCGTCGCGGCGGGCACCCAGTCCACGCCGTACAGCGCGTCCTGCTCGCCGCCGCCCGACTGCCTCAGCTGTTCCTTCGACACCGGGCGGGACACCAGAGCGTCGACGGACGCGACCGGACGGCCCTCCGGGTCCGCCAACTGAAGACCGGCGGTGTCGGCACCGGTGTACGCCAGCCGTACGCGAACGGTCGTCGCACCCGCGGCGAACAGGGAGACCCCGGTCCAGGCGAACGGCAGCCGAACCTGCCCGCCGTCATCCTCTCCGTCGGTCGCCACCGTCGCATGCAGAGCGGCATCCAGCAGAGCTGGATGGATCCCGAAGGCGGACGCGCCGTCGACCTCCTGCTCGGGCAGGCTCACCTCGGCGAAGATCTCGTCGCCGCGTCGCCAGGCGGCCCTGAGGCCCTGGAAGGCGGGGCCGTAGGTGTAGCCCGAGGAGGCGAGTGCGTCGTAGAAGCCGTCGAGGTCGACGGGCTCGGCGTCGACGGGGGGCCAGGCCGTCAGGTCGAACGCCTCCACCGACGTATCGGCCGAGTCGGCCGTGAGCACACCGCTGGCGTGCCGCACCCACTCCTCGCCCTCGGCTGCCAGCGAGTGCACCGTCAACTGCCGCCGCCCGCCGTCCGCTTCGGGCCCAACGCGGACCTGCACCGACACACCCGTCCTGTCGGGAACCACGAACGGCGCTTCGAGGGTGAGTTCCTCCAGGCGTCCGCAGCCCACCTCGTCCCCGGCCCGGATCGCCAGCTCCACGAAGCCCGTACCCGGCAACAGCACCGTCCCGGCCACCGCATGGTCCGCCAACCACGGATGCGAGCGCAGCGACAGACGCCCCGTCAGCACCACACCCTGTCCGTCGGCCAGCCGCACCGCCGCACCCAGCAACGGATGCTCGGTGGATGCCAGCCCGAGCGAGTCGGCGTCGCCCACCCAGGAGCTGTGCTCTTCCAGCCAGTAGCGCTGGTGCTGGAAGGCGTAGGTGGGCAGTTCCACGCGGCGCCCGCCGGGGAGCAGGGCGGGCCAGTCGACGTGGACACCGTGCGTGAAAGCCTGCGCCACGCCGGTCAGCAGTGTCTCCGGTTCGGGACGGTCCTTGCGCAGGAGCGGGACCGCCCGCAGGCCGTCGTCGCCGTCGAGGGACTCCTGGGCCAGGGCGGTCAGGACGCTGTCCGGGCCGACCTCCACCAGCACGCCGACACCGTCAGCGGCCAGCGCGGTGACGCCGTCACCGAAACGGACCGCCTCGCGCACATGCCGCACCCAGTACTCAGACGCAGTCAGCTCACCCGGCTCGGCAAGTCGGCCTGACACGTTCGAGACCACCGGCAGCCGCGGCTCATGGAAGGTGATCTGCCCGGCAACCCGCCGGAAGTCCTCCAGCATCGGCTCCATCAACGGCGAATGGAACGCATGACTGACCCGCAGGCGCCGGGACTTCACCTCCCCCAGCCGCGAAATCACCTGCTCCACAGCCTCCGCCTCACCGGAGACCACCACCGACGACGGACCATTGACCGCGGCAATCGCCACACGATCGGCGAACCCCTCAAGAGCGGAAAGGACATCACCCTCACCCGCCTGAACCGCGACCATCACGCCACCGGCCGGCAACGCCTGCATCAACCGACCCCGAGCCGCCACGAGCCGAGCCGCATCCTCCAGCGAGAACACCCCCGCCACATGAGCCGCAGCGATCTCCCCGATCGAATGCCCGATCAACACATCAGGCCGCACCCCGAAACTCTCCAACAGCCGCACCACCGCCACCTCAAAAGCGAACAGGGCAGCCTGCGTCACCTCCGTCCGCCCCAACCGCTCGCCGTCCCCGAACACGCCCGGATCCAGCCCCAACGCACCCCCGACCTCCTCCAACGCCTCCGCGAACACCGGATAGGCGGAAGCAAGTTCAGCGCCCATCCCGACCCGCTGCGCCCCCTGCCCCGAGAACCCGAACGCCACCCGCACGCCCTCACCGGCCACACCCCGCACCGGCAACGCCCGCAACCCCTCCAGCAGCTCGTCCCGGCGCCGGCCCAACACCACCGCCCGGTGCTCCCACACTGACCGCGACGCAACCAGCGAGAACCCCACATCGACCGGGTCCGACTCCGGCCGATCCTCGACGAACGCAGCCAACCGCTCGGCCTGCCCGACCAGCCCCTCGGCCGTGCGGGCCGACACCACCCACGGCACCACCGGTACCGGGACACGGACACCGGACCCGGCAACCGCCTCGACGGAGGACTCGGGCGCCTGCTCCACGATCACGTGCGCGTTCGTCCCGCTGATCCCGAACGACGACACACCCGCCCGCCGCGGACGCCCCACCTCCGGCCACTCCCGCGCCTCGGCCAGCAACTCCACCGCACCCGCCGACCAGTTCACATGCGGCGACGCCTCATCGACATGCAGCGTCTTCGGCAGTACTCCGTGCCGCATCGCCTGGACCATCTTGATCACACCGGCGACACCCGCCGCCGCCTGCGTGTGCGCGATGTTCGACTTCACCGAGCCGAGCCACAACGGACGCCCCTCCGGGCGCCCTTGGCCATACGTGGCCAGCAGCGCCTGCGCCTCGATCGGGTCGCCCAACGGCGTGCCGGTGCCGTGGGCCTCCACGACGTCGACGTCTTCCGGGTTCAGCCGAGCGTTGGTCAACGCGGCGCGGATCACCCGCTGTTGGGAAGGACCGTTCGGGGCCGTGAGTCCGCTGCTGGCGCCGTCCTGGTTGACGGCGCTGCCCCGCAGTACCGCCAGCACCTCGTGCCCGTTGCGCCGCGCGTCCGACAGCCGCTCCAGCAGGAGTACGCCGACCCCCTCGGCGGGGCCGAAGCCGTCGGCGGATGCCGAAAAGGCCTTGCAGCGACCGTCCTTGGCGAGTCCGCGCAGGCGGCTGAACTCGGTGAAGACCTTGGGGCTGGCCATCACGGTCACACCACCCGCGAGGGCGAGTGAGCATTCGCCCGCGCGCAGCGCCTGGCCTGCGAGGTGGAGGGAGACCAGGGACGACGAGCACGCCGTGTCCACGGTGACAGCGGGGCCCTCGAGTCCGAAGACATAGGAGATACGGCCCGCGATGACGCTGTGGGTGCTGCCGGTGACGAAGTACCCCTCGACCTCCTCGGGGGGCTGGTGCAGCCGGGTCACGTAGTCGGACCAGCCGGTGCCGTAGTAGACGCCGACGTGTTTGCCGCGCAGTGACCTGGGGGTGATGCCGGCTCGCTCGATCGCTTCCCAGGAGGTCTCCAGCAGGAGCCGCTGCTGGGGGTCCATGGCGAGTGCCTCGCGCGGGGGGACGGCGAAGAAGTCCGCGTCGAAGTCCCCGGCGTCGCGCAGGAATCCGCCCTCGCGGACGTAGGTCCTCCCGGGCGCGTCCGGGTCGGGGTCGTAGAGGGTGTCCATGTCCCAGCCGCGGTCCTCGGGCACGCCGGAGACCGCGTCCCGTCCCTCGTCGACGAGTCGCCACAGGTCCTCGGGGGAACGGACACCGCCCGCGTAGCGGCAGGCCATCCCGACGATGGCGATGGGCTCCCGGGCCGCGTCCTCCAGCTTCTGGTTCTGCAGCCGGAGCCGTTCGGTCTCCTTCAACGACGCCCGGAGGGCTCCAACAACCTTGTCGGTCGACGCGTCAGTCACGAGCTCTGCCCTTCGGATTGTCCCGGCCCGCCGTTGTGCCCGGGTGCTTCGAACTGTCGGGATGCATCGGCCTGTTGCTGTTCGGTGGTGTCGAGTTCGCCGTGTGCCAGGCGGATCAGGTCGGCGATGTCCATGTCGTCGACGGCGAGGGTCGTCTCCTCCGCGCCCGGGCTTCCGTCGCCCGCTCCGCTGTCCGAGTCGAAGCGCCGGACGTCGCCGGTTGCGTCGGCCTCGTCGGGAACGAGTTCCGTGCGCAGGTGGTGAGCGAGGGCGGCGGGGGTCGGATAGTCGAAGATGAGGGTCGCGGGGAGGCGCAACCCGACCGCCGTGTTGAGGCGGTTGCGCAGTTCCACCGCGGTCAGGGAGTCGAAGCCCAGGTCGAGGAAGCCCCGTTCGGCTTCTACGGCGTCGGGCTTGGCGTGGCCCAGCGTGGTTGCCGCGTGGCTGCGTACCAGGTCCAGGAGGGCGCGCGTCCGGTCGTCGTGGGAGAGCTGTACGAGGCGCTGGAGCAGGACCGATACCTCCTGGCCGGAGTTTCGGCCGGCGTTGCTGTTGGCGACGCGACGCCCTGGTGTGCGCACGAGGCCTCGGAGCAGCGAGGGCACGGTGCCCGCGCCGGCCTGCGCGCGCAGTCCGGCAGGGTCGAGCCGGACGGGAACGAGCAGTGCCTCGTCCACGGTGAGTGAGGCGTCGAGCAGCGCCATGCCCTGTGCGTTGGTGATCGGGGCGAGCCCGGAGCGGGAGATCCGTGCGACGTCGTCGCCCTTGAACTCCCCGGTCATACCGCTGGCTTCGGCCCACAGGCCCCAGGCGAGCGAGAGGGCGGGCAGGCCCTGGGCCCTCCGATGGTGGGCGAAGGCGTCCAGGAAGGAGTTGGCTGCCGCGTAGTTGCCCTGGCCCGGGCTGCCGAGGGCACCGGAGGCCGAGGAGAACAGGATGAATCCGGCGAGGTCCAGGTCCCTGGTCGCCTCGTGCAGGTTGAGCACGGCATCGATCTTCGGCCGCATCACGGTGTCGACGCGCTCCGGGTCCAGTGCGGGGATCGTGCCGTCCGCCAGGACGCCCGCGGTGTGGACGACCGCGGTCAGGGGGTGTTCGGACGGCACCTTGGCGACCAGTTCGGCCACCGCGTCCCGGTCGGCCACGTCACACGCGACGACCGACACATCAGCGCCGGCCGCTTCCAGTTCGGTCAGCAGCTCCCGTGCGCCGGGCGCCTCCACGCCCCTCCGGCCGGCCAGCAGCAGGTGCCGTATGCCGTGTTCGGCCACCACGTGCCGGGCCACCAACGCGCCCAGCGCGCCCGTGCCGCCGGTGATCAACACGGTGCCGTCCGGGTCCCACACGGGCGGCATCGTCAGCACGTTCTTGCCGACGTGCCGGGCCTGACTGACGAACCGGAAGGCCTCCGCCGCCCGCCGCACGTCCCACGCCGTCACCGGCAGATGCGTCAACACCCCGCGCTCGAAGAGCGCCACGATCTCGCGGAGGATCTCCTGCGTGCGTTGCGGGCCCGCCTCCATCATCTCGTAGAAGCGGTAGGCGACGCCGACGTGCTGGGCTGCCACCTGATCCGCGTCCCGGATGTCGGCCTTGCCCATCTCGATGAACCGTCCGCCACGGGGCAGCAGCCGCAGCGACGCGTCGACGAACTCACCGGCCAGGCTGTTCAATACGACGTCCACGCCGCGCCCGGCCGTGGCCGTGCGGAACGCATCCTCGAAGTCGAGCGCCCGGGACGACGCGATGTGTTCGGCGTCGAGACCACCGGCTCGCAGCGTGTCCCACTTCGCCGGACTCGCCGTACCGAAGACCTCCGCGCCCAGATGCCGGGCGAGCTGCACGGCGGCCATCCCGACACCGCCCGCCGCCGCGTGCACCAGCACCGACTCGCCCGCCCGCACCCCGGCCAGGTCCACCAACCCGTAGTAGGCGGTGACGAAGGCGACCGGGACCGACGCGGCCTGCTCGAAGGTCCAGCCCTCGGGGATGCGCACCATGGTCCGGGAGTCGGTGACGGCGTCCGGCCCGAAGGACAGCGGGACGATGCCCATCACGCGGTCCCCCGGTTCCAGGCCGGTGACCTCGCAACCGACCTCCGTCACCACACCGGCCGCCTCGCCGCCCATCGCGCCGGGGTCCGGGTACATGCCGAGAGCGATCAGCACGTCACGGAAGTTGAGGCCGGCGGCGCGTACGGCGATCCGCACGTCGAGCGGACCCAGCGGCTCCGGTGTGCAGGGCACCAGCGTCAGGTTCTCCAGTGTGCCCGGGGTCGTCACGTCCAGTCGCCAGGAAGTGCCGACCGGCGGCACCAGCGCACCGTCTGTCGAGGCCCGCGCAGTCGTCGACCGCGTCAGCCGCGCCGCCAGCACGCGCCCCGCACGCACCACCACCTGCGGTTCTCCGGAACCCAGCACCCTGGGCAGCACCTCGGCCAGGGTGGCGTCCGCGTCAGTACCCGCTTCGAGGTCCACGAGCACGAACCGACCCGGGTTCTCGGTCTGCGCCGACCGCACCAGACCCCACACCGGGGCATGCGCCAGATCCGGTACGGCATCGCCGGGGGTCGCGCCCAGCGCTCCCCGGGTCACCACGACCAGGCGTGCGTCGGTGAACCGCTCTTCGGAGAGCCACTTCTGGAGAAACGTCAGCATCTCGGCGGTGGCGTCACGTACCGCGTGCGCAAGACCGTCGCTCGCGCCGGAGGCGGGCCTGGAGGGACCCGTCCCACAGGGGAGGACCACGAATTCCGGGAGGCTCTCGGCGTCCGTTCCCGCGGCGCCCTCGTCCAGTACCGTCCACCGGTCCGGGGACACCTCGTCGCCCGGCTTCAGCGGTGTCCAGTCGATCCTGAAGAGCGAGTCCTGTTCCCCGCCGGACGGGTGCCTGAACTGCCCCGGGGCCGCAAGGCGGGTGACGACGGCGTCGGCGGACGCGACCGGAGCGCCTTCGACGTCGGCGACCTGTACGGAGACCGAGTCCTCGCCCGTGGGCACCAGCCGCACGCGCACGCTGGAAGCGCCCTGGGCGAACAGCGACACCCCGCTCCACACGAACGGCAACCGCACCCGGCCGGCCTGTTCCGCGTCCGTGAGCCCGACATGGAGAGCCGCGTCCAGCAGGGCCGGGTGGAGGCCGAAGCCGGCCGCACCGTCCGCCACGCCGTCGGGGAGGCTCACCTCGGCGAAGAGTTCGTCGCCGCGCCGCCAGGCCGCCCGCAGGCCCTGGAAGACCGGCCCGTAGCCGTATCCGGCCGCGGTCAGGCCGTCGTAGAAGCCCTCCAGCGGGACCGGCGCGGCGTCGACCGGGGGCCACACCGCGAGATCGAACGCTTCGGCGGTGTCGTCGGCGGCGAGTACACCCTCGGCATGACGGACCCAGTCCTGACCGTCCCCCGTGAGCGAGTGCACGCTGACCGGCCGCAGCCCGGACTCGTCCTCGGGGCCGACGCGCACCTGGATCGAGACCGTTCCCTCCGCGGGCACCACCAGGGGTGATTCCAGGGTGAGTTCCTCGAGGCGTCCGCAGTCGACCTCGTCACCGGCCCGGATCGCCAGCTCGACGAACGCCGTGCCCGGCAGCAGAACCGTCCCCGCCACCGCGTGATCCGCAAGCCACGGATGCGTCCGCAAAGAGACCCGACCCGTCAGTACCACACCCTCGTCGTCGGCCAACCGCACCGCGGCGCCCAGCAGGGGATGCTCGGCCACCGCGAGCCCCAGGGCATGCGGATCGCCTGCGGCGACCGACGCGTCCTCCAGCCAGAAGCGCTGTCGTTGGAAGGCATACGTCGGCAGCTCGACCCGCCGCCCGCCCGCCAGCAGCCCCGCCCAGTCGACCACCAGACCACGCGTGAACGCCTCCGCCACCGACGCCACGAAACGGCCCATGCCCCCCTCACCACGCCGCAGCGAACCCACCGCCACGACCTCCACACCCACGTCCTCACACGTCGCCTGCGTACCCACCGTCAAAACCGGATGCGCACTCGACTCCACGAAGAACCGAAAACCGTCCGCCACCAACGCCCGCACCGCACCCTCGTAATCAACCGGCCGACGCGCGTTCTCGAACCAGTACCGCGCATCCAGCCCCCCGGTATCGATCACCCGCCCCGTCACCGTCGAATACATCGGCACCCGCGAAACACACGGAGCGATATCCGCGAACAACTCCAGAATCCGCTCACGCAACACATCCACCTGAACCGAATGCGACGCCACCGTCGAACCCAACAACCGCGCCCGCACCCCCTCACCCCGGCACGCAGCCACGAACTCCTCCAACGCAGCCACCTCACCCGCCACCGTCACCGCACCCGGACCATTACGCCCCGCCACACTCAACCGCCCACCCCAACCCACCAACCACTCCTCCACCTCACCCGCACCCAACGCCACCGACGCCACCGCACCCCGACCCACCAACTCCTCCGCGAACAACGCACTGCGCCGCACCACCACCCGCGCCGCATCCTCCAACGACAGACCACCCGCCACATACGCAGCCGCCACCTCACCCTGCGAATGCCCCACCACCGCAGCCGGCTCCACCCCCACCGACCGCCACAACTGCGCCAACGACACCTGCACCGCGAACAACACCGGCTGCAACACCTCAATACGCTCCAACGACGGCGCCCCCACCACCCCCCGCACCACATCCACCACCGACCAACCCGTCAACGCACCCAACACCCGATCACACTCCGCAAACACCTCCCCGAACACCACCGACGACTCCAACAACTCCACCGCCATACCCACCCACTGCGACCCCTGACCAGGGAAAACAAACACCACCCGACCCCGCACATCACCCACACCCGACACCACACCCGCACTCGGTCCACCGGAGACCAACGACACCAAACCCGCCGTCAGGTCCTCCCGGCTCCGGCCCAGGACCACCGCCCGCCGCTCCAGCACCGAGCGCGACACCGCCAGCGAGAACCCGACATCGATCGGATCCAGCTCCGGTCGCCTGCCGATGAGTTCGAGCAGCCGCTCCGCCTGGCCGGCCAGCCCTTCACCGCTCCGCGCCGACACCACCCACGGCACCACCCCGACCGGAGCCCGCTCACCCACCGCCTCGACGGAGGACTCGGGCGCCTGCTCCACGATCACGTGGGCATTGGTTCCGCTCATCCCGAACGAGGACACACCGGCCCGCCAGGGGCGCTCGACCTCCGGCCACTCGCGGGCCTCGGTCAGCAACTCCACGGCGCCCGCGGACCAGTCGACGTGCGGCGACGGCTCATCGGCGTGCAGCGTCCTGGGCAGCATCTCGTTGCGCAGCGCCATCACCATCTTGATGACACCGGTGACACCGGCCGCGGCCTGGGGGTGGGCGACGTTCGACTTGATCGAGCCGAGCAGCAACGGCCTGCCCGCGGGGCGCCCTTGGCCGTAGGTGGCGAGCAGTGCCTGGGCCTCGATCGGGTCGCCCAAGGCCGTACCCGTGCCATGGGCCTCGACGGCGTCGACGTCACTCGTGGTCAGGCCCGCGTTGGCCAACGCGGCCCGGATGACGCGCTGTTGGGACGGACCGTTCGGGGCGGTGAGGCCGTTGCTCGCGCCGTCCTGGTTGACCGCCGAGCCGCGCACGACGGCCAGGACCTGGTGTCCGTTGCGCCGGGCGTCGGACAGTCGCTCCAGCAGCAGCATGCCCACACCCTCACCCCAGCCGGTACCGTCGGCCGCCGCCGAGAACGCCTTCGACCGGCCGTCCGGCGCCAGCGCACGCAGGCGGCTGAACTCGACGAGGCCCTTGGGGCTGGCGAGCAGGGAGACACCGCCGGCGAGGGTCATGGAGCACTCGCCGCCGCGCAGGGCCTGGCTCGCGAGGTGGAGGGCCACCAGGGAGGACGAGCAGGCCGTGTCGACGGTCACCGCGGGGCCTTCGAGGCCGAAGGTGTAGGCGATGCGGCCGGACATGACGCTTCCGGCGCTGCCCGTGACGGCGAAGCCCTCGGCCTCTTCCGGAACGCGGTTCTCGGCGGTGGCGTATCCGTCGGCGCCCGCACCGACGAAGACGCCGACCTGGGTGCCGCGCAGGGAGGCCGGGGTCACTCCGGCGCGTTCCATGGCCTCCCAGGCGGTCTCCAGGAGCAGACGCTGCTGGGGGTCCATGGCGAGGGCTTCGCGCGGTGCGATGCCGAAGAAGTCGGCGTCGAAGTCGCCGGCGTCCTCGAGGAACGCGCCGTGCCGCACGTAGCTCTTGCCGGGGGCGTCCATGTCGGCGTCGTAGAGCCGCTCGAGGTCCCAGCCGCGGTCGGTGGGCAGTCCGGCGACGATGTCACGGCCGTCGGCGACGGTCTGCCACAGGTCTTCCGGAGAGCGGATGGCACCGGGCAGACGGCAGGCCATTCCGACGATCGCGATGGGGTCGTCGTCCTGGTCGCGCGGCTCTGCCGTGGCCGCAGGCAACATCGGTCGCTCGTCCTGGTGAGGCTGTCCGGCCGTGAGTTCGGTCCGCAGGTGGCGGGCGAGGGCGACCGGGCTGGGGTGGTCGAAGACGAGGGAGGGCGGCAGGCGCAGGCCGGTTGCCTGGTTGAGGCGGCGGCGCAGTTCGACGGCGGTCAGGGAGTCGAAACCGAGGTCGCGGAAGGGACGTTCGGTGTCGAGGTCCTCGGTGCTGCCGTGACCGAGCACGGAGGCCGCCTGTGTGCACACCAGGTCGAGGAGGAGGCGTTCCTGACCGGCTTCCGGGAGGCCGGCGAGGCGACGGGTCAGCTCGGGGCCGTCGTCCGTGCCGGTGTCCGAGGGGTCGGGGCCTTCGTCGGCGGTGACGAGGCGTGCCTCGGGGATCTCGTCGAGCAGGGGGCGCGGGCGGGCCAGGGTGAACAGGGCGGCGAAGCGTTCCCAGGTGACATCGCTGACGACGACGGCCGTCTCGTCGTGGTCGAGTGTCTGCCGCAGGGCCTGGAAAGCGAGGCGCGGGTCGAGGCGGGGCAGGCCCTGGCGGATCGAGCGCCGGGTGAGCAGCTCGCGCATGGACGTGTCCTCGCCGCGGTCGTTGAAGGCGTCCCAGATGCCCCAGGCGACGGAGGTGGCGGGCAGGCCGCCCGCTCGACGGCGTTCGGCGAGCGCGTCGAGGTAGGCGTTGGCGGCCGCGTAGGGGCCTTCGTCGCCGCTGCCCCACACGCCCGCGATGGAGGAGAACAGGACGAACGCGTCGAGTTCGTCGGTGTCGAGGAGTTCGTCGAGGTTGCGTCCGCCGACGACCTTGGCGCGTACGGCCTGTGCGTAGCGGTCGACGGTCGTCTCGGTGAGCGGGCCGACGTCGGCGACGACGGCGGTGTGCAGGACGGCGCGCAGGGGCGGTCCGTCCGCGCGCAGCCGTTCGATCAAGGTGGCAAGTGCCTCGCGGTCCGCGGCGTCGCAGGCGGCGATGGTGACGAGAACTCCCTTGGCCTCGAGTTCGGCGCGCAGTTCGGTGGCGCCGGGGGCGTCCGTTCCCCGGCGGCCGGTGAGGACGAGGCGTTCGGCGCCGTGGTCGGCGAGCCAGTGGGCGAGGTGGCCGCCGAGGGCTCCGGTGCCGCCGACGACGAGCACGGTGCCGCGGGGCTGCCACGGTCGTGGTGCGGGGGTGTCGGCGAGGGGGGCGCGCACCAGGCGTCGTACCAGGGTGCCGGTGGCGCGCACCGCCAGTTGGTCCTCGGTGCCACGGGCGCCGAGTGCGGCGCACAGGTGGCGCACGGCGTGCGTGTCGGGCTGTTCGGGGAGGTCGACGAGACCGCCCCAGCGGTGTGGGTGTTCCAGGCCGACGACGCGGCCCAGGCCCCAGATCTGAGCCTGTTCGGGGCGCCGGACCACGTCGGTGCCGGCGACGGTGACGGCGCCCTGGGTGACGCACCACAGGGGCAGGTCGATGTCGGCGTCGCCCAGGGCCTGCGCGAGGGTGAGCGTGGCGGTGACGCCTGCCGCGAGGTCGGGGTGTTCGGGGTGCGGGGTCTCGTCGAGGGCGAGCAGGGAGAGCACACCGCCCTGCTCCGGCCGGTCGCCGGTGGCCCGGGTCAGCAGGTCGGCGAGTGCCGTGCGGTCGGTGCGCGCCGGGTCCACGGGGAGGTGGACGACGTGGGCGCCGCGGCCGGCGAGGGCGTCGACGGCGTGCCGGGTCCACGGGTGGTCGGCGGTGTGGGTGGAGGTGAGAACGAGCCAGGTGCCGGTGATCGCCGCCGGTTCTGTGTCGGGGGCGGGCCGCCAGACGACCCGGTAGCGCCACGAGTCCAGGACGGATCGTTCCCGGTTGCCCTGCCGCCAGGCGGACAGGGTCGGCAGCAGGTCGTCCAGCGGGGTCGGGCAGTCCTCGGGCAGGCCGAGGGCGCGGGCGAGTTCCGTGCGGTCGCCCTGGTCGACCGCCGCCCAGAAGCGGGCCTCGGGCCGGTCGGGCCCGGGGCGGGCAGCCGTGGAGGCCTCGGGGCGCGGGAGCCAGTGGCGGCGCCGCTGGAAGGCGTACGTGGGAAGGGGGACGCGTCGGCCGCGAGGCAGCAGGGCCTGCCAGTTCACTTCCACGCCGTGGACGAAGGCGGTGGCCACGGCGGTGATGATCGCCTCGTCCTCGGGGCGATCCTTGCGCAGCAGCGGGACGGCGACCGCCTCCGGCCGCTCGTCGAGGAACTCCTCGCTCAGGGCGGCGAGGACCCCGTCCGGGCCCAGTTCGAGGAAGGCGGTCACGCCGAGGCGGTCCAGTTCACGAACGCCGTCGGCGAAGCGGACCGCGGCCCTGACGTGCCGTACCCAGTAGTCCGGTGAGCACAGTTCGCCGGGCTCGGCGAGCCGGCCGGTGACGTTGGAGATCACGGGCAGGTGCGGCGCGTGGTAGGTGACGCTCTCGGCGACCTCCCGGAAGTCGTCGAGCATGGCGTCCATGTGCGGCGAGTGGAAGGCGTGGCTGACGCGCAGGCGCTTGGTCTTGTGGCCGCGCGTGGCGAGTGCGGCGGCCACCTCGGCCGCCGCTTCCTCGTCGCCGGAGAGCACGGTGGAGGCGCGTCCGTTGACTGCGGCGATGTCGAGCCGGTCGCGGTGGCCGGACGCGGCGAGGGCGTCGGCGACCTCGGCCTCCGGTGCGGCGACGGCGATCATGGCGCCGCCTTCGGGCAGGGCCTGCATCAGCCGGCCGCGGGCCGTCACCAGCCTGGCCGCGTCGCTCAGCGAGAGGACGCCGGCGGCGTGGGCCGCGGCCAGTTCGCCGATCGAGTGGCCCATCAGGTAGTCGGGTTCGAGGCCCCAGCTGCCCAGAAGCCGGAACAAGGCGCTCTCCACGGCGAACAGCGCGCTCTGGGTGTACTCGGTCCGGTCGAGCAGCCGAGCCGCGTCCGTGTCCGGCTCGGCGAACAGGATGTCGCGCAGGAGGCCGTTCCCGTCGCGGTCCAGCTGGGCCAGGGCCTCGTCGAGGGCAGCGGCGAACACGGGGAAGCGGTCGTACAACTGCCGTCCCATTCCGACCCGTTGGCTGCCCTGTCCGCTGAACAGGAACGCGGTGAGCCCCTCCCCCGAGGCGCCGGCGCTGATCACGTCGTCGGCGCTGCCGCCGTCGGCGAGCGCGGTGAGGGCGGTACGTACGGTGTCCTGGTCGCCGGGCCTGGCGAGGACCACCGCTCGGTGCTCCAGCAGAGACCGGGTGGTGGCCAGTGAGTACGTGGCGTCCACGGGGTCGAGGTCGGGGCGGGCGGCGACGAACTCGGCCAGCCGGGCGGCCTGTCCGCGCAGGGCGGCCGTGCCACGGGCGGAGACCACCCAGGGCAGCAGCGCGAGGGGCGGGTCGGCGGGCTCGGCGGCGTGCGGGGCGTCGGCGGTGCGGGGCGCCTGTTCGACGAGGACGTGGGCGTTGCTGCCGCTGAAGCCGAAGGAGGAGACGCCGGCCCGGCGCGGCCGGCCCCGGTCGGGCCAGGGGGAACGGCCGGTGATGAGCCGGACGGGCAGGGAGTCCCAGTCGATGCGGCTGGAGGGGCGGTCGATGAGGTGGGGCGGTATCTCACCGTGGTGCACGGAAAGCACGACCTTGAGCAGTCCGGTGATACCGGCGGCCGCCTCCAGGTGTCCGATGTTCGCCTTGGCCGAGCCGACGAGCAGCGGGTCGCCAGGGTCGCGGCCGGAGCCGAGGGCGTCGGCCAGGCCGTGTATCTCGATGGGGTCGCCCAGCGGGGTGCCGGTGCCGTGGGCCTCCACGTAGTCGACCTCGCGGGGCTCCCAGCCGGCCCGGTCCAGTGCCTGACGGATCAAGGCGGACTGCGCGGACGCGCTCGGCACCGTGAATCCGCCGCTGTCCCCGTCCTGGTTGACGGCGCTGCCGCGCAGCAGGGCGTAGACGCGGTCGCCGTCGCGGCGCGCCGCGGCCAGCGGTTTGAGGATGAGCACGACGGCGCCCTCGCCGCGGCCGTAACCGTCGGCGGCCTCGTCGAAGGTCTTGCAGCGGCCGTCGGGGGCGAGGGCCCCGCCCGCGGACATGGCCACGGACACCGTCGGGGAGACGATGACGTTGGCACCGCCGACGAGGGCGATCTCGCAGTCGCCGGCCCGCAGTCCCTGGCAGGCGAGGTGTACGGCGGTCAGGGACGCCGAGCAGGCGGTGTCCACGGCGAGGCTGGGCCCGTGCAGCCCGAGGAAGTACGACAGTCGGCCGGCGGAGGCGGCGAAGGTGTTGCCGGTGCCGTAGTAGAGGTCGATGTTGCCCATGTCGCGGGTGAGCAGTTCGTGGTAGTCGGCCGTGTTGAGACCGACGTACACGCCCGCCTGACGCTCCAGCAGGGCGGCCGCGGGATAGCCGGAGTCCTCCAGCGCCTCCCAGGCCACCTCCAGGGTGAGCCGCTGCTGCGGGTCGAGCGAGGCCGCCTCGCGGGGGGAGATGTGGAAGAACGCGGCGTCGAACCCGGAGACGTCGGCCAGGTAACCGCCGTCGGTGGGGACATCGGGTCCGGCCTCGTCCCAGATCGGGTCGTCCCGCCGCCCGGGCGGCGGGGCCGCCACCGCATCCCGGCCCTCGGTCAGCAGGGACCAGAACTCCTCGGGCGAGGACGCTCCCGGCAGGCGGCAGGACATGCCGATCACCGCGACGGCGTCGTCGTCCGCGCTCGCCGCCGCCGGTGCGGGTGTCTCCTCGGGCGCCAGGTGCCGCGCGGGTTCGGCCGCTGTCACTTCCGCGAGGTGGGTGGCCAGAGCCTGGATGGACGGGTGCTCGAAGACGACCGTGGACGGGAGCCGTACGGCGAAGGCCTCTTCGAGCCGCTTGCCGAGGGTGACCGCGGTCAGGGAGTCCAGCCCCTGCTCGAACAGGCCGCGCCGGCGAGGCAGCGGCTGGTCGGGACCGAGCCCGAGCACATCACGGACGACGGCGTCGATCCGGTGCACCGTCCGGGCGGAGGAGCGCGCAGCGGAGGCGGGCGGGGGCATGTCGGCCGGTGCGGTCGTCGCGGCCGAGGCGGGCGTCTCGCGGGTCGGGGCGGCGGTGCCCGACGTCTCGTGGGCCGGGGCGGCGGTGGCCTGGACGGGCGTCCCGCCGGTCGGGGCGGCGGTGGGCGCTTCCATGGCCGTCGGGAGTGCGTCGGGGTCCCGCAACCGCTCGTGGTGACCCCGCTCCACGCCGGGCAGCCAGTACCGGTCGCCGCCCCAGGACGGCAGCGGCAGGTCCCGGAAGCGGTGCGGCCTGCCGGTGGCCGTCGTCCAGTCCACGCCGGTGCCGGTGACGTGCAGGCGGGCCAGGGTCCGGTGAAGCGCCACCGCGCCCGGTTCGTCGCGGCGCAGGGTGCCCAGCACGGGACGGCGCAGACCGCGCCGGCGTGCGGCGTCGACGAGCGGCTGGAGCAGGACCGGGTGAGGGCCGATCTCCAGGAGGGTGAGGGCCTCGTCCTCGGCGAGCAGGCGGTCGACGGCGGGCCACAGGCGTACGGGTTCGGTGATGTTGCGGGCCCAGTAGGCGGCGTCGAGGGGACCGGCGTCGGTGTCGGGGTCGACGCTGGAGAGCAGGCGCAGGGTGGGCCGCCCCGGGGTGAGATCGGCGAGTGCGTCGCTCAGCCGCGGGCCGCACTCGGCCACGAGGGGGCTGTGGAAGGGATAGTCGACGCGGGTGCGGCGGCAGCGCAGACCGTGTCCTTCGAGCAGGCGCTGCGCCTCGGTGACGGCGTCGTCGGGCCCGGCGACGACGACGGAGCCGGGGCCGTTGATCGCGGCGACCACGGCCGGGAGTCCGCTGCCGTCGAGGAGGTCGGCGACCGTGGCGGGGTCGCCCTGCACCGCGAGCATGCGCCCGGTTCCCGCGGTGTCCTGCAGGATCCGGCCGCGCCGGACGATCAGCCGTACGGCGTCGGGCAATTGGAGGACGCCCGCGGTGTGGGCGGCGGCTATCTCGCCGACGCTGTGGCCGATGACGGCCGTCGGGGTGATGCCGCGCCGGGTGAGCCAGCGGGTCAGCGCCACCTGGACGGCGAAGATGGCCGGCTGGGCGAGGTCGGTGCGGTCGAGTCCGCTGTCCTCGGTGCGCCGCAGTTCGTCGAGCAGCGACCAGGACGCCTCGGTGCGGATCAGCGCGTCGCACTCGTCGAGGGTGTCGGTGATGTCGGGGTCGGTGCCGTACAGGTCGCCGGCCATGCCGGCCCACTGGCTGCCCTGTCCGGAGTAGACGAAGACGGGGGCGGGTTCGCCGTCGGGGTCCAGGCGGTCCGCGTACGCGCCGTCGGGCAGGTCTTCGAGGTCCGCGGGGCCGGTGACCGCGTCCAGGGCTTCGATCAGCGTCTCGCGGTCGGTGCCGACGGCGGCGTACCGGTGGTCCTCGTGGGTGCGCCGGGTCGCCGCGGACGCGACGAGGTCGGTGAGCGGCACGTCGTCGCGGGAGAGCTGCTCCCGCATCTGGGCGACCTGTTCGACCAGTCCTTCCGGCCGGGGCGCGGAGACGAGCAGGACGTGCGGCCTCCCGGTGGGGCGGTCGGCCGGCGCGTCGGTCGGTGCCTCCTGCCGCGGCGGGGCCTCGGCGATGAGGTGGACGTTGGTGCCGCTGAGCCCGAAGGCGCTGACACCGGCGCGCAGCGGGCGCGCGGAGGCCGTCTCCTGAGCGGGGGCGGTCAGGTCCGTGCCGCCGAGCGAGACGGCGATGCCGCCCGCCTCCCAGTCGACCGCCGGGGTGAGCTCGTCGATGCCGGGCTGGACCGGAACGTGTCCGGCGCCGAGGATCCAGATCGACTTGATGAGGCCGGTGATGCCGGCCGCGGCGTCGGTGTGCCCGAAGACCGCCTTGTGCGAGCCGACCACCAACGGGAGGGCGTCGTCGCGTCCCGCTCCGTACACCTCGGACAGGGTGCCGAGTTCGATCATGTCCCCGAGGGGGGTGCCGGTGCCGTGCGCCTCGACGTAGTCGACGCCGTCGGTGCCCACACCTGCCGCTGCCAGCGCCGACCGCACCACGGCGGCCTGGGCGGAGGCGTTCGGGGCGGTCAGGCCGACGCTGCTGCCGTCGTTGTTGACGGCGGAACCGCGGATGACCGCGTGGACGCGGTCGCCGTCGGCGAGCGCGTCCGTCAACCGTTTGAGGACCACGACGCCGCAGCCCTCGCCGCGGACGATGCCGTCGGCCTCCGCGTCGAAGGGGCGGCAGCGCCCGGACGGGGAGATCGCCCCGATCCGGCTCATGAAGACACTGATCTCGGGGCTGAGCAGCAGGCTTACGCCGCCGGCGAGGGCGGTGTCGATGTCGCCGGCGCGCAGGCTCTGGCACGCCTGGTGGACGGCGTACAGGGATGACGAGCAGGCCGAGTTGACCGCGACGGCGGGGCCGCGCAGGTCGAAGGTGTAGGCCAGCCGGCCCGCGGCGAAGCTGAACTCCATGCCGGTGATGTAGTGCGGGCTGACGCCCTGCGGACCGAGTGACTTGGCGTGCAGCAGGTGGTAGTCGTTGGCGAGCAGACCGACGTAGACGCCGGTGCGGGTGCCGCGCCAGTCACGGCGGGCTCGGCCGGAGTCGGCCATCGCCTCGGAGGCGACCTCCATCAGCAGGCGCTGCTGGGGGTCGATGGCGGCTGCCTCGCGGGGGGTGATGCCGAAGTAGGGCGCGTCGAACCGGTCGACATCCTCCAGGAAGGCGCCGACGTGATTGGTGATGGTGCCGGGGGCGTCCTCCTCGGCGGCGTCGTGCAGGTCCCGTCCCCAGCGGTCCTCGGGGACCTCTTCGAGGACGGTGCCGCCGGACCTGAGCATCCTGCCGAGCGAGCCGAGGTCACGTACGCCGCCGGGGAGGCGGCACCCCACGCCGACGACGGCGATGGGCTCTGCGGGAGGGAAGGTCACGTCCGGGCTGGCGACCATGGTCTCGACACGCCTTTCGGCTCGGTGGGGCGGGGCGGCTCGGCGGACGGGAAGCCCGCCGGAGCGGGGGTCAGGCGCCGGCGCGGGCCAGACGGGTCACCATCGCGGTGATGCTGCGTACGTCGCGGAGGTTGTCCGGGTTGATCTCCATCGCGGACACCGGGACGCCGAGGTCGCTGCGGATGAACGCGATCAGGCGCGCCACACGCAGGGAGTTGAGGACGCCCCACTCCAACAGGGGCGATCCGGCTTCGAGTTCGCCCTGCGGGTCCCCGTCGAGGAACCGCTCGCGGATGAACTCGGTGATCCGTTTCGACGTCTCTTCCTCGGACACGGGCTGGGACATGGCGTCACCTTTCTCGCTGGCTTGGCTGGGCTCCCGAGGGACGGAGTGCTCTCACTGCGCGGCGCCGTCCGAGGTCGGGGCCTCGGCCGCGTCCCGCAGCGCCGGGCGGTCGACCTTCCCGTTCCGGGTGCGGGGCAGCTCGGGAAGTACGCGCACCTCGTCGGCGACCATGTAGCGCGGCAGCCGCTGCGCCGCGTGTCGTACGAGCGAGAGCACTCCGGGGCGGCGGTCCGGCTCGGGCACCACGAACGCCACCAGCCGGCCGTCCATGCCGCTGCCCACGACCACGGCCGCCGCCTCCGCGACGTCCGGGTGCAGCGCGAGCACGGACTCGACCTCGCCCAACTCGACCCGGTGGCCACGCACTTTGACCATGTGGTCGCGGCGGCCGAGGTAGGCGAACGATCCGTCGGGCAGCAGGCGGACCAGGTCGCCGGTGCGGTAGGGGCCGGTGTGCGGTTCCCTGCCCCAGTAGCCGAGCATCACCGTCGGCCCGTCGACGAGCAGTTCGCCCTCCTCGCCGGGTGCGGCGAGCTGCCCGTCCGGGCCCTCGGCCCAGGCCCGGTCACCGCTGACGGCGGTCCCGATGGGCAGGGGCCGGTCGCCGTCCAGGTCGGCGGGGCGGACCTCGTGGCGGGTGCAGACGTTGGTCTCGGTGGGCCCGTAGAGGTTGAGCAGCCGGGCGTCGGTCCATCCCGCCAGCGCACGGACGCCCGGGAGCGGGAAGGGCTCCCCGGCGAAGAGCACGGTCCGCAGCGCGTCGGGGGCGGGGCGGTCCAGCAGTCCCCCGCCACGCATCATCAGCGTGAGGGCGGACGGCACCGAGTACCAGACCGTGATCTGCCGGTCGTGCAGGAACCCCACCAGCTGTTCCGGTGCGTAGGCGAGTTCGGTGGGAATCAGATGCACCGAGGCGCCGGCCGCGAACGCGGCGTAGAGGTCCAGGACGGACAGGTCGAAGGTGAAGGGGGCATGGTTGGAGAAGCGATCCTGCGGCCCGGGGGTGATCTCCTCGACCACCCAGTCGATGAAGGCGCGCGCGTTGCGGTGGCTGACGCACACCCCCTTCGGGGCACCGGTCGATCCGGAGGTGTAGAGGATGTACGCCAGGTCGTCGGGCGCCACCAGGGCGTTGAGGGGCTCGGCGGCCGGATCGGGCTGCTCGGCGAGGTCGGCGGTCGGACAGCGCGGGCCGAGCTCGTCGGCGACCCGCGCCAGCCGGTCGGCCGGGGCGAGGAGCGCGGCGGCCGAGCAGTCGGCGGCCATGGCGGCGACCCGGGCGATCGGCAGGGTGCCGTCGGCGGGCACATAGGCGGCGCCGAGGCGGAGCACCGCCTGCATCGCGGCCACGACGGCCGGCGACTTGTCCGACCACAGCACGACCCGGTCACCGGGTCCGACGCCCATGGCGCGCAGCCGGTGGGCGAGGGCGTTGGCGGTGGAGTCGAGTTCCGCGTAGGTCAGTCGGGCGGTCGTTCCCTCCACGGCCAGGCGGTCGGGTTCCTTCGCGGCGGTGTCGACGACGAGCTGGTGGAGGTTCACAGGCCGATCTCCCTCGCGACGATCTCGCGCTGAATGTCCGTGGTCCCCGAGAAGATCGTGCTGGGTACGGCGTCGCGGAGCTGCTGTTCGATGCCGGCGGGGCTCAGATAGCCGGAGCCTCCGAAGATCTGGACCGCGTCGAGGCTGTTGGCCACCGCGCCCTCCGAGACGGCTGTCTTGGACAGGGCGACCGCCGTGCTGTGGTCGCGCCCCTGGTCCATGAGCCAGCAGGCGCGGTACAACAGCAGTCGGGCGGCCTCCAGCCGCTGTTTCATGGCGACGATGCGGTGCGAGACGGCCTGGAACTCGCCGATGCCGCGGCCGAACTGGCGCCGTTCGCGGGCATGGAGCACGCACTGCTCCAGCTGGCGTTCCATCAGGCCGAGGTAGCCGGCGAACAGGATGGCGCGTTCCCAGCCCATGGAGTGCTGGAAGATGATGCTCCCCTGGCCCTCGGCGCCGAGCCGGTGGGAAGTGGGGACATTGCAGTCGCGGAAGGCGACCCGCCCGGCGGGGCAGCCGCTGAGCCCCATCTTCCGGAAGGGTTCGCCGACTTGGACACCGGGCAGGTCGGCGCGCACCACGAAGGCGGTGACCCCCAGGAACCCCGCTGCGGGGTCGCTCGTGCCGTAGGTGACGAGCACATCGGCAGCCGGGGCGTTGCTGGCGAACGACTTCTCCCCGTTCAGCCGGTATCCGTCGTCCTTCCGCTCTGCGGTGACGGCGAGACGGCTCAGGTCGGAACCCGCGTCGTCCTCCGTCATGGCATTGGCGGCGACGAGCTCTCCGGACGCCAGCCCGGACAGCAGGTCCCCTCGCACCGAGACGTCGGCGAAGTCACGGATCGGGACGGCGCAGGCCAGCAGATGGGCGGAAACGGCGAACACCAGCCCGGTGTCGGGGCATCCCCGGCCGAACGCCTCCAGGCACAGCGCGGTGTCCAGCGCGCCGAGACCGCCGCCTCCGAACTCGGTCGGCAGGCACAGGCCGGTCAGGCCGATCCGTGCCGCGTCCTGCCATCGGGCAGGGGTGAACGGCTCGCCGGTGGGGGGCTCGCCGAGCCGCTCCCGCACTTCGGACAAGACGTCGTCATAGCGTTGCCGCTGTTTTTCGGTGAGGTCGAAATCCACGGAAAGCCGTACCTCGCGTCGGATGAGAAGAAGCCTTGCCGTTTCCGCTCGGCACGTTACTCTCGGCCCACCGGGTTGAGTCATCCCCTACCGGAGGCCCCTATTTCCCCTATCCGGGGCCGGGGCGAGCACGTTACCGTGGGGTTGCCCATCGAGCGGGGCCGCGAGTACGTTGCGGTGAACGGGGCGATACTCCGCCGACCTCTTCTCGGCCTTCCTGTCGGCAAGCTCTGCGTACTTCCCGGCTGCTGTCGCCTCGGGTCAGCTCTTCTCGGTTCTTCTTCAGACGGGACGGATTCGCGATGGCTCATCAGCCTTCGGACACAATCGCCGGCCTTTACGAGGCGTTCAATTCCGGCGACCTGGAAACCCTGCGGGAGCTCATCGCCCCGGACGCCGTCATTCATCTGCCCGGGACGGCGGGCGACGCCGAACACCCGCCGGGCACCCCCCGCGACCGCGAGGGGTGGCTGGGCGTGTGGCAGTTCACCCAGGCGTTCTTCCCGGACATGACCGCGACCGTGCAGGACATCGTGCAGACCGGGGAGTTGGTGGCCACGCGGTGCGTCGCACGGGGCACGCACACCGTCGAGTTCATGGGGGTCCCACCGACCGGCCGGCCCTTCGAGATGACGATGCTCAACATGAGCCGGGTACGGGACGGCCGGATCGTCGAGCACTGGACGATCAGCGACAACGTCACCATGCTCGCGCAACTCGGCGTGAAGGCCTCTCTGTGAAGGCGTCCTCGGTGAGGGCGTCACCGTAGGGGTTACCCCTCAAGGGGGTGTGGATCGCGGGCACCACCGACGCGATCCACACTTCCCGCACGTCACAGATCGACCGGTATCTCCTGTCGTCGCGTTATCCGGAGTTTCTGGTATATCCGCGTGAGATGCTGCTCGACGGTACTGACGGTTATATACAGTTGCTGGGATATCTCGCGATTGGTATGACCGTAGGAAGCCAGCGAGGCCACCCGGTACTCCGCTTCGGTGAGTTCCACGCCGGGTTTCGGTTCGGGTCGCACCGGGCCGGAATCCGAATCCGCGGCAACCATCCTGTTCCGTCCGCCGGCGGCCATGCGCCGGTACAGCGGCTCCGCGCCGCATTCCCCGGCGAGATGCCGGCCCTTACGCCGGACCAGATCCGCGCGGGTCTGGTTGCCCAGCGCCTCATGCGCCTCACTGAGGTCGGCCAGCGCCTTGGCCAGTTCCAGCCGGTCGTTGCCGGCGTCGAACTCCTCGACGGCCCGACCGAGCAGTTGTACGCGGTCGGCCAGCGGCGCGATCGCGGCCTGCAGCCTCAGGGTGATCCCCCGAAGCCGGCCGTACCCGGGGAACTCCTGGCTGACCTCGGCGTCGAGCAACTGCTGGGCCTGGGACGGCTCCCCGAGCTGGAGCCATGCCTGGGCCGCGTCGGTGCGCCACGACACCAGCATGGGGTGGTCGATCCCCCAACTGCCCGCCAGTTTCCCGATTCTCAGGAAGTCCGACAGGGCGGCATGCGAGCGGTTGGTCGCCAGATGGAAGTGCCCCCGCGCCCGCAGGTAGCCGAGCCAGTACACGCTGTCGAACCAGTCCTGGGAAACCGGCTGGTCGAGCAGGCGGACCGCGGCGTCGTAACGCCCCATCTCGGTGTACGCCATGGCCAGGATGGAGGAGGTACCACAGACCAGCACACTGCCGTTGCGCTCGGGCACCACTTCCAGCGCCATGGACGCGCTGGCGACGGCCTCCTCCAACTTGCCCTGCCGCAGGGCGATCATCCCCTGGACGACGGCCAACACCCCCTGCCATCCGGGGATGTTGCGCCGAGTGGCCTCGTCCAGGATCTTCGCGCACCACTGCGCCGCCGCCTCGACCTGGTCGGAGTAGAGCAGCGCCTTGAGCGCACTGCACACCGGGGCCACCATCGAGTCGGTGAGGGAGCACATCTCGAGGAAACTCTCCGCGGACCCGCTCCAGTCCTGCGCGGCGATGAGCACGTCCTCCGCGGACTTCCGCAGCAGCGGTATGCCGGGGACGGAACCGTTGACCAGGGAGCCGGGGGCGGAGGCCGGCCCTTGCACCGCGCCGCCCCGCTGACCGCTGTCGGGGAAGTCCACGCCGTGGAACCCGTAGCGCACCCACATCGAGGCGATGGTGGGGTGGATGCCGGGGACGGGCCGGGGGTCGTCGCACGACGCGTCCTCACTCAGCCGCAGGACCTCCATCGCCTCCACTATGCGGCCGTGCGCGGCCAGCAGCTTGCCGAGCATGCCGAGGCTGGTCGGCGACAGCTCGCCCCGCCGCATGGCGCTGAGGAGTTCAGGGAGATGGCGGTACTCCGCGGCCGCGGGGTTGGTGCGCCAGGTGATCAGCGCCAGCCGCATCTTGATCTCGATGCGCTGGGCCGGGTCCGGACAGGCCTCGTGGGCCAGTTCGAGGCAGGCGATGGCCAGTACGGCGTCGTCCTCGGCGAGTGCCTCCTCCGCCGCGTTGCGCAGGGCGATGAGCTCCCAGGGCTGGGCGGCGCTGCGCGCTTTGAGCAGGTGGCGCGCGACCACCGATGCCGGATATCCGGCGGAGTGGAGGGCCACGGCGACCCAGGAGTGCAGGGCGGTACGGCGGTCGGGCGCCAGGTCGGCCAGGACGGTGGCGACGGCGGCTTGGTGCCGGAACGCGGTGCCCGCGATCATGCCGGCGGCGGTGAGGGCTTGGAGGTTCTGGTCGATCAGCGCCGAGGGCTGGTCGACCAGCCGGGGCAGGATCTCGGTGGCCCTCGGCTCGTCCAGGACGGCGAGCGCGTGCCCCAGCTCCAGGGCGGCCGGACCACTGCGATACAGGCTGGCGAGGACCGCCTGGCCGTAGAGTCCGCCCTCCATGGGCTCGATCTTGTCCGCAATCCCGGAGCCGGCGGTGGCGGGACGGCATTCCTCCAGCAGCGCCCGCAGGAGCAGCGGGTTTCCGGCGGTGATGAAGTGCAGTCGGTCCACGAGGCGGCGGTCCTGCGCGTCGCCGCCCTGCGCGGCGAGCAGCGCGGCCGTGCCCTGCTTGGTCAGCGGACCCAGGCGGATCCGCAGTGAGTTGGACTGCCGCAGCAGCTCCGTCTTGATCACCGGATCCCGGCGCGGGAGGTGCAGGCTGTCCCCGAACACAAGGAGGATCCGGGCGGATCGGGTGAAGCCCGCCGCCTGCAACAAGTGGTGAAGCGACCGGCTGTCGCCGTACTGTGCGTCGTCCACACAGACGACCACGGGGCTCCGACTCGCCAGCCGGTGGAGGGCCTCGCCGAACTCCTGCTCCGCGACGCCGGGTTCGGAGGAAACCCAGCCCGGCACCTGGCCCAGCAACTGGCGCAGCAGGGCGAGGGGCTGGTCGGATGCGGAGCGTATTCCCATCCCTCTGAGGACCGCCGCCCCCTGTTCGGTGGCGTATTCCGTGAACGTGTCCAGCAACTCGCTCTTGCCGCAGCCCACGCCGCCTTCCACGACGATCATCTTGGCCCGCCCGGCTGCGCATTCCGCGAGTCCGGACTTCAGTAGCCCAAGTTCCGCTTCACGATTGACCAGTATCATCCTTGTTGGACACCCCGTGAGTTCACATAAATTTTACGCGCTCAAGGGCAGGGCTGCACTGAGGTCGCCGACCGATCAGGCAGGTGAACATCCCGCAGTCTCAATGACGGGTCAAAAGCCCACATCACGAGAGGAGCAGTAACATGTCGGCGCGCTTGTCCGTCGGACATGTTTTGACGGGACATCAGCTATTCGGGCGGGGGAAATCCACGTGCCCCAGGCCTGTATCTCGATGTCCCAACAGACACTGATTGAGCCAAGAGTGCATCATTGCCCCCGTATCGCAACCCTGACACTCGCTGTCGGCCCCAGGGTAGCGTCTTGAACGACCATGCGCGAGGCCCCTTCTCCAGCCACACCGCTTACACCGTACAAGCGTGCACGGAGGGCGGGCCCACTGCCGTGCCGGCCGGACAGTGACCGTCCACAGCCCACTTGACCTGGGCTTCCGCCTCGATCCGCGCTCCGTCTGCGCGCTGCCGGGCCGATGCGCCATAACGTAGCGGGTCGCTCTTTTCCGGCCGTTGCGCTCCCTGCGTCGGCCATATCCGGCCAGCGCCGGGGATCACGTCGAGCACCCCCCTTAGCCACCCCCTATCTCCCCCTCGGTGTACCCCGTCCCGCCCGTCTTCGACTTCCCGTCACCACGGGCGCACGGCAATCGTCCGACGCCCCACGCCGCATTGCGGGGGTCGTGGAAACGTGCCGCGGTGCGCCCGGTCCGGTGGTCGGCGAGCCACGACGCGGCACGGCTCTCGGCATACCCCTAGACCGCCTGCCCCGAAGTCCTTCCCCTATGCCAATTCTCCTCTCACGTGTAGGGGTTGTCCGGTTCCGTTCGCGCTCACTAGCGTGGCGCAGACCCGTACTCCCGCCGAGGGCCGACGCGTCCGCCGGGAAGGCGTGAGTCCTACTCATCCGTGCAACTCTTCGGCCACTGTGGGGAAACGCGTGGAAGAAATCATCAGCGCCATTCTTGCCGACGGCACGACGAGCGAGGACATCTCCGGCCTGCGAATACCGGACACCTATCGCGCCGTCACCATCCGGAAGGACGACATCGGTCTCTTCGAAGGGATGGCGTCGGCCGACAAGGACCCACGTAAGTCGCTGCACCTCGACGAGGTACCGGTGCCCGAACTGGGCCCGGGTGAGGCGCTGGTGGCCGTTATGGCCTCCTCGGTCAATTACAACTCCGTGTGGACCTCGATCTTCGAGCCGCTGCCCACCTTTCATTTCCTGAAGCGATACGGCGCGACGTCCGCCATGGCCGCCCGACATGATCTGCCGTACCACGTCATCGGTTCCGACCTGGCGGGCGTGGTCCTGCGCACCGGCCCGGGCGTCAACGCCTGGAAGCCGGGCGACGAGGTCGTCGCGCACTGTCTGTCCGTGGAACTGGAGTCGTCGGACGGCCACAACGACACGATGCTCGACCCCGAGCAGCGCATCTGGGGCTTCGAGACCAACTTCGGCGGCCTCGCCGAGATCGCCCTGGTCAAGTCCAACCAGCTGATGCCGAAGCCGGACCACCTGTCGTGGGAGGAGGCGGCGGCCCCCGGCCTCGTCAACTCCACCGCCTACCGGCAGCTCGTCTCCCGCAACGGCGCCGGCATGAAGCAGGGCGACAACGTCCTGATCTGGGGCGCCAGCGGCGGACTCGGCAGCTACGCCACGCAGTTCGCCCTGGCCGGCGGCGCCAACCCGATCTGTGTCGTCTCCTCCCCCGAGAAGGCCGACATCTGCCGGGCCATGGGCGCCGAGGCGGTCATCGACCGCAACGCCGAGGGCTACAGGTTCTGGAAGGACGAGCGGACCCAGGACCCGAAGGAGTGGAAGCGCTTCGGCAAGCGCATCCGCGAGTTCACCGGCGGCGAGGACGTCGACATCGTCTTCGAGCACCCGGGTCGCGAGACCTTCGGCGCCTCGGTCTACGTCACCCGCAAGGGCGGCACCATCACCACCTGCGCCTCGACCTCCGGCTACATGCACGAGTACGACAACCGCTACCTGTGGATGTCCCTGAAGCGGATCATCGGCTCGCACTTCGCCAACTACCGCGAGGCCTGGGAGGCCAACCGCCTCATCTCCAAGGGCAAGATCCACCCGACCCTCTCCAGGGTGTACTCCCTCGAGGACACCGGGCAGGCCGCCTACGACGTGCACCGCAACCTGCACCAGGGCAAGGTCGGCGTGCTGTGCCTGGCGCCCGAGGAGGGTCTGGGCGTGCGCGACGAGGAGAAGCGCGCCCAGCACATCGACGCCATCAACCGCTTCCGCGAAACGGCGGCCACCCCTCGGCCGCGAAGGGGGTCACCGCAGTCATGACACAGCAGACACCCGTGATCGGGGTCATCGGTCTGGGGACGATCGGATCCGCACTGCTCACGCTGTTGCGGGACGCACCTCGCGAGGTGATCGGCGTGGACAACGACCCCTCCGTCCTGGCGCGGTTGAGCGGTCAGCTCAAGGCCACCGGCACCGAATGCGTGACCCTCACCGGCGACATCGGCCGGTTGAGCCGCGCCGACCTGGTCGTCGAGGCCGTCGGCGAGGACGAGGCCGTCAAGACCGAGGTTCTGCGCCGCCTCCGTACCGTCTGCCCCGACGAGACGGTCGTGGTCAGCACGACGGCCGCTGTGCCCCTGACTCGGCTCGCCGCCCTCTCCGGACGCCCCGCGAACACCATGGGCCTGCGTTTCCTCACCCCGCCCCGCCCCGGCGGACCGGTCGAGGCGGTCCGCACGACGATGACCTCGCAGAACACCGCGGCCTTTGTGGACACGTTGGTGGGCGACCTCGGCCTGAAGCCGGTCACGGTGGACACCCGCTGCGCCGCCGACGCCACCGCCCTGGTATACGCCTACCTCAACCGCGCAACCGCCCTGTACGAGCGGGGCGGCGCGAGCAGGGACGGCATCGACACCGCCATGCGCCTGGGCTGCGGCCTCCCGTTGGGACCGCTGGAACTGCTGGACCGCATCGGCATCGACTCGGCCCTGGCCACGCTCACCGACCTGAACCGGCGCACCGGCGACGCGTCCTTCCTGCCCGCCGGAATGCTGGGCGAGCTGGTCGAGCAGGGTCGCCTGGGACGCAAGAGCGGCCGTGGCTTCTACGCGTACGACGCCTCCGGACGGCCCGTGGACGCGGAGGAGTCCGTCGCCGTACCGGGCACGGCAGCCGGTGTGTACCGGGTCGCCGTCGTGGGGTCGGGGACGATGGCCCGGGGCATCGCGGAGATCACCTCGGTCGCGGGCTTCCCGACGGTCCTGGTGGCGCGCAGCGAGGAGAAGGTGGCCCGGTCCCTGGCGAAGATCGGCGAGTCGCTGTCCCGCGGTGTCCTGCGGGGCCGGGTCGCTCCCGCGACGAAGGCCGCGGCGCTGGATCTGCTCGACGGCAGCGATGACCTCCGCGCGGTGAGCGACTGCGACCTGGTGATCGAGGCGGTGGTGGAGGACCTCGACGTCAAGCGGGCGCTCTTCGCCCGGCTCGGCGCGGCGTGCAAGCCCGGCGCCCTGCTCGCGACCACGACCTCCAGCCTGTCGGTCACCGCGTGCTCCGAGCCGGCCGGGCATGCCTCGGGGGTGGTCGGGATGCACTTCTTCAACCCCGCGCCGGTGATGCGGCTGGTCGAACTCGTACGCACCGACCACACCACCGACGAGGCGCTCGCCACCGCGCAGGCGGTCTGCGAGCGGCTGGGCAAGACGACCGTGCACTGCCGGGACCGGGTCGGATTCATCGTCAACTACCTCCTGTTCCCCTACCTCGGGCGGGCGCTGACGCTGCTGGACCGGCACGGCACGAGCGTCGAGGGCATCGACACCGCTGTCGAGCAGGGCTTCGGTCACCCGATGGGTCCGTTCGCCCTGCTCGACGCCATCGGGCTGGACGTCTCACTGGCCATCCAGCGCGAGCTGCACGCCGAGTTCGGCGAGCCGGACTTCGCGCCGTCGCCGCTCCTGGAGCTGCTCGTGAGCAGCGGCTGGCTCGGCCGCAAGAACCGCAAGGGGTTGCGGACGGCGGGGTGAGCGCGGCGCGCGTCCTTGCGGTCCTCGCCTTTCACTGATTACAGTCATGACTGAAATTTGCAGTCATCTGTATGGGCTGTAGGAGGCGAGGCATCATGATGTCGTCCGACGGTGGCGATCGGGACGACCAGGACACCGACGCCGCGCGGGTCCAGAGATGGGTCGAGCAGGTCGGCACCTGGTTCATGCAGCAGTCCGGTTGGCCCCCGATCATGGGACGGACGCTGGCCTGGCTGATGGTCAGCGACCCGCCGGAGCAGAATCCCGCCCAGATCGCCGCCGCCGTGCAGGCGAGCCGGGCCTCCCTCACCAGCACACTGCGGCTGCTGACCGAGGCCCGGATGATCCAGGCCGTCACGCGCAGCGGGGACCGTTCCACGTACTACCGCGTCGCGCCGGACGCCTGGTCCGCCATGCTCCGCCGACGACTGGAGAGCATCGCCTCCTTCTCCGACATCACGGACGAGGGGCTGGGCCTGTTCCCGCAGGGCGCGCACCGGGCGGAACGCCTGCGCGAAGCGCACCGGGTCTTCGAGTGGCTCAACGTCGAGGCCGAACCGCTGCTCAAGCGCTGGGACGACGTGCGCGACACCTTCACCCCCGATGAGACGGCGGCCGGCGCCGGTCCCGCGCCGGCGACCCCGCCCGCAGACCACCCCCCACGGAAAGAAGGACACGGTGACTAACGAGGATGCCCGTCGCTGGTGGGCCCTGGCGGCGATCGGCTTAAGTCTCCTGACCGTCAGTGTGGATGCCACGATCCTCAACGTCGCACTGCCGACCGTCAGTACGGAACTCGGCGCGTCGACCAGCGACCTGCAGTGGTTCGTCGACTCCTTCACCCTGGCCATGGCCGCCTTGCTGCTGCCCGCCGGTCTGCTCGGCGACCGGCTGGGCCGCAAGACCATGCTGATGGCGTCGCTGTTCCTGTTCGGCCTTGCCTCGCTGTGGTGCGCCTACTCCGGTTCCGCGGGCATGCTCATCGCGGCCCGGACGGTGCTCGGCATCAGCGCGGCCTTCCTCGTGCCGTTGTGCACCTCCGTGCTCCTCGACATCTTCGAGGGCGAGCACGAACGGGCGAAGGCCATCGGCGTCATCGCCGTCACCCAGTCACTGGGCCTCCCGCTCGGTCCGATCATCGGCGGCGCCCTGCTCAACCACTTCTGGTGGGGCTCCGTCTTCCTCATCAACGTGCCGCTCGTCGCCCTCGGCCTGCTCGCCGTGGCCCGCCTGGTGCCGTCCTCACGGGGCTCGCAGCACGGCGTCATCGACTTCCTCGGCGTACTGCTCTCCAGTGTCGGCCTGGTAGCCCTCGTCTACGGTGCGATCGAGGCCGGCGAGAAGGGTTGGAGCGACCCTCGGTCCCTGCTGCCGCTGATCGGTGGCCTGGCACTGCTGGTCGTCTTCGTGCTGTGGGAGATCCGGGTCGCGGTATCCCGGGATCCCCTTCTGGACCTGTCCCTGTTCCGCAACGCGGGATTCGTGTGGGGCTCGATCCTCGGCACCGTCGTCAGCTTCGCGATGTTCGGGCTCATCTTCGCCCTGCCCCAGTACTTCCAGGCGGTCGACGGGACGGACGCGCTGGGCACGGGCCTGCGCCTGCTGCCGCTGATCGGTGGGGTACTGGTCAGCGCCGCCGTCATCCGCAGCTCCCCCGAGGCCGCCCCCCGCGCGGTGCCCACGGCCGGTTTCGTCCTGGTCGCGATCGGCCTGTTCATGGGCACCAGGACCTCGCTCTCCTCCGACTACGGGTTCGTGGCCCTCTGGCTCGTGATCACGGGGCTGGGTCTCGGTCTCGCCATGACCCGGACGATGGCGGCGGCGGTCAACTCCCTGTCCAAGGAACGCTCCGGCGTCGGCTCCGCGGTCGTCTCGGCGCTGCGTCAGGTGGGCGGGGCCGTGGGTGTGGCGGTGCTCGGCACGATCGCCAACGCGAGTTACCGGTCGCATCTGACACTGCCCGGTCTGCCCGACGAGGCGAAGGAGGCCGCTCGGCGCAGCGTAGGCGCCGGTGTGGCGGTGGGCGAGCAGTTGGGAAGCCCCGCCGTCGTGCGCTCCGTGCAGGACGCCTTCGTCCACGCGATGCAGTCCCTGCTCGCGGTGTGCGGCGGTATCGCCGTGGTCGCCGCGGTGCTGGCCCTGCTGTTCATGCCGAAGCGGCAGCCCGGCACCGAGCCTCACGACGGGGGCAGCGAACAGGAGCCCTCGGCTCTGCGGAAAGCCGCCTGAGGCGCTGTCCGGCAGACCCCGAACCACCTGCCGACCGGCGGGACTTGAGGCACCCGACGACCGGAGGGGCCGGAGCGCCCGTGCGCGGCCCGGCCCCTCCCCTCGTCCCTTCTCCTCGGCGTCCGCCCGGGTCCCGGTCACACGGGCGGGTTGCCGTGCTTGCGCAGCGGAAGGTCGGCGTGCTTGTGCCGGAGCATGGCGAACGAATCGATCAGGACCCGGCGGGTGTCGGCAGGGTCGATCACCTCGTCCACCAGCCCTCGCTCGGCGGCGTAGTAGGGGTGCATCAGTTCCGACCGGTACTCCTTGATCAGGCTGCCGCGCATGGCCTCCGGGTCCTCCGCCTGTGCGATCTCCTTGCGGAAGATCACGTCGGCCGCGCCTTCGGCGCCCATCACCGCGATCTCGTTGGTGGGCCAGGCGAAGGTCAGGTCGGCGCCGATGGACTGGGAGTCCATGACGATGTACGCACCCCCGTAGGCCTTGCGGAGTACCACGGAGACGCGGGGGACGGTGGCGTTGCAGTAGGCGTACAGCAGTTGGGCGCCGTGTCGGATGATACCGCCGTGCTCCTGGCCCGTGCCCGGCAGGAAGCCGGGGACGTCCAGCAGCGTCAGCAAGGGGATGCTGAAGGCGTCGCAGAGCTGAACGAAGCGTGCGGCCTTCTCGGACGCGGTGATGTCCAGGGCGCCGGCCAGGTGCTGCGGCTGGTTGGCGACGATGCCTGTCACATGACCGTCCAGCCGGGCTAGGGCGCAGACGATGTTCGGTGCCCAGCGCTCGTGGACCTCCAGGTACTCCCCGTCGTCGACGAGTTCCCGGATGACCTCACGCATGTCGTACGCGCGCGTGCCGTCGGCCGGCACCAGGTCCACGAGTGCGTCGGTGCGCCGGTCGGGCCGGTCGTCTCCGGCCGCGTACGGCGGGGTCTCCCGGTTGTTCTGCGGGAGCAGCGAGAGCAGATAGCGGACGTCGTCGAGGCAGGTCTCCTCGTCGTCGTGGGCGAAGTGGCACACGCCCGAGGTCTCGGCGTGCACGTCCGCGCCGCCCAGCCCGTTGTGCGTGACCTTCTCGCCGGTGACCGCCTGGACCACGTCGGGTCCGGTGATGAACATCTGCGAGGTCCCGCGGACCATGAACACGAAGTCCGTCAGCGCCGGGGAGTAGGCGGCGCCGCCCGCGCAGGGCCCGAGCATCACGCTGATCTGCGGGATGACACCGGAGGCTGCGGTGTTGCGCCGGAAGATGCCGCCGTATCCGGCGAGCGCCGTGACGCCTTCCTGGATCCGGGCTCCCGCGCCGTCGTTGAGGCTGACCAGCGGGGCTCCGACCGCTCTGGCCCGGTCCATCACCTTGTGGATCTTCTCGGCGTGCGCCTCGCCGAGCGCACCGCCGAAGATGCGGAAGTCGTGGGCGTAGACGAAGACGGTACGGCCGTGGACCGTGCCCCAGCCGGTGAGCACGCCGTCGGTGTACGGCCTGTTCGCCTCCAGCCCGAAGCCGGTGGCCCGGTGTCGGCGCAGGGGCTCCAGTTCGACGAACGTGCCCTCGTCCAGAAGCAGTCCGATGCGCTCACGGGCCGTCAGCTTGCCTTTGGCGTGCTGCGTGGCGGTCGCCCGTGCGCTCGGACCGCCCCGGACGGTCTCCCGCAGCGCGTGCAGGGCGGCGACCCGGCCGCGGGCGTGCCGTGTGTCCACCAGGCCGGGGCTCTCGGTCTCTCCGGGCATCAGAGGCCCCTACTCGGACGAGCCGTCGATCAGGCCGGTGATCTCCCGCATCACCGCCTGGGCATGGGAGTTGAGGAAGAAGTGCCCGCCCGGGAAGACCCTGAGCCGGAAGGGGCCGGTGGTGTGCTCCCGCCACGCCTCGGCCTCGTCGAGGGTGACGTGCGGGTCGCGGTCGCCGGTGAGGACGGTGACGGGGCAGCTCAACGCGGGCCCCGGCCGGTAGCGGTAGCTCTCCGCCGCCCGGTAGTCGCTGCGTACGGCGGGCAGGATCATCCGCACGATCTCCTCGTCGTCGAAGACCCGGGACTCGGTGCCCTCCAGCCGTTTGATCTCGCTGATCAGCCGGTCGTCGGAGGCGAGGTGGACCTGTTCGTCGCGGTGCCGCGAGGGCGCGCGCCGGCCGGACGCGAACAGCCCCAGCGCGGTGTTTCCGCTCCGCTCCAACCGGAGGGCGACCTCGAAGGCCAGCGTGGCGCCCATGCTGTGGCCGAACAGGGTGAAGGGCCGGTCGAGCCAGGGCCGCAGTTCCTCACTGATGAGGTCGGCAAGGGTGTCCATGTCGTCGATGCAGGGTTCGACGCGCCGGTCCTGGCGGCCGGGGTACTGGATGGCGAGCACGTCCACGGCGGGCGACAGGGCTTGGGCGACCGGGAAGTAGAACGTGGCCGAACCACCTGCGTGCGGAAAGCAGATCACCTGCGTCGCAGCTTCCGGCTCCGGGTGGAAGCGCCGGACCCAGGCGCTGGTCGGGGTGGACGGTGCCGCCATGTCGTTCGGTGTCCTTTCGTCGCGGGCAGACGCACGTTCTGCGGGTACCCGTCGCCGAATCCTCGGGCCCCCGGATCACCCTTGAGTGAAGCCACGAAACCCACCACTCACCAGAGGGGACCCACCCCTAAAAGCCGACTCTCAGCCCCTAATACCGCAACGGTGCTCGCCATGGCTGCCGGCCGGCTCGGTCGTCGGTGTGGTTCTGGGGAGGGGCTGCTGTGGAAGCGGCGGCAGACAAGAACGGTCTGGGTTCCCTCTCATGGACATGCTGTCGTACCGAGAGCGCGGGGCGGCGGTGCGGAGCCGTCGGAAGACCGGGGGTGGGTGGGCGTCCGCATCGGGCGCGGCGCGGCGTGCGTCTACTCCCGCGCGAGCCACAGGCGGCCCAGGCTCCTGGCCGCGCGCAGGGCGACGACGCACGCGCCCAGATAGGCGGCGACGACTGCCGCGAAGACCAGATGCCAGGTGAAACCGGCGCCGGCTGAGTAGTCCCCCGTCCCCATCCACGCGAAGCAGCCCAGGATGATCTCGAACACCACCAGGACGGCGATCGACAGACCCCACGGCATGACCGGTATGCCGATCAGGAAGGCCAGGAAGCGCAGGTTCGGACTCCCCCGGTGGACGACCGCGATCAGCACCACGGCCAACGCCGCGATGAGATAGCCCTTCGTGAAGGCGTTCCACTGCAGCCAGTCCACGAGCGATGCCGCGTCCCGCGTCTGCAGTTCCAGGAACTCGTGCCCGGACTTCTGGTACGCGAAGGCGACCAGGTTGCCGATGACGAGTACACCGGTCAGCCAACCGCACAGCACCAGCGCGAGCAGAAGCGAGAGCCCCACGGCCGCGGTGATCTGCGTCGCGGACATCTCGACCAGCCGGACATGAGCGTCATGAGCCACCCCGCCCAACCGGCGGACCAGCGTCACGGTCGACCTGACGGTGCCCAGCCACGCGGTCACCAGGACGTACAGCAGGTACCCGGTGACGGCGATGCCCGGCCCGAAGACGCCGTGGACGGCGAAGGTCCACAGGTCCTCGGGCTGTGGAATGCCCTGCAAGAACGCGTCCACGAGCTCGGCTCCTCGCCCCCCGCCCCCATCTGACAGGGCGCACTGCACAGATGCTGACACGACGGGGCCGCGAGCGAGGCGACCTGACCCAACTGCCCGCCCGCTGCGTGGGTTTCCCTAGAATGCGGCCATGCACACGACCACGAGAGAGGCGCTTCGCGTCTCGGGGGTTCTCGTTGCTCTCGCCGCTGTGACCAGTGGTTGCAGCCAGGACACGCCCACCGGCACCGACGACAAGTCCCCGACGGAGCACGCCTCCCCGTCCGCGTCGAAACGCGGACTGGGCGACATTCTCGTCGGCGGGAAAGCCGTCACCGGTTCGCAGCCCACGAACCTCCCGAAGGCTCCCTACCAGCGCACCTACACCGACGGCCCCCTCTATGCGTCCATCACGGGCTACCGGTCGATGGCGTACGGCCGCACCGGCCTCGAGGCCCTGTACGACGACACGCTGAGCGCCGGCGCGTCCGGTGACGTCGCGACGACCGTCGAACCCGCCCTCCAGAAGGCCGCGTTCGACGCGCTGGGTGACCGGCAGGGCGCCGCGGTGGCTCTCGACGCGAATTCCGGGAAGGTTCTCGCCCTCGTGAGTACGCCTTCCTACGACCCGGCGCTGTTCAGCGGCCGAGGGACGAAGGACGCCCAGGCGTGGAAGTCGGCCACCACCGACAGCCGTTCGCCGATGCTCAACCGGGCCCTGAAGCAGGCCGATGCGCCGGGGGCGACCTTCAGCGTCGTCGTCGCGGCCGCCGCCCTGGACCAAGGCCTCTACACGGCGGTGGACGACGCCACCGTCAGCCCGCTCACCTACGTGCTCCCCCTCTCGACCACGCGGGTGACCGGCACGTCGTCGCAGTGCGAGAACGCCTCCATCAGACTGGCGCTGCGCCGCTCCTGCGCCAACGTGTTCACCAAGATGGCCGCCGAGCTCGGTCAGGACCGGCTCCGTGCCGCGGCGCAGAAGTTCGGCTTCGACGACGACTCGCTCAAGGTGCCCCTCCCGGTCGCCGAGAGCAGCTACCCCGGTGACGGCACGACGGCTCCCGAGGCGGCCCTGACGGGGATGGGAGCCGGGGACGTCCGGGCAACTCCGCTGGAGATGGCGCGAGTCGCGGCCGCGGTCGCCAACGGCGGGCAGTTGGTGTCCCCGCAGTTGGTGGAAGGGGTGACGAAGGCAGACGGCACCACGCAGCGGCCCGAGGCCGCCGACAGTGGTCCCGCCGGGCAGGCGATGTCCCGGGGCACGGCTGAGGCGTTGCAGGCGGTACTCGGCAGCAGCGGACAGACGGGGTGGGTCCCCGGCGGTGACGGCGACCTGGCCACCTCGTGGTTCATCGGCTCCGCACGGTCGAGCGACGGACGGCGCATTGCCGTGGCGGTCCGCGTCGAGGGCCTGCCCTCGACGGCCGGCGCCGACGAGGCCGTCGGCGGACGGGCAGCGGCCGAGGCGGCGGAGAGGATCCTCGCGAGCGTGTCCTGACCGGGGCCGCCTGGTGGCGGCATGGGGAACCCGTCGGGAAGGTCGACACAGCCCGTACGGGACGAGAGGGGTCACTGTGCCCTCGCTGGGGCGGCTGCGACGGCCGTGAATAGGGTGACGGCATGTACATGCGGGGGCGCAGGCTCAGATACACAGGGGTGTCGGTGATGGTCGTGCTGGCCCTGACAGGGTTCTCGTCGAGCCGTGGTGACGGGAACCGCGGCCAGGACAGCGGTGGCGGGGGCGGTTGCACCGCCGACCGGTGACGGCCGCAAGGCTCACCGCGCCCGGAGACCCTGGCCATCGCGCGACGGCACGGACGAGTTCGGCGTCGAACCCGTGGTGCAGGATCTCCCCCGCCCCGAGATTATGGCTTGAGCGATCTCCCGCACCTCTGGCTGCCTGATGGTGCCGTCGCCCGCGCCACCAGTTGCGTTACGTATTCGTCATTTCATCGCTGCCACGAACCGCTTCCCTACCCGGGGACGAATTACTCGGAAACGTCCGGCACTCAACTGGCCCGCCCCCATGTCTGCGACGAGGAGTTCCCTCTCGGCGGCACCGACCTGCGGATGTTCCGGCCTATTGTTGATGCCACCGAATATTCGCCCGCAAGCGGAACAGAGCCGACCGCCGAGGCCGCTCCCCACCGCGTCCTTGTTCACGGCGGAGCAACCCGGATCCACCGCGTCGCATCCCGCGCCGACCACGGGCACCCAGCCGCAGGCCATCAGAGCGACCTCTCCAGCGATGCGCCACGACGGTCGTCGACCGTCGGGCCCGCACCCCGCGTACGGAACGACAACGCCGCCCGCGACGCCGACTTCGCCTTCCACCTCGCCCGCGAACACGAACGCCTCTGCCGTTCCCCGACCAGCCGGCACCACTACGACCTCACGGCCCGACCGGCGATCTTCCCCCGCGACGAGCTACGCCCCTTTTTCCTTGCACAGTTGACGTGGGTTTTCCATCCTGGTGGCCCGTCAAGGCTTTCTGGAGAGCCGCTAGAGAAGGGCGGCAATTGGATTCGATCGGCGCAGCCGTGCGCTCCGGTCTCCTCTACTGTGGCACCCGCGTCTTGTCGTCCGCTTTTCTGAATGATGCGGATCACGCAAAGGAAAAGGAGCGAATGAGGAATGTCGAATTCACGCAGGAGCTTCACCAAATGCATGCTTGCGGTATCGGCCGGTGTCGTCGCCGCACCCCTGGCCATCGCCGGGCCTGCCGGCGCTGCGACGAACGGGGCCGAAGCCGCTTCCAAGACGACCATCAAGGTAGTCGCGTCCGGACTGAAGAACCCCCGCGACGTTACCGCCTTGGCAGACGGCAGCCTGCTCGTGGCCGAGTCGGGTGAGGGTCTTCCGGGCTGCCCCGTCGGCCAGGTGTGCGTGGGCAAGACCGGCGCCGTCTACAAGGTCAAGGGCTCGTGGCAGGGCCGCGTCGTCACCGGTCTGACGTCCTTCGGTCCGGGCGCCGCGCCCGGTGCGGCGATCCAGGCCCTCGGCCCGGCAAGCGTCCTGCCCGACCCGAACGGTGGTTATCTCGTTCTGAATTCGGGCGGCTTCAACAGCGACGGCCGCGCCGCGCTCGGCCCGGAGGCCAAGACGCTGGGCACGCTGATGCGTACCCGCGATGGCTCGATCGTCGCGGACTACGTCGACCACGAGACGCGGTTGAATCCCGATGGCCGCGAGCCGTACTCCAATCCGTGGAAGGTCCTGCGCAGCGGCAGCAGCTACCTGGCCACCGACGCGGGCGCCAACACCGTGCTCCGCACGGCGGGCGGCACCACGTCCACCGAGTTCGTGTTGCCGACGAACGAGAACGATCGCGATGGGGTGCCCACCGGCATCGCCAGGGCTGCCGACGGCACGACCTACGTCGCCGGCCTCGGCGTCTACGCGGGCCAGTCGCGGATATACAAGGTCGGCGCCAACGGCCCCGAGCTCTGGGTCACCGGCCTGACCAACGTGGTGGACCTCGCCGTCGCCCCGAACGGCGATCTGATCGCTCTGACGTACACCCCGGGCTACCTCGAGGATCCGCCGCAGCCGAGCAAGGTGCTGAAGATAGACACCACCACCAAGGCGGTCACCGAGATCCCCACCGGCGACAGGCTGATCATGGGTACGGGGCTCGACGTCAACCGGGACGGCCAGGTGCTCATCGTCAACAACGCGCGAGGAACCAGCGGCGAGCTGCTGAGCCTGACCTACTGACACGGTCCACGGCGTGCCTGTACGACTCTCTCCTTCGCCCCCCCCACGTGCGTACGCCCGTGATGAACGGCCCCCCGGTGTGACCCACATCGGGGGGCCGTTCACGCATCCCGGCGTTTCCTACGAGATGCCGATCGGAACCTACTGAGCGTTCGCTAGGAACGTACGAGGGCGGCGTTACTCAGTCAACCCCCTTCCCAGCACTTGCTTTTGTGGAGCGACACCGGGAAAGTGACGCCAGACCGGCCGTCGGATGCCAGACATACTGATCGATCGCTAAGCAAGAGACAGGGGGTGCACTGGGATCATGGCATTGCGAGGTCGCCTATCGCCTCCCGTTCCGAGGGGAGTCGTCGAACTCGTTGGAGAGGGATCGCCTGACGCCACGTGCTGCTGAGCCTGGGCAGCGTGGGCCACCCAGGCGCGGTCACCGACGAACCTGCACTCCGCTTCCCACGGCACTCTTCCCTCCGCTCCGGCCCCACCGGCCGGCAACGGTCCGAGCGGCGTTCCACCCATCCCGCAAGGCAACATCCTGATGTTCCACCTGGTTCAGCACCGACGAGAGGACACCAGCATGGACATGCTCGAGGCGCGCGCACGGTTCCAGGAACTCCGGAAGGAGGACTGCCCGGTCACCGCCGTCGAACTCGACGCGATCTGGGCGGCGTTGCCCACCACTCGCCCCGAGGACATACTCGGCGAGTGGAAGGGCGGTGAGTTCCGCACCGGCCACCCCCTCGAAGGCATGCTGGCGGAGGCCGACTGGTACGGCAAGACGTTCGTCGCCGTGCACGACGCCAAACCGCTGATGTGCCGGAACGCGACGGGTGAGCTGTACTCCAACCGCGAGCTCGGCCAGGGCGAGGCCAGCCTGTGGACCGTCGAGTTCCGCGGCGAGCCGACGGCCACCATGGTCTACGACGGTCGGCCGGTCTTCGACCACTTCAAGTGGGTGGACGACACCACGCTGATGGGAATCATGAACGGCAAGGGAGTCCCCGCCGAAGGCCCCTTCTACTACTTCTTCCTCGAGCGCGCACCCGAGCCCCCGCACGAGAGCCCGGGTGCCGGAGAGGGGTCGTGAGGTACGTCCGCGCAGCGGTCACCGAGGCGCCGGGCGCCCCGTTCACCCTCCGGGACGCGGACCTCGAGGACCCGCGGCCCCGCGAGGTGCTGGTCAGGATGACCGCGGTCGGTATCTGTCACACCGACCTGGGCATGCGGGAGACCTGGCCCCGGCGGCTCACCCCGATGGTCTTCGGGCACGAGGGCACCGGCCGGGTCGAGGCGGTGGGCGCAGACGTGACCGGCCTCGTGCCGGGGGACCATGTCTGTCTCACCTTCGCCAGTTGCGGCGCCTGCGAGCAGTGCGCCGCGGCCCACCCGGCTTACTGCCGCGCCGCGCAGCTCTTGAACTTCTCCGGTGGACGCGACGACGGCACCACGCCGCTCTCTGTCGACGGCACACCGCTCCACTCCGGCTTCTTCGGCCAGTCCAGCTTCGCCACGCATGCCGTCGTCCACGAACGCGGCGTGGTCAAGGTCCCCGCCGACCTGCCGGCCGCGGTTGCCGCACCGCTGGGCTGCAGCGGCCAGACCGGCGCGGGCACCGTACTCAACCGGCTGCGCCCCGACCCAGGTTCCTCGCTGGTCGTCCTCGGCGCGGGCGGGGTCGGTCTGAGCGCGCTGATGGCCGCGGTGGCCGTGGGCTGCGACCCGATAGTGGCCGTCGACCCGGTCGCCTCCCGCCGTGCCCTGGCCACCGCACTCGGCGCCAAGGCGGCCCTGGCCCCCGGGGACGGTCTGGTGGCGGCGCTGCGCGACCTCACCAGCGGTGGTGCGCACTGTGTCATCGAGACCACCGGCCGTCCGGAGATGGCCCGCCGGGCCGTCGGCGCGCTGCGCCCGCGCGGCGAACTCGCCCTCCTGGGCCTCGGCGACCAGGTGACGTTCGATGTGATGGGCCTGCTCGCCAAGGGCGTACGCGTCCACGGGGTGATCGAGGGAGACTCCGACCCAGGCCGCTTCGTCCCCGAGCTGATCGGCCTGCACCGGCGTGGACTCTTCCCGCTCGACCGGCTGGTCACGACGTTCCCGTTCGAGGACATCGGCGCAGCCGCGGCCGCCATGGGGGACGGCAGCGTCATCAAGCCGGTGCTCACCTTCACCTGACCGGCCGCTCCGGCATCAGGGACAGCGGTGGCGGACGACGTGTCCACGGGTGGAATGCCCGACAGCCGCCCGCCGCGCCGACCGTCGGCACGAGCCGTTCACGTCACGGGCCGGAATCACCCGGGAAGTGATCCTGGAGTCACGTCCCGTGCCGTTCGCGCCGAGGGAGCCCGGCCTCCTGACGGCGTGTGATTGACTCATCAGCATGGCCTCCGCCTCCCCATCCGCCCGTTCGGCCGCGGCCGCTCGGCCGCGCAACCGTAAGCAGCTCATCGTCGAGGCGGCCGGGCAGGTCTTCAGCGAGCGCGGCTACCACACGGCGTCGATGGAGGAAGTCGCCGCCGGCGTGGGTATCTCCGCGGCCGCTCTGTACCGGCACTTCCCGAACAAGTACGCGCTGTTCGCCGAGTGCGCCGATGTCATGGTGGACGGACTGGTCGCCGCGCTCGACGAGGTGCCGTCCGGGGCGACCTTGAGGGATGTCCTGACCGCCATCACCCGGATCACCGTCGCTCATCGCGCGTCGGGCGGCGTGTACCGATGGGAGGCCCGGTACCTCAACCGCGAGGACCGCCGGCGTCTGGGGACGAAGTTCGGTCGCCTCGTCGAGCGGGTCGACGAGGCGGTACAGCGCGAGCACCCACTGCCTGACGAGCGCCTGCGGGCCATGGCGGCCCTCGGTGCGATCGGGTCCATCACGATGCATCGCACCTCCATCGCCCAACGCCGGGCCGAGGAACTGCTGCTGGCGTCCGCGCTGGGCGTGGCCGCGAGTGACCCCGCGGCTCGCCGTCCGGGCGCGCGCCCCGTCGAACTGCCCGCCCGTCCGGTGCCGCGCACGCGACGCGCGGAGATCCTCGCGGCCTCCGTCCCGCTGTTCGCTCGCGACGGATTCTCCAGCGTCACGAACGGACAGATCGCGGAGGCGGTGGGACTGACCCCGTCCGCGCTCTACCGCCACTACCCAGGCAAGATCGACATCCTGGCGGCAGCATGCCTGCAGGCGGCGGGACTGCTGGCCCAGGGTGTGGAGCAAAGTCTGCACGAGGTGGTCGGCCCGCACGACGCCATCGTCGCGCTGGCGGCGACGTATGTGGCCTACAGCTTTGAATACACCGAGCTCAACAGCGTTGCCGAGGCCGAGCTCGCCGGCCTCCCGGCCGGACTACGGCGCCCCGTGGTCCTCGCGCAGCGGGAGCACATCGCCGTCTGGGAGCAGCAGTTGCGGCTGGCCCGTCCGGAGCTGGACCCCCGCCAGGCCCGGGTGCTGGTGCATGCGGGGTTCGGCGTGGTGGTCGAGGCGGGACGCAGACTGCGGTGGCAGGACAGTCCTGACCATCTTGAGGCCGTGACCGCTCTGGTCCTGGGTGCTCTGGGTCTCTGAAAGGCCGTCAGAGCCCAGCAGCGGCGAGGCGCCGTGTCGTGCAGCCCCTCGTGCGGGAGTCACGCTGCCGCCCGCCCCTCGGCCCGTCCGCCGCGGGGCGGTGAGATCGGATCGACGGCTCAGCCTGCCCTGTTTCCGGTGGGGATCGTGATGGGGGTGGTGGTCCCCGAGGAGCCCTTGTTGAGGAACAGCATGCCCAGGGCGCGCACGAACTGGTCGAACATGTAGAAGGTGCCGGGCATGACGGGCGACAGCCCCTCACGGAAGAGGACGAACGCCGGCCATGCGGTGCGGACCAGGGCCGCCGACACGTAGTCGCGTTTCAGCCCCAACCAGTCGCCGACCTCGTCGCTGAGGACGTAGCGCACGAACTCGTTCAGGAATCCGCGCGTGACGCCGAGGTCGATCTGTGCGGTCAGGCCGAGCAGGTCCTCGGCCAGTGCGATGCCCTCGGTCGACGGGGTGAGGATCGGTGTGAGCACCTGCGCCGACTGCTTTTCGGCGGCCGCCCATGTCCGGGGTATGTGCTCGTCCGGCACACCGAGCAGATGGACGGCGACCTGCCACGAGTGCAGGAACGCCTCCTGGTCCGCGGCCGGGAACGGGATCTTCCAGTCGAGCAGCTTCCTGTACACGTAGGTGCCCAGACTGTGGAAGGTGACCAGGATGTCGGCGGCGCTGATCGGGACGGTCTCGTCGGCGACCGCCCGCCAGTGCGGCGACTGCGGCAGCAGGTGACGGACCGCGGCGTGCACCACGCGCGTCTTGTTGGCGGTGACGACGAACTGTCCCGTCGGCTCGAAGGCTCCCAGCTGGGACAGGTCGTAGCCGAACGTGAAGGTCTTGGCCGCGCGGTCCTGCATGTCGGCGCCACCCGCGGACCAGTAGACGCTCTTGGCCTCACGCGGAATCACGGTGCTCATGATTCCGCTGCCGAGGCCGTACAGCATGAAGAGGTACGTGTCCCTGCGCCGGTTGAAGTCGGCGGCGCGGGCCAGCTTGGCGGGGTCGGCCCAGGAGGGCAGCCGGTTGACCTGCCGCAGGTAGGCGGCGAAGTCAGCCGGCACGCCGGTGGGCAGCGGGTCGTCGTTGTTCACCCACGACGCCCATGCGGTGTTGATCGCGGGCACGTGGCCGTTGTCGAGCATCGAAGCCATCAGAGGGTCGGCCGCGTCGTCCCAGATCCATTCCGGACCGGTCCCCGCGGCGGCGGCGCCTGCCACCGAGCCCGTCGAGGCCCACGCCTGCCCGGGGTTCGCCACGCCCACGAGGCCGAGCGCGACACCGAGAGACAGAGCCTTTCGTCGGCTGAGATTCTTCATTGACTTACCTGCTTCCCTGAGGGGGCCAGGTGGTTCCAGAGTCCTTTACAAACAGGTCAGTTACATGGTCCACGCGTGATGCACCTTGTCGCATGGATGTGATTCTTGATTAACATAGCGAGGTGTGTTGGCGTCGGCAATGGTGGTGACCGAGGGCTCGTCACCTCCTGCGCGCGACCGGGAAGCGGCGGAACGACGGCCGAGGCGACGCCGGCCGTGTCGGCGAGCGCGACCAGGTCCCCCTCCGCCCGTCGATCAGTGGGCGCAGCACCGCCTCCGCTGCCGGGGCGAACGCGAACGTGCCCCTGACGGGCGGACTGTCGCGGTGAGGGTCTGCGGTCAGGAGGTGACGTGCAAGGAGTGGGTGTCCTGGTCGGCGGAGACCACGTGCCCCACGCCGCGCGGCACGTCCAACACGTCTCCGGTGCGCAGGACGAGATCCGCCACGAGCTCGGCGGGCGTCTCGCCCGAGTCCTCGATGTCGCGGCACGGCGGGAACGGGCGGGTCGCCCCGTAGACCTTCCAGCGACCTTGGCCGGCGTAGCCCGGGCCGTGGAACGAACCATGTCCTGGCTCGACGAACTCCGCCGCCCGCACCGCCGCTACGAGCGCAGGGCCGACCACTTCCTCGCCTTCGCCGGCATCGCCGGCACCCCGGATCAGATGCCCCCGCTGCACCGACTGGGGCAACGCCTTCCTCGAGTGGCCGCGCCGTATCGCCGGAACCGGCAGGGCCGTCGTCCTACGGTGTGCCCGGTGCTCTGCGGGCCACGTACACGGTGTTGGTCGAGGTACCGCCTTGCAGGGGGTTGTCGAAGTCGACGACATGGGCTGCCGCTCGTGCGAAGACCTCCGTGAGCGTGGAGGTGAACTGCTCGTCGGGCGGGTCGTTCGACCACAGGGCGAACACCCCGCCGGGGTGGAGGTGTCCGGCGAGGGCGCGGAGCCCGGCAGGTCGGTAGAGGGCCGCGTGGCGTGGGTGGAGCACATGGCGTGGTGAGTGGTCGACGTCCAGCAGGATGGCGTGGAAGCGGCGGCCCGGGGCCTCGGGGTCCAGGCCCCGGGGGTCGGCGGCCAGCGCGAAGAAGTCGCCGTGCGCCAGGCGGCAGCGGGGGTCCGAGGTCAGCTCGGCTCCGAGGGGTACCAGGTGCCGCTGGTGCCAGTCGATGACTTCCGCGAGCGCTTCGATCACGGTCAGCGAGCGCACCCGGGGGTCTTCCAGGGCCGCCCGGGCGGTGTAGCCGAGCCCGAGTCCGCCGACGGCCACATCCAGTTCGGGCCGTTCGGATTGCGGCAGCTCGGCCAGTCCGAGTTCCGTGAGTGCGATCTCGCCGGCGGTGAAGAGGCTGGACATGAGGAACTCGTCGCCGAGTTTCACCTCGTACACGTCGTCCCCCGAGACCGGGTGGCGGCGCCGCCGCAGACTGATCTCGCCGATCGGCGTCGGCTGCCAGTCGATCTCCTCGAAGCGCAGGCCCATCCGTTGACCTTTCTGATGTTCGCGAACGTAGGGGCGCCGTTGCCGGCGCCGCGACGGATGATCCGCTCTGGCTCAGGAGCGGGGAGCGGGGGCGGCGGGCCCGGTCAGGCGTCGATGATGACGGGGATGATCAGCGGCCTGCGGCGGTGCGTGCGGAAGGCCCAGTTGGCCACGGCTCGGGCGACGAGCTGTTCGAGCTGGTGAGCGTCACCGACGCCTTCCTGTGCGGCGTTGGCCAGCGTCTTCTCGATGACGGGGATGACCGGCTCGAACGTCGTGTCGTCGTGGACGAAGCCGCGGGCCAGGAAGTCGGGGGCCTCGGCGAGGGCGCCGGTGTCGGCGTCGACGATGGCCACGACCGTGATGACGCCCTCCTGGGCAAGGGTGACCCGGTCCTTGAGGGACGCCTCGGTGGCGCCGCCGACTTCCATGCCGTCCACGTAGACGTTGCCGGCGGGCACCTTGCCGGTGATGGAGGCGCGACCGTCGACGAGGTCGACGACGACACCGTCCTCCGCGATGACGACCCGGTCGGGGTCGACGCCGGTGCGGATGGCGAGGTCGGCATTGGCCCGCAGGTGGCGGAACTCGCCGTGGACGGGCATGACGTTGCGGGGTCGGACGATGTTGTAGCAGTAGACGAGTTCACCGGCGCTGGCGTGGCCGGAGACGTGCACCTTGGCGTTGCCCTTGTGGACGACGTTGGCGCCCCACCGGGTCAGGCCGTTGATCACCCGATAGATGGCGTTCTCGTTGCCGGGGATGAGGGAGCTCGCGAGCAGGACGGTGTCGCCCTTGCCGATACGGATCGCGTGGTCGCGGTTGGCCATCCGCGACAGGGCGGCCATCGGCTCACCCTGGGAGCCCGTACACACCAGGGTGATCCGGTGGTCCGGCAGCTTCTCCAGTTCCTTGGCGTTCACGACCAGGCCGGACGGGACCTTGAGGTAGCCGAGGTCGCGGGCGATGCCCATGTTGCGGACCATCGAGCGCCCCACGAAGGCCACCTTGCGGCCGTGCTGGTGGGCGGCGTCCAGAACCTGCTGGATGCGGTGCACATGGCTGGCGAAGCTGGAGACGATGACCCGCCGTGGCGCGGTACGCAACACCTGTTCGATCGCGGGGTTCAGTTCGCGTTCGGAGGTGGTGAAGCCGGGGACCTCGGCGTTGGTGGAGTCGGTGAGGAACAGGTCCACGCCCTCCTCGCCGAGGCGGGCGAAGGCGCGCAGGTCGGTGATCCGGTCGTCCAGGGGGAACTGGTCCATCTTGAAGTCACCGGTGTGCAGCACCAGGCCGGCCCCGGTCCGCAAAGCCACCGCGAGCCCGTCCGGGATGGAGTGGTTGACGGCCACGAACTCGGCGTCGAACGGACCGAAGCGGCGCCGATCGCCCTCACGCACGCGCACCGTGCGGGGCCTGATCCCGTGCTCCTTGAGCTTGGCCTCCAGGAACGCGAGGGTGAGCTTCGAGCCCACGACGGGGATGTCCGCCCGCTCCCGCAGCAGATAGGGCACGCCCCCGATGTGGTCTTCATGGCCGTGGGTGAGTACGACGGCCACGATGTCGTCCAGGCGGTCCCGGATCGAGGTGAAGTCGGGCAGGATCACGTCCACCCCGGGCTGGTTCTCCTCCGGGAACAACACACCGCAGTCCACGATCAGCAGCTTGCCGGCGTGCTCGAAGACCGTCATGTTGCGACCGATTTCGCCCAGACCGCCCAAGGCGGTGACCCTCAGCCCGCCTGCGGGCAGCGGCGGGGCGGCTTTGAGTTCTGGGTGCGGATGGCTCATGACCTCACGTTACCGAAAAGTCTGGCGGCGTGATCCACCACCCCGCTGGGTCGACGCGAGACGGGGTGCGACGCCCGGGCGCCCGCGGAGGGACAGGGCGCGGTCCGCGCCTTCCTCGCACCGCCGCGTGCCGGTGTGCCCGCACCGCTGTCGAGTCCACCGAAACGCCCCGGTCGACCCCGCCCCGCAGCGTCCTCGGCGGCGCTGGGGCCGGTTCGGCCCATGGCGGGAGCGGGCGGCGACAGCAAGGGCTTCCGCAGTCGGTGCGGACGCCGCACGGTCCGCGCCGGCCCTTTCCCGCATGATCACAAGGGAGGGCGAACCGGGATCAACGGCTACAGCGGGTAGGGGCTTCACCGAAGTCGAGTCACCCATCAGTTGGTCTGCGCGGTGACATCGGGGGCAGACGGCGGTGCATCGGCCCGATGCCTTTGGCCGACACCGCCGTATCGCGCCGACCCGTGGGAGACCTGATGCCGACCGCCGTACCGCACAGACCGGCCGAGCTGCCCGGTGGGAGACCAGGAGCCGCCCGGACCGGCCGCTCGTTCCCGCTGCCCCGAGGCACCGGCCGAACCGCCGCGCGCATCGCGGCGCTGACCGTCTGCCAGGGCGCGCTGATGGTGGGAATCGGGCTGCTGATCACCGGGCCCGCCCGTGGGCTGTGGCCGATGACGGTCGAGGACGACGTCAACGAGGGCTTCGAACGCGCCAGGACCGGTACCCTGACCACCCTGTCGTTGCTCGGGTCGGAGGCCGGCAACACTCTCACGGTGATCGCCGTCACCGTCCTGGCGTGCGCGGGCCTGATCCTGCTCCCCCGTCTGCCGATGTGGCGTCAGGCGGCCTTCCTCGCTGTCGCGGTGTCTCTCCAGTCGCTGGTGTTCCTGATCATCACCGAGTCGGTGGACCGCCACCGACCCGAGGTGCACCGCCTCGACGCCTCCCCGCCGACCTCGAGCTACACGTCCGGCCACACCGGGGCGGCCACCGCGCTCTACGGCGGACTGGCGGTGCTCGCGCTGTCCCGGCTCCGCGGGCCGTGGCGGCGGATCGTGGGCGCTCTGCTGCTCCTCGTGCCGGTGCTGGTGGCCGTCGCCCGCCTCTACCGGGGCATGCACCACCCCACGGACGTCGTGGGCGGGCTGGTCAACGGGAGCCTGTCCCTGCTGATCGTCGGCCGTGCCCTGTTCACCGACGGGACCGTGACCGCTCCGGCCGGGGCGAGCCCCGCTCCTTCCTTCGCGAGCGCGGGGGCGAGCACGGGCGCACCGGGCACGGGCCGGACTGCGGTGATCTTCAACCCCACGGTGACCGGGGAAGCCGACCGCGAGGCACTGCGGGGGGTCCTGGAACGGCACGGTCACCGCGCACCGGTGTTCATCGAGACCACGGCGGAGGACCCGGGCACGGGTCAGACGGCCGCCGCGGTCCGGGACGGCGCACGGCTGGTCGTGGTCTGCGGTGGTGACGGTACCCTGCGGGCGGCCGCGGACGCCCTGGCCGGCAGCGGCGTACCGCTGGCCGTCGTGCCCTGCGGCACGGGCAACCTGCTGGCCCGCAACCTCGGCCTGCCGCTGTCCCCCACCGAAGCTCTCGACGCCGCCCTGTCGGGCACCCCGCACCGCCTCGATCTCGGCCGCATCGAGGGTGACGGCCTCACCGCCACCCACTTCGCCGCCATGTCGGGGGCCGGTCTCGACGCCGAGATCATGGAGCACACCGACGACCGCGCCAAGTCCGTCCTGGGCTGGCCCGCCTATGTGCTGGCCGGAATGGGCACGCTGCGCACGCCGCGGATGCGTCTGACCGTCCGGCTCGACGACGCGCCCGCCCTGCGCCGCACGGCCCGGATGGTGCTCATCGGCAACGTCGGGACCGTGCAGGGCGGGACGACACTCCTGCCGGCCGCCCGCCCCGACGACGGTCAGCTCGATCTGCTGGTCCTCGACCCGCGCGGCGTCGGCGGCTGGATACGTGTGCTGGCGACGCTGCTGCGCGGCGGTGCACCCGCGCCCCGGCCGTCGGCCGTGGACACGGTCACGACGCAGGACGAGGACGGCAGCGGCGTACCGGTGGAGTTCTTCACCTTCCGCCGGGCCCAACTGACCTTCGACTCCACGCAGTCCCGAGAGCTCGACGGCGATCCGGTGGCACCGGGCCGCAGACTCACCGCCGAGGTCAGGCCGGGCGCGCTGACGGTGCTGCTGCCCGCTGGAGGTGCGTGACATGGGTACCGCGACCAAGGTCCCCGAGACCCGTGACATGAGCGGCGACGAACTGTCCGCCGACGAAGCGCTGGCGTCACTGCGCCGCTACGGCCGCTGGGCCCTGCTGCGCGACTCCTTCGTCCGTTTCCGGTACGCCGACGGCTTCACCCATTCCCGCGCGCTCGCCCTGCAGACGGTCCTGTCGGTGATCCCGCTGACCATCGCGTTCGTCGGGCTCTCCACCACGCTGCACACCGAGAACATCGGCCGGATCGCCGAACTGACGATCCACCGGATCGCCGAGGGCCCCAGCGCCGACGTCGTCGACGACGCGCTGAATCGCAGCCGCCGCACGGCGGGCGACGGCGCGCAGCTCGCGCTCTGGTTCGGTCTGCTCTTCTCGCTGGTCAACACCACCACCGCGATGTGCCAGGTGGAGCGCGGCGCCAACCGGATCTACGGGAACGAGCGCGACCGCCCTTTCGGACAGAAGTACCTGCGCGGTCTGGTGATGTCCGTCAGTGCCGGGCTGCCGCTCGGACTGGGGTTCATCGTCATGGTGGCCGGTGGCGACCTGGCCTCCGCGGCGGTGACCGTCTACCGGCTCGACGGTGGCGCCCAGAGCGCCTGGGAGATACTGCGCTGGCCCTTCGGGCTGCTGCTCGCGCTCATCTCGGCCAGCGTGATCTTCCGCCGGTCGCCCCGCCGCCGACAACCCGGGTACACCTGGCTGGCCTTCGGCGCCGCCGTCTACCTGGTGCTGTGGACGGCGCTGACCTGGCTGCTGAGCCTGTATCTGGGGATCAGCGGCTCCTTCGACACGGTCTACGGCCCGCTCAGCGCCTTCATGTCACTGCTGCTGTGGGCCTATCTGACCTCCATCGCCCTTTTCCTCGGGCTGGCGTTCGCTGCGCAGCTGGAGGCTGCGCGGGCCCTGCGGGCCGGTCCGATCGAACCCGATCCTGGAGTCTGAATGGTTGTGCGAGCCGCGGTCCAGAACCTCCGAGACCGTCGTCGTCGGGCGGCCGACCGCAGATTCGGCGTCCGGCTGTTCGCGGCGGCAGCCGTCGCCGCCGTCGCCGCCGTGCCCTTCGCGCTGCTGCTCGTCCTCGTCGAGGGCCAGTGGCAGCCGCTGCGCCGCCTGGACGCGGGCGCCGCTCAGCGACTGCACCACACGGCCGTGACCCACCCGGCGTGGACCAGCTTCCTGCGCTTCCTGTCCGACTGGGTCTGGGACCCGGCCGTCCTGCGGACGGCCGTCGCGCTGCTGACCGTCTGGCTGGTGTACCGCAGGGCTTGGCGGCTGGCCGCCTGGTCCGCCGTGACGGCCGTGGCCGGCGGGCTGATCGGACTGCTGGTCAAGACGGTGGTCGAGCGGGCCAGGCCGTCCCTGGAGGATCCGGTGGCGCACGCTCCGGGATTCTCCTTCCCGTCGGGTCACGCCATGACGGCCACCACGTCGTTCGCCGTCCTGCTGCTGGTCCTGCTGCCGTTGGTGCCACGCTCCTGGCGGCCCCTGTGTTGGTGCGCCGCTGTGCTGTCGGTGCTCGGAGTCGGCTTCACCCGGGTCGCGCTCGGCGTGCACTGGTTCAGCGACGTGGTGGGCGGCTGGCTGCTCGGCCTGGCCGTCGTCGCCCTCACCGCCTGGGCTTTCGAGGCGTGGCGCGCCGAAGCCGGCCGGGGCCACGCCGAGGTGAGCGACGGGCTGGAGCCCGAACTCGTCGACGCCCACCCCGAGCCGTGACCGGAGGGAGGACCAGTTGGGTTGTCCGGCGTGGACGATGTGCGTGGACCAGCAGCTGTGGTGGTCCGGTGCCTGCTCGGAGAGGTCGACGACGGCCCGGTCGTAGAGCCGCTGTCCCTGCGCGCCGCGCCCGGCCGAGAGCTACTGCCAGGCACTCTTCGACACCTTCTTCACCAGGGCATCGGCATGGAACGTGCCTGTGCCGGTGGTCATTTCGGTTGAGCAGGCCAACGCGAGGAGGCCGACTGCCCGACTTACGCGGAAGGTTGGAACAGCTTCAGTGGGGACTGCCCATGGACGAGTTGTCGTAGGTGCCGTTGGGCTCGGCACGGTATGGGTAACGGTCGAGCTTCCGGCCCCGCCGTACTCGGCGCCCGCCCAACAGCCCCACGGCGAAGATGCTCAAGGAGAGCAGCGCCACCCCGCTGCCGCCGAGTATCAGTGCCGTCTCCATCGGCTGAGTGTATGAGCCCAGCCCCCCGGTGGTGCCAAACTCCGGCTGACGCGGGGCGGAGGTGGGCTGCTCGGGGAAGCACCGCACTCCACCCCGGCGCCCGACCGCCCGCGATCTCCAGGGTGAAAGCGCTCAGTGGGTCACCGAACTCGTATGATCTCGCGGTGAAGATCTGGACGGAGCGTCCTGCCGCGACCGACGTCGAAGCGGTCGTTCGCGGCTACTTCAGCCTGCTCCGCGCCGGGAGGGTCCTTGAGGCCGAACGGCTTATCGATCACTACCCGATCCGGCATGTGCTCAAGTCGCTGTGGACCGGTTCCGTCGAAGCGAGCGCCGATGAGGACGAGGCGAGCGGCAGCCCTGTTGCCGACGAATGGGAGCAGGACCTGTCCTGGCTCGGCGAACTCGATCTCGCGGACTTCCACTGGGGCCACACCGGCAGCCATGTCACCGTCGAGATCACCTACCGCACGCAGTTGATCGAGGTGGCATTGGGCTTCTGGGTCAGGCCCACCGGCCCCGGCTGGGTCGTCACGGGACCGGCCACGTACTGGTAGGACCTCCCCGTCCGACGCCAGCCTCGCGACCTCCAACTTCAGGTTGGAAAAGGCAGTTCGTCCGATGCGATGTCCGCCGACGCTCGCAGCGGTCGCGGATGCGTCACGCAGGGTTGCGGGAGCGAGGAGAGGTAGGGGGCCATGACGAGCGGACACGAGACCCATGGGGCAGCCTTCGGCCCGCGGTCACTGCAGACGCGCGCCCTGACCCGTGAGTCCGCGCGGGCGCGACGCCTTCTGACCGCCGGGAAGTGGCGCCCCACCGAGGCGGACTCCGAAGCAGCGGTGGCCGTCCTGGACCGCCTCGCGGCCCCGCTCCCAGCCCGGCGAGCTGCAACTACAAGGACGCTGGCCACGGACCGGGACCGACGGCTCCAACGCCTCCTGCGCACCACCCTCCACCACCTCGACGCAGGCATCGTCAGCCCGCCCGCAGCCGCCCTCCTGGCCGCCGTCGCCCGCGCTTTCCTGCCTTGGCACGCCACCCCGAACCCACCGCGCGCAGCGGCGGCCCCGGCATACGGGACCCCGGCGAGGGCTGAAGACGGCCGGGCCGAGCCGCCGACGGAGGCAGGCGAGGCCCTGCTCCCCCATTTGACCGCGCTGTTCGCCATGGTGGCCTCGCCGCGCCTGCCCGGGGCCGCCCCGCTGACGCCCCCGATCGAGTCCTGGCAGGTCCGGTACGAGGGCCGCTTCCGTCACTACGGCAGACCCACCACCGGGGTATGGACGGCCGAGACCTTCGGCTGCCCCGCGTGCGGGGGTACGGCCGGCCCGTGGACGGTGACCTGCGACTGGCGCCTGATCTCGCTGGGCTGCCCGTGCGGAGCGGTAACCCACGAGCACGGCCTCGCCCTCTCCGAAATCTGGCTCCTTCTACCCGAAATGTGACCCGGCCGGCTTGGCTGACCGGTCATCCGAGCACTGCTGGCAGGCTCACTCAGTCAGGACGTGACCGTCCTGGGCGACGGTGCCTACCTCAACTGCGGGATGGTCGTGCCGCACCGCAAACGCCCGCGCCGGCCCCTGCTGGCAGGCGAAGAAGCGGACAACGCTGCCCATCGCAAGGTGCGGGCTCGGGTGGAGCATGTGATCGGACGCATGAAGAACTCCAAGATCCTCCGCGACTGCCGACAGCACGGCGACGGCCTGCACCACGCCGTCCAAGCCGTCGCCCACATGCACAACCTGGCCCTCGCATCATGCCCGGAGGACTGTTCTCACACTCTCTGACCAGCCCAAACACGGCCTTGTGCAACACCCTTCAGTAGGCTTGGTCAGCTTCACTCGGGGGTGGCGTGTGGGCATTGCCGGTAGCGTGATCGTCTGTCGCATGGAGGGTCCATGTGTCCGGCCGGCCCGTGCGAGGGAGATTCCGGTGGCGAGCGATGGGACCGTGATGAGCGAACTGACGAAGCCCAGAATCGAGGTTCCGGAGGGTGGTGCGCCCACCGAACTGACGATCCGGGACCTCGTGGTCGGGGATGGAGCCGAGGCACAGCCGGGCCGGGTCGTCCGGGTTCACTATGTGGGTGTCACGTTCGCGTCCGGTAGAGAGTTCGACTCTTCCTGGGAGGAGGACCGGCCGTTCAAGTTCGCCGTGGGCGGTGGCAGGGCCATCAAAGGCTGGGACCGGGGTGTGAGGGGAATGAAGGTCGGCGGCCGACGCGAGATCATCGTTCCCCCGCGTCTCGGCTACGGCAGGCAGTCGCCGTCTCCCTTGATCCCGGCGGGCTCGACGCTGATCTTCGTCGTGGACCTGCTTTCGGTCGTGGGCGGGCCCGCCGGAGCGAGCCCGGGCTCGACCGGCTCGGCCTGAGCCTGGCGCCTGTGAGGAAGACGGGACACCCCGTCGCTGCCATGTACTTGTCGCCAGGGGGCTCGCGGGCCGTCACGAGAGCTCTTGGAACGGACCGAGACCCGGTCAGGTCGCCCTAGGGTCCGACAGCCCAGAAACGTGTGGTGCCCTCGGCCGTCGCGGGCGAGTGTGCTCCCGTCCTCACTGAGTGCCAGATGGTAGATGTCCGCAACGTGGCCGGTGAGGTCCGCGACCTTCGTGCCTCGGCCGGTCCCCGAAACGATGCCGGTATCCCACACATGTACCTAGTTGTCGCCGCTGGCTGCCGGACGAGTACCGTCGCCGCTCAACGTGATCAGCGAGAAGTACTCCTTCAGATCGACACGGGACCGGCCCGACCCGTCGATGGTGGGGACGCCACCCGCGTCGACGGCACTCCCAAGGTCCCACCACCTGACGACGACAGCGCCCCCACCGGTCGAGTACGGAGAGGAGGCATCGGTCGTCGGCACGTCCATCAGCTTAAGAGCCGACACTGACAATCCCGCTGGAATTCCCTACCCGTCTGTGACTTGCTCTGACGCGGTACAACGCATCGCGGCTTCGGATTCACAAGAGCATCCGCAAAACAGTCCACTACAGAGACCGGGCGATCTCACACAGGATCTGTGCCAGTCTGGCTGCGGTGCTGGGCGAGTACGCATCCGGGGGGGGCGCTGTGGGGCTGCGTAGGTTGCTGTCGTTTGGAGATGCGCTGGTACTTCTGGGTGAGGACCCTCCCGCCATGGCGGCGTTGGACCGCGCGATCGCGGGAGCGCTCAATATGGCCACGGGCGGTCTGAGTGGCGGACTGATCGGCATGGTCGACTCTCGCGGGAGGATTCTCGGTCTGGGGCGCGCTGCGGCGCACGGTGTGAGTGCACGACTTGGACGGGCACATGGGCGGGTGGAACGCACCCAACTGTTGGACGCTGCCCACACCGTGATCGTCGTGCTGGCGTTCTTCGAGGTCCTCGATGAGATCCTCGAAGCCTTGGTTCAGGAAGATCCGCCTCTGTCCCTGAACGATCTGCTGCTGAACCGTCGTGAACAGATCACTGTCGTGGGCGGGCGGCCTCCCTCTGCCGAGGGCTTCGCGCAGACCATGATGCAGGTGGATGCTCCACGTCCCGCACCTCATCTGCCGTACGAGGACACCCTCGTTGAACTCCGTGGATGGTACGGCCGTCTGGCCTTACGGGTAGTCAACTTCCTGCGTGGATTGGCCGTGTGGGAGGAGTTGCCCGCGTCCATCCGCTCAGAGATCGCGGACACCGTGCACGACTCACTGCCGGAGCGTGCGGTCGAGCGGTACGGAGGCCTGTACTTGCGGCTGGTAGTCGAGGCGCCCGAATTCCGTTACTGGTCGAACCGGTTGGAACATCAGGCCACGCGCGCCGAACTGCGACGGGCGCTTGCGGGGCTGGAACCGCTGTTGTCGTCCGCCGTTCCGCACGATCCTCCGGTGGACATCGCCCAGGCCTTGTCCCGGGCACATCAGGCAGCCCTGCACCGACGCATCCTCGACACCGAAATCGCTCCAGACGGCATGCAGGTGCCGACGCTGGGAGAGGCGTACTTGGACCCCGACTTCCGGGTGCGTGCGGTCGATGGGCAGGGCAGTCCTGCCGCCGAGGGGTGGTGGGATGAGGCACCGGTGCGCCAGGACCTCACCGAGTATCTGACGGGCGCTCTGACATCGGAGGGGCTCACCCTCGCTCCTTTGCTGGTGCTGGGGCAGCCGGGCGCCGGCAAGTCGGTCCTCTCCCGGATCCTCGCGGCGCGATTGCCGGCCGCCGGGTTTCTGCCGGTACGCGTGGCGCTGCGCGATGTGCGCGCGGACAGCGAGCTTCAGGACCAACTCGAACAAGCCGTTCGTGACACCACCGGTGATCAGGTCACCTGGCCTGCACTGGTGCGGTCCGCGGGCACGGCCTTGCCGGTGCTTTTGCTCGACGGGTTCGACGAGCTGCTGCAGACCACCGGAGTGCATCAAAACGACTTCCTGGTGAAGGTAGCCCGTTTCCAGGAGCGGGAGTGGGAACAGGGACGTCCGGTGGTCGCGCTGGTGACGAGTCGGACCGCGGTGGCGGATCGAGTGCGCTATCCGCAGGGGACAGTCGCGATGCGCCTGGAGCCGTTCCGGCGGGAGCACATCGAGGCCTGGCTCCAGCAGTGGAACCTCTCCAATGCCCGCCACTTCGCCGCCCGGCGCCTGTCGGCACTCAGCTGGGAGGTGCTCGAACCACATCGCGTCCTCGCCGGGCAGCCGCTGCTCCTGACGATGCTCGCTCTCTATCACACGGCAGGAAACGAGCTGCAGGGTGCGGACGAGCGTCCACTGGGTGAGGCGGATCTGTATGAGGCGCTGCTCGGTTCCTTCGCCCGCCGCGAGGTGGCCAAGGATGCCCGGGACGCACTGCGGGACGTTCAGGTCGATGACCTCTTGGAGCGGGAACTCCAGCGGCTCTCGCTCGTCGCCTTCGCGATGCTCAACCGGCGGCGCCAGTGGGCGTCCACGGCTGAGCTCGAAGCGGATCTGGCCGCGCTGCTCGGACGGCACGCGCACCAGCCGTCAAACTTCCGGGAACCTCTGGGGCAGGCCGAAATCGCCCTGGGACGCTTCTTCTTCGTGCAGCGCGCGCAGTCGATCAGGGGTGGACAGACGCTGTCCACGTATGAGTTCCTGCATGCCACGTTCGGGGAGTACCTGGCCGCGCGACTCGCCGTGCAGTTGTTGACGAGACTGCTCGACCATCGTCCTGTCTTCTCGATGGGCAGTGAACCCCTCGACGACGACATGCTGTTTGGGCTGCTCTCCTTCGCCCCTGTTTTCTCCCGGCAGATGCTCCGCTTCGCCTGGGCACGGCTCGAACAGCTGCCGCGGGACGGCCGTGAGCGCCTGTCCCGCCTTGTCATCCGGGTGCTCGGTGAGCGTGAACTGCAGGCCGACCAGCCGTATCCCGCCTATCTTCCTCAGCGGCTGCGCGCCACCGTCCGGCACGGCATCTACAGCGCGAACCTGGTGATGTTCGTTCTGTTGCTGACCGAAGAGACGACGGCCAGCGCGCTCTTTCCCTCCGAAGACGACCCAGGGGAAGCGTGGCACAGTCGCGCGTTGCTGTGGCGCTCCTCGTTCGAGGAGGCGCAGTGGACCGACTTCGCCATGGCCCTGAGCCTGCGACGGACCCGCGACGGAGCCCGGCGGGATCTGACGATTCGTCTCCGGCAGGGCGAACTGAGCGGGCCGGAGGCAACGGACGCGCACTGGCTCTATCGCGTGCCGAGGGAGCAGGAGGACGTTGTGTGGCAGCGCACCTACTGGAAGGAGATCTGGCACAAGATGGACCTCGCCGCGGGGACGAACGACGGTGTGGCTCTTCAGGCCCTGCGTCCGCTGTTCGAGTCCTTGGGCCCGTTGTTCACCACGTTCAATGGGGGCGGCAGCACACTCGCCACCTCGGTCGCCCACGATCTTCTGAAGCTGTGGCTGCACGGCGGGACCGGGATGTCTCTGGTGGAGACGCAGGCACTGTATCGGCGCATCGGCAACGCGCTCCTCGTCTCCGACCGGGACGGTTCACTCATGCGGCACCTCCGGCCCGTGCTCGTCAACCTGCTGGACCGCGACCTGAAACGCTTCCCCTCACAGGACGCGCAGCACTTCGTCGATGCACTATCGGCGCACGCTCCCGCTGAACTGCGTGAGCTGCTCCAGGGACGCGCCGAGGCCGCCCGGTTCGGGACTTCGCGCGGCGAGTAGCGGCTGACAGCGGATCCGGCGTAGGGGGCTGGATCGGCCACCTTGCTGAACGTGTGACCCGGTCTGGCGCTCAGCCGATTCCGCGCAGGCCTGAGGTGAAGCAGCCAGGCGGGTCCGGTGCAGCGTGATGCTGACCCGATTCTGTGTGCCAGAGCAGCAGGCTCTTCCGCCTGACTGAGATTTTTGCCGGCCACGCTGGCACAGAGGAGAGCGCGCTGACCGAACGGCTGCGGGCGTTGCCCCGTCGATCGACGCTCACGGGCAGTCCCTTACCGGCTGACCGGCCGTCCTGGGAGGGTGGCAGGGCAGACGCCGGGTGAGAGGTGCCCTGCGTTGACGGCGCGGACGAAATTCAGGTCATGCGGCGCTGCGTCAACTGGCAGCTGCTCTGCGCGAGTTGCTTGACCACTGGGTGGTCCTCCGCCAGGCGCAGGCCCCTGGCTGTCTCTAGCCGCTCCGGCAGCCTGAACCGCTCGGCCGCGGCCGCGGTGGTCGGTGGCTGGCCGGGCAATTTCGCCTTCGGGACTGGATTCTGACGGATATTCATCGTGGCAGGTACATGACGGACGGGGATCGTAGGGCATACCATCGCAACGCCCCGGAGGGCGGTCGACGGTGCGTCCGGACCCCGCCGGACGACCCCTACCGCTCCTTCGCGTACCCGGCCCCGCCGGGGCCGGATTCCCCCCACGGATGAAGGAGCAGCAATGCCCCTCGGCACTTGGTTCAAGGCAGGCACTTCCGCCGCAGCGCTCGTCCTAGGCATGGCGGGCGCCGCGACCGCCGCCCCCGCACCCGCGGGTGAATCGTCCGCCGCGCAGGCGGCAGCGGTGACCCTTCGCTACGACGACAGTCGCGCCGGAGGCTGGGAAGCCGCGATCGCGGCCGGAGTCGCCTCATGGAACGCGAACGTGAGCAACGTCCATCTGGTGGAAGCGGCGCCCGGCACCGTGGCCGAGATCGTGATCGTCGCCACCACGGGCTGGCCGCAGGCCACGCTCGGCCCCGTTCGTCCGGGCCGTCAGGTCCGCGTCGAGCTCGGCAGCCAGGCCGTGGACCAGGGCTACGACAAGACCCGGATCGCCGCTCACGAAATGGGTCACAGTCTCGGCCTGCCGGACACCAAGCCAGGCCCCTGCTCACAGCTGATGTCGGGATCGAGCGCCGGCACGGCCTGCACCAACGCCACACCGAACGCGGCCGAGCGCTCCCGCGTACAGTCCGCCTACGCAAGCGGAATCGCCGCGCTCGTGCCCGCTGACGGCCGGATCCTCATCGACGCGCCCTGATCACACGGCCATCAAGCGGACGTGCCCCCCGGGGATCTCGTCGAGATCCCCGGACGTAGTCCCCCGCACCGTCGCGCGGTTCGCGGAAACGTCGGTAGCGATGAGGTCGCAGCAAGAGGTCGTCGACCGGCCGCGAATCGTGCCGACCCGGACACTGCCGCAGCAGCCGCTGTTCCTCGCCCAGGACCTGGTCAGTGGCGATCCAGGCCACCGCCCAGCGGAGCGAATCCATGTCCGCGTCCCCGGATGGCGCCGATGAGGCAGACGGCTCGGTCCATTGCAGCAGGATCATCTTGCGGAGCAGTTCGAATCCGGCCCGTCCGTGGAGCTGCCTCTTGATCTTCTTGATGCGGTTGACGGCGCCCTCGACGCTGCCGGAGCTCTGCAAGGTGTCCTGCACCGGACTTCAACATGATTGCGACGCTCTGCCCACCGAGCGGGAGATTCTTCAACCTCCGCTGGTAGCAGTCGTGCATCCGTCGGAGAAGCGACCGCAGTCCGGACACGCCGCCCCGGCCGCCCGGCCTCTGGCCACCACGCCGACCGTGCCGAACGCAACGGCCACCGCCTCGACGTCCACGTCGTCGATCCCGTCGAACACCAGCGAGTCCCAGAACACCGCGTCGGTCTCCATGACCAGCACCGTCACCGGATATGGCCGACCACGGCGGAGAAAAACTGAGACCTGATGGGGCGTCACTCCCGCCTGCTGGCCTGCAAGGCGTACACGGGCTCACGTGAACCAGACTCCTCACACAGGAAGCACAGGAAGCACAGGAAGCGCGGCTCGGCCGCGATGGCTTCGGGGAACAGCTCGCGGGCGGCTGGATCAGGTTCTGGCTCGCTGATGACCGTAATCCGGAAACCGGCCCCGGTGAAGGCCTCGATCACCGCGTGCAGCGGCCTGTGCCAGATGCTCATCAGCGCGGTCTGGCCGCCCATGGTCGGCAGCCGGCCGCCCTCGATCCTGAGCCGGCGTACCGGGGCAAGACGTCGGGGTCAGGTCCAGCCCGTTCCTTCGAGGCAGGCAGGGCAACCTCCTTCCGCGGGCGGGTGCTCACAGCGGGCGGCTGCCCGGGGTCGGCCGCACGGTCCAGGTGTCGCCGCCGGCGAGGAGGGCGGCGAGGTCGCCCTTGCCCTGCTGCTCGACAGCGGTGGCGAGCTGTTCGGCCATCTCGGCGTCGTAGACCGGGCGGTCGACCGAGCGCAGCACGCCGATGGGGGTGTGGTGCAGGGTGTCCGGGTCGGTGAGGCGGGAGAGAGCGAAGGCCGTGGTCGGGGACGCCGCGTGGGCGTCGTGGACCAGGATCTGCGCCTCGTTGTCCGGTGTGACATCGACGATCGTCAGGTCGCCGGTGGCCGGGTCCCGCACGACACCTCTGGCGCCCCTCTCGTCCCCGAGAGGCGTGCCGAAGCGGATCGGCTCACCGTGCTCGAGGCGGATGACGGCCTCCTGGGCCTGCTTCTTGTCCTTGAGTACTTCGAAGGCGCCGTCGTTGAAGATGTTGCAGTTCTGGTAGATCTCCACCAGGGCGGTGCCGGGGTGGTCGGCGGCCTGCCGCAGGACGTCGGTGAGGTGGTTGCGGTCGGAGTCGACGGTGCGGGCTACGAAGGAAGCCTCGGCGCCCAGGGCGAGGGAGACGGGGTTGAACGGGGTGTCGAGGGAGCCCATGGGCGTCGACTTGGTGATCTTGCCGACCTCGGAGGTGGGCGAGTACTGGCCCTTGGTCAGCCCGTAGATCCGGTTGTTGAAGAGCAGGATCTTGAGATTGACGTTGCGGCGCAGGGCGTGGATCAGGTGGTTGCCGCCGATGGACAGCGCGTCACCGTCACCGGTGACCACCCACACGGACAGGTCACGGCGTGAGGAGGCCAGGCCGGTGGCGATGGCGGGGGCGCGGCCGTGGATGGAGTGCATTCCGTAGGTGTTCATGTAGTAGGGGAAGCGGGACGAGCAGCCGATGCCCGAGACGAAGACGATGTTCTCCTTCGCCAGGCCGAGCTGGGGCATGAAGCCCTGCACGGCGGCGAGGACGGCGTAGTCACCGCAGCCGGGGCACCAGCGCACCTCCTGGTCCGACTTGAAGTCCTTCATGGACTGCCTGTCGTGGGACTTCGGCACCAGGGACAGCGCGGCGGTCACCGGCGTCTCCGTAGTGGTGTCAGCCATGGTGGATGGCCTCCTTGAGGGCGTGGGCGAGCTGTTCGGCCTTGAACGGCATGCCGTTGACCTGCGTGTAGGAGTGGGCGTCGACCAGGTACTTGGCGCGGATGAGCGTGGCGAGCTGGCCCGTGTTCATCTCGGGGATGATCACCTTGTCGTAGGCGGTGAGGATCTCGCCGAGGTTGGCCGGGAAGGGATTGATGTGCCGCAGGTGGGCCTGCGCGATCTTCTGGCCTGCGGCGCGGACGCGGCGGACGGCGGCGGTGATCGGGCCGTAGGTGGAGCCCCAGCCCAGGATCAGCAGCTTCGCCCCGTCGCCGTCGGCGGCGCCGGGGTTGTCGACCTCGATGTCGGGGACGTCGATGCCGTCGATCTTGGCCTGCCGGGTGCGGACCATGAGGTCGTGGTTGGCGGGGTCGTAGGAGATGTTGCCCGAGCCGTCGGCTTTCTCGATGCCGCCGATACGGTGCTCGAGGCCCGGAGTGCCGGGGATCGCCCACGGGCGCGCCAGGGTGTGCTCGTCGCGCTTGTAGGGCCAGAAGACCTCGGTGCCGTCGTCCAGGGTGTGGTTCGGCCGGGAGGCGAACTGCACGCGCAGGTCGGGCAGATCATCGGTCTCCGGGATCCGCCAGGGCTCGGAGCCGTTGGCGAGACAGCCGTCGGACAGCAGTATCACGGGGGTGCGGTAGGTCAGGGCGATGCGGGCGGCGTCCAGTGCGGCGGTGAAGCAGTCCGACGGGGTGGCCGGGGCGATCACCGGCAGCGGCGCCTCACCGTTGCGGCCGAACATCGCCTGCAGCAGATCCGCCTGCTCGGTCTTGGTCGGCAGCCCGGTCGACGGGCCGCCGCGCTGGATGTCCACGATCAACAGGGGCAGCTCCAGCGAGACCGCCAGGCCGATGGTCTCCGACTTCAGCGCGATGCCCGGGCCCGAGGTCGTCGTCACGCCCAGCGAGCCGCCGAAGGCTGCGCCGAGCGCGGCGCCGATGCCGGCGATCTCGTCCTCGGCCTGGAAGGTCCGGACACCGAAGTTCTTGTGCTTGGACAACTCATGCAGGATGTCGGAGGCCGGAGTGATCGGATACGAGCCGAGGAACAGCGGCAGATCCGCCCGCCGGCCGGCCGCCACCAGCCCGTACGACAGTGCCAGATTGCCGGAAATGGAACGGTAGGTACCCGGCGGGAACGCCTTCGCGGCCGGAGCCACCTCATAGGAGACCGCGAAGTCCTCGGTCGTCTCGCCGAAGTTCCAGCCCGCCCGGAAGGCGGCGATGTTCGCTCCGGCGATTTCCGGCCTCTTGGCGAACTTGCTCCGCAGGAAGGTTTCCGTGCCTTCGGTGGGCCGGTGGTACATCCACGACAGCAGGCCCAGCGCGAACATGTTCTTCGATCGGTCGGCGTCCTTGCGGGACAGCCCGAACTCCTTCAGCGCCTCCACTGTCAGGGTCCCCAGTGGTACCGGGTGCACGTGGTAGCCGTCCAGAGATCCGTCCTCGATCGGGCTTGCCCGATATCCGACCTTGGCCAGCGCGCGCTTGGTGAACTCGTCGGTGTTGACGATGATCTCCGCGCCGCGCGGCACATCAGGCAGGTTCGCCTTCAGGGCGGCCGGGTTCATCGCGACCAGGACGTCGGGTGCGTCGCCCGGCGTGAGGATGTCGTGGTCGGCGAAGTGCAGCTGGAAGGAGGACACGCCCGGCAGCGTGCCTGCCGGCGCCCGGATCTCCGCGGGGAAATTCGGCAGCGTGGAGAGGTCGTTGCCGAACGACGCGGTCTGCGACGTGAAGCGATCACCCGTCAGCTGCATGCCGTCCCCGGAGTCCCCCGCGAACCGGATGATCACCCGGTCCAGGCGGCGGATCTCCTTCGTGGGTGGCACCTCGGCCTCGGCGGACAGGCTGGTCTGGACAAGCATCGGAAGCTCCTGTCAATCCTTGATGTCACAGATCGCGGCGCCGCAGGGCGCCGTGCGCGGCTGCGGGCCCGTGGGAGAAGAGATCGCGGCGCTGCTCCGGCGGGGTGGCCGAGCGGTTTGCTGTCGGTGTCTCGGCCGTCGGTTGCCGCCGCGGTGCCGGCGGCCGGTCGGGCCCGGGGTGGATACGGGGCGGGACGGACCCTGCCGCACCGCACGAGAGCGTCGTTGCTGCCCGCGCGGACGGCGGCCGGGTCCGGGACGCCGTCCGGTGCCGTCGGTGCCGGCGTCGCAGCGAGGGAAGGCGGTCGCCTCGCCTGCCGGCCGACCGTGCGTCGGCCCTGGCGGGGGCCCTGCGCGCGGCCGGCTGCAGGCTCGGGCATCGCCCACGGTCATCCGCGTCGGGCGGACGACGGCGCCTCCCTGTTCCGGGCGTCCGTACCTGCTGGGCGCGGAAGCCCGGGTCCCGCATGCTGCGTTCTGTTGAGGTGGTGTCAGCCCGCCTGCGTGGCAGCTTCGGTGACCTCCGCCGTCGACGCCGGGGTGGTGGCGGGCGCGGGGGCCGGCCGGGGCTGTTTCTTCAGGCCGAGTCCGATGAAGGCACCGGCGAGTGTCCCTGCGGCGGCGACCCACCCTGCCGTCCGGAGCCCGCCGACCAGCGCGTGGGGGTCGGGGTTGTGGCCGGCGTGGGAGTTCGCGACCGCGACCAGGGCCGCGAGGCCGAGGGCGCCGCCGATCTGACGGCACGTGGAGGCGAGCGCCGAGGCGACTCCCTGCTGGGCCGGTTCGACTCCTGAGGACGCCACCGCGACGAAGAGCGACGGGAAGGCGAAGCCGCCGCCGGCGCCCCAGATGGCGATGCCCGGCAGCAGAGCCCAGTAGGAGCCGTGCGTGGACATGCCCGCGATGATCGCGGCCAGCCCGACGGCGGTGCCTACCGTGCCGAGGAAGAGCGTGGTACGGACTCCGAGGTGACCCAGTACCCGGGCGTTGAGCTTCATCGACACCACCATGCAGACCACGGTCGGCGGGAGGAACGCGATGCCGGCGGCGAGCGGGGTGTAGTCGAGCGCGGTCTGCAGGTACGTGGTCAGCAGGTAGTACGTGCCGCCCAGGGAGGCTTGGAAGACGATCATCGCCAGCATGGCGACGGTCAGGCCCCGCAGGCCGAACAGCTTCAGCGGCACCAGCGGGTCGGAGGAGCGCTTCTCGATCAGCACGAAGACTGCCAGCAGCAGCGCGCCGACCGTCAGGGCGCCGAGGCCCTGGACCGAGCCCCAGCCCTTGGCCGGACCGCTGACCAGGCCGAACACCAGCAGCGTCGAGCCGATGGTGGCGACCACGGCCCCGACGGCGTCGAAGCCGCGGCCGGTGCCGAGCGGGCGGTCGGGTGGCAGGATCCGGGTGGCGGCGAACGCCGTGATCAGCGCGAGCGGGACGTTGACGAAGAAGACCCAGCTCCAGCCGAGGGTACTGGTCAGCACGCCGCCGAGCAGCGAGCCCGCGGCCAGGCCCGCGCTGCCCATGGCGCCCCAGACGGATGTGGCCCGGTTGCGCTCGGAGCCCGGGGCGAACGTGGTGAAGACGAGCATCAGCGTCGCCGGTGTCAGCAGCGCACCGCCAACGCCCTGGAGCGCGCGAGCGGCCACCAGGAGCCCGGCGTTCTTCGCGAGTCCGCCGGCGAGGGAGGAGAGGGCGTAGATGACCAGGCCGATGACCAGCATGCGTCGCGGGCCGATCCGGTCGGCCGCGCGGCCTCCGAACAGCAACAGGCCGCCGAGCGCGACCGCATAGGCGCTCACGACCCATTGCAGCGACTGTGCGGAGAAGCCGAGCTGGCTGCCGATGTCCGGCAGCGCCACGTAGACGATGTTGTAGTCGATGGTGACGATGAACTGGGTGAACGCCAGCAGGGCGAGTGTGTACCCGGCCCACCGTGGCGATCGGGAGTCTGAGGTGGCCATGGTGTGGCTTCTTCCTTCGGGGTGAGCGGGGCGGTGGCCGCCCGAGGTGGGTTCCACGGCAGAGAATAATCCCTTCGCAAAGGTATGTAAATCTGGGGAGGGAAGCAGGATCGGTCAACTCCGCACTGATCTCATGCAGTTGAGACTCCGTCACCGCGGCTGCGGTGCGAGGCAGTCGGCACCCGAGGCCGGTGCGGATCCGGCGCGGATCACGGCTCGGACCGGGAATGCCGTCCGGGTCACCTGCCCGGGGTGCGGGGCAGGGTCCGACCGGGTGCACCGTCGTCACGAGCGGTGCGTGGCGCCTGTACGGCGAGAACCCCGACCGCCCCGAAGTCACGTTCGCCGAACGGATACCGGTGTCGGCGCCGTGCCGCGGACGGCTTCGGTGGCCGGCGGCCACCGAAGCCGTCCGCGGCACGTCTGCGGTCTTGTGCAAGTGAGGACCGTCCTCACTTGCACAGCGGCCGCCCCCTCCTGCGGCGCCCGCGCCACGAGGGTGCGCAGGCAGCGCCCGCGGGCTCGGCACAGGCCGGTGGCCGCAACGGACACTGCACCCTGGCGCAGTTACATACCTCTGCGAAGGTATGCGATTCTGGCGGGAAGCCACCGGTGACCTGGCGCGCCAGTGTCCGCTCCCCGTGGTGGACGACCCGCGTACCGCATTGCGCCTGGTACGGCGTGCCCCTCTTTCCCGGCCGGCCGGACGAACTGTCGAGCACTCACCCGGCCCCCGCTCGTCGGCCGGAGACCCGCACTGCACACGGATCCCGAGCTTTCGAAGGAGCCTGCATGAAATTCGGAAACGACCTGCGGATCAAGACCGTGACCTCGTGGTTTCCACCGGACCGCGAGAACGTCGAGGACGCCGTGGCGGCCGGGAAGCTGACCGATGCGGACGCGGAGCGGCTCGGCGTCAGCCACCTGCCGGTCTCAACTTCTTTGTCCGCTCCCGAGATGGCGGCGCAGGCCGGTCGTGCCGCGATAGGCCGGGCGGGCTGGAGCCCGTCCGATGTGGGCCTGGTCCTGCACACCTGGATCTACCACCAGGGCCATGACATGTGGTCGCCGCCGCACTACGTGGCGAACGCGGTGGGCGCCGGCCATGCGACGCCGTACGGCGTCCAGCAGGGCTGCAATGCGGGCGCGCTGGCCCTCCAACTGGCCGCGATGCACCTGGACACCGACGCCGGGCTCGGTGCCGTGCTCGTCACCACGGGCGACCGGTTCTGTCCTCCCGGCATGGACCGCTGGACCTCCGACTACGGCCTCGGCTTCGGTGACGCGGGGACCGCGGCGCTGGTGCACCGCGGCGGCGCAGAGACCGACGACTACGCCCTCCTGTCCCTGGCCAGCGCGACCGACGCCCAGTTCGAGCTGATGATGCGGCACGGCAACGACTTCAGCCCGGCGCCCATGTGGCCCGACGGCTTCATCGACCTGCGCACTCCCAAGAAGTCCTATCTGGCGGAGTACGGCAAGAAGAAGTTCGAGACCGTCGCCGGCCGGAACATCCGCAAGGTGATCGCGGACAGCCTGCACGACGCGGGCCTGCAGCCCGACGATCCGCGGATCAAGTACATCGCGCTGCCGCGGCTCGGGGCGAGCCTGCTGGACTCCATCTACGGCCCGGTGATCAACGAGCTGCTCAAGGCCGAGGCCCTGCGGTTCGGCGCCGCCACCGGCCACCTGGGCTGCGGGGACTTCCTCGCGAACCTGGCCGACATGCGGGACCGGGTGCCGCTCCAGCCGGGCGACGTCGCGCTGGTGATCAGCGGTGGGGCGGCCTGGACCTGGGCCTGCGCCGTCGTCCAGGTACCGCAGGAACACGCTTCGGCGCGGGAGGTGTGATGGGCTTCGGATTCCTCGGCCTCGGCGGGCACGTGCCGCCGCTGGTCATAGACAACACGCAGGTCGCCGAGTGGACGGGCGCGGAGGAGAGCTGGATCGTCGAGCGGACCGGCATCCTGGAGCGCAGGTACCGGGAGCCAGGCACCGTCACCTCCGACCTGGCGCTGCACGCCGCGCGCGAGGCGCTGGGCGCGCTCCCCGAGGCGGCGGCCCGGCTCGGTGTGATGATCGTGGCCACGTCGACGCCCGACCAGCCGCAGCCCTCCACCGGGGCGATCCTGCAGAACAAGCTCGGCCTGTCGGACATCCCCGCGTTCGACGTCAATGCGGTGTGCTCCGGCTTCCTCTACGCGCTGGCGATCGCCGAGTCGATGCTGTCGGCACGGCTGGCCGGTGAGGGCGGCGACCACGCCCTGGTGGTCGGCACCGACATCTACTCCTCGCTGATGAACCCCTCCGACCGGCGCACCGTCAGCCTCTTCGGCGACGGGGCCGGCGCGGTGCTGCTCGGTCCGGTGCCCGACGGGTACGGCGTGCTGGGCTGGCGGCTGGTCACCCACGGCGAGCACCGAGAACTGGTCGAGGTGCCCGCCGGAGGCACCCGCACACCGCTGGACGCCCGCAGCCGGGAGGCCGGCGAGCACCAGTTCCGCATGCGGGGCCGCGAGGTGCGCGAGTACGCGCTCGGCGTGCTGCCCAAGGTGGTCGGCGAGGCGCTCGGCTCGGCCGGAGTCCGGCTGGAGGACGTGGACCGCTTCATCCTGCACCAGGCCAACACCCGCCTGGTGGAGGCGTGCACGCGTGAGCTCGGCATCGACCCCGACCGGGTACCGCTGACGGCACCGCAGTTCGGCAACACCGCCACGGCCTCCATCCCGCTCACCCTGCGCGCGGAGAACGAACTGCGGCCGTTCAGGCGGGGCGAGCACCTGGTGCTGGCCGGAGTGGGCGGCGGCATGACGGCGGGGGCCGTGGTCGTCCGCTGGTACTGAGCCCCCGCGACACCGCTGCAAACCATGCAAGCGCTGCGAAAGGACCGAGACATGCCGACAGCGACCGCGGCGGAACTCCGCTGCTACGAACTGTGGGACCCGATGCCCGACGAGGTACGGGAGGGCGCCAGGCGGTTCGCCACCGTGCAGGCGCTCAACGAGCTGGTGGGCGTGCTGCCGTTCGCCGAGTGGCTGGACCGCGCGCCCAGCTGCACCAGGCGGCAGATGCTGATGGCCAAGGTCCAGGACGAGGTGGGCCACGGGCACGTGGCCGCGCGGGTCGCCGAGGACCTGGGCATGCCGCGCGAGCGGATCCTCCTGGACTACCTGGAGGGTCGCTCGAAGGTGCACAACATCTTCCACTACTCCTTCGCGTCCTGGGAGGAGTTCGGCCCGGGGCTGCTCCTGATGAACTCGGCGGCGATCCTCCAGTTCCGGTCGCTGATGAAGGGCGTGTACCTGCCGTACGCCCGGGCGCTGCGCAAGATCGAGCGCGAGGAGTCCTTCCACTACCAGCACGCCCTGGACCTGACCCACGAGGTACTGACGCACGGTGACGCCGACCAGCGCCGCCGGGTGCAGGAGGGGTTCGAGATGTGGCTGCCGCGGGTGCTCGCGTACCTCGGTCCGCCCGACACCGAGACGCTGCACGCCAACCGCATGCACCAGATCGGCCTGAAGCCCGACGGCAACGACGAGTTGCGCCAGGCCTGGCTGAGCAAGATCATTCCGGTCTTCCAGAAGCTCGGCGTGCACGTGGATCCCGCGATGGTCCGCCAGACGCCGTCGGGCGAGTGGGAGTTCGCCATGCCCGACTGGGCCGAGGTGAAGAAGGTCGTCGCGGGCGGCGGCCCGGCGTCGCAGCGCCGACTGGACTGGGTGCGCAGCGCCCTGGACCGCAATACGCGCTACCGGCGCGCGCTGCGGGGGGTGGCGTGATGCCGCACGTTCCCACCGACACCGACGTCTACGAGGTGTTCGCGCAGGTCGGCACCGGCTCGGCGCTCAACCACGTCGGCTCCATCGTCGCGCCGCGCCGGGACGCAGCCTGGCACTTGGCCAAGGAGACCTACGGGCGCCGCGACGACCTCTCCCGGCTCTGGGTCGTCCGGCGCACCGATCTCATCGTCTCCGACGCCGGTGACCGCGGCCTGCTCGCCGCCAAGACCCGGATGCCGCACCGCCAGCCCCGCTTCCCCACCACGCGCCGCATCGACCGCTCCGCAGCCCCGGACACCGCCGCCACACAGACCTCCGCTGCCCTACAACAGCGCCCCGACGGCTCCGCGTCCGAGCGCGGCGGCGACCCGCGCGGGGCCGCTGACCGCGCCCTGACCGGGCTGTGGATGGCGCTGGCCGACGACCTGTTCGTGCTGGGCAACCGGCTGGGCGAGCGCATCGTCGACTACATCGACCTGGAGGAGTCGCTGGCGGTCGGCTCGATCGGCCAGGAGGCACTGGCGCACGCCGAGACGGTCCTGGCGCTGCACGGATTCGACGGGCCCGCCGCCGACGCCCACTTCTTCGAGCGGCCGCAGGCGCGGTGGCGGGTGTCCCGGGTCATCGGCCGGCTCGGCGACTGGCCGTCGACCGTGGCGTGCGGTCTGGTGATCGCCGCGGCCGTCACCGTGCTGGCCGAGGAGCGCGCCGCGGACGAACCCGCGATCGCCGCCATCCGCGACGAGCAGCTGGTCCACCTGGACCACTGGCGGCGGTGGGCACGGGCGCTGGCCGCCTGGCCCGAGACGCGTGAGGAGTTCGCGCAGGCGTACGCCGAGGTGACGCAGAGCGCCGGCGACCTGTTCGACGCCGGCCCGCAGGACGTCCTGACGGGTGCGCTGCCCGGCCCTTCGGCCGCGGCCGTGGAGCTGCACGGCCGTCTGGCCGCCCTGGTCAGCGACAGCGGCGGCCCCGGATCACTCCTGCCGCACCTGCCGGTGCCGCGGGCCGCGGGGATGGGCGGGAGCGTCCTGGCGGACTGCCTGGCGCGCGGCCGTGTCGTCCGCGAGCAGTACGCCCCGGAGGTGTTCCTGTGAGCCCCGACCCGCTCACCGACGTGGTCGCCGACGTGCGCGACCCGGAGATCGACGTGGGCCTGGGCGATCTCGGAGTGGTGCGCTCGGTGTCCAGGACCGGCGGCCGGATCGTGGTCCGCCTCGCCCCCACCCGGCTCAGCTGCCCCGCCCGCGGCGAGATCGCCCGGCGGGTACGGTCCGCGCTCACCGCCGCGGCGCCGGGTCAGGGGATCGAGATCGTGTGGGAGCGCGGCGTGTGGCAGCCCGCGGCGGTGACCACCGCCGGCCACGACGCGCTGCGCACCGCCGGGTACCGCGTGGCGGGCGCCGCTCCCCGGTGCCCCTACTGCGGCAGCGAAGACGTCCTGCGGGCCGGCCGCTTCGGCGGCGCGGTGTGCAAGGTGCCCTACGACTGCCGCGGCTGCGGCTCGCCCTTCGATGTGATCGGTACAGCCGGCTGCTCCGCCGTGCTCCCGGTACCCGACGTCACGCAAGGAGGATCATCATGAGGCTCGCCGGAAAGACGGCCGTGATCACCGGGGGCTCCCGGGGACTGGGCCGGGCGATCGCGGAACGCTACCTGCTGGAGGGCGCGCGGGTGGTGTGCGCGGCCCGCAACCCCTACGACATCAAAGAGGTCCTCGACCTGGCGCCGGGCCGCGGCGCGTACGTCCCGGTCGACGTCACCAGCAACGACTCGGTCGCCGCGTTGATGGCCGAGACCGCCGAGCGCTTCGGCGGCGTCGACATCCTGGTGGCCAACGCCGGTGTGAGCCGGGACGGGCGGGTGGACCGGCTGCCGGTCGCCGATTGGCAGGACATGGTGGCCACCAACCTGACCGGGGTGTTCCTGTGTACCCGGGCCGCGATTCCCTACCTGGAACGCAGCTCGGCCGCCCGGATCGTCAACGTCTCCTCCAGCATGGCGACCCGGGTCGCGATCGGGGCGGCCGGCTACTGCGCCACCAAGGCCGCGGTGGAGATGTTCACCCGGGTCAGCGCCGTCGAGCTCGGCCCCCGCGGCATCCTGGTCAACTCCCTGGCCCCGGGCATCCTCGACGAGGGGATGGGCCGGCAACTGACCGACAACGACAAGGTCTGGTCGCGCTACAGGACCAGGTTGGCGCTCGGCCGGCCCGGCGGCGCCGACGAGGCCGCCGACGCGGCGGTCTTCCTGGCCGGTCCCGAGTCGAGCTACGTCAACGGCCACGTACTCGAGGTGAACGGAGGCCTGCTGTGGTCATGACGACCGCACCCGCGGTGGGCCGCCCCTCCGCGTGGCTGGAGATCGACGGAGCGGTGGGCATCCTGCGCCTGGGCCGGCCGCCGCTGAACGTGCTCGACCGTGCGGCGCAGTCCGCGTTGCGCCGTGCGGCCGAGCAGGCCGCGGCCGACGAGCGGGTCCGCGCGGTGGTCCTGCACGGCGGGCCCACGGCCTTCTCGGCGGGGGCGGACATCAAGGAGATGGCCGCGATGACACACGCCGACATGGTGCGGCACGCGGCGGTGCTCCAGGGCGCCTTCGACGCGGTGGCCGCCATCCCCAAGCCGGTGGTGGCCGCGATCAACGGACCGGCCCTGGGCGGCGGTTGCGAGCTGGCGCTGACGGCCGACGCACGCATCTGCGGCAGCGAGGCACGCCTGGGCCTGCCCGAGATCCTGCTCGGCGTCGTCCCGGGAGCCGGCGGCACCCAGCGGCTGCCGCGGCTGATCGGTCCGGCCAGGGCCAAGGAGCTGATCTTCACCGGACGCCAGGTCGGCGCGGACGAGGCGCTGGAGCTGGGCCTGGTGGACCAGGTCACGCCGACCGGCCAGGTACTGGAGACCGCGCTGCAGTGGGCGCGGCGCTTCGAGAAGGGCCCCGCACTGGCCCTGCACGCCGCCAAGACGGCCGTCGACCAGGGTCTGGCGACCGATCTGGCCGCCGGGCTGGCCATCGAACGGTCGGTGTTCTCGGCCCTGTTCGCCACCGAGGACCGGTTGACGGGCATGCGGCGGTTCGCCGCCGACGGGCCCGGCCGAGCGACCTTCAACGGGAGGTGACCACCATGCGTACAGCGACCGGCGGGTTCCAGCGCGCCCGCGACCACCTGCTGTCCTCCTACGGGGACCTGCCGCGCGCCCGTGCCTTCCCCCGGCCCGACCTCGGCGAGACGTTCAGCTGGGTCGCGGACTGGTTCGACGCCGTCTGCGACGGCAACGACGCCACCGCGCTGCGCGTGGTCGACCTGGACCGGCAGGGCGCGGTCCTCGCCGACACGGCGCTGAGCTTCGCCGAGCTGGCCGAGCGCTCCCGGCGGGTCGCCGGATGGCTGCGGTCGATCGGCGTGGGGCGCGGGGACCGCATCCTGCTCATGCTCGGCAACCGGGTGGAACTGTGGGAGTGCGTGCTGGCCGCGTTTCGGCTGGGCGCCGCGGTGATCCCCGCGGCCGTCCAGCTGACACCCGACGACCTGGCCGAACGGCTGGAGCGCGGCGAGGTGCGGCATGTCATCGCGCAGGCCGACCTCACCTCCAAGCTCGACGGACTGCGCGGCGGATGGACGCGCGTCGCCGTCGGGGACCGGGTCGAGGGCTGGCAGGACTACCAGCGGGCCTACGCCGCCGCACCGCTGCGGGAGACGGTACGGACCCGGCCCGAGGAGCCGTCGCTCATCTACTTCACCTCGGGCACCACCGCCCGTCCCAAGATGGTCGGGCACACCGGGCTGAGCTATCCGATCGGTCACCTGTCGACCATGTACTGGATCGGCCTGCGCCCCGGCGACGTGCACCTGAACATCTCCTCGCCCGGGTGGGCGAAACACGCCTGGAGCTGCCTGTTCGCTCCCTGGAACGCGCAGGCGACGGTCCTGGTCGTCAACCAGCCGCGGTTCGCGGCGCGTCCGCTGCTGGAGATGATGTCGCGCTGCGCGGCGACCTCCTTCTGCGCGCCGCCCACCGTGTGGCGGAGCCTGATCCAGGAGGACCTCACCCGGTGGCCGATGTCGCTGCGCGAGGCGGTGGCCGCCGGGGAACCGCTCAACGCGGAGGTCGTGCACCGCATCCGCGACGCCTGGGGCGTCACGGTACGGGACGGCTACGGGCAGACCGAGACCACCGCCCAGATAGGGACCCCGCCGGGGATGCCGGTCGTGGAGGGCGCGCTGGGCTGGGCGCTGCCGGGCTACGACGTGGCGCTGCTGGACCCGCAGACCGACGCCCCCGTCCGGGGCGGCGGTGCGGAGGGCGAGATCTGCCTGCCGCTGGCCGGCCGGCCGCTCGGCCTGATGAGCGGGTACCTCGGCGATCCCGAGGCGACCGCGCGCGCCATGCGCGGCGGCCACTACCGCACCGGCGACTTCGCCACCCGCGACGCCGAGGGCCTCTTCCGCTACCTGGGACGCGGTGACGACGTCTTCAAGGCGTCCGACTACCGGATCTCCCCCTTCGAACTGGAGAGCGTGCTGCTGCGGCACGCGGCCGTCGCCGATGCCGCGGTGGTGCCCTCACCCGAGCCGCTGCGGCTGGCCGTTCCCAAGGCGTACGTGGCGCTCGCCGCCGACTACCGGCCGGAGGCGCAGACCGCGCAGCAGATCCTCGCGCACGCCCGCGAGCACCTCGCGCCCTACAAGCGGATACGCCGGATCGAGTTCGCCGAGCTGCCCAAGACGATCTCCGGCAAGACGCAACGGGCCGAGCTGCGCAGGCGCGAGGAGCAGCGGCTCGCGCGCTCGGCGCAGGAGTGGTGGGAGGAGGACTTCCACAGCTAGCTCCCCGTTCCGCCGGGTGTGGCTGCCGGGGCGGCGTCGTCTGCCGCGGACCAGGCGCACTTCATCCGATCGGTGAACGGGCTGCGCCGCAGGCGGACGTTCGAGGGCGCAGCCCGTTCGGCCGGCTTTCGGCCCCGGATCCTCACCGGCACTGTCGACCATCGAGCCCCGGAGACGCCATGAATCCCGTCCTCACACCCGAGGGGCAGCGCAGAAGAGCCGTGCTGAGCAGCCTCATCGGCAACAGCATCGAGTTCTACGAGTTCCTCATCTACGGGTCGTTCTCGTCACTGTATTTCGGCAAACTGTTCTTCCCCTCCTTCTCCCCCACCGCCGCAACCCTGCTGTCGCTGTCGACGTTCGCGGTCGCGTTCGTGGGCAGGCCGCTCGGCGCCTTCGTCTTCGGGCACTTCGGGGACCGGCTGGGCCGCAAGACGACGCTGGTCACCACGCTCACCGCGATGGGCGGCGCGACGGTCCTGATCGGCCTGCTCCCCACCTACCGGACGATCGGCGTCGCCGCCCCGATCCTGCTGACGGCCCTCCGCTTCGTCCAGGGGTGCTCGCTCGGCGGGGAGTCCAGCGGCGGATTCCTGATGGCGCTGGAGAGCGCCCCGCCGAACAGGCGGGGCTTCCTCACCGCCGTCGTCGGCACCGGCAACGCCTGGGGGCTGCTGCTGGCCAACGGCGTCCTGCTGCTCGTCACGATGCTTCCGGACCGGCAGGTGCTGGCGTGGGGGTGGCGGCTGCCGTTCCTCTTCAGCGCGGTGCTCGTGGCCTTCGCGCTGCGCGTCCGGCTGCGGCTCGCGGAGACCCCCGAGTTCGAACGGGTGAAGTCCGAGGGCGCGGTCAGGTCCATGCCAGCGTTCGACGTCGTGTCCCGGCACGGTCTGCTCACCCTGTGCGCGTCGCTGTCGGCGCTCCCGATGTTCCTGGTCTTCTACCTCGGTTCGGTGTTCTCGCTCAGGTACGCGTCGACCATCCATGTGAGCCGCTCGGAGATGCTGACGCTGCTCGCCGGGTCGTGCGTCTTCCTGATCCTCGCCATGCCGTTCTTCGGCCGGCTGGGCGACCGGCGCAGCCGCAAGGCGGTCTTCGTCGGCGGCATCGTCGTCATGACGGCGGCCCCGTTCGCCTGGTTCCCGCTGCTCGACACCCGTTCCTTCCCGCTGATGGCGCTCGGTTTCCTGGCGCTGTTCGCCGGGTTCGCCGCGAACTACGGCGTGCAGGGGGCGTTCTACCCGCAGCTGTTCCCCACGGCGCTGCGGTATTCCGGCATGTCCATCAGCTACAACGTGGGCGGTCTGCTCGGCGGCGCCGTCAGCCCGCTCGTCGCCACGTCACTGCTCAGCAAGTACCACAGCTGGACGCCGATCGCTCTCTACATGGCGGCGGCCGGCGTGATCGGCCTGGCCGCTTCGCTGTTCCTGCGGGAGCGCTCCGCCGACTCGCCCGTGCAGCACGCCGCGGCCGGACTGCCGGCGGCGGCGGCCGCGTCTGCTGACGTCGCCGCCGCCAGGAGTTAGGCGGAACCGGCGGAAGTCCCCGTGCAATTCTCCAGTGAGGGAGTCACCCCATGTCGTCCCCGGCCATCACCAGATGTCCCGTTCTCGATCCCACCGGCCGTGCGATGCACGCCGAGGCCACCTCGCTGCGCGAGGCACCGGCCGTGCTGGTGGAGCTTCCGGGGCCCGTCCGTGCCTGGGCGGTCACCCGGCACAGCGTCATCCAGGCGTTGACCAACGATCCGCGCGTCTCGCGCGACCTGCGCCGGCACTGGCCCGCTCTGGCCCGGATGCCCGAGGGCTGGCCGCTCGCCGCCCTCGCCCTGCAGCAGAGTTTCTTCAACTTCTACGGCGAGGAGCACCGCAGGTCCCGGCGCCGCGTCGCCCCCACGTTCTCGCCGCGGAAGGTGGAGCAGATGCGTCCGCAGGTCCAGACGACCGCCGACCGCCTGGTCGACGCGCTGGCCGCGCTGCCGCCCGGGACCGTCGCCGACGTGCGCCAGGCCCTGGCGCTGCCGCTGACCATCACGGTCATCTGCGACCTGTTCGGCGTCCCCGACCACCTGCGCACCAAGATCGGCACGGGGATCGACGCGGTGCTGAACTCCTCGCTCGGGCCGAGGGAGGCACTGGCCGCCAACAACGCCCTGTACGAGCGGCTCGACGAGTTGCTGCGGTACAAGAGGCAGCACCCGGCCGCCGATCTGACCAGCGACCTGCTGCTGCCGTCCGACCCCGGTCAGGAGCCGATGTCGCAGGAGGTACTGCTCGGCACGCTCTTCCTCATGATCGGTGCCGGTTACGAGACCACCGTCAATCTCATCACCAGTGCCGTGCAGGCCGTGCTCGACCACCCCGAGACCCTCACCCGGATCCATGAGGGGACCATCGGCTGGCAGGACGTCATCGAGGAGACGCTGCGCATCGAGGGCCCGATCATGCACATACCGATGCGCTGTGCCCTCGAGGACATCGACCTGGGCGAAGGTGTCGTCATCCGCAAGGGTGATGCGATCACCGTCGGCTTCGCGGCCGCCGGACGCGACCCGGAGCTGCACCCGCAGTGCCCGGAGCGCTTCGATCCCACACGGTCCGGCAAGGAACACCTCGCGTTCGGTCACGGGCCCCACTTCTGCCTCGGTGCTCACCTCGCCCGGCTCGAAGCGGACGTCGCCCTGAGCACGCTCTTCAGCCGGCTGCCCGATCTCGCCCTGGCGCACCCCGGTCAGCGGCCCGCACGCGTGGAGTCCTTCATCATCAACGGCCCGCTGGGCCTGGAGGTCGTGCCCCGGCCGGCATGACGTGCCTGCGCCGCCGGCGCCGCTCCCCGAGGGCCTGGGGGCGGCGCCGGCGGCGTCCGTGTCGTCGGCCGGATCGCCCGGCCCGCTCCAGCGCGGCGCCGACCGGGACCGCCTCCCGGCCGGCGCCGTCTGCCGGACGGCTGTCCGGCGCGGCCACCGATGAGGTGTGGGTGCAGACCGTGCCACAGCCGCGGAACCACGCGCCAGCCACGAGGCAGGGCGGAGCCGACGCCAAGAAGCAAGCAGCGGCGCCCGGCGGGAGGACCCGCCGGGCGCCGCTGCTTGCGTCGTGCTGATCGCCGGGGCCGGCGGTGGTCAGCCCCAGAGCTGGCCGAGCGCCGCCGGCGAGCGGTGGCGCAGGGTGTTGTCCAGGTGGATCCCGCGGGCGACCCGCTCGGCCTGGACCCGGGTGGAGGCGATGAGCAGCGGCATCACCGAGCCGCCCTCGGGCAGGCCCGCGTAGTACAGCCCCGGCAGGGTGCCGGCGCCCGCGCGGTGCACCGGCATGCCGCTGTCGTCCAGGGCGGTGCGGGGCAGGATGCGGTAGTCGGGCACGAATCCCGTGGCCCAGACGATCGTCGTGATGTTCCGGGCGGCCAGGTCCAGCTTGTCCCCGTAGTCCGCGAACAGCGAGGGGTCGAAGGGGGGTACGGAGGTGCGCTCGGGCACGACCAGGCCGTGCTGCTCTATCGCGGTGTCGATGGCCTCCAGGAGTTCGGTCTCGGCGCGGGCGGCGTCCCGCGCGATCGCGCGGACGTTGTCCTCCAGCAGCAGGATGCCGCCCTGCGCGCCGCGGACGGTGCCGACGAGGGTGACGCCCTTGCGGGCCAGCACGCCGAGGCTGAGGTCACGGCCGCCGGCCTTGCCGCTGAGCACGGACACGCCGGGCAGTACGGGCGAGTCGCCGCGCCCGCCGGACGCGGACTCCAGGTTGCCCTCCAGCGGCAGCAGCTGCAGCCAGTCCAGGACCTGGGCACCCCGGTAGCGGCGCGGCGAGGTCTTGTGTCGGCCGACCGCGAGGTACACCTGCCGGCCGGCGTCGCGCAGGTCCTCGGCGATCTGCTGGCCGCTGTTGCCCGAGCCCACGACGAGCACCGCGCCCGGCGGCAGGGACCGGGGGTCGCGGTAGTAGCGGGTGTGCAGCTGGGTGACCGCGGGGTCGATCCGGGCGGTCAGCTCGGGCAGGCGCGGCGAGGAATAGCCACCGAGGGCGGCGACGACGTTACGGGCCTCGACGGTCCGCCCGTTCTCCAGATGGATCCGGAAGCGCGCGTCGGGGTGGGCGGGGGCGTCGACGGGTGCCTCGACCGACCGCACGGGCGTGTGCTCGCGCACGTCGATGCCCGCCTGGGCCACGTAGCGCCGCAGCCGCGTGGCGACCTCGCGGGCCGGCATGTACCCCTCCGGGTCGTCGCCGTCGTACGGCATGCCGGGGAACGTGACGGTCCGGTTGGGCGTGTTGACGCGCAGGCTCTCCCAGCGCTCCTTCGCCCAGGCCTGGCCGGTCTCCCCCCGCTCGAAGACCACCGCCCGGTAGCCGAGCCGGGCGAGCGAGCCCGCGACCGAGCACCCTTGCTGGCCCCCTCCGACGACGGCGGTCTCGACGAACTCGGTCATCATGGCAGCGCTCCTGGTCCGCATAGGAAGTGGATTCTCGTCACGCGGTGGTGCCTCATCCGGCGGTTGACGCGCCGGTGGCGTCGGCCCAGGGCAGCACGACCGTCTTGCCCGTGGCCCGGTCGGCCTCCATGCGGCGGTGGGCGGCCACGATGTCGTCCAGGGCGAAGACGCGGTCGAGGTTGGGCCGGTAGACGCCCGCCTCGACCTCGTCGACGATCCGCTGCAGCAGGCCCTGGCCGGTGCTGCCCTTGAGGGTGTCGCTGTGGAAGGCGGTGAGCCTGGTCCCGGTCGGGATCATCGCGATCGGTTCGAAGGCGGGGATCAGCCAGCCGCTGAGCGAGCCCGCCACGCACACCGTTCCGCCGCGGCGCACCAGCTGCAGCGAGTCCGGCACGGTGCTGGTCCCGACGAGGTCCAGGACGTGGTCCGGGCCGTCGGGCCACAGCGCGTGCACGGTGTCCGCCAGCGGCTGGGCGTCGTCCAGGAGGACGTGGTCGACGCCGGCCGCCTTCAGCGCCTCCGCCTTGTCCTTGCTCCGGGTGGTGGCCGCGGTCTCGACGCCGTGGCCGGAGGCGATCTGCGCCGCCGCCAGCCCCACCGAGGAGGTCCCGCCGCGGATCAGCAGCCGTCCGCCGCCGTCCGGCGCGATGCCCAGGGTGTCCAGGGAGCCGCGCGCGGTCAGGTAGGTCTCGGGCAGCGCGGCCAGGACCTCCCACGGCAAGGTGGTGGTCACCGGCATCAGCAGGGCGTTCGGCAGCAGCGCGTACTGCGCGTAGCCGCCGTCGAACTCCCGGCCCATCTCCCCCATCACCGCCGCGACGGTGCTCCCGGCCGGCAGCCGGGGGTCGGTGGAGTCGGCCACGGTACCCACGCACTCGATGCCGAGCACGCGGGGGAAGGAGACGCTCGGGGAGTGCCCCTGACGGGTTCTCAGCTCGGAGCGGTTCAGGCCCGCTCCTTCCACGCGTACCAGGCTCCAGCCGTCGCGGACCTCGGGGACCGGCAGTTCGCGGATCTGCAGGACCTCGGGACCGCCCGCCTCCGTGCAGACCGCCGCGCGCATCGTCGTACTCACTTCCGACCACCTCGGGTGTGTGCGGACATCTGTCAGGCTTCGCCGACGACGTCGAGGGACGGCGCCCAGCGGGGGATCGCCTCGCGGCCGGAGGGCAGGCGCAGGCTGCGGCTGAAGCTGTACTCCTGCAGCGTCTCCAGGGCGTGCTCACGACCGTATCCGCTGGCGCCCACACCGCCGAACGGCGTGCCGGTGAACGAGCGGTTGTAGTGGTTGACGAACACGATGCCGGCCCTCAGCTCTCGGCTGACCCGCAGGGCGCGCTCGGAGTCGCGGGTGAACACGCCGGCGACCAGGCCGTACTCGGTGCCGTTGGCGATGCGGACGGCCTCGGCCTCGTCGCGGAATGGGATCAGGCACACGACCGGCCCGAAGATCTCCTCCTGCGCGATCCGCATGCCGGGGGTGACGCCGGTGAACAGGGTCGGCGGCACGTAGTAGCCGTTCGCCAGGTCCGGGTCGGTGGGCAGGGGCGCCTGCGCGGCGATCGTGGCGCCCTCGCCGACACCGATCTCCAGGTAGTCGAGCACCCGCTGCCGCTGCGCGGGGTTCACCAGCGGGCCGACGTGGGTTCCCGCGTCGGAGCCGGAGCCGACCTTCAGCCGCCCGACGGCGGACGCGAGGCGGCGGGCCACCTCGTCGTGCAGGTCGGCGTGGACCAGGACCCGCGAGGCGGCGGTGCACGCCTCGCCCTGGTTGAAGTAGCCGCCCTCGACCGCCCAGGGCAGGGCCGACTCCAGGTCCGCGTCGTCGAAGATCATCAGGGCGTTCTTGCCGCCGAGTTCCAGCAGCGTCGGCGTCAGGTTGTCGGCGGCCGTCCTGATCACGGCCTGTCCCGTGGTGGGCGCTCCGGTGAAGGAGATCTTGCCGACCAGCTTGTGGCCGGCCAGCTGGGCGCCGGTCCGGGCGCCGCCGGGCACGATGTGCACGACGTCGTCCGGCAGCACCGACTGGACCAGCTCGGCGACGCGCAGCACCGACAGCGGCGCCTGCTCCGGCGGCTTCAGGACCACGGCGTTGCCTGCCGCCAGGGCGGGGGCGAGCTTGCCCGCGGTGTGCAGCGGGGGCCAGTTGAACGGCACGATCGCGCCCACCACGCCGAACGGCTCGCGCACCGTGACGTCGAGCATGCTGCCCGCGTCGCGGGCCTGGCCGGGCATCGCCTCGCACAGGCCGGCGAACAGCTCGAAGACGGTGACCGCGCCCTCCAGATCGAACTGGCGCGCCTGGGTGAACGGCTTGCCGTTGTCGCTGGACTCCAGCGCCGCGATCTCGTCGGCGTGCTCGCGGATCACCTGGGCGACCTTCCACAGCCACTTGCCGCGCTCCCGCGGGGTGCGGGCCTTCCACGCGTAGTGGGCTTCGTGGGCGGTCCTGACCGCCTGGTCCACCCGGTCGGCGTCGGCGCCCTGGACGACCGCCAGGGGCCGGCCGGTCGCCGGGTCGTCCACGGTGAACCGGTCGGCCTCGTTCTCGGACGACCAGCGGGTACGCAGGACTTGTACTGCTTCGACGGTCGTGGACACGGAATCCTCCTGATCTTGCGCCGGGCGCGCCGGCTTCGGCTGGTGGTGGGGCTCAGTTGCGCGGGGCGAGCCGTTCGCGCAGCACCGAGGCGATCCGCTCGGCGACCACGATGGCGGGAACGTTCGTGGCCACGCGGGGCATCGCCGGGAACACCGAGGCGTCCGCGACGGTCAGTGCCTCGACGCCGCGCACGGCGCCGTCGGTGTCGACCACGGCGGTCGGGTCGTCGGGCCGGCCCATGCGCATCGTGGCGCTGCCGTGGTTGTAGTGCGCGGGCGCGCGGCGGACGGTGTCGGCCAGTTCCCGGTCGCTGATGTCGGGGCCCGGCACCCGCTCGTCGACCAGCAGGTCGGCCAGCGGGCGGGTGCGGGCCAGGCGGCGGGCCAGACGGACCCCGTCGGCGACCCGTTCGGCGTCGTCGGCGGCGGTGTACAGGCCTAGGTCGATCGTCGGCGCGTCCTCGGGGTCGCGCGACGAGAGCCGTACGCTCCCGCGGGAGCGGGGCTGGACGCAGGAGACGAAGAAGACCATGTCCCAGCCCGTGGGGTGGTGCGCGGCACGCGGCACGAACTGCTCGGGCAGGCTGCCGGCCGGCACCGCCGCGGACGGCAGGATCTGCACGTCGAAGTCGGGCTCGTCCGGCCCGTTGGCGACGCTGAGGACGCTGCCGAACACCGACCGGGCCTCGGCCGGGGGCGGCTTGGCCACATGGACGTTCCAATAGGCGGGGTGTTCGGTGAGGTTGCGCCCCACCCCGGGCAGGTCGGCCACCACACCGATGCCGAGCGCCGCCAGGTCGTCGCGGTCGCCGATGCCCGAACGCAGGGCGATGGCGGGTGAGTTGTAGGCGCCGGCGCTGAGCACGACGTGCCGGGCGGGGATCTCCTCCCCGGTCGCGAGCCGCACGCCCCGGGCCCGGGTGTCCTGGAACAGCACCCGGTCGACCAGTGTCTCGCCGCGCACCTGCAGGTTGGGCCGGTCGCGGACCGGGTTGAGGTAGCCGACGGCGGTGCTCAGCCGTACGCCGTCGGCCGCGCTGAGCGGGGTGCGGGCGAATCCCGGCGGGCCCGGCGCGTTGAAATCGGCGACCTCGGGGTGCCCGAGGCGCGCGCTTGCCTGCTGCGCGGCGACGGCGTGCCGGCCGAGGTCCCCCGGGGCGCCCAGGGTCATGCGGTAGGGGCCGCCCAGACCGTGGTACTTCTCCTCGCCGTACGGGTAGTGCTCCATCTCCCGGTAGAGGGGGAGCATCTGCGCGTAGCCCCATGCGGGGCCGGCCGCGGCGGCCCACGCGTCGTGGTCCGAGGGCCGGGCCCGCATGGCGACGCAGACGTTGACGGCAGAGCAGCCGCCGATGACGCGACCCCGCGGAACGGGCACCTCGTTGCCGAAGGCGTCCGGGACGCAGCGGTAGCCCCAGTCGTAGGTGTACGGGGCGTAGGCCGCGTCCTTGATGCCGGGCGGCATGTCGGCGGTGGTGGCGAAGTCGGGGCCTGCCTCCAGGAGGAGGACCGAGCAACGCGGTTCCGCGCTCAGCCGGTTGGCGAGGACGCACCCGGCGGATCCGCCGCCGATCACGATCACGTCGTAGGTCATGGCGGCCGCCTACACGGACCCGGGTCGGCCGGCGACGCGTCGCCGGCCGGGCGCTGGTGCGGTCATGATGCTGCCTCTCGCAGGTGTGGGACGTCCCAGTGGAGGTGCAGTTCTTCGAATCCGCGGGCGATGACCAGCCGTTCGCGGGTGCGGGAGTCGGCGGGGCCCAGGCGCAGCCCGGGGAGCCGGTCGAAGAGCAGCGGGATGGCGACGCGCAACTGGAGTCGTGCCAGGGAGGCGCCGAGGCAGGCGTGGATGCCGCGGCCGAAGGCCATCTGGTGCCGGCCGGGCCTGCTGCGCAGGGCGAACTCGTCCGGGTCATCGAACACGCATTCGTCCCGGTTGGCGGAGCCCCAGTGGACCATCACGCGGTCGCCGGGCACGAGGTGCCTGCCGCCGAGTTCCGTCTTGCGTGTCACGGTGCGGAACAGGCCCTGCACCGGGGACTCGAATCGCAGGATCTCCTCGACCATCGCCTCGACGGGTGCCTCGCCGGCGTGCAGGGCCGCGAGCTGGCGCGGGTTCTCCAGCAGGGTGACCAGGCCGTTGCCGATGGCGCGGGTGACCGTGACGTGCCCCGCGATGATCAGGTTCATCACGATGCGCATCAGTTCCACGTTGTCGAGACGGTGCTCGACGCCGTACTGCGCCAGGGAGGAGACGAGCGAGTCCTCGCCGGCCCGGTCCGTGTCGTCCAGCAGCGCCATCACGTAGTGCTGCATGGTGACGACGTCGCGGGCCCAGCCGACGCGCTCGGCCGGCTCACCGGTGCCGACGGACAGCTTCAGCCAGTTGGAGCTCCACTGCCGCAGCAGCGGCACGTCCCGGGGCGGCACGCCCAGGATGTGCGCCATGACGATCAGCGGCAGGGGCCAGGCGTAGCCCTCGATGATGTCGGTCGAGCCGTCCGCGGCGAACCGGGCGATCAGATCCTCGGCGGTGTCCCGGACGAAGGGTTCCAGCGCCGCCACGCGCCGCGGCGTGAAGACGCGGTTCACCGCCACGCGCAGCCGGGTGTGCTCCTCGCCGTCGCTCTCGGTCAGGTTGGGTGTCAGCGACCAGCCTTCGGCCAGGACCTGCTTCACCTCGTCGGACTCGGGTCCCGCGGTGATCCGCACCGCGCTCTCGGAGGAGAACGTCTCGGGGTCGTGGACGACGCGCACCACGTCCTCGTGGCGGGTGAGGACCCAGATGTCCCGGTCCCGGTCGTGGAGCACCGGGCACTGCGCGCGCATCTGCGCGTAGACGGGGTAGGGGTCGGCCAGCTGGTCGTCGGAGGTGGGGTCGAAGGTCGGCGTGGCGGTCATCGGGGACCCTCCGGCCGCGGCCTCCCGGCGGGGCCGCGCGGTGTCGGCCCGCCCGGACGGCCGGGGTCGAGTCGGATGACGGACATCGGTGTTCTCCCTCGTGGTGTGGGGGCCGGGATCACTCGGCGGCGGCCAGGGCGGGCACCGCGGCTTCGAGCTGCCCGCGCCCGGCGGCCGGCGGCCAGGCCGTGCCGACGTGGTCCGGGCCCGCCCGGTGGACCAGGGGCGTCACCGGCTCGGACAGGAAGGTGTCGTGGACGATCTGGGTCGCCGCGGCCAGGTCGCTGCGACCGGTGAGCACGCTGAGCCGGTTGGAGGTGACGTGGAGGTCGGTGCGCGCGGCGCCGACCGAGCGCAGGGCTTCGAGCAGCCGCAGCGGCGCGTACGGCTGGCGGCCGATGCCCAGGCCGACGACGGAGAGCCGGGCCAGGTTGGACGTCCAGTGCGCCTCGTCCAGGCGGATGCCGCGGTCGGTGTCGGCCAGGAGTTCCCGCATCTCCTGCACGCTGTCCTCGGGCAGCGTGAGCGCGATGTCGCCGGCGTCCTCGGTGCCGAGGTTGCCGTAGCGGCGCAGCTCGACCTCGGTCTCGCGCTCGACCAGTTCGCCGAGCAGGCGCAGGACGTGGTCCGTGGTGATCCGCCGCAGTACGCACCGGACCAGGCCGGAGCGCCCCGCGACCCCGGCGATCGGGCGGATGCGGCCGGCGGGTGTCCAGGACTGCCCGGACACCGCCCCGGCCGCGCGACGGCCGTCGCCCACCCAGGTCTGCGGGCCGATCGCGGCACTGTTGGAGCGCACCTTCAGGTCGACGCCGTGGGTTCGCGCGTAGTCGACCGAGTCGGAGGCGAGCACCTTGGCGCCGCTGACGGCCAGTTCGGCCATCTCCTCGTAGAGCAGGGCGGTGTGCCGACGGGCGCCGACGACCGTGCGGGGGTCGGCCGTGTAGACGCCTGCGACGTCGGTGACGATCTCGCAGTGGTCCGCGCCGAGCGCGGCGGCCAGGGCGACGCCGGTGGTGTCGGAGCCGCCGCGGCCGAGGGTGGTGCGGGCCCCGGTGGCGATCGACTCGCCCTGGAAGCCCGCGACGACGGGGACGGTTCCCCTGGCGAGCTCCTCCCGCAGCCTTCGCGGGTCCACCTCCACGATCGTGGCCCGGCCGTGGCGGTGGTCGGTGCGGATGCCCGCCTCGGGACCGCTGAACGAGCGGCTCGCGACGCCCTGGTGGTCGAGCGCCAGCGACACCAGTCCGGCGGACGCGGCCTCGCCCGTGCAGAGCAGGGCGTCGAGCTCGCGTGCGTCGGGGCGGGCGGTCACCGCGGACGCCAGCCGGAGCAGTTCGTCGGTGGCCCCGCCCATGGCGGACACGACCACGACGACCTGGTTGCCGTCCTCGCGCGCCGCCCGGATCTGCCGTGCCGCTTCGATGACCTTTTCAGGTGTGGCGACCGACGTTCCGCCGTATTTCTGCACTATGAGCGCCATCTCACGCACTCGCTTCCTTCAGATCCGTGGGACGTGGAAGACGTGGCTCGAGTGCCGCGCTGACCGCCGGTCCCCGGGGCGGTCACGTGACCGGCTCGGGCTCTACTGCTCGTGGAGGAACTCCCGGATCGCGTAGCCGACGTGGCGCTGGTCGGTCATGGTGTGGCCGAGGATGACGTCGCCGGGCTGCAGCTCGGTGAAGTTGTGCACGCTGCCGCCCGGACCGAGCGCCCGGACGTGCCAGTCGTCCTGACCGACCATGTCCACGAGCTGACCGCTGCGGGTGCGGGCCTCGATCCGCAGCATCGGGCGGGACTCCATCTTGATGCGGCCCACGACCACCGTGCGCACGCTGCCGTCCGTGCTGACGGCCAGGATCTCCGACCCGCAGTGCAGCTCGGACAGGTACTGGGTGCGGTTGCCGGGCGTCAGGGTGTAGGAGGACAGGGCGGCCGCGTTCACCCGGAACGGGCGGGTGGGCATGTACGGCAGCGGGTGGGTCTCGCTGCTGACGAGCACCAGGCCGGTGGAGTACGACCCGACCAGGATGCCCTCGTTGGGCCGCAGGTGCGAGCAGGTGTCGACGCAGACCCGGTCGCCCAGGCCGAGGTGGGTGAGCTGGACGATCTCCAGCTCCTCCATCTCCAGCGAGGCGGCCTCGCCCCGGGTGACCTGCACCAGCTCGGTGGCGTCGCCGACGCGCTTGGGGGCCAGCAGCACCGCGTCCGAGCCGCGCTCGAGCACGCCGATGGTGGTGGCCGCGTCCTCGACGTCCTCGACGACGGTGACGATGGAGCCCTTGGCCTTGTCGGCCGCGGCCAGGAGGATCTCCAGCGGGATCTTGCTGGGGTCCTGGCGGAACTCGACGAGGGTCAGCTCCGACTCGTTGGCGATCCGGCAGGCGAGCTCGAGGCTCTGCTCGTCCAGCACCTTGATCAGGACACCGGAGCGCAGGCCGGGGCGGATGCCCTCGAACTTCTCGGCGATGCTGTGGTCGGCGATCAGGATGTCGACCACGTCGACGAGCCGGTCGATCAGGGTGGTGGGCGTCTCCCCGGTGACGACGGCGGCCTTCTGCACGTTCGGCGGGACCTTGCCGGCCAGCTCGGGGTCGTCCAGCACCACGGTCTCGACGCCGATGTGGGTGCTCTCCTCGACGATGGCGGTGGCGAGTTCGGCGGCGGTGCCGCGGAGGTCGATCCATGCGGATTTCATGTTCACACCTTCGGTTGTGGGTTGCTTGCCTGTCGTGGTCGCGCGTGGCTGCCGGCGACGGGTCGTCACGGCGGTCTGCGATGGGGGGAATTGCCGGGTGGGGGAACCGTCGGCTGGGGGGATGCCCGTCAGACGGCCGCCTCGGACAGTTCCTGGCGCAGGGCCGCCAGGGCTTCGAGCGACCGGGGTCCGACGTGGACCCGGCGGGCCACCGAGCGGGCCAGCGCGCCCGGGTCCGGCGCCTGGAAGACGTTGCGTCCGACGGCGACGCCGAGCACGCCGGACTCCATCGTGCTGTCGATGAGGTCGAGGAACTTCCCGGTGTCCTCGAGCACGCCGCCGGCGGTGACGACCGGGATCGGGCTGGCCGCGACGACCTCGCGCATCGTCAGGGGCGAGCCGGTGTAGGGGAGTTTCACGATGTCGGCTCCGAGGTCCGCCGCGACGTTCGCCGCGTGCGCCAGCAGGACCGGGTCGGCGGGGTCGGTGATGCGAGGGCCGCGCGGGTAGACCATCGCGAGCAGCGGCAGGCCCCAGCGGGCACAGCTGCCGGCGACCGCGCCGAGGTCGGTGAGCTGGGCGGCCTCGGTGCTCGACCCCAGGTTGATGTGCACGCTGACGCCGTCGGCGCCCAGGGCAACCGCCTCTTCCACGGCGCCTACCAGAATCTTCGCGTCCACGTCCGGCGCGTGCTGCGTGCTGCCGTTCAGGTGGACGATCAGTGCCAGCCGCCCGAGCGCATCGGTCGGCAGGAACCGGACGCGCCCCTTGTGGACGATGATCCCGTCCACCTCGTTGGCGGCCATCGCCTCGACGAGCCCGGCGAATCCGGCGGCAGAAGCCACCGGGCCGTCGGCCAGGGAGTGGTCGAGCGGAACCAGGAACGTCGTCCCGGAAGCCGAGTGGACAATTCGCTGAACGCGACGGTCCTTTCCGGTCCAGCCGTATGCATCGGTCATTTTCTCAACACCCCGTCCCGAATCCAGATAACCGGATCAGTTCTCCGGCGCGCATTCGATGCGCTTTCTGTGGAAGTTTTTTCGATGTTTCCGGTGTTGCTTCAATGACAAAACCAAGGAATTCACCGGCCCGTCAAGCCCCGCGTTTTCCCTGCCTTTCAGGGTTTACCGTCGGCTGCCTCCGCCCGGGCTGCGCCGACCGGCGCTCCGACAGACGCACGGCAAGGTCCTGCCACGCCTGCACGCTCGCCTGCGCGAGTTCCGCGACGAAGTCGAGGCAGTGGTCGGGCAGGTCGAGGACGAGACCGTCCTGCGCCCGCGGGTCGATGGCGGCCACCGCGAGGATGCTCAGCAGCAGGCGGCCGGACTGGTTGAACCGTAGCGAGGGGTCGGTGCGCAGGGAGCGCAGCAGCGCGGTCGACCTGTCCAGCGCGACCGGCCCCGACGGCGCGGCCTGCGCGCGCGGCGCCTCCGCGTTCCGCGCGGGCGGGGCGGGCCGCTGTCCGGGGATCACCGCCCCGCTCTGCCGATGGAGCTGGTCGCGCACATCACGGACGGTGCCCGTGGACACACCGGCGACCGCACTCACCGCCCGCAGGGAGGAGGCGGGTTCCCGTAAGAGCATCTCCTTGGCGCGCTCGCGCCCGGCGGCGGTGCTGACGGGCCGCACGCGGCCGTCCCTGCCGATCCTGGCCTGCCCTCCGGGCCGCCCGACCGCCTCGCGCAGGGCGGCGATCGTCTTGGGCGACAGCCCGACGGCCGACGCTATCGCGCGGTTCGACCAGTCCTCCTGCTCGCCCAGGATGCGAGTGCCGGCCGCCTTGCGGTCGGCCAGCGACAAGGGCAGTCCGTGCCGCACGTTGAGCCGTACCGCCAGGACGAAGGCGCTCGCGTCGTCGCCGTCGAACCAGCGGGCCCGGACGGCCTGTTCGCCCCGTAGCAGGGCTGCGCGGACCCGGTGCACACCGTCGACCACCCGGTTGGTGCCGCGCTGCACGATGATCGGCGGCAGGTCGGCCTGCGATTCCGCCAGGACCCGTATGTGCTCGCCGTTCTCCCCCGCGGAGCGCGGCGAGTGGGAGAGGTCGAGCGTCGCGATCGGGATCCATTCGACGTCCGCGTCGGCGTCGGGACCGGCGTACCGCGCTTCAACGTCCACGCGCTCCGATGGGTGGACGCGCGCGTCACGTCGCCGGAGCACTGCTTCGCTGTTTGTCACGTTCGACCACTCCTCAGCCACACCCGCCGCTCTCGGTCAGGGGCCCCGGAGCCTGCGCGCACTCCGAGCGACCCGCCATAAGAATACCTCCGTCAAGGTATTTTTTTGCAACCTTGCCGCAGCACCCGGTGCGATGTGCAACCGGGGATTTCCCCGGTTGCACATCCGGTGACCGCGGAGGCGGGCCGCCGGGACCGCGCCGGCCAGGAGCAGAGCGGACCGGGCCGCCCTCGAGGAGGGGACCTCGCGGCGGCGGGCTCTCCTCCCGTCGGCGGGAAGGAAGGAGGACGGGGGCCGATGCACGGCCTTCCGGGGGCGTGCCCCTGCGACGGTCCGCCCGGCGCAGGGCGGCCCGGGCGGGCCGCGGTGCGGCGACGGGACGCCCTGCGGAGCCGGATACGGTGCGCGGTGATTTCCCGCGGGAAACCCGCACCGATCCGCGCGAGCGGAATGCAGATCGGTGTCGCGGACACGGTTCCTCTCCCCTCCCCCCGCCCCCGATAATCTGGCGTCCATTTCTTTCCGCGCGGTAAGCTGCCCGCGCCTTGGCCACCGGAGCCTCTGTTCCAATGCGCAGGCCCGGCCCGTGGCGTTCTCCTTCGACTTTCGGCCGGGCTCATGTGCCGGAAAGAATTCGCGGTCACAGAAAGGCGTGGTCATGGGTAATGATTCACCAGGCATCACCACGCGCGCTTCCGTGGGGAAAAGCCGGAAGCAGCGTATTGCCGAGTTGTTCCGGGCCGAGCCGGAGCTCGCCGACAGCATGCCGGTGGCCGGTGTCTTCGAGGAGAGCACCGGATGCGGGCCGCGCCTGTCCGAGATCGTCAGACGGACCCTGGCGGCGTACGCCGAGCGGCCCGCACTCGGCGAGCGGGCCAGGCAGTACGTCAGCGTGGACGGCCGCGTCACCGTGCGGCTGCTGCCCCGGTTCGACACGGTCTCGTACGGCGAGCTGTGGTCTCGGCTGAGCGCGGTCGCCGCCGACTGGTACCACCATCCGCAACACCCGCTGCGTGAAGGGGACTTCGTCGCGATCCTGGGCTTCGCCGGCACCGACTACACCACGGTGGATCTGGCGTGCGGTCAGCTCGGGGCGGTCGCCGTGCCGCTGCACACCAACGCCTCGGTCGACCACATCCGCCACCTGGTGGCGGAGGCCGCCCCGCGTGTCTTCGCCACCAGCGCCGACCGGCTGGCGACCGTGCTCGAAGCGCTGGCCGGGCAGACCTGCGTGCACCGGATCCTCGTCTTCGACCACCACCCCGAGCTCGCCGAGCACCGGGAGGCGCTGGCGGCCGCCGGCCGGCTGCTGGCCACGACGGGTGCACCGACGTCGGTGGAGCTACTGTCCGACGTCGTCGGCCGCGCGGGCTCGCTGCCGCCGGTGCCCGAACTGCCGCCGGACAGCGGCGCCGACGGGGCGCTGTCGGCACTGGTGTACACCTCCGGCAGCACCGGCACGCCCAAGGGCGTGATGTTCCCGGAGTCGACGGTGTCCCTCATGTGGCGCCCGCCCGCGGGATCCGACGACCAGTATCCGTTGATCACGGCCAACTTCCTGCCGCAGAGCCACCTGGTCGCCAGGAGGCTGGTGATCAAGACGCTGGCCACCGGCGGCACCGCGAACTTCGTGGCCGGCAGCGACCTGTCCACCCTCCTGGACGACCTGGCTCTGATCCGGCCGACCGAGATCGCCATGGTGCCGCGGGTCTGCGAGCTGCTCTTCGAGAGCTACCACGCCCAGCTGAACCAGCGCGCGGCGCGCGGCGAGCTGCGCGACGCCGACCACGCCGAGGTGATCGCGCACCTGCGCGACCACGTGCTGGGCGGGCGTGTCATCCACGCCCCCTGCGGGTCCGCCCCGCTCGCCCCGGAGCTGGCCGAGTTCCTCCGCAACGACCTGGACGTCCCGCTCCTGGACAGCTACGGCACGACCGAGACCGGTCTGGTCATGCTGGACCACCGCGTGCAGAGCCCCCCGGTGGTGGACTACAAGCTCGTGGACGTGCCCGAACTGGGCTACTCCACCGCCGACTCCCCCTACCCGCGCGGCGAACTGCTGGTCAGGACCGCACTCATCACCCCCGGCTACCACCGGCGCGCCGAGGACACCGCCGAGGTGTTCGACCAGGACGGCTACTACCGCACCGGCGACATCATGGCCGAGACCGCGCCCGGCGAACTGGTCTACGTCGACCGCCGCAAGAACGTGCTCAAGCTCTCCCAGGGGGAGTTCGTCGCACTGTCCAAGGTGGAGGCTGCGCTCGTCGCCAGCCCGCTGGTGCGGCAGATCTTCGTCTACGGGAACAGCTCCCGCGCGTACCTGCTCGCCGTGGTGGTGCCGACCCCGGAGGCGATCGCGCAGGCCGGCGACGAGACGGCGCTGAAGGCGGCGGTCGGCCGATCGCTGCAGAGCGTCGCCGCGCAGGCCGGACTGGCGCCCTACGAGGTCCCGCGCGACCTGATCGTCGAGACCGTGCCGTTCAGCCAGGACAACGGCCTGCTGACCGACTCGACCAAGCAGCTGCGCCCGCGGCTGAAGGAGCGGTACGGCGAACGGCTCGAGCGGCGCTACGCCGAACTCGCCGCGGGACAGGCCGCGGAGCTGCGCGCGGTGTGGCAGGACCGCGACCGCCCGGTGGCCGAGACGGTCGCCCGCTCCGCGCAGGCGCTGCTGGCAGGGCTCGACGTCGAGCCGGGCCCGGAGCGGCGTTTCACCGAGCTGGGCGGAGACTCCCTGTCGGCGCTGTCCTTCGCCAACCTGCTGCGGGAGATCTTCGGCGTCGAGATTTCGGTCGGAACCCTGCTGGGACCGGCCAACAGCCTGGGCGAGATCGCCGGACTCGTGGAGCGGCTGCGCGGCGGCGCCGCGGCTCAGCGGGCCACCTTCGCCGCCGTCCACGGCGAGCACGCCACCTCGGTGCGGGCCGCGGACCTCACTCTGGACAAGTTCATCGACGCTGCGACACTCACCGCGAGCACGGCACTCCCCCGGCCGGCCGGCGAGCCGCGCACGGTGCTGCTCACCGGGGCCAACGGCTACCTCGGCCGGCTGCTGTGCCTGGAGTGGCTGCAGCGGCTGGCTCCGGTGGGCGGCACGCTGGTCTGCCTGGTGCGCGCCGCCGACGACGACGCCGCCCGGCAGCGCCTGGAGGAGGCCCTGGACAGCGGGGACACCGCGCTCAAGAGCCGCTTCGCCGAACTGACCGCCGGCGGCGCGCTGCGCGTGCTGGCCGGCGACATCGGCGCGGCGCACCTGGGCCTGAGCGAACAGGACTGGCAGCAGCTGACCGCCACGGTGGACCTCGTCGTGCACCCGGCGGCGCTGGTCAACCACGTGCTGCCGTACCGGCAGCTGTTCGAGCCGAACGTGGCCGGCACCGCCGAGGTCGTCCGCGCCGCCCTGACCACCCGGCTGAAGCCGGTCGTGTACGTGTCCACCGTGGCCCTGGCCGCTCACGGTGCGGCCACGCCGGACGAGGACACCGACATCAGGGTCGCCCACCCCGAGCACGCGATCGACGACAGCCACGCGGGCGGCTACGCCACCAGCAAGTGGGCCGGCGAGGTGCTGCTGCGCGAGGCCCACGACCTGTGCGGGCTGCCGGTGACCGTGTTCCGCTCCGGCATGATCCTGGCGCATGCCCGGTACGCCGGGCAGCTCAACGTGCCGGACACCTTCACCCGACTGCTGCTGAGCCTGATCGCCACGGGGATCGCACCCGAGTCGTTCTACAGCGGCGCGGACGGCGACCGGCGGCCGCGGGCGCACTACGACGGGCTGCCGGGGGACTTCGTCGCCGCCGCGGTGGCCGCCCTGGGCTTGCGTACCGCCGGGTTCCGGACGTTCAACGTGGTCAACCCGCACGACGACGGTGTCTCGCTGGACACCGTGGTCGACTGGCTGGCCGACAGCGGGATCACCGTCCGCCGGGTCGGCGGCCACGGGGAGTGGCACGAGCAGTTCGAAGCCGCGCTGCAGACGCTGCCGCAGGCGCAGCGCCCGTACTCCCTGCTGCCGTTGATGGCCGCCTGGCGGGAGCCGCTCATCCCTCGCACGACGTCGGCACTGCCCGCCGGGCGGTTCCGCGCGGCGGTGCGCACCGCGGGCATCGGCGCCGAGCAGGACATCCCGCACCTGTCCCGGCCGCTGGTCGAGAAGTACGTGGCGGACCTGCGGCACCTGGGCCTGATCTCATAGGGCCCGTCCGCCCCGGGAAGTGACGGTGCGTTGCTTCCCGGGGCGGACGGGACGGCGCCGCAGCAGTCGGCGCGGTGCGCGGGCTCCTCCAGGAGTCCGCCGTCGGCGTCCGCCCCGGGCGGCAGTGCCCTGCTCGGGCCCGGTGGCGGACTGCCTCACCCCTGCCCGGAGCATGGCGGGATATCGCCGCGCGCTCCGGAGCACCTGGATAAGATCACGTCAATGCGTTCGGCGGCGCGTCGTCCGTAAAACATACCTTTTCAAAGGTTTTTATTCGGGGGGTGGAGGCTCGGCATGGTTCAGGAACGTGCAGCGCGTACACGGGAGCAGGTGCTCAACGCCGCGGCGGTGGAGTTCGCCGCGCACGGCTACATGGGCACGACACTGCTCGACGTGATCCAGCGCACCGGTATGACCAAGGGCGCGCTGTATGGGCACTTCTCCTCGAAGGAGGAGCTGGCGACGGCGCTGATCGAGGAGGCCGGGGACGAGCTGAGCACGCGCGCGGCGCGGGCCGGCGAGCCGGACGCTGCGGCGGTGCGCGCCCTGCGGGAGACCGTGCTCGATCTCGCCCGGCACCTCCGCGAGGACACGCGGGCCCGGTCCGCGTTGCGTCTCGCCGTGGAGAGCCCTCACCTGGACCGGCACGACCTCGGGCTGGTGCAACGGATCTGCCTGCCGCTGACCCGTGCCGTCACGCAGGCGCAGGCCGGTGACGGGAGCTCCGGCGGATATCCCCCGGAGGCCGTGGCCCGCCTGCTGGTGTCGGTCTTCTTCGGGGTTCCTCATCCCGTGCCGCGTGACGACGCCGACGCCGCGCGGCAGTTCGACGACCTGTGGGCGGCCGTGTCCGGGCCGCGAAGGGACGGATGGGCCGCCGCCGGCCCGCAAGACGCCTGAAGCGCCGGTCCGCCCCCGGCCGGCCGCTCGCCTCCGGTGGAGACGGGCCGGCCCGGACGAGACGCGAGAGCGCTGGTGCGGCCGGTCAGGCGCCTGCCCGGCCGGCCTCGGCGCCGGCCACCGGACCGGGTGGGAGCAGGGCGGGGACGCCTAGCGCCGCGTGCCGGTGCAGCACCCGCGCCCGCGGCAACCGCGCCGTCAGTTCCGCCGAGCCGCCCACGACGACGGGGTGCCCCACCTCCGCCAGCATCGGCAGATCGGAGAGGTGATCCCCGTACGCGTAACACCGCGCAGGGTCCACGTCCGGACAGCGCCGCAGCGCGTCACGCACCGCCGCGCGCTTCGCCTCTCCGATGCAGGGATCGCCCACGAGTCGGCCGGTCAGCACTCCGTCACGGGTCGCGGGGACCGAGCACAGCAGGCGCGTCGCACCGACTTCGGCGGCGATGGGCGCGAGGACCGCGGGAAACGATCCGGACACCAGGATGACCGTGTCCCCCGCGCCGCGGTGCAGTTCCAGCGCCCGGCGTGTGGCAGCCAGGTAGAAGCCGGGAGCCCCCGACCGCTCGGCGTACCAGGCCTCGGCCAGTTCCGCGACCCGGGCAGCGGGCTCGCCCGCCCAGGTGCGGTAGTACAGGCGGTTCATGGCTTCCCGGGGAGCGCCGGCGGACGTCCGGCGGGTCAGGTCCCCTCGGACGTCCGCCGCGAGGCGGGCACCTCGCGTTCCGCGGGTGCTGCGGAAGTAGTACGCGAGGAAGTCGAGCATCGACTTCCCTGCGATGAGCGTCTCGTCGACGTCGCTGAACACCAGGCGGGACGGCCCGCTCATCGCGACCCGCACGGCATCGGCGCCGACCACTCGCCCTCGCCCCAGGCGGCGTACGCGCCGGCCGAGGCGTCCAGCCGCAGGGCGCCGTGCGCCGCCACCGTGTGCGTGTCCCGCCAGGCCCGCTGGACCTCGCTGGTGTCGTCCCGGGCGTGGGCACCGCCCGTCCTGAACAGCCGTTCGACGGCCTCCACCAGCAACTCGGCCGCCACCGCGGCGTCGCGCCGGTTGACCGCCTCGACGCGTGGAGCGGTGGGCTCGGCGTCGGCGCCGGCTCCGGCCCGGTCCAGCAGCAGGGCGACGGCGTCGATCTCGGCGGCGGAGCGCGCCAGCACCCGCTGGACGGCCGTGTCGCCCAGGGCTGCCGGGCGCCCGGCGGGCGGGGTCGCCGCCCAGCGCGTCCAGGACCGCAGAGCGAGCCGGGCCGCGCCGAGCGCCGGGGCGCAGAACATCGGGCCGCCGGCCAGCTGCGCGGACGCCTGGCGTGCCGGTGAGGCGCCGGGCTCGACCACGACGGAGAGCACGTCGCCCAGCGGGCAGGCGCGCCGGTCGGGGACGAACACCCCGCGTACGTCGACGGAGTTGCTGCCGGTGCCGCGCAGCCCGGTGCTGCGCCAGGTGTCGCGCACGATCACCTCGGAGCGCGGTACCGCCAGGACGCATGCCGCGGGCTGCGCCGGACCGGCGAGAGTGACACCGGCCGCGACCGGGGTGCCGTCGGCCGGGGCCGCGAGCAGGACCCAGTGCGAGAAGTCCACGCCGCTGACACAGTCCCACCGGCCGTCCAGCAGCCAGCCGCCGGGTACCGCGCGAGCCGTTCCGGCGGGCGGGGCAAGGGCCGCGGCGATCAGTGTGTCGGGGCCCCTCCCCCATAACTCCCGCTGTCCTTCTTCGGGCAGCCTGGCGGCGTACCGCCCGTGCGCGGCCCAGAGCATGCCGCACCATGCGGCCGAGGGGCACTGCCCGGCGATGAGTGCCGTGGCGGTGATCAGGTCGGCGAAGCCGCCTTCCCGGCCGCCCCATCGGCGGGGCACGAAGTGACGTGCGAAACCGGCCTCTTTGAGCGCGGTCACGACCGCGGGAGCCAGCCGCCGGTCCCGGTCCGCCGCCGAGGCGCCACACCCTGCCGCCCGGGCGGCCCGCAGTACGGCGTCCTCGGCGAGCGTGCCGCCTGTTCGCTCCGGAAGGGAAAGGCCGGATCGCTGCTTTTCTTGCGGCTCAGCATGATCGAGCATCGTTTAGCTCCTTGTCGAGCCGGACAGGGATGTGGAAACATACTTTCTTAACGGTTTCTTACTCGGAGGTGCGGATGCCGCGAGAGCAGGAACGCCCCCTGCGCACGTGCGCATCGGCGCCCGTCCCGCCACGGGAGGCACGCACGGCCGGGAAGTCCGGCCCACCGATCGACGCCGCTTCGAGTTCGGGCGTCAGCCGACCGTCGCGGTCCGCGCAACTCGCAGGGTGCGGCGGGGTCTCGGTTCGCCCGTACCCCGCAGACCGCGGCCGCGGTCGAGGGGAGCCCGCCGGTCCGTGCTCACCGCTACACCGCCGCGCCGGAGCCGACGGTGCCACGGGAGAAGGTGACCTCCGCGGGCACGGCGGGCAGGACTCGGGGCAGCCACTCCATGGTGACCGTGGCGACGGTGTCCTCCCTCTGTACCGCCGTGATGCGCAGCCCGGTGACGTCCGACGCGGTGGCCGGCGGCTGCAACTGGGCGCACAGCCGTACCGGTTCGTCGAGGTCGGCGAAGGCCGGGCAGTCCATCCGGACAGCGCGCAGTACCGCTCCCGCGGGAGCGTCGTGGCGGCGGTGGACCAGGCGGTGGCTCAGCTGACGGGCGCCTTCCAGGGTGACCATCAGCGGTATGTGGTCTCCGGGGTGGTCGAAGAGCACGGCGTGGTGAAGATCGACCAGCAGCCGCCACTCCCCCGTCTCGGTGCGGCCCAACACGCTGTCCTTGGCCCGCAGGCGGCCGACGTCGGCCGCCGGCAGGCGAGTTGCGGCGGAGTGCCCGACGCGGGCGGCCTCGTCACGGCCCGGGCTCTTCGTCCCCTGCCAGCGGAGCCGCTGGTACAGCCTCTCGTCGACGGCGTAGACGCTCAGCCCGGCCCGGGCGCACTCGCGCCCGGCCACGGACACCACCGCGTCCACCCGCATACCGAAGCGCCGGGGCGGCCTGTTCGCCACCCACGACCACTGGACGTCCAGGGTGAGGTGCAACGGCGTGTCGCCGACCAGAAGCGCCTCGTGGTCCGTGATCTCGAAGTACGTGTCGCTGCCGACGAAGCGGTGCCCCAGCGGGATCCCGCAGTACTCGTGCGCCAGGTAGACCAAGGCCTGGCGCACCGTCTCGGTCAGCAGCAGCGGATCGGACATGCCCTGGGCGTCGGGATAGTACAGTGCGTGATCCCGAGGCCACTGGGCTCCCACGAGGAACCGGCCCTCGCTCACCTGCAGGGCGTCCGTGATGAAGACCTCCGCAACCGCGGCCCTGTGGACCAGCTGTCGGGAGACTGGTTGAAGAAACTGCAGAGAGGCATCCACTACTGCCGTGCCCGGTGCGCCTGGGACCCTGGTCGACAGTTCGTGCAACTGGTCCATGGTCTCTCCCCCATTGGGTTCGGGAATACCGTGGTGGTGCGCCGTGAAAATATACCTTCGCAGAGGTATCTTGCAAGGGAACCATCTCGTGCGGGGCATGCGCGCCAGGCACCGTCGAAGCGTACGGAAGAGGAATCATGAGCAACCTGAAGAGCGACCCCCGGACAGCCGCCGGAGCCAAGGCCTCACCCCCGCGGGAACTCAAGCAGGAACGGGCCGGCCGCACCCGGAGGCAGCTCCTCAACGCCGCCGCGGCAGCCTTCGCCGAGAAGGGGTTCCCCGCCGTCACGCTCCAGGACATCGCCGACCGCGCCGAGGTGACCAAGGGAGCCGTCTACTTTCATTTCACGAACAAGGAGGCGGTGGCCGTCGCGGTCACCGAGGAGTTCTACACGCAACTGCCCGCCATTGCCGAATCGGTCACGGCCAGGCAGCTCCCGCCGCTCGACGCGGTCGCCGAGCTCCTCCTGCAGACCGCGGTCGCCCTGCGGGACAACCCGGTGATGCAGGCCGGTGCCCGGCTGCAGATCGAGCGGAACCTGGTCGACGCCGACATGCCGACGCCGTTCAGCGAGTTCACCCAGCTCCTCACCGAGCTACTGGCACAGGCCCAGGACGAGGGCACTTTGCGGACCACCACCGACATCGCCTCCATGGCCCGGGTCATCGTCGCCGCGTTCTTCGGCAGCCAGCACATCTCCTGGGTCCAGCGCAATCGTGAGGATCTCACGGATCGCGTACAGGAGATCATCGACGTCGTCCTCCCCCACCACGCGTGATGTCCGCGCCCTCCCGGCCACCCACCGCCGCACAAGGAGAGCCCTTCCCATGTCTGCGCTCACCCTCCCGGTCGTTCCCCTCGGCACCAGCGGTCCGTCAGTAGGCGCCCAGGGCCTCGGCTGCATGGGATTCAGCGAGTTCTACGGACCCAGCGCACAAACCCAGGCGCAGGAAACCCTGCAGGCCGCCCTCGACGCGGGCGTCACCATGTTCGACACCGCCGACCTGTACGGGCACGGCGAGAACGAGGTGCTCCTCGGCCCCTTCGTGCGCGCGCACCGCGAACGGGTCTTCCTCGCCACGAAGTTCGGCATCGTGCGGCAGCCGGGCCGGCGGACCTGGAACCAGGTCCGCGGCGACCGCACCTACGTCCGCCAGTGCGTCGACGCCAGCCTGAAACGCCTCGGCATCGACACCATCGACCTGTACTACGCACACCGCCGCGACCCCTCGATCCCCCTGGAGGAGACCGTCGGCGCGATGGCGGAGCTCGTCCAGGAGGGCAAGGTCCGCCACTTGGGGCTCTGCGAGGTGACCGGCCCCGAACTTCGCGCGGCTCACGCCGTCCACCCGATCACCGCGCTGCAGTCCGAGTGGTCGCTCTTCAGCCGCGACGTCGAGACCTCGGCGGTCCCCGCGGCCGCGGAACTCGGCTTGGCGTTCGTCGCGTACTCGCCCCTCGGCCGCGGCCTGCTCACCGGCGCGCTCCCCGACAGCAGCGAACTGAGCCCGGGCGACACCCGGTTGACGATGCCCCGGTTCACCGGCGAGCACGCTCGCACCAACCACGCGCTCCTCGGCACCGTCCGCGCGATCGCCGCGGATCACGCCGCGACCCCCGCACAGATCGCGCTGGCCTGGCTGCACCAACAGTCCCGCGTCCACGGCCTCACCGTCCTCCCCATACCCGGCTCCCGCAGGTCCGCCCGGCTGCGGGAGAACGCCGCGGCGGCGGCGCTCACCCTGTCCGCGGCCGACCTCTCCGCGCTCGAACCGCTGGCGGCACAGGTGGCCGGCACCCGCTACGCGGACATGAGCACCACCGCGACCGCCCGCGAGTGACCTCCCACCGGGAGCCGGCGCTCAGCACGCCACCGCCTGGGGCCGCGGGCCGCGCATCAGCGTCACGCACTCCCGCCGGCCGGCGGCAGCGACCCGAGGACTGCTGCGAGACCGCCCGGATCGTGACGGGCGATGTTGTGGCCGACGGGGATCTCGTGCACACGCCAGCCCGAGTTGCGGCGCAGCCGTTCGCTCACAGCCACGAACGGGCTGCCTGGCCACGCGCCACCGCTGATGAACGTGCGGCCGACCGCGCGTCCGGGGCCGCTGCGCAGCCTGAGCGACTGAAGGAGGCTCGCCAGCGGGTGCGGCCGCGCGCGCGGGTCGGCCCCGCAGGGGACCGCCACCCAGCGGCCGTCGTCGCGGGCACCGGCCATGAACAGGTGCCGGAACCGGTCACTGGTCAGGGACCAGCACGAATCACCGTCCTCCGGGACGTAGGCGTCGATGAAGACGAGCTGATCGAGGCGGTCACCGAGCCGGTCCGCGACACCGGCGATCACCATCCCGCCGTAGCTGTGCCCGCACAGCGCGAGGGGCCCTTCACCGCCGCAGTCGAGGATCTCGGCCACCTGGTCGATGTGGGTGTCGAGATTCGGCGGCCGGTCCACGTCGACCGGGCCGTCCGGCTCCAGCCCTGCCAGGGTCACCGCCTCGACCTGGTGACCGTCGCGATGCAGCTCGGCCGCAACCGCGTCGAACGCCCACCCGCCCTGCCAACCACCTGGCACCATCACGAACTTCACCGCGTCATCGTAAGCGAAGCACAACCCCACGCGTACGTTCCGTAACGGCCACGTCACTCTATGTCACGGCCGTTCCGCGGAAAGAGGAGGAACGGCAGCAACACCGCCGAGAGCGCTCGTTGCCCCGCGGCGAGAGCGTGCCCGTGCGGCCGTCAGAGGCCGGCCCGGGCGATGATGCGGCCCATCCCCGCCCGCGGCAGCACGGGGTTGGCCGCAGCATGGTCGGCGACCTCGGGCTCCGGGTCGGCCAGCAGCTGTTCCAGGAGGTCCGCGCTGACGTTGGCATGCCTGGCCACCCCCGCGCGCAGGATCGACTCTTCGCAGTCCCCCAACCGGCGCAGCTCCGCGAGGGGCAACTCGGGGTCCTCCAGGGCGAGGAGGCGCACCCTCGGGTCCGGCTCGTCCACCAGGCCGCGCAGTTCCCGGCGCGGGAAGTTGGGGTGCTCCACCAGCAGGGGCCGGAAGGCGGACGGATCACCGTGGGCCCGGACCAGTCGCAGCAGCGTATCTGACGGAACATCAGGTCTGAGGGCGGCGGCGTAGCGGACGGACACGTCGGGGTCTTCGTCCAGTCGCTGCCATGCCTCGTCGGGAAGGTCCGTGCTCTCTGCCAGCGTTCGCCGGAACACCGCGTGCGGGCAGTCCAGGTAGGTCAGCCGCTCGGCGAGCGGCGCATCCCGCAGCCAGACGGGCCGGTAGGACGACCAGTGGAGGGCGACCTCGGCATCGATACTGCCTGTCGCGTCCTCGGCCTTCACCAACGAGAGCAGGCGGTCCCGGGTCTCGGGAGGGACGTGGCGGCTGTAGGCCACCGCGACGCGCACGGAGGGATCCTCGCTGTCCCGCAAGCGGGCCACCATGTCGGCGGTCAGGCACGGGTTCCCGGCCACAGCGCGCAGCACCGACTTGTCCCCGGTCGCCAGCAGCCGTTCGAACTGCGCGGGCGTCAGTGGGAGACGGCGCGCGAGGGTGGACCGGACGGCCGGATCGGCGAGACAGCGCTCGCGGAGTTCCGGCGGGACGCCCGGGTGCTCGGCCCGCGTCGCCGCCGCCCGCACCCCGGGATCCGCATCGGTGAGCAGCGCGGACTGAACGGCGGCGGGCCGATCGTGCCAGTCCTGCGCGATCGCCGCGCGCACCCTGGGGTCGGGGCTGGCCGCGAGTTCCGCCGGCGGCCGGTCGTACGCCTCGACCAGGGCCTCGACGCCCAACCCCGACCCGCACTCCACCATGGTGCGAACGAGGTCCGCACGCGCATCGCGGATCGCGGGGTCGGGATGTCCGGCGATCCGGCTGCGCATCACCGGGGAGACCCGGCGCCCGTGCAATTGCGCAGCGGCATCGCCGCCGCCGTGGGTCAGCAGGGCCTCGACGACCGCGTCGGGCAGCTGCCCCTTGCGCATCAACAGCCCGTGACGGCCCGCATCGTGCGCGGCCAGGCGCACCAGGACACCCGTCGGGGCAGCCGGGTTCCGCCCGAGCCCGGACAGCTGCGGCCGCTTGAGATGCACCATGCGCCCACGCTAGCCGAGTTGCACCAGCGGCCCTCGCCCGCATGGCCCGGCTGCCCTGCGCCGTCGGCGTCCGACAATCCCGCGCGGTCTGCGGATGCTCTCGGTTCCCGCCGACAGCTGCCGGCATCTCGGACGGCACCATCCGGTCAGGCGCATTCCGAGACGCTCCCACCTCGAGCTCGCGCTCTGGAGCCATCGCCTGACGTCCGCCTTCACCCTGCATCCCGCCGGTCGAGACAAGCCGAACCGGCAAGATCCGAAGAGACGACACAGTCGATCCGGGCCCGTCCGGGATATTGACGTGTCAGCGACAACGGTGGCTTGATGAACAGCACGTAGCCATGGGAGCGCTCCCACATATACGTGCCGCACCCCCGCTCCCGCCCCACTTCGGGAAGGACACCCTCGTGCGCAACAGACGCCACCCCCTCCTCGCCACTCTCCTGGCCGCCCTGCTCGTCCTGGTCGCCGGTTACGGCCTGGCCGGCGCCCCGTCCGCCGCGGCCGCGACCCCGGTACGGATCATGCCGCTCGGCGACTCCATCACCGGCTCCCCCGGCTGCTGGCGCTCCCTCCTCTGGAACCAGCTGCAGAACGCCGGTTACACCGACATCGACTTCGTCGGCACCCTGAACGCCCAGAGCTGCGCCCTCACACACGACGCCGACAACGAAGGCCACGGGGGCTTCCAGGCGACCGCCACCGCCGACCAGAACCTGCTGCCCGGCTGGCTGGCGGCGACCCTGCCGGACATCGTTGTCATGCACTTCGGCACCAACGACGTCTGGAGCAGCATCGCGCCGGACACCATCCTCACCGCGTACACCAAGCTGGTCGGCCAGATGCGGGCCGGCAACCCGGCGATGAAGGTGCTGGTCGCCCAGCTCATCCCGATCGATCCGAGCAGCTGCGCCGAGTGTGCCGCCCGTACGGTGGCCTTCAACCAGCGCATTCCGGACTGGGCCCATGGCATCACCACCGCGCAGTCGCCGGTGACCGTCGTCGACCAGTGGACGGGCTTCGACACGGCCACCGACACCTACGACGGCGTCCACCCCAACGCCTCCGGCGACGCCAAGATGGCGGCCCGCTGGTACCCGGCGCTGTCGGCCCTGCTCACCCCCGGTGACCCGGGGGACCCCGGGGACCCCGGCAGCGGTGGCTGCTCGGCGGCCTTCCGGGCGGTGTCGGTGTGGCAGGGCGGCTACCAGGGTGAGGTGACGGTCACCAACACCTCGTCCACGGCGGCGATCTCCTCCTGGGCGGTGTCCCTCGTACTCCCGACGGGCAGCCGGCTCACCCAGGTCTGGAACGGCGCGCTGACCGGGACGACGGTGCGCAACGCCGGGTGGAACGGCACGGTGACGGCGGGGGCGAGCACCACCTTCGGCTTCCTCGCGAGCACGTCGGCTGCGGCGGGCGCGCCTTCGGTGACGGCCACGTGTTCGGCGTCTTGAGACCTTCCGGTGGGCGGCGGACGGCGTGTGAGCACGTCACAGCAGAGGTCACCCGGGGCCGGGTAGCTCGGCACGATGCCCGCCGTTTCGGTCCCAGCACCGCGCCTTCCTGCTTGAGCAGGTGTACGCAGAGGAGTTGACGAATCGGGGCGCCGGAGAGCGTGTACCGGCGCCCCGAGCCCGTCAGGACGAGCTCAGCCGGACCCCGTCGACGACCCAGTACCAGTTGTTGCCGCCGGTGTAGCGGAAACGGACGCGGGCGGTGCGCGCGCCGACGGGGACCTGGAGGGTCACGGCTTCGGTGCGTGAGGGGACGTCGGCCGTGTAGGTCCGGACGGTGACGGGGGTGCCGTCGTCGTAGGAGACGAGGACCTCGCCCTTCTGCGGCGACTCCTGGCGGTAGTAGGTGGTGTAGGTCAGGGTGGCGGTGGTGCCGCCGGTGACCGGGTAGGCGGGACTGAGCAGGGTGGAGTCGAAGGTGCCGGAGAAGGTCCTGTCCTGCCATTCGTCGCCGTCCGCGACAGCGAAGACGTTGCGCGCGCGGAGGTTGGACTCACGCCCCTGGTCGCGCTGGGCCTGGGTCCAGAACTCGTCGGTGGTGAAGGCCCAGCCGCGCCACTCGGTGACCCCGCCGGTGCCCATCGCGGTGTTGTCGACGGACCAGCCGGCGGGCGGGAAGTGGGTGTAGCCGAGGACGGAGGCCGGGATGCCGGTCTCGTCGGTGCGGGCGGTGAGCTTGGCGCGCAAGGCGTCGAAGTCGTCGGACCGAGGCTGCTGGACGGGCCGGCCGTCCAGATTCCACGCCGGGGAGATCGCGATGCCGAGGTGGGCGAGGGCGGAGGCGGCGACGTCCGGCATCTTCACGTCGTACCGGACGGAGCCGGGGGCGAGGCCGGCGCCGGTGGCGATCAGGAAGGTCTGGCGTTCGGGAAGGGTGGAGCCGCCGTGGCCGCCGGTGTCGGTGTGGCCGTGGTCGGTGGTGATCATGATCAGCCAGTCCTCGGTGGCATAGCCGGCACGGGACGTGACGGCGCCCAGGATCTGGCCGATCTGGGTGTCTGCGGTGTGGATGGCGTCGGTGTACTGGGTGCTGGCGGCACCGTAGGTGTGGCCGGCGTGGTCGATGTTGTCGAGGTGGACGAAGACGGCGTCGGGGTCAGCGCCGGTCAGCTGTGCGATCACGCGGGTGGTGGTGCCGGTGTCGTACTCGGCGCCGGGGGTGGAGACGCGGGTGTCCACCTTGGACGAGAAGACGGTGTCGGTGATCGGCGCCCAGGAAGCGACGGCGTACGTCGACACAGACGGCTGCGCGGTCTCGATCCGGGTGAGGAAGTCCGGGTACTGCGCGAACCGCTGCCCTGCGAAGGTGTTGTCCTTGACGTTGTGCTTGTCGGGCCAGACGCCGGTGATGATGGTCGACCAGCCGGGGCCGGACAGGGTGGGCGCGAGGGGGTTCGCATAGATGCTGCTGGGGGCGGTGAGGCCGGCTGCCATCAGGGCGTCGAGGTGAGGGGCGTCGGCGTCCTTGATGCGGGTGAGCAGGGCGCCGTCGAGGCCGATGACGAGGACCTTGGGCGTTCTGGCGGCTGCGCGGGCGACGGCCGTCAGCGGGCCGGTGGTGGCCGCGAGCGCGGCGGCGGACAGGAGCAGCGAGCGGCGGGACATGTGGTGTGACATGTGAACCTCCGAAGGGAACGGGAGTGAGGGATCCGCGGGCATGGCCGCGCCCCCGGTGGTGGTGCCAGGGGCGCGGCGACGGAGCGGGGCGGGTCAGCTGCCGGTGGCCGACTTCCAGCCGTCGATGTAGGCGGTGAGGTTCTTGTCGATGTCGTCCCAGTCCGGCTCGAAGACCTCCACGCCGTCCATCACCTCGGTGAGGGCGATGGCGTTGGCATCGGTGGCCTTGACGTCCTGGCGGGCCGCGAAGCCGCCGCCTATCTCACTGGCCTGCTGCTGCGCCTTGCGGCTCAGCATGTGGTCGAGGAGCTTCTTGGCGCTGTCGCCGTGCGGTGCCTTGGTGACCAGGCCGGCCGCGTACGGCAGGGCGAAGGTGGTGGGCCTGCCGCCCTCCTTCGCCGGAAACCAGATGCCGAGGTTGGGCATGGTTTCGGACTGGGCGTAGTTCATCTGGACGTCGCCGTTGGCGACGAGCAGTTCGCCCTTGTCGACCTTGGGCGCGAGCTTGCCGGTGGAGGCGGACGGGCCGACGTTGTTGGCCTGGAGCTTCTTCAGGTACTCCAGGGCAGGCTTCTCGCCGCCGAAGTCGTGCATGGCTTTGATGAGGACGGCGGTGCCGTCGCCGGCGACGCCCGGGGTCGAGTACTGGAGCTTGTTCTCGTATTTCCCGGCGAGCAGGTCCTCCCAGGTGGCCGGGGCCTGCTTCAGGTCCTTCTTGTTGTAGACGAAGCCGAAGTAGTTGTTGACGACGGCGGTCCAGGTGCCGTCCGCGGCCTTGTCGGCGCCGTCCACCTGGTCGGCGCCTTCGGGAACGTACTTCTGCAGCAGGCCCTTGCCGTCGGCCTGCTGGATGAAGGGCGGGAGGGTGACGAGCACGTCGGCCTGCGGGTTGGCCTTCTCGCGGACGGCGCGCTGCACCATCTCGCCGGAGCCGCCCTCGACATACTCGACCTTGATGCCGGTCTCCTTCTCGAAGTCCTTGAAGACCTGGTCGTACCAGCCGTCGCCGTGCTCGCCCTTGAGGCCGTCGGCGCTGTAGACGGTGACGACTTTCTCGTCGGAGGCGGCCGAGGTGCCGCCGCAGGCGGAGAGCAGCGGGGCGGCGGCAAGGGTCAGGGCGATCGCGAGCGTGAGGGAGTTTCTGGGCATGGCGAGGTGAACTCCTTGCGGTGGGTGAATGGTTGATCGCGTGGACGAGCGGTGACTAGCGGTACGAGGCTCTGGTGCGGACGCGCGAGACGGCGAGCAGGACCAGCAGGGTGGCCGTCATCAGAACCACGGCGACGGCGGAGCCGGTGAACAGGGCGCCGCGGTCGGTGGCGGCGTAGATGAGGACCGGAAGCGGAGTCCAGTCGGGCGGGTAGAGCATCATCGTCGCGCTCAACTCGCCCATGGACAGGGCGAAGCAGAGGCCGGCGGCGGCGGTCAGGGACGGCAGCAGCAGGGGCAGCCGGACCCGCCACAGGACGTGGGCGGGGGACGCGCCCAGGGATGCGGCGGCCTGCTCGTAGGCGGGGTCGAGGCGGGTGATCGCGGCGGACACCGACTGGTGGGCGAAGGCCGTGACCAGGACGGAGTGGGCGATGATCACAATCCAGCGGGTGCCGTTGAGGAGCATCGGCGGCCGGGAGAAGGCCACCAGGACCGCGAGGCCGACGACGACCGACGGCACGGCGACCGGCAGAACGAACAGCGCGTCGAGCACCGCCCGGTGCCGCTTCCTCAATGCCGCCGCGGCGAGGGCGGCCCAGGTGCCGGCGGCCAGGGCGAGCAGGCTGGCGCTGACAGCGGTGACCAGGCTGGTGGTGAGTGCCTGGAGGGCTTCACCACGGGTGGCGGCCTGGTAGTTGGCGGTGGTGAAGCCGGAGGGCAGGACGCTGGACCAGTGGGTGGCGAAGGAGGCACCGAGGACGACGAGGAGCGGGAGGGCGAACAAGGGGAGGAAGAGGAGGAAGAAGACCGACCACACGGCCCACTTCGCCCCGCGGCTATGCACCAACACGGCGGCTCACCATCCGGTAGAGGCCGTAGAGGCCCACGGAGATCAGGACGTTGACGACGGCGACCACGCAGGCGCCCGGGTAGTCGGACTCCAGGATCGCCTTGCCGTACACGAGCATCGGCAGGGTCGTGACCCCTTTCGCGCCGGTGAACAGCACGATCCCGAACTCGTTCAGGCACAGCACCAGGACCAGGTTGCCGCCGGCCGCGAGCGCGGGCAGCGCTTCGGGCAGGATCACCTCCCGGACGATGCGTGGCGCGCGGGCGCCCAGGGAACTGGCCGCCTCCAGCTGGCCGGTGTCCAACTGCGAGAAGGCGGCGAGCAACGGGCGCATCACGAACGGCGTGAAGTACGTGATCTCCGCGAGCAGCACGCCCCAGGGCGTGTTGAGGAACGCGAACGGCCCCTCGGCGGCCCCGCTGACGCCCGTCCACACTCCGTTGGCCATGCCGACCGTGCCGTAGACGAACAGCAGGGCGAGCGTGATCAGGAAGGACGGGAAGGACAGGAAGACGTCGATGAACCGTGACACCGCCCTCGCCCCCGGGAACGGCACAAAGGCGATGATCAACGCCAGCACGAACCCGAGAACCAGGCAGCCTGCCGTGGAGGCCCCCGCCAGCCAGACCGTGGTCCACAGCGCCTCCCGGAACACCTGCGACGCCAGGACGTCGGCGTACGGCTGGAGCGAGGTGCCGCCGGTGTCGGGCCGGAAGGACTGCCGGACGACGAGGGCGAGGGGGTAGAGGAAGACGAGGGCGAGGAGGGCGACGGGAGGCAGGGCCCAGAGGAGACGCGCCCCGGAGGGGAGCGGGGAACTGCGCGCCCGGCCACGAACTGCCTGCGGTTTCCGGACGACGTCAGTCACGGTCGACCCCCGCGGGCAGCAGCACCGCGTCCTCGGCCGCGAAGTGCAGGGCGACCTTGTCCCCGTGGCCGGGCGGGTCCCGCAGCTCACGCAGGTCGGCCATCACGCGGTGCCCGTCCACGTCGACGTGGAGGCGATGCGTGGCGCCTCGCCACTGGATCTCCCCCACCGTGCCGGTGAGCCGGTTGGGGCCGTCGCCGAGGCCGACGAGGTGCGGGCGGACGCACAGGGTGGCCGAGGCGCCGGGCGCCGCGCCCGCCGTGTCGACCTCGATCTCCACGCCGCCGAAGGCGACGCCTGCGGCGCCCACGGTGACGGGCAGGAGGTTGGCGTTGCCGACGAAGGACGCCGTGAACTCGTTGGCCGGTGCCCGGTACAGCTCGCGCGGGGTGCCGCAGGCCTGGAGGCGGGCCCTGTCCATCAGGGCGATCCGGTCGGCCAGGGTCAGCGCCTCCACTTGGTCGTGGGTGACGTAGAGCATTGACACGTCGGGCAGTTCGCGGTGCAGGCGGGCCAGTTCGGCGAGCATCCCGGAGCGGAGCCGGGCGTCGAGCGCGGACAGCGGTTCGTCGAGGAGGAGGACGTCCGGGCGGACGGCGAGGGCGCGGGCGATGGCGACGCGCTGCTGCTGGCCGCCGGACAGCTCGCGGGGGTAGCGGCGGGCGTAGGCGCCCATTCCGGTCATCTCCAGGGCCTCCGCGACCCGTTCGCGTGTCTCGGCGCGAGCGGCCTTGCGGGCCCGGAGCCCGAAGGCGACGTTTTCCTCGACCCGCATGTGCGGGAACAGCGCGTACTGCTGCACGACCATGCCGATGCCGCGCCGGTGCGGGGGCAGGTCGGTGACGTCGCGGTCTCCGAGGAACACCCGTCCCGAGGCAGGCCGTACGAACCCGGCGACCGCCCGCAGCGCGGTGGTCTTGCCGGATCCGGACGGCCCGAGCAGCGCCATGACCTCGCCGCGTTCGACGGTGAGGTCCAGAGCGTCGAGCACCACGTTGCCGTCGTAGGCGACCGTGACCGCGTCGAAGCGGATTCCGCCGACACTCATCAGGTCCCCCGCAGGAGGGCGGGCAGGTCGGCGACGGAATCCAGGACGTGGGACGCGCCCGCCTCGCGGAAGGCGTCGCCGCCGTGGGCTCCGGTCAGCACCCCGGCGACCAGGCCCGCACCGGCCCGCAAGCCGCTGCGCACGTCGTACGAGGTGTCGCCGACGACCGCGACCTGGTGCACGCCGTCGGCGGCCTTGGTGCGCAGGAACGCCTCCAGCACCATGTCGGGGTACGGCCGTCCGCGCCCGCCCACGTCGGCGGGACACAGCGTGAGCGGTACGAGGTCCCGCCAGCCGAGCGCGTCCAGGAGGGCGTCCTGGGTGACGCGGGCGAAGCCGGTGGTCAGGGCGACGCTCCGGCCATCGGCGAGGAGTTCCTCGATCGTCTCGCGGGCGCCGGGAAGGGGGGTGATCAGGCCGCCGTCGACGAGTTCGCCGTACGCCTTCTCGAAGGCGACGTTGGCCTGCTGGGCGCGGTCCTCGTCGCCGAACAGGTGCCGGAAGACGGAGATCTTCGACTCACCCATGGTGGCGCGGACGTAGGCGAGTTGCCCGGCGTGCTCCTCGGTGCCGGGCTCGACGCCGAGCTCGCGGGCGGCGGTGGCGAAGGCGCGCTCGACGAGGCCGCCGTCGGCGACGGTGGTGCCCGCCATGTCGAGGACGACGAGGCGGATGTCGGTCAGGGTCGTCGTGGTCAGGGTCGTCGTGGTCATCAGGATGTCACCAGCCCAGTTCGTTCGCGGTGGTCTCGGCTATCGCGGGCGAGCAGGTCATGCCGCGCCCGCCGGGCCCGGTGACCAGCCAGACGCCGTCGCGCACCTGCTGCCGGTGCACGACCCGGCTCTTGTCGACGCACTGCGCGTACACCCCGGCCCAGCGGCGGCGGATCCGCGGCAGCGGGCGGCCGAGGAGGGACTCCACGACGCCGGTGAGGTGCTCGTAGGGGTCTTCCAGGGTGTCGAAGGCGAAGGGGTGCTCGTATTCGTGGGTGTCGCCGATGGTCAAACCGCCGTCGGCGCGCTGGACCATCAGCAGCTGCATGGCGTGCTCCGCGGCCGTCTCGGCCTGCGGTTGCCGGGCGTTGAGCTCGTCCAGGGCGGGCGAGGCGTACGCGGGGTAGTAGCGGAAGCTGTCGGCGTCGGCGACCGAGGTGGTCAGTGGCTCGCCGAGGGGGTCGGTCTGCATCATCTGCAGGCGGACCCGGCGTACGGGCAGGTCCGGGCCCGTCAGTTCACGGACCAGGCCGCTGAGCCAGGCACCGGTGCACAGGACGACGACGTCGCCGGTGTGAAGGTCGCCGTGGTCGTCCCGGACGGCGTTCTCGCCGACGACGTCGCGGACCTCGCGGCCGGGCAGGAAGGTGTAGCGCTCCGACTTCAGCAGCTCGGCGCGCAGGGCGAGTTGGGCGGTGCGCGGTTCGACGGCTGCGTCGCGCTCGCAGTACAGGGCCGCGTCGAACTCGCCGCGCAGCGCGGGGTTGAGTGCCCGGGCCTCACCAGGGGTGAGGAGCTTGTAGCCCCGGGCAGCGGCGTCCGGGCGCCCCACGGCGGCCTCGGCGACGGCGAGTTCGAGGTGGCCGCGGACCGGGGTCAGGGAACCGTTGGGGCGGAAGCCCAACTCCGGCAGACGGCCGCCGATCTCCTCCCACCACTCCCGGGCCCGCAGCGCGGCGTCCAGTTCCTCGCCGCCTGCGCGACCACTGACCCAGATCTGGCCGAAATTGCGCAGTGAGGCACCGCGCGCCTCTGTCTCTCGCTCGATCTGTACGACCTCGTGGCCGCGTTCGACTGCGTGCCAGGCGTGCATGGTGCCCACTACGCCGGCTCCAACGACTATCACTCTCACGACCGCAACGCTCCTCGGCATCGGGGAACCGGAGGAATCCGGATGACAACGAGAGCGTGAACCGGCTGTCACAATTGGGCTAGACCCGTTATCCTTTCGTTACTTGTCGAGGTGTGGAGAGGCGATGGCTCTCAGCCTCGCAAATGGGCCGTGAAGGAGAACCGGTCGCCTCGGAACAGGGTGCGCACACGCTCCAGCGGGCGGCCCTCCGCGTCTCGCGAGACACGGTGGATGAGCAGCATGGGCAGGGCGGGCGGGGTGCCGATCAGCAGTGCCTCGCGCGGGGTGGCGAGGACGGTCTCGATGCGTTCGTCGGCGTCGCCGAAGGCGATGCCCTGCTCGGAGAGGTGAGCGTAGAAGGACGAGTCCGGGTCGAAGGCGGTGTCCAGGTCGGGGACGCGGGCCACGGCGACATAGGTGCTCTCCAGGCCGACCCGCTCCTCGTCCGCGAGCAGCACGCGCTCCAGATGCCAGACCGGCTCCCCGCGGTTGAGGCCGGTCTCGGCGGCGAGCGGCCCGGGGCACGGGAAGCGGTCCAGGGTGACGAGCGAACGGCCGGGGGTACGGCCCTGACGGCGCACCCCCTCGGTGTAGCTGGCCAGGGACAGCGGCTGCTCCAACTTGGGCCCCGCGACGACGGTGCCGCGGCCTTGCCGGCGCAGCTTGCCCTCCAGCACCAGTTCACGCACCGCCTGCCGGACCGTCTCGCGGGCGACCTCGTACCGCTCGGCGAGGTCCCGCTCGGTGGGGATGGCGCTGCCCTCCCCCAACTCGCCGACGAGTTCGTCGATCCGCGCCTTGACGGCGTAGTACTTCGGCACGCGGCCGTGCTCCGGGATCCCGGAGCGGACGGGGGCGCCCGGGGCCTGGTCGTTCGGGTAGTCCACGCAAGGATGGTCGCAGACGCGGCCCGCCGGCTCCGCGGGACCTCCGTCTCATACGGTGCGATGCCGTGGCACCGCCCAGCTCAGCCGCGGGCGGTGAGCCGTCGGTCAGTGACCGTAGGGCAGGACGTTTCCGCGCGGCCGATTGAACCAGTGCCTCGCGCTCTCCTGGTTCAGCAGGACGGCGATGGCGATCGCGCCGATGAGAGGCAAGCCTCCGCCTCCCGTTCCGTTGGCGAGTCCACCGAGCGAGAACACGATCTGCACGCCCGCCAACACGACCGACGTGGTCCGTACACCGCCGCCCGCCCTGTGGTACGTGAACGCCATGAAGAACAGCGCCCACCCCATCAGGTTCGTGGCGAAGAGCCGGCCCGCGGCCTCGGCGCTGGAACCGAAGCCCCACACCAGCACGATCAGCATGGTCACGCCCGCCATGGCCCAGATGACCACCTGGGCGGCCCGCACACTGCCCGGCATGGCCATCGGCGGCATGGGCGCGTAGGCGTACGGGGCGCCGTACGGACCAGGAGCTCCGGCTCCTCCCACCATGCCGTGAGCGGCCGGACCGCCGTACACCCCCGGGGTGCCGTGGGTGGGCTGCTGCGCAGGGTAGGCCTGGGGCGGAGTTCCAGGCGGCGGTCCGAACTGACCGCCCTGGGGCCCGAGGCCACCGCCTTGTTGCCCAGCGGGCTGACCATAGGGATTCTGCGGGGCCGGATACTCATTCGACATGCCCATGATCATATCCGGCCAAAGAGAAGACGGATGCTTCGAGACCATCGCTCCGACCGACTGCTGCGAGCGCCGCAGAACGTCCCGGGTGGACGACCGAGTCCTTGCGGGCGTCCACCGAAGCGAACACGGACCGGCTCACGGTCTTGCAGCTGCCCACCTGTCCGTCCGACCTGAACCCGCAAGAAGAAAGCCGCTGGTCAGATACGGTGACGAGATGAACCCCGCCCGTCACTGGTTGCGGACACGCCCTTGATCCCGAACGACCGGCGCCCAACAGGCTCCGCGAAGCCGCGACATCACGAATTCAAGTTCATTGGTGGTCCCTGGATTTGTCGGGCGTCGAGGCGAGCTCGATGCCGCGAATCCTGCGGAGCCAGCTGACGAACAGCCGGAGCGCGATTCCACACCCGGCACACCAGCCCCAGCCCTCGGTGGCAAGGGCATGCAAACCGTCCTCGTACTGGATGTACAGGATCTGCGCGCCGACGGCCGACGCGATGAACCCGTGCGTGCGCGACTCCACCGACAGCAGCCAGTCCACAGGCATCCACAGCGGAGCAGCGAGGTCCCGGAGCCGCATGCGGAACGCCGCCCAGAGGAAGCCGACGGCGTAGCGCATCCTGCGGCGTGACGAGAGGACGACGCCGTTCCCGGGATCGCCGGCCAGGACTGCGGCCCACTCCTCCCGGAGGTGTGCCCTGCGCTCTCCAGCAACGAAGGAGGCGAGGTCCAGAGTCCGAAGGCCGGCCCCGCGGCTCGGGGCAACCGTGCTCGTAGGGGCCTCAGGCCCCTCCTCCGTCGTCTGCGGGGCAGTTCGCAGGGCGGTGAGCAGCAGACTGACCGCGGTGACCAGGATCGCGCCCGACGTTATCGCGCCGAAGACCCAGCCAGTGGTGAGCAGATCCTGGGCGAACGCCGGCTCGGAGTCGAACTTCTTCAGGATGTAGCCGGTGGCCAGGAAGATCATCGTTGCCGTGCCGGCCAGCACCGGCCCCAGCACGGCGACAACAGCCAGCGGTCCGACGCCCCCGCCCTCCTCGGGGCCCTCGTCGGTGCTCACGCCGTGCCCCCTTCATCTGCCACACGCAGCCCGAAGAGTCGGGGCTTCCGCTCCCGGGCTTGACCGGCTGCACGCTGACCGACGGCCGTGAGCTCGTAGTAGTACCGCTTCGGCCGCCCCGGGTGCTCACCCGTCTCCTCATACCGGGTGGCCCATCCCGCGTCGACCAGACGCTCAAGGATGGGATACACGGTCCCGGACCCGAGGTCGGTCTCCTCGCAGATCTTCAGCCCCCATGCAGGGTCGTCCGCGGTGGACGCCAGCAACACTTTGATTACCTCAAGTGTCGGTCTTGTGAGGCGAATTGATGCCATGTCACGAGTGAAGCACCACGCCCACCATATGTCGAGTACGACATTCGTGCGGCGCGGACTCCCGGGGGCTACAGGCAGGCAGCCGCACCGGGGTTCCGTGGTCGCAGGCGGCCCTTTGGCATCGATCTCCTAGGCTGGCTCGGTGACTGATGAGCAGGAGTGGGTGCAGCCGTCGGGAGTGTGGGCCACAGCGGTGGGGGTGGCCAGGGTGCGGGCGCTGGAGACCGAGCGGGAGAACGCGCTGTTCCGCGACCCACTGGCACAGGCCTTCGCCGGCGCCGGCGGCCTGTGGCCCTCCTCGCCGCCGCTGCCCGATGACGCTGCCGCACAACGCCGCCGGCTGGCCGTGTCGTTCTCCATCGTCATCAGGACGAAGTTCCTCGACGACCTGCTGCAGCAGGCCTCCGCGTCCGGGGTCCGGCAGGTCGTGCTGCTCGGCGCCGGCATGGACAGCCGGGCCTTCCGGATGGACTGGCCCGAGGGCACCCGGCTGTTCGAGGTCGACACCGCCGCGCCACTGGACTTCAAGGCTTCGGTGCTGCGCCAGGAACGGGCCGTGGCACGCTGCGAGCGGATCACCGTCGCGGTGGATCTGCGTGAGGACTGGCCGGGCGCGCTGGCCGCCGCGGGGCACGACGCGGCCGTGCCGACCGCGTGGATCGCCGAAGGACTACTGATCTATCTGCCCGAGGATGCGGTGGAGCTACTGCTGGCCCGGATCAGCACGCGGTCGGCGGCAGGCAGTCGGATGGGACTGACATTGGGCTCGCGCGGCGTGATCGAGCGCTTCGGGGCGGACGCCGCGCCGGGATCGGCGGCGTCCATGTGGGTCTCGGAGATGCCCGACGACCCGGTGGGCTGGCTGGCCGGGCACGGCTGGGAGGCCGACAGCCACACCCTGCGCGAGCGCGCTGCCGCCTACGGCCGCCCGATCAGCACACCGCCGCAGCGCGAGGAGCGGCCCGGCGGACTGATCTCGGCGGTCCGCCGGTAGGCGCCTCGGTTCCCCGGCTGATCGATTCCAAGGGGACCTGATGAGTGGAGCGAGGTTCATGCGCGGCCGGCCGGCCAGGGCGCACGTCTGTGCCGGGACCAGGGCCACCGCCACGGGAAGTCGTCGGCCGTGCTCCGCGCCGGCGACGAGCACCGAGGCGCCCAGGACGGCGAGCCCAGCCCGGCCTATCCCGACCACAGCGCCCGCGCCGTGCGGGCGGCAGCTCGCCCCGCGCTTCCCCGGCGAACGCGTCGTCCGGTTGTCTGCTGCCGCGGTCCACACCCCGACCCTGTCCGGCGAGCCGGGCAGTTCAGGAAGTCACCCTCCTTCACGATCACAGGCAGGAGGTTCTGGACCAGGCCGACCCGGTGTTCCTCATCCGCCTTTGTGTGGGTGGCACGCATGCTCCAACGACCCACGGGCCAACGACCGATCGAGCAGATCAGCAGGTGGAACTGCTGGAGATCTTGATCCCGGTGACGCTGTAAGAGTTCGTCAACACGGTCTCGTGGTTCGGTGGCAGGCAGATCGAGTTCCCGTCCTGGAGCCGTAGATACGCCACGTCGTCGTTCCGGGTGTTCACGACGTGGTAGTGCGGGCGGGACCTGACCGTCTGGTAGGAGCTGGTGACATCGCGGTACTTCGTGATCGGTGTGCCCGCGTTGTAGGCCTGCTCGTCCACGTAGAAGCAGACGTAGGGGTACGGGCAGCCGTGGGTGGGGGACTCCGCCTGGGCCGCCGATGCGCCGGTCACGGACATGGCTGCGACGGCCACGCTCACGCCCGCGAAGGATGCTGTCTTTCGGATGACGGACTTCATCGAATCTCCCATAGCTAGGTGGATCGTCTGGCACGGCAGCTGGATCGTGATCCGTTTGCGCATGCCGCTGGTCAGCGGGGGGGAGGCCGGTGCTGCGACGAGTACGGCAACGGGCACCATGAGCGTGGGTGACGGCGTATCAAGAGCGGCGGCCGTGAGAGCAACCGTTGGCGCGGGCGTGTCCGAACGTCGCCCTGACGCGGTGGGTAGGTCCGGCCCCGGTGGTGCGACACCAAGAGCATCGGTGGCCACCGGAGTCCGGCGCAACGGCTGCCGTCCCGTTGGCGACGATGGAATCATCCCAGCCCATCTGACGTGCAGGTATGTGAGTGCCTGGGATACGGGATCGCGGGCGGGCGACGGGGAGGCATCAGCGCCCCCGCCGACCAGGAAAGGCTTCAGCGCCAGATCTCCCGTCCGGCACGGGCGATCACGGAGCTTTCGGCGCGGCTGGAGGAGAGGGACGCGGAGCCGGCGGCTGCCCGGGCGGCCGCCCGCGCGCTGGTCCGGGCCCTGAACCAGAAGGGAACCGCGCACCGCCCGGGTCCGGCCGGCCCGGTCGTCCAGCTCCCGGCCGAGGCACCCCTTGGCCGCGCAAGACGGGCTCCGGTCGGCGCCTCCCGCTTCGTCCGCCGCCGCAAGGAGACCGGCGCACGACCGCGACCGATCTTGCGCAGCCTGAGCGGCAGTCAATACTTGGCTAGCCACATGTTTGCTGTTACGTTAGTTATGTGTCCAGCCACCTAAGTGGGTGACGGCACGAGAGGAGTCATCATGAAAGCCATCCTGTTCGACCGTTTCGGAGGCACGGAAGTGCTGCGCGAGGCGGACCTCGAGGTACCGCAGCCCGGCCCCGGGCAGATCCGCGTCCGCGTCAGGGCCGCCGGGCTGAACGCGCTGGACGGCAAGATCCGCTCCGGGGCACTGGAGGCCGTGTTCCCCACAGCGCTCCCCTCCGTCCCCGGTCACGAGCTCGCCGGCGTGGTGGACGCCCTGGGTGAAGGCGTGCAGGACGCGCAGGTGGGCGACGAGGTGCTGGGCTGGTCGGACACCGGCTCGTACGCCCAGTACGCGCTGGCCACCACCGTCGTCCCCAAGCCCGCCGGCCTCGACTGGCAGCACGCGGTCGCGCTGCCGGTGGCGGGCGAGACGGCCGAGCGGGTCCTGAACCTGCTGGGCGTCGCGGCCGGAGAGACCGTGCTGATGCACGGCGCGGCCGGAGCGGTCGGCACCCTGGCGGTCCAGCTCGCCACGGCCCGCGGAGCGCGTGTCATCGGCACCGCCGGCCCCGCCAACCAGGAATACCTCGCCTCGCTCGGCGCCACCGCGACCGTTTACGGCGAGGGCCTGGTCGAGCGGGTCCGGGCGCTCGCCCCCGACGGCGTGGACGCGGTGTTCGACGTGGCCGGGAAGGGAGCCCTGGAGGACTCCATCGCCCTGCGGGGCGGCACCGCCCGCATCGTGACCATCGCCGACTTCCGCGCGCACCAGCTCGGTATCACCTTCGCCAGCGGTACCCAGGACCGCTCGGCCTCCCGCCTGGCCGCCCTGGCGCAGGATGCCGCGACCGGCAAGGTCGTCACCACCGTCACCGCCTACCCGCTCGCCGAGGCTGCCACGGCCCAGCAGGTCAGCGACGCCGGGCATGTCCGGGGCAAGCTCGTGCTCACCCTCAACTGATCACGCCCGCCACGGCACCCACCACACCCGCCGCCATCCCGATGACCGCCTGGTCATCACCACACCGAAGGACCACGCATGCTGAATTCCCTGTGGACACCGACCACCGTCGGTGACATCTCCCTGCCGCACCGCCTGGTCATGGCCCCCATGACCCGTGACCGCTCCACACCCGAAGGCGTCCCGACCGAGCTGAACGCCGAGTACTACGCCCAGAGGGCCTCGCACGCGCTCATCATCACCGAGGGAACCCAGCCTTCCACCGACGGCCAGGGCTACCTCCTCACCCCCGGCATCCACAATGACGAGCAGATCGCCGGGTGGCGCAAGGTCACCGACGCCGTGCACGCGGCCGACGGCCGGATCGTCGTCCAGCTGATGCACACCGGACGCATCGCCCACCCCGACAACACCCCCCACGGACGCCGACCGGTCGCCCCGTCGGCGATCCGGCCGCAGGGCGCGATGTTCACCGCGTCCGGGCCCCAGGAGATGCCGGAACCCCGTGCTCTGTCGACGCAGGAGGTCGCGGCGACCGTCGACGACTTCCGCCGCGCCGCAGCGGCTGCCGTCGCGGCAGGCGCCGACGGCGTGGAGATCCACGGCGCCAACGGTTACCTGGTGCACCAGTTCCTGTCCGACAACACCAACCAGCGCACCGACCGCTACGGCGGTTCCCTCGACAACCGCATCCGTTTCGCCGTCGAGGTCGCCGCTGCCGTGGCCGACGAGATCGGCGCCGACCGCACCGGCCTGCGCATCTCCCCCGGCAACCCCTACAACGACATCGCCGAGTCCGACACCGCCGAGCTGTATCCGGCTCTCCTGCGCGCCCTCGGCCCGCTCGGCCTCGCCTACCTCCACGTGTTGCACGCGGGCGACGAAGAACTGTTGGGCACCCTGCGCGCACTGTGGCCGACCACCCTGATCCTCAACCGGGCCGGGACCGACCTGCCGACCCGCGCCAAGGACATCGAGGACGGCACGGCCGACCTTGTCTCCGTGGGGGCCCTCGCCCTCGCCAACCCGGACCTGGTGGAGCGGCTACGCTCTGACGCGCCGCTGAACACCCCCGACCCGGCGACCTTCTACGGCGGCGGAGTGGCCGGCTACACCGACTACCCCACCCATACCGTCTGAGGAACCGAACTTATGCCCACCCCGACACCCCGCAACCCCACCACGGCCAGCGAGGGACCGGTGAGCTACGCGATCTTCCAGCTCGCCCGCGCCCACCGTGCCCGCGCCGGCGCCATGCTCCGCGAGATGGACCTGCATCCCGGACAGGAACTGCTGCTGATGCAACTCCTCGACCGGGACGGCCAGACCCAGTCCGAGCTGCTCGAAAGCGTCGGCCTGGACCACTCCACCGTCTCCAAGTCCCTACGCCGCATGCAGGACGCCGGCCTGCTCATCCGCGAACCGGCCGAACACGACCGGCGCGTCATGGTGGTCCACCTCACCGACAAGGGCCGTGCCATGCGCGAGCCCCTGGCAGCCATGTGGCGGGCCCTGGAGGAGACCTCCGCGCGGAACCTGTCGGCGCAGCAGGCAGAGTCCTTCGTCCGCACCGCCTACGCCATCGCCGACGCGATCAACAGCCGCGCTCTTCCGCAGGAAGAGTCCGAGTAACTCCCCTCGGCCTGCACCCCGTTCCCGCCTGGAGTGCACGTCGCTTCCGGCGTTCCTGCGAAGCGGACAGTCCTGCGGCACGCTCGGCTCACGAGAGCTTCCTACCGAGCGGAGCCAGGTTCCCCGGCTGTCGGAAGAAGCCCGGCGAGCCGAGCCGGCGAATGTCGCGGGACCCCCGTTCACCCCCGTACATCGGGGAGAACGGGGGTCCCCGCCCGCTCCGGGAGCTGCCCGGCCTGGGCACGAAGGCGGCGGCCACGGGCGGCCCAGCGCCCGCATCAGGAGTCCGTGGCGTGCGATCGCCGAGGTTCATCACGGGCGATCGAGCGGTCCAGTCAGAGCGAAGTCCCCTCACCAGGTGGTCGGCATCCGCGTCGCCCTCGACGCGCAGCAGCGGACACTGTCACCGCTCGAACCGGCGGTACGGCCGCACCCCATCGTCAGGGCCGACCCGCCAGGGACCCGGCCCTACCGCCCCCGGGCTTGCTCCTGGTTCGACCGGTGGGGGCCGAAGAGCCAGTCCGCATGCGGCCCCAGACGCGCGTCGACCGGTTCCGCTCCCCGCCTGAGCGCGTCGATGTAGGCCTGATCGGCGGCGAGACGGGCCGCCACCTCGGGACCTTCGGCAACGGCGCCGTGGCCGGGCACCACGACATCGACGTGCCCGACGGCCTCACCCAGCCGGTCGAGGGCGGCCTCGTAGGCTCCCACCTGATCGTCTTGGCGAATGTCGAAGAGCGGGATCAGGACGTCGGAGAGCATGTCGCCGACGAGCAGGACGCCACGGTCCGCGAGGAGGACCGCGGCGTGGCCGACAGCGTGCGCCTGATGCTCGATGACCTCGCCCGGAACCTGTCCACCGTCCGCGGGCAGCGGGGTGACCAGCGCCACCAGGTCGAGAGGGATGCCGGACGCGCTCTCCGCCGCCATCGCCCGCGCGCGCTCTCGGGCTTGTCCGGCAACCTGGGGTGAGTCAGCCCGGATTGCCCGCGTCTCGGAGCGGAAGAGCAACTATCCGGTGGTCTGTTGGTCTGAGGTACGGGACGGGGTGGTCGGCGGACGGCCAGGATCGTCCGCCGGGGAGAGCCTGCACGCCGAGGGGAACACCATGGCTTGGTTCTGCAAGGAAGAGACGAGCGAGGCCGAGGACGCCTGGGACGACTACGTCCGGGCGAGCAACACGTACAGCAAGGCCCGGAGGGTGCTGTTCGAGACCGACCCGCTGCCCGCGGTGCGGAAGGCGTTGAACGGCGGAGGCGACCTGTTCGCCGCACTGCATCTGCTCAAGGACGTGGGCTGGGACCGCCCGGAGTTGGTACAAGCCGTCGTGCCCGAGCTCTACGCCTGCTCCCTGAGCCTGGGACCGCCCGGCATCTTCGCCCGGCTCGTGCTGCGTCGGCTGAGCGGCTCCGGACACGCGTACGCCGAGGCGCTGCACGCCGGGCTGGCGCCGCTCACGGCCGCGACGCTGCGCGAGGAGGTGACTGACGTCTTCGCCATGCGGGCCCTGGCGATGCTGCTGGACGATGTCGGTGCGCTCGGCCTGCTGGGACAGTGGCGTGAGGCGGCCCGCGCATCGCCGGACGTGGACGTGCAGGAACTCGCCGAGGACTACGGGGAGGACGAGCACCCCGAGCCCCCAGCGCCCCCCGCCGCACCTCTGCGGGGAGCCTGATGGTGGGGGTGTCCGCCCACTTGGTCGGCACCTGCCTCCTGACACCGCCTCCTGACGCGGCGTCTGAACAGTAGGGGGGTTGTCGAGGGTTCGCGGGCGCCGCGATCGGCTCTCCGGGGCGGGCGTCCAGTGCCACCGGTCGTCCTCCCTCCCCCGCCGGCTTCAGAGAGCGGCGCGGGCTGCCTTCCGTATGGCCGCGATGCCGGGTTCGTCGCGCCTCTCGGCGAGCCAGGCCAGGGCGGCACTGCAGGGGGTGAGATCGGTGACGTCGATGTAGCGGATGCCGGGACGGGGGAACAAGTCGCGTGCGGCTGCCGGAAGGAAGCACATCGCCTCTCCGCCGGCCACGGCGTGCAGCAGGGACTCCATGTCGGTGACCACCGGCCCGTACCGCACTGGGCTGCCGTCGGGGCGCGGGTCCACCGCCCAGAAGTCCCACCACACCCGCGGCACCTTCTCGGGCATGGCGACGACAGGTCGGCCGGCGAACTGCGCCAGGGTGGCGCTGGGCAGGGCGGCCAGCGGATCGCCGGCGGGAAGGCAGGCCACGCGGGGCTCGGTGGCGAGATGGCGCACCTCTACGCCGTCCGGCACGGGGGGCCGTAGGAACATCACGTCGACCTCCTGCCGGACGAGAGCGGCGAGATGGTCGGCGAAGTTGAGGTTGACGACCTGCAGTGTCATCCCCGGGTTCCGGTCCAGCACGGTGCGCAGGACGGCGCGGGTGTGCGGCATGGCAGCCTCGGCCCCGATGGTTCCCACGACGAGCTGGACCGAAATCCGGCGTGCCTGGGCGTCGGCGATTCTGCGCACCCGGGCGATGGCGTCGACGGCTGCTCGCGCTTCGGGGAGCAGGGCCCGCCCGGCGACGGTGAGAGCGACCGCACGGCTCGTGCGCTCGAACAGCCTTACACCCAGGCGTTGTTCCAGGTCCCGGATCTGCTGGCTGAGCGCCGACTGCGTGATGAACAGACGTGTGGCGGCGCGCCCGAAATGGAGCTCCTCGCTGAGCAGCACGAACAGGCGCAGCTGGTGGACGCTCGGTTCCGCCGACCCCTCGGATCCCGTGCCGGCTATGGCAGTTGCCCTCTTCCCTCATTCATGAGGATTACCTTATCGATCCGATGGGATTCCGCATGCCTGAATCCCGTGACAACGAGGGTGTTGCCGTGTGAGTGTTCTGAACGCTGCCTCGGTCGCCGGACTGACCCCCCGGCTTCGCGCCGGGCACTGCCGCACTCGCTCGTTGCAGGGAATCAGACGGGGGACCGACCTTGGCCGAGACCAGTATGCCGCCGCAGCACCACTGCCGATCCGCAGGCTCGGTCCTCGCCCGGAAGGACACGCGGCGCACACCGCGCGCGGGCACGGTCTGAGGACTGCTCCGCCGCGCACCACGAGTGTCGGACCTGCGCCCGCTCCCCGTACGTGCCCGACGCCCGGCAGGACCGGACTGCCGTCCCCGGGCCGATGCGGCACGCCCCCGCCTGCCTGCGGACTCGCCGACGGCACGCACTCCCCCACTCTCCAACGGCCCCTCGGCAGCGACGGGTTCACCCTTCGAACCCGACTCCACCGAGAGCGCCCACAGCGGGGAACCGGTACTGCCGCCGTCGCCTCTTAGGGGCCGGAGCCGGCTGAGCGCCTTCGGCCGTCCCGGACCTTCGATCAAGCGACTACTGGGCTCGACGGCCGAGCCCCGCGCCGGCCGGGCCGAACCCCACAGCTCGTGAATACCGTCCGGACGGTGCGGGTGGGCACCAGGATTTCAGGAGGAGAAGGAGACCATGAGCGGCTTACTGGTTCACCTGCCGTCGGACGGGAGGGCGGAGACCACGCCGGCGTCGGAGCCGGTGAGCCTTCGGCTCGGTCCGGGGGACGTCGCCCGCTTCGGGCGCGGCTCCGCGTCCGTCCCCGTCGATCTGCGGATGGCGAATCCAGCGGTATCCCGGCTCGCCGGAGAGATCCGGGTGACGGAGGACCACTGGCAGTTGAGCAACCTCAGTACGAACCAGACCTATCTGGTGGAGAACCCTGAAGGGGCGGGGGAATATTTCAGGGTCCCGCCCCGCAGGGCCGGGGCACCCGTGCCCTTCGAGTTCGCACGTGTCGTCCTGCCTGCCCGGGGTTCCGCCGTGAGTTTCCAGGTGTTCGCCCCCGACCACGTGTACCTCGGCGCGAGCGGCACGGCGGGCTTGACGGGCACCGGGACGCTCGCCGGTTTCTCCCTGGACGAGACCTCCACGTACTTCCTCGTACTGGTCGCGCTGTGCGAGCCGCGACTGCGCGACGAGTCCACGGTGGCGGTGGCGACCACGCCCCAGATCGTGGAGCGGCTACGGAACCAGCCGGGCTGCGAGCGGCTGACCAACCGGGCGGTCAGCTCCCACATCGACTATCTGGCGGACGAAAAGCTGCGGATCACCGCCTCGGCGACGACCGGACCGGGTCAGGGCGGGCGACGCAACGGCAAGCGGGAGGCGGTGGCGGGACTCGCCCTGCGGTTTGGGCTCGTGCGCGAGGAGCATCTGAGGCTCCTGCCGTCGAGGAGATCGCCGCTCCACGGGACGGGGGTGGCGGGAGGGTGAACAGCGGATCCGTGGAGGTGGTTCCACGCGGCTACCGGGTCGGTGAGTGGGAGGTCACCGGCCTGATCGGGGCTGGTGGATGGGGGACGGTGTACGCGGCCGAGCGCGTCGGCGATCCGGACGGTGGCGGTGACGGCGAGTACGGCGGCGACGGGAACGAGGGCGGGCCGGCCGGGCACGGGGAGACGGCCCCGTCGGAGGTCGCCCTCAAGTTCCTGCCCACGGCCGGGCTCGCGCCGCGACAGGCGCGCGGGCTGGTGGAGACCGCCCGGCGCGAAACCGAGCTCAGCCGGCGCACCCGGCATCCCCGGCTGATCAGGCTGTTCGACTCCATCACGCTCGGCGAGTCCGCCGGTTCGGCCTTCGACGGGGCCGTGGTGCTCGTCATGGAGCGGGCCGAGCGAAGCCTGCGCGAACGCCTGGAGGCTTCGTCTCCCTCCGGTCCGGGCGGCCCGTCGTCGCCCGCTGCGCAATCCTCCACCCCGTCCGACGAGGTGCCGCTGTCGGCGCGAGAGGGCGCGCGGCTGCTCACCGAGGTCTGCGAAGGACTGGCGCACCTGCACGAACTGGGCTGGGTGCACGGGGACCTCAAGCCCGACAACGTCCTGATCATGGCGGACGGATCGGCACGGCTGGCGGATTTCGGCCTCTCGGTGGAGCTGACGGGCACCCACGCCTACATCCCGCCCCTGGGCACCCCTGACTACCTGCCGCCGGAACGCTGGCAGGCGTCGCTGGGCGAACGGGGCGTACAGGTACGGCAGAGCACCGACATCTGGGCACTGGGCGTGATGATCCACCAGGTCTTCACCGGAGGTGCCTCGCCGTTTCCCGGCGCCACGCCCGCGGCCCGCGGAGCCGCCGCCCAGGAGTACGCCGACGGACGCGCCCCGCTGCGCATGGACCTGCGCGTGCCGCCCTTCTGGCGCGATCTGGCGGCCGACTGCCTCAGTCCGGCACACACCGACCGTGCCGCGCACACCGTCGAGAGCCTGCTGGGCCGTATCCGCGCCGAGCAGGAGCGGTCCGCCGCTCCTCCAGGGGCTCGGAACAGGCGCACGTTCCTGGCCGCCGCCGCGCTGATCGTGGCGGCCGGCGGCGTGGGCTCCGTCGGGTGGCTCCAGTACGACGACGACCAGCGGTCACTCGGCAGCGGGTCCGGGTCCGGGTCCGGGCGAGGCGGTGCGACGCCGAGCATCGTGCCGAACGCGCGCGTCAAGGTGTACAACGCCGAGCGGTCGTGTCACCGGCCCGGCGAGCGGGACAACCTGTGCAGCCTCGGACTCGCGATCGACCCCCTGCTGCCGTACGACATCGACAACGTCGTGCTGACCAGGGTGTGGGACGGTGACGTCCTGACCGCCGACTGCCAGCTCCCCCAAGGGATGCCGGTCGCCGACGAGGCGGGCACGCGTTCGGTGCGGTGGTACCGGGTGCGTCTCACGGCGGAGAAGGGCCGGACCACGGCCTGGCTGCCGGCGGTGCGGACGAAGGATCGTCCGGCACTGGCGGAGTGCCCGGCCCGGCCCTCTCCGGGCTGACGTCGGTCAGCACAGCCGGATGTCTCGCCCCTCGTTGTCCTTCGCCTCGTCATTGCCCCAGCGCTGGAGGTAGTACGCGGAGATATACGCGCGGCCCGAGCCGCCCGGCACCACCTGGTCGAGGTCGGTGAGCAGCCACCAGTGGTTGTAGGAGTTCCCCACGCGCACCTCGTCGCCCGGCTTCTTGCACAGGACGTAGTTGGTGCCCTTGAGCAGCTTGCCCTGCACCGCACAACGGGGGCTGGTGTCGCCTACGCAGTCGACCGCCGCGTAGCCGGGGGCGTCGGCGAAGGTGTCCACCCAGAACCGCTCCGGAGCGGGGTTGCCGCCGCAGGCGTTGGTGCTGGTGACGCGGGGGAACGGCCCGGAGGGGGAAAGCCGGTACTCGGTGCCCTGGAGCACCGGGTGCACCATCTCGTCCGTCTCGCCGTCGTTGTCGCCGTTGGTGTCGTACAGCTGCTCGTAGTGCAGGTGCGCCGAGGTGGTCCCGACCAGTCCGAGCCTGCCGAGCGACGCGCCCGAGGAAACCTGTTGGCCCAGACGCACGTCGATGCGGTCCATGTGCAGGTACACCGAGAACCAGCCGCCTCCGTGATTGATCTCCAGGCCTCCGGGTTCGAAGAACTCGGTGACCGTGCCGGCGGCCGAGGCGACGACCGAAGCACCGAGGGTCTGCCCCCCGACGCGGTACATGTCGAGTTTCTTGTCGTCGGGAGCGTGTCCCTGGTACGTCTGCAACTGCCAGGTCTCGCCGCAGGCGAAGGGCAGCCGGAAGTCGGGCCGGACGCCCGCGGCCGCCTGCGCCGGTGTGGCGGCCGCCGGGGCCGCCCCGGAAGCCGCCCACAACCCGAACACCGCGAGGACGGCCGCGACGGCGAGGACGAACGGCCTGGGCAGCGGCGACCCGAAGACGCGTCTGCTGCGGGGTGTGCGCATGGAATCCCTCCTTGCCCGCCCGGCTCGGTGCCGGACGGTCGTTTCGTACGGTGCTCCGGGGCGGGCCGGACGGGGGCGCCGGCACTGCCGGCCGACGCCCCCGGTCGCGTCGCCCTCGAGGTGGATGCCGCTGCCACAGCCGCGACTCCGCCCGCGTTCAGCGGCGCTGGATCCACTCGTCTTTCGTGTATCCCTCGGCCGTGACCGCCGACCGGTCGTCCAGCAGTTCGCCGGACAGGACTCTTCGGCGCGAACCATGCTCTCTACGCGGCACTCGGTCGACGCACAGGAGCACACGTTCGCGTCCGCCCAGGCCGTCACCGTGTCTGCCCTCCGCCGTCCTCGGGCTCAGAGGTGACGTCCACCCGGTCCACGCCGGGCATGGTCGACTGCGTTGCTGCTGAGGTGACGCGAGGCGCATCAGGTCACTGCGGCCGAGCCCGGCCCCACCGGGACGTGCGTCCCGGTGGGGCCGACGGTCGCCATGTCAGCAGCGCCGCAGGCCATACCTGCTCGGGTCGGCGTCGAACCAGCTGGGCGTGAACACCCAGTCGGCCGGCACATAGCCCTCCCGCCCGTCGCTGCTCCAGTCGGGCACCGTGCGGTACCAGGTCGTGTTGCCGCCGCCGTGCAGTCCGCCGGGCGACCAGCAGGTGAAGTAGCTGAACGTCGACTGCAGCAGACCGGTGATGGGACTTTCGTGGAACGGCTCCGCCCGGGTCGGCGCCGATCCGCTGTTCCCGCACCACAGCCGATTGTCGTGAGCGCGCACGCCGCACTCGGCCGCCGCTGCCGCCGTTGGTGCCGACGTCGCTGCCTGCGCCGAGGGAGCGGCCAGGATTCCGGCCAGCGCGGCGGCCACCGTGACGGATGCCGCGGTCGCCTTGATGTGTTTCACGATCATGACTTCTCCTTCGTCGTCTACGGGCGCCTTCCGGGGCAGGGCTGTGGCCGGACAGGTTCCGGCCGCGTTCGCGCGCCATGGGATCGCCGTCACCGGATCCTCGCCACAGTGGCTGGGACCGGTGCCTGGAAGGTATCCGTGGCAATACAGGGAGCGGCATCCGGAAGATTCCGGAGTGACACGCCTCCGATGACAGGCCGTCAGCATCTCCCCGGCGTGGCGGCGAGCTGTCGCCGTGCGTCCGTGACCGGGCAACGCCGAGCAAGTCGGAGATCATGAAGTACGCCTGCCGGGCGGGCCGTGCCGCCAGGTGGCCTCCCCACCCCCGTGACCCGCGTCAGCAAGGAGTCCGACGTCCTTTGCAGACAGCCCGTGGGAGAGCGCCTCAGCCGAACTGCCTTCCCCCCGGAACCTGCCCGGGGGATCCGCCCTTGCTTGCCTCGGTGGGCCTAGGTGTGCCGGAATGCGTTGTCGGACTCGATGTCGGCACGCATGGCATCCCGGGCCTCCAGGCGCAGGTCCAGGTACCGACGCGTCAGTTCCAGGAACTGCTCGCTGTCGACGAGGGCTCCAGCGCTCACGGCGTCACGCATACCTCGGACTGCCCCACTGCATTTCTCGGCAGGACCGACGACAGAGCGCGGGGCGACAAGTTCCAACTCGTGGCGAGACGCGTAGCAGTGTGTGTAGGCCGCGCGAGCCTGCCGATACCTCTCGCTCGCATCAAGGCCGGGTGTGGCGGCGATGTTGCGTAGGTCGCTTCCAGCCTGAGCATGAGATGCCAGGAACCTCGTGTAGAGCTCCCGCCGTGTTCTGTGCCATTCGGCTGTCGTCTCTCGCTGTGTCTTCCGGCGCTCCACCAGCAGTGCCGATCCCATCGCGATCACTGCGCCGACGAGTGTGGCAAGTAGCGATATCCAGGTCACTTCTGAACAGTAGGGCGCCTTTGCAACCAACTGCCCAGTCATGTCATGCAGTTGCTGTCCTGCTCACCGGCCCGGGGCACCGCAGCGCTGGGACTTGCGGTGACTGCATCAGATTGATGAAGCGGCAGATCGGTAGGCGTCCCAACCGATCTGAGGCACTCTCTCGAATTCCTCCGCGGTAGGCGCCTGCTCGGGGGCCGGGACCGTCTCAGTCTTCCCGAGACCCAGGTGGGGCCGATTCCGGCGGCCGCTCCAGGTGTGGACGCCGACGCAGACTCCGTTTCGACCGGTCGGCGCCCTCACGGGGGCAAGCGGCCCCATGCACGTCGCCGGTCCTGCTCACGCCCTCATCAGGTTCTCCAGCCGCGTATCAGACCAGCTGTCGCAGCCACGAGTCGAGAGCCGCATAGTCACTGTCTGTCAGGCCATGGCAGGGATCGACACGATGGAGCAGAGCGCGTCCCCTGTAGTGGGCAGCAACCCAGGCCCGATCGGTGTCTGTGACCTCGTCGTCGACCCAGGCGAACGGGCGCCCCGCAGCCCATTCCACAAGCGTGCGGGTCTTCCAGTGCAGTCCGTTCCGCTCGTCCTGGTCATCGATGTCGGACGGGTCCGGCCAGACCACCACCGCCAACTGGGGCAGACCGATACGGGGTGCGATGCACTCGTTCGCGTCAGCCATCCAAGTCGTGGCCCAGACCACCTCGCACGGAAGCGCCGCCAGCCGAGGCCCGTGCTCGGGATTGATCCTGGTCAGGAGCGGATTCACGTCGGCACCAAGCGGTTCGGAACCCGTCGCACGGGTCGCATACGACTCGGACACTCCGCCGAATGGGATCAGTGGCCCGTCCACATCGAGAAACAACAGGGAACGCTGCACAGAGCCGGTCACGGGATCACGATAGCGACAGGTCTCCACTGGTTACTGCCTCGACAGCCGAGGTCCCGCAGCCGACGGCCACCCCGGCGGCTGCTGTTTCCTCGTGAACATCCACGGGCCCCAAGACCCGCAGCACAGGCTCGCTCCGGGGCTGCCGCGTCTGGGCGGAGTGCCGGGTTCACGCCCGGCCCCGCCGCTGACCCGGCGGTTCGGGCAGCGGCGGATCCTGCTGCTGTCCGCTGTGGCACGCACATTCTGGACGATCCACCGCTGCTGCCGGCAGAGCACTGACTACGTGCGTTGTCGATGGCCTTGTCTCGCCGCCGATCGAGGGATGCGCACCCTTCCACGCGATGATGACCGGCTCGACCAACGCCCCTGCTCATCGCTTCATCGCTCAGATCAGTCTCGTCGGACTTGCGCTCGCGCGTAGCAACGAAGGGCGGGAGGAAGCAGCCGCACATCTAGTTCCGGCCGCGATCTATGCCACTGGCTGGTTCGTGGTGCATGGTGAGGTGCGGGTTCCGCCTCCCCCGGGGCAAGGATCCCCTTGCTGGGCCCTGCCGTCTGCTACGGATGCCGGGGCCCGCCGCGCCTCCCGGCTCCCCACGGGAGGCATGCGGCTGCCCCGGCCCGGACACGGAGAACCTCCGCTCGGCTGCCACCGGGATCGGCGACCGGTTCGATCCCGCAACCCCCGGCCGCCGCGCGATCAGCGACACAGATTCGGCGCCGTGGATTCCAGTGAGAAGTACTCGCTGCCGTCCCCCTCCGCCGACCCGCGGGCCCAACGCAGCTCTGCTCGACTTCGGCATGCCGGCCGCATGCCCCCGGAGTCGTCAAACGGCCGGTAGCCGGACCAGGATCGGCAACGCGATGGCGCTTGCCGCCCTCCGAGTGCAGCACCGCCCCTCGGCGGGACGGGCACCGAAAGCACACCTTGCTTTTATCGTCATTGAGACGATAACCTCAGGATCATGAACAAGGCGCCGTCACAACTCACCGCCCAGGCCTGCGAGATGACCGACGAGGAACTGGCCCGGCAAGCAGCGGAAGTGGCCACGGACTGGGTATCCGCCGACACTCCCCTGTCTCAGGACCAGGGATGGCATCTGGTAGGTCTGCAATACGCCGGGTCCGCGCAGGGCGAGATGCACACCCGGGACCGCGTCGGAGCGTGGCGGCAGCAACTGGTCCAGGCCCTCAAGGCCGCCGACGGCTCCGCGGAGGGTGCCGGCCGTATCGCCACAGCGAGGAGCGAAGCGGTCGCGCAGATGCGCGACATGCTTCTCGACGGCATTCGCTCGGCCGAACAGCTCAACAAGACCTGGATCAGCCCCACCGACCCTCGAGCCGCGCTGCGTGCCTTCATCAGCCGGCACCAGTAGACCGGCGGACGGCACAAGGATCCTGGCGACACCGGCGAAGAGTCTCAACGAAGGAGTGTCCATGGGCTATGACTGGCTCGTCGAGGGAAGCATCGAACTGCGCCCGCCAGTCCCGCTCGCACGGCTGACAGAGCTGCTGGGCCAGGCCGCTTTCCACGGAAAGTGCCAGGTCGCACCCCTGGGGCTGGCCGAACCGGAGTTGGCCGAACTGGTCACACGAGCCCGCTGGGTGCTGGTTCCGCACGCCGAGGCGGGCACGGACAGCGAAGGCGGTCCACAGGCCGTCGAGTATCTGCGTGTGCAAGATCCCGGGGTCGAGTCGCCCGAGGTCGACGCGCGGCTCGAGGGCCTGTCGACAGTGATGGGTGCGGACCACGTCTTCGTCGGGCGGCTCCGCTACTGGGGTGACGCGGGGGGTGAGGACGGCGAGATCGTGCCTCCTGCGAACGGCAAGTCGCCGTCGTGGATCCAGATCGGCGGCCGGTTCTGGTGACGACGCCCCGCAGAGGTGCGCAGCCCTGACAAGCCCAGCGCCCCGCCCATTCGCGCCTCGCGTCGGCGAGCCTCGCCTCGACGGGGCCTGAGACGACACACCGGGCTCCCGAAATCTACGGGCGGGCGACGCGGCTCGTCAGGCAGCCGTGACCGGCACAGCTTCAGTAGGTCAGGGCCCTCTTTACGTACGCACGCCATTACATGCACACGAGCACCCCTCTCCACACGCGACAGACCAGAACAGGCACGCCTCCTACGCCCCGCCGGCACCGGATTAGAGGCAGACTCCCCTCCATGAGCACCACGCGACGCCGACTCGGCACGGGCCCGAGCACCACCACGAGCACGCTGACCACGGACACCGGGCCGAGGCTTCTGCCCGCCGAACGAGTCGCCCCTGACGTGCTCCCGGGGGATGCCGAGCATCAGGACCTGGCCGGCCACAAGGGCCGACGAAGCCTCGGCCCGGGCATCGAGACGACACCCCAACGACCCACGGTCCAGGACCGCGAAGAACGCTGTTGAAAACCCGAGATCCCCACCCCACCGTCGAGCTCCGTGCCGCCGTGGCGATGGCCGACGCCGCCCTGCGCAACTGGCCACTCACCTGAGACTCGCCGGGCCTACGTCGTTCGGCCAGGTTCCCTGGTAGCCGTGTGGGAACGGTCGACGAGACGGCGTCGGCCTTCAACAGACAGCGGGGCGTTGCGGTGAAGGGATGGTCTCTTCACGGCCATCGGATGTGCGCCGTGTGGGTGCGGAATCGGCAGGAAGGCGAACCGCCACTCGCGGCAGGAAGCAGCCGACGAGAGGCCCCATGCACAGTGCGATCAGCACAGTGCCGACCCCGACGGTTCCACCCAGAAGCCAGCCCGCACAGGCAACAGCGACTTCGATACCGGTGCGAACAAGGGCGACGGGTAGGCGGGTGAGCCGAACAAGCCCGGTCATGATGCCGTCGCGTGGTCCCGACCCGAACTGCGCGCCGAGGTAGAGCGCGTCAAAGAACGCCAGAGTGACAAGACCGAGGGCGAGGTATCCGATCTCGGCGACTGGCCCCTGTGGGCTGGGGAGCACAGCCGCGGTGGCATCTGCGGCGAGGCCGACGATCACGACGTTGAGGATCGTGCCGAGCCCGGGCAGTTCTCGCAGAGGGATCCATGCGATCAGCACGAGCAGCGAGATCAGGTTCGTCGCCCAACCCAAGAGCGTATGGGGCGGCCTGCGCACAGGCTGGATTCGCGCGCTTCCCTCTCTCCTGGAACGCGTCGAGAAGGCCCGTCCCACGACTGACCTCGGCACCCCCGTCGTCGAACAGCTCGCCACAGCCGTCCTCCTGAACGAGCACCAAACCCAGCGGCCGGACACGCTCCAGCAACTCAGGTCGCAACGTGACGCCCTGCGGCAAGCACTCACCGAGTGCCTACCGGACGTCCACGCCCTGCAACCAGCCGGTGGTGTGACGCTATGGGCAACCTTCCCCGGGCCCGTCAGCTCACGGCTGGCAGCCGTGGCGCCGGACCACGGAGTGACCATCGCGGCCGGACCCCGATTCGGGATCGGGGGTGCGTTCGAGCGGAACATCCGACTGCCGTACACGCTTCCTTCGAGTCAACTGGTCCAGGCAATCCGCAGACTCGCGCAGGCAGAACAGGCACTCGCACGAGGCGCTACCGGAAGTCACACGCCCGCACCCGTCGCATGAGCGTCAGGCGGGGACAGCCGGACCGCGTACGGATGACCGCTCACCGTCGCCTGCTCCGGGTCTCCTCCAGGCCGACGAACCTGCTTGTCGTCCTTGCCGGAGGCGAGAACGCGACGACCGGCGCGGGACGGAGGCGACGCGGGCCTGCCAGACCTGCGCTCACCTGCCCAACCACCGCCCCGGACAAGGCAATCAGGGCCCGTCCCCCTCATTGGGTCAACCGTTGCAGGCGGCCGTGAGCACGATCTTGCCCTGGATGTGCCCCCGGGCGGCGCGCTCGTGCGCTGCTCCGGCATCCCCGAGCGCGAACGTGCTGTCGATCGCGACGCGGACCCTGCCCGCGTCGAGCAGGCGCCCCAGTTCAGCGAGTTGTGCGCCGTTCGAGCGAACCTGCGCGCTCGAGACCGTGACGCCCAGCTTCGCGGTCTCTTCTTCGTCGAAGTCCCCTGGGAGCACGGGGAACTGGGCGCCACCGCGCTTGAGCGTACGCAGGAGTCGCTTGCTGTCGGGCCCGCCGACGGTGTCCAGAACGAGGTCGACGTCGTGCACGAGTTCCTCAGGACGACTCTTGGTGTAGTCGATGAACTGGTCGACCCCGAACTCGCTCAGGAACGATTCATGCGCACCCGATGCCACCGCTATGACACGTGTGCCCTTCCACTTCGCCAGCTGTAGCGCGAAATGCCCCACTCCGCCCGCGGCGCCGTTGATGAGCACCGTCGTGTCGGCGTCGAGTGCCGTCGGGCGATGCGGCGCCTTCTGGAAGGGCGAGGGGTGACCGTGTCCGACCTCGATCAGGAACTGCCACGCCGTCAGCCCGGCCATGGGCGCCCCGGCGGCGTGCACGTGGTCGATGCCGGCAGGCTTGCGTGCGAGGTCCGCCGCGGGCGCGGCCACGTACTCGGCGTATGCGCTGCCGTCGAAGCTGGGAAAACGCAGCAGACCGAAGACCTCATCACCTACGGCGAGGCCGTCCACGTCCGCGGCGACGGCTTCGACGACGCCCGACACGTCCGTCCCCGGAATCACCGGCAGCCTGACCGTCGATTCCGTCTCCCCTGGCATCCTGGTCAGCCCGCCGCGCAGGTACCAGTCCGGCGGATTGACGCCGACCGCGTGCACGCGAACGAGCACCTCACCCGGCCCCGGCTCGGGGATCGGCACCTCGTCGTAGCGCAGGACTTCCGGGCCGCCGTGCTCGTGGAGCCGGACCGCCCTCATCGTGTGTATCCGCATCATTTTCTCCTGCCCGCTCCGCGGGATAGGCTTATCCGGATCAGCGCTCCACATAAGTGGACCACTGATCCGAATATATGGACCACTGATCCGGATAGTCAAGAGGGGCAGATGCGGGCCGACGCCAGGAAGAACCGCGACCACGTGCTCGCAGTCGCGGGAACCGCCATCGCCGAGCAGGGCTCGGACGTGTCCATGCGTGACATCGCGCGCAGGGCCGACGTCGGACTCGCGACGCTGCTGCGTCACTTCCCGACGCGCGAGGCACTGCTCGAGGCCTTGCTCCGCACGAGCTTCAACGGGCTGACGGCAAAGGCAGGCGAGCTCGAGACGTCGAACTCGCCCGAAGACGCTCTCGTTTCGTGGCTACGCGACTGCGTCGCATGGACGACGGAGTATCAGGGTGTGACCGCGCTGATGACAGCAGCCATCGAGGACACCGACTCAGCGCTGCACGCGGCGTGCGTCACGTTGCGTGCGGCCGGTGCCCGGCTCCTCGCCCGCGCCCAGGCCTCGGGCGCAGCACGGACCGACATCGATGGCACCGATCTCTTCGCACTGGTGGCAGGGCTCGCCTGGCTCAGCGATCAACCCTCACTCGCCCCACGCGCCGATCACCTCTTCGACGTTGTCGCGAGCGCGATCCTGACGAATCCCGCGAGCACCGATCCTGGGGAAACGCCGCCCCCGGGCCCGTAGTTGGAATCGCAGCGAGATGGTGCGCTCACCTTCGGAGCCATCGGCTCAGGTCCGGCACCCGGCGCCGGCGAGGTGAGCACGTCGAGCCGCTGCCTCAGCTCCTGGCCGCCGGTCGCCGGCCGCCAAATTGACCCAGGCTGCCAAAGGAGTCCTTGAAGGCTTGCGCGGCCCGAGCGGACCCGCAGGGCGATCTTCATGCAGCGGAGGCTCCCTGAAGCCTGCCTGCTCAGCGGACACCAGCCGGTTGTCGATCCCCCGGCTCTCGATCAGTCCTCGCTCACCAGGCCCCGCGGCTTCGTCGACGTCGAGGACAGCGCGGCCGTCGCCGTCCATGCTCTGACCGACGAACACGCCCCCAGCACCGATCTCGTCCTCACCGGGCCGGAGGCGCTCAGCTACGACGACATCGCCGCCACCATCACCCAGGTGACCGGCCGGCCCGTGGACCACCAGCGTCTGGCCTACGAGCAGATGCGCGACCGCCTCATGGCGCAGGTACCGGCGGAGTTCGCCTCGATACTGGCCGGCATGGACCGTGCCATCGCCGAGGGCGTGGAGGACCGCGTCACTGACACCGTCCAACGCCTCACCGGTCGACCCGCGCGCACATTCCACGCTCTCCTCGAACGAGAGATGGAATGAAGCAGCTCGGCATCGGCCTCGTGACCCACTCCCCGCGCGGCGCGACTCGTCGTCGGCGCGCGTCCACGTTGCGCGGGCCTGTCCGGCCTGAAGCCCCGGAGATCGACGAACAGTTGGCCGTCGGGGAACCGGTCGGGATTGCAGCGCGCCCAGTGCAGCATCGGCCAGTACTTGCCCACCCCGCCGGCACCGGCAATGGCCGAGACGACCACCATGCCCGCCGCAGCCGGCAGCTCAGCGGGTTCAACCAGCCGCAGATCCAGCTCCGCAGCCAACTGACGCACCGACGCGAGCTGCGGATCACGGCGCTTGCCCGCGGGCCGTCCCCCGGCTTCTGCCGAGCACTGGCACTCTCATGTCAGCCCGGTTGGAAGAACGCGAGCATCTTCTGGCTCGCGTCCGGCGACGCCAGGATTTCCTGGATGTACGCGGACTGCCGACCGGCGGCGCTGGTGCGTTCGAACATCTCGCGTTCGTATTCTCTGACTGCGACCGGAAAGTCGTCCGGGTGCGCGGCCAGCGCGAGGCCGAGCAGGGCGCCGTCGAGCAGCGCCATGTTGGCGCCCTGCCCCACCGGCGGCATCAGGTGCGCGGCATCGCCGAGCAGCGTGACGTCCGGCCTCGACGGCCAGGTCAGGCCGACCGGGAGAGTGGTGATCGACCGCGGCAGGACCGTGTCGTCGCAGGCGGCGATCAGTGCGGTGAAACGTGGGTCCCAGCCCGTGAGCAGGTCGATCAGCCGCCCCCGAGCGGCGGCCGGCTCGTCGAACGGGATCCCGTTGGTGGCGAACCAGTCCTCGGCGGTGCTGGCGGTGTTGGCGGTGTAGAAGCTGAGGCCGATCCACACGCGGCCGTCGCCCTTGCGCTGCGCCGACAGGGATTGTCCGTTGCCGAGCACCCAGTAGTTGCCGCGTCCCAGCATCGCCGCGAGGTCGGGGTGGGTGCGGTCGATGTCGGGGATACCGAGCTCGACGACGTTCTGGCCGGTGTGGGTTGGTCGGGCGTCGGTGAGCAGCGCGCGGACCCGGGAGTTCGCGCCGTCGGCGCCGACCAGCAGGTCGTACGTCGCACTGCTGCCGTCGGCGAAGTGCAGCAGGCCGTGGTCGGCGGATTCCACCGCGTGCCCCCAGCGCACGGCGTGTTCGGGGAGGGAGTCCAGCAGCAGGTTGCGCAGATCGGCGCGGTCGACCTCGGGTCGCTCGAGCGGGGCGTCGTCGGGCGTATCCTCCTGCAGCAGCAGGGTGCCGTCCGGCTCGAGAAGGCGCAGGTCCTGGCCTTCTCGACGGGCAATCGCGTGGAACCGGTCGATCAGACCGGCCTCGCGTAACGCCCGTTGCCCCGTCCCGGAGTGCAGATCGAGCATGCCGCCCTGACCGCGCGCGGCGCGCGACGACTCCCGTTCGTACACGACGGCGTCGATGCCGTTCATGTGCAACACGCGGGCAAGGGCCAGGCCTCCCAAGCCGGCTCCGACGATGGTGATGGTGGTGGTCATGGTTGCCTCCGATTCACGGCATTGATTCCTCGCGAGAGATCGACCCGTGGCGCGCGTGGGCCACCGCCGGCGGGGCGCCGAACGCGGTCCCGGACTCGCCGATCGCCTCGTTCGGGACGGTGGTCAGCCGGCCGGCCCCCTACGGCTCGGCGAGGCACGACCACCAGAGCGTGACGGCCGACGGCGACGACCCGCCAGGCTTCCCGCTGCGCCTCGGTGGACGCGGCGAGCGCGCCTGTGAACCACGCACCGGTCGCCGGCGAGATCGGTGCCGGCCCGTGGTCGCTCACCACGCTCCCGTCCTCGCCTGTCCCACAGACAGATTCCGGCCCTCTGTTCAGCCGGTTCACCGACGGAGCCGGGGCGCGAGGACCGTGCGCACGACCTTGGCCACGTTGTTCGCGGCGGATCCGTCCTCTTCTCCGGGTTCCGGTTCCAGCACACGCTGGATCTGCAGCAGCAGCTGGTGGCTCGACCGCCAGAGCGGGACGAACATGCCGGCCACCGGCCCGACGCCCTGGATCGGGCCGTTGGACAGCTCGGTGACCTTCTTGGCGATCGTGACCGTTGTCGGGTCCCGCAGGATCAAGTGCACCTCGTCGTCGACCACCCGGATTTCCATCTTGCGCGCGGCGGCCTCCTCCGGGTTCGCGTCGGTGGTCGTCTCCGGATCCAGTTCGTCGATCTTGGCGGCGACCGCGTCCGGGTCGACCCCGAGTTCGCGCAGCACCTTGGCCGCCATGCTGTTCTCCGCCCGCAGCATCGCCTCCAGCAGGTGATGGCTGCCGACCGGTGCGCCACCGGCCAGCGCACTGGCGACGGACACGGTGTCCTCGGTGGCAGCTGTGCCGGTCGGCCATGGGCCGGCCGCGACGTCCTGCGATCCTTCCGATGACGCCAGCACCGCGGCACGGATCTTGCTGATCGGATTGATCCGCCCGGCAAGTACCTTCGCGCCGACGCCCTCGCCTTCCCTGACCAGAGCAAGCAGGATGTGCTCCGTACCGATGTAGGTGTGCTGCAGTTGCAGCGCCTCGCGCAGGGCCAGATCCAGCGTCTTCTTCGCGCGCGGCGCGAACGGGATATGGCCGCTCAGCTCCTGCGTACCGGGCTTGACCACCGCGGCGATGTCCACCTGCGCCGTCTCCTTGCTGTACCCGAGCTGGTGCAGAACCTTCGCCGCCATGCTGTCGGGCGCGTCGAGCAGCCCCAACAGGATGTGCTCCGTGCCGATGTAGTTGTGCTTGAGCAGCCTCGCCTCCTCCTGAGCCGTGACGACCACCTTGCGGGCTTCCACCGTGAACCTCTCGAATGACATGGTTTTATGGTCTCAACCCTGTCAATACACTGCTATTGATAGGGTCACCGTGCTGAAGGGAGGGTGTGATGGAGACACCGTCGGACTGGGAGGACCGGCTCGCGCGTTGGCGGAATGAGCTGGAGCTGTTCGAGCAGCTGGACGAGACACCCTGGGTCACGCTGGCCAAGGCGGAAGCGGAGACCGGCGTTTCCCGCTCCGCCCTGCGGTCCTGGTATCGCAATGGGGAGATCCGGTCCCGGCTGGTGGACGGCCCGAACGGGCCGCAGCGCCTGGTCCAGTTGGACGCGGTGATCGAGCGCGCCGCCGCCTCTCCGCGCATTCAGCGCAGGGCGGAACGGGAAGTCAGCCTGGAAGCCCAGGTCACCCTGCTACGGCACCGGGTGGATCAGCTTGAGCTGCGGCTGGCCGCGCTGGAACGGAAGTGACCAACGCGAGCAGCACCATGTCATCGGCGCGGAACGGTGCCACCGTCGCCGGATCCGCCTGCCTCATCCACGACCAGGGTGTACGGCCGGTCCATCGGCGCCCGTAGGAGAGAACGGGACGGCACCGGGCTTGGAGTGCGCGGCCGGCTCCACCGCGGTCCGTGCCGCGTGCACCATGACGTGTTCCAGCTGCGCCTGCTCCAGCAGTCGCCGATCTTGTCGCCTCAGCCGGCTGTCCACTGGTGCATCGCGTACACGGCCGGTCGGCGGCGAGGCCGACCGGGCTGCCCGGAACCGGGAGGCGCGGACCCGGTCGGCGACGTTCTGCTGAAGCAGTGTCCAGGCGTGGGGCACGGCGGTGTCGAAGTCCCGCGGAACTCGGCCGCATACCTCCCAGCCGTCGCCGGAACCTGCTGCCGAGTTCCGTCTACAAACCGTGTGGACTCAGCCACCGCTCTTTCGACGGAACGACCGCTGACTCGCGGCCGGGCCGTGCGCGCCGTGGATCTTCGACGTGTCGGTGTTCGCGGCGAGGTCGGTGGCGTCCGCCTGCTTGCCCTGCTTGCGCGCCAGGGCCTCCCGGAACTTGCGCTTCAAGTCGTACTGGCCGTCATCGTCGGGCGAGAGGGCACGGCTCTCGCCGTCAACCGGCTCCGAGCCTTCGGGCAATGGAGACTCTGCGGCCATGGTGACCTCCTGGGACTGGGCAGTGGAAAGCACAGCTTGTCATGACGAGCACCGCTCCAGGCACCAGCCCTCGTCCCCCACTCGCCAACCGCCGTGGCGGGTGGTTGGCACTGAACGTGGATGAGGACTCTCCCCGCCGCCCGTCGCCCTCACGGCGAGCGGTGTCGGCAACTGGACTGGATCCCGGAGAATTCCCGTCCCGTCGGAGGCGGCGAGTGCGTCGGCCCCACCTCAGCCGATCACGAGCACAGCTTGCCTCGCAAGCGGCCCTGTTCGCCGATGCGATGGGTTGCGGCGATCTCGGCAAGCGGGAAGTTCCGGTTGAGGGGAAGCCAGAACCCCCGGCGGTAAGCAGGTGGGCTGCGACAATCAGAATATGACCAGCCAGGAGATCCGGTTCGACTGCCGACGCCATGCCGATCGTGGCGTGCTCGAAGTCGTCCCGTGCATCGACGGAATACCACTCACCACCTTGATCGACCAGTTCGAAACCGACGCGGGGATGCAGCCAGCCGGAGGCGCCTACGGGGGCCTTGTCCCGCAGTTCTTCCGGTTCGGCCCGATGGAAGACCACTTCCACGGACGATCCACCGGCACGAGGGGGCCGAAGACGCCCGTACTGGGCTGCGAATGCGGCGAGTGGGGGTGCTGGCCACTGATGGCTGGTATCACCGTGACACCTGCCCACGTAACTTGGGATTCCTTCGCACAGCCCCACCGCACGTCACGCGACTACTCGGGGTTCGGCCCGTTCCAGTTCGACCGCGTTCAATACGCTGACGCCGTGCAAGTCCTGAGTGCAGCGACCAGCACTGACGACACGTGAGTCGTCCCTTCGGCTCAGCACGGGAAGGAGAGGCCATGTTCGACGACGTCGCCGGACTACGCCCCGAGGAGGCCGCACGCTGGGTCACGCTGGTCGAGCAGTCCCGGCCAGTCCTCGAGAACGACGGGATGGCGGCTGTCCAGTCCTTCCTGGCCGAGCGCGGTGTGAGCACCGTCCAGGCGATCGCCATCACCCGGGCTCTGCTGGGGACTGCGGAGACACCGCTTCAAGTCGCCATCGACATCGTGACCACGAGTGCGGTTCGGCAGTGAATTCAGAGAACCCCGCGTCCCATACTCACTCCCGCGACCCGATCCCGCCCAGCGCAATCACCCTGCGTCCGTTCGCATCGTCACAACCTTCTGGACGCAATCGGCGGCCTCTTCCCGCAGCAGACGCCAGCACACGTCAACCGCTGCGGCCGGCCCGGTGTTCTTTCATGGCTGCTCCGCGTTCGCGGCTGCCGTACGGTCTCCAGACTTCGGCCTCGCCTGAGCGGGGAGGGGAAGGTGACGGTCCGGAGTGTCGGAGGTGTAGGCGTCGGCGTCGAAATGGCTCAGGCTGCGTACGAGTTGTCCGGTGGACCACGGCCAGGCGAAGGTGTTGCGCCCGGTGGAGGTGAAGTAGTAGCTGGTACAGCCGCCCGTGTTGTAGACCGTGGTCGCGAGCGCCTCCTGGACGGCGTTGTTGTGCGCGGCCTGTGCGGTCGGCCTGACGTTCAGGGCGCGATGGCCGCCTCGGTCGAGGTGGGCCAGAGCTGCGACCAGGTACGTCAGTTGTGCCTCCAGGACCGTGATCGCGGACGTGGAGCCGCCGAGCAGGTTGGGCCCCAGCAGCAGGAAGAGGTTGGGGAAGCCGCTCACGGTGGTGCCCAGGTACGCCTGCGGTTCGTCGCCCCACGCTTCGTCGAGTGTCTGACCGTTCATGCCGTACAGGGTCGTGGCCAGCGGCAGCTCGCCCACTCGGAAGCCCGTGGCCTCGATGAGCACGTCGGTGTGGACGGTGGTGCCGTCGGCGCCGACGACCTCGTTGCGGCGTACGGCGCTCACGGCGGTCGGATGCAGACGCACGTGCGGCTGTGACAGGGCCGGGTAGAAGGTGCTCGACGTCAGCAGGCGCTTGCATCCCAGCCGGTAGTCAGGCGTCAGGTGCCGCCGCAGCTGCCGGTCACGGACGGCGAGGCGCAGGTGTGCGCGGGCGCCGGCCTCGAGGAGACGGGCGGCCTGCGGGTGACGGAAGGCGTGGCCGAAGCCCTCCTGCAGGGCGTACTGGCCGGCGCGCAGGACACCGCGAGCGCCGGGGACGCCATCCACAAGCCGGTTGAAAGCGGCGGGCAACGGCAGATCGGGCTTGGGCAGCACCCATTGGGGTGTGCGCTGGATGAGGTTGACGGTCGCGGCCCGGCCTTCGATGGCCGGGACGATCTGGACGGCGGAGGCGCCGCCTCCCACGACGGTCACCCGTCGCCCGGTCAGGTCGACGCTGTGATCCCACCGGGCGCTATGGAACACGGGACCGTCGAAGTCCTCGATGCCGGGCACCTCCAGGCGGCGCGGGACGTGCCACGGGCCGGTGGCCAGGACCAGTACCGCCGCGCTGTAGGGCCCGTCGCTGGTCTCCAGCAGCCAGCGGCCGGCCACCCCGTCCCATCGTGCCTCCAGCACCTCGACGCCACAGCGGAGCACGTCACCGAGCCGGTACCGCTCGGCCGTCGCCCTCAGATAGGCGAGGATCTCCTGCTGTCCGGCGAAGACCCTGCTCCAGGCGGCATCCGGCGTGAAGGAGTAGCTGTAGAGCGTCGAGGGCACATCGCAGGCGCAGCCCGGGTAGGTGTTCTCCCTCCAGGTGCCGCCGAGGCCTGTCCCTTTCTCCAGAACGAGGACGTCGTCACACCCTGCCTCGCGCAGCCGGACGGCGGCCCCGATCCCGGAGAACCCCGCTCCGACGACGACGGCCCGCACGTCCCTCACGATCCGCTCACCCTGCGCCGGGATCACAGCAACGCTCCAGCCGTACGGCCTGCGCACGGGCAACCGCCCGCACGGAGCTCCCGCAGGACCTTCGGGCAGGCGGCCTCCAGCAACTGGGGCCGTTGTGCAGCGGCCTGGTCGGCAACATGGGGCAGAAGGGCGATCGGGGCCGAACCCCGCTCGAGTGGAGTGATCACGCACCGACAACGACCATGACGCCCGCGGCGTCACCCCTGTCGCCGGGCTTGGGCGAGCATCGGTGCGACAGGCGGTGTCAGGACCATGCGGTCACTTCTCCGGGCCATACCGCCGTGCCGCTGTGCGTAGCAGCCGCGCCGAACGGTCGCGGAAGTCCCCCGCCCCGCGCGAAATCCTTGTTGTTCGGATGGCCGGTTGTTCGGGTGGCCGCGGTCGACTCGGGGAAGTTCGACTGCGGCCACCCGGACGCTGGAGTGAGGGGACCACGCCACACCTGCCAGCGCAACGTCCGGCTTCCCCGCCGCGCCGACCACATGCTGCTCCGTACGGGTGGAGATCTCCGTCCCCAAGACCGATTTCGTGACGATGCTCTTCTCAATGGCCGAGGACTGCAGAAGAGCCGACAGACCAGCCGAGGAAACGTGCAGTACCAGGCATGCACGTACAAAGCCGTGAGCAGCGGCCCGGCCTGCAAGAGGTAGAGCCTGCCGGTGGGATGGACATCGGCTCGGCGACATGCGGAAGGGGCCCAGCAATGCCGGGCCCCTTCCGTTCGTAGCGGGGACAGGATTTGAACCTGCGACCTCTGGGTTATGAGCCCAGCGAGCTACCGAGCTGCTCCACCCCGCGTCGGTGATCCCACCCTACACGTGATCCACGGGGTGCTGCGTCGTACGGCCGTCTCAGCGCCGGACCAGGGCTCCACTCGCGCGAACCGGCCCACTACCGGCCCATCAGTGATGAAGCGCCTCCTGCCGGCGGGCAGGATCTACGCTGCCGCTTGCGGCCAGTCCACCAGCATGATCAATCGCGCGCTACGGCTGGGCTGTCAGGTCACGCTGATACCAGGTGCCCGGCTCACCACCGACGTCGGCCGGGTCGGCCGGGCCGACCGGGACGAAACCGGCCTTGGTCAGCACCTTCTGGGACGCGACATTCTCGTGGGAGGTGGCCGCCCGCAGTGTGCTCAGCCCGTGCCGAGCCGCCGCCAGCCGGCACAGCTCCAGGACGGTCGCCGTCGCCACGCCGCGGCCGGCGACGTGCTGCGCAACCCGGTAGCCGAGCTCGGCAGTGCCGTCCTTCAAGTCGTACAGGTTGAATCGGCCCAGAACCGAACCATCCTCGCCGACGAGCACGTAGAAGGCGCAGATGCCCGCCTCCTGCTCGGCCAGCAAGGCGCTGTACCGGTCGGTGAACCGGTCGTAGAACTCGTCGCCGCGGTCGGAGACCGAGGCAGCGAAGTAGGCGCGGTTCGCCAGCTCGAAGGCCAGGACCGCCGGGGCATCGCCAGCATGTAGTCGCTTCAGCTCGGGCACCGCCCGACTCTACCCAGATGGCGCGCTGAGGCCACCTGAGTTTCCATCGGCGCAGACAGCCACAAGGTCAGGGCATACAACGGTCTACGACTGGAGTACCAGGTGTCACATATATGCCTGCATGTCGAGCTGCACGTTCTCGAAGTTCCCTTCGGCCAGGTCCCGGGGGTGGATCAACCAGGATGCGGCGCAGCTGAGGGGGGTATCCACGAACTCGTAGTCCGCGTGTGCCAGCAAGATGAATGCTTCGTCATCGGTGACGGGCCAGGGGGCCGGGTCGTGATGTATGACGCTCGAGTATCCGCCCAGGGTGAGTTCGCCGTTCATGGTCTCGTCCACGTAGTCCAGCAGGTACGGGTGGATGAGACGCACGGTTTCCTGGTCGGCGATGTCGTTGTTGGCATCCGGCATGAACCAGTCGAGCCGGCCTCGGAGGGGGTACGACTCGAACGTGTAGGACGCGTCCTCTTCGGAGGGGGCCCGTTCCGTCGTTGCCGTTCCGGCCGGGACGTACACCACCCGGCCTTCCTTCGTGGGCCCCGGGACGTAGCTCGGCTCGCTGTTGTTGGCGAAGAACAGCAGATGCCCGTCCTTCGGCAGCGGGATGTCCAGGTCGCCAACGGGAAGCGCGGCACAGTCGACCGACGCGACGAACGCCGGGAAGCCGGACCATTCAACGTCCGGGGGAAGGTGGGGATGGCCTCCGTAGTGTCCGACGACAGGACCATCGGAGTCGTCCATCGACCGCAGCTCCAAGCGTGGACGGGCGAGCCGCAGCGCCCTGTCGAGGAGGTGCTCTGGCACGTCTCGCTTGCGAGCCGCCACGCGATATTCGTCGACTGCGTTCATGGGCCGACAGTCTGCCTCAGCGGTCTGACACACCCGTCGTTTGCCTCTTCGGACTCTCTGGAGCAAAGGGCAGACCATTGATGCGCGTTTGTAGGCAAGTGGGAAGCCGGACATCCGGTGATTCCGCGGAAGCGGATGAGGGCGCTCCACCGCCGACCGCACGGCACCCGACACGCGGCGCCCTGCGCACACAGCGCCGCGTCCGCCGGCTCGAAAGTTCGTCGCCCCGCACCGTCAGACACGCATACAACTCGCCGCGAAGGCCCCAAAGCGGGATGCTTCACCCCCGGGGGTTAAAGAACAAGGCGAAGGGCCAAGGGTATTCAGAACCGAAGCTCAGAAGCAGGCACGGACGGTGTCACCACCCACCCTCGCCTCGTCCTGGAGATCACCTCATGCCGAACGTGGACATCGATGCCATCGTCTTCGACGTGCTCGGCACGCTCGTCGACGAGCCCGCCGGGATCCGCGCCGGGATCCGTGCGCTCGATCCGGCGCTCGGCGCGTCCGAGGTCGAGCACCTTCTTTCGCTGTGGCAGCGGCACATCGACGACGAGCAGCGTCATGTCCGCGAAGGCGTCCGGCCGTACGCGCCCAGCGAGGTTCTCGACCGCGAGGCCGCCCGGCTCGTCGTGGACACCGTCGGCGCCGACCCCGCCCTGACGGCGGAGCTGGCCCTGTCGGGCCGCCGGCTCCCGCCGTGGCCCGACACCGTGGCAGGGCTCGACCGGCTGGCTGAGCGGTACCGGCTGATCGGCCTGTCGAACGCGAGCCGGACGTCGTTGCTGGAGCTCAGCGCCCACGCAGGTCTGCGCTGGCATGCCGCTCTGTCCGCCGAGGAGGTCGGCACCTACAAGCCCGACCCGGCCGTCTACCGGCTGGCTGTCGCCGCATCGGGGCGACCGCCGGAGCGGCTGCTCATGGTCGCCACACACGCCTGGGATCTGCGCGGAGCGCAGCGTCACGGCCTGCGCTGCGCGTATGTCGCCCGGAGCGTCGGCGATCCGCCCGCCGCCGCGGACAGGTTCGACCTGTACGCCGATGGCTTGGGCGACCTGGCCGGCCAACTGGAACGGATGGAGGGCACGTTCGGCTAAGGGCATGCGTGACTGAGTGAGTGAGTGCGTGCCTGCATGCGTTCGGCGGACTGTCCCTGATCGCAGCCCGCTCACCGGCGGTCTACGACACCATCAAGCTGCTGGGCGCGGCCTACCTCGTCCACCTGGGACCGGCTGGCTGTTCATCGGCATCGGCATCGCCGCGGCAGCCTGAAAGCAGCGCTTCGGGTACCGGACGAATATCTCAGCGGTCCGAGGAGGGCCCCGCCCGAATCTCGCGTCGCCACAACATGCCTCGGGGCGGGTTCAGGTGGTGGTGCCGGGGGCCGGGGCCTGGCCGACGAGGTAGATCCGGTTGCGGAGTTCCGTCTCCGCCCAGTCCAGGTCAGCTCGTAGGTCGAGCCACACCCGGTCCTTGCGTTTGCCGGGCCGGTCGAGTCCGACGGCCACCCAGGAGAACGCGCCCTGGAGGGTCTCCCGTCTGCGTCCGGGACTGGTCACGGAGAGCGCGAAGGACAGGGCGATACCGGCCCGGGTGACGATCATTTTGCTCTCGTCGTCCGGTTGGGGGCGGCCTCCGGTGAGGTAGCGCGGATCGTCGAGAACCTTGATCCACTCCAGGACCGCTCCGGGGACCTGTTCGTCCAGGATCCCCGCGATGGAGTCGCGCACGGCAACGGCCGGCTGTTCGCCGAGCCAGTCCAGCCAGTGCTCGGAATCCGCGAGTTTGACGAAGTCGTCCTTGGGCGGTCCGTAGTGCGGATTCTCCACGAACTCGCCGGTCAGCCTCCCGTCCTCGCCGACCCGCCAGACACCCTGGACGGCTTCCCCCGGTACGTAGCCCTCGGGGTCACCGACGAGGTCAGGGTCGATCGCCGCAACCGACCCGCCCGGGTTCGCGGCCGCCTCCGCGACCAGCTCGGGCGGAGGCGACTGCAGGATGCGACGCCGCTCGGCCGATATGTCCCCCATGTGAGCACCCCTTCGACTGGTTCGTACGAGGAAGTCGGCACCGCCCCGCCCGAGGCATGTTTCCATGAGCGCCGCTGACCGAAGTCCCAGGGGCTGGATCGACGCCGACTCTCACCGCCGGGGCTTGGGCGCCGCCCTGGAGACCGCCGGCAGCCGGTGCCGCCCTGCGGGCGTGGCCTGCTTGACCTGCCTGGCCGCCGCCTGCAAAGTCGGGATGCGGCACCGCAGCAACACCGACACCGCCTCACTCTGCCGACCGGGCCGCCCGTCCACAGGTGGCAGGCGGCCCTGACATCCAGGAGCGGCTGATCCGATGGTCCTCGACCTGGTTGTGATCGGTACGGCCATCAGCCTGGGGCCTTTGCACAACAGCGCCTTCATCCTGCTGCTCTCGTCACGACGTGGCGTTCGTCAGGGTCTGGCGTTCCTGTTGTCGTGGCTGGCCAACCTGATCGTGGTGATCGCCTGTGTGGTGCTGCTGACCGGCGGTCAGCCCCCGGCCCGTCACAGCGCGCCCTCGACTGCCGTGATCGATGTGAAGCTCGCGATCGGCCTGGCACTGGTGCTGTACGGCGCATACCGGCACCGCCGACCGCCCCGCCCGCACGGCCCGCCACGCTGGACCGCCCGGATCGACAACGCCTCCCCGGTCACGGCAGCCGGCCTGGCATGGCTGTTGCAGCCCTGGGCGATGGTCGGCGCCGGCGCCGCGACCGCCGTCGACGCGAACCTCTCCACCCTCGCCGGCTGGCTCGCACTGACCGGCTACTGCCTGCTGGCCACACTCAGCCTCATCGTCATGGAGTTGTACGTGGTCTGGGCACCCGCGGTCGCGAACGCCCGGCTGAACGCCCTGAGGACCTGGATGGAGCAGCACCAGGAACAGCTGATCGTCACGCTCTCCCTGCTCCTCGGCCTGATGCTGACGGCCCGAAGCATCGCCGAGCTCGTCGCCTGACACGCCCTCCGCACGTGTCCCCGAAAGCGCCACCGAGGACGAGAAGCCGAAGCCGGGCCGTTCTCACCCGGGCCGTCGACCGTCCGGTGTCGCACGAATCGGTTCCAGCCACCGGTGGATCAGGTTTGCTTCTCGGCGCCGTCGACGTACAGGTTGGCTCCGAGGATGAAGCTGCTCTGCTCGGAAGCGAGGAAGGCCACCACGTCGGCGACCGGGAGTGGGGGCTGTGGGGAAAGTACTGGTCACAGCCGTTCGTTGAGGAGTTCGTCGAGGACTGCGACCAGCACGGTTCGTAGCGGCGCAGCCGTCCTGAGGACGTCAGCCGCGAGGATCCGACGTGCTCCCAACACCGCGGTGGGCCGAAGCAAAGGTCGGGCGCGTCACCGCTCACCGGGGGATGACTGCCGGGCAAGAAACTCCTCGAACGCCGCCTTCTGCTTCGGATCCATGAAGCCTTGGCGAACAGTACGGGCCTGTTCCTGGAGCCAGTGCGCCTCGCCTGGGTCCAGTAGCTCGGCGACCACCACGCCTCCGCGAGCCACCGCCGTGCGTCCCCCTGCGCGACGACGAAAGAGCGTGAAGGCGCCGAATTCCCTTGGGTGGGCCAGTTCCGGCTCCTCCGCCTCAGCCCGGCGCTCGTCCCCGGCGGCATTCGGCGGGTAGGTGGTGGGGGCCCAATGCTCCCAGAGTGCCAGCGTGGCGGCGGGCACCAGCACGGCGCACTCCGCCTCTTCGATTCCCTCCCACATGAACGTGACAGTGACGGGCTCGCCGACCGCCTCGGCCAGCCCGAGCACCCTCTCCACCTCATCGTTGACCGGGTAACCCGCCACCACATCGATCTGAATGCCCATGGCGCCTGAGGCTACTGGCCGCTTCTGACAGACCGAGACACGGAGTGAGCAGGACGCGTTTCCGTAGGAGCTGGAAGCCGGCGCGGCCGTACATCTGGCGCTTGAGCATCTTGATCCGGTCGACGTGTCCTTCGACGACTCCGGAGGGCCACCCGGTCCACAGACTCAGGAAGGCCGGCGGATTTCGTTGCCGGGCGACGTGTGGGCGAACCAGGTCCGCGTCTCGTCTGCGGTCAGGACGCGGGTCAGTTCGGCCGTGCCGGGAAGATGCGGGAAGAACCGGTCGGCGTTCCAACTGCGCTGGTACGTCGGTTCGTCGAGCACGAGCAGGCGGCGTCCCTCCACCACGGGTATGTCGTCGGGCAACCCCTCGTTCCAGATCCGCCCGCCGTCCGGGGCGAGGAGTTCGAAGGCGCCGGTCGCGATGGTCCGGGTGCTTCCCTGCGCGGGCTCGGGGTCCGTGGCCAGGCGGACGCTCTCCGCCGAAGGCGCAGTGCCGGGCACGTGGCCGCCGCCGACGAGGACGTGGGCAAGCAGCGTGTGCAACTGGAAGTTGTCCCCGATGCCGCCGATGCGTACCTCGAACCCGGTCCCGGTGGGCCTGTGCAGCACCACGAGGGGCTCGTCGTCCAGAACCGCCAGCGCGTAGGCCAGGCACTTGAGGTCGTGCCGCTCCAGGGCCGCCAGGTCGCGGCAGGCGGGGAGGATCGCGGAGGCGTGCCTGCGGCGCACCTCGGCGCTGCGGCACAGCACGGCCAGCGCGGGCGGCTGCCACTCCTCGATCGAGCACCAGGCCAGCGCCAGCCGCGTGGCCTCGTACACGTCGCCGCCGAGGCGGGCCGGCAGCGCGTCGTCGATGATCTTCTCGTCCGGCTCCGGCAGTTCGTCCTCGGTCGCGCCGGTGGCGGTCCAGCGGCGGGCGAACTCCAGGGCGTCGAGCAGGTCCTGATGGACACCGCCGAGGATCGGCTCGGCGCAGGCCACCGGATCGGCCCCGCGCTCGACGCAGAAGCCGGCCGCCATCGCCAGCATCGGCCGCGGGCCGGTGGGCGGAAAGGCGGGGAGCAGCGCCGCCAACCGGGGCCCTGCCAGGCGGCGTTCGGCGTCCGACGCCGACTGCACACTGTTCATCAAGGCGGTGAAGGCAGGCCCGGTGCGGTCGCCGTCGCGAGCGGCCACCGCTCCCTCCAGCTCGGTCACGATGGCGGCGAAGCCCTTGGCTTCCCGCTTCCACTTGAAGATCACCAGCACACCTTAGTGGTCGGCGCCGTAGGTCCTTCGGGGGGTCGACTCTGAGCCGCTGCGGTGTGTGGCGGTGCCTCAGATCTCTGGCATGGCGAGGTAGTGGCCGCAGGCGTGGTCCAGGGCGCCCTCCGGACTACCGGCACTGCCGAGGGTTTCCGTGGCCGTCTACCCTGACGATCGTCAGGGGCAGCTGTTGCCGTTCGGCTCGGGTTCCCGGCCAGCCCCGCTTCTACGTTCAGGCCCCATGGAACAGGAACCACGAGAGAAGATCAGAGCTGGTCGGCTGCTTGGTGCTACGGGCGTCCTGGGTGTGGGGGCGGCAGCGGTCGTCCGGCTCTCCCCGGGTGGTCTGGGCGAAGCCGGCGCCGTCAAGGTCACCGGAGGAGCGTCGGCGTCCGCCTACCGGTCGGTGACTCGGGCGGTGGCCGATGCGCCGTCGTGGCTGGGCTCGCTCCTGGAAGTGGCCACCGAGGGCACGCTGGTGGTTCTCGCCATGATGCTGGCCTGCACGTGGTGGACCGCAGTCCGTCGCAAAGACCGGCGAGGGGTCGTCGAGTCCGTGTTGACCGGTCTCGGCACCCTCGCGGCCTACGCGGTGAGCGAAGCGGTGAAGCTGGTGGTGGACGAGGAGCGACCTTGCCGCGCGCTGCGCACGGGGGCCGACCTCGTCGCGGAGTGCCCCGGCGCGGGAGACTGGTCCTTCCCGAGCAACCACGCCACCCTCGCCGCCGGGACGGCCGTCGGCCTGGCCGTGCTTCGGCCGCGCCTTGCCGCAGCCACGCTGCCGCTGGCCGCGGCCGCCGCGCTGCTGCGCGTGTCGACGGGGGCCCACTACCCGCACGATGTGCTCGCCGGCGCGATCCTCGGCGCCACGGTGGTGGTGGCCGTACTCCTCACGTTCTCGCCGCCGGCTCAGCGGGCGGCATCACGGCTGGGAGGGCGGAGGAACGATCCCGGCCTCGTGGGCGACGACCGCGGCAGCGGCCCGGTTGTCCACGCCGAGCCTCGCCAGGATGGAACTCACATGGGCCTTCACCGTCCCCTCCACCACATGCAACCGCCGGGCGATCTGCCCGTTGGACAGCCCCCTGCCGAGGAAGGCAAGTACCTCCCGTTCCCGGGTGGTCAGGGAGTCGACTCGGGCGCGGGCGACGGAGCGCCGACCGGCCAGAGCGCCCGCGCCGGTAGCGGCAAGGTGCGCGACGACCCGGGCCGCGACCTTCGGTGACAGGTAGGCGGCGCCGTCGGCCACCGCCCGGATCCCCGTGATCAGTTCCTCGGGTTCGCCCGACTTGATCAGGAAGCCGGCCGCGCCACCCCCGAGTGCCCGCAGGATGTAGTCGTCCTCGCCGAACGTCGTCAGCATGACGACGCCCGTGCCGGGCGCGATGCTGCGGATCTCCGCAGCCGCGTCGATACCGTTCATCCCCGGCATACGGATGTCCAGCACAGCCACCGCGGGACGGTGACGCCGGACCGATTCCACGGCCTCGCGCCCGTCACAGGCCTCGGCGACGACCTCGATGCCAGGATCCGAGGCGAGAACGGCGCGTACTCCCGCCCGGATCATCGGCTCGTCGTCGGCGATCAGCACCCGGATCATCGGACCCTCACAGGGTGAGCGTGTCCCCGGGCACCGGCCTTCACGGGGTGAGCGTGTCCCGGGACACCAGGATGCCGTCCCGGAAGCAGAGCCGGTACGCGTCGCCGGACCTGTCGTCGAACCGGTCGGCCGTTATCGCGTAGTACTCGCACGTGGTGCCGTCTCCTGTCGGCTCGGGCGTCAGCGGTCGGTGGTTCGTCTGCCGGTCCGGCAGGAAACGCTCCGCCTCAGAGCGATCTTGCCCCACTCGCAGGCGGGCGAAGTCACCAGGTTCCAGGACCGATCGGGACGCCGACAGCATCTCCCACCCCATGAGCGCTCCGCTCAGTGCCGCTCCAGTCACCAGGGGCGCCATGACCGCAGCCACCAGGGCCCGGCCGACGCGACGCCGAGCACGGCGATGTTCCTGCGGCAACTCGTTGCCTGCCGGGGACGCCGCGGGCGCGAGGAGCCGTGACGGTGCTACCGAAGGCGCGTGCGGGATCCGTGCGGTGACCACAAAGCCCCCGTCGCGCGGACCATGGTCGAGCGAACCGCCGGCCAACCGCACCCGTTCTTCGAGGCCGATGAGGCCATGCCCCCCGCTGCCGAGCCGGGGCGGCAGGTTGACCGCGGACGGCGGCGGGCCGTTCGCCACGAGGACTTCCGACTCCGTTGCCACATACGTCACTTGGACGGTCGCCGTCGCGCCGGGCGCATGCTTGGCCACGTTGGTCAGCGCTTCCTGCACGACCCGGTGAAGCGCCCGCTCGACCACCGGTGGCAGGTCGTCGGCCTTGCCGTCGGTGCGGAACTCCACGGCGAGGCCGGCCGCGGAGGCCTGCGCGACCAGGCCCGCAAGACTGGCGCCGTCAGGGTCCGTCGGCGCCTCACCGAGCTCCTCCCGCAGGACGCCGATCACCTCGCCGAGACGCTCCACCGCGGCCGCCGCCTTGGCCCTGATGTCGCCCGCGGCCCTTCGATGATGCTCTGCGAGGTCCGGCGCGAGCTTCAGGGCGCCGGCCGACAGGGCGACCAGGCTGAGGTCATGGCCCAGTACGTCATGCATGTCCTGCGCGATGCGCGCCCGCTCGCGCAGCCTGGCCTGCTCGGCGACCAGCTCCTGCTCGCGTTGCAGGTGCCCGGCGCGCTCCCAGCCGGCCCGGACAAGCTGCTGGTAGTGGCACCAGAACCGGCCCGCGAACCAGGGCAGCATCGTGGCGACCACCACGACTGCCACGAATCGGCCGGCCAACGGCAGCCAGGCAGGCACGACGGACAAGGCCACCACACCGGCCGAGAGAAGCCCGACGAGAGCGAGCGCGGTCGGCGCCATCCGTCCAGGCCGGCGTCCGGCCAAGAACGCGGCGACGACAGTCGGGACGGTCCACCAGAGGTTCACCATGCTCAGGCCGGCGGCCGTCAGCGCGCCCGCTGTCAGAAGACCCCCTGGATCAAGAGTCTGCCGACGATCAGCCGTCCCGGTCGGAGTCGGAGTCGGAGTCCCACTGTTGATCATCATGCTGTCCACGCAAGGGACGGTACGGACATCGGGAGCCTTCCGACACTGCCGAAAGTCCAATCTGCTCCGGTGACCTGAGACCGGAAGGCCGCTGGTGCAGGCGCCCTTCGGCCGTCCCGTCGGCTCAGGCAAGGCGTGGTGGAGTTGGTGGCCGATGAGCACCTGGGCGGCCGGTGTGGAACTTTCGCGAGATCGTGGCGTGCGTGCGCGGCGGACGCTGGACGACATGGCCGGTGAGCCACTCCGGTGAGCCTCCGGCAGCGGCGTCGACGTGCTGCACGACGGCCCCTGGAGCCGAGCCCGGGCCGGACTGTGCCGGTCTACCTGCCCTCGATCTGGGATTCCTGCGGATGGCTGCGTTGGGCCGCCACGGTGCGGGGTTCCTGACCGTCGGAGCTTGGTTCCTCGTCGGCTGCCGGTCGCAGGCATTCGATGAGGTAGTCGCCGGTGTCGGGGTCGAGTGTCACGCCGTGGGTCTCGCTGCGGAATCCGGGAAAACGGCGGTCGAAGGACTCGAGGGCGGAGAGGTAACGCAGCAGCGGGCCGTCGGGGGCGCCGACGTTCTCGCCCGGCATCAGGACGGGAATGCCGGGCGGAGTGACGGTGATCATGGCGGCGGCCACCTGGCCCGGCGCCTCCGTCAACCGTACGCGGTGGGTACCGCCACGGATCAGGCGCTGATAGCACAGCTGTGGTGGACCGACCGGTTCCGGCAGCTGCTGGAAGGCAGCGTCCAGCAGCTCGACGAGACGGACAGAGCGCAGGTGGTCGTGCATGTCCTGGCACAGCTCGCGCAGGGTTCGGCCGGCGTATCGCCTGGGGTGCTCGGCGACCAGTGCGGGCAGGGCCCGGTCGAGGGGGGCGTCCTGGTCGTAGAGGGCCTTGAAGTCCATCAGGGCGTCGAGGAGGGTGCCCCATTTGCCCTTGGTGATGCCCATGGAGAACAGGACGAGCGTCGTATAGCTGTCGGTCTTTTCCACGACGATGTGACGGGTGGCCAGGTACGCGGTGAGCACGCGTGCCGGGATGCCCCAGTCACCGGTGGTGCCGGTCGCGTCGATGCCCGGGCAGATCAGGGTGACTTTGATCGGGTCGAGCATGCAGTAGCCGTCGGTCAGCCCCGGGAAGCCGTGCCAGGCCGCTCCGGGTTCGAGGTGCCAGCAGGCCGGCTCCGTGCGCAGCAGGTCGGCCGGGGCTTCGTCGAACGGCAGCCGGGTGCCGGTGCTCGGGTCGGTGACCGTCTCGGGTTGCCATACGCCGAAGAACCACGGGGGTCGGTCGCCGGCCTCCTCGATACGGCGCCCGATGCGGACCATCTCCTGGCGGAAACGGACCGCCTCGGTCACGGCCTCGTCGATCAGCCAGCGGCCCTGCGGCCCGTCCATCATCGCTGTCGCCACGTCGAGCGAGGCGATCATCGGATAGAGCGGGGAGGTGGTGCCGTGCATCATCAGCGCCTCGTTGAACCGGTCGTGCTCGACGGGCGCCCTGGGGGCGGGCTTGACGTGGATCATGGCGCTCTGCGAGAGCGCGGCCAGCAGTTTGTGGGTGGACTGGGTGGCGAAGACTGTCGGCCGGTCCGAACCGGGGAAGGTGACCTCGTCCACCGACATGCCGTACCGGCCGGCGTAGAGCGGGTGGAAGCGGGCGTACGCGAACCATGCCTCGTCGAAGTGCAGCCGGGGCGTACTCGAGGCGAGCGCTCGTGCCGCCGCCGGGGCGTCGTAACACAGGCCGTCGTAGGTGGAGTTGGTGAAGACGGCGTACTGAGGGTGCGGCGAGACCGCATCCCGGGTCAGCGGGTTCGCGACGATCCGGGCCGCGACGGAGTCCGCCGCGAGTTCCGCCGGGGGCAGCGGCCCCGCCAGGCCGTAACCGTTGCGGGTGGGGATCAGGTAGACGGGACGGGCGCCGGAGACGACCAGCCCGTGCAGCACCGACTTGTGGCAGTTGCGGTCCACCAGAGCGATCTCGTCGCGGGTGACGCCGAAGTGGCCGACCACACGGTTGCAGGTGGAATCGCCGTGCAGCACGAAGTACGTGAGGCCGGCGCCGAAGACCCGGGCGGCGTTGCGCTCCGCCTCGCCGATCGGGCCGGTGTGCTCGAACAGCGAGCCGAGCTCCTCCACGGAGATCGACAGGTCACTGCGCAGCAGGCGTTCCCCGAAGTAGTCGTGGAAGGCCCGGCCCGCGGGCGACTTCAGCATGGCGACACCGCCGGAGTGGGCCGGGGTGTGCCAGGAGTACTCGTGCGCGTCGTCGAAGCGGCGCAGCGCCCGGAAGAAGGGGGGCAGGACGGTGTCCTGGTAGGTGCGCGCGGCGGTGGTGATCCGGCCCGCGATGAATCCGGGCGTGTCCTCCAGCGGCCACACGTACCCGACGACCGACTCCGATACCCACAGCGGCAGGTCCCGTACGCCGTCGTCGGTCATGACCAGGAAGACCGGAAGGTCCTGGAAGCGCCGCCCGATGGAGCGCAGCACGGCAGCGCCGCCTGGCTCGCCGTCCGCGCTCCCTCCGCCCGGTAGTTCCCAGGCGACGAGTGCCGCGGTCAGCCCCGCCTCCGTCCGCAGCACCGCCTCGGCGTCCGCGACACCCGCCGCCCATCGGATGTCGAACCCCCGCGACTCGACGGCCTCACCGATGCGCGCCAACTGCTCGGCGCCGGCACCCTCGTCCTGTGGACGTTCCCGTACCGCGACCAAGATCCTGCTGTCCGCCATGAGACCCCTTCCGGCGGCCGGTGCCGCGTTACGCCCCAGTTTCCGAGCGGACCGGCCGAGCCTGCAGCCGCACAGCCGTAAACCGCCCGCAGGGCGGAACCGGTGGGCTCGAGCTTTACCCTCCGGCCGTGGATCGCTCCCGTGCGTGCGGCTGAGGGAGATTGCCCGGCCAGTAAGCGCTATCTAAGCTGAGGTGCGTGGATCAGGAAGGCGGCGTCGAGGACTCCTATTTCGACTACTGTCCCTGGGACTTCGTCCCCAGGGCCTCTTCCGTGCAGCGAGCGGCTCAGGCCGCGCACCAGGAGACGTTGGTCGAAGCCGGAGCGAGTCTTGGGCCTCGCTGCTATGTCTCTTCGGCCGCTGCCGTGTTCACTGATGTTCTGCGGCTGGGCGCCGATTCCTACATCGCGGGATACGCCTATGTCACGGGCGAGGTGCGGGCCGGGCGGGACTGCTCCGTCAACCCGTATGCGACGGTGCGGGGGCACGTGACGCTCGGGGACGGGGTGCGTATCGGCGCGCACGCTTCCCTGCTCGGCTTCAACCACGGTTTCGCGCCGGACCGGCCCGTGCACCGGCAGCCGCTGACGAGCAAGGGTGTCGTCATCGGGGATGACGTGTGGATCGGCTCGCACGTCGTCGTGCTGGACGGGGTGACGATCGGCGACCACTGCGTGGTGGGGGCGGGGGCCGTGGTCACCAAGGACCTGGCGCCGTGGACGATCGCCGCCGGCAACCCGGCCCGCCCGCTGCGTGATCGCCGTGGGCACGGCGGATCGGTGGCCGTCACGCCGGAAGCCGGCCTGGGCGATGCCGTGGCCGAGTTCGCCGAGCGGGCCCGGGCGCAGACCGCCGATGTCCTTGCCCGTTGCTGGAACGACGACACCGGCCGCTACAGCGACCGACCGGGCGTATCGGCGACGGTGCGCGCGCACTGTGATGCTGTGGAGATCGCCGATCTGCTGCTGGGCGCGCCTCCCGGGCAGATGGCCGCGGCCGAGCACGCCGAGCGGCTGCGTGTGCTGCAGGATCCGGTGAGCGGACTGGTACCCGAACTCGCCCCTGGAGGCGGGCCCGGAGTGCTTCCCGCGCCGGCCCGCGACGGATGGATCGAGGACGGCGCTGCCGAGTACCACGTGCTGTCGGTGGGCTATGCGCTGGAGTTGCTGGACTCCCGGTTCGCCCACCCGGTGCATGTCGTGGACCGCATGACGGCGGGCCAACTGGTGGCCCGGCTGGAGGCGTTGCCTTGGCGGACCCAGGCCTGGTCGGCGGGCGCGTGGGTGGACTGCTGGGCGACCGGCGCCTGGCGCAATCGCGAGTCGAGGGGTGAGGCGTGCGGCGAACCGGGCGCGCTGGAGGCGCTGTTCGGCTGGCTGGGGACCCGGGTGGATCCGTGGACGGGAATGTGGGGCGCGGCACCGTCGCCGGCCGACGGCCGGCTCCAACTGGTCAACGGCTACTACCGGCTGACCCGTGGCTCGTTCGCCCAGTTCGGGCTTCCTGTGCCGTTCGCGGAGCGGGTGGTGGACACCGTGCTGACCCATGCGCGCGATCCGCGCTGGTTCGCGGCGGGCCGTCAGAACGCGTGCAACGTCCTGGACGTGGCGCATCCGCTGTGGCTTGCGGGACGTCAGACCCGTCATCGGGAGGATGAGGTGCGGGCGTGGGCCGAGGAGCAGTTGACGCAGGCGCTGGGGCACTGGCGTGACCGGGCGGGTTTCGGCTTCGGTCCGGCGGGAGAGGGCGGCTCGGGTCCCGGCCGGGAGCCGGGGCTGCAAGGCACCGAAATGTGGTTGGCCATCATCTGGCTGCTGGCCGATCAGGTGGGAGTGGCGGACCGACTGGGATACCGGCCGCGGGGTGTGCACCGCCCCGAGCCGGTCCGCTCCCCTCTGTTCACGATGCCCCACCACGGTCTGTCGTGAGGATCGGTTCCACGGGTGCGCGCTGGTACGGGCAGCCTGCGGTCTTCGCCTGAACGTCACGCCAGGCAACACAGGCCGCAGCACGTACAGCGCGACTCGCTCTGAAACGGTCGGTTCCCACAGGCGCCGGCCGGGGGCAGCCAGGGGTCAGCGCGTGACGTGGAACTCGTTTCCGCCGGCGTCGGGGAACTCGCCGGGCTCCCCGTCGCGTCGGGTGATCTCCGGGCGCAGCCTGTTCCGCCCCGTCTTGGGCGCCGCGGGCGGCCCCATGACCAGCGAGACGGTGCTGGTGGGCTTCCGGCGCAGCCGGACGGCCGAGTTGTCGGACTCGACCGCGCGCCAGTCCGCCCGGGACTCCCAGAAGACCGACTGCGCGTGGCGGTCCTCCTCGGCTACGTCGAGGCAGATCGCGACGAGGCCGGAGTCGGCGAGCACGCCGGGGTGACCGGGACGCAGCACGCAGAACTCGTTGCCCTCCGGATCGGCCAGCACGTCCCACGGGACGTCCCCCTGCCCGATGTCGATCCGGGTCGCACCGAGTGCGAGCAGGCGCGCCACCTCGGCCTCCCAGTCCGGTCCCCCGGCCAGGTCGAGGTGGAGTCGGTTCTTCTGCGTGGCTTTCGGCTTCGCGGTCGGCACGAACCGCAGCCGCAGGCCGCCGGTCCGGCCCTGCGTCGCGTCCCGCCAGAAGTCCTCCATACGCCCGACATCCAGCGCGTCGATCACGATCCCGGTCAGCATCCCGCTCCCCCAAGCCGTCGAACCCGTCGCTGCTCATTGTCGCCGTCGCTGTCGGCGTCAGCGCCGGGGCCCCGGGACGGAGCCGAGGATCAGCCCCGCCAGGCCACCGACTTGCCAGGACGCTGCCGGCCGCTCGTCGGCCGCCCTGCCGGGGCACCGTGACGGACTTCCGGTCCCCCGGTGCCCCAGCGCCTCCCACGGCGCTCCCCGCAGGCGGGCCGACGTGCGGTCAGCCGCCGGCGGTGCAGTGCGGGGCCGGTGTGCCTGCCGTGCCGTTCGCGGTGAAGCCGAACGAGGTGGTGGCGCCGGGGAGCAGCGAGCCGTTGAAGGCGGCGTTGCGCACGGTGGCCCGGTCCTGGGCGGCGGTCAGCACGCCGTTCCACAGGCTGGTGACGGTCGAGCCCGACGGATCCCAGGCCACCGACCAGCCCGTCAGTGCGGCAGAGCCGGTGTTCTTGACCGTGACCTCCGCCTGGTAACCGCCCTGCCAGGAGGAAACGGTACGGAACTGCGCGGCGCACGCGCCCTGCGTCGGGGGCGGCGTGGGCTCCGGGTCCGGGTCCGTGGTGTCGTACGTCAGCCCGTACCCGTACGGGAAGAGCGCGGCCTTGCCGTCGCCCTCGTTGATCGGCTGCTGCGAGGCACTCTTCATCCAGGTCACCGGCAGCTTGCCGGTGGGCGCGTAATCGCCGAACAGCACGTCGGAGACTCCGGCGCCCTCGGTGCCGGGCAGCCAGGAGGCGAGAAGCGCCTTCCAGTCGGGCAACTGGACGGAGACGTCGAGGGGCCGGCCGGATACGAGCACCACCACGACCGGCACCCCGCTCGCCTTCAGCCGGGCGAGGGTCTGCAGATCCTCCTGGTCCAGCCCCATGCCGTTCGGCCGGTCGCCCTTGCCCTCGGCGTACGGCGCCTCGCCGACGACGGCGACAGCGGCGCCGTAGCTCGCGTCGATGCCGTTGCCATGGCGGTCGTAGGTGACCCGGGACGCGTCGGTGACGGCGGCACGGATGCCCCGGAGGACCGTGGTGCCTTCGGTGACGGGGCCGCTGCCGCCCTGCCAGCCCACGGTCCAGCCCCCGCTCTGGTTGCCGATGTCGTCGGCGGACTTGCCGGCGACGAAGAGCTTCGCGGACTTGGCCAGCGGCAGGATCCCGCCCTCGTTCTTCACCAGCACCTGGGACTCCCGCACCGCCTGCCGGGCCAGGTCCCGGTGCGCGGCCGAGCCGACCGTGGCGGTGTACGACCGGTCCGTGAACGGCCTCTCGAACAAACCGAGTTGGAACTTCTTCGTCAGGACGCGGCGGTTGGCGTCGTCGATCCGGGACTGCGGGACGCGGCCCGCGGTGACCTCGCCGCGCAGCAGGGTGAGGAACTTCCTGTAGTCGTGCGGCACCATCACCATGTCGACACCCGCGTTGACTGCCGTGCTGATCTCGGCGCCGGTGAAGCCGCTCTGCCCGTCGAGCTGGTCGACGGCCGCCCAGTCGGAGACGACGAACCCGGTGAATCCCAGCTCACCCTTGAGCACATCGGTCACCAGGTACCTGTTCGCGTGGGACCTGACGCCGTTCCAGCCGCTGTACGACAGCATCACCGACCCCACGCCGCGGCGCACGGCCTCCTTGAACGGCGGCAGGTGGATCGCCCGCAGATCGGCCTCGGACAGCTCGGTGTCGCCCTGGTCCACGCCGCCGGTGGTGCCACCGTCGCCGAGGTAGTGCTTGGCGGTGGCGAGCACGGAGGCGGGGCCGGCTCCCAGGGTGTCGCCCTGGAGCCCGCTGACGAACGTCGTCATGGCGGAGGGCAGTTCCGCTGTCTCGCCGTACGACTCGTAGGTACGGCCCCATCGGTCGTTGCGGACCACGCACAGGCAGGGGGCGAAGTCCCAGTCGATCCCGGTGCCGGAGACCTCCTCGGCGACCGCCCGTCCGACGCGCTGGACGAGGGCGGGGTCACGGGTGGCGCCCAGTCCGATGTTGTGCGGGAAGAGGGTGGCGCCGCGCACCGCGTTGTGGCCGTGCACGGCGTCGATCCCGTAGATCATCGGAATGCCGAGCGAGGTGGTCAGAGCGGTGCGCTGGATGCTGTCGTACGTGTCGGCCCAGGTCCGCGCGTTGTTGGGGCTGACCGTGGAGTCGCCTCCGGACAGCACGGACCCGATGCGGTACGTGGCGAGGTCGGACTGCGGGACGAGGGCGTCCTTCTCGATCTGCGTCATCTGGCCGAGCTTGTCGTCCAGCGTCATCCGCGACATCAGGTCGTCGACGCGGTCGGCGACCGGTAAGGAGGCGTCCTGGTAGGGAAGGCCGGCGGCGGACGAGAGGGGTGCGGGTTCCGGGAGGGCGGCGGCCGGTCCGACGAGGGTCAGGGCGGCGACGCACAGGGCCAGAGCGGCAGTCGCCGGGCCGCGACAGTCGGTCAGAAGGCGCATGGGTTGGGCCTTTCCGGTGGGGGCCGGGAGGGTGGGGGCGGCGCAGTGCGTGGGCCGGGGCCCGCCCGCTCCACGGCGAGGGCCGGTGGGCGGGCGGGTCCCGGGATGAGCGGAGGTGTCAGACGGTGGTGCAGGAGGTGCCGTTGAGGCTGAAGGATGCGGGCTTGGTGAAGGAGCCGGCATAGCTGCCCTGGAAGCCGAAGGACACCTGGCCGCCGGGGGCGATCTGTGCGTTGTAGGCCAGGCTGCTGGCCGTGACCGCTCCGGCCGACGGGGAGACGCCGGCGCTCCAGCTGCTGGTGATCTGCTGTCCGGCGGGCAGGGTGAACCCGAGCCTCCAGCCGTTGACCGGGGAGGTGGCGGTGTTGGTCACGGTCACGTCGGCGGTGAATCCGCCCTGCCAGACGTTCGTCGCGTAGGCCACCTTGCAGGCGGTGGAGCCGCCGGGGGTGCCGGGGTCACCGGAGCCGCCGCCGGTGTTGACCGTGGAGGAGAACGAGGTCACGGCGAGGCCTGCGCCGTTCTGCCAGGGCTCGAAGCCGGCCTGAACGCTGGTCAGGTACCAGTTGTTCTGGGCCAGTCCGCGGGAGACGGCCTGCCGGACGAAGTCCATGACGTCGAAGTTCCAGCTGCTGATCGCCGACGGTGCGACGAAGGACAGGACGTCGTTGGAGCCGTTGTTGCCGGACCACACCTGCCACTGGCGCCCGGCCACGGTGGCCGTGCCGACCACGGAGCCCACGGGCTGGACGGATCCGACCTTGTCGAACCAGATCATGATCTCGGTCCGGTTGACCCCGTCGGTGCGGGGCGTGGGGTCGAGCCAGATGTCGTAGGCGGCGTCGTACGCCGCGTTGCCGACGTAGCTGTAGGAAATGCCGGTGGGCGCGCTGGAGATGGTGCTGAGCTGGGCGGGAAGCTTGGTTCCGGGTGAGCAGTTGGTGTAGTGGCAGCCGTTGTAGACGGACGGGTAGGACTTCGGGGCGCCGTTCGTGGGTACCGAGCCGTCGGCCTGGGTGATCCGGAATCCCGAGTCGCTCACGCTGATGCACTGTGTCTCACTGGTGCCCCAGCGGTTGTTCTGGACGACGTAGCGGCCCTGGATCGTGGTCGACCCGTACTGCTCACAGATGGTGGTGTCGGCCTGCGCCGCCGAAGCGGTAGTCAGCAGCGCGGCCAGCGAGACGAGCGAGGTGAGCAGAGCGCCGAACAGGCCACGCGCCCTGCGGGCATGGTGCGGTGACGGTCGCATGCGGATCCTCTCCGAAGGGAGTGGGGGAAGTAGGTGCGGGGAGCGCTCCCACGACTACGACAATGGGAGCGCTCCCATTCCCTCGGTTCGGCAGGGACTCTAGGGAGGCTCCATGTTCCTGACAAGACTGCGGGCAGGAACCCGTCGAAAGTCTTCGAGGATGCCTGGCCGGAGTTTCCGAGGATGCCAGGTCGGAGGAGGCGTGCGGGTTGCCCCTCGCGCGCCTGTTGGGAGCGCTCCCGAGCGCCCGCGGCCGGGAGCGTCCCACTCAACGGGGCTTCGGGATCGACCCGCGACGGTCAGGACGACCGACCGAGGGAAGGACGACCGGCCGGGGGCGGTCAGGACGACCGGCCGGGGGCCAGGACGGCCTGCCGGGGGCGGTCAGGCCCCGCTCCCTGCGGTCCGCCGCGATGCGGGACGATCGACCGGGGGTCAGGACGACTCGCGGACCACCAGTTCCGTACGGAGGATGACGTGGCGCCAGGCGACGGCGGGCTCGTCCATCTCCTCCAGGAGCAGCCGGATCATGGCCCGCCCGATCTCCTCCAGCGGCTGACGGACCGTGGTCAACCGCGGCTCGGTCTGCTCGGCCAGCGGAAAGTCGTCGAAACCGATCACGGCGACGTCCTCGGGCACCCGCCGTCCCGCCGCGCGCAGCGCCTGCAGAGCACCCACCGCCGTGGTGTCCGACGCGGCGAGGACCCCGTCGATCTCCGGATGCCGTTCGAGGAGTTCGGCCATGGCACGGCGCCCGCTCTCCTGCGTGAAGTCGCTCTCGGCGACCCAGGACCGCTCGCCCCCCTGTCCCGCCGTGGCCAGGGCCTCCCGGTAGCCGCGCAATCGGCACTGGGCGACGTACATGTCGAGCGGCCCGGTAATGGTGGCGATCTCCGTACGGCCCCGTTTGAGCAGGTGGGCTACGGCGCTGCGGGCACCGCCGACGTTGTCCGCGTCGACGTAGCTGACGTGCTCGTCGCCCGAACGGCGTCCCAGCATCACCGTCGGCAACCGCGCCTCGGCGAGCATGTCCGGCAGCGGGTCCCCGGCGTGCACGGACACCAGCAGCGCCCCGTCGACCCGGCCGCCCCGCGCGTACTCCAGGAAACGCTGCCGCTCCGCATCCGATCGGACCAGCGTCAGCAGCAACTGCATCCCGGTGTCCGCCAGCGCATCCCCCAGCGAGCGGACGATCTCGGAGAAGAACGGCTCCGCGAACTGCCTCCAGTCCGGCTCGGTCAGGACCAGGGCAACGGCATCGGCCCGTCGCCCTGCCAGAGACCGCGCGGCGAGATTGGGCACATACCCGAGTTCCTCGACAGCACGCTGCACAGCCCGGCGCGTCGACGCCTTCACGCCGGCCGCGTTGTTGATGACGCGAGAGACCGTGCCCCGCCCCACCCCCGCGCGGACGGCCACCTCCTCCAGCGTCGGCCCCCCAGGACGTCGTCTGCCCATGACCACCTCCCCCACGAGATCACCAAATCCTACGGCCCGACCCAACCCGGCACACAGACTTCCCCGGCGGCATGGCCGAACCACCGGGCAACCGGACGCCGCGAGGCGTGGCGGACCACGGAAGGAGCGGGGACCGGTGTACGCCCCGCTCGGTGACCTCGCGGCGGTCCGGCACGGTGCGCGAGTCGAGGCACGGATTCGCAACCCGGCAGGTCCGAGACCTACGGACCCGTGCGCGGCCGTCGTGGGCGTCTTCCGAGCACAACGCCCGGCTGCGGCATGAGCGTTGCGTGGAACGCCGCGCACAGCTGGGAGGTGTTTCGGCCGGTGCCGACCGCGCCTGCGGCGGCGGTGGCCGGGACCGGCCGACCGGGCGTTGCCCAGCAGCTGCTCCCTACGCCTCTAGTTGTCCACCGTACAACTCGCCGTGGTTGCCCTGGCCGGGCTCGACCTGATCGGCGGGGTACTGACCAACTCCACCAACGCCGCGGGGCGTTGGTACCACCGGCCCGACCCCGGAGCCAGGCGCGCCCGGCTGCTGTTCGTCTCGGCGCATCTGATCCACCTCGCCGCGATGGGGCTGATCGTCTTGTCCGGCGACCTAGCCTGGACGCCGGCCAACGCCGCGCTGCTGCTCGCCACCCTGCGTACCCACGCCGGCCTCGACGGCGCCCGCCGTACCGCGCTCGTGGGCGCGGACGGCCGGCTCCTCGCAGCGGCCGTCCTCACCCCGCCGAGCGCGACCCCGACCCCTCGGCGCCCGCGCTCTTTGGGCAGCCCGCACCGGGCTCCGCTGCGGGCCACGCGCCCTCGCCCGCACCCTGCGCTACCTGAACGCCACCGACGGCTGCGCGCCCCCGGGGGCCTGGACGCTGGAGTTCATCGGGGTCCACCCCGACCTGAAAGGACGCGGCGCCGGCCGTCTGCCTCTGGACCACGACCTGACCACGGCCCACCCGGCGAACGTCCCCCTCTACCGCCACTTCGGTTTCGCCACGCTGCGCGAGACCCCGCTGGGGCCGATCAGCGTCACGGCCATGAGCCGCGCGGGGCGATGATGCCGCGGCGGGTTAGACGAGGTCGCGCAAGAGGAGTTGCCGAGGGTTTCTGGGCCGGCGGAGTGAGTCGGCGAGGCGGTCATGGCCGGTGTCGATGTCCTTGTGGCGGCGTTTGATGAGTCCGTCGGTGTGCAGAACGAGTGGAGCCGTCGGTGAAGGCGGTGTCGGCCCGGGGGGGGGCGTGATCGGGTCGGGCACGGAGCGGGGGACAGTCGCTTGGTGAGGGTGTGGTCGTTTCAGTCTGCCGGCCTCGGTGTACCGCGTCGCCGCGGACGGCCTCGAACCAGACCTGACGTAGTCATGGCCGACAAGACCTGACGTAGTCATGGCCGACAAGGCGTATTCCTCCCGCGCGATCCGCGATCACCTGAGCAAGCGCGGCATCCGCGCGGTGATCCCCGTGCCGGCAGATCAACGTGGCCATCGGCTGCGGAGGGCAGCCGGGGCGGGAGACCGCCGGCGTTCGACCGCGAGACCTACAAGCAGCGCAACACCGTCGAACGGTGCATCAACCGCCTGAAGCAGTGGCGCGGCATCGCCACACGCTACGAGAAGACCGCGACCATCTACCTGGCCGGACTCCATGTTGCTGGCATCTTCCTCTGGTCCGCCTGCTGACACAGGGAAGTTGTGTGGTGTCAGCTGACGTAGATCGGTACGCCCATTGTCAGACACTGCTGGCAGCATCACCGCTGTGAACGCCATATTCACCACCCCACCGCGGCCGTTCGACATCACCGCGCTCTTCCCTCAGCTGGCTCCTCTGGCGCGGACGGCGACCCGGCTGCACCCGCGGCCGGGGGCGCCGACCGTGCACGACAGCTCCGTCGGCGGCCCGCTCCTGTGGCCCGCCTGCGAGCCGTGGCCGCACTGCGACGAGCCGCACGACAGGCACGCGGCGCCGGTGGTCTACTCACCGGACGACGTCCGGCTCCTCCGCCGCGACCGCGCCGTAGCGGCCGAGCGGTTGCGCCTCGCCCCCGAGGCACCCCAGTGGACCCCCGAGGAACGGGCGACCGGGGAGCGGATCAAGGTGGGCCGCCCGTGGTTCGACGGCCCGATCCCCCTCCTGCCCGTCGCCCAGCTCTACGCCCGCGACGTCCCCTTCCCGTGCCCGCCCGACGCGGACCTCCTCCAAGTGCTCTGGTGCCCCTTCGACCACGAGATGGCCCACCCCCGGACAGCCCTCTTCTGGCGCTCCTCCGCCACCGTCACCGAGGTTCTCGACGCACCGCCCGAGCCGCCCATCGTCCAGCGGGACTGCTACCTCCCGGAGCCGTGCCTGTTCTCACCGGAGCAGGTCACCGAATTCCCCTACCCCGGGGAGCTGAGCAAGGAGCTCCGGGACCAGCTGGACGACATGAGCCGCTGGGAGACGATCGATCCTGCGCGGTACCACACGTACGCGGACGACCCGGGCGAGCTCTACCAGAACAACCTCTCCACGGCCCCCGGCTGGAAGACCGGCGGCTGGAGCAGCTGGCCCCGCACCGACCCCAAGCCCCGCCCCTGCCCCGAGTGCGGCACCGAGCAGGTCCCGCTCCTCACCATCGCCTCCTGGGAATGGGACGGCGGCAGCGGGACCTGGATCGCCGAGGAGGAACGGACGAACCCGACCCCGCCTCCCCTGGGCGCCCAGGACGGCAACTTCACCTTGATCGACATCATCGGCGGTTACGACCTCCAACTCCACGCCTGCCCGGCATCCCCGGACCATCCGCACATCGAACTGCTTCCGTGAGCCCTGCGTGTGACCGAGACGAGTGCCACCGGCCCGGAGTCCGCGGCCGAGGCAGGATCCGCCGAGGCCCGCGGTACACGTTGTCGGCGGCTCAGCGGCATGCCGAGCCGCCGCAGGCGCCCTGTTGGTGGTCTGATCCCGGGTTCGTCTCTCGGTGTGAGCCGTCGTTCGTCTCGACTTGCGGTCGAGGTGGGGGCGGTGGCCGTCCGCCGCGGTCCGCGGACGGTACGGGCGACAGCGGGTCGGCGGCGGGGGGGACGGTCGGCGTCGCTGGGCGGGTCAGCGCCCGGACGGCCGCCGACGGCCTGGTCGAGTGGGGCGCGGACGGTGCCGTTCCGCGCGAGTGGGCTGGGCAGCGCCTTCGACGGGGTGGTCGAGAGAGCGTCCCTGGCGCGTTGGCCTCGGCCTCGGCCTCCATACCGGTATGCCAGGCATCGCGCTCCGGCCAGGGGCAGAACTGACGGGTACGGCTTCGCGCTCGAGTTCGTCGTTCACGGCCTGGCCACGCTGGTCGGGAATCAGGTGCGTGGAACGGACGACCCGCCGGGTCCGGTCCTGCCGGTCCTTCGGCAGGGACCGGCCCCGGCGGATCCGCTCCTCCGACTACGACAGGGGCGGGAAGGCGTTCTGCATCAGCTGCTGGAACTGGGCGGAGAACCAGTGCCCGGCCAGCGGCGAGTTCGACAGAGCACCCGTGGGGTTGTTGCCGTTACGGGCGTTGCCGCCGTAGGTGGGGTCGCACATCCGGTCGAAGCCCTTGCCCTCGTCGTTGGAGACGGCCGAGCTGGACCCGTCCGACTCCCCCGGGGGCTTCACCCACACGTAGGCGTCGATTCCGGCGGCCGGGGCCGCGGTGGGCCGTTCGCCGATTCCGGCGCCGCTCTGGTTGCACCAGTTGCCGGCGTGGATGCGCCGGTCGACGCGGCTGCTGTCGACGTAGCCGTCGACGGAGGTCTGCGCACCCGGGCCGGCGGGCCGGGCCGCGCCGCCCCAGCCGTTGCGGGAGGTGTCGATCAGCATGCCGATGCCGGACTTGAAGCCGGCCGCGACCAGCTTGTCGCGCAGCGCCTGGGCGTAGGACTGCTCGTCCGCGTACTGGTTCCAGTCCAGCCACTTGGACTGGCGCACCGTCTGCCCGTTGACGCTGTCGGTGACCTTGAAGTAAGGCTCCTTGACGGGGCTGTAGTTGGCGGTGTTGACGATGAAGCCGGCCACGTCGTCCACGCTCGCGCCGTTGGTGGTGGCGACCTTGGCGAACTCCTGCGCGGCCGGGCCGAGGTTGCTGTCCCAGCCGAGCCAGCCGTGGTGGGCGGCGTCGATGTAGTTGTAGACGTTCGGGACGGCGCCGAGTTTGTCCAGGGCGTAGCTGACGCCCTTCTCGTAGTTGCCGTTGCCCTTCATGGTCACGCAGGCATCGGTGCTGGTGTTGGTGCCGCCGGCGTTGGTGACCAGGTTGGGCAGTGAGTCGGGCTCGATCACGGTGGCGATCCTGAGGCCCGCGTACTTCGCCTCGGAGAGGATCGAGGCGATCGGGTCGATGTACTGGGACTTGTACTTGTCGAGGTCGTTCGGGCCGAGTTCGCCGTTGGAGGCGAGGGCGGCACAGTCGCGGCCGGGCAGGTCGTAGATGACCAGCTGGACGACGAGCTCGCCGGAGCCCTTCTGCTTCAGTGCCTCGTCCAGGTGGGCGCGCAGTCCCATGCCTCCGCTCACGCCGTTGATGGCGGCGATCCGGTCGAGCCAGACGGCGGTGGGCTGGTTGGCGATGCGGCTGCCACCCGGTTCGGCTGCGGCCTTCGCCGACCACTCCGGGTTCACATACGACTTGGCGCCGACGTACGGGTTCTCGACCCGGCTGCCGTTGTCGCCGCCGTTGTCACCGCCACCGCCACCGCCGCCACCATCGCCGCCGCCATCGACGTTGCAGGTGACGCCGTCGAGCGTGAACGTGGCGGGTATGGCGTTGGTACCGCTGTAGGAGGCGTTGAAGCCGAAGCTCACGGAACCGCCGTTCGCCAGCGCGCCGTTGTAGCTCTCGTTGGCGGCAGTGACAGCTGTGCCGCTCTGGCTGATCTTCGCGCTCCAGCCGTTGGTGATCTGCTGGTTGCCGGCATACGACCACTTCACCGACCAACTCGACTTCGCGGCGGCGTTGTTGGTGATGGTCACGGCGGCGGTGAAGCCGGTGTCCCAATGGCTCTGCACCTTGTAGTCGACGGTGCAGGGGGTGGCCGTGACCGCGGCACCCGCCGATTGGATGCTGAGGGCGGTTCCGGAGGCCCCGGCGACCAGCGCCAGGGCAGCGAGCAGCGATGTTCGAGTGCGACTCATCTGTGGTGGTTTCCTTTGTTTTCCGTGGGGTTTACGGGTTGACGGCGCGCGTGTGGTCGCGCAGCCCGATGCCGTACGTGGTGGGTGTCCCGTCGTAGGCGGTGGTCAGCGCGCCGTTCGGAGGAGTGGTCGGGGGTGGACCGGTTGCCGGAGCGGCCGGGGGCGAACCGGTCGGCAGCGGACTCGGCTCCGTGTCGTCTTCTCAGGCCGTCCCGTCACACCCGTCGTCACGTCGTAGTTGACGACGGTCGGTGCAGGGTGAGGGAGAGTGTCCGGCCCGGGCGGCGGGCGATCAGTTACGGGCTATCAGGTACGGACGCTCGAGCCGGAACCGCGCCCGCCGTCTCCGCTCTCCGCGGCGGCGGTCACGGTGACGCCGGACTCGGAGCACCGGGCGTCCCAGCCCCAGGTGACCTCCTGGTCGCCCGCTAGGCCGAAGTACAGCTCCCACACGCCAAGGGGCGTATCGCTGTTGCGGTCCTCGGCCACGGAGCTCCGGCGACCGGTGTCCGACCGGCTGGGGTCCGAGCACTCCACCGTGCAGGCCGGAGGCGCTCCCTCGGCCGCCACTGCGGGCACGGCCACCCCGCCGAAGAGGCGCGACGGCGCCGGCGACGGTACGTGTGCTGAACATGGGGGGTGTCGCATGAGCGACTCCTTGCAGCTTGGCGCGCCGTGACAGGCGCGTCGACTGAATGGAACCGCTCCCACTGGTGGGAAGGAAGATAGCGGCAACTCGCCCCGATGCCCAGTCCCACGTCAGGAGTTGAACTCAACGACACCCACGAACCACTTCGAGCGTTCAAACACCTTGACCGCTCACAGGATCGCCCCCATTAATGGGAGCGCTCCCACTGGTTCAGTAACTGACTTCTCCCCGAGCCGTACGCCGCAAGGAGGAACCAGCACATGGATCCCGGACGCAAACGCGGAGCCGGTCGACGGTTATGGACCGCCGCCCTGGCCGCGCTCGCCCTGCCCCTGTCGATGCTCGCCACCGGCCCCACCGCCGCGCACGCGGCGTCCGTCCGGTGCAGCGTCGACTACAAGACCAACGACTGGGGCTCCGGCTTCACCGCCGACCTCACCATCACCAACCGCGGCACGGATGCGATCGACGGCTGGACCCTGACCTACGGCTACACGGGCAACCAGAGGCTCTCGAACGGCTGGAACGGCGCCTGGTCCCAGTCAGGCCAGACCATCACCGTCAAGAACGCCTCGTACAACAGCACGATCGCCGCGGGCGCCGCGGTCTCCACCGGCGCGCAGTTCACCTACAGCGGCGCCAACACCGCCCCCGCCGCCTTCGCCGTCAACGGCACCAGCTGCACCGGAGCCCACCAGCCGCCGATCACGGTACTGACCAGCCCGAGCGCGGGCGCGGTCTACACCCAGGGGGACCCCGTCCCGCTCGCGGCCACCGCCGCGGCGGCGGACAACGCCACGATCAGCAAGGTGGAGTTCTACGACGACACCACGCTTCTGGGAACGGACTCGAGCGCGCCGTACTCGCTGTCGGCCTCGAGCTTGGCCGCGGGCAGTCATTCCCTGGTGGCCAAGGCGTACGACAGCCTGGGCGCCGCCGCGGATTCGACGCCGGTCGGCATCACGGTCGCGTCCGGCCCCGCCGTCGTTGCGTCCCCCGCCCAACTCGGTGTCCAGCAGGGCAAGTCGGGCACGTTCTCGGTGAAGCTGTCGAAGCAGCCGAGCGCGAACGTGGCGGTCACCGTGGCCCGCACGGAGGGCAACACCGGGCTGTCCGTGTCCAGCGGCTCGTCGCTGACCTTCACGCCGGCCAACTGGAACACCGCACAGTCGGTGACCGTCTCGGCCGACTCCTCCGGCACGGGCAGCGCGACCTTCACCGCCTCGGCCGCCGGCCACGGCAAGGCGACGGTCACCGTGACCGAACTGCCCGCGTCGAAGACGTACGACGCCCGCTTCCTCGACCTCTACGGGAAGATCACCAACCCCGCCAACGGCTACTTCTCCCCCGAGGGCGTCCCGTACCACTCGGTCGAGACACTGATCGTCGAGGCCCCGGACCAGGGGCACGAGACCACCTCCGAGGCCTACAGCTACCTCATCTGGCTGCAGGCGATGTACGGGAAGATCACCGGCGACTGGACCAAGTTCAACGGCGCCTGGGACATCATGGAGAAGTACATGATCCCCACCCACGCCGACCAGCCGACCAACTCCTTCTACAACGCCTCCAAGCCGGCGACGTACGCACCCGAGGAGGACACGCCGAACGAGTACCCGGCGAAACTGGACCCGTCGGTATCGGTGGGATCCGATCCGATCGCAGGTGAGCTGAAGTCGGCGTACGGTACGGACGACGTCTACGGCATGCACTGGATCCAGGACGTGGACAATGTCTACGGCTTCGGCAACACCCCGGGCGGCACCTGCGAGGGCGGCCCGGCGGAGACCGGCCCGTCGTACATGAACACCTTCCAGCGCGGCCCGCAGGAGTCGGTGTGGGAGACGGTGCCGCAGCCGACCTGCGACGCCTTCAAGTACGGCGGAAGGAACGGCTACCTGGACCTGTTCACCGGCGACTCGACGTACGCCAAGCAGTGGAAGTTCACCGACGCCCCGGACGCCGACGCGCGGGCCGTGCAGGCCGCGTACTGGGCCGATGTGTGGGCGAAGGCCCAGGGCAAAGGCAGCGACGTCTCGGCCACGGTCGGCAAGGCCGCCAAGATGGGCGACTACCTGCGCTACGCCATGTACGACAAGTACTTCAAGAAGATCGGCAACTGCGCGGGGCCCTCGACCTGCCCGGCCGGCACCGGCAAGGACGCCTCGCACTACCTGCTCTCCTGGTACTACGCCTGGGGCGGCTCGAACGACACCAGTGGCGGCTGGGCCTGGCGCATCGGCTCCAGCCACACCCACGGCGGCTACCAGAACCCCCTCGCCGCCTACGCCCTGAGCTCCAACGCCGACCTGAAGCCCAAGTCGGCCTCGGGAACTTCGGACTGGGGCAAGTCGCTGCAGCGACAGATGGAGTTCTACCAGTGGTTGCAGTCGTCCGAGGGCGCGATCGCGGGCGGGGCGACCAACAGCTGGGCGGGCCGCTATACGACTCCCCCGGCCGGCACGTCGACCTTCTACGGCATGTACTACGACCAGCAGCCCGTCTACCACGACCCGCCGTCCAACCAGTGGTTCGGCTTCCAGGCGTGGTCCATGGAGCGGGTCGCCGAGTACTACCAGCAGTCCGGGAACGCCCAGGCGAAGGCGGTCCTCGACAAGTGGGTCAAGTGGGCGCTGTCCAAGACCACCATCAACCCGGACGGCACCTACCGGATCCCCTCCACCCTCCAGTGGTCCGGCCGGCCCGACACCTGGAACGCGTCAAGTCCCGGCGCCAACACGGGACTTCACGTCACCGTCGCCGACTACACCAACGACGTCGGCGTGGCCGCCGCGTACGCCAAGACCCTGACGTACTACGCCGCCAAGTCCGGTGACACGAACGCCGGGTCGACGGCGAAGGCGCTGCTGGACGGCATGTGGAACAACTACCAGGACGCCCTGGGCATCGCCGTCCCCGAAACCCGCAGCGACTACAGCCGGTTCGACGACGGCGTGTACGTCCCGAGCACCTTCAGCGGCAAGATGCCGAACGGCGACGCGATCAACTCCTCCTCGACCTTCGCCTCGCTGCGGTCCTTCTACAAGAACGACCCGGCCTGGTCGAAGATCGAGAGCTATCTCGCGGGCGGAGCCGCACCCGTGTTCACGTACCACCGCTTCTGGGCCCAGGCGGACATCGCCCTGGCCATGGGCTCGTACGCGGAGCTCCTCGAATAGGCCCCGCCCGCGCTCCGCGTGCGCGGTCCTGACACCTGACGTCAGGGCCGACCTGCCGGGCGGCCCCACCAGCACAAGGGGCCGCCCGGTCCTGCCGTACGTGACCCGACACCGACGGGCCGGCAGGGCGGTGCACAGAAGTGCAACCTTCCGGTTGCACCTCTGGAGTCGATGTGCAACCCTGGAGTTGCATCAGACGGTGACGATGAAGGAGCCCCTCATGAGCGAGGACCGGATCGAACGCGAAACCCTGATCGCAGCACCCCTGGAGCGGGTCTGGTCGCTGGTGGCCCAGCCCGGTTTCTGGGTGGCCGACAAGGCGAGCCTGCCCGGCACCGTGGCCAGGGAGGGCGAGTCGATGGTGGCGAAGAACCCCGAGCACGGCGACTTCCCGGTGCGTGTGGAGAAGGTCGAGCCGCCGACCTACCTGTCGTATCGCTGGACCAGCGCCTTCCCCGGAGAAGAACTGCGCGAGGACAACAGCACCCTCGTGGAGTTCACGTTGACCCAGGAGGGCGACCGGACCCGACTCCGCGTCGTCGAGAGCGGGTTCGCGGCACTGGCGGGTTCCGAGGAACTGCGCAGTCAGAACCTCAAGGACCACAGCGCGGGCTGGCCTCTGGAGCTCGACGCGCTCAAGGCACGCGCCGAACAGTCCGCCACGTGACGGAGGAACGTCCCGGAGCCGCCGAGGTCGTCGACAGCGTCCTCGGCGCGCTGGCCGACCCGACGCGTCGCCAACTGCTCGACCTCCTTGCCGCACAGGGCGAGGCCACTGCCACGACCCTCGCCGAACGGCTGCCCGTCTCGCGGCAGGCAGTGGTCAAACACCTCGCCGTCCTGGACGCCGCCGGGCTGGTCTCCGGCGGCCGCGTCGGACGTGAGGTTCGCTACGCGGTGCGGCCCGCGGCACTGGACACGACGGCGCGATGGATGGCCTCGCTCGCGGCCGACTGGGACCGGCGGTTGGCGAACATCAAACGCGTCGCCGAGGCGGCGGAACGCGATCCGGGTGCGACACACCCCGATTGAACCGAGGGAAAGAACCCCATGGACACGACAGTACGCGCAACGCCTACCGGACACTGCTCGAAGTCCACTGTCGAGTCGTGGGAGTCATGGGTTCCGAACCGGTTCACATCCCCGTCGATCCATCGGTCTGGCGCGCCTTGCCGGTGTCGGCGCCGGCCGGAGAGCCACGGTGTTTGCCACAGCGAAGGCGATCCGGTCATGAGTGCCGCGAGCCCGGGCGTTACGGCGTTGCGCCCCCTTCGAGAGCCCGCCCCCGGTCTACCCTCGGCCCGTGGGGCAGCCTGAGCAGCGCGCCGAGGGCGCGGGACCGTTCACCACCCGGCTCACCTGGCGCCTTCCCGGCGGCGGCACCGCGGTGTGGGATTCACGGCTCGCGCGGCGGCGCGGACTGCTCGCCGTCCGTCCTCCGGGCGCGGCGACCGCTCGGCACACCCGTGCGGACGCCGTGGGCATCGCCAGGCTGCGCAGACTCAACGCCGTCGCGGCGGTCGCCTTCGTCATCGGCGGGGCACTGTTCGCGACCGGGGCCGCCTTCGCGCAGTTCGGCTCCGGCAATGCCACGCAGTGCGCCTCGATCTACTTCGCAGGCGGCCTCTTCTTCAACACCGGAGGCTATGTCTCGCTGCTCCAGGTGATCAATGCACCTCGCCACGTGGTCGGCGGCGAAGGTCCGCTGGTCACCCACCCGTGGCGGTGGTGGAGCTACGAGCCGATGCGAGTGGACTGGCTGAGCGCCTTCGTCCTCTTCGCGGGCACGCTCGTCTTCGCCGTCGACCTGCTGGACTCCTTCCTCCAGGGCCTGAACGTCCACCAGGTCAACCGGCTGATCTGGGCGCCCGACATGATCGGCTGCCTGCTCTTCCTGGTCTCCGGGCATCTGGGCTTCGTCGAGATCTGCCATGGACGGCCCTGCGTCCGCCCGCACAGTCTCGGCTGGTGGATCGTCGCCGTGAACCAACTCGGCTCCGTCCTGTTCATGGTCTCGGCGCTCGCCGCCTACACCCGCCCCGCCACGGGCAGCCTGGTCAACGCCGACATCGCCAACGGGAGCACCCTCGCCGGCGCCCTGTGCTTCTCCGTCGCCGGGCTCCTGCAACTTCGCGAACACCCGTAGGACTCCACGAAACGCATCTGCCGTGCCCGGTCACGGCGAAGGAAGAGTGAGAGGCTCGCCCGGCGGTGGTCCGGGCGGGCCGGCAGAGGTGGCCTCACCCCTTCCGGGAGGCGTCATGCACCATCCGACCGACCCGACGAACGGTTGCCGCCCCGTGCGGGAGCCCGAAGTGCTGCGACGCACTCTGTCCATCCGGGTGCTCCTCAGCGCCGACGAGGCCGTTCAGCTCAGGGTCTGCTTCGTCCACGACCCCGCCGATCCGCTCGCCGTACGCATGGACTTCCCCGGCTCACCCGACGACATCGCGCCCTGGACGTTCTCGCGAGATCTGCTGTACGCCGGTCTGCGCGTGCCGTCCGGTGAGGGCGACGTGCGGGTCTGGCCGCCCTGCCCCTGCCATGGCCTGGGCACCGTCCGGATCCTGCTGCGGAGCAGTTTCGCCGCTGCGGTGCTCTTCGTGCCGGCCGACGAGCTTCGTGACTGGCTGGACGAGACGTTCGCGTCGGTGCCTGCGGGGGAGGAATCCGCCCGCATGAGCTGGGAGGGGCCCCTGGAGCGTCTGCTGTACCCCGGGTGACCGCGGTGCGGCCGACACGCCGACCCCGGACATGCCGTGCATCCGTGGGCCGTCCGACCACGGAAACAGAAGGTGACGCGACCGGTCAGCGCCACCGGATCAGTGAGCGAAGAGAGGCAATCGTGGTCGAAGTCGAGCGTGTCCTGACCGTCCACCATCCCTTGGACGAGGTCGTGCGGTACCTCGCGGACTTCTCGCACGCCGAGATGTGGGACCCAGGCACTGTCACCTGCGAACGGCTGGGCGACCGCGCAGTGTCCGTGGGGACGGAGTGGCGGAACGTGTCGGAGTTCCGAGGGCGTCGCACGGAGCTGCGATACCGGCTCGTCCGGTGGGAGCCGGACCGCCTCACCTTCGTGGGGCGGAACAAGACGGCCACCTCCACCGATGACATGCGCTTCGAGGAACGCGCGGGAGTCACGCAGCTGACCTATCGGGCGCATGTCGACTTCCACGGCCTGGCTCGGCTGGCCGGTCCGCTGCTGCAGCGCGAGTTCGAACGGCTCGGCGACCAGGTGTCCGAGAGTCTGCCGCGGGCGGTCGACCACGCTCTGGGCACTCCGCCCTCGCAAGGCGACCGGCCACGCTGAGGCTCGTCCGCCACCCCGCTCGAGTGTCCGGAAGGACGGCGCCGCTCGCGAGTCAGCCGGGGCCGGCGGCCGCCCGTCATGGGCTGAGCTGTCGCCTCAGCCGGACATCAACATCGCGGCCCACCCGAGCGGCGCTCGGCCCGTCGTAGCCCGGCGGAACATGATTCAGATGAGTTCGGGCTGCGGTTCCGGTTGCCGGGCTGGTGCGGTCTTCGGTTCCCACAGCGCGGTGGTCCGCGCGTACCCGTAGATCACTGAGGTCATCGCCAGCAGGAGAAGCGGTCCGGACACCCACGGATGCTCCGCCATCGGCAGCGGCAGGTAGCGGTACGACACCAGGAGCGCCACGAAGACGGTGGCACCGTAGGCGACCAGTTGGATTCCCGATCGATCCCAGCCGCGGTCGAGCGAGCGCAGACCTGCCTCGATCGTGACCGCGAACACCACGCCGGCAATGAGATCCACGCCGTAGTGGTAGCCGAATCCCAGGGTTGCGGCGAGTGTGGCAACCAGCCAGAACGTGCCGGCGAACCGCAAGAATCGCGGGCCCTTCCGGGAATGGATGAAGATCGTGGTAGCCCACGCCGTGTGCAGGCTGGGCATGCAGTTGCGCGGGGTGATCTCGTCGAACGGCATGTGGCGCGGGCTGGTGATCGGCGACGGAGTCACCGGCCACAGGTCGGCCACCGCCCACTGCTCGCTCGGCGGCGTGTGCGCCCACAGGCTGACCGACGCCCAGTGCTCGGCGCCGGTGCCGTAGGCGAAGACCGGTCCGACGACCGGGAAGATCATGTAGATGGCCGGTCCGAGGAGGCCGATCACCAGAAAGGTGCGCACCAGATGGTGCCCCGGGAAGCGACGCTCGACCGCCACGTTGCGCAGTTGGTACAGCGCGACGACGACCGCGGCCACCGCGAGCTGGCCGTAGACGATGTCGAGGAAGTTGAAGCCGATCGACCCGGTGGCGGTGATGATCCGGCCTGCCAGCCACGACGGTTCGCCCAGCGCGTGGTCGGCGGTCGCCACGTACTGGTCGAGCACCATGGGGCGGGTCTTCGAGGTGATGATCAGCCAGATGTCACCGGTCTTTCGGCCGGCCACCAGCAGCAGGCCCAGCCCGACGCCCTTCAGCAGCAGGGCGCGTTCCTGGCCGGTGCGGCGCGTGACCGCGATGACCGCACAGCCCAGCATCACCCACAACGCGCCGTTGCCGAAGGGGTGGCCTTCGGTCACCTTGGCGTCGACCGCCCGCCGGACCAGGAAGAAGAAGACGTCGATGCCGATCGCGGCGCCGACCGCGATGAACCGTTGCCGCCAGGTGAGAACCACCATCATCAACGCCAGACTGGCGTACAGCAGGAAACCCGATTTGGGAGGGAATATCAGCTCCCCCACCTGGTTGCTGATCGGCCCCGGCAGGCCGCAGCGACGCGCCGCGACTTCCAGCGCGATGAGGAATCCGAGGGCGACCACACCCACCGTGGCCCACAGTATCGCCCGGGGATGACGCCTCACGGAGCGGGCAGTTCTTCCTTTTATTCGCGAAAACGCCCGCAATGCTATGTATATCAATTACTTAACCAATTTGTTTGATTTTGACTGATCACGTTACTCAGCACGCCGATGGGAGTGCTTTCCTGGCGAAGGACGGGCATGGGGGGCGTTCGTCGCGAGTTCGAACATGTTAACGGAGTGGTGCGGGTGGGTTACGTCGAAATGTGCATCGGCAAAGCTCGGTCACAGGTAGTGAGAGTGACCTGCCGGAGCTCCCGGGCCCGTCGCCTTCCGCCTCGGCCGACGTGACGCCCTGGGCGGGGCCTGCGGAGGGCGCTCTCGCGGTCAGTCGGTGGTGCGGGAGTGCACGCTCACCGCGTAGCCGCCGCCCGGGATGTACGGGTCGCCGTCCCAGGTGGCGAAGCGCTGCCGCAGGGTCAGTCCGGCCTGTGTGCACCAGTGGTCGAACTCCGTCAGTGTCACTGTCGGTTCCGGCAGTGGCAGGTGTTCCGCGTCCAGTCCCATTCCGGTAACCAGCAGTCCGCCGACGTGCAGTACGGCGGCCAGCTGCCGGACAACAGCCGGCCCGGTGCCGGGGGCCAGCAAGGGGATGACGTTCCCGGCGGCGAGCGCCAGGTCGAAGCCGGGTTCCAGACCGAGGCCGTCCAGCCGGGCCAGGTCGCCGTGGAGCCATTCCAGGTCGGGGGCAGCGCGGCGCGCGACGGCGAGCATGGAGCGGTCGAGGTCCACGCCCGTGCAGAGGTGACCCAGCGTGGCGAGCCGGATCGCGATCCGCCCGGTGCCGCAGCCGGCGTCGAGTACCCTCCCGGCAGGTTTCAGCAGCGCGTCGCAGAAGGTGGCCTCGCCGTGGACGTCGTGGCCCGACTCCGCCAGCCGCGCGAACCGCAGGGCGTACTCCTCGCCGGCTTGTCCGCCCGTCAGTTCCGCCCAGCGGTCGCGTTGGCTGCTCATGGTCTGCGTTCCTCCCGGTGGTCAGGGGCGAGGACCGGTGCCATCGCGCGTTTCCTATCGTAGGTACAGACCTCGCGGCCGCTCAGGGGTGCGGGAAGGCGTCCGCCCGGCCGCCACCGGGATCCGTGACGGCTCGACGCCGGTGACCTCCCGTCCCCCTGACGAGGGCTGTCCATCCGTCGCCCCACCTTGGTCAGGGCGAGTCGGCCTGGGACGGGGCCGGTTCCGGGACCGGTTCCCCCGCGGGTCCTGGAACGCCTCCGGTGGAGATGCGTGCCTTCCGCCAGGGCAGGAGGAGCGCGCTCGCCATACACAGCACACCGGCGATGAGCAGCGTGCCGCGGACGCCTGCCGCGTCGGCGAGGAGGCCTCCGGCGATCATGAAGACCGCCTGGCACGTCTTCGAGCTGACCGACCAGGAAACGCCGACACGGGACATGAACGCGTCCTGTGTGGCCTCCATGCGGTAGGTGGTGAAGGACGGGTTGAAGACGCCGGCGGCGAAGAGCAGACCGAAGTCGACGGCCACGATGATGAACACGCCGAGGGCACCGGCAGGCGCCAGCGGCAGCAGGATCGTCCAGAGTGTGCGGGCGGCACCGGACAGCAGCAGGATCCGGCGCTGCCCGAACCGCCGGGTCAGCGGCGGGGCCAGGCGCGAACCCAGCACTCCGCCCAGACACGGCAGCCCCAGAGCAAGGCCGTACTGCCACGGCGCGAGACCGAGGTCACGCAGCATGAGGACGGCCATCAGCGGCGACGTCATCATGATGGAGCCGCCGAAGAGCAGGGAGTTGAAGAACAGCGGGCGCAGTCCCGGATGCCGCAGGAGGTACTGCCAGCCGGCGACGATGTCGTGGCCCGGCCGAGCGGCGGCGCCGGGTGCCGGCGGCGCGGGTTCGGGCCGCCGGATGCGGCGGACGCCGAGGGCGGATCCGAGGAAGGACACGGCGTCGACCGCCATCGTGGCGGTGGCGCCCAGGACACCGACCAGGAGCCCACCGACCGGTGGCCCGGCGCTGACGCTGATCCAGTTGGTGGTCTCGAACAGGCTGTTGGCCCGAAGGCGGTGCTCGGGCAGGACCAGGGCCTTGAGGTGCGCGCCGCTCGCCGCGTCGAACGCGACGGACGCCGCCGTCTGGAGGATGCCCACGACACACAGCTGGGCGAAGGTGAGCACACCGAGAGCCGCCGCGACCGGCACGCTCACCAGCACCGCGCAGCGAGCCAGATCTGCGGTGATCATGACGGGCCGCTTGTACCGGTGCTCGATACGGACGCCGAGCGGCAGGGCGATCACCGCGCTGGCCACGGCGGACAGAGCGGTGAGCAGGGAAACCTGGAACGCCGAGGAATGCAGCACCAGGAGGGCGACCAGTGGCAGTGCCCCCATGGCGACGGCGCTGCCCGCAGCACTGACCCCGTAGGCGCCCCACAGCCGCCGGAAGTCCTCCCCGAGTGGAATCTGCCGCCCCAATGAACCCTCCCCCGCGTAAAAGCCCTCAGCGTAGTGGCCCGGACCGCTCCTCTGTTCCCGGCCGACGACGCCTGGGGAGGCAGACCCGGCAGCTGCCCGGGAGGCTGTGGGCCGTCAAGAGGCCTGGATCGGGGGCATGTCGGAGAGCAGGAGGGTGAACTCCAGGGCGGGGAACAGCTCCGCGGCCAGACGCAGCAGGCGCAGGGGCTGGGGCGCCAGGCCGGTCACTGCCGTCTGCCGGGGCGGGCCGTCCTGCAGTCGCTGGTCCGTGAGCAGGTGGAGGCCGGCGACGTCCATGAACGGGGTGTCGTGGAGGTCCCAGGTCACCACGCTCACGTTCGGCGGCAACGCGCCGCTGCGGCAGCGCGCAGCGCGGGCAGGGTGTCGTGGTCGATCGCTCCGTGCGGAATGATCCGGGCGGCGGTGCCGCCGATCATCGTGGTGATGTGCATCTGGGCGGGCCCCCTTTCGGGGGGTGGTGAGCCCAAAGGCGAGGCGCCCGACGGGAGGCGGCCGGCGATGGCGGGAGTTGGATGCCCGTGGAGGGGGCGATGTCCATGACCCAGAGGTCGGCGTCCGGGGTGCCGGCCAGTCTCGTGTCCGCCCATCGTTGCACGGCGAAAGCCGTGGGGGCCATGGTCGGCCGACGGAGCCTCGGCACGCATGGCGCGGCACCGGGCCCGCACGGCCGCTGCGTCAGACCGCGGGCGGCGGTGTCGCTGTCAGAGGGTCGAGCAGGGGGATACGGGCCGTGATGCGTTTGCCGACCGGCCTCTGCTCGATGAAGAGGGCCTCGGTGACGGCCTTGACGATCTCCAGACCGTGCTGGCCGATCCTGTCCGGATCGGCGGGCCGGGCCGCGGGGACGACGGGGTCGCTGTCCCACACGACGACGTCCACGACACGGGTGGTGATGCGCAGTTCCATCAGGACGGGCCCGGGGGCGTATTTGCGGGCATTGGTGACCAGCTCGCTGACTACCAGCTGGGTCAGGTCCCTGACCCGTGCGGATACGGGCAGGTGGTGGTCGGCGCCGGCTTGATCGAGGAAGGTGGCGGCGTGGTGACGGGCGTCGGCGATACAGCCGTCGTCTCCGCCCAGTGCGTGGCCGACGCGCATCAGATGTTCATCCGGCGCCGTACAACCGTCACCATCGGCATGGGATCCCACTGGCCTCGCCCTCATTCCCCGTTTTACGCGCGCTACCCCCGATTCCGTCATACATGTCAGAGGCATGTTGTTCGGCACGGCCGCCCGAGTGTATTTGGCCCGGGCAGTGGGGCAGAATCGTCCGTGCACGCCCTGAATCGGGGCAAGGCCAAGCAGCCAGTCGAGGAGACGGTGACCGATATCGAACAAGCGGGCCGGCCGGGCAGGCTCTCCGTCGAGCATCGCGTGGTGAACGGCGTCCGTGTCGTGACGGTTCAGGGCGAGATCGACCACGACGTCAAGGACGTCCTCGGCAGTGCCCTGCTGATCGGGGACGGCGCGACACAGCCGTCGCGCATCGTGGTGGACCTCGGCGGTGTGACCTTCATGGACTCCAGCGGCATCAACGTCTTCGTCGCCGCCCACCAGGCCGTCAGCGCCACCGAGGGATGGCTGCGTATCGCCGCCGCGCAGCAACCCGTTCTGCACGTCCTGCGACTGGTCGGCATCGACGCCCTCATTCCCTGTCACCCGACCATCGAGCAGGCCCTGACCAACTGAGCACCCTGTTGAGGTCTCCAGTCCGCCTGTGTCCCCAGTGCGCCTGTCCCGGACCGGCAGGGCAAGCCGAGCTCGGCGCGACGCGACAGCGCCACGCGAGGATCACGTAGAGCGTGGGGAAGCTCTTCGCCGTCCATGGTCGGCGAAGCGCCCGAGAGGCTGTCTCCCCAACCCCTCCCCTGCCGAGTCACCCTCACATCCACGCTCACACTCGTTCCGTGACACTGCGGCGGCCGAGGCACCGGTCTTCTGAGGCGCGCCCTCGGTGGCGGTGAAGCTCGCGACCCTCACGGGGTCGCCGTCCGCGAGCACGAGTGCCCTCAGGCCGCCGCTGAACCGGCGGGTGGCTTCCCTCACGCCCCACCGCCAGCGGCTATCCGTGGACGACGGAGATGATCGCGGTCGCGGACAAACACGAGAACGTCTACCTCGACACCAGCGTCTACACGGCCCGCCGCTACCCGGCGGAACTGGTGCGGTATCTGCGCGGCCGGGGCCGGGGCAAAGTCCTCTTCGGCACGACCCATCCGATGATCACCCCCGTCCAGGCGCGGCAACGCTCGCCGGGTGTTCGCTCTGTAGGCGCCGCGAACGGGCCGCCGGCCGTCACACGGAACCGTGAGCGAACTGTCGGTGGTGGGCGGATTGAGGGCCCGCGGGCTCCTCGGGCTGACGGACGGCAGCGGTGGCGGCCCGCGGATGCGGACTGCGCGACCTTGTTGTCCGCCCGGGACCGTCGCCTTTCGCGCCGGGCCGCCGAGGGTTAGTGTTCGGGTGCGACGAGTAACCCACGAGGAGCGCAGACATGATCGGTCGTCAGAGCGCGCGTTGACGCTGTGGGCCGTGATCGGCCTGTCATCGCGTGCTGCCCTTGATGTTGCGGCACAGCGAGCCTTTCCCCGCCCGACCGTAAGTGCGCCTGCTGTGCGCCAGGGGGCGGGCCTCGTCGTCGGCGATCCAAGGGACCTCCGTGCCGTCCGCTTCTCCCTCTTCCTCCGCCGTGTCCGATTCCGGTCGGCCGGTCCCGTCAGGTCTGTGGCGGGACGGCGACTTCCGCAGGCTCTGGGTCGGTCAGACGGCCTCCCAACTCGGCGAACACGCAAGCCTGGTGGTTCTGCCGCTCTTCGCCGTCCTGACGCTCGACGCCGGTGCCGGCGAGCTGGGCGTCCTGCGCGCGGTGGGGCAGGTTCCGATCCTGTTGCTCTCGCTCTTCGTCGGCGCGTGGGTGGACAGGTGGCGGACCCGCACGGTGATGGTGCTCACGGATGCCGGCCGGACCCTGGCTTTGGGCGCCGCCGCCGTGGCCGGTCTCCTCGAGGGGCTCGGTCTGCCGGGACTGCTTGTGGTCGCCTTCGTCGTCGGCGGCCTGTCCGTGTTCTTCGACGTGGCCTACCAGGTGTCTGTCGTGCGGATGGTGACGCCTGATCAGTTGGTCCGGGGCAACAGCGCGCTCGAGGGCAGCCGGTCCGCGGCGCAGATCGGCGGTCCCGCCCTCGGCGGCGCACTGGTGTCACTGCTGTCGGCGCCGATCGCCGCCGCCTCCAGCGCGCTGTTCTTCGCGCTGTCGTTCCTGTCGATCCGGCGGATCCGTCGGGTCGAGTCGCTCCCGAAGCCCTCGGATCGTCCTCCTCGTGTAGGGCGGCGGATCCGTGAGGGCCTCCGTTTCGTCGTCGGCGAAACCTCGTTGCGAACCGTGTGCCTCGCCTCGGCCGCCTTCCAGTTCTCCTTCGCCGCCATGATGACCGTCTATCTGCTCTTCCTGCCACAGGAGTTGCACCTGTCGGGCACCGCCGTCGGGCTGGCGATCGCCGCCATGGGGCCGGGCGCGCTCCTGGGCTCTGTGCTGGCCGCCCGTCTGCCGAGCCGTTTCGGCCATGGCGTGGTGCTCATGTCCGCGGCGGCTCTCGGCGACGGCGCGTTCCTGTGTGTGCCCGCTCTGCACGGCTCCGCTGCGGTGACGCTTCCCGTGCTGCTGACGGTCAACTTCGTGTTCGGCGCCGGCGCCCAGTTGGTGAACGTCACGGTCATGGCCGTCCGGCAGGCCGTCACTCCGGACGGGATGCAGGGCCGCGCTGCCGCGACGATCACCTTTGTGGGCATGGGGCTGACCCCGCTCGGCTCGCTCCTCGGCGGATCTCTCGCAGCGGAGTGGGGGTTGCGCACCAGCCTCCTGGCGACGGCCGCAGGCATGATGTCGTCCCCGGCGCTGATGGCTTTGTCCCCGCTGGCTCGTCTGGGACGGGAGCTTCCTGTCCCCGGAGGTTCTCGCGGTCGCGTCGAAGGCTGCCCGGCACTCGGTCCGGTTCGTACTGAGCCAGACGGCGTCCAAGCCCCAGGGGCCCGCCGTCGTCCGCCTCCCGGGCCTTCCGGAGCCGGGTGATCTCCTCGCGATGGCCCGCTGAACGTGAGAGGCGTGCGTTCAACGCGTGCACGGCGGCCGAAGTCGACGACAGCGCCTCGGCGTCGACCCGGGGCCCGGCCGGAACCTCGAACGTGGCCTGGATCCGTGCGGCCGTCCACCGTTCAACATGCGCTTTCCCACCGGGAATTGGGTAACAGAACCCCCCTGCTATGGTGCGCCGATGTCATCGATCAAGCAGTTCCAAGTCACCTTCGACTGTGCGGAACCCGAGCGTGTCGCTCGCTTTTGGTGCGAGGTGTTGGGGTACGTCGTGCCGCCGCCCCCGCAGGGGTTCGCGACTTGGGGCGATTTCGACCGCTCCCTGCCTCCGGAGGAGCAGGGTGCATGGTTCGCCTGCGTTGATCCGTCAGGTGTGGGGCCGCGACTGTACTTCCAGCGCGTTCCGGAGGGCAGGGTCGTCAAGAATCGGGTGCATCTCGACGTGCGGGTCGGCACCGGACTGGTGGGCGAGGAGCGCCTGGCCACGCTCGAGGCCGAATGCGCACGGCTGGTCGCGCTCGGCGCGGTACGCGTGCAACTACTGGTTGCCGATGGCAAGAACGAGTCCTGCATCGCGATGCAGGACATCGAGGGCAACGAGTTCTGCCTCGACTGAGCGTCCTGCGGGACGGCCAGGCGGGGAGCCTTGCACTTGGGCCGCCACGGACCGAGGGAGCCTTCTCCCACGATGCGTACGGCTCCGAGCAGGACGAGCCGACGTCATCCGCTCCCACCGGTGGGAAGTTCCTGTTCGGCCCAGATGATCTTGCCGTCGATGGTCTGGCGGGTGCCCCAGCCCTGGGTGAGCTGGGCGACCAGGAGCAGCCCGCGGCCTCCCTCGTCGAAGGTGCGAGCCCGACGCAGGTGGGGGGCGGTGCCGCTGCCGTCGGAGACTTCGCAGACAAGGTTGCGGTCGTGAATCAGTCTGAGCTCGATGGGGGGTCGGGCGTGCCGGATGGCGTTGGTGACCAGTTCGCTGACGACCAGCTCGGTGACGAACGCGGCCTCGTCCAGGCCCCACTCGGACAGCTGTCGGGAGGCGTTCTTCCGTGCTTCGGCAACCATGGCCGGGTCGGGCGGTACCGGCCAGGTCGCCACGTGGGAGGCGTCGAGGGCGTGGGTTCGGGCCACGAGCAGGGCGACGTCGTCGGAAGGGTGGTCCGTGAGCATGGTCCGCAGCAGGGCGTCGCAGGTCGCCTCCAGATCGCCGGTCGGCCGACGCAGCACTTCGCTCAGCGCGTCGATGCCCTCGTCGATGTCGCGACCGCCGGCCTCGACGAGCCCGTTCGTGTAGAGGACGAGCAGGCTGCCCTCTGCCAACTCCAGCTCGGTCGACTCGAAGGGCAGGCCGCCGAGGCCCAGCGGCGGGCCCGCCGGAACGTCCAGGAACTCGACCCCGCCGCCCGGCGTCACCAGGGCAGGCACGGGGTGGCCCGCGCGGGCGACGGTGCAGTGCCGGGAGACGGGGTCGTAGACGGCGTACAGACAGGTGGCCCCGATGTCGCCGGCGGTCACGGCCGTGCTGTCGGCCCCGGCGGCGAGACGGTTGACCAGGTCGTCGAGGTGGGTCAGCAACTCGTCGGGGGGCAGGTCGACGTCGGCGAGGGTGCGTACGGCGGTGCGCAGCCGTCCCATGGTGGCCGAAGCCTGGATGCCGTGGCCGACGACGTCTCCGACGACGAGTGCCACCCGGGCGCCGGACAGCGGAATGACGTCGAACCAGTCTCCGCCGACTCCGGCCCGGCTGCCGGCGGGCAGATAGCGGGAGGCTACGTCCAGGGCTGCCTGCTCGGGGAGTCCCTGGGGCAGCAGGCTGCTCTGCAGCGTGAGGGAGATGGAACGCTCGCGGGTGTAGCGGCGGGCGTTGTCGATGCAGACGGCGGCGCGGGCGGTGATCTCCTCCCCGAGCAGCAGATCATCCTGTTCGAAGAGCTTGGGCTGCCGGTGACGCGAGAACGTGGCCACGCCCAGGGTGAGCCCACGGGCCCGCATCGGCACCGCGAGCACCGAGTGGAATCCGAATCTCCGCATGCGTTCGGCGCGCTGCGGGGTGTGCCGCTCCACCTCGTCCAAGGCTTCGGGTGTCACGTGCTCGATGAACGGCCGGCCTGCGGCCAGGCACTCGGCGGCCGTCGACCCGGCCGGATACGCGGCAACCGCCCCCCGCCGCACCACGGCTTCGGGGCAGCCGTCCAGGACCGACTGACAGGCCACCCGGCGCAGCATCACCGGACCGTGTGGCGGCCCCTGCGGCGGATCCTCACCGCCCTCGATCGCCGGCAGGAGATCGACGGTGACGAAGTCCGCGAACCACGGGACGGCGACATCGGCCAGTTCCTGAGCCGTACGCGCCAGGTCCAGGGTGCTGCCGATGCGCACGCTGGCGTCGTTCAGCAGTACCAACCGCCGCCGCGCCAAGTGCTGTTCCGTCACGTCGTGTGCCGTGAGCAGGACCCCCTCCATCCGGCCCTCGGCGTCCCGCACGGGCGCGAAGGACATCGACCACACGCTCTGGCGCTCCTGGCCGACGAGGTGCAGCGCGGCCCCGAGCTCCTGCCGCCGACCGGTCTCCAGTACCCGCCTCATACCTGCTTCGGTCCGTTCGCTCTCCGGATCGCGGACGAGCTCCGTCACCCGCAGCCCGCGCATCGCCTCCTCGGACAGGCCCATCACACGCTCCATGTCCGCGTTCGCCCGGCGCAGCCGCAGTCCGGTGTCGTACAGGGCCATGGTGCAGGGGGCCTGGGTGAAACTCCGCCGGACGAACGCGTCGTCCTCGGGCAGCGGCGCCGGGCGGTTCACCGGTGACACCAGGAGCCACCCGTCGCCGTCGCCCTCCCGGCGGTGAGCCAGCAGTCCGACCGTGAGCGGACGGCCGTCACGGTGCGGCAGCGTCACCGTCCCGCTCCACCTGCGCAGACCCGTCAGGGACCGGGGCAGCTCGGTGGGAGCCTCGTCCGGGAGGAGCGCGGCCACGCTCCGGCCGACGACCTCGGCGGCCCGGTGGCCGAGCAGTCGTCGTGCGCCCTCGTTCCAGGCGGTGACGATGCCGTGCCCGTCCACGGTGGCACTCGCCGTGGACGCCTCGTCGACGATCTCCTGCGACGAAGCGCCGCGGCCCTCGTCCCCGGCGGACGCGGTTCCGGTCATGACCTCATCTCGCCTCCCTCACGCCTGGGGGCCGACCGCCCGGGTTGGATCCGGGGTGCAGGTGCGCCACACCTGCATTTATCACGACACTAGACAACAAGAGTGACAGATGCCCGTGAATCGGTCTTCGCGGCAGGACGGCAACACCGACCCCGGACGGAGGGCGGCATGCATGGCTGTCATCGGCGAGGAGACGTGGCCGGATCCGGCCGGGTGGGCCGGAAGGATCTACAGCGGGGGCTGGCGCGACTCCGAGGGCGGTACGCAGCAGGTGATCGAACCGGCCACGGGCCGCACGCTGGCCGAAGTAGGCGTGGCGAGCCCCGCGGACGTCGCACGGGCCGGTGCGAGGGCGGGGGCCGCGGCCGGGGACTGGGCCGCGGCGACCCCTTCCCGACGGATCGAGCTCCTGCTGCGCGTCTCCGCCACTCTGCGGGAGCACAGTGCGACGGTCCGCGAGTGGATCGTCCGCGAATCGGCCGGCGTTCCGGCCAAGGGTGACTACGAGATCGCCGCCGCCCTCGCCCAGCTGACGCACGCCGTCGCGCTGGCGTCCCTGCCCCAGGGCGAGGTCCTGACACCGCAGATCTCCGGCGGCGGGAGTCTGGCGTGGCGGGTGCCGCTGGGGGTCGTCGGCGTGATCACCCCCTGGAACGCTCCCTTGCTCTTCGCGATGCGCGCGCTGGCGCCCGCCCTCGCGCTGGGCAATGCCGTACTGCTCAAGCCCGACCCGCTCACGCCCGTCTCCGGGGGCGTTCTCGTCGCACAGCTATTCGAGGATGCCGGGCTGCCGGACGGGGTGCTGCACGTCCTGCCCGGAGGCGCCGAGGCGGGGCAGGCGGTCGCCGCCGATCCCCACATCGCCATGGTCTCCTTCACCGGCTCCACCGAGGCCGGCCGTGCGGTGGCCCGCGCGGCGGGCGAAGGGCTGAGGCGGGTCTCCCTCGAGCTCGGCGGAAAGAACTCGATCATCGTGCTCGAGGACGCGGACGTCGAGGCTGCCGCCGCGGCCGGAGCCGCCAGCTCGTTCGGCTACCAGGGTCAGGCCTGCGTCGCCGCCGGCCGCCACCTCGTCCACGCCGACCTGGTCGAGGCCTACACCGACGCCCTGGTCGGGCACGCGAAGGCCATGCGCCTCGGCGACCCCCGCACGGAGGGCGTCACGATGGGTCCCGTCATCAGCGAGCGGCAGGCCGCACGGATCGAGCGCATCGTCGACGAGAGTCTGGCCGCCGGGGCACGGCTGCTCACCGGCGGCCGACGTGACGGGCTCTTCTACCCGCCCACCGTCCTGGACCGCGTGAAGCGCACCGCGCCGGCCTTCACCGAGGAAATCTTCGGGCCCGTAGCCCCGGTCATCCCCTTCCACAGCGAGGCGGAAGCGATCGATCTCGCCAATGACACCGCCTACGGCCTGACAGCCGCGGTGCACTCCCACTCCGTACCCAGAGCGACCGCCGTCGCCGAGCAACTGCGCACCGGCATGGCCCATATCAACGACGTCACCGCCAAGGACGCCGCGAACGCTCCCTTCGGGGGCATGGGCATCTCCGGAAACGGCTCCCGCATCGGCGGCACCGCCAGCCTCGAGCTGTTCACCCAGTGGCGCTGGATGACCATGCCTGGACGGACCTGATCCACCTCTCGACGGAAGCCGCGTCCGGGGCCTGGCGAGCTGACGGAGCGCCAGGTGGCGCAAAGCATTCGTAGGTGGTCACCGATCGATGGATCAAGTCCCAAAGCTTGAACACAAATTACACACACCCTCTCTTCATACTGGCCCGGATGGTCTAGATTGACCGTGCTTCAGCGGTTCGGACATGAGGCGACCCGTATTCATCTGTAGGTCCGGCGCTACGTAGAGCCAGCAGTCGCGTCCCCGGCGCAAGCCGTCGGGGTGAACGATTCGTAGAGCCCGAGAGGGCCTCGGGTGCGGGGAGCACCCGAGGTTTCGACAGGATCCCGCGCACCTCGAGAGTCCGGCAGGACCTACAAGTCCTCTGCCGCCAGGGCGGGTTGTTCAAGTACCTCTGAAACAGCCGGAATGTCACGCGCGGAGGCGGGGGCCTCCGGAGGGGAGGCACAGCGCGGGAGGCAGGGGGCCTCCCGGGGGGAGCAACAGTGCGGGGGGCGGGGGCCTCCCGAGGGGAGGAACAGTGCGGGGGGCGGGGGCCTCCCGGGGGGAGGAACAGTGTTAGGCGAACACGTCGAACCACTGGGGACCTTGGGGGGTTCTGTGCGGCAAGGGGGACTGGTCAGCCCGTTTCCGTCGACGCGCGGGCGTCTGCCGAACGGCGCGATAAGACAGCCCGCGACCGACTGGGAACAGCGGTACCGCCGTTCCGTGATCACCAGCGATACCGTGGCCACCGCCTTCGTGGTGGCGGCGATCGGCAACTTCTTCGGGGCCCGGGACGCGGCCAACTGGCACGAGAAATGGGGAATTCTCGCGTTCGGCACCGAGCTGCTGGTGCTGGGGGCGCTCGCGGTGAGCCGGTCGTGGGCGCCGGCCGTACTCGGCCAGGGCGCCGAGGAATTCCGCCGGCTGGGCCGCTCGCTCTTCACCGCGACCGTCGTACTGGCCCTCGGCGGGATCGCTCTCACCTCGCGCAACATCAAACTCTGGATCTTCGTCGCGATCCCCGCGATCGCGCTCGTCACCATGACCGCGCGGTACCTGCTGCGCCTCTGGCTGCACAAACAACGGAAGGAAGGCCAGTGCCTGCGGCCGGTGCTCGCCGCCGGCAGCCCGGCCACCGTGCGCGACCTGATCACCCGAACCCGCAAGTTCCCGCACCTCGGCTGGCGGGTGGACGGGGTGTGCACGACGGACGGTCTCGGGCTCGACGGTGACGAACTGGACGGAGTGCCGGTCGTCGGCCGGCTGGCGGACGTCGCGGGCCACGTCCAGCGCGACGGCTACCGCGTCGTCGCGGTCACCCCGGACCCGCACTGGTCACCGGACCGGCTGCAGCGGCTGGCCTGGAACCTCGAAGGCAGCGACGCCGAGATGGTCGTGGCCCCCGTGCTGATGGAGGTGGCCGGCCCTCGGCTGCACATCGACGCGGTGCTCGGGATCCCGCTGCTGCGGGTCAGCATGCCGACCTTCACCGGGGGCCGCCGGGCGGTGAAAGGGGTGGTCGACCGGATAGGCGCAACGATTCTGCTGATGCTGTTCGCGCCACTGATGGTGTTCGTCGGGCTGCTCGTGCTGCTGGACAGCCGGGGTGGGGTGGTCTACCGCCAGCGCAGGGTCGGCAAGGACGGCCGCGAGTTCACCATTCTCAAGTTCCGCACCATGGTCGCCGGGGCTGACAGGGCACGTGCCGAGCTGGCCGACCTCAACGAGGGCGCCGGCCTGCTGTTCAAGCTCCGCCGGGATCCGCGGGTGACCCGGGTGGGAGCAGTGCTGCGCCGGTACTCGATCGACGAACTACCGCAGCTTTTCAACGTGCTCACCGGATCGATGTCGCTCGTCGGTCCGCGGCCTCCGTTGCCGGAGGAGTCCGCCGCGTACGGCCCGGACATCCGGCGGCGGCTGCTGGTCAAGCCCGGACTCACCGGCCTGTGGCAGATCAGCGGACGCAGCGACCTGTCGTGGGAGGAGGCGGTCCGGCTGGACCTGCGGTACGTGGAGGACTGGTCGCTCGCCCTGGACACAGTGATCTTGTGGAAGACGCTGCGTGCGGTGCTCTACGGCCAGGGGGCCTACTGATGCGCGGAAGTCTGCAACTCGACGGTCCCGCCGGCGCGCGGACCGCAGGCCGCAAGGGCCTGCCTGGGGGGAGGAACGGGACATGAGGGTCAGCGTTTTCGGGCTCGGCTACGTGGGCTGCGTGTCGGCCGCGTGCCTGGCCAGCATGGGTCACGAGGTCATCGGGGTGGACGTGAACCAGGTGAAGGTCGACCTGGTCAACGACGGCAAGGCCCCGGTGGTCGAGGAGCGGATCGGCGAGCTCATCGCCGAGGTCGTACGGACCGGGGCATTACGCGCCACCGACGACGTCCGCGAGGCGATCATGGGCAGCGAGGTGTCGCTCGTCTGCGTGGGCACGCCGTCGGAGCCCAACGGCAGCCTGTGCACCACGTACTTGGAGCGGGTCACCGAGCAGATCGGCGCCGCCCTGGCCGAGCGGGGCGGGCGGCACACCGTCGTGTTCCGCAGCACCATGCTCCCGGGCACCTGCCTGAACCTGCTGGTCCCGATCCTCGAGAAGTACGTCGGCGGCACGGCCGGGGTGGACGTCGGGGTCGCGGTCAACCCGGAGTTCCTGCGCGAGGGCACGAGCGTGCGGGACTTCTTCGACCCGCCCAAGACCGTCATCGGCGAGCTCGACCCGGCAAGCGGCGACGCGGTGTTGGCGCTGTACGACGGCTTGCCCGGCGAGGTGTTCCGGGTGCCGGTCCCGACGGCCGAGGCGATCAAGTACGCGGACAACGCGTTCCACGGCCTCAAGATCGGCTTCGCGAACGAGCTGGGCGCGGTGTACCGGGCGCTCGGGGTGGACTCGCACCAGGTGATGGACGTGTTCCTGGCCGACCGCAAACTGAACATCAGCCCCGCCTACCTGCGGCCCGGCTTCGCCTTCGGCGGCTCCTGCCTGCCCAAGGACCTGCGCAGCCTGGTCCACGCGGCGCAGCGGGCCGACGTCTCGGTGCCCATCCTCTCCCACGTGCTGCCCTCCAACTCCGACCATCTGCAGCGCGCGGTGGAGCTGGTCGAGCGCACCGGCAAGCGCCGGGCGGGCCTGTTCGGGCTGTCCTTCAAACCCGGCACCGACGACCTCCGCGAGAGCCCGCTCGTCGAGCTGGCGGAGAGGCTCTTCGGCAAGGGGTACGACCTGAAGATCTACGACGCCAACGTGAGCCTCTCCCGACTGCTCGGCGCGAACCGCGAGTACATCGAGACCCGGCTGCCGCACCTCGCGCAGCTGCTCGCCGATTCCGTCGAGGAAGTACTCGAACACGCCGAGGTGTGCCTGGTCGGGACCAGGGATCCGGCCGTGCTGGCGGCGCTGCCGCATGGCGACGGCACGGTGATCGTCGACCTCATCCACCTTCCCGACGCCGAAGCGCGCCGGGCCGAACCGGGGTACGTGGGCCTTGCTTGGTGACACATCGTTCGGTGACAGAGCCGACGACGACCGGCCGGACCGGCGCGCGCTGATCCTGGTGGAGAACCTGTCGGTGCCGTTCGACCGGCGGGTGTGGCAGGAGTGCACGACGCTGCGCGACGCGGGCTGGAAGGTGCACGTCATCTGCCCCCAGGGGAGCAAGCGGGACACGGAGCCGGAGGCGGAGATCGACGGGGTGCGGATCCATCGCTACCCGTTGCGCGCGGCCACCGGAGGGCCGGCCGGCTATCTGCGGGAGTACGGATCGGCGTTGTGGCATACGGTCCGGCTGGCCCGGAAGGTCGGCCCGGTCGACGTGGTCCACGCCTGCAACCCGCCCGACCTGCTGTTCCTGCCGGCACTGTGGCTGAAGCGGCGTGGAGCGCGGTTCGTCTTCGACCAGCACGACCTGGTACCCGAGCTGTACCTCTCCCGGTTCGACCGCGGCGAAGACCTGCTCTACCGCGCCGTGTGCGCGCTGGAACGGCTGACCTACCGGGCCGCGGACATCGTGCTCGCCACGAACGAGAGCTACCGGGACGTCGCGGTGCGCCGTGGCGGTCGACGGCCGGCGGACGTGTTCGTGGTGCGCAGCGCGCCGCAGACCGACCGGTTCCAACCGGTGCCGCCCGAGCCCGAGTTGAAGCGCGGCAAGCCTCATCTGCTGTGCTACCTGGGCGTCATGGGCCCGCAGGACGGCGTCGACTACGCCCTGCGTGCCCTTGCGAAGCTGCGCGACGAGCTCGGACGGACGGACTGGCATGCGGTGTTCGTCGGTTCGGGCGACGCCTTCGACGCGATGGTGGAGCTGTCCCGGCGGCTCGGGCTCTCCGAGCAGGTGCAGTTCACCGGGCGCATTCCGGACGCCGACCTGGTGCGCTATCTGTCCACCGCGGACGTGTGCCTCTCCCCCGACCCGCGCAATCCGCTCAACGACGTGTCGACCATGAACAAGGTCCTGGAGTACATGGCGATGGGCCGACCGATCGTCTCGTTCGACCTCCGGGAGGCGCGAGTCTCCGCCGGTGACGCCGCCGTCTACGCGCCCGCCAACGACGAGGCCGAATTCGCCGAGCTCATCACGGTGCTGCTGGACGATCCGGAGATGCGGGCCCGGATGGGCAAGATCGGCCAGGAGCGGATCAGCGGGCCGCTCTCCTGGCGGAACTCCCAGCGATCGCTGCTGGCCGCCTACGCCGCCGCCTGCCGTGACCACGCTCCGCTGTCGGCGAGCGAACCGCACCGGGCAGGGAAGAGGCCGCGCCGTTGAGCGATGACACCATACGCCTGGTCACGATCGGGCGGATCATCCGTCGGCGTCGACGGCTGCTCACCATCCTCGTCGTGGTGGGTGCGCTCGTCGGCTTCGGCACCTCCTTGCTGTTTCCGCCGCGATACACGACGTCGGCGTCGGTACTGCTGCCGGGGGCGTGGGAGGAGCGCGAGCTGGTGACCCAGGCGGAGATCGCGACCAGTTCGGTGGTGGTCGACCGCGCGGCTGCCAAGCTCGACTGGACCGGGGTCAGCGGCAGCGAGCTGCGGGACCGGGTGAGCGCCAAGGCCGCCGACGGGAACATCATCAAGATCTCGGGCACGGCCGACACCCCCGAGCGCGCACAGCAGCTCTCCGACCAGGTGGCCCAGCAGTTCGTCACCTTCGCCGCGCAGATCGCAGGCGACAGCACCGACCCCGAAGCGGCGGCGCCCGAGGCACTGCGGCAGATGGTGGTGCAGACCAGCCGCCGCATCACCGAGCTGGCCGACGCGGCCGGTCCGGGGCAGACCGTGGAGAGCGTGCAGACCCGCACCGAGCTCTCGAAGCTGCGCACCGCGCTGCAGGAAGCCATCAACAAGCTGGACCAGACCGACCCGGCTGCCACCCAGGCCAACATGGTCGTCATGGGTTCGGCGGCCCGGCCGGCCGGTGAGGCACCGCCGACGAGGATCCAGCTCGTCGTCGCCGGGGCGCTGCTGTTCTTCCTGCTCGCGGTCATCGGCCATCTCACCGCCGCCCGGATGAGTCGCCGGCTGCGCACCGAACCGGAGATCGCCGCGGCGCTGGGCTCGGCGCTGCTGGGTACCGTCGACGTAACCGGTGAACAACCCGCGCACCGGCCGGAGAGCCGTGGCCCGCGGGCCCGGATCCGCCGGCTGCTGGGCGTCGACGTCCGGTGGGACGTACCCGCTCCGCAGACCTCCGGCGACGAGGCCGGCAGGCAGATCCGCTACCGGCGGGTGTGCGCCCGCGTCCGGGACCGACTGCCCGCCCCCCGGCGGCTGCTGGTGGTCGTCCCGGACGGCGACGAGATCGCCCTCCGGGCCGCCGGGCAGCTCGTCGCCGAGGCCGAGAGCGAGAACGATCCGCTGCTGCGGGTGGTGGAGGTTTCGGTGTCCCGGCCGATGATGCCGGACCGCGACAACGAGTCCGGTGCCCTGGTCGTGCTCAGCGCGGGCAGCTGGACCGCAGGGGAGCTCGCCGGCATCGCCGAGGCGTGTGCGGACGCCAAGCACGAGGTCGTCGGCATCGTCCTCGCCGGCACGGTCTGGGCGCGCCCGACGCGGTCCGCAGACCATCCTCGCCATGCCGCCACGCAGCCGCTCGCGGTCGGCAACGACGCGACAGGAGGTTCGGAGTGACGACGCACACGACGTCGGAGTCGTCGGCCGCCGCTCCGCTGGTGGACCTGCAGGCGCTGGTGGTGTCGGTGCGCAGGCGCCGCCGCTTCTGGTGCTCCCTGGCGCTGCTGGGGCTGCTCGTCGGCGTGGCGGTGGCGGTCCTGATGCCGCCGCCGCCGACCGCGGTGACCAAGGTGCTGGTCGCGCATCAGGAGGACCAGCCGAACGACCCCGGAACGCTGATCCGCACCGACGTCGCGTTGCTGCAGACCACGCGGATCGCCGGTACGGCCCTGCGGTCCCTCCAGTCCCCGGAGAAACCGGAGGACTTCATGCAGGACTACGGGGGTATCGGCTTGACCAACAACCTGCTGCAGATCACTGTCACAGGTGACAGCGACGCGGAAGCGGTGGCCCGTGCCAAGGCCCTGGCGGACGCGTTCATCTCGGACCATGTGAAGCGGATCCAGCAGGCCGCGAACGCCGAGGCCAAGGCCCTGGTCGACCAGCGTGACCGGCTACGGGACGAACTCGCCCAGGTGAACAAGGAGATCGGCGAAGCATCGCCGGACAGCGGGCCGAAGGCGGCCGCGAACCTGGAGTCGCTCTTCGCCCGCCGGGCCGAACTCACCTCGCGGATCTCCGATTTCGACCAGCGCGCCGCGGAGGCGCGCATCGGCACCCCCCAGCTCATCGCCGGCACACAGGTCGTGGACGCCCCTCGCGCCGTGCGGCACTCCCTGCCCAGGAGCGCTGCCACCAACGGCGCGGTCGGGCTCGTCCTCGGACTCGCCCTCGGACTCGCGGTGGCCGCGGTCCGCACGGTGGTGGCGGACCGCCCGGTACTGCGCCGGGACATCGCCGCGAACCTCGACGCCTCGGTCATCGCGGAACTGCCCCACCGGTCGGCCAGGCTGTGGCAGCGCCGACGGATCCGGGCGGCACGCGAACGACTCACCGCGTCCCTGGCCCGCACCGTGCGCGGCTCCGCGGAAGCGGTGTCGCTGCTGGAACTGGGCTGTGCGCGCGGCACGAGCGCGCTCGCCCTGGACCTCGCCGGGGCACTGGCGGCGGAGGGGCCCGTGGTCATCGTCGACGGCCTGCCCGGCCTGCGGCTCGCAGGCCGCCGCCCGAAGCCGGGAGACCCGACCGTGGTCAGCGGCGAGCGGGCCGCGACCGTGTCGCCTCAGGAGCGCCGGCTCGGCGTCGGCTCGGTGGCGCCCGGCACGGCGTGGACCGACCTCCGGTACCTCGGCACCCGGACCGTGCTCGTCGTGCGTGCCGGGCACGGCAGCGCCGCATGGCTGCACACCGTGGCGCGGCAGCTCGCGGACCAGCGCATTGCGGTGATCGGTGTGGTGCTGATCGACCCCGACCCGCGTGACCGGACCGACGGCACGCTGTGGGACGGGCCGCACGCCGCGCTGCGCGGCCAGAACGAGCTGCCGGCCCGACAGAACGGTGGGGGTACCTCCCATGCCGTTCAGGCAGTGGGGGAAGGCCCGCGGCGGACCGAACGACTGCCGATGTGGGCGGCACGCGTCCCGGACAGCGACCAGGAGGCGCGCTAGACATGTGTGGCATCGCAGGAACCTACCGATGGCCGGACGGGAAGATCGTGACCGACCGGCTCACCGAAACCCTCGCCCACCGCGGTCCGGACGGGGCGGGCCGGTACGGCCACCCCGTCGGTGACGGCGAAGTGCACCTCGGGCACCGCCGGCTGGCCATCATCGACCTGTCCGAGACCGGCGCCCAGCCGATGGTCTCGGGCGGCCTCGTCCTGACGTACAACGGCGAGCTGTACAACGCGCCCGAGCTGCGGGCCGAGCTGGCAGCCGCCGGGGCGCGCTTCCGCGGTACCTCCGACACCGAGGTGGTGCTGGAGGCCTGGCGGCGCTGGGGCACGGACTGCCTGCCCCGGCTGCGCGGCATGTTCGCCTTCGGGATCTTCGACGAGCGAACCGGCGACCTGGTGCTCGCCCGCGACCAGCTCGGCATCAAGCCGCTGTTCCTGCTCCGGCGCGGCGAGGGTCTGATGTTCGCCTCCGAGCTCAAGGCGCTCGCCGCCGCGACCGGCGGTTCGCTGCAAGTGGACCATGCGGCGCTGGTGGCCTCGCTGTTGTACTACTGGGTGCCGGACTCACGGTGCGCGTTCCGCGAAGCGGAGAAGCTGCCGCCGGGGAGCTGGCTCCGGTGCCGGCCTGACGGCCGGGTGGAGCGCGGCCGGTTCTGGCACCTGAAGGACGTCGCCGCCGAGGGGCAGGAACGGGCCCGCAGCGGCGAACAGCCGGATCTGGCTGCCGTCGTCGAGGAGTCGACGCGGCGTCACCTGCTCTCCGACGTGCCCGTGGCGACCTTCCTCTCCGGCGGGCTGGACTCCAGCTACCTGACCGCGCTTGCGGCCCGCGACCGACCCGGGATCTCCGCTTACACGATCGGGTTCCGTGCCGAGGACGCCAGGTTCGAGGCGATGCCGGACGACCTGCGCTATGCCCGGCAGGTGGCCGAGCGGTTCGGTGTCGACCTGCACGAGATCGAGATCGCTCCGAACGTGCTCGACCTGCTGCCGCAGATGACGTACGCCCTGGACGAACCGATCGGCGACCCCGCCGCGATCAACACGTTCCTCATCTGCTCGGCCGCCCGGGAGGCCGGGGTCAAGGTGATGCTCTCGGGGATGGGGGCCGACGAACTGTTCGCCGGTTACCGCAAGCACCTGGCCAACCTGCTCGCGCTGCGCTACCAGCGCGTCCCGCGGCCCCTGCGGCGCGGCCTGTCCCGGGCCGTGGACCGGCTGCCGGTCGCCACGGCCCGCCGGGGGTACCGGTCGGTGCGCTTCGCGAAGCGGTTCCTCTCCTTCGCCGATCTGCCGGAGGAGACCGCGTTCCGGCGCAGCTACACCATGTACGACCAGGACGAGTTGCTCGCCCTGGTCGATCCCGACCTGGCCGGGACGGTCGACGACGTACTGACCGAGCATGCGGACATCTACCAGGACAACGAGCTCGACGACTTCGTCAACCGCATGTGCCTGGGCGACGCCCGGATGTTCCTGCCGGGTCTGAACCTCGCCTACACCGACCGGTCGAGCATGGCCGCGTCGACCGAGGTGCGGGTGCCGTACGTGGACGTGGAGGTGGTCAAGGCGGCGTTCGCCTTCCCCGGCGATCGCAAGATCGTCGGGCGGCAGGGCAAGGCCGTCCTCAAGGAGGCGGCCGCCTCGGTCCTGCCCCGGGAGATCGTGTACCGGCCCAAGGGCCTGTTCAGTGCCCCGCTGCGCGCCTGGATGAGCCGGGATCTGGCGCCGCTGGTGCGCGAGGTGGTGAACGACGGCGTGCTCGTCGGTTCCGGGCTCCTGCGCCGCGACGCGCTGGCGCGCATGGTCGCCGAGGACGCCTCCGGGCAGCGGGACTTCTCCAAGCATCTGTGGCACGTGCTGACCCTCGAGTACTGGTATCGCGACGCGACCTCACGGGCCGGCCAGAACTCTCACTGACGGCGTAGAGACAGTAGAGACAGAGGACTTCGGGTGAAACAGGTTGTTCAGAACTACAAAAGCGGCGAGCTGGCGGTGCTCGACGTGCCGGTGCCGGGATGCAAGCCGGGCGGGGTGCTGGTCCGCAGCGCCTACTCGCTGATATCCACCGGGACCGAGCTCATGAAGGTGTCCGAGGCCGGCATGTCGATGCTGGGCAAGGCCCGCTCCCGGCCGGACCAGGTGGCCAAGGTCATGCAGAGCGTGGCCACGAACGGGGTGCCCGCCACCTACCGCAAGGTGATGGGCAAGCTGGACTCCTACACGCCGCTGGGCTACTCGCTGTGCGGGGTGGTCGAGCAGGTCGGCACCGGGATCGACGATGTGAAGGTCGGCGACCTCGTGGCCTGCGCGGGCAATGAGCACGCGTTGCACGCCGAGCTGAACTGGGTGCCGAAGAACCTCTACGCCCGGGTGCCGGACGGCCTCGCGCCGCGGCACGCGGCCTTCGGCACCGTCGGGTCGATCGCGATGCAGGGCGTGCGCCAGGGCGAGCCGCAGCTCGGCGAGGTGGCGCTGGTCATCGGCCTCGGCCTGATCGGGCAGCTGGTGGTGCAGTTGCTGGCCGCCTCGGGAGTCCGCGTCGTCGGGGTCGACCCCGACCCGGTGCGCTGCGAGCTGGCCGAACGCCTGGGCGCCGCGGCCTGCGGCGATCCCGCGTCCGCGGCCGTGGAGACGGCCGTCGCCGAACTCACCGACGGCCACGGCGTGGACCAGGTGTACCTGGCGGCCGGCGGCGGCAGCAACCAACCCGTGGAGCTGGCGGCCAAGTTGAGCCGGGACCGCGGCCGGGTCGTCGACATCGGCAAGTGCCGCCTGGACCTGCCGTGGAACGCGTACTACGAGAAGGAACTCGACGTCCGGTTCTCGCGCAGCTACGGCCCCGGGCGCTACGACCCGGAGTACGAGCTCGAGGGGCGGGACTACCCGATCGGCTACGTGCGCTGGACCGAGCGCCGCAACCTGGCGTGCTTCCTGGATCTCCTGGCCCGCGGCCGCGTCGACGTGGAGCCCCTGGTCTCCCACATCGCCGACTTCGACGACGCCGTCGAGACCTACCAGCGCCTGAAGGACGGCGATCTGAAGGCCGTGGCCGTGCTGTTCCGGTACCCCGAGCAGAAGGAGGAAGCCGGGGAAGCGGAGGCCCCGGCGGTGACGGTGCCCGCGGTGCCGCGCATCGGCAGAGCGTCCGTTCCGGCCCGAGCCGCCAAGGCGCCGGTGCGGCTGGCGTTCGTCGGCGCGGGGAACTACGCGACGTCGATGCTGCTGCCGCACCTGGCACAGCGCGAAGGCGTCGCGTTGTCGACGGTCGTCACCACGACGGCGCTGTCCGCGGCCAACGCGAAGCGGAAGTTCGGCTTCGCCGAGGCGACCACCGATCTCGACGCCGTGCTCGGCGACAAGTCCATCGACGCGGTGTTCGTGGTCACCCGGCACAGCTCGCACGCCGAACTGACCCGAAAGGCACTGCTGGCCGGCAAGGCGGTGTTCGTCGAGAAGCCCCTGGCCCTCACCGAGGACGAGCTGGCCGGAGTGCTCGCGGCGGTGGAGGAGTCCGGCAACGACCGGCTGCAGGTGGGCTTCAACCGCCGGTTCGCGCCGCTGTTGCAGGAGGCCAGGAAGCGGTTCGGCATCCGGACCGGACCGGCGAGCCTGCGCTACCTGGTCAATGCGGGCCGGCTGCAGCACGGCAGTTGGTACCTCCAACAGGGCACCGAGGGCTCGCGGTTCGCCGGTGAGGGCGGACACTTCATCGACACGGCGAGCTGGCTGCTTCAGGCCGACCCGGTCTCGGTGTACGCGGTCGCCACGTCGGGCAACGAGGACCTGCAGGTCGTGCTGCGCTACCCGGACGGATCCACCGCCACCATCAGCTACGTCACCACCGGCTCCTCCGGCTTCCCCAAGGAGACACTGGACCTGGTCGCCGACGGCAAGGTACTGCGGCTCGACGACTTCGTCCGCGCCGCTGTCTACGACAGCAGCCGCAAGCGGTGGGTCAGCTCGCGGCTGCCCAAGGCCCGGGACAAGGGCCAGTCCGCCGAGCTGGCCGCGTTCGTCAAGGCCGTGCGGACCGGCGGGCCGATGCCGGTGCCGCTGGAGTCGCTGGTCGCCACCACGGCGGCGACCCTCGCCGTGCAGGCAGGCCTGGTCGGCGGCGCGCCGGTGACGTTGGCGAGAGCGCGATGACCGTCAACTCGGGTAGCCCGGGCTGGTACCTGCGGCGGCTGTCCCGGATGGGACCGCGGGAGGTCGGCGGCCGGGCGGGCGACGCGGTGCGCAGGCGACGGTGGCGGACGGCGCGGCCGGACAGCCCGAGCGTGACCGGCGCCCGGTTCACCGCGGCACTGCCCGCAGGGACGGTCGCCGCGGTGCCACCGGACGCCGCGAAACGCCTCGTCGCCGATGCGGACCGGCTGATGGCCGGGCACGTCGAGTACTTCGGGGTGGATCGCGACGACCTGGCCGACCCGGACTGGTGGTACGACCCGAAGACCGGGCGCCGGGCCCCGTGGGGCTACGCCTTCGACGTGCCGTACCGGAACGAGGACGCGGTCGGGGACATCAAGCAGATCTGGGAGCTGTCCCGGCATCAGTACCTCACGGTGCTCGCCGCCGCCTACGCGGTCACCGGGAACGAGCGGTACGCCGAGCGAGTGGCCGAGCACCTGCGGTCGTGGTGGGCGGGCAACGCGCCACTGCGCGGGGTGCACTGGACCAGCGGCATCGAGCTGGGGATCCGGCTGCTGTCCTGGGTGTGGATCCGCCGGCTGCTCGACGGCTGGCCGGGCGCGGCCGCTCTGTTCGAGGACAACCCGGTGGCGCTGAACCAGATCTGGCACCACCAGCACTGGCTGGCCTCCTTCCCCAGCCGGGGGTCCTCGGCGAACAACCACGTCGTCGCCGAGGCCGCCGGGCAGTTCGCCGCGGCCTGCGCGTTCGGGTGGTTCCCCTCTTCGGCGCGTTGGCGGGCCGACGCTCTGCGGTCGTTGGAGCGGCAGCTGCGCAGCAACACCTTCGACTCCGGCCTCAACCGCGAGCTGGCCACCGAGTACCACGGACTGGTGCTGGAGCTCGGCCTGGCCGCGGTGGCCGAGGCGGATGCCGCCGACGTGCCGGTGCCCGCGTCGATCCGGCTGGTCCTGCTACGGATGACCGACGCGCTCGCGGCCGTCGTGGACAGCCGGCTACGGCCGCCGCGCCAGGGGGACGCGGACGACGGGCACGGTCTGGTCGTGGACGGCGAGGGCACCGACCGCTGGGCCTCACTGCTGGCCACCGGGGACGCCGTGTTCGGTCGGCTCGCCTGGTGGCCCGCGGTGACCGGCACCGATGTGCGCACCCCGCTGCTGGCCGCGCTCATCCGGCCGTACGCGAAGAACGCAGCCGCACCGGCCGTGTCCCGCCCGGCAAGCCGGCCGGCCCATTTCGCCGACGCGGGCATGACCATCCTGCGTGGTCCGGGGGAGATCTGGTGCCGCTGCGACGGTGGTCCGCACGGATTCCTGTCCATCGCCGCGCATGCTCACGCCGACGCGCTGTCCGTCGAGGTCCGGCACGACGGGGTCGACGTGCTCGCCGACCCGGGTACGTACTGCTACCACGGGCAGCCCGAGTGGCGGCAGTACTTCCGGTCGACCCTCGGCCACAACACCCTGCAACTGGACGGCGGTGACCAGTCCGTCTCCGGCGGCCCGTTCCTGTGGACCCGGCATGCCCGCAGCCGCGTCCTGGCCGTGGACACCTCCGACGCCTCCGGCGAGGGGACGGCCCGTTGGTGCGCCGAGCACGACGGTTACCAGCGCTCCGTGCACCGGCGCCGGGTGGAGCTGACGGCCGCGAGCCAGGAGCTGAGGGTGGTCGACGAGGTGCGCGGCCCGCGCCGCGCCGTCCGGCTGGCGTTCCACCTCGGCCCGGCGATCGACGCGGACCTGTTGGGGAACCGGGCACGGCTCACCTGGACCCGGGACGGCGAGGACCGCTCCGCGGCGCTCGACCTGCCCGGGCAGCTGAGCTGGCGGGCGCATCGCGGCGAGAGCGACCCGCCCCTGGGCTGGTACTCCCCCGGCTTCGGGCGCAAGGAACCCACCACGACGCTGGTCGGCACCGGCTTCGCCGACGGCGCGGAGGGGTTCACCACCGTGCTCAGGTTCCGCGGCTAGGGGGGCGCGTGGGGATCAAGAGGCGGCACTGGGCGTTGGCGGCGGCACCGCTGGCGCTGGCCCTGCTGGCGGCGACCGGCTGTGAGAGCACGTCGGGCGCGCGGCCGAAGCCGACCTCAGCGCCGGCCACGTCCGTGGCCCGGGTGTGTGCCAAGCCCGCGGCCGGGCCGCCCAAGGCGCCGGCGGGCGCGGTGACGGTCGACCCCGCGGTGGCCGGTGACCTGGCTGCGAAGACCAAGAGCAGCCCCCCGAACACCACGTTCTGGCTTCGACCGGGCAAGCACAGGCTCGATCCGGACCGCTACGCCCAGGTCATCCCCAAGAAGGGGGACAGCTACCTCGGTGCGCCGGGCGCGGTGCTCGACGGCCGCAAGACCAACCAGTACGCGTTCGGCGGCACCGCTCCCGACGTCACCATCCGCTACCTGACCGTGCAGGGTTTCGTCGCGCCGCACGACGAGGGCGTGGTCAACCACGACTCGGCCGACGGGTGGGTGATCGAGCACGCGACGATCCAGAACAACTCCGGCGCCGGGCTGATGGCCGGTGCCCGCCAGCGGGTCGGCGCCAGCTGCCTGCGCGACAACGGTCAGTACGGCATGAACGCGTACAAGGCCTCCGGCCGTATCACCGGCCTGGTGGTCGAGGGCAACGAGATCGTGGGCAACAACAGGGACGACTGGGAGCGGCGGCGGCCGGGCTGCGGCTGCACCGGAGGCATCAAGTTCTGGGCCGTCGACGGCGCCGACATACGCGGCAACTGGGTGCACGACAACCGGGGAGCCGGGTTATGGGCGGACACCAACAACAACGACTTCCGCATCGAGGACAACGTGCTCGAGGCGAACGACGGTGCCGCGCTGATCTACGAGACCAGCTACAACGCGGTCATCCGGAAGAACACGATCCGGCGGAACAACTGGGTCGAGGGGCGCAGGTACGCCGACCGGGGCGACAACTTCCCGTTCGCGACCGTCTACCTGTCCGAGTCCGGCGGCGAGCCACGGATCCGAGCCCGCACGGACAAGATCGATATCTACCGGAACGTGCTGGAGAACAACTGGTCCGGGATCACCCTGTGGGAAAACGCCGACCGGTTCTGCAACAGCCCGGCCAACACCTCGTCCGGTGACTGCACGTTGCTCGTGAAGAGCAAAGACCGCTGCGCACAGCCGGCGATCGCCACCGCACCGCTCTACGCCGACTGCCGGTGGAAGACCCAGCGGGTGGACATCCACGGCAACCGCTTCGTGCTGGACAAGTCCGTCGTGGACTGCACGGTGAAGTGCGACCGCATGGCGGTGCTGGCAAACTACGGCACCTACCCGGACTGGTCGCCGTACCAGGGCGAGCGGGTGGCCGAGGCGATCACCCGCGAGCAGCACAACCGCTGGCACGACAACGTCTACCTCGGACCATGGAAGTTCGTCGCCCACGACCCGAGCCGGATACTCGACCCCGTGCAGTGGCAGGGCACGCCGTACCAGCAGGACGTGGGCAGCACCTTCCGCGCGCGGGACGGTGGTTGAGATGAGCCGAGACCTCACAGACCTCACAGACCACACAGACCACACGTCGAAGATCGTCGGGACGGTCTGGGGGCTGCTGATCCTCAACACGCTCGGCTCCGCCGGGGCGAAGACCATCGTCCCGCTGCCCCGGTCGCTCATCCAGATGGTCACCATGGGCGCGCTCGTCGCCGCGTTCACGCTGGCGCTCGCGGTCAATCTCCGGTTGCGTATCCGAGCCAGCGCCTTCGGGTTCCTGCTCACCCTGCTGCTGGTACCGAGCGTGATCTCCAGCGCGGACCTCGAGTCCGGGTTCGGCGCGCTGTTCCGCTGCGCCCGGCTGGCTCTCTTCGTCGGCACGCTGTGGCTGCTCAGCCGCTGGTGGGACGGCGGCCTGACGTTCGTCCGGCACCACATCAGGATGTACTTCGTGGTCCTCGGGTCGGTGGCCGCCGGCGCGATCATCTCACCGGGCGCCGCCATGCCCGAGCTCTACGGCGGGCGGCTGGTGGGCGCGTTGTGGCCGCTCACCCCGCCGCAGATCGGGCAGTACGCCGCGGTGATCATCGGGCTCAGCGTGCTGCTCGTCCTGGGCCGCCGGACCGACAGGGCCGGCGCGGCCGTGGTCATCGTGCCGGCACTCGTCCTGCTCGCGCTGACCCACACCCGGACGGCCACGCTCGGCCTGCTCATCGGGCTGGCGTTGGCGATCGGCTCGCTCGTCCTCACCAGCGCCGCCGCCCGCCGGTTCTTCGCCTGGGCGGTGCTGTGCGCCGCGGTGGCCGCGGTGGGGTTCGGCTCCGCGCTGCAGGCGTGGTTCCTGCGCGGACAGAGCCAGGAGAACTTCACCAGCCTCACCGGCCGGGCCAAGGTCTGGCACGCCCTGCTGGCGGCACCCCGCACGACCTCGGAGTACCTGTTCGGCGCGGGCCTGGGCGACAAGTCGTTCGGCGGGCTGCCGATCGACAACAGCTGGCTGGCCGTCTACCACGAGCAGGGCATGACAGGCGTCGCCCTGGTGGCGGCGATCATCATCGTGCTGGGCGGCGTCGCGCTGCTGCGGCCACCATCGCTGTCGAGGGCGTGTGCGATCTTCCTGATCAGCTACTGCGCGATCGCGTCGTACACGGAGGCCGGGCTCGGCGACGCCTCGCCGTATCTGCTGCATCTGGCCGTGGCTGCCTCGCTGCTGGCGGCGCCTGCCGCGCCCGCTCCCCTCTCGACGCCCGAAGTCCCCGGACGGCGCATCCCGCAAGGGCCCCGAAGATCGGAGATGACCTGAGCATGCACGTCCTCGTGGTGCACAACCGCTACGCCTCGGCGCAGCCGAGCGGGGAGAACAAGGTCGTCGACCAGGAGGTGGCGCTGCTGCGCGGGGCCGGCCACCGGGTCGAGACGTTCGAGCGGCGCAGCGACGACATCGCCGCCCGGTCCCTGCTGGGCAAGGCCGCGATACCGCTGCTGGTGCCGTGGAACCCGGCGGTCCGCGCGGAGCTCGCCGCCCGGCTTCGCACCGAGCGGCCGGACGTGGTGCACGTCCACAACGTCTTTCCGCTCCTGTCGCCGGCGGTGCTGGCCGCCTGCGCCGACGCGGGCGTGCCCGCCGTCGCCACGCTGCACAACTACACCCAGGTCTGTCCGCCCGGCACGCTGCAGCGGGACGGCCGGCCGTGCACCGAGTGCGTCGGGTCCGCGCCGCTGCCCGCCGTCCGGCACGGCTGCTACCGCAACTCCCGGCTGGCGACGGTGCCGCTCGCGGTCAGCCTGTCGGTCAACCGGCGACGGTGGTGGTCCGGGGTGGAGCGGTTCTTCTGCATTTCCGCGGCGCAACGCGACGTCCTGGTGCGGTCCGGCATGCCTGCCGAGCGGCTGGCGGTGAAGCACAACTTCGTGCCCGACCCGGACGCCCGACGGACCGGCGCCGGCGAGCATCTGCTCTACCTCGGCCGGCTCGCGGAGGCCAAGGGCGTGCGGCTGCTCATGGCCGCGTGGGAGGAGGTCGCCGCCGGCGGCGGTGTGGGCGTGCCGCTCGTGATCGCCGGCACGGGGCCACTGGAGGCAGAGGTGGCCGCCTGGGCGGCGGGCCGGGACGACGTACAGTACGTCGGCCTCTGTGACACGGCGGAGTGCCAGAAGGCCATCGCACGCTCGGTGGCCGTGGTGGCGCCCTCCACGTGGCTGGAGGCGTTCGGCCTAGTGGTCGTGGAGGCGATGGCGGCGGGGGTCCCGGTCGTCGCCGCCGGTCACGGCGCCTTCGTCGAACTCGTCGAGGACGGGGTGACCGGGCTGTTGCACCGGCCGGGCGAGTCCGCGTCGCTCGCCTCCTGCATACGCCGGATCGCGGCCGGACAGGACCTCAACCGGGAGATGGGCCGGGCGGCCCGGCGCCGTTACGAGCAGGGGTTCAGCCCGGCCGTCGGCCTCGAGCGCCTGGTGGAGGGGTACCGCTCCGCGATCGCGGGTCGGTCCGGCGGCGGGGACAGCCCGCCGCCGACAGGGGAAAAGATCACTGGCTCGCGGTGGGGTCACCCGCGCGAGCGGGATGGGGGCAGTAGATGACACGATGCCGACTCTGCGGCTCGGCGGCGCTGGAGAGCGTCGTCGATCTCGGGGCGACTCCGCCGTGCGAGAGCTTTCTCGCCGCGGACCAACTGGAGCAACCGGAGCCCGCGTACCCGCTGCACCTGCGGGTCTGCACCGACTGCTGGCTCGCGCAGATCCCGCCGCTGATCACGCCGGAGGAGACGTTCAAGGAGTACGCGTACTTCTCCTCCTACTCGACCTCCTGGGTGGAGCACGCGCGCACGTTCGTCGCCGACGCCGTACAACGGGTGGGGCTCGGCCCCGACGCCTTCGTGGTCGAGGTCGCGAGCAACGACGGGTACCTGCTGAGGCATGTGGTGGACCGCGGGATCCGCTGCCTCGGCATCGAGCCCTCGGTGAACGTCGGTGCCGCGGCGCGGGACGCGGGTGTGCCCACGCGCACGGACTTCCTGGACCCGGCCACCGGCGCCGACGTCCGCGCCGAGCACGGCCCGGCGGACCTCGTCGTGGCCAACAACGTGTACGCGCACATCCCCGACGTCGTCGGGTTCACCCAGGGGCTGCGCGCCCTGGTCGCCGACGACGGCTGGGTCTCCATCGAGGTGCAGCACCTGCTGACCCTGATCGAGGAGAACCAGTACGACACGATCTACCACGAGCACTTCCAGTACTACACGGTCGCGTCCGCGAGCCGGGCGCTGGCGAGCGGCGGACTCACGCTCGTGGACGTCGAGTTGCTGCCCACGCACGGCGGCTCCATCCGGCTGTGGGCCCGGCCGGCCGAGGTGGCCGGCGAGCCGACCGGGCGGGTGGCCGACGTGCTGGCCCGGGAGAAGGCCGCCGGGCTGCAGGAGCTGTCCGGGTACACCGAGTTCTCCGCCCGGGTGGCCAAGGTGCGCCGGGATCTGCTGCGGTTTCTCATCGAGGCGGCCGAGCGCGGCGAGACGGTCGTCGGCTACGGCGCTCCGGGCAAGGGCAACACGCTGCTCAACCACTGCGGCATCCGGCCCGACCTGCTCCCGTACACGGTCGACCGCAACCCGTACAAGCACGGCCGGTTCACCCCGGGCACCCGCATCCCGATCCTGCCGCCCGAGCAGATAGCCGCCGACAAGCCGGACTACGTCCTCGTCCTCCCGTGGAACCTGCGGGACGAGCTGGTCGAGCAGCTGTCCTTCGTGCACGACTGGGGCGGCCGGCTGGTCTTTCCCATCCCGGAACTGAGCATTGTCGAGGCCAAGTCATGAAGGTCGTTCTGTTCTGCGGCGGTTACGGGATGCGGATGCGCAACGGAACCTCCGACGACGTGCCCAAGCCGATGGCGATGGTCGGCCCGCGACCGCTGATCTGGCACGTCATGCGCTACTACGCGCACTTCGGGCACACGGAGTTCATCCTGTGCCTCGGGTACGGGGCGCACCACATCAAGGACTTCTTCCTCAACTACGAGGAGACGACGTCCAACGACTTCGTGCTGCGGGGCGGGCGGACCGAGCTGCTGTCCACCGACATCTCGGACTGGACGATCACGTTCGCGCAGACCGGCATCGAGTCGCCGATCGGGGAGCGGCTGCGCCGGGTGCGGCACCACCTGGACGGCGACGAGATGTTCCTCGCCAACTACGCCGACGTGCTCACCGACGCCCCGCTGCCGGAGATGATCGACCGGTTCGCCCGGCGCGACGCCGGTGCGTCGATGATGGTGGTGCCGCCGCAGTCGTCGTTCCACTGCGTGGAGTTGGGCGAGGACGGCCTGGTGGGGGGCATCACCGCGGTGAGCGAACTGCCGCTGTGGGAGAACGGCGGCTACTTCGTTCTCCGCCAGGAGGTCTTCGACCACATACCGGAGAACGGGGACCTGGTCGCCGACGGATGTGCCCAACTGGCCAAGCGTGGACGGCTGGTGGCGCACCAGCACCGCGGCTTCTGGAAGCCGACCGACACCGTGAAGGAGCGGGCCGCGCTCGACGACGCCTACGCCCGGGGCGACCGCCCGTGGGCCGTGTGGGAACGGGAAGGCGCGGAGGCGCGCGCCGGAGTGAGGACCGCATGATCCAGCTCAGCGCAGGGCGCCTGGACCGGATCGTCGCGGTGGGCGCGCACTGCGACGACATCTCCATCGGCGCCGGCGGCACGCTGCTGACGCTGTGCCTCGCGCGGCCGGGTATCCGTGTCGACGCGCTGGTGCTCTCCGGCGGCGGCACCGACCGGGAGCAGGAGGAGCAGGCCGCGCTCGCCGCCTTCTGCCCGGGCGCCGACCTGCGACTGACCGTGCACAAGCTGCCGGACGGCCGGCTGCCCGCGCACTGGGAGGAGGCCAAGGCTGCGGTCGAGGAACTGCGCGGGCAGACCGAGCCGGATCTGGTGCTGGCCCCGCGCACCGATGACGCGCACCAGGATCACCGCGGCCTGGCGCAGCTGATACCCACCGCATTCCGTGACCACCTCGTGCTCGGCTACGAGATCGTCAAGTGGGACGGCGATCTCGGCCGTCCGGCGGCATACCAGCCGCTGTCGCCGGAGATCGCCGAACAGAAGGTGCGGCTGCTGCAGGAGCACTACCCCTCGCAGCGGCACCGGCCCTGGTACGACCGGGAGGCCTTCCTCGGCCTGGCCCGGATCCGCGGAATCGAATGCCACGCGCGCTACGCCGAGGCGTTCGCCGTCACCAAACTCACGCTCAATCTGGGGGACTGAACTTTGCGCGTACTGCTCACCGGACACCAGGGCTACCTGGGCACCGTGATGGCCCCGGTCCTCGCGGCCGCCGGGCACGAGGTCGTCGGCCTTGACGCCGGCCTGTTCGCCGACTGCGTCCTTGGCCCGGCGCCCGAGGACCCGCCGGGGCATCGGGTGGACCTGCGCGACGTCACGGCCGAGCACGTGGCAGGGGTGGACGCCGTGATCCACCTGGCCGCGCTGTCCAACGACCCGCTGGGATCGCTGGCGCCGGAGCTCACCTACGACATCAACCACCATGCGTCCGTGCGGCTGGCCCGGCTGGCCCGCGACGCCGGAGTGCGGCGCTTCCTGTACGCGTCGACCTGCTCGGTCTACGGCGCCTCCGGCGGCGACGACCTGGTGACCGAGGACGCCCCGCTGCGCCCGGTGACGCCGTACGCGGAGTCGAAGGTGCGGGTGGAGGACGACCTGCACGCGCTGGCCGACGGCGACTTCACCCCGGTGTTCATGCGCAACGCCACCGCCTTCGGCTACTCGCCCCGGCTGCGGGCCGACATCGTGCTGAACAACCTGGTCGGCCACGCGCTCCTGTCCGGCGAGGTGTTGGTGCTCTCCGACGGCACCCCCTGGCGCCCGCTGGTGCACGCCGCCGACATCGCACGCGCCTTCACGGCCGCGCTGACCGCGCCGCGCGAAGCGGTGCACGACCGGGCGTTCAACATCGGCAGCGAGATCAACAACGTCACGGTCGCGGAGATCGCCGACCAGGTCGCCGAGGCGGTGTCCGGCGCGAAGGTGGTGATCACCGGGGAGAACGGTGCCGATCCGCGGTCGTACCGGGTGGACTTCTCCCGGTTCCGCGCCGCGATCCCCGGCTTCGACTGCGAGTGGACGGTGAAGCAGGGCGCGCTCGAACTCGCCGACGCCTACCAGAAGTTCGGGCTGACCCGGGAGGACTTCGAGCGACGCTTCACCCGGCTGGCCGTGCTGCGCGCGGCGTCCGAAGCCGGCGCCGTCGACGACACCCTGCGGTGGCGCGGATGACCGTGGCCGGCGAAGAGATGTACGAGCTGGTGGAGCGGCTGTACCCGCTGTGCCGGAGCATCACCGGCGACGGTGTGCGCGCCACCCTGGAGATCGTCGACGAGTACGTCCCGCTGCAGGTGCACGAGGTGCCGACCGGGACTCAGGTGCTCGACTGGACGGTGCCGCAGGAGTGGAACATCCGCGACGCCTACGTCGCCGACACCACCGGCCACCGGGTCGTCGACTTCGCCGCGTCCAGCCTGCACGTGCTCGGCTACAGCGTGCCGGTGTCGGCGACCATGCCGCTGGCCGAGCTGCGTGGACATCTGCACACCCTGCCGGACCACCCGGCCTGGGTGCCGTACCGCACCAGCTACTACAAGCCGGACTGGGGATTCTGCCTGGCCCAGGAGACCTTGGACGCGCTGCCGGACGGCGACTACGAGGTGCGCATCGACTCCACCCTCGCGGACGGCCACCTCACCTACGCCGAGCACGTGGTCCCCGGGCAGGTCCCCGACGAGGTGATCGTCTCCTGCCACGTCTGCCACCCCTCGCTGGCCAACGACAACCTGGCCGGCATCGCGGTGGCGACCTTCCTGGCCCGGGCGCTGGCCGAGCAGACGCCGTACTACACCTACCGGTTCATCTTCGCGCCCGGCACCATCGGGGCTGTCACCTGGCTCGCCCGCAACGCGGAGCGGGTCGAACGGGTCAAGCACGGCCTTGTGCTGGCCTGCGCCGGCGACCCGGGCCGGCTGACGTACAAGCAGAGCAGGCGCGGCGACGCGGAGATCGACCGCGTGATGCGACACGTGCTGCCCGCCTCCGAACGCCCGCACCACATCACCGAGTTCACTCCGTACGGCTACGACGAGCGGCAGTTCTGCTCGCCCGGGTTCGATCTCGGCGTGGGCTCGCTCAGCCGGACCCCGTACGCCGGCTACCCCGAGTACCACACCTCGGCGGACAACCTGGACTTCGTCTCCCCGGCGGCGATGGCGGACACGCTCGCTCTGTGCCGCGAGGCATTCGCCGTCCTCGACCGCAACCGGCGGTACGTCAATCTCAGCCCCTACGGCGAGCCGCAGTTGGGCCGGCGCGGGTTGTACGACGCGCTCGGCGGCCGCAGCGACACCAAGCAGGCCCAGATGGCCATGCTCTGGGTGCTCAACCTCTCCGACGGCGAGCACAGTCTGCTGGACGTCGCGGAGCGGTCCGGGCTGCCGTTCAGCGCCGTCGCCGCCGCGGCCGACGCCCTGCACGGCGCCGGGCTGATCAAGGCATGACGCCGATGACCACCGAGGGGGAGAAAACGACGTCACCGGCCGGATCCGCCAGGCGGGCCCTCGCCGGTCGGCTGTCCTGGGGACTGGCCGACCAGGCGGCCTCCAGCGTGAGCAACTTCGCCGTGGGTATCTACGTGGCCCGCTCACTGGGGGTGACCGCGTTCGGCGTGTTCAGCCTCGCCTGGGTGACGTACGGCGTGGTGCTCAACGTCTCCCGCGGGCTGGCCACCGATCCGCTCGTGGTCCGCTTCAGCGGCGTGCCGGAGGCGTCCTGGCGCGGGGCGGTGGCCCGGTCGACGGGTACCGCACTCGGCGTCGGTGCGGCCATCGGCGCGGTGTGCCTGGTGGCCGGGCTCGGCCTCGGCGGCCGCCTGGGGCCCGCGTTCGCCGCCCTTGGTGTCATGTTGCCGGGGCTGCTGCTCCAGGACGCCTGGCGGTTCTCGTTCTTCGCCGCCGGCGCCGGGCGGAAGGCGTTCGTCAACGACGTCGTGTGGGGTGTCGCGCTCGTCCCGGCCCTGGTGGTGGCGGCCCACGTGGGCAGCGTGGCCGCTTTCGTGCTCGCCTGGGGCGCGTCCGCAACGGTGGCGGCGGGGTACGGCTACATCCAGTCCGGCATCCGGCCCCGGACGACCGAGGCGCGCGGGTGGCTGCGCGAGCAGCGCGATCTCGGCTACCGGTACCTGGTCGAGAACGTCAGCCTCAGTGGTGCGAGCCAGCTGCGGGCGTACGGGCTCGGCGCGATCGTCGGGATCGGCGCGGTGGGTGCGGTGCGGGGCGCCGAGCTCCTGCTCGGTCCGTTCCTGGCGGTGCTCATGGGGCTTTCGCTCGTCACCGTCCCGGAGGCGGCACGGGTGCTGCGGCAGGCCCCGCATCAACTGGGCCGATTCTGCCTCCTCCTCGGCGGGGGGCAGGCCGCCGGCGCACTGCTCTGGGGCGCGGCGCTGCTGCTGATGCCCGGCCGGCTCGGCGAGCTGGCGCTCGGCGATGTCTGGCACTCCGCCTCGGAGCTCATCGTGCCGATCACCCTCGGCGTCGCGGGCGCGGGCCTCGGCACCGGCGCGGCGGCCGGGCTGCGCGCGCTCGGCGCGGCCCGGCGCAGCCTGCGCTGCCAGCTGTTCGCCTCCGCCTGCTATGTCGGCGGCGGGCTCGGCGGGGCGGCCGCCGCCGACACGGTCGGTTCGGCCTGGGGCGTCGCCGCCGCGACCGTCAGCAGCTCTGCCGTGTGGTGGCTGCAACTGCGGTCCGCCCTGCGCGAGCGCCACCGCGATCCCATCCCCGAAGTGAGGACCTCATGACCGACCGACCCAGGCTGAGCATCGGACTGCCCGTGTACAACGGCGAGGAGTACCTGGCCGAGTCGCTCGACGCCCTGCTCGGCCAGACCTACGAGGACTTCGAGCTGGTCGTATCCGACAACGCCTCGACCGACGGGACGCAGGAGATCTGCCGCAAGTACGCCGCTCGGGACTCGCGCATCCGGTACCTCCGGCTGCCCCGGAACATCGGCGCCACGCCGAACCACAACCATGTGCTCGCCGAGTCCCGCGGTGAACTGTTCAAGTGGGCCTCGCACGACGACCTGTACGGCCGGGACCTGCTGCGGCAATGCGTTCAGGCGCTGGACGAGCGCCCGGACATGATCCTCGCGCACACCGGCCAGGCGGTCATCGACGGCGACGGCCAGGTGACGGTCCCCTACGAGTACGGGCTCGCCACCGACTCTCCGCACGCGCCGGAGCGCTTCCGCAGTCTGTTGTTCGAGCCGGGTGGCGACGACTTCTACGGGGTGATGCGGGCCGACGTGCTGCGCCGGGTGAAACCGATGGACAGCTACCACCACGCGGACCGCACGTACGTCGCCGAGATCACTCTGCACGGGCCCTTCCACCAGGTGCCGGAGCTGCTGTACTTCCGCCGCGACCACCCCACCCGCGCCGAGCGTGCGAACCCTTCCAAGCGCTCCCGGTGCGTCAACCTGGACCCGCGCCGGGCGGGCCCGCTGCACCCGACGCCCCGGCTGCTCGCCGAGTACGTCTGGGGCTTCGCCTCGGCGATCCGGCGGGCGCCGTTGTCCCCTGCCGACCGGCGCGCGTGCTACCGCCACCTGGCCGCTTGGATGACCAGCCGGGTCCGGCCGGGCGCCGGTGAGCGGATCGAGGACCGCGCCCCGGTCGATCCGGCCCTGCTCACGGTCTCCGTCGACGCGCTCGTCGCCGGTCGTGAGGGGAGGCTGACATGACGGCCGCGGGCGGGGCCCCGGTGCGCGTGGGGGTGTTCGGCCTGCTCGGCTCCGGCAACCTCGGCAACGACGGATCGCTCGAAGCCGTGCTCGGGTACCTCCGCACCGCGCACCCGGATGCGGTCGTGGACGCGCTGTGCGGCGGACCCGAGGCCGTGACGACCCGGTTCGGGATCCCCGCGACGCGGCTGCACTGGTACCGCGGGGAGTACCGCACCGCGTCGCGGGCGGGCGCGATCGCGGCGAAGGGTCTGGGCAAACTCGTCGACGTCTTCCGCACCGCTGCCTGGGTACGCCGGCACGACGTGGTGATCGTGCCGGGCATGGGCGTCCTGGAGGCGACACTGCCGCTGCGGCCCTGGGGCTTCCCGTACTCGCTGTTCCTGCTCTGCGCGAGTGGCCGGCTGCTGCGCACGCGGGTGGCGCTGGTCGGCGTCGGCGCCGCGACGATCGGCGACCGGCCGACCCGGGCTCTGGTGCGCTGGTCGGCGCGCCTGGCCGCATACCGGTCGTACCGGGACGCGCAGTCCCGCGACGCGATGCGGGCGATGGGCGTGGACACCGCGCGCGACGAGGTCCACCCGGACCTCGCGTTCGCCCTGCCGACGCCACGGGCGGGCGCGCCCTTGGACCCGTCGGACCCGTCGGGCCCGGTCTGCGTCGGCGTCATGGACTTCCACGGCGGCAACGACGACCGTGCCCGGGCCGATGAGATATACCGGCGCTACCTCGACGGGACGATCCGGTTCGTCCGCGCGCTGGTCGAGGAGGGCAGGGCTGTCCGGCTGCTCACCGGTGACGAGTGCGACGCGTCGGTGGTCGCCGCGATCCTCGACGCGGTGGACTCCGCGCTGGTCACCGCTGCCGAGCCGGCCTCACTGGCCGACCTGATGAAGGAGATGGCGGCCGCCGACACCGTGGTGGCGATCCGTTACCACAACCTGATCTGCGCGCTGAAGACCGGAACTCCGGTGCTCGCTCTCTGCTACGCGGCGAAGAGCGACTCGCTCATGACGGAGATGGGCCTCGGCGCGTACTGCCACCCGGCACGCGAGGTCGACGCCGACCGGCTGCTCGAACAGTTCCGCGCGCTGGAGAAGCGTTCGGCCGAGCTGCGGAGGACCCTCGCCGAGCGGAACCTGGCCGTCTCCCGGCAACTCGAGCGCCAGTTCGACTCCTTGACCGCGGCCCTGTTCCCTGCGACCGACCACACCCCCACCTTACGGAAGGCGTCATGAAGGCGACCGAAGTCCCGGAGATCCTCGGCGCGTACCTCTTCGAGCCGACGCCGTACGCCGACGAACGCGGCTTCTTCTGCCGCACCTTCGACGCCGACGTGGTCCGCTCGGTGGGCATCGACCCGGACGCCTTCGTCCAGGACAGCCTGTCCCGCTCGGTCCGGGGCGTGCTGCGCGGTCTGCACCTGCGCTCCGGCGCCGGCGAGGCCAAGCTGGTGCGGTGCTCGTACGGGAGGATCTTCGACGTCGTCGTGGACCTGCGGCCGGACTCGCCGACGTATCGCAACCGGGCCTGGTTCGAGCTGTCCGGCGACACGCAGGTGACCCTGTACATCCCGGCGGGGTGCGCGCACGGCTTCCAGGCGCTGACCGAGACCACCGACACCTCGTACCGGATCGACCGCCCGCACGATCCGGCCGAGGACGTGACGATCGCCTTCGACGACCCGGAGCTCGCCATTCCCTGGCCGCTGCCGGTCACTTCGATGTCCCAGCGGGACCGGGAGGCGCCGAGCCTCGCCGAGGTCCTGAAGCACAGAGAAACGTAAAGAAAGTTGAGGTCGGCGTGGACACCCAACACACCGCAGAGCTCCTCCTGCCCCGGTCGCGGACGGCGAACGAGCGGCTGCACGCCCTGATCCCCGGGGGCGCGCACACCTACGCCAAGGGCGACGACCAGTACCCCGAGAACCTGGCCCCGGTCATCAGCCACGGCCACGGCGCCCACGTGTGGGACATCGACGGCAACCGCTACATCGAGTACGGCTCCGGCCTGCGGTCGGTCAGCCTCGGCCACGCCCACCCACGCGTCATCGAGGCGGTGCGACGCGAACTAGACCGCGGCAGCAACTTCGTCCGGCCGTCCATCATGGAGGTCGAAGCCGCGGAGCGCTTCCTGGCCACGGTGCCGACCGCCGAGATGGTGAAGTTCGCGAAGAACGGCTCCGACGCCACCACCGCCGCGGTGCGCCTCGCCCGCGCCGCCACCGGGCGCCCGCGGGTGGCCCTCTGCGCCGACCATCCGTTCTTCTCCGTCGACGACTGGTTCATCGGCACCACACCGATGTCCGCCGGCATTCCGGCGGCGACCAACGAGCTCACCGTGGCGTTCCCTTACGGGGATCTGGCCGCCACGGAGGAACTGCTCACCCGGTACCAGGACGAGGTCGCCTGTCTGATCCTCGAACCGGCCACCCACACCGAGCCGCCGCCCGGCTACCTCACCGGCCTGCGCGAGCTGGCCGACCGGCACGGCTGCGTACTGATCTTCGATGAGATGATCACCGGTTTCCGCTGGTCCGAGGCGGGCGCCCAGGGCCTGTACGGCGTCGTCCCCGACCTCTCCACGTTCGGCAAGGCGCTGGGCAACGGATTCGCCGTCTCCGCGCTGGCCGGGCGCCGCGATCTGATGGAGCTGGGCGGGCTGCGTCACTCCGGCGACCGGGTGTTCCTGCTGTCCACCACGCACGGTGCCGAAACGCACTCCCTGGCAGCCGCGATGGCCGTGCAGACCACCTACGTCGAGGAGGGCGTCACCGCGCGGCTGCACGCCCTCGGCGAGCGGTTGGCCGCCGGTGTCCGCGACGTCGCGGCCGGTATGGGAGTGGGCGACCACATCGTCGTCCGGGGCCGGCCGAGCAACCTGGTCTTCGCCACCCTCGACGAGCACGGGCAGCCGTCGCAGCAGTACCGCACCCTGTTCCTGCGCCGGCTCCTCGCGGGCGGGGTGCTGGCCCCGTCGTTCGTGGTGAGCAGCGCGCTCGACGACGCCGACATCGATCGCACCGTCGACGTGGTGGCCCAGGCATGTGCGGTGTACCGGAAGGCGCTGGACGCCGCCGACCCCACTCCCTGGCTGGCCGGACGACCGGTGAAACCCGTATTCCGCCGCTTGGTGTGACGCAGTGTGACATGACGTGACATCAGCGACGCTCCCGCCGACCGGCGTCGGCCATCGGGTCGACAGGCCGGTCGGCCGGCCTGTCGCTCAGCCGGTCGGCGGTACGGTCGATCAGCCACGCGGTCGCCGGCACCACCGCCAGCGCGGTGCACCAGCCCCCCAGGACGTCGGTCGGGTAGTGCGCGCCCAGGGCGACCTGCGCCCAGCCCATGGCGGCGCCGGCGACCAGCGCCGCGGCGAGCACGAGCACCGTGCCCGCCGTCCTGCCGAGGCCGAGCCGGCCGGTCGTGAGCAGCGCCACCACGAGGGCGAGCGCGGTGAGGAAGGCGGTGTGCCCGCTCGGGTAGGACAGGTTGCCTTCGCCGTGGATGGTGCGTCCCACCAGGGACTTGAGCAGCGTCGCCGTCACCACGGCCATGCCGACCCCGGCCACGAAGAGCACCGCTGCGCGAGGACGCCGAAGCAGCAGGCAGCCCGTAACGGCGGCCACGACCAGCATCGCCGCTCCGGCGGGTTCTCCCAGGAAGTCCGTGGCCAGAGCGACGTGCCGCCACGGCGGCCGCACGCTGTCCGCCGTCGGCCGGATGATCCACCTGTCCACCCTGCCGGGCTGGCTGTGGCCGGCGTACAGGACCCCGACCGCGACGACCACCAGCGCGGCGAGGGCCCCGATCAGCCCGAGCCACCCGCGCAGCATGGGGGGCAGCACCGCGGACGCCGGACGGCCGGTCACACGGCCACCGCGGCCGGTCGACCTGCAACGGCTTTCTGTCTCCCCTGTTCCAAGCCCTCGTCGCGGCCCCCACCGCCCGGGCCGACGAGCACGTGCACCACCCGCCGCACACCGTCGCTGTCCATCCGGCAGATGCGCCGCACGTCGCCCTCCCGTCGGGGCCGCCCCCATGTCACCAGCCGCCACCGCGACGCCCCGTCCCCGAGCACTGCCCGCTGCCGCCCGCCGACCTGGCCGGATCGTCAGATCTACGGGGTGCGCGCTGCTGGGCCGAACTCGTCGGCCTGTCCGTCGCCCTGGTCAAGGACGATGGAATCAGTCGCCGCCTGTCACCCTAACTGCCGCCGCTCCGGATCGTGTGCGTTCCGCTCCTCAGGGCGCCATGCCGCAACCGGAGCTCGGGGCGGCGGAGGAATCGTGTCCTCATCATCATGAATCTCCCCTTCCGAAGCCGCGGTTGCTCACACCCGGGTCCACTTCTGGCCGGCCTGGCCGTTGCAGCTCCACAGGACCAGCGGGGTCGCGTTGGTGGTGCCGGCCCGGTCGACGTCGAGGCACAGCCCGGCGTGGACGTTGCGGATCGAGCCGTCGGAGCCGACGGTCCACTTCTGGTTGTCCTGGCCGTTGCAGGGCCAGGTGATGACCCGGGTGCCGTTGGCGGTGCCCTGTTCGTAGGCGTCCAGGCACTTGTCGCCGAAGACGCGGATCTCGCCGCCGGCCCACGTGGTCCACAGCTGGTTGGCTGCCGTATGGCAGTCCCAGAGCAGCGCCGTGGCCCCGGCAGCGGTGGAGGCGTTGTCCACGTCCAGACAGCGGCCGGACGCGTTGCCGCGCAGCCGCGAGGTGGTGGCGGCCAGCGGGCTGCCACCACCCACCCGGAACACGGCCGCGCCGTGCGCGGGGACGCTCGCCGAGATCTGCCCGGACGTGCTCGACGTGCCGCCGGTCCACAGGTCGGTGAGAGTGAACGGGCTGCCGGACAGGCCGACTTGCGCCGCAGTGGTGGTGACCGTCGCAGTGCTGCCTCCCCGGTTGAACAGGCCCACCGCGACCGAACCGTCGGACATCTGCTTGGCGAACACCTCGGCACTGCCGTCGTCGCGCACCCTGCGCCCTCCCGCGCCCAGCTGATCCTGGTTCACCGCCAGCAGACGCGGGTTGCGCAGGATCGCGCTCACGTCGGCGGACATGGTGCGGATGTCGTTGCCGGCCATGAGCGGGGCACCCAGCAGCGCCCAGAGAGCGAAGTGGGAGCGGGACTCGGTCAGTGACAGGCCGGGACGGCCCACGACCAGCATGTCCGGGTCGTTCCAGTGTCCGGGACCCGACTGCGCAGCCAGCGGCGCGGTGATGTCCAGGACGTTGCCGACGCCCATCGGATAGCTGTTGGTGTTGCCGTTCTGCCAGATGTCGAGCAGGTCCTCGGTCGTCCGCCACAGGTCGGCGACCTCGCCCCAGTTGTACGTGGCGCCGGTGATGGCGTGGAAGCTGTTGGGGTTGATGCTGTAGACGATCGGCCGCCCGGTGGCGCGCAGTGCGTCGCGCATGAGCGTGAACCGCGCGACCTGCTCGTCGCGGGTGCCGCTGGAGGAGCACCAGTCGTACTTGAGGTAGTCGACCCCCCACGAGGCGAACGTGGCGGCGTCCTGGGCCTCGTGCCCCCTGCTGCCCGTCGACCCGGGATAGGCGCCGCTGGTCTGCGCGCAGGTGCGTTCGCCCGGCACCTGGTAGATCCCGAACTTCAGGCCCTTGCCGTGTATGTAGTCCCCGAGCGCCTTCATCCCGCTCGGGAACTTGGTCGCGTTGGCCCGCAGGTTGCCCGCCGCGTCGCGCTGCGGGTCGAACCAGCAGTCGTCGACCACCACGTACCGGTAGCCGGCGTCGCGCATGCCCGAGGACGCCATCGCGTCGGCGGCCTGGCGGACCTGCGCTTCTGTGATCCCGCATCCGAAGCTGTTCCAGCTGTTCCAGCCCAGTGGTGGCGTGAGCGCCGGGCTGCCGGGCGCGGCCGCGGCGGTGGAGGGAGCGGAAGCCGTCACGGCCGCGGTGACCGTCAACGCGGCCGCCGCGAGGAGGTGGAGCAGTCGTCCGCCTGATCGTCTGGGCACCAAGTGCTCGCTTTCCCGGAAGGGGCGCCATGGGCGGGCGACATGAAGATCCATGTCACGTCCATGACACCGCACAGAAGAGAAGGTCGGTTCGAAATTTCGTTAGCCATTCGGAAACTGAAGGCCTCACGGATACTAGGGAGGCGATCGAACATGTCAACCCCATCGCCGAACCGCCTCCACGATCTGGCCATACAGACCCGCGCAAGGTGGCGCATCTGCACCATCCGGGCAATTGGCCTGCAGTGGCGTCGAATCAAAAGCTTCGAATGTTTCGAAGCTTCCGACGATTCATGCGCGGGGTATTGACGGGATTCACCGGCCTCCTATCATCCAGAATGCTCGACAAGCCGATCCTTGTTCGAGATCCCGTATACAGAGCAGCCGCTGGCGCGAACCAGCAGGGCGCCTCCGGGCAACTCCCCCCAACGGACGGGCCGCAGAAGGAGAACGCCACCCGTGCAGATGTCATGGACTCATCAGATCCTGTCCCGTCGCCGCGCACTGACGACCGCCACCGGCCTGGCCGCCGGTGCCCTGCTTCCTCCGACAGCGGCCCACGGCACCGCCTCCCCCCGAGGGCCGGCCCTCGCTGCCGCGGCGGCCTTCACGAACCCGGTGATCTGGCAGGACTTCGCGGACATCGACGTCATCCGCGTCGGTGACACCTTCTACGCCTCGGCCTCGACCATGCACTACTCGCCGGGCGCGCCCGTCCTGCGGTCGTACGACCTGGTCAACTGGGAGATCGCCGGCCACTCGGTGCCCGTGCTCGACTTCGGCGCCAAGTACGACCTGAACGGTGCCCGCGGCTACGTCCGGGGCGTCTGGGCGTCGTCGCTGGCCTATCGGCCGAGCAACAGGACGTTCTACTGGCTCGGCCAGATCGACTTCGCCAGGACGTACGTCTACACGGCGACGGCCGCCGAGGGGCCGTGGAACCGGCTCACGACGATCAGCACGCCCTACTACGACGCGGGACTGCTCGTCGACAGTGACGACACCCTGTACGTGGCGTACGGGAACACCACGATCAGCGTGGCCCAGCTCTCGCCCGACGGCCGCAACCAGGTCCGCACGCAGCAGGTGTTCACCGCCCCGTCGAGCGTCGGCACCCTCGAGGGCTCCCGCTTCTACAAGATCAACGGGCAGTACTACATCTTCCTGACCCGCCCCGCGAACGGCCAGTACATCCTGAAATCGTCGAGCGGCCCCTTCGGTCCCTACACGATGCGGCAGGTCCTCCTCGACCTGCCCGGGCCGATCGCCGGTGGTGGAGTCCCCCACCAGGGCGGGCTGGTGCAGACGCAGAGCGGCGCCTGGTACTACCTGGCCTTCGTCGACGCGTACCCCGGTGGCCGGATGCCCGCCCTGGCGCCGGTCACCTGGACCGCGGACGGCTGGCCGGTCGTGCAACTCGTCAACGGCGCGTGGGGCACCTCGTATCCCGGCCCGACCGTGCCCCCTCCGCCCCGCCGGGTCACCCCCATGACCGGCGTCGACACCTTCGACGGCGCAGCCCTCAAGCCGAGATGGGAGTGGAACCACAACCCGGACAACACCCGATGGTCGGTGAACAACGGCCTGACCCTGCGCACCGCGACCGTCACCGACGACCTCTACTGGGCGCGCAACACGCTCACGCACCGCATCCAGGGCCCCACCTCCACCGCCACGGTCCAGCTCGACCACACCGAGATGCACAACGGCGACCGGGCCGGACTCGCGCTGCTGCGTGACTCCTCCGCGTGGATCGGCGTCAAGCGCGACGGCGCCGGGACGCGGGTGTCCATGGTCAACGGGCTGACCATGGACACCAACTGGAACACCACGGGCACCGGCACCGAGGTCGCGAGCGCTGCCGTCCCGGGCAGCCGTGTCTGGCTGCGCGCGAGCGCGGACATCCGTCCCGGCACCGGACGCCTCGGCGCCTTCTCCTACAGCACCGACGGCACCACCTTCACCCGCCTCGGCCCGGCCTTCTCCCTGGGCAACGACTGGCGGTTCTTCATGGGCTACCGATTCGCCCTCTTCAACCACGCCACCCAGGCGCTCGGCGGCGCGGTCCGCTTCACACGGTTCGAGCTGACCACGCCCTGAAGAGGTCCACCGATCGCACCACGCAACCCCCCACCCCGAGGAGAACCATGAACCCGCTGAAACGGCTCGGCTGTCGCCGCGCCTCGGTCCTGGGCCTGCTGGCCGCGACCGTCCTGGCGACACCCGGGACCGCGACCGGCGTGCCCGACACGCCCGACACCGTACGGGCCTCCACCCTGGGCGCCCAGGCGGCCCAGTCCGGACGGTACTTCGGAACCGCCGTGGCCGCAGGCCGGCTCGGCGACGGAACGTACACCGGCATCCTGGACCGAGAGTTCAACTCGGTCACGCCCGAGAACGAGATGAAGTGGGACACGATCGAGGCGTCCCGCGGCTCGTTCAACTTCGGTCCTGGCGACCAGATCGTCAACCGCGCGACGTCCCACGGTCAGCGCATGCGAGGCCACACCCTGGTGTGGCACTCCCAACTGCCCGGCTGGGTCAGCTCGATCAGGGACGCCAACACCCTGCGCGGCGTGATGAACAACCACATCACCACCGTGATGAACCACTACAAGGGCCGGATCCACTCCTGGGACGTGGTCAACGAGGCCTTCGCCGACGGTTCCAGCGGCCAGCTCCGCAGCTCGGTCTTCCGGGACGTGCTGGGCGACGGCTTCCTGGAGCAGGCGTTCCGCACGGCCCGGACGGCCGACCCGGCGGCCAAGCTCTGCTACAACGACTACAACATCGAGGACTGGAACGCCGCCAAGACCCAGGGCGTCTACCGCATGGTGCGCGACTTCAAGGCACGCGGTGTACCCATCGACTGCGTCGGCCTCCAGGCCCACTTCGGCGCCGGCGGTCCCCCCGGCAGCTTCCAGACGACGCTGTCGAGCTTCGCCGCCCTCGGCGTGGACGTCCAGATCACCGAACTGGACATCGCGCAGGCGTCACCGACCGCGTACGGGAACACGGTCAGGGCCTGCATGAACGTCGCGCGCTGCACCGGCATCACGGTCTGGGGCATCCGCGACAGCGACTCCTGGCGCAGCAGTGAGAACCCCCTGCTGTTCGACCGCAACGGCAACAAGAAGTCGGCGTACAACACGGTGCTCACCACGCTGGGCGGCACGCCCGCCACCACGCGCAGCACCCCCGACGCGCGGGCCCTGCCCAGCAGTTACTCGTGGAGCTCCAGCGGCCAGCTGATCGCGCCGAAGTCCGACTCGACCCACAACATCGCCGGTATCAAGGACCCCACGGTCGTCCACTACAACGGCAAGTACCACGTGTTCGCCAGTACCGCGAGCTCCTCCGGCTACAACCTGGTCTACCTGAACTTCAGCGACTGGTCCCAGGCCGGCTCGGCCACCCACCACTACCTGGACCGCACCGCCATCGGCGCCGGCTACCGCGCCGCGCCACAGGTGTTCTACAACGCGCCGCAACGCCTGTGGTACCTCGTCTACCAGACCGGCAACGCCTCGTACTCCACCAACCCCGACATCAGCAACCCCAACGGGTGGAGCGCCCCGCGCAACTTCTACTCGTCGATGCCGGACATCATCCGGCAGAACATCGGCAACGGCTACTGGGTCGACATGTGGGTGATCTGCGACAGCGCCAACTGCTACCTGTTCTCCTCCGACGACAACGGACACCTGTACCGCTCGCAGACGACCGTCGGCCAGTTCCCCAACGGCTTCACGAACACGGTCATCGCACTGCAGGACTCGAAGAACGCGTTGTTCGAAGCGAGCAATGTGTACAAGGTGCAAGGCAGCAACCAGTATCTGCTCCTCGTCGAGGCCATCGGTTCCGACGGACGCCGCTACTTCCGTTCCTGGACCGCCGCCGGTCTCGCCGGCTCCTGGACGCAGCTCGCCGCATCCGAGAGCAATCCCTTCGCCCGGGCGAACAACGTCAGCTTCCCCGCGGGCGCCTGGACCCGGGACATCAGCCACGGCGAGATGATCCGCGCGGGCTACGACCAGACACTCACCATTCCGGCCTGCCGGCTCCAGTACCTCTACCAGGGCCTGAATCCCAGCGCGGGCGGCGACTACAACCTCCTCCCCTGGCGGCTCGGCCTCCTGACCCAGACCAACTCGACCTGCTGACCGACCGATCCGTGGGGAGCGCTTCCGAGGGAGCGCTCCCCACGCGCACCGCCGACCGTGATCCTGGAAGTCGGCTGCAGTCGGCGTCCCGGGGTGGGGGCCGATCACAGGACCACAGAGGAGGGAGGGACTTCACAGGTGATCCGGTCGTAACTCATGGCGTCCGCCATGTACGTGGCGGCACCGTTCGGCACAGTGGCGACACAGGTGGCGGCGGTGCGGGGCTGCGGCGGCGGTGCGGATCCGCTCGGCGACCCGGACCACGTCGTCGGCGAGCCGTTCGCCGGGCAGAGCCGGGCGCTGTCAATCCCACGGGGTGCAACTTGAGGGTGCGCTGCGGAAGCTGTGAGTCCGAGTGACACCGCTTGTTTCGGTTGTTGAACGCCAACAGCATGAGGCGACCCCACCGCAGGCGGGACGGACGCCGAGCCGTGCACCTGAGACGTCCGCTCCGCCATTCCGACAGGGAGCCCCTGTGAGTCCGATAGACGTCCCCCATCCCGACCACGACACCGAGGGCATCGGCCGCCGCGGTTTCCTCGGGAGCGCCGTCGGCGCCGCGGCCGGCGCCACGCTGCTGGGCGGCCTGACGGCCGAGCCCGCGTCGGCCGCCTCCCACGCCGCCGCCGATCGTCCGGTGCGTACCCGGTCCGGCCTGGTGACCGGTGTCCCGGCCGCCCTGGACGGGATCACCGTCTACAAGGGCATCCCCTACGCGGCCTCGACGGCCGGCGAGAACCGCTGGCGCGCGCCGCGGCCCGCGCCGTCCTGGAAGGGCGTACGTGCCGCCGAGGCCTGGGGCGCCGCCTGCCCCCAGCCGGTCACCGGCATCACAGCAGACAAGGTGCCGCCGCTGAGCGAGGACTGCCTGAACCTCAACATCTGGACGGGCGCGGTCGGTTCGAGTGAGCGCCGCCCGGTGTTCGTGTGGATCTACGGCGGCCGCAACTCCGCCATGTGGGCCTCACAGCCGGTCTACGACGGCGCCAACCTGGCAGCCAAGGGCGCGGTCGTCGTCACCTACAACCACCGCGTGGGCGCCTTCGGCAACCTCGCCCACCCCGAACTGAGCGTGGAGGGCGGACACGGCGGCTCCGGCAACTGGGGCGTGCTGGACACGGTCGCGGCACTGGAATGGATCCGGAGCAACATCGCCGCGTTCGGCGGCGACCCGGACCGGGTGACCATCGCCGGCTGGTCTCACGGCTCGTCGTTCGTCAACATCCTGATGATCTCGCGGCTGGCCCGGGGCCTGTACCACCGGGCGCTGCTCGCGGCCGGCGTGCAGTACACCAAGGACCCGGCGCTCGGCCGGGTGGCGGGCGGCTACGACACGCTGGCGGTGGCCGAGGCCAACGGCACCGCGTTTGCCGACTACATGGGAGCGTCCTCGGCGGCGGACCTGCGAGCGCTGACCGCGGACGAGATCGTGACGAAGGTGTACGCGCCCGGCGCGCCGGCCACCGGCACCGATTTCGGCAACGTCCTGGACGGCCATGTCCTGCCGACCACCTACACCGACGCCATGGAGTCCGGAGCCGAGGCAGACGTGCCGGTCCTGACCGGCAACAACAAGGACGAGAACGGCGCCTCACCGACCCTCGCGATGACCGTCGCCCAGTACCAGGCGTACGCGGACACCACCTTCGGCGACCGGGCGGCGGATTTCCTGGCGCTCTACCCGGCGAGCACCGACACGGAGGCTGCCGCGCAGTACAACAACTACGCACGGGACGAGGAACGCGTCTCGACCTACCTGTGGGGCACCCAGTTCCGCGACACCGCCGGGAACCGCAGTCCGATCTACAACTACTGGTGGACCCGCGTCCCTCCGGGCTCCGACACCACCAACCCGATCGAGCCCGCGAACGGCGCGGGGGCCTACCACGGTGCGGAGAAGTACTACCTCTTCGGCAACCTCTACGGCACCGACCGCCCCTGGACCGACGCAGACCACGCGATCGCCGACACCACATCCTCGTACGTGGCGAACTTCGTGGCCACCGGCAACCCCAACGGCCGTTCGCTGCCCGCCTGGCCCGCCCTGCGCACGACGAAGCCGCTCTCCATGGAACTCGGTGACCACTTCGCGACCCTCCCGGCGGCCGACAGCGACGCCAAGTACGCCTTCCTGAAGGACTATCTGAAGTCCCGGACGACGTCCTACTGATCCTGCCGGGTCACAAGGTCAGCGGCGGCCGCGTGCCACTGTCGCGTGCTTCGGTGAGGACGGGGTCGCCGCCGTCCGGCCGCTCGGCGGCGCGCCGTGAAGGGCTCCTGAAGCGCTCCTGATGGGCTTCTGCCTTGCCGGGTCGCCCTCAGTGCCCCTCGTCCAGCGGATACGTCGCCGGGAAGAGGCAGCCCTCGATCCGCAGGATCTCCCGGCCGCCCTGGCACATCCGTACCTCGCGGGTGGAAGCAACGTCGTAGGCATCCCCCCGGCCGGCCGGGCCCCTCACGCCACGCAATCAAGCCACGCCAGCCGTCCATGTTCATGAATGCGAACATGGATCACGTACGTATCTATTGACGTGCCCAGAGCGAGACTCCTAGCGTCGCCGCAGCAAGCGCTTGCTGCCACCCGTGCGCCGCCACATCCAGGAGACGACCCATGCGCCTGAAACCCAGCACCCTGTCCACCGGTCTCTCCGGACTCCTGGCCGGACTCCTCGTCCTGTCCTCAGGTGCCGGTGCGCACGCCGCTCCCGCGCAGCGTGCCGTCGAGGGAGGCAGTCAGCTGCGGGCGACCGACCTCTACGTGGCAATCAGCGGCAGTGACAGCAGCCCGGGGACGCTCGCAGCCCCGTTGAAGACGATCCAGCGCGCGGTGGACCTGGCCCAGGCAGGGGCCACGATCCAGGTACGGGGCGGAACGTACGCACCGAGCACGAACATCCAGCTGCTGAAGAGCGGCACGGCAAGCCAGCCCATCACCCTGCGCAGCTACGGCAGCGAGCGCGTGGTCATCGACGGCGAGAACATGCCGTACACGCCGGGCGCGGTGGGCTCGACCATCCCGCGTCCCGAGCGCGGCGCAGTCCATATCGAGGGTGAGTACTGGCGGCTGGCAGGCCTGGAGATCATCCACGGCGCCTACGGCGTGTTCGGCGTGGACACCAGCTCCAACGTCTTCGAGCGCCTGGTCACCCGCGACAACTACGAGTCCGGATTCCATCTCCAGGGGTCCTCCGGCAACAACCAGATCCTGAACCTGGACAGTTACGGCAACCGCGACCCGCGCAAGAACGGCGAGAGTGCCGACGGCCTGGCCGTCAAGGAAGGCTCCGGCAGCGGCAACGTGGTGCGCGGCGCCCGGCTGTGGAACAACGCCGACGACGGCCTGGACCTCTGGATGTTCGACAACTCGCCGATCCTCGTCGAGAACACCCTCGCCTGGGGCAATGGCTTCAACCGGTGGAACCTGCCCGACTACCGGGGCGACGGCAACGGGTTCAAGATGGGCGGCAACGGCGTGGCCGCCAACCACACCGTGCGCAACAGCATGGCCTGGGACAACTCCGCCGGCGGCTTCGTCGACAACAGCAACCCGGGCGCGATGAAGATCGACCACTGCACCGCGTGGCGCAACACGAAGACCGGGTTCGGCTTCGACCGTTCCTCCAGCACGCTCACGAAGAACCTCGCGACCGACAACGGCACCGACGCCTCGCTGGGCTCGACCTCCACCGGCAGCGGCAACTCCTGGAACCTCGGCGGCAGCTGGTCGTTGGCCGGCACCGACGCGAGTACGATCACCGGCCCCAGGACAGCCGTCGGCGCCATCCCGTCCTCCACCTTCCTGCGGCCCGGCAACGGCGCGGACGTCGGCGCACGGTTCTGAGCGGCACGCCCGGACGGCTTCCCGAAAGCCCTGACGGGACGGTCGTCGTCAGGTCACGACGTCGACCGTTCCGTGTCCGCTGTCCACGACCTGGAACTTTCCCTGGTCGTGGGCAGGGACCCTTGGGTCGTGGAGGCGGGAGGGGCGCCGGATCCGCTCGCCCGGTGAACGCCGCCCAGCCCTTGGTCACCCGCACCATCGACCACCTCGACGCCTCGGTGCACACGGCTGCCCCGGGGAACGATCGTGACGGGCCGACGCCGACGTCATCGGACGACAGCGGAGTACCCCGAGGGCACATGGCGGCTTGGGCGTCGCTGTCCAAGGAAACATCACCCGCTGTGAGCCGGCTCCCCGGCCCGCGGATCCGGGGTGGGTCGACAAGCTCCCGGTCACCGAGCGGGACGCCTACAAGTGGACGACCACAGCGGTCCCACCGACCTCTGGCAGGATTCTGCCGCCTTCACCTCGTCAGTGATCGGCTCCGGGGTGTTGGGGCAGGAGGAGTACTTTGCCGGTCTGTCGGTGGCTTTCGAGGTAGGTGTGGGCTTCGGCGGCTTGTTCGAGGGGGTAGGCGCGGTCGATGGTCGGGGTGATCTTTTTGTCTGCCAGCAGCTGAAGGCACAGTTGTTGGTCGCGCAGGGTGGCGCCGCGGACGCTGGCGATTTTGACCTGCTGGCCGATGAGGGCGAGTGCGTCGAGTTCGAGGCGGGATCCCTGGTCGGTCGGTGTGCCCAGGACGATGACGGTGGCGCCGAGTCGTGTGCAGGCGAGGGAGAGCTGGAAGAAGTCGTTGCCGCCGACGCAGTCCCAGACGGCGTCGGCGCCCAGGCCGTGGGTCAGTTCCCGTACCTGTGCGGGCAGTCGGGGATCGGTGGAGTGCACGATGTGGTCGTAGCCGAGTCGGGTGAGCGTTTCGTCGTGGTCCGCCTTGGTGGTGGTGCCGATGACGGTGGCTCCGCTCAGTTTTGCCAGTTGTGCGCAGGCGATGGCCATTCCGCCGCTGGCGCCGGTGATGACCACGGTGTCGCCGGGGCCGACGGGTGCTTGGCGCGCGCAGTTGAGGGGGGTGGTGTAGGTCCACATGGTGGCTGCGGCTGTCTCGTAGTCGACGCCGTCGGGGATGGGCAGGATGGCGTCCTGGCGGCGGGCGACGTACTGGGCGTATCCGCCGAAGACCTGGTGTCCTGGGTAGGCGGTGTCGATGCACAGGTTTTCGAGTCCGCGTAGGCACAGGGCGCAGTTGCGGCACGGGGGGTGCGGGAGCTGTACCGCCCTGTCGCCGGGGCGCCAGCGGGTGACGTTCTCGCCGGTGGCGACGATCTCACCGGCCGCGTCCCGGCCGAGCTGGAAGGGCAGGGGCCACGGCGGGCGGCCCGGGAGAGGCTGCGGCAGGTTGCCCGAGCGGTAGCGCAGGTCCCAGCTGTTGACGGCCGTGGCGTGCACGCGCATCAAGACCTCGTCCGGTCCGACCTCGGGAATCGGCGTCTCGACGTACTGGAGCACCTCGGGGCCGCCGTGCTCGAACAGGCGGACCGCCATCATGGTCTGTACCACTGTCACGTTCCTTCAGATCAGGGGACCGAGTCCGCCGACGCACCCGACGCTCGGCACTCCCGACGCGACCACGTCGGCAGCCGGCAGTCGGCCGTGGGGCAGATCCGCGAGCACGCCGCGAATCCGCGCCGTCCCCGCACAGACCGTGCGCAGGTCGGCGGTGAAGCTGCATGACCACCAGGCAACAGCAGCCTCATAAAACCCGTACCACTCTGCGTATGTAGCTTCCATGAAGCCGGGCTCTCCCCACCGGCGCTCCCTTCTCCCGACCGAGAATCCGGTGGCACCCCACGGAGGTCGTCGGGGCCGGCCGACTCCGGGCCGTCGGCGAAGGCGTGACGCGGACAGCCATGCCTACGGCTGGATCTGGGCGGGGTCGTCGTGCGGCTCCTCGATCTCCGCGAGCCGCAGGACCTCGGAGCCGCCGAATTCCACGTACCGGATGGTCTTCACGCCTGACACCTTCCGTGCTGTGCGTAACGCCACCGCGGGGGATTTCGGACGACGCCTCCATCCTCGGCACGTGCGGTGACACTCCCCTGTCCGTCGTAGGTTCTGGCGGCCGGAAGCACAGCGGGAGTGCGGGACGGGCCGGCGCCGCTGGTGGTCATGACCCGATCGCCGATGTGATCCGAGCGTCGCCGGCCGAGGCCCTGCGACACGCCGGCCGAGTCACGCACCGCGGACAAGGCGGCCCGCCGCACGCGCCCCTCGCCGACTCCGGGGTCGGCGAGGGGCGCACTGAGCGCACTGCTCGGCGTCCTTCGAGACCGTGACGTGCTCGTCACAACAGCTTGGGGTTCGACGGGTCAGGGGTAGACGGGAGGCAGGCCGCCCCGAGAACGTGATCCTGCGGTAGGTGCAAGGTGATCGTCGCTCCCTTGCCCAGGCCGGCCGATTCCGCGGTGATGTCTCCGCCGTGGGCTCGGGCGATGCCCCGGGCGATGGTCAGGCCGATGCCGCTGCCGCCGGCGGCAGCGGGTCGCCCGGGATGCTCAAGGCGTTCGAAGCGGTGGAAGATGCGCTCCCGGTCGTGTTCGGCGATGCCGATGCCGTCGTCCATGACGCGGACGATCACGTGGTGCGCGGGAGACGGTGCAGCGTGCACGGACAACGACACATGTCCCTGCCGGTCGCACGCGGCCAGTGCGTTGCCGAGCAGGTTCACCAGGACCTGGGTGATCCGGTCCGGGTCGCAGAGAGCGGCGACGGGTGTGCCTGCGTCGACGACCAGGGTCACCATCTGGTCGTCGTACTGGGGGCGCAGTCGCTCGGCTGTGCTCCGAACCAACATGGCCACGTCGGTGGGCTTGCGGCGAAGATCGAAGGCGCCCTCCTCCGACCGGGACAGGCTGGAGAGGTCGCCGGCCAGGCGCTGCAGCCGGTCGAGGTCGTCGGCGAGGGAGGCGAACATCGCCTCATCAGGGGTGAAGATGCCGTCGGCGATGCCCTCTATCTGGCCGCGAAGGATGGTGATGGGGGTGCGCATCTCGTGGGCGACCTCGGAGATCAGCCGGGCGCGGCGGCGCTCGGTGTCGGCGAGGGCAGCCGCCAGCGTGTTGACGTCTTGGACCAGCGCTGCCAGGCCCGGCTCGCTGGGAAGTTCGAGTACGTCGTCGTAGTGTCCCTCGGCGAGCCGGCGCGTGGCCGCGCGCACCCTGTCGAGCGGACGCAGCAGAAACCGGGACAGGGCGACGGACGCCGGGAATGCCGCAGCCCCACCGAACAACAGGCCGACCTGCAGGACCACGTCGCCTTCGACGTCGTCGAAACCGAGCCACACCTCGATCAGCGCGCTGATCGCCGCCATGGCCGCCAGTGCCAGGAGGAGCACCATGACGTGCGAGAGCACCAGCCGGTTGCGGAGCGACAGACGCTCCTTCACTCGGCGCAGCCGCGCACGGGACAGGTGATGAACCGGAAAGCGGGGGGCAGGCACGGGTGGGTGTCCTTCCTGGCCGCTAGGCGGGGCGCCCGATGAACCGGTAGCCGATGGTGCGGACGGTTCCCACGAACCGGGGTGCGCCCGCGTCGTCGCCCAGCGCGCGCCTCAGAGTGCGGATGTGCACGTCCACGACGCGCTCGTCGCCGAAGAAGTCATCGCCCCACACCTGGGCCAGCAGGCCGCGTCGAGTGAAGACCCGCCCGGGGACACGGGCCATCGCGAACAACAGATCGAAGTCGAGAGCGGACAGCTCCACCGTTCGGTCGGCATCGACCAGCACGGTCCGCGTCGCGCGATCGACAGCCAGTCCGTGGAAGCGCAGCACGCCGTCCTCGTGGTCCGCCTCGGGCCGGCTGTCGGTGCGCCGTAGGATGGCGCGCACCCGTAGTGCCAGTTCGCGGGGGCTGAACGGCTTGGTGACGTAGTCGTCACTGCCGGTGGTGAAGCCGATCAGCCGGTCGACCTCCTCGTCCCGGGCGGTGAGCATGATCACCGGAATCTGGCTCGCCTCCCGAATGCGGCGCAGGACCTGGAATCCGTCCAGGCCCGGAAGCATCACGTCGAGCACGACAAGGTCCGGCCGGTCGCGGGTGACCGCCTGCAGAGCGGACCGTCCGTCCGCGGCTTCGACGACGTCGAACCCGTCCGCCTCCAGGTAGCCGCGCACGGTCATACGGATCTTGGGCTCGTCATCGACGACCAGAACGCGCTGCGTACTCATCGTGCTCGCTTTCCATCGCCGAGACAGGAGGGGGGAGGAAGGCCGTCATGGCCGCAGGGCGCCGGCGGCATGGAGGCAGACGGCCTCGAATGCCGTCAGCGTACGGTGTCTGTCGTGGCCGGCGACGCTCTCGTGGGCTGGCTCCGCCGGATCGCCGATCAGCTCGCTTCGAGCAGCGTTCCAGGTCAAGCCCACAGGAAGGCGGCGTGGGCTGGGGAAGCCAGACCGTTGTGTGCAGCGGTTTGACCGCCCTGGGTGGGCGCGGTGACCCCGCGGGTGCGGCGGACACGTGCCCCAGGTCCCGCCACGCCAGCCGGGAGGGTGCGCTCGCGAGTCGGGTCGGAAGCCGGGTGTGGCCCAGGAGGTTCTCCGGCACGAAGCGGTTCGTGGCCGCCACCGGTGTCTCTCATCGGCGCGGGGTGGCCGCCAGGTTCCGGCAGACGGCTCAAGTGGGCGGGAAGTGCTTGACGTTGGAGCCGAACTCCTCCAGCAGGCAGGGAAGCCGGGATGGAACGCGGTGCCAGTCGGTGCACCGTGATCCCCTTCTCCACGCCGGTCCCGGCACCGGCCTCCGCCGCTGGGCAGATCAGGCACCGGCTTCCCCAACCTGTGTGTCGCCCTCGCCCGGCCAGGCGACGTCGATCTCCCTCGCCGGCCTCCCCGTCAGTCAGCGCCGGCCTTTGCACCGAGCTCCGTCCGCGTCACTCGGCGGGGCAGCGGGCGGCGGGCCTGGCCGGCGTCGGGTCGCGGTTCAGCGAGAGCCGGAGCTGCGTATACGCGCCTTCAGCTTCGGGAACTGCTCGAGGGCGTTGTTCCGCTCGAGAGCGATCCGCTGGCGCCGGCTGTAGACCTCGTCGACGGTCGGTTCGGGGTCGCCTGCCTTGAGATTCGGCAGGCTGCCCTTGAGGAAGGGCATCGTCTCGACGTTGTCGGCCGCGTAGAGGTGGCGGGTGGCCGGCCAGTCGCTGCCGAACATGATGTGACTGTCGGGCACCAGCGACGAAAGCGGCTGCAACTGCGCGGCGGTGAACGCCTGTGCGTCGTCGAAGTACAGCCGCTCGATGTACTTGAGGGGACCTTCCGGCAGCACCTCGTTGAACGGCGGGAAGGCCGAGTGCCGGGTCGCGAGCCGGTAGGCCAGGAACGGCAGTGCCCCGCCGCTGTGCGTGAAGTGCCAGCGGATGTTCGGGTAGTCCCGAAGGACACCGTTGTAGATCAGGCTCGTCATCGCACGGGTTGCGTCGAAGGTGTACTCGAAGACGTTGTTCCCGGCCGGGATGTCGGGGCCGAAGCAGAGCTTGGGAGCCGGGTTGTTCTCCGGACCCGTCGGGTGGACATAGACGTAAGCACCGCGGTCATTGAGGATCTCGTACAGAGGCGCGAACGACGGGTCCCCCAGGTAGGTGCCTTTGTAGTTGGTGAGCAGGCAGATGCCGTCGAGATCCAGTTCGCCGAGCGCGCGGTCCACCTCGGCCACCGAGCCCTCGATGTCGGGCATCGGGGTGACCGCGAAGATCCCGAATCGGTCACCACGGGTCTGCACGAGGTCGCGGGCGTAGTCGTTGACCGCGCGGGCGGTGGCGCGCCGGTCGTCGACCGGGCCGACGGTGACCTGGAGGTCGCCGAACGACAGGACGCTGGCCTGGATCCGGTACTGGTCCATGAAGGCCAGGTGCCGATCCACCGACCAGGGACCGTACGCCCCGGTAATGGCGCCGAGGAGGCCATAGCGCTTGAGGTAGTCGTTGTACACGTCGGGCGAGTAGTGCGCGTGGGTATCGATACGCCAGTTGCCCTTCGGCAGCCCCTGGCCGGACGGTGCCGCCTCCTGACTGGCCATGGCAGCAGGCATGGTGGCCGCAGCAGCCGTGACAAGTGCCGCGGCCGATGCTCCTTCGATCATCCTTCGACGCGAGATGTTCCGTCGCAGGTTCATTTCCGGTGCTCCTCTTCGTTCTGTGTGCGAGTCAGTTCGTGTGTGCGTGCGTCACGGCGCCGTCGCCCGGCCGGCAGGGTCCGCGGGGAAGGGCGAGGGGCCCCGCGATGGTGAGCCCGCTCTCTCCCCGGGCCGGTGTGCGCGGACCAAGCCGGCCGGGGAGCGCAAGCGGCCAAGTCGCTCCTCGGGCTGGCCGGTTGCCGCCAACAGGCCGTTCGGGGCGCTCAGACGTGAGAACCCCCGGCGCCGACGTGGCCGCGTAGGCCGGCGTTCGCCGGTCTGTTACTGGAGCGGACCCGCGAGCAACGCCGCCGGCCCCGCCGTCGCTGCCCTCACCGAGGTGAACAGGCGGGCGGTTCCTTCATGCAGTGCGTCATCGCCGAGCTCGTGTCCCGCGGGCTCCACGTACCTGGCCGACCCCCTACCAAGGAACACGCCGGTCACGACGGAACCGGACAGCGAGGTGCCGATCGCAGAAGTCAGGCGCCGCACAGCAGGGCGGTCGACGTTGCCCGCCGGCGGGACGAGGAGTACGTGCATGACCGCCAGACAACAGCCGCCTCATAAAGCGTGTACCACTCAGCACATGAAGCCCTTATGAAGCCGATCGCCGCACTGGCGACCGTGCCTTCGAGAGCTTCGTACTGGTTGCGGAGCGTCGCTCAGGTCGGTGGTGGACCAGACCGGCTCGGCCGGCCAAGGGTCGGCGACCACGTCCGGGAGTACCCGACGGCGCTCCACATGCGGACACGGATAGTTGGCCGGCGGCCATGCCTGGTGTGCAGTAGTGCCCGGCAGCGGGGGGCGAGGCTCACTCGACAGGGGCGGCGATGACGGGTTGTCAGTAGTCCGGTCCAGCTGCCTGAACGCGGTTGTTCCCCTCCGTCAGGAGCTCTCGGTGACCACTACCGGGAGTCCTGCTGTGCGTCGGCAGGCTGCAGCGTGGTGAGCCATTGGGCGACGACGGCGTCGATGAAGGCGTCGGTGACCTGGCCGCGGTCGAGGAAGAGGCGGGCGAGGACGGGCCCGTACAGGAGGGTGAACTCGTCGTCGCTGATCTGGATGCCCGAAGGCTCCAGCAGCTTGTTGAAGCCGACGTAGCGGTCTTCGCCGATGCGGACGAGCGCCCGCGCACTGTCGGGGTCGTGGTCGGCCTGGGCGGTGACGGCCAGGGCCGCGGCTCGCACGGCCGGCACGCTGACGCCGGCGCGCAGGCTCTTCAGCCAGGCGGTGGCCACCTCACGCACGTCGCTGCCCGGTTCGGGGTAGGTGCCGAGGTCGGGGCCTTCGAGGACGAGGTCGAAGAGCAGCGCGGCCCTGGTGGGCCAGTGCCGGTAGAGGGTTTGGCGGGTGACGTCCGACCGCTCGGCCAGCAGGGCGTAGGTCAGCCCGGCAGGTCCGACCTGAGGCAGCAGTTCCCGCGCGACCGCCAGCACGCGATTGCGGGTGCGCTGTACGCGCGGGTTGCCCGGAGCCGGCTGACGGCGGTGGAGCGGCTGCTTCATGCCACCACCCTACCCGCACATCATACGACGTGTGTGATTGACGTCACAGGCGGTAATCATACGCACTGTGTGATAGACCTGAGGAAGTAATCACACGCACTGGATGATTCTCGCGTGTCGGCGCATTCGAAAGGCAGACGGCCATGTCACCCCGCAACCTCACCGCACCCGCCTTCGCCCGCACTCGCCTCGGCTCCGGCCCCGGCCTGCTCCTCGCCCACGGCGCCGGCAGCAGCCTGGCCGGCACCTACGGCCCCGTCCTGGAAGCCCTCGCCGCCCGCCACACCGTCGTCGGCATCGACTACCCCGGCAGCGGTGACACCCCCCGCTCCACCACCCCGCTGTCCGTCGACGACCTCGCCGACCAGCTCGTCGCCGCCGCCGACGCGGAGGGCGTCGACCGCTTCGCCGTGTCCGGCTACTCCCTCGGAGGCCCGGTCGCCATCCGCGCCGCTACCCGCCACCCCGAGCGCGTCACCGCACTCGTCCTTACCGCCGCCTTCCCGTACCGCGACAACCGGCTCGCCCTCGCCTCCTCGATCCAGAGCAAGATCGCCGCGTCCGGCGACCGCGAGCTGCTCGCCGAATTCCAGCTCATGATGGCCCTCGGCACCCAGGCACTGGAGTCGATGCCGGCCGAGCAACTGCAGCAGACCCTCGGCTACGTCGCCGCCAGTACGGCCGACGGCAGCTCCGAACAGACCGATCTCGTCGGCCAGGTCGACGTCCGGGACGACCTCGTCGGCATCACGATCCCCACCCTGGTCGTCTCGACCACCGACGACCGCCTCGTCTCCAGCGACCTGCACCGCCGGCTCGCCGAGACCATCCCCGGCGCCCAACTCGCGGAAATCGCCACCGGCCACCTGCCGATGCTGGAGCGGACCGACGAGTGGCTGCAGCTCATCACCGACTTCCTCGACAAGCACCACGCCTGAACGCACACCACGGGCGGTACCACAGGGGCCCGGCCCCTCACCCGGACCGCTCCTTGATCACAACTCACCACACGCGAGTACATGGAGGAACCATGCTCAAGTTCGGCCACCTCGACGAGTCCACCCACTTCCACGACCAGCAGAAGGAGGAGGCCGGCCCGGTCACCATCATCAACACCTTTGTCGCCCCGGAGGGCAAGGAGGACGAGGTGGTGGCCGCCTGGACGGACGACGCGGAGTACATGAAGAGGTCAGGGAGCCTCCTCTCCGTGCAGCTGTACCGGGGCATAGCCGGCAGCCGACTCTTCACCAACGTCGCAGTCTGGAAATCCACCGAGCACCTCCGTACAGCGCTCGGCACGCCGGAGTTCGCCTCGCACCTGGCGAGCTACCCTGCCGGTACCGTGGCCTACCCGCACCTCTACCAGAAGTTCGCTGTAGAGGGCGTCTGCGACGGGGAATGACGACCGCCACCCGAGGCCGGGCCGCCGACGCATATCGCTGGTCACCAGGACGGGGTACATCCCGCCGCTGGTCCGACAGTCGGGACGGGGCGACGGCGATGGCGGTACCTGGAGCTGTTTCCCCAGGTACCGCCAGAGGGCCGGCAAAGCCGATTGCCTTTCTGCGGGGATGCGGGAGCGTCACCGCAGCACCGCCGGCCCGTTGGCCGCCGCGGCGAGCGCCGTCACACCGCCTCGACGGAGTTCGCCTTGCCACGGACGACATCCCGCAGACGCTTCTTGTCGATCTTGCCGACCTTTGTCAGCGGCAACTCCTCCACGACCAGCAGGTCTTCCGGGAGCTTGTATCGCGCCACCTGCATCGCGATGAGGGCGGCACGGACCGATTCGAGGCTCAGGTGGGTTCCCGGCTCGACGACCACGACCGCGCACACCCGCTCCCCCAGGTCGGGGTCGGCCTTCGCGACGGCCGCGACGCGGGCGACACCGGGCAGGCGGTAGATCAGGTTCTCGACCTCCTCGGCGGAGATCTTCTCCCCGCCCCGGTTGATGAGGTCCTTGTCTCGTCCTTCGACGACGAGATTGCCCGACGGGTGCAGCCGGACGACGTCACCGGTGCGGTACCAGCCGTCGGGAGTGAATGCTCGGGCGTTGTGCTCGGCGGCCCGGTAGTAGCCGCGTGGGGTGTATGGGCCGCGGGTGAGCAGGGCACCCGTCGCGCCGGGCGGGACCGGTTCGTCGGAGGCGTCGACGACGAGGATCTCGTCGTCCGGGCACATGGGGCGCCCCTGTGTCTCGATCTTGATCTCGTCGGGGTCGTCAGGGCACGTGTAGTTCAACAGCCCCTCTGCCATGCCGAACACCTGCTGGAGCGTGCCACCGAGCACGGGTTCGGCGCGGCGGGCGACCTCCGGCGCGAGGCGGGCGCCACCCACCTGCAACAGACGTAGTGCGGGCGGGGCGGGGTGGCGGCCGGAGGCCACCGCGTCGATCCAGCGCTGGACGACGGCCGGTACGGCGGCGGTGGCCGTCACGCCCTCGACGGCCATCAGCGGCAACACCTTGTCGGGGTCCGGGGTGCGGGCCAGGACGACCCGGCCGCCGTTCATGAGGGTGCCGAGGATGCCGGGGCAGGCCAGGGGGAAGTTGTGTCCGGCGGGCAGGGCCACCAGGTATACGGAGTCGAAGTCGAGGCCGCAGACCTCGGCGCTGCGGCGGGCGTTGTACTCGTAGTCGTCATGGGTACGGGTGATGAGCTTCGGCAGTCCGGTCGTGCCGCCGGAGAGCAGGAACACGGCGATGTCGCCGCTGTCCGGGGCTGTCCGGTCGAGCCGGGCCCGTGCGGCGACCGGGTCGTCGGCCGGTTCCGCCAGGGCGCGCAGATCCGTGGCGTCCGTGCCGACCGTGCCACCCGTGACGAGCAACAGCCGTACGCTCGGGGTGGCTTCGGCGATCTCCCGCCCCAGGGCCTGGTGGTCGAAGTCGCCGAGTCGGTCCGGTACGGCGATCGACGTGACCTCGGCATGTGCGGCCAGGTAGCGCAGTTCGTGACCGCGGTGCGCGGGCATCGCCATCACGGGAGCGATTCCGGCCCGCAGACAGGCGAGGGTGAGTGTGACGAACTCCCAGCCGTTGGGCAGCTGGACGAGCATCGCGTCACCGGGGTTGAGACCGCTGTCCAGCAGACGGCATGCCAATCCGTCTGCGCGGTCGCTGAGCTGACGGTACGTCAGGCGCATCTCGCCGTCCACGACGGCCACCGTGTCACCGTAGGTCTGGGCCCACTCGTGAAGGTACGAGCCCAGTGGCCTGCCACGCCAGTACCCGGCCTCGCGGTAGCGGTCGGCCGCCTCCTCGGGCCAGGGCACGAATCCCTCACGCGTCATCGGATCCTCCTTGATCCCGGGGGTCTCGCAGCAGCAGTACGGCGTCGAGCGCGACGACGTCGCCGTCGGGCAGGACGCGCAGAGGGTTGATCTCGCACTCGGCCACGGCATCGTCGGCGGCGAGGCAGGCGAGGGCGAGCAGCACCTTCGTGAGTCGCGCGCGGTCGACCGGGGTGGCGCCGCGCGCGCCGAGGAACATCTGACGGGTGGCGAGCTCGTCGAGCATCGCGTGGGCCTCGTTCGCGGACAGAGGCGCGAGGCGCAGGGAGACGTCGCCGAGGATTTCGGCAGCCGTTCCCCCGGCGCCCAGAGCCAGCACGGGGCCGAAGACCGGGTCGCGGCGTACGCCGACGATGAGTTCGGGACCCGCGGGGGCCATCTGTTCCACCAGCAGCGCGGGGCTCGCGGGCATGCGGGCGAGGGCTTCGTCGAGCTCCTCGTGCGTGCGGATGCCGACCTGGACCCCGCCCACTTCCGTCTTGTGCAGGATGTCCGCGTCGAGGATCTTCACGACGACCGAGCCGCCGAGCTCATCGAGAGCCGCGTGCGCCGCGGCGGGGTCGGCGCACACGCGCCGTACGGGCGTGTGGATGCCCAAGTCCGCGAGGACGCCCTTGGCCGTGTGCTCGTCGACCGGCCCCGGCGGGGGCAGGGCGGGAGCGTCGGAGGCGGTGAGGACGGCCTCCAGTCGAGTGCGCGCAGCCGCGTCCTCGACGAGCGCGCGCACCATCGCCGATCCCGAGGCCGGCGTGGCCGCGCAAGGAATGCCGGCTTCGCCGAGTTCCCGGCGGGTCCGCCGCGCCTGCTCCACGGGTCCGCCGACGACGGCGACGAGCGGGGTGGCCGGACGGGCGGCGGTCAGCGCGGCCGGGAGGTCCACCGCCGTCGGTTCCAGCAGCCCGTACACGGCGGTGACGTCGATCCCGGGGTCCTCCGAGACCCGCTCCACCACCTGCGTGAGCACGGGCGAAGGCCGGCCGGTGTCGACGGGGTTGTTCAGATACGTGAGGGCCGGGAGCAGCTCGCGCAGCTCCTTCACCGTCCGTTCGACCAGCGGAGGAACCTGGATGCCGTCGGAGCGCAGGTCGTCCGTGAGCAGCAGTCCGGGTCCGGCCTGTGCGGTGACCAGGCCGATGCCTGGGCGTGGGTTGGCGGGGAGGCGTACGCGGCTGAGCGCGGTGACGGCGTCGACGAGGTCGCGCTCGTCGTCGACGAGGACGGCTCCGGCCTGGCGCAGGGCCGTCCTGGTCACGCGCCAGGAGGTGGCCAGGGCGCCGGTGTGGGAGCGGGCGAAGTCTCCGATGTCGCTACGGCCCACGACCAGGGCTACCACGGGGACACGATCGGTCAGACGCCGTACCGCCTCGGTGAGGCGGCGGCCTTCCGCGGCGGTCTCCACGTGCAGGGCGACGGCCCGTACGCCGTCGTCCTCCGCAAGGTGGTCGAGGACGTCGCCCTGGGTGACGTCCAGGCTGTTGCCCAGCCCGACCCCGAGGCGCAGGCCGACGCCGGCCTCGGCCAGGGCGAACGCCAGCGCGTGGTTCACGCCGCCGCTCGCGGCCACGACCGCCACCGGGCCCGGTTCCAGGTCGGACGAGCCCGGGACGAAACTGGCCGTGAGCCGTCGGTGGGGAGCGAGGAAGCCTGATGTGTTCGGTCCGAGGACCCGGATGCCGGTGTCCCGTACCACCTCGGTCAACGCCTTCTGGTGCAGCGGACCGTCACCCCCGGCTTCCGCGAACCCGCCGGCGCACACCAGTGCGGCGCGGGCGCCGAAGGCTGCCGCCTCGCGCAGGGCGCCGGCGGTCACGGTGGCCGGAATGCAGGACACGACCAGGTCGGGTGTGATGCCGTGGGCCGCGGCGGCCTCGCCTACGGTGGGGAAGAAGCCCCGATCGGGGTCCGGACGGCCGGAGTTGACCTTCATCACCGGCCCCGGGAAGGAAGCCAGGGAGTCGGCCATCGCCGCGCCGAGCTTCCCAGGCGTGGCCGATGCGCCGAGCACGGCAATCGCTCGGGGTGCGAACAGCGCGTCCAGGGCGGTCACTCGGTGCCTCCGACGAGGTCGGCCCGGCCGGAGAGGACGAGCGTGGTCGCGGTGTCGTCGTCGTACACGCCGACGATCGCGGCGGGCAGGCTGTGCACGAGCCGGGCCTCCTCCGCGACCAGTACGCGGGTCAGCGCCGTACCGCCGCGTACACCGACGAGCAAGGCGCCCGCCTCTGCCGTCTCACGCACCTGGTCAAGGGCGAGCGGCAGACCTTTCTCAGTGTCCGGGACGTCGATCCATACGCCCGCCCCCGACGACTGACCGCCGAAGGGGACCATCGGGATGCCGGTGCCGTCGGTCCCGGTCAGGACGTCGTCGTCGACCGTCACCCGCCGCGAGGGAAGTCGGTACGGCCCGCCCCGGAAAGGCGTCTTCAGGGGCCCCGCATCGTGACGGCGCCGCCACCATCCGTCGACGCGGTCCACGTACGACGCGTCGCGCACGGCGAGTTTGCCGCGCGGGATGCTGCGGGTGAGGAAGTGGAAGGCGAACTGCGTCGGGTCGTCGAGCGTACGGACGTAGCGGCCGAAGTGCTCCCACCAGGACAGGCTGGGCCGCGCCGAGTTCTGGATCTTCTCCACCTCGGGGCGGCGGCGCTCCTCGTAGATCTCCAGTGCCTCCGGCACGCTGTGCGACGCCCCGCCCAGGGCCTCGGCCAGCGCCACCGCGTCCTCCATGGCCATCTTGGTGCCGGACCCGACGGAGAAGTGCGCGGTGTGCGCAGCGTCGCCCAGCAGCACCCACTTGCCCCGTCGCCACGAACGGGCCCTGCGGGTGGCGAAGTTGGCCCAACGGGAGTTGTTGCCGACCAGTGGGTGCCCGTCGATCTGCTCGCGGAACAGGTCTTCCAGGTAGCTCTTGGTCTTCTCGTCGCTCATGCCCGGCGGGGTCGACGGATCGAAGGCGTCGAGACCGGCCCTGGCCCAGGAGTCCGCGTCGGTCTCGACGATGAAGGTGCTCAGCGAGTCACTGATCGGATAGGCGTGGGCGGCGAAGACACCGTGGGGGCCGTCCTGGTGGACGAACGTGAGCCCGTCGAACGCGTAGGTGGTGCCGAACCAGATGAACTTCGCGCTCGCCACCTCGGCGGTCGGTCCGAAGTCGTCGGCGAACAGGGTGCGGAAGCGGCTGTTGGCGCCGTCGCACACCACGACCAGGTCAAAGTCGTCCAGCTCGGCGGGATCGCGGACCTCGTTCTGGAAGCGCATCTGCACGCCCTCGGCGCGGGCCCGTTCCTGCAGCAGGCTCAGCAGCGTCTTGCGTACGACAGCCGCCATGCCCATGCCGCCGACGCGCTCCCGGGCCCCGTGCACGCGGACCTCGATGTCGTCCCAGTGCCGCCCGTGCTTCTCCAGCGCCTCGCTGAGGACGGGATCGGCGGCGTCAATGGCGTCGAGTGTGGCGTCGGAGAAGACCACTCCGAAGCCGAACGTGTCGTCGGGGCGGTTGCGTTCGAAGACCACCACCTCGGCGCCGAGCCGGCTCCGCTTGAGCAGTGTGGCGAAGAACAGTCCTCCGGGACCTGCGCCGATGCAGGCAACTTTCATCGTCTTTCCTTCGTGCTCACAGCCACGCGGGCAGCTTCGGCAGGGATCCCCCGCCGGTCGGGTACAACGGGCCGGGGACGGGGCGCCCGGTCGCGTAGGCGGCCAGGCTGGGCAGGTCACCGCTCACCACGACCGGCTCGACGTCGGCCGAGTCGCCCAGCAGCCAGGTGTGCGTACCGGCCTCGGACCGCAGCCGGACGGAGGTTCGGTCCGGCCGGCCGGGGAAGGAGGCGGCCACGTCGTCGACGAGGCCCGCGCACACCTCGTGCGGCACGTCGTCGAAGCTTGTGTCGATGTTCAGGTCGACGGCGTGGACCCATACCTCGCGCACCCGCATCCAGGGCACCTGAGAGACGGGCACCTCACGGCCTCGCGCGGTGCGGACGGTCGCCGCCCAGCACTCGTCGGGCAGCGCGGCGAGCTCCTCGGCGAGACGGCCGTCGGCCGCGAGCAGCTCTGCACGCAGCTTTTCGGCCGGCTGCCGGGCGCCCTCCTCGATCTCGCGCGCACGCTGGTCGCCACTTGCGTACATGGGCGTCTCGACACCGGTACGCGCCCAGATGAGCAGGTTGACGAGTGCGTCGGCGTTGCGGGCGACGTGGGCGACCACGTGAGCGCGGCTCCAGCCCGGCAGGTACGAGGGCCTGGTGAATCCCGGGTCGGTCAGCCGGTGCACGGCGGCTTCGAACGCCGCCGTGCCCTTGGTCACCCGCCCCAGCATCGCGGCCGGGCGTTCGCTCACCGTGTCTCCCGACGGCAGGTGTTGCGGGTCTCGCCGATCCCCTCGATCCGGGTGACGAGGAGTGATCCGTCCTGCAGATAGCGGGCGGGCTTGCGGGCGTGGCCGACCCCTCCCGGAGTGCCGGTGGCGATCACGTCGCCGGGCACGAGGGTGACGACCTCGGACAGGTACGCGACCAGTGCGGCCGGTTCGCCGCAGTGACGGACGGGGCGCCAAGTCACGAGATCCAGGCGCTGGACAGCGAATTCCGTGACCGCGATCCGCTGACCCGGCGCCTCGCGGACATGCGTACTTTCCGAGTTACGGCATGACGACGATCTCCGGTGGTGCGGCAGGCCATACCGGACCGTCCGATGAGCGCGAGCCCCATCACCCCCGACGTGACGGGGTCCCGGATCGCAGCCGGCGGCCGCTCGCCGGTTCAGTCCACTGCGGGCCGGGCGAGGCCGTGGCCGTGGCCGTGGCCGTAGGCGAAGATCACCGCCTGGATGCGGTCGAACCAGCCCTGGTGTGCGGGGCGTACGCGCTGTTCGAAGCAGCGTGGGAGACGGCCACCGAACTGGCGGCCTTCTTCGACCCCGACCGGCCCCGGATCGACGCGCGAGCCCGCGAGGTGCTGTCGCGCTGGGCTCCGGAATGACCGACGTGACAGCCTCACGCGAACTGGGCATGTCGCTGCGCACCTACCGCCGCAGAGTCGCCGAACTCCTCGTCGCCCTGGACGCGGACTCACGTTTCCAGGCCGGGGTGCGCGCGGGCGAGTTGGGCCTGACCCGCGGGTGAGCGGGCCCAGGCCCGGACCGAAGGGGGGGTCGGGCGTCGAGGTTCAGGCGAAATGGCGGGGGCCCCGCCTGATAGGAGTCGACGCTGCCTTGGGCCCGGCATCCTCCGATATCCGGTCCAGCGCTCCGCACCATCGCCAGGCGGCCGCATGCCCGGCGGCCATCCATCGCTCACCGCTCGCACCTGCGGCCGGCGCGCCGCAGCTCTCCCATGCGCCCCGACATCGGCGCGGCGTCCGGGACCCGGGTCCAAGACGGTGCAGTCTCGAACCCGGGTGCCGGGCGGGCAGACGGCCTACCTCGTGCGGGCACGTACGGCGGGCCGGGCTCGGCCCGGAACGTCCGTCGGCGCCCGTGAGTGGAATCAGTCCGACTTCTCGCCGCTCTCGGCCAGGATCCTGTTGCGGGCGCTGGCGAGGGCTCCCGCCATGGCACCCGCGGGCCTGCCGAAGGTCGAGGCGGAGAACCGGGCGGGGCCGGTCTTGGCGGTGAAGGAGTGCGCGTAGGCGAACTCCCGCAGTCCCTCCTCCCCCTGCTTGCGCCCGTAACCGCTGTCGCCCCGACCGCCGAACGGCACAGCGGGGTTCATGGAGAACACCAGTGCGTCGTTGATGCTGGTCATTCCCACGCGGAGGCGACGGGCGATGGCTTCGCCGCGGTCGCGGCTGAAGACGGCGCTGCCCAGCCCGTACCGGCCGGCGTTGATGTGAGCGACGGCCTCGTCGGCGTCGGCAACCTTGATCACCGCCAGCGTCGGCCCGAACGTCTCCTCCGTCGCCGCGAGGGCGGCGGGGGCCACTCCGACCAGGATGGTGGGCGCGGCATAGCGGTCGCCCACCGCGTCGAGGCCGCCGACGGTGGCTGTCGCGCCGCGCTCCAGGGCGTCCTGGATGTGTTCCCGGATGATCGAGGTCTGGCTCGGCAGCGGAACCGGCCCGATCTCCGCGTCCTCGTCGCTGCCGACGCGTACCTGCCCGGCGAGCTCGCTGATCTTCTCGACGAACTCGTCGTGCACCGACTCGACGACATAGGCCACTTCGAGACTGATGCAACCGTGTCCGGTGTTCTGCATCGCGCCCCACACGATGTGAGCGGCGGCTTCGTCCAGATCGGCGTCCTCGGCGACGATGACGCCGTCCTTCCCGCCGAGTTCCAGCAGAACGGGGGTCAGGGTCTGCGCGCATTGGGCGGCCACCGTCCGGCCCGTGGCGACGCTGCCCGTGAACGCGAGCTTGTCGAGGCCGGCCTCGATGAGCGCCTGACCCGTGGCCCCGTATCCGTTCAGGTTCTGCAGGACGGCCGGCAGTTCCGGAACGGCACGCTGCCAGGTTCGGATGAGCCATTCGGCGACGCCGGGCGTGATCTGGCTCGGCTTGAGGATGACGGCGTTCCCGGCCGCGAGCGCATCGGCGAGGATGGCCGCGGGAGTGAGCAGGGGGAAGTTCCACGGGCCTATGACGCCGACCACGCCGTAGGGCTGGTACTCGACCCACGCACGCTGGTTGGGCGTGGTGGGGCTGGCCGGAACCTCCCGGCGCTCCAGGACCCGCGCGGCGTTGTCAGCAACGTACTGGAGGTGCTCGAGAGTCCCGAGCACCTCCACGCGGGCGTCGTCCAGGGGCTTGCCGTTCTCGGCGTGAATGAGTGCGGCACCCTCTTCACCACTCGACGCTATCTGCCGCCGCCACGCGCGCAGCCGCTCCGCACGGCCCTCGAAGCCGAGGTCCCACCAGGCCCCGGTGACCGAGCGTGCGGCGGCGACGGCCGCGGCCGCCTCTTCCTTGCCGGCCACGGGGTATCGCGCGAACTCGGCTCCGGTGGCCTGGTCGATGGTGACGATCTCGGTCGCGTCGTATCCGATGACGCCGTCACGTGTGATCGTCGGAATGTTGTCGGTCATAGGTCTTCCCTAACTTTCTTCCGCCCACCCGGATGAGACACACCGTGGGTGAGGGCGGTGGCGGAGGCGGGTCTTCGGCACGAGTGGCCGCTGGAGGGCAGTCGGCGCGGGCCGACGTGGAGGACTGCATGGTGGAGGTCATCGGGGGCGTGTGCCGCGCCAGACGTTCGGCAGTGGGGCAAGGGTGGCCGCGGAGCGGGAAGCACCCTCGACGGACGGGCGTAGCGCAACCCCGGGAGGGCGACCCGTGGCCGGGTCGGAGGCAGCGCCGAGGAGGCACCCGCTGCTACGCCTGCGGGCCGCGGTAGCGAGTTGCGGGGGTGGGCTGGTTGCCGCCGGTGAGCAGAGCGGACTCCGCGGCCAGCAGGTCTTCAAGGGCTGCGGCCTGGTTCTCCAGACCGGGTGTGCACACGGTCTCCCCCAGGCGCAGGCCGGCGAGGCTGGCCGAGGCGACGTCCTGCGGGGTCATCGCCCAGGGGATGTCGCGGCCGACGCCTTCGTTCCACTCCGTGGCCACGACGCCGGGCAGCAGCAGCTGCGTACGGATGGGCGTGTCGGCGAGCTCACCCGTGAGGGTCCGGGTGAAGGCGACGGTGGCGGCCTTCGCCGCCGCGTAGAGAGTGCGTCGTGGTGCGCGGGGATCGTTGAGGCCGCCGCTGAATGCCAGCAGCGAGGCCACCGTGATGATCGCGCCTTCTCCGGCGGCGAGCATTCCGGGAAGCGCGGCGCGGACCAGCTGAACGGGGGCCACGGCGTTGAGGGTGAGCAGGCGGTCGATGTCGGCGGGGTCGACGTCGACGAGCGGGGCGTAGCCGCCGGCGCCGGCGTTGCTGACCAGCAGGCGCACGTCCCCCGCGGCGAGACGGCCGGTGACAGCGGTGATGCCCTCGTGGGTGCCGAGATCGGCGGGCAGTACCTCCACGGCGGCACCCCGGGCGCGGAGCTCCTCTGCGAAGTCGCCGAGCCGGTCCGCGCGGCGCGCCACCAGGACGAGGTCGTGGTCTTCCGCCAGCAGACGGGCGTATTCGGCGCCGATGCCGGAGGAAGCTCCGGTGATGAGAGCGATCGTGCGAGTCATACGTCGAGCATGCCTCAACTGTTAGCTTAGTGTCAAACGCTTGATGGTTATGAAGTGTCGTACACTTTGCAGGTGATACGTGATGACGAGGAGCCTGTGGGGCTCGGCGCGCTTGACCGGGTGACCTGGGCATTGCGCCGCGCGGAACTGGCGGTGCAGACGCTCAAGGAACAGCGGCTGCGCCCGCTGGGCATGGCCGCCGCGCACTACACCCTGCTGATGTCGGTGCACAGCGAACCAGGTCTGGCCGGCGCCGAGTTGGCCCGCCGCCTCAACGTCACCCCTCAGGCCGTCGCCTCCCTCGTGGCACGCCTGGAGGGCCGCGGCCAGTTGGAGAGGCGCGAGCACCCTCGCCACCGGCACGTGCAGGAACTGCACCTCACCGACTCCGGGCGGGAGGCGCTGCGCGCGGCCGACCAGGTCATCGCTGACGTAGAGCGTCACATCACCGAGGGCCTGGGATCGGACCAGAGCGCGCAACTACGGACGCTGCTCGACCAGGTGAGCAAGACGGTGCGCAACGCCTGAGCTCGTCGGCCGGTCAAGGACAGGCTGGCGCGTCGGTGGCCCTGGCACGGCGCACGCCACGGTCCCCCGGCGGTCTCGGCGCGTCGTATGCCGCCGCCAGCGGGGTTCCAGCCGACCGCGGCACCGGTCGGCCCGCAGCGAAAGCAGCGACCACTCGCTCGAGGACCAGTCCACCGCCCTCGCCTCAAGGTCGACATCGGCACGGCGATCCCGTCCGTGCACGGTCGGTCCGTGCAGGGCGGCAGGGATCCTGAAGGGCGCGCCCTGCCGCCTGAAGCAGGTGGGTGCCGCAGCCTCCAGCGGTCCCCACCACCGCGAGCAACGGGGCAGAGCTTCTTCGCCCTCCGCTTCCGCCTCGGACGCTCCCTTCTCGCTTCTCACTGCGTCATGACGTCACGGGCACACCAGCGTCAGGACTCGTGCGTCGGCCGACCACGGCCATCCGAACGAAGTTGCCTGTGCAGTCAGGGGCCCGGTCACGGGACGAGGAGGATCTTCCCCGTCGTATGCCCGGTCATGATCTGCCGATGCGCGGCGGCGGCTTCGCGCAACGGATGGCTGGCGGCGATCAGGACGCGCAGTCGCCCGGCGCCCGCGGCCTCGGTGAGCTGCAGGCGCGCAGCGGCGCGGACTTCCGTGCCGGGGTCCGCGCCGGGCCCGCCGCCCAGGAGCCTGATGCCGGCTCGGGCCCCGCGTTCGAACGCCGCGACGGTCGCGATGCGGGACCGGTCCGCCACCAGCTCCACCGAGACGTCCACCGCCTCGTCGGTGCCCACCAGGTCGGCAGCCGCGTGGACTCCCTGCGGTGCTGCCGCGCGCACCCGGTCCGCCAGACCCGGCCCGTACGCGATCGGAATCGCCCCCAGGTCGCGCAGTACGTCGTGCTTGGCCGGGCTCGCCGTTCCCAGCACCCTGGCTCCGCGCTCGACGGCCAGTTGCACGGCCATCAGGCCGACGCCACCCGCCGCGCCGTGGACCAGCACCGAGTCGTCCTCGCGTAGGCCGATCGCTTCGAGAACGTGCACAGCGGTGACGCCCGTGACCATCAGTCCTCCGGCCTGCTCCCAGGAGAGAGCGGCGGGCTTGGGCACCACCGACGAGGCCGGGACGATGAGTTCGGCGGCGTACGCGCCGGGCGCTCGGTAGACGATCACCTCGTCGCCGATCTGGATCGGACCGGCGGGGCCGGTCGCGTCGGCACCGACAGCGGTCACCACACCGGCCGCTTCGGCACCGAGCCGCATCGGCAGGTTCGCCGGATCGGTTCCGAAGGCGCCGCTGTACATCTTGTGGTCGAAAGGGTTGACGCCGACGGCGCGGACCTCGATGCGCACCTGGCCCGGCCCGGGCTCCGCTACGGCGACATCGATCACCGACAGCACCTCGGGACCACCGTAAGCACGCGCTACTACTGCTTCGCTCATGTCAGGGAGAACGCGGTGCCGGAAGGTCCGATTCCCCATTGCGGTGACTTTTGGAGCGGAGCGCTCCGCTCCGATAGGTTGGGCAGCCGATCACCCGACGCGGGAGGACACATGAACGCCAGGCCACACCCACGTCCCTGGTGACCGGCGGCGGCCGGGGATTCGGCGCTGCTGGAACTCATGGGCACCCAAGGCGGGGCCGGATCGTGCATGTCTCCAGCACGGTGGCCGATGGTCCGCCTGCCCCGGGCATGGCCGCCCACGGCACCGCCGAGGCCGCCCTGAACACCTTCGCGCGCTTCGTCGCCCACGAGGCCGGTCCGCCCGGCGTCAACGTCGTGGCACCCGGCTACGTCCGCACCGAGATCAGCGCCCGCATGCCGCACGAGTTTCAGGGGCGGCTGGCGGACGACCCGCCCCTGGGGCGTGTCGCGGAGCCAGGACGTGGCTCGGGTGATCACGATGCTCGTCGGCGAGGAGGCCGCCTTCGTCACCGGCGAGGTGCTCACCGTCGACGGTGGGTACGGCGTGCACGCCGGTAGGGAAAGATACCTGTCCATGGGTGACACGCAGACCGGCAGACCGCGCGGCCGCCGGCGGGAGGCGGACCGCAATGACGCCCGCCTCATGCAGGCTGCGCGCGAAGTCTTCGCCGAGCTCGGCTGGGACGCCCCCGTCTCGGAGATCGCCCGCCGGGCCGGCATCGGCATGGGCAGCCTCTACCGCCGCTATCCCAGCAAGGAGCTGCTGGCCCAGCGGATGCGCGTCATGGGGATGGAACAGCTCATCGCCCAGGCCCGCACAGCCCTCGCCGAGGAGCCGGACCCTTGGGCGGCCTTCGCCCGCTTCCTGCGGAACGCGCTCTCGGCCCAGGGTGCAGTCGGTCCGCTGCTCCCGCTGGTGGGCGGCCGACTGCCGGCCACCGATGAGATCGTGGCCGCCTCCAGCCGGCTCCGGGCCGCCCTCGACGACCTGGTGGACGGCGCGCACCGCGCGGGCGTACTGCGCGCAGACTTCACTTCCGCCGACGTCCCCTTGCTGCTCGAACACCTCACCGCGCGGATCCCCGTCACCGACGAACGCGCCACCACGCTCCACCTGCGGTACCTGGACCTGGTCCTCGCCGGACTGCGCGCGTCGGCCACCGACGGGCCCACCGCGTTGCAGAGCCCGGCTCCGGACTGGGCAGAACTCAGCGAGCTGTGGAACGCCTCCGAAGGCTGAGCCCTGCGCTCCCATAATGAATGCAGCGCCCCCGTGCTTTTGCTTCGCCGTTCTGCGCTTTTCCTTCTCACTGAGGGATCGACCGGATCCCCGGCGCATTGCGTGCCGGGGAAATTTTCTTCCCCCTCACACCGCGCCCTTCCGATGCAATGCTTCGTCACGCGGCGCGCACGACATGCGACAAGCCGCGCGACCATGTGCCGTTTCAGGGCCTCCATCTGATGCGCCTCCGCAAGGAGAGAACTATGTCCGACTCCCCGAACATCGCCCTCATCCGCCGGCTCTACGAATCCGGAATGTCCCCGGAAGCAACCGCGGAGATCATGGCGCCGGACCTCATCTGGGACATCACCCCGGGCTTTCCGAACAGCGGCGTGTACCACGGCTGGGACAGTGCTGCGAAGGACTTCTTCGGCGCGATGATGCCGAATTACGAGTCCTTCGGCGCGGTGCCCGAGGAGTTCTACGCGGACGACCAAGGACACGTCTTCGTGTACGGGCATTACCACGCCGAGACGAAGACCGGGCACAAGGCCGACGTCCGCTTCATCCACCTCTGGACCATCCGCGACGGCAAGGCCGTACGGATGCAGCAGGCCGCCGACAGCCACGTCCTTCAGGAAGCCCTCAAGGGCTGACCCAGCACCGGGAGACCCTCATGGCGAAGATCCTCTTCGTGATCACCGCGTCCGACCACTGGACGCTGGCCGACGGAACCCGGCAGCCCGCCGGGTTCTGGGCCGAGGAAGCGCTCGGCCCGTACCAGGTCTTCAAGGAGGCCGGGTACGAGATCGCCGCCGCCACGCCGGCAGGCGTGGCGCCCACGGCGGACGCGCTCAGCCTCAGCCCGGAGTTCAACGGCGGCGAGGAAGGCGCCGAGCGCATGCGGAGCGCGCTGCGCGAGGCCACCGAGCTGGCACATCCGATGCGCATCGAGGACGTGAACATCGACGACTACGTCGCCGTGTTCTACCCCGGCGGCTGGGGCCCGATGGAGGACCTGCCCGACGACGCCGCGTCCGGCAAGCTGCTCACCGAATGGCTCGCCTCCGGCAAGCCGGTGTCCCTGGTGTGCCACGGCCCCGCGGCGCTCCTGGCCACCATCGGTGCGGACGGGACGTCCCCGTTCACCGGCTACCGCCTGACCGGCCTCTCCAACGCTGAGGAAGAGCAGAACGGTCTCGCGGACCGCGCGAAGTGGCTGCTGCAGGACCGCCTCGTCGGCGAGCTCAAGGCGGACTACCGCGAGGCCGAGCCGTTCACCCCGCACGTCGAGGTCGACCGCACCCTGTTCACCGGGCAGAACCCTGGCTCGGCGGTGGCACTGGCCCAGGAGCTGCTCAAGGCACTGGGCTGACGTCCCAGACGTCCCAGCGGTGCGCTCACTCGGCGGCCGGGTCGCGCTCAGCGCCGCGGCCTGGCCGCCGAGTCTCGTCACATGCGGATACAAACGTCGAAACGCATGATTCTCCCACGCTGGTCGAACGCAACGTAGGAAGAATCCTTCCCCCTCACAACGCCTGGCCTCTGTGCGACGCTGGGGATGATGAACCGCAAACCGCACCTGAACGAGCTGGGAGAGTTCCTCAAGGCCCGCCGTGCCGAGCTCAGCCCCGAGGAGGTCGGGCTGCGCGGCGGCCAACGGCGGCGTGTGCGCGGTCTGCGCCGCGAGGAAGTGGCCCTTCTGGCCGCGATCAGCACCGAGTACTACGCGCGGATCGAGCAGGGCCGTCTCCAGGCGTCGAGTCCCCTGCTGAACGAGATCGCCCAAGTGCTCCGCCTCAACGAGGACCAGCGCACCTACATGTTCGAGCTCGCGGCGAAGGAGACGGTGCGCACGCCCAGGGCAGGCGAGCGCCAGCAGGTGGACACCCAACTACGGCGCCTGCTGGACGATCTCACCGCCACTCCGGCGTTCGTGATCGGTCGGCGGACCGACATCCTGGCCTGGAACCAGCTCGCCGCCGCCCTGTGGACCGATTTCGGGCGCTACCCGGAGCAGGAGCGCGTGTTCGTCCGGCTGCTGTTCGCCGAACCCTGGATGCGCGAGCTGTACGCGGACTGGGAAGAGGTCACCCGTCTGGCCATCGCCCAGCTGCGCATGCAGAGTGCGCGCTACCCCGGCGACCAGCGCCTCACCGATCTGGTCGAGGAGCTCTCTGCCCGCGACGCGCAGTTCCGGCAGTGGTGGACCGAGCACGACGTCGCCACGCGGGGCAAGGGCACCAAGAAGCTTCGTCACCCAGTGGTCGGGGAGCTGACGCTCGACTGGGACACGCTCACCTGTGCCACGGATCCCGAGCAGCACATCATCGTGTGGACCGCAGCACCCGGTTCCCCTTCGCACGACGGGTTGCGTCTGCTGGCGTCCTGGGCAGCGGACCAGAAGCGGACGGCATCCGGCTCCTTCGGTTGAGCCCTTTCCCGAGATGAGCGCGGTCGGATTCGGAGGAAAGCCCTTCCCCTGTTCAGGGACCCGGACCGGGTACGCGCGGAAGTTCCCGACGCGTCGAGGGGCTCCTCGACGAGGCGCTGGTCGGCGCTCTCACCACTCGGGCGGTCCGGGGCGGCGGCCCCGTGGTGACGCTGCACGGGTCCCGGCTGGAGACGTCGTCTGTCGAGCCGATCGCCGTGTTCCGCCACGCTCGTCAGCTCGACCGGCTCCAGCAGCAGGTGGAGGAGGGCCGGATCACCCCTCCGGGCCGCGAAGACGTTTCCGGCGGAACGGGCCGCCGAGGCCCATCAGGTGCCGGCTGCCGGCGGGGTGCGAGGCCGGCTCGTCCTGACCTTCTGAGTGCCACTCAAGCTGTCACATCCCGTTCCGGCTCGTACGGATCGGCAGTCCATGACGCCAGGAGGCGCAGTCCGTCATGGGACGGCGTCCCGGGCTCCGCGGTCAGGATCACCAACTGCTGCGTGGGGTCGGCCGAGCAGGTCAGGCTGTCCCAGTCGAGCGTGAGGTCGCCGACGACCGGGTGGCGCAGCTTCTTGGTGCCCACCCGCAGGCCGGCCAGGTGGCGGCCTGCCCACCACTGCCGGAAGTCGGCGTCCGCCACCGACAACTCGCCGACGAGCGCCGTCAATCCGGGTGCCCCGGGGCGCCGGGCGGCCAGCAGGCGCAGTTGCGCGACGCAGCTCCGGGCGACCGTACTCCAGTCGACGTGGAGGTCGCGGAAGGCGGGCTCGGTGAAGAGCAGCCGGACGTAGTTGCGCCCTTTCTCCGGGACGCGATGGAAGTCGGTGAAGAGAGCGGACGCCAGAGAGTTCCAGGCCAGGATGTCCATGTGCCGGCCCAGGACCAGCGCGGGCGTCGCCGTCAGCTCGTCCAGAAGCCGCCCCAGTTGCGGCTGGATCTTCTGCGCCGGTCGGCGGGACGGCACGCAGTCTCCCCGTGCGGCCAGCTCGAACACGTGGTCCCGCTCAGCATCGTCAAGATGCAGAACCCTGACGAGCGTCGCGAGCACCGGCCTCGACACGGGGACACGCCCCTGTTCCAGACGCGCGTAGCAGTCGGTGCTGAGCCCCGCCAGCTGAGCGACCTCCTCACGGCGCAGGCCCGTCACCCTCCGAGATGCTCCGGACTCGGGCAGGCCCACGGTGCGCGGGCTGAGTCGGGCCCGGCACGCCTTGAGGAATTCCCCCAGTTCAACCAAAGGCGCTTTGCTGTACATAGCAGCCAGTGTGGCCGCATTCGATCGAAAGGTGAGGGGGAAGGATTTCTCCCAGGGTTGGGGTATTCAGGCTTGATTTCAACGACTGAGCGGCGTCCACGACGCGAGAACGCGCAGCCCTTCGTGCGAGGGAGTGTCGGGCTCAGCCGTCCAGACGACGATTTCCTGGTCGGGATCCGTGCCGCAGGCGAGGGTGTCCCGGTCCAGGACGAGTTCCCCGGCGACGGGATGGTGGAACTTCTCCCTGCCCATGCTGCGCGACGCCACGTGACGGCTCCCCCACCAGCGGCCGAAGTCCGTGTCATGCACGGAGAGCTCACCCACCAGCCCGGCCAGTCGCGGATCGTCCGGGTACGTGGTAGCCGCCATGCGCAGATGTGACACACACTCACGGGCGACGGTCCGCCAGTCCGCGTACAGCGTCCGCATGGCAGGGTCACTGAACAGGATGCGGACATAGTTCCGCTCCGTCTCCGGCACCTTCCCGAAATCGGTGAGCAGGACGGCTGCCAGGGAATTCCACGCCAGGATGTCCATGCGGCGACCGATCACCACGCTGGGGGTGGCGGTGAGATCGTCGAGCAGGCGACGCAGCTGCGGTTGCACCTTCTGTGCGGCCTGACGGCGCGGGCGAGTCGCCTGGCGACCGGCCAGCTCGAAGAGGTGGTCCCGCTGGTCGTTGTTCAGGTGCAGGACCCTGACGAGAGCCGCCAGCACCGGCGCGGACGGCTGTATACGCCCCTGCTCCAGCCGTGTGTAGTAGTCGGAGCTGATGGCCGCGAGCAGGGCGACCTCCTCCCTGCGCAGGCCGGGCACACGTCGCGGGCCACCAGTCTCGGGCAGACCGACGGTGCGTGGACTCAACTCGGCCCGCCGCTCCTTGAGAAATTCTCCCAGCTCGTTCACATGCGCGTCGCTGGTCATGCCGGCCAGTCTCGCACCGCCCCGTCCTGACGAGGGGGGGAAGGATTCTTCCCTGGATAAGCCTTGCCCGGGGTGGAATTCTCCCCATTGCGGCCTCACGCGATGGTGGCAGGGTCGAGACGAGGTCGGCGAGCGCCGTCGGCGAAGACAGCGAGGACCGATGTCACGTCCCCCGGTCACCACGCCCGGTGGTCTGGCCCAGAGCGGCTTCGCCGTCCCTTCCTTCCACACTGCCCACCGGGGCGCGAGGACGTCGGCCCCGACCGCATCGGTGTGCTCGGCTCTCTGACGTTCTTCGGTGAGCACCCGCACATGAACCAGCTCCCGGCCGCAGGCCGGGCCACCCGAATCCCTGAACACACAAGGAGCACCACCCCATGACCGAGCGGAAGAAGTTCGCACCGCCGGCGATCCAGGAGTTCGCCCCGAAGCTTGCCGAGGTGACCGACACGGTCCTGTTCGGTGACATCTGGGAGCGACCGGGTCTGTCCCCGCGAGACCGCAGCCTGGTCACCGTCACCGCTCTGGCCGCCCTGTACCGCAACGACCAGCTCGGCTTCCACCTCGGCAAGGCGCTGGAGAACGGCGTGACCAAGGACGAGCTGGTGGAGGCCCTCACCCATCTGGCCTTCTACGCCGGATGGCCCAACGCGATGACTGCGGTGACCGAGCTCAAGGCGATCGTGGAGAAGTCGCAGCAGTCGGGCTGAGGTACCGCTCCCATCAAGGGAAAGACACACCATGGAACTGCTGAAGCTGCCCGCCGAATGGTTCACCGGCGACGCCTACGCCGACGTGATCCACCGTGGCGAGGAGCCCTCTCGGATGCGGGCCAACATGGTCCGTTTCACTCCTGGCGCCCGCACCGCCTGGCACTCCCACGGCCTGGGCCAGACCCTCTGCGTCGTCGAGGGCATCGCACTGGTGCAGTCCCGTGGCGGCAACATCATCGAGGCCGACCCCGGAGACGTCCTCCACACGCCTCCGGGTGAGCAGCACCGGCACGGTGCCACGCCCGACCAGTTCATGACCCACCTCGCCCTGTGGGAGACGGACGACGCCACCCGGCTCGAGCACGTCTCGGACGACGAGTACAACGGACCGCGCGCCAACGCCCGTACCCGCCCCTGACACCACGCCAGATCCGACGCGACCTGAGAGAGCATCATGCGAGCCACCATCATCCACGCGCCTGGTGACATCCGGGTGGAGAACGTCCCCGAACCGAAGATCGTCGCACCGACGGACGCCGTCATCCGTACCGTCGCCACCTGCGTGTGCGGCTCCGACCTGTGGAGCTACCGGGGCATCAACCCAGTCACCGAGCCGCAGCCGATCGGCCACGAGTACGTCGGCATCGTCGAGGAGGTCGGCAGCGACGTATCCAATGTCAGGCCCGGTCAGTTCGTCATCGGCTCCTTCATCGCCTCCGACAACACCTGCCCGGTCTGCCGGGCCGGCTACCACACCTCCTGCCGGCACCGTGACTTCCCCAACGGCTGCCAGGCCGAATACGTCCGCATCCCCCTCGCCGACGGCACCCTCGTCGCCACCCCGGAGCAGCCGGCCTCAGAGCTGGTCCCGAGTCTGCTGGCCCTCTCCGACGTCATGGGCACCGGCTGGTACGCCGCCAAGGCGGCCGAGGTCGGGCCGGGTTCGACGGCCGTGGTCGTGGGTGACGGTGCTGTGGGCCTGTGCGGTGTCATCGCGGCGAAGGAACTGGGCGCCGAACGCATCATCGCCATGAGCCGGCACGCACCCCGGCAGAAGCTGGCCCTGGAGTTCGGTGCCACCGACATCGTCACCGAGCGCGGCGAGGAGGGCGTCGCCCGCGTCAAGGAGCTGACGAACGGCGTAGGCGCCGACTCGGTTTTGGAGTGCGTCGGCACCCAGGAGTCGATGCACCAGGCCCTGCAGTCCGCACGCCCGGGTGGCAACGTCGGCTTCGTCGGCATGCCTCACGGCGTGCAGATCGACGGCCAGGAACTCTTCTTCTCCCACGTCGGTCTACGCGGCGGCCCTGCGCCCGTGCGCGCCTACCTTCCCGACCTGATCGACCGCGTCGTCAGCGGCCGTATCGACCCGGGCAAGGTCTTCGACCTCACCCTGCCCCTGGACGAGGTCGCCGAAGGCTACAAGGCCATGGACGAGCGCCGCGCCATCAAGGCGCTGCTGCGTCCGTGACATGAAGCCCGGCGGTGGTGGGTGCAGGATGAGCCGCGCCCACCACCGCCGCCACCACCGAGCGGTGAGCGCCCGCCCACCGCAGCCCAGCAGAAACGGACCGACCGCCATGACCAGCGAGGCGATTGCCACCGTCGAGGCGTACGTCAAGGCGCTCGGTACGCGCGACATGGAACGGATCCTCCCCCACTTCGCTCCAAATGCCACCTGGACGATCCCCGGTGATCCGGCCCTGACGCCATGGGCTGGGCGCCGCAGCGGGCCGGAGGAGATCCGGCAGTCTCTCGCCGCGTTCTTCGCGGCCGTCGAGCCGCTCGCATTTGAGCTGCGCTCCTTGGTGGAGACCGACGGACGGGTGCTGGTACCGGGCCGGTACGCCTCCCGGTTCCATCCCTCGGGGCAGGTGCTCGAAAGCGAGATGATCCTGCGCTTCACCATCGCCGACGGCCGGATCACCGACTATCGCGTATTCGAGGACTCGCTCGGCATCACCCGTAGCTACCTCGGTGCGCCTCTCACTCCAGGTCCGGCCTGACCGAAGGTCTTCCGAAACCCCTCGACAGCAACACATCGGTACATACGCCTTCCTCGGTCTCAGGAGCCCCCCGCATGTCCGTTCGGCGCCCTGCCGGCAGCCCATGGCGACATCCCGCACAGCCTGCGCGAAAGCCTGACCATCACCGCGGTCATGGCCTTCGTCGGTGTTGCGGCGAATCTCTTCCGGAGGCCGGCCCGACGACCCTGACGAGCTTCCTCGCGTACTCACCGGATCAAGGAGATCGGAGACACACCGATGACGGCATGGACGAGCGATGACCTCAACCGCATCGCCACCGCTGACGAGTTGGAGATGGCACCGCTCAGGCGCAACGGCACTCTGTGGAGGCCGGTGCCGATCTGGGTCGTCCGCGACGGTGACGACCTTTACGTCCGCTCCTTCCGAGGCACGGACGGCGGCTGGTGGCGTACGGCCCGTGCGAGCTACGAGGGGCACATCCGCTCCGGCGGAGTCGCCAAGGCCGTCACCTTCGTGGAGGTGCAGGACGACGAGATCAACGACCGTATCGACACGGCGTACCGCACCAAGTACGGCCGCTTCGGCGGCGCCTACGTCGACCCCATGGTCGCCGCACGCTCCACGACGCTGCGGCTGATCCCGCGATGAGCAGGACGATCCCCGCGGAAGCCGCTGAACCCCCACGAACAGCTGGTCCAGCACTGGAGTAAGCCCCATGCTCGGTCTTGAACTCGTCGTCGTCCTGGGCGCGGCCGTGCTGCTGGGCAATGCCCTGGGGCAGCGCTTCGGTGTAGCGCCGCCCGTCGTCCTACTGATGGTGGGCACCCTCATCGGGCTCGTGCCGGCCGTCCGCCAAACCCAACTCCCGCCCGAAGTCGTGCTATTGCTCTTCCTCCCCGTGCTGCTGTACTGGGAGAGCCTGACGACGTCCATGCGGGAGATCCGTTCGAACCTGCGCGGCATCGTCCTGCTCAGCACGGTCCTGGTGATCCTCACGGCGTGGGCCGTCGCGGCCGCCGGGCACGTGCTGGGACTGCCGTGGGGGCCGGCGTGGGTTCTGGGCGCGGCCGTGGCGCCCACCGACGCGACCGCGGTCGGCGCGCTGGCCGGTTCCCTGCCGCGCCGTGAGGTCACCGTGCTCCGGGCGGAGAGCCTCGTCAACGACGGCACGGCGCTGGTCGTCTACGGGCTGGCGGTCGGCATCACCGTCGGCGAGGAGCACCTCACCCTTGCGCACGTCGGAGCGCTGTTCCTGCTGGCGTACGGCGGCGGGGCCGCGGTCGGGATGGCGGTCGCCTGGGTCAACATGAACCTCCGGCGCCGCCTGGACGATCCCCTGCTGGGCAATCTCGTCATGATCCTGGCACCGTTCACGGCCTATCTGCTCGCCGAACTGATCCACGCCTCGGGTGTTCTCGCGGTCGTCGTGAGCGGACTGATCATGGCTCAGGTGGCTCCGAGCCTGATCCGGGCCGAGCACAGACGCCAGGCGTTGGCGTTCTGGCCGCTGGCGACCTTCATCATCAACGGCGCCCTGTTCGTCCTGGTCGGAGTGGAACTCCAATACGCGTTCCGCCACTTGAGCCGCGCAGATCTGCGGGATGCACTGATCGCCGTCGGTGTCGTCAGCCTGGTGCTGGTCCTCGTCCGGTTCGCGTTCCTGTTCTCCTCCGCCTACCTGATCCGCCTGATCGACCGACGTCCACAGCAGCGGCTGCGGAGGATCAGTCACCGGGCACGCACCGTCAGCGGCTTCGCCGGCTTCCGGGGCGCGGTGTCGCTGGCCGTGGCGCTCTCCGTGCCGGAGACCGTCGACTCGGGCGCACCCTTCCCCGACCGCGCCTTCATCGTCTTCGTCACCTCCGGCGTCATCGTGGTGACCCTCGTCGTGCAGGGACTGCTGCTGCCGGGCGTGGTGCGCTGGGCCCGGCTGCCCCGCGACACCTCCGTCGACGAGGAACAGACCCTCGCCGAGACCGCGGCAACCGAGGAAGCCGTCGAGGCGCTCCCGGAACTCGCCGCCGAACTGGGCACCACTCCCAAGGTCACGGAGTGGCTGCGCCAGGAGTACGAGGCCCACCTGGCGACCGTACGGGCCGAAGGCGCCGGCACCGACGAGGATCCCGCACTGCTCCACAACCGCCACTACACCGACCTCCGCCTCGCCCTCATCGCCCACAAGCGTGCAACCGTCGTCCGCCTGCGCGACGAACAGCGGATCGACGACACCGTGCTGCGCCGCCTCCAGACCGCCCTGGACTACGAAGAGGTGCGGCTGGCCGGACGCGAGCAGGTGGAGTGAGCCGAGCCGGACGACACCACACGCCAGAAGGGACCTCCCGTCATGTCCACCGGCCTGATCGACGTCCACGCCCATCTCCTCCCCGACTTCTACGTCCAGCAGGCGACGGCAGCCGGCCACGGCCACCCCGACGGCATGGACGGCTGGCCGTCATGGTCCGTGCAAGCCCACCTGGGCCTGATGGACCGCAACGGCATCGAGACCGCGATGCTGTCCATGTCATCACCCGGCGTGCACTTCGGCGACGACAAGGCGGCCCGCCTCCTCGCCCGCCGCGTCAACGAGTACACCGCCGAACTGGCCCGGGGCCACCCGGGTCGCTTCGGCACCTTCGCCTCGCTGCCCCTTCCCGACGTGGGCGGATCCTTGGAGGAGATCGCCTTCGCCTTCGACGGACTCGACGCCGACGGCGTGGCCCTGCTGACCCACACGCACGGGGTCTATTTGGGCGACCAGCGCCTGGAGCCGGTCTTCGCCGAACTCGACCGCCGCCAGGCCGTCGTCTTCCTGCACCCCACCTCACCGCTGTGCTGGGAAGTGTCCGCACTCGGCAGACCGCGGCCGATGGTCGAGTACATCTTCGACACGGCCCGTACCGTCACCGACATGGTGATGGCGGGCGTCCTGACACGTCACCCGAACATCAAGGTGATCGTCCCGCACTGCGGCGGTGCGGTGCCCGTCCTCGCTGATCGCATCAACGAGTTCATGAGCCTGTTCCTGCAGTCGCAGCAGCCGCCGCCGTTGGACGCGGTGCAGCAACTGCGCGGTCTGTACTACGACATGGCGGGCACCGCTTTCCCACGCCACGTGCCGGCGCTGTTGAAGCTCGTCGACCCGGACCGCGTGCTCTTCGGCAGTGACTACTGCTGGACGCCGTCCCCGCTGGCCGACGCGCACATCGCGGCGATCGACGCCGCCGAGCCGCCGGCGGAAGGCGGCACGTGGCGGTCACTCACGACGGCAAACGCCAAGCGTGTCTTCCAGAGCGCCTCGTGACGAACCATGGCAAGCCGCGTGCCGACGCGGTCATGAAGACTGCGCCGCCGGTTCCGTCGGCGAACCACGTCTCCAGGGCCCAGGTCCGATGTGCCTGCTCGGCGAAGGCGTCACACGGCGGCGCCGTCCAGTCCCTCAGGCGTCCTCTCGATCGTGGACGCCAGAGAGCGCAGAGCCTCGTGAGCGGGGCTTCCTGGCTCAGCGGTCCACACGACGAGCTGTTGCTCGGGATCTTCGGCGCACATGAAGGTGGACCGCTCGAGGGCCAGGTCGCCGACCACGGGATGCCGGAGCAGCCTCGTACCGCCGGCCCGCACGGCGACATCGTGCGAGGTCCACCACAGGCGGAAATGCGCATCCAGCGCGGAGAGCTCCTCGACGAGGGCAGTCAGTCGAGGGTCATCAGGGTTCCGCCTGCTGTCCATGCGCAGGTGGGACAGGGCCAGGCGAGCCATGTCCTCCCAGTCCCGGTACAGCACGCGGATGGCGGGCTCGGTGAACACCAGGCGCACGTAGTTCCGCTGTTCCTCCGGGACCTGTCCGAAGTCCATCACCAGGGCGGCGGCCATGGCGTTCCACGCCAGCAGGTCCGTGTTGTGTCCGATGACGAAGCCCGCGGTCAGGGAGAGGTCCTCGAGCAGGTGCCGCATCTGCGGCTGGACTCGTTGGCGAACGCTCCGGCTGACAATGGGCGAGGCCGTCTTCCCTGCGAGGGTCAGGAGGTACTCGCGCTGATCGCCGTCGAGGCGGAGCACCTGTGCGAGCACGTCGAGTACGGCCGTCGACGCCTGGACACGTCCCTGCTCGAGCCGGGTGTAGTAGTCGGTGCTGATCGCGGCCATCTGAGCGACTTCCTCACGCCGCAGGCCGGGAACACGCCGGAGCTCACCGTTGTCGGGCAGCCCGGCCTTGTCCGGACTCAGCTGGGCACGGCGCGCCTTGAGGAAGGCCCCCAGTTCCTCCAGGCTCGGATCGCGTCGCACACCCACAGCTTCGCACCTTGCCGCGATCCCGCGCCCCAAACGCCCCTTCACCACCAACCCCGTCCTCATCCGGAGGTCGAGACGCCGGGCGAAGGGCACGGGGTGCCCCCCGTCATCGCCGAGGGGCCCGCAAGCACCCCCCTGAGCAAGATCTCCCTGGGGGCGGCCAACGGTTGCCCCCAGCGGCCGGCTCGCTGGTCATGCCCCGACCACGGCTGTGGTGCTGGAAAGCGGCACGCCTCGGCACGCCGGCACCGCCAGCGGTGTGTCCGAACGGGCGGGCGGGGCGGCGCCCAGGCCGCCGACGCTTTCGGCACCCTGCTCGCCCGCCCGCTCCAGAGCTGGGGCGGGGATGCTCAGTGCAGGACGTCGTCCTTGGCCTCGCGGTACTCGATCAAGCTGCCGTCCTTCGAGGTGGTTGTACGTCATCGTCATCACTGCTTCTCAATCTGGGAGCGGCAGTACGTCGTGTACGGGCCGCGCGGAGGAAGTCACTACGGCTGCCTCTGGTTCTGCGGCCGGGGAGCCGGCGATTCTCCAGACAGGGGTGGAATTGGAATTGGGTCGCAGCCGCAGTATGACTGTGGGCAAGAATTGCGGCCACGGATCTTTTTTGCGGGGACCTATGAGTCACCGGATCGATGCATGCACAGTCGTCCGGACGCGAGAATTCATGCCAAGGACGATGCTGCTGGGCAGACAGAGCTTGCACGGCCGACCCACCCCTGCACAGGGGAAGGATTCATCCTGGGAAAAAACCTTCCCCCCTTCAGGATCAAGTGCCTGGGTACGATAACCGATGGCTCTGCGCGAGAAATCCATTGAGCCTCGCCACCTCACATCGCGAGAAGTCAGGAAACAGCCGGATGAAAGTCATTGGACTGCGCGAGTTCGGAGGACCGGAAGTGCTGCAATCTTTCGAACTCCCCGACTCGCACCCTGGAGCCGAGGAGGTGCGACTCCGTGTTCACGCCGCCGGAGTCAATCCCGTGGACGCAATGGTCAGGTCCGGGCAGCTGGAGCAGATGTACACGGGCCTCACGCCGCCCTTCGTCCCCGGGATGGAGGTCGCAGGTACCGTCGAAGAGGTGGGCAGCGATGTCGACCCTCGCTGGGGCCTGGTGCCGGGCGAACACGTCGTGGGATTCGTCGACAACGTCGGAAGGCACGGCGGCTACAGCGAATATCTCGCCCTGCCCGCGCGGTCCGTGGCCATCGCTCCCTCGAATGCCTCCGCCGCCGAGACGGCCGGTTTCCTCAACAATGCGCTCACCGCTCACAACGTGCTCGACGCATTTCGGCTGCCAGAAGGCGCCACGCTCTTGGTGACAGGCGCTGCCGGATCGGTCGGCGGATACCTCGTGGAACTCGGTGCCGCGGCGGGCCTTCGTGTCGTGGCCGTCGCGGCAGAGGAAGATGCCGACCTCCTGGGCTCACTCGGCGCGCACGCGTTCATACCGCGCGGCCCCGACATCGCCCTCCGGGTACTCGACGAGCTCGGTACCCCGGTGGACGCGGTGGCTGATGCCGCCTTGCTGCACGAGCAGATCGCTCCCGCCGTGCGTGACGGCGGCCAGATCGGCATCCTGCGCTCTTGGGACGGCGATCCAGGGCGCGGAGTCAAGGTCAAGCACCTCAACGTGCGAGAACGACGGACGGACCGGGATGCGATCGTACGTCTGCGCGACCAGGTCGAAGACGGCACCATCACACTGCGCGCCGCAATGTCCTTCGATGCGGACGAGGCGGTTGCGGCCCATGCCCGGCTCGAGCAGGGCGGCCTGCGCGAACGAATCGTCCTCTCGTTCGACAACGAAGCGTGGTAGCCCGGCTCACCAGGCACCACTTCGCTCACCTGGAAGCCCTGAACACCGACGGCGCCTCCACCATCGGCCTTGCTCATTCACCGTTGCGAACCGGAGACGCCGGAAACCGACCGCACGCTCCGGGCGCCATGGGCCGCTGGAACGACGCAGGACTCCGCGACCGGCCGTCCTGCACTCGACATCGGCCGGCCGGTGCCGGCCTCGACAAGGAGAAACAATGCACACGCGAACGCTCGGGCGCGACCTGCGGGTCTCCGCCATCGGCCTCGGCGCCATGGGCATGTCCCAGAGTTACGGGCCGAACCCCGGTGACCGGAGCGACATGATCGCTGTACTGCGTGGCGCCGTCGACCGCGGGATCACCTTCTTCGACACCGCGGAGGTGTACGGCCCTTACGTCAACGAGGAGCTTGTCGGCGAGGCCCTCGCTCCGGTGCGTGACCAGGTCGTGATCGCCACCAAGTTCGGATTCCGCATCGAGAACGGCGCCCCCGCCGGACTCAACAGTCGGCCCGAGCAGATCCGTGCCGTCGCCGCGGCCTCCCTGAAACGGCTCGGGGTCGAGAGGCTGGACCTGTTCTACCAGCATCGCGTTGATCCGGCGGTGCCCATCGAGGAGGTCGCCGGCACGGTGGGTGAGCTCGTGCAGGAGGGCAAGGTCCGCTGCTTCGGGCTCTCGGAAGCCAGTGCGGAGACCATCCGCCGCGCACACTCGGTCCACCCCGTGACCGCGGTGCAAAGCGAGTACTCGCTGTGGACGAGGGATCCCGAGCCGGAGGTCCTGCCGACGTGCGCGGCGCTCGGGATCGGATTCGTGCCCTTCAGCCCGCTCGGCAAGGGATTCCTGACCGGCACGGTGGACGCGTCGACCTCGTTCGTGACCGGTGACGTCCGCACGAACATTCCACGATTCACGGCCGAGAACCGGGCGGCGAACCAGGCTCTCGTCGAACACATCACCACCCTCGCGGAAACCAAGAGCGCCACACCCGGGCAGGTCGCACTTGCCTGGCTGCTCGCACAGGATCCGTGGATCGTTCCGATTCCGGGCACACGACACATCGCGCGAATCGACGAGAACTCCGGCGCCACCAAGCTGCCGTTGTCTCCCGACGAACTGGCGGACCTCAACGAACTCGCCGGCCGGGTCGGGGTTCAGGGAGACCGTTACAACGAGCACCACATGTCGCTGGTCGACAAGTAACGGACGACGGCGGTACTCCGCGACCGGTCCGAAGAGCCTGCTGGTGGGCTACTCGCCGCGAAGCCGAGCCTCTTTCAGGTGTCAGGTGTCAGGTGTCAGGTGTCAGGTGTCAGGTGTCAGGTGCACGATAGCGACCTACTGACCTGGGCTTTCACCCGGAAGGGTCCTGTCGCTCGGCCTGATCATGGCTGGGCCGGGCTGTGCTCTCGTGTTGCTCCTGCGCCCGCGCCTCCGCAGCGATCTCGGATCGACCGTCACCGTCACCGTCGGCTCCGGCGCCCGGTGGTCCTGCGGCGGTCGTCGAACACCGGCGGGCGACGCCCCCCTCTCCCCCGGCATGGTGAGCACGGCCCCACCGGCCGCGGCATGGTGAGCACGGCCCCACCGGCCGCGGCATGGTGAGCACGGCCCCACCGGCCGCGGCATTCCTCACGGCCGGTGCTCATCGCGCGATCCGCTGGTGGGCGAAGCGACCCCCGGTGTTATTCAATGAGGTGTGCGGTCAGGGATCTCGGGGCCCCGTCGCACGGGTCCGAGTACGGCCCCGGCCCTGTGCCGGGGATTGCCGAGAGAGCCGCATGGACTCCACGCCGTCGCCCTCGTCCTCATCGCCGTTCGACCTGGTCAGCAGCGCCCTGGGGCGCTACGGTTCGCGCGGCGGTGCGGCAGCGACCGCCGGTCCTGACAGCGCGCAGGGCGAGCGCACCACCGGCCGACGCGCAGCCGAGAGCCCCGCAGTCGACCGTCACGATCAGATTCTCGGCGTGGTGAACCTGGACAGGGATCTGAGGATCACCCGCTGCAACCTGGACGCCGCCGTGTTCGCGGGGCTGGACGCCGTGGCCGGGAGCCCTTTCGCCGATCTCCTGCCTCCCGGGGACGTACCGACGGTCACGCGGCGACTGCGGCAGGTCCTGGAGATCGGTGAGGCACATGTCGCCCGGATCCAGCGCCTGCGGCGCGCCGACGGGTCGGAGCTGGTGGTCTCGCTGAGCATCCTGCCCGCCGCGGCACCTCAGGAGGGCCTGACCGTCTCCCTGATCGCCATGGCCAGGAGGCTGCACCTGTACGCCGCCGAGACCGCGATCGGCACCTCGCTGGACATCGGCGAGACCGCGCAGTCGCTGGCGGAGTCCCTGTTGGCCTGGGGAGACGTGGCCGCCGTCGACCTCGACTTCGCCGTGTGGACGGGCGAGGGAGTCACCGAGCAGGCGCAGGGGCGCATCCGGCTGCGGCGGGCAGCCCTGGTGCCGGACCGGGCGTGGCCCGAGGGCTATGTGACTCCGGGCGGCGATCTTCCGAGCGACGCGAGTCGTCTGCTGGCGCAGGCGGTACTGCGGGACGATGCCCCGCAGGCCATCGTCCTACCCGACCGGAAGGCGATCGAGCGGCTGCTCGGCAGTCCGCGAGTGATCCGCGCCCTGGTGCCCGGTGACCGGTCGGCGAGTGTGGCGTGCATGCCACTGGTCCTGGACAGCGCGCCGCCCGTCGTACTGGGCGTCGCGGAGGTCTGGCGGCGGGCGGACCGCCCCTTCCGCGACGGCGAGTTGTTCGACCTCCAGGAACTGGTGGACAGGACCGCCCATCACGTCGACCTGGCCCGTCAGCACCAGCGCGAACACACGCAGGTGCTGGCGTTGCAGCGCCGGCTGCTGCCCCGGACGGGCGGCCACACGATAGAGATCGCCAGCGTCTACCAGCCCGCCACCCCCGACAGCGCGGGCGTCGGCGGCGACTGGGTGAACAGCTTTCCGCTGCCGGACGGCCGTACCGCGCTGGTGGTCGGTGACGTCGTCGGGCACGGCCTGGGAGCCGCGGCGACCATGGGCCAGCTGAGCATGGAGGCCCGCGCGCTGCTGTCCGCGGGACTGGCACCGGACGAAGTGCTCGAACACCTGGACGAGACCGTGACGCTGCTGGACGACGCGGAGTCCGGGCTGGCGGCCGGCTACAGCGCCCTCGGCTCCACCTGCTGCATCGCCCTCTACGACCCGGTCAGCCACCACGTGACGCTGGCCAGCGCCGGCCATCTCCCGCCGGTCCTGGTGCTTCCCGACGGACACGCGGGCCCGCTCGCGGTCCGCCCACACCCCGGCCTGGGCGCCGAGTTCGCACTGCGGGAACCGTTCGACGTGCACACGTTCCACGCTCCCCCGGGCTCCCTGCTCGCCCTCTACACCGACGGCCTGGTGGAGGATCCGGCCCTGTCGATCGACGAGGGCATCGACAGGCTGGCGGACACCGTGGCCACGGTGCACCCCTGGGACACCCTCCAGCAGGCCGCACGGCACGTCGTCTCCACGCTGGCGCCGGTGCGCCAGCGCGACGATGTGACCCTGCTGCTCGCGCGCATGATCGGCTACCGCAAGGGGGACACCGCGACCTGGCGGCTGCCCGCCCGCGACGACGCGCCTGCCCGTGCCCGCGCGCACGTCTCCGCGCTGCTGCGGCAATGGGACAGCAGGAGCGACACCCGGGACGACGTGACCCTGCTGGTCAGCGAGCTGGTCACGAACGCGGTGCGCTTTGCCGCCGGTCCCGTGACGGTACGACTGATCAGGGCGGGTCACGGCCTGCTGTGCGAGGTGGGCGACAGCGGCAACGGCAGGCCACGTCTGGGCCGGGGCGACCTCCTCGGCGACGCCGGGCGTGGCCTGCACATCGTGCACCGGCTCACCACCCGGTGGGGGGTGCGGTGGACGGACACCGGCAAGGTGGTCTGGGCGGAAGTCGCAAGGTGACACGGCTGCGAGTACGGGACGCGGCCCAGGTGCGCGAGCGCGGCACGTGCTCGCTCTACAGCCACTCACCTTCCAGGGCGGTGGCGGTGAGGCCCGGTGCCGCCGCGTACAGGACGGCACGACTGCCCGACTTCTGCCCGGCGTCGTGCGCCCGCCGCAGGATGTCGAACACGGCGGCGCCTCCACGGTTGCCGCTGGTGTAGCTGTCCCGGCTGTAGTCCAGCAGCCCCGACGGCCAGGCGTCGGGCATCGTCTGCTCCATGTACTCCAGCACCCGGGTCCCGCCGGGGTGCGCGAGCAGCACGTCGGGGTGCCAGGAGTCGGGGTCGTCCTGGTAGCGGACGCGCAGCCACTCCCACATCGCGGTGACCGTCTCCTGCACGGCGCGCGGCCCCCGCCGGTCCATCACGAAGTGGGTGCCGTCCGCCCGCGTGTCCAGACGGTGCAGGTCCCGGGTGCCGGGCAGGGTGTGGTGCCAGGCGGCGTCCAGCCGCAGCACCGACTCGCTTCTCGGGCGGCCCGTGACCACCGCGGCGACCGCGGTGTCCGCGAACAACAACCGGACGATCAGGGATTCGATGGTGTCGTCCGCGGGCTGGTAGGTCGTGCTCAGCGCCTCCGCGATCACGACCAGGACCACCCGGTCGGGGTCCGCGGCCACAAGATCCGCCGCCAGGGCCAGGGAGCGGGTCCCCGCGACACAGGCCCACTGCGTGGCCGGCAGCAGCATCACGTCGTTGCGGAGATCGAGCTTGTTGGCCAGGGAGACGTCCAGACCCGGCAGCGCCGGGGTGGTGGAGTGACTGGTGATCAGGCAGTCGATGTCCGAGGCGTCCAGCCCGGCGATCTGCAGGGCACCACGCGCCGCCCGCTCCCCGTAGGACTGCACGGCCTCCCAGGCCGGCCCGGTGCGCTCCTGGACGGTCTGCGGCGCGGGTATCGCTTCGAGGGCGGCGATCACGCGGTCCACGTCCTGCCGGCTGAACCCGTCGCGTGCCAGCGCCTCTTGGGCGGGCCCGGTGCCGACATCCCGCAGGCCGCCGCCGTTGCCGGGCGCGAGGGCGGTCTCCAGCGGCAGCATCCACCCGCGGGTCTCGATGCCCGTACTGGCCGCGATGCCGTCGACCCGCGGCGCCCACGCCGCGTGCGGATGCCGGTCGCCCACCTCCGCAACGATCTGGCTGGTCTCCACGGCGTGCTCGCCGTGTATCACGGCAGGGGGACAGAGGTAAGCGGCCATGATGGGCACCTTTCCGAGGGAACGAGGAGAAACGTCACGAGGGCTGCGCCATGGGGCACTTTGGAACTTCGCACCCATGCCGATGGGCTCCCTTCCGGGAGTCGCTGTCGCCATCGAGCATGGACGCTAAATGGACATTTCCGCTGTGATTCAGACAACTTGGGCGGCCCTTGGTGGCGTGATACGGCACACATCGCTCAAACAGGGGCCCTCGGAGCGGTTCCACCGATCTCGCCTGAGCCGCCGTCAGCCAGGGAGGCCGGAGGCCGGTCGGACTTCTGATGTAGCCACACGGCGCCCGGTGCAGGCGGGTGCGCCGCTCCGGGCGGCGACGGGCCGTGAGAGCAGGGTCCGGTATGTGGTCGGGCCCGCGAGAAACGATCTCGGACGCGGAGCCGTGCTCGTCCGACCCGACGGCACGGTCGCCTGGGCAGGTGATCGCGCCCCCGACCGCGAAGCGTTCACACGGGCCGTCGGCCGTTGGTCCGGCAGTCCGGCAGTCCGGCAGTCCGGCAGTCCGAAGAACTTCCGCCACAGCGCGGCCGGCTCGACTATCGGACCGTCAACTTCCATTTAGCTGACTCGACTTGCCGGATTGTGTAAACCCAGCCGGGGTACGCGGACGGGCGAATCCGCACGGAAGGAGCCGGCAACCGTGGAACGTGTCAACGCCTTTCTGGGCAAACACCTGTGGCTGCAGTTCGTGCTGTCGATCCTGTGTGCCAGCGCCCTGGTCATGCTCCTGTACCCAGGGCGCTCGGCTCTCTCGGTCGTGCTGCGCACCGCCTTCGTCTCCATCGGTGGCATCGTCGTCGTGCTCGTCGTGCGCCGCCGGGAGAGGCGAGCGGCCGGCGGTAGCACGAACGGCCTCGTCTCGCTGGACGGGAAGCTACGCAAGGGTGAGGTACCCGTCGACCCGGCCGAGCGCGAGGCGATGCGCTCTCTGGTCGCACAGCGTCTGCACCGCACGCGTCACCGTGTGGCGGCCCTGGTGTTCCTCGCGGTCCTCTTCTGTACCGTGACGGCCCTGGTGGCCCTCACCTCGGGCCCCCGGCAGACGATCGGCTTCGCCCTGCTCACCGTGGTCTTCCTCGCCTGGAGTGTCGGCAACGGCAACCTCCAGCATCGACGTCTGCGCGCCATGCAGGCGTCCCTCGACGGCGAGGACGTCCCGGCTCACGCTCACCACACCGCACACCGCCAAGGAGGGGACGCATGACACCGCGGGAGGCGCCCGGCCAATCCGGACTCGGCGATCTGGAGCCCGGCACCAGGCAACGTGCTCAGCTGCGGACCCGCATCTCCGGCATCGCGTGGACGGCTCTCTGTGTCGTCCTGGCTCTCTGGGCTGCCTGGAGCTTCGTCGGCGCCGTACGGGACGAGGCGACGTGGGCGCACGGCATAGCGGCCTGGATCCTCCTGGCTGTCGCGCTGTCGCTGCGCGTCCTCTCCGTCCGCCGCCGGACCCGCCTGTGAGCGGGCGCTGCTCACACCCTTGCGAGCAGCGCTCCCGGCCGGTGCGGGCGTCGGTCACCCGTCATCCGTTGTCGGGACGCTCGATGCCAGGTATGCACGGAACGTCAAACCCACGCTTCGCGCCGCAGGCCGGCGAAGTACCCGACACTGCCTGACACCGTCCGACACCGCCTGTCAGGCGTCGACGACCGCTGTCAGCGTGCTGTCCGCGGACTGTCAGCAAGGCCCGGCATCGTCATGGTCATCGAGAACGACGAAGACCTGACGAGGAGTTGTCGATCATGACATATGCGATCCGGGCCGAGGGACTGGTCAAGAAGTACGGCGATTTCACCGCCCTGGACGGTGTCGACCTGGAGGTCCCGGCCGGCAAGGTCGTCGGCGTCCTGGGTCCCAACGGCGCCGGCAAGACCACCACCGTGCGCATCCTGGCCACGCTGATGCGCCCCGACGGCGGACACGCCACCGTCGGCGGCCACGACATCGTCAAGGACCCGGTCAAGGTCCGGCAGCTGATCGGGCTGACCGGTCAGTACGCCTCCGTGGACGAGAGCCTGTCCGGCGCCGAGAACCTGGTGCTCATCGGGCGGCTGCTCGGCCTGTCCCGGCGCGATGCCAAGGCGAGGGCCGCCACGCTCCTGGAGAACTTCTCCCTCGCCGAGGCGGCCCGCAAGCCGATCGCCACCTTCTCCGGCGGGATGCGACGGCGTCTGGACCTGGCCGCCTCCCTGGTCGGCCGGCCCCAGGTGCTCTACCTGGACGAGCCCACCACCGGCCTGGACCCGCACGCCCGGCAGGAAGTCTGGGAGGTGGTACGGCAGTTGGTCGCCGATGGCTCCACGGTGCTGCTCACCACCCAGTACCTGGAGGAGGCCGACCAACTCGCCGACTCCATCACCGTTTTCGACAAGGGCCGCAAGGTCGCCGAAGGCCGCCCCGGTGAGCTCAAGCGCCGCGTGGGCGGCCAGATCCTCCAGGTCCGGCCCACCGTGGCCGCCGATGTGCCGCAGGTCGCCGCGATGCTCGCCGAGCTGACCGGACATGCCCCCGCCCGGGACTCCGGCGTACTCACCGTGCCGGCCGACGACCCGATGATCGTCGCCGCGGTCGCGCGCCGCCTGGACGGCGTCGGCATCACCGCCGACGAACTCGGCCTGCGGCTGCCCAGCTTGGACGAGGTCTTCCTCGCCCTGACCGGACACGCGCCCGCCGTCACCGGCGATCGGCCCGTCGCCGTCTGAGCCCCCGGCTCCCCCGGCTCCCCCGGCTCCCCCGGCTCCGTACAGACTTTCCCGAGAGGACCCCGTCATGAGCACCCAGCCCCTCCTCGTCCACGCCGAACTCGCCGGCCGTGTCGGCCTCGCGCAGACCGCCCGGCACAGCCTCGCCCTCGCCGGCCGCGGCGTCACCAGGTTCATGAAGTCGCCGATCCAACTGGTCGACGTGATCCTCACCCCGATCATCAGCCTGCTGATGTTCATCTACCTCTTCGGGGAAGCCATGTCCGGCGGTGACACCGACCGCTACCTTCAGCTCGTCACTCCCGGCGTCATGGTCATGGCCGTCTTCCAGGCCAGCGTCGGCATCGGTGCCTCGCTCTGCGCGGACGCCAGTACGGGGATCTTCGACCGGTTCCGCAGCATGCCGATCGCCCGCTCCAGCCCGCTGATCGGCGCCGTCCTCGCCGACATCGTCCGCTATGTCGTCTGCCTGGGCACCCTGGTCGCCCTCGCCCTGGTCATGGGTTACCGCGTCGAGACCGGCCCGGTCGCCTCGCTCGCCGCGCTCGCCCTGCTCGTCGGCTTCGCCCTCAGCTTCTCCTGGATCTCGGTGTACCTCGGGATGCTGATCAAGAACCCCGCCTCCGTACAGGGCCTCATGACCATCCTGATCCTGCCGCTCACCTTCGCCAGCAACGTCTTCGTCCCCCGGGACGACATGGCCGACTGGCTCCAGGCCTGGTCCGACGTCAACCCCGTCTCCCTGGTGGCCGACACGGTCCGCGGCCTGCTCAACGGCGGCCCCGTCGCCGGTTCCCTGGCCGGCACCTTCGCCTGGATGGCCGGCGTGATCGCCGTCTTCTTCCCGCTGGCCATGCGCGCCTACCGCAAGAACGCCGGATGATCCTCCGGTGACCGACCCGGCCGGGCGGGGTCCGCACCCACAGTGCGGACCCCGCCCTGCTGTCCGCATGACGACCGCGCGCCTCGTCAGTTCCGCGCCACCGCCCGCAAGGTCTCCGCCTCCAGCCACCGCAGCGCGGCCTCACGGGAGTACGCGGCCCCGTCCTCGTACGCCTTCTCGAAGCCGTCCTCGCCCAGCGTCGCCACGATGCGGTCGATCAGCTCGCGCCACTCGGGCTCGCCCCGGTCGAAGGCGCCGCGCATCACCTGGCTCATGCCGAGCGACCTGGCGCCCTCTTCCGGAGCGCCCTCCAATGCCCTGAGCCCGCCGAGCAGTTCGGCCACCCAGGCGAGCGCCGCGCCCGCCCCCTGACCGAACAGGGCGCCGGCCGCCTCGGGCAGCAGGGCCCTGGCCCGCACCGCGTCCCCCTCTGCGAGACGATTCTCGACACGGGTGCTGACGATCAGGTCGCGGGCCAGTTCCCTGAGGGAGGGGCGCCGGGCGCTCAGCGCCTCGAGACGGTCGAGGGTCGCGTCGGACTGCGCCAGGTCACCGGCCCTGCGGTACACATTGGCCAGGCCCACGAGGATGTTGGCCTCCAGGCGCAGCTGTCCGTGCTCGCGGGCCTGCCGGTGGGCGGCGCGCAGATCACGTAAGGCGCCTGCCAGGTCGCCGCTGCGCCGCCGTTCGCGGGCGAGCCGGGCCTTGCTGAGGTAGAGGTAGTCCTCGGTGCCGAGTTCGGAGCTGAGTGCCACGGTTCGTTCGAAGGTGGCGATCGCCTGGGGGTATTCGCCGCGCAGGGAGTGGTCGCGGCCGATCGGGAGCAGGCTCATCACGAGCCCCCAGCGGTCGCCCACCTCCTCGAAGCCGCGCAGGGCCTCGATCCGGGACTCTGCGCCGGTGATCAGATCACCCTGTTCGGTGAGGGCGAAGTCCCGCGCCAGGTGAGCGCTGGCGCGCACCCAGGGATCGGGCGAGTCGAGAGCACTCCGGTCCGCGGTTCCGGCCGGCCCCGACGCCCCGGCTGGGAAGGAGACCTGGGACATCCGCAGGAGGAGTGCGGCCGGGTGGAACTCCCGCGCCGTCGCCGACTCACCCCCGACGGCCGGACGTTCACCGACCCCTACCTGTACGGAATCCCGTGCCCGTACGGCTTCCTGTGCCTCTGTGGCATCCGGCCCAGTGACCTCCGCCCGATACGTGTCGAGCAGGGTGCCCATCCCCCTGATCCCCCAGTACCAGAACATCGCCCCGGCGAAGCGTGCGGCCAGGCTCGCGTCCCGAGCGTCGCCGACCAGGCGGAGCGCGAGGACGAGGTTGTCGTGTTCGGCGTCGAAGACCTCGATCGCACGCAGCTGTTCGCCCGTACGGAGGCGGGGTTCGTGTTCTTCCGCGAGGGCCAGGAAGTACGCGGCATAGCGCTTGGTGAGGGCGTCCCCGGATTCGGCGTCGGCAAGCTGCCTCGCGGCGTACGCGCGTACCGTCTCGAGCATGCGGTAGCGCGGCTCGCCCACCCCGTCGTCAGGATGGTCGACCAGTGATTTCTCGACCAGGGCGTCCAGGACGTACGGGATGTCGGCCGCCGGGAGCGACGGGTCGGCGCACACGGCTTCGAGCGCCGAGACGGTCGCGCCGCCCGGGAACGCCGACAGTCTGCGGGCGAGGATCCGCTCGGGTTCGTCGAGCAGGTCCCAGCTCCACTCGACGAGCGCGAGCAGGGTGCGCTGGCGGGGCAGGGCGGTGCGGCTGCCCGAGGCGAGGAGGCGGAAGCGGTCGTCGAGGCGACGCGCGATCTGCTCGACGCTCATCGAGCGGAGCTTCGCCGCGGCCAGCTCGAGGGCCAGTGGCATGCCGTCGAGCCGTCGGCAGACCTCGACCACGGCGTCGAGGGTCATGTCGTCGAGCGTGAAGTCCGGCCGGACTCCGGCGGCCCGCTCGACGAAGAGGCGGACGGCTGGCGACTGCGCGGCCTCGGCGGGCTCCGGCGATCCCGTCGGTACGTCGAGGGGGCCGAGGTGGCACAGGGATTCGCCGGTGATGGCGAGGGCCTCGCGGCTGGTGGCGAGGATCCGCAACTCCGGCAGTTGATACAGGAGTTCGGCGGCGAGTTCCGCGGCCGCGTCGACGAGGTGCTCGCAGTTGTCGAGCAGGAGCAGGGCGTCGCCACTGCCGAGGAGGCCGGCCACACGCTCGACCGGGGTGTCCCGCTGCCCCTGGCCGGCGTCGTAGAGGCGACCGTCGGTCGAGCTGAGGGCGCCGAGCACCGCGTCGGCCAGCTGGTCCGGTGCGCTCACCCCGGCGAGCGGCACGAACCAGACCCGGCCGCGCGCGTGGGCGCTGTCCCTGGTGGCCGCTTCGAAGGAGAGGCGGGTCTTGCCCGCGCCACCGGGGCCGACGATGGTGACGAGCCGGCTGTGGGCCAACTGCCGGCCGAGTCGGCTCAGTTCCTCGTCACGGCCGACGAAGCTGGTCAGCCTGCCTGGAAGGCGGCTGGTGGCTGCCTCGGCCCGCTCGGCGGGCGTCTCCAACTCGCCTCGCAGCAGGGCCAGATGGATCTCCCGCAGCTCGGCCGAGGGGACGACGCCGAGTTCGTCGTCGAGCCGCTCACGTATCGCCTCGTACACCGCGAGGGCATCGGACTGCCGTCCGGCCGCGGACAGCGCGCGCAGCCGCAGCCCGGCGACCCGCTCGCTCAACGGCCGCTCGGCACCGGCCGCTTCGAGGTCCGCCAGCACCTCTCCGTATCGTCCGAGCCGTAGCTCGGCATCGCAGCGGTCCTCGGCCGCGGCGGTCCGCAGATCGTCGAGCCGGGTCGCGACAGGCCCGGCGAACGGAGCGTCCAGCACATCGGCGAGCGCCGCGCCCTGCCACAGCCCGAGCGCCGTTCCGAACAGCGAGGCCGCCTCGCCGGCCCGCCCGGCCGCGAGTTCCCGCCTGCCCCGGGCGGTCAGATCCTCGAAGCGGTGGACGTCCACGTCCTCGGCCCGCACCGAGAGCCGGTAGCCGCCGGACGCGGACTCCACCGACGCGGACCCGCGCAGCGCCCTGCGCAGCCGGGACACCAGCGCCTGCAGCGCGTTGGCCGCGTCGGCGGGCGGCTCCTCCCCCCACAGGCCGTCGACGAGGGAGTCGACCGACACCGTCCGGCCCTCTTCGAGGGCGAGCCTGGCGAGCAGCATCCGCAGCCGGACGCCACCCACCCCGACCGGCGTCACATCGTCGGCGTACACCTGGATCGGTCCAAGCAGCACTACGCGCACCACGGCGGTCTCCCCCTCCGGACCGACCCGCTCCTGCGGTGTCGATCATCCCTCCAACGCCGGGTCAGCATCACCCAACTGGCGCCCCCAGTAAAGCGAAGGCGCACCGTGCAGCCGCGCGGACGGGCCGGGTCGGGTCGGTCGCCCCCCCCCCATCGAGGCGACGGCCTCCACGCCCTCGGATCACCGGCTCGGCTCGTGCGCGGCTGCCGTCAAAGGCTCAGCAGCAGATCCCGGACCGCGGCGGGCCGGGACAGGAACGGGTGGTGGCCGGCGTCGGGTTCGACGACACTGCCGGCCCGGCGGGCGAACTCTGACGGTCTCCGCGTTCAGCGAGTATGCGGTCGTCGTCGCTCCGGTCCCGCCCTGCTCGAACGCGGCTTCATTACCGCCGAGGCCGTCGAGGTCCTGCGGACGGCGAACTGGACCCCCATTGACCCATGCCCGTTCATGGCGGCCACCCCGTGATGGTCCCGGGCGCCGGCGCTCTCGACGCCCGTCGGGTTCAGGCGACGAAGCGGGGGCGCCCGGCGGGCGTGGAAGGGACGCCGAGGCGTTCGAGCAGCAGTCCTTCACGGGTGGACCAGGGGCAGATCTCGACGCTCTTGACCCCGCAGGCCTCCATGAGGACCTGTGCGATCAGGGCTCCGGCCAGGGACTGTTCGGCGCGGTGCCGGGAGATGCCCGGCAGCTTGGCACGACGGGACGGTCCCGCGTCGGCCAACAGGGAGACGGATGTGCGCAGTTGAGGCAGCGCCAGTCGCCGTCCGGCTCGCGGCGCCTTGCTCCGGGCGGCGGCGAGCCGGGCGAGCTGTTCGAAGGTCTTGGAGCAGGCCAGTACTCGCCCGCCCGGTTCGGCCTGCGGCAGGCCTGGGAGACTTTCCAGGGACCGGCGCAGGTGCTGCCGGATCTCGGCCAGGCGGCGCTGGGACGGCGCGGTGCCGCCGGGAAGCCAGTCCCGGGTGATCCTGCGGGCGCCCAGCGGCAGCGAGTGGACGACGCCGGGCTGCTCTCCGCTGCCGGAGGCGATCTCCACGGTGCCGCCCCCGATGTCCAGGACCAGCAGCTGTCCGGCCGTCGGGCCTGCCCATCGACGGGCGGCCACGTAGGCCAGCCGCGCCTCCTCCTCGCCGGCCAGCACGCGCAGCCGGGTGCCCGTGGTCCGTGCCACGCGCGCGATGATCTCGTCGCAGTTGGGCGCGTCCCGGATGACGGAGGTCGCGAACGCGAACACGTCCTGTCCGCGCAGCCGCGGGTCGGCGTCGACAGCCTCGGCCACGGCCCGCTCGACGCTCTTCACCCCGGCCTTGTCCAGCCGCCCCTTGCGGTCGAGGGTCTCGTGCAGGCTCAGGCGCACCTTGCGGGAGAACACCGGCTCCAGCTCCGCACCCGGGCGCCCCCGCACCACTGTCAGCAGAGCACTGTGGCACCCGACATCGAGCACACTCGCCTGCCGCATCCCATCGCCTCCTTCTGGCCTCGCGCCCGGCCGGACCGGCCTTCTCCGATCCTCCGACAGCCCCTTCGCCGGCGCGACGGGAATTCCGGCCCACCGCGTGAGCATACCGTCACCACCCGTGCATCCTCTGGCCCAGGCTGTCGTCGACGACCGGGTCCGGGTCCGGACGGCTCCTCACCCGGACCGCGGCCACCGCCCCGAGGGCCGCCGAAATGAGCGCGCGGGACTGACGTCCGGGCGCCGGGAATCCGCGTCGCCGCGCACGGCTCCGGCTCCGGCTCCGGCTCCGGCTCCGGCTCCGGCTCCGGCTCCGGGGTCAGCATCACGGCCGGCGCGGGCCGACGTTCTCGACCTGCACTTGGCAGGTTGCGTCAGCCGCTCGGTGCCCTGCCGGCATCGGGCCGTGGGGCGCTGTGCGATGTCGGCCGTTCGTCGTGGCGCTCCGGTCGCCACGGCTCACCGACGGCGTCCTCACCAGCGTGTCCGGAGCCAAGGGCTACACCAGCAACGAGTTCAGCTCCCCCGACGTCGGTACGACCCCGGTCTGGGTCGAGATCGACCTCGGGGCCGACACCGACCTCGACACCGTACGCCTCTTCCCCCGCACCGACACGCCCGCCGCCGGCGGCGGTACGGCAGGCTTCCCCGTCGACTTCACCGTCCAGACCCGTGCCGACGGCGCCACCACCTACACCACCGTCCGCACCGTCACCGCCGAGCCCGACCCGGCCGGGCTCCCGCAGACGTACGGCTTCAGGACCACCACCGCCCGCGATGTGCGCCTGCAGGCCACCAAGCTCGGCCTGCCTCCCACCGACGAGACCACCAAGTACCGCCTCCAGCTCGCCGAGCTCACCGTCCCCGTGGCCTCCACCACCGTCACCAGCAACTACACACTGGAGAACGGCGACTGGGGCAAGACCCGGGTGCTGGACGGCACGGTCGTCAGCGTGACCGGGGCCAAGGGCTACACCAGCGTCGACTTCGACTCCGCCGACATCAGCGCGACGCCGGTCTGGGTCGAGATCGACCTCGGCGCCGACCGGGCGATCGGCTCCGTCACCCTCCACCCCCGTACCGACACCACCACGACCGGCGGCGACACCGCCGGATTCCCCGTCGACTTCACCCTCCAGACCCGCGCCGACGGCGCCACCGCCTACACCACCGCCCGCACCGTCACCGGCCAGGTCAACCCCGACGGTGCCGCCCAGACCTACACCCACACCTCCACCACCGGCCGCCACCTCCGGCTCCGAGCGAGCAGGCTCGGCACGCCCGCCTCGGATGAAAGGACCCGCTACCGCCTCCAACTCGCCGAAATCCGCATTCGGTAGAACCAGGCGACAGGCGCCGCCACTTCACCGGTTCTTCTCCTCGTACGGGCACGCGAGAACACCGCGCCACGGACCGCGCCCACGCGACGGCCTCGGCATGCTTAATGGTTTGCCGCCGGCCGGTCCGGGCGGATAAGAAGCTCGCATGCTCAAAGGCGACAAGGTCGGGCTCAGGGCCCGGCACGAGGACGACATCCCGATCCTGCGGACCGAGCTCTACGACGACGTGGTCAACTCCTCGCGGGCCGAAAGCGGGCCGTGGCGGCCGACCACGCCCGGCTCGAAGGATCCGCGGCTCGTGGTGGACGACAAGGAACAGGGAAGCGTCAAGTTCTCCGTGGTGGAGCTGGAGGGCGGCACTCTGGTCGGAACCGCGACGCTGTGGGGCATCGACAACCACAACCGGGCCGCGCACATCGGCCTCGGACTGCTGCCGTCCGCCCGCGGCAAGGGCTACGGCACCGATGTGGTCGCGGTGCTGTGCCACTACGGTTTCGTCGTGCGGGGCCTGCAGCGGCTGCAGATCGAGACGCTGTCGGACAACTCCGCGATGCTGCGATCGGCCGAGCGCAACGGCTTCGTCCGCGAGGGCGTGCTGCGCTCCTCGGCCTGGGTGATGGGCGAGTTCCTGGACGAGGTGTTGCTCGGGCTCCTCGCCCAGGACTGGAAGCAGGAAGCGAAGGTCTAGATCGCCGACCGACCGCCAAGTGCGGCCCGCGGAGCAGACAGGGACGGCCCGAGGCATGACTGCCGCCGACGACCGACCGGGACGGAGATCTTGCGAGTCCGAGTCCGCGCGAGGTGCTTCTCCGGCTCAGATCCCGTCTACGGCTGGAAGCACTCCGCCATCACGTGGCTGACCCGGTCCGGCCGATGGATGTTCGCCGGGCGGGACTCCGTCACCGTGGGCCGGCACGCCTCGCCGAAGCGTTCGTCGAGGGTGACCGGCCTCGGCGGGACGGCTCCCGTCCCGGCTCGGGGGGTCACGGGACGGGAGCGCGTCACCTGGTTCTTCCTCGCATCACGGCCGTACGGATGCACGGGCCTGGAAGTGGCGCTCGCAAGCGCGTCAGGCGGTCGAGGAGGTGAGCCGTACGGGGAGTTCGAAGAGGTCGTTCTGGGTCACCACCGGCTTGTTGCGCAGGGCCGACGGGGCCACCGCCAGGTCCAGCCCGGGGAAGCGGGCGTACAGCGCGGGCAGCGCCACGCCCGCCTCCAGACGGGACAGGGCTGCGCCGGGGCAGACGTGCGGGCCGTGGCCGAAGGAGATGTGGCGGGTGCGGGTCTCGCGGGTGATGTCGAAGTCGCCGGCCGAGGCGCCGTGCGCCTCTTCGTCGCGGCCTATCGCGCCGTAGGACACGATGAGCGCGTCGCCCGCCGGGATGACCCGGTCGCCGACCGGCACGTCCTCGGTCGCGAACCGGATCAGCACGTGCGACGTCGGCGTCGACCAGCGGAGGGTCTCCTCGATCACCGCGGACCAGTCCGCCGCGCCCGACAGCACCAGCGCCCGCTGCTCGGGGTGGACGGAGAGGTTGACGACGGCGTTGACGATCAGGGAGATGGTGGTCTCGTGGCCGGCGGCGACCATGAGCTGGAGGGTGGAGACGATCTCCTCGTCGGTGAGCCGGTCACCGTCCTCCGAGGCCAGGACGAGCGCGCTGGTCAGGTCGTCACCGGGCTCGGCACGCTTGGCGGCGACGGTCTCGGCCATGATCCCGGCCAGCTCGACGAGAGTGGCGACGACCTCCGCGGGCGGGGTCTGCGTGGAGAAGAACTTCTCGAACAGCACCTTCAGCCGCGGCAGCCGGCTCTCCTCGATGCCCATGAGGTCGGCGACGACGTACATCGGCAGTGGGTAGGCGAACTCCGCCTTGAGGTCGACGACTTCGGCGTCGGTGGGCAGCCGGTCCAGCAGGCGTCCGGTGAGTTCCGTGATCCGCTCCCGCATCGCCTCCACCCGGCGCGGGGTGAGGGCCTGGGCGACGAGCCCGCGCATCCTGCGGTGGTCGGCGCCGTCCACGGTCAGCATGGAGCGGCCGGGGTTCGCCAGGCCGATCAGGGGCCAGTCGGGCGGGATCTCGCCGCGCTGCCAGGCGCCCCACACGTCGATGTCCTTGACCAGCCGGGGGTCCGTCAGCAGCGCCTTGGCCTCGGCGTGCCGGGTGACCGCCCACACCGGGACCCCGCCGGGCAGCTCGACCGCGGCCAGCGGTCCCGCCGCCCGCAGCTCGGCGCTCTCCCCGTCCAGGTCGGTGACGAACGGATCCAGGGGAATCCGCAGCTCTTCGGTTCCGGACGTCATGATCAGTTGCCTCCCAGGGCAGGGGTGGGGGTGAACCGCACGGGCAGTTCCGTCAGCCCGCGCAGCCAGGGCGACGGGCGACGGGTCAGGGACTCGGCCGGAACGTCGAGATCGATGTCGGGCAGCCGGTCCAGGACGACCTCGATCCCCGTCCGGGCGATGACCTCGGCGACCTCCTGGGCCGGGAACGGGCAGCGGTGCTCGCCGTGGCCGAAGGAGAAGTGGGCGCTGTTGCCGCCGGTGAGTTCGTTTCCGACGGGACGCACCTGGGGGTCGGAGTTGGCTGCCTGGAGGCCGAGGAGGAGCAGATCTCCGGCCCGGATGTGCTGGCCGCCGAGGTGGGTGTCCCGCGACGCCCAGCGGCCGGCCACGTTCTGGGTGGGCGTGTCCTCCCAGAGCACCTCGTTCATCGCCTCCGCGACGCTGTTGCGGCCGCCGAAGAGCGAGGCGGCGAAACGACCGTCGGTGAGCATCAGCCGCAGCGAGTTGCCGATCCAGTCGGCGGTGGGCTGGTGTCCGGCCGCCATCATCACCATCAGGTCCTGGGCGATCTCCTCGTCGGTGAAGCCACCGGGGTCGGCCAGCATGCGGGAGACGACGTCGTCGGCGGGCGCGGCCCGGCGGGCGGCGAGCAACTCGCCCATCGAGGAGGCCAGATGGCTCTGTCCGGCGAGAGCGCGCTCCCGGCCGTCGATCATGTCGTTGAGCGCGGTGACCAGGCCCGGGCCGTCCTCGTCGGAGAAGCCGTACAGCCGCGCCAGCACGCGTACGGGCAGCAGCATGGCGTACTGGCCGACGAGATCGGCCGTTCCCTCGGCGCACAGGGCGTCGATCAGCTCGTCGGCGAACCGCTCGGCGTGGCGGCGCAGCCGGGTCGGATCGCTCGCCTCCAGCGCGTTGCTGATCATGGCGGCCCGCTCGCGGTGCCGCTCACCGACCGTGTAGAGGATCGACGGCTGCTTGCGGCCGATCATCGGCAGCAGGGGCCAGTCGCCGGGGATCGTGTCCCACTGGTTCCACAACTCCGAGTCGCGGCTGAACAGGACGGGGTCGCCCGTGACCTGATGCAGTTCGCGGTAGCCGAGGACGAGCCAGGCCGGGACTCCGCCGTCCAGCTCGACGGGGGTGACGGCGCCGTGCTGCGTGCGCATCTCCCGGTACAGCCGGGCGGGGTCGGTCTGGAAGCGCGGTCCGCTGAGCGGAACGGCGTCGGTGCTCACACGAACTCCCGTGGTGAAGCGGCGGCGTGGGCCCTCTGCCCGGCGTACCGGCTCTGGATGTGCTGGACGAGCGTGATGAGGACCTGCTTGCTGGACTCCCGGGTACGGGCGTCGCAGTCGATCAGGGGCACCTGCGGATCGAGGTCGAGGGCCTCGCGGACGTCGCTGTGCGCGTGGCGGGCGCCGCCGAAGTCGTTGCAGGCCACGATGAACGGCGTGCCGTGGCGCTCCAGGCGGTCGATGGCGTACCAGGAGTCGTCGATGCGCCGGGTGTCGACCAGGACGACCGCGCCGAGGGTGCCGGAGAACAGCCGGTCCCACAGGAACCAGAAGCGTTCCTGGCCGGGCGCGCCGAAGAGGTACAGCACGTTGCGCTCGTCGAGGGTGATCCGGCCGAAGTCGAAGGCCACGGTGGTCGCGGTCTTCCCGCGGATCTCGCTGATGTCGTCGACCGTCTCGCCGGCTCTCGTCATCGTCTCCTCGGTGTTGAGGGGACGGATCTCGCTGACCGAACGGACCATGGTCGTCTTTCCGACGCCGAAGCCGCCCACGACGACGATCTTCAGACCGTTGTCGGCGGTGGCACCCAGGGGGGTGCGCACGTCAGAGGTTGCGGAGTCCAACGAGCACCTGCTCCAAGACGTCGGGATCGGGAAGGGCGGAATTGCGGGGGTGGCGGGCGCTGACCCGGCCGGCGGCGAGCAGGTCGGACAACAGGATCTTGGTGATGCTCACGGGAAGACCCAGTTCGGCGGCGACCTCCACCACGGCGGTGGGCGCCTGCGTCAGCCTGAGGACCGCCGCGTGCTCGGACTGCATGCCGACGGTGGGGTCGCTCTCGGCCACCACCAGCGTCACCAGGTCGAAGGGACTGTCGGGCCCCGAGCGGCTGCGTCCCCCGGTGAGGGTGTAGAGCCGGTCGGGCGCGTCGTCCCTGCCTGGGCGCTTCACGCCGTGCGAGGCGGGGCCGTCAGGTGCTCGCCGAGCTGTTCCACCAGCTCGCTCATGTTGTGCCCGACGAGTCCGGGTTCGGCCTCCTCGGTGGTGACCACGGCCAGGTGCGCGCCTTCACCGGCCTCCACGATGAACAGCGTTCCGCCGTAGAACTCGGTCATCGAGGAACGCACGCCTCCGCTGCCGTCGCCGAACTCGACCGAGGCGCCGTGCGACAGCGACTGGATGCCGGCGGCGATGGCGGCGAGCTGGTCGGCCTGGTCGACCGTCAGTTCCGGGGTACGGCACAGCTTCAGCCCGTCGCGGGAGAGCACGAGCGCGTGCCGGGCCCCCGGTGTGCGCTCGAGGAGCCCTTCTATGAGCCAGGTGAGCTTCTCGTCGGCGGTCGTCGTGCCGGTCATGAGGTGGTGTCGCCTTCCGGGTGCGAGGGGGTGGGACTGCCGGGCGCCGTCTCGGTCTGCGGGGACGGCGTGGTGTGCGAGTCGTCGGGGGCGGCCGGCAGCGGGTGCCCGCCCGTGCGCTCCGCCGGGGCGGCGCGCACCGCCTGGCGGAAGGCGCCGAAGCGGTTGGCTCGGACGCGGATGTCCTCGGGCGGGTCCGTGCGGCGCTCGGCGCTCTGGGCGGCGGCGCGTGCGCTCTCGGCGGCGGCCAGGGTGCGGCCGCGCCGGCGCTTGGGCAGTCCGTCGGCGGTTTGCGGGGCGTCGGCACCGGTCGCCTGCGGCGGGACCTGCTCCGGGGGCGTGGCGGCTTCGGCGGGAGCGGGCGCGCCGGGGCCCGACTGCGGGGAACGCGTCGGGGTGCTGCGCGCGGGCGGGTCCGCCGGACGTCGTACCGGGGACGGCGCCGTGGTGAGGATGTCCTGGGGGATCAGCATGAGCACACCCGTGCCGCCCCGGGCGGAGGGCCGGAAGGACACCTTCATGCCGTGCTTGCGCGAAAGACGTCCCACCACGGCGAGGCCGAGCCTGGTGCCGGTGAGCCCGCCGAGTCCGCCCGCGTCGCCGGAGACGGCCTGTTCCGCGCGGCGCAGCTGGACGTCGCTCATGACGAGGCCGCTGTCCTCCACCGAGACGATGGCGCCGGCCGGCACTTCCTCGACGTAGACGTGCACCTCGGCGTTGGGAGGCGAGAAGTTGGCGGCGTTGTCCAGCACTTCGGCGAGCGCGTGCATCACACCCTCGGCCGCGTGTCCGGCCACCGCGGTGTCGCTGACGGAGTGCAGGCGGATGCGCTGGTATCCGCTGATCCGGCCCATGGCGCCGCGCAGAACGGACTCCATCGAGATGGGGCGCGCCCAACGGCGTCCCGAACGTGCGCCGGTGAGGACGGCGACGGAGTCGGCGAGCCGGCCGGCCTGGGCGGTGCGGTGGTCCAGGTGCAGCAGGTCGGCGAGGACGTCCTCGTCGCTGTGCCGTTCCTCCATGGCGCGCAGGTCGGCCAGGGTGCCGGTGGCCAGTGCCTGCATCCGGGCCGCGGCGTTGGCGGTCGCGGCGATCGCGGTGTCGCGGTCGCCGAGAGCGCGGTCGAGTTGCCCGGAGAGCCTGCGCACCTCGGCCGCGAGCCGGGCTCGTTCGGCCTCCGCCTCCTGGGCGCGCACGGCGCGTTCCCTGGTGAACTCCTCGGCGAGCCGGGCTCGTTCGTGTGCGGTGGCGTCGGTGTGCCGTTGGTGTTCGCGGCGCCAGCGTTCCGCCTGGAGGTCGCGCTCCTGGGCGGCCCGCTCGGCCTCGGCGGTCGCCGTCCGCAGCGCGACTCGTACGGAGCGCGCGGCGCGGCGCGCCTGTACGGCGACGGTGACGGCCACGCACAGCAGCACCGCGGCGATGGCGCCGCCGCAGCCCACGAGCGCCTGTGCCGACTCGGGTACGGACGTGACGGCCCATACGACGGCAAGGGCGGACAGGGCGGCGGTCAACAGGGGCAGGGGCAGCAGCGAACGGATGGTGGATCGGTCGCCGGAAGGGGCGGGCGCGGTCATCGCTCAGGTCCTCGGGTGGCCGCTCGGGAACGCGACCCTTGTGTTGTCCTAAGGGGCAGATAGTGCACAGAAGTCTGTAGTCGGTGATCAACCGGGCGTCACTATACGAGAGTTTCGATCACGCCGAACAGTGTTCGACCAGCACAGTTCGCAAACTCGCCATCGAGGGGTGCCGGACGTCGCCACGGGACGACCCGACTCGACGGTCTTCTCCCCCGGCTGACCAGAGATTCTTTGTGCGGGCTGTGCGGGCTGCGCGGCCGGGGGCCCGACCGGAATCCTCGCCGACGGCGCTGACAGACAGGGCGCGTGCCCCGCGCCCCGTGCCTCCGGGAGGAACACGGCCTGTCCCGTACGCGAGGTGTACGCGCCGTGCGAACGCCTACGGGACTCGGGCCCGTTGGCACAGGTCCGACAGGAGAGCGGTCGCAGTCAAGGGAGTTCGCCCTCGGCTCGGGCGTCCGCGGCTCGGGTTCGTCCGCGGCTCGGGCGTCCGCGGGCTCGGGTTCCCCCGTGCGGCACGAGCCCGACACGCGTGTCCCCCGTCGCCGAGTGGGCATACGCAGCCGAGGCCGTCGGCATCGGCCGGAGTGGCGAGTCGATCGCCCTGCCGCCAGGCTGACGGTGACGGCAGAGGTGCCGGCACGCAGGACGGACGGACAGACGCGCAAAGGGACTGGTTCCACATGCAGATCGATCTGGCGGGACGCACCGCCCTGGTGACGGGCTCGACGCAGGGCATCGGCGCGGCGATCGCCGCCGGGCTCGCGCGCTCCGGCGCCCGCGTAGGGGTGAACGGCCGAGACGAGCAGCGGGTCGCGGAGGGCGTGGCGCGGCTGGCGGCGGAGGTGCCCGGGGCCTCCTTCGTGCCCGTGGCCGCCGATGTGGCGAACGAGGAGGGCGCACGGCGGGTCCTGGAGGCGCTGCCGGAGGTGGACATCCTCGTCAACAACCTCGGCATCTTCGGCTCCGCCGACCCCCTGAAGATCAGCGACGAGGAGTGGCGGCGCTACTTCGAGGTGAACGTGCTGGCCGCCGTACGGCTGACCCGGCTGTACCTTCCGGGCATGACGGAGCGCGGCTGGGGCCGGATCCAGTACATCGCCAGCGACTCGGCGGTCGTCATCCCGGCCGAGATGATCCACTACGGCATGTCCAAGACCGCGCTCCTCGCCGTCGGCCGCGGCTTCGCGAAGCAGGCGGCGGGCACGGGGGTGACGGTCAACTCGGTCATCGCCGGCCCCACCCACACCGGCGGGATCGAGGACTTCGTCTACGAACTCGTCGACCGCGACCTGCCCTGGGAAGAGGCGCAGCGCGAATTCATGCGGAAGCACCGGCCTCAGTCCCTCCTGCAACGGCTGATCGAGCCCGAGGAGATCGCCAACATGGTCGTCTACCTCAGCTCCGACCAGGCTTCGGCCACGACGGGCGGGGCCCTGCGGGTCGACGGCGGGTACGTCGACTCGATCCTGCCCTGACGACGCGGGGCCGGCGGTCGGCGCACATCGCCGGGAAAGGACAGTGCGCCCCTCCGCCGGCCTTGGTCGTCACACGTGGCTCAGACATGCAGGACGGGCCGGTAGACGAGTTCCTGGGTGCGGCCGTCGAGCGTCCGGTGCTCGATCAGCTCGAGGTCGAAGTCGGCCGCACCCTGGAAGATCGGGTCCAGCCCGGTCTGACCGGTGATCACGGGGAAGAGCGTCACCTGGACGCGGTCGACCAGACCGGCGGCCATCAGCGCCCGGTTCATCGACAGGCTGCCGTGCGAGCGCAACGGCACCTCGGACTCCTCCTTGAGCCGAGCGACGACGTCGACGGCATCGCCGCTGAGGATGTTCGCATCCGGCCAGTCGAGGGGTCCTTCCAGCGTGGTCGACACCACCGTCGCCGGCAGGCTCCTCATCCGCGTGACCCATGGGTCACGCACCTCGGACTCCTCGGTGCTCGCAGCCAGCATCCGTGCGAACGCCCGATAGGTGTTGGCCCCGAAGACCATCCGCTGCTCCTCGGCGTACAGGTCGAGTCGGTGGTCGAGAAGCTCGGGGCCCTGCTTGCCCCAGTAGCCGGTCCAGTTGCCACTGGCGGCGCCGAAGCCGTCGAGGCTGGAGAAGACGTCAAAGGTGTAGGTGGCGGTCATGATGTTCTCCTCGATCGAGTGCGGTTGATCGCGTCCTGGGAATGCAGACTGACGACCGCTGCGAGACTCATCGCCCTCGGACCTCGGGCTCCTGGAGTCCGGCCGCTCCGGATGCGGCCCCGGTGGCCTCACCACGCCGGAGAAGGCGCGCCTCGACCGAGGGAATGGGCAGGCCCGTGCCCGAGGCCGTCCCCGTCCCTCCGACGGAGACGAAGGGAGCAAGCCGGCCGCAGCTTGAGCGCGGACGTGGCCTACTGAGGTGTTCCATAGCCGGCCTCACAGCTGCCGCGGGTCAGCGGTCCCGCGTCGCCTCCGCGGCCGTCACATCCACAGCACGCCGGCGACCTCGTGCTCGCGCACGCGGAACGCGATTATCCGGCGCAGCAGGTCGCCCGGCACGGGCTCGCCGTACGGGAGCTTGACCGAGCCCTTGCCGGTGGCGAATTCGGCGAGGTCCGCGTCGAACGCCTCGCGGGTGCTGGGGGTGAACACGACGTTCGCGTGCTTCGCGTGGCCGCTGACCATGAACAGGATCGTCCCGGACGGGTGAACCCACGCGGGATGGCCCCACTTGATCGCCTCGCTCGCCGCGGGGACCGCCTCGAGAGCCAGTGCCCGTACCTGCTCGAGCATCTCGCGGCCCTGCCCCGCGAAGCCCTCGATGTACTCATCGATCGTCTGCGGCTTCCCCATGGCGTCAGTGTGGCACCACCCACCCTTCGTGGTCGGCAACGGAATGCTCCGTTGCCCACTCCCTGAGCGCGGGCGGGGCCGTCTGGAGTACCTGAAACCACCCGGTGTGCACGGTTGCCCATCGGCTCTGCCGGCCTGGTCGGCAGGGGGTGCCTCTCAGTCGTTCGCTGTCGGGCCGGTACGGACGACGCCCTGGTCGCCGTGGGGGCCGAACAGGTGCAGGATTCCCACCGCTTCGGCGTCGGCGGGGCCGAACCAGTGCCCCCCGGCCCACGCACGGGTCCACGCCGGATGCCGCGCGGCCCCGCCGCACAGCACAGGCCCGCCACCCGTCCTTCGCCCGATGACGGCCGACCCGGGCGGCGGCTCCTGGGCGCGGCCACCGTGCCGTTCGCGCCACACGGCACGCCGGGCGGCACGGTCCCTCCCGGAGGTTCTTCAGGTGTCGCACGGCAACGACGCCTTCAAGGGTCAGGCGCCGGCGAGGGAGAGCTTCACCGCGAACCCGAGGAACAGCACGCCGGCCGCCGAGGTGGCCCCCGCCGTCAGCCGCTTGCGACGTCGGAAGGCGCCGGCCAGCCGGGTGCCGCCGAAGATCAGGGCACTGAGGTACAGCACGCTGGCGAGCTGGGCCAACACGCCGAGGACGACGAAGGAGAGCGCCGGGTAGGCGTACCCCGGGTCGACGAACTGCACGAAGAAGGCGACGAAGAACAGGATCGCCTTGGGGTTGAACAGGCTGACGACCAGCGCCCGCCGGAAGGGCCGTTCGACGGAGACCGCGGCGGGGCCGTCCTCGGCGAGCACCCGCTCACGGCGCGTGCGCCACATCCCCCAGGCGGCCCGCAGCATCCCGACCGCCAGCCAGGTCAGATAGCCGGCGCCCGCGTACCTCACGATCCCGAAGAGCACAGCATTGGCCTGGAGCAGTGAGGCCACCCCGGCCGCGGAGAGAGTCATCAGCACGGTGTCCCCGCACCACACTCCGACCGCGGCCGTGTACCCGGCCCGTACGCCGCGCCGGGCGGCGACGGACAGGACGTAAAGAGAGTTGGGCCCTGGAAGGAGGACTATCAGGACGAGTCCTGCCAGGTAGGTGGGAAGGTCGACGACTCCGAACATGTGCAGCAGTGTCGCATGCGAGTACGACACCCGGGAGGGGTGCTCACCCTCAGCCCGACCGGCAACACCCCAGGTCAACAGCCACCCCGCACATCCGGACGCCTTGGGCGGTCTCTCCCCACCGTCGCACCAGGCCTCGGTCCGTGAGGGGACAGCGCGCCCGCGATGACGGATTCCGTCGGCCACCTGATGTCATCGCGGGCGCAGGCCGGGAACCTTCCTGACTTCGGGGCCCGATGCGCCGTCAGACACCCTTACCCGATCGGGTTAATTCAAAGGATAAATTCAAGGTCCAACTCTGTTAGTGTCCCGAGCGGAGGTGACTCACCACATGGCGAGCCAGGAAGAGCTGTTCGCGTCGGTGGACGCGCTGCTCGAGGAGGAGCCGCAGCTGCCGCTCCCGGCGGAGCGGGCGCGGCTGCGCCAGGAGGCCGGCATCACCCAGACCCGGCTGGCGCAGGTGCTGAAGACGACGCCCCAGACGGTGAAGAACTGGGAGAACGGCCGCAGCGAACCGCGCCCGCCGCGACTCGAGGCCTACCAGCGGCTGCTGGAGGGGTGGGCGGCGAAGTACCCGAAGACGGCCCCTACGTCTGCGACCCCACCCGGTCCGGCCCCGGCCGCCGCCCCGGCTGCGGTCCCGGTTCGGGAGACCTTCACCGGCGCCCCCCAGAAGGCCGCCCCCACGCCCGAAGTTCCGGCGCAGGCCCCCGCTGCGCCCCCGCAGCCGACCGCGCCCCGGGCCACGTCGCGCCGCCCGGCCCGCACGACCGCTCCCGCCCCCGTCACCGACCCGCGCTTCCCTCATGGCCCCCTCGCCGTCCTGGACGGCGACGGCACCGCCTACTGCGTCGGCGGAATCGTCCTGGACTGCCCGGCCACCACCATCCCCGAGCTCGTCGAGTGGACGTTGCGTGAGTCCGGCTTCGGCGCGTCCCGGCTGCACCGGTACGGCACGGACGCCGACCCCCTCGTCGTGCTGACCGCGGCGGCCGCCGTGCGCCTCGGACTCCCGGAGCGCCTGGAGGACCGGCGCGGGCTCCGGCTGGAGGAGGGGCACCCCGTCCTCAAGCAGATCGCCAAGGCGAAGTGGAAGCTGACGCAGCGTGGGTTCGGGCCGTGGGCGCGGGTCTACCGTCCGGCCAAGGGAGGCGAGCGGCAGTGCGTGCAGCTCGCCGTTGTGCCGTGGGACGCGTTCGACTCGCGCGCCTGGCCGGGCCTGGAGGGCGTGGAGCCGACCGAACTCGCCCGCGTGCTGGGGGTCTACGCCCAGCGGGTCATCACCCCGCGCGGGTCGACCGCCGTGTCCGGGCTGGAGCTGATGACCGCCATGCGGCCGCCGACGCGGGCCGTGCGCGAGAGCGCCACGGGGGGCTGGGTCTCCGGGTACAACCCCGGCTCGCTCGGCACCGAGCCCTGCGACCCCGCACCCCCGGAAGCTCCGGCCGAACACCCCGTCGCTCAGGGGTGGGCGGGCGGCTTCCTGGACGAGGAGGCGTATCAGTGGGTGCGTGACGTCGATCTGCTCACCGGCGAGGAGGCCGCGCTGCCGTGGGTGGTCGGGCTGGACATCAACACGGCGTTCCTCGCCGCCACGGCCCGGCTCATGGTGGGGCTGTCCGGGCCCGAGCACTTCACCGGGCCGGTGTTCAACCCGAAGATCCCCGGGTGCTGGCTGGTCGACCTCTCCCACGTCGAGGTGGACCCGCGCCTGCCCTCGCCGTTCACGCCGACCGGGGAGCACCCGACGGGGCCGGCCTGGTACGAGACCCGCACCGTCGCCTACGCGCAGGAACTCGGCTACAACGTCGCCCCGTCGGAGGCGTACCTGCGGCGCGAGACAGGTGCGTACCTGGATCCGTGGCACGACCGGCTCAAGACCGCCTACGTCGACACCATGGCCGATCTCGGGGTCGGCGCCGATCTCACCGACGAGCAGTTCCTCGCCGCGATGGAGGGGCACAAGCAGGTCGACCCTGGCCTGGCGGCCGTCCTCGCCGCCGTCAAGGCGACCGTGAAGGGCGGCGTGGGCAAGCTGCGTGAACGGCCGCAGGGACTCCACTACCGCGACGGTGAGCGGTGGCCGGCGCTGGAGCGGCCGACCTGGCGGCCGGACATCCGGGCCGCCGTCATCAGCAAGGCGCGAGTCACCATGCACCGCAAGATGCTCAACATGGCGAAGACGACGGGCCTTTACCCGCTGGCCGTGCTCTCCGACTGCGTCGTATATCCCTCCCCCGGCCGCAGCCCGCTCGACTTCCTGCCCTACAGCACCTCCGGCAAGCCGCTGCCCGGCGTCTTCCGCATCGGCTCCACCCCCGGACTCTGCAAGGTCGAAGGCGTGCAGGACATGGCGTGGGCGGTCGACCTGATGGAACAGGGCCACAACCCCGCCCGCCACATCAAGGGCGACGGCCATGACGCCAAGTTCGACGGGGGAGAGTAGCCGTGGGAGACATCGACGAAGCTCTCGAGCGCGCCGCACGCGAAACGTTCACCCAGCAGCCGCCCAAGACCCTCAAGGGACAGATCGGTTACCTGATGCGACAGCTCGGCAGCACCCGCGCCGTCGCGGCGGAAGTCGGGGTCAGCCGGCGGTCCGTCGAGCGGTACATCAAGGGCGAGCGCAAGAACCCGCCTGCGGAGATCACCGACCGCATCAACGACGCCGTACGCGCCCGCTGGCAGCCCCGCGTACGCCAACGTGCCCGTAAGCAGGCAGCGGCCACGACCGGGATCACGATCGAGACCCGCGCGCAGTTCGGCTACACCGCCCCGGTCGGCACCACCGACGACGGCCGCTTCCGCCGCCTCACCGTCCACCTTCCCCCGTCCTACGCCCAACGTCTCTTCGACGCCCGCGACCAAGGAGCCAGCGACGCGCAGATGCGCGGCATCGTCGCCGAAGGACTCCAGGAGATCTACTTCAAGGACGGCGGCCGCCGTGCCGACGGCCTGGAAGTCGAACTCAACAACATCGACTACTTCGACGTGTCCTTCTAGATCGTTGAGTCCCAGGGGGCTGTCACGGTCCGGAGCCGGCGGGAGCACTCGGATTGGTCGTGTCGAAGTAGACCGTGTCCGTGCCGGGATCGAGATAGAACGCACCGGTGTACGTCCCGGCCGTCATGTCATGGTCGAAGGAGTCACTCCGAACCCACCCCGCATCCTCGGGCACGAACTCGGCGAGTTCCTCGGGGAGTTGAGTTGGCGCCGCCGGCTGAAAACTCTGTTGCGAGGCCCCCGTGACGGCGGCAACGGTACCCCGCCGCAGCTGGGCGGTTCCCACGAGGCGTACATCGGTGGGGCCCGGAACGGATCCCCGTGAATCGGCGCCCAGTACGATGCCGAGCCAGTGCGCGCCTGACAGCGGGCCGAGGCCGGCGAACCTACGTTCCAGAGGCTCCAGGTCGGTGCGGACCTTGGTGCCACCCGCGCTCTTCGCATGCGCTGTGCACGCCGCAAGCAGCGTCACCGCTCCGAGCGCGAGCACCCCCCGACGTCCGAGACCCGCCATGCCACCCACAGGCCGCCCTCCCCGAAGCCCCCGCATCTCACGCCCGATCGTAGCCGTCGGCTCGCAGCATCACCCCTTGGAAATTGATCACCTGGACGAAGCCGTTTCGTGGGTCTCGCGGGCCACTGACGCGGGCGGCGCGAACCTTGTTCGGCAGGCCGAGTGGCCGGCACGAGCCGGACGCCCCAGGGTGTCTCACGAAAGCGGAATGAGGAACAGGGCCGCGCGGCCGTCGGCGCGGCACAGATAGCCTGCGCGAATGGAGCGGATGCAGCGGGTCGCCGGCGCGGTCGTCGGCTCAGCGGTGGGTGACGCTCTGGGCGGTCCCTTCGAGTTCGGTCCCCAGGGAGCGTTCTCCGCGCGGTTTCCAGCGCCTGGTGCCGGCGGCGAGATGTGCGGAGGCGGTGGCTGGGACCCCGGCGAGGCCACTGACGACACGCAGATGGCCGTCCTGGTCGCGGAGTCGCTGCTGGAGCGGGGCGGACTGGATCTGCCGGACGTCTTCGCCCGCTTCCAGCAGTGGGCAGCATCGGAACCGAAGGACATCGGCTTGCAGACCGAAGACGTCCTGACCAACGGCATGCCCTGGGACCTCGCCGCCGCGATCCACTTCCAGGTCAACCGACGAGCAGCGGGAAACGGCTCCTTGATGCGGGCATCGACCTCCGCGGTCCACTTCGCGGCCGCCGGCCAAGAAGCCACCACGGACGCGGCCCGCCGCATCGCTGCCCTCACCCACGGGGACCGCGCGGCCTGGGAAGGCACCGCGATCTTCCACGAACTCATCCGCGTCACACTCGAGGACACCGACCCCCTCACCGCGCTCCCGGACATCCTGGCGCTCGTCCACCCCGACCACCGCGGCCGCTACGCCACCGTCCTCGCGCCCGACTGGCACCCCGATCAGGCGACCGAGTTCAACGGTGCCGTCTGGCCCTGCCTGGGCTCCGCCGTCTGGGCCCTGCGCACCACCACCAACTTCGAAGACGCGATACGCGCGGCGATCGACCTCGGCGGTGACACGGACACCGTCGCCGCGGTGACCGGCAGCCTCGCGGGGGCGTACCACGGGCTGGACGCAATCCCCGCCCACTGGACCCGGCCGCTCCACGTCCCCCTCCCAGGATTCGGCGGACGGGTGCTGCACCTGGCAGATCTGCTCCACCTCGCACACCGCCTCGGAGGCTGAACCGGGTCTTGCTCAGCAGTCGTCCCTCGGACGAACGCCTGGCCGCCTGCGCCGATCCACTCCGTGGTGCTCTTCCGCCGTCTTACGGTCGCCACGCGGAGGCCAACCCTCCTCGCAGGCCGACCCTGACGTCAGAGCACCACGGCTGATGCCGCCTCCAGCCTTCCGACGGTCAGTCGCTGCCGGCCGTCCGATCCTCCTCACGAGCGTCTCGGTTGCTCGGGCGGGATCAGTCGACGGGCTTGCCGAACCAGCGGGAGAGGTGGTCGTCGAGGTCCTGCTGATCGTCGCCGATCCAGGCGACGTGACCGTCGGGGCGCAGCAGAACGCACGGCACATCCAGTACCGCGGTGGGGTCCGCGAGGTGATCGACCCGGTCTGACCAGCCGCCGACGGTCAGGCGTTCGGTGCGGTCCAGCAGCAGTCCGCGGCCGCGATGCAGCAGACCGTAGAGGTGGCCCTGTTCCACCGCGATGTCGCGCAGGCGGCGGCCGAGCAGGTCGGGGCCTTCCCCGAAGTCGTAGCGGATGCCGATCGCGGTGATCTTCTCGATGAGATGGCGGTTCACCTCGTCGAAGTCCATCAGTTCGGTGAGCAGCCTGCGCAGGGCCTGCGGGCCCGGTTCGGTGGAGTGCAGTTCCATCTGGGCGCGGGTGTTGTCCAGCACGTCCTCGGCGACCGGATGGCGTTCGGTCTGGTAGGTGTCCAGCAGTGTTTTCGGCGCCCAGCCGCGGATCTGTGCGGCCAGTTTCCAGCCGAGGTTGAACGCGTCCTGAAGGCCCAGGTTGAGGCCCTGTCCGCCGGTGGGTGGGTGGATGTGGGCCGCATCGCCGGCCAGCAGCACCTGCCCGACCCGATAACGTTCGGCCAGCCGGGTGGCATCCCCGCAGCGGGACAACCAGCGCGGGGAGTGCACGCCGAAATCGGTTCCGGCGATGGCGCGCAGCTGTTGTTTGAAATCCTCGAGGGTGGGCGGTTCCGCGCGATCGCTGACTCCCGCGGCGGGGACTACGACGCTGTATGCCCCTGCGCCGAAGGGCCTGAGCCAGAATCGTTGATTGGTCCTGCCGATTTCGGTCACCTTGGCGGCGATCTCCTCCTGCGGCACACCCACTTCCATCTCGCCCATCAGCGTCTCGGTCCGCGCGGGCTCACCGGGGAAGCCGACACCGAGCAGTTTGCGCACCGTACTGCGCGCGCCGTCACAGCCGACCAGATAGCGCGAGCGCAGCTGTTCGCCGTCGGTCAGCTCGACGGTCACCCCCTCGTCGTCCTGCTCGAGACCGGCCACCGCACAACCGCGCCGGACCTGCGCACCCAGTTGGGTGGCGTGTTCTTCGAGCAGGTGAACAATGACGGGCTGCGGGATGCCCAGCAGATAGGCGTGCGCGGAGTCCAGGCCCTTGGGCGCGGGTTTGTCGATGGCGGCGAAGAATCCGCCGGCCGGACGCTGCCTTCCGTGTTCGCGAATGCGGTCCAGCAGTCCGCGCATCGCCATCAGCTCCAGACTGCGAATGTGCAGACCGACGATGCGGACGAACGACACGGGCTCGGTTTCCTTCTCCAGAACGAGTACCCGCACGTCGTGCAGCCGTAGTTCGGCGGCCAGCATCGCGCCGGTCGGCCCGCACCCGGCAATGATCACGTCGTACATGAGGGGCGCGCGATCGGCGCCGGAGGCCGGCGACCGGAGAACTCCGGGGACATCGCCCACGGTGAAGTCGCGCTCGACCGTGCCGTTCGACGACGGCTCGGCGGTGAACTGCGGAGAGTCCATAGGTGTTGCCTTTCGGGAGTGCCTTGTTGTCGAGGCGCTCCCGGCGACACCTACGTCAGTCGCCGGCCGTGACGGGAAGGGGGAGCACCCACGTCGATACAGCGTTCATGGGTCTCACCTCCTTGGGCGGTGTCGCGGTCAACTGCAAGTTACAAGCCCGAGCGTCACCCGGTCCAATGCTTTCCCCGCCACACGATCACGACTCCGAGCGACTCGGGCCGGGCGATGCAGTTCCCTTGCTCGGCCGGCAGGACAGGCAGGGCCGTTCCATGACCCCGCCTGTCCTGCCGGAGGGGTGTGCCCTGGGCCGACGGCGAGACCGTCCTGCCGACCGGTTGTGTCACTGGAGGGAGTCGCTTCGAGCCGGTTCCTGTCGCTGCTGGTACTGCTCGTTCCAAAGGTCGGCGAGCTCGCCGAGCGCGCTGTCGAGGCGGCCGAGTTCCCACAGCAGGTAGCTGCTCGCTCCGGCGAACGGGATCCACTCGGCCCAATGGAAAATGAGAACAACCGGCATGTACAGCAGGCCGACCAGGACCAGGAACTTGACGAGGATCTCAGCCGCGTACGTCTGCTTGCGTTGGACGCTGGCATGCCCTCCACGGCCGTGGATCCATTGCAGGCGCGATCTCATGACTCCCCCTCGGACTCCGGGTGAGCATCATGCCGTCCGCAACTCACCACTGCGCAGCTCGACCGTCTGCCGACTCGGCGGACGCGCGTCACTCCTTCTGGTGCCGATCCACAGGCGTCGACGATCGCTCCGACCCCTCCTCATACCCGGCGTCTCCAGACCAGCCTCCAGCGTTCGGCGCGAGCGGCCTCGACGTCGGGAGCGGGTGCGGTGGGTCTTCCGGCGAGGCTCGCCCCGCAGCCCGCGCAGAGCAGGTGCTCCGTGTAACCGTCGTGCCAGACTCTCGTTCCGCGGTCGGCCCCGCACACCGGGCATTCGGCCAGCTCCCCGGCAGGGGCGCCCAGGATGCGCGGCATCACCAAGTCGAGCGGTTCTGCCGGATGCGACTCCGGGTCGGGGTACCAGAGCCGGCGTCGTGGTTCGGGCAGGTCAGGAACGCGTACGCCGGCGGCCTTCTGCGCACGACGGCGGACCTGCCACGCACGGAACTCCGACAGCCAGATCTCCCGGGCGGCGTGCAGCTCCTCGACCGCCCGCACCACCGCCTCCGCGTCCATCTCGGGCTCGGCCGGAATCCCGGCGCTGCGACAGAGGTGGTGGTAGGTCGCCGGGAAGCCGTAGGGAGCGAACTCCGCGATGCACGTGCGCAGTGCCCCGAAGCGCTGCGCCGGTGAACGCCCACGGTCGTGCGCCCGCAGGTGATGTGTGGTGAAGCTGCCCATCACACGACCCTAAAGGCCGGCGGGGAATCAACGTGTTGCCGCACGGGTCGCGTTCCCGGACCGCGTCGGGGCCACCTCCCGGAACGCAGCGCACTCCGCCCGCAGATGGCCGTTCCGCAGGGCGGGCGGGACGGGCAGGACAGGCGCACCGGCGGTCGGATACGGCCAACCTTGCTGGTTAGCGCCGTATTGCCGCTTCGTAAAGCCACACGTGGCGGTGCCCTTCCCGATCACCCTCCAGAGACGGCCAGTTGACCGATTTTCGGACATCGATCTCCGCAGTGGTGACAGCATCCGGACGCCCTGAAACGATCTGTCCGCAGTCGAGCGGCACCCGCCTCGCTTCCCACCGCAGGCCGACGGCCTCCGGTCTCCCGCGTTCCCCCGTCATCTCCCCCGTTTCCCGCCGCTGTCCGCCGACAGCCGGCGAAAGGAGCTGCCCGCATGACCAGATCGCCCATGGGAGTTCGCCGTTCACCCGCGCTCCCCCGCACGGCACGACAGCGCGGCCGGCTGGCGACCGCGCTCGCCGCCGGTATGGCGGTGCTCGCGATCACCGCTCCGACAGCCCAGCCGGCCTCGGCTCTGGAGAACGGCTCCAGAACATCGGCGTCCCGGCACCTCGACGCCGAGCCCAGACCCGGGGCGCGTGGCGTGACCCTGTCCCGCGCGCAGCGCGACCAACTGCTCGACCGCGCCGCCGAGTCCGCTCACGACACGGCCCGCGGCCTCCGTATGGGCGGCAAGGAAGCGCTCGTTGCCGAGGACGTCGCGAAGGACGCCGACGGCACCGTGCACACGCGCTACTCCCGCACCTACGCCGGACTCCCGGTGATCGGCGCCGACGTGATCGTCCACGAGCGCGCGGGCGAGCAGAGCGTCACACGCACGACACCCCAGGCTCTCTCGGTGCCCACGACCAAGGCCGTGGTCTCCTCGGCCGCGGCGAAGAAGGCCGCACTGGCGGCAGCCGACGAACAGGGATCCCTCGCTTCCGAGCGGGCGGCCGCGGCGCGGCAGGTCGTCTGGGCGGCGGGCAGCTCCCCCCGACTCGCGTGGGACAACGTTGTCACAGGGGTGCGTGAGGATCAGACACCGAGCCGTGTCCATGTGATCACCGATGCCGTGACCGGCGCCCGCCTCGCCTCCTACGACGACATCCAGGCCGGCGAGGGCCACAGCCAGTACAGCGGCACGGTCCCGCTGGCGTCGCTCCGCGACGCGGACGTCTTCCAACTCGCCGATCTCCAGCGCGGCAACCATCGCACCTACGACGTCACCGGCGGCGTCCGCACACTGGTGACGGACACCGACGACGTGTGGGGCGACGGCAGTCCCGCCACGGCGCAGACGGCAGCGGTCGACGCCGCCTACGGAGCCCAGCGGACCTGGGACTTCTACCACGACCGGTTCGGCCGCAACGGCATAGCCGACGACGGTGTCGGCGCCGTCTCCAACGTGCACTACGGCGCCAAGTACGCCAACGCGTTCTGGGACGACCTGTGCTTCTGCATGACGTACGGCGACGGCCTGGACGGTCAGCGCCCGCTGACCGAACTGGACATCGCCGCGCACGAGATGACCCACGGCGTCACCTCCGCCACCGCCGGCCTGATCTACACCGGCGAATCCGGCGGGCTCAACGAGGCCACCAGCGACATCATGGGCACCGCGGTGGAGTTCTTCGCCGCCAACGCCCAGGACACGCCCGACTTCCTGATCGGGGAGCTCGCGGACGTCCGGGGGTCCGGCAAGCCCCTGCGCTACATGGACCAGCCCTCCAAGGACGCCTCCGCGAAGGGAACGTCACAGGACTACTGGACCGCCGGGACGAAGAAGCTGGATCCGCACTTCAGCTCCGGGCCGGCCAACCACTTCTTCTACCTGTTGGCCGAGGGGAGCGGCCGCACGACCGTCAACGGAGTGGTTTACGACAGCCCCACCTACGACGGCAAGCCCGTCGCCGCCCTGGGCCTGGCGAACGCCACCAACGTCTGGTACCGGGCGCTGACCCGCTACATGACCAGCACCACGGACTACGCCGGCGCCCGCACCGCCACCCTGCAGGCGGCCGCCGACCTGTTCGGCACCACCAGCGACGCCTACGAGACGGTCGGCAACGCGTGGGCGGCGGTCAACGTCGGCCCCCGCTACGTCAACCACATCGCGGCCGACGCCCCCTCCACCCGCGACGCGGCCGTCGGCCAGCCGGTCAGCCGGCAGATCACCGCCACGTCCACCCGGCCCGGCGCGCTCACCTACGCGGCCACCGGACTGCCCGACGGCGTGAGTCTCGGGGCCGCCGACGGCCGTATCACCGGCACGCCCACCCGCGCCGGCACCTTCACGGTCACCGTCACCGTCACCGACTCCGCGGCGGAGAAGCTCGACCTGCCCTACACCTGGACCGTCCTGGCCTCCGGTGGCGACCACTTCGTCAACCCGGACCGCTACGACATCCCCAACTGGCGGACGATCGAGTCACCGCTGCGCGTCGCCGGCCGCACCGGCGACGCTCCTGCGGACCTCAAGGTGACCGTCGATCTGGTCCACGACTTCATCGGAGGCCAGATCATCGAACTCGTCGCCGAGGACGGCACCGTGATCCTGGTCAAGGACTTCGTCTGGGACACCGGTACCGAGCTGCACGCCACGTTCACGGTCGACGCCTCCGCGCTGCCCGCGGACGGCGTGTGGAAGCTGCGCGTCACCGACAACACCCCGGGGATCTTCACCGTCGACCCCGGCTACCTGGACCGGTGGAGCATGACCTTCTGACTCGGAGCCTGCGCCAAGGTGCAGCCGGGGCCGGCCCGCACAGAACCGGGCCTGCCGGCCCACCCGACACGGGCCGGCGGCGCACCCGCCGCGTGGCTCCGGCGGGTGGGCCGGTCGTGTCCCGGCTGCGGGGCGGCGGCCGGACGACTCGGAGCGGGGCCGGGACTGCGGGGCCGGGGAGGTTGACCGCAGGCGGGCGGTGGGGTCAGCGGGCGAGGGAGACGGCGAAGGGCTCGAAGCCGTGTCGGCGCGGGACGTGGGGCACGACCAGGATCATGGCCTCGGTGGCGCGGGCTGTGGTGACGTCCCCGAGGTCCTCGATCCACGCGGGCTGCCGGCCCAGGTCGCCGAGGAGGTCGGTGACGGTCTTCTCGGCGAGCTCGTCGTCGCCCGAGACGCGGACGGTCGGCGGGGTGGTCAGGATCTCCGGGGCGGTCATGACCACGGCCCCCGACACGGCAACGGCGACCGGGTCGGTACAGCCGGCCCCGATGTCCGCTCCGCGCCGTCGAGCGGGGCCGCCGGATCATCATCCGGACGCCGCGCCGCCACCGCTGACGTGCACCGGTACAGCCGTCGCGGGGCCGCCGTCCGTGAAGAAGGGTGAGGGGGCGGGGCAACCCTGCCCCCGCCTCAGGAGTCACACACGCGCCACCTGATTCTCATTGGTCCGGAAAGGGCCCCACCTTCTGTGATGACTCGTACCCGGCTGACCGCGCTCGCCGCGACGGCCGCCCTCGCCGCCACCGGCGATCTGATGCTCGCCGCCCCGGCCTCAGCGGCCGTCACCTGCGCCTCTCCCGTCTGGAAAGCGCAGTACTTCGGCAACTCCACCTTCAGCGGCACGCCGAAGCTGACCGCCTGCGACTCCGCCGTCAACGAGAACTACGGGTACGGCGACCCGACCGGCGTGACGCTGCCCAAGGACAACTTCTCCGTCCGCTGGTCGCTCACCCGGGACTTCGGCTCCGGCGGCCCCTTCCGGCTCTCCGCCGCCACGCAGGACGGCATGCGCGTCTACGTCGACGGCGTGCGGAAGATCAGCCTGTGGAAGAACGTCTCCACCACCGCCCGCAAGTCCGTCGACCTGACCGTCCCGGCCGGCAAGCACACGCTCCGCGTGGACTACGTCGCCTGGACCGGCCTCGCCCACGCCGCGTTCACGTACGCCCCGCGCACGGAGGCCGGCGTCGACACGGTCAAGCCGCTCGCCCCGACCGGCCTCACCTCCGCGTACAACCGGGACACCGCGAAGACCACCCTGCGCTGGGCCGCGAACAAGGAGATGGACCTCGCCGGGTACCGCGTCTACCGTCGGCTGGGCACCACCCAGTGGGTGAGGGCCGGCGGCTCGTCGCTGCTCACCTCCCCGTCCTTCGTGGACGCGACACCCGCCACGGGCCAGACCTTCCTGTACGAGATCCGCGCCGTCGACAAGGCGGGCCGCGAGTCCGTCGGCAGCCTCGACGCCACCGCTGTGACCGTGGACCGCACGGGCCCGGCGGCGCCGACCGGTCTCACGGTCACCGGCGACGCGTGGTGGGCCACCCTGGCCTGGCAGGGTGCCGCCGACGCCGCGACGTACGAGGTGTACGCCGCCTCCACGGCCACCGGCCCGTTCGAGCTGCTGGGCACGACGACCACGGCGTCGTACCGCACCGACGCACCCGTGAACACCGCCCGGTTCTACCGGGTCCGCGCCCTCGACGCGCTCGGCAACCCGTCGGCGTACGCCGCCGTCACCGGCGACGGCGTCGACCGTACGCCGCCGAAGTCCCCGACCTCCCTCGGCTCCGTCGTCCGCTTCGGCTACACCGACGTGTACTGGAAGCAGCCCGACGGCTTCCACGAGGACTTCGACAACGGCGGGACCTACCGCGTCTACCGCTCGCCCGGCAAGACCCTCGACCCGGCCGCGCTCACCCGCGTGACCTGCGCGGAGGAGAGCGACGAGACCAGCACCGGCGGCCTCTGCCACGACCTGGACATGCCCGCCGGCACGTACGTGACGTACGCGGTCGCGGCCGTGGACCCGGCCGGCAACGAGTCGGCGCTGTCCGCCCCGCTCGTCGTCCGCACCGGCGACCGCGTCGCACCCGGGCCGGTCACCGGCGTGACGGCCACCCCGCGCGCCGACGGCATCCTCATGAGCTGGGCGGCCTCGACCGAGGACGACGTCGAGCGCTACGCGGTCTGGACCGGCGTCCGGCAGGCCGACGGCACGGTCAAGTGGCTCACCACCGCCTCCTGCCGGGAGGGCACGAGCGACCCGCTCGGGGTCCTCTGCGGCGACCTGCCGGACGGCGAGACGTACGTGTACGCGGTCGTCGCCAGGGACCTCTGGGGCAACGCGCTGCCCCCGAGCGACTTGACGGTCACGGTCGTCGAGGCCACCGAGCTGGATGTGCGTCCGTCCGTGACGGTCACCCGGGACTGGGACCTCGGCAGCCTGGGCCACGGCACCGTGATCGGCGGACCCGACGAGGACGGGCCGTCCATCAGCTGGCGCTGTGACAGGACCGCCGAGTGCGACACCGTCGCGGGCTACCGGGTCAGCAGGTGGAACGCGGCCACGCAGGCGTACGAGCCGCTGCACGCCGGACTCCTGCCGGCGCAGACCCGCGCCTACACGGACACCACGGCCGCCCGGGGAACCACGCACTTCTACACGCTGGAAGCGGTGCGCGCCGACGGCGGTGTCGCGGGCACGTACGTGTGGAACTGCGTCTTCCAGGACCGCGTCTAGCCCGTCGGGTCCGTCGGCCTGGTGAGGTCGTCGCCCCCGCTCCCGCCGGGACAGTCCGTACTGCCCCGAATCAACTCCCGCGGGCGCGGGGGCGGCCTCCTCGGCTGCTGTCCCGAACGGATCGCGGCACGTCGTAGCCGCCGGGGCGTGGGGGGCCCTGCTGTTCCCCTGATCGTCGCGGTCTGCCTCACGGCGGTCGGAGGGCTCAGGCGGGGTGGAGTTTCCCTTCCCATACCGGCACGGACGCCACCTCCTTCGGCACGCCTGCCCCTCGGCGGCCTCGCCCGGCCTTCGGCTGCGCCCGCGCGAACGGCGTGTGGACGGGACTCCAGGTCGGCACGCGCTCGTGACCAGGGCGCGGCCGACCGCCCCGGGAACCTGGAACGAAGAAGTCTGGACCATGAGCAGCGAGAACAGGGCGGTCAAGGAGATCGTCGTCGTCATCGGCCCCGGCAGCATCGGTCTGGCCATCGCCATGAACCCCACCAGGACAGGAGCCACCATGCCCGCATCCCCGGACGCGAACGCCCGCGAAGAGATCCTCGCCGCCTACCGCGCGCATCTCCGGGCGATGACCGACGGCGACACCGATGCCGTGGTCGGCCACGCGCGGTCGTCCACCGTCAGGAACGGCTCGCTCAGCACGGTCGCCGGGGTTGTGCCGGTGAACCCCATGACGTCCCGATGCAGATGGGACTGGTCGTAGTAGCCGCCGTCCGCCGCGACTCGGGCCGCGCTCTCACCCGCGACCAGCCGGTGCACGGCGTGGTCGAAGCGCACCAGCTTCGCGGCGGCTTTGGGCGGCATGCCGATCTGGGAGTGGAACCGGGACCACAGACGCTTGCGGCTCCATCCGAGTTCGGCCGCCAAGTGGTCGATCCGGACGAGGCCCCTGTCCACGACAATCCGGTTCCAGGCCCAGGCCACCGCCGGGTCCACCGGCGACCGTGCCTCGAGTCGGCGGGCGAGCAGCGCGTCCGTGAGGGCGAAGCGGTCCTCCCACGAGGAGATTTCGCCCAGCCGCTCGCGAATCCGTGACGCCTCCCTGCCCCACAGGTCGTCGAGGGACACCGGGGAACCGGCCAGATCCGCCGGACACGCGCCCAGCACCGTGCCTGCGACCGCTGGGGACAGACGCACCTGTACGCACTCGACCTGTTCGCCCCACGCCCGGACCCCGCCCCCGGAGCCGAACCCCGGCCCGGCGACGAGACTCCCCCGGTGTCGCCGCCCGGCGTCGTCCACCACGGTGGACGGACTTGCCCCGAACTCCAGGATCACCATCACGGCGGGATGCGGGACCACCCGCAGACCACCGACGAGCGGGCCGGGGACCCGGAACCCGGCCATGTCGACTCCGGCCGTCCTGCTGGGCCGCCGCGGACGTGCGACGTCCCACCCGGCGTGATCGTCACGTCCGCCCGTCATGGACCCCATCACCAAAGGCTACGCGGGCCCAGGAGGGAACATTCGTCCAAGCCGCAGGTGAGCACCGGCGCCGACAGTGGACTCATGACTCCACCCGACACTCACCGCCAGATGAACGGCGACGCCCGCGCCACCGAGGCTTCGATCCTCTGCCTGGACCACGGCGACCTCCACGTCTTCCAGGACGGCCCTCGCGACGCCCCCGTGCTCGTGCTCCTCCATGGATCCGCTTCGTCGAGCCGTTCGTGGGACGCGTTGGTTCCGCTGCTGAGCACCCTCCATCGCGTCATCCGGATCGACCTGCCCGGGCACGGCCGCTCCGCCGAACCGGCCGGCGGCGATTACGCGATCCCGGAGCAGGGACGCAGGATCGGCATGGCACTGGACCGGCTCGGCGTCGAGGACGCCCTGGTCGTCGGCCATTCCAGCGGTGGCTATGCCGCCACCGCTCTCGCCGAGCAACGGCCCGACCTGGTGACCGCGCTCGCGCTCATCAACACCGGCCCCCGCATGGATGCCTTCATCGCCCCGGGGCCCACCGCGTTCGACCCCGCGCGGTGCCCACCGACCGACGAGCAGATCCGCCGGTTCGCGAGCACCGGATTCCGCGCGGGCCACCAGGTCCCACAAGAACTCGTCGACGAACTACGGGGCATGACCTACCGCGCGGTCTCCGCAGCCATGCAGGCGTCCACCGCCTATCTCACCCGGCGTGCGCTCCCGGATCGGCTGGCGGTCCTCGGCAAACCGCTACAGGTGATCTTCGGCGACCAGGACCGCAGATGGCGACCCTCGTCCGCGGCCGACTACCGCGTCGTTCCGGGCGCGACGGTCGAGTTGCTGCCCGGTGCCGGCCACACACCCATCCTGGAGGATCCGCCGCGGACCGCCGCACTGCTCCTGCCCTTCGCCGCGAGCCACACCGCTCGTGCACCCGAGACCGGTTGACGCAGGGCCGCTCCGTTCCGCTACCGCGGCACCGCCCTCCGCCTGCGCTCCCTGGCCAGTTCCCTCAGATAGGCCTGCGCGTCCACCTCGATGGTGTGGCGGGTCGAGGCGACGTAACGCCGGGCCGTCCGGGCGCGGTACGTGCGGATCTCGTCGAGCATCTCCTCCCGTCCGGGCAGCGCGCACCGGCCCTCCAGCAGGTCGGCGACCCAGTGCGACTGGGCCTCCGCCAGCGGCATGACGGCACCGAGCGGCTGGACGAGACCGATGAAGTACAGCCCGGGTCGATCGGGCGCGGCAACCCGGTGGTAGAGCCCCGGGTCGTTGTCCCCGGAGTCGATCAGTTCGTCGCCGAGGAAGGGGAACGCGATGTCGTACCCCGTGCAGTAGATGATCGTGTCGATCTCCTCGACGCTTCCGTCGTCGAAGAACACATGGTCGGCGTCGGCCTTTCGCGGCGCGGGCTTCACGGTGATGTCACCGTGGCTGAGCCGGGACAGCAGGTCGTCGGAGATCGTCGGATGCGCGGCCAGCACGCGGTGGGCGGGGGTGGGCAGCCCGTAGTCCGCCAGTCGGCCGCGACTCAGTCGCAGCAGGAGCTGCAGCCCGCGGTCCTGAACAGCGAGGGGCGCCTTGGCCAGCCATGAGTGGGTCAGATGGTCGGTGGGCGTGCCGAACAGGTGCTTGGGCAGAATGTGCGCGCCCCGGCGCATGGCGAGGTACGTCCGCCGGGAGACACGCGAGGTCTCCACGGCGATGTCGCAGGCCGAGTTGCCGATGCCCAGTACGAGGACCCGCCGCTGCTCGCCGACTTCAGCGTGAGAGACCACGCATGAACGCCTTCGACTACGACGTACTCGTCGTCGGGTCGGGGTTCGGCGGCAGCGTCAGCGCACTGCGCCTCACCGAGAAGGGCTACCGGGTCGGCGTCCTGGAAGCCGGCCGGCGCTTCGCCGACACCGACTTCCCGCGGACGTCCTGGCAGGTGCGGAACTACCTGTTCGCGCCCCGCCTCGGCTGCACGGGCATCCTCCGTACGTCCCTGCTCGGCGACATCCTCGTGCTGAGCGGCGCCGGTGTCGGCGGCGGGTCCCTCGGCTATGCCGACACGCTCTACGAACCACCGGCCGCCTTCTACGAGGGTTCGCACTGGGCGTCCCTCACCGACTGGCGCCGTGAACTGGCCCCCTTCTTCGCACAGGCCCGTCGCATGCTCGGCGTCACACCCAACCCGGTGTTCACCGAAGCCGACCTGCTGCTGAAGGACACCGCAAGCGAGCTCGGCTGCGGCGACACCTTTCGCCCCACTCCGGTCGGAGTCCACTTCGGTCCGACCGGCGCCCCCCCGGCGCGGCGGTGCCCGACCCGTACTTCGGCGGCGCCGGGCCCGCGCGCAACGCCTGCGTGAACTGCGGTGCCTGCATGACCGGTTGTCGGCACAACGCGAAGAACACTCTGCCCAAGAACTATCTCGGCCTGGCCGAACGGGCCGGCGCGCACGTCATGGAGTGCCGCACCGTCACGGATGTCCGTCGCGCCGGCGAAGGCTGGGCGGTCAGCTCGGTCCGCACCGGGGCTGTCCCGCGCAGGCGACGGCAGACGCTCACGGCACGCCACGTGATCTTCGCGGCCGGCGCGCTGGGCACCCAACGTCTGCTGCACACCCTCAAGGACGACGGCTCACTCGCCGACATCTCACCCCGGCTCGGACGGCTGACCCGCACCAACTCGGAGGCCATCCTCGGAGTCCGCGCCCGAGCACGCGACGCGGACTGCTCGCGCGGCGTGGCCATCACCTCCTCCGTCCGGCTGGACGACACCACCCATGTCGAGCCGGTCCGCTACGGCCGCGGCAGCAACCTGCTCGGGCTGCTCGGCGCGATGCTCGTCGACCCGGTGCCGGGACGGTCCCGCTTCCTCGTGGGCCTCGTCGCCATGGCACGCAACGCCCGCCGCCTTCCCGCGCTCCACAACCCTCGCCGCTGGTCCCAGCAGTCCGTGGTCCTGCTGGTCATGCAGTCGGTCGACAACTCGGTGACCACCTGTCTGCGGCGCACGAAGACCGGCCGGCGCCGCCTCAGCAGCCGACCCGGCGAAGGCGCACCCAACCCGACCTGGATCCCCGCAGGGCACCGAGCCGCCCGCACGGCCGCCGACCGGATCGACGGTCAGGCCTGCGGCACCTGGGCAGACCTCTTCGACATCCCCACCACCGGTCACCTGATCGGCGGATGCACCGTCGGCGACAGCCCCGGCACCGGCGTCATCGACCCCTACCACCGTCTCCACGGCTATCCAGGACACTCCTGCGGTCCATGACCGCGCTGCTGCTGACCGCAGTAGCCGCCTTCACCCTCGCACCGGCCGCCCAGTCGTCGGAGGCGGCGGCCTCGGTGCGCGCCGCGGACCCCTCCACCACCGGGTCGTTCCCCGTCGCCTACACCGATCTCACGGTATCCGCCTCGGGCCGCTCGTACAGCGCACGCGTCTGGTACCCCGGCACGACGGCCGGGTCGAACGCGCCGGTCGCCTCCGGCGCCCACCCCGGCCTCGCCTTCGGGCACGGCTTCTTCCAGGCGATCACCCAGTACGAGAGCCTGCTCAAGCACTACGCCTCCTGGGGAATCATCACCGTCGCACCCAAGTCCCAGGGCGGCCTGTTCCCCAGCCATTCGGCGTTCGCCGACGACCTGAACGCGGCACTCACCTGGCTCACCACGCAGAACAGCACCACCGGCTCACGGTTCGCGGGCGCGGTCAGCACCAGCCGGCTCGCCGTCTCGGGGCACTCGATGGGCGGGGGCGCGGCACTGGTCGCAGCGAGCCGGAACCCGGCCGTCAGGTCCGTCTCCACCCTGGCGGCCGCGGAGACCGACCCATCCGCCGTCAGCGCTTCCAGCGCGCTGAGCATCCCCGTCCAGTACGTCGGCGGTAGTGCCGACAGCATCGCCGGTGTCGCCGGCAACCAGCAGAAGATGTACGACGCCAAGCCGGCCGCCACCCAACTGCGCGTCATCACCGGTGGGTTCCACTGCGGATTCGAGGACAGCTCCGGCATCGGCTGCGACAGCGGAACCATCACCCGGACCGCCCAGCTCAAACTGACCTACGGCGTCACGACCGCCTGGCTCCTCCACACACTCGGCGTCGACTCCTCCCTGTACGCCCAGGTGTGGGGCTCCGCGGCCCAGAGCCTGGCCGGAGTCGTGTACACCGCCAGGCCCTGAGCACGTCGTCGTGCGGGCGGCCACGGAAGGCTTCATGGCTGCCCGCACGGCCACGAACCACGTGCCGGTCTCCCGCCCCGGCAACGGGATCGCGGCGCGGCCGGGCCCGACCAGGGGTGATCGCCGAGTGGCGGATCCGTTCGTCACCCCCTTTGTCCCGATAGGATCTGAATTGTGATGAGGTCAGCACAGCACCGGCGCCGCCACCGTCCCTACGGCGGCCAGCGGCAGGCCGTACTGCTGTCGCCGGTGCTTGTCACGGTCGTCATCGCCGGCCTGGCCTTCTCCACTCCGAGAGAGATCGCGTTCAGCCGCCTCCTGCCCGCCGCACCCGCCCTCGCGGCCGCGCTGTGGCCCGTGCTCCCGACGGTCTTGCTGGGGACGTTCTGCCTACTGATCATGATCGGCATCAGCTTCGTCCACTCCGATCTGGGGACCCCGTACACGGTTGCCGCGATCGCCGCGGTCACCTTGGCCGCCGCCTATGCGAGCCATCTCCGACTCCAGCGCGAGGAGACGCTCTTCCAGGTCCGACTAGTCGCCGACGCGGCCCAGAAGGTGCTGCTCCGCCCGCTGCCGCACCGTATCCAGGGCATCGAGATCGAGTCGCTGTACCGAGCGGCCCAGGAGCAGGCCCGGATCGGTGGTGACTTCTACGAGGTGGCCGACACGCCGTACGGCGTCCGCCTCCTCATCGGCGACGTACGCGGCAAGGGCCTGTCAGCGGTGGGGGCAGCCGCGGCAGTGATCAACTGCTTCCGAGAGAACGCGTACGACCAGCCCGACTTGAAGGGGCTGGTCCGTCGCCTGCAGATCACCATGACCCGCTACAGCGCCTCGATCCCCGCCGACGACCAGCAGGAGCACTTCGCCACCGCCCTGATCACCGAGATCCCCTACGGCAGCGGGCACGTCAAGGTCCTCAACTGCGGGCACCCTCCACCGGTGTTCGTGCAGAGCGGGGAAATCCACGTGCTCGAGCCCACCCGCCCCTCCACACCCCTCAATCTCGCGGCGCTGCTCGGAGACCACTACTACGTGGACACCGTCGCCTTCGTCCCCGGCGATCAGATGCTGCTCTACACCGACGGTGTGACGGAAACCCGCGACCGCAGCGGCACGTTCTTCCCGCTGCCGGACTGGATGCGCCGGCACCGCGCGGCCGCGCCCCGTGAGCTGCTCACCGAGCTCCACAGGGACCTGCTCCGCTACGCCGGCGGAAGGCTGGACGACGACATCGCGGCCCTCGCGGTGCGCTGCCGGCACATCTCGCCTCAGGAACACCAGGGTCCGTCTTCCCCCGGATCTTCCCCAGAGCAGGAATGACGCGAGATCGACCGCCGCCTCGTACGAGGTGGCGGTCCAGTCGTATCCGGTGACGACGCCGCGCAGGCCCTTGCGGCGAAGGAAACAGCGCTCACCGAAGTCGAGTTGACGACATTTCCGGCGTGCCGGTCGCCTGCCGGGCGCCAACCGGGGCCGGTGCGCGGGACCAGGACCCGGAGTGTGTCAGGAGCGGGCGGCGTGCGCAGATGCTGTCCTGGCGTCGGCCCCGGGTCAGCGGGATCGCGGCGGGTCGGCCGGCCACGGCCGTCGCAGGCGAGCCGCCTTATTCGATCGCATGAACACACATTGCCGGGCACAATCGGCGGATGCCGATCAACGCGGAGCGACTGCTCTCCGCCCTCGAACCGCTGCCGTTCCCCGCACGCCTGACCCTGACGGCGCGGACCGCACGCAGCCTCGCGGACGACGGGACGCTCGCCCCGCTCCTGACCGAGCTGGACGGGCGCGGGCCGTACGAGCGGCGGCTCGCTGCGTTGGCGGCCCTCGTCGGACGGGACGCGGGGTTCCTCGCGGAGCGGCTGGCCGACCCGGACCCGGTCGTCGCCGGGTATGCGCGGCGCGGCGCACGCGAGCTGCCCGTACCGGACCGGGCGGTGGAGGCGGCGTACGACGACGCGCCGGCCGTGCTGCGGCAGCGGCTGGCCCGGCTGCTCGCCGCGGGAGGCCGTACGGCGCTCGCCGAGCGACTGGTGGCGCGACTGCACGCGGAATGGGGCGACGCCGAGGCCGCGCGGCTGCTGCCGGCCTGCTCTCCCCCTTTCGTGGCACGGGAGTTGCCGGGGCTGGCACACGCCGTCGACGGCTGGACACGGCTCGCGTGCCGGCATCCCGACCCGGTGCTGGACCACGCCGAGCAGACCCTGGCCGACCGGGCAGGCGGACAGCAGCGGGACGACTGGTGGCGTCTGCACGCCACCACGGTCGCGGCGCTCGTGCCACTGCGCCCCGAGAGGGTGATGACCCTGCTGGAGCGGCACGGTCCCGGCAGTCTGCCGCCCGCGCTGAACAACGGGCTCGGTCCCCTCGTCACCTTCGACGCCGAACGCGTGATCCGCTGGATCACCTCCCCCGACCGCCGGGAACAGCGCTATGAGCCGATTCCGCCGCCCGGAGTGCTGCACAGGATCGTGCGGGCCGAACCCGCGTCGCTGACCGCGCTGGGCCGTCACTGGCTGAACCGCGGCGAGCACTTCACGGCGCTGGTGAAGGCCATCGCGCCCGGTCGGCGCCCCGCGTTCGTGGACGCGGTCGCCGACGGAGGGACTCAGCAGGACCCGGCGCTGAGCGTCCTCGGCCTGCTGCCGCGCGAGCGCCGCTGGGCGGAAGTCCGGCGTGCGGCGGCCGAGTTCGACGGCACCGACTACTGGTGGGACGACCTGGACACCCTCGCCCACGGCCCGGTCGACGAGGCACGTCCCGCACTGCTCGCGGCGATCGGACGGTCCGACGCCGACGACCGGGCCGCCGCCTGGCCGCTGTTCGTGGCCTGCGCCGCCCGTGACGGCAGCCGGGAGGCGATCACCGAGCTGCTGACCACGGCGGGCCGCCGTCTGCGCAACGAGCGGGACCCGGTGCGCGCCGAGACGCTCGGCGCGCTCGCCGAGACGCACCCGCGGCTCTTCGGCGCCGACGACGTCCCGCTGCTGGACGTGATCGCCGCCGGCGCACTCGAGGCACGGGACAGTTCTGTCGGCACCCTGACGGCGCTGCGCACCCTCGCCGTGCGTCTGCTCGTCGAGCACGCCACGGACGAGGCCTCGGATCTGCGCCACTGGGCGCTGCGCGTCCTGGAACGCATCACGAGCCGCGTCGGCGTACCCGACTTCGGCCCGCTGCACCGCGTCCTGCGGCGGGGCCAGGAGCACGAGGTGTTCGAGGCCCTGCGGCCCTGGCTCGACGCCGGGGCCGGACGGGCCGACTTCCGGCTGCTGCTGGGCCTGGCCACCGCACTGGGACCACGCGCCCGACGGCTGCCCGAGCTCCAGGAGAGGCTGGTCACGGCCCTGGAACGCGGCGACGACGAGACGTTCCGGGCGGCGGCCGAACTGTGGCTGGCCGCGCCGGCGACCCGCGGCGAACGGGTCGCCAGGATCATCGCGCTCGAACCGTCGTCGGTCGTCCTCCCGCCCGTACGGCGGGTGCTGACCCGGCGGCGCACGGATCTGCTGGACTCCCTGCTCGACGCGTCTGCGCCCTACGGACGCTTCCTGGTGGACGGGGCCCGGCGGCCGCTGCCGGACCTCGGCGACAGCGACCGCTGGCTGCCCCGCCAGCAGCGGACGGCGGTGCTGCTGGCCGGAGAGGCGGTCGCGGACGGTTCCCTTCCGCTCGACGAGCGGGCCGCCCTGATCCGGGCCGCGGCGCCGGTGCCCGAGTTCGGGCGGGCGCTGGCACTCGCGCACAAGGACGACTCCGAGGTGATCGTCGCCGAGGCCGCGCTCGGCGCCCTGCCCTGGACCGACCTGCCCCACGACACCCTGCCGGTGCTGCTGGAACAGGCGGGCAGCGACCGGGCCCGGGTGGCCGTCTACGCGGCGTCCCGCGCCGCCCGCTTCACCGCCCCGTCCGAACTCGCCCTCGCCCTGGGCCCGTTGCTCACCGGGGAACAACCCGCGAAGGTGACCTCCCGCAAGGAGGCCGTACGGCTCGCCGCGGGCTTCCTGCCGCCCCGGCGGGCGGTGTCCCTGCTGGCGAGCACCTTCCAGGCTCCAGACCGCCACCCCGACGTGCGGGCCGCCGTCGTCCGCGCACTGCCCCCGCTGGTCGGCGAGCCGGAGGCCTGGCACCTGCTCGACGACGTCGCGCGCGACGACGCCCGGCCCGTGCACGACGCCCTCCTGACTGTCACCCCCTGGGAGTTGCCCGAGCCGCACCGCCGCGCCTACGCCGCGGTGGTCGTCGCGGCGTACGACACGTCGCTCGCGCTCACGGAGGGTTTCGGGGGCGGCTATGCCGTGCTGCGCGCCATGGGGGTGTGGTGCCGCTACTCGACCGAACTGGCCGCCCGTATCGCTCGTACCGTCTGCGACCTCGGCGAGCGTACCCACTGGCAGTTCGCGGGATGGGTGATACGCGATCTGGCCGCGTCCGAGCTTCCGCATCCCGTGGGCGGGGCCGCGCCGGGCAGCATGTTCCACGGCGCGGTGGCCGAGTTGTTGGCCGCGATGCACACGACGGAGGGCGGCTGTGACGCGCTGGAGGGCCGGGACCTGCCGGCGCTGCAGCGGCTGCGGAACCTGACGTCGTTCGGCTACGTCGACGGAGTGCGACCCGAGTTGCTCGAAGCGGTCGCGGAGCAACTGGCGTCCGAACCCCTGCTGATCGCCGAACGCGCGCATCTGCTGGGCCAGTTGGTCGATCGCACGGTGGAGCCGCCCGCGCTGCTCGAACGACTGCGGGACCTCGCGGACGCTCTCGAGGGCGCCGGGACGACCGTCGCGGTCCACACGTCCGACCGGTTGCGGTCGTCCTCGGCGTACCGCGCCGTTCCGCAGCGCGCCGAGGCCCTGCTGACCGCGGCCGACCGGTTCGCCCGCGACGGCGGCACCGCGACGGGCCTGCTGGCGGTAGGCCTCGCCAAGGGAACGGGCGGCCCGCTCGACTGGCCCGAGGAGTGGCGGTCGCTGCTGCGCCTGCTCCGCGGGCACAAGAACGCCGACGTTCGCCACGAGGCGTACAGAACGATGACGGAGAACGAATGACCGCTGGGCACCGGGTCACCCGGCCCGGCGGCTCAATACCGCCAGGGCCGTTCCTGCGGATCATTGCTGCTCACGAGGCTCGAACCGGGTCAGGGTCCCGATAGCCTGTTCGGGTGGGCGAGATCGAGCCCCCGCTACTGGCGGACGTCTGTCCCGCGCTGGTCTCCGGGTCTTCCGCCACGACAGTGCCGCATCCATCGGCTCGCTGTCCTCGGCCGAGTCCCCCATCGCCTCCAGGACCTCATCCCAGGACTGCCCGTCGCTTCTGTTCAAGAAGTGGATGTCGTAGCTCACTGCGCGATCGTAGGCACCCGAACACCACGAGAGCAGGGCCGAGGCCGCTTGCCGTTGCTGACTCCGTTGGCGGCATCAGCTGAAGAAGCCAGTACATGTCAGCCGTGGACGTCCCTGACCAGGACAGGGAGCAGCGGCGGTGGGGTCCACTCCAGTCCGTTCCTGGAGAGGGTCGCCTGGATCCATGCTTGACCGGCCGGGCCTGCCACAGTCCAGGTATAGGCCATGGGGCGGTTCTGCTTACGCCAGAACTTCCACCGGGGTTCTCGTCTCGCACCCATGGCAATGTTGTGAACAAGGTCGGCAAGCCAGGCGATGCATGCGACGAAGTCATCATCGGGCCAACTGGCCAGAGCCTTGTGCCGCCGGGCCATGGCTCGAATCTCGATCACAGCGGAGTAGGTCAGCAACGACATCGCTGCGTGGTCGTCGACGCGTCGACCGTCGGTCATGAATCCCTCCGGCTTGCTGATGCCGCACACCCTGGCGTGAGGCCGAAGGAGTGGCTCGGAACAGGAATCATTCCTCGTCACACCTCTCCAGAACCAGGCCTATGGACCCCTCTGCAAGTCCGTTGGCCTCCTCCAGGTGGAGGTGGGCGCCATCCGGTGTGTCGGCCTGGGCGAGCGTGAGGAGGTGGCCGGCCAGCGTCCTCAACCCGGCGGCGTTCGCCTCGATGACGATCTCTCCGCCCAGGTTGCGGACCTCGACGTGTACGCCTTCCTCCCACGTGAAGACTCGGGTGACTCCGTCGGTCACCGCACTCACGTGAGTGGTCGTCGACGGAGAAGCGTCAGGTTCAAGGGCCATACCCAAGCATCGCGTACTCGGGGACCGTCCAGCACCGAGGGCGCACGCTTTCCCAACGTGTCGGTGGGCCGGTGGGCTGTGTACAGGGGCGTTCACCTGTGTTCATCGACGGCTGGGCTTCGGCCGGGCCCTCAGGCAACTGAGCCGACCGCACAGGCTTCCAGACTGCCTCCCAGGTAGTCGCGGACGTCGACCCCGCCGGTCCCGTGGAGAAGCAATGGGCCTCAGTGAGGGCACAATGTGACGGTTGAACCTGCTGGTTCGCGCAGGGTCATGGGGCACCCAAGGGGGGATCGTGCCGTTCTTCATACCAATCATTCTTATCGGTGTCGGTGTGGCGACCGGCGGTAGCGGGGTCGCCCTCGGTGGCAAAGGCGCCCACGACCTCAAGCGTTCGAAGGACCGGCTGCAGGAGGCGGGCCAGGACTACGAGCGACGCCTGGCCCAGGCCGAGGACGCCCTGGCAGCGACGAACGCGTTCCTCGATGAACTGGGGGAGCAGCAGAGGCAGGCGCTCGTCGATGTCGTCGTACGCATGGGCGACTTCCTGCGTCGCCATGAGCGACAGGTGCGCGAGAGCGAGCGGCTGCTGGTGGAGGGCATCGACGTCACCATGGCCAAGATGCCCGGGCTTCGCGGCCTCGATGTCGACGCCGTGGCATGGATCGGCGGGGCTCTCGGATCCGCGGCGGCGGGCGCAGGCGCGGGCGTTGGGATCACGGCGGCGGCGAGCAGCTTCGGAGTCGCGAGCACCGGAGCGGCGATCTCGGGGTTGACGGGCGCCGCGGCTGAGAGTGCGACCCTCGCCTTCCTGGGCGGTGGCTCGCTTGTATCGGGTGGCGGCGGGATGGCCCTGGGAGCTACGGCGCTCAACTTTGTCACGATCGGTCCCGCGCTGCTCGTCGGTGGATTGGTCGTCAAGGGCCGCGGTACGAAGGCGATGACCCGAGCGAGGGAGTTCGAGGCGGAGATCGCCGTGGCAATCGCTGAGCTCGACCAGACGGACGCTCACTTGAAGGGCGTCGACGCTCGCGCCGCGGAGCTGCGCGAGGTTCTCACGGACCTCACCTTCCGAGCGCTTGAGGCGCTGGAGCGCCTGGAGTCCGAGCCGTTCGATCCGTCGAGGCACGCCGCACGCTTCCAGCGGGCCATGACACTGGTCATGGCGGTCCGCGACGTAGCGGCGACTCCGATCGTGGACGCCGAAGGCGAGTTGGACGAGCGCAGCGCGAACCTCACCATCAGGTACCGACCATTGACCGAGGAGACTCAAGATGACTGACCAACCCAAGGTGCATGTAGGAAGGGTCGTCAACGCGGCCAAGGGTTCGTTTCGGGCGATGGACGGCTTCGCTGCGCTGAACCAGATTGTTGAAGCCGCCCGCGAGTGCATCCACATCCACGAGGTCGAGAGCACCAAGAGAGCCCGGATCGAGGCCTACGAAGCCACGGAGGTCGCTCGGATCCGGGCCGCTGAAGCCGTCCTCAAGGACTACTTCGCACAGGCATTCGCGGAACGGCGCAACATCTATGAGGAGATGTTCGCCCGGCTGGACAGGGCACTCGACGAGGGCAACGGCGACGTGCTGCAGACCGTCGTGCGTGGAATCGTCGACATCGCCAAGAGCTCGCCGCTCGCGGACATCGGAGACCTCTCACAGGTCCGCGCGGCACTGGACGACCCAGATCAAGTATGGGATCTCTGACCGCGACGCGTTCGGAGATCACACCGCCGCCGGGACGCGAGCTGGTCCGGCGGCGCCACAGGGCGGAGAGGCGGCTTGCTCACATGGCATGTCACGGGCCCGGGGACATGATCGGTCCGGGGCCTTCGCCTGGTGCTCCCGGGACGATCCGAAGCTGCGACACCCGCGTGAGTTCGATTCAGGTGGGTCTGGCGACGGTCGTCGGCTGCCGCGACGCCCTGCCAGGGGTGCTGCTGTACGCCCCCGTCCGGCGTCGTGATGTCTGCCGCATCTGTCAGCCCTTCATCAGATCCGGGTAGGGACAGATTTCCAGCGCGGCGGTCGGACGGTCGGCCCACTTCCACCAGACGTGTTGGTCGGGGCAGCCCCAGACCACACGGCAGGTTCGGCGGTCGTCCTCCTCCCGGTGGCAAAGTGCCATCGCGCCGGCTTTCAACGGACCACCGCACTGGGGACAGGTTGGTATGGACTCGGTCGGCATCCTCGCAACGTACCCCTCGGCTCGGTGCCCTGAGCCCTCAGCTCGGTAAGTAGAGGCATCCAAGGCCTGCTCTGAGTCTGACCTGCGGCCCAGTGGTGTCGGCGCCTGATGTGAGGTCGGCCGATTCCCCGGTGTTCCCCGTCGTTCGTCTTCCCCCCTCCGCACACACGATCTGCCATGGCTCCGGCACGGCCTCTGCGTGCCGAACTCTCGGCTGGTTGCTGTACTTCGCTGCGGTACCGCAGCGGCCGGGGAGACACTCTTGTCCGGACCGGCGCACAGGACGCGGCCAGGTCTCCGCACGGACGGCGAAGCTCGTTGTACCGCCCGGAACCTGTGGGGCAGACTGCAAGACATGGGGGATGTGCTCAGCAGTGGCCCGGACCGACCGCCCTGGAGGCCACCACGTCGGCTGATCGCAGCAGCCACGGCCACGGCGCTGTCCGCCGCCCTCGTGGTGGGCATCGTGACCCTCAGCGGGTCGGACGAGGAAGCTCCGGCGACGCCCTTGAACTCGTCGTCGGCATCGGCTTCCGGAAGTGCCTTTCCTGACGGCCCGGACACGACCGTCAGGGCGGGGCAGACCCCTGGCATGGTGATCACAGGGCTGCCACTGCCTCAGGGTGCCACGCTGATCAGGCGGGACCGCACAGCGGACGCGGGCCCGTCGACGGTGGTGCTACGACGCTTGGACGGGTCTTTGGGACGACACGGCGCGGTGGTCACGTTCCCTGTACCGGCGCCGACAGGAGGACGCCCGGTCCAGGTCGGCGGCGTCTCGGGAAGGGGTCGCGATCGCGAGATCACCTGGCCGGTCGGAGGCTCGTACGTGCGGGTCCGAGGGGATCTGCCACAGTCCGAACTGATCGCTGTCGCTGTCGCCACTCGCGTCGTCTCGGGCCGCCCCGTCGTCGAATCGCCGCCCGGACTGTCGGTGACGGCGACCGGCAGCTCACGGCCGCCCTACATACACGAGGCCCGATACGGCTCAGCCGAGACCGGGGAGGCCAACGAGCTCTCAGGAGGCCTGACTTTCACCGGCGTCGCCCGGTGCGGCGGCCTTGAGGACCAGCTGTACGCCGGCCGTGTCCGCACGGCAGGGACCGTGAACGGCAAGCCCGCAGTCATCACGTCCGCGTTGGGTGGCAACGGTGCGCTGGCCTGGGAGCCGGTGCCCGGTGTTGTGGCGTACATCGGCTACAGCGGGGCGCCACTCGACGAAGGCGCCGTCGCCGCCCTGCGCCGCCTGGCCGCGCGGGCACGTCTGCTGAGTCCTGGGCAATGGCAGGCCACCGGCCCCACAACGAGCGATCAGATCAACGACTTCGACCGATTCGACTGATGCCTTCGCACCGATGCTTCCAGGACCTGGCTCGCTCGTCCGCACGGGCCGCACGGGCCGCACGGGCCGCACTGCCCATGCGACCGGTGACCGTCCGGGGCTGCCGAAGATCTCAGGTCTTGTCGGCGATCTCGACGACGTTGTCGGCACCGGACGCTTCGTCCTCGGCCATGCCAAGGAAGCGCCGGATCACTTCGACCGGCATGTCAAGGCCCTCGGACGCGGACTCCTCGTCACCGAACACCTGCACCGCCTCGGTGACAGCCAGGGCCAGTTCGACCTCTGCCTTGCGGACCTTGGTCTCGGCCTTGTCCACGGTGTCCACCACCGCCAGCTGACGGCGCTGCTTCTCCTGAAGTCTCTGCTTACGGGAGAGGTTCTTGTCAAAGCTCTGCACAGACATGACCAAGATCATAAACAGTGGCGCGCGCACCCACGAAATCGGCAACTCCCCGACGCCACAGGGGCACATGGGTGCCCGGACCGCTCTCTGCGATCCGACGCCCTCGGCTCGGCGAGCAGAGCACGCACCTCCTTGCGCCCGGCTGGCGGCGGGGATGTCGGCGGAGGTTGACGGGCCGTCAGACATTGGTCGCACCGGTCACCGTCCGCGTACACAGCCGCCTGGGCCCGAAACTGGTCACCACCCCGGCTGGTCCTACCCGTCCAGCCGGGGCTTCCTTGGAAGGAGGTTCTCAGGGGCGTGGTCTAGCCGGCCGGGACGGTGTCCTCGAACGTGGTCCCTGCGGTGCGGTAGGCGTTGACCTTGGCGGTGACCTGAGCGGGTGTCAGGACCTGGTCCTTGACGTGGAGAACGAAGTCGACTTGCTGGTCGTAGGCGCGGGCCGTCGTGCCGGTCTGGCCGGCCAGGTCGATCAGCCACTGGTTGAAGTTGATCGACATGGGCCGCTCGGGCAGGTAGGCGGCGTCATGGACGCCGAAGAGCCGGCCGTCGACGTAGTACGTGATGGCGCTGTCGTCGATGGTCAGGACGAGGTCGTGCCAGCCGGTGTGGCTCTGACGGGACTCGGTGTGCTGGTTGACGGCCTGCCACGGGTCCGGATCGTAGGTCTCCCAGGACGTCGTGTAGAGGATGTTCGAGGGCTCTCCCCAGCCGCCGTTGGGAAGGTACTCGAAGTCGTACTCCGAGTAGTTGTCGGCCATCGGGGCGGTGAGGTCGTTGATGGTGAAGAAGGTCTGGACGAGGTGGTCGCCGTCGGGCCCGGAGAGCGGTGCGTCGGAGAACTTCACCCGGGCCGCGTAGGTGCCCTTCTTGAACTTCGTCGCCTTGGTGAGGACCTCGGTCTGCTTGGTGCTGTCCGCCGTCCCCGCGGTCGACGTCCGGAGGTTCATCACGGAGTTGCCGGCGGCGTCGGCGAAGGTGACGTTCTCCGGTGCCCAGGTGGCGCCGGGCACTCCGGGACCGCCCGAGTTCGAGCGCACGTTCCAGCCGTGGGCGGCGATCCTCGGGTCGCTGGAGGTGGTGTAGTCGAAGTCGTCGAACAGGCTCTGCCCCCCGGTGGGCGGGTCGGTGGGTGGGTCGGTCGGCGGGTCGGTCGGGTCGTTGCCTTCGGGGGCAGTGCCCCACACCGTGGCGCCGGACAGCTGCGCGGTGACCTTCGACCAGTCCGCGTAGGCGGTCTGCGCGGGACCGAACGAGTAGTCGTCGCTCTGCCTGAGGGACTGCCAGTCCGCACGGTGGAAACGCAGTTGCATGTCCCCGGTGTCGGCGCCGGGCGCGAGGGTGCCCGCGCCCGGGGTGAAGCCGATCTCCAGATAGCGGTCGGCGGTCGCCGTGGGACGGGCCAGGGTGCCGAAGGTGCCGGTGATGTCGGCGCAGCCCCTCACGGCCCAGGAACAGGCGAAGCGGTAGCCCGCGCCGGCGCTGTCGGCCTTGAAGTAGTAGCGGACCTTGACGGTGCTGAGCTGGACGGCCCCGTCACCGGTGTTCCTGACCTTGAGCCAGGGCTCGGCCTGGTCCGCCGTGGCGCCCGTGGCACTGGTGCGGTACTGGACGGCCACGTCGGCGGCCGCGGCACTTGCAGTGACGGGCAGGGCGGCGAGGCCGGCGGCGCCCAGGGCGACGGCCACGGCTGAGGCTGCGGCGACGCGCAGCCGGCTCGGACGGGTTCTCGACTTCATGGTGATTCCTTTCCGGGGCAGGGTGCTGTGCTCTGTGCTGGGTCAGGGCGGTTCGCGCGCGGCTCACGCACGGCGGCGGACCTCCAGTGCGTCGAGCCGGGCGGTGTGCAGGTCCAGACGGGACCGGAAGTCGCCCCACTCGGTGGGGCCGCTCCAGCCGCGGTCCGCCAGGGCGCACAGGCGCGGATAGCTGAGGTATTCGAGGCGCTCCGGGGTGGCGGCGAACTCGGTCCACATCTGGGCCTGCGTGCCCAGCACCCGCGCGGCGACGTCCGGAGCCGCGCCTTCGGGCACCGGGTCGTGGCCGTGGACGTCCCGCAGACCGACGACGGCTCCCGGTTGGCCGGGGGGCTCCTGCGGACCGGCGCTCTGGGGGTGGTCGAGATAGGTGGCCCGGTAGTAGGCGTTGATCACGTCATGGCCGCGGCGGGCGGCGGCGAGGGCGTGCGCGGGGTCGCGCCAGGCCATCACGGTGAATCCGGCGGGCAGTTCGGTGCCGTTCTCGGCCCAGCCGACCGGGCGCCTCCCGTTGCGGAGGAGGAAGTCCCCGATCCGGCCGAGGAACCAGCGGTGCAGGTCGGCGGGCCCGCTCAGGCCCTCGGCCGCGATGCGTGCCCGGGCCAGGGGGCTGCGTTCCCACTCCGTGAGGGGACATTCGTCGCCGCCGATGTGGAGGTACGGCGACGGGAAGAGTTCCATGACCTCTTCCAGCACGGTGCGGCAGAAGTCGAGGACCTCGTCGTGCACGCCGAGGACGGTGTCGCACACCCCCCACCGGGTCCACACCTCCAGGGCCCGGCCGGGATCGTTGCCCAACCGGGGACAGGCCGCCAGGGCGGCGCGGACGTGGCCGGGCATCTCTATCTCCGGCATGACCGTCACGCCACGCGCCGACGCGTACTCCACCAGGCCCGCCAGCTCGGCCCGGGTGTAGGCGCCGCTGTGTGCGATGCCGTCGAAGTCGTCGCCGGTCGTCCCGGTCATGGACTGGGTGCGGTGGCCGCCGATCTCGGTCAGTTCGGGGTAGGCGGTGACCGGCATCCGCCACCCCTGGTCGTCGGTCAGGTGCAGATGGAACACGTTGATCTTGTGGAGGGCGAGGAGGTCGACGTAGCGCCGCAGGTACTCCACCGGCTGGAAGTGGCGTGCCACGTCGAGCATGGCCCCGCGCCAGGGGTGGCGGGGGACGTCGGTGATCTCGGCGCAGGGCAGAGTCCACCGCACCCCGCGCTGCGGCGTCCGCGCCAGTGCCTGCACGGGCAGCAGCTGCCGGATCGTCTGCACCCCGCGCAGCAGGCCGGTGGCCCGTGCGGCACGCAGCAGCACGGAGTGTGGACCGACCGTGAGGCCGTAGCCCTCGTGGCCGAGACCCGTCAGGTCCGGGTCCAGGGCGAGGACGACCTCCGCGTCGTCGGCGGGGCGCAGCGGCAGGCCCGAAGCGGGGGTGAGGAGGGTGCGCAGCAGCCGCGCGGCGTCCTCGGCCCCTTCACTGACGCGCAGGCAGGTGTCGGTTGTGAACGTGAACTGTCCCGATCTCCCCCGGGCCTTGGTCGGCCGGGGCAGAAGCGTGGCGTCCAGAGGGGGTGCGGGCACAGTTGTCTCCCGGGGGTCCGCGTGCGGGGAAGGCCGGACGGTCAGCCCTTGACGGCTCCGGCCGCGAAGCCGGCGGTCACATGGCGTTGGAGCAGCAGGAACACCGCCAGGGCCGGCAGGGCGAACAGGGTGGAGGCGGCCATGGTGGCGCCCCAGTCCGTACCGAAGACGTTCTGGAACGAGGAGAGCCAGACCGGCAGTGTGCGACTGTCCTGGTGCTTGATGATCAGGAAGTTGGCGTACGTGAACTCGTTCCAGGCCGTGATGTAGCCGAACAGCGAGGTGGCCATCAGGCCGGGGGCGAGCAGCGGGAAGGCGATGTGCCGGAAGGCGCCGGCCCGGGTGCAACCGTCGACCTGCGCCGCTTCCTCCAGTTCGGCGGGGATGGCGGCGATGAATCCGCGCAGCACCACGATCGTGAACGGCAGCGTCATCATGAAGTAGATCAGTGTGAGCGTGGGCAGCCGGTCGAGCATGCCGGTGTCGCGGGAGATGATGTAGACCGGGATGATCAGTGCCTCCCACGGTGCCATCTGCGCGATGAACACCATGAGCACGAACTGGCGCCGGCCGCGCCATCGCATCCGGGCCACGGCGAAGGCGGCGCCGAGCGCCACCGCCAGGGCGAGCAGGACGGCACCCAGCGTGACCAGGATGCTGTTGCGCCAGAACAGGGCGAACCCGTCGGCGTCGACGGCGGTGCGGAAGTGGTCCAGGGTCCAGGTCTGCGGCAGGAGTTGCGGGCGGTCGGACTGGATGTCCCGGTTGGGCTTGAACGCGGTGACGACCATCCAGTAGACGGGGAAGAGGCAGACGGCGATCGTCGTACCCGCGGCGACGTGCAGCGGAAGGCGTCGAAGTCGGGGGCGCGGCGAACTCACAGGGCTTCGCCCTCCTGACGGAACAGCTGACGGAAGTAGAGGACGAGCACCGCGGCCATCATCAGCACGGTGACCATGGAGGCCGCCGAGCCGAGGTCGTAGCGCTGGCTCGACAGCGCGGTCTGGACGGCGTACACCGGCAGGATGGTGGTGGCGTCGCCCGGCCCGCCGTTCGTCATCACCCAGATCTGCACGAACGCCTTGAACGTCCAGATGACCTCAAGCGAGAGGACGAGCATGAAGATCGGCCGGATCATCGGGAAGGTGATGGAGCGGAAGATGCGTCCGGCCGGGGCACCGTCGATGCGAGCCGACTCGTACAGCTCCGACGGCACCGTGGCCAGCGCCGAATAGAGGGTGACGGCCGCGAACGGCACGGACTGCCAGACGATGAGCAGGACGAGGATCGTGAACGCGGCCGGGCCGTGCGCGAACCAGGGATAGCGGTCGAAGGAGTCGAAGCCCAGCCCGGTCAGCGTGTGGTTGACGATGCCGAACTCCGAGTGGAACAGCCACTGGAAGACGGTGGTGGCGGCGATGACCGGCATGGCCCAGGCGAGCACGAGCGCGCTGAGCACCGCGGTGCGGCCCAGGCGGCCCAGCCGTTCTATCACCAGGGCGACCAGGGTGGCGAGCAGCATGATGAGCACGACGTCGACGGCCATGAACAGGAAGGTGCGGCGCACGACCTGCCAGAAGTGGCCGTCGGTCAGCAGCGTCTCGTAGTTGCGGAGCCCTACGAACCGTGCGTCGCCGCGGATGAGCTGGCGCAGCCTGAAGTCCTGGAACGAGATCAGCACCGTGCGGGCGAGGGGATACACCAGCAGGTACAGCATCCCCAGCACGGTCGGGGCGACCAGCAGGTACGGCCATGCGCGGCCGGGCCGGGGCCGGCGTCCGTGGCCCGGGCCCGGCGGGGCCGGCCGCTGTGACCCCCGCAGTGGCTGCCGTCGTGAGGGCCGGCCGAGCGGGAGGCGGATCGCTGCGCGTTCGCGGATGATCGACACGACGTCGTCTCCTTCCGGTTCTGGGCGCGGGGAGCGGGGGCGGCTCAGGAGCCCGACTGCATGGCCTCGGTGATCGACTCGGAGGCCTCGGCGGCCGCAGCCTCGGCGTCGGCGCCGGTGAGCACCGCGGTCATGTAGTCCTTGATGGGGTTCTTCGCCTCCACGGCGGCCCACGCGGGGGTGTTCGGCGTCGCCCGGCCGACGGCCGCACCCTCCGCCATGGCCGCGGCGCCCGGATCGGAGGCGACCGCGTCGGCCAGGGTCGTCTTGTTGGGTACGTAGCTCATGGCGACGGCGAGTTTGCGCTGCCAGGCGTCACCGGTCAGTTCCTCGATGAACGTGAACGCGGCGTCCTGCTTGCCTGAGGCCGCCGGGACGACCAGGTCGGAGCCGCCGATGAACACCGACCCGGGCCGGTCCGCCGTCTTTCCGGGGATGGGGAAGAAGCCGAGCCTGCCCTTGAGTGCGGGGTTGCTCTCGGTGACCACGTTGGCACCGCCGGGCGTGGAGATGATCTGCGCGACCTGCCCCTTGGCCATGACCTCTGCCTGTGGCGGCTCCGCCTCGTCGGAGTCCCGCGGTCCCTCGCCCAGGGCCTGGAGCTTCTTGTAGAAGTCCATGCCACGCAGGGCCTCGGGGGTGTCGAGGGTCCCCTCCCAGGAGTCGCCGGACCGCCTGGCGAGGTCTCCGCCTTCGTCCCAGATGAACCCGGCCAGCGCGTACCAGGTCTGCCCGGGAAGATAGATCCCCTGCGTGCCGCCCTTGTTGAGCTTCTCGGTGGCGGCGATCCACTGGTCGCGGGTCTTGATGGCGGCCGGATCGACGCCGGCCTTCCGGAACAGGTCGGTGCGGTAGATCACGACGCGGTTGGCCGCGTAGTACGGGATGCCGTACTGCTTGCCCTCGTAGGCGCCGGGCTCGGCCAGGCCGCGCAGCCAGTCCCTACCGCCGAGTTCGTCGACCTTGTCGCTGAGGTCGAGCAGCCCGCCGCTCTGCGCGAACTGGGCCACCTGGGTGTTGCCCGTCTCGATGACGTCGGGGGCGTCGTTGCTGGCGCGGGCGGCGGTGACCTTCTCGCCGATCCCGTCCCACTCCTGGATCTGCACCTTGACCTCGATGTCCGGGTGCGCGGCCCGGAAGCCCTGGACGAACTCCTTCTGGAACCGGGCCGAGACGCTGTCGCGCATCAGCCAGACGTCGATCGTCGTCGTGCCCCCGTCCGAGCCACCGGACGAATCGGAGCTGCTACAGGCGCTCAGGCCTCCAGCGATCACCAGTGTGCAAACACCTGCAAGCATGCGGAGCTTCACAGTTCACCCCTGGGAGAAAGGCACCGGGCAACCTGACCAGTTAACCAACTGGTCAGGTGACCTCTCATTGGTCGATGAAGGTGGCATAGACCAATCGAAGCGTCAACCCCCCTCGTTATCCGGGGCTTTGTGCGCACAGAGTGAGGAATCACCTGCCCGAGGGGCCCGGAGTGGCTAGACTGCACCTGACCAGTGCCCGCCGAGTGGTCAACAATAGGGAGCTGGTCAAGTGACATCGCGGGCATCGCATGACACAGCAAGGCACCACAGGGCATCGCATGGCATCACACGCAGTCGGGCAGGAGCGGCACATGAGCGCTGGCGGGTCAGGGGCGGTTCTCAAGCGGGAGCGCGTCCGCGACTACATCCTCGAGCTCATCGAGTCACTGAGCCCCGGCGACGCCATCGCCTCCGAGCGGTCCCTGTGCACCGACTTGGGCGTCTCACGGCCGACGCTGCGAGCGGCCGTGGACGAACTCGTCGCCGCGGGCCTCCTCGTGCGCCAGCACGGGCGCGGCATGTTCGTCGCGCCCGAGAAGATCACCCAGGAACTCGTCTCCGACCAGCGGACCATGGCCCTCCCACGGGCCTCCGGCGCCTGGTCGAGCCGCCTGCTGGAGTTCACCACCATCGCCGCCGGCGCCCGCGTCGGGCGCAAGCTGCGTCTGTCACCGGCCGCCGACGTCGTCTACGCGGCCAGGCTGCGCCTCGTCGACGGCGTCCCCATGGCCATCGAGCACCTGCACATCCGCGCCGGCCTGGTACCCGCCCTCACCGCTCGGGAACTGGAGGCCGGCGACCTGTACGACCACCTCCGCGACGGGCACGGAATCCAGGTCAGCGAAGCCGTGCAGACCATCGAGCCCACCGTCGTCAGCCAGGCGGAAGCCAAGCTCCTCGGGGTGCCCCATCTGTCTCCCGCACTCCTGTTCGAGCGCCTCACCAGCGACACCGACGGCCGGCCCGTCGAGTACGTCCACTCCGTCTACCGGGGCGATCGCTATCGCATCGTCTCCCGCCTCACCCTGGGTCCCGCGGCCACCCGCGAGTCCACCGCGACGGCGGGACACCTCCCGGGTATCCCGCCGGGCGCCTTCGCCCACCAGGACTCCGTCGCCCTGACCACCCAGGGCGACATCCAGCCCGCCCGCTGACAGCACCGGCACGAGCGCCGCGGCCGGAAGACGCGTCCCGTCGGGCGCCGGCGGCAACGCATGCGGCTGCCGTTCGAACCGATCACCCACCCCCGCAGCCCGGCGAACGCCCACCCGGCCTCAGGCGGTCCGGCGCGAGCGACCCCAGCGGCGCCGCCGCGTCCACCACCGTCGACCGGACCGACTGGCTGCGATGCGTTCGTGGAGGTACGTGTGCGGCAGCTCGGCCGTCCGGGAGGCGAGTTCCTCCAACGCCGACAGGTAGGAGCCGTCACTGCCCCTCAGTTCGCGTTCCCGTTCCACGTAGGGCCGGGCCGCCTGCCAGACGCTGACGATCCGGTGCCGCAGGAGCGGCAGGAACACCTCCTCGTCGACGATCCTGAAGACGGTCAGGTTGGCGAGGGTCTGGTAGTAGTACACGACGTTGCAGAAGGCCGCTTTGGCGTCGTGCGGAAGCCCGCGCACCCCGCCGTCCGGGGCGTGCTCCTGCTGGAGTCGGGCGCACACGTAATCGTGCTGGTCATGGAATGCGGCCGACCGGAACTCGGCGAGCAGAGCGATCATGGGCTGAATGTTGTTCGCATGGCGGCTGACACGGGTCTGCCGCATGCCGAGCCAGGTGGGAATGGCGATGGCGGTCACCGCGATGACCACCGGAAGGACATTGACCAGAAAGGCTTTGAGCATCCGGTCAACGCTAGGCAGGAGCCGCCGCCGACAGGCCGGATGGGCACATTCGGAGTCTTTTGGTCGCGCTTTGCCAAACTTCGCCGCCCAAAGGGTCACCCCGAGTCCGGACGCGTTCGACATGACTCGGTTGCTGTCGAACCAGTGACATCGCCGTCGGCAGGCCGGACGCACCGGGCAAGCCGATCCTGCACGCTTTCGGCAGGCGTGTCGCCGGCCCGTGGTGGGGTGCCCTGCGGCTGTCGACGCCCTCGACTACGGGCCGCTCACGGATGGTGGGCGCCCCGTAGCCGAGGGTGCCGCATCCATAGTGGCGGGGAGGCCGGGAAGGACAGGAAACGCCCTATTTGTGCGCTTGGTCCATGATCGCCCTATGCTGTTGTCCGGGAGAGCTCGAGCAGTCGACGTGCCGGCTCAGTGCCGGCGGGAAGCGGGCTTCCATGGCTGAGCGATTCAAAAGGTTGGGATTGGTCGGCGAACTGTCGGCCGAGTTCGTCGGCACCATGATTCTCATTCTCTTCGGCTGTGGCGTGGTGGCCCAGGTGGTCGCCGGTGGAGCGCTCACGACGCCGGCGGGAGGACTCGGAAACCACGACAGCATCGCCTGGGCCTGGGGCCTCGGCGTCACCCTGGGTGTCTACGTCGCGGCGCGACTGAGCGGCGCCCATCTCAATCCGGCGGTGACGGTCGCCCTGGCCACGTTCAAGGGCTTCCCGTGGAGCAAGGTGGCGCCCTACGCGCTGGCCCAGACCGCCGGAGCCTTCGTGGCGGCCCTCATCGTGCGGTGGAACTACACCGAAGCACTGGCGAAGGCCGACCCCGGGCACACCATCAAGACACAGGGCGTGTTCTCCACGCTCCCCGCCAACGGCAATCCGAACCTGCCGGTCCACGAGTGGGGCGCGTTCCGTGACCAGATCATCGGCACCGCCATCCTGCTCCTGCTGATCCTGGCGGTCACGGACCTGCTGAACACGCCGCCGGGAGCCAACCTGGCCCCGTTCATCGTCGGTCTGATCGTCGTGGCCATCGGTATGGCGTGGGGTACCAACGCGGGTTACGCGATCAACCCGGCACGTGACTTCGGGCCCCGATTGGCGAGCTTCATCACGGGATACGGCACAGCATGGCGAGATCAGTACGGGAATCTCTACTTCTGGGTGCCGATCGTCGGTCCCCTGATCGGCGGCCTGCTCGGTGCGGGCCTCTACAAGGCCTTCATCGGCCGGTTCCTGCCGACGGCGGAGCCCGAGCCTCCCGGCCGAGTTCCGGCCCCCGAGGAATGACACCCACAGCAGAGGCGGCAACCCATGGCTGACTTCGTGGGCGCGGTGGACCAAGGCACCACCAGCACCCGATTCATGATCTTCGACCACTCCGGCAACGAGGTGGCGAAGCACCAGCTGGAGCACGCCCAGATCCTTCCGCGCTCGGGGTGGGTCGAGCACGACCCGGTGGAGATCTGGGAGCGCACCAACTCGGTGATGCAGAACGCGCTGCGACACGGCAACCTCTCCCCCGAGGATCTGGCCGCGATCGGCATCACCAACCAGCGGGAGACCACCGTGGTGTGGGACCCGCGCAACGGACGTCCCTACTACAACGCCATCGTCTGGCAGGACACCCGCACCGACTCCATCGCGGCGGCCCTGGAACGCTCGGGCCAGGGCGACGTGATCCGCCGCAAGGCGGGGCTGCCGCCGGCGACCTACTTCTCCGGCGGCAAGATCCAGTGGATCCTGGAGAACGTCGACGGCGTCCGCCAGGCGGCGGAACAGGGGCACGCCCTCTTCGGCAACACGGACGCCTGGGTGCTCTGGAACCTGACCGGCGGCCCCGACGGCGGTGTCCACGCCACCGACGTGACCAACGCCAGCCGCACCATGCTGATGGACCTGGAGACCCTCGACTGGGACGACGAGCTGCTGGGCTTCTTCGACATCCCCCGGCAGATGCTGCCCACCATCAACCCGTCCTCCCACCGCGAGGCGTTCGGCGTGACCCGCTCCTCCCGGCCGCTGCGCGCCGCCATCCCCATCACCGGGGTGCTCGGCGACCAGCAGGCGGCCACGGTGGGACAGGTCTGCTATGCGCCGGGCGAGGCCAAGAACACCTACGGCACGGGCAACTTCCTGGTCCTCAACACCGGTACGGAGCTGGTCCGTTCGCAGCACGGTCTGCTGACCACCGTGGCGTACCAGTTCGGCGACAGCCCGGCGATCTACGCCCTGGAGGGCTCCATCGCCGTCACCGGGTCGGCGGTGCAGTGGCTGCGCGACCAGATGAAGATCATCAACGACGCGGCGGAGAGCGAGACGCTGGCGCGCACCGTCGAGGACAACGGCGGGATGTACTTCGTTCCCGCCTTCTCGGGCCTGTTCGCTCCGTACTGGCGCTCCGACGCCCGCGGCGCGATCGTCGGTCTCGCCCGCTACAACGACAACGGCCACCTGGCCCGGGCGACCCTGGAGTCCATCTGCTACCAGAGCCGCGACGTGGTCGAGGCCATGGAGCAGGACTCCGGAGTCCACCTCGACGTGCTCAAGGTGGACGGCGGCGTCACGGCCAACGACCTGTGCATGCAGATCCAGGCCGACGTCCTCGGCGTGCCGGTCAGCCGTCCGGTCGTCGCCGAGACCACCGCGCTCGGCGCCGCCTATGCGGCGGGTCTGGCCACCGGCTTCTGGCGCGACACCGACGAGCTGCGCACCCACTGGCAGGAGTCCAAGCGCTGGGAGCCCCAGTGGTCCGACGACCAGCGCACGGAAGGATACGCGGGCTGGAAGAAGGCGGTGGAGCGCACGCTCGACTGGGCCAAGGTCGAGTAGACCGACGAAGACGGTGAAGGGGGCGGGCCCGAGGGTCCGCCCCCTTCACCGTCTTCTCCCTGGTCAGGCCTCGGCGTACTCCCAGCCGTCGCAGCCGTAGGGGGTGCCGCTGGAGGGCAGACGGAGTTCATCGTCGATCTACCTGGCCGTCGGTGGCCCTCAGCCCTTGCTCCATTTCTGGTTGTCGGCTCCGGTGCAGTCCCATATCTGGAGCCCGGTGCCGTCGGCGGTCCTGGCGTCCGTGACGTCCACGCACTTGTCGGCCTGCCGGTTGACGAGGTCGTGGGCGTCGTTGAGCCGGAACTGCTGGGCGGGATCGCCGTTGCAGTCCGCGAGCTGGACTTTCGCGCCGTTGCCCGTCGCCCCCCAGGCGACGTCCATGCACCTGCCCAGCGCACGTACGGTGCCGTCCGACGCGAAGGTCCAGCTCATCCGGGCGGCCGACGCGCAGTCGAGGATGTCCAGAGGCACGCCGTCCTTGGACTCTCCGCCGCTCACGTCGATGCACTTGCCCGAGGCGTGGCTCCGGATCGACACCCCCGAGGCGGTGGTGGCCCCGCCGGTGCCCGTCGATGTGTGGCCGGACGAGGACGTTGCGGTGGTCGTCGACTTGGTCGTGTCCGTCGACCGTGACGAGGACGGGTCCCCGTCACCACCCTTCTTTCCCAAGTCCCCGTCCGCACCGTCCGCCCCCTCGACACCCTTGTTGCCGGCTTTCCCTGTGGAGCCGACGCTCGTCAGGTGCGACTTGGAGTCCGACGACGGGGACGCCGAGCCGAACGCGTCCGGGGCGTCACCGGTTCCGTGGTCGCCGAGGTCGCTGTCCGCGGTGGCGCCGGATGCGGAGCCTCGCTTGTCACCGTCGTCGCCGACGGCGCCGACCAGGAAGGGCACGGCGATGAGGATCACGCCCGCGACGGCTGCCCCCGCCAGCACGCCCTTGTTGAGGCGGCGCCGATCGGTCCGGGCAGCGGTGTCGGAAGCGGTGGCCGCCGTATGCGCAACGAGAAGATCGCCGCTCGCGGACCCGAGGGCGGGCTCGGGCTCGGGCCGGGTTCGGGGGTCGAGATCGACCCCGGGACCGTGGGCCGGCTCCGCTCCCGGACCGGGCTGCTCCACCGGGTCGGGCTCCACGACCCGCACGGCGGCCATCCGCGCCTCCGTCATCGCACTGCGCCGGGGTACTCCGGCGCGTCCGGAGAACATGCTCCGCCTGGGCAGGGGGGAGCGCGACTCGGCGGCTTGCGTCTCGGCGGCATCGTCGGCCCCAGCGGAGGCCCCGGGCTCCGTGGCGGTCCCGAGACATGCCGGAGCGTGCTCGTCCTGAGCGGCGTCGGCGACGTCGGCCGTGCGCTCGCCGGGGTCTGCCGTCATGGCGTCCTTCCGATGGTGGAGTCGATGGATTCGTACGCGGTCGGCACGGCGTCGGAGACAGGCCGACGGACAGACGGGCAGACGGGCAGAGCCGCCCGGGTTGAGCATGGGTACCGGCGGCGCTCGACCGGGTGCGGGACGGCCCTCACCCGGTCGAGCGCACAGGAATGTCAGTCAGGCAGGCGTGCAGCCGGCCGCGCGGTCAGGCGTCGCGCCGCTGCCGTACCGATGTCGCGAGGGCCCTGAATTCGTCCCACTGCACCCGAGGCCGTTGCAGGCCACGCTGTTCCAGGTAGCGGCGGGTGGTGCGCTTCGTCCGGCGCAGGAGCCGCACCGCGTCGGTCGGACGTCCCGAACCCATCGGCTCCACCACCTTGGTGGGAACCAGCAGCAGGCCGTCGCCGCTCATCCGCAGCTCGCCGCGGACGAGCGCGTTGTCCATGTGGTTGAGCCGGTCGTCGTGCCGGTGCACCAGCAGCGACGCGGGGCCCGGCACGGCGGCGCAGTCGGACGGTACGTCCACCACGAAGCCGTCGTCCGTCGGTACCGGCCGCGTCCGTGCGAGTACGGGCACCCCGAAGGCGTCGCGGGCGGCCAGGACCGCGCTCGGAAAACGGGCGAGCCGGTCGGCTCCCGGCAGCGGGTTCCGCCCGCGCGGGCCGGCCTGCTCGGGCACGGAGCTCGATGGGAGCGGCGGGAGCGGTGGCCGTACGATCACCTGCTCGGGAGTCACGGTGATCAGCAGGCGCAGGTAGTACCAGTCCATCAGCCGCCGCATCGGAGCGGTCACGTACGAGCGGCTGTGCGGCTGCCGCTCGAAGAGCATCCGCCAGTAGTCCTCGGCGCCCTGAGGCCCCGTCATGATCTGGTCGGGACAGGCGGCGCGTCCGGCGACGAAGACCTGCGGAGCGTGGTCGATGCCGCTGCCGGTGGAATCGGAGAACAGCAGGGCGACGCGTCCGTCCCGGCGTACGTTCAGGGCCTTCTGCGCGAACGCCAGTGACGTGGTCAGCAGGAGTGTCCCGTCCTCGCGGCGGCGCACGGCCGTGGGCCAGGCCAGCGGCGTGCCGTCGCGGCCGAGCGTGACGAACTCGCAGGTGCGGTAGGCGTCGAGGACGTCGTGCGGGGCGGAGTCGAGTACGGTCACCGTCCTGCTCCCCCGTCCAGAGGGGCGCGCAGGGCGCGGCAGGCAGTGGCGTACCGGCGCCGGCCGACGGCCTTCCACAGCAGGCGACCGATCGGCGGGGTTCTGCCGAGGAAGCAGGCGCGCTCCTCCGGCGTGGCCTCCTCGAGGATCGCGCCGAGGGCGAGCAGGAGTTTGTCCTTGGGGATCCGCTCCAGTCCGCGTCGGCCGACCAGGTCCCATTCGGCGACCGTCAGGTGCTCGGCGATCAGCGGAAGGACCAGCCGCTCCTCGTCGTCGAGGTGTTCGAGCAGCGCGGCGCGGTGCTCGTCCAGGGCGAGCGCCAGTTCCTCACCGGCGATGTGGTCGGCCGCTCGTTCCCATGCGGGTATCCAGTCGGTGACGGCCACCAGGCTCTTGTCGATGCGCCGGTGCTGTTCCTCCATGCGGACGACGAGTCGGTCGTCCGGGGCGCGCTCACGCAGCAGCGGCCAGACGAGCTCGTCCTCGAGGGAGTGGTGGCTGTGCAGACCTTCGAGGTACTCGCGCAGGTGCTGCGCGACCTTCGTCGCGCGTGCCGTCCCGCCGTCGGGCACGGCACGCACCAGCCGGGGAAGAAGCGCCGACTCGCGGCGGAAGATCCGGTGGACCACGATCATCTCGTGGGTGTAGGGACGCGCTGCTGTGGAAGGTTCGTCAATGGTGCTGTCGGGGGACACGCTTGCTGGCTCCAGCGATCAGTTTTCGGCAACAGCCTCCCAGGGTCCGGCTCCTTCTTGGCGTCTGCTTGGAGCGCCACTTGGAGCCGGTGAGCGTCGCGTTTATCGTCTGTTGACGGGCCGGACCGGCAACTCGGGTAGATTCGCGCGCCGTGCTGCACATTCGAGTCCTGGGTTCGCTGGGCGCCGATGTCGGGGGTAGGCCGGTCGAACTGGGTACTCCGCGGCAGCGGGCTGTCCTGTCGCTGCTGATAGCTGCCCGTGGCAGCGTCGTCCCGGTCGACCGGATGGCGGAGGAACTGTGGCGGGGAGCGCCGCCGGCGAAGGCCACGGTGTCCCTGCACGCCTACGTGTCGAACCTGCGTCGCTCGCTCGAGCCGGGGCGGCCCGCGCGCGCCCCGGCGACCGTACTGGTCACCGCTCCCCCGGGGTACGCGCTGCGGCTGCCCCAGCACGCCGTGGACGCCTGGCGTTTCGAGGAGCGGGTGAACCTCGCGCGTCGCGCGTCGGCCGAGGAGGCCCGGGGGTTGCTCGCCGAGGCGCTCGGGTGGTGGCGGGGGCCGGCCTTCGCGGAGCACGCGGACGAGGAGTGGGCGGCGTCGGAGGTGGCCTTCCTGACCGGGTTGCGTGCCGAGGCCCGCGAACTCGCCGTAGCCGCCGATCTTCGTACCGGACGGGCGGCCGAGGCGGCTCTGGCGGCCGAACTCCTCGTCGCGGAGAGCCCGTTGCGGGAGGAGGGATGGCGGCTGCTCGTCCTCGCCCACTGGGCCTGCGGCCGGCAGGCCGACGCGCTCTCCTCGCTGCGCCGTGCCGCGGGGGCGCTGCGTGAGGAACTCGGCTGCGACCCCGGTCCCATGCTGGCGGAGCTGGAGCGCGCCGTGCTCGCCCAGCGGCTCGATGTCCTGCGCGCGTCCGTGTCCGGTCCCCTTCTCGCTCTTCCCGCGCCCGTGCACGCCCCTGAGCCGGCCGTGACCGAGCCGGGCCCCGCCGTCGCCGGACCGCGACGGCCCGGGCAGCACCTGTTCGTCGGCAGGAGCGGTGAACTGCGCGCCGTGGACGCCGCCGCGCGAGCCGCTCGGCACCATGGCGGCGTGGTGCTGGTCACCGGCGAGGCCGGGGCGGGCAAGTCCGCCCTGCTCGGCCGACTCGAGTGCCGTCTGCGGTCCGGTGGCTGGCGGGTGGTGGTCGGGCACTGCCCGGAGTACGAGGGTGCGCCGCCCGCCTGGGCGTGGGTGGAGGCGCTCGGCACGCTCGCCCGGGAACTGCCGCCGGCTCGGCCCGAGGAACTGGCGGCTCTGCTGCGCAAGCCGGAGAGTGTGGCCGCCACGAGCCCGGACGAGGCGACCGCCGGCCGCTTCCGGATGCACCGGGCGCTCGCCGCCTGGCTGCGTGCCGCGGCCGCCGAGGCGCCGCTGGCCGTCGTCCTGGAGGATCTGCACCGCGCCGACAGCGAGACGCTCGCCCTGCTCGAAGCGGCGGCCGCGGTCACCGACGTGCCCCTGCTGACCGTCGCCAGCTACCGTCCGGCGGAGGTGGGTGAGCAGCTGGTCAAGACGCTCGCCCACCTCGCCCCCGGCGCGCCGCACCGGGTCGCGCTCGGCGGCCTGCCGCCGCGGGACGTCGCCACCATGGTCGACACCGTCTGCGGCGCGTCCGTCGACGCGGCGACGGTGGCGGCGCTCGCCGAACGGACCGGCGGCAATCCGTTCTACGTCCTGGAGAGCGCACGTCTGCTGGCGAGCGAGGGCGCCCTGGTCGCGATCTCCGAAGTCCCCCAGGGCGTCCGAGACGTCCTGCGAAGACGCCTGGCCCTGCTGCCTGCCGCGGCCCGGTCCGCGGTCCAACTGGCTGCCGCAGTGGGGCTGGAAGCCGATGTGTCCCTCCTGGTCGACGCGGCCGACACGGCCGAGGACGAGATGCTGGAGGGGCTCGACGCCGCCCTGGCCGCGGATCTGCTGACGGCGCCGGGACCCGGCCGCGTCCGGTTCGTGCACGCGCTGGTCCGCGACACCGTCTACACCGACCTGTCCGGCGTACGGCGTTCACGCCTGCACGCACGCATCGCCCAGGTGCTGCGCCGCCATCGCCCCGACGACTTCGCCGCTCTGGCACACCACTTCACGCATGCGGGCAACCCCGCGGACGCGCCCCTGGCCGTGCGCTACGCGTTGCGGGCGGCCGAGGTCGCCGAGCGGCGCTACGCCCACGACATCGCCGTGGGGCTGATCCAGCAGGCGATCGAGGTGCACACCACCGCCTCGGGCGGCCTGGACGCACAACCCGACCGCGCGGTCGCCCTGTTGGTGCGGCTGCTCGGCGCGCAGGTCCGGTCGGGGTCGACGGACGCGGCCCGGCGCACCCGGCAGCGGGCCGTCGAACTGGCCGAGCAGGCCGACCGGGGCGACCTGGTCGCGGCGGTCTTCGGGGCCTGGATCGAACCCTCCCCCTGGCACAGCAGGCTGGGAGGCTCCTACGACCCCGCGCTGCTGGCCCGGCTCGAGGAGCTGGCGTCCGATCCGGACCTGGACGATCCCGCCCGCGCGGGTGTGCTCCAGGCTCTCGTCGACGCGGTGGCCGCCGTGGACCCGCCCCGGGCCCTGGAGGCGGCGCGCACGCAACTGCGGCTGGCCCGCGCGAACGGCGAACCGCGGCTGCTGGCCGCCGCGTTGATGACCTCCGCCAAGCTGCTCCCGCACGAGGCGCCGGGTGACGCACGGCCGCCTCTGGTCGCCGAACTGCGCGAGCTCGCCCGTGCGCACGACCTCCCCGCCTACCGCTGGGTGTGCCAGAACCTCGACGCCATGACCGCCGCCACCCTCAACGATCCGGCCGCGGTACGCCGGCACAACGCGCAGGGCCTGGTGCTCGCGCACCGCTACCGGATGGTGTGGGCGCAGGGCATCAACGCCGCCACCTCGGCCATGCTGGCGGGTGTCGCGGGCCGCTTCGAGGAGGCTGAGTCCTGGTACGCCGAGGCCGACGTCCTGTTGCAGCGCGTGGGGGCACACCATGCCCAGGGCCTGCGCACACTGGGACTGACCACCATCCGGCTCGCCCAGGACCGTACGGCCGAGATCGAGCCGGTGATGCGCGCCGTGTACGACTCCGTCGGTGCCCCGGTCGGGGTGGCACTCGCTCTCGTTCTGGCCCGCCTCGGCAGGCTCGACGAGGCGCAGGCCGTGAGCTTTCCCGCGGAGCCCGTCACCGACCACCTCTACGGCGTGGAACTCGACTTCCGCTCCCAGCTCGCCGTCCTCCACCACGACCAGGACACCGCCGCCGAGCTGGTCGAGCACCTGTTGCCGCTCCGGCACCAGCTGGCCGGAGCGGCCGGCGCGGTCTACGCGACCCGTCCTCTCGCCCACGCCCTCGCGGACCTGTACCGGCTCCTCGACGAGGAACGGGCCGCGGCCGAGAACTACGCGCTGGCCGAACGCACGGCCCTCGCGTGGGGCTCACCCCATCTCGCCGAGAGTGCCCGCCGAGCCGCCGCGGAGCTGTCCGCGGCGCGTGCACGGCGGCGGACCCTCGCGACGTAGGTCGCTCCCGACCGTGCCGCGCCGACCGCAGAACGAACGGACGTTGATCGGAAATCGGCGATGCATCCGGATCCGCCGACCCGGCGGAATAGATTTGTCGGAGTCCTGGGCGGACGAACGCGGTGCAGTGGCAACAAGGATCAGCAGGGGAAGCCGGCACGACTCCGGTGCGGGTCGTGTGCGTCTTGCCAACCGATCACAGACGAGAAGCGGGTATCAGGTGGCCTACGCGGACAGAGGTGTGAATGATCCGAGCGGAGCCGACTGGACGGAGGCGTTCGCCGCCGATCCGGACATCGGCGGCGACCTCGCCACCGTCGACTGGGCGTCCACGTCCCTCGGCGCACCGGCCGACTGGTCCCAGAGCCTGCTGACGGCGGTACGCATCCTGCTGTCGTCGCGCTTTTCCATGTGGATGGCCTGGGGACCGGATCTCACGTTCCTCTGCAACGCCGCCTATCGGCGCAACACACTGGGGCGCAAGTATCCGTGGGCACTGGGGCGCCCGGCCCGCGAGGTCTGGTCGGAGATCTGGTCCGACGTCGGCCCCCGTATCGACCACGTCCTCGCCTCGGGCGAAGCGACCTGGGACGAGGCGCTGCTGCTGTTCCTGGAACGGTCCGGATACCGGGAGGAGACCTACCACACCTTCTCCTACAGCCCGCTGCGAGACGACGCGGGCGCCGTGGTGGGCATGCTGTGCGTGGTCAGCGAGGAGACCCAACGCGTGGTGGGCGCACGCCGGATGGCGACCCTGCGCGATCTGGGCTCCGACCCGAGCGTCGTACGTACGGAGACGGAGACGCTCGCCTTCCTCGGCCGTCAGCTCGAACGCAACCTCGCGGACCTGCCGTTCACCCTCACCTACCTCCTGCACGAGGACGGCGCACGTCTGGCCTGCACGACGGGCTGGCCGACGGGCCGTCCGGCTGCTCCGGAACTGCTGTCGCCGAAGGACTCCGGGCCGTGGCCCGTGGCAGCCGTCGCGGACGGCGCGTCCGTGTGCGTGCGGCTGGACGCCGGCCTCTTCGGCGACCTGCCCGCCGGCGCCTGGGCACAGCCGCCCGAACAGGCCCTGGTCGTGCCGCTGGTGCAACCGGGTGGCGCGCCCTACGGCTTCCTCGTCGCCGCGCTGAACAGATACCGTGCCCTCGACGAGGAGCACCGGGGGTTCGTCGAACTCGTCGCCGGATACCTCGCCGCGGGGATCGCCTCCGCCCGCAGCTACCGTGCGCAGCAGCGGCGAGCGGAGGAGCTGGCCGAACTCGACCGTGCCAAGACCACGTTCTTCTCCAACATCAGCCACGAGTTCCGCACCCCTCTCGCGCTGATCTCCGGGCCGGTCGAGGAGTTGCAGAGGCACCTCGCGGACGCCGACGTGGAGGTCCGGCAGGAACTGGACGCGATCCAGCGCAACGCACTGCGCCTGGGAAAACTGGTCAACACCCTCCTGGACTTCTCCCGCATCGAGGCAGGCCGTGTCCAGGCCTGTTACGAACCGGTGGAGCTGGCCGCGCTGACCGCCGAACTCACCAGCGTCTTCCGGTCCGCCGTCGACAGGGCCGGCCTCGAGCTCGTCGTCGACTGCCCCCCGCTGAACCGGCCCGTCCACGTCGACCGGGACATGTGGGAGAAGGTGATGCTGAACCTGCTGAGCAACGCGCTCAAGTTCACCTTCGACGGTTCCCTCGGCGTCACGGTCCGTGAGGAGGACGACCGGGCGGTGGTGACGGTCTCCGACACCGGTGTCGGCATCGCGGCGCACGAGATGCCACACCTGTTCGAACGCTTCCACCGGATCAGCGGGGTCCGTGCCCGCTCCCACGAGGGCAGCGGCATCGGCCTGGCCCTCGTCCGGGAACTGGTCCTGCTGCACGGCGGCACCATCACGGCGGACAGCGCCCCGAACCGGGGTACGCGTCTCACCGTCCGGCTGCCGTTCGGGTCCGCGCACCTGCCCGCGGAGTCCGTCCACGAGTCGTCCCGGACCCGCCCCGCGTCGGCCGCCGCCGTCCCCTACGTTCAGGAGGCCCTGCGCTGGCTCCCGGCCGACCGCGGCACGGCCGTGCGGGACAAGGCCACGCACGACACCTCGTCCCCTTCCGCCGCCTCCGGATCGGCCGTGCGCGCACGCGTCCTGGTCGCCGACGACAACGCCGACATGCGCGAGTACCTGGTCCGCATCCTCACCGGCGCCGGCTACCGGGCCGACGCGGTGAGCGACGGTCTTGCGGCCCTGGCCGCCGCCCGCGCCGAGGCTCCGGACCTGATAGTCAGCGATGTGATGATGCCGCTGATGGACGGCCTCGCCCTGGTCGGCGCCCTGCGATCGGACACCCGGACCGCCTCGGTCCCCGTTCTGCTGCTGTCCGCACGGGCAGGCCAGGAGGCGTCCATCGAGGGACTGTCGGCGGGCGCGGACGACTACCTCGTCAAACCCTTCGCCGCGGCCGAACTGCTGGCCCGGGTGCGTGCCAACGTGGAACTGGCAAGGCTGCGCACCCACCACGTACGGTGGCGCGCCGCACTGGTGGACTCGCTCCAGGAAGCCCTGCTCGTCATGGACGACACCGGCACCGTCCTCGAGGTCAACGCCGCGTTCGCCACCATGCTCGGCCACGGCCCCGAGGGGGTGCCCTACGCACCGGACCACCCATGGTGGCCGGATGCCACGACCGACCCCGCGGCCCACCGGACGGTGGCCGACGCCTTCGCCCACCTGCTCACCCATGGCCACGGCAACCACACCCTTCCCCTCATCCATCGGGACGGGCACCGGCTGTATGTCAGAGCCGCCTTCAACGACGCCCGCGATCCCGACAGCGGACGTCGGATGATCGTGGGTACGTTCCGCGACGTCACGGCCGAACGGCATGCCGTCCAGCGCGAGAGCGCCCTCGCCTCGCTCAGCACCCGCCTCGCCGAGACCGCCGGCCTCCACCAGGCGCTCACGGCGGCTCTGGACCGCCTCCGGGAGCTGTGGCACGCCGAACACGTCCTGTCGGCGGTCCTCACCGCGGACGGCCACCCGCACCTCACCGCCACCCGCCCGCTGACCTGGCAGGACATCCCGGCCGAGCGCCGACGGGCCATCAGCGACCTGCAGAACCACCCCGTACTCACCCCCGTCGTCGGTGAGAGCGGGGCCGGGATCCTGCTCGAACACCCCGAGGGCCCGATGGCCCTGTGGATCGAGCTGGAGCCGGCGCGCCGCTTCGGCCGCGAGGACGAACTGCTGCTGGCGCTCCTCGGCGGCCATCTGGCCCAGGCACTCACCCGCGCCCACCAGATCGATCAGCAGCGCGAGACCGCTCTCGCCCTGCAGCGCGCGATCCTCGGCCCCTCGCTGCTGCCCGAGGGCTTCGCGGCCCGCTACGAGCCGGCCACGCCACCGCTGGAGATCGGCGGCGACTGGTACGACGTCATCGCGCTGCCGGACGACCGGATCGGCATCGTGGTCGGCGACTGCGTCGGACGCGGGCTGCAGGCGGCCACCGTGATGGGCCAGCTGCGCAGTGCCTGCCGTGCCCTGTTCCTCCAGGATCTCGGGCCCGCCAGCACGCTCATGGCTCTCGACCACTTCGCCAAGGGCATCCCCGGCGCCATGTGCACGACCGTCTTCTGCGGCGTTCTCGACCCGCGGACGGGAAGCCTCACCTACTCGAGCGCCGGCCACCCGCCGAGCGTCCTCGCGCTCCCGGACGGCGGCACCCACCTGCTCGAAGGCGGACACGCGCTCCCTCTCGGCGTCCGCCCCTCCCACGAACGCCCCGAGCACGTCTGTCAGCTCCCCTCCCGCTCCTCGCTCCTGGTCTACACCGACGGTCTCGTCGAGCGTCGGCGGCAGTCGCTGGACGTGGGCATCGCCCGGGCCGGCGAGGTGCTGCGGGACGGCCGCGACCTCGCCGCCCGTGAGCTGGCCGACCTTCTCATGTCCGAGCTGGCCCCCGCCGGCGGCTACGACGACGACGTGGCCCTCCTGCTCTACCGACATCCGGGCCCGCTGCGGTTCTCCTTTCCGGCGGAGTCCGGCCAGCTCGCCGTCGCGCGTCACGCCCTGCGCGAGTGGCTCACCCGGTGCGACCTGCCCCGGCGCACCGCCCAGGACGTGCTGATCGCCGCCGGTGAGGCCTGTGCCAACGCCGTGGAACACGGCCACCGGGCCTCCCCCGACGGGACCATCCGCCTGCACGCCGACGCTTCCTCCGACACCGTCCGGGTGATCGTGGCGGACACCGGAATCTGGAAGCCCGGCGATCCGGCCGGATCGCCCCACCGCGGCCGGGGGATCAGCATCATGAAGGCTCTGTCGCACCATGTGACCATCGTTCCCGGCCCCCTGGGCACCACCGTCGAGATGCACACGAGGATCCTGTGATGCCCACTCAGCTGACTCTCACGCGGGGCGGACACTCCGACGGCGGCACCCTGCTGACCGTCGCGGGGGAGATCGACATGAGCAACAGCGGCGCCCTCGCCGACGCGATCGACGGCGTACCGGGGCCGGTCGTCGTCGACCTGACGGATGTGGAATACCTCGACAGCGCAGGGCTCAACGTCCTGTTCGCCCACGCCGACCGCGTCGAACTCATCGCCGGCCCGCTGCTCGAACGGGTCCTGTCGGTGTCCGGCCTCACCCGTCTCGTCACGGTCCGGCCCCCGAGGTCGGACGGCACCGCCACCGCGTGAGGGCGGCGGCGGTGCCGCACGGCCGACACGCGCGGCACCGGCTTCAGCCGTCAGGCGACGCCCGCCAGTCGCAGCAGCAACGGCTTGACCTCCGTGGCGGCGAGAGAACCGGCGACCTCACCGGGGCGTGAACACAGCAGGACGGGCCCCTCCTCGGCACGCTGCGGCAGCCTGCCGTGGCTGCCCCGAACAGGTGACGGATCGAGGGGCACCACCGCCATGCGGTAGCGCAGGCCGAGCTTCTTGCGGGCCAGCGCACCCGCCGCCTTGACCTTCACATAGGGGTCGAGGGGATCCATGAACAGCTCGGCCGGGTCGTAGCCGGGCTTGCGGTGGATCTCCACCAGCTGCGCGAAGTCGGGCGCGCGGGCGTCGTCGAGCCAGTAGTAGTACGTGAACCAGGCGTCCGGCTCCGCCACGGCGACGAGTTCACCGGAGCGCGGGTGGTCGAGACCGTGCTTCTTCTTGCCCTCGTCGCCGAGGAGTTCACCGACACCGGGCAGTTCCTCCAGCACCTCCCGCACGCGGGGCAGGTCCTCGGGCCGGCGCACGTAGACGTGGGCGAGCTGGTGATCGGCCACGGCGAAGGCACGGGACGCCATCGGGTCGAGGTACTCCATGCCGTCCTGGGTGTGCACCTCGAGCAGGCCCGCGCGGCGCAGGGCGCGGTTGATGTCGACGGGCCTGCTCACCCGGGTGATGCCGTACTCGGACAGCACGACGACCGTACGGCCCTCCGCCGCGGCTTCCTCCAGCAGCGGGGCCAGTTCGGTGTCGAGGTCGGCGGCGGCCTGCAGCGAGCGTGGGTCGCGGGGGCCGAAGCGCTGGAGGTCGTAGTCCAGGTGGGGCACGTAGCACAGGGTCAGGTCGGGACGGCGGGTGCGGTTGAGGTGCCGGGCCGCGCCGATGATCCAGGCGCTGGACGGCAAGCCGGCGCCCGGTCCCCAGAAGTGGAAGAGGGGGAAGGTGCCGAGCTTCTCGGTGAGTTCGTCGTGCAGGGACGCCGGGCGGGTGTAGCAGTCGGGTTCCTTGCGGCCGTCGGCGTAGTAGACCGGACGGGGGGTGACGGTGTAGTCGGTGTCGGCGCCCATGGCGTACCACCAGCAGACGTTGGCGACCGTGTACCCGGGATACGCCCGCCGGGCGGCGTCCCACAGCTTGTCACCGGCCACGAGACCATTGTGCTGACGCCACAGCAGGACGTCGCCGAGCTCGCGGAAGTACCAGCCGTTGCCGACGATGCCGTGCTCCGCGGGGAGCGTGCCGGTGAGGAAGGTGGACTGCGCGGCACAGGTGACAGCCGGCAGCACCGTGCCCAGCTCGGCCTGCGAACCGCGGCCGGCCAGTGTCTTGAGATGGGGCATGTGGTCCAGGAGCGCGGGGGTCAGGCCCACCACATCCAGGACGAGCAGGGGGGTGGGGCTGGTGGTCACTGCTGCTCCTTGAGTCCGAGGTCGGCCAGCAGGTCGGCCGCGAGGCTGAGTTCGGCGGCGATGCCGTCGGCGAGGGCGGCGTCGGTGGTGGGGCGGGAGCGGGCGGGCAGGGCCTGCCAGGTGTAGGTCTCGACCTCGAGGTGGCGGGTACGCGGGTGCGGGCCGCCGAGCAGGACGCTCAGGGTGTCGCGCAGCACGTCCAGGGTGGAGGTCAGCGGTGGAGCGGGGGGTGCGTGCAGCGGGACGTGGAAGTGGGCGCGCCAGGGCACGATGTCCGGCAGCGCGCCCTCGGTCAGCGCCTGGCCGAGGTCGTCGGTGCCGTGCAGGGTCCCGAGGACGCGGGCCCGGGTCTGGTGCAGGAAGCGCGGTTCGTCGAAGGCGGCGAGCGCCGCGCGTACGGCCGGATCGCGGGGGTCGGCGGCATGCAGGGCCGCGGACAGCTGGGTCTTGAACACCGTGATGCCGGCCCGGTCCAGGGCGGCCAGCGCGTCGACGGGCTCCTCGAAGCCGGTGGCGAGGTGGCAGGTGTCCAGGCACAGGCCGATGCGGTGGGCGGGCAGCGCGGCGAGCGGGGCGAGCGCGTCGGCGGTGGACTCCACCACACAGCCCGGTTCCGGTTCCAGGGCGACACGGATCTGGCGCCCGGTGGCTTCGTACAGCTCGTCCAGGCGGCCGGCGAGTTCGTTCAGCGCGGTGTGGGCGCGGTGTGCGGCGCTTTCGTCGTAGGCGGTGCGCCAGGCCAGCGGGAGGGTGGAGATGGTGCCCTCGGTGACGTCGTCGGGCAGCAGGGCGGCCAGCAGCCGGGCCAGGTCGGTGGTGTACGCGAGCCGCTCCGGGTCGCTCCAGTCGGGCCGGTAGACGCGGTACTTGACCTCCTCCGCGCCGAAGCCCTCGTAGGGGAAACCGTTGAGGGTGACCACTTCCAGGCCGCGCCGGTCGAGTTCGGCTCGCAGCCTGCCCGGTGCGGCCGGGTCCGCGGTGAGGGCGCGGACCGCGTCGCGGGCCAACCACAGGCCTGTGCCCAGGCGTTCGACACCCAGCCGACGGCGTACCGGTTCGCAGTGGGCGCCGAGCTGGGCGATGACCCCGTCGAGGGTTTCGGCGGGGTGGACGTTGGTGCAGTAGGCGAGGTGGACGGTCGAGCCGTCGGGGTGGCTGAAGCGCACGGGTCACTCTCCGCCGCGGAGCAGGGAGTTGCCCTCGTGCAGGGCCGCGGGTTCGGCGGGCTCGAGGACGAGGCGGCCGCTGAGCCCGTAGAACGCGACGGGGTTGCGCCACAGCACCTGGTCCACGTCGTCCTCGCCGAAGCCCGCGGCGAGCATCGCGTCGGCGACCTTACGGGTCTTCAGCGGGTCGCTGTTGCCCCAGTCCGCGGCGGAGTTGACCAGCACCCGGTCGAGTCCGTACTCGTCGAGGACGGCGACCATGCGGTGCTCGTCCATCTTGGTGTCCGGGTACACGGAGAAGCCCAGCCAGGCGCCGGAGTCCTTGGCCTCCTTCACGGTCGTCTCGTTGAGGTGGTCGAGCAGCACCCGCTCGGCGGGCAGGCGGGACTCCGCCACGGCGTCCAGGGTGCGGCGCAGTCCGGCGAGCTTGTCGCGGTGCGGGGTGTGCACCATTGCGGGCAGGCCGTGTTCGGCGGCGAGTTCGAGCTGGGCGGCGAGGGCGGAGTCCTCGGCCGCCGTCATCGAGTCGTAGCCGATCTCACCGACCGCCACGACGCCGTCCTTGACGAGGTAGCGCGGCAGCTCCTCCAGGACGGGCAGGCAGCGCGGGTCGTTGGCCTCCTTGGGGTTGAGCGCGATGGTGCAGTGGTGGGCGATGCCGTACTGGGCGGCGCGGAAGGGTTCGAAGCCCAGCAGCGCGTCGAAGTAGTCGAGGAAGCTCTCCGGCGAGGTGCGCGGCTGGCCGAGCCAGAAGGAGGGCTCGACCACGGCACGCACCCCGGCCTCGTGCATCGCCCGGTAGTCGTCGGTGGTGCGCGAGGTCATGTGGATGTGCGGGTCGAAGATGCGCATCAGGCTTCCTTGGCGGCGAGGGCGAGAGCGAGGGCGTGGTGCAGGTCGTCGGGGACGGGCCGGGCGGCGGCGGTGCGCTCCGCGGCGAAGTCGGCGAGCATGCGGGCGAGTTCGCCGTCACCGCGGGCGCGGTCGGCGAGCCCGGCTACGGCGGCCAGCGGTACCTGGGTGAACAGGCACTTCAGTACGGCGTGCCGCCAGGCGTGGGCGGGCAGGTGGGCGGCGGCGTAGGGGCCGACGGCCGCCGCCACGAGCCGGGTGTCGTTGGCGCGCAGCGCGTCCTCGACCAGCGCCACACCCTGACCGGGTGTGAGGGGCAGGTACGGCAGGGCGAGCAGGACGGCGCGGCGTTCGGCGCCGCTGCCGTGGTCGTAGAGGCGGGCCACGGCGGCCGCGCCCGGGCGGGCGGTGCGCAGCAGCAGCACCCGGGCCGCCTCCGCGGCCTCCGGGCCGGCACCCACCCGGCCGGCCGCGGCGAACCGCAGCTCCCACGCGGGTACTCCCCGGGGCGACGTGGCGTCCCGGGCGGGAGGCACGGCGTTTCCGGCGAAGGGCTCGGGGGGCGGGGCGTCGGGGGACGCGGTGTCCCTCGCGGGAGGCTCGGCGAGGTCCTGGTCGGGGGGCGCGGCGGCACGTGCGTCGGCGAGCGCGCCGTCGAGCCAGGCGGCAGCCTCGGAGCCGAGGCGGGCGGACAGTTCCTCTCGGATGGCCGACATGCGGGTTTCCTTAAGCGGACGGCGGCGGGGACACGGTACGGAGCGCGGCGGAAGCCGGACCGGGAGCAGCGCCCGCGGCCGGACGCGCGGCGGACGACGGTGCGGCGGACGTGCCGGGCGGCGCGGTGGAGGTCCGTCCAACAGCAGTGTGATGGAACGGAGTTGGGCCGACTGCCGCGAGTACAGGGGCGGCGTTGTCGGCGAAGAGCGCGGCGGGCGTCGGGCCGGTGGGGGTCGGGCCGGTGGGGGTCGGGCCGACGGCGGGATGCCGGTTCTCGAGTGCGGCGAGCCGGTTGCGGAGGAACTCCATGGAGGAGCGTGCGAGTTCGGGGCCGGCGTGGGAGTGGCGGGGCAGTTCGACCACGGTCAGCCCTTGGTATCCGGTGGCGTCCAGCGCGGTCAGGACGGGCGGGAAGTCGATCTCGCCGTCGCCGAAGGGCAGGTGTTCGTGGACTCCACGGCGCATGTCCTCGATCTGCACGTGCCGCAGCCAGGGTCCCGCCGCGGTGACACAGTCCGCCGGCGGCAGCGGCTCCAGGCACTGGCAGTGGCCGATGTCGAGCGTGAGACCGAGCAGCGGATGGTCGTCGAGCTGCCCGCGCAGCCGGTGGAAACCGGCGAGTGTCTCCAGCAGGTGACCGGGCTCCGGCTCGATCGCCAGCGGAACTCCCGCCTGCGCCGCGGCGTCGAGGACCGGGGTCAGGGAAGCGCCGAGCAGTTCCCAGGCCGCGTCCTCGCCCGTGCCCGCGGGACGGACACCGCTGAAACAGTGCACCGCGTGAGCGCCGAGGTCCGCGGCGACCTGCACGGCGGTGACCAGCAGCGCGCTCCGCTCGGCCCGCCCCTCGGGCTCCGCGTCCAGCAGGGTGGGACCGTGCTTGCGGCGCGGGTCGAGGACGTAGCGGCCGCCGGTCTCGACCGTGACGGACAGGCCGAGCGCGCCGAGCCGGTCGGCGACCCGCGCGACGCGCCCGGCCAGGCCGGGGCCCAGCGGGTCGAGGTGCATGTGGTCCAGCGTCAGCCCGACGCCGTCGTAGCCGAGTTCCGCCAATACACCCAGGGCGTCATCGAGCCGCAGATCGGTCAGGCCGTTCGTGCCGTAGCCCAGACGGACACTCATGTGGGGCTCACCTTCCTGGCCAGCCGGCGTGCCACGGGAGCGAGCCCGGCGAGCAGCGCGGCGGAGACGGGCGCACCCGAGCGTGCCGCGAGAGCCGCCTGGAGCGGGATCAGCGCCCGGATACCGCCGCCCACGGCCCGCTGGGTCAGCGGCGGCGACGGATTGAGCACGGCATGCACCAAGGGCCGTCCGGCCGTGACCACATAGCCACCGGCCAGCACCGCCCTGCCGAGTCCGCCCGGCGTGCCCAGCGCACCGGGCACACCGAGTTCACCGGCGCGCCCGCTCCGCCGCCACCGGGCGGCCGGGCCCGTCCGACCATCGGCGCCGACCAGGGCGCCGAGGACGGCCGTCACACCGAGCGCGGCGAGCGGCCCGCCCCGCGCACCGCCCCGCGTCTCGGCCCGCGACACAGTGGTGAGCGCATAGGTGTGCGCGCTGAGCACGGCAGCGGGCAGCAGCGCTCGGCGCACCGCCCCGGCGGTACCACCCGCCGATGGGCCCGCCCCAGCGCCCGAGGAGGATCCTGCCGGGGGGTGCGCGGCTGACGGCCACTGCCGGGCCGTGCGCGGTCCGACGGTGGCCACGGCGCCCATGAGCAGGTCCAGTCCGCGGGCCGAGGCCATCGCCGCCGGGCCCGCCGCGGTGTGCTTCAGCCGCAGGTCGTAGGCCCACACGGTGCCCGCGAGAGCCGTCGCGCACCATCCGGTGGGCCGGCCCGCGGCGAAACCCAGACCCAGGCCCGCGCCCGTCAGCACGGCGGCCGCCGCCAGCGCCTGCCCGGGAGCGATACGGCCCGAGGGAACAGGCCGGTGAGGACGCTCGGCGGCGTCCTCGTCCCGGTCGGCCCAGTCGTTGAGCGCCATCCCCGCCTCGTACAGGCACAGCGAGGCACCGACGGCCAGGGCGGTGGCGGCACCCGGACGCCGACCGCTCGCCGCAGCCCCCGCCAGCGCGTCCCCGGGAACGGTGAACAGCGCCGAGACCCGCAGCAGTTCGGCCCAGTCACGCAGCTCGCTCATCGGCCGCACGCCAGCCGTGCGGCGAACGCGACCAGGGCGTCGTACTGCTCGGCCAGCGCCGCGGAGCCGCCGTCGGGATCCTTGAAGTAGAACCCCAGTTCCGCGAGACCCCCGGCGATCCCCACTTCCTGGGCGCGGGCGGTCAGCCGGGCCAGGTCGAGCACGAGCGGTGCGGCCAGCGCGGAGTCGCAGCCCTGCCAGATCGTCTGGAGGACCATCCGCGAGCCGAGGAACCCCTCGAAGGCCACATGGTCCCAGGCCGTCTTCCACTCGCCCAGGGCGGGCACCTCGTCGATGTGCACCTCACCCTCGGGCAGCGCGCCCAGGTTGTCCTCGAGGACCCGGTTCTTGCCGGCGTTCTTCGCCGCGGCCGCCGCCGGATCGGCCAGCGCCGCGCCGTCGCCGCCGCCCAGCAGGTTCGTCCCCGACCAGGCCCGCACGCCCAGGGCACGCTGGCGGAACATCGGCGCCAGCACCGCCCGCAACAAGGTCTGCCCGGTCTTGCCGTCCCGGCCCGCCCACGGCACGCCCGCCCGCCCGCGCAACTCCTCCAGCGCCGGATGACCCACTCCCGCCGAGGGGGTGAAATTCACGTACGCACAACCCGCCCGCAACGCCGCCGCGGCATACAGCGAGCTCGCCGGCAACCGCCCGTCCGCAACCGGGACCGGCTCGGTGGAAGCGACGTTGACCACCACCGTCCGCGCCAGCCCCCGGCGCCGGGTGAAGCCCTCGATGTCCGCGGCGAACGCCGCTGTCAGCTCCTCGTCGCTGCGGTCGTCACCCGCCGCCGGTCCTCCCGGCAGGATCTCCTCGTCGGCCGCGGCGAGTTCACCACGCACCGCGCGCACCAGCCCGTAGGGCAGCACGCCCTGCTCCCCCAGCACCTCGGCACGCTTGACCAACGGCCAGTCCACGGTGTCATGCCCGCCGAACACCAGAGACGACAGCGCGGGCAGCCCCGCAGCGGCGAACTCCTCGGTCTCCGTGACCAACCCTGTCGCCGGATAGAACCCCGCCACCAGCCCGGCACACCCCGCGACCACCGTCGTGGCGACCGACCCACGCGCCCCGACCAACCAGACACCCGTACCTCCCACCCCACCGCCGACAGCAGCGGCACCAGCAGCGGGCGACTCGGCGAACTCAGACACGACAACCTCCCGAAACTACGTCAGCGACGACAAACGAAAACCACCCGAGACACAGACCACGCAGCACTCTCGGCACGCCGCCACGCAAAGGAGGCGACCGGGAGTTGGAGAATGAGTTCGCGAGCGGATGGGACGACGGCAGGAACGTGACGCCGGTCGATCAGGGAACCCGGACCCTGATCGACCAGAGACGACCTGCACCTCCTGAAAGCCATTCGGAAACGCCACCATTTCCGGCGGCACATCACAGACGGACTCCACGCCGTCCCCCGTGCCGGAATACGTGGCATTTCCCGGCATGCTAGACCGCGTGCCTTACGGAACACAGGGCTCGGCCCGCTCACCCCGGGCCTTCGTGGACCAGCTCTCCAGGAGAACTCAAGTCCGCCCGGCAGTCCGCCGACGGCCGGGCGACGCCTGAACCCGTGGCGACCTGACACGACGGCAGCAGCCCGAAGGGCGAGCGTTTTCCGGCCTCGCACAGCCCGGACGGGCAGCCGCCCCGCCCGCAACCGGGCCGCGGCGGCCCCGCGACGAGGGGGGTCCGCACCACGACAGCAGGCCGGACTCCCCCATTCCGCCGCCATGGCCGGAAAGGACCGACAGCGTCAGCCCCCATCCGCCCGACCCACGTCCGCACACATCACCAGCTCGCACAAGCCACGCCGGGCTTCGGTCCGGTTCCCTTTCACGGCCCGTACCGGAATAGCGCTGGAGAACCACTCGGCGACCGCCACGCAACACACAAACGGTACGGAGGGATAATGCACACAGGAGTTCCGGGTGCACTCGACGCCGAATTCAGGGGAAAGGAATTCCTCCGCACCCCATGACACCAGGTCGGCTAAACGCCACCGGACACACCCGCGGCCGGGCCTCGGTCACGGCGTGGACCGCAGCTGCGGGTGCTGCGTCGTGATCCCCGAAGGCTGGAGCAGCGGCGGAGGTTCGGGGCCGGGGTCCTCGGTGACGACGACGCCCGCGGCCGCGTGGTCGAATCCGGCCGGCCAGCGCGTGTGCTCGCTGGCCAACGCACCGGTGAGACGGGCCTGGTACAGGTCGGCCGTGCTCAGGTCGGAGCCACGCAGGTCGGCCAGGCGCAGGTCGGCGCGGCGGAAGACAGCGCCCCCCGCATCGGCCTTGCGCACGTTCGCCTCGCGCAGATCGGCCTCGCTGAAGTCCGCGTCACGCAAGTCCGTCTGGACGAGCCGTGCGCCCCGCAGGTCGGCCTGCACACAGCGGGCCCGGCGCAGGATCGCCGTCTTGAGGTCGGCGTGCCGCAGGTTGACAGCGACGAGGGACGCCTGGGTCAGGTTGGCGTGGTAAAGACCTGCCGCCTCCATACAGGATCGGTCGAGGTTGACCTCGTGCAGCCACAACCCGTCGCAGTCTGCCCGGCGCAGGTCCGTGACACCGAGATTGACCCAGGACTGCTCCCGGGGTTGCAGCAACAGCACGCCGAGCCCGGTCAGCGCCACCTGGGCGTCGGGGGCTCGGACCTCCAGCGGCACGACGTCGTTGATGGGGACGTCCGTCGCCGGAGCCTCCGGCCCGGCGGGCGGCCAGGGCAGGTGTGTACGCAGGTAGGCGGCCTGGATGGAGATGACGGCCTCGCGGTCGCGGGCGGAGTGCTCCGCGATCCGCCACAGCGCGTGGAGTCCGCCGATGCGCGTCTCCAGCTTGTCACTGCCGAGTTGATCGACGGCCGTGCTGAACCGGTCGGTGACATAGCCCTCCTGGGTGGCGCGCAAGCCGTCCTGGCTGACGCGCAGTTGCCGCCAGGTGGCGTACGCGCCGAACAGCACGACCACGCCGCCGACGGCCTGGAGGAGGGTCGTCCGGACGTCGTTCACCGCTTTCAGCCGGTCCTGCGGGGCGACCGTCGCCCCGGCGAGGTCGTGGTCGACCACCACACCCGGCAGGAGGACGAGCACCGCGCCGAGAACGGCCAGCCCCGCCGCCCCTGCCAGCACAGCCGCGGTCACCCGATGCCTGACCAGCCTGGCGGGCCACGACCTGCGCCCACGGTCCGGCTCCCCCGTCTCCATGGGCATGGAAGCCTAGGCGCAGCCCAGAAAACGATCAAGAGGCACCGTTCGGGCGTATCGGCTTCGACGCACGCCCTGCGGGACGAACGGTGGCTTCGGTCCGTCCTTGTGAAGGACATCGGATTCTCTGGCGCGCGGTCGATACGATCACGGGATGACTGCCGACTCGCGCATCGAGCAAGCCGAACTCCTCTACGAACGTGCCGTGTTCGGCGGCGACAGCAGTGCGCTGGCGTCCGCGGACCGGAGTCTCGACGCGGTCGAGGCGGACCTCGCGCTGGCTCGCGCCAAGGTGATCCACGCCCGGTTCCTGGAGGAACGGGTCGAGGACGTGCGGGAGCTCGAACTCTTCGAGCGGGCGGCGGAGTTGTACGGACGGCTCGGTGACGTGCGGGGCGAGGGGGAAGCCCTGTTCTGGGTGGGCACCTTCCACCAAGTGGTCCGCGACGACACCGACGCCGCCGTGCCCGCCTTCGAACGAGCCCTCGACCTCGCCACCCGGGCCGGCGACCGGCTGACGACGTCCTACGCGTTGCGGCACCTCGGCTTCGCCGACCACATGGCCGGCCGCCTGGACGAGGCTCGTGCGCACTTCGAGGAGTCCACCCGTCTGCGCCGGGAGCTGGGCTTCCTGCCGGGGGTGGCGGCGAACCTGATCGGGCTGGCCTTCCTGGCCGCCCAGCAGGACCGGCGCGATGACGCGGCGGCCCTGCTCGAGGAAGCGACGGAGTTGGCCGAGAGCACCGACTCCCACGGCGTGCTGCGTTGGGTGGCGGGAGCGCGCGAGGAGCTCGGCCTGCCGCGAGGCGCACGCTGACGACGCGTACGCAACGAGGCGTGGCACGACTCGCTCGGCCTCGTCGCAACGGCGTACGCCCACCGGGGGCGTCCCGAGCCGACACGGCAAGTCGCTGAATCGACAATCGAGTTCACAGTGATCCGCTGAAATCACGGCACGAAGGGTGTTGGCCGACTCGTTCGGGCGTCTATCATCCCTGCTTGCCGAAGAGTCGACCAATGTTCGATATCACGAACAGCATGATCACCTGTGCGGGTGAGCCGTCCGCACCGGAACCGGAGTCCGCGTCTGCTCCGGGCGTGCCGCGCCGCGGTGCGCTCCTCCCCGACGACGACACCGACAGAGCCGCTACGTCCAGCCCAGCAGGGAGCGCTGATCCGGCATGTCCTGGCTCCATCACCTACGCAGCGGTGAGCATCGGGCGGTACGAACCGGCAACACCGTGATCACGACCAGGACTCACCGGACTCGGGAGAGTCCGGGCGCTCGGGCGCGAACCGGCTAGGACCTCTCCGGGCGACCATGTCACCGCCCCCGCGCCCGGGTCGAGGACCTCCGCCCCGAGAACCACCGACCCGAGAACGCCGTCGAGGCCCTGTCCATCGGGCAGCACCTCGAAGGCTGCGGACGCCCGCCTCCCGCGCGGACGCCCCGCCCCGGGCGACGATCGGCGGCCGGACTCCGACGGGCGCCGGTCCACGCGCACCCCGCGGGGTTCACCCACGTCACCACCCGGCGGCGCGAAGCGCCGGCCCTCCCCCTCCCCCCCCATCCCCGCTCCTCCGATCAAGGAACAGGTGGAACGATGTCCTCCTCACTCAGCAGACGGCGCCTCCTGCAAGCTGCCGGAGTCACGCTCGCCGCCTCCGCGGCAGGCCCCCTCGTCGGCGCCTCTCCCGCCCGGGCGGCCGTCCCTCCCGCCCGTGCCGACATCGGGGTCTCCGCGTACTCCTTCGACTTCGGCCAGGTGCGGCTGACCGCGAGCCGGTGGCTGGACAACCAGAACCCGCACAGCCGCCTACCTGCGGTTCGTGGACGTCGACCGGCTGCTGTACACCTTCCGCGCCAACCACAAGCTCTCCACGGCCGGCGCCGCCGCCAACGGCGGCTGGGACGCACCCGACTTCCCCTTCCGCAGCCACGTCCAGGGACACTTCCTCACCGCCTGGGCGCAGCTGTACGCCGTCACCGGGGACTCGGTCGCCCGCAGCAAGGCGGTCTCCATGGTGGCGGAGCTGGCCAAGTGCCAGGCCAACAACAGCGCCGCCGGATTCACCGCCGGCTACCTCTCCGGCTATCCCGAGTCCGACTTCACCGCCCTCGAACAGGGCACCCTGAGCAACGGAAACGTGCCGTACTACACGATCCACAAGACGCTCGCCGGGCTGCTGGACGTGTGGCGCCTGATCGGCAGCACACAGGCCCGGGACGTCCTGCTGGCTCTGGCGGGCTGGGTCGACACCCGGACCGGCCGGCTCACCGGGGCGCAGATGCAGACGATGCTGGGCGTGGAGTTCGGCGGTATGAACGACGTGCTGTGCGACCTCTACCAGCAGACGGGCGACGCCCGGTGGCTCACCGCCGCCCAACGCTTCGACCACGCCGCCGTGTTCGACCCGCTGGCCGCCAACCTGGACCGGTTGAACGGGCTGCACGCCAACACCCAGGTCCCCAAGTGGATCGGCGCCCTGCGCGAGTACAAGGCCACCGGCACCACCCGGTACCGGGACATCGCCACCAACGCGTGGAACATCGCCGTCGGCACCCACACCTACGCCATCGGCGGCAACAGCCAGGCGGAGCACTTCCGTGCGCCGAGCGCGATCGCCGCCTACCTGAAACAGGACACCTGCGAGAGCTGCAACACGTACAACATGCTCAAGCTCACCCGCGACCTGTACGCGCTGACCCCGGACCGGGCCGCGCTGTTCGACTTCTACGAGCAGGCCTGGCTGAACCACATGATCGGCCAGCAGAACCCGGCGGACGCCCACGGCCACGTCACCTATTTCACCCCGCTGAACCCGGGCGGCCGACGCGGTGTGGGCCCGGCCTGGGGCGGCGGCACCTGGAGCACCGACTACGGCACCTTCTGGTGCTGCCAGGGCACCGGCCTGGAGATGCACACCCGGCTGATGGACTCCATCTACTTCCGCAACGACACCACGCTCACCGTGAACCTGTTCGTGCCGTCGGTGCTCACCTGGTCCCAGCGCGGCATCACCGTCACCCAGACCACCTCGTACCCCACCGCCGACACGACGACGCTGACGGTCACCGGCAGCGCCGCCGGAACGTGGGCGATGCGCATCCGCATTCCCGGCTGGACCACCGGAGCCACGGTCAGCGTCAACGGCGTGGCGCAGAACATCGCCACCACCCCCGGCACCTACGCCACCCTGACCCGCACCTGGGCGTCCGGTGACACCGTCACCGTCCGTCTGCCGATGCGGGTCGTCCTGCGGCCCGCGCCCGACAACGCGAACACCGCCGCGGTCACCTACGGGCCGGTCGTGCTGGCCGGCGACTACGGAGACAGCACGCTCAGCACACTCCCGCTGCTCAACACCGCCAGCATCGCGCGCACCAGCAGCACGTCGCTCGCCTTCACCGCGACCGCGGGCGGCTCCGCCGTCGACCTGGGCCCGTTCCACGACGCGCACGGCTTCAACTACACCGTCTACTGGAACACCGGCGGCACCGCCGCCGTACACCTCGTCAACGCGGCCAGCAACCTGGTGCTGGGTGTCCGGGACATGTCCACCGCCGACGGCGGCCTCGCCCTCCAGTGGACCGACAGCGGCACCGCCGATCACGACTGGGAGATGATCGCCGACGGGACGGCGGTCCGCTTCCGGAACGTCAACAGCGGCAAGGTTCTCGGTGTGCTGAACATGTCCACCGCGGACAACGCGAGCGTGCTCCAGTGGACGGACAACGGCACCGCGGACCATCAGTGGACGCTGCTCGACCAGGGCGACGGCACCTACAAGATCCGCAATGTGCACAGCGGCAAACTGCTCGCCATCGCGGGCAACTCCACCGCCGTCGGAGCCTTCGCGGTCCAGGCCCCCGACGACGGCACCGCCGACAACCGGTGGCGCATCGCGAGCGCCTGACCGACGGCCGCAGGTTCCGTGTGGCTGTCCGGCGCCGGCCCGGACAGCCACAGACCACCGGCCACGGCGAGCACCGCTCCTTCTCCTGATTCCGATGCCCTGTTTCCCTGCTCCCTGTTTCCCTGCTTCCTGTTGTCCTGCTTCCTGTTGCCCTGTTGCCCTGTTGCCCTGCTGTCTGATGGTTCTGATACTGACCCGCAAGGCCGAACGCACGGGAGTGGCCCTGGCCCTGCCCGTAGTGGGCCGACACGCCGACCCGTGGCCGCAGGTCGAATGTGCCACGTAGGCCCGAGCGGAAGACCGCCCCACCTGTGCCGTCCCTCATCCCCCAAGGACGCCCTCCATGAAGGTCCACCACCTCAACTGCGGCACCATGCGCCCGCCCGGCGGCCGACTCGTCTGCCACGTCCTGCTGATCGAGACCGCGAACGGCCTGGTGCTCGTCGACTCCGGCTACGGCCTCGGTGACATCGCCGACCCCAAGCGGCGCGTCGGGCCGCCGCGGCACCTCGTGCGGCCGCTGTTCGACCCCGACGAGACGGCCGTCCGGCAGGTCGAGAGACTCGGGTTCCGCCGGGACGACGTCCGCCATGTCGTGGTCACCCACTTCGACGTCGACCACATCGGCGGTCTCTCCGACTTCCCCGACGCCCAGGTCCACCTGACGGCGGACGAGGCGCGCGGATCCGTCCACGCCCCCTCCTGGCGTGAGCGCATCCGCTTCCAGCGGTCGCAGTGGGCACACGGCCCGCACCTCGTGGAGCACCGCCCCGACGGCGACACGTGGCGCGGATTCGCCGCGGCACGGGAACTCGACATGATCGCTCCCGGCATCGTCCTGATCGCTCTGCCGGGCCACACCCGCGGCCACGCCGCCGTGGCGGTCGACGCCGGCACGCGCTGGCTCCTGCACGCCGGTGACGCCTTCTACCACCGGGGGACCCTGGACGGCCGTTCTCCGATTCCGGCGTCCCTGCGCAGGATGGAGGCCTTCATCGCGTACGACGGGAAGAAGGTCCGCGACAACCATGCCCGGCTGGCCGAGCTGTACCGGCAGGGCGCCCCCGACCTCGTGATCGTCAACGCTCACGATCCCGTCCTGTACGAGAAGGCGCGGGCAGGCGCGTAGCGAGGACAAGGCGGCATGAGCCGGCGTCGTCCGTGCTCCGCCGGTCCGGGAAGCCGGTCCTGGCCGGCCTGACGGCATCCCGGTCACCCGGGTCGGCAGGACCTCGCGTGCTCCGTCTCGGACGACCTGCCCTTCCACCGCGCGGCCGGCGCCGTCGAACGGCCGCGCGGTGGAAGGGTGACCCCATCCGGCTGGTGACCCGCCCGTCGACAGACTGTCTGCGCTCCCCCGGACCGCCGGACGACGAGACTTGGGACGACTCGCCGTACCTCCTCATCCCGGGCCGGCAGCCCACGGCGGCCGGGCCGGGAGCGGACACCCACCCGCCAGGTCCCAGACACGACGGAGAACCATGACCGCCGACGACACGACCCCCGACACCGGCCCTCAAGTGCACGCCGCCACTCTCCTGCGCCGCCCCAAGCTGTGGCTGGTGCCCACGATCCTCACCGGACTGCTGGCTCTACTGCTGTCGCTGCTGTACATGGGCGGCATCGTCAGCCCGCAGCGCGACCTGCACGACCTGCCGATCGCACTCGTCAACAGCGACACCGGCAAGCCGCCGACCGGGCAGAAGCAGAACCTCGGCACCCAGGTGGCCGCGGCCGTCGTCTCGGACACCTCGAGCGACACTGCCGACTGGCGGCAGCTGACCCGGGCCCAGGCCCAGGACGAGCTGAACTCGGGCAAGGTCTACGGCGCGCTGGTCATCCCCGCGGACTTCACCGACTCCGTCGCCGCACTCACCGGCTCGAACGCGACCGCGCGGCCCACGATGACCGTGCTGACCAATCCCGCCAAGGGCAGCCTCGGTTCCTCCCTCGCCAGCAAGATCACGACCACGGCGGCCCAGCAGGCCTCCCGGACCATCGGCAGACAGCTGACGGCGGCCGCCTCGGGAGCGGACTCCACCACCGAACTGCTGCTCGCCGACCCGGTGAGCGTCGTCACCCAGGTCGGCCATCCCCTGGGCGACAACAGCGGCCTCGGTCTGAGCGCCTTCTACTACACCCTGCTGCTCGTACTGGCCGGCTTCATGGGCGGCAACGTCATCAGCAACGGGGTGGACACCGCCCTCGGTTACGCGGACAACGAGATCGGCCCCTGGCACACCCGGCTGCCCACGGTGCCGATCAGCCGCACCCAGACGCTGTTGCTGAAGATGGCCATGACGGCCGGGATCACGGTCCTCAGCGTCTCCCTCGTACTGCTCGCCTGCGTCAGCGCCCTCGGCATGGACGCCACCCACATCCCCCTGCTGTGGGTCTACTCCTACTGCGCGGCCCTCGCGGTCGGCCTCGGCGTCCAGGCCATCAACGCCGCCTTCGGCGGGATCGGCCAGCTGGTGTCCATGTTCGTGTTCATCGTGCTCGGTCTGCCCTCGTCCGGCGCCACGGTTCCGCTCGAGGCCGTCCCCGAGTTCTACCGCTTCCTGTCCCACTTCGAGCCCATGCGCCAGCTCAGCGACGGGGTCCGCGCCATCCTCTACTTCGACGCACGCGGCGACGCCGGACTCACCCGCGCCTGGACCATGATCGGGATCGGCGCGGCCATCGGTCTCCTCTTCGGCTTCGCGATGACCACGTACTACGACCGCAAGGGCCACAAGCGCCTCACCCCGCAGCCCGCTTGAGCGACGGGCCCAGGTGCTCGGGAGCCGCTCCGGGCGGCTGGAACCTATGCTGCATCCCGTACATGGTGGACAGGAGACCGAGATGGCCGAGACGGCGTTGGCCGAGGTGATGGCCGAGCTGGCCGGCCTCGAGGACCCGAAGACCCGCGCGGTGAACGAGAAGCACGGTGACGATCACGGTGTGAACCTCGGCAAGCTGCGCGCGCTCGCGAAGCGGCTGAAGACGCAGCAGGAACTCGCGGGTCGGCTGTGGCAGACGGACGACAGCGCGGCGAGGCTGCTGGCGATCCTGATCTGCCGCCCGAAGGCATTCGAGCGTGACGAGTTGGACGCCATGCTGCGCGAGGCCCGCACGCCCAAGGTGCACGACTGGCTCGTGAACCACGTGGTGAAGAAGAGCCCGCACTCCGAGGAACTGCGCGTGATCTGGTCCGCCGATCCGGATCCGGTGGTCGCGAGCGCCGGCTGGGCGCTGACCACCGAACGCGTGGCGAAGAGGCCCGAGGGCCTCGACCTCGCAGGACTGCTCGACGTCATCGAGGCGGAGATGAAGGACGCCCCGGACCGCCTTCAGTGGGCGATGAACCACTGCCTGGCTCAGATCGGGATCGAGCACGCCGAACTCCGCGGCCGCGCCGTCGACATCGGTGAGCGCCTGGAGGTGCTCAAGGACTATCCGACGCCTCCGGGCTGCACCTCCCCGTTCGCACCCGTCTGGATCGACGAGATGGTGCGCCGGCAGCACAAGGGATAGAAGGCTGCGGTGCGGTGCCCGGCGCAGACCGCGACGAGCCCGAAAGGTTCCACAACCCCAACAGCCCCCACTGCCCGGACAGGGTTCTCCGCGATGGGCGGGCGGTGCGGGCGGGTGTCCGTTGCATGAAAGAGGAGCGGGGCCTTGTCATGGGCACGGGAACGTAGGTCCCTCCGCATCCTGGTGCTCGGTACGGTCGGCGCCTCAGCCTTCGGCACGAGCGTCGCCGCGCCGGCCTCGGCGACCGCGCCACTCGCGGCGCAGGCTTCGCCGACCGCCGCGGGGGTGTCCGACCGGGCACGTTCACCGTCGAGGTCGACGCGGTGAACGAGCAGCGGCAGCGACCAGGTGGACGTCTTCACCGGCTCCTGCGGCGGAGCAGCCACCCGCCCCCGCTCCTCCACCGGGCGCACTCCCGCCGGTGGGGGTGCGGCCGCGCGCAAGCTTCGCCCGTCGTTCACCGGCCGTCCGACTCCCCGCAGGAGTCGTGTTCGGCCTGCGCAGGGACCGTCATGCCGCCTTGCCCATGACAACTTCGGGATGGAACTTCGTGACTTCATCGATCGCCCGCCGTCGGCGCCGTGGTCTTGCCCGATTCCTCGTCGCCGGACCGCTGCTGACCGTCGGCGCCCTGACCGGCGTCCCGGCCGCCCACGCAGCCGCCGCCGACGACATCCGCATCAACGAGGTCGTGACCACCGGCGACGTCGACGACTCGATCGAGCTCTACAACAAGGGCACCGGCACGATCGACGTCTCGGGCTGGATCCTCAAGGACGACGACAGCGGCTCCAAGTACAAGATCGCCTCCGGCACCACGCTGGCACCGGGCACGTACCGGGCGTTCGACGTCCACGGCAAGTTCGGTCTGGGCTCCGACGACAAGGCCCGCCTGTACCTCGCCGACGGCACCACCCTGGTCGACAGCTTCGCCTGGAGCGCGCACTCCGACCCCTCCTGGTCGCGCTGCCCCGACGGGACGGGCGCGTTCGGGAAGGCGGCCCTGACCCTCGGAGCCCCCAACGACTGCGGCACCGGCGGCGGGGGTACGACCCCCGTGGCGTGGCCCGGCAGCGGCACCGTGGCGACGGCGGACGCCTCCGACGTGTTCGGTGAGGACCTCAGTGGCCTCTACCAGGAGGGAGGCGTGCTGTGGGGCGCGCAGAACAGCGGCAAGCTGTGGCGCCTGGTCCGTGACGGCTCCGGCGGCTGGACCCCGGACACGAGCGGCGGCTGGTCCTCCGGCAAGACCCTGCGCTTCCCCGGCGGTTCGGGAAGCCCCGACAGTGAGGGCGTCACCTTCACCGGCTCCGGTTCCGCCGGCGGGGCGTTCGTCGCGAGCGAGCGCAACGGCGACGCCTCCGGCACCAGCCGCCTGTCGGTGCTGAAGTACGACGTCACCGCCGGCGGCTCCACCCTGACCTCGAGCAGGGAATGGAACCTCACCTCCGACCTGCCCTCGACCGGCTCCAACCTCGGCTTCGAAGGGATCACCTGGATTCCCGACACCTACCTGAGCGGCGCCGGTTTCGAGGACGCCACCACCGGCTCGGCCTACGACCCGGCCCGCTACGCCGCCCACAGCGGTGGCGTGTTCTTCGTCGGCGTCGAGGGCACCGGCATGATCTACGGCTACGTCCTCGCCGACTCCGGCGCCTTCACCCGTGTCGCCTCTCTCAGCAGCGGCATGCCCGGGGTGATGGAGCTCCAGTGGGAGCCGCAGGCCGCTCGCCTGTGGGCCGTCTGCGACGACACCTGCGACGGCCGGCACCGGACATTGAAGGTGGACGCTTCCGGCGCGTTCACCACCAGTGCCGTCTACGACCGTCCCAGCGGCATGCCCGACTACAACAACGAGGGCTTCACGCCGGCCGGCTCCGACGAGTGCGTCGCCGGTTCCAAGCCCGTCTACTGGTCCGACGACTCCAACGACGGCGGACACGCGCTACGCAAGGGCACCATCACCTGCTGAAGCCCCACTCGTGTGGCCCCGGCCCGCCCACGGGCCGGGCCACACGCCGACGCCCGGTCCGTGCAGTGCGTGCAGTGCGTGCGGCCCTGCCGGGCCGGATTGTCAGTGGTGTACGGCAGAGTTGTGAACAGTCCAGGATGCGTGTCCGATCCCATGGAGAGTCGTCGATGACCGTTCGCCGTGTCATGCCCGTCATTCAGTCGGAGGCGGTACAGGAGAGCCGGGAGTTCTACGGCCTGCTGGGCTTCGAGGAAGTCATGAATCTGGGCTGGATCATGACGCTTGCCTCGCCGTCCACTCCGGCGGCGCAGGTCAGCATCATGAGCAGCGACAAGGCCGCCCCGGTCACCCCCGACATGAGCGTCGAGGTCGACGACGTCGACGCGGCCTACGCGCTGATGCGGGACAGCGGCGCGGAGATCGTCCACCCCCTGCAGGACGAGGAGTGGGGAGTACGACGGTTCTTCGTACGCGACCCCAACGGCCGCGTGGTCAACGTGCTGCGCCACCTCTGAGGCCTCCCGCACCACGCGCGCCCACGGCAGGCCCGCACGCTCGTCGGTCGCCTCGTTCGGGCCCGATCAGGTGCTGAAGATTTTTCTGCGGAAAGTCGGACGCGGTGGCACCTCTCGCGCGTTTTCCCCCTCTGTTCAGCTAGCCGGACTCACCGTGACCCGTGAGCACCCGGCCAGACAGCAGCCCAGGGGGAAGGACACCATGACAACTCCACACCGCATACCGAGACGCTTCGGGCGACTCGGCGTCCTCGGAGCCGCGTTGACGGCACTCGTGGTCGCCGGGACGGGGACGGCGACTCGGGCGACGGCCGGACCGGACACACCCGCGACCCCGCCCGTGCCGTCGCTCACCTGGAGCGACTGCCAGGGCGGCTTCGAGTGCGCGAACGCGGACGTGCCGCTCGACTACCGCAAGCCGCAGGGCAGGACCATCACCCTCGCGGTGGTCCGGAAGAAGGCCGCGGACAGCACGAAGCGCAAGGGCACGCTCTTCATGCAGCCGGGCGGGCCCGGCAACTCCGGCGTGGACTTCGTGCGCAACAACTACGCGGACCTGCCGGCCGCGCTCCGCGACTCGTTCGACGTCTTCGGCTACGACGTGCGTGGTGTCGGCCGCAGTTCGGCGCTGACCTGCTTCGACGACGCGCGCTACACCCAGGCGGTGACGCAGGCGAAGGGCGTGCCCGGGCCGGACGCCTACGGGCCGGCGCTGAAGGAGGCCGCCGAGTTCGACCAGGCCTGTGAGGACAACGCGGGCGAGCTGCTGCCGTACATCGGCACCGAGTACGTCGCCCGGGACATCGACCTGCTGCGTCAGGCACTCGGCGAGCAGCAACTCACCTACTACGGGCGCTCGTTCGGGTCGTACATCGGGACGGTCTACGCGGCCATGTTCCCGAAGCGGGTGCGGGCACTGACGCTCGACGGCGCCTACGACCCGGTCCACTACGCGAACCGCCCGTACGCCTACGACCGGCCGCAGTACCTGGCGCTGGACGGCGCGATGGGCCGCTTCCTCGACTGGTGCGCCGCCGATCAGGCGACCTGCGGGTTCGGCGACGGCGACCCGCGCGGGGCGTTCGAGAAGCTGAAGGCCGATCTGGACGCCGATCCCGTGCCGACCGCGAACGGCGGCCGTGCCAACGGCTACACGCTGGTCTACCGGCTGATGTTCAACATCAACGAGGGCAAGGTCATCTGGCCCTCGTTCGGTGAGGCGCTGCGCAAGGCCCAACTGCGCGACAACACCTCCTTCTTGCTGCGGCCGCCGTCCCCGGCGAGCTTCGACTTCCTCGGTCCGAACGTGGCCGTCGAGTGCGTCGACCGGGACTACCCGCGCGATCTGCGTCGGCTGAAGCGGAACGTCACGGCGAACGCGAAGGACGCGCCGCTGCTCGGTCCCGCCATGGCGTACGGTCCGCCGACGTACGACCACCAGCACGCCACGGCCTGCGTCCAGTGGCCCGGCGAGCGGGTCAGCCGCTACGACGGCTCCTACCGGGCCAAGGGCTCGGCACCGATCCTGGTCCTCGGCACCACCGGCGACCCGGACACCCCGTACCAGGACGCGGTGGCGCTGTCACGACAGCTCGACAACGCCTCGCTGCTGACGTTCGAGGCGGAGGGGCACACCGCGTTCGGCCGGAGCGCCTGCGCTACGGACGCGGTCATCGCCTACCTGGTCGATCTGAAGGTCCCGGCCAAGGGCAAGACCTGCGCGGACGAGACCCAGCCGCCTTCCTCGACACCGAAGGTGGCCCCGCCCGGCACCACGCTGAAGGAACTCCGCAACGGCGTCGACGAGCGCGTCGAACGCATCGGCGCCGTGCGCTGACGGTTCGACACCGACCCCGAGGCGCCGGCCCTTCACGGCCGGCGCCTCGGCATCGGGCGACCGGGGCGCAACGCCGTACAGCCGCCACGCGACGTACAGCGCCGCCGGGGTCGCAGAGTTGTGCAGAGATCGGAGTCGGCAACGGAACATAGGTGTCCTCGGCCGCTGGACGACACCGGCCGAAGCCGGTGACGGGATTCGAACCCGCGTTTCCCGCTTGACAGGCGAAGTACCCGGTGCCTGCGCACCTGCACGGAACCGACCCTACCGAGCCGCCGCGGCGGAAGCACCGGAGTTTCCGATCCACCTCCGGGCAGCACCTTCGGACGATCCGCTCCGTGTGGTCAATCACCCACGAGGACACCGGGGTTGAGGACGCCCCGTGGGTCGAGGGCCCGCTTCACCGCGTGCAGGGCCAGGGCGAAGGGCTCCGGGCGCTGGAGGTCGTACTGGGGACGGTGGTCGCGGCCGACCGCGTGATGGTGGGTGATCGTGGCGCGGTGGCGATGGAGAACGTCGCTCGCGACGGCCTTGAGGTCGTCCCAGACCGCGACCTCGTCGCCGGGACGCCCACCGGCGATCACGGTGAAGTAGGGCGCGGCGCCGTCCGGATAGACGTGCGTGAGGCGGCAGTTGACCGTCGCGGGGTGCCCGGTGGCCTTGAGTGCGGCGGCACCGACCTCCTGGCGGACCGCGTCGATCAGGGCGGGCAGCCGGTCCCATGTCGTGGCTGTCTCGAAGGTCTCGGCGACGGCTCCCATGCGGGCGAGCCCGTCCCGCAGGTACGGCATACGCAGGAAGGCCGAGCGCCACGCGCCGACGGCCGCGTCCTCGGGCGCTCCCGAGCCCGACGGGTCGGGGTCGAGGCGCCCACCGTGGGCGCGGGCCAGATCCAGTGCCTGGCCCAGGCGCTCTTCCACGGGTGCCGTCGGGGACTCGAAGCCGAGGACGAGCACGGCACGGCCGTCCCGCGCCGCGCCGGACAGAGCGGCTTCGCCGGGGTCCAGCAGACGGCAGTTGGCGGGCGCGAGGTCGGACTGGGCGAGTGCGCGGACCGCGGGCAGCGCGGCGTGGAGGTCGGCGAAGGACACCGAAGCCGAGGCCTTGTGCCGGGGGCGCTCCTGCAGGCGCATCCATGCCTCGGTGATGACGCCCAGGGAGCCTTCGGAGCCGAGGAAGAGGCGGTCGGGCGAGGGGCCGGCTCCGGAGGCGGGCAGCCTCCAGGACGTACTGGTGCCGGCGGGGGTGACCACGCTCAGAGACTGGGTGAAGTCGTCGATGTGGGTGCGCACGGTGGCGTAGTGGCCGCCCGCGCGGGTCGCCAGCCACCCGCCCAGGGTGGAGAACTCGAAACTCTGCGGGAAATGACGCAGCGTCAGGCCGTGCGTGCGGAGCTGGGCTTCGAGCGCGGGGCCGAGGATTCCGGCCTGGATGCGGGCGGCGCGGCTGACGGTGTCGATCTCCAGGACGCGGTCCATGGCCGTCAGGTCCAGGGACAGCACGGCGCGGTGGGCCCGGCCCCGGTATTCCACCCCGCCGACGACGGACGAGCCGCCGCCGTAGGGGATGACGGCGACTTCGTGCTCGGCGGCCCACTCCAGGAGGTCGGCCACGTGCCGGTCGCAGGTCGGGTGGGCGACGAGGTCGGGGATCCGGCCCGGTCGGCCGCGCAGGGCGCGCGCGACGTCGCGGTAGGCCTTGCCCATGGCGTGGGCGGCACGGGGTCGGGGGTCGTACGTCACGAGGGGCGCGAGGCTGCGTGGCGCCTCGACGGCAGGTTTGCCGATGCGCAGATCGGCCACCTCGGGCAGGGGCAGCGGCCGGGCCAGGGTGCCGGGGACCAGGGCTCCCAGCGCGACGCATTCGGCGTCGTCCGGGTGGGCGTCGACCCAGCCCCATCCCCACCAGGATCGGTCGCGGGTGCTGCGCGGTGCGGTGGTGCCGGACATGGGCAGGCTCCCTCGTCGAACTTACCAAGCGGTAAATTACCCTATGGTAAATTCGATCCGTGACAACCCCCTCTGCGCGAGCAGGCACCAAAGGCGTCCCGCGGGCCCGGCGCGAGCAGCAGATCCTCGCCGCCGCGACGCAGGAGTTCGGGCGCAACGGCTACGACGGGACCTCCCTCGCCGCCGTCGCGGCTCGCGTCGGGGTCACCAAGACGCTGCTGCACCAGTACTTCGGCGCCAAGCACGACCTGTACCTCGCCTGCCTCGTCCCGGCAGCCGACCGGATCCTGTCGGCCGTCCGGGCCGCCATGCACGACACGGCAGGACAGGACACGGCCAGGCACGACACGGCCGAGGAGGACTCGGCCGGAGAGAGCCCTGCCGGGGGGGAATCCGCCGGAAGACGTGCCACCGCGCAGGAGGCCTTCGCCGACTCGGCGCCGGCGGTCGCACCGTCCACACCGCTCCGGGTCATGCACGGCGTCTTCACCGCTCTCGAAGGACGGCGGGAGGCGTGGTTCGTCCTCTATGACACCTCGGTCCCCGCGGACAGCGAGGCGGCCCGCCGTGCGCGGCGATACCGTGCCGCGATCGACGAGTGCGCGGCCACGGGCACCGCCGACGTACTCCTGGCAGCCGAGTCCTTCGACGCGCTGGACGCCGACGCTCTCAGCCATGCCTGGCGGGGTCTGGCCACCGCCCTGATCCGCTGGTGGATCAACCATCCCGACGAGTCGGCGGACGCCATGACGGAGCGCTGCTCCCGCCTGTTCACCGCCGCACGTGACGTGCTCGGCCCGTAGTCCCGGTTGCCCCGTCGGGCCGGGCAGCGGCGACCGTGGCGCACTGTGTTCGTGCACCCCAGGTGATCCGGGCAGGAGCTCCGGTGTGCGCCGGAGGATCGATGCGGCTCAGAATTCACTCAGAACACAGCGGGGCGAACAGGGTGCCGGACGACGGCGCAGGGGGTACCGGGGAACAACGGGGCGCCTCCACCGCGTGACCAGGTGTCCTCGGACGCGGCCCGGCGAGAGGAGGCCCTGTGACGGCGTCGGCGAAGAACGGAAGTCCGTTCGCTCAGGAGAGTGGTTCCGAGCAGGACCCGAACCGGTGGCGGGCCCTCTGGGTCACCCTGGTGGCAGGTTTCATGAGCCTGCTGGACGTGACGATCGTGGCGGTCGCCCTGCCCACCGTCCAGCGCGAGCTGCACGCTTCCGCCGCCCAGGTGCAATGGGTGGTCTCCGGGTATGCCCTCACCTTCGCCCTCGCCCTGGTCACCGCAGGCCGCCTCGGTGACGCCCTCGACCGACGCCGCATCTTCCTGTTGGCCCTGAGCAGCTTCGTGATCTTCAGCGCGGCCTGCGGCGCCGCCCCCGACATCACCTGGCTGGTGGTGGCCCGCCTCGCCCAGGGGCTGGCGGCCGGCTTCATGGCTCCGCAGAACTCCGCGCTCATCCAGCAGATGTTCCGCGGCGCCGAGCGTGGACGGGCCTTCGGATTCTTCGGGGCCACCGTCGGCATCTCCTCCGCCGTCGGCCCGCTCACCGGCGGCGCCATCCTCGCGCTGGCCTCCGGCTCCGAGGGCTGGCGCTGGATCTTCTACGTCAACGTCCCCATCGGCGTTCTCGCCGTCCTGCTCGGCCGCCGGCTGCTGCCCCGCACCCGGCCGGCCGGCCGGGGACACGTGGACGTGCCCGGCGTCCTGCTCCTCGGCCTCGGCGTCCTCGCGCTCATGTATCCGCTGGTGCAGGCGGACTCCGGCGGGCTGGGCCGCCTGTGGTGGCTGTTCCTCCTCGGCGCCGCACTGCTCGGCGTCTTCGTGCGGTGGCAGCGCCGTCTCGTCGTCCGGGACGCCCAGCCGCTGCTCGATCCTCGCCTGTTCACCACCGTGCGCGGCTACGCCGTCGGCGCCGGGGTCGGCACCCTGTACTTCATCGGTTTGAGCGGGGTCTGGCTGGTCTTCGCCCTCTTCTACCAGGGCGGGCTCGGCTTCTCGCCGCTGCGATCAGGCCTCGCCGTGACACCCTTCGCCATCGGTTCGGCGAGCGCGGCCGTCGTCGCCGGCAGACTGGTGGACCGGTTCGGCCGGCTGCTCACCGTGTGCGGCCTCACGGGCGTGATCACCGGCCTGGGCGGTGCCGCGCTGCTGCTCCGCTTCGCACCCCTCGGCATCGCCCCCTGGGCGGCCGCCCCGCTGCTCTTCCTCGGCGGCGTCGGCGGCGGCTTCGTGGTCTCGCCGAACATCACCATGACCCTGCGGGACGTGCCGGTGCGGATGGCCGGCGCGGCGGGCGGTGCCCTCCAGACCGGTCAACGCCTCGGCGCCGCGGTGGGCACCGCGGCCCTGCCCGGCCTGTACCACCTGACGCTCGGTGAGGGCGACGACTACCGCGGCGCCCTCACCGTCGCGCTGGTCGCCGCCCTGGTGGGGATGGGAGCGTCGCTGGCCCTCGCGACCGCCGACTGGCGGCGCGACCGGCGGACGCGGCGACCGCACGAGAAGTGTCCGGACGAGGTCGCCCATGATCCCCTGCACTCCCGCCAGTCCTGATCCGCGGCCGGCGCCGCCGGGCCCCGGTGCGGGGCACGGCGACATGGCGGCGGCGGACACGGTGCCGACGTCGAGGCGCCCGGGACCGGCCGGCACGCCCGGACGCGTACGCGTACGGCCCGCCGACCGCTTCGGCGGCGCTCCCTCGCCGATCCCGCCTCAGGGGTCGAAGTGGGTGGCGATGCCGAACGTCCTGCGCAGGAGCCCCATGTCGTGCAGGTCGCGTCCGGTCGGCTCGTAGCCCTGGTGGAAGTGGACCTGTTGGCCGGCGGAGAGGCACGGGACCGTGCTCGTGCCGATGGTGCCGGTCACGAAGCAGGAGGCCGGGTAGGGGAACGGCCGGTCGGGGTCGAAGGACGCCTGGGTGGCGGAGCCGTCGGAGGCGAACACCAGCGGGTGGAGGTCGATCTCCCGTCCGGCGGCATCCGTGACGACGAACCGCACGGGCCGCCGGTCCAGGGTCTCGGTGAATCCCGCCGACGCCAGGGCGGCCACCACGTCGGGCTCCTGCTCCAGGCGGTGCATCAGGTCCAGGTCCCGGTGGTCGCGGGTCTGCTCCCCCACCAGGGCGTCGATGCCCCAGCCGCCTCCGATCCAGGCGTCGGCGCCCGCGCGCCGCAGCAGTGCCAGCACGGACAGCACGTCCTCGGCCGTCATCATCGCGGCAGCAGCTCCTCTCCCCCGCGGTTCTTCTCCCCCGCGGGGCCGGGCCGGCGGCGGGAAGTCCCCGGCTCGGGCCCGGTGACAGTGTGCGACTCGCTCATGCGCGCAGCCAGATCGCGGTGTCGCCCGGCAGTCGGCCCGCGGCGTCCAGGGGGCCGCTGGCGAGCAGGACGTGATCATGCTCGGGAAGGGCGGCCGGGGCGGCGGTCAGGTTGACCACGCAGACCAGGCCGGGCGCCCGGCGGAACGCGAGGACCCCGGCGGGGGCGGGCAGCCACTCCAGCGGGCCGTCGCCGAGGCCCGCCTCGGTACGGCGCAGCCGCAACGCGGTGCGGTAGAGGACCAGCATCGAGCCGGGGTCGGCGGCCTGGAGGTCGGCCGCGTAGGCGGACCAGCCCGCGGGTTGCGGCAGCCAGGGTTCGACGCGCGAACCGAAGCCCGCGTACGGGGCGTCGGCGGTCCACGGCAGCGGGACCCGGCAGCCGTCACGGCCCGGGTCGGCGCCGCCGGAGCGGAAGTGCATCGGGTCCTGGATGCGCTCACGTGGGATGTCCGCCTCGGGCAGGCCGAGTTCCTCGCCCTGGTAGAGGTAGACGGAGCCGGGCAGCGCGAGGGTGAGGAGGGCGGCGGCGCGGGCCCGGCGGGTGCCGAGCGCCAGGTCGGTCGGGGTGTCGTACTCCTTGGTCGCGAAGTCGAATCCGGTGTCCGCACGGCCGTAGCGGGTGACCGTGCGGGTCACGTCGTGGTTGCACAGCACCCAGGTGGCGGGCGCGCCGACCGGGGCGTGCTCGGCCAGGGTGTCGTCGATGGCCGCGCGCAGCCGGTCCGCGTCCCAGGGGCAGGCCAGGAAGTTGAAGTTGAAGGCGGTGTGCAGTTCGTCGGGGCGCAGGTAGCGCGCGAAGCGCTCGGCGTCCGGCAGCCAGACCTCGCCGACGAAGACACCGTCGTAGGCGTCCGCGACGCTCCGCCAGGAGCGGTAGATCTCGTGCAGTTCGTCGCGGTCGATGTACGGGTGGGGGTCGCTGCCCTCCACGAAGTCCGGCAGGTCGGGGTCCTTGGCGGGCAGGGCAGCCGAGTCGATGCGGACGCCGGCCACGCCCCGCTCGAACCAGAAGCGCAGGACGTCCTCGTGCTCCTCGCGGACCGCCGGGTGGGCCCAGTTGAGGTCGGGCTGCTGGGGGGTGAACAGGTGCAGATACCACTCGCCGTCCGCGACCCGGGTCCAGGTCCGGCCGGCGAACTGCGACGGCCAGTCGTTGGGCGGCAGTTCGCCGTCCTCGCCGCGCCCGGGGCGGAAGTGGAACAGCTTGCGCTCGGGGCTGCCGGGTCCGGCGGCGAGCGCGGCCCGGAACCACGGGTGCTTGTCGGAGACGTGGTTGGGGACGATGTCGACGACGGTGCGGATGCCGAGGGCCCGGGCCTCTCCGATCAGCTTCTCGGCCTCGTCGAGGGTGCCGAAGGCGGGGTCGATGGTGCGGTAGTCGGCGACGTCGTAGCCGCCGTCGGCGAGCGGTGAGAGATACCAGGGGGTGAACCAGATGGCGTCGACGCCCAGTTCGGCGAGATAGGGCAGTCTCGCCCGTACGCCCGCCAGGTCCCCGGTGCCGTCGCCGTCGCCGTCGGCGAAACTGCGGGGATACACCTGGTAGATGGCAGCGCCACGCCACCAGTCGTCCGAGGGGGCGGGGGTCCTGTCGGGGTGCGGGGCTGCCACGTGACGGTCCTTTCGGGGCAGGGGTGGTTCTCCGCCGCCGACCCGGACAGCGGGGCGTCGGATACGGGGCGGTGGCGGAGTATCGGAAGGGGTACCGACGGGCCGGGCGGGCGCGGCACCCACGGCCGGCGGGAGCCGGGGAACGCCGGGTGCCGGAGGTCGGATTCAGCCCTTGAGGCCGCCCGCGGTCAGTCCGCTCATGATGTTGCGCTGGAAGAGGAGGAACAACAGCAGGGTCGGCAGGGACGCGATGGTGAGGGCGGCGATCAGGACGTTCTCGGGCACGCTGGTGGCGAGCGAGTAGATGCCGACGGCGAGGGTCTGGCCGGTGGGGTCGGGCAGCACCAGCATCGGCCAGAGGAAGTCCTTCCAGACACCGACGACCGCGAAGATCGACACCACGCCGAGGATGGGCCGGGAGATCGGCAGCACCACCGACCACAGGACGCGCAGCGGACCCGCGCCGTCCATGGAGGCCGCGTCCAGGAGTTCCTTCGGGATGGAGTCGAAGAACCGCTTCAGCAGGAAGATGTTGAAGGCGTTGGTCACCGAGGGCAGCCAGATCGCCCAGGGCGAGTTGAGCAGGTTGCGCTCGACGATCGGCATGTCCAGCACAGTGAGGTACTGCGGGACGACGAGGACGGTCGCCGGGATCATCAGGGTGACGAGCATCAGCCCGAGGATCGCCTTGCCCAGGACCGGCCGCAGCTTGGACAGGGAGTAGGCGGCGGCGACGTCCAGCACCAGCTGGAAGGCGAGCGCGCCGAACGCGTAGTACAGGGTGTTCAGGAGCAGGCGGGCGAGGTCCATCACCTCCCAGGCCCGCTGGTAGTTCTCCGGGTGGACGGAGCCGGGCACCCAGGTCGGGGGTGTCTGGACGGCTTCCTGGGTGGTCTTGAGCCCGCCGGACACCATCCAGTACAGCGGGCCGAGGAAGGCCAGCGTGAACAGGACGACGACGAGCGCGAAGCACAGCCAGTACAGCAGCCTGCCGCGCGGACGGGCGAGGGCGGCGGGCGAGATGAGCGTGCGTGTTGTGGACATGTCCGTGTCTCCCCCCGGTCCTACTCTTCGGTGGCGCGGTTGAGCCTGGCGTACACGGCCGAGAAGACGGCCAGCGTGACGAGCAGGATCAGGCCGAGCGCCGCCGCGGCACCGTAGTTGTTGAAGTTGAAGGCGTACTGGTAGATCAGGTACACGACGGTCGTGGTGGACCCCTCGGGTCCGGCGCCGCCGGTCAGCAGGAAGGGCTCGATGAAGACCTGCATCGTGGCGATGATCTGCATCAGCAGCATCAGCGCCAGGATCAGCCGGGTCTGCGGGATCGTCACGTGCCACACCTTGCGCAGCAGGCCGGCCCCGTCGAGTTCGGCGGCCTCGTACAGTTCGCCCGGGACGCTCTGGAGCGCGGCCAGGTAGATGAGGGTCGCGCCGCCCATGTTCATCCAGGTGGAGGCGACGACGACGGAGAGCATCGCGGTGTCGGGGTCCTGGAGCCACTGCTGGGCGGGTACGCCGAAGACGTCCAGCACCTCGTTGAACATGCCGTACCCGGGGTCGTACAGGTACTTGAAGAGCAGTACGGAGGCGGTGGGCGGCAGCATGACGGGCAGGTAGACAAGGAGCCGCAGACAGCCCTGGCCGTGCCGGAACTCGTTGATGACGAGGGCCGTGACGAAGGGGACGGCGAAGCCCAGGACGAGTGCCAGGGCCGTGAACCAGAGGGTGTTGCGCCAGGCCTGGCCGAAGGCGGGGTCGTTCCAGACGGTGACGAAGTTGTCCCAGCCGGTCCAGCTGACCTGGCCGTCCTCGGTCTTCTGGAAGGCCAGCAGGAACTCGCGGACGATCGGGTACCAGGAGAAGAAGGCGAAGCAGAGCACCGCGCCGATGAGAAATGCGTGGGCGGTGACATTGCGGCGCACGGCCTTGCCGAGGCCTCCGGCCGGGGGCCGGACGGCGCCGGCACGCGGCCGGCGGGGACGGCGTTCCTTGGCCGCCGGGTCCTGGGTGAGGGTGGGGGCCGACATGGGTGCTCCTCGGTCGGACTGCGGTGTCGCCGGACGGGACGGTCCGGATGAGTGGCGTGGGCGGACGGGCGCCGGGCCCGCCGGGTGGGAGCGGGTCGGGGCCCTTCTTTCGGTACGGGCCGGCTCGATCGACGGCCCGTACCGGCGGCCCGAGCGGAGTCTGGTGCGTGCGGCTGCAACGCGGAGCGTCGACAACCGACGACAACACCGCTGGGGTCCCCCCTCTGGGGGAGTACGTGCCGGACCCAGCGCCCCCGGCAGGATCCGAAAGACAGGCCCTGGGGCGCGCTCGCGAGCCGGGCGGTGGGAGACCGCCCGGCCCCGCGGGGGTCACCCGTTGGCGAGGACCTGGTTCACCTGGGCCTCCGCGGTCGACAGGAGCTTGTCGATGTCGGCGTCCTTGTTGGTGAGGATGCCGGACATCACGTTGTCGAGGACCTTGTAGATCTCCTGCGCCTTCGGCGGCTCGGCCTTGCCCGGGACCGGGTTGTCCATGAAGGCCTTGAAGTTCTGCACCGGCATGGTGGCGAACTGCTGACGGGCGGCGTCGTCCTTGGTCTTGCTGTCGTTCAGCCACAGGTTGGGCTGCGGGAGTCCGACGGGGAGGCTGTCGGCCTTGGTGCGCTCCCAGTCGTACTGTCCCTTGCCGACGGTGGTGAACTTGAAGTTGAGCCAGGCGATCGCGGCCTTGACCTTGTCGGGCGAGATGCCCTTCTTGATCATGTAGTTGTTGCCGCCGGCGAGGGTGTTCTTGCCGCCGGGGATCGGCCCCATGCCGAAGTTCTCGTACTTCGCGCCGAGTTGCTGGACCATGTAGGTCACGTCGTCGGGCGCGGCGAGGAACATGCCGAGCTTGTCGGTGGCGATCTGCTTCTGCAGGTCGCCCCACTTCAGCAGTTGGGTCTTGCCCATGGCGTCGTCCTCCCAGCGCATCGCGTGGAGGTTCTGGGCGACCTGCTTGCCGATCGCGTCGTTGAACGCGGCCTTCGTACCGGAGGCGTCGACGACCTCACCGCCGAGGCTGTACATCTGCGCGGTGAAGTGCCAGCCGCCGGTGTTGCCGGCGCTGTACTCGCCGAAGCCGGCCACGCCGCCGCCGAGTCCGGCGATCTTCTTCGCCGCCGCCCGGACGTCCTCCCAGGTGGCGGGCGGGGTGTCCGGGTCGAGGCCGGCCTGCTCGAAGAGCGAGCGGTTGATGAGCAGGCCCATCCGGTAGTTGCTGGTGGGCAGGCCGTAGAGCTTGCCGTCCTTCTTGAGCGAGCCGAGGACGTCCGGGTCGATGTCCTTCAGCAGCGGCACGGTCCTGTCGTTCACGTAGGCGCTGATGTCCTGGGCGCCGTCGTTGTCGAGGACCTGGTCCAGGTCGGTGAAGTAGGTGTAGAACACGTCGGGTTGGGACTTCGCCTTGAGCATCGCGGTGAAGCGCGGCGGCTCCAGGCACTGGCCCGGGGTGGAGCGGCCCTGCACGGTGACGTTGGGGTACGTCTTGTTGAACTCCTTGACGTCCTCGTTCCACTCCTTGAGCTCGGCCTTCTTGGCCGCCGGCGGCATGCAGTCGATGGTGATGGTCACCTTGGTCTTGGGGTCCAGCGGCGCGGCGGGGTTGGCGTTCGCGCTGTTCCCGTCGCCGTTGTCGCCGTCGTCGCTGCTGCTCGTGCCGCAGGCGGCGAGCGCCGTCAGTGTGAGAGCGGAGACGAGGGTGACCGCGCCGGCGCGGCGGGTACGGCGGAACCGAGCTCTTCTCATGGGTGGTCCCCTTCGGGCATGAACGTGGAAGGCGCCCCCTCATCAGTACGAGGTGGGGCGCCGCACACTCAATCACCGCCAACAAGACTGCGCAATATCTCGCGCTGATTTCGTAATTGCTTGACAGAGCAACGCAGATGGAACGGTTGACGCCCGGTGATTCGCTGCAAGTCGGTGTCGAGTACGGAACATTGCGTACCGCTTCCCGGACGGTGCCGTCACACCGGCGACGACATGACACGGCCGGCCCACGAGGGTCCGTGGGCCGGCCGATGACGCGACGGGCGGTGTACGCGAGGAGAGGTGCGGGCAAGGGGCGTGCCGAACGGGACGGTCTCCGTCCGTCAGTCGCGCGGCGCCTGGGCCGTGGAGCCGCGCACGACCAGCTCGGGCTCGAACAGCAGCTCACCGGGCGGCACTTCGCCGCCCTGGATCTGGGTGCACAGCAGGTCCACGGCGGCGCGCCCCATGGCCTCGATGGGCTGGCGCACGGTGGACAGCGGGGGCTCCGTGCAGTTCATGAAGGCGGAGTCGTCGAAGCCGACGACGGACACCTGCTCGGGCACCGCGAGGCCGCGCCGCCGGGCTGCCCTGATGGCGCCGAGGGCCAGCGGGTCGCTGGCGCAGATGATGCCGGTGACCCCGCGGTCCAGCAGGCGCGAGGTGGCCGCCTGGCCGCCTTCCAGGGAGAACATCGAGCGCTCCACCCGGTCGTCGGGGAGCGGGGAGCCGGCCGCCTCGGCCGCCGCCTGGGCTGCGGCGAGCTTGCGCCGGGAGGGGATGTGATCGCGGGGCCCGAGGACGAGCCCGATGCGCTCGTGGCCCAGCAGGGAGAGGTGCCGCCAGGCCTGTTCCACCGCGACGGCGTCGTCGCAGGAGACACAGGGGAAGTCCAGCTCCTCTATGGGCGCGTTGATCAGGACCACCGGGATGCGCCGCTCGGCGAGCTGCCGGTAGTGGTCGTGCGGGGCGTCGGCCTGCGCGAACAGCCCTCCGGCGAAGACCACACCGGAGACATGCTGCTGAAGCAGGAGATCGACGTAGTCCGCCTCGGAGACGCCACCCTTGGTCTGGGTGCACAGCACGGGCGTCAACCCCTGCTGTGCCAGTGCGCCGCCGATGACCTCGGCGAACAGCGGGAAGATCGGGTTCTGCAGCTCCGGCAGGACGAGTCCCACCAGGCGGGCGCGCTCACCGCGCAGCTGGGTGGGGCGCTCGTAGCCGAGCACGTCCAGCGCCGTCAGCACCGACTGACGGGTGGTCTCGGAGACCCCCGGCTTGCCGTTGAGCACCCGGCTGACCGTGGCTTCGCTGACCCCTACCTTCTTGGCAACCTGAGCAAGTCGTCGCGTCATGGGCGCAAGGCTAGCGCAAGCCGCGCAAACGGCTTGCGCCAACCAGGGCCATAATGTTCAGTTTCCGTCAGGATCCATGACTCTCTTGCGGACCGGCGTTCAGGGATTGATGTTGATCTTGAAGGTGGAGGTGGTGTTCCGGACGTCCACGGCGTTGCCGTTCAGGCGCAGCCCGTTGAACGTGACCTCGCCGACCGCCGGACCCTGGTCGGCCTCGGGCAGCTCGTTCGCCCACAGTCCGAAGCCGGACTTGGCGTCGTAGGCGTCACCGCTCTTGCGGGCGCCGGTGATGGAGATGTCGGTGAGGACGGTGTCCTTGATCGGGTTCACCGGCCGGCCGCCGACGTACTGCGTCTGGAACATGATGCCGGAGTAGGTCGGGTCCACGATGTCGACGTCGTTGACGCGGATGCCCTGGAACACCTTGGACGCGGAGAACAGCCAGATGCCGGGGAAGGTCTGGGCGCCCCAGAAGTGCCCGCCGGAGCGGACGACGGAGACGTTCTCCACCGTCGTCGGGTCGGTGCCGAAGCCGTTCATCGGATAGCCGAAGTCCAGGGAGCTGATGGTGATGCCGGAGTAGACCAGGGTGTCGGCTATGTGGATGTTGCGGAAGGTGTTGTCGTAGCCGCCGTACACGGCGATGCCCGCGGCCCGCCAGGTCAGCAGCGAGGTCAGGTTCTCGTAGAGGTTGTCCTTCATGTCGGCGCCGCCCGCGTCGATCGCCGAGAACAGCGCGAAGCTGTCGTCGCCGGAGGAGCGGGACTCGTTGTTGACGACGTGGTTGTCCGTCGACCCGTTGGTCATGTTGACGCCGTCGGCGAACGTATCGCGGATGCGCGCGTTGCTGACCGTCATCCGGTCGGTGTTGGCGCCCCAGTACAGGCAGACCATGTGCTCGGTCCAGGTGTCGTCGATGACGATGTCCGACACGTTGGCGAAGTCGAACACCTTGCCCGGCCCGTCGATGCGCGAGGTGTAGTTGCCGAAGTAGGCGAAGCCGCGGAACGCGGAGCCCTTGGCGCTCGCCTCGGCCCGGAAGCCGACGTCGGTGTTCTCCTGGCCGGCCGGGGCGTGGAACTGGGTGTACCAGGGTCCGGCGCCGACCACCCGCACGGCCTTGCCGTACACCTGGAACTTGGCCGAGGTCGGGTAGTCGCCCGGCGGCAGGTAGACGCCGGTGAGTCTGCCGGTGGTGTCCGTACGGACCCGGTCGAGGGCGTTCTGCACGTCCTGGTGGGTGAAGCCGGCCGGGACGGCGTACGCCGCCGGGTCGGGGTTGGCGACGGGCGCGACCTGCTCCAGGCTGACGAAGTCGATGGCGTAGCGCGAGGTGTTGGCGGCGTCCTTCTGGAGCCGGATCCTCGCACCGGCCGGGACGGTCTCGCCCAGCATCAGGTGCGCCTCGTCGTAGATGTGGCGCGGGGCTCCCGCGGACGGCGCGTTGCCGGGCGAGGCCTCGGCGCCGTACAGCCAGGCGTATCGCGAGGTGAGCGGCAGGGCCTTGCGGAGGGTGCCGTCGACGTAGACGTTCAGGGTGGTGTCGGTGCCGCCACCGCCCGCGGCGTCGGGAACGGAGAAGCGGGTCACCAGGGTGTTGGTGGCCGCCCGGGTGGTGAACTCCACGTACTCGCCGGTGCTGTCGAGCGTGACGGCCTTGCGTCCTGACGCCTCGCCCGCGAGGTCGCCGACGGTGCGATTGGGTCCGACGGTGGTGGCGCCGCCGCCCGTGGTGCCGTCCTCCGCCTCGTACATGTCGTACGGCATGTCGGCGCCGCGTCCCACGAACAGGGACTGCTCGACGGTGTTGTTCGCCCGCTTCACGGGGAGTTCGTTGCCGTCGGCCGCGACCGTGGCGCGCACCGTGTAGGTGCCGTCGGCGGCGGCCCAGGTACCGAGGGTGACCGGCGCGGTGGTGGCACCGGCGGCGATCGCCCCGTCGTGGGAGCCGGTCAGGGTGCGGACGGTCACCCCCTTGGAGTCGACCAGGGCGAGGGCGAGGGCATGGGCGCCGCTCGCCGAGGCGACGGTGCCCTGGTTGCGCACGGCGACCCGGAAGGTGACCGTGTCGCCCGCGGCCGGCCCGGACGGGGCCGTGGTGATCACCGGGACCAGGTCGGAGCTGCTGACCGGGCGCACGGTGAGCGCGGTGGGCGCCGTGTAGGTGTTGTCGGTCTCGTTCTGCTCGATCACCGTGCCGCCGTCGTCCGCGACGGCGCTGAGCTGGTAGGTCCCCGTCTCGCGGGTGCCGATCGAGGCGCTGACCGTGGCCTGCGCCCCGGCGGCCAGGGCGCCCACCGGGGCGGTGGCGACCTTGGTGCCGTTCAGCCGCAGCGCGAGGCTGCTGGCGGGCGCGGCGGTCTCGCCGCTGTTGCGGACGGTGGCGGACAGGGTGATGGTGTCCGACTCGACGGGCGAGGCCGGTGCGGCGGTCAGCGAGGTGACCTGCAGATCGGGGTTGGGCGCGGCGGTGCCGATCACCTGGAACTCGGCGATCTGCCCTGCCGGGGCACCGGAGTTGACGGTGAACCGCAGCTGGACGTCGGCGACGCGGGCGGCGACCGGGATGGTCACCGCGTTGCCGCTCGCCGGGCTGAAGGCGTACTCCTTGGCGGCGACCAGTGAGGTGAAGCCGCTCGCGGACTGCTCCCGCCCGAGCACCTGGACGGTCTGGGTGCGCGGTCCCCAGGAGCTGTCCGGGTTGAGGCGCAGGACCAGTGAGGTGACGTCGGCGTTGGCGCCGAGCTGCACGGTCAGTGTGGCGGGGTGGCCGGAGCCCTCCCAGTAGGTGCTGGTGGAGTTGTCGGCGGCGTTCTCGGCCACGAAGGTGTGCACGGTCGAGGAGGCCGTGATGGGCTTGCCGACCGCGAGGTTGGAGCCGGGGCCGGAAGTACCGGTCCGTGTGACGGAGTTGCTGTCACCGGAGACGTTCCCGGCGGCGTCCTTCGCCCGCACGACGTAGGACACGGTCACGGTGGCGGGGCGGTTGTCGGTGTACGTGGCGACGTTGCCCGCGACGGTGGTCAGCAGGGTGTTGTTGCCGTACACCTCGTAGCCGGTGACGGCGGTGTTGTCGGTGGAGGCGTTCCAGGTCAGCCGGATCTGCCCGGCGGCAGGCTCGGTGAACGCCAGGTTCGCGGGAGCGGTGGGCGCCTGGGTGTCGCCGGTCGCGCCGCGGCGGGTGACGGTGTTGCTGTTGCCGGAGACGTTCCCGGCGGCGTCCTTGGCGCGCACGAAGTAGGAGACCGTGGCGCTCGCGGGCCGGGTGTCGGTGTAGGTGGTGGCGCTACCGGCGAGGGAGGTCAGCAGTTCGTTGTCGGCATAGACGTCGTAGCCGGTGACGGCGTTGTTGTCGGTGGAGGCGTTCCAGGTCAGCCGGATCTGCCCGGCGGCAGGCTCGGTGAACGCCAGGTTCGCGGGAGCGGTGGGCGCCTGGGTGTCGCCGGTCGCCGGGCCGTAGACCTCCAGCGCGGACAACTGGGCCGCCGGCTGGCCGGTGTTGGCGGTGACCAGGACCTGGACGTAGCGCGTGGTGGCGGTGTCGAAGGTGATCGTCACCGTGTTCCCGTCGGCCGGGGCGAACCGGTACGCCCTCGACGCCGTCAGGTCGGTGAAGTCGGTCCCGTTGGCGCTGCCCTGGATCTTCAGGGTCTGGGTGCGGGCGCCCCAGCCGTCGGGCAGCTTGAGCACCACCCGGTCGACGCCGAGGGAGGAGCCGAGGTCGGCCCGGATCCACTGCGGGAGTTCGTTGTTGCGGCTCTCCCAGTAGCTGGCCTTGTTGCCGTCCGCGGCGTTGGACGGCACGTACGTCTCGGTGTGGCTGCTGGCGGTGAGGGTGCGGCCGCGGGCGAGGTCGGTGGAGGACTCGCCCGCCGCGTGCACCTCGAGTTCCGAGAGCTGGGCGGCCTGCCAGCCGGTGTTGGCGGTGATCTCGACGCGTACATAGCGGGTCTGTCCGGCCGGGAAGCTCACCGTGACGCTGTTGGCCGAGCCGGGGCTGAAGGTGTAGGCGGCGGACGCCTTCAGGGTGGTGAAGCCGGTGCCGTCGGCGCTGCCCTGCACGGACAGGGTCTGGCTGCGGGTCTCCCAGGACGCGGGCAGCTTCAGCACGACCTCGTCGACGCGGGCGGTGGAGCCGAGGTCGGTCTGGACCCATTGGGGCAGGTCGCCGCCCGCGCTCTGCCAGTAGGAGCCCTGGTCGCCGTCGGTGGTGTTGCGGGCGGCGTACTCGGTGTGTGCGCTGCCGGCCGCGGTGGGCCGTCCGGCAGCGAGGTTGGGGCCGTCGGCCGCCTGGGCGGTGGTCAGTGACGACGCGCCCAGCATCAGCAGGCTGGTCGTGAGGACGGCGGCCAAGAACCGCCGTCCCCTGCGCTTCGGTCTCATCTCTCCCCGATCTCCGTCCCGTCCGCCGTGGCGCGGAGGAACGCGGTTGCTGGATGGGTTGGCTCGCCGGCGCGCCGGACACGCCTCAATGTGCGGGACAGGGCACCGCTTTTGCGTGAATCGCTCAGAGAGTTGCAGACCGATAGAGGTTCGTCCACCGTCGGGACAGCAGTGCCTCCGACCCGCCCATCCCCTGGACGACCTGCCCAGGCACCGGGATCAGCGACTTTCGTGCGAGCTTTCACGCTGACGCAAGCGGATCCGCAAGCGACGCAAGTCGCTTGCGTGGTCAACTCCCGCCACTGCCGGGACCGTTGACAAAGCGGAGACACGCTAGAAACCTGTGGGCGTACTTTCCGCAAAGAATCGACTGTTCAACTCAATTTGCGTGCACGGCCGGCGTCTCCCACCTCGGATCGACCCTCCCGGGGCCGCTCCCGCACTCTCCTCCCCGCGCCTCCTCCGTCTCCCCGCACCTCCAGGGGCCGCCCCGCCGTGCCCTCCCCCCGTGTTCACCGACCGAACAGAGGACCTCATGAGTTGGAGACCACCGGGCCGTCGGCCCGTGACCGGCGCGGTCGTCGCCGGGCTCCTGTCGACCGGCCTGCTTCCGCTGGCCTTCGCCTCCCCCGCCCAGGCGGCTCCCGCCGCGGCCGACGTCAACCTCGCCCTCGGCCGCCCCGCCACGGCGGGCGGCGCGCACGCCGAATACCCCGCCCGCAACCTCACCGACGGTGTCCAGGCCTCCTACTGGGAGGGCCCGGCGGGGGCCTTCCCGCAGTGGGCGCAGGTCGACCTCGGCGCGGCCCGGGAGGTGGACCGGGTCGTGCTCAAACTCCCCACCGGGTGGGGCAGCCGTAACGAGACCCTGTCGTTGCAGGGCAGCAGCGACGGCTCCGGCTTCAGCACTCTCGCGGCTTCGGCGGTCCGGGTGTTCGACCCGGAACGGGCCAACACGGTGTCCGTCGCCCTCGCCTCCCCCGCGGACGTGCGGTACGTCCGCGTCAACGTCTCCGGCAACACCGGCTGGAACGCCGCGCAACTCTCCGAGCTGGAGGTGTACGGCGAGGACGGCGGCACGGACCCGGGCGACCCGCCGCCCGCCGGCACCAACCTGGCCCGCAACAAGCCGGTCGAGGCCACCTCCACCGCGCAGAACTACGTGGCCGCCAACGCCACCGACGACTCCGTCTCCACCTACTGGGAGGCGGCCGGTCACCCCTCGGATCTCACCGTCCAGTTGGGGGCCGACGCCGACGTGACCGGCGTGGTGGTCAAGCTCAACCCCGACCCGGTGTGGGCGGCCCGCACCCAGACCGTCCAGGTCCTCGGCCGGCAGCAGTCCGCGAGCGGCTTCACCTCGCTGGCCGCCGCGAAGTCGTACTCCTTCAGCCCGGCGAGCGGCAACACGGTGACCGTCCCGGTCAGCGGCCGCTGGTCCGACGTACGGCTGCACTTCACCGCCAACTCCGGTGCGCCCGGCGGGCAGGTCGCCGAGTTCCAGGTCGTGGGCACCGCAGCACCCGCCCCCGACCTGACGGTGACCACGCTGGACTGGACGCCGGCCGCACCCAGCGAGCGGGACGCGGTCACCGTCAAGGCCACCGTGCGCAACGCGGGCACCGCGCGCTCCGCGGCCACGGCCGTCGACGTCAGCGTGGAGGGCACGGTCGCGGGCAGCGCCTCCGTCCCGGCGCTGGAGCCCGGCGCCTCGGCGACCGTGGATGTCGCCACCGGTACCCGAGCGGCGGGCAGTTACGGCGTGTCGGCCGTCGTCGACCCCCGGAACACCGTCCCGGAGCTGGACGACAGCAACAACAGCCGCACGGCCGCGAACAGACTGGTCATCACCCGGGCGCCCGGCCCCGACCTGGAGGTGGCCTCGATCACCACCAGCCCGGCCAACCCGGCCGTCGGCCAGGCCGTCTCCTTCACCGTCGCCGTGCACAACCGCGGGATCAGCGCCGCTCCGGCCGGCTCGGTGACCAGGGTCCAGGCCGGCTCGACCACCCTCGACGGCACCACCGGTCAGGTGGCCCCCGACGCCACGGTGAACGTGGCGATCAGCGGGACCTGGACGGCCACCGCGGGCGGGGCGACCCTCACCGCGACCGCCGACGCCACCGGGGTCGTCACCGAGACGAACGAGAACAACAACGTCCTCACCAAGTCCCTGGTGGTCGGCCGCGGCGCCGCCGTGCCCTACACCGAGTACGAGGCGGAGGACGGGCGGTACACCGGCACCCTCCTCACCGCCGACGCCCAGCGCACCTTCGGGCACACCGACTTCGCCACCGAGTCCTCCGGCCGCAAGTCGGTCCGGCTCACCTCGACCGGCCAGTACGTGGAGTTCACCTCCACCAACGCGGCCAACTCCCTCGTGGTGCGCAACTCCGTCCCGGACTCCGCGTCCGGCGGCGGCGCGGACGCCACCGTCAGCCTGTACGCGGACGGCGCCTTCGTGCAGAAGCTGCCCCTGTCGTCCAAGCACAGCTGGCTCTACGGCACCACCGACGACCCCGAGGGACTGACCAACCGGCCCGGCGGTGACGCACGGCGCCTGTTCGACGAGTCACACGCGCTGCTGTCGAAGAGCTACCCGGCGGGCACCGTGTTCCGCCTCCAGCGCGACGCGGGCGACTCGGCCGCCTTCCAGGTGATCGACCTGGTCGATCTGGAGCAGGTGGCTCCCGCCGCGTCCAAGCCGACCGCCTGCACCTCGATCACCGAGTACGGCGCCGTACCGAACGACGGTCTCGACGACACCGACGCCATCCAGCGGGCGGTCACCGCCGACCAGAACGGCCAGATCTCCTGTGTGTGGATCCCGGCCGGGCAGTGGCGTCAGGAGCAGAAGATCCTGACCGACGACCCGTTGAACCGGGGGCAGTTCAACCAGGTGGGCATCCGGGACGTCACCATCCGCGGCGCGGGAATGTGGCACTCCCAGCTGTACACACTGACCCCGCCGCAGGAGGCGGGCGGCATCAACCACCCGCACGAGGGCAACTTCGGCTTCGACATCGACTCCAACACCCAGATCTCCGACATCGCCGTCTTCGGCTCGGGCACCATCCGCGGCGGCGACGGCAACGCCGAGGGCGGCGTCGGTCTCAACGGCCGCTTCGGCAAGGGCACGAAGATCACCAACGTGTGGATCGAGCACGCCAACGTCGGTGTCTGGGTGGGCCGCGACTACTCCAACATCCCCGAACTGTGGGGCCCCGGCGACGGGCTGGAGTTCTCCGGGGTGCGCGTCCGTGACACCTACGCCGACGGCATCAACTTCGCCAACGGCACCCGCAACTCGACCGTCCACAACTCCTCCTTCCGCAACACCGGCGACGACGCGCTCGCCGTGTGGGCCAGCAAGTACGTGAAGGACACCTCGGTGGACGTCGGCCACGACAACCACTTCCGCAACAACACGATCCAGCTGCCCTGGCGGGCCAACGGCGTCGCGGTGTACGGCGGTCACGGCAACACCATCGAGAACAACGTCGTCTCCGACACCATGAACTACCCGGGCATCATGCTGGCCACCGACCACGACCCGCTGCCCTTCACCGGTGAGACCCTGATCGCGGGCAACGCCCTGTACCGCACGGGCGGCGCGTTCTGGAACGAGGACCAGGAGTTCGGCGCGATCACCCTGTTCGCTCAGGGTCAGGACATCCCGGGCGTCACCATCCGGGACACCGAGATCCACGACTCGACGTACGACGGCATCCAGTTCAAGACGGGTGGCGGCGTGATGCCGGGCGTGAGGATCACGAACGTGCGCATCGACCGATCCAACAACGGCTCCGGCATCCTCGCGATGAGCGGTGCCCGCGGCAGCGCCACCCTGTCCGGTGTGACGATCACCGGCTCGGCCCAGGGTGACGTACTCATCGAACCGGGTTCGCAGTTCACGATCACCGGCACCCCGAACGGGGCGTCGGGACGACGCGACGCCTACTGAGCACGACCGGTGGACCCTCGAAAGCCGGGGGCCCACCGCGCCCACGTCATTGCACTCCAGCGCTCCGGCGCCGGAGTGCAATGACGAACGCCGGATGCCCGCTCCGCGGACCGCCCGCTCGAACGCGAGCGCCGTACGATCTCTTCTAGTCGGAGGCTCTGTCGGCCGTGACCAGCAAGTACTCCCATTCCATGGCCCCGTCCTCGAGGTGCCGGGCGGCCAGATCCACGAGCGCCGTGTCGAGGGCGGTCACCTTGTCGGGGTCGTCGGCGATGGCGCCGTAGACGGCGAGGGCCGGGCCGTAGCAGCGCTTGAAGAAGTCCCGGAAGTCCTCCGGTCCGGAGAACACGTCGACGCGCAGCAACCGACGACGGGCGTCGACGCCGGTCACGCGGTCGCCGAGCAGAGAACGCACGTGATCCTCGTCGCCCCACAGCGGCGGCGGCTGCGCTCCGGGCGGCGGCGGGGGCGCGTACGGGCGCATGGCGGCGAACATCTGCCCGATGAAGCCTTCCGGGGTCCAGTTGACGAGGCCGATCTTCCCGCCGGGTCGACAGACACGGACCAGCTCGTCGGCGGCCCGCTGGTGGTGCGGAGCGAACATCACTCCGACGCAGGACAACACGGTGTCGAAGTCCGCGTCCGCGAAAGGCAGTTCCTCGGCGTCGCCCTCGCGCCACTCCAGCTTGGCACCACGTTCCGCGGCGAGCCGGCGGCCGGCCTCCAGCAGTTCCGGGGTCAGGTCCACAGCCACCACGTCGGCCCCGGCGAGGGCGGCGGGGACGGCGGCGTTCCCCGAACCGGCCGCGACGTCGAGCACCCGGGTCCCCGGCTGGACGCCGCTCTCGCGCACCAGCTCCGGTCCCAGGTCCGGAATGACGTCCGAGGCCACGAGGGGATAGTCGCCCAGTGCCCACATGGCTCGGTGCTTCGCCTTCAGGGCCCGGTCGGCCCGGGTCGCCTCACTCGCCTCGGACATGACGGATCCCTCCGCTGCGGCACCGTTCGCCTTCGGTTCCGGGCGGGGGCCACCGCCTCGGACCACCGCGCCCGAGCCTCGCCGACTCCGGCGCCTCTTTCGACTGTCTCACGGTTCGACCCGTCGGGCAGGGTCTCGGGGCGGGGCCGCGCACCGGGTCGCCGCCGGGCGGGCCCGGCACCGTGGGCGGGCGGCGACGCGCACGGCTGGAAGCCTGGTGGCGACGGACGAAGCAGCGCGGGCGAGCCTCACGGACAACCGAGGCAGTCGACGGTGCGTGGCCGCGCGGGTCGTGAGCCGGCGCCCGACCGACGTCCACGGAACCACCCTTGACGCGGGCCGAAGCTCCCCCTGTTCTTCGTGACGGGAGGGCGACGGAGTGCTGCGTGAGGTCTGGACACTCCCCTGTGAGCGTGCTGTCATACCGCTGTCACAGGATTTCCAACGTTGAAAAGGCCACTCGACCGAGCGTCCCGTCACCGGTGTGCAGTTGTCCTCCGCGGGTTCCCGGCCAGGAGCCCTCACTCCCGCCGGGCGTGGTCACGGCCTCTGTACGAGGAAGGGTTCGATGACACGACACGCCACCCGCCCCAGAGCCAGAGTGTGGGCGCTGCTCGCCGCGGCGGCCCTGATCCTGCCCCCGAGCGGGCTGCTTCCCACGGCGGCGGCCGCGGAGCCGCCGAACAGCGCGTCGGCTCCCGCCGCCGAACAGGCCGCCGTCGAGACGCACGGCCTGAAGGGCGAGTACTTCAGCATGTCGGCGCCCGGCGCCCGGGACTTCGACCGACTCGGCGGCACCCTGCTCGACCCGCAGATCAACTTCTCCGGACTGACCGGTACCTTCCAGGAGTTGACCGGGCGGACCGAGCACACCACCGCGCGCTGGACGGGCCGGATCGAGGCGCCGGCCACCGGTGACTACACCTTCTACGCCATCGGCGACAACGGCTTCCGGCTCTACGTCGACGATCGGCCCGTCATCGACCACTGGGTGGGTGACTGGGACCGGGAGCAGACCAGCGCCGCCGTCCGGCTGACCGCCGGCGAGCAGCACGACTTCCGCCTGGAACTGTTCCAGGACACCGGTGGCGCCAACATGTACCTGCGCTGGTCGACTCCGACCATGTCCAAGCAGATCGTGCCGATGTCCGCGTTCACCCCACCGGCCGACTTCGAGGTGTACCCGGTCGAGATGTCGGTCGCCGAGAACGGACGGCGGCTGCGCGCCCGGTTCGACGGCAGGGTCGGCGGTCTCCGGGGCCTCGAGGACCATCTGAAGGTCGAGGCCGACACGACCGCCATGCCGATCAGGTCGGTGACGGCCGTCCCCGGCGACCCCACCTCCCTGAACGTCGACCTCACGGAGCCGATCCAGCGCAGCCAACTCGTCAGGGCCTCCTACGACGGTGAGGGCGGACTGACGGCCGGCGGCGAGAGCGTGCCGAAGGTCATCCGCTACGCCGACAACGCCTCCACCCACCGGCTCACCACCGAGTGGGGCGACGGCCTCGACAAGAAGCACCCGCTGCCGGAGTACCCGCGCCCCCAGCAGGTGCGGGACAGGTGGAAGAACCTCAACGGCCCCTGGCAGTTCGGCGCGGCCGAGGCCGGAGAGGAGCCGGTCTTCGGCAAGAAGCTCGACGAGACGATCATCGTGCCGTTCCCGGTCGAGTCCCAGCTGTCCGGTCTCGAGCGGCACGAGGACCACATGTTCTACCGCAGGCTCGTCGACGTACCCAAGAGCTGGAAGGTCGGCGGGAGCGGCCGGGCCGAACGGCTCAGGCTCAACTTCGGCGCCGTCGACTACCAGGCCCGCGTCTACGTCAACGGCACGAAGGTCGCCGAACACACCGGCGGCTACAACGCCTTCAGCGCCGACATCACCGACGCGCTCGAGGGCACCGGCCCACAGGAGATCGTCGTCGCCGTCACCGACACCGGAGGCGCCGACCAGCCCACGGGCAAGCAGTCCACGAACCCGGGCGGCATCTTCTACACCCAGTCGTCCGGCATCTGGCAGACCGTGTGGATGGAGCCCGTCGCGCCCGCCTCGATCGACGACATCGTCACGACGCCCGACCTCGACACCGGCGCCCTCGCGGTGACGGTGAACTCCGAGGAGGCCTCCCCCACCGCCCGGGTCGAGGCCGTCGCCCGCGACGCCCGCGGCAAGGTCGTCGGCAAGGTCACCGGACCGGCCGGCAGGGAACTGCGCCTGCCGGTGGCGAAGCAGCACCTGTGGAGCCCCGACGACCCCTACCTCTACGACCTCGACGTCACGCTCACCGACGGCAGGTCGACCGACAGGATCGGCAGCTACTTCGGCATGCGCGAGGTCGGCATCGAAAAGGTGGGCGGCTTCGACAAGCTGGTCCTCAACGGCGAGCCGATCTTCTCCCTCGCCACCCTCGACCAGGGATTCTGGCCCGACGGCCTCTACACCGCGCCCAGCGACGAAGCCCTCGCCTTCGACCTCGAGGCACACAAGAAGCTGGGCTTCAACGCCGTCCGCAAGCACATCAAGGTCGAGCCGCAGCGCTGGTTCTACCACGCGGACCGGCTCGGCCTGCTGGTCTGGCAGGACTTCGTCTCCGGGAACCTCACCGACGCCAACGGCCGGAAGGCGTTCGTCGACCAGGGCAAGGAGATCGTGCGCCGGCACCACAACTCGCCCTCCGTCATCGGCTGGATCGTCTTCAACGAGGGCTGGGGCGAGTGGAACCGCGAGGAGACCGGCCGCATCACCGAGTCCGTCCGGGCCGCCGACCCGTCCCGCGTCGTCAACGCCCACAGCGGCGTCAACTGCTGCAACTCCAAGGGGGATTCGGGCAAGGGCGACATCATCGACCACCACGACTACAACAACACCGATCCCGCCTTCCCCGACGACGGCCGGGCGGCCATGGACGGTGAGCACGGCGGCTTCGTCCTGCGCACGCCGGGCCACATGTGGCCGGGCGCCCCGACGGTGATCTACAGCGGTGTCAACACCAAGGAGGAGCTGACCCGCAAGTACGTCGAGAACACCCGGCAGTTCTATGTCGAGCAGGCCGGCGCCGAACTGTCGGGTTCGGTGTACACGCAGATCACCGACCTGGAGAACGAACTGAACGGCCTGTACACATACGACCGCCGCGAGATCAAGGTCGATCCCGCCCAGGTGCGGAAGATCAACCGCAGGGTGATCTCCGCCGGCGCCGCCGCGGGCCGCGCGGGGCCGCCGAAGGGCGGCGGGCGCTGGAGCCTCGACGAGGGCACCGGCACCACCGCGAAGGACGAGGGCCCGAACGCCAGGCCTCTCACGCTCCGCGAGGGTGCCTCCTGGACCCCCGGCGTCAGCGGCAGCGCCCTGAAGTTCGACGGTCAGAAGCAGTACGCCGAGACCGCAGGACCGGTGCTCGACACCGCCGGCAGCTACTCGGTGGCCGCCTGGGTCCGGCTCGACGCGATCCCCGGCAACTACGCCACCGCCGTCAGTCAGGACTCCCGCGCCACGGCCAACTCCTTCTACCTCCAGTACGGCCACGGCACGTTCGCCTTCAGCACGCCCGGCGAGCACCGCGCCCAGGTGGCCGTCCCCGCGGAGACGGGCCGCTGGTACCACCTGGTCGGCGTGCGGGACGCCGCGAGCAACCAGATCCGGCTGTACGTCGACGGAAGGCTCGCGGCGACGGCCAACGGCGGCACCGCCCTGCCGAGCACCGGTCCGCTGACCGTGGGGCGCGCCCACTGGGACGGCGCGAACGTCGACTTCTTGAACGGCGCGGTCGACGAGGTCCACGCCGTCGACCGGGCGCTCGACGCCGAGGAGGTGAGCGGCCTCTACGCGGAGGAGAAGCCCTGAGGCACCGCGTTCGGCAGACGGTGGCGGCCTTGCCCCCTCGCGGGGCGAGGCCGCGCCCCTGCTCAGCAGCGGATCCTGGACGGCCTCGACGGCGCTCGCACGCGCCGTCCACGCTTGCCCCGCGCGCTTTCGCACTCCCCACCGATATACGTAGTTCCTTCTCGCAGACCCGGCCTTTTCGACATTTGACGATTTTCGGCGCGCTAGCGTGCTGCACCATGTGGAACATTCCAGATTTCACCCGCGCGGCCATTCGCTTCCGCGGGTGAATGCGAAATGGGGGGCGAATGTTTCAACGGAATCGGAAGTACATCCGCGGACTGGTCACCGCGGCATCGCTGGGTCTGCTGAGCGTGTCGGTCGGCTGCCCGTCGGCCTCGGCAGCGGCATCGACCACCCAGGTGGCCTGCTCCGACTACACGAACAGCAAGGTCTGGCAGACGAGCGCGCAGTGGTCCCGGGTCTCGGAGAGGGTCTGCCTGGAATGGACGGCGGCCTCGGCGAACGGCTTGCGACTGGTGCGCGGCCGATGGCAATTCCGCGTCGACTGGCCGACCGACTGCTCGTTGAGTGTCGGACTCCCGCCGGCCGGTGGAATTTCCTGCCCGGCCGGGCGCGCCGTGAAAAACCCGAGCATGACATTCAAGAACGTGATCATCGACGGCGGCTGGCGGGCCGGCTCGGGCCCGACCTCGACCGGCCGCTGCTCCAGCCAGAACTGGTACACCAGCCGTATGCAGCAGTCCACGTACGTGCGCACCTGCAACGGCCCCTGGATGCGGGGCACCCGGGGAAGCTCCTTCACCATTTCCATGTCGGCCCAGGGAGACGTGGCCGACGACGGCGACGGCCAGAAGCTCCTGGGCAACTGGATCCGCCAGTCGTGGACGTTCCCGTCACGCTGAGGCTCAGGCCGAGCCTCCGGCGCTCGAGATCGGTCCCGGTGGCCGGGGGAAAGGTCTCCCCCGGCCACCGGGACCGCTGCCGTCGGCGGCTGTGCCGGGGTCACGGCGCCCAGGGCGCCTCCACGGACCACGTCGTGTCCTCGGCGAACAGGGCGGGGTTGTCCCAGGTGTGCGTACCGCCCGGCGTGGCCAGCCACAACTCGGCGTTGTAGTGCCGCAGATACTGCTCCGGGAAGTGGTACGCGGACAGCCGCACGGCGCCGTTCGCGCCGCGGACGGGGCAGAAGGTGGCGTCGGCGCGGAACAGGTCCGTGCTGCCGGACTCCTTGTGGACGCGGTACTCGCGATGACGCAGATACTGGCCGGGGTAGTTGCGCGACTCGAAGCTGTAGCAGCCGCTGTCGGCCAGGCCGGGGACGATCTTCCAGGTGGCGTCGTTCTTCAGCAACGCGTCGCTGCCGGCGGTGACGACCTCCGTGAAGCCCGCGCCGTCCCTGTGGCGCAGGTACCGGTCGGTGTAGCCGGGGGTCGTCACCCGCAGGGACCTGTACTGGTCGGCGGGCAGGGTGACCGGCGTGGTCGAGGCCTGGGACGCGTCGATGAGCGCGCGGTTGGCGGCCCTGACCCGGGCCTCGTCGACCTTGACGACCTGGCGGTCGTAGGTGAGCAGGCCGTTGGCCTCGTTCTCGACGTCGGTGATCTCGGTGTAGACCGACGCCGACAGGCCGCGCGGCATGCACACTTCGCGGATCGCGTCCAGCAGGCCGACGAACCGGTTGTCCAGGTGCGCGAGGTCGGGCTGGTCCTCGTAGCTGAAGCCGCCGGCGGGGTACCACTCGTGTCCGGCGACCTCGAAGCCGAGCCCGCCGAACTCTCCGAGCACGGCGGCACGGATGGCGCTGGGCACGGTGGTGCCGGGGCCGACGTAGACGTGGTGGTCCACGACGTCGCCGTTGCCGCCGTCGACCGATCCGCAGCAGTTGACGCCGCTCATGTTGTTCACCAGGCGCGTCGGGTCGTACGCCTTGACCTCGGCGGCGATGCGGGCCTGGTCGTACTGGCCCCAGCCCTCGTTCTGGTCGACCCACATCACCAGGGACGGCGAGCTGCGGTGCTGGTCGATGACGCGGTCGTACTCTGCCTCCCACTGGGCGCGCGCCGCGGTGTCGGGGGTGCGCAGGTCCATGGCCGGCATGTCCTGCCAGACGAGCAGGCCGAGCCGGTCGGCCCAGTAGAACCAGCGCTGCGGTTCGACCTTGATGTGTTTGCGGACCATGTTGAAGCCCAGGTCCTTGTGCTTCTGGAGGTCGTGCTTCAGCGCCGCGTCGGTGGGCGCGGTGTAGATGCCGTCCGGCCAGTAGCCCTGGTCGAGGGTGCCGGTCTGGAACACGAACTTGCCGTTCAGGACCGGGCGTTGCAGGCCACCCACACGGGCCAGGCCGATGGTGCGCATGCCGGTGTAGCTGCCGACGGAGTCGACGGTCGTGGTGCCGGAGAGCAGGTCGGCCCTGACGTCGTAGAGGAACGGGTCGTCAGGGCTCCACACGTGCGGGTTCGGGACGGGCACGGTGAACTCGGTGCCGACGGCGCCGGTGGCCGTGCCCACGGTCGTGCCGCCGGTGGAGACCGTGACGCGGGCGCGGTGGCCGCTGGTCCCGGTGCCCCGGACGGTCACCTTGAGGCGACTGTTCGCCGGGTCCGGGACCAGGTCGAGGCGGCCGACGTACGCGGGCGCGGTCGGCTCCAACCACACCGTCTGCCAGAGGCCGGACGCAGCGGTGTAGAAGATGCCGCCCCCGGCGTGCGGGGCGACATCGTTGATGCGCTGCTTGCCGACCGCCTGGGAGCCGGTCTGGGTGGGGTCCCAGACGGAGACGACGAGGGTGTTGGTGCCGCCGCCGTTCAGCAGGTCGGTGATGTCGTAGGAGAAGGCGTCGTAGCCGCCGCTGTGGGCGGCTCCGGCCTGGCGGCCGTTGACCCAGACGGTGGTGCGCCAGTCACCGGCGCCGAAGTTGAGCTGGACGCGTCGGCCGTTCCAGTTCGTCGGGACGGTGAAGGTGCGCTTGTACCAGAGCTTGTCGTTCTGGGTGATCTTGCGCTGGATGCCGGAGAGCGCGGACTCGGCGACGAACGGGACCCGGATCTGTTCGGTGAACGAGGCGGGCTGACCGGCGTCCGCCGAGGTGACCGCGAAGTCCCAGATGCCGTTGAGGTTGGCCCAGTCCGGGCGGGTCAGCTGCGGGCGGGGATATTCGGGGAGAGGGGTGTCGGTGGGGACCTGGTTCGTCCACGGGGTGGTCATCGGTGACGGCTTGGGCGTCCACGCCTGTGCCGCGGCGGCCGCGGGGGCGGTGGCGGTCAGTGCCGTGCCGCCGACCAGGGTGAGCGCGGCGAGCGAGGTGGTGGCCCACCGCGCTCGTCGTCGCATCCGGGCGAACAGCCTTCGGCCTGCGGGTACTCGACGCATCGTGCCTCCTTGACTCGTGGGGTGGGGAGACGTGCGCGTGCAGAAGGCGGCCGGGGGGAGGTCCGGCCGCCTGGCACCGGAGACGGTGGCGGGGCGGGGCTCCGCCGCCGTCCGGGGCCGGTCCGGGGCCTGTCACATGAGCTGTCGGCGGCGGCCCAGCCACGTCTGGGCGACGACGACCACCGCCAGGAAGGCGCCGCTGACGACCTGCTGGTAGGAGGAGTCGAGCGAGCCGATCTGGTTGATGACGTTCTGGATCACCTTCAGCAGCAGCACCCCGACCAGCGAGCCGCTGACGTAGCCGAGTCCACCGGTCAGCAGGGTGCCGCCGATGACGACGGCGGAGATCGCCTCCAGTTCCATGCCGCTGCCCAGAATGGTCACGCCGGAGGCGAGCCAGGCGGCGTTGAGGGCGCCGGCCAGTCCGGCTAGCAGTCCCGACAGCGCGTAGACGAGGATCTTGGTGCGGACCACCGGCGCGCCCATCAGGGCGGCGGCGTCCTCGTTGCCGCCGACCGCGTAGACGTGCTGCCCGAAGCGGGTCCGGCGCAGGACGACGGCTCCGGCGACGAACAGGGCCAGCGTGATCCACACCGGGTTGGCGAGGCCGAGGGTGCTGCCCTGGCCGAGTTCGGCGAGGAGGGATCCCTTGCCGATCAGGTAGGTGTCGGCGCCCTCGTCGGTGAGCGCCAGCATCAGTCCGCGCGCGCCGAGCATGGCCGCGAGCGTGACGATGAAGGGCGCGAGGCGGGAGCGGGCGACCAGCAGGCCGTTGACGACGCCGATCAGCCCGCAGACGACGAGCGGCAGCAGCAGGGCCACCAGGGTGCCGTGGCGCGACCCCCAGGCCGCCAGCACGCCGCCGAGGGCGAACAGGGAGCCGACGGACAGGTCGATCCCGCCGGTGATGATGACGAAGGTCATGCCCAGTGCGACGATCGCCAGGAAGGCCGAACTGGTCGCCATGTTGCTGATGTTGTCGCCGGTGGCGAAGGAGTCGAAGGAGAACGACGCCACCAGGGAGACGATCGACAGGACGGCCAGTGCGCCGTGCTGCTGGACCAGGGCGCTCAGCCCTTCGGAACGTGCGGAGCCCACCGGGTGGGCGTCCTGCGGCGGTTCGCTACCGGTAGTGATCACGGGTACGTCCGTGTTCGTGGTGGTCAACGCTTCCCCCGTCCCCGCGCCGCGTAGACCGCGGCGACGATCACGATGGCCTGGGCGATCTGGGTCCAGGAGGGCGGCAGATCGTGCTTGATGAGGGTGGCGGTGAGGAGCTGGATGAGGACGGCTCCCGCCACGGTGCCGCCGATGTTGACCCGGCCGCCGGTCAGCGGGGTCCCGCCGACGACGACCGCGGTGATCGCGGACAGCTCCATCAGGTTGCCCAGCGAGGTGGGGTCGCTGGCCTGGAGGCGGGCGGTGGCCAGCACGCCCGCGACCGCCGCGAGGAGCGCGCAGGCGACGTACACGATGATCAGCACGCGTCGCACGGGCAGGCCGGCGAGCTGGGCGGCGGGACGGCTGTCGCCGATGGCGAGGAGCTGGCGTCCGAAGGTGGTGCGGCGCACGACGAAGGCCACCAGCAGCGCCAGGGCCGCGGCGATGAGGATCAGGTACGGGACGCCGAGGGCCTCGCCCGAGCCCAGGGAGGCCAGCGAGGGGTTGCGCAGGTCCTTGAGCTGCGGGAGCAGCACCAGGGCGAGTCCGCGACCGCCGACCATGAGCGCCAGCGTGGCGACGATCGGCTGCACTCCGACGAACGCGACCAGCGCGCCGTTGGCCAGCCCGACCCCCGCGGCGAACAGCGCGACCACCAGCAGCGCGGGCAGCAGCCCGTAGCCGAGGTAGAGGGCCGTCACGGAGGCCGCCAGTGCCATCACGGCGCCCACCGACAGGTCGACGCCCTCGGTGCCGATGACCAGGGCCATGCCGAGGGCGACGATGATGACGGGGGCGACCTGGACGGCCTGGGTGCGGAAGTTCTCCGCGGTCAGGAAGTGCGGGGTGATGACGGTGTTGACGACGAGCAGCGCCGCCACACCGGCGTAGACGCCGTAGGTCTGGAGCCACTGCACGAGTCGGGTCCTGTCCAGCGGGGCGGTGCGCAGGGCGGCTTCAGCCATCGACGGCCGCCTCCTTGCCCGCGTCCCGCGCGGGGGCGTTTCCGGCGATGGTCCGCATGAGCTTGTCCTCCGTGACGTCGTCGCCGGTCAGCTCGCCGACGACGGCGCCGTCCTTCAGTACGACCACGCGGTCGGACCCTTCGATGAGTTCCTCCAGGTCGGAGGAGATGAGCAGGACACCCAGGCCGTCGGCGGCCAGTTCGTCGACGAGCTTCTGCACCTCGGCCTTGGCGCCGACGTCGATGCCGCGGGTGGGCTCGTCGAGCAGCAGCACCTTGGGGTTCATCGCGAGCCACCGGGCGAGCAGCACCTTCTGCTGGTTGCCGCCGGACAGTTCGCCCACCTTCTGGTGGGGTGAGGAGGCCTTGATGCGCAGCCGCTCGATGAAGGTGTCGACGACGCTGTCGACGCGGGCCTCGGAGACCAGGCCGAAGCGGGAGAGCCGGGGCAGCGCGGCCAGCGCGATGTTCTCCCGCACCGACAGGCCGGGGACGATGCCCTCGCTCTTGCGGTCCTCGGGCAGCAGGCTGATCCCCGCACGGATGGCCGCCGGGGTCGAGCCGGTCCGCAGTGGTACCCCGGCCACCGTGACGCCGCCCGAGCGTGCGGGCAGGGCGCCGGCGATGGTCTTCGCGGTCTCGGTGCGTCCGGAGCCGAGCAGTCCGCCGAGGCCGACGACCTCGCCGGGGCGGATGCCGAGGGAGACGCCGTGCAGTTTGTGCGGCACCGTCAGGTCCGAGGCGGTGAGCACCGGTTCGGCGTCCGCGGTGCCGTGCTCGCCGGTGAACTTGGTGAGGCCCTCCTCGCGGACCTCCCCCAGGTCCCGGCCGAGCATCGTCGACACCAGGGAGAGGCGGTCGAGGTCGGCGAGCCGGCCGCGGTGCACCCGCCGGCCGTCGCGCAGCACGGTGACGGTGCTGCACACGGCGTACAGCTCGTCCAGGCGGTGGCTGACGTAGACGACCGCGATGCCCGCGTCCCGCAGGCTCCTGATCACCGAGAACAGGGTCTCGACCTCACGCGGTTCGAGGGAGGACGTCGGCTCGTCCATGACGACGACGCGTGCCTCGGTGGCGACCGCGCGGGCCAGGGCGACCATCTGCTGGGCGCCGACCCCGAGGGTGCGCAGCGGCCTGCGGACGTCCACCCGCACCCCGTAGGTGCTCAGGGTGCGTTCGGCCTCGCGGTTCATGCGCCCCATGTCCAGCACGCCGAACCGGTTGCGCGGCTCGCGGCCGAGGAACAGGTTGCGGGCCACGCTGAGCAGCGGGATCAGGTTGACCTCTTGGTAGATGGTCGAGATCCCGGCCTTCTGTGCCTCCAGCGGAGTGGCGAAGGCGACCTTGCGGCCCTGGAAGACGATCTCGCCGGCGTCGGGCCGGTACACGCCGGTGAGGAGCTTGATGAGGGTCGACTTGCCGGCGCCGTTCTCGCCGATCAGGGCGTGGACCTCGCCGGCGTGCAGGGTCAGGTCCACGTCGTCCAGGGCCCGGACGCCGGGGAAGGTCTTGCTCAGTCCGCGGACGGCGAGCACTTCGGCGGGGGGTGCCACCTGTGCCTCCAGGATGCGATGCGGTGCGTTGCGGTGCGGTGCAGTGCAAGGAGCGACGGAGAGCGAGAGGGGCCCGCGGTGGGCGGGGCGGGGCGGATCCCTGACGGACAATCAGTAGGCCTTGCCGATACCCGACTTGGCGTTGTCCGCGGTGTAGGCGCCGTCCTCGATGACGATGTCCTGCGCGACGCCCTCACCCTTGGTGAAGGCGTCCAGCGTCTGGAAGGCCAGCGGCCCGAAGCGCGGGTTGGACTCGACGACACCGCTGATCCAGCCGTCCACGATGCCCTGTACGGCGTTGCGGGTGCCGTCCACGGTGACGATCTCTACGTCGCCCGCCTTCTTGCCCGCACCCTTCAGCGCGGCCACCGCGCCCAGCCCCATCTCGTCGTTCTCGGCGTAGATCCCCTTGATGCCGGGCTTCGACTGGATGAGCTGCTCGGTGACCTGCTGGCCCTTCTCGCGGGCGAAGTCGCCGGTCTGCTCGAACACCACCTTCAGGTCCGGTGCCTTCTCGGCGATCCGGTCCTTGAAACCCTTGGTGCGCTCGGTGGTGACGTTGTTGCCCGCCGAGCCGAGGAGGATCGCCACCTCGCCCTTGCCGCCGGTCGCCTCGATCATCTGGTCGGCGGCGCGGCGGCCCTGCTCGACGAAGTCGGAGGCGATGAACGAGACGTAGTCCTTGCAGGCCGTGGCGTTGATCTTGCGGTCGATCGTGACGATGGGGACCTTCTTGGCCGCGGCGGCCTGGAGCACCGGGTCCCAGCCGTCGGAGTTGAGCGGGGCGATGACCAGCAGGTCGGCGCCCTTCGCCAACAGGTCCTGGACGTCGCTGATCTGCTTGGAGAACTGCGACTGGGCGTTGGCCGTCAGCAGCTTGACGCCCCGCTTCTTCGCCTCGTCCTTGATGGACTGCGTCTCGGCGATGCGGAACGGGTTGGCCTCCTTCTCCGACTGGGAGAAGCCGACGGTGGCGTTCTTGAGGTCCGACTTCGCACCGCCGTACGCGTCGACGGTGCAGGTCTTGCCGCCCGGCGCGGGCGAGGCGACCTTCTGTGCGGCGTCGGCGGCGGCCGAGGACTTGGTGTCGCTCGACGTGTCGTCCTCCGACTTCGCGCAGGAGGTGGCGGTCAACGCCACCGCCGCGGCCAGGGAGACGACCACGGGACGGGCGAGAAGACGACGACGGTGAGTGGTGCGCTGCATGGTGACCCCGATCCGGGCGACGCGGAAGGAACACTGGGGAGGTGGTGAACGAGCAGAGGTCGAACAAGGTCGTGCCGTAGCCGAGCGGTAGCCGTGCCGAGAAATGTGCTTCTCCCCTGGCGGGAAAGGTCGTTCGACCCGCCGCACAGAGGTTTTTACATCGTTGGAAGAGTGCTGTAAACCCCCTGTGCACGCACTGTGCGGGGCTCGCCGCGAGCGAGTCGGCCGACACCACCCGCCTCCGCGCTCCCCTCCGCCACGGAGGGGGACGCGTCACGGCCGGGGAATTCAGATGCCTCCGCGACCCCGTCGAGCGACCCACACGCTCGCGAGGGCGCGCCGCCTGGGACCTCACCGCTCACGACCGCACCTGCAAAGAGCAACGCCCGTTCAGTACAGTGGAGTTGACGAGTCGCTCGACTGCTGACGTCAGAAGACGCGTGACAGACCGGTCGACACCGCCAGTTCTACGCACAGTTGACCGGAGCAGCGAGACGGCCGGCGCGTCACGCAGCCCTGCGGGGGTTCGGGCGGAAGGTGATTCGCACGCGCACCGCCCTCGAGGTCACCCGCGTCCGCCGCCGTTCGCCGCCGCCCGGCCCAGGGTGCTCTCCCGCTCCACGAGGCGATGGTCCGCCCGGACACGGCGCGGCTCGGGCATCTCGTTGCCGCCGAGCCGTGCCAGCACGCACTCGACCGCGAGGCGGCCGATGGCCTCCTTGTCCGGCGACACGGAGGTGAGGGTCACCGCGCCGAAGCGCCCCTCGACCACGTCGTCGAAGCCGACGACGGCGATGTCCTCGGGGACGCGCAGTCCCCGTTCGTGCAGGACGCGCATCGCGCCGATGGCCATCGGATCGTTGTAGGCGAACACGGCGTCGGGGCGCCGTCCGGATTCCAGGATGCGGTTCATGGCGGCCGCTCCGTCCGCGTGGCCCCACCCGTCGGTGGCGGCGACGAGCCCGTCGTCGGCCGGGAGACCGGCCGCGGTCAGTTCCTCGCGCCAGCCGCGCACGCGCAGTTGCGCGGGCTCACTGCGACCGCGCCGGGCGCCGATGAAGGCCACCTCCCGCCGCCCGAGCCCGTTCAGATGCCGGACGGCGGCGCGGGCGGCGGCGACATTGTCGATGGCGATGTGGTCGTACGGCAGGTCGTAGTCACGTTCGCCGAGCAGCACCAGCGGTACGTTCTCCGCCCGGTCGCGCAGGTCCTCGGTCTCGAGCTCGATCGGGCTGAGGATGAGGCCGTCGATGACCCGCGCCCGGAAACCCTGGCTGACCAGGATCTCCTGCTCGCGGTGCCCTCCGGTGTGGTCGAGCAGCACGATGTAGTCGTGCGCGGCGGCGGCGTCGATGACGGCGGCCGCCAGCTCGGCGAAATAGGGGTTGCCGAGTTCGGGCAGGGCGAGCGCGATGATGCCCGTACGCCCTTTGCGCAGATGCCGGGCGGCCAGGTTCGGTCGGTAGCCGAGCACGTCGATGGACCGCTGCACGCGCTCGCGCATGGCGGGCGTGACGTGCTGGTAGTTGTTCACCACGTTGGAGACGGTCTTGATGGAGACCCCCGCGTGCGCGGCGACGTCCTTGAGGCTGACCCGCACGGCATTCCCCTTCGCAGCGTCCCGACGTGATGGCCGGTGCGGCTACGGGGTCGTCACCGTGGGCGAGCGCCGAGCCCTCATACTTGACTTTTACAACGTTATACAGGCGTCCTCGCCACGCTGACAAGGCGGGTGGCGGACGGCCGCCGCACAGGGTGCGAGCGCCCGTCCGGCGGGCTGGACCACACCGTCCGGGGACCGCGACACGCGACCGGGAGACGTGCCGTCCGTGAGCGGCTCGGGAGCAGTGTCGTCCGTGAACGGGTCACCGGTCTACGGCCGAGACGGTCACGGGCGCCGCCTAAGGCTGCCGGTCAGCCCGTCGGCGTCCGCGACTCCTGCCGTGATCCGGCCGCACGGCCGACGCGCCGCGCACCGGCCTCTCGACTACAGTTTCCCCTGAGACGTGCTCCCACGGTCGCCGTTCGCCGCCGACCTGGCCCGTCCACCGCGTGCGTTCCCGTGCTGCCGGCGGCGCGCGGCACGGATTTCGACAACCCGATTCGAGCATCGAACCCGCCCACTGCGGAGTTCCGGAACGGCACGAGAGGGAAAAGCCATGCCCTTTGCTTCCGCCAAGGACGGCACCAGCATCTTCTTCAAGGACTGGGGCTCGGGACAACCGGTCGTGTTCTCCCACGGCTGGCCGCTCACCGCCGACGCCTGGGATCCGCAACTGAAGCTGATGGCGGACAACGGATTCCGTGCCGTCGCCCACGACCGGAGAGGCGGCGGCCGCTCAGGACAGAGCTGGGACGGCAACAATCTCGACACGTACGCCGACGATCTCGCCGCGGTCATCGAAGAACTCGACCTGCACGACGTCATTCTGGTCGGTCACTCCACCGGCGGCGGTGAAGTGACCCGCTACATCGGACGGCATGGTTCGAGCCGTGTCGCCAAGGCCGTCCTGGTCGGCGCCATCCCTCCTCTGATGCTGAAGACGGACGCGAATCCGGAGGGGCTGCCGATCGAGGTCTTCGACGAGATCCGTGCGGGCGTGGCAACGGACCGCTCCCAGTTCTACAAGGACCTCAGCGCGTCCTTCTTCGGCGCCAACCGCGACGATTCGACCGTCACCCAGGGAACGCGCGACGAGTTCTGGCTGTGGGGAATGACGGTGGGCATCAAGGGCGCGTACGACTGCATCAAGGCGTTCTCCGAGACTGATCTCACCGAGGACCTCAAGAGAATCGACGTCCCGACGCTGATCGTGCACGGGGACGACGACCAGATCGTCCCCATCGTCGCTTCGGGCGACAAGAGCTCGAAGCTGGTCAAGGACGCGGTGTACAAGGTGTATTCCGGTGCGCCCCACGGATTGGCCTTGGTTCCGAAGTTCGCCGAGAGGTTCAACGAGGACCTCCTCGAATTCGCGCGCGGCTGAGCTACGGCACCAGGCCCGGCACGACCGGATCCCGGTCGAAGACGGCCATGGTCCGGCCCGGGCCGTTGTAGTCGTCGACGATCCTCACCTCGAAGCCGAGACTGCGGTGGAAGGCGATCGACCCGGTGTTCGCGACCGAGGTGATCGCCTTCAACCGCCGTGCGCCCTGATGTTGCGCCGCTTCGGCGAACGCCGCGTACAGACGGCGCCCGAGACCCGTGCCCCGGGCGTCGTCCCGCGTGGCGATCAGATGCACGTACCCGGTGCCCTCCGGCGTCACGAACCCGAAGACGTACCCACGGATCCCGTCCTCGGCCCGGGCGACCAGGCAGGTGGAACCGAACTCCTGCACCAGCGCCAGAAGGTGCAGCGATCGAAGGTCGCGTTCGCCCCAGTAACGGGCGTGATCGGTCAGGACCTGGTGAAAGTCGGCCACACCGGCCGGCGCGATCTGTATGCCCATGGCGACGATCATGGCAGGCGCCTCGGCCGCCGCAGGCGAAAAGCCGCCCGGATCACGTGAGTCGGGCTGCCTGCTCAACGGCCCGGCCGCTGGAAGTGGGCGTAGGGCGGGTACGGCTTGAAACAGATCAACACCTCCACGGGGTGCCCGCCGCCGGGTCGCTGGACCAGCGTCGGGAGGGCCGTCATCAGTACGGAGCGGCCTTGGGTGACGCCCTTCTGGCGAGGGCCCCAACCCGCCGCGTGGGCAAGGGAGGTGGCGGTCTCGGCGAACACCTCGCGGTTGCCGAACAGGAAGAACGTGCGGGCATGGGTGGCGTGCCGCAGCTCGTCCCGTGAGTCGGCCCGGCTCCCGCGCTCCCGCCATCCGGCGGCGTCCCTGGCCGTGCGTTCCTCGACGGTGCCGACGGTCAGCGGAGTGCCGTTGACCAGCTTGCGCCGCAGCTCGGGCCATTTGCTGGGACGCAGACCGAGCGTGTCGTGGACCAGGACCAGATCGACCGGCGTGCCGAAGCCCTCGTCGGGCCGAAGGCCGTCGCGCAGCGGCACATGGACGATCGTGTGCCGGGAGTAGGCGGCGAAGGAGAACAGACCCGCGAGCCGGTTCAGCCCGTCATGGTCGCCGAACAACAGGCCGATGGGCTCGGGGGCGCTCAGCGACGTGTGGCGAAGGGGCTTCCTCGGCTGGACGACACGGTGCTCGTGCGGCCCGGTCCGGGGCCTGAACTGTTGCAGCCTCAGCCGCATACGGAGTACCTCATCGCCTCAGGATCGCGGGCGGTGCGGCTTCCCGGCAACGGAGATTCCGCCCGGCCGCGAGGTGTCGGCATGCCCCTGCGCCCCTGCGGTCAGTCCCAGAGCCGTGGCACTTCGGACCGGACCTCGACGGCCTGTGCGGCGTCGAGGACGAGGTCCTCCTCGAAGCGGCCGCCGATCAGCTGCACGCTGAACGGCAGGCCGTTGTCGACATGGACCGGCACGGTGACGGCGGGGAAGCCGAGGACGGGCACGGCGGTCATCGGCCACATCGCGGGGAACAGCTGCATCGCGCGGTCCCGATCCGTGATGTCGGCGTCCTGCTCGAAGGGAGGTTCGGCGCACACCGGGGTGAGCAGGATCCGGTCGCCGCCCAGGAGTTCCTGGAGCCGGGTGACGAGCGTCGCCCGCCGCGCCCATCCGTTGATGTAGGTCTCCAGATCGGGCCGCTCGCCCCACAGTTCGGCGGCGGCCGCGAAGTGGCCTTCCAGCGCGGTGCGGATGTCGTCCCCGCCGAGCTGGTGGACCACGGGCAGCATCGGGCGAATGTCCTCGGTGATCAGCAGCGCCCACAGCCGCGCGGCCTCGGCCAGCAGGGGCAGTTCGGCCACCTCCTCGACCGCGTGTCCGGCGTCGGCGAGGTGCGCGGCCGCCCGGTCGAGCGCGCGGTCGACGGCCGGGTGGTTCTTGACCGTGCCGTTGCCGCGAACGAGCCGCACCCGTGCGGGGCCTGCGGGGCGGGGCCGCAGGGGAACGGCGGGGACGCCGGCGGAGTCACGCAGGTCCGGAGTGGTCATGGCGTGCAGGGCGAGCCGCGCGTCCGCCACGGTACGGGCCAGGGGACCCTGCACCGCGCAGGAGTGCACGGTGGGCGGGAAGTCGAGCTGGACCGGCCCCGCGGGGGTGTCGGCGTAGGCGGGCGGGGCCCAGTCGGAGATCCGGCCGACGGTGGGGCGCACCCCGACGACGCCGCAGCAGGCGGCCGGGAAGCGGATGGAACCGCCGATGTCGTTGCCCTGGGCCAGCGGAGTCATCCCGGCGGCCAGGCTCGCGGCGGCTCCGCCGCTGGATCCGCCGGGGGTGCGTTCGGCGTCCCAGGGATTGAGCGTGCGTCCGTGCAGTTCGTTGGTGGAGAACCAGCGGAAGGAGAAGGCGGGTGAGTTGCTCCGGCCGAGCGGTACGGCGCCGGCGGTGCGCAGGGCGGTGACGCAGGCGGCGTCGCCCTCGGCGGGGCGGTGGGCCAGGGCGGGGATCCCGTTGCTGGTGGCGTGGCCCCGCTGCTCGGTGTTGATCTTGATGGAGACGGGCACGCCGTGCAGGGGCCCCAGTTCGGCGCCCGACACGGTCCGGTCGTCCGCCCGGCGGGCCTCCTCCAGCGCTTCCTCGGGCCGCAGGTCGACCAGTGCGTTCAGTCGGGGGTTGGTCTCCTCGACGCGTTCCAGGCAGGAGCGCACCAGTTCGGTGGAGGAGATCTCACGGGCCCGGACGGCGGCGGCGAGTTCGGTCGCGGAAAGCTGCCACGGCTGGGTCGGGCGGGGAGAAGTCGCCATCGGATACCTCTTCGCTTGCGGGGGCCCGCCCGGCAGCGGCACGGGCGGGCGTCGGTGGGTGAGGCCGGGGAGGAGACGGAAGGAAACGGTCGGAGCGGCAGGGAGGGGCGGGAGGAACGGCACCCGGGCGGTTCGCGCGGCGGGCCGGTCGCAGCCGGGACGGGACGGAAGCACGGCCGCTCCCGCCCCCTCGGGCGGACGGGGACGCCGATCGACCGACCCCTGTCCACCGTCGCACCGGACAGAGCGGGGTGCGTGCGCCGACCCTCACCGGACACGGCGGGACGCGGCAGAACGGCAGTGCCGACGCCACCCGTCATAAAACAGCGTTTTATTTCGCGGTCAGCCTGCGCCCGGGCACCCTCGGGTGTCAAGCCCCGTCGGCGGTGTCAGTCCGCGGGGGACGCGCCGCGCAGCAGGGCGGCCACCGCGAGCAGGGCGTGCGCGGCGCGCTCCTCGGGCCAGCCCTCCGGATCCTCCAGGGTGGTGAGCCAGTACCCCCGGGTGAGCAGGTGGAGGACGTCGCCGGCGAGTGCGGGGTCGGGCAGTCCGGCCTCGGCGGCCAGGGCGCTCAGCTCGTCGCGGTTGCGCCGGGAGGTGACGCGCCGGACGTCCTCGACCGCCGGACCCGCATCGGGCCCCTCGCTCGCGATCTCCATCAGGAGCCGGCGCAGGATCTCGTCGTCGGGCTCGGTGGTGCACATCCACTTCAGCGCGGCTTCCAGGCGGGCCTCGCCGGCCAGACCGACCAGCGCGCCGTCCATCTGGGCGCCCCACTCCCGCTCCGCCCATCGCATGGCATTGATCATGAGAGCGGACCGGCTCGCCACATAGTTGGTCACCATGGCCGTCGAGCCGCCCAACTGGGCGGCGACGGCCCGGATGGTGACGGAACGGACGCCCCGTTCCCGGGCGACGCGGAGGGTGGCGGCGGCGATCTCGTCGAGCCGTCGCGCCTCGTCTACCTCGATCGGCATGTCGCAGACCTTAACGCAGAGGGTTGACCCCGTTTACAAGGAGCTGCAATGTTGTCATACAACGCCGTTACACAACGACGTTTCATCTCGGATTCCCGAGCCTGAATCCCGGGCTCGCTCCCGGACCCGGCTCGCATCCCGAGCCCCGGCCCGATCTCTGTGCTCGTCCCGGTCCCGATCCCGGTCCCGATCCCGTTTCCTGCGCCCGTTTTCTGAGCCCGAACCACCCGGAGAACACTCGATGAGAGTTCCTTTCGCACGTACGGGAGCCGCTCCCGTCCCCGATCACGCCGTCCAGCACCTGGTGCGCATGCGGGACGGAACGCGTCTGGCCACGGACGTCTACCTGCCCGAGGGCGCCGCCGACACGCACCGCGCCCTGCCCGCCGTACTGGTCCGCCTCCCGTACGACAAGAACAGCCGCTACGTCTACTTCGACAAGGCGGCCCCCCTCTTCACCGCACGCGGCTACGCCCTCGTCGTGCAGGACGTGCGCGGCAAGTTCCGCTCCGGCGGCCGCACACTGCCCTTCCTGCGCGAGCCCGACGACGGCTACGACACCATCGACTGGATCAGCCACCAACCCTGGTCCGACGGCGCGGTCGGCATGTTCGGCGACTCCTACTACGGCTTCACGCAGTGGGCCGCGGTGGCCTCCCAGCACCCCGCCCTGCGCGCGATCGTCCCGCGCGTGACCACGGTGGACTTCAACGCGACCACGGCCCTGGACCCGCGCGACACGGACACCGGCGTCGGCCGGCCGGTGTGGGTGGAGGGCATCGAGTACTACGCCCACCACTGGGTGGACCAGGACGCCTACGACTGGGAGCCCGACCGGCGCGTCCGCCCGGTCATCGACCAGTACGAGCGGGCCTTCGAGGCCATCGGCGCCCGCTCCGCCTGGTTCGACCTCCTCGCCCCGCGCCAGACGGACGTGCTGCACGCCCTCGGCAGGCACCCCTTCGACTCCCGGCCGGTGCCCGTCCTGCACTGTGTCGGCTGGTACGACAACATCGGCATCCCGCACATGAACGACTACCTCGCGCTCGCCGCCCGGCCGGGCTGGGACGCCGTCCAGTACCTGTGGGCCGGTGCCGTCGACCACGAGAACTACCGCCTCGACCACGCACCCGTCACCGAGGACACCGACCACGCCGCCAGCGACGCGGCCCTCGACCGGCTGCTGCCCGAGTACGCCGGCCCGGCGCTGGACTTCTTCGACGTCTTCCTCAAGGGGAGCCGCCCGGTGACCGCCCTGGCCAAGGTGACCTGGGAACTGGGGCACGCAGGCTGGCGTACGGCGACCGCGTGGCCCCCCGCGGACAGCGCGGAGCGCACCTTCTGGCTCGCCGGTCGGGCCACGGCGGCCGGGCCCCTGCCGGGCGGCGCGCTCCTCGACGCCCCCGTCGTGGACGAGGACCGGACGCAGTGGGCCTACGACCCGGACGACCTCGTCCCGTCCCTGGTCCCCGACTCCTTCTCCTACCTCCGCGACCACCCCGACGCCGGCCCTCTCGCCGCCCGCGACGACGTCCTCGCCTTCACCGGACCGGTCCTGGCCGACCCGCTCGACCTCGCAGGGCCGGTGAGCCTGGCCCTTCATCTCGCCGGTACGGCCCCGGTGTTCGACCTCTTCGCCAAGGTGCTGGACCTCGCCCCCGACGGCACGGCACGGCTCGTCGTACGGGGCCAGGTCTCCGTCCGGGGCGACGGCACCTCCCGCGAGGTACGCGTCGAGTGCGGCCACACCGGCTACCGGCTGCGCGCCGGTCACCGGCTGGCGCTGCTCCTCGCGAGCAGCGACTACCCCATGTACCTGCCGTGCTCGGGCAGCGAGGAGAACCCCTGGACGACCCTCGTCCCGAAGCCGAGCACGCAGACCCTGGCCACCGGCGGCGCCACCCCGTCCCGGCTGACCGTCACCGTCCTCACCCCGCCCGCCGGCTGACCCACCCGCACTCCGCGGGCCCCCGCGCGCCCGCGCTCCCCCACCCCGAGGGATCCGTCACCCGGCCCCCGTCCCGCCTCAGGAGCACCACCATGCACGCTCCCAGAACCACCCTCGCCGTCACCGCCCTGTCCACCCTCCTCACGCTCTCCGCCTGTTCGTCGGGCGGCGGCAGCACGTCGTCCTCGCCCCAGAGCCTGAGGCTGACGAGCACCACTCCCGCCGCGTCCGGCGCCCTGGACGAGGTCACCTGGAACCTGCCCCTGGGCGAGCCCACGACCCTCGACCCGGCCAAGGTCGGCGACTACTCCCCCAGCACCGTGGTCTCCAACCTCTGCGACCCGCTGCTGCGGCTGAAGGCCGACTACTCCGTCGCCCCCGGTCTGGCCACCTCCTGGAAGCGCCCGGACCCCAGGACGCTCGTGCTCGAACTGCGCGACGACGTCACCTTCTGGAACGGCCACCCCATGACCGCGAAGGACGTCGTGGCGAGCCTCGAACGGCAGCGCGACCCCGCCACCCAGAGCGTCAACACCCAGGTCCTGGCCACCGTCAGCACCATCGAGGCGACCGGCGACCACCAGGTCACGGTCCGCTTCAGGACGCCCGACGAGCTGTTCCTCAAGTACCTCGTCAACGGCTTCGGAGCGGTCAGCGAGGCCGCGTACGTCAAGAAGGCCGGCGCGGCCTACGGCACCGCCAAGGGCGGCCTGATGTGCACCGGCCCCTTCGAACTGAAGAGCTGGAAGTCCGGCGAGTCCCTCACCGCCGTCCGCAACGACGCCTACTGGGACACCGCCCTCAGGCCCAAGGCCGCCAAGCTGACGTTCAAGTTCATCACCGACGCGAGCACCCTCACCAGCGCCCTGCTGTCGGGCCAGATCGACGGCAGCTACGAGATCCCCTCGACCGTCGCCAAGGCCCTGCGCTCCTCCGACGCCGGCACCCTCTACCACGGGCCCTCCGCGCAGACCGTGTTCGTCGCCCCCACCGGCCCTGACTCGCCCCTCGCCGACCCCCGGATCACCCAGGCGCTCTCCCTGGTGCTCGACCGGGACGCCCTGGTGCGCAACGTCTTCGACGGCGCCGCCCGCAAGGAGAAGACGTTCATCCCGTCCCTCGTGTGGAAGACCGGCGAGGCCTCCGACGTCTACGCCAAGGGCTACGACGCCCTGCCCGCCGTCCCGGACACCGACGTCGCCCGCGCCAGGAAGCTCGTCGCGCAGGCCGCACCGAAGAAGCGCACCGTCACCGTGGCCATGGGCGCCGGCGACCAGCAGTCGCTCCAGACCCTCACCTTCCTCCAGGCGGGCGCGAAGAAGATCGGGCTGAGCGTCGTCATCAAGCAACTCCAGCCCACCCAGATGTCCGGCCTGTTCTACGACGCCTCCCTGCGCGAGGGCCTCGACGCGACCATGGCTCTCGGCTACGTCGAGATTCCCGACCCGCTGTCGTACGCCGAGATGTTCACCTCGCCCGCGTCCCCCATGAACTGGACGCGCTACGACAACCCCGAGGTGACCTCGCTGCTGACCCAGGCCCGCGCGGCCCTGGACCCGAAGTCGTCCGCCGAGCTGTTCACCCGGGCACAGGCCCTTTACACCGAGGACCTGGCCATCGTGCCGATCGCCGTGCCCTACGAGCGCGTGTTCCTCAACAAGCGCCTCAGCGGCGCTCCCGCGTCCTTCGCCTACATCAACATGCCCTGGGCGGCCCAGCTCGGCGGCACGGGCGAGGGCACGTCATGATCGGACGCTTCGTCGCCCGGCGAGCGACCATGCTCGTGGTGACCGCGCTCGTGGCGAGCGTCGCCGTGTACGGCGCCCTGTTCATCGCCCCCGGCGATCCCGCCACGCTCCTCATCGGCGGTGGAAAGCCGCCCAGCCCGCGGCTGCTCGCCGAGATCCACCGCCAGTACCACCTCGACGACCCGTTCCTCCGGGGCTACTGGCGCTGGCTCGGCGGGATGCTGCACGGCGACGCCGGCCAGTCCCTCACCTACAAGGACTCCGTCACCCACCTGGTGACCGAACGCATCGGCAACACCGCCTTCCTCGTGGCGTACGCGGCCGTCCTCATCATCGTGCCCGGCGTCACCCTGGGCACGGTCGCGGCCCTGCGCGGCGGCATCGGCGACACCCTGGTGACGGTCGTGACCACCGCCCTCATGGCGGTGCCCACGTTCGTCATGTCGGTGGTGCTCATCTGGTGGCTGTCCGTCCAGTGGGACTGGCTTCCCGCCTACGGCGCGGGCGACGGCTTCACCGGGCGCCTCGAACACCTCACCCTGCCAGCGCTCGCGCTGGCCACGGCCTGGCTGGCGTACGTCGCCCAGGTGACCCGGTCGGCGGTACGCGCCGAACTGGCCTCGGAGCACGTCGAGACGGCGCGGGCCCGGGGCGTCCCCGAGCGCTTCGTCGTGCGCAAGCACGTTCTGCGCAACGCCGCCGGACCGCTGTTCTCCGTCTCCGGCGTGGCCGTCGCCGGACTGATCGCCGGCTGTTCCATCGTCGAGCAGGCCTTCGGGATCAACGGCATCGGCGCCCTGCTCGTGCAGAGCGCCGCCAAGCAGGACCTGGCCGTCGTCCAGGCCCTCGCCCTGATCACCGTGGTGGTCTTCGTCCTGGTCAACACCCTGGTCGACGTGATCACGGCCGCGCTGGACCACCGGGTCTCCCTGGAGGGCACCGCATGACCACGTATCAGATCGCCGCCCTCGGACGGGGCGGCGCGCGGTGGTCGAGGCTGCGCCGGCTGATCCGCGGGCGCGGGGTGCTCGTCGTGGCGTGCGCCGTCGTCGCCGTGGCCGTCCTCGCCGCCCTGTTCGCGCCTCTGCTGGCCCCGTACGATCCGGACGCCGTGGACCCGGCTGCCGTCTACCAGGGCAGCTCCGCCGCGCACTGGCTCGGCACCGACGACACCGGACGGGACATCCTGTCCCGGCTCCTGTACGGCGCCCGCCCCAGCCTGCTGGCCCCCGCCGCCGTCACCCTGACCGCCGGACTCGGCGGCACGGTCCTGGCGGTGAGCGCCGCCTGGCTCGGCGGCTGGTACGACCGGCTGGTGTCCGCCCTGCTGGACATCGTCTTCGGGTTCCCCGGTCTGGTGCTGGCCGTGGTGGCCGCCGCCGTCTTCGGCGCGGGCCTGCGGGTGGCGGTCGTGACGCTGTCCCTCGCCTACCTCCCCTACATCGGACGGGTCGTGCGCAGCGCCGCGCTGCGCGAGCGGAACCTGCCGTACGTCTCGGCGCTGCGCATGCTCGGCATGTCCGGACGACGGATCTGCCTGCGCCACCTGACGCCCAATCTGCTGCCTCTGGTGCTGGTGCAGGTGGCGACCTCCTTCGGCTACGCCCTGCTCGACGTCGCCGCGTTCTCGTTCATCGGACTCGGCGCCCAGCCGCCGACCGCCGAATGGGGGCTGATGGTGGCGAACGGCTCCACCGGGATCCTGGCCGGGCGCGCCGAACAGTCGCTGTACGCCGGCGTGGTGATCGTCGTCTTCGTGGTCGCGTGCAGCCTCCTCGGCGGCGGCCTGTCCCGACAGCTCCTGGGAGACGACCGATGAACGGTTCCCCACCCCTGCTCGTCGTCGAGGACCTGCGCGTCGACCTGCCGACCCGGGACGGCATGCGCCGGGTGATCCACCGGGCCGACCTGACCGTGCCCGCCGGAACGGCCGTCGCCCTGGTGGGCGAGTCGGGATCCGGCAAGTCGATGACGGCCCGAGCGGTGCTGCGGCTGCTGCCCTCGCGGGCCCGCGCCACCGGTTCCATCCGCTTCGACGGAAGCGAGGTCACCACGCTGGGCGCGGCCGGGCTGCGCCGGCTGCGCGGCCACGACGTGGCGATGGTCTTCCAGGACCCGCGGGCCCACATCAATCCCGTGCGTACGGTCGGCGACTTCCTCACGGAGGCGCTGATCACCACCCGGGGAGTGCGGCCCCGCGCGGCCGAGGCCAAGGTGACCGCGCTCCTGCGCGAGGTGGGCATCGCGGACGCGTCCCGCAGGATGCGCCAGCGGCCCCCGGAGCTCTCCGGCGGCCTGCTGCAACGTGTGATGATCACCGCGGCGCTGGCGGGCGAACCCCGCCTGCTGATCGCCGACGAACCCACCACCGCGCTGGACGTGACCACCCAGGCCGAGGTCATGGCGATCATCGACGAGGCACGGGCCGAGCGCGGCCTGGCCATGCTCTTCATCACCCACGACCTGGCGCTCGCCGCGGCGGTCTGCGACCGGATCGCCGTCATGTACGCGGGCGGCGTGGTGGAAGAGCTGCCCGCCCGGCACCTGCACGAGCGGGCCGGTCACCCCTACACCCGGGCGCTGCTCGCCTCACGACCCGACCCCGCGGCCACCGCCGAGCCGCTGCGGGCCGTCCCCGGCCGCCCGCTGTCCGCCTTCGAGACCGGCCCGGGCTGCGCCTTCGCGCCGCGCTGCGCGCACGCCCAGGACCTCTGCCACACCGAACGACCGTCGCTGACGCCGGCCGGGGAGGGCCTGGCCGCGTGCCACTACCCGGCCACCGACGCCCGCGTGACACCGCACCCCGGCGCGAGGAGCAACCCCCATGGCCGATGAACCGACCTCCCTTCCCGCCCTCCAGGTCACCGGCCTGCGCAAGACCTTCGGGAACTTCGCCGCCGTCGACGGCGTCGACCTGGAGATCGGGCCGGGCGGGTCCCTGGCCGTCGTCGGCGAGTCGGGGTCGGGCAAGACCACCACCGCGCGGATGATCGTCGGCCGGGAGGAGCCCACCGCCGGCACGGTGCTCCTCGGCGGCCGGGCCCATCCGGGCCGCCGGGCCTCCACCGCCGAGCGCAGGCGCTTCGCCCGGGAGGTGCAGATGGTCTTCCAGGACCCGTACGCCTCGCTCGACCGCAGGCAGAAGGTGGGCGACAGCCTCGCCGAGATCCTCGCCCTCCACACGGACCTGCGCGGCGCGCCCCTCGCGGACCGCGTGGCCGAACTGCTCGACCAGGTGGGCCTCGACGAACGCCAGGGCGCCGCGCTGCCCCGCGCGCTCTCCGGCGGGCAGCGCCAACGGGTGGCCATCGCCCGCGCGTTGGCCGTGCGGCCGCGCCTCCTCGTCCTCGACGAGGCGGTCGCCGCACTCGACGTCTCCGTCCAGGCCCAGATCCTCACCCTCCTCACCGACATCCGCCGACGCACCGAAGTGGCCTACCTGTTCATCACCCACGATCTCGGCATCGTCCGGCACGTCTGCGACGACGTTCTGGTCATGCACCGCGGCCGCGTCGTCGAACGCGGACCCGCCGAGACGGTCCTGACCAACCCCGAAGCCCCCTACACCCGTCGGCTGCGGGACTCCGTGCCCCGCCGGGGCTGGAAGCCGACCCGCCGCTCCGCACAGTCCGCAGAGTCCGCAGAGTCCGCAGAGTCCGCAGAGAACGGAAGCCAGGCATGACCGTGACACCTTCCCTGACCTACGCCTTCGAGATCCGCGCGGCGGTCGCCCCCAGCCTGCACATCGGCCACGGCGACGGCGAGCGCACCGAGTTCACCCCCATCACCGGCGGAACGGTCCACGGCCCCCGGCTCAGCGGCACGGTCCTGGCCGGCGGAGGCGACTGGTCCAACACCCGCGGCACCGTCTGCGAACTCGAGGCCCGCTACCTCCTGCGGGCCGACGACGGTTCCGTGATCGACATCGTCAACCGCGGCTACTACCACGAGCACGCCGACAGTCCCGACCTGTACGACGGCACCCTGCGCCTCGCCGAGTCCGGCACGTACTTCCGCACCGCCCCCGTCTTCCGCACGGACGCCCCGCAACACCGCTGGCTCGCGCGCACGGTCTTCGTGGGCCTCGCCCGGGAGGAGGACGGACACATCGTGATCCGCTGTTACACGGTGGACTGAACGACGTCGCCGCGAGGGCGCCGGAAACGGGCGACGGGGCGGCACCTTCAGCCGAGTGCGGAGGCCGAGGGGCGGACGGCAGGCGTGCCCTCAGGCCGAGCCCGACCGCGGACGCGACGTCGCCCGCCCCGACGGGAAGCCACCTGACCGGCTGCCGACCAGCACGAAGGGCTCCACGATCCGGGATGCCCGGCGACGCCGCGCACGCCGGTGATTTCGCCGATTGCTCCCCCGCTCGGCGCCACGACGCTGGTCAGGTCCAGCCACCCGCATCCTCGTCAGGAGGGCTCCATGCGTCGTCATGCCCCGCGCCGTCTCCTCGGTGTTCTCGCGACCGCCACCCTCGCGTTCACCCTGTTCTCCGCAGCGCCGACGGCCGGCGCCACCACCACGGCCGGCACGGCCGCGTCGGTCGCCTCCACCGCCCGGTCGGCCGACGCGGCCGCCCAGCCGCTGTCGACGAGCACACCGGTCGTCTTCGTCCACGGCTACACCGGCAGCGCGTCCAACTGGACCACCGCCATGAGCGTCTTCCGGCTCAACGGCTGGTCCAGCTCCAACCTGTTCGCCTACGAGTACAACTCCTACGGCAACAACATCACCAACGCCCAGGGGCTCGCGAGCTTCGTCAACACCGTGAAGGCGCGGACCGGAGCGAGCAAGGTCGCCATCGTCAACCACTCGATGGGCGGCCTCGTCAGCCAGTACTACCTGAAGGTCCTGGGCGGCAACACCAGCGTCAGCCACCTCGCCTCGATCGCCGGCGCGAACCACGGAACCACCTACGCCGGCGCCTGCCTCATCTACACGACCTGTCAGCAGATGTACCCGGGCTCGTCGTTCATCGCCCAGATCACCGCGGGCGACGAAACGCCGGGCACCACCCGGTACGCCACCTGGTACTCGGCGTGCGACGGCATCATCATCCCGTACACCAGCACCCGACTGGACGGCGCTACGAACAACAACGTGCTCTGCCAGACCCACATCGGCTACCTGACGGACACGGTCGTCCTCGGCCAGATCGCCGACTTCATCGCCTCCTGACCCACCGCGCGAGCAGCCCTGGCGTGACCAGTGCTCAGCCCGACCACGCCCCGTTCCCGGCAGCGCGACCGCCGGGAACGGGGCGCACGGCATGGGACGGTCACCCGGCCCGGCGTCACTCGGTGTCGACGGCGAACCGGTCGGTGCCCGGCACGGTGAGCAGGGCGAGCTTCTCGTGACTCGCCGCGCCCGGGGTCGCGGTGACCTGGCACAGATGCGTCAGGCGGCTCCTGCCTGAGTTTTGCGGGCGAGCAGGTGAACCTCCTGGAACTGCCGCCGGTCGGTGGGCTGAGGCTCGCGAACCATCCGGGCCACCTCGGCCAACCCGGACTTGCGCAGCATGGCGGCGAGGTGATCGGGCCACCACCGATAGGCCGGCGCGACGGTGTGGTCGAAGACCTGTGTCGGGTGGGACGGACCATCGGTCGCCGAAAAGCCGACCAGAAGGTGGCCGCCGGGTGCCAGCACACGATGGAACTCCCCCAGGATGACGGGGAGTTCCGGCGGCGGAGTGTGGATGACGGACCAGCGTGAGAGCACGCCGCCCAGCACACCGTCAGCGATGTCCAACGCGGCCATCGAACCCACGTCGAACCGCAGGCGCGGATGAGCCTGTCGAGCCAACTCGATCATCGCGGGAGAGGCGTCGACGCCGAACGCCGACAGCCCCAACTCGTCGAGATGAGCGGTGACATGACCAGGCCCACACCCCAGGTCCGCTACCTGGCCGTCGTCCCCGCTCGCACTGACGGCCTCGGCGAAGACACCCAAGATCGCGCGATCCAGGGGACTGTCACGCAACGAGTCGCGGAACATCTGCGCATAGGCGGGGGCAACAGCGTCGTATCCCTGACGGGTGACACTGAGGGCACTGTGTTCGACCATGCACGCGACAGTAGTTCCCGGCCCCGAGCCGAGCCGGGAGAATCACGATCTCGGTAGCGGCGCCCGAAGGGCGGACCGGACGCCGCTGCCGCTCACCTTCAGGCCGGTGAGGTGGCCCCCCGGCTCAGATGCCGGGCGAAGAACCGGACCGCGCTGTCGGCCTCGAACCTGGGGAAGTCGAAGTGCTTGCCCGCGTTGGCGTGCAACGTCTTCTCCCCCGAGGCGAAGGCGTCGAACAGCGCGAGGCCGGCTTCGCGCGGGATGCGCTCGTCGTCCCACTGCAGGTCGAACTCGATCGGGACGATGATCCGCTTCGCCGCCTCGGCCAGGGCATCGGGCCACATCAGCCCGAAGACCGCGGCCGTGATCCTGGGCTCGACCGCCACCAGCGGCACGCCGATCGCGGTGCCCAGACCGATGCCGAAGTAGCCCACCGGCCCGTCCGCGCCGATCTCCGGAAGCTCCTGAAGGGCGTCCAGGGTCGCCTGCCACTCGGGCACGGCGAGCTCCGCCAGACGGGCGTTGTAACGGACGACGATCGGGCCTTCCGGCTCGCCCGCCGCCTGCGCCCTGCGCAGCTCGGCGATCTCCTGCTCGTCGCGCGCGGTGCGCGGCCGCTCACCGTGACCGGGCGCGTCGATGACGGCGACATGGAAGCCGCAGCCGGTCACGAGAAGGCGGGCGCGGCCCGCCATCGCCGGATGCTTCTTGTGGTTGCCGCCGCCGTGGCCCAGCAGGACCAGGGGCGCGCGATCGGCGCCGGGGGCAGGCGACCAGAGAACTCCGGGGACGTCGCCCACGGTGAACTCGCGCTCGACCGTGCCGTCCGACGAGGACTCGGCGGTGAACTGCAGAGAGTGCACAGGTGTTGCCTTTCGGGAGTGCCTTGTTGTCGAGGCGCTCCCGGCGACACCTACGTCAGTCGCCGGCCGTGACGGGAAGGGAGAGCACCCACATCGATACGACGGTCATGGGTCTCACCTCCTCGGGCGGCGTCACGGTCGACTGCAAGCTACCAGCCCGATCATCATCCCTCCAGCGCCTTTCCCCACCACGCGAAGACGGCCGATCCGCCGGACATGACGGTGTCGGCCTCGTCGAGTGGCCAGAACGCCCTCGCGCCACCGGGAAGGACCACGCGTCGACCGAGACCCGTCATGCCCCGACCTGTTCGGCCCCTGCGCGCCCGGTGGAGGCTGCTCGGCGGGGCCGACGTGCGTGAGCACGCGGTCGCGCACCGCGCCTACCCGGCGTCCAGTGGTCGTTCGAAGAACGTTTCCAGGACGACGGTCGCCTGGGTGCCGCTGACCCCGTCGATCGCGTACAGACGGCGCAGTACGTCCTGGAGTTGTTCCGTGCTCGCCGTGCGCACCTTCACCAGGACCGCCGCGCTGCCCGCGATGACGTGGGCCTCCTGGATCTCCGGTACGCCGGCGAAGTCCTCGGCGCGGTCGCCCATCCAGGCCGTCGAGTCGACGAGCACGAAGGCGAGGACCCCGCGGTCGAGGGCTGCGGGGTCCACGTCGACCGTGGTGGCCCTGATGACCCCGTGCTCCCGCAGTCTGCGCACTCGCTCATGGGCGGCACCCGCCGACAGACCGACCCCCTTGCCCAACTCGGCATAGGACCGGGTCGCGTCCTTCTGTAGCAGCGCGATCAGGCCACGGTCGATGTCATCTATCGGCTTCATGATCTGACCATATCCTGTTCGGTGATCTACGTGTTACGTTGAATCATATCCTGATCAGCGAATGCGAAGGGACGCCGATGCCCGCCGATGGCCTGTACGAGATCCTGGACGACCGCTTCCGTACCGGACGCTGTACGAACGGCGACGGCAGGCTGGAGGTGCTGCACGACAACTGCCGTTGGGCAGAGGGTCCGCTGTACCTGCCCGCCTGGCGCCAGGTGATCTGGAGCGACATCCCGAACGACCGCATCCTGCGCTGGGACGAGGCCACCGGGACGGTCGGCGTCTTCCGCGACCCGGCCGGACACGTCAACGGCAACACCCTCGACCGGCAGGGCCGCCTGGTCAGCTGCGAGCAGGGCAACCGCCGGGTCACCCGCACCGAGCCGGACGGCACGGTGACGGTCCTGGCCGAGCGTTTCGAGGGCAAGCGGCTCAACAGCCCCAACGACTCCGTCGTGCGGTCCGACGGCACTCTGTGGTTCTCCGACCCGGACTTCGGCATCACCAGCGACTACGAGGGTCATCGGGCCGAGCCCGAGATCGGCGCCTGCAACGTCTACCGGGTCGACCCGGCGACGGGCCGGGTGCACCTCGCCGCCGACGGCTTCGACGGACCCAACGGCGTCATCCTGGCACCGGACGAGAAGCGGCTCTACGTATCCGACTCGCGAGCCGCCCGTATCCACGCCTTCGACGTCCACGCCGACGGCACGCTCTCCGGACAGGAGGTCTTCGCCGAAGCACGAGCGGGCGTCCACTTCGACAACATCCGCCTGGACGACCAGGGCCGCCTGTGGGCCGCCGCCCTGGAGGACGGCGTGCACTGCTACGACCCCGACGGCACCCTCATCGGACGGCTCCGGGTGCCGGAACCGGTCTCCAACATCACCTTCGGCGGGCCGAAGAACAACCGCATGTTCATCACCGCCACCACCTCGCTGTACTCGCTGGTGATGTCGGTGACGGGAGCGCCCCGCGTCTAGGGCGCATGTCCGACCGCGGTCCGGGGCACTGTGTCCTGCCCGCCCCGGCGCCGGACGGTCATGGCTGTCCGACACTGACCCACCGGCGGTCCTCCCCGTCCTCGAGAGGTGGGGCGCCGACACCACGTGAACCGCAACCAGGAGCAGATGTGAACGACCCGGCCTTCCTCACCCTTCAGCAGGAGATCGCCCGGGAACTCGAGGTCGCCGAGGCCTTCGAGGCCGAGGCGGAGATCGAGCGCCGGGTGGCGTTCCTCGCGGAGCGGCTGACCTCCACCGGCCTGTCCTCCCTCGTGCTCGGCATCAGCGGAGGCGTCGACTCCACCACCGCCGGCCGCCTGTGCCAGCTGGCGGTCGAGCGAGCCCGCGAAGACGGGCACGAGGCACGGTTCCACGCGATGCGGCTGCCCTACGGCGTCCAGGCCGACGAGCACGACGCCCAGCTCGCACTCTCCTTCATCCGGCCCGATCACGTGCTGACCGTGGACATCAAACCCGCGAGCGACGCCGCGCTCGAGGCCGTGCTGGGTGCCGAGGTGAGCTTCCGCGACGTCTACCACCAGGACTTCGTACTGGGCAACATCAAGGCCCGACAGCGCATGATCGCCCAGTACGCCGTGGCCGGCGGGCACCACGGACTGGTCGTCGGCACCGACCACGCCGCCGAGGCGGTCTCCGGCTTCTTCACCAAGTTCGGTGACGGCGCGGCGGACCTCGTCCCGCTGTCCGGCCTGACCAAACGCCGGGTGCGAGCCGTCGCGGACGCGCTGGGGGCGCCGGCCGGGCTGGTGCACAAGGTCCCGACGGCCGACCTGGAGACCCTCGATCCCGGCAAGACCGACGAGGACGCGCTCGGGGTCGCCTACGACGACATCGACGACTTCCTGGAAGGCAGGCCCGTGGACGAAGGCGTCTTCAGAACGATCGTCGACCGCTACCGGCTCACGGACCACAAGCGCCGACTGCCCATCGCCCCCTGAGAGGCGAGGACCCGACGTCGTTCGCCGCGGCCCGGTCGCCCGTCAGCTGCACCGCCAGGTGATCATCGCCCGGTCGAATCGCCGCTCGGCCGGGTCCCGCGGTCGGATCAGCCGGTACAGGACTCCGGCGTCGCCCCCCGTCATGTCCGCGGAGGCCTCGCTGTCGAACCGGGCCGGCAGGCACCAGGCACCCGCCTCGTCGGAGAGCCGCGGGTCGTCCAAGGCCACCTGGCCACTGACAGACCGCTGGGCGGCGCCCGTGGGCCGGGCAGTGATCAGGCTTCAGGGCTGTGGCGAGGTGGGTCGCACCAGTCCGGTCTGGTAGGCGATGACGACGAGTTGGGCGCGGTCGCGGGCGCCCAGCTTGGTCAGGGCGCGCTGGATGTGGCTGCGGACGGTCAGGACACTCAGGAAGAGTTCCTCGGCGATCTTGTCGTTGGACTTGCCCCGGGCTGCGAGGGTGGTCACCTCGCGTTCGCGGGGAGTGAGGTCGTTCAGGCGCTCCGGAGGTGCCAGGAGGGCGCCCGGGGCCGGAGCGGTGAGGAAACGCGTGATGAGGGCGCGGGTCGCTCCGGGCGAAAGAAGGGCCTCGCCCGCGGCCACGGTGCGGATGCCGGCCAGCAGCGCGTCGGTGGTGACGTACTTGCCGAGGAAGCCGCTGGCGCCGACGCGCAGCGCCTTGGCGACGTACTCGTCGGTCTCGAACATGGTGAGGACGAGGATCCTGGTGCCGGCCAGCCCGGGGTCCTCGCAGATGGCGGCGGTGGCGGCGAGGCCGTCCGTGCCGGGCATGCGGATGTCCATCAGGACGATGTCGGGGCGGTGGGTGCGGGCGAGATCCACCGCTTCCTGGCCGTCGGCGGCCTCGCCGACCACCTCCATGTCCTCGCAGGAGTCGATCAGCAGCTTGAACGTGCCGCGCAGCAGGGCCTGGTCGTCGGCGAGCAGGCCACGAATGCTCAAAGGCTTGTCTCGTCTTCTTCCGGGGCGAGGAGGTGCAGCGGCAGGGCGGTGGCGACCTCGAAGCCGCCCTCGGGGCGAGGACCGGCGTGCAGGTCGCCGCCGACGGAGTGGGCGCGCTCGCGCATGCCCATCAGACCGTAACCGCCGTCCGGGACCGGCGGAGGGGCGGCGGTCCCGTCGTTGGTGACCGAGACGAGCAGTCGGGAGTCGGAGTACGTGAGCCGGACACGAGCCCCTCTGCCCGCGCCGTGCTTCGTGACGTTGGTGAGGGCTTCCTGGATGATCCGGTACGCCGTCAGGTCCACGCCCGGTGACAGGGGCCGGGGTTCCCCCTCGGTCGTGACGGAGACCTCGACGCCGGCGGACTCGCACGTCGCGATCAGCTCGGGGAGGCGGTCCAGGCCGGGGGCGGGTTTCAGGGGGTCGACGTCGGGGTCGCCGCTCTGGCGCAACACCCCGACGGTGGCGCGGAGTTCGAGCAGCGCGGACGATGTGGTGGTGGTCAGCTCGCCGAGCAGTCTCTGCGCCTGTTCGGGGTGGGTGGGCGCGAGGTGGCGGGCGGTGCCGGCCTGGGCGTTGGCGACGGCCATGTGGTGGGCCACCACGTCGTGGAGCTCGCGGGCGATACGCATCCGCTCCTCGGCGACCCGCAGCCGGGCCTCCTCCTCGCGGGTGCGCTCGGCGTGCGCGGCGCGCGCCTGCACGGAGTCCACGTAGTCACGGCGCAGACGGTCCCGGCCGCCGCCGACCAGGGGCAGCATCAGCCACAGCACCGGGCCGATGCTGCGCAGCAGATACATCCCGGTCGTGCGGGTGTCGGTGTCGATCACGGCGGTGGCCACCACCACGGCGATGGTCAGGCCGCCGTACACGCGCGTGGTCCGGGGGTCGGTCCCGGCGGCCAGCCGGTACAGGGCGATCATCAGAGGGGCCAGCAGGAGGGGGGACACCAGGTAGCCCAGGGCCACGGTGATCACCGTGCAGACGGTGGCCACGACGACAGCGGTGCGGGGGCGGGTGCGTGCCTTCAACTGGACGAGGCAGGAGACGGCCGCGAGGAGCACGGCCGGCCAGTCCTCGCGCGGCTGGCTGATGCCGGGGATGGCGATCGAGGCACCGAGGGTCACGGTGCCGAGCAGCCCCAGGGCCAGGATCAGGTCCGTGGCGATGTGCCGACGCCCTGTGTAGCGCTCCAGGCTGGTGGTCATCTGTCTCTCCAAGTGCAGGGCCTGAGCGCCATGGTGGACCACATGCGGCGCGCAAGGCCGCTCGGTGCCGGCCCGGTCAGACGCGCGCCTCGACCGGCTCGTCCGGGGTCGGGCCCGGGTCGGAGTGGCGGTCCGCGGCGTCGGCCGGGCGCCGGGTGAGGGCCTCGCCCTCGATGTCGACCCGGGGCAGCAGCCGGTCCAGCCACCCGGGCAGCCACCAGGCCCGGTCGCCCAGCAGGGCGAGGACGGCGGGCACGACGGCCATCCGGACGACGAAGGCGTCGAGCAGCACCGCGGACGCCAGGCCGAAACCGATCATCTTGATCATGGAGTCGCTCTCGCCGATGAAGCCCGCGAAGACGGCGATCATGATGAGTGCGGCGGCCACGACGACCCGGGCGCTGTGCCGGAACCCCGAGACGACCGCCTGCCGCGCGGACTCGCCGTGGACGTACGCCTCCCGCATCCGCGACACCAGGAAGACCTCGTAGTCCATGGCGAGGCCGAAGACGATGCCCACGAGGAAGATCGGCATCAGGCTCATGATCGGCCCGGTCTGCTCCACCCCGAACACGGCGGCCCCGTGCCCCTGCTGGAAGACCAGGACGACCGCGCCCAGCGCCGCGAGCACCGAGAGCAGGAAGCCGAGCGCCGCCTTGAGGGGGACGAGCACGGAGCGGAAGACCACCAGCAGGAGGAGGACGGCCAGGCCGACGACAGTGACGAGGTAGGGCACCAGCGCCGCCTGGACCTTCCCGGCGATGTCGATGTTCAGTGCGGTGCTACCGGTGACCTCGAAGGAGGCGCCGGCCCCCGACTCGATGGCGGAACGTTCGCCGCGGATGGTCGTGACGAGGGTCTTGGTCTGCTCGTCGGTCGGGCTGCTGGACGGTGTCGCGGTGAACACCGCCGTGTCCCCGGCACTGTCGAAGTGGGGCGTGGTGACCGAGACGACGCCCTTCGTGTCGGCGATCTTCCGGTTGATCGTGTCGACCGCGGCCTTGGCGTCCTCGGCCCCCTTGGCGTCGACGACGATGGTCAGGGGCCCGTTGAACCCGGGGCCGAAGCCGTCCGCGAGGGCGTCGTAGGCACGGCGCTCGGTGGTGGAGGCGGCCTTCGCCTCGTCGCCCGGCATGCCGAGCTCCAACCCGGTCATCGGGATCGCCAGGACACCGAGGCCCAGGACACCCAGCAGCAGTACGGGGATCGGGCGGCGCAGCACGAAGCGGGCCCAGCGGCTGCCGCGGTTGTCGCTCGCGCCCTGTCCCTTCCCCGCCCCGGTCCTGCCGGACCTCACGAGGCGGAGCAGACGCCCGCCGCGCCGCTGCCTGCGTACGGCGCCCGGCAGCACGGCGTTCGGCCAGAAGCCCAGCAGCGCGGGCACGACGGTCAGGGCGACGGCCACGGCGACGACGACCGCTCCGGCGGCGGTCAGGCCCATCTTGGTCAGCATCGGAATCCCCACGACCGCCAGGCCGGCCAGCGCGATGACCACGGTCAGGCCCGCGAAGACGACCGCCGACCCGGCCGTGCCGACCGCGAGACCGACCGCCTCCTCCGGAGAGTGTCCCTCGGCCCGCTCTTCGCGGTAGCGGGAGACCACGAAGAGCGCGTAGTCGATGCCGACCGCCAGACCCAGCATCATCGCCAGGGTGCCGGTGCTGGTGGACAGACCCAGGGCGTCGGCCAGCATCGTGATCGTGAACATGCTCGCGCCGACGCCGAGTATCGCCGTCAGCAGCGGCAGCCCCGCGGCGGCCAACGAGCCGAAGGTGACCAGCAGCACGACGGCCGCCACCGAGATGCCGATGATCTCGGCGACGCCGCCGGGTCCGCCGCCGCTGTCCATGGCCGAGCCGCCGGCCTCCACGGTCAGTGCGGCGTTCCGGGCCCGGTCGGCCGCCTTCTCCAGCGCCGTCCGGTCGGCGTCGGTGACCTCGGACGACTTCACCTTGTAGGTGACGGTGGCGTACGCGGTGGAGCCGTCCTCGCTGACGGCCCTCGTCTCGTAGGGATCCGCGACGCCGGCCACCTGCGAGCCCTGGCCCAGGGCCTCCACCGTCTCCTCGATCGCCGCCTTCTCGGCGGCGCCGGTGACCTTCCGCCCGTCGAGGGCGACGAACACCACCCGGGCGGTGGCGCCGTCGGCGGCAGCGCCCGGGAAGCGCTCCTGCAGCAGGTCGTACGCCTTCTGGGACTCGATGCCCGGCATCGAGAACTCCTCGTCGGAGGCTCCCGGCGCCTGGAGGGCGCCCAGTCCGACGGCCGCCAGTACGGCCAGCCACATCAAGGCGACCCGACCGCGCCGCCGGAAGGCCAGTCGGCCCAGTCGATACAGATGATCAGCCACGTCAGGAAACTCCAGATCTGTTCTCGCTTGACCTGATCAGGCTGTCGCGGCGAGGACCCTCCCGTCGTCGTCCGGCTACTGGCACTGCCGCCTCCCGTATCCGGAGGACCGACTACTGAAACCGCGGTACACGTCCGGTCGCCGACTCATGCTCCGGTACGACGCTCCGCCCCCCGGCCGGACGGATCACCAGCACCTCGGCGGCGAGAACCACGACGGGGCTCTCACAGGCCGAACAGCTCTGCCGCGTTGTCGTGGCACACCGCCCGCAGCCACTCGTCCCCGAGGCCCAGCCGTTCCAGGGCGTGGAGCTGGTGCACGTACGGATAGGGGATGTTGGGGAAGTCGGAGCCGAGCAGGACACGGTCGCCGAGCCCGGCCAGCCGGGGCAGGGCCCTGCCGGGGAACGGCATCAGCTCCTCGGCGAAGTCGGTGAACGTCATCGTGGTGTCCAGCCGCACCTCCCCGTACCGTTCGGCGAGGCCGAGGAACTCCTCGTACTCGGGCATCCCCAGGTGCGCGACGACCAGTCGCAGCCGGGGGTGCCGCGCCAGCACCCGGGCGATCGGCTCGGGTCCGGTGTGCTTGCCGGGTGCGGGCCCGGAGCCGCAGTGGATCACGACGGGGATCCCGGCCTCGGCCAGCAACCCCCAGGTCCGATCGAGGAGTTCGTCGGCCGGGTCGTACGCCCCCACCTGGACGTGCGCCTTGAAGACGCGCGCGCCCGCCTCGACGGCCTCCCGGACGTAGGTCTCGACGCCCGGCTCGGGGTACAGGGTGGCGGTGTGCAGACAGTCGGGCGTGCGGCGGGCGAAGTCGGCCGCCCAGTCGTTCAGCCACCGGGCCATGCCCGGCTTGTGCGGGTAGAGCATCGCGGTGAAGGCCCGTACGCCGAACTCCCTCAGCAGGGCCGTCCGTTCCGTCTCCTCGTTCCGGTAGGTGATCGGCCACTCGAGCCCGCCGGTCTGCGGTCCGAGCGCGTCGAAGTAGGCCCAGACCTTGCGCAGGACCCGCTCGGGCATGAAGTGCGTGTGGACGTCGACGAGTCCGGGAAGACCGAGGCGGCCCCAGAAGCCGCGCACCTCCCCGGCCTCCTCCCCCACGGGGGTGACTTCGGCGGCACCACCGGGGTCGACGGGTTCCATGCGGTGATCATCCATGGCGCCCACGATCGGCCCGGGTCAGGCGGCGGGTCCACTCCTTCGTGCGGGGAATCCGTGAGGGATCCGTCACCCGGGCCTCCGCCCGGTGCGGACCGGGGTCGGCCCGACCGTCGGCGGCCGGGGGGCGACGACCGGCCCGGCCGGCGGCCCGTGCCGCCGCACTCGGGGCGGCGGGCGGCGGGCGGCGGACGACCGTCGACCGGGCCGCCGCCGCAGCGAGCCGTTGCCCCGTCAGCGCTTGGCCGGCTTCACCTTCCTGTCGACGCCGTTCACCCGAACGGTGACGTCCTTCCGGTTCCGTGCCCGGTCGGCCACGATCCTGTAGGACGTCACCTTTCCGTTCCGCCACTCACAGCTGACCTCGTAGCCGCCCCGGGCGCGGAGCCCGGTGAAGGATCCCTCCGCCTTCCAGCCGTCCGGGAGGGCGGGCAGCAGGTCGATGACTCCGCCATGGCTCTGCAGGAGCATCTCCGCCACGGCGCCCGAGATGCCGAAGTTGCCGTCCATCTGGAAGGGCGGGTGGTTGCAGAACAGGTTCGGCAGCGTGTTGTAGGTCAGCAGTCCGCGCAGCATGATCTGGGCGCGCCGACCGTCACGGAGGCGGGCGAAGAGGGCCGCCCGCCAGGGCCAGGTCCATGAGCGGCGGCTGTCGCCCGAGACCGTCGCGGCCGTGAACGGGACGCCTTCCTTCTCGCCGCACCGCGCCTTGAGGGAGACGAGGGCCGCGGCGGCGAGGTCGGGCGTCTGCGGGGTGATCTGGCGGCCCGGGTAGACCGCGAAGAGGTGCGAGGTGTGGCGGTGGATGTCGTCGGGGCTGTCGATGTCCTCCTGCCACTCCTGGAGCTGGCCCCACCGGCCGATCCTGTTCGGCGCGAGGCGCGCCTGCATGTCCGCGACCTTGGCCCGGTACGCGGGATCCGCCTCGAGCGCCGCCTCGCAGTCGAGGTAGTTCTGGAACAGGTCCCAGATGATCTGCTGGTCGTACATGACGCCGTCCGCGCGCGGCCCGTGCTCCGGGGACCAGCCGTTCGGTGCGACGAGGAGTCCGTCCTCACGCTCCTTGAGATGGTCCTCCCAGAACTCGCAGATCTCCTTGATCATCGGGTAGGCGACGGTACGGAGATAGGTCGGATCCTGGGTGAACGCCCAGTGCTCGTAGAGGTGCTGGGCGTACCAGGCGCTCGCGACGGTGTTCCACTCCCACGAGTTGCCGCCGAAGACGCTCTGGCTGGTGCGGGCGGTCCAGCCGCGTGTGTCCTGGCCGAAGGCGTTGCGGGTCGCCACCCGGCTCGGCACCGCCACCTGCTCGACGAACCCGACGAGCGCCTCGTGACACTCCGACAGGTTCGTCGTCTCGGCTCCCCAGTAGTTCATCTGGACATTGATGTTGGTGTGGTAGTCGGAGGCCCAGGCCGGCTGGTTCTGGTCGTTCCACAGGCCCTGGAGGTTGGCGGGCAGGCCCTTCGGCCGGGAGGAACCGATCAGCAGGTACCGGCCGTAGTCGAACATCGTCTGTTCGAGTGTCGGGTCCTCCCCGCCCGCCGCGTATCGCGCCAGCCGGGCGTCGGTGGGGAGCGCGACGACGGCGGCCGGGGAGGTGCCCCAGGCGACCGAGACACGGTTCATGAGGGCACGCGTCTCGGCGATGTGCCGGGCGCGCAGCTTCTCGTAGGGGCGGGCGGCCGCCTTGTCGAGCGTCCGGTCCACGATCGGTTCCGGAGCGGCTCCGCGCCACCCGGCGGCGGCGTCGAGCCGGTAGTCGGTGCGGGCGTCGAGGAACAGGGTCAGGGTCGTGCAGCCACTGAACCTCAGCACCGCTCCGTCGGCGCTGAGGTCGCCGTCGGTGTGTACCGCCTGGACGGTGCAGGCGTGCTTGAGTCCATTGCCCATGACACCGCTGAAGCCGATCCGCCCGGCGCCGGCGTCGACGGTCGTCGGGGCCCGGTCCTGCGCGGATGTCAGCGAGATCGCCCCGGAGAGTCCCTCGGCGCTGTCGGACGTGTACCGGAAGACCATGACGTCCGCGGACCGGCCGGCGAAGGCCTCCCGCAGGACGCGCTGTCCTGGCGCCCCGAAGCGGGTGACGTGGAGACCCTCGACGAAGTCGAGGGTGCGCCGGTAGTCGACGATGCTGCGCTGGGCGCCGGTGTCGAAGCCCGTGCCCGCCAGTGCGATCTCCGCGATCTGGCAGCCGGTGGAGGACGCGCCGGGGATCAGGGTGAGCCGGTAGACGCGGTAGGCCGTGCTGTTGGTGAAGGAGAAGGTCCGGCTCTCGCCGCGGCCGGCGAAGGGCGCCCCCGGGTTCCGCGTGTCGAGGGTCGTCCAGGTGGTCCCGTCCTGCGACGCCTCGAGCGTCCACTGCCGGGGGTCGTCGCGCGGGCGGTCGGGGGCCGCCGTCAGCGTGTACGAGGTGACGACGGCCGGGCGGGGCAGGTCGGCCTGCCAGGCGACGGCGGGTGCGGTGCCGTCGACCCGCCAGACGGTGGCCGGATCGCGGTCCACCGAACGTGAGATGTCCGTGCCCCTGGTCCCGGGCCGGGCCACGGATCCCTGCGAGTGCCCGCTCGGCGACGACAGGTAGACCGAGGTGTCCCCGCCGAGGTCCACGCCGGCCAGGCCGATCTCGCTCACCTGGAAGTGGCTGACGCCCGCCTTGGGAACGAAGTCGAACCGGTAGAAGCGATAGGCCGCGCTGTGGGCACTGGTGAATTCCCTGGTCTGGAAGCGGCTCTCGAAAGGCGCCTCCAGGGTGCGGCTGTCCAGGGTGGTCCAGGTGGCGCCGTCGGCGGAGCCGGAGAACGTCCACTCCTGCGGGTCGCGCTGCGGCACGTCGTTGGCGCTCGTCAGCCGGTAGGAGGCGACCACGACGGGGTCGGGGAGTTCGACCTGCCACCGCACCTTCGCACCGGGCCCCTCGATGCACCACTTGGTGCTCGATTCGCCGTCGTACGTCTTGTCGACGCCCTCCGAGGGGGAGGAACTGTACGGTCCACCCGGGGCCGTGACCGTGGGCTTCGGACGGGAAGCGAAGGTGACGACGAGGTCACCGAAGTTGCGGTACGAGCCGAAGCCGGTCATACCGGTGTCGAAGTCGCTGTCCGGCTTGCCGGCGAGAGCGTTGTCGTAGTTGTTGACTCCGCCCCACAGACTCTGCTCGTTGAACTGGATGCGCTCCTCGTACGGATCGGCGAAGAGCATGGCGCCGAGCCGGCCGTTGCCGATCGGCAGGGCCTGCGACTGCCAGTCCGCGGCGGGGACGGAGTACGTCAGCGCCTTGCGCGACAGGGTCGGCCACTGGATGCCCGCCGCCGCGTGGGCCCCGGCGGCGACGGCCTGCCCGGTAGGCGTGGCACCCGTCAGCTGAGTGGCCAGTGGCGCGACGGCGAGAGCACCGCCGAACTTGAGGATGCTTCGTCTCAGCGGTTGGGATTCATTGATCACAGCAAGATCTCCCGGCCCATTCATCGGCTCTTTCACGGAGGGAGGAGCGGCCACATCGACATCTGCCGAGGGCCTTGTCGTCGTCAGCCATCTTCACGGCAAGATAGATCGGATGTCTAGAGGCGTGACTAGCCGTCGGCTGACGGCCCGTCCGCGTCGACCCAGCTCGAGCTCGCCGCGAGCCAGTGCTCGACGGCGGCCACATGGACCGTCGCGGCGGAGACGGCCAACAGTGCGTCACGTGCCCTCAGCGCGCGGAGGATCTCCTCGTGTTCCGCGTGCGCGCGCTCCACGGCGCGCCGTGCCCGGCTGCCCCGCACGATGCGGACCCGCTGGGTACGGGTGGACAGGACGCGCAACAGCATGGACAGCACGGGGTTGCCGACGGCTTCGACGACGCGCAGGTGGAACGCGATGTCGTGGGCGACGAACTCGTCCACCGTGGCGGCCGCCCGGGACCGTTCGAGGATGGCGCCGAGTTCCTCGAGGTCCTCGGAGGTCAGCAGGGTGGCGGCCAGCCCGGTCGCCGGCGGTTCCAGCAGTCTGCGCACCTGGAGCAGTTGAAGGGCGGTCCGCCCGTGCGAGACGTCGGCGGCGAAGGACATCGTCTCGAGCAGGAGGTGCGGCTCCAGGCTGGAGACATAGGTTCCGTCGCCCTGCCGGGTGACCAGGATGCGCATGGCGGTCAGCGCACGGACCGCCTCGCGCAGCGAGCTTCGGGACAGACCGAGCTGACCGGCGAGCGCATCCTCCTTGGGCAGTCGGGAGCCGGGCGCGAGTTCGCCCGCGACGATCATCGCCTTGATCTTCTCCATCGCCTCGTCCGTCAGTGCCACGAGGGGCGCCTCTCTGTCCCGAAGGAACACGGCGGGGCTCCAGGCGGCCCCGGAACGAGCCCGCTCGACGCCCCGGGTACCGCGTCTACTCCTGCTTCTCGCCGGAGGCGAAGCGGGAGATGATCAGCGCGACGATGATGATCGCGCCGTTGAGGAACTGGTTCCACAGCGGCGGTACGCCCGCCAGCGTCATCACGTTGACGACCAGCTGGAGGGTCAGCACACCGGTGAGCGCGCCGAACACCGAACCCTTGCCGCCGTTGAGGCTGACGCCGCCGATGACGGTCGCGGCGAAGACCTGGAAGATCCAGCCGCTGCCCTGGGTGGCGGAGATGGAGCCGTAGTGACCGCTGTAGAGGATGCCGGCGAAGGCGGCGAGCAGGCTGCCGATGATCAGGACGACCCACACGATCCGGTCGACCCGGATACCGGCGGTCCGGGCGGCCTCCGCGTTGCCGCCGATCGCGTAGAGCGCCCGTCCGTGCCGCAGCCAGGCCAGTGCGCAGCCGCCGGCGGCGAACAGCGCCGCGCAGATCCAGATGGCGGCCGGGACGCCCAGCCAGGAAGCCTTGCCCAGATAGGTGAAGGAGGGGGGCAGATCCACGATGGACTGGCCTTCGGAGAGGGCCACTTGGAGTCCGCGCAGCATGGTCAGCCCGCCGAGCGTGACGATGAACCCGTTGAGGCGCAGCTTCAGGATGAGGAAGCCGTTGAGGGCGCCGATCGCCACGCCCACCAGGAGACAGAGCGGGATCGCCGTCCACTGCGGAAGGAGCCCCAGGCCGTTGAACCGGCCGCCGCTGGTGGGCAGGACCAGCCAGACGGCGATGACCGGCGCCACCCCGATCGTGGACTCCAGGGACAGGTCCATCCGGCCGACGATCAGGATCAGCGCCGTGGCGAGGACCAGCAGGCTCAGCTCGGTGGACTGCTGGGCCACGCCGATGAGGTTGTCTGAGGTGAGGAAGGCCGGGGAGACGATGAACCCGATCAGGCCGAGGACCAGGATGGCCGGGACCAGGGACAGTTCACGGAAGCGGCCGAGATCGAGTCCGCGCCGGGTGCCCTTGGCGGTCGTCTGCCCCACGCTCGCTGCGGGGTCGGTGACATCGGTGGTGGCGGACATGACTACCTTCCGTGCTCTTCGGTGTCGGCTGCTGCGGGGGTGCCGGCGACGCCCTCCATGGCGGCGACCATCTGTTCGTCCTTCCAGCCGCGGTCGAACTCCGCGACCACGCGTCCGTGGAACATGACCACGACCCGGTCGCACGCCCTGAGGTCGTCCAGTTCGTCGGAGACGATCAGCGCGGCCTTCCCGGTGTCGGCGACCCCACGGATCCTGGCGAGCAGGAACTCCTTGGACTTGACGTCCACTCCGTTGGTGGGCCGGATGGCGACCAGGACATGGGGGTCTGTGGCCAGGGCCCGGGCCACGACGACCTTCTGCTGGTTGCCGCCGGAGAGCGCGGAGACCGCAGTGCCCGCACCCGGCGTCTTGATGTCGAGATCGCGGATCATGCGCTGGGCGAAGGTCCTGGTGCGGGCCGGCAGGACGGTACCGAACGGGCCGAGCTGGTCGGTGACGGTGAGGGTCGCGTTCTCCGCGACGCTGCGATCGTGGACGAGGCCCTGGACGTGCCGGTCCTCCGGCACCAGACCGACGCCCGCGGTGAGGGACGCCGGGACACTGCCGGTACGGACGGTCCGGCCGTCGACCGAGATCCTGCCTCCCTCGGCGCGGTGCAGTCCGGCGACGGCCTCCCCCACCTGGACGTTGCCGCTGGCCGTCGCGCCCGCGAGGCCGACCACCTCACCGGTGCGGACGGAGAGCGACAGGTCTCGGCAGGTGCCGGTCAGGGTCAGCCGGTCGACGTCGAGGAGCACCATGGCGCCGGCCGGGGAGGCCGTCCTCGCCTCGTCGGCACCCGTCGTCCTGGCGGACTCGCCGGTCATGGCCTCGACCAGCTCGTGCTTGTCGAGTCCGGCCACCGCCGCGGTGCGGATGTGGGCCGCGTCGCGGTAGACGGTGACCGTGGTGCACAGGTCGTAGACCTCTTGCAGGTGGTGGGAGATGAAAAGGAAGGCGACACCCTGTCGTTGGAGGTCCCGGAGCTTGGCGAAGAGCCGGTCGATTCCGCGGGCGTCCAGCTTGGCGGTCGGCTCGTCCAGGACGATGAACCGGGCGCCGAAGGACAGGGCTCGTGCGATCTCGACGAACTGCCGCTGTTCCACGGTGAGATGACGGGCCCGGACCGTGGGGTCGACGTCCACTCCGTACTCGCCGAGGAGCTGCTCGGCGCGCTGCCGCAGGTCCTTCCAGCGGATGGGGCGCAACGCGGCGTCGCTCTGCCGGTTGAGGAAGAGGTTCTCGGCGACGGTCAGATCCCCGATGATCGTGGACCGCTGGTAGACGCAGGCCACCCTGGACCGCCAGGCGTCGATGTCGCCGAAGGCGGGCGCCGGTTCGCCGGAGAAGCGCAGGGTGCCGGTGTCGGGCTGCTGAAGTCCGGTGAGGACGGACACGAGCGTCGACTTGCCCGCGCCGTTGCGTCCGACCAGGGCGTGCGACTCGCCCTCGGCGATGGTGATGCGGGCGTCGCGCAGGGCGACGGTGGCGCCGTACCGTTTGCTGATTCCGGTCGCCTCGGCCACCGGGGCGCGGCTCACGGTGCCGGTCGCCGGGGCGGTCGCGGAGTCCGCCATGGTGAATACCGTCCTTCTGGTCCGGATGCGGGGGTACGGGCGGGAGGCGGAGGGGTCGGAGGGACCGGGTGCGCCGGCCCCTCCGCGTGCCTGCCGCCGGGGCCGGTGGCTAGCCGACGTTGTTGCCCCACAGCGTCTTGTCCTCAACGTTGTCCTTGGTCACCAGCGGGGCGGGCAGCTGGTCCTCGAGGCCGTTCGGGATCTCGATGATCGTGGAGTCGTGGTCGGTCTTCCCCGCCTTGAAGGTCTTGCCGTCGGCCGCCGCCTGGGCGTAGTACAGCGCGTACTTGGCGTAGAGGTCGGCGGGCTGGGAGACGGTCGCGTCGATCTGGCCCTTGCGGATCGCGTCGAACTCCTGCGGGATGCCGTCGTTGGAGATGATCGAGATGTGTCCCTTCTGGCCGGCCGGCTTGAGCAGGCCCTTCTGCTCCAGCAGGGCCAGGGTCGGCTGCAGGAACACACCGCCCGCCTGCATGTAGATGCCGTTCAGGTCCGGGTGCTGGGCGAGCAGGCTCTGGAGCTTCGCCGAGGCCACGTCGCCCTTCCAGTCGGTGGGCAGCTCGAACACCTTGATCTTCGGGAACTTCTCCTTCATGCAGGCGGCGAAGGCCTCGGAGCGGTCGCGCCCGTTGATGGAGTCGAGGGCGCCCTGGAGTTCGGCGACCTTGCCCGTGCCGCCGAGCTGCTTGCCGAGGAACTCGCAGGCCTTGGTGCCGTACGCCTTGTTGTCGGCGCGTACGACCATGTAGACGTCACCCTTGTCGGGGCGGGTGTCGACACTGACCACGGGGATCTTCTTCGAGGCGAGCGTGTCGAGCGTGGAGGCGATGGCACCGGTGTCCTGGGGGGCCATGACGATCGCCTTGGCGCCCGTGTTCTGGAACACCTGCACATTGGCGACCAGCTTGGTGACGTCGTTCTGCGAGTTGCTCAGCGGCAGCGCGTTGACGCCGTCGGCCTTGACGTCCTTCTTCACGTAGTCGGCGTAGGAGTTCCAGAAGTCCGAGTCGGAGCGCGGCAGGTCGATGCCGACGGCGGGCTTGTCCGCACCGCCCGCGGCACCCGAGCTGGTGCTCTCGCGGTTGCATGCGGTGACGAGGGCGAGCGCCACGAGGACGGTGCCGGCGGCTGCGGCGGCGGAACGGGTGCGAGCGAGCTTCATGGCCGTGTGTTTCTCCTTAGCCAGGGCAGGGCGGTGCGCGGCGGCGGCCGAGGCGTCCGCGCCCGGTGGGCGGAACGGGAACTCGAACCGTGAAGGTGGCTGCCGAAGGCATGCGCGGACCGTGCCGGCGGGGACGGGATGAGGGTGAAGAGGAGGGCCGAGAAGGCGGTACTGAACAGCCGAGAGAGCCAGCGAAGCTGATTCCTCCGATGTATCCGGGACGACGTGGACGTTACGACGGCGTTGCCGACGTTGACAAGAGTCCGTCCCCCAACGATTTCCGCGGCAGCGCCCCGCATACGGCCACCAGTCCGATCGACGACCTTGGGCCCCTCTGTTCGACCGGTTCCGAGCTGGTCTTTTCCTCCGCCGTCCGCTCAGGACGCGACAGGTCCCGGAGTTCACGATTTCGACATGGTCCCGCTCTCGGAGACGGTACCCGGGGGCGGTCTGGGCCTCCGGCGCCACCGCGACGGGCGCACGGAGCGCCTCGGCGGTGGGGGCCGTCACCGCCGAACGGAAGAGGCCGCCGATCCGTCTCGCGACGCATTCGGCGGAAATTCGTCCGATGGGCCACGCCGGCCCCGCGAGGCCTCCCCGGCGAATGCGGACAAGTCCCGGTGCGGTTTGGCGATATCGACCGGGTCACGCCGGATACATCCGAGGACTGCATTGCCCAGACGCTTGAGAGCCTTTACAGTCACGGAGTCGTCATTCCTCCGATGAATGCTGGTCGAGTCCAGACCGTGCGCGTGATCGGGCCGGTGACCTGCGCGAAGAGGCCTGCCCTGCTCGCCCGGCAGCTCTTCACGGCACGGGGGCGCACTCGCGGACGAAGCACCCATGGCAAGGGAGTTGCTCAGTGAAACTGCTACGCGTCGGCCCCCCGGGAGAGGAGCGGCCCGCGGTCCGCGTCGACGACGACCTGCTGCTGGACCTGAGCCCGGTGACCCCCGAGATCGACGGCGCCTTCCTCTCCTCCGGCGGTGTCGACCGGGCGCGCGCGGCGGTCGAGGCCGGCGCTCTGCCGGAGCTCGACGCGGAAGGCCTGCGCGTCGGCGCGCCCGTCGCCCGGCCGGGAAAGATCGTCTGCGTCGGTCTGAACTACCGCGACCACGCCGCCGAGACCGGGGCCGCGATCCCGGCCCGTCCGGTGGTCTTCATGAAGGACCCGGGCACCGTCGTCGGCCCCCGTGACGAGGTGCTGGTCCCGCGCGGCTCCCGGAAGACCGACTGGGAGGTGGAACTCGCGGTCGTCATCGGACGGCGTGCCCGCTATCTGGCGGGGCCCGAGGAAGCGCCGGGGGTGATCGCGGGATACGCGGTCAGCCACGACGTCTCCGAGCGTGAGTTCCAGCTCGAGTACTCGCCGCAGTGGGACCTGGGCAAGTCCTGCGAGACCTTCAACCCGCTGGGCCCGTGGCTGGTCACCGCCGACGAGGTCGCCGACCCGCAGGACCTGGGACTTCGGCTGACCGTCAACGGCGTCAAGCGCCAGCACGGCCACACCCGCGACATGATCTTCCCGGTCCACCACCTCGTGTCGTACCTGAGCCAGTACATGGTTCTGGAGCCGGGTGACGTGATCAACACGGGTACGCCCGCGGGTGTGGCCCTCGGCCTGCCCGGCACTCCCTACCTCCGTCCCGGCGACACCGTCGAGCTCGAGATCGACGGGCTCGGCGGCCAGCGGCAGACCTTCGGCCAAGCGTGAAAGGCACCCCCTTGTCTGCAACTCCCGCCCGGATCATCTCGGTCGACACGCACGACATCCGCTTCCCCACCTCGCGGGAACTGGACGGCTCCGACGCGATGAACCCGGACCCCGACTACTCCGCCGCCTATGTGGTGCTGCGCACCGACGCGGGCGACGGTCTCGAAGGGCACGGCTTCACGTTCACGATCGGGCGCGGCAACGACGTCCAGGTCGCGGCGATCGGCGCCCTGCGCCCTCATCTCCTGGGCCGTTCCGTCGAGGAGCTGTGCGCCGATCCGGGATCGCTGAACCGCGATCTGATCGGCGACAGCCAGCTGCGCTGGCTCGGCCCCGAGAAGGGCGTCATGCATATGGCGATCGGGGCGGTGGTGAACGCGGTGTGGGACCTCACCGCCAAACGGGCCGGGCAGCCGCTGTGGCGTCTGCTCGCCCGCGCCGACCCCGAATGGCTGGTCTCCCAGGTCGACTTCCGCTACATCGCCGACGCCCTCACCCCCGAGGACGCCCTCACCCTGCTGCGGGACGGACAGGCCGGGCTCGCCGAGCGCGAGGCGGCCCTGCTGGCGCACGGCTATCCCGGGTACACCACCTCGCCGGGCTGGCTCGGCTACTCCGACGAGAAGCTCACCCGACTCGCCAAGGAAGCGGTCGCCGACGGCTTCACCCAGATCAAGCTCAAGGTCGGCGCCGACCTGGCGGACGACATCCGGCGGCTGCGCACCGCCCGCGCCGCCGTCGGTGACGGCATCCGTATCGCCATCGACGCCAACCAGCGCTGGAACGTCGGCGAGGGGATCGAGTGGGTCCGGGCCCTCGGGGAGTTCGACCCGTACTGGATCGAGGAGCCCACCAGTCCGGACGACATCCTCGGCCACGCCGCCGTCCGTGCGGGCGTCGCGCCCGTGAAGGTCGCCACCGGTGAGCACGTCCAGAACCGCATCGTCTTCAAGCAACTGCTCCAGGCCGGCGCCCTCGACGTCCTCCAGATCGACGCCGCTCGCGTCGGCGGCGTCAACGAGAACCTGGCGATCCTGCTGCTGGCCGCGAAGTTCGGGGTGCCGGTGTGCCCGCACGCCGGCGGTGTGGGGCTGTGCGAACTGGTGCAGCACCTGTCGATGTTCGACTACCTGGCCCTGTCCGGCACCACCGAGAACCGGGTCATCGAGTACGTCGACCACCTCCACGAACACTTCGTCACACCGGTGGTGATCCGCGACGGCCACTACACCGCGCCGCTGTCCCCCGGCTTCTCCGCCGCGATGCACCCCGGGTCCCTCGCCGAGTACCGCTACCCCGACGGCACGTTCTGGGCCGCCGACCTCGCCGAAGGGAACGCGACCTCATGACCGGCCTCTCGGGTCTCAGGGCTCTCGTGACCGGCGGCGCGTCCGGCATCGGACTGGCCACGGCAGGGCTGCTGGCCGAGCAGGGCGCCCGGGTCGCCGTACTCGACCGGGAGCCCGCCGGGGTGCCACAGCCGTTGCTCGCGCTCCAGGCCGACGTCACGGACGACACCTCGGTACGGGCCGCTGTCGAAGAAGCGGCCGGGCGGTTCGGCGGCCTGGACATCCTCGTCAACAACGCGGGTATCGGTGCCGCCGGAACCGTCGAGGACAACCCGGACGAGCAGTGGCACCACGTCCTGGACGTCAATGTGATCGGCATGGTGCGCACGACCCGTGCGGCCCTGCCGTATCTGCGGCGCTCGTCCCACGCCGCCGTGGTCAACACCTGCTCCATCGCCGCCACGGCGGGCCTGCCGCAACGCGCCCTGTACTCCGCCGGCAAGGGCGCCGTGCTGTCGCTGACCCTGGCGATGGCCGCCGACCACGTCCACGAGGGCATCCGCGTCAACTGCGTCAACCCCGGCACCGCCGACACCCCCTGGGTGGCCCGGCTGCTGGACGCCGTCGACGATCCCGAGGCCGAACGCGCGGCGCTGCACGCCAGGCAGCCGATGGGCCGTCTGGTCACCGCGGACGAGGTCGCCGCCGCCCTCGTCCACCTCGCGAGTCCCGACGCCGCCGGTGTGACCGGCACGGCCCTGGCCGTCGACGGCGGTATGCAGGGACTCCGGCTCCGCCCGGCCGCCGGGTCATGAGAACCGGTCGGCTCGGTGGCACCGGGTACAGGTCACCGCGTCGGCGTGCGGCGGCACCGCGAGGGGCTGCCGGACCCGGACACCCCTGCCCCTCATCGCTCAGCCTGTGGAGGCGTCGGCCCTCGCCCTCTCCCCCGGCTCGGCCGCGGACACCGGAGCTCGTGGAGCGGTACCGGACGGTGGAGCGGCAGAAGTCGGGGATGCGGTACCGGTCGGCACGGTGAGTACGGCGAGGCAGCCGACGACCAGGGCGATGCCGGTCCAGCCGAGCAGGGGCAGGCGTTCACCGACGACCACCACGGCGAGCACGGCCGCGACGGCGGGTTCCAGCAGCGAGAGCGTGGTCGCGGTGCTCGCCGGGACGTGTGCCAGGCCCCAGCCGAACAGGACGTATCCGGTGAACATGGGGACCAGGGCCATATAGGTGCCGACGGCCGCGTTGGACCAGGAGCCGAGCAGCGGGGCGCCGGTGGCCGACAGCACGGGCAGAAGCAGCAGGCCGCCCAGCCCGAAGACGGCACCCATGGCCGCGCCGGAGGTGACCCCGCGGCTGATCAGACGATGGGCCGCCCACGAGTACAGGGCATAGGTGAAGCCCGCCACCAGGCCCAGCGCCACGCCGAACACGGTCGTCCGCACCGAACGGGCGCCGGGGCCGGAGTGCGCCTGGGCCGCTTCGGCCATGCACAGCAGAACGGTTCCCGACAGGCCCAGAGCGGCGCCGGTCATCCAACGGCGCGTCAGACGGCGTTTGTCCATCACGCGTTCGATCAGGGCCGACGCGAGAGGGGCCGAGCCGATCGACACCACGGTGCCGGCGGCGACCCCGGCCAGGTGCATGGAGGTGTAGAACGCCAGCGGATAGGCCCCCACCGCCAGCGCGCCGAGCACGACCACCTCGCGCCGCGCGCGCAGCGCGGACATCTCCCGTGCGATACGAGGGGCGGCCACGAGGGCTTGGAGGAGTCCGCCCAGGCCCATGGCGGCGGCCCCGATCGCGAGGGGTCCCACGGCTGGTGCGAAGGTCGCGGCGGTGCCCGTGGTGCCCCACAGCACCGACGCCACGAGCACGCACAGCGAGCCCGTGCCCACCGAGCCGACCGCGGGTCCGGCGGACCGCGTCACAGCCGGTCCAGCAGGTTCGCCGCAATGGTCCGCGCATGCTCCAGCCGCGTGCCCGCGCCCTCCAGGCCGGCCCGTGCCGTCGCGCCCTCCAGCAGGAACGACAGATGCTCCGCCAACGCTTCGGCCTCCTCGGGCCGGTCGGGCAGGAGTTCCCGGAGATGCCCGGAGAGCAGGGACTCGACCTCCTCCTTGTGCCGGCGCACCACGTCCCGCCCCTCGTGCCCGGCGGGCAGTTCGGCAGCCGCGTTCAGCAGCCCGCACCCCCGAAAGCCGTGCTCGTAGGCGAAGGCGGCGTGATCGGCGTACGCGTCGAAGACGGCCAGTACGCCGCCGCGACCGTCCCGGACCTCTTCGAGCCGCCGCCGGTACAGGCCCAGCCACTCCTCGTGCCGCGCGTCGAGGTAGGCCATCACCAGGTCGGCCTTCGAGGAGAAGTTGTTGTACAGACTCATCTTCGCCACACCGGCCTCGGCGGTGATCGTGTCGATCCCCGTCGCCGACACGCCGTCCGCGTAGAAACGGCGCGCGGCGGCGGCGAGCAACCGTGCGCGCGCCTTGCCGGGCCCCTTCCCGGGCGCCTTGCCGGGTCGCGACGCGGCGGTAGGGGTGTCACTCATTCCGTTCCCTCCCAGATTCTAGGTAGGTCAGTCTACCTAGAACGGGGCTCGCTCGACGTGCGGTACTTGTTGCCGAACCGATCCCGGCGGCGGTGCGTGATCGAGGTTCACGGGGCAACCGGACAGGGAGCGATCGCGCGACGAGGGAGCGTCAACGTCATGGGAACCACCGTCCACGTCCCTCAGACCCGGGACATGATCGGGGAGGAACTCTCCGGAGACGAAGCGTTCACCGCGCTGCGCCACTACGGAGGGCTGCGGCTGCTGACCGACTCCTTCGCCCGGTTCCGCTACGCGGACGGCTTCACCAACGCGCGGGCGCTCGCCTTCCAGGTGGTGCTGGGCCTGGTGCCGTGCACCGTGGCGCTCGTCGGGCTGGCCACCTCGGTGCACACGGAGGGCGTGGGCCGGATCATCGAGCTGACCCTCGGCCGGATCGTGCCGGGAGCCAGCGCCGGCATCGTAGAGGACGCCTTCGACGGGACGCGGCGCAGCGCGCACGGCGACGCGTGGAGCACGCTCGCCCTCTGGCTCGGGCTGGCCTTCGCACTGCTGAACCTCGCCTCGGCCATGGGACAGATCGAGCGGGGCGCCAACCGTATCTACGGCATCGAGCGCGACCGCTCCTTCCCCCGCAAGTACGGCCGGGCTCTGGTCCTGGCGCTGTCGGCCGGTCTGCCCCTGGGGCTGGGGTTCGTCGTACTCGTGGCCGGCGAGGCAGTCGGCGACGCGATCGCGGACACCGCGGGGTGGGAGGGCGGTGGGCCGCACTGGTGGGGCGTGCTCGACATCCCCGTGGGACTCGCGCTGGCCTGGGTGGCCTCCGCCGTGATCTTCCGGTGGTCGCCCCGTCGGAGGCAACCGGGTTACACCTGGCTGGCCTTCGGCTCCGCGGTCCATCTCCTGCTGTGGATCGCAGCCACGTGGCTGCTCGCCCTGTACGTCGAGAAGAGCGGTGCCTTCGGCGCCCTGTACGGGCCGCTCACCGCGTTCATCGCCCTGCTGCTCTGGGCCAACCTCACGGCCGTCGCGCTCTTCCTCGGCATCGCGTTCGCCGCGCAGCTCGAAGCGGCCCGGGCCGGCGTCGAATCCGCCGTGCGGCCGGACCCCGGCCCGGGGGCGTGACGCGCCGCTTCACGCCCTCCGCCCAGGTCGGCCGCCCGTCGCCCGACCGCCGTCGCCCGACCGCCGTCGCCCCCTGTCGCCGGTGCGGCCGGCGTGTCAGCGACCGCCTGCCGCCGCGGTCACCGTCGCGGGATCCACACCGGTCAGTTCCACGATGCGGTGCGGGGGCACGCCGGCGGCCAGTGCCCGCCCGATCAGCTCGTCCCTGCCGTCGGCACTGTCGCGGTAGGCGAGCAGCTCGTCCTCGACCCCGGCGTGCGCCCCCGGCGCCATCCGATGCCGCACACGGCTCAGTTCCTCCTCGCTCAGCGGGACCGGCAGCCGTTCCGCTCCCTCGGGAACGGCCGTCCTCTCCTCCGGCGGCACGAGTCGCAGACGGGGGGACGTCGCCGTGCTTCCCTGTGCGTTCAGCCACGCGCGTACCGCCGTGGTGTCCATGCAGGCGAGGTCACCGACGGCGGCCGGAGCCACCCCGAGCGTCACGTCGGCGTCGTCCAGCAGAAACAGGTAGGCCTCGTCGGTCATGCTCGGCTCCTTCTCGACGGGAGACATCCGGCCACCACGGTGAGGGGCCGATCGACGTCCCTCTACCCCACGGCACCCGGATTACCGTCGGCCTCTCGGCAACGTCACCCACCCGTCGCTCCCACCCGTCAGGGACCGGAGCCCTGGTCCACGGCACGGTCCCGGTCCACGGCACGGCGCACCACCAGGCTCTCCACCCCGTAGGACAACTCGGTGGCGGCGTCGTCCGGAGGCGGGTGGTAACGGCCCGCGCACACCGAGAGGTTGACGATGAGGTACGCGTGCCAGGAGGACCCGACACCCCGTCCGTCGGCGAAGATCCGGTCCCCGTTCAGGGACCAGACGACGCTGCGCCTGCCGAAGGTCACGCTCAGATCGATGACACCACCGGGGCTGACGGCTTCGTCGCGCACGTAACTGTGCCCCTCGCGTACGTGGTTGCTCAACTCCAGAAGGTCGGGATTGTCCGGGTGGTACTCGAACACGTCCACCTCGTTGCCTCCGTCCCGCCAGGTCCAGATCGCCGGCCAGGAACCCGACCCGGTGGGCAGGCGCACCCTGGTGTCGAGGCGGTCTCCGGTGCGGACCATGAAGCCCTCGGCGCTCTCCTCGGTGGTCAACAGGCCCGCGTCCCACAGGCCGTCGGCTCTGCGCGTGGCGCGGAACGTGCCGGTGCGGGAGTACGAGGGGTCGGCCGTGAGGTGGTCCAGTTTGTTGTCGCCGGGGTTGGTGGGGCCGCCGTCGGGATAGGCCCAGGAACGGCCCGCCACCCACTGACGGTCGGAGGAGAAATCAGCGGTGAAGACGACTGCGCTCACCCGAGGGCTCCCTCTGTCGCCGGATACGGCATCACATGCCGGATTTCTCCCCAGCGCGGCCCCGGCCATGCGATGCCCGAATTCGCCCGACCCGCGATTCACCCGTTCGGCCTAGAGCGCGCGGTGCGCGGACCGGTCGGCGTCCGTATCGGGCGCGCCCCCTCCGCCGTTGGCCCGCATGCGCTTGTTCGGCGCGGGGCGCACGCTGTTGGCATGGGCCTTGCGCACCCCGTCGTGATCTATCCGCCCGCCGCGGACGGCGGGCGACGGGTGCGCGCCGGTGACCACTTCCTGGGGATGGCGTACGGCCTGCTGGACGTCGTCGAGTTCCTCCGCGAGACCGGGCTGGACGATGCCGACGAGGCCTACGTCGAGTCGTCCCCGCTGATCGAGTGGCGAGGCGGCGGCCCGAAGACCTGGGAGCACGGACCGGACCGCCGGTAGACGCGGCGCCGGGAACGGGAGCGGCCGCCGGGCGGCGGTGTCAGTAGTGGCGGACAGCGTCGCGCGCCATGAGTGATCAACTGCATGAGGTGGTTGTCCGCACCGCGGAGCACGCAGATGCGGAGGGTGTTGTGGCGTGCAGCCGTGCCCTGTGGAGGTGACGGCGTATGCGAGCAACGCCGAGGCCCTCCGCTTCTGTGAGCGCACGACTTCGCGGCCGAGTCGGTGACCTTGGAGACCGCGTTGCAGGCGTCCGTACGCGTCTTCGTGGCCGCTCGGCACTCGTTCCTCTCGCTCACCTGGGTGCCGTCGTGGGTCAGTTCGGTCGGCCGACGGTCACAGGTCGACCACCCGGTGGAACGCGTCGACTGTCGCGTCACGGTCGGCGGCCTGCTGCTTCCCCGCCTTCCCCGCCATCAGGAACGGCCGCCCTTCTTGCGCAGGGCGCCGGGCTTGTGCACGGCGGCGCGTCCGGTGCCGTCGCTCTCCACCTCGTACTGCGGCTCCTCACGCGAGGCATCGACCGTGCGACCGGCCGCTTCCGTACGGTCGGTGATCTTCCTCTTCACCTTCCCGGTCACGTTCTGGCCGTGGCTCTTCCACGAGACCGTGTCGCCCTTGCTCGGGTCGTCCTTCTTCGGCATGGCGTTCTCCTCGGACCGAATGCCGCGCCCGGGCACGGGCGGTACGAGTGGTCGGTCATCACTCCCAGACTCGCGCCACCGGCTCGTGCACGCATCCGCACGTGGCGGGCAACACCGATCGCGCCGCCCGTCAGGAACCCTCGGGCGAGGGTGACGGGAGTGCGGCGCGTGGGCGGCGCGCCCGTGGTGATCGTCATACGGGCGATTGTGCCGGGCCCGGGTGACGGCCGGTAGGCGTCCAAGTGACCTTCACGTACCCGCATCCGCGCTGTTCACAGAGCCGGACGGGCGAACCGGCGAGCGGGTCCGCGCACGCCGTGGGCGAGGTGGCGCCCGGGGGACGCGTCTCCCGGGCTTCGGCCGGACTGCCGCAGATGGTGAAGATGCTGCCGGGACCGGTGATGGTCAGCAGCCGCAGCACCTGCGGGGGCGGCGCGGCGAGGACGAGCCGACCGCCGGATCTCTGGTGTGCGTGTGCGGCGCCTGTCCACGGCGCTCCGCAGGGCTCCCGTATGTGCGGCCGTGGCGTGTGCGCATGACATCGGAGACGCGAACGCGGGTACCCGCCCCTGCGGAGGTGGCTGATGTTCGAGCCGAGCGATATCCGTGAGTGGCGCGGTCACGACGTGGTGGACCCGCAGGGGCACAAGATCGGCATCCTGGAGTCGGTCTATGTGGACACCGGGACCGACCTGCCCAGCTTCGCCACGGTGACGGTCGGGCTTCCCACCCGTCGCCGTCTGGTGTTCGTGCCGCTCCTCGGCGCGACGGTCGGTCCGGGCTACCTGAAGGTCGCCCACGACAGGAACGCGGTGAAGAAGGCCCCGTCGATCGACCTCGACGGCGAGCTGCCTGCCCCGGAGGAACCGAAGATCTTCGCGCACTACGAACTGGACTACGCGCCGGGCGCCGGCGGCGAGCGTCGCCTCGCCCGTCGCTGACACGTCGAGGCCGCCGGGAGAGCCAATGAGCCTGTTTCTGTTTCTGATCCTCGTGGCCCTTGTCCTGGGCATCATCGGATTCGCGGTCCACGGGCTGTTCTACCTGCTGATCATCGGCGCCCTGGTCCTCCTCGCCGATCTCTTCTACGCCGGGGTGCGGTTCCGCCGTGGCGGAAGGAAACACCGTATTGCCCGTTGACCGGCGTTTCCCCGGCCGGGGAGACGCCGATGACTCGTCCGGTCCGTCAACGCGGCACGATCGCCGCCTCGGCCGCCGTCTTGATACGGGAACCGAAGCCGGGCGCGTCCTTGCGGGCGGCGGCGAGCGCCAGGCCGACGAGGAGCTTGCCCAGCCCGTGGCCTTCGAGAACGTTGAAGATGCGGACCCGGGTTCCGCCGCCGGGCAGCGGCTCCAGGTCGTAACCGCCCTCACGCACCGTCACGGTGTTCTTCGAGGCCTCGGCCCACCGGATCTTCACGGGGGCCTCGAGAGCGGTGATGCGGAACTCTCTCGCGGTCTTCATCCCGGCGTCCTTGACCGTGCTCCGGAAGACGGTGCCCACCGCGGTCGGGGCATCGGGAATCCGCTCGATCTTGAGCACACGGGGACTGAACTGCGGATCGTTGCGCCCGTCGGCGAGGTAGGCGAACACCTCCTCGACAGCCCGATCGACCTCCACCGTCGCTTCGAACTGTCCTGACATGAGCACTCCCCATCGGTCGAGTCGCACGCGCGCGAAGGCCACGCCGTACCGCACGTCACTTCGCAGCGGCACCGCGACCCCATGGGACCATCGAACACCCCGCGCGGCAATCGGCAATTCTCCGCGAGGCGGGCGCGGCGGGGAGCGGAGACACACCCTTGCGAGCCGGGCGGGCCTCCGGAGAAACGCCCCGAGCACGCGGTGAGCGGGCCCGGGGCGTTCTGCCGCGGAGGCAGCTTCGTTACACCGCGGCGATGCCCTCCATGCCGGATTCGGCGAAGGCGGGCAGACCTGTGACCGTCGTGACCTTGGTGAGGGCGCCGTCGCGGCCGACCCGGAAGCCGTCCACGGTGCCCGAGGTGGCGTTCTGGACGTAGACGAACTTGTCCTCGGCCACGGCGATGTCGATGACGCCCTGGGACTTCCCCGACGGAGCGGTGGCGATGCCGGCCTCGTTGGTCAGGGCGAGCCGGCCGTGCGGGCCCGTCCGGTAGCCGGTGACCGTCGAGTTGCCGGTGTTGCCGCCGTAGAAGAAGTCACCCGCCCGCTCCAGCCAGCACAACGTGTCCTGCCCGTTGGGCAGGGACTTCTGCACGATGTCCAACGCACCGCTCCGCCGCACGCGGTAGGTGGTGACGGTCGACCTGGCGGCCTCGGCGACCAGCATGCGCCCGGCCCTGTCGAAGGTGACGGCGAACGGCACCATGCCCGCGGATCCGGTCACCACGGGTTTCGCCGCCGGGCGGCCGTCACGGCCCACCGGGAAGACCTCTATGGTGTTCGCCGACTTGGTCGTGACCACCAGGTTCCGGCCGTCCGGCGTGAACGCGACCTGGCCCGGCGAGCTGCTGAACAACGGCACGCTCCCGTTCTTGAGCCCGAGGCCGCGGTGGGATCCGCTCAGTGGCTTCAGTCCCTTCGAGGTGATCCTGTATCCCTGGATACTTCCGGCGCCACCCGCGTTCAGCACGTACGCCAGGTCGCCCGAGACCGCGATGCCGGCCGGGAACCGGCCTCGCGCGGAGACGGTCTGTCGATCCGACAGCTTCTGGCCGTGCACCGCGAAGGATGTCAGCGTGCCGCTGCCCGCGTTGACCGCCAGCAGCCGGCCGGAACGCGGGTCGTAGACAAGACTCCCCTGCGAGGCAAGGGAGTCGGTGGGCGCGTCGACCTGGTCCCCGCCCATGCCCCCGGTCGCGTACTCCCCCGCGGCGGTCAGCTTGCCGTCGTCGCCTCGGCGGAAGACATGGATGGTGTTGCCCGCGAGCTCGTTGCCCTGGACGAAGACGGCGTGGTCGGCCTTCGGCGCGGTGGCGGCCGGTGAAACCTGGCCTGCGGAGGCGACGTTGACCGTCGCGACCACGGCGGCGACAGCGACCGTGCCACCGCCGAAGACGGTCAACCTCTTCTGGAGCTTCGACCTGCGTTTGTTGTGCCTGCTCACGTGCGGCTCCTCGAGTCCGGGGGCTTGCGTGACCAGAGTTGCCGAAGTGACTGCAGTGCTGAAGGTGTCCGAGGCTCACGTCAGAGTCCCGTAAGAACCGCGCCCGGACGGTCCGGGCCGCCGAGGCCCGTTCGGCATCACGCCGCAACGCAGGACCGGGCCCGCCGCACACGCGGCGGGCCCGGTCTTCGTGGCCGAGGCGGGATTTGAACCCGCGACCTCTGGGTTATGAGCCCAGCGAGCTGCCTACCTGCTCCACCCGGCGACCTTCACTGTAGGACGCCGGGACCGTGGCGGGCCAAGGGTTTGTCGGGCCCTGCCACGGCGGACGCCGGGACAAGCGGAGGGGCCGAGACTTCGGCCCGCAGCCGCAGCTCCCCGCCGTCAGCCCTCAGGCGTTGGCCCTCAGGCGTTGGCGTGGCGACGCGTGGCCGTCCTTCGTGGGGCGGCGTGGTGCACGGACCTGCCCTCGCCGGCCGTCTGCTGACGCCACAGCCACAGCGAAGTCACGGACAGGAGACCTGCGAAGACCACCAGGAAGAGCACCGACACCCACATCTGCCGACTCCCGGGATCGTCCCACCCCGTCCAGACAGCCGATGCGGCCCACAAGGCCGCACCGCCCGCGTAGACAGGGCGGATGCGCCGCAGCTGCCGCACGGCACGCACGGATTCGACGTGATCAGTTTTCTGTGCCATGTGGGCCCAGGTACCCCGATCCGCGCGCTTCATCAGTAGTCGGCTGGCGATGCGCCGTTGTGCAGGACGGCGAAAAGCCCCCGCGCGCGAGTGCCGTCCGGCAGTGCCCAGGAGCCGGCGACATGGCCGACGGCCTGCGCCGGCAGCAAGGGCTCGTTGTCCGGGGCAGGGCGCAGGACCCGGTGCAGGCGGAGCGTCGTGCCCTGCGGTGCGGGCAGCCCAGTGCCCTGTGGGTCGTCCGTGGCGCCGGCCATGGAGTCGGTGGGGGTGGCACCGTCACCGGTGCAGCAGCGGGAGACCTCCCGGTCGGGGACATCGCTGATGTTCTGGTCCTGGGCCTGGACCCGGCCCTCGATCAGGGCCGCCAACTGGGCGACCAGCACCGGGTCGTGGCAGCCGTCGTAGGCCCAGCGCCGCCCCAGCACCCCGTGCTCCATGGTGCCGACGAGGGCGTGCTCCGCCCCGTCGAGCGGGGCCCCGCGATAGGTCAACGGCACCAGATAGGTGACCGGACGGCTGCCGGAGGTGTCGGTGACCACCAGGAACTCGATCCCGACCTCGCCCTCGGGGTCGTCCAGCCGGAAGCCCCCGGCCTTGGCCAGTTCCGGTGTGCCCGTACCACCCGTGTACCACGGCCGGGTGGGCAGCCAGGAGGTGAGCAGCTCCAGCTTGGTCGGCGCGAGGACAGTGCGGTGGACGACGGCCATGCCGGGTTTCCTTTTCGTGGGTCGGATGAGCCGGGACAGGTCAGGCGGAGCGGTCTTCGTCCGTGGGTGCGTTCCAGGCCGCCAGGGGCATTCCCGCTGCGGTCGTCACCTGAAGCACCTCGCACCCCATCAGCGCAACGGCGGCGCAGAGGCGCTGCCGAACCCGTTCGCCGTCTTCGGGCGGAAAGGCGATCCGGATCCCGTGGTGGCGGCCCGCGTCGTAGGTGAGAAGCCAGTCGGTGTCGACGGTCGCGAAGTGGTCCTGTCCCATCTCGCCGTCCTCGGAGTACCAGGAGCCCCGGTCGACGGTGGGAGCCAGTGCGTCGCGCAGGATCCGCAGGCACTCGGCGGGGACGCGAGGGCCCTCGGACAGTCGCAGGCAGCGGTGCGTCCGGGGGCGGAAGGCGTTGAACCACGGTGCCAGGTCCGGCTCCATGTCCATGAGCAGGTGGGAGCCGACGCGGCCGCCGACCCATCCGGCGAGGAACTCGGCCGCGCCCATGTGATGCGTCTCGTGCCGGCGCTCGCTGCTCCACACCACGACCGGCCACTCGTCGGGAGCCCCACCGGTGAGCCAGCACAACCGGTCGGCGTCCATCGTCGTGCCCCAGATCAACAGCTCCGCCGGGCCGGCGCCCGAGGCCGGGTGCGAGGAACGCGGGTGGCTCTCACGCTCCCGTACGGAAGGTGCGGGGAGTGCGGGAGGTACGACAGGCGTGGGAGGCGTGGGAGATCTCGTGAGGTCGGCCACCTGCCGTTCGATGCCGTTGTGCCTGCTCGTGCCGAAGGGCGTGCGGAGAAAGAGGAAGTCGCAGAACTCCCCCCAGCCGTAGGTCTCCACGAGCCACCGGTAGTCGGCGGGCAGCCGGCTGCCGATCCTGGCCTGCGCGGCGGCCCAGTCCCCGCAAGCGTCCACCGGTTCGGCCGGTGGTGCCACGAGCCGGGCCAGTCGCCCACAGCCCGTGGCGGCAAGGTCCGAATCAGCCATGGGGGCAGCGTAGTCAATCTCCCCGCCGGCTCCTCATGAGCCCCCCGGTCTCGGCTCCGGCCGCGGCCCCGGTCTCAGCCTCGGCCCGGTCCGACGGGCGCGGTGATCTCGCGCTTGAGGATCTTGCCGCTGGGGCCGGTCGGCAGGGTGTCCACGAGCCACACCTCACGCGGGTACTTGTACGCGGCCACCCGGCTCTTGACGAACTCCCTCAGCTCGTCGGGGGTGGCATGGGCGCCCGGGCGCAGGACGACCGCGGCCGCGATCTCCTCCCCCAGGTGGGTGTGCGGCACGCCCACCACTGCGGCCAGGGCGACGGCCGGGTGCTCGTGCAGGACCTCCTCCATCTCCCGCGGATAAACGTTGTAGCCACCACGGATGATCATGTCCTTCTTGCGGTCCACGATGTACAGGTAGCCGTCCTCGTCCTGCCGCGCGAGGTCGCCGGAGCGCAGCCAGCCGTCCGGGACGGCGGTCGCGGTCTCCTCGGGGCGGTTCCAGTAGCCCTTCATCACGTTCGGGCCGCGCACGGCCAGTTCGCCCACCTCACCCGGGGCGACGTCCTGGCCCTTGTCGTCGAGCAGCCGCACCTGCACGTCACGGATCGGGGTGCCGATGGAGCCGGCCTTGCGCGGCCGGTCGGGGTGGTTGAAGGTGACCACCGGGCTGGTCTCGGACATGCCGAAGCCCTCCAGCACCGCACAGCCGAAGCGCCGCTCGAAGCCGTGCAGCACCTCCACCGGCAGCGAGGCCCCGCCGGATATGCACATCCGCAGCGTCGACACGTCCACCTCGGACGGGTGCTGGAGCAGCGCCGCGTACATCGTGGGAACGCCCTCGAAGACCGTGGCCCGGTCGCGGGCGATGGCGTCCAGCACGGTCTGCGGCGCGAAGCGGGGGATCAGCGTCAGGGAGGCGCCGGCGCGGACGGCCACGCTCATCGTGCAGATCTGGCCGAAGATGTGGAACAGCGGCAGACAGCCCACCACCACGTCCTGAGGTGTCATGCGCTGGACGTGGACCGTGTTGACCTCGGTGTTGTGCCGCAGCCCGCCGTGGGTGAGCGTGGCGCCCTTGGGGCGGCCGGTGGTGCCGGAGGTGTACAGGAGCACGGCCACGTCGTCGACTCCGGTCTCGGCCACCTCGGACAGCGGCTCGTGCCCGGCCAGCAGTGCGCCGAAGGCGGCGGGTTCGACGGCCAGGTGCCGCACACCGGCGGCGGCCGCGCCCTGCGCGCCCTCCCCTGGTGCCTGGTGCCATTCGAACAGCAGCACCGCCCCGGAGTCGTCGAGGTGGTACTCGGTCTCCCGCGTCTTCAGCAGCGGGTTCATCGGTACGACGATCCCCCCGGCACGGAGCACCCCGTAGTACAGGACGACGAACTCGGGAACGTTGGGCAGCATCAGGGCGACCCGGTCCCCCGGCCGCACGCCCTCGGCCCGCAGCAGCGCGGCGGCGCGGGCACTGCGCTCTTCCAGCTCCGCGTAGCTGGTGACCTGCTCGCCCAGGCGCAGCGCGGGGCGTCCCGGCTGCCGCTGTGCCGTCTCCACCAGGAACTGCGCCAGATTGGCCATGACCCGCCTCCACGAACGTCACCGTTGAAATCCGCTGTTCACCTGCGCGACATCGTGCTGCCACGCACGGCGGCGGACCATGGGCGGCAGGACAGCGCCACCCCTCCCGGATTGGTTCGGAGAACAAAACGATGGCGTTAAGCTGCGGTAATGGATATCTCTGGCGTGGCAGCGGCGCTTCATTCCAGACTTCCGGAACTGGGTGAGCGGATCGCGCAGCGTATCCGCTCGGACGTCGACGCCTACGACGAGGAGTCGCTGATCCCCTTCGACTCGCTGCGCCGCTCGTGCACCGCCAACGCGGACCTGGTCCTGAGCCACCTCGGCCACGCGGATGCCCCGGACCCGAGCCCGGCCCGCGAGACGGGCCGGGTGCGCGCCGAACAGGGCGTGCCGCTGGCGGATACCCTGCACGCGTACCGGGTCGGCTTCGAACTGCTGTGGACGGAGATCCTCCTGGAGTCACGGACACATCCCGAGGTCTCCGACGACCAGTTGGTGTCCCAGTCCGCGGAGATCTGGGCGTTGTTCGGCCTGTACGCGGAGGCGGTGGCGGCGGCCTACCGGGAGACCTCCGCCGAGTTGACCTCGCAGCGGCACGCCCGGCGCTCGGCGCTGGTGGAGGCGCTGTTCACCGGTGTCATCGCCGACCGGACCACGCTGTGGGAGGCCGCCCGTGAGCTGGGCCTGCCCGAGCAGGGCCCCTACGCGGTGGTCGCGGCGGCGGCCGGCGCTCCCGGCCGGGAGCCGCTGGCGGGCATCGAAGCCGAGCTGCGTCAGGCCCGACTCGCCTCGGCCTGGCGGCTGTTGCCCGACCATCAGATCGGGGTGATCGCCCTGCCCACGCCGGCGGCGGAGAGCGCCTGTCTGCGCGTCCTGCGTCGCGCCCAGGCCCGCGTGGGCGTCAGCCCGTGCTTCCCCTCCCTGCGGGACACTCCGCAGGCGCTGCGCTTCGCTCGCCTGGCGCTCGCCGGGCTGCGGGGCACCGGTCCCGGCGTCGCACGGTTCGACGACAGCCCGCTCGCCATGGTGGTGGCCGCCGCTCCGGCGGAGGCGGCTCATCTCGTGGGAGTGGTCCTCCAACCCCTGGTCGACCTGCCGGTCGCGGAACGGGCTCGCCTGTTGGAGACCCTGGAACACTGGTTCGCCGCCGCCGGGTCGGCCACCGACGCGGCCCTGGGCCTCTTCGTCCACCCCAACACCGTCCGTTACCGGCTGCGCCGTATCGAGGAGTTGACGGGCCGTTCCCTCTCCGATCCGCGCGCGGTGGCCGACATCGGCGTGGCACTCCTGGCCGTCCGCAACGCCGGCGTCGGTGCGGGCGAACAGCCGTCACCCGCATCGGACTGACACCGCTGCTCACGGACGAGCGTGGTGCGCACGCCTGTCCCGGGCACGGCGAGCGACGGCATCGACTGCCAGGGGGTTCGGGGGATGCCCCGACGGTCGGCGGTGGGGCTGGCACCAGGCGGAACGGGGAGCTGACCGGAGTGAGCCGGGGAGCGAAGCGGCCTAGCGTCGGACCGCATGGGACTTCTCGACCATCCGTGCACGGCGACGGCGACCCTGGCCACCGCGTTCGTGCTGGCGGCGTCCGCGATCCCGGCCTCCGCGTCGGCCCCGCCCGCCCCCGCCCGGCCTCTCTCCTTCTCCTCCGCCACCTCCTCCGCCTCCTCCTCGACGGTCTTACCGGGTTGCGGCGAGCACAGCACGCTGCGCCAGGCGCTGCGCACACTGACCGAGGACCACCACCTCGCCGGCGCCGCGGTCGAGGTCACCGATCCGGTGTGCGGCCGCTGGAGCGACGCCGCAGGAACGGCCGACCTCGGCACCGGCCGCCCGATGAACGCACAGGACCGGCTCCGCGCCGGCAGCGTCACCAAGACCTTCACCGCCACGGTCGTACTCCAGCTCGCCGCCGAGCACCGGATCGACCCGGACGCGTCCGTCGCCCACTACCTGCCCGGTCTGATCGACGGCAACGGCTACGACGGCCGGAAGATCACCGTACGAGAGCTGCTCCAGCACACCAGCGGGCTGCCCGACCACCTCGACGCCCCGGAGTGGGAGCACCCCGAACGGCTGCGGTACCGCCACTTCGAGCCACGTGAGCTGATCGACCAGGCGCTGAGCTTGCCGCACCCCGGCGCATCGGCCGGTTCCGGCTTCCACTACGCGACGACGAACTACCTCGTCGCAGGTCTGCTCGTCCAGCAGGTCACCGGCCGCTCGGCCGAATCCGAGATCACCCGCCGCATCCTCCGGCCGCTCGGACTGCGCGACACCTACTGGCCCGGCGACGACCCGCGCCTGCGCGGCCCGCACTCACGCAGCTACCACCTGCCCGAGCAGGGCGCGGCCCTGGTGGACGGCACCGACTGGAACATGACGTTCGGCGGCACCGGCGGCGCGCTGGTCTCCTCGCCCGCCGACCTGGAGCGCTTCTTCGACGCCCTGCTCAGCGGCCGGCTGCTGCCCCCGGACCGGCTGTCGGAGATGAAGCACACGGTGGCCGCCGACCCGGACCGGCTGTGGCCGGGCGCCCGCTACGGACTCGGCCTCATCTCCAGCCCGCTGCCCTGCGGCGGGCTGTGGTGGGGCCATGCCGGGACCGTGCCCGGCGGCCACCGCGCCCTCGGTGCGGTGGGGCCCGGCGGGCGTCGCGTCGCCGTCGCGGTGAACCAGGTGCCGTCCACCGAGCAGGCCGAAGAGGACTTCCGTGAGGTGGTCCGGGCGGCCCTGTGCGAGGGGCGCGGGCCGGAGACCGCCCGACCGACCGACGGGAAGATCGTGGAGGAGTCCGCATGAGGATCCGCGCCGCCGCGCTGGCCCTGGCCGCCACCGCCTGCCTGAGCACCCTGCCGCCCGCGGCCGTGGCCGGGCCGTCGTCCGCCGCCGCCCTCGGCCGCCACCAGGACCAGGAGCTGACCTGGCAGAGCTGCGTCCTCGGCCCCGACGACGAGACCGGCAAGGAGCTGGAGAAGGCCGGGGCCCGCTGCGCCGACGTCACCGTGCCCCTCGACCACGCCCACCCCGGCGGCCGCACGATCACCCTCGCGCTCTCGCGGATCGAGGCCACCGACACCGCTCACCGCATCGGCTCCCTCCTGCTCAACACGGGCGGCCCCGGCGGTCAGGCCGTCGGAGACCCGCCCTGGGTGCACGACGCTCTGGGGGACGTGGCCGGGCGCTACGACATCATCGGCGTGGATCCCCGTTTCGTCGGCCGCAGCACCCCGCTGGACTGCGGCTGGCCCACCGGCAGCCCCTTCCGCTGGGCGGGTGCGGACCGGGCCGCCTTCGACGACGTCACGGCGTTCGAACGGGATCTGGCCGACCGGTGCCGCAGGACGAACGGGGACGTGCTGCCGTACATCACCACCCGCGACACCGCCCGCGACATGGACGTCGTCCGCGCCGCCCTCGGCGAGCGCCGCATCTCCTACCTGGGCTACTCGTACGGCAGTTACCTCGGCGAGGTCTACTCGACGATGTTCCCCGGCCGTACCGACCGCGTGGTCCTCGACGGCGTGATCGACCCGCACCGCTACGGACCCCGGCTGCTCGTCGGCACCGAGACCGCCAACGAGAAGGCGCTGCGGCACTGGGCCGCATGGGCCGCCGCGCGGGACGCCGCCTACGGTCTCGGCTCGACCCGCGATGCCGTCCTGGCCACGATCGACCGCATCCGACGCACGGCCGGCGAACGGCACTTGGTGATCGGCGGCGGCTCCTCCGCGTCCTACCGGCTCGACGAGCACACCGTGCCGTTCATCGTCTTCAACGGCCTGTCGGACGACACGGACGAGGCACGGCGGTCGTTCGCCGCCTCGATCCGCACCATGAAGGAGGCCGCGGAGGGCCGCCCGGCCGAACCGGACCCCGACCTCGCGGAGACCCTGGACTACCTGCTGAACGGGGGCGACGACGGGTCGGCCTACGGCAGCGTCCAGACCGCGATCCTCTGCGGTGACGTGGCAGCACCGCGCGACCCGGACGTCTACTGGCGTGACGTCCAGCGCAGCCGCGCGCGCCATCCGCTGATGGGCCCCTTCACCCACGACATCACCCCCTGCGCCTTCTGGGACCGGCCCCGGGAACGCCCCACCACCGTCCGCGACGACCTCCCCGCGCTGCTCGTCAACTCCACCGGCGACCCCCGTACGACCTATGCCGGTGCCACCGCGACGCACCGCGCGTGGCCCGGTTCCCGCCTGGTCACCGTCACCGGCTCCGACCGGCACGGTGTCTACGGGGCGTACGGCAACGCCTGCGTCGACGGCACGGTCAATGCCTACCTGCGCACCGGGAAGCTGCCCGCCACGGACGTCACCTGCGCGGCCGCCGGGCCCACCGGCACGGCGGGAGAGCCCCGCGGAGGGAGGTGAGAACGCCGCTCCCACCACGCTTTCAGCCCGCTGCCACGGCTGATTGCGCCGTCCACGATCCGGGAACGCGTCGGGCTCGGGAGACGCGGTTTCCAGGCCCCGTCGCGATCTCCCTTCTATCGTGGAACGGCACAGTGACGCTCGGCACCGAGACAGGCGGCAGGTCATGCGGAAACCACTGATCGACTATGTGGCGGTCTTCCGAGCCCTGCCCGGCATGGTGGCCCTCCTCACCCCCGACCTGATCTACGCCGACGCCAACGACGACTTCCTGCGGCTGGCCGGACGCACCCGCGAGCAGCTGCTCGGCCGCTACATCTTCGACGTCTTCCCGGAGAACCCGAACGACCCGGCGGCCGCCGGCATGCGGGAGACCCGGGAGTCGATGCTGCGGGTGGTCGCCACCGGCGAGCGCGACACGATGGCACTGCTGCGCTACGACATCGAGGACCCCCGTCGGCCCGGTGTGTGGCGCGAGCACTACTGGAGCCCGGTGAACGCGCCCGTGCACGGTCCCGACGGGCAGGTGGCGCTCATCGTGCACCGGGTGGAGGAGGTCACGGAGCTCATCCACGCGCGCGGCGGTCCGAACGGCGGAGCCCGAGCCCGTGTGCTGGAGGCCGAGCTGTACACCCGGGCCCGCGAGCTGCAAGAGGTCAACGAACGGCTCCGCCAGGCGCACGCCCACGAGCGGGAGGTCGCTCTGGCCCTCCAGGCGGCGATGCTGCCCGCGCCCGGCCCGACCGGTCCGCACGCCGCCGCCGTGCGCTACCGGCCCGCGGTCGGCGCACTGAACGTGTGCGGCGACTGGTACGACCTGGTCGACCTGCCCGGCGACAATCTCGCGGTCGCCGTCGGCGACGTCGTCGGGCACGGCCTCGCGGCGGCCTGCACCATGGGGCAGCTGCGCAGCGCCCTGAGCGCCGCCTGCCGGGTGGCCGACGGCCCCGCCCAGGCCCTGGAGGCCCTCGGCCTGTACGCCCGTTTCGTCGAGGGCGCCGAGGCGACCAGCGTCGTGACGACCTTCATCGACTGGGACAGCCACACCATCACCTACAGCTGTGCCGGCCACCCGCCGCCCGCCCTGGTGCACGACGACGGGACCGTCACCTTCCTCGACCAGGCCACCGATCCCCCGCTCGCCGCGCGCCCGGAACACCTCCCCCGCCCCCAGGCTCACACCGGCTTCACGGAGGGCGCCACCCTCGTCCTGTACACCGACGGCCTGATCGAGCGCCGCGACGAGGACATCTACACGGGCCTGGCCCGGCTCGCCGCGTCCCTCACCCACCACAGACACTCGGCCCCCGAACCCCTGGCCGACGCCCTCCTCGCCGACCTCCTCCCCACCACCGGCACCACCGACGACACGGCCCTGATCGTCCTGCGGCTGTGACCCGCTCCGGGATCCCCGCCGTCAGTCGGACGGACCGGTCGGGTCGGAGGTGCCGGGGGTGTCGGGTCGGGCGGTGTGGTCGGGGTGGTCGCGGGTGCGGCGGGCTTCCTTCATCTCCGCCTCGTAGAGGTGGTCGCGTCCTTCGGCGAGCTGCTGCACCGCCTCGTGCTCCAGGTCTCTGAACGCTCGGTAGTACGTCCCGTCGTAGGCCTCGACGATCTGGAACGTCCAGTGTCCCGGGATGACGTTGCGCCCCAGGATCTCCGTCTCGACGCGTTCGGCCCAGGTCGCGTGGCCCGCCCTGCGCAGCAGTTCGACCGTGCGGTCCAGTTCCAGGTCCGCGGTGCCGGTGAGCTGGTGGAACGAGTAGAGGTGCCCGCGGGCCCGTTCGACCGTCTCCAGCGCCTTGGACAGCGAGCCGAGCGCCTCCACCGTCTCGTCGCCGACGCCCGGGGGACGCCGGTGCTCGTGGTCCGGACCGTGGAGGTCGCCCATCTTCGCCCCTTCCTTCGCGCCAGGGACTCCCGACCGGACTCCCTACCTGTCCGGACCAGCACAGCACGGCACGGGCGACGCCACCGTCCGTGCCGTCCGGATGCACCGTCGCCGAACCCGATCGAGCCGGTCTCAGCGCACGACGTCGACGAGGTGGGGCACCACCCGGGTGAGCCGTACCACGGCCCAGAGGATGAGCAGGGCGCCGAGCGCCTCGGGCAGCAGCCACCAGCCCGTACGGATGCTCTCGTCGAACAGCGCCACACCCAGCAGGAGGCTCACCGCCGCGTCACCGATGGTCAGCGCGGGCTGTGAAGCGGCCAGGGGGCCGGCTTGCAGGGCGTTCTCCAGCAGCAGGAGGGCCAGGACCCCGGTGAGCGCGAATCCGTAGGTCTGCCAGGCGGTGAGGAACGCCGGCAGTCCCGCGTCGGCGAGGCGTCCCGTGGCCGACTTCAGCAGGGCGGCGGTCAGGGCGTTGCCGACCGCCGCGGCCGAGGCGAGCGCCGCGGCGCGCACCAACGGCGAGGAGGCGGAGCGCGCGAGGAGGAGCGCCGCGGCCATCGCGCCCAGCGTGAGCGCCAGGACCGGGATCCAGCGCGCCATGGAGGCCTGCTCCCGGCTGCCGGAGGGAGCTGCCGACGCCAGGAGCACGGCGAGGCCGGCCACCACCGCCCCGACCGCCCACCAGCCCTCGGCCGACAGCCGTCGGTGCATGAGCGGCACCGCCAACAGCAGCGCGAAGGGGAGTTCGAGAATGAACAGGGGCTGGACCAGCGCCATGGGGCCGTTGATGAGGGCCAGCGCCTGGAACACTGCGGCGCACACGACGCCCGCGATGCCGATCGCCCAGGCGGGGCGCCGCGCGAGGGCGAGCAGCAGCCTTACTCCGCCGCCGCGGTCCACCGTCGAGGCGGCCTTGCGCTGGAACGCCGTGCCCACCGCGTTGCTGACGGCACCGAGGACGGCGAAGACTACGGCGAGCGCCATCATGACTCCGGTGCGGGCGGATTCCACTCGAGCAGCAGGATCGCCGCATCGTCCTGGGGACGGCCGGCCACGGCGTGCCGGAGGCCGCGTGCCTCGGTGCGGCGGGCCACCGCCGTGGACAGCTGCAGCGTGCGGTGGGCGGAGTCGGCGAGGAAGCCCATGAACTGCTCGTCGATGACCTCGGCCGTCACGTCGTCACCACCTGGTGGGCTGCTCGCTGCCGGATGCACCGGGATGACCGGAAGGACCGGGCGGACCGGATCGACCGGGAGGGACCGGTCGCTTTGGCCGCAGTCTCACATCTCGGGGCGTGATCCGCAGTTCGGCGAAGGGCGCCGCCCGCCGGTGGGGCCGGCGGCGCCCGTGCAGCCGTCGGCTACTTCCTGCCGCGGCGCAGCAGCAGGTAGGCGACGGTCAGCGCCGCGGCGGCGCCGATGAGGGCGCCGCGGTGGTCGCGCACCTGTCGGGGCGCCTTGTCCTGCCACAGTTGCTCGGCCTGCCCGGCCTTGGCCCTGACCTGGACGGCGGCCGCGGCGGCCGTGTCCTTGACCGGGGCCGGGACCTTCTCCTCCAGGAGGTGGGCCGCCCCGGCCGCCTTCGTCCTGGCCTGCTCGGACAGCTGCGCCGCCGTGGTGCCGGCCTGTTCCTTCAACGCGGTCGCCTTCTCCTGCGCGCGGGCCTTGACGTCGGTCTTCGCGGCCAACGCCTCGACCGTCTCGCCGAGTTCGTGGCGGGTCTGTTCGACCTGTCGGCGCAGTTCCTCGGGGCTGTCGGCGGTGGGCTCGTCGTGGGGTGGCTGGGTCATCGTCGTGCACTCTCCTTGATCTCCGACACATCGGCTTTCACGCTGTCGACGGTCCGCTCGGGCACCGGTGGGGCGGCCGCGCCGACCTGCTTCTTGCCGGTCAGGGCCAGCACGGCGGTGATCACCGCCAGCACGGCGGTGACGATCAGGGCCGCGGCCCACACCGGGAGCGGCACCGCGATCGCGGCGATCGCGGTGGCGACCAGCGCCTGAAGGGTGAGGAAGCCGAAGAGCCCGGCTCCGCCGAACAGGCCTCCGCCCTTTCCGTAGCGTTTGCCCTTCTCGACCATCTCCGCCCGTGCGAGCTGCATTTCGCCGCGCACCAGGTCGGTCAGCTGCTGCGAAGCGCGTTGCACCAGGTCGCCGACCGACTCACCGCCGTCGGCGGTCCGCGCGCCGCGTTCACCGTCCGTGCCGTACCGTCCCGCTTCAGCCATCGCTTTCACCCCTTCCTCTCGGTGCCGCACCGGGTACCCGGGGACCAGCAAGAAAGACATCCCTGCCGCGGCAGAACGGGACGAGTCAGGCCTGCGCCCGCGTCTCCCCCGCGCCGGCCGTGTCGGGAAGGGGCACCAGGTCGCTGGTGCAGAACCCGCAGCGGCGCGCCTGGGCGGGCACGGGGTTGAGGCACTCGGGGCAGTCCCGCTTGTCCGCCTGGATGTCCTGGTGCGGGGCGAACCGTTCGTGCAGCTTGTTGATCGGCAGGACGACGAGGAAGTACAGGACGCAGGCGATCAGCAGAAAGCTGATGACGGCGTTCACGAAACTCCCGTACGGGAAGACCGTCCCGCCGAGGGCGAAGGTCCTGCGGCTGTAGTCGCCCGTCGCGCCGGTCGCGAAGCCCACGATCGGGGTCAGGAACGCTTTCACGAAGCCGTTGACGAGTGCGGTGAAGGCCGCCCCGATCACGATGCCCACGGCCAGGTCGACCACGTTCCCGCGCAGTATGAAACTGCGGAACCCTCCCAGCAGATCCCTCACGGTTCCCTCCGTCTTCTCTCGTCCTCGCCCGGCCGTTCGCGGCTTCGTCCGGCCGCGGCGGTCGGAGTGCGTCTTGCCGCGCCGGCGCCGGTCACACCACCGGTCGGCGGCCCGCGGATCGGGGCGGCTCCACCCGGATGGACGCCCGCCTCGCGCGACGGCGTCGGTCCTTGCCTAGCGTCGAAGCGACGGCCCCCGGCCAGGAGGAGACACCCATGCCCCATCGCACCGTCGTCGCGGGCATAGCCGCGACGATCATGACTTTCGCTCCGTTGTCCGGAGTCGCCCGAGCCCAGGACCTGGACTGCCGCGACTTCACCTTCCAGGAGGACGCCCAGGCGGAGTTCGACCGGGACAGGAACGACCCCAACCGCCTCGATCAGGACCAGGGACCGGACGACGGCATCGCCTGCGAGGTCCTCCCCCACCGGTCGCTGCCCACCCTCGTACCCGCCACGAGCATTCCCGCGCCGGTCCCGACCGGCTCCGCACCGGTGACGATCAGCCCCGCGGCACTGCCCAGCCTCGGTGTGCGCGGCGGCGTCGGCGGCGCCGTGACCGCGGGACCGTCCGGCCGGGACATCGGCATCGGCGCCGGCCTGACGGCGGCGGGCCTGCTGGCCGGCGCCGCCTGCGTGAGGCGGCGCCGAAGCCGCGTTTGACCGGACCCGGCCAGGGCCTCGCCGGAAGCGCCGTGCGGGCAGCCCGCGCGGACGGACCCGCACCGCGCCTCAGGAGGTCGTGTCGCCGGGATGCCGTCCGGGGCCCTGGGTCTGGTTGGTCAGCGGAGTCGGCGACAGGACGGTGTCCTCTTCGCCCGGCTCCAGCAGGGTGGCCGCGGCACCGACGACCAGGGGGTCCGGACTGCCGACCGCTTCGGCGTCCTTGGCCGCGTAGTCGATGCGGTGCAGCAGGCTGCGCATCGCTTCGAGGCGACCCCGGCGTTTGTCGTTGCTCTTGACGACCGTCCAGGGCGCATGCGCGGTGTCGGTGACGCGGAACATCTCGACCTTGGCGGTGGTGTACTCGTCCCAGCGGTCGAGGGAGGCGAGGTCGGTGGGTGAGAGCTTCCACTGACGTACCGGGTCGACCTGGCGGATCGCGAACCGCGTCCGCTGCTCGGTCCGGGAGACGGAGAACCAGAACTTCACCAGGATGACGCCGTCCTCGACGAGCATCTCCTCGAAGAGCGGGCACTGCTTGAGGAACAGTGCGTACTCCTGTTGCGTGCAGAAGCCCATCACCCGTTCCACGCCCGCCCGGTTGTACCAGGAGCGGTCGAAGAAGACGATCTCACCCGGCCCGGGAAGATGGGCGACGTACCGCTGGAAGTACCACTGGCCCTTCTCCCGTTCCGTGGGCTTGCCCAGCGCCACGATCTTCGCGCCACGGGGATTGAGGCGTTCGGTGAATCGCTGGATGGTGCCGCCCTTGCCCGCCGCGTCCCGCCCCTCGCAGACCACGACCAGACGGGCGCCGGTGTCATTGACCCAGCGCTGGAGCTTGAGCATCTCGATCTGGAGGACGCGCTTGGTGCGCTCGTACTGGCGGCGGCTCACCTTGCGGTCGTAGGGGTGGTTCTCCCGCCACGTCGTGATCGGCTGACGCGCGCCGTCGAGCAGCACCGGCTGTTCCGGTCTGCGGTCGTCCACCGTCAGCCCGTCGAGCAACCTGGCCTCTACCTCTTCACGATCCATCGGTTCCGCGCCTCCCTGCGATGCGTCGCTCACGTCTGCGGCTGGGTTCCTACCGACGACCACTCCAAACGCATTGACCTGCTGAAAAGCCATTCGGTCCGGCCCGGCGCGGAAACCCCGACGGTTCGACCGGGCCCCGGACGACCCGGGGTTCACCCCATCGGTGCGCGCCCGGTGCGCGGCTCTCCGGGCCGTGAGAGCGTGGCACACCAAATGCCCTTTCTATGCATTTTCGGGTATGTATCGGAGGACTGTCATCCGATGAGTGAGACCAACGCCCTCAAGCAGGCCGCCCAGAAGATCACCGACAGCCTCCGAGGCGCCCGCGGGGCGCCGGAAGAGGGCATCCCGGCAAGCGGTCGGGGAGAACATGCCCGTCTTCCTCATAGGACGCGAACAAGTTCCCCGACATCGTCCACGCCGGGAGACCACACCCGGACCGCAAACGCTTCCTGCGTACGGGGGTCGGACCGTGCAGACATTTCTGCCGTACCCGGACTTCACCGCGTCGGCCGCCGCCCTGGACCCTCGCCGGCTGGGCAAGCAGCGGGTCGAGGCGCTCCAGGTGCTGCGAGGTCTGACGGTCCCCGGCTACGGATGGCGCCACCACCCGGCGGTGCGCATGTGGACCGGGTACGAGGAGGCGCTGGTGCGTTACGGCCTGGAGGTCTGCGGTCTGTGGACGGCGACCGGACGTGCGGACACCTGCGCCGCCTCGCTGGTGACCGGCTTCGGGAGACAGCCGGACGGTATCCGCACCCAGGAGCTGCTCGCCGAGGCGGGGGAACTGCCGCCGTGGCTCGGCGATCCCGCGTTCCACCGCAGTCATCGGTCGGCGCTCGTGCGCAAGGATCCCGAGTTCTACGCGGCGCTGTTCCCCGGCGTGCCCGACGACCTGCCGTACGTCTGGCCGGCGTCCGACCGGACCACGCCCCGCGAGGGGTGAGCCCCCTCGCCACGGCCCGTCGTCAGGTGCAGTCGAGCGCCGTCAGGTCCACCGCGTCGGCCATCGCCCGCATCCCCTTGTCGTTGGGGTGCAGATGGTCTCCGCCGTCGAAGAAGGGCAGGATCCGCCGGGGGTCGTAGGGGCTGCGCAGGATGCGGTCGAAGTCGGTGACGGCGTCGAACCCCCCGCCGCTCCGGAGGAACGCGTTGACCTCCTGACGTACGGACTCGGCGGCCGGGTCCCACTCCGACCAGCCCTCGAAGGGGGCCACGGTGGCGCCGACGACGCACTTCCCGGCCGCGTGCGCGCGGCGGACGATCTCCCGGTAGCCGGCGATCATGTCCTGGGCGGTCACGCCGGTGTGCGCCTTGATGTCGTTGACACCCTCGAAGAGGAACACGGTGCGCACTCCCGGCTGCGACAGCACGTCCCGCTGGAGCCTGTTCAGCGCGCTCTGGCCGGCTCCGTCCGCCAGGACCTTGTTGCCGGAGATCCCCTCGTTGGCCACGCCCTTGACCCGGGTGTCCGCCCGCTGGAGTCGGCGGGCGAGGTAGTCGGGCCAGCGGCGGTCGAGGTCGGCGGTGGACTGCCAGCCGTCCGTGATGGAGTCGCCGAGCGCGACCACCGCGCCCGTCGACGCGTTCGCGCGGACGGAGACCGAGTCGAGGTAGAACCAGGAGCCTGTCGTCCCGCTCCACCGGTCGCCGCTCTCCTCGGCGGTGTGGTCGCCCTGGGTGAGGTACGAGGTCTGCAGGGCCATCCCGTGACCGCTCGCCGGGCCCCCCGCGTCCGGCGAGTGCAGGCTGACCACCAGGTCGGTGGCGGCCGGCAGCCGACCGGGCAGCGCGTCACTCAGCGCGGTGTCGCCGGCGCGGATCGTGACGGAGTGCGCGCCGCCGAAGCTCAGTCGCCGGTTGCTGCCCCGGACCAGGGTCGCGCCCTCCTGCTGGAGCCCCGCGTGGACGCTGTCGAAGGTCACCGGCCGGTCGCCGAAGGCATTCGTGAGCCGGATCCGCAGGTCGCCGCCGCCGACGCTGGTGCGGACGACGAGCCGGTAGCCACGGTCGGCGACAGCCTCCCCCAGCCGGTCCGCGGACGCCGCCCAGGTGACGACGTCGTGGCCGGTCTCCGCCGCGCGAGCGAACGCCGGGAAGGCCTGCGGCAGGGCGGCGGCGAGCAGGGTGGTGAGGACGGCAAGGACCACGCGGACCGGCGTGCGGCGGGCCGTCACCGGGTGAACCCCTTCAGCGTGACGGACTTCCCCGGCCGCAGGTCCACCGTCCGGGACGTCCCCCCGTACGTCACCGTCGTGGTCCGGCCGCCGACGCTGCGCACCCGCACCGAGGTGGGCGCGCCCTCACGCCACCGCAGATCGACGACGAATCCGCCGCGCGCGGGCAGGCCGGTGACATGCCCGGAGGCGGCCCAGGCGGCGGGGAGGGCGGGCAGGAGTTCGAGGTGCCCGGGGCGCGAGTACAGGAGCATCTCCGTCATCGCCGCCGGGGTGCCGAAGTTGGCGTCGATCTGGAAGATGCCCCGGCCCTGTTCGACCTCGTAGATGTCGAACAGGTTGAAGGCGGTGCCGTTGCCGCCGCCGGTCGACGGGCGCAGGTTGGTCGTGACCAGCTCGTACGCCTTCTCCGCGTGCTTCAGGCGGGCCCAGCACAGGGCGCGCCAGGCGTTCGCCCAGCCGAAGCTGTCCATGCCGCGCGCGGTGAGGAGGGCGGTGGCTCCGTCGACGGTCTCCCGCGGGGTGGAACCGTCGGGGCGGATGCGGTCGCCGGGGAACAGGCCGACGAGCGGCGACAGGTGCCGGTGGGTGGTCTCGCCGAGGTTGTCGGGTGACATCCACTCCTGCAGCCACCCGGTCTTCGGGCTCACCTCCGGCAGGTACAGCCGTTGGCGCAGGCCGGCGACGGTGTCCGCGTAGGCGGCGTCCTTGCCCAGTTCCCCTGCCGCGGCCTGGTAGTGGCCGAACAGCTCCCACACCAGCTCCTGGGCGTAGGTGATGCCCCGGGCGTCGAGCGGGCCGTGTTCGGGGGACCAGTCGCTGTCGGCGACGAGGACCCGCCGCTCGCCGCCGGGCAGGGTCGTGGGCAGCAGCCGCGCCTCCCAGAACTCGCAGGCGCCCTTCAACAGCGGGTAGATCTTCTCCAGATGGGTGCGGGAGCCGGTGAACTCGTAGTGCTCCCAGAGGGTGTTGGCGAGCCACGCGTTGCCCGCGGGATGCCACCACCAGCCCATCCCGCCGTGCGGGTTGGTGGAGATCGCGACGGTCCAGCCGGCGTTCTTTCCGGTGGAGTTGCGGTAGCGGTTGCGCGGGTCGTCGAACAGGGACCGGGTCAGGGCGGTCCAGGAGGGCAGTTGGGCGAGGCAGTAGTCGGTGAGGGCGTCGAAGCACGGGGACAGGCCCGTGCGGTCGGCCATCCAGTAGTTCATCTGGAGGTTGATGTCGGTGTGGTAATCGCCCATCCAGTCCGGGTCGTTGCCGTCGAGCCACAGCCCCTGGAGGTTGAGGGGAAGGCTGCCCCGGGATCCGGAGATCATCAGGTAGCGGCCGAACTGGAGGTAGGCGGCTTCGAGTTCCGGATCCGGGGTCCTGTCGCGGGCGCGTGCGGTGAGGCGTTCCCAGGTGTCGAGGGCGCGCTGTCCGGCGGTCGACGTGCCGAGCGAGAGGTCGAGTCGGCCGTAGAGGGCACGGTGGTCCGCGACATGGGTGCGCAGCAGTGTGCCGACCGGGTGAGAGGCGGCCGCGCGGACCTTCGTACGGGCCAGCTTCTCGGGGTCGAGGGACGGGTCGCGGTACTTCGCGCGGGCGTCGGGGGCGTAGTCGGTGCCGCCGCTGACGACCACCGTGAGGTCGCCGCAGCCGGAGAAGTCGATCCGCGCCCCGTTCACCCGGACCCGGCCGCCGGTGCCGTGCGCCGTGACGGCCGCGCCGTAGCGCAGACCGCCGGGGAAGGACGCGCCGAAGGACTCCGCTCCGCCACCCGTCTCGCCGTGCGTGCCGTCAAGGGTCACGGAGCCGGTGTACCGGCCGCCGCCGCTCTGGGTGAAGTGCAGGACGATCACGTCGTCCGGGCGGCTGGCGAAGATCTGCCTCCGGTACGTCACTCCCGCGCGGACGTACGTCGTCGTGAGCAGGGCCTGGGAGAGGTCGAGGGTGCGGCGGTAGCCGTTGACGGCGGACAGGTCGTGGTCGGGGAGGTCCACGGTGAGCCGGGCGAGCAGCGTGAAGGAGCCGAAGTCGGCGCGGCCGTAGGGGAATTGGCCGTCGTCGTCCAGTCTGTCGTTGAGGCCGCCGGTCCACATGGTGGCGTCGGTGATCAGCAGGAGTTCCCGGCCGGGGTCGTTGCCCGCGAGCGCCCCGAGGCGGCCGTTGCCGACCGGCAGGCCCTGTTCGATCATGGAGTGGTCGTCGGCGGGGGCCTGCCACCAGAGCAGGTGCCGGGAGTCCTCGGTGGGCCGCGGCGCGTCGAGGGGGCGCCGGGGCGCGGCGGAGGCGGTGAAGGCGGGCAGGCCGGCCAGGGCCGCGGCGGTGAGACCGGCGGCGAGGAGGGCGCGTCTGTCGGGGTCCGTCGGGTGGGGGTTCATGGCGGCTCCGGAGGTCTGAGGGGGCCCGGGTGCGGTACCGGGCCCCCGGGTGTCGTCAGGAGGTCTTCGGTACGTCGATCCGGTCGATGTCCGGCGCGTAGCCCGAACCGCTGTCGAAGGTGATCGTGTTGGCGCCCGCCTTCAGCGTCACCGGCACATGGACGCGGGCGACGGTCCCCCAGTCGCCGGTGGCGGGGAACGTGTGGCGGGTGACGCCGCCGCCGTCGGCGGAGACCGCGGCGGTCCGTGCGTCGCCGCTGAGGTAGGCGACCTCGATCTGGTAGGTGCCGGGCCTGTCGACGACGACGTCGGTGAAGGTCAGTTCGCCGCCGAGGTAGAGGTTGCCGACCTTGCGGTCGCCGGAGCAGGTGGCGCAGTCGGCGACGGAGGCGTTGCCGACGAGTGTGTTGGCCGGGGCCTCGGCCTCGTAGCCGGTGCGTTCGAGTGCGCCGCCGCGCGGGGTGACGGTGAACAGACGGGAGCCGTGGGCGGGCAGCGCCTGGGTGATCCGGTTCTTGTAGGTGCCGAGGTTCTCGTGGTTCCACAGGTCACGGACGGCCGCCTTGCCGGTGAAGCCCAGCGTCGTCCAGTCGGCGCTGACCGAGGCCGGCGCGTCGGCCAGGTTGAACAGGGCGACGGTGTAGGTGCCGTCGGGGTTCTCGGCCGCCCACACCCGCTGGGAGTCGGACGGGGTGACCGGGTGCGCGGGCGGCGCGGCGCCCTGGTTGACGGCGATGACCTCGCGGTTGGTCAGCAGGGACAGGCCGTAGGAGTCCAGGCGCGTGAGGTCGTCGCCGGTGTAGAGCGGCGACTTGGCGATGGCCCACAGGGTGGCGTACGTCTGCCGTTCGGCCTTGGTCAGGCCGTCCATCGCGCCGTTGCCGACGTCGAGCGAGTCGAGGTCGTTCCAGCCTCCGGGGCCGGCGTGGCGGGTCCAGGCCGGGAGGTCGTCGAAACGGTCGTCGACGGAGTTCTCCCAGGAGACCAGGGTGTTGCAGTAGCACTCGACGTCGGTGTCGATGCGCCAGCCGTCGGAGTACTTCTTCCAGTCGGCGGCGTGTCCGATGTCGAGGGACCAGGACACCTCGAGGTGGATCGGGCGTCCGGTGGCGGCGATCGCCTTCTGCCAGGCGGCCACGTCGGCAACGTTGTCGTAGTTCTCGCCGCTCTTGAAGGAGCCGGGGCCCACGCCGTCCAGCTTGAGGAAGTCGTAACCCCAGTCGGCGAACATCCGCGCCTGGGAGTCGATGTACTTCTGCGCGCAGGGGTCGGAGAAGTCGATCTTGTAGGCGCTGTCCCAGCCGTTGGTGGTGCGCAGGTCGTCGTGGACGATGTCGGCCGTGGTGCAGCCTTCGGCGTTCCAGATAGGGGCCTTGCCGTCCGCGTACGCCTCCTTCTCCAGGCCTACGGGGAGGTAGATCCCCGCCTTGAGGCCCTTGGCGTGCACGTGGTCGGCGACGGCTTTCATGCCCCGGGGGAAGCGCTGCGGGTCGGCCTTCTGGCGGGCGTACCGGTCGAACTGCGGCTTCCAGGCCTTGTCGCGCCACCAGCCGGCGTCGATGTTGACGTACTCGTAGCCGTACTTCTTGAGCTTCGCGGCCAGGGCGTCGGTCTGCTTCAGGACGTTGGACTCGGTGAGGTAGCTGTAGTCGCCGTCGGGGTTGAGTCCGGGGTACTTGGAGGACTGCATGCTCCAACTCGACCAGCCCATGTACGGCTTGGCGGCCGGCCCCGGTGCGGGTGCGGTGCTCTCGGCGTGGGCGGCGGGGGCGACCGTGGCGGTGCCCACGGCGAGGGCGAGGACGACGGCGGCTCTCAGGGCGCGTGCGGGCAGGGCGAAGTGCGAGGGTGACCGCATGGGTCTGACCTCCTGGGGTGGGGTTCGGCGGAACGGCTCCGGGGCGGCCCGGTCGTGGCCCGCGCCGATGGCGGGCCGCCGACGCACCGCGCCGGAACGTGCGGGGACGCTGCTCGTACGGTCAGTTCGGGTCGGTGATGAAGGACTGGATGGCGGTCGCCGCGGCGCCGCGCGCCCCCTCCTCGAAGGGCAGCGGGCGGGTCTGCAGGTCGCACCGCGCGGCCGAACCGAAGGCGGCCGCGGCGAAGGCGCTGCGGATCTGCTCGGCGAAGAGGTCGTAGGCGGCCAGTCCCTCCCCGGAGATGACGACGCGCTCCGGGCCGAGCAGATTGGCCACGGTGGCGATGCCGCGGCCGATCGCCTCTCCCGCCCGTGAGTACGCCTCGCGGGCGTGGACGTCGCCCCGGCGGGCGAGGTCGACGGCCTCGGTGGTGTCGGTGACGTCGACGCCGGTCCGTTCGCGGATCCGGGTGAGGATCGCCGGGTCCGCGGCGATCGCCTCTACGCAGCCGCGGTTGCCGCAGTGGCAGAGCGGCCCGTTCGGGTCGACGGTGACATGGCCGATCTCGCCGGCCACCCCGTGCGCTCCGGCGACCACGCGGCCGTGTACCACCAGGCCGCAGCCGACGCCCGCGCCGACGGTCACCACGGCGAAGTTCGACAGGCCCACGCCGGCGCCGAACCACTGCTCGGCGACAGTGAGGGCCCGTACGTCGTTGTCGACGGTGACCGGCAGGCCGGTGACGGCGGAGGCCAGTTCGGCGAGCGGTACGTCGCGCCACTCCAGGAACGGCGAGTAGCGCACCACGCCCTCCCCGCGGTCCACGTCGCCGGAGACGGCGACGCCCAGCCCCATGACGCGTACGCCGTAGCCGTCCGCCTCGGTCAGCAACTCCCGCACCACGTCGGCGGTCGACGCCAGGACCGCCCTGGCGGCACGGTCGGTCAGCGGCACGCGCCGGGCGAGCAGGATCCGGCAGCGCAGGTCCGTGAGCACCCCGAAGATCGCGTCCCCGGTGAGCTTGAGCCCGAGGAACAGGGCGCGGCCCCCGTCGACGCGCACCAGGTTCGCGGGCCGGCCGAGCGCCGAGCGGGCCTCCGTGTCCGCGTCCTCCACCAGGTATCCCGACTCGAACAGCGGCCGGACCGCCTTCGTGACGGCGGCCGCCGACAGACCGGCCCGCCGGGCCAGCTCCAGGCGGGTGAGCGGGCCCTGGGACAGGACGGTGGTGAAGACCTGCGATGCGGCCGGCGTTGCGGCGGGGAACGTCTCGGCGGGGTGCGCGGCGAAGGACGAGGGCATGGCCCGGAACCTAGGGCCCTTATTTTCCGCTGTCAATGAAAGAAGCAGGAATTAGCTGAAGCTCCGCCGTGAGCCCTGAGCACCTTTCAAAAGGCCTACGGTGACGAGGTATTGACGTGTGATCGAAGCCGATGCTCCCCTGGAGGCACCGTGCGGCGTCAGCGCCGCGTCCGCAGGCGGGCCAGCAGGCCGCGCGCCTGGGCCCGACGGCGCGGATCGGCCGCCGCACGCCGTGCCTGCTCCATCGTGCGCCGGCCCTGCGGGCTCCTGGCGAACTCCTTGATGCGCTGAATGACGCTCATTTCCGTCCTCCCCTTGTGTGTCGGCCTGCCTGTCGGCGGGCCGCCTCTTCCGGTCGTCGGCTACCCCCGAACCCGCCGATCAGGCCCCTCGGACGGGGGGTTCGGGTCGGTCGGGCGGACGCGCCGCTCCCCCGCCGCCTGCCGTCCGCTCACGCCGCGCGCCCCCTGGCCGCCGTCGTCCGCGCAGGCGCGGCCGCGGGACGGGCGCCCGCGGCGTGGGTGCGAGCCGCCGCGCCCTGGGCGCGGGCGGCACGGACCCGGTAGGTGGTCTTCGTCGGGTCCGTGACGGGCTCGCCCACCGTGATCCGGCCGGCCGCGTACAGCTCGTCGCACTCGGTCGCGGACAGCGCGACATAGCAGCCTCCCCGGCCGCTGTCGGCGTCCAGCGGCCGCCAGTAGCCGTACACCCGGCGTCCACTGGCGTGCTCGGTGACGAAGACGGGTGTCCGGGGATCGGCGACGATGCGCAGCACGTCGGCCCCGGCTCGGCCCGGCGACACGCCGGGGCGGGACGGGTGGGCCGGCCGCCCGTTCCGCACCGCAGCGCCGTCGTCCGTGCGGGCCGGTCGCGGCGCCGGAGCCGGTACCGGACGGCTCACCGGACGGGCCTTCTCCTCGCGGCCCATCGGGAGCGGGCCACGCTGACGCGGCACGCCGGCCGCCAAGCCGACCGTGCCCGTCGCGCCGGACACCTCCGCGCTCCGACGCTGCCGGGGGTGGGCGTCGGAACGTACGTCGAGGAGCTGCGGCTGGAGGGCGGTGGGCGGCATGATCGGTGACCTTTCCTCGGCGGGGACATGAGACCGACTACCCGGCTGAGCCGAAGTTGATCTCATGTGGGGCATCCTTCATGACGGCACTGACAACGGGCGGGTTCATCGGGGCCGCGACCTGCCCTCCCGGCGGTTGACCTCCAGCGATACGGGCACTCGGCGAGCCACGTGTCAGCGACTGCGGGAGGTGCACGGTGGCGGTACGGCATCGGCTGGTCAAGGCGAGTCCGCAGACGGTGTGGGGCATCCTCGCCGACGGCGACCGCTACGCGGAGTGGGTGGTGGGCACGTCGTCGACCCACGAGATGACGGGCGAATGGCCACACGTGGACGCGAAGATCGCCTACGAGATCCGGGTGGGGCCCGTCACCCTGAGCAACGAGACGATCGTACGGCGCTGCCGGGAGCCGGACGTGCTGGAGCTGGAGGCGCGGGCGGGCGCGCTGGGCACCGCGCGGATCGCGTTCGAGCTGCGGCCGTGGGGACGCCACTGTCTGCTGATCCTGGACGAACATCCGCTGCAGGGCGTCGGCGGGCTGCTGCACAACGCCGCCGTGGAGGCGGTGACCCAGATCCGCCACCGGGCCATGCTCCGTCGGCTGGCCAAGGTGTGCGAGGCCGACGCCCGCGGCGGAGCGTCCGACGGCGCCCGGTGGACGCCCGCGGCGGCGCGATCGCACGCCGAGGGAGGCGCCGATGCCTGACGCGGTGGTGATCGGGGCGGGACCCAACGGACTGGTGGCGGCGAACCTGCTGGCGGACGCGGGCTGGAGCGTGGAGGTCCTCGAGGAGCAACCGGAGCCCGGCGGCGCGGTGCGGCACGACCGGGCGGTGGACCCCGAGTTCGTCAGCGACCTCTTCAGCTCCTTCTACCCGCTGGCCGTCGCCTCACCGGTCCTGTCCGGGCTGCGGCTGCACGAGCACGGTCTGCGCTGGAACCATGCGCCCAGTGTCGTGGCCCATCCACTCACCGACGGCGGCTGCGCGGTCCTCGACCGCAGGGTCGAGGTCACCGCCCGCTCCCTCGACGCCTTCCACGCCGGGGACGGAGCCGCCTGGCGTCGCCTCCACGAGGTGTGGGAACAGCTCCGCCCGGACATCCTCGACGCGCTGTTCACCCCGTTCCCGCCGGTGCGGGCCACGGCCCGGCTGGCGCTCCGGCTGCGCGCCGCGGGCGGCCTGCGCATGGCCAGGACGCTGGCCCTGCCGGTGCGGCGGCTGGGCGAGGAGGAGTTCGGGGGCGAGGGCGGCCGGCTGCTCCTGGCCGGCAACGCGCTGCACGCCGATCTCGCTCCGGAGGCCGCGGGCAGCGGCGGGTTCGGCTGGCTGATGGCCATGCTCGGCCAGTCCTACGGCTTTCCCGTGCCGGCCGGCGGCTCCGGCGCCCTCACCGAGGCCCTGGTCCGGCGGCTGCGCGCCCGTGGCGGCGTGCTGCGCTGCGGGCAGCGGGTCGGCCGGATCGAGGTCCGGGACGGGCGGGCCGTGGGCGTGCGCACCACCGACGGGGAGCGGGTCGCCGGGGACCGCGCGGTGCTGGCCGACGTCTCCGTCCCCGCGCTGTACGGCGTGCTGCTGGAGCCGGAACATCTGCCCTCCCAGCTACTGGCCGACCTGGAGCGTTTCCAGTGGGACTTCGCGACCTTCAAGGTCGACTGGGCGCTGAACGGGCCGGTGCCCTGGCAGGCGGAGGCGGCACGTCGTGCCGGGACCGTGCACCTGGCCGACGGCCTGCACGAGCTCACCCGGTTCGCGGCCCAGATCGCCATGCGCCAGGTGCCGGACCGCCCCTTCGCGCTGTTCGGCCAGATGACGACCTCGGACCCGGGGCGCTCCCCCGCCGGGACCGAGTCGGCATGGGCCTACACCCATGTGCCCCAGCTGATCGAGGGCGACGCCGGCGACGAGGGGCTCACGGGCGCCTGGGACGCGAGCGAGCAGGAGCTGATGGCCGACCGGGTCGAACAACAGGTCGAGCGGTTCGCTCCCGGTTTCCGGTCCCTGGTCCGCGCCCGCCGCATCCTCGCCCCGCCCACGCTCCAGTCCCTCGACGCCAATCTGCACGGCGGCGCGATCAACGGCGGTACGACCGCGCTGCACCAGCAGCTCCTCTTCCGCCCCCTGCCCGGCAGCGGGCGCCCGGAGACCCCGGTGCGCGGGCTGTTCCTGGCCTCCGCCGGCGCCCATCCCGGCGGTGGTGTCCACGGCGCGCCGGGCGCCAACGCCGCCCGTGCCGCGCTGCGCCGGCACCGGCCGCCCGGCGGGACGTTCGTCCAGCGGGCACTCGCTCGCCGGGACCGCACCGGCGCGAGACAGCCGTCTGCGGGCTGACCCGCGCGTTGCCCGCCGAGGAACCGACAACGCCAAAGACGGAGGACCCGAGGAACGGAGCACGCCGTGCACGACAGTCCCCTCGAAGACCGCACCGCCGTGGTCACGGGAGCCGCCCGCGGGGTGGGAGCGGCGCTGGCTCGGGAGCTCGCACGGCGCGGAGCGCGCCTGGCGCTGATCGGCCACGAGGGGGCGGCGCTGCGGTCCGTGGCCGCGTCGCTGCCCACTCCCGCACTGGCCGTCGAGGCCGACGTCACCGACGGCGAGGCGCTGCAGCGGGCGGCCGAGATCGTGCGCTCGCGGCTGGGGACGCCCTCGGTGGTCGTCGCGAACGCGGGGATCGCGGAGGGCGGTCCGTTCGCCTCGGCGGACATGGCCTCCTGGCGGCGGGTGATCGACGTCAACGTCACGGGCAGCGCCCTGACGGCACGCGCCTTCCTGCCGGACCTGATGGAGTCGGCGGGCTACCACCTCCAGATCGCTTCGCTGGCCTCCATGGGGGCCGCTCCCCTGATGAGCGCCTACTGCGCCTCGAAGGCCGGCGTGGAGGCCTTCGCGCACGCGCTGCGGGCCGAGACGGCCCACCATGGCGTGGCGGTCGGCATCGCCTATCTGAACTGGACCGACACCGACATGATCCGCGACGCCGACCGGCATGCGGTGCTGCGCGAGCTGCGCGCCCACATGCCGCCGCCCGCCCGACGCGTCTTCCCGCCGGAGTTCGTGGCGAGGCGCCTCGCCACGGCCGTGGAACGCCGGCGCACCGCCGTCTACGTCCCGGCCTCGCTGCGCCTCGTCCAGGTGACACGGGCCGCGCTGCCGGCCCTGGTCCTGCGCCGCTCCCGCCGCGCGCTGCCCCGCCTGGAGGCCTCGGATTCCTTGCGTCCCACCGGGCCGCTCGGCGCCGGCGGCCGCGCCGACGCGGCGGCGGCACAGCGGGGACACGCGCCCAACGGCCGCTGAGCGCCGGGGCTACGACTCCCTTGCCTCGCGGGCCCACTTCTCGACGACGGGCACACATGTCTCGGCGAAGTGCCCGTAGTCGTCGGGGGTGTTGTGGACATGGGCGGACAGCCGGAGGTAGCCGAGTCCGTCGAAGCTGGTGAACGCGGCCTCCACGCCCAGTTCGGCGTTCGCACGGTCGCGCAGGGCGTCCGCCGCGACCCGGCTCGTGCCCAGGCCCCCGGGCAGGCGGACCAGCCGCATTCCGGGGACGGGCATGCCGACGTCGACGGGGTCGGCCGGGGTCCCGGTCCGGGCGAAGGCCTCCGCGACGACACGGGCGCCGTGGTCAGCCAGTTCGTCCATGTACCGGCGGGCCGTGTCCCAGCCCCAGGTGTCGTCGATGAAGTCCCATGCGGCGGGCGCGGCCAGGAAGCCGGTGGCGTCGAGCGTGCCCTGGTGGTCGAAGCGGTCCGGGAAGGGTTCGGCCGCGCCCCATGAGTCGATCAGCGGGCGCAGGTCCGCCCGCAGCGGGCCGTGGGCGACGAGCGCCGCCGTGCCGCGCGGGGCACAGCCCCATTTGTGGAGGTTGCCCACCCAGGCGTCGCAGACCAGGCCGTCCAGGGGCGCGGCCAGCAGACCGGGGGCGTGCGCGCCGTCGACGAGCAGGGTGATCCCGCGCCGCGCGGCTTCGGTCCCGACGCGTTCGACCGGCATCAGGCGGGCCGTCGCCGAGGTGATCTGGTCCAGGACGATCAGGGCGACGCCGTCGTCCACCTGCGCCATCACCGCTCGGTACGCCTGCTCGGCATCGGCCGCCAGGGGCACCCGGGCCGTGCGTACGCCGGTCCCCCAGCGACGGGCCAGCCGCTCCGCGCCCATGGTGACGGCGCCGTAGCCGTGGTCGGTGACCACGATGTCCCCGCCGGGCCGGGCGGCCAGCGCGGTGTAGACGACGCTGGCCCCCGCGCTGGCGTTCGGCACGAGCGCCAGGTCCTTCGCGTCGGTGCGCAGCCGGCCGGCCACGGCCGCGCGGGCCGCGGCGATCCGGCCGGGCAGCGACGGAAACCACGCGACCGGGGCGCGTTCCATCTCCGCCCGCAGGGCGTTCTGCCGCTCCTGCGCCACCCGCGGGACGGCGCCGAACGAGCCGTGGTTGAGATGCCGCAGGTCGGGGTCGAGCGTCCAGGCCGCCAGCGCGGGCCGCCCGTCAGGCAGCGTCAACGGTCGGGGCCCGGTGACCATTTCGCCCTCGTTCACGGAGCTCCTCGGATCGTCCCTGGTCGGGTGCCCTGCCGGTGCCGGGCGGGCTCACGATACCCAGGGCGGACGAGGACTCCGGACGGGCGTCCCAGAGACCTCAGACCTCCAGAGACCTCAGACCCCCAGAGCCTCAGCCCTCCCGAACCCCAGAAGCTCGGAACCTCAGCCGAAGAACGACCGCTGCGCGGGCAGGCCGGGGGTGAAGGAGGACGGGGCGCTCATGACCCGGTCCAGGTCTCGCTTGATGCGTTCGGCCTCGCCCTTCACCTGGGCGGGCACGTCGCCGCGTTCGATGATGAGGCGGTGGTAGATCGGGGTGTCGTCGAAGACGGGGATCACCGAGGGGGCTCTGCTTTCGTGGACGGTCGGGCAAGCCGACACGGCAGGACTTGCTTCGGACACGGCCGACGATCCGACGGAGCGAACCGGCGCTTTTGCGACGTCTCCTGACGGTTCGACAGCGGAACCGACCGTGGTGACGTCATCGTATTGTCCCCGATGGCCCGGGTGCGGGTGACATGGGGGCCCGGGAACGGTGGCGGCGGGCTGCGAGCAGGCGCCTCGGACGGGCTCCGAACGGGCCCCGGACGCCCTCGGCGCGGCCCCTCGGCGTCGGCGCGCGCTCCGCCCGCTGTCACCACGGCAGGGGGCCGTCCGCCGCGCAGGCCTCGCCGGCGAGACCCTCGACGACCGGCTCCGGTCGCAGGAGTTGGGCGACGATCGCGGCGGTGGCACGGTGCCAGTCGGCGCACCGTCGGAGCATGGCGTGGTCGCCGCGACGGACGAGGACGATGCCCGCCTGCGCCGCCGCCCGCCGGGCCCGTCGGACGTACTCCGCGGACTCCCCCGGATCGGTCACCCGGTCACGGTCTCCGTGCAGTACGACGATCCGCTTCCCGCCGAGATGGTCGACGGGTTCGCCGGGCGGGCACCACGGCGCCAGTGCGAGGACACCGCGCACCGCGGGGTCGGCCGCCGCCCGCAGGGCCGCCCGGCCGCCCATCGAGTGGCCCACCAGGGTCACGGGCACCTCGCCGACCGTCCGGCGCAGTTCGTCGAGGGCCCGTACGGTGTCGTGCACGGGATCGGCGGTCGCGTTCCAGCCCCGGTAGCGGTAGCGCACCTCGCCGACCAGCACGTCCTGACGGTCCGTCGCGGCCACGGCCGCCCGCAGGACGGGACGCATGCGCAGGGCGGCCAGGTGCCAGCCCCGCGATGCCTCCCGGCCGTGTTCCCGGCCGCCGTGCAGGACCACGACCGCGGCGCCCGGCGTGCCGACCGGTCGCTGCCGCACCACCAACGCGGACGCGCTCCCCACGGCCCCTCCTCCGTCTCCGCCCGCTTCTCCGACCGCTCCTTCGCCCGCTTGTTCGCCCGCTTGTTCGCCCGCTTGTTCGCGCACTGCCCGCCGCCTCTCTCGCCGCACATCCGGACCTTCTCGACGGTCGCCGGTTCAGCCCGCCACGAACTCCGGCTCCCACGGCTTCGGTCCCGCCGCGTCCTGCCAACGCCCGAGGTCCTCGCCGTCCACGCACACGATGCCGCATTGCCTCGCGTACTCGACGGCGGGCGCGGTGAAGTCGCCGGTGGTGACGACCGCCGCGACCTCGGCCGCGTGCACGGCGAAACACGTCCCGCCGAAGCGCTGCATGTCCTGGGAACCGACGCGGTTGGTATCGCTGTAGCGCTTGCACTGGATGACGAGCACCCGTCCGTCCGGTGTCCGCGCCACGACATCGGCGCCCAGGTCACCGGCCCCGCCGACGACCTCCACCTCGGTACAGCCGTCGCGCCGGCAGAGCTCGGCTATCGCCTGCTCGAACTCGTCGGGGTCCAGCTCCTCGTAACCGATCTCCTCGGTGTCGGCCCACACGTCGTCGAGAGGGTGGTCGGACACCTGGCCGAGGGGCTGACCGAGCGGGATCGTCGGTTCCACGTCGCATCCCCCACCGACGAACTCCGTGCGAGGCACGGCCGGTCCCGAGGCGACGAGGGGCGGCGGCGTCTCGAGAGCCTCGACCACCGTCTCCGTGGCCTCCTCCAGGGACCTCGCGGCGCGGCGCGCGAGCCTCGCCGCCGAGAACCTGCGCCGTCCGCGACGGCCCGCGACGGCACTGGCAGCACCGACGAGGACGAGCGAGACCGCCCAGCCCGGACGGCGCTCCGCCGCTGCCGTGGCGGTACGGGCGACCGTGCCCAGCAGGGTCAGCAGGATGGCGAGCAGCACGAAGTACACGGCCGTGGAGCGGAGTTCGAACCGACGCGGACTGCGCGCGGGCTGCGGAACGTGCGGCGGTACGGCCATGGCGGTGCTTCCTCCCGGGTGCGTCAACGAAGATCATCGAGCGTGTGCCCAGGTCGGGGCGGTTCTATCGGGAGGGGTGAGCACGAGCGCGTGGGGCCGAGCACACCGCCCTGTTCCTCCGGGAAAATCCGTTGGCGGGATCTCACCGTGCGCGGTTAGCGTGCACCGGCGTGGACATCGAAGATCCCAAGGAGCTGGTCCGGCGCGGGTATGACGCGCTCTCCCTCCACTACGACCGGACGTACGGCGCCGAGACGAAGTACCGGCCATGGATCCACGCACTGTCCGGCCGTGTCCCGGCAGGCGGCACGGTGCTGGACCTCGGGTGCGGAAGCGGGGTCCCCGTCGCTCGTGACCTGGCGGCCGCGGGTCACCGTGTCACGGGCGTCGACCTCAGTGAGGTGCAGATCCGCAGGGCTCGGGAGCGCGTGCCGCAGGCCGAGTTCGTCCATGCCGACGCCACCGCGGTGGACTTCGGGCCGGCCTCCTTCGACGCGGTCGTCTCGTTCTACGCACTGATCCACATTCCGCTCGACGAACAGCTTCCGTTGCTCCGCAAGGTCGCCGGATGGCTGCGGCCGGGCGGTTGGTTCCTGGGTACCACCGGGCATCGGGCCTGGACCGGCGTCGACGAGGACTGGCTGGGTGGCGGGACCCCCATGTGGTGGAGCCACGCGGACGTCGCGACGAATCGGAGCTGGATCACCCAGGCCGGTCTCGTGATCGAGCAGGAGGAGTTCGTGCCCGAGGGCGAGAGCGGTCACGCGCTGTTCTGGGCGCGCCGCCGCTGATTCAGGCCTGGGTGTCGGCGAGCAGTGGGAGTTCGGCGGAGTCGCTCAGTTCGGCCCAGACCGTCTTGCCGCGGCGGGCGTGGCGGGTTCCCCAGCGTTCGGCGAGCTGGGCGACCAGGAGCAGGCCTCGGCCGCCTTCGTCGAAGACACGGGCCCGGCGCAGGTGAGGGGTGGTGCTGCTGCCGTCGGAGACCTCGCACAGCAAGTTGCGGTCGTGGATCAGGCGCAGCCGGATGGGGGGTTGGCCGTAGCGGATGGCGTTGGTGACCAGTTCACTGACGACCAGCTCGGCGGTGAAGGCGAGTTCCTCCAGACCCCAGTCGCTCAGCTGCCGGGAGACGTCCGAGCGGGCCCGGGCGACGGCGGCGGGTTCGGCGGCCAGGTCCCAGGTGGCGACCTGGTCGGCGCCCAGGGCGTGGGTGCGGGCCAGGAGCAGGGCGACGTCGTCGTCCGGCCGGGTCGGCAGCAGTTCCTCGATGACGTGGTCGCAGATCTCCTCCAGCGAGGGAGCCGGCCGGACGAGGGCCTGGCGCAGCCTGGCGAGACCGGCGTCGACGTCGTGGTCGCAGGACTCGACCAGGCCGTCGGTGTAGAGGGCGAGGAGGCTGCCTTCGGGGAGTTCGAACTCCGCCGCCTCGAACGGCACGCCGCCGAGGCCGAGTGGCGGGCCGGGCGGCAGCTCCAGGATCTCGGCCGCTCCGTCCGGGGTCACCAGGGCGGGCGGCACATGTCCCGCGCGGGCCAGGGTGAAGCGCCGGGAAACCGGGTCGTAGACGGCGTACAGGCAGGTGGCGCCCAGGTCTCCGGCGGCTTCGCCGTCCACGTCGTCCCAGGTTTCGCCGGACAGACGCAGAACGATGTCGTCGAGGTGCGTGAGGAGTTCGTCGGGCGGCAGGTCGATGTCGGCCAGGGTGCGTACGGCGGTCCGCAGACGGCCCATGGTGGCGGCGGCGTGGATGCCGTGGCCGACCACGTCACCCACCACGAGGGCGACCCGGGCGCCGGACAGCGGGATGACGTCGTACCAGTCGCCGCCGACGCCGACCAGGTCGCCCGCGGGAAGGTAGCGGTAGGCGACCTCGACCGCTGACTGCCGCGGCGCACCGCGCGGGAGCAGGCTGCGCTGGAGGGTGAGGGCGGTGGCGCGGGCGTAGCTGTAGCGGCGGGCGTTGTCGACGGCCACGGCTGCCCGGGCGGCGATCTCCTGGGCGAGGAGCAGGTCCTCGTCGTCGTAGAGGTCGGGGTTGCGGTGCCGGGAGAACCGGGCGACGCCCAGCGTGGCGCCGCGGGCACGCAGCGGCACCACCAGGGTGGAGTGGATGTGCGGGGCGCCGGCGGCGGCCGCGTCGCCGTGGTGCTTGGCGGGCTGCCCGGTGACCAGGGCGTGCGCCTCGGGCGACCCGGCGGGGCAGGTGTGCAGCACTTGTGTCGCGGCGCCCGGCTCCGGACCGTCGTCGGTCACCGATGCCCGCGCGGTCCGGCGCAGCACGAGGGGGCCGTCGCTCGAGAATTCGTGGCCGTGCAGCGCGGCGTCGAGCAGATCGACGGTGACGAGGTCGGCGAAGCGCTCGACGGCGTGATCGGCCAGTTCCTGCGTGGTGCGGGCGATGTCCAGGGTGGTGCCGATGCGCACGCCCGCCTCGTTCACCATCGACAGCCGCCATTGCAGTCGGCGGTCCCGCTCCTCCTGGAACGCGGCGACGCCCTGCTCCGAGGTGCGGTCCACGTACACGGCCGCCGTCGCGATCACGTGCCGTGCGGCCGCGCTGACCAGCTCGGCGTCGTCGGTGAACCGGGGCATCTCCGCGAGCAGCCGGTCGAGGACGATGGTCTGCGCCAGCCGGAAGGCCCGCAGCATCGTGCCGAGGGGGATGCCGTGCCGGGCCAGCCGGCGCGAACGGTCCAGGTCGGCGGGCGGCGGTTCGATCAGGGTCGGCTCGATGGCGTGCTCGAGGCCGAACAGCCCGGCTGCGATGTGGTCGGCCACGTTCTCCGCCGCCATCCGCGCGATGCCGGGGTCGTCCCACAGCTCGGGCAGCTCCCGCCGCAGGCCGCGCTCCACCTCGGCGATCAGCTCGTCCGCTCGCGAACCGAGCTCGCGCACGACACGGGACACGAGACCGGCAGCCGTCAGGTCCACAAGGACGACGTTACGCCGTACGGGCGCGTAGGCCTCGTCGGGAGGCGGTCCACCTGGGCCCCACTCTTACCGTAGCGGTCGCTGCGGGCGACGACGTGAGCGCCCTCGCCGAGGGGAAGGAGGCGCCCGAGGGACACCGTCTCCCGGCCCGGACGCCGGTGCCGTCCGGGCCGGGAGGGCGCGGCCGGCCGTAAGGGTCACTCGTCGGGGATGCCGGCACCGCCGAGGGCCGGGACGGTCTTCTCCGGTCGGGCGAGGGTGCGGACGCCGAGGCGTAACCGGTCGCGTGCGTCGACGACGGTCCGACCGACCGGGGTGTGGCCCCGTACGCTGACGCCCTGGCGGGTGGTGGGCTGCCAGGTGCTCCGCCCAACGCGCCCGCGCCCGCCGCCTCTTCACCACCCGGGCCCTGTTTCCCGCCGGGGTGCCGAAGGCGTCGGCCCGGACGACCGGCAGCACCACGTCGCCGTACGAGCCCTGCGCGACGAGCACGATCGTCGAGCCACTCTCACAGCCCTGTCGAGAGCTGTGGCTCGTCGTGGGATTTGCCGCTGGTGATCGGCACAGCCCGGGGGGGCGTACATGGAAAGACCGGACGACCGCATCGCATCCGTCCTGCGCTTCGTATCGGAACTCGTCGCCTGGGTGGCCACCCCGTGGGCCCTGTCCCCGTACTCGTGGGTCTACGCCGTCCTGGCCGTGGTGGTACTGATCGGTCTGCCGACCGTCTTCTCGACTCCGGGCGACAAGGCACAGGTGATCATCCCTGTGCCGGGTACGGTCACGATCCTGCTCGTGCTGCTCCAACTCGCCGCTGCCGCGAGCGCCGCATGGTGGGTATGGCCCACCGGTGCGGCAGTCCTCGTGTCTCTCCTGGTGGCCGGCACCCTCGTCACGGAACGCAACCGGTGGCAGTGGCTGCTGTCCAGGGACCGGCACAGCGGCTGAGCTGTGGGATCACCCGCGGGAGCCGGAGGCCGGCGGCCGGTCGCAAGCCGGGACCGTGCGGCTAGCTGCCGTCCCGGGGCATCCGGACGACCGCGACTCCGCCGTCCAGGTCCACCGTCGTCCGGTTCGGAGGCGCGCCGTCCTCCTCGTCGTCACGCATCACCAGTGCCGACCGGCGCTCCTTGAGCTCGTTCTGCTTCCCGGGCGAGAAGCTCGCGTGGAGTTGCTCGAACCCGGTCGCCGATATCTGGCCCTGCCGGGCGCTGTTGCGCCATGGCAGCAGCCCGGCCCGCCCGGCGCGGAGAACCAGCTGGTCGGCGAAGGCCACGGCGGTCAGCAGGATGACCAGCCCGGGCAGGGTCATGAACACGGCGAATCCCATGCCCCCATTCTCCGAGCCGGCACGCGAGGTGGACAGGCGGCCTCGGCGGGTTCCCGGCCCCGGTGATCCGGGGGTGGTGTCCGGGGTCAGGTCTCCGGGGTCGGTGATCCGGGGCTGTCCGGGGTCGGCCGTGCGGTCACGGCTTGCGCCCCACGCCGCAATAGGCGTCGACGGCCGCGAAGTTGGCCGAATCATCGGGGTGCGCACGCCACTTCGTGACCTGGACGATCCCCGGTTCCACCAGCTCCAGGCCGTCGAAGAAGCCGCCGATCTCCTCGACGGCGCGGACGTGGTAAGGCACGGCGCCGCTCGCGTTGTACGCCTCCGACGCGGCGATCATGCCCTCGCTGGTGGCCGTGCTGTCGCTGATCACCAGGTGGCTGCCCGAAGGGAGACCGGCCATGAGCCGCCGGACCAGGTCGCGTGCCTGCGCGTAGTCGCCGACGTGACCGAGCGTGTTGAGGATCATCAGGGCGACCGGCCGGGAGAGGTCCAGCGTTGCCGCGGCGGCTTCCAGCACGGCTTCCGGGTCGTACAGGTCCGCGTCCAGATAGGCGGTCCTGCCTTCCGGTGTGCTCGTCAGCAGGGCGTGCGCATGGGCCAGGACCACGGGGTCGTTGTCGACGTACACGATCCTGGCGTCCGGGGCCGCGCTCTGCGCCACCTGGTGGGTGTTGTCGGCGGTGGGCAGACCGGTACCCACGTCCAGGAACTGGCGGATGCCCTCCTCTTCGGCGAGGTGGCGCACCGCGCGTCCCAGGAAGTGCCGACTGGCGACCGCCACGTCGACGAGGCCGGGGAAGATCTCCTTGATGTGGTCGCCGATCTCCCGGTCGACCTCGTAGTTGTCCTTGCCGCCGACGAAGTAGTTCCAGAACCGGGCCGAGTGCGGCTTGGACGTGTCGATCCGGCCGGGTGTTCCGGCGGTCGTGGTGGTCTGGGAAGTCGGGTCCGACACGGCAAAGCCTCCTGCACGGCTACGTAGTTGATCAGGGCACCAACGTAGGCGAACTCTCTTGCCGGGCAGGGAAGTTGAGAGCGCTTGCTGTCGTCTGCCATACCGTTTCGGCCATTCGGCAGCTCCGTACGGCGAGTCGACCCCGGTAAGCGTTTTCTCAAAAGGGGTCGACGACGGCCGACGGTGAGCGACGGCCGCGGCAGACCGGCGGGTCTGGCGGGTCAGCCGGCGCTGTAGCCGAGTTGGCGCCTCATGTACGGCGTCATGAGGGTCTTCGCCTTCGCCAGCACCGAGGTGCGACCGCCCAGTACGGCGCTCTCGCCGCCCGGCACGGGCAGCACGGTCAGTCCGTCGGCGGGTCCGAAGGGCACGATGAGAGGGGTGCGCTGGACCGGCCGGTAGAGGCGGGGCTCCTTGCGGTGCCGGCCGGAACTCCTCAGGTGGACGCGGATGTTGTGCGCTGCGAGATCGGCCTGGGCCAACGCGGCGGGGGTGATCTTGAGTTCGGTGGCGTCGTTCACGTCACCGACCGCGAACACGTCCGGGCGCCCCTCGACCCTGAGCCTCCGGTCGACCTTGACGTGCCCGGCCGCGTTCAGCCAGTCGCCGTGTCCGGCCAGTCGCAGCCAGAGCGTGTTGGGTGTGGTGCCCGTGGCCCAGAAGGAGAGGTCCGCGTCGATGACGTTTCCGCGCGCGTCGCGATAGGTGCCGAAGTCGTTTCCGGGCGACATGAACGAGTCGAGGCGCACCTCCACGTCGTGGGACTCCAGCCAGGCCAGCGCCCGGCGCCCGGCCCGCTGACTGCCTGCGGAGTTCAGCAGCGCCGTCCCCGCGTGGGCGAGCGTGACCCGGGCATCCGGCCGGGCCAGGCGTATCTCGGCGCTGAGTTCGACGCCGGAGGGCCCGCCGCCGACGACGAGAACGTGTTCGGCGGCGGCGACCTTGCGCTGGTGACCGGCGAAGGACTTGATCGTCTCCTCGGTGGTGGTGCCGGTGAAGCGGGCCGGCTCGGGGTAGTCGGCGCCGGTGGCGATCACGACGACGTCGTAGGGAAGCCGCTCGCCCGTCGCCAGGACGACCTGCCGATCGTCGGTGTCGACACGGACCGCCTTGCCCACGACGACCCGGCCGTCGCGCAGCAGCCGGTCGTACGGAATGAAGGGGGTGACCGACCACTCGGGGCGCACGCCGGCGCGGAGCGAGGCGATGCGGTGGAAGAACACCTCTTTACGGTCCACCAGGGTGACCCGGGCCGTCGTGTCCAGTCGTTTCGCCAGCCGGACGCCCGCGTAGCCTCCGCCGATCACCACTATGTCGCCGTCGCGCACGCGCGTCTCCTGTGCATGGGGGAAGCGAGCGACCGCGCCGTGGGGGCTTCCTCGGCCACTCGGACTGCCGACGAGCGTAGCGCTTGAACTTTTAAGTTCACGTGGAGGCGTGTGCAGTTGTGTGCACGTTCGGTGAAGCCGTGCAGCCGTGAAGTCACGCGGGGTTCAGGTGGCTCGCGGCCAGGCGCGCAGCAGCGCGGCGATCCTTCCGGCCGTGCAGGAGGGATCCCGCAGCAGGTCGCGCAGGGCCACCGCGTCCTCACGGGTGGGCTTGACCGGGATCCCTGAGGCGTCCAGGTACATCACGCCCGTCGCCGCGGCGACGGCCATGTCGGACCGCTCGAGCCAGCGGCAGCGGCCGAGGACGTGCACCAGGGCGGCGGCGCGGGCGTAGGGCCCGTCGTGGACGGGCTGCTCGAGCAGTTCGGCGCGGTGGCCGGCGACCGCCGCCACCGGCACCCCGTAGTCCTCGGAGGTGGGGTCGGCCGCGCCGGCGATCTCGGCGGCCTGGAGGATCCAGGGGACGTCGATATGGAGTTCCATCAGGCGGCGTGCGCTCCCGGGACGCGCCGGTCGGCGTCCTCGGCCTCGTCGAAGACGGCCTGGTGCTCGTCCAGGAAGCGCCGTGCCGCGTCCAGGCCACGCTGCCGCAGCCCGTCGGCGTCCTCGCGGACCAGTGCGGCGATGTACTCGCCGAGCGGCAGGCCACGGTCCTCGGCCCGGGCCCTGGCCGGCTCCGCGATCTCGTCGTCGACGCGCGCACCCAACTGTGTCTTCGCCATACGCAGACGGTCACAGCTGTTACCAGGCTGCGGCAGCCCCCTTCTTCAGCCGCGCAGGTTCGCCGCGCCGGCGGCCGCGACGACACGGTCCCGTTCGGACCGTGTGAAGAGGCCCTCCGCCAGCCAGACGTCGGCCAAAGCGCGCACCGCGTCCACGAAACGGGCGGCGGTCGCGAACGGCGCCTGCTGCCAGAGGACGTCGAGGAGGGTCAGGCCGTCCCCCCGGGCTCGGTTCGCCACCCCCGAGTCGGTGGTGCCGAAGACGACGACCGGCTCGGAGCGCCTGAAGTAGGCGTGGTAGGCGGCGTCGTCCGCGAGGTGGAACGGCGCCAGGGTCAGGCCGTGCGTGGTGAAGTGTTGCGGACGCCCCTCGGGCCGGACCGCGTCGGCCAGGTCGCCCCGGAGGGTGAAGTCACGGTAGAAGGAGAACTGCCGGAGTGTTGTTTCCCGGCTCCGCGCGACCAGCAGGACCGGTCCGTGGAACAGCGACTGGACGGTGGGATCGTCCAACGCCCTCTCGACGCGCAGGCGGTAGGGGGCCGAGACCGTGACCCGGTCGCCGCGCCGCCAGTTCCTGCTCAGGGTGAGGTAGCTGCCGGGCACGGCCCGAGCCTGTTGCCGGACACCGTTGACGGCGACGGTGAAGCCCGCCGTGGCCCAGGACGGCACCCGCAGTTTCAGGTCGAGTGCGCCACCGCCCTCACGGAACGTCAGGGTGCGGACGCCCTCGGCCGGATAGGTGCTCGTCTGCTCGATCACCAGCCCCCGCTCCGGCATGCGCAGGGTGGAGGCGAGACAGAGGTTGACGTAGACCGCGTCGCCGTCGGCGGAGCGGAAGTAGACCGAGTCCTGGTACTTGGTGTGGTTCTCCATACCGGTGCCGCCGCAGCAGGTGCCGGTGTTGTCGTACGCGCGCACCACCCCCGGGCCCATGCCGACGAAGTAGGTGACCTCGGGGCTGTCCGTGCCGGGGGCGTCCCGGCGGGAGGCGAGGATGTGATTGGTCAGGCCCCGCTCGTAGTGGTCCATGTAGGCGGGGTCCGGCTCGTGGAAGAACAACTGCCTGCTCAGCTTGAGCATGTTGTACGTCGCACAGGTCTCGGCGTTGTTGTCGCCCAGGGTGGCCGCGATGGCGTTCCGGGCCCGGAACACCTCACCCTGGCCCGTGCCGCCCAGGCTGTACGTCCGGGGGCCCGCCACCATGTGCCAGAAGTTTCGGGCGGCGGCCGCGTACTTCTCGTCCCCCGTGTGGTCGAACAGCCGCGCATAGCCGGTGAACTGGGGAATGTGCTGGTTCGCGTGCCGGCCCTCCAGGATGTCCCGGTCGCCGGCGCAGGCGTCCAGCAGCGCGGTGTTGTCGAAGCAACGGGCGGCGGCGAGGTGTTCCGCCCGGCCGGTGAGGGCGTGGAGGTCCGCCATCACCTCGTTCATCCCGCCGTACTCACCGGCGATGTAGATCGACCACATGCGCTCCAGCTGCGCCTTCGGCAGCCGGCCCAGCCTGCTGTGCACCCAGTCACCCATCTTCGAGGCGATGGCGAGGGCCTGTGCGTTCCCGGCCAGGGTGTACGCGTCGAGGAGACCACGCATGATCTTGTGGCAGGTGTAGTAGGGCGCCCAGATGGTGGGGTAGGTCGTGTAGCTCTCCAGCAGGATGAACTGCGTCTCCGGGTACGCCGCCAGGTAGCCGGGGTGGCTCGGCTTCGGCGAACCGTGCTCGGCCAGGGCCTGCTGGCATTCGCCGAGCGCGGCCACCAGCTGGTCGAGCTTGGTCTTCAGGGCCGCCTCGCGCGTGTCGGCGTACGCCTGGGAGACGAGGGTGAGGAAGTGGCCGCCGTAGTGACCGCGCAGATTGCCGTCGGCGGTCTCCCAGCCGCCCGGCGGCCGGGCCCCTCGGGTGTCGAGCCCGGCGTTGGCCCGGAAGACGGCCAGGATGCGGTCGGCCGGGTAGCCCCTCGCGTAGTCGAGCATCAGATCGCGCTTGCGGCGGAACACACCGTCGCCGAGGGTCACCTGGTCCAGCGGGAAGGGATGTACCGCCCAGGTCGCCGGGACGGCTGCCGGTGCAACGGCCGGGGCAGCGGCGGGCGGGACGTGTGCCGGAGTCCCCGCGATCGGCGGTGCGGCGGTGGCGGCGGCGGTGTACGCGGTACGGGCTGCCGCCGGGGTCGCGTGCAGCAGCGGTGCGGCGGCCGCGGTCCCTGCGGCCATCCTCAACAGACGTCGGCGAGTGGGGGGTTGGGGCATGTTGGGCTCCGTTTGCGTGTGGGGGGCGGGACGGAAGCGCGTGGTGGTGGAACGTGCCGGTGGGAGGGGCGGGCGCGCGTGGCAGTGGAACGTGTCGGGGGGCCGGACACGCATGGCGGAACGCGTTGGGCGGGCGCCACTCGGCCGCATGTGCGCTGCCGGTCGCCCACCGGTGCACGACTACTCCCCGGGGGGCGCGGTCGGCGGCTCCGCCGTGGTCGGCAGCCATACGCGCATCGTCGAGGGGCCTCGGCGCGCCCAGGAGTGGTAGGGCACCAGGACGATGCCGGTGGGCTCGCCTGCGGGGGCAGGGGCCTGGCCGAGCGGCTGGTAGGGCCAGGTGGCCTCGCGCGGCTCGTCGTGAAGGGCGACGAGTTCACCGGGCGCCAGGACCGTGTCGTCCGGCCCGTCCTGCGGCGCGGCGGACGGATCCACTCGTACGGCGTCGGCCTCGTGCCCGTCCGGCAGGTCCACGGACTCGGCGCAGTACACCAGCGGACCGCGCTGGACGGCGACGGTGCCGCGCACCGCGTCGATGCGCGGGTCGGGCGCGATCCAGCGCGGGGCCACGGGCAGTTCGAGCCGTACCTCGTCGCCGGGCCGGAACACCCGGGTGACCGTGGCCGTGCCGGGTGCCACGGCTCGGCGCGCGCCGTCCGGACCGACCAGCCGGGCGGGGGCACCCTCCGTCCACGCGGGGACGCGCAGCGACAGCGTCCAGGGGCGGTCCGGCGACCGGTCGATACGCACGCGCACGCTCCCACCGGTGGGGTAGTCGGTACGGACGCGCAGCGCGACGCCGTGGCCACCCGCGAGGGAGGTGGTGATCTCGGCGTCGGCGTACTGGTGCAGCTGGATGCCGTGGTCGTCCACCGTCGCCAGGTAGCCGGGCAGCAGCGCCAGGGTCCGAGACACGTTGGTCGGGCAGCAGGACACCGCGAACCAGGGGGCGCGCAGGCTCGATTCGGCACGTGGGCTGTCGGCGTCCGGCGACGGTACGGTGCCGCGGCGGCGCCGGTGCAAGGTGTTGGCGTAGAAGAAGGCGCGGCCGTCCTCGGACGGGGAGGTCGCGACCACGTTGTACAGGGTCCGCTCCGCCAGGTCGGCGTAGCGCGGCTCGCCGGTGGCGAGGAGCAGCCGCCAGCTGAGCATCACGGAGGCCACCCCGGCGCAGGTCTCCGAGTAGGCGCGGTCCGGCGGCAGCACGAAGTCGTCGCCGAAGGACTCGTCCCGGTGGTGCGAGCCCATGCCGCCGGTCAGGTAGGTGCGCCGGGCCACCCCCGTCTCCCACTGCCGTACGACCGCGTCGAGCAGGGAGTCGTCCCCGGTCTCCACCGCGACGTCGACGGCGCCGGCCGCGAGGTAGAGGGCGCGGACGGCGTGGCCGCGCAGCGCCGTGGCCTGTCGGACGGGCAGGTCGTCCTGGTAGTAGACGCGGCCGAACTCGGGGTCGGCGAGGGTGCCGTGCCCGCGGCGGTCGACGAAGAGCGCGGCCTGGTCCAGGTAGCGCTGCTCCCCCGTCGCCCTGGCCAGTTCGACCAGGGCCGTCTCGATCTCCGGGTGTCCGCAGACGCCCTCGATGGCGCCCGGGCCGAAGGTGGCGCACACGTGGTCGGCGGCCCGCCGGGCGATCTTCGCCAGCTCGCCCTCACCGCGGGCCCGGGTCTGGGCGACGCCCGCCTGGATCAGGTGCCCGTAGCAGTACAGCTCATGGCCCCATTCGAGGTCGCTGTAGCGGGGCTGCTGACCGGGGCGGCCGAAGGCGGTGTTGAGGTAGCCGTCCGGTTCCTGGGCGGGGGCGATGGCCTCGGTGAGTGCGGCGATCTGCGGGTCGAGCGAACCGCCGGGGGCCTGCCCGGCCTGCCAGGCCATGGCTTCGAGCAGTTTGTAGACGTCGGAGTCGGCGAACTCCCGGCCCCGCCGGTCCCGGTGGATCCGGCCCTCCACGGCGGCCCGGAAGTTGCCGATCCAGCCGACGCGTTCCATCCAGTCCCGGCAGTGGTCGAGTGTGGCGGTCTCGTTGGTCTGCCGGCGTCGGGCCCAGAAGCCCCCGGTGATCCGGACCTCGTCGAGGCCGAGCGGCCGCAGCCGTCCCCGGCTCGGCGCCACCGGCACAAAGGATGAGCGCACCGTGTTCTCCCTCACCAGTTCATGCCTTCGGTTCGTCCCTTCGGTGGTCCGTCAGGTGTGGCCGTGCGGGTTCTCCGCGGGTTGGCGGGTTGTCCGTGGAGGTGGCTGTGGGGGTGGCTGTGGGATTGTCCGTGCAGGTTGTCCGTCCGGATGTCCGTGCGGGTCGTCTGTCGGGCCGGCCGTGCGGGTGCCAGGGCTTCAGCCCTTGAGCGCGCCCGACATGAAGCCCCGTACGTAGTGCCGTTGCAGCAGCAGGAAGAGGAGCAGGCAGGGCACGGCGAGGACCACCACCCCGGCTTCGGTGGCCCCGTAGTCGACGGCGCCCATGCTCTGCTGGCGCAGGTTCGCGACGGCCAGCGGCAGCGGCGCCTTCTCGCTGTCCGAGATGAGGATCAGCGGTGCGATGAAGTCGTTCCAGGCCGCGAGGAAGGCGAACAGCCCCACCGTGATCAGCCCCGGTCGCACCGCGGGAAGGAGCACCCGGCGCAGCGCGCCCGCGGTTCCGCAGCCGTCGACCAGGGCCGACTCCTCCAGTTCGCGCGGCACCGCCTCGAAGGAGATCCGCATCATGAAGGTGGCGAACGGCAGTTGGAACATGACCAGCACCAGGCTCAGCCCGAGCAGCGAGTTCTGGAGGTGGAGCCTGCCGAGCAGCACGTAGAGCGGGATGAGGAGCGTGGCGTACGGGACCATGAGGATGGCCAGGGTCAGCAGGAACAGCAGGTTCTTGCCCGGGAAGTCGAAGCGGGCGAAGGCGTAGCCGCCGAGCAGGGAGACGCCGAGGGTCAGCGCGACGGTGAGCGCGGAGACGACGGCGCTGTTGCCGAGGTACCGCCACAGGCCGGCGTCGTAGTCGAGCAGCGTGCGGTAGTTGCCGAGGCCGTAGCCGGTCTCCTGCGCGGTGCCGGGCTGTCCGTCGACCGAGGCCCAGGCGTTCCACAGCAGCGGGAAGAGGAAGATGACGGCCAGTCCTCCGGCGACGACGTAGTAGGGCGTCCGGCCGAGGGCTCTGGTGAGCACCGAAGTCTCCTGTCTCGAGCGGGTCATGACTCGTCGGCGCGGCGAAGACCGCGGAACTGCAGGGCGTTGAGCAGGAGCAGCGCGGCCAGCACGACGATCGACAGGGCCGCGGCGGTGCCGAGGTTCAGCCGCTGGAACGCCTCGCGGTAGATCAACTGCACGACGGTGACGGTGCTGTTGTCGGGTCCGCCCTTGGTGAGGACGAAGAACTGGTCGAAGGCGAGCAGTGATCCGGTGACGCACAGCAGCAGGGAGAGGGCGAGCGACGGACGCAGCAGCGGCAGCGTGATGGAACGGAAGATCTGGCCGCGGCTCGCGCCGTCCGTGCGGGCCGCCTCGTACACCTCGTGGGGGATGCGCTGGAGACCGACGAGCAGGATCAGCATGTAGAAGCCGGCGAACTTCCACACGACGAGGAACACCGTCGACAGGAGGGCCGAGGTCGGCGTGCCGAGGAAGGAGACCGGGTCGTCGACGAGGCCGAGCCGCTCCAGGACGCGGCTGAGCGGCCCGGTGGTGGGGCTGTAGAGGCCCCAGAAGAGCAGCGAGGCCGAGGCGAGTCCGAGGGCGCCGGGCAGGAAGTACACCGTACGGAAGAAGCCGGCGCCGGGGCGGGACTCCTGCACCAGCAGGGCGAGGAGCAGCGCCAGGCCGAGCAGGACGACCGTGACGATCCCCGTGTAGAGGAGGGTGAAGCGCACGGCCGGCCAGAAGAGGGGGCTGTCGGTGACGTCGGTGTAGTTCTCCGGGACGTTGCCGCCCCGGTCTCCGGCGAGCAGCGGCCAGTCGCTGAGCGACATCTGGCCGACGAGGAGGAGGGGCAGCAGGAAGAAGACGGTGACGAACACGGCCGTGGGGGCCGCGTAGCCGAGGCCCTGGATCGTGCGGGAGTGCCGGCGGGGCGCGGCGGCACGGGGTCGGCGGGCCGGGCGACGCACCACGGGCCGGTCCGCGGTGGTCGCTCGGTCGTAGGCCTTGACCTGCATGGCTCTCCTCTGCCGGGTGACGTGGGAGGGGACGTGCCGGGGTCCGGTGCGTCCGGTGCCGTGCCGTTCAGTCGGCCAGTGAGGCGGTGACCGCCGTGTTGTCCTTGTCGACGGACGTTCCGTCGCCGAAGACGGCGTCGCGCATCAGGGACAGCCAGGGCCCGTTGGGGTCGTTGAAGGTCTGGCCGAACTTCAGGGCGTACGGGGTGCGGCCGTTCGCCACGAGCCGGTTGATGGTGACGAGGCGCGGGTCCGCGGCGGAGTACTTGTTGGAGGCGAGGTCGGTGCGGGCCACGACGTCCTTGTGTGCGGCGACCACGTCGACCTGGGCCTCGTCGCCCAGCGACCAGGCGAGGAAGTTCCAGGCCTGGTCGGCGGACCTGCTGGTGGCGGAGATGCCGATGGCGTCACCGCCGACGAAGGTGGAGGTGCCGCCGTCGGGTCCCGGAATGGGTGCGACACCGAGGTCCAGGTTCTTGGGCATCAGGCCCAGCGTGGTCGACGGCATGGGCATGACGCCGACCTTTCCCTTCGGGAAGACGCCGGTCCAGGTGGTGCCGGTCTCGTCGCGTGCGCCGGGGGCCACGATGTCGTCCTTCACCCAGCCCCGGTAGGTGTCGTAGACCTTCTTCGCGGTGGCGGAGTCGAGGTTCGCCTCGGTTCCTTCCTTGTTCAGGACCTCCTCTCCCCCGGCCCAGATGGACGGCCACCAGGTGAAGACGCCGCAGCCACCGCAGTTGCCGCCGAAGAAGGTGCCGTCGACGCCGCCGCCCAGCGCGTCCACGGCCCGCGCCTGCCGGTCCCACTCGCTCAGCGTGGTGGGCGGTTCGGCGGGGTCGAGCTTCGCCTTCCGGTAGAGATCCTTGTTGTAGAAGAGCACCGACAGGTCGAGGGTGTGCGGGACGACGTACTTCTTGCCCTCGTAGGTGCCCGCCTTGATGTGCGACCGGGCCAGGTCGGCGGCGAAGGGCAGGGCGTCGACGCGCTCGGTGAGGTCGGCGAAGAGGCCGCTGGTGGTGTAGTTCGGCACGAACACCACGTCGGAGGCGAAGAGGTCGGGGAGGTCCCGGGAGCCGGCCGCCGCGCCGACCTTGGCCTGGTAGTCGTCGGTGGGGACGACGGTGAGCTTGATCTTGTTCTTGTGGGACGCGTTGTACGCCTCGACCAGCGCCTCGCTCTGCGGGCGGGTGGCCGCGCGTGTCCACATCGTCAGTGTGGTGCCGTCGTCGACGCCCTTGGCGTCCGCTGCCGCGCCCCCTCCCCCGCCGTCCGAGTCGCCGTCCCCCGACCCGCAGGCCGTGACCAGGCTCGCTGCGGCGAGGAGCGCGACGACGCCGGTGGTGAGCCGGCGGACGGGTCCACGTGGTCCGGTCGTGCTCCCCATGACGATCCCCCTTGGACGGGTTCTGCGACGGAAAGAAGCCGAAAAGGCTTTCTGAAAGCTAGAACCCGGCTCACGACCCGTCAATCCCCTTGCAGGCAACGGTTGTACGCGCCGTCGCGCCGGGTGACGCCGAAAGCTGTGAAAGCCTCCTGCGCGCACCCCGGCCGAAACATCTCGCGTACGGTTTACGCACGCGCCGCGAGACAGGAGAACCTCCATGACACCGGCCGTCGGCCCCTCTCGTTCGCAGCCCGCCACGCTCAGCGATGTCGCCCGGCTGGCCGGAGTGTCCATCGCCACCGCGTCCAAGGCGCTCAACGGCCGCACCCAGGTGCGCGCGGAGACACGGCAGCGGGTGATCGAAGCGGCCGAACGACTGGCCTTCCGTCCGAACCAGCTGGCCCGCGGCCTGCTCGTCGGACGGTCGGGCACGGTCGGACTGCTGACCAGCGACCTGGAGGGCCGGTTCAGCATCCCGATCCTCATGGGTGCCGAGGACGCCTTCGGAGCCGGCGAGGTCGCGGTGTTCCTGTGCGACGCCCGCGGCGACGCGATCCGCGAGCAGCACCATGTCCGCGCGCTGCTGGGGCGTCGCGTCGACGGTCTCATCGTGGTGGGCAGCCGGACCGATCCCCGGCCCTCCCTGGGGCGTGAGCTGCCCGTGCCCGTCGTCTACGCCTACGCGCCGTCGGACGATCCGGCCGATCTGTCCATCGTGCCCGACAGCGTCGACGCCGGCCGGACAGCGGTCGAGCACCTGCTGGCCTGCGGCCGCACCCGGATCGCGCACATCACCGGCGACCCCGGGTACCTCGCGGCGCGGGAGCGGGCCGAGGGCGCCCTGGCCGCGCTGGCCGACGCCGGTCTCGCCCCGGTCGGCGAACCGCGGTTCGGGGCGTGGTCAGAGGGCTGGGGGCGGGCGGCCACCGCGCTGCTGCTCGACCGGCATCCGGATCTCGACGCCGTGCTGTGCGGCAGCGACCAGATCGCCCGTGGCGTCATGGACGTCCTGCGCGAGCGGGGCCACCGGGTGCCGGAGGACGTGGCGGTCATGGGCTTCGACAACTGGCAGGTCCTGACCGCCGCCTCGCGGCCGCCGCTGACCAGCGTCGACATGAATCTGGAGCAGGTCGGCCGCGCGGCGGCGCACGCCCTGTTCGGCGCGATCGGCGGGGTGCGGCGCTCGGGCGTGGAGACCGTGCGCTGCCGTGTGGTGATCAGGGGGTCGACGGCGCCGCTGTCCTGAACGTCCCGTTGCCCGAACTCCTGACCCTCCCGGCCTGCGTTCCCGGTCCGATCCGGTCCGCACCGCCCTCTCTTGACACCTCATCAGGTCGCTCGTACGTTGCGAAAACCTTTTAGGTCAGTTTCTGTTCAATATGTCAGGCACATGCCATTGCCCGCTCGCCGTCACCCTGACAGGGAGCACCTCATGAAGCGCCTCCTCGTCGCACTCGTGCTCATCCTCTGTTCCGTCTGTTCCGTGACCCCGGCCGCCGCCGCGCAGACGATCGGGTTCCCTTCGTTCAGCGGACCCGCGATCCCGGCTCCGCCCGTCGCCTACACACCGGGCGACATGATGCGGAGCATCTACGACGCGGAAAGTTCGGGAACCGATTTCTGGATGGACCGTCTGCTGGCCCGCACCGGCGACGACCCGGCCGGGCCCTGGCTGATGAGCCGTGGCCGGGCGGTCTTCATGAAGACCCACAACCCCGCGGTCATGGGCTTCGGCGGTCATGTCGCCTACTGGGAGAGCATCAACGACAACAACGCCTACACCGTCGCGATCAGCCCGGGCGCCTTCACCGAACAGGTCGCCCAGCGCCGGCAGGTGCCGAGCCACTGGAAGAGCGTGCACACCAGCGGCTCGATCACCGTCACCCAGACCAAGTTCATCACCGAGAACAACGTCGCCGTGACCAACCTTTCGATCAGGAACAACGGCACCGGCTCCACCACCCTGCAGCTACGGGCGACTTCGCCGATCGCCACCGCGGGGACCGGCAGCGAGCTCACCGGGCAGGTGAACGCCTACAACAACCTCACCACCGTCCGGCCGCGACTCACCGGCGACGGTTTCAGCGTGTCCAGCGGCGGCCTGAACCGGTCCGTGACCGTCGGCGCCGGAGCCACGGTGACCGCCAAGGTGGTCATGGGCTTCGTCACCGACGAGATCCCCGAGTCGCTCACCGAGTACAACGCCTACGCGGGCTACTCCGACACCACCGCCTTCGCCACCCACGTCAAGGCGTACAACCTGTGGTGGGCGCAGAACGTGCCCTACATCGACGTGCCCGAGCCCGCGATCAAGAAGAACGTCTACTACCGCTGGTGGCTGATGCGCTTCAACAACCTCGACGCCGACATCCCCGGGCAGACCTTCCAGTTCCCGACCTCGACCGAAGGCGTCCTGGGCTACAACAACGCGATCGCGCTCACCCAGCCCATGCACATCGACGACCTCAAGTACCTGCGCAACCCGGCCTACGCCTACGGGGACTGGCTCAGCGCCGGCCAGACCTCCAAGGGCGGCCGCTTCCTGGACAACCCCGGCGACCCGGAGAACTGGTCCAACAGCTACACCCAGTACATCGCCGAGGCGGCCTGGAAGAGCTACCAGATCCACGGCGGGCAACCGGCGATCGCCGGCAACCTCGCGCGCTACGCGGAGGGAGACGTCAAGGGACAGCTCTCCTACTACGACCACGACAACAACAAGCTCATCGAGTACGACTGGGGTGCTCTGACGGGCAACGACGCCGACGCCGTCTCCTTCCACTGGAAGCCCGGGAACATGGACCGCGCCGAGTCCGCCTACCAGTACAGCGGCGCGCTCGCCGCCGCCCAGGCCTACGAGGCGGTCGGCAACACGGCCAAGGCCACCGAGATGCGCACCCTCGCGACGCAGATCAAGGACGCCATCGTCAACGTCCTGTGGAACCCGAACCGGCAGCTGTTCGAGCACCGGCTCAAGTCGACGAACGAGTGGGTGCCCTGGAAGGAGATCAACAACTACTACCCGTTCGCGGTCGGAGCGGTCCCCGACACCGCGACGTACAAGCAGGCCCTGCGCCTGTACGACGACCCGGCCCAGTACCCCGTCTTCCCCTTCTACACGGCCAACCAGGTGGACAAGAAGGCGGCGGCCGACGCCGGGAACCCCGGCTCCAACAACTTCTCCACCATCAACTCGACCGTGCAGTTCCGGCTCTACTCGTCCGTGCTGCGCAACTACCCCAACTCCTGGATGAACGCGACCGACTACAAGAAGCTGCTGTACTGGAACACCTGGGCGCAGTACATCGGCGGCAACACCCAGTGGCCGGACGCGAACGAGTTCTGGGCCGACTGGAACGGCACCGGGATCGACTACCGGTCCTGGATCCACCACAACATCCTGGGCAGCAGCAACTGGACGGTGATCGAGGACGTCGCCGGGCTGCGGCCGCGCAACGACGCGAAGGTCGAGCTGTCCCCCATCGACATCGGCTGGAGCCACTTCACCGTCAACAACCTCCGTTACCGGGGCGCCGACCTGACCGTCGTCTGGGACGACCCGGCCGACGGCGTGGTGCGCTACCCCGGCGTCCCGGAGGGCTACTCGATCTTCATCAACGGCAGCCGGGCCGCGACGGTCGGCTCGCTGGTGCCCTTCACCTGGGACCCGGCCACCGGAAACGTGACCACGAGCGGCACGGTCACCCACCACACGGCCGTGGCCGGGCTCCAGGCCCCGAACCAGGTCGTCCAGAACAGCCCCCGGATGGTCGACATGCTCGCCAAGGCGGGCGTCGACCTGACCGCCGACCTCACCAACCTCGCCGCGGGGGCGACCGTGTCCGCCTCCGCCACCGGATCCGGCAGCAGCACCGCCGGCGCGATCGACGGATACCCCACCAACGAGCCCTTCTGGGGCGCCGGCGGGTCCGCCAACAGCCAGGACTGGTACGAGCTGAACTTCGGCACCGCCCGCACGCTCGACGAGTTGCGCCTGTACTTCAAGGACAGCCGCCCGGCCAATACGACCTACCGGGCGCCGTCCGCGTACACCGTCCAATACCACGACGGCAGTTCATGGGTGAACGCGCCCGGCCAGACCAGGAGCCCGGCGGTGCCACGCGCCAACTACAACCTCGTACGGTTCCCGGCGATCACCGCCCAACGCGTACGGGTCCTGGCCACCAACGCCTCCGGCGCCAAGACGGGGCTCACCGAGGTCAAGGTGTACAACCGGGGCGGCGTGCAGCCACCGGCCAACCTGGCGACGTCCGCGACGCCGTCCGCGTCGTACACCTCCCCCTGGGAAGCTGTCACCGCCGTCAACGACGGCATCGACCCGCCGTCGTCCAACGACACCGTGAACCCGCGCTGGGGGACCTGGCCGGAGACCGGTCAGCAGTGGGCGGAACTGACCTGGCCGTCGGCCAGGACCCTGAACAGGGCCGAGGTGTACTTCTTCGACGACGACCAGGGCATCGACCTGCCGGCCGCGTGGAAGCTCCAGTACTGGAACGGCAGCGCCTACGTCGACATGCCCGGCGCCGGCGGCTACCCACTGGTCAGGAACCAGTACAACACCGTCGCCTTCACCGCCACGAGCACCACCCGGCTGCGGGTGCTGCTCACCGGCAACGGCACCAACTCCGTCGGTCTCCTCGAAGCAAAGGTGTACGGACCGTGACCCGTTCCAGATGCCTGGCCGCGCTCATCGCCCTGCTGACCCCGGCGGTCGCCTTCCTCGTGGCGCCGCCCGCCTCCGCCGCCGTCGCGTTCACCTCGACGGGGGTGAACCAGAACGGCGGCAACTGCCTCGATCTACCGGGCGGTTCGACGGCCAACGGGACACAACTGCGTGCCTTCGCCTGCGGCTCCGGCGCGAACCAGAACTTCGCCCACACCCTGGTCTCCGGGACGAACGACACGTACACGATCACCACCGGGTCCGGCCAGTGCGTCGACGTCCACGGGGCGTCCACGGCGGACAACGCGGCGATCATCCAGTGGCCCTGCCACGGTGGGACGAACCAGCGGTGGCGGCTCGTCGCGGTGTCGGTCGGCGGCACCGACAAGACCTTCAACCTGGTCTCCGTGAGCTCGGGCAAGTGCGTCACACCCAGCGGCGGGTCCTCGGCGTCCGGCTCCGTTCTGGTGCAGCTGCCGTGCGCCGCCGCGAACGGCAGGGTGTGGCGGCTGCCCGGATTCACCGGCGGCGGCACCGGCCCGCACACGTTCACCAACCCCCTGTCCCAGCACGGCCCCGACCCCTGGCTCACGTACTACGACGGCTCCTACTACCTCGCCACGACCACCTGGAACTCGACGGTCACCATGCGCAGGGCGAGCACCCTGGCCGGGCTCGCCACCGCCACCGACCAGGTGATCTTCAACCTCACCCGGCCCAATGGGGCGGGCACGATGTGGGCGCCGGAGTTCCATCTGCTCGACGGCCCCGACGGCAAGCGGTGGTACTTCTACTACACGGCCGGCCGCGAGCCCTACGACCTCGGCACCCAGCGCATCCATGTGCTCGAGAGCGCGGGCCTCGACCCGATGGGGCCGTACAGCTTCAAGGCCGACCTGCTCGACCCGACCCAGGACAACACCTGGGAACTGGACCCGGGGATCCTGCAACTCAACGGTCAGCTCTACCTGTTGGGCACCTTCTACAACGGCTCGCAGCCGATGTTCATCCGGCCGCTGTCGAACCCGTGGACCGCGAGCGGCACCCGCCGTGTGCTGTCCACGCCGACCTACAGCTGGGAGACGGTTGGCGGCGCGGTCAACGAGGGCGCCGAGGTGCTCCAGCGGGACGGCAGGACGTACATCGTCTACTCCGCCAGCCACTGCTCCACGCCCGACTACAAGCTCGGGATGCTCACCTACAACGGCGGTGACCCGCTCAGCTCCTCGTCGTGGGTCAAGTCGCCGAACCCGGTCTTCCAGCGGTCCGACGCAGGCAGCGTCTACGGTCCCGGCCACAACGGCTTCTTCAAGTCGCCCGACGGGACCGAGGACTGGATCGTCTACCACGCCAACAACTCCACGGGCGGCGGCTGCGACATGAACCGGACGACCAGGGCGCAGAAGTTCACCTGGAACACCGACGGCACGCCGAACTTCGGCACCCCCGTGGCCCTCGGCGTCACACTCACCGCCCCGTCGGGCGAGTAGCCGGACCGGTCCTCCGCGGGGCATCGCGTCGATGCCCCGCGGACGCGTGTCGTCACCCTCGGCGCGGTGGCGGGAAGCGTCACGGCGTTCACACCGCCTGGTCCCCCAACAACTGTCCAGGCAGGGCCGGTTGGGGAATCGAGGTGGCGGCGACGGCGGGCTTGCGGATCAGGAGCAGGGCCGCGTCGTCATGCAGTCGTCCGCCGACGTGCGACAGCAGTTCGTCGTGGATCGCTCCGACCGTGCGCGCCGGATCGTCGCAGAGGTGGTGCTCGAGGCCCTCGACGAGCGGGTAGAACTCCCGGTCGCGGTCCCGGGCCTCGATGACCCCGTCCGTGTAGAGCAGCAGTTGGTCGCCGTCGGCGAAGGGAAGCACCTGAAGGCTCGGGGTCTGGTCGGTGAGGGCGCGCAGCCCGAGGGGCGGGGCGGGCTGCGTGGGCTCCACCGCCACGACGCTCCGGGAGGCGCCGACCAGCAGCGGTGGCGCGTGCCCGCAGTTCACCATCTCCAGCTCACCGGATCGCGGGTATCCGGCGACCACGGCGGTGACGAAGTCGTCGGTACCCAGGTTGCGCGCGAGACTCCGCTCGATCCTGTCGACGACGGCCAGGAGATCGGGTTCGTCGTAGGCGGCCTCCCGGAAGACGCCGAGGACGAGTGCGGCGGTCCCCACGGCGGGCAGTCCCTTGCCCCGCACATCACCGACGATCAGCCGTACGCCGTACGGGGTGGGCACCAGCGCGTAGAGATCGCCGCCGATCCGGGCCTCCGCGGCCGCGGCGCTGTAACGGACGGCGACCTCGAACGGACCGACGGTCGCCGGCACCGGCCTGAGCAGCGCGTGCTGGGCGGCCTCCGCGACCGACCGGACGTCCGCGAGCACCCGCTCACGGCGCCCGCGCAGCGCGCTGGCCAGACCACTCGCCAGGGTGACGGCCACCAGGGCGGCCAGTACGGCGGCCACCTCGCGGCCGGGAGCGCCGACCCGGGCGCCGAGCGTCGCGCCGACCACCGCGGCGAGAAGGCCCACGCAGAGGACACCGCGCGGGCCGTTGGTCGTGGCGGCCAGCGCCGGCCCCGCCGACAGCAGGGGCAGCCAGATCATCCCGGGGTCACCGAAGAGGCCGACCAGCATGATGACCAGGAGGATCAGAACCGGCAGCAGAGGCCCTGCCACCCGGTGTCTGAACGATTTCAACAGCCGTGTCGGGCAGTGATCGCCGCCATGGTTGCGCGCATGACCCATGCTTCGTCCGCAATCCTCATCTGTCCGTGCGCCGGGGCACTTCGGAAATGTCCGTTTCGTCTAGGAAACGGGTTCGACCCGACTGCTCACAAGGATCAGATTTTCAGATAGTGAACGATCACCTGGTGAGCGAAAGACCCCTGGTCACGCGGCTCGCGGTCGGGAGCAGCCGGGCCCGCACCTGTTCGAGCCGGGACAGCCGGTCGACCGGCAGCGAGACGCCGAGCGAGCCGAGGGTGTCGCCGCTGTAGACGGGCACCGCGACACAGACCGTGCCGAGGGCGTACTCCTCCAGGTCCGTGACGGCCGGGGCCACGGGCGAGGAGTCCAGTTGCCGGAGCAGCTCGGGGGCGCTGGTGATGGTCCTGGGCGTGAGATCGGCGAGGTGGTGGCGGGAGAGGTACTCCTTGCGGGCCTCCTCGTCCAGTTCCCGCAGTACCGACTTGCCGAGCGCGGTGGCGTGCCCCGCGTCCTCGAAACCGACCCACAGGTCCACCCGGGGTGCCCGGGGGCCGTCGACGATCTCGGCGACCCGGATCTCCCCCTCCTCGTAGAAGGTGAGGTAGGCGGCTGTGGCGAGCTCGTCCCGCAGTGCGGCGAGGGCGGGCCGGACCCGGCTGAGCAGCGCCTGCGCGCGGCCCGCGGTGTGCAGCGTCTGGAGCCGGTCCCCCAGGATGAACCCGCCGTCCGGGAGTTTCCGCAGGTAGCCGTCGTTCACGAGGGTCCGCAGCAAGTGGTAGGCGGTGGCCAGGGGCAGCCCCGTCTCGCGCGCCAGCTGCTTCGCCGGCGCGCCGTTCTCGTGCGCGCTCGCCGCCTCCAGCAAGCGGAAGGCCCGCTGCACGGAGGTGATGAGCGTGGGGCCGTCCTGCGCACCCATAGGAACAGCCTGCGCCAGACACCCGGCTCGGGCAAGGCGCGCGGGCCCCGGCTAGGGCATCCCGCCGGGGCCCGCGGCCGTGCCCAGCAGGGCCGACAGCTGTGGGGAGTACGTGGCGTGCAGGACGAGTGCCGCGCTGCCCACCACCGCCGCGTCCGTGCCGAGCCAGGACGCCTCGACCTCGACGACCCGGACGTGCCGGGACAACGGCCGGCTGGCCAGCGCGGCGGCGACGACCTCGACGTACCGCGACTCGACGTGCTGGATGCCGTGGCCGCCGAGGACGATCAGGTCCACGTCGATGAAGTTCGCGATGTCGACCGCGACCGAGGCGACGTGCTCCGCGGTCTCGTCGATGACCGCGGCCGCGACCGGGTCGCCGGCCGCCGCGGCCACCCCGATGGCGGCGTGGTCGACCGCCTCGGGACGCTCGGCGAACACCCGCGCCAGCGCACTGTCCGGATGCGCTCCGGCGGCGAGCCTGCGATGCACCTCGGCGACGATCGCCGTGGGGTTCACGAGCCGCTCGAGGCAGCCTCGGTTGCCGCAGTAGCACTCCGGTCCTTCGGGCAGTACCGAGGAGTGCCCGAACTCGCCCGCGTTGAGTGAACCGCCCCGGTACACCTGGTGGTTGAGGATGAGGCCGCCGCCGACGCCGGTGCCGAAGAAGAAGTAGGCGAAGTCGGCCACGCCCTTGCCCTTGCCCGACCAGCGTTCGCCGACCGCGGCGGCGGTGGCGTCGTTGTCGAGGGTCACCGGCAGGCCGGTCGCCTCGCTCAGCATGTGCTGCACCGGGACCCGCGTCCAGCGGGCCAGCTGGGGCGCGCCGACGATCGCGCCCGCCTCGAGGTCGATCGGCCCGGGGGTGGCGAGGCCCAGCCCGAGGACCTTGCCGCGGTCGACGCCCGTCTCGGCCAGCACGTCGGCGACCAGTTCCGCCATGTCCTTGACGACCTGGGCCGGGTCGGTGCCGGGATCCGTGGGTCGCTTCTTGACGACCAGCGGCCGGCCGAGCAGGTCGACCACGGTGCAGCTGAGCTCCACGGGATCGAAGTGGAGGCCGACCGCGCTGCCCGCCTCGGCGTTGATGCGCAGGGTGGTGCGGGGCTTCCCGCCGCTGGACACCCTGCTCGCGCCGTCCTCCCGCACGATGTCCTCGTCGAGCAGACGCCGCACGATGCCCGAGACCGTCTGCGGGGTGAGGCCCGTGTGCTGGGCGATCTCGACCCGGCTGATGCCGTCCGCGAGCTGGATCTGGTCCAGGACGACAGCCCGGTTGTATCGCCCGACCTTGGGAAGGTTCGTTCCTGCCTGCCGCACGCACGGTCCTCTCTCGTTTCCCCCTACAACCTATCTCTCGCAGCCCATTGACTTAGTAAAACAAATGGATTTAGTGTCCGGCAGACGAAATCCCGGACACGAAGGCACAGGGCAGTGCCATCGGAGGCAAGTTGATGTCCATGCAATGCCGCAGGCCCGAAGGCTCGGGTACGCCCAGGCGCGTTCCCGGCGGTGGGGAGCACCACTCATGACGCCCACCGCCCCGACCCTGCTGGAGATGCGGTCGATCACCAAGACCTTCCCCGGCGTCACCGCGCTCGCCGACGTCAGCCTCGTCGTGCGGGAAGGCGAGATCCACGCGATCTGCGGCGAGAACGGCGCCGGCAAGTCCACCCTCATGAAGGTGCTCAGCGGGGTGCACCCGCACGGCAGCTACACCGGCGACATCGTCTACCGCGGCGAGCAGGTCCGGTTCCACGACATCCGGGCCAGCGAACAGGCCGGTATCGCGATCATCCACCAGGAACTGGCCCTGGTACCCGGTATGTCGATCACCGAGAACCTCTTCCTCGGGAACGAACCGCGCCGCCGCGGCTCGATCGACTGGAAGACGGCCCAACGCCGCGCTCTGGAGCTGATGGCGCGGGTGGGGCTCCGGGAGGACCCCGACACTCTGATCAAGGACATCGGTGTCGGCAAGCAGCAACTCGTCGAGATCGCCAAGGCGTTCGCGAAGGACGTGAAGCTGCTGATCCTCGACGAGCCGACCGCGGCCCTCAACGAGCACGACTCGCAGCACCTGCTCGACCTGCTGCGCGGCTTCCGCGAGCGGGGCATCACCTCGATCATCATCTCGCACAAGCTGAACGAGATCGAGGCGGTCGCCGACACCATCACGATCCTGCGCGACGGCCGCACCATCGAGAGCCTCGACGTACAGGCCGACGGCGTCAACGAGGACCGCATCGTGCGGGGCATGGTCGGCCGTGAGCTCGACAGCCGCTTCCCCGACCGCACGCCCGACATCGGCGAGATCTTCTTCGAGGTCCGCGACTGGACGGTACGCCACCCCAGTTCGGACGAGCGGATGGTGTGCAAGGGCTCGACGTTCCATGTCCGCCGCGGGGAGATCGTCGGCTTCGCGGGACTCATGGGCGCGGGCCGCACCGAACTCGCGATGAGCCTCTTCGGCCGCTCCTACGGCACCTGGCTGTCGGGGCGGGTCTTCAAGGACGGCGAGGAAGTCCGGCTGAAGACCGTGTCGGACGCCATCCGGCACGGACTGGCCTACGTCAGCGAGGACCGCAAGTCGATCGGCCTCAACCTGCTGGACGACATCAAGACCTCGATGGTCGCCGCGAAGCTGTCGAAGATCGCCCGACGGCGCGTCATCGACCCGGTGCGCGAGCACCGGATCGCCGAGGAGTACCGCCGGAGCCTGCGGATCAAGACCCCCAGCGTCGACGAGGGTGTCGTCAAGCTCTCCGGCGGCAACCAGCAGAAGGTCGTCCTGGCGAAGTGGATGTTCACCGACCCGGACCTGCTGATCCTCGACGAACCGACCCGCGGCATCGACGTGGGCGCCAAGTTCGAGATCTACGGGATCATCCAGCGGCTCGTCGCCCAGGGCAAGGGGGTCGTCGTCATCTCCTCCGAGCTGCCCGAGCTGATCGGCCTGTGCGACCGCATCTACACGGTGTTCGAGGGCACCATCACCGGCGATGTGGCGCGTGGCGACGCCGATCCGGAACTCCTGATGAAGCAGATGACCGCTACCAAGAAGAGCCCCACTCCATGAGCCGTATAACCGACCTTCAGAAGAACCTCTTCGGAGGAACGACCTCCAACGCCCGACAGTTCGGCATGATCTCCACCCTGGTGGCGATCGTCCTGCTGTTCCAGATCTGGACCGACGGCCTGACGCTCACGTCGGGCAACCTCATCGCGGTCGTCAGCCAGTACTCCTACATCCTGATCCTGGCCATCGGGATGCTGATGGTGATCGTCGCCGGGCACATCGACCTGTCGGTCGGCTCGGTCGCCGCGTTCACCGGCATCGTCGTCGCCAAGGCGATGCAGGAGTACGACCTGCCCTGGCCCCTCGGTATCGCGCTCGGTCTGCTCGTCGGCGCCGCGATCGGTGCCTGGCAGGGCTTCTGGGTGGCCTACATCGGCGTGCCCGCCTTCATCGTGACCCTTGCCGGGATGCTGCTGTTCCGCGGCGGCAACCAGTACATCGGCAACGCCGACACGGTTCCGGTGCCCGAGGGCTTCCGCAAGATCGGCGCGGGCTTCCTGCCCGAGGTCGGGCCGGACACCGGGTACAACAACCTGACGCTGCTCCTCGGCGTGGCCGCCTGCGCGGGCGTGCTGTGGCGCGAGTGGAAGGCGCGCCAGACCCGCCGCGAGATGAAGGCCGACCTGGCACCGCTGTGGGTCACGGGCATCCGCCTGGCCGTCATGTTCGGCGTGATCGTCTTCGCGACGCTCCGCTTCGCCGGCGGCCGGATCGGCACCAGCCTGCCGATCTCCGGCATCATCCTGATCGTTCTGGTCCTCGCGTACTCGCACTACACCCGCAACACCATCGGCGGCCGGCACATCTACGCCGTCGGCGGCAACGCGCGAGCGGCGGAACTGTCCGGTGTGAAGCTCAAGCGGGTCAACTTCCTCGTCATGATGAACATGTCGGTGCTGGCCGCGCTGGCCGGCATGATCTTCGTCGCCCGCTCCTCGGCCTCCGGACCGCAGGACGGCCTGAGCTGGGAACTGGACGCCATCGCGGCCGTGTTCATCGGCGGCGCGGCGGTCTCCGGCGGCCTGGGCACCGTCAGCGGCTCGATCGTCGGCGGCCTGGTCATGGCACTGCTCAACAACGGCCTCCAACTCGAGGGCGTCGGATCCGACATGGTCCAGATCATCAAGGGCCTGGTCCTCCTGCTCGCCGTCGCCTTCGACGTCTACAACAAGAGCCAGGGACGCTTCTCGGTCATCGGCGCACTGACACGCCCGTTCCGGCGGGACGACCCGGCGGCACCGGCTCCACCGGCGGCCCCCGACTCCGACGCCGACAAGGCCGGGATCGCGGGCTGACCGCAGAGCCCGCGTCTCCTCCCCCGCCGCGCTCGACGGCACACCGCACTCCCGCAACCGCACACCGTACGAAGGGGCCAACTCCACCATGCGCACACTCGTCATCAGAAGCATCGCCGCCGTCGGCGCCGCCGCCCTGCTCACCCTGGGCACGGCCTGCTCCAACGAACGCGAGGGCTCCACCGGCAGCGACAGCGCCGACGGCAAGGGCTTCGCGAAGGACTCGCTGATCGGCGTCGCCCTGCCCGCCAAGACCTCGGAGAACTGGGTGCTCGCCGGTGACCTGTTCACCGACGGCCTGAAGGACTCCGGCTTCAAGGCCGACGTCCAGTACGCGGGCGCCTCGACCACCGTCGCCGACCAGCAGGCGCAGATCTCCTCCATGGTCACCAAGGGCGCGAAGGTCATCGTGATCGGCGCGACCGATGCCTCGCAGCTCGCGACCCAGGTGAAGCAGGCCAAGGACGAGGGCGCCACCGTCATCGCCTACGACCGGCTCATCACGAACACGCCCGACGTCGACTACTACATCGCCTTCGACAACTTCAAGGTCGGCCAGCTCCAGGGACAGGCCCTGATCGACGGTATGAAGGCGAAGAAGCCGAAGGGTCCCTGGACGATCGAGCTGTTCTCCGGCTCGCCGGACGACAACAACTCCAAGGTCTTCTTCGACGGTGCGATGGAGGTGCTGAAGCCCTTGATCGACAAGGGCGACATCGTTGTCGGCTCGGGGCAGACCGACATCAAACAGACCGCGACGCAGGGCTGGAAGGCCGAGAACGCCCAGCAGCGCATGGACTCGCTGCTGACCTCGGCCTACGGCGGCAAGAAGACCCTCGACGGCGTCCTGTCCCCGAACGACACCCTCGCCCGCGCGATCCTCACCTCGGTCAAGGGCGCCGGCAAGCCGGTCCCGGTCGTCACCGGTCAGGACTCCGAGGTCGAGTCGGTGAAGTCGATCATGGCCGGTGAGCAGTACTCGACCATCAACAAGGACACCCGCAAGCTCGTCGCGGAGACCGTCAACATGGTCAAGGCCCTCCAGAAGGGCGACAAGCCGACCATCAACGACACCAAGTCGTACGACAACGGCAAGAAGGTCGTCCCGTCCTTCCTCCTGCCGCCGGTCATCGTGACGAAGGAGAACGCGGCCGAGGCCTACGCGAACGACCCCAAGCTGGCAGCGCTCACCAAGTAGCACCGACCAGCGTCTTCGCCCGCCCCGAAAGGCTCTCCGGGGCGGGCGAAGGCGGTCATGCCCCAGACACCGGGTCACAGCGGGTGGTGGCTCCGACCTCGCTCGCGGCGGCCAGGTAGGCGAGCACCAGGGGCCGTCTGTCGTCCTGGGCGGCGGCGACCGCCAGCCGGGACGGGGAGATGCCCCGGACCGGTACGGCGACCACCTTGTCCCGGACGACCAGCGCAGCGTTCCCGGTGGCCAGCAGCGCGATCCCCTGACCGCCGGACACCGCCTCATGGGTCTCCTCGGCGCTGGCCACCACCCCGCCGATCCGCGGCGGGCGGCCGCCTCGGGCATCGAGAGCGAGCCAGTGGTCGCGCAACGGGCCGGCCTCCGCGGGAAGGGCGAGGAAGGGCTCCTCCAGCAGGTCGGAGAAGTCCACCTGCCCCTCGGGGTCGGACGCGGCCCGCGCCGCCAAGGGGTGTCCCTCCGGCAGCGCGACCAGGCGAGGCTCGCGGGCCACCACCGCATACCGGTAGCGGTCCTCGTCCGGCAGCGGCAGCCAGACGAAGGCGACGTCGCTGGATCCGTCCGCCAACCCGGCACTGGGATCGGCCCAGTTGACCTGCCGCAGGACCGGCTGAGCCTGCGGACAGCGGGAGACGAGGCGGGTCCGCAGGGCGGGCAGCAGGCCACGGCCCGGGCTGGTGGACATGCCGATCACCAGAGTGCGCCGCTCGGCGGTCTCCGCCTCCCGCACCGCCGCCTCCGCGGCGTGCCAGGCGGCCAGCACCTCGTGGGCGTGCGGTAACAGGGCCTCCCCCACCGCGGTCAACCGCACCGTCCGCCGGTCCCGTTCGAACAGGACCACGCCCAGCCGGTTCTCCAGCATCCGTATCTGCTTGCTCAGTGCGGGCTGGGAGACGAACAGCCGCTCGGCGGCGCGGGTGAAGCTCAACTCCTCGGCCACCGCGGTGAAGTAGCGCAGATCGCGTCCATGGATGTCCATAACTCATGGCTATCACAAGGGGTCTTGGACGCCGCCCCGATGTCCGGCGAAGGATGGCAGCCGTCGGACGGGGAGCCCCGACCGGCAGCCGACGAGGGAGACGAAGATGAGCGAGAACGCCAAGGTCTGGCTGGTCACCGGCGCGAGCAGCGGTTTCGGACGGGCCATCGCGCAGGCCGCGGTCGCCGCCGGTGACACGGTGATCGGCACGGCCCGCCGGATCGAGGCGCTGGACGGCCTGGTCGCCGCGCACCCGGACCGCGCGGAGGCGATCAGCATGGACGTCACCGACGGCGAGCGCGTCGACGCGGTGGCCGCCGACGTCCTGGCCCGTTACGGGAGGGTGGACGTGGTGGTGAACAACGCCGGCCGCACCCAGGTCGGTGCGTTCGAGGAGACCACCGACCAGGAGCTGCGCGACCTGTTCGACCTGCACGTGTTCGGCCCGGCGCGGCTGACCCGGGCGCTGCTGCCGCAGATGAGGGAGCGGGGCAGTGGATCGGTCGTGAACATCAGCAGCTTCGGCGGTCAGCTGTCCTTCGCCGGGTTCTCCGCGTACAGCGCGACCAAGGCGGCCTTGGAGCAGCTGTCGGAGGGCCTGGCCGACGAGGTGGCACCGTTCGGCATCAAGGTGCTGATCGTGGAGCCCGGCGCGTTCCGTACCAACCTGTTCGGCAAGGGTGCGGCGTATTTCTCCGAGGAGAACCCGGCGTACGCGGAGAAGGTCGGCGCGACCCGGCAGTTGGTGGAGGGCGGCAACGGCGATCAGCCCGGCGACCCGGCGAAGGCCGCGGCGGCGATCCGGCTGGCTCTGGACGCCGAGAACACCCCGCTCCGCCTCGCCCTGGGCGGTGACGCGGTCGACTTCCTGACCGGGCACCTGGACTCCGTGCGGGCCGAGCTCATCGAGTGGGAGAGGGTCTCCCGGGGGACGGACTTCGACACGGAGTGACGGCGTGATCGGCGGGCCCGCAGGCGCACCGTTCGGTTCGGATTCTTCTTGCCGCGGGGGCATACGATATTGCTCATGACGCAAGAAGCCGGTGAGCTGGAGAGCCTGGTACGCAAACGCATCCGCGCGCTGCGTCTGGCGCAGGGCTGGTCCCTGGAGGAGCTGGCGGCCCGCGCCCAGGTCAGTCAGTCCACACTCAGCCGTATCGAGAACGGCAGGCGCCGCCTGGCCCTGGACCAGCTCGTGACGCTCGCCCGCGCCCTGGAGACCTCCCTCGACCAACTGGTCGAGACCGCCACGGACGACGTCGTCTCCAACCCGATCGTCGACGCGGCCCACGGGATGCGCTGGCTCGTCAAGGCGGAGCCCGGCGTGACCGTCGTGCGTCAGCGCATGACGGACCCGCCGCCCGACAACCCCTCGCGCATGCGCGCCCACCCGGGCCGCGAATGGCTGGTCGTCCTCTCGGGCACCGCGATCCTGCTGCTGGGCAACCGGCGCTTCCGGATCGAGACCCACCAGGCGGCGGAGTTCCCCACGATGCTCCCGCACGCCATCGGCGCCGAGGGCGGACCGTGCGAGCTCCTGGGCATCTTCGACCGCGACGCCCGCCGCGGCCACCAGCGCGGCGAGGGGGCCGCAAAGGCGAACCGCCCGTCACCGTGACCGCCTTTTGCGTGTCACGCAATCCAGCGGGCCATCGTCTTGCGCATTCCGCAACGGGAGCCGGCTCCCGCCCTCGGCCCGCTTAGCGTGAGCGCATGAACCCCCCCTCCCCGCACACGACGCACCCCGCCGCGCACCGGCCTCACGAGCAGGAGCACGTGCACGAACACGAACACGAGCACGAGCACGAGGCAGGCGACCAGTCGGAGATCCTCGACCTGGACGCGGAAGTGCTCGCCGAGCACATCGCGTCCCTCACCGCCTGGCTGCCCGTCGGGACCAGCCCCGCCCGCATCGTGGACCTGGGCTGCGGGACCGGAGCGGGCACCCTTGCCCTGCTCGAGCGCTTTCCCGAGGCCGAGGTGACGGCCGTCGACGTCTCGGACGCCCACCTGGACCGCCTGCGGGAGAAGACCGTCGCGGCCGGAGCGGCCGACCGCGTGCGCATCGTGCGGGCCGACCTCGACGCGCCGGCATGGCCCGAACTCGGCAGGCCGGAGCTGGTCTGGGCATCGGCCTCCCTGCACCACATGGCCGACCCCGGCCGCGCCCTGCGCCAGGTCCACGACCTGATGGCACCGGGCGGACTGTTCGCCGTCGTCGAGCTGGCGGGCTTCCCCCGGTTCCTGCCCGAGAGCGCCCCGGAGGACGCTCCCGGTCTCGAGGAGCGCTGCCATGCCGCGCTCGACCACCATCACGCCGAGCGGCTCCCCCATCGCGGCGCCGACTGGGGACCCGAGCTGGCGAAGGCCGGTTTCACCGTCGAAGGCGAACGCACCCTCACCGTCGACATAGGCCCGACCCACACCGACGCGGTCGGCCGCTACGCCCTCAGCGGTCTGCGCCGCATGCGGGCCGGCATCGCATCCGCCTTGACGGCCGAGGACCTGACCGCTTTCGACCGGTTGCTCGACACCGACAGCCCGCACGGCATCCTGCGCCGCACCGACCTGGGCGTGCGCACCGAACGCACGGTGTGGGCCGCACGCCGTGCCTGACGGCCCGTGGGTGGCTCACTTCACGGGTAGTTCACCAGGTTGGCCACGTTCGAGCTGGAGTTGGACGGTCCGCCCCGGTCGTTGATGACGTGCCGGATGGTTCCGGTGCCGCCCAGCGAGACCGTCACCATGTTCTGGAAGCGCACGTTCGGGTTGGCCGGCACCTCGAAGGCGTGCTCGGCGGTGACGCTCGGGTTGACATTGAAGTAGCAGTAGCTGCCGAGCCCGTAGGCCTGGTGGCCGGTGACCGAGTTCGCGACCTTGTAGGCGGCGTAACCCTGGGTGGTGCCGTTCATCCAGGCGGCCTGGTTGGGCGGGTCGTAGGGCATCTCGTTCTGGTAGAAGTACGTCCGGCCGCCGTTGCCGTTCCAGAGGGTCTGGTGCTTCTGGTAGTGCTCGACGAACAGGCCGTACATGGTGACGTCGTCGCCGTTGACGACGAGTCCGGTGTCCGCCGTGTTGGTGGTCCAGCCCACCCCGCTGCCGTGGTCGGCGCGCCAGATCCACATGTGGTCGCCGATGACGTCGTCGCTGTTGACGACGAGGCTGGTGGTCGCCTTGCCCACGGCGGCCCCGCCGACCCGGAAGTAGACGTCGTGCAGGGAGGTGGGGTTCGCCGTGTGGTCGGCGGCGGCGCCCGCCGGGCCGATCTCCATGAGCGTCTGCGAGTTGGTGGTGCCGGCGTCGAAGAGGACGCCGGCGACCTTCACCCCGTCGACGTCGGCGACGGTCATGGCGGTGACGCCGTTGTCCGGGACGAACGTGGCGAGGCCGAGACCGAGCACGACGGTGTCGGGGCGGGTCACCCGCAGGGTCTGGTTCAGGTGGTAGACGCCGGGGGTGACCAGCAGGTTCTTGCCCTCGGCGAGAGCGGTGTTGATCTGTGCGGCGGTCGCGCCCGGCTTGACGACGAAGAACTGGTCGATGCCGAGCGAGCTGCCGGCGGCGGTCCCGTTCGCCCAGGTGGTGGCCGAGGAGTTGGCCCGCACCGACGGCACGAATACCCGGTAGGCGCCTGCGCTGTCGACGTACAGGAAGGGCTTCTCCCGGACCGTGGGGGTCTGGTTGACCGTGGTGTAGGGAGGGTTGGGGAAGCTGTTGCCCGGGACGCCCTGGCTGCCGACGAAGACCATGTTCCAGTTGGAGCCGGTCCAGCTGCCGAGTTGGGAGTTACGGGTCAGCCACTGCTGCTGGGTGCCGGACCGCACCTGGCCGTCGATCTTGCTGTCGGCCATGAACCCGCCACTGGACCAGCCGCCGTCGCTCAGCTCCAGGTTGCCGCGGACATGCATACGGCGATAGCCGGACGCCTGGGAGACCGCCCACCGGTCGGTACCGCCGGTCGGGTTGACCGAGAGGTTCTCCGCGCCGCGCCAGAAGTTCTGGGTGGCGTTCTGCGGCGGGAACCAGTCGGCCTCCACATGCACGGCGCCGTTGATCGTGACCGAGTCGGGCGACTGACCGAGCCCCAGGACCTGGGTGTAGAAGCCGACGTTGACGTCGTTGCTGTACGTGCCGGGCTTGAACATGACCGCGTAGCGCTGGGAGCCGAACTGGTTCGTCTCCTGCTGCTGGAAGATCGAGTTCAGCCGGCTCTGGATCGTGGACGACGGCATCGACGGGTCGAAGACGACGACGTTGGGGCCGAGGTCGACGTCCCCCGGGGCGGTGCTCACCGGCGCGACCTGGAAGCGCTGGGCGGCCGTGCCGTTGCAGGTGTACTGCACCAGTTGGACGCTGTCGGCCGTCGAGGCGGACGGGACGTCGAGGCACTTGCCGCTGTTGCGGTTGACGAAGTGGTAGGCGCCGCCGCCCTCGTCGACGGCCTGCCACTGCTGGTTGGCGCCGCCGCCGTACGCCCACAGGTGCACGGCCGCGTTGTCGGCGGTGGACACGTCGCTCACGTCCACGACCTGCTGGGCGTCGTTGCGGTTGCCGATCCGCACGAAGCCGTCGCCGGTCGCGGTGAAACTCCACTGCTGGGCGGTGCTGTTGTTGCAGGCGTACTGCTGCACGGCGGTGCCGTTCACGGTCGCGGCCGCCCGGGCGTCCAGGCATTTGCCGCTGCCGGAGTTCACCACCGTGGACCAGCCGGTGGGCAGGGCGGTGGCCGCGTCGGTCGCGGCCCGGGAGGGCTGGACGCCGGTGAAGAGCGAGACCGCCGTGGCGGCTGCCACGGAGGCCGCGGCCCAGGGGCCGGCGAGGGATGGTCGGGGGATGCGGAACACGTCTTCTCCTGTGCCGTCGGGACGGCGTGAGTGGGGATCGGGGAAGGCAGGGCCAGGTCGGCGGGGTGCGCGGGCGGGTCAGCCGGCGTACTGCGCGAAGACCCGGGTGAAGTCCCAGGGCTGCTGGGCGATGCCCGAGCAGGTGTCGGCGCCGCCGCCGGTGCAGGGCCGGTCGCGGTTGACCGACCAGAAGGTCAGCCGGGCCAGGTGGCGCTGCTGGGCGTACGCCAGGATGGTGCGGAAGTCGGCGACGGTCACCGTCTCGCTGTTGTCGGTGATGCCGTTCATCGAGGAGATGCCGGTGCGCCGGTAGGCCTGGTCGTCCGAGTAGCCGTAAGCGTTCTTCACCGCGGTCTTGAGTCCCTCGGCGGCCCGGACGGTGAGCTGGCCCATGTTCTGGCCCGCGCCGCCGAAGTTGAACGGCATGACCGTCCAGCTGTCCACGGTGAGTCCGGAGGCGGCGGCCCTGCCGATCAGGCTGCTGTCGGGGCCGTTCTGTCCGGTGCCGAAGGTGATGTACACCTTGATGCCCGGGTTGTTGGCCTTGACGGTCTTCAACGCGTCGACGGTGCGCTGCTGCACGGTCGGGCTGTCGTACGCCGCCGCCTCGATGTCGATGTCGATCGCCTTGAGCCCGTAGGCGTTGATGACCTTCTGGTACGCGGCGGCCAGTTCGCCCGCGCTGCCGCAGGAGCTCTCCAGCTTGTTGCCGCTCCAGCCGCCGAAGGAGGGGATCACGTCACCGCCGGCTCCCCGGACGGTGGTGACGGTCTGCTGGTCGACTCCCCCGGTCAGCGGGCGGCTTCCGTCCCACTGCGGGTTGCAGTAGCCGTTGCTGAGGACGAAGGCGAGCGTGAACCACTTGACGCCGGTCGCGTTCATCACGGTGGTGGGGCTGGGCGGGCTGCCCCACCCGTTGTAGAGGTACGGCGCGACGGCCATGGCTCCGGGTCCGGGCGCCGGCTCGCCGCCGGGCGCCGTCCATTTCTGGTTGGCGGATCCGGTGCAGGTCCAGATCTGGAGCCGGGTGCCGTTGGCGGAGCTGTTGCCGGTCGCGTCCAGGCACTTGTTCGCCTGCGGGTTGACGATGTCGCGGGCGGCGGTGACGGTCCACTGCTGGGCCGCGCTGCCGTTGCAGTCCCACAGCTGGGTCCGGGTTCCGTCGGCGGTGCCGCCCGAGGTCACGTCCAGGCACTTGCCGAGCGCGCGGATCGTGCCGTCGGCGCCCACCGACCACTGCTGGGCGGCGGTGCCGTTGCAGTCGTACAGCTGCACGGCCGTGCCGTTTTCCGTGGCGGCACCCGCGATGTCGACGCACTTGCCGCCGATCCCGGTGATCTGTCCGGCGGCGGCCGCCGCGGCACCGCTCGCCGGTGTGCCGTTCAGGCCGGTGAGCAGGGCGGCCACGGCCGCCGCGCCCAGCGCGCCGCGTACGGCGCGGCGATGCGGGATCCTCCTGGTCATCGGGTCACCGTCCACTTCTGCTGAGAGGCACCGGTACAGGTCCAGATCTGGAGCCGGGTGCCGTTGGCGGAGCTGCCGCCCGTGGCGTCCAGGCACTTGTTCGCCTGCGGGTTGACGATGTCCCGGGCGGCGGGGACGGCCCACTGCTGGGCCGCGGAGCCGTTGCAGTCCCAGAGCTGGACGGGGGTGCCGTCCGCGGTGCCGCCCGAGGCGACGTCCAGGCACTTGCCGAGCGCGCGGATCGTGCCGTCGGCGCCCACCGACCACTGCTGGGCGGCGGTGCCGTTGCAGTCGTACAGCTGCACGGCCGTGCCGTTGGCGCTGTTGGCCCCGGCCACGTCCACGCACTTGCCGGCGAGGCCCGTGATGGGGCCGCTGCCGCCGGGCTGGGCGGTGTCGGTGCTCACCCGGACGTAGTCGACCAGGAGTTGCTGGGGGAAGACCGTGCTGCCGTCGGGGTCTCCGGGCCAGTAACCGCCGACCGCGAGATTGAGGATCAGGAAGAAGGGCTTGTCGAAGACCCACTGCCGCCCGCCGAGGTCGGCCGGGGTGCGCCGCTGGTAGACGGTGCCGTCGACGGACCAGGTGATCGCGTTCGGACTCCAGTCGACGGCGAAGGTGTGATAGGCGTCGGCGAACGCCTGTCCGCCGGGCAGGGTGTACCCGGCGCCGATGCCACCGGAGCCGGAGTATCCCGGGCCGTGCAGGGTGCCGTGGACGGTGGCCGGCTCGAAGCCGACGTTCTCCATGACGTCGATCTCGCCCGAGGCGGGCCAGCCGACCTGGCCGATGTCGTTGCCCAGCATCCAGAACGCGGGCCACATGCCCTGCCCACGCGGGACCTTCATCCGGGCCTCGACCCGGCCGTACGTCGTGGTGAACCGGCCGGCCGTGTTCAGCCGGGCGGAGGTGTACTCACACCGCCCGTACCAGCACTGGTAGTTGCCCGGGTTCTCCCGGCGGGCGGTGATCACCAGATGGCCCTGGCCGTCCAGAGCGGCGTTGCGGTTGCCCGCGGTGTAGTACTGCCGCTCGTGGTTGTTGACGTTGTCCCCGGTCTCGGTCTGCCATCGGGCGCCGTCCACGGCAGAACCGGCGGGCCCGTCGAACTCCTCGGAGAACGTGACGGCGGCCGCCCGGGGTGCCGCGACAGCGCGTGCGGAGGAGTCCTCCGCGGACGGGGACACGCCCAGCGCCGGTCCGGTGGACAGCGACGCGAAGGCGAGGAGCGAGGCCAGCGACAACAGCAGGCGCCGGGGCAGGCGCGGAGAGGCCATGGCTCTCCCTTCCTGACACATGACGGACGGTCACGACATGGTCATGACATCCGTGGGCGCGGCCGGGCGGCTCACCGCTGACCGCGCCGAATGGGTGGGGGGTGCGAACCGGCCCTGACATGGGCTTAGTTCACTACGTGATTTAAGAAGTGAGTAATGACCCTGTCAAGAGTTTGGTCTGGACCAGATTCGCGAGACCGGGATTCGGGAGACCCGGATCCCGGAGGCCCGGATTCAGGAGAGGGGCCTCCGGAGCGGGAGCCGGCTGTCACGGAGGGGGTGGTCCGCCGCCCTGCGGTCGCGGGAGGGCAGGATGGAACCATGAGCGTAGTCAAGATCAACGTACTGACCGTCCCGGCGGAACAGCGGGAGACCCTCGAGAAGCGGTTCGCCGCGCGAGCCCACGCCGTCGAGAACTCGGACGGCTTCGAGTGGTTCGAGCTGCTCCGCCCGGTCGAGGGCACCGACACCTACCTCGTCTACACGCGCTGGCGTGACGAGGCGTCTTTCCAGGCCTGGCTCGAGGGCCCGATGAAGGCCGCCCACCGGGGCGACACGGAGGGGGAACGGCCCAAGCCCGCGGCATCGGGCTCCACCCTCTGGTCCTTCGAGGTGGTGCAACAGGCGGCGCCGAAGGGCGAGTAGCCGCTCCCGTGGCGGGTGGCCGCCGTGCCGTCCACCCGCCGCCCGCCGCCGGCCGTCACCGGCGATGGACGGCCGTCCCGGTCGGCGTCGGGTCGTGCCGATCCGTCGCGACCTTCCGGGTTCCTCAGGACGTCAGGCCGCTAGGCGTCAGTGCGTGCTCGGGGAAGGTGACGCCGGTCAGCTCCTCGGACACGGTCCACAGCCGCAGGGCGGCGGCCGGATCGCCGGCCGCCGGGGAGCGGCCGACCAGGGTCGGGGCGCCGCGCATCTCGAAGGGGCCGTCGGGGCCGACATAGCTCGCGCCGGGCAGGTCCCGGACCGCGGCGTACAGGGTGGGCAGCGCACCGGCCCGGCTGTCCTGGGCGACGAGCCGGTTGCCCAGCCGCATGAAGAGGCGCCGCAGGTAGCTGGCGTCGTGCCCCTGGAGGTTGGTGGCGGCCCAGCCGGGGTGTGCGGCCAGGGCGCGTACGGGCGAACCCGCCGCGCCGAGCCGCCGCTGGAGTTCCAGGGTGAAGAGCAGGTTGGCGAGCTTGGACTGGCTGTAGGCCGCCATCGGGGTGTACTCGCCGGTCAGGTCGAGGTTGTCGAAGCGGATGCGGGGGCTGCCCGGCATCTTGTGCGCGCCGGACGACAGGACGACCACGCGGTCGGTGATGTGCGGCAGCAGCAGGTTGGTCAGGGCGAAGTGGCCCAGGTGGTTGGTGCCGAACTGCGTCTCGAAGCCGTCCTCGGTGCGGCCCTCGGGGACGTTCATGACGCCGGCGTTGTTGATGAGCAGGTCCAGGTCGCCGCGCCAGCCTGCGGCGAACTCGCGTACGGAGGAGAGGTCGGCCAGGTCGAGCCGGCGCACCTCCACGCTGCCCGGCACGGCCGCGGCCGCCGCCTCGCCGCGTCGGGGGTCCCGTACCGCCAGGACCACATGGGCCCCCGCGCGGGCCAGTGCCTCGACGGTGGCGAGGCCGAGCCCGCTGTTGGCGCCGGTCACCACGGCGGTGCGGCCGGTCTGGTCGGGGATGTCGGTGGTGTTCCAGGGCTGGGTGGTCTTCATGTCCTTTGCCATGGATCCAATGTAGGCGGTGCTCACAATGTTGGCAACGATAACAATGTGGGCGCTGCTCACGCCGGGCTAGGCTGAGGGCATGAGAAGCCGCCCCTACCACCACGGAGACCTCGCTGCGGAGCTGCTCGCACGCGCCGAGCAGACCTTGCGCGAGAGGGGATCGGGAGCGCTGTCCCTCCGGGAACTGGCCCGTGACATCGGGGTGAGCCCCGCCGCGCCGAGCCGCCACTTCAAGACCAAGCAGGCACTGCTGGACGCGTTGGCGCTGACCGGCTTCGAGCGGCTGGCCGCCGTCGTCTCGGCCGCCCAGGAAGACGTCGGCGAGTCGTTCGCCGAACGGCTGGACGCCGCGGCCCGCGCCTATGTCGGTTTCGCCGTGACCAACGCCGCGCTGCTCGACCTGATGTTCTCGGCCAAGCACAGCCCGGAGGCGTCGGAGGCACTGGGCGCGACGGCCCACCTGTGGTCCGACCAGCTGCTCGAACTGATCCGCGACGGGCAGCGCCGGGGCGAGGTGCGGCAGGGCGAGCTGGAGCGCGTCGCCCTGCCGATCTTCGCGACGCTGCACGGGTATGCCGGGCTCACCGTGAGCGGGCTGCTGCCACCGGAGGTCACCGGGCCCGGCCTGGACGACGTGATCGCGTCCGCCCTGCGCGGCTGCGAGCCGGAGTAGATGGCCACAAGCCCCGGGCCATGACGGCCCTCAGACGACCGGCTCGCCGATGCCCAGGAGGTTTCCCTCACTGTCTCGGAACCAGGCCGCGCGTTCCCCCCGTGCTCCCTTGCTCGGGTAGTTCCCGTCGATCTCGGCGATGCCGTCCTTGGTTCCGAACCCGGGCGCGTCGACCTCCTCGAACACCACGCCTCGGCGCTTGAGCTCCGCCACGACCGCGTCGAGGTCGTCGACCTGCCACCCCATCTGGGTGAAGGTGCCGGGCGAGGCTCCCGTCGATGTGAACAGGGCGAACTCCGTCCCTCCGCATCGGTACAACAGCCCGCCGGGCCGTTCGTCGACGGGCTCCAGCCCGAGCCGCTCGGCGTAGAAGCGCCGCGCCCGGTCCAGGTCCTGGGTGGGAAGCCTGGTCGCCACGCGTCCCCGGGCCAGAATGTTCCTGTCGTCCGTGTTCATGCCTCCACTGTCACGCAGACCCGCGCCGGACGGAGGGCGGCTGCGGCCTCATGACGGCCGTCCGCCGAACTGCCAGTCGTGGACTTCGACGTCGGCATACCGGTCCGGGGCCAGGACGGCGCGCGCCGAGTCCGCATCCGGGGCTCTGAGCAGCACCGCGGTACCCACCCGGGTCGCCCCGTCGTCGGACAGCAGCGGACCGTACGCGATCAGCTCGTCGCGCTCGGGCGGCACGACGAGGCCGTCGTCCGTGACCGGGCCGAGGCCGAGCACCAGATACCGGTTGCCGCCGCTCCGGCCACCGGGGAAGTCCCACATGGTGCGCCCCAGCGTGTTGCGCCACCGGCGCAGCAGCACGTCCCGGTAGACACCGGCCTGGTAGTTGGGCTCGTCGAAGACGAACGCGCGGGCGGCGGCGGCATCCGGGAGGTCGACGATGTGCACGCTGCCGGTGGGCGTGTCGCCGTCGGCGGCGAAGGTCGGCCCCCGGGCGATCATCTGCGCCGCGTACCGGTCCATGTAGGACCAGTGCTTCTCGAGCAGTTCGTCGCGCAGGGCGGCGGAGGCGGGCCGGTCACGGTGGTAGCAGAAGAACTCCATACCGGCAGACCCTTCCCCTGTCCGCCCGGTATCTCAACCGGCTTTCGGCGGGGACGAGCGCGGGCACGGGCTTCCGCGGGACCGGCGACGCGACAGTCACCCGGTCCCGGTGGGCCCGCGCCCGCTCCCAACCGCCGGACGGCTACTCGCCGCAGAACTCCGCCTCGATGATCTCCGCGGGGTCACCGGCCCAGTCGCCGTTGACGTTGGCGGCGAGCGAGTGCTTGCCGTTCGCCGTGGTGAACGCCACGGAACCTTCCATACCTCGTACTTGTCCTTGGCCTGTAGCGCGACTCCCGGTGCGCCCTCGTCGACGACGGCGTCCATCGCCCGCCGGGTCGCCTCGTGGCGGCCGGCTGCCGGCCTCGGGTCCGCGGACGCGGGTACGGCGGTGAGGGCCACGGCCGTCACCGCCACCGCCGCGGTCGCTCCGACGAACCCCTTGCGCAGATATCCCCTGTGCACTGACATGTGTCGCCCCCGTTGGGCCGGTGGTTCGGTCAGGGGGAGGGACCTGATGCGTAGGCGCGGGGTTGCCGGGCTTCGGAGGGTTGAGCCGCTTTCCGCCGTTCCGACCGGGCCGCCCCGCGCCCGCTCGCGGTGGCTCGGCCCGCCCGCGGTGCCACTCTCTCACCCGCGCGAAGTCGGCCGGTCGCCCCGAGTGGTCGGACCGGCGTCATGGACCGGGGATCCGTGCGGCAACTTGGCTTCAGTCCCGCTGACTTGACGCGCCATCATATAGTTGCGACGGCACGCGGCGCTCCCCCTGCTCCCCGCCGCGCGGCCGACCCCCACTGGAAAGGCACGACCCTGCGGAACCAACCGCGCAGCGGCGCCGACGACGTCTTTGCCTCCTCGCCCCGTCGGTCGGTGTTCTCCCCCGCCGCAGACGTCATCGGCTCGGAACTCGATCTGCTGATGACCGGCAGCCATGTCGTGCACGCGCTGACCCCCGGATTCTGCGACGCGGCCTCCGTCCACCTGCTGGAGCGGTGGCGCGTCGAGGAGAACGCGCACGTCGGCGTGGACGCGCCCAGGATCGAGGCGCGCCGGATGGCACTGCGTGTCGGGACGGGCGCGCGGGAGGACTGGGAGGGCGTGCTGCCGGTCGGCGAGGTCATCACCTTCCCCCGGGACACGCCGTACGCCCGCGCGCTCGCCACCGGGCACGCGCAGGTGCTCGACGCGGTGGACCCGCACACGTCCGAGCGGCTCATCGCCTCCGGGGACGGCGAGGCCCGCGTCTGCGACCTCCTGGGCGTGGCGGCCTTCCTCGTGGTGCCGCTGCGGCTGCGGGACCTGGCGATCGGCTTCGTCACCTGCACCAGGGGGCCGGGACGTGCGCCGTTCGGCCCGGCGGACGTGGCCGCCGTGGAGGCACTGGCCGCGCGGGCCGCCGTGGCCCTCGACAACGCGCGCCGCTACGAGCGCGAGCGCCGGACCTCCCTGGCGATCCGCAACAGTCTGCCGCCCGGCACGGCGCAGGAGTTCGGCGGCTGCCGCACCGCGCACGGCTGTCTGCCCGCCGGTCAGGGGAACCTCGTCGGCGGCGACTGGTTCGACGTGCTGAAGCGGCCGGGCGACCGGGTCAGTCTGATCGTCGGGGACGCCATGGGGCACGGTCCCGAGTCCGCCGTCGCGATGATCCAGCTGCGCACCGCCGTCCGTACCCTGGCGGCGCTCGACATCCCCGCGGCCGACCTCATAGGACGGCTCGACACCCTCGCCGGCGACTCCCCCGGCGTGTCCTTCGCGACCTGCATATACGCCGAGTGGGATGCCCGGCGGCGCACCTGCACCCTGGTGGGTGCGGGCCACCCTCCCCCGTTGCTGCGCGGCCCGGACGGCCGCACGGCGCCGGTCAGGCTGACCGGGGCGGGTCTGCCCCTCGGGCTCGGGGCGGGCGGTTACGAGGAGACCGTGCTGAGCGTGCCGGATCCGGCCCTGCTGGTGCTCTACAGCGACGGTCTGGTCGAGTCCCGCGACTCCGACATCGACCAGGAGATCACCCGTCTCGCACGCACCGTGGACGCGGCCGCAGCCGTCGAACCCGTGGACGGCGACGGGCAGGACACGCTGCCGTCCCTGTGCCGTCGGCTCCTGCACGCCCCTTCCGGCACGGCCGGAGCCGACGACCGCACCCTGCTGCTGGCCGAACTGACCCCGGCCGGGTGCTGAGTCGCCGGGCCCGGCCGGCGCGTGCCGGGTTCCCGGGGCCGCTCAGGTTGTCATGGTCGCCCAGACCGCGTTGCCGCCCGTGAGCCTCGACCGGTCGACTCCCCAGGTCTCGGCGAGCTGCTCCACGAGGAAGAGACCGCGCCCGCCCTCGTCGTCCGGTCCGGGCTCGCAGCGGGGCAGGCCCCGTCCCGTACGGTCGTGATCGTGCACCTCCAGGCGCAGCCGCCCGTCCGTGACGAGTCCTACACCGCACAGGAACCGGGTGCCGAGCGTGTGCCGTACGGCGTTGGTGGCCAGCTCGGACACGAGCAGGACGGTGTCCGCGCACAGCTCGCCCGGCAGCCGCCAGGCGGCCAGCCGCGCGTTCATGGCCCTGCGGGCCACCGAGACGCTGGAGCGGTGTGCCGGGAGTTCGATCCAGTGCGTCCGGTCGGGGCTCCAGGTGTCCAAGGGCCGGGGTGAGGACGTCGTGTGGGGGGACACGGTGGTCGCCTTCCGTGGGGGGCGGCAGCAGCCAGGCGGGGAACGGTGAGCAAGGGGCCTACGGGGAAGGGGTGTTCCGTACGGGCCCGGTACCGCGAACGCGCGAGCGGTCCAACTCCGGTGAGGGGTGGGCAGAGTTGGCGGGGGAACGCTCGAGTTCGGCAGCACGCTTCACACAAGTAACTATGCTCGCAACGAAGTTCAAGCTGCAACCGACTGCCTGATAATTTCAGCGGGTCGGTATCTCGCCGACGGCCGCGTGGCACTGCGGCAGTCGACCGATCCCGCCGGGCCCGCGCTGATCTACACACCCGAGGAGATCGCCGCGTTCGTCGCGGGCGTCAAACGGGGTCTCGCCGACCATCTCGCGGCCGGCTGAACCCGAGCACCACGGGCAGGACCCGGCCGCCCCTCCTTCCCCGGCCCCGGCCCTGCCCGCTACCCCCCCCCACGCACACCACCGACAGGCCGGCCACGCAAAATGACCAGTTCGAACGCCCCACGGGACATCGACATCGGCAGGCCGCACTCCGCCCGGATGTACGACTACTACCTCGAGGCGGATGTCAACGACGCCGACGCGCTGCTGAGCGCGCCCGCGCTCGCCGAGGTGCTGGATCTGGACCGGCCCGTGGCCCTGTCGCTCAACGCCCTCATGCACCTCGTCACCGACGCCCAGGACCCGTACGGCATCGTCGGCCGCCTGCCGGCCGCGCTGCCCTCGGGCAGCGCGCTGGCCCTGAGTCACTGCACGCCCGACTTCGACCCGGCCACCTGGCGGAAGGTCACCGACATCTACACGGGCGCCGGCACACCGGTCCGGTTCCGCTCCCGCGACGACGTGGCCCGCTTCTTCGACGGGCTGGACCTCCTCGGCCCCGGCGTCACGGTCGGGCACCGCTGGGGCGCCCGGACACCACCGTCGAGGCCACGGACGCCGAGGTCAGCCTCTGGACGGGAGTGGGCATCAAGCCGACGGCACCGGTCGGGCCCGGTGCGGGCCCGACCCCGGGTGTCAGTGTTCCCGGGCGGGAAGCCGGTCCAGGCCCGTGTCGAGCAGGATGCGGTCGACGGTCTGCGGGAGCGTGCTGTCGGCGCCGATGACTGTCTCGACGTCGCCGGGCAGCAGGTCGAGCTCCCGGTACCAGGAGCACAGGTCCGCCTCGCCGACCTCGTGGGCGATCGGCTTCGTGGCGTGACGCACCAGGGTCTCGGCGAGCGGCACGTGAAGGTAGTAGCCGTGGGTCGGGCCGCGGTGATCCCTGCGCAGTCGTTCGAGCATGGGCCCGTACCGGTCGGCGTAGAGGATGCCTTCGAGGACGACGTGGTAGCCGGCGTCCAGGGCATAGCGGGCGACGGCGTCGATCAGCCCGATGTTCGCCGCGCCGGGGCGGTCGTGCTCGCGCAGCACGACCCGGCGGAGGTTGTCCTGCGCGACCAGGGCCAGGCCCCGGCCGAACCTCTCGCGGAGACCGGCCGCCACCGCCGACTTGCCCGCGGCGCTGTTGCCGCGCAGGACGACCAGCCGGGTCTCTGGGGTGCCCACCATCACGGCGCTCACGCTACCGGCCCGGCCGACCTCGGCGCGCACGGCGTCGCTCCCGGTTCCGCGCGGTGGCAGGGGTCAGCCGGACACGTACGCGTTGAGCGGCGAGAGCCCGTCCAGATCCGCCTGGAGCCCCTTCAGGCCGGAGCTGTGGAGGAACGTGCGCACCGGCACGTACACCGGAATGGCCGCCGCCTGCTCCATCACCCGGCGGTCGACCGTCGACCACTTCTCGCCCGCCGCCGCCAGGTCCGTCGTCGCGTTGGCCTCGTCGATCGCGGTGTTGACGGCCGCGCTGTCGAGCCGGGAGAAGTTGGAGGTGGTCGGATAGGTGTAGCGGCCGTCGAAGGAGTCCGGAAGATAGGCCGACGCCAGCGGGAGGCCGCCGGCGTTCATCGGCAGGCGGACCAGGTCGTACTCGCCCTTCCCCGCGTTCTCGTAGATGTCAGAGACGTCGACGTTCTTCAGCGTCACCCGGAAACCGGCCTTGTCCAGGGCCTTCTTCACCGCTTTCGCCCGTGCTTCGTCGGCTGTCGTCGCAAAGGCGACGGTGAGCGGGTAGCCCGTCTCGCCGGCCTCGGTGAGCAGCGCGCGGGCGGCGTCGGGGTCACCGTGCGCGCCGGCGCCGTACAGGTCGAAGTCGCGGGAACCGCGGATGCCCGGCGGCATCAGGTGATGCGTGGCGACGCCGTCCTCGCCGCTCGCGGCCAGGACGTCCGCCGCCGGATACGCGGTGGCGACGGCCTGGCGGACCTTCAGCTTCGGCACCCGCTCGGTGTCGACGCAGTACGCGTGGACGTAGGGGGCCGGTGACGTCACCCGCACCGTTCCGCTGCCGGTCGCGCCGTCCGTCGTGCCCAGCCCGTCCTTGTCCAGCGAGCCGGAGAACGTCATCACGGCGGAGTCCGGACCGGCCGCGCGGATCCGGGACCTGATCTCGTCGAGGGTGAGCGCGCCGGTGATCTCGTACCGGTCGGGGTACGCGGTGCGCACCGGGTCCGTGTCCGCGCGCCACTTCGTATTGCGCGTGAGCGTGAGGTTCTTGGCACCGGTGAAGGAGCCGATCTGGTAGGGGCCCGTCGACGGCAGAAGGGCGGAGGTGCCGGAGATGTCGGAGACCCGCTCCGGCACCGGAGCGCCGTTGGGGCCGGCCAGGACGACGTTGAAGTCGGGGTGGGCGCCGTCGAGATGGAAGACGACCGTGCGGTCGTCCGGGGTCTCGATGACGCCCGGCGGCATCGCGTGCTCGTCGCCGATGCCGTCCGCGTCCTCGGGTCCGAGCAGGAAGCTGCGCAGGGTGCGGTCGCCCATCGGGAACTCGTCGGGGTCGAGGGCGCGCTCGACCGCGTACGCGAAGTCCCGGGCGCGTACGGGCGAGCCGTCGTTGTAGGTGAGCCCCGCCTTGAGGGTGAACGTCCATGCGCGGCCGTCCAGCGACGACCGGCCGGTGTCCTGGGCGAGGTCCCCGACGAGCCGGACGGAGCCGTCGGGCAGGGTTCTGAGGGCGGTCAGGCTGCGGTGGACGAGGCGGGAGATCAGCCGGTCGGCGCCGGACCACATGTTCCCCGGGTCGACGGTGGTGATCTCGCCGGGTTCGAGGACCGTGACCGTGCCCCCTTTACGGGCGTCCCGCACCGCCGGGGCCGGACCCTTGGAGTCGGCGGCCGAGCCGAGGGTGAGCGTCTGGGTCTTCGCCACCGGGGCCACGGTGCCGGCCTTCGACCCGCCCGAGCCGTTCTTCCCGCTGCCCTGGCCGTCGCTGTCGTCGCCGCCGAAGGGCTGGAGGACGGCGAGTGCGGCCACGAGCGCGACGGCCACGACCACGCAGGCCCCGATCCACGCGGCCCGCCAGCGCCGACGTGGGGGTGCGGCAACGGTCGGCGGCTGCCTCGGGCGGGGCGGTGCGAGGAGGTACGAGGTGACGTCGAGGCCGGGGGGCGTGACATCCGCCGCGATCGGCCCCGGGGCCGGCGCAGGCGCGGGATCCCGCTGAGCTCGGTGCGCGGACGCCCGGGCCGGGCTCCCCGGTGCCGTGGCGGCGGCGCCCTGCCCCGGCAGGGCGGTGTGATGCGGGAGCCGGGGCGCGGCCGCGGAGAGCTGCGGCGCGGGCGCGGCCAGCGTGTCGAACAGCGCCCGTGCCTCTTCCGCCGTCGGTCGCTCACCGACCGGCTTCGCCAGCATCCGCCCCACCAGCTCGTCCCACTCGGGGGCCAGCCCCGGACACCGTAGCGACGGCTTCTGCGGTGTCTCGTACACATGGCAGTGCATCAGCGCGGGCGCCGACGCCGAGTCGAACGGCGGTGCGCCGGTGAGCATCTCGTACACCGTGCAGCCCAGCGCGTACACATCCGTGCGGCCGTCGTCAGCGCCACGGGTGAAACGCTCCGGCGCCATGTACGGGAGGGTGCCGACGGGCGAGTCCGTGGTGGCGGTGAGCCGGCCGCCCGTCGTCGCGTCGAGGAACTTGGCGATTCCGAAGTCGAGCACCTTCACCATGCCCTCGTCCGTGACCATCACGTTCGCCGGTTTGATGTCACGGTGCACGATGCCGGCCCGGTGCGCGGTCGCCAGGGCCCGGCAGACCTGCGCCGCGAGCACCGCGACCCGCTCCGGCGGCAGCGGCCCCTCGGCCACCGACTCGCGCAGGGTCCGTCCCGAGAGCAACGGCATGACCAGGTAGGGGACTTCGCCCTCCGCGCCGTGGTCGAAGACCGGCACGACGTACGAGCTGTCGAGGGCGGCGGCGGCCCGTGCCTCCCGCCCGAACATGGCGAGCAGCCGTTCCCGCTCGGCACCGGCCGTGCCCGGTGGCAGACTCAGCAGCTTGACGGCCACCGTGCGTTCGAGCCGCGCGTCCCTGGCCCGCCACACCACACCCATACCGCCCGCACCGATCCGCTCCGTGAGCGTGTACCGGCCGTCCAGTACCGTGTCGCGCATCCTCGCCCCCACTCGCTCAAGGATTCGGCGGTCTCAATGTACCTATGCACAGAGCGAGTTGAGGGGTCCCAGGAGAGGTGCGGGCGGCCTGACCGACGGTGCGGCCGGACCGGCCGACAGCCGGACGTTCAGCCGGTCGTTTCCACGAGAGCACTGTTCGAACCGACCGAAAATGTGAACGGGTGTACGTACCAGGGTCGTTGGGACGTAGGTTGTGGCTCGAACTGCCCACGCCTCGGCCGAAAGACGGACGCCCCTCATGACCGACCATGTGACCACGCCCGGTTCAGCGGCACCTCAGAAGATCGACACCTCGGTGCCGCACTCGGCCCGTATCTGGAACTACTGGCTGGGCGGGAAGGACAACTACCCCGTCGACGAGCAGGCCGGTGACGCCTACACCGCCGTGTTCCCCGGCATCGTCACCATCGCGCGCAGCAGCCGCGCCTTCCTGCGCCGCAACATCACGTACCTGGTCTCCGAGGCGGGCATACGGCAGTTCCTGGACGTCGGAACCGGCCTGCCTACCGCCGAGAACACCCACGAGGTCGCCCAGCGTCTCGCCCCCGAGACGCGGATCGTCTACGTCGACAACGACCCGCTGGTCCTGGCCCACGCCCGCGCCCTGCTCTACTCCACCGCGGAGGGCGCGACCTCCTACGTCGACGCCGACGTGCTGGACCCGGAGCGCATCCTGGCGAGCGCCGCGGAGACGCTGGACTTCAGCCGTCCCACCGCGCTCATCCTCAGCAACATCCTGGGCCACGTCGCCGACCACGACCAGGCCCGTTCCATCGTCAACAGCCTGATGGCGGCACTGCCGTCCGGCAGCTACCTCTCCGTCAACGACGGTTCGCGGGGCATCGACCCGGTCTTCGAAGAGGCCCAGGACGCCTACAACGAAAGCGGCGCCGTCCCGTACAACCTGCGCTCCGTCGACGAGATCACGGCGTACTTCGACGGCCTGGAGCTCCTGGAGCCCGGAGTCGTCTCGGTCCCCCTCTGGCGCCCGGAGGCCACCTCCCCCGCCCCCGACGTGATCGGCGAACACGGCGGCCTCGCCCGCAAGCCGTAGCGGCCACGCCGCTGCCCTCCCCACCGCACGGGCGGCCGGCGCGCGCTGACGCCGCTCCGCCGCACCCGCCGTCCGGGCCGGTGCGGCGGAGCCGTTCAACTCTCCTACCGATATTGACGGATAATGTCAGTACTCCGTAAGATCGACCCCGGCATTGAGTGTCAGCATCAAGCCCTGGCTAGCTGACCGGCAACCCTCCTCCGCGGTGGGGTGCTCCAGGTGAAAGCCCGGCAGGGTCACCGACCCTGCAAGCGCGTGGCCCCGTTCCAGGGGCCTGAGATGTGGAGGACCAGCGTGCGGCACAGCGGCAACCTGAGTGCCTCGATCGCGACCGCGGAACTGTTCTCCGGTTTCTCGCGCAGGCGCCACATCGACCTGCAGCGCTCCGCCAGCTGTCTGTGTCAGGGCTGATCACGCCCCACCCCGCAGGCTGACCCTCGCACACAGCGCGGTCACGCCGTCGTCGACGTCGCCATCGACCCGGTCGTCGACACCCCCTCCCCCTGAACAGTTCTGAGCAGTGCCGGCCCGTGCGTGGCCGGCACCCTCCGCGCATCGCCATGCCGCGTTCCGCACCGGCATGCGCGCGGTGACCTTGGAGTAGGAGAACCATCCCGTGACAGCGCATCCGGATTCCCGTACCCCCCGGTGGGCGGCGCTCGCCGCACTCGTGACCGGCAGCCTTCTGCTCAGCGCCTGCTCGTCGAGCGGCAGCGGCAGCTCGAGCGGCGAGGGCGGCAGCCCCAAGTCGGGTGGCACCCTGACCTTCGCGGTGGGTTCCGACGCCGGCTGCGTGGATCCGCAGCAGGTGGGCAGCAACGACACCATCTACTCACTGCGTCAGGTCGTGGACTCCCTGACCGACCAGGACCCCAAGACCGGCAAGATCGTGCCGTGGCTCGCGAAGAGCTGGGACGTCAGCGCGGACACCACGACGTTCACGTTCCACCTGAGATCAGGGGTGACCTTCAGCGACGGGACACCGCTCACCGCGCAGGTGGTCAAGGACAACTTCGACGCGGTGCCGAAGCTCGGCGCCCTCGCCACACTCGCCCAGGGGTACCTGAGCGGTGTGGAGAGCACCACCGCCGTGGACCCGCTCACGGTGCGGGTGAAGTTCAAGCAGCCCAACGCGCAGTTCCTCCAGGCCACGGCCACGCACTCGCTGGGGATCGAGTCGTCGGCGAGCGTGCGCAGGAGCCCGCAGGAGAAGTGCAGCAAGGGAGTGGTCGGATCCGGGCCGTTCGTGCTGAACGGCTATGTGCAGAACCAGTCGATCACCCTGGCCAAGCGCGCCAAGTACGCCTGGGGTTCCTCCCTGTGGACCAAGCAGGGCGAGGCCTACCTGGACAAGCTGGTGTTCAAGGTGGTGCCCGAGGCGGGCGTGCGCACCGGCAGCCTCCAGTCCGGCCAGGTGGACGCGATCGGCAGCGTCGGCAGGGCCAACGAGGCGGCGCTCAAGGGCGGCGCGGTGAACCTCCAGGCGCGGGCCAACCCGGGCGTGGTGTTCAACCTGGGGCTCAACAACTCCCGGCCGCTCTTCAAGGACGCGAAGGTACGCCAGGCGATCCTGTTCGCCATCGACCGGCAGCAGATCGTCGACGCCGTGTTCCCGACCGGCACCGAGGCGGCGACCAGCATCCTGGCGCACACCACACCGGACTACACCGACCTCGGCTCCGACCTGACCTTCGACGCAGCCAAGGCGAAGTCCCTACTGGAATCCGCCGGTTGGAAGGCGGGCAGCGACGGCGTCCGGGCCAAGGACGGCAAGAAGCTGAGCCTGACCGTCAAGTGGTTCGCCAACGCGGCCACCAACCAGCCCGCGCTGGAACTGATCCAGCAGCAGCTCAAGGCCGTCGGTGTCGAGGTGGTGCTCAAGCAGCTCCAGATCGCCCAGTTCTCCCCGACCCTACAGTCCGGTGACTTCGACGCGGTGTGGGGCAACGTGACCCGCGCCGACCCGGACATCCTGCGCAGCTCGTACTCCACTCTGCTGGCCAACTTCTACCACCTGCCGGCCGGCCCGCTGGACACCGCGCTGACTCAGCAGGCCGCGACGACCGACGCGGCGAAGCGCAAGCAACTCGTCACCCAGGCACAGCAGTTGATCGTGCAGAACGCCTACGTCGTCCCCGTGGTGGAGCTTCAGACCCAGCTGGGGGTGGCTAAGAAGGTGCACAACCTCGACTTCGAGGCCTCCAGCCGGATCCAGCTGCACGACACCTGGGTCGGATAGCGGCCGGCATGCGTCTCTATGTGGTCAAGCGACTCGCGCAGGCCCTCGGGGTGCTCTGGGCGGCCTACACGGTGTCCTTCCTCGTGCTGGACTACCTGCCCGGTGACCCCGTCTCTGCGATGGCCGGAGCGGGAGCGGACACAGGTCAGGTCGATCCGGCCCAACTCGCGGCGCTGCGGCACGAGTACGGCTTCGACAAGCCGGTTCTCGCGCAGTACGCCGACTATCTCGGCAGGGCGGTGCGCGGCGACTTCGGCGACTCGGTGTCCACCGGCCGACCGGTGACCTCGACGCTGGCCGACGCGCTGCCGCAGACCCTCCAGCTGACCGGGGCGGCACTGCTCCTCGCGGTCTTCCTCGGCGGCGGGCTTGCGGTGCTGGCGACCTACACCACCCGGCGCTGGTTGCGACAGCTGCTGCTGTCGCTACCGCCGCTGGGGGTGTCGGTGCCCACGTTCTGGGTCGGGCTGGTACTCGTCGAGCTGTTCTCCTTCCGGACGAGGCTGTTCCCGGCGTTCGGCAACGACGGGCTGCGGGGCCTGGTGCTGCCCGCAGTGACGCTGGCGGTCCCGACCGGCGCCCTGGTGGCGCAGGTGCTGGCCAAGAGCCTGCTCACGGCGCTGGACCAGGCCTATGTGGAGACCGCCCGGGCCAAGGGCGCCGGCCGACTGCGCATTCATCTGCGGCACGCGCTGCGCAACGCCTCGCTGCCGGCGATGACGGTCGTCGGACTGCTGGCCGGCCAGCTGATCGCCGGTTCGGTCGTCGTCGAGACGGTGTTCTCCCGCGACGGTCTGGGCCGGGTGACCGCCGCCGCGGTCACGGTCCAGGACATCCCGCTGGTCCAGGGGGTCGTGGTGTTCGGGGCGCTGATCTTCGTGGCGGCCAATCTGATCGTCGATCTCGTCTACCCGCTGCTCGACCCGCGGATCGTGGTGGCGGCGAGCAGGAAGGTGCGTCCCGCATGAGCCGGACACTTGCCGACGATGTCACCGCCGGAGCCGCCGGAGCGGCAGGAACTGCCGAAGCGGTCGGACCGGTCGAAGCCGCGGCCGGCCTGGCCCGGCCGGTGGATCCCGGGGCCGACCCGGGCCCCGCGAGCGCCGGACGCGGTGTCGGCCCGCGACGGTTCCTGCTGTTCCTGCTGCGCCGACCCGGGCTGCTGGCCTCGGTCCTGGTGCTGGTGCTGGTGGTGCTGGCCGCGTTCTGGCCAGGGCTGTTCACCTCGCAGGACCCGCTGCACGGGGTGCCCGCGGAGAACTTCCGAGGCCCCGGCAGCGGGCACTGGTTCGGCACCGACGAGCTGGGGCGTGACGTGTTCTCGCGGGTGGTGCACGGTGCCCAGCTGTCGCTGAAGGCGACCCTGATCGCCGTGGGGTTCGCGTTCGTGGTCGGCGGCCTCATCGGCCTGGTCGCCGGGTTCGTCGGCCGCTGGGTCGAGGACGTGCTGATGCGTTTCGTCGACGTACTGCTGTCGATCCCGTCGCTGTTCCTGTCCCTGGCCCTGGTCACCGCGCTGGGCTACGGAACGGTGAAGGTGGCCGTCGCGGTCGGCATCGCCAGCGTGGCCGGCTTCGCCCGGGTGACCCGCGCGGAGGTGCTGCGGGTGCGGCAGGCGGTCTTCGTCGAGGCCTCGCGCTCCTGCGGGGCCCGCTGGTACTCGGTGCTGGGCCGGCACGTCCTGCCCAACGCGGCGGGCCCGGTGATCGTGCTCGCCACCCTCGAGTTCGGCGCCGCCATCCTCGCCGTGTCGTCGCTGAGCTTCCTCGGCTACGGGGCGCCCCCACCGGCGCCGGAATGGGGCACCTTGATCTCCGACGGGCGCAACTACCTGGCCAACGCCTGGTGGCTCACCGCGCTGCCCGGACTGGCGATCGCGGCGACCGGCCTCGCCACCAACCGCATCGCGCGGGCGCTGGACGGCGAATGGTCCCGACAGCGATGACCGGCCCCACGACGAACGAACCCGAGACGGACGTACCCGTGACGGAAGAAGCCGTGACCCACCAGTCCGCGACCCACGAGTCCGCGACCGACGAGTCCGCGACCGACCAGGCCGTGTCCGGCCACGGCGCGACCGGTCACCCCACGACGAGCGAGGCCGCGACGGCCGAGACCGCAGCCGACAGAACCGCGACGGGCAAGGCCACGGCGGACCAGACCGCATTCGACCAGGTCGCTGCCGACAGCGCGGTCACGACGGGCAAGTCCGCCACCGACAGGCCCGCCGCCGGTGAGGCCGCAACCGACGCGGCCTCAGCGGGCGAGCCCGCGTTGCTGGAAGTGCGGGGTCTGTCCGTGTCGTATCGCACGCGTGGCGGGACCGTGCGCGCGGTGCGGGGCGTGGACCTCGACGTATGGCCGGGACAGGTCACCGCGGTGGTCGGCGAGTCGGGTTCCGGGAAGAGCACGACCGCGCACGCGATCACCCGGCTGCTGGCGGCCAACGGCGGCATCGACGCCGGTACCGTCCGCTTCGGCCGGCACGACCTCACCGCGTTGTCGGAGCGGGAGTTGCGTACCGTACGCGGCGCACGGATCGGTCTGGTGCCGCAGGACCCGACGGTGTCCCTCAACCCCGTCAAACGCATCGGTGAGCAGGTCGCCGAGGTGCTGCGCATCCACGGGCTGGCGACCCGCCGCTCCGCTCCGTCGTCCGCGATCGCGATCCTGGACCAGGCGGGACTGCCCGATGCGGCCACCCGCGCCCGGCAGTACCCGCACGAACTGTCCGGCGGGATGCGCCAACGGGCCCTGATCGCGGTCGCCATCGCCGCGAAACCGCGGCTGATCATCGCCGACGAGCCGACCAGCGCGCTCGACGTCACCGTGCAGCGCGTCATCCTCGACCATCTCCAGCACCTCACCGAGGAGTCCGGCACCGCCGTGCTGCTGGTGACGCACGACCTCGGCGTAGCGGCCGACCGGGCGCAGCGGCTCGTGGTCATGTCCGAGGGCCGGGTCGTCGAGGCCGGTCCCACCCGCGAAGTCCTGAAGAACCCGCAGCACGCGTACACCCGGCGGTTGTTGGCCAGCGCGCCCAGTCTCACGACGGCCCGGCCGCGTGCCACGGCCGCGGTCGCCGCGCCGGCTCCCGACGACGCACCGCTGGTGGAGGCCCGCAACCTGGTCAAGGAGTTCCGGCTGCCCGCCGCCGCGGGCGCGGCCCGCACCCTGCGCGCGGTCGACGACGTCAGTCTCACCCTGCACCGCGGCCGGACGCTGGCCCTGGTCGGCGAGTCCGGCTCGGGAAAGTCCACCACCGCCCGTCTGGTGCTGCGGCTGGTCGATCCGACCTCCGGGAGCGTCCTGTTCGACGGCGCCGATGTCACGACCGTCCGCGGGGCAGGGGCCCGGCAGCTGCGCCGACGGGCCCAGCTCGTCTACCAGAACCCGTACGCCTCGCTGGATCCCCGGTTCTCGATCGGCGAGGTGATCACCGAGCCGCTGCGCGCGTTCCGGGTCGGCGACCGTGCCTCCCGGCTCGCCCGGGCCCGGGAACTGCTCGACCGGGTGGCGCTGCCCGGCTCGGTGCTGGACCGTCGCCCGGCGGAACTGTCCGGCGGGCAGCGGCAGCGCGTCGCGATCGCCCGCGCCCTCGCGCTCTCGCCCGATCTGGTGGTGTGCGACGAACCGGTGTCCGCGCTCGACGTGTCGGTCCAGGCGCAGGTGCTCGACCTGCTCGCCGAACTCCAGGCCGACACGGGCGTGGCGTACCTGTTCATCTCGCACGACCTGGCCGTCGTACGTCAGATCGCGCACCGGGTGGCCGTCATGCGGTCCGGCCGCGTCGTCGAGACGGGCACCGTCGAGGACCTGTTCACGCATCCTCGCCACGACTACACCCGCGAACTGCTCGCGGCGATCCCCGGCGGCCGCCACGCGTCGGCCGGGGACCGGCCGCACCAACCGAAGGAGCACCTGTGACCGTTCAGGACACGTCGGCGGAACTCGAAGCCTTCGTCCACGACTGGCAGGAGTGGCATCACCGGCAGGAGGCACGACTCGCCGACCCGCACGGGTTCCTGGCGATCACCGGACTGCACTGGCTGAGTGACCGGCCGGAACGCTTCCCGGACGCGCCGGGGGCGTGGTCCACCGGCGCCGACGGGATCGTCGTGGTCCTCGACGAAGGCGAGGAACTGGTCGTCGACGGAACCACCGTCCGGGGCGAGCACCGTTTCGGAGTGATCCCGGAGCGCGGCGGGGTCGACGCCGTGTGGGGCGACGCCGTCATCGAGGTGGCCAAGCGCGGCGGGCAGGACATCATCCGCCCCCGGCATCCCGACACACCGCTGCGTACCGGCTTCAGCGGCACACCGGCCTACGCCCCGCACCCCCGCTGGGTGGTGACCGGCCGTTACACGGCGTTCGACGAGCCCAGGCCGACGACCGTGGGTGCGGCGGTCGAGGGGCTGGAGCATGTGTACGACGCGCCGGGGCGGGTCGAGTTCGAGCTGGACGGGCGTCCGCTGGCACTGACCGCGTTCCCAGGGCACGGCCCGGGAAGTCTGCTCCTGCTGTTCACCGACGCGACCTCCGGGGTCACCACCTACGCGGCCAACCGGGCCCTCGCGCTGGACGCGCCCGCCGCCGACGGCACGGTCGTTCTGGACTTCAACCGGGCGGCGAACCTGCCGTGCGCCTACACCGATCTGGCCACCTGCCCGCTGCCGCCCGCGGAGAACCGGCTGCCCGTGCCGGTCGAGGCCGGCGAGAAGATCCCCCGCGAGCGGGGTGGGTCCTGACCGCCGAGCACAGAGCACCGATGAGCCGACCCCGACCCTGAGGACTGGCACCGTATGAGCATCCCCTCCATCACCTCGTTGGCCTTTCTCACCCCGGGCAACTTCGCCGACGACGATCCCTACACCGGGCTGGAGGAGACGCTTCAGCTGTTCGAGTACGGCGAGCGGATCGGCTTCGACGGCGCCTGGGTCAGGCAGCGGCATCTCGAGCACGGAGTGGGTTCGGCGGCGGTGTTCCTCGCCGCGGCGGGCCAGCGGACCGAGCGGGTCGAGCTGGGCACCGCGGTCATCCCGATCGGGTACGAGAGCCCGTTCCGGCTGGCCGAGGACCTGGCCCTGGCCGACGTGCTGTCCCGCGGCAGGCTTCAGGCCGGGTTCAGCACGGGCATGCCGCACGCCGAGCTGCTCGGCGACCTGGTGTACGACGGGGACTGGCGCGGCTTCGACCTGTCGTACGGCAGGATCGCGCGTGTCGTCGACAACCTGCGCGGGGACTACCTCGGGAGCCCGGACACCGTGATCCAGTCGCCGGGCAACACCCAGCGGCCGCGGCTGCAGCCGCACGACCCGGGCCTGTTGGACCGTGTCTGGTACGGCGGCGGCAGCCTGCGTTCGATCCGGTGGGCCGCGGAACACGGCCTGAACCTGCTGAGCGGCAACATCGTCACCGGTGAGGGCACCGACGACTTCACCACGGCCCAGCTCGCCCTGCTCTCCGAGTACCGGCGCACGGTCTCCGCCGCTCGTCCGGCGCGGGTGGCGCTGGGCCGGGTGATCGTGCCGCTCGACAGCGCCGACGCCGGCACCCGGGCCCGGTACCGGGAGTACGCGGCCGCCCGGCATGCCCGCACCCTGGCGCCGCAGGGCAGGAACCGGACCCTGTTCGCGCCGGACGTGGTCGGGACGGCGGAGCAGATCCTGGAGCAACTGACCGCGGATCCCGTGGTCTCGGCCGTGTCGGAGCTGCGCCTGGAGCTGCCGTACGAGTTCCATCGGGGCGACTACGAGCAGATCCTGTACGACGTCCGGCATTCGATCGCGCCGGAGCTGGGCTGGCGGCCCGCCGGTGCGGCCCCTCCGGCCGCACCGGCGGTCGCGCCGCCGGTCGCCGCCCGGGGCGGCATCGGTCGATGAGCGAGCCCGGGCCGGAACGGTACGGTCAGAGCAGCCGTCGGATGTCACCGCGGACCCGGTAGAAGCCGCCGGCCGCCGTGTGCAGGGCGTCCACCACGTACCGTGCCCCGGGCTCGCGTATCTCGCGCGGGAACTGGACGTTCCAGGAGGTGTCGTAGCCGTCGGACACCACGTGCACCCGGACCCGCCCCGATTCCTGGACGCACTCGACGACGATCGACCCGGAGGGCGCCTGGGCCACGGTGGCCACCGTGGCCGCGGCCGTGGCGGGGACGTACGTCGGCAGGGCCGCGGCGAGCTTGACGTCCCGCGCGACCGGCACCGTGCCCTGCTCGGCCGCGGTGATGGCCGCCTCGCTCGCGTCCACGCACACCAGCGAGCCGTCCGTGGTCACCAGGTACAGCCGTTCGTCGCGGTACTGCATCGACAGCGCCGAGCCGCCGCCCGTACCGAGCTTCCACAGGCGCGTGCCGTCCCGGTCGAAGCAGTAGACGGACGACGACGCGTCACCTGCGAACACGAAGCGCCCGTTGGGCGAGGTGGCGCAGGAGTAGACCGCACTGTCGCAGCCGTACGTGGCCTCGACGGCGCCGGTGGCCTTCGACAGGCGCTGCACCACCTTGTGCGCGGTCCCCGCGAACACGGCGTGCTCCTCCTGCCAGCCGAACAGGACGCCGCCGCGGGTGGGCGTGTGCCAGAGTTCGCCGCCGCCGTCGGGCGCGTAGGCGGTGACGCCCCGGTGGTGACCGTGGTAGACGGCCCGGTCGTCCGCGCGGACCATCCAGGCGTGCTCGCCCTGGCTGCGGCGGGCCCACTGGTGTTCGTCCTCGTGGTCGATGACGGTGAGCCGGCCGTCGCGGTCCGAGACGTTCAGCAGGCCCTCGTGGATGTCCAGCCAGAAGATGTCGACGTCCGCCGCGATGTCGTACGCGGCGAACGGCAGCTTCGAGGACAGGTCGTAGACCTTGCCGTCGTCACAGCCCGCGTAGATCCAGAAGTCGTCGGCGACCAGGCACTTCACGCCGTCCGGCAGGCTGAAGCGGGCCAGGACGCCACCCTCGTGGTCCAGGGTGTAGACATCACCGGACTGGTTGCCGACCCAGCAGCGGTCGTCGTCCACGTGGATGCCGAACGCCGAGGAGCCGGTGCGGAACCGCCACAGCACCGGGGCCACGGCGCGTGCGGTGGACGGCGCCGAGGTCACCTGACGGCGGGTCACCGAACGTGGGGGACGCTCGCCCGCGACGGCCGGGGCGTACCCCTTGCGGACCTTCTCCCCGACCTTCCGCGCGGCGGCGGCCCGGGCCTTCTCGGCGGTGGGGAACGTCGTCGTCTGCAGCTGCCCGGTGGCGCCGATCCGCCCGTACCGCACCGTCACCACCACGCCGTCGACGGCCACTTCGTAGAACTTGTGCGCGCCGCCGCCGTCCTGCGACAGCTCCAGATACGTCGTCGACACGGTGCTGGACCCGGTAGCCATGACAAAACCCTCCCCAGGGTGGACCCGCGGCCGTTCCGGCGAGTCCCACTCCCCGAAATGTAGGCCCAGGCACTGACAATCACGTCAGGCGGTGCCGGGCGCCTCGGCCGGGTCACCGGCCGCGCAGCGCGGGTAGAAGGGATCGAGACCGGTGCGGGGCAGATCGCCTGCGTCTCCGCAGCCCGTCGGTTCCGCCTGAGCGGCGAGTGCGGCGGCCTTGCCCCCCAGGCGGATCCGTGTCTCGTGGACGCCGTCGCCGCTGTACGTGTACGCCGCAAGGTCGGGGTACCGGTCGTGGTTGGAGTCGGTGACGCCGATGTCCTTCGTGGGCCCCGTGTCGAGGTGCAGGATGCGCTGCCCTCGGCCGGTGTCGGAGAAGGGCCCGAGCCTCAGCTCGGAGAGCTTCGGAGGGATCGGGTCGTCGCCCCGCTGTTCCGCTCCGGCGACGACGACGAGGTCGGTCCATCCGTCGCCGTCGAAGTCCGCGACGGCGACGCGCACGTACTGCTGGTGTTCCCCGGCGCGATCGGCCAACCCACGCCCTCCGACCGTCCTCTCCCGGGCCGACCCGGCGCCGAAGGTGATCGTCAGCCGGGCGCCGCTGCGGGACGGGTCGGCGACGAGGTCCGGCCGGCCGTCGTTGTTCACGTCGGTCGTCAGCTGCCCGGATGCCGTGAGACAAGCGGTGACGGCGGACGGTGCGGTCGGGGGCAGCGGCGGCCTTCCCAGGGACTCCTCGCATCCGGCGATGAGCAGCAGGCCGACCGCGACGAGGGCGGCGTGCTTCAGCCGCCTCCTGCGTGTCTCCACCCCAGAGATCATGGCGAACGACTATGGCACACCGGGAGCCCCGCCCACCGTGGAGGGGTCGGCCCGGCCCCGGCCGCGACGCAGGCGCAGCGCCGTCAACTGTTCGTGTTCTTCTTGTTCTTCGGGTCCTTCGTGCTCTCCTTCTTCGTACGTTCCGTGCGCTCCGTACGTTCCCCGCTCTCCGTGTCCTGGATGTCCTTCGCCGGTCGGCCCGGTGGGGCATCGCCAGCGGTGAGGTGCTCCAGGACCTCGACCAGTTCCTGGCAGGCGCGTTCCACGGAGCGTCTGGTGTTGCGTTGCTCGGTGATCACCGCGGAGAGCAGCAGGGCGGTCAGGGCCATCGTCCCGTTGAAGGCCTGGAGCTTGATCATCACTTCGATGCGGGTCAGCCGGTCGAAGGGGCCGATGCCGTCCGTCGCGGCGATCGTGGCCATGACCGACGTGAACAGGGCGCACAGCATGCTGCCGACGAGCTGGAATCGCAGCGCCGCCCAGATCAGCAGGGGATAGACGAGGAAGAGCAGGCTGACGGGGCTGCGTGTGGCCAGCGGGACGAGGGCGCCGGCGATGAGAGCCAGTCCTGTGGCCTCTTTCCAGCGGGACAGGTGCAGGGGCCGGCTCATCGCGTGCAGCACGAGCAGGACCGGCGTGACGATCAGAACGCCCATCGCGTCGCCGACCCACCAGGCCAGCCAGACGGGCCAGAAGCTGTGCGTGCCGAGTTTGTCGGTGAGGATCAGGAGACCGACACCGACGGTCGAGCTCACCAGCATGGCGGTGAGGGCGCCCAGGAAGACCAGCGCGAGGCCGTCCCGTAACCGGGCGAGGTCGTTGCGGAAGCCCACCCTGCGGAGCATGAGGTACGCGCAGACGGGGGCGGCGGTGTTGCCCACCAGGTTGCCGATCACCACGGGCCGCAGCGAGGTCAGGGAGAGGACGACGAAGAGGGCACCGAGGGCGATGCCCAGCCAGCAGCGGATCCCGAGGATCAGCAGACAGGCCAGCGCCACGCCCGTGGGCGGCCAGATGGGGGTGAAGATCGCGCCCTCGACGACGAGCTGCCGCATGAGCCCCAGCCGCCCGGCCGCGTAGTAGCCCAGGGCTACGGCCAGTGTCTGCACGGCGAAGACGGCTGCTCGACGCAGATCCGGGGTACCCACCACAGCAGCCATCAGACACCTGCGCGGCGCTGTCGGCGAGGCGAGACGCGCGGTGTCCGGCCCTATGGCTGAACCAGGGGGACGTCCGGCGCCGTCAGTCCGTCGTGTCCCACCACCAGTACGGCCGCGTCGTCCTCGTGTCCCACGCGCTCGGCGCTCTTGATCACCGCGGCGGCGAGGGAGTCCGCCGCCATGCCGGCGACGGCGGCGATGCCGGCGAGCCGTACGACCTGGTCGAGGCCCTCGTCGACGCTCAGGGTCGGCCCCTCCACCACGCCGTCCGTGAGCAGGACGAACACCCCGCCCTTGGTGAGCCGGTAGCGGGTGACCGGGTAGTCCATGCCCTCCTGGACCCCCAGGGGCGGGCCGCACTCGTCCTCGGCGACGCCGGACTTGCCGTCCGCCGTGGCCCACACACAGGGGATGTGCCCCGCTCTTGCGCTCTCCAGGACCCCGGTGGCGGGGTCGAGCCGCATGAAGGTGCAGGTGGCGAAGAGGTCACCGCCGAGGGAGAGGAGCAGGTCGTTGGTCCGGGCGAGGAGCTCGCCGGGCTCGCCGGTCACGGAGGCGAGGGCACGCAGACCTACCCGCACCTGACCCATGAACGCGGTCGCCTCTATGTTGTGGCCCTGGACGTCCCCGATGGACAGGCCGATGCGCCCGTCCGGCATCGCGAAGGCGTCGTACCAGTCGCCGCCCACGTTGAGGCCGTGGCAGGCGGGCGCGTACTGCACGGCCAGGCGGAAGCCGGGCGCAGCGGGCAGGTTCCTGGGAAGCATGCCGCGCTGGAGGGCGAGGGCCAGCTCGACGCGGGAGCGTTGCAGCTCCGCGCGCTCGCGCGCCTGGGCGGTCAGCGAACCGAGTCTGGCCAGCAGCTCGTCGCCGTCGTCCGTGGGGCGCTTGCGGGACATTGATCACTCCGGCGGGACGGCAGCTCGTCGGGAGGGCAGCCCCATCGGGCAAACCTCACATTTTACCTTTAGAGGATGATACCGGCCCCGAGGCTCGGCCCGACAAAGCCGGATTCGCACAGCCCGTCGACGACCTCCGCGGAACCCCCCGCGCCGGGTGAGATCTTCCCGCGCGGACAGCGCATCCCGTGCTCGTCCCGCCCCCTCCCCTCCCCCGGCCCGGACGAGGCGGAACGGATCATCGTCCTCGCGGGCCGGATCACCGCCCTCGGGGGCCTGTGAGCCCCCGCCGGTGCCGCCCCACGGGCGGCACCGGCGTGGCCCTGCCGGCTCACACGCTGAGCGCCGCCCGCACGGTCTGCTCGGCGCCCGTGCCGCCCTCGCCCGAGGAGGTCACCCGGCCCGCCTCCAGCACGTAGTAGCGCTGGGCGGCCCGCATGGCGAAGCCCACGTGCTGTTCTACGAGGAGGACGGAGAGTCCGCCGCGGCGGGCGAGGGCCAGGATCGTCTCCTCGATCTCGGCGACGACGGACGGCTGGATACCCTCGGTCGGTTCGTCGAGCAGGAGCAGCCTCGGCCGGGTGACCAGGGCGCGGGCGATGGCGAGCTGCTGGCGCTGGCCGCCGGAGAGCAGGCCGGCCCGGCGGCCGGACAGCTCGCGCAGGACGGGGAACAGGTCCAGTGCCTCGGCGATCGCCTCCTTCCCGCCCCCGCCGCCCGACCGGCCCGGCGAGACCCTCGGGCGGCCGTCCGCGACCAGCTGGAGGTTCTCGGCGGTGGTGAGGTGCGGGAAGGACTGCTGGCCCTGCGGGACGTACGCCATACCGCGGGCGACCCGCTGGTGCGGGGCGAGACGGGTGATGTCCTCGCCGTCGAGCAGGACGCTCCCGCCGGTCGGCTTGATCAGGCCCATGGCCGCGCGCAGCAGGGTGCTCTTGCCGGCCCCGTTGTGCCCGAGCACGGCCGCGACGCCGTCCTCGGGGACGGCGACGGTCACCCCGTGCAGCACGGTGGTGCGGTCGTAGCCCGCCCGGACGGTGTTGATCTCCAGCATGGGCTTCACGCCTCCTCGGCGACGGACGCGGCTGCGGGGGCGGCCGCGGGAGGGAGAGCGGGCTCGGGTTCGGAGGCGCGCCCGAGGTAGACCTCCTGGACCTTGGCGTCGGCCTGGACCTCGGCGACGGAGCCCTCGCTGAGCACCCTGCCGGCGTGCAGCACGCTGACGCTTCGGGCGTAGGCGCGCATGAAGTCCATGTCGTGCTCGATGACGACGACCGTGCGGTCCTCGCTCACCCGCCGCAGCAGCTCACCGGTGGCCTCGCGTTCGTCGTGGCTCATGCCGGCGACGGGCTCGTCCAGCAGGAGCAGCCGTACGTCCTGGACGAGCAGCATGCCGATCTCCAGCCACTGTTTCTGCCCATGGGCCAGCACCCCGGCGGGGCGGTCGCGCAGGTGGCTCAGGCCGATGGTCTCCAGGGCCCTGGCGACCGGCTCGGGCACGTCCTTGCGGCGCCGCAGCATGGTCCGGACCCCGCGGCCGGCGCCGGCGGCGATGTCCAGGTTCTGCACGACGGTCAGTTCCTCGAAGACCGTCGCCGTCTGGAACGTACGGCCGATCCCCAGCCGGGCGATCTTGTGTACGGGTTTGCCCAGCAGGTCCTGGTCGCCGAAGCGGACCGATCCGGTCGCCTTGACCAGCCCGGTGACCGCGTCCACGAGGGTGGTCTTGCCCGCGCCGTTCGGGCCGATGAGGAAGCGCAGGTCGCCGGGGCGGATGTCCAGGTCGACGCCGTCGACGGCGGTGAACCCGTCGAACGTCACCCGCAGGTCGCGCACGGTCAGTCCCTCGCCGCTCATGCTGTCTCTCCAGTCGCAGGGGTACGGGTACGGCGCCGCCGCAGGACGAAGCCGACGGAAGCGAGGCCGCCGGGCAGGAAGCCGACCGCCAGGACGAAGAGCAGGCCCTGGAGGTACGTCCAGGCCCCGGGGAACGCGTCGGAGAGCGTGCTCTGCGCCCAGGCGACGGCGATCGCGCCGAGCACCGCGCCCGCCAGCGAGGCCCGGCCACCGACCGCGGCGCCGATGACGAAGCCGATGGACGGCACGATCCCGATCAGCGCCGGCGAGATGATCCCCACCGCCGGGACGAAGAGGGCCCCGGCGAGGCCAGCCATGCCGGCGGCGACGACGTACGCGACGAGTTTGACGTTGGCCGGGTTGTAGCCGAGGAAGCGGACCCGCTCCTCGGAGTCGCGTACGGCGACGAGGAGTTCGCCGTAGCGACTGACGAACAGCTGGCGGGCGGCCGCCATGAGCAGGAGCAGCACGGCGGCGATGACGAAGTACACCATCCGCTGGTTGACGGGGTCGTCCAGCGAGTAGCCGAAGAAGCCCTGGATGTCGGTGAGTCCGTTGGTACCGCCGGTGGTGGCCTGCTGACCGATCAGCCAGATGGACAGCGCTGCGGCCAGGGCCTGGCTGAGGATCGCGAAGTAGGCGCCCTTGACCCGGCGTCGGAAGACGAAGAAGCCGAGCAGCGCGGCGACCGCCATGGGCAGCAGTACGGTCATGGCCAGCGCGAAGCCCGGGTTGGCGAACGGCTTCCACCACCAGGGCAGGGTGTCGCCGGTGCCGTACAGCTGCATGAAGTCGGGCAGTGTCTCGCCGGTCGCGGCGGCGTCGGCGAGTTTGAGGTGCATGGCCATGGCGTAGCCGCCGAGGCCGAAGAAGACGCCCTGGCCGAGCACCATGAGCCCGCCCCGGCCCCAGGCGAGGCTCACTCCCACGGCCACGATCGCGTAGCACAGGTACTTGGCGAGGAGCGAGAGACGGAAGTCGGAGAGGGCGAGCGGGGCCACACCGAGCAGGAGGACGGCGCCCAGGACGAAGGCGCCGGGGACGCGCAGGCGTGCCGGCAGCGGGGTGGGCGGGGTCTCGGTGATCGTCGTCATGCCAGGCTCCGGGTGCGCAGTGTGTACAGGCCCTGGGGTCGCCACTGGAGGAAGGCGACGATCGCCACGAGCACGATGACCTTGGCGACGCTGACCGTCGTCGAGTACTCGAGGACCGACTGGAGCACGCCGAGCGCGAAGGCGGTGATGACGCTCCCCTTGAGCTGCCCGATGCCCCCCACGACGACGACCAGGAAGGCGTCGACGATGTAGTTGGTGCCCATCGTCGGGCCGATCGGGCCGACCAGGGTGAGCGCGACGCCGGCCACGCCCGCGAGGCCGGAGCCGATGAAGAAGGTCACGCGGTCGACCCGGCCGGTGGCGATGCCGGACACCTCGGCGAGGTCGCGGTTCTGTACGACGGCCCGGATCCGGCGGCCGAGGGGGGTGAGCCTCAGGACGATCGTGAGGGCGAGGACGCTGAGCATGGCCAGGCCGAGGATGAACAGGCGACTGCTGGCGAAGGTGACGCCGCCGCCCGTCGAGATGTTGCCGGTGAGCAGGTCCGGGGCGTGGGTCTGCACGTTGGGGGCGCCGAAGACGTCGCGGGCGAGTTGCTGGAGCATCAGGGAGACGCCCCAGGTGACCAGCAGGGTGTCCAGCGGGCGGGTGTAGAGGCGCCGGATGAGCAGCCACTCCAGCAGCGCGCCCATCGCGCCGGCCACCAGGAAGGCCACCGGCAGGGCGACGAGCAGCGAGACGCCCGCGTCGCTGATGGACTTCTGCAGGACGTACGTGGTGTAGGCGCCGGTCATGATGAACTCGCCGTGCGCCATGTTGATCACGCCCATCTGACCGAAGGTCAGGGTCAGGCCGAGCGCGATGAGCAGGAGGACTGCGCCGATGCTGATGCCGGTGAAGGACTGGTTGAGGATGACCGTCATGAAGCGGCTCCTGGTCGGGGACGGGGGTGCGGGCGGGCCATGCGCGTGACCCGGCCCCTGGACGGGGCCGGGTCCCACCGCGGGAGCGGCGAGCGGTCCGGGACGAGGCCGATCAGGACGAGGCCAAGGGGCAGGACCGGGCCGGGATCAGGACAGGCCGGAGGCCCAGTCGTAGCCCTTGAGGTACGGGTCCGGCTTGATCGGACCGCCCGAGTTCCAGACCTCGGTGATCAGGCCGTCCGCGCCGACCTTGCCGATCCGGGCCGTCTTGTAGACGTGCTGGCTCGCGCCGTCGACCGTCACCTTGCCCTCGGGGGCGTCGAAGGTGATGCCGTCCGAGGCCGCCTTGACCTTGGCGACGTCGAAGGAGCCGGCCTTCTCCACCATCGCCTTCCAGAGGTACACGGAGATGTAGGCGGCCTCCATCGGGTCACTGGTCGGCTTGTCCTTGCCGTACTCGGCCTGATAGGCCGCCACGAACTCGGTGTTGGCCGCGCCGGGTGTCGTCTCGTAGTAGTTCCACGCGGTCAACTGGTCCTGGAGGTACTGGGTGCCGATGCTCTTCACCTCTTCCTCGGCGATGGAGACCGACAGCACCGGCATGCTCTTCGCGGTCAGCCCGGAGGACTTGTACTCCTTGAAGAAGGCCACGTTGCTGTCGCCGTTGAGGGTGTTGAACACGGCGTCCGCGCCGGAGTCCTTGACCTTGTTGACGATGGTGCCGAATTCCGTGGAACCGAGCGGCGCGTAGTCCTCGCCGACCACCGTCATTCCCTTGGCTTTCGCATAGGCCTTTATGATCTTGTTGGCGGTGCGTGGGAACACATAGTCGCTGCCGACCAGGTAGAGCTTGGTCAGGCCCTGCTTCTTGAGATAGTCGAGGGCCGGGACGATCTGCTGGTTGGTGGTCGCGCCGATGTAGAAGATGTACGGCGACTCCTCCAGGCCCTCGTACTGCACGGGGTAGAACAGGGGCGACCTGTACCGTTCGAAGACCGGTTTGACGGCCTTGCGGCTGGCCGAGGTCCAGCAGCCGAAGGTGGCCGCGACCTTGTCGTCCTTGATCAGGGCCTCGGCCTTCTCCGCGAAGGTGGGCCAGTCGGAGGCGCCGTCCTGACTGACGGCCTTGAGCTTCTTGCCGAGCACGCCACCGGCCGCGTTGATCTCCTTGATGGCGAGCAACAGGGCGTTGTGGACGGTGACTTCACTGATGGCCATCGTGCCCGACAGGGAGTTCAGCAGACCGACCCTGACCGTGCTGCCGGAGGTGTCGGCGGAGGCGCCGGCCGCGTCCGCCGAGGAGCCTTCACCCGTCTTGGCGCCACAGGCGCTGAGGGCGGCGGAGGCGCCGACCGCCGAGATACCGGCCAACAGGCCACGCCTGCTGATGCTGAGCCCGGACATACAAAACCTCCATGCCCCGAAGGGCGGTGCGAAGGAGCGGAAGGACTCTGGGGAGAAAGGGGATCCAACGCGCTTCGGTAGCCGCGGCGTTGGCGCACAGCCTGCGAGGAAACTGTTTCCTCCGCGTTTCCGCGCAATTGATGAACAGTTTCTGGTGGAAGCAATAAAGCGGGCATTGATACTTCCTGGGGAAAGGACCTTTTACGGTAGGCTCCTGCCCGACCCCGCACGGGGAACCAGGGCTTCGAGCGGAGGAGTGCGATGGCGAGACGGCCTCAGGAACTGCTCCGTCTGCTGACCCGGGCCGAGCGTCTCGCCGCACGCCGACTCCAGTCCGTGCTGGAGGAGTTCGACTGCTCGGTGGAGGCGTGGTGGGTGCTGGACCTGCTCTCGGACGGACAGGGACACCACATGACGGCCCTCGCCGACCACGCCGTCATGCCCGCGCCGAGCGCCACCAAGCTGATCGACCAACTCGTCGACCAGAACCTGGTGTTCCGCAGGGTCGACCCCGCCGACCGGCGACGCGTCCTGGCCTGCCTCACCCCGCGGGGCATGGAGCGTCGGCAGCAACTGGTCCGCGCGGTGCGGGCCGACCGGGCGGGGTGGGAGCCGCTGCTGGGGGAAGAGCGGGGCGAACGGCTGGAAGTCCTGCTGGACCGCCTGGCGGAGGTGCTCGAGGACGGAAGCGGCGCTACGACAGGTCGTGCGGAGCGCGCAGTTGAGCGAGGACGTTGAAGTCGAGACCGTCCGCCTGCGCCAGATAGATGCGCTGGCGCACATGCCGGCCCTCCAGTCCGACCAGCCCCCTCGGACCCTCGTACGAGACGGTGTCGGCGGCGGCCCCGATGGCGGCGACGTCCAGGGTGCGGGCCCGTTCGATGAGTGCGGCGAGCAGCAGTACGCCCTCGTAGCAGGACTCGCCGAGACTGCCCGGGGTCGGGGCCGACACCCCGAAGCGGTCGGCGTACCGGCCGTGGAAGTCCATGGTGTTCTGGTCCGCGAGCGAGGCGAAGAAGCCGGCCGTGCTGTAGAGGTCGACGGTGGCCTCGGGACCGCTGCCCAGCAGCATGTTCTCGTCCATCAGCGTGCTCAGTCTGAGGCAGCGCTGGTCGAGTCCGGCGGCGGCGAAGGCCCGGTTGAAGCGGACCGCGTCACTGCCGACCAGCAGCATCAGTACCGCGTCGGCGTCGGCCCGCTCGATCCGGCCCAGCACGTCGTGGAAGTCGTCGGCGCCCAGCGGGAGATACGCCTCGCCGCACACCCGGCCGCGGGAGTCACGGGCGTAGCGGCGGGCGGCCCGGGCGGTACGCCGGGGCCAGACGTAGTTGTTGCCGACGACGAACCAGCGGCGCACGCCCCGGGCCTCGGTGAGCAGCCGCATGGCGGGCAGCAGCTGCCAGGCGGGGGTCTCGCTGGTCAGGTAGACGCCGTCGGTGCGCTCGCCGCCCTCGTACAGCGCGGTGTAGACGTACGGCACCCGGTGCGCGATCCGCGGGGCCATCGCCTGCCGCACCGAGGAGATGTGCCAGCCGGTCACCCCCTGCACCGCCCCGGTGGCCACCAGGGCCTCCACGTCGTCGGCGACCTGCCGCGGCTCGGCGCCCCCGTCGACCTCGAGGAGCCGCAGCTCCTTGCCGAGCACTCCGCCCGCCTTGTTGATCTCCTCCGCGGCCAGCCGGGCGCAGGTCTCGCAGGTGGGTCCGAACACCCCGGCGGGCCCCTGCATCGGGTACACGAGCGCGACGTTCAGGGTCGAGTCGTCGACCGTGAACCACTCGTGGGTACGGAGACGGACGGGCCGGTGCATGGCCCCATGATTGCCGCACCGCTCCCGCAGCCCAAGCGGCGGCCGGGATCGAGACCCATTCGTACACATGCGGGCCGGGGCCCGGACGCGCGTCACCGCTCGGCGGGCTCGGCCTCCCGGTCCAGGTCGAGCGGCTCGGCCGCGTAGGTGATGCGCACGACGCCGTCGGCATGCCGTTCCGTGTCCCCCCGTACGCCGAACACGTCACGCAGGAGGTCCGGGGTGAGGACCTCCAGGACGGGACCCGCCGCCACCACCGCGCCCTCGTGCAGCACCACGAGGTGGTCGCAGAGGCGGGCGGCCAGGTCGAGGTCGTGCAGGACGGCGAGGGTGGTGATGCCGGTGCTGCGGATGAGGTGGAGCAGTTCGAACCGGGCGCGGATGTCGAGATGGTTGGTGAGTTCGTCCAGCACGAGCAGCCGCGGGCGCTGGGCGAGGGCGCGGGCCAGCAGGACGCGTTGGCGTTCGCCGCCGGACAGGGTGGCGTAGTCCCGGTGCGCGAAGGGGGCGACTCCGCAGCGGGCGACCGCTTCGGCCACCGCCTCGCGGTCCTCGGCGCCGTCGCGGCCCAGCAGGCCGTGGTGGGGGGTGCGGCCGAGGGCGACGATCTCGGTCACGGTCAGGCCGGTGGTGGTGCCGGCGTCCTGGAGGACGGCCGCCGTGCGCCGGGCCGCGGCGCGCGCCGACAGTTCCCACACGTCGTCACCGCCCACCCGCACCACTCCGTCGGCCGGGCGCAGCGAGCGGTAGACCGTGCGCAACAGGGTGGACTTCCCGCTGCCGTTGGGGCCCACCAGTCCGACGATGTCGCCCCCCGCCGCCTCCAGGTTCACCTCGCGGAGGATCGCCTTGTTCTCCAGGGTGATGTGGAGCTGGTCCACGGTCAGTTTCATACGGTGTCCAGGCCCTTGTTGCGGCGCAGCAGCCACAGGAAGAAGGGGGCGCCGAGCAGGGCGGTGAGGATGCCCAGCGGCAGTTCGTTGGGTCGGTTGACGGTGCGCGAGAGCAGGTCCACCACCACCAGGTAGACGGCGCCGAGCAGTGAGCTCAGCGGCAGCAGCCGACGGTGGTCGGCGCCGACGGTGAGGCGGACCAGGTGGGGGATCATCAGGCCGACGAAGCCGACCCCGCCCGCGACGGCGATGACCGTGCCGGTCAGGAGCGCGCTGATGACCAGCAGGACGGCGCGCAGCCGGTCGACGTCCACGCCGAGCGCGGTGGCGGACTCGTCTCCGGCGAGCAGGGCGTTGAGCCGACGCCCGAACAGGGTCAGCAGGGCCGTGCTCGTCAGGACCACCAAGGTGACGGTCGGCAGTTGGCTCCACTGGGCGCCGGCGACGCTGCCGAGCATCCAGAACATCACCGTGCGCAGTTCGGTGGGTGTCGCGAGCAGTTGGACGAAACTGGTCACGGACAGCAGGACGTAGCCGACCGCGACCCCCGCCAGCACCAGCCGGGTGGGGGCGAGCCGCCCCTGTCGCTGCCCGAGGGCGAACACCAGGGCGCCGGCCGCCAGCGCGCCGACGAACGCCGCGCCCGACACACCGAGGCCGCCCAGTCCGCCGAGCGCCGCCCCGCCGAGGGTGATGACCAGCACGGCACCGAGCGAGGCGCCGTAGGAGAAGCCGAGGACGACGGGGTCGGCGAGCGGGTTGGAGACCAGGGTCTGGAGCACCGCCCCGGCGACGGCCAGACCCGCGCCGACCAGGGCGGCCAGGGCGACGCGGGGGGCCCGGAAGGTCCACACGATCTGGTCCAGGGCCGGGTCGCCGGTGGTTCCCCGCCCGGTGAGGTGGTGCAGGAGAATCCCCCAGACCTCGCCGACCGGGATGTTGACCGCGCCGATGCTCACCGCGGCCACCATGACGGCGACGAGCACCACCAGCAGGACGCCGACGGCCAGGGACAGCCTCGGTCCGTTCAGACCTTGTCGGGGTGCAGCATCTCGGCGATCTTCGCGACCGCCAGGTCGTTGCTCGGGCCGAGGTACATCGAGTCCGACAGGGCCACGTACGTCTTGTTCTTCGCGGCCGGCCACTGGGGAAACTCCTTCAGCAGTTTCTCGGCGTAGGCCGCCGGGTCGGGGTCGTTGTAGCCGATGACGACGAGGGCGTCGACGTCGGTGGCGGCCACCTTCTCCTTGCTCAGGTCGGCGAAGGAGGTCTCGGAGGCGGACTCGAAGGCGTTGGAGCCGCCGGCCTTGGCCAGGATGTCGTTGTAGATGCCCTTGGCGACGACCGAGCTGAAGTCGTTGCCGCCCATGGCCATGTTGGAGAACAGCACCATCACCTTGGGCCGCGGCTCGCCCTTGACCTTCGCTGCGATGTCGGCGATGCGCTTCTCCGACGCGGCGACGATCTTCTCGGCCCGGTCGCCGACGTCGAAGACCTTGCCGAGGTCACGCAGCAGCGTGTAGCTGTCGGCGATGGTCATCTTCGTGGTGTCCTGGTCGCAACCCTGCGGTGAGACGTAGGTGTGGGCGCCGATCTGCGTCAACTGCTCCCGGGTGGCGAAGCCGTTCTTCTCGTCGAAGCCGTACGAGGTCGTGGACAGCACCAGGTCCGGGCGCAGTCCGATCATCGCCTCGCGCGGGATGTCGTAGGCGTCGTTGAGCTTCACGTCACCGCTGGGCAGCGCCTTGATGGCGGCGGCTCGTCCCGTGACCTCGGACATGCCGTAGCTCTGCTGGTTGGCCACGATCCTGTCCTGGAGGCCGAGGGCGAGGAGCGTGGAGACCTCGGCGACCGAGGCGCCGTTCATGACGACGACACGGCTCGGCGCCTCGCCGAACTTCTCGGCGACCCCGCAGTTCTCGAGCGTCACCGGGTAGCCGGACCCGGCGGCGGCCGCGGACGCCTTGTCGCCGCTGCCGCCGGCCGTGTCGGTCGAGGAGTCGGCGCCGCACGCCGTGGTGACCAGACAGAGGGCGCCGGCCAGGGCGACGGCGACCGGCCGTTTCTTCGACATGCGGGCTCCTTGCAGCGGGGGACTCGTGACGCGACGGGTTCTGTTGCAGTAGTCGGGGCGCGGCTGGCGTGAGTTCCCGGCAATCCCCCATTACTTCGCGGGAGTTGCCGGACGGCTCCGCCGCCCGAGGGGAGCGGGCAGCTTGCCCGTGGTGACACAGTGGTCGAGGTAACGGTGGACGAGTTCCCTGCCGACGGGCGGGCAGGTGACGCCGCCGGTGCGCAGTCCGTCCGCGACGTTGTCGGCGCGGACCCGTCCCAGGCGCAGGTCCGTGCCCGTGGCATCGCGCGGGTCCGCGTCCCGGGCGTCGAAGAAGGCGAGCGTGGTCGCCGCGGCACCGGAGGAACGCGGCAACTCGGCACGCCACCGGTCCAGGGGCAGGCGCCGCAGCGGGTAGCCGTACTCCTCCAGCCAGTCGTAGACGTCGCTCAGCCGCACCGGGGCCGTGGCGGCATGGTTGAACACGGTCGCCGGGCCCAGCGGCCCGAGGCAGAGCCGCACGAGCGCCTCGGCGAGGTGGTCGACCGGTGTCCAGATCTCCTCCTCGAAGAGGTCGGGGACGATGCCTGCGGGGATCCCGGCGCGCAGCACGCTCCAGAGGAAGTCGCGTTCGTTCACATGGCCGGTGGCGGCCGGGCCGACGATCCGGCCGAGCCGGTGCACGGTGACCGGCAGGCCCCGCTCGGCGGCCTGGCGCAGCAGCTGTTCGGCCGCCCACTTCGACTGCTGGTAGCCGTAGCGCAGCCCGGGGTGGGGCGGGAGGAACGCCTCGGGCACCTCGGCGGCGAGGGCGAGCGGCGGGGCGACGGAGAGCGTCGAGACGAAGTGCAGGGGGATCGAGCGCGGGGCCGCGAGGCGCAGCAGTTCCCTGGTCGATTCGGTGTTGGCGGCGCGAAGGCCGGCGTACTCGCGCAGGATGCTGACGTTCGCCGCGTTGTGGAGGATCGCGTCGCAGGTGCGGGAGAGTGCGGTGAACTCCCCTTCTTCCAGGCCGAGTCGGGGGCGGGCGAGGTCCGCGGGGACCGCTGTGACCCGATCGCGTGCCGCGTCCGTGAGGCCGATCCGGTGGGTGTCCAGGGCCCGTCGGACGCGCTCGGTGGCCACTGCGGGGCTCGGGGCGCGGACCGTGCAGACGATCTCGGCGCCGGTGCTCGTGAGGAGCTGCGCCAGCAGGTGGACGCCGACGAAACCGGTGGCGCCGGTGAGCAGGATCCGATCCGGTGTGCCGCCCGCCCGGGGACCGTCGCCGGGGCGGACGCCGGGGTCGAGGACGGCGTCGGCGAGCAGGCTCTCCGGCGGGCCGACCGTGGCCGGCCCCGCCCGCCGCTCCAGGAATCGGGCCAGTTCGGCGGCGGTCGGATGCTGGAAGAGCCAGGCGACCTTCACCTCCCGGCCGAGTGCGACGCCGAGGCGGTTGGCGGCCTGGATGGCCTGGAGCGACTGGGCACCCCGTTCGAACACGTCGTCCTGCGCGGACAGGGTCGCCGCCCCGAGCACCTGTCGCCAGGCTGCGGTGACGGTGTGCTCCAGCGTGCCGGACACCGCGGTCCGGGTGACGGGGAGTCTCGTCGCGAGCGCGTGGCGGTCGGTCTTCCCCGAGCCTGACCGGGGCAGCTCGTCCAGGAACTCGACCGCCGACGGGACCATCGCCGCGGGCAGCGCCGTGCGCAGGTGCTCCCTGATCGCGGCCGCCGCCGGGGCGGGCCCGTCCGGCACGACGTACGCCACCAGGCGCCGTGTCCCTCCCTCGAGCACCTGTCCTACGACGACGGCGTCGCGTACTCCCGGGTGGCCCAGCAGGGCGCTCTCCACCTCGGCGGGCTGCACCCGGTGCCCGCTGATCTTGAACTCGGAGTCCGAGCGGCCCAGATGACGCAGTTGACCGTCGTCGCCGACGCGGACCAGGTCGCCGGTGCGGTAGGCGCGGGGGGCTCCGGGCAGGGCGTGGAGGGGCGCGAAGCGGGCTGCGTCCGGGGGCCGGTTCCCCCGGTAGCCGAGGGCCAGACTGCCGCCCAGGAGGTGGAGTTCGCCGTCGACGACCGCCGCGCCGGTGCCGGGGAGCGGTAGCCCGATGGGTACGTCCCCGGGGGCGAGGTCGGGGTCGTGGAGGTCGGCGACGGTGGCGACCACGGTGGCCTCGGTCGGGCCGTAGGTGTTCAGCAGCCGCACGGACGGGCCGACGGCCTCGCGCCAGCGGTCGACCCGTTCGGGCAGGGCGGTCTCGCCGCCGATGACGACGGTCCGCACCTCGGCGGGGAGGGCTGCGGCTCCGGTCGAGACGGCGTGGGCCACCTCGTGCCAGTAGGCGGTGGGCAGGTCGAGGAAGCTGATCCGCAGCCGGGCGCAGGCGTCCAGGAAGGCGGGGACCGAGTCGGTCATGTCGTCGGTGCGGACCACGAGCGTGGCGCCCGCGCACAGGGTGAGGAAGATTTCCTCGACGCTGGTGTCGAAGTGCAGGGGCGCGAACCCGAGCACCCGGTCGCCGGGTCGCGGTCCGTAGCGGTGCGAGGCGCCGGCGACGAAGTGGGCGAGTGCCCCGTGGCCGACCTCGACGCCCTTGGGGCGGCCGGTGGAACCGGAGGTGTGCAGCACATAGGCGAGGTCGTCGGGCGCCGGTGCGGCCGGTGGAATCGTGCCGGGGCCGGGACGGTCGTCGGCCATCACGTCGGCGTACGTGGCAGCCGAAAGGACCAGCGCGGGCCGGGGCTCGTCCAGCAGCCCGGCCCCACGCGCCCGTGGCGCGGTCGGGTCGAACGGGCAGTAGGCGGCCCCGCGGAGCAGGACGCCGAGGACGGCGACGACGGCGTCGATGCCGCGCGGCAGGGTGATGGCCACGAGGTCTCCGGGGCCCACCCCCCGGACGGCCAGCCGGCGGGCCAGGTCATGCGCGCAGCCGAGGAGTTCCGCGTACGTCACGCCGCGGCCGTCGTGCTCGACGGCGACCGAGCCGCCGCTCCCGGCGGCGTGCTCGGCGATCAGGCCGAGCACCGGGCGGGCCGGTCCGGGCAGCGGTCCCCCGTCCAGGACCGTGACGGTCTCGCGGGCGCGCAGCTCGTCCAGCGCCCGGTCGGGTGCGGCGACGGCCGCCGCGAGCAGGGCGAGCAGCCCCTCCTGGAACGCGGCGACGTCCGCCGCGTCGTAGAGGTCGGGGTGGGCGTCCACGGCGATGCGCAGGCCGGCGCCCTCGGAGCGGTCGTAGACGTTGACGGACAGGTCGTCGACGGGGCCGGCGGAGACGTTGTGGACCGTGCTGCGGTGTCCGGCGAACCGGAGGTCGTAGGCGAAGGGCATGATGTTGACGCCCGGGCCGGACAGCCGCCGCTGTCCGCCGAGGAGTCTGAGGTCGCGCCGCAGTTGTTCGTAGCGGTAGCGCTGGTGCGGCAGCGCGGCCCGCAGTTCGCGCGAGATCCGGACGGCGAGGTCGCGCGGACTGTCCGAGCCGGCAACCGTCACCCGCAGCGGCAGGATGTTGCGGACCATGCAGGGGACGCGGAGGGAGACCGAGCCGAGGCGGCCCATCACCGGCAGGCTGAGAATGATCTCGGGGGCGCCGGTCGTGTGGTGCAGCCGGGCCACCGTGACGGCCAGCAGCAGCTCGGACCAGGTGACCTTCAGGTCGCGGGCGACGGCGCGCAGGACCTCCGTCCGCGCCGCGTCCAGGTCGACGACCCGTCGGTGGAAAGTGCGCCCGGGCAGCGCCGCCCGGCCGGCCTGGGTCACCACGGGCGGCCGGTCCGCGAACCGGTCCGTCCAGTAGGCGCGGTCCTCGGCGAAGCGGGGCGACTCGCGGTAGGCACGCTCCTCCTCCCGCACCGAGGCCAGGGTGCCGAAGCCGCTCTCCCGCACCGGCTCCCCGGCGACCAGAGCGGTGTACACCTCGGCGACCCGCCGGGCGACCAGCGACAGGCCGAAGCCGTCCAGGGCGATGTGGTGGACGCGGTGGTACCAGAGGTGTTCATCCCCCGCGATCCGCAACAGGGCGTGGCCGAAGACCGGGCCGCGGGCGAGGTCGACGGGGCGCGCCAGATCCTCGTCCATCCAGGCCAGGGCCGCCGCGTGCGGGTCGGGTTCGGCGGTGAGGTCCGCCGTGTGCAGGCGCCAGTCGCCGGCCGGGGCGTCCGTTTCCCAGGGGCGGCCCTGGTCGTCGACGCCGTAGACGACGTGCAGGGCCTCCGTCTGCGCGACCACGAGGTGCAGGGCCTCGTCGAAGAGGACCGCGTCCACCGGGCCGTGGATGTGCACGTACTCGGCCGTGTTGTACGCGGGGCTGTCCGGGTCGAGCCGCTGTCCGGTCCACACGCCTTCCTGGGCGGGCGGCAGCGGACGGCGCGGAGTCACGTCGTTCCTCCCCGGCGGGCGCAGAGCAGCTGCCACCACTGGGCGAACGAGGTGCATTCGGCGAGGTCGACGAAGGTGACGTCCACGCCGGTCTCCCGCCACCGTTCGAGGAGGGTGACGATCCGCAGGGAGTCCAGGCCCGCGTGGAGGGGGTGCTCGTCGAGGTCGACCTCGTCGGGATGCTGGTACAGGTACTCCGCCAGGTCCGCGCGGAAGCCGTCCAGGGTGAGGGGAGCAGGCATGTCGTTCTCTCTCGATCCGGCCCTGGTGAGGGGCTAGTTGACCTTGCGTGCGGAGTCGCGCCAGAAGCGGTCGCGCAGTTCGCGGCGCAGGATCTTTCCGCTGGGATTGCGCGGTACGGCGTCGATGAACTCGTAACGGGCGGGCAGCTTGAAGCTCGCGAGCCGTGGGACGAGGAAGGTGTGCAGGTCCCGGGGGCGGGCCGGCGGGCCGGGGGCCGGGACGACGAAGGCGTGCACATACTCGCCCCAGCGTTCGTCGGGTGCGCCGACGACGACGGCCTCGGCCACGCCGGGATGGGCTTCCAGCGCGTTCTCGATCTCGGCCGGGTAGACGTTCTCGCCCGCGACGAGGATCGCGTCCTTGATGCGGTCGCGGATGAACAGGTAGCCGTCCTCGTCGAGGCAGCCGGCGTCCCCGGTGTGGATCCAGCCGTCGACGAGGGTCTCGGCGGTCCTCTCGGGCAGTCCCCAGTACTCGACCATGTGGGCGGGCGTGGCCAGACAGACCTCCCCCACCGCGCCCGGCGGCAGCTCCCGGCCCTCCCCGTCTATCACCTTGGCGCGTACGCCCGGGTACGGCCGTCCCGCCGCCTGCATCAGCGGGCCGCCCGGTACATGGGCGGCCGGGGGCAGGCAGACGGCGGTGTTGCCGGTCTCGGTGAGCCCGTAGATCTGGGCGAACTCGCAGTCGAGGACGGCGAGGCTCTCCTCCAGCAGGGCCTCGGAGATGGGGGAACCGCCGTAGACCGTCTTGCGCAGGGTGGTGAAGTCCTCGGCGCGGACGCCGGGTTCGGTCAGCATCATGCGGAGCATCGCCGGGACGACGCAGGCGGTGGTGACGCCAAGGTCGCGGATGAGGTCGACGGCCCGGCGTGCGGCGAAGGCGCGCATCGCGACGATCGTGGTGCCGGCGTTGAGGTTCTGTGTGGCCCACCACAGGCCGCCGACGTGGAAGCCGGGGATGCCGATCAGCGCGATGTCGCCGGCCCGCCAGTCGATCCAGTCCAGCCCCTCGCTCGCCAGGGCGTCCCGTATCGCGAAGAAGCTGCGGTGGGCGAGGACCACGCCCTTGGGCAGGCCGGTCGTGCCGCTGGTGTAGAGCTGGGCCACCGGGGTGTCCGGGGTGGCGGTGTCCGGCGGTTCGGTGTCGGGGTGGGGCGCCTTCCAGGCGGCGAGGCGCTCGCCGAGCGCGACGACGGTCTCGGGGGGCGCGGTCGGCATCCGGTCGACGATCGGCCCGAACTCGTCCTCCAGGAAGAGCAGTCGGGTACCGGAGTCCTGGAGGATGTGGCTGACCTCGGGCGCGGTGAGCCGCCAGTTGACGGGGACGAGCACCGTGCCGCTCTTGGCGCAGCCGAAGAGGATCTCGTAGTAGTGCTCGGACTCCTTGCCGAGGTAGGCGACCCGGTCGCCCGGGGTGAGTCCGGCGGCCCGGAGGGCGTGGGCGACGCGGTTGCTCTCGCGGTGCAGTTGCCCGTACGTCAGCGTGCGCCCCTCGCACAGGATCGCGGGGGTGGTGGGCCGGTGCCGCGCGTGGAATCCCGTGGTCCGGACGAGCGTCCGGAGCTCCGGGTGGGGGAGTCTGTCCGTGGTCATGGTTCTTCTCTCGCCTCGGGTCAGGGTAGGTTGACGAACGCCAGGGTCGCCTCGCCGTCGCACCGGCCCGAGCCGGCGTCCCGGTAGCGGTAGGCGGTCTCGGCGTGGAGGAACGGGTGGCCGGCTGCCGGGACGCGCCGGGTGACGGAACTCAATTCCATCTCCCCCGAGAACGCGCGGGAATCGATCGGGCGCCGGAAACTGGCGGCGAAACGGGCGATGAGAATGTCCGGGAGCTGGCGCTCGAAGAAGTCGTCCAGGGTCCAGGACTCGAATCCCGTGCCCAGTCCTTCCTGCACGGACTTGGCCACGAGGTAATACATCATCTGGTTGTAGCAGATGTTCACCTCGACGGAATTCAGATGGCCGGTGTCGTCGATGTAGCACGACTCGGGGATCTCGAACTCGCAGCGCGCCGAGGCGCGCCCGTCGATCTCCGTCACGACGGCCGAGCGCAGGTATCTGCAGTGGTCCTTGTACGGCGTCAGCACGTGCGCCAGCAGGGCTTCGTCCGTCATGCCGCCTTGATCCCGTCGTGCAGCCGGCGTTCGTCGTGCACGGTGACGCGGTAGGAGACGGTGGGCTCCGGCGTGCTCGTGTGCCGGGCACGGTGGACGAGGCTGCGGTTGTCCCAGATCAGCAGGTCGCCCCGCTCGAAGCCCTGGAGGTGGATGCCGTCGTGCGTGAACGTGTCGTCGAGCTGCCCGCTCGCCTCGAACAGCCGCTTGAGCAGCTCCTCGTCGAGCGGGTTGCCCTCCCGGTCCTCGATGCCGACGGTGAAGCCCTCGCTGACGTAGAGGACCGTCTCGCCGGTCATCGGGTGGGTGAAGGTGGTCGGCTGGACGACGGCCGGGGTCTTGCGCTCGACCTCGTCGATGATCTCGGAGAGCGGGCGGTAGACGTCGTGCGGCCGGATCTTGAAGTACTTGCGCACCGAGTGGGTGCAGCGGGTGCCGGCGATCTCCTTCTTCAGCTCCTCGGGCAGCTTCTCGTAGGCCCGTCCCATGTCGATGAAGTACGTCCCGCGGTTCCTCTCCGGCACGACCTGGGGGTGGATCAGGGTGAGGCCGAAGGGGTCCGGCATGAACTGGTAGTCGGCGTGCCAGAACTTGCCGGTCTTCGGTACGCCGATCTGCCTGCCGTTCTCCGGCACGTTGGAGGAGACGAATATCTCCGGGACCTCCGGGTGCTTGTACATCGGCTCGTAGTAGGTCTCGGGGCGGCCCAGCCGCTTGCCGAGCGCGAGGAACTCCTGCGGGGAGAGGTGCTGTCCCTTGAGGACGGCGATCTTCCTCGTGTAGACGATGCTCTTGAGTGCCTCGATGTCGGCGTCCGAGGCGGTGGTGTGGTCGAAGCCCTCGACCGTGGCGCCGATCGCGGTGCCGGGCTGTTCCTCTGTCTGCATTCCGGTGCTTCCTTCCATGGGGTCAGGCGGCCGGCCGGCGGGCCTGCACGAGTCCGGCGATGTCGCCGAGGGTGAGGTCGGGTCCGAGTTCGTCGTCGCCGACCGTCACGCCGAGGTCGCGTTCGATGCGGATGCTGATCTCGACCGTGGTCAGCGAGTCGACGTCCAGTTCGCCGAGGGTCGCCTCGGGGCGGATGCGGTCGGCGGGGGCGTCGTGGAGTCTCGTGAGGATGTCGACGAGCTGCTCGTAGGTGGTGCTCATGGCGTCGTCCGTTCTTGTCGATGGAGCACGGGCCAGGTCAGGAGGCAGGAACCCCAGGTGAGGCCGCCGCCGAAGCCGGTCAGCAGAAGCCGGTCGCCGGACCGGACCGTGCGACGGGCGGCCGCGTCGGCGAGGGCGAGCGGGATGGACGCGGCGCCGGTGTTGCCGACGGACTCGACGTGGGTCGCACACCGCTCCCGGGGCAGACCGAGGTCGTCGGCGACGGCGTGCAGGATCCGCAGGTTGGCCTGGTGCGGTACGAAGTGGTCGACGTCGTCGATCTTCCGGCCGGCCCGGGACAGCGTGGCCCGCGCGGACTCGGCCATCCGGGTCACCGCGTGGCGGTAGACCTCCTTGCCCCGCATCGCGAAGTGCCGGTCCTTGTGGCTGGGTTCGGCGGGCCGGGAGCGCTGCCGGGAGCCACCGGCGGCGACCATGATCAGGTCCTCGTGGGCGCCGTCGCTGCCGAGGTCGAAGTGGCCGACCGCGCCGGGCTCGTCGGGATGTCCGGCGCGCAGGACGACGGCTCCGGCGCCGTCACCGAAGATGATCGCGTTGGCCCGGTCCAGCGGGTCCACGACGGTGGAGTAGGTGTCCGCCCCGATGAGCAGGACCCGTTCGGCCACGCCGGCCGCGATCAGCCCGGCGGCGGCGGCCAGTCCGTAGACGAATCCGGTGCACGCGGCACCGACGTCGAAGGCCGCCACTCCCGTGAGGCCGAGCCGTGCGGCGACCGCGGGGGCGGTGGCCGGGCAGGTGCGGTCCGGGGTGGCCGTGGCGACGACGACGGCGTCCACCGTGTCGGTACCGGTGGAGGCGAGGGCCCGACGGCCGGCCTCGACGGCCAGGTCGGAGGTCGCCTGCCCGGGCTCGACGACGTGCCGTCGGCGGATCCCGGTCCGGGTGCGGATCCAGGCGTCGTGGGTGTCGAGCCGTCGCGCGAGGTGCTCGTTGGTCACCACCCGGGACGGCACCCATCCGGCCAGCCCGCACAGCACGGCGGCCGGGGGCGCGGGGGAACCGCCGGCGATCGGGGACATGGGTCTGCTCCTGGCATGACGAAGGACGGGCCGGGCGGCCCGGGGAGGGGGAGGTGGATCAGGGGTGGGACAGCGGGGCGGGTTCAGGGGCGCGGGTCGGGAGACGAGGCAGGAAGAGCGGGCGGGAACGGGCGCCTGGGCACTGGTGCTCCCCGCGGCCATGGGCAGCTAGGCACCCGTGCTCCCCGAAGCCCGGGGGTCGTCGGCGTGGCCGCCGGGCCGCCCGGTCCCGTCGGGATCGCCGCCCTCCGCGCGGACTGCGGCGGGACCGGCGCTCACGGTGCTCCGGCGGAGGGCGAGCAGTGCGAGCGCGCCGAGGGCGATGGCGCCCGCCGTCGCGAAGACGGCGGTCCTGATGCCGTCCAGGAGCCCGGGGCCCGGGGCGTTCTGTCCGACGCCGCCGGCGATCGCGACCAGGACGGCGAGGCCCACCGCGCCGCCCACCTGGAGGGTGGTCGAGGCCAGTCCGGAGGCGACGCCCTGGTCGCCGGCGGCCACCCCGGCGGACGCGGCGATCCACATCCCCGTCCACGCGGCACCCTGACCGAGCCCCAGGAGCACGATCCCGGGCAGCAGTCGCGGATACGAGCCGTCCGAGGTGAGCCCCAGGCCGAGCACCGCCGCCCCGACCGCCCCCAGCGCCATGCCGCCGACCAGCACCCGGTGCACACCGAAGGCGGTCACGGCCCGTTCCCCGGCCTGTGTGCCCACGGCGATCACCAGGGCGGGCACCAGGAACGCGAGGCCGGTCGCGACGGCGCTGTAGCCGTGGACGGTCTGGAAGTACAGGGTGAGGAAGTACGGCAGGGAGCTGAACGTGGCGCTGAACAGGGCGGTCACCCCCATGGCGACCACCAGGCCGCCCCGGGCGAACAGCCGTGCCGGGACGAGCGGTTCACGCGATCGTCGCTCGACGACGGCGAACAGCGTCAGCAGGCCGGCCGAGAGCGCCGCGCCGGTCAGGGCGGCGGGCGGGTCCCAGCCCTCCGCCGGGGCCCGCACCAGCAGGAACACCAGGAGCGTGACCCCGCCCGTCGCGGTCAGCGCGCCCGCCACGTCGAAGCGCCGCGAGCGGTCCCGTGGCCCGTCGGGCGGGAAGAGCAGCCGCCCCGCCACCGCGAGCGCGGCCGCGACGGGCACGTTGACGAAGAACACCGACGGCCAGCCGAACGCCTCCACCAGCACCCCGCCGAGCAGGGAGCCGAAGCAGAGCCCGCCGGCTCCGGCGGCGCCCCACACCGCGAGGGCCCGGTTCCGCTCGGGCCCTTCCGCGTACAGGGTGTTGATCAGGGACAGCGTCGCCGGGAACAGCAGGGAACCGCCGATGCCCTGCACCGCCCTGACGGCGACCAGGACTCCCGCTGTCTCCGACAGGCCGCCCACCAGGGAGGAACCCGCGTACAGCAGCGCCGCGAGGACGAACATCCGGCGCCGGCCCAGCAGGTCGGCGGCCCGGCCGCCCAGGAGCAGGAGACCACCGGTGGCCACGACATAGGCGCTGACCACCCACTGGAGGTCGTGGCCGGAGAAACCCAGGCTCGCGCCGATGTCCGGCAGGGCGACGTACACGATGTTGTAGTCGAGCGAGATGACGAGCTGCCCCAATGCCAGAACGAACAGGGACATCATCCATCACCCCCTCAGCATCACAGTATGCGGAATTCCATGAACGGAATTCCGGCCGGTCGATCAATTTCCGTCACCGTAGCAGTCGGAATCCGGAATGGGAACGGTTGTTTTCCCGCACCTCACATTGCCGCACCGAAACCGATTCCGGGATTTTCGGGCAGCACGAGGGGCCGACAGTCGGAAACTGTCGGACATGGAATACCGGCATTTCTCCCGGCGAATTAATACCCCCATCTTTTTGGAATGGTCGTCCCGGAGCAATAGTCGGCCACGGGCGGCCCCGGGTTCCCGCGATTGCGGAGCGATTTCCTCAGCCGGGGTCAGCCGCTGTCCTGGCCCGGCCGGACCACCACCGCGAGCGTCTTCACCGCCCCGACGTGCTCGAACTGCAGGGTGAACGCGACGAGGTCACCGGACTGCCAGCCCGACTTCACCGGCAGTATCACGTCGAGGCCGCTCGGAGACATGTCGAGGATCCCCCCGGCCGGTACGGCGACGGAGGCGACCGTCTGCGCGGAGGCCGAGCCGGTGCCGGTCATGAGGTGGCGGCTGAGACGGGGCGAGCCGGCGCCGGCCTCGGCGGTGGTCACCTCGAGCAGCCGGTCCGCCGAGCCCCCGCTGTTGGCGACCCGGAAGAACGCCGCCGTCTCCGGGACACCGGCGGAGGGCAGGAAGACCTTGCCGTCGGTGACCCTGATCCGGGCCGGGCTGCCGGCGTTGCCGTAGGCGGTCCACGTGCTCAGGCCGCCGAGGGCGAGGCCGCACACGGCGACGGGCGCGAGCGCGGCGAGCAGCGTGTCGGTGAGCCGGCGGCGCGAGGGCGGCCGGGCAACTCGTTCGGTCATCGGGTGCCTTTCCGCACGGCAACGGGGCGGGCCGAGGGCTGCCAGGCGCGCAGCCGCAGGCTGTTGGCGACGACCAGCACCGAACTCGCCGACATGGCGGCCGCCGCGACCATCGGGTTGAGCAGGCCGACCATGGCCGGCGGGACGGTGACGACGTTGTAGCCGAAGGCCCACACCAGGTTGACGCGGATCGTGGCCAGCGTGCGCCGGGCGAGCCGGACCGCGTCCGCGAGGGCCTCGATGTCGCCGCGGACGAGGGTGACGTCGGCGGCCCCGATGGCCACGTCCGTGCCGCTGCCCATGGCGATCCCGAGATCGGCGCCGGCCAGCGCGGCGGCGTCGTTCACTCCGTCCCCGACGACCGCGACCCGGTAGCCCTGCTCCCTCAACCCGGCCACGAGGGCGGCCTTGTCCTCGGGACTGCGGCGGGCGTGCACCTCCTCGATGCCGAGGGCCCGGGCGACGGCACGGGCCGGCGCCTCCCGGTCTCCGGTGGCGAGTACGGGACGCACACCGAGCCGCCGCAGCCGGTCCACCGCGCGATGGCTTCCGGGGCGTACGACGTCCCCGACCTCGACCAGGGCCTCGGCCCTGCCGTCCACCCGGACCAGTACGGGGGTGCGAGCGGCGGATTCGGCCGCGGCCAGGGCGGCCCGGAGGCCGTCGGGCAACTCCTCGTCCGGTGCGAGGACTTCGACGAGCCGTCCCTCGACCCGGCCACGCACTCCCTGCCCGGGCAGCGCGCCGAAGTCGCTCACCTCCGGCAGCCGTCGCTCGTCGGACTCCCGTCGGGCGTAAGCGCACAGGGCGCGGCCGAGCGGATGCTCCGAACCCTGCTCGACTGCTCCCGCCAGCCGCAGTGCCGCGTCGCGGCCGAGCCCGTCCGATGCCGCGGTGACCCGGGCGACGCTCATGTGTCCGGAGGTCAGCGTGCCGGTCTTGTCCAGCACGACGACGTCGAGGTGCTGAAGCCCCTCCAGCGCCTGCGGCCCGGTGACCAGGATTCCCAGTTGGGCGCCCCGGCCGGTCGCGGCCATCAGCGCGGTCGGGGTCGCGAGGCCCAGCGCGCACGGGCAGGCCACGACCAGGACGGCCACGGACGCGGTGATCGCCGCCTGGGGATCGGCCCCGGCGCCCAGCCAGAACCCGAGGGTGGTGACGGCCAGCGCCAGCACGACGGGCACGAAGACGCCGGCCACCGAGTCGGCCAGCCGTTGCGCCCGCGCCTTCCCGGCCTGTGCCTCGGTGACCAGCCGGGTGATGCGGGCGAGTTGGGTGTCGGACCCGACCGCCTCGGCCCGTACGAGCAGCAACCCGCCGGCGTTGACGGCCCCGCCGACCACCGCGGACCCCGGTCCCACCTCGACGGGGTCGCTCTCGCCGGTGACGAGGGACAGGTCGACGGCCGAACTGCCCTCCACCACCTCGCCGTCGGTGGCCGCCCGCTCCCCCGGCCGCACGACGAATACCTGACCGACCCTCAATTCCTCGATGAGAATGAGCCGTTCGGATCCGTCGGCGGCCCGGACGGAAACCTCCTTCGCGGCGAGCCGGGCCAGCGAGCGCAGCGCCGCCCCGGTGCCGTGCCGGGCCCGCGCCTCCAGGAACCGTCCGGCCAGCACGAACAGCGGTACGCCGACGGCCGCTTCGAGATAGATGTGCGCGACGCCGTCCGAGGCGGTCGGCACGAGCGTGAACGGCATCCGCATACCGGGGTCTCCGGCGCCGCCGAGGAACAGCGCGTACGCCGACCAGAGGAAGGAGGCGACCACGCCCAGCGACACCAGCGTGTCCATGGTCGCGGCGGAGTGCCGCAGTCCTCGCACGGCACGCTCGTGGAAGGGCCGGGCCCCCCACACGGCGACCGGTGCGGCGAGCACGAAGCACAGCCACTGCCAGTTGCGGAACTGCAGGACGGGCACCATCGACAGGACGAGCACGGGGAGCGCGAGCAGGGCGGTGACGACCAGTCGGTGCCGCTCCTGCCGGGTTCCCTCGGACGCGTCGCCGCCGTCCGTGGGCTGCCTGCTCCTGGGCGGCTCGGGCAGGGCGGCCGTGTAGCCGGCCTTCTCGACGGTCGCGACGAGTTCGTCCGGGCCGATGTCCGCCGGGTGGCTCACCCGAGCCCGCCCGGTGGCCAGATTGACGGTCGCCGTGACACCGTCCAGCTTGCCGAGCTTCTTCTCGACCCGGGTCACGCAGGCCGCGCAGGTCATGCCGCCGACGATCAGATCGGTGGTGACCAGGGCGGTCACCGGTTCCGTACTCATCAGTGGCCGCCCCCGTGCGGGTCGGCCATGCCGCCCATGTCACCCATGTCGTCGGCGTCTTCCGCTCCCCCGCTGCCGCCGCCGTCGCCGCCCGTCCCGGTTCCGGTGCCGTGCATGCCGGGCGCCACGGGGCCGGAGGCGGTGCCGACGGCGTAGGAGACCGCGAAGATCAGCGCCATGAGCAGCAGGAAGCCGCAGAGGGCGGGCGGGGGACCCGCCCTCCGTAAGGCCGCGCCCACGCCGGACAAGGAGGAATTCCGGGATACGTCCATCAGCCGCGTCTCCAGGTGACGTCGTACGACGTCGCCGGGATCGCGCCGTACCGCTTCAGTAGTCGGGGCGGCCGCCGACCGGGTTCCGGAGCAATAGTGTGGCGCGCGTCACATGGATGGCCGTCCGGTCCGGGCGGCTCAGCCGCCCAGCGCGGCGTCGACCACGTCCTTGGCCTCCTCCTGGACCCGGCGGAGGTGGTCGGGGCCGAGGAAGGACTCGGCGTAGATCTTGTAGACGTCCTCGGTGCCCGAGGGACGGGCCGCGAACCAGGCGTTGGCCGTGGTCACCTTGATACCGCCGATGGACGCGCCGTTGCCCGGGGCCTCGGTGAGCACGCCGGTGACCGGCTCGCCGGCCAGGGAGTCGGCGGTGACCTGCGCGGGCGAGAGCTTGCCGAGCAGCGCCTTCTCCTCCCGGGTGGCCGGGGCGTCGATGCGCGCGTAGGCGGGTGAGCCGAAGCGGTCCGTCAGGCCGGCGTAGTGCTCGGACGGGGTCCTGCCGGTGACCGCCGTGATCTCGGAGGCCAGCAGCGCCAGGATGATGCCGTCCTTGTCCGTGGTCCAGACGGAGCCGTCGCGGCGCAGGAAGGAGGCACCGGCCGACTCCTCCCCGCCGAAGCCGAGCGAGCCGTCGACCAGCCCGTCCACGAACCACTTGAAGCCGACGGGCACCTCGACGAGGCGGCGCCCGAGGTCGGCGGCGACCCGGTCGATCATCGAGGACGACACGAGCGTCTTGCCGATCCCCGCGTCGGCCGGCCACTGCTCACGGTGCGCGTAGAGGTAGGCGATGGCCGCGGCCAGGTAGTGGTTGGGGTTCATCAGGCCGGCGTCCGGCGTGACGATGCCGTGCCGGTCGGCGTCGGCGTCGTTGCCGGTCGCGATCTGGAAGCGGTCGCGCTGCTCGATCAGCGAGGCCATCGCGTACGGCGACGAGCAGTCCATGCGGATCTTGCCGTCCCAGTCGAGCGTCATGAAACGCCAGGTCGGGTCGGTGAGCGGGTTGACGACGGTCAGGTCGAGCCGGTGCTGTTCGGCGATCCGGCCCCAGTAGGCGACGGACGCCCCGCCCAGCGGATCGGCGCCGATGCGGACACCGGCGTCGCGGATCGCGTCCAGGTCGAGGACGCTCGGGAGGTCGGCGACATAGGTGCCGAGGAAATCGTGGCGGCCGGTCGTGGGCGCGGCGAGGGCGCGGGCGTAGGGGATGCGCCGTACGTCCTTCAGGCCGGACCCGATGATCTCGTTGGCCCGGTCCTGGATCCAGGAGGTGGCGTCGGAGCCGGCGGGGCCACCGCTCGGCGGGTTGTACTTGAAGCCGCCGTCGGCGGGCGGGTTGTGCGACGGGGTGACGACCACGCCGTCGGCGAGGGCGGCGGTGCGGCCGCGGTTGTGGGTGAGGATCGCGTGGGAGACGGCGGGCGTCGGCGTGTAGCCGTCGGCGCTGTCGACGAGCACCGTCACTCCGTTGGCCGCGAACACCTCCAGGGCGGTGACCCGGGCGGGCTCGGACAGGGCGTGGCTGTCGGCGCCGAGGAACAGGGGGCCGTCGGTGCCCTGGGCGGTCCGGTACTCGCAGATGGCCTGGCTGGTCGCGGCGATGTGGTCCTCGTTGAACGCCGTGTTCAGCGACGATCCCCGGTGCCCCGAGGTGCCGAACGCCACGCGCTGCCCCGGGTCGGCCGGGTCGGGGTGCAGCGCGTAGTACGCCGTGACCAGCCGGGCGACGTCGACGAGATCCTCGGGGCCGGCCTTCGTGCCCGCTCGCTCGTGCTGCATGTGCCCGCTCCTCCACATCGGTCGATCAAGGCTTACGCCTTCCATCTTCCCTTGTGGGGGCGGCTGTCCGCGAGTACGGGTCGGTTTGCGCCCGGGGCGCTCAGCGCCGGCGGCCGCGCACCGACCAGCCGCTGCCTATGCCCGCGACGTGGAGGGCGAGCACGGTCAGGCCCAGAAGCATGAGGTTGGTCGAGGTGAAGGTGTCGTTGGTGGAGATCTCCGCCGCGTTGATCAGAAAGGCGATGAAGAACAGCACTGCCGAGATGATGGCGAGCAAGGGGTCCGTCCCTTCGGAGTGTCGGCCGGTTCGGTTGTCGGCCGGATCGGTGGTGTCGCTCGTGCGGTGTCGTTGCTCTTTCCAGGTCGTTGCTGAGCGGATGCCCCCGACCGGGCGGTGAACACACGCATTCGGCCCTGGGGGACGGAGCGCCAGGGCGGACCGAGTTCAGGCCTTCGGGCGTCGGACGGTTCGGGGCGCACCGCTACGACGTCACGTCGTGCGGTGTCGCGCGTCAGCCGAGGTCGGGCAGCGGGCGCCGGGCGACCTCGCGGGCGTCCCGCGGCGGGAGACCCAGCATGCGCAGCAGCATCTCGGCCAGGTTCGAGGCCGCCTCGTCCCCGTCGAGGTCCGGACGGGCGAACCGCAGCTCCAGCAGTGCCAGCAGGGAGCCGCCCAGGGCGGTCAGGGCGACGGTCGGGTCGCCGACGGTGAACCGGCCGGAGGCGATGCCGACCTCCAGGTCGCGCACGGCACGCGGAGCCAGCCCGGTGTCGGAGTGGATGTGGCCGAGTCCGCGGTGGCGCAGGACCTGCATCAGCTCGGGCCGGGCATCGGCCAGGTGCGCGCTGAGGCGGAAGCCCGCCGCGACGAGCTCCGCCGGGTCGTCGATGCCCTGGAGATGCTCGTCGAAGGCCTGGCCGAGCTCTTCGAGAGCGTCCTTGACCGCCGCGTCGAACAGGTCCGTCTTCGATTCGAAGTGGTTGTAGAACGAGCCGAAGCCGACATCGGCGCGCTCCGCGATGGCCTGGATGCTCGCGCTGGTGTCCCCGGTCTCGGCGAGGATCTGCCGGGCCGCGCGGACGAGCGCCTGACGGGTCTCGGCACGGCGGCGTTCGAAACGGTTGAGGGGCGGGGCTGACGTCGACATGGGCGTGAGTCTACCCACCGGGTGTGCCAGGTCACAGTTCTGATGAATCACTCAGCTCACATCTGACGAAATCATCACTCATCATCGAGCCGACCCTTGACGATCGAAGTGTCAAAGCTGATGATTTCCTCATTACGGCACTGTTGCTTGGAGGACACCATGTCCGGAACTCACGTCAACGCGGTCGGCGTCACGGACGTCAGGACGGCCCACCAGGACCTCCACAGCGAGCAGGGCGCCTTGCGCGGCGAACATCCAGGGCGCTCCCGGAACCCCGTCATCAAGGTCGCCGACCTGGCGTGGCTGGAGTTCGAGAAGCCCGACCTGGACCGCGCCGAGGTCTTCGCCCGTGACTTCGGATTCGGCATCGCCGCCCGCACCGAGCGTGAGCTGTGGCTGCGCGGCACCTTCGCGGGCACACCGTGCATGGTGATCCGCAAGGGACGCGCCAGTCGCTTCATCGGCCCGGCGTTCCGTGCGGCCGAGCGGGCCGACCTGGACCGGCTGGCCCGCGCCACCGGCTCGGACGTGCGGGATGTACGTGACGTGCGGGACGCAAGTGATGTACGTGACGTGCGAGCCGTACGTGACGCGGACGTGCCCGGGGGCGGCAAGGTCGTCGACCTGCTCGATCCCTCGGGCTTCCCGGTCCGGGTCGTGCACTGCGGGGAGCAGCTGCCGGCGCTGCCCGAACAGCAGCCGCTGCTCCTCAACTCCGGCACGGACCACCGTCGCAGGAACCTCGCGCAGCGCCCGCCGCGCGAACCGTCCCGTATCCAGCGCCTCGGCCATCTGGTGCTGGAGACAAGGGTGTTCGCCCGCGCCCTGGACTGGTACCTGGACACCCTCGGGATGATCGTGTCCGACTTCCTGTTCCTGGACGGGCAGCGCGACCGCGGTCCGACGATGGCCTTCATCCGCTGCGACCAGGGAAGTCTCGCCGTCGACCACCACACCCTCGCGATGCACCTCGGGCCGGGCAACGGCTATGTCCACTCCGCCTACCAGGTGACCGACCTCGACTCCATCGCCGCAGGCGGCGAGTACCTCGGCGAGCGTGGCTACAAGCGCAGTTGGGGCATCGGCCGGCACATCCAGGGCAGCCAGCTCTTCGACTACTGGCGCGACCCCGACCGCTTCATGCTGGAGCACTTCGCCGACGGCGACCTCTTCTCCCGCGACCTCGATCCCGGCTGGGCGCCCATGTCCACGAGCGGCCTCGCCCAGTGGGGACCGCCGGCCACCCGGGACTTCCTCGGCGCGAGTCCCTCCCCCGCCCGGGTCCGCGATGTGTTCCGGGCCCTGCGCGGCGACAACGAGATGGACACCGCGCGACTCCTGGGCCTGCTCAAGGCCACGAACTCCTGACCCCCTCCGCCCCTTGCGTCCCCTCCTCCCCCGCCCCCTCACAAAGGCAACGACATGAGCACCGACGTCCTGCGCACCGCCGACGGCTGGTGGGTGGTGCGCGACACGCGCGCCGTCCGTATCGACACCGAAGCGGTCACCACCGCCGGACTGCTGGCCGACCGGGCCGCCGTCCGGGAGGCCGCCGTCTCGGGCGGGACGGGCACGCCCGTGGCCGACCTGGTCGCCCTCTCACCGGTCACCACCCCCTGCCGGGTGGTCGCCCAGATGGTCAACTACCGCAGCCACGCCCGCGATTCGGGATTCACCGGCGACATCCCGCCCGCCTTCTTCCGCAAGGCGTCCGGCTCGGTGAGCGGCCCGCACGACGACATCGTCCGCCCGCCCCACGTGCGGTTCCTGGACTACGAGATCGAACTCGGCCTGGTCATCGGGGCGCCGCTGCCGGTCGGTACGGTCGTCACGGAAGGGGACCTGCCCGCCTACGTCGCCGGACTCGTGATCACCAACGACGTCAGCGCACGGGACGTACAGCTGACGAAGACACAGTTCTACGAGAGCAAGTCGTACCCGACCTTCACCCCGGCCGGCCCGTACCTCTCCCTGCTGGACCCGGAGGACTTCGCGCACCTTCTCGACCTGCGGCTGAAGCTGTCCGTCAACGGCGAGCCGCGCCAGGACCGCACCCTGGCCGACATGATCGTCCGTCCCGCGCAGGCACTGACCCTGCTGGCGCGCTTCCAGACGCTCGACCCCGGTGACCTGCTGCTCACCGGCACGCCCGGCGGCACCGCCCTCAAGGCGCCGCCCAAGGCGGTCGAGAAGATCGGCGCGCTGCTGCCGCCTGCCGTGAAGTGGAAGGCCTTCTTCAAGAGCCAGGCCCGCAACCCGCGCTACCTCGGCCGGGGCGACCTGATCACCGCGACGATCGCCACGCCGGACGGGCGGATCGACCTCGGTGAGCAGCGCACCACCGTCACCGACGCCGTCACCGACGCGAAATGACCGACGCGACCTGAGACCCGAAGTGAGCCGCACATGACCGTAGACCAGGCCGCCGGACCACGGGACACCGCGCCCCGGCCGGGACACGTACCCGTGGTGATCGTCGGAGCCGGGCCCGTGGGCGTGACCGCCGCCCTGCTGCTGGCCCGGCGTGGCGTGAGGACCGTCGTCCTCGAACGCCACCACGACGTCTACCCCCTGCCCCGCGCCGTCGCCACCGACGACGAGGTGCGCCGCATCCTCCAGGCCGCGGGCGTCCAGGAGGAGTTCGCCGCGATCGCCCGCCCCGCGCGCGGGCTGCGGCTGCTGGACGCCCGGCACCGGGTGATGGCCGAGTTCCCGCGCGCCGCGCAGGGCGCCCACGGCTTCCCGCAGACCAGCATGTTCGACCAGCCGGAACTGGAACGGCTGCTGCGCGACGCCCTCGCCCGCACGCCGGAGTGCGAACTGCGCGGCGGAGTGGAGGTCGTCGGCGTCGACCAGGACGGCGAAGGACCGGACGGCGAGGGGGCGAACGGCGACGGGGCGAACGGCCAGGGGGCGAGCGGCGAGGGGTCGGTCCGCGTGGCCTACCGCGACGAAACGGGTGAGCACCTGCTGTGGGCGGACGCCGTCCTCGGCTGCGACGGCGCGGGCAACCTCACCCGCGACGCCGTCGGCGCCGTCTGGGAGGACCTGCGCTTCGAGGAACGCTGGACGGTCGTCGACGTGCGCACCAGCCTCCCGGTCCGCTGCTGGGAAGGCGTCGAGCAGATCTGTGACGCCCGACGTCCTGCGACGTTCATGCGCATCGGCGAGGACCGCTACCGCTGGGAGTTCCGGCTGCGGGACGACTCCGAACTCGATCACGAGCGGCTGCGGGACCTCGTCGCCCCATGGGTGGACCTCGCGCCCGGAGCCGACTTCACGGTGCTGCGGCAGGCGCGGTACACCTTCCGGGCGCGCATCGCCGACCGCTGGGGCCGGGGCCGGGTCTTCCTCCTCGGTGACGCCGCGCACCTCACCCCGCCTTTCATCGGACAGGGACTCTGCGCGGGCCTGCGCGACGCCCGCAACCTGACCTGGAAGCTGGCTCGTGTCCTCCAGCAGGGCGCGGACGAGCGACTGTTGGAGTCGTACGAGAGCGAACGCAAGCCGCACGCCCGCCATATGATCCGGCTCGCGGTCGCGATGGGCTGGGCCATGACCGGTGGTCAGGACGGCGCCGCCGCCGTCCGGCGCGGCGTCCTGAGCGCGGCGGTGCGGATCCCCGGCCTGTCCACGGCGGCCGCGCGTGACCTCAGTCCGGTTCTCGGCCCGGGACCGCTCGTGCGCCGTCGCGCCCGCTGGGGCGGCCGTGGTCTCGCGGGCGGCTTCTGCCCGCAGCCGTGGGTGGCCGTCGACGGTCGACGCGTGCGTCTCGACGAACTGCTCGGCGACTCCTTCGCCCTGCTGACCGCCGTACCGCCGGCGCCCTCGCTGCGGGCGGTCGCGGACGGCCTCGGCGCCCGGACCGTCCCGGTGGCCGGCCTCGGCGACGACGGCCTGCTCGCCGCCTGGCTGCGCGAGGGAAGGGCGGACGCCGTGCTGCTGCGTCCCGACCGCGTCGTCATGGACGTCGTGCCGTCCGGCGCCGGCGACCTCACCGGTACGGCCGACTGGGCGTCCCTGCTGCACACCACCCGAAGCCCCCTGCCTTCCCGACGGTCGGCAGAGGAAAGCCTGTCGAGGAGCACCACGCGATGAACACGCACTGCCCGGACCCCTTCTTCACGCCCGATCCGCAGGCCGCCGCCGCCAGCCGCATGGTGGACTTCGCCCGCTGGGCCGCCCGGCACCGGGGGGTGGCCGTGGACGCGGACTACGCCTCCCTGCACCTCTGGTCGGTCACCGACCTGGAGGGCTTCTGGAGCGCGGTGTGGGAGTACTTCGACGTCGATGCGGACACCCCGTACGAGCGGGTGCTCGAGGAGGAGCGGATGCCCGGCGCCGTCTGGTTCCCCGGCGCCACCCTCAACTACGCCCACCATGCCCTGCGCAACCTCGGGGACGACGACACGGCGATCGTCGCGCTCGACGAGACCGGCGCCGGGTACGAGGTGACCGGGGAGCGGCTGCGCGCCCAGGTCGCCTCCGTCACCGCCACCCTGCGCGACCTGGGCGTCGGCGAGGGCGACCGGGTCGTCGGCTATCTGCCCAACACCCCGCACGCGATCATCGCGTTCCTCGCCGCCGCCAGTCTGGGCGCGGTGTGGTCGGTGTGCGGGCAGGACTACGCCCCCAGGGCCGCGGCCGACCGTTTCGCCCAGCTCGAACCCACCGTCCTGATCGCGGCGGACGGCTACCTCTTCAACGGTGCCACCCACGACCGTCGCGACGCCGTCCTCGAACTGGCCACCGCGCTGCCGACGTTGAAGGCCACTCTGCTGGTCGGCCATGTCGGCCTGCCCTGGCCCTCGCACTCCTACCCGTCGCCGGTCGTCCCGTGGGAGGACGCCGCCACCCGTACGGAACAACTCGTCTGTACCGCGGTGCCGTTCGACCATCCCCTGTGGGTCGTCTTCTCCTCCGGCACCACCGGCCTGCCCAAGGGCATCGTCCACGGTCACGGCGGAGTCCTGCTCGAACACCTCAAGACCCTCGGCCTGCACTCCGACCTCGGCCCCGGCGACCGTCTCCTGTGGTACACCACCACCCACTGGATGATGTGGAACCTCATCGCCTCCACCCTGCTGACCGGCGCCACCACGTGCACGTACGACGGCAGCCCCGCCCCGTTCACCCGTCCCGACGTCCTGTGGGAGCTGGCGGCCCGCCATCGCGTGACCGTCTTCGGCACCAGTCCCCAGTACCTGCTGGGCATGGCCAAGTTCGGCATCGACCCGTCCGTGCACGACCTGTCGTCGATCCGCGTCGTCGGCTGCACCGGCTCCGCCCTGCCGGCCTCCGCCTATCCGTGGGTCCGCGACCACGTCGGCGGTCATGTCCTGCTCGCCTCCATCAGCGGCGGCACCGACATCGTCTCCGGATTCGCCGGCAGCGCGCCCAACACGCCGGTCTGGGCCGGTGAACTGTCCGCGCCGCACCTGGGCGTGGCACTCGTCGCGTACGACCCCGAGGGCGTCCCGGTGGTGGACAAGGTCGGCGAACTGGTCGTCACCCGGCCTCTCCCGTCGATGCCGCTGCGCTTCTGGAACGACCCCGACGGCACGCGCTACCGCGACGCCTACTTCTCCGCCTACCCCGGTGTGTGGCGACACGGCGACTGGATCACGCTCACCTCCCACGGCTCGGTGATCGTCCACGGCCGCTCCGACTCCACCCTGAACCGCAACGGCGTCCGGCTGGGCAGCGCCGACATCCACGACGTCGTCGAACGGCTGCCCGAGATCACCGAAGCCCTAGTCATCGGCGCCGAGGAACCCGACGGCGGCTACTGGATGCCGCTGTTCGTCGTCCTCGCGGCCGGTACGGAGCTGGACGACGTCCTCCGCAACCGCATCCGCGACGCCATCCGCACCGGCGCCTCACCCCGCCACGTCCCCGACGAGATCCTGGAAGTCCCGGCCATCCCGCACACCCGCACCGGCAAGAAGCTCGAAGTCCCGGTGAAACGCCTCCTCCAGGGCGCACCCGCCGAGCAGGTCGTCAACCCCGCCGCGGTGGACGCCCCCGAACTCATCGCCCACTTCGTCCGGCTCGGCGCCGACCGCCGGGGCCGCAGAAGCGCCGGCCAGGTGTGACGCCCGAACGGTCCGGTGCCGCCTGGGCACCGGACCACGCGCCGGTCAGCCCAGGCGGGCCGGCGTCTTTCCGGCCGGCAACTCGAGTCCCAGGTTCTCCCGCAGCGTCGTACCGGTGTAGTCGGCGGCGACGATCTTCCGCTTGCGGAGTTCGTGGAGCAGGCCGTTGACGACGAAGTCGTGCTGCCGTGGGTCGGCGAGACCGCTCAGGGAGATCACGTCCAGCACGCCCGCACGGAACCTTTCCTCCACCGCGTCGGCGAGTTGTTCGGGAGTGCCGGCGGCAGCCCAGTGACCCGTGTCCTGCGCCGCGACGATGAGCTCGCGCAGCGTGTAGCCCTGTCGGACGTACCCGGCGAAGATGTCGACCCGGCCGCGGCGCCGGTTCACCGAGGCGATCTCCGGCAGCACGCTCTGCGGCAGTGGTGCGTCGAGGGGCAGGCCGGACAGGTCGATGCCGCCACCGAGCATGTCGGCGACCTGGTCGCGACCGCGCTCGAAGTCGATCGCCTCGCGCCGCTCGCGAACGAGTCGCCGCGCCTCTTCCTCGGTCGCGCCGAACGTGGCGTGGAACGAACTGAAGATCAGCGGCAGCCCGTCGGCGCGGCCGAACTCCTCGGCCTGGCCTCGGATCTTCCGAGTGAAGTCCAGCGCGTGGTCGAGAGTCGGCAGCGAGGTGAAGACGATCTCCGCGAAACGAGCGCCCAGTGTCGTGCCCGCCGCGGACTGCCCGGCCTGGATCTGAACCGGCCGCCGCTGCGGCAGCGGCGGGATGTTGAGCGGGCCGGCCACGTCGAAGAACCGGCCGGAGTGGTGGATCGGGTGCACCCTGTCGCGATGCAGCACCGCCTTCCCGTCCGCACCGACGGTGAGGGCGTCGGACTGCCAGCTGTCCCACAGCGCGTTGACCACCTCCAGCGTCTCCGCGGCGCGTGCGTAGCGCTCCTCGGGGCTGGGGAGTTCACCCGGCCCGAAGTTCTCCTCACCGACCGAGGAGGTCACCAGGTTCCAGGCCGCCCTCCCCTTGCTCACATGGTCGAGCGTTCCGAACAACCGGGCCAGGTTGAAAGGGTGGTGGAACGTCGTCGAGACCGTCGCGATCAGGCCGATCCGCGACGTCACCTGGCTCAGTGCCGAGACGAAGACCAAGGGCTCCTGCGATCCGATCGAACCCTGAGCGTCGAAGCGCAGCAGATCGGCGGTGAACAGGGCATCGATCCGTGCCGCCTCGGCGAGCTTCGCCACCCGTACGGCCGTGTCCAGCGTGGACCGGGTCGGATCGACCGCCAGGTCGTAGGTCTCCGACGTACCGCCGGCTCCGGTCACGGTTTTCAGCGTCCTGGGCTGCTGCACGCTCACTGCTCGTCCATTTCTCACCGACGTCGGTTTCTCACCGTCGTCGGTGTCATCTCAGGGGGGGACGGAGTTCCACGGGTACGGGCTCGCACCCGGACGCGGCTCTGCGGGAAGGGCGGACACCCGGCTGTGGGCGGTGGCCCTGACATGGTGTTCCGGCGGCGGGTGAGGACCCGCGCCCGCGCGGCCCGCTCTTGGTCGGGCAGGGCGGACAGGCGCAGGCCCGTCAGGAGAAGGCCGGAGATCGGGTCGGGTCAGCGACAGAGCGCGGTGTGGGTCCGGCACAGGTCGACGTGCCGACGCTTCGTCCGGGCCGGAGACAGGGCCGCGGTACGGACCGGGCGGAAGGGCGCTGTCCCCACCGTGGCTCCCCTCGGTCCTGAAGTCTGTGCACCGGACGGTGCCCTGCTGCGCGGTGCGTGCGCGGATTCCGCGGGGCGCGCCCATGTTCTCCCGTGGTCGTACGCCACTGCAAGGCCACCTGCTCGCCGGCCCTTGTCGACCGGACACCCGGAACTACGCCCCGGCGCAGGCGCGTTCGCGTCAGACGGGCGAGCACGGGCGCCGTGCGCACGCTCGCCCTGCCCGCGGGTGAGCGGCGTTGTCTACCAGGGCGCGACCACCGGGGTCGTACGCATCGAGGCCGAGTGACGCGAGCTCGGTGGAGCCGCGGAGGGCGCCGGCGCACTGGTTTATTGCCCGTCAGCGTGCAATTATCGAGGCATCCTCCCCGGCCGACCGGAGGTCCGACATGACCGACCCACACGTCGCGGGCGGTGGACGCCACCGGACACGGCTCACCCGGGCCCGCATCCTCGAAGCGGCGAGGCGGGAACTCGGCCGTGATCCCGACAGCAGCCTCGAGGACATCGCCGAGGCCGCCGGCGTGGTGCGCCGCACCGTCTACGACCACTTCGGCGGCCGGTCGGCCCTCGTGGAGGGGCTCGCCTCGGACGCGACGGAGGCCCTCGGACGCGCGCTGGCGACCATGCCGGTCCTCGGCCCCGACGCCGTCACCGCGATGGCACGCTTCGTCCTGACCCTGTGGCCCGTCGGCGACCGCTGTCGCGTGCTGCTGCGACTGGCACCCCAGGACCTGGGGGCGGAGCGCGTGAACGAGATCCTCGGCCCGGCCCGCGAGACGGCGACGGCGATCATCGAGCGCGGACAGCGACAGGGCGTCTTCCACACCAGTGTCCCGCCCGACCCGCTCGGCCGAGCCGTCGAAGGGCTGACACTGGCGCTCCTGGAGTGCGTGAACGCCGGGACCTGGAGCGACGACGGCACCCGAACCGCCACGGCGGCCCTGATCGCGGTGGGGGCGGACGGCGACCTCGCCGCCGCACGGGTCCGCAGCCTCGCCCGCCCCGAGCGGCTCAGCGCCCAGCGCCCCGCCTAGCGCCCCCGCCTGCCGCGCACCAGCAGATAGAGGAAGTACGGCGTGCCGATCACCGCCGTCATCAGGCCGGCGCCCAGTTGGGCGGGGGCGATGACCGTACGGCCCAGCAGGTCGGCCGTGCAGACGAGGGCGGCGCCGAGGAGGACCGCGACCGGCACCACCCGGACGTGCCGTCGGCCCACGAGGGCACGCGCCGCGTGCGGCGCCACCAGGCCCACGAAGCCGATGGTGCCGGCCGAGGCGACCGCCGTCGCACTGAGCAGGACGCTCACCACCAGGAACCCGAGCCTGGCCCGGGACAGTCGCAGGCCGAGCAGCCGGGGCGTGTCCGCGTCCAGCGAGACGAGGTCCAGTTCGGTGCGCCGGGCGGCCGCGACGGCGAGGCCCACCGTCAGCACGAGCGCGACGGGCAGGACGTCCGGCATGGTCCGGCCGTACGTCGAACCGGACAGCCAGGTCAGCGCCTTCGTCGCGTTGAAGGGGTCGGTGAGCACGATGAGCAGGCTGATCAGTGCCGTCGTGCCGGCGGCCGTGCCGATGCCGACGAGGACCAGCCTGTTCTGCTGGTAGCCGCCCCGGGCGGCGAGCCCGAAGACGACGACGGAGGTCACCGCGGCGCCCGCGAACGCGGCGCCCGCCACGCCCCAGGTCCCGGCGACGGGCACGGTGGTGACCAGGAGCACGGCACCCAGCGCGGCCCCGCCGGACACACCCAGGACGCCCGGTTCCGCGAGCGGGTTGCGGGTCACGGCCTGCACCAGCGTGCCGGCCAGGGCGAGCGCCGCGCCCGCGCACAGCGCAGCGAGGACGCGGGGCACCCGGGTGTCGAGGACGAAGGACACCGCCCGGCCGGCCCGCCCCTGTACCCAGTTCGCGACATCGCCGAGCAGCAGCTTGCTGTCGCCGAGCAGGACGCCGGCGATCGTCACGCCGAAGACCACGACGACGAGTACGGCCAGGGTGGTCAGGAACGCCGCCCGGCTCGGGATCCGCAACCGGTCCGGCGCGTCCGCCCCGGCCGTGTCCCGCAGCCGCAGGGCCATCACCACCAGGAAGACGGCACCGACCAGGCTGGTCACGACACCGGTGGGCACGGCGACCGCCGTGTCCGCGGGCACGAGGGCCCGCAGCAGCACGTCCGCCCCGAGGACCAGGCCCGCGCCGACCAGGCCGGCCACGGGCAGGGTCGTCCGGGTCCGGACGAAGCCCCGGTACCGGCGGGCGAGCGGTCGCACGAGGGCCGGGGCGCACAGGCCGACGAAACCGATGGGCCCGGCGAGGGTGACGGCCGCCGCGGACAGCAGCGTCGCCAGGACGACCACCGTCAGACGGGTGGCGCGGACCGGGACGCCCAGCCCGCGTGCCGCGTCGTCGCCCAGGGCCAGCGCGTCGACCCGACGGGCGGTCAGCAGCAGGCCGACGAGCCCGACCAGGACGACGGGCAGCATCTGGAGGACGCCGTCGAAGCCGTTCTGGCTGATGCTGCCCTGGTTCCACTGGTAGAGGCCCTCGGTCTCCTGGGGGAACAGCAGGAGCAGGCCTTCGGTCACGGAGGTGAGCCCCAGCGCCAGCGCGGTGCCCGCGAGGACCAGCCGTACGGTGCCCGTGCCGAGGCCGGACAGGGCGAGCACGACGGTCGCGGCGAGGAGTCCGCCGACGAAGGCGACCCCGGAGGAGGCGATCATCGGCAGCGAGACGCCGGTGACGCCGACCAGCCCGAGCGCCAGGTACGAACCGGCGTTCACCGCGAGGGTGTCGGGAGCGGCGAGCACGTTGCGGCTGACGGCCTGGAGCACGGCGCCGGCCGCGCCGAGGATGACGCCGACCATGATGCCGGCGGTCATCCGCGGCAGCCGGGAGGCGATCACGACGGAGGCGTCGGCCGGATCGGACCGCCCGGTCAGGGCCTTGAACACCTCGACCGGTCCGACGGCGGCGGTGCCCTGGGTGATGTCGACGACGGCGAGGGCCGCGACGAGGAGGACGAGGGCGGCCGTCACCGCGGCCGCGCCCGTCCGGGACGCGGCGGCCGGTGGACGGAGCGCGGGGGGCGTTGCGGTGACGGCCATGGCCGGCGCTACTTCGTCAGCGCGTCGACGACGGCGTCGATGTACGCCTCCATCGACTCGGGACCGCCGAACATCCAGATGCCGTCGGGCAGTCGGTGCACCTCGCCGGCCTTCACGAAGGGCAGGGACGTCCACACGGCGTTCTTCGCCAGCGCACCGGTGAAGGGCGTGCTGCTCGCGTCGTCGTCGTTGGCTATGTAGGCGAACCGGGTGTCCTTCGGCAGGGCGGTGAGACCTTCGACGTCGGTGGTGCCGAGGCCGTAGGCCGCGTCTCCCTTGACCGTCCAGGCGTTCTTCAGGCCGACCGCCTCGTTGACGGCCCCGATGAGCGAACCGCTGGTGTAGGGGCGCAGGGAGACCTGGTTGGAGGCGACGTAGCCGTCGGCGAAGGCGTACTGCGCACCGGCGAGACCGGCGGCGGCGAGGGCCTTCTTGCCCTCGGCGACCTTGGCCTCGAAGGCCGTACGGGCCGTCTCGGCCTCGGCGGTGGTGCCGGTGGCCTTGGCGATGAGGTCGAGGTTCTCCAGCATCTGCCCGATCTGGTCGGTGGAGTCGGCGGACGTCACCTCCAGCACCGGGGCGACCTTGCGCAGTTGCTTCACCGCGGCGGGGGTCAGATCGGTGGTGGCCACGATGAGGTCGGGCGCGAGCGAGGCGATGGTGTCCATGCTCGGCTCGCCGCGCGTGCCGATGTCCTTCGGCTCGTTCTTCAGCGGGACGGCGGTGTCCCAGGTCTTGTAGCCCTTGACGTCGGCGACGCCGACCGGGTCCACGCCGAGCGTGACGAGGCTCTCGACGACGTTCCACTCGGTGGCGACGACCTTGGTGGCCGGGCCGTCGAGCTTGATCTTCGCACCGGTGGCGTCGGTGAGACTGATGGCCTGGGAGGGCTTCTCGGAGCTGTCGGCGGCAGGCTCGGTGGTGCCGCACGCGGCGAGGGTGAGCGCCGCGGCGGTGGTGGTGGCCGCGGTGAGCAGGAGGCGTCTCATGAGGTGGTGCCGAGCCTTTCGGTTCGAGTGTGTCGAGTGTGGTGGCGGCCGATCGGGCGGGTGCGCAGTCGGCCGGTCAGGGGGTCGGTGTCGACGTCGATCCGGATGCCGTAGACAGCCGTCAGACGTTCCGGTGTCAGGACGTCCTCGGGCAGGCCGTCGGCGACGATCCGGCCCGCTTCGAGCAGCGTGATCCGGTCCGCGACGGCCGCCGCCTGGTCGAGGTCGTGCAGCACGACGCCGACGGCGATCCCATGGTCGTCGGCCAGGTCGCGGATGAGGTCGAGGAGTTCGATCTGGTAGCGCAGGTCGAGATAGGTCGTCGGCTCGTCCAGCAGCAGCACGCCGGTCTCCTGCGCGAGGCAGCCGGCCAGCCACACCCGCTGCAGTTGCCCGCCGGACAGGTGGTCGGCGCCGCGCTCGGCGAGGTCCGTGACGCCGGTCAGCGCGAGTGCCCGGTCGACCGCGGCCGACGCGTCCGGATCGGGCCGGCCGAAGCGGCCCCGGTACGGGTAGCGGCCGAACTCGACGACGTCCCGCACCGTCAGCCCGCTGGGCGTGGGGCGACCCTGGGTCAGCAGGGCGACGTGCCGCGCGAACTCACGGGCGGTCAGGGTGAGGCCGTCGGTGTCGGCATCGATCCTGAGCGTGGCGTGGCGGGCCGACTGCAGACGGGCGATGGTTCGCAGGAGCGTCGACTTGCCGCTGCCGTTGGGGCCGACCAGCACGGTCACCTCGCCGGGCCGGAGCACGACCGAGGCGCCGTGCACGACGTCGACGCCGTCGTACGACACGGTCACACCCGTGGCCGACAGTTCATGACCGCGTAGCCGCGGGGTGGCGGCTGCTTCTTCACCAGATCTCACACGACGAAGGTTAGCCTAACCTAACTTCAAGTCGATCAGGGGTGTCCCGCACCCGGCTCAGCCGGTCTGCCACGACGCCGGATCCCACACGCCCGAGCGGCGCAGCGACGCCGGGCAGTGCAGATAGACCTCGTCGATCTCCAGGACCAGGGGCGAGCTCGGGCCGCCGGCCGTCGAGCGTCATGGCGTCGAAGAACGGGGCGTCGGTGAGGATGCGGGCCCGGCCGTTGACGCGCAGGACCTCCTTGCCGCCGGGGATCAGGTACAGCAGGCCTGCGTGCGGGTTGTCGAGGATGTTGTGGAAGCTGTCCCCCCGACGGTTCCCCGGCCGGTCGGGCAGGGCGATCGTGCCGGAGTCGACGACATGGGTGAAACCCGGGGCGTCACCGCGCGGGGAGACGTCGCAGTTGCCGTGCGCGTCGGAGGTGGCCAGCAGGCAGAACGGCGAGCGGGCGACGATGGCCAGGTCCTGGTCGGTCAGCCGGTCGTGGACCTTCTCGATCACCACGGGCCAGGGCTCGCCCAGCAGTGCGCGCAGTTCGGCTTGCGACTCCAGCGCCACCCAGCCCCTCTCGGTCACGGCGTCCGGTCCGGCCCCGGCGGTATCGATCGTGTGCGGCAAGGCCGACTCCCCATGTGCATGCGCCCGGCAGATAGTTGCACAGGGAACGTTATCCGACATTAGGATTGGCTTGCCTTACTCGGAGTGTGCACCCGGCAGCGGGGTGCCGTCGGTGGCGAGCACCCGGCCGGAGACCGCACAGGGGCGGCCGGTACCGAGAAGGTCGATGCTGTCGCCGAGGTCCCTGCGGGGCGACTCGGTCATGTGGAACGGGCCGAGGACGGTGCTCTCCGTCCCCTCCTCCGCTCCGTCGAGCGTCTCGACGAGCATGGAGACGCCCAGGACGTCGGAGAGGAGGACGAACTCCTGCAGGGTGTCGTCGCACTTCTGCCCGACGGCGGTGAGGAAGTCGATCGCCGCCTCCCACTCCCCCGGGGTGGGCCCGACGTCCCTCACGAAGGCGTGGAGGTGGCGGGTCAGGCTCTTCAGCACCTCCCGCAGCCGGGGGTCCTCGGTGCTGCGGAAGCTGTCCACGACCGGTTCGGTGGCGGTCTCGACGGTGAAGTCCATGGTCGTTCCCAGCGGTTCGGGGATCCTGGCCGGCGGTCTGGTCCACGGACCAGTCTCCACCGGCATGGGAAGCGCCGACACGGAAATCACCGGCGGGAAGCGCCGGCGCCCCTCTCGGGACGCCGGCTCCGGGGCTACGCGGCCCGCTGCCGTTCCGTCAGCCAGGTCCGGGTCGGGCGGCACACCAGTCCGCCGTCCACGACCCTGCACCACGTCTGGTAGCCATGGGAGTACAGGCGCTTGCCCAGCCAGTCGTAGGCGTCGCCGTCCGGCCGGGCCGACGGGGTCCGGGCCACGAAGTTCGCGGCGTCGTCGACGCTGCCCGTGCCGTCGTAGCGGGCGACCTCGGGGTACGGGTACACGGGCCGGGTGCGTGTCACGGTGCCGTTCGTGCTGTTGGACGCGACGATCCGGCCGGGCGTGGTGGCGCTCTCCGCCCAGGCCATCACCGGGGTGAGGACGTCGAAGGTGTTCGGCCCGTCACCGCCCCCGCAGTGGGCCACACCCGGGAACATGTACAGCTTGGCGAACCGGTCCGCGGTCCTCGCCCCCATCGTGTCACGCAGGGCGTCGTAGTAGGCCAGCGTCCCCTGCGGTGAGATGTGCTGGTCGTTCCAGCCGTGCCAGAGGAGCAGCTTGCCGCCGCTCTTCTCGAAGGCGCCGAGGCCGGGGTCCATGGCCGCCAGGTAGCTGGAGGACTGGACGGTCTTCCAGAACGACTCGACGGTGAAGTCGAGGTCCGAGAGCCGGAAGTCCGGGTCGGGGGCGTTCGGGTACGCCAGATAGCGGGCGAAGGACGTCACGAAGTTCTCGCTCGCCACCGTCTCGCCCTGCGCCTTCGGCACGAACAGGGTCCACTCGAGTTCGGAGCCCCACTCGTGGGAGATCGCGAGCTCCAGCCTGCGGCCCTGCGCGTCGGTGGCGCCGTCGTGCAGTCGCTGGACGACGGCGGCCTGCGCTGCCGTCAGGCACGTCGACGGGTCCTGCCCGGACACGCACACCAGCGTCCTCGGGTCGAAGGCGCAGCGCCGCGGGTCGTCGAGCAGCCCGTCCGTCAGTCCGTCCAGCGCGTCGCAGGCCGCCAGCACGGCCCGGTGGATCAGGGGCAGCTTGTCGGCGAGGAGGATGTAGTCGCCGTTCGCGTCCTTGTTCGTCAGCACGTTCCAGGCGTGGTGGAAGGTGTTCTGGACGACCATGTTGTTCGCGGGCGCGCCGGCGGCGATGCCGTCGAAGTCGTCCGGGTAACGCTGGGCCTCCATGAGCGCCTCACGGCCGCCGTCGGAGCAGCCGGTGAAGTAGGAGTACGCGGGACGCTTGCCGTAGAACCTCGCGATGACCGCCTTGGCCACCTGGGACGTGACGTGCACGCCCCGGTAGGCGAAGTCGATCTGTGCCTGCGGATTGTCCAACGCCCAGGAGCCGTCGTTCAGGCCCTGGTGGCCCATGTCGGTCGTGGCGCTCGCGACCGTGCCGTCCTGGACGACCGGACAGGTCGACGCCTGGCCGTAGTTGATGGCGGCGCTTCCGCACAGGCCACCGCAGCCGGTCTGGACGTAGCGCTGCGTCCAGCCGTTGACCGGCAGGCGCATGACAACGGTGTTCGCGGGGGCGATGGTCCCCCGCACCTCGCAGTAGGGGGCCGCGCCGGTCGTCACGACGGTCGCCGAGGAGATCGTGACCGGCGCGTCGGTGACCCCGTCCAGGTCGAGGCCGGTCACACGGGCGCAGTCCAGCACGGGCCGCACCGCGGGCAGATCCGCCAGACCGTCGGCCGTGACGGCACGGTGCGGCGCCTGCGCGCCGCTCGCGCTCGTGACCGGCACCAGGACAGCGGCGAGCATGGCCACCACCGCCACCCGGGCGGCGACAGCGGCCGATCTCCTTCGACCGCGGACGAAGGACCAACGCATGGGGTTCCCCTCTCGGTGCGGGCGCGCCACGGGCGACGGCGCCACCGAGCGGTCAGCGTGGCCCACACTCGAGAGATCGTCAACAATTTCGACAACAATTAGTCGGCAGCACTGTTCCGGCCGGGCCGGCGGGGCGCATGAGGTCACGGCGTGCTCGAAATATCACAAGAGGGGATAATTCAATGAGCACGGTGGCGCTCGACCGGCGTCCTCCACTGACCAGGAACAGGCAGGTCGGACCATGTCGAAGAAACCACGTTCGTCCGAGCCGCCCCCCGGCAAGGGGCCGAGCCGGCACGAGGGCGCCGGGCAGCACGGCTGGTCGCCCGATGTGGACGAGACACATCAGCAGGACAACCCGAGCTCTCACCGCTCCTTCCACACAGCTGAGTACGCCGACGAGAAGGGCCGGGGCCGGACCAGATCAGCCGAGGAGACGAAGTCCGTTCCGGGTGACACGGTCGAGAGTCTCAGCAAACGCGGCGAGAAGTACGCCGACACGGACGAGAAGGGCCGACGCGACACCGGCCGCAAGGGTCGATCCCAGCGTCCCAGCGGCGCCAGGGACGCGTCCGCCGCGACCGGCGTGGACCCGCAGGACCCGCCGTCCGGACGCCGATCGGGCCGCTGAGGCCCGCTCGCGCGCGAACGACCCGCTCCTCCACGCCCCCGGCCGCGGGGGCGTGGAGGAGCCCTACGACGCGCGTCGCACGACGCACGGGATCCGCGTCAGCAGATCCGCGGCAGCTGCTCCCCGATCGGCAGATCGACCACCCGTGTTCCTCCCAGCCCGGTCCTGGCCACGACCATCCCGGGATGCGCCTCGACGGCCTCACCGATGACCACGGACTCCGCTCCCAGGGGATGGGCCCGCATCGCCTCGAGGACGGCGTCGGCGTGCTCGCGCGGGACGAAGGCCACCAACTTGCCCTCGTTGGCGATGTACATGGGGTCCAGGCCCAGAATGGCGCAGGCGTTGGCCACGGCCGACGGGACCGGGACGTCGCGTTCCCGGATGACCACCCCCGCGCCGGAGGCCGCCGCGATCTCGTTGAGCGCGGCCGCCAGGCCGCCTCGGGTGGGATCGCGCAGCACGTGCAGATCCGGGGTGACGGCGAGCATGGCGTCGACCAGGCCGCCGAGCGCCGCACAGTCGCTCTTGATCTCGACCCCGAACTCCAGGCCCTCGCGCACGCTCATGACCGCCACCCCGTGGACGCCGATGGCGCCACTGACGATCACCACGTCACCGGGAACGACCCGCTGCGGCCGCAGATCCACGCCCGCGGGAACGAGACCGATGCCCGCGGTGTTGAGGTAGATCCCGTCGCCGTGTCCGGTCTCCACCACCTTGGTGTCCCCGGTGGCCACCTCCACCCCGGCGGCACGCGCGGCCGCGCCCAGCGCCTCGGACACCCGCCGGACCACGTCCAGTTCGACGCCCTCCTCCAGGATGAATCCGCAGGAGAGGTAGGCGGCGCGGGCACCGCTCATGGCGAGGTCGTTGACGGTGCCGTTGACCGCCAGGTCGCCGATGCTGCCGCCGGGGAAGAACAGCGGCCGCACCACGTAGGAGTCGGTGGAGAACGCCAGCCTGGCCCCGCCCAGGCTCAGCACGGCGGAGTCGCCCAGCTGCGAGAGCACCTCGCCCCCGAAGGCGGGCGCGAAGATCTGCTGGACCAGTTCGGCGGAGAGCACTCCCCCGCCACCGTGGCCCATGACGACCCGGGGCCGGTCACGCAGCGGCGCCGGGCAGGTCCAGCCCTCGACGTCGAGGGCGCGGCCGGCGGCGGGCAGATCGGTGATGTCAGACAACGGGGGTCGCCTCCCGGGCCTTGACGGCGGGCATGTCCAGCCGCCGGTAGAGGTAGTACGCGGCGCACGCGCCCTCGCTGGAGACCATGGTGGCGCCCAGGGGGGTGCGGGGGGTGCACAGGGTGCCGAAGGCCTCGCACTCGTGCGGCTTGAGCAGCCCCTGCAGGACCTCGCCGCTGCGGCACTCGGCGGGCTCCTCCGTCCGGATCCCCTCGACCTCGAAGCGGTGCTCGGCGTCGTGGTCACGGTACTTCGACGACAGCCGCCAGCCGCTGCCGGGAATCACGCCGATTCCGCGCCAGGCCCGGTCGGTGACCTCGAAGACGTCCTCCAGCATGGCCCGGGCGGCCGGGTTGCCCTCCGGGCGGACGGCACGGGCGTAGGCGTTGTCGACGGTGTGCTCGCCGCGTTCCAGCTGACGGACGGCCCGGCGCACGCCTTCGAGGATGTCCAGCGGCTCGAAGCCGGTCACGACGATCGGGACACGGAAGCGCTCCGCCAGTTCCGGATACTCCTCCACACCCATCACACTGCACACGTGCCCGGCCGCGAGGAAGCCCTGCACCCGGCAGCTCGGCGACGACATGATCGCCTCGATGGCCGGCGGTACCCGGACATGGGACACCAGCATGCTGAAGTTCGGGATGCCCAGCTTCCGGGCCTGGTGGACGGTCATGGCGTTGGGGGGAGCCGTCGTCTCGAAGCCGATGCCGAAGAACACCACCTCGCGGTCGGGGTTCTGCTGGGCGATCCGCAGCGCGTCGAGCGGCGAGTAGACGACCCGCACGTCGCCGCCTTCCCCGCGGACCTGGAACAGGTCCCGTCCGGTGCCCGGCACCCGCAGCATGTCCCCGAAGGAGCAGAAGATCACCTCCGGCCGGGAGGCGATCTCCAGCGCCTTGTCGATGACCTCCAGCGGGGTCACGCACACCGGACAGCCCGGACCGTGGATCAACTCAAGCTGCTCCGGCAGGAGTTGGTCGATGCCGTGCCGGATGATGCTGTGTGTCTGGCCGCCGCAGACCTCCATCAGCGCCCACGGCCTCGTCACCGTGGCATGGATGTCGTCGAGCAGCCGACGGGCCAGCTCCGGGTCCTGGAACTCGTCGATGTACTTCACCGGTTGTGCACCCCTTCCACCGGGTCCGTGCCCGCCTCCGCCGCCGCCATCTCCCAGGCGTCGCCGAACTCCTCCTGCAGCATGCCGAGTTCGGCGAAGAGTTCGAGCGTCTGCCGCGCCGACTCCTCGTCCAGCCGCTGAAGGGCGAAGCCGACGTGGACGATGGCGTACTCGCCGACCTGGAGATCCGGCAGATACTCCAGGCACACCTCCTTGACCACACCGCCGAAGTCGACGGTGGCCATCCGGGTGCCGTCCCGGTCCTCGATGTCCAGCACTCTGCCGGGTACCGCCAGGCACATGAGCCTCTCCTCGCTGTGGGTCGCGCGTTACTCAGTCGGTGGGGTTCGTCCGGGCGGCCACCATCAGCTGGCCCAGTGCCAGACCGCCGTCGCCCGGCGGCACCAGCCGGTGCCGCAGGACCGTGAAACCGTCCTCGCGCAGGGCGGCGGCACAGGCCGAGGAGAGCAGCGTGTTGGCGAACACGCCTCCCGTCAGGGCGACCGTGTCCAGGCCGTGCCGCTCTCGGGCCCGTACGCAGATCCGGTGCACCAGGCCGGTCACCGCCCGGTGGAAGCGGGCCGCGACCAGCGCGGGTTCGACGCCGGCCCGCAGGTCGGCGACGATCGCGGCGAGGACGGGCGCCGGGTCGGCCCGTACCGCGTCGTCCTCCTCGCGCGCACGCCCGGGCGCCCGGAGGTCGAAGGCGTACGCGGCCCGGTCGCCGAGGGGCGCGCCGAGCGCCGCCCCCTCCAGCTCCACGGCGGCCTGTGCCTCGTATCCGGCACGGTGGCACACCCCGGCCAGGGAGGACACGGCATCGAACAACCGCCCCATGCTGGAGGTGGGGACACAGTGCAGACCGAGCTCCAACTGCCTTTCCAGCAGCCGTAGTTCGTCGGGCGGACAGGCGGCCGTACAGGCGAGGTCGTCCGCCCGGTCGATCCCGGCCGCCCTCAGATGGGCCAGCGCCATGCGGTACGGCCTGCGCACCGCGGCGTCGCCGCCGGGCAGCGGGACATACGCGAGGTGCCCGAACCGACTGAAACCGTCGTAGTCCGCGAGCAGGAACTCGCCGCCCCAGACGGCTCCGTCGTCGCCGTGGCCCGTGCCGTCGAAGGCGACGCCGATCACCGGCCGGGTGCCGTCCAGCCCGTGCTCGGCCATCGCGGCGGCGACGTGCGCGTGATGGTGCTGGACGCGTACGACGGGTCGCGCCGCCGCATGGCGGTCGGCCCACCGGGCGGAGCGGTAGCCGGGATGCCGGTCGGCCACCAGGGTGCCGGGCCGTACGCCGGTGATGGACTCCAGTTGCGCCACCGCGCCCTCGAAGGCCCGTTGGGTACCGAGGTCGTCCATGTCGCCGATGTGCGCGGACAGCCAGGCGCGCCGGCCCGCCCCCAGACAGAAGGCGTTCTTCAGGTCGCCGCCGACGGCGAGAGCCGGACGGACGGGCAGCGGGAGGGCGACCGGCAGCGGGGCGTAGCCGCGGGAGCGGCGGATCACCAGCGGCTCCCCGTCGCAGACGCGGACCACCGAGTCGTCGCAGGGGACGTGGATCGGCCGGTCGTGCGTGAGCCAGGCGTCGGCCAGCGGGGCGAGCCGCTCCAGTGCCTCGGTGTCGTCGGTGACGATCGGCTCCCCGGACACGTTGCCGCTGGTCATGACGAGCAGCCGGGGGCCGTCCGGGTCGCCGGACAGGCCGAGCAGGAGATGGTGCAGGGGTGTGTACGGCAGCATCACCCCCAGGTCGGGGCTGCCGGGCGCGACGGAGTCGGCGAGGCGTGGGGCCCCCGCCGCGTACACCGGGTCCGGGCGCCGGCGCAGCAGCACGACGGGCCGGACACCGCCCCCGATCAGCTCCCGCTCCTCGGGGGACAACCGGACGAGGTGCTCGACGTCGGCCGTGCGCCTGGCCATGACGGCGAACGGCTTGTCCCCCCGCGCCTTGCGGCGACGCAGACGCGCGACCGCCTCCTCGTTCGTGGCGTCACAGGCCAGGTGATAGCCGCCCAGTCCCTTGACGGCGAGGATCGCGCCACCCGACAGCAGTGCGCGCGCCTCGGTGACCGGGTCCGTCCCCGGGAGGCCGTCGGGCGGCGGGACCAGCAGCCGCAGCCGCGGTCCGCAGGCCGGGCAGGCGACCGGCTGCGCGTGGAAACGGCGGTCGGCCGGATCCGCGTACTCCCGGGCGCAGTCGGGGCACATGGCGAAGCCGGCCATGGTGGTGTGGGCCCGGTCGTACGGCACTCCGGTGACGATCGTGAAACGCGGGCCGCAGTGCGTGCAGTTGACGAACGGGTGGCGGTACCGCCGGTCCGCCGGATCGGCCAGCTCGGCGAGGCAGTCGGCGCAGGTGGCGGAGTCCGGGGAGACCAGGGTGCGGGCCGGTCCGCCGGTCCGGGAGGTGAGGATGGTGAACGCGGTGCCGCCGACGGGCGGCATCTCGCGGTGCTGGACGGACTCGACGCGGGCCAGCGGGGGCGCCTGGGCGGCGATCCGGTCGCAGAACCGGGCCACGGCCGAGGCGGTTCCCTCGACCTCCACGACGACGCCCTCCGGGGTGTTGGTCACGTGTCCGGCCAGGGCGAGTTCGGTGGCGAGGCCGTACAGGTAGGGCCGGAAGCCCACGCCCTGCACCACTCCCCGGACGGTGACCCGGCGGCGCAGCGGCGGGTCACCGGCGACTACGGCCGAGGGCCGCGACGGAGCGCTCACGAGGGGGTGGGTGCCAGGTCGCCGGCGTCGGTCTCGTCGGCATGGGTGTGCGGGTGGCTGTGCGCGTGGCCGTGCTGGAGGTCCGGCCGGCCGGCCATCACCGGTGTGTGCGGGGGCGCGCCCTCCGCGGCGGCGAGCGCCCGGTCGAGCAGCGCGCCCACGCCCTTCCCGCGGCGTGCCGAAGTCAGGACCACCTCGACGCCCGGGTTGACCTGCTGCACGTTCGCGCGGAAGGCGATCTCGTCGAACTCCACGGCCTCCGCGAGGTCGATCTTGGTGACGACGACCAGGTGGGCGAGGCCGAACGCGGTGGGGTACTTGAGCGGCTTGTCCTCTCCCTCCGTCACCGAGGCGAGGACGACCCTCAGGGTCTCCCCCAGGTCGTAGCCGGCGGGGCAGACCAGGTTGCCGACGTTCTCCACGAACAGCAGCCGGGTGCCGTCGGGCAGCCATCCGTCCAGGTGCCCGGCGAGCATGCCCGCCTCCAGATGGCACAGTCCGTCGGTGAGCACCTGCTTGACCGGGGCGCCCGACCGGGCCAGCCGGATCGCGTCGTTCTCGGTGGCGAGATCGGCGGTCAGCGCCGCGACCGGCACGGCCCGCTCCCGCGCCCGCAGCAGTTCGTTCTCCAGCAGGGCCGTCTTGCCGCTGCCCGGACTGGACAGCAGGTTGACGACCGTGGTGCCGTGGGCCGCGAGGCGGGTGCGCAGCGTGTGGGCGCTCGCGTCGTTCTTGGCGAGCACGGCCTGGCGCAGGTCGACGACACGACACATGGTTCAGCACTCCTCGGAGATCGGTTCGCGGGTGGGCGTGGGGGCGCCGGTCTCCCACTGCACGGCGGCGATCCGCAGCTCCCGGCCCGCGAGCAGATCCGTGGTCGTCCCGTCGCACGCGGGGCAGGTCAGCCGAGGTGGCATGCCGACGGCCCACTCGTGGGCGCAGGGTGTGCAGCGGGCCCGCCCCGGCACCGCCTCGGTGACCAGTTCGGCGCCTTCCAGAAGCGTTCCGGCACAGACCAGTTCGAAGCAGAAGGCGAGCGAATCGGGTACGACGCCGGCCAGTTCGCCGACCTGGAGCCGTACCGATCGCACCGCCGTGACATCGCCGGCCCGCTCGGCGGCCTCTGCCACCTGGTCGACGACGGCCAGCGCGACGGACATCTCGTGCATGGGTCTCCGTCCTTTCGCGGCCTGCCTGCGGTCGGCCTTCATTAGAGGCGCGCGCACCAGGGCCGCACGGCCCGGCACGCCGTCACCGGCCACCGGGTACGCCGTTCGACGCAACCGCGCGGCACACCGGCGGCGGCCGTGGTTCACATCCGTCGGAGGCGCAGGTAGCGCCGCACGTCGGGAAACACCTCGGCGCCGATGGCGACCAGGGCCGCGAGGGCCGCTCCGCCGATGATCATCTTCTTCATCCCGTCTCTCCTCATGTCGAGATCCCGTCGGCCGTGGCCCGCGGCGCGGACTCTCCCGGCTCCCCGTTCCGCAGCAGCTCTTCGATCAGCCGGACGGCCTCCGGTACGGCGTCGGACACCGGCGGGCTGAGACCGATGCCCTCGTCCACCGAGGCCGGTTCGCATCCGACGACCAGGACGCGCCGTGGCGGCTCGCCGCCGGTCCCGGCGCACAGGGTGCCCAGCAGCGCCAGGACGGCGTCAGGGGTCATCCGGTGGCCGTCCAGGGCGGGCGTGCCGGGCGGCGGGCTCCCGCCGCCGACGTCGTGTTCGATCACGTACAGCGTGCCGGGGGCTTCGCCTCGCGCGGTGGCGTCCGCCAGGACGAGGGTGTCGTAGCCGTCCAGGAGCTGGTAGGCGAGGTGCACCCCGCGCACTCCGATGTCCACCACCTCGACGTGTCCGGGCAGGTCGCGCTCGGCGAGCCGGCGGGCGGTCTCCACACCGAAGCCGTCGTCCGTGAGGAAGATGTTGCCGATGCCCGCCACGAGCGTCCTCGGAGCTGCCGGTGCGGGAGGGCTCATGCGTCGTCCTCCGCGTCCTCGGCCGGGGTGACCTCGTCGGGCTGGAAGTACAGGAACCGGCCCTGCTCGCGGCGGATGTCGGCGCCCGGGTCGCCGTCGACCGTGACCGCCAGGTGCACCCCGCCGTCGACGTCGTGCAGCACCGCCTCGACCGTCGCGGTGCGGCCGCGCAGGAAGATGTCCTGCGCGTCGGTGCGCCGCAGGCCCGGGCGCAGCTCGACGCGGCTGCCCTTGCCCACCGGCCGGCCGTCCACCAGCACGTGGTCCTTCGCCGGGTCGAAGCCCGCCTCGCTCGCGGGGTCCCACCAGGGGGTGTCCGGGCGCTGCACCCCGTGCTCGTCGGGGAAGCCGACGTCCGCGGCGACGGGGGCCGGGCCGGTCGCCTCGCGCAGACTGCGCACCGCCCCGTGCAGCCGCTCCAGGACCTCGGCCGGCATCGAGTCCGCCAGCTCGATCACGGCGGCCGCCCGCTCGTCGGTGCCGCGGGCCTCGCGTTTCTCCTCGTCGGTGAGGGCCGCGGTGCGCAGCGCGAGGATCTCGTCGATCTCGGTGGCGTCGTAGAGCGCGCCGGGACTCTCCGGTGCGATGGCCGGATGGTCCTCCAGGATGATCGGCGAGGACAGTACGAGGTCGGCGGTGCCGGTCTCGCCGGCGAGCACCGGCCAGGTGTGCAGGTTGCGGCAGGCGGCGACCGCGCCCTTCGCCCACTCGGGGGGATCGGTCATCGACAGGAACGATCCGGCGCTCAGTGCCATGAGGAGGTGGGTGGCCACCAGGGAGTGCGGCAGTGCCGCGTCCCGGCCTGCGTCGCGGGCCTCGGACGGTGTCCAGGCACTGGTGTTCTCGACGACGGCGGTCAGCCGCAGGACCCGGTAGGGGCCGTCGAGCTCGCGGGCGGACAGCCGGATCGTCCCGCTGATCTCCTCGCACCGCCGCAGGAGGCGGCCGACGGTGCGGCCGGCCGCGTCCAGGACGGGTTCGGTGTCCTCCCGGGCGGGGCGCCGGAAGGGATGGGTGACGCCGTCGCCGAGGAGTGCGTCCACCGGGGCGACCACCTCGACCCGCTCCTCGCCGCCCTCGTCCCAGGGCACCAGCACCCGGTCGTCGAGGCGGAGTTCGGCGACCGTCTCGAAGCCGCCGTCCGGGCGTACCCGCTGCACGGTGCGCCGTCGGGCGTGCAGGAAGCGGACCTCGACGGAGAGGGTCGCGCCCGCCTTCGGTTCCATCAGGCATTCGGTGTGCTGGAAGTCGTGCTCCTCGCACTCGGCGCCCCAGCCGGGCGGCACCAGCACCCCGAACTGCCAGCGCAGCCGGTTCTTGGCCGCCGAGGCGCGGTACGGGTAGAGCACATAGCCCTCGAAGAGGACGGCGTCGGCCACCTGCCGGGCGAGGGCGAACCGCGCCTCCGTCTCGGAGGCGAACGCGGTGACGGTCACGGATCCGTCCTTCCGGTGGTCCCGGTGAGCGCGCGCAGCGGGTCGCGCCGGGGCGGGTCCGCGTCGCCGCTGTCGTCCAGCAGGGCCTTGAGGGTGGCGTCCCAGGAGGGCAGCGCGTGCCGGGAGCGGTAGGCGAGGAGGGCGTCCATGGTGTCGCGCGGCAGCCGGATCCAGCCGCATCCGGGGAAGTGCTGCTCGACCATCTCCCGCCAGGTCGCGACCGGCATCCGGAACACCGCCTCCCGGTCCCACGGCACCGGCTCGACCCGGAAACCGCCTTCGCCGATGAACGCCGTGCCGGAGAACAGCATCAGCAGCGGGACCTCTCCGGTGGTGAGGGCGTCCAGGTAGCGGGTCGCCGCGATGTCCATGTCGTAGGTGCACGGGACGACGAGATCGGTTTCGGTCTCTCCGGTGAAGCCGGGGACCATGAGCGAGATCTGCGCGAACTGCACCGGCTGGAGCGTGCTGCCCCAGCGGGAGCGCTCGCCGAAGAGATCCGCCAGCCCGTCGGCCTCGGCGGACTCGTAGCCGCGGCGGGCGGGTTCGATGCGGATCTGGCAGCGCAGCGCGAGGGCGTGCACCCGCGCGCCGTCCGCGGCGGTGACGCGCAGCCGGAAGACGAGGGTGGGTCCGGCGGCGTAGCGGTCGGCGCGGACGCCGGTGCAGGCGAAGGAGAACTCCGTCATGGCCGCGGCTCCTCGTCCACCGGCCGGGCGCGTCGTGCGACGTCCGCGAAGAACGCGTCCAGCGCCGCCCTGGCCTCGGCCCCGCCGTCGAAGCCCTGCCACAACAGGCGCATACGGCCTACGAGTTCGTAGCAGATGTCGATCGGTACGAGGTGGAGCTCGAAGCGACCGTGGGCGCGGCGCAGCAGCAGCGCCTCCACGTCGGGTTCGAGCAGCCCGGCGAGGCGGCTGCCGCCGAGGACCGCCGTCCAGGTGGCCGGTTCGAGTTCGCTCTCGGTGGCTCCGGCCGGGCTCGGGTAGAGGGCGACCAGCCGGTCGAGCGCCGCGTTGCGGAAGAGGAAGGCGACGCCGACCGGGATCTGCAACGCCTCCCACGCGCTTTCGTCGAGACGATGTCCGGGGTCGGTGAGGTAACGGGCCGGGACCGTGCGGAAGCGGCCCGCGGCGGCGCCCTGCTGCTGCATCAGCAGGGCGCAGGCGGCACAGGCGCAGACGAGGGCGCGTTTCTCGGTGTCGACCAGGTGGCGGTGGTCCGCCTCGACCGGCACGGCGCACAGCTCGCACCGTTCGGGCCGCGGGGGTCGCTCGGTGAGGAACCTCCGCAGGCCGGGTGTGCGCGTCGCCGGGGACGCCGTCATCGGGCGCCCGTCGGTGCCGTGCCGATCTGGAGGAGCGTGGGCCCCGCGGGCGCGGTCTGTACGTCGACCGCGCCGACCTCCGGTGCGAAGCAGGCGAGGGCCGCGCGCGCGGCCTCCCGGGCGCTCTCGCCGGACCCGCATCCGCAGCCGCCGGCCTCCCGGGCCCGCAGGGTCAGGGCGCCGCTCTCCTCGTCGAAGGCCACGACGTCCAGGGGGTGTTCGCGGACGCTGTCGAGGGCCCTGGCGATGCGGGTGTCGCGGTCCTCGGGGTGCAGGTCGTGCAGGACGAGGAGGCCGGCGACGAGTTCGTCGCCGAGCAGGCCGGCCACCGGGTCGCCCGGGGCGGCGGACAGCAGGTGGAGCACGCGGGCCAGACCGGCGCCGTAGAAGTCCATGAGGGAACGCACGAGTTCCTCGGCCGCCTCGACGGCGGCCGGGTCGCCGCTCGCGGCCAGCCGGTCCAGCACCTCCTCGACACGGCGTCCGGTCTGTTCCGCGTCGACGGGTCGCGCCGCCGTGGGCGCGCTCATCCGCCCAGTCCGCTCAGTCCGGTGGGCACGTGCATGGACTTCACCGTCTTGCCGCCCCCGACGTACATGTGGACGCCGCAGGGCAGACAGGGGTCGAAGCTGCGGACGGCGCGCATGATGTCGATGCCCTTGAAGTTCTCCGGGGTGTTCTCCTCGAAGATGGGGGTGTTCTGCACCGCGTCCTCGTACGGGCCGGGCGTGCCGAAGGTGTCCCTGGTGCTGGCGTTCCACGGGGTGGGCGGGTACGGGTGGTAGTTGGCGATCTTGCCGTCGCGGATCACCATGTGGTGGGAGAGCACGCCGCGGACCGCCTCGGTGAAGCCGACGCCGAGCCCCTCGTCCGGGACCTCGAACTTCTCCCAGGTCTGGGTGCGTCCGGCGCGGACCTCCTCGAGGCCCTTCTCCGCGCAGTGCAGGGCGACCGCGGCGGCGTACGCCTGGAAGTAGGTGCGCGCGCGGTTGCGCTCCAGGGCGTTGGACCACTTCGGGATCTTCCACTCGAAGCTGGTCTCCGGCTTGGTCATGGTGCGCGGCAGGTTGATGACCACGCTGTGCCCGGTGGCCTTGACGTACCCGATGTCGACGAGCCCGGACAGCGCCGTCGACCACAGGCGGGCGATGGGGCCGCCGCCGGTGTCCAGGGCGAGGTGGTCCTTGCCGTCGAACCAGCGCGGGGACATGACCCAGCTGTACTTGTCGTCGAAGTTCCGCTTCTGCGGGGCGGGGATGGTGTGCTGGTTCCACGGGTGGCGCGGGTCCACCGGGTTGCCGAGCGGGTCGTGGGTGACGAACTGCTCCTGTCCCTGCCAGTCCTCGTAGTACGAGCTGCCCAGCAGGATGCGGATGCCCAGGTTGATGTCGGTGAGGTCGTTGGTGACGAGCTTGCCGTCCACGACGACACCGGGCGTGACGAACATCCGCCGGCCCCAGTCGGACATGTTGGCGTAGGTGAAGTCGCAGTACTCGGGGTCGTTGAGCGCGCCCCAGCAGCCGAGCAGGACCCGGCGACGGCCCACTTCCTCGTAGCCCGGCAGCGCCTCGTAGAAGAAGTCGAACAGGTCGTCGTGCAGCGGCACGACACGCTTCATGAACTCGACGTACCGCATCAGGCGGCTGAGGTAGTCCGTGAAGAGCTGCACCGAGGCGATGGTGCCGACGCCGCCCGGGTAGAGCGTGGAGGGGTGCACATGGCGGCCCTCCATCAGGCAGAACATCTCGCGCGTGTAGCGGCTGACCTGGAGGGCCTCGCGGTAGAACTCGCCTTCGAGGGGGTTCAGCGAGCGCATGATGTCGGCGATGGTGCGGTAGCCGTGCTCGGCCGCGTGCGGGGCCTCGGTGCGTTCGGCGAGTTCGAGGACACCGGGGTTGGTCTCCCTGACCATCTTCTCGCAGTAGTCGACCCCCACCAGGTTCTCCTGGAAGATGTTGTGGTCGAACATGTACTCCGCGGACTCGCCGAGGTTGATGATCCACTCACCGAGGTGCGGGGGCTTCACCCCGTACGCCATGTTCTGCGCGTACACCGAGCAGGTGGCGTGGTTGTCGCCGCAGATTCCGCAGATGCGGCTGGTGATGAAGTGGGCGTCGCGGGGGTCCTTGCCGCGCATGAAGACGCTGTAGCCGCGGAAGACCGACGAGGTGCTGTAGCACTCCGCGACCCGCTTCTGCTTGAAGTCGATCTTCGTGTGGATGCCGAGGGAACCCACGATCCGGGTGATCGGGTCCCAGGCCATCTCCACCAGGCCGCTGCCGTCTCCGGCCGCCTTCGTCCTTGCCATCGTCTTTGCCGTGCCCTTCGTTGCGCGGGGTTCGGTTGTGGGGGTGCGCGAAGCAGAAGCGGGTCACTCGTGGTGGGGCGTCACCAGGGAGGCCGGTAGCCGGTGGTGATCTTCTCTCCGGTGCGGCGCCACTTGGGCTCCTGGTCCACCGTCTTCGCCGTGATCGAGCGCAGCTTGCGGACCACGGCTCCGTAGGCGCCGCTGGCCGTGCTGGAGAGCTTGGCTCCGGGCGGCTCGTCCATGAACGGCATGAACTTGTCGGGGAAGCCGGGCATGGTGCAGGCGATGCAGATGCCGCCGACGTTCGGACAGCCGCCGATGCCGTTCATCCACCCGCGCTTGGGCACGTTGCACTTGACGACCGGGCCCCAACAGCCCAGCTTGACCAGGCACTTCGGTGAGTCGTACGACAGGGCGAACTCACCCTGCTCGTAGTAGCCCGCGCGGTCGCAGCCCTCGTGGACGGTGGCCCCGAACAGCCAGGTGGGACGCAGCTTGTCGTCCAGCGGGATCATCGGGGCGGCGCCGGTCGCCTGGTAGAGCAGGTACGTGAGCGTCTCGGAGAAGTTGTCGGGCTGGATCGGACAGCCGGGGACGCACACGATGGGGATGCCGGCCTGGGACTTCCAGTCCCAGCCGAGATAGTCCGGCAGGCCCATGGCACCGGTCGGATTGCCCGCCATGGCGTGGATGCCGCCGTAGGTGGCACAGGTGCCGATGGCGACGACGGCCAGCGCCTTGGGGGCGAGCCGGTCGATCCACTCGCTGGTGGTGATCGGCTGGCCGGTCTCCGGATTGTCGCCGAAGCCGCACCAGTAGCCCTCGGGCTTGATCGCCTCGTTGGGGATGGAACCCTCGACGACCAGCACGAACGGGTCGATCTCGCCCCGCTCGCCCTTGAAGAACCACTCGATGAACGTGTCCGCGCCGCCGACCGGACCGCACTCGAAGTCGATCAGCGGCCAGTGGACGGCGATCTTCGGCAGCCCCGGCAGAGCGCCGAGCACGATCTCCTCGATGCTGGGCTGCATGGCCGCCGTCAACGCGACCGAGTCGCCGTCGCAGCTCAGCCCCGCGTTGATCCAGAGAATGTGGATCGTGGGTGTCTCGTCGGCGGGCGCAGCGCCGACCGTCTTCGTCGTCGCCTCAGTCATGGGACCGCCTCCTGGGGAGGTGAGGAATGAAAGCCCCGTTTCAGGACTTTCCGCGTTCATCGGATTCTTGGTATCAGCCGATGAGCCGCGACGGGATGTCATGGGGGGCCGTTCCGGTGAATTCGGCGGCAGACGGGCGCGGATCGGTTTGAGAAGCGGCGAGGTGCGCCGGGGTGCCCGCGGGGCGTTCCTTGTGCACGAACGCCCGGCGCAGCGCGTGATACGGGGCGTCCGGGTCGTCGAACGTCCGCCGCATCCGGGCGAGCTCCCGCTCCCGGTACGCGGCCAGCGGGGTTTCGCTCTCCCGCCGCTCCAGCTCCGTCTTCTTCGCCGCGATCCTGCTGCCCGTCGTCGGCAGGGCGGCCAGGTGCGCGGCCAGGCGGCCGACCTCCCCCGCGAAGGCTCCCGGGGCACCGTCCACCACCCGGTCGACGAGCCCGAGGCCCAGCGCGCTCGCCGCGCTCACCGGCAGCGCCTCCCGCGCGAGGCGTTCGGCCACCGCCGGGCCCACTCTGCGGGGCAGGGTGTACGTCCAGTACTCCGAGCCGTACAGGCCCATCAGCCGGTAGTGCGGGTTCAGCACGGCACCCGAGCGGCACCACACCTCGTCCGCCGCCAGGGCGAGCATCACCCCGCCCGCCGCGGCGTTGCCCGCGACGGCCGCGACCACCAGCCGGTCGGTCGTCGTCAGGACCGCCTCGACCAGGTCGTCGATGGCGTTGATGTTCGCCCAGGACTCGGCGGCGGGGTCGTCGGCGGCCTCGATGACGTTGAGGTGGATCCCGTTGGAGAAGAAGTCCCGCTCGCCGCCCAGCACCAGCACCGACGTGGGCCGCGCGCACGCCTCCCGGTAGGCGTCCAGCAGCCGCCGGCACTGCCCGGTGCTCATCGCGCCGCCGGGGAAGGAGAACGACAGGAAGCCGACGTCGCCGCTCTCCCGGTAGCGGATGTCCGCCCAGGTGGCCTCCGGCACCTCGGGCAGGGGCGGCAACCGGTCACCGAGGGCCGCGGTCGCGGGCAGCTTGTACGTCGGCGGCTGCCCGGGGAGCCGCCGGGCCCGCAGCTCCGGGATCCACACGGCGCCGTCCCTGGTGGCCCGGCAGACCGCTCCGGCCCGGGTCGCGAGCAGCTCGCCCGGGCGGCCGCGCAACACGCTCTCGGGGTGACCGCCGTGCAGGTACCACTCGCCGCCGAGCAGCGTGTCCAGCACACCGGGCTGCGAGTCCGCCGCCCTCAGCTTGCGCAGGACGGTCCCGGTCGCGTCCTCGGCCCAGTCGACGCGCCGGACACTCTGGTCCAGGTACGGACGCGGACGCAGGCGGGCGTCGGCCGCACCGACCGTGTCCTGCCTGCAGGGCACGTGGGTGCCCCCGGCGAAGCGCTCCACCGCCAGCAGGACGGCCTCGAGCGCCGCGTCGGCGATCTCGCCCCGGTACAGCTCGCTCTTCGGCACCCGAGGCAGCCGACAGGGCACACAGGCCCACACGTCGCCGGCGTCCATCTCCCCGTCGGCCTGGAGGACGGTGACACCCCACTCGTCGATGCCCTCGTGGATCGCCCAGTCCAGGGAGGACGGTCCACGGTCGCCCACGGGGCCCGGGTGGACGACGAGACACGTGTGGGCCGACCAGACCTCCTCGGGGATCGCCGACTTCAGCATCGGCGCCACGATCAGCTGCGGCGCGTGCCGTCGCACGGCGTCCGGCAGCGAACAGCCCGGCAGGGCGAGTTCCACCGCCACCCGGTGGCCGCGGTCGCGCAGCTCGGCATGGACGCGCTGGGTCAGGCTGTTGAACGCGCTGGCTAGGAGCAGGATGTGCACGGCTGCCTCCGGGCGGGACGAACGGCAGGCAGAAATGGCCGCCGCCGCGATCCTCGGCCCTGGCGGCCCGCCGTCCCCGACGACAGGCGGTCGGATCATCCGAAATCATCCGAAAGCGGGCAAGCATCCGTCGTCCGGTGTCACCCACCGGCCCTCTCCTCACCCGCGGCCTTCACCTCACCCGCGGCCCTCGCCTCACCGGCGGCGGCGCCGGAACCCCGGAACCCCGGGCATCCCGGGTCACCCCCCGAAGGAGATCACCGTCGTCGCAGACCGCTGGTGATGCGTTCCCACGGAGAGCGGGTTGCGCCGAAATGGGTCTCGTGCGCCCAGATGTGGGTGCACGACCGGCACTGGAGGTGGAGCAGGCTGCCGGCGTTGGAGAGCAGGTAGCGCCAGTGCTCGGAGCAGGTGCGGCCCTGCTCGCAGGTGGCGCAGCCGCGCCGGTCGTCGCAGTTGGGGCAGGCCACCCAGGCCCGGCGCCCGATGTCGGCCTGGGGGTCAAGCGGCAGCATGGCCACCCCCTCGGCGCGGCAGCACGCCGGCCGCGACCAGCTCGTCGTACATGCGCTGCTGCTCCGCGTCGAGGCCGGAGTACAGCAGCTCGTACGCCGCTTCCTCGTCGCGCAGCACGGTGACGGGGTCCCAGTCGGGGCCGAGCGCGTCCAGGACATGGGCGCGCCGGAGCAACTCGTGGGCGGTCAGGTCGATGGTCAGGTCGGCCGAGGGGTGGGCGCCGGGCCGGTCCGCGGTGGGCCGGCCCGCCGCGCCGGATTCGTCCGGCTCGTCAGGAAGGGCGCGATCATGGGGGGACATGTGACCGAACGTAGGTAAGCCTTCCTCACCCGGACAAGAGCAGGTGGGAGAAGTCACAGCGGTCCGGGTCCGATCCACCCGACGCGGTGGGGGCGCACGGCCGTGTTCAGGTCATGACATCGCCACGGGTGATCGGCGTAATCTTGGCGCCGTGTCGACGGAGCGGGCCGGGGCCGGTGCGGCGGATTGGGCGCGGAGCGGTGTCATGGCGCTGACCGGGCACCTCGACGGACCGCCGCTGGTACCACCCGGGAACGCGGCCGCCTTCGCCGGCCGCATCTCCGCACGGCTCGCCGCCGCCACGGCGGACAGCGCTCATCCGGTGCGGGTGGACGGTGCGTCGCTCCTCACGGAGCGGGCCGCGTTCACCGGGCACCGCCGGCGGGGGCGGATCTCGGCGGGCGGCGCGGGCCGGTTGCTGCCCACCGCGGACGGCTGGGCGGCGGTCTCCTGCGCCCGCCCTGACGACCCGCTGCTGTTGGGGGCGCTGGTCGGGGCCGCCCTGCCCGACGACCCGTGGCCCACGGTGGCCGCCTGGCTGCGGACGCACACCGGGGCGGAGCTGGCCGAGCGGGCCGCGCTGCTCGGTCTCGCCGCCACGCCCGTGGACCCCTCCCCGGCCCTCCCGCTGCCCGCGCCCGGTCGCCCCAGGTCTCCGGCGGGCCTTCTCGTCGTCGACTTCAGCGCGCTGTGGGCGGGTCCGCTGTGCGCCCAGCTCCTCGGCCTCGCCGGCGCCCGCGTGGTCAAGGTGGAGACGCCGCAGCGCCTCGACGGAGCGCGCCGGGGCAGCCCCGGCTTCTTCCGGCTGCTGCACGCGGGCCACCGCGCCGTTCTCCTCGATCCCACGACGACTGGCGGGCGGCGAGCGCTGTCCGCGCTCGTCGACGCGGCGGACGTCGTCATCGAGGCGTCCCGACCGCGCGCCCTGGCCGGGTTCGGTCTCGACGCGGAGGCATCGGCCCGGCAGGGCACGATCTGGGTGTCCGTCACGGCGGACGGCCGCGGCTCCCCGCGCGTCGGTTTCGGCGACGACGTGGCCGCGGGCGCCGGGCTGGTGGCCCAGGACGCCCGGGGGGAGCCGGTCTTCTGCGGCGATGCGCTCGCGGACCCGCTGACCGGCCTGTTCGCCGCCGAACTCGCCCTGTCGGCACCGGAGAACGGTCGGGGACGGCTGTTCGACGTCGCGATGTCCCAGGTGGTCTCCGCGACCCTGGCCGACGCCCCGGGCTCCCCCACCGGCACCGCTCACCGGGACGGCGCCGGCTGGGCCGTCGACACCTCCGACGGAGCCGTGCCGGTCGCCGCGCCCCGCCGTCGGACCGTGAGCGGCCACGCTCCCGAGCCGGGCGAGCACACCGCCGAGGTCCTGCGCGAGCTGCGGATCCCTTCGCCATGACGACGGGAGTGCTGCTCCGCGACGCAGAGCTGGACGGACGCACGGTGACGGACGTACGCGTCAGCGGCGGGAGCGTCGTCGAGATCGGCGTACGGCTGACGGCCCACCCCGGCGAGGACGTGCTCGACGCCCGGGGCGGGGCCCTGCTGCCCGGCCTCTGCGACCACCACCTGCACCTGCACGCCCTGGCCGCGGCGGCCCGCTCCGTCGACTGCGGCCCGACTGCGGTGACGACCCCGGAGGGACTGGCCGAGGCCCTCGCCCAGGCACCCGCCGACGAACGCGGCTGGGTCCGCGGCATCGGGTACGCCGAGGGCGTCGCCGGTCTGCTGGACCGCGTCGCGCTGGACCGCCTGCATGCCGCCCGTCCGGTGCGCGTCCAGCACCGCAGCGGCGCGCTGTGGACGGTCAACACCCTGGGGGCACAGGCCCTGGACCTCGCGCGCGCGGATCACGCGGGCGTCGAACGCGACGGTCGGGGACGTCCCACCGGCCGGCTGTGGCGCGCCGACGACTGGCTCCGCACCCGTACCTCCGGGGCCCGCCCCCCCGATCTGCGGCCGGTCGGCGCCCGACTCGCGGGCCTGGGCATCACGCACGTCACGGACGCGACCCCGGATCTCGGTGCCACGGCGATCGACGCGATCGGCGAGGCCGTGCGCACCGGGGCGCTCCCCCAGCGGGTCCGGTTGCTGGGCGCGCCCCTGCACTGGACCGCGCCCGGCGGCCCGCGGTCGCCGACCGCCGGACCCTACAAGATCGTCCTCGCGGACTCCGGCCTCCCGGGCTTCGACGCGCTGGTGGAACGCATCCGCGCGGCGCGTCGTGCGGGCCGGGCGGTGGCCGTGCACTGTGTGACCCGCGAGGCCTTCTTCCTCCTGACCGCCGCTCTCGACGCGATCGGCGGGCGAGCCGGCGACCGGATCGAGCACGCCTCGCTGGTACCCGCCGAGTCGATCCCCCGGCTGCGGGACCTCGGTCCGGCCGTGGTGACCCAGCCGGGGTTCATCGCGGACCGCGGTGACGACTACCTGCGCGACGTCCCTGCCGGGGACCACCAGGACCTCTACCGGGCGCGGTCGCTGATCGAGGGCGGCGTGCCGGTCGCGCTGGCCAGCGACGCGCCGTACGGCCCGGTCGATCCATGGCTGGTGATCGACGCGGCGGTACGACGGCGTACCCGGTCCGGACAGATCGTCGGCCCGGGGGAAGGTCTCACCACGCTGCAGGCGCTGGAGGCCTTCCTCGGGCCGCCCGACGCTCCCGGCGGCCCGCCGCGGAAGGTCGCCCGGGGAGCACCGGCCGACCTCGTCCTGCTGCGCGTACCCCGAGCGGCGGCCCTGGAGCGGCCGTCCGCGGACCTGGTGGCAGCGACGCTGATCGCCGGCGCCGTCGTGTGGTCGCGCCCGCGCTGATCACGGTGTTCGCCCGGCCCGACGTCGGAGCGGAGGCCACAATCGTCGTACGGAAGGGCCCAGGTCCGGCCCGGTGGATCGCGGCGCGCGTCCGGTGAGTCGCGGCGCGCGCCCGGCCGCGCGCACGCTGTCCGCGGTGTCCGGTCAGCGATCTGCGGACTGCGGTCCGTGCTGCGCGGTCGGCGATCTGCGGGGGGGGGGCGCGCCGGTCCCGGACGCGGACCGGCAGGGCGGCCGCCGACCCGTCAGCGCTCGTGCGTGGTGTCGTCCTCGCCCGCCTCCAGCAGGGTGGCGGCCGCGCCGATGATCCGCGGGTCGGGGCGGCCGACGACCTCGTCGTCCTTGTCGGCGTAGTCGAAGCGGGCCAGGACACTGCGCATGGCCTCCACCCGGGCCCGCTTCTTGTCGTTGCTCTTCACCACCGTCCACGGGGCGTGTTCGGTGTCCGTCTCACGGAACATGGCCACCTTGGCGGCGGTGTAGTCGTCCCAGAGGTCGAGGGAGGCCAGGTCCATCGGGCTGAGTTTCCACTGCCGCACGGGGTCGACCTGGCGAATCGTGAACCGTGTGCGCTGCTCGCCCTGCGACACGGAGAACCAGAACTTGACCAGTTCGACCCCGTCGTCCACGAGCATCCGCTCGAACAGGGGTGCCTGGCGCATGAAACGGCGGTACTCGTCGTCCGTGCAGAAGTCCATCACCCGCTCCACACCGGCACGGTTGTACCAGGACCGGTCCAGCAGGACGATCTCGCCGGCGGTCGGCAGATGCTCGACGTAGCGCTGGAAGTACCACTGTCCGCGCTCGCGTTCGGTCGGCTTCTCCAGGGCGACCACACGGGCACCGCGCGGGTTGAGGTGCTCGGTGAACCGCTTGATGGTGCCGCCCTTGCCCGCGGCGTCACGGCCCTCGAAGACGATCACGAGCCGCCGCCCGGTCTCCTTGATCCAGCTCTGCAGCTTCAGCAGTTCTATCTGCTGGAGCCGCTTGTGCAGGTCGTACTCCTTGCGCTCCATGCGCTGGTCGTACGGGTAGTTCTCCCGCCAGGTGTCCACGGGGGTTCCGTCCGGCCGGATCAGCACCGGATCGTCGTGGTCCGTGTAGTCGACGCGCATGCCTGACAGCAGTTGGTCCATCTCGCGATGGAAGCAAGCATGTCCGTACACGGGGCGAACGGCGCGCGAAGCCCAGGTGTCCGCTGCGGCGAGGGGGGCGCCGGACGGTGTCCCCCGGCCCGCCCCGGCCGCGCGCCGACCGCGCTCGCCGACGCGCTCCGCGCCTGCCGAAAGAGCCCGTGAGGCCAGGAGAGGCCGAGGTCACAGGAGGGAAGCGGCCAAGGTCACAGCCGCGCCCTCTGCTGTCGCTCGGCCCGTCTGGCCTAGCATCCGAGCATGACGGTCCTGCCCGACGACGGGCTTTCGCTGGCCGCCGAGTTCCCTGACGCGACCCATGAGCAGTGGCAACGCCTCGTGGCGGGTGTGCTGCGCAAGTCGGGCAGGGACGTCTCGGACGCGGCAGCCGAGGAGGCCCTGTCCACCGCGCTGGAGGACGGGCTCCACCTCCGGCCCCTGTACAGCGCGCACGACGCCGCACCCGACCCCGGCCTGCCCGGTTTCGCGCCGTTCGTCCGCGGCGGCCGGGCGGAGGGGAACTCCGTCGGCGGCTGGGACGTGCGACAGCAGCACACGGCCGACGGCGCGGTCCTCGCCGATCTGGAGAACGGCGTCACGTCGCTGTGGCTGCTCCTCGGCGACGGCGGCATGCCGGTCGCCTCGCTCGGTCGGGTCCTCGACGGCGTGTATCTCGACCTGGCACCCGTCGTCCTCGACGCCGGAAGTGACGTCGAGTCCGCCGCGCAGGAGTTGCTGCGGCTGTACGAGGAGCGCGGCGTCGCCAGGGAGGCGGCGCGCGGCAACCTCGGTGCCGACCCGCTGGGCCACGAGGCCCGTACCGGCCGGGGTTACGACTTCGCGCCCGTGGCCGGTCTCGCGCGCCGGTGCGCCGAGGCGTATCCCGGGCTGCGGGCGTTGACCGTGGACGCGCTGCCGTATCACGAGGCCGGCGGTTCGGCCGCGCAGGAACTGGGCTGTTCGATGGCGACCGCGGTGGCGTATCTGCGGGAGCTGACCGAGGCGGGCCTGCCGGTGGAACACGCCTGCGCCCAGCTGGAGTTCCGGTACGCGGCCACCGCCGACCAGTTCCTGACCGTGGCCAAGCTGCGGGCGGCGCGCCGGCTGTGGGCGCGGGTCACCGAGGTCTGCGGGACCGCGGTCGGACAGGTGCAGCACGCCGTGACCTCGCCGGTGATGATGGCCCGTCGCGACCCCTGGGTGAACATGCTGCGCACGACCGTCGCCACGCTGGCGGCCGGGGTGGGCGGTGCCGACGCGGTGACCGTGCTGCCCTTCGACCACGCGCTCGGCCTGCCGGACGCCTTCGCGCGGCGCATCGCCCGCAACACGTCCACGATCCTCATCGAGGAGTCGTACCTGTCCCGGGTCGTCGACCCGGCCGGCGGCTCCTGGTACGTGGAGCGGCTCACCGACGAACTCGCCCGTGCGGGCTGGGAGTTCTTCCAGGAGATCGAGCGGACGGGCGGCCAGGCGGCCGCGCTGCGCTCGGGCCGGATCGGCCAGGACCTGGCGGACACCTGGGAGGCCCGCAGCGCGAGGCTGGCCAAGCGGCGCGAGCCCGTCACCGGTGTCAGCGAGTTCCCGGACCTCGGCGAGCGCCCGGTGGAGCGGGCGCCCGCGCCCGCTCCCCGCTCCGGCGGGCTGCCCCGGGTACGGCGCGACGAGTCGTACGAGGGGCTGCGCGCCCGGTCCGACGCCCACCTGGCGGCGACCGGATCCCGCCCACGGATCTATCTGGCCGCCCTCGGCCCCGCCGCCGCGCACACCGCCCGCGTCGGCTTCGCCGCGAACCTGTTCCAGGCCGGCGGCATCGAGCCCGTCACGCAAGGCTCCTTCGCGGACAGCGGCGCCACCGAGGCCGTCCTCTGCTCCAGCGACGCGCTGTACGAGGAGCAGGCCGCGACCCTGGCCCGGGAGCTCAAGGACGCGGGTGCCTCGCACGTGTTCCTGGCGGGCCGCCCGGGGCAGTACCCGGGAGTCGACGCGTACGTCTTCGCGGGCTGCGACGCCGTCGCCGTGCTCTCCGCCGCCCTCGACCGCATGGGAGTGTCCTGATGGGAATCCCCGACTTCTCCGGGATCGAACTGGGGACCCCGGCCGCCGACGGCGGCGCCGACGAGTGGCGTACGGCCGTCAAGCAGGCCACCGGCGGTGACGAGCCGCTGTGGGAGACGCCGGAGGGCATCGGGGTCAAGCCGCTGTACACGGGTCGTGACCTGGAGGGCCTGGACTTCCTGGGCACCTACCCGGGCGTCGCCCCGTATCTGCGCGGCCCGTACCCGACGATGTACGTCAACCAGCCCTGGACGATCCGCCAGTACGCCGGCTTCTCCACCGCCGAGGAGTCCAACGCCTTCTACCGCCGCAACCTGGCGGCCGGTCAGAAGGGCCTGTCGGTCGCCTTCGACCTGCCCACCCACCGCGGCTACGACAGCGACCACCCGCGGGTGACCGGCGACGTCGGCATGGCAGGCGTGGCCATCGACTCCATCCTCGACATGCGCCAGCTCTTCGACGGCATCCCGCTGGACAGGATGACCGTGTCGATGACGATGAACGGCGCCGTGCTGCCGGTCCTCGCCCTCTACATCGTGGCCGCCGAGGAACAGGGTGTACCGGCGGAGAAGCTGGCCGGGACCATCCAGAACGACATCCTCAAAGAGTTCATGGTCCGCAACACCTACATCTACCCGCCGAAGCCGTCGATGCGGATCATCTCCGACATCTTCGCCTACACCTCGCAGCGGATGCCCCGCTACAACTCCATCTCGATCTCCGGCTATCACATCCAGGAGGCGGGTGCGACGGCCGACCTGGAGCTGGCGTACACGCTCGCGGACGGCGTGGAGTACATCCGGGCGGGCCGTGAAGTGGGCCTGGACGTGGACGCGTTCGCGCCCCGGCTGTCGTTCTTCTGGGCGATCGGCATGAACTTCTTCATGGAGATCGCCAAGCTGCGCGCGGCCCGCCTGCTGTGGGCGAAGCTGGTGCGGCAGTTCGACCCGCAGAACCCCAAGTCGCTGTCCCTGCGCACCCATTCGCAGACCTCAGGCTGGTCGCTGACCGCGCAGGACGTGTTCAACAACGTGACGCGTACGGCCGTGGAGGCCATGGCGGCGACGCAGGGCCACACGCAGTCGCTGCACACCAACGCCCTGGACGAGGCGCTCGCGCTGCCCACCGACTTCTCCGCCCGCATCGCCCGCAACACCCAGCTGCTGATCCAGCAGGAGTCCGGCACGACCCGCGTGATCGACCCCTGGGGCGGCAGCGCGTATGTCGAGAAGCTGACGTACGACCTCGCCCGCCGGGCCTGGCAGCACATCCAGGAGGTGGAGCAGGCGGGCGGTATGGCACAGGCCATCGACGCCGGAATCCCCAAACTGCGGGTGGAGGAGGCGGCGGCCCGCACCCAGGCCCGCATCGACTCCGGACGCCAGCCGGTGATCGGCGTCAACAAGTACCGCGTCGAGACCGACGAACAGATCGACGTGCTGAAGGTCGACAACTCCTCGGTGCGCACCCAGCAGATCGCCAAGCTGCGGCGCCTGCGCGCGGAACGCGACGAGAGGGCCTGCCAGGACTCGCTGGACGCCCTCACCCGCGCCGCCGCCGGCGAGGGCAACCTGCTGGAACTGGCGGTGAACGCCGCCCGCGCGATGGCCACCGTCGGGGAGATCTCCGACGCTCTGGAGAAGGTCTACGGACGGCACGCGAGCCAGATCCGTACCATCTCCGGCGTGTACCGCAACGAAGCCGGGGAGTCACCGTCCGTGGAACGCACCCGCACCCTGGTGGACGCCTTCGAGGAGGCCGAGGGCCGCCGCCCGCGCATCCTGGTCGCCAAGATGGGCCAGGACGGCCACGACCGCGGCCAGAAGGTGATCGCCACCGCCTTCGCCGACCTCGGCTTCGACGTCGACGTCGGCCCGCTGTTCCAGACCCCGGGCGAAGTGGCCCGCCAGGCCGTCGAGGCGGACGTGCACATCGTCGGCGTCTCGTCACTGGCCGCAGGACACCTCACCCTCGTACCGGCACTGCGCGAGCAACTCGCCGAGGAGGGACGCGAGGACATCATGATCGTGGTCGGCGGAGTGATCCCGCCGCAGGACGTGCCGACGCTCCTGGAGATGGGCGCGGCGGCCGTCTTCCCGCCCGGCACGGTGATCCCGGACGCGGCGTACGACCTGGTCGAACGGCTGTCGGCCGGCCTCGGGCACGAACTGTAAGCCCCATGGCCATCGACCTCGACACGTATGTGAAGGGTGTGCTCGACGGCAAGCGGGCCCTGGTGGCCCGCGCGATCACGCTGGTCGAGTCCACCCGGCCCGATCACCGCACCCTGGCCCAGGGGTTGCTGACCGAGCTGCTTCCGCACAGCGGCAAGGCGCGGCGGATCGGCGTCAGCGGGGTGCCGGGCGTGGGCAAGTCGACGTTCATCGACGCGTTCGGCACGATGCTGACCGGACTGGGCCACCGGGTCGCGGTGCTCGCCGTGGACCCGTCCTCCAGCCGGACCGGCGGCTCGATCCTCGGCGACAAGACGCGGATGGAACGCCTGGCCGTCGACCCGGCGGCCTTCGTGCGTCCCTCCCCGACCTCGGGCACGCTGGGCGGGGTGGCCAAGGCGACGCGCGAGTCGATCGTGGTGATGGAGGCCGCGGGCTACGACGTCGTCCTGGTGGAGACCGTCGGCGTCGGCCAGTCGGAGACCGCGGTCGCCAACATGGTCGACTCCTTCCTGCTGCTCACCCTCGCCCGCACCGGCGACCAGCTGCAGGGCATCAAGAAGGGCGTCCTGGAACTGGCCGACGTCATCGCCGTCAACAAGGCGGACGGCCCGCACGAACGCGACGCCCGTGCCGCGGCCCGTGAACTGGCGGGCGCCCTGCGGCTCATGCACGGCAGGGACGCCGCGTGGACCCCGCCGGTCCTCAGTTGCAGCGCCCGCGAGGCGGCCGGCCTGGACACCGTCTGGGAGCGCCTCGAACAGCACCGCACCCTGCTCGACTCCACCGGCCGACTGGCCGCCAAGCGCCGTGAGCAGCAGGTCGACTGGACCTGGTCCATGGTCCGCGACGAACTCCTCGGCCGCCTGCACGCCGCCCCGGCGGTACGGTCCCTGGCACCCGCCCTCGAACAACAGGTCAGAGACGGCGAGTTGACGGCCACACTGGCCGCGGAGCGCATCCTGAAGGTGTTCGGTGGAGAGGACAACTGAGGAACTGCCCACGCACGTTCGTGCGGGTCTGCCGCTCCGGTGTCGCACTCCCCCGGGCCGGCGTGCGGCGGGCCGGTTCACCCGGCGGGCAGTCGCCGCCGGTCGATATTCCGTTGGAGCAGGCCGTTTCCGCGCTCCTATAGTGGCGGCCATGCGCGCCTCCTACCCCCGAACCCCCCATGTGCCCTGGTCACCGGGCTTTTCCGCGGACGATGTGCGGGCCGGTGGTCTGGGCGGGTTCGTGGGGCGGGAGATCGTCGTCACGGAGAAGCTCGACGGGGAGAACACCACGCTGTACGCGGACGGGCTGCATGCCCGCTCGCTGGATTCCGCGCACCATCCGTCGCGAGCGTGGGTCAAGGCCCTGCAGGGTCGGCTGGGAGCGCGGATACCCGCGGGGTGGCGGGTGTGCGGAGAGAACCTGTACGCGCGGCACTCGATCCCGTACGACGACCTGGACAGCTACTTCTACGGGTTCTCCGTGTGGGACGAGCGTGACCGGTGCCTGGGCTGGGACGAGACCGTGCGGTTCCTGCGGGGGCTGGGCGTGCCGGCGCCGCCGGTGCTGTGGCGGGGGACGTTCGACGAGCGGGCGCTGCGACGTCTGCGGGTGGAGACCGGGCGGCAGGAGGGTTACGTCGTACGCACCGCCGAGGGCTTCGCGCGGGAGGACTTCGCCGGGCGGGTCGCCAAGTGGGTGCGGCCCGGGCACGTCACGACGGGGACGCACTGGATGCACGCGGCGGTCGTCGCCAACGGGCTCGGACCTGCGGCCGCGCTGTGGGCCGTGCGGTCCGGGGCGGCGCCGGACGCGGGGGCGCTGGGCGGGGTCGTGGGCGTGGCGGACGGCGACGCGGACGCCGCCGCCGAGGTGGGTGCGCGGCTGGACGCGCTGGGACGGAGCGGGGAGGCGCGGCTCGCGGGGGTGCTCGCCGCGCTGCTCCACCGCACGCGACGGCCGTGGCTGATGAGCCGCGCCGCCGGATCTCTGGGCGTGCCGCTCGCGAGGCGGATCGCCGACCTGGTGGGACTGCACACCGCCGTGCACCGGCCGTACCCGGACGCGGAGCGCCGGGCCGGACTCGTGCGGATGTCGTTCGCCACCGACCTGGGGGTGCTGCACGCCGTGGCGGGAGCGGTCGCGGAGGACGAGCAGGCGCGGGACCAGGCGCAGTGGTCGGCTCTGCACGCGGAGGAGGCCGGGCTGCTCGGCGAGAGGCCGCTCGGGCCGTTGCGGTCCGGGCTGCGCCGGGCGCTGGCGGGCGAAGGGATCGGCGGTGCAGCCGGGGACCGGTGCTGGGCGGAGGCACGGGAGCTGTACGCGCAGGGGCGGGTCTCCACGGTGGAGGAGGCCGTCGCGGCGACGTGGCGGTGGCGGAGCGGGGACTTTCCGCGGCTGGTGCACCTGGTGGGGCCGTCGGGCAGCGGCAAGAGCACCTTCGCGGCGCGGCTGAAGGACGTTTCGGCGCGCGTCGAACTGGACGGACTGCGTGCGGCACGCGGCTCGCGGGCGGACCAGAAGGCCAACGGGGAGGTGCTGCGGGAGGGGCTGGAGCGGCTGGACGGAGCGCTCGGCGCCGGTGGCACGGTGGTGTGGGACGCCACGTCGCTCAACCCGCACCAGCGGTCCCTGGTGCACGCCGTGGCACGTCGCCGGGACGCGCTGGTCACGCACGCCGTGGTGCTCGCCGACGAGGACGAGCTGCTGCGCCGCAACGCCACGCGCGCCCATCCGGTGCCGGCGGACGTGCTCTCGGGACAACTGCGCCGGTTCGTGCCGCCGTATCCCGGTCAGGCGCACCGCACCTGGTACGTGGGCGCGGACGGGACCGTGGAGGACCGCGACGGCACACTGGACGGGGAGGACGTCTGATGCGTACCAGCGAGGAGATCTATCACCGCGTGCGCTGGGACCCCCGCTTCGATCCCGCGCGGTTCGTGCTCGGCATCAACCAGCGCGGCGCGGCGCCGAAGCGGGTGCCGCTGCCGACGTTCGTGCCGGGCGGCGAGATCCCGTGGCACCGGGTGCTGTTCGTGGAGGCGGACGGCGAGGTCGTGTGGGACCGCGCCACTGGCGTGGACCGCGTCGACGCGTCCGGCGCCGGCCGGGCGCGCGAGGCGCGGCGACTGCGGGCGCCCTTCTTCACGGCACGCCCGCCGCACGCGTGGGACGTGTCCGCCGGGCGTTGGACGCCCGCGGCGTCCGCCCAGGGGGAGACGGGGCGGGAGCGGGTACGGGTGCTGACCTGGAACACCCTGTGGGACCGCTACGACAGCGACCGCATCGACACCGCCCTGCGCCGCCCGCTGCTGCTGGAGGCGCTCGAGCGCGCCGACGCGGACGTCATCGCCCTCCAGGAGGTCGAGGCGGGGCTGCTGGCCATGTTGCTGGACGCCGCGTGGGTACGGGCCCACTACACCGTCGGCGCCGACCCCTACGGGAAGGACGTAGACGACTGCGGTCTCCTCCTGCTCAGCCGGCTGCCGGTGCGGGAGGCGGCCCTGCACGTCCTCGGCCACCACAAGGCCGTCACCGCCGTCGTGGTGGACACGGTGTCCGGACCGCTGACCGTGGCCGCCACCCATCTGACGAGCGACCACTCCGAGGACGGGCCGACCCGGCGCGGCGCCGAACTGACCCGGCTCGCCGAGGGGCTGGCCGGGGTGACGGGTGGCCTGGTCCTGGTCGGCGACTTCAACGACGGCGGCCCCGGACCGGCGCGCACGCTCGGCATGCGCGACGCCTGGACCGAGGCGCACGGGCCGCACGATCACACGCCCACCTTCGATCCCGGCGTCAATCCGCTGGCCGCGGTCTCCTCGCTGTCGGGCCGGGTCTCGCGTCTCGACCGCGTCTTCGTCCGCCCCGGCGACGGTCCGCGCGTCACCGAGGCGGCGCTGCTGGGCGACACGCCCAACCCTGCGGGGCTGTACGTCTCCGACCACTACGGGGTCGCCGCGGACCTGCACTGCGGTGCCGACACGCCCGTCGACGTGCTCGACGTCGCGCCGAGCCCTCGTACGGCACTGGCGTGGGTCCCTCCGCGCGAACTGTGGCCGGCGCTCCAGGACGTGCGCCGCGACCACGACGTGCAGATCCGGCGCTGGCCGCCGCACGTCAACGTGCTCTTCGGGTTCGTCCCCGAGTCGGACTTCGAGCGGGCGGCCCCGCTGCTGGCCACGGCGGCCGCGCAGGTCGCGCCGTTCACGGCACGGCTGGAGGGGCTGCACAGCTTCGGCCACCGGGACGGCGCCACGGTGTGGCTGGACCCCGCGGCCGAGGACGAGACGCCGTGGGCGGAGCTGTGGCAGGCACTCGTGCGGCGCTTCCCGCGCTGCCGTGGACGCCACGACGGATTCACCCCGCACCTGAGCCTCGGCCGGACCGCCGACCCGCGGGCCGTCGCCGTCGACTGCGCGGCCCGTCTCTCCCCGATGACCGCGCCGATAGGCGAACTGGTCCTGCTGTCACGGCGGGGCGAGGAACCGATGCGGCCGCGGGCCACGGTCGCCCTCGGCACCGGCGAGGTGCGATGGCTTGCCGAGCCTGCCCTCGGCAGGCCCGACCGCGGGTGGGAGGACTGGGCCGCGCCCGCCGCCGACGCGGCCGTCCTGCCCGCCCCGGACGACGCGGCGGCCGAACACGTCGTGCGGCGCCTGACCGACGCGCTCGGCGAGGGCGCCGTCCGTCTCGCGGGGTCGCGGCGCATGGGCTGCGCGCGGGCCGGATCCGATGTGGACGTCGTCGCGGCACTGCCCGGCGCCGTGGACCTCGCGGCCGTGCGGGAGCGGGTCACGGCGGCGCTGCCGGACGCCGAGCGGATGCGCGAGGTCGTCGGCGCGCGCGTGCCGGGTCTGCGGTTCCGCTTCGGCGGGCTCGACGTGGATCTGGTGGTCGTGGCCACGGGGTCGATGCCCGCCAAGGACGCGTCGGCCCGGCGGGCCGAACTGGGGGAAGACGCGGCGATCGCGCTCAGCTCGGTCTCCGACGCGGAGGCCGTGCTGACGGCCGTGGGCGTCCACCGAAGGCGGCAGTTCGTGGTGCTGGCACGAGGGGTGAAGGCGTGGGCGCGGGCGCGCGGCCTGGACGGGGCACCGTTCGGCGGCCTGCCCGGAGTGGCCTGGGCGGTCCTTGCGGCTCTCACGGTCCGCCGGTCCCCGGACCTCGTGGACTCCGGCGATCTGCTGCGACGGTTCTTCGGCACCTGGGCCGCGTGGGACTGGCGGGAGCCCGTCGGTCTTGCCCCGGAGGGTCGCGGGACCGACGCGGCCGTGACCGTGCTGACGCCCAGCGCCCCCGTGCGCTCGTGCACCGAACAGGTAGGCCCGCACGGCCGGGACCTGCTGAGCCAGGAGCTCTACAGCGCCTGGGAGACGGTGGAGGCCGCGGCCGAGTCCGGTACGGATCCCTGGCCCGAGCTGCTCTGCCCGCCGCCCCTGCACCGACGGCACGCGGCATGGGCGGTCGTGACGGTCCCGCGCCGACAGGAGGAGGTCTTCGACGAGCTCAACGGGCGTGTACGCGGACGTATGCGCGCGCTGCTCAGGGCGTTGCAGGAGGCGGGGGTCCAGGACGCACACGCCTGGCCGCAGCCCCTGGCCCCCGGGCCCACGTCCACCGAGGGACCCGCGAGCGCGCGCTACGCCATCGGGCTGGGGCACACACCTCTCGACGCGGAACGGCTCGCGACCATCGCAGGCCGGTGGAGCACCGGCCTGCCGGGCGTCCAGGTGACACGGGTCGAGGGCGGGGCGATTCCCACCGTGCGCTGACGTACGGACGACCGCCGACACGCCGGGCACTGCCACGTCCACGTCCCCCCAGGGCTGCGCACTGCGCCCTGCGCATCGCCCGCCGCGCGGCGGATCCTCGAGGTCCGGCAGGTGCTCGAAGGCGGGGCGTCCGGGCGGGAGATCGTCAAGGCCTGTGGGTGAGGGGCGTATCGACCCAGCGGCGATAGGCGTCCACGTCGACGTTGCTGCCGCACACGATGGTGGCCACGTGCCGACCGGCGAAGCGGTCACGGTTCTCGAGGATCGCCGCGATGCCGAGCGCGGCCGACGGTTCGACGACGAGGCCGGCGTCGTCGAGGAGCATCCTCATTCCGGCGATGATCGACGCCTCCTCGACCAGGACGGCGTCGTCGGCGACCAGGAGGAGGTCGTCCAGGACGGCCGGGATGGGGCGTCGTCCGGCGACACCGTCGGCGATGGTGTCGGTCGAGTCGGTGGTGACGACGCTGCGTCGGCGCCACGACCGTGTCATCGCCGGTGCGCCCAGCGGCTGGACGCAGACCACCTCGACCTCGGGCGCCAAGGCCTTCACCACATGACCCACCCCGGTGGCCAGCGCCCCGCCGCCGAGAGCGATCAGGACCGTGTCGAACGACGGCGCCGTGTCCACCAGTTCCAGGCCGATGGTCGCCGCGCCCTCGCAGGTCTCGATGTCCAGGCTGTCCTCGACCAGCCGGATGTCGTCGTGCCGCGCGACAGCCGCCGCCCGCTCGCGAGCCATGTCGAAGTCGCCGTCCACCAGCTCCAGCCTGGCCTCCAACGCGCGGATGCGATCCAGCTTGGCCGCGGACGCGAAGCGGGATGCCACGACGGCGACCTCGAGCCCCCGGGAGCGGCCGGACCAGGCGAGGGCCTGGCCGAGGTTGCCCGCGCTGGCGCACACCACGGCTCGGGGGCCGTGGTCGGCGAGCAGGCTCGCGACGACCTCGGTGCCGCGCGCCTTGAAGCTGCGGACGGGGTTCGCCGTTTCGAGCTTGATACTCACCGCGCACCCGAGCCGGGGCTCCAGCGCCTCGCAGCGGTACAGCGGTGTGTCGAGGAACACCGGGTCGATCACCCGGCGGGCCGCCCGGATACGAGCGGTGTCGAGGCGCGTCTCCTGCACGACATGGCAGCGTAGTGCCGTCGGCGCTGCTCCATCGAGCAATTGTCCATTCCTGCGGGTCGGTTGAGCTCGATCCGACTGTGTGAGCCTCGGGGCGCGCGACGACGTGACCGGGTGCGAAGGGGGCTTCGGCGCGACGAGGGCGACGATGTCGGGTGCGTACACGGATCGCCGCCGTGCCCGGGGGGACCCGACCCGGTGGACACGTGAAGAGAACCATCTCCTCCGCTTGTCCGTACTATCTCTCCATCAGTGCTCTGCACAGGGCTTTGCAGTGATGTGCCCGGCAGGCATCGACCCGCCCGGAGGGCGGGCCCGGCAGGTCCTTCGACTGCCGCCTCACACCGAGGAAAGGTTGTGCGCTTCATGTCCGAGAACGCCTCCGCCACCGAACTCACCTCGCAGTACACCGCTCAGGTGACCGCCGACCTGGAACGCAACACCAAGGAGCAGGAACGTGTCGGCGCGGAAATCGCCGCCCTGCAAGAGCAGTTGGCATCCCTCCAGCGGGATCACACGGTGCTCGTCAACATCCAGCAGGCCATCGACGCGGTGCCGGTGCCCGGCACGACGGCACCACCGTCCGGCAACGTCCCGGTGCCCGCCCCGCGCAAGAAGACCGCCCCGTCCGGCACGCGCAAGAAGACCGCCCCGTCCGGCACGGGCAAGCGGACCCGGCCGAGCAGGAAGACCGCCGCCCAGCCCGCCCGGCCGACCGGGAAGACGGCCGAGGAGACGGCCGACAAGCCGAGCGCGGGCAAGCCGAGCGCGGGCAGGACCGAAGTCGCGCAGACGGCGCAGCCGACCCTCGTGGACCTGGTCCGCCGCCACCTCACCGAGCAGAGCGAACCCCGCTCGGCAGCGGAGATCGCCACCGCCCTCGGCCAGACCCACCCCGACCGCGCCATCAAGACCACCGTGGTCCGCACCACCCTCGAAGGCCTCGTCGCCAAGACCCAGGCACAACGCTCCAAGCAGGGCTCATCCGTCTTCTACACTTCCGCCGACGCATCCCGGTCCGCCGCGACCGCACCGTCCGAGGAACAGCCCGCGCCGGCCGACGCATGACACCTTCCGTTCCGTGCCTGCGGGCCGGCCCGGAGGCACGGAGGGAAAGCTCCTGAAGCCCGCCGTTCGACCCGCCACCCCGGACGGTTCCGCCTGCGCACCCACGGCGCGAACGCGTGGGGGTACCGGCGCAGTTCGAGGGAGACCGAGATGTCGGCGATGATACGAGTCATACTTCCGGTCAAGCGCCGCCTCCCCATCATTTCTACAGTGCTGTAGATTCGATTCGGGCGCAACCGCGCATGACATCCCGATCGGTCCCGGCCGGTCTCGACCCGTCTCAACCAGGAGGAAGACAGTGGGAGTTTCCCTGTCCAAGGGTGGCAACGTATCCCTGAGCAAGGAGGCGCCGGGCCTGACCGCGGTCCTGGTCGGCCTGGGCTGGGACGTGCGGACGACCACGGGCACCGACTACGACCTCGACGCCTCCGCCCTGCTCCTGGACGCGTCCGGCAAGGTCCTGTCCGACCAGCACTTCGTCTTCTACAACAACCTGAAGAGCCCGGACGGTTCGGTCGAGCACACCGGCGACAACCTCACCGGTGAGGGCGAGGGCGACGACGAGTCGGTCAAGGTGAACCTCGCCGCCGTGCCCGCCGAGATCGACAAGATCGTCTTCCCGGTCTCCATCCACGACGCCGAGAACCGCGGCCAGAGCTTCGGCCAGGTCCGCAACGCGTTCATCCGTGTCGTCAACCAGGCGGGCGGCCAGGAGATCGCACGGTACGACCTGAGCGAGGACGCCTCCACCGAGACCGCGATGGTCTTCGGCGAGCTGTACCGCAACGGCGCGGAGTGGAAGTTCCGTGCCGTGGGCCAGGGTTACGCCTCCGGGTTGGCGGGGATCGCCGCCGACTTCGGCGTCAACGTCTGACCGGGGGTTTCCTCATGTTCGGACTGAGCGAATTCGCCATCCTGCTCATCGTCGTCATCGCCGTCATCGCCGCCAGGAAGCTGCCCGAGCTGGCCCGTTCGGCCGGAAAGTCGGCGCGCGTCCTGAAGGCGGAGGCGCGGGCGGCGAAGGAGGAGCAGTCCCCCGACGGGGAGCGCCGGCACCCCAACTGATCGGTAGCAGCCGGTGGGCACGACCTCGGGCCGGTGTCCTCCCTGAGATGTAGGCGCCAGAAGTACGAGGGGCCGGAAGAGGGACGCGTGGGAGGACGTCCCTCGGACGAGGGCTCGGTGAGAATGAACCGGTGATGAACGTCGGGGCGGCCGGCCGGATACGCGAGGCCGTGACCGCGCTGGTGCGTCCGGTCGCGCCGCCGCCCCGGCCGACCCGACGCAACCTCCTCTTCGACGCGCTGCTCGCTCTGGTCCTCGCCGTCGTCGGAACCGTCCACGCCCTCGGTGCCGGGGTCGGCCGGAGCTATCTGCTCGTCGACGGGGTGGAGCGGGCACGGACCGGAGCGGACACCTGGCCCGGCGCCGTCGTCCCCGCGCTCCTGGTCACGCTGCCCCTGGCGCTGCGCAGGCGATATCCCCTGGCCGTGCTGTGGGTCGTGCGGTGCGCGGGGATCCTCGCTCCGGACGGCGAGGCCCGGATCGTCTTCCACTCCTTCGTCGTCGCCACCTACAGCGCCGTCGCCCACAGCCCGTACCGTGCGGCCATCGTGGTCGGTCTGCCGCCGGCCCTGCTCGTGCTCGCCTCGATCGGCGACGCCGGGGTGCCGGCCGTCCCGGACCGGTACGTCCCCCCGCTCGTCCTCCTCCCGCTCGCCATGGCCGCGTACGGCATACGTACCTGGCGGGCCCGTGCCGACGAGCGGCAGACGCGGATGGCCGAGCTGGAACGCGAGCGGGCCGCGGAGCTGCGCCGCGCGGCCGAGCACGAGCGGGCCCGCATCGCCCGCGAACTCCACGACGTGGTCACCCACCACGTCCGCATGATGGTCATCCAGGCCGGCGCCGCCCGTACGGTCCTGGACGCCGCGCCCGCGCAGTCACGTGAGGCGCTCCTCGCGATCGAGGCGGGGGGACGCGCCGCCATGACAGAGCTGAGGCATGCCATGGGCCTGCTCCTGATGAACTCCGGGGACGACCGTGACGACATGGGGGCGGTCTGCGCGGACACTCACCGAGGAACGGATGCGCGGCCGGAACGACACCAAGCACCGGTTGGGCTTCCGGGTCTTCGGTGTGACCGTCGGCGCCCCGCGCGCCGCCGCGGCCGGTTCGGTTCTGGAGGCCCAGTGCGACAGCCTCCGCTCGGTCGAGGACTTCACCGACATGCAGCCGCCGATCTTTTCCGCGTGATCTGGCGTCGGTCGAGGCAGGCCGAGGCATCCGGGTCCGGGGCCACCGCTCTTCGGGCGCGACAGGGCTCCGGTACAGGCGGCTCTCGATGCAACCGGGTTTCGGCGTGCTCGTTGAGTATCCGTACTCAGGCGCTCTCCTCCCCCGCGGCACGACACTGAGGCTCCGATCGCCCTTACCGGAGGTTCCCTCGTGTTCAGCCGTGCCGTCATCGCCCTGACACCGTTCTTCGGGCGGCTCACCGTCACCAGTGAGATCAAGCTGCGCCTGCCCGCGGGGACCCTCTTCGTGGCCAACCACGACTCCATGGCCGACCCCGCCGTCGTCATGGCCGCGCTGCGGCGGCTGGAGCTCGACCCGGTGGTGATGGCGACCGCGGGGCTGTGGCGCATTCCGCTGCTCGGCAGGGCGCTGAGCCGTGACGGTCACATCCCGGTCCACCGCCGTACGGCGCATGCGGCGCTGGCCCTCGACGCCGCCGCCGAGGCATTGGCCGGCGGCCGGCACGTGCTCCTCTACGGCGAGGGCCGACTGCCGCGCCGCAGGGACGCGGCGGCCACCGCACCCGAGCCGTTCCGTACCGGGCTCGCCCGTCTGGCACAGGCGACCGGCGCGCTGGTGGTGCCGGTGGGCCACGCGGGCGCCCGGCGGATCGCCTCGGGGTCGGCCGCGAAGCAGCTGGCGGGCACGTTGACGGCGCCCGTCCGGCGTCCGCACTGCCATGTCCACCTCGGGGCGCCGCTGCGGCTGCCCGCGGAGACGGAGCGCGGTACGGCGGCCGCCCGGCTCGCCGTCACCGCGGCCTGGCGGACGGCGGCCCGCGCCGTGGGCGAACACCCGAGATAACCACCGGCGAACCCGCGAGAAAGCCATCGGCGGCACCTGCCGGACAGCCACCGCGAACCCGCGAGACAGCCACCGACACACCTCCGAAGGCAGCCACCGGCGGACTCGCGACCCAGTCACCGGCGGCCCCCGAAGGCAGCCACCGCCAAGGCCCCTGAGACAGCTGCCGCCGAGACCCGAGACAGCTACCACCGGAACCGAGACAGCTGCCGCCGGCACCCGAAGCAGCCGCCGCCCGACCCCCGCAGCAGCCGCCCCACGGCACCCGAATCAGATGCGGCTGTCACCGCTCCGCGGGCGGTGGCGCCGTGCTCTGCCGCAGCACCAGCCGCGTCGGTACGAGCGTCGTTCCGTGTTCCGAACCGTCCGGACGCATCTTGCGCAGCACGGCCTGGACGCAGAGCCGGCCGACCTCGGCGAAATCCTGGTGCAGGGTGGTGAGCGGGGGCAGAAAGGAGCCTGACTCGGGGATGTCGTCGAAACCGATGACGCTGACGTCCTCGGGCACCCGGCGCCCGGCTTCGTGCAGGGCGCGCAGCAGACCGAGGGCCATCTGGTCGTTGGCCGCGAAGACGGCGGTGCATTCCTCGCGGGCGGCCAGCTCACGGCCGGCCAGGTAGCCGGACTCCGCCGACCAGTCACCCCTGACCAGGGGCGGTGCCGCGCGGTCCGCCTCGGTGAGGGCCGCCCGCCAGGCGTCGGCGCGGCGCTGTGCGGCGAACGAGTCCTCGGGGCCGCCCAGATGCCAGACGGTGCGGTGGCCCAGTTCGAGGAGGTGCTGGACGGCGGTCCTGGTGCCGCCGGCCTGGTCGGTGTCGACGACGGTGTAGTGGTCGCCTGCGTCGGAGTCCACGACCACGACCTGGACGTGCGGCGGGAGTTTCACGGTGGCCGCGTCCAGCAGGTGGACCTCCATGATGACGATCACCGCGTCGACGGCCAGTTCCTCCAGCCGGGAGAACGCGCCGCGCACCTCGTCGGTGGTGGGGACGGCCACCGGGAGCAGTGTCACCGCGTAGCCCTCGGCGGCCGCCGAGGTCGCGATCGCCTCCAGGGTGCGCACGTTGCCGGTCGTGGACAGCGTGAACGTGATGACGCCGATCGTGCGGAACTCACCGCGTTTGAGGGCGCGGGCGGCGCTGTTGGGGCGGTAGCCGAGTTCCTTCATGGCCTCGAGGACCTGTTGCCGGGTCTCCTCGTTCACACCCGCGTAACCGTTGGAGACCCGGGAGACGGTCTGCGAGGACACCCCGGCGAGCCGTGCGACGTCCGCCATGGATGCGGTGGCCCGGGCGCGTCCCGGCACTTGGGCCGGTGTTCTTTCAGCCATGTCCACTCGGTGTGCCCACCTCTCTGTCGGCGCAGGTGCCACGGTCTCCCCGGAGGACCCTTGACCATCGTTATCGGGGCAGTGTAGACATGCCGCCATCAGATGTTTACGTAAACATAACAGCTTGCCGAGCCTCTTGCGTGGCTGATGTTTACGTAAACATCATGGTGGCGGTGGGGCGTTCGGAAATCTCCGCGCAACGCCGCCCCGGTTCCAGGACTGGACGAGCGAGGAACGACATGACGACGCTGCAACCGCCGGTGGCCGCCGAGCCGCGGCCGGCACCTCCTCCGGCGAAAGGGGACCGCCGCTCCTGGACGGGGTGGGGTTTCATCGGTCCCTTCGTGGCCGTTTTCGCCCTGGTCTTCCTGGCTCCGATCGCGTACTCGATCTATCTGAGCCTCTTCCGGGACCAGCTGATCGGCGGCAACCAGTTCGTCGGCCTGGACAACTACACGCGGGCCTTCCAGGACGACGCGTTCTGGTCGGCGGTCGGCCGGGTGGCCCTCTTCCTGGTCGTCCAGGTGCCGATCATGCTGGGCATCGGCCTGCTGGTGGCGCTGGCCCTGGACAGTGGCCGGCTCTACGGCAAGAGCTTCTTCCGGATCACGATCTTCCTGCCGTACGCCGTGCCCGCCGTGGTCGCCACCCTGATGTGGGGCTTCATGTACGGCACCAAGTACGGCCTGGTGGGCGACATCAACTCCGCGTTCGGTGTCACCCTGCCCGACCTGCTCTCCCCCGGCTGGGTGCTCGCCTCCATCGGCAACATCGTGACCTGGGAGTTCGTCGGGTACAACATGCTGATCTTCTACTCGGCGCTGCGGGTCATCCCGACCTCGCTGTACGAGGCGGCGGAGATCGACGGCGCCGGCCAGTGGCGGATCATCGGCTCGATCAAGCTGCCCGCGATCCGCGGCGCGCTCGTCATCGCGACGATCTTCTCGATCATCGGCAGCTTCCAGCTCTTCAACGAGCCGAGCATCCTGCGTCCGCTGGCGCTGAACTCCATCACCACGGACTACACGCCGAACTTCTACACGTACTCGCTGTCCTTCAACGGCCAGCAGCACAACTACTCCGCGACGGTGGCCATCATCATGGGCGTCATCACGATGATCGTCGCCTACGCCGTCCAGCTGCGCGGCATGCGCAAGGGAGCGTGACCCGATGAGTACCGCTGTCACCGCCTCCCCCGCGAAGAACACCGCCCCGAGGCTGCGAACCCCCCGTAAGAAGCACACCCCGGGCAAGCCGAAGCGCAATGTGTTGCTGACGGTGCTGATGGCCCTGATGGCCCTCTACACCGTGGTGCCGCTGATCTGGCTGGTCATCAACGCCACGAAGACCCAGTCGGGCCTGGCCGACTCCAACGGCCTGTGGTTCGCCGACGACTTCGCCCTGTGGGACAACATCCGGACCACCTTCACCTACCACGACGGCATCTTCGGGCGCTGGCTGCTGAACACCCTGCTGTACGTGGTCCTCGGTGCGGGCGGCGCGACACTGCTGGCCGTGCTGGGCGGGTACGCGCTGGCGAAGTTCCAGTTCCCCGGCAAGCGTGCGATCTTCGCCGTGGTGATCGGTGCGGTCGCCGTGCCGGCTACGGCGCTGGCCGTGCCGACCTTCCTGATGTTCAGCAAGATGGGGCTGACCGACACCCCGTGGGCGGTGATCATCCCGTCGCTCGTGTCGCCGTTCGGTCTGTATCTGATGTGGGTGTTCGCCGCGGAGGCGATCCCGACCGAGCTGCTGGAGGCGGCCCGGATGGACGGGGCGGGCGAGGTGCGGACCTTCTTCCAGGTCGCGCTGCCGCTGCTGGCCCCCGGGATCGTGACCGTGCTGCTGTTCACCACGGTCGCCACCTGGAACAACTACTTCCTCCCGCTGATCATGCTGAAGGACCCGGACTGGTACCCGCTGACGCTGGGTCTGAGCGCCTGGAGCTCCCAGGCACAGACCATTGGTGGCGACGTGATCTTCAACCTGGTGATCACGGGGTCCCTGCTCACGATCCTCCCGCTGATCGCCGCCTTCCTGTTCCTCCAGAAGTACTGGCAGTCCGGCCTCGCCGCCGGAAGTGTCAAGGAGTGACCTGGGCAGCGCCCCCAAGCCCCACATTTGAGCACCACCAGCACCACCAGCACCACCCCCACCCTCACCTGTCCCACCCACGAAGAAGTGGAAGCAGCCCCATGCGCAGAACAACGAGCCGCATCCTGCGCGGCATCGCCCTCGTCTCCACCCTCGCCCTGGGCGTCACCGCCTGCGGTGGCTCGGACGACGACTCCGACACGAAGGCCGTCTCCGCCGGCGACATCCAGGCTGCCCTGGACAAGGGCGGCAACATCACGGTCTGGGCCTGGGAGCCCACCCTGAAGACCGTGGCCGCCGACTTCCAGAAGAAGTACCCGAAGGTCAAGATCAACCTGGTCGGCGAACGCTCCGGCGACAAGCACTACACCGCGCTGTCCAACGCGATCTCGGCCGGCAAGGGCGTCCCGGACGTCGCCCAGGTCGAGTACTTCGCGCTCGGCCAGTACTCCCTGACCAAGGGCCTGACCGACCTGGCCCCCTTCGGCGCCGACAAGCTCGCCTCGAAGTACACGCCGGGTCCGTGGAACGCGGTCAGCGACGGCGACAAGGTCTACGGCCTGCCGATGGACTCGGGCCCGATGGCGCTGTTCTACAACAAGACGGTCTTCGACAAGTACAAGATCGCCGTCCCCACCACCTGGGACGAGTACCTGGACGCGGCCCGCAAGCTCCACAAGGCCGACCCGAAGGCATACATCACCAGCGACCTCGGTGACGCGGGCCTCACCACCTCCCTGCTGTGGCAGGCCGGTTCGCGCCCCTACAAGGTCGACGGCACCAAGCTCGGCGTCAACTTCGACGACGCGGGCGCCAAGAAGTACGAGGCGGTCTGGCAGCAGCTGATCAGCGAGAAGCTGCTCGCCCCGGTCAACGGCTGGACCGACGACTGGTACAAGGGCCTGGGCGACGGCACCATCGCCACCCTGCCCACCGGCGCCTGGATGCCCGCCAACTTCGTCACCGGCGTCCCGAACGCCAAGGGCCAGTGGCGCGCGGCGGCGATGCCGGCCTGGACCGCGGGTGACAAGGCGAGCGCGGAGAACGGCGGCAGCTCGCTGGCGGTTCCGGCGCTGGCCAAGAACAAGGAACTCGCCTACGCCTTCACCGAGTACGCCAACGCCGGTGACGGTGTCGCCACCCGGGTGAGCGAGGGTGCCTTCCCCGCCACCAAGGCGGAGCTGGAGTCGGCCGCGTTCCAGAGCAAGAAGTTCGACTACTTCGGCGGCCAGGAAGCGAACAAGATCTTCGCCGACTCCGCGGCGAACGTGGCGAGCGACTGGTCGTACCTCCCGTTCCAGCCGTACGCCAACTCGATCTTCAACGACACCGTCGGCAAGGCCTACGTCTCCGGCACCAAGCTGGCGGACGGTCTGAAGGCCTGGCAGGACGCCTCGATCAAGTACGGCGAGGAGCAGGGCTTCACCGTCGAGAAGTAGTCCGTCGGCAAGCAGTCGGCAGACATTCGACACGCACTCGGCAAGCAGTCGAGAAGCACAAAACGCCGGGCGGCGCGGCACCCGGGCCGCGCCGCCCCCGTGCACCACCTTCGGAAGGACCGCCATGATCTCCACCCTCCAGTCCCGCATGCTGCGCGGGGCGGACGGTGACCCCGCTCCGCGTCTGGCGTACGGCGCCGACTACAACCCCGAGCAGTGGCCCCGGGACGTGTGGGAGGAGGACGTGCGGCTGATGCGGGAGGCCGGCGTCACCGTCGTCTCCGTGGGGATCTTCTCCTGGGCCCGGATCCAGCCGGGTCCGGACACCTGGGACTTCGGCTGGCTCGACGAGGTCATGGACCTGCTGCACGCGGGCGGGATCGGCGTCGACCTGGCCACCGCCACCGCCTCCCCGCCGCCCTGGCTCACCACCGCCCACCCGGAGATCCTGCCGGTCACGGCGAACGGCGAGACGCTCTGGCCGGGCGCCCGCCAGCACTGGCGGCCCACCTCTCCCGTCTTCCGTGAGTACGCCCTGCGCCTGGTCCGGAAGATGGCCGACCGCTACCGGGACCATCCGGCGCTCGTCGCCTGGCACGTCTCCAACGAGCTGGGCTGCCACAACGTCTACGACTACTCGGACGACGCGGCCCACGCCTTCCGGGTCTGGCTGCGCGCCCGCTACGGCTCGCTCGACGCCCTCAACCACGCCTGGGGCACCGCTTTCTGGTCGCAGCGCTACAGCGACTGGGAGCAGATCCTGCCGCCCCGGCTGGCCGCCTCGCACCCCAACCCGACGCAGCAGCTGGACTTCAAGCGGTTCTCCTCGGACGCCCTGAAGGACCACCTCGTCGCGGAACGGGAGATCCTGCGGGACATCACGCCGGAGATCCCGGTCACCACGAACTTCATGGTGATGGGCAACACCAAGGGCATGAACTACCCGGACTGGGCGAGCGAGATCGACTTCGTCTCGAACGACCACTACGTCCACCCCGGCCCGCAGGACCGCGACGAGCTGTCCTTCTCGGCGAACCTCACCAGCGGCATCGCGGCCGGCCGGCCCTGGTTCCTGATGGAGCACTCCACCAGTGCCGTCAACTGGCAGCCCGTGAACGTGGCGAAGCGGCCCGGCGACCTGGCCCGTGACTCGCTGCTGCACGTGGCGCACGGCGCGGACGCGGTGTGCTTCTTCCAGTGGCGGCAGTCGGCGGCCGGCGCCGAGAAGTACCACTCGGCGATGGTCCCGCACGCCGGCGAGGACAGCGACCTGTTCCGCGCGGTGGCCGCCCTCGGCGCCACGCTGAAGTCCCTTGCCCCGGTGGCGGGTTCGGAGCGGGAGTCGGCGGCCGTCGGCATCCTCTACGACTGGGAGTCGTGGTGGGCCAGTGAGCAGGACTCCCACCCCACGGCCCTGCTGGACTACCGGCAGGAGGCGCTCGACTGGTACTCGGCGCTGCTCGCGCTCGGTGTCCGCGCCGACCTCGTCACCACCCGCGCCGACCTCTCCCGGCACCAGGTGCTGATCGCACCCGTGCTGCACATGGTGCCGGCCGAACTGGCCAAGGACCTCACGCGCTACGCCGAGCAGGGCGGCCACCTCGTCACCACGTACTTCTCCGGGGTCGTCGACGAGAACGACCACGTCTGGCTCGGCGGATACCCGGGCGCCCTGCGCGACCTGCTCGGCATCCGCATCGAGGAGTTCGGCCCGCTGCTCGCCGGGGAGTCCGTGGAACTGGACGACGCCACCTCGGGCAGCCTGTGGACCGACCGGATCACCGTCACCGACTCCGACACCGAGGTGCTGGCGCACTACAACACCGGTGTGCACGCCGGGCGTCCCGCCATCACCCGGCGCCCGACCGGCGACGGTTCGGCCTCGTACGTCTCCACCCGGCTCGGTGTCGACGGGCTCACCTCGCTGCTGCCCCGGCTGCTGGAGCCGGCCGGGGTCGGCAGTGAACTCCCGGCGGACGTCCGGGGGGCGGTCGAGCTGACCGTCCGGCGCGGCGCCGAGGGACGGTTCCTGTTCCTGGTCAACCGGACCGACGACACGGTACCGGTGACCGGGATGGACGGAGAGGTCCTGCTCGGCACCGGCGGCACGGAGGGCGCCCTCGTCCTCGGGCCGCGGGAGGTCGCCGTACTGCGCCGGCCCTGCGACTGACGCCACACACCCGCACCCCCCACGACTCCTCGGCACGGCACGCAGCCGCGCCGAGGGCCATCCCCTCCTGTCCGCGCGGCAGGAGGGGCCCACCACAGCGACCGCACCGCAGTTGGGAGCACAGATGGCACGCCGTACCCGCAGCAGACGGAACCTCGGGGCCGCCGCACTCACCGCGCTGGCCACCGGGGCCGCCCTCCTCAGCGTCCCCGTGCAGGCCCACGCCGAGGCCGCCGTCACCGTGACGCCGGATCCGTCGTACCAGCAGCAGAAGTTCGAGGGCTGGGGCACCAGCCTGGTCTGGTTCGCCAACGCCACCGGGGACTATCCCCCGGCGATCCGCGAGAAGCTGGCCAAGTTGCTCTTCGGCGACGACGGCCTCGCGCTGAACATCGCCCGGTACAACATCGGCGGCGGCAACGCCCCGGACGTCACGGACTATCTGCGGGCCGGCGGTGCCGTCGAGGGCTGGTGGAAGGCGCCCGAGGGCACCACCCGCGAGGACACCGACTGGTGGAGCGCTGACGACCCGGCCGACTGGAACAAGGACGCCGACGCCACCCAGCGCTGGTGGGTGGACCGCATCAAGAAGGACATCACCCACTGGGAGACGTTCAGCAACTCCCCTCCGTGGTTCATGACCGAGAGCGGATACGTGTCCGGCGGCTTCAACGCCAACACCGACCAGCTCAAGGCCGACTCCGTCGACGACTTCGCCGCCTACGTGGCGGGCGCGACCAAGCGGCTGGAGAAGGCCGAGGGCATCAAGGTCGACACCGTCGACCCGTTCAACGAGCCCAACACCGGCTACTGGGGCACCCGGCTGGACGCGAACGGCCAGCCCGTGGGCGGCCGTCAGGAGGGCGCCCACATCGGCCCCGAGCTCCAGCAGAAGGTGCTCGCCGCGCTGGCGCCCGCGCTGAAGAAGGCGAAGACGAAGGCGCAGATATCGGCGATGGACGAGACCAACCCGTCCATCTTCGCGACGAACTGGAACGCCTACTCGCAGGCCTCCAAGGACCTCGTCGACCAGATGAACGTCCACACCTACGGCACCGGGCAGCGCACCACCGTGCGCGATCTCGCCAAGGCCGCCGACAAGCCGCTGTGGATGAGCGAGGTCGAGGGCGACTGGGGTGACGGGCAGAGCTTCACGGACATGCGTCCGGGCCTCGGGCTCGCCCAGCAGATGGTGAACGACCTGCGTGAACTGGAGCCCACCGCCTGGGTGTTCTGGCAGCCGGTCGAGGACTACGACAACATGAAGCCGGGCGGCGAGTCCGCGAAGGGCGGCAACTGGGGTTCCATCCAGCTCCCGTTCAGCTGCACCAGCACGGACACCCTCCAGTCCTGCCCGATCTACACCAACACCAAGTTCGACACGGCCAGGAACTTCACGCACTTCATCAAGCCCGGCGACAAGCTGATCAAGGTGGACGACACCTCCAGCGCCGCCGCCGTGACCAAGGACGGCAAGGGCGCCTCGGTCGTCCACGTCAACAGCACCACCGAGGCCCGCACGGTCACCATCGACCTGTCCAAGTTCCGCACCGTCAAGGGCAGCGCGACCGTCACCCCCACGGTGACCAGCGCCGACGGCAAGCTCAAGCAGCAGGCCCCGGTCAAGGTCGTCGACGGCAGGGCCACCTACACCGTCCCCGCCCAGTCGGTGACCTCCTTCGCCGTCAAGGGCGTCTCCGGCGTCGCGAAGAACGCGGGTCTGTTCAGCAAGGGCCACTCGTACACGCTGACCGGCGTGCAGAGCGGCAAGGCGGTGACCGTCGGGGCCAACGGCACGAACCTCGTCATCGGCTCGGCCGACGGCAGCACCGCGCAGCAGTGGCAGCTGGACGCCCGGTACGGCAAGACGGGCGCCCGCCAGCACTACGTCCTCGCCAACCCGGCCGAGGGTGAGCGCCTCGCCGTCCGCGACAACGTGCCGGTGGTCGAACCCGACACCGGCGAGCGTGACCCGGCCACCGAGTGGATCATGTCGACCACCGGCGACGGGACATGGACCCTGGTCAACGTGGCCACCGGACGTCTCCTCGAGGTCGGCGGCCAGGCGACCAACGAGGGCGCGGCCGTCACGACCTGGCAGGCCAACTCCGGTTCCAACCAGCGCTGGAGGGTCACGGACGTGACCCCGTAGCCCGTATCAGTCCACGTCCTGCGGGTCCGTCGTCCCCGCCCGTGTCTCCGCCCGCATCGCGATCGTCGTGATGCGGGCGGAGTGCTGTGCGGGGGCGGGGGCCGGGATCCGTTCCAGGACCCCGCCCGCGAAGACGTCGTACAGCGGCAGCGTCTCGAGGTGGACATAGCCGATGTGGCAGTCGCAGACGGCGAGCGGACAGGGGCGGGGACGCAGGGCGGCGCGGTACGAGCCGTCGTAGAGGTTGCCCAGTTCGGCGCGGACGAAGTGGCAGCGCCGGACGGTGCCCTCGCCGTCGACCGAGATCACCGAGTCGCCGGTGCGGCAGGGCAGGCCGGCGCTGGTGTGCGGATGGCGGCTGTACGGGAAGAGCGGGTCGAGGGCGGTCCACCGGTCGGCCTCGGCGTCCTCGTAGGTGTGGCCCTCGGCGGCGTTGATCCACAGATAGACGTGCGCCGGCAGGTCGGCGCGCAGCCGGCGGGCCGCGTCGAGGTGCTCGGGCAGGCCGACGACGCCGACGCTGAAGCGGATGCCCCGCTCCGACAGTTCGCGGCACTTGCCGAGGAAGCGGTCGTACGGCGTCTGGCCCGGGTGGTACGTGCACCACAGGGCCAGGGTGTCGGGATCGGCCTCGGCGAGCCAGTCGGTGCGGCAGCTGAGGTTGGTCTGGACGGCGACCCGGCGGATGTGCGGGAGGTGGGAGAGGTCGGCGAGGGTGCGCCGGTACCAGGAGCGGACCAGTCCCTCGCCCCACGGGGTGAAGAGGAGCGAGAGCCGGTCGTCGGTGCGGGCCGCGGCCCACTGCGCGAACCGTTCGAGGGCGGCCCGGTCGGCGCGCAGTTGCTCCGTGCTGTCGCGCCGCTTGGCGAACGGGCAGTAGGGGCAGTCGTAGTCGCAGGAGGCGAGCGGGCCGCGGTAGAGCAGGGTCAGGTCCATGGCGGCCGGTTCACTTCCGCTCGTAGGCGGCCATGGCGGCCCGCACGGCCGGGGAGAACAGCTCGGGGCCGATGGCGTCGGAGTGGGCGAGGCCTTCGGGGGTGAGCCTGAGGGTCGTCGGGTCCGCGTCGGTCAGCCAGCCGCGGTCGGCGAAGCGTTCGAGCTCGGGGCCGAAGTCGTCGGCGGGCGCGCCGCCGAAGCGGGCCCGGTAGTCGTCGAGGCGCAGGCCCTCGGCCTGGAGGAGCGACTGGAGCAGGTGGCGGCGGCGCGCCTCCTGGCCGTTCATGGGGTGGCCGACCTCGGCGTGGGCGAAGTCGGACGCGTCGGCGGCGACGTAGTCGTCGATGATGCCCCGGATCTGGTGCATGCCGACGGCGTAGTCGAAGGAGTAGTGCAGGCCGGCCGTGTAGGAGCGGGCTCCGCAGCCGAGGCCGATCATGCCGTCGGTCTGGCAGGCGTAGTCGTCCGCGCCCTGCGGCGGGGCGTCGGTACGGCGGAACATGCGCATGGACTGCTGGGTGTAGCCGTGCGCGAGGAGGTGGTCGCGGCCGGCGCGGTACAGCCGTAGCCGCTGCTCGTCCCAGGCCGGGTCGGGGCCCGCGGCCCCGCCGGGACCGCGACGGTCGAGGCCGGTCAGGGGACGGACGTAGAGCGGGTAGAGGTAGAGCTCCTCGGGCCGCCAGGCAAGGGCCGCGTCCAGGGAGTGCCGCCAGGTCCGCTCGGTCTGGCCGTCGATGCCGTAGATCAGGTCGATGTTGAGGACCGGGACGGCGGTGTCGCGGACGCGGGCGAGCGCCGCCTCGACCTCGGCGCGCCGCTGCGGGCGTACGGCGGCCCTGGCCTCGGAGTCGACGAAGCTCTGCACGCCCAGGCTCAGTCGGGTGGCGCCCCGGCCGGCCAGGACGGCGAGGCGGTCGGCGGTGGCCGTGGCGGGCGAGGCCTCGACCGACAGCGGGACCGCGCGGAGGTCGGCGCCCATGCGGTGCTCGGCGATGTCGCAGAGCCGGTCCAGCTCGGCGGCGGTGAGGAAGGTGGGGGTGCCGCCGCCGAAGGCAGCCGTGGCGAAGCGGACGTCGTCCGTCTCCCCCAGTGCCTCCCGTACGGCCCTCGCCTGCCGTTCCAGGGCGTCGAGGTAGGCGCCGGTCAGTCCGTCGGGGGCGCCGATGCGGGTGAAGAGGTTGCAGAAGCCGCAGCGGACCTCGCAGAACGGTATGTGCAGGTAGAGGGAGAGTGCGTCCTTGGGCTCGGCCGCCCAGAGGGTTTTGAGGGACGGGCGGTCGGGGAGCTGCCGGTAGGCCGTCTTGTGCGGGTAGGCGTAGACGTAGTGCTGATACGGGCCGGTGCGGGTGGCCGGCTCGGCGGTGGTCATCGGCCGGCCTCCGTCGGACGGGGTGCGGGGTCGAGGAAGAAGTGGGCGTACGGCACGGTCCACACGGACTCGTGGCCGAGGCGGTGCCCGGTGTAGCCGTCGTCGCCGTAGGCGGTGCCGTGGTCGGAGCAGACGATCGCGAAGCAGCGGCGCCTGCTGCTCGCGGCGGCGAACAGGCGCCCGATGTGCCGGTCCACGTACTCGAGCGCGGCGGCGTGCGTCTCCCGGCTGTCGCCGGTCTCACGGGTCGCGCCGGGCAGATGGAACCAGTTCGGCTGGTGCAGGGCGGACACGTTGACGAAGAGGAACAGTCGCTGTTCGTGCGGGAGCCGGCGTACGACGCGCTCGGCCTCGGCGACCTGGTTCTCGAAGGACCCGGGTGAGGTGACGCCGAACTCCGGTGCCCAGTGCGACTCGTGGAACAGGCCGGGCAGCACCGAGCCCAGCGGACCCTGCTTGTTGAAGAAGCCCACTCCCCCGATGCACACGGTGTGGTAGCCGTCCGCGGCGAGGCCCGAGACCAGGTCGGGGGTGTCGTAGACGTAGGTTCCGCCCGCGGTGGTCTCGCTGCCCGCGAAGCTCGCCGCGAACAGGCGCGGATGCGGTCCGGGAGCGGCCGGGGTCGGCAGGAAGCCCGCGAAGATCGCCTGGTGGGAGGCGTAGGTGAAGCTGCCCGGCGCGTGCCGCTCCTCCCAGCGGCCGCCGGGGAGGTGGCCGGCCAGGTGGGGGATACGGCCCGCGGCCGCCAGCTCGGCTGCGACGTCGTGGCGGAGTGTGTCGAGGGTGACGAGCAGGAGGTCGTGGCTGCCCACCACCTCGTTCATGTCGGGCTCAGGCATGCGGTGTTCCTGTTCTGTACCGGGCGAGGTCACCCAGGACGGCGGCCACTTGGGCGGCATGGGTGTCGAGGCCCTCCGCGCCGCTGCCGGGCAGGCCGGTGAGCCGGGGCAGCAGGTCGCCGAAGGCGTTGACCTCGCCGACCGCGGCCCTGCGCCAGCCGACGGCCGGCAGCAGGTCGACACCGACGCACAGGGTGCGCGGGAAGCAGGCGGCGGCCTGCTCGCACACGCCCAGCAGGTCGGTCCAGCGGGCGCCCGCCGCCTCGACGGCCTCCCGGACGGCGTCCAGGTCGCCCCGGCGGCCGCCGAGATGGAGGTTGGTCATCGGCGAGCGGCTGGTGCGCACCACCGCGTGGGTGGCGCGACCGGCCACGACGACGACTCTGAGGTCGGCGGCCCTGCCGTCCTGGGAGGCCTTCGGCAGCCAGCGCTCGAGGTGCAGTCCGTCCGGGGCGAGCGCGTCGACGACGGCCGCGATGTCCTGCTCGCGTTCGTAACGGCGCACCTTGAGGGAGTTGTACAGGCCGCCGTCGGCGGCCAGTTCCACGGAGGTGGTGGCCCTGATCCGGCCGCCGCCGCCCGACTCGACGGCGAGGACGCCCGAGGCGGACGATCCGTGCGCGGGTTTCACGAAGAGCCGGGCCATCCGGTGCTCACGCATCGACGCGCGTACGTCGTCCCAGCCGCGCACCGGCGCGCCCTGCGGACCCGAGGTGGGTGAGGCGGGCACCGGGACGCCCGCCGCGTCCAGGACGGCGTGGCAGAGCCGCTTGTCGAACAGCACCGCCAGCTCGTCCGGGTCGTCGAGGCGGACGCCGCCGCGCAGGCTGCGTACCGCGGTGGTGAAGCGGGTGTACCAGCGGCCCGAGCCCTCGACCCGCGTCGGATCGACGGCTCCGCGCAGCAGCCGGTCGACCTCGGGGTTCTCGCCGGGTGAGTCCAGGCGGACGATCTCCTCGGCGGCGAAGTCGGCGCCGCCGTCGCGCAGCACGTCCGCCCACGGCACGACACGCGGGGCCGGCAGGCCGGCCGCGCGTACCGCGTCCTCGAAGAGGGCGACCCGACGGTTCTCCGGGTTGCCGACCACCGCCAGGCGCGGCTCGGACGCGCGCGCCGGGCGGAACCCGTCGAGGGAGGAGGGACGGTGACCCATGGGTGGTGTGCTCACTCCCCGATGGCAACGTAGCGCCACGGCGTGCCGTCGTCGTCCGAGTCCTCCTCGGCGTCGTCGCGGTCGAGGTCCACCTCGACGCCCGCGGTCTCCACGGTCCGCCGGACGCGCTCCTGGAGGGACTCGCTCAGGTAGTGGTAGTGGAGGTCGAGCTTCTTGAGGTGGGTGAGCGGCTGACCGCCGAGCAGGGCGGCCGCACCCTCGTCGGTCAGCACGCCCATGGAGAGGTCCAGCACCTCCAGCCGGGCCACCACGGGCGCGGACGCGACGGCTGCGGCCACGGCGTCCTGGATCTCGCTGTTGCGCAGGGCGAGGTGACACAGGCTCGGCAGCCGGGCGCCGGACAGGATCGGCTCCAGGTCGGCGACCTCGCTGTCGCCGCCGTACTCGGGGGTGCCGAGCCACAGGTCGAGGTGGACCAGCGCGGGCAGGTCGCTGCCGCCGACCCCGCGCACGACCTCCGCGGGCAGCCCGCCCGTCTCGATCACGAGGCTGCGCAGCGCGCGGTGGCTCACGGCGGGGAAACGGAGCCCGGACCCGCCGCGCACGCCGAACTCCTCCAGCGCGGGGTACGCGGCCAGGAGCGGGGTGACATCGGTCTGGTTGATCCAGGAGATCTCGCACTCCTCCCCCACCATGTCGCCGAGGAACACCGCCCGCAGCGCGGGGAACCTGTCCCGGGCGGCCACCAGTGCCTCGATGACGTCGGAGGGGTCCGTGTCGTAGGCCTCCTGCCAGGCGCCGACGATCAGTGCTCTCACGCGGGTGGTGTCGACGGCGGAGCAGAAGCGGGCGAACGCCTTCGTCCAGTCCTCGTCGGCGTCGTAGACGTCGCTGGTGACGCGCCAGGCGAAGGCCTCCGGGTCGGGCAGGTCGTCCGTCCTGCCACCGGGGCCCGGGAAGGTGTGGGCGGGCAGCCGGTACAGCGCGTGCAGGTGGTCGGTGACGGTCATGCGGCTGCTCCCGGGAGAAAAAAGATGCGCGGTCCGTGATGTGTCCGCAGTTCTACCAACAGGCACTGACAACCCCCCGCGCCGGGGCCTCGGTTCGGAGCATCGGCTCGGGCCTCGGTGCGGGGGCGTTGTCAGTGGTGGTCCGTACCGTCTTCGTCATGAGGCCGGTGCGCGAAGCGTCCGGCGGGGAGGGGAGAGCCATGTACCGGCAGGGAGACGTGCTGATCGTGCCCGTCGAGGAGGAGGCGTTGCCGCCGCACGTGGCGGTCGCGCCGAAGGAGCGGCGGGACGGGCGGGGCCGGCTCGTGCTGGCGCTGGGCGAGGTCACGGGGCACGCCCACGCGGTGGTGGGCCCGGGCGATCTGGTCCGGGAGCCCGGGCCGTTCGGTCCGCTGCTGCTGCGCCTTCCCCAGGGCGGCCGGGTGGTCCACGAGGAGCATGCGGCGATCGCGTTGCCGAAGGGCTGGTACCGGGTGATCCGGCAGCGGGAGTACGTGCCCGGATCCGTGCGGATCGTCGCGGACTGAGGAGCGGGTGACCGAGATGACGGAGGGGCAGATGACGACCACGGACATTCCCGGGGCGGTGGTGGAGGGTACGTCCTTCGACGACGTCCGTGGCTGGCGCGCCTGTGCCGCGGCGGCCGTGCCCGCCGACCGCGCGGCCGCCGAGGCGGGCGTCCGCCGGGCCTACCGGCAGGCCGGGCTGCCGGAGCCGGAGCACGTGGTGTGGGCCGCTTCACCGCGGGCGGCGGTCACGCTGGTCCGGGAGTCGGCGGACAAGGGCCCCAGCGTGCGTGAGGCAGTCCGCAGCGCCCCGTGGGCGGGTGAACGGCAGCGGCTGCACACACGGTTGGGCGCGGCGGGCTGGGCGGCGCACTGGGCGGCGACCGGCGGGCTCCTGTGGGACACGACGCAGGCGCTGGTCGACCGGATCCGCGCCGGGGTGCTGGAGGAACTGGCCGGCGGGGACACGGGGAAGGAGGCGGCGGAGGTCCGGCTGGTGCTGCTGGACGCCGTGCTCGGTCAGCACGACGCACCGTGGCTCGCCGCGTTCCCGACGGACCGGGGCCCGCTCGAGGGGCTGGCCGCGGTGAGTCGCCACGCCGGCTGGTGGTGGCCGTTCGCGCGGCTGGCGGTGGTCTGTGAGCGTCCCGTCGCCCTGCACCGCGACGAGGCGGGCCGGCTCGACCACGGGGACGGCCCGGCACTGGCGTATCCCGACGGCTTCGCCCTGCACGCCTGGCGCGGCATGCCGGTCCCGGCCGGGTTCCTCGCCGAACTGCCGGCGCTCACCCCGGACCGGATCCGGTCCGAGGAGAACGCCGAACTGCGCCGGGTCATGCTGGAGTACTACGGCTACGACCGTTACCTGGCGGACTCCGGAGCGCGTCACGTCCACCGCGACGAGACGGGCACCCTATGGCGGATCGACCTCCCGGACGACGAGCCCGTCGTCATGGTGGAGGTCCTCAACTCCACACCGGAGCCGGACGGGACGCGACGCACCTACTGGCTGCGGGTACCGCCGGCGACCCGCACGGCGCGGGAGGGAGTCGCCTGGACCTTCCAACTGACGGCGGAGGTGTACGCGCCCGAGCGGGAGACGTGAACCGGAGAGCCTGTCGTGACCCGGAGGCCTCGCGGCCGGGCCTCAGCCTTCGGCGACGCGGGCCAGTACGTCGGCGACCTGGGCGTGGACCGCGTCCCGGGCGACGGCGGGAAGGGCGCCCAGGTCGGTGCCCGCCAGGGCGTGCAGGACCTGTTCCGGGTCCGGGTCGTACGGCGTGCTCTCGCTGAACACCTCGTAGCCGTCGCGTACGGCCACCCGCAGGTCGCGGGGGCTGTCGCCGTCGGCGTGCACCGCGGCGGCGACGACGAGGGGCGGTGGGCCGCCCGCCTCGCCCTCCAGTTTGCGGTAGCCGCTGACCAGGGGTGCGCGCCAGCGCAGGGCGAGCAGCACGTGACGCTTCGCCAGCAGCTCGGTCAGATCGGTGTCGTAGACGCTGTCGGATTCCAGGACGGTGGCCCGGGCGTCCAGGACGAGGGCCGCCGGGAGCAGACAGCGCAGGGTGCTGCCGACGATGTTGCCGCCGACCGTGGCGGCCCGGCGCACCGCGCCGGTGCCCACGCCGGAGGCCGCCCGGTGCAGCGCCTCGGGCACGGTGGCGTCGACGCGGTTCAGCAGCACGGCCCCGCCGAGTTCCTCGGGGCCGACCGTGCCGGCCTCCGGGACGTTGCGCAGCGACACGGCCTGCTCGGGGAAGCCGTCCCGCTGCCAGCCGGCCCACACGAGCGTGGCACCTCCTACCGGTACCGCTCCCTCGGCCAGACACCGCTGGGCTTCGGATATGGAGGAGGGAAGACGCAACTGCACGACAACCGACCTGCCTTCCCTGGATGTTCGTGGCGAGTGACACGGCGTCATCGTGTGTCCCCGTGTTCACCCGCCCGCATGATCAATGGCAGAACGGATTCTGCCCAGGCGCACGGGGGCGCATACAGGGCTCATGGCTGCACCTTGCGCAAGGTGAAATTGCGTTGCGGCCTGCTCCCCTCCCCAGGACCCTGGCGCCATGCCCTACGCCCTGCGTCCCGCCGCCCTCGCCGACGCGCCTGCCGTCACCGGTCTCCTCAACGAGATCGACCTCATCGAGATCGGCCGGCCCGAGACGGACCTGCACACCGTCGAAGCCGATCTGAAGCATCCCGAGACGGATCTGGAGCGGGACTCCTGGCTCGCCTTCGACGGGGACCGGCTGGTCGGCTACGGGCTGCTGTGGGACGAGTCGGGCGGCGAACGCGTCGATATCGACCACTACGTCCTGCCCGACCGGCAGGAGGCGGGCCGGCTCGTCCTGGCGGCGATGGAGACCCGGGCGCTGGAGAAGGCGCGGGAGAACGGCGCCGGGCGGGCCGTGGTGCATCTGCATCTCAACGCGGCGCCCACGCTCGACACCGAGCTGCTCCGCGCCCGCGGCTGGTCGGTCGTACGGCGGTATCACGTGCTGCGCCGCCCCCTGGACCGGGCCGGGGACCAGCCGTCGGCGCTGCCCGCCGGGTTCCGGCTGCGGTCCTGCGCCACCGAGGCGGACCGGGTCCGTGTCCACGCGCTCTACCAGTCCGCTTTCGCGGAGCACTTCGACTTCCAGCCGCGCGGTTACGAGCAGTGGCTGCACGACGTGGACGCGGCGGGGCTCGACTGGTCGCTCGTGTGGATCGCCGGCACGGACGAGTCCGGGGACGCCGGGTTCTTGATGGCCCGCGACGACCGCGAGGCGATGGGCTGGATCCGCAGCATCGGCGTGCTGCGCGAGGCCCGGGGATGCGGGCTGGCCGGGCTGCTGCTGCGGCACGCCTTCGCGGCCTTCGCCGCCCGGGGCCGGGACACCGTCGGGCTCGGCGTGGACACCTCCAACGCGACCGGCGCGCCCGGGCTGTACGCGCGCCACGGAATGGTCCTGCACTACGCCGTGGACACCTGGGAGGCCGTCCTGCGGTGACCGTGCGCGCCCGGTCCGCGCACACGGACGGCCTGATCAGGGGCGGGAGCCTACGGTGTCTCGGCGGGAAGCCGTGTCGGCACCACCGGAAGCATCATGCCGTCACCGAGCGGCGCCGTGTGCGGTACGAGGGCACCCTCCCTGGCGATCTGGAGCAGATCCGGCAGTGCGTACGGTTCGGCACCGTCTAGGTCGACCTGGTAGCCGAGGTCGCCGAGGCTCGCCGCCGTCATCCGGCTCAGCGGGTTGCCGGCTCCGGAGATGAACGGCGACATGAGTTCGTTGACGAAGACCGCCTCGCGCCAGTGGCTGTCCTGAGTGCCGGGCCCGCCGAAGTTGGCGACCGGTACCGGGACCGGGTCCTCCTCACCGAGGAGTGCGGCGAACTCGGCCATCGCCTGGGGACCGACGAAAGTGGGGTTCTGGGTCCCGGCGCCCTTGAGGAGGTCGAACGCCGCCCACAGGGTGCCGACGCCCAGGACGTGTCCCATCTCGTGCGTGATCACGTCGACGAGCGTGCCGTCCGCTTCCATCTGGCTGAGATCGGCGGAGTCGAACCTCATCACGCCCTTCGCCGGCAGAAACGACCCGAACTGCGCGGAGTCGTCACGGAAGTCGGTGGGACCGGCCATCCCCAGCACACGGCCGGGGCCGTCGATGGTGACCCCTTCGGCCTCGATGAGCAGATCGTCGATGATGTCGCCGTTGACGAGGGCGGTGTCCAGATCCCCGACGATGACCTTCGCCCAACGGTCGGCCGCCGCGGCGAAGGCGTCCTGCTGAGTGCTCGTCAGTCCGCCGAGGAAGCGGATCTCGATGGTGAACGGTGACGTCGTGCGGGCTATTTCTCTGGCCCGCTCGAAACTGGCGACCGCTCGATACGTCTGGAAGGTGTTGGTGGCGACCTTGCTCATCGCGGTTCTCCTCCATGTCGGCCCGGACGAAGAGTCACCCCTCTTCCCAGACTAGGCCGACCGGGTGGGCCGTGCGCGTCGACGCCCTGCCGATGTCGGGTGATCGAGTTGCGAAGCAGCGAGCTGTTTCAGGTTCAACAGGGCCCGGTATCACGCGGAGTTGTCCCGGCGGTACGGGGACCGGGGCCGAGGCCGCCTCCGAGCCGAGGGCGCTGCGCGCACGAGCGGGCGCGTCACGCGCCGGCCCGGCTCGACGCGGAGGAGTCGCGGCGTGCCCGGCCGAATCTGCACCTGTGCGGCCGTCAAGGCCGTCACGGTGCGGCTGGGCGTCGAGGACCACCGGTGACGTGGCGCGGTCCCGGCCTTGAGGTGCGGGTGAGAGGCGGCTCTCATAACATGGTATTCGAGGGTTTTTCATGGTATTCGCGCGCCGGAGGCGGGCTCGGCCGGTCGCCGACGGCGGCCCTCGCCGACCCCGACCCGTCGGCCGGGACGAGCGGCCGCCGCAGGCTTCGACTCCCTCGCTCTTTCGCCCCCCCTTGGCCGTCGTCCGTGCGAGGGCGTGCGCCGTTTTCGTGCAGGACAGGAGCAACGTGATGAGCGAGCGACCACGCGCCGCACGGCGTCCCGCGGCCGGATACCGTACGTCCTTGCCCTGGCGGATCGTCACCGCGGGCGCCCAGTACATCGACCGGCGCGTCGGCTGGGACAGGCTGCCCGTCCTGCCGGGGCTGCTGACACTCCTCGGGCTGCGCGTCAGGCTCCGGCAGAAGAACCTCCACGACACCGGTCGTCTGCCCTCGGTCGACCCCGCCGGTTCGGCGCCGCCGTCCGAGAGCCACAAGGTCAACCGGACCGCCGACGGCAGCCACAACGACCTCGGCGAGCCTCGGATGGGCATGGCGGGCACGCGCTTCGGCCGGAACATCCCGCTGGACCGGATCGCCCCGGCCGCGCCCGAGGACGTCCTGTCGCGGCCGAGCCCCCGCGAAGTCAGCCGCGCGCTGCTCACCCGGGACGGATTGACCCCGGCGGAGTCGGTCAACTCCCTGGTCGCCGCCTGGCTCCAGTTCATGGTCCGCGACTGGTTCAGCCACGGTACGAGCCCCACGGAGCGGCCCTGGGAACTCCCCCTCACGGACGACGACCCGTGGCCGGAACAGCCCATGCGGATCATGCGGACACCGGACGACCCGACGCGCGACCCCGCGGCACCGGCCGGGACGCCCGACACCCGCGTCAACGTCTCCTCCCACTGGTGGGACGCCTCGCAGCTCTACGGATCGAACGAGTCCGAGCAGCGCCTGATGCGCACCGGCGAGCTGGGCAAGGTGCACCTGTGGGACGACGAGCAGTCCCCGTTCCCCTCGGACGCCTCCCACGATCCCTCGCGGGTGCCCGGCTTCTGGCTGGGTCTGGCGATGATGCAGCGCCTGTTCGCCCGGGAGCACAACGCGATCTGCGACCACCTGCACGGCGCGTACCCGTCCTGGGGCGACGAGGAGTTGTTCCAGCGCGCCCGCCTGATCAACGCCGCACTGCTCGCCAAGATCCACACCGTGGAGTGGACCCCGGCTGTGATCAGCCACCCCACCACCGTCACGGCGCTGCGCGCCAACTGGTGGGGTCTCGCGGGCGAGCGCGTCCACAACCTCTTCGGCCGGATCAGCGGCAGCGAGGTCGTCAGCGGTATCCCCGGGGGCAAGACGGACCACTACGGCGTCCCGTACGCCCTCACCGAGGAATTCGTCGCCGTCTACCGGATGCACCCGCTGATCCGTGACGAATGGCACCTGCGCTCCGCCGCCGACGACGCCACCCTGCGGCACTGCACCCTCCGTGACATCTCGGGCCCCGGTGCGCTGAAGGTCCTGGAGACCACCGGGACGGCCGATCTGCTCTACAGCTTCGGCACCCTGCATCCCGGACTGGTCACCCTGCACAACTTCCCCCGGTTCCTCCAGGAGTTCGAGCGTCCCGACGGCCGTCTTCAGGACCTCGCCGCCACCGACATCCTGCGCTCCCGTGAGCTGGGCGTCCCTCGCTACAACGAGTTCCGCCGTCTGCTGCGGCTGAGGCCGGCGAAGACCTTCGCGGAGCTGACGGACAATCCGCAGTGGGCGGAGCAGATCGAGCGGCTCTACGACGGGGATGTCGAGAAGGTCGATCTCATGGTGGGGCTGTACGCGGAACGGCTGCCGACCGGATTCGCCTTCAGCGACACGGCGTTCCGCATCTTCGTCCTGATGGCCTCGCGCCGACTGAACAGCGATCGCTTCTTCACCGAGTACTACACGCCCGAGGTGTACTCCAAGGCCGGTATGGCCTGGATCGACGACAACAGCATGATCACGGTGCTGCTGCGCCACCACGCGGAGCTGCGTCCGGCGCTCGCGGGCCTGACGAACGCGTTCGTGCCGTGGCACATCGCCGGAAGGACGGTGAACTGACGTGGCTGCGACGGACAGGTCCCGTGGCGAGCGGGAGCGCCAGGTAGCGGCGGCCGCCGCACGGTACGGCGAAGCCGGCGACGAGCGGCGCGCGGTCGAGCGGCGGCAGGACGCCGGGGTCGCCTTCCCCGACTCCGAGGAGGCACTCGCGGCCCGCGCGGCCCGTCTGCTCGAACGGCACGCGGTGCCTCCCTCCATGGTGGTGGAGGCCGTCCGCGCGGAGCCGCTGGCCGCGACCGCGGCGTACGAACGCATCCTCGGGGTGTCCAAGGAGCTCCAGGCCTGGAGTTTCCTGCCGCGCGGCAGCCGGGCCGCACGTACCGTCGCCCGGATCTCGGTCCGGGAGAACGGCCGTGAACTGCCGCTCGGCACCGGCTTCCTCGTCTCGCCGAGCCTGCTGATGACCAACCATCATGTCCTCACCGACGCGGACGCCTCCCGGCAGTGCTTCGTGGAGTTCGACGCCCAGGTCACCGTCGACAACACACCTCAGGCGCCGACACGGCTGGGGCTCGACCCCGACTCCTTCTTCGCGGCGGACGAACGCCTCGACTTCGCGCTGGTGTTCGTCGCCTCCGGCCCGGACGGGCGGCCCCCCGGGGAGACGTTCGGCTGGAACCGGCTCAGCGTCCAGACCGGGAAGCTGGTGATCGGCGAGCCCGTCAACGTCATCGGCCACCCGATGGGCCGGCTGAAGGAGATCGCCGTACGCGACAACATGCTCCAGACGCGCCTCGACGACTTCCTCCACTACAGGACGGACACCGAGCCCGGGAACTCCGGATCCCCGGTCTTCAACGACCAGTGGGAGGTCGTCGCGCTCCATCACAGCGGGGTGCCCAGGACGGACGACAAGGGCCGCGTCCTGCGCCAGGACGGGCAGGTCTGGCGCCCCGGGGACGGCGAGGACGCCATCGACTGGGTGGCCAACGAGGGCGTGCGCATCAGCTCGATCCTGAAGCACCTCGCCGCGCTGCCGCGCACCTCCCCGCCGCCGTCACCGCTGGACGACCTGGGCGCCGAGGCTGGCCTGGCCCAGGCGCGGGCCGCCGCCGGTCCCGCCCCGGCACCCGCTGTCGTCGCCGCGCCGCCACCGGCTCCCGAGCGGGCCGCCGCGCGGGCGGGCCTGCGCGCCCGGGACGGCGCGTTCGGCGGCGACCGGCACCTGGTCTTCCTGCACGGTCGTTCCCAGGAGGGCAAGGACCCCGAGAAACTGCGCCGCGAATGGGCGGCCGGGCTCAACCAGGGTCTCGTGCGGGCCGGGCTTCCTCCCGTCGACCCGGCGGACGTCTGGTTCCCCTACTACGGCGACAGGCTGGCGCAGGCCCTCACCGCGTACGAAGCCGTCCCCCACGTGGTCGAGGCGCCGACCGCCATGGCGGCGGAGGCGGTCGCGCCCTCCGCTCCGTCCGCCCGGGCGGTGTACGAGGAGATCATCGGCGAGGCGGCCCTGAAGTGGGACATGCCGCAGGAGCGGCAACTGGCCACCGAGGGCTTCGGTCTGGGCGACATCGTCGGTGTCCTCCAGAAGAGGCTGAGCTGGCTGGCCGCCAGGAGCGACCTCGACGAATGGGCCATCGCCCTGATCTTCCGTGACGTGGCCGCGTACCTCGACGACACCCGGCCCGTCCGTGAGGAGGTCCTGAACTGTGTCCTCGAGGCGGTGCCGGACTCGGGCGAGGTGGTCCTCGTCAGTCACAGCCTGGGCACGGTCGTCGGCCTGGACCTCACCACACGGCTGTCCCCCGGGGTGAGCGTCGTCCATCTGACCACCGCCGGCAGCCCTCTCGGCCTGGACAGTGTGTACAGCAGGCTCCTCCTGGGCGGGCCCAAGCGTCCCGACATGGTCGCGGACTGGGGCAACGTGTGGTGCCCCAACGACGCGGTCGCCATCGGATGCCCGCTGGCCGACGACTGGGCGGACGGCCTGACCGACCTCGCCGTCATCAACGCCCGCGACCGGGCCCACAGCATCGTGGAGTACCTCGCCCACACCGAGGTCGCCCGGTCGGTCGGCAGCCGCCTCGCGCTCTGAGCCGGCCGTCGCACCTGCCCTCCGTGAGGAGCCGTCAGCCGTTCGGCGCCAGCCACGGCACCGGGTCGGCGTAGTAGCCGTCGTAGATCACCTCGAAGTGCAGATGGGGCCCTGTGGACAGGCCGGTGGAGCCGACCCGCCCCAGCGGGGTCCCGGACTGCACGGTCTGTCCCACGGTGACGTCGATGGCGGAAAGGTGGCTGTACGTGGTCTGCAGCCGTTTGCCCTCGATCGTGCCGTGGTCGACGACGACCCGGTTGCCGTAGGCCGTGGTCATGGCCGCGAAGACGACCGTGCCCGCGCGGGCGGCGGAGACCTGGGCGCCCTGGGGTGCGCCGAAGTCCACGCCGGTGTGGAGTTTGGTGACGCCGGTGAGGGGGTGCTGGCGGGAGCCGTAGGGCGAGGTGATGGTGAGGGTGGTGACGGGCGGTGCCAGGATCGCGTCGGCCAGGACGCCACCGCCGCTCGCGTCCTCCCGGTCGAAGGCCTCGTACTTCGCGAACAGGGCCTTGACCTCGCCGAGGTAGGTCTGCGCCGAGGCGGGGACGCCGCCCGCCTTCGTCACGGCGTCCGTGCCGACCGCGTAGGCGGCGAGGGTGAGGTCGACGAGGTCCCCGTTGACGGTCCCGTCGGTTCTGAGGCCGGTGACCTGCCGGGCCAGGGAGCAGTCCTGGCGGCCGAGCGCCATGATGGCGTCGGCCGGATCGCTCGGGGAGGAGCGGCCGTTGCCGTCGTCGTCCTTGCCCCAGGTCTTCCAGTCGGCGGCGGTGAAGGCGGCGATGCCCTGCGGGCCGGAGGCGGTCGCGCCGGCGTTGCTCCAGCCGGTGAGCTGGTCGATCTGCGCGGCGAGGGCGGACGGGGTGACGACCGTGCAGGCGTCGGCGGACTTGCGCAGCCAGGGCCCGTAGCTCGCGTCGACACCGCCGGGGGCGGCGTCCTGCGCGGTGCTGTCCCCGGGGCTCCAGTCGTCGGGAAACCCACCGGTCAGGGCGAGGAACCCGGCGACCGTGGTGAGGGTGACCAGGCCCGGCAGGACCAGGAGGGTGAAGGGGCCCGGGCCGCGCCGACGGGGTCGTGGGGCGGTTGTTTCCGGGGCCGGCGTCACCGGGGCGGGGGTCTCCTCGGCGGGGGCCTCCGGGGCTGCGACGGTCTCGTACGCAGGGGTCTCGACGGCGGGTTCGTCGCTCACGCGGCGGACTCCGGACGACGGGTCAACGGCCGCTGCGGCCCAGTGCAGTTGTTCACGGACGGACGTTAGCGGACGACCCGGCGCGGGTCACCGGACGCGAGGGCAGACCCGCTGCCCCTGTGGGCAGCGCACCCCGGAGGGCTGTCGGTGGGAGTTGGTAGAAAGTACGCCGCACGGGCCGGGGCGCGCAGTTCCGGCCACCGTCCGCTCACGGAGGTACCCGCCCATGACGCTGGCGCACATCTCGGAACTGCACGGCCTGCCGGTGTACGTCTTCCCGCTGCCCGGGGAGACCTCCCGGGACCTCCCCGAAGCGGAGTCCGTGGCCTGGAAGCTCGTCCGGCAGGAGAACGACCCGGAGGACTTCGACGACTGCTGGAACCGGTTCCTGGAGACCGTGGACCCGTCGCGGGTGCGCGCCCTGGTCCTCGGGGCGGGTGCCTACGGCAGCGAGCTGGACGCCGGCGACTGCTGCGACGAGGTGGTGGAGCGCCTCGCCGGGGCGGCGGACCGGCTGACCGGCCTTCGGGCCCTCTATCTCGCGGACCTCGAATTCGAGGAGTGCGAGCTCTCCTGGATCGTCCAGGGCGACGTCAGCCCGTTCCTCGCCGCCTACCCGGGGCTGGAGGAGCTCGCCGTCCGCGGTTCGGGCGGTGGCTTCGGCGGCGGCCGGGGCCTGGAGTTCACGCCGTTGCGCCACGAGAGTCTGCGCGTCCTGCGTTTCGAGAACGGCGGGCTGCCGGCCGAGGTGGTGCACGGGATCGCCGCCTCGGACCTGCCCGCGCTGGAGCACCTGGACCTGTGGCTGGGCGCGGAGTCGTACGGCCGTAGCACCACCGTGGCCGACCTGGAGCCGATCCTGGACGGCTCCCGGCTGCCCGCCCTGCGTCGGCTGGGTCTCCAGAACGGCGACAACCAGGACGAGGTGGCCGCCGCCGTCGCCGGGGCGCCCGTGGTGGCCCGGCTGACGGCCCTGCACCTGGGCCGCGGCACCCTGTCCGACACGGGCGCCGCGGCTCTGCTGAGCGGTCAGCCGCTGGTGCATCTCCAGGAGCTGGACCTGCACCACCACTACCTGTCCGCCGCGATGGCCGAGCGGATACGGCAGGCTCTGGAGCCCTACGGCGTGAAGGTGGACCTGTCGGGCCGGGAGGACGCGGACGACCCGGACGACCGGTACGTGGCCGCGGGCGAGTGACCGTCCGCGGCCCGCGACCTCATCCCACCTCGACCAGCAGGTCGCCGCCTTCCACCTGCTGGATCCGGTTGATGGCCAGCCGCGACACCGTGCCGGCCTTCGGCGCCGTGATCGTGGCCTCCATCTTCATCGCCTCGATGGTGGCGACGGTCGCGCCGGCCTCCACCTCGTCGCCCTCGGCGACCGCGAGGGTGACCACGCCCGCGAACGGCGCGGCGACATGCCCGGGGTTTGCGCGGTCGGCCTTCTCGGTCACCGGCACGTCGGAGGCCGCGGCCTTGTCCCGCACCTGGATGGGCCGCAGTTGGCCGTTCAGGGAGGACATGACCGTGCGCAGGCCGCGCTCGTCGGCCTCACCGACGGCCTGGAGCTCGATCAGCAGCCGGACGCCCGGCTCGAGGTCGACGGCGTACTCCTTGCTCGGACGCAGACCGTAGAAGAAGTCCTTGCTGTCGAGCACGCTGGTGTCGCCGTAGGCCTGGCGGTGGCTCTCGAAGTCGCGGGTCGGGCCGGGGAAGAGCAGCCGGTTGAGGGTGGTGCGGCGGGTCTTCTCCAGGCCCTCGCGGTCCTCGGTGGTCAGTTCCTGGACGGGCTTGGCCTCGGTGCGGCCCCGCAGCGCCTTGCTGCGGAACGGCTCGGGCCAGCCGCCGGGCGGGGTGCCGAGTTCGCCGCGCAGGAAGCCGATGACGGAGTCGGGGATGTCGTAGCGGTCGGGCGACGCCTCGAAGTCCTCCGGGGACACTCCGGCACCGACCAGGTGCAGGGCGAGGTCGCCGACCACCTTGGAGGACGGGGTGACCTTCACCAGGTGGCCGAGGATGCGGTCGGCGGCGGCGTACATCGCCTCGATGTCCTCGAAGCGGTCGCCGAGGCCGAGCGCCACAGCCTGGGTGCGCAGGTTGGAGAGCTGCCCGCCGGGGATCTCGTGGTGGTAGACGCGTCCGGTCGGGGAGGCAAGGCCGGCCTCGAACGGGGCGTAGATCTTGCGGACGCCCTCCCAGTACGGCTCCAGGTCGCCGACGGCCTGGAGATCGAGGCCGGTGGGCCGCTCGGAGTGGTCGGTCGCGGCGACGATCGCGGACAGCGAGGGCTGCGAGGTCGTGCCCGCCATGGAGGCCACGGCGCCGTCGACGGCGTCCGCGCCGGCCTGGATCGCGGCCAGGTAGGTGGCGAGCTGGCCGCCGGCGGTGTCGTGGGTGTGCAGGTGCACCGGCAGGTCGAACTCACGGCGCAGCGCCGACACGAGCTTCGCGGCGGCCGGGGCGCGCAGCAGGCCCGCCATGTCCTTGACGGCCAGCACGTGGGCGCCCGCCTCGACGATCTGCTCGGCCAGGCGGAGGTAGTAGTCGAGGGTGTAGAGCCGCTCGTTCGGGTCGGACAGGTCGGAGGTGTAGCAGAGGGCGACCTCGGCGACAGCCGTGCCCGTCTCCCGTACGGCGTCGATGGCGGGCCGCATCTGGCCGACGTCGTTGAGCGCGTCGAAGATGCGGAAGATGTCGATGCCGGTGGCCGCGGCCTCCTGCACGAAGGCGTCGGTCACCTCGGTCGGGTAGGGCGTGTAGCCGACGGTGTTGCGGCCGCGCAGCAGCATCTGGAGGCAGATGTTGGGGACGGCCTCGCGCAGGGCCGCCAGCCGCTCCCACGGGTCCTCGGCGAGGAAGCGCAGGGCGACGTCGTAGGTGGCGCCGCCCCAGCACTCCAGCGACAGCAGCTGGGGCAGGGTCCGGGCGACCAGCGGGGCCGAGGCGAGCAGGTCCTTGGTGCGGACGCGGGTGGCCAGCAGGGACTGGTGGGCGTCGCGGAAGGTGGTGTCGGTGACGCCGATGGTCGGCGATTCGCGCAGTTGGCGGGCGAAGCCCTCGGGGCCGAGCCGGACCAGGCGCTGGCGGGAGCCCGCGGGCGGCTCGGTGTCGGGCACCGGCGGCAGCTTGGTGACCGGGTCGATCAGCTCGGGCCGCTCGCCGTGCGGCTTGTTCACCGTGACGTCGGCGAGGTAGGTCAGCAGCTTGGTGCCGCGGTCGGCCGAGGAGCGTGCGGTGAGCAGGTGCGGGCGCTGTTCGATGAACGACGTCGTGACGCGTCCGCCCTGGAAGTCCGGGTCGTCCAGGACGGCCTGGAGGAACGGGATGTTGGTGGACACACCCCGGATCCGGAACTCGGCCACGGCACGCCTGGCCCGTCCGATCGCGGTCTGGAAGTCCCGGCCCCGGCAGGTCAGTTTGACCAGCATCGAGTCGAAGTGCGCGCTGATCTCCGTACCCGCGTGGGTGGTGCCGCCGTCGAGGCGGATGCCGGATCCGCCGGGCGAGCGGTAGGCGCTGATGCGGCCGGTGTCGGGGCGGAAGCCGTTGGCGGGGTCCTCGGTGGTGATCCGGCACTGGAGGGCGGCGCCGTGCAGGGTGACGGTCTCCTGGGACAGGCCGAGGTCGGCCAGGGTCTCACCGGCGGCGATGCGCAGCTGGGCCTGGACGAGGTCGACGTCGGTGACCTCCTCGGTCACCGTGTGCTCGACCTGGATGCGCGGGTTCATCTCGATGAAGACGTGGTTGCCCGCGGGGTCGAGCAGGAACTCGACGGTACCGGCGTTGCGGTAGCCGATCTGGCGGGCGAAGCGCACCGCGTCGGCGCAGATGCGGTCGCGCAGCTCCGGGGCGAGGTTGGGCGCGGGGGCCAGCTCGATCACCTTCTGGTGACGGCGCTGGACCGAGCAGTCGCGCTCGAAGAGGTGGATGACGTTGCCCTCGCCGTCGGCGAGGATCTGCACCTCGATGTGGCGCGGGTCGACGACGGCCTTCTCCAGGAAGACGGTCGGGTCGCCGAAGGCGGACGCGGCCTCGCGGGAGGCCGCCTCGATGGACTCGCGCAGCACGGCCGGGTCCTCGACGCGGCGCATGCCCCGTCCGCCGCCTCCGGCGACGGCCTTGACGAACAGGGGGAAGCCGATCTCCTCGGCGGCCCGGACCAGTTCGTCGATGTCGTTGGAGGGCGCGGACGAGCCGAGCACGGGCACGCCCGCCGCGCGGGCCGCCGCGACGGCGCTCGCCTTGTTCCCGGTCAGTTCGAGGGTGCGCGCGTCGGGGCCGACGAACGTGATGCCCGCCTCCTCGCAGGCACGCGCGAGTTCGGGGTTCTCGGAGAGGAACCCGTAGCCCGGGTAGACGGCGTCGGCGCCCGCCCGGCGCGCGGCGCCGACGATCTCCTCGACGGAGAGATAGGCGCGCACCGGGTGCCCTTGTTCACCGATCTCGTAGGCCTCGTCGGCCTTCTGCCGGTGGAGTGAGTTGCGGTCCTCGTGCGGGAAGACCGCGACCGTGCGCGCGCCCAGCTCATAGCCGGCGCGGAACGCACGGATCGCGATCTCACCACGGTTGGCGACCAGCACCTTGCGGAACATCCGGGACCCCTTCAGCCTGGCGGTGACGAGGACCATCGTGTCGGTGCCTGACCTGGTTGGCCATGTGAGTCGGGCCACTCGGCGCATGTCTCGCTCGATCGGACCGTGCCCGACTACATTTGACGGCGTTCGACTGCGTTCGACGCCCGGTCAGGTCGCCGTGGCCGCCGCGGCGGCCCGCCCCGCCTGGCGCCCGGAGAACAGACAGCCGCCGAGGAACGTGCCCTCGAGTGAGCGGTAGCCGTGGATCCCGCCGCCGCCGAAGCCGGCGACCTCTCCGGCCGCGTACAGACCGGGCACGGGGTTCCCGGCTGCGTTCAGGACCCGGCCGGAGAGGTCGGTCTGGAGACCGCCGAGGGTCTTGCGGGTGAGGACGTTGAGGCGTACGGCGATCAGCGGGCCCGCGCTCGAGTCGAGGATCCGGTGGATGGCGGCCGTGCGGCTGAGTGAGTCCCCGGTGTAGTTCAGGGCGTTGCGGATGCCCATGACCTGGACGTCCTTGGTGTAGGCGTTGTCGATCTCCCGGTCCCGGGCCTCGATCTGACGCTTGAGGTCGGCGAGGTCGATGAGTGAGGTGCCGGTCAGCTTGTTCATGCCGGCGACGAGGTCGGTGAGCGTCGAGGCGACGACGAAGTCCTCGCCCTTGTTCTTGAACTTCTCGATCGGCTCCGGGGTCTGCCAGATCCGGGACAGCAGCTGCCAGACGTTCTTGTTGGTGAGGTCGGGGTTCTGTTCGGAGCCGGAGAGCGCGAACTCCTTGGCGATGATCTTCTGGGTGGTGACGAACCAGGAGTAGTCGTAGCCCGAGTCGGTGATGGTCTTGAGGGTGTGCAGGGTGTCGTAGCCCGGGATGTCGGGCGTGTTGAACCGCTTGCCCGTGGCGTCGAACCACATCGAGGACGGGCCGGGGAGGATGCGGATGCCGTGGCCGGGCCAGATCGGGTCGTAGTTGCGCAGGCCCTCGGTGTAGTGCCACATGCGGTCGGGGTTGACGATGCGCCCGCCCGCCTTCTCGGTGATGCCCAGCATGCGGCCGTCGACGTGCGCGGGAACGCCCGTGACCATGAACTTCGGCGGGGTGCCCATCCGGGCGGGCCAGTTCTGCCGGACCAGGTCGTGGTTGGCGCCGATGCCGCCGGAGGTGACGACCACGACCGGCGCGCGCAGCTCGAAGTCACCGACGACGGTGCGGGAGCTGGGCTTGCCGCGGGCCACGCTGCTGGGCTCCAGGACGGCCCCGCGGACGCCCGTGACGACTCCCCCGGTGGTGACGATCTCGTCCACGCGGTGCCGGAACCTGAAGGTCACCTTGTTGTCGGCGACCGCGGCCCGCACCTTCTTCTCGAACGGCTCGACGACCGCCGGTCCGGTGCCCCAGGTGACGTGGAAGCGGGGCACGGAGTTGCCGTGTCCGGTGGCGAGGCCGCCGCCGCGCTCCGCCCAGCCGACGATCGGGAACCACTGGACGCCGAGTCCGGAGAGCCAGGACCGCTTCTCGCCGGACGCGAACTCGACGTACGCCTTGGCCCACTGGTACGCCCAGTGGTCCTGGCCCTTGGGGTCGTCGACGCCCCGGTCGAAGCCTGCCGTGCCCTGCCAGTCCTGCCAGGCCAGGTCGTAGGTGTCCTTGACGCCCATCAGGCGCTGTTCGTCGGAGTTGACGAAGAACAGTCCGCCGAAGGACCAGAACGCCTGGCCGCCGATGCTCGCCTCGGGTTCCTGGTCGAGGAGGAGCACCTTGCGTCCGGCCGCGGCGAGTTCGGCGGTGGCGACGAGTCCGGCCAGCCCGTGGCCGACGACGATCGCGTCGGCGTCCTGCGTGGCGCCGTAGGCCGGGAAGGCCTGCGCGGCGAGGGTCGCGCCCGCGAGGACTCCGCCCGCCACGGTCAGGGCGTGGCGGCGGGTGATTCCGTCGGCTTCGGGGGTGTCCATGAGCGGCCCTCCTGGAGGCTTTCGCGGGGGCGGTGCCTGGACCGTGCTCGGGTAGGCCCTGGTCGGTCCATGGGTGGCGTGACTGAGGGGTGTTCCTGCGACAGCTGCACTGTTACCGTCGGTAGCCCAACAGGAAACCAGGTCGTCACACGGCTCCGGTAGTGCGCGGGCGTCAACGTGAGCACCGCTCGCTTGTGGCTCGGCGACAGCGTCCGGGCGGAGGGGGGACGCATGACCGTCGTCCACGGACCGGAGCCGGTCGCCCGGGTCCTGCGGGACATGGCCGCCGACGTCGATGTGTGCGTCGAGCTCGTGCACGCCGCCCGCAGCCGCTCGCCCGAGCTGTCCCGACTGACCGAGGAGGCGACCCGGTCGCATGTGACGGCGATGCTGCGCGCGGCCGACCCCTGGTTCACCGCCCCGGAGCGGACCGGGTCGGTCGACGACCAGGACTTCACGGCCGCCCTCCTGCTGGGCGCCGACCGTGCCGTGCAGGGCGTGCCGATGACGGTCGTCCTTCGGGGCGTGCAGGCGGCGCTGGGCCGCGCGGCGGAGATCGTCGTGGACCGGTGCCGTTCGGCGGGGGTCTCGGACCGGGCACTGCTGTCGGTCGTCCTGCGGCTCCAGGAGTACGGCGCGGCGATGGAACGGCAGGTGATCCACGGCTACCGCGCCGCCGAGCACGAGTCGCCACGCGCGCTGGGCGCCGTCCGCACCCGGCTGCTGCACCAGGCTCTGGTCGGCGAAGTCCCGCCGCGCCAGGAGGAGTTGGCGCGCGCCGGGGTCCGGGCGGACGCCGCCGGGCACTACCACTGCCTGGTCGCCGCTCCCGTGCCCGCGCGGGCGGTGCGCTCGCCGCACGCGGTGACCGTGCCGCTCGACGGCCGTGCGGCCGGACTGTGTCCGCGGCCACCGGAGGCCGACGAGGTCGATCCCGAGGCGCTCGTCGTGGTCGCGCCCGCCGCCCCCCTGCCGGAGCTTCCCGCGCTGTACCGGCTGTGCGTGCGCGCCGTGGATCTCGGCCGGCAACACGGTCTGCACGGGCTGTACGACGTCACGGACTTCGCCGCCCGGATCGCGCTGGCCGAGCAGTCCTCCCTGGGCGCCCTGCTGAGCCGCCGACTGCTCGGTTCCCTCGATCCGGCGGACGCCTTCCATCATCAACTCGCCCTCACCGCACTGGCGTTCCTGGACAACGGGCGCCGACTCGACCAGACCGCGGCAGCGCTGTTCACCCACCCCAACACCGTCCGCTACCGGCTCGGCCGACTGAGGCAGATCACCTCCACGTCCCTCGCGGACGGTGACGGCCCGCTGGTCGCCCTGCACTGGTGGTGGGCCCTCACCGCATGGCTGGAGTCGTCAACACGGCGCTGAACAGAAGGCCTTGCGGGCGGTCCCGTCATGTTCGACCTGTCGGACATTGTTCGAGAACTCTTGACGCGGCTACGAAGACCGTTTGACACTCTCGCAACATCACGTCACACGGTTGAAACGGCGGTCCCCCCATGACGCACAGACATCGACCCGGCGACCGTGCGAGACGGGGGGCGGGGCGTCTGGCCGCACTGACCGCCGTGTCATTGCTCGTCGGCCTCGTCGGGGCGGCGACCCCCGTACAGGCCGACGAGGCCGCCGACATCACCGACGGTCTGGCCCTCTGGTACAAGCTCGACGCCACGTCCGGCACCACGGTCACCGACGCCTCCGGCCACGGCCGCGACGGCACGGTGGCCGGCACCGCCAGCTGGTCGTCCACCGGCCAGGGCCTCGCCTTCAACGGCTCCGACACCTACGTCAAGGTGCCGAACGACGTGTTGAAGGGCCTGGACGCGATCAGCGTCGCCATGGACGTGCGGATCGACGCCGCCCAGTCCACGCCGTACTTCCTGTACGGCTTCGGCAACTCCAGCGGCAGCAACGGCAACGGCTACCTGTTCACCACGGGCAACTCCCTGCGCACCTCTATCGCCACCGGCAACTGGTCGACGGAGCAGACCACCAAGCCCGCCGACTCCCACAACCTGACCCGTTCGGTGTGGAAGCACCTCACCTACACGCAGTCCGGCACCACCGGTGTGCTGTACGAGGACGGCGTCGAGGTCGCCCGCAACACGTCGGTCACCATCACCCCCGGCGCCATCGGCTCCGGCGTCACCACCGCCAACTACCTCGGCAAGTCGGTGTACTCGGGCGACAAGCTCTTCAAGGGCGACATCCGCGACTTCCGGGTGTACGACCACGCGCTGCCCGCCTCCGACGTGGAGCAGCTCGCCCTCCCCGTGGCCACGCAGGGCGTCGCCGACGACAAGGCCGCCCTGGACCTCGGGGACACCGATGCGGTGATCACCGACCTGGACCTGCCCAAGACCGGCACCGCAGGCGGCGCCACCATCAGCTGGGCCAGCGACGACACCACCCTGGTGTCGGACGCCGGCAAGGTGACCCGTCCCGCCGCGGGCGAGCCGGACGGCCACGCCACGCTCACCGCCACCCTCAGGAAGGGGACGGTCACCGCGACCAAGTCGTTCGACGTCACGGTCCTCGCCGCGTTCGACGACGCGACCGCCGCCCGGCAGGCCGCCGACGCCCTCACGGTCCACAACCTCGACGACGTACGCGGCAACCTCAGCCTCCCGGCGACCGGTTCCTACGGCACCGACGTCAGCTGGGCCTCCGCGCGAGCGGACGTCGTCTCGGCCGACGGCGTGGTCCACCGGCCCGCGCACGGCACCGGCGCCACCACCGTCGACCTGACCGCGACCGTCACCAAGGGCGAGGCGAAGGCGACCCGCGTGTTCACCGCGAAGGTCCCCGAACTCCCCGTGAAGGAAGCCCTCAAGGGCTACATGTTCAGCTACTTCACCGGCGAGGGCACGTCCGACGGCGAGCAGCTCTACGCCGCGCTCAGCAAGGGCAACGACCCGCTGAAGTGGCGGGAGCTGAACAACGAGCAGCCGGTCCTGACCTCCACCCTCGGCGAGCAGGGCCTGCGCGACCCGTTCATCATCCGCTCCCCCGAGGGCGACAAGTTCTACCAGATCGCCACCGACCTCAGGATCTACGGCAACGGCGACTGGGACGCCGCCCAGCGCACCGGCAGCAAGTCCGTCATGGTCTGGGAGTCCACCGACCTCGTCCACTGGACGGACCAGCGCCTGGTGAAGGTCTCCCCCGACAGCGCCGGCAACACCTGGGCGCCCGAGGCGTACTACGACGCCGGCCTCGGCGAGTACGTGGTCTTCTGGGCGTCGAAGCTGTACGACAACGCGGCGCACTCCGGCGACACGTACAACCGGATGATGTACGCCACGACCCGCGACTTCTACACGTTCAGCGAGCCCAAGGTGTGGATCGACCGCGGCTACTCGGTCATCGACTCCACGGTGATCCAGCACGACGGCACGTACTTCCGGCTGTCGAAGGACGAGCGCAACAACTCCTCCTCCACCCCCAACAGCAAGTTCATCTTCGAGGAGAAGAGCGACTCGCTGCTGAACCTCTCCTGGGACGCGGTCGCCGAGGGCATCGGCAAGGGCGCGATGAACGCGGCCGAGGGACCGCTGGTGTTCAAGTCCAACACCGAGGAGAAGTGGTACGCCTTCCTCGACGAGTTCGGCGGCCGCGGCTACCTCCCGTTCGAGACCACGGACCTCGCCTCCGGCGTCTGGACCCCGTCCACCGGCTACGACCTGCCGGCCAAGCCCCGCCACGGCACGGTCCTGCCGGTCACCCAGGCCGAGTACGACCGGCTGCTGCGCGCCTACCAGCCGGACCAGCTGGTCGAGAGCGTCGAGGACGTGTCGGTGAAGACACGGATCGGCCAGGCCCCGGTGCTGCCCGCGACCGTGATCGCCACCTACGCCGACGGCGTCGCGCGCCCGGTGGCGGTGGCCTGGGACGACGTCCCGGCCTCGGCATACGCACAGGCCGGCACGTTCACGGTGACCGGAAGCCTGCCCGACGGCGCCGCGCTTCCCGTCCGGGCCCGCGTGACGGTCTCCGAGGAGGGCGCCGACGTGCCCGCCGACCTGCTGCTGCACTACGGCTTCGACGAGACGTCCGGCAACATCGCCGTCGACTCCAGCGGCCACGGCAACCACGGCACCTACGTCCGCACGCCCGAGTTCGGGACCGGCGTGGACGGCGGCTCGTTCAAGATGTCCGGCGACTCCGCCACCTCCCCGTACGTCAAGATCCCGAACGGCGTGCTGAAGGGCGCCGACAGCGTCACCGTGTCCACGTACGCCAAGTGGAAGGGCGGATCGTCCTTCCAGTGGCTGTTCGGGCTCGGCCCCGACAGCGACAAGTACCTCTTCGCCACCCCCTCCAACGGCGGCTCCAGCCTGTACTCGGCCATCACGAAGGCCAGTTGGTCGGCGGAGTCGAAGCTGACGGCCGGCTCGCAGCTCACCCCCGGCGAGTGGCGGCACGTCACGGTCACCCTCGACGGCGCCACCGGCACGATGGTGCTCTACGTCGACGGCGTCGAGGCGGCCCGCACGACGACCACCGTGAAACCGTCCGAGCTGTACGACTCCGCCAAGGACCACAGCGGCTACATCGGCAGGTCGCTGTACTCGGCCGACCCGTACTTCGGCGGCGAGGTCGACGACTTCCGCGTCTACGACCGGGCCCTGCCGGCCGCGGAGGTCATGGAGCTCAGCGGCAACACCGCGGGCATCGCCAAGGCGACGCACCCCGCGCTGAAGGTCGACGCCCTCCTCGACAACGCGACCGGCAAGGTCACGCTGCCGCTGAAGGAAGGCACCGACCTCACCGCGCTGGCACCGGAGTTCACCCTCGCCCACGGCGCGGCGATCAGCCCCGCCTCGGGCAGCGTGCACGACTTCAGCAAGCCGGTGACGTACGAGGTGACCGGCTCGGACGGCACGAAGCGCAGCTGGACCGTGTCGGCGCTGGTCATGAAGAGCCCGGTGCTGCCGGGTCTCAACGCCGACCCGAACATCGTGCGCTTCGGTGACACCTTCTACATGTACCCGACGACCGACGGCTTCGAGGGCTGGAGCGGTACGCAGTTCAAGGCGTACTCGTCGACCGACCTGGTGCACTGGACGGACCACGGGGTCATCCTCGACCTGGGGCCGGACGTGAGCTGGGCGGACAGCAGGGCCTGGGCGCCGGCGATCGCCGAGAAGAACGGGAAGTACTACTTCTACTTCTGCGCCGACGCCAACATCGGTGTCGCCGTCTCCGACTCGCCCACCGGCCCGTTCACCGACGCCCTGGGCAAGCCGCTGCTCAAGGCCGGCCAGTACAGCGGCCAGATGATCGACCCGGCGGTCTTCACGGACGACGACGGACGGTCGTACCTCTACTGGGGCAACGGCCACGCCTATGTCGTGCCGCTCGGCGACGACATGGTCTCCTTCGACGCCTCGAAGATCACCGACATCACCCCGAGCGGCTACAACGAGGGCAGCTTCGTCGTCAAGCGCAAGGGCACCTACTACTTCATGTGGTCGGAGAACGACACCCGGGACGAGAACTACCGCGTCGCCTACGCCACCGGCCCCTCGCCCACCGGCCCGTGGACCAAGCGCGGCGTGATCCTGGAGAAGGACCTCTCCCTCGGCATCAAGGGCACCGGCCACCACTCGGTCGTCCAGGTGCCGGGAACGGACGACTGGTACATCGCCTACCACCGCTTCGCCATCCCCGGCGGTGACGGCACCCACCGCGAAACCACCGTCGACAAGCTGGAGTTCGACGCGGACGGCCTGATCGAGAAGGTCGTGCCCACCCTCACGAGCATCGACCCGGTCACCGTCGTCCACGCCGGACCCGACGCCCAGGGCGTCGAGGGCGCCGCGATCGCCCTGACCGGCACGGTCTCCGGGGCGGGCGGCGCACGATGGACCGTCGAGAAGGGCGCGCCCTGCACGGTCGAGGACCCCGCCGCCGCCCGCACCACGCTCACCTGCACCGACAACGGCACCTACACCGTCACCCTGACCGGCGGCCGCAGCACCGACTCGGCCGTGGTGACGGTGACGAACGCGGTCCCCGCCATCACCTCGGCCACCGGCCCGTCGGGCCCGGTGCCGACGGGCCGCGGTACGGCCGTCACCGTCCGGTTCGGCGACCCGGGCGCCGGTGACACCCACACCTGCGTCGTCGACTGGAAGGACGGCGGCAAGCCGACCACCGGCACGGTCACCTCGTCCGGCTGCCGTGCCGAGCACACCTACACCTCGGCGGGCATCCGCCGTCCGGTGATCACCGTCACCGACGACGACGGCGCCTCGGCGGCCACGACGCTCCCCGAGCTGATCGTGTACGACCGGGCCGCCGGACCGGTGGTGGGCGCGGGCACCGTCGACTCCAAGGTCGGGCCGAAGCTGACCGGCCGGGCGTTCTTCTCGCTCACGGGCGGCTACCTGCCGGGGGCCGGCGCCCCGGCCGGAGGGGTCACCTTCGACTTCAGGCCGGCCCACCTGAAGTTCCGCTCCACCGGCCTCGACTGGCTCGTCGTCTCCGGCCCCACGGCCGTCCTCCAGGGCTCGGGCACGGTCAACGGCAAGAGCGGCTACGGCTTCCGCGTCACGACGACGGACAGCCCCGACACCTTCCTCATCAAGATCTGGAAGAAGTCCGGCGGGGAGGTGGTCTACAGCAGTGGCACCCCGGCAAAGGTCATCGGCGTCATCACGGTCGGCTACGGGCGCCGGTAGCACGGACGCCTGGCCCTCGATCCGGCCGGGCGGTTAAGGTCATGGGCCCCCTGTCCTCGGCAGGGGGCCCGATCGCGACCTGGGGGAATTCGACGCATGCCGACACCGGAGCAGATCTGGGAGGACGCCGATCTCGCCACCCGGCGCCTGGCCGGAATCGCCCTCAACCCCTCGGCTCCGCAGGACGTCCTGCTGCACCTGCTGGCGGAGGCGCCGCTCGCCGTACGGATGGTGCTGTGCCGGGACCGGGTGCTGCCCGAGGCGGTCGTCGACGCCGTCATCGAACATCCCGACCACCGCACCCGTAGCTTCTTCGCCCGCAATCCGCACGTCGCCCCGGCCCAGCGGGTGCGGCTGGTGGACGATCCGCACTGGTTCGTTCGCGCCCATCTCGCCGAGGCCCCACGGGTGACCGCCCCCGCCGAGCCCCGGCCGCTGCCCGACGACACCGTCGTCCACATGATGAACACCTACGATCCGGAGCACCTGGGCGGCACCTTCTACCGGCAGTTCTCCCTCGCGCTGCGCCGCTCCATGGCAACGCATCCGGACGCGAAGGTCCGCGCCTGGGGAGTCGGCATGTGGGGTTGGCAGGACGCGAAGACGCGGGCCGCGCTGCTGGCGGACCCCGACGACGAGGTGCGCAGGCGCGCGCAGGACCGGCTGCGCCACGAGGATCCGGTGTGGGTGGAGAGCGTGCTGCCCGACCGGTCCTGCCACGCCCGCACCGGCGCACTGCTCCACGACGCTCTCAGCAGGGCCGTCGTGGACCGCGTCCTCACCGCTCCGGCCGGTCCCGAGGACCGACAGATGATCGCGGGCAACCCGAGTCTCCCGCCCGACGTCGTGGTCCTGCTGGCCGCCGATCCCGACCCGGAGGTCCGGTGGCACATCGCGCGCCGCACGGACCTCGGTCCCGTCGAACGCCGCGCGCTGGTCTCCGATCCCGAACCCGACGTACGCCGGACGGTCGCCCGCCACCGCGACCTCGACCACGACGAACTCCGTGCCCTCGCGGCCGATCCCGACCCGAAGGTCCGGCTGTCCGTGTCCCTCCACCCCGCGTGGACCGAGGAGGAACGGGCCGCGATCGACTACGAGGTCCCCCTGGACGAGCCGTTCTGCTTCTACCCCGAGCGGCTGTTCCCGCGGGACCCCGAGACCGTCCGCCGGGACGCTCTCTCCGGTCACCCGATGCTGCGCCGGGAGGCGGCGCGAGAGCGCACCCTGCCGCCCGACCTCGTGGCCCGGCTGGCCGCCGACGACGACCTCGGCGTCCGCGTCCTGCTGGCCCAGAACCAGCCGGACGTCCCGGCGGCCCTCCTGCTGCGCGGCTTCCTGGAGTACACCGGGCCCGAGCGCGCCCACCTCGTCACCCGGCCGAACTTCCCCACGCACGGGCTCGCCGCCCACGCCGACGACGAGGACCCCGCAGTCCGGGCCCTCGCCGCGCGCGACCCCGGGACCCCGCCGGCCACCGTGGCACGACTCACCCGGGACCCCGAACCCGCCGTCCGGGCGGCCTTCGCCCGCCACCCGAACCTGCCGCCCTCCCGGCTGGCGCAGCTCCTCGACGACGAGGAGCTGGCCCACCACGCCGCCGCCAACCCGGCCCTGGCCGAGGGCGCCCTCCGCGCCCTGGTGAGGGCTCTGCCGGTCAGCTGAGAGCCTGCAGCGCCTCCAACGCCCGCGCGGTCTGCGGATACCGGGCCAGCAGGGTCGCTCCGGACGACCCGACGGCGGGACTCTCCCACGTCCCGTCGCAGCCCAGCAGGGCCGCCAGCGCGTCGCAGGTCGCCGGGTGCGCGGCGAGGAGCGGCAGGCCGCCCCCGGTGCTCGCCACCGACTCCACCGGCACGCGGGGCAGTCCCTGCGGGAGGCGCCACGGCGGTACCCAGGAGTCCAGCTCGGTGAGCCGGGCGGGAAGGAGCCGGCCCGCCTCGCGGATCAGCAGCGGGGCATGTTCGGCGCCACCGGCCCGCAGGGTGCCGATGAGGGTCGGCAGCCAGGGCAGCAGCACCGAGTCCGGGAGCCGGGCGAACGCGTTCGACACGGCCTCGACGACGAAGTCGGCCAGGCCCGGCACCGGTTCCAGGGCGTGCACGAACCCGCTGAGATAGCGCGGATAGGCGGGCACCACCAGCGGGTTGCCGAGCAGCTCCGCGCAGCGCTCCTGCAGGGCCGTCCTCGGCAGGGTGCCCAGGTGGGTCTGCGCCGCCCACAGCAGTGCGCTGCGGGACGGCTCGGTCGGGTGGGACTGGGCGAGGGCCAGTTCGAGCTGGGTGCGGTCGCAGCCCAGGGACAGCGCCAGGCCCTCCATGCCGAACAGGAAGCCCAGCATCGCCGCGACCTGACGGACCGTCGCGTCGTCGTCGGTGAACGCCGTCGGCAGCAGGGTGCAGTAGTGCGCATAGCCGGTCTTGACGAAGGACTCGATCCAGGGCGGGAGCACCGGCTCGGCGGTCCGGTAGTGGGCCAGCAGCCGGCGCACCCGGCGCAGCACCTCCGGCGCGCCGTCGACGCTGCGCTCGCTCGCCAGGACCTCCAGGGCCCGGGTGCCGAGCTCGTCGGCGAGGCGACGGCTGCGCAGGTAGAGCGTGGCGTCCTCGACGGCCTCGAGGACCTGCGCCGCCGTCGCCCGGGGGGCGTACGCGGCGCGCCGCAGCCGCTGTTCGAGAACCTGCTCGATGCTGACGCCCTCGTAGCCCAGCTCGATGAGGGCGCGCTGATGGGTGCCGAGGGCCAGGTCCCAGGACTCCTGGATGGGCTGTTCGCCGAGGCGGCGTTCGCCCATGATGGGCCGGGCCGCGCCCTGCGGCAGCAGCCGGCGCAGCATCCACAACAGGTCGGAGCAGCGCGCCAGTTCCGGCCGCGAGGCGATGTCGAGCAGCGCGCGCTGCACTCCGCGCTGCTGGAGCTTCAGGTCCAGCGGTGCGAGCCGGTCGTGCACGTCACGGGCCAGCGGCGGCAGCGCGTCGTAGCCGACCTGACCGACACGGTCGCCGCCCATCATGATCTCGACCAACCGGCCCACGTCCCGCCGGCCCGGTACGGCGTCCTTCTCGATGCAGGTGACGGCCGCGTCCTGGAAGTCGTACGGCGTCGGCTTGGCGCGGTCGCGCATCCCGGCCAGCAGGATCGACGTCTCGAAGACGGCGATGGCGTCGGCGGTGGAGGCGAGGTACCCGTTACGGCGTGCGGCGCGCACGATCTCCACGGACCAGCCGAGCAGTTCGGCCTCGTCCAGGGCGTCGAGGGCGGGCGGCCGCTGGAGGAATCCCGTGAGCCGGTCGGCGGCCGGGCCGGCCGGCCCGGGGGACGTCGGGGCGAGGGCCTTCCTCGGCTTCGCACTCTTCCTCGTGCCCGCCTGGCCCTCCAGGCGGAACGGTCGGACGCCGGTGCGCCTGACGTTCTTCGCCCATTCCGTCGCGGCGATGGACACCGAACCCGCGGCCAGTCCGAACTGCGCTTCGATCGCGCCGTGGCTGGACGGGATCAGGCCGTGCCGCCACTCGGTGCCGCTCGGCGGGCTGATGGTGAAGGTGTCGCTGCCGTGCACACCGAACTCCGCGACACGGCTGGCCGCGTGGAAGGCGCCGCAGACGTAGAGGCAGTCGGCGGGGTCGGTGCCGGTGGCGGCGAGGTGTTCGCGCATCCGCGTCCACATGTACCGCTCGCGGTCCTCGTCCACCCGTACCTTGCGGGGGTCGCCGGGGGCGAGGCGCCGGAAGAGGCTGCCGATGAGCAGCATCACCTGGCGGTAGGTGTCGTGGTCGCTGTCGCCGAGGGGCAGTTCGACGTACTGGTGCCACCACTCCGACCAGTGCCGTACCCGGCCGTGGCGGAGCAGGTGCTCCTCCAGTTCGGCGAAGCGCGGGCGCAGGTCGCCGATCTCCACGCCGACGGCGTCGCCGTGCAGGGCCGTCTGCTCCGCTGCCTCCGGAGCGTCGGGATCGCCGTCGCGCTCGCCTTCGGCGTCGGGTCCGGTCTCCCACTGGAAGACATGGTCCGAGGAGCGGTCGACGAGGACGAGTTCGACGCCCGGAGTGTCGAGCGCGTAGGCGATGGCCTGGTACTCGGCGGAGGCCTCGGTGACCGGGGCGACCACCGAGAGGGGCGCCCAGTCGGCGGGGAAGCCCTCGATCTCGCTCGCGAAGGACTGGACGGCCACCGGCAGACGGCAGTTGCGCAGCTCGGTGAGAAGGGGCGCCATGTCCTCGCACAGCTCGAGGTAGATCGTCCTCGGCTGCTTCTCGCGCAGCCGGCGCGCCATCGCGATGGCGGAGGCCGGTGAGTGGTGGCAGACCGGGAAGATCTCCAGGGGTTCGCTCACCGCGCGCTCGACGTCGTCGACGATGCCCCGCAGGATGCCCTCCAGCGCCGCGGGACCGTCGGCGAACGTGGTGGCGGCGTCCTGGAGCTGGGTGCGCAGGGCGGTGAACGTGCCCTCGGCGGTCGCGGTCACGACAGGGTCGCGATCGCGTCGCGGCCGCCCTCGAGGAACTCCGGCCAGGAGCCCCCCTCCTCCTTGCTGCGCGGTTCGACGACGCCGTGCAGGTACTTGTTGAGGATGGCGAGGTCCTCCGGTGCGCGCCGGGCCAGGGAACCGACGAGGGAGGAGGCGAGGGTGTGGGCGGTGAGGGCGCGTTCGCCGAAGAAGTTGCTGTGCAGGATGGCGTCCTCCAGGACACCGATCTGCTCGGCCGTGGACAGGGCGGACTCCAGCTTCTCGTCGTCACTGCCGGCGGCGGCCGACGAGGCCCGCAGGTCGGCGAAGCTGCGCAGCAGCACGTCCAGCAGGGTCGGCGGGACGTCCAGCTCGATCCGGTGGCGGCGCAGCAGTTCCTCGGTTCGGAAGCGGACGATCTCCGCCTCGCTCTTCTTGTTCGTCACCACGGGGATCCGCACGAAGTTGAAGCGGCGCTTGAGCGCCGAGGAGAGGTCGTTGACGCCCCGGTCCCGGCTGTTGGCGGTGGCGATGACCGAGAAACCGGGCTTGGCGAACACGATGTTGTCGCTGTCCTGGTCGCTGCCCAGTTCCGGGACCGAGATGTACTTCTCGGAGAGGATCGAGATCAGCGCGTCCTGGACGTCGCTGGTGGAGCGGGTGAGCTCCTCGAAGCGGCCGATCGCGCCGGTCTCCATCGCGGTCATGATCGGCGAGGGGATCATCGACTCGCGTGACTGGCCCTTGGCGATGACCATCGAGACGTTCCACGAGTACTTGATGTGGTCCTCGGTGGTGCCCGCCGTGCCCTGCACGACCAGCGTGGAGTTGCGGGAGATCGCTGCGGACAGCAGCTCGGCCAGCCAGCTCTTTCCGGTGCCCGGGTCACCGATGAGGAGCAGGCCACGGTCGGAGGCGAGGGTGACGATGGAGCGCTCGACGAAGCTGCGGTCGCCGAACCACTTCGGCGCGATCTCCCGGTCGAGGCCGTCGGCGCGCTCGGAGCCCAGGACGAACAGGCGGACCATCTTCGGGGACAGCCGCCAGGAGAACGGTTTGGGGTTGTCGTCGATCGACTCCAGCCAGTCGAGTTCCTCGGCGTACTTGAGCTCGGCGGGGGCGCGCAGCAGGTCGGTCATCGAGGGCCTTTCCAAGAGGTACGTGTGTCGAGGGACGGACGGGTCAGGTGAGGAACGTCTTGAGTTCGTGGACGAGCTTGTCGATGTGGCCGGAGATCACCGGTGTGCCGAGGGTCTTGAACCGCTCCCGGAACCAGGGGTTGACCTCCTGCCGGCCGGAGCTGGTCACCGAGCCGACGGGGATGAACTTCACGCCGGAGCGGTGGACTTCCTCGATGCCCTCGAACAGCGGCTGGGAGCGGTCGAACTCGTAGAAGTCGGAGATCCACACCAGCACGGTGTTCTTGGGCTCGGCGATCTTCGGGCGGGCCATGGCCATGGCCACGGGGCCGTCGTTGCCGCCGCCCAGCTTGGTCCGCAGCAGCACCTCGAACGGCTCGTTCACCCAGGGGGTGAGGTCGATGGCGCGGGTGTCGTACGCGATGAGGTGCACGTCGACCTTGGGCAGTCCGGCGAAGATCGACGCCAGGATGGTGCAGTTGACCATGGAGTCGACCATCGAGCCCGACTGGTCCACGACCACGATGAGCCGCTGCGGGGTCGTCCTGCGGGCGGTGTGGCGGTAGTAGAGGCGGTCGACGTAGAGGCGTTCCTCTTCGGGGCTGTAGTTGGTGAGGTTCTTCCAGATCGTGCGGTCGAGGTCGAGATTGCGGTACACCCGCTTGGGCGGGACCGAGCGGTCGAGCGCGCCGACCGTGGTCTTCTCCACCTGGGTGCGCAGCACTTCGGCGACCTCGTCGACGAAACGGCGGATCAGCGACTTGGCGTTGGCGAGGGCGACGCCGGAGAGGTTGCCCTTGTCGCGCAGCAACTGCTCGATCAGCGACATGCTCGGGGTGAGCCGCGCGGCGAGCTCGGGGTCGGCGAGCACTTCCCGCAGATGCATGCGCCGGACGAGGTCCGCTTCGATGGCGCCGAGTTCCGGGCCCAGACCGGGGACGAGCCCGCCGGTGTCGGGTGTCGTGCCGCGACCGCCGCGCAACTCCCCCGGCCGGCTGCCGAGGGCGCGCTCCAGCCAGCCGGCGTCGCTCTGCCAGCGGGACAGCTGTCCGGCGCTGACGGCCCCCGAGCCGGTGGAGAAGACGTTCAGCAGCACCTTGGACACGAGTGCCGCGCGCCGCACCTCCGCCGCACGGTCACGCACGTCCTCGTCGGCCGTAGCCTCGCTGTCGCTGTCGTCGGCGGTGTCGGGGGCCGGGTCGATGCCGGGAACCATCAACCCGTCGAATTCCGCCGCCAGTTCGGGGTGCCGCTGGACGATGGAGTCGACGGAGGTCTGCGGGTCCAGCAGGGCGGGCGGCAGGCCGATGTCCTCGACGACGGCGAGGCTCGCCGATTCCAGGCCGGCCTGCTCCTCGGGGTCGAAGAGGCGGGCCAGCAGCCGCCAGTAGAGGACCTGGCGACGGTTGTCGTCGGGAACGGCTTCCGGCATGGGGTCGCTCATTTCCGCAGCAGCCTTCCCGCCCGCTCGCGCAGGACGGTCACGGCGTCGGTGGCGGCCTTCTCGGCCCGGACGCCGGTCTTGTCGGTGGTGCCGCCGGCCCACGCTCCCGCGTGCAGGGCGACGGCTTTCTTGCGCACGGTGGTCTCCACCGCGAGCGGCTGGAGACGGAAGCCGCCGCCGTCCCAGCGCAGCAGGCCCACGCAGGCGCGGGAGGCCGCGACGGCCTCGGGCGTGAGCGGGCTCGCGGTCGGGATGCGGTCGGTGTCGACGGGGAGCGCGTGTCCGGCGAAGGTGAAGGTGAGCGTGTCGCCGTCCTGTCCGCTGTCGTAGCCCTCCAGGAACACCGGCTCGGCGAGGCGCGCGGGGTGGCGGTCCAGGGGGGCGGTGGGCAGGGCGGTGGCGGTCGGCAGGACGACCCGCGCGGTGGCGAGGGCGTCGGCGGGCTCGCCCGCGCGGGCCCGGGCGTCGTCCCAGACGAGGTCTCCCTCGTCGGTGAGGGGCATGGCGTCGAGGTCCATCGCCCGGCCCTCGCCGAGGGCGGTGAGCAGCGACAGGTGTGGCCGCAGCAGCTGCCAGACGCCCGCCGCGACGACGGTGTCCGGCTTGGGCACCGAGACGCTCGCACGGACCAGCCGGGGTGCGGTGCCGTCGGCGGGTTCGAACACCGCGTGGACCTGGGCCTGCACGGCGGTGGCGTGTTCGTGCAGGTCGAGGCCGAGCGGCAGCAGACGGCCGGTGGCGGCCGTGACGGCGGGCCGGTCGGTGGCGCCGGGCATGGTCAGCAGCAGGGCGCGGGACCACAGGTCGCCCCAGCGGCGTGCGGGGATCCTGTCCAGGGCCGATCCGGGGCAGGAGGCGGCGAGTTCGGCGGCGAATCCGTCGAGCAGCGTGGCCAGCCGGCGCAGTTCGGGGTCGGGCAGCATCGCGGAGACGATGGGTGCGGCTCCGCCGGCCAGCTCGTGGTCGATGCCCTGCCAGCCGGTGCGCGCGAGGTCCGAAAGCCAGGTGCGGGCGGCTGCCAGCAGGTTCACCGTCGGCCGTGCGGCGGGGGCCTCGGCCGTCCGCTCCTCGCGCGTGCGGCCGGTCACCTCGTCGACGCCGACCGTGAGGGCGTCGTGCACGGCGCCGAACAGGGCGGTGCGGGCGGCGGCGAGGGTGACGAAGTGGTGCTCGCTCGCGGCTCCGGCGGCGGCCTTCGCGGCGGCCTCGGCGACCCGGGCGGCAGGCGGGCTGCCGGCGACGGCGCGGGCGAGCACGGTGAGATCGTCCATCTGCTCGGGCCGGGGGCGCAGCAGGCCGGCGACCAGGGTCCGGTCGAAGGCGTCGATCGCCGCCAGGGCCTCGCCGAGTCCCTCGACGGGTGCGGTGAGCAGGTCGGCGTGTTCCGCCGCGGTCGTGCCGCGCTCGCCGCGGGGTGTCTGCGGGGCGTCCGTCGCCCGGGTCGGCGGGAACCACTGGAGCTCCGGGAGCGGGGCGGTGACCGCGGGCAGTTCCAGGTAGGCCAGGTGGCGCAGGAACCGGCTGAAGACGGGTGCGGCGGCCGACTTGCCGTCCGCCTGGGGTGGGTGGGTGCCGGTCATCGCGGCGGTGAGGGCGGCGGCGTCGGGCTCACCGCCCGTGGGCTCGACGCGCAGGTAGCGGGCGACGCGGTCGGCGCCGTACTGGAGCACGGCCTCGGTGACCAGCGCACGGATGTGGTTGCAGAACGAGCCCCGCGCGCCGCCGCAGGGACGGTTGTTGTTGGTGCTGCACGCGAAGGCGTAATTGCCGGCGGCCACCGACGAGACGTACACCCGCTCGATGTCCGAGCCGCTGGAGACGACGCCCTGGAGGCGTCCGTCGGCCAGTTCGACGAAGGGAACCTTGGCGAGCTTGCGGGGCCGTGCGGGCGGCACCACCCGGGCCGTACTCGAATTCTCCCAGTCGGACAACGCACCAGCTCCTTTGCGGCACAGGGCTCCGCACGCCGAATCGGCGCAGCACAGGGGGGTTGTCGCGCCGGATTCGGTGCGACAACGACGAACTTACCGGCGACCACTGACAACGCCGTCCGCGTCGACGGGAGGACGGGAGCACGCCGTGCGTGACCACGGCAGGACCCCGTCCGTATGCCGGTCGGCGCGGCCCCGGACGTCCCGGCTCTTCTAGAATTCGGATGATCATGCCCGGGGGCGACGGCGGGGGCATGTCGGTGTGGATGGGTACGAAGGGGCGGGGTTGAGCGGGGAGCAGGCGGCGTTCGGAGCGCTGCTGCGGGAGTTTCGGCTGGCCGCGTCACAGACCATCGAGGGCCTGGCGGAGGCGTCGGGCGTGAGCGTGCGGGGCATCGGGGACCTGGAACGCGGGCGGCGGGCGGCTCCGCAGCGGCGGACGGTCGCCGCGCTCGCGGACGGTCTGGGCCTGGCCGAGGCGCCGCGGGAGCGGCTGCTCACGGCAGCGCGGGCCGGGCGCGACGGAGGCTACCGCCCGGTGGGGGTGCGGGCGTTCCCGCGCGGAGTCGACGACTTCGTCGGCCGGGAGGGGGAGCTGGCGCGGCTGGCGGCGCTCGCGGAGCAGGAAGCCGTCGCCCAGCCGGTGGTGGTGGCGGTGTCCGGGCCGCCGGGCACGGGCAAGACGACGCTGGCGCTGCACGCGGCCCGTGGTCTCGCCGACCGGTTTCCGCACGGGGAGTTGGTCCTGGACCTGCGCGGCACCGACGGCGATCCGCCCGGTCCCGCCGAACTGGTGCTGCGGGTGCTCAAGGCCCTGCAGGTGTCCGACCGGGAACTCTCCCAGGCCGGGCCGCAGGGCCACCCGGAGCTGTACCGGCAGCTGTTGGCGGAGCGGCGCTGTCTGCTGGTCCTGGACAACGCGCGCGACGAGGGGCAGGTGCGTCCGCTGCTGCCGGCCGCGGGGGCGGGCATGGTGGTGGTGACGAGCCGTCGCATGCTGACCGGGCTGGACAGTGTGCACCGGCTGCCGCTCGGTGAACTGGACCCCGCGGCGGCCGCCGCGCTTCTGACCTCCCTCGTCGGAGCCGATCGGGCGGACGCCGATCCGGCCGCCCTCCGCGCGGTCGCCGAGCGCTGCGGGCACCTGCCGCTCGCTCTGCGGGTGGCGGGCAACTGGCTGGCCACCCGCACCGGTTGGAGCGTTCGCCGACTGGCGGACCGCCTCGCCGTCGAGGAGCGGCGGCTGGAGGCGCTGGCCGCCGGGGACGTACGGGTGGCCGCCGCCTTCGACCTGTCCTACCGTCAGCTGACTCCCTCGGCCGCCCGGCTGTTCCGGCGTCTCGCCATGGTCCCCGGCCAGGACACGGCGGCACCGGGCGCCGCCCGGCTCACGGGCCAGCCGGTGTTCGACGCCGAGGACACCCTGGAGGAGCTGGTCGAGACCGGGCTGCTGGGAACGGACGGTGACCGCTACCGCCTGCACGACCTGCTGCGGCTGTACGCCCGCACCCGCCTCGAGGCCGAGGAGAGCTCGCGGGACGTGGACCGGGCCCGCACGGAGCTCTTCCGCTGGCTGCTGGAGACCGCGGTCGTCGCGGGCCGCTGGTTCGAGCCGGGCCACGGCGCTCCGCCGCCCACCTGGCGGGGAACGGTCGACCTGTCCACCGCGGGCCGGGCCCGTGCCTGGCTTCAGGCGGAGGGCGACAACTGGCTGGCCGCTCTGCGCGCGGCCGAGGCCGCCGGTGAGCACGCGACCGTGGTGGAGGTGGCCGAGGCCCTGCACTGGTTCTCCGACCAGTGGATCTTCTGGGGACACTGGCCCGAGGTCTTCGGCACGGCCGCCCGCTGCGCGCGGGCCCTGGGCGATCCGGCGCTGGAGGCCACCCAGCTCAACTACCACGCCTGGGCGCTCCTCGTGTGCGAGCGCCGCCACCAGGACAGTCTGCTGCGCTCCGCCGAGGCCCTGGCCGCAGCGGAGCGGGCGGGCGACGCGGGCCAGCAGGCCTGGGCCCACATGTACCAGGGCTGGGCGCTGCAGCAGATCACCGACCTCGGTCCCGCCGCGGACCACATGCAGCGTGCCGCCCACCTCTTCGAAACCGTCGGTGACCTGCACGGCGGCCTCCAGGCCCGGCACGGGCGTGCCATCGTCCTGGAGAAACAGGGTCTGACCGAGGAGGCGCACGCGTTCTACCGGGACACGCTCGCCCTGCTGGAACAGGTCAGCGACCGGCTGGAACCGCACATCGCCGACATCACCCGGATCGGGCTGCACGCGGGCCTGGGCAGCAGTTTCGGCGTGCTGGAGCGCTGGCCGGAGGCGGTGGACCAGCTGACCACCGCCGTCGCGATCTGCCGGGCCAGCGGCAACACCGCCCTGGAGAGCCGTCAACTCGTCCACCTGGGCAACGCGCTGCTGTCCGCCGGACGCCCGACGGAGGCACGCGCGGCCTTCGCGCGCTGTGTCTCCCTGGGTGTCCATGCCGATCCGCGACCGGTCGCCGAGGCCCGCGAGCTCCTCGCCCGTCTCGACACGCCCTGAACCAGCGCCCCGCTCCCGTCCCCGGTCCGCCGCGACACGAGGACGGGGGCGGGGACGGCACACGCCGTCGACGGGCGAGGCCCCTCGCCGTGCCGCCCATCCTGCTCCCGCGGGCTCCCCAGCGTCTTGTCCCGGAGCGCACCGCGCTGTTCTCTCAGCGCACGGCGGACGACCGTACCGGTGCGGTCCGTGATTCTGCCTGCTTCCTGCCTGGAGCCCGCCGAGAACCGCTGGTTGGCTGATGAAGGCAGGGAGAATCGGGCCGCCGTCGCCCACTCCCCGCCCGATTCGCAAAGGTGGAGAGGAGAGCCAGGTGGCCCTGGTGCTGACGACCGCTGCGGTTCCCGACGGGGAGCGGCTCGCGTACTGGCGGGACGCCCTGGGCAGAGCGCTGGTGCCGACGGCCGTCACCGCGCGACAGGACGGTCCGTTCGAGGGTCGGGTCTGCTCCGAGCGGCTGGGATACCTGCGCATCGCCACGATCGAGGCCGACGCGCAGCGCCTGAGCCGCACTCCGGCGCACCTCACCGGCGCGGACCCGGCCGCCGCGTGCGTGGCGGTCGGGGTGCAGACGGCGGGTACGGCGACCCTGATCCAGGACGGCGGACGGGCCTTCGTGGGCGAGGGCGACCTCATGGTCTACGACACGGGGCGGCCGTACTCCCTGGACTTCCCGGGGCGCTTCACCACCCACGTCGTCCACCTGCCGCGGCGGGCGCTCGGCCTGCCGGAGGAGGACCTGCGCCGGGTGACCGGGACCGCGATCGCCGGGACGACGGGCTTCGGCGCCCTGCTGGTGAACTTCCTGAGCTCGCTCACCGCCTCGGTCCCGCCCTGCGCCCCGGCCGTCGCCACCAGGCTGGCAACCGGTGTCGTGGACCTCTTCGCCACCCTGGTCGAGGAGCGGACCCAGGACGACGCGACACCGGACGGGAACCCGGGGGACCACCTCGTCCTGCGGGTCCGCGACCACATCGACCGCAACCTCGGCGATCCGGACCTCTCCCCGCAGACCGTCGCGGCGGCGCACCACATCTCCGTGCGCTATCTGCACCGGCTGTTCGAGGGCGAGGGCATCACGGTGGCCCGGCTGATCCAGCGGCGCCGTCTGGAGCGGTGCGCCCGGGAACTGCACCGGCCCGAAGCGACGGCTCCCACGGTGTCGGCGGTCGCCCAGCGCTGGGGTTTCGCCAACCCGGCCCACTTCAGCCGAGTGTTCCGCGCCGCCTACGGGCGTTCCCCCCGTGAGTGGCGCGGGGCGCGGGACGAGCTGCTCCCGACCGGCTGACCGGCCGTCCTCGCGCGCGACCAGGAACGGCTCACATCACCTCGGGACACGGCTTCGGCCGGTCGTCCACGTGTACAGCAGCGCCGTCCCGGCGACCGTGGCCGCCGCCGTGCCGATGGCGCACAGGCCTCCGCGGGAGCGCCAGGACAGTACCGAGCCGGTCGAGTGGGCGGACAGCACCGAACCCGCGCTCAGCCAGGAGCCCGCGGAGACGAAGGACACGGCGGAGCCCACCGACCCCACGGACAGGAAACTGCCGACCGAGGCGACGGACAGGGAGCTGCCCACGGAGCCGACGGAGAGGAACGAGTCGACGGAGCCGATCGACAACGCCGAGTTCTTCGACCACAGCGAACGCCAGGAACCTTCGGCGCCGTCCACGGCTCGCGTCACGTCCCGCGTCGCGGCCTTCGTCCCGGATCTCGTACTGGATCTGGTCATGCTTCGACTATAGGAGCGGACCGGTCAGGAGGGTGGCCAGTCGCGGTAGGCGATACGGGCCCGGTCGTGGATCTCTCCGACGGTGCCCCACTCGTTGCGGCCCAGCCGGGCCAGCGGCCGCAGGAGCCGGATGTCGGGGTGTCCGTCGACGACGACGTCCTCGCGCACGGCGGCGTGCACGACCTCGCCGAGGACCAGCGTGGAGTTGCCGATACGGAGCGTGGAGTGCAGCCGGCACTCCAGAGCCACCGGGGAGGCTGCCACACGGGGCGGCTTCACCCGCAGCGAGGGCTCCTTCTCGATGCCCACCGCGTCGAACTCGCCCTCGTGCGCGGGAAAGTCGGTGCCGGTGGCGTTGATCTGGTCGAAGAGCGGCTCGGACGCGAAGTTGACCACGAACTCGCCGGTGGCCTCGACGTTGCGCAGCGAGTCCTTGCGCCCGACGGAGGTGAACTGGACGATCGGCGGGTCGGTACAGGCGACGGTGAAGAAGGAGTGCGGAGCGAGGTTCGCACCAAATGGGGCTACTGCCGAGACCGTGGAGACCCAGGCGATCGGCCTGGGCACCACCACTGCGGTCAGAAGCCGGTAGAACTCGCTGACGTCCATGGCCCGGGGATCGAGATCGATGCGCATGCCGATCAGTATCCCGCGGCGGGCCGCAGACCATCTCACCAGGTCAGCGGCATGGCCCAGCCGCGAAAGCCGAGGAACGTCCCGGGTGTCGGAAGGATCCGAGCCGAGCGCCCGGCGGGCTGCCTGCGCATGTTCTCCGACCGATTCGGCCTGGAGGCCGGCGCGGACCGCCGGCAGGAGGACACTGACGACACACGCGAGCGATTGCGGTGGCCGGAGTTCGTCAAGGTCCGCCGCCCGGCCGCATCACCTGCCGCCCGTGCACCACCCGGGCCACCCGTCGCCCATGCGGCGCTCCCCGTCGGCGCCGTCTTGTGCGGGCCCCGAGGTCTGGGTGGGGGCGGCCTGCGCACGGCCACCCAGAGATTGCCGTACCGGATCCCGGTCCGGTGTCCGGATCCGGCTGGGAAACGGGCAGCACACGGGCACGCCCGGCAGACGAACGGGCAGCGGCCCCCTTCGCCCGCACCCCTTCAGCCGCATCGTCCAGGGTCTCCGGCCTTCGAGAAACGGGCACATTCGGTCATGAAGTGCTGTGCGAGGAACCTGTTCAGCCGAGCGGCCGCCTTGTAGAAATTGCCTCAGGAGCCCGAACGGGCAGGGCTCCGGAAACAGCCGACGCCGGCTGGCAGAGCATGCGGAGCCGTGAAACGGAGGTGTCGTCGTGGACGCCGATGAGCGCAGACGTGGAATCCTGGAAACGGCACGCCGTACCGGATCCGTGGATGTCGGAAAGCTCGCCGCTGATCTGGGGGTCTCCAAGGAGACCGTGAGGCGCGATCTGAAGCTGCTCGAAGAGCACGGGCTGGTCCGGCGTACCCATGGCGGCGCACATCCCGTGGAGAGTGCGGGCTTCGAAACCACACTCGCCTTCCGTACCACCATGCACGTTCCCGAGAAGTCCCGGATCGCGGCCGCCGCGGCCGGACTGCTCGGAGACGCCGAGACCGTCTACATCGACGAGGGCTACACCCCGCAGCTCATCGCCGCCGCCCTCCCCCGGGACAGGCCACTGACCGTGGTCACCTCCTCGCTGTCCACAGCGGGTGCCCTGGCTTCCGACGAGAACATCGCCGTGCTGCTGCTCGGCGGCCGGGTGCGCGGTGGGACTCTGGCCACGGTCGACCACTGGGCGACCCGCATGCTGTCCGGCTTCGTCATCGACCTGGCGTACGTCGGCGCGAACGGCATATCCCGTGAGTACGGCCTCACCACCCCCGACCCCGCGGTCAGCGAGGTGAAGGCCGAGGTCATGCGGGTCGCCAAACGCCGGGTGTTCTCCGGCGTCCACACGAAATTCGGTGCCGTGAGCTTCTGCCGATTCGCGAGGGTCATGGATTTCGAGGCCATCGTCACCGACACGGGACTACCCGCTTCCGAGGCCCACCGTTACGCACTGCTGGGTCCCCAGGTCATCCAGGCCTGAGCCGCAGTTCATCGCCCCTTCCCACCTCGTAAGGCCGGGGTCCTGGTTCCCCATGCCCTCGAACACTCCCTGGAGTCAGTCATGCGATCGACAAGACACGTTCTCATAGCCGGCGCCGCTGCCACCGCCCTGCTCGCCACCGCCTGTTCCGGGGCCGGTGCCGGTGCCGGGGGATCCTCGGACGGCGGTAAGAGCATCAACGTGCTGATGGTCGGCAACCCGCAGATGGAGGACATCGCGAAGCTGACCAAGAGCACGTTCACGAAGGACACCGGGATCAAGGTCAACTTCACGGTACTTCCCGAGAACGAGCTGCGCGACAAGGTCACCCAGGACATCGCCACCCAGGCCGGCCAGTACGACGTCGCCACCATCGGCGCCTACGAGGTGCCCATCTGGACCAAGAACGGCTGGCTGCACGAGCTCGGCTCCTACGCCGACAAGGACACCAGCTTCGACAAGGCCGACCTGCTCAAGCCGATGGTGCAGTCGCTGTCCGGCTCCGACGGCAAGCTCTACGCCCTGCCGTTCTACGGCGAGTCGTCGATGCTCATGTACAACAAGGACGTCATGAGCGCGAAGGGCATCACGGTGCCCGAGCACCCGACCTGGCAGCAGATCGCCGACATCGCGGCCAAGGTCGACGGCGCCGAGCCCGGTATGAAGGGCATCTGCCTGCGCGGGCTGGCCGGCTGGGGCGAACTCGGCGCGCCGCTGACGAGTGTGGTCAACACCTTCGGCGGCACGTGGTTCACCGAGGACTGGGAGGCGCAGGTCAACAGCCCCGCGTTCAAGAAGGCCACCGACTTCTACGTCGACCTGGTCAGGAAGCACGGTGAGGCGGGCGCCCCGCAGGCCGGATTCACCGAGTGCCTGAACGCGCTCAGCCAGAAGAAGGTCGCGATGTGGTACGACGCGACCAGCGCCGCCGGGTCACTGGAGGACCCCGCCTCCAGCAAGATCGCCGGCCATGTCGGTTACGCCTACGCGCCGACCGTCGAGACCAGGAGCAGCGGCTGGCTGTGGGCCTGGGCCTGGGCCATGCCCAAGACCACGAAGAACGCCGACGCGGCCTCGCAGTTCATGCTGTGGGCCTCCAGCAAGAAGTACGAGAACCTCGTCGGAGCCAAGCTCGGCTGGTCGCGTGTCCCGGCCGGCAAGCGGGCCAGCACGTACGACATCCCGCAGTACCAGAAGGCCGCCGCCTCGTTCGGTGACATCACCTTGAAGTCCATCGAGGGAGCCGACCCGGCCAACCCGGGCGTCCAGCCCCGCCCGACCGTGGGCATCCAGTACGTGGCCATCCCCGAGTTCCAGGACCTGGGTACCAAGGTCACCCAGGAGATCTCCGCCGCCATCGCCGGCAAGACCAGCGTGGACAAGGCACTCGACGACGGCCAGAAGCTCGCCGAGGACGTCGCCAAGACCTACCGGAAGTGACCCTCGCCGCCCGGCCGGCCCCGCGTCGGCCGGGCGCCGCTTCCCCGAACCCCGGCCCTCACCGGCAGAGGAAAGTCTCATGACCACGCTCACCGCACCCCCCAGGACCGCACCACCACCCGCCCGCACCCGGAAGTCCACCGGAGTCGGCAAGTGGCGACGACGTCTCCCGCTGCTGCCCGCGCTGGTGTTCACGATCGTCGTCACGCAGCTGCCGTTCGTGGCCACGATCGTCATCTCCACTTTCCGGTGGAACATCCTCAAGCCGGGCGAGCGGCACTTCGTCGGACTGTCCAACTTCTCGTTCGTCTTCACCGACGAACGGCTGCGCACGGCCGTGCTCAACACCGTCGTCCTCACCGCCTCGGTGGTGGTCATCAGCGTGATCCTCGGACTCGGCCTGGCCATGCTGCTCGACCGCCGGTTCGCCGGCCGCGGTCTGGCCCGCACGCTGCTCATCGCCCCGTTCCTCGTGATGCCGGTCGCGGCGGCACTGCTGTGGAAACACGCCATCTACAACCCCGACTACGGCCTGCTCAACGGCACCCTGAACGCCGTCTACCGGTTCTTCGGCGCGGACAACGGCCCCACGGTCGACTGGATCTCGTCGTATCCGATGCCCGCCGTCGTGGTGTCGCTGGTGTGGCAGTGGACCCCGTTCATGATGCTGATCCTCCTGGCCGGCCTCCAGGCGCAGCCCGGTGACGTCCTGGAAGCGGCCCGCATGGACGGGGCGTCGGCGTCGGCGACCTTCCGCTTCATCACGCTGCCGCACCTGCGCCAGTACATCGAACTCGGCGTCCTGCTCGGCACGATCTACGTCGTGCAGACCTTCGACGCGGTCTACACCATCACCCAGGGCGGCCCCGGCTCGCAGACGACCAACCTGCCCTACGAGATCTACCTGACCATGTTCCGCAAGTACGAGTACGGCGAGGCAGCCGCCGCCGGTGTCGTCGTCGTCCTCGGCTCGATCGTGATCGCGACCTTCGCGCTGCGCACCATCGCGTCGCTCTTCCGCGAGGAGACATCCCGATGACCGCTCACGCAGCCCTCGCCGCAACCGGCAGGTTCACCAAGCTCCTGCGCCGCCGCAACGACGACCACGGCGGTGCGCCGAAGCTGTCGCCGCTGTGGACGTTCGTCGCCTGGCTCGCCACGCTCGCGTTCTTCGCGCCGGTGGCCTGGATGGTGCTGACCTCCTTCCATCAGGAGGCGGACGCGGCGACCAACCCGCCCACCCCCTTCGCCCCGGTCACCTTCGACCAGTACAAGCTGCTGTTCAGCCGCGACATCACCCCCTTCCTCCTCAACTCGGCCATGGCCAGCGTCCTTTCGACCCTGCTCGTCCTCGCCCTGGCGGTGCCGGCGGCCTACGCGCTGTCCATCAAGCCGGTCGAGAAATGGACCGACGTCATGTTCTTCTTCCTGTCCACGAAGTTCCTCCCCGCCATCGCGGCCCTGCTGCCGGTGTACCTGATCGTCAAGGACGCCGGAATGCTCGACAACGTGTGGACACTGGTCGTCCTCTACACCGCCATGAACCTCCCGATCGCGGTCTGGATGATGCGCTCGTTCCTCGCCGAGGTCCCCAAGGAGATCCTGGAGGCGGCCGAGGTCGACGGCGCGGGCCTGCTCACCGTGCTGTGGCGGGTCGTCGCACCCGTCGCCCTGCCCGGACTCGCCGCCACCTCGCTGATCTGCTTCATCTTCAGCTGGAACGAGTTCATGTTCGCCGTCAACCTCACCGCCACCCAGGCATCCACCGCGCCCGTCTTCCTCGTCGGCTTCATCACCAACGAAGGCCTCTTCCTCGCCCGCCTGTGCGCGGCGGCCACGCTGGTCTCCCTGCCCGTCCTCATCGCCGGATTCGCCGCCCAGGACAAACTGGTCCGCGGCCTCTCCCTAGGAGCAGTCAAATGAAAGCCGCCCTCATCGAAGCTCCCGGCAAGGTCACCGTCACCACGGTGCCCGACCCCACACCCGGGCCGCGCGAAGTCGTGGTCGATGTGGCGGCCTGCGGACTGTGCGGCACCGACCTGCACATCCTCCAAGGGGAGTTCGCACCGACCCTGCCGGTCGTGCCGGGCCACGAGTTCGCCGGTGAGATCGTGGGCCTCGGCAGCGAGGTCACCGAACTCGCGATCGGTGACCGGGTCGCCGTGGACCCCTCGCTGTACTGCAACGAGTGCCGCTACTGCCGGGCCGGACGCAACAACCTCTGTGACCGGTGGCAGGCGATCGGCGTGACCGTGGCCGGTGGCGCCGCCGAGTACGCCGTGGCACCCGTCGCCAACTGCGTACGACTGCCGGACCACGTCGATGTCCAGGACGCGGCGCTGATCGAGCCGTTGTCGTGCGCCGTACGCGGCTACGACGTCCTGCGCAGTCGCCTCGCCTCCCGCGTGCTCATCTACGGCAGCGGGACGATGGGGCTGATGATGCTGGAGCTGGCCAAGCGCACCGGCGCCTCCTCGGTCGACGTCGTCGACATCAACCCGGAGCGACTGGCGACGGCTGAGAAGCTGGGGTGTTCCCGGTCGGCGCTCTCGGCCGACGAGTTGGGTCGGCCGGCCGGCTGGGACGTGGTGATCGACGCGACCGGCAACGCCGCCGCCATCCAGGACGGCCTCGATCGAGTCGCCAAAGCCGGCACGTTCCTGCAGTTCGGGGTCTCCGACTACGCCACGACGGCCACCATCTCCCCGTACCGCATCTACAACCAGGAGATCACCATCACGGGCTCCATGGCTGTGCTGCACAGCTACGAGCGTGCGGCGGAACTGTTCGCCACCGGAGTGCTCGATCCCCAGGTCTTCATCAGCCACCGGATGCCGCTGACCGAGTACCCGCAGGCACTGGACCAGTTCGCCGCCGGTCAGGGCCGCAAGATCATCGTGCTGCCCTGACCGCTCGCCGGCACGGACGGACGGAGCCGGACGTGGACCTGACCTGAACGGCGGTAGGGGCCCCACCTCATTGGGGCCCCTGATCCGTCATCGAGGGCGTTCTGAGAGGCCGGTGGTTCTCGGGACGTTCGAGTGCCGGACCAGGTGTCGGCACGGGTCGCGCAGTGGTGAACCGGTCGAGGCTCGACCCATTCCGTGCTCGTCTCCTCGGTCGGGTCGCCAGACGAAGCGACGAGATGCCCCCTGGCAGTGAGCGCGATGGCCCGGTCGCCTCGCCGGATCTTCCCCCTTTCCCGAGCGCGGCAAAACATCGCCGGCATGCAAGGACGGGCTCGCCCTGAGGCAGACGGGCATCGGGAGCGCAATTAGCGATATACGGAACGGCGGAATGCACGATACGCCAGAAGGCCAGCCGTCATGAATTCAGCCGTAGGGCCATGGCTCATCAAGTAAGTCAAGACTTACCTTCAGGGAAATTCGACCGTAGGGTGTGGCTCGAATCGAAGGAGCCCCCTGTTGTCGAAAATGAATGATCCTGCTGCGCGTGCGGTTGAATCGGAGCGGGATTATGTGTCCTCCTTATATGAGTTGCTCACCGAGCGGCTTTCCGAGGCGCGAGTACACCGAGCGAGTGTGCTGAAGGCCCCGGCGGAAAGCGCCGGTGAGGCATACGAGAGAGAAATCGCCGCCGAGCGTCTGGCCAAGGAAATCGGCCGACTGGAGGGCGCCGAAAAGGGGCTGGTTTTCGGGCGCATCGACTGGACGGATGGCACGGCCCTGCGCATCGGGCGGATCGGACTGCATACGGAGGAGGATGACCTGCCTCTGCTCGTGGACTGGCGCGCGAACGCGGCGCGGCCCTTCTACGAGGCGACACCGGTCCACCCGATGGACCTGCGGCGGCGCCGGCACCTGCGCCTCGAGGAGCGCACGGTCATCTCGGTGAGCGACGAACTGCTGGACGGGACCGCCCCGACCGACGAGGACGTCGTGGGGGACGGCCCGTTGACCGAGGCTCTGTCGGCACGGCGTACGGGCAGGATGCACGCGGCCGTCGCGACGCTGCAGGCCGAGCAGGACGAGATCGTCCGCTCCGCCCACCGCGGGGTGACCGTGGTGCAGGGCGGGCCCGGTACCGGCAAGACGGTGGTCGCCCTGCACCGGGCGGCCTACGTCCTGTACGCGTTCCCGCGCGCCGCGGAGGAGGGTGTCCTGGTGGTGGGCCCGAACGCCCGGTTCCTCGACTACATCTCCCAGGTCCTTCCCTCGCTCGGAGAGAACGACGTCGTTCTGGCGACCTGCCGGGAACTGGCCGGAGTGTCCACGGACGCGGTGGACCCGTTCGATACGGCGCGCCTCAAGGGCAGCTCCGACCTCGCCGACGCCTTGGCCGGCCTGCTGCGCGTCCACCAAGCCCCCGCCGGTGACTTCACCGTGCGGGTCGGACAGGAACTGGTTCACCTGTCCGGCGAGGAAGTCGCCACGGCACGCGACACCGCCGTGGCAGCCGCGCCGGGGCACAACCCCGCGCGCCAGGTGTTCAAAGAGCTCTTGGTCGACGCCGTCACCGACGCGATGCAACGGGACATGGGCGACCTCCTGGAGCAGATCGACGCCGATGCCGAAAAGATGACGGGCATCAACCTCGACCGGTTCACGGGAGCCGCCCAGCGCCGTGCCGAAGGTGCGGCCGACTCGGGTCCGGTCCACGAGCTGGACCTGGACGCCCTCCGGGCCGATCTCCTCGACGACGCCGGCGTCGACCGAGCGGTCGAGGTGTTGTGGCCGCGGCTGGCACCCGGTGACCTCGTGAAGGCGCTCCTGACCAACGCCGGCGCTCTCGCCGAGTACCTGCCCCGCCTGACCGCACAGGAGCGGTCCCTTCTGCTGCGCGGCCCGGACGCCCCGTGGACCGATGCCGATGTGCCGTTGCTGGACGAGGCGGCGAGCCTGGTCGACGGCCCCCTCGAGCAGACGTACGGGCACGTCGTCGTCGACGAGGCGCAGGAACTGACCGCCATGCAGTGGCGGATGATCGTCCGCCGCTGCCCGGCAAGGGCGATGACGCTGGTGGGTGACTTCGCCCAGGCGGGCCCGGTCGCGACAGCACGCGACTGGAAGGAGGCGCTGAGCCCCCACGTCGGACCGCGGTTCGAACTGCACAACCTGACCGTCAGCTACCGCACCACGCAGGAGATCCTGGAGAGCGTCCGGGACCTGCTCACGCGGATCGCTCCGGACCAGAAGCCCACACGGTCACTGCGGAGCGGTGAGAGCCCTCGCACCGTGACCCCACCTCCGGACGGGTTGGTCACCACCGTCGTTCAGGAACTCCGCGCCCAGAGCACCGCGCACCCGGGCGAGCTTCTGGGAGTGATCTGCGCGGACACCAGGGTGAGCGAGCTGACGGCCCAGGGCATCGCTCACCACGCACGCATCGTGCCGGCGTCCGAAGCACGCGGCCTGGAGTTCGACGGGGTCGTCGTCATGAACCCCGAGGAAATCATCACGGCCCGCCCCGGTGGGGAGAGGGACTTGTACGTAGCCCTGACCCGGGCCACCAAGCGCCTCTGCACGATCACCGTCCAGCCCGCGTGACGACTCGGCGCCCGCGTCGTCACCGCGGGCGCACCCGGCTTGTCGGCGAGTACGCCCTGGTCTGCCGAAGCGGACCACCGGGAGGCCGCGGGACCGCGCTCAGCGAGCGCGCCGCATCCTGCGCCTGAGCGGCCTGACGGGGCGCAGGGGCGCCGACCGGAGACGAGAGTCAAGATTTCGTGGCATCGCTCACGCCGGCCAGGAGAACCAATACTCCAGCCGTAGATCGTGATCTTGCTGGTCGGGGCCGGCCGGGGGGAGCCTCAGCGTCTTCCCGTCCATCCTGGGCCCGCACGCCCAGGGCTACGCCGCGTTCGGCACCGACACCGGCATCGACGTCACGGAGCTCAACTCGAGTATGGCCGTCGGCTCCGGCTCGATCATCAGCACCGCGCACGACCTGAACCGGTTCTACGCCGCGCTGCTCGGCGGCCGTCTGCTGGCTCCGGCGCAGCTCGACGAAATGACGACCACCACGCCCGCGCCCGAGCTGGGCGTGAGATATGGACTCGGTCTGGCCGAGATCCCGTTGCCCTGTGGCGGCAGCTGCTTCGGCCACCGGGACGAGCTCCTCGGCTATGTCACCTGGGGCGGCGCCACCCGAGACGGGACCCGGACCGCCGTGGTGTACGTCACCCGTGACGGCGGCCAGGACACCCAGCAGGCCATGACCACACTCGTGGGTCAGGAACTGTGCCGGACGCGTTCTTGGTACTCCAGCCGTAGACATCGAGCTTGCTGGTGGACCGACTGAGCTTGCTGGTGGGCCGACTGCGGGAAGGCCGCGGCCGCCGCTGATCATCGGTGCGTGAAGACTGAAGATCATGCGGTGGCCGCAGGTCGCAGCGTAGACCCTGCCCGCCGGCAGGAGGGGTTTGAGGCTCTGATGGGCCGGATAGCGGGCCGGTTCGCGCGGGTTGAGCCCCGGCGCCGGGTGAGGGACTTGGTGCACCTGCTCGGCCGAGCCCGGTGGGATGCCGGCCGCGTGCGTGATGACGTGCGTGAGTACGTGCTGGAGCATCTGCACGACGAGGATGCGGTGCTGGTGGTCGACGAGACCGGGGACGTGAAGAAGGTCAGGCCGAGGCGGCTTCCGACCTGACCCTGGCCACCGCCGCGGCCACCTGCTCCTGCACGGCGTCCGCGGGCGGTTCACCCAGTACGGCGGCGACCAGGTCGCGGGCGAGGTGGTACAGCTTGGTGTTGGTGTTCTGGGAGGCCAGGACCAGAACCCGCCAGGCCTCCTCGACGCCCAGTCCGAAGGACGCCATGAGGATGCCGCGGGCCAGGTCGATCACCGGACGTGTCTGCATGGCGCGCCGCAGCTGGACGACCTCGATGCGCAGGTCCTCCAGGGTGCCGTCCAAAGCGCTGTCGTCCGGGGCCGCGGCCTGCGCGTCACCACGGTCCGCCGCCCCCTCGCGGGCCCCGTCGGCGGAACCGGGGACATGGGGGCCGGAGGCATGAGGCCCGGGGGCGTCGAACAGCATCCGGGTGCCCGTGAGGGTCAGCAGTCGTTCGACCGCGGGGCCGACCGTTCGCAGGGCGACCGTCTTCCCCTGCTTCAGGCCCTGCTCGTGCAGGCCGATCAGCACGTTGAGTGCGGAGCAGTCACAGAACTCGACGCCGCCGAGTTCCAGATCCACCCCGCCCACCGCGGCGCCGAGCGCCGCACGCAGGGTGTGTGCCAGCTGCTCGGCCGAGTCGAGGTCGAGTTCGCCCCGTACCGCCACGACGACACGGTCGCCGTCGGGACGGACACCGATACGGAGCGCGGGGCCCCGGCGAACGGGACGCGCACCGTTCGCCTCCGCGCCGACGCAGGCGTCTTCGCCTCCGGTGTTCGCACCACGAGCTGGTTCCGACATGACCGCCTCCCCGGTCAGTCCACTGGTCACCTCCAGATTCACCCGCCGCCCGTCACACGTCAACAGATACACGAAATAAAGTTCCGGCCTTTGAATACGTGAATGCTCAGCCGTACAATCGCTCCATGGACGGAGTGCCCGAGTCACACAACGGATGGACGTTCCTCACCAACCACGCCCGCGTGTTGGCGGCCATCGCCGACAACCACAGCGCCCGCATCCGGGATCTCGCCGCGCACTGCCGGCTCACCGAACGGGCGGTCCAGAAAATCATCGCGGACCTGGAGCAGGACGGCTATCTGTCCCACACGAGGGAAGGGCGGGGCAACACCTACCGGGTCGAGCCCGGCAAGGTGCTGCGCCACCCCGCCGAGGCGGGGCTGAGCGTTGCGGCCCTGCTCTCCCTGCTGGCCCAGGACGACGCGGGCCGCGTCCGGCTCCCGGAGGCCGAGGCGGCCGACCCCCGTTCGTGACCGGACCGCGACGGTCCGTACAGCGAGCAAACCTCCTGGCGGCCACGAGAGACGAAGGTCACGAATACGTATCGGACATTTGGCGCTTCAATCTTCACGCCAGCCACACAAGTTGGTTAAGTTGACGCCCAGGCCGTACGACTGCCCGTCAGGGCAGGGGGCTTGGGGGCACCTGGCAACAAGGGTCGCCCGGATTCCGCCGCCGAACGGCAGGCGGAGGACGGAAGGAGTACGTCTTCCATGGCGACGGATCGCAGCCCGCGCTCCCCAGGCAGCAACATCGACGAGCCGAGTCGGGCGGAGATCCAGGAGCGGGTCAGCTCGCTCTACGACCGGGCCGAGAGCGACACGGGCAGCTACAACATCACGCGCGCCCAGTCGAGCAGGACCCGCGGGAGGGTCACGTCCGTCGCCAACAGCGGGCGCGGGTCCACAGATCCGTCGCTCGAAGCGGTGGCCAAGCAGTGGTTCGACGTGGCCCGCGGCAGGGTCGGCCCGGTGACGCCCGCCGTACTGCCGGCCGACCGCCGTCCCGCCCCTCCGGCCCGGGCCGCGCGCCCTGCGAGCGCCCCGGAGCGGCCCGCCGACAGCTCCGTCGTGAGGGAGTTGGAAGCGGCACCCCGGCGCGTCCCGGAACTGACCGCGCGCGCCGTCGCCGCCCTCCCCGCGGCACCCGAGCCGCGCCAGGAGCCCAGGGCCCTGCTGCCCGCCGTCCCCGCCCAGGCCGGCTCCCCCGCCTCCGCTCCCACGGACCGGCAGGCCTCGCTCAAGAACACCAAGGAGCAGATCGGGCGGAAGCTCGCCACCGCCCGGGAGGTGCTGGCGCGAGCTCTCGCCCAGCCCGTGCCGGCCCTGCCCGCGCCCGCGCCGGCCACGTCTTCCCCGGCGACGTCCGTCCTGCCCACGATCGGGACGCAGCCGTCCGAGGCGCAGCCGGTGCAGCAGCCCTGGGACACCGCGGAACAGCAGGCGTTCCGCGCGGAGATCACCGCCGCGTGGGCGGGGCGGCCGCCCGGCGCCGCTCCCGGCACGGCGTCACCGACCGGCGCGGACGGGCTTCTCCCGACCGGTGAACTCGGCTTCGCCGCACCGGCGTCGGGCTTCATGACACCCGAAGCAGCCTTCCCCGTGCCCGCACCCACGCCGGACTACCTGGCCTCGGACATCGGCTTCACGACACCGCCGTTCGGCTATCCGGTGTCCGAACTCGACCTGCCCGCACCGGAGTCCGGCTTCGCGAGTTCCGGTGTTGCCGCCCCGGTCGCACCCGCGCCCGGCTACCCGACGTCCGAACTCGGCTTCACCACACCGCCGTCGGGCTACGCGACGTCGGAACTTCCGCTCGCCGTACCGGCGTCCGGCTACCCGGCGGCCGATCTCGCACCCTCCGCACCCATGCCGAGCTACCAGACCCCCGCGGCGGACGTACTGACCGCCGGTGCCGGTTATCCGGCCTCGGCCGGTCTCGCGGCCCCCGCCGCCCCGCTCCCCGAGGCCATCCCCCCGGCCGTCGCCCCCAGCGATGTCACGGTCAGCACCACCGGGACGGCATACCTGGGGAAGGCGGACAAGGCTCTCGCCTTCGCCCGCGGACAGATCGGCCGACCGTGCCTGTGGGGGGCGACGGGACCGGAGTCCTACGACTGCTCCAGCCTCACGCAGGCCGCGTGGCGGGCCGCCGGGGTGACGCTGCCGCGCTCCGCCATCGACCAGGCGAAGGCCTTCACCCGGATCAGCCTGGCCGAACTCCGCCCCGGCGACCTCGTCTTCTTCTTCGACGACCTCAGCCACACCGGCCTGTGCACGGGCAACGGCATGATGATCCACGCGCCGGGTCCGGGCAGGTTCATCCGCGAGGAGGCGATCCTGCCGTTCGGGGAGGGTGCCCTGCGCGGCGCCGTCCGACCCGCCTGAGGTCCGGCCGGCCCTGCCGGGCGAGAGGGGTGTGCGCCCGCCGGCGCCTGCCTGTCGGTGCGCGTCTGCCTGTCGGCTGTCCGTCGGCGCTGTCCGCCGGTGCGTGCGTGGCCGGTAATAGGGCATCGCGGGGAAGGCCGTCGCGGCGACACTGGCGTCCGGTGCGGCGAATGGGGGGCCCGATGGGGGACGCGCGGGAGAGTGTGCGCAAGGTCGAGCGCGAGCACGAGCCCGGCCGGCCGGGCTGTCCGGTGCGCCGCGGCGCGGACGGCACATGGGAGGTCCGTGGATACGCGGCCGCCCGTGAGGTGCTGCGCGCCACGGACACGGTGCAGGCCGGACTCGGTGTCGAGACCGTGGAGAAGCTGCCGGCGCGCGTCCGCCGTCCCGTGCTGTACCAGGACGGTCCCGGACACCGCGAACAGCGCCGGCAGACCGCCCGGTTCTTCACCCCACGGCGCGTGGACGAGCACTACCGCGAGCTGATGACGCGGGTCGCCGAGGAGCAGACGGCGGCGCTCCGGGCCGCCGGTACGGCGCAGCTGTCCGACCTGAGCTTCACCATGGCGATCGAGGTGGTGAGCGACATCATCGGGCTCACCCACAGCCGACCGGGACTGAAGTCCAGGCTGGAGCGCTTCTTCCCCGAGGAGTTCGGGCAGCCGGGGCTGACCAGCCTCCGGGGTCTCCACTGGCTGGTGCGCCAGAACACGAACTGGCTGCGCATCCATCTCGCCGACGTCCGCCCGGCGATCCGCGCGCACCGCAAGCAGGAGCGGGACGACCTGATCTCCCATCTGCTGGCCGAGGGCTGCTCGGGCGCGGAGATCCTCGGTGAGTGCCTGACGTACGCGGCGGCGGGCATGGTCACCACCCGTGAGTTCATCTGCGTCGCCGCCTGGCACCTGTTCGACGACCCGGAGCTGCTCGGCCGGTACCGCGCGGCCGAGGAGCCGGGGCGGCTGGATCTGCTCCGGGAGATCCTTCGGCTCGAGCCGGCCGTGGGGCGCCTGGCCCGCCGGGCCACCGCGCCGATGCGGGTCGGTGAGGCGTCGATCGGCGCCGGTGAGCTGCTCACCGTCTTCGTCGACGAGGCCAACGCGGACCCGGACGTCGTGGGCCGCGACCCGGACCTGCTGCGGCCCGGCCGACTGCGGGACCTGGGGCCGGGGCCCGCGGGGCTCGCCTTCGGCGACGGCGCCCACCGCTGTCCGGGCGCCGCAGTCGCCGTCCTGGAGGCGGACGTCCTGCTCAGCCGGCTCTTCGCGCTGGACGGTCTGCGGATGACCGGCCGGCCGCGGGTGTCGTTCAAGGACCAGATCGGCGGCTATGAGATCCGGGAACTCACGGTGACCGTGCCGAGGTCGGCGAAGTGAGCCGCTCCGCCCTCAGCGCATCGCTGAGTTCGGGCGCGCCTGAGCCCGCCTGGCGTTGTTGTAGGCGCGCAGGAGGTGTTTCGAGACGGCGCAGGGCGACATGTCGAAATGGCACTGACGGCAGGTGCGTACGTGCTCCTCATAGGCGGTACGGGACTCTTGCAGAGCGTCCTCAAGCGAGGGCATGGGGGTCCTCCGAACGAAGCGACGGTTACCCGGGGGCTTGGCTACTCACCAGTAGGGCCCGCGTCAAGAGGATTGGATCATGTTACTTACGGTAGTGGAAAATACGATTCCGGCCGTTTCCCGGAACGCGAGCTCCTGACCGGTGCACCATGGCGGCGCGGGACTCACACACCACCACGAAGGGAACCGGCTTGGTCGGCGAGGACGGCGGGCAGCGTGCGGCGCGGGTGTTCGACGCGCTGGGGCCCGTGTACGAGAAGGCGTTCGCGCACTCGGAGGCGCACCGCAGATCCCTGGAGTGGCTGCTGGGGCGGCTCGCCCCGGGCGGTCGGGTGCTGGACGTCGGCAGCGGGACGGGGCGGCCGACGGCCGAGACCCTCGCCCGGGCGGGCCACCACGTGCTCGGCGTCGACGTCTCCCCCGTCATGGTGGAGCTGGCCGCCCGACAGGTGCCCGAGGCGGAGTTCCGCTGCCTCGACGCACGTGAACTGCCTCTGGAAGAAAGCTCGTTGGACGCGGTCTGCGTGTACTTCTCGCTGCTTCAGCTGGACCGGGCGCAGCAGTCCGAGCTGATCGGGCGGCTGGCCCGGGCGCTCCGGCCGGGAGGCAGTCTCGCGCTCGCCACCGTGCCGCTGGACGTGGCGGGTGTCGACGCCGTGTTCATGGGGCAGCCCGTGCGGGTGACCAGCTTCGCCGGCGAGGCTCTCGTCGACGTGGTCACCGGGGCCGGCCTGACCGTGCTGGCCGAGGAGAACGTGCTGTTCACCCCCGACCATCCCGAGGCCGTGCCGGAACCCCACCTCTTCCTCCACTGCGGCAGGGAGTAGGCCCGCTCGGGCCTCCCGGCTGTCTCAGGCGTCCTTACGGGCGGTGAGCGCCAGGACCAGCGCCGCCGAGCCGGTGCCCAGCAGCGCTCCGGCCACGACGTCGCCCGGGTAGTGCACCCCGGTGTGGACCCGCGAGTAGCCCACCGCGCAGGCGAGCAGGCCCAACGGCACCGCGGAGACCGGCAGGGTCGGGCCGACCGCGGCCGCGAAGGCGACGGCCGAGGCGGTGTGCCCCGACGGGAAGGACGCCGACTGCGGCATCGGCACGTGCCGCCCCGGGAACGGCGAGTCCTCGGCGCGGTGCGGTCGCGGCCTGCGTACGAGCTTCTTGCCGAGCAGGTTGGCGGTGGCCGAGGCGACCCCGATCGCCGCGACCCCGAGCACGGCGGCACGGCGCGGGCGGCGGCCGCACAGGGCGAGCCCGGCGGCGACCCCGAAGGACAGCTTGGAGTGGTCGGCGGCCGCGGACAGCCGGCGCAGCGCGCTGTCCAGGGTGGGTGTTCTGGTCACGGTGACCGTCTCGTACAGGGCCTGGTCCATGGTCGCGAGGTCACGGACCAGATGCGAGCTCGGGAGCTTCGGCAGGCGGTCAGACATCGTAGGCCTCCTTGATCGTACGGGAGTCGGTATGGCCGAGCGCTAGGCGGACGATGCGCCGCCAGTCGACCGTGGGGGGCGCGTAGGCCGCGCCGGGGCGGTGCCGGGGCACCCGGACCCGCAGCACGGAGGGCCGTACCGTGCACACGACGGGGGTGGCCAGTTCGAGCGCCTCGCCGTCGACGGCCACCGCGATGCGCTCGCGGTCCGCCTCGACGACGACGCGCCGGGACGTCACCGAGGTGATGCTGCCCGCGCGCTCGCCGAGCAGCGCGAGTTCGGCGGCCTGGGCCGCGCCCTCCACCCGGACGCCGATCACCCCGAGCAGTCCGGCGTCCAGCCGGGGCCGGCGTCCGCCGCCGAGCGGGTCGGCGCGGGCGTAGGCGTTGTTGCTGACCAGCAGGGCCTGCGGCGCGTGCACATGGGTGTCGTCCGTCTGGACGTCCAGGGTCGGACCGGCCTCGCCCTGGAGCAGGTCGGGCAGATGGTCGAGTGCGGTGGCGGCCTTGGCGTCGCGGTAGTCGGGGCTCTGCACTATCTCCGCGTACGCCCCGAAGGAGACGGTGTTGACGAAGGGCCGCCCACCGACGTCGCCGAGGTCCACGCGGAGTTCGACGCCGTTGGTGAGGGCGTCGAGGCTGCGTGTGGGGTCGGTGCGGTCGAGGCCGAGGTCCATGGCGAAGTGGTTGCGGGTGCCGGCGGCGATCACCAGGAAGGGCACGTCGTGTTCGGCGGCGACGGCCGCGACCAGTGCCTGGGTGCCGTCACCGCCCGCGACACCGAGCAGGTCCGCGCCCTCGGCGACGGCCTGCCGGGCCTCCGCCTCCGGATCGGTGTAGGTGTCGTCGGCGCCGAGCACGACCACCCGGGCACCGAGCGCCTCGGCACGCTCGACGAGGCTGTGCTTGACGACCTTGCCGCCGCCCGAGCGCACGTTCATGATCAGGACCGGCCGGCGCGGCGGCGGGGTCCTCCGGCCGTGCATGCCCTTGGGACGGCGCACACTGCGCAGCGAGGCCCGCGCCGAGCCCAGGGCCCCCGCCCACAGCGCGAGCGCGCCCACCGCCACCGGCCACAGACCGGACAGGGCGTACAGCACCACGACGCCCACCGGCGCGGTGACGGCCACCAGCCCGCCGAGCAGCCGGGCGCCGCCCCGGTGCGCCAGCATCCACCACACGCCCGCCCCCGCCAGCGCGAGGAGGACGAACCCGATGAACAGGACCAGCCAGCCGCCGGATCCCGCGCCTGCCATCACCACCGCGACACAGGCGGCGACCAGCACCAGGGCGAGCCGCGCCCAGCCCCGCGCGCGGGCGACCGCGTCCCGCTGCGCCGGGCCGATGTGCGGCAGCGACCATTTCTTCCCACGTGTCTCGTTCATCGTGCGCCCGCCATGCTCCGAGGCCCCCTCTTGTTCGTCGACCGCGCCGACGATCTCGATCAATTGTCCATGGCGCAGCACCCGGATGTGACCGAGGTCCCGGTGCCGGTGTCTGTGCCCGTGGCCGTGCCCGTGCCCGCGTCGGTGACGAGACGGCAGAAGCAGGACGCCCGGACGGGTACGTCGGCCAGGGCGGTGGCGAACTTCAGCTGCTGGGCCACGATCCGCGCCTCGGCCTCCTTGCCCAGCCGGACCAGGCACTCGTGGTAGCCGTGCAGGGACCACACGTTGCCGGGGTGCTGGGACGGGCGGGGCAGTGTGTCGTCCAGTCCGAGGTCGGCGCGGTAGACCGCCTCGGCCTCCTCGATCCGCCCCTGCTCGAGCAGCAGGGCACCGTACGCGTGCCGGGTGGGCTGCATCCAGCCCCAGGGCTCGTCGTAGGGGAGGCGGTCGTCCAGTTCGACGGACCGCTCCAGGGCGGCGAAGGCGAGGTCGTGGTTGCCCTTGCGGTACTCCAGTTCGCCGTCGAGCATGGCGGACGCGATCGCGAGGATGTCCCGGCAGGTGTTGTTGAACAGCATCCGGGTCTCGGGCACCCGGTCGGCCGCCGAGCGGAACAGGAGGCGCTCGGCCTCGGCCTCGGGGACCCGGCCGGTGGCGGAGAACGCGACACCGCGGGCGTAGTGGCGCATCGCGGTGGTCACGCTGTGCAGGACCGGGTCGGCCGGGGGCGGCACGTCGAGGACGTCCTGCCAGCGGCCGAACCGGATCAGCACATGGAACCGCATGCCGCGGAACGCCTCGAGCCAGTCGGCCATGGGCGGGCTCTGCACGCGCAGCAGTTCCTCCGGGATGGAGGCCTCCAGACGTTCCGCGGTCTCCAGCGCGGTCCGGTACCGGCCGAGGAACATCGCGCCGTAGATCTTGAAGTGGTAGTTGTGCGAGCGGTACAGCGTGTAGAAGTTCATCGCGCCGGAGCGCGTGCGGTACTTCTCGTCGGCGGTGATCGCGGCGGTGTTGTCCGTGACGACACGCCGGTAGTCGCCGCACAGCACGTCGAGGTGCGAGGGCATGTGCTGGAGGTGACCGGCGTCGGGGACCAGACCGCGCAGCCGGTCGGCGACCTGGAGGGCGGCCTCGGGAGTGGGTGACATCTCCATGAGGTGGATGTAGAGGTGCAGGACTCCCGGATGTTCGGCCGCGGCCCCGTCGGCCAGCGCGCGGTCGAGCACCGCCTTCGCCTCCGGTGTGCGCGCGCCCTCGGCGGGCCGGCCCGTGCGCAGGTCCCACAGCTGCCAGGGGGTGAGGTTCATCAGGGCGTCGGCGTAGAGGGCGGCGACGTCGAGGTCGTCGGGGGCCAGTTCGTGGACGGCTCGCATGGCGTCGGCGTAGGGCTCGTTCCACACCGAGCAGTCCTCGGCGGGGCGGGTCTGCGGGTAGCGGGCGCGCAGCGCGCCGATCAGGGCCCGCTCGACGGGTGTGGCGGCCTCGGCCTTCCGGTGGGCGAGTTCGACGGCTTCGTGTGTACGGGCGACGGTCTGGGCGAGGTCCTGGTCGTCGAAGAACTCCCACGGCTTGTTGTAGTTGGGGCCGAGCGCGTAGGCGATGCCCCAGTGGGCCATGGCGCAGTCGGGGTCGGCACGGACCGCGGCCTCAAAACAGGCGACGGCTTCCTCGTGGTGAAAGGCGTACGACCAGACCAGTCCACGGTCGAACCACAGTTGGGCCTCGGCGGACGAGGTCGTCACGGACCGGCCGTGGGTGCCGAGGTCGTAGTAGTCCCCGGACGTCGTGTGCTCCATGCGTCTCCCGTCGTCGCGCGCTTCGAACGACGTATACCGTGCGGTCCGGCGCGGCGGCGATGGCTCGTGTGCGGGAGCACCCGTACGGGGGCGCGGGGACCGACGGGTAGCACCGAGGGCCCGTCGGCGGTCCGACGGGCCCTCGGTGGAGTGGCTGAATCCCAGTGCTGAGTCTCAGTGCTGCATCTCAGTGCCGGGTCTCAGTGCTTACGGCGTCTCAGTACTTACGGCGTGCGTTCCGGAACAGAACGCCGAAGCCGGCGATCACCAGCAGCCCTCCCGCGGCCGCGGGCCAGAGATTGGCGCCGGTCTCGGCGAGACCGCCCTGCACCGCCTGGGGTTCGGTTCCGCCCGGGACGGTGGTGTCGGCGCCCGTGCCGGCCGGGGTCTGCGACTGCTCGGGCGTGGCCGCGGGGGCGGCGGTCGCCGGGGAGCCGATCTCGCCGCCCGAGCCGGCGGCGGGCGCCGAGGTGTCCGCCTTGGCCGACGGCTTCGTGTAGACGCGGGGGTCGGCGGTCGCGGAGGCGCCACCGGCACCGTTGTCGCCCGCGTCGGGCTCGGTGTCGGCGGGTTCGGTGGTCGCGGGCTCCTCGGGAGCCTGCGACGGCTCCTGCGTGCCCTCGCCGGAACCGTTGCCGTTCCCGGCGTTTCCGCCGCCGTTCCCGGCGTTTCCGTCGTCGCCGGAACCGCCGTTGTCGGCGCCGCCACCGTTGTCGCCGCCGCCGTTGCCGCCACCGTTGTCGGCGCCACCGTTGCCGCCGCCGTTGTCGCCGCCGCCGTTGTCGCCACCGTTGCCGGCGCCGCAGGTGCGGCCGTCGTTGATGCAGTCGACCATCTCGCCCATCAGGTCCTCGTCGAAGACGTTGATGAAGTCACCGTGGTCGGTCACCGGCTTGTGCAGCTGCTCCGGGAAGGAGTCCACCGCGAACAACGGAGTCGTCTTTCCACCGTCCTGGAGGCTCGGCGCGTCGACGTCGTACACGATGCGCTGAACCAGCTGCGGAACGGCCTTGAAGCCGTTCGGGCAGGTGCCGTCGGCGGCGGCGAAGGCCACGTGGGTGCGGTGGTTGGCGCTGTCGATGTTGCTGCCGTCCCAGCAGCTCTGGAAACGGAAGGTGCGCACCACGTCGCTGCCGGACGGGCAGATCGGGTACTTGTCCTTCAGCTGCCGGTCCTCGAAGCCGGTGCAGCTCCAGGACGCGTTGGCGTTGGCCGTGCCGTTGACGAAGGCCTTGGCGTCGCCGGTGATGACCCGGAGCAGGCGGGGCATGGCGGTGACCTTCTCACGCGGGTTGCCGACGAAGGTCAGGGTGACCTCCTTGGGCGTGACGATCTCGCCGGCGTTGCCCTCGATGCCACCGCCGGGCTTCTGCGCGTCCTGCTCCTGGTTGCCGTTCTGAAGGCGCAGCACGGGCCAGTAGTAGGTGGACTTGTCGCCCTGGTCGACACAGCTCGTGTCGGCGTTCGCCAGGTCGTCGTCGGAGGCGAAGGCGTCGTTGGACTGATTGCCGACGTAGTCGTGGAAGTGGTGGGCGCCGTTGGTGACGCCCGGGGCGACGATCACGTTGTCGGAGTTGAACACGCCGTTCGCGTTCACTCCGCAGCTGGTGGCGAAGGTGCCGCGGGAGGGGCCGGAGCTGGGATCCGGGGTCTGCTGCGTCGGCTGGACGGCGTTGATGTCGGCGTAGTCCGCGGCGACGGGGCCGTTTCCGGCCTGACCGCCGTTGCCCTGCTGACCGTCGCCCTGCTGGTCTCCGCCGCCGTTCTGGTCGCCGTCGCCGTTCTGGTCGTCGCCCGCCTGGTCGCCGTTCTGGTTCTCGTCGCCGTTGCCGTCGGCGCCTTCGTCGGCCTGGTCGTCGTTGGCGCGCAGGGTGCAGGCGGCGAGGTCCTCCAGGCCCTCGGGGCGGTCACCGGCCCGGTCGATGGAGTCCGCGATGCGCTGGATCGTCGCGCCGCGCTTCTCCTTCAACGGGTTCATGACCGCGTTGTCGGCGAACTCCGCGTCCTGCCGCACCGATTCCGCCGACTCCTGGAGCCTGCGGTAGGCCTCGGCGATCTGCTCGTCCAGCAGGGCGAGTTCGCGGGCGACCTCGGGCGAGGCCTGCTCCGGGACGTCGGTCAGCTTGCTGCCGACGTCCGGGCAGTCGATGGTGACGGCGCTGTTGCCGCCCTGTCCCGAGCCGTCGGAACCGTCTTCGGTGGCCGATGCGTAGACGTTCACCCCCATCAGTCCACCGCCGCCGATGATGAGCGCCAGCGCCGCATAAGTCGCTCGTCGCCCGCCCGTCTGGCGTCTGCGCCTGTTCTGTACCAAGGAGTGCTCCTACACGTCGTCGTCGGCGGCCTTGGGCATGAGATCCCCCGGCCCTATACGCAGACGGACACAGGAGCGTTCAACCGCACCACGAATTCATAGCAAGATCTCAGGCGGACGCCGTGTCCTGCGCGTTCGTGGCGGCCTGCCGTCGGTGGCGGCCCCGCTCGTGCAACAGGCCGAGGACGACGGCGGCGGCCACCGCGATGAGGTGTTCACGGCCGGCGAGGTTGGGCTTGGCGATCGACTCGAGCACCATCGAGCCGCCCGTGAGGAGGAACACGACGGGCGCGTGGCGGACGACCGAGAGATAGGTGAACAGTCCGACGACCGCCGCGGACGGGCCGGTGTCGAGCACCTGTCCGACCTCGGGCGGCAGTCCGAGGCCCCACCATCCCGGCCCCATCGCCATCATGACCCGCACGGTGAGGGTGCCGGCCAGGGTGGCCGCGTAGGCGATCAGCAGGGTCCTGCGGCGGCCGAGGGCGAGTTCGGCCAGGGCGAAGGCGAGGAACAACTGGGTGATGCCGGCCCACACCGGCAGATCGAGGGCCGGGACGTACAGGGAGACCGGCGTGCGCAGCAGGGCGAGCCACAGCGGCAGGTCGCCCTGGACCCCACCCAGGATCCGCACCGCCGTCCCGCCCGTGGGGTGCTGGGCGATGGCGTGGAAGAAGATCACGCCCGCGCAGGCGACGAACGCCAGCAGCAGGGCGGCGGGTCCGCGACGGCGCAACTGCCGCAGGGGGTCGACGACGATGCCGTACCACTCGCCCCGCAGCGTCCGGCCCACGAAGCCCGCGATACGGGCGAGCGCACCACCGAGCGGCCCGCCTCCCGGACGGCCGGCGCGCGGCCCACCCTCGGAACGGCCGGCGCGCGGCTCGTCCCCGACACGGCTTTCGCGAGGCCGCTCCACGTCCGGACGCAGGATGCTCAAGGTCTCCCCCAAACACTCGTCGCATGATGTCTCATACGATTCACGCCCTGAAGGACGCAAGGGAGGCCCGCGAGGATCACTCCCGCAGAAGCCGTCCACCTCACATTTCAACCGGGCTTCGGTCGGGGGTGCGGCCGGGAAGATCCGGGGGAGGTCCGAGTAAGGCACGTGGGGCGGCGGGCGCCGGTGCGCTCGATGACACCCGGTCACTTCTCCGTGACTCAAGTGGGTTAATGTCACTGCTGTGGAACGCACTGACCAGCGGAACATGACCCCGGCCGGGTTACGTCGCACAGCGGGCCCGACCGGCCCCGGCGGCCCCGGCCCCCGCCCGCCCCGGACGACCGCCACGTGAACCGATCGTCGCCCGTCGAGGCCCGCCCCACCGCCGAACCCACCACCGAACCCGCACCGACCCTGCTCGCCGACGGTCTGCTCACCGAACGGCTCGCCCTGGCCGCACCGGAGAACACCAGGGTCGTGGTCGCCGACTACGAGATCCCACCGGGCCACTCGCTGCCCTGGCACTACCACGAGGGCCGGGTCGTCGCCGTGGTGACGGCGGGCGTCCTGACCCGGACCCTGGCGGACGGATCCGAGTGCGTGACGCCCACCGGCGGATGCATCGTCGAACCGGTGGGTCCGCAGGGCGTGCACATGGCGGAGAACCGGGAGCCGGAACCGCTGCGCATCTGCGCCCTCTTCTTCCTTCCGCAGGACAGCCCGCTGTCTACGCGCGCAGACCCGCCCGACCGGGTCGTCTACCACTGACGCGGGGCGGACTCGTCCGGGTCGAGCTGCGGCCGGGGGCCCGTCTCCTGGACCGGGAACGACTGCTCGGCGCCCGGCAGGGTGGGCCTGGGCAGGGTGGCGACCTCCTCCTTCGCCTTCAGCAGTTGCTCCGCCGTGTCGTCGGGCAGCGCCGGCGCGAGCGGGCTCGTGGACGCGAAGCGGAAGGCGGAGGTGAGGTCCCCGAAGGCGCTGCGCCGCCAATCGCTGATGTTGGGCTCCATGACCCCCGTGAGTCTCTCCAGGAACCGCAGGGTCGAGGTGTGGTCGAAGGGCTCCGAGGCCACCCAGCCGCCCACGGTCCAGGGCGAGACGACGATGGCGGGGACCCGGAATCCACCCCCGATCGGCAGCCCGCCGACGAACTCGCCGGACGTGCCCACGGGCGGGGTCGGCGGGGGCACATGGTCGAACAGGCCGTCGTTCTCGTCGTAGTTGAGGATGAACGCGGTCTTGCGCCAGACCTCGGGGTTGTCCGCGATGGCCTCGAGCTTCGAGGCGACGAAGGCGGCGCCGGCCGCGGGCAGGTGGTCGGGGTGCTCCGACTGGTACCCGGGCGGCACCAGCCAGGACACGGTCGGCAGCCGGTCGGCCCGGGCGTCGTCCTCGAAGGTGCCCTCCGGCTGCGGTCGGACGCCCCGCTCGTACAGCTCGGAGCCCGGTCGCGCGTTCCTGAACGTGTCGAACTGCTCCAGCAGGTTGCAGCCGTAGTCGTCCTCCTGCTGGTACACCTTCCAGTCGACCCCGGCCGCCTGGAGCCGTTCCGCGTAGGTCGTCCAGGTGAACGGCGTCGGGGCGGAGTTGCGGACGACCGGCCCGCCCCTGGCGCCGTCGGGGTCGATGGTGCCGGTCATCCACATCAGGCGGTTCGGCCAGGTCGGGCCGAGGACCGAGCAGAAGTAGTGGTCGCAGACGGTGAAGGTCTCGGCGAGGGCGAACTGGAACGGGATGTCCTCGCGGGTGTGGTAGCCCATGACGTACGGGGCGTTGGCGCCGTCGGCCGTGCGGTGGGCCGACATCCAGCGGTCCATCCGGCCGCCGTTCCACGCCTCGTGCTGCACCGACCAGGCGTGGCTGGTGGACGGGATGGCCTGGGCGCTGGAGATGCGGGTGTCGAGGTGGAAGGGCAGCAGGTAGCCCGCGGGGTTCTCGGCGTCGGGCTGGTAGAAGACGGAGCGTCCGGTGTCGAGGGTGAGCGCATCGGGGTCGGCGAAGCCGCGCACGCCGGACAGGGTGCCGAAGTAGTGGTCGAAGGAGCGGTTCTCCTGCATCAGCAGGACGACGTGTTCGACGTCGGCGAGTGAGCCACGGCGGGCGGGTCCGGCCGCGACGGCCTTCTGCACGCTCGGCGGGAGGAGGGAGAGCGCAGCGGCGGCGCCCAGTACGCCCGCGGTCGAGCCCAGGAGTCTGCGACGGGTCAACTCGGCCATGTGTGGTGTGCCCCTTGCTGAGCGGAGGAAGCGGAGAAGCCGCAGAAGCGGAGGAAACCGGGGAAGCGGAGGATGCAGGGAACGCGGGGACCAGAGAAAGGCGGCGGTCCGTGCCCCCAGCGCGAGACGGGCGCCCGCTCGCTCTCCGCCTCCGCCAGGGCCGGACCCCGGACATCGCGGCTGCGGCGCGCCGGACGGACTGCCCGTCAGACCGTGTGCCGCGCAGGGTCGTTCAGGTCCACAGCTCACCGCTGTCACGTACGCGCGCCCCCATGTTGCGCTCCATCATCACCAGCGCCGCGTCCGCGAGATCGGCGTGGATGTGGGCGACGGCGTCCCGGGGGACGGTCACGTCGAAGTGGCGGATGTGGGCGTCGAGGGCCGAGTACAGGACGCACTGCTCGGCGACCTGTCCGCACAGGACGAGGTGGTCGATGCCCTCCTGCTGGAGCAGGTAGGACAGCGGGGTCTCGAAGAAGATCGAGTGCCGCGCCTTGACGACGAAGAGCGACTCCGCGTCGGGCACCAGCGGCTCGACGAGTCCGGCGTGCGGGCCGGAGAGCGCCTCGTCGAGGAGTTCACCGTGGTGGGAGCGCCACTGGCCGAAGTTGTCGTTGACGTAGACGACGGGTTCGCCGGCGCGGCGGGCCCGGTCGAGGAGACCGGCGGCCACCGGGACCACCTTGCGGGCCGACGGCAGGAGCAGGTCGGCGTCCGGGTGGTCGTAGGTGTTGATCATGTCGATGACGATCAGCGCGGTCTTGCTCATGCCTCTATGGATTCCCAGCAGAGCGTGAATATGACGGCACGTCACTCGTCCGCGCGACGTCCGCGCGAGAGAGCGGCCGGGGCCCCTTTCCGGGGCCCCGGCCGCTCTGCCGTCTCGGGTCGGCGCCGTTCAGCCCTGCCGGACCGGCGCCGACCTCATCGCGCCTCCCGGAAGGAGACGTGCCGTCCGACGACGGAGTCGTACTTGCGCAGGACCAGCCGGTCGGCGTCGTTGCGACGGTTCTTGCGCGTCACGTAGGTGACACCGGTACCGGCCGTGGACCTGAGGGTGATGACGGGGCGCGCCGTACTACGGGCCATGGGGAGCTCCTCTCACACTGACTCGCACCTGCTGATCGGTGCATGTCAGTCACGCGCTACAACAGGGGGTGGGGCCGGGACATTCCCCGGTCGCAACCGCCCCGCGGCGAATCTCGGTGGCCGGGGCCATGACCCCCTCGGTTACAGTGCTCCGCCGGTATCGCGCCGGCGCCGAGAGGAGACACAGCGGTGCGCTTTGGGGCGGGGACCATGGGGAACGTGGGGCAGGGGCTGACGCTGGCGGCCCTGCTGACGGGGCTGATGGCGGGATGCGCGGCCGAGGAGGCCGCACCGGGCGGCGCGTCGGGGGCGTCGGGGGCGTCGGCGAAGACGACCGCGAAGGTCGCGCAGCGCGGCGGGTCCATCGGGGCCTCCGGGTCCGCCTGCGAACTTCCCGTCACCTTCGACATCGCCGAGTTCTGGAAGGCCGAGGCCGTCGACGCCGAGGAGACGACCGGCTCCACCGGTGACCTGGCCGACCTCGCCGACGCCTTCCTGCGCCAGGGCCCGGTCACCATGGCCTGCGAGGTCGACGCCAAGCCCGCGGGGAAGATCGGCTTCCTGCGGGTGTGGACGGGTGAGCCGGGCGACACCGACGCGCGTGCCGTGCTGGAGGACTTCGTGGCCGCCGAGCAGGGGGCGAGCGGGGCGCGGTACAGCACGGTGAAGGCGGGCGACATCACCGGCACCGAGGTCGAGTACGTCACGACGAGCGAACTCCTCGAGGAGACGAAGAAGGAGCACGCGCTCGCCGTGACCACGCCCGAGGGCCCCGTCGTCCTGCATCTGGGCGGCATGGACACCGCGGAACACGAAGCGATGCTCCCGGCGTACGAACTGGCCAAGAGCACCCTCCACACCACCGCCGGCTGACCGCCCCGCGCCCGACCCGGACCACACCCCGAGGCGGGCGCGGCCGCCATGCCCGCGCGCCCCGGTGAGCGGCGGGCAGAGGCAGAGCCCATCACGCCCCGTCGACCAGGCCGGGCCCGGCCGAACCGCAGCCGAGGCGGGCGCGGACGCCATGCCCGCGCGCCCCGGTGAGAGGCGTGCCGAGGCAGAGCCCATCACGCCCCGTCGACCAGGCCGGGCCCGGCCGAACCGCAGCCGGGGCGCGCGGACGCCATGCCCGCGCGCCCCGGTGAGCGGCCCGCCGGCGGAGAGGCCGTGGAAGCCGGTCGGCCGGAGCCGGGGGTCAGGGGGCGAGCAGCGCCCGCATGCGCTCGGCGGCGCGGACCGCGGAGTCGCCGCAGCAGGTGTTGAACAGCACGTGCACCCGCTCCGCCCGCCGGGCCAGCGCGTGCACCCTCGGCACCCACTCGCGGAGCTCGCCGTCGGTGTACTCGTGCCGGAAGCGGTCCTCCTTGCTGCCGCTGCCCCAGGCCGGGCTGCGGCCGTGCAGGCGGACGACCGCCAGCCGCCCGCAGGTGACGGGCGTGACGGGAGGCACGGCGGACGGCAGGGACTGCTCCATGTCGACGGCGACGGTGGCGAAGCCGTACGAGCGCAGCAGACCGGCCGTCGTGTGCTCCCGCTCGCCCCGCCACCAGTCCGGGTGCCGGAACTCGACGCAGACCGGCCACCCGGCGGTGCGCTCGGCGCACTGGGCGAGGAACGCCTGGGCCCGTGCGCCGGGACGGAACCACGGAGGGAACTGGAAGAGGACGGCGCCCAGCCGCCCCGCGTCACGCAACGGCCGGATCCCGTCCGTGAACCTCCGCCACACCTCGTCCAGGGCCTTCGGGCCACGGACGTCGGCGGGCAGACCCGGCGGCAGCACGGCCGACCGGGTGGGATGCCCGGTCAGCAGGGAGAAGGCCTTCACGTCGAACACGAAGCCGTCGGGGGTGCGCTCCGCCCACAGCCGGCCGTTGCGCTCGCCGGGCAGCGCGTAGTAGGTCGCGTCGACCTCGACGACCGGGAAGCGTTCGGCGTAGTGGCGCAACCGTCCCTCCGCGTCGCGCCGCCCGGCCGGATACCAGCCGCTGGAGACCAGTGCCCGGTCCGTCCAGGAGCAGGCGCCCACCAGAATCTCGCTCATGGCGTGCCGGTTACCCCGCCCGGAACCGTTCTCCCCGAGGTCGCGCAGATGCACATCCGGCCAGGTGTGGCGCATTCTTGCTGTGTCGCCCAAGCGGCGGCGCACGGACGAGGTAGGGCCGAATGACTGGGAGCGCCGGAAACGAGCGGAAGCCGTCCGGGCCACCGCCCGCGCTGCTGACCGGGGCCGTGGCGGACGCGCTGCGGGCGACGGACGGCCGCACCGGTGGCGTGTACCTGTGCTCGGCCACGTCCCCGCTGCTGCGCCTCGCGGTCCTCGCGGGGCTGCCCGGTCCGCTGTTCCGCCCCTGGTGGCGGGTGCACATGGACCGGCCGTTCCCGGTGGCCGACGTCTACCGGACGGGTGTGCCGGTGGTGCTGGCCAACGCCACCGAGATGATGCGCCGCTACGCGCAGCTCGCGGCGGGCCTGCCCTTCCAGTTCGGTTCGCTCTACGTGCCCATCGTCGCGGACGGCCGGTCCTTCGGGGTGCTGGCCGTGCTGCGCCCGGCGTCGGCCGGCGCGGCGGAGGTGCAGGCGGAGCGGGAGCGGCTGACGGCGGTGGCGGACGACCTCGGAGCGGCCCTGCTGCGGTTGGGGGCGGACGGCGGGGACGTCACCTGGGACGAGGAGCCGCTGTGCGTGCGGCCGCCGGCCGCCGGACCGGCCCCGGGCCGCGTCGGGCGGTTCTCGTGGGACCCGGCGACCGACGTCGTCACCCTCGACGAGCAGGCGCGCGTCCTGCTCGGTCTGCCCCCGGACGAGTTCCCGGGCACCCTGGACGCCCTGGCCCTGGCCGTCGACCCGACGGACGCCCACCGGCTGCCGGGCCTGCTGCACCGGACGGCCCGGGGCCGGCCGCCACCGCTGCCGCTCCAGGTGCGCACCACCGAGGGCGGGCTGCGGCTCCTCGAACTGTGGGACGCGACGGGCGTGGCGACCCGACCGGGTGATGCCCCCGCCGCGTCTTCCGCGCTGCCCCGCCCCATCGCCGGCGTCCTTCTCGATCCGGGCCCGGGCGCCCTCGCCGACGGAGCCGCCGATCTCCTCCCGGAGGGGGTGTTCTGTCTCGACCGGCTGGGGCTCGTCGTCTACGCCAACGCGCGGGCCGGGCACCTCCTCGGCGTGCCGCGGGGCCGGCTGGTCGGCCGGTCGCTGTGGGAGGCCGTGCCGTGGCTGAACCAGCCCACGTGCGAGGAGCATCTGCGCGGCGCCCTGTTGTCGCCGGAGCCCGCGCACTTCCATGTGCGGCTTCCCGTCACCACCGACCCCTCCTCCGTCCCCCGGCCGTACGAGGGCGACTGGCTGCGCGTGTCCCTGTACCCGGGCGCGGATCTCGTCACCTGCAAGGCGGTCCCGGCGAACCGCGTGCCGAACGACGCGGCCCCCGAGCGCCCGGAGACGGACGCCCCGGCGTCCGGTACCGCCGCCTCGACCGCCCCGATCTACCGGCCCATCGTCCTGGCCATCGCGCTGACGGAGGCCGTGACCGCCCGCCAGGTGTCGGCGGTGGTGATGCAGGAGCTGCTGCCCGCGTTCGGCGGCCGTCGGCTGGCCATCTACCTGCTCCAGGAGCGGCATCTGTACCTGGCGTGGGAGTCCGGGTTCCCCGAAGGCTTCCTGGCTCCCTTCGAAGGGGTGGGCCTCGACGCCCGACTGCCCGGTGTGGAGACCCTCACGACGGGCCGGCCGCTCTTCTTCGACTCGATGCAGCAGCTGGCGGACGCCTATCCGGGCATCGACCTCGACGCGTCGGAGGGCGCGCGCGCCTTCCTCCCGCTGATCGCCTCGGGCCGCCCGGTCGGCTCGTGCATCCTCGGCTTCGACCGCTCACGCAGCTTCAGCTCCGAGGAGCGCACGGTGCTGACCGCGCTCGCCGGGCTGATCGCCCACGCGATGGAGAAGGCGCAGCGCTACGACACCGAGGCCGCCCTCGCCCGAGGGCTCCAGCAGGCCCTCCTCCCCCGGCGGCTGTCGCAGCACGCGCGCGTGGAGACCGCGGGACGCTATCTGCCCGGCACCGAGGGCATGGACGTGGGCGGCGACTGGTACGACGTGGTGGAGGCCGGGGACGGGCTGGCCCTGGTCATCGGGGACGTGCAGGGGCACGGCGTGCAGGCGGCGGCCACCATGGGACAGCTGCGCAGCGCGGTGCGGGCGTTCGCACTGGGCGACCGGCCGCCCGAGGAGGTCATGGGCGGCACGAACCACCTCCTCATCGACCTGGACCCCGGCCAGTTCGCCAGCTGCTGCTACGTCCGGCTCGACCCGGCCACCGGTCTGGCCCGGGCGGTCCGCGCCGGGCACCTGCCGCCGCTGCTGCGCCACCCCGACGGCCGAACCGAGGTCGTGGAACTGCCCGGCGGCGTGGTGCTCGGGGTGGACCCGCGCGCCCACTACCCGGTGACGGAGCTGCGGCTGGAGCCGGGCGCGATCCTCGCCCTCTACACGGACGGGCTGGTCGAGCGGCCCGGCCATGACATCGACGACGGCATCACGGATCTGCGCCGGGCGCTGGCCGGGGCGGGGGCCGGGCACCGTCCGGCCGAGACCGACACCGCCGGGCCCACGGCCGAGGCTCGTTCCGGCCGTTCCCTCGCGGACGTCGCCGACCTGCTCACCGCGACGGCCCGGCAGGCCGCTGACCGGGCGGACGACATCGCGCTGCTGCTGGCCACCCGGCGGGCGGCCGAAGTCACTCACGGCAAGCGTGCGGGACACGGTCCGTGACCGTGCGTGACGACTCTCGCCTCGCGCGGCCCGGCAGTGTAGACATGGCACATGGTCCGACTCCTGGGGCGCTCGGATGCCCGGCCGGCCCGTCGTCCCCGGGGCCCGCGGGTCCGGCGTACGCCTGAGTCCGCACTGGGCGGGCGCAGTCTCGCCGCGCAGGTGTTCGTCCTCCAAGTGGTCATCGTGCTGCTGCTGGTCGTGGCCGCCGTGGTGGCGCTGCTGCTCCAGGTGCGCCACGACACGACCCAGGAGGCCCGCAACCGCTCCGTGGCGGTCGCGCAGACCTTCGCCAACTCGCCGGGCATCGTCGAGGCGCTGAACGCCCCGGACCCGACGGCCGTGCTCCAGCCCAAGGCAGAGGCGGCCCGCAAGGCGTCCGACATGGACTTCCTCGTCGTCATGAACACCGAGGGCATCCGCTACACGCATCCCAAGCCGGACCGCATCGGCAAGAAGTTCGTCGGGAACATCCAGCCGGCGCTGGACGGCGGGATCGTGGTCGAGGAGGTCAACGGGACCATCGGCCGGCTGGTCCAGGCGGTGGTACCGGTGAAGACGGCCGACGGGACCGTGGTCGGGCTCGTGTCGTCCGGCATCACCACCGCGCACGTCGGCGGCAACGCCGACCGGCAGCTGCCGCTCGTCCTCGGCAGCGCCGCGGTCGCCCTCGCCCTGGCAACGGCGAGCACGGCGCTGGTCAGCCGCCGTCTGCTGCGCCAGACCCACGGCCTGGGCCCGCGCGAGATGACCCGGATGTACGAGCACCACGACGCCGTCCTGCACTCCGTGCGGGAAGGGGTGATCATCGTCGGCGGCGAGGGCGACCTGCTGCTCGCCAACGACGAGGCGCAACGCCTGCTCGACCTGCCCCCGGACGCCGAACGGCGCCAGGTCCTCGATCTGGGACTCGACCGGGACACGGCCGAGCTGCTGGCCTCGGGACGGATGGTCACCGACGAGGTGCACCTGGTCGGGGAGCGGCTGCTGGCGATCAACCAGCGGCCCACCGTTCTGGCGGGCGGACCGGCGGGCAGCGTCGCCACCCTGCGCGACTCCACGGAGTTGCGCGCTCTGTCGGGCCGGGCGGAGGCGACCCGCGAGCGCCTCGACATGCTGTACGCGGCCGGGGTGGGCATCGGGACCAGCCTGGACGTCACCAGGACCGCCGAGGAGCTCACGGAGCTGGCCGTGCCGAGGTTCGCGGACTTCGCGTCCGTGGATCTGTTCGACGCCGTCCTTCAGGGCGAGGAGCCGGGGGCCCGGGGCACGCTGCGCCGCACGGCGGTCAGCGCGATCCGCAAGGGCGCGCCGCTGTACGCGGTGGGCGAGAGGATCCGGTTCGTGGACTCCGCCCCGCAGGCCCACAGTCTCGGCGAGGCGCGGGCGGTCCTGGAGGCCCGTCTCGCCCAGGCGCCCGGCTGGCGCGCCCAGGACCTCGAACGGACCGAGCAGGTCGTGGAGTTCGGCATCCACTCGCTGATCACCGTGCCCGTGCGGGCGGGGTCCCTGATCCTGGGCGTGGTCAGTTTCTGGCGTTCGGAACGGCCCGATCCGTTCGACCCGGACGAGGTCGTGCTCGCCGAGGAGCTGGTGGCGCGGGCTGCGATCTCCATCGACAACGCGCGCCGGTTCACCCGCGAGCACGGCATGGCGGTCACCCTCCAGCGCAGCCTGCTGCCGCGCACCCTGCCGGAACAGAACGCCCTGGACATCGCCTACCGCTATCTGCCGGCGCAGGCGGGTGTGGGGGGCGACTGGTTCGACGTGCTGCCCCTGTCCGGGGCCCGGGTCGCCCTCGTCGTCGGTGACGTGGTGGGCCACGGGCTGCACGCGGCGGCCACCATGGGCCGGCTGCGCACGGCGGTGCACAACTTCTCCGCCCTGGATCTGGCCCCGGAGGAACTCCTCGGCCTGCTGGACGAGCTGGTGGCCCGGATCGACCAGGACGAGGCGGACGACGGCACCGACGCGGCCGTCTCCGGGGCGACCTGTCTGTACGCCATCTACGACCCGGTCTCCCGGCGCTGCACGATCGCCCGGGCCGGCCATCCGCCGCCGGCGCTGGTGCACCCCGACGGCCGGGTCGAGTACCTCGAGGTGCCCGCCGGACTGCCGCTCGGACTGGGCGGGCTGCCGTTCGAGACGGTCGAGCTGGAGCTGGCCGAGGGCAGCTCCCTTGTGCTGTACACCGACGGGCTGGTGGAGGACCGGGAACGGGACATCGACACCGGTCTGGAGCTGCTGCGCACCGCCTTGGAGCGGTCCTCCGACGGTCCGCCGGAGGGGACCTGCCAGGCCGTCCTGGACGCCCTTCTGCCGCCCCGCCCCGGCGACGACATCGCGCTGATCGTCGCGCGTACCCGGGCGCTCGGTGCCGACCGGGTCGCCGAGTGGGACGTGCCGGTGGACCCGGCGGCGGTCGGCGAGGTGCGGGCGGCCGTGGCGCGGCAGCTGGCGCGCTGGGGCCTGGAGGACCTGTCCTTCACGACGGAACTGATCCTGAGCGAACTGGTCACCAACGCGATCCGCTACGGCAGCGCCCCGGTGCGCGTCCGGCTGCTGCGTGACCGCACCCTGATCTGCGAGGTCGCCGACAGCAGCAGCACCTCACCGCACCTGCGGTACGCGGCCATGACCGACGAGGGCGGCCGCGGCCTCTTCCTCGTGTCGCAGCTGACCGACCGCTGGGGCACCCGTTACACGGCCAAGGGCAAGGTCATCTGGGCCGAACAGCCGCTGCCGTGACGCGAGTCGGCCGCCACTCCACTCATAAATGATGCTTATGAGTCCATAGACCGGACCCGCGTACCGAGTAAGGTTTGCCTTAGTTTAGGCTTCCCTCGAGTCGATCTGTCGCCACTCGAAGGGAACCTGATCATGCCCCGCCCCCTGCGGGTAGCCATTGTCGGAGCCGGCCCCGCCGGGATCTACGCCGCCGACGCGCTGCTCAAGTCCGATGTGGCCGCCGACCCGGGTGTCTCCATCGACCTCTTCGAGCGCATGCCGGCCCCGTTCGGCCTGATCCGCTACGGCGTCGCCCCGGACCACCCCCGCATCAAGGGCATCGTCAACGCCCTGCACCAGGTCCTCGACAAGCCGCAGATCCGCCTCTTCGGCAACGTCGACTACCCCACCGACATCAGCCTGGACGACCTGCGCGCCTTCTACGACGCGGTGATCTTCTCCACCGGCGCGACGGCCGACCGCGACATGTCGATCCCCGGCATCGAGCTCGACGGCTCCTACGGCGCCGCGGACTTCGTCTCCTGGTACGACGGCCACCCGGACGTGCCGCGCACCTGGCCCCTCGAGGCCGAGAAGGTCGCGGTCCTGGGAGTCGGCAACGTCGCCCTCGACGTGGCCCGCGTCCTGGCCAAGACGGCGGACGAGCTGCTGCCCACGGAGATCCCGGCCAACGTCTACGAGGGTCTGAAGGCCAACAGGGCACTGGAGATCCACGTCTTCGGCCGCCGTGGCCCGGCGCAGGCGAAGTTCTCCCCGATGGAGCTGCGGGAGCTCGACCACTCCCCCACCATCGAGGTCATCGTCGACCCCGAGGACATCGACTACGACGACGGCTCGATCGCCACGCGACGCGGCAACAAGCAGGCCGACATGGTCGCCAAGACGCTGGAGAACTGGGCGATCCGCGATGTCGGCGACCGCCCGCACAAGCTGTTCCTGCACTTCTTCGAGTCGCCGGCCGAGATCCTCGGCGAGGACGGCAAGGTCGTCGGTCTGCGCACCGAGCGCACCGCCCTCGACGGCACCGGCAACGTCAAGGGCACCGGCGAGTTCAAGGACTGGGACGTCACGGCGATCTACCGCGCCGTCGGCTACCTCTCCGACAAGCTTCCGAAGCTGCCCTGGGACCTCGACTCGGGCACGGTCCCGGACGAGGGCGGCCGCGTCATAGAGGAGTCCGGCGAGCACCTGCAGTCGACGTACGTCACCGGCTGGATCCGCCGCGGTCCGGTCGGCCTCATCGGCCACACCAAGGGCGACGCCAACGAGACGGTGTCGAACCTGCTGGACGACCACGCGAACGGCCGTCTGCACGCGCCCGCCTCGCCCGAGCCGGAGGCCGTGGAGGCGTTCCTCGCCGAGCGCGACGTCCGCTTCACCACCTGGGAGGGCTGGTACAAGCTGGACGCCGCCGAGAAGGCGCTGGGCGAGCCGCAGGGCCGCGAGCGCGTGAAGATCGTCGAGCGTGAGGACATGCTGCGGGAGAGCGGCGCGTAGTCCTGGGCGCGGGGTTCGGTCGCCCTTTCGGGCCACTCCGGCCACGGTCGGCCGAACCCCAACCCACCCACGGCTCAGCGGGGTTGACGTAATCCTGTTGGGCCGCGCGATCACCGCCTGTTAGCGTCCCGGGGTGTTCTCCGTCCATGAGCCTCCCCTCTTCACCCGGCTGCGCGACGCGCGCCGGGTGCTGATCGCCGGTGCGGGCGGCGGTTTCGACGTGTACGCGGGCCTTCCGCTGGCGCTCGCCCTGCGCTCGGCGGGCAAGGAGGTCCATCTGGCCAACCTCTCCTTCGCCGACCTGCACGGGCTGCCCTCCGAGGTCTGGCTCCAGCCGGACGTCGCGGCCATCCGCCCCGACATCCCCACCCGCGGCGACTACTTCCCCGAGCGCACCCTGGCCCGCTGGCTCGACCGGCACGACCTCCCCGCCACGGTGTACGCCTTCCCGCGGACCGGAGTGGAACCCCTGCGAGCCGCCTACCGGGCGCTCCTCGACCATCTGGGCGGGGTGGACGCCGTCGTCCTGGTGGACGGCGGGACCGACATCCTGATGCGCGGCGACGAGCACGGACTGGGCACGCCCGAGGAGGACATGGCCAGCCTCGCCGCCGTACAGAGCCTCGACGACGTCCCCCACCGGCTGGTGGCCTGTCTCGGCTTCGGCGTGGACGCCCACCACGGCGTGAACCACTCCCTCGTGCTGGAGAACCTGGCCGCGCTGGACCGCGAGGGCGCCTACCTCGGCGCGTTCTCCCTGTCGCACCAGAGCCCCGAGGGGGCCCTCTACCTGGACGCCGTGGCCGACGCCCAGGCCTGCACCCCGGGCCACCCGAGCATCGTCAACGGCTCCGTCGCCGCCGCCGTGCGCGGTTCCTTCGGCAACGTGCGGTTCACCGAGCGGACCAAGGACAGCGAGCTGTTCGTCAATCCGCTCATGGCGCTGTACTTCTGCGTCGACGCGCCCGGCCTGGCCCGTCGCAACCTCTACCTCGACCGCCTCGCCGACACCGTCCTGATGCGGCAGATCAGCTCCCGCATCGAGGAGTTCCGCGACGAACTCCCCCTGCTGCGGCAGCCGCGCGCCTTCCCCCACTGAGGCACGGCCGCCCCTCGGCGCGGGTGGCGCCGCGGTACGGGTGGGGCTGCGGCACGCCGGTCGTCAGTGGGCCGCGAGGTCGCTGCCGCCGACGATGGCCAGAGCCACGGTCAGCAACAGCGGGGCCGCCGCCTGGACCGCGAAGCCGGCGAGCATGACCGTCGGCAGCGGGACGGACACGTCGAGCCAGGTGTACACGGCGGCCGGTCGCAGCACCAGGACCAGCAGCCCGAGCACGGCCAGGGCGAGAGCGCCCTCCCCGCCGGCCGGGCCCGGCGAATGCGCCACCCCAGCCAGCCGAGCGCGCCCACGGCGAAGCACCGAGTGGCGCACCTGCCTGACTCGGCAGGACAGCGTTCCCGGCGAGGCGTTCAATGGTCTGCATGGGTGTTCGGCAGACGACGACACGCCACCGGGCGAAGGCCCCGGCGGCCCTCGCGGTGGCCGCGCTCCTGCTCGTCCCCGGTGTCCTCGCCGCCGCTCCGCCGCCCCAGCCGCCTGCGCAGCTGACGGCGGCGGAGGTGAACGCGGCCGTGGGGAAGCTCGACGGGATCGTGCGGGACGGGATGGAGCGGACGGGCGTGCCCGGGGTCGCGGTCGCCGTCGTGTACAAGGACCGGGTCGTGTACCTGAAAGGCTTCGGCGTGCGCCACGAAGGCCGGTCCGCCCGGATCGACCCCGACACGGTGTTCGAGCTGGCGTCCCTGTCCAAGCCGCTGGCCTCGACCGTCGTCGCCGGAGCGGTGGGCGAGGGCGACGAGAAGATCGGCTGGGACGACCCCGTCGCCGCCCATCTGCCCGGCTTCGCCCTCAAGGACCCGTGGGTGACGCGGAACGTCACGGTGGCCGACCTGTTCGCCCACCGCAGCGGCCTGCCCGACCACGCGGGCGATCTGCTGGAGGACCTCGGCTACGACCGCGACTACATCCTCAACCACCTCCGGTACGAGCCCCTGGCCCCGTTCCGCGCCTCCTACGCCTACACCAACTACGGCCCGACGGCGGCCGGTCAGGCGGTCGCGGACGCCGAGGGCACGACCTGGGAGAAGCTCTCCGAGGACACCCTCTACAAGCCCGCCGGGATGGACGCCACCAGCTCCCGCTTCGCCGACTACGAGGCCGCCAAGAACCGGGCCGACCTGCATGTGAAGGCCCCCGACGGCACCTGGCGGGCCCAGTACGTGCGCGACGCCGACGCCCAGTCCCCGGCGGGCGGCGCCAGTTCCTCCGCCCGCGACATGTCCCGCTGGCTGCGCCTCCAGCTGGCGAACGGCAAGCTCGACGGCGAGCAGATCATCCCGGCCGAGCAGCTAGAGCGCACCCACCTCCCCGCGATCGTCTCCAACCCCCCGCAGACGCCGGCCGGCCGCACAGGCTTCTACGGCCTCGGCTGGAACGTCGGCTACGACGACCTGGGCCGCCTGCGCCTGAGCCACTCGGGCGCCTTCGCCCTCGGCGCGAACACCAACGTCACCATGCTTCCCGCGGAGCAACTGGGCATCGTGGTGCTCACCAACGGCAAGCCGCTCGGGCTTCCCGACGCCATCGCTGAGGGCTTCTTCGACACCGCCGAGCACGGGAAGGCCACGGCCGACTGGCTCGACCTGATCGGGAAGGTCTACGCGCAGCAGGAACAGGCGGAGGTCTCGCCCACCGATTACTCCACCCCGCCCGCCGACGCGGCCGCCGCGCGCCCCGACGCCGCCTACAGCGGGACATACGCCAACCGTTTCTACGGTCCGCTGACCGTCTCCGCGTCCGGTGGCGAGCTGACCATGCGACTGGGCCCGAAGCCGACGACGTTCCGGCTGACCCACTACGACGGGGACACGTTCAGCTTCCGGACGGTCGGCGAGAACGCCGTCGGACTGTCCGGCGTCACCTTCCACGGCGACCGCGACGGCAAGGCGACCCGGGTGACCGTGGAGGCGTTCGACGAGACCGGCCTGGGCACCTTCACGCGCGAATAGCGCGAGCGCGCGAACCGGCGGCCGGGAGTCAGCCGTCGTCGCGCGGGTGGGTCTCGATCACCCGGGCCCGCACATCGGCCCTGAGGTAGGCGCTGCCGTAGTCGTCGGACAGGTAGACGCTCATCGTCGGCCCGCTGTCGAAGATGCTGGAGCCCGGGTTGATCACCAGGTAACGGCTCGTCGGCTCGGCGACGCCCAGGACCTCGGTGGCCCTGGCCAGCAACGCGGGCACCGCGTCCCAGTCGTAGACGTCCAGGTCGACGGGGATCGCGCCGGTCATGACAGTGCCGCCCGGCCCGTCCTTCACCGCCACGTCGCCGCCCCGGTACATGTACCGGTCGTAGAGCTTCGGGTGGCCGGCGACGGGGGCGTCGGCGATGGCGTACTCCCCGTACACCACCAGGCTGGTGACCTTCGTCCCGCCCATGGCGGCGGTCAGCTTCGCCACGGCCGCCTTGAGGCCCTTCCCGCTGAGCAGGTCGACCTTCTCCGCGGCGGCGACCCCGCCGGACGAACCACCGGACGAGCTGCCGGACGAACCACCGGAGGACCCGCCGGAGGACGTCTGCCGGGCGCTCTGCGACACGGACGGCTTCGGCGTGGCCGCGCCGTCGGTGTCGCCGCCGTCCGTGTTCGGGAGCAGCGTCCACACCAGCACGCCCGTCAGGGCCGTGCCGAGGACGGCTCCGGCGACTGCCTTGCCACGGGTCCGGCGCCCTCGGGTCGGGGCGGTGGTGTGCGGCGGGGCGGGGGCGACGTCGGCGACCGCGGGCGGGGCGAGGGGGTAGGAGGTCGGCGGGGCGTACAGGGCCGCGGCCGGCGCCGGCTGCGACGGGCCGGGCGCGTCCCCGGTCACGGCCGCGAGCATCCGGTCGACCTCCGCCGCGTCGGGGCGGGCCTGCGGGTCCCGGACGAGCAGCGCCTCGAGGACACCGGTCAGCGGCCCTGCCCGGCGCGGTTCGGGCACGTCCTCGCCGAGCACGGCGGCCAGCGTGGCGAGCGTGCTCGCCCTGCGCAGCGGATGGTGGCCCTCCACGGCGACGTACAGCAGCATCCCCAGCGACCAGAGGTCGGCGGCGGGACCGCCCTCCTTGCCGCTGACCCGTTCCGGCGCCATGAAGTCGGGCGAGCCGATGACGGCGCCGGTGGCGGTGAGGCTTGCGGACTCGCGGACGGCGGCGATACCGAAGTCGGTGAGCACGGGCCGCCCGTCGGGGCGGAGCAGGACGTTGGCGGGCTTCACGTCGCGGTGCTCGATGCCGACGGCGTGCGCGGCGCGCAGCGCGGACAGCACCTCGCGGCCCAGGCGCGCGGCCTCGGCCGGCGTCATCACGCCCCGGTCGAGCCGGTCCTGGAGGGAGCCGCCCTCGACCAGTTCCATCACGATCCACGGATACGTGTTCTCGCCGCCGTCGACGATGTGGTGGATCGTCACGACGTTGGGGTGGTGGACGCGGGCCAGCGCGCGGGCCTCCCGCAGGACGCGCTCACGCAGCGTCCGGGCGCCCTCGGGGTCGTACTCGGCGAGATCCGGGTCCGGGGGCCGCACCTCCTTCACGGCGACATCCCGACGCAGGGCCAGGTCGTGGGCCCGCCACACCAGGCCCATGCCTCCGCCGCCGAGTCGCCCGACCAGCTCGAAACGGCCGTCGACGACGCGTCTGTGGGGTTCCGCTGTGCTCATGGAGGGAGCTTAGGGGTACGGACCGACAGGCGGTGCGTCGGCCGGAGGGGGCACAGCGCGAATGGTCCGCGCGGGCCCCGGGCATGCTGTGAGCGAGGTCACTTCCGCCGGGCCGTGCGGGACCACTCCCGGACCGCTCCCCCATTCGCTCATCGCCCTCCCCCACGAAGGACATGTGCTTTGGCTCTTATGTACCCTGACGCCCCATCGGCCCGCCGTCCGGGCCGCTGCTGGACGATCCGTGTGGTCGGGCACCGGGACCGCACCGCGTCGGTCACCTGCTCCTCGCCGTGCGTGATGCCGCCGCGTTCCCGGGACATCGCGGCGCTGCGCCGCTTCGCGGTGGCCCACGCGGCCGCGCACGCCAGAGCGGCGGCGGTACATCACGACGCCGCCTGCTGGTGCCGTCGCCAGCGGTGCGCGCTGCACGAGGGCACCCGGGTCGCCTGCGCGGGCTCCGTCGTCCTCGTCCTGCGGCACGACCCGGCGGTCGGCCAGGTGTGGACCCTCAGCGAAGTCTGCGCCGCCTGCGCCCCGTTGCTGCCCCACGCACGCGTGCTGACCCGTGCTGCGCCACCCCAGCCCCGCGTTCCGGCCCCGGACCCGGCACCGGGCACGGGCACGGGCACGGAGGCAGGCCGGGGAGCGGGCACAGGACCGACGCCGTCCGGGCCGGCGACGCCGACCGTGGGGCCACCGCGTCTCGTACCCGGTGGGTTCAGCGCCCCCTCGTCGGGAGCGGGTGCGGGCCCGGAACGGGGTGGCGGCCGACGGCGCGGGGTCGGCGGACGCCGCGGCCGGGCCACCGGGTCGTAGGCACTCCTGACGGAGTCCGCCGGAGCCCTGCGGAGTTCCGTCAGGGCTCGTATCGGGACTGCGGCGGGATGCGTATGGGCAGAGCGCCGAGGATCCGGCCGCGGAACTGCGGAGCCGGTGGCTCGCCGCCATGGACGACGGGCCCGTCGTCCATGGACCGCGCCGCCAGCAGCGCGGCGATGCGCGCGCCGCCGCGCCGCCCCTCCAGGTGCAGACGGCCGACGTTGGCCCGGTCGTCGGCGAGCAAGGTCAGGACGGCCGACGGTCCGGCCGCGTACGTCGCGAGATAGCCCCCGGCCCCGCGCACCAGCAGCTCGCGGAACTCGCCGCGGTCGGCGAGGTCGACCATCCGGCGCCCCACGCCGAGCGCCGCCGCGGTGAGCGCGGCCAGCCCTTCCGGCTGCACGTCCGGCATGTCCTCGGCGAGGACGAGACCGTCGGCACCGGCCGCCAACGCCCCCGTCAGCTCCGGTATCCGGGTACGCAGCCGGTGCAGTTCGTTCAGAACCTCGGTCTCGACGGCCATGACCGTTGCCCCTTCGACGCGTTGTCGGCTGACGCTGATCAAGTGCGGTGCGGCGCGCGGTGGTTCAGATACTCCTGAGGCTACGGAAAGGAACGACCGGAAGCGATGGCTCCGGCATTTTCATTTGGAACATGCCATGCGGCCAGGACCCGTCGCCGACCCCATCACCGAACCCGTCGCCGGACCCAGGCGCCCTACCTGCGTTTTTGCAGTTCAGGAGCTTCTCCACCCTGCAAGGAGTCGTATGAGCGGGCAGGCTTCGCATGGTTTCTCAGGACTCGTGCCGGCCAAGGGCGCCCCACGACAGGGTCTCGGTGTCCCGGGTTCGACCACTCCGCGCTGAGCGAGTTCCGGGACCGTCTGGTGGCCGACCGGGCGCTGCGGATCTTCGACGAGGAGCACAAGGGCGGTTGGACCGTTCCGCCCCCTGCGTCAGCTCGTGGGGGCTACTTGCGCTGCCTCGCGGGGCCCGTCATGACAGGAACGAAGGAGCGTGCGGTGCGATACGGGACAGAGCACAAGGCGGCGACCAGGGAGACGACGATGAGGGCCTTCACGGTGGAGCGCTACGGCGACAAGGCCGGTATGCGCGCCGGCGAGGTGCCGGACCCGGAGGTGGGTTCGTCGGAAGGACCCGGACGCGACCACACCTCGACGTTCCCCGTCCCACCTGACGTGGTCCGTACGAGAACGCGCCGACCAGCTCCGCGTCCGTCCACGGCGAGGACTTCGCCTACCGGGAACTCGCCCCGAGGGCGGCATGCCGCTGATCCTCCTGATCCACCTGGCCGGGGTCCTGGACAACTGGGACCCGCGCGTCGTCGACGGGCTCGCCGTACGACGTCGGGTCTTCCCTTTCGACAACCGCGGGGTGGGCGGATCGAGCGGCTCCACACCGGACACGATCGAGGCGATGGCCCGCGACGCGGTGCTGTTCATCCGAGCCCTCGGATGCGACCAGGTCGATCTGCTCGGCCTGGTCGATGGGCGGCTTCGTCGTGCTCGAACGATTCCGATGTGCGCGTCGCGTGAGGCGCTGCCCGCCGTCAGCGAGGCGGGTGGGACGGGTCGGCATCGGGGTGGACACCCTCGGCCTCGGCCGCGTCTGCGAGGGCCGCAGCAGCGGCCTCTTCGGCCTGAGCCTTGTCGCTGGCGGCCTGGGCGACCATGTCGTCCGAGGGCTTCTCGCGGGTGGCCGGCGACTGGGGCAGGACCTCGGTGAAGGCGCGGGACATGCTCTGGAGCGCGGAGGTGATCTCGCTGGGGATCACCCAGAAATTGTTGCCCGAGCCCTGCGCGAGCTGGGGCAGCGTCTGAAGGTACTGGTAGGCCAGCAGCTTGGGGTCGGGGTCGTTGCGATGTACGGCCTGGAACACCTCGTCGATGGCGCGGGACTGGCCCTCGGCCTGGAGGATCGCGGCGGTACGGTTGCCCTCAGCGCGCAGGACGGCTGCCTGTTTGTCGCCTTCGGCGGTGAGGATCTGCGACTGGCGCTGCCCCTCGGCCCCGAGAATCGCAGCCCGCTTGTCCCGCTCGGCCCGCATCTGCTTCTGCATCGCGTCCTTGATGGACTGCGGAGGGTCGATGGCCTTGATCTCCACCCGGTTGACCCTCAGCCCCCACTTTCCGGTGGCCTCGTCCAACACGCCACGAAGCTGGCTGTTGATGGTGTCCCGTGAGGTGAGCGTCTTTTCCAGGTCCATGGATCCCACGACGTTGCGCAGGGTGGTCACGGTGAGCTGCTCGACCGCCTGAAGGAAATTCGCGATCTCGTAGAAGGCCGCTCTCGGGTCCGTGACCTGGAAATACAGAACGGTGTCGATCTCGACGACAAGATTGTCCTCGGTGATGACCGGCTGCGGCTTGAAGGAAACCACCTGTTCGCGCAGATCGATCACGGGATGAACGCGGTCGATGTAGGGGATCACGAGGCTGAGGCCGGGATTCAGGGTCCGGTGGTAGCGGCCGAGCCGCTCGACGTTGCGGGCGCGCGCCTGGGGCACGATACGGACCGCCCGCACCACGGTGAAAACCGCGATCAGGGCGACGATCAGGCCGGCAATCAAGAACGCCGAGGTTTCCATGGCTTCAGTCCCGGGGGTAGACAATCGCGGTGGCGCCGCTGATCTCCATGACGTCGACGATCACTCCAGGAGGAATCACCAGCGTCTCGTCGTAGGCGCGGGCCGTCCATTCCTCACCGTCGATGCGGACCCTGCCGCCCCGGCCCGTCACCTCGGAGACGACATACGCACCCTTGCCGACCAGTGCGTCCACGCCGAACCTCGCCACTTGGGGCTGCAGGACGTGGCGCAGCGCAATGGGGCGCACGAACAACACGGTGACGGTGGCGACGACGGTGAACACCAGGAACTGCAGAGGCAGCGGCAGCCCGAATGCGGCGGACCCCGCCGTGACCAATGCGGCCGCGCTCAGCATTCCGAGCGCAGCGGTAAGAGTGAAGATCTCCGCCGCAGCCAACACGGCTGCGATGATCAACCAGATCAGCCATGGATCCATTGCGTGCCTCTTCTGAGCGGTGCGGGCGCGAAAGGCCTGCCCTTTACCATTGGACCCCGCCGCGGACGGCCGCGACACCCCTGGGGAAGGGAAAACCGTCCGGCTCCGGACGCGGTGACCACACATGGGCCGTCGGCGCACAGGCCCCCACCCGGTTCCGCCTTCCGTCCGGGAGCGGCGAGCCACCGCCGTGTGGGGGGCAGGCGGAAACGGGTCTCACTGGGGCGAAGTCGGGCGGGTCGGCCTCCGCGGCGGCTGTATCGCCCGCATCGCACGTACCCTTCATGGTGACCACGGCGTCCATGAGGGGCGCCAAACCCTTGGAGGCAACACCACGTGCTGATCGCTCAGCGTCCGTCCCTGACCGAAGAGGTCGTCGACGAGTTCCGTTCCCGGTTCGTGATCGAGCCGCTGGAGCCGGGCTTCGGTTACACCCTCGGCAACTCCCTCCGCCGGACGCTCCTGTCCTCGATCCCGGGGGCGGCGGTCACGTCCATCCGTATCGACGGCGTGCTGCACGAGTTCACCACCGTGCCGGGCGTCAAGGAGGACGTCACCGACCTGATCCTCAACATCAAGCAACTCGTCGTGAGCAGCGAGCACGACGAGCCGGTCGTGATGTACCTGCGCAAGCAGGGCCCAGGTCTGGTCACCGCCGCCGACATCGCGCCCCCGGCCGGTGTCGAGGTGCACAACCCCGACCTCGTCCTCGCCACGCTCAACGGCAAGGGCAAGCTGGAGATGGAGCTGACCGTCGAGCGCGGTCGCGGTTACGTCTCCGCCGTGCAGAACAAGCAGCTCGGTCAGGAGATCGGGCGCGTCCCGGTCGACTCGATCTACTCGCCGGTTCTCAAGGTCACGTACAAGGTCGAGGCCACGCGTGTCGAGCAGCGCACCGACTTCGACAAGCTGATCGTCGACGTCGAGACCAAGCAGGCGATGCGTCCCCGTGACGCCATGGCCTCCGCCGGCAAGACGCTGGTCGAGCTGTTCGGTCTCGCCCGCGAGCTGAACATCGAGGCCGAGGGCATCGACATGGGCCCGTCCCCGGTGGACGCCGCCCTCGCCGCCGACCTGGTGATGCCGATCGAGGAGCTCGAGCTCACCGTCCGGTCGTACAACTGCCTCAAGCGTGAGGGCGTCCACTCCGTGGGTGAGCTCGTCGCCCGCTCCGAGGCCGACCTGCTGGACATCCGCAACTTCGGTGCGAAGTCCATCGACGAGGTCAAGGCGAAGCTGGCCGGCATGGGCCTGGGCCTCAAGGACAGCCCGCCCGGATTCGACCCCACCGCCGCCGCCATCGGTGCGGACGACGACTCGGACGCGGGATTCGTGGAGACCGAGCAGTACTGAACCCTGCGCTGCGCCGTTCGTCGAGTCACTTCGCGACGGGGACAGGAGAACCTCCGGGCTGCCCGCCGGGCAGCCTCGGCAGGTTCCTCGCCCGTGCGCAGAACCCGACCAAGGGCGGTCGGCGACGACACGGCGCAGCCGAGGCCCGCACCCTGGACGGAGCACGACCCACCTCCGACGCCGCAGCGGCCGGTACGGGCCGGCCGCCTTCGACAGGGCAGGCTACGGCGCCGTGAAGACGATCTCGTTTTCCTTTCCCGCCTGGCTCTTTCTCGCTTTTCTCTCGTACGATTCCGGCCAATAACCTGAGCCCGTTGCCGTCGGTCCGGCGATATCCGGGGAGCTGCATTCCGGATACCGCACCGGCCCACGCACTTCCGTCGGGGTCTTCTTCTCCGGTGGGTGCGCGGCGTACGGCGCGTCGGCGGCGGGAAGCCGCGTTCGCCACCGGGAAGGCTGCCCATGCCGTCGGCGGTGGGCGTGGCGGGCGTGTCCGGCGTTCATGGCGGGACGTCGTGGCACGTGGTGTGACAGAGGCCGGTCGACGGCGTCCCGCCCCGTTCCCCCCGCAGTTCAGATGCCGTTCCCCGCGCGGAGTGGCGAATTCCGGCTTATGTCCGGCGTGGTCGGCGACGATCCACAAAGGGCTCCGCCCGCCCGGAAGATTCATTCTGTGCCGCGAATGCCAAAGCGAAGCGGGAATCCCGGTCGTCGTGCCGTCGCCGCCCGAACTCGCCACCCCGGCACGGTGATCGCGGACGGCGCGGGAGCGGTGGGAAACCGCGCGTCCGGATGCTGCCGTACAGGTCCCTGGCGCGCCCCTCGCCGCTCATGCGAAATCGAACCCGCCCTCGTTCGGGCGTCCTTGTCCTCCCCATCGGCTCCTGGCTAAGCTCCCGAGCGTTTCAATTCCTGCACCTTTTCCACACATCTTTGTCAACTGTGGCGCTGTTTCACATGCGATCTCGCATGTGACTTCGAGTGTGACGGCAGAACGGGGAGGGCTGCGCATGGGATCTTCTGTTCCCGAAACAGGGGCCTCGCGCGTCCAGGCCGTTTCGACTCCGACGGCCCTGATCAACGACACCGAGCCGGCCAAGGGCACCGAGCCCGCCACCCGCGACGTCCGGCTCTTCTGGTGCGCGAACGCCGCCGATTCCCTGGGCAGCCAGGCGTCCGGGGTCGTCCTGCCGCTGCTGCTCCTCGGGCTCGGCTACTCGCCGGCGGTGGTGGGGCTGGTCGCGGGGGTGTCAACGGCGACCGGGCTGATGCTCGGCCCACTCGTCGCCGTACCCGCCGACCGTGGCGCGCGCAAGCAGGTGATGTTCTGGTCGGCGGTGGTCTCGGCGCTCGCGATGGGCTCCGTGGCCGTGGCCCTGGCTGTCGCGGAAGGACGGCCTTCGCTGGTCCATCTGCTCGCCGCCGTACTGGTGGAACGTACCGCCACTGCCTGCTACGAGGCGGCGGCCCGCGGCACGGTAGCCCTGATCTCCAAGCCCGGGGACCTTCCGCGCGTGGTGGCCGGGCTGGAGGCGGGTGACCGCGGCGCCCTGGTCGCGGGACCCGCTCTGGGCGGCATGCTGTACCAGGTCTCGCGCGCGCTGCCCTTCGTGCTGGACGCAGTCTCGTACGCCGTCACGGCCGTGTGCGTCCGGGCCATGCGCTCGCACCTGCGGGCCGACCGGACCGACAGCGCGGACGCGGTGGACATCCGGACCGACAGCGCGGACGCGGTGGACATGACGAACCGGGGTGACGTGGCGGACCGGGCTGACGGCGCGTCGGAGTCGGCCGGGAACGCGGCCCAGGACGGTTCCGTGCCACGGCCCGTGCCACGACCCACGCCCCGCTCCGCACGCGGCACATGGTCCGCTCTGGCCGCCGAGGCGAGCGCCGGAGCCCGGCTCGTCCGGACGACGCCCCTGCTGCGGCTGGTACTCGTGTGGACCACCACCGTCAACGGCGTACTGGCCGCGCTGTACTACGACGCCGTCTTCACCCTGCAGGAGAGCGGCCACGGCGGCACGCCCATGGGCCTGGTCCTGGCCCTGTCCGGCGCCGCCGGACTCGCCGGTTCTCTCGCCGCGCCCCGGCTGGTGCGCGGCCTGAGCCCCGTGCGGGCGGTTGTGACGGTGTCCTGGCTCATGATCCCGCTCGCCGCCGCGCTCGCGACAGCCGGAGGACCGTGGGCGTACGGGGCGCTGTTCGGCGGGTTGTGCCTGATCATGCCGCTGGCCACCGTGATCCTCCAGGCCCGGGCCATTCAGGGGACGCCGCCCGAACTCCAGGCCCGCGCGGGCTCCGTCCTCGCCACCGCCGCCGGCGGAGCCGCAGCCATGGCGCCCGCGCTCACCGGGTTTCTGACGGCTCACGCGGGGGCCGCCGTGCCCGCGCTCGCCTCCGCCGGGGTGCTGGTCCTGCTCGCTCTGCACACGACCCTCCGCGCGCGACGCATCCTGGCGTCGGGCGTACCGCCGAAGGGCACACCGGCGGAAGACGTTCGGGCGAGGGGGCGAGACGTATGACCGGATCCCGCTACCAGGTCTACCTGGCCGCCCTGCCCGAGGTCTGCGCCGCCGACCCGGCGCTGATGGCGTTCACCGCGGACGCGAAAGGCCGGTGCGAGGTGTTCGCCTGGAACGCCGAAACCGGGCGCGCCCGCCAGGTCACCGACCGACCGCGGGGCACTCTGCACGGAACGATCGACCGGGACGCGAACGTGTGGTGGTTCGACGAGGACGCGAACGGCGAGGGTCACTGGCGGTTCCAGCCCTTCCGCGGCGGCCCCGACCTCCCCGGGCTCACCGGCGTGCCCCCGGGCACCCCGCGCGGCCTGGCCGTGAGCGACGACGGGAGCGTCGCCATGGGGCTGGGGAACGGCCGGACGACCACCGTCCACCTGGGCCGGCGCGGTGCTTCCGCCCGCGAGGTGACGCGCGTCGACCAGCACGCCACGCTGTCCGGGATCACCGCCGCGGCCGGCCTGCTCGCGATCAGCGGACCCGCCGGTTCCGCGCACGCCGTGACCGTCCTGACCGCGGACGGCACACCGCGCGCCGTGCTCTCCGGCTCCGGGGAACACGGCAGGCTCTGGTCGCTCGGCTTCGCGCCCACCGCCGAACGCGACGAACTGCTCCTGGTGCGCGAGGACGACGACCGCTATCTGCTGGCCAGTTGGCGCCCGGAGACAGGGATCCGTACGTACGCGTGGTGCGCGTTCGACTGTGAGATCACCGCCCGCTGGTACCCGGACGAGGACGAGGAGCGTACGGTCCTGATCCGCGAGGACCGCCACGGCCGCAGCACCCTCCACCGGGCCCGCCTGGACTCCGGCACCCTCACGCGCGTGCCGACGCCACCCGGCAGTCTGCTGGACGCGGCGCCGCGGGCCGGTGGCGATGTGCACTACCTGTGGACGGACACGGCCCATCCGCCGCGTATGTACTCCACGGCCGGAACCGCGCTGCCGGCCCTCGGCACCGTGCCGGGGCGTGTACCGGGCGGCCACCGCGACCTGTGGACGCCGACCCCGGACGGCCCCGTGCACTCGTGGCTCAGCCTTCCCGAAGGCCAAGACCTGCCACAGGGTCCCGAACTCCCGCAGGGCGAAACCTCCGAGAGCGAGACCTGCGAGGGCCGGGCGCCCAGGGAGCGGGGCGCGCCGCCGCCCGTCGTCTTCCTCGTACACGGCGGTCCCGCCGACCACGACCGCGACGCCTACGACGGTGTCGTGCACTCTCTCGTGGCCTCGGGCTTCGCCGTCGCACGCGTCAACTACCGCGGCTCCACCGGCTACGGGCCCCGCTGGCGCCGGGCCTTCGGCGCGGGCGTGGGGCTCACGCAGGTCGAGGACCTGGTGGCGGTGCGCGCCGATCTGATCGGGCGCGGGCTGGTACGGCCGGACGCCGTCGGACTGTGGGGCACATCGTGGGGCGGCTACCTCGCGCTGCTGGCCCTCGGCACCCGTCCCGGGCTGTGGCAGGCGGGCGTTGCCGTCAAGCCCGTCGCCGACGCCGTCGCCGCCTACCGCACCACCACGTCCGCGCTGCGCACCCTGGACGAGCGCCTGTACGGAGGCACACCCGACGACGTGCCCGAGGCGTACGCCCGCAGCTCGCCGATCCAGTACGCCTCGCGCGTGCGGGCACCGCTGCTGGTCGTGGCCGCCACCCGGGACGCCAAGTGCCCGCCCGGCCAGGTGCGCGGCTACCTCGCCGCGCTGCGCGCCGCCGGGGCCCGCCACGAGTCGATGTGGCTCGACAGCGGGCACGACGGCTACGAGGGCGGCGACCACGTCGCCGTACTGCGCCGCGCCGTGGTCTTCCTCGACCGCGAGCTGCGCGGCACGCACCGCTCCCCCAAAACGCCCCCCGCCATCCGGAGGGGGGATTCCGGCCGCGTCCGTACCGCGGCGGCGGCCGGGACGGACAGCGCCGAAGACACCGAGAGGAGAACCACCCATGCAGAAGGACATCATCCACAACGACCCGCTCGAGGGTGACGAGGAGAACCGGAAGCCGAGCGTCGGCGTCACGATCACCATCCCGTTCCGCAACGCGGAGGACGCGGAAGAGGACTGATCCTCGCCGGCCGGCCCGGCGGCCACCGATGCCGGGCCGGCCGGTCGGCCCGGCACCCAGGGGCGTCCGCGGCAAAGGGGTTGTCCGTCCCAACGGGGTCGGGTGCATCCCGCCACGACCACGGTCGGTCGCCAGAAGTGCCCCGCCTCCCCTGTCTGCCGTCTTCCCCGTTCCCCGTCTTCCGGCCGTCCCACGAGGAGCTGACATTGCGCGTACTGCTGGTCAACATGCCCTGGTCTCCCATCGACCTTCCGTCTCTGGCCCTGGGAATCCTCAAGCGGAGTGTGGACGAGCACGTGCCGGACGGCAGTGCCGAAGTCCTGCACGCCAACCTCGAGTTCACCGACTGGATCACCCGGCGTATGGAGTTCACCGCCGAGGACTACGAGTACTACGCACTGGCCTCCTACTTCATGGGCTGCGGCGACTGGGTCTTCTCCTCCGCGCTCTACGACGACCCCGACTGGCGGGACGACGAGTTCGCCGCCGCGATGAAGGGGAAGCTCGGCGCGTCCCGGATGCGGATGACCCGCGAACTGCACCGGCTGGTACCGGAGTTCGTGGCGGACATCGCCCGGCGGATCGTCGACGAGGCACCCGACGTCGTGGGCTTCACCTCCACCTTCCAGCAGAACACCGCCGCGCTCGCGGCCGCCCGCCAGGTCAAGCAGCTCGCGCCGCACATCGTGACCGTCATCGGCGGCGCCAACTGCGACGGCGAGCAGGGCGCGACAGTCCACCGCAACTTCCCGTTCGCGGACTACGTGATCCGGGGCGAGGGCGAAGCCGCGTTTCCGCAACTCCTGTCCGCGCTCGGTGAGGAACACCCGGACCTCTCCACCGTGGCCGGGCTGTGCCATCGCGGTCCGGACGGAGTGAGCGCCGCCAACTCGATGGCGACCAGCCCACTGCCGCCCGCAACCATCCTGCCGCCCGACTACAGCGGGTACTTCGAACGTCTCGGCGCCTCCGTGGCCCGCAACTGGGTCGAGCCCAAGCTCGTCGTCGAGGGCGCCAGAGGCTGCTGGTGGGGTGAGAAGCACCACTGCACGTTCTGCGGGCTCAACGGTTCCTTCATGCAGTTCCGCAGCAAGAGCCCGGACACCTTCTACGACGAGATCATGGATCTAGCCCGTCGCCACCGTGTGCTGGACATGTACGTGGTCGACAACATCCTCGACATGGGCTACCTCTCCACCGTCCTGCCCCGGATCATCGAGAGCGGCTACGACCTGCGGCTGCACATCGAGATCAAGGCCAATATGCGCCGCGCCCACCTCCGTACGCTCTCCGACGCGGGCCTGATCTACGTGCAGCCGGGCATCGAGAGCCTGAACAGCCGCGTACTGGACCTGATGGACAAGGGCGTCAGCGGCTGCCAGAACGTACGCATGCTCCGCGACGGCGCCGAGACCGGCCTGTCGGTGTCCTGGAACTATCTGCACGGCTTCCCGGGAGAGAGCGCGGAGGACTACGACCCGGTCATCGCGCAGATACCGGCGCTGGAACACCTCAACCCGCCGGTCGACCTCTCGGCCCGTATCGCCATCGAACGGTTCAGCCCGTACTTCAACCGGCCCGAGCTGGGCTTCTCCGGCTTGCGCCCCGAGGCGCACTACCGCTTCACCTACGACTTGCCGGAGGAGGAGCTCTACGGACTCGCCTATGTCTTCGAGGCGCCGGAGCGGGGCATCGGCAAACCCACCGTCACCGCACTCAACGCCGCGCTCGGCGCCTGGCGCAAGCACCACGCCGACGCGCGTCTCACACAGGCCGACCTGGGGGACCGCATCGTCCTGGTCAGCAAGCGCCGGGCCTTCGAGTGGCGGGCGATGGAGCTGACCGACCCGTACGAGATCGCCGCGTTCCGGCTGCTGGACCAGCCGCACACGCCGTCGGCCCTCACTCGCAAGGCCGCGGGCCGGGTCCCGGGCGGGGTGCGCCAGGAGGACGAGGTGCAGGAGTTGCTCGACCGCTGGGTAGGGCTCGGGCTGGTCTTCACCGACAACGGGCAGTACGTGCACATCGCGCCCTCGGCGGTGAACGAGGACCTGCTGCGGCTGGACTTCATGCGGCACCGGCACGCGGCGCCCGTACCGGCCACCACGCCGGCCGAACCGCACATGAGCGGAGTCTGACCTGTCTTCTCTCTTCACTCCCTCTTTCCTCAGCCCTCGCCCGAGCGTGGTCCGACCGTTCAGGCGCACCTGGAGGCCAGTCCGATGAGTCCCAGCTCCACCCTCACCCCGTACGCCGCCGTCTGGCGTGACTACGACCCCGTCGCCTGCGCGCTGCCGGGGATGTTCCTCGGCGACATCGCGCTGACCGGTCCCGTCCCCGAGGAGTGCGACCGGCTGTGGGAACTGGGCGCGCGCCGCGTCCGGCTGTCCGACGTCGTGGATCTCGCGGACACGGGGACGCCGGACGCGGCGGCCCGTGCCGTACGGACCCTCAGTCTGGTCAGGGACCTCACAGCCCGCGCGGTGCTCGTCGAGTGGGACCTGCGGCCGGATCCGGACGGGGGCGCGACGGCCACCGAGGACGTCAGCCGCCTGCTGAGCCACCTCCAGCCACCGCAGCGGATCGAGGGGGTGGACCCGGCAAGGGCGGAAGACGCGCTGCGGACCTGGCGCAACGGCCACTACCTGGGCAAGTGCCTCTGGCGGCAGGGACCGGGCTTCGTCCAGATCCGCGACCGCCGCTGGGGAGATCTCCGCCGCTTCACGGTGGACGAGCCGCACTACCAGGAAGCGATCGAACGCCTGGCGTACGGCGCTCCCGCGTCGGCGGTGCCGTCGGACGCACTCGCCGACCTCCGCGAGGAGCGACTCGTGCTCGCGGTCGGCGGCGTGCAGTGGTGGCTGCCGTACCGCGTGAACCGCTGGATACAGGAGGCGATGACGATCTGAGGCGGGGTGTCCCCGCGGACCCGGCCCGGCGGAGCACCCCGGCGGTCAGCCCCCGCACTCGCGGAGCGCCTTCGGTCCGGCGGGGCGACCGCCGGTGCACATCTCGGGTGGGCCCCGGGAGCGCGCCGAGGCAGTGGGCGACGCTGCGCTTCGTCGAACCCGGCCACGCCCTGCAGATGGTCCCGCCCCTGGACGACGGCGTAGCGGTGGACACCCCGGAGGATCTTGCACGAGCCGAGCGCCTCCTCGCCCCGCGCCCAGACGACACCGGGGGTGCGTCTGTCCACGAAGGCTTCAGTCGGCCCGGCGTTCCCAGTGCCGAACTGCCCTACGCATACCGCTACGACTGCTAGGTCACGGCCAAAGAGCCGATGAGCGGCCGTGCCGGACCCGTGCCAGATCGTGCGGGGAACCACGGGGAGCACCGGAGAACTGATGCGGCGACCGATCACCCACCGCCACCGCTCCACCGCGCGGGTCAGCGGGTCAGCCATGCTCAGAACACCTGAGTTTCCCAAGCTCAGGGCCAATCAATGCCATTAGCCTGGGCCTGTGTCGATGGATCAAGAATCAGCCGGTGCCCTTCAGCTGAAGTGGGAACTCGTAGGCCATGGTTGGGCAAGATGTCACCTATCCGATGACTCTCAGACGGCATCGGTGACCGCCGGCTACTGCACTGACGCGTTGGCGGACCTTGTAGCGGGAGCTGGTGAGCTGTATGGGCGGCGGCGCTCAGCCCGGTTCTTCTTCGACACCGAGCCGCAGGAGCTTCGCTGGGTGCTCCGCACAACGGATGACGTGGTCAACGTGACTATCCACAAGTTCCCCGACGTCGCCGTCAGCCCCGACCTTCCGGACTCCCACGGCACGGTGATCTGGCAGGCGACCTATCCGCGTCCGGCATTCGCTCACGCTGTCTTGGAAGCGGCCCACACTGTGCTCACGGAGCATGGCGAGGCCGGCTATCTCGCCAAGTGGGCAATGCATCCCTACCCCGTCGCACTGGTCCAGGACCTCCGCAGGCTGCACTTGCGCGACGACGTCTGCGACCTGCCCCACGACCTGTCGCGCCCGTAGGCGGCCCGCGCCGCCGTCTCATTCAGCCCCGTTCACGACCGTTCAGCGAGGACCGCGCGCCGGGTTCGTCTTGCGGTCCAACCGCCCATGAACGCAGGTGAACGCCTCCGCACGCACCCCCACACCCCACCACCACAGTTGGAAAGCGTGCACCGCTCCACTCAGCAGCAGGCAAGGTGGGGGCGCGATGTCAGAGGCTGGTGGGATCGTGCCCGCATGGACACTCTCTTTGATCTTCCCGAACCGGAGCTACCAGAGGAAGCCGTCATTGCTCGCTACCGGCTGAGCGACGACCAGTACGGCTCGCGTGCCGAGCGGGAGGCGATCTTCGACGCTGAGCGCACCATGGCGACCGCCGTCCAGGAGGCGGGCGTCGGCGAGGTGGACGGGAACGAGTTCGGCGGAGGTGAAGCCGTGCTGTACGCCTACGGGGCTGATGCGGAGGCGCTCTTCAAGGTGATGGAGCCGACCCTTCGCGGTCTGCCGTTCAGGCCGGCCCATGTCGTCCTGCGACAGGGGAGCCGGGAGACCGAGTCCCGAGTGGATCTGTGATGCGGTACCGCAGCCGAGTACCGCAATCCCAGCAACCGCTGGCGTCCGACACCGGCCCTCACGACCCTCCCCGCAGCCTGTATGACCTCCCATGACCGATCTCTGCAGAGCTACGGATCAGAAGTTCGTGCCGTGCCACAGCTGTGCCACATCGTGCGGTCAACCACGGTCAACGACGGTTCGCCACAGTCGAGATACACGGCCGGGCTGGGGACTCTCCGAACCCGGGGTGACCTGGACACCCTGGCCGCACGTCACACCCGCCCTCCTAAAGCGGGTGTCGCAGGTTCGAATCCTGCCAGGGGTACAGAAGAAAGGGCCAGCTCAGGAGGGGTTTCCTCACAGGCTGGCCCTTCGTCGTGTTCGACGCCGAGCAGCCTTCTGCCTTGACCCAATCGTCCCGGCAATTACTTCTCCGCAGCTGCCCACCCTGCGGTCCTACGAAGACGTGGCCGTCACGGCTGGGAGCAGCGTACTGCTCCAGGCGGCGCGTGACCTCGTCGAGCAGCTCAGCCGGGAACGAGACGGCGCACACCTTCACACGGGCTCCGACACCTGACCAGGCGAGGAGTCAGCGTCGGGGGCTGTGTCTCCATCTGAGGCAGGTATGTTGGTTTCCTCCCCATGGTCAGCCCTCCATTTACGCACGACTGCATCGAGCGTTGAGGAGCTGAGTTCACCGGCCACAATCGTCTGAATCAACAGGTCATTAGCCTGCCTGCTCTTCATTAGGGCTGCCGGCACAAGGAGGATAGGGCAAGCGAGTGCGAGCAACCACCACGCTGACCCCATAACGGCTAATGCAGAGATCAATCCAGTACCGGCTACTGCGACACCGAGCCGAAAATCGGCCTCTGCCGTGTAGCGATCGTACTCCCCATAGATTTCAGGCTTGGTGATGAGGAGTTTAATGCGCAGCTGACTCCGCTCAAACCCCAAACCGGTTTCCAAGTGAGTATAGGCGAGCCCCATCTCCGATCGGCGATCTCCTATGGAGATAGTCATGGCCGCAATATTGTACGGGTTGGAATCATTCCCCCGCCCGCTGAACCTCACGTCTCTGAACGGCACGCCGACGAGTTCCGAAATCAGATAGGAGATCAGATCCGCTTCCGCCTCCTGACTAAGAGAGGGCATGTAGCTCTTGCGAACGATCAACGTTGCGAAGAGTGTGATCTTTTCAATTGCCGCACTGGCTAAGCTTCCAGTCAGGTAGGCACAGAAGGACACTGCGGCAAGCGAAGCCGGCTTACCGCAAAGATCAGACAGGTCGTATAGGGATTTGACAACGCCTGTAGCCTGCTCTCGCTCCGGAATGTTGGGTGCAAGGAAGAGCCAAGCTGTCAGCAGGTAAATAAGTCCCGCCGCAAGTGGCGTGCGGACATCCCGTAGGCCAGGTAGGAGACTCAGCAACATAGGTGGATGATCCCAAAAGCATTAAGTCATTGTCAGCGCTTTAGGTAACTTCCCCATACCTTCGCAGGCTCGATGCTGGGACGCTCTGGGAAACCCGGGCCTGGTCGTTCCACGCACCGAAGCGTCGTGCCAGTGGTGTCTTCATGCGCGACCGCGCAAACGCGCCGTGCCCAGGCCAGGCCGTGCCATGCCATGCCCTGGAAGCATGTCAGCTTGCCCTGCAGTCGCCAGGGCAAGCCGTGCACGACGCAAACCGTTCACAACGGAGGGCCGTGCCAGAAGCCGTGCCAGATCCTGCGGGGAATCACGGGGATCACCGGGTACAAGTCGAGGGACTGATCCGACCTCGGATCCGCTTCGCTGCAGGTCAGCCCAGCAACCGGCCGTAAATCACCTCAGCTTCCCAAGCTGATGGCCACTGCGGGCCTTGACCCCCTCGATCCGTCTTGATCAGCTGTGTCCATGGCCACCGACCCCAGCGAGTACGAGAAGGCGATGCCGATCGTGGCTGCCCACCTTGCCAAGATCGAACGGGCGGTCGACCGTACCCGAGCTTCTCATTCCGGACATCCGTACATCGAAGTCCATCAGGCGCTGGTTGAGGCACTGGAAGACGAAGGTGCTCAACGGGTCGTTCCTCAGGTCGTCGAGGAGTTGGCACAGCAGATCTCCGATACCCCGGCACCTTGAAACAGTTCTCAGTCAGCCGTGGCCTATACGTGGACTCGTCCTGCCGGATCTGCCATGTGCAGGGCCGTGACCTGCAACCTCACGCAGTAGCCAACGGGCCTCCGGAGCCGTGTGCGCAGGTTTGAATCCTGTCGGGGGCACTCCAGCTCGGACAGCGTGATCAAGCCGCTGACCTGCTGAAGTGCCGAAGACGAAGGATCGGACTCAGTCTCTCTGAGTCCGACCCTTCGTCGTTGTCTGTCACTGGTCGCGCGTGAGTGGTGCGTGAGGCGCGATCACGTCCGAAAGCCCCTCCTCGGGCGCAGACCACCGATAGCCTCGCCGAAGATCGAGCTACCGACTGGCCAGTGACTTGGGGGAACGGTGTCGGGAAGGGTCACCCAGAGCAGAAGGATCGAACGGGCGGGGGTAAATGCTCTACGCGCGCTCCTCGAAGACCACGATCAGATCGTCCAAGAGATCGACGGCGGCAACGACTACGGGGAAGACCTGTTCGTCATGCTCACCAAGGACGGCGAGCGAACCGGTGTCGCGATCACCATCCAGGTGAAGAGCGGCAATAAGTACAAGCGGGCGCATAGTTACGCTATCCCTGTCGAGGGTCATGCGAACGACTGGAAAAACGGCCTGCTGACCGTCCTGGGCGTCGTGTTCGACGTAGCAACAAAGCAGCTGTTCTGGGCGAACCTCACGGAGTGTCTGGAGTCCTCTGAGGAGGCGCCCAGCTGGATCGCCGTGCCGCGGGAACAGGAACTGAACGAGGACACCACCCAGTCGTTCCTGGCCTTGACCCATAAGTTCGTTGAAGCTCGTTCACAACGACGCATCGAAGAGGCGTCACTGCAGGTCACTCGACTGTCAGGAACCTCCGGTGCCTCGCCCAGCTTCGTAGGCCGGAAGCGGGAGCAACAGGCGATCAGGGACATGCTGACCACCATGGGACGTCGAGTCCTGGTCTCAGGGATGGCCGGCGTCGGCAAGACGTCCTTGGTGGACCAAGTGGCCAGGCACCACGATGTGTCTGCAGTGTTCTCTGGCGGCGTGATCGTCGCAGACATGCACGGGTTCTCGGCGCATCGCACGCGCATGGCTAGTCCCGGAATCGCGTACGGACCTCTCCTGTCAGTTCTCGGCGCACCGGGTGACGAGATCCCACGTACCGCAGAAGGCCAGGCTGCGCTCTACCATCGAACGCTCGACGCCCTCGACGCCTCTGGTAACCCGGTGTTGATGGTGTTCGACAACGTAGCCGAACTCTCTCAGGTCGCCGAGTTGCTCCCCAGGGCACGCACCCATGGCGTGGTACTGACCTCTCGCAGCAGGTTGGGAGTGCTCGAAGGAATCGAGACGATCAACCTCGACTGTCTCAGCCCGGAGGAGTCAAACGTCCTGCTCACTCAGATCTTGGGATCTGAGGACCAGCGCCTCCACGCCCCCGACCCGATCCATGATCTGTGCACACTGTGTGGCCATCTTCCGTTGGCGCTCAGCATCTCGGCAGCAATTCTAAAAGACGACGTCGATCTCACGACCGACGAGCTACTGGCAGAACTGAGGGAAGAGAAGAGCCGACTCGATGTCCTGCACTTTGGGGACACCGCTGTACGGGCAGCCCTTCAGGTCTCGCTCGCTCGCCTCGACTGCGCCATGAGGGACCCCTTCTGCCGACTCTCCATCCATCCGGGCAGCGAGATGTCGGAACAGGCTGCCTCGGCAGTCCTCGGAGTATCTGTCCCACAGACTCGCTCGCTCCTGCGCCGGCTCAGTCAGGCCAGCCTCATCTCCCGCAGCTCCGTTGCCTCACGATGGCGGATGCACGACCTTGTGTATCTATTCGCTGCCGAGCAATGCGAAGCAACGGTGTCTGCCAGCGATCGCCAACAGGCCTTCAGTCGCCTAGCCGAGGTGTACTGCCAGGCTTCACTAAATGCAGACCTCACACTGCGCGGCACCCCCGAGGGGAACCCGCCACAGTTCCAGTCAATTATCGAAGCCCTGAGTTGGCTGGACCTAGAGTGCGCAAATCTGCAGGCTTCAGCACGGTTCGCTCGCGACGCCGATCTAACCGAACACGCGTATTCCCTTTCGATGCACCTCATCGTCTATCTCGACCTAAGGGGGCGCATCACCGAAGGTCTTCAATCGGCGCAGATCGCCTACGAGGCGGCACGGAAAGAGCGTGACGCCGAACGGCAGGTTAGGGCTCTCAATAACATTGGAATCAACCTCACCTCCCAGGGCAAGCTGGAAGATGCCGTTCGAACTCTCAGAAAGGCAGCCGCAATTGCGGAACGGATTCGCTTCTTGGATGGGCAATGCGACGCAACAGTCAGCCTCGGCGCGGCAGTTCGCCAACATATCAGCCCCAGAGCAGCTATCCCGATCTTGATCGACGCCGTGAAACTCTCGAGAGAGAATCGAGACCCAAACGACATCGGAGCATCGCTAACCAACCTTGGCTCCGCATACCGCGAATCCGGCCTCTTGCACCAGGCAGCGGCAGCCCTCAGCGCATCCATTCCATACCATCGCGCCTCGGGAAACCGGAGACAGGAAGCATCTGCACATGCCGGGCTGGGGGTAGCGCTTAGCCAGCTAGGCCAGCAAGAGAAGTCCGAAGAGTGTTTCCAGAAGGCATTTACTGCTTACAGAGAAGTGCAGGACGAAGCGGGAATCCACCTCAACTACATAAACTTGGGGCATACGCAACTGAAATCCGGAAAAATCAAGGATGCGCGAGACTCCCTACATCGAGCACGCCGCTTCTTTCGACGTACCTCACATCATCATTTCGAGGCTAATTCACTCGGCTTGCTAGGGGCTGCAGAGTGGATGTCAGGAGACATCGACCAAGCACAGATCTACTACGAGGAAGCCATTCGAATCTTTCGTGGAATCGGACTGAAAGAAAGCGAACGAGAGATGAGGGCAGCACTACGTGAAATGTTGAGTGGCCGATCCAGCTAGCTCAGCCACCGGCACCCCCGCGACTGTTCGACTCGCCCCAGGGCACAGCGGTAGGTTCACCTCGGAGTACACAATCGCCAAGAGTGACGGCAAGCAGATCGTCTTCACCATGAGCCGCACCGACGGCGCGTTCCTGCAAGACGACAGCGCATACCTCGGCGAAGACCCGCACTGGACCGGCACCTTCAAGTAGGCCCAGTGGTTCACCAACGTTCAACCGAGACCAAGATCCGACTGCGACACCATAGCCATCCGCACGTGAGCCCAGCTGAACGCCCTCGAACGACGTCCGAGATCACACCACCACAGTTGGAAAGCGTGTTGGTCTTCACGGCAGCGCTGGCCCACGACACCGCCAGTCGCGGCAGCTAGGTTGAGGGCGTGAACGAAGAAGCGATCACCATCAAGCTCACGCGCGATCAAGCGTTTGTGCTGTCGGACTGGCTCTACCAAGTCATGTTCCAGTCCGACGACCTTGAAGGGATCGTGCACGACCGAGCCGTCTGGTCGCCGATCTACGCGATTTCCGGAACGCTGGACAAGACGCTGAGCGAGATCTTCATGCCCGACTACGGCCCACGCCTTGAAGCGGCCAAGGAGCGTCTCCGCGCCGATCTGTACGGCGGAGCCGACGAGTCGACAGCACCGGGCCAGGACATGACCGACGCACCACAAGTGCACCAGATAGAGCGGGGAACTGCGGGGAACCACGGTGAAAGCGACCGAGGGCGATGAGACCCGGTGCCAGGTGAACGCCCAGTCCAGCAACCCTACCCGCCGCAAATGCCCGCAGCTTCCCAAGCTGAGGGCCTACCACCGACCTTGACCTGGTCCACCTACCTTGATCGACTGGGCTCATGGCCACGGACCCCAGCTAGTATGAGAAGGCAATGCCACTCGTGGCAGCCCACCTCGCGAAGATCGAGCGGGCAGTCGACCGAACCCGCGCCTCACACGCTGGACAGCCGTATGAGGCAGTGCATCAGGCACTTGTCGAAGCACTACAACGCGAGGATGCTCAGCGCGTCGTCCCGCAGGTCGTCGAGGAACTGGCGCGACAGATCTCCGAGACCCCGGTATGCCCTGTGCCTGGCATCCACGGCTGACATCAACGGCGCCGAACAGGAGCGCACACCAGCAACTCTGTCCGGCCGTCGGACCCGTCGATGACAGTCGCCGGAGCGACCTTGGATCGAACTCCTCATGCGGTGGTCAGCCGGGGCGGCCCCCGCGCCGGGGTGAGTCGGGGCTCGGGGTGAGCCGGGGCTCGGGGTGGCGATCGGCGGGGCGCTGGTCAGGGTGCCGGTCAGCCGAGCGGGTTGGTCGCGTCGCGCAGGGTGGCCAGGGCAGGGGCGTACATCCGGGTCTTGATGGTGCCGAGGGTGTCGCCGGCCTTGGCCACCTGAGCATGGGCGATCTCGATGGCCGTGGAGCGCACGGCGTCCTCGGTGACCGCCCGGTCGACGATGCCGGCCGCCGCGGCATCGTCGCCGCCGTAGCGGCGGGCGGTGAGCATGGCCTCGTGCGCGGTCTGCGGCGCCAGCCGGGACTGGATCAGGGCGGCCATGCCGGGGGTGAAGGGGATGTTGATGTCCGCTTCGGGCAGGCACCAGAAGCCGCGGTCGGCGCGCATCACGCGGAAGTCGTGGGCGAGGGAGAACATCGCGCCGGCGGCGAAGGTGTGCCCCTGCAGCGCGGCCACCGTGACGACGGGCAGCGACAGCAGCCGCGCGAACAGCTCGTGGACGGAGACGACGTAGTCCTGGTGCTGGTCGGCGTGGGCGAACAGCCAGTCCAGATCGAGCCCGTTGGAGTAGAACTTGCCGGTGGCGGCGGTGACCAGGGCCCGGGGGCCTTCCGCCTTCTCCACCTCGTCGAGCGCGGCACCGACGGCGGTGAGCCAGTCGGGGTGGAAGCGGTTCTCCCCGTCTCCGAGGTCGAGCACGAAGACGTTGTCGTGACGGTCGAGCGAGGGCATGGCGACTCCTTCGAAGTGAGCTGACCGGGGGATGTGGTTGCCGGCTATGGCCGGGGCTGGCCGGGTTCGGCGGCGGGGCGGTCGCGCAAGGTGTGGCGGAGCAGGTCGTGGATCTCGGCGGCGGCCGCCTCGATCGGGGCGGTGCTCCGCTCGGCCCGGCACATGATCACCGCGCCTTCGACCGCGGCGATGACGAAAGCGCCCAGCCGACGGCTGCGTTCCTCGGTCAGGCCGTGCCGGACGAACAGTGCCGCGAGCGCCTCCTGCCAGCGGGCGAGGACGGCGGCTGCCGAGACGACGAGCTGGGGTGCGTCGTCGTTGGTCTCGACGGCCACCGCCACGATCGGGCAGCCGGCCCTGAAGCCGCTCTCCACGAGCCGGTCGCGCCACAGCGCGAAGAACGCGTCGACGGCCTCCACCGGATCGTCCGCCTGCACGGCGGCGTCGATCAGTCCCGCGATGAAGTCCCCCGCCAGTGCCACCGCCTCGTCGATGAGCTGAGTCCTCCCGCCGGGGAAGTGGTGATACACCGAGCCCCGGGGAGCTCCGCTGTGGGCGAGCACACGGTCGATGCTGGTCGCGCTCGCCCCGTACTCACGCAGCAGCGCGGCAGCACTGAGGATCATCCGGTCACGGCTGCCACTCTTGCGCGGACTCACTGGCCTCACCCCTCCCGACGGCGAGATGACCCGCCGAGCTACCTGCCGGTAACTTATGGGGTATGGCATAGAACATGCAAGGGGCAGGCGGCGGTGCTGTCGGCGGTCTGCGTCTGCTCGCTTCGTCGGCCGCTGATCGGGGGCACGGCACCGGCGGCGGTCGGCGACTGAGCAGCGACCCCCACGCCCCGACGACCATGAGTCGCCCCAGCAGCCGAAAGGAACGGCCGCCGGCGTCCGTTCGCGCTGCGGTCCCGGGAGCCGCTCGGGACCACCGCGCCACCGCCGCCCGCACCGTCACCGACCGCGGCAGGGGCGCCCGGAGCGTGACGCCGGCGATCCGCACCGGGCGGGTCCACCGTCCGAGCCGGGCCAGGGCCGCCTCGAACCGGCGCGAGCCCCCGGCCGCCCGAATCCCCCGCTAGCCTGCCGCCTCGGCCTCGAGGTCGCGGACCAGTTCGATGGCCCGGCCCAGGGTGGTGAGTCGGGCGTCGAGGGTCTCACCGGCCGGGTAGAAGCGAACGGTGTCGACACCGGCGGCGCGCCATACGCGCAGCCGCTCGCGCACCATGTCCTCGGTTCCGATCAGCGTGGTCGCCAGCACCATCTCGTCGGTGACCAGGCCGGCCGCGCCGTCCCGGTCACCGGCCTGCCAGCGGGTCCGGACCTCGGCCGCCACCTCGGCCCAACCCTGGCGACTGTAGGCGTTGTTGTAGAAGTTCGTGGTCGAGGAGCCCATGCCGCCGAGGCTGAAGGCCAGCTCCTTCTTGCGTCCGGACACCATCGCGCGCAACGCGTCCTCGTCCTCGGCGAAGGCGACCTCGGCGCCCTGGCAGACGTCGAGGTCGGAGCGGGTGCGCCCGGCGGCGGCCAGACCCTGGTCCAGATGGTCGAAGTACGCCTCCTTGGCGCCCTCGGGTACGAAGCTGGTGCCCAGCCAGCCGTCGGCGACCTCACCGGTCAGGTGCAGCATCTTCGGCGAGAGGGTCGCGAGGTAGACGGGGATGTCGTACTCGGCGCGCATCGACAGTCGCATGGGTTTCGTGTCGCCGGGCAGCGGGATCCGGAACTCCCGGCCGGAATACGAGATTTTCTCGCCCGACACGGCCCGGCGCACGATCTCGACGGTCTCGCGCATCCGGGACAGCGGTCGGGCGAAGGACACGCCGTGCAGCCCCTCGATCACCTGCGGTCCGGAGGGGCCCAGTCCGAGGAGGAAGCGCCCCTGGGAGATCTGCGACAGCGTGATCGCGGCGCGGGCGATGGCCATCGGCGTCCGGGTGCCGAGCTGGATGATTCCCGATCCGAGCAGCATGCGCTCGGTCCTCGCGGCGAGGTAGCCCAGCGGGGAGGGCGCCTCCGAGCCCCATGCCTCCGCCACCCAACAGATGTCCAGACCGAGCTTCTCGGCCTCGGTGACGTAGTCGACGATCTCGCGCCAGTCGGCCCCGGAGGCCTCGATCGTGGTGGAGGTGCGCATCACAGGCTCACCTCGCCCGAGGTCCGGGCGCTCTCGGCCAGCTTCTTGATCTCTTCCAGGGTGCGGGTCATGTTGGCCTCGAATTCCCGCATACGCACGAAGACGATCTTCTGTTCCTTCTCCGGCATGCGATCGATGGCGAAGGACAGACCCGAGCGGCCCGGACCCAGCTGCATCCATTGCGTCAGCAGAGTGCCGCCGTCCTGCGGATCCAGGGTGAACCGCCAGACGGCGGTGGGGTGTTGTGGATCCTCGACCGCCCAGGCGAGCACCTTCGACGGCTCGTACCGCACGATGTGGGAGGTGGTGGCCCACTCCCCCAGTGCCTCGTGCTTGCTCCGGCCGATGAACCGGGCCCCCAGCGCGGGACCGCTGCGGCCGTCCAGCCATTCCACCGACCGCAGCTCGGCGCTGATGCGCGGCATCAGCTCGATGTCGGACACCAGCGTCCATACCTGTGTCGGCGAAGCGGCGATCCAGGTGTGCACCTCGACCGTCGGCCTGTCCGCGTAGCGCGCGCCCGTCCACTCCATGATCCTGCGGCCTCCCTGCCCGTCCGAGAACCTCTTACCAGGTCTGACCAGTAAAGTTGCGTAGATAGACTCACTTGTCAAGGGCGGACGCAGCCCACACGGGCAGCCGGGTCAGTCCGCGAAACGCTCGCGTACATCCGGCCGCTCGGCCAGATGCGGTGGATAGCCGGGGCCCATCAGGGGGTGGGTGTTGTCCGCGGTCATCGGCTCGCCGCAGGCGGCACACACCACCTCGGCGTGGGTCTCCTGCCCGCACACGTCGTGCCGCATGGTCACCGGCGGACCCGCTTCACCGGCCAGCCAGCGGTCCCCCCACCGGTTCATCACCAGCAGCACACCGTAGAAGTCGCGCCCCTTCTCGGTCAGCACGTAGTCGTACCGAACCGGCTCCGTCTGGTACGGGCGCTTCTCCAACAGCCCTTCCTCCACCAGTCGGCGGAGCCGGTCCGTCAGCGTGTTGCGGGCGATCCCCAGCGACTCCTGGAACACGTCGAACCGCCGGATCCCGTAGAACGCCTCACGGAGCACCAACGGCGTCCACCAGTCCCCGAGCAGGTCCATGGTCCGCGCGATCGAGCAGGGCCACTGCGCAAAGGATGTCCGCCTCATGACAGCCAGCATAGGTTCGTCCAGTCGTGAGACCCAGCAGGTACAGCGAACGACCGGTGCGGGGACGCGCCGGCCGCGCAGGCGTGAGGACGCAGGTGGTCAGGGGGTCTCTGACATCATTGGGCCCGGATGTGCGACCACCGGGAGGCGCCATGGCGCGGGAGACAGGACGAGGCGGGACTTCCGCCGCGCCGCGCAGCATGGACGTGGCCCGGCTGGCAGGCGTCTCGCAGAAGACGGTGTCCAGGGTCTTCAACAACGAGGCCTACGTCTCGGCGGACGTGCGCGGGCGCGTGCTCGCAGCCGCCGCGGAACTCGGCTACCGGCGCAACAACGCGGCTCGCGCCCTGGCCTCGGGCCGGACACGTTCCATCGGCGTGGTGACGCTGGGCACCGCCCTGTACGGACCCGCGTCGTTGCTCATGGGCGTCGAGCGAGCCGTCCGGGACACGGGATACGCCCTTCGTGTGGTCAACACCGTGGAAGGCGACCCGACGGGCATCGCCGGAGCCGTGGACTCGCTCCTGGACCAGGGCGTGGACGGCATCGTCATCTCCGAGCCGATCGACGAGAGCGGGAACGGCAACGGGGACGGGTCGGAGGTCTCCGTGCAGGTCGATGTGCCGGTCCTCGTCTGCGGCGCGCCACCGCCGTTCGCGGCGCCCAAGGTGCTGGCCGCGGGGGTCGGCGCCGACCTGATGGCGCGCACGGTCACCGAGCACCTGCTCGGCCTCGGACATCTCACCGTCCATCACCTCGCCGGTCCGCAGCGGTGGTACGCCGCCCGGGACCGGCTCGACGGATGGCGGGCGGCGCTGGCGGCTCAGGACCGGCGCGAGCCACCGCTGGTCGAGGGCGACTGGTCGGCCGCCTCCGGCTACGCGGCGGGCCGTGAACTGGCCTGCGACCCCGATGTGACGGCGGTCTTCGCAGCCAACGACGACATGGCCATCGGCCTGATCCGCGCGCTGGCGGAGGCCGGCCGACGCGTGCCGGACGACGTGAGCGTCGTGGGTTTCGACGACATCCCGGTCGCCGCCTATGTCACCCCTCCCCTGACGACGGTGCGCCAGCCGTTCGACGCGGTGGCCCAGGACGGCCTCAAGCGTCTCGTGCACGCCATCGAGAACCCGCAGGCCGACCCCTTGGCGGCGAGTGAACCCCCGGTCGACCTCATCGTCCGCGCCTCGACCGCGCCTCCGCCGGCGGGCCGTGGCACTTCCGCTCACCACTGAGCGGCGTCGGTCGGCCTGGGTGGCAAGGGTCGGAGCCGGCCCGCGCGGGTGGGGGCCGGTGTCGTCATGACGGGGTTCCTTTCGTGCCCGGCTGCGTGTGCATCGCTCCGGCGGACGCGGCTGCGCGGATGCGGCGCAGACGGTGCATGACCTCGTTGGCGCCCCGGCCGAAGTAGTCGTGCAGGAGCCGGTATTCGGCGTACAGGCGGTCGTAGGCCGCGGCGCGTTCGGGGTCCGGCAGGTAGGCCCCGCGGTGGACCTTGCCCATGGCGTGGGCCGCGGCCCGGATGTCGGGGTACGCTCCGGCGGCCACCGCGGCGTGCATCGCGGCGCCGAGTGCGGGGCCCTGGGCGGAGCCGATGACGCCGAGCGGACGGCGGGTGACGTCGGCGTAGATCTGCATCAGCAGCGGGTTCTTGGTCAGGCCTCCGGCGACGATGAGTTCCGCCACCGGTACGTCGGAGGCCTCGAAGGCGTCGATGATGGTGCGGGTGCCGAAGGCCGTGGCCTCCAGCAGCGCGCGGTAGATGTCTTCGGGCCGGGTGGAGAGGGTCAGTCCGACCAGCACGCCGCTGAGGTCGTGATCGACCAGGACGGAGCGGTTGCCGCTGTGCCAGTCCAGGGCGATGAGGCCGTGCTCGCCGACCTGCCGGCCGGCGGCGAGGGCCGTGAGGTGTTCGTGCGCGTCGCGGCCCAGGGCCGCGGCCTCTTCGGCGTACGACGCGGGAAGGCCGCCCCGCACGAACCAGGCGAAGATGTCGCCGACACCGCTCTGTCCGGCCTCGTATCCCCACAGGCCCGGCAGGATGCCGCCGTCCACGACCCCGCACATGCCGGGTACCACGGCCTGCTGGTCGGAGCTCACCACATGGCAGGTCGAGGTGCCCATGATGACGACCATCTGTCCCGGGTCCACCGCTCCCGCCGCGGGCGCCGTCACATGGGCGTCGACATTGCCCACACACACGGTGATGCCCTCGGGCAACCCCGTCCAGGCCGCCGCCTCGGCCGTCAACGTCCCGGCCGGGGAGCCCAGTTCGCCGATCGGCTGGTCCAGCTTGTCGGTCACGAAGCCTGCGAAGTCCGGGTTCAGCGCCGCGAGGTAGTCGCGGGAAGGGTAGGCGCCGTCCTGGAGCTGGCCCTTGTAGCCGGCGCTGCAGGCGTTGCGGACGTAGGTGCCGCACAGCCTCCAGACGATCCAGTCCGCGGCCTCCACCCACCGCTCGGTCCGGCGGTAGACCTCCGGATCCTCCTCCAGTACCTGGAGCGCCTTGGCGAACTCCCACTCCGAGGAGATCTTTCCGCCGTACCTGGCCGGCCACTCCTCCCTCCGCTCGGCGGCGAGCGCGTTGATGCGGTCGGCGTGGCTCTGTGCGGCGTGGTGGCGCCACAGCTTCGGGTAGGCGTGCGGACGGCTGACGAGGTCGGGCAGTTCGCACAGGGGTGTGGCGTCGGCGAGGACCGGCAGGAAGGTGCAGGCGGTGGAGTCCGTGCCGACAGCGATCACCTGCTCCGGCCGCACCCCGGCACGGGACAGCGCCTGCGGCACGGCGTGGCGCAGGACGTCGATGTAGTCCGACGGAACCTGCAGGGCCCAGTCGGGCGGCAGCGTCGTGCCGTCGGGGAGTTCCCGGTCCAGGACCGCGTGGGCGTAGGGATGCTCCGCGGTGCCCAGCTCCGCTCCGTCCCGGACGCGGACCACCACGGCCCGCCCGGACAGCGTGCCGAAGTCGACTCCGACGACACAGAATTCGAGGTGTGCACGGTCATCGCGCTCGGTGTTCACAACCAGCCATCCTGGTTGATGAGGAGATCGGGCGGGCGGACCATCCGGACCTGGCGTTCGAGGTGTCGGCCGATGTGTCGGCCGATGTCGGGCCATGCGCATGGAGGTGCAGGGCCTGGCAACGAGTGCCAGACCCCGGTTTCCATGTGTCTACTGGACGAGTTCCCAGTCCTGTGAACCGTCCGTGAGCGCGGTCTGCAGGGTCAGCTGGGCCCCGGCGGTCGCCCCGGTCAGGTACAGGCCGGTGTTCTTGACGGACTGGAGCTTGTAGAACCCGTCGGCGGTCTTGACGAGGTTCCAGCTGCCGGTGTCGTTGTTGTCGACCCACTGGCCGATCTTCTGGCCGGCCGTGGCGTTGCCGGTCCAGATCGCCGCCGCGCGCCCGCCCGACTTGTTCAGCAGGCTCACGCCGCCGTTCGGCTCGGTCGTCAGATGCCAGTACTGGGTGTCCGCGTCGCCCGCCGAGCCCGGGGCCTCGAGCCGGACGTCGGGCACGTCCGCGTTGCCGATGTTCGCGTCGTTGGTCTTGTTCCCGGTGCCGATCACCTGGTCGGTCTTTCGGTTCACCAACTGGTAGTAGGCGCCGTCGGAGTGACCGAGGTCGACTTCGGCGTAGGCGATCGTGGAGGTGCCCTGGTTGTTGAGGATCGCGATGCGGCCGGTGCCGTCGACGTACTGGAGGTTGCGGCTGTAGCCGGACGGTGAGGTCGTCTGGTACTCCTTCCACGTGCTGTCGCCGCGTCCGCTGTCGTTGACCCAGACGTTGCCGCTGCCGGCCGCGTTGTAGACCAGGCGACCGCCGGGAAGCCGGATGAGGACCGGGCTGCCGCCGGTCGCCAGGGTGTGGGAACCGGCGTCGAGCGGCAGGGCGTTGACGCCCGTGCCGGTGGCGGAGCCGGTGTAGAACTTCAGCGGGTCGTCGGCGAGCACGTACCTGGTGTTGGCTCCTCCGCCCCAGTACTCGAAGGTCAGCAGCCATTTGCCGTCGGTCGTGCGGACGACGTTCGCCATCCCCGGCCGCCCGCCGCCGATCTCCGTCTTGCCGCCGCCCATGTTCTGGGTCAGTCCCGCGACGTCGACCACGGGCGCACTCCACGCCGCGCTGAGGCCGTCCCAGGTCTTGTGGGCGAGGATCTGGCCCTGCGAGTCCGTGGCGGTGTCGTTGGCGGGGTCCAGGGTCGGGACACCGGTGGTCGCGTTGAAGCCGGTGTAGTCGTTCTCGTCGGAGTAGTAGCAGACCAGCCGGCCCTTGTAGACCATCAGGTACGGCTCCCAGATGGGGTCCACCTGGTGATTCGTGTTCGCGTCGGCGATGTTCTGGCCGACCGCGCCGGCGCTGCCGCCCTGCCAGCCGCCCGTGGCGACGACGTTCTCGACTTTCCACGTCGCACCTTGGTCGGTGCTGGAGTACAGGGCGATCGCCATATCCTTGCGGTCGCCGTCGTTGGTCGGCGTCCAGTTCGGGTCGGCCGCCTTGTGCTCCTTGTAGTAGTGGTCGTCGCCGGACACGACGCTCGCGAGCAGCAGCGTGCCCTGCTTCAGGTTCCCGACGTCCTGCGGAAGGGCGTACAGGTACGGGTTGGTCCAGTTGCTGGTGTACTTCGCGTACTGGGGGTCGCTGGAGAGATACGCCGGAGCCTTGACCTCCGACAGGGGCTGCCATGTCGTTCCGTGGTCGTCGCTCTTGTAGACCGGGAGGGTCTGCCTGTCGGCGCTCCCGGTCGCCGCCACGACCGTGGACTTCTCGAACGACGCCACCAGACGTCCGCTCGGCAGCTCGGCCGACTTCGGGTAGACCGCGCAGTTGCCCCGGCCCTTCAGACACGGCTCGCTGCCGAGCTGGTACATGATCCCACCCGTCGGGTCGTACGCCTGTGCGTCGACCATGGGTATCGCGAGGATCGCGGTTGTCGCGGTGAAGACACCGAAAGCTCGTCCGAGCCTTCTTCGTGGCATTGCCCCTCCTCAGGGGATGGATCAGGAACGGTTGGCTGCGTCAGTGGGCCGGGGCGCTGTCGGCGTCGGTGGAGACGAGAACGCGTACGTCCCAGGGGCCGAGGTCCAGCGCCGAGCCCGAGAAGATCGGGGTGCCCGTCAGGGCGTCGGAGAGGTCCGCCGGGGCGGGGACGCTCACGGGCTCCCAGCTCCAGTTGTGGACGATGTGCACACGGCGCCCGTCGGTCGACGTACCCGTGGTCGCGGTGACGGAGGCGGGCAGGTCGCGCCACCCGCTGCCGGCGGCCGGGGCCAGCCACTCGGCCAGCGTCCGGGCGAGGACGCGGCCCGGCACCGTGCCGACGCAGGTGACGCGGCCCTCGCCGTGGCGCCGCGTGGTGACGGCGGGCCAGCGGCCGTGGTGCGGGTGCTCGTACTGGGCGAGGACGTCGGCGTCGACGACCGTGAGGCCCTCGATCCACCGCGTCGCCGTGGCGTTCTCGGGGACGTCGAGCGGCCCACCGGGCACGGCGCGGACCGGGATGTCGCGCGTGAGGTTGCTGAACTCGTCGTACCGGACGCCGGCGGCGGGGACGAGACGTCCGGGTGTCGGCTCGTGGCGGGCCCGGGCCTCGTGGTCGGCGTACGCGGTGCGCGGGCCGAGGACCAGGTGGCCGCCTGCGCGGGCGTAGGCCTCCAGCCAGTCGAGCGTGCCGTCGTCGACGACGTACAGGGCGGGGGCGACGAGGACGGGGTGGCGCCGTACCGCCTCTTCGGGCGTCGTCCCCCTCTGCTCGCCGCGCGGGTCGTGCAGTTGGCGGGCGTGGACGATGCGCACCTGACGGCCGGCGTCGAACGCGCCACGGTAGAAGGGATCGAAGAACCGGTGGTAGGCGGTGGCGTCGGGTTCGCCGTCGGCGGTCGCGAGCGGCGGGTACTTCTGCATCAGCCACTTGCTCGGCATCGAGTAGACCATCGTGATGTCGGCGTCCGGCTCGAGGCCGGCGACGAGCGGGCCCGCCGTCTCGAACTCCGCGCCGAGACGGGCGATTTCGGCATACGTACGGCCGGGCTGCCCGCTGTGCGGGAGGACGCCGCCCCAGTAGGTCTCCGCGCCGAAGCGCAGGGTCTGCCACTGCCAGTACTCGATCATGCGGGCGCCGCGGCCGACGAGGGCCCAGGCGGCCTGGCGCCACTGGCCGTCGTAGCCGGGCCGGTTGTCCCACGGGAAACCGATGCTCTGGGCGTTGGTCTCGGTGACCAGGAACGGCTCCTGGCGGGAGGAGAACATCCAGTCGGCGGACTGGTACATCGACCAGACGCCGGTGCTCTTCCACTTCTGCTCGTGGTCGTCGGGCGTGGGGTCGGGCAGGAGCAGGCCGTCCTGCATGTCGTAGTACGGGTTGCCGGAGGCGATGTCGAGACGGTCCGTCATCTCGTCGTCCTCCACCCCTTGGCGGGTGTAGGAGATGCAGGTGGTGACGAAGTGCTCGGGGTGGGCGTACTCGCGGACGATGTCGGCCTGCCAGCCGATGAACTCGGTGACCTGCCGGGCCTGGAACTCCCGCCAGGCGACGTCGTACTGGGGCTGTTCGTTGCCGTCCGGCGTCCACAGGTCGGCCCAGGTCGACAGCCGGTGCGACCAGTAGACCAGTCCCCATTCGCGGTTCAGGGTCTCGACGTCCCCGTACTGCACCCGCAGGTGGTCCACGAAGCGCTGGAAGACACCGCGGTTGTGGAAGAGGTGCAGGCCCGGCTCGTTGTCCACCTGCCATCCGATCACCGCCGGGTGGTCGGCGTACCGGGCCACCATCTTGCGGATCACCCGCTCGGCGTGGAACCGGAAGGCGGGGTGGGTGAAGTCGGCCTCCTGCCGGGCGCCCCAGCCGATGCGCTCACCGGTGCGCCGCTCGCCGGTGATCTCCGGGTACTGGCGGGCGAGCCACAGCGGTACGGCGTACGTCGGGGTGCCGATGACGACGGAGATGCCACGCTCGTGGGCGCCGTCGAGGACGGGCTGGAGCCAGTCGAGGTCGAACCGGCCGTTGTCCGGTTCCCAGGTCGACCAGACCGACTCGCCCACCCGGATCACGGTGAAGCGCGCCTCGGCCATCAGGTCCAGGTCGGTCTTGAGCCGTTCGTCGGGCTGCACATGGGGGTCGTAGGCGGGCGTGTACTCGTGGTAGTAAGCGGCGCCGAAGAGGACGCGGGCAGGCAGAGCCGCCATGAAGGGGAACCTCCGAAGTAACGGGAGTGGAACGAGGATCGGGCGCTACTGCTTGACGCCGCCGGCGGCCAGGCCGCTCTGCCAGTACCGCTGGAGCATCAGGAACGCCACGACGAGCGGGATGATCGAGATCAGGGAGCCGGTCACGACCAGCGCGAGCATGTCGCTGCTGGAGCCCGCTCCGCCGTTCTGCGCCTGGGCGGCCCAGGAGGAGAGCCCGACCGTGATCGGGTACAGGTCCGGGTCGTTGAGCATGATCAGCGGCAGGAAGTAGTTGTTCCAGGTCGCCACCAGCGTGAACAGCAGGACCGTCACCAGGCCGGGGCCGAGCAGCCGGAGAACGATCCGGAAGAAGATCCGCAACTCGCCTGCCCCGTCGATGCGGGCGGCCTCCAGGATGCTGTCGGGTACCGCGTCCTCGGCGTAGACCCGCATCAGGTAGAGACCGAACGGGTTGACGAGGGAGGGCAGGATGACCGCCCAGGGGGTGTTGACCAGGCCCGCCTTCGCGAAGAGCAGGTAGGTGGGGATCGCCAGCGCGGTGGCCGGGACCATGACGGCGCCCATGACGAGGTGGAAGGCGGCTCGGTCGCCGCGGAAGCGGAACTTGGCGAACCCGTAGCCGCCCGCCGCCGCGAGCAGCGCGGCTCCGAAGGCGCTCACACCCGCGTACGAGGCCGTGTTGAGCAGCCAGTGCACGAAGACCCCGTTGTCCTGGGTGAAGGTCTCCTGCACGTTCGTCAGCAGCTGCGGGGCGTGCGAGAACCACAGGCCGAAGCTGTTGAACAGGTCCTGGGTGCTCTTGGTCGAGGCGATCAGCAGCCACAGCAGCGGCAGGAGGAAGTAGGCGAGGGCGGCCAGCATCGCGATGGTCAGCGGTGTGCTGCGGCGGGCCGACGGGGAGCGGCGCCGCTTCGGGGGTGCCGCGGCAGCCGGGTCCGCCGACGATGCGGAGGCCGCCGTCGGAACGGTGGTCGTCACGAGGTCCTCCTGCGGTTCGCGGTGAGCAGGACGGCGTACGAGACGATCACGATGACGAGGCCGAGCAGGAAGGACACCGTGGCCGCGTAGTTGACCTGCTGGCCGGTGAAGGCGAGCGTGTAGGCGTAGAGGTTGGCGGTGTAGGAGCTGCTGATCACGTCCGGGGCGACCTTCATCAGCAGGTTCGGCTCGTTGAACAGCTGGAAGCTGCCGATCACCGAGAACAGCAGGGTGAGCATCAGCGCCGACCTGAGGGCGGGCAGTTTGATGGACCAGGCGATCCGCCAGGCGCCGGCCCCGTCCATGGCCGCCGCCTCGTACAGCTCGGCGGGAACGGTGCGCAGGGCCGCGTACAGGATGATCATGTTGTAGCCGACGAACTCCCAGGTCACGATGTTCGCCAGGCTGCCGAGCATCCAGCCGCTGCTGAGGAAGTCCGCTGCGGGCAGGCCGAGTTCACGGCTGAACTGGGCGAAGGGACCGAAGTCCGGCCCGTAGAGGTAGCCCCACATGAGTGCGGCGACCACGCTCGGGACGGCGTACGGGACGAAGATGCCCAGCCGGATCACCCGGGCCAGCCGCAGCAGGCCGCTGTCGAGGGCCAGGGCGAACGCGAGCGCCAGCAGCAGCATCACGGGGACCTGGATCACGAAGAACAACGCCACGCGTCCGACGCCGTGGATGAGCTGGGGGTCTTCCAGGGCCCGGACGTAGTTGTCGAGCCCGACGAACGCCGTTCCGCCGACCAGGCGTTCCTGGAAGAGACTCAGGTAGGCGGCGTAGCCCAGCGGCGCGAGGAAGAGCAGGAGGAACAGCACCATGAAGGGAGCGACGAACAGTGGCCCTGCCGACCGGCGGCGGCGCACGCCGCCGCTCCGGGGGCGGGTGGGCCCGTCTCGGCGCCGCCCCTTGGGGGAGGCCGCGGTGGTGGCAGTCATCATCGAACCTTTCCGAGGGAGGGGACGGTGCTTGCGGGTGGCCCCGCGCCGCCGCGAGGGGCCCGACGTGCCGTCAGGACGCGTGGACCGTGAAGCCCTGGGTCTTGGCGTACGTGGTGAGCCGCGACTGCCAGGTGCCGAGCGCGCGAACGGTGTCGGTCTTGTCGGCGAGGGACTTGCCGACGGTCTCCGTCCAGTCCGTCGCCGCCTGGTCGAGGAACGGCGGCCACTGGAACGTCGTGTTGACCGTGGTGCCGATGTCGGCGAAGACCTGGTTGACCTTCTGGCCGCCGTAGAACGCGGACTCCTGGCCGACGAAGGTCTCGTCCGCGAGCAGCGCCTTGGTGGCGGGGAAGAAGAACTGCTCGGTGGCGAACATCTTCGCGCTGGCCGGGTCGGTGTTGAGGAACTGCGCGAACATCGCCGCCGCGATGGGGTTCTTGGTCGCCCGGATGACCGCGGTGGTCGAACCGCCCCAGTTGCCCGAGCTGGGCTTGGCGGCGTCCCACTGCGGCAGCGGGGCCGCCCGCCACTTGCCGGCGGTGGACTTGGCCGACCCGGAGAGGAAGACCGGCCCCCAGGCCGCGGTGAGCCAGGTGGCGTACTTGCCCTTGTTGAGCCCGGCGTACCAGGAGTCGGTGAAGTCCGGCTCGACCCCGATGACTCCCTCCTTCGCGAGGGTCCCCCAGTACTCGCCGAGCATCTTGGAGACGTCGTCGTCGACGCTGACGGTGATGTCGCTCTTGCCGGACATCACGTACGGCTTCGCGTTCGCCTGCCAGAGCAGTCCGTGCCAGGCCGCCGCCTGGTTCGCGGCGAGGTTGGTCAGGTAGACGTCCGGGTCGGCCTTGTGCAGCTTGCGGGCCGCCGCGGCGAACTCGTCCCAGGTACCCGGCACTTCGATGCCGTGCCGGTCGAAGATGTCCTGCCGGTACAGCATGCCCATCGGGCCGGTGTCCTGGGGGATCGCCCAGACCTCGCCCTTGCTGCCGCTGACCTGGCTCCAGGTCCAGTCGACGAACCGGGCCTTCAACGCGGACGCCCCGTACGGTCGCAGGTCCAGCAGGCTGTTGGTGATCGTGAAGGTGGGGATGGCCTGGTACTCGATCTGCACCATGTCCGGTGCGCCGCTGCCTGCCTTCAGAGCCGTACGGAGCTTCGTGTACTGGGGGGTTCCCTGGCCGGCGTTGACCACCTTGATCTTGACGGCCGGGTACTTCGCCTCGAAGAGCGCGACCTCCTTGTCGATGTTCGGGACCCAGGTCCAGAACGTCAGCTCGGTCGGCGTCCTCATCGCCTTGTCGATGGCGGCCTGGCCGACCGGCTCGGCGGAGGTGCCGCCGCTCGTGTCGTCTCCGCCGCCGCAGGCGGACAGCGCGGTCGCCAGTGTCAGGGCCCCGGTCGCGGCGAGGAAGCCACGACGGTTCGGGTGGGCCGAGGAGGGGGCTGTGAAGAATCTGGACATGGTGGACTCCGCAGGGGTGCCTAGGGGATCCGCGCGCTGGGCGGCGGCGTGCTGAAGGGATGCCATGAGGTGTGGTTCGGGCGTGAGGGGCGGGATGTCGGCGGGGCGAGTGCGTTTCTCGCGGAACCAGGGCCGAGCACGTCACGCTCGTTGACCGAAGGGGGCCGGCGCCGGTGAGGGCGTGCGACGGGGTGGAGGCCTGGGCGGTGATCGGCTCATGGGGGCGTCCGGGCCGCGGCGCTGGGGAGTGGGTGCTGCGACGACCAGGTACGGGGAGGGTCGGCTCGCGCACTCACAGGCGGGTGTCGAGGGAAGTGCGGTGGTGGACGAACTGCTGGTGGACGGAATGCCGGTGGACGGAACTCCCCTCGTGGTCGGGGAACGGGGTTGACGGGGACTCAGACCGTGGTGCGCCGGGATTCCGGGGTCGTCCGGTACGGCGGGGGTGCGGTCGACGCCCGGACGACGAGATCGACCGGCGGGTCCTGCTCCGGGATCGGGTCCGCGTCCGGATTCTCGATGGCGTGCACGAGCCGCTTGAGGCCGTCCTGCGCCGTCGCCTCGAACGGCTGTCGCACCGTCGTCAGAGGAGGAGACACGTAGGCCGCGACCGGGACGTCGTCGAGACCGACGACACTGATGTCCTCCGGCACGCGCCGGCCGGCTTCGAGCAGCGCGCGGATCAGACCGATGGCCATGTCGTCGTTGGCGGCGAAGACGGCCGTCACGTTGTCGTCGTCGGCCAGCCGGCGACCGGCCGCGTATCCGGAGGCGGCCGACCAGTCGCCCGGGATGACGGGCGGTTCGCGTCGGCCGTGCGCGGCCAGCGTCACCCGCCATCCTTCGAGGCGGTCCCTGGCGGCGAACCAGCGTCGGGGACCGGCGAGGTGGTGGACGGTCGGATGTCCCAGTTGGAGCAGGTGCTCCGTGGCGGCCCGCGCCTGCTGGTGGGAGACGAGGCCCGCGGTCACCACCCGGGAGGCGGCGAACGGCGGCGGTGCGCCGAGGACCAGGACCGGCACATCGACGCGGACGGACAGGTCCGCACCGTTCTCCTCGTCGATCGGCTCGGAGATGACGATGCCGTCCACGCCCTGATCGAGGAGCGAGTCGACGGCACCGGCGACACCCGAGGCGTCGCCCTCCATCGTGTTGACCACGCGGAGCGCGTAACCGGTGTCCCGGACGGTGCGCTCGACACCCATGAGCAGTGACGCGGGACCGTACAGCGCCGTTCCGAGCGTCACCACCCCGATGGACCGGGTTCGCCCGGAGGCCAGCGCACGGGCGGCGTGATTCAGCCGGTATCCGAGTTCTTCGGCGGCTTCCAGGACACGTCGGCGCACGCCGTCGGAGACGTACTGCTCACCGTTCATGACCCGGGACACCGTCTTCTGCGAGACGCCCGCCAGCTGCGCCACGTCGAGGCTGCGTGGTGCGGTGCCGGCGCTGCGGCTTGTCGGTCGTGCCATGGGTGTCTCCCGGTCTCGGGCAGTCGGCGGCTTGGCCGATTCTCGTATGACTGCGCTGCCATGACTGCGCAGACATATCTACGCACTGGGGCGAGACACGTCAAGGGTTCGCGCAACATCTCCGTCATCGAGGGCGCACTGCCGGAGCGGGGCCGACGCGGCCACCGGCTGCCTCACTGTCCGAACCGCCGCCGCCGATTGACCGCAGGCGAGTCACCGCGGCCGAGTCCAGGGCGTGTGGCGAACGTGCCGATCGCGCCGGCAAGACCGGTTGCTAGCATCCGGCAACGTGAACGACAGCGTGTATGTGGGCAACGCGGGCAAGGATGCGCCCCTGGACAAGGGGTGGCTTCTCGGCCATTTCAAGGACGTCGGCGATCCGCGCCACAGCGACACCGTGGAGATCAAGTGGGGCGTCCACCCCCGCGGTGACGAGCGATCAGAGTGGGTGCGGGGCGAGGAACGCACAGCGCTCCTGGTTCTCGTCAGCGGCCGCTTCCGCGTGGAACTGCCCGGCCGCAGCGTACTTCTGCAAGAGCAGGGTGATTACGTCGTGTGGGGGCGCGGAGTCGACCACTCGTGGTTCGCCGAGGAGGAGTCGGTCGTACTGACGGTTCGATGGCCGTCCGTGGCCGGCTACGCAGTGGCCGAGAACGACCAGGAACGCGTCCAGGGCTGAGCACGCGAGAGCAGCCCGTCCCCGAAGTTTCGGGTGAGGTGGTTGAGCTTTGGGCGACGGCGATGTCGCCGTCGTCGCTCACGGTCATCCGGCGCGGGTGCTGACCGTGCGCCGGCTTGGCCTTGACCCGTCCGCCGGCCGACTGCTCGGCCATCCGCCTCCGGGCACTCTCAGCTTCCTGGCTGCCGAGGACGGGCAGCCGTTCATCTCCGCCTGGAACGTCCCGTGGCGACAGAGCCGCTGCGTCACGTCTGCCGGGCGAGGCGCCCTCAGAACGGCCGTAACGGGACTGAGCGAGACGGAGACCGAGACGGGCCGAGCGCCTGTCGAACTCGGGTGACGGCGGGTTCCGGTTGGCGCTACCGTGCGGCGGTGATCAGCGATGAGGGTGCACGTCTGGGCGCGGAAGCGGCTCGACGCCTGGCACGGACGGGACTCTACGAGTTCGAGCCGGGGCTGTCGGATGCCGAGTTCGCGCGCATCGAGCGTGAGTACGGTTTTGAATTCGCAGACGACCACCGCGCGTTCCTCTCGGCCGGACTTCCGGTGAACGTTCCTCCTGAGGAGGGGCAGACCTGGTCCAAGCCCTGGCCCGACTGGCGGAGCGGAGATCCGGACAAGTTGCGCGATCGACTCGCCCGGCCGGCGGAGGGAGTTCTTCTGAGCGTTGCGCACAACGGCTTCTGGCACGAGGGGTGGGGCGAACGTCCGGCCGACGGAACGGCGGCGGTGGCTGCGGCACGGCGTCATCTCGCGGAAGCGCCGACGCTGGTGCCCGTGTACGCCCATCGGTACGTCCCGGCCGGTCGGGGAAGCCATGGCCATCCTGTCCTCTCGATGTGGCAGACCGATGCCATCTACTACGGGCTCGACCTGGTCGACTACATCCACCAGGAGTTCGACGAGGCACGCGGCGACGTCGACGAGACCTGGAACCCGAGAGCCACGGTCTCCTTCTGGCGGGACCTCCTCTGACTCCCGAGGCTCAGAGGCAGAGCAACGAATGCGCGCGGGTGGTGCTCTCGTGGCTCTGCCGGGAAGTGCGGTTTGACCAGCGACCGACGCCCACGTGGAGGAGTGCAAATGCGGACGGGCTCCAGACGGGCGAGGCTGGCTGCATGGGTTCCGTGATGCCCGTGGTTTCGCACCCGCCCGACGAGGACGCGGACGGCGGGCCGAGGAGTCCGGTTACGGCAAGGGAGACAACCATGACTGTCCGTACCTACGTCTCGACGACCGTGCGGAGCGACCGGGTCGACGAGGTTCTCCACGCACTGGAGGAAATGGATCCCGATGCGATCGTGTCGTCCGTCAACCGCCCGGACGCCCCCGACGTCCCCGCCGGGGTTTCGGTATCGCTCGCCGGCGATGTCCGTGAGGCAGTGAAGAACCAGCTCGATGTGATTCCCGATCTGGAGTGCGAGATCGACGTGCGGGACACCGAGGACCTGTGAGCGGGACCGGCGGACGGGAAGTGTCAACACGTACCCGCGTTGCGCGTACGGCACCACACGCTGTGTGCCCGTCGGCCGACGGGCAGCCGGAGCTTGCGGCCACGGCAGCGCGGGCACGTCCGCGGCTTCCCTGAGGGTCCAGCGCCGCCCCTCGCGTTGCTCCGCCTCTGCGGCCCCGGCCGGGTTCAGGTGGGCAGTCCCGCGTCGCGGGCCAGGAGGGCGGCCTGGACGCGGTTGGTGACGTCCAGCGTGGTCAGGATGCGGCTGACGTGGGCAGGTACATCGGCTCGCTCGTCCTCAGTGCGGTCTGGGCCATCACCGGATGGCACGGTGCCCCGCAGGCGGATCAGCTCAGAGACGCGAGCGTGAAGTGCCGTACCTGAAGTGGTGCGGCAAGGTACTCGTCCTCGCCCGGCAGAACCACGGGCCGGTCACGCCAGTGTTCGCCGGCGTAACCGACCAGATCCTGCTCGCTGCGCCAGCGGCTGACGTACAGCAGCGAATCAGGCGGCGCGAGCAGTACCTCGTGGTCGACCAGCCCTGGGTAGCGGCCGGGGAACTCGCGCACCGCAGAGACGATCATGTCGCGGAACGCCTCGAACCGTTCAGGACGTATGCGTGCCTCACTCACCCTGATGATCACGGTCGTCAGGGTGTCACGCCCTCGGGACCGGCGCCATGGAGTCTCCGTCCGACACGGGGGCGCCGCAAGCCGGAGGGTGAGCCACGGCAGCGCCGGGCGCACTGCCGGTGATCCACTCCGGGTTCTCCGGTGCGCCCCTTCCCCGATCTCCTCGCCGCCAGGCTCACCTTCGTCGGTCCGTCCGTTTCCGTTCGTGGCGAGACGTCGTCCACCGAGAACTCGGCCCCGAAGGCGATGTGCCGCTGATCCTGTCGATGTACCTGGCCGGAGCGGCCGATCTCTCTCAACCGGACCCGTCGCGAGAACTCGCCTTTCGATGCGTAATACTCTCCTGATGAACTCAGGCATTACGCCCAGGGGCGGGCCGATCACGATACGCCGGGCCGTGGCGCGGGACGCCAAACGGCTCACGCGGCTCGTGCGTGGCTCACGCGCCTACGAAGGTCAGTACGCGCCCATGGTCGCGGACTACCGGGTGGGTCCGGACTACATCGAGACCCACCGCGTCTTCGTGGCTCTCGCCGCCGACGAGCGCCAGGGCCCTGTCCTCGGGTTCTACTCGCTCGTCCTCGCCCCACCGGAGCTCGACCTGCTGTTCGTGGCCGACGGAGCACAGGGACGCGGCATCGGACGGCTGCTCGTGGCACACATGAAGGCCGAGGCCCGCGCCGCCGAGCTCGACCGCGTCCTGGTGGTGTCGCATCCGCCCGCCGAGGGCTTCTACCGCAGCGAGGGGGCGGTGCGCACCGGGACCGCCTCCGCGAACCCTCCGGCCGTGGCATGGGACCGCCCCGAGTTCGAGTTCCTCATTCCACCCGATGTGGCGACGGCGCACGGCAACGCATTGTGAGGTGACGACTCCGCCGGCTCAGCGACCTGATCTCCGGCCGCGAGGCCGCCTGGAGCGGCCTCCACGACCCGGAGGACACCAGGAGCCGATCACCCCTCGGTGGCGGGGACCCGTACCGTGAAGGTGGTCGAACCGGGGGCGCTTTCGAGGGTGACGCCGCCACCGTGGGCCTCTGCCACCGCCGCCACGATCGACAGGCCGAGGCCGGTGCCGGTACCACTCTCCACGCCCTCCGCGCGGCGGCGGTCCCCGTGGGTGAAGCGCTCGAAGACCCTGGGGCGGACGTCCGCGGCGACACCGGGGCCGTCGTCGTGGACCGTGAGCACCGCCGTGCCGTCGTCGTTCTCCAGCGAGATGGTGATCGTGCTGCCGACGGGCGTGTGCAGGCGGGCGTTGGCCAACAGGTTGGCCAGTACCTGATGGAGCCGGTGGGCGTCACCCGTGACGGTCACCGGTTCCTCGGACAGCTCCAGCGTCCAGCGGTGTCCGGGGCCCGCGGCCTGCGCGTCCGTCACGGCGTCCAGGACCAGGCGGGTCAGGTCGACGGGCAGACGTTCCAAGGGGCGGCCGGCGTCGAGGCGGGCCAGGAGCAGCAGGTCGTCGACCATCTCCCCCATGCGGGCCGCTTCGGCCTCGATGCGCTCCAGGGCCCGCGCCACCCTCTGCGGCACCGGGCCGGGGTGCAGCAACGCCAGTTCCGCGTGGCCGCGGATCGACGCCACCGGAGTGCGCAGCTCGTGGCTGGCGTCGGCGGCGAAGCTGCGCAGCCGCTCCTCGCTCGCGTGCCGTTTGGTCAGCGCGTCCTCGACGTGGCCGAGCATGGTGTTGAAAGCGTCGGCGACCCGCCCGACCTCGCTGCGCGGGTCGGCCTCGGGCGCGCGCGGCCAGAGCTCCACCTCGCCGCTGGAGAGCGGAAGCCGACTGACCCTCGTGGCGGTCGCGGCCACCCTGCTGAGCGGTCGCAGCGACCAGCGCACCCAGAGCGCTCCCGCGAAGCCGGCCAGGGCGAGTGCGGCGCCGAAGACGACTGCGGCGACCAGTTCCAGCCGGTGGACGGTGGCCTCGACGGGTTCCATCGGCAGCCCGGTGATCAGGACATCGCCGTCCCTGCCCTGAACCGCCATCACGCGGTAGTCGTCCAGCGCGGAGAGATCGATGGTGTGCCCTCTGCCGTCGGCCGGCACCGCGGCGAGCGTTCTCCTGTCCGCGGCCCCGAGCGCGAAGTCCAGCGCGCCCGCGCCCGCACCCGCGCCGGAGCCTGAGGCGACCACCGCGGCGTTCGTGACCGTGTCGCCGACGAGCCGGGCCCCGAAGGTGCCGACGGTCTGCCTGCGGGTGTCGCCGTCCTCGTCGCCGTCGTGGTCGTGGTCGGACGGCAACGTCCCGCCGTGCTCCAGGCTCGCCGGGAACCGTTCGCCCGCGTCGTGCAACTGCTGGTCGAGGCGGCCGGTGAGGAAGCCGTTCAGCTCCACCACCGCCGCCACCCCGACGGCCGCGCAGCTGACCGCGAGCAGCACGACGAGGCCGGCGGTGAGCCGCGCCCGCAACGTGTGCGGCCGGGGCATCCGGGCCGGCCACCGCCTCGCCCCGCGCCGGAGCGGACCGCGCGCGAGGTGCTGTCGCAGCCGTGCCCTCACCGGGCCACCGGCTTGAGCACGTATCCGGCGCCCCGCACCGTGTGGATCATGGGCGGGCGTCCCGCGTCCACCTTCTTGCGCAGGTAGGAGATGTACAGCTCGACGACATGGGCCTGCCCGCCGAAGTCGTAGGACCACACGCGGTCGAGGATCCGTGCCTTGCTGAGGACGCGTCGCGGATTGCGCATGAGGAAGCGCAGCAGTTCGAACTCCGTCGGGGACAGCTCGACGAGCTCTCCACCGCGGGTGACCTCCCGGGCCTCCTCGTCCATGACCAGGTCGCCGACGGTCAGCCGCGGCCCCTCCGCCAGCTGCCGGGCCATGCCGGCCCGCCGGAGCAGTCCACGCAGGCGGGCGACGACCTCCTCCAGGCTGAACGGTTTCGTCACGTAGTCGTCGCCGCCCGCCGTGATGCCCGCGATGCGGTCCTCGACAGCGTCCCGTGCGGTCAGGAAGAGCACGCACACGTCGGGCCGCACGGCACGCAGCGAGCGCAGCACGGCGAATCCGTCGGTGTCCGGGAGCATGACGTCGAGGACGATGGCGTCGGGCAGCAGCTCGCGTGCCTCGGCGACGGCCGAGACGCCGTCGCCCGCCGTGCGCACCTCCCAGCCGTCGTAACGCAGGGCACCGGAGAGCACCTCGGCGAGGTCGGGGTCGTCGTCGACGACGAGGACCCGGAGCGGGGCGCCGTCGGTCCGGGTCAGTGCGGGGCGGCCGGAGCCGCGGGGGCGGGAAGTGTTCATCTCAGCTACCAGGATGCGGTCTGCCCGCGACGTGAGCTGTCTTCTCAACCTCTGAGTTCCCTCTGAGTGCGCCGTGCCGCCGGTCGGCACCGAACGTCCGGGCGGCCCTCCCACCTGCGGCGGGTCCGCGTCGCCCGTCGGCCGCTGAGAGCGGGCTCAGAGGTTGCGTCGGCACAGTGTCGTCCCGGACGGCCGCAGAACGGGGTCGTACGGACAGCCGAAGGGACCTGCGGATGACGACGGCGTACGCGCGACGAAGGGTGGCCCCGGCGCCTCCCGCTCCACGGCGCTCCCCCGTCGGCCCCGTGCTCGCCGTCCTGTGGGGCGGTGCCGCCGCCGTGGTCGCGCTGTGGTGGCACGACACCGGGGCGGTCGTTGGCGCCGCGGGCCTGCTGACGGGGGCCGGGCGGATCGCGGGACTGCTGTGCGGGTACTCCTGCGCCGTCCTAGTCGGGCTGATGGCCCGCGTCCCGCTCCTCGAGCGACGGATCGGGGCGGACCGGGTGACGCGCTGGCACGCGATGGCGGGGCGCTACACGATCTGTCTGCTGGTGGCACACGTCGTGCTGATCCTGCTCGGGTACGCCGCCCAGGACGGTTCCTCATTCGTGGCCGAGACGCTCACGGTGGTCCTGGACTACCCGGAGATGCTCAAGGCGACCGCCGGCACCGTCATCCTGTTCGCGGTCGGGATCGTCTCGGCCCGCGCGGTACGCCGCCGGGTCAGCCACGAGTTCTGGTTCTACACGCACCTGCTGACGTACGCCGCGGTCTTCCTCGCCTTCGGCCACCAGCTCGCCCTGGGGTCCGACCTCGTCGGCAGCCGGCCCGTCCAGGCCGCCTGGTACGTGCTGTACCTGGGCGTCGCGGCCCTGGTGGTGTGGTTCCGGATCCTCGCTCCGGTACGGCTGAACCTGCGTCACCGACTGCGGGTCGACTCCGTGCACCGGGAGGCGCCGGGCGTGTACTCCGTCGTCGTCCGTGGCCGGCGAGCGGACGACATGGGCGCGCGGCCGGGGCAGTTCCTGCGCTGGCGGTTCCTCACCGAGGGCATGCGCTGGACCTCCACGCCGTACTCCCTGTCGGCGCCGCCGCGCCCGGGCCTGCTGCGCATCACCGTCAAGGCACTCGGCGACCACAGTGCCGCCGTCGCCCTGCTGCGGCCGGGCACCCGGGTGTGGGTGGAGGGGCCGTACGGGGCTCTGACCGCGGACCGGCAGAGCGCGCACAAGTCCCTGCTGATCGCGGGCGGCGTCGGCATCACCCCGCTGCGGGCCCTGTTCGAGACGCTGCCGGGCGACGTCACCCTCCTCTACCGTGCCCGCACGGCCGAGGACCTCGCGCTGGGCGCCGAGCTGGAGACCGTCGCGCGGTGGCGCGGGGCGAAGGTGCTGTACGCGCTCAACGGTCCGCAGGGTCGGCGGCCGGACCTCACGGCCGCTTCCCTGCGCGCGTCGGTGCCCGACCTGGACGCCCACGACGTGTACCTGTGCGGCCCCCACGGGTTCGCACAGGACCTGTACCGAGCGCTGCGCTCCGCGGGGGTCCCCGACCGCCGCATCCATCACGAGTCCTTCGAGCTGTGAGGCCGTCTTGCACACGTTGAAGAAGAACCGTCCGCTGCGCCGCATCGTGCTGGCAAGCGCCGCGACCGTCTCCGGGATGGTGCTGCTGCTGTCGCTGAAACCGCACACGACGCCGGCCGTCGCGGGGTTGGCGTCCTCTCCCGCGACGGCCGGCAGTTCCGGCACGTCGGGCGGGACGACCGGGTCGAGCGGATCCGCGGCCACCGGAACCCGGATCCTCACCGGGGACTCCGTGCAGACCCGCTGGGGCCCCGTCCAGGTCCGCGTCACGCTGAAGGACGGCAAGCTCACCGACGTCACCGCGGTCACCTACCCCCAGGAGAACCCGAGGGACCAGCAGATCAACGCGTATGCCGTCCCGCAGCTCACCAGAGAGGCGCTCACGGCCCAGAGCGCCGACATCGACACCGTCTCCGGTGCCACGTACACCAGCGACGGCTACCGCGAGTCGCTCCAGTCGGCACTGGACTCCGCGAGCCGCTGAGCCCTGCCCCTGCCCTGCACCTTCCGCGCCCTACACCTTCCGCGCCGGTACCCGCCACACCAGCCTGGTGCCTCCGGTCTCGGGCTTTTCCAGTTCCAGTCGACCGCCCAGCTGCTCCGCGCGTTCCGCCATGTTGCGCAGTCCGCTGCGGCGGCCGCCGGCGGTGATGCCCACACCGTTGTCCGTGACCGACAGCCGTACCTCGCGTCCGTCCGTCGCCAGGAGCACGTCGGCGCGGTCCGCATGGGCATGCCGGGCGATGTTGGTCAGGGCCTCGGAGAGCACCGGCACCACGTGGTCGGCGATCTCCCTCGGCACGTCGGTGTCCAGCAGGCCTTCCATCCGCACGCCGGGGGCGAAGCCGAGGACCGGCGCCGCCTCCCCGACCACCCGTACGGCACGGGCGCGCAGCCCGGCCTCCCCCACACCGTCCCGGGTACGCAGGCCGAAGATCGTCGACCGGATGATCTTGATGGTCTCGTCCAGGTCGTCGACCGCGCGCGCCACGCGCTCGGCGGCCTCCTCGTGCTCGATGAAACGGCCGGTGCTCTGGAGCGTCATACCGGTGGCGAACAGCCGTTGGATCGCGAGGTCGTGCAGGTCGCGTGCGATGCGGTCGCGGTCCTTGAGCACCGCGACCTCCTCGGCGTCCTGGCGTCGTTCCGCCAGCTCCATCGCGATGGCGGCCTGCCCGGCGAAGGCCTTCAGGGGCTCGGTCTCCCTCGCCGAGAACACCGGCTGACCGGCCTTGCGCGCCAGCAGGACCACGCCCCGTGGACCCGCGTCGCCGGTGCCGATGGGGACGGCGACGGCGGGGCCGAGTCCGCCGAACCGCGGAGGCTCCAGGGAGATGCGCGCGTCACGGGCGACGTCCGCGCTGGTCACCGGGGCGGCACCGGAGAAGGCCAGCCCCATCAGGCTCTTGTCCATGGGCAGGACGAGACCCCGGTGTACCTCCGCGTCCATCCCCACGGCGATCTCCACCGCGAGTGAACCGGTGTTCTGCAGGGGCAGCGCGACCGCCGCCAGAGCGGATCCGGTGATCTCGCCGGCCCGCTCGGCGATGAGGGCGAGGACCTCGGTGCGGTCACTGCCGGACATCAGGCTGTGGGTGATCTCCGCGTTCGCCCGCAGCCAGCGTTCCCGCAGCCGGGACTCCTCGTACAGCCGGGCGTTGTCGATCGCGACGCCGGCCGCCACGGCGAGCGTCAGCGTGACCGAGACGTCCTCCTCGTCGAATTGGGCGCCACCCCGCTTCTCGGTCAGGTACAGGTTGCCGAAGACCTGGTCGCGTACCCGGATCGGGACGCCGAGGAAGGTGTTCATCGGCGGGTGGTGCGCCGGGAAGCCGTACGACGCCGGGTGCTCGGAGATCTTCGCCAACCGCAGCGGCTCGGGGTGGCGGATCAGCTCGCCCAGGATGCCGTGCCCCTCGGGATACGGGCCGATAACGGCGATCTGCTCCTCGCTGACCCCCACGGTGTGAAACGCGGACAGGCGCCTGCCGTCCGGGCCGATCACGCCGAGTGCCGCGTACTCCGCGTCGACCAGTGCCGCGGCGGCCTCCACGATGCTGCGCAGGGCCTGTTCCAGATCCAGCTCCCTGCCGACCGACAGCACCGCCTCCAGCAGGCTGTGCACCCGGTCCCGGGTGCCACGGGCCGCGTCCAGGCAGCCGCACACGAGCCTGCTCGGGGCTTTCCACCCTGTGCTCCTCCAGGTCCCCTCAGCACACGGACACCTGATCGTCCGGTCATGTCCACGGTAGTGGCCGTCCGCAGGGTGCGGTAGCGAACCGAGCCGGGTGCCCGAGCCTTCGCTCGGTGCCTCAGACGCCGCCGACAGCGGGTCTGACCTGGCTCGCTTCCCCTTGTCTCCGAGGCGAGAGGGCCGTCCGGTCCAGGGCGCGGGACCATCGGCACCTGCGGGACCCGCGTGACCCGAGAGACAGTGGATGCAGGAGCGGCACCGATCCCCCGCGGTGTCGCTCCGTTGCGCATGGGCCCCTCGGCATCCTCGCGGCAGGTGGGTGCGCGCCCGTGTCGCCGGCACCGGTCGGCCGGTGATCTTCCCGTGGGTTCAGGAAGGAAAGTGCACGCCGTGCGCGGAGCGTCCGCCGACGATTTCGCGTCCGGTGACCAGCTCCGGGTCGATGCGCACGAAGACCTCCTGCGGCGCCGGCGCCCAGGAACGCGGCCCGGTCCGCAGCAGCCGTATGTGCTCGGCGGAGTCGGTCACGACCGTGGCCGTTCCCATGACGACGACGCTCCAGCCGCAGTGGGCGGCGGCGTCGACCTCGTCGGCCTCGAAAGCGACCACCGCTCCGTCGATCGCGCTCACCAGTTCCGAGAAGGCCGACGTACGCACCAGCACCGCACCGTCGCGGTCCAGACAGAAGTTGACCGGCAGAACCGCGGGCAACGCCTGCCGCGTGTACACGATGCGCCCCACAGGCACGGTGGGAAGCAGGCGCAGGCACTCCTGCCGGTCCAGTTCGCGAAATCCGTCGGCGGCGTCCATCGGCCTTCTCCAGTTCCCCGTCGCCTAGGCGCGGGTCAGTGCGTCGGCGATGTCTTTCGCCCATGCCTCGATCGCGCCGAAGTCCCGGAAGTCACCGCCCTTCCCGGAGCGGAGGATCATCCCGGCCACCCGTCCTCGGGCGCCTTCCGCCAGGCGTCCTCCGAACGTGGCGTGGCCCTGGACATCCAGTCGGTTCATGGCCCTCAGCACGCCCCGCACGGGTGGGATGTCCCGCTCGGACGCCGAAGCGTCGAGCGGGCCGCTGCTGAAGAACCACACCGGGCGCTCCGCGAGAAGGACGCGATTGCGGCGGACGAAGCGCCGCGCGTCCTTGTGCCAGCGCCCGGTGTAGAGCCCGCCGCCGACCACGACGGCGTCGTAGTGCGCCACGCCCGTCACCGACCGGGCCGGGAGCGACTCGACGGTCAGTCCGCCCTCGCGCAGGACGTCGGCGACGGCTTCGGCGATCTCCGCCGTGGATCCGTTCGTCGTTCCGTAGGTGACCAACACGGTGTCGGTCATGTGGTCCGCCTCCTCTCACAGTCGGCACAGCCGCGGGTCAGCTGTTCCAGGTCCAGTCGGCGACCTCGGGAAGGTCGGTGCCGTGTTCGCGGATCCAGGCCTGGTGCCGGGTGCGCACGTCGGCCATCTGCTGCCGTACGGCGGCGGCGCGCACGGCGAGGCCGGGGACGCGGTCGATGACGTCCATGACGAGGCGGTAGCGGTCCAGGTCGTTGCGGACGACCATGTCGAACGGCGTCGTCGTCGTGCCGGACTCCTTGTAGCCGCGCACGTGAAGGTTCCTGTGTCCGGTGCGGCGGTAGGCGAGGCGGTGGATCAGCCACGGGTACCCGTGGTAGGCGAAGATCACCGGTTTGTCGGTGGTGAACAGTCCGTCGTACTCGAAGTCGCTCATCCCGTGCGGGTGTTCCGCGCGCGGGAGGAGCCGGGTCATGTCGACGACGTTGACCACGCGGACGGCGAGCTCCGGCAGGTGTCGGCGGATCAACTGGGCGGCGGCCAGCACCTCCTGGGTGGGGACGTCACCCGCGCAGGCCAGAACGACGTCGGGCTCGTCGGCGTTCTCCGTCCCCGCCCACTCCCAGATGCCGGCGCCGCGCGCGCAGTGGGCACGGGCCTGGTCCATGCTCAGCCAGTCGAAGCAGGGCTGCTTCCCGGCCACGATCACATTGACGTAGTCGCGGCTGCGCAGGACGTGGTCGGCCACCGACAGCAGGGTGTTGGTGTCCGGCGGCAGATAGACCCGTACGACCTCGGGGCTCTTGTTGAGGACGTGGTCGACGAAGCCGGGATCCTGGTGGGAGAAGCCGTTGTGGTCCTGGCGCCAGACGTGCGAGGTGAGCAGGTAGTTGAGGGAGGCGACGGGCGCGCGCCAGGACAACTCCCTTGCCGTCTTGAGCCACTTGATGTGCTGGTTGACCATCGAGTCGACGATGTGCACGAACGCCTCGTAGCAGGAGAACAGACCGTGCCGGCCGGTCAGCAGATAGCCCTCCAGCCAGCCCTGGCAGGTGTGTTCGGACAGGATCTCCATCACCCGGCCGTGCCGGTCCAGGTTCTCGTCGACCTGGAGGGTCTGCGCCTGCCACGCCTTGCCGCTGGCCGCGTACACGGCCTGGAGCCGGTTGGACGCGGTCTCGTCCGGGCCGACGAGACGGAAGTCCCGTCGCTCACCGGTGTCCTTCATCACCCGGGCGAGGAGGTCGCCGAGAACGCGGGTCGGTTCGTGCAGGGTGGTGCCCGGCTTGTCGACGGGTACGGCGAAGTCGTCGATCGGGGGAACGGGCAGGTCCCGGACGAGCAGACCGCCGTTGGCGTGCGGCGTGGCGCCGAGCCGCTGGGCGCCGTCGGGGACGCACGCGAGGACCTCGGCAGTGGGACGGCCGTCGGGCCCGAAGAGTTCCCGGGGCCGGTACGAGCGCAGCCACGCCTCCAGCTGCCGCAGATGGTCCGGATTCTCACGGACCCCGGACAGGGGCACCTGGTGGGCGCGCCAGGTGCCTTCGACGCGTTCGCCGTCCACCACGGCCGGTCCGGTCCAGCCCTTCGGGGTGCGCAGCACGATCATGGGCCAGTGCACGCGCTCGGCGACGCCGTCCTCGCGGGCCGCCTGCCGCAGCACGGCGATACGGTCCAGGGCGTCGTCCATCGCCGCCGCCATGGCCCGGTGTACCTGGGCCGGGTCGTCGCCGGTCACGTGCAGGGGCTCGTGGCCGTATCCCCGCAGGAGCTCGTCGAGTTCGGCCTCCGGGATGCGCGAGAGCACCGTCGGGTTGGCGATCTTGTAGCCGTTGAGGTGCAGGATCGGCAGGACCGCGCCGTCGTGGACGGGGTCGAGGAACTTGTTGGAGTGCCAGGAGGCGGCCAGCGGCCCGGTCTCCGCCTCGCCGTCGCCGATCACACAGGCGACGAGGAGGTCCGGATTGTCGAAGGCGGCGCCGTAGGCGTGCGAGAGCGAGTAGCCGAGCTCACCGCCCTCGTGGATCGAGCCGGGCGTCTCCGGGGCGACATGGCTGGGCACACCGCCCGGGAAGGAGAACTGCCGGAACAGCCGGGCCATGCCCTCCCCGTCACGCGACACGTCCGGGTAGGTCTGGCTGTAGCTGCCCTCCAGCCAGGAATTGGCCAGGATCGACGGACCCCCGTGGCCCGGCCCCCACACGCACAGCGCGTCGAGACCCCGCGCCTTGATCACCCGGTTGAGGTGGGTGTACACGAGGTTGAGACCGGGCGAGGTCCCCCAGTGGCCCAGCAGCCGGGGTTTGATGTGCTCGGGCCTCAGGGGCTCGGTCAGCAACGGGTTGGCCATCAGATAGATCTGTCCGGCGGCCAGATAGTTCGCGGCCCGCCAGTGCGCGTCCAGGGTGCGCAGCTCTTCGTCTGTCAGTACGGTGGCGTCCTGGTGTTCGACCTTGGGCATGGTGGGACTCCGGAAGTCGTCGGCGTTGGATCAACGGGCGGTGGAGGCGGCATGGCCGGCAAGAACGCGGCGCAGCTGCCGCGCAAGGCGTACGAGAAGGAACTGCTGCGACTGCAGACGGAGTTGGTGAAGCTCCAGGAGTGGGTGCGGGCCACCGGCACCCGGCTGGTGGTGGTCTTCGAGGGACGGGACGCGGCGGGCAAGGGCGGGACGATCAAGCGGGTCGCCGAGCACCTCAACCCGCGGGTGGCCCGTATCGCGGCGCTCCCGAAGCCGACCGAGCGCGAACGCACCCAGTGGTACTTCCAGCGGTATGCGGAGCATCTGCCGGCGGCCGGAGAGATCGTGCTGTTCGACCGGTCCTGGTACAACCGCGCCGGGGTCGAGCACGTGATGGGTTTCTGCACGAAGGAGGAGCACCAGCTCTTCCTCCGCCAGTGTCCGATCTTCGAACGCATGCTGGTCGAGGCCGGGGTCCTGCTGCGCAAGTACTGGTTCTCGGTGAGCGACACCGAGCAGCAGGAGCGCTTCCGGCGCCGGCTGGAGGACCCGCTGCGGCGGTGGAAGCTCTCGCCGATGGACCTGGAGTCGATCACCCACTGGGAGGCCTACTCCCGTGCCAAGGACGAGATGCTGGTGCACACCGACATCTCCGAGGCGCCCTGGTACGTCGTCGAGAGCGACGACAAGCGCCGGGCACGGCTGAACATGATCGCCCATCTGCTGTCGTCCGTGCCGTACCGCGAGGTGCCGCCGCCGGTGCTGGAGCTCCCGGAACGGCCGCCGTCCACCGGCTACCAGCGCCCGCCGCGGGATCTCCAGACCTACGTCCCCGACCACGCGGCGAGCCTCTGAGCAGCCGGGCATCGCTCTCACCCTCGCTCGGACACGACCGCGACGGCACAGACGCAGTGATTCAGCCCCACGTGGGCGTCGCGCCCCGGCCGAAGCCCGAGCCTGCAGACGTCGGCCGCGAGCGTCGCGCGCTCGTACCGCTGGCGGAGGAAGGCACACGCCGGCCGCAGCCGGGGGCTGAACGAACGCGCGTACGGCCGCTGCCTTCATGGGTCTCTTCTCCTCGCGAGTGATCGCAAGTCATCGGGAGCGGGCGGGGGTGACCGGTGGCGGGTCAGCCGTGGGGGACGACGGCGACGGGGGCGGTGGAGTGGTGCAGGACGGCGTACGTGACGTGCCCTATGTGGGCACCGAACGGGCTGCGGCGGATGCGCCGGCCCACGACGACGAGGGAGGCCTCTCGGGCGGCGTCCACGACGTGGACGGCCGGGCTGCCGTAGCGGGACTCCTCGACGACCTCCACGTCCGGGAACTTCTTCCGCCAGGGAGCCACGACCTCGGCCAGTGACTCGGCGTCCCTCAGGGCCAGTGCCTCGTGCAGCGTCGGGTCGACTGGTGTGCCGTACGCGTAGTAGGGCGGCGGGTTCCAGCCGTGGACGACCCTCAGGGACGTCGCGCGGCGCCCGGCGGCGTCGAAGGCGAACTCGATCAGCGTCTCGTCCGGGTGCTCGACGTCGAGTCCGAGCACCACCGGCCGGAAGGGTGTCGCGGCGGACGGAACGCCTGCCGGATCCGCCTGGTGCTCGTCGGCAGCCACTTCCAGCGCCCGCACCAGCACGACCGGACGGTCCGTGTGGGCGATCACGGAGAGGCCGACCGAGCCGACCAGGAACCCGCCGATCCCGCCGAGGCCGCGCGAGCCCAGGACCAGCAGTTCGGCGCTCTTCGCCGCCTCGGCCAGTGCTTCACCGGGGTGACCGGAGACCTGCTCCGTGCGCACCTCGACGCCAGGATGACGCAGCCGGACACCCTCCGCGGCTTCCCGGGGAAGCCTCCCCCGGCCTTCGGCCGGAGGAGCCCCCAGCTCGCTTCGCTCGGTCCAGTGCTGCTGGGTCTCGGCTCCGAGGAGCGGCGCCTGGGCCATGGGCTCCGGCACCGGTTCCCGAACGTGGACGATCTTCAGGGGCAGGTCGCGCAGCCTCGCTTCGCGAGCCGCCCATTCGGCGGCTGCCCGGCTCTCCTGCGAGCCGTCGAGACCTACGGTGATGGTGCGGAGCATGATCTCCACCTCCTGGGGCGAGGGATCCGATTCCAGCATCGTCTTAGGGGGGTTCGTTGTGCAGGGGCCACTGGTCCCGGATCGGGACCGGACGGCCCAGGAGAGGGCTCGGCGCGGTGGGCCGGGTGACGGGCCCACCGCGCCGCCGGTGTTCAGCGCAGCCAGCCGTGGTCGCGCACCATCGGCAGCCGGGCCCAGAGCCGACCCGCGCCGAGGGTGTCGCCTGCCGCGGTGGCGGCCAGGACGATCAGGGCGACGGCGTAGATCAGGTGGTAGTCGGCGAACGGGTTCGTCGACATGCTCAGCGAGCCGTCCGAGATGTGCCGCGCGGGCGGCCACTCGGCGACCCACATCAGGATCATCATCGCGGTCCCGGCGACGGCGGCGATCCGCAGCGCGACACCGAGGACAAGCGCGAGGCCGATCCCGAGCAGACCGAGCATGAACAGCCAGTTCGCCCACGGGTCGCCGGCCCAGGAGTGGAAGGTGGACTCCATCGGCCCGACGGCGACGGAGCCGAGGAAGCCCTTCGTCGGCGATCCGCCGTCGATCCAGCCCTTGCCGGACGGAGTCGCGTAGCCGAGGCCGAAGGTCTTGTCGAGGAAGGCCCACAGGAAGACGAACCCGGTGAGCAGGCGCAGGGAGGCGAGGACGTAGGCCCGCACGGTGTGCGTCCCGGTGTCCGCCGACACGGCCGACTCGGATGCGGTGGCGGTCCGGTTGCTGTGCAGCGACGGCAGATGGAAGCCGGAGCTCCGGTTCGGGTGCTCGTGCACGGCCATGGTCGGGGTTCCCTTCGAAGGCGGTCGGGTCGGTGCCTGCCACCCCTCACCCTGGCCGCGCACACCGCACGGCGACGGATGCCGAAGGTCCGTGTCAGGGGGGCCGAACGGCCCTGCTCTCCAAGGATGTTGGTCCGACCACGGCACGCCGGGCACCCTGGCTCTCGCCGTAGCTCTCGTGCCCGGTGGATCATGAGGGCAGACGACGGAAGGCGGCACATGTCCAAGGCCTCGGGCAGACAGGTCCCGCAGTGGCGCCGGCTGGTGCCCGGTCTCGTCGCGCTCCTCGGCTATCGCCGTGCGTGGCTCAGGGGCGATCTGCTCGCCGGGGTGACCGTGGCCGCCTATCTGGTGCCGCAGGTCATGGCCTACGCGGGCGTGGCCGGGCTGCCGCCGGTCGCCGGTCTGTGGGCGATCCTCCCGGCCCTCGGGCTGTACGCGGTGTTCGGTTCCTCGCGGCTGCTGTCCGTCGGCCCCGAGTCCACGACCGCCCTCATGACCGCCGCCGTGGTCGCACCGCTCGCCGCCGGGGACGCCGGGCGTTACGCCTCGCTGGCTGCGGCGCTCGCCGTCACGGTCGGGCTGCTCTGCCTGGTCGCCCGGGCGGTGCGGCTGGGCTTCCTCGCGGACCTGCTGTCCCGCCCCGTTCTGATCGGCTATCTCGCGGGCGTGGCGCTCATCATGATGGTGGACCAACTGCCCAGGCTCACCGGCGTGCGGACGACGGGCGCGGAGTTCTTTCCCCAGGTGTGGTCCTTCCTCGTCCACCTGCCCGACGCCGACCCGGCGACCGTCGTCTTCTCCGCCGTCGCCCTCGCGTTTCTCTTCGTGACGGCCCGATACGCCCGCGCCGTGCCCGGCCCGCTGGTCGCCTTCGTCCTCGGGACCGCCGCGGTCGTGGTCTTCGACCTCGACGGGCGGTACGGGCTCGAGGTGATCGGCGAGGTTCCGGGGGGTCTGCCGAGCCTTGCCGTTCCGGACCTGGGCGAGCTGCCCCACCTCGTGCTGCCGGCGCTCGGCGTGCTGCTGGTCGCCTACACCGACTTCATCCTCACCGCGCGGGCGTTCGCCGACCACGACGACGAGGGCCCCGGGCTCGACGCCGACCAGGAGTTCCTCGCCCTGGGCGCGGCCAACCTGGGCGCCGGGGCGCTGCACGGCTTCCCGGTGAGCAGCAGCGCCAGCCGCACCGCCCTCGCCTCCTCGGCGGGCGCCCGCAGCCAGGCGTACTCGCTGGTGGCCGGAGCGGTGGTGCTCGCCGTGCTGCTCTTCCTGAGCCCGCTGCTGGCGCGGACGCCCTCCGCGGTGCTCGGCGCGCTCGTCGTGTACGCGGCGGTCCGCATGATCGACCTCGCCGGCTTCCGGCGGCTCGCCTCCTTCCGCCGCCGGGAACTGCTCCTGGCCCTCGGCTGTCTCGCGGGCGTGCTCGCCCTCGACATCCTGTACGGGGTGATCGTGGCCGTCGGCCTGTCGGTGGCCGAACTCCTGACACGCGTGGCGCGTCCGCACGACGCGGTCGAGGGCCTGGTCCCCGGCATGGCCGGCATGCACGACGTGGACGACTATCCACAGGCCCGCACGATCCAGGGCCTCCTCGTCTACCGCTACGACTCGCCCCTGTTCTTCGCCAACGCGGACGACTTCCGGCGCCGGGCCCTGGCCGCCGTCGACGAACAGACCGACCCCGTCCGCTGGTTCGTCCTCAACACCGAGGCCAATGTCGAGGTCGACATCACCGCCCTCGACGCGGTCGACGCACTGCGCCGCGAACTGACCCACCGCGGCGTCCTGTTCGCCCTCGCGCGGGTGAAGCAGGACTTGCTGGACGACCTGGAGGCGTACGGCCTCGCGGACACGGTCGGCAAGGACCGGATTTTCCCCACGCTCCCTACTGCCGTGGCCGCCTACCGCGTGTGGCTCGGCCGTCAGTAGGCGGCCAGGCCCTCCGGGTCCTGAGGGAAGCCGAAGGAGGTACGGGTTACCGGTGTGCGGCCGTCGTCGCCGATGAGGCCGATGCCGCCGATGGCGTGCTCGCTGAATGGCCGTCCAGCAGGGACTTTCCTCGGGCACGGCCTCGATCAGACGGTCGGTGCCGTAGAGGGCGGGGCGCCACCCGAGACCTTGCCTTCGGTGCCGTACGGCGCCATCCATGGGCCAGGTGGCCCATGGCCTGCCCGGAGGGCCCGGTACAAGCTGGCCTCGGAAGTCCGTACACCCCGCTGCGGAGGCACACCATGAACGCTCCCCTCACTCCCGGCCCCAACATGCTGCGGGCGCTGTCCGCCGAGCACAGCCGACGGCTCATGCGCGTCGCCCGGGAGGTGTCCATCCCTCAGGGAACACGTCTGTTCGAGGAGGGTGGGCGCGCCGACCGCTTCTGGATCATCCGCACCGGCACCATCGAGCTCGACATGCACGTGCCGGGCCGTCGGGCGGCTGTCATCGAGAACCTCGGGCACAACCAACTGGTCGGCTGGTCCTGGCTCTTCACCCCCCACGTCTGGCACCTGGGCGCCGGAGCGAGCACGCCGGTGCGGGCCTACGAGTTCGACGCCGCGGCCGTCCGCTCCATGTGCCAGGCTGACGCGGCCCTGGGCCACGACGTCGCCCAGTGGGTCGGTGAGGTGCTCGCCCACCGTCTGCACGCGGCCAGGACCCGCCTCCTGGACCTCTACGCCCCGTACGGCGCCGGCAGCACCGTCTGACCCGAAGGAGTGGCCATGCACGGCACCCCGCACATCGTCAGCGATGTCATGACCCACCCGGTCGCCGCGGTCGGAAGCGGGGCGACCTTCAAGGAGATCGTGCGGCTGATGCAGGACCGGAAGGTGGGCGCCCTGCCCGTCGTCGACGCGAGGGTCGTGTCGTCGGCGTCGTCTCCGAGGCGGACCTGCTGCCCAAGGAGGAGTTCCGCGACAGCGCATACGCACAGACGTGCGGGACGGCGTGGTGAAGCTGGTCGGCCAGGTCCGGGACACCTCCCTGGTGCCCCTGGTGGCACGGCTGGTCCGCGCGGTGGAAGGGGTCGTGGACGTGGACTTCGACCTCACCCGGCACGGAAACCCGAAGGACGCAGAGGACGCAGAGGACGCACCCGCGGGTGTCACCGAGAGCCTCGAGCCTCGCGGGGCAGCCTCCCCGTGAAGGGGACAGCACGTGAAAGAGGCCGCACGTGAAAGGGGCCGGTCGGCCCTGGTACAACCGGCCCGGGCGCGTGATGATCGGCATCATGACAGCCCGCAGTCTGTCCTCCACCGGGGAACGAGGGGTCGCCGCCATGCCGGAGCCACGCGCCTTCACAGAGCAGGACCCGATCCGGGTGTTCCTGGTGGACGACCACGAAGTCGTCCGCCGCGGCCTGGCGGACCTGCTCGACTCCGAACCCGACATCTCGGTGATCGGCGACGCCGGCACCGTCGACCACGCGCTCGCCCGCGGCCCCGCGCTGCGCCCCGACGTCGCCGTCCTCGACGTACGCCTGCCGGACGGTGACGGCATCTCGGTCTGCCGGGAGCTGCGCAGCCAGATGCCGGAGCTGGCCTGTCTGATGCTGACCTCGTTCGACGACGAGGAAGCCCTGCTCGACGCGATCATGGCCGGCGCCTCCGGCTACGTCCTCAAGCAGATCAAGGGGTCCGACCTCGTATCGGCGGTCCGCACGGTGGCCTCGGGCCAGTCGATGCTGGATCCCGCGACCACGGCCCGCCTGATGCGCTCACTGCGGGCCGAGCCGGCAGAGACCCCTGCCGTGCCGTCCGAGCTGGCGAGCCTGTCACCGCGCGAGAGGGACATCCTGGCGCTGATCGGCGACGGCCTGACCAACCGTGAGATCGGCAGGAAGCTCTACCTGTCCGAGAAGACCGTCAAGAACCACATCTCCCGCCTGCTGGCCAAGCTCGGCGTGCAGCGCCGGGTCCAGGCCGCCGTCCTCGCCTCCCATCTGGAGCACCCGGAGGCGCGCGAACGCCGGACCAGGTGAGGCGGGCAGGACGCGTCGGAACCGTGCTGCGCGCCGGACGGTGTCCGTCTCCTCAACGGCGCCCGGTCTCCGCCGCGAAGCCGTCGAGCAGGGAGAAGGTGCGCGCAGGCTGTTCGAGGTGGGGCAGGTGGCCCGCTTCCGGCACGACTTCGAAGCGGGCGTTGCCGAAGGATGCGGCGTACTCCTTGCCGTAGGCCGGGGTCGCGATGCGGTCGCTCTCGCCCCACAGGACGAGGGTGGGGGTGGCGACGGCCGCGAGACGGGGGCGGAGGGCGGGGTCGCTCATGGCGGGGCCGCCGGAGAAGACCCGCAGGGCCGCCATGTTGGCCTGGAAGAGGGCGAGTCGCTCGGCCGGGACGGTCGCCGGGTCGACGTAGAAGCGCTCGGAGTCGTGGTACGCGTACTCGGCGACGCCGCGCGCGTCGAGGGTGAAGAAGTCCCGGATCGGTTCGCCTTCGACCTCGATGCCCACCGAGTTCACCAGAACGACCCCGCTGACCAGGCCCTGCGTGTCGGCCGTGGCCAGCTCGGCGGCGATCCAGCCGCCGAGCGAGGAGCCGATGACCAGGACGTCGGACAGGTGGCGCTCTCGGAGGAGGCGGAGGTAGGCGGCGGCGAGGTCCGCCACGTGGGTGAAGTCGTCGGGCCGGGGGGTGCCGTTCCAGCCCGGGTGGGTGGGCAGCAGGGTGTGGGCCGTCGCGGCGAAGTGCTCGGCGATCGGGGCGACGGTGGCGGGGCCACCGCCGCCGTGCAGGACGAGGACGGGGCGGCCGGCGGCGGGGCCGGATTCGGTGAGGGGCAGTTCCGGAGTCATGACCAGGACAGTAACTAAGGATATTTATATAAGCAAGTTTAGTCAGAGTGCTAGCCTGAAGAGCATGTCCGTTGAACCACAGATCCTCGGAAGGGCCGTGAAGGCCGTCCAGTACCGCCAGCACCGAGCGCTCGACACCCGCCTCGCGTCCGTCGGCAGCACGCTCGCGCAGTGGGACGCGCTACGGGCGATCGGCCGCACGCCGGGCTCCAGCGCACGGGAGCTGGCGACGGCGACGTTCCAGAGCGAGCAGGCGTTCGGCACGCTGGCCGGACGCCTGGTGACCCAGGGACTGGTGGACCGGCGCCCCGGGCGCGGCCGCCGTTTCGAGCACCACCTCACTCCCGAAGGGGAGCGGGTACTGGAGGCGGGCCACGAGGTGGCGAACTCGGTGCTCACGGAGTGCTTCGAGGGTCTGACGGAGACGGAGCGAGAAGCACTGCTGGGGCTGCTGCGGAAGATCGAGGGACGCCCCGAAGGCGACAGCGGCCTCTAGGGCTCATCCCGTAATGATCTTCTGGCGAGCGCGGACGTCGGCGCCCCGTGCATCTCGATCGTCTCGTGAAGCGGGCCGGCGTCCGGCGCACCACGGTCCGCCTCACCCGAGGTCCGGGAGCTGCCACGACGGCTTTCAGGATCGCTGAGGAATTGGCTCAACTCGGGTGCTGGTAGCTTCGGGAACGTGATCGTGTACCCGCTTTGGCATGTTGGCCACCAGAACGAGGCCGGCAACGACCAGTCGACCGTCCATGTCAACGAGGACGGCGTCTTCGTCGACGAGCAGGACGGCGACGACGTGAAACTGCTCGGCATCTACTCGACACGGGAGCGGGCAGAGGAGCGCATGAAGCTGGCCCGGCCGCTGCCGGGCTTCCGGGACGAACCGGAGTGCTTCGTCCTCGAGGGTTACGAAATCGACGAAGACATCTGGACAGAGGGCTTCGTGCGGATCCCACCTGGCGAGTAGCGGCCGTTACTACCGCGAGGAGTACGGCAGCAAAGTACAGCAACCCCACCAACCCTTCGGGGTCTGCGCCCGCTCGTGGCGAACGGGAGACAACGGCCCCGGTCGCCGTGGTGATGCAAGCGGCCTAGCTTGGAAGTGTTCGGCGGCTCCGTCCCGGCCGATCGGAATCCCGTGTCGGCGACAGGGTCTGTCGTCATGGCGAGCCGCACAACGTCACCGGCGCGTGTGTTCCTGGTGTGGACGGAGACAGATGACCCAGTCGTCGTTGAGTGAGTACAGACCGGGGCAGCGGTTCCCGGGAGTGATCGGGCGGACGACCGATGAGTCGAGTCCGGCGTGGCCGCAGCCGGTGCGGGCGGTGGCGGGTGCGCCGAACGTGCTGTTCATCGTGTTCGACGACACGGGGTTCGGGCAGTTCGGCTGCTACGGCAGTCCGATCGAGACGCCGAATCTGGACGCGCTTGCCGGGGGTGGGCTGCTGTACAGCAACATGCACACCACCTCGCTGTGCTCGCCGTCGCGCTCCTGCATCATCACGGGCCGCAACCACCACGCCAACGGCATGGCGGCGATCACGGAGCTGGCCACCGGCTATCCGGGCTACGACGGGCAGATCCCGTTCGAGAACGGGTTCCTGTCGGAGATGCTGTTGGAGCACGGCTACAACACGTACATGGTCGGCAAGTGGCACCTGACGCAATCGGAGCAGGAGTCGGCGGCGGGCCCGTACGGCCGGTGGCCGCTGGGGCGGGGTTTCGAGCGGTTCTACGGGTTCCTGGGCGGGGACACGAGCCAGTGGTATCCGGACCTGGTGTACGACAACCACCAGGTCGAGCCGCCGGCTACGCCGGAGGAGGGCTACCACCTGACGGAGGACCTGGTCGAGCGGGCGATGTCGTTCATTGCCGACGCCAAGCAGGTCGCCCCGGACAAGCCGTTCTTCCTGAACCTGTGCACGGGTGCGGCGCACGCTCCGCACCATGTGCCCAAGGAGTGGGCGGACCGCTACCGGGGCCGGTTCGACGACGGCTGGGACGCCTACCGCGAGCGCACCTTCGCCCGGCAGAAGGAGCTCGGCGTGGTGCCCGCGGACGCGCAGCTGTCCCCGCACGATCCGGACGTGCCCGCGTGGGATTCGCTCACGCCCGACGCGCGGCGCCTGGCCGCGCGGATGATGGAGGTCTATGCGGGGTTCCTCTCCCACACCGACCACCACCTCGGGCGGCTGCTGGACTTCCTGAAGGAGACCGGCGAGTTCGACAACACGCTGATCATGGTGGTCTCCGACAACGGTGCCAGCCCCGAGGGCGGCGTCACCGGCACCACCAACGAGCTGCAGGCCTTCAACAACGCGCCCGAGACGCTGGAGGAGAGCCTGGCGCGGATCGACGAGATCGGCGGCCCTGCCACGTTCAACCACTACCCGTGGGGATGGACGTGGGCGGGCAACACCCCGTTCCGGCGGTGGAAGCGGGAGACCTACCGCGGTGGCGTGAGCGACCCCTTCCTCGTCCACTGGCCGGCCGGTATCCGAGCCCGTGGTGAGGTCCGCGGCCAGTTCGCGCACATCATCGACATGGTGCCCACCGTCCTGGACGTGCTCGGCATCGAGGCGCCCGCGGCCATCCGGGGTGTCACCCAGTCGCCCCTGCACGGGGTCAGCTTCGCGCACACCTTCGACGACGCCTCGGCGACGAGCCGCCACCGCACCCAGTACTACGAGATGTTCGGTCACCGGGCGATCGACCACGACGGATGGCGGGCGGTCTGCCCCTGGCCCGGCCCCTCCTTCACCGAGGCCGGACGGCCTTTCGGCACCCCGATCACCGTGGCGGACCTCGACGACCTCGACGCCCACCACTGGGAGCTCTACCACGTCGACCAGGACATCGCCGAAACCCGGAACCTCGCCCAGGAGCACCGCGGCAAACTCATCGAGATGATCGCCCTGTGGTACATCGAAGCCGGCAAGTACAACGTGATGCCGATCGACGGCAGCGCCTTCCAGCGCCTGATGACCGAGCGCCCGCAGATCACCGAGAACCGGACCAGCTACACCCTGCGCCCCGGCACCCAGGTGCTCCCCGCCGCGGTCGCCCCCCGGGTACTCAACCGCCCGCACAGCGTCACCGCCGACGTCGAGATCCCGCCCGGCGGCGCGGAGGGCGTCCTGATCAGCCAGGGCACCAACGCCGGCGGCTGGTCCCTCTACGTCAAGGACGGCCACCTCCACTACGCCCACAACTACGTGCAGCGGGCCCTGCACCATGTCGCCTCTGGCGAAAGCGTGCCCGAGGGGCGGCACGCCTTGCGCTTCGAGTTCGAGCCCACCGGCACCCCGGACATCGCCCATGGCAAGGGAGCGCCGGGCCGCGCCCAGCTCTACATCGACGGCCGCCTGGTCGGCGAGAGCGACATGCCGGTCACCACCCCGGTCACGTTCAATCCGGGCGGCATGGCCTGCGGCGCCAACCCCGGCTCTGCCGTCACCCCCGACTACCGGGCGCCGTTCCGCTTCACCGGCACCCTCCACAGCGTCACCGTCGACCTGTCCGGCGACCTCATCGTCGACGTCGAGAGCGAGATGCGCATGCACATGGCCCGCCAATGAGGAGCGGGTGAGCAACCGGCGATGCGCGTCCTTGCATACGTCGGCCACTCGGCTCAGGGGCCCGGTACTCGGGCCCGGCGCCGCGCCAGTCGGTCCCGGGCGAACCCGCGATGTCTGCCGGGTCGATGTCCAGCCGCCGGCGCACATCCGCTGCCGAGCCCCCGAGGTGCCGCAGTTCGCACCAGGCTGAGGGGCCCGGACGCCGTTGCCGCCAAGAGGGATGAAAGGACGACTGAGCGGTGCGGCCCGTCCCGGCGCAGGAACCGTCAGCCCTCCGTGCCCGCCGCCCAGAGCACGGTGCCGCCGGACGTGATCACGACGTTTCCGTCGGCCTGGAAGACGAGGACCGCTCCTGGGTGGCCATTGGTCTGTGAGGCCCACACGGGCTGTCCGCCGCTGTTGTAGACGACCAGGTTGCCGTCCGCCTGGAAGCGGGCGGTGTTGCCCTCGCCGCTGGTCATCGCGGCCCAGCGCGCCTTGCGGTCCTGGTCGTAGATCACCAGGTTGCCGTCCTGCTGGATGATCAGACTCCTGGCCCCGGTCCCCACGGACTCTCCGGTGGCCAGCTCGAGCGGGGCCTGTACGACCTTGGGTGCCGCGTCCCCGTCCTGGCTCTTCTGGGACTCCTGGGGCTGCTGAGGCTGTTCGGTCGAGGCGGACGGCGTCTTGCCCGCGGTCGCCGGGGCGGCCGAGCCGGAGGGCCGCCCCTGCGCGGACGGGGAGGAGTCGGCCGAGGAACGCTGCGTACCGAAGTGGACGGCGGCCACCACGGCCACCACGACCGCGGCCGCCGCGATGGCCGTGGTCAGCAGCCAGGCGGGCCGAAGCCGCCGGCGGGGCTCCGCCGGGGCGGCCAGGACGGTCTCGTACCGCTCCGTCGTCGGGGCTGGTTCCTGTCCGGCGGAGACCGCCGTGGCGTGCTGCGCGAGGTCGACCAGGGTGTGCGCCGCGTGCTCGGCCTCGGTCAGCTCTCCGGCGAGAACCGAGGGGCATTCGTCGGGCCAACGCCCGGTCCTGCCGTCCCTCTCCTCCAGCCATGCGCCCAGCCGGGCCGCCGTCGGACGCTCGGCCGGGTCCTTGGCCAGACACGCGGCGAGCAGCGGCACCAGCTCCGGGGGGACGCCTGTGAGGTCGGCCTCCTCATGGACCACTCGGTACATCAGGGTGGCCGCGGGGATCTGTTCCCCCGCGCGCGAGAAGGGACCGCGTCCGGTCGCGGCGTAGACCAGCGTGGCGGCCAGCGAGAACACGTCGGCGGGTTCGGCGGCGACGCTGCCGACGGCCTGGTCCGGTGCGAGGAAGCCGGGGGAGCCCACGGACACACCGAGGCGGGTGTGACGGCTGTCGTCGGCGGCCCGTGCGACACCGAAGTCGATCAGCCGTGGACGGTCGCGTGCCAGCAGGACGTTCCCGGGCTTGACGTCCCGGTGCGCGAGACCGGCCTGGTGCACGGCCTGCAGGGCGCCGCACAGTTCGGCGGCGAGGGCGAGCAACGCGGGCCGCGGCAGCGGGCCATGGGCCGCGACCCATTCGGCGAGCGACGGCGCGGGCACGTACTCGGTGGCCAGCCACTGCGGGCGTTGGCCCGGGGCGCTGTAGTCCACGACGGTCACGGTCCAGGGCGAACGGACACGGTCGCTGTTGCGTATCTCGCGGGCGAACCGCTCCTCGAACCCCGGCTCGGAGCTGAGATCGTCGCGGATCGTCTTCAGCGCGAGCAGTCGGCCCGAAGCCGTACGGGACAGGAACACCTGCCCCATGCCGCCCGCACCGAGCCGGCCGAGCAACGGATAGCCGCCTATGGACGTCGGGTCCGAAGGCTGAAGGTTGTTCATGACGACTGTTCCCCGGAAGTGTGCGTCAGCGCTCGAACCCACGCGCTGGGCGCCTTGGCTTGCGTGCTGGTGAGCAGGGTGGTCCGCGCCCGCAAGTATGCCGGACGGGTTCGCCTTTCGCGTTTCTCGCCAACTCGCCGACGTCGAGCAGAAGTTGTGTCCGGCCGGGTGCTCCCCGGAACCGTAGGCCCTGGCGACGAAGACCGGCATACATGACGAAACCGGCAGATATCCGCACGCCAACGGGAGATTGCCCGACCTCCCCCGCCCGGTCCCGGGCACCGGATTCCGGGTGACACCGGCCCGGCAGGACGTCCGCGCATCACTCGCGCCCCGCCCGGCTCCCGCCCTTGTGCCCCGGAGCTTCCCCGCTCCTGCCCTTGCAGACCAGGACTTCACCCCTCGGGCTTCCCTCAGGCCGCCTGGTCGCCGTCGGCCTCGTCGGCGTTCCCCAGCACCGGCGCGGCATCGGCGGGGCGCCGACCGACCGGACCGCCCCGCACATCACCCTGAGCCTGCGCGAGGCGGCCTACCGGCACCCGGACGTGCCGGACGCACCTCCACGCCTGATCACCGCGATCACCGACGCGGTGGCCGGCGTACTCGGCGAGCAGGTGCGGCATCAGGTGGCGGTCGGCCTGTCGGCCGTCCCCGAAGGGCGCTCCGGAATCGGCGGCCAGGTCGCCTGACCCGCTGCGGGCCGAGCCCGGAACTCGCCGACCTGCCTTACGTCCGGTACGCCGGACGTCCTGCACGCCGAGGCCCTGGAGCAGGGACCGGGGCCTCGGCGGAGTGGTTCAGCGGCCGAGTGGTTCAGCCCTGTGTGCGGGCCGGAAGCCGCCATCCCGGGCGCGGGAAGTGGCAGGTGTAGCCGTCGGGGTAACGCTCCAGGTAGTCCTGGTGCTCGGGCTCGGCCTCCCAGAAGGGGCCCACCGGCTCGACCTCGGTGACGGCCTTGCCCGGCCACAGCCCGGAGGCGTCCACGTCCGCGATGGTGTCCTCGGCGACCCGCTTCTGCTCGTCGTCCACGTAGTAGATCGCCGAGCGGTAGCTGAGGCCGATGTCGTTGCCCTGGCGGTTCTTGGTGCTCGGGTCGTGGATCTGGAAGAAGAACTCCAGGAGCGTGCGGTAGTCCGTCTTCTCGGGGTCGAAAAGGATCTCGATGGCCTCCGCGTGGGTGCCGTGGTTGCGGTACGTCGCGTTCGGCACGTCACCCCCGGTGTATCCGACCCGGGTCGCCGTCACGCCCGGGAGCCTGCGGATCAAGTCCTGCATCCCCCAGAAGCATCCGCCCGCAAGCACGGCCCTCTGCGTCTGCGCTGCCATCTCAGCACCTTCCGTATCTCTCGTCTCGGCCACTTGAGCTGCTCGCTCGCACACCGTCGACGTACCAGCCCTCGTGGATACAACAGCACGTGAGAGGCCCGAACAATTCCGTGCCCGCAGAGTCGACCAGCACGCCGTCATCGAATCGAGGTATACATCGAATCGATGCGAGTCGTGACCGGGTAGACTCGGGTGGACGCGGCCGGGTGCTGGTCACCGTCCCCGGCTGCCCCTGGCTCGAGATCCTGGGCCAGCTGGGGCGGCGCGACCGGCACCGACCGCACCGCTCCCCTGACATCTATGCCGCGCGTCCCAGACGGAAGCGGGGATGCGGCTCGGCGCGGCCGGTGGCCAGGTCGGCCGCCATCGCGCCGATGAGCGGGGCGAACTTCGCGCCGTGTCCTGAGCACGGGGACACGACGACGAAGGGGCCGTGGCGGTCCAGGACGAAGTCCTCGTCCGGGGTGGTGGTGTAGAGGCAGGTCGCCTCGGCGACCGGGTCGGGCTCGAGGCCCGGGAGGCGGTCGCGTACGAAGCCGCTCACCCGCGTCCGCGACGACGGGTCGACGACCCCGCTGCGGGTGCGGGCGGTGGCCGGGGTGCCGCGGTCGTGCTCGGCGACCTTGACCGCAGGGAGCGGACCCCCGTCGCTTCCGGACGGCAGGCCGTAGAGGTGCAGCGCGCCGTCCCAGATCAGGGTCGGCCACCTGACGGACGGGTCCCGCTGCCGGAAGTGGAAGACCTGCTGCTGGGTCACCGCCAACGGCGGCAGAGTGAAGGGCAGTTCGAGCTCGGGCAGCCAGGCGCCGGCCGCGATCACCACCGTGTCGGCGACGATCTCGCGGCCGTCGTCGGTGTGCAGACGCACCTTCTCGCTCCCCCGGACGTCGATGCCGGTGACGCGGGTGCCGATGACCGCCCGCGCCCCGTGCTCGATCGCCCGCCGTACGCAGGTCCCGACGGTCTCGTCGGCGTCGACCACACCCGCGTCCGGCTGGTGGAGCACCGGCCCGGTGATGCGGATGTACGGCCAGCGTTCGGCGGCGGCTTCCGGGCCGAGGAGTTCGTGGGGCACTCCGGCCGCGCCAAGGAGGTCGGCGAGCGCCCTGGGGTCGTGGTTCTCGCCCATGTCGAGCCCACCGGTCGTGCGCAGCAAGGAGGTCGAACCGTCGTCCTCCAGCTCCCGCCACTGCTCGTGGGCCTGTCCGGTCAGCCGTACGTAGAAGGGGTCGGCGTACACCCGCCGGAAGATCCGTGAGCTGCCGTGCGAACTTCCGTGCCGGTGGCCGATGTCGTACGCCTCGATGAGCGTGACCTCGTGGCCTCGGCGGGCCAGTTGCCAGGCGGTGGCCGCGCCCATGAGTCCGGCGCCGACGACGGCGATCACAGTCCCTCCCCGGGGATCCGGTCGGTGCCCGCGAGCGGAACGCGGGCCATGACAGCAGACTCGATCGTACGGGCGACCAGGTCCTCGGGTTCCAGGTGGAGGGGGGTGGGCCCGCGGTGGGCCTTGCCGCAGGCGGACGGCGGACTGTGCACCGGAGGTCGGCCGCGAGACCCTCAGCCCGCGGACGCCCGGTCCTGGGGGAGCCTGGGGTCGGTGGTGTCGCTCGGCCACCGGTCCGCTCGACGGGCGGCGACGATCATCACGGCGAGTCCGCTCAGGACGACGGCGGCGCCGACGTAGAGCGGTGCGGTGTAGCCGAGGCCGGCGCTGATGGCGAAGCCGCCGAGCCAGGCGCCCAGGGCGTTGCCGACGTTGGAGGCGGACACGTTGGCGGCGGCGGCGAGCGGCACCCCGTGGGCGTGGTCGGTGACCCGGGTGATCATGCCGGGAACGCTCGCGAAGCCGAACAGCCCCGTGAGGAAGACCAGGACCACCGACGCGACGGGGTCGGCGGCCAGCAGCCCGAACGCGGTGAGCGTGACGGTGAGACCGGCCAGGGAAGCGATCAGGGTGAGGTCGCGATCGCGGTCGGCGGCCCGTCCCCCGACGATGTTGCCGATCACGAGGCCGCTGCCGTACACGACGAGCAGCCAGGCGACATCCGTGCTGGAGAAGCCGGTGACCCGGGTGAAGGTGTAGGCGAGGTAGCTGAACGCGCCGAACATCCCGCCGTAGCCGAGCGCGGTGGCGGCCAGGGTCAGCCAGACCTGCGCCGAACGGAAGGCGTGCAGCTGGGTACGCAGCCCGTCCGGCCGGCCGGTGGCCTTGCCGGAGGCGTCGGAGGAACGCGGCCGGTCCACCTCGCCGGCCCAGCCCGGTACGCACACGGCGATGGCGACCGCGGCGACGACACCTATGGCGGTGATCGCCCAGAACGTGGCGCGCCAGCCCCAGCGTTCGCCGACCAGGGCGCCGAACGGCACGCCCAGCACGTTCGCGACCGTCAACCCGGCGAACATCACCGCCACCGCCCGTGACGCGCGCTCGGGGGCGACCATGCGCCGTGCGACGAGCGAGCCGATGCCGAAGAACGAGCCGTGGCACAGCGCCGCCACCACGCGGCCGAGCATCATCAGCGAGTAGTTCGGTGCGACGGCGGACAGCAGGTTGCCGACGACGAACAACGCCACCAACCCGGTGAGAACCGCCTTGCGGGGCAGCCCGGCGGTGGCGGCGGTCACCACGATCGCGCCGACCGCGACCGTCAGGGCGTAGCCGGAGATCAGCCATCCCGCCGCGGCCTCGGACACCGCAAGGCTGCGGCTCACTTGCGGAAGCAACCCGGCGATCACGAACTCGGTCAGACCGATCCCGAATCCACCGAGAGCGAGCGCGACGAGCCCGGCGGGCATCTGCCGTGTACGGACGGCCGGTCGGATGTTCATGCCACCATCTTCGCGCGGCGCTACGGCCGCTGACCCGGCGTCGGCTCGCGAACGCGAGAGGGCCCCCGGACGGTTCCGTGGGCCCTCTCGTCGGATCGTCGTGCCGGTCAGGTCAGTGTGGGGCGGCCACCGGCGTGCCCGCGGTCACCGTGGCGGGCTTGGGGTGCAGCAGTCGTTCGGCCAGTTCGCCGAAGACGAGGCCGAAGCCCGCCCAGAGCGTGACCTGCATGGCGAGGGCGGACAGGCGGAACCGCCACAGCAGTGCGGCCGGGAAGTCGCTCGGCACCTCGTTGACGGCGGGCAGGAACTCGTAGGCCAGCCCGATGACGAGCGCGAAGCCGAGGACGGCTGCGACGGTGGCGTTCCAGGTGCCCAGCCTCGGTGCGAGCCGCTTGCCCAGGATCACCGCGGCGACCGCGAGCAGCACGCTGAGCACCATCATCAGGAAGTACAGGGTGGTCCGCTTGCCGATGGTGTCGGGGTCGCCGACCGCGGGCGGGTTCGCCGGGTACTTCAGGAACGGCACGACGTACACGGCGAGCAGGGCGGTCCCCGACAGCAGAAGTGCCGTGGCCCGGGGGCTGAAACGGCCGACGCGGCCGAGGGCGAAGCAGAAGGCGAGGGCGGCGATGCCGCCGAAGGCCACCCCGTAGATCAGCACGCCGGTGGCGAGGCCGGCGGTGGACTGGAGGCTGCGGGAGACGAGTTCGACCTCGTGGTGCTCGTGGCCCGCGGCGTGGGACTCCTCGAAGCCGATCGCGCTGTCGACGTTCGGCTCACCGAGGAAGTAGGCGACGATCAGGGCGAGCACGCCGGCGCCCAGGCCGGCGAGCATGCCCCGCACGAGGAGGCTTCTTACCGTTGCGGAGTTCATGGCTGTGCTGGGGTTCCCCTCGGGATCAGTGGCAGGGGAAACCGAGCAGGTGGCGGGCGTCGTGCACCCACTCGTGAACGTCCTCGCCGGAGACGACGGCTGTCGCGCCCTGCTCCGCGCCGACGAAGTACAGCAGGACCAGCATCAGGACGCCGAAGAAGACCGCCCACGGGGCGATGTCCTTCAGCGGCAACTTGGCGGGTACGACAGGCGTGGTGGTAGTCGGCTGGGCGACATGCTGCGCCATGGCAGGACCTCCTCTGGGAGTTCGCGTCCCATCTCGGTGGTGCACATGACGACGGCCACGGGTCTGACTCGCGATGCGCCCCTTCGGGGTACACCGTCCACAGTGGCGCGACCGTGCCGGGTTCTCACCGGCTTCCGTCTCGCCGTCGTCGATATCAGAGCGACGGTACCGCGTGTCGGGCCCCTGGCCAATACCGCCCCACCTGGCGTGATTCCGCTCTCCACGGCCAGATGGCCCGGATCACCACGTCGGTCCCGCTCAGCGGAGCCTCTCCGCGGTGGTGTCGGGTCGGGCGAGCCCGAGTTCGCGTTCGCCGAGCGGGGCGAAGAAGCGCTCGACGTCGGCCGCGGTGACCTCGGCGAGAGTGGCCGGCGACCAACGCGGGTCCCGGTCCTTGTCGATGACCTGGGCGCGGATGCCCTCGACCAGGTCGGGTGTGGTCAGGGCAGCGCAGGAGACGCGGTACTCCTGTTCCAGCACCCGTTCCAGCGAGCCGAGCCGCCGGGCACGGCGCAGGGCGGCCAGGGTGACCTTGAGCGAGGTGGGCGACCTGGTCAGGAGGGTCTCCGCGGCCTCCTTCGCCGCCGGATCGCCGTGGGCGAACAGCCGTCGGACGATCTCCTCGACGGTGTCCGCCGCGTAGCAGGTGTCGATCCATGCCCGGTGGCCGGCCAACTCGCCTGCCGGCACGGGCCGTACATGACGGTCCAGGGCATCCGGTAGGGGCAGCCCTGCGAGGTCGTCGGCCAACTGCCGGAGGGAAGCGGACGCTACGTAGTGGTCGGCGAGTCCGCACGACACCGCGTCCCCGGCGCCGATCTGCGCACCCGTCAGGGCGAGATGGGTGCCCAGTTCGCCCGGGGCGCGGGCGAGCAGGTGGGTGCCGCCGACGTCCGGCACGAAGCCGATGCCGGTCTCGGGCATCGCGATCCTCGACCGCTCGGTGACGACCCGGACGCTGCCGTGCGCGGAGACGCCGACACCGCCTCCCATCACGATGCCGTCCATCAGGGCGACGTAGGGCTTGGGGTAGCGGGCGATATGGGCGTTGAGGTGGTACTCGTCGTGCCAGAAGGCGGCCGAGGCGGTGCCGTCGTCGTCGCGGGCGTCGTCATGGACGGCGCGGATGTCCCCGCCCGCGCACAGGCCGCGCTCCCCCGCGCCGGAGATGACGACGGTCTCGACGGCCGGGTCGCGCTCCCATGCCGTCAGCGCGCCGTCGATGCGACGCACCATCGCGTGGTTCAGGGCGTTGATGGCCCTCGGTCGGTTGAGCGTGATGTGGGCGGCTCGGCCGGTGGTGTGCAGCAGGACGGGTTCCTCGATGTCGTTCATCCGGATGCCTCCGTCAGGCCGCGGGCCACGATGACGCACATGATCTCGTTGCTTCCTTCCAGGGTGCTGGACGCACAGGTCATGGACGATCTTCTCCATGCCGTGCTCGCTGAGGAAGCCCCTGCCCCGTCCAGCGGGGGAGCCCGGGCGGGCGCCGAGCATCCAGTGTCGGTGGCGCACCGGGCACGCGGACAGGGCTCGCCCCGACGCGGATGGAGAGCGAGCCCTGTCCACCGGCTCCGATTCTCGGGTCCCGGAGGCCGGCGGGCCCATGAGTGCGCGGGCGCCGGCCGTGGTGAACGGCGCACACCCCGTACGAGTGGCGCACACCCCCGCACGGACCGCCGGCCCGCGGGCCGGATCCGCACGCGTGACCTGTGTCGCGCCGGGGAAGGCGCATCCCGGCGGGGCGTCTCCGGGTGCCCGCGCCACCGACCCGCTTGATCGCGCACCCCCCGCGGCGAGCGATACTGGCCTCCGCACGTCGTCGCCACGTCGTCACCGCCCTCACGAATGGACTCACCCACATCTCCGCGACCGTTCCGCCCACGACGCCCTCCACGGTGTGGCAGACCCGTGGCCGTCACACCGGCCCCACCGCTCCGGACGTCCTGCGCAAGCACCTTCAGGCACTCAAGGACGCCGAGACCGTCCAGGACTTCATGGAGCTGCCGGACACCGACACCCCCGAGGGGGAGACGGCCTTCGAAGCCCGGTGGCCGGTCGCGGAGGAGGTGACCGTCCGTGCCCGGCTCAGGCTCGCCGAGTGGTCGGGCCAGGGCCAGGAATGGACGCTGACGGCGGAGGCGGAGCGGCCGTGGGACCAGCGGTGGCCCTCGCCCGCCGGGATGTTCTGGTCCTGGGAGGCGGACACCCCGTGGGGCAACGAGACCGTCACCGGTGAGCGGTTCCTCGCCGCGAACCCGCTCCCGGCGGACGACAAGGAGCTGCGGCGTACGCTGCGGGCCGCCCTGCGGGACACCTGGGCCGTCCACCTCGTCGTGCACGAGGCCATGACACCCGACGAGCTGGGCCGGGGGTCGCTGGTCCCGCTGCTGCCGCCCGGCCTGCACCACCGGGTCGTCGAGCACCGCGCGGCCCCGCACCAGCTGCGCACCGTGAACTGGGCCCTCAAGGAGGCCCGGGTGGAGGTGCCGCGCGGCGGGGCCCTGGTGCTGCCCGGCGCCCCCGCCCCGGCCGACTACGACGCCGCCGAGTACTCGGTGCGCAGCGTGTTCCTGGACGGCACGCATCCCACCGAGCTGCTGGACGCGGTACGGCGCTTCGCGGCGCTGCCCAGGCCGCTGCCGGAGGACGCCGACGCCGCGCTCACCGCACTGCGGGAGGAGTGGCAGCTGCTGACCCCGGAGGAGGAGCTCGCGCGGGAACGCAAGCTCGTGGTGATGTACAAGGAGGCTCTGGCGGCGATGACGGAGTCCCGGGACCTGTACCGGGAGGCCGCCGAGCACGCCCACGAGGCGCTGGCCGCGTACCGGGAGGCGGCGGCCGAGGCCGGGGAGCCGCGGCAGGCGCCGGCCAGGAAGAGCGGCTCGCCGTTCCAGCAGCTGGGCCGGACCCTGGAGCGGTTCAGGGAGACGACCAAGGGCCTGCGTCCGGTGCCGTCCGCCGCACCCGCGGCTCGGGTGGAGTCGCCGGACCAGGACCGCACCGGCGGCACGACCGGCGTCACCGGCCCCACCGGCGGCGACGAACCCGAGGTGACCGACCGGTAGGGGGTCGGCGGGCGGCAGGTCGACAGGCGCCGGCGGGCGGCTTGCAGCCCCCTGTGTCAGCCCGTGCCCGAATTGCCTCGTAACGGGACGTGTCACACGCCCCCGTCTGGATACGCGGTCCCCACGGCACCACGGACCGCCCCGGAAGGGACCAGCACATGGGCAGCGAGCACGGCCCCCGGTCATCGCCCCACCGATCCGACACGACGCTGCGGGTCAACGGCAAGCCCCACACCCTCACCGTCGACCACCGGCGCGTGCTGCTGGACCTGCTGCGGGAGGATCTGGACCTCACCGGGGCGAAGAAGGGCTGCGACCACGGTCAGTGCGGCGCGTGCACCGTCCTCGTCGACGGGCGGCGCGTCAACAGCTGTCTGCTGCTCGCCGTCGCCCTGGACGGCAGCGACATCACGACCGTCGAGGGCCTGTCCGGCGACGGCGACGATCCGCATCCACTCCAGCAGGCCTTCCTGGACCGCGACGCCTTCCAGTGCGGGTACTGCACGCCCGGACAGATCTGCTCGGCGGTGGGCGCGCTCGCCGAGGCGGAGTCGGGGCATCCCTCGCACGTCACGGACCCGGCGACGCCCTCCGGAGGGCCCGTCGCGCTGGACCGGGACGAGATCCGCGAGCGGCTCAGCGGCAACCTCTGCCGCTGCGGCGCGTATCCGCGCATCGTCGACGCGGTCGAGGACGTGACCGGGGCGGGCAGCACATGACCGGGCCGGCGGCCCAAGGGCACGACCGGGGCAACCAGAGGACGTGATCCGGTGGAAACCTTCGCCTACGTACGGGCCGGCAGTCTCGCGGAGGCCGCCGAAGCCTTCGCCGCTCACCCGGGCGCACGCTATCTGGGCGGCGGCACCAATCTCGTCGACCTGATGAAGCTCGGCGTGGAACGGCCGACCGCCCTCGTCGACGTCACCCGGCTGCCACTGGACGAGGTGACGGAGCTGCCGGACGGGTCGCTGCGGATCGGCGCCCTGGTGCGCAACAGCGACCTCGCGGCGCATCCACGTGTGCGTGACCGCTACCCCGTGCTCTCCCAGGCGGTGCTCGCGGGCGCCTCGGGCCAGCTGCGCAACGCCGCCACGACCGGCGGCAACCTGCTCCAGCGCACCCGCTGCCCGTACTTCCAGGACGTCACCAAGCCGTGCAACAAACGGGAGCCGGGCAGCGGCTGCGCCGCCCGGGACGGCGTGCACCGCGACCACGCGGTGCTCGGGTACTCCGGGCACTGCATCGCCACCCAGCCGTCGGACATGGCGGTGGCGCTGGCCGCGCTGGACGCCGAGGTCGAGCTGTACGGCACGGCGGGCGTGCGCCGGGTGGCGGCGGCCGAGTTCCACCGGCTGCCCGGTGAGCAACCGGAGCGGGACACCGTGATCGAGCCCGGCGAGCTCGTCACCGCCGTCCTGCTGCCGGCCGTCACGGCCGGGCTGCCGTCCGCGTACCGCAAGGCGCGCGACCGGGCCTCGTACGCCTTCGCGCTGGCCTCCGTCGCCGTGGTCCTGGAGGTCGCCGACGGTGTCGTCGCGCGGGTGGGGATCGCCTTCGGGGCGCTGGCCCACCGCCCGTGGCGGGCCCGGCGGGCCGAGGAGGCGCTGCTGGGCGCGGCTCCCACCCGGGCGGCCTTCGAACGCGCCGCCGAGCTCGAACTCTCCGAAGCCCGGCCGCTGCGCGACAACGCTTACAAGGTGCCGCTGGCCCGCAACCTCGCCGTCGACGTCCTGACGCGACTCGTACCGCAGGAGCCCGGACCGGAGGGGCCGCCACCGTACGAGCCCGGATCGCAGGAGGAGGACTCATGACCGCGGTGGGCGCTCCCGCCGAGCGCAGGGAGGGCCGGGAGAAGGTCACCGGAACGGCCCGCTACGCCGCCGAACAGCCCCTTCCCGGGCGGCTCTTCGCCCGTCCCGTCCCGGCGGCGATCGTGCGCGGCCGGGTGACCGACGTCGACGACACGGCGGCGCTGGCGCTGCCCGGTGTCGTCGCGGTGCTCACCCATCGCAACGCGCCCCGTCTCGCCTCGGCGGACGACGCCACGCTCGCCGTGCTCCAGGACCCCGAGGTACCGAACCGGGGCTGGTTCGTCGCCCTGGTGGTGGCCGACAGCCCGGAGGCGGCCCGGGCCGGCGCCGCCGCCGTGCGGGTCACCTGCGTCGAGGAGAAGCACGACGTCACGCTCACCGCGACACACCCGCAGGCGTACGTCCCCGAGAAGATCAACGGGATATTCCCGGGCGCACGCGAACTGGGCGACCCCGACGGCGCGTTCGCCGACGCGGACGTGCAGGTCGACGTCGGCTACCGGGTGCCGCCCCTGCACAACCACCCCATGGAGCCGCACGCCAGCACCGCGCACTGGGACGGCGAACGGCTCACGGTGCACACCTCCAGCCAGGGCACCACGGTCGTGCGCGCCGTGCTCGGCACGATGTTCGGGCTGGCGGACGAACGGATCACGGTCGTCGCCGAGCATGTCGGCGGTGGCTTCGGGTCCAAGGGCACGCCCCGGCCCGACGTGGTGCTCGCCGCGATGGCCACCTGGCACACCGGACGCCCGGTCACCGTGGTCCTCCCCCGCCGGATGCTGCCCACCTCCGTCGGCCACCGGGCGTCCACCCTGCACCGGCTGCGCCTGGGCGCGGACTCCGACGGCCGGCTGACCTCGCTCGTGCACGAGGTGACCACGTACACCTCGCGGATCAAGGAGTTCGTCGAGTACGCGGGCATCCCGGCCCGCGTCATGTACGCCGCCCCGAACCTGCGCAGCCGGCATCACGTGGTCCGGCTCGACGTGCCGACGCCGTCCTGGATGCGGGCCCCCGGTGAGGCGCCGGGCATGTACGCCCTGGAGTCGGCGCTGGACGAGCTGGCCGAGGCCCTCGGGATGGATCCGGTCGAAGTGCGGGTCCGCAACGAGCCGGACACCGAACCGGACAGCGGCAAGCCGTTCAGCAGCCGGCACCTCGTCGAGTGCCTGCGGGAGGGCGCCCGCCGGTTCGGGTGGTCGGGCCGGGACCCCCGTCCCCGCACGCGGTCCGCCGGCCCGCTGCTGCTCGGGACGGGCGTGGCCGCCGCCACGTACCCGGTGCAGGTGTATCCGTCGAGGGCGGCGGCGCGTGCCCTGCCGGACGGGTCCTTCCTCGTCGAGGTGAACGCCGCGGACATCGGCACCGGTGCCCGTACGGTCCTTGCGCAGGTCGCGGCGGACGCACTGGAGGCGCCCCTGGAGCGGGTGCGGATCCGGGTGGGCAGCAGTGATCTGCCGCGGGCCCCGCTGGCGGGCGGTTCCTCGGGTACCGCCTCCTGGGGCTGGGCGGTGCACGAGGCGTGCACACGGCTCGCCGGGCAGCTGGCGGAACATCAGGGTCCGTTGCCTGACCAGGGGTTGGAGGCGCGCGCCGACACCAAAGGGGAGGCCGACGCCGAAAGTCCCTTCGCGCGGCACGCGTTCGGAGCCCACTTCGCGGAGGTCTCCGTGGACACGGTGACCGGAGAGGTGCGGGTGCGCCGGCTGCTCGGGGTGTACGCGGCGGGGCGCATCCTCAACCCCCGTACCGCGCGCAGCCAGTTCGTCGGCGGGATGACCATGGGCCTGGGCATGGCGTTGACCGAGGGCAGCACCCTGGACCCCGCCTTCGGCGACTTCACGGAGTCGGATCTCGCGGCCTATCACGTGCCCGCGCACGCCGACGTCCCGGACATCGAGGCGCACTGGATCGACGAGGACGATCCGCATCTCAACCCGTTGGGCGGCAAGGGGATCGGAGAGATCGGCATCGTGGGCACAGCGGCCGCCCTCGGCAACGCCGTGCACCACGCCACGGGCGTCCGCTTCCGCGAACTGCCCCTCACCCCCGACCGGGTGCTGACGGGACTGCTGGAGACCCCTCGGCACCCGGCACCGGCCGGCTAGCCGCCGCCGAGCGGACGTCGGTCCGGGGTGCTCGTCGCCATACGCGTCCGCCGCCCGCCCAACAGGCTCACGAGGAGTGCGAGGAGCGCCGTCAGCTCGGCGGCCGCGGCCGTCGGAGCGGCGAGCCAGGCCGGCGCGAGGGTCGCCTCCGTGGTCCCGGACGATTCCGTCGGACCGCCTCCTCGCCGCAGTGCGGCTCGAGGGGCTCGCGGTACAGCAGCGCCATGAGCCGGGTGACCTCCTCCGCGGAGCGGCTCACGGGGCGGCGGAGGCGCCGGGGAGGGGTGGGACGGAACGGTCCGTGACGGACCGCGTGGAGCGGGTGATCATGCTGCGCTCTCTCCGGAGGGGTGCGGTCTCCCCTGCACCCCCGAGATGCGACACGCGCGTGCCCCTGCCCGCTGCACGGGCCGCCCGGCACGCTCCGCCACTCGGACGCGGCAGCCGCGTGTGCCGCGTCCGATGCGGTAATCCCGCCGGAAACGGGCATCCGGAAACCGAAAGCGGGGAAATCGAGTAAGAGCAGACGTCGCGCGACGGACCATACGGGAGGGCCCGTGGATGCGCCAACCACGCTCGTCGTCGTCGCGGTGCTGGCCGCCGCGGCGCTGTTCGCCGTGGCCGCCGCCGTGCTCGTGCGTCTGGTCCGCGCCCGCCGGGGCCTGAGACGAGCGGGGCTTCCCACCGGGCCGCGCTGGGTGTTCTGGGGGGCGGTCCTGTACTTCGTGCTTCCCACCGACGTACTGCCGGACCCCGTCTATCTCGACGACATCGGTGTCCTCCTGCTGGCTCTGCGTTCCCTGCGCCGTACCCCCGGTGACACCGCACACCTCCCCGACTGACCGTCCGGGAAGAGGTTTTCACCCCCGCTCGACCCGATCTCCCCTGCTCCGCGCCCTGTTCGGCGCCCGCCCGCGCGATGATCACGGAGAGTAAGGAAACCAACCACCCGTTCGATTCGTATAAGTGACTGAAGGACGCACCTATCCAGCACCACGCAGCGGGCCCGAGTGACGTCGCACAGCGGCACCGCTTGATCGAAGCAGTACCGACGAGGGAGAGACGATGCAACCGTTCACGCTCAACTACGCACGCCCAGCGGCCGAGTTGGAGTTCAGCACTCCGTACGCCTATGACCCCGGAATGCAGTTGAACGTAACTCTCGACGGCCGGATCGCCGCTCGTGACCACGCCCTCCTGAGAGAACTCGGGACAACGACCTCGACTGCGGGCTCCAAGACCCACTTCGACGACTGAACACGGGCCGACGAAAATGACCGTGCTCATCCTTACCTGTGAAGAGGACGTCACGGCGGACATGGTGGTCGTGCACCTGAACGCCGCGGGCGTCCCCGTCGTCCGGCTGGACCCGGCCGACCTGACCCACTCCGTCGCGCTCTCCGGCGAGTACGTGCACGGTGCCTTCCGGGGCCACCTGTCGTCCGCCGGACGGCTGGTGAGCCTCGACGGGCTGCGGTCGGTGTGGGTCCGGCGGCCCGGTGAGGCGGCGGCCCGGGCGGCCCAGCCGTCCGCGTGGCTCACGGAGGAGGCCTCGCAGGCGCTGTACGGCATGCTCCGCGGTACCGGGGCGCGCTGGATGAACCACCCGGACGCGTCCCGGCGCGCCCGGTACAAGCCCTGGCAGTTGCGGCTCGCGCAACTCAGCGGGCTGCCCGTGCCGGCCACGATCGTCACGACGTTCCCGCAGGCGGCCCGGGAGTTCGCGGACCGCTACCCGGATCTGGTGGTCAAGCCGGTGTCCGGGGCACATCCGCAGGACCCGCCCCGGGCGGTGCCCACCACGCGGGTCCCGCCGGGCGCGGACTTCGCCGCCGTCGCCTACGGACCCACGCTGCTCCAGCGCCGGGTGGCCAAGCGGGCCGACATACGGCTGACCGCGGTCGGCGACCGCATCCTGGCCGCCCGCAAGGAGACGGTCCCCGGCGGCGACCCCGACGTGGTGGACGTGCGCTATTCGCCCTCCACCACACCCTGGCGTCCCGCCGACGTCCCGCCGCGCCTCGCCGAGGCCGTGCGGAGGTATCTGCGGGAGGCGGAACTGGCCTACGGAGCCTTCGACTTCGCGGAGGACGCCGACGGGACGTGGTGGTTCCTGGAGTGCAACCAGTCCGGCCAGTTCGGCTTCGTGGAGGTGGACACCGGGCAGCCGATCGCCCGCACCATCGCGGAGTGGCTGGCCGACGCGCCCCCGGAGCGCGACGCCCGGCAGCCCGACCGGTGCGGCTCCACCGCCTCGTGAGGCGTCCGGGCGCGGCGGGCACCGCTGGGGGCGCACCGCCGCGCCGAGCCCGGCTCCGGGCCGCCCTCAGACGGCCAGGGACAGTCCGCTCTCCGGGTCGCGCGCCGGCACCGCCGCCGCGGACTCGAGCAGGGCGTCCGCCGCGGCGACCGCCTCCCGGACGTCGGGCGTGTCCATCAGCACGCACAAGGTGTACGTCACGTCCTGTAGTTCACGAGCCGTCTGCGGCCTGTCCCACTCCGCCTGAGCGATCCTCAGCGTCGCGTACCGGGTCAGCAACGTCCTGGCGACCTTCGGGTCCGGAACGATCACGAGCGCCTCTCTCTCCTGTTTGCGCTGCGTGTGCCCGGACCTGGGCGAATCATGCACGGCGGGCGGGAATGTCACCCGCCGGGGTCATGATCCGGCCACCTGCGCTCACGCGACCTGCCCGCTGTGCAGGTCCGTGTACGCGCCGCCCCGGCGCAGGAGCTCGTCGTGCGTGCCGGTCTCCAGGATCCGCCCCTCCCCCATCACCACGATCCGGTCCGCGCCGCGCACGGTGGACAGCCGGTGCGCCACCACGAAGGTGGTGCGGCCGCGCAGCAGCCGGGCGAGGGCCTGCTGGACGAGCGCCTCGGACCGGGTGTCCAGCGCGGACGTCGCCTCGTCCAGGACCAGCACCTTCGGGTCCCGGATCAGGGCGCGGGCGATGGCCAGCCGCTGCTTCTGCCCGCCCGAGAGCCGGGCCCCGCGCTCCCCGACGAGGGTGTGCAGACCGTCCGGGAGCCGTTCGACGAACTCCAGTGCGTTGGCGTCGCGCAGGGCGGCGCGGACCGTCTCCTCGTCGGCCTCGTCCTCCATGCCGTAGGCGACGTTCTCACGGATCGTGCCGTCGAAGAGGATCGACTCCTGCGGCACCACCGACACGAACCGTCGGTAGGTGCGCAGGTCCAGGCTGTTCATGTCGGTCCCGTCGAGCAGTACCCGGCCCGAGGTCGGCCGGATGAAGCCGATGACGAGGCTGAGCACCGTGGACTTGCCCGCGCCGGACGCTCCCACGAGGGCGACCGTCTCCCCGGGAGCGACGGAGAGGGTGAAGTCGCGCACCGCCGGGCTGCCGCTGTCGTAGGCGTAGCCGACGTCCTCGAAGGTCACCGAGCCGTGCAGCGCGGTGAGTTCGGACTTGCCCTCGTTGTCCTCCAGCTCGGGTGCCTGGAGCACCTCGCCGACCGAACGCACCGACTCCAGGCCCTTGGTGATGACCGGGGCCAGCCCGGTCAGGGTGGTGGTGGAGTTGGTGAGGGTGGTCAGGAAGGCGCTCAGCATCACGACGTCGCCGGCGGTGACGCCCCAGACGCCGTAGTACGAGATGAGCGCGGCGCCGGTGAGGACGAGCACCCCGATCACGTTGAGCAGCACCCAGGCCAGTGAGCCGAAGCGGCCGTTGAGCAGGTCGAGTCGCATCCCGGAGGTGAGCAGCCGGCTCAGGGTGCCGTCCATGCGGCGCAGCGCCTTGCCCTCGAGTCCGTGGGCGCGGGTGACCGGGATCAGGCGCGTCATCTCGGTGACGCGTGAGGACAGGGTCTCCACCTCGTGCCGGAAGTCCTCGTTGTGGGTGCGCAGCCGGGCCCTGAGGCGGTCCACGAGGACGGCGGCGACCGGCACGACGATGAGGAAGACCGGCACGAACTCGGGGGTGCGCACGGCGATGATGACGAGGCCGCCGGTGAGCACGGTCAGCGCGCCGAGCCCCTGCTCGGCGGTCTGCTGCACCATCTGCTCCACGGTCTCCACGTCCCGCACCACCTTGGCCTGGAGCACGCCGGCGCTGACCCGGGAGTGGTAGCCGATGGACAGCTGCTGCATACGGGTGCACAGCGCGGACCGCAGGGTGGTGCCCATGCGGCGGACGCTGCCGTAGAGCAGGCGCACGTAGAGGAGGTGCAGGGGGTAGTTGACCAGCAAAATGAACAGGATGACGCCGGTGCTCGTCCAGAGTCTGCCGATCGGCTGGTGCTGGACGACGGTGTCGATGATGGACGCGGTGATCAGCGGCAGCAGCCACACCGGGCTGTGCTTGACCGTGAACACGCCGGCCGCGGCGGCGAGACTGCGCCGGTCGGCGCGCAGGAGGTAGGCGAGGGTGCGGATCGGGTGCTCGCCCCGGTAGCGGTGGTCGAGCGGTCTTTCGTACGACGACGCCATGGGCGGCGGTCCTCCCGGTGGTCGTGTCAGAGGGCGGCGTCCAGCTCGGCGAGTTCGGCGTCGGTGAGGACGAGGTCCGTCGCGGCGAGGGAGTCGAGGATCGTCTCGGGGCGGCTCGCGCCGGGAATGGGCACCACGACCGGCGACCTGGAGAGCATCCAGGCCAGGCACACCCGTTGCGGGCTGACCCCGTGGGCCTCGGCCACATGGGCGAACGGGGCGTAGGAGGAGCCCAGTTCGCGGGCCCGGGAGATGCCGCCGAGCGGGCTCCACGGCAGGAACGCGATGCCGAGCTCGTCGCACAGGCGCAGTTCGGGCTCGCTGGAGCGGAAGGCCGGGGAGAACTGGTTCTGTACGGCGACCAGGCGCCCTCCGAGGATGTCGTTCGCCTGCCTGATCTGCTCGGGGTTCGCGTTGGAGATGCCGGCGGCACGGATCTTGCCCTCGTCCAGCAGCTCCCGTACCGCGCCGACGGACTCCTCGTAGGGGATCCGCGGGTCGGGGCGGTGGAACTGGTACAGGCCGATGGCGTCCACGCCGAGCCGGCGCAGCGACGCCTCGCAGGCCGCCCTGAGGTGTGCGGGACTGCCGTCCAGGGTCCAGCTGCCGTCGCCGGGGCGCAGATGGCCGCCCTTGGTGGCGACCAGGACGTCCCGTCCCCGGTCGTGGCCGGCGAGGGCCTTGGCGATCAGGGTCTCGTTGTGGCCGACCTCGTCGGCGTGGAGGTGGTAGGCGTCCGCGGTGTCGATCAGGGTGACACCTGCGTCGAGTGCGGCGTGGATCGTGGCGAGGGACCGGGCCTCGTCCGGTCGTCCTTCGATCGACATGGGCATGGCGCCGAGGCCGATCGCGCTGATGTCCAGGTCACCGATACGGCGGGTCTGCATGGGCTCGCGACCTCTTTCGGATGCGGGCGGGCAGGGCGAAGTCCGGTGCACCGGGAGGTGATCGCGGTGCACCGGACGTCCTCCAGCCTGACCCCGCCGTCACCCGCGGGTCCAATGGAGATAAGCGAACGCATTCAGCAGCACGGCCGCTGAATCACGGGAGTGCCCGTCAGGAGCGGCTCGCCAGGTATTCCTTCACGCCCGGCGCCTCGTGCGCGTCCTCCACACCCACCAGGCCGCCGACCGCCTTCGCGTCCGGCTTGAGCACATAGGTCGACAGGGCGGCGGGCCGGGACACGTCGGAGAAGTCCTGCGGGGAGCCGAGTCCGGTGTCGACGCTCTTCTGCCCACGGTGCGCCTTCACGACGTCCTCCCGGGCGAGGCTGCCGGCCGCGCAGGCCTTCTTCAGGTCGGCGCCCAGCAGTTGGGCGGCGTTGTAGCCGGACAGCACCCCGGAGTCCACCGGGGAGGCCGGGTACTTCTTCCCGTACGCGGTCACCATCTTCTGGACACCGGGCAGGTCCGAGCTGACGGCGGGCGCCGCACTGACCACGTTCAGCAGGCCCAGCAGGGCCGGTGCCGCGGGCGTCTTCAACAGCTGCGGCGCGTAACCGGGCGCGCTGCTGACGACGGGCACCTTCAGTCTGCGGGAGGCGGCCACCCCGACCAGGGAGGCGGTCTGGGCCGGGCCCGCGCTGATCAGGACGGCCTTCACGCCCGCCTTGCTCAGCGCCGACACCTGAGCGGTCAGATCCGTGTCCGTCGCCTTGATCTTCTGCGGGACGATCTTCAGCCCGGCCTTCTCGGCCGCCCAGGTCGAACCCTCCAGGGCGTTGGCGCCGTAGTCGCCCTCGAAGTAGACGTGTCCGACGGAGTCACCCTTGGCGAGGCCCTTGGTGCGGGTGAGGAAGTCGACGGCAGTGATCATGTCGAGGTCGTAGGTGGTGCCCATGACCTGGACGGATTCCTTGCCCAGCAGGGAGGCCGCCCAGGCCTGCGGGAAGGTGAGCAGGTGGTCGCGCTCGATGTCGTCGAGGAGGGCGGCGACGACGGGGGATCCGATGACCTGCGGCAGCGCGACCACGTCCGGGGAGAGGTCGGCGTAGGCGGTGACCGCCTTCTGCACGTCGTAGCCGTGGTCCTTGACGACGATCTCGACCTTGCGGTCGCAGATGCCGCCGGCGGCGTTGGTCTCGTCGGCCCACAGCTGCTGGGCCTGCACGATGCTCTTGCCGAGCGTGGCGTAGGGGCCGGTCAGGTCGGTGAGGGCGCCGAGTCTGATGGTCTTCGCGGTCACTCCCGGGCCGGACTTGACGCCGTCGGCGCTGTCGGAGCCGCTGTCGCCGTCCGCCTTGGAGCTGCAGCCGGTGGCCGCGACGAGCAGGGCCGCGAGCGCGGCAGCGAGGAAGGTTCCGGGGACGCGGTGTCCGTGGTGCGTGCGGTTCACGGGGTGGGCTCCTTGGTTCGGACGGCGGAGGCGGATGGACGGGTGGCGGGCGCCGGGGCCGGGGAGGCGGGGCGCAGACGGGTGCGGACCCGGCGGGTGATGCCGGTCAGTCCGTCGGGGGCGTACAGCAGGACCAGGACGATCGCCGCGCCGTAGAGGTATCGGGCCGCCTCGGTCGGGCCCACCCCGCCGTCGGTGGTGCCGGGGGCGGTCACCAGGGGCAGCTGGTCGGCGTATCGGGTCATCAGCAGGGGCAGCGCGGTGACGAAGACGGCGCCCGCGGCGGCCCCGGCCACCGAGCCCAGGCCGCCGATCACGATCATCGCCAGGTAGTCGACCGAGAGGGCCAGGCCGAAGTAGTCGGGGACGACCCGCCGGAAGGCCAGCGCGAGCAGCACCCCCGCCAGGCCCGCGTACATCGACGACACGACGAAGGCCGACGCGCGGTGGCGGGCGACGTCGACACCCATCACGGCGGCCGCCGTCTCGCTGTCGCGCAGGGCCGCGAGGGCACGCCCCGGGCGTCCGCGCAGAAGACCGCGCGCGGTCCACCAGGTGCCGGCCAGCAGGGCGAGACCGAGGAACCACAGGCGTTCCTCGGCGCCGAACGGCACGCCGAGGACGACGAGTCCCGCACCGTCGTCGCTGAAGGAGAACCCGCCGAGGCTCAGCGGGGGCACGGAGCGGCCGTTGAACCCGCCGGTGACGGAGTCGGCGGTGAGCAGCACGTGGTGGCCCAGGAAGACCAGGGCGAGCGTGGCGACGCCCAGGTAGATGCCGCGCACCCGGCCGGCGACGGGACTGAACAGTCCGCCCGCCGCCCCGGCGAGCAGCACGGCGAGGAGGGCTGCGAGCCCGGTCGGCAGTCCGGGGCCGGGTTCTCCGGCCAGCCAGGTGTAGCCGTAGGCGCCCACCGCGAGGAAGAAGGCGTGCCCCAGGGAGAGCTGGCCGGCGGTGCCGGTGAGCAGGCCGAGGCCGACGGCGCCGATGGCGGCGGCCATCGAGAACAGGCCGATGCGCAGCCAGAAGGCGTCCAGGTAGAAGGGCGGCGCACACAGGAGGAGCGCGGCCAGGAGCACGAGGGCGCCCTTGGGGATCCGCTCAGACACGAGCCGCTCCCTTCGCGCCGAACAGTCCGGTGGGCCGCACCAGCAGGACGGCCACCATGACGGCGTACGGGGCGACGTCGCCGAACCCCTCGCCCAGCACGTGCAGTTCGGACTGGTAGCCGGCCGCCAGGGCCTCGGTCAGGCCGATCAGCAGGCTGCCCGCCAGGGCGCCGGGCGGGGAGGTCAGGCCGCCGAGGATCGCGGCCGGGAAGGCCTTGAGGGCGATCTGACCGGTGGTCCGTTCCAGCCCCGGGGCGGGGAACGCGGCGAGGAACACGGCGGCCAGCGCGGCGAGGGCGCCGGCCAGGCACCAGGCGAGCATCCGCACCCGGCTCAGCCGTACGCCCATCAGGGCCGCCGCCTCCGTGTCCTCCGCGGCGGCCCGCAGGGACAGGCCCCAGGAGGTGTGGCGGAACAGGGCGAAGACCGCGCCGATGGCGATCGCGGAGACGGCGATCGCGGCGAGCCGGCTGTCCGCGACGGTCACGGAGCCCAGGCGGGTCACCGAGTCGCCCCACGGGTCGCCGAGGGTCAGCAGGTCGCCGCCGATGCGCCGGGATAGGTCGGTGAGCAGCACGATGTCCACGCCGATGGTGACGATGGTCTGCACATGGGCGGCCTTGGGGTCGGGGTCGCCGCGTTGGAGCAGCAGCCGGTCGAGGGCTCCGGCGAGCGCCGCGGTGGCCAGGACGGACACCGCGAGGGCGCCGGCGAAACCGAGGTCGTCGTGGAGGACGGCGACGAGGTAGCCGCCGAACAGGAGCAGCGATCCGTGGGCGAAGTTGAGCACCCCCGACGCCTTGAAGATCACGACGAAGCCGAGCGCGACCAGGGCGTAGACCGCCCCGAGCGCCAGCCCGGTGAGGATGCTGTCGAGGAAGGCGGTCATACGGAGTCCCCTTCGGAGTCGGTTGCCTCTTCGAGGGCGGTGCCCTGTGCGGTGGTGTCCTGTGCGGTGGTGTCCTCGCCGGGAGTGTCCTCGCCGGGGGTGCCGAGGTAGGCGCGCAGCACTTCGGGATGGCGGCGGACCTCGTCGGGGGTGCCGTGGGCGATGCACCGGCCGAAGTCGAGCACCGTGACCTCGTCGGCCAGCCGCATCACGAGGCCCATGTCGTGCTCCACCAGCAGGACGGACAGGCCGAGTTCCGCGCGGACGGTGTGGATCACCTCGGCCGTCCGGGCGCGTTCGGCGCCGTTCATGCCGGCCACGGGCTCGTCGAGCAGCAGGACGCGCGGCTCGAGACAGAGGGCTCGGGCGAGCTCCACGCGCTTGCGGTCGCCGTACGACAGCAGGGCGACGGGCGTCTCGAACCGGGCCGCCAGTCCGGTGAGTTCGGCGATCTCCCGGGCCCGGGCGAGGTGGGCGCGCTGTTCGCGCACCGCTCGGGGCAGACGCAGGGCGGTCGCGGCGAAGCCCGCGTGGGAGAGGACGTGCCGGCCGAGCATGAGGTTGTCGGCGACGGTGCCCTCGGTGGTGACGATGTTCTGGAAGGTGCGGGCCACGCCGAGGGCGGCGATCCGGTGGGGCGCCAGTCCGGTGAGTGTCTCGTCACCGAGCCGGACCTGTCCGGACACCGGGCGGTACAGGCCCGACAGGACGTTGAAGCAGGTGGACTTCCCGGCGCCGTTGGGCCCGATCAGGGCGTGCACGGACCCCGGGGCGACGGTGAACGACACCGTGTCCAGGGCGGTCAGACCGGCGAAGCGCACGGTCACGTCCTGAACCCGGAGTTCGGGGGGCGCTGCCGCGAGACGGCCGGGAGCGGTGGCGGTGGTGGGGCGCAGGCTCACGCGGCCCCCTGGTCGCCCGCGTCGTCACCGAGGTAGAGGCGCCGCACGGCGTCCGTGCTCGCGAGGTCGTCGGCCGGGCCGGACAGCCGGACCTCGCCCACTTCCAGGACGTAGGCGTGGTCGGCGAGGGACAGCGCCATGCCCGCGTTCTGTTCGACCAGCAGGACGGCCGTGCCCTGGGCGTTGATCTCACGGATCACCTCGGCGATCCGGAACACCATGCGCGGGGCCAGGCCGAGGGACGGCTCGTCGAGCAGGAGCAGCCGTGGCGCGGCCATCAGAGCCCGGCCGATGGCCAGCATCTGCTGCTCTCCCCCGGACAGCAGACCGGCCGCCTGCCGACCGCGTTCGGCGAGCACGGGGAACAGCGTGTACACGCGGTCGCGGGCCTCCCGGACCTGTTCGGGTGCCCGTCGGCCGAGGCCGAGGCCGCCGGTGCGCAGGTTCTCCTCCACGGTCAGGCCGGCGAAGACCCGGCGGCCCTCCGGGACCTGGACGACGCCGGCCCGCACCGCCGCCACCGGGTCACGGCCGTCCAGGACCGTGTCTCCGTAGCGGACGAGGCCGGCCGTGACGGTGCCGCGGTGCAGGCGCAGGGTGCCCGACACCGCCCGCAACAGCGTGGACTTGCCGGCGCCGTTGGCGCCCAGCAGCGCCACGACCGCGCCGTGCGGGACGGTCAGGGACACGGAGCGCAGGGCTGACAAGGCCCGCCCGTACGTCACGTCGAGACCCTCGACGTGCAGCGCGGGCCGCTCCTGCGGGGGTACTCCGGGCATCGCGGCTCCTCGGGTCCGTGCCGGCGGGCACGGAGTTTCTGGGGAAGGGGAGCTCACGACAGCACGCCGGAGGAGGGGCGGTACAGGCACGGACGCGGGGTCGCTGCGCCACCCCAACGGGAGGTCGGCGGGGTTGTGCGGCTGCCCAGGCCGACGAGCCGCGGATACCCGCGAGAGGCGGGACGCGAGTGGCCGGAGGGCGGGCCGGGGTCTCTGGGAAAGGTGGGCCGCGGATGCCCCGGCGGCGGGCCGGGACCTCCGGGGGGGGCAGAACGCGGAGACCCGGGGCAGGCCGGGGCCTCTGGCAGAGGCACAACGCGGACGTCCCAGCGGCGGGTGGCGCCTCCGGAAGAGGCGTAACGCTAGCGCCTCGTAGCCGGGCCGCAGGCCCGCCGGGCGAGCTGAGACGCGGATGCCCGGCAGGCCGACCACAGGTGCGCCAGGAGCGGTGAGGCGGGGTGCCCGGGGGCCGGTGTTCAGGTGGGCGGGCCCGGGAAGACCCGGTGGCCGGGCATCAGGCGGTGGCACGGTAGAGCCGCGGTGTCGCCGACACGCCCGGGGAGCCGACCCGCCGGCCGTTGCCGGCATGCGGTCCGTGCCGACAGCGCGGACCCGGACGGCACGGACGGCGGAGCGGACCGCGCGGACGGCGGAGCCGAGCCGGGTGCCGCCGGGCTCAGTGGCGGCACCCGGGACCGCCGGGCCGCCGTCGCGTCACTTCGCGCGTCGTGCCTTGCTCCTGCGGCCGTCGGGCCACAGGCGTGGCTTCCGCTTCGCCGCGATGTCCTCGATCCAGCCGGTCGCGAGGATCATCACTGCGATGAGGGGCCAGACCAGCAAGAACATCCACAGCATGTAGCTGGAGTCGAGGGCGGCCGTGACGCTCCGGCTCTCCATGAAGGGCAGTCCGTACGCCAGGTCGATGATCGGGACCGTGGCCATGATCAGCAGGTTGTGCCACAGGTAGATCGTGACGGCGCGGTTGTTGGAGAGCGTGATCAGCCTGTCCCAACGGGCCAGTGCGCGCGGGAGCTCCTGCCACGAGGGCGAGTACTGGAGCAGGATCACCACGAACCCGAAGGACCAGGCCGCCTGGGCGAGCGGGATGTCGTTCAGGTCCCAGCCGTCAGGTCCCAGGTGCCCGGAGGCCCACCACAGGCCGAAGGCCATCACGAGCGCGGAGCAGGAGACCGCCGCGTAGCGGGGTATCCGGGCGAGCAGCCCCTCCTGGTGGGCGAAGCCCAGCACCCAGCAGCTGCCGTAGACGGCGAAGTCGCTGACCGCGTTGCCGGTCTCGCCGGGTATGGACACCAGGCCCGTGCCCACCACCGCCGTCAGCGCCAGCGGCGCGAACAGCGTGACCCAGGGCGCTCGGCGGAACGCCCACAGCAGCAGCGGCGAGGCGAGCACGAACCACAGGTAGGCCCGCAGGTACCAGAGCACACCCGCCGCCTGGACCGCCCAGGTGTTCTCCAGCAGGCCGGACTTGGAGCCGATGTCCCAGGGGAACGGAGGCGCGCCGAGCGGGACGATGTAGTTGAACAGTTCGACGACGCCCAGGGCACCCCCGTGGTCGGGGTCGTTCAGCGGGTTCCAGCCGCCCGCGAACATCAGTGTCAGGACGGCCGCGCCGAACAGCCACAGCGGCGGCAGCAGCCGCCGGACGCGGTCCCGGATCACGCCCAGTGGCGGACGCTTCAGCGAGCGCGCCATCAGCGAGCCCGCCAGGGCGAACATGACGCCCATGGACGGGAACAGCACGGTGAGCCAGGCCCAGCCGAACAGGTGGTAGACGACCACACGGACCAGAGCGATCGTGCGCAGCAGGTCGAGGTAGCGGTCGCGTCCCGGCTTCTTGACGGCCGTCGTGCCCTCGGCCCCGGCCGTGGCGGGTGGTTCCGGGAGGGCCCCCGCGGTCCGCTGCCGGGGGACGCCGAAAGCCGGTGTCCGCTCGGGACCCGCGTTCGTCCCGGTCGGGTAACCCTGGGTCATGCGACAGGCCTCCGGTCGTTGGTGCTGCCGGTGTGCTGACGCGGCGCGGGGCCGCCCGGCGCCTCGACCGCGCCGGTGCGGCGGAGTTTCTGCCAGCGCAGCCGGCCGCCGGTGAGGGCGGTGATCCAGGACTGGAGCAGCACGACGTACATGAGCTGGCGGTAGAGGATCTGCTGGAGGGGCAGCGAGATCAGGTGGGTCATGCGTTCGCCGTCGAGCCGGAAGGCGTACGCCGCGCAGACCGCCTGGACGGCGAGGACGCCCAGCCAGGCCACGATCGTCTTCTCGGTGGGGCCGAAGACCACTCCGTAGAGGAGGAAGACGTCGATGAGCGGGGCCAGCAGCGGGGCCAGGACCATGAACAGCGAGACGAACGGCAGACCCACGCGGCCGAACCGGCCGGACGGGCCGCGCTCGAAGACCGCCCGGCGGTGCTTCCAGATCGCCTGCATGGTGCCGTACGACCAGCGGTAGCGCTGGGACCACAGCTGCTGCACGGACTCCGGGGCCTCGGTCCAGGCGCGCGCCTTCTCCGCGTAGACCACCTTCCAGTTGTCGCGGTGCATGGCCATGGTGATGTCGGTGTCCTCGGCGAGCGTGTCGTCGCTCATGCCGCCGACCCGCTCCAGGGCCGAGCGGCGGAAGGCGCCGACCGCGCCGGGGATGGTGGGCATGCAGCCCAGGACGTCGTACATCCGGCGGTCGAGGTTGAAGCCCATGACGTACTCGATGTGCTGCCAGGCGCCGATCAGCGAGTCCCGGTTGCCGACCTTGGCGTTGCCGGCCACGGCGCCGACCTTCGGGTCGCCGAAGGGCTGCACCAGTTCACGGACGGTGGACGGCTCGAAGACGGTGTCGCCGTCCATCATCACGATGAGGTCGTACCGGGCGTTGGCGATGCCCCGGTTGAGGGCCGCGGGCTTGCCCGCGTTGTGCTGGCGGACGACCCGGACGTTCGGCAGGCCCATGGCCTCAACGATCAGCGCGGTGCCGTCGGAGGAACCGTCGTCGATGACGAGCACCTCGATGGGGTGCTCACTCGCCATCAGCGAGCGGACGGTGTTCTCGATGCACTTGGCCTCGTTGTACGCCGGTACCAGCACCGACACCGGTTCGGTGACCGGCGGGCCCCAGCCGAACCCGGGCCGGCGCACCTTGCGGGCGTGCAGGGCGGACAGCAGCAGCATGAGCACGAACCGGCTGATGACCAGGACACCGATCACCGAGAGGCCGACCATCAGCACCCCGGTGATGTTCTCGGCCGCTCCGACGAGGAAGATCCAGGCCTTGCCCTTCCACAGGTCGAGGCCGGTGACAGGGGTGTGTGCGCTGGGCGCGCCGAGGGCCTCGGTGAGGTTCTCGAACTCGTAGCCACGGGACTTCAGCTCGGGCAGGAACCGGTCCAGCGCCTGGACCGTCTGGTGACGGTCGCCGCCGGAGTCGTGCATCAGGACGATCGCGCCCCTGCCGCCCTTGGGCGTGGCACGGCTGATGATCTCCTCGACGCCGGGCTTCTTCCAGTCCTCGCTGTCGGTGTTGTTGACGACGGTCAGATAGCCGAGCGAGCCGATGTACTCGGTGACCGGCCAGGACTTGTCGTCCATCGCGTCGGCGAAGGACGAGTACGGCGGGCGGAACAGCGAGGTGCGGATGCCCGCGGCGCCGGCCAGCGCGAGCTGGTTCTGGGACAGCTCCCAGGAGATACGTTTCTTCGACTGGAAGGACAGGTCAGGGTGGTTGAAGGTGTGCAGGCCGACCTCGTGACCCTCGTCGACCATGCGCTGGACCAGGTCCGGGTAGCGGGAGGCCATGGTGCCGGTGACGAAGAAGACGGCGTGCGCGTGGTGCTTCTTGAGGACGTCGAGAACCTTGGGGGTCCAGACCGGGTCGGGTCCGTCGTCGAAGGTCAGGACCAGCCGGTGGTCGGGTACCTCGCGGCTGGTGCTGCGGCCGCCGCGGCTGTCGATGACCGGGCCGCCGTCCAGGATCTCGTCGGGCACCTTGTCGACGGACGCCTCGGGCTGGACGCGGTGGTCGGCGAGGATCTCGCTGTGGACGTAACCGCGCACCATCAGCATCGCCATCATGGCGACGAGGACGAGGCTGGGCAGCATCAGGCGCATCGGTACGCGGCGGCGCCGGGCGGCGCTGTCACGGGCCGCGGCTGCGGCCCCGCGACGGCGGGCGGGGAATGCCATCGGAAGGTGTGCTCCAGAACGGGACAGGAAGGGAGATGAGCGGGGCTGAGCGGGAGCCGAGCGGAAGCGGCGCGTCAGCCGACGGAGGACACGGAGTTCGCCTCGCCGACGATCTCGCCGGTTCCCCCGGTGTCGTCGACGGCGCTCGGCGAGGGGCTCGCGCCGCTGTCGGGCTCGCTCGCCTCGGGCGAGGCGACGGCGGACTCCGACGCGGCCGGGCCGGACGCGCTCGCCGTCGCGGTGGGGCGCACGGTCGTCGTCCCGGTGGACGCCTCGGGCAGCGCGGACGCCTCGGTCCCGCCGGGGCTCGCGGTGGCACCGGGCACGTCGGTGGCGCCGCCCGGGGACGATGCCGTCGGGACGGAATCCGACGAGCCCGCGTTCGGAGCGGCGCGGTCCGAGCCCGAGGGGCTCTCCGAGACCGACGGCACGGACGAGGTCTCGACCTTCCCGGCGGGCGTGTCGTCGCCCTGTCCCGGCAGGGGCAGCCAGGGTGCGCTGGAGTTGCCGGAGACGAGGGTGGCGACGATGACGAGGGCGTACACGGAGCAGGCGATGCCGACGGCCACACCGAGCCGGCGCAGCCGGCGGCTGCGCCGGCCCGACTCGTCGACGAAGACAGGGGTGCCGGGGACACCGGGGGCGCCGTGGGACTCGAGCCGACCGCCGGAAGCACCTGCCGTGGACGCCGGGTCGATGCCCGCGAGCTGCACCGTCAGTTCGTCCGCGTCGTGGAGGGGCTCGATCGCGGCGGCGTCCGTGAAGGTGTCCGCGAAGACGGGGGGCACCGTGGTGCCGCCGGGCAGGGGGGCCGTCACCTCGGTGCGCGCGGAACCGGGTTCCTCCGCGGCCTCCCAGAAGCTCCCGGCTCTTGGCGCTCTCGCCCGAAGGCCGGTTCTGCGCCCGGCGAACGCGGCGGCGCCGTCGAGCCCGGATGCATCGCCCGACCCTTCAGGTTGGGCGTCATCCAGCCAATGTTCCACTTACCCAACCCCCACGAGACTGCTGCGGGGTGCGCAGACGATGCCAAGCACACGCCCACCGAACCAAGCCCCCACGCCTGGTCCGAGCGCCCCCCAAATAGTTGATGCTTGGACGGTGACTATAACTCACCTAGTGAAAGCGTGAAATTTGTGTCGGAAGTGTGAAGAAGATGGTCCGCTGAGTGTGACTGAAAATGATCCTCGCACATTCGTGCACCCTGAATGGATCCCCGTCTCACAAGGCGGACTACTTTCACCGGTGGCGCCATAGGCGACTGTTCGGAAACTCCGACCAAAAGGTGTCTGTCGTTCCATAACGCCAACGGCGGGCGTTCAGCGGGCTCGCAGGCCCCGTGCCGTCAGGGCGAGGCTGATCTCCACCAGGTCGGCCGGCCGGGACAGGGAACGGCCCGTCAACTGCTCGTAGCGGCGCAGTCGGTTCAGGACGGTGTTGCGGTGGCAGTACAGCCGCTCCCCCGCCCGCTGGGCGGAGCCGTCGCAGGCCAGCCAGGTGGCCAGGGTGTCGAGCAGTACGGCCTCGTCGGCGGGTTCCAGACCGCTCAGCGGGCCGAGCACCCGCTCGACCAGCGCCGTACCCAGGTCGGGGGTGGAGACCACCAGCGCGGCGGGGAGGTGCTCGGTCAGCCGGATCGTGCCGCCGGTCCGCGGGCACATGTCCAGCGCGACGTCCGCGAGGCGGCGGGCGTCGCCGACCGCGGCCAGTCCCGACACCGCCGTGCTGATCCCGGTCCGCGCGCTGCCGGAGGCCGGCGGGACGGCCGCCGTCGAGCACGGTGAGCCGACGTCCCGACTCCCGCTCCCGCCCTCGTTTCCGCCCCCGATCTCACTCTCGTCCTCGCCCAGGAGGACGATGCCGTAGTCCACCTCCACCCCCGTGTGCCAGTACACGCGCCTGCCCCGGCCGTGGGCGGCCCGCGCTCCGGCGCCGTCGGAAGGACAGCCGGCCGTCACCGCCACGACGACGTACCGGCCCTCTTCGGGGAGGTCCAACGCCTGGGCGGTCTCGGGCAGGTCGGCGATCCGGCTGGCACCGTCGAGCAGGGCGCCGGCCAGCACCCGCAGCCGGTTCTCGCGCCGCCAGGCGAGCTGCCGCTCGACCTGCCGGTAGGCGTCCGCGACGAGGGTGCAGTGCTCGTCGACGAAGTTCCACACGTCGGCGGCGATGTGCACGAGCAGCCGCACGTCCTCGGGAGCCGTACGGCAGGTCTCGTCGATGAGGCCCTGCCACACCAGGGACCCGCCCAGCCGGAACGCGTGCAGCAGGGCGTCCAGCGGAAGGCCCTGCTCCGCGCGGGTGGCGCCGATCTTCCACGAGCAACGGCGGGCCGCGTCCCGGCTGCCGCGCGGGTCGATCAGCGAGGCCACACTGTGCCGCAGCGAGCGGTGCACCTCCTGCCAGGTGGCGGCGGGATCGCTCGTCACGGCCGCGCGGTAGGCGGGCTCCTGGTCCTGGAGCGCGGCCACCAGCCGGTCGGTGAGGTCGGGCAGGTCCGCCAGGAGCACCCGGGCGGCACGGTGCAGGACCCGGAGGGCGTCGGCGTCGATCAGCGACCGGACGTGCTGGGGATGCGGCCGGGGGCCGGGGGCCGCCGGTGCGCCGGCCGCGGGTCGGAAGACGGTCCGTGACCGTAGGGCCTGATGCATCGCGGTCCTCCCCCGGGGCAGTGTCCAGCCGTCCGACTCGTCCTGCCACGAAGGATGGCATACCGTCCGGTCGGTCCCTAGGGGTGTGCACCATTGTTTTCTCTCCGGTCAACCCTCCTGTCCGGCCTTCTCGACCATGCGCACCAGTTCGACGCGGGAGCGGACGCCCAGCGTCGCGAAGACCTTCCGCAGGTGGTAGTCGACGGTTCGGGTGCTGACCGAGAGGGTCAGCGCCACCTCCCGGTTGGTGGCGCCCTCGGCGACGCACCGGGCGATCCGCAGCTGCTGTGGTGTCAGTCCGTCCAGCCCCGGGCCCGGCCCCATCGCTCTCACGCCGCCTCCCGGTGCCACGCCACCCGCCCGCAGTTCGGCGCGGGCCTGGTCCGCCCAGGCGCGGGCGCCGCAGCGTTCGAACCCGACCAGAGCGGCGCCGAGACGATCGCGGGCCTCGCTCAGCCGACGGCGTCTGCGCAGCCACTTGCCGTGCAGCAGTTCGGTGCGGGCACGTTCGAAGTCGCCGCCGGCGGCCACGTCGTGCAGGTCGAGCGCGCGGCGGAACAGGGCGTCGGGCCGGTCGGCCGGAGCCAGCAGCGCACGGCAGCGCGTCAGTTGGGCGGGGGCCTGGGGATCGGCGCCGAATCCGGCCCACCGGGCGAACTCCTCGACGACCTCGGCGACGCCGTCGTCGGCCCGTCCGGTCGAGGCGGCGGCCTCCACGAAGCAGGGCACGGCGAGCATCCACACCGCGAAGTGCCCCCTGCGCGGCCCCGGGCGCACGAGGGGTCCGAGCCGGTCCGCGGCCTCCCGGGGGCGCCCGCGGGCGAGGTCGGCGCGGGCCGCCGCCCACTCCGCCAGCGTCGCGGCCTGGACCAGGCCGTGTCGCCGGGCGGTGGCCAGCGCCGTGTCCACGTGAGCGGCGACCTCCTCCGGAGCGCCCTCGATCGACGCGGCGAGGGCGAGCACCGCGTGGTGGTGGGCGGCCGTGTTGCGCTGCCCCGTGCGGTGCGCGGCCCGCAGCCCCTCCTCCGCATGGGTCCTGGCCAGCGCGTGCCGTCCGGCGCGCAGCTCGGCGTAGGCGAGGTACTCCCGGGCCCGCGCGAGGGCCGCGGCCGTCCCGGGGGTACGGGCGGCGGCCAGGGCCCGCGCCCCGGCGCGGCGGGCGGCCGCCAGGTCGCCCAGCAACAGGGCGGCGGCGGCCGCGCGCAACGCGGTGTCCGGCTCGTCGGCGCCGGCCGCGCCCGCCGCACCACCTGTCGCCTCCGCGTCCACCGCACCGCCTGCCGCCTCCGCGTCCACCACCAGCCGCCGCAGAGGCCCCGCCGCCTGCGCGAACTGTCCTTCGAGCAGGGCCCGGAGACCGGTGCGATAGCCACGCGACACGGCACTGCCGCCTGCGCGGACCGGCACACCGTGGCACGCCGGAACGCCCGGAGACTCAGGCCGGTCCGCCGAAGGGTCCCGGGACGGCCGGGCGCCGGTCACTCGGCCGGTGTCCGGGGCGCCGCCCTCGCCGGCCGGCAGGTGCGGCCTGCCCGGCGCGTCGCCCGGGAGGCCGTCCCCACCGCCCGACACGAGCAGGCGACCCGGGGCATCGGCCGGGCGCCCCGCCCGCTCCCCCGGCCGGTCCCCGAACGGCCGGGGGCCGGGCCACGCGTCCGGATCCGGGAGGAGGCCGTTCTCACCGCCGAGCTGTGCGCGCGGGCGCCCCGAGGCTGCATCCGGGGCGTCGGCGCCGGTGCTCAGGAGGTGCAGGCAGCCCTGGGCGTCGCCTGCCGCCCAGGCCGCGTCGACCGCGGCCAGGAGGGCCGATTGGGCTTGCCGTGGGGACGACTCGGTCAGCAGGCGGGCCGCCAGGAGCAGGGACGCGCGGGCCTCGTCGACCGGGCCGTCGTACAGGACCGTGGTGCCGCGGACCAGTTCGACGCGGCCGCGCAGCGCCGAGGGCGCCGCACTGTCCCGGGCCCCGTCGAGCAGCCGCAGAGCCCGGTGCGTGCGGCCGCCGAGCAGGGCCTGCTCGGCCGCGGCCGTGTACCACTCCGCGCGCCGTGTGCCGTCCTCGGCCAGCGCGGCGGCGTGGGCGTACGCCGCGCACCGCAGGCTCCGGGGGTGCATCCGGTCGCCGGCCGCCACGGCCAGTTCGGTCGCCGTCCCGCGCCGGGGCACGGTGGCGGACCGGGCCCGGTGCAGCAGGGCGTGCAGCCTTGCGGCCCCCGCCTCCTCCAGAGCCCGGGCCAGCGCACGATGCGCGGCACGGCGCCGCTCGGGCCACGCCCCCGCGTACACCGCGCGGCGCAGCAGATCGCTGTGGAACCCGACCTCGCCGTCGGCCAGGACGAGCACCTCGGGCAGCGGATCGGAGGGAGGGCCGGACTCCGTGGCGGAACGCGTCCCCCACAGGTGCTCCGCCGCCCGCCGGGCGAGTGCCAGGCCGATCCGGGTGTCCTCCGTGTCGTCCGCGTCCCGTACGGCCGCCGCGACCGTCAGCAGCAGGTCTTCCTGCGCGGGCGTGAAACCGGTCAGGAAGCCGCCGGCCAGGCCGGTCAGGAGCTCGGCGTCGGCCGGCGGGGCGGGCAGCCTGCGGTGACCGCGGATCTGGGCGGGCGACAGCCGCCGGACCATGGCCAGCAGCAAAGCCGGGCTGCCCTCGGCCGCGTCCACCAGATCGTCGCGCACGGCCCGGTCGAGGGCCCCGCCCGTCGCCTCGTCCAGGAGCGCGGCCGCCTCCACCGGGGAGAGCGGGTCGACGCGGACCACCGGCAGCGCGGCGAACTCCCGGTCGACCGGGCGGTGTCCCGACACGCTCAGCAGCACGCCCACCCGGCCGTTCCCGCCCAGCTGCTCGGCGGCGCGGCCCACCGCGGCCCTGGTGGGGGCGTCCCACAGATGCGCGTCGTCGACGCACAGCAGCATCGGCCTGCCGGCGGAGGCGGCCCGCAAGGCGTCGAGGAGTGCCACGCAGGGCTGCCCCGTGGCGGACCACGGGCCCACCGGTGCGCCGAGGGCGCGCAGCAGCGCGCGCAGACCCCCGAGGGGTACGGCCGACGCCACCCGGTCGGCCCGAACACCGACCACGAACGCGGCCGGGCACGAGCGGGCGGCGCGGGCCAGGAACGCCGTGCGGCCGCAACCGGGTTCACCGGTCACCACCCGCACACCGCCGTCGGCGGCGGTCGTCTGTCCGGTCATTCCCGTGACGTTACGTACGGGTAACGGGCGGTGGAAGCCGTGCGACCGCGCGGGCGACGACGCCGATGCGGGCCGTTCGGGGCCTGTCACCAGTGGGTTCGTGTGCGACGGGCGTGGCACACCTTGTGCCGGGTCCCAACGGCCGCCGCCGCGCCGCGTGCACGGGCACAGCGACGTCGACGGCGGCAGCGACCCCGTTCTCCTCACCCTGGCTCAGGACGTGTGCGGGCAGTTGCCCCGGTACTCGTCGATCGTCGTGCTCGGCCGCGGCAGCGGGCACAGGAACTGCTCGTAGCGCGTGTCGTTGTCGACGAAGCGCTTCAGCCACGAGATGCCGTACTTCGCGATCGTCGTGTTCGACGAGTTCGGGGTGAAGTGGGTGGCGTTGTTCAGCTCCAGATAGGCGCGGTCCAGGGAGGACGGCAGGCTGGAGTAGAACGGCTCGGCGTGGCTGGCGACGGGGGCGACCGTGTCGCCGTCGGCGCCGACGATCAGCGTGGGTGTGCCGACCTCCGGCCAGGACTTGTCGAGGTTCCACGGCGTGAGCGGGATCGCGGCCTGGAGCGAGGGCCGCGCCTTGGCGGCCTCCAGGCTGCCGCCGCCGCCCATCGAGTGGCCCATGACGCCGAGCCGGCTGCTGTCGACGCGGCTACGGACGGAGCTGACCTGCGTGAGGTGGTCCAGGGCGGCGAGCAGCTGACGGCCTCGGGAGTCGGGCTGGTCCAGCGTGGTGAGGGTGTCGATGGTGAAGACGACGAAGCCCTGCGACGCCAGCCGCGGGCCCAGCCACGCGATGGAGGACTGGGTGGCGGTGTAGCCGGGCGAGACGGCGATCGCGCCGAAGGTGCCGTCGCTGGTGCTGGTCGGGTAGTAGATCGTGCCGCCGCCGAAGCCGGTCACGGCGAGCGAGGAGACGGTGGTCTGGGAGACCGCGTACGGGCCGCGTGCCGCCTCGATGCTCGCGGTGGTCGGCGCCGGGCCCCGCTCGTAGGGGTTGTCCGCCGCCTGCGCGCCGGGGCCGCTGAGCGTGGTGAGGCCGACGACGGCGGCGACCGCCGTCGCGAGCCGGGCGAGCTGTCCGGACCTGCGGTGGGGGGAGCCGGTGGAGGCGCGGTGGGCCGCACCGGTACGCATGTGATCCTGCACGAGGAGTCGTCCTCTCGGTCGGGCGGGCCGCGGGGGGCGCCGCCGCTGGGATGGCGGTGCCACTGTCGGGGCGGGACCGGTGCGTGGGGATCGGCGATGTCACCGGTCTCGTGGCTTTCCACCGGAGGAAACCGTGGGGACGGCGCCCCGCTGCGGCCCGTGTCGCCGCCCGGGACGCCTATCGTCGGCGGGGAGCACACGGGGTGCGTCGTGGGGACGAGGGCGGGAGCGTCGGACGATGAACGAGGAGGATCCGGCCCCGCGGGAGGCCGCCGCGACGCTGCGGTCCCTGCTGGCCTTCGAGGACGGCAACGCGGTGCGGCTGCTGTACGCGCCCGCCGCGCCCGACACCGTCGTCCGCCGCATCGCCGTCGGCCTGGACGACCTCGACGACCTCGATGGCCCGGACGATCTCGATGGCCTCCGCAATCTCGAAGGCCTCGGCGACCTCGACATCCCGGACGGCCTCGACGATCGGGACGGCCTCAGGCCGGGACCGGGACCGGGTCCGAAGCCGGGGCATCCGGCCGGCTCGGGCGTCCTGCTGCTGGCCGTGGGCGCCGCCCCGGACGCCGGTACCGTGCGCGAGGCCGCGCGGCGGGGGGCCTGTGCCGTGGTGCTGGGCGACACCGGCGAGGAGGTCACCAGCCCGGAGGTCGGCGGTCGGGGGGTCACCGGTCCGGTGGAGGCGGCCCGGGAGACCGGCGTCGCCCTGCTCGCCCGCGCCGAGGGCACCGGCTGGGCCGAGGCCGCCGCGCTGCTGCGGTCGGCGCTCTCCTACGTCCTGGCAGGCCGGGCCGACGACGCCGAGGCGCTCCGGGGCCCGGAGACGGCGCCCTCCCTCGCGGTCCTGGCGGCGCGGGTAGCGGCGTACGTGAAGGGGTCGATCACCATCGAGGACACCCGGTTGCGGGTCCTGGCCCACTCCGCCACCGGCCCCGGCGCCGACCCGCTGCGCCGGACCGTCATCCTCGGCGGCCGGGTGCCCGACTGGCGGGTCGCCGAGCTGCGGCGCAGCGGTCTGTTGCGCGCCCTGTGGACCTCCGAGGACGTCATCCACCGGCCCGCCGACGGCGACAACCCGGAGCGGCTGGTCGTCGCCGTGCGCAGCGGGCGGGAGGTTCTCGGCTCGATCTGGGCCGCCGCGGACGGCGCCGCCCTGGCCCCGGACGCCGCCCGCTATCTGCGTACGGCCGCCGGGCTCGCCGCGCCGCTGCTGGTGCGCGAGCGGCTGAGCGAGAGCGGTACGGCCCACCGCCGGGAGGCCGCGCTGCGCGGTCTGCTGCACGGTCTCGGTGACCGGCGTACGCACGCCTGGTCGCTGGGGCTGTCCCCGGACGCGCCGTGCGCGGTGGTGGTGGCCGAGCGGCGGCCGGGCGCGCGGGCCGACGACCGGGCCCTGGACGTCCTCGCCCTGGAGATCTCCGCGCACCGACCCGGCACCGGGATACTGCGGGACGGCGACCGCCTCGCGCTGTTCCTCACCGGGGATGCCGCCGCGGCGGACCACGCGGGGGCCGTGCTCGGCGTCGTGCGCGAACTGGACGCGGTCGTCGCGTCGTTGCCGGGTGCGCCGGCGGTGTGGCTGGGCGTCGGCCCGGTCGTCACCCCCCAGCGGGCCGACCTGTCGTACGAACGGGCCGGGCTCGTCGTCCGGGCTCTGCGGGAGCGGGAGGCCAGGGCGTCGGCCGCCGGGCGGCCGCGGCCCCCTCGGTACGCCGACGCGGCCGGTGCGGGCGCGGCGCTGGAGGTGCTGCGGATTTTGGACGCGGCGCGTCCGGTGTGGGAGTCCGGTGGCGGGCCGGTCCACGACCTGATCCGCACGGACCTCGCGGCGGGCGGCGAGCTGGTACGGACCCTGGCGGCCTGGTTCGACGCCGGGGGCGACGTCCCCGAGGCGGCCCGTCGCCTGGTCGTGCACGCCAACACACTCCGTTACCGGCTGGGCCGGGTCCGGGAGCGGTACGGCGTGGACCTCGACGATCCCGACACCCGGCTGCTGCTGACCCTCGCGGCCCGGCTCGTCCCGCCCGAGGGGTTCTGAGCGCCCGGGGGATCCTGAGCGCCCGAGGGGTCGGATGCTGTCCGATGACACAAAGGTTCCGCTTGTCTTTGGCCTGGTCCCCAAAGACGTGCGGCCGACGCGGGAGGAGCCTGGAAGTGTCACCCGACCGCGTGACACCCTTCCTCGCACGAAGGAGACGAGCACGTGCTGCTCCCCACCGAGAACCAGCGGACCGGCCAACGAGCCGACCAGCTGACCGACCGGCCGACCGACGACTCTCCCGTCGCCCTCGCCGTCCGGCAGGCCGTCACGGACGGGCTGCTCGGCGAGGACCGGCCACTGGCCGGGTTCGTCGACGTGCGGGGCGTGCGCGACAGCGTCGCCGGCCTGCACGACGCGTTCGCGCAGGTGCCGGACGTCCTGCACACCTTCGCCGCCAAGGCCTGTTCCCTGGTCCCCGTGCTGCGGCTGCTGGCCGACGCCGGCATGGGCTGCGAGGTGGCCAGCCCCGGCGAGCTGCGACTGGCGCTGGACGCGGGGTTCGCCCCGGCGCACATCGTGCTGGACTCGCCGGCGAAGACCCGCCGGGAGATCCGGGAGGCCCTCGCCCTGGGCGTCGCGCTCAACGCGGACAACCTCGACGAGCTCGACCGGATCGACGCGCTGCGCCCCGAGGACTGCGCGTCGGTGCTCGGGGTGCGGGTGAACCCGCAGGTCGGGGGCGGGTCGATCGGCGCGATGAGCACGGCGACCGCGCACTCCAAGTTCGGGGTGGCCCTGCGTGACCCGGGGGCCAGGACCCGCGTCGTGGAGGCCTTCGCGCGGCGGCCGTGGCTGACCCGGCTGCACGCGCACGTGGGCTCGCAGGGCTGTCCCCTGCCGCTGATCGCGGAGGGCCTGGCGGAGACACACCGGCTCGCCGAGGAGATCAACGCGTACGTCGGCCGCCGCCAGGTGACCAGCCTCGACCTGGGCGGCGGGCTGCCGGTGAACTTCGCCGACGACACGGTCACGCCCACCTACGCGGAGTACGTGGCCGCGCTCACCGCCGCCGAGCCGGCGCTGCTGGACGGCCGCTACCAGGTGGTCACCGAGTTCGGCCGCTCCCTGATCGCGAAGAACGGCTTCACGGCGGCGCTCGTCGAGTACGTCAAGGACGCCGGTGGACGCCGGATCGCACTCACCCACGCCGGCGGGCAGGTCGCCACCCGCACGGTCTTCATGCCGGACGACTGGCCGCTGCGGGTGTCCGCGTACGGCCCGGACGGCACGCCCAAGCGCACGCCCCTCGTCCGGCAGGACGTCGCCGGGCCGCTCTGCTTCGCGGGGGACGTCGTGGCGCACGACCGGCCGCTGCCCGCCCTCTCCGAGGGGGACCTGGTGGTGCTGCACGATACGGGCGGGTACTACTTCTCGGCGCACTGGTCGTACAACAGCCTGCCGCGGCCCGCCGTGTACGGCTATCGGCTCGCGGACGGCCGGGTCACGTTCGCCACGATCCGCTCCGCGCAGACGGTGCGGGAGATCTCCGCGGACAGCGGGCTGGCGCAGGCGGACGCCCTGTTGACGGGCTTCGCCGCGCCGCCTCGCACCTGATCCGCGCCCGGCAGGCATCAGCGGCCCGATTCTGAGCACCCGGCATGACGTCGCCTGCCGAGGAGAGAACCGTGCTCTGGGTCGCCGTGCTGCTGCTGCCACTGCTGTCCGTCCTGATGGCGGTCATGGACCGGGTCGAGGAGCGTCTGCTCGCTCCGGTCCGGGAGAAGCGACGCCATGCCGGGCGCAGGCGGCATCTGCGCCTGGTCCGGGGCACCTCCGCCGCTGCTCCGGTGGCGGACGACGCCCGCCCGGCGGAGGCCCGGGCGGCCTGACGGCCGGGAGCACGCCCGGGGTGTCCCGGGCGAAGGCGGTGTGCGAGGCTCGCGGTCGGAGTCGGCGTCCCGGCGAGGGACGTCACCCGTCACGTCGGTCGGCATCAGGGAGAGTCAGCGGTATGCGCATCGGTCTGCTCGGCACCGGCCCCTGGGCACAGATGGCCCACGCCCCCGTCCTGGAAGCGCACGAAGCGCTCGACTTCGTCGGTGTCTGGGGCCGCCGCCCGGAGGCAGCGAAGGAACTCGCCGACCGGCACGGGACACGGGCCTACGACGACGTGGACGCCCTGCTCACGGACGTGGACGCGGTGGCCGTCGCGCTGCCGCCGGACGTCCAGGCGCAGCTCGCGGTCCGGGCCGCCGGGGCCGGCTGTCATCTTCTGCTCGACAAGCCCGTCGCCGCGACGGTGCCGGGAGCGCGGGCCGTGGTCCGGGCCGCGCAGGAGGCCGAGGTCGCCTCGGTGGTCTTCTTCACCACCCGGTTCGGGCCCGAGGCCGGTGCCTGGATCGCCGAACAGGCGGAGACCGGGGGATGGTTCACGGGACACGCCGAGTGGCTGGGCGACGTGTTCCACGGCACGGGGGACCACCCCTTCGCCACGCCCTGGCGCGGTGAGAAGGGTGCCCTGTGGGACGTGGGTCCGCACGCGCTGTCCGTGCTGCTGCCGGTCCTCGGCGACGTCCGCCGGGTGACGGCCGCGGCCCGTGGTCCCCGGGACACCGTCCATGTGGTCCTGGACCATGTGGCCGGTGCCTCCAGCACGCTGACGCTGAGTCTGACGGCCCCGCCCGCGGCGACGGGCGCGGGCGTGGAGCTGCGCGGCACGGCCGGGGTGACGCGGCTCCCCCAGGGCGGCGGCGACGCCGCAGGCGCCCTCACCCGGGCCGCCGACGAACTGCTCGTGTCGGCCCGGGACGGCCGCCCCCACGCCTGCGACGCCGCGTTCGGCCTGCGCGTCACGGAGATCCTGGCCGACGTAGAGGCCCTGCTGGAGGGCGGAGCACACTGACGCACCGTCCTCCCCGAGCCCTCGAGCCCCCGGGCCTGGCAGGACCCGGCAGGACCTGCCAGGGCCGTCCCGGGGGCTCGGTCGGCCGTCAGCCGAGCTCGAAGTTCACCCGCTCCCGCACGACGGGATAGCCGGCCTTGGCGAAGTGCGCCGCCATCGGGAAGTTCCCCTGGTCGGTGGCGGCGGCGATGAACTCGGCACCCTGCTCGACGAGATGATGGGTGCACTCGGCGAGCAGGTCGTAGGCGTAGCCGTGACCCCGGTGGTCCGGCAGCACGCCGATGAAGCCGACGCAGGGTCCTGAGGGGTTGTGGGCCGGGATGTGGATGCCGGCCAGTTCTCCCTGCGGGGTGCGGGCCACCTGCCACCATTCGCGCGGCGACGGGCACCAGCGGAAGAAGTCGATCTCCTCCTGGGCGGCCTGGTCGAGGCCGCCTTCTCCGATGGCCTTGCGGGCGTGGGCGTCGAGGGTGTCGGAGTGGATGCGGCGCAGGGCGTCGAAGAACACCGCGTCGTCCGGTTCGGGGGTGAAGCTCAGGCGGCCGGGACGGTCGGGCAGCCCGCACTCCGGGGTCCAGCGGTACACGAAGCGTTCCACCAGCGGGGTGTGGCCGGCCGCGCGGGCGGCGGCGTGCCGGGCCTCGGCGGCGGCCCGCATGACGGGGTCGTCGCGCCAGCCGCCGGGCATGACCAGTTCCAGGCCGACCTGCCAGGGGGCGGTGCGCAGGAGTTCGGCCGCGGCCTCCTCCTCGCCGTCGGCGAAGTCGAACCACTCCACCACGAGCGGTTCGGTGTCCTCGGGGCCTCCCCACCAGACGGCGCGGGCGACGACCCGGCCGTCCCGCAGGGCGACGCGCTTCCAGTCGGGCCGGTAGGTGATCCTGCCGTAGGCGTCGGCGGCGCGCAGCGGGTCGGGCAGGGTGTCGAACAGATGGACGTCGCTCTCGTCGAGAGCGCGGATGACCAGATCGGTCACGGATTCCTCCGGGTCGCGTACGGCGTGGTGCGCTCCCGGGGCGTCGGACGAGGGTCAGACGCGGCACGCCGGGGTCACGGAGCGGGAGCGCGGGATGAATGCGGTTCGCATGGCGCTCGCCTCCTTCCGTGGGTGTCCGGGCGTGCGATCACACGTTAGGGGCCGCCCTCGATCGCGTCCACGGGTTTTTTCGGCGTGCGCCCGTCGCGGCCACGGTGGAGCGTGGGGGTGTGGGACGACTCGACGGGGACCGGCGGGGCTGGCTGCGGGGCGCGCCGCCGCCTCGCTGGGTGCGGGCGCTGCCGCTCGTCCTGGTCGCGGGCGTCTGCGTCGCCACGCTGATCAGCCCCGAGCCGCTGGACATCGGGTTCATGCTGGGCGCGATCCCGCCGCTGGCGGTGCTGTCGTACGGTCCGGCGGCGACCGCGCTGCTCGGCGCTGCCGTGGTCGTGATGCTCAACCTGCCCGCGTTCCAGCTCGACCAGCCGGGCCAGACCGATGTGCTGACGGTGTGTTTCGTCGCGGTGCTGAGCGTGTTCGTGGCGTATGTCCGCCGCCGCCGGGACGATCAGCTGGACACCGAGCGCACGATCGCCGAGGCCGCGCAGAACGCCGTCGTGCCGCCGGTCCCCGAGCGGGTGGGTCCGGTGCGCTGCGCGGGTCTGTACCGGGCGGCCCAGCGCGGGACGCTGGTCGGCGGTGACTTCTTCGACGTCCGGGCGAGCGACCACGGGGTGCGGGCCGTGCTCGGCGACGTCCAGGGGCACGGGCTGGCGGCGGTGGCGACGGTTGCCTCGCTGTTGGGGGCGTTCCGGGAGGCGGTGCTCGACCAGCCGGACCTGGCGCGGGTCGCCGCCCGGCTGGACCGGCGGCTGACGGTGGACTCGGCGCGGGTGACGCACGCCGAGCTGTTCGCGACGGCGGTCCTGCTGGAGTTCACGCCGGACGCGGACGCCGTGAGCGTGGTCGTCTGCGGGCATCCCCCGCCCGTGTTGCTGCGCGAGGGCACGGCCGCGGAGTTGGACGTCGTCCCGTGGACGCCGCTGGGGCTCGGTCTGCCGGAGGGCGCCCCGTTCACCGCCCACGTGCTGCCGCTGCGCCCCGGCGACCGCCTCTTCCTGGCCTCCGACGGCGTCTCGGAGGCCAGGGACGCCGCCGGAGTCTTCTACCCCCTGCTCGACCGCCTGCCCGCTCTCGCCGCCGGCGCCGACCCGGCGACGACGGCCGAGCGGGTGTGGACGGACGTCCTGCGCCACTGCCCGGCCGTCCGCGACGACGTCACGATGCTCGTGCTCGCGCCGGCGGGTCCGGCGGACCGCTGAGGGTCTCCGCGTCCCCCTCGGCGTCGATGTGCGGCAGCATCCGGTCCAGCCAGTGCGGGGTCCACCAGGCGCGCGCGCCCAGCAGGGTCATGACGGCGGGCACCATGAGCAGCCGTACCACGGTGGCGTCGATCAGCACGCTGACGGCGAGGCCGAGTCCCAGCATCTTGACGACGATGTTGTCGCTGATGATGAACGCCGAGAACACGCTCACCATGATCAGGGCCGCGCAGGTGATGACCCGGGCGGTGATCTCCAGCGCGTGGGCGACGGAGTCCTTTGCGTCGCCGGTCCGCAGCCAGGCCTCGTGCACCCGGGACAGCAGGAAGATCTCGTAGTCCATGCTGAGGCCGAAGATGATCGCGAACATCATCATCGGTACATAGCTCTCGATGGGCACGTCGCCGTGCACGCCGAGCGCGGGCCCGCCCCAGCCCCACTGGAAGACGGCGACGACGACGCCGTACGAGGCGGTGATCGACAGGACGTTGAGGACGGCGGCCTTGACCGCGACGAGAAGCCCGCGGAACACGGCGAGGATGATCAGGAAGGCGAGCAGGACGACCACGCCGATGATCAGGGGCAGCCGGCCGGCGACGATGTCCCGGAAGTCGACCTGGGCAGCCGTGGTGCCGGTGACATAGCCCTTGGCGTCGTAGCCGGACACCGCGTCGGGGAGGGTGTCGTCGACGAGCCGGTTCGTCAGCTCGGTGGTGGTCGCGTCCTGCGGGGCCTGCTTGGAGTAGACGGTCGCGAGCAGCACGTCACCGTCGCTGGTGGGGGTCAGCGGGGTGACCGTGGCCGCGCCGGGCACCGCGCTCAGCGTCTTCTGCGCCTGGGAGGAGAGGTCGGAGCGCTTGTCGGACGGGACGGACGTCTGGTCGATGACGACGGTGAGGGGGCCGTTGGAGCCGGGCCCGAAGGCGTCGGTCATCAGGTCGTAGGCCCGCCGGTCGGTGAAGGAGGTCGGGTCGGCGCCGTCGCCGATGTGGCCGAGCTGGATGGAGAAGACCGGGATCGCGAGGATCGCGATGACGGCCACACCGGCGCCGAGGTACTCCCAGGGTCTGCGCTCGACGCGCTTGGCGTAGCGGTGCCAGGTGCCGTGCGGGGTGGCGCCCGGTTCGGCGTCGGTCTCGGCGACCGGCTTGCGGACGTGGTAGCGGTCGATGTGTCTGCCGATGAGCCCGAGGAGGGCCGGCACGAGCGTGAGGGCGCCGACGACGGCGGAGACGACGGTGATGGCGGCGGCGAGTCCGAGTTTGCCGATGAACGACACCCCGGACGCGTACAGACCGAAGAGCGCGATGATCACGGTGGTGCCGGACACGAGCACGGCGCGGCCGCTGGTGGCGTTGGCGTGTCCGGCGGCCTCGGCGGGATCCGCGCCGTCCATCAGGTTCTGCCGGTGCCGGGTGGTCAGGAAGAGGGCGTAGTCGATGCCGACGCCCAGTCCGATCATGGTGGCGAGGGTCGGCGAGACGGTGGCGAAGGTGAAGGCGGCCGCCAGCAGCCCGAGGCAGGCGAGTCCGCCGACCACGCTGATCAGGGCGGTGACCAGGGGCAGTCCGGCCGCGATGACGCTGCCGAAGCCGACGAGCAGGACGACGATGGCGACGGCGAAGCCGATCAGCTCGCTGATCCGGTCGTTCGCGGCGGGCCGGGCGAGCTCGCCGAGCGAACCGCCGTACTCGACGTCGGCGCCGGCCGCCCGCAGCGGCTGGACGGCCTTGTCGACGCCGGTCAGGTAGTCGTCGCCGAGGGTGGAGGGCTGTACGTCGAAGCGGACGGTGACATACGCGGTCTTGCCGTCGCTCGACACCGGGCCGACCTTGGACGACGTCACGGAGAGCGGGTTCTGGGCCGAGAGCACGTGGGGGAGCTTCTGGAGGTCTCCGACGGCCGTGGACAGCTGTGAACTCAGCGTGCTCACGGCCTGGTCGTCGTGCAGGACGATCTGGCTGCTGTAGCCGCCGGCCTGCGGGTCGTGCTCCTTGAGCACGTCCAGACCGTCCGTGGACTGCACACCCGGCAGTTGGAAGTTGTCCTCGTAGGTTCCGCCGACGGAACGACTGACCACCTGGAGGGCGACGACGGCCACGAGCCACGCGATGATGACGATCAGGAAGTGACGGGCGCACCAGGCGCCGAGCCTGCGCAGTCCCCCGCGGTGCGGGTTCCCGGCGGTGGTGGGTGCCATGGAGCCCATTAGACGCCCGGTTGATCTTCCCGGCATCTCGAGCCGGAGCTGATCGGGATTGCAGGGTGCGGCTCCAGGATGAATGGTGTTAGTGGACCCGATGACCGCACCGGGCCGAAGCCTCCCTTCGGACGCGAGGAGCAGACATCATGCCGACGTCACAGCCAGGCGGCTCCCGGCCCTCCCCGGAGCGCGCCACCCCGGACAACCTGCTCCACACGCGTACCGGCACGGAGGTGTCGCCGGAGGACATGGTCCTCGCCACCGGCCGGGACATCACCCCGCGCAGTCTCGAGTGGGCACGGCGCAAGCTCGCCGAGGAGGGACCCAGCGCGATCGAGAAGCTGCTGCCCTAGTAATCCGGGGCAATCGGGGCCCGCCCTTTCGCGGCGGGCCCCGCGGCTGCCAGACTCCGGAGCGTGCCCGACTTCGACATGCTCGTCCTCGGATCAGGTCCCGGCGGTCAGAAGGCCGCCATCGCCGCGGCCAAACTGGGCCGCCGGGTCGCCGTCGTAGACCGCCCCGACATGGTCGGCGGGGTCTCCCTCCACACCGGCACCATTCCCTCCAAGACGCTGCGCGAGGCGGTGCTGTATCTCACCGGTCTCACCCAGCGGGACCTGTACGGACAGAGCTACCGCCTCAAGGAGAACATCACCGTCGCCGACCTGACCGCCCGGACCGAGCATGTGGTCGGGCGTGAGATCGATGTCATCCGCAGTCAGTTGTCCCGCAACCACGTCGCCCTGTTCGCCGGCACCGGCCGGTTCGTCGACGCCCACACGATCGCGCTGCGCGAGATCACCGGGCAGGAGCGGCTGATCAGCGCCGAGCACATCGTGATCGCCACCGGGACGCGCCCGGCGCGCCCGGACAGCGTGGAGTTCGACGGGCGGACCATCCTCGACTCCGACAACGTGCTGACGATAGAGCGGGTTCCGCAGTCCATGGTGATCGTCGGCGCCGGTGTGATCGGCATGGAGTACGCGTCCATGTTCGCCGCGCTCGGCAGCAAGGTCACGGTGGTGGAGAAGCGGCCCGGGATGCTCGACATGTGCGACGTCGAGGTCATCGAGTCGCTCAAGTACCACCTGCGGGACCTGGCGGTGACCTTCCGGTTCGGGGAGACCGTCGCGGCAGTGGAACGGCATGCGCGGGGTGCCCTGACCGTGCTGGAGAGCGGCAAGAAGATCCCCGCGGACGCGGTGATGTACTCGGCGGGCCGGCAGGGCCTGACCGACGAACTGGATCTGGACAAGGCCGGGTTGGCGGCCGACCGGCGCGGCCGGATCGAGGTCGACGAGCACTACCGCACGCCGGTCCCGCACATCTACGCCGTGGGCGACGTCATCGGCTTCCCGGCGCTCGCGGCGACGGCGATGGAGCAGGGTCGGGCGGCCGCCTACCACGCGTGCGGCGAGCCCGTCGGGCAGATGCACCACCTCCAGCCGATCGGCATCTACACGATCCCGGAGATCAGCTTCGTGGGGCGGACGGAGGACCAGCTCACCGAGGACAGCGTGCCGTTCGAGGTGGGCATAGCCCGCTACCGCGAACTGGCCCGCGGGCAGATCATCGGCGACGCCCACGGCATGCTGAAGCTGCTGGTCTCGCCCGGGGACCGGAAGCTGCTCGGGGTGCACTGCTTCGGCACCGGAGCGACCGAGCTGATCCATATCGGTCAGTCGGTGATGGGCTGCGGCGGGACCGTCGACTACCTGGTCGACGCGGTGTTCAACTACCCGACGCTGGCGGAGTCGTACAAGGTCGCCGCCCTCGACGCGACCAACCGGCTACGGCAGTTGGACCGCATCGGCGACTGAGGGCAGCGGGAAGCCCGGGACCGCAGGCGCTCACTCCTCGACGATGTGGACGGCGGCCTCCTCGGCGCCCGCGGCCCCGCCGTCGATGCCCACGTCCTGGGCGATCTCCTGCGGGGTGGCGTCGGGGTGGGCGCCCTCGTCGGGGGCGACCAGCCGGCCGGCGCGCCGGTCACCGACCTCGGGGTCGACGGGTTCACCCTCGCCGTCGGGGAGGTCTCCGACGCCGTCGCCGGCCGGTTCCGACACGTCCGGGACCTCCTGGGCGAGGCGCTGGTCGAGGCTCTCGCCCTCGTGCTGTTCGGCCGCGGTGGTGCCGTACTTGGTCACGCCGAGCGGCTTCTCGGGCGGGGACCAGCCCTCGTCGAGGGTGTCGTCGTAGGTGCGTTCGCCGACGGCGTCCTGGAGGTCGAGCGGGGCGGCGTCCTGCTGTTCCTCGTTCGTTCCGGTGGGCTGGTAGACGTCGTCGCCCATCGCCTCGGACTCCGTACCCATGGGTTGCTCCTTCGCCGTCGGGGACCGTTGTCTCCCCGTCCGCGTTTCCCGTGCGGGCCGCTCCAATCGCGGCACATGCCACCTGCACGGGCGGCCCCGGACATTACTTATCCGTCAATCTTGAAAGCTCAATCGTTAGGGCTATAGTCACTCGCACACTCGGTGTGACCGTCCGCCGACACAGTGCTGGAACGGTACCCCTCCGCGCTTTCTCCGCCGACGTTTCCCGAGGTCACCCCTCTCGACGCGCGGCGGCGCTCCATCCCTCACCCCCCATACGCCGCCGGGTCGTCCCCGCTCGGGCGGCGTGCACGACGGAAAGCAGCGCAACCATGAGCAACAGCACCGGAAGAGGCCTCCAGGCGAATGTCCTGGGCACCTTCGACACGGTGGTGATGGCGGTCGCCGGCAGCGCGCCGGCCTACTCCATCGCCGCCACCACGGCGGTCCTGGCCGGCGCCGTGGGCCTGGCCGGACCGGCGGCGCTGCTGTACTGCGCGATACCGATGCTGGGCATCGCGCTGGCCTTCAGCCGACTCAGCCGGATCGACGTCAACGCGGGCGCCAGTTACTCCTGGGTGGGGCGCACGCTCCACCCCTTCCTGGGCTTCATCAGCGGCTGGGCTCTGGTGATCTCGGCGACCATCTTCATGGTGGCGGGATCGCTGCCGGCCGGGTCGATGACGCTCGCCCTGTTCGACGAGGGCCTCGCCGACAACACGGCGCTGTCGACCGTCGTCGGCGCCGCCTGGTTCCTGGTGATGCTGGCGGTGGTGCTGGGCGGGGCCCGGCTCACCGTGCGCGCGCAGTTGATCATGTCGGGTGTGGAGCTGGCGATTCTGGCGCTGTTCGCGGTGCTCGCCGTCTTCCACACGGGCAACTCGCTGCCGTTCGACTGGTCCTGGCTCGGATTCAGCCATTTCGACGGGGTGTCCGGCTTCGCGTCGGGGGCGCTGGTCGCGGCCTTCTACTACTGGGGCTGGGACGTGACCAGCAACCTCAGCGAGGAGACCCGTGACAGCCGCCGTACGACGGGCCTGGCGGGGCTGATCGGGGTGGGCATCGTCTTTCTCCTCTTCGAGGTCTTCACCATCGCGGTGAACGTCATCCTCAGCTCGCAGCGGATCGAGAACAACGGCGCGAACGTGCTGGCGGCGCTGGGCGAGGAGGTGTGGCCGGGCTGGGGCGGCAAGGTGCTGGTCGTGGCCGTGCTGCTGTCGACCGTCGCCACCCTGGAGACGACCCTGATCCAGGTGACGCGCTCGCTGTTCGCGATGGGCCGGGACCGTACGATGCCGTCCGCGCTGGGCCGGGTGCACCGCACCTGGAACACGCCCTGGGTGGCGATCGCGGTGGTGGGCGGGGTGGCGCTGGTGCTGTTCGTCGCCTCCAACTCGCTGGGCTCGGTGGGCGACATCCTCGCCGACGCCATCTCCGCGATCGGACTCCAGATCGCCGTCTATTACGGGCTGGCGGGCCTGGCTGCGGTCGTCGCGTACCGCAAGACGCTGCTGAAGTCCCCTGCCGACTTCCTCCTCGGCGGGCTGTGGCCGCTGTTCGGCGCCGCGTTCATGTTCTGGATCTTCGCGGAGTCGCTCGGTGAGCTGGCCCCCGCGGCGATCGCCATCGGCATCGGCGGGCTCGCCGTGGGACTGGTGCCGATGCTCTGGTACTGGCGGCAGGGCAGCGACTACTACCGGCCCGCCCGGCTGGACGCCTCGCGCACCGTCGAGGCCGACTACGTGCCCGAGGGGCGCCCGGCGACGCACGCCGCCGGCCACGAGGGCCTCTCCACCGACTTCTGAGAGGGGCCCCGATGGCGCGCGACCGCTTCGCTCCCGATTTCGACCCCGACTGCGGGGACGCCCCCCTCTCCTCCACCCGGCACGACATCGTCATCGGCCGCTGGCAGGGCCTGCGGGACCTGCTGCGCGCCACCGGCCCCGCCTGGCTCGCCCGCGGCCACCGGGTCCGGCTGCTGGCGCAGGCCTGCGCGGGCAGTTCGACGGTGGAGACCTGGCTGGCCGCCGAGCCGCACAGCGCCGACGCGTTGGTGCTGCGGGCGGCCACGGAGACGGCCCGGGCGTTCAACCTGGCGATCACCGCGGGCCGTGGCGTGCCGATCGACCAGACCCGGGTCGACGCCGCGGTGCTGTCGTGTCTGTCCGCCGCCGAGGCGTACCTGGACGACCCGACGCCGTGGACCTCGCTGATCTCGGTCGCCCGTCTCTATCCGGCCGGGGTACGCCGGCAGGAACTCGCCCGCTGGTGGGACGAGCTGCACCAACGGGATCCGTACAGCATGGAGGGCCACCTCCAGGTGCTGCACTACTACTCCGCCCGCTGGCACGGCTCGCACGGGCTGATGTACGACTTCGCCCGTGACGCGGCCGGCGCGGCCCCGCCGGGCTGTCCGCTGCCGGTGCTGGTGCAGTACGCGCGCGTCGAGGAGTTCCGCCACGCCCTCGACACCACGCAGGACCGCTCCACCGCGGTGGGGCTCGGCCAGCACTGGAACAACGACGGCGCCGTCAGCGACGTACGCCGCACCTGGGAACGCTGGGTCATGGGCCGCAAGGACGACGCCGTCGCCCCGGGCGAGCTGCGCGACTTCAACTACCTGGCCCACGCGGCGTGCTCGGCGGGCACCGCGGACGTGGCGACGCCGCTGCTGCGGATCCTCGGCCACCGGGCGACCCGCACGCCCTGGTCGTACACCGGCGACCCGGTCCAGCAGATCGTCAGACGGCGCAAGGAGTGGGGCGTACGCGACTGAGACCGGGGACTCCCCCGCCGTACGCCCGGGATCACCCGGCGCGCGACTACCTGGCGCGCGGTAATCGGCGGGTCCGCGGCCCTCGGTGGCCGCCCGTCTCGTCACGGGTGACACTCCGTCACCCGTGACGAAGGGGGAGACCCGTGTCCGTGTCGCTTCAGGCGCTGTCCCACCCACGCCTGTGCCGGCTGATCGTCCGTCAGGCCATGACCACCGCCGACCTGGCGGCAAGGCCCGAGGCGTCGGCGAGCCTGTCCGGCGGGACAGGCTCGCCACTCCGCGCCCGACTCACCAGGTCTTGCCTGCCTGCTCCCGGATCGTGTGGTTGATCCGGTTGAAGAAGTTGGTCATCGCGATCTCCAGGATGATCGCGGCCAGCTGCTCCTCGCAGAAGTGGTCGGCGGCGGCGTCCCAGATCTCGTCGGTCACGCCCGCCGCTCCGTCCTGGATCCGGGTCGCGGCCTCGGTCAGCGCGAGTGCCGCCCGCTCCTCGTCGGTGAAGAAGGGCGTCTCGCGCCAGGTGACCACGCTGTGCAGCCGCTGGTCGGTCTCTCCGTGCTTCTTCGCCGCCTCGACCCCGGCGAACACGCACGGGCTGCATCCGTTGATCTGGCTGGCCCGCAGGTGGACCAGTTCGAGCAGGCGCGGATCGACACCCCCTGAGTGAACCGCCTTGACGAGGTGCTGGATCGCGGTGATCACGTCGGCGTTCGCCGGGCCCTTCATGCGTGCTTCCATCGTCTTGCTCCTTCATCGGTTACCTGTGCCCCTGCGGGCCCGTCATCCTCATGACGGAGCAGAGCCAGGGAAGGTGACAACATGTCCGACACCAGCCGGACGGACCCGACAGCCGAGGCGTTCGAGGCCCAGCGCGAGCGACTGCGCGCGGTCGCCCACCGCATGCTCGGCTCGCACGCCGACGCGGAGGACGTGGTCCAGGAGGCCTGGCTGCGGTTCTCCCGCCAGGACCCGGCGACCATCCACAACCTCGCCGGCTGGCTGACCACGGTGGTCGGCCGGATCAGCCTCGACGTCCTGCGCTCGCGCCAGGCCCGCCCTGAGGCGTCCTATGACGACGGGCTGCCCGAGCTCACGGTGACGACGGTCGCCGACGGACCGGCGCCGGAGGACGACGCGGTGCTCGCCGACTCGGTCGGCCTCGCGCTCCTCGTCGTCCTCGAGTCGCTCGGGCCGAGCGAACGGCTGGCGTTCGTGCTGCACGACCTGTTCGCGGTGCCGTTCGACGAGATCGGCAGGATCCTCGGCAAGTCCACCGCCGCCTGCAAGATGCTCGCCAGCCGCGCCCGCAGAAAGGTGCAGGGGACCGAGCGGTCGACGGTCGTCGGGCGGGAGCGGCGAGAGGTCGTCCAGGCCTTCCTGACGGCGGCCCGCCACGGCGACTTCGCAGGACTGCTGCGGGTGCTCGACCCCGAGGTGAGGCTGGTGGTCGACACCCCGGACGGCGTGATCGTCACCCTCGGCGCCACCCAGGTCGCCGCCGGGGCGCAGCTGTCCGCCGGTGCGGCCGCGCGCGGGCGGGCGGTGCTCGTGGGCGGGCTTCCCGGGCTCGTGTCCTGGCGCGAGGACGGCTCTGCGCTGTCGGTCATGGCCTTCACCGTCGCCGACGGTCGGATCACCGGCATCGCGATCATGGCCGATCCGGCCAGGCTCGCCGCGATGGATCTGCCGGAGCCCGAGTGAAGTCCGTTCGCACCAGGGCCCGTTACCCGCGCCGGCCCGGTCGGTTCACGACGTCGTTCCCTACGGGCGCGGCTCGGTGGCGTGGGGTCCGTCGGGCCTGCTGCGGCGCTGCTCGACCATCTCGTGGCTGAGTCGCTCCGTCTCCGCCTCGGGCAGCCGCTCGAAGCCCTCCTCGGTGATGACCGAGACGATCGGGAAGATACGGCGGCCGATGTCGGGGCCGCCGGTCGCGGAGTCGTCGTCGGCCGCGTCGTACAGCGCCTGGAGTGCTGCCAGCGCCGCCTCGCGCCGGGACATGTCGGCGCGGTACAGCTTCTTCAACGCCCCGCGCGCGTACGGCGACCCGGAGCCCTCGGCGTGGAAGGGCGCCTTCTCGTACAGGCCGCCCGCCACGTCGAAGCTGAAGATGCGGCTCCTGGCGCCCGGGGCGGCCGCCGTGTCGTGACCCGCGAGGAGCGGTACGACGGCGAGGCCCTGCATGGCCTGGCCGAGGTTCTGCCGGATCATCGTGGCCATTCTGCGCGCCTTCGCGCCGAGGGTCATCGGGACGCCCTCGACCTTCTCGAAGTGCGTGAGCTCGACCTGGTACAGCTTCACCATGTCCACAGCGAGTCCGACGGTGCCGGCGAAGGCGACGGCGGTGTGGTCGTCCGCCGGGTACACCTTCTCCAGGTCGCGCTGCGCGATGAGGTTCCCCATCGTGGCCCGGCGGTCGCCGGCGATCAGCACGCCGTCGCGGTAGACGAGGGCCAGCACGGTCGTACCGTGCGGGAAGGCGTCCGGGGCGGCGCGGAAGCCGTCGGCGAACGGGCTGCGCGTCGGCAGCAGTTCGGGGCGGTGCGCCGCCAGGAAGTCACTGAAGGACGAACCGCCCGCCGTGAGGAACTCGTCCGCGAGCCGCCCGTCGTGCCCACTCTCCGCCATGCCACTCCCCCTCGCCGCCTGCGACTCCCCACTACCTACCAGCGCCCGGCGGCCGGGAAACACACCGCCGGACGCCGGCCCGGTGCTCAGCGGGTGTTCGGCCCCCGGTGCGGGGGCTGCCGGGGCGTCGGCCGGTCCGGCGCGGGCGGTACGGCGCGGGCGACGGGGCCGTCGCCGTTCACCAGCACGGGAGCGCCGTGGTGTCGGATCGTCAGGGGGGAGCCGGACAGCAGGGTGTACGTGACCTTGTCCGGGCCGATCTCCACCCGCAGGCGGCGGCCGAGGAGTTGGACGCTGAAGGCGAGACGGCTGAACCTCTCCGGCAGCCGGGGTGCGAACCGCAGGCCCTCGCTGTCACCGCGCAGCCCGCCGAAGCCGGCGACCAGTGCCATCCAGGTGCCCGCCAGGGACGCGATGTGCAGCCCGTCGCGGGTGTTGTGCTCCAGGTCCGCCAGGTCCATCAGCGCGGCCTCGGTCGTGTAGTCGTAGGCCAGTTCCAGATGGCCGGCCTGCGCGGCGATCACCGCCTGGCAGCAGGCCGAGAGGGAGGAGTCGCGGACGGTCAGCGGCTCGTAGTAGGCGAAGTTGCGGGCGATCTGCTCCTCGTCGAAGCGGTCCGCGCATGTGTACATGGCCAGGACCAGGTCGGCCTGTTTGACGACCTGTTTGCGGTAGAGGTCGAAGTAGGGGAAGTTGAGCAGCAGGGGGTACTGGTCGGGGCGGGTGCCGGCGAAGTCCCACTGCTGGTAGCGGGTGAAGCCCGCGTGCTGTTCGTGCACGCCGAGTTCGTGGTTGTAGGGCACGTGCACCGCTTCGGCCGCGTCCCGCCAGGCCGCGCTCTCCTCCTCGTCCACGCCGAGCCGGGCGGCCTCGCCCGGGTGCCGTACGACGACGTCGGCGGCGGCGAGCAGGTTCGCCCGGGCCATCAGGTTGGTGTAGGTGTTGTCGTCGGCGACCGCGCTGTACTCGTCGGGTCCTGTGACGCCGTCGATGTGGAAGGTGCCGTGCGCGTCGTGGTGGCCGAGCGAGCGCCACAGCCGTGCGGTCTCCACCAGCAGCTCGACACCGGTGGCCGCTTCGAATTCCCGGTCCCCGGTCGCCGTGACGTACCGGACCACGGCGTCGGCGATGTCGGCGTTGACGTGGAAGGCGGCGGTCCCGGCCGGCCAGTACGCCGAGCCCTCCGAGCCCTCTATCGTCCGCCAGGGGAACGCGGCGCCGCGCAGGCCGAGTTGGACGGCCCGTTCGCGGGCGGCGGGCAGGGTGTTCTGGCGCCAGCGCAGAGCCTCGGCGACGGCGCCGGGAGCGGTGTAGGTGAGCAGGGGCAGCACGAAGGTCTCGGTGTCCCAGAAGGCGTGGCCGTCGTAGCCGGATCCGGTCAGCCCCTTGGCGGGGATGGCGCGTTGTTCGGCGCGGGCACCGGCCTGGAGCACATGGAAGAGGGCGAAGCGGACGGCCTGCTGGATCTCCTCGTCGCCGTCGACCTCGACGTCCGCGCGGGACCAGAAGTCGTCGAGGTAGGCGCGCTGGTCGTCGAGGAGGCCCGACCAGCCGCTGTGCCCGGCCGCCGCGAGGGCCGCCTCCACCTGGTCGCTCATCGCGGGCCGGGAACGGGCGCCGGACCAGCCGTGCGCGACGAGTTTCTCCACCCGCAGCCGCTCACCGGGCTCCAGCACGGAGGTGACGGTGAGCCGGGCGACGTCGACGTTGCTCTCGCTGTCGACGGTGGTCCGCTCGGGACCGGTGACCTCGTGGTCGGCGGCCACGGCCACCCGCAGTCCGCTGCGTTTCGTGCGGTGGACGAGCCGCAGCCGGCGGCCGACGGCCACGTCCTCCTCCGGTTCCAGCGGCGACTTCAGGGCACGGGCCGCGCGCGGGTCGCCGTTCGGGTCGGGCAGGCTCTCGTTGGTGACCAGCTCGGACTGGATCACCACCCGGGAGGTGCTGCCGACCGCCTCCACCTCGTAGGCGACGGCGGCCACGGCCCGCTGGGTGAGCGAGACCAGCCGGGTCGAGCGCACCCGGACCGTGGATCCGGCGGGCGAGGTCCACTCGCAGGTCCGCTCCAGGACACCCCGGCGCAAATCGAGCACCCGCTCGTGCGTGACGAGCCGCCCGTAGCGCAGGTCGAACGGCTCGTCGTCGACCAAGAGCCGCAGGATCTTGCCGTTGGTGACGTTGATGACGGTCTGCCCGGACTCCGGGTAGCCGTAGCCGGCCTCGGCGTAGGGCAGCGGATGCAGTTCGTGGACGCCGTTGAGGTAGGCGCCGGGCAGGCCGTGCGGCTCGCCCTCGTCCAGGTTGCCGCGCCAGCCGACGTGCCCGTTGGAGAGCGCGAAGACGGACTCGCTCTGCGCCAGCACGTCGAGGTCGAGCCGCGTCTCGCGCACGTACCAGGGCTCGACGGTGTAGGACCGTTCCTTGATCACTCCCGTCCTCCCCCGTCGACGCCGCCCGGGAGGTCCCCGAGTTCAGCGAGGTCCGCGAGGTCCTTCACCACGATGTCCGCGCCGTGCGCGTACAGCGCGTCGCTCTGCCCCACCCGGTCGACGCCGACGACGTACCCGAAGTTCCCGGCCCGGCCCGCGTCCATCCCGGCCAGCGCGTCCTCGAAGACGGCCGCCCGCGCCGGCTCGACGCCGAGGTCGCGGGCGGCGGCCAGGAACGTGTCGGGGCGCGGCTTGCCCGGCAGCTCCCGCTCCGCCGCCACGACGCCGTCGATCCGTACCTCGAAGAGGTGCTCGGCCTCGATCGAGCGCAGCACGTCGCGGGTGTTGGCGCTGGAGGAGACGATCGCCGTCCGCAGGCCACGCGCGCGTGCCGCCGCTATGTAGCGCAGGGTGCCGTCGTACGGCCGGACGCCCTGAGTGCGGATCTTCTCCAGGAGCAGCTCGTTCTTGCGGTTGCCCAGCCCGTGGACGCTCTGCGCGTCGGGCGGGTCACCTGGTTCGCCCTCGGGCAGTTCGATGTCCCGGGAGGCGAGGAAGGTGCGGACGCCGTCGGCGCGTGGGCGGCCGTCGACGTACTCGTCGTAGTCGTGGGCCTCGTCGAACGGCCGGAAGTCCTTGCCTCCGCGCGCGTACAGGAACGCGTCGAAGGTCTCCTTCCAGGCGGCCGCGTGCACCACGGCCGTTCGGGTGACGACCCCGTCGAGGTCGAAGAGACAGGCCTGGATCGTTTCGGGGAGACCGAGCGTCGACGTCATACCGCCCTGGTTCCCCCACATCGGGCCCCTCACCGGTGTGTCGCGCGCCACACCCGGTCAGTCGTGCGGGAAGGAGTGGTGCTCGTGGGCGATGAGCCAGCGGCCGTGCTCCTTGCGCAGGCCGAAGGTGAGCCGCAGCCGCAGGCTCGGACACTCGGCGAGTTCCTCGGGTGTGCCGCAGCGCAGCAGGGCGTGGGCGTAGGCGACGTCGTGGCCTGCGGTGACGTCGAGGGTGTCGATGTCGAAGCGGGCGCCCTGGGCCTGCCAGACGAAGAAGGGCGGCCAGGTCGCCCGGTAGGCGGCCAGGCCCCTGATGCCCTCGTGGGGCGCCGGTACGTCGTACATCACCAGGTCCTCGGCGTGCTGGTCGAGGACGGTGTCGAGGTCGCCCCGGTGGACGGCCTCGGCCCAGCGGGTGATCAGGGTGCGGATCTGCAGCTCGTCGTCGGACACGGTCGTCCTCCTTTCCTTGCGGCCTTGCGGGTCACCTTCCAGGAGACTGCGACACTCTGCTGTGTGCTCACTTTCGACGATCTGCTCATACGTGCCCGTGCCCTCGCCGGGGACGGCCGCCGGCGCGCGCTCCTCGGTATCGCCGGCGGTCCGGGCGCGGGCAAGACGACGCTCGCCGAGCGTCTGGTGCGGGAGCTGAACGGCACTGGGGACCCCTGGGTCGCGCACGTGCCGATGGACGGCTTCCATCTCGCGGACGTGGAACTGGACCGCCTCGGCCGACGGCACCGCAAGGGGGCGCCCGACACCTTCGACGCGGCCGGGTACGCGGCCCTGCTGCGGCGGCTGCGGGAGGAGGCGGACGGCGAGGACCTCGTCTACGCGCCGGGCTTCGAGCGGGAGCTGGAGCAGCCGGTCGCGGGGGCCGTGCCGGTGCCGCCGACGGCCCGGCTGGTCGTCACGGAGGGCAACTACCTGCTCGTCGGCACGGGTGCGTGGAAGCGGGTGCGGGCCGCCCTGGACGAGGTGTGGTTCTGCGAGACGGACGAGGACGAGCGTGTCCGCCGGCTGATCGCCCGGCACGAGGAGTTCGGCAAGGGCCACGAGGAGGCGGTGGCCTGGGTGCTGCGGAGCGACCAGCGCAACGCCGAGCTGGTGGCGACGACGAGGGACCGGGCCGATCTGGTCGTGTCCCTGCCCGTCCGGCCCTCCGGGGGCGTTGTCGGTGCCACGCGTTAGCTTCGATCCCATGACCGACGGAATCGTGTGGCTGGTGGATCTGGACGGCTGGATGTCCAGCGTCGTGTTCGCGCGCGGGATCTCCCCCGAGGAGCTGGCCCACCGCATGGGAGCCGACCCGGGCGGGGCCACGGAGCCGATCACCGACGCCGAGGTGTGGCAGCTCGGGATCACGCAGTGGCGGCCGGCCGAGGACGGGGACGGCGTGGTCCGGGTGGGCAGATCCGGGGACTGGTCGTTCGCCCTGGAGTACGGGGACTCGACCGGCGGGGACCTGCTCGCGGAGATGTCGCGCAACGGCGTGGAGGTCGTGCGGTACGTGCCGCCCCAGGAGCACCCGCCCGCCGACTTCCACTACGCGCGCGACGGTGTGTTCGTGTCCGGGCACGGGCTGCGGGAGGAGGTGTGGCGCTGGGGCGCGGAGCCGGATCTGCTGCTGCCCGACCTGGTCGCCGCGGGCGTCCTGTCCTGCGACGGAAGCACTTACCTTCCGCCGGAGGACGAGGACTGCCGGACGGGCTACCGGCGCAGCCTCGGTGTGGTGGAGCGGCGGTTCGGTCTGTCCCTCTCCCCCGCGTTCCTCCAGGGCGCCCGGTTGCCCGCGTACGCGGTGCGCGGCACCCCGCGGATGACCCTCAGCGCCTGACGGCGGCGCGCAGCGTCAGCGTCGGCTCGGCGTGCTCGTCGTCGGGGCCGAGAACGGCGGTGAAGGCGTCCGTCCGCACGGTCAGGCCCTCCTCGGCCCACTCGACCGAGACCGTGAGCGGCTCCTCGGTGCCGTGGCGCACCGCGAACACGTGCAGGTCGTCCGGTGCGTCGGAGAGCGGTCCCGCCTCCAGTGCCGTCGAGCTGACCAGGTGGCGCCAGCCCTCGTCGGGGTTGCCGTAGCCGCGCGGGTCGGCGGCGAGCGCGAAGGCGGCCTGCTCCTGGGTGAGTTCGGCGCGCGCGTCGAAGTGCTCGGCGCCCTCGGCTCCGGGGTGCGTGAGGCGCAGGCCGCCCGGTGAGGAGACGGCTCCGTGCGCGGTGCGCCGGACCCGGTCGCCGTCGTCCTCGGCGTACGGCAGGCCGGCCAGCAGGTACGGCGTCCCGTCGAGGCGCTCCACGGCGACCGTCGTCCACAGGGTGGTGCCGTCGGTGACGTACAGGGAGCGCACGCTGCGCAGGACATGGTCGCGGCCGACGACCGGCTTGGTGACCAGCTTGGCCGTCAGGCCGTCGGCGCGGGCGTCGCGGACCCGGACCTCGCCCATCGGCCGGCACAGCAGGAAGCCGTCGGTGACGGGGCCGAAGCCGTGCTGGCGGTTGACGGCGGCGGGCAGGTAGTAGGTACCGGCCGCCTCGACGACCGCGGGGGTCATCCGGTCGTCGAAGGCCACCGAGACCGCGCCGGCGCGCAGTTGGTGCCGTGCGGGTCCGGAGGACGGCTCGCGGTGCCAGCGCGTGGTGTCCTGGATCTGCCAGACCAGCATCCACGCGAAGTGGCCGTCGACGCCGCCGTCCGCCTTGACGGCGTGCCGTGCCCAGCGGCTGTCGCCCCGGTAGCGGCCCAGGTCGGCGCCGATCCGGGAGCCGAAGTAGCGCAGGCCGAGGACGGACTCGAAAGCCGAGTGCTGCTCGCTGTAGCGGGGGCCGCCGTTGTCGAAGCCGCCGCCGGTGAGGCGGGCGTCGAGGTAGCGGGCGAGCGCCTCACCGTCCTCGGCGAAGACCTCCTCGCCGCTCACCCGGTGGGCCTGGGCGAGGAAGGAGAGGGAGATCGGGCCGTAGTTGTTGTCGTAGGCGCCGCCGTGCTCGGGGGGCAGCAGGGCGCCCCGGTCGCGGACCCGGTGGGCGCGGATCTCGTCGGAGTACAGCGCGAGGGCCCGTGCGCGGACCGGCTCGCCGTCCTCCGGCGCAAGATGGCGGGCCAGCATCAGGCCGCCGACCACGCAGCCGATGGCCTGGTTGCCCGCTTCCTGGGGGTTGAAGAAGGTCGCATCGGTCAGCCAGCTCCAGTAGCCGCGCGCCACCTCGAGCAACTCGGCGCGCTGCTCGTCCGGCACCAGGCCCTCGGCGGTGTCGAGCACGTTCACGGCCTGGAGCAGCGCCCACACCGTGCTCGGCCAGTCGCCGACGGGGTGTGCGCCGGCCGCCAGGGTGTAGCGGGCGTAGGGGAGTCGGGAGCCGCGCACCCTCAGGTTCGGGTAGCCCGGGTTGTCGTCCCGGTAGACCCGTTCGCGGAGGTGGAAGGCGAGGCTGCGGTGCACCGCCTCCGGCAGCCGCGGGTCCTTGGTGCGCTGCCAGGCCAGGGCCAGCAGGGAGGTGATGCCGAGCGAGGTGTCGCCGATGTCGTCGACGCAGTCGGGGTGCTCCAGGTTGCCCTGCGGGGTCAGGCGGCGCAGCGCCTGTTCGGTGACGTCGGCGAGGACGGCGTCGTACGCCTGCGGGGTGTCGGGCAGGTCGTGCAGCGGGCCGCGCTGGTGGAGGAGGTACACGGGAGGGGACGTAAGGTCCACGGGGATCAGCCCTTCATGCCTGAGATGGCCATGGCGTGGGTCGTCGGAGTCACCCGACAGGTGCGGGCCGGCGGACGCGCAGTGCGAGGGTCAGTGTGTGCGGGCCGAGTCCACCGATGCAGACGCGGTTCCCGGTCGTCGCATCGGTGCCGCCCACCACGGTGCAGTCCTGGCCCGGGTCGTACCGCAGTACGTCGCTCCGGTCCGGCCCGGCAAGCGGTTCGCCTGCCTCGACGTCGGCCTCGACCCGGATCTCGTCGTGGCCGACCCGGTAGGTCATCGGCCCGGTCGTCAGGCACCAGCGCCCGTCGCCGATCGGCAGGGCGCCCTCCGGCACGCCACCCGGCCGGAAGGTCAGTTCGAGCGCCCAGGGCACCCGTGGCCCGCTGATGTCGATCCGCAGGTCCGCACCGTCCTCCCGCAGGTCCACCTCGACGCGGGTCGTGTGGGAGACCTCGTCCCGAGGCCGGTCCGGGAAGGCCATCGCGCCCGAGAAGCGTCCCTCGTCCGCCAGCCGGTAGACGCCGTCGTCCCGTCGCCGGTCCGGCGGCAGCGGCTGGTAGTAGGCGGCCGTGAGGGTTTCGGAGAGCAGGTACCGGTTGTCGGCGAGCCGGTGCATCTCGGCGGCGCGGAACGGGCCCAGGTCGAAGAATCCCCGTGAGAGCCGGACCGCGTCGAGGACGGCGTCGCCCGCGAACAGGCGCAGGAAGGTGGGGTTGCAGGCGAGGCCCGAGCGGATGCGCCGGTGCGCGGGCACGTCGGAGCCGCCGTACACCACCGTGTGCGCGGTGGCCGAGGCGCGTGCGGCGAGACGGGCGGTGGTGAGGTACCGGTCTCGGGGCAGTGTCTCCACGGCCGGTGCAGGCAGGGCGCGGCACAGGTCCGGGGTGAGGAGGGTCTGGGCGAGCAGGTCGGGGTCGTCGATGCCGCCGGCGGCCGCGAGCCGTGCCGCCCGGCCGAAGTCGCCCCGGCCGGTGCGGATCGCGAGCAGCCGGTAGTGCGGCAGGTAGGGCGCCAGCGGGAACGGGTGGTTCTGGTCCTGCCGTCGCGAGTGGACGGTCTCCACCGTGCCGTCCGGCCTGATGAGGTCCAAGGTGGTGGCGAGATTGCGTTCGACGGCGTCCAGCAGGTCGGCGCGGCCGAGCACATCGGCCAGCAGGAGCAGCGACGGGTTGGACACGTGGGCCGCGTAGTTGGCGCTGCGTTCCGAGTACAGGCCCTCCGCGTCGATGTCGACGCCCTCGGCGAGCCACTCCTCGACGCGGGCGAGCAGCCGGTCGTCCGGGAACGACCGGTGCAGCCGGGCCAGTGCCGCCGACAGCTCCCAGCGGTGGTTCGGGGTGTGCACGCCGCCGGTCAGGAGACTGCCGGCGGCGGCGCCGGCGATCTCGGCGAGCGCGGCCGTGACCTCGCGCAGTTCCGGCCCGGCGCCCGCGGCGAGGACGTGCGAGTCGCACACGTCGTTGACGGTGAACGCGGAGTCCGGGGGTGACTGCACGTTGTCGCCGCCGGCGAACAGGCCGGTGGGTGTCTGCGCGGCCCGCAGGGCGCGGAGGTGGGTCAGGGTGGCGGCGACGGCCTGTCCGCTGCCGTGCAGTGCCGAGTCCGGGGAACGGTATGCCGCGACCAGGGTTTTCACCCGCCGCGCCAGACCACGGTGCGCTACACCGGCGGGTTCCTCGTCCGGGCGGGCCGCCAACGGGACGGCCTGCCGGTCGGCGGCGCGGGCCACCGCGCGGACGAACTCGTGGTCGAGCGGGGTGGGCAAGGTCAGTCCTTCAGTCCGGCGTTGATGTCGGCGTTCATGACGTACTTCTGGAACACCAGGAAGACGACGATCAGCGGGATCATGGAGATGACCGAACCGCCGAGCAGCACCGACCAGTTGATGTTCTGCGCCCCTACGAGGCTCTGGATGCCGATCTGCACGGTGAACTTCTCGGGGTCGTTCAGCATCAGCAGCGGCCAGATGTAGTCGTTCCACCGCCACTGGAACGACAGGATGGCGAGCGTGAGCATGATGGGCCGGGAGAGCGGCACCATGATCCGCAGGAAGATCGACAGCTCCTTGGCGCCGTCGATGCGGGCGGCCTCGATGAGCTCGTCGGGGACCGTCAGGAAGAACTGGCGGAACATGAAGCACCCGGTCGCGGTGAGCAGAGCCGGGAGGATGATGCCGGCGAGCGAGTTGTAGAAGCCCAGGTCGCGGACCACCAGAAACAGCGGGGCGAGCATGACCTCGGCAGGGAGCATCGTGGTGGCCAGGATGCAGAGGAAGAAGGCCTTGAGCCATCTGTTGTCGTACTTGGCCAGCGCGTACCCGGTGCAGCAGCTGACTCCCACCGTGAGGATCGTCGCGATCACACAGACGAGGGTCGTGTTGATGAAGTACTGGGCGAAGTTGGCGCTTGCCCACGCTTCCTTGTAACCCGACACGGTGGGGTTCTGCGGGAGCACCGTCAGCGGAAGGGAGAACAGGTCTCCCGCCGGTTTGAAGGAGCTGAGGACGAACCACAGCACCGGGATCCCGTAGAGGCCCGCCAGGACCCACAGCAGAGTCGTCGGGGCAATCGCGCGCCGAAGCCCGCCGGTCGCCGACCCGCGGGACCTCTTCTTGGAGACGGCCCGTACGGAGTCGTCGACCTTGCGCGGCATGTCTGTGGTTGTCATCGGTTCTCCACCCGCCGGTTGACCATCATCTGGATGACCGCGACGCCCATCAGGATGAGCATGAGCACGAACGACGCGGCGCTCGCGTAGCCGATCTGGCCTGCCTTGAACCCCGTCTGGTAGATGTACTGGACCAGCAGATTGTTCGACGTTCCGGGTCCGCCGCTGTTGAGGGAGGCGAACACCGCGTATTCCTTCATCGCGTGGATCGTGTTGAGCAGGATGACGATGAAGGAGGTGGGCGCGATACTCGGCAGTGTGATGCTGATGAACTGGCGCCACGGACCGGCGCCGTCGAGCGCCGCCGCCTCGTAGTACGACGTCGGCACGTTCTTGATCGCCGCGATGAACAGCAGCATCGAGAAGCCCGTCCAGGCCCAGGCGGCCGCCACCACGACCACGATCAGTGACAGGTCCGCGTTCGACTGCCACGGAACGGCGCTTCCGCCGAGCTTCTCGATGAGGTAGTTGACCAGTCCGAAGTTCTCACCGAACAGCCATCGCCACAGGACACCCACGATGATGGGCGACAGCAGCCACGGGATGAAGAAGAAGAGCCGGGCGACCGACGCACCCTTGGCGTGCTTGCTCACCAGCACGTTGGCGATGAGCAGCGACAGCACGAAGTTCAGCGGAACGAAGAGCACGGTGTACAGCAGCGTCCGGGTCGTCGCGTCGTAGAAGGTCGAGTCCCCGAGCAGCTTCTGGTAGTTGTCCAGTCCGACGAACTGGAACGACCCCACGCCCGTGTAGTTCGTGAAGGAGTAAACGAGCCCGATCACCGCCGGCCAGACGAAAAACAGCGCGAAGAGCACGACATTGGCCGCGATGAGGACGAGCGGCGCAAGGGTGTACTTACTACGGCTCCTGGGCGGGCTCACGGACACGTCCGAGGCTCGTTTTGTCATCTTCCTGACTCCGTGCTGGTGGATGGGATTGCGGTGGGCTCACGCCATGAGCCCGGCATCACGCGGACGTCCAGGTCCGGGCGGCAGCGGCTCGCACCGCCGCCCGGACCTGGGACCTACTTCACGCCGCCGACCTGCTGGTTGTAGCCGGCCACGATGTTCTCCAGGGCCTTGTCGGCCGACTGCTCACCGTTGATCGCCTTGCCGATCTCCGCCTTGGTCGGGTCGTCGGTGAGGCTCTTGCCGTTCAGCGCCCAGTTCGTCTGCGCGACGTTGAAGTAGCCGGAGACGGGGGCGTAGAGCGGAATCGACTCGTTGTAGAGCTTGAACGCCGCCTGCGCCGCCTCGGACTTGAAGGGGTACGTCGGGTTCAGGCCGCTCTCGACCGGCAGGAACCCGGATGCCTCGCACAGCGCCTTGTAGTGCTCGGGCTCGTACAGCCACGAGATGAACTTGTTCGCGGCGGTGGCCGCGTCGCTGTTGTTGTTGAAGCCCACGACCATGCCGCCGCTGTTGACGTCGCTGGCCTGCACCGGCTCGGCGGGGGTCGGGACGCTCGCCCACTCGAACTTCGTGACGCTCTCCGCGAAGGAGGCGACCTGCCACACACCGGACCAGTAGGCGACGACGTCACCGCTCTGGAACATGGCCGACGGGTCGGCGCCGCTGGTCCACACCGACTTCGGCATGGTCTTGTCGTCGTTCCAGCCGACGAAGGTGTTCACGGCCTTCTTGGTCGCCTCGTCCGCCGAGAACTTGCCGGAGGAGTCGGCGTGCATGTATTGCCCGCCCATCTCGTACACCATGGCGCGGAGTCTGGACGGCGACTGGTCGAACGTCAGGGAGTACTTGGCCTTGGTCTTCTCCCGGACCTCGTTCGCCGCCTTGATGAACTCGGTCCAGGTCCAGGTCTTGGAGGGCGAGGTCGGGTAGGAGACGCCGGCCTTGTCGAAGAGCGACTTGTTGATGAACATGCCGGACGCGGTGACGTCCGAGGGGATGGACAGCACCTTCCCGGACGAGTCCTTGGCGACGAAGTTGGCGTTGATCTTGTTGGTCTTGTTGTTGGCGATGGAGCCGAGGTCGAGCAGCTTGTTCGACCAGATCGGGTCGATCTTCGGCACCGCCGCCACGTCGGGCAGGGAGCTCGCCTGAGCGGCGTTGCGCAGCTTCGCGTCGTAGCCGTCGTACGGGATGTTGACGAGCTTGACGTTGACGCCGGTTTCCTTCTTGTACGCCGCCACCGACGCCTTCCAGCCCGCGTCCTGCCCCGGAACCGTGGAGATCCAGAACGTCAGCGACTTGGAGGTCCCGCCCGAGTCGGACCCCGACCCGCAGGCGGAGAGAAGCAGGGCACCTGCCGCGGCCCCGGCAGCGAGCGGAACCAGGCGGCGTATGCCGCCGCGGCCGAGTCGGCGGGAGCGCCGCACACCCACAGTGGTCATCTTCGATCCCTTTTTTTCGTCGTAGGGGACGGAGCACGGCGCCGACCGAAGCGGCACGGGTGCATTTTGCAGGAAGGTTTGCTTTCCGATGGCGTCGGCCTCGCCCGGCCGCGTCGCCTCAACGGGTGGGATCCCCGGCCATGAGGGCCGTCGTCGCACAAGCACGCCCTCGTGCGGCTGCCGTACTTCACGTACGGGCGGGATGCTCAACCCAAGCCGGCGTCCCGGCCGACTTAGAAAGCGCTTGTCCGGACATTGGCAGACCGAGTCGCGGGCCGTCAATCCTTGGCCCGCGCGGCATCGGTCACGGTTTGGACTCCCCGGGCGACCGCGAGTCGCGCGGCACCCGCGACGGTGCCGCTGTCCCCGACCGTGCTGCTGACCACCTCGGTGGGCCAGCTCAGCCGCGCCAGCTCGGCCCGCACACCGGGCAGGAGCCGCGGATCGGCGCCCGTGCTGCCCCCCAGCACGATCAGGCCCGGGTCCAGCACGGCGGTCACGGCGGCGGCCAGTCGGCCCACGTCCGCGGCATGGCGGTCGACGACCTCGCGGGCCGGGGCACGGCCCTCCCCGGCGAGGGCGAAGAGCCGCTCGGTGGTGCGCGGGCAGGGGCCGTCGGTGCCCTGCCAGGCCGCCGCGGCCCGGCGCAGCAGGGAACGTGCCCCGATGTACTCCTCCAGGGCCTCCTGGCGCGGCTCACGGCCGTCGTCCCAGGGGTAGGGCAGCCGGGCCAGCTCTCCGGCGGCGCCGTTCGAGCCGCGCAGCACCGAGCCGCCGACCACGATGCCGAGGCCGATGCCCACGCCGATCCGCAGATAGCCGAAGGTGTGCCGGCCGCGCGCGGCCCCCTCGTGCAGCTCCGCGAGCGCGGCGCAGTTGACGTTGTTCTCCAGGTGGACGGGCACGCCCGGTGGCAGCGCGACGGCCATGGCGTCGAAGACCGGGCCCGCCTTGGCGGTCGCCGGGCGCATTCCGCTGCCCCGCCGGTCCCGCGCGGCCACGTCACCGACGGCGACGACGATGCTGCGCAGCGGAAGGCCGGCGGGCAGCGCGGTGAGCGCCTCGCGCACGGCGTCGGCGGCATCCGTCCGGGAGGCGGTCGCCTCCGCGAGCAGGGAGCCGTCCAGGGCGCAGCCGCGGACCCGGGTGAGGGCGGGGCCCAGGTCGACGGCGAGGACGGCCCCGGCGGCAGGACCGAGACAGTAGACGGCCGCGGAACGCCCGGTGCCGCTGGAGGAGGTCCCGGAGTGCGTGGCGAGCCGGGCGCTCTCCAGCTCCGCCACGGCGGCGGACACCGTCGGCTTGGACAGGCCCGCCAGGCTCGCGAGCTGCGGCCGGGTCGCGCTGCCCGCCTGGGCCAGCACGGCGAACACCGCACTCGCGCTCTCGGTCAGGCGGGGGGCTTCCGCCACGTCGAGTTCCACAGTTTCCCCCACACGGGTACAGGGCCGCGCGCCCGGACCGATCGTCTCGGCGGGCTGCGGCGATGGGATGCTCCGACGTCGCGCGTTCCCGTCCCGCGGCGGCCCGGACGGGAGCCTGGACGGTCGAGTGCGCGATTACTCTTGACGCACTGTACTTCGTTAGTTAACTTCCTAACGAACTTCACGGTACTCGCCTGCCGTGCTCGTCAGAAGCCCGTCCCGGGGCTTCCCTAGTTCACCGATCCGCAATCCCTCAGACACGGTTCGCCCGCCGTCGCAGCTCCACGCAGCAACGACGAAAGAGGATCCGTGCAGGACTCTCCACCCCCGGCCGCCCTCGTGGTCGGCGTCGACGTGGGCGGCACCAAAACCCATCTCCGCGCCCTCACGGGCGACGCCGTCGTGACCGACCACGTCCGCACCAGCACCGGCTGGCGGCCGCACGACACGGCGGCCGCCGCACGATGGCTGACCCGCCTCGTCCACGAGACGCTGCCCGAGGGCGCACGCCCTGCCGCGGTCGCCGTGGGCGCCCACGCCTGCGAGACACCACGCCAGTGCGCGGAGATCCGCGATGCCCTTCAGCTCTCCCTCGGTGTGCCCGCGCGCGTGGTGGGCGACGCCGAGCTGCTCGTGCCCGCCGCCGGACTCGACAAGGGCGTCGGCCTCGTGGCCGGCACCGGTTCGGTGGCGGTGGGCCGGCTGCCCGGTGGCGACCCCGTCCAGGTCGGCGGCTGGGGCGCGGTCCTCGGCGACGAGGGCGGCGCCGCCGGTCTGGTCCGCGAGGCGGCCCGGGCCGTGTGGGCGGCCCACGACCGCGGCGAGGAACCCGGAGCCCTGGCTCGGGGCCTTCTCGCCGCTTTCGGCGTGCCCGAGGTCCCGGCGCTCGGCGCGGCTCTGGAGGGCGCCTCGAACGCCTCCGCCGAGTGGGGACGACACGCGCCCGCCGTCTTCGCGGCGGCGGCCGACGGTTCCGCGCTCGCCCGCTCCGTGATCGTCGAGGCCGGTGCGCAGCTCGCCGGGCTCGTCGCCCGCCTCGCCGCACGCGGTGTCGCGGTCGACGACGTGGTCGTGGCGGGCGGCACGGTGCTCGGCCAGCCGGCGCTCTACGAGGCGTTCGCCACCGCGCTCGCCGACGTGGTGCCGGGGGCGCGGGCCCAGCCGCTCACCGTGCCGCCGGTCGAGGGCGCGGTGGCGTCGGCGCGCGCCCTCCTGTGAGGCGCGGGCCTCTCGTTCACCCGCAGGACACACACCGGTCGCCGGGTCATCGCGGAAGCGACACGACTCGGCCGTAGATCTTCGCTCGTACGCGTCTTCCGGCTCACACGTCGTCAAAAGACAGAAGAGTCGCACCCGATCGCACGTACCCCGCACGTATCACCGCAGGTATCCCGCACGTCTTCCCCGGCCGCACGGCCGAAGAACTCGAGAGAGGCACACTCATGCCGTCACCCGCCGGGCAGTCCACCCCCTCGGCCGTGAACAGAAGGCGCTTCCTGAAGGTCTCCTTCGGCGGCTCGGCGGCCCTGGTGGCCGCTCCGACGCTCGTCTCCTGGCTGGGCGCCGCCGACGCCAAGGCCGCCACGGGCCCGCTGCCGTTCGTCGACGACTACAAGACGAACGTCACGGCGAACCTCACGCCCGAGACCAACGCCGTGGTGCGGATCCTGGGCGGCTTCGCCCAGGTGTGGAAGACCGGCGCCGCCTGGAACACCGGCACCCCGCTGCGCCCGGAGATACTGCGCGCCAACATGCGCTACTGCATCGCGATCACCCGCTCCCGCACCGAGGCCGCGGGCCGGCAGGCGTTCGTCTACGACCGTCAGCACCAGAGCTACGCGATGATCGCCGGGCTCGGTCCGCTGACGGATCTCTACAGGACCGGCGCCAAGGCCGTCACGTCGATCACCAGCGCGCCGGACACCACTCCCGCCACCACGATCAGTGACGCCGTGCCCGCGGACGCGCCCGCCGGTTCCGCCATCGGCGCGGGCTCCTACACCTCCGACCTCGGCCAGGTCGCCAAGCTCGTCGACACCGTGCGCGGCCCGTTCGCCTCCGGCAACCCGGGCAAGTACGCCTTCCAGTACCCGCGTCCGTGGCGCATGAACGAGAACAGCGAGGTCGTCGACACCGGGAAGACCGATGCCCTCGGCTTCCCCGTGTACGACTCGAAGGTGGTCGTCGTCCCGCAGCTGCTGCGTCAGCGCGGTACCTCCGCGACCGACGACGGCGGCTTCCCCAGCGGACACACCAACGCCTTCCACCTGGCGTCGCTGGCGTTCGCGTACGCCGTGCCCGAGCGGTTCCAGGAACTGGTGACCCGCGCCCTCGAACTCAGCCACACCCGGATCGTCTCCGGCATGCACTCCACCGTGGACGTCCTCGGCGGCCGCATCATGGCCACCGCCCTCGCCGCCGCCGCGCTCGCCGACCCGGCCAACGCCGCCCTCAAGGCGGCCGCCCGCGCCCAGGCCCTGGCCTACTTCACCGAGAAGACCGGCACCACGGCCGACACCCTGTCCGCCTACGCGCACTCCGACGCCTCGGACCCGTACGCCGACCGGGAGGCCAACGCGCGGGCCAACGAGCCCCGCCTGACCTATGTGCTCGAGCGCCAGGGCCGCAAGACTCCCCTCACCGTGCCCAAGGGCGCCGAGGTGCTGCTGGAGACCCGACAGCCGTATCTGACGGCCGCCCAGCGCCGCGAGGTGCTGCGCACGACCGCGCTGCCCTCCGGGTACGTCCTGCTGGACGGCTTCGAGCAGTGGGGCCGGCTGAACCTGTTCGCCGCGGCGGACGGGTACGGCGCCTTCGACTCCGACGTCACGGTCACGCTGGACGCGTCGAAGGGCGGTTTCGACGCGGCCGACGTCTGGCGCCACGACATCGAGGGGGAGGGCGGTCTCACCAAGCGCGGCTCGGGCACGCTCACCCTGACCGGGCACAACCGCTACCACGGCGGCACCGTGCTGGCGGAGGGCGTGCTTGTCGCCGGGCACGCAGGCGCTCTCGGCCAGGGCGATGTGCGGCTGACCGGCGGCACGCTGCGCGCGGACGCCCCGGTGCGGGTGCGGGGCGCGTGGGCCCAGGAGTCCGGCGCCGTGCTGGACCTGACGCTGCGCGGGCACCACGGGCCCGTCCTCACGGTGTCCGGGCGGGTCCGGCTGGACCGGGGCGCCGTGCTGTCGCTGCGCCTCGACGCCGACCGGCCGCCGGCCGCGGGGACGACGGTCCCGGTGATCGACGCCTCGGCGCTGCGCGGTCAGTTCGACCGCGTCGAGCTGAACTCCGACAGCCTGCGCGCCGTACCCGTGTACACGGCAGACGGTCTGTCGGTACGACTCCTGAAGCGGTAACACCCTTCGCGGCGGGAGCCGGTGCGCAGCGAGCCCCCGAGGCGGCTGCGCACCGGCTCCGGCCGCCGCCCGGCCGGTGTCACCGCAGGACGGACGATGGCAACCCAACCGCATCCGGTCCTGGAGACCACCCCCGACGCGGAGCCGGCGCGGCCCGCGCGGTCGGCCCGCCGGCGTCTGCTGGTCCCGGCCCTGGTGGCCGTCCTGCTGACCCAGATGGCCGTCGCGATGGTCACCACGGCGGTACGGCAGACCCCGACCATCGACGAGCCGGTGTACGTCGCCGCGGCGGCCGGGTACCTCCACGAGCACCGGGTGCGGCTCAACCCGGAGCACCCGCCCCTCGGCAAACTCGTCGTCGCCGTCGGGGTGGCTTTCGCCCGCCCACACGTCGATCCGTGGTTCACCGGCACCCAGGAGGCGGCGGGCCGTCACCTCCTCTACGAGTCCGGCAACGACCCCTGGCGGCTGATGCTGTGGGCCCGGCTGCCGGTGATCGCGCTGACCCTGCTGTTCGGCCTGGTGGTGTTCGCCTTCACCCGTGACCTCGCCGGGCCCGCGCCCGCGCTGACGGCACTGGCCCTGTACGCCCTCTCCCCCGACGTCGTCGCGCACGGCTCGCTGGCGACGCTCGACGTCCCGGCGGCGGGCTTCCTGCTGACCTCGGTGTGGCTGCTGTGGCGGGCCCGCGACGGCGGGGCGCGCCGGTACCTGCCGCTCGCCGGGGCCGCGCTCGGCGCGGCGCTCGCCACGAAGATGAGCACGCTGCCCGCGGTCCCCGTGCTGGCGGCCCTGGCGGCGCTGTCGGTGTGCGCCCGGCGGCCCCGCGACGCCCGGCGGGCGCTGCGGGCGGCGGGAGTGGTGACGGTGACCGGCGTCGCGGTGGTCTGGGCCGCGTATCTCGCGGTCGATCCGCTGCTGCGTTGGGATGCCGGGGCGACCCATGTGCCCGTCGTGCACGGCCTGCACGGGCACCTCGTCCGGATGCTGCCCTTCCCCGAGGCGTACCGGGACGGCATGCGGATCCAGTTCGGCCTGGAGAACCGGTCGTGGCAGGGCTTCCTGTTCGGGCACCGGTACTCCGGCGCCCGCTGGTACTACCTGCCGGTCGCCCTGGTCGTGAAGACTCCGCTCGGCATGCTCGCCCTGTGGACGGCCGGGGCGGTCGCGATGGTCGTGCTGCGACGGCTGCGGCCCGCGGCGCCGTACGTGCTGGTCCCGGCCGCCGTGCTGCTGGCCTCGGCCATGACCGGGGCACGGGACCTGGGGACCCGGTACGCCGTCTTCCTGCCGATGTTCCTCGCGGTGGCCGCGGGGTGCCTCCTGGTGGTGCGCCGGCGGTGGACCCCCGTGGTGGTGGGTGCGCTGACGGTGTTCGTCGCCGTCAGCTCGCTGCGGACGTATCCCTACTACCTGCCGTACTCCAACGAGGCGTTCGGCGGGCCGGCCGGGACCCATCTGCGGTTGCACGACTCCAACGTGGACTGGGGCCAGGACCTCGGACGGCTGGCGGACCGGCTGCACGGCCGCTACCGGGGCGAGCGGGTGTGGCTCGTGTACAAGGGCAGCGGGGTGCCCGCCTACTACGGCATCGAGGCCTCCGACCCGAGGCGGGTGCCGCCGGAGAAGGTGCACGGGCTGCTGGTCGTGTCGGACTCCGCGGTCGCCGAGGCCAGGGACGGGCTGGACGTGCTGCTGCGCTCCAGCCGGCCGGTCGACGAGGTCGGCGACTCGATCACGCTGTACCGGCGGTAATCCACGATCACCGGGTGCGCGAGGGGCGTCTTCACCCACCCTGTCGGGCGCGGTCCCTGAAGTATGTTGAGCCCGTGGAAGACAAAGGAGGCGCACCGGTGCCATCGCCGCAACAGGCACGCGCACAGGCATCCGCGATCACCTCGGGCAGAACCGGTCCGGAGACGGAGGTGTCCCCGACCTCCCGGCTCAGGGCGCTCTTCGACGGACCCCATCTGTCCCCGGGGCAACGGCGCATCGCCCAGTATCTGATCGAGCACATCACCGAGGCGGCGTTCCTGTCGATCACCGACCTCGCGGACCGTGTCGGGGTCAGCCAGCCCTCGGTGACCCGGTTCGCCGCGGCGGTCGGCTTCAGCGGGTATCCCGCGCTGCGGGAGAGGCTCCAGTCGATCGCGCTGGGCGCCCTGGCCGGCGGTCCGGCGGCGGCCGAGGTGAACAGGAGCAACGAGCTTCAGGCGGCGGTCGAGGCGGAGATCGAGAACCTGGAGAACCTGCGGCGCGACTTCGCCGACCCGGACCGGGTCATCGACGTGGGCCGCAAGCTGTCGCAGTCGACGCCGCTGACCATCCTGGGGCTGCGGATCTCCGTCTCGCTCGCCGAGTACTTCGCCTACGCCGCCCGCCGGGTCCACCCGGACGTGCGGCTGGTGACCCGGGGCGGCAGCGTCGCCTACGACGCGCTCCTGCAGTCCCGGGAGGCGGGCGGGACCTGGGTGCTGGCGTTCTCGATGCCGAGGCACGCGCAGGAGACGCTGACCGCCGTACGGGTCGCGCGCAGCGCCGGTCTCAAGGTCGCGCTGATCACCGACCTGGCGCTGGGGCCGGTGGCCGACGAGGCCGACGCCACTTTCGCCACCGGCACCGGTTCCCGCCTGGTCTTCGACTCCTACGCCGCTCCCGGCGTGATGGCCGCGGCGCTGCTCCAGGCCATGACCGACGCGGGCCCCGAACGCACCCAGGCGCGGCTCGAGGAGTACGAGCAGATCGCCGAGCAGCACCATTTCTTCCTGCGTGAGTGACCGGCCTCCCGAAGGCCACCCCCCTCCCCCGGCAATACACAGAGGGATCATTGCGGGCATTTCGCGCATGAATGTTTTCATACGTCTTGCAAAGCAGTCGGCATATATAAATACTGCTCACGGCCGCATCCGCCCGCCAAGGGCTCATGTACGGGCACCCGAAGCCGCCGTCCCCTACCCGCGTCGGCGCCCAGGGTGTTCGGGGCATCGCTTGCGCGAGCGCCCGTGGTGGCCCCGGTCTTCCCCTGGGCCGGGGCCGCCCCGAACCGTCGGACCACCGTCACGACGCCAACACCGGAAGCGATGATCATGACCCTGACGACGACGCGCATCAGCTCGGACTGGCCGTGCCAGGTCAAGACTCCCGGCAGCTACGACTGGGAGCGCTCGGCGGCCAAGTGGCTGCGCGAGCTGGTGCCCGCGCGCTACGCGAGCTACCCCGCGCTGCTGCGCCACCCGGTACTGCTCGCCCGTCACGCGCAGATCCAGGTCCAGAACGAGGTCCGGGTGGCCCGCACCGCCCTCCAGACCGCCCGCGCCGACCTGCCCCGGCTGGGCCTGCCCGAGTCCGTCATCGAGCACACGATCAAAATGTACGCGGCCGAGGTCATGCAGTTGCAGCACATCGCCCGCAGCGTCCGAGCGGTCACCCAGGCCCTGGTCGAGCAGACCTCCGGACGCTGAACGGGAAGATCCGTTCGCATCTCCCCGACGGGTATCACGCCTGGCGGGAGCGTTGCCGCAAGACCCCGATCGAAGTCATCCCGATGTGCCATGCTCAAGGCGTGACGAGCGAACCCGCCCTGCCCGCACAGTCCGGCGACGCGCCCGACGTGGCGGCACTGACCCGGGTCGTGGCGCGGCAGCGCGCGGAGCTGGACCGGCTGCAGGATCTGGCGGCCATCGCGGCCGTGCTGGAGCGCGCCAAGGGCGCGGTGATGGCACAGCTCGGCTGCTCGCCGGACGCCGCGCAGGAGGAGCTTCAGCAGCGGGCCAAGGCCGGGAACCGGACGCTGCTCGAGGAATGCCGGATCAGCCTCGGCGCGCTCTCCGGGCGGCCGCACGGCGCCGCCGAGCCGACTCCGGCCGGACCCCCCGCACGGAGGACCACGCCCGGGGAGGCCCCGGACGAGATCGACGCCGCGGCCCTCGGCCGCCTGCGCCGGGCCCTCGTCCGTGCCGGCACCCCGCACGATCTCGCCCGGTGTCTGCTGGACCGGCTCGCCGTGGACGTGGGCGCCGGCGCCGTGATGATCTTCGCTCGGCGGCCGGGCGGCGGGCTGGAGCTCACCGGGCACGCCGGTATCGACAGGACGCTGGCCGCACAGTGGAGCCGGGTGCCGCCGGTCAGCGGGATCGCCGCGCTGGACGCCCTCACCGCCGGGCAGCCGCGCTGGCTGGAGGACGCCCCGCAGGACGGCAAGCGGTACCAGCTGATCGGGAACCCGCCCGAGCGGTGGCCGTCCCGGGCCTGGCTGCCGGTGGTGACCGGCGAGTCGGCCGACGTCGTGCTCGGGATCCTGCGCCACCGCGAGGGCGCCTTCTCACCCCCGGTGCGCGAACACCTGCTGGCCGTCGCCCAGTTGTGCGCGGGCCCGCTGCGCACGTTCGGCGCCCGGCCGGACCCCGCCGCCGCCGAGGCGGCCGACGCCGTGCAGACGGTGCTCGACCGGCTGCCCGTCGCGGCCGTGCTCCTCGCCCCGCTGCGCTCCACGTCGGGGGACGTCGAGGACTTCCGCATCGATGCCGCGACCAGCGTGACGTCCGACGCCGTGGGCCGCAGCGGGCGCGAGCTGGTCGGCCTGCGCTTCCTGGAGTGCTGGCCGGAGGTCGCCCGCGATCCGCTGTGGGAGGGGTGCCTCCAGGTGCTGGCCGACGAACGGCCGTACGAGAGCGAGCCGTTCGCCCGGCAGCAGATGGTGTCCGGGGTCAGCGAGCCGGCCACCTGCTCGGCGCGGGTGATGCGGTCGGGCGACGGGCTGGTCGTCAGCTGGCTCCGGCACGATCCCTCCGACCGGCAGGAGCAGCGGCTGGCGGACGTGCAGCGGCTGGGCAACCTCGGCTGGGCCACCTGGAACCTGGACACGGGCGAGGGGAACTGGTCCTCCCAGGTCTTCAGCATCTTCGAGCGCGATGCCGCACAGGGTGCCGTCCCGCTCTCCGGGCTGCCGCGCCTGGCCTCCCCCGAGGACCAGCCGGCGCTCACCCGCGCCGTCGGCGAGCTGGTGCGGCACGGGCGACCGTGCGACGTGCCGTTCCGGATCGCCACCCCGGCCGGCGTCCGGCATCTGCGGGTGGTCGCCGAGGCCGTCTCGGACGCCCACGGCACGCCCGTCGAGGTGCACGGCTTCGTGCAGGACCTCACCGCGCAGCGCAGCGCCGAACTCGCCCTCGTCGCGAGCGAACGGGCCATGCTCACCCAGCACGGGGTGCTCGAGGCCGAGCGCCTGGTGGCCGCCCGGCTGCAGGACGCGCTGCTGCCCCTGCCGAAGGAGCCCGTCCGGCTGGCCGGGCTGCGCGTCGACATCGCCTACCTGCCCGCGCAGTCGGGCCTCAGCGTCGGCGGCGACTGGTTCAGCGCCATCGAACTGCCCGACGGCGACGCCCTGTTCGTGGTGGGTGACGTGGCCGGGCACGGTATGGGCGCCGTGGCCTCGATGGCCCTGCTGCGGTTCACCGCCAAGGGGATGGTCATCACGGGTTCGACGCTGACCGGAGCACTCAGCCGCCTCAACGCCCTGCTGCTGCACTCCCGCGACCCGCACGGCTCGGCCACCATGATGCTGGCCCGTTACAGCCCGCGCGAACGGCGGCTGGAGTGGGCGCAGGCCGGCCACCCGCCGCCGTTGCTGGTGCGCGCCGGTGAGGCGCACTACCTCGAGCGCCCCTTCGGGATGCTGCTCGGCGCGACCGACGCGCCCCGCTACGAGGCGGCGGAGGTCCGCCTGGAACCCGGCGACCAGATCCTGCTCTACACCGACGGTCTGGTGGAGCGGCCCTCGGAGAGCATCGACCGCGGCCTGGAGCGACTGGCCAGGGCCGCCGTACCCCGGACCGGGGCCGCACCCGCCTCGCTGGACCAGTTGCTCGGCGCGACGCTGGAACCCGAGGGACGGGACGACGTGTGCGTGCTCGACATCCGGGTGCCGGCGGACGCCGAGCGGTAGGACGGCTCAGTCGTCGCGGTGCCGCCAGTACCACAGCGCCCCGACGACGACGGCCAGCAGGAACACGACGGGCAGCACCAGACCCGGGATGCGGGACACGCTCATGCGGACGGCTTTCGGCTCGACGGGCCGGGGTGCCGAACGCGCGCCGACCCGCCGTCCATGGTGACACGCGACACACCGCCCGGCCGTGGCCCGTTCCCGAGGCTTTACCCGGTCATCCGCCGGACGAGGCGGTACGGGACTCCAGATCGCGACGGGTGTCGTCGCCGTAGACGCCGCTCTCGTCGCCGCGGATGCCGTACCAGAGCTGGAACCGCGCCACGGCCTCGGTGAGAACGGTGTCGTAACGGCCGTCGGTGGGGCCGTCGGCGTACACGTCCGGGATGCGCAGCAGGCGCTGCTGGAGGTCGGTCACCTCGGCGCCGCTGTCCCCCTCCCGCAGGGTGCCGGCTCCGTCGGGGTCGACGGACTCGCTCGCGGTGGCGGCCGGGGAAGGCGTGGCCGCCGTCGGCGGGGTCGTCTGCGCCGCGGCCTCACCGCCCCGGCCCGGCAGCAGCAGCGCGCAGGCGAAGCCGACGAGGGCTGCCGCGCACACGCCGACCGTGATGGCGCCGCGTCGCACACCCGCGCCGGACCCGGTGCGGGCGCGGGCCCGCGCACCGTCCGCCACCGGCGCGGCCCGCGATCCGCTCCGCTCCCGCGCCGCGCCTCTGCGGCCGCCGGGGCCGTCGCCGCCGGGCAGGGGCCGGGGGCCGCCGTGCTCACTCGCCCAGTCCCGGCCGCCGCGTGGCGTCGGCGTGGTCGTCCGCGCGGTCGTGGCCGTGGTCGCCGTGCGGGGGTCCAGCGGCGGGAGCTCCTCCGTCTCCGCGTCGTCCCCGGCCGCCTCGGGCCGCAGGGGTATCGCCTCGTAGGCGTCCGGGTCCTGGGTCAGTTCGGCCATCTCGCGGAACAGCTCCGCGAGGGCGTCGGTGTTGCGCGGTCGCAGGACCCGGATGGGTTCCAGGACCGGGCGTTCGTGCGGCTTTCCGGGTTCGTCCGGTGTCGGCACACTCGTCTCCCTCCCGTGGGTCCCCCAGGAGAGATACGGGCGGACGGGCGGACGGGTTCAGCCCGCGAGGAAACGGTGCAGGGAACGCTTCGTCGCGGCGACGAAGGAGTCCTGTCCGGCCTCGTCCAGGGCGTCGAGGGAGAGGTACGGGTTGAGGTCCTCCAGCTCGACCAGCAGCAGTTCGCCGTCGGGGGCGCGGCAGGCGTCGACGCGCTGGATGCCGTGCGCGAGGCCGTTCCAGTCGATGAAGCGCCGGGCGAACTCCAGGTCCCGCACCGTGGGCCGGTAGGGCTCCAGCTGCCAGCGACGGTCGGGATGCGGTGCGTACAGGGCGTACTGGAAGTCGTGGTCGATGTAGGTGAAGGACACCTCGTAGGCGAAGTCGACGCACGGCTGGACCAGCACCGAGCCGTCGGCCAGGGCGGGCAGCGCGTCGGGCGGGAGGATCCGCAGGCCTATGGAGTCGGCGCCGAGCTTGGGCTTGACGACGTACCGCTCGGCGTCGGGCAGCCGGTGCAGGTCCTCGGGGCGGTCGACGGTGGGGATGACGGGGTGGCCCGCGGCGCTCAGGTCGAGGAGGTACTGCTTGCCGGCCATGTCGGCGCGGCCGGTGAGCGGGTTGTAGACGCGCACGCCGTCGTGGAGCGCGCGCTCCCGGAAGGCTTCGTACTCCTTCCGGTAGCCCAGGACCGGGCCGCTGTTGCGGACGACGACGCCGTCGAAGGAGTGCATCAGGGCGGCCGCGTCCAGCGGGTGGCACAGGGCCAGGTCGAACTCCGCGCGCAGCCGGGAGGTGAGGAAGACGTCCTCGTCGCAGTAACGGCGCCCGCGCGCCTGGTAGGCCAGGTCCGTGACGTAGAGGAGACGGGGGCGGGCGGCGGACATGCGGTCTCCTGATGACGGTCGAACGGTGCGGAAAGGCTACGTCAGACGGCGTGCGGGCGGTCCGGGGCGGGACCGCCGCGGCCGGAGGGACGGCCGCGGCCCCCGGGACTCCCGAGGGGCGGTGGGCGCGCGGGTCGTACGATGACAGGACCGTCGTTTTTCTCCCGAAGGGCTCGTCGACTCCCGTGACCACCGCAACACTGCTCGACGGCAAGGCCGCCGCGGCCGACATCAAGAGCGAACTCGCCCTCCGCGTCCAGGCGTTGAAGGAGCGGGGCATCCATCCGGGGCTGGGTACGATCCTCGTCGGCGACGACGCGGGCAGCCGTTCCTACGTCGGCGGCAAGCACCGCGACTGCGCGCAGGTCGGCATCGCCTCGATCCGCGTGGAACTCCCCGCCGACGCCTCCCAGGCCGACGTCGAGGCCGCCGTGCTGCGGCTCAACGCCGATCCGACGTGCACCGGCTTCATCGTGCAGCTCCCGCTCCCGGCCCATATCGACACCCATGCCGTGCTGGAGCTGATCGACCCGGTCAAGGACGCCGACGGACTCCACCCGACCAACCTCGGCCGGCTGGTGCTGGGCATCCCGGGCCCGCTGCCCTGCACCCCGCGCGGCATCATCGACCTGCTGCGGCGCAACCGGGTGGAGATCACGGGCCAGCAGTTCTGCGTCATCGGCTGCGGTGTCACGGTGGGCAGGCCGCTGGGCCTGATGCTGACCCGCAGCACCGAGCACGCCACCGTGACCCTGTGCCACGAGGCCACCCAGGACACGGCCGCGCACGCCCGGGAGGCGGACGTGGTGGTGGCCGCGGCCGGAGTGGCCCACCTGGTCAGGCCCGACTGGATCAAGCCGGGCGCGACGGTGCTTTCCGTCGGCCTCACGCGCACGGTCGAGGGCATCCTCGGCGACGTCCACCCCGACGTGAGCGATGTCGCCGGGTCCTTCTCGCCGCCGGTCGGCGGGGTCGGGCCGATGACGCGCGCGATGCTGCTGACCAACGTGGTCGAGGCCGCCGAGCGGATGTGACCGGCACCCGGTGCCGGGCACTCGGTTCCCCGACGGAGGGAACTGAGTGCCATCGGCGCCGATCAGGTGTTACGTTCGCGTCCATGAGCGCCACTCACAAGGCGGAGGCCAAACCGCCCATGCGGGACGCCCTGGTCGCGGCGGCCTTCCGGCTGTTCCTGGAGCGGGGCTACGAGCAGACCACCGTCGACGACATCGTTGCCCTGGCGGGCGTCGGCCGGCGGTCCTTCTTCCGCTACTTCCCCTCCAAGGAGGACGTGGTCTTCCCCGACCACGAGCGGTGCCTCGCCGACATGACGGCCTTCCTCGCCGCGAGCGGCCGGGAGCACGAGCCGGTGCGCCGCGTCTGTGACGCCGCCCGGCTCGTGCTGCTGATGTACGCCGAGAACCCTTCCTTCTCCGTGCAGCGCTACCGGCTCACCAAGCAGGTGCCCGGGCTGCGGGCGTACGAGCTGTCGGTCGTCTGGCGTTACGAGCGCGCCCTCGCCGAGTACCTCCGGGGCCGCTTCACCGGCCGGCCCGACGGCAACCTGCACGCCGACGTGATCGCGGCCGCCGTGGTCGCCGCGCACAACAACGCCCTGCGCTCCTGGCTGCGTTCGGCCGGACAGGGCGACGCGAGCACGACCGTGGACCACGCGCTGGGGTACGTGCAGTCGGCGTTCGGCGCACCCCCGACCGCCCCGGCATCCACCACAGCCACGGCCCGTCCCGCGTTCCCGTCGCTCCCGATGCCGCCCGCCGACGAGCTGCCGGACGACGTCGTCGTGGTGGTCTCCCGGCGCGGGGCACCGCTGTGGCGTGTGGTGCAGGAGATCGAGACGACCCTCGGACGGGAGTGAACCCCTCGGCACCCCCGCCGGACCCTCGCTGGACCCCCGCCGAACCCCCTCAATATTGTGGGTACGCAGTGCCTTTACGAGTGGCACTGAGTGCCATACGCTGTGGGCGTGCACGGTGGCACGGCTGACCGGGCACGTGCGTGCACGGGTCGGCCGGGCACGTGGATTCCGGCCGAGTGCAGGGAGTTGACCCGCGTGTACCACTACTCAGGAAACGCCGTTCAGCAGGCCGCCGGCTCCGCGGCGGGCGTCCTCGACCGCGCGAACACCGACGGCGACACGATCCTCTTCCAGCGCTGCACCTGGTGCGGCACCGCCATGTACCACCGGCTGCTGTGCCCGGTGTGTCAGGGCAGCGACCTGCGCACGGAGCGCAGCGAGGGCGCCGGCACGGTCCGTCACGCCACGGTGGTGAACCGCAACACCCCCGCCGCCCGCAATGTGTCCCTGGTCGAGATGGCCGAGGGGTTCGTCGTACGCGGCCGGGTCATGGGCCCGCTCATCGGCATCCACAGCGGCGACCGCGTCCGGCTGTCCACGGTCAAGGACCCGGTACGCGGCGAGCCGGTCTTCCAGCTCCTCGACGAGCCGTTCCGGGCCTGGCACTAGAACCTTCGCGTCACCGGTCCGAGTCCGGACAGCGGATCCCCGCTGTCCGGATCTTTGCGCTCCGCGGACCTGATTCCCGGTCACAGGCAACCCACAGAGGTGCTTTCGCTTCCTTCGGGGCGCGAGGGGCTCCCGATACGGACGGGGCCCCGCGCTCCGAGTGTTGAGGAGTGGACCTTGATCCGTGCCCGGCGAATAGGTGTCACCGCCGTGGCCGCGCTCGCGGCCCTGGCGGGAACACCGGGACTGGCACAAGCCCGACAGCCTGCCGAGACAAGACCGTCGACCACGACCGCCGACACCGCGCTGCCGCAGGGATGGCAGGTCGGCGGGGAGGGCACCGCGCGTGCGCTGGTCTGGCGGTCGCCCACGCCCGTGCCCCTCGGCGACGCCCGCGTGGAGTTCCGCTCGGGCGACCGACTGCTCGGCGTACCGAAGACGGAGAAGGACGGCCGGACGTTCCGGCTCTCCCTCGCCGACGCGGGGGACGCCCCCCTGAAGGACCTGCGGGTGCTGGCCGGCGGGCGCCGGCTGGACACCGCCGCCGGCAACTCCGCCCCAGGTGAACAGCGTTCCCTCACCGCCGAGCAGCCTCCGGCCCGGACCCCTGCTCCGGCTCCCGCCAACTCCGTCGACCCCGGCAGGCCGGGCGCGTACCGCACGGTCAGCGGCGAGTACGACCTCGCCCCGGTGAAGCTGCCGGGATTCGCCCAACCGGTGGAGATGAAAGCCGTCGTGGTGGCACCGAAGGGGACCACCGGCAAGCGGCCCCTCGCGCTGTTCCTGCACGGCCGGCACACCACCTGCTACCAGCCGGGCAGCGACGACTTCGACATCTCCTGGCCCTGCCCGGCCGGCATGAAGTCGATCCCGAGCTACCGGGGCTACCTCGAGGACCAGAAGCTCCTCGCCTCGCAGGGCTACGTCACGGTGTCGATCTCCGCGAACGGCATCAACGGCCAGGACGGCGAGGCCGAGGACGGCGGTGCGCAGGCGCGCTCCTCGCTGGTGCGCCGGCACCTCGCCACGTGGGCCGACTGGGCCGCGCACCCGGGCCACGCCCCGGCGTCGGTGCCCGACGCGACGAAGGCCGACCTCTCCCGTGTCCTGCTCGTCGGCCACTCGCGCGGCGGCGAGGGCGTCAACCGCGCCGCCCTGGACAGCCTGTACCCGCCGCCCGCCGCGCAGGACGGCTACCGGGGCCCGGTCCGCTGGAAGATCCGCGGGACCGTGCTCGTCGGACCGACGATCTTCGGCCAGAATCCGGTCGCCGACGTCCCCTCCGCGACCATCCTGCCCGGCTGCGACGGCGACGTCGCCGATCTCGAGGGCGAGACGTACCTCGACGGGACGCGCGGCATCAGCAACGGCAAGGCCCTGCACAGCGCGGTCTACATGGTGGGCGCCAACCACAACTTCTTCAACACCGAGTGGACGCCGGGCAAGGCCGTGGCGCCGTCCTTCGACGACTTCTGGGAGGACCCGGACGCGCAGCAGCCCGACCCGGTCTGCTCCACCGGTGCCCCCACCCGGCTGACCGCCGACCAGCAGCACCGGGCCGGCGCGACCTACATCGCCGCCGCGGCCCGGCTGTTCGTCGCCGGTGACGACCGGGTGCGCCCGCTGCTCGACGGCACGGGGAAGCGCGCGCCCTCCGCCGACCCGGCCCGCGTCCTGACGCACGCGGTCGGCGCCCGCCGCACGGGCGGCTTCGTGCCCGACGGCGGCGTCGAGGTGACCGGCGGCCGGGTGTGCTGGGCTGACCCCGACCCGGCCAGGTCATGTCTGGACGCCGACGCCACGGGGATGTCCCCGCACTTCGGCTGGTGGGACCTGGAGAAGGACTCCGGCAAGAGCGCGGTCGCGCTGAAGTGGTCCGCGCCGGGCACACCGACGACGATCCGCTCCCTCGCTCCGGTCTCCCTCTCCGGCGCCGAGAGCCTGGCGCTGCGGGTCTTCGTGCCGCCGAACACCACCGGCACCGAGCTGGACGTGTCCGTCACCGACGCGGCCGGCCGCCGCGCCTCGCTCGGCCGGGTCACGGTCGACGGCCTGCCGGGCTCCGACCGCACCGCCTCGTACTGGGCCCGCGAGCTGCGTGTCCCGCTTGCCTCCGCCACCCGCGCGGGCCTCGATCTCAGGCACGTCAAGTCCCTTGCGCTGACTCCGCGTTCGGGGTCCGGACAGGCGTGGTTCATGGACGCCTGGGGCTGGGCCCCCGGCACACCGGCGGTCAGGGCGGCGGCGCTGCCGCGGGTCGACATCGGCCGGATCACGGCCAAGGAGGGCGACTCCGGCACCCGCACCTACCACGTCCCGGTCCAGGTGTCCGGGCACGGCAGCGGCCGGGTCCGCTTCTACGTCGTCGACCCGGAGACCCTCGAGGCCACGGAGAAGGTGGTCACGGTCCGGCCCGGCAGCACGCCGATCGACGTGCCGATCGTGGTGAAGGGCGACACCCGCTTCGCCTACGACGTGACACAGGACCTTCTCGTGAAGGCCGTGCGCGGCGCCGTCGTCGGCTCCTACCGGGGCGGGGTCACGGTGCAGAACGACGACCCGGCGCCGAAGGTGACCCTGGCTCCGGTCGCCGACCGGGTGACCGAGGGCGGGTCGCTGAGCTGGCGGATCACCCTCTCCGAGACCGCCGACGTGGACTTCTGGCAGCCGGTCCGGGTGCTGCCGGTCACCGAGGGCGCCGAGCTGTCCACCAAGGACGTGGACCCGCAGTGGCTGCTGGACTACTCCGGTGACGTGCCCGACCCGGAGCGTCCGCTGTCGGACGCGAACCTGTGGGTCTGGCTGAACATCCGGGCCGGGACCACCGAGGTCGACTTCACCGTGCCCACGGTGAAGGACCAGGTGGCCGAGCCGGCCGAGTCGATGCGTCTCGCGCTGACCGACGACGACGCCGAGCCGCTGCCGGACCGGCCGGTGCTGACGGGAACGGTCGTGGACGCGCCGTAGTACGGACGCGCTGACCGAAGGGGGCCCGGACCACGCGGTCCGGGCCCCCTTTCTCCGTTTCCGTGCTCACAGCGTGACGCGGATCCCGACGGTTCCGTCCAGACCCCTGCGCAGTCGGCTGCCGAGCAGGGTGAGGCGGCCCACGACGCCGTACTTGCGGGCGAGCAGGGTGCGATAGCGGGCGGTGGTCTGCGCGTCGCAGATCTCGGCGGTGGCCGGGATCTGCTCGCCGGTGGGGTTGCCGCGGACGTCACAGGGACCCACCAGGACGTCGCCGCGGGCCCGGATCCGCTTCACCTTCCAGGCGTCCGCGGCCGACCAGGCCCCGAGCGTGTCCCCGTCCCGCACCACCCACACGGGCGTGGCGACCCCGGTGCCGTTCTTGCGATAGCTGGTGATCAGCAGGTACTTGCCCGCTGCCAGCCGGTCCAGCGCGTTGTCAGCCATGCCCGCAGTCTAGGCATCCGTACGCCTCACCACCTCGGCAGCCTCAACTCGTAGTCCGGCTGGATCCGCCGCATGTACCCGGTGTCGTCGCGCTGTCGCACACCCGAGTCGAGGTAGCGGCGGTGCAGCCGGTCGAGGGCGTCGGTGTCCAGCTCGACGCCGAGCCCCGGGCCGGTCGGTACCTTCACCGCGCCGTCCGACAGCTCCAGCACCCCCGGGACGATCACGTCGTCGGCGCTGTTCCACGGGTAGTGCGTGTCGCAGGAGTGGTCGAGGTTCGGGATGGCCGAGGCGACGTGGGTCATCGCGGCGAGGCTGATACCCAGGTGCGAGTTGGAGTGCATGGACAGCGCGATCCCGAACGCCTCGCAGACGGCGGCCAGTTCGCGGGTGCGGCGCAGTCCGCCCCAGTAGTGGTGGTCGGTGAGGAGTACCTGGATCGCGTTCTGCTCGACGGCCGGCCCCAGGTGTTCCCAGGCGATGACACACATGTTGGTGGCGAGCGGCAGCGGCGAGTCCCGCGCGACCGCCGCCATGCCCTCGATGGTCCCGGTCGGGTCCTCCAGGTACTCCAGTACGCCGTCGAGTTGCCGGGCGACGTACTTCGAGGTCTCCACCGACCATGCCGTGTTGGGGTCCAGGCGCAGCGGCCGGCCGGGAAACGCCTCGGCCAGCGCCCTGATCGCGGCGATCTCCTCGTCCGGCGGGAAGACTCCGCCCTTCAGCTTGAACGAATCGAAGCCGTACCGCTGTTGCATCAGCCGCGCCTGCTCGACGATCCCGGCCGGGTCGAGTGCCTCGGGCCAGTCGTCGCCGATGGCGGGGCGGCCGTCGAGCGCGGGGTGTTCGGCCCACTTGTAGAAGAGGTAGGCGGCGAAGGGCACGGAGTCGCGTACCCGGCCGCCGAGCAGGTCGGAGACCGGGTGGCCGAGCAGCTTGCCCTGGGCGTCCAGGCAGGCGACCTCGACGGCCGAGGTGGTCCAGCCGCGTTCGTGCGAGCTGGGCACGCCCGGCAGCAGGGCGGCGTCGATCGCGGCGGCGACGGCGGTCGTGTCGAAGACGTCCATGCCGACGACCGTCCTGGCCGCGACCATCAGCCGCTCGAGGCGCGCCGCACCGCCGGGCGACTCACCGAGGCCCACCGTGCCGTCCTCCAGGACGAGTCGGAGGATCACCCGGAGCGCGAGCGGTTCGTGGACGCCGTTCGAGTTCAACAGCGGCGGGTCGGAGAAGGCGATGGGTGTGACGACGAGTTCGCGGATGCGCGTGGCAGGGGTGGTCATACGGTGACGGCCTCCAGTCCCCGGTCGATGAGTTCGGCGAGCCGGGCGACATGCTCCGGCGTGGGGTCGAGCAGGGGCGCCCGTACGCCGCCCACGTCCAGGCCCCGGATCGTCACCCCGGCCTTGACCAGGGACACGGCGTATCCCGGGACCTCGTCGCGGAGTTCGACGAGCGGACCGTAGAACTCGTCGAGGAGATGGGCGACGAGGGTGTCGTCCCCCTGCGACAGGGCCCGGTGGAAGGCGAGCGCGATCTCGGGGGCGAAGGCGAAGACGGCGGAGGAGTAGAGGTCGACGCCGATTCCCCGGTAGGCGGAGGCGGTCGTCTCGGCGGTGGGCAGGCCGTTGAAGAACCGGAAGTCCTCGGTGCCGGGAACGGCCCGCACCGCCCGGACGATGCGGTGCATGTGCTCGATGTCGCCGATGCCGTCCTTCAGGCCGATGACCTTGGGCAGGGCGGCGATCCCGGCGGCGGTGGCGCCGGTGAGGCGGGCGGTGCCGCGCTGGTAGAAGACCACGGGGAGGTCGGTGGCGGCGGTGACCTCCTCGACGTAGCGGACCAGGCCCTGTGGGGGCGCGGTCACCAGGTAGGGCGGCAGCAGCAGGATGCCGTCGGCGCCGGCCCGGGCCACGCGTACGGCGTGGTCGCGGGCGACGGGGACCGGCCCGCCGGCGGCCGCCAGGACGGGAACGCGTCCGGCGGTCGTCTCGACGGCGACCCGGGTGGCGCGCTCGAGCTCGTCCGGGTCGAGGGCGTGGAACTCACCCGTCCCGCAGGCGACGAACACGCCGCCCGCGCCGGCCGAGACACCGGCGTCGATGTGCCGGCCGAGCCGTTCCTCGTCCAGCGAGCCGTCCGCGGCGAACGGCGTGACCGGGAAGAACAGCACTCCTTGGAACTTCATGTCTCCCTCGTAACTGCGTGATGGGCGTGGGGGGCGTGCCGGGGTGTCAGCCCTTGGTGGCGCCGGCCGCGATGCCGGTGACCAGCGAGCGCTGGAGGAGCAGGTAGACGATCAGGCTGGGGACGAGGGCGATGACGGCTCCGGCGAGGACCACTCCGGACCCGACCTCGGGGTCGGTCCGCAGGATGGACAGGGCGACGGTGACCGTGTAGTCGGTGGGGTCCTTGGAGGCGATCAGGGGCAGCAGGTACTGGTCCCAGATCATGACGAAGCCGAGGACACCGGCGACGCCGAGCGCGGGCTTGCACAGCGGCAGGACGATCTGCCACAGCATGCGGAACTCTCCGACGCCGTCGAGCCGGGCGGCCTCCTCTATCTCGGTGGGGATGTCCTTCATGAACTCGGTCAGGAGCATCACGGAGAAGCCCCAGGCGCCGAGCGGCAGGATCACGCCCCACGCGGTGCCCTTCAGGTCCACGCCGACGACCGGGACATGGCCGAGGACCAGGGACAGCGGGATCGCGATGACCTCCTCGGGGAGCATCATCGTCAGCATGAACAGGGTGAGGACCAGGGCCTGGCCGCGGAACCGGTGCCGGGCCAGCGCGTAGGCGGCCAGCACGGACACCGTGAGCTGGAGCAGCAGCGCGCCGCCGGCGATGACGAGCGAGTTGGTGAAGTAGTCCCAGATGCCCCGCTCCCCCGCCACCTCGAAGTTCTGCCAGGTGCTGTCGTGCGGGAGGAAGGACAGGGAGGATCCGCTGGCGTGCGTGGTGAAGGCGCCGGAGACGACGGTCAGGAACGGCACCGCGAAGACGCCGATCGCGATCGCGCAGAGCAGGATCCGCAGGCACCGTGCGACGCCCGGCCGGTCGCTCCAGCCGAGGGCGGTGTCGAAGCGGGCGGGGGTGGCCCGGGCCGCCCTGGCGGACTCCCTTGTCGTGGCCGTCGGTGCGGGTGTCCGGACGGGGTCGATGGCGGGTGCGCTCATCGCACGTCTCCCCTCTTGCGGAAGTGGTTGACCGTGACGGTGAGCAGCAGGGTCACGCAGAGCAGTACGACGGAGGCCGCGGAGGCGCCGCCGATGTCGTTGCGGGTGAAGCCGAGGGTGTAGGCCCGGGTCATCCACACCTCGGTGGAGCCGGCCGGGCCGCCGCCGGTGAGGACGTAGACCTCGGTGAAGACACGCAGGCCGCGGATGGCGGCGAGGGTGAGGACGATGCCGAGGGCGGGGCGGATCGCGGGGAGGGTGACGTACCGCAGGCGCTGCCACAGCGACACGCCGTCCATCGCGGCGGCCTCGTACAGCGTCCGGTCCACCCCGGCCAGTCCCGCGAGGATGATCACCATGTTGTAGGGGGCGAGCATCCAGACGCTCATCACCATGGTGGCCCACAGGGCGGTGTCCGGGTTGTCGAGGAACTGGATCGGCCCGAGGCCGAGGAGGCCGAGGCCGTGGTTGACGATGCCGTCGGAGGTCGGGTAGTACAGCAGCCGCCACATCTCGCCGACGACGGCGGTGGCGGTGACGACCGGCAGGAAGACGGCCGTGCGCATGATCTTCAGGGAGCGGGCCTGGCCCTCCAGCAGCAGCGCGAGCGCGAAGCCGACGGCGATGGCGCCGAGGGACTGTCCGAGGCCGAGGAGGAGCGTGTGACCGATGGCTTCCTGGAAGCGGTGGTCGGTCAGGACGCGGGTGTAGTTGTCCAGGCCCACCCACTGGTCGCCCAGGAAGGGCCGCACCTTGAAGAAGCTGAGCCAGACGCCCTTGCCCATGGGCAGGAACTTGAAGACGAGGGCGAGCAGCAGGCCGGGGGCGAGGAACACCCACGGCAAAACGTTTCGCTTGCTGAACGCGCCGCGGACCCGGGAGCCGCGTGCGGGGGCTGTCGTCGCTGTCATTTCAGCAGGTCCTGGTCCTTGAGGTCGCCGGCGAGGGTGTCGTCGAGTTCTTTCAGGCCGGCGCGGACGTCGCTGCCGCAGTACGTGAAGATCGCGTTGAGGGCGTCGGCGGTGTCCTGCTTGACGGGGGCGAAGTCCGGCGCGTTGGGGAACTGCACGGAGGCGTCCTCGTAGGCCTTCTGGACGACGCCCCAGCGGGGGTCGTTGCGTACGGTCGCCGCGTCGAGGGTGGAGTTGACGGGGATCCGGACGACGGGCTGGTTCTTGCCGGTCATCGCGAGGCGCTGCCCCTCGGGCGAGACGAGGAAGGCGGCGAGGGCCCGTTCCTGCTCGGTCTTGCCGGTCCTGGCGCCGAAGTAGATGTTCTCGCCGTCCGCGAGGACGTCGTTGCCGGCCGGACCGGCCGGGGCCTGCACCACCTCGAACCTGTCCTTGCCGAGGGCCTGGTCGAACGTGGCGATGTTGTAGGGGCCGGTGAGGTACATACCGGCGTTGCCGTCCTGGAAGTTGGTGGCGTTGCCGGTGATGGCGGTGAGGGCGCCCGGCTGGATGACAGCGTTGTCAGAAGTACAGAAGAGGTTCCTCTTCAGCCAGGAGACGGAGCGTACGGCGGCGGCCGAGTCGACGACCGGCCGATAACCGCCGTCCTTGGTGGCCTCGATGACGCGGGCGCCGCCCTGCCACAGGAAGCTGGCGGCCCACCAGGCGGCGTAGCCGTTCTGGGCGCTGCCGGGGACGACCATCCCGTAGGTGTTCTTCTTGCCGTCCCCGTCGGGGTCGTCGTCGGCGAAGGCCTTGGCGAGGGTGAGCATGTCCTGCCAGGTCCGCGGCTGCGGCAGGCCGAGCTTCTCGCGCCAGTCCTTGCGGATCATCAGGGTCATGGCCTGACGGGAGTAGGGGATCCCGTAGTGGGAGCCGTCGACGCCGACGGTGGAGGACCAGGTCTTGGCGTCGATCTGGTCGCCGCCGGCGATGTCGGCCGGGTCGATCCGCTGGAGCAGGCCCTGGCTCTGGTAACTGCCCATCAGCGCCGTGTCGTTGATCATGACGTCCGGCAGGTCCTTGGTGGACGCTCGGCTCTGGAGCTGCTGGTCGAAGTTGATGACCGGCTGGTAGTCGATCTTGATGCCGGTCTTCTCGGTGAAGGCCGCGAACACCCGCTCGTACGTGGCAGCGGGATCCGGGTTGCTCCGGGTCCAGACTTCCAGGGTGTTCGGGTCGCCGCCCCCGGCACTGTCCGAACCGGAGCCGCAGGCGGCCGATCCGAACAGCAGTCCCGCGAGGGCAAGCGTGGCGGCCGGGCGGCGACTTCGTCGGCGATCCCCCATGGGCACACTCCGTTCATATTCGTGAACTCGCTTCACGAATCTAAATTGAGGCGCCCAAGCTACGAACGGTTTCAGCCGTATGTCAAGACATGGCTGTGACATTGCGGGACCGTGACACGGGGGCCGCGGGGCGATCGTCACGCGCCGCGCGCGGAACACCGCCGCCCCACCGGAGGAGCTCCGGTGGGGCGGCGGTCCGGCGGGAAGACCTGCGGCTCAGCGAAGGGCGGCCGCCATCCGTCGTACACCTTCGGCGAGGATCTCGGGCGAGGTGGCGATGTTCAGACGGACATGCCCGGCCCCGCCCGTGCCGAAATCGAGCCCGCGACTGAGGGCGACCCGCCCCCGCTCGAGGAAGACCGCGGCCGGATCGTCTCCGAGGCCCAGCGCCCGGCAGTCGAGCCAGGCGAGATAGGTGGCGTCCCCCGGTCGGTACCCGACGCCGGGCAGATGCTCGGCCAGCAGGGCGGTGAGCAGGCGCCGGTTCTCGTCGAGGCCGGCCAGCAGGGCGTCCAGCCACGCCGTGCCCTCGATCAGGGCCGCGGTGTGCGCCAGCACACCGACGTGGCTCGGCCCGTGGGACACCTCCTCGGGCAGCAGGGCCAGGTCGGCCGCCGCCTCGGGGCCCGCGACGGCCAGCGCCGCCTTGAGCCCGGCCAGATTCCACCCCTTGGAGGCCGACATCAGCGACAGGCCGTTCTCCGCGCCGGGGACGGCGAGGTACGGCACGAAGTCGACCCCCGGGGCGGTCAGCGGCGCGTGGATCTCGTCGGCGACCACCCGCACGCCGTACCGCCCGGCGAGCGCGGCCACTGCGGCGAGTTCCCGCGCGGTGTGCACGGTGCCGGTCGGGTTGTGCGGGCTGCACAGCAGGTGCGCGGCGCGGCCACCGCCGGCGACGGCGCGCCGGTAGGCCTCCTCCAGTACGGCGAGGTCGAGCCGGCCGTCCGCGCCGAGGGGCGCCTCGGCGATCCGCCGGTCCATGTGCGCGACGAACTGGAAGAACGGCGGGTACACCGGCGGGTTGACGACCACCGGATCACCGGGCCCCGTCACCAGCTTCAGCATCTCGACGACGCCCAGCATCACATCGGGCACGATGGCCGTCCGCTCGACCGCCGGCCCGTTCCAGGCCCACCGCTTCGCGGCGAACAGGGCCAGCGCCTCGGCGTAGGCCGTGCCCGCCGGATAGCCGGTGTCACCGAGCGCGAGGGCCCGCGTCACCGCGCCGACGACCGGCTCGGCGAGGGGCACGTCCATCTCCGCGACCCACAGCGGAAGGACGTCCGCCGGATGGGTACGCCACTTCATGCTCGTACGACATCGGAGCCGGTCGAGTGTGAGGGCCTGTAAAGGGTTCGGTTCACCGGGCGTCTCGTGCGGGATGCTGGTCATGGGGCACAAGATAGGGGGCTGTGGTGTGACCTGGGATCACCTGAACGGGACAGCTGTGGCGAACGCCGGCGGCATTCCCGAGATCGCCTGCGACGAGTCGGGTTCGGACGGCGAGAACCTCACCGGCGGGAACACCGACGTGTTCGCCCACGCGAGTGTGCTGCTGTCGGCCGATTCCGCCGCCGGACATGTACAGGAGATCAGGAACCGGATCCGTTCGCCCGCCGAGGAGTACAAGGCGAACCATCTGCTCCGGGAGAAACACCGGGCGGTTCTGGAATGGCTGCTCTCGGCATCGGGCCCGCTGTACGGGCACGCCCACGTACACCTCGTCGAGAAGTCCTTCTTCGTCGTGGACCGGGCCGCCGACCTGCTGCTCGGCGATCCCGGGGCGGCCGTCCCGCTGTTCCGGCACGGGCGGCGGACATTCACCGAGGCGGAATGGAAACAATTCCTGGAGGCGGCCAACCAATTGCTGTGGGTGCGCCACGAGGACGCGTCGGACACGCCCGTCGGGCATTTCTTCCGCACGCTCGAAGAACTGCGGCAGCGGTATCCGGGGACGGCGGTGGCCGAGACTCTCTCACGGCTCGCGCAGGAACGCTCCCGCGCGCTCGCCTACCGGGCCGGCATTCAGGACGGACCGTTCGTGCTGACCCCGGTCCTCAATCCCCTGCTGCCCTCGATCCTGCACACGGCCGCCCATTGGAGCGCCGGCGGGCGCCCGGTCCGGCTGGCGCACGACCGGCAGAACATGCTCACCCCGGAGCGGATCGCCTGGATCGAGGGGGCGGCCCGGGTGCGGGGCATCCGCCTGGCCGGACTCCGGCTCGTCGTCTCGCGGCTCGACGCGCGGGTGCAGCTCGCCGACTTCCTGGCCGGCATCGCCCGCCGGATCGCCTCCGACGAGCTCAACGGCCGCGGCGACCCGGCGCTGACCGCGCTGCTGCGCCCCTACACCGGCGCGGCGGCCGTGTGGGGCGACGAGCGGAGCTGGGCGCGGCTCGGGCCCGCGGCGGAATCAGGAGGACGGTCCGCGCCGCTCAACTCGCCCGTCTAGATTGCTGGTCGGTACTTCCCGCTCCCCTTCTTCCGTACAGGAGCCGACCCGTGACCGAGAACGCGCCGACCGTCGAAGCGGCCGCCCAGTCGCCGCACCTCCGTATCGACACCTCCCGGCCGCACACCGCCCGCATCTGGAACTACTGGCTCGGCGGCAGGGACAACTACGAGGTCGACCGGGCCACCGGCGACCGGATCCGGGAGTTACATCCGGGCATCGGCGCATACGCCCGCGCCGACCGGCTCTTCCTGGGCCGTGCCGTGAAGCATCTGGTGACCGAGGCCGGTATCCGGCAGTTCCTCGACATCGGGACCGGGCTGCCCACCGCGGACAACACGCACGAGGTCGCGCAGCGTCTCGCCCCGGATTCCCGGACCGTCTACGTCGACAACGACCCGCTGGTCCTGGCACACGCCCGCGCCCTGCTCACCAGCACGCCGGAGGGCCGCACCGACTATCTCGACGAGGACCTGCGCAACGTCGACGCGCTTGTCGAACACGCCGCGAAGACACTGGACTTCGACGCGCCCGTCGCCCTGATGCTGCTCGGCGTGGTCATCTTCGTCGGCGACGACGAAAACCCGTACGGCCTGGTGCGGCGTCTGGTCGACCGGCTGCCCGCGGGCAGTCATCTGGTGCTCTCGCACACCGTCACCAGCCCGGCGATGCCCGACGTGGACGAGGCCGTCGCGTTCTGGAACGAGCACGGCACGCCGAAGCTGACCCAGCGCACCCCGAAGGACGTGGCCCGCTTCTTCGACGGCCTGGAGCTGCTGGACCCGGGCGTGGTGTCCTGCTCGCGCTGGCGTCCGGAGGGCATCGCGGGCGGGGCCGAACCGGACGAGGTCGCGATGTTCGGCGGGGTGGCACGCAAACCCTGAGGTGATCACCTCCGCTCTGAACGCTGCGGGGTCCTCGCACGTATGGAGGTGAGGGCACTCAACGACCGGAGCGCCCCGCGGTGTTGAGGCCGTGCGTTCGGGGTTTCGGGAGCCATGACATGAGGCATGTACGACGACGGACCGTCCGGCGAGTGACACGGCTGGCGGCCGTCGGCGGACTCCTCCTGGGAGGGGCCATGGTCACGCAGGCGGCCATGGCGAGCGAGCCGGGCGGCACGGCCGCGGCGCCGCGCAGTGCGGCGGAGTCCGTCGTCACGAATCCGGGGGCGACCCTCGTGAAGAAGCTCGGCACCTCGCGCACCGCGGGCACCTGGCTCGGCGCCGACGGGCGCCCGGTCGTCGCCGTCACCGACGAGGAGACGGCCGACACGGTCCGGGCGGCGGGCGCGGAGGCCAAGGTCGTCCCGCACAGCATGAACGAGCTCAAGTCGGCCACGGCCACCCTGCGTTCGGCGCCCAAGGTGCCCGGCACCGCCTGGGTGATGGACTACCGGACGAACCAGGTCGTCGTACAGGCCGACAGCACCGTGTCGGCCGGCGACTGGTCACAGCTGACGCAGACGGCCACCGGCATCGGCAGTTTCGTCCGCATGGAGCGCACCACCGGTGAGTTCACCACCCGGATCAACGGCGCCCAGCCGATCCTGTCGACCGGCGGACGCTGTTCGGCCGGCTTCAACGTGACCAACGGGACGAACGACTTCATCCTCACCGCCGGGCACTGCGGGCCCACCGGCTCCACCTGGTTCGCGGACAACCAGGCCAAGCAGCAGGTGGGCCGGACGGTGAACTCCAACTTCCCCGGCGGCGACTTCTCCCTGGTGCAGTACGCGAGCGGCAAGGCCGGCGCGGGCGCCGACGTGGTGGCCATCGGCAACGGCAACGGGGTGCGGATCACGGGCACCGGCGACGCGGCCGTCGGCCAGCGGGTCTTCCGCAGCGGCAGCACCAGCGGGTTGCGTGACGGCGAGGTCACCGGCCTGGACGCGACGGTGAACTACCCGGAGGGCACGGTCAGCGGGCTCATCGAGACGAGCGTGTGCGCCGAACCGGGCGACAGCGGTGGTCCGATGTTCTCCGACGGCATCGCCCTCGGTGTCACCTCGGGCGGCAGCGGCGACTGCACCACCGGGGGGACGACGTTCTTCCAGCCGGTGACCAGGGCGCTGGCACAGCTCGGCGTACAGCTGATCGTGGCCGCTCCCTCCGACAACGCCGGCGCGTCCACGTCGTCCGCCGATCCCGCGCCGTCGGCCTCCTCCACCCAGGCGGGGCTCTCCCCGGGCGCGGCGTCGCCGGGCACGACCACCCCCGTGACGGAGAGCGGAGTCAGCGAGACCCTCGCCGCCCGGCTGACCGACCCCAGGAACATCGGCCCCGGTCTGCTGGTCATCGCGGGCAGCATGGTCGCCCTCGTCGCGACCCGGTACTTCCGCGCCGAGCAGGACCGCAAGGCCTACCAGCGGTACTACTCGGCGACATGGGGGTGACGGCTGGGGGGTGCCCGGTGCGGGGCGCCGCTGTCGGGCGGCCCCGCGGCCGGGTGGTTGTCAGGCCGCTTCGACGGAGGACGGAGCGGCGGCCCACTCCAGGACGAGCCGCTGGTATTCCGCACGCTGCTCGACGCTCAGTGTCCCGCCCGACCGGAGCCACAGGGCCCGGATCTCCTCGTTGACCTCTGCGGCCGATCGCTCGGAGAGGGATTCAACAGTGGTGGACATGGCGTGAAGCTTACGGCTTCGGAAGTGAAGACCACGTGAGTCATCACGAACGAACCGGACATAACGGACGTGTTACTGATCACGTCCATCTGTCAACCCCCCGTGCGCCGTTCACCCCTCCGCCGCCCCGAGGACCAGCACCTGAATGGCCAGCACGGCGGCGCCGCGCGCCCAGTCGTGGAAGTCCGACACCTTGGTCTCCAGGGCCACCGGGGCGGCCAGCGGATGCCGGTGGGCACGGACGGCCGCCTCCACCGTCGCCCCGCCGACATCCATCAGACCGACCCCCTCACCGGCGAGCAGGACCTTCTGCGGCATGACGAAGTGGGCGATCTGCGCGATCAGGGTGCCCAGCGCGCGGGCCGCCTCGTCGACGACACGGGAGGACATCGGCTCCCCGGCCGCGGCCAGGGCGAGAATCTCCTCGTAGGTGTGCTCACGGCCGGTGGCGGCCTGGACCTGGTAGCGGATGCTGGGGATGGTCAGCAGTGAGACGGCGCTGCCGCGTTCCCCGTCGGGGGTGAGCGGGCCGCCGGGGTCGATGATGATGTGCCGGCCGAAGCCGCCGTCCTCCTCGACACAGGGCACCCGCCTGCCCGAGAGGACCAGGCCGTAGCCGAAGCCCGCACCGATGGTGAGGACCACGAACCGGTCGAGCCCGCGCCCGGCGCCGAACCAGGTCTCGGCCTCCACCAGGGCGGCGACGTCGTTCTCCAGGACCACGGGCAGCCCGGTGCGCTCCTCGACCAGTGCGGCCAGCGGGATGTCCCGCCACCCCAGGAAGGGCGACTCCCCGACGGTCGCACGGTCCTCGACGCGCCCGCCCACCCCGATGCCGATCCCGGCCAGGCCGGGATGGGCGCGGGCCAGTTCGTCGGTCATCTCACCGAGCAGCGCGACGACCGCTTCGGGGTCGTGTGTGCGGAGCGGGCGGTCGTGACGGGCGACGATGTCGCTGCGCAGGGTGGTGACGACGCCGTACACCATGTCACCGGTGATCTTGAAGCCGATGAAGGAGCGGGACTGGGCGACCACGTCGAGCGGCTGCGAGGGGCGGCCCTGCCGCGCCTCCTCCGCGATGCCCCCGTCGGGCACCTCGACCAGCAGTCCCGACTCGATCAGCGGCTTGGTCAGCCGGGTGAGGCTGCCGGCGGAGAGGTTGAGCCGGCGCGCGAGGTCGGTGCGCGAGAGCGGGCCGTGGACGAGCACCTCGATGGCGACCGAGCGCTCCCCCGGGCTCAGCGGCAGCCAGCTGGCGGTACCTGTGGTCATGAGGGTCAGACTCCCACACGATCGCTGATTTCTTTTGACTTGGAAGTATCTAGGTCAGGATACGGGCCGGACGGCCTCCGCAAAAGATGCTCACCGACCACTTGACGGCTGAATTCTTTCGCAGCAAAAGTAAGTGCCCGAGGACGAGCCGCCGCGGACAAGGGAGTCTCACGATGACCATCGCCTCCAGCAGCCCTCCGTCGCGCCTGCCGCCGGGCGGCGCCGAGCGGACTTCGACCAAGTCGAGGACGGACCGGCGGCCTGGGACGGGCGAGAGCCGGGGTGACGGACGGCTCGCAGCCGTGTTCATCGCGCCGGCCCTGCTGGGATTCGTCGTCTTCCTGCTCTGGCCGACGCTGCGCGGCATCTACCTGAGCTTCACCCGCTTCAACCTGCTCACGCCGGCGGAATGGGTGGGCTTCGACAACTACGTGCGCATGGCGCACGACCCGATCTTCTGGAGCTCCCTCAGGGTCACGGTCGTGTACGTGGTCATCAACATCGGGGTGCAGACGGTCTCGGCGCTGGCGATCGCCGTACTGCTCCAGCGGCTGACGCAGTCGGCCCTGCTGCGCGGGATCGTGCTCACGCCGTACCTGATGTCGAACGTCGTCGCCGGCATCGTCTGGCTCTGGATCCTGGACACCCAGCTCGGCGTCGGCAACGAGATCGTCGCGGCGCTCGGTTTCGACCGCATCCCGTTCCTGGCGGACGAGACCTGGGCGATCCCCACGATCGCCCTGATCAATGTATGGCGGCACGTCGGCTACACCGCGCTGCTGCTGTTCGCCGGTCTCCAGGCCATCCCGAACGACATGTACGAGGCGGCGAAGGTCGACGGCGCGAGCGAGTGGCGGATGTTCTGGCGGATCACGATGCCGCTGTTGCGTCCGGTCCTCGCGGTCGTGCTGATCATGACGGTGATCGGTTCTTTCCAGGTGTTCGACACCGTCGCCGTGACCACCAGGGGCGGCCCGGCGGACGCCACCAACGTGCTCCAGTACTACATCTACGGCGCCGCCTTCGGCCGCTTCCAGTTCGGTTACGCCTCCGCGATGTCGGTGGCCCTGCTCGTCGTGCTCAGCGCGATCACCTTCGTCCAGTACCGGCTCACCCGAGCCGGTCGGACCGACCTCGGCTGAGCGGAAGGAGTCGACATGACCGCTGTGACCGTCCCGACGGCACCGGCACCACAGGCGGCACCCGTACGGCCCGTCAGGCGCCGGCCCACCCCCGGGCGGATCGTGGCCTGGGTGGTACTGGCCGTGATCGTGCTCGTCACCCTGTTGCCGTTCTACTGGATCCTGCGCACCGCGCTGTCCACCAACTCCGGGCTCGCCGCGAGCCCGGGCGATCCCCTGCCGGTCGATCCGACCGCGGGCGGCTTCGAACGAGCGCTCGGCCTCCAGTCCACCGAGGAGGCGATCGCCCAGGGCGGGGCGGGCGGCGGGCTGCGGTTCTGGCGGTATCTGCTCAACTCGGTGGTCGTCTCGACCCTCGTCACCGTCTGCCAGATCTTCTTCTCCGCCATGGCCGCGTACGCCTTCGCCCGCCTTCGCTGGCGCGGCCGGGACAAGGTGTTCGCCCTGTTCCTCGCCGGCCTGATGGTGCCGACCATCTTCACCCTGCTGCCGAACTTCGTGCTCATCAAGGAACTCGGCCTGGTGGACTCCCTGTTGGGGATCGCCCTGCCGACGATGTTCATGACGCCGTTCGCGGTGTTCTTCCTGCGTCAGTTCTTCATGAACGTTCCGCGAGAGGTCGAGGAAGCGGCCCTGCTCGACGGCGCGGGGAAGGTACGGATCTTCTTCCGGGTGCTGCTGCCGATGGCGTCCACGCCGGTACTGACCCTGGCCGTGCTGACGTACATCACCTCCTGGAACGACTACTTCTGGCCGTTGATGGTGTCCTACGGCGACGGCTCACGGGTGCTCACCGTGGCGCTGGCCGTCTTCCGGGCGCAGACCCCGCAGACCGGTACCGACTGGTCCGGCCTGATGGCGGCGACGCTGATCGCGGCCCTGCCCATGCTCGTGCTCTTCGGGTTCTTCGCCCGCCGCATCGTCAGCACCATCAGCTTCACCGGGATCAAGTAATGGGGACGGACATGCGGATACGGATGCGTACGCTCACCGCACTGGCCGGGGTGCTCGGGCTGTCCCTGGTGAGCGGCTGCGCCCAGGGGGGCGCCGGGTCGTCGGCGGACACGGTGACGTACTGGCTGTGGGACGCCAACCAACAGCCCGCCTACGAGGCCTGCGCGAAGGACTTCGAAAAGCAGAACCCCGGACTCACGGTGAAGATCACCCAGTTGGGCTGGGACGACTACTGGACCAAGCTCACCGCGAGCTTCATCGCGGGCACCGAGCCGGACGTGTTCACCGACCACATCCAGAAGTTCGGCCAGTTCGCCGACCTGAAGGTGCTGGAACCGCTCGACGACCTGGGCATCGACGACGCCGACTACCAGCCCGGGCTCGGCGCCAACTGGATGGGCCAGGACGGCCGGCGCTACGGCGCCCCGAAGGACTGGGACACCGTCGCCCTCTTCTACAACCGCGCGATGGCCAAGGACGCGGGACTCACCGCCGAGCAGCTCGACGGCCTGTCCTGGAACCCGAAGGACGGCGGCACGTTCGAGAAGGCCGTCGCGCACCTCACCGTCGACAGCAAGGGCCGGCGGGGCGACGAGCCCGGCTTCGACAAGAACCACGTCAAGGTGTACGGCCTCGCCACCAACGGCGGCGGGGACGGCGACGGCCAGACCCAGTGGAGCACCTTCACCGCCTCCGCCGGCTGGACCTACACGGACCGGAAGCGGTGGGGCACGAAGTACGGGTACGACAGCAAGACCTTCCAGTCGGTCGTCGAGTGGTACTTCGGCCTGGCGAGGAAGGGCTACATGGTGCCCTTCACCGACTACAACTCCCAGTCCAACCAGGCCAACACCCAGGTGGCCGCAGGCAAGGCGGCCGCCGCCTTCGACGGTGCCTGGATGATCTCGTCGTACGACGGTTTCAAGGGCCTGGACATCGGCACCGCCGTCACGCCCGCCGGCCCGTCCGGCAAGCGCGCCACGATGATGAACGGTCTCGCCGACTCGATCACCAGGAACGCCCGCAACAAGGCGGGCGCGAAGAAGTGGGTCGCGTACCTGGCGTCGGACGAGTGCCAACGGACGGTGGGGAGTTACGGGATCGTCTTCCCGGCGACGCCCGACGGCACGAAGGCCGCGGTGGCGGCGTACGAGAAGAAGGGCATCGACGTCGGCGCGTTCACCGAACCGGTCGCCGACAAGAAGGACTTCACCACCTTCTCCTATCCGATCACCAACTACGCGGCCGACGTGTACGCGCTCATGCACCCCGCCATGCAGGACATCTTCGCCAACGGCAGTTCCGTGAGCGGCCTCGACCGGACCAACGACCAGATCAACCTGATTCTCGACCAGTGAAGGGCACAGCCACCATGACGTTCTCCCTCGGCATCGTCGGTGCCGGACAGTTCTCGGGCCAGTTCGCCAAGCTGTTCCTGGCCCACCCCGGCGTCGGCGACGTGTACGTCACCGATCTGCTGCCCGAGCGCGCCGAGCGGCTCGCCGCCGATGTGGGTTTGACCGGGACGTTTCCTTCGTACGAGGCGATGCTGGCGTCCGAGGCGGTCGACGCGGTCGCCGTCTTCACCCAGCGCTGGACGCACGGACCGCTGGTTCTCCAGGGCCTGTCGGCGGGCAAGCACGTGTACTCCGCCGTCCCCATGGCGATCACCACGGAGGAGATCGCGGCGATCATCGACGCCGTCCGGGAGACCGGGCTGACGTACATGATGGGCGAGACCAGCCAGTACAACCCGGCGACCGTGCACGCCCGCAACCAGATAGCGGAGGGCGCGTTCGGTCGGATCTTCTACGCCGAGGGCGACTACGTCCACGACATGGACCTCGGCTTCTACGACGCCTACCGGTACAGCGGCGGCGAGGACTGGAAGGCGACCGCCAGCTATCCCCCGCTGCTGTACCCGACGCACTCGGTGGGCGGTGTGCTGGGCGCCTGGGGAACGCATGCGGTGAGCGTGTCGGCGATCGGTGTCGTCGACGAGCGGGGGGACGGCGTCTTCGACAAGGAGGTCAGCCGGTTCGGCAACGACTTCTCCAACGCCACCGCGCTGTTCGAGGTGGCGGGCGGTGGTTCGTTCCGCACCAACGAGTTCCGGCGGGTGGGATACCCGTCCCACATCCGCGAGTCCCGTTTCCGCTTCTTCGGTACCGAGGCGAGCATGGAACAGCTGGCGACGGTGGCGCTGTGGCAGGACAAGAACGGGGTGAAGGACATCAGCGAGCTGCTCGAACCCAAGCCCACCCTGTCCCCCGACGACCCGTCGCTCCAGCACATCGCGCCCGAGCTGCGGGCCGCCTTCACCTCGGGTTCGGCACCGGTGCACGACCGTGCGCGGCTGCCGCGGGAGTTCGACGAACTGCACAACGGGCACGAGGGCAGCCACCACTTCCTGGTGGACGACTTCGTGACCGCGGTCGGCACCCGTACGCTGCCGTCCGTGAACGCCTGGGTCGCGGCCCGCTACACCCTGCCGGGCATCGTCGCGCACGAGTCCGCGCGGCAGGGCGGGGCCAGGCTGGAGATCCCGGACTTCGGGGACGCGCCCGGGGTGTGACGCCCGGGACGGCCGGGCGCCCGCGCCACGTCAGCGACCGGGGTGGACTCAGGTGCCCGGCTTGCGGCCGTACACGAAGACGTCGTCGCCGTTCTTCAGCAGCGACCAGTACTTCTTGGCGGTCGTGGTGGTCATGTTGACGCAGCCGTGGGAGCCCGGCGGGTTCCACATGCTGACACCGACCGAGTGGAAGGCCTGGCCGCCGTCGAAGAACTGGCTGTAGGGCATCGGCACGTTGTAGATGGTCGACACGTGGTCGATGTTCCGCCAGTAGATCTTCTTCAGACCGGTGCGGGTCTCGTACCCGTTGCGGCCGGTACGGACCGGGACGGGCCCGTAGACGAGCTTGCTGCCGTCCTGGATCCAGCTGATCTGGAGGGTGAGGTTGACGCAGGCGATGCGCCCCTTGTTGGTCGGGCACTTGCCGGCCTTGTTGGGCTTGTTGCCGACCGCCTTCTGCTTGTTCATGAGGTCCATCACGCCCCAGGTGACGGGCCCTGCGTAGCCGATGTTGGGGGTGATGCCGTGCTTGGTCTGGAAGGCCCGGATGGCCTTGCAGTCGGTGGTCGACTGCTTGCCGTCGACGGGCCGGCCGAGGAACTTCTCGACCTGCTTCTGGTACGGCCCGGCCGTCGTCGTACAGCTGGCGGCCTGCGCCGGCCCGGCGCCCAGCGCCAGCGTCAACGGCGCGACCAGGCCCGTGAGCCCGAGCACGACGGCCCCTCGTCTGCGTATGTCCCCCATGGCTGCCCTCTCCCTGGCACATCAGTGGCGATCTCACCCTCCTAGACAGCTCTCCGGGGGCGTCGGTTGTAGTCCGATCCGGGCTGTGACGAAACAGTGAACTTCGCGTCAGTTCGCCAGACACTCGCGCAGCAGCCGCACCGCGCGGCCGAGCGCCTCGGGGGTGGCCGTGAACGGCAGCCGCAGGTGGTGGACGAGAGTCGTCCCGTCCACGGCGAAATGCGGGCCCGGGGTCACGGCGAGGCCGCGGGCGGCGGCCCGGGTCGCGAGGTCGGCGGCGCGGGTGGCCGTCCCCAGGTGCAGCCACAGGGTCAGTCCGCCGTGCGGGAGTTCGTAGGTCCATCCGGTGCCGTCGAGGAGATGTGCCAGGTGGTCGCGCTGGGCGCGCAGCCGGGCCCTGCGGTCGGCGAGAACGTCGGCGAAGCCGCTGTCGTCGGCCAGCAGCTCGCAGGCGATGAGCTGTTCCAGGGGCGGCGGGGACAGCAGGGCCTGGAGGGGGTTGGCGCACAGGCTCCCCACGAGGTCGGCGGTCGTGCGGATCCAGCCGATGCGCAGGCCGCTCCACACGGTCTTGGCGGCCGAGCCGATCTGGATCACACCGGGTCCGGCGAGGTGCGGCTCGGTGCCGGGCGGGGTGCGCAGGTCGAGGTCGCGCATCGTCTCGTCGGCGATGACGGTCAGCGGGAGACGGGCGACCCGCGCGCGGGTCGCCCCGGTCATGTGGGCTCCGGTGGGGTTGTGGAAGTCCGGTGTCAGGTAGGCGAGTCGGGCGCCCCGGGTGCGTACGGCGTCCTCGAGGCGGTCGGTGTCCCAGCCGTCCGACGCCGAGACGGGCACCGGCAGCAGCCGGGCGCGGCGGCGGCGCAGCACGGCCAGGGCCCCGGGGTAGGTGGGGCTCTCGACGGCGACCGGGCGGCGGCGGTCGGTGTGCAGTCGGTCGAGGAGCAGGGTGAGCGCGGACTGGGCGCCGGAGGTGACGAGGATCTGCTCCGGGCGGGTGGGCAGACCGGCCCGGGTGTAGCGGTCGGCGAGGAGTGCGCGCAGTCGGGGCAGCCCCGGGCCCGCGATGCCCGCGTCGACCAGGAGGGCCCCCGCGCGTTCGGTGGCGCGGGCCAGGGCGGCGAGGTAGGCGTCGTGCGGGGCGGCGGTGACCGCGAGGGTGAGGTCGAGTGCGGTGTCACCCGCTCCGCCGCGGTCCTGGGACCAGGGTGCGGTGCGTTCGGTGAGGCGGCCGGGCAGCCGCACGGTGCTGCCGCTGCCGTGCCGGGTGCGCAGCCAGCCCTCGTCCCGCAGGAGGGCGAGGGCGGCGACGACCGTGCCGCGGCTGAGCGGCAGGGCGCGGGCCAGGTCGCGTTCGGAGGGCAGCCGGGTGCCGGGCGGCACTCTGCCGTCGACCACCGCCTCACGCACCGCGTCGGCGAGCGAGCGGGCCAGCGGTCCCGGGCGCTCGCGCCAGGCGCCGAGGGCGGAGACGAAACCATCGTGCATCGGTCCAGTTTCCCTCAGGTGGACCAGTCGCCGTCCGGTGCCCCGTCCTAGGCTCGCCGTATGCATCGCACTCTCGCCGACGATCTTTCCCGGCTTCCCGACCTCCTCCAGTCCGCCCGTGACTTCGCCGTCCGTGAGGTGACCGGCCTGGCGGAGCGGCCGGTGGTCCGCCTCGACCGGGCGCCCGACCGGGTGGAACTGCCCGACGAGGGAACCGGGGCCGAGGGCGCTCTCGCGCGGTTCGCCGAGCACTGGGCGCCCGGGTTCTCCGGCTCGGCCGGGCCGCGCTACCTCGGCTTCGTCACGGGCGGGGCGACGCCCGCGTCGGTCGCCGGGGACTGGCTGACCGGCGCGTACGACCAGAACGTCTCCGGGGCGGGCGGCTCGTGGGCGGCGGCGCTGGAGCGGGAGACGGTGACCTGGCTGCGTGAGCTGTTCGGGCTGGGTGAGGCCCACAGCGGGGCGTTCGTGACGGGCGCGACGGTCTCCACCACCGTCGGTCTCGCCGTCGCCCGTGAGTGGCTGGGCGAACGGTCGGGGGTGGACGTGTCGCGGGAGGGCGCGGCCGCGCTGGGGCCCGTGGAGGTGCTCTCGGGCAGCCCGCACTCCAGTGTCGCCAAGGCGCTCTCGGTGCTGGGCATCGGCCGGGACCGGCTGCGGAAGGTGCCCGTGCTCGACGGCCGGGAGGCCGTCGACGTCGACGCGCTCGAGACGGCGCTGGCCGCGCGGGACGGACGGCCGACGGTCGTCGTGGCCAACTCGGGCACCGTCAACACGGTCGACTTCGACGATCTGCGCGCGATCGCGGCCCTGAAGGAGCGGTACGACTTCTGGCTGCACGTGGACGCGGCGTTCGGCGGTTTCGCCGCCCTCTCCCCCGCGTACGCGCACCTCGTGGACGGGCTCGACCTGGCCGACTCGGTCTGTGTGGACCTGCACAAGTGGCTCAACGTGCCGTATGACGCGGCCGTGCAGTTCACCCGCCGCCGCGACCTCCAGGTACGGGTCTTCCACAACGCCTCGCCGTATCTCGGACTGCCCACCGGCGAGCCCGACTTCGTCCACCTCACACCGGAGAACTCGCGGCGGCTGCGGGCACTGCCGGCCTGGTTCTCGCTGGTGGCCTACGGGCGGGCCGGGCACCGTGAGATCGTCGAGCGGAACGTAGACCTCGCGGCCCGGCTCGGTGCGGGGATCGCCGCGCTGGACGGGCTCCGACTGCTGGCCCCGGTGCGGCTGAACGTCGTCTGCTTCACCCTCGCCGACGACCCGACGCAGGAGCGGGTCGGCGCGCTCGCGGAGGCCGTGGCCGCGTCCGGGGAGGCGTTCCTGACGCCGACGGTGTACGGCGGGGTGCCGGCGCTGCGGGCCGCGTTCAGCAACTGGCGTACGTCGCCGGCGGACGGGGAGCGGGTGCTGAAGGCGCTCACCGCGGCACTTTGCGGCTGATCGGCACCGTGGCCCGCTGGTGCGGGAGTTCGCGGCGGGAGCGGACCGGGGAGAGGAAGACGGGCAGGAAGTTCACCGCCAGCAGCGCGCCGCCCACCCAGAGGGTGGCCCGCACTCCGGCCAGTTCGCCGATGAGGCCGGAGACGGCGGCGCCCACGGCCAGCGCCCCGGTCAGGAGGAACCGGAAGGTGGCGTTCATCCGGCCCAGGAGGGCGTCCGGGGTCATCCGCTGGCGCAGGCTCACGCCGAGGACGTTGTCCACGCCGGTCTTGAGCAGCGTCAGCACCCAGGCCGCCCCCGCGATCCACAGCCAGGGCCCTCGTCCGACCAGGGGCACGAGCAGGGCCGCGGGTGCCAGGGCCAGGCCGGTGAGGCCCAGTGCCCGGCCGTGTCCGAGGCGTGCCGCCAGCGGGCGGGCGCACCACGCGCCGAGCAGCAGCCCGAGCCCGCCCGCCCCCCAGAACAGACCCAACGCGCCTGCGGGAAGGTCGAGTTCACGGACGAACAGGATCGGCAGCATGGTGGTGACGATCTGCGAGCCGAAGTTGCTGAGGGCGGCCGTGAGCGCGAGCGCCCGCAGCTCCCGGTCGCCGAGGACGTGCCGTACGCCCTCCGCGATCTGGGCGCCCAGTCGGCTCTCGGGCGCCGGGCGCGGCGGTTCGTCGCCCGGCCGCAGTGCGCAGAGCTGGAGCGCGGAGACCAGGTAGGCGCCGGCCGCGCAGAGCACGGCCACGGGTGCGGTGAGCAGTTGGACGAGTCCGCCGCCCGCGCCGCGTCCCGCGATGTTGCCCACGGCCTGCAGGCTCACGACGGCCGTGTTGGCCCGCACCAGGGCGGCGCGGTCGACCAGTCGGGGCAGCACGCTCTGCGAGCCGACGTCGAAGAACACGGTCGCGCATCCGTTGAGCAGGACCACCGCGTACAGGTGGGCGAGGGTGAGCGTGCCGGACCACCAGGCGACGGGCACGGAGGAGAACAGCAGGGCCCTGCCCAGGTCCGCGCCGATCAGGATGCGGCCGTGCCGCATCCGGTCCACCCAGACCCCGGCCGGCAGCCCGATGAACAGGAACGCGACCGTGCTCAGCGCGGCCAGGGCACCGACCTGTCCGGGACTGGCGTCGAGCGCGGTCACCGCGACGAGGGGTACGGCGACATAGCTCACGTTCGTGCCGAGTTGGCTCAGCGCGGTGGCCGAGAACAGGACGCGGAAGTCGCGGACGCGCCAGGGTGAGGCGGTCGGCTCGGTGGGGGTGTGCACGGTTGCACGCTGCCCGACGTTCTCCGGTCGGACAAGTGAAAAGATCTGCACGGGCCGTTAAGCGCCTCTACCACGTCAACAGGACGGAGATCGTGCGGAGATGTCCGCCTTCCTTCAGCAACTCCCCGCTCTCATAGGCGTCGTGGTCGGCGCCCTCGGCTCGTATCTGGCGATCGTGCGCAGCGACGGGGCCAGGTTCCGGCGCGAGACGGCGGCCCGGTGGGAGGAACGGCGGCTGAGCGTGTACGGCGAGTACGCGCGGGCGCTGAAGAAGTCGGTGAACCTGACCTACCGCGTCGCCTCCCACCTCGGCAACGACCCGCACCCGCACCCCCTGTCCCCCGCCCAGGCCGAGCCGCTGCTCGCGGAGGCGACCGACGGACGCGACCCGGCCGGAGAGGCCCTGATCATGCTGGGCAGCCGGGAGGTGGTGGAGCGGGCGCGGGTGTGGGTGACCACGGTGATGGACATGGAACGGTTCATGCGCGAGGGGACGCACGACCCGCAGGCCTGGCAGGAGCTGCTGGAGCGGCAGCGGGCCGGCCGCGAGGGCTACTACGCGGCCGTACGCGAGGATCTCGCCCTGCCGCCGGGGCACCCGGCGCGCTGGGCGACCGCTCCGCTCTCCGACGCCTGAGTGCTCAGCGGTAGCCGGTGGTGTCCGCCGCCTTCCCGGGGTCCTGCACCTCGACCATGTAGCGCCAGGCGTCCGGGCGGCTGCCGTCCAGGTCGGTGAAGCCGTACACCGGGGCGAGGCCCCCGCTGGACAGGGACCGCCCGTTGAAGCGGGCCACGTCGGGATCGGCGGCCAGGGCGGCGACCGCCCGGCCGACGTAGCGGGGTGTCTCCGAGATGGCGAAGTGGGGGACGCGGTCCAGGGCGTCGCGCCAGTTGTCCTCGCGTACACCGAAGTTCTCGAGCATCAGCTCCGACCGCAGCCAGCCGGGGGTGAGCGCGAGGGCGGTGGCGCCGCGCGGCCCGAGTTCGTGGCCGAGGGCGAAGGCCATGCGCAGGACGGATGTCTTGGCGAGGTCGTAGAAGAAGTTCACGCGATAGGTGTCACGGTTGTACTCGGTGGTGCCGTCGGTCATCTCGACGACCAGTCCGCCGGGCCGGCGCAGCAGCAGCGGCAGCGCGTGGTGGCTGGTGATCGCGTGGGTCTCGACGGCGAGCCGGAGCAGCCGGAGCCCGTTGTCCAGGTCGTGCTCCCAGACCGGGGTGTCCCAGGCGAAGAGGTGCTCGGCGCCCCAGATGTCGTTGACGAGGACGTCGAGGCGGCCCTGCTCGTCCGCGACCCGGTCGACGAGGGCGCGGACCTGGCCCGGGTCGAGGTGGTCGGTGGGCACGGCGATGCCGTGGCCGCCCGCCTCGGTGACCAGGTCTGCGGTGTCCTCGATCGTCTCGGGGCGGTCGCTCTCGGAGCGCCGGGCGCGGGTGGTGCGTCCCGTCACGTAGACGGTGGCACCGGCCGCCCCCAGTTCCACGGCGATGCCGCGTCCCGCACCCCGTGTCGCCCCGGCGACCAGGGCGACCTTGCCTTCCAGCGGACCGGACATGTCCGACCTCCTGCGCGTGTTCCGTCGGTGTCGTCATCGAGGATCGATGGCGTGATCGAGGATCGCGCGGAAGCCGGACATCTCCTGTCGGCTTTTCCCCGCCGGGTCACCCGGTCGGGCGCGGGCCGCGGTCGCTCTCAGTGCCCCCGGGCGATCCACTCCTCCAGATGCGGGGCCTCCGCGCCGATGGTCGTCGTGTCGCCGTGACCGGTCAGCACCTTCGTCTCGGGCGGCAGCGCGAGCAGCCGGTCCCTGATGGAGGTGATGATCGTCGGGAAGTGGGAGTAGGAACGACCGGTGGCTCCCGGTCCGCCCTGGAAGAGGGTGTCGCCGGTGAAGAGCACCCCGAGGCCGGGGTCGTGGAGGCAGACCGCGCCGGGCGCGTGCCCGGGGGTGTGCAGGACGGTGAGGTCGGTGCCGGCGGCCTCGATGACCTGGCCGTCGGCCAGGTGGGCGTCGGGCTCGCGGTCCGGGTGGGTGAGCTTCCACAGCGGCAGGTCGTCGGGGTGCAGCCAGATCGTGGCGCCGGTCGCGTCGGCGAGGGCGGGCGCGGCGGAGACGTGGTCGTTGTGGGCGTGGGTGCACACGATGGCCGTCAGCCGGCGGTCGCCCACGGCGGCCAGGATGGCGTCGGCGTCGTGCGCGGCGTCGATGACGATCGCCTCGTGGTCGTCGCCGACGATCCACACGTTGTTGTCGACGTCCCAGGTCCCGCCGTCGAGGCTGAATTGGCCCGAGGTGACGAGGCGTTCGATGCGCGCGGCCATCACAGCACCACCACCGAGCGAAGGACGTCTCCGTGGTGCATCCGCTCGAACGCCTGCTCCACCTCGTCGAGTCGGATGGTCTCGGTCACGAACGCCCCCAGATCCAGGCGGCCTTGCAGATGCAGGTCGATCAGCATCGGGAAGTCACGGGAGGGCAGACAGTCGCCGTACCAGGACGACTTCAGTGCCCCGCCGCGCCCGAAGACGTCCAGCAGGGGCAGCTCGAGTTTCATCTCCGGCGTCGGCACGCCGACCAGGACGACCGTGCCGGCGAGGTCACGGCCGTAGAAGGCCTGCTTGTAGGTCTCCGGACGGCCGACGGCCTCGATCACCACGTCCGCGCCGAAGCCGCCGGTCAGCTCGCGGATCGCCTCGACGGGGTCGGTCTCCTTGGAGTTGACCGTGTGCGTGGCGCCCATCTTGCGGGCGGTCTCGAGTTTGCGGTCGTCGATGTCGACGGCGATGATCTTCGCGGCGCCGGCCAGGTTCGACCCGGCGATGGCCGCGTCGCCGACACCGCCGCAGCCGATCACGGCGACCGTGTCGCCGCGGCCCACGTTGCCGGTGTTGATCGCCGCGCCGATGCCCGCCATCACCCCGCATCCCAGCAGCCCCGCCACGGCCGCCGACACCGACGCGTCGACCTTCGTGCACTGCCCGGCCGCCACCAGGGTCTTCTCGGCGAACGCCCCGATGCCCAGCGCCGGGGACAGCTCGGTGCCGTCGGTCAGGGTCATCCGCTGCTTGGCGTTGTGGGTGTCGAAGCAGTACCAGGGCCTGCCGCGCAGACACGCCCGGCACTGCCCGCACACCGCACGCCAGTTCAGGATGACGAAGTCGCCGGGAGCGACGTCGGTGACGCCCTCGCCGACCGACTCCACCACACCCGCCGCCTCATGACCGAGCAGGAAGGGGAACTCGTCGTTGATCCCGCCCTGCTTGTAGTGCAGGTCGGTATGGCAGACCCCGCAGGCCTGCACCTGCACCACGGCCTCGCCGGGACCGGGGTCGGGGATCACGATCGTCTCCACCCGTACCGGCTCGTTCTTCCCCGGCGCGATCACTGCGCGCACTTCCTGCGGCATGGTGCTGCCCCTTTCGTCGGCGGTCATCCGTCCCGCTGCCGACCCTACGCGTGACTGATCGGTAAGGGCACGGGCGGCAGGGCCGACGCCCGCCCTGAACACGCCCTTCCCGGCCGCACCGCGCGGCGGCCGACGTAGCCTGAGGCCTGCGACCCCACCTCCCGAGGAGCCCCGTGACCATCGCAGAGACCGCCGGCGACCGGCCCCCGTGGCGGCTGTTGCTCGACTACGTACGGCCACATCGCCGGTCCCTGCTGGCGGGTGCGGCGCTGTCCCTGGTCACCGGCGCCACCGGGTTGCTCCTGCCTCTGGTGGCAAGGAAGTTGATCGACGATCTGGGCCAGGACCGTTCGATATCGGGCGCGTTGCTCGCGCTGACGGCACTGGTCGTCGCCAACTCGGCGGTGGGCGCGCTGGGTTCGTTCGTGCTGCGGCGCACCGCGGAGTCGGTGGTGCTCGGCGCGCGGCGGGCGCTCTCCTCATATCTGCTGCGGCTGCGGATCACGGCGGTCGACCGGAGCGAGCCCGGCGATCTCATGGCCCGGATCACCTCCGACACGACGCTGCTGCGCGAGGTGACCACCGACTCGCTGGTGGGCCTCGGCACCGGCGGGCTCACGCTGGCCGCCACGGTCGTGATGATGGGCCTGGTGGACCCGGTGCTGCTGGGGGTCACGCTGGCCGTGATCGTCTGTGCGGGGACGGTCCTGGGCGTGATCGTGCCGCGGATCAACCGGGCGAGCCGCCGGGCGCAGGACGCGGTCGGCGTGATGGGCGCCTCGCTGGAGCGGGTGCTCGGCGCGCTGCGCACGGTGAAGGCGTCGGGCGCCGAGCACCGTGAGGAGGAGACGCTGCACGCGGCGGCCGAGGAGTCCTGGCGGCAGAGCGTGCGGGCCGCCAAGTGGTCGGCGGCCGCGGGCAACACGGCCGGCCTGGCGATGCAGACGGCCTTCATCACCGTCCTCGCGGTGGGCGGGGCGCGGGTCGCGACGGGCGCCATCGAGATCGGCACGCTGGTGGCGTTCCTGCTGTACGTCTTCTATCTCATGTCGCCGATCCAGCAGGTCGTCGGCGCGATCACCCAGTACCAGACGGGTTCGGCGGCCCTGAGCCGCATCCAGGAGGCCCTGCGGCTGCCCGCCGAGCCGGCGTCCCGGCCCGAGCCGCTGCCCTCGCACGCCGCCGAACCGGCCTCGCTGGGCTTCACCGACGTCCGGTTCCGGTACGCCGACGACCTGCCGTACGTCCACCACGGGGTGACGTTCACCGTGCCGGCCCGGGGCATGACCGCGTTCGTCGGCCCTTCGGGCGCGGGCAAGACCACGGTGTTCTCGCTCATCGAGCGGTTCTACGACCCGGAGTCCGGCACGATCGCCCTCGACGGGCGCGACCTCGCGGACTGGGACCTGTCCCGGCTGCGCTCCTCCATCGGCTACGTCGAGCAGGACGCGCCCGTGCTGTCGGGCTCGCTGCGCGACAACCTGCTGCTGGGGAACCCGTCGGCGGACGACGACGCCGTGCGGGGCGTGCTGAAGACGACCCGGCTGGAGGGCCTGGTCGAACGGCTGCCGCAAGGGCTGGACACCCTGGTCGGGCATCGCGGGACGAAGCTGTCCGGCGGCGAGCGGCAGCGGGTGGCCATCGCCCGCGCGCTGCTGCGCCGCCCGAGGCTTCTCCTCCTGGACGAGGCGACCTCCCAGTTGGACGCGGTGAACGAGGCGGCGCTGCGCGACACCGTCGCCGATGTCGCCCGGACGACCACCGTCCTCGTCGTCGCGCACCGGTTGTCGACGGTCACCATGGCCGACCGGATCGTCGTCATGGACGCGGGCCGGGTACGCGCCGTGGGAACGCACCGTGAGCTGGTGGCGGGCGACCCGCTCTACGCGGAGCTGGCGGCGACGCAGTTCCTGGCGACGGTCGAGTGAGCGGGCCCGGACGCGCCTGGGGGCCGTCCGGTCGTCCGGACGGCCCCGTCGGGGAAGGACGAGAGCTCAGACGTCGATGGCGGGCAGCAGCCCGGCCACGGGAGCGGCGAGGTCGGTGATCTGGTGCAGCTCGCTCAGGTTCTCCAGCTGGTTCACCTTGCCGAGCTCACGCAGCTGCGTGGAGACCGGCGGGAGGTCGGCCCGGTACTCCGCGGGAATCTGGCTCGCGGCGAGTGAGTCCAGCGCGGTCATCGGGTTGATTTTGCCGCCGGCCGGGGCTTCGGCCGCGCTCGCCATGGGCGCCGCGAGGCCTGTGACCCCGGCGGCGAGAGCGGCGAGAGCGGCGATGCGTCGAGTGGAGATCATGCCTACAGCAACGCCACCGGTGCCCTCGCGGACACGGGTGGGCGCCGGCGCTCACCCGACAGGCGGAGGTGACCGGCTGCGCTTGCCGAGCCCGGCCTGCCGGAGGAGCCTCGAAGGTGAGGGTCGGGCGGCCCGACCTCCCCTCGGCCGCGGCCCTCCGAGGAGGTCACCATGGGCACCGCGGCAGGCTCCGCCTTCGACACCGAGACCCTGCGCAGGGGCGTGGAGGGCAACACCGCGACGGCTTTGCTGTCGCTCTACGCCGACGACGCGGAGATACGCGTCATCGACCACAACTCCCAGCCCAGCCAACCCAAAGTGCTGCACGGGCGGGACGAGATCGGCCGGATGCTGGAGGACGTCTACAGCCGGGACATGACCCATAAGCTCGAGGAGTGCATCGTCCAGGGCGACCGTGCCGCCTTCAGCGAGTCGTGTCGGTACTCGGACGGCGTGCGCGTCCTCGCCGAGTCGATGATCACGTTGCGGGACGGCAAGATCGTCGAGCAGACCATGATCCAGGCATGGGACGAGTAGGCAGGAAGACCGCAGGGGTCCAGGTCACCTCCCGGCTGACCTGGACCTTCTCGGTGCGGGCTGTACGGGGCCGGTCGCGTCCCGCCCGGTCTGCGCTGCCGGTACCGGCCTCCGCAGCGGGTCGGCGCGTGTCCGTGGCTGTACTGCGGACGGCGCTGCGAGCCGTGCGGTCCCGCCCGCATCGTCCGACACCGCCCGCCGTTCGCACCCGGTGCGGCCGGCGCCGGTGACGCCGTACCGGCACACGCCGCCCGCCGCAGCAGAGCCGGCCTCGACGACCGCCACCCGCCGCGGCACAGCCGGCCTCAGACCCGCGCGGACGCGCTTCCGGTGCCCGCCGGGGTGTCCTCGGCGGCGATTCGCCCGAGGCGCCGGATCACCGCGCTCAGCCTCGCCAGTGCCACCGCCGTGCCGGCGCAGACGGGAACGGCCGGCCAGTACGGGAGGATGTTCCCGAAGGCCGCGTTGACGAGGAGCGCGAGCAGCGCCGCCATGCCGACCGCCGCCCCCAGCGCACACGGCCCGAAGCGGTCGTCGCGGCTCGCCCGGACCCGGCCCGTCCTGGCCGCCAGGAATGCGGCGGCGGACACGGCGAGCGAGATCAGATAGGCCGTCGTCAGCGGGGTGAGCACGATCAGCGTCACGTCCAGCGTCCCGAAGTGCCAGCCGGGCCAGACGTCCTGGCCGTCGATCTCCACGACCCGGCCGTGCCACAGGCCGAGCACGACCCGCTTGCCCTCCCAGAGGTCGTGCCCGACCTGGTCCGCGACCTTGTCGACCCTCTTCCGCCCTTCGCCCAGGGCGAGTCGGACGGTGTACTCGGTGTGGGTGAAGTACGTGCCGCTGCCGCCGGCCTGGCCGCCGCCCGAGTACCCGGAGACCGTGTGCGAGGTCAGCCCCGTCACGCTCGCCTCGGCGGTGTGCAGGGATCCGTCCGCCCGGGCGAGCGCCACGGCCGTCTCCTGGTAGGTGCGTCCGGCGAGCAGCAGGATCAGGGCGGCCATGACGAGGCGGAACACCGCGCGCCGGACCCGCCCGCCCCCGCTCCCGGCCGGCTCGGCCTCGCTGGTGTCCGACATGGTCCCCCCTGGTCCCGCACGTCGACTGGTCCGGCATGTCGACAGACACGGGAAACGCCCGGCCGGTTCCCCGACACCGGTGCTCGGACGCCTCTGCCCGGGGGGTGGCGGGGCCCCGACCCGGGGGTCGGGGCTCCGGTCCACAGGGTCAGGTCAGCGTCCACTTCTGGTTGTCGGCGGTGCCGCAGGTCCAGAGCACGATCGGGGTCCGGTTGGCCGTACCCGCCCCGTTGGCGTCGAGGCACAGCCCCGCGTTGACGTTGGTGATCGTGCCGTCGCTGTTGACGTTCCACTTCTGGTTGTTCTGGCCGTTGCAGTCCCAGATGACGACCTTGGTGCCGTTGGTGGTACCGAGGTTGTAGGCGTCCAGGCACTTGTTCCCGTACACCACGAGTTCCTTGCGGGAGGTGTACGTCCAGGCCTGGTTGGAGCCGCCGTTGCAGTCCCACAGCTCGGCCTGGGTGCCGTTGGTGATCGTGCTGTTGTACAGGTCCAGGCAGCGGCCGGACTGTTTGCCGACGACGAGGGTGCCGTTCGCGCCGGCGAGGGGCTTGACCGTGATGTCGGCGAGGGTCGGGGCGCCCGTGAAGGCGAGTGTGTTGGACGAGCCCTTCGACAGGGCCACCTGGAGGGAGACGGTGCCCTGCGCGGAGCCCGTCGGCGGGAAGGAGACCGTCGTCGCGGTCTGGCCGTTGACCTTCAGCGTCGCGGTACGGGCGGTGGAGGCCGTGTTGGTGTAGGCGACGTCGACGACCTTCAGGCCGGTGCTCCCGGCGACCACACCGGAGAAGCTCGACGTGCCGGTGTACGTGCTGCCCGACGCCTCGGTGCCGCCGGTGACGGTGAGCATGACCGAGCCGCCCGCCGGGACGCTCGCCGTGTAGCTCGTGGAGTACGAGCCGACGTCGGCGCGGGCCCACAGGTCACGGACGGTGGCGGAGGCGTTGGTCAGACCCAGGTCGGACCAGCGGACGGTGATGTTCTGGGCGGCGGAGGTGCGGTTGAGCAGGACGACGGCACGCTTGCCGCTGCCGGCGAGGACCTTGCCGTACACCTGTGCCCCGGAGGTGTCCTCGGCGACCTTGACGCCCTGGAGGCCGCGCGCGTCCTGGTCGACGGCGATGACCTCGGGGTTCTTGAGGATGTTCGCCGTCTCCGTGGTCATCGTGGTCAGGTCGTTGCCGGCGAGGAGCGGGGCGCCGGAGACCGCCCACAAGTTCATGTGGGTGCGGTTCTGGGCGGCGGTGAAGCCGGTCATGCCGACCATCAGCATGTCCGGGTCGTTGTAGTACCCGGTGTGCTGGGAGGTGGGGTGCAGGCCCTGGTCGAAGTTGGACAGCAGGTTCGTCATCGACGGGTTGTTGCCGTAGTAGATGATGTCGGTGCTGGTCCGGAACATCGGGGCGAGGCCGGGGGCCCAGTTCCAGGTGTTCTGGTAGCCCCAGTTGCAGATGGAGAGGGTGAGCGGGCGGCCGGTCGCGGCCGTCGCCTTCGTGACGGCGCCGCTGATCGCGGTGTACGCCGTCGCCGCGTCGAGGCCCTCGGCGTCACCGCCGCACCAGTCGACCTTCACGAAGTCGAAGCCCCACTGCGAGAACTGGAGCATGTCCTGGTCGTAGTGGCCCTCGCTGCCGCTGCCCGGGGCGGCCGGCCGGCCGGTCGGGTAGTAGTAGCCGCAGCCGTCCTTGCCGGCGTCCGTGTAGATGCCGGCCTTGAGGCCCTTGCCGTGGATGTAGTCGGCGATGGCGCTCATGCCGCCGGGCCACTCGGACTCGTCGACGGTGATGTTGCCCCCGCTGTCGCGGGTGCCCTGCCACCAGCCCTCGTCGATGTTGATGTACTTGTATCCGGCCGCCGGCAGTCCCGCGGCGACGAACGCGTCGACCTGCTGCTTGATGACGTTGTAGTCGATCTTCGCGGCGAAGCTGTTCCAGGAGGCCCAGCCCATCGGGGCGGTGGGCACGGCGATCTGCCGCGAGGTCGCGGCCTGGGCCGGGCCGGGCTGGGCGAACACCAGGGCGGCGGTCACCGTCAGCAGCAGGGCGAGTACCCGGGCGGCGGCTGATCTCCAGCGCCGGGCCGGGTGCGCGGGGGGTGGGGGAAACATACGGGCGGCTCCAAGCTTCGAAATATCGAACAAGGGTCGGCAAACCGAACGCGTTGCGCGCCGAAAGTAGAACCGCCGGAGAGTGAAGTCAACGGCTGCGACAGAAGTGATGTGACCGCTCTCAACGATGAAGTGGCCACTTTCGCAGGGTCGTTCACCCCGGACCCCGCACCCCGCCCCCATACTGTCCGTCGTGCGAGTGGCGATCATGACGGCGGGTTCCCGGGGTGACGTGGCCCCCTTCACGGGGCTGGGCCATGGGCTGGTGCGGGCGGGACACGAGGTCACCCTGGTCACGCACGCGCGGTTCGCGCCGTTGGTGGCCGGCTCGGGGGTGGACTTCCACGCGCTGCCGGTGGATCCGCGGGCGGAACTGGAGTCCGAGCGGGGCCGGGGGCTGCACCGCAGCACCACCGGTCCGGGCAAGCTGCTGCGGATGGCCCGGATGGCGCGGTCGCTGGTGGGGCGGATGACAGACGACCTCCTGACCGCCGCGCACGCCAGCGACGTCCTGCTGCTGTCCGCCTCGGTGGCGCCGCTGGGGCACACCATCGCCGCGGGTCTGTCCCTGCCGAGCCTCGGCCTCTACCTCCAACCCGTCGCCCCCACCAGGGAGTTCGCGCCGCCGATGTTGGGCGGCGGCTCATGGGGAGCGGTCGGCAACCGGCTCGCCGGGCACGGGGTCGGGGTGGCCGTCGAGCAGATCTTCGCGCCGGTCGTGCCGGCGGTACGGGCCCGGCTGGGGCTGCCCGCCGTACGCCGTCCCGGCACCGGTCTGCGCGGCCGGGCCCGGCACGGCTGGCCGGTCCTGCACGGTTTCAGCCCCCTGGTGGTGCCCCGGCCCCACGACTGGCGGGCGGAGCTGGACGTGACCGGGTACTGGTGGCCGTACGACCGGGAAAGCCGACTCCCGCCCGCCCTGCGGGAGTTCCTCGACGCCGGGCCGCCGCCGGTCTTCGTCGGGCTGGGCAGCGCGACCGTGCCCGATCCGCGGCGGCTGAGCGCCGAGATCGTCCGGGCGCTGCGGCGGGCGGGACTGCGCGGGGTGATCCAGCGCGGCTGGGCGGGCCTCGCGGCCGACGGCGACGACATGCTGACCGTCGACGACGTCCCGCACTCGCTGCTGTTCCCGGAGACGGCCGCGGTGGTCCACCACTGCGGGGCGGGGACGACGGCGGCGGGCGTACGGGCCGGGGTCCCTGCCGTACCGGTGCCGATCCAGTTCGACGAGACCTTCTGGGCCGACCGCCTGGTCCACCTCGGCGTGGCGCCGAACGCGGTGCCCCTGCGCCGGCTGACGGCTGAGAGCCTGACCGCCGCGCTCCTGCGGGTCACCCGGGAGCCCGGCTTCCGCGAACGGGCCGGGGAGTTGGGGACCCGGGTGCGCGCGGAGGACGGGGTGGGACGGGTCGTGGAGGCCGTGGGGCGGCTGTCACCCGGGCCGTCCGGCCGGCCGGGCGGGAGCGGCTAGGCCCGCTCGGGCGCCCACCCCGGCGGCCGCAGGATCCCCAGCAGTTGGCGCACCAGTTCGTCGACCACCTCGTCCAGGGTCGCGTCCACCCACCCGGCACTCCAGTCGTGGAGGAGGCCGTTGACACTGCCGATGAAGGCCGTCGCCGCGAGGCGGTAGTCGCGGGGGGCCGCCTCGCCGCGGGCGGCGGCTGCCGTCGCCTCGGCGCAGATGAGGTCGACCCAGCGGGCGCGGCGGGCCAGTCGCTGTTCCTCCAGCCGGGGGCTGACCCCGACGATCTCCACGAAGGTGATCCGGATGCGGCGCGGGTCGGAGGTCACGTCGGCCGCGTAGGCGCGGAAGATCGCGGTGACCCGCTCCAGGAGCGGCATGTCCTGGGCGGCGGCGAAGGCGACCAGGACAGCCTCCTCGGCCCAGTCGTTGACCTGGAGGTGCAGCGCGGCCAGGACGTCCTCGAGGGTGCGGAACTCCTCGTAGAACTGGCGGGTCGACAGACCGGCCGCCTCGCTGAGCGACGCGACCGTGGTGCCGCGGTAGCCCGGAATGTCCCCGAACAGCTGCAGCGCCGCCGCCAGGAATCTCCCACGCCGCTCGGCCTGCCGCTGTTCGGCGGTCTTGCCACCGTAACGGCCGGTCGGCGCCCTGAGCCTGCCCGCCACTGACCCTCCCTCGTCGTTCCGTGCTCCCCCGCCGCCAATTTTGTCGTGTACGGAGTCTTGTGGCGAAGGGCCCCCCTTCCTTACTTTCCAGTAAGTAAAGTCTGAATGCCTCCGTGTTCAGATTGGGCGACCCTGTTCCGCCCTGCCCCCACGCCTCCACCCCCCAGAGGAGAGAGCAGCCATGCCTGCCTTCAGATCCAGGCACCTTTGCTCCGTAGCCGCCGCCCTCGTCCTGACCGTCACCGCCCCCGCCACCGCCGCCACCGCCGTCTCCGACGCCCCGACCGCCGCCGCGCTGCGCGAGGTGCTCTTCGTCGGCAACAACTGGGAGGGCACGGCGGACGTCATCAGGTCCAGCGGTGACTTCGCCAAGGTCGGCCGGATCAACGTGATCCCCGACAAGAGCGCCCGGATGGCGGAGATCAACTCCGACCCGATCAAGTGGATCTACTTCCAGGCCATCCGCAACGGTGTCGGCGAGGGCCACGACCAGTTCGTCGACGACATGTACACCACGCCGGACGGCGCCTCGGTGGTCGTCTCCCGGCCCAGCTTCGCCGACGTCGTCTCCATCGACCTGGCCACCGGGAGCATCAACTGGCGCTTCCCGGTGTCCGGTTACCGTTCCGACCACATGGCCGTCTCGCCCGACGGCACCCGGGTCGCGGTCTCCGCGTCGATCTCGAACACCGTGCACGTCCTGGACATCGGCACCGGCAGGCAGCTGGGCTCGTTCAAGACCGGCGACAAGCCGCACGAGAACATCTTCACCAAGGACGGCAAGTACATCTACAACATGTCGATCGGCGACGTGAACACCTCGCAGGACGCCCCGTGGCAGGACTTCACGAAGGGCGACCGGCGCATCACCGTCGTCGACGCGACCACGTACCAGCAGGTCAGGGTCATCGACATGCGGCAGCGACTGGACGCGATCGGCCTCACGGACTACTCGGACGCGGTGCGTCCGGCGGTCTTCTCACCGGACGAGTCCAAGCTGTACTTCCAGGTCTCGTTCTTCAACGGCTTCTTCGAGTACGACCTCGCCACGGACCGCATCACCCGGACGAAGACCCTGCCGAAGAACCCGGCGACCAGCGACGACCGCACCACCTTCGTCAACGACTCGCGCCACCACGGCATCTCGATGAGCCCCGACGGCAGCAAGCTGTGCGTGGCCGGCACGATGGACGACTACGCGACGGTCGTCGACCGCGCGACCCTCCAGGAGGGCCCGCTGGTCACCGCCTCCAAGCCCTACTGGGCCACGGTCAGCGGCGACGGCAGGAGCTGTGTCATCTCCGAGAGCGGCGCCGACCAGGTCACGGCGATCGACTTCGCCACCGGGCAGAAGGTCGTGTCGGTGCCGGTGGGCGACCATCCGCAGCGGGTCCGGATCGGCCATGTCGCGGCGAACTGGAGCGGAACAAGCGCCGGCTGACGGCTTCTCGGCCAGCAGGGGTGGGTGGCGGTGACCGCCACCCACCCCTGCTGTCGTGCTGTCGTGCCCGGTGGGGCTACCCCACCTTCTGGGTCACCCACGCCGACAGCTCCGTGCGCGCGGCGGCCAGCAGGGTCGCGGACGGCGCGGTCGCCCCGTTGGTGACCAGGGCGTAGTGCACGGTGCCCGAGTCCGGCGCGCTGAGCAGGAGGCGCCGGCTGCCCGCGCCGCCCGGTTCGGCGGCCGCTGCGATCTTCGTGGTCGTCGTGTACGCGGGCGGGGCGTACACCGTGCCGAGGTCGGAGACGACGGTCGTCGTGGCGGTCGGGAAGGAGGCCGGCAGGTGCAGTTCGGTGGGTGCCGTGCCGCCGTTCGAACGCCACACCAGCAGCCCGTACTGGCCGGAGCCGACGAGCTGTTTCGTGTTGGGCAGGGAGCTGGGGACCGGATTCCAGGTGAGGGTGGTGGAGCCGTCGCGGGAGCGGTCCTCGTAGGTGAAGGCGACGGTGGTGCCGGAGGTGGCGCTCGGGTAGATCCGGTCGAGCAGCCGGGCGTCCTGACGGAGGGTCGCCGTGCCGCTGTCGTCCAGCCGTACGGCGGAGAGGTCCTCGTCGTTCCAGGCGTCACCGGTCGTGAGCACCTTGTCGGCGTTGCCGTTCATCAGCTCGTGGTGGCGGCCGTTGTAGATGTCCCACTGCCACTGCGAACCGGACAGGACCGGACCCGAGGTCGCCGGGGTGGTCCACCAACCGGCGCCCTTCACCCGGGAGTCGAGTGCCTGGTACATCGCTTTCAGCACGGTCGGCGCCTTGCCGGCGGTCGTGCCGTTCAGGGGATGGCCGAACTCGCTGACGATCGCCGTCGTCCCGGCCGCCGACGCCCGGTCGCGGACCGTGCCGAAGTCGGTCACGTACTGGCCGTCCTCCGCGTTGCCCCACATCAGGACGCCGGAGATGGCCTTCTGGTCGTAGAAGTGGGTGTTGAAGACATAGCGGGAACCGAGCGTGCCCGCGTCGAGGAGGCCGCCCTCCTCCTTGCTGACGTTGCCGTTCCAGAAGAGGTTCGGCTCGACGAAGGCGGGCTTGTCGGTCCAGCCGGCCGCGTCCATCCGGGCCCGGAACTTCACGTAGAAGGGCCACAGCAGGTCGCGTTCCCAGGTGCGGCTGTTCTGGCCGGAGTCGTAGGTGCCGGCGTAGGGCTCGTTGTAGGGGTCGAAGCCCAGGACACCGTTGAACTGCTCGGTGGTGAGGTTCGCCTTGAGGTACGCCATGGTCTTCTGGGCGGTGGCCAGGAAGAAGTCCTGGAGACCGTGATTGTTGTGCCAGAAGTCGTACTGGGCGGCCTTCACCGCGCCGTTCTGGGTGATGTTCTGGCCCCAGAGGAAGCAGATGCCGCAGGACTCGGCGGGGTAGCCGCCGAGTGCCACCGCCCACGCGGGGGCGCCGTCGCCGGTGTACCAGCTGCCCGAGTTGAAGAGGTAGCGGGAGTAGAGGTCCTGGTGGAAGTCGGGATAGACCCGGATGCCCGCGTCCAGGAAGGCGCCCATCTGTGCGGTGACGGCGGCCAGGTAGGTGGTGTCGACCTGGCCGCGCACCGGTTCGGCGTAGGCCCAGGAGAGCAGGAAGCGGACGGAGTTGCCGCCGCCGAGGGCGCGCAGGGCCGTGGCGGACTTCTTGGCGTCGGCGACGGAGGCGAAGGGAAGGCCCTTGTTCTCGGCGAGCTTGGTCTCGCCGGAGACGTTGTAGCCGCGCAGTACGATCTCGCGGCCGTTCGCGTCGAGGAAGCGGCCGCCCGACACGGTGAGCGCCGTGCCGTCGAAGGAGAGGGAGTCGGGGAGCGTGGCCGCGCCGGCGGTCGGGGAGCCCGCCACCGTCAGGAAGCCACAGAGTCCGCAGAGGACCACCAGAACAGCGAGCAGACGTGCCCGGATATTCGGCATGTCCACTACAGTCCGGTGATTTCCGGACACCGTCAATACCTTCTGACCCGTGAGTAAGTTCATTCCCCGTCAACCCAGTTGGCAACCCGGCTCCGCCGGTTCACCAGGCGTCCCGCGCGGTGCGGACCGGCGGGCGACACGGCTGCGGATTACCGTTCAGGGGAGACGGCCGATTCGGCCGTCGCGGCCGGAAGGGAACCGATCGTGCGCGAGATTCTCCCGGTGCTGAACGGGTGGTATGCGGCCGGTGCGCCGTTCGGGCTCGCGACCGTGGTCGCCGTCAGCCGCAGCACGCCGCGCGATCCGGGCGCGGCGATGGCGGTCGGGCCGGACGACGAGGTCGTGGGCAGCGTGTCCGGGGGCTGCGTGGAGGGCGCGGTGTTCGAGCTGGCCCGGGAGGTCGTGGCCGACGGGGCGGCCCGGCTGGAGACCTTCGGCTACAGCGACGAGGACGCCTTCGCCGTGGGACTGACCTGCGGCGGCGAGATCACGCTGCTGGTCCGTCCTGTCACGCCCGGCCTCGACCCGTCGTTCGGCGCCGTCGCGGATTCGGTCGCCGCGGGCGAGCCGGTGACGGTGGCCACGGTGACCGACGGCCCCACGCCACGCGGGGCCACCCTCGCCGTCTGGCCGGACCGGACCTCCGGCACGCTGGGCACGGAGGGTCTGGACGCGGCCGTCACGGCCGACGCGCGCGGCGAGCTGGCCCTCGGCGTCACCGGCGTCCGGCACTACGGGCCGCGCGGCCAGCGGCGGGAGGACGCCGTCGCGGTGTTCCTGCACTCCTTCGCGCCGCCGCCGCGCATGCTGGTGTTCGGCGCGATCGACTACGCGGCCGCCGTGGCCCGGATCGGCGACTTCCTGGGCTACCGGGTCACGGTGTGCGACGCGCGGCCGGTCTTCGCCACCCCGAAGCGTTTCCCGCCGGGCGTCGAGGTGGTCGTGGAGTGGCCGCACCGGTATCTGCGCGACACGGACACCGACGGCCGCACGGCCATCTGCGTGCTGACCCACGACCCGAAGTTCGACGTGCCGCTGCTGGAGGTGGCACTGCGCCGGCCGGCCGCGTACATCGGGGCGATGGGCAGCCGCCGTACCCACGACGAACGCCGGGCGCGACTCGTCGAGGCCGGCCTCACGGACGCCGAGCTGGCCCGGCTGCGCTCACCGGTCGGGCTCGACCTGGGGGCCCGGACGCCCGAGGAGGTCGCGGTGTCGGTGGCCGCCGAGATCGTCGCGCTGCGCTGGGGCGGCAGCGGGGCTCCGCTGACCGCGACGGCCGGGGCGATCCACCGCGCGCAGTGAGGGGGCCTGCCGCCTTCCCGGTTTTCCGCGAGAAGGTGTGAGGCGCGCGCGAACCGGGTACCCGCCCATAACGGACAGGCATGCATGTCCTCTGTCCTTCGTCTCGCGAAGAGGAGGTCCGTTGAAGCAACGCACACTCGCAAGTTCCGGGCCGCCCCCGACCCTCTCGGCCGGGCGCGGCCCGGTTCTCTGTCATCGGCGCGGTGGCAGCCGGTGCAGGACGAGGTCCGTGAGCCGTCCGTCGGCCGCGGTGGCGGTCAGGTAGGTGCAGTGCGGCTGACGCCGTCGGTCGGTCGGGGAACCCGGGTTGAGCAGCCGGGGTCCGCCGGGGACGGTGGTGTCCCAGGGGATGTGGCTGTGGCCGAAGACCAGCACGTCCAGGTCGGGGAAGCGGGCGGCGCAGCGGGCCTCCCGGCCCTGGGCGGGGCCGGTCTCGTGGACGACCCCGAAGCGCAGTCCGCCCAGTTCGGCGAAGGCGACCTCGGGCAGCCGGGCGCGCAGGTCGGGCCCGTCGTTGTTGCCGTACACGCCGACGACCCGGCGGCTGCGGCGCTCCAGCAGGTCGAGGGTTTCCGTGTCGACCCAGTCCCCGGCGTGGATCACCACGTCCGCGTGCGGAAGTTCGTCGAGCAGCGGGGCGGGCAGCGCCTTGGCGCGCTGGGGAAGGTGGGTGTCGGACATCATCAGCAGGCGCACGGCGCCAGACTACAAAATCCCCGACTCGGACCAATCAGGACAGGTGGGGCGTCGGCGCCGGGGTTAGCATCGGGCCACGCGCACCCTCCGTCCCGCGCACGGCAGAGCGATCCAGCAAGGGGGCCAGGAGCCCGATGCCGGTCAAGGTCAGCGTCATCGTCCCCGTCTACAACCCCGGTCCCTACATCGAGGACTGTCTCGCCTCACTGCTGAGGCAGTCGCTCCCGCCGGACGAGTACGAGGTGATCTTCGTCGACGACGGCTCCACCGACGCCACCCCCGCCCTCCTCGACGCGGCCGCCGCCGAGGACCCCCGGATCCGGGTCGTCCACCAGGAGAACTCCGGCTGGGCGGGCAAGCCCCGCAACGTCGGCATCGACATCTCCCGGGGCGAGTACGTGATGTTCGTCGACAACGACGACCACCTCGGCGACGAGGCCCTGGAGCGCATGTACGCCTACGGGGTCGCGAACGACGCCGACGTCGTCGTGGGCAAGATGGCCGGCAAGGGACGCTCGGTGCCGGTGGAGCTGTTCCGCACCAACCGCCCGCACGCCACCGTCGAGAACGCACCGCTGATCGACAGCCTCACCCCGCACAAGATGCTCCGCCGGGCATTCCTGGACCGCACCGGCCTGCGCTTTCCCGAGGGGCGGCGGCGCCTGGAGGACCATGTCTTCGTCACCGAGGCCTATCTGCGCGCGGACAACGTCTCGGTGCTCGGCGACTACGTCTGCTACTACCACGTCCGACGCGACGACGCCGCGAACGCGGGTTTCCAGCGGTTCGACCCCGTGGGGTACTTCAAGAACCTCCGGGAGGCCCTCGACGTCGTCGAGCGGTACACCGAGCCGGGTCCGCTGCGCGACAAGCTGTTCCGGCGGTGGCTGCGCGTGGAGATGGTCGAGCGGCTGCGCGGCAAACGCTTCCTCGGCCTGCCCGAGGACTACCGCAGGGAACTGTTCGAGGAGATCCACGGGGTCGTCGTCGAGCGGTTCGGGCCCGGTGTGGCGGCACCGCTCCAGCCCACCCAGCGGGTCGTCGCCGCGCTGGCCGCCGAGGGCCGCTACGACGACGTCGTCGCGTTCGCGGAGTGGGAGGCGGGCGTCGCGCTCGCCGTCGACCCGGAGGACGTCACCTGGCAGGGCGGGGTGCTGCGGATCGCCTTCGCCGCCGAGCTGACGCACGACGGCGGGCCGATGACCTTCCCGTCCGCCGGGGGTTCCCCGCAGTGGCCGCCGCGGGACGTGGCCGAGGCGGTCCGGTGGCTGGGCACGGACACCGTGGGCCGGTTCGACCGGGCCGCGCCCGACCTGCTGCTGCGGGAGCGGGCCAGCTCGGCGCAGTACTTCCAGCCGGTGGACGTGGTCCGGGAGACGGTCCCGGCCGGCGACGGCAGCCACGTGCGGCTCGTCCTGCGGGCGACCGCCACCATCGATCCCTCGACCGCGCTGAGCGGCGGGCCGGCGGGTGAGGGGCTGTGGGACGTGTTCGTGCGCGTCGGCCTGGGCGGCTGGACGAAGGAGCTGCGGCTGGGCCCGGCGCCCCGTCACGGCCGTCCCGTCCCGCCCGCCGGGGTGGTCGCGGGGCGCGTGGTGCTGCCGTACTGGACCGACCGGTACGCGAGCCTGGCGCTGGACGTCGGGCACGCGGGCCGACGGCTGGGCCTGGGCCGCGTGGCGGCCGAGGACGTCGCCGTCGCGGAGGACCGCCTCCACGTGGTCCTGCCGCTGCACGTGCCCGAGGCCGCCGATGTGCTGCTGCGGCTGACGGGGGCGAAGTCCGGCGGCTCGCGCGAGGTCTTCGGGACGCTCTCGCCGGGCGGCCGGCTGGCGGCCGTCCTGCCGGTCGGTGATCTGCTGGGCAGGACCTGGCTGACGACGGTCTGCCTCACCCCGGACGCGGAGGGGGCGCGCTTCCACCCGCTGCCCTTCGCCCTGCACGTCGCGTCGGACGGCGTCCTCGTGGTGCCGGCGCCCCAGCCCGCGGGTGTGCGACGACTGGCCCGCAGGGTGCGCCGGGCGCTGTACCGGGCACTCCAGAGCATCACGCCCCGGAGGAAGTGACGACATGCGGCCACTGGACATCGAGGGGGCCTGGGTGCTGGAACCCAAGGTCTTCCCGGACGGGCGGGGCAGCTTCCACGAGTGGTACCGCATGCCGGAGTTCCGCGAGGCCACCGGCTACGACCTCGGGATCGCCCAGGCCAACTGCTCCGTCTCCCGCCGGGGCGTCCTGCGCGGGGTGCATTTCTCGGACGTGCCGCCGGGACAGGCCAAGTACGTCACCTGTGTCCGCGGGGCGGTGCTCGACGTGGTGGTCGACCTGCGGGTGGGCTCGCCCCGGTTCGGGCGATGGGAGGCGGTCCGGCTGGACGACGACACCCGGCACGCGGTGTTCCTCGCCGAGGGCCTCGGCCACGCCTTCCTGGCCCTCTCCGACGAGGCCACCGTGGTCTACCTCTGCTCGACCGGATACGCGCCCGAGCACGAACACGGGGTGCACCCGCTCGACCCGGCCCTGGGCATCGACTGGCCGCGGGGCGTGGAGCCGGTGCTGTCGCCGAAGGACGCGGAGGCGCCGTCGCTGGCCCGGGCGGAGGCGTCGGGGCTGCTGCCGTCGTACGCCTCCTGCCGGGCCCGCTACCAGGAACTGAGGGTCAGCGGCTGAGCATCAGCGGCCGACCGTCACCCGCTCCAGCGCTCCGCGCAGCGGTTCCCAGCCCCGGGAGCGGTCGAGACCACGGTTGCGGGCCCGCACGAGGGGCTTCCAGAAACCCGCCCGCAGCAGGGTCTCGGGCCGCACCGCGCGCACCCGCTCCAGGACCGCCTCGGGGACCTTCTGCGGGTCGGGGACGTCGAACTCGGCGATGATCTCGTGGTACTTCTCGCGCAGCACCGGGTTGCGGGGGTCGGCGCCGAAGACGACGAGCTGTCCGGTCGGCTGGGTGTCGACGGGGACGGCCACCAGGTCGGGGCGGTAGCGGGACAGGATCTCGATGAGCTTGTAGACGTCACCGGTCCAGGCGGTGGTGTGCCGGTCGCGGGCGGCCTCGTCGACACCGCGGGGCAGCATGTCGTCGAGGACGATCACGCTCGACCAGTCGGAGTGGCGCTCTACGTTGATGAAGTCGCGCAGCGCGTACTCGAACAGGTGCATGCCGTCGATGAAGGACAGATCGAGCGTGGTGCGGCTCCAGTGACCGAGGGGCTTGCGGCCCCGGGCGAGGTTGCGCAGCGGGTGGCGGCCGCCCTTGAGGTGGGCGAGCGGGTTGCGGCGCGCGAAGAAGTCGTCACTGGTGGCCTTCACCAGGTGGACGTCGCAGCGGATCTCCGAGGTCACCTTGAACGCGGGGTCGACCGCGATGCTGGGCACCCGGGACAGCCGCAGGCTGCGGCCGTCGTTGACGCCGATCTCCAGGTAGTTGCGGTTGGCGGTGGCCTTGTGCAGTTCCCGCAGGAACTCATGGCGTTTCACGAAGGGACTCCTTGAGGGACACCGGGTCGAAGGACGCCTTGCGGATCAGGGGAAGCGCCTGCCCCAGGGCGGCGCGCCAGTCCCGTGGCGGCGACAGACCCACCTCCTGCCACCGGCCGTGCGCGAGGACGCTGTAGGCCGGCCGGGGCGCGGGTCGGGGAAAGGCCTCGCCGGTGGTGGGGCGCACCCGGTCCGGATCGGCGCCGACCGAGCGGAACACCTCGCGGGCCAGGTCGTACCAGGTGGCCTCGCCGGCCGCGGTGGCGTGGAAGACGCCCGTCGCGCCGCGGCCGGCCTTCGGCCCCAGCTCGGCGATACGGGCGGCGACGTCCGCGCTCCAGGTGGGCTGGCCGCGCTGGTCGTCGACGACGTCGACGGTGTCGCGGCGGGCCTCCAGTTCCAGCATGGTGCGGACGAAGCTGCGGCCGTGGACGCCGTAGAGCCAGGCGGTGCGCACGATCACGCCGGTGTCGGGGAGCACGGTGCGGACGGCCCGTTCGCCGGCCAGCTTGGTGCGGCCGTAGGCGGTGCGGGGGGACGGCGGACCGTTCTCCCGGTAGGGGGCGCGGGCCTCGCCGTCGAAGACGTAGTCGGTGGAGACATGGACCAGGCGGGCCCCGTGCGCGGCGCAGGCGGCGGCCAGCAGCCGGGGTCCCTCGCCGTTGACCAGCAGCGCGCGGGCCTCGTCGGTCTCGGCGTCGTCGACGGCCGTGTAGGCGGCGCAGTTGACCACCAGGTCGGGCCGGTGCGCGGCGAACGCCCGGGCCACGGATCCGGGACGGGTGATGTCCAGGCCGGTGCGGTCGAGGCCGGTCACGTCCTCGCCGCGCCGGGCCAGTTCTTCCACCGTGTCCCGGCCGAGCATTCCGCCCGCGCCGGTGACCAGCCATCTCATGGCATCCGCGCTGTGCGTTTCAGGGGTTCCCACCAGTCGCGGTGGTCCCGGTACCAGGCGACGGTCTCGGCGAGACCGGTGGCGAAGTCGTGGCGGGGCCGGTAGCCGAGCTCGGTGCGGGCCTTCGTCCAGTCGACGCAGTAGCGCAGGTCGTGGCCCTTGCGGTCCTCGACGTGCCGGACCCGGCCCCAGTCGGCCCCGCAGGCGTCGAGGAGCAGACCGGTCAGCTCGCGGTTGCTCAGCTGGGTGCCGCCGCCGATGTTGTGGACCTCGCCGGGGCGGCCCTTGGTACGGACCAGGTCGACCGCCTCGCAGTGGTCCTCGACGTGCAGCCAGTCGCGGACGTTGCGTCCGTCGCCGTAGAGGGGGACCTGCTCGCCGTCCAGGAGGTTCGTGACGAAGAGCGGGATCAGCTTCTCGGGGAACTGGTACGGGCCGTAGTTGTTGGAGCAGCGGGTGACGCGGACGTCCAGGCCGTGGGTGCGGTGGTAGGAGAGGGCGATCAGGTCGGAGGAGGCCTTGGAGGCGGCGTACGGGGAGTTGGGGCGCAGCGGGTGGTCCTCGGTCCAGGCGCCGGTCTCGATCGAGCCGTACACCTCGTCGGTGGAGACGTGCACGAACGGGCCGACACCGTGCCGCAGGGCCGCGTCCAGCAGCGTCTGGGTGCCGAGGACGTTGGTGCGGACGAAGGTGCCCGCGCCGTCGATGGACCGGTCGACGTGGGACTCGGCGGCGAAGTGGACGACCTGGTCGGCGGCGGCCGTCAGCTTGTCGACGAGGTCGGCGTCGCAGATGTCGCCGTGCTCGAACTCCAGCCGGGGATGCCCGGCCGGCAGGTTGGTGCGGCTGCCGGCGTAGGTGAGCTTGTCCAGGACCGTGACGCGCACGGCGGGGTCGCGGGCCAGCAGGCCGCGCACATACGTGGAGCCGATGAATCCGGCGGCCCCGGTGACGAGGAGGTTCATGTGTGGATCTGTACCTTGCTGTGGTCGCCGAGGACCAGCCGGTGGGCGCTGGACACGCCCGCCGCCGGGGTGACCTCGACATGGCGTCCGATCAGGGAGTTCTCGATGCGGCCCACCCCGTCGATGGAGGAGTCGCGCAGCACGATGGAGAACTCCAGCTCGCTGTCGGTGATCCGGCAGTTCTCGCCGACGGAGGTGAAGGGGCCGATGTAGGAGTCGCGGACCTCGCTGCCCGCGCCGAGGACGACGGGCCCGACCACGCGTGAGTTCACCACCCGGGCTCCGGCCTCCACGACGACCCGGCCGACCGTCTCGGAGGCCTCGTCGACCTCGCCGTCGATCCGGCGCTCGACGCCCTCCAGCACGGTCCGGTTGACCTCCAGCATGTCGACGACGTTCCCGGTGTCCTTCCAGTAGCCCTTGATGATCGTGGAACGCACCCGGGCGCCGGTGTCGATGAGCCGCTGGACGGCGTCGGTGATCTCCAGCTCGCCGCGCCGGGACGGCCCGATGGCGCGTACGGCGTCGTGGATCGCGGAGGTGAAGAGGTAGACGCCGACCAGGGCGAGGTCGCTCTTGGGGTGCGCCGGCTTCTCCTCGAGGCCGACGACCTGTCCCGCGGGGTCGAGTTCGGCGACGCCGAAGGCGCGGGGGTCGGGGACCCGGGTGAGCAGGATCTGGGCGTCGGGCCGGGTCCTGCGGAACTCGTCGACGAGGTCGGTGATGCCGCCGACGATGAAGTTGTCGCCGAGGTACATCACGAAGTCGTCCTCGCCGAGGAAGTCGCGGGCGACGATCACCGCGTGGGCGAGGCCGAGGGGCCTGTCCTGCGGGATGTAGGTGATGTCGAGGCCGAACCGGGAGCCGTTGCCGACGGCCTCCCGGATCTCCTGCGCGGTGTCACCGACGATCACACCGACCTCGGTGACGCCGGCGGCGGCGATGGACTCCAGGCCGTAGAAGAGCACGGCCTTGTTGGCGACCGGTACGAGCTGTTTGGCGGAGGTGTGGGTGATCGGTCGAAGGCGTGTCCCGGCGCCGCCGGACAGCACGAGAGCCTTCATCAGCCTCACTCCAGCCCCGGCCGCCCGGCGGCAACCGATTCATTCGCTCACGCCGACCGTCTGCCGGTCAGTCCTCACCCCTGACAATGTTCCATTCCGGGCCGGACTGCATCCCGGCGACCGCCCCGGGGACGGCGACGGCCGCCAGGCAGGTGCGCGGCGCGGCCGTTCCGCGGCGCAGCCGACGCGCCCTGGCCCAGCCGGTCTCGGCCCGGCGGGGCGCCGGATCCTGATCGATGTACGCGGTCACGACGACTCATCCCAACGAGGCCGGTGCTGGTCGACGCTGTCCCGGCTGCCGGTGGGGCGCAGCTCGTGCGGGGTGAGGCGTTCGCTCTCGTCCGTCGCCCGCGGCATCTCGTTGGGCTCGCGGGCCCGGCGCGTCTCGTGGGCCGGGCCGGAGTCGGGCCTGCGGGGCTGTTCGTGCGGCTTCGGAGGCGCGGGCTCGCGGGCCCGGACCTTGATGCCGAGCCGGAAGGCCCAGATCAGACCGCCGACGAGCACGATCCCGACGGCGATGAAGACGACGGTGGCCAGCACGGACTTACCGGATGCCGCGAGGACGGCTGAGGCGAAGGTGTCCATGGGCGGCGGGTACCCCGTTCGTCCTCCGGGACACGTGGCCGCACGGCGGCTCAGTGGTCCAGCGCCAGTTCGCTCCACACCTGCTTGCCGCCGCTGACCGGTACCGTCCCCCAGGCGTCGGACATGGCCTCGACGAGGAGGATGCCCCGGCCGCCGGTGGCCTCCCAGCCCAGACCGGTCGGCTTGACGGGGGTGCGGGGCGAGGCGTCGGTGACGGCGACGCGCAGCCGGTGGCCGATCAGGACGAGGTCGAGGCGGACCCGGCCGTCGGTGTGCACCAGGGCGTTGGTCACCAGTTCGGAGACGACGAGCAGGGCGGTGTCCATGGCCTCGGCGGGCACGCCCCAGGTGCGCAGGGTGCGCCGGGTGAAGCGGCGGGCCTGCCGGGCCGCCTCGGGCACACGCCACACCGTCCAGCCCTCGCGCAGGGGTTTGACGGCCATGCCGTCGTAGCGCATGAGGAGCAGGGCGACGTCGTCGCCGCGGTGGGCGTTGCCGAGCAGGGCGTCGGCGACGGGACCCAGGTGGGCCGGGTCGGACACGGCCAGTTCGTGGGCGAGGCGGTCCAGACCGGTGTCGATGTCCATGTCGGCGGACTCCACGAGTCCGTCCGTGGTCAGGGCGATGACGGTGCCGGGCAGCAGGCGCAGCGGGGTCATCGGGAACTCGGCCCGGGTCACCACGCCGAGGGGCGGGCCGCCGTCCGTCTCGGCGATGTCGGTCGATCCGTCGGGGTACCGCAGGACGGGTGGCGGGTGTCCGGCCCGTACGCACCAGGCGGTGCCCTCCTCCATGTCGACGTCGACATAGCAGCAGGTGGCGAAGAGGTCGGTCTCCAGCTCCATCAGCAGCCGGTTGGAGTGGGAGACCACGACGTCCGGCGGATGGCCCTCGGCCGCGTAGGCGCGCAGCGCCGTGCGCATCTGGCCCATGAGGGTGGCGGCGCCCGCGCTGTGTCCCTGGACGTCACCGATGACGAGGGCGACGTGGTGGTCGGACAGCGGGATCACGTCGTACCAGTCGCCGCCCACCTCGAGGCCCGCGGTGGCCGGCAGGTAGCGGGCGACGGCGACGGCGCCGGGGAGTTCCGGCAGGCGGCGCGGGAGCAGCTGGCGCTGGAGCATGCCGACGAGTTCGTGTTCGGCGTCGAAGGCGCGGGCGCGCGTCAGGGCCTGACCGGCGAGGCCGGCGGAGGCGGTGAGCAGGGCGCGTTCGTCGGGGCCGAAGTCGTGCGGCTCGTCCCAACCGATCAGGCAGGCGCCGGCCATCCGTCCACCGGCGGACAGCGGCAGGACGGCGAGACCGCCGGGGCCGACCTCGGCGAGGGCCGGTTCCAGGGCGGTGCCGGCGGGCCAGATCCGGGCGCGGCCCTCGCGCAGGGCGGCGGCGAGGGTGGGCATGGCGCGCACGGGCGCGTCGGGCCACTCTGCGCGCCACTCCAGCTGCCACAGCTCGGGCCAGGACTCGGGTTCGGGCGGGTCGAGGACGGTGACCACGAGCCGGTCGTTCTCCAGTTCGGCGAGCGCGATCCGGTCGGCCCGCAGCGGCTTGCGCAGCGCGGCGACGACGGCCCGGCCGACGTCGCTGACGGTGCCCGCGGTGGCGAGCGCGGCGGCCAGCCGCTGGACGCGGGCGACGTCGGTGACCTCGCCGCGCAGGTTGGAGGCGTCCGTGACGGTGCCGACGAGGCGTGCCGGCCCGCCGTCGCCGGGCAGCAGCCGGCCGCGCAGCCTGAGCCACCTCGGCGGCCCGGCGGGCTGCAGGACGCGGAACTCCAGCTCGCGCTCGCCGATCGACATGTGGCCGGCCTCGACGACGGACATCAGCGAGGGCAGGTCCTCGGGGACGGTGAGCCCGAGGAGCGTCTCCACCCGGCCGTCGAACCGGTCCCGGCTCAGCCCGAACAGTTCCAGGAGCGCGTCGCCGACCTCGACCCGGCCGGTGTCCATGGCCAGGCTGAAGGCGTCGGGGCGCAGTTCCTCGTCCTCGGCGGGGACGGCCGGAGCGGGGAGGGCGACGGCCTCGGCCACGAGCTCGAGGCAGGCGCGTTCGTCGGCGCCGAAGCCGCCGGGGCGCTCGCTCACCGCGAGCAGGCAGCCGCCCGTGCCGCCGTGCACGGGCAGGACGGCCAGGTGGACGTCGCGGGCGGGCATCCGGCGCGCCTCCGCGCAGTCGGCGAGCTCCGCCGGGCCCAGCCACATCGGCCGCCCGGCGCGGTGGGCGTCGGCGGCCGGCGAGTGGCCGTCGAGCGGGTAGCTCTCGCGCAGTCCGTACAGCGTCCTCGGGACGCCGGCCGAATCGACCAGCCGGAGCGGGGCGCCGTCCCCGCCGGGTATGTAGACCGCGGCGAGGACCGCGCCCGCGAAGACGAGTGCCTGTTCGAGCGTGCGCCTCACCCGTTCAGGTGAGGCGGGATCGGCTGTGATCGTTTTGAGCGCGATTTCGGCACGCAGGGGCCCCGTTCTGCGCTCCGCGGCACCCTCATCGACCACGTCCGCCATTACAGCGCCAAAGGTGCCCCCGCGCAGCCCCTGTGGCCGTTCCGGGGAGGCGATCCGGGGTACGGGCGCCGGCCGTGCTCGAAAGGGACCGAACATGTCTTTACGCGTGCGTTCCGCACAGGGATGTCGTGACAGGCGTGACTGTCCACGACCCTCGTCCGCTTGCGAGTCTCTTGGCCTGGCCACGGAAAGGGCCACGGAAGGGGACGCATGGACAAGCGGTACGAGGTGTACGCGCTGGCGGACGCGCACTTCTACGAGACGCCCGACCGGCTGACCGGCGACGGTCCCGCTCCGCAGTTCGACACGGCGTGCCGCCCGGTCCCCGAGGGCTGGACCTCGGCGCGGACCGGCGACTGGCTGACCCTGACGCCGCTCGACCCGGACGGCTCCCCGGCACCGGGCCCCGCCCAGGGCTGGAAGATCCACGCCTCGGCCACCCGGGCGAACGCCGAGCGGATCGCGGCGATCGTGTGGGACTACTGCGTCCCGCGCCGCGTCCCGTTCAAGTTCGTGCCGGGCCCGCACCTGCTGCACCTGCGCAACACCAAGTACGCGGGCCGCGACACCAGCGGCAAGTTCGTCACGGTCTACCCGTCCGACGAGGAGCAGCTGCACACGGTGCTGCGCGAGCTGGGCGCGCTGCTCGAGGGCTTCGAGGGCCCGTACATCCTGACCGACCTGCGCTGGGCCGACGGCCCGCTCTACGTCCGGTACGGGGCGTTCGCCCGCAGTTACGTCGTGGACGACCGCGGCTCGCTGGTGCCGGCGGTGCGCGACGGCGCGGGAACCCTGGTCCCGGACCGCCGGGCGCCCTCCTTCCAGGTGCCGGAGTGGGTGACGCTGCCCCCGTTCCTGGAGCCGCACCTGGCGGCCCGCAACACGACGACGGTGGGCGAACTGCCCTACCGCATCGAGAAGGCGCTGCACTTCTCCAACGGCGGCGGGGTCTACGCGGGCACCGACACCCGCAACGGGCGCAAGGTGGTCCTCAAGGAGGGCCGGCCGCACGCGGGGCTGGCCTCGGACGGGGCCGACGCGATCATCCGGCTGGAGCGCGAGAAGCGGGCGCTGGAGGCGATGGCCGGGACCGGCGTGGTGCCCGAGGTGCGGGACTGGTTCACCCTCGGCGACCACCGCTTCCTGGTCATGGACCTCGTCGAGGGGCGTCCGCTCAACTCCTTCTTCGCGGAGCGGCACCCCCTGCTCTCCCCCGACCCCGATCCGCGGGCCGTCGCCGCGTACACGACGTGGGCGGTACGGATCCACGGGGCGGTGGAACGCGCGGTGCGGAAGGTGCACGCGCGCGGGATCGTCTTCAACGACCTGCACGTCTTCAACATCATGGTCGCGCCGGACGAGGAGTCGGTGTACCTGATCGACTTCGAGGCGGCGGCGCCCGCCGGGGAGAACGGCCGCCAGGTCGTGGCGCACCCCGGCTTCTTCGCACCGCCCGACCGCCGGGGCGCCGACGTCGACCGGTACGCACTGGCCTGCCTACGGCTGGCCCTGTTCCTGCCCGTCACCACACTGTTCGTGGTGGACCGGGGCAAGGCGGCCCATCTGGCCGAGGTGATCGCCGAGCAGTTCCCGGACGTGCCCGGGGAGTTCCTGGACGGGGCGGTCGCGGAGATCACCCGCGACGTCGCGGACGGCTCCGCCCCGGACGGCGGCGGATCCGGCGCGCCGGTGCGGGTCGCCGCCCGGGTGCCGTCGGCGCCGGCCTTCCGGGTGGAGCCCGCTGACTGGCCGCACAGCCAGGACTCGATGGTCAAGGCGATCCTCGCGTCGGCGACTCCCGAACGCGACGACCGGCTCTTCCCCGGGGACGTCGCCCAGTTCTCCGACGGCGGCGGTCTCGGGCTGGCGCACGGCGCGGCCGGCGTGCTGTACGCGCTGGCGGTGACCGGCGCCGAACGCCACGACGACGGCGAGCGCTGGCTCCTCGACCACACCGCGCCGGCCCCGACAGGCACCCCGCTCGGCCTGTACGACGGCCTCGCGGGCGTCGCCCACGTGCTGGACCTGCTGGGTCACCGGCAGCGGGCGCTGGACCTGGTCGACGGCATCCTGCGCGAGCGGTGGCAGAACCTCTCCTCGGACCTGCACGGCGGGCTGGCCGGACTCGGGCTCGTCCTCGGCGACCTGGCACGCCGGACGGGTGAGCCGGGCCTGCGCGAGCGGGCCGCCGAGGCCGCGGACATCGTCGTGACACGACTGGCCGAACCGGTGCAGGACACACCCCGGCGGCGCCGGGCCGGGCTGCTGCGGGGCGCGAGCGGACCCGCGCTGTTCCTGCTCCGGCAGTACGAGCAGACCGGCGAGCCCCGGTTGCTGGAGGCGGCCGGCGTCGCGCTGCGCCGGGACCTGGCGGCATGCAGCGAGCGCGAGGGCGGTGCGCTGGAGGTCGACGAGGGGTGGCGGACCCTGCCGTACCTCGGGGACGGGAGCGTGGGGGTGGGAGCCGTGCTCGACGACCACGCGGCCCATGCCGAGGACGCCACGGGGGAGTTCGACCGCGCCCGCGCCGGCATCCTCACCGCGGCCACCTCACGCTTCTACGCGCAGCCCGGCCTCTTCCAGGGCCGCGCCGGGATGATCCTGCACCTCGCCCGCACCGGCACGCCCGGCGCCACCCGGAGCCGGCTCGACGAACAGATCGCCGCGCTGGGCTGGTTCGCGATGCCCTACCAGGGCCAACTCGCCTTCCCCGGGCACCAGATGATGCGGCTCTCCATGGACCTCGGCACCGGAACGGCGGGCTGTCTGCTCGCCCTCGCCGCCGCCCTCGACCCGGACGGCACGGGCGCCACCGCGCACCTGCCGTTCCTCCCGCCGCCGCACCGGCGGCCCTCATGACGCGGCTCCGCGCAACCGACGGAGTCGTGACGCAACCCGTCCCCACGGGACGTGACATCCCACCGATGAACCGATGAGAGGACACACCATGGCCCTGCTCGACCTTCAGACGATGGAATCCGACGAGCACACCAGCGGCGGCGGCAACAGCACCGTGAGCCTGCTGTCCTGCATCAGCGCGGCCAGCGTTCTGCTCTGTCTCTGACCTGCGAAACGCGCACGACACGCTGAACGCTCCGGGCGGTCCGCTCCTCAGGGAGGGGGCCGCCCGGGGCCGGCCCGCCCGGATACCTCCGACACCTCCGAGGAAGCGCGGGAGCAGGATGCCGATGGACCGGACGACCGGTGAGCTGCTCGGCGCGGCCACCCGGCACAGCGGAGCCCGCTGCGTCGCCCTGGGTCTGGTGAGCGTGGCGGCGACCGGCGCCCAACTGCTGCTGCCCGCGGCCCTCGGCCGGGCCCTGGACCTGCTGCTCACCCACTCCCCCGCGACCCGCTGGGTGCTGTACTGCACGGCCCTCGCCCTGCTGCTCACCCTGCTCGACGCCTGCGAGACCGTCCTCGGCGGCACTCTCGACGCCCGGACCACCGCCTTCCTGCGCCGCCGGGTCACCTGCCACGTCCTGGCCGTGGGGCCGCGCGCCACGGCCCGTTTCGGCGCCGGGGACCTCGTCGCGCGGGTCGTCGGCAGCGCCGCCCAGGCCGGTACCGCCCCCGGCGCCCGCGCCGCTCTGCTGGCCGCGCCGGCCGGCCCGGTCGGCGCCGTCGCGGCGCTGGCCCTCATCGACCCGTGGCTCGCGGTCGTCTTCCTGACCGGTGCGCCGGTCCTGACCCTTCTGCTGCGGTCCCTCGCCCGGGGCACCTCGGCGTGCACGGCGGACTACCAGCGGGCGCAGGGGCGGATCGCGGACGCGCTCACGGAGGCGGTCGGCGGGGCCCGCACGATCCGCGCGGCCGGCACGGCGGACCGGGACACCGCACGGATCCTGCGACCGCTGCCCGAACTGTCCCGGGCGGGCCGGCGCATGTGGCGGGTGCAGGGCCGGGCCGCCGCGCAGGCGACCGCGGTGGCGCCCTTGCTGCACCTCGCGGTCGTCGCCGTCGCGGGTCTGCTGCTCACCCGGCACCGGCTGTCGCCGGGCGACGTCCTCGCCGCGTCGCGCTACGCGGTGCTCGCCACCGGCGTGGGCGTACTGGTCGGACAGCTCTCCGGCCTGGTCAGGTCCCGCACGGCGGCCGCCCGCCTCGGCGAGGTCCTGACCGAACCGGCTCCCCCCTACGGCGACCGCCGCCTGCCACAGGGCGGCCCGGGCCGGCTCGAACTGCGCGGAGTGACCGCCCGCCGCGGTGACCGTACGGTGCTGGACGGCGTCGACCTGGTGGTACCGGGCGGGACGACCCTGGCCCTGGTGGGCCGCTCGGGCGCCGGCAAGTCGCTCCTGGCCGCGCTGGCGGGCAGGCTCGCCGACCCCGACGCCGGCGAGGTCCTGCTGGACGGCGTGCCGCTGCCCGCGCTCCCGCGGGCCGAACTGCGGGCCGCGATCGCCCAGGCCTTCGACCGCCCGGCCCTGCTGGGCACGACGATCGAGGACACCGTCTCCCTCGGCCTCGCCTCCCCGGCCCGGGTCCGGGAGGCCGCCCGCGCGGCCTGCGCCGACGACTTCGTCCGGCGCCTGCCCGACGGCTACGCCACGCCCTGCGCGGACGCACCGCACTCCGGCGGCGAGGCCCAACGTCTCGGCCTGGCCCGCGCGTTCGCCCACGGCGGCCGGCTCCTCATCCTCGACGACGCCCTCTCCAGCCTCGACACGATCACCGAACGCCAGGTCACCCGGTCCGTGTTCGGCCGCGCCACGACCGCCACCCGCCTCGTGGTCGCCCACCGCGCCTCCACGGCCGCCCGCGCCGACGCGGTGGCCTGGCTGGACGGGGGCCGGGTGCGCGCGGTGGGGACGCATGAACAGCTGTGGCGGACGGCGGGGTACCGGGCGGTGTTCGGGACGGCTGAGGAAGCCGGCGCCGGTGCGCGAACGGGTGCGCGGACGGATTCCGAGTCCGGCCCGGAGGCACGGCGGTGAGCCGGGCGGCCGACGCGGACGGGCCGGGGGCCAGGGGACTCCGCTTTCTGCTGGACCGTCGGCGGGCCCTGGGCCGGCTGATGGGCTGGTCGGTGCTGGAGACCGGGCAGACCTTCCTGCTCGGCTACGCCTTGGCGCGGGCGTTGGACGACGGGTTCCTGGCCGATCGGGCCGAGGTGGGGCTGCGGTGGCTCGCGGTGGCCGGACTGGGGGTGCTCGTGGGCGCGTACGGGACCGGGCGGGTGTACGGGGCGGTCGCGGCGCTGGTGGAACCGCTGCGGGACCGGCTGGTCACCCGGGTGGTGCGGCGGGGCGTGCGGGAGGCGGACGGCGGGGCGCTGTCCGGTCTCACCCAGCAGGTGGAGATCGCGCGGGACAGCTTCGCGGGCCTGGTGATGGTCTCGCGCTCGTTCGTGTTCACGTCCGCCGGCGCTCTGGTCGGCCTGTGCGCGCTCGCACCGCAGCTCCTGCTGGTCGTCGTACCGCCGCTCGCCGCAGGCGTGGGCCTGTTCGCGGTGACCCTGCGTCCGCTGGCCCGACGGCAGGAGGCGTTCCTCGCCGCCGACGAGGCTCTGGCGGGGCACCTGGGCGTCGTCTGCCCGGGGCTCAGGGACGTCACGGCGGCCGGTGCCGAGGACCGGATCGCCCTGGACACCGACGCGCTCGTCGACACCGAGCTGCGCGCTGCCCGCGCCCTGGCCCACTGGGGCGTGGCCCGGGTGGCCTGCCTGGCGCTCGGCGGCCATCTGCCGCTGGTCCTGCTGCTGGCCGGCGCCCCCTGGCTGCTCGACCACGGCGTGACTCCTGGCGCCCTCGTCGGCGCCCTCGCCTATGTCACCCAGTCCCTGCTCCCGGCCCTGACCGCCCTGGTCCACGGCCTGGGCACGAGCGGCTCCCGCCTGACGGTCGTCCTGCGGCGACTGGCACCGGGCGGCGAGGCACCGGTACCCCCGCCCGACGGCGAGGACCGGACGACGACCCGGCACCACCGGCCGCCCACCCCCCGGCGACCGCCCACCGCACGGCGACCGGCAGGCATCGACCCGCCCCTGCCCCGGCGCCGGAGCCTGCCCCGTGAAGCGCCGGACCGTTCGTCCGCAGAGCACAGCCCGAACACCGACCACACCCCGTCCACCGGCCACACCCCGTCCACCGACCGTCCCCGGCCGAGCGCGACCCCGCAGGGCCCTCCCCTTCGGCCCGCCCCGCCGGCGGGCCCGCCGAGTCCCGCACCCGCCGCGCTCTCGCTGACCTCCCTCACCTTCGCCTACGGTCCCGCCTCCGCGCCGGTCGTCGACGGCCTCACGCTCACCCTGCCCGTCGGGGCGCAGCTGGCCGTCGTGGGTCCGAGCGGGGTCGGGAAGTCCACGCTGACCGGGCTGGTCGCCGGACTCCTCGAGCCGGTGTGCGGGGAGATAAGGATCTGCGGTCGGCCGGTGCCGAGCAGCGACGCGGCCGCTCGGCGCGTGCTCATCCCGCAGGAGGCGTACGTCTTCAGCGACACCCTCGGCGCGAACCTCACGCACCTGCGGCCGGACCCCGTGCCCGAGGAGGAACTGCTCGCGGCGGCCGAGGCGGTCGGCCTGACCCCGCTGCTCGACGCGCTGGGGGGACCGGCGGCGAGGGTGGATCCGGCGGCGCTGTCGGCCGGCGAACGCCAGTTGATCGCCCTCACCCGCGCCTACCTGTCGCACGCCCCGCTCGCCCTCCTCGACGAGGCGACCAGCCACCTGGACCAGGAGGCGGAGGCCCGGGCCGAGCGCGCCTTCGCCGCCCGGCCGGGCGGCACCCTGGTCGTCGTCGCCCACCGCATCAGCTCGGCCAGGCGCGCCGGCCGGGTGCTGGTCATGGACGGGCCGCGGACCACGTACGGGACCCACGACGAGGTGGTGCGACGCTCTCCCCTGTACCGCGATCTCGTCGGCGGCTGGGACCAAGCAGGCGAAGAAGGTGGGCAGGGAGCTGGGGAAGGAGGGAGAACAGGGGAATCGGGGGAAGCGGGACGAGCGGGGGGCGGCTCAAAGCCAGCCCTGTCCCTGGGAGATACGGATGGCGTCGACCCGGTTGCGGGCGCCGGTCTTGCGGGTGATCGCCGCCATGTAGTTGCGCACGGTCCCGTGGGACAGGTGCAGGTTCCCGGCGATCTCCGCGACGGAGGCGCCCTCGGCGGCGAGGGTTAACACGCTCAGCTCCCGCCGGGTCAGCGGCATCTCGGCGGCCTTGAGGAAGCCGAAGCCCAGCGAATCATTGACGAAACGTTCCCCCTGGGCGACCTTCCGGATGCCGCGCAGCAACTGCTCCGGCGTGCCCGCCTTGTCGACATAGCCGAGCGCCCCCGCCTCCAGGGCCCGTTTCAGCAGGCCAGGCCGATTCGCACTGGCGAGAACCAGCAAGCGGGGCGGCACCGGACCGCCGCCCCGCGGGCATAAGTCGCCCAGCGGTGGGAGGCCGTAGGCGTCGGAGCAGTCGAGATCCGCCGCGCACACGTCCGGGCGCACCGCCCCGACGCGGCCGGCCGCGCTGCGCCAGGGGACGTCCTCCACCCGGAGATCGGGTTCCCGGGACAGCCACTGTGCGAGGACCGATCTGACCAGACACGCGTCGTGCACCAGTAGTACGCGGATCACTGCCGCCCCTTCAGCTCTCGCCTACGCCGGTTCCGTGGTGTTGTCCGTGGTGTCGTTCGTGGTGTTGAACGCGTGCCCATTCTTCGGCTCCGGGACCTTTTCTCAGCGCGAAGATCCAGCCATCGGGATGCGCGGGGGCGCACGCGGGGCGCCCGTACGCCGTCGCGCGCTTCGGCCCAGGGGGCATGAGGGTGGTCCGACGGGGTACGGGGGCAGCCCTCGGCGGGCGCGTCGCTCGCCGTGCGCGCCGGGCCGCCAGGGGGCAGATTTGGAGCCTGAGGCTCGCGCGGCGCCGGGCGAGGAGGTGGTCGCCGTGTCGGACGGGCAGATGTCGTCCGGTCAGGCACCTGCGACCGAATGGGCGCCTGTCGGCCAGCCGCTGCTCTCACTGGCGCTGACGTCGATGATGGACGCCGTCGGCGCGCACTCGGGTGCCGTGTACCTGCGTCCGGGCGACGAGCCGCTGCTGGAGATGGCGGTGATGGCGGGGCTGCCCCGGTCCTTCGCGGCACCCTGGGAGCGGGTGGGGCTGAGCGCGCCGATCCCGGTCGCCGAGGCGGTGCGCGAGCGGCGGCTGGTGTGGGTGGGCGGGGTGGAGGACATGGCCCGCCGCTATCCGCGGATCGCCGTCGTGCTGCCCTATCCCTTCGCGCTGGCCGCGCTGCCGGTGCTCACCGCGACCCGGGTGTACGGCGCGGTCTTCGTGACCTGGCCCGGCTCGCACCCGCCGGACCTCTCCGACCGGGAACGCCAGGAGCTGACGGCGGCCTGTGAGCGGCTCGCGCTGCGGCTGGAACGCGCCGCGTCGAAGAACCGTTCGGTGCGGGCCGAGACCGATCTGCTGGACACGGGCCCGCTGGGCAGCGTCGCCGACACGCTCGGCACGATCGAGGCGGCACGGATGGTGTCGCGGCTGCCGTACGGAATGTGCTCGCTCGACGTGAGCGGACGGGTCGGGTTCGCGAACGAGGCGGCCTCCGAACTGCTCGGCGTCCCGGTGGGCGGGCTGCTCGGTTCGCAGCTGTGGGCGACGGTTCCCTGGCTGAACGATCCCCTGTACGAGGAGCGCTACCGGGCCGCGCTGCTCAGCCAGGAGGCCACCTCGTTCGTGGCGCTGCGCCCGCCCTCGCAGTGGCTGTCGTTCCGGCTGTATCCGAGTACCACCGGGATCAGCGTGCGGATCAGCCGGGCCCGGGCGGTGTCGGAGATGAGCGCGACCGATGCGCGCTCGGAGGACGCGCCGACCCGGCTGGTGTCGATGTCGCAGGCGCTGAGCATGGCCGGGGCGCTCACCGAGACGGTGAGCGTGCAGGACGTGGTGGGGCTGGTGGCGGACGAGATCGCGCCGGCTGTGGGCAGCCAGGCGCTGGCGCTGCTGGGCGCGCGGGCCGGGCGGCTGCACGTGCTCGGGCACCACGGGTACCCCGACCCGCATGTCGTGGAGCGGTTCGACCGGACGCCGCTGTCCTCCCCGACGCCGGGCGCGCACGCGGCCGCCACGGGCGTCCCGGCGTTCTTCGACTCCCGGCAGGACCTGGAGCGGCTGTACCCGGCCCGGCACTCCACGCCCGACGGGTTCGCCGCCTGGGCCTTCCTGCCGTTGATCGCCTCCAGCCGCCCGGTGGGCGCCTGTGTGCTGGCCTACGCCGAACCGCACACGTTCTCCACGCACGAGCGTGCGGTGCTGACCAGCCTCGCCGGACTGATCGCACAGGCCCTGGACCGCGCGCTGCTCTACGACGTCAAACACCAGCTGGCGCACGGGCTTCAGGCGGCACTGCTGCCGCACTCGCTGCCGTCGCTGCCCGGGATCGAGGCGACCGCCCGCTATCTGCCCGCCACCCGGGGCATGGAGATCGGCGGGGACTTCTACGACCTGGTGCCCTCGCACCCGCTCCCGGCGGCCGTGATCGGGGACGTGCAGGGGCACAACGTGACCGCGGCCGGGCTGATGGGCCAGATCCGTACCGCCGTCCGCGCGTACACGACGGTGGGTCAGGAGCCTGCGGAGGTCATGCGCAGCACCAACCGGCTGCTGATCGACCTCGGCTCCGACCTCTTCGCGAGCTGTCTCTACCTGCGGCTGGATCCGGCCCGGGGGCGGGCCGTCATGGCCCGGGCGGGGCATCCCCCGCCGCTGCTGCGCCGGGCGGACGGCCGGGTGCGCGTCCTCGACCTCGCGGGCGGTCCGCTGCTGGGCATCGACGCCACGGCGACGTATCCGACGACGGAGGTCGAGCTGACCGACGGCTGTGTCCTCGCCCTCTACACCGACGGGCTCATCGAGACGCCGGGGGTGGACATCGAGGACGCGGTCGCCGGCCTGGGGCGGCGGCTCGGCGAGGCCGGGGACCGTCCGCTGGCGGAGCTGGCCGACGAGCTGGTGGGTCCCTACGCGGCGGCGGACGAACGGCAGGACGACGTGGCGCTGCTGTTGCTGCGGGCGCGGGGTGACGTGTGAGGACCGCCGCCGGGCGCAGACATGAACGGTCCGACCCCCGCCGGAGGGTCGGACCGTTCAGCTGATGCCGGGTCAGTGCGACTCGGTCACACCCGAGCCGCCCTCCGCGCCGTTGTCGTTCTGGTCGTGGCCGCCTGCGTTCTCGTCCGCGCCGCCGTCGGCGTTCTCGTCCGCGCCGCCGACGATGGCCTCGCCGGTCTGGTCGTCGATGCCGTCACCGTTCTCATCCACCGCACCGGCACCGGCCTCTTCGCCGCCGCCCTCGATGGCCTCGCCGGTCTGGTCGTCGATGCCGTCACCGTTCTCGTCCACCGCACCGGCACCGGCTTCCTCGCCGCCGCCCTCGATGGCCTCGCCGGTCTGGTCGTCGATGCCGTCACCGTTCTCGTCCACGGCGCCCGCGCCGGCTTCCTCGCCGCCGACCGCGTCACCGGCGCCGATGCCGCCGTCGCCGAGGGTCGCGCCGACCGCCTCGAGCGCGGTGGTCACCGGCTGGAAGAAGGTCTCGCCGCCGACGGTGCAGTCGCCGCTGCCGCCCGAGGTCAGGCCGATCGCCTGGCCCTCCTGGGTGAAGAGCGAGCCGCCGCTGTCGCCGGGCTCGGCGCAGACGTCCGTCTGGATGAGGCCCGTGACGGTGCCCTCGGGGTAGTTCACGGTGGCGTCGAGGGCGAGGACCTGACCGTCGTCGAGACCGGTGGTACTGCCCATCCGGAAGACCTGCGTGCCGACCGTCGCCTCGGCGGCCTCGGTGATCGCGAGAGTCTGGTCGCCGAGGTTGACCTCGCTCGCGGCAACGGTGGCGGGGTCGTCGTACTTCACGAGCGCGAAGTCGCCGTCCCCGGGGAAGGTCGCCTGGTCGACGGTGGCGATCGGCTCGCCGTCCTCGGAGTCGGACCACTGCTCGGCCGCGACCCCGCAGTGACCGGCCGTCAGGAAGGCCGGGGAGCCGTCGCCGGCCGTCACGTTGAAGCCGAGGGAACAGCGTGCCCCGCCGCCGAATATCGCGTCGCCTCCGGCGACCTTCGTGGTGAAGGTGCCGGCCGACTTCTGGATCGTCGCCATGCCCGTGCCGAGGGTCTTGACGGTCGACTCGATCTGGTCCCACTTGGTGCCGGTGACCGTGGAGTCGGCGGTGACGAGGATCTTGTTCGTCTTGGGGTCGACGGCCCAGGCGGTGCCCGGGATGGTCGCTTCCTTCTTCAGCGTCTTCGCGGCCGCCTCGAGTTCGGCGGTGCTGTTGTCGACCTGGCGGATCTTGGCGCCCGCCTTCTTGGCCTGCACGATGACCTGGTTCTCGTCGCCGTCGATGTTGATGTCATCGCCCTCGACGTTGATGACGTTGACGACGAGTTGCTTGCCCTCGCTGTCGTAGTACGAGCCGGCGAAGGCGTCACCGAGCAGCTTCTCGAGCTGTGCGGCGAGGTCCGAGGCGTCGCCCGCCTTGAGCGTCTTCACCGTGGCGGCGTTGTCGGAACCGCCGTCCTGGGAGGCGTTGGCCTGGGGAAGCAGGATGGCTGCCGCTCCGAGCGCAGCCACACCGCCTGCGGCGATGATGGCCTTGCGCTTCGTAACTCGCTTGTGACTCAAAAAACTCGACCTCCTGGGGGACGGGGTCTGGCTGCCGGGGTTCGGCAGCTCCGTACAGCGGCGCCTGGTTGGCCATGAGTACGCAGGGGTCAGGGGGTGCGTTCAATCGCGTTTGCCAACTTCCTTTGCTCAAACCTGAATCGGCCATGACCTGAGCCCGACCTCGCGACCTCGGGAACAAACGCCCATATGGCGATGACGACCGCCGAAGCCGACAAGATCCTTTCGGTCGGCTTCGCACTCCGGGCGCTCGTTCCGGGCGTGCTCGCCGAACTCCCCGACGAGCGCCGCCGGTTCGGCGTCCTCCCTGGTCAGGGGCACCGACACGGGAGCGTGGGGGACCTCCGGGACAGGTGCCGGCGGCAGCCACGGACACAGCCGTCGACATCACCGTGTCGGCCGCTCGCGAGGCCCCGAAAACAGGAAGACGACACGTCGACCGACTTCGTTCCGGCACGCGGTGACCGATTCGGATGGCCTGAACCGAGCGGTACGGCCGAAGCCCGACCCCCGGAAGACGTTCACCAACCTGTGCACGAGCTATGCGCTCGCCGTTCGGGCACGCGTCGACCGGCACTCCTCGTGGTCGACCGGCCACGATCCGTTCAGATCCACGGACCGAATCCCCGCTTCAGAGAATCTGCACATCGAATGCCCAAGCGGGTCACCGCGAGCAGGGGTTCTGCACAACTGCTCGACGCCCGCCACGCCTTTGGTACTGAAGTGTCGGATTCGCCGCGAGGCCGCCGGACGCTCATCCGAGCAGATCCCGCCCATGGTGTGGAGAAGTCGCCGACAAGCAGTGGGCGCGCCTGCACCGTTTCACGCTCCCGTGACACAAGTTCGCAGGTGAACGCGGTGATTGATTGGCTGCGCCGACCGCGGACCTGCTTTGATCCAACGCACCGCAGGGTCATCGCGGTCTCCCGGAAACGGGGTGCCCGGTGCCCGTGCTCGCGGCCGTCATCTGTCCCCAGAGGGGGCCGCTCCCCCCTTATGAGATATCCATGTGAAGGGAAGTTCCACCATGAACTCCACCCCCCAGGTTGAGACCGTCGAGATCTCCGACGCCGAGCTGGACAACGTCTCCGGCGGTCTGTCCCTGAACGCCGTCGGCACCGTCACCGGCCTGGTGGACGGCATCGCCCCGGTCTCCGGCCTGGTCAACACGGCCGTCGGCACCGTCGAGGGTGTCACCGGCCTGAACACGGCCCCGGTCACCAACCTGGTCGCCGGTCTCTGATCGCACCTTTCGTGACCCCTTTGAGTCCCGGAGCCGTCACCCGGCTCCGGGACTCATCGGCGCCCTGAGACTCCCTAGGTAGGCCCGTGCAGTTCCGCCAACAGGCCCTCGCCAAGCTCCAGTCGCCGGAGGAACTCGACCTGCCGGTGCGTTTCGCGCGCCCTCAGGGCTGGCTGGTGCTGTCCGTGACCGTGGTCGTCATGGCGGCCGCGTCCGTGTGGGCGGTGACCGGTTCGGTCGCCTCCACGGTGAGCGCGCCCGCCGTCCTCACCCACGGTGAGGGCAGCTACATCCTCCAGAGCCCGGCCGCGGGCCAGGTCACCGCGGTCCTCGCGAAGGAGGGCGAGCGGCTGCCCGCCGGTTCGCCCGTGCTGAAGGTGCGTACGGCGGAGGGCGACGCCGTGGTGCGGACGGTCGCCGCGGGCCGGATCACCGCACTCGCCGCCACCATCGGTCAGATCATCTCCACCGGCGCGAACGTCGCCGCCGTCGAGAAGGTCGCCGACGCCGACGACCCGCTGTACGCCACGGTGTACGTCCCCGCGGAGAACGCCGCCTCCATCCCGTCCGGCGCGGCCGTCGACCTGACCGTGCAGACCGTGCCCTCGCAGGAGTACGGCGTGCTGCGCGGTCATGTGAAGTCGGTGGACCGCGCGGCCCAGTCGGCGCAGGCGATCGCCGCGTTCCTGGGCGACAGCCAGCTCGGCCAGCAGTTCACCGAGGACGGCCGCCCGGTGGCGGTCCTGGTCCGCCTCGACAGGTCCTCGGCGACGAAGAGCGGCTACCGGTGGTCGTCCGCGGACGGGCCGCCCTTCGCCCTCACCTCCATGACCATGGCCACGGGTTCGATCCGGCTGGCCGACCAGCGTCCCGTCGATTGGCTGCTCCCGTGACCACCACCGAGCAGCCGCGGACCCGGCGGCGTGCCGCACCGCCCCGACGCACGGTTCCCAAGAGCCGGACGAAGACCGTCCGCACGCCCACCGTGCTCCAGATGGAGGCCGTGGAGTGCGGGGCGGCCTCGCTCGCCATGGTCCTCGGGCACTACGGCCGGCACATTCCTCTGGAGGAGCTGCGCATCGCCTGCGGTGTCTCCCGTGACGGCTCGCGGGCGAGCAACCTGCTGAAGGCGGCCCGCAGTTACGGCCTCACGGCCAAGGGCATGCAGATGGACCTGGCGGCACTCGCCGGCGTCAGGTCGCCCGCGATCCTCTTCTGGGAGTTCAACCACTACGTCGTCTACGAGGGCCTCGGTCGCCGCTTCGGCCGCCGGGGCGTGTACATCAACGACCCCGGCAAGGGCCGGCGTTTCGTGCCGATCGAGGACTTCGACGGCAGCTTCACGGGTGTCGTGCTGGTGCTGGAACCGGGCGAGGACTTCGAACGGGGCGGACGCAGACCGGGTGTGCTGGGCGCGATGCCGGCCCGGCTGCGCGGCACCGCGGGCACCCTGCCGGCAGCCGTGCTCGCCAGTCTGCTGCTGGTCCTGGTGGGCGCGGCCGTGCCGGCGCTCAGCCGCACCTACATCGACATGTTCCTGATCGGACGGCAGACCTCCCTGCTGGGCGTGCTGTTCGTCTCGATGGGCGCCTGCGTGGCCCTCACGGTGGCTCTGACCTGGCTCCAGCAGGCCAACCTGCACCACGGCCGGATCATCTCCTCGACCCTCTCCAGCGCCCGCTTCCTGCGCCATCTGCTGCGGCTGCCGGTCACCTTCTTCTCCCAGCGCAGCCCGGCCGACCTGGTCCAGCGGCTCCAGTCGAACGACGCGGTCGCCGAGACGCTGGCCCGCGACCTGGCGTCGGCGGGCGTGGACGCGATCGTCGTCGTCCTGTACGCGGTCCTCCTCTACACCTACGACCCTCAGCTGACGGCCGTCGGGATCGGCGTGGCGCTGCTGAACATCGTCGCCATGCGGATCGTCGTCCGGCTGCGCGCGACCCGGACGGCGAAGCTGCGCGCGGACAACGCGCGGCTCACCAACACGGCCTACACCGGGCTTCAGTTGATCGAGACGATGAAGGCGACCGGCGGTGAGGAGGGGTACTTCCGCAAGTGGGCCGGACAGCACGCCACCACGCTGGAGGAACAGCAGCGGCTCGGGGTGCCGAGCGCCTGGCTGGGCGTGGTCGCGCCGACGCTCGCGACGCTCAACAGCGCGCTGATCCTGTGGATCGGCGGCATGCGGGCGATCGAGGGCCATATCTCGGTGGGTCTGCTGGTCGCCTTCCAGGCCCTGGTCACCCGCTTCACCGCCCCGCTGACCCGCCTCAACGGGGTCGCGGGCCGCATCCAGGACTTCGCGGCGGACGTGGCCCGGCTGAAGGACGTGGAGAACTTCCGTGCCGACCCGCTCTACGACCGCCGCGCCGGCGGGGACTCCACGCGCCGACTGCACGGCCATGTCGAGCTGGAGAACATCACCTTCGGTTACAGCCCGCTGGACAAGCCGCTGCTGACCGGCTTCGACCTGACCGTCGGACCGGGGCAGCAGGTGGCGCTGGTGGGCGGCTCGGGCAGCGGCAAGTCGACGGTGTCCCGGCTGATCTCGGGTCTGTACGCGCCCTGGGAGGGCGTGATCCGGGTCGACGGGCAGCGGCTGGAGGACATTCCGCGCGGGGCGCTCGCCTCCTCGGTGTCCTTCGTCGACCAGGAGGTGTTCCTCTTCGAGGGCTCGGTGCGGGACAACGTGGCGCTGTGGGACCCGTCGATCCCGGACGACGCCGTCGTCGACGCGCTCAGGGACGCGGCGCTCTACGACACGGTCGTACGGCGGCCCGGCGGCATCCACAGCAAGGTGGAGCAGGACGGCCGCAACTTCTCCGGCGGTCAGCGCCAGCGCCTGGAGATCGCGCGGGCGTTGGTGCGCCGGCCCAGCATCCTGGTGCTGGACGAGGTGACGAGCGCGCTGGACGCGGAGACCGAGCAGGTCGTGATGGACAACCTGCGCCGGCGCGGCTGCGCGTGCGTGGTGATCGCCCACCGGCTCAGCACGGTGCGCGACAGCGACGAGATCGTCGTGCTCCAGCACGGCACGGTCGTGGAGCGCGGGCGGCACGAGGAACTGGTGGCGCGCGGCGGCTCGTACGCGGCGCTGGTCAGGGAGCGATGAGATGACTGCCGTGTCCGAAGGCGATGTCGTGCTCGCCGCGCTGGGGCAGCTGGGCGCGCGGATCGACTGCGCGGGCTTCAGCCGGCTCGACCTGGAAGGGCCGCAGGTGCTGTGGCTGGTCGCGTCCGGCGCGCTGGACCTGTTCGCGGTGGACGCCGAACAGCAGGGCCACTGGCACCACTTGGGCCGACTGGAGGGGGGCTCACTGCTGCTCGGTCCGGTCACCGGACCCCACCACACGCTCGTCGCACGCCCGTTGCGCGACTGCGTGGTGCACCGCATCGGGCTGCGGGAGCTGTACCAGCCCGCGAACACCCAGACCTGGTCCTACGACGAGTACGGCAACCCCCAGTACGTGCCGCCGACTTCGAGCCCCCTGGAGTACGCGCTCGCCCTCGGCGTCGGCCGCGGTCTGTCGATCCTCTTCCAGGCGCCGATGGCCACCGAAGGGGCTGCCGAGGTCACGGACGACGACGTGTTCTGGATGCAGGTGCCGCCGGGCAGCGTGCAGTACGGCTCGCTGTACGGCGCGGAGGCGGCGGCCGACCTGCTGATGGACCCTGCGCTGTGGCAGAGCGTGGTCGACCAGCAGTACCGGCTGCTGACCACGCTGGATCGCTGGATCGAGCAGCTGGAGCACACCCACGAGACCCGCACGGCCGCCGGGATCAAGGCCGGTGAGGCGGTCCGCGCCCAGGCCGACCGGACTCTGCTGGCGTCGATCGGCAAGAGCGGCCGGGGCGACAGGAACGGCAGGGGCACGGACAAGCGCACCACGGCCGCCGACGCCGACGCCACCTACGCGGCGTGCGGGCTCGTCGCCCGGGCCGCCGGGATCACCCTCGCCGAACCCGCGCAGATGGGCGCCGACAGCGACCGGCTGGACCCGGTGGAGCGGGTCGCTCTCGCCTCGCGGGTGCGCGCCCGGGCCGTACGTCTGGACGGCCACTGGTGGCGGGACGACGTGGGGCCGCTGGTCGGGCACCGGGCCCTGTCCGGGGCGCCGGTCGCGCTGCTGTGGCGGCGCGGCGGCTATGTCGCCGTGCACCCGGCGACCGGGCGGGAGACCCCGGTCGAGAAGGCCAACGCGGCGGAGTTCGAACCGCGGGCGGTCATGTTCTACCGCCCGCTGCCGGAACAGGGCCTCGGCCCTCTCGGGCTGCTGCGCTTCAGCATGCGGGGCACGGCGGGGGACCTGACGAACCTGCTGCTGAGCGGGCTGGTGACGGTGGTGATCGGGGCGCTGGTGCCGATCGCGACCGGCAAGGTGCTCGGCGAGTACGTGCCGAAGGCCCAGCAGGGGCTGATCGTGCAGGTGTGTCTGGCGGTGATGGTCAGCGGCGTGGTGGCGGCGGCGTTCATGCTGCTGCAGAACCTGACCATGCTGCGGCTGGAGGGCCGGATCGAGGCGACGCTCCAGCCGGCGGTGTGGGACCGGCTGCTCAGGCTGCCGACGAAGTTCTTCGCCGAGCGTTCGACGGGCGAGCTGGCGAGTGCCGCGATGGGCATCAGCGCGATCCGCCGACTGCTGGCCGGACTCGGTCCTTCGGTCGCGCAGTCCGTCACCATCGGCGCGATGAACCTGGGGCTGCTGCTCTGGTACAGCGTGCCGATGGCCCTCGCCGCGATCGGCATGCTGGTCGTCATCGCGTCCGTGTTCCTGGCCCTCGGGCTGTGGCAGGTGCGCTGGCAGCGGCGGCTCGTGGTGCTCTCCAACAAGCTCAACAACCAGGCCTTCCAGACCCTGCGCGGACTGCCGAAGCTGCGGGTGGCGGCCGCCGAGAACTACGCGTACGCGGCCTGGGCGGCGCAGTTCGCGCGCAGCCGGGAGCTCCAGCAGCGCCTCGGCCGGATCAAGAACCTCAACACGGTGCTGGGTTCGGTGTATCTGCCGCTGTGTTCCCTGCTGATGTTCATGCTGCTGGCCGGCCCGGCGCGGGGTGCGCTGTCGGCGGCGGACTTCCTCACCTTCAACACGTCGATGACGATGCTGCTCACCTCGGTGACCTCGTTGACCGGCGCGTTCGTCTCGGCGGTGGCCGCGCTGCCGCTGTTCGAGGAGATCCGGCCGGTGCTGGAGGCGACGCCGGAGGTCCGCACGGCGAACACCCGCCCCGGCCCGCTGACCGGCGCGCTCGAGGCCCGCCGGCTGTCCTTCCGCTACTCCGACGACGGTCCCCTCGTCCTCGACGACGTCTCCTTCGAGGTGCGGCCGGGCGAGTTCGTGGCGATCGTCGGCCCGAGCGGCTGCGGGAAGTCGACGCTTCTGCGGCTGCTCATCGGCTTCGACAAGCCGGTCTCGGGCAGTGTGCTGTACGACGGCCAGGACCTGGCGGCCCTCGACCAGTCGGCGGTACGCCGGCAGTGCGGGGTGGTGCTCCAGCACGCCCAGCCGTTCACCGGCTCCCTGCTGGACGTCATCTGCGGCACCGAGGCCTACACGCCGGAGGAGGCGATGGCGGCCGCCGAGCTGGCCGGGCTCGCCGAGGACATCAAGCGCATGCCGATGGGACTGCACACGATCGTCTCGGGCAGCGGGTCGGTCTCGGGCGGCCAGCGTCAGCGCCTGATGATCGCCCAGGCGCTGATCCGCCGGCCGCGCATCCTGTTCTTCGACGAGGCGACGAGCGCCCTCGACAACGAGACCCAGCGCACGGTCATCGAGAGCACCCGCAAGCTCAACGCCACCCGGGTCGTCATCGCGCACCGGCTGTCCACGGTGATGGACGCCGACCGGGTCGTGGTGATGGAGAACGGCAAGGTCGCCCAGCAGGGCCCGCCCGCCCAGCTCCTCGCGGACACCGGCGGAAGGCTGCACGAGCTGGTGCGACGGCAGCTGGCCTAGCCCCCGTCCCGGTCGGTTCCGGTGCCAGGGGCTCCCTCCGGCCGGGAACCGGCCCCCGGCCGCGGGTCCGCCGCCGCGCGAGTCTGCGCCCTCTCACTAACGAAACTTTGCCGTTTCGCAGAAACTGGTCTAGCCTCCAGGTGTACGAAACCGTTTCGTTTACGTGTTCTTTGCCCTCACGTCCCTGGAGTGGTTCCCCATGTCTCCGAAGACCTTGACGGACGGCACCCGCACGGGCGCCGACCAGGGGCCGTCCGCAGCATCCGCCAAGAAGTGGTGGATCCTCGCGGTCGTCGCCCTGGCCCAGCTGATGGTGGTGCTGGACGCCACCATCGTGAACATCGCCCTGCCCTCGGCCCAGGCAGACCTCGGCTTCTCCGACGGCAACCGGCAGTGGATCGTCACCGCCTACGCGCTGGCGTTCGCCTCCCTGCTGCTGCTCGGCGGCCGGATAGCCGACCTCTTCGGCCGTAAGACGGCCTTCCTGATCGGGGTCGTCGGCTTCGCCGCCGTCTCCGCCCTCGGCGGTGCCGCGACCAACTTCGAGATGCTGGTCACCGCCCGGGCACTGCAGGGCGCCTTCGGCGCGCTCCTCGCGCCCGCCGCGCTGTCGCTGCTCAACACCACGTTCACCGACGCCAAGGAACGCGCCAAGGCGTTCAGCGTCTACGGCGCCATCGCCGGCGCGGGCGGCGCGGTGGGCCTGCTGCTCGGCGGCATCCTGACCGACGCGCTCGACTGGCGCTGGACGCTGTACGTCAACGTGGCCATCGCCGTCGTCGCCTTCGCGGGCGGCTGGCTGCTGCTGTCCAACCACCGCGACGCCGAGAACTCCAAGCTCGACGTGCCGGGTACCGTCCTGGTCGCCGCCGGTCTGTTCTCCCTCGTGTACGGCTTCTCCAACGCGGAGACCCACGACTGGGACTCGCCGCAGACCTGGGGCTTCCTGCTCGCGGGCGGAGCGCTGCTCGCGGCCTTCACCTGGTGGCAGACCCGGGCCGCGCACCCGCTGCTGCCGCTGCGCATCCTCCTCGACCGCAACCGGGCGGCCTCGTTCCTGGCCGTGCTGATCTCCGGTGCCGGCATGTTCGGCGTGTTCCTCTTCCTCACGTACTACCTCCAGCTGAACCTGGGCTTCAGCCCGACGAAGACGGGTGTGGCGTTCCTGCCGATGGTCGGGGCGCTCATGGTGGCGGCACAGATCGGCACCACGGCCCTGGTGCCGCGCCTGGGCCCGAAGGCGGTCATCCCGCTGGGCTTCGCGATCGCCGCGGTGGGCATGGCCTGGCTGACCGGGATCGGCGTCGGCTCCCACTACCTGAGCGCGGTCCTGCCGCAGCTGGTCATCACCGGCATCGGCCTCGGCCTGGTCATGCCGCCCGCCATGCAGATGGCCACCGGCGGTGTCGCCGCCGAGGACGCGGGCGTGGCCTCCGCCACGGTCAACGCCATGCAGCAGGTGGGCGGTTCGATCGGCACGGCCCTGCTGAACACCCTGGCCGCGAGCGCCGCCGCCGACTACCTGGTCGGGAAGAACCCGGCGAACAAGCTGGTCCAGGCGCAGGCGACCATCGAGAGCTACACCACCGCCTTCTGGTGGTCGGCCGGCTTCTTCGCCGCGGGCGCGGTCATCGCGTTCCTGCTCTTCCGCCGCGGGGTGCCGCAGCAGGACGCGGACGCGGCACCGGTGGTCCACATGTGACGGGCCCTCCACCCGCCGCCGCACCAGGGAGACACCGGGGAGAGGGGCCGCCGTCCGCGAGGGACGGCGGCCCCTCCGTGTCGGGCCCGCAAGGGCGGGGCGCCCGCAGGTTTAGCCGTGGGTACCCGCGGTCCATGAGAATCAGCGTGCTCGACGTGGGCTCGAACACCGTGCGGCTGGTGGTGGCGGACGCGGCGGGCGGGGCCCCTCTGCCGGTGCACACGGCCAAGTGGCGGTTGCGGCTGGCCGAGCAGGTCGCGCCCGGTGACCCCCTCCCGGAAGAGGCCGTGGAACGCCTCGTCCTGGCGGTCGCCGCGGCGGCCCGGACCGCGGACCGGTGGGGTGCGGCGGGCCCGCTCGCCTTCGCGACCGCCGTGGTGCGCGCGGCCCCCAACCGACGCGAGGTGCTGCGCGAGATCCGCTCCCGGACCGGCGTCGCGCTGTGCACCCTGCCGGGCGAGGTGGAGGCCGAGCTGACGTTCCTCGGGGCCCGCCGCTGGATGGGCTGGCGCTGCGGCCCGCTCGCCCTGCTGGACATCGGCGGGGGCTCCTTCGAAGTGGCCTTCGGCCGCGGCCGGCTGCCGGACTTCGTGGCCTCACTGCCCCTGGGGGCGGGCCGGCTCACCCACGACTTCCTCGCGGACCACGACCCGCCCTCCCCCGAGGCCCTCCGTGCGGCACGGCGCAGGATCCGCCACCAGCTCAGGGACGTGGCGGCCCGGGTCCGCTGGGAGGGGCCGCGTACGGCGGTGGCCACCTCCCGCACCTTCCAGCAGCTCGGCCGACTGTGCGGGGCCGCCCCCGGACGGCACGGCCCCTTCATGGACCGCACCCTGCGCCGGCGCGACCTGCGCGAGGCCATCGCCACCCTGGCGGCCCTGCCCGCCGCCGAACGCGCCCGGCTGCCCGGCATCTCCGCGCCGCGCGCCGCGCAGAGCCTGGCCGGCGCGGTGATCGGGCACACGGCGATGAAACTGACCGGACTGACCTCGGTCACCGTCTGCCCGTGGGCGATCCGCGAGGGCGTCATGCTGCGGCACATGGAGGACGGCCCGGCCTGGTGGGCCGAGGTGAGCCGGCTCACCGACAACGAGAAGAAGGCGCCCCCGGAGCCGGTACCCCTGCGCCTCACCCAACACGTCCCCTCCCCTGCCCGACCGTCCGGAACCGCGCCGCAACGCCCGCAGGAAGAACCCGCAACGGACCGAACCCGCTGACCCCCACGCCGGCCCCCTACGGCGAGCCGCCCGGTCAACGCGCTCCGGAGGAGTCGCGGGGCGACTGAGCGGGGGGCGGCCGGTGGGCCGGCTGCTCGGCTGCCCGGTAGAGGTGCACGCCGACGGCCCCGGCGGCCGCCCGGCCGGCGCTCGGCCGGACCCGAGCAGGTGAACGGCCGTGGTCCGGTCCCCTCGGGTGCCGGTCGCAGCGGCTGCCCAGCCCACGAGGCGGACGGCCCCGCGTCGGTGGACGGCGCCTGGTCCGGTCCAGCCGGGTACCGGCCCGGCGACCGCCCGAGGGGCACTGGGGCGGACCCGAGCGGGTGCCCGCCAGCCATGGCCGGGTCCGGCCGGTACCGGTCGCGGCGGCGCTCGGCCCACGGGGCGGACGTGCCGGTGGACGCCACGGTCCGGTCCGCTCGCGTGAAACGGTCCCAGCGGCCGCTCGGACGGACCCGAGCCGGTGGACGGCCATGGCCAGGTCGGGCCGGACGCCGGTCCCAGCGGCCCGCGGCCGGCGCTCGGGCCGATCGGAGCGGGTCGGCGCGGATCGGCGCAGACCGGCCGCCCAGGCGAGGTCCGGCGCGCGTGAGCCGCCGGGGCCGCCTGATGCGGAGGGTCGCCGCGCGTGATCCGGGCCCCGGCGGGTGGTCCGGCCTGCGTGGGGTACCCGGCGCGCATGGCACACGACCCCCATGGACCACAGCTGCCGGCCGCCCGGGGCCCGGTGTCCGCGGCCGTCCGCGGATATCTGGCGGGCGCGGACGCGCTCCCGGCAGCGGAGACGGTCGCATCCGCGTCCGCATACGGCGACGACCTCCAGCTGGCCCTGTACCTCTGCTACGAGCTGCACTACCGCGGATTCGCGGGGGTGGCCCCGGACCGGGAGTGGGATCCCGGTCTGCTGCGGGTGCGAGCCGCACTGGAACACCGTTTCCTGACCGCCCTGCGCGAGGACACACCGGGTCACGACTCCGTCGAGGACGCGCTCGCGGAACTTCTCGTCGAGCCCGTAGAGGGCTCGGGCGTCAGCCATTTCCTCGCGGCCGAGGGCGAGTTGTGGCAGCTGCGCGAGTACGCGGCCCAGCGGTCCCTGTACCACCTCAAGGAGGCGGACCCGCACGCGTGGGTGCTGCCGAGGCTTTGGGGCCGGGCCAAGGCGGCGATGGCGGCGGTGGAGTTCGACGAGTGGGGCGGCGGGCGCCCCGACCGCGTCCACGCACGCCTGTTCGCGGACCTGATGACGGACCTGGGCCTGGACACCACCTACGGCCGCTACCTGGACGCCGCGTGCGCCGAGAGCCTGGCCACGGTCAACCTGATGTCCCTCTTCGGCCTGCACCGGGCCCTCAGGGGCGCCCTCGTGGGCCACTTCGCGGCGGTCGAGATCACCTCCTCGCCCGGTTCCCGGCGGCTCGCCCAGGCGATGCGCCGCGCGGACGCAGGGCCCGCCGCCGTGCACTTCTACGACGAGCACGTCGAGGCCGACGCCGTGCACGAGCAGGTGGTACGCCATGACGTCATCGGCGGGCTGCTGGACGAGGAACCGCACCTGGCCCCCGACATCACCTTCGGCCTCGACGCCACCGGACACCTGGAGGACCGCCTCGCCGCCCGCCTGCTCAGCGCCTGGCGTTCGGGAGAGTCCTCCCTGCGTACCCCGCTCCCCGATCAGGAAAAAGCCCATATTTCGTGATTGTCTGGGTACTTGGTCGGCGTGAATCCTCTCGTACTCCCGGGCGTGTACGCCCCCCAGGAGGACACCGCCCTGCTGGCCGGGGCACTGTCCGAAGAACCGCTGCTCCCGGGCGCCGACGTCCTCGACGTGGGGACCGGCACCGGCGCGCTGGCGCTGGAGGCCGCGCGGCGCGGCACGCGGGTCACCGCGGTCGACGTGTCCTGGCGCGCGGTCTACTCCGCCCGCCTCAACGCCTGGCGGGAACGGCTGCCGGTGCGCGTGCACCGCGGCAACCTCTTCGCCCCGGTGCACGGACAGTCGTTCGACCTGATCCTGACCAACCCGCCGTACGTGCCCGCGCCGGCCGGCGACCGCGTGGGCCGCGGGACGGCCCGGGCCTGGGACGGCGGCGGTGACGGCAGGCTCCTGCTCGACCGGATCTGCCTCGAGGCGCCCCTGCTGCTGCGGCCCGGCGGTGTGCTGCTGATGGTCCACTCCGCGCTCAGCGACCCCGCGAGCACCCTGACGGTCCTGCGCGCGTCCGGCCTGAAGGCGTCCGTGACGCGACGCCGCCGCATCCCCTTCGGCCCGGTCCTGCGCGAGCGCAGGGACTGGCTGCGGGAGCGGGGTCTGCTGTCCGCCGACGACGAGAACGAAGAACTGGTGGTCGTCCGTGCCGAACTCCCCAGCTGACAGGCCCTGTCGGATCACCGTCCAGCGCCGGGGCCCGCTGCTCGTCGAGGGACCGGTCGAGGTGGAACTGGAGGACGGCACCACGGTCGCATCCGACCGCTTCCGGGTCGCCCTGTGCACCTGCCGGCGCAGCCGCCGCTATCCCTGGTGCGACACCAGTCACCGGGAGCGGTCCTAGGGACCCTCCGGCGCGTCCTTCCTGGAAAACGGGTGCACCGGAGGCCGGCGGACAGCCCCACACTGTCCGTCCGGCCTCCGGGTACGGAATCACGCTGCTCCCGTGACAGGGGCTCGCACTCCCCACCTCACGAGCCTCTCTCGGTGTCCACGGGGACCACGCGATCCCGGTCTCAGAACGCGAAGAGGCTGCTCCCGGCAGCGTTCTTCACGCACTCGTTGGAGAAGGCGCGCTCGAAGGAGACGCGCTTGCCCTGCCATACGCCGTCGACGGTGACGACCACCGGGTCGTACTGCCTCGTACAGACGGCGTCACCCGGGCCCGCCAGGGCGTCCAGATCGCCGCCGGCGGCGCGCAGTTCGGCGCAGGCGCGAGCGGCGGCGGGATGGGTGCCGGAGGGCGTCGGGGCGCAGCTCAGCGTGACGGCCCGGGCCGCGTTGACGGTGGCGGCGGTCTCTCCGTGACCCACGGTCAGCACGAGGGCCGACGGGGCGTAGAGGGAGGTCGGCGCTGCGGCCGGGGCGGCGAGCGCGGATCCGGTGAGGGATCCGCAGACGGTGGCGGCCGTGAGGCCGAGGGTCGCTGCCCAGCGCGCGGTGTTCCGCATTGTGTGCATCCTTCCGCTCGATTCGGGGGTGTGCCGGTCCGGCTCGGTCGGTGTCGAACGCGGCGAGCGCGAGTCTGCCGAGTCCACCGCCGAATCTCACATCGACCCCACGGGTTTCAGTAACCTTGCGTATTGAATCAGTGGCGAGAAGTAACGGAATTCGAACGTTCCAACGCCGAAAGCAAGCGCTTCATGATCCCTTCGGTCGACTCGATGACCGGTTTCCATAGCTTCGTTAATCGGCCTGAAACATTCCGCCTCCGCCTCCGGATCCCTCCGCGCACCCTCCGTTCCGCTCTCGGCGGACTCCTTCTCGACCCCTTGTGTTCATGCACCTGCGGAGTAATCGTCATTACATGATTACGACCGAGCAGAAAGAGAAGCTGAGGGGCTGGTTCGCCGGCCGCCTGCCGGACGACCTCTTCGAGGAGCCCGCCGAGGTGACGGTCGACCGCGAGGAGATCACCGTGATCGGCCGCATCCCCGCGCCCCGGACGGCCGAGGGCGCCTCGGCCGCCGAGCGGGAGGCGGCGGTCACCGCCCGGATCCAGGAGTTCCGGGAACGTACCCGGGAGACCCGGATCGCCGTGGCCCGCGACGCCGAACACCGGTTCCGCCGGAAGGTGTCCTGGGGTGTGGTGTGCGACGGGGAGCGTGCCCTGTTCACCCACGTGGCCGCGCCCGTCATGACCCGGCTGCGGCAGCCCGAACGCCAGGTCCTCGACACCCTGATCGCCGCGGGAGTGGCCCGCAGCCGCAGCGACGCGCTCGCCTGGTGCGTCCGGCTGGTCCAGCGCCACACCGACGAATGGCTCACCGAGCTGCGCGACTCCCTCGAACAGGTCCAGCGGGTGCGGGCCCAGGGGCCGGACACGGCCCCCGACTCCGACTCCTCCTCCGACCCCGACTCCGGCCCCGGTCACGGTCACGGTCATGGAGGGGTGACGGATTCGTCCACTCCCGACGCGGAAGAAGGATGATTCATCCTCTGGTCGGGGTCTTGCCCCGCGCCGTAGGTTCGGCAGACCCCGATCAGTGACGGCATCCGCCCGCGTCGCCCACCCCGCGACCGGACGGCCGTTCACCGTGCCGCGCCACCCCGCGCTCCACCGTCGACCGCCTGTTGCTGGAGCTCCCTTGACCCCGCCGTCCCCCGAACCCGCGCCGTCCGCGTCTCCCCCGTCGCTCACCGAGGTCGAGTCCCACGGTGTGGACCGCATCCCCGACGCCGAGCGCACCGCGACCCCCCTCGACCTGTTCCGGCTCGCCTTCGGCGGCGCGAACACCTTCTCCACCTGCGTGCTCGGCGCCTTCCCGATCCTCTTCGGCCTGTCCTTCTGGCAGGGCCTCGCCGCCACCCTCCTCGGGGTCTTCGTGGGCGCGCTGATCCTGTGCCCCATGGCGGTGTTCGGACCGGTCAACGGCACCAACAACGCGGTCTCCTCGTCCGCGCACCTCGGCGTGCACGGCCGTGTGGTCGGCTCGTTCCTCTCCCTGCTGACGGCGATCGCGTTCTTCTCCATCTCGGTGTGGAGCTCGGGCGACGCCCTGGTCGGCGGCGCCCACCGCCTCTTCGGCCTCTCCCGCGGCGACCTGACGTACGCCGTCGCCTACGCGGTGTTCGCCGGGCTGGTGCTCGCGGTGTGTGTATACGGCTTCCGGTTCATGCTGTTCGTCAACAAGGTCGCGGTCGCCTCGGCCACGGTGCTGTTCCTCCTCGGCGCGATCGCCTTCGCCGGCGACTTCGACGCGTCGTACGCGGGCGTCTTCACGGACTCCGCGGACGCGGCCACCGACGCGCTGTTCTGGCCGTCGTTCATCGGCGCGGCGCTGATCGTGCTGTCCAACCCGGTGTCGTTCGGGGCGTTCCTCGGCGACTGGTCCCGCTACATCCCGGCCACCACCCCGCGCCGCCGGGTGGTCGGCGCCGCGTTCCTGTCGCAGATCGCGACCCTGCTGCCGTTCGTCTTCGGTCTGGCGACCGCGAGCATCATCGCGTCGAAGGCCCCGGAGTACGTCGACCCGGCCGCCCCGGACTTCGTGGGCGGGCTGCTGGCGATCTCACCGTCCTGGTTCTTCCTGCCGGTGTGTCTGCTCGCCCTGATCGGCGGGATGTCCACGGGCACGACCTCGCTCTACGGCACCGGTCTGGACTTCTCGTCGGTGTTCCCGCGGCTGTCGCGGGTGCGGGCGACCGTGCTGGTCGGTCTGCTGTCGATCGTGTTCATCTTCGTCGGCCGGTTCGGCCTGGACCTGGTGCAGTCCATCTCGACGTTCGCCACGATGATCATCACGTGTACGACGCCATGGATGGTCGTGATGATGCTGGGCTTCTTCACCCGGCGCGGCTGGTACGACCCCGAAGCCCTCCAGGTCTTCAACCGCCGTCAGCGCGGCGGGCGTTACTGGTTCGCGCACGGCTGGAACTGGCGCGGCATGACCGCCTGGTGGGTGTCGGCGCTGCTCGGTGTGCTGTTCACGAACATCCCGGGACAGTTCGTGGGCCCGCTGGGTGATCTGGCGAACGGCATCGACATCGGCCTGCCGCTGTCCCTGGCCGTCGCCGCCGTGCTCTACCTGGCGTTGCTGCGGCTTTTCCCCGAACCCCGGGCGGTGTACGGGCCCGAGGGGGCACGGCTGGCCAGGACCGTGGAGGTGGCGGTGCCGCCGATCACCGGTCCGGGCACGGACGCCGGCGAACCCGCCGCCGTACCGTCCGGGTCGGCCGTCGACTGAACCACCGGACCGCCGCCACCGACCCGCCGGTATGGTCGCCCTGCGACGGCGACGACGCCGGGACGGCGAGAGGCGGGACGTACGGATGGCGAAGCACTGGGCGGACTTCCAGTACGAGATCTATCTCAACGGGATGACGGGCGCGGTCCCCCGGCTGCCCACCGACCTGACCCGGCTCGAGGAGCTCACCGAACACCGCCTCGGGCCGGGGCCGGTCGGCTATGTGGCGGGCAGCGCGGGGGACGGCAGCACGGCGCGGGCGAACCGTGCGGCCCTGGAGCGTCGCCGGATCGTGCCGCGCATGCTGCGGGACGTGCACGAGCGGGACCTGTCGGTCGAGGTGCTGGGCCGTGCCCTGCCCGCGCCGCTCGCGCTCGCGCCCGTCGGCGTGCTGTCGATCATGCATCCGGAGGCCGAGTCCGCTGCGGCCCGGGCGGCGGCCGCGCAGGGGGTGCCGTTCGTCCTGTCGTCGGCGTCCAGCACGCCGATCGAGCAGGTGGCCGAGGCGATGGGGGACGCCGAGCGCTGGTTCCAGCTGTACTGGTCCAAGGACCGCGAGGTGACCCGCAGCTTCCTGCGGCGGGCGCGGACGAGCGGGTTCACGGTGCTCGTCGTCACCCTGGACACCCCGCTGCTGGCGTGGCGGCCCCGCGACCTCGACCAGGCCTATCTGCCGTTCCTGCACGGCGTGGGCACCGCCAACTACTTCACCGACCCGGCCTTCCTGGCGGGCCTGGCCAAGCCGGTGCACGAGGACCCGAACGCGGCCGTCCTGCACTTCGTGAGTCTGTTCGCGGACCCCGGCAAGACCTGGCCGGACCTGGCGTTCCTGCGGGAGAACTGGGACGGGCCGATCATCCTCAAGGGTGTCCTGCACCCCGACGACGCCCGGCTGGCCGCCGACGCCGGGATGGACGGCGTGGTGGTCTCCAACCACGGGGGCCGGCAGGTCGCCGGTTCGGTCGCGGCCGCCGACGCGCTGCCCCGGGTGGCGCGGGCGGTCGGCGACCGGCTGACGGTGCTGTTCGACAGCGGGGTGCGCACCGGCGACGACGTCTTCAAGGCGCTCGCCCTCGGCGCGCGGGCGGTACTCCTCGGCCGTCCCTACGTCTACGGCCTCGGCCTGGACGGACAGCCGGGCGTCGAGCACGTGATCCGCTGTCTGCTCGCCGAGTTCGACCTCACCCTGGCGCTGTCCGGCCACGCCGGGCCCGGGACCGTGGGCCCGGCGGACCTCGTCGAGGACGCCGGGTGACGGCGGTCGGGTGACCGTGGCCACCGGTCACCGCCGTGCCCGCGGGCCGGCCGGGGTCCGCGTACCGCGTGCCTCAGGCTGTGCCGTCCGCCAGGTCGACCGGCTGGGCCGACGCGGGCGCGTCCGTGCCGGTGACCGCGAGGGAACCGGGGGTGGCGGAGGCGACGTCGGTGAGCCAGCGCTGGCCGGTGGAGTGGTCGCGGACCTTCACGACCACGTCCGCGCCCGGCTCCTCACCGGCCGGTGCGAGGGCGAGCGCGTCGTCCCAGCGGGGCAGCAACTCGCCCTGCACGGTGAGGTCGTAGCGGACGTCGTCCCCCCGGGCGTCGGTCTCGTCCACGCACGCGCCGAGGATGACCACCCCGGCGTCGGCGTGGGAGTCCACGCACAGGCCGGGCCCGGCGACGCTGCGCAACTGCCCGTCGTCGTCGTACGACCACTGCTGGGTCGCATCGGAGGAGCAGTCCGCGAGTTCGACGGAGGCGCCCGCCGTCGCCTCGCCCCGGACGTCCAGGCAGAGGTCGGCGGCGGCGTTGCGCAGCGTGGTCTGCCGTGGCGCGGTGGGCAGTTGGGCGGTGTCCGGGGCGGTCGGCGAGGCGGTGGCGGCCTGCGAGTCGATGCCGGGGACGCTTCCGCTGGTCGAGGCGGCCGGGTCGGCGCCGCCGTCGTCCGACCACATGCCGGCGGCGAGCAGGGTGGTCAGCAGACCCGCCGAGGCCAGGCCGACACCGGTGAACAGCGCGCGCGGTGAACGGGTCTCCCCCGACGGCCGCCTACGGGGCGAGGGGATGCGCGAGAACAGGTTGCCGCCCCTGCCGCGGGTGCCACGGCCGCCACGGCCGCCGTGCCGTGCGGAGCCCTTGAGCCGTACGGTCTGCTGCTTGGCGCGGCCGGGGCGGGTGTCGTGGTAGCGGCGGGCGCCCCAGCCGAGCACCGCCTCGGCGAGCAGCACGCCGAGGCCGCTCTCGAAGTGGCCGAGCTGTTCGGCGGCGGCACGGCAGTAGCGGCACTCGTCCAGATGCTTGCGCACGTCGGGCAGGAGGTCGCCGCCGCGACGGATCGGGACGTCGAGAAGCCGGTTGTAGAAGCGGCAGTCCTTGCTCGGCGCGAGTTCCCGGTGCGCCCGGACGACTCCCTCGCGCAGTTTGTCCCGGGCCTGCTCCAGGACGGCGGTCACGGTGTCGGTGTCCATACCGAGCAGACCGGCGGCGACGCTGACTTCTTCGGCCTCGACCTCCGCATGCCACAGGACGCACCGGGCGACCGCGGGAAGGCCCTGGAACGAGCGTTCCGCCAGCACCCGGTTCTCCGGGATCATGGACTTCGCGGCCCGCATCCCCCGGGCGCCGGCCGGCTTGCGCAGCACCGGCAGCACGCCGGACAGTCCCTCGTCCGCGGACCACAGCCGGGCCATGTCCCGCACGGTCACCAGCAGTCGGGGCCGCAGCGCGGTCCCCGGCTCGCCCAGCTTCAGCCGGTCGAGGACCTGGTGGAAGGCGGCCGCGGTGACCATGGACGCGACACTCCCGGAGGAGGCGAGGCAGATGACCGCGTACTCGTGCACCGGCCGCCAGTGCCGGGCGATCAGCAGAGCGGTGGACTGGGCGACCTCGCTGTCCGCGCCGCCGCGTATACCCGCGGCGAGTGACTCGTCGGATTCTCCGGGACCCCCGCCCTGGGGAGGGTAGGGCGGACGAGGAGGCTGAGGGGTGGGCACTGAGCGCATTCCTTTGGTACGTACCTGTCCGGTGCGGCAGGGAGCGTGAATTCGCCTCCGCCGACGAACGCGGGGGGTTTGGTCATGACCCCCCGCACGGGCGGTTCACCTTTGCACAACTGAGTCGCGCACAACAAGGCGACGGCTGAAGCTGCGCCTTGTTGATAAAAAGTCGATAGGCGGGGCCGGCTCGGACCGGGCAGCGCGCCTTTCCACGACCTCTGCGGGCCCGGCCGGAATTCGCCCCTGCGCCCCGTGTGAAACACGCGCACGCGGCAGGGCGCCGCGCACTCTCCCGGCGCACCGGCCCGTGCGGTTGGCTGGAACCGGCCACTTCCTCGGAGGCCCCGCGCAGGACGGCGGCTCTCCTGCGCGAAACGGCCGCCGGCCTTGTTCCTCCCGCCCTCGGCCGGCGGCCCTGAACGCTTTGCGCTTTGCCTATATCTGCCAGGACCGCAACCGGTCCGCCGCGCCGTAGACGTCCGTCTTGCCGTCCAGCAGATCGCGGGCGAGGTCGACGAGCGCGCCGTACGGCGGATCGATACCGACCCCACTGGTGAACATGTACGCCACCGCAGTCGCGCAGGCGAAGCGGGCGTTGGCCGAGGGCAGGGGCTTGAGCACGGTGAGGGTGTGCAGCAGCGCGGCGGCCCGCCAGGCCGGGTCGGAGTCCACGCCGAGCTTGGGCGGATCGACCCGGTGCCGGGCGACGGCGGCGACCAGCGCCGAGAAGTCGTTGACGGTGGGCTGCTCCGGCAGAACCTCTTCGTGGCGCTGGAGCAGCCAGGGCACGTCGATGTGGATGACGGAGGTCATCGGTCAGGCGACCCGCCCCTCGCCCCGCACGGAGCGTTCGTCCTCGGGGAAGGCGGCGGCGAACTCGTCCGCGTGCGAGGCGAAGAACCTGCGGAAGGCCTCCGCGCCCTCCTGGAGCGCCCGGTGCCGCGCGATGTCGGCGGCGGCCGCCTCCCGCACGAGTGCCTTCATCGACGTACCGCGTTCCTTGGCGATCTGCCGCAGGTCCTCCAGCTCGCGATCGCTGAATTCCACATTGAGGGCTGGCATGCCCCTCACGGTACCGCGCGGGTACTTACTCGTAAATATCCCCAGGTCAAACTGATGACCGCGCGGTACCGGAAGGTGTTCGGCCCTGCCCACTGCCGATCAGGCAGGGCCTATTGCTGATCCGGTTGCCGATCCCGCCCTACCCCTGGTCCGCCACAAAGGAGGCCAGCCGGGCCAGCGCCGCGTTCCAGTTGATCGCGGTCTCGTTCGTGGACCAGGACTGGATGTCGTCGATATAGCAGAACTGGCCCACGCAGCCCTGGAGCTTGCCCTGCGCGTAGGGGTCCTGAATGCTCGAGTTCGCGCCGCCCGCCAGGGTCCCCCGCGGCGGGTCCGGCAGGTTCGGGTCCAGCTGGCGCGCGTACCAGCGGCTGTGCTGGTGGTGGGAGTTCACCTCGCCGTAGCCGGTGACGTACGACAGGTTGAGCGCGTTGCGTCCGAGGACGTAGTCCATGCTCTGGACGGCCCCGGCCCGGTACTTCGAGGCGCCGGTGAGGTCGTAGGCCGTGGCGATGACCACGGCGTTGTTGAGGACCTGGTGGCTGGAACCCCAGTCGTAGCGGTTGCCGTCGGGGGCGTAGGGCATGCCGTACGGCTGTCCGGCCAGCGTGGCGAGATACGTGTCGGCGCCCCGCACGACAGATCGGCGGACCTTGTCGCGGCCGGGCAACCGGTTCGGGACGGTCGCCAGGTCGAGGCGGCCGGCGGCGGCCGTTCGGGACCAGTCGAAGCCGTTGGGGACGAAGATGTCCGCCGTGTGCACCGGGGAGTTCAGCACCTTGTCGGCGAACTGCTTCTCCCCCGTGCTGAGGTACAGCTCGGCGGCCGCCCAGTAGAACTCGTCGGTCGCGTCGTCGTCGTTGTAGGCGCCGCCGCCGATGCCGTCGTCCGGGTCGGCGTACACGTCCGGGTGCGCGAGGGCCGCCGTGAAGGCCTTGCGCGCGGCCGTCAGCGCCTTCGCCGCGAAGGCCTTGTCGTAGGGCCGGTACAGGCGGGCCGCCTGGGCGGCCGTGGCGGCCAGATTGAGGGTCGCGGTGGTGGAGGGCGGGTGCAGTTCGCGCTTCTGCGGATCGTCGCCCGGCAGCAGCGGCAGGCCGGTCCACTGCTCGTCGTGGATCTTGTGGTGGGCCATTCCGGCGAGCGGCTGCCCGTCCGGCACCTGCATCTTCAGCAGGAAGTCGAGCTCCCAGCGGGCCTCGTCGAGGATGTCCGGCACCTTGTTGCCGCTCTCCGGGAGGGCGAGGGTCCCGTCGCCGAGCGCGGCCGGGTCGCCGGTGCGGGCGAGCAGGGAACGTTCGTAGGTGCTCAGCAGCTCCCAGGCGGCGATGCCGCCGTTGACGACGTACTTGCCGTGGTCGCCGGCGTCGTACCAGCCGCCGGTGACGTCGAGGGTGTAGTCGCACACCCCGGGCTGACACGGGACCGCGGAGTCGCCCTGGTTGGGAGCCGCGTCCACGTGACCGGCCGCCCTGCCGTACCCGGGCCGCAGGTCGTCCCGTATCGCGATGCCGCTGCGCTGCGTGTAGTAGTACTTCACCGCGTCCAGCCGCAGCTGGTCGTAGCCGGCCGTGCCGATGTCGAAGGGGCGACTGGTCTCACCGTCGGCGACCAGCGTGAAGCCCGTCCCGCGCGTGCGGTAGCCGCCGAAGTCGATGGAGTGGACGTGCTGTCCGGAGGAGACGTCGAGTCCGCGCGGCACGCTCCAGCCGTGCGCGACCGTAGCCCCGGAGCCGTTCTTGAGCTGCCAGGGCAGCTTCGCGCCGGCGTCGGTGACCAGGGTGGCGTTCTTCGGTCCGGCCGGCAGATAGGCGACCTGGTTGACGCGCACGCGTGGCCCGGTGTCGGGCTGGTACACCTCCGGCGGCACCCCGCCCAGCAGCGACACGTCGTCCAGGCAGAACCGCCAGGGATCCGCGCTCCCGCCGACCTGGAAGGCGACCTGCCCCTGGGTGCTGTCGACCGGCGAGGTGAACGTGTACGTGTAGGCGTCTCCCGACTCGTTCAGCACCGGGGTCGCCTCGTACCAGGTGTCGTACGGGGAGACACCGAGGCCCACGACCGCCCGCACCACATGGCCCTCGGGCACTCCGGAGGCGCTGAAGGAGAACCGGTACGACGACCCCTTCACCAGGGTGATGGCGTTCTGACCGATGGCGGAGTCCCAGCGGTTGACGGTGCCGCCCGGCACATCCGCGCACAGTCGGCCGTCGGTGAGACCGGCGGTGACGTTGCTGGTCCACCACGGGTCGGCGGTCGTCTCGAAGCCGCCGTTCCTGACCTGTTCGACCTCCTCGGCACCGGCCTGCTGCGCGGGCAGCGCGGTGAGCGCCGCGCCCAGCAGGGCCGCGAGGGACAGCAGGGTGGTGCTGCGTCGTTTCACGTCCGGGCTCCTCGGGGAGGTGCGGGACGCTCCGAACGGGATGCGGGGTGCCATCTCGTGGGAGCGCTCCCAGAGCAGGGTCGCAAGACATGGTTGTTGGAGTCATGACACTCCGTCAACGGTCCGGACGAGATGGCTTCGAGGCCGTTGTCAGTGGTGCGTCCTAATGTGGACCGTCCGAGCACCGATCACCATGACGAGGAACCGGAGTTCTCCATGACCACCCTGCCCGACCGGCCGAACACCGCCCTGCTCGTGATCGACGTCCAGAAGGGCGTGGTGGCGGGCGCGCCCCGGCGCGACGAGGTGATCGCGAACATCCACACCCTGATCGACGCGGCCCGCGCGCAGGACGTGCCCGTCGTCTGGGTACAGCACTCCGACGACGACCTCGAACGGGGCAGCGAGAACTGGGAGTACGTCGAGGAACTGCTCCGCCTCGACGCCGAGCCGCTCGTCCACAAGACGTACCAGGACTCCTTCGAGGACACCGAGCTGGAGTCGGTGCTCGCGCAGCACGGGGTGGGCCGGGTGATCGTCACCGGGGCGCAGACCGACGCGTGCATCCGCTCGACCCTGCACGGCGCCTTCGTGCGGGGATACGACGTGACACTGGTCGGCGACGCGCACACGACGGAGGACCTGAGCAAGTACGGCGCTCCGGCCCCGGAGCAGGTGATAGCCCACACCAACCTGTACTGGTCGTGGCAGAGCGCACCCGGGCGTGCCGCGGGCACGGTGGACACGGCGAAGGTGACCTTCGAGGCGACCGACGCGGGCTGAGGCGTCTCGGGCGCGGGGTGACCGGGCGGCGGCAGCGCCGGGCCGGACTGTTCCGAACCGCCCGGAACGGTCCGGCCCCGGCGCCGCGGGAGGGCCGAGGGTCGTACGGACCGGGCAGTGCGGGTCGGCCGCCCGGCCGGCCGCTCCAGCCTCGACGCCCCGGGAGACGCCGGCCGGGCAGCAGGCCGGCCGGTCCTGCTGGTTCAGCCGGTGAAGCCGGTCAAGCTTCCAGCCTGGTGATGCGGACCGCTCCTCGGGGTGTGTCGGGTGCGCTGCTGGTCAGGGTCAGGCGCAGCCTGGAGCCGCGGACCGGGGCGAAGGTGAGAGCCGTCGGCGTGTCCGAGGCGGTGGCCCAGTCGACGGTCGCCCCGGTGACCGGCACATAGCGCTCGCCGTCCCAGACCTCCGCCTCGACCGCCGCGGGCAGGCTGTGCGTGGCGTCGACGGTGAAGGACACCTCCACCCGGTCGAAGTCCCGGGTGCGCCCGTAGTCCACCGAGACCCAGTCCCGCGGCCGGGCCCCGCCGAAAGCGGGCAGCAGGGCGGTGGCCGACTTGGCGAAGGCGTTGGACCAGCCGGTGGCGGGGTCGCCGTCCAGCAGGGCGGCTGGCAGCGTGTCCGGGCGGCCGGAGTAACTGGCGTCCGCGTAGGGGTGGTTCACCGGCGCCGGCAGGTCGGGAGTGAAGGCGGCGGGCGCAGTGGTCGCCTTCGAGCGGGCGGGCGTGGTGCGCACGGTGGCGGTGCCCTTGCGCAGCCCCTCCACGCGGGCGGTCACCCTCAGGGCGCCGGCCCCGGTGCCGGAGCGCACGATGGCGAGGGCCTTGCCGTGGAAGGCGGTCCGTGTGCTGGCCTGGTAGCGCTCGGCGCTCTCCTCCCGCCCGTTGTCGAGGCCGGCGAGAGAACCGCCGCTGACCTCGAAGGAGATGAGGTGTTCGGCGTCGGGCACCACGGTCCCGTGCGCGTCGACCACGTCGGCGGTGACGAAGACCAGTGACCGCCCGTCCGCGGGAAGGGACTTGCGGTCCGGGGTGAGGCGTACGGCGTGCGGGGCGCCGGCCGTGCGCAGCACGTCGGTGGCGACCGTCCTGCCGCCCCGGCGGGCCACCGCCTTCAGCTCGCCCGGCCGGTAGGGCACCCGCCATGTCAGGTGCAGCTTGCCCGCGCTGCCGTTCGGGCTGGTGTAACTGCCGGGATAGGGGCCGGTGGTGAAGGTCTTGTCGTCGCCGGTGGCCTCGGTGGTCTCCAGGTAGGCGCGGCCGTCGACGGTCTTCTTGGTGTCGAACTTCCGTATGCCCAGGGACTTTCCGTTGAGGTACAGCTCCACGGTGTCGACGTTGGAGTAGGCCCATACCTCGACCGTGTCGCCCGTCTCGTGGTTCCAGGTCGTCGGCAGCAGGTGGACCATCGGCTCGTCGACCCACTGGCTCCGGAAGAGGTGGTACATGTCCTTCGGGAACCCGGCCGTGTCGACCGCGCCGAAGAAGGACGCCTTCACGGGGAAGACGTTGTACGGGGTGGGTTCGCCGATGTAGTCGATGCCGGACCACAGGAACTGCCCGGTGAACCACTTCCGGTCGCGGTCCTTCTTGTGCCCGTACTCGCCGCTCATCGTCCAGGAGGCGAGGTTGTTGTCGTAGGAGGAGGTCGCCCGCCTGCCGGGAGTGTGGTTCTCGCCGGTGTTGAGGTGCTCGGGTTCCTGGTAGGTGCCGCGGGTCGAGGTCTCCGAGGACGACTCGGACTCGAAGAGGAACAGGTGGGGGTAGGTCGCGTGCAGGACGTCCACCGACTTGGCGGTGTTGTAGTTCAGGCCGAGGCCGTCCAGCTTGGCGAGCATCAGGTCGGCGGCGGAGCCCTTGGTCGGCGGGGTGCGGTACTTGTCCGAGCCGATGATGAGCGGACGGGTGTCGTCCGCGGCCCTGATCGCGGTGATGATCCGGTCCGCCATGGCGAGACCGGCGGTGGAGGTGGAGTCGGTGATCTCGTTGCCGATGGACCACAGGAGGACGGCGGGCGAGTTCCGGGCCGCGAGCACCATCTCGGTGGCGTCACGCTCGCACCACTCGTCGAAGAAGCGCCCGTAGTCGTACCGCGTCTTGCCGGTCTTCCAGCAGTCGAAGGCCTCCACCAGCATCACGATGCCCAGCTCCTCGCAGATCCGGATCATCTCCGGCGACGGCGGGTTGTGGGAGGTGCGGAAGGCGTTGACGCCCATGGACTTCATGATCGTCATCTGTCTGCGGACGGCGTCGACGCTGATCGCGGCGCCGAGCGCGCCCAGGTCGTGGTGCAGGTCGACGCCCTTGATCTTGGCGTGGCTGCCGTTGAGGTGGAAACCCTCGTCCGGGTCGAAGCGGAAGGTGCGGATGCCGAACGGGGTGCGGTAGGTGTCGGTGACCCGGCCGGCGACACGCAGCTCGGTCTCCAGGGTGTAGCGGCGCGGGGTCTCGAAGCCCCATCGCTGCGGGTCGGTCACGGTGAGTTCGTGGGTCTGCGTGGCCCGGTCGGCGACGGCGACCGTGGAGGAGGTGCGGGCGACGGTGCGGCCGTTCGGGGCGAGGACACGGGAGATGACCTCGACGTCCGTGCTCGCGCCGGACGCGTTCGCCACGGTGGTCGCGACCCGGACGACGGCCCGTTCGTCGGTGACCTCGGGGGTGGTGACGTAGGTGCCCCAGCGGTCCACGTGCACCGGTTCGGTGACGACCAGGCGGGCCTCGCGGTAGATGCCGCTGCCGGAGTACCAGCGGCTGCTCGGGAGCCGGTTCTGCACCTTGACCGCGATCACGTTCTCGGTGGTGCCGTCGGTGTGCAGCAGGTCGGTGAGGTCGAAGGCGAAACCGGTGTAGCCGTAGGGGTGGTGGCCGACCTCGGTGCCGTTGCAGTAGACGTACGAGTCCATGTAGACGCCGTCGAACTCGACCGAGATCCGCCGGCCGGCGTGGCCGGGCGGCAGGGTGAAGGCGAGTCGGTACCAGCCCAGGCCGCCGGGGAAGAAGCCGGTGCCGCTGGTCGTGCCGTTCTGCGTGGTGGGCGTCTGCTCGATGCTCCAGTCGTGCGGAACCGCCACCGCGCGCCAGGTCGAGTCGTCGTGGCCGGGGGCGGCGGCGTCCGCGTACTGCCCGGTCGGGTCGGTGATCCCGCCCGGGTTGACCAGCGCGAAGCGCCAGCCGTCGCGCAGCGCGACCGTGCGGCGGCCGGATGCGCGTACGGCGTCCGCGGCGGCCTGTGCCGCCGGTGTGCCGAGGAGCGCTCCGGCGGCCGGTGCGGCCGCGGACGCGAGAAGGACCGATCTGCGAGTGACCGTCATGGTCGGCTCTCCCTCATCAGGAACCAGAAGTACTCACAACTGATCGTTAACAAACAGAATCTGACGACGGGCCGCTCCTGCCCGTCAAGGGGCCCGACGCGCCCGCCCGCTCCCGCGGCGGACCGGGGCTCCCTCCCCCGGGACCGCACGGGATCGGCCGGTTTTAGCCCTTGACCCCGACGGGAACTCGCTGTTCAGCCGAGCACTGGGGGTTCCCGTCCGCCAGGGAGCGGGACACACTAGGCTGGAACGGAAGTGACGTGCCTGTTCACTGTGAGTGTCCGCGATGGAGTGCCGAGATGAGCCCGGAGTATCCGTTCGACGAGGCCGCGACGGCCCGGGCGGTCGTCGACGACTCCGGCGCGCTCATCGGGTGGAACGAGGGCGCCCGGGCCCTGCTGGGCTGGACCCCGGCCGATGTCCTGGGCCGGCCCGCCACGGAACTGCTGGCCGACGGGACACCCGACTTCAGCGGCACACGCTGGGACGGAACGGTCACTTTGCGCCATCGCGACGGCCGCCCGGTCCGGGTGTGGCTGCTCGCCCACCGCCTCCCCGCCCGGACCGACGACCCGGGACAGTGGCTCGTCGTCACCCCGCTCGCCGGGAGCGGCACCGGCCCCTCGGACGCTCTCCTCGCCGCGGCGGGCCTCGTCCAGTCCCCCTGCGCCGTGGCCGTCTACGACGAACGCCTGCGACTGCGCCGGATCAACGACGCGATGCGTGAGGTCATCGGACTGCCCGAGGAACGGGTCCGGGGGCTGCGCCTCGCCGAGATCGGCGGCGGGCCGCAGAGCACGGAGCTCGAACAGCACATGCTGCGGGTGCTCACCAGCGGCCGGCCGCAGGACGTGCAGACGTACTCCCGCAGCGGCGGCGAGTCGCGGGCCCACGCCTGGCTGGCCCGGATGGCGCCGGTCGTCGACGACGACGGCCGGGTCCGTGGCGTGTGTCTGTCCGCCCACGACTTCACCGAGAACTACCTCGCACGCGAGCGGCTCCAGCTGGTCAACGAGGCCAGCGTGCGCATCGGCAGCACCCTCGACGTCATCCGGACCGCCCAGGAGCTGGCGGAGGTCTGCGTGCCCGCGCTCGGCGACTTCGTCAGCGTCGACCTGCTCGACCCGCAGGACGGCGGGGAGCTGCCGAGCCGGTTCAGCCCGCCGGTGGGGCTGCGGCGTGCCGCGCACCACTCGGTGAACGCCGGCAACCCGGAGGCGGTGGCCAAGCCGGGCGAGGTGCAGCAGTACCCGACCGGGTCGCCGCAGGCCGACTCGCTGGTCGCGGGACACACCATCATCGGCTCCCTGGCGGGAGGCGGTCTGGACGCATGGCTCGCCTGGGACCCGGCACGCGGCGCCCGGGTGCAGGAGCTCGGCATCCACTCCACGATGTCCGTGCCGATCCAGGCGCGCGGTATGACGCTCGGCGTCGCCGTCCTCACCCGGTTCCGCCGGCCGGACCCGTTCACCCCGGACGACGTGCTGCTGGCCGAGGAGATCACGGCCCGGGCCGCCGTCTGCATCGACAACGCCCGCCGCTTCTCCCGCGAGCGCGAGACCGCCCTCGCCCTCCAGCGCAGCCTGCTGCCGCGCTCCCTGCCCCGCACCGCCGCCGTCGACGCCGCCTCCCGTTATCTGCCGGCCGCCCGCGCCGGGGTCGGCGGCGACTGGTTCGACGTGATCCCGCTGTCCGGGATGCGCGTCGCCATGGTCGTGGGGGACGTCCTCGGGCACGGCATCCAGGCCTCGGCCACCATGGGACGGCTGCGCACCGCCGTGCGCACCCTCGCCGACATCGACCTCGCCCCCGACGAGCTGCTCACGCACCTGGACGACCTGGTCGTCCGGCTGTCTGAGGAGGCCGGCGGCGAGGGCAACCCCGGCGAGGTCGGCGCCAGCTGTCTGTACGCGGTGTACGACCCCGTGTCGCGACGCTGCACGCTGGCCCGGGCCGGGCACCCCCCGCCCGTGGTGCTGCGGCCGAACGGCCCGGCCCGCCGGGTCGAGCTGCCGGCCGGTCCCGCGCTGGGCGTGGGCGGGCTGCCCTTCGAGTCGGCCGAGCTGGAGCTCGCCGAGGGCAGCGTGCTCGCCTTCTACACCGACGGCCTGATCGAGTCCCGCGAGCGGGAGGTGGACTCCGGTCTCCGGCTGCTGAGCGAGACGCTGGCGGCTTACTCGGACTCCCTGGACGAGACCTGCGACCGGATCCTGCACACCCTGCTCCCGCCCGGCGGCGCCGCCGACGACGTGGCCCTGCTGCTCGCGCGCACCCGGGGCCTGCCCGCCTCCCAGGTCGCGACCTGGGACATCCCCGCCGACCCCTCGCTGGTCGCGCCGATCCGCAAACAAGCGGTCGACCAGCTCTCCCGCTGGGGACTGAGCGAGGCGTCCTTCACCACCGAGCTGGTGGTGAGCGAACTGGTCACCAACGCCATCCGCTACGGCGCCCACCCCATCCGGCTCCGGCTGATCCATGACGCGACCACGCTGATCTGTGAGGTGTCCGACACCAGCCACACCGCCCCGCACCTGCGCCGGGCGAAGACCTGGGACGAGGGCGGCCGCGGCCTGCTGCTGGTCGCCCAGCTCACCCAGCGCTGGGGCAGCCGGCACACCCCCGAGGGCAAGACGATCTGGGCGGAGCTGAGCCTGCTCGACGAGGAGTGAGGCGGCCTCCCGGTCGCTTGGCCGGCGCTTTACCCACGCGTGTTTTCATGGACGGACACCCGGACCAGTCAGATGGGCGGGCACCACCCCACCCCGCTCCCGGAGACACACATCAACTCCCCGCTCGCCGAAACGCTGTCCGTCGTCCTGCTCGCCGCCGCCCTGGGATGGGCCGTGCTGCGCCCCGCCGGGCGGTCCGAGGCACTCGTCGCCGTCCCCGCCGCCGCACTGGTGATCGCCCTGGGGGCGGTCTCGCCGGAGCACGCGCTGGCGGAGGCCGAGCGGCTCGGACCGGTCGTCGGCTTCCTCGCGGCGGTGCTGGTGCTGGCGCACCTGTGCGATGTCGAGGGCCTCTTCACGGCGTGCGGGGCGTGGATGGCCCGGAAGTCGGCGGGCAGCCCCCGACGCCTGTTGGTCGCGGTGTTCGTGCTGGCCTCGGTGATCACCGCCGTGCTCAGTCTGGACGCGACCGTGGTGCTGCTGACGCCGGTGGTGTTCGCCACCGCCGCCCGGATGGGCGTGCGTGCCAGGCCGCACGTCTACGCCTGCGCGCACCTGTCGAACACCGCTTCGCTGCTGCTGCCGGTCTCCAACCTCACCAACCTGCTGGCGTTCGAGGCGAGCGGGCTGAGCTTCACCCGGTTCGCCGCCCTCATGACCCTGCCCTGGGTGGTCGCGATCGGCGCCGAGTACCTGGTCTTCCGGCGTTTCTTCGCCGACGACCTGCCGGCCGCCGAGCCCGCCGCCGACGACGGTCCGGCGCCCGAGCTGCCGCTGTTCGCGCTGGTCACCGTCGCCTGCACACTCGTCGGGTTCGTGGTGGCGTCCGCCGTCGGGATCGAGCCGGCCTGGGCCGCGTTCGCCGGCGCCCTGGTCATGGCCGGACGCGCGCTGCTGCGGCGGCGGGTGACACCGGTCGCCGTGGTGCGGGCAGCCGCGCCGGGGTTCCTGGCGTTCGTGCTGGCGCTCGGCATCGTGGTGCGCGCGGTCGTCGACAACGGACTCGCCGACGCGCTGCGGCACGTCCTGCCGGACGGCTCGGGCCTGCTCGCCCTGCTCGCGGTCGCCGCGTTGGCCGCCGTCCTGGCCAATCTGATCAACAACCTGCCCGCGGTGCTGGTCCTGGTGCCGCTCGCCGCCCCGGCCGGGACCGGGGCGGTGCTCGCGGTGCTGCTCGGGGTGAACATCGGCCCGAACCTCACCTACGCCGGATCGCTGGCGACGCTGCTGTGGCGGCGCGTGGTCCAGGCGCGTGCGGAACGGGTCGGGCTCGGGGAGTTCACCCGGCTGGGTCTGCTCACGGTGCCGGCCGCGCTGGTCCCGGCCGTCGTCGCGCTGTGGGCCTCGCTGCAGGTGGTCGGCGTCTGACCGCCCGGATCAGTTGCGCCCGCCGCCGAACCCGGAGCCCGAGCCGTATCCCCCGTACCCGCCGCCGTACCCGGAGCCGCCGTAGCCGTACCCCGAGCCGCCGGACGAGCCCGACTGGCCGCCCCACGAGCAGTAGTAATAGGTGTCGTACGAGCAGGACGTGGTGGTGGAGCCCGCGGAGGAGCTCGTCGGGCTGGTGGTGGCCGGGGCGGCGGACGGCGTCGGCGCCGGGGGCTTCGCGGCCTTGGGCGTCGGGGTCGGCGCCGGGGTGCCCGAGGAGGTGCTGTCGGCGCCCCAGTTGACGAACTGCATCTGCGGGTCGGGCTGCGAGGTGTCGATCACCCAGCGCTGGGCCGCGCTGTCCACCCGGTTCTTCAGGACGAGGGCGCCCGATCCGTCGGTGGCGGCGGGCGCCAGCGCGAGGTTCTGACCCGAGCGCGGAACGAGCGTGCCCTGGAGCGTGAAGTCGTACCGGACGTTCTTGGGGTCGGGCTGGGAGGCTCCCGCGCACGGGGCCAGCCGCACCGAGAAGCCCAGGTGGGAGTCGAGACACAGATCGGCGTCGGCGGCGCTGCGCACCAGCCCGTCCGGTTCGTACGACCACTGCTGGCCGGCTACGGAGGAGCAGGCGGCGAGTTCGGTCTCGGCGCCGCTGACGGCCTTGGTGCCGACGATGCCTATGCACAGCCCGGAGGCCACGTTGTGCAGCCGCCCGCGCAGGGTGCCCTGGGCGTCCTCACCGACGTCGACCCAGGACGGGTCGGAGGTGGCCGTGTCCGTCCCGGGGGCCGGGGTCCTCGCCGACTCGCTGCCCGCGCCGGACGCGGCTCCGTCCCCGGAGCCGATGGCGGCCCACACGCCGAGCGGCAGCACGACCAGCCCGCTCACGGTCAGCACGGCGGCGGCGAGATTGCGTCGGCGGGCGCGGCGGGCCGCCTTCTGGGCCGAACGGCTCCCGCCGGGGCGGGAGTCGGCGCCGGGCGCGGCCCCGGTGCGCGCGGCGGCACCGACCCGCGATCCGATGCGGGCGATCGCCCCGGCACGCAGCCCGGCACGGGGGTTCGGTCCTGCGCCGGCGCCGGGCGCCTCGGGGGCGGGGGTCCCGTCGGTGAAGGCCTCGCCCGAGTAGCTCCGGGGCTGCTCCGCGGGGCTCTCGCCGGCTTCGCCGTCGTCGGCCATCCTGGCCTCGACATAGGCCGCGGCGGCCCAGCCCAGGATGCCCTCGGCCAGGGCGGCGCCGAGCAGGCCCTCGAACTGCCTCAGCTGGTCGGCGGTGTGCAGGCAGTGCCGGCACCGCTCCAGGTGGCCGCGCAGATCCGGGTCGAGGTCGGCGCCGCCACGACGGCAGGTGACGTCCAGCAGCCGGTCGTAGCGGTGGCACTCGTCGTCGGTGGCGAGTTCGCGGTGCACCTGGAGGCACTCCTCGCGCAGCCGCTCGCGGGCCCGGCGCAGTTCGACCCGGGCGCCCTCCTCCTCGAGGCCCAGCAGTCCGGCCGGGACCGCCAGGGGCTCGGCCTCGACCTCGATGTGCCAGAGCAGGCAGCGCGCGGACTGGGGCAGCCGCTGGAACGCCCGGGACAGGATGCGCCGGTTCAGCGGCGGCAGCAGCCGGGCGGCGGCGCGGTCACCGTCCTCGTCCTCGGAGCGCAGCGCCGGGTGCAGCAGGTCACGGCGGCCGTCGGCGTCCCATTCACCGGCGATACGGCGCACGGTCACCAGCAGATGGGGGCGCCACGCGGCGGTCGGCCCGTTCTGCCGCAGGCTCTCACCGAACAGCCGGGTGAAGGCGGCCGTGGTGAGCATGCCCGCCGCGCGCTCGCCGTCGGTGCACAGCCGCGCGTAGGCGAAAGCGGCCGCCCAGTGGCGGTCCAGCAGCTCACCGACGGGATGCAGTGCGGGTGACGCCCCCGTCCACTTCTTCAGCTCGGAGCTCAGCTGTTCGTCCGTCGCGTCGAAGCGGCGCGCCGAAGGGGAATTCGACAGGCCTGCGTCATTCACGGTCTGCATTCCTTCCGGGGGCATGCGGCATAAAGTCCATACCATCGGGTATGCGATCCCGCCCACGAAGCGGGATCGACTCGCACAGGGTTCGGCACCTCTGACGTCCGCGGGGGGTACCGCTCTTTTGAAGCGTGGGGGGTGTGAACGGGAGGTGTCTCGCGCGCATCGGGGAAATCGTTGTCCGAGCGCCGACAGGGCTCACCTTTGCACAGCCGGACCAGGCGGAACAAGGGATCTCGCGGTTTCGTGCATTGCGTGGAAGCCAAATAATTTTGACGAAACGTCAACCGCCGAACCCCTGTGGGGTGGTCACTGTATCGGTGTCCCTTTTGGTGCCCCTTTTGGCGTGCCTTTCAGGACGGGTAATTGCCGGCCGCATTCCGTCCCGGTACGCGCCCGGCGGTGTGCCGTGGCGGGCGCGGAAGACGCGGCTGAAGTGGAACGCGCTCGCGAAGCCCGAGGCCGACGCCACGCGTTCCACGGACAGGTCGGTGCCCTCCAACAGCCGGGCGGCGTGGCTCAGTCGCGTCTCGAGCAGGTCCCGCATCGGGGAGCGGCCTACCTGCTCCGTGAAGAGATGGGCGAAACGCGAGGGCGACAGCGCGACCTCCACGGCGAGCGAGCGGACGGTGTGCGGGGCGCCGGGATCCGCCGCCATCCGCGCCTGCGCCCGGCGGACACGGTCGTCGAGGCCGGGCGGGGACGCGGGAGGCCGGGCCGAGGCGGCCGCCAGCAGGACGGCCTCCTCCAGCCCGCACAGGGCGAGTTCCCGGGCCGCGGAGCCATGGGCCACCACGATCCCCAGGTCACCCGCCGGCGGTTGGGCACCGGTCCACCGGGCGTCGGCGTGCATCCGCCGCCAGGCTCCCGCCATCCGGTCGTGCAGCGCGGCCGGGACGGGGCCGACGGCGTACAGACCGTCCGGGCCGTCGCCGGTGGCGTAGGGGCGGAGCCAGGGTGTCCAGGAGGGCCGGGCCTGGCAGTGCGCCCACCAGAACCGCCAGTGCCGGGCGCCGGGTTCGACGGCGTAGGCGTGCGGGACGCCCGGCGCGAGCACCACCAGGTCCCCGGCGCCCGCCCGCACCTCGCTCCCGCCCTGCCGCAGCCGGCCGCGCCCGCCCGTCGTCCAGGTGAACAGCCAACTGTCCGACCCCTGGGGCCGGTCGACGCCGTACCCGGCGTCCTCGTCGAAGTGTCCGACCACCACCAGGCCGGGCGGCGGGGACGGATCCGCGGGCCCGGCAGTCCTGGGCAGGTCGTCAGCACGCATGGGCATCCTCCCGGGGAGTGCGTCGGCCTAGCGTGGCGGTCGAGACCAGTGGACCGAGGAGGGCAAGTATGACCGTCACGGACACCGGCGCCGCCGGGGCACCCGTCCTGACCCGCGCGGGGCTGCGGCAGTACCGGGAGGACGGCTTCACCGTCGTACGCGGGCTGTTCGGGTACGACGAGGTCGACCGGCTGTGTGCCGAGTTCACGGAGTTGCACGCGGCCGGGCGGCCGGTGCCCGGGCACTTCGAACCGCGCCCCGGCGCCGCCGACCCGCTGCACGCGTACCCGAGGGTGATGCACCCGCACGAGATCAGTTCCCTCGCCCGGCAGGTGCTGCTGGACGCGCGGCTGCGGAAGGTGCTGGAGGAACTGCTCGGTGAGGAGGTGCTGGCCGCGCAGAGCATGTTCTATTTCAAGCCGCCGGGGGCCCGGGGCCAGGCGCTGCACCAGGACAACTTCTATCTGCGGGTCGAGCCGGGCACCTGCGTGGCGGCCTGGCTGGCCTGTGACGTGATCGACCGGGACAACGGCGGGCTGGAGGTCGTGCCCGGCACCCACCGGACGGGACTGTTCTGCCCCGAGGAGGCGGACGCGGAGGTGTCGTTCGCGCGCGAGTACGTGCCGCCGCCGCCCGGGCTCGCCGCGGTGCCGGTCGACATGGCGCCGGGTGACGTGCTGTTCTTCAACGGCAGCCTGGTGCACGGGTCGGGGCCCAACCGCAGCGGGGACCGGTTCCGGCGGTCGTTCATCGGGCACTATGCGGGGCAGTCGGCGGAGCGCATCGGGCAGTACTACCGGACGGTGTCGATGGGTGGTGAGCGGGTGCCGCTGGCCGTCAGCGAGGGGGCGGGGCCCTGCGGTACCGAGTTCGCACCGCAGGGCCCGCACTAGCGCTCCGCTCGCCGGGTGGCCCTTCGGCTGCCGGTGCGCGGGGGCTGGTCGCGCGGGGGCTGGTCGCGCGGTCCCCCGCGCCCCTGACGGGGCGCTTTCAGTGGCCGGCGATCGGGTGGGGCCGGTAGGGCTCCTCCAGTTCCGCCAACTCCTTTTCGGTGAGGGTCAGTTCGGTGGCGGCAACCGCGTCCTCGAGGTGGTGGGGCTGCGCGGCTCCGACGATCGGGGCGGTCACCGTGGGCTGGTGGAGGAGCCAGGCGAGGGCGACCCGGGCGCGGGGGACGCCCCGCTCGGCCGCGATGCGGGTGACCGCCTCGACGGTGCTGCGGTCGCCCTCCAGGTAGAGGGAGCCGCCGAAGCCGTCCGTGGAGCTGCGGCCGGTCTCGGTGCCCCAGTCACGGGTGAGGCGGCCGCGGGCCAGCGGGCTCCACGGCAGTACGCCGACACCCTGGTCCGCGCAGAGCGGCAGCATCTCGCGCTCCTCCTCGCGGTAGAGGAGGTTGTAGTGGTTCTGCATCGAGACGAACCTGGTCCAGCCGTGCCGCTCGGCCGTGTACTGCATCTTGGAGAACTGCCAGGCGTACATCGAACTCGCCCCGATGTAACGGACCTTGCCCGCCTTCACCAGGTCGTGCAGCGCCTCCATCGTCTCCTCGACCGGGGTGTGCGGGTCGAAGCGGTGGATCTGGTAGAGGTCGACGTGGTCGGTGCCGAGGCGGCGCAGACTGTGGTCGATCTCGGACAGGATCGCCTTGCGGGACAGTCCGGCACCGTTGGGCCCGGGCCGCATCCGGCCGTTCACCTTCGTCGCGAGCACGATCTCGTCGCGGCGGGCGAAGTCGCGCAGGGCCCTGCCGACGATCTCCTCGCTGGTGCCGTCGGAGTAGACGTTCGCGGTGTCGAAGAAGGTGACGCCCGCGTCCAGGGCCTGCCTGATGAGCGGGCGCGACGCCGCCTCGTCGAGGGTCCACTCGTGCGCGCCCCGGTCGGGGAGTCCGTAGGTCATGCAGCCCAGACAGATCCTGGACACGTCCAGACCCGTCGAACCGAGCTTCACGTACTGCATCGCGGCCGCTCCTGACGTCGGTGTGGGGTACGGAAGTGGAGCGTACGTCGGCCCGGCCGGACGGGCCGGACCGAGCGGCCTGCCGGACTCATCCGATCAGGTCCAGCGCCCGCTCCCAGTCGAACTCCTCGCCCTGGGCACGGTCGTAGGGGCTGCCGAACCGGACGCCCGTGCCGCGCAGCCGTATCAGACTGTCCTGGTAGGCGGGGTGGCTCGCGAGGGTCTCGTTCACACAGGGCAGGACCCCGAGAGGGACGCCCAGCCCGGAGACCTCGCACAGGGTGCCCAGGGCGAGGGTGTCGGCGATGCCCGCCGCCCATTTGTTGATGGTGTTGAAGGTGGCCGGGGCGACGACGACCGCGTCGGGCTCGGGGAACGGCCGCGGGTCGCCGGGGCGCCGCCAGGCGGAGCGGATCGGGCGCCCGGTCTGCGCCTCGACGGCGGCGGTGTCGAAGAAGCCGTTCATGGCGTGGGGCGTCGCGATGACGCCCACCTGCCACGCCCGTTCCTGGGCGGCGGCGATCAGCCTGCCGACGTCCGCGGCGATACCGGCGGCGCAGACGACGACATAGAGAAAGCGCGGCTGTTCGTCCTGTTCGGTCACCCGCGCACCCTACTGAAGCGGGAAGGACAGCCCTCGTTCGGCCTCGGGGCGCGGCCCGTGGATCCGTCGGTCCGCCTCCTCGATCGGCACGTCGTCGATGCTCGCCTCCCGGCGGGTCATCAGCCCGCGCTCGTCGAACTCCCACAGTTCGTTGCCGTGGCTGCGCCAGCACTGTCCGGTGGCGTCGCGCGACTCGTACGGGAAGCGGACGGCGATGCGGTGACCGTCGTGGGCCCAGAGGTCCTTGCGGAGCGCGTACTCGTGTTCGCGGGCCCACTCGGCGGTGGGGAACTCGACGATCGCGGCACGGCCGGTGCGGAAGGTGTCGCGGTTGCGCCGGACCGAGGTCGCCCTCACCGGGCCGCTGTTCCTGCCGGCGGAGGGCGCGATGGTGACCGCCGGGATCAGCGGCGGTGCAGCGAGGGCGACGGAGGCACGCGAAGCGGCGCGGCTGTTGCTGGGCCGAACGCGGTCCTCGGGCCCGGCCGGAGAGAGCTGACCACCGGCGCGGCCCGGCAGCCGACGAAGGAGGTGTCGGGGCGGAGGGCGCGGAGGGCGTCGAAGGCCGTCTCCCCGAGCGCCGCGCACCGGATCCCGCGGGCGCGAGGCCCGGTCCGGGCGGACTCACGGGTCACAGGCCCGCGAGGGTCAGGGCGGTCGCCGTGACGGAGCGGGCGACGGTGGCGGCGAACCGCGTGCTGTGGTCCTGGTCGAGGAGGGTGTCTCCCGGGGTGTGGTACTGCCGCGTGCCGGTCCCGGGCCCGCCGTCGAGGGCGAAGATGTCCTCGGAGACGGCGACGGCCGCCCAGCCCCGCTCGTGGAAGCTCGCGTGGTCGCTGCGCCCGATCGCCGGATCGTCGGGGCCCGTGAGCCGCTGAACCGTCACCCCGGCGTCGATGGCCGGGACGGTGTCCGCGACGAGTGCGCCCAGCGCGTCCGACGCGCCCACGACCGGGCCCGACACCGAGGAACCGGCATGGATCTCCACGGTCGGCGTGCTGCCCTGCTGACGGCCCGCGATCATGTCCATCTGGAAGACGCCGGCGATCCGCTCCCCCGCCGCGGCCGCGGCCCTGGCGTAGAACTTGCTGCCGACCAGGCCCTGTTCCTCGGCGTTGAAGAGCACGAAGCGCACGTTCCGGGTGGGTGCCCTGCCGTCCGCGAGCAGCGCGTGCAGACACTCGGCGGCGGCCATCACGGCGGCGGTCCCGCTCCCGTCGTCGTCGGCGCCAGGTGCGGGGTCAACGGCCGGGTCGTAGGGGCGGGGGTCGCCGTTCGCATCGACGAAGTCGCCGCCGGAAGCAGTGGAATCCAGGTGCGCGGTGATGAGCACCGTGGAGTCCGCCCCGGCGGCGCGGTGCTCGGCCTCCACGTTGAACAGCCGGTGCCCCCGCCACCGGAACCGGTGCAGTCGCACCCGCAGATCGAGGTCCTGGAAGCGGTCCGCGAGCGCCTCGACGACCAGGGGATTGTCCTCGGCGGACGCGTCCCGGCTGCGCACCAGCAGCCCGTCACCGTCTCTCAACGGCTCGACGCCGGAGATGCGCGCGACATGGCCGCGCAGCACCTCGGGGGTCACGGCCGCGCGCACCGCCGCGATCGTCTCCGGGGAAGGGTGACCGTCCATGGCGGCCATCGCGGCAGGGCCCGGGTCCGCGCCGCCCTCCGCCCGGCCGAGGGCGCCTTCGTCCGTCCACGCCTCGCCGGGGCGGGAGAGCAGCGCCGGGTCCGGCAGCAGCCGTTCGGTGTGCCCGGGCTTCGCACCCGGCAGATGCACGTCCTCCACCGGGGCACCGGCGGGCGCCGCGAGGTAGACGCCGCCCGGCGCGGGTCCCAGGGGGAGGAGCGGCGGGGTGGCGGCCGCGGCGAGTGCGCCCGCGACGAGGCCGAAGGCTGCCGTGGCGCGCGCCGTCGCGTCGTCCTGATCGTCCGCGGCGCTCGGGGCGGGGGTGAGCGGACGGTCGTCGCGGATCAGGAAGGCCTCCGTGTCCTCCACCGGTCCCCGCAGGTCGACCGTGCACCCGGCCTGTTCGAGCACCTCGGCGCCGCGCATGCTCGCCATGGCCAGCACGAGCCGCGCCGACGCGACGTGCACGGGGACGACCTCGGTCCCGTTCGCGACCGCTTCCAGCGCGGGCAGCCCCAGGCTCTCGGGCAGCCCGATCCGCGCCCACAGGACGGGACGGTTCTCCACGCAGGCGGCGGTGAACACGGGGTGGGCCGCCGTGCGCATCCCGGCCTCCCTGGCGACCGCGCGCTCCCGTGCGTCCTCCCCCACGAAGACGCACGCGTCGGCCGCCGAGGCAGGTGTCCTCCCACTCGCCGTGCCGGCGACCGCCCCGTCGAAGATCTCCCGGCTGTCCTTGGCGCCCCAGTGCACGAGGGCGTCGTCCGTGAACCGGTCCGGGAACGCCTCGCGCAGGGCCGACGCGGCCCGCTCCGCGTCGGCCGCACCCGGGCCCGGGTTCGAGATGACGCCCTTGCGTACGTCGCGGAAGGCGTCGAGCACCGCGAGGACACGTGGTCGGGGCACGAGCGTCAGCGAACCGTCGGGCTCGAAACGGGCGTCCGCCAAGGTCGCCCCGATATCGAAGAAGAGCACGGTCATGGTGGGCCTCCGCGAGGTGAGCCGGCCCCCGATCGACAGCCCCCGCCCCTTCCATCGTCCGCCTCGGGTTGCGTTACCGCATCCCAGGATGTACGCGAATGCCGTTCAACACAGGACAGTTGAAGGGGATACGGGGGCGCGGACGCGGTCGGCCTCACGGTCGCCGCGCTCCGCGCCCGGGCCTCATCCGGCCGACTCGGACACCTTGATCGCGCCGACCGGGCAGGCCCGCGCGGCCTCCCGCACCATCGGGTCACCGCCGCCGCCCTCCCGGCCGGGCAGCAGGGCGCTGAAGCCGTCGTCGTCCTGGGTGAAGACGCCCGGGGCGGCCAGTGCGCACTGGCCGGCGCCGATACAGACGTCCGTGTCGATGTGAATGTCCGTCACGGGTGCCCCTCACCAGGTCACGGGGAGTTCCAGCATCCCCTGGATGGTGTCGCCGGGCTTCCAGCGGACCTCGTCGGCGGGCACGGCCAACCGCAGGCCGGGGAGCCGCTCCAAGAGGGTGCCCAGGGCGATCTCCAGCTCCGCGCGGGCCAGGTTCTGGCCGAGGCACTGGTGGATGCCGAAGCCGAACGCCACGTGGTGGCGGGCGGAGCGGTGCCAGTCGAGGGTGTCGGGTGCCGGGTAGGCGCCCTCGTCCCGGTTGATCACGGACGTCGCGAAGACCACGCCCTCCCCCGCCCGGATCGTCGTCCCGGCCACCTCGATGTCCTCGGTGGCCTGCCGCAGCAGCCCGTCCGCGATGGACAGCAGCCGCATCAGCTCCTCGACGGCCGCCGGCAGCCGCGACGGCTCGGCACGCAGCTCGGCCAGCCGCTCGGGGTGCCGGAGCAGGGTGTAGGTGCCCAGCGAGATCATGTTGGCGGTCGTCTCGTGGCCCGCGACCAGCAGGATCGTGGCGAGCGCGATCGCCTCCTCCCGGTCCACGGTGCCTTCGCGCACCTGCTCGTGGACCAGGGCGTCGAGGACGCCGTCGCCGGAAGGCTCCGCCAGCTTCCGGTCGATCAGCGCGCCGAGGTAGGCGTCGAGCCGGTCGCGCGCCACGCGCACCTCCTCCGGCACCCGGCTGCGCAGCAGCCGTCGCGACTGCTCCTCGAAGAACTCGTGGTCGGCGTACGGTACGCCGAGCAGTTCGCAGATCACCGTGGACGGCACGGGCAGCGCGAAGGCGTTCACGAGTTCCGCGGGCGGCCCCTGCGCGAGCATCGCGTCGATGCGCTCGTCGACGATCCGCCGGATGGCCGGGCGCAGGGCGGTGGCGCGTTTGAGGGTGAAGTTCGCGACCAGCAGGCGGCGCTGGACGTGGTGCTCGGGGTCGTCGACGTTGAGCAGGGCCGACCGGCGGTCGCGCAGCGCCTTGAAGCGGGGCGAGGTCGCCGGGTAGCCGGGGCTGGTGCGGTCGGTCGACAGGCGGGGGTCGGCGAGCAGGTCGCGGGCCGCCTCGTGCCCGGTGACCAGCCAGGCGACCCGGCCGTCGTAGAGGGTGACGCGGGCCAGCGGACGGGAGTCCCGCAGGGGGTCGTAGGCGGCGGGCGGCTGGTAGGGGCAGGTGCGGTCCTGGGGGAAGGCGACGGGCGCCGGCCCGCGCCTCACATCCGTCAGGCCCGTCACGTCCGTCGCGTCCGCCGCATGCGTCGGGCCCGTCGCACGCGGCGCGTTCGTCAGGCCCGTGGTGTGTGTCGTGGCCGTGGTGTCCGTGGTGTCCGTCATGGGTGACCTCGCAGACGAAGAGTGCGTCATGCCGATCTTCATTAGATGCCCCGGGCACCTATAGGACGACGCGCAGTTCGGCCAGATCGACCAATGGGGCGATTCGGCCGGAACCATTCGCTCCGAAGCGTCACTCTCGGTGCGGCGGCGGGAAAACCGATTGCCGTCGCCCCGCCTTCACCCGCAGGATCCGGCCATGTCCACTTTCGACGCCCTCCTGCCGCTGACGCCCGCCACCGCCCTCCCGGCGCGCGGCCGACAGCAGCCCGGCCGTCCCCGGAGGCCCGACACCGCGCGACCGTGACGGCCGCGCTCGTCGCGGGCCTGGTCGCGGGCTACGGCATCGCCGTACCCGTCGGCGCGGTCGCGACCTACCTCGTCTCCCTCACCGCCCGCACCTCCCTGCGCACCGGTGTGTGCGCCGCGCTCGGCGTCGCCCTCGCGGACGGCCTCTACGCCCTGGTCGCCACGGTCGGGGGCGCCGCCGTCGCCGCCGTACTGCGGCCGGTACTGACGCCGCTGCGCTGGGCCTCGGCGCTGGTCCTGCTGGCGCTGGCGGCACGCGGCGCGGTGGCGGCCGTACGCCGGTACCGGGCCCGGCGGCTCAGCACCCGGTCCGCGCCGCCTCCGCCGAGCCCGCCGCGGGCCTTTCTGAGCCTGTTCGGCATCACCCTCCTCAACCCGACGACCGTGATCTACTTCGCCGCCCTGGTTCTCGGTACCGGCACCACCGCGTCCGTACGGCCCCTGGAACAGGGCGTGTTCGTCCTTGCGGCCTTTCTCGCGTCCGCGAGCTGGCAGGTGTCGCTGGCCGGCGGCGGCGCGCTGCTGGGCCGCGTGCTGACCGGACACCGGGGGCGGCTGCTGACGGCGCTCGTGTCGAGCGGGGTGATGACGGTGCTGGCGGTGCGGATGGTGATCTAGGCGGCCCCGGGGCGGATGAATCTCGCGGTCACCGGTGTTGAATCGGGTTGCGAGTCGGACGTACGTGACGCGAACGACGCGGCGCGATGACGAAGGGGACGAATGCCATGCCTCTCGAAGGCGAGTACGAAGCCAGCCCGACGCAGTGGGTGCGCGAACAGGTGGAGCAGTACGAGCGCTCCGGCGGCACCGAGGGGACGACGCTGCGGGACACCGGACTGCCCGTCATCCTGCTGACGACCCGGGGCGCGAAGAGCGGGAAGCTCCGCAAGACGCCGCTGATGCGGGTCGAGCACGACGGCCGGTACGCGCTGGTCGCCTCGCAGGGCGGGGCGCCCAAGCACCCGGTCTGGTACTTCAACCTGAAGGCCGACACCCAGGTGGAGCTCCAGGACGGCCCCCTGAAGCAGGACATGACGGCCCGTGAGGTCACCGGCACGGAGAAGGCCGAGTGGTGGGAACGCGCGGTCGCCGCGTTTCCGGCGTACGCGGACTACCAGAAGAAGACGGACCGGGAGATCCCGGTGTTCGTCGTGGAGCCCGCCGCCGGCAGCTGAGACGGCCTCCGCCGGGGGGCGGAAGGTGTCCCTCCGGGCACCGTTCGAGCGGGACTCGAGGACTCCTCGACGATGTCGTAGAAAAATCTGTCGCGGATGGGCATGACGGTGCTCCCAACGGGCACCCGACTGTCAGGCCCCGCCGCGTTCCCCCGTCGCGGCGGGGCTTTCCGCTGCCTCGCGCGCGCCGCGGTCGGTCACATCGAGGAAGATCTGGTCCGCCTCGTGCACCGTCGCCGCGATCGAGCGCTTGATGCGCACGGCGATCTCCTCGACCCGCTCGCTGTCCAGGCCCGGCATGAGGTCGACGCGGGCCGCCACCAGCGCCGTGTCGAGGCCCATCTTCATCGTGAACAGCGCTTCCACGCTGTCGATCTCGGGCTGGGCGTCGAGCAGCGCGCGGATCCGCGCCCCGGTCTCCGGGTCGGCGGCCTCGCCGATGAGCTGGTCGCGGGCCTCGCGCCCCAGTCGGTAGGCGACGTAGACGAGCAGCGCGCCGATGGCCAGCGAGGCGGAGGCCTCCCACACGACCTGCCCGGTCACCATGTGCAGGACCATGCCGATCGCGGCCAGGGTGACGCCGAGCACGGCGGTGCCGTCCTCGGCGACGACCGTGCGCAGGGCCGGGTCGCGCAGGCCCGCGAGACCGCCGCCCTGCTTGCGTACCTGGTGCAGGGCCCGCAGCAGTGAGGCGCCCTCGGCGAGGAAGGCGACGCCGAGCACGACCAGACCCACCACATAGCCGCTGAGCTTCTCGTCGACGCCCGACCGCAGGGCCTCGACGCCCTGGAAGAAGGAGAAGCAGCCGCCCATGACGAAGATTCCCACGGCGGCCAGCAGCGACCAGAAGAAGCGTTCCTTGCCGTAGCCGAAGGGGTGGCGTGCGTCGGCCGGGCGTCGGCTGCGGCGCAGTGCGGCGAGGAGGAAGACCTCGTTCAGGCTGTCGGCCACGGAGTGCGCGGCCTCCGACAGCAGCGCGGGCGAGCCCGCGAACAGACCGCCCACGGCCTTGGCCACGGCGATCACCAGATTGGCGGCGAGCGCGACCAGGACGGTGACGCGGGTCCTGCGGTCGGCGTTCGACGACGTGGCGCGGTCTCCTCTCCCTCGCGCCTTCTCCTCGGCCGCCCTTCCGGTGTTCGTTTCGGTGTTCTGTTCGGCGGTCTGTTCGGCGGTCCGTTCGGCGGTCCGTGCGGTCCGGCGCTCTGAAGATGTACCTGTCACCTTCGCCGACTGCCCAGGCAGGTCGGGCTCATACCGTGCCGTCGGCGGAAATCGGGGAACGCGTTCAGCAGGACATGCACGGGCACATGACGTGCACGAGAGCAGGCGACGCCAGCGGGAGGAACCATGAGCGGCGGGGGCGACGGCAACAGCGCGTACGGCCACAAGGCGTTCCAGCGGTCCAAGAGTCACTTCACCGACCGGATCACCGCGGACGGCCGGGACGGCTGGCCCGTGACGGCGGGCCGATACCGTCTGGTGGTCAGCCGTGCCTGTCCGTGGGCGAGCCGGGCGGTGATCTCCCGGCGCCTGCTCGGACTGGAGGACGCCCTGCCGATGGCGATCGCCGACCCCATCCAGGACGACCGCAGCTGGCGCTTCACCCTCGACCCGGACGGCCGCGACCCGGTCCTCGGCATCCGTTGGCTCAGCGAGGCGTACGACCGCCGGGAGCGCGACCACGGCGACGGCGTCAGCGTGCCGGCGATCGTGGACGTGCCCAGCGGCGAGCTGGTGACGAACGACTACCAGCAGCTCACCCTGGACCTCGCCACCGAGTGGACGGCGCTGCACCGCCCGGGTGCCCCCGACCTCTACCCCGAAGAGCTGCGCGACGAGATCGACACGGTCATGGCCGACGTGTACGAGGACGTCAACAACGGGGTGTACCGGGCGGGTTTCGCCCATGAGCAGGGCGAGTACGAGCAGGCGTGCGCGGGGGTGTTCCGGCGGCTGGAGCTGCTGGCGTCCCGACTGGCCCGGCAGCGCTACCTGGTGGGGGACACGATCACCGAGGCGGACATCCGGCTGTTCACCACACTGGTGCGTTTCGACGCCGTCTATCACGGCCACTTCAAGTGCAACCGCTGGAAGCTGACGGAGAATCCGGTGCTGTGGGCGTACGTCCGGGATCTCTTCCAGACGCCCGGTTTCGGCGACACCGTCGACTTCGATCACATCAAGCGGCACTACTACCGGGTGCACACCGGCATCAACCCCACCCAAATCGTCCCCCTCGGCCCGGATCTGGCCGACTGGCATGCCTCCCACCACCGCGAGGAACTCGGCGGCCGTCCGTTCGGCACCGGGACACCGCCCGATCCGGTCCGCGTCGACGAGGAGGTTCCGGCGCGGGGACGACCCTGAGACCCCCATCCACGCAACACCGGAAGAAGGAGTGAGACACACGTGGCCAAGAAGAGGAAACTCCCCCTTGTCTACAAGCCCGTCGGTTTCGTGCTCGGCTGGGCGAGCGGCGCCTTGGCGGGAGCCGCGTTCCGCAAGGCGTGGAAGGCGATACGACACGAGGACGACGCTCCGGACGCTCTCGACCGGGACCGCGGCTGGGGCGAGATCCTGCTGGCCGCGGCGGTCCAGGGCGCCATCTTCGCGGCGGTCCGCAGCGCCGCCGACCGCACCGGCGCCAAGGCGATCGAACGGTCCACGGGCGTGTGGCCGGCCCAGGACAAGGGCGGCCGGGACTGATCGGCCCGCCCGGGACCGGTCGCGGTCGGCGGTGGACCCACGGGGTCCTTCCGGGCTCCGCCCGGGCCACGCCGTCCCGACCGCGGCCCGGCCCTCTCCGGCATCGTCCGGGTGGGGGCCGGGCCGCTCCCGTGCCCGGCTTCAGCCCTGCTTGGGCGCCGTGGGGGGCTCGAGGCGGATGGTGAAGGAGTGGCCGGACGGATCGGAGTAGCCGCGCTCCTCGTGCGGGCCGGGGGCACCCCTGGTCTCCAGGGGGCGGCCACCCAGGCCCACGACCCTGCGTTCCACCTCGTCGAGGTCGTCGACGAGGAAGTCCAGGTGGGCCTGAAAGGAGTTCTCGGGGCGGGGCCAGCTCGGCGGAGTCGCGTTCACGTCGCGCCGGAAGGCCAGCCGGGTCCCGTCGGCGCCCCTGATCTCCACGCGGTTGGCGGACGCGACGATCTCCTCGGCGTCCAGCAGCCCCTTGTAGAACTCGGCGAGCTTCTCGGGCTCGGCACAGTCGAGCACCACAACGCCCGCTTTCACCACTGCCATGTCGTCGTCTCCTCCGCGAGATCCGGCCCGGGGCGGGCGAGTCCGCCCCGGACCTTGCGGATACCCCGGTTTCAGTCGGCCACCAGCCACGCCCCGTCCCGCATCAGCTCCCGCCCCTGGATCTCGTTGGCCGCCCGCCAGGCCTGGATCCGGCCGGGGAGAACCCGGAAGTACAGGTAGGGCGCGGCCAGTTCGCGCGGGTCGAAGCCGGTCTTGCCCGCGAAGATCTCGGCGTCCTCCTCCGGCAGTTCGACCGGCGGCACGGCCACGGCGGTGCCCTCGATCATCACGACGTCCTGGGTCGGGCCGACGGCGATGCGCGCGACCCCGGTGGCCAGCAGGTTGCGGCCGGTGGGGCTGGTGGCGGGCGTGGCGAAGAGCAGGGTCGCGCCGTCCCAGACGAAGGAGAGGGGTACCAGATAGGGGGCCGAGCCGCTCTCGGCGGCGGTGGCGACCCACGCGTCGACGTCGTGTTCCAGCCGGTGGAGGGTGTCGAGCTTGCGCTGCTTGGCGGGGCGTGCGGGTGCTGGCGTCATGGTTTCCAGTCTGGCCGCCGCCGCACGTTTCGCACCAAGAGCCCCACGCGCGGGGTCACGATTCCCACCGGCGGCTGGACTTCCTGGACAGGTGTCCCGTTATAGTGGACACCTGTCCAAGAAACTGAGGGAGACCATGGAGATCCTGGCGAACGTGCTGGTCGTTCTGGTGGCCGCACTGCATCTCTACATCCTGGTGATGGAGATGTTCCTGTGGCAGAAGAAGCCGGGGATGTCGTTCCACGGCCTGGACGCGGAGATGGCGAAGCGGACCGCCGCGATGGCCGCCAACCAGGGGCTCTACAACGGTTTCCTCGCGGCGGGTCTGGTGTGGGGACTGATCGCGGACGACCCGACCGGGTTCCGGGCGCAGGTGTTCTTCCTGTCCTGTGTGATCGTGGCCGGCGTGTACGGCGCGGCCACGGCGAACCGCCGGATCCTGGTCGCGCAGGCCCTGCCCGGTGCGCTCGCCTTGGCCGCCGTCCTGATCGCGCAGTGACCCGCGGCGAGCCGGAGGACCCGCGCGCGGCCCGCACCCGGGCGAGGCTGCGTTCCGCCTTGCTGGAGGAATGCGCCGAGCGGCCGCTGGAGGAGGTCGGCGTCGCCGCGCTGGTGCGGCGGGCGGGGGTCGGCCGGGCCACCTTCTACGTGCACTATCCCGACCTCGAGGCGCTCGCGGTCGACGCCTGCGCGGACGTCGTCCGCGAGGCCGTGGAGGCGCTGCACGCCTGGCAGGGGCGGCCCGACCCGGTACGGGCGCCGGCCGCGCTGCCGGAGTTCTTCGGCTCCCTGACGCCGCACGCCGCGCTGTACCGCACCCTGCTCGCGCCGGGCGGCGGCGGACCGCTCGGCCGCGTGCTGCACCGGGACCTGCGGGCCTACAGCCTGCGGGAACGGGAACGGGCGGGCGCCGCCGACGCTCCCCTGGTCGCCTCGGCCGTCGCCGCGACCTTCGCGGGGGTGCTGGCGGACTGGCTGCACGGCGACCTCGCGGGTACGCCCGGTGAGATCGCCGACCAGGTGTGGCAGTTGCTGGTCGCGCTGCACGCCAGCCGCTGACCGACGGTCACATGCACGCCACCGTGTCCTTCGCCAGAGGCCAGGCCTCGACGCCGTCGGAGGTGCGGACGTACGCCGTCGAGGCGTCGTCCGTCAGCCACAACCGCCAGTCGCCGTAGCGGTACCCGGTGTCGTGGGCGTCGGCCGGCACAGCGGCGTCGCCGTCGTACGGCGCGGTCAGCAGGTCCTCTTCGATCACGCCGTCGGGGTCGCGGACGTACTGCCGGTGGTCCTCGCCCCGGCCCATCCCCAGGAAATGCGCCGTCTGCCAGTCGCAGTGCTCGGCACCGGGGTAGCTGCTCAGGGTCGTGGTCGCGACCCGCCCACCGTGCCGGTCGGTCCAGATCTCCTCGTCGCCGGCGTCGGTGACGCTCGCGGGCAGTTCTGCCGGATCACAGGAGGCTTCGGTCTCCGGACCCCAGCCCGGCCGGTCCTTCTGGTCCCGGGCGACGACGACCGCGACCTTCGTCCGGCCGGCCACGTCGTACGAGAACAGCACCCGGTCCGCCTCCTCCCGCTCCACCCGGAAGCCGGAGCGCGGGCCCGCCGGCTCGAACAGGTCGAAGTAGAGCCGCAGTCCCTCCTTCGGCGTGTCACCGCCGTCGCGCTCGCTCCAGCCGTCCGGCCCGCCGCCCGAGGAGATCTCCCCGTCGCACTCCAGCGCCCGGCCCGCGGCGCCGGACGCGGTGCGCAAGGCCTCCGGCGTGCTCTCGTCCAGCTCCTTCGTGGCGATGTCCAGCGGACCGGCGTACGGCGTCGCCGGTGGCGTTCCCTCGACGACCACGTCCTTCTCGCCCCCGGCACCGCACCCCACGGCCGCCAGTACCACCAGCAGTCCCGACGCCACGAACCCTGCGCGCATGCCCGCCCCCCGCTTCCGTCCCGCGACGCCCGTTCGCGCCCGCTCCTGTGACGCGGCAGCGATCCGGAACGTTCAGCGGGCCGTCTGGAACGTCCTGCGGTACGCCTGGGGGGAGACGCCGATGGCCGCGTGCAGGTGCTGGCGCAGTGAGGCGCCGGTGGCGAAGCCGACCCGGCCGGCGATCTGGTCGACGGAGAGGTCACTGGCCTCCAGCAGGTGCCGGGCGTGCACCACGCGCTGCTGGATCAGCCAGCGTCCGGGGCTGATGCCCACCTCGTCGTGGAAGCGGCGGGCGAAGGTGCGCGGGCTCATCCGGGCGTGCGCGGCGAGGTCGGCGAGGGCGAGGGGCTCGTCCAGGCGTCCCATGGCCCAGGCGCGGGTGGCCGCCGTGCTCGCCGGGCCGGTCTCGGGAACGGGCTGTTCGATGTACTGCGCCTGGCCGCCGTCGCGGAACGGCGGGACCACGCAGCGGCGGGCCACCTTGTTGGCGAGTTCGCTGCCGTGGTCCTTGCGCACGAGGTGCAGACAGATGTCGACCCCGGAGGCGGCGCCCGCCGAGGTCAGCACGCGGCCGTCGTCGACGAAGAGGACGTCCGGGTCGAGGTCGACCTGCGGATACATCCGACCGAACGCCTCGGCGACCTGCCAGTGGGTGGTGGCCCGGCGACCGTCCAGGAGACCGGCGGCGGCGAGGACGAACGCGGCGGTGCAGATGGAGACGATGCGCGCGCCGGGGCGGATCCGGGCGAGCGCCTCGGCGACCCCGTCCGGCAGTTCGGCGGTGATCCAGTCGGAGGCCACCGGGGCGACGACGACGGTGGCGGCCGTGGCCAGCGCCTCAGGACCGTGCTGCACGCCGATCGTGAAGTCGGCGTTGGTCCGGACAGGACGGCCGTCGACCGAGCAGGTCAGGATCTCGTAGTGGTCGTCGGCCGCGCCGAGGATCCGGCTGGGGATGCCGAGTTCGAAGGGGTAGACACCGTCGAGGGCGAGGACGACCACCCGGTGCTTGCATTGCTGTGCCTGCATGGCACGATCCTATCGAAGCTTGGCAATCTTGCCATTTCCCGGTCCGGCGCGGCCCGGCAGGCTGGTTCACCATGAGCACTGTGAACACCATGCGCGTCATCGACCAGAACGTCCTCGGCGGCCCCGAGGTCCTGAGGGAGAGGGAAGTGGAGCGGCCCGCGCCGCGTCCGAACGAGGTACTGGTCCGGGTGCGCGCCGCCGGCGTCAACCCGACCGACTGGAAGCACCGCGCGACGGGCGGGTTCCTGGGCGAGCCGCCCTTCGTCCTGGGCTGGGACCTCTCCGGGACCGTCGAGGCGGTCGGCATCGGCGTGGCGACCTTCGCCCCCGGCGACGAGGTCTTCGGCATGCTGCCGTACCCCTACGGCCACGGCTCGCACGCCGAGTACGCCATCGCCCCGGTCCGTGCCCTGTGGCACAAGCCGGCCGGGATCGACCACGTCCAGGCGGCCGCGCTGCCGCTGGTCTCACTGACCGCCTGGCAGGCCCTGGTCGAGAACGCCGGACTCGAGGCAGGGCAGCGGGTGCTGATCCACGCGGCCGCGGGCGGCGTGGGCCATGTCGCCGTGCAGATCGCCAAGGCGCGCGGTGCGTATGTGATCGGTACGGCCAGCGCGGGCAAGCACGACTTCCTGCGGGAGCTCGGCGTCGACGAGGTGATCGACTACCGGGAGAACGACGTCACCGAGGCCGTCAAGGACGTCGACGTGGTCCTGGACACGCTGGGCGGGGACACCTCCGTGCGGTCCCTGCGCGTGCTGCGGCCGGGCGGGATCGTGGTGTCGATCCTGCCGGTGGGGTCGAACGAGTTCTACGAGGAGGCGGAGCGGCTCGGCGTACGGGCGGTGCGGATGCTCGTGGACGCCGACCGGGCCGGGATGCGGACGATCGCCGAACTGGTCGGGGCGGGGAAGCTGCGCGCCACGATCGCGGGCACCTTCGCGCTGGCCGATGCCGCCGAGGCGCACACGCTCGGCGACACCGGCCGGACCACCGGCAAGCTGGTCCTGACGGTCGACTGACGAGACGTCAGAACAGCAGCACGGGCTTGATGGTCCTGCCCGCGGTCATGTCCCGCACCGCCTGGCCGATGTCCGCGAACGGATAGGTGCCGATCAGGCGGTCCAGCGGGAGCCGCCCCTCCTTGACCAGCTCGACCAGGGCGGGGATGAAGGACTGCGTCTCGCTGTCGCCGAGGGTGAGCCCGACGACCCGCTTGCCGCCCAGCAGCCCGTTGACGTCGAGGGCGACCTCACTGCCGAAGGGCGGTGCGCCCACGACGACGAGGGTGCCGCGGGCGGCCAGCGCGTCGACGCCCTGGCGCAGCACGGCCGTGTTGCCCGTGGTCTCCACGATGCCGTCGGCGCCCTGTCCGCCGGTGATCTCCGCGACCGCCTCGCCCAGCGGGGTCCCACTCGCGTCGACGGTGTGCGTGGCGCCCAGCTCCTTGGCCAGCTGGAGGCGTTCGGCGACCCTGTCGACCGCGATGATCGTGGTGGCCGGGGTGAGGGCGGCCGCCATGACCGCCGACAGGCCGACGGCTCCCGCGCCGAGGACGACGATCGTGCTGCCGGTCGCCGGCTTCAGCACGTTCCAGACCGCGCCGACGCCGGTCTGGACCCCGCAGCCCAGCGGGGCGATCGACGCCAGGGGTACCCCGGGGTCGACCTTGACGAGGCTGCGCTCGTCGACCAGGGCCCGCTCGGCGAAGGAGGACTGGCCGAAGAAGTGGCCGCCGAGGGGCTCGCCGTCCCGGCTGATGGTGCTGGTGCCGTCGGCGCGGCGGCCGCCGATGAGGTTCAGCGGCAGCCAGGTGGCGCAGTAGGCGGGGTGGCCGCCGTGACAGTTGCGGCAGTCGCCGCAGGAGGTGAAGGACAGCACGACATGGTCGCCGGGCGCCACGCCGGTGACGGCGGAGCCGACCGACTCCACGACGCCCGCGCCCTCGTGGCCGAGGACTCCGGGCAGCGGGAAGGGCAGTCCGCCGCTCGCCACGCCGAGGTCGGTGTGACAGAGTCCGGCCGCCACCAGACGGACGACCGCCTCGTGCGGGGCGGGGTCGTCGAGGACGACGTCGGACAGGGTGAAGGGGGCTCCGCCGGACTCGACGACGGCGGCGCGTGTGGTGATGGACATCGGTTGGACTCCCTCTGTTTCGCGGCGCGTTCAGTCGAGCGAGACGACGACGGACTTGACCTTGGTGTACGCGTCGATCGCCTCGGGGCCGTACTCGCGGCCGAAGCCGGAGTCCTTGACGCCGCCGAAGGGGACGGCCGGGTCGAGCATCGCCCAGTCGTTCACCCAGACGATGCCGGCCTGGAGGCGGTCGGCGACGCGGTGCGCGCGGGCCAGGTTGCCGGTCTGCACGCCCGAAGCCAGGCCGTACGGCGTGGAGTTGGCCAGTGCGACGGCCTCGTCCTCGTCGTCGAAGGGCTGGACAGTGAGGACCGGGCCGAAGATCTCCTCCTGGACGACACGGGAGTCGTTCGCGAGGTCGGCGATCACGGTGGGTTTGTAGTAGTAGCCGCCGTCGAGGTCGAGCCGCTCGCCGCCGCAGACGATGCGGGCACCCTCCTTGCGGGCCAGCTCGACGTACTCCTCGACCTTGCGCAGGTGCCTCTCCCCCGCCATCGGGCCGACGACGGTCTCCACCTTCCGCGGGTCGCCGACCGGCACCCCGGGCACCGCCTCGGCGAGGATGTTCAGCAGGGTGCGGTAGACCGGACGGGCCACCAGCAGCCGCGGACCGCCCATGCAGAACTGGCCGGTGTTGAAGACGAAGCCCTTGATGACGGCGCCGACGGCCTTCTCCAGGTCGGCGTCCTCGAAGACGATGTGCGCGGCGTTGCCGCCGAGTTCCATGGTGACCGGCTTGAGGTTCTCACCGGCGACGCTCGCGGCGTGCCGGCCGATCGCGGTGGAGCCGGTGAACGCGATCTTGTCCACGCCGGGGTGGCGCAGCAGCGCCTCACCGGCGACCGGGCCGGCGCCGGTGACGACGTTGACCACTCCGTCGGGGACGCCGGCCCGCTGGAACAGTCCCGCCATGTACAGGGCGCTGAGCGGGGTCTCGTCGGCGGGCTTGTGGACGACCGTGTTGCCGGCGGCGAGCGCCGGGGCGATCTTCGAACCGGCCAGGATCAGCGGAAAGTTGAACGGGGTGATCGCGGCGACCACACCGAGCGGGCCGCGCTTGGTGTAGGCGAGGGCGTTCATCGGGGTGTCGCGGGTCGCGCCGTCCAGCGAGAAGGCGAGGGAGGCGAAGTACTCGTAGTCGTTGGCCGCGTTCGTGACGTCGACCGCGTGCGCCAGGGTGATCGGCTTGCCGACGTCCAGGCTCTCCAGCCGGGCGATCTCGTCGGCCTCCGCACGGATCAGCTCCGCCACCCGGAGCAGCACGCGGCCGCGCTCCCGGCCGCTCAGCCCGGACCACTGCCCGGCGTCGAATGCCTCGCGCGCGGCCCGTACGGCGGCGTCGACGTCGGCGGCGCCCGCCTCCGCGACGGTGGTGACGACCGTGCCCCGGGACGGGTCGACCACCTCGGTCCGCGCTCCGTCCGCGGCCTCGCGCCACTGTCCCCCGATGAACAGTCGACCGGGGTCGATCTCGAAGGTGGTCATCACCACTCCTCAGCATCGTCGCCAAGATTTCAACAAACAGGATTCCTGTTGGTTCGCAGTCTCATTACAGACAGGTTTCCTGTCAATGGTCTACGCTCGGTCTCATGGCCGGCACCCAGACAACCAAGGCAGCGTCCGCACCTCAGCCCCACCGGACACCCCCGTCCCTGCTCTACATGGTGAAGCAGGTGGAGCTGGTCGTGCGATCCCACCTGGACGAGCTGGTCAGGCCGTCGGGGATCACGGCCCTCCAGTACACGGCGCTCACCGTGCTGGAACGGCACGACGGCCTGTCCGCCGCCCAGCTGGCCCGGGACTCCTTCGTGACCGCCCAGTCCATCGCCGATCTGGTGCGCTCCCTCGAGACGCGCGGCCTCATCCGCCGCGAACGCAATCCGCGCAACCGGCGCGAGCTGCTGATCCTGCTCACCACGGAGGGGCGCGAGCTGCTCGACCGGCACGCCGGGCCGGTGCGGGAGCTGGAGGAGCGCATGGTGCGGGAGCTCACCGCACACCAGGCGGAGCAGCTGCGCACAGCGCTCTCCAAGGCCTGGCACGCCCTGTCGTAGCACCCGGCGCACCCCTTCGCTCACGGCGCGAAAAAACTCCGACAGAGTCGGTTGCATTTCGAAGACATATGTCAATCGAACATGCTGGAATTCACTCGATCGGGGGTAACTTGCTGGGGCGGGGAACTGCTGTCTGCTCCCCGGCCGTTGGAGGCTCCCGACCGGTGGAGCGGGTTGGAGGCGATGTCGTCGTGCTGGAGAAACCCGCAGCGGACACCCCGCATCTGCGCGTCCGCGAGGACCGGGGGTACACGGTGCTGGAGTTCCGCGGCGAGATCGACATCGTCGCGGCGACCGAGATCACCCCGCACCTCGACGACGCGACCGGTGGCCCGGCGCCCCGGATCGTGATCGACCTGAGCCGGATCGAGTTCTTCGACTGCTCCGGGCTGCGCCTGCTATACCGGGCCCGCCGCCGCGTCCTCGACCACGGCGGGCATCTGCACCTCGTCTGCACCCATCGGCTCACCCTGCGGATCCTGCGGGCCACGGGCCTGTACCGGCTGCTGCCGCCCGCCACGACGCTGGACGCCGCCCTGGAACAGCCCGAGGCCACCTCCGGGACGTTATGACGGCGCTCGAAGCGCTCCTCCCGGTCCTGTGACCCCCCGCCGCCCGCCCGTCCCCGACACCCCGTGCCCGATTCCGGTCCCCGTGTCCGTCCCGGTCCCGGCTTCTGTGCCGGTCGCGGGCTATTGGCCGCGCGCCGCGTCGAACAGGGCGCTGACGGACTCACCGTTGTGAATACGGCGCACGGCCTCGGCGAGGGCGGGCGCGATGGACAGGATCCGCAGCTTGTCGGTGTGCTCCTCGGCGGGCACCGGCACGGTGTTGGTGCACACGATCTCCAGCACGTCGCTCTGCTCGCTGAGCCGCTTGAGGGCACCGGCCGCGAAGAGGCCGTGCGTGCATGCCACCCGTATCGACCTCGGTTCCAACTCCCTCAGCCGGTCGAGCAGTTCCAGGACCGTGCTGCCCTTGGCGATCTCGTCGTCGAGGACGATCACATCCCGCCCGGCCACCTCGCCGATCACCGCGCTGATACTGACCCGGTCGTCGGCGTACCGCTGTTTGGCGCCGGCCGCCACCTGGGCGCCGATCATCCGGGCGAAGGCGGCGGCCTCCTTGGCGTTGCCGAGGTCGGGCGAGACCACGGTGGTGCGGGTGAGGTCGTAGCGACGGAAGTGGGCGGCCAGCTCCCGGTGGGCGTGCAGGTGGTCCACGGGCATCGAGAAGAAGCCGTGCACCTGGGGCGAGTGCAGGGTCATGGCGAGGACCCGGTGGACACCGGCCGCCGCCATCAGGTCCGCGACCAGGCGTCCGCCCAGGGAGATGCGGGGCGCGTCCTTCTTGTCGGAGCGGGCGTAGGAGTAGTGCGGCATGACGACCGTGATCCGGCCCGCCGACGCCCCGCGGGCCGCGTCGCACATCAGCAGCAGCTCGACGAGGTGCTCCTGCACGGGCTTGACCAGGGGCTGGACCAGGAAGACGTCCCGTTCCCGGCAGTTCGCCTGGAGCTGGACCTCCAGGCAGTCGTTGGCGAACCTGCTGAGTCGGGTGGGGCTCAGGGGCACGCCGAGGTGGGCACAGACCTCGGCGGCCAGCTCGGGGTGGGCACTGCCGCTGAACACGGAGATGTCTCGCACGATCGGCTCCTCGCTGATCATGTCCGGCTGGGGCGGGGAGCTCTCATGCTACGGACCGGGTCCGTTTTGCCCACCCTCAGGAGTGCGCGGGAGTCCCGCCCGGTCACTCGACGTCACTCGGAGTCCCTCGGACCCCGGGGAAACCGGTCGTCGCCTGCCACGGGGCCCCGGACCGCTCCACGCGGCCGACCGGGTGGAACCGCGCCGGTCGCGGCAGCGCACGTCGGCGGCTCGGTGGCCGGCCGGCAGGCCGCCGGGCCGACGCGGCCGGCCCCTCCCCCGGCATCCCGGGGTGACCTCGCGGCACGCACCGGCACACTCACCTGAGCGACAGGCCATCCGCGCCCTCACTGTCACAGGTTGCCAACAGCGCGGTCTGACGGGGGATTTGACGGGCATCCGGACAGAAGGAAGGAGGGCCGTCGCATGACGACTGACACCAAGCCCGAGAAGCCCACCACACGCCTCCCCCGGCGCATGCCCGGCTGGGCCAAGGTGCTCACCGCCGTCGTGGTCGTACTCGTCGTGATGTTCGCCGGGATCCGGCTGAGCCTGCTGCCGGGACTGCGCGACTTCTTCGGCACCGAGACCCATGACCGCTCGGGCCCCGCCCTGCTGGAATCCATCCAGGACATGAGCCGTTACGACGCCGCCTCCGGAAACTTCCAGGTCGTCGTCGACCTGGAGAAGGACGCCAAGTACCTCCCCGACGCGATCCGCGGCACCCGCACCCTGTACGTCGGGGCGGGCACCGTGGACGCCTACGTCGACCTCGGCAAGGTCGGCGACAAGGACGTGACGGTCGACGAGGACCGCACCTCGGCCACGCTCCGGCTGCCGCACGCCCTGCTCGGCACACCGGCGCTCGACCCCGACCGCTCCTACGCGGTCTCCAAGCAGCGCGGGCTGTTCGACCGCCTCGGTGACCTCTTCTCGGACAACCCGAGCGGTGAGCAGGCCGTGCAGAAGCTGGCGGTCAAGCACATCGGCGAGGCGGCGAAGGAGAGCGAGCTGATCGCGCGCGCCGAGACCAACACCACCGACATGCTCCAGGGGCTGCTGCGCTCCCTCGGCTTCACGGAGGTGAAGGTGACGTACCACGCCTGACCGGCCCCCCAGGGGAGAGTCGGCCGCCCCGAAGGTCGACGGGGCCACGGCGAGGCGGAACCGCATCCCTCGGCCGATCGGGGGTAATCGCCCTATCACGCTGGGAAGTTGAAGACTGGAGGACCGAATGGCCCGTGCAGCTCTGCGTCCGCTTGCCGTGTTCCGCCCACGCGCCACCAGGACGGAGGAGCCCGCCCCGCCGAAGAACGGGGCCGGGAAGTCGGGCCCGAAGCGCGGTTTCCCCTTCGGGACGCGCTCGAGATCCGGCCCGAAGCCCAGCTCGAAGTCAGGCCCGAGGCCCGGTTCGGAGTCGGGCTCGTCGAAGAAGGCGGCACGCGCCGAGCGTCGGCCGTTGCCGCTCCCGCTCCGGCTGCTGGCGATGCTGTTCGCCTTCGCGTTCATGGTGGCGTTCGCCGTCGTGCTCGCCCGGCTCACGCTGGAGCCGTCGCCCGCATCCGCGGCACTGGTGCACTCCAACCTGCGTCCGGGCGACTCCCTGCGCGCCTACCTCGACCAGCCCGAACTCCGCGACGCGGTGAAGCAGATCGGCGGGAACATCCTGCTCGGCGTGCCCTTCGGCGTTCTGGTGCCGGTGGTCGCGCCCCGGGCGCGCGGGCTGCTGCGGGTGCTGCTGCTGACCGCGACCGTCATGCTGATGGTGGAGTTCGCCCAGGGCGCGGTGGTGACCGGACGCGCCTTCGACATCGACGACGTCATCCTCAACACCACGGGCGCCCTGATCGGTTACCTGCTCGTGGGCCGCCGGATGAGCCGCGCGGTGCACGCCCGGGAACGGCACCTGCGTCGGGGCGCCCGAGAGGGGGCCTGACCGCCGTCAGCGCGGGGTCCAGGTGTACCGGTCCCCGCCCACCCATCGCACGACGTCGGGGTCGTCGAGGTCGTGAACCGTGATTCCGTACGCGGCGGCGATCTCGAGGACGTCGGTCACGTCCCTCGCCTCGCCGACCACCTCGGAGTCGATTTCCACGATGCGGAACGGCGACAGGCCCGGCTGGACCCCGAGCACCATGATCCGCGGCTGGGAGATACGGAGGCTCGCGATTTCGGTCATGCCATAGAGGATAAAACGGAACCAGTCTGGGCGAATCATCCGATTTCCTGGTGCGGTCGGCGCGCGGCTGGGGAACTCTGGAGCCAGGAGGTGGCGATGGATCCCGTCGAAGCCCTGGACCGGATCGCCTTCCTGCTGGAGCGGTCCCTGGCGCCGACCTATCGCGTGAAGGCCTTCCGCACGGCGGCCCGGGTCCTGTCCCGGCTGCCCGCGGAGGAGGTCCGCGAGCGAGCCGGGGCCGGGACCCTGGAGACGCTGAAGGGCGTGGGTCCCAAGACCGCCCAGGTGGCACGCGAGGCGCTTGCCGGGGAGACGCCGTCCTATCTGCGCTCACTGGAGGACGAGGCGGGCAAGCCGCTCACGGACGGCGCCGGCGAACGGCTGCGGGAGCTGCTGCGCGGAGACTGCCATCTGCACTCCGACTGGTCCGACGGCGGCAGCCCCATCGACGAGATGGGCCGGGCCGCGGCCTCGCTCGGCCACGAGTGGGCCGTGCTGACCGACCACTCACCCCGTCTGACGGTGGCCCGCGGGCTCTCGCCCGAGCGGCTGCGCCGGCAGCTGGAGGTGGTCGAGGAGCTCAACGCCACCTGGGCGCCGTTCCGGCTGCTGACCGGTATCGAGTGCGACATCCTCGACGACGGGTCGCTGGACCAGGAACCGGAGCTGCTGGAGCGGCTCGACGTGGTGGTCGTGTCCGTGCACTCCAAGCTGCGCATGGAGTCCCGCGCGATGACGCGCCGCATGGTGAACGCCGTGCGCGACCCGCACGCCGACATCCTCGGGCACTGCACCGGGCGGCTGGTGACCGGGCGGGGACGGCCGGAGTCGGAGTTCGACGCGGACGCGGTGCTCGCCGCGTGCGCCGAGTCCGGTACGGCCGTCGAGATCAACAGCCGGCCCGAGCGGCTCGACCCGCCACGCCGGCTGCTGCGCCGGGCCGTGGAGGCGGGCGTGCTGTTCTCGGTCGACACCGACGCGCACGCGCCCGGCCAGTTGGACTGGCAGATCCTGGGCTGTGCGCGGGCCGAGGAGTGCGAGGTGCCGGAAGAGCGCATCGTGAACGCCTGGCCACTGGAGGACCTGCTGGCCTGGACGCGGGAGGGGCGGGTACCGGCGGGCGTGACGGGTGCCTGAAGTGGTACCCGGGTGAGCTCGAGAGAAAGGACCCGTGATGACACGCGCCGCCGTGTTCGACGTCGACGGCACCCTGGTCGACACCAACCACCTGCACGTCACCACCTGGTGGGAGGCCTTCCGGCAGGCGGGCCACCGGGTCCCGATGCACGCGGTGCACCGGGCGGTGGGGCTGGGGTCCGACGATCTCGTCGCCCACCTGCTCGGCGACGACCGGGACAAGGACGAGGACGCCCGGATCAGCGCCGCCCACAAGGCCCTCTACGGGCAGTACTTCGACCGGCTGCCGGCGCTGCGGGACGCCGGCCCGCTGCTGCGCAGGCTGCACGACGACGGCTGGACGGTCGTGCTCGCCACCTCCGCGAGCGGGGCCGAGCTGTCCGCCCTGCGGCGCGCCATCGACGCCGACGACGTCATCGCCGCGACCGCGAGCGCGGACGACGTCGAGGAGGGCAAGCCCGCTCCGGAACCCGTGGAGCACGCGCTGGAGCTGGCCGGGGCGCCCGCCGACGGGGCGGTGTTCGTCGGGGACACCGTGTGGGACATGCGGGCCGGCCGCCGGGCCGGGGTGCGCTGCGTGGGCGTCCTGTGCGGCGGCATCCCCCGCGCCGACCTGCTGGAGGCGGGGGCGGAGGCGGTGTACGCCGATCCCGCCGAGCTCCTGGCGTCCCTGAAGGACAGCCCGCTGGCCTGAGGGACGGCGATCCGCGCGGGCCTCCCGGGGCGGGTGACGCGCATCACCGCGCGTGGCCACGGCCCCGGGAACACCCGCAGGAAGTTCTCCGTTGAACCATTCGTGGGTGTGGATGGGACAGTGTCCCCGGGCCTCACCTTTTGCCCACGGGGACGATCGTTCGGCTGAAGCCCTGTGGAGCCTTTCGCCGAGAGGCGACCGCCGTCCGCACCCACACCCGGACCGCCCCGACCGTGATTCCCCCGTCCGGTCGGGGCTTTCCCCTGTCCGCACGGACCGGACCCCCGCGGCTCCGCCCCCCGCGCATCCGATCGCCTGTCTTCGAGCGTTCGACCTCGATCGCTCGGCCTCGGGCGCTTGACTTCGAGTGCGCTTCAATCCGTAGCGTTCCGGACATGAGCGACACCGCACAGCACAAGATCGGCTCGGGCTTCGGCGCCACGAGCACCGCCGACGACGTCCTGCGGGGCATCGACCTGACCGGGAAGCTGGCCGTCGTCACCGGCGGATACTCCGGCCTCGGACTGGAGACCACGCGTGCGCTGGCCAAGGCCGGCGCCCGGGTCGTCGTGCCCGCGCGCCGCCCCGACACCGCCCGCGAGAACCTCGCCGGCCTCGAAGGCGTCGAGACGGACGTCCTCGACCTCGGCGACCTGGAGAGCGTGCGCGCCTTCGCCGACCGGTTCCTCGCCTCCGGCCGGACCGTCGACCTTCTCATCGACAGCGCCGGCATCATGGCCTGCCCGGAGACCCGCGTCGGCCCCGGCTGGGAGGCCCAGTTCGCCACGAACCACCTCGGCCACTTCGCCCTCGTCAACCGGCTCTGGCCGGCGATCGAGCCCGGCGGCGCCCGGATCGTCTCGGTGTCCTCGCGCGGCCACCACTTCTCGGGGATGCGCTGGGACGACGTCCAGTGGCACGACGGCTACGACAAGTGGGAGGCGTATGGGCAGGCCAAGACCGCCAACGTGCTGTTCGCGGGCCACCTCGACCGGCTGGCCCGGGACCGGGGCGTCCGCGCGTTCTCCCTCCACCCCGGTGGCATTCTCACGCCCCTCCAGCGGCATCTGCCGAAGCAGGAGATGGTGGACCGCGGCTGGATCGACGAGGACGGCAACGTGCTCGACGTCGAGGGCTTCAAGACCCCGGAGCAGGGCGCGGCCACCCAGGTGTGGGCGGCGACCTCGCCGCAGCTGGCCGGTATGGGCGGCGTCTACCTCGAGGACTGCGACATCGCCGAGCCCGCCCCGGCGGACGGCGAGCGGGTCGGCGTCAAGGACTGGGCGACCGACCCGGAGCAGGCGGCCCGGCTGTGGGAGCTGTCGGCGCGGCTGACCGGTGTGAACGCGTTCGCCTAGCCGGACGCCGGGTCAGCCCCCGGCCGCGAACTTCCGCAGATCCGCGGTGAGTCGGTCGGCGTGGGTGGCGAAGAGGCCGTGACCGGCGTTCTCGTACACCTCGAGGGTGGCGTTCGGGGCGAGGCGCGCGGCACGGCGGCCGGTCAGCTCGATGGGCCCGGAGGTGTCGTGGGTGCCGTGGACGACCAGCACGGGCAGGTTCAGCGCGGCCAGCTCTGGGGCGACGTCGAGTTCGGCGATCAGCTCGCCGAGGGCGACGCCGGCCCGTGCCGTGGAGCCGTGGCAGCGCCGGATCATGGACTCGACGTACGCCTCGGACAGGTCGTTGCCCGGCCGGTCCAGCGCGAAGAAGGCGCGCGCGCCGTCGGCGAAGAAGGCGGAGCGGTCACGCCGGAAGGCTTCGGTGCCCGCCCGCAGGAGCTCCGGATCGACGCCCTTGGGGTGGTTCGCCGACCGGGCCGGACCGGGCGCCATGCCGGCGACCAGCGCCACCCGGGCCACGCGGTCGACGCCGTGCCGGGCCAGGCAGCGGACGATCTCGGCGGTTCCGAGGGAGTGGCCCACGAGAGTGACCTCGCCCAGGTCGAGACGGTCGAGGAGGCCCTGCACGTCGTCGGCGAGGCTGTCCAGGTCGAAGCCGCCCCACACGTCGTCGGAGCGTCCGTGGCCGCGCCGGTCGAAGCCCACGCAGCGGTGGCCCTCCCGGGCCAGCGGCAGCATCTGGTACTCCCACATCTCGGTACCGAAGTACAGGCTGTTCACGAAGACGATCACGGGCCCGTCGGCGGGCCCGTGATCGACGTAGTGCAGCCGTGCGCCGTCGACGGGGCTCGTGAAGTACGGCATGGGTCGTTCTCCTGACGTGCGGGGACGCGGTGGCCGGGTACGTCCTCGATGCTTCCGGCCGGGACCCCTGGCGTCGATTACCTCCCGGGTCATGCCCGCGTCCGCCGCTCGCCAAGTCGCCGCCGCCGCGGCACCGCCGTGCGGGTCGGGTCCCGTGGCGGCGCTTCCCCGCCCGGTGCGGTCGGTGCCGTGAGCCGACGGTGGACGGGCCGTGCGCGGACCCGGCCGGCCGTACCCGTGCCGGTCCTCAGTCGGCCGGCTCTTCGGGCACGGGCCGGTCGGACTGACCGCTGCCCGCTCGGGGCGCGCCCTGCCGGCCGGTACCCGCCTCGTCGGTGTCGGGAACGTCGGAGGCGTCCTCCCCGGACCCGCCGGACTCCTCGGACTCCTCGGACTGTCCGGACGGCTCGGGGTCGCCGATGTCCCAGGGGTCCTCTCCCCCGTCGGCCTGCTGGTCCGGCGGGTCGCGCGGTATCGGCGTGCCGTTCTCGCCGGGACCCTCGGGGCGCTGTGCGGCCACGACGTCCTCCCTTCACCGTCGTCCCGCGCCAAGCGCGGGCGACTCTCCCGGGCGGCGATCGTCCGGGCGAGGAGGCGAGTACCTCCGCGGTGATCAGCGAAACGTGGCGGCGCGGCCGGGTGTACGGAGGCGGTGCCGCCGGACGTCCGGCACACCGGTCGGGGCGGCGACACGGCCTCAAGGCGCGACGCGACCACCGCCGGCGGTGCGAACCCGGCGCGGGGCCCGGCCTGTACCGACCCGCGCAAGGCCCGGTCGGCACGGGCTCAACGGGGGGCGCGTTCCTCCAGGACCGTGCGCCAGGCGGGGGCCGGGCCGGCGGGGGTGGGTTCGGGGCGTCGGCCGCCTCGGGCGAAGAAGTCGGCGAGCGGGAGGATCGCCGCGCCGACGGTGACCGCGTCGGGGCCGAGCCGCCCGAGCTCGACGGTGACCTTCTGCGCGGGGTGACGCAGCGCGTACGCGGTCGCGTGGCGGCGTACGGCGGGCAGGAAGCGGGCGCCGAGCTGGAGTCCGGCCCAGCCGCCGATCAGGATGCGCTCGGGCTGGAAGAGGTTGATCAGGTCGGAGAGACCGGCGCCGAGGTACTCGGCCGTCTCCTCCAGCACCGCGAGCGCCACGGGGTCGGGTGCCTCCGCGCTCCCGAGAGGGTAGGCGGCGCTGAGCATCGCCGTCAGCGCGCTCTCCTCGTCCACGCCCTCCGGCGGCCGGCCCCCCTGTTCCCGCCAGCGTTCCAGCAGCGCCTCGGCGCCCGCGTACGCCTCCAGGCAGCCGAGGGCGCCGCACCGGCAGCGGCGGCCCCGCACCCGTACGGTCAGATGCCCCCACTCGACGGCCCGGCCGTGCTCCACCTCGGGCGTGACGAGACAGGCTCCGACACCCGAGCCGAACAGGACGACGACCGCGTTGTGCGCGCCGCGTCCGCCGCCGAACCACATCTCGGCCTGGCCGAGGGTCTTGGCGCCGTTGTCGATGAAGTACGGCACGCTCTCGGGGAGGAGGGAACTCTCGCGCAGCAGCGCCTCCAGCGGGACGGCGTCCCAGCCGATCGTCTGGCCGTGCACGACGGCGCCCCGCTCCGGGGTGTGCTCGATGATGCCCGGGACACCGATCCCGACCCCGAGCAGTTGTTCCGGGCCGACGCCGGCGGCGCCCAGCACCTCGGCGACACCGTCCTTGATGTGCCCGACGATCCCGTCGACCTCGTACCGCCGCTGCTCCAACGGCCTTTCCACCCGCGCGAGTTCGGTGAGGGTGAGGTCGAACAGCTCGATCCGCACCCGGGTCTCGCCGACGTCCACGCCGATCATGTGCCCGCTGGCGGGGACGACGCGCAGCAGGATGCGCGGGCGGCCGCCGTCGGAGTCGACGCTGCCGGCCTCCTCGACCAGTCCGTCGGCGACCAGGTCGGCGACGACGTTGCTCACCGAGCCGGAGCTCAGGCCGGTGGTCGGGCCGAGCTCGAAGCGGCTGAGGGGCCCGTCGAAGTAGAGCCGTTGCAGCACAGCCGTACGGTTGGCCCGCCTCAGGTCGCGTACCGTGCGCCCGTTCCGCCCCGTCATGTCGCTCCCCTTCGCCCCCTGCCCGACCTGCAACATACCCCTGCGGGCAGCCTCACGCGACATTCCTCCAACCCTTAGTTCACGATGTGAGCTAAGAGACGCCCGCGGACTCGATCTCGTCCAGTGCCGCGAGGAGCTCCGGCGCGACCGTCTCGCGCAGCCAGCGGTCGTGCTCCGCGCCGTATGCCCGCGGGATCGTCTCGATGAGCATGATCAGGTAGAGGTAGGCGCGGTACAGGGCGAGCCGCAGCCGCTCGGACCTGTCGAACACGGCGTGCCCTCCGGCCCCGCGATACCCCTCCAGGAACGGCTCGTCCTTCCGGATGTCCCCGAGCAGCGCCGCCGAGACGAAGTCCGCGAGGGGATCGCCCCAGAACATGCGCTCGCCGTCGATGAGGCCCCCGATCCGGGGCGTTGCGCCGGCCCGGTCGACCAGGATGTTGCCCGGCCACAGGTCGAAGTGGACGAGGCGGGCGACGGTCACCTCGTCCAGGGCGTCGTACGCGGCCCACGCGACGGCGGCCACCTCGTCGGCGGGGCGGGGCAGCCAGGCGCCGTAGCTGCGGGCGTCGGCGAGGAGGGCGTCGAACATCCCCGTGAACGCCGTGCGCCAGTCGGGGGCGAGCGGGCCGAAGGCGCCGGAAGGGTAGCCGAAGCCCGGCCCGGTCACCCGGTGCAGCCGAGCCATCTGACTCCCCAACTCCCTGCGTAGATCGGCCTGTTCGGCGGGATCCAGCGATCCGTTCCAGGGGTCGCCCGGGCACACCGTCATCAGCAGCCACTGCCCGTCGAGGGCCACCACCCGCGGCGCCGGCACTTCGGCCAGGGCCGCCCCGCGGCAGAACTCCGCCTCCGCGGACAGCAGTCGGGTCTCGTGGCTCAGGCCCGGCGCCGTGGGCGCGACCTTCAGTACGTAGTGGCCGCCGTCCGTCAGGCGGAGCTCCTCGACCGTGTTGTACGTGCCGCCGCCGAGCGGCCCCACGTGGGCCAGCCGGTCGGACGGGATGCCCGCCGCCGCCAGGACGCTCCGGGCACGCTCCCAGGAATCCGTCACCCCGCCCGCTCCTTCCTCCCGGTCACCCGGCCACGTAGACGTCCTCCACGTAACGGCCGTCCGCGATCAGCCCGTCGAGCCACGCCTCGGCGGCCGTGTCACCGGCTCCGGCCGTGCGGTCCCGGTACAGGGTACGGAACGCCTCCCGGACACCCGGCGCCATCCGTGAACCGTCGCCGCACACGTAGACGCGGGCTCCGGCGGCCAGCAGCCGCCACACCTCGTCGGACTCGGCGGCGATGCGGTGCTGGACGAACATCGCCCCGTTCTCGGGGGCCGCGCTGAACGCGGGGCGCAGCGAGACGGCTCCGGCGGTCTCGGCCGCGCGCAGCTCCGCCGCGTGCAGGAAGTCCGCGTCGGGGGCGTCGCAGCCGAAGTAGCAGAGTGCGGGCTGGAGTCGGGCACCCGAGGAGAGGGCTGCCGTGCGGTCGGCGACGGCGCCCCGGAACGGTGCGAGACCGGTGCCGGCCGCCACCATCACCACGGGTGCCGAGTCGTCGACACGGAAGGCCTCGCGGCAGGGCTGGACACGGGCGTACACCGCGTCGCCCGCCACGAGCCCGGTGAGATACCCGGAGCCGGTGCCCCGGTGGAGACCCCGGCCCGATCGCGCGGGCGCCTCCAGCAGCGAGACCATCAGGTCCGCGTGTCCCGGGTCGACCGCGGGCGAGGAGGAGATGGAGTAGTGCCGGGGCCGCAGCGGGGTGAGGAGATCGAGGAGTCGCGGCCAGTCCAGTGCGCCGCGCAGCGCCGGGTGGTCCTCGATCACCTCGACGAGGGTGCGCGGGTCGCCGTCGGGGAGGGCGGCAAGGGCCGCGCGTTCGGGCGGGCAGGGGTTGGCGGCGGCCAGCAGGGAGAGCTGGGAAGCGCTCGGACGCTCCTGCAACTCGACCTGTTGGACTAGCAGTTGACGAGCCGTCATGGGCCGGTCCACGGCGAGTCCGGTGCGGGTCAGGCGGGTGGCACGGATGTCCAGGACGGTGTCGAGGTCGACGCCGAGTGCCGTGGCGGCGCGTTCGACGAGAACACCGTCGTTGGCCGGGAGCACGGTGAGGTGGTCGGCCGTGCGGTAGGTGGTCCCCTCGGGCAGGGCGAGGCGGAGGAACCGCTTGCGGCGGGGGTGGCCGGGAGCGGTGAGGTCGTACGCCTCGGTGACCTTCATCGGCACCAGCCCGTGTCGCGCGGCGAGGGCGTCGAGCGGACCGCCGGTCAGGGTACGGACCTCGTAGGCGGCCGGGGACCGGTCGGCGGGCGCGGTGGCGGACTCGACGGCGTCGGGGTCGCCGTACCGCTCCAGCAGCGCGGTGCGCAGCCGGCCGGTGAACTCCCGTACGACGCCGGTCAGATCGCCGGAGGCGTCGGCGGCGGCGCGGTCGGTGAGCCGGGTGGCGCCGAGGTCGGCGAGGCGCTCGTCGACGCGGGTCGGGACGTGCTGGTAGGTGGCGGCCCAGTTGCGGTCACCGACGCCGAGGACGGCGTACGTCACGCCGGACAGGTCGCGGGTCTCCTCGAGCCGGGCGGCGAACGCGGTGGCGTCGTCGGTGGGGCGGCCGTTGTAGGAGGCGGCGGTGATGACCACCGGGCGGTCGGTGGGCAGACCGTCCGCGTAGTCGTCCAGTGGGGCCACCCGGGTGGTGCAGCCGATCTCCGCCGCCTCGTCGGCGAGTCGGTCGGCGAACTCGCGGCAGGTGCCGTAGTTGCTGCCGTGCAGGAAGAGGGCGGAGGTGCCGGGCCGGACGCGAGCGGGAAGGGCGTTCGCCTCGACGGCCGGCGCGGTCTCGGTCCGGACGGCGCCCGGCAGATCCGGGTGGACCCGGTCGGCCGGGGTGCGCGGAGAGAGGGTGAGGGTGAGGCCCTCGGGCTTGAGCGTGAGGGTCTCCTTCACCGCGAGCCGGTAGTCGGCGTGGTCGTGCGGCCGGTAGCGGTGGACGAGCATCGCCAGCAGCATGGTCGCCTCATGGAGGGCGAACTGCCGTCCGATACAGGCACGTTCACCGGTGCCGAACGGCTTGAAGGCGTGCACGGAACGGGCCGCCTCCGCCTCGGGGGTGAAGCGGGAGGGATCGAACAGCTCGGGGTTGTCGCCCCAGACGGGCTGCCGGTGCAGCATCGGCGCGAGGACGACCACGGACTGCCCCGCCTTCAGCGGAACGCGTCCGCCGAGCAGGGTGTCCACCAGCGCCTGCCGGCTGAACGCGGCCGCCGTGGGCCACAGCCGCAGCGCCTCGTTGAGCACCTGGCGGGTGTAGGTCAGCCGGCCGACCTCGTCGTACGTCGGCTCGGGGTCTGGCGTGTCGCCCCACAGGGCGTCGACCTCGCGCTGGACGAGCTGGAGCGCGGTGGGGTGTTTGGCGAGGTGGTACAGCGCGAACGACATCGCGCCCGAGGTGGTCTCGTGGCCCGCGATCAGGAAGGTGATGACCTGGTTGCGGATGTTGGTGGTGTCGAGCGTGGTGCCGTCGGCGGGATGCCGGGCGGTGAGCATCAGCCCGAGGAGGTCGTCGTCGCCGGCATCTCCGCCGGTGCCCGAGGTGCGGGCGGCGATGACGTCGTCGACGACCCGGGCGAGGTGGTCGGCGTCGGCCTGGAAGGCCGCGTCGGCGGCGGTGTGGTCCTGGCCCGGGACGCGGGCGAGCCGGGTCATGCTCCACTCCAGGCAGCGCACCATCGACTCGACGAACGGATGCGGCTCGTCCCGTTCGAACGACCCGAAGTCGTAGCCGAATCCGGCGAGTCCGATGGTGTCGAGGGTCATCCGGGTCATGTCGTCGGGCACGTTCACGGGCTGCCCGGCGCGGGCGGCGCGGTCCCAGGCGCCGATGAGCCTGCGGGCCACCTTCAGCATCGCCGGGTGGTAGGAGCGCATCGAGCCGAGCGCGAAGGCCGGCATGAGGATGTCGTGCGCCTTCGCCCAGTTGGGCTCGTCGTTGTAGGCGGTGAACAGACCGTCGGAGGCGAACTCGCGGACGTTCTCCAGGGCGGGACCGACGTGCTTGGCGAAGCGCCGCTCGTCGGCGAGGTCGGTCACCAGGTCGAGGTCGGCGACGAAGAGCGTGTCCCGCCCGTGCAACCGCCGCACGAACAGCGGCCCGTGCTCCCGCATCAGTTCCATGGCCTGCTGGACGGGGGTCCGGCCGGGGCCCGTGGCGGTGATGTCGACGAGGGGGATGCCGGTGGGGGTCTCGGAGTCGGTGGGGGTGACGGAGCCGGTGTCGGTGGGGGTGACGGAGCCGGTGTCGGTGGTGTGCGGGCGCAGCGCGGTGGGGGGCATGGCGCGACAACTGCCTTTCGCTGAACGGACGTACCGCACTCCAGCGTGATCCACCCGGATACCGGGGCCGTGCCGCCGGACTACATGTTCGTGCAGCGGAAAGGGCACGTGAGGGGTTGCGGAGGCGCCCCGCGACGGTTATTAGGCTGGGCCGATGACCTTCACCCCGACCGTGCTGTCCATCGCCCTGGACGAGACCTCGGACCCTGTGCTGCGCCCGCTGCCCGGGGAGGTGGCGGCGCTCCTGGACGAGGTCGGTGCGCCGCCCCGGCTGGTCGCTCATCTGCGGGCCGTCCACGATGTCGCGGGCCGGCTCGTCGACTGGGTCGGACGGCATTGTCCGGCGCTGGCCGTGGACCGGGAGGCGGTGCTGTTCGGCGCGGCCACGCACGACATCGGCAAGACCCTGCACCCCGACGAGCTGTCCGGCCCCGGCGCCCGGCACGAGGCGGCCGGACGGGAACTGCTGCTGGCCCACGGGGTGCGCCCCGAGGCGGCGCGGTTCGCCGGGACGCACGCCTCCTGGGGGACGCCGGGTGTGGCCGTGGAGGATCTGCTGGTGAGCCTGGCCGACAAGGTGTGGAAGAACAAGCGGGTGGCCGACCTGGAGGACCTGGTGGTGGCCGAGCTGTCGCGCGCGGGCGGACGGCCCGTCTGGCAGGAGTTCCTGGACCTCGACGAGTTCCTCACCGGCCTCGGTGAGGGCGCGGACCTGCGGCTGGCCTGGCAGGCGGCGCATCCCGTCCATGGGTGAGCGGGCCGAGCGGGACGCCGTGGTGTGGCGCAACCGCGCGCTGCTGCTCTTCGACCGGGTGTCGGTGCCGGTCGCGGTGTGCGATGTGTACGGCGCCGTGCGGCTGGCCAATCCGGCGATGGCGGCGGAGTGCGGGACGAGTCCGGGGCGGCTGCGCGGGCAGGGGGTGCTGGAGCTGTTCCGGCCGCAGGAGGCGACCCAGGTGGAGCGGATCGCCGAGGCGCTGCGACTGCGGCACCGCTCGCGCTACCAGGTGTATGTGTGCTGGCAGCCGCCCGGCGCCGTGGAGCGGTACGGGGAGCTGACGGCGGACCCGGTGAGCGACAGCGTCGAGGCGACTCCCGCGCTGCTGGTGATGCTGCGCGTCCTCGGCGAACGCGCGCCGCGCACCGAGGCTCCCCCGGTCCGCGTCACGCCGGTCGAGGCACGGATCCTCGCGCTGCTCGCGGGCGGCGCCACGACGGCCCGCGCCGCCCGCGAGACCGGTCTCACCCGGGACGGCGTGACCTATCACCTGCGGCGCCTGTCCACGCGCTGGGGCGCGGCCAACCGTACGGAACTGGTCGCCCGCGCCTATGCGCTGGGGGTGCTGGCGGCAGGGGCGTGGCCGCCCGCGCCGGCCGGCGACGCGTAGGCGACGGGACAGCCGTCGCCCAAGCGTCCCCCTCAGTCCGCGCGCGGGGACCAGCGCGGGTCGCGACCGAGGAAGGCCAGCAGCGTCGCCGACCGGTCGTGGCCGTCCGGGGTCTCCCGCGCCGGGGCGAAGACCTGGTACGAGTCGCGCAGGTGGTCCACGAGGTGTTCCGCCGCCGGCCCGATCCCCTCGGCCGTCCCGGCCGGCAGGGGGCGGTCCTGGCCGGTGGCCACGGCGATGTCCCAGGCGTGCACGGCCGCGTCCATCGCGGCGGCGCCGATGGCGAGGGGCAGCGGCAGCGGGCCCAGCGGCGTCGGCACCTGCTCGGTGTCCGCGGGCATCCCGGCGTACGCCTCGGCCACCGCGTCCAGCACCTTCGCCAGCTCGGCCGCCGGGTCGCCGTCGAGCGCGTCGGCCGGGTGGAACGGGTCGCTGTCGGGCCGTCCTCCGGTGAGCGCGAGGCCGTAGCCCTGCTGGTCGATGCGGGCGTGGTTGAGCACCTGGCGTACCGTCCACGCGTCGCACGGGGTCGCTGCGCCCCACTGCTCGTCGCCGACCGCCGCGACCACCTGCCGCAGGTAGGCGTGCGCCCCCGTGAGCACCTCGATGCCCGGTGTGCCCGCCCCGTCGGCCCGGTCGGCCGTCACCGCTTCTTCCGGCCCGGCTGCCTTGTCCGCCATGGAGCTTCCCCCTCCGTCGCACGTACCCGGTGTCTTCCCCGGCTGATGAGATCAATCTAGGCTCACTTGCGGACAGCGACGGTCCTCAATGCGGCCGATCGAGGCAGCCGGTCGCCCGTCGCGTGCCGCGAGGTGGTGAAGAAACGTTCGAGGCCGCGGGGGAAGGGGAACTGGACTGTCGATGCAAGAAGAAGTACGTGAGCGAGCGGCACCGCTCGTGCGATTGGTACAGCGCCACCGGGAACCCGTCGTCGTCCAGGCAGTGCGGTCCGCCACCGCGGCGACGATCGCCTATGTCATCGCGCTGCGCCTGAGCCCCGAGGCGCTGCCCCTCACCGCCCCGCTGACCGCGCTGCTCGTCGTCCAGGTCACCCTGTACGCGACGCTCACCAACGGGATCCGCCGGGTGAACGCCGTGGTGGCCGGGGTGCTCGTGGCCATCGCCTTCAGCCTCCTGGTGGGTCTGACCTGGTGGAGCCTCGCGCTGCTGATCGTGTCCTCGCTGGCGGTGGGGCATCTGGTGCGGGTCGACGAGTACGTACCCGAAGTGGCGATCAGCGCCATGCTCGTGCTGGGCGTGACCACCGTCGGGGACACGGCGTGGGCGCGCGTGGTGGAGACGCTGATCGGCGCGTTCGTCGGGCTCGGCTGCAATCTGCTGCTGCCGCCTCCGGTGTGGGTGGAGGAGGCGGGCGAGTCGATCGAGGGGCTGGCCCGCCGGCTGCGCCAGCTGATGCTGCGCATCGGCGAGGAGGCCTCGGGCCGTACCCCGGTGGAGCAGGCGGCCGCCCGGCTGCACGAGGCGCGCCGCCTGGACCACGACATCGTCCAGGTGGACGCGGCCCTGCGGCAGGCCGAGGACAGCCTGCGGTTCAATCCACGGGTGCGTGAGGGGCTGCTGCACCGGGTGGTGCTGCGCACCGGTCTGGACACGCTGGAGATCTGCACGGTCGTGCTGCGGGTGCTCGCCCGGACCCTCACCGATCTCGCCAAGGAGCGCGAGCCGCAGCCGCTGTTCCCGGACGGGACCGGCGAGGTCGTGGAGCGGCTGCTGTCCGAGATCGCCGACGCGGTGGTCAGCTTCGCGGTGCTGGTCACCACGAGCGTCAGCCTCAACGCGGACGCCGCCGAGGAGCGGCTCACCGCCGAGCTGCGGCAGGCCGCGGCCACCCGCGACAAGCTCGCCCAGCTGCTGCTGGAGCAGCTCCAGCACGACGCGCGCCAGTGGCAGCTGCACGGCGCGGTGCTGACCGAGGCCACCCGCATCATCGACGAGCTCGACACCGAGCACCGCTCCCGCCGTCTCCTGGAGGAACTGGACCGCAACAGCCGTGAGCAGCGTGAGCGGATGCCACGACTGAACCGGCTGCGCGAGCGCCTGGGCGTGCAGGACCAGCTGTGGCGGAACCGTACGGGGTTCGGCCGGCGTTCCTCCTGAGTCGGCCCCGGACGGGGTCGGCGTGGGGTCCCGTCCGGTGACCTGCCTGGACCCGGGGCGAGCGCCGCCCCCGCTGCGCAGCACCTGCGGGACGCCCCGGGAGACCGGTGCGGTACGGCTACGGCAGCCGGGCACCGCGCCTGTCCCTCCGCCCCGGCGTACCCGGCCGCCCGCCGCGCCCAGGGTCCGCTTTTGCGTTCGACGGCCCGTCCGGGTCAAGGTGGCTGTCACGGCGGAGGCGTACGACGACCTGAGGTGCGGGCATGGGCAGTGGGACGGAAGCGGCGCGCCGGGGTTCCCCCCGCCCCGGGCGAAGCCGAGAGCCCGGCGGAGGTCGGAGCAGGCGCGGCTTCGTCGGGATGCTCGGCGGCGCGGCCGCCGCGTCGGCCCTCGCCGGGTGCGGCAGCGGCGGCGACAACGACGGCGGCGCGGCGAAGAGCCGGGACTCACCGCAGGCCGCGCCGCCCGGGCAGCCCTCGGCGTCGGCGTCCGCCGCCCCGGATCCCTCGCGGAGTTCCTCCGGCCCCCGCCCCCTCTACCTGGGCACCTACACCTCCGCCGAGGGCGGTGGGAAGGGCATCGGCATCGCCTCGTACGACCCCGCCTCGGGGCGGATCACCGGGCGGGGCACGATCACGGGTGTCCAGGACCCGTCGTATCTCGCGGTGCACCCGGACGGCGGAACGCTGTACGCGGTGAACGAACGGGAGCGGGGCGCGGTGACCGCCGTGCGGCTGTCCGACGGCAAGGTGCTGGGCGGCCGGCCGACGGGCGGGGCGCACACCTGTCACCTGTCGGTCCATCCGGGCGGGCGGTGGCTGCTGAGCGCCGACTACGGCTCGGGCAGCGTGGCCGTGCACCCGATCGCCGCCTCGGGGGCGCTCGGCGAGCGCACCGACCGGGTGACACACAGCCGTCCGGCGCCCCGGTCGGGCCAACAGGGGCCGCACGCACACCAGTTCATCACGGCCCCGGACGGCGGCCATGTCCTCGCCGTCGACTTCGGCACGGACACGGTGTACAGCTACCGCCTGGACGAGCGGGCCGGGACGCTCACGGAGGTCGCGCAGGCGCACACCCGGGCGGGCGCCGGGCCGCGGCACCTCACGTTCCATCCCGGCGGCCGGTACGCCTACCTCGCCGACGAGGCGGACGACACCGTCGCGGTCTGCGCGTACGAGCCGTCGAGCGGCCGGCTGACGATCGGCAGGCCGCAGTCCACCGGCGCGAAGGCGGACACCAACTACCCGGCGCAGCTGGCGGTCACGCCGGACGGCGGGTACGCCTTCCTCGCCAACCGCGGCGACAACACCCTCGCCCGTTACGCGGTGGAGGCGGACGGGGCCCGGCTGCGGCTGCTCGGCACGGTGCCGGTGGAAGGCGACTTCCCCCGGCAGATCGCCCTCTCCCCCGACGGCGGTCTGCTGTTCGCGGCCAACCAGCGCTCCGGCACGGTCAGCGTCTTCCGGGTGGACGGCACCGACGGTGAACTGCGGCTCGCGGGCGAGCCGTTCGCGTCACCCGTCGCCGTCTGTGCGCTGCCGCTGTAGGGCTCGGGGACAGGCGGCGGCGGCCGCCTGGGTGAGCAGCACGTGCATGCGTTCGGTGAGCTGGCCGACGTCGTCGGCGGGCGCGTGGAAGGGCAGGCGTACGTCGCCGTGGGCGCGGGCGCGCTCGATGCGCAGCGTCAGTCCGTGCCGGTCGACGGCGAGCGGCTGGACGCGGACGGCGCCGTGCAGGCAGTCCCGCTGGACGAGCCGGGAGAGCCGCTCCACCGCGTCGGGGTGGGCGTCGGCCAGATGCGTGAGCAGGTGCGCCTCGGCGGTGGCGAGCGGGTCGGGCTCGGCGCCGGCGAACTCCTCGAGGTCGACGACGACCGCGCCGGTGGGCTCCTTCAGTACGACACGGGTGGCGTGGAAGGCGAGGTGGCCGTCCTCGGGGGTGAACCAGCCGGCCAGCCAGAGCCGGGCACGGATACGGCCGCGGACCGGGACGGGCGCCACGTCCGCGAACTCCAGCACGGCGGACGGCTCGCCGCGGGGCGCGCAGATCGCGGCCGTGAGCAGGGCGCTGTCCTCGGGCACGTGCAGGATCACCCGGCCGTCCTCGTCGACGGTGTGCGCACCGACGAACTCCTCGCGCCCGCCGTCCGCGGTCACCGCGCAGGACCATGAGGCCGCGAGTACCGAACGGGCCCGCTCGGCAGCGGCAGGCACGGCCGCCCAGCTTTGGCTGTCACCCATCCCAAATCCTCCTTAGGTAAGCCTTGCCTAACCTATCGGAGATCCGAGTGTTCGCCAACCATGGCCCCACCATGTTCGACCGGGACACCGGCCGTCCGACCTCGGCAACGAGGGCGCGGGCCCTCCGGCCGATGATCACGCCGGGCCCGCGATGACCCCCAGCAGCGCCCGCGCGCACAACTCCCCCACCTGCTCCCGTGACAGGTCCGACCCCCGCAGCCACTCCAGGCAGACCGCCGTCGTGAAGGCCAGCCAGCCGCGCACCGCCAGCCGTACGTCGGGGCGCTCCTCGAAGACCGGGCCGAACTCCGGGTCGGCGCCGAGCGCCGCCAGGATCTGCCGCTCCTGTGCCGCGAGCGCCCGCCGGTAGACCTGGCGCACGGCCTGGTCCCCGGAGGCGTCGGCGCGGTGGAAGGCCCGGTACCCGTGGGCGTGGGCCGCCACGTACGCCAGGTAGGTGTCGAGGCCGGACGCCAGCTGTTCGCGCACCGGGACACCGGGAACCGCCGCCGTCATGCGCAGCATGCGCCGGCTCTCGCGCTCCACGACCGCCGCGAAGAAGTCCCGTTTGGTGGGGAAGTAGTGGTACAGCAGCCCCCGGGAGACCCCGGCGATCTCGGCGACCCGCTCGATCCACACGTCGTCGTACGGGCTCTCGGAGAACAGCCGCGCGCCGACCGACAGGAGCTGCTCCCTGCGCTCCTCGGTGCTGAGTCGGCGCCGGGTGCGCTCCCCCTGGTTCGCGGCCATCCCCGCACTCTACTTGACGCCGGTTCAACAGCGGCAGCAGACTGAGACCGCTGTTGAACCCACGTACAACATGCTCAACCTGCCGCTGCATCAAGGGAGATCGCGTCATGGCGGAGACGACGGGGACGACGGGCGGACCGGCCACGACAGGGACGACAGGGCCGACGGGGCCCGCGTCGGGGGACGTCCTGCCGAAGGGGTTCCGCAGCGCGGAGCTCGGCTGGCCCGAGCTGGAGCGCATACCGCATCCGCCGCGCCGGCTCCCCCTGCTCGGCGACGTGCTGGGCGCGAGCCGGCGCACGCCCCTCCAGGACTCCCTGCGGTACGCCGGGCAGCTGGGGCCGATCTTCCGCCGCAAGGCGTTCGGCCGGGAGTTCGTGTTCGTGTGGGGCGCCGGACTGGCCGCCGACATGGCCGACGAGACACGGTTCGCCAAGCATGTGGGGCTGGGCATCGCCAATCTGCGGCCCGTCGTCGGGGACGCCCTGTTCACGGCGTACAACCACGAACCGAACTGGCAGCTGGCCCACGACGTCCTGGCCCCGGGGTTCAGCCGGGAGGCGATGGCGGCCTACCACCCGATGATGCTGGACGTGGCGGAGCGGCTCACCGGCCACTGGGACCGCGAGCTGGCCGCGGGCCGGGCGGTGGACGTGCCCGGCGACATGACCAAACTGACCCTGGAGACGATCGCCCGCACCGGCTTCGGGCACGACTTCGCGTCCTTCGAACGCGCCCGGCCGCACCCCTTCGTGACGGCGATGGTGGGCACCCTCACCTACGCGCAGCGCCTCAACACCGTGCCCTCCCCCGCCCTGCTGCGCCGGGCCACGCGCCGCAACGAGGCCGACATCGCCTACCTGAACCGCACGGTCGACGAGCTGGTGCGGGCGCGCCGCGAGGGCGGCGGCGGGGACGGCGACCTGCTCGACCGGATGCTGGACACCGCCCACCCGGAGACGGGCGAACGGCTGTCGGCGCAGAACGTGCGCCGACAGGTCGTCACCTTCCTGGTCGCCGGCCACGAGACCACCTCGGGCGCGCTCTCCTTCGCCCTGCACTACCTGTCCCTCCACCCCGAGATCGCGGCCCGCGCCCGCGCCGAGGTGGACCGGGTGTGGGGGGACGCTGCCGTGCCGGGGTACGAGCAGGTCGCGAAGCTGCGATACGTCCGCCGGGTCCTCGACGAGGCGCTGCGGCTGTGGCCGACGGCGCCCGCGTTCGCGCGCGAGGCCCGGGCGGACACCGTGCTGGGCGGGGAGCATCCGATGCGGCGGGGCGGTTGGGCACTGATCCTGACGGCCATGCTGCACCGGGACCCCGAGGCGTGGGGGCCGGACGCCGACCGGTTCGACCCGGACCGCTTCGACGCGGCCGCCGTCCGCGCGCGTGCCCCGCACACCTTCAAGCCGTTCGGCACCGGGGCGCGGGCCTGCATCGGACGGCAGTTCGCGCTGCACGAGGCCACGCTGGTGCTCGGGCTGCTGCTCCGCCGCTACGAGCTGCAGCCCGACCCGGCGTACCGGCTGCGGGTCACGGAACGGCTGACGCTGATGCCGGACGGGCTGCGGATGCACCTGGACCGGCGCACTCCGACACCGGCACCGACGCCGTCCGGCGCGACGTTCGGCGAGGAGCGCGCGGCGACGGCGCCCTCAGAGTCCCGCTGTCCAGTGCACGGGGCGGGTGACTGACTCCGGCAGCCTGGTGCCCGCGCTTCCCCGGGCCGCGTTCAGCTGCGGCTGGGTCAGGAAGAAGGCGCCGGTCAGGTCGGCGTCGGCGAGGCCGGTGTCCCGCAGGTCCGCGCCGATCAGGTCCGCGCCGCGCAGATCCGCGCCGGTGAGGTCGGCCGCGATCAGACAGGCGCCGCGCAGGTTCGCGCCGCGCAGGTCGGTGCCCCGGAGACGGGCGCCCATCAGGTCGGCGCCCCGGCGCTCCTTCTTGCGCCCGCGGATACCCGCCCGGGCCAGTTCACTGGTCTTCAGCAGCAGCACGTTGACGTCCTGACGGTGCGCCGGGACGTCGAGGGCGAGCAGCTCGTCCGGGGACAGCCGGGTGAGTTCCTCGGTCTTCGCCAGGGTCCGGCGCAGCTCGCCGTGGATCGGGCGGGCGGCGGACAGGCCGAGCGCCTCGGTGAGGTACCAGAGGAGTTCGTGGAGCTGGCGGACCACCGGGAACACCTCGGACATCCGGCGGGCGTCCTCGGGCGCGGCCGTACGCCGGTCCCGGCCGCCGAAGGTGAGCTGCGAGACCTTCTGCCCGGCGCCGAAGCAGTCGTAGACCGTACAGCCCGTGAAGCCGCTCTGCCGCAGTCGCGCGTGGATCCCGCAGCGGTGGTCCTCGCCGAGGTTGGGGCAGTCCCTGCCCGCGGGCTTGTCGATCGCGAAGTCCGCGGAGCGGGCGAAGGGCAGGGCCACGCAGCACAGGCCGAAGCAGTTCTCGCAGTCGCCGCGCAGTCCGGTCCGGTCCACCGTCTTGTCTTGCATGCCGTCCAGCCTACGCATTCGATACGGGCTGACCTGCCCGGTTACCGGCTGAACAGCTCGAACGCCACTGCCGGGCGGCCGCCGAACCGTTCGCCCACCGACTTCGCCACCCCGGTCAGGAAGCCCCGTACATAGCTTTCGGGCTCCTCGTCGGTCAGCGCCTCGATATAGGCGCGGTGTTCGAGCAGCGAGCCCACCGCCCGCTCCAGTCCCGCCGACGCGTCCACGGCGTGGGTGGGCGTCGCGGAGCCGGCCACCGCGACCCAGCGCACGCCGTTCCAGGGCTCCAGGCCCTGCTCGAGAAGTTCCGGGAAGATCCAGCGGTTCCCCGCGTCCCCGGCCGCGTCGAGGGTGGCGCGGCCGACCGCGACATGGTCGGGGGTGTTCCAGGCGACCCCGCCCCACGTGTCGCGGTGGTTGAGGGTGATCACCAGCTCGGGGCGGTGCCTGCGGATCGCGGCGGCGATGTCGCGGCGCAGGGCGGGACCGTACTCGACGACGCCGTCCCGGTGGTCCAGGAAATCGACCGTCGACACACCCACCACGGCGGCACTGGCCCGCTGCTCCCGCTCGCGCAGCGGACCGCACTCGGCGGGCGCGAGGGTGTCGATGCCCGCCTCGCCCCGCGTCGCCAGCACATAGGCGACCTCGCGACCGGCGTCGGTCCAGGCGGCGACCGCCGCGGAGCACCCGTACTCGAGGTCGTCCGGGTGCGCCACCACGGCCAGGGCGCGCCGCCAGTCCTCGGGCATGGGCTGGAGCTGGGTGATCGTCGGCTCGGTCATGCCCGCAGACTAACCGGTGACGACGGGGTCACGCCTCGTCACGGACGAGGGCGAGCAGCCGGTCCAGGACGCGGGGTCCGCCGGCCCGCACGCCGTCGTGCTCGAACTCGTCGGTGACCCAGGTGCGCAGGCCGCGGACGGCGCGGGCGGTGCGCAGGGAATGGGTGGTGTCGACGTACAGGTCGTCGTGGTAGATCGCCGCCGCGACCGGGACCTCGTTGGCGGCGAGGCGCGCGGGGTCGTACAGGGGCGGCCAGTCGGTGCGGGCGGCGAGGAGCTCGGCGGTCTCGCGCAGCGGGCGCAGCGCGGGGTCGGTGTCGAACATCCAGGGGTGGACCGTCTCGCCGGTGAGCAGCAGCGGTCCGTCGCCGGTGAGCGCCTTCGCCGCGTCGAACTGCGGGAACTCGGCGCGCACCCGGTCGGCGGCCCAGGCGGTGGGGCGGCCGTCCTGACCGTAGATCGCCTCGTGGACCAGGGCGTAGAGAGGGTGTCCGGCGTAGGAGAGCTGGCTCTGCATCTCCTCCTGGAAGGCGTCGGACAGCGCCGGGCCGTGCGGGGTGGGGACGAAGGCCTCTTCGAGGAGGTGGTGCAGGCGGTGACTGCCCTCGCCGCCGCCGAGGAGGATGCCGAGCGTCTGGAAGGCCTCGACGGTGAGGCGGTAGCCGTTCGGGAGGGTCACCTCGTGGTGGAGGAGGTGGTCGGCGATACGGCGGACGCGGTCGACGTCCTGCGGGTAGCGGGCGTAGTGCGCGGCGACCTTGCGCTCCATGCGCGGGTAGGCGGCGCGGTACACGTCGTCGGCGTGCGCGTCCAGAGCGGGCAGACCGCCGGTGATCAGGGCGGCGGCGAGGCCCTCGGGCGCGAGGGAGAGGTAGGCGACCGTGCAGAAGCCGCCGAAGCTCTGGCCGAGCACGGTCCAGGGGGCGCCGCCGGTGACCTCGCGACGGATCAGCTCACAGTCGCGGACGATCGAGTCGGCGCGGAAGTGCGCCAGGTAGTCGGCCTGTTCGGCCGGGCCGCCGCGCAGCGGGAGCGTCTGGCGGTTGGCCGGGGTGGAGTGGCCGGTGCCCCGCTGGTCGAGGAGGAGGACGCGGTACTCCTTCAGCGCCCGCCCGAGCCAGGCCGGCCTGCCGACGAAGCGGTTGGCGCCGAAGCCGGGGCCGCCCTGGAGGTAGAGCAGCCAGGGCAGGTCCTGGTCCGCCTTCTCGCTCGCGACGACCTCGCGGGCGTAGAGCCCGATCGTCTCCCCGCCCGGGTCGGCGTGGTCGAGGGGGACGGTGAAGCGACGGTCGGTGAGGACGACGCCGGGCTGGCGGTAGCTGACGGACAACAGAGGCTCCCGGGACGATCGGTGTAAGGGCCGCGTCCCAGTTCAGCACATGTCCGGGCGGTGCAGGAGCCCGGGGGATCATGAACAGCTACTGAACGGGCACTCAGCACGTTACTGAACCGTCGCTCAGCGCGCCGAGAGGCTGGACCTGCGCACCACCAGCTCCGGCTGGAGCACCACCCGCCGGTGTTCGTGCCGGCCTGCGCCCGCTCCTCCTGCCCCTCCCGCTCCTCCTGTCCCTCCTTCTTCGGTCTCCTCCAGCAGCATCTCGGCGGCCAGCGCGCCCATGGTGACGGCGGGCTGCCGGACCGAGGTGAGGGGGACCGCGGCGGCGGCCGCGAACTCGATGTCGTCGTAGCCGACGATGGCCAGGTCCTCCGGTACCTTCACCCCCGCCGAGTACATCGCCTGGAGCACGCCGAGGGCGAGCAGGTCGTTGGCGCAGAACACGGCGGTCGGGCGGCGGTCGCCGAGGCCCAGCAGGCGGGCGCCCGCGTCCCGCCCGGCGGCCACGTCGAGCCGTTCGGTGGGCAGCTCACGCAGGCATTCGGGGCCGAGGCCCGCCTCGGCGAGCGCGTTCAGGGCTCCGGTGCGGCGGTCGCGGACCTGGGTGAAACCGGGCGGGCCGCTGACATAGGCGATCGAGCGGTGCCCGGCGTCGACCAGATGCCGTACGGCGAGCGCGCCGCCCGCCACGTCGTCCACCGAGACCGAGCACTCGGTGGTGCCCTCCGAGACGCGGTCGACGAGGACGAAGGGGATGCCGTGCCGGCGGAAGGAGGCGATGTTGCGGCCGGTCGCGTCGGCCGGGGTGAGCAGCACGCCCCGCACCCGCTGCTCGGCGAAGAGCGACAGGTACTCGGCTTCCTCGCCGACGCTCTCGGCGCTGTTGCAGACCATCACACCGAGCCCGGCGTCGCGGGCGGCCCGCTCCGCGCCGCGGGCGACGTCCACGAAGAAGGGGTTGCCCATGTCGAGCACCAGCAGCCCCATGATCCGGCTGCGTCCCGCGCGCAGCTGCCGGGCGGACTCGCTGCGCACGTAGCCGAGCCGGTCAATCGCCGACAGCACGCGCGCCCGGGTCTCGGTGGCGACGGTGTCCGGGCGGTTGATGACGTTCGACACCGTGCCGACGGAGACTCCGGCGGCACGGGCGACGTCCTTGATTCCCACCGGCTGGGCCATCAGGCGGGGACCTCCAGGTGAACGGGATACGGCGGGACGGCCTTCACATTACCGTCACCCCGCCGCACCCCTGTCCTAGTACGGATACGGGTCATGCGGGCAGTGCGAAGTCGACGACGTGGAGTGCCGAGGGGGTCGTCCCGCTCGACTTCTCCTGGTACATGAAGGACAGCACGTTGTCGGCCTTGACGCGCAGTTCGTCGATCACGACCTCCCCGAAGGCGTTGAGGCCGCTGCCGTCGAAGAGCACGGTCCAGTCCGTGTAGCCGGAGGCCTTGGAGGCGCCGGCGATCCGGCCGAAGGGGAAGATCGCGTACGCGTTGTCGTACTTGTCCAGGACCAGCTTGGTGCGCTGGCTGGAGCCGAGGACGACGGGTATCTCCGTCTTCTGCCAGCTCCCGGAGGAGTTCTTGCGCAGATGGAAGGCGCGGCCGTTGGCGGTGCGGTCGCCGACGTAGTTGGTGGTGCACTGGCCGAAGCGGCCGGGGACGTAGCTGATGATCGCGTGCGGGAGGCCGGTGGAGCCGGTGGCCTGGCTCTCCTGGTTCATCAGGGAGTGGTCCGGGTTGAGCGCGTCCACGACGAGTCCGGCGTCCGTGACGGCGACCTTGTCGGAGCCGCCCGTGGTGCCGACGACGGTGCCCGCGTTGTTCAGCCAGGTGCGGCCGCGGTCGGTGGAGTAGACATAGCCGGTGTCGTGGTTGGTGATGCCGCCGCCGGAGCACATCACGGCGCCGTTCTGCTCGCGCCAGGTGAAGAAGGAGTGCAGCCGGCCGTTGACGTCGTAGTCCATGCCGTGCAGGTACATGTTGCGGACGGTCGAGGAGCCGTGCTCGCTGGTGTAGGTGCCGGTGGAGCTGGACCACTCGCCGAGGTTCGTCCAGGTCGAACCGTCGTACTCCGCAAGGGCGTTGCGGCCGTTGCCGGAGATGCCGACCCGGTAGCTGAGCTGGAGCCTGCCCTCGGGGGTGGCGATGAACTGCGGGTAGGTGAACTGGGTGGTGAGCGCGAGGCCGTCCAGGGTGGTCTGGACGGTGCCGAAGACGGACGACGTCCAGGAGGTGGCCGCCGGGTTGTCCAGGAGCCCGGGAGCCGACTTCACATAGAAGAAGCCGTCGCTGTGGGAGTCCATGTTGAGGTGCAGCCGGCCGTCGACCTTCGAGACGCCCATGGAGATGACGTTGTGCGAGTCGCCGGCCTTGAGCTGGTGCGAGAGGGTGACGGTGGACCAGGTGGTGCCACCGAGGACGCGGCGGGCGACCACCGCGTTCTTGGTGGAGGTGTACCAGGCGGCGTACTGGTAGCCCTTGTAGGTCAACAAGCCGTTCTTCTGGAACGAGTTGTTGTTGACCAGGCCGTCGTAGGACACGAAGAACACGGCCGTGGCGTCGAGTCGGGTGGTGGCCTTCTTGGTGACCGAGGGGCCGGGGTCGGCGGCGCGGGCGGTGCCGGCGGCGAGGACGGGGGACGCCGCGGCACTGAGGAGAGCGCCGGCCAGCAGGGTGCGTCGTCTCATCTCGGGGGACTCCATCGTCTGCGAGAGCGGGAAGCAGAGGAAACAGCGGGGAACAGCCGGTGACGGCGGAGAGGGGACGGGGGTGTCAGGCGAGGTGGAACACTTCAGTGAGAGGCTTCATCGCCTCGTCGGGCCGGGCTCCGTCGAGCGACTCGAAGAACGGGGCCATCTCCGCCTGCCAACGGGCGTTGACGTCGGCGGCCTCCATGCCGGCCTGGGCGGCGGCGAAGTCCTCGGTCTCCAGGTAGCCGACGAGCAGGCCGTCGTCTCTCAGGAACAGGGAGTAGTTGTGCCAGCCGGTGGCCGAGAGAGCCTCGAGCATCTCCGGCCACACGGCGGCATGGCGTTCGCGGTACTCGGCGAGCCGGTCCTGTCGGACCTTGAGCAGGAAACAGACGCGCTGCATGAAGTACCGCTCCTCCGTGGGTGGTCGAGGTGTCCGGCGACTAGAAGTTGAACTGGTCGATGTTCTTGGCGTCGAACACGGTCGGCTTGCCGAGGCTGATCACGCCGTCCTTGCCGATGGTGTACGTGGTGCCGCCGGCCTTGAAGGTCTCACCCTCCGCGCCGGTGATCTGGCCCGAGACCAGCGCCACCGCCGTCTGGGCGGCCAGCGCGCCGAGCTTCGCGGGGTCCCACAGCTCGAAGGCGTCGACGGTGCCGTTCTTGACGTAGGTGCGCATGTCGTTCGGGGTGCCGAGGCCGGTCAGCTTGACCTTGCCCTTGTACTTGGAACCCGACAGGTACTGGGCGGCCGCCTTGATGCCGACGGTGGTCGGGGAGATGATCCCCTTCAGGTTCGGGTACTCCTGGAGCAGGCCCTGGGTCTGCTGGAAGGACTTCTGGGCGTCGTCGTCGCCGTACGCGACCTTGACGAGCTTGATGTCCTTGTACTTGGCGTCCTTCAGCTCGTCCTTCATGAAGTCGATCCAGGTGTTCTGGTTCGTCGCGGTCTGCGCGGCGGACAGGATCGCGATCTCGCCCTTGTAGCCGATCTGTTCGGCGAGCAGCTGCACCTCGGTACGGCCCAGGTCCTCGGCGGACGCCTGCGAGACGAAGGCGTTGCGGCACTCGGGGTTGGTGTCCGAGTCGTAGGTGACGACCTTGATCTTGTTGCTCATGGCCTGCTTGAGCGCGGTGCACAGGGCGCCCGGGTCCTGGGCGGACACGGCTATCGCGTCGACCTGCTGCTGGGTCAGCGTGTTGACGTAGGAGACCTGGCCGGAGGTGTCGGTGCCGCTGTTGGTGCCGACCTCCTTGTAGCTGGAGCCCAGCTCCTTCAGAGCCGCCTCGCCGCCCTTGTCGGAGCTGGTGAAGTAGGGGTTGTTGACCTGCTTGGGCAGGAAGCCGACGGTCAGGCCCTTCTTGGTGGCCGCGTTCGGGTCGGCTTTGCCGGCCGAGGCGGCCGCGCCGGTGCTCTCGTTCTTCACGTCCTCCTTGGTCGTGCCGCCGCAGGCGGTGGCGGCGAGCGCGAGGGAGGAGACGGCGGCGAGGGCCGCACAGGCACGACGGAGGGATGACTTGCGCATCACGGGGTTCCTTTACGAGGTGTGCGAGGCGGAGTTAAGCCGTCGGAGTCGGGGCCGTGGCTCTACGGCCCGCCCGTGCGACGGAGATCTGCCGTGCGACCCGGGGGCCGAGCACGGAGACGACGAGCAGGACGCCGGTGACGACGATCTGCGACTGTGCGGAGACGTCCTGGAGGCTCATCACGTTCTGCGCGGCGCCGAGCAGGAAGACTCCCGCGATGGCACCGCCGAGCGTGCCCTTGCCGCCGTCGAAGTCGATACCGCCGAGCAGGACGGCCGCGATGACGGAGAGTTCGAGGCCGGTGGCGTTGTCGTAGCGGGCGCTGGCGTAGTGCAGGGCCCAGAAGATGCCGGTGAGGGAGGCCAGCAGGCCGGTCACCGTGAACAGGATCAGCTTGTGCCGCCTGACCCGGATGCCGGCGAACCGGGCGGCCTCCTCACTGGCGCCTATCGCGAACAGCGAGCGGCCGAACGGGGTGGCGTGCAGCACGACCACGGCGATCGCGAGCAGGACGACGAAGGGCAGGAAGGCCTGCGGGAGGAAGGTGTCCCCGAGCCGGCCGGCCGCGAAGTCCAGGTACTGGGTGGGGAAGTCGGTGACCGCGTCGGAGCCGAGCACGATCTGCGCGATGCCCCGGTAGGCGGCCATGGTGCCGATGGTGACGGCGAGCGACGGGAGCCCGAGGCGGGTCACGAGCAGTCCGTTGACCAGCCCGCACACCACACCGAGCAGCAGGCAGATCGGGATGATCGCCTCGATCGTGAGGCCCTGGTTCCACAGGGCGCCCATCACCGCGCCGGACAGCCCGGCGGTGGAGGCGACGGACAGGTCGATCTCGCCGGAGACGACCAGCAGGGTCATCGGCAGCGCGATGAGCGCGATGGGCAGGGTGTTGCCGATCAGGAACGACAGGTTGAGGGCGTTGCCGAAGCCGTCCACGAAGGAGAACGAGAACAGCAGCAGGACGATCAGGAGGGCGCCGACGACCGTGTCCCAGCGGACGGCGCGGGTGAGCGACTCAGGCATGGCCGGCGTCTCCCTTCTTGACGGGGGGCTTCACGGAGGCGGTGGTGGTCCTGGCCGCGGCCGACTTCTTCTTCAGCGCGGACGCCACCCGCAGGGCGACGACCCGGTCGACCGCGATGGCCAGCAGGAGCAGCACGCCGTTGATGGCGAGCACCCAGACCGAGCTGACGCCGAGCGCGGGCAGGACGCTGTTGATGGAGGTGAGCAGCAGCGCGCCGAGGGCCGCGCCGTAGACGCTGCCGGAGCCGCCGGTGAAGACGACGCCGCCGACCACGACCGCGCTGACGACGGTGAGTTCGTAGCCGTTGCCGGTCCCGGAGTCCACGTTGCCGAACCGGGCCAGGTACATCGCCCCGGCGAGGCCGGCGAGGCCGCCGCAGAAGGTGTACGCGGCGAGGATCCGCTTGCGCACCGGGATGCCGGCGAGCCGGGCGGCCTCCGGGTTGGAGCCGAGCGCGTACAGCTCGCGGCCGCTGCCGAAGTGCTTGAGGTAGTACGCGGTGGCGATGAGGACGGCGAGCGCGATGAGCGCCAGCCACGGCACCGCGGACAGACCGCCGGAGCCGAAGTCCACGAAGGAGTCGGGCAGGTCGGCGGCGGTGATCTGGCGGGAGCCGACCCAGATGGAGTCGATACCGCGGATGATGTACAGCGTGCCGAGGGTGACGACGAGGGCGGGCACCTGACCGAGGCTGACCAGCAGGCCGTTGAGGAGCCCGAAGCCGACGCCCAGCAGGATCGCCAGCACGATCGCGATCACCGGGTTGCCGCCGCCCTGCAGATACGTACCGGCGGCGAAGGCGCTGATGCCCAGGGTGGAGCCGACCGACAGATCGACGTTGCGGGTGATGACGACCAGGGACTGGCCGGTGGCGACCAGCACCAGGATGGTCGCGTTCAGCAGCAGGTCCTTGATGCCCTGCTCGGACAGGAACTCGCTGTTGCCGGCCTGGGTGACGGCGATCATCACCAGGAAGACGACCAGGATGGCGAGTTCGCGCATCTTGAAGACGCGGTCGACCAGCCGGGTGCCGCTGGACTTCGGCACCTCGGCGACGGGGGCCTCTTGGGAAGTGGTCACCGTCATGCGGCGGCCCTCCCGGTGGCTGCGGCCATCACGGTTTCCTCGGTGGCTTCGGTGCGGGGGATCTCGGCGGCGAGCCGGCCCTCGTGCATCACCAGCACGCGGTCGGCCATGCCGAGGATCTCGGGCAGGTCGGAGGAGATCATCAGGACGGCGACCCCGTCGGCGGCCAACTCGCTGAGCAGCCGGTGCACTTCGGCCTTGGTGCCGACGTCGATGCCACGGGTCGGCTCGTCGACGATGAGCACCTTGGGGCCGGTGGCCAGCCACTTGGCGAGGACGACCTTCTGCTGGTTCCCGCCGGACAGTGTGTTGACGGTGTCGGCGAGCCGGGCGTACTTCACCTGGAGCTTGACCGCCCAGTCGAGGGAGCGGCTGCGCTCGGCGCCGCGGTCCATCAGGCCGGCCTTCACGGTCGTGCGCAGGCCGGTCAGGCCGATGTTGCGCTCGATGGACATGTCCATCACGAGGCCCTGGGCCCGCCGGTCCTCGGGGACCAGCGCGAGGCCGGCCGCCATCGCGGTGGAGGGGGCGCCGTTGGTCAGCGTACGGCCGTCCACGGCGACCTCCCCGGCGTCCCAGCGGTCGATGCCGAAGACCGCCCGGGCGACCTCCGTGCGGCCGGCGCCGACGAGTCCGGCGAGCCCGACGATCTCGCCGCGCCGGACCTCGAAGGAGACGTCGGTGAAGACACCCTCGCGGGTCAGCCGGCGGACGCTGAGGGCGACCTCGCCCGGCGTCACGTCCTGCTTGGGGTAGAGCTCGTCGAGGTCGCGGCCGACCATCCGGCGGACCAGGTCGTCCTCGGTCATGTCCGCCAGCGGCTCGCTGGCGATCCAGGCTCCGTCGCGCAGGGTGGTCACCCGCTGGCAGATCTCGAAGATCTCCTCCAGCCGGTGCGAGATGAACAGCACCGCCGCGCCCTGCTCGCGCAGGGTGCGCACGACGCCGAACAGCCGGGCGACCTCGCTGCCGGTGAGAGCGGCGGTCGGCTCGTCCATGATCAGGACCCGGGCGTCGAAGGAGAGCGCCTTGGCGATCTCGACGATCTGCTGGTCCGCGATGGACAGGCCGCGCGCCGGACGGTCGGGGTCGAGCTCGACGCCGAGGCGCCGCATCAGGGCGGCGGTGGCCGCGTGGGTGGCCTTGTGGTCGATGCGGCCGAGGGCGCGCCGGGGCTGGCGGCCCATGAAGATGTTCTCGGCGATCGACAGGTCGGGGAAGAGCGTGGGCTCCTGGTAGATCACGGCGATGCCGGCGTCGCGGGCGTCGCCGGGACCGTGGAAGGTGACGGCCTCACCGTCGAGCAGCACCCGACCCGCGTCGGGTCGGTGCACTCCCGCGAGGGCCTTGATGAGCGTGGACTTGCCCGCGCCGTTCTCGCCGGCGAGGGCGTGCACCTCGCCGGGGAACAGCTCCAGGGAGACGCCCCGCAGGGCGCGAACGGCACCGAAGGACTTGGTTACGTCCTTCAACGCCAGCACCGGGGCCGGTCCCGCGTCGGACGGGTGGGTCATGGATGGCTCCTCGACGACGCCCGGGACGTGCCCTCACAGCGTCGTGAAAGGTTTCAACTGGATTGCCGGGACGTTAGGCATCCGGGCCATGTCACGTCAATGGGTACGTCTCGAAAAGTTTTCGATAGCCGAAGGTCACGCGGCGGTCACGGAGAACGAAGCAGGCCGGAGGGCTTGACACTCTCCCCGCAGCCTCATAGCTTCCCGTTCTGAATCGTTTCATCCGGGAGTTGTTCCGGACCGATGTCACAGGAGCCCGAAGTGACCGACCTCGCCGCGGTGAAGGCCGCGCTGAAGACCCAGGCCGTCGAGACGCCGTCGTGGGCGTACGGGAACTCAGGCACCCGTTTCAAGGTGTTCGCCCAGGAGGGCGTCCCGCGCACCCCGCAGGAGAAGCTGGACGACGCGGCGCAGGTGCATCGCTTCACCGGCGCCGCTCCGACCGTGGCCCTGCACATCCCGTGGGACAAGGTGGAGGACTACTCCGCACTTGCGAAACATGCCGAGGATCGCGGGGTGAAGCTGGGGGCGATCAACTCCAACACCTTCCAGGACGACGCCTACAAGCTGGGCAGCGTCTGCCACCCGGACGCGGCGGTGCGGCGCAAGGCTCTCGATCATCTGCTCGAGTGCGTCGACATCATGGACGCGACGGGCTCCACCGATCTGAAGCTGTGGTTCGCCGACGGCACGAACTATCCCGGCCAGGACGACCTCCGGGCGCGGCAGGACCGGCTCGCCGAGGGCCTCTCCGCGGTGTACGAGCGGCTCGGGGACGGGCAGCGGATGCTGCTGGAGTACAAGTTCTTCGAGCCGGCCTTCTACTCCACGGACGTCCCGGACTGGGGCACGGCGTACGCGCACTGCCTGAAGCTCGGGCCGAAGGCGCAGGTCGTGGTGGACACCGGGCACCACGCGCCCGGCACCAACATCGAGTTCATCGTCGCCACGCTGCTGCGCGAGGGGAAGCTCGGCGGGTTCGACTTCAACTCGCGGTTCTACGCGGACGACGACCTCATGGTGGGTGCCGCCGACCCGTTCCAGCTGTTCCGGATCATGTACGAGGTCGTGCGCGGGGGCGGGTTCACGTCCGATGTGGCGTTCATGCTCGACCAGTGCCACAACATCGAGGCGAAGATCCCGGCGATCATCCGGTCCGTGATGAACGTGCAGGAGGCCACGGCCAAGGCGCTGCTGGTCGACCGCTCGGCGCTGGCCGCCGCGCAGGCGTCCGGTGATGTGCTGGAGGCCAACGCGGTGGTGATGGACGCGTACAACACCGACGTGCGTCCGCTGCTGCGTGAGGTGCGGGAGGAGACGGGGCTTGACCCCGACCCCATGGCCGCGTACCGGGCGTCCGGGTACGCCGAGAAGATCGTCGCCTCGCGGGTCGGTGGGGAGCAGGCGGGGTGGGGGGCGTAAGCGTCTGCCGCCACCTGTTCGTCGCGGACCGCGGGCCCGTCGTGGCCGGTCGCGCCCGCCCGGCGGAGCCGCATGTCGCTGCCGCCCCGCGCCCCTGAAGTAAGTGCACTCGCCCCGTCACGTAAGGATTGAAGGTTCATGACCACTCACCCCGAAGCCCTCGCCCTCCTCGGTCGGTCCCATCGGCTCGGCGCCGATCCCCGTAACACCAACTACGCCGGCGGCAACACCTCCGCCAAGGGCACCGACACCGACCCCGTGACCGGCGGGGACGTCGAGCTGATGTGGGTCAAGGGGTCGGGTGGCGACCTCGGCACGCTCACCGGAGCGGGGCTCGCCGTGCTGCGGCTGGACCGGCTGCGGGGGCTCGTCGACGTCTACCCGGGCGTCGAGCGCGAGGACGAGATGGTCGCCGCGTTCGACTACTGCCTGCACGGCAAGGGCGGGGCGGCGCCCTCGATCGACACCGCCATGCACGGACTCGTCGACGCCGCACACGTCGATCACCTGCACCCCGACTCCGGGATCGCGCTGGCCTGTGCCGCCGACGGGGAGAAGCTGACGGCCGAATGCTTCGGCGACACCGTCGCGTGGGTACCCTGGCGGCGGCCCGGCTTCCAGCTGGGGCTGGACATCGCCGCCATCAAGGCGGCGAACCCGCAGGCGATCGGTGTGGTCCTCGGCGGGCACGGGATCACCGCCTGGGGCGACACCTCCGAGGAGTGCGAGCGCAACTCGCTGCACATCATCCGGACCGCCGAGGCCTTCCTCGAGGAGAAGGGGAAGGCCGATCCGTTCGGCCCGGTCCTCGACGGCTTTGCGGCGCTGCCCGAGGACGAGCGGCGGGAGCGGGCCGCCGCGCTCGCGCCGTACGTGCGGGCCATCGCCTCCCAGGACCGTCCCCAGGTCGGGCACTTCACCGACTCCGACGCCGTCCTCGACTTCCTGGCCCGGGCCGAGCACCCGCGACTCGCCGCACTCGGCACCTCCTGCCCCGACCACTTCCTGCGGACCAAGGTGCGGCCGCTGGTCCTGGACCTGCCGCCCACCGTCACGGTGGAGGACGCGATCGCGCGGCTCAAGGAGCTGCACGCCGCGTACCGCGAGGAGTACGCCGCCTACTACCGGCGGCACGCCGACGCCGACTCGCCCGCCATGCGCGGCGCCGACCCGGCGATCGTGCTGGTCCCGGGCGTGGGCATGTTCTCCTTCGGCAAGGACAAGCAGACCGCGCGGGTGGCCGGCGAGTTCTACGTCAACGCGATCAACGTGATGCGTGGCGCGGAGGCGGTGTCCTCGTACGCGCCGATCGAGGAGTCGGAGAAGTTCCGCATCGAGTACTGGGCCCTGGAGGAGGCCAAGCTCCAGCGGATGCCCGCGCCGAAGCCGCTGGCCACCCGGGTGGCCCTGGTCACGGGAGCCGGCAGCGGGATCGGCAAGGCCATCGCGCACCGGCTGGCCGCCGAGGGCGCGTGTGTCGTGATCGCCGACCTCGACGGCGAGAACGCGGCGCAGGTCGCCGAAGAGCTCGGCGGGCCCGACAAGGCGGTCGCCGTCACCGTCGACGTGACCTCCGAGGAGCAGATCGCCGGTGCCTTCCGGGACGCCGTACTCGCCTTCGGCGGCGTCGACCTCGTCGTCAACAACGCCGGGATCTCCATCTCCAAGCCGCTGCTGGAGACGACGGCACGGGACTGGGACCTCCAGCACGACATCATGGCCCGCGGGTCGTTCCTCGTCTCACGTGAGGCGGCACGGGTGATGATCGCGCAGGAGCTGGGCGGCGACATCGTCTACATCGCGTCGAAGAACGCCGTCTTCGCCGGCCCGAACAACATCGCCTACTCCGCCACCAAGGCCGACCAGGCCCACCAGGTGCGCCTGCTGGCCGCAGAGCTGGGCGAGCACGGCATCCGCGTCAACGGCGTCAACCCGGACGGCGTGGTGCGCGGGTCGGGCATCTTCGCGGGCGGCTGGGGCGCGCAGCGGGCCGCGACCTACGGCATCGACGAGGAGAAGCTCGGCGAGTTCTACGCGCAGCGGACCATCCTCAAGCGTGAGGTGCTGCCGGACCACGTCGCCAACGCGGTGTTCGCGCTCACCGGCGGCGAACTCACCCACACCACCGGACTGCACGTCCCCGTCGACGCGGGTGTGGCGGCCGCGTTCCTCCGGTGACGGCCGTGCGGTCGTACGCGGCGGTCGACCTCGGCGCGTCCAGCGGGCGTGTCATGGTCGGCCGGGTGGGCCCGGACTCGCTGGAGCTGGCGGAGGCGCACCGCTTCCCCAACCGGCCGGTCCGGGTCCCCGAGGGACTGCGCTGGGATGTGCTGTCCCTCTACGCGGGAGTTCTGGAGGGCCTGCGGGCGGCCGGCCAGGTGGACTCGGTCGGCATCGACAGCTGGGCCGTGGACTACGGCCTGCTCGACGCCGACGGGACCCTGCTCGGCAACCCGGTGCACTACCGGGACGCCCGTACCGACGGGGTCGCCGAGAAGGTGTGGGCGACCGTGCCGGCAGCCGAGCTCTACGCGGCCACCGGACTCCAGTACGCGCCCTTCAACACCCTCTACCAGCTGGCGGCGGCCCGCGAGACGCGGCAACTGGCCCACGCCCGGCGCCTGTTGCTCATCCCCGACCTGCTGGCCTACTGGCTGACAGGTGAGCAGGGCACCGAGCTCACCAACGCCTCCACCACCCAGCTGATCGATCCCGCGACGGGCGACTGGTCGTACGACATCGCCACCCGGCTCGGCATCGACCTGGACCTGTTCGCACCGCTGCGGCGGCCCGGCGACCCGGCGGGGCTGCTGCGGGCGGAGGTGCTGGAGGAGACGGGGCTGCCCGGGCCGGTGCCGGTGACGACGGTCGGCTCGCACGACACCGCCTCCGCCGTGGCCGCGGTCCCGGCGACCGGTGAGCGGTTCGCCTACATCTGCACCGGCACCTGGTCGCTGGCCGGCCTGGAGCTGACGGCGCCCGTGCTCACCGAGGAGAGCCGGGCCGCCAACTTCACCAACGAGCTCGGGCTGGACGGCACGGTCCGCTACCTGCGCAACATCATGGGACTGTGGCTCCTCCAGGAGTGCGTACGGGCCTGGGGCGACCCGGACCTGGGCGGGCTGCTGCGGGAGGCGGCCGCCGTGCCCGCGCTGCGCTCGGTCGTGGACGCCGGGAACGCCGCCTTCCTGGCGCCCGGGCGGATGCCGGAGCGGATCGCCGAGGCGTGCCGCGCGTCCGGGCAGCCGGTGCCCGCCACGCCCGCGGAGATCACCCGGTGCATCCTCGACTCGCTCGCCCTGGCCCACCGGCGGGCCGTCGACGAGGCGCAGCGGCTCGCCGACCATCCCGTGGACGTCGTGCACATCGTCGGGGGCGGCACCCGTAACGCGCTGCTGTGCCAGCTCACCGCCGACGCCTGCGGGCTGCCGGTGGTGGCCGGTCCGACGGAGGCCGCGGCCCTCGGCAACGTGCTCGTCCAGGCGCGGGCGCACGGACTGGTCGGCGACCGTGCCGACATGCGCCGGCTGCTCGCCCGTACCCAGCCACTGACGCGCTACGAGCCGCAGGGCGACGCCGAGCGGTGGCGCGAGGCGGAGGCCCGGCTCGCCACGCGGTGAGCCGGGGTCTCCCCCGGGCCCCCTCACCGGACTACTCTGCACTCATCCGATGACCTACCCGCAAGGAGCCGCGATGCGTGTCGCACTGTTCCTGACCTGTGTCAACGACACGCTCTATCCCGAGACCGGCCGTGCCGTGGTGAAACTCCTGACCAGGCTGGGCGTCGAGGTCGACTTCCCGATGGCCCAGACCTGCTGCGGCCAGGCCCACTACAACACCGGCTACCGCCATGAGGCCGAGCCGCTCGCCCGGCATTTCTCCGATGTCTTCGGGGAGTACGAGGCGATCGTGACGCCCTCCGGGTCGTGCGGGGCGATGGTGCGGGAGCTGTATCCGCGGATGGGCGAGCGGGCCCGGGCCGAGGGGCGCGGGGACACCCTCGCCGCCACTCTGGCGCCGGTGGTCCCGAAGACGTACGAGCTCACCGAGTTCCTGGTGGACGTGCTCGGGGTGACGGACGTCGGCGCGTACTACCCGCACACGGTGACCTATCACCCGACGTGTCACGGGCTGCGGGGACTGGGTCTCGGGGAGCGGCCCCGGCGGCTGCTCCAGGCGGTCAGGGGGCTGGAGCTGGTGGAGCTGCCGGGGGCCGACGAGTGCTGCGGCTTCGGCGGGACCTTCGCACTCAAGAACGCCGACGTCTCGGCGGCGATGGGCGCCGACAAGGTGCGCAACGCCGAGTCGACGGGCGCCGAGGTGCTGTGCGCGGCGGACAACTCCTGCCTGATGCACATCGGCGGGACCATGACCCGGCTGGAGACCGGCATGCGGCCCGTGCACATCGCGGAGATCCTGGCGAGCACCGAGGAGGAACCGGCGGCATGAGCGGAACGTTCGTAGGAATGCCGGCCTTCCCCGAGGCCGCGCACGAGGCGGTCGGCAACCAGACCCTGCGCGCGAATCTGCGGCACGCCACCCACACCATCCGGGCCAAACGGGCGAACGCCGTGGCCGAGGTGTCCGACTGGGCGGAGCTGCGGGAGGCGGGCAAGCGGATCAAGGACCACACGCTGCGCCATCTCGACCGGTATCTGGTGCAGTTGGAGGAGTCGGTGACGGCGGCGGGCGGCATCGTCCACTGGGCCGCCGACGCGGACGAGGCGAACCGGATCGTGACCGACCTGGTCAAGGAGACCGGCGAGTCGGAGGTCGTCAAGGTCAAGTCCATGGCCACGCAGGAGATCGGGCTCAACGAGGCGCTGGAGGCGGAGGGCGTCCGCGCCTACGAGACCGACCTCGCCGAGCTCATCGTGCAGTTGGGCAAGGACCGGCCGTCGCACATCCTGGTCCCCGCGATCCACCGCAACCGGGGTGAGATCCGGGACATCTTCACCCGTGAGATGAGCGAGTGGGGCCGCCCCGCTCCCGAGGGCCTGACCGACACCCCCGCCGAGCTCGCCGACGCAGCCCGTCTGCACCTCCGCGAGAAGTTCCTGCGTGCCAGGGTCGGCGTCTCCGGCGCCAACTTCATGGTCGCCGAGACCGGCACCCTGGTGGTCGTCGAGTCCGAGGGCAACGGGCGGATGTGCCTCACCCTCCCCGAGACGCTGATCTCGGTCGTCGGCATCGAGAAGATCGTGCCGACCTGGCGGGACCTGGAGGTCTTCCTGCAGACGCTCCCCCGTTCCTCGACGGCCGAGCGCATGAACCCGTACACGTCGACCTGGACGGGCACGACGGACGGCGACGGTCCCGGCACCTTCCACCTGGTGCTGCTGGACAACGGCCGCACCGACACGCTCGCCGACGAGGTCGGCCGGCAGGCCCTGCGCTGCATCCGCTGCTCCGCCTGTCTGAACGTGTGCCCGGTGTACGAGCGGGCGGGCGGGCATGCCTACGGCTCGGTCTACCCGGGCCCGATCGGAGCGATCCTCAGCCCCCAGCTCCGCGGCACCGAGAGCGAGATCGACGCCTCCCTGCCGTACGCCTCGTCGCTGTGCGGCGCCTGCTACGAGGTGTGCCCGGTGGCCATCGACATCCCGGAGGTGCTGGTGCACCTGCGGGAACGGGTCGTCCAGGGCGGCCCGGCCACGCGCGAGGGCAACAAGGTGGTGCTCAAGCCGGCCAAGGGCCACGGCGCCGAGCGGGCCGCGATGCGGGCGGCCCGCTGGGCGTTCGGCCGGCCCGGCGCCCTGCGCGCCGGGCAGCGACTGGCGTCCCGGACACGCCGGCTGCATCCTCGTACGCTGCCCGGCCCCGGCAGGGCGTGGAGCGCCACGCGGGATCTGCCGGCGGTGCCCGCGGAGCCGTTCCGCGACTGGTGGCAGCGTACGAACGGCGGGACCACCGAGGGGACGGCGAAGTGAGCAGCAGGGAACGGATTCTGGGCCGGGTGCGGCGCGCGCTGGCCGATGTGCCGCAGGACGACACCCCGTACGAGGAAGCCGTCGCGCGCGACTATCTGCGCGAGCACGGCGCCCGGAGCGCCGAGGAGACGGTCGAGCTGCTGGCGGAGAACCTGGCGGACTACCGGGCCGTCGTGCACCGGTGCGGCGCGGACGAACTTCCGTCCGTGCTGGCCCGGTTGCTGGCGGAGCGGAAGGCGGCGACCGTGCTGGTGCCGCCCGGACTCGACGAGGCGTGGCTGGCGGAGGCGGACACCGCCCGGGTGGCGGACCGGGTGGAGAGCGGCGCGCAGGAACTCGACCGGGTGGACAGCGTGGTCACGGCGTGCGCGGTGGCGGTCGCCGAGACCGGGACGATCGTGCTGGACGGCGGTCCCGACCAGGGGCGGCGCCGGATCACCCTGGTCCCGGACCACCACATCTGTGTGGTGCGCGTCCCCGAGCAGGTGGTGTCGTCCGTGCCGCAGGCTCTCGAACGGCTCGATCCGGCCCGCCCGTTGACGTGGATCTCGGGCCCTTCGGCGACCAGTGACATCGAGCTGGACCGGGTGGAGGGGGTGCACGGCCCGCGCACCCTGGAGGTGATCCTGGTCGGCTGAGCGCCCCCGGGTGCCCCGGCCCGGAGATCGCGAGGATCCCCGGGCCGGTTCATGCTCCCCGGTCGTACCCCTCCCGGGCCTGCGCCACCTTGGGCAGGTTTCCGGTGGCCCAGTCCGCGAGGTGGGCGAAGAGCGGGGCCAGGCTGAGGCCGAGTTCGCTGATCTCGTACTCGACGCGCGGCGGCACCTCCGGGTGGTAGGTGCGCACCACCAGGCCGTCGCGCTCCAGCTGGCGCAGGCGCTGGGTCAGCACCTTGGGGGTGATGTTCGTGATCGCGCGTTCCAGTTCGCCGAACCGCTGACGGCCCCGCGCGTGCAGCGTCCACAGGATCGGTGTGGTCCAGCGGCTGAAGACGATGTCCACCACGGGGGCGATGGGGCAGGCGAGTTCGGGATCGGTCGGGTCACCGGTCATGCGTACCCCTCGGGGAAGTCACTTTCCTCTGGGTACCTACTATACCGGCGGTGTTAGCGTCGCTCCGCAACGTCAACAACCCATTCCGAACAAGGAGTTACCCATGATCGTGGTGACGGGGGCGACCGGGAACGTCGGCCGTGAACTGGTCCGTTCTCTGGCGGCCGCGGGCGAGCGGGTGACCGCCACGTCCCGGCACATCTCGGAGAGCGACGTCCCGGAAGACGTACGGACGTTGAGGTCGGACCTCATCGACGCGGAGAGCCTGCGGCCGGTGCTCGACGGGGCCGAGGCGCTGTTCCTCCAGAACGGCGGCGCCGGCATCCATCTGCTCAGCCCGCGCGACCTCCTCGACGTGGCCAAGTCCGCCGGGGTCGGCCGGGTGGTGCTGCTGTCGTCCCAAGGGGTGGCGACCCGGCCGGAGTCGGAGTCGCACGGCGCCCTGGCGGGCGCGATCGAGGACGCCGTCCGGGAGTCCGGCCTGGAGTGGACGATCCTGCGGCCGGGCGGCTTCCATTCCAACGCCTACGCCTGGGCGGAGCCGGTCCGCACCCATCGCACCGTCGCGGCCCCCTTCGGCGACGTCGCTCTGCCCACCGTCGACCCGGCCGACATCGCGGAGGTCGCCGCGGTGGCCCTGCGGGAGGAGGGACATCACGGCCGGGTGCACGAGTTGACCGGGCCCGTCCCCACGACACCACGCGGGCGGGCGGAGGCCATCGGCCGGGCGATCGGGGAGCCGGTCCGGTTCGTCGAGCAGACGCGGGCGGAGGCGCGCGCGCAGATGCTGGCGTTCATGCCGGAGCCGGTCGTCGAGACCACCCTGTCCATCCTCGGCGAACCGACGCCCGCGGAGCGGCTCGTCAGCCCGGACGTGGAACGCGTCCTGGGCCGGGCGCCGCGCACCTTCGAGGACTGGGCACGGCGCAACGCGGCCGCGTTCCGGTGAGCTCAGCAGTAGGTCATCGGGCAGCCGTGCCGTAGCGAGTACTGGGCGGCGCGCAGGTAGAGCGCCGTGTAGAACGCCGTGGCCAGGTCGTCGGCCCAGGGGCCCGGCCGGGTGGCGGCGGCCTTCTCCGCCTCGCCTTCCAGGAACCAGAAGGTCAGTTCGAGGTTGCCGAAGGTCGCCGGTACCAGGTCCAGCGGCAGGTCGAGGGCCGCGGCGAGCCGCTCGGCGAGCGCGAGGACGTGCGGCGCCCCGACGACCAGGGTCTCGTCCGTGTAGGCGGAGCCGACGGGCAGCAGGACGCCTTCGTCCAGCGCGAACGGGACCAGCACCGACCAGTCGAGGAGGGTGTGCCGCTCCTCGAGGGTCAGCCGCGCCCGGCACAGCTCGTCGAAGCCGTCCATGGACGGGCTGATCTTCTCCTCGAACCAGCCCGGCGCGTCCCGCACCGCCTCACGCGGCTCGTACGGGGGCAGCCCGCACCGCCCCAACTCCGTGTTCAGCGCGGCCGCGACGTCTCCGTACCCGTCCTCGCCGGGCTCCGACCAGTCCTGCGCGGTGACGCTCACCAGATACACACCCATGATCGCAACGTACCGCCCGCCACTGACAACACCTCCGGCCGCTGATGACAACGGGGGTGAACAAGCGCTTAGATAGGTGATCGAACACTCGCCGAGACCGCGACCGATCCGCCCGGAGGCCCCGTTGTTCACGTCCGTCGACGATGTCTCCGCCCGGCTCGCCGAGAGCGGCTACCTGGCCTCCCCCGCCGTCGCCACGACCGTCTTCCTCGCCGACCGGCTCGGCAAGCCACTGCTCGTGGAGGGACCGGCCGGCGTCGGCAAGACGGAACTCGCCAAGGCCGTGGCCCAGGTGGCGGGGGCCCGGCTGGTCCGGCTCCAGTGCTACGAGGGCGTCGACGAGTCCCGGGCGCTGTACGAGTGGAACCACGCCAAGCAGCTGCTGCGCATCAGCGCGGGCCGGGACGAGACCTGGGACGAGGCCCGCACGGACATCTTCAGCGAGGAGTTCCTCCTCCCCCGGCCGCTGCTGACCGCCATCCGCGGCGACGAGCCGACCGTCCTGCTGATCGACGAGACCGACAAGGCCGACGTCGAGGTGGAGGGACTGCTCCTCGAAGTGCTCAGCGACTTCCAGGTCACCGTCCCGGAACTCGGCACGATCACCGCCACCCGCCGCCCGTTCGTGGTGCTCACCTCCAACGCGAGCCGTGAGCTGTCGGAGGCGCTGCGCCGCCGCTGTCTGTTCCTCCACATCGACTTCCCGGAGGAGGAGCTGGAGCGGCGCATCGTCCGGCTGAAGGTGCCGGGCATCGAAACGGCGCTGGCCGAGTCGGTGGTCCGGGTGATCGGCGCGCTGCGCGCGATGGACCTGCGCAAGGCGCCCTCCGTCGCCGAGACCATCGACTGGGCGCGCACCCTGCTCGCGCTCGGCGCCACCACCCTCGACGAGAGCGTCGTACGCGACAGCCTGGGCGTGATCCTCAAGCACCAGGACGACATCCTCAAGGCCGGCGCGAAGCTCGACCTGGACGCCGTGTGAGCGCCGAGGTCGCCGACCGCCTGGTCGGCTTCGTCGCCGCGCTGCGCGCGCACGGTCTGCGCGTCGGCACCGGCGAGACGGTGGACGCCGCCGAGGCTGCGGCGGCGCTGGGGTTCGCGGACCGCGGACTGCTGCGCGAGGGGCTGGCCGCGACACTGCTGCACTCGACGGACCAGCGGCGGGTGTTCGACACGGTCTTCGACCTGTACTTCCCGCACGGCGTCGGCGCGCCCCAGGGCGAGCCCGGCGACCGTGACGACCTGCGTGACCGGCTGGCCGCCGCACTCGCCGCCGGCGACGAGGCGATGCTGGCCCGGTTGGCGATCGAGGCCGTCGACGGGCTGGGCGGGTACGGGAGTTCACCGGGCGCGGACGGCTGGTCGTCGTACCAGACGCTGGAACGCCTGCGTCCGCAGACACTGTTGGCGCGGGTGCGGGACGACGTCCGGGCCCGGGGCGGCGACGTCGGGTTCACCGACCGGCTCCTCGAGGACGAGATCCGGCGCCGCATCGAGACCTTCCGCGCGCTGGTGGCCGGGGAGGCGCGGCGCCGGGTGGCGGAGCGGCGGGGGCGGGACGAGATCGCCCGGCGGGCGGTGGCGCCGACCGCCGACCGGGTCGACTTCCTGTACGCGGGCAAGGACCGGCTGGCCGAACTGCGTCGGACGGTACAGCCGTTGGCCCGCAAGCTGGCGACGCGTATGGCCGCGCGGCGCCGCCGGGCCGCCCGGGGCACCATCGACCTGCGGCGGACCCTGCGCGGCTCGCTCTCGACGGGCGGGGTGCCGATGCGGCCCGTGTTGCGCCGCCGGCGTCCGGCCCGTCCCGAACTGGTGCTGCTGTGCGATGTGTCGGGGTCGGTGTCCGGCTTCTCCGACTTCACGATGCTGCTGGTACAGGCGCTGCACGACCAGTTCAGCAAGGTGCGGGTGTTCGCCTTCGTCAACCGGATCGACGAGGTGACCGGCCTCCTCGAACACGGCGCGGCCGACCCGGAGGGCCTCGGCGCCCGCATCCGGGCGGAGGCGAACCTGACGGGATACCACGGCAGCAGCGACTACGGCGTGGCCCTGGGCGAGTTCACCGAGCGGTACGGTGCGGCGGTCGGCCCGCGCACCACGGTGTTCGTGCTCGGCGACGCACGGACGAACATGAGCGACCCGAACCTGCCCGCGGTCCGGCAGATCGCCGAACAGGCCCGTCACGCCCACTGGTTGAACCCGGAGCCCCGCTCCCTGTGGGGCACGGGCGACTCGGCCGCCCCCGAGTACGCCGGGTCGATCGCGATGCACGAGTGCCGCAACGCCCACCAACTCGGCGCCCTGGTCAGCCGGTTGCTCCCGGTCTAGCAGTATCCGGCCCCGTCCTACTGCGCCTTCGCGTAGTCCTTGGCCATCGCCCCGGCAAAGTCGTACACCACGCACTGTTCGTCGCCCACGACCCACGCGTCATGGCCGGGCGACACCACGAAGACATCGCCCGGGCCCAGTTCGCCCTCGCCGCCCTCGTCCATGGTGATGTGCATGCGGCCCTGGACCACGTAACCGTTGTGGTGGATCTGGCAGGTGTCGGTGCCCGCCAGCGACGCGAGCGACTCGGACCAGCGCCATCCCGGTTCGAACGTCGCCACGGCGAAGTCGAGCCCCGTCATATGGACGGCCTCGAGGTGCCCCCTGGGGAAATCGCGCCGCTCGTCCGGCTTCTCGAGCGCCTTCACTTCCATCATGACGCTTCTCCTTCCGGCCGCGCCTCACCACGGCCGGGGCCGGTCTCCCCAGCGGCTCTGGGCGTCGCCGGTCGGGGGCCGAGCCCCACCCCTCCATCCTCCGCCCGTAGCGCGGGAGCCGCCAATCGGTGGTATCGGCCCCTCAGACGCAGCCGCACAGCTCGGCGAAGCGGCCGGTGTCGATGTTGCCGCCGGAGACGATCACTCCGACGCGCCGGGGCAGGACGCCGGCCCGCCCGGCGAGGAGGGCGGCGAGCGGAGTGGCGCCGCTCGGCTCCACGACGATCTTCAGGCGTTCGAAGGCGAACCGCATGGCCGCGCGGATCTCGTCGTCGGAGACCAGGGCGATCTCGTCCACGAGCCGCCGGTTCACCGAGAAGGTCAGCTCCCCCGGTGTGTGCAGGGCCTGGCCGTCGGCGATGGTGCGCGGCACCGGGATCTCGACCCGTCGGCCCGCCTCCAGCGAGCGTTTGGTGTCGTCCCCGGCCTCCGGTTCCACACCGACGATCCGGGTGCCCGGCCGCAGCCCCTTGACCGCGGTCGCGCTGCCGGCGATCAGTCCGCCACCCCCGACCGGCACCAGCAGGGCGTCCAGCTCGCCCGCCTCCTCGAGGAGTTCCAGCGCGGCGGTGCCCTGGCCCGCCATGACGTGCGGGTGTTCGTAGGGCGGGATGAGCGCCAGCCCCCGGTCGGCGGCCAGCGCCTCGGCGATGGCCACCCGGTCGCCGGTGTAGCGGTCGTAGGTCACGATCTCGGCGCCGTAACCCTCCGTCGCGGCCCGCTTGGAGCGGGGCGCGTCCTCGGGCATGACGATCACCGCGGTGGTGCCGAGCTCCCGCGCGGCCAGGGCGACGGCCTGGGCGTGGTTGCCCGAGGAGTACGCGGCGATGCCCCGGGCGAGCTGCTCGGGGGCCAGCCGGGAGGCCGCGTTGTAGGCGCCGCGGAACTTGAACGCGCCGACGCGCTGGAAGTTCTCGCACTTCAGCAGGACTTCGGCGCCGACCAGCGCGTCCAGGGTGCTGGAGCGCAGTACGGGCGTACGGTGCGCGACGCCCTTGAGCCGGGCGGCCGCGTCGCGTACGTCGTCGAGGGTGATCGTCGGGGGTGTGGTCGTCACGGGTGTGCTCCCTCGGGGTTGTCGTCGGTGCCTGCGGTGCCGTCGGCTCCGGTCTCGTCCGTGGCTCTGGCCCGGGCGAGGTAGCTGTAGGCGGAGGCCCGGGAGATGCCGAGGCGGGCGGCGACCTGCTCGATCGCGCGGCGCACGGCGAAGACTCCGCGTTCGTCCAGGCTGCGGAACAGCGTCAGGCGCCGCGCCCGGTCGAGACCGGCCCAGGTCTGCTCCTGGCGCCGCAGACGGTCGTCGAGGAGGGCGTCGACGACGGAGTCGATGTCGTCGCCGAACGTGGTCACGGGCACCTCGGCCCGGCCGCCCGCCGCCCCCGCGAGCGCCGCCAGCAGGCCCTGCACCCGGTCCACCTCGGTGACGTCCACGTTGACGCACAGCGCGCCGAACACCGCGCCCGTGGAGTCGCGCAGCACCATCGTGGACGACTTCACCAGCCGTCCGGCACCGGTGCGGGTGACGTAGTTCAGCTCGTCCACGGCGTCGTCGCCGCGGGCGAGGACGCGCATGCCGATCTCGCTCATCGCCCCGCCGACGGTCCGTCCCGTCACCGATCCGGCGACGGCGACGACGGACCGCTCCGGCCGCCGGTAGTCGTGCAGCACCACCTCGCACACCGGCCCGAACGTGGCCGCGATCCCGTCGACGACGGGGGTGAGCGCACGCAGGATCACGTCCTGCTCGGACTCCCGGGTCTCCATGAGAGAGATTAGACCACACGTCCAGTCTCTGGACCAGCAGTCCAGAACGGCCGGGCGCGTCGACACCTTCAGGGGAACCGCCGATCAAGGGGGTGGTTCGCCAATTACCGTTTCCCTAGGATGTGTTGTCGACCGCGCCAGTCCGTGGTGCGGCGGCGTTCTGGGGGAAGAGATGCAGCCTGGCAAGCAGCTGTCCACGTCGATCGATGCGGCCGTCCCCACAGCCGCACGCATGTACGACCACTACCTGGGCGGCAAGGACAACTACGCGGCCGACCGGGCGGCCTGCGAGGAACTCGACAAGGTCGTCCCGAGCACCCGTGCTCTCGCGCTGAACAACCGGCGCTTCCTCCAGCGGGTCGTGAAGACCCTGACGCAGGAGTTCGGGATCCGGCAGTTCCTGGACCACGGCTCCGGCCTGCCCACCCAGGACAACGTGCACCAGGTCGCCCAGCGCGTCGACCCGACCGCGCACGTCGTCTACGTCGACAACGACCCCATGGTGCTCGTGCACGGCCGGGCCCTGCTGGAGCAGGACGAGCGGACCACCGTCATCCACGCCGACCTGCGGGAGACCGAGGCGATCTTCACGCACGAGGACACCCGGCGGCTGATCGACTTCTCGCAGCCGGCGGCCGTGCTGTTCAACTCGGTCTTCCACTGCATCCCCGACAGCGACACCGACGGTCCGCAGGCGGTCGTCCGCCGGGTGACCGAACGCCTCGCGCCCGGCAGCTTCCTGGTGATGTGCCAGCTGGTCAGCGAGGATCCGGAGGTCAGGGCGTTCGTCACCGACTTCATGGACAAGGCCACGCAGGGCCACTGGGGCCGGGTGCGTCAGGAGAAGGACGTCGCCGCGTTCTTCGAGGGCACGGAGATCCTCGACCCGGGACTGGTGGAGGTCTCCACCTGGCGGCCCGACACCGAGGTCGCGCCCCGCCAACTCACGCAGGAGTGGATCGAGTTCGGCGGAGTGGGCCGCCTGGGCTGAGCCGCCTCACCTCATGGAGCGGCGGCATAGCGCCGCTCCGCCGTCTCCTTCAGCAGTGCCATCGAGGCACGCGGATCGAGCGCCTCGTCCGCGAGCCGGTCCAGCGCGACCCGGTACTCCTCCGTCTCGTCCCGGTCCTCCAGGAAGGTCGCGCTCCTGATCTGCTCCAGGTAGACGACGTCGGGGAGATCGACGCCGCCGAAACGCAGATAGGTGACCGGTATGGCCGGCGCGGAGGCATGCGTGACATCCAACGGGACGACCTGGACCGTGACATGGGGCAGCCCGGCCAGCTCCACGAGGTGGGTGAGCTGCTCGCGCATCACGTCCTGGCCGCCCAGCACCCGCAGCAGCACCGACTCGTCGAGGACCGCCCACACCCGCGGGGCGTCCGGTCGCCGCAGCAGTTCGGTGCGCCGCGTCCGCAGCTCCACCCGGCGCTCGACCTCCCGGGAGGTCGCCGAAGGCAGCCCGCGCTCGACGACGGCACGTGCGTAGGCGGGGGTCTGCAACAGGCCCGGCACGTACTGGATCTCGAAGGTACGGATCGCGGTGGCCGCCTCCTGGAGGCCGACCAGCCGGTCGAACCACTCGGGCATGAGCCGCTTGTCGTAGCGCTGCCACCAGCCCGGCTCGCCCGCCTGCCGCAGCAACCGGAGCAGCACGGAGGCCTCGTGGTCGTCGGTCTCGTACAGCGACAGCAGGGCGCGGACGTCCGCCTCGACGGGCGGTCTGCGGCCCTTGCCCGCCTCGATCCGCGACAGCTTCGCCGGACTGAACCCGACGGCCCGCGCGGCCTGGTCCTGGGAGAGGCCGGCGTCCTCCCGGATACCTGCCAGCTGGACGCCGACCAGCATTTTCAGCAAGGTCGGGGCGGGCTCGGCCCGGTTCAGATACGGTTCGAGGCGGGACACTCGAGGCGACTCGACAGACATCCTGACTCCCCGTGGACCGGCAGACGACAGACCGCAGTATCGCATCCGAAGGCCTCCGACCGCACGCGGCAGGGGAATTGAGCCTCCACACAGCCCCCTCGGACCAGGTGCCGGGCCAGATGGCGGCCCAGGCGTCAGACCAGGTGGTCGAACTCCCCGTCCTTCGCCCCGGCCACGAACGCGGCCACCTCGGCCGGTGTGTACACCAGCGCCGGACCGTCGGGATCACGGGAGTTGCGCAGCGCGACGCCTCCCCCGACCAAGGCCGCGACCTCCACACAGTTGCCCTCGGCGTTGCTGTGACTGCTCTTGATCCAGCGGACGCCCAGCGAACTCGCCCGCACTCCGTTCGACACTGACGACACTGCACTCTCCTCGCTTCGTACGCGCAATTTCTCGTGAAATTGCACGAGGACCTCGTCAGCGTGGATAATAGCCATGCCGTCAACCGCACTTCCAACCCGACGTCCTGACGCCGCCTCAGGGAGATGCCCCGTGTCATCACCTGCGCAGTTCCGGAGCCACGAGTCCGTCTCCGTCCGCGAATCCCCCAGAACGGCCGCCCTGTACCTCACGGGCAGCCGGGAGGGATTCGCCCAGGCACGGGAGTTCACCCAGCGCACCCTCGACTGCTGGTCCCTGGAGCGCTGCACCGACGACGCGGTCACCGTCGTCACGGAACTGGCCGCCAACGCCGTCCTGCACGCGCTCCCGCACACCTCGACGGACGAGTTCCACGTACGGCTCCGGCTCACCCTGCGCCGCGCGCACCTGGTGTGCGCGGTCACCGATCCGAGCGACAGCCTGCCCGTCCACTCGCGCACCGCGGACGCCCTCCTGGAACACGGCCGCGGACTGCACATCGTCGAGGCCCTCTCCGAACACTGGGGCTGGACCCGGCGCCCTCCCGTGGGCAAGACCGTCTGGGCGATGCTGCCGACCCGGTCCCGTCCCGACCCCTACCCGACACGTGACACCTGACATGACTGCGACGAAGAGACCCGCACCGCTCAAGGACCTGGGACACGTGCCGTGGCCCGAGATCAAGGACTCCACCGGCTCCGCGGCGGGCATCCCCTTCCTGCTCACCACACTCGCCCGCGGCGACGCCGACAGCGCCGGCACGGCACTCGGCCAACTGCGCCGCCGAATCTGCCAGTTCGGCTTCGTCGTCGACGAGGCGACGGCGGCCACGGTGCCCTTCCTCTGGGAACTCGTCCGGCTCCCCCAGGTCACCTGCCGCGCGGAGATCCTGCGCCTGCTGAAGAGCATCGCCGACACCCGGCAGTGGGAGACCACCGCCGCCGCCTACCCCAAACTGCTGCACCACCCCGACAACTACGTGGCATGGGAACGCGCGGCCCGGCACGCCGTGCACGCCCAGCGCGACGTCCTGCGTCAACTGCTCGCCGAGCGGGACACCGACCTCGTGCGGGCCACCACGGAACTCGCCGCGACCCTGGCCGACTGAACCCGCCGCCGCCGGGGGCCACGCCCCGGCCTGCGCCGCCCGTTCTGCACACCGCCGCACCCGACCGCTAGGTTGACCGCATGAGCAACCTTGACCGCGCGCCCGTACCGAGTCTGTGCGGCGGCCGTGGATTCGTCGTAGCCGAACCCGTCCGCGAACTGCTGAGCCCCCGGCAGGTGAAGCTCGGCGGGTCGACCGAGGTGCGCCGGCTGCTGCCGAACCTCGGCCGGCGCATGATCGGCGCCTGGGCGTTCGTCGACCACTACGGCCCCGACGACATCGCCGACGAGCCCGGCATGCAGGTCCCGCCGCATCCGCACATGGGGCTGCAGACCGTCAGCTGGCTGCACGAGGGCGAGGTGCTGCACCGCGACTCGACCGGCAGCCTCCAGACCATCCGGCCCAGGGAACTCGGGCTGATGACCTCGGGGCGGGCGATCAGCCACTCCGAGGAGAGCCCGCGGTCGCACGCCCGCTACCTGCACGGCGCCCAGCTGTGGGTCGCGCTGCCGGACGCCCACCGGCACACCGACCCCCGCTTCGAGCACCACGCCGACCTGCCCACGGTCACCGCGCCCGGCCTCAGCGCCACCGTGCTCCTCGGCGCCCTCGACGGCGCCGCCTCCCCCGGCACCACGTACACCCCGCTCGTCGGCGCCGACCTGGCACTCGCACGGGGTGCCGACGTCCGGCTGCCGCTGGACCCCGACTTCGAGTACGGCGTGCTGTCGATGTCCGGCGAGGCGCACGTGGACGGGGTTCCCGTGCTGCCGGGCTCGATGCTCTACCTCGGCTGCGGCCGCACCGAACTGTCCCTGCGGGCCGAGTCCGACGCGGGCCTGATGCTCCTCGGCGGCGAACCGTTCGAGGAGGAGCTCGTCATGTGGTGGAACTTCGTCGGCCGCTCCCAGGAAGAGATCGCCCAGGCCCGCGAGGACTGGACGACGGGCACCCGCTTCGGCGAGGTGAAGGGCTACGACGGGGCTCCCCTGCGCGCCCCGGAACTGCCGCCGACACCGCTGAAGCCGCGCGGAAGGGTCCGCTGACCCGGGAAGACCGGACCGCCGGGCCGGAGCAACCGTCGCGGACACACCCCGCCCCCGCTCCGCCGGCCGGCCGCAGCCGTGGATCGCGCCGGTGACATGCGGTGACGCCGGCCGAAGGGCGGTCACCCGGTGGGCACGCGGCCGGTGATCTATCGTGAGTCAGGAGTGCCGAGACGCGTACGGATCCGGGTGTCGTCGCAGCGATGAGTCCGCCGGCGCCCGCAGGTCTACCTCCCCACCGAGTCAATCCCACCGGGAGCAGGACATGGGCCTCATCCACATCGAGCTGTTCGCAACCCTCGACCTCGTCGGGCAGTCGCCCGGCGGCCCCGAGGAGGACCCGACGGGGTTCCCGTTCGGCGGCTGGCAGGCGCCCCTGCTGGACGAGGTCGCCGGGGCGCAGGTCATGGCCGCGTACGAGGGGACGGACGCCCTCCTGCTCGGCCGGCGGACGTATGACATCTTCGCCGCCTACTGGCCGCACCAGGAGGGCGGCGAGGACAACGAGATCGCCACGCTCTTCAACAGTGTCCCGAAGTACGTGGCCTCCCGCGGCAGGCCCGACCTCTCGTGGGCCGGGTCGACGCGGCTCGGGCCGGATCTGGCCGGAGCGGTGCGCGAGATCCGGGACAGGCACGAGCACGTGAAGGTCGTCGGGAGCCTGAACCTGGTGCAGACCCTCCTGCGCGAGCAGCTCTTCGACCGTCTCGACCTCTGGGTGCACCCGATCGTGCTCGGCGTCGGGAAGAAGGTGTTCGACGGCGGCGCGGTGCCCACGAACGTGACCCTCCTCGAACCCCCGGCAGCCGGCCCGAAGGGGACCGTGTACCTGCGCTACGGGCTCGCCGAAGGCACACCCGGGACGGGGGACATGACCGCACCCGATCGGGGTGTCGGTCGCGGCGACTGAACGCGTCCCGCGACCGGGCGGGCCCGGGCGGCGAGGGCGGAGTCCGTTACGAGATGGCCCGGAGCCGGCCGTGGGGCCGTTGGCGGAGTTGTTCGACGGCTTGCACCGTCGCGTCGTCCGCGGGAAGGAAGACGACGAGTTGCTGGGCGTCCGAGGAGAGTTCGAGCGTCTCGCGGCTCAGCCGGAGTTCGCATCCGGAGGGGTGGTTGAGCCGGAGGATGCCACGGCGTGGCACCACGTGGCGGTTCCGGCGGCGGGTGAAGTCGGGTCCGGCGAGGGTCGCGAGTTGCGCGGTGAGCCACTCCGAGTTCTCGGCGGACGGTCCGAGCCACAGGTCGAACGCCTGCTCGTCGGCGATGTCGTCCCAGTCGGCGAAGAACGTGCGGGCGCGTGCGTCGGTGAAGACATAGCGGGTGAGATTCGGAGCGTCGGCGTCGAGCAGCCCGGCCGCGCCGGTCACCGACTCGTATGCGCCGGTGTGGGCGAGGATGTCGCCCAGCCGGTTGGTGACCACGGCGATGCCCGGTTCGAGGAGGCGGAGCGTTTCGAGGACCGCCGGTCGCACGTTGCGGCGCGGTGGTGCGGGCCGGGTGTGCGCGGAGCATTCACCGCCGGTGATCTTCGCCAGATAGCGCAGGTGGTCCCGCTCCGAGGCGTCGAGGCTGAGCGCGTCGGCGAGTGCGTGGATCACCGCCAGCGAGGGACGTCGGTCACGGCCCTGCTCGATGCGGGTCAGGTATTCGACGCTGATGCCGGCTCGTGCGGCGAGATCCAGCCGCCGCAGCCCCGGTGACCTGCGGCGGCCCCGATCGGGAAGCCCCAACGACTGCGGCTGGATGCTGTCGCGCTTGGCCCGGACGAAATCTCCCAACGGCGTGCCCATGCGACGAGGATAGGCCGCTGCCCGCTGACCGCGCAGGGCTCAGCGTGGCCCTGCGGGGGCCAGCCTGAGCACGGTCTGGCTGCGGCCACGGTGCGGCCTGATCGTGATGGGCATGGACAACGACAAGCACAAGCTGGTGATCATCGTCGGGAGCGTCCGGGAGGGACGGTTCGGCCCGGTCGTGACCTCGTGGATCGCCGAACAGGCGCGCCTGCACGCCGGTTTCGACGTGGATGTCGTCGATCTGGCCGAGATCGACATCCCGCTCGCCCTGCCCGCGGCTTCACCGAAGTACGCCGGCGACGACTACCCCCGGCCGGCCGGGATGACGAGGCTGACGGCGGCGCTGGAGAGCGCCGACGCGTTCATCGTGGTCACGCCGGAGTACAACCACAGTTACCCCGCCTCGCTGAAGGCGGCCATCGACTGGCACTTCACCCAGTGGACGGCCAAGCCCGTCGCCTTCGTCAGCTACGGCGGCGCGGCAGGCGGCCGGCACGCGGTGCTGCACCTGGAGAACGTGCTGACCGAGCTGCACGCGGTGACCGTCCGCGACGGCCTGGCCTTCCCGAACTACTACACCGCGTGGCAGGACGGCCGCCCGCTCGACCCCCAGGTCTCCGGGTACGCCAAGACCCTGTTCGACCAACTTGCTTGGTGGGCAGGCGCGTTGCGCACGGCGCGCGAGACCACCCCCTACCCCGCATGACGACCGGCGACGCCCCGACGGACGAGTCCACCGGAGGTTGACCCCGTCGTCGGCCCCCGGTCCACGTCGGGATGCCGCTCGACGCCAGAAGTTGACGGAGGTACTGGCTCTCCGCCGGACGCCGTCGGCACCCTCGTCCTCCTAGCCTCGGCATCACCGGGACGACGTTCGGGCGGACCGGAGTCGAGAGCGGCCGGCGCGGCCGGCCACGGGGGAACACCATGAATGCTGCTGTCCGCAAGAACCGCAAGACGCCCAGGAGCCCCAAGGGCTGGAGGTCCTGTGCCCTGGGTGCCGCGGCGATCGGCGCGATGCTCACGTCCACCGCGTGCGAGCCGGGTGAGGCCGACGGCGCGGGCTCCACCGCCTCGGACCGGCCGAGCGCGACCAGCCCGGCCCAGCCGGGTGCGACAGGTTCGGCCACGCCCGGCTCGACGGGTTCGGCCACACCGAGCGGCGGCGCGGGTGCCACCGGTGGCGGCGGCGCGGGGGGCGCCACCGGTGGCGGGAGCGGCAGCGGTGCCGCCCCCGCCTGCGCCGCGACGGACCTCTCGTTCGGCACCACGCTCGAGGACGGGAAGGGCGAGGTCCCCAAGCATCTGCTCATCACCGTCACCAACGCAGGCGACAAGAAGTGCAGCGTCTTCCACTACCCGCACCTCTTTCTCGGTGAGTACGCCGAGGCCCGGTATCCGATCGACGTGTACGAGGACAGCGACCCGAAGGCGGGGCCCGTCACGCTCGCTCCGGGTGACGAGGCGTACGCGGCGCTGCTCGCCTCCGGTGTCCCCATGGACCAGTACGAGACGAACACGATCACCCTTCTCCTCCACGGCCGCGAGCTCGGCAGCGACGGGAGCAAGCCGATCGGCGTCGACCTGCCCCGCACGGTGGCCTTCGACGACGGTGCACGCGTCACCTACTGGACGACCGCTTCCGGCTTCGCCCTGGACTTCATCATGTCCTCCTGACCGACCTCGACCGGGACCGGCCTCCTGTCACCGACCCTCGCCCGCCCTGCCGGGGACGTCCTCCGGCAGGGCCGGCGGTCATCTGCAACTCCTGTAGGAGGCGGATCAGTTGAGAACCGTCGTCTACCATGTCCGGATGCCCGCGACGGAGGCCTTGCGGCCGCGCCCGGCCAACGTCGCCCTCGCCGTCGGTTTCGCCCTCGCGGGCTGCCTGGCCGGCGCCTTCTACCATCCGGCGCCCTGGCGGCCGTTCGACCTGTGGGCGCATCTGCTCACCCTGCTGATCGCCCTGGCACTCGCACTGCGGGAGAACCGGCCGTTCGGCGTGCTCGTGGTCACGGCGGCCGGCTTCGCCGGATATCTGCTGCTCGGCTACCAACCCTCTCTCAACTTCTGGGTTCCGGCGGTCGCGTTCATCTCCGTCGCCGCCCGGGAAGGACGCGGCCGCATCGGGGGCGGTGTCGCGCTGCTCGCGGCGGTCATCGCCCTCAGCGGGGTGTGCGGCCGGCTGCCCTGGCCCGTCGTGGCCGTGCAGGCCCTGATCGTGCCGGCCGTCGCCTGCACCGTCGGGCTCACCCAGCGCCGTCTCGCCGAACGCAACGCCGAGTTGCGGCGACTGACCTACCTGCTCGATCAGCAGCAGCGCCGGGAGGCCCGCCGGGCCGTCCTCGACGAGCGCTTCCGCATCGCGCGCGAGCTGCACGACACGATCTCGCAGCACATGACGATCGTCACGCTTCAGGCCGGGCTGGCCGAGTACGTGTTCTTCACCGATCCGCCCTCCGCCCGCAAGGCGCTCGGTACCGCCGCCGCGGCCGGACGGGAGTCGCTGGAGGAGCTTCGCCGCCTGCTGGTCGTACTGCGCACCTACGATCTCGGCGACGCTTGCGGTCCGGAGAATCCGGCCGACCCGGTCCCCGACGACCTGCTGGCCGGCGTCGACCGCATTCCCGCGCTCGCCGAGCGGCTGGAGGCGGTCGGCCTGCACGTCGAGGTCCGGTTCGCGGGCGAGCGCAGGCCCCTGCACCCGGGAGTCGAACTGTGCGCCTACCGCGTCGTCCAGGAGGCCCTCACCAACGTCGTGAAGCACTCCGGGTCGGCCACGGCCGAAGTGACCGTCCGATACCTGGACGACGAACTGCAGGTCACTGTTCTCGACCGGGGCGGACCGCTTTCGGCCACATCCACCGCCGGGTCCGGACACGGCTTGATCGGGATGCGGGAACGGGCCAAGATTTGGCACGGTTCGCTGACAGCCGGTACGCGCCCGGAGGGTGGATTCCAGGTACGACTCGGTCTTCCCCTGGGGCAGACCGCGACGGCGGCCGATCCGTGACGTGAGCATCTCCGAGGAGCGCTGTGGCCCGCATCCTGGTTGTGGACGATCAGCACCTCATCCGCTCCGGCATCGTCACGCTCCTGCGCACGGTGGAAGGGCTCGGCCCGGTCGTGGAGGCATCGGACGGCGTGGAGGCCGTCGCCGCGGCACGCGAGCACCACCCGGACCTGATCCTGATGGACATCAAGATGCCCCGGCTCAGCGGGCTCGCGGCCGCGGAGCGCATTCTCGCCCTCGGTCTCGACCCGGCTCCGCGCATCGTCGTCCTCACCACCTTCGACGAAGACGAATTCGTCTACGCGGCCCTGCGCGCCGGATGCAGCGGCTTCCTGCTGAAGGACATGCCGCCGCAACAGCTGCTCAGCGCCGTGACGGCGACCCTCTCCGCCGACCTCCTGGTGGCCCCTGCCCACGTCCGGCGGCTCATCGAGCGACACGCCGTCCACCCACAGCAGTCCCGGGCCGGGACCGGATCGACGAGCCTGCTCACGGGCCGGGAGGTCGAGGTGCTCGGGTACGTCGCCAAGGGTCTCGGCAACGAGGAGATCGCCGAGCACATGTGTGTCAGCGAGTCCACCGTCAAGACACACCTGCACCGGGTGATGACCAAGCTGAACCTCCACAGCCGCGCCCAGGCGGTGGTGTTCGCCTACGAGACGGGCATCGCGCAGGTCGGCGGGGAGCGTCCGTGACTGTCCGGTGACGGCTCGGGCGGACATCAGGGGCTGCGGGGTGGCCCCGGCGACCGCGGCCGGTCCGCTCAAGTCGGTGCCATGGGCGGGGTGTTGTGGCAATATCGGCTGGCATGTCGCCGTTGGCCGTGTGGTCGCCCATGCCCGTTCGTCGTCTGTTCGTCGTGCTGCTCGTGCTTCTCACGGCGGCCGGCGCCGGTGTGCGTGAGGCCGGCGCGGCAGCCGGGCCGGGAGTGTCCAGGGCCGCCGCGACGCCCGATCGCGCGCGCTACGACGTGACCCTGCGCGCCGACGCCGACGGCAGCCACTGGACCGGACGGCAGCGGGTGTCGTTCCGCAACGCGTCCGACCGGCCGCTGCGTGAGGTGTACCTGCGGCTGTGGGGCAACGGCGAGGACCCGTGCGGCACACCCGGCGCGCCCGCCCCCGTCGTCGTGTCGAACGTGGCGGGAGGCACGCCGGGGCGGCCCGCCGTGGAGTGCACGGCCCTGCGCATCGCCCTGCCGAAGCCGCTCGCGCGCGGCGCGCGGACGGCCGTCGCCTTCGATGTCTCCATCACGGTGCCCGAACGCAATGCCCGCTTCGGCCGCGAAGGCGCCTACCGCTTTCTCGGCAACGCGTTGCCGGTGCTCGCCGTCCACGACGCGAAGGGGTGGCACCTCGACCCGTACGTGGCGCTCGGTGAGAGCTTCTACGCCCTGACGAGCGACTTCCGCGTCCGTCTCGACCACCCGTCGGCCCTGAAGGTGCCCACGACCGGTCACACCCGCACCCTCCCCGGCGGACCCGGCCGTACGGTCACCCTCGGTGTCGCGGACCGGGTGCGGGACTTCGCGTGGGCCGCGGGCCCGTTCCGCACGGCGGCGCAGACCACGCCCGGGGGCGTGCGCGTGAAGTCGTACTGGGCGGCCGACACCCCCGCCGCGGGCGTGCGCCTCACCCGCGCGGACGCCGTCGCCGCGATCGACCGGTTCGGCCGGGAGTTCGGCCGCTATCCGTACGGCGAGGTCGACCTCGTGATGACCCCCGGGTTCGGCGGCGGCATGGAGTACCCCGGCCTCGTCCTCCTCGGCACCACCGAGGAAGGCGGCGCCGTCGTCCACGAGCTGGCGCACCAGTGGTGGTACGGCATCGTCGGCAACGACGAGTACACCTCACCGTGGCTGGACGAGAGCTTCGCCCAGTACGCCAACGCCCGTTTCTACGGCTGGGAGACGGGCGACTGCTGGTCCGACGTCTACTGGCCCGACGACAGCGCCGCGCTGACCGCCTCCATGGCCTACTGGTCGCAGCACCGCGGCACGTACCACCTCGTCTACACGGCCGGGCCCTGCGCCCTGGCCGACCTGGAACGCATCCTCGGCGCCGACACCATGGCCCGGCTCCTCGAGCGGTACGCCCGGGACCACTGGTACGGCGTCTCCACCACCGCCGACTTCAAGAAGGCCGCCCAGTCCATGACGGACGAGGACCTCGGCCCCTTCTGGGAGACCCACCGCATCCGGTGACGGTGCAACGACCGTTGAGCGGCTGGGGACTTGCCGCCGGGTGGGACCCACCGCCGTGTCAGGTGCGGGTGGCGCTGGTGCGGGGTGGGTCAGCGAGGGCCGTCGAGGGCGATGCGGGCGGTGATGCGTTTGCCGACCGGTTCCTGCTCGACGAAGAGGTCTTCCGTCACGGCCTTGACGATCTCCAGGCCGTGCTGGCCTATCCGGCCGGGATCGCTCGGCCGGGCCGCGGGCACCGTCGGGTCGCTGTCCCACACGACGACTTCCACCGCGTGGGCCGTGAGGCGCAGCTCCATCAGAACGGGGCCGGGGGCGTACTTGCGGGCGTTGGTGACCAGCTCGCTCACCACCAACTGGGTGAGGTCACGCGCACGGGCGGGATCGGGCAGGCGATGGTGGTCATGGGCCCGGTCGAGGAAGTCGACGGCATGGTGTCGGGCGTCGGCGATGCTGCCGTCGTCCGCGCCCAGGGAGTAACCGGCGCGCATCAGGTGGCCGTCCAGCCCGGTACTGCCGTCGCCTCCGGCGTGGGATTCCACGTGTCCTCGCCCTCACTCCCCCGGTCACGTGCGCCGGTACCCGCGATCGCGCCATGCATGCCACGGGATGCCGCTCGGCACAGCCGCCCGGGTGCATGCCCTCGCGGTGGTGGGGCAGAATCTCCCGCGCACGCCCTCACCCGGGGGCCAGCCTAGACGCAGTCGAGGAGACGGTGACCGACATCGAGAAAGCGGGCCGGCCGAAGAGCCTGTCCGTCGAACATCGCGTGGTCGACGGCGTTCGTGTCGTGACCATGCGGGGCGAGATCGACCACGACGTCAAGGACGTCCTCGGCGAAGCCCTGCTCTCCGCGGACGGAGCGGTGCCGCCCCCGCGGATCGTGGCGGACCTCAGCGGCGTGACCTTCATGGACTCCAGCGGCATCAACGTCTTCCTCGCCGCCCACCGGCAGGTGAGCGGCGCGCAGGGCTGGTTGCGCATCGCCGCCGCGCAGGAGCCCGTCCTGCAGGTCCTGCGACTGGTCGGCGTCGACGCCCTCCTCTCCTGTCACCCCACCACCGAGCGGGCCCTGAACCCCTGAGGCCGACGTCCTCCGATCTTGACCTCAAGCGCGGTTGAGGGCCGACGCTCCCGCTATGACCACACAGCCGGATCACACCGAGATCAGCATGCTCATCAGCCGCTTCTTCCGAGCTCTGGACGAGCGGAGGTTCGAGGGCGACTGGGCCCGTGACTACGTCACCGACGACGTCCGGACGGTGACCCCGATCGGCGCGGCCGACGGCGTCGAGGCGATGGCACACACCAGGGAGGCACTCGAGAGGTACGCCCGCACCCAGCACATCGCCTCGGACGTCCTGGTCGACGTCGAACCGGCCACGGGGAGGGCCACGGTGTCCTGGAACGCGTTGATGACGCACGTTCACCACGACGCCACGCTTCGGAAGCGCGGTGAGGACGCCGACCCTCTCTTCACGGTGGGCGGCTACTGGGAGGCCGAACTGCGGCGCGAGCGCGGGGGCTGGCGCATCAGCCGCATGTCCGTCCGGGCGATGTGGACCACGGGTCGGCCGCCCGAGCTCGCCCCGGAGATCCGGCCGACGCCGGATGCGTGACGCACCGCCGCGATCGGCCCCGGGGGCTCGCGGCTACTGCTCCATGGGCGTGGATCCGGGCCGGAAGGCGTCAGCGATGACGGCGTACCTGGTGGCGGTCTCCAGGTGGTCGTCATTGCGGCGGCGCAGGTGCTCGTACGAGGCGAGCCAGTATCGGGCCTGATTCAGGCAGTGGGCCCTGACCCGCTCGTCGTTCATGCCGTGGATCTCGAGCCCGGCCAACGGCGGGAGGATGTCCGCCGGTTCGGGCTGCCCGGCGGGCTCCGATTCGGGACTGCGGTTCCAGGGACGGTCCTTGGACATGGTCATCCTCGCTGCGTGGGGTGGGGGTGGGGGCGGAGGTGGCGCAGCCACCCCGAGCCGGGCTTGCAGAACGGAAGCCAACGGTAGCGGGACGGAGGCGTTGGCGAGGGCGAGGGCGAGCCCGTCGGACGAGCCGGCGGGCGCGGCGGATCTCGCAGCCGAGTCCGATGGCGAAGGTCTCGAGGACACGGGCGAGAGACGCGAGTGGGCCGTTTCCCGCCCTCGGCACATTCCAAGCATGCCGAACGCGTGTTCCACCTCACCATCCGAATGGCTGAGTGATCCGCCGCACCGGAGGACCGCCCCGTAGGCTGGCGGGCGCAGCTGGTTCGCCCCGTCCGCCAGGCGGGATGCGTCGCAAGAGGGAACCCGGTGGAAATCCGGGACTGCCCCGCAGCGGTGAGCGGGAACGACCGCCGTCATACGCACTGGACCCACGAACAGGGTCTGGGAAGCGACGGCCAGTAGGTGTCTCGTACGAACTCCGTACGACGAGACGTGCCCGTGAGTCCGAAGACCTGCCCGTTGCCCGCGCACGAAAGGACTCGTGCGCGGAAATCCCGGTGACCTCGTGGGCGGGTCGGCGTACATATCAGGCGAACGACCGCGCCGCGCCGCGCGGGATCGGTCCGCCCGGTTCGTCACCCCTTCGCGCTCGCGTCCCGTCCCGGGATCCCAGGGAGATGTCTCGCGAAGGAGATTTCCGTGACAGCGAAGTCCGCAGCCGCGGCAGCACGGGCCACCGTGTACGGCTACCCCCGTCAAGGCCCGAACCGGGAACTGAAGAAGGCCGTCGAGGGCTACTGGAAGGGCCGTGTCACCGCCGACGCCCTCCGGACCACCGCGGCCGAACTGCGCGCCGCCAACTGGCGGCAGCTCGCCGACACCGGCATCGACGAGGTCCCGACCGGCGACTTCTCGTACTACGACCACGTCCTGGACACCACCGTCATGGTCGGCGCGATCCCCGGCCGCCACCGCGACGCCGTCGCCACCGATCCGCTCGACGGCTACTTCGCCATGGCACGCGGCACCCAGGACGTCGCGCCGCTCGAGATGACCAAGTGGTTCGACACCAACTACCACTATCTGGTGCCCGAGTTGGGACCGGACACCGTCTTCACGGCCGATCCGGCCAAGCAGGTCGCCGAGCTCGGGGAGGCCCTCGCCCTCGGGCTGAACGCCCGCCCGGTGATGGTCGGCCCGGTCACCTACCTGCTGCTCGCCAAGCCCGCCCCGGGCGTGCCCGCGGACTTCGAGCCGCTCACCCTGCTGGACCGGCTGCTGCCGGTGTACGCCGAGGTCCTCGCCGACCTGCGCGCGGCCGGCGCCGAGTGGGTACAGCTGGACGAGCCCGCCCTCGTCCAGGACCGCACCCCGGCCGAACTGGGCGCCGCCGCCCGCGCCTACCGCGCTCTCGGCGCCTTGACCGACCGGCCCAAGCTCCTGGTCGCCTCCTACTTCGACCGGCTCGGCGACGCCCTGCCGGTCCTGGCCAAGGCCCCCGTCGACGGGCTCGCGCTCGACTTCACCGACGCCGCAGCCGCCAACCTCGACGCCCTGGCGGCCGTGGGCGGCCTGCCCGGCAAGCGGCTGATCGCCGGTGTCGTCAACGGCCGCAACGTCTGGATCAACGATCTGGAGCAGTCCCTCGCCACCCTCGGCACCCTGCTCGGGCTGGCCGAACGGGTCGACGTGGCCGCCTCGTGCTCCCTGCTCCACGTGCCCCTCGACACGGCTCTGGAGCGGGACATCGAGCCACAGATCCGGCGCTGGCTGGCCTTCGCCCGCCAGAAGACCGCCGAAGTCGTCACCCTCGCCAGGGGCCTGGCCCTCGGCACCGACGCGATCACCGGCGAACTGGCCGCGAACCGGGCCGACCTGACCGGCCGGGCCAACTCCCCCCTCACCCACGACCCGGCCGTGCGCGCCCGCGCCGCCGCCGTCAGGGACACCGACACCCGCCGCTCCCAGCCGTACGCGGAGCGGGCCGCGGCCCAGCGCGCCCACCTCCGCCTGCCCCTCCTGCCGACCACCACCATCGGATCCTTCCCGCAGACCGGCGAACTGCGCACCGCCCGCGCCGACCTGCGCACCGGCCGGATCGACACCACCGGCTACGAGGAGCGCATCAGGGCCGAGATCCAGGACGTCGTCTCCTTCCAGGAGAAGGCCGGCCTGGACGTCCTCGTGCACGGCGAGCCCGAACGCAACGACATGGTGCAGTACTTCGCCGAGCAGCTCACCGGGTACCTGGCCACGGAGCACGGCTGGGTGCAGTCCTACGGCACCCGTTACGTCCGCCCGCCGATCCTGGCCGGCGACATCTCCCGCCCCGAACCGATGACCGTGCGCTGGACGACGTACGCCCGCTCCCTCACCGACCGCCCGGTCAAGGGCATGCTCACCGGTCCCGTCACCATGCTGGCCTGGTCCTTCGTCCGCGACGACCAGCCCCTCGGCGACACCGCCCGCCAGGTCGCCCTCGCCCTGCGCGACGAGGTCGACGACCTGGAGTCGGGCGGGACTTCGGTGATCCAGGTGGACGAACCCGCGCTGCGCGAGACCCTGCCGCTGCGGACCGTCGACCGCCCGGCCTACCTCGCCTGGGCCACCGAGGCGTTCCGGCTCAGCACCGGCGGAGTGCGTCCGGACACGCAGATCCACACCCACATGTGCTACGCCGAGTTCGGCGACATCGTCCAGGCCATCGACGACCTCGACGCCGACGTCATCAGCCTCGAAGCCGCCCGCTCCCACATGCAGGTGGCCCGCGAACTCGCCGCGCACGGCTACCCGCGCGAGGCCGGGCCGGGTGTCTACGACATCCACTCCCCCCGCGTCCCGAGCACCGAGGAGGCCGCCGAGCTGCTCCGTACCGGTCTCAGGGCCATTCCCGCCGAGCGTCTCTGGGTCAACCCCGACTGCGGCCTGAAGACCCGCAGCTGGCCCGAGACCCGGGCCTCGCTGGAGAACCTGGTCGCCGCCGCCCGTGCCGTGCGTGAGGAACTCTCCGGGTCCTGAGGCCTGAGGGCAGGCCGAGCGGGCCGGGGGAGGAAGCACTCGCCGTCCTCCCCCGGCCCGAGCCCGAGCCCCGGCGTCGGCGTCGGCGTCGGCGTCGGCGTCGGAGACAGCATCAGCGGGGCGGCAGCCCACGAACTGCGAGGATCGGAAGGCTTGTTCACATGGCACTCGGCATCCCCAGCACAAGAACAGACAGCGCAGTATCCATTCGCGACCTGCTCGCACGGGGTGGCCGCTCCTACTCGTTCGAATTCATGCCGCCCCGCAGCGCGGCGGCAGAGGCCGGACTCTGGACCGCGATCCGCCGCCTGGAGGCCCTGTCGCCCACTTTCGTCTCCGTGACGTACGGTGCCGGCGGCTCGACGCGGGGCCGGACGGTCAACGTCACCGGGCGGATCGCCCAGGAGACCACGCTCACCCCCGTCGCCCACCTCACCGCGGTCGGCCACAGCGTCGCCGAACTGCGCAACATTCTCGGCCACTACGCCGACCAGGGCGTGCGCAACATTCTCGCTCTGCGCGGAGACCCGCCCGGCGACCCGCTCGGCCCCTGGCCCAGACATCCGCGGGGTGTCCGGTACGCGGCCGAACTGGTCAGTCTGATCAGGGAGTCGGGAAACTTCTGCGTCGGCGTCGCCGCATTTCCGGAGATGCACCCGCGTTCCGCCGACCGGGACAGCGACATCCGCCATTTCGTCGCCAAGTGCCGGGCCGGCGCGGACTATGCGGTCACCCAGATGTTCTTCGACGTCGAGGACTATCTGCGCTTCCGCGACCGTGTGACAGCGGCGGGCTGCGAGACGCCGATCATCCCGGAGATCATGCCGATCACCACCGTCCCCTCACTGCGACGTATTCCCACCCTCTCCACCGCCGCCGTCCCCGCCCGGCTGGCCGAGCGCATGCTCGCCGCTCAGGAAGACCCCAAGGCGGTCAGAGCACTCGGAATCGACCACGCCACCGAGATGTGCCGCCGGCTGCTCGCCGAAGAGGCCCCTGGACTGCATTTCATGACCATGAACTTCTCGACGGTGACGGCCGAGATCTATCAGAACCTCGAGCTCCATGGATGAGCGCGCTCATCCCTCACCGGTGGGAGTCCGTCGGCCTTCGCTGGTCGGGATCGTCAACATCACCCCGGACTCGTTCTCGGACGGGAGCAGATTCCTGACCGCGCAGGCCGCGGTGACCCACGCGCGCCGGCTGCGCGCGGACGGGGCCGACGTCATCGAACTCGGGCCCGCCGCGAGCCATCCGGGAGCCCGGAGGGTGTCCGCGGACGAGGAGACGGGGCGGCTGGCCGACGTCATCGATCAGCTGGTCGCCGAGGGCGTTCCGGTGTCGGTCGACTCCTTTCAGCCCGCGACGCAGCGGTTCGCCGCCGCGCGTGGCGCCCTGTATCTCAACGACATCCAGGGCTTCGCCGAGCCCGCCCGGTACCAGGAGCTCGCGGAATCCGGCTGCCGGCTCGTCGTCATGCACTCCGTGCAACGTCGCGGTCCCGCCACCGAGGTACGGACCTATCCCACGGAAGTGTGCAAGGGCATCGAGGAGTTCTTCGCCGAGCGCCTGGCAGCGCTGGAAGCGGCAGGGGTCCGTCACGACAGGCTGGTCATCGACCCGGGGCTGGGCCACTTCCTGGGCAGGGGGCCCGAACCGTCGCTGAGAACCCTGGCCCACCTGGAGCGGCTGAGAGCGCGCTTCGACGTACCGGTGCTGGTCTCCCCGTCCCGGAAGTCCTTTCTGCGGACGCTCACGGGGAGCGCTCTTCCCGAGATCGGCCCGGCCACCCTGGCGGCGGAGCTGTACGCCGCGCGCAGCGGGGCCGACTACATCCGCACCCACGACGTCGCCGCCCTCCGCGACGCGCTCACGGTCTTCGAAGCCCTGGAACTGGCCAAGGAGGGTGGGTGGTGACGTAGGGAAGGGCGCACGGGCTGTTCGGAGCCTCGCAGGGTAGCTGGGGTGGAAGAGGTTTTGCGGAAGGTCGCCGCCCGGAGGGACCGGTCGGCGCCCGCAGAACGGAGGAAGCGATGTCCGAGTTCCGCCCGTCCTCGGCCCCCCGTGTCGTCGTGGGGGTGAGCGGCTCGCTGGGGAGTCTCACCGCCCTGGTCCGGGCCGCCGACGAGGCGCGGCGCCGGGGAGCCGAGCTCTGGCCGGTGCTGGCCTGGGAGCCGCCGGGCGGGGAGCTCGCCGCCCGCAGGTCGACGGCCGCGGCCGTCCTGGTCGAGGACTGGGAGCGGCTGGCGCGTGAGCGGCTGCTCGGTGCCTTGCGCGAGGTGTTCGGCGGTGACGGCCACGGGTTGCGTACACGCCCCCTCATCGCGCGCGGCACCCCGGGTCCGGCGCTGGTCGGGACCGCCGACCGGGAGGACGACCTCCTCGTGATCGGCGCCGGGCGGCGTGGTCTGCTGCATCGTGCGCTGTGGCCGTCGATCAGCCGTTACTGCCTCGCCCACGCCGGCTGCCCCGTCCTGGCGGTGCCGCCGTCACCGCTCCAGGCCACCCTCGCGGCCGCGCAGCGCCGGAACGCGTGGCGGCTGCGACTGGACACCGGGCACCTGGCGAGGGAGTTCGAAACCGTGCCGCCCGACGCCTGAGGCGAGGCGATGGAGTCGGTGGGGACCTCCCCCATGAAGGGACCGGCGCGGACCCCGGCGCCCCCACCGTCTAAGCTCCGAGCCATGCGCGTATCGATCTTGGAGGACGGTCCCGAACGAGGGGCGGTCGTCGCTGCTCAGCTGTGCGGCGCGGGGTTCGCGACGGCCCTCGCGCGGGCCGTGGCCGTCGCGGATCTCAAGACGGGCGCATGAACACTCTGCGCAGGCCCCGGCTGTTGGTCGGCACCGCCGCGGGACTTGGCACCCTGCTCCTCGCCGCGACCCTGCACGGCCTGCCCTTCGGCGGCGGCACCGGGCCCGCCTCGACCGAGGTGGCCATCCGGGTCGACCAGGTCGGCTACATAGCGGGCGAGGCGAAGCAGGCCTACGTCATGGGGCCCTCGGGGGCCCTCTCCGAAGCGCGCTTCAAGGTCGTCGACGCCGAGAACGACGTCGTCACGGCGGGGCGGCTCGGTGCCTCCACCGGCCGCTGGAACGCCAAGTACCCGTCGGTGCGTACCGTCGACCTCTCCACGCTCAACACCCCCGGCACCTACCGCATCGTCCTGACCGGGACCGCGGCCGGCCGCTCCCCCGCCTTCCGGGTCGCCGACGCCGAGGAGCTGATGACCCCGCTCGTCCGGGACAACGTCCGCTTCCTGCAGGCACAGCGCGACGGAACCGACGTGCTTCCCGGCGCCCTGCGGCACGGCCCTTCGCATCTCGCCGACCAGGACGCGACCGTCTACGCGGACCCGGACTACGACGAGGAGGGCAACGAGCTGCTCGACGAGCAGCTGACCCCGACCGGCGACCGGGTCGACGTCTCGGGCGGCTGGTTCGACGCGGGCGACTTCCTCAAGTTCACCGCCACCACCTCCTACTCCGTCGCCGAACTCCTGCTCGCACAGCGCGACTTGGCGGGCCTGACCGAGCTGTCCGCCGAGGCCTCGCACGGGCTGGCCTGGCTGGACAGGATGTGGGACGAGGACAGCGAGACCCTCTACGCACAGGTCGGCATCGGCGCGGGCAACGACGCCGTACTGACGGACCACGACGTGTGGCGGCTGCCGGAGGCCGACGACCGACTCGACGTGTCCCCCGGTGACCCGGACTACACGATCAAGCACCGGCCGGTCTTCCGCGCGGCCGCACCGGGCGAGCCGATCAGCCCCAACCTGGCGGGACGGGTGGCCGCGGTCTTCGCCCTCGCCGCACAGCGCGCGGCCGACACGGAGCCGGAGGAGGCCCAGGACTGGCTGGACAAGGCGGCCGCCGTGTACGACCTGGCCGACGCCGACCACGACCCCGACGAGCAGCTCGTCACCGCGTTCCCGGGCGCCTTCTATCCCGAGGACTCATGGCAGGACGACATGGAGTTCGGCGGTGCCGAACTGGCCCTGGCCGCACGGGAACTCGGGGACGACCGGGAGAGCGACTGGGCCGACGCCGCGGCCGGATGGGCCGGGGACTATCTGGCCTCCGACGTCAAGGGCACGCTCAACGTCGCGGACGTCAGCGCCCTGGCCCACGTCGACCTGGCCACGGTCCTGGACGGCGCCCGCACGAACGGCATCGGGGCCGAGGAGCTGTACGCGGACCTGCGCCGCCAGTTGGACGACGGTGTCACCCGCGCCGGGCACGATCCGTTCGGAGCAGGCGCCGTCTACGACGACTTCGACGCCGTACCGCACACCTTCGGCCTGATGGCCACCGCCCGCCTCTACGCCAAGGCCACCGGGGACACCCGTTACGCGGCCTTCGCCGGCCGGCAGCGAGGCTGGGCCCTCGGCGCCAACGCCTGGGGAACCAGCTTCGTGATCGGTGCGGGTGAGGTCTACCCGCACTGCCCGGAACACCAGCTCGCCAACCTCCGGGGCAGCCGTGACGGAAAGGGCGCCATCCTGCGGGGTGCCGTGGTCAACGGCCCCAACGCCGCTTCGAGGCTGGAGGAGTTGAACGGCTTTCCGACCATGAAGAAGTGCACGGCCGCCCCGCCGAGCGGAGCATGGACCGACTTCGACGGGAAGGGCGCACGGTACGTCGACGACGTGGGCGCCTGGCAGACGGTGGAGCCCGCACTGGACTTCACCACGACGGCGCTGCTGGCCTTCGCCCTGACCGCACAGGGCGGCAGCGAACAACCGAGCCTCTGAGACTCCTCAAGTCGCTTGGCACGCAGGGAACATGCCCGTCACGCTGCTGCCCATGACAGGAATAACGGGACTGAGCAAGAGGAACAACTTCGTGCTGGCCATCCGGGACGCGGACCTGGTCGCGACGGCGCTGCGTCAGGCACTGGCCGAGGCCTCGCCACAGGAGCGCCCGGGCCTGGAACGCGCCGCCGCACTCGTCGAGTCCACCGCCGCCGCCACCGAAACGCAGCTGCGTGCCCGCTGGGTCCGCTCCCGGCTGGCCGCCGTCGGCTTCACGGGCGACATCGCCTCGGTCGCGGCGGTGAAGGCGCTGCGCAAGGCGGAACCGAAGCTGAGCCTGCTGGCGGCGGTGCAACTGCAGAAGGAGACGGTGGCCCATCCGGAGTGATCCGGGGGACCTGGGGTGATCCGGCGGCGAAGCGGGCAGGGCCCCGCCGAACCCACCAGCAGGCAGCCTTGAACGCGCGAGTCTCAGCGAACCCGGTTTCCCGGCTCCCGTGTCACTCCCGACCCAGCAGCAGAGATTAAGTAGCCATGGACATAGTAGCCATGTACTCTATTGTTCATGAGTGAGCGCAAGGGCCCCGAAGGGGCGACGCCCGGTTTTCTGGTGTGGCGGCTGTCGACGAAGTGGCGCGTGGCCGTGGACCGGGCGGTGGCACCGCTCGGCCTGACCCACGCCCAGTACTCGCTGGTCGCCTCGCTGTACGGGATGCGGCACGCCGGCGAACGGCCCAGCCAGCGCCGGCTCGCCGACCACACCGGCCTCGAGCCGCTCTACGTCTCCAAGCTGGCGCGCGCCCTGGAGTCCGCCGGCCTCATCGAGCGCGCCCGGGATCCCCGCGACCCGCGCGCCGTACAGCTCGCCCTGACCGAACGGGGCCAGGACGTGACACAGCGGGCCGTCAAGGTGGTCCAGGGGCTGCTGGAACAGCTGCTGGAACCTCTCGGCGGCCTGACGAGCCCGCGGACACGCGCGTTCACCGGCGAACTGGCCCTTCTGCTCGACGTACCGCTCGACCTCACCGACGAGAGAACGCAGGAGTGACGATGACCGACACCGCACCGTCCGTCGACGGCCGCACCATAGGGTTGGCCCACTACGCGGGCCGCGCCGTCCTGGAGCGCGTCCTGGCCCGGCACGGCGCCACCTTCCAGCAGCAGATCACCCTGCGGGCGGCCGTCACCGCCGACGGACCGCTGGAGCGCGGCGCGCTCGTCGAGCAGGTGACCCACGCACTCAAGACCGAAGCGGCGGACGTACACGCCACCGTCGACGGGCTGCTCGCCGCAGAGCTGCTGGCGGCCGACGGCACTCTGGTCCGACCCACGGACGCCGGGCGTGAGCTGTTCGCCGTCGTCGGCACCGAGACGGGCGAGATCTCGGCCCGGATCTATGCCGGGATCCCGCCGGAGGATCTGGCGACCACCGGCCACGTCCTGGCCCGCGTCACCGAGCGGGCCGAGGCGGAGCTGGCGGAGCTGGCCCGCGCGTCGCGGTAGCGCACCCACGCACCCCCTCCGAGTAGTGGAATATTCAACCACCATCTCCGGTTGTCGGCCTCGAAGGAGGCACGAGTGGACACCACATACGAGACGACCGACAACACCGCCTACTACGCCCACGGAACGCCGGCCGAGCGGTGGGAGCGGGCGCAGCTGTTCTTCGCCGCGAAGGAGTACGCCGCCGCCGCGCGGGTGCTGGTCGGGCTGGTCGAGGAGGTGCCGGAGCAGACCGGACCGCGGCTGCTGCTGGCCCGCGCCTACTACCACTCGGCCCAACTGCTCCGCGCGGAGACCGAGTTGCGGCTGATCGTCGAGCGGGACCCGGTGGAGCACTATGCCCGGCTGATGCTGGGCCGGACCCTGGAGCGACAGGGGCGGCACGCAGAGGCGGGACCGCACCTGCGGCTCGCCTCGGCACTGGCCGGGGACTTCCCCGAGGCCTGAGCCCACAACAGCGGGCGGCCCGGCGGTGACATTCCACCGCCGGGCCGCCGCCGTGCACGGGCCCGCTCAGACAGCCGCCCGCCGCCCCCGCCGGTGCGCGATCTCGCCGAGGACGACGTCCACGACCAGGAAGCCGGCGAGCGGGATGCCGAGGAGCGGCACGAAGTAGGCGACCACGGCGACCGTCGCCATCAGCGGGACGAGGACGTACGGCGGGACCTGCGCCCAGGCCCCGCGCGGGATGGGCCGGCCGAAGGCGGACCCGCGCCCTCGCTGCCACCACATGCGGTAGCCCCAGACGATCAACAGGACCAGGGAGCCCGCGAGAAGCATCAGCGCGAGCTGGTTGACCAGACCGAACAGGACGCCGGTGTGCAGGTCGATGCCCCAGCGGGTCAGCTTGGCGAGCAGCGGGTGGTCGTCGAACCGCAGCACGTCGGTGACCTCGCCGGTGGCCGGGTCGATCGCCACCGCGTCCTGCTTCTCGGGCCAGCTGCGCTGCACCTGCTTGACCACGTACGCGGAGGAGGCGTCCGCGGGCGGGACGATCTCGACCGGGTCGCCCAGCCCCTCGGCCCGCGCCGCGGCCAGGACCTTGTCGAGGCCGACGCCGTGCTCGCCGTCCCCGCCCGCGCCGGAGGCCGTGTCGTGACCGGCGTGGTCGCCGCCGCTCGCGGCCGCCGAGACCGACGGGGTGGCCTGGCCGAGCGAGGTGCGCAGGACGTCGATGTTGGCGCCCGCGTAGGTGGACCAGGTCAGCCCGGTCGCGGACAGGAAGATGAAGCCGACGGCGGCCCACACGCCGACGGTGCCGTGCAGACCCAGCGTGCGGCGCCGTCCGGCGGTGCCGCGGACCTTGCGCAGGGCGCGCCGCCGGGAGAACCAGAGCACCAGACCGCCGCCCGCGATCACCCACAGCCAGCTGGCGGCGAGTTCGCTGTAGAGGCGGCCGTTCTCGCCGAGGTGCAGATCGCGGTGGAACTCGTCGATCCAGGTGCGCAGCGGCAGCGCGCCGGTCGAACCGTACTGCTCCAGCGCGCCGCGCACCTTGCCGGTGTACGGGTCGACGAACACGGCGAGGGTGTGGGTGGCTTCGACGCCCTCGACGCCGGACAGCATCACCCGGGTCGTGGCGTCGTCCTCCGGCGACGGGCGGACGGCCGAGACCGTGCCCTCGGGGTGGGCCTTGCGGGCGGCGTCCACCTGCTCGGAGATCGGCAGCTTCGTGTCGCCGGCCGGCACGGTCAACTCGTGGGAGTACACGAGCTTCTCGGCCTGGAACGCGCCGGCGTACAGGAACCCGGTGACGGCGGCGACCAGCAGGAACGGCGCCACGAACACGCCGGCGTAGAAGTGCAGACGCAATATCAGCGGGCGCAGCGGGGCCCACGGACCGCGGGACTTCGGCGCGGGGGCCGCTGCTTGCGGGGCCTCGTCCGATCCCCCGGCTCGAGCGGAGCCGGGAGTGGGGGAGGTCGAGGGAGCGGTGGACATGGTGGCGCTTCTCCGGGGGCAGGAGGAGTGGGTCGGGGTCAGCGGCCCGGGGGACGCTTTTCAGCCGTGACGCACCAGTAGTCGGCGGCGGACGGCCCCGAGTTCCCGCCACTTCGAGTGGCGTGCGTCACACGCCATGCGGCCGTGGCATGCTGGCCCGATGGCATCTCCCAGTCCCCGCCCGCCCCTTGCCGAACGGATCGAGGAACTCCTCGCCTCCGGCGGCCCGTTGCCCATCGTCGCGGCCGGAGACCCGGTCCTGAGGACGGGGACGACGCGCTACGAGGGTCAGCTCGACCCCGCTCTGCTCGCCCGGTTCGTCGAGGCCCTGCGCGTCACCATGCACGCGGCGCCGGGCGTCGGCCTCGCCGCCCCGCAGGTCGGCGTGGAACTGCGGATCGCCGTCATCGAGGACCCGGCGCCGGTACCGGAGGAGGTGCGGCTGGCCCGCGGCCGGGTGCCCCAGCCGTTCCGGGTGCTGGTCAACCCCGAGTACGAGCCGGTCGGTTCCACCCGCGCCGCCTTCTTCGAAGGCTGCCTGAGTGTGCCGGGCTACCAGGCGGTGGTGGCCCGGCACGCCGAGGTGCGGCTCACGGGTGCGGACGAGCACGGCCGGCCGCTGGACGATGTGTTCGCCGGCTGGCCCGCCCGTATCGTCCAGCACGAGACGGACCACCTCGACGGTCTGCTCTACCTCGACCGGGCCGAACCGCGCTCGCTCTCGGCCAACCAGTCCGTGCTCGAACGCTGGACGCAGCCGACGGCGGACCTGGCCGCGAGGGCGCTGGGGTTCGAACTCCCCTGAGCGGCGGGCCGGTCGGCCGGGTGCGCTCAGTTGTCCCGGTAGGCCTCCAGCAGCCGCAGCCACACCTCGCTGAGCGTCGGGTAGGACGGGACGGCGTGCCACAGCCGGGCGAGCGGGACCTGTCCGGCCACCGCGATCGTCGCCGAGTGGATCAACTCGCCGACACCGGGACCGACGAAGGTGACGCCGCGCAGGATCTCCCGCTCCAGGTCGACGACCATCCGGGCGCGGCCCTTGTAGCCCTCGGCGTACAGGCCCGCTCCGGCCACGGACGACATGTCGACGTCGACGGCCCGCACCCGGTGTCCGGCCTGTTCCGCCTCGGCGAGCGAGAGACCGACGGCGGCCGCCTCCGGGTCGGTGAAGACGACCTGGGGGACGGACTCGTGGTCGGCCGTGGCGGCGTGGGCGCTCCACGGGTCGCTCTCCGGCAGTTCGGTACCGGCCGCGCGGGCGGCGATGGCGGCGCCCGCGATCCTGGCCTGGTACTTGCCCTGGTGGGTGAGAAGGGCCCGGTGGTTGACGTCGCCCACCCCGTAGAGCCAGTCGGTGCCGTTGACCCGCAGACTGTCGTCGACTTTGAGCCAGGAGCCGGGTGCCAGGCCGACCGTGTCCAGGCCGATGTCGTCGGTGCGCGGGGCGCGGCCGACGGCGAAGAGGATCTCGTCGGCCTCGATGCGTTCGCCGGTGTCGGTGACGACCACGACGGTGCCGTCGGAGCGGGTCACCGACGCGACCGAGGTGCCCGTGCGCACGTCCGCGCCGGCCTCGGTGAGCGCATCGGCGACCAGTTCGCCCGCGAACGGCTCCATCCGGTCGAGCAGGCCCTTGCCCCGGACGAGGAGGGTCACCTGCGAGCCGAGCGCCTGCCAGGCGGTGGCCATCTCGGTGGCGACGACTCCCCCGCCGACCACGACGAGCCGGCCGGGCGCCGACTGTGCGCTGGTGGCCTCCCGGCTCGTCCAGGGCCTGACCTCGGCGAGGCCCGGCAGGTCGGGCAGCGCCGCGCGGGTACCGGTGGCGACGACGACCGCGTGGCGGGCCGTGAGCACCTTGTCCCCCACCGTCACCGTGCGCGGGCCGGTCAGTCTCCCGTGGCCGCGGTAGAGGTCCGCGCCGATGCTCTTGATCCAGTCGACCTGACCGTCGTCCGTCCAGTCGCCGGTGAACCAGTTGCGGCGGGCGAGCACCGCCGCCGTGTCCAGCGGGCCTTGCACCGCATCGCGCAGGCCGGGCAGTCTGCGGGCGTCCGCGCGGGCGATCACCGGGCGCAGCAGGGCCTTGCTGGGCATGCAGGCCCAGTACGAGCACTCGCCGCCGACCAGCTCGCTCTCCACGACCGCGGTGGTGAGGCCGGCCGCACGGGTGCGGTCGGCGACGTTCTCCCCCACGGGCCCGGCTCCGAGCACAACCACGTCGTACAGGTTGGTTTCCGTTTCCGTCATGGGGTCAGTCTGGTGGGTGGTGTGCGGGGTGGCCACACGGGTAGGGGCGCGGAATACGCGTCGGTCCGGCCGTGTTGTGGCGGACGGCTTCACCCCATGCCAGGAGACCCCTGGCAGGAAGCACCGGGAAGAGGAATCACGCCATGAGCAGCACCGTGGAGCTCACCAAGGAGAACTTCGACCAGACGGTCACCGACAACGACTTCGTCCTGATCGACTTCTGGGCGTCCTGGTGCGGCCCGTGCCGTCAGTTCGCCCCGGTCTACGACAAGGCCGCGCAGGAGAACCCGGACCTGGTGTTCGGCAAGGTGGACACCGAGGCGCAGCCGGAGCTGGCCGCGGCCTTCGGTATCCAGTCGATCCCGACGCTGATGATCGTGCGGGACCGGGTCGCCGTGTTCGCGCAGCCGGGCGCCCTGCCCGAGGCCGCCCTCACGGACGTCATCGGACAGGCGCGCAAGCTGGACATGGACGAGGTCCGCAAGTCGATCGAGGAAGAGCAGGCCAAGGCCGGGGCCGACGGCTCCCCGGCCGCTCAGGGCGAGTAGGCCCGGAGTCCCCGGCACGGAAGTTCTCAGAAGGGGTACGGCGCCACGTCCGCGCGCACCGTCGTCCAGCGGACGTCGGTGAAGGCCTCGAGGTTGGCCTCGCCGCCGAAGCGGGCGCCGGTGCCGGAGGCGGCGACCCCGCCGAAGGGGGCGACGGCCTCGTCGTTCACCGTCTGGTCGTTGATGTGCACGATGCCGGTGGGGACGCGTTCGGCGAGGTCCAGCCCGCGGGCGGCGTCCCGGGTGACGATGCCGAGCGAGAGGCCGTAGGAGCTGCGCGCGGCCAGGGCCGCCGCCTCGTCCGGGGTGCCGAACGAGCGGACGGGGGCCACCGGGCCGAAGACCTCCTCCGCGTAGGCAGGGGTGTCGTCGTCGACGCCCGCGAGGACGGTCGGCCGGTAGAAGAGGTCCTCGTGCCTGCCGCCCGCGGCGAGCTTGGCGCCGGCCGCGGTGCTGGCCTCCACCAGGCCGTGCACCTTGGTCAGCTGGCCGCTGTCGATGAGCGGGCCGAGGTGGACCTGCGCGCGGTGCGGGTCGCCGACGGCGAGGGCGTCGGCCTTCGCCGCGAGCCGCTCCACGTACTCCTCGTAGAGGGAGGCGTGCACCAGGTGGCGGCCGGTGGTCATGCAGATCTGGCCCTGGTGGAAGAAGGAGCCCCAGGCCGCCGTGGAGATCACTGCGTCCAGGTCGGCGTCCTCCAGCACGATCAGGGCGGAGTTGCCGCCGAGTTCCAGGTGGGCCCGCTTGAGGTGGCGGCCCGCGGCCTCGCCGACCGCCCGGCCGGCCCCGGTGGAGCCGGTGAAGGAGATCACGGGCACGCGCGGGTCGGCGACCAGGGCCGCACCGGTCTCGGCGCCGCCCGGGAGGACGTGCAGGAGGTTCTCGGGCAGCCCCGCCTCCGCGAAGACCGCGGCCAGGGCCAGTCCGCCGCACACCGCCGTCCGCGGGTCCGGCTTGAGGACGACCGCGTTGCCGAGCGCGAGGGCGGGCGCGACGGACCGGATCGACAGGATCAGCGGGGCGTTGAACGGGGAGATCACGCCCACGACGCCGACGGGCACGCGCCGGGTGTACGACAGCCGGGGCGCCTCGCTGGGCAGGACCTGCCCGGCCGGGCGGGAGGCGAGTGCGGCGGCCTCGTAGCACTCCTGGGCGGCGACATGCAGCTCGAAGTCGGCCTTGCCGGGTATGGATCCGGACTCGCGGACGATCCACTCACGCAGTTCGTCGGCGTGCGCGGTGAACAGGTCACCGGCCTTGCGCAGCACACCGGCGCGCACGAAGTGGGGCAGCCGGGCCCACTCGGTCTGCGCGGCGCGGGCGGCCTCGGCGGCCGGACCGACGTCCGCGGCGCCCGCCAGGTCGACGGTGCCCAGCGGGTCGCCGGTGGCGGGCTCGGTGACGGTGTACCGGGGGCCCGACAAGGTGCGGGACTGCCAGTTCTTGGGGTCGAGCAGCGGCATGAAGGCTCTCCGATCGGTGACCCGCGGGACTCACGGCCCTCACAGGGGGAGGGGAAGTCCCGTGTAGTTGGCCGCCAGTTCGGCGGCGGCGTGGCGGGATGCGGTGATCCGGCGCAGCCGGGCGAGCTGCATCCGATGGTCGAACGCATCTCCATCTGGTTGAGCGTGCAACATCCTAGTCATGTCGTCGGAAAAGCGGGTCGCCTGCCACACACGTCGCAGGCAAAGGTCCGAGTACCCGTCCAGCAGCCTCGTGGACCCGGTGGCGCGCAGTTCGGCGAAGGCGCCGGCGAGCAGCCGTACGTCCGAGACGGCGAGGTTGAGCCCCTTGGCGCCGGTCGGCGGGACGATGTGGGCGGCGTCCCCGGCGAGCAGCAGCCGGCCGTGGCGCATCGGCTCGTGGACGAGGCTGCGCATCGGCGTCACGGACTTGCTGATGATCGGGCCGGGGCGCAGCGTCCAGTCGGCGTCGACGGCGAAGCGGGCGGCGAGTTCGTCCCAGATCCGGTCGTCGGGCCACTCGAGCAGGCGGGTGCCGTTGGGGACTTGGAGGTAGAGCCGGGAGATCCGCGGCGAACGCATGCTGTGCAGGGCGAAGCCTCGTTCATGGCGTGCGTAGATCAACTCCTCGCAGGAGGGCGGCACTTCGGCAAGCACACCCAGCCAGGAGTACGGGTAGTCGTGGGTGTACGTCCGGCCCGCGGCGGCCGGGAAGGCCCCGCGGGCGACGCCGTGCGAGCCGTCGCAGCCGACGACCCAGTCGCAGGAGAGGGTCTGTTCACGGCCCTCGTGCAGGAACCGCACGACGGGCGACCCGCTCAGCGGCTTCTCCACGGCGAGCGCCGCCGCCTCGAACAACAGGGGCGGCCCGTCGGCGACTTGGAGCGCGACGAGATCCTTCACGATCTCCGTCTGGGCGTAGATCGTGACCGTGCGACCGCCGGTGAGAACGGGGAAGTCGAGGCGGTGGCGTTCGCGGTCGAAACGCAGCTCGATGCCGTGGTGCACCAGGCCCTCGGTGTCGAGCCGGTCGGCGGCTCCCGCCGCGCGCAGGGCGTCGACCGTGCCCTGCTCCAGCATTCCGGCACGCTGGCGTTGTTCCACGTACTGCCGCGTCCTGCTCTCCAGGACCACGCAGTCGACGCCCGCGCGGTGCAGCAGACGGGCGAGCAGCAGCCCCGCGGGGCCGCCGCCGATGATGCCGACCGTCGCGCGCATGGCAGGCCTCCCCTGAGACCGTAGTTCAGCTGGAGTCGCGCTGCACCACGGTGGCTCCGAACGGTTCGTGTGCCTCGGGGGCGGCCGCGGGGCTGCGCACCGCCCGGTCGACCAGCGAGGCGAGGTCCCGGCCGGAGGGCAGCGCGATCCGCACGGTGCTGAGACGGGGCCGCAGCAGCCGCCCGAGCATCAGGTCGTCGGCGCCGATGACGGCGACGTCCTCGGGGACGCGCACCCCCGCGTCCTGAAGGGCGCGCATCAGCAGCATGGCGTACTCGTCGTTGTAGGCGAAGACGGCGTCGAGACCGAGGGCGGGCCAGCGGGCGGCGAGGGCGGCCGCGGACTCCTCCGTGTAGGCCAGGGACAGCTCGGTGACGGTGGCGTCCGTGCCGTGCAGCACCTCGCGGGAGCCGGCCAGGCGGGGCGCGGAGAACATCTCCATGCCGCGCTCGGCCGGGACGACCACCCCGATCCGGCGGCGGCCGCGGGCGTACAGGTGCGCGGCGGCGCTGCGGCCGACGTCGGCGTGGTCCAGCAGCAGCGCGCGGGCGCCCTCGACCGCCTCGGGACCGAGGGTCACCACGGCCCGGGCGCCGGACCTCTTCAGTACGGCGACCCCCTCCGGGCCGACGCCGGGGCTGGGCACCAGCACGGCGACGGGCCGCAGTTCGGCCCAGGCCCGGGCGGCGTCGTCACCGCGCAGGCCGGTGGCGCCGTACTGGACGACGGTGTAGTCGAGGCGGCTCAGCGCCCCCTGGAAGTCGTGCACGAACTGGGAGTAGAGGGGGCCCGCCGGGACGGGCAGGGTGGGCATCAGGACCATGCGGCTGTGGCCGGCGCGCAGGGTACGGGCGGCCGCGTGCGGCACATACCCGAGTTCCTTGGCGGCCTCGTGCACGCGGCGGCGGGTGGGCTCGCTGATGCGTACGGCGCTGGCGTTGTTCAGGACGTAGGAGACGGTCGCGCGCGAGACGCCGGCCAGGCGGGCCACGTCAGCGCTCGTGGGCACGGGGCGCGGCGCCGGCGACATCGTCGGCGCGGGCGTGTTCGGTATCTGCACCATGACGTACGGCATCTTGGCAGAAGCTGTGAGCGAGGCTCCGGGCGGGGGACACCGAAATCCGATGAGCCGTCAACGAACATGTTCGTGACGTACTTGTTCGCAACGAACATGTTCGATACGGTGAAGGCATGACAGCACGCCCCGACACCCCCCGCAGTCGCCGTGAGCGCCCGGCCAAGCCCGCCCTGACCAGGGAGGGCATCGTGGCTGCCGCCCTGGCGGTGCTGCGCGCCGAAGGCCTGCGGAAGCTGACCATGCGACGCCTGGCCGAGGAGCTCGACACCGGCCCGGCCTCCCTGTACGTCTACGTCCGCAACACGGCGGAGCTGCACGCGGCCGTGCTCGACGAACTGCTGGGCACGGTCGGGCCTGCGCCGACCGAGGGGACCTCCTGGCGGGAGCGGCTGGAAGGGGTGCTCACCTCGTACACCGCGATGCTCTTCGCCTACCCGGACCTGGCCCGCTCCGCGCTCACCGCCCGGCCCAGCGGCCCGCACTACCTGAACCTGATCGAGACCCTGCTCGCCCTGCTCGACGAGGGCGGGGTGCCGCCCACACAGGCCGCGTGGGGCGTCGACCTGCTGCTGCAGCACGCCACCGCGACAGCCGCCGAGCACACGGACGAGGCCTCCCCGCAGGACTGGGACGCCCTGCTGCACGCCGTGCGCGAGGCGTCGGAGCGGACCCATCCGCACATCGCCGGCCTCGCCGGACCGCTGCTCTCGGGATCGCCCGAGACCCGCCTCTCCTGGGGGCTCCAGGCACTGATCAGCGGCATCGAGCGGACCGCCGTACCCGAATGACGACCACAGGACGACCGCAGGAGGACCCATGCACCACCCCGTAGCGATCATCGGCGCCGGACTCGGCGGCCTCACCCTCGCCCGTGTGCTGCACGTGCACGGCATCGAGGCGGCCGTCCTCGACCTGGACGCCTCGCCCGGCGCCCGCACCCAGGGCGGCATGCTCGACATCCATCTGGACTCCGGCCAGGAGGCACTGCGCGCCGCCGGACTGCACGAGGAGTTCCGGACGCTGGTCCTGCCCGGCGGCCAGGCCACCCGGGTCCTCGACAAGGACGCGGTGGTCCGCTTCGAGGGGGCCGACGACGGGACCGGCGAGCGCCCCGAGGTCGACCGCGGGGCCCTGCGCGACCTGCTGCTGAACGCGTTGCCCGAGGGAACGGTCCGCTGGGGCGCGAAGGTCACCGGCGCGCGTCCGCTGGGCGACGGGCGGCACGAGGTGCGTCTCGGGGACGGCTCCGCCTTCACCACGGACCTGCTGGTCGGCGCCGACGGAGCCTGGTCACGGATCCGGCCGCTGCTCTCCGACGCCCGGCCCGCGTACACGGGCGTGTCGTTCGTCGAGACGGACCTGCTGGAGGCGGACGTACGCCATCCGGTGAGCGCCGGCGTGGTCGGCGGCGGGTTCCTCCTCGCGCTCGGCGCCGGCAGGGGCTTCCTCGCGCACCGCGAACCCGACGGCAGCCTGCACGTCTACACCGCCCTGCGGGTCGCCGAGGACTGGGCGGACCGTGTCGACTTCGGCGACGCCGAGGCGGCCAGGGGGCACGTCCTGGAGCACTTCGCGGACTGGGACAAGAGCCTGCGGGCGCTGGTCGCCGACGCCGACGGGCCACTGGTGCCGCGCCTGATCCACGCCCTGCCGGTCGGCCACCGCTGGGACCGGGTCCCCGGTGTCACCCTGCTCGGCGACGCCGCCCATCTGATGTCGCCGTTCGCGGGCGAGGGCGCCAACCTCGCGATGCTGGACGGCGCCGAACTGGGCCTGTCCCTGGCCGCGCACCCGGGCGAGCGCGAGGCCGCGCTGGCCGCCTACGAGGAGAAGCTGTTCCCGCGCAGCGAGGCGGCCGCGGCCGCCTCCGCCCACAGCAGCGTGGCCCTGTTCGCCGAGGACGCCCCGCGGGCCGTCGTCGACCTCTTCACCGCGGGACCCTGACCGGCGTCGCGTTCGGCACCCCGCCGGCCACCCGGTCGACCAGTTCGCTCCAGCCCGCCTCCAGGCGCGCCGCCGGCATGCCGCACTGCCGGGTGAGGTGATGGACGAGGACCGGGTTGAGGTACCCCATCAGCGTGTGGGCCAGCAGTTCGACGTCCGCGTCGGGCAGGGCCTGGCGCAGCAGCAGGACCAGATGGCTGTGGTGGACGCGGCGCGGCGGCACGGAGTACCTGCGGTCCGGTCCCGGCTCGGCCGCCAGCTGAAGGTCCAGTTCGTCCACGGCACGCCGGAGCATGGCGACGCCGAACGCCCGCAGTCGCTCCACGGGCTCCGCGCCCGGCCCCAGCGGCGGGGGACCGCTCAGGAACGCGGCCTGGAAGTTCCGCTCCGAGTGGTCCAGGAGCGCGGTCAGCAGCCCGGTGCGGTCGCCGAAGCGCCGGAACACCGTGCCCTTGCCCACGTTCGCCGCGCTCGCCACCGCCTCCATCGTGACCCCGGCCGCGCCGTGCTCGGCGATCAGCCGGGCGGCGGCGTCCAGCAGCCTGGCCCGGTTGCGGGCCGCGTCGGCGCGCAGGCACGGCTCGTCCCCGGCCGGCCCCAGGTGCAGCAGCTCGGGCTCGGTCAGGCTCTCCTCGGGCTCCGGACAGGGAGGCAGAACGGCGGACATGAACTCAGCGTAAAGCATCGGGAATGAAACTGGACCGCGGTCCGGTTAGGATGCTAGAACAATAAACGGACCTCGGTCCGGATTTGTAACGGCAATGTTTCAGCCTCTGGGAGTACCCATGTCTGTCCGCATCCTCGCGCTCGTCGGCAGCCTTCGCGCCGGTTCGACCAACCGCCAGCTCGCCGAGGCGGCCGTCAAGGTCGCTCCCGAGGGCGCCACCGTCGACCTCTTCGAGGGCCTGGCCGAGATCCCCTTCTACAACGAGGACCTCGACGTCGAGGGCAGCGTCCCGGCCACCGCCGCCAAGCTGCGTGCGGCCGCCCAGGCCGCCGACGCCTTCCTGCTCTTCTCCCCCGAGTACAACGGCACGATCCCGGCCGTCCTGAAGAACGCCATCGACTGGCTTTCCCGTCCGTACGGCGCCGGCGCCTTCGGCGGCAAGCCCGTCGCCGTGGTCGGCACCGCGTTCGGCCAGTTCGGTGGCGTGTGGGCGCAGGACGAGGCCCGCAAGGCCGTGGGCATCGCCGGCGGCAAGGTCATCGAGGACCTCAAGCTCTCCATCCCGGGCTCGCTGACCCGCTTCGCCGAGACCCACCCGGTGGACGACGCCGAGGTCGCCGCCCAGCTGACCGAGGTCGTGGCCCGTCTGCACGGCCACGCGGGCGAGGTCGCTGCCGCCTGACGGCAGCACGGTGACATAGCAGGACGCGGGGCGCAGGGGGTCCGGAACGCTTTCCGGGCCCCCTTCGTCGTACGCGGCCCCTTTCCTCGTACGCGGCCCCGCTCCGGACGCCCCCGCTCCACGCGCCCCGGTCCGGTCAGTCCAGCTCGGCCAGCCGCACCACGGCCGGGGCCACGAACCGCTCGATCCAGCCGGCCGTCTCGCCCAGGCGCGGCGCGAGGATCACCGTGTCGATGCCGAGCTCGGTGTAGCCGGTGAGGTCACGCAGGAGGCCGTCCAGATCGCCCTTGTCGGCGGCGTCGCCGGAGTAGGTGACCGTCTTCAGCACGGTGTCGTAGTCGCGCCGCTCCGCCTCGCAGTGCCCGCGCAGGACGTCCAGCTTGTGCCGGACCTCCTCCGGGGTCGAGGTGAACAGATTGCACGCGTCCGCGTACCGGGCGACCAGCCGCAGCGTCTTGCGCTCGCCTCCGCCGCCGATCAGGATCTCCGGGCGCGGCGAGCTGACCGGCGCGGGCACGCACAGGGTCTCGGCCAGCCGGTAGTGCTCGCCCTCGAACGGCCCGTTGTCGTCCGGGTCCCACATCCGCAGGCAGATGCGCAGGGTCTCCTCCAGCCGCTCGAACCGCTCCGCCGTCGACGGGAACGCCACCCCGAGCCCTTCGTGCTCACGGTCGTACCAGGCCGCCCCGATACCCAGCGAGGCCCGTCCGCCGGACAGCACGTCGAGCGTGGTGGCGATCTTGGCGAGCAGTCCGGGATGCCGGTAGGTCACACCGGTGACCAGGGTGCCGAGTCTGACCGTGGAGGTGTGGGCCGCGAGGAACGCCAGCGTCGTGTAGGCCTCCAGCATGGGGGCCTCGGCGCCGCCGTTGAACTCCATCTGGAAGTAGTGGTCCATCACCGACAGCCGGCTCACCCCGGCCGCCTCCGCGGCGGCACCCGCCGCGGCCAGCTCGGCGCCCAGCGCGGACGCGTCCCCCGCCTCGCCGAACCGATTGATGTGCACGCCCACACGCATGTCCGTCTCCGATCGTCCGGTCCCGCGGTCTTCCTCGCCGTTCACCGGCCCCGGCGACGCTAGACCTTGAAGCGCTCTCGAAGTCAAGGGAGACCGGCCGGACCGGCCCGCGCGTCTTTGTCCGGTCATCCGATCGGCGAATCTCGTTCAACCCGAGGACCGCCTCCCGTCGCGTCTGATAGGGCTGGGCAGATGCAGACCCTCTATCGACGACTGCTCGGCCTGATGCCCCGTATCGGCGTCCAGGTGACCGACCTCGGACCGGGGACGGCGGTGGTCTCACGGCGCGGCGGCGCGTACCGGGTGACCGGCGCGGACAAGGACACCTGGGTGCTGCGGCGGACCCGGGACAAGGCCCGTTCCGAGGTCGCCGCGGGCGGCGCCGTGCGGCTGGGCGACACCGGCGCGCTGCTCCTGATGGAGAACCCGGGCGGCCAGGACGAGCGCAGACTCCAGCTGGCGGCCGCCGAGTACCTCTGCACCCAGCACGTCGCCGCGATGCTGGAGCTCTACGGCGTGAACTGCGTCTTCGACGTCGGCGCCAACAACGGCCAGTACGCCAGGCGGCTGCGCACACTCGGCTACACCGGCCGGATCGTGTCCTTCGAGCCCACGTCGGAGACGTTCGCCCGGCTCGAGAAGGCCGCGGCGGACGACCCCGACTGGCAGGTGTACCGGTGCGGACTGGGCCGTGAGGAGACGACGGCCGAGATCCACGTCGGCTGGAAGACGATGAACTCCCTGCTGCCGGCCAGCGACTACGGCAAGGGCCGCTACAGCAGGTTCGCGAAGGCCGACACCGAGGAGATCCGGGTCCGCCGGCTGGACGAGGTCATGGCCGAGGCACTGGACGGCCTCGCCGATCCGCGTCCCTACCTGAAGATGGACACCCAGGGTTACGACCTCGAGGTGTTCGCCGGGGCCGGGGAGCGGATCGCGGAGTTCGTGGGGATGCAGTCCGAGGTCGCGGTGCTGAAGCTGTACGAGGGCAGTCCCGGCATGGGCGAGGCCGTCGCGGTGTACGAGGCCGCCGGGTTCGGCATCACCGGCATGTACCCCGTGACGCGCGAGGCGACCACGGGGCGGGTGATCGAGTTCGACTGCGTGATGATGCGCGCGGACGCCGCGCCTACGCCGTAGAGCCGTCCCGCGCCGTCCCCCCCGGCCGCCCCTCTCGCTCCTCTCGCTCTTGCCGCTCCTGTCGCTCCTGTCGCTCCTGTCGCTCCTGTCGGGCGGAGGCCCGCAGGCTGGTGACGGTGGTGACCGCCAGGACGAGCACGATGAAGCCGAGCGAGAAGGGGATGCCGATCTCGGGCACGTGCACCCCGGACTCGTGCAGCGCGTGCAGCACCAGCTTCACGCCGATGAAACCGAGGATGACCGACAGGCCGTAGCTGAGGTGGACGAGCTTCTTCAGCAGGCCGCCGATGAGGAAGTACAGCTGCCTGAGACCCATCAGCGCGAAGGCGTTGGCGGTGAAGACGATGTACGGGTCCTCGGTCAGCCCGTAGATGGCGGGGATCGAGTCGAGCGCGAACAGCACGTCGGTGGAGCCGATCGCGAGCATCACGACCAGCATCGGGGTCATGACCCGCTTGCCGTTCTGCTCGATCCACAGCTTCGTCCCGTGGTAGCGGTCGGCCACGCCGAACCGCTTCTCCACGGCCTTGAGCAGCTTGTTCTCCTCGAACTCCTCCTCGTGCCCGCCTTTCTTGGCATCCTGGATCAGCTTCCACGCCGTCCAGATCAGGAAGGCTCCGAAGAGGTAGAACACCCAGGAGAACGTCGAGATGATCGCCGCGCCCGCCGCGATGAACAGCGCGCGCAGCACGAGGGCCACCAGCACGCCCACCATCAGCACCCGTTGCTGGTACTGCGAGGGCACCGCGAACTTGCCCATGATCAGGACGAACACGAACAGGTTGTCCACGCTCAGCGACTTCTCGGTGATGTAGCCCGCGAAGAACTCCCCCGTCGGCCCGCCGCCCCCGAAGAGGAACACGCCGAGGCCGAACAGACAGGCCAGGACGACCCAGACGACGGTCCAGGTCCCGGCCTCGCGGACCGAGACGTCGTGCGGTTTGCGGCCGATGAAGAAGTCGACGGCGACGAGCGCGCACAGCGCCGCGACGGTCAGCAGCCAGACGAAGAGCGAGACATTCACCGGGGTCACTCCTGGTACCTGTGCGGGGGTGAAAATCGTTGTCGTCACGGCTGCTTCTTTCCACCCCACTCTGGTGAACAGAAGGTCATGACCTGGCAAGCTGCGGAGCGGGGCAGGGCTGTCACCCGCCGAACGGCGGGCAGCTCCCGCCGTACGGCGGCGCCCGGACGGGCGGCGGGTGCGCCGATCATGGGCCGCACGAGCCGCCGCGCAACCGCGCTCCGCGTGAGGAGAAGCCCATGACGTCCGCACCGCCGCCCTTCGACCCCGAACTCGGCGCCGCCCTGGAACTCATCCGGGAGATGATCCAGCCGGGGCTGACCGCAGAGGACATCGAAACCGTCCGCCAGGGGCCGGGGATCGCCCTGCTGGCCGAGCTGGACCTGACGCTGGACGGGGCCTTCGAGGTCGAGGACCGGACGGTGCCGGGCCCCCGGGGCGCCCCCGGGATCTCGCTGCTGATCTGCCGGCCCACCGCACCGGCTCCGGCACGCCCGCGTCCGGTCGTCTATCACGTGCACGGCGGCGGCATGGTCCTCGGCAACAACCGGGTCGGCGTGGACGTGGCCCTGGACTGGGCGCGGGAACTGGACATGGTCGTGGTGTCCGTGGAGTACCGGCTGGCGCCCGAGCACCCGCATCCGGCCCCGGTCGAGGACGTGTACGCCGGTCTGCTGTGGACGGCGGAGCACGCCGCGGAACTGGGCGCGGACCCCGAGCGGATCGTGCTCGCCGGGGCCAGCGCGGGCGGCGGTCTCGGTGCCGCGCTCGCCCTGCTGCTGCGCGACCGTCAAGGGCCCCGGCCGCTCGGCCAGTTGCTGATGTGCCCGATGCTGGACGACCGCAACGACACCCCCTCCAGCCACCAGATGGCGGGCCTGGGCGTCTGGGACCGCACGGCCAACGAGACCGGGTGGACGGCCCTGCTCGGCGAGCGGCGCGGCGGTCCGGACGTCTCCCCGTACGCGGCGCCCGCCCGGGCCGAGGACCTGTCCGGGCTGCCGCCGGCCTTTCTCGACGTGGGCTCCGCCGAGACGTTCCGGGACGAGGTGGTCGCCTACGCCTCCCGGATCTGGCAGGCCGGCGGGATCGCCGAGCTGCATGTCTGGCCGGGCGGATTCCACGGCTTCGACGGCTTCGCGCCGCAGGCCGCGCTCTCCAGGTCGGCCCGCGCGGCCCACCTGGACTGGCTGCGACGGCTGCTCGCCGAGTGACCCCGCGGGCGGCGGTCCAGCGGCGGGCGGCCCCGGCCGCGGGGCGGCTCAGCGGCGCTTGAAGTCCACGGGGCCCGCGTTCCTCTCGCCGGTCCCGTCCGCGTGAGCGGAAGCGGTGGCCGCACCCCTCCCTCGTCGGCGCTCGCGTGGCGCATCATGGCCATATGAAAGAGCTGGCCGGGCGCCTGACCGCGCTGGACCCGGACGCCGGCGCCGCCGTGCGGGTCATCGCCTACTTCGACCGGCTGGCCGAGTCCCGGGCCGGGGTGGAGGCGCTGATGCGCGGGGCCGCGGTGCTCGCCGGGGTGCCCGCGCGGATCGTCGACGCGGACCGGCGGGTGCGGGTCCGGGTGGAGCCCGACGGCACCCGCCGGGACACGGAGCTGCCACCCGACCCGGACTGGCCGTGCACGGCGCTGACGCCCGACGGGCCGCCCGCGCTGTGGCTGGAACGCGCCGGTGCGACACCCAGCGTCGTGGACGCCGTGATCCTGGAACGGGCGGCCCGCGCGGCCCGTGTCGTGCTCGACCGCACCCGCGGGCGAGCCCCGCTCGACGACCCCGCCCTGGTCGAGACGCTCCTCGACGCCACGGCCGCCGAACCGGCCCGGCTGCACGCGGCCCGCCGCCTCGGCCTGGGCCCCGCCGCCCCGGCCCGCGCCCTGGCCACGCCCGGCGGCCGGCCCAGGGTGCTGCCCGCCGACGCCCGGGACGCGGTTCCGGCCGGCCGGGTGGGGGTCGGGCCCGCCGTGCCCGTGACCGACCTGCCGCGCTCCTGGGCCGCGGCCCGCACCGCGCTCCGCTTCACCGCGGACGGCACCGCGCAGGACCCGGGCCCCCGGGTCGTGTACGCCGACGAACTGGGCGGCATCGCCCTGCTGGCCGACCTCGTCGCGCCGGGGGCCGAACCCCCGGCGGACGTCCTCGCGGTCGAATCGGCCGCCGCGGACGCCCCCTGGCTGCTCACCACCCTGCACGCCGTCACCGCCACCGCGAGCCTGCGGTCGGCTGCGGCCGAGGCGAACGTCCACCACTCCACCCTCCAGGACCGGCTGGCCCACGCGGAGCATCTGCTGGGGTGGCCGGTGCGCACGCCCCAGGGCCGGCTGCGGCTGCACCTCGCGCTGACGATGCGGCGGCTGGCACGGCCGTGACGGCACTCCCGCTTGGCGGCGCTTCTCGGGGAGGGGGCGTTCAACCGATCGGTTGAACGGGGATTCCACCGCACGCGCGTCGTCCGCTCCGTCCGGACGACGCGGGCGGACCGCCGGGCGCAGCAGAATCGACCTCGACCGTGGCGCCCGGTCCCACACCCCCCTCAGCGTTCGAAAGAGGTCTCTCCGCCATGCCCAGCTTCCCCAGCAGAAGGCGCCTGCTCACCACCGGTGCCGGTGCCGCCCTCGGCCTCGGCGCGCTCGGCGCCGCCTCCACCCCGGCATCCGCGTCCTCGGCGCCGACCGCTCCCCCGCGGGGCTCGGGCTCCGAGGAGACCCGGTCCCTCGACGAGCTGTACCGGGCCGCGCTCGCGGAGGGCGGCAGGCTCGTCGTCTACGCCGGCGGCGACACGCCGACCCAGCAGGACGGCACCAAGGCCGCGTTCCTGCAACGCTTCCCGGACATCGACCTGAAGCTGATCGTCGACTACAGCAAGTACCACGACGTACGCGTCGACAACCAGCTCGCCACCGGCACCCTCGTGCCCGACGTCGTCCAGCTCCAGACCCTCCAGGACTTCGACCGCTGGAAGGCCCAGGGCCGCCTGCTGTCGTACCGGCCGGCCGGGTTCTCGAAGGTGCACGACAGGTTCAAGGACCCGCAGGGCGCCTGGGTGGCGATCGCGGCGATCGGCTTCGGCTTCATGTACGGGACGGACGCGGTGGGCACGGACGCGCCGCGCACCCCGCTGGACCTGCTCGACCCGAAGTGGAAGGGAAGGATCGCGTCGTCGTTCCCGCACGACGACGACGCGGTGCTCTACCTGTACTCGCTCTACGTCGAGCACTACGGCTGGGACTGGGCGGCCCGGCTGGCCGCGCAGGACGTCCGGTTCGCGCGCGGCAGCAACTCCCCCGGTGACGCCGTACGCGCCGGGCAGTACGCGATCGGCGTCGGCGGCTCCGGCGCACCGCTCGGCACCGGCCCGGTGAAGTGGGTCCTCCCGGACAGCGCCCCGTTCATGGCGTGGGGGCAGCGGGCGGCGATCCTCAAGCAGGCCGCCCACAGCACGGCCGCCAAGCTCTACCTCAACTGGCAACTGTCCACGGCCACCCAGCAGGCTTCCTTCAACGGCTGGTCGGTGCGCACCGACATCACTCCCCCGGCCGGCCTGAAGCCGGTCTGGGAGTACCGCAACGCCAACCTCGACGGCTTCCCCCGATTCATGTCCGACCGGGCCGGGGTGGAGCGGCTGAAGCAGACGTTCGCGCTGTACTTCGGCGAGGTCGAGGGCGACCCGACACCGGGCTTCCTCGGGCTGCGTCCGGGCGCCTGACGCGACCCGGCCGTCCTCACACGGTCCCTACAGCTGCCGGATAGACTCGGGCCCCCTGTTCGAACGGATCATCGTCCAAGGGGATCTGCCGTGTCCGACCGCGCTCCCGTCCACACCGCCGCGAGGGCGGCCCGCGGAAGCCGGCCGACCGCCGACCTCCTCGCCCATCTCACCTTCTTCGTCGTCGTGGGCGCCGGCCTGTTCCGGCTGGTGCAGCTGAGGATCGGGCTGTGCTGGGACATCGTGAGCGTCAGCGGGCTGCTGGCGCTGGTGTACGCGGGCGGGCTCGCGGCCGGTGAGCGGCTGGGCCGGATCGGCCGGCACCTGTGGGTCGTGGCGCTGCTGGCGCTGTGGACCACGCTGGTCCTCCTCGCGCCCGCGTCGCTCACCGCCGCCTATGTGTGGTGCGCGCTGCCGCTGGCCTGCGCGGCCCTGCGGGTGCTCGGCCGGCGGGCGGCCGGGGCGGCGGTCGGCGCCCTCTCGGTCGTCCTCGCCGGTCAACTCGTGCGCAGCGCGGGGCAGTTCGATGCCGAGCTGGTGCTGATCCCGGTGGCGGCCGTGTGGGGCACCGTCGCCCTCTACCGCGCCCAGCAGCGCGACGCGGCCGAACGGCTGCGGCTGGTGGAGGAGTTGCGGGGCACCCGGGACGTACTGGCTCGGCAGCAGCGGCAGGCCGGGGTGCTGGCCGAGCGGGCCCGGATCGCCCGGGACCTGCACGACACGCTGGCCCAGGAGCTCTCCGGCGGGGTGATGCTGCTTCAGGCAGCCGACCGCGACTGGGACGCGACGCCGGAGGTGGCCCGGACCCGGATGCGGGCGGTCGCCGACGGACTGCACGCCAATCTCGCCGAGACCCGCAGGATCATCCGCGATCTGACGCCGTCCGCCGTGGACGAGGCCGGTCTGGAGGGCGCGCTGCGGCTGCTGTGCGCGCGGGCGGAGGCGGAGGGCGCGGCGGCGCGGGTGCGGTTCCTCTCGGTGGGCGAGCGTCGGCCGGTCCTGGACGGGCCCACGGCGGCGACCCTGTTCCGGGTGGCACAGAGCACGCTGGCCAATGTCCGCGAACACGCGCGCGCGGCGGACGTCCTGGTCACGCTGCACGGGTACGCGGACCGGACGGAGCTCGAAGTGCGTGACGACGGCGCGGGGTTCGAGACCGGCCGGGTCGGCGTCCCCGCCCAGGCCGTCCGGGGGCTCGGCATCCCGGCCGCCCGGGCGCGGCTGCGGGAGTGCGGCGGGGATCTCGTCGTGGGCAGCGTGCCGGGGCGCGGCACATGCGTCCGGGCGACGGTGCCGGCCCTGGCGAAGAGCCGCCCGGCGGTTCAGGTGGCCGCCCGGTGAGCGGTGCGCCGTTGCGTCTGCTGGTGGCGGACGACCACGCCGTCGTCAGGGCGGGGCTGCGCGCGCTGCTGGAGGGCGAGCCGGATCTCGAGGTGGCCGCGGAGGCGGGGTCCGGGGAGGACGCCGTGCGGCTCGCGGCGCGACTGCTGCCGGACCTGGTGCTGATGGACCTGCGGTTCGGGAGCGGCGCCGGCATCGACGGGATCGAGGCGGTGCGCAGGCTCGCGGCCGAGGCGCCGGGGATCCCGGTGGTGATGCTGACGAGCTATTCGGGCCGGGCCGATGTGGTGCGCGCGCTGGAGGCGGGCGCCCGGGGCTATGTGCTGAAGGCGGGGCCGCCGGAGGAGCTGTTCCGGGCGGTACGGGGTGCCGCGGCCGGTGCGCTCGGGCTGGCGTCGGAGGTGGTGGGCGAGCTGGTCGCCCAGAACCCGGCTCCGGAGCGGGAGTTGAGCGGGCGGGAGGTGGAGGTGGTGCGGCTGCTCGCGGAGGGGCTGAGCAACCGGGCGATCGCCGAGGCGCTCTTCCTGAGCGAGGCGACCGTCAAGACGCACCTGGTGCGGGTCTACCGCAAGCTGGGTGCGGACAACCGGGCGGCGGCGGTGTCGGAGGCGGTACGCAGGGGACTGCTGGACCTGGCGTAGCGCGGCGGCCCGCAGCGGAGGCGGCACGGAGGGGGCGGCCTGCCGCGGTCGCCCCCTCCGGTGTCTCAGACCTTGGCCTGCTCGGGCGCGGCGCTCTGGTCGGTCGCGTCCTCGCCGGCCGCCGCGGCGCGGGCGGCGGGGATGACGGCGGCGATGGCCGCGGAGATCAGGGCGAGCGCGCCGCCGACCAGGAGCGCGGTGCGGAAGCCGTCCTCGGAGGCGAAGGTGTGGCCGCCCATGGTCGTGGTCATCTGGGAGAGGATCACGCCGATGACGGCGGAGCCGATCGAGGTGCCGAGCGACCGCATGAGGGTGTTGAAGCCGTTGGCGGCGGCGGTCTCCGTGAGCGGGACCGAGCTCATGATCAGGGCGGGCATGGCGCCGTAGGCGAGGCCCACACCACCGCTGGTGATGAGCGTGACCACCATGACGCCCCAGGCGGACCCCATCAGCGCCAGGGAGACGAAGTAGCCGGCGGCCAGCACCAGGGCGCCGCAGACCAGCGTGAACTTCGGACCGCGGGCGTTGGTGAGCTTTCCGCCGAGCGGGGAGATCAGCATCATCATCAGGCCGCCGGGCGCCATCCACAGACCGGCCGCCAGCATCGACTGGCCGAGGCCGTAGCCGGTGGCCTCAGGGAACTGGAGCAGCTGCGGCATCACCAGCATGCTCGCGTACATGCCGAAGCCGATGAAGACCGAGGCGAGGTTGGTGAGGAGCACCCGGGGACGGGCCGTGGTGCGCAGGTCGATCAGCGGGTCGGTGGTGCGCATCTCCCACACGCCCCACCCGACGAGGGCCACGACGGCGGCGGCGAACAGAGCGAGCGTGGTGCCCGAGGCCCAGCCCCAGTCGGCGCCCTTGGAGACCGCGAGCAGCAGCGAGACGAGACCGACGCCGAGGCCGATCGCGCCGGGCAGGTCGAACCGCTGGCCCTTGGCGCCGGCCGGGACGTCCGGGACGAGTACGAAGATCAGGACGGCGACGGCGGCGGCCAGGGCGGCGGAGCCCCAGAACAGCACGCGCCAGTTCGCGTACTGGGCGACCGCGGCTGCGAGCGGCAGGCCGATGGCGCCGCCGATGCCCATGGAGGCGCTGACCAGCGCGATGGAGCCGCTGAGCTTCTCGGCCGGTACGACGTCCCGCAGCAGCGCGATGCCGAGGGGCACCATGCCCATGCCCATGCCCTGGAGACCGCGCCCCACGATCATCGTCACGACGTCGGAGGCGAACGCGCACACCACCGAACCCACGATCAGCGGCACGGAACAGGCGAGCAGCATCCGGCGCTTGCCCAGCAGGTCGCCGAGGCGGCCGACGACGGGCACGCACACGGCGGCCACCAGCAGGGTGACCGTGATCACCCAGGCCGCGTTCGAGGACGAGGTGTCCAGGATCTGCGGCAGCTCGGCGATGAGGGGGGTGACCAGCGTCTGCATGATCGCCGCGGTGGTGCCGGCGAAGGCCAGCGTGGCGATCACGGCACCTGGGCGGGCCGTGGGCTGGAGAGCGGGGGCGCCCATGGGGACTCCTCGACTTGGGATGTGCGGTGAAGGTCCGCGGGAAGGGTCTGCGCGCAGCACGCGAAGGATGTGCATCGTACATGTCGTGTGTATCAAGCACATGCTGTGGCCCGTGCACAGCGGTGTGCCAGGATGGTGCGGGCGCACGGAAGCAGGAGGTCGGGCACATGGACACGCCGACACACGAGGTCGAGTACGAGCAGATGCTGCTCAGCCGCCACACGTTCCTGAACCAGCGGGGCGGTCGCCGCAAGAACAGCCTCATGGAGCGCAGCGCCTACATCCTGCTCAGCCGGATCCGGGTCCAGGGACCCATGTCGATCGGGGAACTCAGCGAGGCCTTCGGACTGGACGCCTCCACCCTGAACCGGCAGACCGCGGCGGCGATGCGGGCGGGGCTCATCGAGCGGATCCCCGACCCGGAGGGCGGGATGGCCCGCAAGTTCCGGCTCACCGACGAGGGCACGCGCCTGCTGGACTCGGAGCGCGAGGGGATCGTGGACATCCTGGACCAGGTGATGACCGACTGGCCGGACGAGGACATCGCCGCCTTCGCGGGCTATCTACGGCGCTTCAACTACGGCATCGAGGCCATCGGCGGCCGCCCCTGGCCACGCCCGTGACGGCGTGGCCGTTGCTGGCCGGATGACCTCGTCGCCGCCGCCGAGCCGGCCATGGCCGCAGGCGGCGGCGGTGTCACGACGCGCCGGGCGCCGCGCTCGGGCCCGTGGAGCCCAGCTGCCGGATGGTCCCGCCGAGCATGGGCCGGAACCGCGTCAGCATCTTCGGCTGCGCGCTGACGACCCAGCGGGAACCCACGAGGTACTGGCCCCCGTAGATGCTCGCGGACTCGAGCCACGCCTCCTTGTACTGCTCCTCGGGGAAGGTCGTGATGAGGTAGTCCGATTCCTCGGTGTGGCAGACGCCCTGGCGCAGCTCGTCCGCGTCGATGCGGATCTTGGCCGTGCAGCCGGTCAGACCGGCGATCACCTCGACCTTCGCCGGTGCCACGACGCCAGCCGCGGGAGCGGCGGTGACCGCGGTCGGCGCGGGTGTGCCCTTCTCGGCGGTCGCGTCGCTCCCGGCGCCGCTGCACGCGGTGGCGAAGGAGAGCAGGGCCAGGCTGCCTGCCAGTGCGGCACCGCGCACGAGGCGGGCCGTGGACTGCTGAAGCACGTACAACTCCGTGGTCGGCGCTCTTCCCGTCACCTGCCGTGGACGCGCCTGCCGACGGGCCCGTGGACGGGCGTTCGGCAAGGGGTACGGGTGGACACCGGCGCCCGTTCAGACGCCGTCTACCGTGCGCGGAACCGGCCCGGCGCCGCGCGGGACCGGGATGCGGTGGCCGAGGGCCGCCTCGTGTCCGGGACCGCAGTGAACCCCGGCCGGCATCACCACCCGCCCGGGCCGACGACCTGTCTAAAGTACAGAGAGATCACCACCTGCGCGGGAGTTCCCATGACCGGTCCCCGTCGGACGCGCCCCGCCGACGCCCTCGAAGCCATCGAGCCCCCGGGCAACGCCGAGACGGTCGTCGGTGTGCTGTCGGTGACGGTCCTCGTGGAGGTGCTCGGCGTCCTGTCCGGATCCGAGGTGTGGCTCCTCGGGCTGCTGGTCTTCCTGCCGGGCACGGCGTCGGCGCTGTGCACCGTCCAGCAGACGAAGTTCGTCGCCGCCTGGACCACCCTGTTCGTCACCCTCACGCTGCTCGTACGGGCCGACGACAACGGCGGGTGGCTCGACCGGGCGCTGCTGGTGCTGCTCACCCTCGCCCTGGGAGCCGCCTCCGTCTACGCCTGCCACCGGCGCATCGCGCGCGAGCACGAGATGCTGCGGCTGCGCTCCACCGCCGCCGCCATGCAGCGGCACATCCTGCACCCCCTGCCCCTGCTCACCGACGACGTGCTGGTCAACGGCGTCTACGAACCCGTGCAGGAGGACCGGCTCGTCGGCGGCGACATCTACGACGTCGTGGCCTCGCCCTTCGGCACGCGCGTACTGATCGGGGACGTGCAGGGCAAGGGGCTGGCCGCGGTGGGCGCCGCGTTCGCCGTCATCGGCGCCTTCCGTGAGGCGGCCCACCGGGAGCCCACGCTCACCGCGCTCGTCGACGCCCTCGACGCCGCGGTCGTCCGGCACAACTCCTACGCCGAGCAGACCGGCGACGACGAGCGGTTCGTCACCGCCCTGATCATCGGCGTCGACGCGGGCACGGAGGCGCAGGTCGTCAACTGCGGGCACATTCCGCCCCGGTTGGTGCACGACGGCGCCGTCACCACACCGGCGGTGGACACCGGCGTCCCGCTAGGTCTCGCCGACCTGGCCGCCGAACCCACCACGGTCGGGTGGTTCGCGTTCCCGGCCGGTTCCACGCTGGTGCTGACCACCGACGGCCTCACCGAGACCCGCGCCGACGACGGCACCTTCTACCCGGTCGACGAGCGTCTGATGAAGCACCTCGACCTCTCCCCCACCGAGCTGCCCCTGGCCCTGCACGAGGACGCCCGCGCGTACGCCGGGTACGACCGCCGGCACGACGACGTCGCCGTGCTGACCGTCCGCCGGTCACCGCGTCTCTGAACACGGCCGCCGGCCGTCCCATGGCGCGTCCGCCCCATGGCGCGCGCTCAGCTCGCGCACATGCTCCTCATGGTGAACGGAGAGAGGGTCGGGCCATGTCTGGCGTCCCCGGTACCCGTACAGGCACGGTTCGCGTGCTGATAGTCGACGACGAGCCCGAGCTCACCGAGCTGCTGGCCGCGGCCGTGACCGAGGCGGGGTGGCGGTCCTTCGCGGCGGCCGACGGGCGCAGCGCGCTGCGCATCGCGCGGGACTGCGCCCCGCACGTCGTCGTCCTCGACGGCATGCTGCCCGACGTCGACGGGGTCGAGGTGATGCGCAGGCTGCGCAGCGAGAACACCCGGCTGCCCGTGCTGATGCTCACCGCACGGGACGCCCTGGAGCACCGCATCGACGGGCTGTCGGCCGGCGCGGACGACTATGTGACCAAGCCGTTCTCCCTGGAGGAGGTCGTGTTGCGGCTGCGCGGCCTGCTGCGCAGGGCCGGCCCCGGCGAGAGCGCCGACCAGGGTCCCGTGCGGGTGCTGGGCGATCTCGTGCTGGCCGAGAGCACCCGCGAGGTGCGGCGCGGCGGAGTGCCGGTCCCGCTGACCACCAAGGAGTTCGACCTCCTCCGGTTCCTCATGAGCCACCCGCACCAGGTGCTCAGCAAGGCCCAGATCCTCGACCACGTCTGGAACGCCTCCTTCGACGGCGAGGGGAACCTGGTCGAGGTCTACATCTACGGACTGCGCGCCAAGATCGACAAAGGGCGGGCGCCGATGATCCGTACCGTGCGCGGCGCGGGGTACGCGATCAGGGCCGCGGACGAATGGGCATGACGGCCTGGTCGGGCCGGCTGCGCGGGGCGAGCCCGTCCGGCACCGGTCTGGGCCGGCGGTCCCTGCGCGTGCGCCTCGTGCTCTTCGTCTCCGTGACCCTGGTCGCCGTGTGCGCGGTCATGGCGCTCAGCACCGTCCTGGTCCAACGCGTCTATCTGCTCGGGGACCTGGACCAGCGCGTCACCGACGCCGCCGAGCGCAGCCAGGGCGGGTTGCAGCGCCGGACGGGCGGCGCGACGGATCTGGGGTTCCTCAACGAGCGCGGGCAGCCGGCCGGCACCCTGGCGGCCCGGTTCGCCGACGGGGAGATCATCGCCGCCGAGGTGGTGACCGAGGACGGCCGTCAGCGGGTCCTCACCGCCGCTCAGCGCGCCGCCCTGAAGGGGATCATCGCGGACGGGTCCCGGCACACCCGCGACCTCCCCGGCCTCGGCACGTACCGGCTGACCGCCCTCGGCGGCGACGGGGTCCCCGTTCTGGCCGGGCTCCCGATGGCCGACGTACAGCAGGTGATCGACCGTCTCGTCGTCGTCGAGGCGGCGATCGCCGCCGTCGGACTGGCCACCGCGGCCTGCGCCTCCGCCGTCGTCATACGGCGGCAGCTGCGCCCGCTGGGCCGGGTCGCGGCCACCGCCGCCGAGGTCGCCCGGGTGCCGCTGGACCGCGGCGAGGTCGCCGTCCTCGCCCGGGTCGCCGCGCGTGACACCGACCCCGGCACCGAGGCCGGCCAGGTCTGTGTCGTGCTCAACCAGCTGATCGACCACGTGGAGTCCTCGCTCGCCGAGCGCCGGCGCACCGAGGAACGCATGCGCCGGTTCCTCGCCGACGCCAGCCATGAGCTGCGCACCCCGCTCGCCTCGATCGCGGGGTACGCCGAGTACATGAACGGCGGCAACCGGACGATCGCGCCGGAGCTGGCCTGGCATCGCGTCTCCGCCCAGTCGGCCCGGATGACCGGCCTGGTGGAGGATCTGCTGCTGCTCGCCCGCCTCGACGAGGGACGGCCGCTCCAGCGGACCGAGGTGAACCTCGCGACGCTGGTCGCGGAGGCCGTCTGGGACGCGCAGGCCGCGGGAGGCGAGCACGACTGGCAGCTCGCGCTGCGCCTCGACGGCCCCGTGACGGTCGTCGCCGACCCGTCCCGGCTCCATCAGGTGGTGGCCAACCTGTTGGCCAACGCCCGTGTGCACACGCCGGCCGGCACCAAGGTCACCGTCGTCGTGGAGTCGCTGGAGACCTCCCGATGCGTGATTCGCGTACGGGACGACGGTCCCGGCATTCCGCCCGGCCTGCTCCCCTCGATCTTCGAGCGGTTCACCCGGGCCGACGGCTCCCGCTCCCGCACTCCCGGCGAGGAGGGCGGCACGGGCCTGGGCCTGGCCATCGCGGCGGCCCTCACGGAGGCGCACGGCGGCCGGATCGGCGTACGGAGCGAACCGGGGCTGACCGAGTTCTCGGTGACCCTTCCCACGGCCGGTCGGGCTGCCGTCCCGTCTTCCCCGCAACTCTGAGCGCTCTCACAGAACCGCAGTTCGGAGGGGGTGCGCAGGCCCCGTACGCACCGATGGCGACGGTCGTCCGGTCACCGCTTCAGGCCTGCCTCAGCCGGCTCCTCCAGAGTGATCACCCGGCGGCCGTTCAGCGGGAACGTGCCCCTGACGAAGGGAATCAGCGACGATGACCGAGCTCGACTCCGGTGAACCGACGGCCCACGAGACACAGTCCGAAGCCGGCCGCCGTGCTCACGCGAGCCGCCGCAACTTCATGCGCAAGGTCTTCTTCGCCAGCGGTGCCACGGCCGTCGCGACCATGGGCGGGGCCGGCGCCTGGGCCGCGCTGGCCGACGACGCCACCGCCACCGCCGATCCGAGCGCGGTGCCGAGCGGCGCGCCCAGCGGGGGTCCGGGCGGCGGTGCCGGGGGCCCCGGCAACCAGTCGATCACCGAGGACTTCTTCGGCCTCACCACCGACGGCAAGCGGGTCGACGACCTGTTCACGATCCACTCCACGGGCGTGAGGACCGCCCCGGTGATCGCCGCCGCGAACGCCTTCCTGGCCGGGCTCAGCGACACCCAGAAGACCTCGACGCAGTTCACGGTCCACTCCACCGAGTGGCGGCTGTGGAGCAACATCGACTCCTACGCCCGCCAGGGCGTGTCCCTCGCCGACCTGAGCGACGACCAGAAGGCCCTGGGTACCGCCCTGTTGAAGTCGGCGCTCAGCGCCGACGGCCTCGAGACCACCGAGAAGATCCGGAAGATCAACCAGGCGGCCGGCGAGGCCATCGGCAACACGAACTCCTTCAACGAGGACGCCTACTACTGGACCGTGATGGGCACCCCGTCGGCGACCGGGCCCTGGGGCTTCCAGTTCGACGGCCACCACCTGGTCATCAACTACTTCGTCCTCGGCGACCAGGTGGTGATGAGCCCCTGCTTCTGGGGTTCGGAACCGACCTCGATGGAGATCGACGGCGAGACGGTGACGGTCTGCCACGAGGAGGTCGTCGCCGGCCTCGCCTTCATCAACTCCCTCAGCGCGGCGCAGCAGGCGGTCGCCATCGAGTCGTCCACCAAGTCGAACGAGTCGATGAAGGCGGGCGCGTTCTCCGACAACGCGGTCCAGGAGTACACCGGCATCCGCGGCAACGCCCTGACCGCCGCCCAGAAGACCAAGCTCCTCGGCATCGTGCAGGCCTTCACCGGGCGGGCCAAGGCCGACGTGGCGAAGGTGACGCTGGCCGAGGTCCGCAAGCACGTCGACGACACCTACGTCACCTGGGCCGGCGGCACCGGCGACGACGACGCCTTCTACGTCCGCGTCCACAGCCCCGTCGTCTGGATCGAGGTCGACTGCCAGGCCCCGGGCCCCCTCGCGGGCGCCTACGGCGCCACCCAGGGCAGCGGCGCCACCCAGAAGCACGTCCACTCCGTGGTGCGCACCCCCAACGGCAACGACTACGGCAAGGAGCTCCTGCGGCAGCACTACCTGACGTCGCCGCACCACCGGTGAGGTGATGCCGGTGGACCGGACCGGGGCCCCGTCATCCCGGCCCGGTCCACTGGCTCAGGCCCAGGCGGTCGCCGCCACGAAGGAGCTGTCCTGGCGGAACAGGTCCGTGCCGTCGGGCTGTTCCACCCGGAGCTGGTAGTTGTAGTGGCGCAGGTAGTAGCCGGGGTAGTTGTACGACTCGAAGCGGACCGAACCGCTCACCGAGCCCGTCCGGGCGATGAAGGTGGCGTCCTTCGCGAAGGACGCCGTGCCGTCGTTGGCGTCGAAGCGGCCCCGGAAGGAGTAGTGGCGCAGGTAGTTCCCGGCGGCGTCGCGGAAGGAGTACGCGTTCGCGTCGGCGAGGCCCGCCACCACGGTGAAGGTCGACGCCTGCTTCTCGGCTGTGGTGCTGGAGCTGGTCACCACGGGCAGGTTGAGCAGGGCGGACTGCTCCTGCCAGTAGCGCGTGGTGTAGTTGCCGGACCGGAAGGAACGGGTGGCGTTCTTCGTGAGCGTGGGGCCACCGGTCACCGTCTCCTTGATGACCGTGAAGTGGCGTGCCGTACCGGAGATGCCGGGCAGCGCCTTGGGCGCGCTCCAGGTGGCGAAGGAGTCGTAGCTGTCGCTGTAGTAGTAGTTGCCGTCGCCGTAGCCGTCGAAGAAGATCCGCCAGGCACCGTTGTCGAGCTGGATGACGGACGGGCCCTCGCGGTAGCTGCCCCAGCCCGCCCAGTCGCCGGTCCTGGTGATCGTGTAGGGGCCGGCCAGGCTCGACGCCGTGCCGTACTCGATGTACTTCGCCGTCTCGTTCTTCGTGAACGCGTGGTAGGTCGAGCCGACCTTCACGATGTAGGTGTCGATGTGGTTCGACCCGATGCCGGACAGAGCGACCGGTGAACTCCAGGCGGTGAGCGCGGAGTTGGTGGCCTTCAGCAGATACGGGGTGAAGATCCACTCATCGCTGGTCACGGAGCAGGACACGATGATGTTGACGCTGCCGTCGCTGTCGACGAACCACTCCGGCGCCCAGGCGCGGGAGAGGTTGGCGATCGGGACCGTGTAGTCGTACAGGAACGTCCAGTTGACCCGGTCGGAGCTGCGGGCGAAGCCGATGGTGGTGCTGGCGTCCTGCCAGGTGTGGGTCGTGTAGGTGACGTAGTAGTAGCCGTTGGTGTGCTTGAAGACGCTCGCGTCGCGGATGCGGTTGCTCGGCGGGGTGTAGGCGGAGGACTGCAGCAGCCGGAAGTCGGTGGCGTCGTCGGACTGGTAGACGTTCACCGTTCCGTCGTTGCTGTTGAGGAACGGCACGATCGTGTAGCGGGTGGCCGAACCGGCGGCCGGCGCGGCGGCCAGGGCCGTGCCGAGCAGGCCGGGCGCCTCGCCGAGCACGAGTGCCGTGGCAGGCAGGACGGCCATCGCGCGCAGCAGGGCACGGCGGGACGGGGCGGGGGGACGGGTCGTCATGGCGGCTCTCCTACGGCTCAAGGTTCGAAATTCCGAACGCAGTTCGGAAAGTCGATCAGAAGGTAGGGGCGAGGCAGGAACACGTCAATCCTTTGCGCAGGAACGGACGATGCCTGTGGGACGTCTGTGTCGGGTCGGGCCGACGCCCTTGTGGCGGACGGGCCTGCCCCCTCCGCCCGCGTGCCGTTCCACCGCCGGGCCGCCAGACGTTACCGTGCGGTAGACATCGTCGTCCCGGAGGTGCCCGCATGACACCCGACCGTGCCGCAGGCCTGACGTCCACCGCCCGCGCGCTGGCCGAGGGCGAGGTGTCCTCCCGCACGCTCGTCGAGCACACCCTCGCCCGGATCGAGGCGAGCCAGGGCACCCTCAACGCCTTCCGGATCGTCCGGGCCGAGGCCGCGCTCGCCGAAGCCGAGGCGGCCGACAGGGAGTTGGCGGCCGGGGGCCGACGGCCGCTGCTCGGCGTCCCCGTCGCCGTCAAGGACGACATGGACGTGGCGGGCGAGCCGACCGCCTTCGGTTGTCAGGGCGTGCACCCCGCGGTCACCGAGGACGGCGAGGCGGTCCGCCGGCTGCGCGCGGCCGGGGCCGTGATCGTCGGCAAGACCAACACCTGCGAGCTGGGTCAGTGGCCGTTCACCGAGGGCCCGGCCTTCGGCGCGACCCGTAACCCGTGGAGCACCGAGCACACCCCGGGCGGCTCCTCCGGCGGTTCGGCGGCCGCGGTGGCGGCGGGTCTGGTGCCGGCCGCGCTCGGCTCGGACGGGGCCGGCTCGGTCCGCATCCCCGCCTCCTGGACCCATCTGGTCGGCATCAAGCCGCAGCGCGGCCGGGTCTCGACCTGGCCGCGCGGCGAGTCCTTCCACGGCATCACGGTCAACGGCACGCTGGCCCGTACGGTCGCGGACGCGGCGCTGCTGCTCGACGCGGCGAGCGGCAACCACGCGCACGACCCGCACCGGCCGCCCGCCGTCGACGCCTCGGCGGCGGTGGGGCGCGACCCCGGCCGGCTGCGGATCGCGCTGTCGCTGAAGCCTCCGTTCACCGCCGTACCCGCCCGGCTGCGGCCCGAGGTGCGCGCCCGCGTCCTCGAAGTCGCCGAGCGGCTGGCGGGCCTCGGGCACACCGTCGAGGAGGCCGACCCGCCGTACGGGCAGATCGGCCTCACCTTCGTACCCCGGGCGACCGCGGGCATCGCCGAGCGGGTCGCCGAGGCCCCGTTCCCCGCGCTGCTCGACCGGCGCACCCGGGGCGCCGCCCGGCTGGGCCGGCTGCTGGGCGGGGTCCCGCTGCGGGCGGCCCGGCGCGCGGAGGCCGTCCTGCACCGGCGTATCGGCGGCTTCTTCGAGAGGTACGACGTGATCCTCGCGCCGACGACGGCCGCTCCCCCGCCCCGCATCGGGGCCATGCTGCACCTGAGCGGATTCGCCACCGACCGCGCGATGATCGCCGCCTGCCCCTACGCCTGGCCGTGGAACGTGCTGGGCTGGCCCGGCGTCAACGTCCCCGCGGGCTTCGCGCCCGGCGGGCTGCCGGTCGGGGCGCAGCTGCTCGGCCCGGCGAACAGCGAGCCGCTGCTGATCTCGCTCGCCGCCCAACTGGAGGCGGAGCTGCGCTGGCACGAGCACTGGCCGCGGGAAGCGGTCGCGGACTCGCCGGCCGGATGAGCGGGTTCCGCCCGTACCCTGTGACCATGGACGATGCGTCGATGGTCGGGCTCATGGGGCGGGTCACCGGGACGATCGGGCCCGGACTCGTCGGCGAGGTGATCGTCCGGGTGCGCGGCGGGGCCGAACACTTCCTCGCGCACCCGGCGGACGGCACCGCCCGCATCGAGTCCGGCACGGTGGTGATGGTGGTGGAGCACCTGCCCCCCAGGACGGTCTACGTCACCCGGGCATACGACAGTTGAGCCCGTCCCGACGCAGGTGAGAGCCGTTCTGTACGTCTTCGGGAACGTAAGCGTCAAGATTGCAACAAGGATTCGCCGACGTCTTCAACCCTGACCCGGGCAGGCGCAGACTCCCTTCGTTCGGTGCCGAAAGGGCACCATCCAAAGGGGGCGTATGCCGATGGTTGTCGGCGTCGTTGCGGGGGTGGCGGTTGTCGCCGTCCTCGGTCTGATCGGTCTGTTCAAGATGATGTGGCGCGTCGCGGAACCCAACGAGGCACTCGTCATCTCCGGCTCCAACCACCGCACGGAGGGCCTCGAAGCGGGCATGGGTTTCCGCATCGTCACGGGGCGCGGGACGATGGTGATGCCCGGGGTGCAGGTGGTGCGCAAGCTGTCGCTCGACCTGAACGAGACCGAACTGCATGTGGACTGCGTGACGCACCAGGGCATCCCGCTCAAGGTGCGGGGCGTGGTCATCTTCAAGGTCGGCGACGACTTCGTGTCGATCGCCAACGCGGCCCGGCGTTTCCTCGACCAGCAGAAGCTGATGTCGGAGCGGGTGCACAACGTCTTCGCCGGTCATCTGCGGTCCATCGTGGGCGGGTTGACGGTCGAGGACATGATCCGCGACCGGGAGAAGCTCACCGGGCAGACGCGTGCCGCCTGCGGTACGGAGATGGAGAAGCTGGGCCTGATCGTGGACTCGCTGCAGATCCACGAGATCGAGGACCCGACCGGCTACATCAAGAACATGGCGATGCCGCACGCGGCGGCCGTGCAGCGGGACGCGCGGATCGCGCAGGCGGAGGCGAACCGTCTCGCCACGGAGGCGGAGCAGGCCTCGTTCGCCCGGATGGCGGAGGCCACCCGGGACAGCGAGATCCTCCAGGCCGGTTACCAGGCCGAGCGCGACAAGGCGGGCGCGCGGGCCCGTCAGGCGGGACCCCTCGCCGACGCCGCCTCCCGGCAGGAGGTCGTCGTCCAGGAGACGCGGGTCGCCGAACTCGAGGCGCAGCGGCGCGAACAGCAGCTCCAGGCGGACGTCCGCAAGCCCGCGGACGCCCAGGCCTACGAGAAGCGCACGCTGGCCGAGGCGGAGCGCGACGCGCGGATCTCGGCGGCGCAGGCCAAGGCGAAGGAGACGGAACTCGCGGCCGCCGCCGAGGCGACCCGGGTCAAGGCCGCCGCCGGCGCCGAGGCCGAGGCGACCAGGACCCGGGGCGAGGCCACCGCGGCCGCCACCCGGGCCACCGGTGAGGCCGAGGCCGCCTCCGCACAGGCCAGGGGTCTGGCGGCGGCCGAGGCGGCGAAGGCGCAGGGCCTCGCGGAGGCGGAGGCCATCAAGGCGCGGGCCGCCGCGCTGGCCGAGAACCAGGAGGCGGTCGTCGCCCAGCAACTCGCCGAGAACTGGCCGGAGATCGTGAAGGCGGGAGCGTCCGCGTTCGGCAACGTGGACAACATGGTGTTGCTCAACGGCGCCGACGGAATGGCGGACGTGTTCGCCAAGGCGCTCACCATGGGCGGGACGGGACTCGGTCTGGCCCGTCAGCTGCTCGCCTCGATGAACCAGAACGGGCCTGCCGCGAACGGGACTTCGCCACTCAACGGCGTGGCGAACCCGCCTGCGCAGCGGGTGCCGGTCGAGGAGAAGTGACCCGCTGACGACCTGGTCACGGGGGCTTCCCTTAGGGTGCCCCCGTGACCGCGTTTACCGATGAAGACGTCCCGGGCCGCTCCGGCCCCTCCGCCACCACCGAGGCCGACCCCCGCGAGGTCGGCCCGGTGCGCACCGAGTACTCCCCCGCGCACGACGGCGACCCGGACCCCGGCGAGATCGTGTGGACCTGGGTGCCCTTCGAGGAGAACGACGGCCGGGGCAAGGACCGCCCGGTGCTCGTCGTCGCCCGGGAGGCGGGCGGGACCTTCCTCGCCGTACAGCTGTCGAGCAAGCGGCACGACGGCGACCGCGAGTGGGTGCCGATCGGCAGCGGGCCCTGGGACCGGTCCGGGCGGGACTCCTGGGTGGACGTCGACCGCGTGCTGCGGCTGCACGAGGACGGCATGCGCCGTGAGGCCTGCGCGCTGGACCGGATGCGGTTCAACCTGGTCCGGCACCGCCTGCACGAGCGCTACGGCTGGACCTGAGGGCTCTTCCGATCGAACACCCGCTCGAAAGCGGCCAGCACCACGTTTCCCGGCGTCCGGTCCAGCACCCCGAACACCACATGCTCGAACCTGCGCTCGAACCGCCCCCCGGGACCGAGCAGCGCCCGGAACGCCCCCGCCACCTGCGCGGGGTCGTTGCGGAACACCCCGCAGCCCCACGCGCCCAGCACCAGGCGCCGGTAGCCGTGCGCGGCGGCCGTCTCCAGGACCCTCCCGGCACGGACGGCCAGCGCGCCCGGCAACTCCGACACGCGCTCCGGGGCGGTCCGCAGCACCACTCCCGCGTTCGGGGCGGCGGCCGTCAGGAAGCCGGCGCCGTAGGGCTCGTCGAGCAGACGGCCCCGGTCGTCACGGAAGACGGGCACGGCCGGTGAGTGGATGACGCGGTCCGTGTAGAACGGGTCGCGGTGGGCGCGGTGGTGGTCGTAGAACTCCCGGGCCTCGAGCAGGCACGTGTACAGCGCGGAGGCCCGGCACAGGGCCTCCTCCTGCGCCTGGGCCCCGTTGAGGTAGCCGCCGCCGGGGTTGCGGGCGGAGGCGAAGTTCAGCACGGCGACCGGACCGGCGCCGGCCAGCCTGCGGGCCGCCTCCAGGCTGCTCTCGCCGGTGACCTCGACCGACGTGTCACCGACGTGGTTCGCCCGCGCCGGCGAGTCCACGGCCGGCCCCTCCGGCACCTCGACCGGTCCCGGTCCCGCCATCCGTGTCCCCGCCCGAGCGGCCTCGATCGCCGTGGAGAGGGACACCTCCCGCCCGTCGGAAGCGCGGTAGCGCCCCGCCGCGACGATCTCCTCCGTCTCCCGCGCGATGCCGCGCAACCGCGCGCTCATGGCGCCACCCCCGTGGACTCCATGGCCGTGCGCCGCACGGTCTCCCGCGCCCCGCCCGCCTCCCCCGTCGTGCTCATACACGCATCGTGAGCGATCCTGGACATCGCGTGCAACAGGGTTTTCCGGGCCGGGAAGCGCTCCGCGGACCGGTCGGGAACGCCTGGAGAACAGCTCGAACTCGGTCCCGAATGTACGGTTGTGTACCCTTGTGCGGATCCGTTCGAGGGTTTTGGGTGGGACGAGCGATGCCTGTCCGGCCGCACCGAGGCCGGACCGGTGGCATGGTGGAATCTCAGGAGGATCCCGACATGTCCGACTCAGTCAGCGACTGTACCGACGAGACCCCGACCCGCAGCGCCCTCACCGAAGCCGAGGTGGAGGCCCTGGTCAGGGGCATCTGTTTCAAGACCGGACCACCTCGCACCGTCGGGGTCGAGGTGGAATGGCTCGTTCACGAGCTGCGCGAGCCGCGGCTCCCCGTCACACCCGAACGACTCGAAGCGGCCTACGCCGCACTGCGCACCCTGCCGTTGAGCTCACCGCTCACCGTCGAACCCGGCGGCCAGCTGGAACTGAGCTCGCCGCCCGCCGCCTCCCTGATGGAGTGCGTGGGCACCGTCTCCGCCGATCTGACCGCCGTCCGCGCGGTCCTGGCCGAGCAGGGTCTCGCCCTCTCCGGCCACGGCACGGACCCCTGGCGCACACCCCGCCGGTTCCTCCACGAGCCCCGTTACGACGCCATGGAGGCATGCCTCGACCGCACAGGCCCGGCCGGCCGCGCCATGATGTGCACCTCGGCCTCCGTGCAGGTCTGCCTGGACGCCGGGTACGAGGAGCCCGGCCCCCTGGGGCACGGGCGGCGCTGGTTGTTGTCGCACACCCTGGGCGCCGTACTGGTGGCGGCCTTCGCCAACTCCCCGCTGCTCGGCGGCGCCCCCACCGGCTGGCGTTCCACCCGGCAGCTGCTGTGGACGGAGATCGGCGCCGGCCGCGCGGGCGGACCGCCGCTCGACGGCGATCCGCGCACGGCCTGGGCCCGGCACGTGCTGGACGCGCCGGTGATGTGCGTCCGGCGCGACAGCGGGCCGTGGGAGGTACCCGACCGGCTCACCTTCCGGCAGTGGACCCGGACGGGAGCAGCGACCCGGGAGGACCTCGACTACCACCTCACCACACTGTTCCCGCCGGTCAGACCCCGCGGCCATCTGGAACTGCGCATGATCGACGCGCAGCCCGGCGACGACGGCTGGATCGTGCCGCTCGCCGTGACGACGGCGCTCTTCGACGATCCGGAGGCCGCCGAGAACGTCTATCGCGCGGTGAAGCCGCTGGCCGAGCGGGCCCAGCCGCTGCCGGCCCCGCACAATCCGCTGTGGATCGACGCGGCCCGGTACGGACTGACCGACCCGGAACTGCACGAGGTCGCGGTCACCTGCTTCACCACGGCACTGCGGGCGCTGCCCCGCCTCGGCGCCACCGAGGCGGTGACGGACGCCGTGTCGGACTACCTCGAGCGGTACGTCCTCCAGGGCCGCACCCCCGCCGACGACCTGCTCGACCGCCTGCGCGGCACGGACACCCGCGCGTACGGGAAGGACCTCCGCACATGACCGACCCCGCCCTGGACACCGGGCAGGCGCTGGACGCCGTTCCCGACCTGGACGACGGCCCCGGCCTGGACGCGGACACCCTCCGCACCCGGGTGCTGGCCTCCCTCACCACGGCCCGGGAGCGCACCACGCTCCTGACGAGCTGCGTCGAGGAGCCCGACCTCACCGCCCAGCACTCCCCCCTGATGTCCCCCCTGGTGTGGGACCTCGCGCACATCGGGAACCAGGAGGAGTTGTGGCTGCTGCGCACGGTGGCCGGCCGTGAGGCGATGCGCCCCGAGATCGACGGCCTGTACGACGCCTTCGAGCACTCGCGTGCCGAACGGCCCTCCCTGCCGCTGCTGCCGCCGGGCGAGGCCCGCCGGTACGCAGCGGAGGTACGCGGCCGGGTGATGGACGTGCTGGAGTCCGCCGACTTCGGCGGCACCCGGCTGACGGAGGCCGGATTCGCCTTCGGGATGATCGCGCAGCACGAACAGCAGCACGACGAGACCATGCTGATCACCCATCAGCTCCGCGCCGGCCCGCAGGCCCTCACCGCGCCCGACCCGGATCCGGTGCCGCTGTTCACCGGCCCGGCCGAGGTCCTCGTGCCCGGTGGCCCGTTCACCATGGGCACCTCCGGTGAGCCCTGGGCGCTGGACAACGAACGGCCGGCGCACCGGCGCGAGGTGGCCCCCTTCCACATCGACACCACCCCGGTGACGAACGGCGCGTACCAGGCGTTCATCGAGGACGGCGGCTACGACGACGAGCGCTGGTGGACGAAGGAGGGCTGGTCGCACGTCCGCCGCAGCAAGATCCACGCGCCGCTCTTCTGGCACCGGGACGGCGGACAGTGGCTGCGCCGGCGCTTCGGGGTCACCGAGGTCGTACCGCCCGACGAGCCGGTACTGCACGTGTGCTGGTACGAGGCCGACGCCTATGCCCGCTGGGCCGGACGCCGACTGCCCACCGAGGCGGAGTGGGAGAAGGCGGCCCGCTTCGACCCGGCGACCGGCGGCTCGACGCGCTACCCGTGGGGCGACGCCGACCCCGCCCCCGAACACGCCAACCTGGGCCAGCGCCACCTGCGGCCGGCCCCGGCGGGCAGCTACCCGGCCGGTGCGTCCCCGCTCGGGGTGCGGCAGTTGATCGGTGACGTCTGGGAGTGGACGTCCAGTGACTTCCTTCCCTACCCCGGCTTCCGCATGTTCCCGTACAAGGAGTACTCGGAGGTCTTCTTCGGCCCCGAGTACAAGGTGCTGCGCGGCGGTTCGTTCGCGGTGGACCCGGTGGCCTGCCGGGGTACGTTCCGCAACTGGGACTACCCGATCCGGCGGCAGATCTTCTCCGGGTTCCGCACGGCCCGCTCAGGGGCAGTCTGATGTGCCGTCACCTCGCGTACCTGGGGTACGCGGAGCCGCTCGGGCGGCTTCTCGTGGAGCCCGAGCACAGTCTGTGCCGACAGTCGTGGGCGCCCCGCCGGCATCGGTACGGGACCGTCAACGCCGATGGTTTCGGGGTGGGTTGGTACGCCGAAGGGGATCCGGTGCCGGCCCGCTACCGCCGGGCCGGGCCCATCTGGGCGGACCTGTCCTTCGCCGACCTGGCCCGGGTCGTCCGCAGCCGGGCGCTGCTGGCCGCCGTACGGGACGCGACGCTGGCCGGCGCCGACGCGGAGGCCGCGGCGGCGCCGTACGCGGCCGGGACCTGGCTGTTCAGCCACAACGGGGCGGTCGCGGGCTGGCCGGGCTCACTGGAGTCGCTGACCGGTTCGCTGCCCGCCGCGGACCTGCTGTCGATGGAGGCGCGCAACGACTCCGCGTTCGTCTGGGCGCTGGTCCTCGCCCGGCTGCGCGCCGGGGACACCGGAAGCCAGGCGCTGGCGGACACGGTGCTCGAGGTCGCCGCGTCGGCTCCCGGCTCGCGCCTCAACCTGCTCCTCACCGACGGGGAGTCCATCACCGCCACCGCCTGGGGCGACACCCTCTGGTATCTGGCGGAGCCCGGCCGGGGCACGGTCGTGGCCTCCGAACCGTACGACGACGATCCGCGCTGGCAGGAGGTCCCCGACCGCACCCTGCTCGCGGCGAGCCGCGCCGACGTCCTGCTCACCCCGCTCAAGGAACCGAGCACCGACACGGCATCCGCACCAACCGAGGAGACCGGCACGTGAGCCCGTTCCACATCACCCGCACCCTCCCCGAGGACGCCACGGACGCCGCGCTGCGCGCCGACGTCCAGCGCGGCCTCACCGACACCCCGAAGACGCTGCCGCCGAAGTGGTTCTACGACGCGCACGGCAGTGAGCTGTTCGAGCAGATCACCGAACTGCCCGAGTACTACCCGACGCGCGCCGAGCGCGAGATCCTGGTGGACCGGGCCGGCGAGATCGCCGCGGCGGCCCGTGCCCGCACGCTCGTCGAACTCGGCTCGGGCTCCTCGGAGAAGACCCGCTATCTGATCGACGCGCTGACCGGCCTGGACACGTATGTGCCCGTCGACGTCAGCGAGAGCGCCCTCACCCAGGCCGGGCAGGCCCTGATCGCCGAGCGGCCGGGACTGAACGTGCACGCCCTGATCGCCGACTTCACGGCGGCACTGGCACTGCCCGCCACCCCGGGGCCGCGCCTGGTGGCGTTCCTCGGCGGCACGATCGGCAATCTGCTGCCGGCCGAGCGCGCGCTGTTCCTCGCCTCGGTGCGCGCGCTGCTCGCGCCGGGCGACGCACTGCTGCTGGGCACCGACCTCGTCAAGGACGAGCGGGTGCTGGTGCGGGCGTACGACGACGCGGCCGGCGTGACGGCCGCGCTATGTGGGTCGTTCATCCTGTCCGTTGTCCGCACCGCAAGGCCCACTCGCGTGCCCAAACCCAGGCAGAGCAGCCGGATCAGTAGGGGAAGAACTCGGCCTCCTTCCCGGCCCCGTCGGTCATCCCGGGCAGCCAGCGGCCCGGTGATGGGGAGGGTGCCTGCTGCTGCCGGCGTTGCGCGCTCGACAAGGAAACTGCGATCCCGGCACTCCGCCGATGTGGCGTCGACCGAAGAGAGGCACGCATGAACGAGAACCGGGCCTATGGCTACACCGACACTCTCGAGGCCGAGCACTACGCCAAGGCACTGCGCGCCGACATCAGCGACGGGCTGACCCGCACCCCGAAGTCCACGGCGCCCACGTGGTTCTACGACGCCCGGGGCAGCGAACTCTTCGAGGAGATCACCCAGCTCCCGGAATACCCCTTGTGGCGAGCGGAACTGGGATTGCTCCAACTCCATGCCCAGGACATCGGCGTGCGGACGGGAGCCCGCAGCCTTGTCGAGCTCGGGTCCGGGAGCTCAACGAAGTCCAAGCTGATCATCGAGGCACTGGGGCCGAGCAGTCTGCACTACGTCCCTGTCGACGTCAGCGCGGACGCGCTCCATCAGGCCAGCGCCCAACTCGTCCAGGACTACCCGGGGATCCGTCTGCACGCCCTGCGCGCCGACTTCACGACTCCCCTCGTCCTGCCGGCGCTGCCCGAGAACGGCCCACGACTCATTGCCTTCCTCGGCAGCACGCTTGGGAATTTCCGGCGACCCGCCCGTGGCCCGTTCCTCCGCGGGCTCCGAGACATCATGCGTCCCGAGGACTTCCTTCTGATCGGCGCCGACCTGGTCAAGACCGAGCAGGAAATGACTGCCGCCTACGATGACGCTCAAGGCGTCACGGCTGCGTTCGACAAGAATCTGTTGCACGTCTTGAACCGCGAACTGAACGCCGACTTCGACCCGGACGCCTTCGACCACGTATCGGTGTGGAACGGCACGGAAAGCCACATCGAAATGAGGCTGCGCAGCCGAACAGAACAGCTCGTCAAGATTCGAGACCTCGACCTGGCAGTGCACTTCGCACGCGGAGAAGAATGGATCACCGAGCGGAGCGCGAAATTCACGCAGGACGGACTCCAGGAAGAAATGACTGGAGCGGGTCTCCGTACGAATCAGCTCTGGGCCGACACCAACGCCGGCTTTGCACTCATTCTCGCCACCGCTCGCTGAACAAGCTGGTGCACGATTCTCTATGAACCCAGATCGCTGCTCTGCTGACGGGACAGCAGAGCAGCGACTGCTGGTAAGACGCGTGCTCGCGACCCCAACTTCAACGGCCACATCGACCGGCAGGATCCTGCCATTCGGTGGCTGATGATCGGCGCACGGCGCGGTCTCTCACCGCCAACTACGCACGAGTGCGGCAACCCGTCGTTCGAATTCATCTTCGAACGCGGCGTCAGGGGATCACCCGTATGGGGATTCCCGGGACAACGGAGCAGGTCTTCGGATGATCCTTAAATCGGATCCGATCCTTGCCCGGCCCCCTGGTTTACGGCGGGGGCTCCGCTGTGCGTGATTGCCGCACGAAAGGTGTTGCCCATGCCTGCACTCTTCTCTGACGGCAGTGAACCACCCCAGCCTCCCACCGTGTCACCGACGGCGGTTGCCTTCCGGGCCGCTGACGGCCGGACGCACACCTTCAGGCTGGCCGAACTACCGTGCCCCGCCCTGCACTTGGAGATGGCTAAGGGCCTGGCCGGGGTACTGAAGTCGGTAGGCGCACTGCCCACGGCTCAGGCGTACTTCTCCACCGTACGGCGCTTCCTGGCTTTCCTGGACTCATTGGGCGAACCACTGGATTCGCTGTCGTCCCTGCGCGAACGGCATCTTGGGCAATACGTAACCATCCGGAGGACAATGACTTCCGCGGGCGCCTGCTACCAAGACATGACTTCGCTGTGCAGGCTCCTGCGGAACGCACCATACGGCAGCCTGTCTCCGGAGGTCGGAACTCTAATTACCACCCGGGGTCGCCTTCCCTTCACTCGACCGGGCTCGAGACTGCCTACGCACCTCTTGCGGCCAGCCCTGGAACAACCCGTTTCTTACCTCACTCGCAACGAGTTCGAGCAACTCATGGGCGCGGCCGCAGGTGACGCTGTCGCCGTGCGCGACCGAATTGACCGAGGCGACAGCCTGCTGGCGGCGTACCGGGCCGACCCGCCCAGTTCGGCCTGCACCGACGTGGAGATCGAAAGTCTCGACCTCCACGTCCTCGATCTCTTCGACCGGACCGACAGCCCGGCCAAGAGAGCCGACGTCGCCCGAGGTCTGTTCCTGACCAGGGAAGACTTGGCACCACTGCTTGTACTGGGAACCGGGCTGTCCGGGCTCCGCCCCTCCGAGCTCCTGAATCTTCCCGCCTCACACCAGCATGACACCGTCCGGGGCACCGTAACCATCAGAGTTCCGGACCACCGACACGGAGGCCACGCCAACCTTCGATGGGAGCTTCGGGCGTCCGACGATCAGCCCTTGGGCCCCGGGGACCTCTACCTGATGGTGCACCGGCTCACCGAACGCGCACGCCGGGCGTCGGGCTCTGACCGGCTGTGGTGCCTGTGGTCCCTCACAGGTCCCGGCACCATGCCACCGCGTTCGGTAGCCCCGCTGTTGAAGGAGTGGGCCCACCGCCACCGCCTGTCCGACGACGCCGGTCTGCCGCTGGAACCGACCCTGCTCCAGGTGCGGCGCGCGTACGCTTCGCTACTGGCCAGCGGCGTCTGATCCCCGGTTTCAGCAGCAGCCCGATCCACCGATCCTTCCCAACCGCTGCGACAGGCATCATGAGTGACACACGATGGCGGGTCTTTCACACCCTCCGCGGCCTGCCCCGCCCCCAAAGCGGGGACCCGCTGCTCGACACGCTGTGGGACCTGGACGAGTGGCTTGACAACCACGACATCCTGGACCGGCAACCGTACTTGATCAGCCCCGACGGCCGGTACGACATCCAGCTCAACCACATTTCCATGACCTCGCCGAGTCCAACCCCGGGCACCGCCAGACCTACCGGATGGTCTTCGGTGACCCCCTGAACTGGGTTCGCATCAGACTCGGCCAGCGGTCGGTCACCACGACCGTGAAATATCTGCACACCCTCCAGGAACTGGAGATGCAAACCCGCATGGCCCTGATCCCTGACAGTTGGGAACCCGTCGCCGCTGCGGCTGCCCAGCCCGCCTCCGAGAACACGGCAGACTCCGGGGGCGCGGCATGAAAGAGCAAGTCTCCCGACAGCCCCGCCTCGCCCCTACTGGGCCTGGCCGTAGCTCCGCGATGCCCTCGGGGCCGTACGAATCCGTACCAGTCAAGCACAGCGAGCAGGGTGCGCTGACGGTGCCGTTCACCGGCGAGGATGGTCGCACAAAGGAGTACGACTTCACTCGGCTGCCATTGCCGCGTATGCACAGGGACCTCGCGATCGCGTTCGCGGCCCGGACCGGGCCGACTGGCACTCTTCGGACCAAGTCCAGCGCCAACAGCGCCTATCTGGGAATCCGCCGGCTACTCGCCTTCCTCGAGTCCTTCCATACACGGCCCACTACCCTCGGGGAACTCACGCCCCGACACCTGGAGCGCTATCGCCTCGAGCGCTTGAAAACCGTGAAGGTCGGCCCCGTGGGCATCGAGTTGGCCCTCCTGCGCATGGTGCTTGCGTCAGTCACCCCTGACACAGAGTTGTCGCCTCAACTCCGCGAGTTCCTGCGGCAACCCGGTCACCAGCGAAACGGTGCCAAGGCCGTCGGCAGGTCCGGCTACTCGGACCGAGAGTTCCGAGCACTGGTCACAGCCGCTCGCAGCGACGTGGTGGGCATCCGGGAACGTATTCGGGTCGGCGAAGACCTCTTGCAGACCTTCCGGAATGCCCCTGAAGACCTCGGCCCCGAGGACCGCATCTTGGCTGCCCATCTCGACGAGATGGACCAAACCGGCCGTATCCCCGACGTTACCTGGACCACCCGCCTCACACAGCGGGTGCAGCACCGCTTCGCGCGCGTCGCCCTCGCGCGGCATCTCTACCTCACCCAGGACGACCTGGCGCCCATGACGAGGTCGGTGCGTCCGAACTGCTGCTCCTGCCGGAGCAGCCCACCACGGCTACCCCCGGCATCAGCGACGCCGACGCACAGCGCCTCGTCGAATGGGCCGCAACCGCACGAACCGAGGTCCGACTCGCGATTTCCCGTACCGGCCTCGAAGCAGCACTGCCCACCGCAGAGGCCATCCCCGGCGAACTTCCCCTCGACGCGCACATGCATCTCGACGCGACCGGCGTCCTGCGCCCTCACGCCTACGCAAGCACGGGACTGCCAGTCGAGGGCTCCATCATGGACGTCGTGCAGACGCTGAAGGAGACGGGATGAGGATCTGGAACGGCTACGGCTCGGAGTACTCGATGAACCTCGTTCTGATCGGCCGTTTCGAGACGGTCGCCGGTGCGCAAGCAGCAGAGGAGCGGATGGAGGCACTGCAGGCCCTCGCTGAGGCGGCGTGGTCCGACGACGACTGGCGGAGTCCCGAGGAACGCATGCCTCGCGAACTCGGCGAAGCGCTGAGCCAGATGAAGCTGTATGACATGGGGCGATCCGACGTCGATGCTTTCGCTCTTGATCACAATGTCACCCGTGAGGCGCAGACGGTCCGGATCTGGACCGACGAGTCCGACGTCCAGGGATTCCTGAAGGTGCTCCTCCACCACGGTGCGAAAGTCGAGGTGTTCTCGCGCCACACGTGGGACGAGGACGCTGTCACCCGGTCCGATGCGACGGACGCGAGCAACAGCCGGAGCGACGGTGGATCTGACTGAGCTGGCACGCCTACCCGGCGCGGCCGACCAGAACTTCGAAGCGCTCACGCGGGCCATCGTCTCCCGCCGCTACGGCGCGCTGGGCACGATGCGAGAGCGCCGCAACCAGCCCGGCGTCGAGTTCTACATGCACGTTGACCACGCCGGCGACCTGGGCGATCCCGACCGGATCTGGGGGTGGTCGTGCAAATGGTTCATCCTCAACAGCAAGAACGAGCTCAGCGCAGGCCAGCGCACGCAGATCGAGGACTCCCTCACCAAGGCCATCAAACACGTCGTAGGACTGACCGACTTCGTGCTCTGCCTGCCACAGAGGCCCGCCAAGGGTGACGAGGAGTGGATCAACGGTCTCAGGCGGCCAGATGTCCGCGTCAAACTGTGGTCCACCGAGAATTACGACGCCGAACTAGCCGGACACGACGAGCTCCGCTCCACCTTCTTCGGCGAACTCGCCCTCACCCCGGAGAAGCTGGCGCGAACCCACGAGCAATCTGTGGCACCGGTTACGGCCCGGTGGGCCCCGCAGCTGCACACCGCCCACCACGTGGAGCACCGCATCGACCGGGCCTTGTTGCGTCCGGCGTCGTTCGAGTGGCTGCAGCAGCGCACCGACGACGTCACAGCACGGCTCGAGGCACTGCGCGCAGCCCTGTGCGGCCTCGACACCGATACCCGTGCCGGTGCCGAGGAGATTGCCGACGATCTGGAGGGGTTCGTCGACGGTCTGCGCGCCATCATTGACGCCGGGAGGAGCCTTCGGCCCTGGGAAGTGCGCGAGCGCCTCGCCGACCATCAGCCTCCGGGAACCTCTCCCCGAACGCTGCGACGCCTGGTGCTGAAGCTCAGGCAGCGTCGCCTTCCCGAGGCGCCGCTCGTCACCGGTCTCGGAGCGGAGATCCGCGACATCGTTCAGTGGCTGACCGAGACACGAGCGGACGCCGAAGCCCCGCTGCTCGCGGTTGTCGCCGCTGCCGGGCAAGGCAAAACCCACCTCGCCGCGCAGATGACCTCGCCGAAGGACCGGCCGACAGCCGGGGTGTTCATCCAGGGGGCAAGCCTGCACACCAGCGACACCCTCGACGACCTCGCGCGACGGATCCCCGGACTCAGGGTCGACCGCTTCGAGGACCTCCTGGAAGCCCTCAACTCGGCCGGAGCTCGTGCCGGCTGCCGGATACCGCTGATCATCGACGGTCTGAACGAGGCCGAGCGGCCCCTGCGGTGGCGGACCCTGCTCGCCGGACTGGTACCGGCCCTGGGCAGCTATCCCCACGTCGCGGTGATCGTCACCCTCCGCGAGGTGCTCGCCGACCAGACCCTCCCGCAAGACACCGTGACCCTGGAATTGGAGTGGCAGCACGCGGAAGTCAACGACATCCTGCGCGTCTACTTCGACCACTACCTCATCAACCCGGCCGACGCGTGGCTTCCGGTCGACACTTTCCACAACCCCTTGTTCGTCCGCATGTACTGCGAGGCCGCGAACCACGACCGCCTGGTGCCGGTGGGCGCGGAGGCGCTCCCGCAGTCCCTCATCGGCGTCTTCGAGCTGTACCGCGATGGTGTGACCGAGAGGCTGGCCCTGGACCCGGCCCGCATTTCGTTGCCGGCCGACCAGATCAAGCGCCGCCTCGCCACCATGGCGAGACACCTTTGGGAGCACAACGTCCGCCGGCTCCCGTTCGACGAAGCGCGAAGAATCCTCGACGCCGACCAGCCGAACTGGGACGAAAGCCTGCTCCGGCGCCTCGTAGAGGAAGGAGTGATCTTCCGCGAGGAGATCAGGGATTCCGACGACACCGAGTGCGGCTTCGTTTTTGACCGCCTCGCCGGATACCTCATCGCCGACGCGATCCTGGTGCGCATGCCCTACGCGGACGTCAATGAGCAGCTCGCGGAGACAACTCTCTGGCAGTCCCTCGTGGGGAACGACGCGCACCCCCTCGGCGAGGACACCCTCATCGGTCTGATCTCACTATTGCCGCGCCGCTTCACCGGGCACCACCTGTGGCGCGTCGCCCCAGATGAGCACCGTTCGACCGCGCTCGCCCAGGAACTCACCACCGAGTCGGGCTTTCTCGACGACGATACTGTCGAAGCGCTCGCAACCGCGCTTGTCACCGCGCGCCCAAGCAACAGGAAGGGCCGGCCCGCATTCGACCGTCTGTGGGAGATCCGCAGGTCCGCCTCGCACCGCCTGAACGCCACCTTCCTCGACCAGGTCCTGCGCCAACTGCCCCTTTCCCAACGCGACCTGCGCTGGACCGAATGGGCTCGAGGCCGGACTCGCCGGCTCACCACAGACCTGAACCGAGCGATCGACAGGTGGACCGAGAGCAGCAGTCACGCCGAGAGCGACGACCTGGACGCCCTGGCCATCGCCTGGCTGCTGACCTCCACGAACACGGGCATGCGGGACCTGGCGACGAAAGCCCTCCAGCGTTACGGCCGGCCGGAGCCCAAGCGGCTGTTCGACCTCGCTGCCCGGATGCTCGATGTCGACGACCCGTACGTCGTCGAACGGCTCGTCGCCGCCGCGTTCGGCGCCGTCAGCACCCACCAGATGCCCGATCCCGGCGGACCGCTGGAACAAGCGCTGCGGGACTGGCTGGTGCGACTGCGTGACAGCTTCCTCGACGGTGGGACCACTCCCACCTCCCACGAGCAGCTGCGCGGCTACGTACGGGCCGTCTACGAGTTCGCCGGCACCCTCCACCCCGCTGCCGTCCCCGACGGTGTCGACGCCTTTGCACCGAGGTTCGCCGCCGTGACGCCCGCCGAAGTGATGGAGGATGACGACCCCAACGCCGAGGAGTGCGACCGCACCTTCGGCATGGACTTCGAGAACTACGTCATCGGAACTGCCATCAACGGCCGGGACAACTACGACTTCGACCATCCCGGCTACCGCAGGGCCCGCGCCGAGGTCATGGCCCGCGTCTGGCAACTAGGCTGGCGCGAGGCAGAGTTCGGCAGTGTCGACCAGGCCATCGCAACGAGTACCGACCGGCCTGCCAGCACCCACGAGAACGTGGAGCGCTACGGGAAGAAGTACGGCTGGATCGGGTATCACGAAATGGTCGGCCGCCTCGTGGACGCCGGCCGTGCACCAGCTCGGTTCGGGACCGCGGAACGTTTGATGCCCGACATCGACCCAACCTTCCCCGACACGCCCCCGGTGGTGCCCATGCCCCTTCCGCCTGGGCGCCCGCGGAGGCCACGGACGATCGGACGTGGGTCACGTCCGGGACAGTCACCATCCCGGACCAACTGTGGTCACCCGAGGAAATCCACGGAGTCGACGGCGGCTGGCTTCTGGTCGAGGGGTATCTGAGTCACCGCCGCGAGGGCCGGACGGTGTTCGGGTTCTTCCGCACCCTCCTCCTGGACCCGAAGGATGCGGAATCCGCACACCAGCTCGCCAGCGAGCGCCCCTACCTGGGTAACGACTTCTTCCCCTCGCTGCCGTCGGTCCGTGACGTGCTGGCCGCGGAGATGCCGTGGAGCCCCAGGTTCAAGCTGACCTTCGGCTACGACGTGCCAGACGCGGTCCCGCCCCCGGCGCTGCGCTGCCACTGGCAGGACAACGGCATCAAGCTCCACCAGGTCGCTATAGATTTCTCCTCCGAAAACACTTCGGAGACCGGGCTCGGCGGGGCTTATGACGTGCCGTCGTACGAGTTCGCCGCCCGGTTCGGCCTGCGCCAACTGCCTGGCACCTTGGACCTCGTGGGCCTAGACGGCCGGCGCGCCTCCGCGGCTTTCCGCGCGGATGAGCCCTGGCGCGGCCACCTGCTCTTCCTGCGTCGCGATCTCGTCGAGGACTTCGCCGGCGATCAACGGATAATGCAGGCGGCCTGGGGCGAACGCGAAGTGACCGTCGACTGGCGCTCTGTTCCTTCCTGGGTACGCGAGGCTCAGCGCAGCCACGCGAACGTGTGGCGGCACATCCGGATGCTCGGGGCGGCTCAGCGCAACCCCGAAAGCTGACGGGCCGTACGCTGCTCCGACCTGATCGCGGGCGCCGCACTGGTGCTCGCGGCAGCCGCCGCCTGGTGGTGCATCTCCCGCCAGGGCTGATCACAACCTGACGCCGATGTGATCATGGGGAGCGGTGCGGGGCAGACAGCTACCCGTCCGCTGGATATGGTGTAAAGAACGCGTCAAGAGCTGGCGCGCGGTGTGCCGGGAAGTCTGGTCGGCGTCCTGGGGGCAGTGTGCCCTCTTTCGCTGACACACCCGGAGGCCCCTGCCATGGCCGGCACCCGCTCCCCCTTCCTCGGTTTGCTACCGCTGCCCGAACGGCAGGCAATCACCCGAGCCCTGCGCACTGAGACCGTCGGCGGCCTGGTCCTCCTCGGCGCAGCCGTCCTCGCGCTGATCTGGGCGAACAGTCCCTGGAGCGCGGCGTACGCGTCCATACGCGACTTCCATTTCGGGATACCGGCTCTCGGCCTGGACCTCTCCGTGGGGCACTGGACGGCCGACGGGCTGCTGGCCGTGTTCTTCCTCGTCGCCGGGATCGAGCTGAAACGCGAGCTCGTCGTCGGTGAACTGCGCACCCCGGCCACCGCCGCGCTGCCCGTCGTCGCCGCGGTGTGCGGTATGGCCGTGCCCGCCGCCCTCTACCTGGCCACGGTCTGGGCGGGCGGCGGCAGCAGTTCGGGCTGGGCGGTCCCGATGGCCACAGACATCGCCTTCGCGTTGGCGGTCCTGGCGGTGCTGTCCACGCACCTGCCGGCCGCGCTGCGCGCCTTCCTCCTCACCCTGGCCGTGGTCGACGACCTGGGCGCGATCCTGATCATCGCGGTGTTCTTCACCTCCGACCTGAACCCGTGGGCGCTCGCCGGAGCCTTCGCGGGCCTGGTGCTCTTCTACCTGCTCCAGCGGCTGCGGGTGCGCGGCTGGTGGTGGTATGCGCCCCTCGGGGTGACGATCTGGGCGCTGATGTACAACGGCGGCGTCCACGCCACCGTCGCCGGCGTCGCCATGGGCCTGATTTTGCGCACCACCCGCGACCCGGGCGAGAAGGTCTCGTCGGCCTCGCGGGTCGCACACCTGGTCCACCCGCTCTCCGCCGGTGTCGCGGTGCCGCTGTTCGCGCTGTTCGCCGCGGGGGTGAGCATCTCCGGCTCTGCCCTGGGCGCGGTGTTCACCAGCCCCGAACCCCTCGGCGTGGTGATCGGCCTGGTGATCGGCAAGACGTTGGGGATCTTCGCCGGGACCTACCTGGCCGCCCGCTTCACCCGCGCCCAGCTCAACCCCGACCTCGCCTGGGCCGACGTCCTCGGCCTGTCGGTGCTGGCCGGTATCGGCTTCACCGTCGCCCTCCTGATCGGCGAACTCGCCTTCCCCGGCGGCCAGACCGGCGAGCACGCCAAGGCCGCCGTCCTCGTCGCCTCCCTCATCGCAGCGGTTCTCGCCGCCGTCCTGCTGCGGCGGCGCAACACCGTCTACCGCCGCCTGTACGAGGCGGAGAACATCGACGCCGACAACGACGGAATCCCCGACATCTATCAGCACGACACGGCTACCGAGGGCGCCGCCGCCCGCGCGGACGGGCAGTGCACCTGATGACCGGCGGCGACTCCTCACTGCTGGCACCCGTGACCGTCATCGCCGCCCTGGGCATCCGCACTGCGATCACCGAGCTCCGACACCCGGGCAGTGCCCGACGGCAGTGGGCGTTCGCCACCCACCCCTGGGCCACGGCAGCCGGCGCGACGGTCGCCGCGGCCATGGTCTTAATCAGTGGTGCCCGCTTCGGATGGGCGGTGGCGGCCTGGGCCCTGCTCATCGGGGCACTCACCGCGTTCCTCACCGGCCGCGACACCCCGACCGCCACATCTCCCGCAGCACCGAGCAAGGAGCAGCCCGTGTCGGAACGACGGACCGGCAAGGTGCTGGCCGCCATCGGCGCGCCGCTCACCCTGGCCGGAGTGGCGATGTACTTCCTGCCCGGTCCCGGCTTCCCCGTACTCATCATCGGCCTCACCCTCCTCATCACCGGCCTCGCCATGACCGCCGGCCGCCGGTGACACCACACTTCCGACCCGCCCGGCAACCGACAGGACCCGACGACGATGACCTGGGAGTGGACCGGGAGGCATGGCCGCCCGGCAACACGACGGCCCCTCATGAACGAAACGCCAGAGGGGACCGAACCCCACGCGACGCCGTTCCCCCACGCCATATCGCTATCTGCCGAGTTCGAAGGGAATGAGTCGATCGCCGAGGCCCGGAAACTTGCCCGGTGCTTCCTAGCCGACATACAGAACGTCCATGGCCTGCCGGTCTCCGACCGCGCCCAGGGCCTGGTGGAGCTGGTCGTCAGCGAGCTGGTCACCAACACCCGCAAATACGCGCCCGGCCCCGCCCTGCTCACTCTCCAAGTCCGTGACGGCTCCGTGGACGTAGCCGTCTGGGACAGCAACCCGGATCCACCGACAATCCTGCCTCCTGACCCCGCCCGAGTGGGACAGCACGGTCTGGAGATCATCATGGCCGCAGCCCTGACCTTTCAGATCCACCGCGAGCCCGTCGGCAAGCGCATCACAGCCTCCATCATGCTGGCCGACGACAAGGACGCCGACGTCGCAGGCCGATGAAGCGCGTCCGGACCCGGCCGGCGTGCTGTGGCCAAACCGCCTGCCTATGTGACAGCTGTCGCGCTTCGGCTCAGCTTGCGGGACAGTCGCGGTCCCAAACTGGGGAATGGGATTACCGCGGTCGCCACGGCCTACTCGGATTGCAGCTCACGAACTCGGGCACGGAACACGCGCCAGCGCCTCTCGTTCTCATGCACAAGAATTGCTGATTCCGCCATCAGGTCGGCAGCCCTGTCGAGCAGCTCGGAAGCCGAATAGAGGTAGGCAGGAGCCGTCCGCTCGCCTCGCAGGTCGGCCCGAAGTGCTGTCGGCGAGAAGTCGACCTGGGCCAGCAGGTCCAGGGCCCGGCGCAGCAGTCGCGCGATCAGAGCCTGCAAACCCGCCGACTGCCAGTCATTGGCGATGATCCGGTGGCGCTCTCCCAGCAGGTCGGCAAGGGCCGGATAGGCAGCCAAGTTTCCCGCCATGCTCCAAGCATGCTCCATCGCCTGGGCCAGCCAGTCACCGCCCTGCTGGGTCTCATCGGCGAGCAGGGCGACTTCACTCTTCAGCCTCTGGAGTTCGGCAGGCTCGCCCTCCCCTTCCATGAAGAGGATTCCCGACTCCGCTACGAGCCCTGGCGCATTCAGGTCCTCCGTGCCGGCGAACGCAATCGGCGACGTCTGCTCACCGACCTCGACCACGGTCCACCTGTCGGCCAGTGACTTCAGCGCCCGAGCCCGCGCCTGGAGCTCTCCAGCCTGCTGCAAAGGCGCTTGCGAGTAGTACTCCTCATGCTCTCGATGGAACTTCGAGAGGTTGTCGATCACCTGCAGCAGTGACTCCGGAGGGGTGAGGTGCGCCTCGTCATCGGGCATGCCGGCAGCTTGCACCTCGTCTCACACCAAAGGCAGCGGGGCACGCCCTCCAAGACAAACACCAACACCCGTTCGGTGGAAACGAGATCACGTGCCTCGCCCGCGACGCCACCACCGCCCACCGCGTTCAGCTGGAGCAGGGTGGAATGGTCGGCAGGAACGTCCGGTCCCAGCGCCCACCGGACACGACTCCGTCGGCGCCCCAACCGTCCCGAGCGAGTCCGGCCCCCTGACCTGTGACCTCAAGGATCCGATCGACGTCAATCCCTCACCGCTGGCTCGCAGCACCTCACCGCACGTCGCCCTCACGTCGACGACCACCGCCCTTGACCGCGCGCGCCTACACGCGCGGCAAGATATCCGAGTCCACCTGCCGCGGCCGCCAGGGCGATCTCTGTCCAGTCGAGCGCGACCGTGCTGAGCACCGCGCGGAGGAAGGCCACATACAGGGCAGCGGCCGCGAGCCCGGCCGAGACGGCGACCGCCGCCGGCAGGAACGGGTTCTCCCAGGTCAGTAGGCGGTCCCGCAGGCCGAGCACGACTCCGAGCTGTGCCGGGCCTCAATGCCTATCTGGACTTGAGCATCCGGCCACCCAAGGCCCCGCACCAGGGGCTGGTCGCAGCGTCCTCGAGCCACGCCTCGCCGGAGACCTTCAGCTCCGGGTTTCGCAGCCGCGCATGTTCCGCGCACGACGCGGCGATGCTCTCCGCCATGATCACTCCGAACGGGCGGTAGGCGCCGAGGGCGGGAAGGCGTCGCTCGCACCGCTCCCATCGCGAGCCATGGACAAGCCGCACTGCCAGTCTGTGGCGCGCCGCCTCGTCCACGGCCCAGTCCACGGCCTCCAGGCTGGAATCCGATCCGTCGACCCCCACGACCAGCGGGCGCTCCATCGTCCCACCGCCCTTCCGCCCAGCCGCTGTGAGAGTCCCCTGTGAATACCGTCGCACCGGCCTGAACCCCCCGCGACACGCGCTTCGGCTCTCGGAGTGCCTCCGCCCGGGTTGCGCCACGCCGGTTTGCGGCGATGGTGGAGTCATGCGGCCGGCAGCAAGACGCCGCTGGGTCCCACCTCCCGCCACGGCTTCCGCATCGGCCGCGTGCTGAGACGTCCGTGACCGGACAGGAGCCAGTCTCCACCTCGAGGTCGCGGAGAAGGGACGGCCATCGTGGTTGCGAGGACCGGCGTATTCGGCGCCATGACCCACGAGCATCGCGAGCAGCTCATGTCACACGCTCGTGAGGTGTCGTTCGAGGCAGGCGAGCGCATCTTCGACGAGGGCGGCAAGGCCGACCGCTTCTGGATCATCCACACGGGCACGGTCGCGCTCGACCTGCAAGTGCCCGGCCGACGGGCGGCGGTCGTCGAGACCCTCGGTGCCGGAAAGCTGCTGGGCTGGTCCTGGCTGGTCCCTCCCCATCAATGGCATCTGGGGGCCGAGGCCGGCAGCCCGGTCCGCGCCTACGAGTTCGACGCGGCGGCGGTTCGTGAGATGTGCGCGAAGGACCCGGGGCTGGATCACGAGCTGTGTACGTATGTCTCCGGCGTGCTCGCGCGCCGGCTCAGGTCCGCTCGGGTGCGGCTGCTCGACCTGTACGCGCCCCACGGTTCGGGCGAGGTTCCCTGACAAGGCGAGACGAGGTGCTTCGAAGTGCCGCAGACCCCGCACATCGTGAGCGATGTGATGACTCAGACGGTCGTGGCTGTCGGACGCGACGCGCCCTTCAAAGAGATCGTGCGGACCATGGAGCAGTGGAAGGTCAGTGCCATGCCCGTCCTTGAGGGCGAAGGTCGCGTCATCGGTGTCGTCTCCGAGGCAGATCTGCTGCCCAAGGAGGAGTTCCATGACAGCGACCCGAGCCTCTTGGAGCAACGCCGGCGTCTGTCCGACGTCGCCAAAGCGGGGGCAGCAACGGCGGAAGAACTCATGAGCACCCCCGCTATCACCGTCCACCCCGGCGTCACCCTGGCCCAGGCTGCCCGGATCATGGCCGTCCGGCACGTCAAGCGTCTGCCGGTGGTCGACGACATCGGCATGCTCCAGGGCATCGTCAGCCGTGCCGACCTGCTGAAGGTCTTCCTTCGGTCGGACGAGGACATCGAGGAGGAAGTCCGCCGCACCGTGGTGTCCTACCTCTTCCCGGCCTTCAGCCACGCCATCCACGTGAACGTGCACGAGGGAGTCGTCACCCTCCGCGGACACATCCGCGACACCTCACTCATCTCGGTCGCCGTGCGCCTCGTGCGCGCCGTGGAGGGCGTCGTGGACGTCGAACCCCAACTCACCGGCGAGTCCGCCACTCCATCTGGACCGGGGGGCGCGCGATAGCGGTCAGGCGGTGCGGCCCCACCACCAGGGTGGACAGGTGTCCGCGTCGGCGCTGGTCACGAGGTGGTCGGGCACACCGAAGTAACACTGAGCCCCAGCCGGGCCCTACCTGGTCATATCTGCGGAACGACCGCGATCGGACACGGCGCGTGATGCAGCACCGCATGGTTGACCAGGCCCAGCTGCAGACCGACGTGCCCATGTCGTCTGCGGGCTCCGACGACGAGCAGATCAGCAGCGGACGCGGCATTCAGGAGCGCCTGTCGTGCCGGACCCTCGACCACCTCGCTGCTCACCGGCACGTCCGGATACCGCTGTTCCGGGCCACGCAAGGCGTCGGCGAGCACCTGGGCAGGCGGGCGATCGAGGGCTTGGAGAGCGTAGCCGGACAGTCCCGGAGGCCCAGGGTTCCCAACCGGGACACTCCAGGTGTGCACCGCCAGGAGCCGACTGCGCCGCACCTGGGCCTCGCGGAACGCGAAGTCCACGGCCGTACCGCTGCCCTCCCCGTCCTCGACTCCGACAACGACGCACCCGAACCGGCCGTGCCGGTGCTCCACACCGCCGCGCACGACGACGACCGGGCAGTCGGCACGGGCCGCCACAGCCAGGCTGACCGATCCGAGGAGCAGCCCGGCGAGACCTCCGAGCCCTCTGGACCCGAGTACCAGAGCGAGGGCGTTGCGTCCCTCGCCGACCAGCGCGGACGCCGCGTCCTCGGACAGCACCTCACTCGACATCCGTACCGCAGGAGCACTCTTGCCGGCTCGCTCCGAGGCTGCGGCGACCAGGTCTGACGCGTCAGGGCCCGCTGCGGCCGCGTGCAGGAGACGGAGCGGCACCTCGTGGCGGGCTGCCTCGTCCGCGGCCCAGTCCACCGCCTCAAGGCTCGCCTCGGACCCGTCTACGCCGACCACCAGGGGAACCGCCATTGCCTCCGCCTCCTCCTCATGCCGGACTTCACGTCCGTCCGTTCGCCGCCGTTCGCTCTGCCGCACTCCTCCGCAGCGGCGGGGAGCGCCGCTGCGGGCACTGCGGGGACCGCATGCGCCGTGAGGAGATCTGGGGTACTCCTCAAGGGAGAAGCGCCGTGGTCAAACGCGCCGGCACAAATGCTCATGCGTGCGCCGACTACGTCCCACCGCCGGCCCACACGGCCAAAGAATCACCGAGACCGCAGCAGTCCGGACAGCGGCCACACTCACCGTCCTTTCCAGCTTCGTACGAGACGGAGGCAGTCGCCATGGAACGAGTCCTCACCGTGGGCCTCGACGGCTCACCCGAGAGCCTCGCCGCTGCCCACTGGGCCGCCGACGAAGCCCAGCGGCGCAAACTCACCCTGCGCCTGCTGCACGCGTGGCCGCTACTGGCGCCGGAACCGACCGCCGTCCCCTCGGAAGTCGACCAGAACTACTGGGCGAAGCGGCTCGTGCACAACGCCCAGACGGAACTCCAGGCGCACCATCCGGGCCTCACCGTCGTCGGCAACCTGGTCGCCGACGACGCGCAGGACGCACTGATCCAAGCGGCGTCCGAGTCGGAGATGCTCGTACTCGGCTCGCGCGGCCTGACTCCTGTGGAGAGCTACTTCCTCGGTGACATCAGCATGTCCGTCGTGGCAAGCGCCGAGGGGCCCGTGGTCCTCGTCCGCGCCGACAAGCGTGCGAAGCGTGCGGAAGGGTCCTCGGCGTCTGAGTCAGGTGCGGCAGGCGGAGTGGTGGTGGGGCTGAAACTGCACGGCCCGTGCAACGACCTGCTCGAATTCGCCTTCACCACCGCAGCAGCTCGGGGCGTGCCCCTCCGCGCCGTTCACGGCCGCGCCATCCCGATCCACGCGTACGCCCCGTGGGGCGTGGACCACACCGTGACCCAGGAGATCATCCAGGACGCGCAGAAGCACCTGAGGCAGACCCTCCGCCCCTGGTGCGAGAAGTTTCCAGGCGTGGCCGTGACGGACGACATCCGCCTCGAAAGTCCCGCCAGGGTCGTCGTAGCAGCCGCCGAGCGCGCCGAACTCCTGATCGTGGGCCGGCGCAGCCACCACGCCCCGGCACCACGCCTGGGCTCCGTGGCCCAGGCCGCCGTCCACCACGCGCGCTGCCCAGTCGCCGTCATCCCTCATGAGTGAACCGAGCCGCTACGGGAAGCCGGTGGTGTCAGACCCACTCGGCGTCACGGACGCACTGCTGCCGTTCGCCTTCTGGGCAATCGCTACGCGGGACCTGCGGCACCCGGCGGCGACACCACCTGCACAGGTCCAACTCTCGCCCGCTGCCCGGGCGGGAGCCACCGCGAGCACCCGACATTCCCGTAGCCGCTGACACCGGTGACCCGACCTGCTCGGTAGTGTGCTCTTAGGTGAGCCCGCGTGGCAGGAGTGGCCAGGACCGTGACGACGGGCAGACGAGATCGCCGGTTCTCGCCCCCTGCGCGGCCAGCGCCCGCGCCTGCGCAACAGCCGAACGACCCCGCTGTCGGGACCTCTGGCAACGCCGAGCGCCAGGTGTCAGCCGTGGGGGCTCTCTGCCGGTGGCCGTCGCCGCCCGTTGCGCCGTCAACGGCGATGACGACGCCGGTGATCGAGTCGGCCCCTTGAAGCGCCGGGCCGCGAGCACGAGCCGGTGCCGCTCAGCCGCATCACCACCCTCGCCCCGTCGACCTCGCCAACCCGACACCACCATGTCGCTTCGTCCCGGCCTGGCAGACGCACGTTGTTGGGCTGCCGCGTGCGGAGACAGGCGGAGCGACACCGCGGGGGATCAGTGCCGCTCCTGCTCACCCGGTGCGATGAATCGTCCATGCGGCTGACGGCGGTGATGGCCCCACCTCCTGGGGCCGAACGCCCCCGAGCATGTCAGCGGCTGTCGCTCCCTTCCGTCGCGGGCAGGGCGGCCCTGCCGGCCTCCAGCCGCGCCACCGGGACACGGAACGGGGAGCAGGAGACGTAGTCCAGGCCCGCCGCATGGAAGAAGTGCACGGACTCGGGGTCGCCGCCGTGTTCGCCGCAGACTCCGATCTTCAGGTCGGGGCGTGCGGCGCGGCCCTCGTCGACCGCGATCCGGATGAGTCGGCCCACTCCGTCGCGGTCGAGGGTCTCGAAGGGGGAGGTGGCGAAGATGCCCTTGTCGAGGTAGGCGGAGAAGAACGCGGCCTCGACGTCGTCGCGGGAGAAGCCCCACGTGGTCTGCGTCAGGTCGTTCGTGCCGAAGGAGAAGAACTCGGCCTCCTCGGCGATCTGGCCCGCGGTGAGCGCCGCCCGGGGAAGTTCGATCATGGTGCCGACGGGGCAGTGCAGGGGCACGCCCGTCTCGGCGGTGACCTCGGCGAGCACCCGCTCCACCTCCTCGCGGGCGAGCCTGAGTTCCTCGACCGCGCCGACCAGCGGCACCATGATCTCGGCCTCGGGAGAGCCCCCTGCCCTCATTCGTGCCACGACCGCCTCGGCGATCGCCCGCACCTGCATGGCGACCAGTCCAGGCACCACCAGGCCCAGCCGCACGCCCCGCAGACCGAGCATCGGGTTCTCCTCGTGCATGCGGTTCACCGCGTCGAGCAACTCGACGTCGTGCGGGTCCGGTTGCCCGCCGCGGGCCTCGGCTGCGGCGATCCGTACGGCGAGTTCGGTGTGGTCGGGGAGGAACTCGTGCAGCGGCGGGTCGAGCAGGCGGATGGTCACGGGCAGGCCGTCCATGGCCTCCAGGATGCCGGCGAAGTCCTGCCGCTGAAGTGGGAGAAGAGCGTTCAGCGCCCGGTCGCGTTCGGCGTCGGTGCGGGCCAGGATCATCCGCTCGACCAGCTTGCGCCGCTCGCCGAGGAACATGTGCTCGGTACGGCACAGACCGATGCCCTGCGCGCCGAAGCGGCGGGCGCGGGCCGCGTCCTCGGGGGTGTCGGCGTTCGCCCGGACCTCCAGCCGCCGTACGGAGTCGGCGTGCTGGAGGGCGCGGGCCACCCCGGCCACCACGCTGTCGGACTCTTCGCCGGTCTCCAGGTAGCGCATGGCGGCGGAGGCGACCAGCGGGACTTCACCCGCGTACACGGCGCCGACGGAGCCGTCCACCGAGATGACCGTGCCCTGCTCGACGACGGTGCCGTCGGGGGTGGTGAACCGCCGGGCCTCGGTGTGCACGGTGAGTTCCTCCGCGCCGCAGACGCACACCTTGCCCATGCCGCGGGCGACGACGGCCGCGTGGCTCGTCTTGCCGCCCCGGCTGGTCAGCACGGCTTCGGCGGCCACCATGCCGGGCAGGTCGTCCGGGGTGGTCTCCTGGCGGACGAGCACCACCTTCTCGCCGGCCGCGGCACGCCGTACGGCCTCGTCGGAGTCGAACACCGCCGCGCCGACCGCCGCACCCGGGGAGGCCGGAAGCCCGTGGGCGAGCGCGTCGCCGGTGACGGAGGTGTCGAAGCGGGGGAACATCAGCCGGGCGAGGCCGTCCCCGCCGACCCGGGCCAGTGCTTCCTCCGGCGTGATCTGCCCTTCGTCCACCAGTTCGGCGGCGATGGCGAACGCGGCTTCGGCGGTCCGCTTGCCGACCCGGGTCTGGAGCATCCACAGCGTGCCGCGCTCGATCGTGAACTCGATGTCGCAGAGGTCGCGGTAGTGGCGCTCCAGGGTCCCCATGTGGTCGAGCAGCCGCCGGTACGAGTTCGCGTCCAGCCGCTCGAGATCGGCCAGCGGCACGGTGTTGCGGATACCGGCGACGACGTCCTCGCCCTGGGCGTTGGAGAGGTAGTCGCCGTAGAGGCCGGGCCGCCCGGTGGCGGGGTCGCGGGTGAAGGCGACACCGCTGCCGGAGTCGGTGCCCCGGTTGCCATACACCATGCGCTGTACGGTGACGGCGGTGCCCAGGTCGTCGGGGATGTGCTCGCGCCGGCGGTACAGCCGGGCCCGTTCGCCGTTCCAGGAACGGAAGACCGCGAGGATCGCCAGGCGCAGTTGCTCGGCGGGGGACTGGGGGAACTCCTGTCCCGTCTGGTCGTGGATCAGCCGCTTGTACGTCTCGACGAGCCAGGCGAGGTCGTTCGCGTCGAGGTGCAGGTCGTCAGGGGCTTCGCGGGTTTCCTTGAGCAGGGTCATCGCCTCGTCGAACAGGGCCGAGTCGACCCCCATGACCGTGCTGCCGAACATCTGAACGAGTCGGCGGTAGGAGTCCCAGGCGAAGCGGTCGCTGCCGGACGCCTTGGCCAGTCCGAGGACGGATTCGTCGTTGAGGCCGATGTCCAGGACGGTCTCCATCATGCCGGGCATGGAGAACCGTGCTCCGGACCGGACGGACACCAGCAGCGGATCGTCACGCTGGCCCAGCAGGCGCCCGGCGGACTTCTCCAGGACGGAGAGGTGCCGGGACACCTCCTGCAGCATGCCCTCCGGTTCCGAGCCGCTCGCCAGGAAGGCCCGACACGCCTCGGTGGTCACGGTGAAGCCCGACGGGACCGGCAGGCCCAGCCGGGTCATCTCGGCCAGGTTGGCCCCCTTGCCGCCGAGCAGGTCGGCCATGTCACGGCCGCCGTCTGTGAACTCGTACACGTAACGGACCATGACGCCGGTCTCCTCGCTGTGTCTGCGGACTCGGTACGACTACAGCGTCCGGCGGCGGCGGCGGCGGGGACAGGTGCTGTCCGTCCCGTGCGGTGGGCCGACCGGCCCCCTTTGCACGACAGGGTCCGGCCTGTGGCGGGCACGCCGACGGGCGTGTCGACTCGGCCGGTTCCGCTTACGCCCCGGACTGGCGACCGTTACCGTGGCACATGGTCGGACCAGTGGGTGTCCGTTCGGTGAGCGGACTTGGAGGAACACAGGTGGGAAGCCCCGGGGAAGCCCGTGTACGGCTGCCTCAGCTCAGGCTGGACGAGCTGCTGGAGGAGTTGCAAGCACGGCTGGACGCCGCGCGAGGCACTCGGGACCGGGTGCACAGCCTGCTGGAGGCCGTGCTCTCGGTCGGCCGGGAGCTAAACCTTGAGCAGGCCCTCCACAGCATTGTCGAAGCGGCTGCGGTGCTCGTCGACGCGGAGTACGCCGCGCTGGGCGTGATCGGTCCTGACGGCAAGCGGTTGTCGGCCTTCCACACCATCGGGGTCACCGAGGAGCAGATCGCCGCGATCGGCCCCTACCCCGAGGGGCACGGCATTCTCGGAGAGCTGATCCGCCACCCGGAGCCCCTTCGGCTCGCGAAGATCTCCGAGCACCCGGCCTCGTACGGCTTCCCGCCCCACCATCCGCCGATGAACACCTTCCTCGGCGTCCCGATCCGGGTCCGCGACCAGGTGTTCGGCAACCTGTACCTGACCGAGAAGCGCGGCGGTGGGCAGTTCGACGAGGAGGACATCTCCGTCACGCTCACCCTGGCCGTCGCGGCCAGCGTCGCCATCGACAACGCCCGGCTGTACGCCGAGTCCCGGCTGCGCGAGCGCTGGCTGCGGGCGAACGCCGAGATCACCCACAGCCTGATGTCGGGTGGTGGGCGCACCGAGGTCCTTCGTCTGATCGCCGAGCGGGCGGGCGAGATCACCGAGGCGGCGCTGGCGGCGGTCGCCCTGCCCATGGAGGACACCGGGTCGCTCGGCGTCGAGATCGCCGTCGGACTGGACGCCGACGCGCACCGGGGGCTCGTCCTGTCGATGGACAGGAGCCTGATGGGACTTGCCTTCTCCGGAGCAGCCCCGGTCACCAGCGAGGACGTCGCCCACGACGAGCGGATCTCTTTGGAGCCTCCGCGCTTCGGGGGGCTGGGCCCCGCCGTGGCCGTGCCCATCGGTACCGGCGACGCGGGTGTGCGTGGTGTGGTGCTGCTGGCGCGGGAAGCCGGCCGGCCGGTGTTCACCACGACGGAGACCGAGACCTTGCAGGTCTTCGCCGCGCAGGCCGCCGTCGCGATGGAGCTGGCGGAGCGCCGTCAGGACGCCGAGCAGATCGCCGTGCTCACGGACCGCGACCGCATCGCACGCGACCTGCACGACCTCGCGATCCAGCGGCTTTTCGCCACCGGCATGACGCTGCAGAGCGCGGGCCGCTTCATCGAGCATCCCGAGGCTTCCGAGCGCGTGGCGCGAGCTGTCGACGACCTCGACGAGACCATCAAGATCATCCGATCGACGATCTTCGGCCTGCGCACCCGCGAGGGAGCCGACGGCACCGGACTGCGGGCCCGCGCGATGCGGGTCGTGGGGGAGGCGGCGCCGGTCCTGGCCTTCGCCCCCAGTGTGCGGATGGAGGGCCTGCTGGACACCGATGTGCCGAAGGAGGTCGCCGATCACGTCGTGGCGGTCCTCTCCGAGGCTCTGACCAACATCGCACGTCACGCCCGTGCCGACCGGGCCGAGGTGGTCCTCACGACCGATGGGCGCGAGGTGCGGTTGTCGATCACGGACAACGGCGTCGGTATTCCGCCCGAGGGCCGCCGCAGCGGACTGCGGAACATGGCAGAGCGGGCCGAGCAGCTGGGTGGTCGCCTCGAACTGGCGAAACCTTCCGGCGGTGGCACCTCGCTGATGTGGCGGGCACCGGTGCAGGAAGGTTAGGCGTCCGTCCCACACCGCTGCGGCGCGACGCCGTAGGGCGCCGATCATTCGTCGAGGTACGTCACAGCAGGTCACTCCGCTCCGAGGCGTGCGGAGAGGTGGCAGCGGACGTCGACGACGCCCTCGACGGCCCGCGCCAGGCGTTCGGCCACCGGTACCAACCGCGGGCCGTCCACCCATCCCGTGAGGGTCACGACGCCCTCGGCCACCTCGACCCGGATGTGGTCGGCGGACAGCGGGAACAGGCGGTCGACGACCTCATGGCGCACCTCCTCGGTGAGCTCCTCGTCATTCCGCAGGAACACCTTGAGCAGATCCGAGCGGCTGACGACGCCCTGGAGCATGCCCTCGTCGTCGATCACCGGCAGCCGCTTGACGCCGCGCCGGGCCATGATGCGGGCCGCCTCGGCCAGAGTGGTGGTGCCGTGCACGGTGATCGCCGGGCTGCTCATCAGTTCCTCGGCAGTCACCGCGCCGGCCTTGGCCAGGTCGGACAGCCTCCGCTGCTGGGTGAACCGGTCCGGATCGCTGTCCCGGAACTCTTCCTTCGGCAGCAGATCCGCCTCCGAGACGACGCCGATCACCCGGCCCTCGCCCTCGAGCACGGGGAGGGCGCTGACCTTCCAACGCTCCATGAGCTGGACGATGTCCTTGAACAACGCGTCGCGGCCGACGCCGATGACGGCGCGTGTCATCACGTCGCTCACGACGTGCGGGCTGCTGTTCATGGTCTCCTCCTCGAAGGGTCGTCCACGGCGGGGCCAGGAGACGCGGGCCGAGCCGGATCTGCGCCCCGCGTCCTCGAGGATGGCCCCGACCCTTGGGACGATCCGGCTGCTGTTCGGTGTTGAGGACCATCGGCAGGCCCGGTCTCCGGCGCTCGGTCTCCGGCGCCGGATGTCCGCGCCAGGTCCAGAAGGCGCCGCGAACACAGGACGGGAAGGGCGTCACCCGCTTCTCGCGGATCCTGATTGCGCGGTGCACGACCGCCGTCGATCGCTTCTCCGCGTCTGTGTCGCGCCCCTCCCGTCGTCTCCACCCCACCACGGAGGACCGCCCGGCCACCAGGGCCGATCGGCCCCGATCGGCCCCGGCGTGGGCGCATCCGGGGCACTCATCCGGTCGTGAACCGGCCGATGGGGAGGGTCCATACGGGCTTGCGTGCAGGTACCTTGCGGACCTTCGCGCGGACCGGTCGGCTCATGCGCCCTCGCCTCCTTCGCGGTTGGCTGGAAGCAGAGAGAACACACCGATCAGGGAGGGTGATGACAGTGGGTACGAGTCTCACGCCGGAGTTCTGGGAGCGGTTCGCGCTCCTGTTCGTGCTGGCGACGGGCGTGACGTTCGTGCTCGCGGCGACCTTCGACGCCCTGGCTGTCCGCCTGCTGCGTAGCCGAACGCAGCGGACGCCGCCGCGAACGACGCATCTCGAGCAGCGAAGCGACCACCGTATGTCGACGCACTGCTGAACGCCGATCGCTCGCCGGTCATCTCGAAAGGCCGGAGACGGTCACCGCCGCACCGCCGGGGCCTGATTCGTCGATGGGTGTAGCTCTTCTGCAGGGACGCCACAGCAGAAGGACACCCACCCCGTCAACCAGCGTTCTACCAGCTCAGGGCTTCCCCGGAGGAGAGCCGCACCCGGAGGCTCTCCCGGCGGACGTGATGTCAGTCGGCGGCGACCCTTACGGGGTCGTCGGCCGGGGTGCCGACGCGCAGCCACCGGAAGCCGTAGGCGGGCAGTTCGACGCGGAGCAGGCCGTCGTCGTCCACCGTGAGACCGGCGTGCCCTTCGTCGAGCAGATCCATGAGCCTCCCGCCGGGCCCGGCCTCGGGCAGCCGCAGCCGTACGGTGACCGGCCCGCCCGCGAAGTTGTGCATCGCCAGGACAGTCCCGTCGGTCCCGTCGGTCCCGTCGGTGGTGCAGGCGATGTGCGCCAGGACCGCTCGCTCCCCGGTGTCCACGAGGTGGTAGTCGCCCCAGGCCAGCTCGGGAGCCTCCCGGTAGCGCTCGATGAACAGCCGCATGCGGCTGAGCAGCGAGCCCGGGTCGCGACTCTGCTCGTACACGTTGACCTTCTGGGGTCCGAACGCGCCGTCGGTCAGCGGGTTGGGAAAGGCGTCCGGGCCGGCATGGGAGAAGCCGGCGCCCGCCTCCGGGGTCCATTGCATGGGCGTCCGTACGGCTTGGCGTCCCTCGGCGGCCAGGTTCTCCCCCATGCCGAGTTCCTCGCCGTAGAAGAGCACGGGGGTACCCGGCAGGGTGAACAGCAGGCTGTAGGCGAGTTCGATGCGGCGCCGGTCGCCCTCGACCATGGGCGGCAGCCTGCGGCGCAGTCCCCGGTCGTAGAGTTGCATGTTCTTGTCCGGGCCGAAGGACGCGACCACCTCGGCCCGTTCGGCGTCGCTCAGCTTGTCGAGGGTGAGTTCGTCGTGGTTGCGCACGAACGTGGCCCAGTGGGCGTCTCGCGGGGCTGCGGGGCGGTCCCGTAGCGCGGCGGCCAGCGGCCCGGCGTCCTCGCGCGCCATCGACAAGTACATCTGTTGCATGGCGATGAAGTCGAAGCACATGGTGAGCTCGTCGCCGCGGCCCGAGGCGGGGTCGCCGAAGAAGCGGGCGGTGTCGTCGTAGGGCAGATTGACCTCGCCGAGCAGCACTGCCTCGCCGTTGCGGCGGCCGAGGAAGGCGCGCAGGTCGGCGAGGTACTCGTGCGGGTCCGGCAGTGCCCCGGAGTCGGCCTGCCCGTCCGTCTCCAGCAGGAAGGGCACGGCGTCGACCCGGAAACCGGACAGCCCGAGCTGTGTCCAGAACCCCATGACGCGGGCTATCTCGTCGCGGACCTCGGGGTTGGCGACGTTGAGGTCGGGCTGCTGCTTGTAGAAGCGGTGCAGGTAGTACTGGCCGCTGCCCTTGTCGTACTCCCACAGGCTGTCCTCCGCATCGGGGAAGACCACACCCTTGGGACCGTCCTCGGGGGGCTTGTCCGCCCAGACGTACCAGTCGCGGTGGGCGGAGTCCCGGCCGGATCGGGCGTCCTTGAACCAGGGGTGGTCCTCGGAGGTGTGATTGACGACGAGGTCGGCGATCACACGGATGCCGCGGTCCTTGGCGGTGCGGGCGAACTCGGTGAAGTCACCGAGGGTGCCCAGGCGGGGGTCGACACCGTAGAAGTCCGTGATGTCGTACCCGTCGTCGCGCTCCCGCGTCGGATAGAAGGGCATCAGCCACACGCAGGTCACGCCGAGACGCTCCAGATGGTCGATGCGCTGCGTGAGGCCCGCGAAGTCGCCGATCCCGTCGCCGTTGCCGTCCTGGTACGTCTCGACGTCCAGGCAGTACACCACCGCGTTCTTCCACCACAGGTCGGACGTACGGGTCAGACGCATCGGTACTCCTTCACCGTGGCGGGAAGCGGGCGGGTGACGTCGAGTCGCGGCAGTACCTCGGCCCCGAACGCGTCGATGAACGGGCCCTGTTCGCGGCCCACGTGATGCAGCATCACCGCGTCGAAGCCGAGTTCGGTGTACTCCTGCAGCCATGCGGTGTGCCGGCCCAGGTCGGACGAGATGTTGACCGAGCGCGCCACCTGCTCGGGGGTGACGTGTTCACTGACGACGTCGAACAGTTCCGCGGAGTCGAGGTCCCAACTTGCCGGGGGCGCGTGCACGTTGGTGCGCCATTGGTCGTACGCCAGCGCCCGGGCCTCGTCCTCGCCGGGTGCCCAGCTCAGGTGCGCCTGGAGGTGCAGCGGCCCACGGCCGCCGGCGTCACGGTACGCGTCCACGATCTCGCGCAGCCGCGCGCGTGGAGCGTTGACCGTGATCAGGCCGTCCGCCCACTCGGCGCACCAGGCCGCGGTCGCCGTGCTGCACGCGGCTCCGATCAGCGGCGGTACGTCGGGTGGCAGCGTCCACAGCCGAGCCCGGTCCACGGTCACCAGGCCGTCGTGGCTGACCTCCTCGCCCTGCAGCAGTGCCCGGATGACGTCGACGCACTCGCGCAGCCGCGCGGTGCGGACGGCCTTGCGGGGCCAACCCGCCCCTGTGATGTGCTCGTTGGAGGCCTCACCGGTGCCGAGCGCCACCCAGAACCTGGCCGGATACATGGCCGCGAGGCTGGCGACCGCTTGCGCGACGATCGCGGGGTGGTAGCGCTGGCCGGGCGCGTTCACCACGCCGAACGGCACCTGGTCGGTGGCCTGGAGGGCGGCGCCGAGCCACGACCAGGCGAACCCGGACTCCCCCTGACGGACGCTCCACGGCGAGAAGTGGTCGGAGCACATGGCGGCGGTGAAGCCCGCGCGTTCCGCGTGCACCACGGCGTCGAGCAGATCCGCGGGCGGGACCTGTTCGTGCGAGGCGTGTAATCCATAGACAGTCATGCCGCGCGAGTACCCCCGGGAGGGACCCTCAGCGGAGAAGTGGCCGGACGCCCCCGAAACCGCGTGCGCGGCAACGGAGTTGCTCCGCACACTCGCTGCCCGGAGTACGTCCCGACGAGTTTCCTGTCACCTTGCTGACGATCGGCGCCGACCTGGCCGGCAAGGGCCTGTTCAGCGAGGGCGACCCGGACCTGGATGGGTGCGGGTCTTCTGGTGTGAGCTCGTCTGTCAGGCCAGGAGTTCGTTGTTGTGCTGGTCGGGCCGGGGGTAGAGGCGTTCGCGCTCTCTGTGGGTGTGGAAGGTCCAGTACTGCGGGAAGTCGCCGTTGCTGATGAGGGCCCGGAGGGTCAGGACGGCTTCGGCTCCGGGGACGCTTCACCGGCCGCCAGTGATGTCGAACCGGTCGGCCACCAGATGACGTGCGGCGCCTTCGACGATGCCGCTGGCGATCGGCCATCCGGCCGCGAGTGCCTTGTCGTAGTGGAGATGGGCGGCGTTGTTCTCCAGGTAGTGGCAGGCCCGGTGCGCTGCGGCCCGCTGGTCTGCGGACAGGCCCAGCCGGTCGGCTTGTGCGCGGATGCCTGTGACGGCGCCGAGGGCGTCGCCGGCCAGGATCCCCGGCAGGTGCTGCATCTGGACTCCGGACTGCTGGAGCGCAGTACGCGGTACACGTTCGGCGAGGGCCGGTCGCTCACCGTCCGGCAGCAACGTCTCGTACACATGGCAGACCCCCATCTGGCCTGTCTGCGCACCGACTTCAGGGCCGAGGGCTTCTCCGGAGACCTCGAGGTCGAGGCGGCTCTGGACGGCGGAGTCGCCAACGCGGGGTGTACCGCGCTACCGGGAACTGGACGGCCACCACCTGACCCACGTGCACACGGGTACCGCCGCGCCGGACACCGTGTGGTTGCGCTGCCGGACCCGCACCTCCGACGTCCGGATCGGCATGGCGGCCCGGCTGACCGCCGAAGCGCCCGTCGTCACCGCCCGGCACGAGGGACCGCGCGCCGGTCAGCGAGTGCGCGTGAGTCTGCTGCCGGACCCGTACGGTCACCGTCGTCAAGACCGTTGCTCTGCACACCTCCCGGGACGCCGCGATCAGTGACCCGCTGGACGCCGCGATCCAACGGGTGGGCGCGGCACCCGCCTTCGACGAGTTGCTCGAAGCACACCTGACCGCCTGGGACCAGCTGTGGCGGAGGACGGAGCTGGACCTCCCCGGCGAGGCGGGCCGCGTCCTGCGGCTGCACCTCTTCCACGTACTGCAGACCATCTCCCCGCATACGGCGGACCTCGACGTCGGCGTCCCGGCCCGCGGTCTGCACGGCGAGGCGTACCGCGGCCATGCCTCACCGTCGGTGAGGCACCGGGCCCGGCCCTGAGCGCTCAGGGGCCGAGGTCCACTCCGTACAGCGTGTGTCCGCCGACGAGTTCACGTCCCCGGACCAGCTCCGGGTCGATGCGGACGAAGACCTCCCGCGGCGCGGGCACCCAGGACCGCGGCCCCGCGCTCAGGAGGCGCGTGTGTTCGGCCGGGTCGGTGATCAGGGTGGCCGTGCCGGTGACCACGACGCTCCAGCCGGAGTGGGCGGCGGCATCGACCGAGTCGGCCTCGAAGGCGACCACCGCCCCGTCGATCGCACCCACCAGCTCCGAAGTCGCGGAGGTGCGCAGCAGGATCGCGTCGTCGCCGTCCAGACAGAAGTTGACGGGCAGCACTGCGGGCAGCGCCTGCCGGGTGTGGACGATACGCCCCACGGGGACCGTGCCCAGCAGGCGTACGCACTCCTGTCGGTCGAGTTCGCGGAATCCGTCGTTGGCGTACATCTGCCTTCTCTTCTCTCGCACCTGATGACTCGCACCCGATGAGGGGGCGCGCCGCAGCGTCCATGGTCGGACCGCACGGCACGCCGCGGCCAGGGGCCATCGGTCCCGGGCCGCCCTGAGAAGGGCCCGGTTCAGACCGTGATCCGGCGTCCGGTGACGGAGTACGGATCGATCCGCACCCACATGTCGCGCCGGCCCCCGGCCCAGGGTGTGCTGTGCGCCCGTGCCGCGAGGCGGTTCGCCTCGCCGACGTCCGTCACCATGCGCGCGTGTCCCCGCACCAGCACGCTCCAGCCCTCGCTGAACGCCGCGTCGATGCGGTCGATCTCGAAGGCCACCGAGCAACCGGCCGCCAGCGCCGGCGTCGCATCGCGGGCGGTCCTGAAGACGATCGTGCCGTCGATGACGCTGTAGTTGACGGGGACGATCACCGGCCCGGATGCCGTGGGCACCGCGAGCCTTCCCACACCGTGGGTCGAGAGCAGGTCACCGCACTCGGTCCTGCTCAGCTCGGTGAACCGAGGATCATGCCCGGCCTGTCCGGGCCCGGGGGGCAGATCGGCGTCGCCTCCGGTGAGCGCCGAGAGCGTGGTCTCCAGAGCAGCCGCCAGCTTGAGCAGTGCGGCTCGGCTCGGGGCGGCGTCGGAATGCTGCTCCAGGTGCCGCAGATAGCCGGGGTCCATGTCCGCTCGGGCGGCCGTCTCCCCGTGTGTCAATCCGAGTTGGAGTCGACGTGCGGCGAGTCGGCGGCCCAGGTCACCCGAAGGGAGGCTCTCCGTCGCACTCATGTGGGTCTGTTCGGCCATGACTCGTCACGTCCTCTCGTCAGGCCGCCGGGATGGCGACCTCCTCGTGCGGCTGTTCGCCGAGCACCACCTTGAGCGCGCCGGTGTCGGCGGCCCGGGCGAAGACGTCGTACGCCTCCTCCATGTGGTCCAGCGGGAAGGTGTGGGTGACCAGCTGTGCCGTGGGCAGTCGGCCGGCGGCGGCCATGCGCAGCAGGGTCGGGGTGGAGTGGGTGTCCACCAGGCCGGTGGTGATCGTGACGTTCTTGATCCACAGGTCTTCCAGGTGGAGCGTGGCGGGCTTGCCGTGGACTCCGACGTTGGCCACGTGGCCGCCGGGGCGCACCATCCGCGTGCAGAGCTCGAAGCTCTCCGGCACGCCGACCGCCTCGATGACGACGTCGGCGCCGAGCCCGTCGGTGAGGTCGGCGATCAGCTGCTCGGGGTCCTCGCGCGCGTCGGCCACGGCGTCGGCGCCGAGCCGCCGGGCCGCTTCCAGCCGGGACGCGGCCAGGTCGACGGCGACGATCCGCTCGGGCGCGAACAGTCGCGCCGTGGTGATCGCCGCGAGGCCGATGGGGCCCGCTCCGACGACGGCGACGGTGTCGCCCGGGCGTACGTGGCCGTTCAGGACGCCCACCTCGTACGACGTCGGGAAGATGTCCGCCAACAGGACGGCGTCCTTGCTCTCCACCGCACTGGGCAGGGCGTGCACGGACAGGTCGGCGTAGGGGACGCGGACGTACTCGGCCTGGGTGCCGTCGATCAGGTGGCCGAGGATCCAGCCCCCGCCGCCCCGGCACTGACCGTAGGCGCTCTCGCGGCAGAAGCGGCAGCGCCCGCAGGCACTGATGCAGGAGACCAGCACACGGTCGCCCGGACGGACGGTCCGGACGTCGCCGCCGACCTCCACGATCTCGCCGACGGCCTCATGCCCCAGGACCGTGCCCGGGCGCACCTCGGGGACGTCGCCTTTGAGGATGTGCAGGTCCGTGCCGCAGATGGTGACGGCGTCGACCCGCACGATGGCGTCGGTGGGCTCCTTGACGGCCGGGTCCGGGACGTCCTGCCAGGCGGACTGCCCGGGACCGTGGAAGACAAAGCCTTTCATGACCTTCCTCACCCTCGTCGGTCTGGTGCGGAGCCGGGAGGAGCGGTGGTGGTCGCCGCCCCCTGCGGACCCGGCGTCGACTTGAGCGCCGGGATCGCCCCGCGGGTCCAGCCTGTCCGGTGCGGAGGTGCGACGCTTGGGCCGTCCGGCCCCCATGGCCTGCCGAACGGGTCCACCAGCGGTCGGCGGCCGGCAGGATCGGCGCGGTCCTGTCGGCCCCACGCGACAGGGACCGAACGGCCCTTCCCTCCACCCTGTCGGACGGCTTTGTTGATTCCATGGCCGAAATCCACACGAGGCCAGCGCCGTACCAAGCGGATCGCCGTGCCGCAGGCGCGACCGTCGTGACACTGCACGGTGAGATAGACCTCCTGGTCGTACAGCCGCTCAGGACGCGCCTTGACGCGCTCACCGCCGGCCCGCACCCCGATCTGGTGATCGACCTGCGTGGCGTGTCCTTCATCGACTGCGTCGGGCTGAGCGTCCTGTGCCGAACGCGCAACCGCGTCAGAGCGCGACGGGGTCGGCTGCGGCTGATCGCCGACAAGTCCTCCTTCCTCCGGATACTTCGATCCACCGGGCTGTCCGGCGTCTTCGACATTCGGCCCGAGATGCCGGATTCCTCGGGTGCCCTCGTGCCGCTGCCGGGCTGAAGGCCTCCGTCTGCCGGCGCGTCGGGGCCGAACGCCCCCCATGCGCCCCCGGTTCGGCCCATCCCTCGGCACGAACCCCGCTGTCGCCTTCGAAGGAGTCACGATGACGACGAAGAGGTGGAGGCGCGGACCCATGCACGGCAGCGCGTACGCGAGGAGCGGCTGTGGCGCTGGCGGAACAGCCCGCTGCGGCGGCGCGACGACATCATCGAAGCCTGGATCGTGCTCGCTGTCTGGACGGCCGTCATCGGGGGCGGCACCGTCGCAGGCCTGACGACGGCCCAGGCCGCGAACGAGGTGTTCACGGAACAGGGGGCCGAACGGCACGCGGTCCAAGCCGTGCTCCTGACCGACGTTCCTCGAACGATGACCGCGACTGTGCGCTCGGCCGATCGCACGACGGCGTCCGTGCGCTGGACGTCGCCCGACGGCGTCTCCCGGACCGGCAGGACTTCGGTGAGTACCGGTCACAAGGCCGGATCCGGTCACGGTCTGGCAGGACGGCCAGGGCCACCTGATCTCCGAGCCGACCGATCCCGCGACGGCCGCCATCGAGGCGGGCCTGCTCGGCGCCGCGGCGGCCCTCGCTCTCGCCGGACTGGCGTGCGGAGCGGGCGCGGCCGCACGGCGGCCGCTCGACCGGCGGCGCATCGATGCGTGGGGCCGGGAGCGGGACCTGGACGGACCTCGACGGAACCACGCGATTCCGGCGTCCGTGCCAGATCGCGGAACCGGTCGTCGGTTGGTCCTCGCGAGGCGTGCGCCTGCACGTCGTGCACGCCTGCTGCCTTGCATCACGCTCCTACGCCCGCGTCAGCTCGCGGGCCACGCCCGCTGCCCACGTTTCGATCGCGTCGAAGTTCCGGAAGTCGCCGCCCTTGCCGGAGCGGAGGATCATCCCGGCCACACGCCCCTTCGCGCCTTCCTCGAGGCAGCCACCGAAGGTGACGTGCTCCCGGACGGACAGGCGTGTCATCGCCCGCCTCACACCGCGCACGGGCGGGATGTCCCGTTCCGATGCCGATGCGTCCAGCGGGCCACTGCTGAAGAACCAGACCGGTCGCTCCGCGAGGAGATGGCGGTGGCGGCGGACGAAGCGGCGCGCGTTCTTCTGCCAGCGCCCGGCGTACAGCCCGCCGCCGACCACCACGGCGTCGTACGACGCCACGCTCGTCACGGCGTCTGCCGGCAGTGCGTCGACCGTCAGCCCGTCCTTGCGCAGTACCTCGGCGACCGCTTCGGCGATCTGCGCTGTCGACCCGTTCGTGGATCCGTAGGTGACCAGCACGGTGTCGGTCATGGCGGTGCGCCTCCTCTCACAGCCGGCCCGGCCGGTCGTCGGCCGCGCCGTGCGGCGCCTGCGCCTCGGCACGCAGGGCCGCGTCGTCCAGTCGGTAGGTGAGGTGGTCGACCACGTCGACGACGCCGACCGTGCGTCGGGTCATGGCGAGGGCGATCTCCGTCTCGGTCTTGCGCTCCATGTGTCCCGTGAGAGTGACGACACCGTCGGTGACGGTGACGTCGACGCTTCTGGGCGGCAGCCACAGCGCATGTATCAGTACGTCCTCGATCACCTCGCCTCGGATCTCCGCGTCCGGCCGCAGGAAGCCCCGGAGCAAGTCGCGCCGGGTGACGATGCCGAGGAGCCGCCCCTGCTCGTCCACGACGGGAAGTCTCTCCACCCGACGCCGGGTCATGGTCCGGGCTGCCTCGGCGATGGTGTCGTCGGCATGGACGGTGACGGGCGGTTCGGTCATGAGCCGGCCGGCTGTGCGGGCGTTCGCCTTCGCGGCCCGCCGCCTGGCGCCGGGCATCAGCACGTGGAACGCGGTGCGGCGCTGTGGCTCGTAGGGGTCGGGTGAGGCCGCCTGGTGCAGCATCAGGTCCGTTTCGGACAGGACGCCGATGACCTTGTCCTGCTCGTCCACCACCGGCAGTCCGCTGATCCGGTGGTCCGCGAGCCGGCGCGCCACCTCCTTGAACGGTGTGGCGTACCCGGCGCGGACGACATCCGTGGTCATCACGGAGCCGACCTTGTCGTGCCTCATGGCCGTTTCCTCCTCAGCGCAGTCGGCGCAGGTAGGGGTCCTGGGGGCGCCGCGGCAGAAGTCGCACCCGCGCGTCGAGCACGGTGACACCGCCGGGCGCCGCCAGAACCGGGTTGAAGTCGACCTCGGCGAGCTGCGGGAGGTCGGAGGCCATCCGGGACAACCGCTGGAGCAGCTGTTCCAGCTCCTCCAGGTCGACGGGGGCGCTGCCGTTCGCGCCCAGCAGCAGCGGGGCACACCGTGGCGAGGTGATCAGTTCGTGCACGTCGCGGTCGGTGAGCGGGGCGAGGCGGGCCGCGTGATCGGCGAGCACCTGCGTCGCGGTACCGCCGAGCCCGAACAGGACGAGCGGGCCGAAGACCTCGTCCTGGACGACGCCCGCGAACAGCTCTGTGCCGCGCGCGGCGAGCGGCTGTAGGACCACTCCGGTCATCAATCCGTCGAAGCGGGTCGCCAGGTCACGGAAGGCCGCTCGCACCTGGGAGTCGCCGCGCAGGTCGAGGTGGACGGCGTGCTGTGCGCTCTTGTGAACGAGTCCGGGCCACTGGGCCTTCATGACCACCCGGCCGTCGAGTCCGTGCAGCCGCTCGGCGGCCAGGACGGCCTCGTCCTCGGTCTCGGCCCATGCCCAGGGGATCTGCGGAATGCAGTAGCAGGCGAGCAGGTCGGCGCAGGCGCGGGGGTCGAGCCAGCCGCCGTCGGGTGTCAGCGCGAGGAACTCCTCGACGACCGTTCGGGCCCGCACGGTCTCGACGTCGTCGAGGACCGGGACCACACCGGCGGGCCTGGCCAGCCAGGAGGCCCGGTCGGCGGCGCGGGCGAGGGCACGGGCCGCGGCCTGCGGTTCGGCGTAGGAGGGGATCGTGCCGCCGTCGGCTGCGGGCAGCAGTCTGATAGACCGGTCCTGCTCCAGGCGTACGGCGAGCACGGGCATCGCCCGCCGGCCGGGAGCGGCGGTGACGGCCCGCACCAGGTCGTCACCGGTGGCCACCGCGACCGCCGTCGGGACGAGGGCCACGACGACGGCGTCGATACCGGTGCACCGGGTCAGACGGTCGACGCATTCGGTCAGCTGCTGCTCGGACACGGCGGCGGTGGCGTCGACGGGGTTGCCGATGGCGGCGCCGTCCGGCAGCACGCCGAGCAGTTCCTCGACCATGGCGGGGGTGAACGGGGGAACGGCCAGCCCCGCCTCCACGCAGGCGTCGGCTGCCAGCACTCCCGCGCCGCCCGCGTTGGTGACGATCGCGACGCGGGTGCCTTCCGGCAGCGGCTGGGAGTGCAGCAGGGCCGCGGTTTCGAGGAGCTCGCCGACCGAGCGGGTCGCGGTGATGCCGGCCTGGGTGAACAGCGCGCCGCGGGTCATGGTGCGGGTGGCGGCGGCAGCGGTGTGCGAGGCGGCCGCGCGACGCCCCGCGTCCGTGCGTCCGGTGTCGACGGTGAGCACCGGGATGCGACGCGTGACGCGGCGAGCGGTCCGGGAGAAGGCGCGCGGGTTGCCGAATGACTCCAGGTGCAGCAGCGCGAGGTCGGTGCGGCCGTCGCTCTCCCACCACTGCAGCAGATCGTTGCCGCTGACGTCGAACTTGTCGCCGAGCGAGACGAAGGACGAGACTCCGATGCCCAGCCGGGAGAGCCCGTCGAGCAGGGCGATGCCGACGCCTCCGGACTGCACGGCGACACCGGCCGTCCCGGGTCGGGGGTGTTCGGCGGCGAAGGTGGCGTCGAGGTTCAGCTCGGGGTCCGTGTTGGCGACGCCGAGGCAGTTGGGTCCGACGAGCCGCATGCCGTAGGTGCGGCAGGCGTCCAGCAGGGACCGCGCCTGGGTGTGGTCGAGTCCGGCGGTGACGACGACGAGCGCACGCACCCCGGCCCGGCCGCACTCGTCGGCGACTGCCGGGACCGCGCTGGCCGGCACTGCCACGATCACGAGGTCGGGGGTCTTGGGCAGGGCCGCGACGGACGGGTGGGACGGCACACCGAGCACCGAGGTGACGCGGGGGTTCACGGCGAAGAGCCGCCGGGTGAAGCCACCCTGGTGCAGATGGTGGAGGATCGCCCGGCCCACCGACCCCGGCGTGTGTCCGGCGCCGACGACCGCGACGGCGTCCGGGCGCAGCAACGGCAGGAGGCTGGCCACGTCGGCGGCACGGCCCCTGGCCTCGACGGCCGACAGGTAGGTGTCGTCCTGGTCGAGGTGGACGGTGCAGCGCACCTCCGGTCCCTCGAAGCGGCGGGAGGTGCGCAGGCCGAGGTCGGCGAAGAGACGGAGCACCTCGTGGTTCTCGCTCAGCGCGTCGGCCGTGAAGGTGGTGATGCCGTCCGCGTGCGCCGCCGAGACCAGGTGCTCGACGAGCAGGGTGCCCACACCCCGGTGGTGCAGACCGTCGGCAACGGCGATGGAGACCTCCGCGTCGTCCTTCTCCCCGGCGGTGTCGTACTCGGCGAGGCCGATCACCCGGCCGTCCGCCTCGGCCATCAGGGCCCGGTAGCCCGGACGGGTCGGGGCGCAGGCCCGGTCGGCGGCCATGGCGGCCGACCGTCGGCTCGCCGAGAAGAACCGCAGGCGGAGGTTGTCCGCCGACATCTCCTCGTAGAACCCTTGCAGCTGGCCGTGGTCACTCGGCCGCACGGGCCGTATGCACACGGTGGTGCCGTCGGCGAGCAGGGCGTGAACCGTGGGCCGGTCGATCAGGTCGTCCGTCATCGCAGGTCTCCTCCATGGCTCTCGACACTTCGATCGTCCGGCAGACCGGAGGGCGGTCCCATGGGCTGTCCGGGGCGGAACGGGGGGCCGATCGGCCCCCCCGTTCCGCTGATGGTCCCGGGGCGGTCGGCGTCGTCAGGCCCGTCAGGCCGTCCATGTCCAGTCGGCGACCTCGGGCAGGTCGGTGCCGTGCTCCCGGATCCAGGCCTGGTGACGGGTGCGGGCGTCGGCCATCCGCTGGCGTACCGCGGCGGCCCGCACGGCGAGGCCGGGGACCCGGTCGATGACGTCCATGACCAGGCGGTAGCGGTCCAGGTCGTTGCGGACGACCATGTCGAACGGCGTCGTCGTCGTGCCGGACTCCTTGTAGCCGCGCACGTGAAGGTTCCTGTGCCCGGTGCGGCGGTAGGCGAGGCGGTGGATCAGCCACGGGTACCCGTGGTAGGCGAAGATCACCGGCTTGTCGGTGGTGAACAGTCCGTCGTACTCGAAGTCGCTCATCCCGTGCGGGTGTTCCTCGCGCGGCAGCAGCCGGGTCATGTCGACGACGTTGACCACGCGCACGGCCAGGTCGGGCAGATGCCGGCGGAGCAGCTGCGCGGCGGCCAGCACCTCCAGGGTGGGCACGTCGCCCGCGCAGGCGAGGACCACGTCGGGTTCGCGGGTGCCGTTGTCGGTGCCGGCCCACTCCCAGATGCCGGCCCCGCGGGCGCAGTGGGCCCGGGCGGCGTCCATGGAGAGCCAGTCGAAGCAGGGCTGCTTGCCCGCCACGATGACGTTGACGTAGTCGCGGCTGCGCAGGGCGTGGTCCGCGACCGACAGGAGCGTGTTGGCGTCCGGCGGGAGGTAGACGCGGACGACCTCGGGGCTCTTGTTGAGGACGTGGTCGACGAAGCCGGGATCCTGGTGGGAGAAGCCGTTGTGGTCCTGGCGCCAGACGTGCGAGGTGAGCAGGTAGTTGAGGGAGGCGATGGGCGCGCGCCAGGGCAGCTCCCTCGACGTCTTGAGCCACTTGATGTGCTGGTTGACCATCGAGTCGACGATGTGCACGAACGCCTCGTAGCAGGAGAACAAGCCGTGCCGGCCGGTCAGGAGATAGCCCTCCAGCCAGCCCTGGCAGGTGTGTTCGGACAGGATCTCCATCACCCGGCCGTGGTGCTCGAGGTGCTCGTCGACCGGCAGGTGTTCGGCCTGCCACGCCTTTCCGCTGACGTCGAAGACGGCCTGAAGCCGGTTGGACGCGGTCTCGTCCGGGCCGACGAGACGGAAGTCCCGTCGCTCACCGGTGTCCTTCATCACCCGGGCGAGGAGGTCGCCGAGAACGCGGGTCGGTTCGTGCAGGGTGGTGCCCGGCTTGTCGACGGGTACGGCGAAGTCGTCGATCGGGGGGACGGGCAGGTCGCGCACGAGCAGGCCGCCGTTGGCGTGCGGCGTGGCGCCGAGCCGCTGGGCGCCGTCGGGGACACAGGCGAGGACGTCGGCAGTGGGACGGCCGTCGGGCCCGAAGAGTTCCCGGGGCCGGTACGAGCGCAGCCACGCCTCCAGCTGCCGCAGGTGCTCCGGATTCTCACGGACCCCGGACAGAGGCACCTGGTGGGCGCGCCAGGTGCCCTCGACGGGTTCGCCGTCCACCACGGCCGGTCCCGTCCAGCCCTTCGGGGTGCGCAGCACGATCATGGGCCAGTGCACGCGCTCGGTGACACCGCCCTCGCGGGCGGTGCCCTGCATGACGGCGATGCGGTCGAGTGCGTCGTCCATCGCCGCGGCCATGGCCCGGTGGACCTTGGCGGGGTCGTCGCCGGTGACGTGGATCGGGTCGTGGCCGTAGCCGCGCAGCAGCTCGTCGAGTTCGGCCTCCGGGATGCGGGAGAGCACCGTCGGGTTGGCGATCTTGTAGCCGTTGAGGTGCAGGATGGGCAGGACCGCGCCGTCGTGGACGGGGTCGAGGAACTTGTTGGAGTGCCAGGCGGCGGCCAGCGGCCCGGTCTCCGCCTCGCCGTCGCCGATCACGCAGGCGACGAGGAGGTCCGGGTTGTCGAAGGCGGCGCCGTAGGCGTGGGCCAGCGAGTAGCCGAGCTCGCCGCCCTCGTGGATCGAACCGGGCGTCTCCGGGGCGACGTGACTGGGCACGCCACCGGGGAACGAGAACTGGCGGAACAGCCGGGCCATGCCGTCCTCGTCGCGCGTCACGTCCGGGTAGGTCTCGGTGTAGCTGCCCTCCAGCCAGGAGTTGGCGAGGATCGAGGGACCGCCGTGGCCCGGACCCCATACGCACAGCGCGTCGAGCCCTCGGGCCTTGATCACCCGGTTGAGGTGCGTGTGGACGAGGTTGAGACCGGGCGAGGTGCCCCAGTGCCCGAGCAGCCGCGGCTTGATGTGCTCGGGCCGCAGCGGCTCCCGCAGCAGAGGGTTCGCCATCAGGTAGATCTGTCCGGCGGCCAGGTAGTTGGCGGCGCGCCAGTGTGCGTCCAGAGTGCGCAGCTCTTCGTCGGTGGGTGCGGTGGCGTCCTGGTGCCGGACGGTGGGCATGGTGACTCCCGAGGCGTCGAGTGGTCGGTCGGGTCGTTCGGCGCTCACGCCTGCTCGGGCACAATCGCGACAGGGCAGGCGGCGTGATGCAGGACTCCGTGGGCGACACGGCCGAGCTGTAGCCCGAGGTGTCCGGGGTTGCGCCGGGCGCCGACCACCAGCAGGCCGGCGTCGTGCGAGGCGTCGAGCAGGACTCTGCGGGCGGGTCCCTCGACGGTGCGTCGGTGCAGTTCGACGTCCGTCGGGGCGTCCTTCAGGGCCTCTTCCAGAGCTTCGGCGGCGTGTTCCTCGTGCAGTCGCGCCGGCTCGCCGGCGAGGAGAGGGTGGTCCACGCCCTCGTGTGCGGGGCACCGCCACGCGCGCACGGCGTCCAGGGGTGCGGCGCGCAGCCTCGCCTCCTGGAAGGCGAAGCCCGTCGCCGCGGAGTCCTTCCCCGTCTCCCCCACGCCGAGCACCACGCGCCCTCGCGACTCCGCGCCCACCCGGTTGTCGTGGCTGCCGCGCAGCACGATCACCGGACAGTCCGCGTGTGCGGCCACGGTGAGGCTGACGGACCCGAGCAGCATCTCGACGAGGCCGCTGCGGCCCCGGCTGCCGAGCACCAGCGCGCAGGCATGGCGCCCTTCCCGCACCAGCGCGTATTCCGGCTCCTCGGGCAGCACGTCCGCGGAAACCTTCAGGTCCGGTCGACGGTGGAGGGCACGCCGTGCGGCGGCCTCCACGATGTCGTCCGCCCTCACCTCCTCCGGCGGCTTGGCGACGTCCGCGGCGAGCGCGCTGCCCTCGTAGCGCTCCCAGAGGGAGGCGTACACCACCTTCAGCGCCACTCCGCGCAGAGCTGCTTCGTCGGCCGCCCAGTCGACGGCGCGCAGGCTCGGCTCGGAGCCGTCCACGCCGACGACCAAGGGCAGTCCCGCCGCCTTCACCGCTGCGCTCCGAGGTCGAAGACGATGCGTGCCTTGACGTGGCCGCGCAGTACCTCGTCGATGGACTCGTTCACCGAGGCCAGGGGTCGGGTCTCGTAGACGACCTTGGTGCGGCCGGCCGCGTGCAGTTGGAAGACCTCGGCGAGGTCCTGCCGGGTGCCGACGATCGAGCCGATCACCGAGGTGCCGTTGAGAACGGTGTCGAAGATGGGCACGCGGACCGTGCCGTGCGCGGGCAGGGCCACCATGACCAGCTTGCCGCCGCGCCGCAGCCCGGAGTTGACGGCTTCGAAGGCCGCGTCGTTCACCGCGAGCGCGATGGCGGTGTGGGCGCCGCCGTGCCGCTTGAGCACCTCGCCGACGTTCTCCTTGCGGGCGTCGATGACGATGTCCGCGCCGAGTTCCGCGGCCAGCCGGAGCTTCTCGTCGGTGACGTCGATCGCGGCGACCGTGGCGCCCGCGATCTTCGCGTACTGCACGGCCAGATGGCCGAGCCCGCCGATCCCGGAGATCGCGACGAGCTGAGCGGGCCTGACGTCGGCGACCTTCAGCGCCTTGTACGTCGTCACGCCCGCACAGGTCAGCGGGGCGGCTTCCAGGGCGCTGATCCCGTCGGGTACGGGCTGGGCGAAGTCGGCCCAGGCGAGCATCTTCTCGGCGTAACCGCCGTCGCAGCCGTAGCCGGTGTTGATCTGCTGCTCGCACAGGGTCTCCCAGCCGGACAGGCAGTGCTCGCACCGCCCGCACGCCCTGCCGAGCCACGGCACGGCGACGCGCTGCCCGACGGTGAGATGGGTGACGCCTTCGCCGAGCGCCTCCACCAGGCCGACACCCTCGTGCCCGGGAACGAACGGCGGGTTCGGCTTGACCGGCCAGTCGCCGTGGGCCGCGTGGATGTCGGTGTGGCACAGCCCGGACGCCTCCACCCGGACGCGGACCTGGCCGGGGCCGGGCTCCGGGTCGGGTCGCTCCTCGATGACCAGGGGCTCGCCGAACGCGCGTACGACCGCTGCCTTCATGGGTCTCTTCTCCTCAGGGTGAATCAGCTGTGCGGGACGACGGCGACGGGGGCGGTGGAGTGGTGCAGGACCGCGTGGGTGACGTGCCCGACGTGGGCGCCGAAGGAGCTGCGGCGGATGCGCCGGCCCACGACGACCAGGGATGCGTGACGGGAGGCCTCCACGACGTGGATCGCGGGGCTGCCGTAGCGGGACTGCTCGACGACCTCCACGTCCGGGAACTTCTTCCGCCAGGGGGCCACGGCCTCGGCCAGCGCCTCGGCATCACTCAGGGCCAGTGCCTCGTGCAGTGCGGGGTTGGCTGGTGTGCCGTACGCGTAGTAGGGCGGCGGGTTCCAGCCGTGGACGACCCTCAGGGACGTCGCGCGGCGCCTGGCGGCGTCGAAGGCGAACTCGATCAGCGTCTCGTCCGGGTGCTCGACGTCGAGTCCGAGCACCACCGGCCGGAACGGGGTCGCGGCGGACGGAACGCCTGCCGGGTCCGGCTCGTGCTCGTCGGCGGCCTGCTCCAGCGCCCGTACCAGCACCACGGGGCGGTCCGTGTGGGCGACGACGGACAAGCCGACCGAGCCGACCATGAACCCGCCGATCCCGCCGAAACCACGAGAGCCCAGGACCAGCAGTTCGGCACTCTTCGCCACCTCGGCCAGCGCATGGCCCGGGTGTCCGGAGAGCTGCTCCCTGATCACCTCGACGCCCGGGTGCCGCAGACCGATGCCCTCGGCGGCCTCGCGGGGAATCCGCTCGGTCCAGTGCTGCTGGGTCTCGGCTCCGAGGAGCGGGGCCTCGGCCATGGGCTCCGGCACCGGCTCCCAGACGTGGACGATCTTCAGGGGCAGGTCGCGCAGCTTTGCTTCGCGAGCCGCCCATTCGGCGGCTGCCCGGCTCTCCTGCGAGCCGTCGAGACCTACGGTGATGGTGCGGAGCATGATCTCCACCTCCTGGGGCGAGGGATCCGATTCCAGCATCGTCTTAGGGGGGTTCGTTGTGCAGGGGCCACTGGTCCCGGATCGGGACCGGACGGCCCAGGAGAGGGCTCGGCGCGGTGGGCCGGGTGACGGGCCCACCGCGCCGCCGGTGTTCAGCGCAGCCAGCCGTGGTCGCGCACCATCGGCAGCCGGGCCCAGAGCCGACCCGCGCCGAGGGTGTCGCCTGCCGCGGTGGCGGCCAGGACGATCAGGGCGACGGCGTAGATCAGGTGGTAGTCGGCGAACGGGTTCGTCGACATGCTCAGCGAGCCGTCCGAGATGTGCCGCGCGGGCGGCCACTCGGCGACCCACATCAGGATCATCATCGCGGTCCCGGCGACGGCGGCGATCCGCAGCGCGACACCGAGGACAAGCGCGAGGCCGATCCCGAGCAGACCGAGCATGAACAGCCAGTTCGCCCACGGGTCGCCGGCCCAGGAGTGGAAGGTGGACTCCATCGGCCCGACGGCGACGGAGCCGAGGAAGCCCTTCGTCGGCGATCCGCCGTCGATCCAGCCCTTGCCGGACGGAGTCGCGTAGCCGAGGCCGAAGGTCTTGTCGAGGAAGGCCCACAGGAAGACGAACCCGGTGAGCAGGCGCAGGGAGGCGAGGACGTAGGCCCGCACGGTGTGCGTGCCGGTGTCTGACGACACTGCCGACTCGGCGGACTCGGATGCGGTGGCGGTCCGGTTGCTGCGCAGTGACGGCAGGTGGAAGCCGGTGCTCCGGTGCGGGTGCTCGTGCACGGACATGGTGGGTTTCCCTTCGAAGACGGTCGGGTCGTTGTCTGACGTGACTCACTCTGGCCCTGTGCACCGGACGGCGCCGGATGCCGAAGGTCCGCGACCATGGGGCTGAACGGCCCTGTCTTGAGGGGCTGTTGGGCATCGACACGGCACGCCCGACACACGGAGTGCGCCGGGGCCTCGGGCACCTCTCCTCGACGAACCGTGCCGCGAACTCGCCCGGCACGAAGTCGTGTTCGCCCTCACCCGTGTGACGCAGCGCCTGCGGGACGACTCGGACGCACACGGCCTGCCTGACGGAGTCAGCGGGCGGGGACTGATCTTCCCTGCCCCGCCCACTGCCGTGGACGCGTACCGGAGGTGGTGCGGCGAGCGGTGGACACCCGGCCCCGGGGTCAGTCGTGCGGCACCACCGCGACCGGTGCGGAGGCGTGTTGCAGCACGGCGTGTGTCACCGGGCCGACGCGGCCGCCGACCGCCGCACGGCGGTTCTTGCGGCCGACGACGACGAGCGCCGCGTCCCGCGAGGCGTGCACGAGATGACGGCCGGCGCCACCGATCACGGCCTGCTCATGCAGTTTGACCCCGGGGAACCTGTCCTTCCACGGCCGTAGGACGTCGCTCAGCCCGTTCCGTGTTTCCTCGGCCAGCTCTTCGTTGAGTCCCGCGTCCACGGCGGCGGCGTAGCCGTAGACGGCGGCCGGGTTCCAGCCATGGACCACGCGCAGGCCGGCCGCGCGCTGCTGAGCGGCCCTGAAGGCGAACTCGATGACGGTATCGCTCGGCTGTTCCAGGTCCAGCCCCAGCACCACGTCACGGTACGGAGTGGTGGTCACCCCGGCGCCCGCGGCGTCCGGCAGGTGCTCGTCCGCTGCGTGCTCAGTGGCCCGAACGAGGACGACGGGTCGTACGGTACGCGCCACGACGGCCTGTGCCACGGAGCCGACCAGGAACCCGGCGACGGTACCCAGGCCCCGGGACCCCAGGACCAGCAGATCGCTGTCCGCGGCGGCGGCCAGCAGTGCGGGGACGGCCTGGTCTCCGGTGAGCCGGCTGGTGATCAGCAGACCGGGGTGGCGCCGCGCGAGCCGGGACTCGGCCTTGCGCAGCAGATCCGCGGCCCACTCGTGTTGCCCGTCGATCGCGCCGAGCGACGGAACGCCACCGAACGGCGCGTAGGGAGGGGGCGGGTCCTCGGCATGAACGAGGTGCAGGAGCGCCTCTCGCTGTACCGCTTCCCGAGCCGCCCAGTCTGCGGCGGCGAGACTTGCGAGCGAGCCGTCGAGACCGACGGTGATGGTGGGCATGTGCGGACCTCCTTGGGGGATGCACCGTAAGTCTCCGAGCCCCGTGATCCGAGGCAGAAGAGGCCGGAGGGGCCCTCCTGAGGGCCGACCGGCCCACGAGAGGGGCGAACGCCCCGCGTCCACAGGGTGGCGGCGGGGTCGCGCGGAGAGGCGGGTGCCGGCTCACACCGCCCGCACCCCGTGCTCGCGGAACTGTGCACGGACCCGCTGGACGAGGTCCCGGTCGGGCGTCGGGGTGTCCTTGAGCGGGAAGGGGATCCCGAGGGCCTCGTACTTGTGGCTGCCGAGATTGTGGAAGGGCAGGACGTCGACCCGGTCGACGTTGCCCAGCCCGCCCAGAAACGCGCCCAGGCCGTCGACGGCGGTCTCGTCGTCGGTCCAGCCGGGGACCAGGACGTAACGGATCCACACGGGGACGCCGAGCCGGTCCAGGCGAGTGGCGAAGTTGAGGGTGGGGGCCAGCTCACCGCCGGTCAGCTTGCGATACGTGCCGATGTCGAAGGACTTGATGTCCAGGAGCACCAGGTCGGTGTCGGCGAGGAGCGTGTCGTCGGCACGGACGCCGAGAAAGCCGGAGGTGTCGAGGGCGGTGTGCAGCCCGAGTTCCTTGCAGCGATGGAGCACGGCAGCGGTGAAGGCGGACTGGAGAAGGGGCTCGCCACCGGTGAGAGTGACTCCGCCGCCTGCCGTCGTGACGAAGGCCCGGTACTTCTCGATCTCGGCCATCACCTCCTCCACCGTGGTCTCCCGGCCGTCGCGCATGTGCCAGGTGTCGGGGTTGGCGCAGTACAGGCAGCGCAACGAGCAGCCGCTGACGAAGAGCACGAACCGGGTCCCGGGACCGTCCACGCCGGTGGAGAGGTCCCAGGAGTGGATCCGGCCCTTGATCATCGTGCTCACAGCGAACCGTGGAAGGTGCGGCTGATCACGTCGAGCTGCTGTTCACGGGTCAGCCGGACGAAGTTGACGGCGTATCCGGAGACCCGGACCGTCAGCTCCGGATACTTCTCCGGGTGCTCCATGGCGTCCTCCAGGGTCGCCCGGTCCAGGACGTTGACGTTCATGTGGAAGCCGCCAGAGGACATGTACGCGTCCAGGATCCCGGCCAGGTGATCCGCGCGCTCGTCCGGGTCGTGACCCAGGCCTTCCGGAGTGATCGTCGTGGTCAGCGAGATCCCGTCCCGCGCCTGTTCGTACGGCAGCTTGGCGACGGAGAGGGCGGAGGCGGCCACGCCGTGGCGGTCGCGCCCGTTCATCGGGTTGGCGCCGGGCGCGAAGGGCGCGCCGGCCCTCCGGCCGTCGGGGGTGTTGCCGGTGTGCTTGCCGTAGACGACGTTCGAGGTGATGGTCAGTACCGACTGGGTGTGTTCGGCGTCCCGGTAGGTGGGGTGCTTGCGGACCTTGGCCATGAAGGACTCCACGAGGCCGACGGCGATGCTGTCGGCGCGGTCGTCGTTGTTGCCGTAGGCCGGGAACTCCCCCTCGGTGCGGAAATCGACGGCGAGACCGGTGGCGTCGCGGAACACCTTCACCCGCGCGTGCTTGACGGCGGACAGGCTGTCGGCGGCGACCGAGAGTCCGGCGATCCCGCAGGCCATGAACCGGTGCACCGGATGATCGTGCAGGGCCATCTCGATGCGCTCATAGGCGTACTTGTCGTGCATGAAGTGGATGACGTTGAGGGTGTTGACGTATGTCTCCGCCAGCCAGTCCAGGACGCGGTCGTACGCCGCCGACAGCTCGGCGAAGTCCAGGTACTCACCCGTCAGCGCAGGTGCCTCGGGGGCGACCTGTTCGCCGGTCATCTCGTCCCGGCCGCCGTTGACGGCGTACAGCAGTGCCTTGGCGAGGTTGACCCGCGCCCCGAAGAACTGCATCTGCTTGCCGACGGCCATCGCCGAGACACAGCAGGCGATCGCGGTGTCGTCGCCCGTGCGCGGGCGCATGAGGTCGTCGGACTCGTACTGGATCGCGCTGGTGTCGATGGAGACCTGGGCGCAGAACTTCTTGAAGCCGGCGGGGAGTCGCGGCGACCACAGCACGGTCAGATTGGGCTCGGGGGCCGGACCGAGGTTGTACAGGGTCTGAAGGAAACGGAAGGAGGTGCGGGTGACCAGCGTGCGGCCGTCGTCGCCGATGCCGCCGATGGACTCCGTCACCCAGGTGGGGTCGCCGGAGAACAGCGCGTCGTACTCGGGGGTGCGCAGGAACCGCACGATCCGCAGCTTGATCACGAAGTCGTCGATCAGTTCCTGGGCACGCGTCTCGTCGATGAGCCCCGCGACCAGGTCCCGCTGGAGGTAGACGTCCAGGAAGGTGGAGGTGCGGCCCAGCGACATGGCGGCGCCGTTCTGCTCCTTCACCGCGGCCAGGAAGCCGAGGTAGAGCCATTGCACGGCCTCGTGGGCGGTGGCGGCGGGCCGGGAGACGTCGCAGCCGTAGGTGGTCGCCATCTCCGCCAGTTCCCTCAACGCCCTCATCTGCTCGGCGAGTTCCTCGCGATCACGGATGACGTCCGAGGTGGAGGGCTGTGTGTCCAGCAGGGCCTTCTCGGCCTGCTTGGCCTCGATCAGCCGGTCGGTGCCGTACAGGGCGACCCGCCGGTAGTCGCCGATGATCCGGCCACGGCCGTAGGCGTCCGGCAGGCCGGTGATGATGCCCACCTTGCGTGCGGTGCGCATTTCGGGAGTGTAGGCGTCGAAGACACCGTCGTTGTGGGTCTTGCGGTAGGTTCCGAAGACCCGGGTGACAAAGGGATCTGCCTGGTAGCCGTACGCCTTCAGCCCGTTCTCGACCATCCGCAGGCCGCCGTTGGGCATGATGGCCCGCCGCAGCGGGGCATCGGTCTGGAGGCCGACGATCAGCTCGCGGTCACGGTCGATGAAGCCCGGCCGGTGCGAGGTGATCGTGGACGGATTACCCGGGTCGGCATCGAGGATGCCCCGGCGCCGCTCCTCGGGAAACAAGGAGCTCACCTTCTCCCACACCGCGCGCGTGCGCTCGGTGTGGCCGGCCAGGAAGGCCGCGTCACCCTCGTACGGCGTGTAGTTCGCCTGGATGAAGTCGCGGACGTCCATCCGCTCGCGCCAGCCTGCGCCGGCGAAGTCCCGCCACGCCTGCGGCGTCCGGGGTCCAGCCGTCACCGTTACCGTCATCGCCGGTCTCTCCTCGGTCCGCACGGTTGCTCCTTCTGTACTGCCGATCCTTCTCGTCGGCCCCGGCTGCCGGGAGGGTCCGTCGGCACACCTGCGGGCGGCCACCGGCCCTCACGCCCGGGCCGATCGGCCCTTCGTCTCAGCCCGCCGCCATCTCGGGGCGGACGAGCGTGCCCGATCGGCCGTGGACGATCTCGTACGCCGCGTCCAGGGCGCCGATCGCGGCCAGTCCCCCCGTGCGTTCCACGAACCGGGCGCACGCCTCGGCCTTGGGGCCCATCGAGCCTTCGGGAAGGCTCCTTCGCCGCAGCTCGGCGGGGGTGGCGTCGAGTACGGGCTGCTGGGCCGGTGTGCCGTAGTCCTCGTACACGCAGGGGACGTCGGTGAGGACGAGCAGGAAGTCGGCCTTGAGGTCCTCGGCGAGCAGCGCGGCCGTGAGGTCCTTGTCCACGACGGCCTCGACCCCGGTCAGCGCCCCGGTGACCTTGTCGGCGGTGACGGGAACGCCTCCCCCGCCGGCGCAGATCACCAGAGCTCCGCCGTTCAGCAGTTCGTGGACCGTGTCGGTCTCCAGGATCCGTTCCGGTACCGGGGAGGGCACCACGCGGCGCCAGCCGCCGGTGTCCCGGGCGATGTGCCAGCCCCGCTTGCGCGCCAGGGACCGAGCCGCCTCCCGGGAGTAGGTCTGTCCCACGAATTTCGTGGGTCGTGCGAAGGCCGGATCGTCGGCCCGTACGAGAGTGTGGGTGACGAGCGTGGCGATCCGGCGGCCGGGCAGGGCGTCGTGCAGGGTGCAGGCCAGCAGGGAGCCGATCATCCCCTGGGTCTGGGCGCCGAGCAGGTGCAGCGGATAGGGGGCGCTGAGGGCGGGGTCGGACGCGCTTTCCATGGCGAGCAGGCCGATCTGGGGGCCGTTGCCGTGGGTGAGGACGACCTCGTGCTCGTGTGCCAGAGCCGCAAGGGCGGTGGCCACCCGGTCGATGTTCGCCTGCTGGACGGCGGCGTCGGGGCGCTCGCCGCGGTGGAGCAGGGCGTTGCCGCCGAGGGCGACGACGATACGCATGGCTTCAGCCCTCCAGGGTGGCCACAAGCACGGCCTTGATGGTGTGCAGCCGGTTCTCGGCCTGGTCGAAGACGATCGACGCGGGCGAGGAGAAGACATCGTCGGTGACTTCCAGTCCGTCCAGGCCGTAGGCGTCGAAGAGGTCCTGCCCGAGGCGGGTACGGCGGTCGTGCAGGGCCGGCAGGCAGTGCATGAACTTCACGTCCGGGTTGCCGGTGGCGGCCAGCGTCTTGTCGTTGACCTGGTACGGCAGCAGCAGCTTGATCCGCTCCCGCCAGGTCTCGGCGGGCTCGCCCATGGAGACCCAGACGTCGGTGTGCAGGAAGTCGGCGCCGCGAACGCCCGTCTCGACGTCCTCGGTGAGGGTGATCCGGGCGCCGCTGTGCTCGGCGAGTTCTCGGCACCTGGTCACCAGCGCCGGGTCCGGCCAGAGGCGGGCGGGCGCGGCGATCCGTACATCCATGCCGAGCAGGGCGCCCATGGACAGCAGGGAGTTGCCCATGTTGTTGCGGGCGTCGCCGAGGTAGCAGTAGCCGATGTCAGGCACCGGCTTGAGGCTGTGTTCGCGCATGGTGAGGACGTCGCACAGGCTCTGGGTGGGGTGCGCGGTGTCGGTCAGGCCGTTGTAGACCGGGACCCCGGAGTGGGCGGCCAACTCGGTGACCAGCGAGTGGGCCGAGCCCCGGTACTCGATGGCGTCGAACATACGACCGAGCACACGGGCGGTGTCGGCGATGGACTCCTTGACGCCGACATGGGTGTCGCGGGGGCCCAGGTAGGTGGTGGCGACGCCCTGATCGGCGGCGGCGACCTCGAAGGCACAGCGGGTGCGGGTGGAGGTCTTCTCGAAGATCAGCGCAAGGTGCCTGCCGGTGAGCCGGGGCCGCTCGGTACCGGCACGCCTGGCCGCCTTGAGGTCGGCTGCGAGGTCGAGGAGATGGTGGATCTCGCGGGCGGTGAAGTCGAGTTCGCTCAGGCAGGAGCGGCCTCGGAGGTCGACGGTCATGGTGGAATCCCTCCCTGGGGCGGTCGGTCGCGGGTCAGGCGACCGGGTCGCGCTCGATGGGGCAGCTCATGCAGCGCGGGCCACCGCGTCCGCGGCCGAGTTCGGCGCCGGCGATCGTGACGATCTCGATGCCCTGCTTGCGTAGGTAGGTGTTGGTGGTGACGTTGCGCTCGTAGCCGACGATCACGCCGGGAGCGAGGGCGAGGAAGTTGCTGCCGTCGTCCCACTGCTCGCGTTCGGCGTTGCGGATGTCCTGCGGGGCGGAGAACATCCGGACCTTGTCGAGGTCGAGTGCCTCGGCGAGTGCGGTGGCGAGGTCCGAGTTCGGCGCGACCTCGAAGCCGCACTCCCGCGTGTCGCTCGGGGTGAGCGTCCAGGAGCGCAGCGAGTCGGCGAGGCCCGGATAGACAACGAAGGTGTCGCGGTCGACCATCGTCAGCACGGTGTCGAGGTGCATGTACGCCCGTGTGGCGGGGAGTTGGACGGCGACCAGCCGGTTTGCCGTGCCGTCGGCGAAAAGCCGGGCGGCGAGGTTCTCCACGGCCTGGGCGGTGGTCCGCTCTCCCATGCCGACCATGACCGCCCCGCCCCCGAGGACATGGACGTCACCGCCTTCCAGCGTGCCCACGGGGCCGTCGAGAAGCGGTACGGGCGCTGCGTCGGCGAACATCGGGTGGAACCGGTAGATGGCTTCGGCGTGCAGGCTCTCGCGACGGCGGGCGGGCTTGGCCATGGGATTGACCGAGAGCCGGTCGTAGACCCAGCAGGAGTTGTCGCGCGGAAAGAGGTGGTTGGGCAGCGGGGCGAGCGCGAAGTCCTCGGCATCGAGCGCGTTCCAGACCAGGCTGTGCGGGCTGGCCAGCGGCAGATCGCTCTTGAACAGCCCGCCGATGAGGTGTCCGGCGAGGGTGTCGCCGTCGAGTGCGGCGCACAACTCGCGGACCGGGTCGATCAGGGCCGGTCCGACGGCGGCGGGGGTGATCACTCGGTCGAGCAGCCAGTCGCGGGCCTCGGGAAGGTCGAGGGTCCGGGCGAGCAGGTCGGCGAAGTAGTGGACCTTCGTTCCGTGGTCGCGCAGCACCTGGGCGAAGGCGTCGTGCTCCTCGCGGGCTCGCTTGGCCCACAGGATGTCGTCGAAGAGGAGAGCGTCGACATTGCGCGGGGTCAGTCGGGAGAGTTCGATGCCGGGGCGGTGCAGGATCACCTGGCGCAGCGAGCCGACCTCGGAGTCGACGTGGAACGTGTTCATGGCGTGGGGTCCTCTGTCGGGAGGTGGGGTGGTCATTCCTGGTGAGGGTGATCACTCGTGGTGAGGCTGGACGTTGCGCTTACGCAGGGAACCGGTGCCGCTGCCGCGCGGGCGCGCCCGGGGCGGTGTCGGCGTCTTGGGCGCCCGCTCCTCCCGGGGAACGCGGGCGGCGGGAATCGGCAGGTCGGTACCGCCGTAGACGCCCTCGCCCCGCTTCAGCCAGACGTAGACCGGAACTCCGAGCAGCAGCACGAACAGCCCGTAGTAGACGGTCTGGTAGCCGCTGCCCTGGATCGACCAGTAGGAGAAGACGAGTGCCAGACCGGCGACGGTGACATCGCGAGCCAGACTCCGGGGGCCGACGCTCTCCCGGCCGCGCACCAGGAGCCAGTACAGCTGGGCGGCGGCGGAGAACAGGTACGGGATCACCGCAGTCAGCACGCTCAGCAGCACGATCTTCGTGAAGACGTCCTCGAAGCGCGAGTAGCTGAACACCGTGATCAACGAGGCCAGCACGGTCGAGGCGACGATACCGAACGCCGGGACACCGCTCTGCCCGCGAAGCCTGGCGAAGGAGCCGGGAAAGAGACCGTCGCGGGCGGCGGCGTACGGCATCTCGGCGCACAGCATGGTCCAGCCGTTCAGGGCGCCGATGCCGGAGATGACGGCGGCGACAGCCACGACGTCCCCGGCCCAGGTACCGCCGAAGATGTTGTTCGCGGAGTCGGTGAACGGCGCGGAGGTGGCGCCGAGCTCACCGTGCGAGACGGTGCCGAACACGGCGAGGGTGCCGAGGATGTAGAGGACGGCGCACAGGAGGGTGCCGTACACGGTGGCACGGGGCACGTTCCGCTCCGGATCGCGCACCCGGCCGGCGACCACGGAGGCGGCCTCCAGGCCGAGGTAGCTGAACAGGGCGATGGCGGCCGCTGCCGAGATCGCACCGACGGCGGACCGACCACTGGCGTTGAAGGTCCCGAAGTTGTCCGGGTCGATGAACAGCAGCCCGACAGTGGCCATGAAGACGAGCGGGACGAACTTCAGCACGGTCGTGACCACCTGGAACGCGCCCATGTTGCGGACGCCGGTGAGGTTGATCGCGGCCGCGGTCCAGAGTCCGCCGAGGGCGAGCCCCATGGAGATCCACGTCTTGTGGCCCGTGTTGACGAACACCTCGACGTAACCGACCCATGCCACGGCGATGGCCGCGTTCCCGGCCCAGGCGGTGATCCAGTACGACCACGCGTTGAGGAATCCGGCGAACTCCCCGAACGCCTCGCGGGCGTAGACGTACGGCCCGCCACTCGCCGGCGCCCTCTTCGACAGGGCTCCGAAGGTCAGTGCCAGCGCCAGCGCGCCCAGCGTCACGACGACGAACGCCACCAGGGAGATCGGTCCGTACGGTGCCAGGGCGGCAGGCAGAGCGAAGATCCCCGTGCCGATGATGGTGCCGATCACGAGCGAGGACGCGGCGGGCAGACCGAGTGACGGTCTCGGCGCCGCTCGCTCCCCTGTCCTGGTGGTCCTGGGCATGGCTGTGCTCCTTGTGCGGTTCGGTGCGGATGGGTCGATCCGTGAACGATCTTTCTGCGCCGTGCCGGGCGCAGGCAGCGGCCACACGGCCCGAGGCGGTGCCGAGAGTCCCGGGCCGCGAGGGCCGACCGGCCCGGGGTGCCCCGAAGGTCCCGGCCAAGGGACCGGGTGGCCCCTGCCCTGCTCAGCGGCCTATCGCACACGCTGGCCGTGGAACGTCGTACAGCCCTCGCGGAGGCACGCCATGAGCCCTTCCCCCACCCCCACCATGCTTCGCTCCCTGACCGCAGAACACCGCGAGCGGTTGATGCGGTTCGCCCAGGAGGTGTCCATTCCTCAGGGAACCCGCCTGTTCGAGGAGGGATCGCGCGCCGATCGGTTCTGGATCATCCGCACCGGCAGGATCGACCTCGACATGCGCGTCCCCGGCCGACGCCCCGCCGTGATCGAGAACCTCGGCCACAACGAACTGGTCGGCTGGTCCTGGCTCTTCCCGCCGCACGCGTGGCACCTGGGCGCCGAGGCGACAACACCGGTCAGGGCCTACGAGTTCGACGGCGCGGCGGTCCGTTCCCTGTGCCAGGACGACGCCGGCCTGGGCCGGGACGTCTCCCAGTGGGTGGGGCAGGTCCTTGCCCACCGGCTCCGTTCGGCCAGGACGCATCTGCTGGACCTGTACGCCCCGTACGGCGCCGGCAGCTCCGTCTGACCCCGCCGGCTCCCGGACGAAGAACGAAGGAGTGACCATGCACGGCACCCCGCACATCGTCAGCGATGTCATGCCCCACACGGTCGCCGCGGTAGGCCGCGGGGCGGCCTTCAAGGAGATCGTCCAGCTGATGCAGGAGTGGAAGATCAGCGCCCTGCCCGTGATCGAGGGCGAGGGCCGGGTCGTCGGCGTGGTCTCCGAGGCGGATCTGCTGCCCAAGGAAGAGTTCCGCGACGGCGATCCCGACCGCTATACGCAGCTGCGGCGTCTCAAGGACCTGGAGAAGGCGGGTGCGCTCACCGCTGAGCAGCTGATGACATCCCCTGCCCTCACCGTCCACGCGGACGCCACCCTCGCACAGGCGGCTCGCACCATGGCGCGCGCGAAGGTCAAGCGGCTGCCCGTGGTCGACGCCCTGGGCATGCTCGAGGGCGTCGTCAGCCGCGCCGACCTGCTCAAGGTCTTCCTGCGCGACGACGAGGAGATTGCCGAGGAGGTACGGCGCGAGGTCGTGTCCTACCTCTTCCCCCCGCCGAAGTCGGCCGTGCTCGTGAGCGTGCGGGACGGGGTCGTACAGCTCACCGGCCGCGTCCGGGACACCGCACTGGTGCCGGTGGCAGCACGTCTGGCCCGTGCCGTCGAGGGCGTGGTGGACGTGGAATTCGACCTCGCTCCCCACGGAGGGCCGCCCGAACTGGAGAAAGCCGCCGCGCCGCGATGACGCTCACCGGCGGAGTCCACTGCCCTCGCCCATCTGGGCGCGATCGGTGGCTCGCCGTCCCCCTTCCTGCACCACAGCGAGGAGGCGCCTCATGACTGCCGCCGTGATCAGGGCGACCTGACCGCGCCCGAGAGCGACACCCCCACTGTGCCCGCGACCCGCAAGGAACGGGCTGCCGTCGGCGCAGGCTTCGCTCGCCACCAGACGCGGGGGACCGCGCCACGCCCCGCCAGGGAATCCGTCGTGCCGAGGTCACGCGACGTCGAGGACCTCCCCCACCGCGCGCCGAGGCGTGACCGGCCCGCGCGGGCCGTAGCCGAGTCGCAGCACCATCTGTACCTGGCCTGTGCCCTCTCCGGGGTCTCGGGCCAGCAGGCGCAGGTCGCGGGTCTCCAGCGCGTGAGAGGTCAGGGAGGTGGCCAGGTCGGCCAGGGTGGCCTCCAACAGGACGCGTTCCAGTGCCTGCCCCGCGCGCAGCCAGTCGTCGGAGCCGTCGCCGGGGGTGCTGAGCAGGGCCAGGTGCGGGGTGTGTTCGAAGGTGGTGGTGCCACGGTCGGCCACGCGCCGACGGCCGGCGAAGTCCCGTACGGGAGCCTTGCCGTCCCGCTTGCGGGGACCGAAGGCGTACTCCGGGACGCCGTCGACGGCGATGTCCGCTTCCGGCCCGAGCCGCGTCCAGCGCACCAGGTCCTCGTCGGAGCCGGGGTCCATGACGTCGCGGCTCTCGGCGTCGCGGACGAGATCGAGAACGGTCTCGGTGTGCCAGGGGCCGGGGAACAACAGCTCGGCGCCTTCGCGTGCCGCGGCCTCGCACAGGGTGGCCTGCACGTCTTCCGGGACGGCCTTGTCCGCGAACGGGTGGCGGCTCGTGTGCCGTTGCTGGATCCCCGGGTGCAGCCGCACCAGGTCGTCGTCCCCAAGACGCCCGACAGGGTCGAGCAGACGTACGGCCGCAAGCAGCGTCGGGTCCTGCGGATCGGGCGACAGTGCTGTCTCCGCGACGAGGTCCGCATGCGCGGCGGCGACGCGGAGGTTGAACAGCGCCGCCCCGCAGCCGATGTGCAACGCCCGGTTGCCGGGGTCCGAGCGGGGCATGGCCCGCTCGAGATCCGCGTACAACAGCATGAGGCGTTCACCGGTCACGAAGCGGAACCGCCACGGCTGCGCGTTGTGCATGGACGGCGCCGCCGTGGCCTCGGCCACCAGCTTCGCCACCGTCTTGTCGTCGAGTCGGGATGCCATGGCATCCTCCTCACACGCTCGGGATACGCGGCGAGTCCCGCCCGTCGGTCGTGACGGGCGGGGCGCCGCACACGCGGGCTTCTTCGAAGCGGTGTGCGTTCCCGCCGGCCGACGCCCGGCGGGAACGCGTAGCTCTGTACAGGTGTGCCCTACCTCCATTCACCACGTCCGAACACAGGACGCAAGGCCAGGTCGCCCCTGGCCCCCGCATGTCCGGAGAGGTCATCGCGTGCGACCAGGCTCGTCAGCTCTGCGAAAGCCGGGCCGCGACGTACTCCGTGAGGTCCAGCAGCCGGTTGGTGTAACCCCACTCGTTGTCGTACCAGCCGAAGATCTTGACCAGGTCACCGTGTGCCTGGGTCAGCGGGGCGTCCAGGACGCACGAGGCGGGATCGCCCACGACGTCCCGGGAGACGATCGGGGCGTCGGACACCCGCAGGATGCCCTTGAGCGGTCCGTCGGCGGCCTCACGGAAGGCGGCAGTGACCTCGTCCGTGGTCACGGGCCGCTCCAGGACCACGCTCAGGTCGGTCAGCGAGCCGTCCTCGACCGGCACCCGCACGGCGATGCCGTCCAGGGTCCCGGCCAGCTCCGGCAGCACCAGTCCGACGGCACGCGCGGCCCCCGTGCTGGTGGGGATGATGTTGACGGCGGCACTGCGGCCACGGCGCAGGTCCTTGTGCGGGCCGTCCAGGACCACCTGGTCGTTGGTATAGCCATGGATGGTGGTCATCAGGCCCTTGACCAGGCCGAAGTGCTCGTCGAGGACCTTCACCATGGGCGCCACGCAGTTGGTGGTGCAGGAGGCGTTGGAGACCACGTGGTGCCGCTCCGGGTCGTACGTGCCTTCGTTGACGCCCATCACCACGGTGGCGTCGACGTCCTTGCCCGGCACCGACAGCAGCACCTTGCTGGCGCCGGCCTTCAGGTGCAGCCCTGCCTGCTCGCGGGTGCGGAATCGACCGGTGGACTCGATGACGACATCGACCCCGGCGTCACGCCAGGCCAGAGCTGCCGGATCGCGCTCGGCGGTCACGACGATCCGGTGCCCGTCGACCGTGAGCGAGCTGTCGTCGTGCTCGACCACGCGGTGCAGCCGGCCGTACGTGGAGTCGAACTCCAGCAGATGGGCCAGCGCCGCCGGCGAGGTGAGGTCGTTGACCGCGACGACCTCGACCGGTGTGCCGGCCGAGGTCTCCGCACGCTCCAGCACACAGCGCAGGTAGTTGCGTCCGATGCGGCCGAAGCCGTTGATGCCGACGCGCACGCTCATGTCCGTCATCCTCCCGATGAGTGCCGTCCGGTGATGTCCGGGTGCGCTGCCAGCCTGACGGCCCGGAAAGGGATCCGGCTTGGGCCGCACGGGGCTGGGAGGAGGGCCGTTCGGCCCGGTGGGCCTGACGTGCGGGCGGGCTCAACGGCCTTGCTGCCTGAGCCGGTCCTGGGCCTGGGTGGCGATGACTGCCGCCTGGATGCGGCGCTCCACACCGAGTTTGGCCAACAGCCGTGAGATGTGGTTCTTGACCGTCTTCTCCGCGAGGTAGAGCCGCTGACCGATCTGCCGGTTGGTGAGTCCCTCACCGATGAGGGCCAGGATCTCCCGCTCCCGGTCCGTCAGGCCCGGGAGGGCGTCGGGCTCCGGCTCCGGCTCCGGGCCCTGGCGCAAGCGGGCCATCAGCCTGGCGGTGGCGCTGGGGTCGAGCAGGGACTGGCCGGCGGCCACGGTACGGACGGCCGAAACCAGGTCCGATCCCTGGATCTGCTTCAGGACGTATCCGGAGGCGCCGGCCATGATGGAGTCGAGCAGTGCCTCCTCGTCGTCGAACGAGGTCAGCATCAGACAGGCCAGCTCCGGCATGCGCGACCGCAGCTCCCGGCAGACGGTCACACCGTCGCCGTCCGGCAGGCGGACGTCGAGCACCGCCACCTGCGGGCGCAGCGCGGGGACACGCACCAGCGCCTGTTCCACGGTGCCAGCCTCACCGACCACGTCGATGTCCGGCTCGTCGTTCAGCAGGTCGCGCACCCCGCGGCGTACCACCTCGTGGTCGTCCAGCAGGAAGACCTGGATCGGATCGTCGGGTCCGGGCCGCTTGCCGTCCGCCATCGAATGCTCCTCGTTCTGCGCCGTCTCGTACCTGCGCCGGAAGACGCCCACCGCGTGCCCCGGTCCCTGCCTACCGTAGATCGTGCGCGTTCCAGGGCCGAAGGGCCAGGGCCGGTCGGCCCTACACTGCTGCGGACCGTCGAACTCCGGTGTCGAGCAAGGCCCTCGCCGCGTTCCTCGGACCACCCGTCGGCGGCGGGAGATCGTCGACGATCCCCCTTCCTGCGCGCCCCTGCGCCCAATCGCGCGCATCCCGAAGCGGCGGATTGCGCAGGTGACAGGGCCGGACTCCTGGAGTCGGGGCATTCGGTCCCGGCTTCGGGACGGTTGGCCCCTGCCCCGGCGGCTCGTCGTGCCGGACGCTGAATTCGTACCGGGGGCCGGTTCCCCGGGACGGTCCGTAGGGACATCGACAGCCGACGGCCGACACAGCCCGTGCGCTCCGGCCTCGGTGCGTTCACGGACGACCTGCCGCACAGGGCTTCCGGCCTGTGGGCGCCCGGGCACAACACCGTCCGCCGCGCTTGTCTCGCGGATGGTCGAGGGAAGGAGTGGCGTGATGACCCGCATCGTCGGCGAGGTGATGACCAGCGAGGTCGTCGAAGCGCGCCGGGAAACACCCTTCAAGGACGTGGCACGCCTGCTGGACCGGCACCGCATCAGCGGCGTGCCCGTGGTGGACGACGACGACAAGGTCCTCGGGGTCATCTCCGAAGCCGACCTGATCCGCCATCAGGCGGCTCGGCCCCCTCACGGCCGCGTCCGGCGTGGCCGCAAGTCCGCGCGCGGCGCCACCCCTGACGCGACGGCCGCGGCCCGGGCCACGACCGCCGGAGAGCTGATGTCGACGCCGGCCATCACCGTGCACCCCGAACAGCGCGTCGCGGACGCCGCACGCATCATGGAACGCCGCCACGTGGACCGGCTTCCCGTGGTGGACGAGGAAGACCGGCTGATCGGCATCGCTACCCGACGGGACCTGCTGCGCGTCTTCCTGCGCACGGACGAGGAGATCGGCCGGGAAGTACTCGAGGACGTGCTGACGCGGGCCATGTGCGTGCCGCCCCACACGGTGAACGTCTCGGTCCGGGACGGCATGGTCACCTTGCAGGGTCGGCTGGAGCAGCGCAGCGGCATCCCCCTGGCCATCCAGCTGACGTGGCGGGTGGACGGAGTGGTGGGCGTCGTGAACAACCTCACGTCCCGCGTCGACGACACTCGTCCGCCCGAGCGGCACACGGGCGGGATCGCGCACCCCTGGCCGCTCTGACAAGCGGCTCGCACCGCGCAGCGTTCCACAGGGAGTAAGGGCCACTCGGCCCGCGCATTCGGGGCCGGTCAGGCACCTGCTGGGAACCGGGAGGACCTGCTCGGGGCAGCGCTGCCGACGAGACGCTGCTGACGGAGCGGCACCGGTCATCCACAGCGCCGCTCTCGTACGGCCGCCGGAACGTGCGGCCTCACCTCTCGACGACGGAGGCACACCCATGACCCGCCACGACGACCGCACCGCGACCAGGGCCACCGCCGAGGCGCCGTCGGACACCGTCATCGCCGTTGACCAGCTCGTCACCAACGGACTCAAGGCCTTGGCCGACTACGAGGCCCTGGACCAGGAGCAGGTCGACCACATCGTCAAGAAGGCGTCGGTCGCCGCTCTGGACCAGCACACCGCGCTGGCCCGCCTCGCGGTGGAGGAGACCGGACGGGGCGTCTTCGAGGACAAGGCGGCCAAGAACATGTTCGCCTGCGAGCACGTCACCCACAGCATGGCTCCCATGAAGACCGTGGGCGTCATCGCCCGCGACGACATCGAGGACATGGTCGAGGTGGCGGAACCGGTCGGCGTGGTGTGCGCGGTCACTCCCGTCACCAACCCGACCTCCACCACGATCTTCAAGGCGCTGATGGCGCTGAAGACCCGCAACCCCGTCGTGTTCGCCTTCCATCCCTCCGCCCAGCGCTGCAGCGCGCAGGCGGCCCGCGTCGTGCGCGACGCCGCCCTCGCCGCGGGAGCGCCCGAGCACTGCATCCAGTGGATCGAGGCTCCGTCCGTCGAGGCGACCGGCACTCTGATGCGCCACCCGGGCGTCTCGCTGATACTCGCCACGGGCGGCAACGCCATGGTCAGGGCGGCCTACTCGGCGGGCAAGCCCGCCCTGGGGGTCGGCGCCGGCAACGTCCCCGCGTACGTCCACAAGAGCGCCAGGCTGCGCCGCGCCGTCAACGACCTGGTGCTGTCCAAGTCCTTCGACAACGGCATGATCTGCGCCTCCGAGCAGGCCGTCATCCTGGACGACGAGATCTACGACCCGGCGCTCGCCGAGTTCCGCACGCTGCACGCCCACCTGGCGACCGCCGAGGAGAAGGCGAAGCTGGAGACCTTCCTGTTCCCTGCGGGCACCGCGGGTGCGGGCTGTGAGCCCAAGGTCAACGCCGCCGCCGTGGGCCGGAGTCCCGAGTGGATCGCGGAGCGCGCGGGTTTCCGGGTGCCCGCCGACACGTCGCTCATCCTGGTCGAGACGGACCGGGTCGGCCCGGAGGAGCCGCTGACCCGGGAGAAGCTCTGCCCGGTGCTCGCCGTGCTGCGCGCGCGTTCGGAACAGCAGGGCTTCGACCTGGCCGCGGACATGGTCGCCTTCCACGGCCAGGGCCACAGCGCCGTCATCCACACCGAGGACCGCGCGCTGGCGGAGGCGTACGGGAAGCGGATGAAGACCGTGCGGATCATCGTGAACGCGCCGTCCTCGCAGGGCGCGATCGGCGGCATCTACAACGGCCTGCTGCCGTCGCTGACGCTGGGCTGCGGCTCCTGGGGCAGCACGTCGGTGTCCAACAACGTGTCCGCCGCGCAACTGTTGAACGTCAAGCGGGTCGGCACCCGCCGCAACAACCTGCAGTGGTTCAAGGTGCCGCCGAAGATCTACTTCGAGCCGCAGGCGATCCGGTACCTGGCGTCCATGCCGGACGTGCACCGGGTCACGGTCGTCACCGACGCGACGATGACCCGCCTCGGCTTCGTCGACCGCGTCACGCGCGTGCTCCAGCGGCGCCACGAGCCGGTGACCGTCCAGATCATCGACAACGTCGAGCCCGAGCCGAGCATCGACTCCGTGCAGCGCGGCGCCCGGCTGATGCGTGACTTCCGGCCGGACACGATCATCGCGCTGGGCGGCGGCTCGCCGATGGACGCGGCCAAGGTGATGTGGTTGCTGTACGAGCAGCCGGACATCGATTTCGCGGACATGCGGCAGAAGTTCTCCGACATCCGCAAGCGGGCCTTCCGCTTCCCCGTCCTCGGTCGTCTGGCCCGTCTCGTGTGCGTGCCCACCACTTCCGGCACCGGCGCCGAGGTCACCCCCTTCGCCGTCATCTCCGACCCGGCGACCGGCAAGAAGTACCCGCTCGCCGATTACGCGCTCACGCCGAGCGTGGCCATCGTCGACCCCCTGCTCACCACCGGGCTGCCCCCGGCGCTGGCGGCGGACAGCGGCTTCGACGCCCTCACCCACGCCATCGAGGCGTACGTGTCCGTCTACGCCAACGACTTCACCGACGGCCTCGCCCTGCACGCGATTCGGCTGATCTTCGGCCACATCGAGGCCGCCGTGAACGACCGGACGGACAGCCCGCAGGCGCGCGAGAAGATGCACAACGCCGGCACCATCGCGGGCATGGCCTTCGGAAACGCCTTCCTCGGCATCGTCCACGCCATGTCCCACACCCTCGGCGCCACGTTCCACATCGCGCACGGCAGGACCAACGCCGTCCTGCTCCCCCTCGTCATCCGCTACAACGGCACCGTTCCGACCAAGCTCACGGGCTGGCCCAAGTACGAGAGCTACCGCGCTCCCGAACGCCTCCAGGACATCGCCCGCACCCTGGGCCTGCCGGCCGGCACCCCGGCCGAGGGCGTCGACTCCCTTGCCCGCGCCGTGGAGCGACTGCGTGACGCCGTGGGCATCGAACCGTCGTTCAAGTCCCTCGGCATCGACGAGCGGACCTTCCTCGACGCACTGCCCCAACAGGCCATGAACGCCTACGAAGACCAGTGCGCGCCCGCCAACCCGCGGATGCCCATGCTCGACGACATGCAGGGGATCATGCGAGCCGCCTTCTACGGGCCGACAGGCACACCCGAACAGTAGATCCGGCGGTGCCTGCCACGCGAGGTGCCGTGCCGTTCCGCCGTGCCGTGCCGGGAGCCCGGGGACAAGTCCATTCGGCATGCCCAGCTCCCGGCACGGCACCCTCGCAGCTCGTCCGCCGGTCCCCCGCCTCCGCCTCGCAGTCCCTGCGGATGCAGACAGGGGCCGACACGATGATCCCGGTCAGTCCCGGCATCTCGGGAGGGCGTCCGCCATGGCCGCCGCGCCCCTCATCTCGCGCATGACCGCGCTCCGGAGGACAGCGCCCCTCTTGACCGCCCCTCCCGGGAACCGGCCCTGAGGAACCGGTCGAGCACGGCGGGGCAGCCGAACCCCGCGATCACGCCCCGTGCCGCCCGCGAGTTCTCACGCGGGCGGCACGGGGCGACGGGTGTCCTGTCGCGGCTCGCGGGCCGGCAGGCCGCCGACACATCTTGGTCGGTGCGTCGCGTGCCCGACGCGAACGTCGGACACGCGACGTGTCCCGGAGACGGGAACGCACCTGGAGGCGGGCGGCCGGACAGTCGGACGACACGCTCACGTCGTCGGCACCAGCACCACGGGACAGTGGGAGTTGTGCAGCAGGACGTGCGCGACCGGGCCCAGCTGAAGGCCGAACCGACCCGCACGGCGGCGCGCGCCGACGACCACGACACCGGCCTCCCGCATATCCCTCCGACGACCAACAGCGGGCCTCGCACGTGCGCGGCCAGGCGCCGGCTCACCGAGCGTGCCAGAACGCCGACGACACCGCCGAACCCCCGGGCGCCCACGACGGTGGTCCGCTTCCTCGCTCTCCTTCGTCAGCGCCGGCACGACGCCGCCCTCCACGGCCTTGGTCTCCAGTGTCCAGGCCGAAACGCCATGGCTGGGTGTTGTGGATCGACGTGCGGCGACCGCAGCCGACACACAGGTCTCGGGATTCATGGCGTCCAGGCGAGTGTTGTGCATGATGCCCTTCTAACGCGTGGGCGTAGGACGGGGGTTCGGTCCCACCAGCGTGTGCGCCCGGCCACGGCCCCGTCAGAGGCCGTTGACCCTCGCGCCGGACCCGAAGAGGCCACACCCGACCCAGCGACCGGGGCACCGCGACATCGCCGCAGCTCTCCTCCTCCGATCACCTCGGTCATGGGCCGAACGAACCAGGCTCCTCCGCGAATCGGCGCCGACCGGCCCTCATGTGCTGCCCCCTCGGCCCATCCCAAGGATCGCTCCCGGCTGTCACTTTCGTGGGTGTCACGACGAGGAGGAGGGGCGGGCCATGAAGGGCATCACGCGTACGCGGAAGAGGCTCTGGCGGTGGCGAGGCAATCCGCTGCGCCGGCGCGACGACATCGTCGAGGCCTGGATCGTGCTTGCCGTATGGGTGGTGGCCGCGGTGGGCGGCACCATGGTCGGCCTGGTGACGGTCCACGCATCCGATGAGATGTTCGCCCGCCAGCGCGCCGAACGCTCCTCGGTACACGCCACGCTCCTCACCGACGTACCGCGAAACGTGGCGGGGATCGGGACGACCAGCGGACAGACCGCAGCGCGCGTCCGCTGGACGGACCCTGACGGCTCCGTCCACACCGACGAGACCTTGGTGGAGGACGGTCTGAAGGCCGGAACCGAGGTCGTCGTCTGGACAGACGGCCGAGGAGAGATCACCGCCGAGCCGCCGAGTCCCACGGAGGCAGCCATCGAAGGCGGCGTCCTGGCCGTCGCGGCGGCGCTCGTCCTCACGGGCATGACCTTCGGCGCCGGAGCCGTCGCGCGGTGGCGGCTCGACCGGCGGCGGATCGCTCAATGGGGCAGCGAGTGGGACCTGGTCGGCCCTGAGTGGGGTCACAAGACCGGCTGATGCGCACTCGGCTGCCGGGACGCCCGGGAGGGCGGTTCGTCATCGGCCGGACGGCCTTCCTCTGCCCCACAGGATCCCGGTCCCGTCTCCCGGGCGGGAGCTCCCGGAGCTACCGCCGTCCACCGGCTGCCGACGCTGAGGGCGGACCCCCGCCCGGCGTGAGTCCGAGGCAACGACGGGCCCGGTCGGTGACGGTCCACCGGCCGGGCCTCGTCTGCCCTCTGCCCTCGTCCTCGAACGGCCGGCCGGCCCCGCCGCATGGGCCATACGGACCCAGCCGGTGACCATCGGCCCACTGACCGCCGTCGCGGCACGGACGAGAGTGGCCGTGCGGTTCCCGATCAGCTGGACAGAACAAGGAGTTGTGCGGTGGCCAAGGCGTATCTGGTGGGCAGCGGCATCGCCGCGCTCGCCGCGGCGACGTTCCTCATCCGCGACGGCGGTTTCGACGGATCCGACATCCACCTCTACGAGGAGCAGCGGAACATCGGCGGGAGCCTGGACGCGGGTGGCACGGCGGAGACGGGCTACACGATGCGCGGCGGGCGGATGTTCGAGGCCGAGTTCCGCTGCACGTACGACCTGCTGTCCGGCATCCCCTCCCTCGACGACCCCTCGGTGTCGGTGACCCAGGAGACCCTGGCCGGGCACGAGGACTTCGCCTGGGACGACATCAGCCGCCTCGTCGACGGAGAGGGAAAGATCGTCGACGTCCGCTCGATGGGGTTCTCCGAGCGGGACCGGATAGACCTGGTCAGGTGTCTGGCGACCCCTGAAGGACACCTGGACGGCAAGCGGATCACCGACTGCTTCGGCGAACACTTCTTCACCACGAACTTCTGGTTCATGTGGTGCACCACGTTCGCCTTCCAGCCCTGGCACAGCGCGATCGAGTTCCGCCGCTACCTCAGGCGCTTCGTCCACCTCTTCCCCGAGTTCGCCTCCATGTCAGGGATCCAGCGGACCCGTTACAACCAGTACGACTCCATCGTGCTGCCGCTGACGACCTGGCTGCGCGAGCGCGGCGTCACCTTCCACACCGGCTGCAGTGTCACCGACCTCGGGTTCACACCCGGTCCTCGGAGTGGCACCGTGCAGACCGTCCACCTCACCCGTGGCGGCCACGACGAGAAGATCACCGTCGCTCCCGGGGACCTGGTCCTGGTCACCAACGGCTCCATGACCGATGCCTCCAGCCTCGGCTCACACAGCGCGGCGCCCCCACCGGCGCCCCATCGCTCCGATGCCTGGCTGCTGTGGCACCGGCTTGCCCGGGGGCGTGAGGACTTCGGCAACCCCGCCGCCTTCGACAAGCACGTCAAGGAGTCCCGCTGGGAGTCGTTCACCGTCACGACCAAGGATCCCGCTTTCCTCCAGGCGTTGGAGGAGTTCACGGGCCGGGACACGGGCAAGGCCGGCTTGATGACGTTCACCGATTCCAACTGGCTGCTCACCATCGTCGCCCAGCGCCAGCCCGTCTACCGCGACCAGCCCGACGGGGTCTCGGTCTGGTGGGGTTACGGCCTCTTCCCCGGCCGCGCGGGCAACCACACGCCCAAACCGATGACGATGTGCTCCGGCCGGGAGATCCTGGAAGAAGTGTTGTGCCACCTGCGGTTCGACGAGGCACTCACGGCCCGCGTCCTGGCCACCTCCACCGTCGTGCCCTGCGTGATGCCGTACATCACCAGCCAGTTCCTGGCCCGTCGGCGCGACGACCGTCCCAAGGTCGTTCCCGAGGGATCGGTCAACCTCGCCTTCATCGGGCAGTTCGCCGAGGTGCCCGACGACGTCGTCTTCACCGTCGAGTACTCCGTACGCACCGCCTGGACGGCGGTGTCCCGACTCCTCGGCCTCGAAAAGCAACCACCCGCGGTCTACAAGGGCCACCACGATCCCCACGTCCTCGCCGGAGCTCTGGAGACCATGCACCGCCGGTAGCCAGGAGCGCGGTCCGACCGCCACCGGACGGTGAGCCGCTCGACCGGCTGACGAAGTCGAGGCGGGGATTCCGGGGCCGAAGGCGGAGAAGAGCGGGCACAGCACGCTGGTGTTCTTCAAAGTGCCGAGCACCGCTGTGTACAACTCGGGGCAGCGGCCGAGCAGGGTGAACACCCGGTCTCCGCGGCCGACGCCGAGTGACCGCAGAACGTTCGCGAAACGCGCCGTAGGTCGGGCCAGTTCCGCGTACGTGACGGTGGAGACGGAGTCGTCCCGAGCGACGCAGCGCAGGGCGACCTTGTCCGCGTGGGCGGACGCCGCGTGCAGGTCGACCTCTTCGTGGGCCATGTTGAGGCCGCCGCCGGGCAGCCCAGCCAGCTCGGTGCGCGCCTGTGCCCAGGTGAAGTCCGAGCAGGCTCGGTCGTAGTCGTCGAGACGGGGTGGGACGACCGATGTGATCCAAGATCTCACCCACGGCCTCGTGGCCAAGGACCGTCCCCGGTTTCACCTCGGGGAGGTCTCCGCGCAGGATGTGCAGATCACTGCCGCAGACGGTGGTGGCGTCGACGCGCACAATCGCGTCGGTCGCCTCCTGAATCGCGGGGTCCGGGGCGGTGTCCCAGGAGATGTGCCCCGGGCCGTGATAGACGACCGCTCGCACGGTACTCACTCCTCGCTCCCCCACCTCCACGGTCACCCCGGCGGAACACCCTGGCAACACGGACCGCCGCGTCGTGGTGCGTGTCCCGTCAGTCCGGTTCCATGTAGGGGCGGCGGAAGACCGGGGCCTGGCCGGTGCCCCAGGGGCGTACGGCTGCCAGCGCCCTGGCGACCGCGGACTCCAACGGGCCGCTGGTGTCGACGGCGACGGCCTCGGGCCACGCGGGTTCCCCGGCCGCCATGGCGGTGGCGATGTCGAGGTCGGCGTCGGAGGGGCCGGGGGCGCGCGTGCTCAGGCGGGCCGCTGACACGTCGTCCGGGACGTGGCAGTGCAGGGCGACCAGGTCGGCGCTGGTGCGTTCGGCCACGCGCTGTGCCGCTTCACGCTGTGCCGTGTCGGACCAGGTGGCGTCCAGAACGACGGACTCGCCGGCGGACAGCAGGGCGGCCGCCCGGTCGAGGAGGGTGGCGTAGGTCCTGGCGGTCCATTCCGGTGTGTACAGCCCTTCGCCGTAGCCGGCCGCCGCGGACTGCTCCGCGGGAATGCCCGCCAGTTCCTTGCGGACGCGGTCACTGCTGAGCAGGGTGACCCCCAGCCGGTCGGCCAGCGCACCGGAGAGGGTGGACTTCCCGCTGCCCGGCAGCCCGCCGACGACGGTCAGGCCGACAGCGGAGGTGCGCAGGTGACGCAGCGTCGTCGAGACCAGCCGTCGTGACGCCACCTCCGCGCCCGGCGCACCCTGGCGGGCCTGGATCAGAGAGACCTTGGCGCGGACGAACGCGCGGTAGGCGACGTAGTGGTGCCACAGCGACGCGGGAGCGCGGTCGCCGGAGTATTCGCCGTACCGCGCGAGGAAGTAGGCGGCGGCCTCCGGGGCCCCCAGGTGTTCCAGGTCCATGGCGAGGAAGGCGGCGTCGTCCAGGCCGTCGACGTAGCGCAGCCGGTCGTCGAACTCCAGGCAGTCGAGGATGCGAGGGCCGTCGTCGAGGCAGAAGACGTCCTCGGCGAGCAGGTCACCGTGGCCGTCGACCACCCGCCCCTGCTGGATGCGGGAGGCGAACAACCGCTCGCGGCCTGCGAGATAGCGGCGCACCAGTTGCTCCGTCTCCGTCATCCCCTCGGGCACGGAGCCGTCGTCGGCCATCACGTGGATCTGCGCGAAGCTGGCCTCCCAGCGCGACGACAGGGCGTCCCGCGTGCCCTGCTCGTCCACATCCCGGCCACGGGGCGCGTCCGCGTGCCACGCGGCGAGGTGCCGGGCTACGGCCCGCAGGACGTCGTCCAGGGCGACGCCCTCTCGGACCAAGCGGGAGAGACGCCGGTCCGCGGGCATGCGGCGCATCACCACAAGTGGTTCGGGCGCCTCCGTGTCGGGACTGCTGAACTCGCCCAGGCCCAGATAAACGTCGGGGGCGAAGCGGCGGTTGAGAGCGATCTCGCGTTCGCACGCGTGCCGGCGCGCCGTCCGCGTGGTGTAGTCCAGGAAACCCAGGTCCACCGGCTTCTTGACCTTGTAGGCGCGGTCCCCGGCGAAGAACACGATCGCGGTATGGGTCTCGCACACCTCCGCGCGCGGGGGCGGTGGCCCGTGGTGGCCGGGCTCAGTCATGAGGGACGACGGCGACGGGGCAGCGCCCGTGATGGATGGCCGCGTGGGCGATCGGACCCAGGTGGGGTGCCACACCGTGCCGGTGTGCCCGCCGGCCGACGACCAGCAGCGCGGCGCCTTCGGCGGCCTGCAGGACGGCCTTGGCGGGGCTTGCGAGACGGATGCTGTCGGCCACGTCGACCTGCGGGTACTTCTCGCGCCAGGGGCCGAGCGCCTTGCTCAACTCCCTCTGCGCGTCCCGCGTCATCTCGTCGGTGGCGGCGTGGTCCACCCCCCAGGGCACGCGCGCGTGAAGCGGCACGCTCCGGCCGTGCACGGCCACCAGCGGAACGTCCCTGGCCGCGGCGGTGTGGAACGCGAAGTCGAGCAGGTCGTCGGAGGATCCGTTCAGTTTCAGGGCCACGGCCACGCGGCCCGCAGGGGCCGGAGGTGTTCCCTCCACCCGGGTTTCGGCGCGGACCAGTACCACCGGCCGCTCCGCCCGGGCCACGACGGGCATGCTGACGTCGCCCAGGAAGTAGCTCTCGACGGGCTCCAGCCCCCGCGAGCCGAGCACCATCAGCTCCGACTCCGACGCTGCCTGGAGCAGCGCCTTTTGCGCGTCGTCGGCCACCAGGCTCCCGACAATGGTCAGGCCCGGGTGGCGGGCTTGGAGTTCGGCCCGCGCGGTGTGCACGAGACGCTTCGCCCAATAGTTCTGATCGACCTCGGAGTGGGCATGGGCGGGTTCCGGCGCGAGCAGGGGCCACGCGTGCAGCAGGCGCAGCGTGAGCCGACGCTTCTCGGCCTCTTCGGCGGCCCAGCGGGCGGCGGCGAGGCTTTCGGGTGAGCCGTCGAGGCCCACGGTGATGACTGGCTGCATGGCGGCGGCCTCCGTCTCGTACGAAGCTGGATACGACGGTGGGTGACGGTGAACGAGTCCGATGGGTGCATGCTCCGGACGTCGCCGACATGCCGAGGCGCGGTGCTTCTCTCCTTCGAGGAGTACCCCAATCCCCTCTCCGGCGCATGTGGAGCCGTGGAGGGGGAGGCCGGTCACGTGGCACCCGCCACGAGAGGAGACAGGTGCGGTGGCGATTCCCCTGGTGGTCGGCATCGACGGGTCCGAAGCCAGTCTGGAGGCGATGGACTGGGCCGCCGACGAGGCAGTCCGGTACAGCGTGCCGCTCCACCTCGTGCACGCGGCGGCCGGTGACCGCGAGCCGTCCGACGTGATCAGTGCCGCCTCGGAACGCGCCAGGGGAAGAGCTCCCAGGGCGCAGCGGTCGAGCGAGGTGCTGCACGAGGACGCCGCCGCTGCCCTCGTCGACAAGGGACGCAACGCGTTCGCGCTGGTGCTCGGGTCCAGAGGTCTGGGAGACCTCGCCGAAATGCTCCTGGGCGCGGTCAGCCTGGCCGTGGCGGCACGAGCGGACTGCCCGGTGGTCGTGGTGCGAGGTGCCGCTGAGCACAGGGACGGCCAGTTCGGGAACGTCGGTGTCGAGGAGGGGGAGGGCAGCGGCACGGCTTTGCAGTTCGCTCTGCGGGAGGCTCAGGTGCGGAGCTGCCGGCTGACGGCGGTGCACGCCTGGAATCCGTCACCCAGAGCTCTCACCACGCGGCCGGCTCCGTCGTGGTACGCCATGGAGGCCCATCGGCGCCCGCCGTCCCAGGTCCTCGACGAGGCCCTGCGCGGCCTTGCGGAGCGGTATCGCGACGCCCGGGTGAGCTCCAGGGTGATCGAGGGCCCGGCCCGCCGAGCACGGCCTTGGGACTGGTGGGCTCGCATGTTGAGGTGTCGTGTATTCGCTGGGCATCCACGACTTCGGTCACGGCGAGTAGCTGATTCAGGGTGGTTTTCCGCGAGCCAGGCTGGGACGATGCGGGGATGGCGAGCGATCTGGCGGAGCCGTCAGCTTCGGAGTTGGCTGAGGGCATGCGCGCTGCGCTCATGCATGCTCGGTGGGACCCGGACGGTGATCCGGCGGTCGCCGTTGATGTGCTGGGCGCCTTGGTCGAAGGCGTATGTGGTCCGGTCGATTCAGTGGCGGTCGGACAGATCGTTTTCGACTCGAAGGCCATGGGAACGGCGTACCTGTTCTGTGCTTCGATGAACAAGGCCCTTGATCGGAATCACCCGGCGCAGCCGCCCGCTCACCGGGGCTTGTCGATTACGGAGCATCTCGCCCTCGTGCAGCCCCTGCTGCCCGGATTTCATAGGCGGCAGCAGGAGGTACTACAGCTTCTGGACCAGGAGTTTCCGCCAGACGACTGATCTCGCAACCGTGTGGAGCGGCGAACCGAGCTCAGGCGCAAATCACCGTGTGTGGTCGCCGGGAGCGTATCGGCTCCAGGTTCCTCCAGCTTCGGTGACCAGGCGAGTGGCTGTCTTGTCGTGGTAACCGAGGGCCTTCGCGATGACGGGAGCCGGGGCTTGGAGGACCAGCTGTCGGATTGCGGAGGTCCTGCCGCGCTGCGGCTGGACGCCGATCTCGCGCAAGTGCACTTGAAGGCTGACCGGGTTCATCGGCTGGCCGGGCTGGCGTCCGGGGAAGAGCCACTGTGAGCTCCTGCTGCTGGCATAGGGCAGATGCTGGCAGGACTGGACGTATGCCCGCATGAGGTCAGCGACGGGCTCTGGAAGTGGGGAGGGTGGGTCTCCCAGCCGGACGGTGACGGTGGTCCCGTCGTCGATGACGTCGTTGGCAGTGAGGCGGACGATGCGGGTGACGGGTTGCGCGTAGAGGAGAACGAGTGCGGCGGCGATCCGGGCCCGTAGGGGCACGGAGTCGTCGTTGAGGACCCGCCGGAGAACGGCGAGTCGGTGGTGCTGGTGCAGGGGTGTTTGGTCCTGGTTGACGACCTGGGGTGGCAGGGCGAGGCGGGGCATCCGGCCCGTCTTTATGCACCAGCGCAGGAACGTCTGGGCCGGGCGACGGGTGGCCGGCTTCTCCGTGTGCCAGGCGTCGAGGTCAGCCTGCTGGCAGTGTTCGATGGTGCGGCCTCTGTCGGCGAGCTGAGCGAGGAAGGCGCCGGCCTGGGTGATTTCTTGTTTCGTCTGATTGGTCTGGGAGCGTCCCAGCGGTCCCTTCTCCGCCTTGCTCCGCAGGCGCCGCATCTGGTGCCAGGTGGCGAAGTGCTGAAGAAGCCGCCGGTGTTCGGGGTCCTCGATGGTGGCGAGCCGCTCGGCCAGCCAGCGCTGATAGAGCAGAAGCTGCCGGTCGACGCGTGGCAGGGCACCACTGTCCATCAGCAAGTCACGCAGGTGCACGATGGTTCGCCAGGGTGTTTCCTGGTGCAGCCCGTCGTGGGTGAGCGGGATGCTGCCGGTGGCCAGGCCCCGGAGGAGACGGATGACATTGGGGTTGCGGAGCCAGATCAGGCGGCTCTTGGGCCGGTCCATCTCTAGCAGGGAGGTGACCAGGGGTTGCAGCGAAGCGGCAACGTGCCCTGTGCCGTCGTCGAGGAGTCGGCCGAGGGTGTCGGCGAGGGTGCAGCGTTCGCAGAGGTGTCCGCCGAGGAGCAGCCCTTCGAAGCCACAGCGGACGCAGAAGAAGTCGCGGGCGATGCCCGCGCAGTCGCGGCAGATCGGCGTGCCATCGCAGTCCCGTCCGGGCAGCAGTCGGTCGGCTCGGCAGCCGGGGCAGCGGCCGCGGACGCGCATTGCGCGGTCGTAGCAGGTTCGGCAGATCGGACCGTCCGACCACTCGGCGGACTTCGAGGCTCGACGGCCGCAGCGTGCGCAGTCGCGGATCATCCACCGCTCGTACTCCTCCGGCGTCACCGTTCACCCCTCCTGCGTCAGCCGGACCCGCGTGGGTCGCCGGGCGGCCAGGTTGATCGGCGCTTCCTCTCCGGCCGCCCGGCGGGCCGGGAAGTTCTGAGCGGAGGTGGTGATCAGGTCGGTTGGCGTGCAGTCAAGGATGTCGCAGAGGGTGGCCAGCACCGGCAGGGACAGCCGTTCCGGCGTGCCGGAGACCAGGCGGTGGACCTGGGAGGAGGACAGCGTGATGCCACGTTCGGTCAGGTGTGGCATCAGTTCGGCGACGGTGAACATTCCGCGGGCGGCCATCAGCTCGCGGAGGCGCCATCGATAGCTGATCTGTCGTGGCATCAGGAGGTCCTTCCCGGCCGCAGAGCGGCCTCGATCGTGGCGTCCAGGACGCGACGCAGGGAGCGGGTACGAAAGTCGGAAGAGACGCACGTGTAGATCGCGGTGGTGGAGGCGTGGTCGTGGCCGACCTGCTGCTGGACGAACAGGGGGTCGTGGCCGTCCTCGATCAAGTGGGTGATGTAGGACCGGCGCAGCGAGTGGAACTCCAGCGCGGAATCCAGGCCGAGGGAGTCCCTGTAGGCGGCGAAACGGGAGTCCAGCCGCTGGAGCCCGACTCGCGGGCCTCGCTCGGATGGCCAGAGGGCCCGGCTGGTCGAGTGCCGCATCCCGGGACGCACCTCGCTGATCCATTCCTCGATCGTGCCGGGCGTCCAGGTCCAGACGGTCAGCACGCTGCGGCGCTTGGGCGGCGAGCCCTTCTTGGCCTTGCCGTAGCGGACCAGCAGGGTGCCGTACTCGCCAAACTCCCGCCCCTGCGGGTTGCGGCCGAAGTCAGTGAGGTCGAGCATCCGGGTCTCGTTGCGGCGCAGACCGTAGGCGTACGCGGTCTTGAACAAGGCGGCGTCCCGGAAGGCCGGCAGCCAGCCCTTGCGGCCCTTGCCGCGGACGCGCAGGACCTCCTCGTCGGCGTGGTCGAAGAACGCTTCCAGTTCGGGCCTGGTGAAGGCCCGGCGTTCCGGCTCGCCCTCGGCTTCATCGGCGTGCGTTGCAGCGTTCCAGTCGTAGACCACCTGGACGGGGTGGGTCCCGAAGTGCCGTAGGCACTCTTCGCTCCAGCCGTAGGCGGGGCTGGTCAGGAAGTCGCAGAACTGGCGTACGGAGCCCTGGTAGTTGCGCAGGGTAGAGCGGACGCAGCCGTGCACGGCCCGTAGATCGGCCGACCATTCGTCGATGTGCTGCGGCGTCCACTGCCACGGCATCGCGTCGGCATGCCGGGTGAAGGCCCGGACTGTGCGTTCCTGGTCGTTGACGTATCCCGGCGAGAGATTGCGGGCGAGCTGTTGGTTGCGCCAGCCCTTGATCATCGCCTCGAAGACTTGCTCGTCCGGCCGCAGCAGCGGCAGACCGTCGATCAGGTGCAGCCGAGCAGACCCTGGAACGAGGCCGTCCCCACCCATCCGCAATCACTCTCCGTCTATCGCATCTAACGCGAGAATTTCGCATCAGCTGCGACTCGGGGGCGTCTTCGCAGTTCAATCGCTCGATGGAGTGAGGCCCGCGGACACTCAGCGCTGTAACCGCTAGCGTGCTTCCGAGGCCAACGTCCCTGATGGGGTCGTTTCCGCGCGGTCCCGGGCCCGCCTCCAGACCGGGTGTCGCGTATTCGCATCCGATGCAATTGGCGTCGGTAGGACTAGCGGAACAGCCAGTAACGCTAAGCACTTGATCTTGCTACGTTCGCCTACAACTCAAACGTCAGCTGCCCGCCGGTTTCGAGCGCGGTATGCCGGGTCTGGGCCCGGGTACGGGCGTGGTGGTTACGGTCGTAGTGCAGGTGGCAGCCCTGGCATGGCTTTGAGGTTGGCCGGGTGACAGTTCTCCGGCGTGTGGTCGAGGTGCGCGCTCTCGTCGTCAGGATGACCCGCGAACCGGTGCCGTACACGGGCTGTCCGTGCCGGTTGGGACACCGGCCGGGTGACTGCCGCGTCCGCACTCGCCTTCACACTCGCACCGCCAGCCGGCGCGTTCGTTGATGGCGTTGGAGATGTCCGGCCAGTCGGCGGGACAACGCTCGCGGTCCTAGGGACGGATCGGCACGTGGGGTCACCGTTCCGCAGCGTCGAGCTGGTGGGGGACGGCGGAGGCGCGCAGGTCTTGGAGGTCGGGGATGTGGTTGTAGAGGGTGCCCGGGGAGATGCCCAGCATTTTGGCGATCGAGGTGATGGAGCGGCCGGGGTCGGGCAGCAGGTCGCGGGCGGCGCGGATGACTTCCTCGGTAGCGACGGTGGGGCGCCCGCCGACCCGGCCGCGGGCGCGGGCGGCGGCCAGGCCCTCGCGGGTGCCCTGGACGATGAGTTCGCGGATGAACTCCGCCAGAGCGGCGAAGACGTGGAAGACGAGTCGGCCGCCGGGGGTGGTGGTGTCGAGGTTCTCGTGCAGCGAGGTGAAGCCGATCCCGCGCGTCCGGAGTTCGGCGACCATGTTGATGAGGTCCTGGAGGCTGCGGCCGTAGCGGTCGAGCGACGGGACGACGAGGGTGTCGCCAGCGTCGAGGAAGGCGTGGCACGCCTTCAATTCCGGGCGGAGGGCGTTCTTTCCGGACTTCTTGTCCGAGAAGATCTTCCGGCATCCGGCGGTGGTGAGGGCGTCGATCTGCCGGTCGAGCTTCTGTCCGCCGCTGGACACCCGCGCGTACCCGATCTTGATCTCGGTGCAGACAAGCGGTTCGGCAACGAGGAGTTCGGGGTGGCCGGACGGCTCCGGAGTGTCACTCATGACCCCGGATCATGTCAGAAAACGGTGGTCGAGGGTTCTTGAATGACCCAGGTTTTTGAAGGGTTTTTTGAAGGGGCTGCGGGGTGTGCGGACCCCCGCACGGTGATCTTCAGAAAACGTTCGTTTTTTGAAGGCGAGGCTCGTCGACCCGCATCGTCTTCTTTGTTGGATGGGAGTGTCGCAGTAAGGGCGGTTGGTGCGATGCCGGGCCCTCATCAGCACCCCGGGCGAGACTCTGACGGCACGGTCGGCGGCAGCCCGGCGGGGACGCAAGGGGTCATCCCGGTTTCTGATCGATCTCGGCGAGTTGCGCCTCCACCTGGTCTCCCAATTCGATCAGCAGGTCCATCTGCGCAGGGGTCACGTGGTCGATCAGCACATTGCGCACGTCAGCCAGGTGGAGCGGGGCGGCTGCCTCGACGAGGGTGCGGCCCTGTTCGGTGATGACCACGACGGCCCCTCGCTGGTCGGTCGCGCATCGCTCGCGGCGGATGAGGTTGCGGTTCTGCATGCGGGTCAGATGCTGCGACAGACGGCTCTTCTCCCATTGCAGCGCATCTCCGAGTGCGAACGACCGCAGGCGTCCCTCGGGCGCCTCAGACAGGTGCGCCAGCACCTGGTAGTCGGCGGTGGACAGCCCGCTGTGGGTGCGCAGCTGCCGCTCGATGTATTCGGACAGGCCGGCCTGCATCTTCATGAGGCTGCGCCAAGCCCGCTGTTCACGCTCGTCCAGCCATCGCGGTTCGTCCATGAAGCCCATCCTACCGCTTTGGTTGACATGTTAACCAGTCCGTCGTACGGTTTGGTTAACACCTCAACCAAATGGACTTGCGGAGGTCGGAGCCGCCTACAGAAACGCGGCGACGACAGGCCGGACGACGAAGCCGCTCCGCCGCCTCGACAGCCTTCAGCAATTACTGGAACAGGGAGCACTCATGTCTGCAGACACCCGCTACGCCATCGTGGGCACCGGAAACATCGGTTCGGCGCTGGCGCGTCTCTTCGCCCGGGCCGGAGTCGAGGTCAGCATCGCCAACACCCGCGGACCGGGCTCGATCAGCGAACTCGCCGCCTCCTGGGGTTCCACGGTCCGGGCCGTGACGCTCACCGAGGCACTGGCGAGCGACGTCATCTTCATGGCCATCCCGTTCGGCGCAGTCGAGACGTTCGGCAACGCCCTGCCCGACTGGAACGGGAAGATCGTCGTCGACACCACCAACGCGCACTACGCGCCCAACGCGGGCGACATCCTCAAGGGTCGGCTCTCCTCGCAGTACGCGGCCGAGGTCCTGCCCGGCGCCAAGATCGTGAAGGGCTTCAACCACCTTCCCGCCCAGACGCTCGCCGCCGAAGTGCCCTCCGGCCAGGGCAAGCGCGTGGTCTTCGTCTCCAGCGACTCCGGGGAGGCCAGCTCCCAGATCGCCGAGTTCGCCCGCACGCTCGGCCTGTCGCCGGTGGAACTCGGCAGGATCGACGAAGGCGGACGCCTCATCGAGGTTCCCGGCGCACTGGTGCTCAGGAACTTCACCGAACAGCCCCTCACCTGATCGGCCGCGTTCCGCCTTCCACAGGCGGTGCGGCCGGCGCCGACGAGCCGTCCCGCCTCAGCGTCTGCCGTCACCGGCCGCACCGCGGCGGCCGGCGCCCGGCCCGCGGCCGGGTTGCCGCGCAGCAGCGCTCTCCAGCGATGAGACCGCACTTCAGCAACGCTCACGCGTGAGCAGCAAAACCCGCCGGCACACCCATCCTCCACGGATGCCGGTCCCTCACAGCTCGGGCGGTCCGAATCACTCTCCAGAAAGGCATGACCCGTGTTTGTCTTCGCCGCCGTACTGAGCGTTCTGCTCGCCGTTGTCGGGCTGGCCGCCGGACTACCGAAAGCCCTGCTCAGGGGCAGCATTCCAGCCCAGTTGCAGTCTCCCGGAGGCTTCAGCGCCCCGCTGGTCCGGTTCATCGGGCTGGCCGAGCTGGCCGCAGCCGCAGGGCTCATCGCCGGTCTCTTCTGGCAGCCCATCGGCGTTGCCGCCGCCCTGGGATTCGCAGTCCTGCTCGTCGGAGCCGTCGGCTTCCACGCCAAGTCCGGCGACTACGCCAACCCCGAGAGCCGCGGCAACGCGATGGCACCCATCATCCTCACCGTAATCGCGATCGCTGCCGCCGCCACGCTCGTCCTCGCCTCCTGACCAGCGCCTGAATCCGAGGCGCCACAGCTCACCTTCCGCCCGGCAAACCCGGCCGGGTGATCGCGAGACGCCCTCGCCACGCGGACCGTCACCGATCATCCGCATTCCCGACCACTGCTACACCTGAGGAACATCCCATGGCCACTCTTCTGCATCTCGATTCCTCGCTGTTTTCCGGCGACGCCTCCTCCTCCCGCGCCGTGACCGCCGCCTTCCGCCGGACCTGGCAGGAGCACCACCCCGAGGGCACGGTCATCTACCGTGACCTCGCCACGAACCCCGTACCGCACCTCACCGCCGACGCCCACACCGCCGGCCAGACCGACCCGGCCACGCACACCCCCGCCCAGGCCGCCGCCCTCGCCCACCGGCTGACGCTGATCGACGAGCTGGAGAACGCCGACGCCATACTGATCGGCGCTCCGATGTACAACTACTCGATTCCTTCGACCCTCAAGGCGTGGCTCGACAACATCGTCCTCGTCGGCCGCACCGCCGGCGTGGAAAGCTCCAGGCTCAAGGGCACCTCCGTCACCGTCGTCGCCAGCCGCGGCGGCTCCTACGCCCCGGGCACGCCCCGCGAGGGCTACGAATACGTGCAGAACTACCTCACGGCCGTTCTGGCCGACGCGCTCGCCCTGGACGTGAACTTCATCGTCCCGGAGCTCACGATGGCCGTACACAATCCGGCGATGTCCCAGCTGATCCACCTCTTCGAAGCCTCCCGCCAGCAGGCACTGGATGACGCAGCCTCCACGGCCAAGGCGATAGCCCACCGCATCGCCGCCTAGAAACAGCGCCCTCCGGACGGCGGCCGTGAAGCACGCTTCACGGCCGCCGTGGGCGAACTCCAGCGGGGACAGGCGGCTGGCTGCCCTCGAAGGAATTTCTCGCCCCGGAGGAGCTGGACGACGCGAACCGGCGAATCGACGAGGCGGCCGGCGCTGCCGGGCGGGACCCGAGCCGGACCAACCGGGTCTACAACCTGGTCGGTGACCGTTCGACTACGCAGCGGGTCGACCTGCTGACGAGCTGGCCGGTCGAGCACGGCATGAACGGCTACATCTTCAGCGGCCCGGTCGACGAGTCCGCGCTGCGCCCCATCATCGAGAAGGTCGCGCCCGCCGTGCGCGAGGCAGTCGCAAAGGAGCATCGACGATGACACAGCCGCAGGCGGGAACTGTCGCCGGCCGCCAGATGGTGCAGCAGCTGCTGATGGCGCATGCGCCGCTGCGCAGCGACGTCGCCGCCCTGCGCAAGGGGCTTGAGGTGCTCGATGCGGCGACCACACGCGCAGAGGACATCGAGGAGCTGCTCGGCGGTCTGACTGTCGCGGACCTCACCTGGCAGCTCAAGGTGGGCTGCCAGCATTTCTGCGCCCACCTGGACGCCCACCACACGATCGAGGACGCTCGGATGCTGCCGGTCATGCAGCACCGGTTCCCCGAGCTCAGCGGTCAGATCGGGCGGCTCCGGCGCGAGCATGAGGAGGTCAAACAGATGATCGTGAGCATCCGCGCCGACGCGCGGCAGCTGAACCCCAAGGACGAGCGCTCCGTCCGCGTGGTGCTGGAACAGATCGTCGCGCTTGCCGACCACCTCCAGGCCCATCTCGACTTCGAGGAGCGCACCCTCTTCCCGTACTTCCTGCGGATGGACCACGACTGGCACGCCTGAGCTGTTCTGGCCGGGAGGGTGAGTTTGGAGCCGCGGACGGCGGTGCCGCTGCGCCATGGAGGCTTTGAAGCTGGACGCTGAGCTTGACTCTGGTCCGAAAATGAAGGCTGATCCCAGGTCAGTGAGGTGACTGGTGGGCTGTGTTCAGGGGGCCTCGATGGGGTCGAAGCGGACGGCCATCGGCGCGTCCCTGCGGTCGGCGGCGAACCGCTCGTTGGCCTCCCGCAGGTGCTCCCTAATCTCGTCGTGCGAGTCGGTCACGGTCATACCGGCGCCCCCTTCTCACTGCCCCGCCGGTCGGCGGTGGTCTTCTCGAAGTACAACGACCCGCCCCGGACGGCGGATGCGGCGCTCACTCCTCCTGGCCGTCGTCGTCATCGTCGAGGTCGATGGCATCCGGGTCGCGCAGGGGCCGCAGCCCCTTCACCGGCTGGGAGGCGGTGAAGTTGTACCGGCCCAGGACGTTCAGATTCTTGTGCTTGAGCGGGGAGAGCCGGGCGACGTCCTCGTCGCGGATCTCGTGGCCCTCCGCGCGGAGCTGGGCGACGGCGGCGTCGATGTAGCGCGTCGTCCACAGGACCACGGCGTTCAGCACGAGCCCCAGCGCCCCGAGCTGGTCCTCCATCCCGTCCCGGTACGCCTGGTGGATGGTGCCCTTCTTGCCGTGGCAGATGTCGCGGGCGAGCTTGTGGCGGGATTCCTGGACGGTGAGCTGTTTGTGCATCTGGCGGCGGTAGGTGTCGTCGACCGGGTCGACGACGGCGAGCAGGTGCAGGGTTTTGGCGATGCGCCCGTACTCGGCGAACGCCTGCCCCAGCGGGGCGGGATGCCCCTCTCTGCCGAACATCCTCAGCAGGTCGTAGGCGCGGACCTGGTTGGTGACCAGGGAGCCGGCGACCCGCAGCATGTCCGGCCAGTGCGTGATCACCTTCTTCACGTTCACCTTGTTCCGCGCGATCGCCTCCAGCGGCCCGTACTCGCCGGCCGTCTCGGCGCCGGGCATCTGGGCCTTCCAGAACCGCTGGTCTTGAAGGTCCTTGAAGCGCGGGGAGAAGCGGTAGCCGAGCAGCTTGAAGATGCCGAAGACCATGTCGGAGTAGGAGGCGTTGTCGGTGGCGACCATCTCCGGCTTCACTCCGCCGTCCAGGTTCAACAAGGCGTCCAGGATGAACAGGGAGTCACGCGGGGTGCCGGGCACCACCATCTGCCCGATGCCGATGACCTGGTCGTTGATGGCGTTCAACCATGTGATGCCGGTCTTCTTCGCGAAGTACTTGGGTGAGGGGGCGGCGTTGATGGTGCGGACGGGGACGACGAACCGCAGGCCGTCGACGGAGGCCAGCAGCCCCTTTCCCCAGTGCTCGACGATGGGCACCTGGGCCTGGGCGGCGATCAGGGCCGCGTTCGCCGCGGCGATGGTGTCGGCGCGCAGATAGTACTGGTCGACGTGGACCAGCCGGGAGCGGGTCAGAGCCTCGTGGTTGGGGTTGATGACCGGAGTCATCCCGATGTTGCACGCCTCGCTCACCAGCAGGGCGACGACCGAGGTGGTCAGGTCCTTCATCCGGGTTCTGCCGTCGCCCAGATGCACGAAAGCGTCCAGGAACCCGGTCCATGAGTAGACCTCGAACAACAGGTCCGGCAGGTCGATCTTCGGAAGCATCTTCTCGACACGCTCGCGCAGCCACTTCAGCGACTTCGGCTCACCCAGCGCATGGAGCTTCTCCACGTTCAGCTTCGCCCGGCCGTTGGGCTGCACCTCGATGCTGATCTTCGCGTCGGCGCCCGCCTCCTGAAGGCGCTCGGCCATCTGCTTCCACGTCGCGTCCAGCACGGCGACGAGTTCCCGAAGGTGCTGTTCGGCGTCCTCGTCCAGGCTCAGGCCCGCCAGGACGTCCTCACGCACCGCCTCCCACCCCTTGCCCTGAAGCAGCCGGGCTCGCGGGTCGGACCAGCGGCGCGAGGGCGAGGCGAAGATGTCGCGGCGCCTCAGCGCGCCGAACAGCTGCTCCAGCACACACACCACGTACGCATCACGGTCCACCGCCCCCTGCGGCAGCTCCGCGTTCGCGTACACGGCCTTGCGCCAGTGCGCCGGCACCAGCTTGTCGTCGACCTCGCGCGGCAGCAGCGGCTTCTCGCCCACCTTCCGCCGGGAGAGAGCCGGGAGCCGCTGCACCCCGGTGAGGATCCGTCTGCCGGCGGGCGCCGCGTCCAGCGCCTTCGACTCACCCAGCAGCGACAGGAACGGCCTGACGGTGTTGTAGCGCAGCGCCAGCGCCCCACGCAGCGCGGTCTCCGCCGTGCCGTCGTCCTCCGGCACCAGGCTCACCACCGTGGCCGCCGCGCTGGACGCGGCGTCGGAAGCGGACCTGCTGGTCGTCGGCGCCCGCAGGCGCCACGGGCACGCGGGCCCGCAGCTGGGACTGATCAATCACGCACTACTGCATCACGCGCCGTGTCCCGTCGCGGTCGTTCCCCAGATATGACCGACGTGACCGCGGTCTGCGGAAGCGGACCAGGCCGGAAATCGGTTGGACAGGGACTTTCGGCCCTGTGCCCCGAGCCCGCTGCCGTTCGACGGTGGGAGCAGGTGGGGGACGGCCGGCGAGTTGCTGGAGGCCGACTCATGAGCGCACAAGGTTCGCCGTACGCATCCGGTCCGCCGCCCAAGCGCGGCGATCACGCGGCCCAGGGCTCCCTGAGCCGTACGTCCGACAGGCTCGAGCGCTGGCTCCGCCGCGTCCTGATGGTCGTACTCGTCGTCGGGCTGCCGGCAGCCGCGGTCAGCACGGGACTGACGGCGTACGAGGCGTCGATGCGCACCGTACGGGTCCAGGCGGCGGAACGGCACCAGGTCACCGCCCGACTGACAGTGGGCGTCAGGAGCGAAGACGACTGGGCGAAGCGACCGGCGCAGGTGAGCTGGACCGACACCAGCGGTGTCGTGCGAACGGGAACGGCCCTCGTGAAGCCGGGAACTCCCAAGGGCGCCACCGTGCGTGTGTGGGTGACCCGGGACGGAATCGTCACCAGTCCGCCGGTGAGCACGCTCAATGCGACGACCAGTGGCTGGATCGTGGGCGGTATGGCGGCGTTCGGCGTGGCCGCCGGGTCCTACGCGGCCTGGGCGGGGATGCGCCTGGTCCTGGACCGGAGAAGGTATGCGCGGTGGGACGCCGAGTGGGACCTGGTGGAACCGCAGTGGTCCGCGCGCTTCCGCCGGTGACGAGCAGGAGCCCGGACGGAAGCCCAGGAGGTGACACCGATGTCGGATGCAACGACCACCGATCTGTACGAAGTCACGATGGCCATGTCCTACCTGCGGGAGGGGATGACCGGCCCGGCGACGTTCAGCCTCTTCGTCCGCAACCTGCCCCCTGAACGCGGCTTCCTGGTGGCGGCGGGGCTCGAATCAGCACTCGACTACCTGGCCGGCTTTCATGTCGGCCCCGAGGACGTCGACGCCTGCGCTTCCGCGCTCCACCGGCCGCCAGGGGACCTGGAGCCGCTGCTCGGCCTGACGTTCACCGGCCAGGTGCGGGCGGTCCCGGAGGGGCGGATCGTGTTCGCGGGTGAGCCGCTGCTGGAGGTGACCGCACCACTTCCGCAGGCACAGTGGGTCGAGTCGTATGTGCTCAACCGACTCAGCCATCAGACGGCGATCGCTTCGAAGGCCGCACGCTGCGTGCTCGCGGCCGCTGGTCACCCGGTCGTCGACTTCTCCCTGCGGCGCACCCACGGTCCGCAGGCGGGGTTCCAGGCCGCTCGGCTGGGGGCGATCGTCGGCTTCGCCGGGACCAGCAACGTGGCGGCGGCCACCGCGGAGGGCATACCCGCCGTCGGCACCATGGCTCACTCCTTCGTGGAGGCGTTCGCCTCGGAGGAGGAGGCGTTCCGCGCCTTCGCCCGGTGCCATCCCGGCCCGGTGACCCTGCTGGTGGACACCTACGACACGGAGGAAGGCGTCCGTGTCGCGGCACGCGTCCTGCGGGACCTGGACCGCGGGCCCGGCTCCGCCGTGCGGCTGGACAGCGGCGACCTCGGGGAACTGGCGGTACGGGCCCGGTCGATCCTTGACGACGCGGGGCTGCCGGACGTGCGGATCGTCGCCAGTGGTGGTCTCGACGAGTACGCCGTGGACGACCTCGTGCGCTCCGGGGCACCGATCGACACGTACGCCGTGGGCACCCGTGTCGGTGTGTCGGCCGACGCACCGTACCTGGACTCCGCGTACAAGCTGGTCGAGTCCGACGGCCACCCGGTGATGAAGCTCTCATCGGCGAAGGTGACGGCACCCGGCCGCAAACAGGTCTTCCGCCGCCCCGGCTGCGCCGACGAGATCGCTCTCGCCGACGAGCAGCCCCCCGACGACAGCGTTCCGCTGCTGGAGACGGTGATGCGGAACGGGCGGCGCACCGGCAGGAAGCCCACGCTCGACGAGTGCCGGGAGAGACTCGCCGCGGACATGGGTGAGCTGCCCTCGGCCGCCCGCCGGATCCGAGCGCCCGTCGCACCTCGGGCGACGACCTCCGAGCGACTGAGCGTACTCACGGCCCGCGTCCGGCAACGCATCGAGGACCAGATGCCGGCCGCCTCCGCACGGCCTGAAGCCCCAGAACGAACCCCGTCCGGATCGCATCGGTCCGTACCGAGGTGAGGAGGAAAGCGATGCCACATACGTTGGAATGGACGGTTCGTCTTCATCTGTTCGAGGACGACGCGGGAACGACGAAGGCACATCTGACCCTGGACACCGGCACCACAGAACTCACCGGTCACGGGACCGCGCACTGCCATCCGGCGGACTCGAACGTGCCGGAGATCGGTGACGAACTGGCAACGGGCCGGGCCATGAACGACCTGGCCAGGCAACTACTGAAGACCGCAGAGCGCGACATCAAGGGCATGGGCGCACCGCAGCCACACGGCGGGGAGGTCGCCGGGTGGCCCACGTGACCGACGGCGAGCCCCAAATCAGAAGTCGAGGGACCAGCCATGACACCTCCCGCGCACGGCACAGCAGAGGTGGGCTTCCGGCAGCCCTGCGGGAACTGTAGCCAGTCGGCGCAGCCTCCCAGGCTGATCGGTCCCGTGCGGCTGCCCGTCGCGCGTGGCACGTTGGATACAGCACCGTTCTGCAGAGAGGGCGGACGTCATGCGAGCTCACCTCGGCGACCAACTCGTCATCGAACGCACGACGACCGGCGCCGCCAAGCGCGACGGCGAGATCGTCGGACTCCATCACGAGGACGGAACGCCTCCTTACGACGTGCGCTGGTCGGACACGGACGAAGTGACGCTCGTGTTCCCCGGGCCCGACGCACACATCCGCCATCTCGAGCACGGCCGGCCCGAGAGCACCGGCACCCCCTCCGGCCCCGACACGGCCGAGGCGGAGGCCATGCCGGCCGGGGCCCCCGGCCCCGGTGACATCGGCCGACGCGTGGCCGTCGAACGCCACCGACAGCGGCTCAGCCGCGAGGAGACGGCCCGCCGCGCCCGGATGTCCCCCGGTTACCTGGAGTACCTGGAGGAGCGGCCTGCCGACCCGAGTGTGGCGACCCTCATCAGGCTGGCCGACGCACTGGGCACCACGGTCACCACGCTGCGCGGCGGAGGAATGGATCTGCCACCCGGCCAAGGACAGGCACTGCTGCATCCTGAACTGCGGGACCTCGGCCCGGAGGAATGCCGCACGTTGCTCTCCACCCACGGCGTGGGGCGCATCGCGGTGTCGGCGTCCGACGGCCGCCCGGCGGTCGTGCCGGTCAACTACGAGGTCGTCGATGACGCGATCGTCTTCCGGACCGCGCCGGACTCCACGCCCGCGGCAGCCGTCGGAACCGAGGTCGCCTTCGAGGTCGATCACATGGACGAGGCCCTGAGTCAGGGCTGGAGTGTCCTCGCCGTCGGCCCCGCGAGCGTCGTGACGGAGCCTGACTCCGTGCGCAGGCTCACCGAACACGCCCACACCACGCCATGGCCGGGCGGTGAACGCGAGATGTGGGTGTCGATCCGGCCCGCGCACCTCACGGGCCGCCGCATCACTCCAGCCGATGGATGACCAGGCAGTCGCGGGCCGGGCCAGTGAAGAGCGCTTCCGTCCCGACTGCTGCTATCTCTGGCAGAGCCGTGCTTTCCCTGTTGAACCTGAGGGCCGCCATCGCCCACGCGGGCTGGCACCCGGAAACCCGGTTACTGCCCGACCTCACCGACCGGGCACTCCTCGCGAGCGTACGGTTGGCCGGCCGTACGAAGGATGTGAGCGGCCTCGGCGCGCTGTATCCGGCGATCCGCCAACGGCACAGCAGCCGATACCCGTTCGAGGTGAGACAGATCCCCGAGGCCGTGCGGGCGGCGCTCGCCGCGAGTGCTCGCGTCGAAGGAGCGGCACTGACGTTTCCCGACTCATGGCATCTGTGGGAAGTGCTGGAACTGGTTCAGGAAGCCGAGGCCCGCAACATCACCGACCGCCGCAGCGAGCAGGACCTGGCCCGGTGGACGCGTATCGACGCCCCGTCGGTGAGCACCGCCGACGACGGAGTCCCGCACTACGCCTTCGGGCCGCGCAAGCGCGGCGGCAAGGCGCCCATGCGTGACTTCGCGGGCCCCCGACAGGTGGCGGGACGTGACACGGCGGACTTCGAGCAGAACCCTCAGCTGGCGCTCATCAGCACGGATCACGACCGCCCGGAGGACTGGCTCCGCGCCGGCCAGGCGATGGAACGCTCCTGCTGCTGGCCACCCACGACGTCCTCGCCAGCTCCTTCGTGACCCAGTCTCTCGAATGGACGGACCCGCGCTGGCCAGTGCGCGACCCGATGGCCGGGACGGGCTACACACAGGTCCTGCTGCGCCTGGGCTGCGGCCCCAACGGTCCCGGCACGCCGCGCCGCCCTGTGTCGGAAGGTACTCGACATCGAAGCGTGACCCTGGACTGTCCACGTCCGGGGTTCACACCCGGACGTGGGGGCGGACCGTGACCCAGGGAGTGGTCATGTGCTCCTGGGCGCTCACCGCCCTCTCCTCGGCTAGCTGTATTGACCCGCAGGGTTGTTGACGCGGCTGATGGGTGGTTGGCCGTCGAGTGCGGTGTGGCACCGGTGGTAGTTGTAGGTGTGGAGGAAGTCCGCCAGGGCTTCGGTGCGTTCGGCGTTGCTGGCGTACGGGCGCACGTATGCCCATTCGTCGAGCAGGGTGCGATTTAGGCGCTCCACCTTGCCGTTCGTCTGCGGGCGATAGGGGCGCGTGCCCTTATGGACGATGTCGGCGGCGCTGAGAGTCTGGCCGAACAGCGGGATCTGTAGCAGGAGCCGTTGTCGGTAAGGACGCGCTCGACGGTGATGCCATGCTCGGCGAAGAAGGTATTCGCACGCTGCTGGAAAGAGGCCGCGGTCTCTTTGCGTTCGTCGGTCAGAACCTCGCTGCACGCGAGCCGGGAGTGATCGTCGCCGGCTGTGTGGACGAACCTGTAGCCGATCACGGGACTGCCGCCCCTACGCGCGTCGGTTGTGGCCTGCCGATTGCCGGCGGCCTGCTGGCGGGGCATGATCCGATGTCCGCCGCCGTCGGGAATGTTGCCGAGCTTCTTGATGTCGACGTGGACCAGTTCGCCGGGACGTGATCGTTCGTAGCGTCGGACGATCTGACCGGTGGGTCCAGTCGACCCCTGACGACGCCGGTCCATCCAGCGCGCGGTCATACAACCCCGGATCGCCTTCGGCTCGCCAGCGCCGTACCCATTTGTGGGCTGTGGTGCGGGAGACGCCCATTTCTTCGGCGACGTGGGCGATGGGGCTGCCAGCGCGGACCCCATCGACCAGGAGCCGTCTGCCGTGGATGCTCAGCCGGGCATGGGGATGGGGCATGGGAAACCTCTGGGATGGTGTGGAGTCTGGGCTTGTGCCCGAGGCCGCCGATCTGGTGATCGACGTCCTCGGGCGACAGCGGACGAGGCTTTGTGGGCGGCGAGTCAGGCCGGGCTGTCTGCGCGCCCCACTGGATCTATTCGGCCCAGGCACGCTCCAGCTGGGTACGGAAGGTGGCGGGCTTTCGCCCGATCAGCTCGGCCAGCGTCGAGTCGACAGCGGTGAACTCGCCATTCCGCGACGCGGCGAAGATGCTCAGCATCAGGTCGGCGATCGGGACCGGGGCGCCGTGCGCCAGGACCTGCTCTCGGAAGACGTCGTCGGGGACGACGGTGCGGGTGAAGGGCCGTTTGGTGGCCTCGGACGCGATCTCGGCGATGGTGTCGAAGTCGAGCGCCGCCGGGCCTGTGAGCGGCGGGGTGGGCCCCTCGAAGCGGGCCTCCTCGGCGAGGATCACCGCAGTGGCCTCGGCGAGGTCGTCGTGGGCGGTCCAGGCGACGGGGCCGTCGGCAGGGAGGGCGATGTCGCCGGTGTGGCGGGCGGGCTCCAGGAACTGCAGGGCGCTGGAGGCGTAGAAGCCGTTGCGCAGCGCGGTCCAGGGCAGGCCGGTGGCGTGCAGCAGGTCCTCGGTCTGGGCGTGGTCGCGGCATGCCTGGAAGCGGGCGTCGTGGGCGGCGCCCATCTGGCTGGTGTAGAGGATGCGGCCGACGCCGGCCTGCACGGCGGCGTCGATGGCGGCGCGGTGGCCGCTGACGCATTCCTGGCCTATGCGGTCGAGGGAGACGAGGAGCAGTTGCTCGGCGCCCTCGAAGGAGTGTGCGAGCGAGGTGGGGTCGTCGAAGCTGCCCTGACGGACGCGGACGCCGCGGTCGGCGAGGTCCTGGGCCTTGCGGGGGTCGCGGACGCTGATGCCGACGCGGTCGGCGGGGACGCGCTCCAGGAGGCGCTCGACGGTGCGGCGGCCGAGCTTTCCGGTGGCTCCGGTGACGATGATCATTGAGTTCTCCGTCCGCTGTTTCCGATGGAATCACCGTAACGGTAACACTGGAAATTTCCGATGGAACCAGATTCTCGGTATCATCGGTTCATGGCTACGCGCGACTCAACCGGCAGCCCTCGGCGCCGCATCGTCGAGGCCGCCGTCGAGCTGCTGGAGAACGGCGGCCCTGACGCGGTGAGCACCCGCGCGGTGGCGGCCGCGGCCGGAATGCAGCCGCCGGCGATCTACCGCCTCTTCGGCGATAAGGAGGGGCTTCTTGAGGCCGTCGTCGAGCACGGCTACGCGCAGTTCCTGGAGAGAAAGCGCGCGCAGCTCGACCCCGCTCCACAGGACCCGGTGGAGGAGCTTCGCCGGGGCTGGGACATGGTGGTCGAGTTCGGGGTCTCCAGCCCCGAGCTGTTCGCGGTGATGAACCGGGCCGTCGGCCGGGGACCGGACGCAGCACACCGCGCGGGCTTGGAGATCCTCCATGGGCGGGTGCGTCGGCTGGCGGCCGGGGGGTGGTTGCGGGTCGACGAGGAGCTGGCCGCCCAGATCATCCAGGCAACCGGCCAGGGCGCGGTCACCACCTGGCACTCCACCCCTGCGGACCGCCGCAATCCGGCGCTGTTGACCGTCCTGCGCGAGTCCATGGTCGCGGCTGTTACTCGCGCCGAGCCGGTGGTCCCCGCCTCGGAGTCCGGTCCCCCCGCGGCGGCCCGCGCGCTGCGCGCCGCCCTCCCCGACGGTGCCGATGTCCTGAGCGACGCCGAGCAGCGCCTGCTGCGTGAGTGGCTCACGCGCCTGGCGGCGGACGGTGGCGCGCCACATGCCTGATCACGCGTCAGGCGCCCTCCTGCAGGTTGAACCTCCCGAGGAGAGATCGTGCGATGAAGCGGCGTCTACGGGATGAGACGGTGGGCGACCACGCGACTCCGGCTGGCTTTCCCTTGCCCATAACGTGCCGCCAACCTTGATCACGTCTTTGCCGCCCACTGTTGACAACGCTCGTGGTCAAGACACATCACATGTCCAGGTCCTTGAGGAGCGCGTCGGGTGGTTGGTCGGGCCGTACGTCTCCAGCGTTGTCGCGGCCCGGCGCACCGCAACCCGCCAACGGCCACCCGATCCGAGCGCCCGCCCGTATGTCGCGGCGGCGCGCGGGGGGTGCGACGGTATTCACAGGGGGTCTGTCAGCAACGGGACGGAAGGCGGTGGCCCCGATGGAACTCCCGCTGGTCGTGGGCGTCGACGGATCGGAATCCAGCCTGCTGGCGGTCGACTGGGCGGCGGACGAAGCCGCACGCCACGGACTGTCGCTGCGGCTCGTCCATGCCTCCCTCTGGGAGCGTTACGAAAGAGTCAGGCCCTCCTTCAGCACCGATCGCCCCGCCGGAGAGGTCATGGCGCAGGACATCGTCGCCTCCTGCGCGGAACGCGCCCGGCTTCGCGACCCCGAGGTGAAGGTGTCCGCCGACGTAGTGGCCGCCGACGCGGTCTCCACGCTGCTGCGGGCCGGGTCCGAGGCGTTCGCCCTGGTCACGGGCGCACGTGGGCGCGGCGAGGTCGCCGGGCTGCTGCTGGGGTCGGTCAGCCTCACGGTGGCGGCTCATGCCATGTGCCCGGTCGTCGTCGTCCGAGGCGAGGAGCGCAACCTCCGGGGGTTCCTCGGCCGGGTCGTGGTGGGAGTAGGCGATGTGACCGGCGGCACGGGTGCCGTACGGTTCGCCGCCCGCGAGGCCGAGGCGCGGGGCTGCGCCCTGACCGCCGTACGGGCCTGGCGCAGTCCGGACCACGCGCCGGGCTCCCCTCCCGCGGAGTCCGTCCCGGGGGACCCCCGGCTCGCGATGGACGCCGCGGGGACGCCCGAGGAGCAAGTCTCGGCTCACCTCGACGACGCGCTGCGCGAGGTCGTACGGGAGCACCCCGAGGTTGAGGTCAGCCGGCGCGCGGTCGAGGGCCCCGCCCACCGTGTCCTGCTGGAGGCATCGGCCGATGCCGACCTGATCGTCGTCGGCGCTCAGCGCCGGCACGGGCACTTCGGTCTGCAACTCGGCAGCGTCGCCCACGCGCTGCTGCACCACTCCGCCTGCCCGGTCGCCGTCGTCCCTCACCTGGTCTGAGGTCGCCGTGCGGGCTCGGCTCCCCCGACTTCCGAACTGAGGAGGGCCACGGATGGCGGAGTGGACGTGGGAGTGGAAGGGGTACGACCCCGCTGCCGAACAGCTGCGGGAGTCGCTCTGCACGCTCGGCAACGGCTACTTCGCCACACGAGGTGCGGTGCCCGAGTGCCGGGCAGGCCTGGTGCACTACCCGGGAACCTACGCGGCCGGATGCTACAACCGCCCGGAGTCGACGGTTGCGGGACGACAGGTGGTGAACGAGGACCTGGTCAACCTGCCGAACTGGCTGCCCCTGCGGTTCCGCCTGCGCCGCGCCGAGGGTGCGTGGGGCCCCTGGTTCTCCCCTCATCCGCGCACCCTCCTGGACCACCGGCACACCCTGGATCTGCGCCACGCCACGCTCACCCGCGCCTTCCGCCACCGGGACGAGAAGGCAGGCGTGGTCGCTGTCGAGCAGACCCGCCTGGTGCACATGGAAGATCCTCATCTGGCCGCGCTGCGGACGGTCTTCACCGCCGAGGGCTGGTCGGGAGATGTCGAAATCGAGTCCTGCCTCGACGGTGAGGTACACAACGGCAATGTGCACCGTTACCGTGCCCTCAACCACCACCAGCTGACCCAGGTGCGGACCGGGGCGCGGGAACCCAGCACGGTCTGGCTGACATGCCGGACCAGCGCCTCCGACATCGGTGTCGCCATGGCCGCCCGGACGGTCGTCACCGACCTGCCACCGGCCTCGTCGGAGCTCCGCCCAGGCCGCCACCGTGCCGTCCACCGCCTGGTGGTCCCGCTCGCTCCCGGCCGTCCCGTCGCCGTGGAGAAGACCGTGGCGGTCCACACCTCACGCGACACGGCGATCAGCGATCCTCTCAGCGCGGCGGTCGACCGTGTGTCCTCGGCCGCGGACTTCGCGGCCCTGCTGAACTCCCACGTCGCGGCCTGGGAGCGGTTGTGGCGGCGCGCGGAGATCCAGGTGCCCGGTCAGTCCGGGCGAGTCCTGCGCTTCCACCTCTTCCACCTCCTGCAGACACTGTCCCCGCACACTACGGATCTGGACGTGGGCGTCCCGGCCCGGGGGCTGCACGGCGAGGCGTACCGCGGCCACGTGTTCTGGGACGAGCTGTTCGTCCTGCCCTACCTCAACCTGCACTTCCCGGAGGTCTCCCGGGCCCTGCTGAACTACCGGTACCGACGCCTCCCACGGGCCTGCCGGGCCGCCGCCGCGATCGGCCGGGCTGGGGCGATGTACCCCTGGCAGAGCGGCAGCGACGGCCGCGAGGAGACCCAGGAGTGGCATCTCAACCCCCGCTCGGGTCGCTGGCTGCCGGACCACTCCCATCTCCAGCACCACGTGGGCTCGGCGATCGCGTACAACGTGTGGCAGTACTGCGAGGCCACCGGTGACACCGAGTTCCTGCACACCAGAGGTGCGGACATGCTGCTGCAGATAGCCCGCTTCTGGGCGGACCTCGCGGTCTTCGACCCCGCGACGGAGCGCTACCACATCCGCGGAGTCGTCGGCCCCGACGAGTACCACGACGCCTACCCGGGCGCCGACCTGCCGGGGCTGGAGGACAACGCGTACACCAACGTCACCGCCGCCTGGGTGCTCGGCCGCGCCCTGGATCTACTGTGGCGCCTTCCCGTCTGGCGCCGGGAGGAGCTGCGCGATCGCATCCGGCTGGACGACGACGAACTTCCGAAGTGGGAGGAGATCTCCCGACGGTTGTGGGTGCCGTTCCACCGTGGCGTGATCAGCCAGTTCGAGGGCTACGACGATCTGGCCGAGCTGGACTGGGACGCCTACCGAACGCGCTACGACGGCATCCGGCGGCTGGACCGGATCCTGGAGGCCGAGGGCGACACGGTCAACCGCTATAAGGCGTCCAAGCAGGCCGACGTCCTCATGCTCGGCTACCTGTTCTCACCCGGCGAGCTGCGGCAGCTGTTCAGGCGTCTCGGCTACGACCTGGACGACGAGGTCTGGCGCGGGACCGTCGACTATTACCTCCGGCGCACCAGCCACGGCTCCACACTCAGCGGCCTCGTCCACGGCCTGGTCCTCGCCAAGGCCAGACGAGCCGAGGCATGGCAGTACGTCCAGGAGGCCCTGGAGGCAGACATCGCTGACATACAGGGCGGCACAACTGGCGAAGGCATTCATCTCGGGGCCATGGCCGGAACCCTCGACCTGGTCCAGCGCGGCCTGACCGGACTGGAGACGCGCGAGGACGCGCTGTGGCTGGACCCCGTGCCTCTTCCCGCACTCTCCGAGTACGGATTCTCGCTGCGCTATCGCGGCCACTGGGGGGTGCGCATACGGCGCCTGAGCGGGCGGCTGGAGATCGGCGTGCCCGACTCGGAGGAGTCAGCGATCCGCGTGGTGCTGGCGGACCGGGCCGTGACCGTGGCACCTGGGGAGACCTGCACGCTCGTTCTGTCGGCGGATGATCCGAGCGAATGAGCGTGGCGTCGGCGCATCCGCACCGTCACGCGCCGCACACGGCCTAGGCTTGGCCCGGGCTCCGCAGCGGGTTTCCGTTTCATGCCAGAGCGCCGTGGGAGACGCGGATGAAGTGGTTGGTCTCGCTGGTCGGTGTCGGACTCGTCATGGTGACCCTGCGGGACCTTTTCCACACCCTCTGGCACCCCACGCGCCACGGTGGTCTGAGCCGCCTCGTGATGACGGCACTGTGGCGCCTCGCCCGGCGTTTCCGTGCGCCCGGCCGCGTGGTCGGGCTCGTCGGGCCGCTGGCCATGGTCACGGTCGTGAGCATGTGGGCCGTCACCGTCATCCTCGGCTGGGCGATCGTCTACTGGCCCCACATGCCCGGGGCGTTCACCTTCGCCCCCGGTTCCCAGGCGGCGCAGGAACCGGCGCTACTCGACTCCGTGTATCTGTCGCTCGTCACGGTGGCCACCCTGGGGCTGGGTGACATCGCACCCGACGAGGGCTGGCTCCGTCTGGTCTCACCGCTCGAAGCCCTCATCGGTTTCGCCCTCCTGACGGCCACCGTCTCCTGGGTGCTGGAGATCTATCCGGCGCTGACCCGCAGGAGGGTCCTGGCCGTCCGACTGGCTCTGCTGCGCGACGCCGAGCCCACAACACGGCAGATCGACTGCACCGCAGGAGCACTGCTGCTGGACAGCCTGGCCACCGACGTCTCACGCGTCCGCATCGACTTCACCCAGTACGCCGAGGCGTACTACTTCCACGACGGGGAGGACCACTCGTCGCTGGCGGCCATGGTCGGCTACGCCGCCGTACTCGCCCAGCGCGGGCAGGCGGCGGTACGACCTGAGGTGCGACTGGCGGGTGCCCTGCTCGCAGGCGCGTTGAAAGACCTCGCCGGCATCCTCGACCAACGTTTCCTCCACACGGGCGGCCCGCCGACGGAAGTGTTCGCCGCATACGCCGCCGACCACGGCCGCGACGGCGCTCAGCCCTGAGCGAGCAAGGGGTGGCACTCTGAGAAGCTGGGTTCCGTCCTACGGGGCGGCCGGCCACAGGACGGGAGATCCTTTACTCGGCCGGACACCGGTCCGGCCCTCGCGACGACGAGAAAGGCCGACGCCATGCGCTACGACCGGACCGTGCAGCTCGACACCGATTTCGCCACCGCGGTCGCCCGCACCCGCGACGCCCTCGCGGAGCAGGGGTTCGGCATCCTCACCGAGATCGACGTCACCGCCACCCTCAAGGCCAAGCTCGACCACGACATGGAGGACTACGTCATCCTCGGTGCTTGCAACCCGTCTCTGGCCCACCGCGCCCTGGACACCGACCGCTCGATCGGCCTGCTGCTGCCGTGCAACGTCGTCGTCCGCCGCGACGGCGGCCACACCGCCGTACAGGTCCTCGACCCGAACACGATGATCGCGCTCACGGAACTCGACGCGCTGCGCCCGGTCGCCGAAGAGGCCACTCGGCGCCTCGACGCCGCCCTCACCTCACTCACCGCGCCCGCCACGAGCAACTGACTCACCAGCTCGGCAACAACAGGGGGGTGCCCGTATGTCTTCGGTCAAGGGAAACGGGTGGGCAAGCCGGTGTTGATGGACCGGGAGGGGGACTGGGGTCTCCGGTGCTCGGCTTCGTCGTCGAGGCTGATTGAGTCGTTCTCCTCGCGGAGCCCTGCTCAGGTGACTGCGGCCAACGGCTGGGGTGAAGGTGCTGTCGCGGAGCATCGCGAAAAGGCGTCAGCGACCGGGGGACGGCCTTGCTGACCACTTCGCACTCCGTAGGCCCCCGAAGTAACGGTTCAGCATATCGAGGATTTCGGAGCGCAGCGCAACCGAGCCAGCCTGGCCACACCCACGCCCTGCTGTCCGCCGCCAGGCAGGGCGGAGGTACTGGGCAGCACTGCTTCGTTGCTCCAGGCCGACGGCCTACCCGCGCACTGGCGAGACAGCGTCGTTCAATTCGCGCTGGCCGCTTATCACGGAGTCTCCATCAAACTGCAGAGAGATGATCCGGGAGTCGCCCACCCATTCCCCTTGTCGGCGGGTGAGGTGAGAAGCGAGCGGTGGCCGAGCACGTCGAACATCGCGCCATAGCGATTGTTCCGGTGATGAAGCAGTGCGGGTTCCAGGACGTCCAGGAAGAAGGCCATGATGTGGTCCTCCTTCTTCACATAGGACTCGTTGCGCCGGAAGGCTTGGTGAAGTCGCTGGTAGCCCAGTTCGCCAGCAATGGTCTCGTGCGTGAGCATCAGGATCTTCGTGCTGGGTGCTGCCGCCCGCGCTCTGTCCAAGCCATTGGAAACCTTGGTGTTCCATAGGCGTTGGCGTGCGTCTTCCAGGGCCCAGCTGCGGGCCGCATGCGCAGCATCCCAGCCTATCTGTCCCTTCCGGTGGTGGGTGAGCCTCGTGCCGGCCCAGTCGTTGGTGTGGTAGATGGCGATGCTCCCCTCACCTGCTCCCGGGCTCGTGGTCTGCTCCAGTTCAGGGCGCATCGCGTTCAGGAGATCCACCACAGCGCGCTGCGGCCGGCGGTTGCGCCGCCTGTCGATCGGTTTCACGCGCGGGTCGTCGATGGTTCCGCACACCTTGTCGTAGATCTGCTGCCAGTGGTCGCCGAAGAATCCGCAAAGGGGACCGCTGAGGGGGGTCTCCTCACTGGGCGTGCCCAACATGGCCTCCACCAGGCCGGCGGGGGTGTCCTGGTACTCGTCGACGAACACGATTGGGAACTGGTCGGCGGCCAAGGCCCGGAACTTGGGGAGGGTGAAGAACTTGCAGGCCAGGGCAGGAAGGTCGTCGTGCGCCAGTTGCACGTGGTGTGTGTCGTGGTCCACCTTCCGGTAGCCGATGCTGTAATCGACCGTGTAGCCGTCCAGTGATGTTCGCCCTTCCAATCTGGACTGCATAGCGTCGAGTTCGACGACGTAGCGCAACAGGTACTTGGGGAAGGGAGAGAGTAGTTGCCATAGGAAGCCGTGGATGGTGTCAGCGAAGACGGACGGGCTGCCGTCGGTGCGACTGATGATTTCGTCGCGGGCCACATTGGTATAGGTGACGCAGGCGACGCGCTGGTCCCGTCGCGGGAGCTACCGGTCTCGGTCGGCAAGGATGCTCTGAAGTGCCTCGATCAGCGAGCTCGTCTTGCCCGCACCGGCGCCGGCCTCCAACTTGAAATGGCTGGCCTCCCGCAATGCGGTCAGGATCGTCTCCCGTACAGTCTGCGCTTCCGACTCGGCCACGGTAACGACGTGCTTCGCCTGTGCCAGCTCTTCGTGACGTGCCGTCATAGCTCGTCGTCCGTCTTCGTCGCCGTCCCGTCCTGTGCCATGAGCCATTCGAGACCGCGCCTGATGTACTTCGGCACCTTCCAATCGTGTTCGCCAAGCACGTGCTCGAGGGCGAAGTCGACCTTGCTTCCCCTGCCGTCCACCTTGTCGCGGGCTCTCTTTTCCAGGCTCGCGTTCGTTGTCGTGGCTCTACGCCGGGAGAGACCGAAGAGAGTCGGGTTGGCCAGTGCGAAGGCGTCCTCGAAGGTACGGCCGCATGGATCTCCGGGCTGCTCGGGCACCTGGTAGGCGAGGCAAAGGTTGGCGGCTACTGGGGCATCTGCCTCGGCGCGTCTGAGCAGTTCGGCCACCTTGGTCTCGCCCGTCTCGTCGAACCATGCCCGGATGGACTGGTTGGACGTGTGTCCTCCTTCGGACACAGTGCACTTGCGGGTCTTGGGACCGCTTGCGTCGATGGGGTCGAGATCGGTGATGATCAGGGTCGGGATACCCAGGATTCTCAGCAGGGGGTAGAACTTGTGGGCGTACGCGCCGCCTACCTCCATCAGCGTCACATACTGATGTGAGAGGGCTGGGTCTGGCTTTCGCGCTGCGAGCTTTTCCTCCGCGGCTGGGACGAAGACACGCTCGCTGGCGCCCTCAACGAGAATCGCCTTGTCCGCGAAGTAGAGGTCGGCCCGGGTGAGGGTCAGGTACTTCAGCAGGAATTTCTCATCGCGCGAAACCTGGGAAAGGTCCTTGATGGCCGTACGGGCCGGCCTCGACTCGTCTCCGGGCTCAGCAGCCTCTTCCTCCTTGCGGAAGTACCTGATGTTCGAGAAGCGCGTCCGATTGGCTACATGCGCCGAGTGGGTAGTCACCACGAACTGGGCGTTCCAGGGCGATCCATTCTCGCTGCCGGAACCGGCCGCCTCCGTCATACCGACCGGTTGGGGACTGTTCGCTCGCATCTGGGCATCGAGCCGTGGGAAGAGCGAGGGAAATTGAAGGAGTTGCTGGATGAACACCTCCTGCATCTGCGGATGCAGGTGAGCCTCCGGCTCCTCCAGGAAGACGAGATGAATCCCCAGTTCATTGGACTGAGCGGTGTGTTCGCGATAGTAGGTGAAGAGCTTGAGGAGCATCATCACCAGGTTGCGCGTTCCGAGGCCGCTGTACGACTCCGGAAACCGCACGCCAGCCGCTCCCGGGTAGTGGATACGTGCGAAGTTCCTGAGAAGCCGCCGGGAATCCAGGCGGGCAGCAGTGACGAACTCCTGGTTCCCCAGCCCCGGATATCCGAAGGCCGTCAATGCCGGCGCTACCTGGGTGCGGATCTCCTGCAGACTGATATCCAGCTCGCTGGAGGTGTTCGTGAGCATCACATCGATACGCGCGGCGAGATCATCCAGCCACTCAACACGCTTGCTGCCCTTCGCTGACGTGAAGAGCTTCTCGAAGATTGCTCCGATGGGCTGGGCGGCCTCCCGGTCCTCGTCGTCCAGTCCCCGCTGTGCATCAAGGAAGTCCACCTTTACGAGCTTCTTGACGTCCGCCAGGTCGACCGCGCGAACGTTCGTTTCGTCAGTGGGGTCTACCGCCGTCACAGACAGCCCGAAGTGGGCCGGAATGCGTCTGGCGAGCCGCTCAAGGGGCGCAGCGTCCGCACTGCCGACCAGGTCGCTGAGGAATACGTCCAGGGCGCTGTCCTTCAATGCATAGGTGAACCTGATCACGACCGCAGAGCAGTCGGGATCGAGGTCCACTATGAAGGAGGCCAGAGGGCCGTACTGTCCACAGTTCGCGTCGTATGCGATATGGAGAGTCAGGGTGACCTTCGGGATCCGGCCGCGTGCCTGTTCCTTCTCGCCCCTGACGTAGAGGCGGTGCGCGTCGAGAGCAGCGAACAGCGGGTCCAGGTCCTCGGGGGCGGGGCCGGCTTCGGCGACGAGTTCGAACGTCCGGCGCACCGCGTGAACGGAGGTGAGGGATCCGACGAGCACCTCGGCGATCTGGCGCCGGGCCCGTCGCCGGGGCTGCCGGAGCGCCGGGTGTCTCCTTGCAGGAGGACGAGCCGGTGCTCATCGGGACCGTTCATGTCGAACCAGCCGGGCCGCACGACGGTGTAGGGCAGGCCGCTCGCGCGGACGAGGCGCTCGGCGCGGCGTTTCCATTCGAGGAGATGGCCGTAGGAACTGGAGCGGGTGGTCACCCCGATGGAGGTCATCAGCGCGATGCGGGCCGTAACAGCCCGGTCTGCCGGCGCGCGCGGAGTGGGCATGTGATGGAGGCTGAACTCAGTTCTGAAGAGGAGAGAGCTGGATCTGGCTGCGAGCGGCGTTCGTCCAGGGAGCGAGGACCCTCGCCGACGGGGTGCCGCTGTGCAGGAGTGCGCCTGACGGGCGAGCTGTCTCCGGCCGTGTCCCCGGCCTTGTGTGCGACACCGACCACGCGACACGGGCCGCCGGCCGGGCGGACCGTCACCGATGCCGGGAGACCCCTGCACCGCAGCCACGAGGTGGTGACCACGAGTACCCGGAGGCAGAAGTGACAGTGAACCGGCTTGGTCTCGTCGTGCACGGCGGGCGCGCGGAGGCCCTGGAAGCGGCGGATGTGGTCCGTGCGTGGTGCAGGAAGCACGCCGTACGGTGCACGGACATCGACGTGTGGCACGACGGAGGGCGCCGCACCGCCCGCGAGGAGGTGGACGCCGCGGGCGATCCGGACCTCATCGTGACGCTGGGTGGCGACGGCACCTTCCTGCGCGGTGCGCGGCTGGCCGCCGAGAACGACGCCCTGGTGCTGGGTGTCGACCTGGGGCGGGTCGGTTTCCTCACCGAGACGTCGGTGTCCGCGGTACATGCTGCGCTGGACGCGGTGCGTGAGGACCGCGTCAGGATCGACAGCCGCATGCTGCTCACTCTTCGGGCCTCCCGTCGTCTGGAGGTCCCGGCGGGGATGGAAGCCCTGATGGAGTACGGTCGTGGACCGCTCCTGCCACCTCCTCAGGTCCGGTCCGACTGCGAGGTCGACGAGGAGTGGGGCATCGCGCTGAGCGTCACCGCGCTCAACGACATCGTGGTGGAGAAGCTCTCCAGGGACCGCCAGGTGTCGGTCGGGGTCTACGTCTCCGGCCGGCTCCTGGCGTCCTACTCCGCCGACGCGCTGCTGGTGGCCACACCGACCGGCTCGACGGCCTACAGCTTCGCCGCCGGCGGACCCGTTGTCTCACCACGCGCCGAAGCGCTCGTCTTCACCCCGGTCGCCCCGCACATGGCATTCGACCGGTCGGTCGTCACAGCCCCCGACGAGCCCATCGGGCTGCGCCTGCTGGAGCGGTCGGGCCAGGCAGCGGTGAGCGTCGACGGCCAGCTGCGTGGCGTGCTCGATCCGGGGGACTGGATCGGCGTGTACGCCGCTCCGCGCCGCCTTCGAGCGGTCCGGCTGGGACCGATGGACTTCTACGGCCGTTTGCGCGAGCGGATGAACCTCACCGATGCCCCGGCCGCGGTCGCCGACGGAACTCCCGCTCCGCTGTGGTCGGTGACCACACCTCCACCCGGAGACCTCGCCCATCTGGCTTTGCTGACGGCCCCGGACGGGCCCTCCCCGGCTCTGTGACCGGGACGAAGACTCGACACCGTCGCCTCTGCCACCGACCTCTCCCGGAAGGAATGAAGACGCAATCGTGGATCGTCCGGATACTTCACCGCCTCCATACGCAACGTCATCCACACAGGTCAACAGCCCTCCCGGATCCGGGCGAACATGGTGCGCTTCGCGCAGGGCGCCCGCACCGCCTGGCACCACCACGCCGTCGGCCAGACCCTGCATGTCGTAGCCGGCATGCGCGGAGCGGTGGGTCTCGGGATCGCGATCGCCCTCGCGAACGTGACGGGCGTCCAGCACTCGTTCTGGGTGCTCCTGGGAACCTCATCGTGCTCCTGCGAATCCAGCACATCGCGATCGGCTGTGCGGTGAGTCTGCTGGTGGGGCTCTTCTTCTGGCCGCGTGGCGCGACGGCGGCGGTCGACCGTGCGCTGGCCGAGGCGTACCGGGAGAGCGCCCGGTACCTGGCGGGCGCGGTGGAGTACGCCGTCGGCCGCTGCGGCGCCGAGCCCGTCTCCGCCGATGCCGCTCTGCAGGAACGCATCGAAGCCGCGGCAGCCGCGCGAAGGCTCGACGACGCCTTCCGCAGCTACCTGGCCGAACGTGGTCCAAAACCGGTACCTCTGGCGGAGATGACCCCTCTGGTCACTGGCATTGCGGGGTTGCGCCTGGCGACGGACGCGGTGCTGGGACTGTGGCAGCGCGCCGGCACGCCGAGGCCCGCAGCGGACCGGACCGGTGCCCGCCTCGTCCTCCTGGGCGCCGTGGGCCGCGTCTCCGGCTGGTACCGGGACCTGGCCGCCGCCCTGCGCCAGGACACCCCCGTCGGGGATCCGTTGCCGCGCAATCCCGTGGCCGAAGCGGAGCTGGTCGAATCCCTCCGCCGCGAACTGAGCGACGAGCACGGGCAGGCCACGGACACCGCCGTCCGCATGATCTGGACCGCCGACCACCTCGACGCCGCCCGCCGCCTCCAGCCGGGCCTGGCGGCCGCCGCGGGAGGATGACGAGGCCATGCCGGGCGTCGGCCTCCCGTACGTCCCGCTGGATGGAGTACGGGTGCAGTGCGACCTGGTCGACCGCCGGCACGACGTCGGCGCGGTCGCACGTCCACAACGCACCGTCTCCGTGCCCGGCCGGCCGGCATCCCGCAGCGCCGTGCGGACGTGGACGGCCCGGCGGCGAGCGGGCCGGCCGGTGAGACGCCCGGAGCCGTCCCGTCCCCGCTCCCGTGCACGCCAGGCGGGGCGGTACGGGACGGCGGGGCCTCGAATCAGCGGTTGGACAGCCCCATGGCCGCCTCGTCGAGGCGCTCGCCCGAGGCCGGAGTGAGGTTGTCGAGCTTCTCGATCTGCGCGGCGGACAGTTCCACACCGTCGGCGGCGGTGTTGTCCTCCAGATGCGCCACGCGCCTGGTGCCGGGGATCGGGGCGATGTCGTCGCCCTGGGCCAGCAGCCAGGCCAGGGCCACCTGGGCCGGGGTGGCGCCGGCCTCGTCGGCGACGGCCCTGACCTCGGCGGCGACACGGAGGTTCTGCTCGAAGTTGCCGGGGACGAACCGCGGGTTGTTCTTGCGGAAGTCGTCCTCGTCGAACCAGTCGGTCGAGCGGTTCGCGCCGGTCAGGAACCCGTGGCCGAGCGGCGACCAGGGCACGAAGCCGATACCCAGCTCCCGCGTGGTCGGCAGGATCTCCGCCTCCGGGTCACGGGACCACAGGGAGTACTCGGTCTGCAGCGCGGTGATCGGGTGTACGGCGTGAGCGCGACGGAGCGTGTCGGGCGCGGCCTCGGACAGGCCGATGTGCCGGATCTTGCCAGTTGAGTCACTGGTGGACGGACGGCGCGGGCCGCTTCGCGCTGTCACCGAGCACCGCCCGCTGAACACCGCCCGCCGGGCACCCTCCGAACCCTGCCCGGTGAGCACCGGGTGGGCGGCCCAGGCCGTCAGAAGGTCACCGTCAGCGCCTCCGTGATCTTGCGGGCGGCGCGGCGGGCCTCGGTCGCCGGGTCGGCACCGGTGAGCACCTTCGTCATGTAGTCCTTGATCGGGTTGTCAGCCTCGACGGCGGCCCACTCGGGTGTGCTGGGGGTCGCGCGACCCTGCGCGGCCCCCGCCGCCATGGCCGCGACCCCCTCCTCGCCGGCCACGGACTTCGCCAGCTTCGCCTTGTTCGGCACGTAGTTCATGGTGCGGGCCAGCTCGGTGTCCCACTCCGCGCCGGTCAGCGCGGCGACCACCGCGACGGCGTCCTGTCTGACGTCGGTGTTGCGCGGGACGACGAGGTCGGAGCCGCCGGTGAAGACCGCGCCGGGCCTGCCCGCGCTCTTGCCGGGCACCGGGAAGAAGCCCAACTCGCCGTCCAGGGCGGGATTCTGCTGCACCACCGCCCGGGCCAGTCCGGGCACGGCCACGATCTGCGCCACCTTGCCCGCGGCGAACACCCCTGCCTGGGGCGGGTGTTCCTCGTCCGCCGCCACGGGGCCGCCGCCGAGGGACTGGAGCCGCCGGTAGAAGTCCATGCCGCGCAGGGCGGCCCGGGTGTCGAGGGCGCCCTCCCAGCGGCCGCCGTCCTCGGTGGCGAGGTCGCCGCCCTCGTCCCAGATGAACCCGGCGAGCGTGTACCAGTCCTGCCCGGCCAGGTAGATGCCCTGGTTCCCGTCCGCGTTCAGCTTCTCGGTGGCGGCCAGCCACTCTGCGCGGGTGCGGGGCGGAGCGGTGATGCCGGCCTGCTCGAAGAGGTCCTTGCGGTAGATCACGACCCGGTTCGCGGCGTACCAGGGGATGCCGTACTGGTGGAAGCGCTGCTGCCCCGGTTCCGCGAGGCCGGGCAGCCAGTCGTCCCGGCCCCATTTCGCGGCGGACTCCAGGGTCAGGTCGAGCAGTCCGCGGCCGTCGACGTACTGCGGGACCTGGGTGTTGCCGACCTCGATGACGTCCGGCCCGGTCCCGTCGTCGGCCTCCAGCGCGGCCTCCACCTTGCCGCCGATCCCGGTCCACTCCTGGATACGGATGTCGAGGTCGAGATCCGGGTGGTCGTGTTCGAAGTCCTCGGTGAACCGGTCCAGGAACTCCTGCGACGCGCTGTCCTTCATCAGCCACACCGTGACCGTCCGGCGGTCGGGCCCGGTCCCCGGCAGCACGCCACAGGCGGTCAGGAAGCAGGCGGACACGCAGAGGAGGGCGAGGAGGCGACGTCTCACGGGGGTCCTGTTCTGCCCGGCGGACAGGGCGAGAGGCCCGACGTGGGGGACGAGCGCGGCGCTCGTACGGGTGTCCCGGATTTTGGTATGGACCAATACGGGGGGTCAAGAGGGACCGGGCGGAAGGGTCCCGTCCGGTCCGACGCCTCGCGCTCCGCCGCAGCTTGGGGCACGGTGGAGTGACGCGTGACACACGTGACGAGGCCGTCACGGTCGAGAGGAGCACCCTGATGTCGAAGCACACCTACCGGGTCACGGAGATCGTCGGCACCTCGCCGGACGGCGTCGACGACGCCATCCGCAACGGCATCACCCGCGCCTCGCAGACCCTGCGCAACCTGGACTGGTTCGAGGTGACGCAGGTGCGCGGCCAGATCGAGAACGGCGACATCGCGCACTGGCAGGTGGGCCTGAAGGTCGGCTTCCGACTGGACGAGTCGGCCTGACGGCCCGGCACCCCTCCCGAAGGGCCGCGCCCACCCGCGCGGCCGCGCCGTCCGCACGGCCGCCCCTCAGGTACGCCCCTCACCCTCCTGCGCCTGCTTCAGAGCGCCCGAAGGAGCCGTCCAGCGCGCCAGGACGACGGTGAAACCGGCCCGTCGGGCGTCGGCGCACACCAGTTCGTCGTCGTCCACCAGGACGCGCACCTCCCGGTCGCGGGCCAGTCGGCGCAGCACCTCCAGCTTGGTGCGCCGGGCGGGCCTGCGGTCGTCGTTGCGCCGCATGTGGACGCGGCCCTCCGGCAGCCCCTGCGCGGCGAGCCACTCCAGCGTGTCGTGCCGGCAGCGCTCGGGCCGGCCGGTGAGGTAGACGACCTCGCACTCCTCGGCGCGGGCCAGCACCATCGCGACGCCCTCCGGGATCGGCGGGTCCTGCGGCGCGGCCGCGAAGAACGCGTCCCAGTCGCGCGGACTGCGCTCCAGGAACCGCTGCCGGTGGGCCGTGTCGGCGAGGGTGTTGTCCAGGTCGAAGACGGCGACGGGTCGCTTGCTGCTGTCGGTCACGCCGTCCACCCTAGACAGCCGGCCCCGGCCGGTCGCCCCGGGCCGGCCCGACCCGGCCGGTCGGCAATTGCTAATGGGATCCATTTTCATATAGCTTCCTCGCAGCTCACCCCGAGCCCACCGAGGAGGTTTCCATGGCCGTTCCCAAGCGGAAGATGTCCCGCAGCAACACCCGGCACCGCCGCGCCCAGTGGAAGGCGAGCACGCCGCAGCTCGTACCGGTCACCGTCGACGGCGTCCGCCATCTCGTGCCCCAGCACCTGGTGACGGCGTACCGGCGCGGCCTGCTGCTCCCCGAGGACTGACCCGCGTCAACTCCCGGGCGGTCCCGCGCAGGGCGTCACGCCGTGCGGGGAATCCAGCGGGCCCCGCGGTGTTGAACCCCGTATGAGCTCCGCGATCGCCTCGGCCCGCTTCTCCGTCCTCGACCGCTCGCGCACGCGCGAGGGCCACACCGGCGCCGAGGCGCTCCGGGACACCGTGCGGCTGGCGCGGGAGGCGGAGACGCTGGGCTACCACCGGTTCTGGGTGTCGGAGCACCACGGCGTGCCCGGGGTCGCCGGATCGGCGCCCACCGTGCTGGCCGCGGCCGTGGCCGGCGCCACGGACCGAATCCGGGTCGGCACCGGCGGGGTGATGCTGCCCAACCACCGGCCCCTGGTCGTGGCCGAGCAGTTCGGTGTCCTGGAGTCGCTGTTCCCGGGCCGCGTCGACATGGGCCTGGGACGCTCGGTGGGCTTCACCGACGGGGTGCGCAGGGCGCTGGGACGGGACAAGGACGACGCGGACGACTTCGCGGGACAGCTCCGGGAACTGCTCGGCTGGTTCCTCGGCAGCTCGCCCACGGGCGTGCACGCCCGGCCCTCGGAAGGACTGACCGTGCCGCCGTTCGTGCTGGCCATGGGCGAGGGCGCGGAGATCGCCGCCCGCGCGGGGCTGCCGATGGTCATCGGCGACCTCCGCGGCCGCGAGAAGATGCGGCGCGGCATCGACCGCTACCGGGCCCTCTTCCGGCCCTCCCCCTGGGCGTCGGAGCCCTATGTGGTCATCTCCGGCACGATCGCGGTGGCGCGGACGCCCGAGGAGGCACGCCGGCTCCTCGTCCCGGAGGCCTGGTCGATGGCGTACTCCCGCACCCACGGCACCTTCCCGCCCCTGGCACCGGCCGAGGAGGCCGAACTCCGCGCGATGACCACGAAGGAGCGCGGCTTCTACGAGTCCGGGCTCAGCGGCCATCTCGCCGGTACCGAGGAGCAGGTCGCGGACGAGCTGGAGACGGTGCTGAAGGAGACGGAAGCGCAGGAGGTCCTGGTCACCACCAGCACCTACGACCGGGCCGCGCTGCTGGACTCCTACCGGCGGCTCGCCGGGATCGTGCACGCGGAGCGGAGCGGCGGCTGACCGCCGGCCCCGAGCCGGTCACCGGGCGTCGCGCACCCCGCGCGCATAGGATTGCGGGGTTTGTCCCGCCCCGCGCCGGCCGCGCAGCCGACAACCCGTACGGAGTTCCCCCATGCCGAGCCCACCCGAGCCGCACGGCGACGAGCCGTCCACGAAGGACGGGTACATCCGGGTCCGGGGAGCCCGCGAGCACAACCTCCGGGGCGTGGACGTCGACGTCCCGCGCGACGTGGTGGCCGTGTTCACGGGGGTGTCCGGCTCCGGGAAGTCGTCGCTGGCGTTCGGGACGATCTACGCGGAGGCCCAGCGCCGCTACTTCGAGTCGGTCGCGCCGTACGCGCGGCGGCTGATCCATCAGGTCGGCGCGCCGAAGGTCGGCGAGATCACCGGACTGCCCCCTGCGGTCTCGCTCCAGCAACGCCGCTCGACGCCCACCTCGCGCTCGTCGGTGGGCACGGTCACCAACCTGTCGAACTCGCTGCGGATGCTCTTCTCCCGGGCGGGCGACTACCCGCCGGGCGCCGAACGCCTCGACTCGGACGCCTTCTCCCCCAACACGGCGGCCGGGGCCTGCCCCGAGTGCCACGGCCTCGGCGAGGTCCACCGCACCACCGAGGAGTCACTCGTACCGGACCCGTCGCTGTCCGTCCGCGAGGGCGCGATCGCCGCCTGGCCGGGTGCCTGGCAGGGCAAGAACCTGCGGGACATCCTCGACGCGCTCGGCCACGACGTCGACGTCCCGTGGCGCGAACTGCCCGCCGAGCAGCGGGAGTGGATCCTGTTCACGGACGAGCAGCCGGTGGTGACAGTCCACCCGGTGCGGGACGCGGACCGCATCCAACGCCCTTACCAGGGCACCTATATGAGCGCCCACCGCTATGTGATGAAGACCTTCGCGGACTCCAGGAGCCAGACCCTGCGGGCCAGGGCGGAACGCTTCCTGACGGCCGCCCCCTGCCCGGCGTGCGCCGGCGGCCGACTGCGGCCGGAATCGCTCGCGGTGACCTTCGCGGGCCGGACGATCGCGGAACTGGCCGCGCTGCCGCTGGCGGAACTGGCCCGGCTCCTCGAGGGGACCTCCGAGACGGCCCGCGTCCTCACCGACGACCTCAGGACCCGTATCGCTCCCGTCCTCGAACTCGGACTCGGCTATCTCGGTCTGGACCGCGCCACCCCCACCCTGTCGGCGGGCGAGCTCCAGCGGCTGCGGATCGCGACCCAGCTGCGCTCCGGGCTGTTCGGCGTGGTGTACGTGCTCGACGAGCCGTCGGCGGGACTGCACCCGGCGGACACGGAGGCCCTGCTCACGGTGCTGGAGCGGCTGAAGGCGGCGGGCAACTCGGTGTTCGTGGTGGAACACCGGCTGGACGTGATGCGCGCCGCCGACTGGCTGGTGGACGTGGGCCCGCGCGCGGGTGAGCACGGCGGGCGCGTGCTGCACAGCGGCCCGGTGGCCGGCCTGGCGTCGGTCACGGAGTCGGCGACGGCACGCTTCCTGTTCGACCGCTCTCCGGCGCCCGTGCGTGAAGTCCGCGCCGCCCGGGGCCGGTTGACGGTGGGTCCGGTGACCCGGCACAACCTGCGCGGGGTGACCGCGGAGTTCGGGCTGGGCGTGTTCACGGCGGTGACCGGCGTCTCGGGCTCGGGGAAGTCGACGCTCGTCGGGGAGATCACGCAGGACCTGCCCGGCGTGGGCCGGCTGGTCGCGGTCGACCAGAAGCCGATCGGCCGCACCCCGCGCTCGAACCTGGCGACGTACACGGGCCTGTTCGACGTGGTCCGCAAGGTCTTCGCGGCGACGGACGCGGCACGGGCCAGGAAGTACGGCGTCGGCCGGTTCTCCTTCAACGTGACAGGAGGGCGCTGCGAGACCTGTCAGGGCGAGGGTTTCGTGAGCGTCGAGCTCCTCTTCCTGCCCAGCACCTACGCGCCCTGTCCGGACTGCGGCGGGGCCCGCTACAACCCCGGGACACTCGAAGTGACCTACCGGGACCGGAACATCGCGCAGGTGCTGGACCTGACGGTCGAGTCGGCGGCGGACTTCTTCGCCGACGTCCCGGCCGTCTCACGCAGTCTGGCCACCCTCCTCGACGTGGGCCTCGGCTATCTGCGGCTCGGCCAGCCGGCGACGGAACTCTCCGGCGGCGAGGCCCAACGCATCAAGCTGGCCGCCGAGTTGCAGCGCGGCCGTCGCGGCCGCACGCTCTACCTCCTCGACGAACCGACGGCCGGTCTCCACCCGGCCGACGTCGAGGTCCTCATGCGGCAGCTGCACGGCCTGGTCGACGCCGGGCACACCGTGATCGTCGTCGAGCACGACATGTCCGTGGTGGCGGGCGCCGACCGGGTGATCGACCTCGGGCCCGGCGGCGGCGACGCGGGCGGACGGATCGTGGCGACGGGGACGCCGCAGGAGGTGGCGGCGGCCGAGGAGAGCGCGACAGCGCCGTATCTGCGCCGGGTGCTGGGCACGCTCCGCTAGCGTCGCTGCTCCCGCCAGGCCCGGTGGTGGTCCACCAGGGTCTCCTCGATCGGCCGGTAGGTGAGGCCCAGTTCCTCGGTGCTTCTGCGGTTGTCGACCCGGAAGCGGATGCCGAGGTGGTTACGGATGTACTCCTGGGAGAGGCCGAAGGCGGGGCCGAGGATCCGCACCGGCCAGTGCGGGAGGGCGGTCCGGGGCAGGCGCCGGTTTCCCGGGTGGTGTTTCAGCAGGGCTCTCGACATCTGGTGGAAGGAGGTCATCTCCTGCGCCGCGACGATGTAGCGGCCGTGCGCCTCGGGGTGTTCGGCCGCCGCGATGTGGGCCGCCGCGACATCGCGTACGTCGGCCGTGGTGAAACTGAAGTCCGGGGCGCCGTAGAAGAAGTAGCCCTTGAAGAGCTCGTCCAGGAGGAACAGGCTGCCCGAGTCCGAGCCGGGGGTGAGGGAGGGGCCCAGGATCAGGCCGGGGTTGACGGAGACCATGCGCCAGCGGCTCTGGGCGGCCTCCGCCTCCCAGGCGGCCCGCTCGGCCACCGTCTTGGCGTAGTGGTACGGGTTGTTCTCCACGGTGCTGGTGGTGTTGAAGTACTTCTCCGACAGGGTCTGGTCGTCCATCTGCCGTACGTCGGCGTAGTCGCCGAAGATCGCCCCGACCGTGGACGTGAGGACCAGGCGCTCGACGGTCTCGGTGCGCTCGATCGACGCCACGACGTTGCGTGTGCCCGTCAGGGCCGGTTCCACCACGTCCCGCCGGCCGTCCTTGATCCTCTCCGGCATCAGGAAGGGCGAGGCCACATGGAAGACCACCGTGCAGCCCTTCATGGCCTCGTCGAAGGAGCCCTCCGTCAGCAGGTCCGCCTCGAAGAGTTCGAGGCGTCCGGGATGGGCGTCCCCCAGGGCGCGCAGCGGCCGGCGCTTGGCCGCGTTCGCCGTCGCGCGCACGGTGGTGTGCACGCGGTAGCCGCGCTCCAGGAGCTGCCGTACGAGATGGGCGGCCACGAAACCGCTGCCCCCCGTCACGAGTACCGTCCGGCCGGCCGGGCTTCCGCTCACGCGCGCTCCCCTCAGAGGTCGGGATGCGTCATGATCCCATCAAGGTCGGCCGTCGACCCCCGACTTGAACGGAATGCGTCCGGCGGCCGGCCTCACCGGCTCCGGTCGGCGAACTCGACGGACTCGGCGAACTCGACGGACTCGGTGGGCTCGGCGATCCGCCCTTCGCCCTCGGCCGTAGGCCCCGCCCCCACGCCGCGTACCCGCCCCCGGAACCGGACCGGTTGCCGGACCGGTTGCCGGACCGGAAATCCGGCGCGTTCCCCGGCGCCCCGGAGCACCTCGCGGGGACCGCGGAGGCGGCGGCGCGACGGGCGCGGTTCGCGCGGGTCGGGGCGGTGGCACGCGGGGCCGGGCAGGGCGTCGGGCCGGCCGGTCCGGGCCGTGACCTGCCGCTCGGGCGGGCCGTCCAGCACCTGGGCGCCGGCGGCCGCGGCCAGCGTCCTGCGGTCCGGGTGGCTGCCCGGCGCGAGCGCGGGGAGGACCTCGACCTCCGCCACCAGGCCCCGCGCCGACACCACCCGCCACAGCGAGGCGAGCAGCGGATCGTCACCGACGAACGCGGCCACCGTGCTGGCCGCTCCCGCACGGTCCCGGTAGCGGATGCGTACGGGCTGCACCGGCACCCGGGCGTCCAGGGCGGCCTGGAACACCGCCCGCCGGAAGTGCCCCTGGGCGCGGCCGCACCAGGTGCTCCCCTCCGGGAACACCGCCACCGCCCGCCCGGCGCGCAGGGCGTCGGCGATCGTGGCGACCGTGGCGGGCAGGGCCCGCAGCCGGTCGCGGTCGATGAACAGGACACCGCCACGCGCGACCAGCGTGCCCGCCACCGGCCACCTGCGGATCTCGTCCTTGGCGAGCATCCCGGCCGGGCGGACGGCGGCCAGCAGCGGGATGTCCAGCCAGGAGATGTGGTTCGCGACCAGCAGCAGCCCGGTGCCGGTGGGCGCGGTCGCGCCGGTCACCCGGACCCGCACCCCCGCCGCCCGCACGACGGTCCGGCTCCAGTACCGCACCACGCGGGACGGGAACCGGCCGCCGACCGGCGCCAGCACCACCCCGACCAGGACCAGCACGACCACCGCCGTGAGCCGCAGCACGGCGCGGGGCACGGTCGTGAGGGTCGCGGTCGCCTCCACGCACGCCCGCGGGGTGCAGGGCGCGCTGGGCAGCCAGACGCTCATCAGGCCGGGACGAGGGAGAGGAAGTGCCGCAGGTAGCGCGGGTTGACCCGGCTCATCGGCAGCAGCACGTACAGGTCGGCGACGCCGAAGTCGGGGTCGTGGGCGGGCTCCCCGCACACCCAGGCGCCGAGGCGGAGGTAGCCGCGCAGCAGGGCCGGGAGTTCGGTGCGGGCGGCCGGGACGGTGCCGTTCGGGGTCCAGGGCCGCAGCGGCCGTACCCGGTACTCCGGCGGGGCGAGGTGCTTGTCGCGCACCCGGTCCCAGGTCGCCGTCGCCAGCTTGCCGCCGTCGGCCAGCGGGACGGAGCAGCAGCCGGCCAGCCACTCGTGGCCGCGATCCACCATGTAGCGGGCTATCCCGGCCCAGATGAGCCCGATGACGGCGCCGTCCCGGTGGTCGGGGTGCACGCACGAGCGGCCGACCTCGACCAGGCCGGGCCGGATCGCGTCGAGCGGTCCGAGGTCGAACTCGCCCTCGGAGTAGAGCCGTCCGGCGACCGCGGCCCGCTCGGGCGGCAGCAGCCGGTAGGTGCCGACCACCTCGCCGGTGGCGTTGTCGCGGATGAGCAGGTGATCGCAGTACGCGTCGAAGGCGTCCGTGTCCAGGCCCGGTTCCGGGCCGTCGAGCCGGGCGCCCAGCTCCCCGGCGAACACCTGGTGGCGCAGCCGTTGCGCGGCCCGGACGTCGTCCTGATCGCGGGCGAGCGAGACGAGATAGCCGGAACCGCCGGGCGGGACGGCGAGAGCGGGGGGTGCGACGGGCATGGCGGTCATGGAGGTCTCCTGCGCCGAGCGGAAGATGCATGGAGGCGGTGCACGGGGAATCTGCACCTGCTTTCTTCCGCGCCCGGCTGGCCTCGGCGTGACCGGCACGGGGCCCGTGGATGTGCGGCTGCTGAATCCCGGGAGTCACCGCCCGGCCCGTGCCGCGGATGCCTGGCGGGGCCGGGGATGAGCACCACTCCCGGCCCCGCCCGTCCGCACCTTGTCGGCGAACGTCCAACCCACGGTCCGCGCTACGGCGCTACCGCTTCGTGCCTTTCCGAGCAGCCCGCAGCCACTCCTTGTTCATACCGGTGATGGACACCAGCGGGATGCCCTTCGGGCAGGCGGTCGCGCACTCGCCCGCCAGCGTGCAGCCGCCGAACCCCTCCTCGTCCATCTGCGCCACCATGTCCAGCACCCGGGTCTCCCGCTCGGGCGCGCCCTGCGGCAGCACGTTGAGGTGGTTGACCTTGGCGGAGGTGAACAGCATCGCCGCGCCGTTCGGGCAGGCGGCGACGCACGCCCCGCAGCCGATGCACTCGGCGTGCTCGAAGGCGAAGTCGGCGTCGGGCTTGGGCACGGGCGTCGCGTGGGCCTCGGGGGCGGCGCCGGTCGGGGCGGTGACGTACCCGCCGGCCTGGATGATCCGGTCGAAGGCGCTCCGGTCGACCACCAGGTCCTTGACGACCGGGAAGGCGGCGGCCCGCCACGGCTCGACGTCGATCGTGTCGCCGTCCCGGAAGGACCGCATGTGCAGCTGACAGGTGGTGGTCCGCTCCGGGCCGTGCGCGTCGCCGTTGATGACGAGCGAGCACGCGCCGCAGATGCCCTCGCGGCAGTCGTGGTCGAAGGCGACCGGGTCGTCGCCGCGCAGGATGAGCTCTTCGTTGAGGGTGTCGAGCATCTCCAGGAAGGACATGTCGGGCGATATGCCGTCCACCTCGTAGGTGGACATGGCGCCGTCGGCGTCCGCGTTCTTCTGCCGCCAGACGCGCAGGTTGAGCCTCATGCGTAGCTCCGCTGGGTGGGGTGGACGTACTCGAAGACCAGGTCTTCCCGGTGCAGGGCCGGGGCCTCGCCGGTCCCGGTGAACTCCCAGGCGGCCGCGTACCCGAACTCCTCGTCCCGCCGGGCCGCCTCACCGTCCGGGGTCTGCGACTCCTCGCGGAAGTGGCCGCCGCAGGACTCTGCGCGGTGCAGCGCGTCGAGGCACATCAGCTCGGCGAGTTCCAGGTAGTCGACGACGCGGTTGGCCTTCTCCAGGGACTGGTTGAACTCCTCGCCGGTGCCGGGCACCTTGATGCGCCGCCAGAACTCCTCGCGGATCTGCGGGATGCGGCTCAGGGCCTTGCGCAGACCCGCGTCGGTGCGGGCCATGCCGCAGAACTCCCACATGAGTTCGCCGACCTCGCGGTGGAAGGAGTCCGGGGTGCGGTCGCCGTCGACCGAGAGCAGCAGGTTCAGGCGGTCCTGGGTCTCCGCCAGCACCTCCTGGACGACGGGGTGTTCGAGGGTCACCTCGCCCTGGTGCGGGTTGCGGGCGAGGTAGTCGTTGATGGTGGCCGGCAGCACGAAGTAGCCGTCGGCCAGCCCCTGCATCAGTGCGGAGGCGCCGAGGCGGTTGGCCCCGTGGTCGGAGAAGTTGGCCTCGCCGATCGCGAACAGGCCGGGGACGGTGGTCTGCAGGTCGTAGTCGACCCACAGCCCGCCCATCGTGTAGTGCACCGCCGGGTAGATCCGCATCGGGACCTCGTACGGATCCTCGTCGGTGATCCGCTGGTACATGTCGAAGAGGTTGCCGTACTTGGCCTCGACGGCCTTGCGGCCCATGCGTGCGATGGCGTCGGCGAAGTCGAGGTACACGCCCTGTCCGCCGGGGCCGACGCCCTTGCCCTCGTCGCAGACGTTCTTGGCGGCGCGGGAGGCGATGTCCCGTGGGACCAGGTTGCCGAAGGAGGGGTAGATGCGCTCCAGGTAGTAGTCGCGCTCCTCCTCGGGGATGCGGTTCGGCGGACGGTCGTCGCCCTTGGCCTTCGGCACCCAGATCCGGCCGTCGTTGCGCAGCGACTCGCTCATCAGCGTCAGCTTCGACTGGTGGTCGCCGGTGCGCGGGATGCAGGTCGGGTGGATCTGCGTGAAGCAGGGGTTGGCGAAGTAGGCGCCTCGCCGGTGCGCCCGCCAGATCGCGGTGGCGTTGGAGTTCATGGCGTTGGTCGACAGGTAGAAGACGTTTCCGTAGCCGCCGCTCGCCAGGACGACGGCGTCCGCGAAGTAGGTGTCGATCTTCCCGGTGATCAGGTCCCGGGCCACGATGCCGCGCGCCCGCCCGTCCACGACGATCAGGTCGAGCATCTCGGTGCGCGGGTGCATCTCGATGTTGCCGGCGGCGATCTGCCTGCTGAGGGCCTGGTAGGCGCCCAGCAGGAGCTGCTGGCCCGTCTGGCCGCGGGCGTAGAAGGTCCGCGACACCTGTACGCCGCCGAACGAACGCGTGTCGAGCAGCCCGCCGTACTCCCGCGCGAAGGGCACGCCCTGGGCCACGCACTGGTCGATGATCTCGACCGAGATCTGCGCGAGCCGGTGCACGTTGGACTCCCGGGCCCGGAAGTCGCCGCCCTTGACGGTGTCGTAGAACAGGCGGTGGATGGAGTCGCCGTCGTTGCGGTAGTTCTTCGCCGCGTTGATGCCGCCCTGCGCGGCGATGGAGTGGGCGCGGCGCGGGGAGTCCTGGTAGCAGAACTGGACGACGTGGTAGCCCTGTTCGGCGAGGGTGGCGCCGGCCGAGCCGCCCGCGAGGCCGGTGCCCACGACGATGACCGTGTGCTTGCGCCGGTTGGCCGGGTTGACCAGCTTGGCCTCGAAGCGGCGCTTGTCCCAGCGCTCGGCGACGGGGCCGGAAGGGGCCTTGGTGTCGACGACCGGCTCACCGGTCCGGTAGTCCGCGTAGGCGGAGAAGGCAGTCATGTTCAGCTCACCACTCCGGTCATGACGCCCACGGGTACGGCGAGGAAGCCGGCCGTGAGCAGCAGCGCGAGGACGTCGGCGACGGTCTTGAGGGCGCGGTCGCGGGTGCGGCTGCCGACGCCGAGGGTCTGGGCGGCGCTCCAGAAGCCGTGCCGGACGTGCAGTCCGACGGCGAGCATCGCCACGATGTAGATGACGTTGCCGTACCAGGTGGAGAAGGTGTCCACGACGTTCTGGTACGGGTGGCCCTCCTGGAAGCCGCCGCTGTGCACGGTGCCGGTCGTCAGGTCGAGGATGTGCCACACGATGAACAGGGCCAGGATGATGCCGCCCCAGCGCATGGTGCGGGTGGCGTAGCTCGCCCGCGGCTTCCTGTGCACGTACTTGCTGGGCCGCGCCCTGATGTCGCGGCGGCTGAGCTGGTACGCGGAGACGGCGTGGGCGACCACCGCGACGACCAGCACGACGCGCACGAGCCAGAGCGTCCACTCGTAGTGCATGAACGGTTCACCCACGGTGCGCAGCCAGTGGGCGTAGTGGTTGAACTCCTCCGCGCCGAAGAAGATCTTCAGATTGCCGATGACGTGGACGACCAGGTACAGCAGCATGATCATGCCGCTGACCGCCATCACCGTCTTCTTGCCGACGGAGGAGTCCCACACGGTGCGCGCCATGGACGGCCGTCGGTCCGTCCGCGTTGCCAGAGCCATGGGTCAAGACGCTAGGGCCGGACCACCTCATCGGTCCAAGACATGGTCCGCCTCGATTCCATAGCCTGTGGCTATTGCCGACGTAGGCTGGGGGCATGCAGTTCCAGCAGCTCCAGTACTTCGTGGCGGTCGCCGAGACCCGGCACTTCACCCGGGCCGCCGAGCTCGTGCATGTCGCGCAGCCCTCGCTGTCGCAGCAGATCAAGGCGCTGGAACGGGAGTTGGGGGCGGAACTGTTCCTGCGGGCGCGCGGCAACATCACGCTCACCGACGCGGGCGAGGCGCTGCTGCCGCTGGCGCGACGGATCCTCGCGGACACGGAGACCGCGCGGTACGAGGTGCAGGAGCTGGTGCAGCTGCGCAGCGGGCGGGTGCGGCTCGGGGCGACGCCGAGTCTGTGCACGGGCCTGCTCCCGGACGTGCTGCGCGCCTTCCACGACCGCTATCCGGGCATCCGGCTGCTGATCGAGGAGGGCGGCTCGCACGACCTCGTCCGGGAGCTGGCCCGCGGCGCCCTCGACCTCGCCCTGGTCGTACTGCCCCTGCCGACCCCGTCCCCGGCCCTGACGACGGTGGAGCTGCTGCGCGAGGACCTGGTGGTGGTGTCCTCCCCCGAGGCCTCCCGGCCGGGGAACGGGCGGCGGACCGTACGGATCGCCGACCTGGAGGGCGAGCGTCTGGTGATGTTCCGGCACGGCTACGACCTGCGGGAACTGACCGTGGCCGCATGCCGGGCCGAGGGCTTCGAGCCCGACTTCGCGGTGGAGGGCGGGGAGATGGACGCGGTGCTCGGGTTCGTCCGGGCCGGGCTGGGGGTGGCCGTCGTCCCCCGGATGGTGGCCGCCCGGTCGGGCCGGGGCCTACGGGTCACCCCGCTCGCCCGTCCCGGCCTGCACCGCGCGATCGCCCTCGCACACCGCAGCGATGTGGCTCCGCCGAGGGCGGCCCGGGAACTCCAGCGGATGCTGCTGGAACGCTGAGCAGCACCCACGCCGGACCCCGCACCTGCGAGGCGGCGAGGCGCCGCCGGGGAGGCACCGCCCGGCGGAGTCAGCCGTGTGCGGCGGGCTCGAGCACCTCCTCGCACCACCGGCGGAAGCTCGTGGGTGCGGTGTCGGGGGTGCTGGGCCGGGTGGCGCCGTAGAAGCCCTGGGTGTTCTGGGCGTGCATCATGTCGGCCACGCCCTGCGCCCAGGCCTCGGTGGCGCCGAAGCCCGTCAGCCTCGTCCTCAGCTCGGCGACGGTGATCTGCCGGACCCGTACGGGCCGGTCCAGCACCTCGGAGACGACCCGGGCCATGCCCTCGGGGGTGAGGGCGTCGGGGCCCACCAGCGGAACGTCCGCGTATCCGGTCCAGGAGTCGTCCAGCAGCAGCCGGGCCGCCTCGGCGGCGACGTCCCGGACGGCGCAGGTGCGCACCACGCGATCCTGCGCGAGCGCCTCCGCCCACACACCCTCGGCGCGGATCGAGGCCGTCTGGCGGAGCAGGTTCTCCATCAACGACGGCGGACACAGCGCCCGGTAGTGCACGCCCGTGGCGGCGATCGCCTCGTCCATGGCCAGCGACGCCGAGATCTGCCCGGCGTTCTCGGCGACGCCCCGGCCCAGGGTCGAGACGGCCACGACCCGCTCGACGCCCCGGCCCTCGACCACCTCGCACAGCGGATCGGTGAAGGCACGGAAGTGACCCTCGACGCTGTCCGCCCCGGGCGTCGGGGGCACCAGCCAGAAGATCCGGTCGGCGCCCTCGCACGCCTCCTTCAGGACCGCGGGGTCGGCGTGGGACCCCTGGACGACCTCGACGCGTTCGCGGGTCTCCGGGGGGAGCCTGGCGGGGTCGCGGACGATCACCCGGACCGATGGCGCGCCGTTGCCGGCGTCGAGCACACGGGCCAGGACCTCGCGGCCGATCTGGCCGGTCGGAGTGGTGATGACGATCATGAACTGCTCCAGAGATCGCGGTGGTCGGTGTGCGTCGAGCCTGCTGCCCCGCGCGTCGGAACTGAAGGATCGATCGGATCGCGGTTGTTACCCTCAGAGCAATACCGATCGAAGGGCCGCCCATGGAGTCCCGCCCGCTGCGCTACTTCGTCGCCGTCGCCGAGGAGCTCAACTTCGCCCGTGCCGCCGAGCGGCTGGGCATCTCGCCGCCGCCGCTGTCCCGGGCGATCCGCCAGTTGGAGACGGAGCTGGGGGCGGTGCTGTTCGAGCGGACCACGCACAGCGTGTCGCTGACCCCGGCGGGCGAAGTCCTGCTGGTGGAGGCCCGGTTCGCGCTCGCCGCGCTGGAGGCCGCGGGGCGACGGGCCCGGCGGGCCGCCGCCCCGGAGCCGAAGCTGGCCCTGGCGGTGAAGGCCGACGGGGACGCCGGACTGCTGGAGGGGATCCTCGCCCGGTACGCGGCCGACCCCGCGGCGGTGCCGGTCGCCGTCCGGCTGTGCGCCTGGCACGAGCAGTCCCGGCTGCTGTGCCGGGGCGAGGCCGATGTGGCCCTGGTCTACGAGCCGTACGACCGCACCGGCCTGGACACGGAGGACCTGGCCGCCGAGCCGCGCGTCGCCGCCCTCGCCGTGAGCCATCCGCTCGCCGCCCGGGCCGCGTTGTGCCTCGCCGACCTGGGGCTGCGCCCGGACGAGGCGCACCGCTACATCGACGAGGTCCGCGGCAGGGGCCAGGACCTCGCGCAGCTCCTCACGCTGGTGGGCCTGGGCGAGGTCGTCGCCCTGCTGCCCGCGTCCGTCGCCGACCGCTATCCCCGGCCGGGCGTCGTCTACCGACCGGTCCTGGACGCGCCTCCTGCCGTCCTGGCCGTCGCGTGGCCCCAGCAGTCCCGCTCACCGGCCACGGCGGCGCTGGTGCGGGCCGCCGTCTCCGTGGCCGAGGAAGCCCGCGGACGCGAGCGCGAGGCGGGCTGACGCCATGCGGCCTCGGGCGGGACCGGGGTCCCCTGGTGGTAGTACATCCGCCAGCCCGTCTCCTCGCTCCGCTTGCGCCACAGTGAGCTGCGCCGGGCGTGCCGGCCGTCGAAGTCCGTCTCGTAGGTGAGGTGGATCAGGCCGGGCGCCAGGAAGACGCCCTCGATCGACGACGGCCGGTAGCGGGGGCCGCCCTGCGCGCTGCCCGGGTGCTCGGGCAGCCAGGCCAGCATGTCCTCGTACGTGTAACGGCGGCCCGACGAGCCGACCTCGACGAACTCGGGGTCGAGCAGCCGCTCGAAGAGGGCCCGGGAGGCGCGCACGGCGGGGTCCATCAGGGCCAGCTCACCGGCGATCGCCACGTCCACGTCATCGTTCGCGCCGTCGCTCGCGTCGCGGTGCACGTCGTCTTCCTCGTGGGTCACCCGTCCATCATCGTGGGTGACCCCCGCGCTCCCGCAACCGAGTTGTCCGCTCACCCCGTCGCGTCCACCAGGGCCAGGTCGTGGAGCCGGTCCGGCGGACCCGGGCGGGCGTAGTACCAGCCCTGGGCCGTGTCGCAGCCCAGTATCCGCAGTTGCTCGGCCTGCGCGCCGGTCTCCACGCCCTCCACCGTGACCGCGAGGTTCAGGCTGTGGGCGAGCGAGACGATCCCCTCGACGATCTTGAGGTCGACGGGGTCCGCCGGGAACTGCTGCATGCCCTGGGTGAAGGAGCGGTCCAGCTTGAGCACGCTCACCGGGAGCCGCCGCAGGTTGGCCAGGTTGGAGTAGCCGGTGCCGAAGTCGTCCAGGGCGATGTCGACGCCCATCTCGGCGAGCCGGCGCAGCGGCTTGAGCAGGTCGTCGTCGGCGCCGATCAACGCCGACTCCGTCACCTCCAGGCACAGGGCCTCCGGTGCGACACCCGCGCGTTCCAGGATGTCGACGGTGTCCTGCACCAGACCGGGATGGGTGAGCTGGCACGGGGAGAGGTTGACGTTGATCCGGAGGGGATCCGTGTCGCCGCCCCGCTCCCGCCACTCGCCGGCCTGGCGGACCGACTCCTCCAGGACCCAGCGGCCCAGCGGCACGATCAGCCCGGTGTGCTCGGCGAGCGGGATGAACCGGTCGGGGCCGAGCACCCCGTGCTGCGGATGCAGCCAGCGCACCAGGGCCTCCGCGCCGCGCACACTGCCGTCGCCGAGGTGGACGAGCGGCTGGTACTCGATGAAGAACTCGCCGCGGTCGAGGGCCGCCGGCAGCGCGGTGGTCAGGCCGTGGCGGGTGATCGCGCGGGCGTCGGCCTCCGGGTCGGCGAGCTCGAAGCGGTTGCCACCCGCCGACTTGGCCCGGTACATGGTGATGTCGGCGCTGCGCAGCACCTCCGCCGCGCTGCGCTCCCCCGCCGGCCCCTCGACGATGCCGATGCTGCCGCGCACGGTCAGCTCCCGGCCGTCGATGCGCACCGGCGCGATCAGGGCGTTCATGATGCGCGCGGCCAGGTCGTCGACCTCACGACGGGTGTCGGGGCCGGTGGTCAGCGCCACGAACTCGTCGCCGCCGAGGCGCGCGACCATCTCGCCGGGCGCGGTGGCGCAGGACTGGAGCCGGTCGGCGACCTCGACGAGCAGCCGGTCGCCGGCCGCGTGCCCGAGACTGTCGTTGATGGTCTTGAAGCCGTCCAGGTCGAGATAGCACAGACCGAAGCGCTGCCCCGGGCCGGCGCCGAGCGCCTTCTCCAGGCGTTCGAAGAACAGGGTGCGGTTGGGCAGGCCGGTGAGCGCGTCGTGGGTGGCCTCGTAGCGCAGCCGCAGGTTGAGCAGCCGGCGCTCGGTGGTGTCCTCCATCAGGGCCAGCGAGTACTGCGGTTCGCCGTCCGCGTCACGCAGCAGGGAGACCGTGAGGTTGGTCCACAGGGCGGTTCCGTCGGGGCGGCTGAACGCCTTCTCGGTGTGGTAGTGCTCCCGTTCGCCGCGGACCAGCTCGTCGTACAGCTTCCAGGTCTGGGGCGCGTCCTCGGGATGGGTCAGGTCCTGGACCTTACGGCGGCGCAGGGTCTGCTCCGAGCCGCCGAACATGCGCAGCAGCGCCCCGTTGACCTGGAGGACGTTGCCTTCCAGGTCGGCGATGCCGATTCCTATCGCGGCCCCCTCGAAGACCGCGCGGAAGCGGGCCTCGCTCGCGTGCAGCGCCTGCGCGACCACGCCCTGGGCCCGCAGCGCGGCCTGGGCGATGGCCTCCTGTTCGGCGAGCGTGCGCTCACGCAGCGCCTGCGCGTAGCCGGCCGCCATGGCGTGCTGGAGCCTGGCGGCGCGGGCCCGCAGATCCTCCTGGGGGCCGTTCTCGCCGCAGTAGAGCACCAGATAGGCGTCGACACAGTCGAGGGAGCGGCTGAGCGCCTCGGGGTCGGTGCAGTGCGCGTCGACGAGGGCGGCGCCGACCTCCTTGCCCGTGTCGGCGTCGAAGGCGCGCTCCAGCAGTGCGCCACGCAACCGCCTTGCCAGCGGCAGGAGTTGCTCCTCCAGTTCGGACCGGGTCAGCGACGTCGAGGTCACCGGGAACACCGACCGGCTCCAGATCGTCGCGAACCGCCGCAGTCTGTCCTCCGGCCCGTCCGGCTCGGCGGTCACGCCGTACGCCCCACGCCGGCGAAACCGGAGAGGGCCCAGGGGTCCTCGTCCTCCGGCGCCGTGTCCGGCCGCCAGTGCGGCATCGGCACCAGTCCGGGTTCCACCATGTCGTACCCCTCGAAGAACCGCGCGATCTCGTCACGCGAGCGCATGATCAGCGGGTTGCGGATGTCCTTGTACACGTCCACCGCGCCCCCGGCCCGCTCCGGTGGCAGTGGGATTCCCTCGTACGAGGCATGGGTGAGCAGGAGCAGACTGCCGGGCGCGAGGGCTGCGGTGAGCTCGGCCACCGCCGCGAACGGGTCGTCCGCGTCCTCCACGAAATGCAGTACGGCGACGAGCAGCAGTGCCACCGGCCGGTCCAGGTCGATCAGTTGCGCCACCTGCGGACTGCTCAGGATCTCCTGCGGCTTGCGCAGATCGGCGGCCACGACATCGGCGTCGGCGTTGCCGGCCAGCACCGCCTCGCTGTGCGCGACGGCCACCGGGTCGTGGTCGACGTAGACCACGCGGGCCCCGGGGCTCACCGCCTGGGCGACCTCGTGCACATTGCCGAAGGTGGGGATGCCGGAGCCGATGTCGAGGAACTGGGTGACGCCCTCGTCGGCCGCGTACCGCACGGCGCGGCGCATGAACGCCCGGTTCGCCTGGCTGATCTTCGGAAGTCCCGGCAGGAACTCCATGGCCTTGCGGGCCGCCTCCCGGTCGACCTCGAAGTTGTGCGAGCCGCCCAGGTAGTGGTCGTAGATCCGCGAGACGCTGGGCACCGAGATGTCGATGCTCCGAGGGGCCCAGGCGGGTCGCTCCATCTATCTCTCCAAGGCGTAGGCGATCCGGTGTTCGAGCTGAGGCTACTGATCGCCCGCCAAAGGGGCGAGTGGAAACGGAAATTGACCGTCCGTTCCCGGTCACTGCCTGCGGCACGTGCCGATTCGACGCGCCCCGAAGGGCTGCTTGAACTGCCCGGCTCGTTCCGGAGAGTTCCGGAGGGTTCCGGAACTCTCCGCGGGGCGGCGAAAGTCTACGCACAGGAAGCGGTGGCCGGACAAGCACGAGGGGCCGGCGGAACGGAAAGCACAACGGTCCGCCCCCTCCGTGCGGCGCGGAGGGGGCGGACCAACGGTCGTGCGCGATGGGGCAGCTGCGGGATCGGCCCTGGGGAGGCGATCTCTACTGCTCCGGCGCTCCGACCAGCTTTCCGTTCGGCGCGACGGCGTACCACGTACCGCCCACGCCCTGGCCGTTGATGTCGCCGGGCGACTTGTCACCGGAGAAGGTGTAGATCGGCGAGCAGTTGATCGTCTGCTGCTTGGTGCCGTCGGACCGGGTGAAGTTCATGTAGCCCTTCTCCTGGATGCCCTCGGTCTCGTTGAACGCGACCGGAGCGACTGCCGGCCACTTCTCGAGGCAGGCACCGTTGCAGTTCGACACCGGCTCGGGCCAGGCCTTGTCCTTCAGGAAGCGGTAGACCGTCATGCCGTTCTTGTCGACGACGATCTCACCGAGGTTGGCGTCCTTGCGGACGGACAGCCCGGCCAGCTCGGTGCCGGACTCGGCGGAGGACGAGCCGGACTTGGCCTTCTTGCCCTCGGGGGTGAGCGCGAACCACTTGTTGCCCACGCCCTGACCGGTGGTGTCACCGGCCTTGGCGTCCTTGGCGTAGTAGTAGGCGGGCCAGCCGGCCACGGTCAGCTGCTTGGTGCCGTCGGTGCGGGTGACCTCGCCCAGCAGCGACTTGTCGATGCCGTCGCCTGCGGCGACGTCATCGGCGGAGACCGGCGGCCAGGCGGTCGCGCAGTCGCCGTCACAGTTCGACTTCGGGGGTTCCGCGGTGTCCGCGTCGAAGCGGTAGAGAGTCTTGCCGGTGCCGTCGGTGAGGATCTTGCCGAGTTCGCCGTTCGCGGAGACGGCCAGCTCGCCCGCGCTGCCCTGCGCGGCGGCCCCTCCGGTCGCACTGGCGCTCGCACCGGAACCGACCCCACTGCCGACGCCGCTGCCCACGCCGACGCCCGCGATGCCACCGGCCGGAGCCGTGGCCCCGACGTTCTGGCTCGACGACGTGCCGCTCTCAGAACCGCACGCCGTCGTCAGCGCCAGCACGGCCACAGCACTCGCCGCAAGTGAGGCGCTCCGCCAGGTGGTCTTCATCGTCAACAACTCCCCGATCGTCACAAGGTGTTGCAGCGCCCTGCTGCGCCGCCGCACGGCACTGAGTACGCATGGTGACGGTCGTTGTGTTCAAACACGGCACAAAAAACTTTCCGGGACCTGTGACACCGGCCCCGGCAGACCCCCGGATCGCACAGGCGCACGGCGTGCCGGATGCGCGAACGTACCGCCCGGCAAACCTGGGGACGTGAACTTCCCCCGTTCGGGGCAATCCCCACCGGGCGTGGGCGTGGGCAGGTACGGGACGCCGCATGATCTCCGTCGTGCATGGACCCGAACCGACCCGATCCGCGCTCGTCACCAGGACCCTGGCCCTGGTGACCGCGGCCTGGATCCTCGCGGCCGCCCCGGCCGGGGTGGCCGCGGCCGACGCGTGCGCGTACGTCTCGACCGGCCCGGACGGCACCGAGGCGGTGGCGGTCGCGGGGAGTCACTCATGGCCGACTCCCCCGGTGTGCCCGGAACCGAAGCCGAAGCCGACGCCCACCCCGACCCCCACCCCGCCGAAGCCGAAGCCACCGCCCGAGCCGACGCCGAGCCCCACGCCGACACCCACGCCGACCCCCACCCCGAAGCCGACGCCCCCGCCGCCACCGCCTCCCGAGCCCAGGCCGCCGGCGCCGAAGCCGCGGCCGAAGCCACCGGCGCCCGCGCCGCCCCGCCCCGCGGCACCGCTTCCGCGGCAGGCCCCCGCACCCCCGCCACCACCGGCTCCGGTCCCCGTACCGACACCGACCGCCGAGCCCAAGCCCACGCCACGCCCGTCCGTGACCCCGGTGAGTTACCCGGCGTACCACGCCTCGCCGCGGCAGCGGCCCGTCCGGCGCGGCCAGTCGCCGGTCACCTACGTCCTGCTCATCACCGTGCCCGCGGTGATCGCCGTCGCCGCGCTGCGACCGCGTTAGCGCCCACCCTGGAGGCATCTCTTGCCGGAATGGCTTGTTCTGACCCTCGCGATGCTCGCCGCCTGCGCGGTGGTGGTCGTCATCACCCTCCTACGGCACCGCAGGGCGCCCGAGGACGAGGACCCCTCCGAGACCCCGGACGTCATCGAGTACATGACGATGTGGATCGGCGTGGTGTACGCCATCGTCCTGGGCCTGGCCATCGCCGGCGTCTGGGAGGCGCGCAGTGTGGCCCAGGACCACGTCCAGGCGGAGGCGCAGGCGCTCCACGAGATCTCGGAGCGGGTACGCGTCTACCCGGCCGACGCCCGTGACCGTATTCGGGAGGATGTCAACGCCTATGTCGGACACGTCGTCACCACCGAGTGGAAGTCGATGGCCGACGACGGCGAGGTGACGAAGCGAGGCGACGAACTCCTCCAGCGGATCCGGGTGGACGTCACCGACTACGAGCCGACGTCCGACTTCCAGGCGCAGGCCTACCAGCCGCTGATCGACCAGATGGCCGCCGCGGACCAGGCACGCAACGCCCGGGCCGAGTCGACCGGGGCGACCATGCCGGGCGTGGTGTGGTTCGGGCTGCTGGCCGGGGCCGCGATCACCATCGGCATGGTCTTCGCGCTGCAGATCCGGCGCACCACCCGCGAACTGGTGCTGGCCGGGCTGTTCTCCGCGCTGATCGCCTTTCTGCTCTTCCTCATCTGGGACTTCGACGCGCCCTACAGCCGGGGCATCACCGCGTCGGCGGAACCGTTCCTCCACCTGTTCCCCGGCATCGAGGGCTGACGTCCGCTCACCTCACGCTCCCGCGACCGGGGGACGGCGACAGAAGACGGCCGCCACGCCGTCGCCGTCCCCCGGTTGCCGCAGCGGCGTCCCCTGAGCGGCCCACACGCTTGCCCCATTCGCGCGACTGCGATCGCGGGAGCGCACACATGTTCCTAGCGTTTCGGTCATCGAGGTGCATTGATGACGAAAGCGGAAATAGGTCCGCAGCTGCTCCTCGGGGACCGGAGGATCCACCATGCACGCGATACGCGTCGCTTCGGCCGCACTGTTGGGCGTCGCCGCCCTGACCCTCTCCGCACCGGTCGCCGTCGCGAGCGACGACGACAACCACTACGTCATGTCCAACGGCTACAGCGTGCTGCCCTCGACGATCGCGGCGGGCGGGCAGGTCACCGTCCAGGTGGACCGCAACGCAAGTGGCTGCCGGAGCTCCGTGACGGTCTCCTCGGGCGTGTTCGACGCGGTCGTCATCCCCCGGGGGTCGTCGTCCGCTGTGGTCACGGTCGACTGGGACGCCAGGGCGGGCGCCTCGTACCGGGTGACGTTCGCCTGCGGCGGCATCAGCGCCGTCAAGGAGTTGACGATCGCCGGCGGCCGTCCGGTCGATCCCACGGTGCCCTATCCGGTCCCGCAGGGCGTGCACGCCGGCGAGGGCGGCACCGTGGCCGGGTTCGACCTCGAGGAGATCGGGCTGGGCGCCGCGCTCGTCGTGGGCTCGGTCGGTGCCGCGTACTGCTTCTCGCGGCGCCGCGCCGCCGAGGACGACAGCTGACGGCTGACGGCTCACCGCCGACGGCCGCGCGGCGCGCAGGCCTTCGCCCCGGATCCCAGCGGGACCGGGGCGAAGGTCTGCGTCACGTGCGACGTGCGATCCCCTTCGGGGCGGGCCTCAGACGCGGCGCTCGGCGCGGCGACGCATCCAGAACAGACCACCCCCGACCACGGCCGCCGCGACGAGACCGCCGCCGATGGCCATGTCGGTCGGGGTGGCGCCGGTGGTGGTGCTGCCGCCGAGACCGCCGCGGACACCGCCGATGACGGTGAAGGCGGCCGGGCGGGTCAGGGTCCGGCCGGAGCAGTTGACGGTGATGTCGTAGGTGCCGGGCCGGGCGTTGTCGTTGATGGTCGCCGTCCCCTTGGCGGTCTGGTTGGCGCCGTTGATCGGCGTCAGGTTGGTCTGCGGGAACGCCGCCGAGGTCATGGTGCCGCCGCCGGGGCAGCCGTCGACGGTGACCGTCATCTGGCCCCCGCGGGCGATGACGGCGGGCAGGGCCACGATGTTGCTCGGGTTGGCGCCCATGCCGTCGCGTGCGACGGCGACCGGGGCGCTGACGCCGAGAGAGGCGACCGCGGCGGCCGAGACCACCGAGGCCGCCAGAAAACGAGTGATGCGCATGTGATCCTCCGCGGAAGGCGCCCCGGGGCCCGTCCCCGGCATGTCGGCGAGAAAGCACCTCCCGGAACGACCCTCAGATGCCGTGCACGCGCCCGCATTTCGGGAATGGTCCGTCCTGGTGAGAGGACACGCCGAGCGAAATGCACACAATCGGATATTGCCGCAGGTCACGGACCGTCAGAAAATTCCTTCCGTCGGCAACTCGGATGGCTCACCGAAAGGCGTCCGGCCACCCGTTCGCCGCTGCCCCGTCGCCGGTTCCCGCCCGGGGACTTAGCGTTCTCGTATGCGCGAAGGGACGCGGTGACGGCCGCGTCGAAAGGGGATGGCGAATGTCTGCGTACGAGCTGTCCGAGGTGGCGGAAGAAGAGGAGCGGCGGCGGAAGCGCGCCCCATGGGGCGTGATAGCGCTTGTTCTGCTGACCGGTCTCGCGCTCATCCGGAACGGGTCGGGAGAGTTCGACATCGGCCCGCCGCAGCCCGCCTCGGCGGCGGCTGCGGACGGCCGCGCCGCCGGCGCCTTCGGCCGGACCCCGGCAGCGCTGCCGTACGCCGTGCCGGACCGGGTCCGGATCCCCGCCATCCGGGTGGACGCGCCGGTCACGTCGGTCGGCCTGGACGCGGACGGCTGGGTCGGCGCGCCGCCGCCGGAGGACCCGAATCTGGCCGGCTGGTTCACCGGTGGCGTCTCGCCCGGTGAAAAGGGGACCGCGGTCGTCGTCGGCCATGTCGACAACAAACTGGGCCCCGCCGTCTTCTACGGTCTCGGGGCCCTGAAGAAGGGAAATCGCGTCGAGGTGTCGCGAGGGGACGGAAAGACGGCGGTCTTCGAGATCTACGGCATCGAGGTCTTCGCGAAGAACAACTTCCCCGGCGACCGCGTCTACGCCTCCAAGGGCTCCCCCGAATTGCGGGTCATCACCTGCGGCGGCGGTTTCTCCAAGGCGAACGGATACGACGGGAACGTGGTCGCCTTCGCCCGCCTGGCCGAGGTCCGCTGAGCGGACACCGGCCGGGCGGGCGGGGGGCTCGCGTCAGGTGTACCGCCGGTGCGGGACGGTGATCTGGTAGCCGGAGTCCAGCAGCTGCGGCAGATAGCTGCGCAGGGCCCGCACGCTCTGCGAGCGGTCGCCCCCGGCGTCGTGCGAGAGCACCACGACGCCGGGGGCGGCGCCCTTCTCGACCCGTTGGACGATGGTGCCGGTGCCGGGGGCGGTCCAGTCGAGGGTGTCGACCGTCCAGGCGAGCGGCTCCATGCCCAGTTCGGCGCCGAGTTGGAAGGCGGCACGGTTCCAGGCGCCGTAGGGTGCGCGGAACCAGCGGGGCGGCTCCCCGTAGCCCTCCTCGATGACGTCGCTGGTGCGGGACATCTCGGAGCGGATCTGACGGCGGGTGAGGCCGGTCAGCAGGGGGTGGGACCAGGTGTGGTTGCCGACGACGTGGCCCTCGTCGGCCATCCGCCCCAGCAGATCCTGGTTGTCGGCGGCCATCTCCCCGCACACGAAGAACATCGCGCGCACGTCGTAGTGGGCCAGGGTGTCGAGGATGCCGGGGGTGTAGCGGGGGTCGGGTCCGTCGTCGAAGGTCAGCACCATGGTGCGGCCGCGGCCGGTCATCCTCAGCAGCGGTTCGTGGCGCACCGGGGTGCGTCCGGGGGCGGTGCGCGGGGGACCGTAGCCGGTCAGCGGCTGGAGGCGGTAGGCGGAGGGCTTCAGCGGCAGGCTCCGCGCCGGGGCGCCCGCGGCGGGGGCGGCGGCCCGGACCGGCTTGCCGTCCTCGCCCCACAGGAACACTCCGGCCGTGCCGACCGCTCCGACGGCGGCGGCGCCGGCGAGCAACGCCCGGCGGCGCGTGAACAACTGATCCTTCTTCATGCAGTCATCAGTCGCCCGGCAGGCCCCCGACCCACCACACCGACACCGGACCGGCGGCACGATTCCACCCGCCCGGCGCAGTCACGATCGGTCCGAACAGTTGAAGGGTGCCGGGTCAGCGGTGTCGTACCAGCGGGAACGGCAGGGTCTCGCGGATCGTGAGGCCGGTGAGGAACATGACCAGGCGGTCGACGCCGATGCCGAGGCCGCCGGTCGGGGGCATCGCGTACTCGAGGGCGTCGAGGAAGTCCTCGTCGAGCTCCATCGCCTCGGGATCTCCGCCGGCGGCGAGCAGGGACTGCTCGGTGAGGCGGCGGCGTTGCTCGACCGGGTCGGTCAACTCGGAGTAGGCGGTGCCTAGTTCGGTGCCGAAGGCGACGAGGTCCCAGCGCTCGGCGAGCCGTGGGTCGGTGCGGTGCTGCCGGGTGAGCGGGGAGACGTCGGTGGGGAAGTCCTTGTAGAAGGTCGGGAGTTGGGTCCTCTCCTCGACCAGGCGTTCGTACATCTCCAGCACGACGTCGCCCCGGCCGTCGTCCGGTGCGTACGGGACTCCGGCCCGGTCGCAGTGCCGGTGCAGGACGGCCAGCGGGGTGTCGGCGTCGATCTGCTCGCCGAGCGCCTCGGAGATCGCGCCGTGGACCGTCCGCACCGGCCACCGGCCCGAGATGTCGTGCTCCCGTCCGTCCTTGCGGGCGACCGGCGAGCCGAAGGCGGCCGTGGCCGCACCCTGGATCAGCTCGCGGACCAGGTCGAGCATCACGTCGTAGTCGGCGTACGCCTGGTAGGCCTCCAGCATCGTGAACTCGGGGTTGTGCTTGTAGGAGACGCCCTCGTTGCGGAAGGTGCGGCCCATCTCGAAGACCTTCTCCAGGCCGCCGACGCACAGCCGCTTGAGGTACAGCTCGGGGGCGATGCGCAGATAGAGGTCGAGGTCGTAGGCGTTGATGTGGGTGGTGAAGGGGCGGGCGTTGGCGCCGCCGTGGATCTGCTGGAGCATCGGGGTCTCGACCTCGAGGTAGCCGCGTTCCAACAGGCCCTGGCGCAGCGCCTGCACGGCGTGCGAGCGGGCGCGGACGACATCGCGGGCGGCCGGGCTCGCGACCAGGTCGAGGTAGCGCATGCGGACCCTGGCCTCGGGGTCGGTGAGGCCGCGGCGCTTGTCGGGCAGGGGCCGCAGACACTTGGCGGTGAGCTGCCAGGAGGTGACGAAGACGGTGGGCTCGCCCCGGTCGCTCGTCCCGGCCGTGCCCGTGACGACGATGTGGTCGCCGAGGTCGGTGTCGGACCTGAAGGAACCGAGTGCCTCGCGGGTGAGGGCGAGCTGGTGGTCGCCCGACCAGTCGCGCAGCGTCACGAAGACGATGCCGCCGAAGTCGCGTACCCGCATGACCCGGCCGGCGACGGTGACCGTCTCCCCCCTGGGGATCGCGGCGAGGGTGTGGGTGCGGAGCGGGACGCCGACCGGGTAGGGGTCGATGCCCTCGGCGCGCAGCCGGTCGAGCTTGCGGTGCCGGACGCGCACCTGCTCGGGCAGGCCCGCGTCCGGACCGGTGTCCCCGGCCTCGTCCCCTCCGTCGAGGCCGAGCGCCGCCAGTGGCGGCAGGCCCTCGGTGGTGGCGGGACGCGGCCCGCCCCCGGCATTGCGGTTGCCCCAGAGCTTGCGCAGCGAGGGCACGGAGACGAAGCCCTCGGCGATACCGGAGGCGAGGCCCACCCGGGCGAGGGAGCCGGCGTCGGCGTAGCAGAGGAAGCGGGGGTACCACTCGGGGTGGTACTTGGCGTTGGAGCGGTAGAGGGCCTCCAGTTGCCACCACTTGGAGAAGAACAGCAGCAGCCTGCGCCACAGCCGCAGCACCGGTCCGGCGCCGATGCGGGCGCCCTCCTCGAAGGCCGAGCGGAAGACGGCGAAGTTGAGGGAGATCCGGCGCACGCCGAGCTTCGGGGCGGCGGCGCACAGGTCGGCGACCATGAACTCCATGACGCCGTTGGGGGCGGATCGGTCGCGGCGCATGAGATCCAGGGAGATGCCGTCGCGGCCCCAGGGGACGAAGGAGAGCAGGGCGAGGAGGCGGCCGTCGTCGTCCAGGGCCTCGACGAGGAGGCAGTCGCCGTCGGCGGGGTCGCCGAGCCGGTCCAGGGCCATGGAGAAGCCGCGTTCGGTCTCGGTGTCGCGCCAGGCGTCGGCCCGGCCGAGCACCTCCTCCATCTCCTGGTCGGTCAGGGTGGAGTGGCGGCGGACCCGGCAGGAGGCGCCCGTGCGGCGCACCCGGTTCACGGCCTGCCGGGTGACCCGCATCTCGCGGCCGCCGAGGTCGAAGGAGGCGACCGGCAGGATCGCCTCGTCGCCGAGTTGCAGGGCGCCGAGTCCGGCGCGGGCGAAGGCCTTCGCGCCGTCCTCCGAGGCGCCCATGACCGCGGGCGCCCAGGCGTGCAGGCGGGCGGCGTCCAGCCAGGCGGCGATCGCGTGCGGCCAGGCCTCGCGGTCGCCGACGGGGTCGCCGCTGGCGAGGCAGACACCGGCCTCGACGCGGTAGGTGACGGCGGCCTTGCCGCTGGGTGAGAAGACGACGGCCTTGTCGCGCCGGGTGGCGAAGTAGCCCAGGGAGTCCTGGTCGCCGTATGCCCTGAGCAGGGCCCGGATGCGGGCTTCCTCGTCGCCGTGCAGGGCCGCTTCCATCCGCTGGGAGCGGAAGAGGGTGGCGGCGGCGTTCAGCAGGGCGACGGCGCCGAAGAGGCCGAGGAGGAAGAAGAGGGGGCGGGGCGGGCGGCCGTCGAAGGAGCGGGTGGAGACCAGGCCGCCCAGGACCCGGTTGGCGGCCCATCCGAAGCGCTGACTCGCCGGCAGGGTGCCGGGGAACAGTTCCACCAGGCCCCAGCCCGCGAGGATCGCCAGGACCAGCCCGACGAGCAGCACGGCGAGCGCCCGCCGGACCGCCCCGCGGCGGGAGGCGGCGTAGAACTCGCCGCGGGCGACGACTAGGAGGATCAGTGCGAGCGCGCACACCACCAGGGACGGGACGGACTGCCCGTACAGGCCGACGGCCACGCCGAGGATGTCGGTGAGGACGAGCAGGCCGAGGTAGACGACGACCAGCCACCAGGCGACCTTCTTGCGGGCGGCGGTGGCGGCGGCCAGCAGGAAGAGGAAGACGGCGTAGGCGAGGTTGGCGCTGACCGGGACGATCAGCAGGTCCAGGAAGCGGACGACCGGGCGCAGCAGGCGGCGCAGCGGCGGGATCAGGGCCAGCAGGACACAGAGCAGCCCGAGGGCGCCGAAGAAGGTCGCGAAGCCTTCGGGCACCCGGCCGAGGGCGCGGCCGGCGGGCCGCCGTGCCGGGCCCGGGGTGTCCGCGGCCGTGGCGGTCCGCACGGTGGCACTCATGCTCCGACTCTAGGAACACCCGGCCCGTACCGCCCGTCGAGCGGCCCGCGCACCGGCCGGACCTGCGGCTTCCGATAGCCTCTGGGCCGTGACGGAACAGCACTCGCAGCAGCCCGCGCACCAGTTCGAGCGGGGCACGGACGGACCCAAGGTCATCCTCGTCGGGGTGGACGGCTCCGACTCCTCCCTACGGGCCGCGGCCTACGCCGGCGGCCTGGCCCGTCGCCAGCACGCCCTGCTGGCCGTGGTGTACGTGCAGCCGGTGCTGGCGGCGGGCGCGGCGCTCGGGGTGCCGGTCGCGGAGACGACCGACGAGATCGCCGAGGACCTGGTCGCGCAGATCCGGGAGGCCACCGAGCGCACCCGGGGGATATTCGACGTGCGCTGGGAGTTCCACACCTTCCGCGGCGACCCCTACGGCGGCCTGGTGAAGGCGGCGGACCGGCTCAAGGCGGACGCGGTGGTGGTGGGTGCCTCCGAACAGGCCGGCCACCGGATCGTGGGGTCCGTCGCGGTGCGGCTGGTGAAGGCGGGGCGGTGGCCGGTGACGGTCGTGCCGTAGCCCCCGGCCACCCCGTGAGGGCCTACGGGCGGCTCACTTCCCCATCACCAGCCCGTCCTTCGCCGCACCTCGGCCGAGGACGACCGCTCCGATCCGGTCGCGTACCCCTTCGACGCCCGCGCCCTGGGCGAGGGCCTTGTTGAGGTCGACCACCCGGCCGGCGTCGATGTCGAACAGCTGCGGCACGAACTCGGCCTTGCGCACCTCCCAGCGACCGCCCGGCCCGGCGGGCGGGGCGAAGGTGAAACGGGCGACGGTGGACTGGTTGCCGCGCGCGTCCTGGACTCCCTGGTGGTTGAACATCTCGCCCGCGATCTGGTCGCCCATGCCGTAGACGACCCAGGTGCCGTTGACCTTCTCGTAGGCCTGCGGGACGTGGGCGTGCGTCCCGAGGATCAGGTCGATGTCGGGACGGCCGCCCGTGCGGGAGGCGGTGAGGGTGCGGGCCAGCGTGAGCTGGCGGTCGTCCGGCGCGTCCTGCCATTCGGTGCCCCAGTGCACGGAGACGACGACCACGTCCGCGCCCGCCTTCCGGGCGGCCTTGGCGTCGGCGAGGATCCGGTTCTCGTCGAGGAGGTTGACGGTCCAGGGCTGTCCCTGCGGGACGGGGTGACCGTTGGTGTCGTAGGTGTAGGCGAGGTGGGCGACTTTCGCCGGGCCCGCGCGCAGCAGCGTGACCGAGTTGCCCTCGGCCTCGGTGCGGGCGGTGCCCGCGTGCCGTACGCCGGCGGCGTCGAGTGCGTCGAGGGTGCGTTGTACGCCGGGGGCGCCGTCGTCGAGGCTGTGGTTGGAGGCGGTGGAGCAGCCGTCGTAGCCGGTGGCGGCCAGGGCCCCGGCGATCTCCGGCGGGGACTTGAAGTCCGGGTAGCCGGTGTAGACGCCGTTCGCGCCGTACACGGTCTCCATGTGACACAGCGCCAGATCGGCGCCGGAGACGACGGGTTTGATGCCCGCGAGCATCGGGCGGAAGTCGTAGCCGGTGCCTCCGGCGTCGAAGCCGGCGCGGTCGATGACGGTGGTGTGCGGCAGGATGTCGCCGGAGGCGACGAGCGTGAAGCCGCGGGCGGCGGCCGGCGCCGGGCGGCCGGGCCGCTCGGTCGGCCCGTGGTCTCTGGCCTGGCAGGCGGCGGCCGAGGCGAGGAGGGCCGTCAGGGCCAGGGCCACCTGGTGTCTGCGGGCGATCACCGGTTCACCCCACTTCCCATGAATTGTCATATTTACCCATGTGTCAGTACTAATCCATGAGGGACGGTGGTCCGCCCAGGCACTCCCTTCGTCCAGGAGCGATGCCCGCGATCGGCGTAGCCCGGACCGTTCGTCGAACCGTTCGTCGACGCGATCGACCGTCCGCCGCAGATCCGTGTGCGTGCCCTGTCCCGAACCGGCGCACTGCGGTGCCATACGCCCATGACCGCCGGAACCACCCTCACCGCCCGGACGACGACCGCCGAGCACGAGCTCGCCGCACTCCAGCGCGAGCACGGCCGGCCGCTCTTCGCGCTGCTGCTGAGGCTGTGCGACGGCGACCGTCAGCGCGCCGAGGACCTCGTCCAGGAGACCCTGGTACGCGCCTGGCAGCATCCCGAGGCCCTGCGCGCCGACACCTTCGACTCCGTACGCCCCTGGCTGCTCACCGTCGGCCGACGGCTCGCGATCGACGCGCGGCGGGCCCGGCAGGCGCGACCCGCGGAGGTCGGTGACGCGGTGCTGGAGAACGCGTCACCCGTCTGCGCCGACCACGCCGAGCGGGCGGCCGCCACCCTCGACGTGCGCGAGGCTGTGAAGACACTCACTCCGGAGCACCGTGAAGTCCTGGTGCTGGTGTATTTCCACGGGGCCAGTGTGGCGGAGGCCGCCGAAGCCCTCGGAATTCCGCCCGGTACCGTGAAGTCCCGCGCGTACTACGCGCTGCGCGCCCTGCGCCGGGTGCTTCCGGGATACGCGGCCGACCTGCGCTGAAACCCACGACTGGGTCAAGCCTCCGTAAAGCGCCTTGCCGAGGACCCCCTTTGAGTAATCGGGTGTCCTTATCCGTGTTCCGGATGGAGCCCGGTGACCGGGTCCCCAGCGTCCCGGCAACGGGCGAGCGCAAGCACCGGAGGAAGGCAGGAAGGGATGCTGCACAGAGGTCACCAGAGCACGGACGGCACCGGCGGCGGTGAACTCGCCGTCCCCATGGCCTGGTTGTATGCCGAGTACATCGCCGACGAACTGCTGCGGACCGGCGATCTCATGCCGCCGACGTCCTTCGAGTTCCGCGCCGGGCGCGACGCCCTGGCGCTCACCATCTTCCTGTCCGACACCGACGGCGAACTGCCCGGCATCCGGGTCGTCACTCAGCTGGAGACGTGGCTTTCGCTCACGGCGTACGACCAGCCGTGGCAGGACTGGGTCGACGAACGTATGTCTCAAGTGAAGGCCGAGGCAGCCAAGTCGGACGGACCGGCTCCCGATCTCGACCTGGCGGCCGCCGCCTGGCGCTGGCTGGAGGAGACGGAGCTGCTCGCTCCCGATCTCAACGCGGTTCCCGGCGGTGCGCCGGTGGTCGGCGAGGACGAGGGACCCAAGGTCTGGACACCCGCCTGGCAGCTCGGACTGCCCCTCGGCCACCTGGCGATTCATCTTTTTTAGATTCGCACCAATCCGCGGGCCGGACCGCTCCGAACATCTGGGTCACGATTCGGTACGTGGCTTGAGTGATTCGGCGGCCGGGTGCGTACCGGTGGGAGCAAGGAGTAACCCCACTGGCACTCAAAGGCACGAGGTTTCGGCATGAGGTCCCTGGAAAGGCATCGCGACGTCGGCGCGTACGCGCTCGGCGTGCTGGACGAAGCGGAAGCCTTCCGCTTCGAGGACCACCTCATGGAGTGTCCTCAGTGTGCGGCGCAGGTCACCGAGTTCGGCCCCACCGCACGGCAGATGATGCTCTACCGGCGCGCCACCCCGCGCGCCGTGCACCCCTTCGCCGGACCCGGCCCGCAGCTGCTGGACCGGCTGCTCGCCGAGGTGGCGGTCCGCCACCGGGCCGTGCGCCGGCGGGTGCTGTACGCCGTGGCCGCCTCGGTGGTGGTCGCCCTGGCCGGCCCCGTGATCGCGATGATGGCGGGCAGCGCGAGCGGCGAGGGCGAGAGCGCCGTACGGGTCACCGCGACGGACGAGAAGTCCGGGGTGTGGGCGCAGGTCACCACCGAGAACGAGGCGTGGGGCAGCCACGTGGAGCTCGAGGTCAAGGACGGGGCGGGCCCCCGCTCCTGCCGGCTGATCGCCATCGGCCTCGACGGCTCCGAGCAGACGGTCACCAGCTGGAACGTCCCCAAGCACGACGCCCGCCCCAACACCATGCAGGGCGCCGCTGCCTGGCACCCCGACGAGATCGCCCGCTACGAGCTGCGCACGTCGGCCGGGGAGCACCTGGTGACGCTCGAGGCCCACTGACGCCGACACGGAGTGAGTTCAGGTCACTTCGGTGTCGACGCGGGTCTCGGCGGGACGGTACGGTCCGGGCCGGTGTCGACAGGCCGGCCGGCCGACGGGACTGCCGACCGGCCGTCGGGGCTACTTCAGCAGCCGGGACATCCTCCGGTCCGCCAGCGGTTTGCCGCCCGTCTGGCAGGTGGGGCAGTACTGGAGCGAGGAGTCGCTGAAGGACACCTCTCGGACGGTGTCGCCGCAGACCGGGCAGGGTTCGCCGGTGCGGCCGTGGACACGCAGACCGCTCTTCTTCTCGGCCTTCAGACGTCCCGCCGCCAGGCCCCGTGAGCGCTCGACCGCCTCCGTGAGCGTGCTGCGCAGGGCCTCGTAGAGGGTGTGGGTCTCCTCCGGCGTCAGGGTGGCCGCCAGCTTGAACGGGGACATCCTCGCCACGTGCAGGATCTCGTCGCTGTAGGCGTTGCCGACGCCCGCGATCAGGCTCTGGTCACGCAGGGCGCCCTTCAACTGGCGTCGCTCACCGGCGAGGAGCGCGGCGAAGCGGGCCTCGTCGAAGGCGGCGGCGAGCGGGTCGGGGCCGAGCCGGGCGATGCCGGGGACCTGCTGCGGATCGGGGACGACGTACACCGCGAGCCGCTTCTGGGTGCCGGCCTCCGTCAGGTCGAAGCCCGCCCCCGTCTCCAGCGCGACCCGCAGGGCCAAAGGGCCCTTGCCGGGGCGGGGCAAACCGTCCGGGAGCTTGTCCTTCCAGTGCAGCCAGCCCGCGCGGGCGAGGTGCGTGACGAGGTGCGGGCCGTCACCGGTCGCCAGGTCGAGGAACTTGCCGTGCCGGTGCACGGCGGTGACCTCGCGACCCTCGACGGCGGTGACGGGCGGGTCGTACGTCTTCAGCACGCTGATCGCGACGGGCAGCACACGGACGATCTCGTGGCCGACGAGATGTTCGGCCAGGAAGTCCTTGAGCGCTTCGACCTCGGGGAGTTCCGGCATACGTCCAGAGTGCCATCCGGAACCCGAGCGCTCAGGTCCGTTCCGCCACCACGAACTCGCACCACACGCACTTGCCGCCGCCCCGCGCCTCCACGCCCCATGCGTCGGTGAGCAGGTCCACCAGCAGCAGGCCCCGCCCCGAGACCCCCGACTCGCCCGCCTCACGGCGGCGCGGGAGGGCGCTGGAGGAGTCCTCCACCTCGACACGCAGCCGGTGTTCGGTGCCGGTGAGCACCCGCAGGGTGACGATCGCGGCGCCCTCGGTGTGCATGAGCGCGTTGGTGATCAGTTCGTCGGCGACCAGTTCGATCTCGTCGGAGCGGTCCCGGGCGCCCCAGGTGCGGACGGCCGCGCGGATCATGTGCCGGGCCTCGCTGAGGGCCTCCGGGTCACCGGGGGCCACATGCTGCTGGAGCCGGCTGCCGGCCTGGGGGCCGTCGGGACCGCGCCGGCGCAGCAGGAGCAGGGCCACGTCGTCGTCCCCGCCGCGCTCCTCGGCGACCTCGATGAGCTGGTCGGCCAGTTTCCGGACGTCCGCGGGGCCCGCGGCGATCAGCGCGGCGAGGGCCCGCATGCCGTCGTCGAGGTCCGCGCCGGGCTGCTCGACCAGCCCGTCGGTGCACAGCAGCAGGGTGTGGCCGGGGTCGAGCTCCACGGTGCCCACCGGGTAATCGAGGCTGCCGAACTCGGCGGACAGGCCGAGCGGCAGACCGCCGGGTACCGGGACGCGCCGGCAGGTCCCGTCGAGACCGCGCAGCAGGGGGTCGATGTGCCCGGCGCGGACCACCTGGACGACCCCGGTGGAGAGGTCGGCCTCCGCGTACAGACAGGTGGCGAAGCGGTCGGTGTCGAGCTCGTGCAGGAAGACCGAGGCACGGGCCATCACCGTGGCCGGGGTGTGGCCCTCCGCCGCGTAGGCCTTCAGGACGATGCGCAGCTGGCCCATGACGGCGGCGGCGTGCGTGTCGTGGCCCTGGACGTCGCCGATGACGGCGCCGACCCGGCCGCCGGGCAACGGGATCAGGTCGTACCAGTCGCCGCCGATGTCCCGGCCCAGGGAGCCGCCGATGGTGGCGGCGCGGTAGCGGACGGCGACGTCGGCGCCCGGCACGCTGGGGATGGTGCGCGGCAGCATGGCCTGCTGGAGGCCCTGCGCGATGTCCTTCTCCTGCTCGTAGAACATCGCGCGCTGCAGGCTCTGCGCGATGCTGCTGCCGAGGGCGACGAGTATGTTGCGGTCCTCCTGCGTGAAGCCCCGGCGGTCGCTGTAGAGCAGGCCCATCGCGCCGATCGGGCGGGCCTGCACGATGAGCGGCAGATAGGCCGCCGAGGTGATCCTCAGGTCGGTGAGGTGCGGCCACAGCACGGGGTAGCCGCCCGCGAACTCCTCCGGCGACTCGATGAAGCGCGGGGTGAGGGTGCGCACCACCTCGCTCATCGGATAGGGCTCGTCGAGGCGGGTGACCAGCGTGCCCGGCACGAAGCTGCCCTCCGGCCCCTCGGCGATCAGCCGGATCCGCCCGGCCTCGACCAGCCCCATGACGAGGCTGGTGGCGCCGAGGTGGGTGAGGCCGTGGGTGTCCTTGAGGACGTCGATCACGTCGTGCACGGTGCGGGCGTGCGCCAGGGCCGCCGTGGTGAGCTGGACGACGTTGGTCTGCTCGCGGCGCGCGTCGTCGAGGGCGGCCTCGTCGCGGCGGGCGGCGAGATCGCTGAGCTCGTCGGTCGCGTCCCGCACGATGCCCACGATGCGACGCGGCCGTCCGGTCCCGTCGCGCCGGATGTAGCCCTGGGTGTGGGTCCAGCGCAGGGTGCCGTCGCGCAACCGCATACGGAAGTAGGCGCCGTAGTTCTCGCTGCCGTCCTTGATGGCCTGGGCGACCAGTTCGTCCAGGCGGATGCCCTCGGCCGGGGGGACCCGGACGGCGAGGGTCCCGGGGTCGCCGTCGTACTCGTCGGGCCGCAGGTCGAAGATCTCGTGGGCCCGGGCGTCCATGTGGAACTGCCCCGAGTCCAGGTCCCAGTCGAAACTGCCCATGCGGTTGAGCGCCAGGATCGGATCCGGGTGGGCGGGCCAGTCGTCCGGGAGGGACAGGGCTCTCGCTCCCCGATCAACCATGGGGCCACCTTGCCAGGATTCGCCCGATTCTTCGACCGGGGAACCGGGGCCCGGGACCACGCTCAGCCCATGACCACGTCGAGGGGGCTGCCGAAGATGCTGCCGGACGAGTCCTGCGCGCCGGACTCGTCGGGCCCGTCGGGGACCAGCCCGCCGCCGTCGGGCAGGTCGGGGACTTCCGGGACGGTCTCGGGGCCGATCTCACCGGGGTCGACACCGCGGTCGAGGTCGGAGCCGAGGCCCTGGTCGGAGCCGAGGTCTTCGTCGGGACCGGAACCGAGGCCCTCGTCGGGACCGGCGTCGGCGCCCGCGTCGGCGAGGGACGCGACGGAGTCCGGGTCGGCCGCCGAGGGGTCGTCGAAGGGGTCGCCGGAGGCGAAGCGCCCCTCGGCCGCCGGGACGACGCTGTCCGCGCCCGGCATCGTGATCTTCTCCCCCGCGCCGCCGCGTCCGGCGACGAGGAGCGCCGCCGAGAGCGCGCAGGCGGTGAGGAGAGTGGCAGTGGGTAGTCGCACCACGTTCTCCCGCATCGTCTCGTGCATCGTTCCGGTACCTCACTCGGAGGTGATTCGACCACTATTGTCTGCTTCACCCGCCAGGGTCACGCAACCGGAGGGCGCGAACACGGACAGTGACATGGTCCGACCGGAGAGAAGGAGCGCACGGCCGTGGACTGGTTCACCGCACCCGAGTACTGGCTGAGCCGCCTGGTATTCCAGCGGGCCCTGGCCGGTGTCTACCTGGTCGCGTTCCTGACGGCCGCCCTCCAGTTCCGGGCGCTGCTCGGCGAACGGGGGATGCTGCCGGTGCCCCGCTTCGTCGAGCGGGTGCCCTTCCGGCAGGCACCGAGCCTGTTCCACTGGCGCTACTCCGACCGCCTGTTCGCGGGCTGCGCCTGGACGGGCTGCGCGGTGTCGGCGGCCCTGCTCGCCGGCCTGGACGGTCTGCTGCCCCTCTGGGCGGCGATGTCACTGTGGCTGGTGCCCTGGGCGCTGTATCTCTCGATCGTCAACGTGGGCCAGACCTGGTACGGGTTCGGCTGGGAGTCCCTGCTGCTGGAGACGGGCTTCCTCGCCGTGTTCCTCGGCAACGACGAGGTGGCCCCGCCGGTCCTCGTGCTCTTCCTGATGCGCTGGATCCTGTTCCGGGTCGAGTTCGGCGCGGGCCTGATCAAGATGCGGGGCGACGCGTGCTGGCGGAAGCTGACGTGTCTCTACCACCATCACGAGACCCAGCCGATGCCCGGCCCCCTGAGCTGGTTCTTCCACCATCTGCCGAAACCGCTGCACCGCGTGGAGGCGGCGGCCAACCACTTCACCCAACTCGTGGTGCCGTTCCTGTTGTTCGCCCCGCAGCCGATCGCGACGGCGGCCGGCTGCCTGATGATCCTGACCCAGCTGTGGCTGATGCTGTCGGGCAACTTCGCCTGGCTGAACTGGATCACCGTCGTCCTGGCGGTGTCCGCGCTCGAACTGCCCGTCGGCCACCCGTCGGAGCCCGCCACCCCGCTCTGGTACGAGGTCGTGGTCCTCGCCGTGTCCGCGCTGCTGCTGTTCCTCGGCTACCGCCCGGTGGTCAACATGCTCTCCCGCCGCCAGGTGATGAACCGCTCCTTCGACCCGCTGCACCTGGTCAACACCTACGGCGCGTTCGGCAGCGTGAGCCGGATCCGCTACGAGGTGGTGATCGAGGGCACGCTCGACGACGTGCCGCGCGAGGGCTCCGACTGGCGGGAGTACGAGTTCAAGGGCAAGCCCGGCGATCCCCGGCACTGGCCGCGCCAGTTCGCGCCGTACCATCTGCGGCTGGACTGGATGATGTGGTTCGCGGCGCTCTCCCCCGCCTATGCCGGGGCGTGGTTCGCCGCCCTGGTGGAACGGCTGCTGGAGAACGACCGCGACACGCTCAGGCTGCTGCGCCACTCCCCGTTCCCGCCCGACGAGCCCCCGCGCCACATCCGCGCCCGCCTCTTCCGCTACCGCTGCACCACATGGCGGGAACTGCGGGAGACGGGCGCGTACTGGCATCGGACGTATGTGCGGGAGTACCTGCCGCCGACGCGGCTCCGGGTGTGAGTGGTTGAGGCACAGAGAGTGCCGCCGAGATCGATCTCGGTCCGAGCCGCCCGACAGCTCCCCGGATCGGCAGCGGGTGGGGGGCATCGGCAGAAGGTCTCGCGCGCCGGAAAGCAGCTTCTCGAGGTTCGCGCGAATCCCCTTGCGCAATGGTCAAGAATCGTTGACCATTGCTCGCATGCCTACCGACGATCTTCCCGAGACGTTTCACGTCACCACGGACGAGCAGCTGCGCGCCGTCTCCAGTCTCACGCGCCACCGGATCATGGCCGTGCTCCGCTTCGAGCCGGCGACGATCACGCAGATCGCCGAGCGGATGGGTCTTGCGAAGGGGAGTTCCAGCTATCACGTGCGGCTGCTGGAGCGGGCCGGCCTGGTGAAGGTGGTGCGGACACGGAAGGTGCGGGGGGTCACCGAGCGGTACTACGCGATGGCCGCGCGGGCGATCGCGCTGCCGGACCCTGGCGAAGGAGGGCCGGATGTGCTGATGCGCCATGCGGTGGCGGACCTGGAGGCGTCCCCGGCGGACGGCGAGCGGCACGTACGGATGGCGCATCTGCGGCTCACCGAGGAGCAGTTCGCGGAGCTGGGGGCGCGGCTGCAGGCACTGGCGGACGAGTACCGGGAGCTGTCCGATCCGTCGCTGCCGGACGCGTCACTCGTCTTCGCACTGTTCCACCCGGCACGGGGCGAGCAGGCCGAGGGGGGCGCCGAGTGACCTCGGGCATACGGAAGTTGCCGACCGGGTTCGGACGGCTGTGGACCGCGCAGACCATCTCCTCGCTCGGTGACGGGGTGTCGCATGCCGCGCTGCCGCTGATCGCGTTGACGTTGACGCGGGATCCGATGGCGCTCGCCGTCGTCACGGCCGCCGGGACGCTGCCGTGGCTGCTCTTCGGGGTGCTCGGCGGTGCGCTGGTGGATCGCTGGGACCGTCGGCGCACGATGTGGGTCGCGGACGCGGCGCGTGCGGTGCTGCTCGTGATACCCGCGGCGGCGGCCGTGCTCGACGTGCTGAGCATCGCGCTGCTCGCGGCCGTGGCCTTCCTGCTCGGCCTCGGCGGGCTGTTCTTCGACACGGCCGCCACGGCCTACCTGCCGGATCTGCTCCGCCGCGACCCCGCGCTCCTGGAGCGCGCCAACTCCCGCCTGCGCGGCGCCCAGACCGCCATGTCCGGTTTCGCGGGGCCGCCTGCGGGCAGTGCGCTGCTCGCGCTCGGGCGGGCGGTTCCGCTGCTCGCCGACGCGGTGTCGTTCCTGTTCTCCGCGCTGCTCGTCCGTGCGCTGCCCGCCATGCCCCGGCCGGTGCCGGAGGTCCGCGAGTCGCTGCTTCGGCAGGCGCGGGCGGGGGCCTCGTACGTCTTCCGGGACCGGGTGCTGCTCGGGCTGGCGCTCCGCCCGGCGGTCGGGAACGTCTCCTTCCTCGCTGTGGAGACCGTCCTCGCCCTCTTCGCGCACGAGCGCCTGGGCATCGACACCTACGGCTTCGGCCTGCTCCTCACCGCGGAGGCCACCGGCGGCCTGCTCGGCGCGGGCATCGCCTCCTACCTCGGCCGACGACTCGGCACCGGCACCGCACTGACCTGCACAGCCGCCGTCGAAGGGCTTGCCGTCCTGGGCCTGGCCGCTGCCCCGAACCCGTACGTCGCCGGGCTGGCGCTGGCCGTCTGCGGGGCCGGAATGGGCGCCACGATGGTGCTCGCGCCTTCCCTCCGACAGGCGATCGTCCCCGCCCGTCTCATGGGCCGGGTCGCCTCCACCTCCCGCATGCTGGCCATGTGCGCCGCCCCTGTCGGGGCCTTCCTCGGCGGCTGGCTGGCCACCGCCTACGACATCCGCACCCCGCTCTACGCCGCCGCCGGCCTCCTCCTGGCGATGACGGCCGTCACGGCATCCATGACCAGCAACCGCCGGGTCGAAGAGGCGCTGCGTGCCGCCGCCCCGGATCACCCGGCATCCAAGGATCCCGCCCAGGAGAGTGCACCTGACTTGGTGTGACGCCCTGCCGCGAGGGCATCACCGACCTGCGCGGCCGGGTTCTCCACGACCTCCCCTTGCTCACGCCCGGGCTCGCGGGGCCGGCTCAGAGGTCGTAGACCCGGACGGCGGTGGTCCCGAAGATCTCGGTGTGCGTGCCAGGGTCGGTCAACTGCCGTGCGATGCCCAGGACTTCACCGTAAGAGGCGGTGGGCGTGCACACCGGCCAGTCCGAGCCGAACATCAGCCGGGCCGGCCCGAAGGCCTCGAGCACCGTGTCCGCGTAGGGGCGCAGGTCCTCGGTGGTCCAGGACGCGGGGTCGACCTCGGTGACCATGCCGGAAAGCTTGCAGACCGTGTTGGGCAGCGCCGCGAGGGCCCGGACGTGGGACGCCCAGGGCTCCAGCGCGGCGGAGGCGATCGGCGGCTTGCCCAGGTGGTCGAGGACGAAGGTGAGTCCGGGCAGGGAGGCGGCCGCCTCGACACAGGCCGGGAGCTGGTGGGGCAGCACGACCAGGTCGTGGACGAGGCCGGCCGCGGCGAGGGCGGTGAGCCCGCGGTGCACGTCCGCCCGCAGCAGCCACCGCGGGTCCGGCTCGCCCTGGACCTGGTGGCGGATGCCCTTGAGGTACCGGCCGCCGGGGAGTTCCCGCAGCCGGGCCAGTTCGTCGGCGACGTCCGCGCGGGTCAGGTCGGTCCAGCCGACGACACCCGCGATCAGGTCGTTCTCGGCCGCGAGGGCCAGGAACTCGGGGGTCTCCTCGGCCACGGTGACCGTCTGGACGAGGACCGTACGGTCGACTCCGGCCGCGCGGGCCTCCGGCGCCAGGTCGTCGACGGTGAAGTCCCGCCGGAGCGGGCTGCCTTCGGCGATCCAGTCCTGGTCCCGTACCGACAGGTCCCAGAGGTGGTGGTGCGCGTCGACGGTCACGGCAGCTCCCAGACGACGGGCAGGCCGGCGCCCGCGCCCTCGCCGGAGTAGTCGTGCACCACGTCGAGCAGCTCGGCCATCCGTGCCTGCCACACCACGTTGACCGGAAGCTTCTCCAGCTCGGCGAGGAGGCGCGGGTAGTCCTCGCACTCCAGGACATGGAACAGATCGGTGCCGCTGCGCCAGATCGTCCAGGAGGTGGCGCCGGCGGCGCGGATGGCGTCCGTCAGCTCCTTCGGCACCTCCCGGTGCGCGGCCTCGTACGCGGCGACGCGGTCCGCACGGACCCTGGTGTGCAGGGCGACCCTCATGACGGCTCCTCGGGGGGAAGCAGACCCGTGTCCCGCAGCTCCTGCCAGAAGGCGGCGGGGACCTGGGTCGTGAACTGCTCGGCGCAGTCCCGCACTTCGGCCGCCGAGCGGGTGCCGACCAGGACGCTCGCCACGGCCGGGTGGGCAGCGCAGAACGCCAGGGCGGCGGCCCGCAGGGTGATGCCGTGCCGGTCGGCGGTCTCCTTCATCCGCAGGGCCCGGTCCAGCAGCCCGGCCGGGGCCTGCGCGTAGTCGAAGGTGGCGCCGGGCCGGGGGTCGGCCAGCAGACCGGAGTTGAAGGCGCCCCCGACGACCACCGACACGCCACGCTCGACGGCGGCGGGCAGCAGCTCGGCCCGGGCCCGCTGGTCGAGCAGCGTGTACCGGCCCGCGCACAGCACCACGTCGACGTCCGTGTCCCGGACGAAGCGCGTGAGCATCTCCGCCTGGTTCATGCCGGCGCCGATCGCCCCGACGACGCCCTCCGCGCGCAGTTTCTCCAGCGCCGGGTAACCCTCCCGGAAGGCCTGTTCGGCGTGGTCGTCGGGGTCGTGCAGATAGACGACGTCCACGCGGTCGAGGCCGAGTCGTTCCAGACTGGCCTCCAGGGTGCGTCGTACGCCGTCGGCGCTGAAGTCCCATACGCGGCGGTGCGTGGCGGGGACGGCGAAGCCGTCGGCCAGGTCGTCGCCGCCCCGGTCCGTGGCCTCCAGGCGGCGGCCCACCTTGGTCGAGACCGTGTACCGCGAGCGCGGGTGCTCGCGCAGGGCCGCGCCGAGGCGGCGTTCGGACAGGCCGAGACCGTAGTGCGGCGCCGTGTCGAAGTAGCGGATGCCCTGCTGCCAGGCGGCGGCCACCGCCTCGTACGCCTGCTCCTCGCCGACCTCGGTGAAGAGGTTGCCGATGACGGCGGCGCCGAAGGCGAGCGGACTTACCGGGACGCCGCTGCGTCCGAGGGTGTTCACCGGCCCACCGGCCGCAGCCGCAGGCCCTGCATCCCGCCGTCGACGGCGAGTGAGGTACCGGTGGTGGCGCCGGACAGGGGGCTCGCCAGATAGGCGATGGCGCCCGCGACCTCGTCGGCGCCGACGAGCCGGCCGCTGGGCTGGCGGGCCTCCAGGGCGGCGCGCTCGGCGGCCGGGTCGTCGGCCGCGTCGAGCAGCCGGCCGATCCACGGGGTGTCCGCGGTGCCGGGGTTGACGCAGTTGACGCGGATGCCCTCGCGTACGTGGTCGGCTGCCATGGCGAGGGTCAGCGAGTACACCGCGCCCTTGGTCGCGCTGTAGAGGGCGCGCTGCGGCAGACCGGCGGTGGCGGCGATGGAACAGGTGTTGACGATCGCCGCGTGCGAGGAGCGCCTCAGGTGGGGCAGGGCGGCGCGGGCCGCGCGGACCATGCCGAGGACGTTGACGTCGAGGACCCGGTGCCATTCGGCGTCGTCGTTGTCCTCGACGGTGCCCTGGGCGCCGACACCCGCGTTGTTGACCAGGATGTCCAGCCCCCCGAGGTCGGTGACGGCGGCCGCGACCGCCGCCCGCACGGAGGCGTCGTCGGTGACGTCGGCGAGATAACCGAGCAGGGGCTTCTGCACTCCCGACGGGTCCAGGTCGAGGACGGCGACCCGGGCGCCGCGCTCGGCCAGGAGCTCCGCGGTCGCCCGGCCGATACCGGAGCCGCCCCCCGTCACCAGGGCCGTCAGCCCTTCGAAGTCGCTCACGCCGCCTTCTCCTTCCGGATCACGAGGTCGGCGGCCCGGAAGTCGCCGGCGGGTTACGTGCCGCATATTTATCAGACCACTTCCGCTCACCGACACCCCCCGGGTAGCTTTTTGGCGAGTTGCATGCCCAAGTGGTCCGACCACATCGCTGGGGATCGCGGCGCATCGGCGACAGGAGAGGCCACGTGGAAGACACTCCGCGCAGCGGGACCGGCGTCCCGAAGGGCACGGTGACACAGCGCGCCATCGAGCGGATCAAGGCGATGATCACCGACGGGTCGCTGGAGCCCGGCCAGCGGCTGCCGACCGAGCGCGATCTCGCGGTCGAGCTGGGCATCTCCCGCAGCTCGATGCGCGAGGCGATCCGGGCGCTCACGGTGCTGGGGGTGCTGGAGGCCCGGCACGGCTCCGGGATCTACGTCACCGCGCTGAAGGCGGGGGACCTGCTGGAGACGTTCGGGGTGGTGGCCGATCTGTCGCGGGGGCCGCGCCTGGTCGAACTGCTCCAGGTACGCCGGATCCTGGAGTCGACGGCCACCGCACTGGCCGCGGCCCGCATCACCCCGGAGCAGCTGGCCGCCGTGGAGGGGCACCTGGCGGCGATGAACGCGACGGACGACGCGGAGGAGATCCTCGCGCACGACCTGGAGTTCCACCGGGTGATCGCGGCGGCCGCCGGCAACGAGACGATGGCGGCGATCCTGGAGGGCCTGTCCTCACGCACCTTCCGGGCCCGCGTCTGGCGCGGCTATCAGGAGGAGGGCGCCTTCGCCCGGACCCGCCGCGAACACGCCGCGATCCACCGCGCGCTGGCCGCCCGTGACCCGGAGGCCGCCCGGGCGGCGGCGGCCGCCCATGTGGGCGAGGTGGAGGAGTGGCTCAGGGGGCAGGTGGGGCCCTGAGCCACGGCCGCCTCTCGACGCGGGACTCCCGGCCGGGCAGAGTTCTCCTACGTACTCGCCAGTAGTGCACGCACACCGAGGGAGCTGCCTGTGACCAGCTGGGTCGGCCGGACCGCCGTCGAGATCGCCGCCGCCGTACGCGCGAAGGAGGTCACGCCCCGTGAGGTGGTGGCCGAGCATCTCGCGCGGATCGAGCGGCTGGATGGCCGGATCGGAGCGTTCCGCACGGTCCGGGCCCGAGCCGCCCTGGCCGAGGCCGACGAGCTGGCCGCCCGCGGCGACCTGACCGGACTGCCACTGGCCGGGGTGCCGGTGGCGGTCAAGGACAACCTCGGTGTGCGGGGCGAGTCGACCCGCGTCGGCTCGGCCGCGACACCGGACACCCCGGCCGACGCCGACCATGTGACGGTGGCGCGGCTGCGGGCGGCCGGTGCGGTGGTCGTCGGCCTGACCAATGTGCCGGAGCTGTGTGTCTTCGGCACCACGGAGGGCGTGCACGGCACCGCACGCAATCCCTGGGACACCTCCCGCACGGCGGGCGGTTCGTCGGGCGGCAGCGCGGCCGCGGTCGCCGCGGGCCTGGTACCGATCGCCCTCGGCAACGACGGCATGGGCTCGCTGCGCATCCCGGCGGCCAACTGCGGCCTGGTGACCATCAAGCCGGGTTACGGCGTGGTGCCGGCCGGGATCGGCGAGGGCGACTGGTTCGGGATGTCGGAGAACGGTCCGCTGGCGACGACGGTCGAGGACACGCGGCTGATGCTGTCGGTCCTCGCGGACACCGACGTCGCGGCGGCCGGTGAGCCCGGTGCGCTGAAGATCGCCGTCTCCGTGCGCAGCCCGCTGGCCGGGGTCACGGTGAGCAAGCCGTACACGGGCGCCGCACGGGACGCGGCCGGGGTGCTGGTCCGGGCGGGACATCACGTGGAACGGGCCGAGCCGCCGTATCCGCTGTCGCTGGGCGTCACCTCGCTCGCGCACTGGACCGCGGGCACGGCGGTGGACGCCGCGAACCTCGACCCACGGCTGCTGACCCGGCGCACCCGGGTGCACGCGGCCGTCGGCCGGCGCTTCCTGTCCGGGGTGCGGGGCGGCTCGGCACGGGACGCACTGCGCCGACGCCTCGAGCCGTTCTTCGCGGAGTACGACGTGCTGCTCACTCCGGCGCTGGCGCGACGCTCACCGAAGTCGGTGCCGTGGCACGAGCGGGGCTGGCTGCGCAACGTCCTGGTGAACACGAACTACTCGCCGCTGACGCCGCCGTGGAACCTGACCGGCTGGCCCGCCATGGCGGTCCCCTTCGGCACACTGCCGTCCGGTGCTCCCACCGCGGTGCAGCTGGTGAGCCTGCCGGGGCGGGAAAGCGAACTGCTGCGGCTGGCCGAGCAGTTGGAGAGTCTGCGTCCGTGGCGACGGACGGCTCCGCTCGACTGAGCGGAGAGAGCGGGCCCGGCGTGGGCGTGCCTGGCGCACACCCAGGCCGGGCGACCGCGAGCGGTCAGTCCACGCTGGGCAGGATGTGGGGCTCGGCGAGGTCCTCCTCGTAGCCCGCCAGGCGGATGGGGGCGGAGCGGGCCCACACGTCGAGGCTGCCGATCTCGCCGGGCCGACGGCCGGCCCGCTCCGGGCGTTCCTTGGGACGTTGCTCGCGATTCGTCTTCTCCGGTGTCACCGCGCACTCCTTATGTGTCGGGTCACCCTCGGGGCGTGCCGGCCAGTCTGCGGTCCGGCGCCTGACGCTCCCTCGGGGCTGGCTCAAGTCGGTCGAGGACGCGGTGGCGCCGGCAACTTCTTGGAGGGCGAGCCGTTGTGAAGCGGCCTGTCCCATGACGGACCGTGGGTGTGGGTGGCACTCCGTACTGCTGTCCGTCCGCTACACATTAACCAAATGAGCGGGTGGCCGCTCGATAGGGCTGAAAATTTGGGGTAACCATGGCAAGTCACCCGTATGTCACCGCAGGTGAATTGAACCTTTTTCCACCCTGATGCACCTTCTGGATTCACCCGTCCGGGGGATATTGCTGGGCGTGGCGGCCCAGAGGGGCCGCGCATTCGCCCGCGAGTCCGTCGCGCAGTTCAAGTGCCGTTCGTCCGGTCGCAAGCAGGCCATGGTCTGCTGGCGTCCGGCAACGGCGGTCTCGCGGAAGGACTGACGCATGGAGCTGCGCAGCGTCGAGGAGCTGATGGACCTGCTGTACGCCTGCCGGGGCGTGCGGGACACCCCCGACCGCGGCAGGCCCGGCGTCGACCTGCACGATCACGCGCTCCAGACGGCGGCACTGCTGCGCCGCAGTCGCCCCGCCGACAAGGAGCTCCAGCTCACCGGGCTCGTCCACCCCATCGGTCACCTGCTGTGCCCCACCGACGCCACCGGCCGGCCGGAACGGGCCGCCGAGGCCGTACGCCCTCTGCTCGGCGCCCGGGTCTCCCGTCTCGTCCACCTGCACCCCTGGCACGGGCCCACCGCCGACGACGATCTGCTCAGCCTGCGCCAGGCCGACGAGGACGGCCGGGTGCCCGGGTTCGACGCGGGCGTGCTGGAGGACTGGCGCACGGTGCTGGAACTGCTGGCGGCGCGGAACTCGCGTCTTGGGGCTGTCGACTGACGGAGCGTCATGAGACGGTACGCCGATGACGTCGTCGTACGGGTTGCGGGGCAGGGCCGCCGTCGTCACGGGGGCCACGCGCGGGATCGGCTGGGCGGTGGCACGGGCGCTCGCCGACGCCGGGGCACGGGTGTGCGTCAGCGCGCGGGACCCGGACCGGGTGCGCCGCGCGGCCGGGGCGCTGGACGGTGTCGGACTGGCCGGTGACGTCGGGGACCCGGAGCACCCCCGGAAGCTGACCGAGCTGTGCCTGGACGCCTTCGGCCGGCTGGACGTGCTGGTCAACAACGCGGCGACCAACCAGCCCTACGGACCGCTCATGGACGCCGATCCCGGCGCCTGGCGGGAGGCGTTCACGGTGAACGTCGAGGCGCCGCTGCTGCTGGTGCAGTGCGCGTGGCGGGGCTGGATGCGTGAGCACGGCGGCGCGGTCGTCAACATCTGCACGGAGGGCGCGGGACACGTCGGCCCCGGCGTCGGCGCCTACGGCACCAGCAAGGCGGCCCTCCTCCACCTCACCCAGCAGCTCGCGGGCGAACTGGGCCCGGGAGTGCGGGTGAACTCCGTCTCCCCCGGCCTGGTGCGCACCGAGATGGCCCGGTTCGTATGGGAGCCGGGAGAGGAGGAGATGGCGGCGGCCCTGCCACTGGGCCGGATCGGGGAACCGGACGACGTGGCGCGAGCGGTGGTCTGGCTGTGCTCCGAAGAGGCGAAGTGGATCACCGGGGCGGATCTGCTGGTGGACGGCGGCACGAGGGTGCGCCGGGCGCACACCGCCACCCGAGGGGCGCGGGGAACTGTGCGACCAGCCCCCACGACCCCCACCCGACCACCGCAGTAGAACGGCCTTACCACTTACCGGGCGCGTAGTCCTTCAGGAACACCCCGTACAGATCCTCACCCTGTTCGCCGCGCACGATCGGGTCGTAGACGCGGGCCGCGCCGTCGACCAGGTCGAGCGGGGCGTGGAAGCCCTCCTCGGCGAGACGCAGCTTGTCGTAGTGCGGGCGCTCGTCGGTGATCCAGCCGGTGTCGACCGAGGTCATGAGGATGCCGTCGGCCTGGAACATCTCCTGGCCGCTGGTCCGCGTCACCATGTTCATCGCGGCCTTGGCGGCGTTGGTGTTCGGGTGTCCCGCGCCCTTGTAGCCACGGCCGAAGACGCCCTCCATGGCCGAGACGTTGACGACGTACGCGCGGCCGCTGGTCGCCTTCCTTGCGGCGTCGGCCATGGCCGGACGGAGCTTGCTGATCAGGATGAACGGCGCCGTGTAGTTGCACAGCTGGGTCTCGAGGAGCTCCACCGGGGAGATCTGCTCGATCGTCTGCACCCAGGTGTTGGTGTCGACGACGTCGGGGACCAGACCGCCCGCGTCGATGGCGGTGCCGTCGAGGTGCCGGGCGATGCTGGCGTTGCCCGCGACCAGGGCGAGGTCGGCGACCTGCTGGGCGTCGATGCCGGAGATTCCGGCGGGCAGGGTGGCCAGCCCGTCGACCGCGCCGGAGCCGAAGGCGCCGATGACGTGGTGGGCTGGCAGCTCGCCGGCCGGCAGCGGCGCGCTCTCGCCGTCGACCAGGGCGGCGTACGCGGAGGGCAGTCGCCGTACGGTCTGCGTCGCGTTGTTGACGAGGATGTCGAGGGGGCCCGCTTCGGCGACCTGGTCGGCGAGGGCCACGGCCTGCGCCGGGTCGCGCAGGTCGATGCCGACGACCTCCAGGCGGTGCATCCAGTCCCCCGAGTCGTCCATGGCCTTGAAGCGGCGGATGGCGTCCTTGGGGAAGCGGGTCGTGATCGTCGTGTGCGCGCCGTCCCGCAGCAGCCTCAGCGCGATGTACATGCCGATCTTGGCGCGGCCGCCGGTGAGCAGGGCACGCTTGCCGGTGAGGTCGGCGCGCACGTCGCGCTTGTCGCGGTTCAGGCGGGCGCACTCGGGACAGAGCTGGTGGTAGAAGTAGTCGACCTCGACGTACCGGGTCTTGCAGGTGTAGCAGGAGCGCGGGCGCTGGAGTATCCCGGCGATCCTGCCCTCCTCGGTGACCGAGGACGGCAGGATGCCCTCGGTCTCGTCGTCGATGCGCTGGGCGGAGCCGGTCGCGGTGGCCTCGGTGACCGCCTTGTCGTGGGCGGTCTTGGCGGCCCGGCGGTCCTGGCGGCGGCGCTGCTTCACGGTGCGGTAGACGCCGGCGGTGGCCCGGCGCACGGCGATCGCGTCGGGGTGGTCGACGTCCAGCTTGTCGAGCTCGTCCAGCACGGCGAGGCAGACGGCGAGCCGCTCCGGGTCGATGCCGGGCCCGTACACGACCTCGTCCACGACCTCCTCCGTGACCGCCGTCGAGCCGTCCTCTGTCACCGTCATCGCGCTGCCGCTTCCCTGATCACCCGTGCGGCGCTCCGACCGAGTCCGCCCTCGAAGGACGAATTTTACGGAGCGCCGGGCCGCTCCTCCAAACCCGTTCCCGTCAAGAGCCGCAGGCCGTGATGAGCGTCTCCACCTCGGCGGTCAGGGCGCGGGCGAACCGGTCGAGATCGGGGACCGCCTCGGCGTCGGCGACGAGCCCGTAGTGGATCTGGCCGCGGTAGGTGGAGACGGCGACCGCGAGGGCCTGGCCGCGGGCTAGCGGGGCGTACGGGAAGACCTCGGTCACCGGGTTCCCGCCGAGCTTCAGGCCGAAGCCGGGCAGGGGGACGCTGGTGACGAGGATGTCGAACCAGAGCCGGGCGGCGTGGCCGACCAGCGGGCCGCCGAGACGGTGGCCGAGGGCAGGGACGTGGTCGGCGAGCAGGGCGACGGCGCCGGCGCCCCGGCCGGGGCCCGCGTCCTTGTTGCGGTCCATGGCGGCGCGGACCGTGGCGAGGCGTCGCAGCGGGTCCGGGTCGTCGACGGGAAGCCGCATCAGGTACCCGGAGAGCCGGTTGCCCTGGGGGTGGGCGCTGCGCGGGCGGCGCTTGGAGACGGGGATGAGCGCGCGCGGCACCACGCCCTCGCTGCCGTCGCCGCGTTCGTCGAGCCAGCGGCGCAGGGCTCCGGCGACGACCGCGATCAGCACGTCGTTGACGGTGCCGCCGGCGACCTTGCGGATCCGGTGCACGTCGTCGAGGTCGATGACGACGCCGGCGGTGCGGCGGGTGCCGGTGGACGCGGCGGTGAGAGCGGGGGTGGGGCACATGCCCAGGGTGTGCACGGCGACGGAGGCGCCGATGTCGAGGGCGCGGCCCACGTCGGAGACGGCTCCGCGCAGCAGGCCGGGCAGTCTGCGCACGTCGGGAAGGGCCCCGCGGGCCGGTGCGGCGGGGCGGGGGCGGGGGGCGGGCAGATCCATGGGGTCGAGGACGGCCGCGGCCAGGGTCAGGGCGCGCAGTCCGTCGGCGAGGGCGTGGTGGAACTTGAAGAGCACGGCGAAGCGGCAGCCGTCCTCGTCGGGCAGGACGTGGGCCTCCCAGGGCGGGCGGCCGCGCTCCAGGGGGCGTTCCATGAGCCGCCCGGCCTCGGCCTGGAAGTCGGCGGTGGGCGCGTGCAGCGTGACGTGGTGCAGGGGGTCGAAGTCGGGGTCCGCCTCCCGGGTCGCGCCGCCGAAGGCGAGCGACCGGCGCAGGTCGAACGGTTCCGAGCGGTCGAACGGCCGCCACAGGTCCCGGATCCGCATGCGCAGTCCGGGAACGGCGGCGGCACGGGCCGCGAGCAGGTCGGCGGCGTGGGCGCCCGCGGTGGGCGACTGCGCCGTGAAGACGCCGAGCGCTCCCAGGTGCATGGGGTGCTCGGCCGACTCGAGGTTCCAGAACGCCAGGTCGAGGGGGGCCAGCAGATCGTCAGCAGTCAAGGGCTTGCCTCGCGTCGGCTAAGAGTGGAGGCCATCAGTCAAGCGCGCCCGGGCGATTACGGTCAAGTACGATCAAGCTACACACAGTTAACAGCGCATTAAGTTCAGGACACCTGCTGGCCCTTACCCAGGGCAATCACGCCGCCCTTCGACACCGTGTACAGCTCCGCGTCCCGCTCCGGGTTCACGCCGATGGTCGCACCCGGAGGAACCTCCACGTTCTTGTCGAGCACCGCCCCGCGCACGACCGCACCCCGTCCGATGTGCACGTTGTCGTGCAGGATCGAGCCCTGCACGACCGCTCCCGGGTCGACCACCACACCCGGCGACAGCACCGAGCGGGTGACCTGTCCGCGGATCAGGCACCCCGAACTGATGATCGACTCGCCGGCGATGCCTCCCGCGTTGAAACGCGCGGGGGACAGCTGGCCCGAGTGGGTGTAGATGGGCCAGCTGCGGTTGTACAGGTTGAAGGCGGGGCGCTCGGCGATCAGGTCCATATGGGCGTCGTAGTACGCGTCGAGCGTGCCGACGTCCCGCCAGTAGCCCTGGTCCCGGGTGGTCTCGCCGGGCACGTGGTTGTCGTGGAAGTCGTACAGCTGGGCCTCGCCGCGCTGGGTGAGCGCGGGCAGGATCGAGCCGCCCATGTCGTGGACGGAGCTCTCGTCCTCGGCGTCCCGCTGGAGCGCCTCGATGAGCGCCTTGGTGGTGAAGATGTAGTTGCCCATCGACGCGAACACGCTCTCCGGGTCGTCGGCGAGCCCCGGCGGGTCGGCCGGCTTCTCCAGGAAGCGTTCGACCGTCAGCCCGTCCGAGCCCGGGGTGATCACCCCGAAGGAGGAGGACTCGCCGCGCGGGACCCGGATCCCGGCCACGGTCACGCCGGCGCCGCTGTCGATGTGCTGGGTGAGCATCTGGCGCGGATCCATGCGGTACACGTGGTCGGCGCCGAACACGGCCACGTACTCGGGCCGCTCGTCGTAGATGAGGTTCAGCGACTGGAGGATGGCGTCGGCGCTGCCGAGGTACCAGCGCGGGCCGAGCCGCTGCTGGGCCGGGACCGGCGTGACGTAGTTGCCGAGCAGGCTGGACATCCGCCAGGTGGTGGTGATGTGCCGGTCCAGCGAGTGCGACTTGTACTGCGTCAGCACACAGATGCGCAGGACGTCCGCGTTGACCAGGTTGGACAGCACGAAGTCGACGAGCCGGTACGTGCCGCCGAAGGTGACCGCTGGTTTGGCGCGGTCAGCCGTGAGAGGCATCAGGCGTTTGCCCTCACCACCCGCCAGCACGATTCCGAGCACCGAAGGCCCACCACGACGCATGGCCGCTCCCCTCACCCTGGTTGAACCATGGTTGCCCCCGGCCGGGGGAACTAAGCCTGTTTGACGATCTCCTCGTACAGCCCGACCGTCCGCCGGGCCACCGCGTCCCAGCCGAACTCCCCCACCGCGCGCGCCCGCCCGGCCTCGCCCATCCGGCGGCCGGCCGCCGGGTCACCGAGGACCGCGTCCAGCGCCCGTGCGAGGCCCGCCTCGAAATCGTCGTCCACCTCCACGAGCGTCCCGGTCACCCCGTCCTCGACGACCTCCGGGATGCCGCCGACCCGGGAGGCCACGACGGGAGTGCCGCAGGCCATCGCCTCCAGATTGACGATGCCGAGCGGTTCGTACACCGAGGGGCAGACGAACACGGCGGCGTGCGTGAGGAGTTGGATCACCTCGGGGCGCGGCAGCATCTTCGGGATCCAGTGCACGCCGTCACGGGCCCGGCTCAGCCCTGCGAAGAGATCGCGGAACTCCTGGTCGATCTCCGGGGTGTCGGGCGCTCCCGCGCACAGCACGACCTGCGCCGCGGGGTCGATGTCCCGGACCGCGCGCAGCAGATGGGGCACACCCTTCTGCCGGGTGATACGGCCGACGAACAGCACGAACGGGCGGTCCGGGTCGAGGCCGATCCGGGTGAGGGCGTCGGTGCCGTGATCGGGACGGTACAGGGCGGTGTCGATGCCGTTGTGGACAACGTGGACCCGGTCCGGGGCGAGCGTCGGGTAGCAGGCGAGGATGTCCTCGCGCATCGCTGCGGAGACGGCGATCACCGCGTCGGCGGCCTCCACCGCGGTCCGCTCGGCCCAGCTCGACAGGGCGTAGCCGCCGCCGAGTTGCTCGGCCTTCCAGGGCCGCAGGGGCTCCAGCGAGTGCGCGGTGACCACGTGCGGGACGCCGTACAGCTCCTTGGCGAGGTGGCCGGCGAGGTTGGCGTACCAGGTGTGGGAGTGGACGAGCTCGCGGCCTTCGAGGGCGGCCGCCATGGCGAGGTCCACGGAGAAGGTGCGCAGCGCGTCGTTGGCGCCGTCCAGCGCGGACCAGGGGCGATGCCGCTGGACGCCCTCGGTGCGGCCCTCGCCCCAGCAGTGCACGTCGAGGTCGACCAGCCGCCTCAACTCGCGGGCCAGGAACTCCACATGGACGCCCGCGCCGCCGTACACGTCCGGGGGATACTCCCGGGTCAGCAGTCCCACTCGCACCCCGGAACCCCCACTCTCAGCGATCGGCTCCCTTCATGGTCACCCAGACGGGGCGCGTGGGGAAGAGCGCGGGGGTCGTGTGAAGCAACAGTCGCCGCAGACACCCCCGCCGGGCACCCGGTAGTACAGGCAGCAGCTGCGGCGGCGGAAGGCGGTGCCGGCCGATGTCCCGTTGTCGGTGAGGAGCGTCCCGGTGTCCGCGAGGAGGGGGTGGGTGAACAGCTCCGCGGTGAGGGCACGCGCGCGTGCGGCGACGTCGGGACGGCCGTGCGTGCGGGCCCACAGATCCAGCTGCCGGGCGGCCCCGGCCAGCGCGGATCCGGAGTTGCCCCGCAGCAGGCCCGACGCGACCGGATGGCGGGCGCGCAGCGCCGCGGAGAGGGGTTCGAGGTGGCCGTCGAGGACCACCGCGGCCACGGTCGCCGCGTCCCCCGGCCGGGCCCGCACCTCGGTCAGCCACAGGTCGTCCGGGGCGGCCGCGTCCGGGTCCCAGCACAGCAGCCCCGGAGCGAGGTCGGGAACGCTCCCGTACAGGACGGCGCAGCCGAGCGCCACCGACCAGAGGCGGGCCGCGAGGCCCTGCTGCGCCACCGAGGCCCCGATCCGGTCCTCGGGGGCGCGCAGGGCCCGGGCCACCTTGCGGACCCGGAAGGACAGCGGATCCCCGTGGACGTCCGGTGCCGCGCTCACGGAGGTCCTCCGGCAGGCCGGCTCCGGGTAGGCCCGGGCGAGGGTCGGCGGCGGCGCGGCCGGCTCTCCTGTGCCGCGCAGTCGTGTGCGCAGGGCGAAGAAGGGGCCGAGCGGGCGCAGCGCGGCGAGATCGGGGTCGAGGTCCACGAAGTGCAGTAGTACCAAGGCCGTCAGGGGCCGCGCTCAGGGGGATCCCTGGTCCGTCACCCGCCTGAGGGAGGACAGCGGGCCTTCAGTACTCCATCGGTAGTAGGACCTATTGAGTGCTCAGGTACGACGACGGGAACAGATCGACAGGGCATCGTGTTGGTTATGAGAGCCGACCGTTCGCCGCGCCGGGCCCCGCGCCCCCGCCTCACGCAGAGGATCAGCTGATGAGCGCCCTCGCGTTGTCCGTGGTCCTGTCGCTCGTCTCCGCTGTCGCGTACGCGGCCGGGGCGATCGTGCAGGAGCAGGTCGCGCTGTCCTCGCCCGGCGAGGAGTACGCCCCGCTGCGCCGTCCGGGCTGGTGGGCGGCGGTGGCGTTGAACGGTCTCGGCGGAGTTCTCCACGTGGTGGCGCTCGCCTACGGTCCCCTCAGTCTGGTTCAGCCGCTGGGCGCGCTGACCATCGTGTTCGCGTTGCCCATGGCCGCGCTGTTCGTCGGCCGCAGGGCCGGGGCGACGGCCTGGCGTGGCGCGATCATGGCGACGGTCGGTCTCGCCGGTCTGCTGTCCCTGGTGGGGGCGGCCGACGCACAGTCGCTGAGCACCCCGCAGCGGGTCAGCGTGGCCGTGGTCACCGCGGCCGCGGTCGTGGCCCTGATGGTGGCCGGGCGGGCCGCCCACCGGCACCCGGCGGTCCGCAGCATGCTGCTGGCGACCGCGTCGGGCATCGCGTTCGGCATGTCGTCGGTGTTCACCAAGACCGTCGCGGTCGACTGGACCGGTGGTGTCTCGACGGCCGACGTCCCGTCCCTGGCCGTGATCGGCGTGCTCGCCACGGCGGGCATGCTGCTGTCCCAGGCCGCCTACCGGGGCGCGGGCCTCGCGGCCCCGCTGGCCACGCTGACGGTGGTCAACCCGGTGGTGGCGGCCGCGGTCGGCATCACGATGTTCGGCGAGACCTTCCGCTACGGCACCACGGGCACCGTGCTCGCCCTGGGCTGCGGTGTGGTGGCGGCGGGCGGACTCATCCTGCTCACGACGGAGCGTCTTCAGGGCACTCGGCCCGAGACGGCGGCGGCTGCTCTACCGGACGCGCGGACCCCGGCGGACAGCGGCACGGCGGAGGTGTCGGCCACCGTCCCTGCGGACAGGAAGACAGGCGGTGCGACGGACGGGATCCCGTTCCCCGAGCAGCCGCGCGCACTGCGTCCGGAGGACCTGCGGTCGGCGGAAGCGGCACTGGGGGACCTGCGGCTCGCCGGAGCGGCTGCGGCCTTGGACCAGGCACGGTCGGCGGAGGCACGGGAGGCGGACGTACGGGAGGCAGACGTATTCAAGGAACGGCTCGTCCTGGCTCCGGCCACCGCCGACGGCGAGGACCGCTACGAGGAGGACCCGTCCGGCGGGGACGTGCCTCCGTCGTTCTACACCCCGCTGTACGGGGGTCTGTACGTCCCGATGCCGGTCGTGGACCGGCATCGGGAGCGCGTCAAATCCTGACGCCGCCGGCCCGGAGATACGCCACCGGGTCGACGTCCGTCCCGAAACCGGGCCCGGTCCGCACCTCGAAGTGCAGATGCGGGCCCGTGCTGTTGCCGGTGGAGCCGGACCGGCCGATGCGCTGTCCGCCGCTCACCGACTGCCCGTCCCGTACGGAGATCGCCGACAGGTGGGCGTACTGCGAGTAGCGGCCGTCGCCGTGCCGGATGACCACCTGGTACCCGAAGGAACCGGCCCAGCCCGCGCTCACCACCTCGCCGGCCTTGACCGCCTGCACGGAGGTGCCGGTGGGCACGGGGAAGTCGACGCCGGTGTGGTAGCCCTTCGACCAGGACGAACCCGTGGCGTGGTACGGCGTTCCGGTGGAGGCGCTGACGGGCGACACGAGGGAATGGCCGGTCGTCGCCTTGCGGTCGGTGTCCTTCGCCTTGGTGCTCTTGGCCGGCTTGCCCTCCTTGGCGCCCGAGGAGGTCTTCGGCTTCTCCGTCCGGGGCCTGGTGCTGCTCGGGGCCTTGGCCGCGGCGGCCGCCCGGCCGTCCAGGCTGAGCCGCTGACCGGGCAGGATCAGGTCGGGGTCGCCGCCGATGGTGGCCCGGTTGGCGGCCCAGAGCCCCCGCCAGCCGCCCTTGACCTCCTCGGTGTCCGCGATGCCGGAGAGGGTGTCGCCGCGGACCACGGTGTACATCTCCGCGGTGCCCGCGCGGGACTGAGGCGTGCTCTGCGGCCGTACGTCGTCCAGGGACGTCTTCGACGTCTTGGGGGCCGCCTTGGAGGACGGCTGGGCCGACGACGGCTCGGCGGACTTCGTCGTGGTGCCGTTCGGGTGGCTGTCGGGGGTGTCGCCGCCCCGGCTCAGTCCGGCCCGCACCGAGCAGACGGGCCAGGCGCCGGGCCCCTGCCCGTCCAGCACCTTCTCGGCCACGGCGATCTGCTGGTCCTTGGTGGCCAGATCCGCACGGGGCGCGTACCGCGTACCGCCGTACGCCTCCCAGGTCGACCGGGTGAACTGGAGTCCGCCGTAGTAACCGTTGCCGGTGTTGATGTTCCAGTCGTTGGTCGACTCGCACGCGGCGACCTTGTTCCAGGTGTCCACGTCGGCCGCTTGAGCTGCACCGGTGCCGATCAGCGGCAGCGCCATACCCGCACCGCCCGCCGTGACGGTGAGCGAGGCCCGGTTGATCCTGTTCGGCTGATACCGGCGGTGCCGGCCGCGTACGGCCATGGAGATCCCCCTCGACATGCGTCAGGAGGGGCAAAAGTAAGGGCGGCGAACAGGCCATGACAAGGCGACAACCGGCCGCTCCGACGCGCGGGCGAACGCCGGACGCCCCGGGCGGGAATCCGGCCGCCGGACCCGTCAAGATGGTCCAGGACGACACTGACCGAATGCACGGGCACACCCCTGGAGGAGCCAACCGTATGAGCACTTCAGCTCAGATCGGCGTCACGGGACTCGCGGTCATGGGCCGCAATCTCGCCCGCAACTTCGCACGCAACGGCTACACGGTCGCGCTGCACAACCGCACGGCGGCACGGACGCACGCCCTGGTCGAGGAGTTCGGCCACGAGGGCGAGTTCGTCGCCACCGAGACCGCCAAGGAGTTCGTGGCGGCACTGGAGCGGCCCCGCCGCCTGGTGATCATGGTTAAGGCCGGTGAGCCGACCGACGCGGTGATCCGGGAGTTCGCCCCGCTGCTCGAACCCGGTGACATGATCATCGACGGCGGCAACGCGCACTTCGCCGACACCCGCCGCCGCGAGCGCGAACTGCGCGAGCAGGACATCCACTTCGTCGGCACGGGGATCTCCGGTGGCGAGGAGGGCGCGCTGCACGGCCCGAGCATCATGCCGGGCGGCTCGCCGGAGTCGTACGAGTCGCTGGGCCCGATGCTGGAGAAGATCTCGGCGAAGGCGGCGGACGGGACGCCCTGCGTCACGCACATCGGCCCGGACGGCGCCGGCCACTTCGTGAAGATGGTCCACAACGGCATCGAGTACGCCGACATGCAACTGATCGGCGAGGCCTACCAGTTGCTGCGCGATGTCGCCGGGTACGAACCCGCGCAGATCGCGGACATCTTCCGCACCTGGAACACCGGCCGCCTCGACTCCTACCTGATCGAGATCACCGCCGAGGTGCTGTCCCATGTGGACACGGCGACGGGCCGGCCCTTCGTGGACGTGGTGGTCGACCAGGCGGAGCAGAAGGGCACCGGCCGCTGGACGGTCCAGATCGCGCTCGACCTGGGCGTTCCGGTGTCGGGCATCGCGGAGGCCGTCTTCGCACGGTCGCTGTCGGGGCACGCGAAGCTGCGCGAGGCCTCGCGCGGCCTGGCGGGACCGACCGCGTCCGCGCTGGGCAAGGCGGAGGCACAGGCCTTCGCCGACCGGGTGGAGCAGGCGCTGTACGCCTCGAAGATCGTGTCGTACACGCAGGGCTTCCACGAGATCGCCGCGGGCAGCGAGGAGTACGGCTGGGACATCGATCTCGGCGCCGTCTCCTCGATCTGGCGCGGTGGCTGCATCATCCGCGCGGCCTTCCTCGACCGGATCCGCTCCGCGTACGACAACCGGGCGGATCTGCCGAGCCTGCTGTCCGACGAGACCTTCGCCTCGGAGATCGCGGCGGCGCAGGACCCGTGGCGTGAGGTGCTGGTGTCCGCGACGCTTCAGGGCGTGCCGACGCCCGGGTTCGCGGCGGCGCTCGCCTACTACGACGCGCTGCGCGCGGAGCGGCTGCCGGCGGCGCTCACGCAGGGACAGCGGGACTTCTTCGGGGCGCACACCTACCGGAGGGTCGACCGCGAAGGCGCGTTCCACACCCTCTGGGGCGGCGACCGGTCGGAGACGGAGGCGTAGTCCTTCGAGGGCGTCAGGGCAGCACGGTGGGCGGCGGTCTCCCGTCGCCCACCGTGCTCCCGTCAGGTCAGGTCAGGGGCGGGCCCGGCTCCGGGCTCGGGACCGGTTCCGGACCCGGCGGGACCGGGGACGGCGAGGGACCCGGGGGCGGGCCGGGCCGCGGCGGCGGCGTCGGGTCCGGACCCGGCGGCGGCTCGGGAACGGGCACCGGGCTGGGGAACGGCTCCGGGGGGCCCGGGACCGGCCCGGGCGGCGGTCCGGGCTGGACTGGATCGGGCTCGACGGGATCGGGGTGGACGGGGTCGGCGAACGGGTTCGTCATGGTGCCCTCCGGCCAGATGCGAGGCTTGGCTCTGGACTCATCCCCCGCGTACCCGGGGCGGCCGCGGCCACTCACCCGGGTGGGCTCGACCGGCCGCCCCCGTCGGCGAGGCGCCGCGGGCACGTCGCTCGGATCAGAAACGGCCCGGGTGCGCGCGCAGCCAGTCCTTCGCGGCGCGCAGCAGCTCGGGGTCGGCGGCCGGAGCCTCGTCGGGGTGCCGCTCGGCCCACTTCACGACGTACGGGCAGAGCGGCGCCACGGGGATGCCCTCGCGCCCGGAGGCGGCGTACAGCTCCCGCGCCAGCGACCCGGCGATGCCCTTGCCCTCGTGGGCCGGCTCGACGACGGTGTGCACCGGCACCAGGGCGGGCGCGGGCGACTCCAGGACGAAGTACTCGATGCGTCCCACGACTTCACCGCCCTCGCCGAGGGCCTCCAGGCGGCCCGCCGCCCGGTCGTCGCGGATCTCGATGTCGCTCATGGGCACTCCCGGTGCGGTACGTACGCTGGCTGCTGCGGTCAGACCGACACCGCCTGCGGGCTGCGCTCCTGGTCGGAGCCCGGTACCGGCTCCGAGGGGTCCGCGCCGAGGGCCACGATCCGGTTGTCACGGTCCACGTGCACGACCCGCGGCTCCAGGGCCCGCGCCTCGGCGTCGGTCACCTGAGCGTAACTGATGATGATCACCAGATCACCGGGGTGCACGAGATGGGCGGCGGCCCCGTTGATCCCGACGACACCCGAGCCGCGCTCGCCCTCGATGACGTACGTCTCGAGCCGCGCCCCGTTGGTGATGTCGACGATGTGGACGAGCTCCCCCGGCAGCAGATCGGCCGCGTCCAGCAGATCTGCGTCGATGGTCACCGACCCCACGTAGTGCAGGTCGGCCTGGGTGACGGTGGCGCGGTGGATCTTGGACTTGAACATGGTGCGCAGCATGAAGAAGCTCCCGGATCGTCTGCTCCCTGCCTGCTACTGCAGGTCAAGGGCGGTCTTCGGAGGCTACATCGTTTCGCATGTCCGGTCAGCTGTCGTCAGGTGTTCGAGGAGTCACACCGACCCGTTGCTGACTTTCCGATGCCGCGCGAGAATTCGCGTGATCTCATCGCCCGCCATTCGTCATGCGAGCCAAGCGGACTCCTTGTGACGTAGGCGTGCGGAGACGTCCGAGCCGCCCCCGGCAACGGACGTGCCCGTGGTGCCGGGTGCGGCCGAGTGCCCCAGGTGCCGGTGCACGAAGTGGATGGCCATCGCGCCCTCACCGGCCGCCGAGGCCACCCGCTTCACCGAGCCGCTACGGGCGTCCCCCACCGCGAAGACCCCGGGCAGGCTGGTCTCCAGGGTCATGCACGAGCGCCCGCGCCACACCTCGGGGTAGGCGCAGGCTTCCTGGGCCTCCGGGCCGGTGAGGACGAAGCCGCGGGAGTCGAGGGCGATCATGCCGGCGAGCCACTCGGTGTGGGGGTCGGCGCCGGTGAAGACGAACAGGCCCCGTACCGCGAGTCGGCGGTGCCCGCCCGTGCGGTTGTCGACCACGTCGAGCTCCTCCAGCACCTCCTGGCCGATGACCTCGGTGACCTCGGTGTGCAGCATGACCTCCACCCGCGGATGGCGCTCGACCTGGTCGACCAGGTAGCGGGACATGTTGGCCTCAAGACTGGGTCCTCGGACCAGCAGGTGCACCTTCGGCGCGTGCCCGGCGAGGAACAGCACCGCCTGGCCCGCCGAGTTGCCTCCCCCGACGACTGCCACCGGGTCGGTGCGGCACTGCTGGGCCTCGTAGACGGTCGCCGAGTAGTGGACGCCCGTTCCCTCCAGGCGTTCGATGCCGGGCACCTGGAGCCGGCGGTAGCGGGCACCCGTGGCCAGGACGACGGCGCGGGCGGCGATCTCGCTGCCGTCGGCGAACGCCACCACGTAGTGGTCCTCGCCCTGGGGATGGAGACCGGTCGCCTCCGCCGGAATGCTGATCCTGGCGCCGAACTTGTCGGCCTGGAGCACGGCGCGTTCGGTGAGTTCGGCGCCGGAGATGCCGGCGGGGAAGCCGAGCAGATTCTCGATGCGGGACGACGTGCCGGCCTGGCCGCCGGTGGCCATCGCCTCCACCACGGTGGTGCTCAGGCCCTCGGAGGCGGCGTACACCGCGGCAGCGAGGCCGGCGGGTCCGGAGCCGACGATAAGGACGTCGCCGTGACGGTTTCCGACGGGCAGTGACGGCAGCCCGATGAGCCGGGCCAGTTCCGCGCTGCTGGGGTTGCGCAACAGGGTGGTGTCCCGCCACATGACGAGCGGTGTCTCCTCCGGGCCGACGCCGAAGCGGCGCAGCAGGTCCTCGGCCTCCTCGTCGGTCTCCAGGTCGATCCACCGGTGCGGCAGCCGGTTGCGGATGGCGAACTCGCGCAGCCGCCTGGTGTCGGGCGAGTAGCGCGAACCGATTATGCGGAAGCCGGCGCCCTGTCCGACGAGCAGCGCACGACGGCCCAGACAGGCGCGCAGCACGACGTCCCCGAGGGTGGAGTCCTGGGACACCAGGTGGCGCAACCGGTCCAAGGAGACGACGAGGACCTCGCCCGGCTCCCTGGCGACAGCGGTGTAGAAGGCCACCTGCCCGTGCAGCAGCCCGAGTTCGCCGATGAAGCGACCGGGGCCGTGCACGCGCAGCACGTGCTCCTCGGGAGTGCCGTGGTCCTCGACGACGGCGACGGTGCCGCTGAGGACGACGAAGAACGTCTCGCAGCGCTCCCCCTCATGGATCAGCACCTCGTTCGGAGCCATGCTCCGGCGTTGCCCGTGCTCCGCCAGACGTGCCGTCTGGTCCTCCGTAAGGCGCGGATACGCGCCGTAGACGTCCGGGGTCTCCCAGAAGACGGCCTCGTCCGCTTCCTCCGGCACCGGCTCTCCGCCCGGCAGCGGCTGGTCGCCGGACATCAGACGAACGCCTCGTGAACGTAGCACCAGCGCCAGTCCTCGCCGGGCTGGAACGACTGCACGATCGGATGGGCGTCGGCAGCTGCGTGCCTACGCGCGTGCTTGTTCGGCGAGGAGTCACAGCAGCCGACGTGCCCGCAGGTCAGGCAGAGCCTCAGGTGGACCCACGGGGAGCCGAGCAGCAGACACTCCTGACATCCTTCCGGGGTCAGCGGCCGGACCGGCCGGACAAGCGCGAGGTGGGGGTCTGCGTGCAGGGTCATACTGATCACCCTTCCCGGGCCGTGATCGACTGTTCCACCCACCGGCGCAGAGCGGGGGCGGGCGCCGCCCCCGCCTGCCGGGCGACCGTCTCGCCCTGGTCGAGCACGAGCAGTGTCGGTACCGCCTGGACGTCGAAACGCCGCGACAGCCGCGGGTTCTTGTCGATGTCGACCTTGACGAGTTTGATGCGGCCGGCGAGATCGGTGGCGACCTTCTCCAGCGCGGGGCTCACCATGCGGCAGGGGCCGCACCAGGTGGCCCACAGGTCGACCACGACGGGGACGTCGGCCCTCTCGGCGACCTCGGTGAAGTCGTCGTCGCCCGCGTCCACCATCCACGGCAGGGGCTGCTTGCAGTGGCCGCACCTGGGGCGGCCCTCCGCGGCCACGGGCACCCGGTTGGTGCGCCCGCAGTTCGGACAACTGACGGTCGTCGCCTGCATCGTGCTCATGCCGCCCGTGCTCCCTTCACGTCCTCGGACTGGTCGTAGGTGACCACCAGCTCTCCGTGCTCGGCGTCGACACGGACCGTCGCGCCGTCCTGGACGTCGCCGCGCAGCAGGGCGCGTCCGACCAGCGTCTCGACCTCGTGGGAGATGTAACGCCGCAGCGGCCGGGCCCCGTACACCGGGTCGTAGCCCTCGTGGGCGATCACTTCCCGGGCAGCGGGGGTGAGTTCGACGGTGATGCGGCGTTCGGCGAGCCGCCGCCGCAGTTCGTCGAACTGCAGCTCCACGATCCGCTCGATCTGCCGCTCGCCGAGCGGCTTGAACAGCACGATGTCGTCGACGCGGTTGAGGAACTCCGGGCGGAAGTGCCCGCGCAGCTCGCCCATCACCAGGGCACGGGCGTCGGGCTTGATCTCGCCCTCGGCGGTGGCGCCGTCGAGGAGGTGCTCGGAGCCGATGTTGGACGTCATGATGATCACGGTGTTGCGGAAGTCGACGGTGCGGCCCTGAGCGTCGGTGATGCGGCCGTCGTCGAGGATCTGCAGCAGGGTGTTGAAGACATCGGTGTGCGCCTTCTCGATCTCGTCGAACAGCACGACCGAGTACGGCTTGCGGCGTACGGCCTCGGTGAGCTGGCCGCCTTCCTCGTAGCCGACGTATCCGGGCGGTGCGCCCATGAGCCGGCTGACGGTGTGCCGCTCCTGGTACTCGCTCATGTCGAGGCGGACCATGTTCTCCTCGGAGTCGAACAGGGTCCTGGCGAGGGTCTTGGCCAGCTCGGTCTTCCCGACGCCGGTGGGGCCGAGGAAGATGAACGAGCCGATGGGGCGTCGAGGGTCGCGGATGCCGGAGCGGGCGCGGATGACGGCGTCGGCGACGAGCTGGACGGCCTCGTCCTGACCGATGACGCGCTCGCGCAGGATCTCGTCGAGGCGCAGCAGTTTCTCGCGTTCGCCCTCCTGGAGCCGGGCGACGGGGATGCCGGTCCAGGCGGCGACGATCTCGGCGATCTCCTCCTCGGTGACGACCTCGCGCAGCAGCCGGTTCTGCCCTTGTTTGGCGGCCAGTTGCTCCTCCTCTGCGGCGAGTCGGCGCTCCAGGTCCTGGAGTCGGCCGTAACGGAGTTCGGCGGCGCGGTTGAGGTCGTAGGCGCGTTCGGCCTCCTCCGCCTCGTGGCGGACCTGCTCCAGTTCCTGGCGCAGTTCCTGCACGCGGCGGATCGCCTGCCGTTCGGCCTCCCACTGGGCGCGTTTGGCGTCGGCCTCGCCACGGAGGTCGGCCAGTTCCCTGCGCAGCTCCCCCAGGCGGGCCTTGCTGGCGGGATCGGTCTCCTTGGACAGGGCCGCGTCCTCGATCTCCAGGCGGGTCACCCGGCGGGTGATCTCGTCGAGTTCGGCGGGCATGGAGTCGATCTCCGTACGCAGCCGGGCACAGGCCTCGTCGACGAGGTCGATGGCCTTGTCGGGCAGGAAACGGTCGGTGATGTAGCGGTGACTGAGGGTGGCCGCGGAGACCAGCGAGGTGTCCTGGATCTTCACGCCGTGGAAGACCTCCAGGCGTTCGCGCAGTCCGCGCAGGATGGAGATGGTGTCCTCCACGCTCGGCTCGTCGACCAGGACCTGCTGGAAGCGGCGTTCGAGGGCGGCGTCCTTCTCGATGTGTTTGCGGTACTCGTCGAGGGTGGTGGCGCCGATCATGTGCAGTTCGCCGCGGGCGAGCATCGGCTTGAGCATGTTGCCCGCGTCCATGGCCCCTTCGGCGGCGCCCGCGCCGACGACCGTGTGCAACTCGTCGACGAAGAGCAGGATCCGTCCCTCGGCGGCCTTGACCTCGCTGAGCACGGCCTTGAGGCGTTCCTCGAACTCGCCGCGGTACTTGGCGCCGGCGACCAGGGAGCCCATGTCGAGGGCGAACACGATCTTGTCGCGGAGCCCTTCGGGCACGTCACCGCGCACGATGCGCTGGGCCAGACCTTCCACGATGGCGGTCTTGCCGACGCCGGGGTCGCCGATGAGGACGGGGTTGTTCTTGGTCTTGCGGCTGAGGATCTGGGTGACCCGGCGGATCTCCGCGTCCCGGCCGATGACCGGGTCCAGCCGCCCGGACCGAGCCTCGAGGACCAGGTCGCGACCGTACTTCTCCAGCGCCTCGTAGGCCACTTCGGGGTTGGCGGAGGTGACACGCTGGTTGCCGCGGACCCGGGTGAGCGCGCTCAGGAACGAGTCCCTGGTGATGCCGGCCTGTTTGAGCAGGCGCCCGGCGGCGGTCGAAGAGCTCTCCTCAGCCAGCGCGAGCAGGAGGTGCTCCACGGACACGTACTCGTCCTTGAGGCGTTTGGCCTCCCGTTCGGCGGCGTCGAGCAGGCGGGAGAGGCGCTGGGTGACGAAGACCTGGCCGGGTGCCGCGCCGGGGCCGGTGACCTTCGGGCGGCGGGAGAGTTCCTCGCGCACGGCAGCGCGCAGTTCCTGCGGCTCGGTGCCGGCCTGTTGCAGCAACCGCGGGATCAGACCGTCCTCCTGATCGAGAAGTGCGAGCAGCAGGTGTTCCCCGTCGACCTCGGTGTGCCCCATGCCGACGGCCGCGGTCTGTGCCTCCTGGAGGGCTTCCTGGGACTTCTGGGTGAGACGGTTCATGTCCATGGGGGTGTGTCACTCCTCGTGCCGCGGCCGCGCAGGGCGGCTTCGAGCAGGCTGATGCGGTCGAGCAGGTCGAGCACCAGGCCGATGGATGCGTAGTTGAGGCAGAGGCCGGTGCGCAGCCGCTGGATGCGGGCGAGGACCGCCGGAGCCGTGGAGTCGAACACCAGGCGCCCCGCGGCGTCGCGTTCGGCGTCGACCAGGCCGAGGGCGACGAATCGACGGATCAGATCGGGGTGGAGGCCCGAGCGAAGGGCCACGGCGGCCAGGGAGAGCCTGGGGACGGGCACGAGCGCGTACCGGACAGCCGTCGAGGCGGTGAGGTCGGCGCCCGTCCGCACCGGACGGGCGCCGACGCCGGCCCGGCCGATGCCTGCCGCTCCCGCGGGTCGGTCTTTCATCACGTCCTCCTGGGGTCGAACGGGGAAGTGGCGGCGAGCTCCTCGAACAGTTCGCGCTCCCGGTCGCCGAGGGTGGGCGGCACCATGACGCGGAGTTCGGCGTACAGGTCGCCGTTCGCGCCGCGCGGATTCGGCATGCCCTCGCCGCGCAGCCGCAGCCGCCGGCCGCTGGACGAGCCCGCGGGCACCGTGACCTTGGCCGTGCCGCCGCCGGGCGTGGGCACCGGCACGGTCGCGCCCAGGGCCGCTTCCCAGGGGGTGACCGGGACTTGTACGTGTACATCGCGGCCGTCCAGCCGGAACCGGGGGTGGGGCTGGATACGCACCCGCAGGTACAGGTCGCCCGCGGCGGCGTCACCACTGCCCTGGCCGCCCTCACCCGCCAGCCGGATGCGCTGCCCGTCGGTGACGCCCGGCGGCACGTCGACCTCGTACCGCCGCGGCTGCCCGGTGGGACCGGCGAGCGTGACGGTGCGACGGCCGCCTCGGTACGCCTCCTCGACGGTGAGCGGCAGTTCCGCCTCCTGGTCCGCTCCGGGGACGCCGCCTCGGGCGGCGCCGGCTCCGAACATGGAGCCGAACAGGTCCTCGATGTCGATGCCCTCCGCGCCGAAGTCGTCGCCGAAGCCGGTGGCGTACCGGACACGAGGACCGCCACCGCCTGCGGTCCTCCGGCCGCGGAAGCCTCCGCCCGCTCCCGCCGCGACCCGTTCGTCGAAGTCCTCCGGGATCTTGCGGAAATCCTCGCCGAAGCGGTCGTAGCGGGCTCGGGTCTTGGGATCGGACAGGACGCTGTACGCCTCGTTGAGGTTTTTGAAACGCTCTTCCGCCCCGGGGTCCTTGTTGACGTCGGGGTGGTGCCTGCGCGCGAGTTTGCGATATGCCTGCTGGATCTCGTCCTGGCTCGCGGTCCGCGACACGCCCAGCACCTCGTAGAAGTCCCGTGCCATGACCGGTCACTCCCGCTTCGCGACGGTCACCGCGGCCGGCCTGAGCTGCCGCTCGCCGTCACCGTAGCCGGGGCGCAGCACCTGGACGACGGTGCCCGGTGGGGCGTCGGGGTCCTGGACTACACCGACCACTTCGTGCCGGGCAGGGTCGAAGGCGACGCCGGTCTCCGCATGCCGCGGGTAGCCGAGCAGTTCGAGGACGTTCACCGCCTGGTCGCGTACGGCCCTGATGCCCTCCACGATCGCGCCCGGATCGGCGCCCGCGTGGGTCAGGGCGAGTTCGAGGTTGTCGAGGACGGGCAGGAAGGCGGCCGCCGTGCGGGACCGCTCGACCGCCCGTTCGCGCTCCAGTTCCCTGGCGTGACGCTTGCGAAGGTTGTCGAGGTCGGCGAGTGCGCGCCGCCAGCGGTCCTCCAGTTCCTGGATCGCGGTCGTGTACTCGTCCTCGGCACGCGCGGGGCCGGCGGCGTCGGGTCCCGGTTCGCCGTTCGCCGCTTCGGACCGGGGCGGGCCCGGTCGGGGCAAATCCCCGCGCGGAGGGCGTCCGGCGTCTTCCGGCGCCGGTACGACCGGATCCGACGCGGCCCGGTCGGGTTCCTGGGGGTCGGTGGGCATGGCGCGCCTCAGCCCTTGTCGAACTCGGCGTCGATGACATCATCGTCACCGCCACCGCCACTCGTGGGACCGCCGGCGGCGGCGTCCTGGCCGGGACCGCCGCCCGTGGCGCCTGCGTCCTGATGAGCCGTCAGTCCCGCGAGCACCTGCTGGAGTTCGGAGGTCAGGGGCCGCGTGCGCTCCACGCCCGCCTCTTCCTTGACCGCCGCCCGGGCGTCGGACACGAGCATCTCGGCGCGTGCCTTCTCGTGCGCGGGCGCTGCGTCGCCCAGTTCGGCGAGACGCTTCTCGACCTGGTACGCGACGGCGTCGAGTTCGTTGCGGGCGTCGACGGCCTCGCGGAGTGCCTGGTCCTGGCCCCGGTTGCTTTCGGCCTCCTGGACCATGCGTTCGACCTCACCGCGGTCCAGGTTGGAACTCTCGCTGATGGTGATGCCCTGTTCCTTGCCGGTGTCCCGGTCGCGGGCCTTGACGTTGAGGATGCCGTTGGCGTCGATGTCGAAGATGACCTCGACCTGCGGTTCGCCCCGCGGCGCCGGCCGGATGTCGGTGAGCTGGAACCGGCCCAGCACCCGGTTGTCTGCGGCCAGCTCGCGCTCGCCCTGGAGGACCACCACATCGACGGCCGGCTGGTTGTCCTCGGCGGTGGAGAAGGTCTCGCTGCGGCGCACCGGGATGGTGGTGTTCCGCTCGATGATCTTCGTCATCACTCCGCCGCGCGTCTCCACGCCCAGCGACAAGGGTGTGACGTCGAGCAGCAGGACGTCCTTGACCTCGCCCTTGAGCACCCCGGCCTGGATCGCGGCGCCCAGGGCCACGACCTCGTCGGGGTTGACGCTCATGTTGGGGTCCTTGCCACCGGTCAGCCGGCGGACCAGAGCCTGCACCGCCGGGATACGGGTGGAACCGCCTACAAGGATGACCTCGTCGATGTCGCTGTCGCCGACCTTGGCGTCGGCCATCGCCTGCTGCACCGGTCCCAGGCAACGCTCCACCAGGTCGCTGGTGATCTGCTCGAACGTGGACCGCATGATCGAGTCGGTGAGGTGCTTGGGGCCCGAGGCGTCGGCGGTGATGAACGGCAGGCTGACCTGCGTCTGCGTCACCGAACTGAGCTCGGTCTTGGCCTTCTCCGCGGCCTCGAACAGTCGTTGCAGCGCCTGCGGGTCCTTGCGCAGGTCGATGCCGTTCTCCTTCTGGAAGTCGTCCGCGAGGTGATCCACCAGACGCCGGTCGAAGTCGTCGCCCCCCAGGTGGCTGTCGCCGGCGGTGGAGCGCACCTCCACCACGCCGTCGCCGACGTCGAGGATGCTCACGTCGAAGGTGCCGCCGCCCAGGTCGAAGACGAGGACGGTCTCGTGCTCCTTCTTGTCCATGCCGTACGCGAGGGCGGCCGCCGTCGGCTCGTTGATGATCCGCAGCACCTCCAGTCCCGCGATCCGCCCGGCGTCCTTGGTGGCGGTGCGCTGAGCGTCGTTGAAGTAGGCGGGCACCGTGATGACCGCCTCCGTGACCCGCTCCCCGAGCTGCTTGGAGGCGTCGTCGGCGAGTTTGCGCAGCACCTGCGCGCTGATCTCCTCCGGCGCGTACAACTTGTCGCGCACCTTGAAGCGGGCGGCCCCGCCGTCGCCCTCGACGACGTCGTACGCCACCGCCCTGGCCTCGTCGGAGATCTCGTCGAAGTGCCGGCCGATGAACCGCTTGGCCGAGTAGATGGTGCCCTTGGGGTTGAGGATCGCCTGGCGCCGGGCCAGCTGGCCCACCAGCCGTTCCCCGGTGTCGGTGAAGGCCACCACGGACGGTGTCGTGCGGTTGCCCTCGCTGTTGGGCACGACGGACGGCTCGCCGCCCTCCCACACGGCGATCACCGAGTTGGTGGTGCCCAGGTCGATGCCCACTGCCTTGGCCATGAGGAACTCCTCCCGGTACGGCGCCTGCGCCGGCTCTCCGGATCACGTTCGTTCAGGTAGAGGTGGGACCTCCGCCGGTTTCCCGCCGGTGCGCACGGAGGATCCCGAACACTCCCCAGGGTGACGAACCGGGCGGCTCCACGCCTGTGCCTGGCAGGCCAGGAATGCACGGGTCCGGTCGCCCCACGAGTACGAGAGAAAGATTCCGAACATCTCGGGTAAGCCGGCCGGGAGCGGGTACGCGAAATACCATTCGCCTCCCTGACGACTCGGGGACAACGGAGTGATCCCATGGCCGACAGTCGGACGCACAGCCTGTACCACCGCCGCTCCGACTGGGAGGGCAGCCTTCCGCGGGGCAGCGCCGGGCGGAAGCCCACGGCCGCCGGGAGATACCCCCGGCCACCCGCTCCCACCCCGGCCGATCACGCCCTCCGCGACCTGATGGCGCTCTCCCGCGCCCTGTTCGACACCCCCGACGAAGGCGAGATCCTGCGACTGGCCATGGACCACATAGGCGCCGCGGGGCCATACCGCGTCGAGGTCGGCTACCTCAAGGTGGGCGGCGACCTGGTCCCCAGCCCGAGGAAGGGGCAGACGCATGCCTCGGCCGTGGGCCGGAGGGTGGGGGAGCTGGCCGGGCAGGACGGCCCGGTGGCCGTACCCGGCCGACCCTGGGGCCGGGCCCTGGGGCTGCGCGGACTTGAGGGACTCCACGGCTACCTCGTGGTGACGTCCCGCTCCCGGCCCACCGAGGCCGAGCGATCCCTGCTCGCCACGCTCGTCCGGCACACCGCTGCTGCACTGTCAGTCGCCTTCGCACACCACCGCCCACGCGAGGACGCGCTGGAGCTGCACCGACTGAGGGACGAACGCGCAGCCCTCCAGCGGCAGCTGATCTCCGTCGTGGCCGAGCTGGGGTACCAGCGGGCCGTTCACGCGCTCATGGCCGACGTCGCTGCCTCGAGCGGCGGCGAGGAAGCCATCACCCGCGCACTGCACGGGCTCACTGGACTCCCCGCGCTGGTCGAGGACCGCTTCGGTCGACTGAGGTCCTGGACCGGCCCCGGCCACCCCGACCCCTACCCGGAACCGGATCCCGTACGCCAGGACGAGATGCTGCACGCCGTCGCCCGTCAGGCCGGGCCGGTGCGGATAAAGGACCGGCTGATCACCCTGATCCGCCCGCACGGCGAGATCCTGGGCGTGCTGGCACTGGTCGACGCCCGGAACGAGGCCGACGAACACACCGTGCTCGCGCTGGAACACGCCGCCATGTCACTCGCCCCGGAGCTGACGCACCTGCGCAATCTGGCCGAAGTGGAGCTGAGGCTGCACCGCGAGCTGGTCGACGACCTCCTGGCAGGGACGGACGAGGCGAGCGCCTACGCCCGGTCCGAGGCAGTCGGACACGACCTGCACCGCAGCCACTACGTCGTCGTGGTGCAGTGGCCGAACCGGTCTGCGGACGATTCCTTCGCGCAGACCGTGGGCCGGGCGGCCTCTGCCGTGGGCATGCGCTCGCTGCTGACTCGACGTTCCGACCACGTGGTCCTGGTCGCCGACGACAGGCCTCACGCACGCGCGCTGTACGAGGCGCTCGCGCGGGAGACCGGGACACGGTCCGGGACGATCGGAGTGAGCGCCCCTTGCGACTCTCTGCACGACATCCCCCACCGCTACCAGGAGGCGCAGCGCGCCCTGGAAGTGCGCCGCCACTCCCGCGAGCACTACGGCACGACGTTCTTCGACGAGCTCGGCCTCTACCGCATCCTGGGGCCTGGCAACGGCTATCGGGAACTGGAGACGTTCGTCCAGGAGTGGCTCGGGCAGCTCATCGACTACGACTCCCGTCACCACGCGACCATGGTGGAGACCCTGTCCCGGTACTTCGATTGCGGCGGCAACTACGACGAGACCGCGGACTCCCTCGCGATCCACCGCAGCACGCTGCGCTATCGGCTCCAGCGCATCCGCGACATCAGCGGCAACGACCTCGCGAACGTCGAGGACCGGCTGAACCTCCAGGTGGCGACCCGAGTGTGGAAGATCGTGCTGGGCGCGCCCGGCTGATTGCCTCGCCAGGACTTTGCGCGAGCGGTGTCAGCAGCAGTCGGGCGGGCTGCCCTGTTGCAGAGCTGCAGTGGGTGGGTGGCCCTTCCTCGGTTTGATCCGGGGAGGTCGCGTCGCGCCAGAAGATGGGGGGCCTGGTTCATCACCGCCGTCGCGATGATCGGTGGCGCCTTCGGCACCAGCCCCGAAGGGGCCGAGAAGATGTCCGACGGCGTCCACGGGAGACGGCAGCGTGAGCGTCAGCGGATGCTGCGGCAGATCTCGCGGCCGGAGCGAGGCGAACGCAGGGAGCCGGACACCATCGCCCTGTGACGACGTGGAGGTCGACCAGGTCGAGCAGCACCCGCAGGGACGTCCCCGACATGGTCGAGCTGACCGCCCTCCCCGGCGGCGACGCCGTGGCCGTCGACCGGGTGCCGTACAACTTCTCCCGGCGCGGCCTCGAGGCCGCGCGGCGCAGGAGCCGCCTGCGGCGCCCTTCGCGCCCCGGGTCCCGGGCGCACCGGTCCGCACGCTCACGCCGGCTCACGTCCGCGGGGCACCGCCAGTTCGGCCGCCCCTTCTGGCGTTGCGACGCCGTGCAGCCTCCTACCGACGGACGGCCGTACGGCCGGCCGAGAGGGATGCCTGCGCACTCTGCTCTGCCAGGGGAAGAAGGAGCGCCCTTTTTCGGCCTGGGGTGCGGAGGCGCTCAGCAGGGGGCTCTGCGAATCTCGACCGGGTAACAGCCGATGGCGGCGCGGGCGGGAGCGAACGACGCCGTCCGTTCGCGGTAAGGAGGCGAGAGGTATGACCGTGATGGGTGTGTCGAAGTTCGAGAGGTTCTTCCGCGCCGCCGCAAGCCTCGACGTGGACAGGAACGATCTGAAGCGGTACGGCGACTTCGTCGACGCCAAGCTCTACGACCTCCTGGTCGTCGGCCAGGCGTCGGCCAAGGCCAACGGCAGGGATACCGTCGAACCGCGGGACCTGCCGATCACCAAGGGCCTCCAGGAGAGCATTCACCGGTTCCGGCGGCTCGACGAGGAGGTCGAGCTGAAGCCGATCCTGGAACAGCTCGCCGCGCACCCTCCCCTCGACAGGACACCCACCCAGGAGGCCGAAGAGCGCTACCCCGAGATCATCGGCGGTCTCAGCGTCGCCCTCGCCGAGACGTTCAGAATCATGTATCCGGATGTCAAGAACCCGCAGACCAGTCACTGGGAGGGCGCGACCGCGGTGTTCGACCGGCTGCTGTAGCGGTCCGCGCCCCGGTGCATGTCGCCGGACTGACCTGAGCGTCGACTCCACGGTCTGCCGCGCCGCCACGTCGCCGAACTCATCGTGGAATATGCCCAGACGGGACACCGCGCGAGCGATATCAGCCACCAGCTGGAACGCAGCATGGCGACGCGCGCGACCCTGCGCCCCGAACCCGCCCGACCGGTGCTCAGCCCCTCGCCGTCGTCAGGAGCGCGCAAGCCGAGCCGCGAGATAGGGCGCGGTGGCGCCGCGGCGGGCCCTCGCCACCTTGGCCGGCGGGCCCGTCGCGACCACCCGCCCGCCCTCGTCGCCACCGCCCGGCCCGAGGTCGATGACCCAGTCGGCGGTGGCGATCGTGTCCAGGTCGTGCTCGACGAGGACGACCGTGTTGCCGGCGTCGACGAGCCGGTGCAGCTGTCGCAGCAGCAGCGCGATGTCCGAGGGGTGGAGCCCCGCCGTCGGCTCGTCGAGCAGGTAGAGCGCGTGCCCGCGGCGGGCTCGCTGCAGTTCGGTGGCCAGTTTGATGCGTTGCGCCTCACCACCGCTGAGTTCCGTCGCGGGCTGCCCCAGCCGCAGGTACCCCAGTCCCACCTCGCGCAACGTCTCCAGACTGCGGGAGGCGGCCGGGACGGCGGACAGGAACTCGGCGGCGGCGTCGACGGACAGCGCCAGCACTTCCGCGATGTTCTTGCCGCGGTAGGTGACTTCCAGCGTTTCGGCGTTGTACCGGGCCCCCTGGCAGGTCGGGCACGGCGCGTAGGTGCCGGGCAGGAACAGCAGTTCGACCGCGACGAATCCTTCGCCCTGGCAGGTCTCGCACCGCCCTTCGGGCACGTTGAACGAGAACCGCCCGGCCGAGTAGCCGCGCGCCCTGGCCTCGTCCGTCGCCGCGTACAGCTTGCGCACCGCGTCGAACATCCCCGTGTACGTGGCCAGGTTGGACCGGGGAGTTCGGCCGATGGGCCGTTGGTCGACCCGGACCAGCCGGTCGAACGACTCGACCCCCGACGCGTCCTGGACGTCGACCTCCAGCTGCGCCTCGTCGGGCTCCTCGGGTGCGAGTCCGAGGTGGCCGCGGACGACCTCGGCGAGCACCTGCGTCACCAGCGTGGACTTTCCGGAACCGGACACGCCCGTCACCGCCGTCAGTACGCAGAGCGGTACGTCGACGGACACGTCATGCAGATTGTGGCGGGAGACGCCGCTCAGGTGCAGCCAGCCGTGCGGTGTGCGCGGGCGGTGATCGAGCGGCTGGGCGCGCCCGAACAGGTACTGGCTCGTGGCCGACTCCCCGACCCGCTCAAGGCCGGCGACCGGGCCGCTGTACAGCACGCGCCCGCCGCCCTCGCCCGCGCCGGGGCCGATGTCGACCACCCAGTCCGCCCGCCGTACGACGTCCATGTCGTGCTCCACGACGAACAGCGAGTTGCCCGCCGCCTTGAGGCGGTCCAGCACGTCCAGCAGCGGTTCCGCGTCAGCCGGGTGCAGGCCCGCGGAGGGTTCGTCGAGGACGTAGACGACGCCGAACAGCCCCGAGCGCAGCTGGGTGGCGATCCGCAGGCGCTGCGCCTCGCCGGGCGACAGGGTCGTCGAGCGGCGCCCGAGGCTGAGATATCCGAGGCCCAGGTCGAGCAGTACGTCGACCCGCGCGACCAGATCGCCGCAGATCCTGACCGCGACCTCGGTCGACTCCCCGGATCGGGCGGTCGACGTGGTGGCGTCGGCCGCGGACCGCTCCGCGACGGGCCGCAGCAGCGCCACGACCTCGGTGAGCGGCATCGCGTTGATCTCGGCGATGGAACGTCCGGCGAAGGTCACGGCGAGCGCCTCGGGCCGCAGTCCGCTGCCGTGACACTCGGGGCAGGGCACACTCCTGACGAACCGGAGCGCCCGTTCTCGCATCCTCTCGCTCTTGGAGTCGGCGAGGACGTGCATGACGTGCTTGCGGGCGCTCCAGAACTTGCCCTGGTAGCCGTAGTCGACGCGGTCCTCCTCCGGCTCGATGTACACGGAGGGCTGCTCGTCCGTGTACAGCAGCCAGTCCCGGTCCTTCTTCCTGAGCCTGCGCCACGGTCGGTCGATGTCGATCCCCAGGCCGTTCACGACGCTGCGCAGGTTGGCGCCCTGCCAGGCGCCCGGCCAGGCGGCGATCGCCCCCTCGCGGATGCTCAGCGAGGGGTCCGGGACGAGCAGGTCCTCGGCGACGTCGTGCACGACGCCCAGTCCGTGGCACTCCGGGCAGGCGCCGGCCGCGGTGTTGGGTGAGAACGACTCGGCTTCCAGCCGTGCGGACCGGGGCGGATAGGTACCGGCGCGGGAGTACAGCATGCGCAGCAGATTGGACAGCGTGGTGATGGTGCCGACCGTCGAGCGCGAGCTGGGCGACCCGCGTCGCTGCTGCAGGGCCACGGCCGGTGGCAGTCCGGTGATTTCCCGCACGTGCGGCGCGCCGACCTGCTGCAACAGCCTTCGGGCGTACGGTGCTACGGACTCGAAGTAGCGCCGCTGGGCCTCCGCGTAGAGCGTGCCGAACGCGAGCGAGGACTTCCCCGAACCGGAGACGCCGGTGAAGGCGACCATCGCGTCCCGCGGAACGTCGACATCGATGTTCCGCAGGTTGTTCTCACTGGCGCCCCGGACATGCACGAAGGGGTCGGTCGCGTCCTTGTTCACCGTTCCTGATTACCTGATCGCGCCGGGGAACGCGCGACATGCGCCGTCACCGGGCCCCGCTCACACGAGCGTCGGGAGTGTCCCGGATCCCCTGCCGGGAGGGGCCAGCGTGTCACTCGGCGTCGCCGATACTCCGGGGGCATCCTGTGGGCACGGGCGATCGCGGGGGCAGCCGACGAGAGAAGGAGCCATGCGGATGTCGTCTCAGGGCGTTACGGTCGTGGCTCTCCTGGCGGATCCGGACGCGCCCACGGAGATCGCGCAGCGCATGGCCCGGATACTTCCTGCTCGGCTCGCCGACAAGTCTGGCCAGGGGCGACGGTTCGACGTCGAGGTGGTCAGTGAGCCCTTCACCGCAGGGACCGAGGACCTGCCCACCTTGATGCACCGGATCATGGACCGTGGAAGTGCGCAGAATTGGGACATCGTCGTGGCCCTCACCGACCTTCCGCTGCACTCACACGGGCTCAAGCTCGTGGTGGATCTGAGTCACGAACACGGCTTGGCACTGCTGTCTCTTCCCACGCTGGGGGGCTTGCGGCTGCAGACGAGGGCCCGGCGGGCCGTGGAAGAGGCCGTGCTCAGTTTGGCGGGTCGGCGGGCCACCGGGGTGGAGGGACCTCCGCAGAGCCAGCCGTTGCTGGCTCCGTTCGTCGGTCGTTTCGCGCCTATCCACCCGGGCCAGGTCGGTGCGGAGGAGACCGCTGACCTGCGGTACGTCGTCAGCGGGCCGCGCGGTTACCTGCGGGTACTCGTCGGTATGGTCCGCGCCAACCGGCCGTGGCGCTTGGTGCCGGGCTTGTCGAAAGCCCTGGCGGCCGCACTCGCCACGGGAGCAGTCGCCACCGTGAACTCCACCATCTGGAACCTGGCCGAGTCCCTGAGCGCGCCGCGCCTCGTGATCGCCACGGTCGGGTCGGTCGCGCTCATGATCGGTTGGCTGATCGTGGACGCGCAGCTGTGGCATCGAACGGCAGAGCACTCGCCTGAGGCGAGGCAAAGGGCGAGGCTCTACAACGTCTCGACGGTCATGACCGTGGGTATCGGGGTGCTCGTCTGCTACGTGGGTTTGATCGTCATCAACTTGGTGTGGGCCCTGTTCATCCTCAACGGCCAGGTGTTCGCCTCCACGACAGGAACCCCGCTTCACGCCGCGGAATACTGGACGTTGTCCTGGTTCGTCGCTTCGGTCGCCACGGTGGGCGGGGCGCTGGGATCAGGCTTGGAGAGCGACGACGCGATCCGGGCAGCCGCCTACTCCAAGCGCGAACAGGAACGCCGCCACATGCTCCAGGACGACGACGGCGACTAGCTGGTGACCCGCGCCGGAGATGCGTTGGGGGTCGGTGGTCGTCCGCGTACGAAGATTCCGCTGACCGGTCGGTGCGTGCGTCCGCCGTCATGTTCCCGGGCCGTGCGGGAGGCTTTCCTGCCCGACGGCTGCCGCACCTCAACCAGGCCGACGCGCCCCGGCAGGGCGTTCCGGCTAGGCTCACACGGGTGAGGTGGCTGCGGGCCTTCGGGGAGGTCGTGCGATCCGGGCTGACGATCGAGGAGACGCGGCTGGAGCCCCTGCTCGCGTTGCGCACGGCCGCTGGGGTGGCGATCGTCGTCGGGCCGGCGCTGTGGCTGGTCTCCCCTGCGTATGCCGCGTCCGCCGCCCTCGGCGCCTACTCCGCCGGTGGTGCCACCTTCCAGCGCACCTGGCGCCCACGCAAGGTGATCGCGCTCGGCGCGGGCGCGGGTCTGGCGCTCAGCACCTTCGTGGGCTACCTGGCGGCGGGGCGACTCGTGACGTTCCTCCCGCTGCTGGCCGTATGGGCCTTTGCCGCGGGAATGGCGTGGGCCGTCGGATCGACCGCTGGGATCGTCGCAGCGACGACCGTGGGCAGCATGCTGGTGACCATCACCCTGCCCACGAGCGTCGGGCGAGCCCTGGAGCACGCCGGGGTCATCGCACTCGGGGGCGTGACGCAGGCCGTGCTGATCCTGCTGTTCCCGATCCGGCGTTGGGGAGCGCATCGTGACGCGCTCGCCGACGCCCTGGCCGCCGTGGCGGACTACGCCCGCCGGTTGCGGCACGACCCGACCGCCCCGTTCGACCCCGAGCCGTTGATGACGGCCCGGGACGCGGCCGCAGTGACGCCGTCACAGGCTCGCACCCGTCCCTCCGTCCTCCACGGCCCCCGGGGCCTCGCCGAGCGCATTCGGCCGGTCGTCGCCGCGCTCGCCGACCCGGACGTGGGCGCCCCGGCGGAGGGACCCGGGCGGGACCGCGCGCGGGAGTTGCTCGACGCGGCCGCCGACGTCCTCGATGCGGCCGCCCGTTCGATCCGCCGCGGCACTCCCGCCGAGGTGCGGCCCGGGAGCACGGACGTCCTGCGCGTCGACGAGGAGCACGAGGTACTGGAGGGACCCGCGCGGCAGGCCGCCGAGCGGCTCGTGGAACTGCTCGGCGAGGCGTTGGAGATCGCCTGCTGCGGCGGCGCGCGCGGGAGGACGCCCACGCCGCCCGGATCCGCGGGCACCCAGTTCCTGGTGCGCCCGACAATGTTCCGGCTGGTCCCGGTCGTCGCCCGGGCGGTCCGCCGTGAGCTCCGGCGGGACTCGCCCGTGTTCCGGCACGCCGTCCGCGTGGCGGCGGTGGCCACGCTCGGCTACCTGATCGCCGCCCGGCTCCCCCTGGGCCACGGCTACTGGGCGCCCATCGCCTCGGTGATGGTGATGCGGCCGGACTTCCACCGGACGTACGCGCGGGCGGTGGCCCGTCTCGCCGGGACCCTGGCGGGGGTCGCGCTTGCCACCGGGATGGTGCGGGCCCTGGGCCCGGACGCCCATGTGTTCGGCGCGCTGGCGGTGGTCTCGGCAGGCCTGTCGTACACGCTGATCCGTACCGGCTACGCCTACTCCCAGTGCTTCACTGCCGCGTACGTCGTCTTCCTGCTCGGCATGGGCGGCCAGGCATGGGAGCAGACGGTCCCGGAGCGCGTGGTGCTCACCCTGCTCGGCGGGGCCCTGGCAATGCTGGCGTACGTGCTGTTCCCCGCATGGGAGACGCCCAAGCTGGCGGGCCGGCTTGCTGACTGGCTCGCCGCCAACGGCCACTACGCGGCCGCGGTGCTCCGCAACTACGCCGAACCGACCCGGGAGCATCACGCCGACCTGCGCAGGGCACTCCTGGCAAGCAGGGAGGCACGGGCCGCCTGGCAGGAGGCATACGACCAGGCAAGGCAGGAACCGGTCCGCCCCAGGGGGCTGACCGCGCGCGAGGCGCAGGAGGCGCAGGAGGCGCTCCAGGGGTTCGGCCGGGCGGCGATGCTCATGGAGAGCCACGTCCCGCGGGCCGACAGCCGTTCCGTCCCCGAGGCGGAGCGGTTCGCCGAGGCTCTGGAGGCGGACACCGCGCAGGCGGCAGTCGACGTGCGCGAGCACAGGAATCCGGACTGGGGGCGCGTGGAGGAGGCGCTCCACGCGTGGGAGGACCCTGCCGCCGGCAACCGGAGCCCGGTCGTGCGGTGGGAGGCGGAACTGCAGAAGCGGGCCTTGGAAGACCTTGCGACGGCCGTGAGCCGCACACCCCTGGAACGGGACGTCGGCTCTGCTCGCGAGGACCAGCGGGTGCGGGCTGCCGTGGCGGCGGAAGGTGACGGATCAGGCACCGCGCACCAGGGTGGGTGACGACTTCAGTAGACGTCGTCGCTGATGACCCACGGGCCGTGCTGCTGCGCCCAGTCGGCGATCTCCCTCTGCCGAGCCTCGGGGTGGACGGCGCCGGTGGGATTGCCGGGGCTGGAAAGAATCACCGCCCGTGTGCGTGGGCCACGACAGCGGTCGAGCGCCTCGGCCGAGAGCCGGAACTCCTCGTCGGTGGCGACCGGTACGGCGACACCGTCGGCGGCGGTGACCACTTCGGCGTGACCTGGCCAGCCGGGCGCGGCGACCAGGACCTCGCCACCGGCGTCGGTCAGAGCCTGGACGGCGAGGAAGAGGGCGTGCTTCGCGCCGAGGGCGATCTGCACCTCGTCCGCGCTCCAGGCGAGCCCGGTGTCAACGGCGACGGTGGTGGCTACGAGCGCGCGCAGAGCGGGGTCGCCCTGGGCCGTCCCGTAGTGGTGGGTGGCGGGGTCGCGGACCGCGGCCACGACGGCCTCCACCACCGCGGCGCTGCTGGCCGCCTGGGGTTCACCGGCGGCGAGCGTGATGACGTCCGCGCCCTGCGCACGCAGCGCTTCGGCCCGGACGGCCACGGCGGAGATCGGATTGTCCGTCATGGGTGTCGTCACCGTCCGGCAGCTTGGAAGTCGTCGTACAGGTCGAGGGTGCCGCGGCCTTCCCGGAGCTGCTTCATCAGATCTCTCTCGTGCGCCACGCGCGCGTCGGCCCGGTCGAGGATCCGCTCGGTGCCGGAGGCGGGGAGCGCCACGACCCCGTCGACGTCCCCGACGACGAGGTCGCCGGTGTGGACCGTGGCGCCACCGACGTCGACGGGACGCCCGAGAACGCCGCGGAAGTCCTTGCGGGTGCCGAGGATGGAGGTGCCGCGCGAGAAGACCGGGAAGCCGAGCGCCTCGGTCTCCGCCGTGTCGCGGACGCCGCCGTCGATGAGCAGGCCCGCGTCAGGGGACCGAAGAGCCACGGCGGCTCGCCGCAGCCCGGTTCAGGACCGGCGCCCCCCGAGGCTGACGTAGGCGAACCCCTCCCCCTCGCGTGGCGCCCGGGTCCAGGACCGGGTGGTGAAGGTGTGGAGCCTGCCCTGGGTCAGCGCGAAGCGGGGAAGCGACAGCCCGAGTTCGGTGTGCAGGGCCTGCAATACACGGAGCTCGCGGTCCGGTTCACCGTCCTCCGGGCGGAACAGCCGTGCGGGGTCCAGGGCCTCGGGAATCGCGCCGGAGCGCCGGATCTCCGTACCGCGAACGGTGAACGCGTAGAGCTCCTCGCCCTGTTCGGCCACGGACAGGTGGAACGCGGCCGGGCGGTCGCCCGGGTGCGAGTGCCTCGGGTCGCGCCACACCACCACCGCGCGGCCGGACGAGGAGGCGGCCCGAGCGGGGGAGGAGAACAGGTTGCCGAGGTGGTGGCAGTAGCCGTCGAAGGCGAAGGCCCACGCTTCGGCGGTGCGGCCGACGGCAACCACGGCCCGGTCCTCCCAGAGTTCCACGCCCTCCCGCTCGTGGGGCTTGGGCGCGTGCCAGGACGCCTCGCGCGGATCTGCGGGCGCGCCCAGTTCGGCGCCTGCCTCGCCTATCACAGCGGGCAGGCGGGCGGGGTCGATCCCCTCGGCCCAGACACAGCGGTAGCCGTCGGACGGCTGCCGGGTCTCCGCGGGCTCCGTCAGCCAGGCGAGGCCCGGCGGGTCGAGATCGGGCACCGGCTCGGGAGCGGGTCCCGCTTGCCCGGCCCGCGGCGTCGCAAGGATTTCCCGTCCGCGCTCCGGGGTGATCAGCGGACCCAGAACCGGATCGGCGAGCAGGCCGACCGGGGCGATCAGCGAGGGCCCGGGCGCCTCCCATCGCGGGAGCGCGTTCCGCAGGATCCGCCACGCGGCGTCGGTCGCCCCCCAGCGGGCCGCCTCCCGGGCCTCGGAGACGGCCCTGCCCCACGGGCCGGGAGGCGCGTAGCGATGGGTGCCGTCCCGCATCGTGCCCAGCAGGGCCTCGGCGGTCTCCCGGGGGACCCCGCGGGCGGCCATCATCCCGAGCCAGTGGTCGTCCCCGCCCAGCCGCCATTCGCCGCGTGCCGGCGTCATGGCCGCCACAGGCAGGATCTCGGGCAGGTAGCGCGGGTCGGCCACCAGGAAGCCGTAGTCCCGGGAGCTGCGCGGCGCCGACAGATGCCGGAGCTGGTTGAGCAGGACGGCGCTGTGCGGCCGTCCGAAGGACCCTGCCTCCTCGACCAGGGGCAGGGCCTCCTCGTACCGTCCGCGCAGGGCCAGCAGGCGGGCGTCCTCCACCCGGGCGTCCTGGGCGCGCGTGGTCGCGTTGACGAAGCCGGGGCTCGCCGCCCGGTCGGCGTGGAAGCCGCGGTACATGGCCTCCATGTACGCGCGGAACGACGGGTAGCGGTCCGGGAATTCACCGCTCCAGCCTTTGTAGACGTAGAGCGCCCACTCGCCGTCCTGGTCGCTGTCGCCCGGGTCGAGCAGGGCGTACGACATGTCGGAGTCGGTCTCCAGCCGTAGGGCCCGTTGCCACATCCCGGCCAGCAGGACGTCCTCCTCGCGCGGGTTGTCGCCCAGACTCTCCTCGTACAGCGGGGTCATGCCGTGCGGGTCCTGGAACCAGCCGATGTCCGCGACACCGCCGAGCTGGTAGACCCCGGCCGTCTGTTCCACGTGCCACCCGTCGCTCACGGCCAGGAACTCCCGGTACGAGGTCGGCAGCCGCCGCCCCAGCCGCTCCTCGGCCGCGGCGATCGCCGATTCCTGTGCCCCGGGCCTGCCCAGGTGGACAGCGGTCCGCCCGCCGCCGCCCTCGTCGTCCTCCTCGTCCTCGTCCGCGCGCGGGACCCACTCCTCCTGCCAACGCCCGAGGAAATCGTGCCAGTTGAAAGACTCTCCGCTCATGGCCGGATGGTGTCATCCGGCACTGACAACAGCGCCCCGAAGCGCCCGGCCTTCCGTTCGCATGCGGACGGCACACGGCCTGCGGCAGGCGCCGCGCCACCCTGCGTCCGCCGCCCGAGGGTGCGGCCCGAGGGTGCGGCCCGTGCCAGGCGTGCCGGCGGAAGGAGAAGGTGCCGACGGAAGGAGGTCGTGCCGACGCATCCAGACCTCGAACACGTCTCTCACCTGGGTACTTCCGGGACCGTCGGTGCCCGTCGGGGCAACTCGGCTTGCCCCGACGGCTCCTGACGGATGCCGTCCGCCCCCGTAGCGTCGAGCAGTGAGTATTTGGACTTCCCTCGAACCTTCCTCGGCCACGGTGGATCCCGGTGACAGCACGACCGTGCGGCTGCGACTGCGCAACACCGGTGACGTGGTCGACGAGTACCGCTTCGAGCCCGTCGGTGACCTCGCGCCCTGGACCACGGTGGAGCCTGCTTCCCTGCGGCTGTACCCGGGGACGACGGGGACGGTGGAGCTGACCTTCGCCCCGCCGCGCACGTCCGACGCGACGGCCGGCCCGAACCCGTACGCGATCCGGATCACCCCGACCGAACATCCGGAGTCGACGACCGTTCCCGAGGGAAATCTGACGATCGCGCCCTTCACGGAGGTGCGGGCCGAGCTCGTCCCGCCGACGGTGAAGGGCCGTTTCCGGGGACGGCCGAAGCTGGCTGTCGACAACCTGGGCAACACGAAAGTGACCGGGTCGCTGAGCGGCAGCGACAACGGTGACCAGCTGTCGTACGAGATCCACCCGAGCAACTTCCAGATCGAGCCCGGACGTGCCGCGTTCGTGAAGGCCACGCTGAAGCCTCGCCAGATCATCTGGTTCGGGTCCAGGACGGAGCGGCCGTACACCCTCGCGGTGAAGCGGTCGGGGGTGACGCCGCTCAGCGTCGAGGGCACCTATGTGCAGCGGAGTTTCCTGCCCGGCTGGCTCACCAGGCTGTTCGGGATCCTCCTGGCGCTCACGATCGCCTTCGTGATGCTGTGGATCGCCTACAAGCCCAAGGTCACCAGCACCGCCCGCGAGTTGCAGGAGGCCGCCGTGAGCACACTGGCGCCCTCCCCTTCGGCGCCTCAGGCGCCGCCCTCGGCACCTGCCGTGTCGGCCCCGCCCGCCGCGGCGGACACACCTGCCGCGTCGGCCTCGGCGCAGAACGGCGGAGGCGGAGGCGCGGCGTCCCCGCCGGCCAAGAAGAAGACCCCGAGCGTGCTGCCAGCGTCGGACATCATGCTGCGCAACCCGACCACCAAGATGTGCGCCGACCTCCCCGCCGGCGACGACGCCGACTCGGCGGGCCGGGTGGTGCAGGCCACCTGCGACGAGAAGAGCGTCGGCAGCCAGCGGTGGAACCTGGAGGTGAAGTACCCGAAGCTGGGCCCCGGCGGCTCGGCTCTCTTCCAGATCCGCAACGTCGAGGACCAGCTGTGCGTGGATCTGCCGGACTACGGCGCCAAGCCCATCAGGTCGCCGATCCTGGAGTACGCCTGCGCCGGAACGACCGCCGACAACCAGCTGTGGTGGCTCGACAAACAGGACGACGGCAACTACTGGATCCGTAACTACGCCAGCAACAACGCCTGTCTGGACGTCGCCGGATACAGCACCGGCGGCAACGGAGAACACCTCACGCTCTTCACCTGCTCCAACACCGACGACCAGGAGTGGCAGATCATCCGTCCCTCGGATTCCTGAGACACCGCCCGCCCCGGTCCTGTCACCGTCGACGACGCCGAGCGACAAGCGGCTCGGCGGGGGGTGTGCGGGGGTGGATCCGGGGGAGAGGTGGATGGACATGAGCACACCGTTCGCAGGGATGATCGACGGCATGGCCGAGGACACGGCCGTGCCGTGCACCGCGCACACCCGCCTGCGCCGCAGTACCCGCACGCACCGGAGGTGCCATGTCCGCTGACCCGTACGCCGGCGAGGTGCGCCGCCCCTTCCGGCCCCGGGTGCCCGCCGCCTGGTGGCCGGCGCTGCGGCGTACACCGGTGTCCCTGTGGAACGACGACATCACGGACTACGCGGCGGCGCTGACGTACTACGCGATCCTGGCCGTGCTCCCCGCGATGATGGTCACCGTCCTCGCGTTCGGGCTGATCAGCCCGGACACGGCGGAGGAATTCGTCACCCACGTCACGATGTACGCCCCGGCGGAGTCCGGCGCCGACCTGCACGCCGTGCTGTCCCGTGCGCTGGGCGCCGACCGGGGGGCCTGGCCGCTGCTCGTGGCCGGAGCGACGAGTGCGCTGTGGTCGGCCTCCAGCTATCTCGCCGTCTTCCGCCGCGCCCTGAACCACATGCACCGGGTCGAGGACCGGCGCTCACCCTGGCGCAAGGCGCCCCGCATCCTGCTCACCGCCCTCGCCCTGCTGGGACTGCTCCTCGCCGGTTCCCTCGTCCTGCTGCTCACCGGTCCGCTGGCCGAGGCGGCGGGCCGGGTCGTCGGTGTGGACGCCACCGCGACCTGGGCCTGGAGCGTGCTGCGCTGGCCGCTGTTGCTGTGCCTGGTCGCCCTCCTGGTCGTGGTCGTCTTCCACACCGGTCCGGCCCCGGCCCGTCTGCGCGGGCGCAGTCTGCCCGGCGGCGTCCTGGCAGCCGCGCTGTGGCTCGTGGTCTCCGCGGGCTTCGCCTGGTACGCCTCCGGCCTGAGCGCGTACAGCAGGCTCTACGGCTCGCTCGCGGGCGTCGTCGTCTTCCTCGTCTGGCTGTGGTTGTCCAACCTCGCCCTGCTGACCGGGGCGCAGTTCGCCGCGGAGCTCTCCGCGCCGCGCGGTCAGGACACGGGCAAGCCGTCGCGCGTGCCGTAGCACTGCGCACGCGGCGGGTGGGGACGGAGCCGGGTAGGAGCCGTCCGGCGCGGCCGGCGCCAGCGCCGAGGCCGTCCCGGCGGCGACGAGCGCAGCAGACGCACCCGGGCCGTCCACGACGGCCGGCAGCAGCTCCAGGGTCGATCTGCTCGGCAGGCCGGCGGCGTGCGTCACCGGCCTGGAAATGTTACCGACCGGTCGGTATCGTGCCCGTCATGACCACCGTCGCTCCGGACCCGCGCGCGGGCCGCCACTGTCACAGCACACTCAACTCGCTGCACGCGACGCACTACTTCTCCCCCGACGTGGGCCGGGAGCTGGGCGCGCTCGGCGTCAGCCACCCGCGGGCCGTCAACTTCGCCGTGCGGGCGGCCGCGTTGGGGCCGGTGGGAGCCGGCGCGGTGACGGCGACGTTCTACAACTACAAGCACACGCTCGTCGCCCGGCACGTGCCCGCGGTGTGGGAGTCGGCCACGCCCGCACAGGTCCTGGCGGCGCGCACGCGCGCCGTCGACACGACGCTGCGCCGCCAGCTGGGCGCGGACGTGGTCGCGTCCGCGGAGATGGCGGAGGCGGCCCGGCTCGCCCTGCGCGCCACCGAGGCCTGTTCGCGCAGCGCCCGGCCCCTGTACTCGGCCCACGCCGACCTGCCAGTCCCCGAGGAGCCGCACCTGGCGTACTGGCACGCGGCCACGCTGCTGCGCGAGCACCGGGGCGACGGGCACCTCGCCGTGCTGATGGCCGCGGGACTCGACGGTCTGGAGGCCATGGTGACCCACACGGCGACCGGCAAGGGCATGTCGCCGAAGTGGGTGCGCGACACCCGCGGCTGGAGCCGGGAGGACTGGGACGCGGCGGCCGGCCGGCTGCGGGAGCGCGGCCTGCTGGACGAGGACGGGGAGCTGACCGAGCAGGGCCGCGCGCTGCGCCAGGAGATCGAGCGGGAGACGGACCGGCTGGACCGCGCCCCGTACGCGCACCTGGGCGCGGAGGGCGTGGCCCGGCTGACCGAGCTCGGCACGGGCTTCGTACGCACCGCGCTCGCCGCCGGCGCCTTCCCGGCGGATCTGCTCGCCAAGCGCTGACCTTCCGGACGCGCCGCGGAGAGCGGGCGGCCCGTCGGCGCGCCGCGCTCACACCGCCTCAGCGCACGGCCGCCTCCGTCATCCCCGGCTGGTCGAACTGCGTCCGGTGCAGCTCCGCGTACCGTCCGCCGGTCGCGAGGAGTTCGTCGTGGGTGCCGCGTTCCACGACCCGGCCGGACTCGACGACGAGGATCAGGTCGGCGGCGCGCACGGTCGACAGCCGGTGGGCGATGACGATCGCCGTACGGTCCGCGAGGGCCTCGGCGAGGGCTTCCTGGACGGCCGCCTCGGACGTGTTGTCGAGGTGCGCGGTGGCCTCGTCGAGGATGACGACGCGCTGGCGGGCCAGCAGCAGCCGGGCGATGGTCATGCGCTGGCGCTCACCGCCGGAGAGACGGTAGCCGCGTTCCCCGACGACCGTGTCGAGGCCGTCGGGAAGGGAGCGGACGAGGTCGTCGAGGCGGGAGCGGCGCAGGGCGTCCCACAGCTCGTCCTCGGTGGCCCCGGGGCGGGCCAGCAGGAGGTTCGCGCGGACGCTGTCGTGGAAGAGGTGGCCGTCCTGGGTGACCATGCCGAGAGTGGCCCGCAGGGAGCCCGCGCTCAGGTCACGGACGTCGACCCCGCCGATCCGGACGGCGCCCGCGTCGACGTCGTACAGGCGCGGCAGGAGTTGGGCGATGGTCGACTTGCCGGCGCCCGAGGAGCCGACGAGGGCGACGGTCTGCCCGGGAGCGGCGCGGAAGGACACGCCGTGCAGGACCTCGGCGCCGCCGCGGGAGTCGAGTGAGGCGACCTCCTCCAGCGAGGCCAGGGAGACCTTGTCGGCGGACGGGTAGCCGAAGCGGACCTCGTCGAACTCGACGGAGACCGGGCCCGGCGGCACCTCGCGGGCGTCGGGCTTCTCCTCGATGAGCGGCTTCAGGTCGAGCACCTCGAAGACCCGCTCGAAGCTGACCAGCGCGCTCATCACCTCCACCCGGGCCCCGGCGAGGGAGGTCAGCGGGGCGTACAGACGGGTCAGGAGCAGGGCGAGGGCGACGACGGCGCCGGGTTCGAGGGTGCCGTTCAGCGCGAGATGCCCGCCGAGGCCGTAGACGAGGGCGAGGGCCAGCGCGGAGACGAGGGTCAGGGCGGTGATGAAGACCGACTGGGCGGTGGCCGTACGGACGCCGATGTCCCGGACGTGGGCGGCCCGGGCCGCGAACTGGGCCGACTCCTCCTCGGGCCGGCCGAACAGCTTGATCAGCGTGGCGCCTGGCGCGGAGAAGCGCTCGGTCATCCGGGTGCCCATCGCCGCGTTGAGCGTGGCCGCCTCGCGCTGCATGCCCGCCATCCGGCTGCCCATCCGCCGGGCCGGGAGCACGAAGACCGGCAGCAGGGCCAGCGCGAGCAGGGTGATCTGCCAGGACAGGGTGAGCATGACGACGAGGGTCAGCACCAGGGTGACCAGGTTGGAGACCACTCCGGAGAGGGTGTTGCTGAAGGCGCGCTGGGCGCCGATCACGTCGTTGTTGAGTCGGGAGACGAGCGCTCCCGTACGGGTACGTGTGAAGAACGCGACCGGCATCCGCTGCACATGATCGAACACGGCCGTGCGCAGATCGAGGATGAGCCCCTCTCCCAGCGTCGCCGAGAGCCTCCTGCCCAGGATGCCGAGCGCCGCCTCCAGCACCGCGATGACCGCGATGAGCAGCGCCAGGCGGACGACCGTGCCCGGGTCGCCGTGCGACACGATCGCGTCGACGACCCGTCCGGCGAGGACGGGGGTGGCGACGGCCAGCAGCGCGGTCAGCACCCCCAGCAGGACGAACTGCGCGATCCGGCGGCGGTGCGGGCGGGCGAATGCGCCGATGCGGCGCAATGTCACCCGGTCGAAGGGGCGGCGTTCCTGCTGGGCGTTCATGACGCTGTAAAGCTGCGTCCAGGCGGTGCTCTCCATGCTCATGGGAGTGACCGTAGGACCTCAAGCAACCTTGAGGTCAACCTTCTCCCCGCATCCTCGACGGCAAGGGATCAGGCAAAGGATCAGCCGAGGGGTCGGACAGCGGATCAGCCACAGGATCAGGCACAGGATCAGACGAAGGACCCGATGACCGTACGTAATGTTCCGTCCCCGCTTCCGCAACCCGCCGTTGGCGCCGTGCCGAGAACCTCTCCGAGTGTGACAGCGGTTCCCGTTCCCCTTCCCCCAGGCAGGCCGGCCCGGCGCGTGCCGGTGCGCCAGATCCTGTGTCTGCTTCCGCTCCTGCTCGTCACCGTGGTCGCGGTGCGGCACCGGTCCGTTCTCGTCGAGGGCTTCGCACAGTTGCGGAGCGCGCAGTGGCCCTGGCTGCTGGCCGCGCTCGGAGCGACCTGCCTGACGTGGGTGGCGGCGGCCGTCACCCGGCAGGGCGCGGTGGTGGAGCGGCTGCCCGGACGGCGGCTGCTGGCCGCGCAGTTCGCGGCCGGCGCGGCCAACCACCTGCTGCCGACAGGGCTGGGCGCGAGCGCGGTCAACCTGCGGTTCATGACCGTGTGCGGAGTGCCCCTGGCCCGCTCCTCCGCGGCCCTCGCGCTGTATCTGATGGCGGAGGGCGTGGCCCGGGTGGGCCTGCTGGCCGTGCTGCTGCTCGTCTTCCCCGACGCGCTGCGGCTCGGCTCCCTCCTGCCCGGCGGGGCGCTCGGCCCGCTGCTGGGCGTCCTCGGGGCGGCCGTGCTGGTGGCGGCGGGCGCGCTCGCCCTCGTACGGCGGCTGCGGTCGGCGGTGTGCTCCTTCCTGCGCACCGCGCTGGGCGAGGCGCGCTCGGTGCACTCCCGCCCGGTGCGGGCGCTGGCCCTGTGGGGCGGCTCGCTGGCGTTCCCGGTGCTCCAGGCGGCCGGACTGGCCGCGGTGGGGCAGGCGTTGGGGCTGCCGGTGCCGGTGGCGCACATGGCGGTCGCGTACCTGGCGGCGACGGTGGCGGTCGCGCTGGTCCCCACGCCGGGCGGGATCGGTTCGGTGGAGGCGGCGCTGATCGTGGCGCTGGTGGCGGCGGGCGGTCCGGTGGCGCCGGCCACGGCCGTGGTGCTCGGCTACCGGATCATCACGGTGTGGCTGCCGCTGGTGCCGGGGGCGCTGACGCTCGGTGCGCTGGTACGGATGAAGGTCATCTGAAGCACCCGCGAGGTCTCGGCCGCCTCACGGCCGGACACTCACCCGGACAGCACCGCCCCGCGGGTCGACCCGGTGCGTCCAGCCGGCCGGCAGGCGCAGGGTGCGGTTCGGCAGGGCGGCCGTCCACAGCCGTTCCCTGTGCAGCACGCGCCCGTTCTGGGTGACGCGCAGGACGGGGCGGGTCAGTCGGGTCGCGGTGCGCAGGACGTAGGGGAGGCGGTCGGCCGGAGTGACGCGGTTCGGGGCGATCCAGCGCAGGGGCGGGTCGACGAGGAGCGGCACGGCGTCGACGCGGTCGGCGCGGTCGGCGCCCGAAGGCCGACCGGTGGCCGCGAGACGATCGGTGGCCGCGAGGTGGTCGAGGACGGCACCGGCGGCGTGGGAGCCCTCCCGGACCGCGGTCGCCGCGCTCTCGACGGCGTGCAGCACGCTGCCGACGGCGAAGACGCCGGGGCGTGAGGTGCGCAGGGCGCCGTCGACGGCCGGGCCACGGGTGCCGGGGTCCAGGATGAGGCCACCGCGCCGGGCCAGTTCGTGGTCGGGGACGAAGTCGCCGGTGAACACGACGGTGTCGCAGGGCAGTACGGCCGTACGGCCGTCGCGGTGCCGTACCCGCACGCCCGACAGGCGGCCCTGGCCCAGCAGTTCGGCGACCGTGGTGCCGGTGAGCAGCGGAGTGCCGTGGCGCAGCCGGGAGTCGGCGGCCCGGGACCGGGTGGTCTGCGGTCCGGGCAGGTCGGTGAGCATCGCCACGACCGTGGCGCCGGCGGCCCGTACGGTGTCGGCGGCGGCGTACGAGACGTCCTCCGCGCCGACCACCACCGCGCGGGTACCGATCCGCTGCCCGTAGAGGTGTACGGCCTGCTGGAGTTCGCCGGTGGTGTAGACACCGGCCGGGCGGGTGCCGGGCACCAGCCGGGCCGCTCGGGGGCGTTCGCGGGCGCCGGTGGCCAGGACGACCGCCCGTGCGGTGATCGTCCCGGGCCCCTCGGCGCCGAGGGTGTGCAGGGTGAGAGGGCCGGCCCAGTCGAGGGCCGTCACACCGGTGCGGACGGTCGCCCCGGCCTGCCGGGAGCCGGTGACCAGCAGCCGGGCGTACGCGGGGCCGGTGAGGGGATGCAGGAGGGTGCCGTAGCCGCCGTGCGCGCAGTGCCGCGGCGCTCCCCCGGCCCGTGTCTCCCGGTCCACGATCTCGACGCGTCCCGCTCCGGCGGCGGCGAGCCGGGCGGCGGTCGCGAGGCCCGCGGGGCCCGCGCCGACGACCAGGACGTCGACCCGGCGTGCTCCGGTCATATCCGGGCCGGTCATGTCCGGGCCTCCTCCAGCAGGGCCCGCACGGCCGCCCCGCAGTGGAAGCCCTGGCAGCGGCCCGCGCGGGCCCGGGTGCGGCGGCGCAGTCCGTCGAGGGTGCGCGGCGGGATCGTGTCGGCGAGGGCGTCGCGGATCTCGCCCCGGGAGACGCGTTCGCAGTGGCAGACGAGGATGCCGTGCTCGGGGCCGGTCCGCTGCCGGTCCATCCGGATCGGTCGCAGGGCGCGCACCGGTCCCGGGTCGAGGCCGGTCCCGGTCTCGAGCAGGCCGACGACATGGGCGGCGATGGCGAGGGACGCGGTCAGACCGGTGGAGCGGATCCCGCCGACGGTGACAACGGCCCGACCGGGGTGGGCGGTGATGCGGTAGTCGTCGTGCTCGGTGGCGGCGCGCAGTCCGGCGTAGACGGCGGTGACCTCCTCGTCGAGGAGCCCGGGCAGGATGCGGCGGCCCTGCGCGCGCAGCCCCGCGAGGCCGTCGGCCGTGGAGTGCGTGGCCCGTTTGTCGTCCAGGTCCTCGGCGGTGGGGCCGAGCAGGACGTTGCCGTACACGGTGGGGGCGACCAGGACGCCCTTGCCGAGGGCCGTGGGAACGGGCAGCAGGATATGGTGGACGAGATCGCGGGCGAAGGTGTCGAAGACGATGAGCTGGCCGCGGCGCGGGGTGACGGTGAAGTCGTCGTGGCCGAGCAGCCGGTCGAGCGCATCGGCGTGCAGACCGGCCGCGTTGACGAGGAAGCGGGCGCGCAGGGTGCCCCGGCCGGTGTCGATCACATGCGTGTCGCCCTGCCGGTCCACCTGTCGGACAGGAGAGTCGAGGTGCAGGTCCACGCCGTGCCGCACGGCCTGGGTGGCGTACGCAAGCGGGGTCGTCCAGGGGCAGATGACGCTCTCGCCGGGCACGTGCAGGGCGCCGAGCGCGCCGGGTCCCAAGTGCGGTTCGCGCGCGTACAGTTCGGCGGACCCGATCAGGCGCGCGTCCTTGTACTCGTTGCGCTCGGCCTTCTCCGCCAGGTGGGGCAGGACGGCGAGCTGCTCCTCGTCCCAGGCCACGAGCAGCGCGCCGACCGGCTCGACAGGGATGCCGGACTCGGCGGCGTACGCGGCGAGCAGGGCGGCGCCCTCGCGGACCAGGCGGGCCTCCAGCGAGCCGGGGACCGCGTCGAAACCGGTGTGCAGGATCGCGGTGTTGGCCTTGGACGTGCCCTGGCCGATGTCGTCCTGGGCCTCGACGAGGGCGACCTTCAGGCGGGGCCGGCGGGCGAGTTCGCGGGCGACGGCGCAGCCGACGACCCCGGCGCCGACGATCGCGACGTCGTACGGCGCCGTGGGCAGCGGCCCCTCGTAGGTCACCGTCATGCCGGCTCCCTTTCCAGCAACACACCCACGGCGGCGCGGAATTCGCCCAGTCTCCGAGCCGCCTCCGCCGCCGGGACGCGCGGCTCGTACACGGCCGAGGGCCTGCTGTCGGGCAGCGCGTCGGCGATGCTCAGACCGGGGGTGACGCCGAGGCGGGCCAGGGCGCCCGCGCCGAGGGCGGTCGCGTCGGGCAGCGGGGACACCTCGACGCGGCACTGCGCCAGGTCGGCCTGGGTCTGCATGAGCAGGGCCGAGCGGGTCAGGCCGCCGTCGACCCGCAGGGTGGACACGGGCGCGCCGAGGTCGGCCGCCGCGGCCTCGGCCAGCTCCACGATCTGTGCGGCCAGGCCCTCGCACAGGGCGCGCACCAGGTGCCCCGGGGTGGTGTCCAGGCCGAGTCCGGTGAGGGAGCCGCGCAGGTCGCCGCGCCACCAGGGGGCGGCGAGTCCTGCGAGGGCGGGGACGAAGGTGACGCCGCCGCTGTCGGGCGCGGTGGCGCCGACGGTGTCGAGGTCGGCGGCGCCCTGGATGACACCGAGGCCGGTGAGCCAGCGCACGGCGGAGGCGGCGGTGTACACCTGGCCGTCGAGACAGTAGGCGGTGCGTCCGCCGAGCCGCCAGGCGACGCAGCCGACCAGTCCGGAGGCGCTGCGGAGGGCCGTGTCGCCGGTGGGGGCGAGGAGGAACGCCCCTGTGCCGTAGGTGCATTTGACGACGCCGGGTGTGGTGACGCGTTGGGCGAGCAGAGCGGCCTGCTGGTCGACGGCGAGGCCGGTGAGCGGGATCTCCGGGCCGAACGCGCGGGTCGTGCCGACCGGCCGCGCGTTGTCGACGATGTCCGGGAGCCGTTCGCCGGACAGGCCGTAGAGGTCGAGGGCGCGCGGCGACCACCGCGTGCGGTCCAGGTCGAGCAGTTGGGTGCGGCCCGCGGTGGCGGCGTCGGTGACGTAGGCGCCGGTGAGGCGGTGGACGAGCCAGGCGTCGCTGGTGGTGACGACTCCCTCGGCGGTGAGGTGACGTCGAATCCAGGCCATCTTGGGGGCGGCGAAGTACGGGTCCAGGGGCAGGCCGGTGAGTTGGCGCAACTCCTCGGCGTGCGACTCCAGTTCAGCGCAGACGGAAGCGGCCCGGCGGTCCTGCCAGACGAGGGCGTCGGTGAGCGGGCGGCCGGTGGCCGGGGCCCAGGCGAGGACGGTCTCCCCCTGGTTGGCGAGGCCGAGCGCCACGACGGGTTCGCGAGCCTCGGCCAGCGCGTGGCGGCCCGCGGCGACGACCGAGTCGTACAGCGCGCCGGGGTCGACCTCGGCCAGTCCGCCGGCTGTGTGGCGGGGCTGCACGGCGGCGAACCCGGTGCCGATCACGCCGCGTTCGGGGCAGATCACCAGGGCCTTGGTGCCGGAGGTGCCCTGGTCGACGGCGAGTACCGGACCCGTCATCGTGCCCTCCCTCGGTGATCGTCGGGTGATCACGGGGCGACAGCCTGCCGTCGGGCCACGGGTCCCGTCAAGAGGCCCCCGACCAGCGGCGACCCGGCCGTCGTTCGCTGGCTGATGGCCAGTCAAATGCGGTGTGCAAAAGGAGAGTTGGATCCAGCGGGAAACGCATGTGACGCGTTTCCCGCGCCTCTATAGTGACGCCGACCGACGCGATCTCCTCACCCGCCGCTCCATCCGCCGCCCCGAGGAGGGCTGTTGTTACTCCACCCTGCCGTCGTGCCGGTACCACGCCCGCGGGCGGGTGGCTGATGGCGAGAGACGGAGCACGCCCGGCCTACGACCCAGCCGGGCACGACGCCGATCTGCGTGCCGCGCTCCAGGAGGTCCGCACCGGGCGCTGGCTGTCGATGCGCGTCCTTCTGGAGCGCACCACGGCGTGGTGCCAGTGGACGCGGCGCACCCAGGTGCTGGCCGCCGCGGCGGCCGGGACGGACGTGGTGCGGGCCTGGCTGGCCGAGGAGCCGCACAGTGTGCCGGCCACGGTGATGCAGGCCCGGGTCGCCGTCGAGCGGGCGCTGCGGGCGCATCGTGAACGCCATCTGCGTACGCACGAACTGTGGATCGAGGCCTGGGACCTGAGCCAGTCGGCGGCCCGGACGGCGCCGCCGGACCCGGTGCCGTGGGTGTGTCTGCTGGCGCTGGCCCAGCTGGACCGCAAGCTGCTGTGGGCGGAGCACCGGGCGGAGCCGCCCGAGCCGGGCCTTCCGCCGGGCCCGTGGGGGCTGCTGGACGAGGCCGTCCGACGTGACCCGCACAACCGCGAGGCGCACCACCGCATGCTCCAGTTCCTGTACACGCAGGCGGGTTCCGGGCGGCTGGCCGGGGCGGCGGGCTTCGCGCACCGGGTCGCGGACACCGCACCGCCGGGTTCCGCGCTGCACGTCCTGCCCCTCTACGTGCGGGCCGAGCGCTACCGGCGCGGCGGCGGGCGCGGCGCCGCCCTGGACCTGCACTGGGTGGCGGAAGACGCGACCCGGGAGGCGCTGCGGGCACGGGAGGGGTGGTTCGACCGCGCCGGTCCCGCCGAACGCTCGCCGCTCGACCTCAACCACCTGGCGCACGCCCTGTGGGGAGCGCTCCGCTTCGCCGAAGCGGCCGAGGTGTTCGACGCGATCGGCCCGTACTGCACGCCGCTTCCCTGGGCGTACCGCGCCCCGGCCCCGGGGGATCACGCGGAGGCCGTGCAGGTGTTCCTCCAGGCCCGTACGCGCAGTCGGCCTCCGGCGCGGGGGCCTGGTTCCTGACGCCGTCCGCGTCCCCTGCTCATCACCTTCCACTCCCCCACCTTCCGCTCCCCCCACTCCCTCCCCTTCTGCCCCGCGCTCAGTTGCGGCCCATCCGTCTCCGGAGGTTTGTCATGTCCAGCATCCCCGACCCCGCGGCCCGGCCCGCCTTACCCGCCGCACCCGCCGCACCCGGTCCCGACGAGGAGCAGCGGCTGCGCGAACTCGGATACCGGCCGGTGCTGGCCCGCCGGATGGGCGGCTTCGGCAACTTCGCGATCAGCTTCTCCGTGATCTCGATCCTGTCCGGCTGCATGACCCTGTACGGCTTCGGCATGGGCGCGGGCGGCCCCGCGGTGATGCTCTGGGGCTGGGCGGGCGTCGGCCTGTTCGTGCTCTGCGTCGGGCTCGCGCTGGCCGAGGTCACCAGCGCCTACCCGACCTCCGGCGCCCTGTACTACATGGCCGACCGGCTCGGCGGCCGGCGCTGGGGCTGGTACACCGGCTGGCTGAACCTGCTCGGCCTGCTCGGCGCGATCGCCGGCATCGACTACGGCGCCGCGCTCTTCGTGGGCGCGTTCGCCAATCTCCGCTGGGGTTTCGAGCCGACGCCGGAGAAGACGATGCTGATCTTCGTGGCGATCCTGCTGCTGCACGCCGTGCTGAACCTGTTCGGCGTCCGCCTGGTCAGCGTCCTCAACTCCGTCTCCGTCTGGTGGCACCTGGCGGGTGTGGGACTGATCGTCGGCGCGCTGTGGATCGTCCCGGACCACCACCGGTCGCCGTCGTTCGTGTTCACCGAGTTCGTGAACGACACCGGCTGGCACAACCCGGTGTACGTGGCCGCGATCGGGCTGCTGCTGGCCCAGTACACGTTCTCCGGCTACGACGCCTCGGCCCACCTCTCCGAGGAGACCTCCAACGCCTCGGTGGCGGCCGCCAAGGGCATCGTGCGCTCCATCTGGGTGTCGTGGCTCGCGGGCTTCGCGCTGCTGGCGGGGCTGACCTTCGCCGTCCAGGACTACGCCGCCACCCGCGCCACCGCCACCGGCGTGCCGCCCGCGCAGATCCTCCTCGACGGGCTGGGCACGGACGGCGCGAGCGCGCTGCTGGTCGTGGTGATCACCGCCCAGCTGTTCTGCGGGAACGCCGAGGTCGCCGCCGCCAGCCGGATGGTCTTCGCGTTCAGCCGGGACCGGGCCCTGCCCGGCTCGGATCTGTGGCGCAAGGTCAGCAGCCGTACCCAGACGCCGGTCGCCGCCGTGTGGCTGTCGGTGGCGGTCGCGGGTGTGCTCGCCCTGCCGTCCCTGTACTCGGCGACGGCGTACGGCGCGGTCACCGCCATCAACGTCATCGGCATCACGCCCGCGTACGCCATCCCGGTGCTGCTGCGGCTGCGCGCCGGGGACCGTTTCCGGCCGGGTCCATGGCATCTGGGCCGCTGGAGCCGTCCGGTCGGATGGGTCGCCGTGGTGTGGGTGGCCTGTGTGACGGTGCTGTTCTGCCTGCCCCAGTCGTCGCCGGTGACGGTGGACACGATGAACTACGCGTCCGTGGCGCTGGCCGTCGTACTGCTCCTCGCCACGGTGTGGTGGTTCGTGGCCCGCCGTTCGTACGGGACGCCCACCACAGCGGCCTACGGATCGGACCGCGAGCAGGCCGAACTGGCCGAGGGAATCGTCTGAGCTGCGGGATCCCGCCACCGCGACCGGATCCTCGGGTACGAACTCCCGTGCCGGATACGGCAGGATGAGCGGTCGCGCCCGCTCCGCGAACGGCGGGCGCGACCGCACATCCCGGAACCGAACAGGTGACATCGTGACGAGACTTCACATCCGGCCGTCGGCGACCCCCCGTGCCGCGGATCGACTTCCCGGAGGTGACCGGTGAACCGCGCCCTGACCCTGGACGACGCAGTCATCGCCGGAATCGCCCTGGCCACCGGCCTGTTGGCCGCCTTCCTGTCACGCACGCTGCTGCGCTGGCTGGCGAAGCACGCCAAGCGCACGAGGTGGAGCGGCGACGACGTCGTCGTGGACGCGCTGCGCACGGTGGTGCCGTGGTCCATGATCGCCGGTGGCGCGGCGGCCGCGGCCGCGGTGCTGCCGCTGACGAAGGCCGTCCAGCACACCGTCAACCAGTGTCTGACGGTGCTGCTGATCTTCGTGGTGACCGTGTCCGCGGCGCGGGTCGTCGCCGGGCTCGTGCAGTCGGTGACCTCCTCGCGCTCCGGAGTCGCCGGGTCGGCCACGATCTTCGTGAACATCACCCGGATCCTGGTCCTGGCGATCGGCTTCCTGGTGGTGCTCCAGACGCTGGGCATCTCCATAGCCCCGCTGCTCACCGCCCTGGGCGTCGGCGGTCTGGCCGTCGCGCTGGCCCTCCAGGACACCCTCGCGAACCTGTTCGCGGGCATCCACATCCTGGCCTCCAAGACCGTCCAGCGCGGTGACTACATCAAGCTGAGCAGCGGTGAGGAGGGCTACGTCGAGGACATCAACTGGCGTCAGACGACCGTCCGCGCCCTCTCCAACAACCTCGTCGTCATCCCCAACGGGCAGCTCGCCAAGACGAACATGACCAACTACATGCGTCCCGAGCAGCAGTTGACGATCCTGGTGCAGGTGGGCGTGGCCTACGACAGTGACCTGGAGCAGGTGGAACGGGTGACCTCGGAGGTCATCGCGGAGGTCATGACGGGCGTCGACGGCGCCCTCCCGGACCACGAACCCGCCATCCGCTTCCACACCTTCGGCGACTCGCGGATCGGCTTCACGGTGATCCTGGGCGTCGGCGAGTTCAGCGACCAGTACCGGATCAAGCACGAGTTCATCAAGCGGCTGCACCGCCGCTACCGCGAGGAGGGCATCCGGATCCCGGCGCCGGCCCGCACGGTGGCGTTGCAGTCGGGCACGGTCGTCATCCCGCAGCAGCGGACCGGCGACGACTTCGTGCAGGGCGGGATGACCGCCCTGCACGACTGACGGCGGCCGAGGGCGTCGGCCGCCGGGTCAGAGCGTGGCCGAGTTCTCGTGCCGGCCCGCGCCCGCCTGCCGGCGGGGGGCGGTGAGGGACGGCGTCACCGGGGTGACCGTCCAGTCCGGATGGCCGGGCATCCTCGGTGTCGTCGTGCCGTACAGCCAGTCCCGCAGGAAGCCGGACACGTCCTGCCCGCTGGTGTGCGAGGCGATGGCGATGTAGTCCTCCGTCGACGCCGAGGAGTTGCGGTGGCGGGCCAGGAAGGCCCGCTCGACCGCGTGGAAGGCGTCCTCGCCGATGAGCTGCCGCAGCGCGTACAGGACGAGGACGCCGCCCAGGTAGCGCTGGCTGTCGAAGAGGTTGACCGCGTTCGGCGCGGCGACCGGGCCGGAGCTCTTGCGCCACTGGTCGCCGCGCGCGTAGGTGTCCTTCATCCGGGCCTCGAAGGTGGTCAGGCCCAGGGAGTCCGCCCAGCCCCGCTCGTAGCGGTAGAGCAGCCCGTAGAAGTCGGCGTGGCCCTCGTTGAGCCACAGGTCGGCCCAGGTGGCGGGGCTGACACTGTTCCCGAAGTAGGAGTGGACCAGCTCGTGCATCATGTGCGAGCCGATCTTCGGCTCCGCCTGGAGCAGGTAGTTCGGCTTGTACAGGGTGAGGGTCTGGGTCTCCAGGCCCGTGAAGTCGAAGGCGCTCGGGTCGTCGGAGTTGCAGGGCAGCAGTCCGTACGTCTCGAACGGGTAGGCCCCCAGCCGCGCCTCGATCCACTCGACCAGCCCCGGGGTGAGCGCCAGGGCGGGCTCCAGGGCCTCGGCCCGCGCGGTCGGGACGACGTCGCGCAGCGGCAGTCCGTGCGGTCCCCGGCGCTCCTTCACGACATAGTCGCCGACGGTGATCTGCACCAGTTCGGTGGCGATCGGCGAGCGGGAGCGGTAGGTGTACGCGGTCCGGTCGCCGGCCAGGTCCTCGGTGCACACCGGCGAGCCGCTCGCGACGGCCCGCAGGCCGGCGGGGACGGTGATGCGGAAGGTGAAGTCCGCCTTGTCCGACGGGTGGTCGTTGCAGGGGAAGACGGTGTGCGCCGAGTCCGGCTGGGGACAGATCGCGAACCCGTCCGCCGTCGGCACCCACGCGGTGTGCGCGAGCGCACGGCGCGGGTCCGCCGTGTACGTCACGCACACGGTGACCCGATCCCGGGCGGACAGCGGCCGGGCCGGGGTGATCCGCAGCTTTTCGTCCACCTGTTCGAACGCGGCGGTACGACCGTCGACGCGGACCGTGCGTATGTCCAGGCCCAGGGCGTCCAGCGAGAGACGGGTGAGGGCCTGGGTGGTGCGCAGCTCCAGGGTCGCCGTGGCGTCGACCAGGGCGGTCGAGGGGTCGTAGGAGAAATCGAGGTGGTAGGCGTCGACGCGATAGCCGTCGTTGCCGAGGGCCGGGAAGACGGGGTCACCGAGGGTCTCGGGAGCCGTCCCGGGGGCCGGGGCGTCATCGGTCCTCGCGCCCGCGTACGCCGTGTTTCCCCCGGCCAGAACTGCCGCCGTGCCGATCAGTGCGGCCGCCGGGGCCGTCACTCTGCTGCGATATCTCATGGTCCGCTTTCGCTCGGGCGGCCGGGTGGTCGGTCCGGCCGTCGGATGAGGTCGACGCTGTTCACCTCCATGACCACGAGAACGGACGCTTCGGTTGCCCCGCGGGACCACCCGGACATCCCGGGATGTGAGGAGACCCCTGTCGAGCCGACGCCGGTCACGAGATATCTTGATGTCGAGCAATGTTGCAGACGTGGAGCGGAGCACCCGGTGACTGACTCGACCATCATCTATACGCACACTGACGAGGCCCCGGCCCTGGCGACGTATTCCTTCCTGCCGGTGGTCCAGGCGTACGCCTCGCAGGCGGGTGTCGCCGTCCAGACGCGGGACATCTCGCTGGCCGGGCGGATCATCGCCGTGTTCCCGGAGTACCTGACCGAGGACCAGCGGATCCCGGACGCGCTGAGCGAGCTCGGTGAGCTGGCCAAGACGCCCGAGGCCAACATCATCAAGCTGCCGAACATCTCGGCGTCGATCCCGCAGCTCAAGGCCGCGGTCGCCGAGCTCCAGGCGCAGGGCTACGCGCTGCCGGCCTACCCGGACGACCCGAAGACCGACGAGGAGCGGGAGATCCAGGCCCGCTACGACAAGGTCAAGGGCTCCGCCGTGAACCCGGTCCTGCGCGAGGGCAACTCCGACCGCCGCGCCCCCGCGTCGGTCAAGAACTACGCGAAGACCCACCCGCACCGCATGGGCGCCTGGTCGCCGGAGTCCAAGACCAACGTCGCCACCATGGGCGTGGACGACTTCCGCTCCACCGAGAAGTCGGTCGTGATCTCCGAGGCCGGCTCCCTGAGGATCGAGCTGGTCGGCGACGACGGCTCGACCAAGGTGCTGCGCGAGTCGGTACCGGTCCTCGAGGGCGAGGTCGTCGACGCCTCCGTCCTGCACGTCGCGCCGCTGCGCGAGTTCCTCACCGCGCAGATCGCCCGGGCCAAGGCCGAGGGCGTGCTGTTCTCCGTGCACCTCAAGGCCACGATGATGAAGGTCTCCGACCCGATCATCTTCGGTCACGTGGTCCGCGCCTTCTTCCCGAAGACCTTCGCGCAGTACGGCCAGACGCTCGCCGCGGCCGGCCTGACCCCGAACGACGGTCTGGGCGGCATCTACAAGGGCCTGGAGTCCCTGCCGGAGGGCGCCGAGATCAAGGCCTCCTTCGACGCCGAGCTCGCCGAGGGCCCGGCGCTGGCCATGGTCGACTCCGACAAGGGCATCACCAACCTGCACGTGCCGTCCGACGTCATCGTCGACGCCTCGATGCCGGCCATGATCCGCACCTCCGGCCACATGTGGGGCCCGGACGGCCAGGAAGCCGACACCCTCGCGGTGCTGCCGGACTCCTCCTACTCCGGCGTCTACCAGGCCGTGCTCGACGACTGCCGCGCCCACGGCGCCTACGACCCGTCGACCATGGGCTCCGTCCCGAACGTCGGCCTCATGGCGCAGAAGGCCGAGGAGTACGGCAGCCACGACAAGACCTTCGAGATCCCGACCACCGGCACGGTCCGCCTCGTCGACGGGGCCGGCAACGCGCTGATCGAGCAGACGGTCTCCGCGGGCGACATCTTCCGCGCCTGCCAGACCAAGGACGCGCCGATCAAGGACTGGGTGAAGCTGGCCGTCACCCGCGCCCGCGCCACCGGCAACCCGGCCGTGTTCTGGCTGGACGAGACCCGCGCCCACGACGCCAACCTGATCGCCAAGGTCAACGCGTACCTGCCGGAGCACGACACCGAGGGCCTGGACATCCGGATCCTCAACCCGGTCGAGGCGACCAAGCTGTCGGTGGAGCGCATCCGCCGCGGCGAGGACACCATCTCCGTCACCGGCAACGTGCTGCGCGACTACCTGACCGACCTCTTCCCGATCCTGGAGCTGGGCACCAGCGCCAAGATGCTGTCGGTCGTCCCGCTGATGGCGGGCGGCGGCCTGTTCGAGACGGGCGCCGGCGGCTCCGCGCCGAAGCACGTCCAGCAGCTGGTCAGGGAGAACTACCTGCGCTGGGACTCCCTGGGCGAGTTCTTCGCGCTCGTGCCGTCCTTCGAGCAGTACGCCGAGTTCACGGGCAACACCCGTGCCAAGGTCCTCGCCGACACGCTCGACCGCGCCACGGCGACCTTCCTGAACGAGGACAAGTCCCCGACCCGTCGCGTCGGCGGCATCGACAACCGCGGCAGCCACTTCTACCTGTCCCTGTACTGGGCGCAGGAGCTGGCGGCGCAGACCGACGACGCGGACCTGGCCAAGGCCTTCGCCCCGCTCGCCGAGACCCTCGCGGCGAACGAGCGGACCATCGTCGACGAGCTGAACGCCGTCCAGGGCAAGCCCGCCGACATCGGCGGCTACTACCAGCCCGACCCGGCGAAGGCGGCGGCCTTCATGCGCCCGTCGGCCACCTGGAACGAGGCCCTGGCGTCCCTCAGCTGACGCACCGCGACACCCACCTCCGCCCCGGCCGGTCTCTCCCGGCCGGGGCGGCCGTGCGTCCGGCCCCGCCCCACCGATCCGCGACGCCCCCGACCCGGCCCCGTCCCACCGCCTTCGGCTCTCGGCTCTCGGCTCTCGGCTCTCGGCTCTCGGCTCTCGGCTCTCGGCTCTCGGGAAGCCGGCTTGCGTGACGGCGACGACTGCACATGTCACCCGGACGGGTCGATATGGCATCTTGATCATGCGCCACGCCCACCGACAACGCCCCGGAGCAGCCTCATGACCCCTGCCGCACCGTCCTTCTCCTTCCTCCCCGGCGCCGCCGAATCACCGGTGATCCTTCATGTGCCGCACTCGGCGCGGGAGATACCGGCCGGGGTGCGGGAGGGCATCGTGCTGGACGACGGGGCGCTGGAGCGCGAGCTGGACCACATCACCGACTCGCACACCGCGGAGATCGCCGAGACGGCGGCGCGGCTGGCGGGAGTGACGCCCTGGCGGTTCGTGAACCGGCTGTCGCGGCTGGTCGTCGATCCGGAGCGGTTCCCGGACGAGCGCGAGGAGATGCGGGCCGTCGGCATGGGGGCCGTGTACACGCGGACCACGCACCGCGAGGTGCTGCGGCCGCAGGGGACCGACCCCGAGCCGCTCGTCGCCCGCTACTTCCGGCCGTACGCGCAGGCGATGACCGACGCCGTCGCCGAGCGGCTGGCGGCGGTCGGACGGGCCGTGGTCGTCGATGTGCACTCCTACCCCACCGAGCCGCTGCCCTACGAGCTGCACGGCGAGGGACCGCGGCCGCCGGTCTGCCTCGGCACCGACGCCTTCCACACCCCGCCCGAGCTGCTCGCCGCCGCGCGCGAGGCGTTCGGGGAGGCGGTCGGGGAAACCGGGCTCGACAGCCCGTTCGCCGGGGCCTACGTGCCCCTGGAGCACTACGGGAAGGAACCGCGGGTGAGCGCGCTGATGGTGGAGATCCGGCGGGACACGTACATGACCGAGCCGGGCGGACCGGCCGGGCCGGGACTCACCCGGCTCGCCTCGGCGCTCGCGGCCCTCGTGGACAGCCTGTCCGCCTGACCTGCGGCCCCACGCACCCACATCGGACAGGCTGCCCGGACCCGGTGCCGGTGGGCGACACGACCGAGGAGCCCGCCGTGGCAGCCTGCCGGGCCCCCGCCACCGATGGACACCCCCCCTCGGCACGCCGCCGGCCCGCTGCCGGGACTGCGCTTCGCGGTCCCGGTCGGCCGGGTCGCCTCGCGGTGGAGGACCGTCGTCCGGGGGCCGCGGAGGCCGTCCGTCGCCGTCGGCCTCAGGCGCGCAGCCACTCCGTCACGACGACCTCCGCGTCGGTCCGCAGCCGGAGGGCGAACGGGCCGCCCGGAGGCGCCTCGCAGGCGAAGCGGCCCATGTCGTCGGCGGTGAGCGAGGCGCCCGCCCGGGGGCCGTGCAGGACCTCGATCGAGGCCGACTGGGGCGGCAGCAGCTGACCCATCAGTCCCTCGTCGGTCACCTCCACGTCGACCGTCAGCCCACCCGTGTGGAAGGTCAGCATCCGCGGCACGTCCACCGCTCCCCGTACCGGGATGGCGTCGACCAACGAGTCGAACGTCAGCTCGGCGATCCGTGCGTCCAGGTCGTGCAGCGCGTAGGCCTCGATGGCGGCCCGCCGCAGCTCGGCGGGGACCGGGTCCAGGATCGCGGCGGCCTGGCGGAGTTCCTCCTCCAGCCGGTCGTGGTCGAACTCCTCGTCGACGAAGGGGACTTCGCCGAAGATGTCGTCCTGCTCGTCGTCGTTCATACCGTTCATGCCGTTCACAGGGCTCCCCGTGCGTCGAGTCGGGCGCGCAGACGCCGCAGACATCGCTGGCGCATCGGTCCGATGCTGCCGACGGCGATGCCCAGGGCGGCCGACACCTCCTGATAACTGGGCGGCGGCGAGGCGATCAGGACCCGCAGCAGCTGCCGGCAGCGCTCGCCGAGCGCCTCGAACTCCTGCCACAGGAACCGGACCCGCTCGCTCTGCGCGGCCGCCTCCTCCGAGTCCAGGACCGACTGCTCGGGAGTCAGATCCTCGCTGGCCCGGTCGAGCAGCAGCGGATCGTCGGTCGGCGTCAGCCGCCTTAAGCTCTTGATCACTTTCAGGCACTCGTTGCGCGCGGTGCTCGCGAGCCACGAACCGGCCTTGTGCGGCTCACGGATCCGCCCGAGATGCTGGGCGAAGCGGAACCACACCGTCTGGTACACCTCGTGCCCGTCGGCGTCGGAGAGCCGATGCGCGCGCACGACCGACCACACCAATGGGCTCAGTCCGTCCACCAGCGCCTTCCAGGCCGCCGTGTCACCGTCGACGGCGGACTGGACGAGCGCGCCGACATCAGTACGGTCCACGGCCCCACCCCTCGTGTACGGCCTGTCATCGTACGCCGTGGCGGGGCACCTCTCGGACGTCATGGCGCCCTCACGCCGGACCCACCCGGGCCGGCTGCCAGGTGGGCGGAAGCAGTGCCGGTACGTGCGCACCCCGCACCTCGGCGAACTCGGAAGCGGTGGCGAGGAGTCGGCGGGCGGCGGCCCGTGGATCGGTCAGCCGGTGCGCGGTCATGTGGGCCGCGACGAGCCCGGCCACCAGGGGGGTCGCGAAGGAGGTGCCGCTCCATGACGCCAGACCCTCGAACATCACCTGGTCCGGCTTGCCCGGAGTGACCTGCTGCGCCTCGCTCAACACCCCGGTGTGGCGCGGGGAGCAGCAGGTGCAGGAGTAGCTGAAGCCGTAGCGGCAGGCCTCGTAGGTGGAGTGCTGGTAGACGTACGGGACGGGGCTGTCGAAGCCGGTGAGGGCGCTGGTGAGGCGCTCGCCGGGGGCGTAGACCTTCACCCAGGGGCCGTGGTTGCTGAAGCAGGCGCCGAACTCGCCGTCGCCGCGCAGCGCGCCCACCGACAGCACCGCGTCGGCGTACTCGGGCAGCGAGGCGTAGGCGGCGGGCCAGAAGGGCGCGGAACTGCCGTTGTTGCCGGCGGCCGCGACCAACAGGGTTCCCCGGTCCCGGAGTTCCTCCATGAACGCGGCCACGCCGAGCAGGCCGTCCACCCGGCCGTTGGAGGTGCCCGCGGAGAGGCTGATGATGTCGGGCCAGCCGTCCTGCACGGCGTCGAAGAGCCGCTCGCCGAACTCGGACTCCAGGATCGCGCCGGCGTCGTTGAGGGTGCCCCGGACGGTGACGTCGGTGTCCGGCGCGACGGCCGCGACGAGCCCGGCGATGAACGTGCCGTGGCCGACGTACTGCTGGAGGATCCCGTCCTCGTCGGTCTCCCTGACCTGGGCGTCGCCCTCGGTGCGGGCCAGCAGCGGGTAGGAGCGGTAGTCGTGGGTCAGGCCGGTGTCGATCACGAGCACGCCGACGGCGTCGGGGCTCTCCGCGCCCTCCGCGACACGGGCCGCCGGTGCCGCGGCGGGGTTGGGCCGGGCGCTGCGCGGGGCGGGCACCGGTTCGTCGCCGGGGCAGGCGTTGACGGCGATCGACACCAGGTGGTTACGGCTGATCAGACGGCGGCCGGCCCGGCCCTCCGTCTCCCGCAGCGCGCGCAGGGCACCGGCGACGGTGTGGTCGGCGCCCCGGCCGCCCTCACCGGGGTCGCCGACCCTGATCCGGGTGATGCCCGAGCGGTTGGTCTCCGGGCCCGCCCGGCGCACGTGGTCCGGGACCAGGCCCTCGGTCGCGGTGAAGTGCGAGCGGACGGCGTCCTCGACGGTCCGGGCCTCCTCGCCGTCTCGTGCGAGGACGACTCCCTTCTCGTAGATGAACTCGGCGGAGTCGTCCGGTCCCATCGCCAACGGGACGTCGGGCAGCGCACGTTGGAGATGGTCGAACTGCTCGTGGAATCGCTGTGGTGCCATGGCGTGTCCTCCCCTACAGCCGGTGGTCGACAGCAAGACCCGCGGGACGGCCGTCTGATACAGGTGGTGCGACGGCGGATGAGGGTGGTGCGGTTGCGGCCGCGCGCCCCCTCACGATGCCGATTCCGTTGACACGACGTCCAATTGTTACTGGTGGATACAGTGCCGAACCGGTGTGGCGCGCAGGCCGGAGCACTACCATCCGTGGAGTGACAGCGGGAAACGACTCGGTTCTCGAACTGCTGCCGATGGTGTTCGCCGCCCCGGGCGACGCGTTGTCGCGGGCGGAAGGCGTGCTCGACACCGATCCGACGCCGTTGCACGCCTCCGTCGCCCACCAGGTGATCGGCATCTGGCAGCGGGACTGGGGCGACATGCGTCTGGCCCTGGACCATCTGCGACGCGCCCGGGACCTCGCGGCGCGCGCGGACTCGGCGGAGCGGGAGGCGGACGTCCTCGGCACGCTCGGCGTGGCGCTGGTGCACGCGGGCCGGACCCGGCAGGGGCTCGCCGCCTTCGAGCGGGGGGTCGAGCGCGGGACCGGCCACACCCGCGCCCGCGTGATGTACCGGCGGGCCTACTCCCTGTGGGTCCTCGGCCACCATCGCGAGGCGCTGGAAGACGTACGCCGGACGATCCCCGTGCTGCGTCAGGCCGACGACGTCATCTGGACGGCCCGCGCCCTCACCCTGCGCGCCACCGTGCACCTGGCCCTCGGGGCGGTGGAGCGGGCCGAGGCGGACTTCACCGCGGCCGAGGCGCTGTGGGACACCACCGGCCAGGAGCACGACAAGGCGGACGCGGTGGAGAGCCGGGGGCTCGCCGCCTTCCGTTCCGGGGACGTGCCGGCCGCGCTGCGGCTCCTCGACGAGGCGGAGGAACGGTACGCGAAGCTGGGCACGCCGACGTTCATGCTCAACATCCGGCGCTGCGAGGTCCTGATGGCCGCCGGTCTCGCGCCTGAGGCGCTGGCCGAGGCGGACGCGGCGATCGCGGTGCTGGACGGCATCGGCGGGCAGTCCACCCGCAAGGCGGAGCTGCTGCTGACGGCCGCGAGGGCGGCGCGGCTGGCGGGCGATCCGGGGACGGCGATCGCCCGCGCGGCGGTGGCCGAGCGGCTCTTCGCGGGACAGCGGCGCACCTGGTGGGAGACGCACGCCCGGCTGGTGCTGATCGAGGCGCGGGTGGCCACCGGACGCGGCTCCGGCCGGCTGGTCGCGGATGCCGCCAGGCTCGCCGAACGGCTGGCCTCCTTCCAGGCGCCGGCCGCACCGGAGGCCTGGCTGCTCGCGGGCCGGATCGCGCTGGACCTGAACTGGACCACGGACGCCGGGCGGTACCTCCAGATCGCGGCCCGCAGCCGGCGCAGCGGGCCGCCGCTGGCACGGATGACGGGCTGGGCGGCGCAGGCGCTGTGGGCGCGGGCCACCGGCTCGGGCCGGGGCGTGCTGGAGGCCTGCCGGCGCGGGCTCGACGTCCTCGACGACCACCGGACGACGCTGGGCGCCTCGGAGCTGCGGGCCCGGGCCACCGCGCAGGGCGCCGAGCTGGCCGCGCTGGCCCAGGAGGTCAGTCTGGAGCGGGGCGGGCCGAGGCAGTTGCTGGTGTGGAGCGAGCGGTGGCGGGCGACGGCGCTGTCGACGCCGCCCACCCGGCCGCCGGCCGACCCGGCGCTGCTGAGCGGGCTGACCGCGTTCCGGGTGATCGCCGCCCGCGCGGAGGCCGCCCGGATGGACGGCAGGCCCGTGCCGACGCTCGAGCGTGAACAGCGGCGCCTGGAGCGGGAGATCCGCTCCCGGACCCTGCACATCCGCGGGGTCACGCCCTGGGGCGGCGACCGGTTCGGCGGGGACCGGTTCGACGCGGGCCGGCTGCTGGAGCGGCTCGGCGACGGGCGGCTGGTCGAACTGGCCGTACTGGACGGGCGGGTTCAGGTGTTGCTGTGCGGGGGCGGGCGGGTACGCCGGTTCCCGGGCGGGCTGCTGGCCGAGGCCGAGCGGGAGGCCGAACACGTACAGGCCGGGCTGCGGCGGCTGGCCCACCCCGGCGCGGAGGGCCGGCTGCCGGTGGTGGAGGCGGCGGGACGGAAGCTGGAGGAACTGCTGCTCGGCGAGGCGGCGAGGCACCTGGGCCCGGGTCCACTGGTCGTGGTGCCGCCGGCCCGGCTGCACCGGGTGCCGTGGGCGCTGCTGCCGTCGCTGCGGGAGCGGGTGGTCAGTGTGTCGCCGTCGGCCAGCGGCTGGCTGCGGGCGCGGGAGACCGAACCGCCCCCGGGTGGCCGGCAGGTCCTGGTACGGGGGCCGGGGCTGGCGTCCTGCGGGGCGGAGGTGCCGGAGGTCGCCGGGCGGTACGGCAGGCCGATCGTGCTGGAGCAGGAGGACGCCCATGTGTCACGGGTGCTCCAGGAGTTGGACGGGGCCGCGCTGGCGCACATCGCCGCGCACGGCACGTTCCGCGGCGACAGCCCGATGTTCTCGTCCCTGCGGATGGCGGACGGCCCGCTGATCGTCCACGACTTCGAGCGGCTCGCCCGCAGCCCGTACCGGATCATCCTCTCCAGCTGCGACACCGCCCGGCTCGCCTCGGTCGGCGCGGACGAACTCCTGGGCCTGGTCACGGCGTTGCTGCCGCTGGGCACGGCGGGTGTGCTGGCGAGCAGCGCACCCGTCAACGACGCGGCGGTCGTCCCGCTGATGCTGGCCCTGCACAAGGGCATCAGCGCGGGCCTCTCTCTGGCGGAGGCCCTGCGGGACGCCCGTGCCGCGCTGCCGGACGACGCGCTGCACCAGGCGACGGGATGGGCGTTCACGGCGTTCGGCGCGGCGTGAGACGGCCCTGGGTCGTGTCCGCGACGTAGCGCCGTCTGCCCGGCGGGCGGGGCTCGCGGCGTCCGGTGCGTGCGACCGCACGGCGGAGGGCCGCCCTCGTACCGGTTGTACGTGGGCGGCCCGGACATCCCGGCTGGGGGGTGCCCCCTCCGGGAGAGTGCGTGCCGGGCGTCGCGAGCCGCTGGGGCTTTACGGACACGACCTGAGCCCGGCCTGTTCAGGCCGGCTGCTCCACCAGGCACGGAAGGGCGCCGCGGTCGCCCGCGCCGAGCCGGGTGTAGGCGCCGTAGAGGTGGTTGCCGACGGTGCGGACGGACAGGGTGAGGCGTTCGGCGATCTGCCGGTTGCTGAGGCCGGCCGCGGCGAGGGTGACGATCTGCCGTTGGCGTGCGGTGAGTTCACCCAGGACCAGACCGGACAGGGCCGGGGTGCGGGCGCCCTGGCAGCGCCTGGCCAGGGCTACGGCGCGCGTACGGGCGGTGCGGGCCGCACCGGCGTCCCGGTGGACGCGCACCGCCTGCGCGTACGCCTCGGCCGCGAAGAGAAGGAATCCGCGCTCCTCCAGCTCGGCGGCCACCAGGTCCAGCGCCGGTCCGTCACCCCGGACCAGCGCCCGGGCGTGCCGGGCGAGGCAACCGTCGGAGGGGAGAAGCCGCACCGCGCGCCGGGGGCCGCCGAGGCGCACGGCATCGTAGGCGATGTAGGGGTCGCGGGCGTTGTAGGGGTCGCGGGGGTCACCGGTGCCGGTGCCGGGGTCGCCGGTGCCGGGGTCCTCGGTCTCGGCCTCGGTCTCGGTCTCGGTTTCTTCGAGTGTCTTCAGTGCCGTGTCGAGGTCTCCGCGGGCGGCCGCTGGCCAGGCGGCGGTGCCGGGTTGTTCGGCGAGGAGGTCGATCGGCACGCCCGTCTCGCCCGACTGGGCGGCGGCCAGGGCGAGTTCGGTGCGGCAGTGGCGGTCCTGCGGGGCGGCGGCCAGGCCCTCCCGCGCCCAGGCCGCCGCCTCGCGCAGTTCTCCCCGCAGCCGTGAGAACCGCGCGCGGACGGCGGCGTACCGCGCCGGTACCGGTTCCCCCTCGGCGACGACCCACTCCCCCACCGGCGTGGGCGTCGTCCGGACGTCGGCCCGCTCGATGCGGCGGGTCAGCTCGGCCGCCTCGGCGTCGAGGGCGGACGCGGTGGACCCTCGTCGGCCGGTGAGCCGCCGCGCGCGCAGCCGGCCGGCCTCGGCGCGCAGGACCGGGCCGTGCAGGGGGTGGGCCAGACGGACGGTCGCGTCGTCGCCGACGTCGAGGAGACCGTCCGTCTCCAGGCGTTCGAGGATCCCCAGATCCAGGGTGTCCGCCGCGAGCGGCAGCGGTTCGGCGAAGGCGAGCCGGTCGAGGATCTCGCGCTCGTCGGGGCAGCTGCGGGCGAGCACGGCGGCGGCGCGTTCCCGCAGGGCCAAGGTCACCGGGACACGGCCGCGCCAGGTCCGCTCGTCGGTGTCCGCGTCCCTGGTCAGCAGGCCCTCCTCGCACAGCGCGTCCAGCAGATCGCGCAGGAGCCGCAGATCGCCCCCGCACAGACGGTGCAGGCGGTGGACGGCGAGGGGCTCCAGGGGGCCACCCGCGCCGGCGTCGAGAAGGGGGGCGGTGTCCTCGCGGGGCAGAGGCTCCAGGGCGAGGCGGGGCAGCAGTTCGCCGGTCCACAGGCGGGCCACCGCGCCGGGCGGGCGGGCCCCGTCCGTGACGAGGACCAGCAGACGGGTGCGGCCCTGGACGGCCAACTGGTGGAGCAGGGCCGCGGAGGCGTCGTCCAGCAGATGCGCGTCGTCGACCAGCAGTTGCCGCACGCCGGTGAGGAGTTGGACCGCCCTGTGCAGGGTGACGCCCTCGGGGAGCAGGTGGGCGAAGGCGGCGAACGGCAGGTCGCGGGTCCCGGGGGTGCCGGCCACCCGGGCGCAGTCGGTGCCGCGGACCGCCTCCATGGCGAGACGGGTGCGGCCGCTGCCCGCCGGTCCGGTGATCACCATGCCGGGCCGGCCCACCGCCAAGGAGCGGCGGACGAGCGCCAGTTCCTCGTCCCGGCCCGTGAACGGCCACGGCAGTCGCAGGGTCCTGTCCTGGGGTTCGAAGGTCGTCACATCATGAGGAGTCGGCATACTCACGCCTGATACAGGGTGACTTGAGTAGCCCCCGACTCAGGCCGGGCGCCGGTCCCGCACGGCAACCTGGAACCCATGACCGCCCGTTACTGCTCGCTCGCCCAGCAGTCGGCCCCCGCCTTCGCGCCGGGGCTGGCCGCCGAGCGGCTCGGCGCGCTGATGAGCGGGCGGCGGATGTGGGTCAACGGCACGGTGCTGCACTACTGCTTCCTCGACGGCGAGAGCGACGGGTCGGTCATCGCCCTGCCGGGTTCCGGGGGGACCCGCTGGGTGTCCTGGGTCGGCGGCGAGGACCAGCGCGAGGTCGTGCGGGACTGCTTCCGCGAGTGGCGGGAGCTGGGCATCGGGGTGTACTTCGCCGAGGTCGCCGACCGCTCGGAGGCGGAGCTGCGCATCGGGTTCCAGCCGGGTGACGGCTCCTGGTCGGCGGTGGGCCGGGACGCGCTGTCGGCCGGTCTCAACGAGCGCACCATGAACTTCGGCTGGGACCTGACCGCGCCCGGGGAGCGCGCGACGGCCCTGCACGAGATCGGGCACGCGCTCGGCATGCAGCACGAACACCAGAGCCCGTTCGCCGGGCTCCACTGGGACGACGAGGCCGTGTACGCCGATCTCGCGGGCCCGCCCAACCACTGGAGCCGGGACCGGACCTGGTTCAACATCCTGCGCAAGCTGGACCCGGCCGAGGTGAACGGGTCGGTGTGGGACTCGCAGTCCGTCATGGAGTACCCCTTCTCGGCGGGGCTGATCCTGGAGCCGGAGCAGTTCCGTGGGGGTGTGCATCCGTCCGGCGGGCTGTCGCCGCTGGACAAGGAGTTCGTCCTCGGCTGGTACCCGCCGCCCGAGGGAGCGCGGCCGCCGGCGCTGGTGCCGTTCCGTTCGGTGCCGCTGTCGCTGGGGCCGGGCGAGCAGGTCGACTTCACCGTCGAGCCGCGCGAGACCCGCGAGTACACCTTCGCCACCTTCGGGGAGAGCGACTCCATGGTGGTGGTCTTCGAGGAGCGGGACGGGGAGCCCCGCTTCCTCGCGGGGCACGACGACGGAGGCACGCCGCACAACGCCACGATCAGGGTCCGGCTCGTCAGGGACCGCCGCTACTTCGTCCGCGTACGCCTGTACTCCGGCTGGGGTTCGGGCGAGACGGCGGTCATGTGCTGGTGAGCCGTCAGGCCACCCGTGAACCACAGTCCGGCGCCGGGGGAAGCGCCGGGGACGCGTCGCCTTCGGGGGAGGGGGACGCGTCCCCGGCCACACCGGGTCCGCCGTCCGCGGGCGGACCCGCCCGGCGTGTTTCCATCGTGCGAACAGGCCGGCCGGGACGGGGACAGGAGCGTCCGGGCGGTGTGAGCATGACGGCATGCTTCCGGGAGATGATCGCGCGGCCCGGCGGGTACTGACGGTTTGTCTGGCGGCCGGGGCGACGACCCTGCTGGACCAGTCGGTCCTCAACATCGCCGTCCCCGCGCTGCGCCAGTCGCTGTCCGCCGACGCGACGGACGTGCAGTGGATCGTCTCCGGCTACTCGTTGGCCTTCGGGCTCGCCCTGGTGCCGGGCGGCAGTCTGGGTGACGTACGCGGCCGCAAACACCTGTTCCTGGTCGGCCTTTCGACGTTCGTGCTGTGCGGCCTGGTCGCCGCCACCGGCACCCACCCGGTCACGGTGGTCGTGGCCCGGCTGGTGCAGGGGGCGGGTGCCGGACTGGTCAACTCCCAGGTGATCGGTACGCTCCAGGACGTCTTCCACGGCCTGGACCGGGCCCGTGCCCTCGGCCTGTACGCGGTCACCGGCGGGGTCGCGGCCGCCCTGGGCCCGGCGCTCGGCGGGGCGCTGGTCGCGCTGTGCGGTCCCGGGACGGGCTGGCGGCTGTGTCTGCTGCTGAGCGCGCCGTGCGGGGCGGTCACCCTGTGGCTGGCGGCACGCCGGCTGCCGCCGCCCCGGCGGGTCGCGGCGCCCGGTCGTCCCGACCTGTGGGGACTGCTGTGCGTGGCGGCACTGACCCTGTCGCTGATGCTCCCGTTCATCAGGACGCCGGACGACGGCGGCGCGGTCGCCCTGTGGGGAGCGGCGGCGCTTCTCGCGGCGGGCGCGCTGGTGCTGGGTCAGTGGTGGCGGGTCCGGCGGGGGCGGGTGCCGCTGGTGCACCCCTCGCTGATCCGCTCGGCCCCGTACACCCTGGGCACGCTGGTGGCGATGGCGAACTTCGGGGCCTCCCTGGCGGCCGGGCTGGTGCTGACGCTGTTCCTGCAGAGCGGGCTCGGCCTCTCGGCGCTCACCACGGCGGCCGTGACACTCCCGTCGGCGGTCGCGATGGGGGTGTCGTCGGCGGTGGCCTGGCGGGTGGTGCGGCGGATCGGCGCCCGCACCGTCACCCTCGGTCTGTCGGTGGGCGTCCTCGCCCTGCTGGGCGGGGCCCTGGCGGCGGTGACGCTGCCGCTCGCCGCGCTGCCTCTCGTGCTGGCGGCGGTCCAGGTGGCCTCGGGAGCCGGGGCCGGCCTGACCGTCTCACCCAACCAGGCGCGTGTCCTGCAGCACGCCCCGGCCGAGGCGGCCGGGGTGGCGGGCGGCATCCTCCAGATGACCCAGCGGATCGCGGCGGCGGTGTGCCTCAGCGCGGTCTCCGGGATCTACCTGCGGGGTGCGTCCTCGGCGGAGGGCGTGCCGAGGACGGCGTTCGCGGTCGCGTCGGTCGTCTGCGCGGGCCTGCTGGCGGCGGCCCTGCCGGTGAGTCTGGCGCTGCCGCGCGTTCCGTCCGGTGCGGGACGGGTGACAGGGCGGGCGGGGGCCACGGACCGTACGTCGAGCGAGGCGCCGTAGGTCGTCGGCGGGCCGGCGGGTCAGCCGCCCTGCCCCGGCCGGGTCCGGGCCGCGCCGCCCAGCTCCAGCGGTCGCGCCGGGTCCTTCGACCACTCCTCCAGCGAACCGTCGTAGAGGGACACGTCCTCGCGCCCCAGCAGGGTGAGGGCGAGGGCGACCCCGGCGGCCGACACACCGCCGCCGCAGTACAGGACGACCGGCGTGTCGGTGGCGTCGAGTCCCGCACCGACACGCGCGGCGAGGTCCGCCGCGGGCAGCAGGCGCCCTTCGCCGTCCAGGAGTTCGCGACCGGGAAGACTGCGGCTGCCGGGGATGTGTCCGCGTCGGCTGTACCGGGTGGGGGCCGACCCGTCGAAGCCGGCCGCGGGCAGCGCGCAGACCAGGGTGCCGGGCTGCTCGCCCCGGCTGATGGCCTCCACCGCGTGGACATCGGTCCACAGTTCGGGACGCGGGACGGGCGCCACGGGGGTCACCTCGGGCACCGGCACCGGGTCGTCGCCGGACGCGAGTGGCCGTCCCGCCGACTCCCAGGCCGCGAGGCCCCCGTCGAGCACGGCCGCCGGCACGGAGATCGCCCGCAGCATCCACCACAGCCGGGCCGCCCAGATCCCGCCCCCGGTGTCGTACGCGACCACCGCGCCGCCCTCCCCCACACCGACCCGGGCGAGCGCGCGGGCCAGCGCCTCCGGGCCCGGCACGGTGAAGTGGCAGGGCGCGTCGCGGTCGGAGAAGTCCCCGGTCAGGTCGGCGTGCCGGGAACCGGGGAGGTGTCGTCGGACCCATCCCTCACGGCCGCTCGCACTGCGGTGGTCACCGTCGTGCCGGGGTGAGGGAAGCAGCACCGTGGCGTCGAGGACGACCAGCCGGGGGTCGTCGAGCCGGGCGGCCAGCCAGGTGTCGTCGACGAGGGGGCCGGGCAGCGGGGAGGTGGTCATGGCGGCCGATGGTACGCCCGTGAGCTGGGCGTCTTATCCACTGATCATGGCCGTCTCATATTTCGGATCAAGGTTGCGCGAGGACCGTCGGCTGCCGTTATGGTTTCGGCCATCTACGCGGGAGCCCCTCCCCGGACGGGCTGAGAGGGCGTCTGGGATCCGTTCGTCGAACGCGGTCCCCATGGGGACGCCGACCGCACGAAACGCGCCCAGGCGCCCCGCGTAGGAGTTCACGTGTCCGCAGCAGTAGAGCCGAAGCCTCCGGTGGTCTTCACCCCGGCGGGCAGCTCCTGTTGTTGTCGCCCGTGCGGCTGCCGCGCGTGCCGCTGTCGCCGGTCCGTCTGACCGCGCACCGCCCGCACGCCGCACACTTCCTCCCCCTCCGCCCCTCTTCCGCGTTCCCGCGCGCCCCCTTCGGAGTTCCCTCATGCCGCACATCCGGGTCATGCTCGACTATTTCCATCCCTGGCCCAATTCCTCCGGTTTCTATGTGGCCCGTGCCCACCGCTGGTTCGCGGAGGCCGGGCTGGACGTGGAACTCGTGGTCCAGGATCCGGGACGCGGTGACACCCTGGAGTACCTGGCACGCGGCGAGGTGGACTTCGGTGTCTTCCCGCCCAACCGGCTGCTGGCCCGGCGCGCCGCGCACGGCCAGCCGCTGATCGCGGTGGCCGCCGTCAACCACCGGGGCCTGGAGGCGATCCAGACCACCGCTTCCACCGGCATCACCCGCCCCCGGGAGCTCGCGGGCCGTCGCGTCGCCCTCAACCCGACCCCGCGCGGCCTGGCCATGGTCCGCCATCTGGTGGCGGCCGACGGCGGCGACCCGGACGCGGTGGTCACGATCGACGCGGGCACCCGCGAGCTGACGGTCGACGACATCGAGGCGGGCGAGGCAGACGCCACCTTCGGCACCTACTGGTCCTGGGACGCGCTGCGCGGCGACCTCCCCGAGGAACGGCGCGTCACCTGGCCGGTCGACGAGATCGGCGCACCCCGCTACCACAGCTACCTGCTGGGCACGAGCGAGCGCCTGCTCGCCGAACAGCCCTCCCTCGTACGGGACTTCCTCGCCGTCACGGCCCGGGGCTACACGTCCGCCGCGCAGGACACCGAGCGGACGCTGGAGTTGCTCGAAGGGGTCATCCCCTACTTCCCGCGCTCGCTGATAGCCCGTTCCCTCACCCTGATCGCACCCACCTGGACGGACCCGCAAGGCCGTTGGGGCGTGATCGACCCGGCGCGCACGGGCCCGTACGCGCACTGGCTGTCGGAGCACGGCGCCCTCGCGCACGACCGGGACTGGGACCGCTCCTTCACCAACGCGCTGCTGCCGGCCGTGACCGCATGAGTGTCCTGTGCTGCCAGGCCCGGGGGCTGACCCGGCGGCTGGCCGTCGACTTCAAGCGGGTGGACAGCGCGCTGTGTCGCCGGGCGTGACCGCGCCGACGCCGCACCGACCCCCCTCGCCCCCCGAAGGAACCCTCATGCACCGCCGTACCGTCCTGTCCGTCATAGCCGCGTCGGCCGTCCTCGCCGCCACCGGCTGCTCCGCGGACCCCTCGGCCGACGCCACCGCGAAGGACGGCACCACGACCGTCACCCTCGCCCTTGACTGGACCCCGAACACCAACCACACCGGCATCTACGTCGCCCAGCAGAAGGGCTGGTTCAAGGCGGCCGGCATCGATCTGAAGATCGTGCCCTACGGCTCGACCGCGCCCGAGACGCTGATCGCGAGCCACAAGGCCGACTTCGGCATCTCCTACCAGGAGGGCGTCACCACGGCGCGCGCCGCCGGACAGGACATCACCTCCGTCTACGCGGTCACCCAGAAGACGAACGTCACCATCGCCGTGCGCGCCGGCCGTACGGACATCGCGTCCCCCAAGGACCTGGACGGCGAGACGTACGCCGGTTTCGGCGCGCCCTACGAGAAGCCGCTGCTGCAGAAGGTGATCCGCAACGCGGGCGGCAAGGGCGACTTCAAGCAGGTCACCCTCAGCACCTCGGCGTACGCGGCGCTCTACGCGGGCAAGGCGGACTTCGCGATGCCGATGCCGACCTGGGAGGGGCTGGAGGCGGAGCTGAGCGGCAAGCCGCTGAAGAACTTCCAGCTGTCCGACTACGGCTTCCCGGCGATCTACTCGACGCTTCTCGCGTCCTCCGACCGGTTCCTGAAGCAGCGCCCGGAGGTCGCGAGGAAGTTCCTGGCCGCCGTCGACAAGGGGTACAGGTACGCGGCCGACCACCCCGACCAGGCCGCCGATCTCCTCATCGACGCCAACAAGAGCGTGCTCACCAACACCGAACTCGTGCGGAAGAGCGAGGAGTTGCTGGCCAAGGAGTACTACAGGGCGGCCGACGGCACGATCGGCACCCAGAGCGAGGAGCGCTGGCAGGCCTTCGCCGACTTCGAGTACCGGGCCGGGCTGCTGAGCGACGCGAACGGCAGCAGGCTGACCGAGGCCCCCGACGCCACGTCGTTCTTCACCAACGCCTATCTGCCCACCTCGAAGGACGCGGGGAGCGCCAAGTGAGGTCGCTACTGCGGTCGTTGTGGCCGCCGTTGCTCGTGCTGGCCGTCGTGGTCGGCGGCTGGCAGCTGTACGTGACCGGCGCGGGCGTCGATCCGACGATGCTGCCGTCGCCGGAGCGGGTGCTGGAGCAGGGCTGGGCCAACCGCGCGGACCTGTGGGCGCAGACCGTGCCCACGCTCCAGGAGACCCTGCTCGGCTTCGCGCTGTCGTTCGCGGCGGCCTGGCTGGTCGCCGTTCTCCTGGACTTCTCGGCGGCGGCCCGCAGGGGGCTGTATCCGCTCCTGGTCGCCTCGCAGACCGTCCCGATCGTCGCCGTGGCCCCCCTGCTCATCATCTGGTTCGGTTTCGGGCTGCTGCCGAAGATGCTGGTGGTGACGTTGACGACGTTCTTCCCGCTCGCCGCCAACCTGGCCGCCGGGTTCGCCGCGACCGACCGTGAGGCGATGCGGCTGCTGCGCTCGCTGGGCGCGGGCCGGCTGCGGACGTTCCGGCTGGTGCGGGTACCGAGCGCGATGCCGTACTTCTTCGCCGGCCTGCGGGTGAGCATCACCTACGCCGTCGTCGGCGCCGTGTTCGCGGAGTACGCGGGTGCGGAGGCCGGGCTCGGGATCTATATGCAGGCGCAGAAGAGCGCGTTCCGGACGGACCTGGTGTTCGCGGCGGTCGGCGTGACGGCGGCGCTGAGCATCGCGCTGTTCGGGGCCACCTGCCTGCTTCAGCGGCTGGTGCTGCCGTGGGAGCGGGCGCAGCGGGAGGAGACGTCATGAGCAGTCTGCTGATCGAGGAGGTGGGTAAGTCCTTCGGCTCGCTGGAGGTGCTGCGCGGTCTCGAACTGTCGGTGGAGCCGGGCGAGTTCGCGGCCGTGATCGGGCCGAGCGGCAGTGGCAAGAGCACGCTGTTCAACCTCGTCTCGGGGCTCGACCGGCCGACGACCGGCCGGGTGCTGGTGGAGGGCGAACCGGCCGGGGTGCGCTCCGGCAAGGTCGCCTACATGCCGCAGAAGGACCTGCTGTTCCCGTGGCGGACCGTGCTGGACAACACCGCGCTCGGCCTGGAGGCGCAGGGCGTGCGCAAGAAGGAGGCCCGGGCGCGGGCCGACGCGCTGTTCGCCGACTTCGGGCTCGACGGCTTCCAGAAGGCGTACCCCTCGCAGCTCAGCGGGGGCATGCGCCAACGGGCCGCGCTGCTGCGCACGGTCGTCCTGGAGCGTCCGGTGCTGCTGCTGGACGAGCCGTTCGGGGCGCTGGACTCGCTGACCCGCACCGAGATGCAGCTGTGGCTGGCGCAGATGTGGCAACGCCACCGCTGGACGGTGCTGCTGGTCACCCACGACATCCGCGAGGCGGTGCTGCTCGCGGACACCGTGCACGTCCTGTCGCCGCGCCCGGCCACCGTCGTCGCACGCGTGGAGGTGCCGCTGGCCCGCCCGCGCGGGGCGCAGGACTTCACCGCGCCCGAGTTCGCGGCCACCGAGCGCCGGGTCCTGGAAACACTGCGCGGCACAACGGCGGTGAAGACGCCGTGAGTTCACATCTGGCCCACGGTCTCGGCACCGACCCGGTCGAGCCGGACTGGGCGCCGCTGACCGACGACGAGGTGACCGACGTCGTCGGGGCGGGCGCCCGGGTGGTGTGGCGCAGCCCGCGCCCGTTGTCCGCGGCGGCCGTCGTCGAGCGGGACGGCCGGCGGCTGTTCGTGAAGCGGCACCACATCGCCGTGCGCTCCCCGGCAGGGCTGGCGGAGGAGCATGCCTTCCTGCGCCACCTGCGCGAGCACGGCGCGCCGGTCGTGGAGGTGCTGCACACGGCGGCACGCGGCACGTGGACGTACGAGGTGCACTCGACCGGCGCCGGGGAGGACCTGTACCGGGACGCGCTGTCCTGGTCGCCCTTCCGCTCCCCCGCGCACGCCAGGGCGGCGGGCGAGGCGCTGGCCCGACTGCATCTGGCGGCCCGGGGGTTCGACGCGCCCCGGCGTCGGGTGCAGCCTCTCGTCGCCTCGTTCACGGTGTTCGCCGCGCGGGATCCCCGGGAGGCGCTGGACCGGTTCCTCGACGAGCGGCCCCGACTGGCCGCGGGGATCGGGCGGTTCCCGTGGCGCGAGGACGTCCGCCGGGTGCTGCTGCCGCTGCACGAACGGCTCGCGCCCCATCTGTCCGGCCTGGAACCCCTGTGGACCCACAACGACTGGCACGCCTCCAACCTGCTGTGGGGCGGCGACGGACAGGTCAGCACCGTCCTGGACTTCGGCATGAGCGACCGCACGACGGCCGTGCACGACCTGGCCACCGCGATCGAACGCAACGCCGTGCAGTGGCTCCGGCCCGGCTACCCGGTGCGGGACGAGGACGTGACCGCGCTCGTCGACGGCTATGTGTCCGTACGACCCCTCACCGCCGTCGAATCGGCCGCGCTCCCCGAGCTGCTGCCGCTGGTGCACGCCGAGTTCGCGCTGTCCGAGCTGGGCTACTTCCACAGTGTCACGCGGTCCGCGGAGAACACCCGGCTGGCGTACGAGTACTGCGTGGGGCACGCCGAGTGGTTCGCCGGCGAGGACGGCGGACGTCTGCTGGACGTCGTGGCCCGTGCCGTCGGGGCCGAGCGCGGGCGGTCCACCGCGATCACCTTGCGGTAGGCCGTGGGTGACGGTGGGCGTGCCGCCGTCGGCGCGGCGACGAGGCCGGCCGCGCCGAGGCGGTCACGTACGGGCGTCCGTGGGGACGCCGGTACGGCGGGACCGCGGGTGGATCAGTCCGACGGGGCGGAGTGGCCCCTGCGGCGCCACTCCTCGGCGAGGAGTTCGTAGGAGCGGACGCGGTCCGTGTGGTCGTGGGTGATGGTGGTGACGAGCAGTTCGTCGGCGCCGGTGGCCTCCTGGAGCTGTTCCAGGAGGTCGGCGACCCGGGCCGGGGAGCCGACGAACTGGGTGTCGATCCGGTCCTGGACGAGCGCCCGGTCCTCGTCGGTCCAGGCGTGGGCGCGTGCTTCCCGCGGGGTCGGGAACGGGATCGCGCCCTCGGCAGTGCGGATGCTGCGCACCCACGGGCCGTAGCCGGCGGCGAGTTCGCGGGCGTGGTCGTCGTCCTCGGCGACGACGACGTCGGCGGAGACGCTGACATAGGGCGCGTCGAGGGACGCGGAGGGCTTGAAGCGGGCCCGGTAGCCGTCCACCGCCTCCAGGACGGTGGCCGGGCTGACGTGGTAGTTCGCTGCGAAGCGCAGGCCCCGGGCGCCCGCGACCTCGGCGCTCTGGCCGCCGCTGCTGCCCAGGATCCACACGTCGACCTCGGCGCCCTCGCCCGGTACGACATGCGCTTCGAGGCCCTCCGGGGAGCGGTAGGTACCGGCCAGCAGGGCGAGGACGTCGTCGATCTGCTCGGCGTAGTCCTGCGAGGTGGCGTCCGGCAGGAGGAGCAGCCGGCGCTGGAGGGCGATCCGGGGCGAGCCGAGGAGGCGTTCGAAGGAGAAGCGGGGCGGGATCAGCAGGCCGTTCGGGGCCCGGCCGTCGACGACCGGGGTGGCCGTGGCCGGCGGGCTCGGCCGGTCCCCCGGCGGACGGCCGCCCGAGCGGCCCAGGCCCAGGTCGAAGCGGCCGGGGTGCAGCGCGTCGATCAGGCCGAACTCCTCCACCGTGGACAGGGCGGTGCGGTGTCCGAGCTGTACGGCGCCGGAGCCGAGCCGGATGGTGTCGGTGGCGGCCGCGGTCAGCGCCAGGACGACGGCCGGGGAGGTGCCCGCGACACCGGGGTTGAGGTGGTGTTCGGCGAACCAGTAGCGGGCGTATCCGAGCCGTTCCGCGTGCCGGGCCAGGTCGATGGAGTTGCGCAGGGCGTCCGCGGCCGTCGAACCCGAGGGGATCGGGACCAGGTCGAGCACGCCGAGGGGGATGTCAGACACGGGCCGGCTCCTCGGTGTTCGACGGTGTGGGAAGCACCGGTCCCCAGGCGAACGGCGGGTCCGGCAGGTCTCTTCGCAGCACGGAGGCCACGTCCGACTGGAACAGCTCCAGCGAGTCGCGGTGCCGGGCGTCGGTCAGGCCGCTCGCGTCGGCGTGCACGTGCAGCACGGTGTGGCCGAACCGCTCGTGGTAGCGGTGCACCTTGTCGATGACCTGCTGCGGGCTGCCGATCAGGGCGGAGCTGCGCTCGACGAAGTCCTCCAGCGTCTCGAAGACGACGGGCAGCCCGGCCTGTCTCTGGAAGGCGAGCGTGCCCTCGAAGACCGGCCGGTAGGCCTCGACGGCCTCCTGGGAGGTGCGCGCCACGTACAGTCCCGCCGAGCCGGCGCCCACCGCGAGGGCGCCCGGGTCGTGGCCGTAGTGCTCCCAGCGCTCCCGGTAGTACCGGATCAGCTCGGCGTAGGGCTCGATGGGGTGGGTGACGTTCGCCGAGAACAGCGGGTCGCCGTAGCGGGCGGCCAGGTCGACGGACTCCCTGCTGGTGGCGCTGCCGTGCCAGACCCGGACGGGCTGCTGGTACGGCCGGGGCCACACCTCCGCGTCCGTCAGCTCCGGGCGGAAACGGGTGGCCGCGGTGACCTTGTCCTGGCGCCAGATCTGCCGGAACACCTCGTAGCCCTCGGCGTTGCGCTCCCACTGGTCGTCGGGCGTGACCTGGAACAGCTCGCGCTGGGCGGCGCCGTTGCCCTTGCCGATGATCAGCTCCAGGCGGCCGCCGGAGAGGTGGTCGAGGGTGGCGTAGTCCTCGTAGGCCCGGACCGGGTCGAGGAGGCTGAGGGTCGTCACGGCGGTGAAGAGCCGGATGCGGCGGGTGAGGGCGGCGAGGTGACTCAGCACCACCGGCGGGGAGGAGGAGATGAACGGCCGCTCGTGCCGCTCCCCCACGCCGAAGCCGTCGAAGCCGAGTTCCTCGGCGAGCAGGGCGTTGTCGAGCACCTCGCGGAAGCGGTCCTGCGTGGACTTCAGGACACCGGTGACCGGGTCCGGGCGGTGCACGATCAGGGTGATGGCGAGGAACTTCACGAGGCCGCCCGCGCGGCGCTGTCCGCTTCGTCGGGGTGGGCGAGGCCGAGGTGGTCGCGGAGGGTGGTGCCCTCGTACTCGGTGCGGAAGACGCCCTGTTCCTGGAGGAGCGGGACGACCTCGTCGGCGAACGCGTCGAGGCCGCCGGGGGTGATGTGCGGGACGAGGATGAAGCCGTCGGCGGCGTCGGCCTGCACGTACTCGTTGATCGTCCTGGCGACGGTCGCCGGGGAGCCGACGAAGTTCTGCCGGTTGCCGGTCTCGATGACCAGGTCGCGGATCGACCAGTTGTTGGCCTCCGCGAGCTCACGCCACTCGCGGGCGGTGGCCAGCGGGTCGCGGTACATCCGGACCTGGGCGCGGCCGCGCGCGATGTGGTTCTCGCCGAGATCCGGGTCGATGTCCGGCAGCGGGCCCTCCGGGTCGTAGCCGGACAGGTCCCTGTTCCAGACGAACTCCAGGTGCTTGAGGGCGGTGGCGCCGCTGACCTGCTGGCGGCGCACGTCCTTGGCGATCTCCTCGGCCTCGGCGTCGGTGTCGCCCAGGACGAAGCTCGCGGCGGGCAGGATCAGCAGTTGGTCGGCGCGCCGGCCGTACTTGGCGAGCCGTGACTTGACGTCGGTGTAGAAGGCCTGGCCGGCGTCGAGGGCCGCGTACCGGCTGAAGATCGCGTCGGCGGACGAGGCGGCGAACTCGCGGCCCTCGTCGGAGTCCCCGGCCTGGAAGATCACCGGGCGGCCCTGGGGGCTGCGCGGCACGTTGAACCGGCCCTGGATGTCGAACTGGCGGCCCTCGTGGACGAAGGCCCCGGCCTTGGCGTCCTGGAGGAAGGTGCCGGTGCTCGGGTCTGCGACGATCTCGTCGCCCCGCCAGGAGTCGAAGAGCTCGCCCGTGGTGGCGAGGAACTCCTTGGCCCGGGCGTACCGCTCGTCCTGCGGGAGGTAGCCGCCACGGCGGAAGTTCTCACCGGTGAAGGCGTCCCAGGAGGTGACGACGTTCCACGCGGAACGGCCGTCGGAGAGGTGGTCGAGGCTGGCGAACTGGCGGGCCACCTCGTAGGGCTCGTTGAAGGTGGAGTTGATGGTCCCGGTCAGGCCGAGGCGTTCGGTGACGGCGGCGAGCGCGGCGAGGATCGTGAAGGTGTCGGGACGGCCGACCACGTCCAGGTCGTAGATCTTGCCGCCCTGTTCGCGCAGTCGCAGCCCCTCGGCCAGGAAGAGGAAGTCGAACTTGGCGCGTTCCGCGGTCCGCGCGAAGTGCGCGAAGGAACTGAACTCGATGTGGCTGCCGGCCCGCGGGTCGCTCCACACGGTGGTGTTGTTGACGCCGGGGAAGTGCGCGGCGAGATGGATCTGCTTCTGGGGCTTGCTCATGGTGGGGTCTCCCTCCCGCTCAGACGGCGGCGTAGCGGTTGGCGGGGCGGGGCAGGCCCAGCAGCCCGCGCAGGGTGTCGGCCTCGTAGGCACGGCGGAAGGCGCCGCGGCGCTGGAGTTCGGGGACGAGACCCCGGGTGACGGCCGGGAGGTCGTGGCCGGCGACGGCCGGGCGCAGCCGGAACCCGGTCAGTCCGGCTGCCTGGAAGTCCTGGAGGAGATCGGCGAGTTGGGCGGGCGAGCCGGCGAAGATGCGGGCGTCGCTCCGGTACTCCTCGCCGGCGAGGGCGTCGAGGCGGTCGCGCCGGGCGGCGGCCTCGGCCGGGTCGTCGTCGAGGAAGACCACCAGGTCCGCGAAGACGTGCAGCGGCTCGGCGGCCCGCCCTGCCCGTTCCTGTTCGGCGCGGATCTCGGCGACGATCGCACGGGCCTGGCCGGTGTCGTGCGGGGTGGTGTACCCGACGTCGGTGGCGCGGGCCACCAGACGGTAGGGGACCGTGTCGTGCGCGAGGGCGGTGACCAGTGGCTGGCCCTGCGGCGGGCGCGGGGTGATGGAGGGCCCCTTGACGTTGAAGTGGCGGCCCTCGAAGTCGATGTAGTGGAGTTTGTCGCGGTCGACGAATCGGCCCGTCGCCACGTCCCGGATCTCCGCGTCGTCCTCCCAGCTGTCCCAGAGCCGGCGCACGACCTCGACGTAGTCGGCGGCCTCGTCGAACAGGTCGGTCACCAGCTCCTGGGTGGCCGGGGCGTCGTAGGCCTCGATCCGGGGGATGGTGCGCCGGCCGAAGTGGGCGGCCTCGGTGGGGCGGGCGGTGATCTGCACGCGCAGGCCGGCGCGGCCGGTGCTCACGTAGTCGAGGGTGGCGATCGCCTTGGACAGGTGGAAGGGCTCCGTGTGCGTGGCCACCACCGTCGGCACCAGGCCTATGTGGTGGGTGAGCGGGGCGACACGGGAGGCGACGAGGACGGCGTCGAGCCGGCCGCGTACCTGGTCGGTGCGGTCGTCCGGGTCGAGGAAGTGGGAGGACTGCGGGCCGAGGCCGTCCTCGATCGTCACGAAGTCGAGCAGTCCGCGCTCGGCCTCGGCGACCAGGTCGGCCCAGTATCCGGCGGTGAACAGCTCACGGGGTCGGGCGACGGGCTCGCGCCAGGAGGCGGGGTGCCAGCCGGTGCCGTCCAGTGCGACGGCGAGATGCAGCGGGGAGGAGGGGGTCGAGGACACGAGGGTGCCTTCCTGGAGGTCCGTACGAGAGCGCCGGCCTGCGCGCGGAGACGGCGCGGGCACACGGCGGGGTGCGAGCGCGTCGAACCGGGGGTCTCCCCGGCCGAAGGCTGGGGAAGGGTCAGGAGCAACAGAGCGCGCCGGCCACGCGCTGAAGGTCGATGTGGGGCCGGGAGTGGAGGTGTACGGCGTGGCGTATGTGGGTCACGTCCGCACCTCCCTCTTTCCAGGCGCCGCGCGGCGCCTCACACATCTCGTCATCAGTCAGAACGCCGCGAAATCGCCGGATGTTCCCGGTGTGCGCACCGAGACGATGGTCGAGCGGCGGCGCAGGGTGAAGCCGAGGGACTCGTAGAGGCGGATCGCGGGGGCGTTGCCTGCGGCGGCGTGCAGGAACGGGGTGTCGCCCCGCTCGCGGATGCCTTCGCCCACCGCGCGGATCAGCCGGGTGGCAAGGCCGTTGCCGCGGTGGTCGGGGTCGGTGCAGACGGCGCTGATCTCGGTCCAGCCGGGCAGCCGCAGCCGTTCGCCGGCCATGGCGATCAGGCGTCCCTCGTGCCGGATGCCGAGGTAGGTGCCGAGGGCGACGGTCCGCCGGAGGAAGGGGCCGGGGCGGGTGCGGGCGACGAGGTCGAGGATCTCCGGCACGTCGTCGGGGCCGAGGTGTACGGCTTCGGGCGCCGGTTCGGTGCGGAACGCCTCGGTGGCGGCGAGCTGGACGCCCTCGCCCCCTCCGATGACCTCCCAGCCGTCGGGAACTTGTTGAACGGGCTTGATGCGTACGGCGGTTCCAGGGCCGACGAGGGTGCGCAGGTCATCCCAGGCGGCGGGGTCCCCGGGGTCGGCGAGGGCGGCGAAGTCGTAGACGTCGGCCGGGTAGCGCGCGGCGCGGCCGACCCGGTCGGCGAGACGGGCGTGCGGGCCGTCGAGCGCGGCCCACACGGCGTTGTCGAGGGGGTGCGGGTGGGCGACGGTCGGAGCTCCGCCTCCGCGGAGGTCGATCGAGGTGGTCACGGAGGCGGAGTCCCTTCCTGTCGTAGCTGTCGTTGCCGTCGTGCCTGACTCAACCTGCACGCGTGATCGTGGTGGTGACGATCGGTCAGGAGTTGTCCAGCGGCAGTCCGGGCGGGTTGATCTCGGACTTGGCGACGGCCTCGTTGGAGAGGTTGTAGGCCGCCAGCCACTTGGCGTACTGACCGTGCTCGATCAGGTAGTTGATGGCGTCCGCGACCGGCTTGGCGAGACCGCTGTCCTTCTTGGCGGTGGCGGCGATCAGGCCCTGGAGCGTCTCACCGGCGCCGGAGAAGGTGCCCGCGTTGCGGGTGGCGTTGGCCTTGCCCGCGGTCTGGGAGACGTTGTAGGCGATGCCGGGGTTGGGGCCGAAGTACGCGTCGATCTTGCCGCTGGCGAGCGCCAGGTAGATGCCGTTGCGGTCCGGGTAGTACTTGACGGTGAGCTTCTTGCCCTCGGACTCCAGCTTCTTCTTCCACTCCAGGAGGATCTTCTCCTGGTTGGTGCCGGAGCCCACGGTGACGGTCAGACCGGCGAGGCTCTCGTAGTTGCCGTCGAAGTTCCAGGTGCTGGACTTCTTGACCTCCCAGCCGAGGTTGTCCTGACGGTAGGAGGCGAACTCGTACTTCTTCTTGCGCTCCTCGGTGTCGGTGATGTTCGAGAAGCCGACGTCGACCTTGCCGCTGTCGATGCCGACGAAGAGGTTCTCCCAGGTGAAGTTCTTCGTCTCCGACTTCAGGCCGAGGACCGCGGCCACCAGGCGGCCGAGGTCGGGTTCGGCACCGGTGAGGGTCTTCTGGTCGTCGCCGACGTAGGCGAGCGGGGCGAAGCCGGAGGGCAGGGCGCCGATGCCGATGTTCAGCTTGCCGCTCTTCTTGATCGCGTCGGGCAGTTCGGCGCTGATGGACTTGACCTCGGAGACCTTCAGGGCGGTCTCCTCGGCGGCGCCGTTGGACACCCGGCCGATGGTCACGCTGCCGGCCGCGCCGTCGGTCGTGGTGGCGGCCTCGCTGTCACCACCGCAGGCGGCGAGCCCGGTGGCGAGAGTGGCGACCGCGGTCGCCGCGGTGATGCCGCGAAGCAGGCTGCGTCGGGTGAAGTGGGCAGACATGGCCGTCCTTTGTGACTGATGTGACTGGGCGAGAGGGTGGTGGCGTGGGGGGAGGTCGTGGGGTGCTTCGGTGTCAGAGCACCTTGCTGAGGAAGTCCCGGGTCCGCTCGTGCTGCGGTGCGTCGAGGACCTCGCCGGGCGGGCCCTGCTCGACGATCTTCCCGTCGTCGATGAAGACGACCCGGTCGGCGACCTCACGGGCGAAGCCGACCTCGTGGGTGACGATGACGAGCGTGGTGCCGCTGGTCGCCAGGTCCTTGATGACGGCGAGGACCTCTCCCACGAGCTCGGGGTCGAGGGCGGAGGTGGGCTCGTCGAAGAGGATGACGCCGGGGCGCAGCGCGAGGGCGCGCGCGATGGCGACGCGCTGCTGCTGGCCGCCGGAGAGCTGCCGGGGATAGGCGGCGGCCTTGTCGGCGAGGCCCACCCGGTCCAGGAGTTCGCGGGCCAGTTCCAGGGCGGCGGACTTGGCGAGTCGCCCGGTGGCGGTGGGCGCGGCGGCGACGTTGTCCAGCACGGTCAGGTGCGGGAAGAGATTGAAGTTCTGGAAGACGAAGCCGATCCGGCCGCGCTGGGTCAGGATGGCCCGTTCGCTCAGCTCGCGCAGCCGGTCGCCGTTGCGGCGGACGCCGATCAGCTCGCCGTTGACGCTGACGTAGCCGATCTCGGGCTTCTCCAGGTGGTTGATGACCCGCAGCAGGGTGGACTTGCCGGAGCCGGACGGGCCGAGGATCACGGTGACCTCGCCGGGCCGCACGGTCAGGCTCACACCGTCCAGGACCCGGTGGGCGCCGTACCACTTGTGCACGTCGTGCACCTCGACGGCGGCGGGCACGATCCCGGCGGTGTCGGCGCTCTGCACGGTCTCGGTGGTCATACGGCGGCCTCCCGGCGGATGCGGGCCCGCAGGTCGGTGAGACCGGTCCGCAGTTTCTGAAGCGGCGTCGGCGGCAGGGAACGCGTGGCGCCCCGGGCGTAGTAGCGCTCGACGTAGAACTGGACGACGGAGACGAGGCTGGTCAGGATCAGGTACCAGACGGTGACGACCAGCAGCAGCGGCACGATGTCGCCGGGATAGGTGGCGCCCATGGTCTGCGCGGTGCCGAACAGGTCGAGCAGCGACACGTAGAAGACCAGCGAGGTGGACTTGACCAGGCCGATCAGCTGGTTGACGTAGTTCGGCGTGATCGACCGCAGGGCCTGCGGGAAGACGATCTTCCAGAACTGGTAGCGCTTGGGCAGGCCGAGGGCGGCGGCCGCCTCGTGCTGGCCCTGGTCGACGGAGAGGATGCCGCCGCGGACCACTTCGGCGGCGTAGGCCGCCTCGTTGAGGCTGAGGCCGACGACGGCGATCACCATGTCGGTGGCCAGCCGGGACTCGTCGAAGCGGAAGAACGCCGGGCCGAAGGGGACCCCCACGCTCAGGGTCTGGTACAGGGCGCTGAAGTTGTAGAGGAAGAGCAGCACCACGATCAGCGGGATGGAGCGCAGCGCCCACACGTAGGTCCAGCTGACCGCGCGCAGCACCGGGCTCTTCGAGAGCCGGGCGAGGGCGAGCAGGATGCCGCCGAGGAGGCCCAGCACCGCGCTGTAGGCGGCCACTTCGAGGGTGATCAGCAGTCCGTCGAGGATGACCGGCCGCAGGAACCAGTAGCCGAAGCGGTCCCACTGGTAGAAGGGGTTGGAGATCAGTCCGTGCGTGAACTGCGCCACCAGGACCAGGGCCACGGCGGTGGCGATCCAGCGGCCGGGCTTGCGCAGCGGCTGGACGCGCTGGGCGGTGAGCTTCTCCGACGGGACGTCGATGGCGGGTGCGGGCTCGGCGAGGGTCACGGCGCCTGGGGGTTCACTCATGAGGGGCTCCGGCGGGAGTGGGACACCCCGGGTCACGGCGGACGTGCGTGGCCGGACGCGCTTCGGCGGGGCGGCGGGAACCGCTCCGCGGGCGCGAACAGGGCATGGCGCACGGATGCGTACAGGAGACCGGGGTGGGGCGGACAACGGCACACCGCTCGGGCGGTGTTCGTCAGGAACGCGGAGGCGGGGCTGCGGTGCGAGGGGTTCGTTCAGCCCCGACAGCGGGCACGGCCCGGTGCGGTACACAGTGCGCTGTTCACGCGCAGGAGATCGACGGCGCGGTTGGCGACGAGGATGTCGAGGTACGGCCGTACGCAGCCCCGGGGGCGACGGGGCGCCGTCCGATGAGCTGCGTACATGTCCGTCTCCATCACTGTTCCGGCCCCTGAGGGGCCCTCGCGCTTACCGATACGTCATTACCGAAACGTCGGTCCGGTCGTCACCTGGGGCACCCCACCGCGGAGCGAGGGTTGCCGGTCAGCTAGCCAGGGCTTGTCGCTGACGCTCATGACCGTTCTGGGCCGTAAGTAAGACAGTTGCCCGAACGAATGTCAACGGCGGTCCGGTGGATGGACCGGGTCAGGGCCGGTTGACCTGCGGTCGGACCGCCGCACCGGCTTCCGCGTGGGTCTCCCAGTCCAGGATCTGGACAGCGGCGCCGGCGGCCTCCAGGCCCTGGCAACGGGCGTGGTGGCGGCGGGCGATGGCGTCCAGGTCGAGGTGGGCGCCGAAGGCCGGACGAGCGGCCAGCCGGCGGGCGTAGGCCCACAGCGCGGGGTGGTCGGCGATGCGGTGCACGGCCCCCGCGTCCAGGTGGTAGCGGTGCACGGTGTCGAGTTGGACCAGGGCGACCCACAACTCGACGTCGGCAGCGGTGATCTGATCGCTGATCAGGTACTCGTGGGCACCGAGCCCTCGCTCCAGCACCCCGAGCGTGGTGAGCAGCGTGTCGAGGGCGGCGGTGCGCTCCGCCTCCTCGGCGTCGGCCGCTCCGGCGCGCTGGGCGGCCTCCTCGATGCCCTGGGCGCACATCCGCTCGACGGCCTCGATCTGGGATACCTGGCCGCACGGGTACAGGGTGGGCCGGCCGCCGCCGAAGTGCCGGGCCAGGTCCCGGGCGATGTCGGGGCCGTGGCTGCTGACGATGCGCCCGGACCAGTCGTCGCTGAGCACGGGGGCGAGGGCGGGTCCGGTGTACCGGTGCGCGCTGGCGTCGTACAGCGGACGCAGCGCGGAGTGGCCTCCGTCGGGGCAGTCCGGGACGGCGGGCAGGAAGGTGACCGGGCAGGCCTTGTCCAGGCCGAGGAGGCTGTGGGTGACGGCGATGCGCAGACAGTCGGGGTCGGCCGCCGCCAGATGGAGGCGGTAACGGCGCGGCACCGCGTAGTGGCCGCTGCGCGCGTCCCTGCCGATCCGGCCCCGGAAGGCGGCGGCGGGCCGGGTGGACGGGTGGGCGGCCAGTGGTGTGACGGACATGACTCTCCCCGGGGGCGGGACGCACACGGGACGTGCGCGCGGCGGATGCGACGTCGAAGAGGGAGGTGCGGACCTCGTCCGCACGTGCCGGGTGCGGCCGCGTCCGCGGGACACCGCCGGTGCGGTTCGGCGCGGGGACGGGCCCGGCTCAGTCCTGGAACCTGATGGCGCTGCAGACGCGCTTCAGGTCGATGTGACGGCGGGAGGTGAGAAGGGGTGACGAACACGCCGTACGGCCCGCTCGGCCGAGTGTCGGCTCCAGTCGCCCCATTGTTTCCCTACCCGTTCACTAGGATTCCCGAATCGAGTGTCGATCCGCCTCGAGCCCCCGTCAAGGGGGCGTCCACCAGGTGAGTACCGGCGCCACCCGCGGGAGTGTCCCGGAGGCGGTGCAGGGCAGTTCGAGGGTGGCGGCGGCGTCACACGTACCGTGTGCCGATGAGCCCGCCCGGGCCTCCGTCGGGGTGGCCCGGCCGGGGTCCGCGCGCCGGGCACCAAGGACTCCGCCGCACTCGACGGCGCCCGTGGCGCTCTAGGGGCCCGGACGACGATCACCGGGTGGTGTCGGTGGCTGCGGCGAGCCGGTCACCGGGGGCGCGGGGCCGGTGCCGGGGGATCCGGGCCCGCGCGACGACGCCATGGCGCGGAGCTCCCTCTCCTCGGCGACCGCGTCGACCGAGGTGCCCTCGAAGCCGCGGGCGGCGGAATCCTCCAGCGCGGCTTCGAGGATCTCCGCACACCGTGCCGACAGCGCGGTGCGCCCCTTTCCGCAGTGGGACGGGTACCCGCGTACGGACGGACGACCGCCCCGGCGGGGCGAGGGAGGGGGCGTGCCCGGCCGGGTGCGACGGTCTTCCTCACCTCCCCATGGCGTCCAGGGCGGCGCGGGCGGCGTCTCGGACCGGGCCCGTAGCGGTCCGGCCCGCCGCGTCGGCGACCTCGCCCAGCAGGCGTACGTCCTTGGCGAGCAGCCCGCCCGCGTGGGCGCCGATGCGGTCGAGGGTGCCGCCCGCGTCGGCGACCCGCTCCAGCGCGAAACTGGCGGCGCTGCCGCTCGGCAGGACACGGCCGAGGGCCGCCGGATCCAGGCCCAGGGCCCCACCGAGCGCGAGGGTGTCGGCCGCCAGGGCCAACTGGGCGGTGAACAGGGTGTTGTTGAGCAGTTTGGCGACCTGACCCGCACCGACGGGACCCAGGTGGACGACCGGGTCGCCGTAGGTGGCGAACACCGGGCGGCAGGAGGCGAACACCTCCGGGTCCCCGCCCGCCATGACCAGCAGGGTGCCCTGTTCGGCGGCCCGTCCGCCACCGCTGACCGGGGCGTCCAGCACGGACACGCCTTGCTTCGCGGCGCGTTGGGCGAGACGGCGGCACGTGTCGGGGTGGACGGTGGAGTGCACGGCGATCACCCCGCCGGGCCGCAGTCCCTCCAGTACGCCGGAGGCGACCTGCTCCACATCCGCGTCGGCCACCACGCACAGGCACACCAGGTCGCTGGCGGCGGCCAGTTCGGCCGGTGAGCCGGCGGTCCCGGCGGCGGTGCCGGCGAAGGGGTCGAGGGCGGCGGGCCGTCTGGCCCACAGGGTGGTCACGAAGCCCGCCTCGACGATCCGGCGGGCCATCGGCGCTCCCTGGCCGCCCAGTCCGATGAAGCCGACGCGCACGGGGCGCCCCCCCTCAACTCTCCTGCCGGGGTCGCCAGAACACGGCCAGCAGCCCGGCCGTCGCGACGACACCCACCCCGAGCACCACACCGGCGCCCGTCCATCCGGTCACCCCGATGTCCGCGGCCTCGTCCACCGCGTACTCCCCCGGCCCCCACGCCCCCAGCGCCACCGCGAGGACGCCCAGGACGAGGACGTACTCGTAGCCCTCCTTGAACACGAAGAAGCCGTTGCGGCGGTGTGCCAGCAGGCCCGCGACCAGCATCACGGACAGCACCGCCGCGCAGGCCAGTGAGGTCAGGAATCCCGCCAACAGCAGCACGCCCGCGCCGAGTTCGGTGAGGACGCTGAGCCATGCCTGGAGTCTCGGGCGGGTGAGTCCGAGCCCGCCGAACCAGCCGGCGGTACCGGTTATGCCGCCTCCGCCGCGCCAGTGGTTCCAGCCGTGCGCCAGCATCACCACACCGAGCACGACCCGTACGAGCAGCAGTGCGGTGTCCGAAGCCTCACTCATCGCCATGTCCCTTCTCCGTCGGCAGCGCCCGTACGCCCGGCGCGCGCTCCTCGGCGAAGGCGAGCACGTGCGGGTGGTGGGCGAGAGCGGTACGGCCGACGCCGGTGTCGTGGCCCGCGCCCGCCTGCTCGTGGCGTACCACCCGTGGGGCTCCGGTGAACATGGAAGCGAGGTCCGCCGGTCCCCGGGGCCGTTCGTCCGCACCCGCTCGTACACGGCGAGGGTGAGGTGCACGGGCACCGGGACCCGGGCCGAGGCCCGACCGCCGGCCCCTTCACCTCCCGGCAGCCGGCCCCTCCCTCTCCTCGATCCCCCTCAGGTGCGGGACTTGGTCGTCGCGGCGAAGGCGTCGGCGGCGGTGAGGTCGAAGTCGCCGTGGTCGCTTCCGAGCCCTTGCGCGACGAGTGCGGCGGCGGCGCTGCCGAGGACGGCGGCGTCGCTCGGCGTACGGCCCAGGCTCACGCCCCGCAGATAACCGGCCGAGAACGCGTCACCGCACCCGGTGGTGTCGACGACGTCGACCACGAAGGCGGGGACCGGTTCCGCGCCGTCCGCGCTCACCACGAGCGCGCCGTCGCCGCCGCGCGTGACGGCGACGACGCCCGCACCGGCGGCGAGGAGCTTGCGCGCGCCCGTCAGCAGGTCGCTCTCGCCGGTGAAGCCGAGGACCTGGTCCTCGTTGGGCAGCAGATGGTCGATGTAAGGCAGGGCCGCCTCGATCTGGTCGAAGCTGCCGAGGACACCGGGGGCGAGCAGGTCCACGGAGGTGACGACACCGTGTTCCCTGGCGTACGACAGGATGCGCGTGGTGACCTCGACACCGATCAACTCCGGTCCGCCCAGGTGCAGATGGTCGGCCTCGGCGAGGGCGTCCCAGGGGACGTCGTCGAGACCGTAGGTGATGTTGGCGCCGAGCAGGTGCAGCGAGGGGCGGTCGCCGTTGGGCCGGATCGGCAGCACGCTCGCGGAGGTGGCGGTGTCCGTGCGGCGGACGAGGTGCTCGGTGTCGATGCCCGCCCGGTCCAGCAATCCCACCAGCAGGTCGCCGGTCGGATCGGAGCCGATGGCGCCGGCGGTGCGCACCTGCGCGCCCAGCTTGGCGAGGGTGAGCGCGGTGCCGCCCGCGGTGCCGGCGGCGGTCATCCGGATGTCGTCGACCAGCGTCGCGCCCTGGCCCTCGGGTATCTCCTGCACCGGCCGCACCAGCACGTCCAGGACGTGCACGCCCATGGTGAAGATCTTCATCGGCCATCCCCCTTCATCGGCCTCGTCGCCTCATCGGCTTCATCGGCTCATCGGCTCTGTTCCTGCGCGGGTGGTACGGGGTGGGTGGTGCCGTAGTCGCGGGCGATCGCGGCCTCGATCACGGCGAGTTGCTGCTGCTCGTCGAGGAAACGGGGCCGGCCCATGGCGGCCGCGCGCTGATAGACGCCGCAGGCCCATTCGAGCAGCAGGGCGTTCTCGACGGCCTTGTCGAGGGTCGTCCCGTGGGTGACGGCGCCGTGGTTCGCCAGCAGGGCGGCGCTGCGCCCGTCGAGCGCGGTGACTACCGACTCGGCGAGTTCGGGGGTGCCGAACGTGGCGTGGGGCGCGACCCGCACCGTGCCGCCGAGAGCGAGCAACTGGTAATGGATGCAGGGCAGTTCGTCGAGCACACAGGAGACCGCGGTGGCCATCGGAGCGTGGGTGTGGACGACCGCGCCGGTTCCGTAGCGGCGGTAGACCCCGAGGTGCAGCTCCAGTTCCGAGGTCGGCCGCAGACCTCCGGCCACCACCTCGCCGTCGAGGTCGACCACGGTCACCTGGTCCGGGGTGAGTTCGGCGAGGACCGCTCCGGTCGCGGTGACCGCGACCCGGTCCTCGACGCGTACGCTCACGTTGCCGGCCGTGCCGATGAGGAGGCCTGCGGCCCCCAGGCGCCGGCAGACGTCCGCGACGGCGGCCCGCTCCTGTCTCAGCGCCGAGCTTGAGGCGGTCATGGGCGCGAAGGTAGCGTAAACGTGAAACAAAGTCACGTTCATGTTTGGAGGCAGTCCTTTGGTCCAGGCGACCGCGGGTCCGGGCGGTGGCGCTCCCCTGCGCCGCACGCCGCGGCAGGCGCGCAGCAAGGCCCGTCTGGCCCTGATGCTGGAGGCCGCCGAACGCATCCTGGTCGGCGAGGGCGTCGAGGCGCTCACCACGACGCGGGTCGCGGCCGAGGCGAAGGTGTCGGTCGGCTCGCTGTACCAGTACCTCCCCGACCGTGACGCGATCATCGACGCCCTCGCCACGGGTTACTTCGCCCGCCTCGAAGACGTCATGGACGAGCTGGTCCGGACGGCGGCGCGGGAGCGGTGGGACGATCCCGTGGGCGTGCTCATCGACACCTTCGCCCGCGTCTACCGCACCGAACACGGTTTCCGTGCCCTGTGGTTCGGCAGCGGGCTGACCGAGCGGACCCGGGCCGCGGACCGTGAGCACAAGCGGCGGATGGCCGACGGGATCCGCCGGGTGCTGCTCGCGCTGGGCGTCGCCCCCGACGACGAGGCGCTCGCGCGGGCCTGCCATGCGGCGATCCTCGCCGCCGACGCCCTCGCGCAGGAGGCGTTCCGGCGCGCCCCGGAGGGCGACACCGACCTCCTCGACGAGGCGAAGGCGATGCTGCGCTGCTATCTCGCCGAGGTCGTCGCACGCTACGAGCAGCGGTAGCCGGAGGTCCGTGGCCGCCGGCGTGGACCGCCCGATAGCGTCGGGGCCCGTAGCCGACCGCGCCGGCGGTCGCCGCATCCGGAGAACGAATCCCATGACCGAGCAACTCCCCCCAGCCACCACGACCCTCTGGCGTCCCACCGGCCCCAAGGAGCTGGAGCTGGTCCGTGAGCTGGGCTGGCGGGCCTGGCCGCCCCGGCTGCCCGAGCAGCCGATCTTCTACCCGGTCCTCGACGAGGACTACGCCATCCGGATCGCCCGGGACTGGAACGTCAAGCACGACGGCGCCGGCTATGTCACCCGGTTCGAGGTCGACACCGCGTTCCTGCGCAGGTATCCGGTCCAGCAGGCGGGCGGCCGGACGATCCTCGAACTGTGGGTGCCGGCCGAGGAGCTGGACGAGTTCAACGCCCATGTCGTGGGCGAGATCGAAGTGGTGCACGTGTTCTCGTGACGCCCGCTGCAAGGTTTCCGCAAGGTCCCGGCAGGCCTTCCGTCCATCGGGAGGGGCAAACGCCCGGCAGACGGGGCCGAGCCGGTCCCGCACGGACGACGGGGGTCTTGATGTCGGCGTTGCGCAAGAGTACGGAGTCGTCGGTCGAGGAGCGTGAGTGGCTGACGCTCGTCGAACGCAAGCTGGTGCTGGTCGTGGTGCACACCCTGACCTACGGCAAGCGGCTGGTCGAGGTCCTGGCGCTGCTGGAGGCCGACTTCAGGGTGCAGGTGGTGTTCACGGCTCCGCCGCACGTCTTCGGCGACGAGGTCCCGCGCTTCCTCGAGGGGCTGGGAGGCGCGGTGCTGCCGTGGGACGAGGCGGTGCGGATGCGGTTCGACCTGGCTCTCGCCGCCGGTCCGCGGGGCGTCGAGAAGATCTCCGGGCCGGTGATCGCGATGTCGCACGGGGCCGGCTACCTCAAGCGGCTGGTCTCGGTGCGGCAGCCGGGTGTGGCGGGGCTGCGCAGAGCGGATCTCGTGCCCGGCGGCCGGCTGCCCGCCGCCGTGGCGGTGCCCCACCACGCCGAACTGGCCGACCTGGAACGGCACTGCCCGGAGGTGCTCCCGCTCACCCATGTGGTCGGCGATCCGGCGCACGACCGGATCACGGCGAGCCTGCCGCTGCGCGCCCGCTACCGCCGGGCCCTCGGCCTCGCGGACGGCGAGAAGCTGGTGGTGGTCGTCTCGACCTGGGGGGCGCGCTCGTCTTTCGGCCGGTTCGAGGCGCTGCTGCCCCGGCTGACCGCCGAACTGCCCGCGGGACGGTTCCGGTCCGTCATCCTGGTCCACCCCAACGTGTGGTCGGGGCACGGTTCCTGGCAGGTCAGGGCCTGGCTGGCGCGCTGCGCCGAGCCCGGTACCGCACTCGTGCCGCCGGAGGCGGACTGGCGCAGTGTCCTGATAGCCGCGGACTGGATCATCGGCGACCACGGTTCGGTGACGCTGTACGGCACGCTCACCGGTGCGCCGATCCTGCTGGCCGGTTCACCGGACCGGGAGATCAACCCCGCCTCGCCCGCCGCCACCCTCGCCGTGACCGCGCCGGCGCTCTCGCCCGCCCACCCGCTCGTCGGCCAGCTCCGGTACACGGCGGCCGAGTACCGCCGGGAGGAGTACGCGGCGATCGCCTCGCGCATCACCTCGGAACCCGGCCGCTTCAACCGCAACATGCGGCGGCTCATGTACCGCCTGCTGGGTCTGGGCCAGCCCGCCCACGAACCGGTGACGGTCCCGCTCCCTGAGCCGCCCCCGCTGGACACCTGGGCGCGCGGGCGGCGGGAGGTGCCGGCGTGATGCGCTTCGTCTCCGTGCGGCTGCGGGCCTCGCCCCCGTGTCCCCGGGGTCCGCGAAGCGCCCCGGCGGCGGACCTGTCGCTCCGCGTCCGCTCGACCGCGGGCGACCACGAGGTGCTGGCCCGGGTCGGTCTCCTGGCGCCCGGGGACCCGCCCGGCACGGGCGGATCGGTGACCGGTGCGGACGAGCACGTCGCCGCGGTGGCCGGGCCGTGCCCCGGGGTCCGGTGGCCGGTCTGCGCCGATGTGCTGCACGAACGGGTTCCGCGTCCGTACGCCGACGCGGTGCGCCGACTGGGCGACCTCACGGCCGCCCATCCGGGGTGCCGGCTGGCCGCGGCGCCGCTGACCGGGGGCGGCTGGGCGGTCATCGACGGGACCAGCCGCACGGTCCTGCCGCTGGCGCACCGGGTTCCACCGGACCAACCCCTGCTGGCGTCCTGTCTGCACGCCTGGCTGGTGGCGGGGCACACCTTGCGGGACATCCACGACATCCGCGTGGTGCACGGCGGGTGAGCACGTCGGTGCCTACGTGCGCCGGAGCCGGCGGGCGTCCGCCGGACTGGTGGTCTCGTACAGGGCGAGGGCGCGGGCGTGGTACTCCTCACCGGCCGTGTCCTCGCCCCGTTCACGTGCGGTGTCGCCGAGCATCTCCAGGGTGCGGGCCTGCCAGTGGACGGCGCCGGAGGCGGTGAACACCGCGAGCGCCTCCGTCATGTGGGCGATGCCCAGGGCGTGGTCGCCGGTGCGGGCGCGGGCCCGGCCGAGGAAGGCGAGGGCCCGGGCCGTGTCGTGCGGGTCGGCCGCCTCCACGAGTCCCTGCCGGGCCCGGGCGAAGCAGGCGACGGCCCGCTCGGGGTCGTGTTCGGCGAGTGCGACCTCGCCGAGCGTGATCCGGGCGAGCGCCACGCCGCGCGGGTAGCCGCACTCCTCCCAGGTCGCCACCGCGCGGTTCAGCCGCGACACGGCCTCGGCGAACCGCCCCGCCTCGAAGTGGCAGTTGCCGAGGCCGAGCAGCGCCTGTCCCTCGTCGCGGGGGTCCTCCCCGTCGCGCGCCGCGTACAGGGCGGCCGTGTACCACTCCACGGCCTCGTCCAGCCGGCGGGCGGCGCTCAGCCCGATGGCCCCGGAGTTGAGCATCTGACGTTCGGCCTCCCGGTGTCCGTCACGGCGGGCGGCCTCCAGACCGATGCGGTGCGCCTCGATCCACAGGTCGTAGTGGCGCAGCCGCAGGAACAACGGCCACATGGCGTCGACGAGTTGCCAGGCCGTGGCGTGCCAGCCGCGCTCGGCGGCCAGGCGGAGGATCGCCATGAGGTGGCCGCGTCGCTCGTGCAGCCAGCCGAGGGCGCCGCGGTCGTCGGTGAAGGGCGGGGGCAGCGGGAAGGGCTGCGCGTAGGTCCGGGGCAGGGTGAACTGGATCGGGGTGATGAGGCGCTGGGCCTCGGTCGCGGTCAGCAGGTGCCAGTCGGCGACGCGCCGCAGGGTGCGTTCCCGGTCCGCCTCGGTGTCGGCCAGGGCCGCGCGGTCGCGGGCGTGGAGGCGGACGAGGTCGTGGAAGCGGAGCGCGTCCGGGCCGACCTCCTCCAGCATGTTGGCCTCGACGAGTTCGTCCAGCCGGCGTTCCGCCCAGTCGAGGGGCTCCGCGCAGGCCGCGGCGGCCGTCCGGACGTCGAACTCGGGCAGGGGCAGCAGCCCGAGGGCCCGGTACATCCGGGCGGCCTCCGGTCCCAGCACCGCGTACGACGCGTCCAGGGCCTTGCGCACGGTCGCCTCCCCTTCGACTTCCAGTGCGGCCAGCCGGCCCACGTCGGGTGTGAGCGCGTCGGCCAGTGCGGCGACCGGCTGTCTGGGGCGGGCGGCGAGCCGGGCGGAGGCGAGACACACCGCGAGGGGCAGACCCGCGCAGAGGTCCACGACCTGGCGGACCGCGGGCAGTTCCCCGGCGACCCGGCGCTCGCCGACACCGCGCAGGAACAGCTCCACCCCCGCGGCGGGGCCCAGCGCCCGCAGCCGGTGGAACTCCGCTCCGTCCAGCCGCAGCCCGGTCAGCCGGTGCCTGCTGGTCACGACGACGAGGCTGCCGGGCCCGCCCGGCAACAACGGCCGGATCTGTGCCGCGGAGAAAGCGTTGTCCAGCACCACCGCGATGCGCAGGTCAGCGGTGACGGACCGCCACAGGGACGCCTGTTCCGCCAGGTCGACGGGGACCGCCCAGGCGCCGAGCGCACGCAGGAACCGGCCGAGGATCTCGCCCGGGTCCGCCGGTCCGCCCGCCGCGTGTCCGCGCAGATCGGCGTGCAACTGCCCGTCGGGGGCGGCTGATTCGTGCCGGCGCAGCCAGCGGGAGACCAGGGTGGTCTTCCCGATGCCGGCCGGACCGTTGACCACGATCAGCGGCTGCCGGGACCCCGCGTCCGTATGCCGCGTGAGCAGCCGGTCCAGGGCTTCCAGTTCGTCCCGCCGGTCGGTGAAGTGCGCCGGTACCGGCAGCAGTTGGCGGGGCTTCGGTGGTGGCTGCGGCGGGGCGGTCCGGACCTGGATGCCGCCGTGGACGTCACGGGCCTGGACGGTCGGTCCGTAGAACCGGGCCGATCCACCGATGGTGTTGCTGCTCGCTCTCCCCTGGTCGTCCTCCCGCGCCGCACTCATACCGCTCGTCCCCCTCCGACCGGTTGCCCGCTACATCGATCAAGGTGGTCCTACCCCCGGCGGGCCTCCGACGATGCAGGCCACGGACGTCGGGGCTCCGGCAAGGAAGCGATTCGGCCAGCACACCGGACCCTCTTGGAACCCCCTGCCCTCCCTGTCATGCTCTTCGCTCCATGGCATGACCATCCCCGGTGCCGTGGTCGTCGAACGGCCGGACCAGCGGGAGGCGCTGGTGGAATTCCAGGTACTGGGCCCGGTGGGTCTGCGCGCGAACGGCCGGCGGGTGGAGCTCGGTTCGGACAAGGAGCGGACCCTGCTGGGCCTGCTGGCACTGGACGTGGGCCGGCCGGTCGCGCTGGGCGTGCTCATGGACCGGCTCTGGGACGGTGAACCGCCGCCGCACGCACGGGAGAACGCGCACAGCTATGTCTCGCGGCTGCGCAGGCGGCTGCGGCTGGCCGACCCGTCGTCCGCGAGCGCGCCGCGCATCGTCAGCCGGGCCCACACCTACACGCTGGAGGCCGCCCGCGAGGCCGTCGACTGGCACCGGTTCCAGCAGCTCGTGGCGCGGGCCGGGGCCGTCGCGGCGGACGGCGACGACGAGCGGACGGCCGCCCTCCTCGACCGCGCGGAAGGGCTCTGGCGGGGCGAGGCGCTGGCCGGGCTGCCCGGACTGTGGGCCGAGACCACCCGCCGGACGCTGGCGGAGCGGCGGCTGGGCGCCGCCGTGTCCCGGATCGCCGCCCGGCTCCGGCTCGGCCGGTACACGGAGGTGACCGCCGAGCTGTCCGCTCTCGTCGACCGGCATCCGGGCGACGAGACGCTGGCGGGTCAGCTGATGCTGGCGTACTACGGCGGCGCCCGGTACACCGACGCGCTGCGGGTGCACCAGGAGACCCGCCGGATGCTGATGACCCAGTACGGCTCCCGCCCGGGAGCCGAGTTGGACCGCATCCATCGCGGGATCCTCGATCGGGTGCCGGCCGCCGATCTCGTCCGGGGCCGCCCGGCCGTGCCCCGCCCGGCCCGCCCGGTCGCGGCACCGCCGCCGGCCCGCCCGCGTCCGCCGAGGAACCTGCCGCATCAGCCGGCCCTGATCGGCCGTCGCGCCGAACTGCGGGCCCTGAGCGCCGCGGTCGACGCGGCGGCGGAGCAGGGCCGGGTGATCAGCCTGGAGTCCGTCAGCACCGTCAGCGGCATGGCCGGGGTGGGCAAGACCAGCCTGGCCGTGCACGTGGCGCACCGGCTGGCCGAGCGGTTCCCCGACGCCCAGCTGTATGTGGACCTGCGTGGCCACTCCCCCGTCGGCGAACCGCTGGGTCCCGGCGCGGCCCTGGCCACCCTGCTGCGTCTGCTCGGCACACCGGCGGAGACCATCCCGGTCGAGCTGGAGGGCCGTACCGCGCTGTGGCAGACCATGCTGGCGGAGCGACGGGCGGTGATCGTCCTGGACGACGCGGTGAGCGCCGACCAGATCCGCCCGCTGCTGCCGAGCGGCTCGCCCACCCTGACGATCATCACGAGCCGGCGCCGGCTGACGGGTCTGCCGCAGGCCCGGCACATCCCCCTCGACGTGCTGCCGACCGACGACGCCATCGCCCTGTTCCGCGCCTGCGCGGGCGAGGAACGCACCCTGGACATCCGGGAGATCACCACGATCGTCCGATTGTGCGGCCATCTCCCGCTCGCGATCGAGCTGGTCGCGAGCCGCTTCCGCGCCCACCCGGCCTGGACGCTCGGCAATCTGGCCGACCGCCTGACCCGTACCGAGGGCCGGCTGGGCGAGATCAGGGATGCCGAGCAGGAGTTGCTGCGGGCCTTCGACCTGACGTACCGGACCCTCACGCCGGAGCAGCGCGCCGCGTTCCGCAGGCTCAGCCTGCACTCCGGCCCGGACTTCACGGTGGACTCGGCGGCCGCCTCGCTGGACCTGCGCCCGGCCGTCGCGGAGCGCGTGCTGGAGTCGCTGCTGGCCTGCCATCTGCTCCGCGAGCCGACCCCGGACCGCTACCGGTTCCACGACCTGCTGCGCGAGTACGGCCACTCCAGGTCCTTCGCCGACGACACCGACGAGGAGCGTGCCGACGTCCTCCGGCGCCTGACGGACTTCCACGTCGACGCCGCCGACCGCGCCGACCGACTCGCGTACCCCCGCCGTACGAGGCCCGCGCGGCGGCGCGGGCGCGGCTCCGGCGCGGCGCTGCCCGACTGGCCCGACGCCGGGGCCGCGCGGTCCTGGCTGGCCGCCGAGCGCGCGAACCTGCTGGCCACCGAGCGCCGGGCGCGTGGTCAGGGCCGTCCCGGGGCCGCCGCCCGACTCGCCTACGCCATGGCCGGTTTCCTCGACGAGGAGTGCCACTGGCTCGACGCCGAGGCCGTCCTGGAGACCGCCGTCGAGCACTGGACCGGGACCGGCGAGCAGGCAGCGCTGTGCCGTGCCCTGCTGCACCTCAGCGCCGTCCACGCGCACACCGCGCGCTACCCGGAGGCGGCCGAGAGCGGCGGCCGGGCCCTGCGGATCGCCCGTGCGACCGGGGACGAGGAGGCGGAAGCCGAGGTGCTGCGCACGCTCGGCACCCTGAACTGGCACATGGGCGACCACCAGGCGGCGCTCGTCCTCTTCCAGAAGTCCTTCGCGATCACCGCGGTATCCGGAGATTCCCTGGACCGCGCGCGCCTGCACAACAACATGGCGGTCACCCTGCTCTTTCTCGGGGAGTACGACCGCGCGCTGGAACATTTCGAGAAGACGCTCAGCGGATTCACCGAGGCGGGAGATCACGCGGCGCTCGGAAAGACGCTCAACAACATCGGCGATCTGCATCTGCGTCGCGGAGACCTGGAATCCTCACGCCGGTCGTTCGAGGAATCACTGGCGTTCATCGAGCACTCCGGTAACCGTTACGACCGCGCCACGGTGCGCGGCAGCCTGGCCGATGTCCTCACGGAATCGGGTGACACCGCCGCGGCTCTCCCTCTTTACCAGGAGACCCTCGTGGAATTCCGCGCGCTGGGCGACCGGAAGAGTCAGGCCGACACGCTGATCGGTCTGGGCGAGGCACACCGGAAAGCGGGCGAACCCGAGAAGGCGGTACGGCACTTCGTGGACGCCCTCGACATCGCCCGCCTGATCGGCGCCGCCCACCAGGAGATCCAGGCACTGCGTCACCTCGGTCAGGCACATTTCGCAGCCGGGCGGCTCGACTCCGCGGGGGAAAGCCTGGAGGTCGCCCTTTCGCTGGCCGAGCGCACGCACGACGTCGACGAGAAAGCCCGGACGGAATGCGTTCTGACGGACGTACGGCGGGCGGTAGGTGGCACCTCGACAGCGCACACCTTACCGAGACACATGTTCGAACCAGGCGGTAATTAAACACGCAACCAGTGAATATCGTTCAATTACCCATACAACCCGACGGTCAGATATGTTCCCCTCCGCAAGATCACAGTCAGACATGGAGGGATTCCGTTCACGTGAGCACAATTCGCCGACTGACCGTCGTCACCGGTCTCGCCGCTCTCGCTATTCTTGGCGTGACCGCGCCAAATGCCTCGGCGGCCGAGCCCGCCTCGACCGCGGCGGTCGGCACGGACAGGTGCATCATGATGTGACCCCCTGAGGGTCGATCGCGCACCGGGGGTGGCAGCAGACGCCGCCACCCCACCCATCGGACACGAGAGGGCGGTGCGGGGTGGAGCCGATATCGGTGGCGCTGCTGGCGGCGCTGGCAGGAGGAGCCGGCGGCGAGGCCGGCCGACAGGCCTGGGCGACGCTGAGCGAACTCGTCCGGCGCCCGTTCCGGCGCGACGGCAGCGGTGACGCCAACCGTGCTGCTGACGGTGACGGTGACGGTGACGGCAACACCGGGGCCCTGGCGGCGGGTTCGGCGGAACCGGAACTGGTCCGGCTGGTCGCGCACCCGGACGACGCGGCACTGGCCCGCGCGCTGAGCACGGCACTGGCGGCGCGGGCGGCGGGGGACGCGGACTTCCGGGCGGGTCTTGTGCGGTGGCACGAGCTGGCCGGCTCGCTGCACACCGGCGATGTGCACAACGAGATCAGCGGCGGCACGTTCAACAGCCCTGTCCTCCAGGGCCGCGACTTCTCCGGCCTCTCCTTCAGCACCCAGGCCCCACCGCCGGCGGACAACCGCACGGACACCCCGCCCACCCCGCACTGACGCCGCCGCCGGCCGGACCGGCAGGTGTCATGCCAGCCGCTCCGCGAGGTGGTCGCCGACGCGCAGGGCGTTGGCGATGGCGGTCAGCGAGGGGTTGACCGCCCCGATGCTCGGGAAGAAGCTCGTGTCGACGACGTAGAGGTTGTCCAGGTCGTGGGCCTTGCAGTGGACGTCGAGGGCGGAGCTGCCGGGGTCGTCGCCGAAGCGGACCGTGCCGGCCTGGTGCGCGGTGGCCCCGATGGGCATGCCCTTGTGCAGATAGATGCTGTGCGACAGGAGATGGTGTTCGTTCATGCCCAGGTGACCGAGCATGCCCTGGAGCTTGTGCCGCAGGCGGTTCAGTCCGGCGACGTTGTTCTTCTCGTCCAGGGCCAGGTGGATGCCGCCGTCCCGGTCCAGGGTGACGCGGTTGCCGGCGGCGGGCAGGTCCTCTCCGCACAGCCAGAAGTCGACCGCGTGGTGGGCGAGTACCTCGAACGGCATGTCGGGGGCCACCGCCCCGGCCCAGCGGGGCGCTTCGCCGTGGATCTGCTCGGAGTCGGACTTGCCCAGCATCTGGATGCCGCCGAGGGGGTAGTCCCAGTCGTCGGATCCCAGGTACCAGTCGTGCAGCGCCAGGGTCTTCTGGAACCGGGTGTCGTTCGGTTCCCTGGACACGGCCATCAGGGCCAGGTTGTTGTGCCGCATGTAGTGCCGGCCCACCACGTCCGAGCTGTTGGCCAGTCCCCGCGGATGCCGGTCGTTGGCCGAACGCAGCAACAGGACGGCGGAGTTGACGGCACCACAGGCGACCACCACGAGGTCGGCGCGGAACTCCACGGTGGCAGCGTCCGGGTCGCCCGGCTCCCCCACCGTGGCGACGACCGAGGTGACGCTCCGGCCGGTCGCGTCCGTCTCCAGCCGCCGCACGTCCGCGTGGGTGACCATCTCGACGTTGGGGTGTTCGAGAGCGGGGTCGACGCAGATGACCTGTGCGTCGGACTTGGCGCCGACCAGGCAGGGGAATCCGTCGACGCGGTCGCAGCGGATGCAGGCGCTGGTGCGGGTGGCCCGGCCCCGGTCGTCCTGGGTGAGGTTCACCCCGATCGGGAGGTGGAAGGGATGCAGTCCCTGTTTCTCCAGGTCGTGGCTGAGTTGCTGGATGCGGGGCTCGTGCTGGACCGGCGGGTGGGCGTACTGGGCGCTGGTGGGGCCCTCGGTGGGGTCCTCGCCGTGCCGGCCGTGGACGAGATAGAGGTGTTCGGCCTGCGTGTAGTACGGCTCGAACTCCTCGTAGCTCAGTGGCCAGGCGGGCGACATGCCTTCGTGGTGGCGGAGTTCGCCGAAGTCCTCGGGGCGCAGCCGGAAGAGCGCCGCGCCGTAGAACTTGGTGTTGCCTCCCACGTAGTAGTTGACCTCGGGCGGGAACTCCTTCCCGTCCTTGTCGTACCAGAACTCCGGGGCACGGTACTTCCCCTTGACGAAGACCGCGGTGGAGTCCCAGTTGTCCCGCTCACGGGGCAGATAGCCGCCGCGTTCGAGAAGGAGGATCCGTTTGCCGGTGGGTGCCAGCCGATGGGCGAGGGTGCCACCGCCCGCACCTGTCCCGATGATGATGACGTCGTAGTACTGCGCGTCGGTCATGCCGGCCACCGTCCTCGGAGCATGCGCCGGTCCTGCCGGGTGAATGGGCCGTCCGACCCGACCACCAACGTATCTCCGGGCGATGTTTCCGGCGAGTTGGGCCGGGCGGGTGAACCGAGACGCCGGGACGCGACACCGCCTCACGCGCGTGCGCGCGCGGATCGAGCGGATCGAGCCGTGTCACAGGATCGCGAGGGGATTGACGGGGGAGCCGGTGGCCGCGGGCAGCCGGAGCGGTGCGATGACGCAGAGGAACGACCAGCGGCCTTCGCGCGCGCAGACCGGCGTGAGGTCCTCGAACCGCAGATAGTCCAGCAGGTGCAGTCCCATGGCGTGGATGCCCAGTACATGGACCGGGAACTCCACGCCCCGGGCCGCGCTGGGCGCGCTGTCGTTGTTGCCGTCACCGCCGAGCACGGCCACCTCCCGCTCGGCCAGGAACCCCATGGCCGTCGGATGGAGTCCGGCACGCGCGTCGGCCACGTCCCAGGGGCCGAGCTCCTCGCGGCGTCGGCGGTGTCCGACCCGGACGAGCAGGATGTCGCCGCGGCCGACCCGGACGCCCTGCCGGGCCTCGGCGGCGGCGAGGTCCTCGGCCCGCACCTGCGCTCCGGGTTCGAGCCAGGGGACGCCGTGCAGCCGGGGGATGTCGAGGAGGACCCCGCGTCCGACGATGCCGTCGCGGACGAGGTCGACGGACAGGGCGCTCGCGCCGTCCGGTGACAGTACGTCCGCCGCCGGTACACCGCCGTGCAGGGTGCCGTCGTAGACGACGTGGCACAGCGCGTCGAGGTGGCTGTTCACGTCGCCGTGGACGTTCATGGCGAAGCGGTCCCGGGCGAACTCCAGTCCCCTCGACCCGGGTTCTCCGTCGGCCGGGGCGGTGAGCCAGTGCTCGGCCGGCTCGGCGTCGTCAGGTCCGCTGCGGGTGTTCACGGGGGCGGCGAGCGACACCGTACGCCCCGACCGCACCTCGCGTACGGCGGCCAGCACGTGCTCCGCGGTGATCGTGTCCAGGGCGCCCCGGCGCCCGGCGCCGCCGGGGGACGTGTCGCGCAGGTGCCGGTACAGACGCCGGAAGTCGGCCTCGCTCAGCTCGCCGCTCGTCCGCATGCCCCCACCCTCCGGCAGGTCCCGGGTCCCCGCACACCGAGTTGCCGGGCCCGGGGACCGCCGCGTCGACAAGTGAGCCGGTGAGCGGCGTACCGAGGTGCGGCTGCCTCCGTCCGATGCTGCAATGAAGTCCGAAAACAGGGGGCCGCTGAACGCCGTGACCACCCAGGGGTGAAGCCGTGAGCGATGAATTCGTCGAAATGGGACCGATCGACTATGTCGTCGTCGAGTTCCCCGGGAACCGCATGACCGGCGAGGGCTTTCCCCTGCTGGTCGATCTGGTGGACCGCGGCCTCATTCGGATTCTCGATCTGCTGTTCGTCCGGAAGGAGGAGGACGGATCCGTGGTCGGACTGGAGATCGCCGACCTCACCGGCGACGGGGTTCTGGACCTGGCCGTGTTCGAGGGCGCCAACTCAGGCCTGCTCGGCCAGGACGACATCGAGGAGGCCGGCGGCGCTCTGGGAGCCGGCAACTCCGCGGCGATCCTGGTCTACGAGAACCTGTGGGCCGCGCCGTTCGCCACCGCCCTTCGCCGCGGCGGCGCACAGCTGGTCGCCTCCGGGCGGATCCCGGTACCGGCGGTCCTGGCCGCGCTGGACGAGACGGACGACGTGCGGCCGCCGAGGGCGTAGAAGCTCCGTCGCGGTGACGGAAGACCAGGTATTTCTGGGCCTCGGCCTGATCATCGTGCTGGCCGTCGGCTCCCAGGTACTGGCGAACCGTCTGCGCGTCCCCGCGCTGATCGTTCTGCTGCCCGTCGGATTCACCGCGGGTGCCCTGACCGACGACGTCGACCCCGAGCGGCTCCTGGGCAGCACCTTCTCCCCGCTGGTCTCGCCGGCCGTCGCGGTGATCCTCTACGACGCCGGCCTCGGCCTGGACCTGAGAGGTCTCAGAGACCACACCCGCCGGGTCGTGGTGCGGCTGATCTGCTTCGGCGCACTGGTCAGCGGCGCCTCGGCGACGCTGGTGGCCATGCCGTTGCTCGGGATGTCCCAGGGCGCGGCCGTGATGCTCGGAGCGATCCTGGTCGTGTCCGGACCGACGGTCGTCGGGCCGCTGCTCGCCTTCGTCCGCCCCACGGAGCGCCTGCGGCGGATCCTCGTCTGGGAGGGTTCGCTGATAGACCCCGTGGGCGGCATCCTGGGCGCGCTGGTCTTCCACACCGTCACGGCAGGCGGGCCCGGCGGCTTCGGCAGCCGGATCGGCGCCTTCGCCGTCAGCACGGCGGTGGGGGCGGCGGGGGGCATCGTCGGAGCGGCCGTACTGACGGTGGCGCTGCGCAGGCTCCGGCTCGGGGAGGTGCTCGCCACCACGGTGCAGCTCGCCGCGGTGGTCGGCGTGGCGGCCGCCTGCGACATCGTCCGGGACGACACGGGACTCATCGCCGCCGTCCTGATGGGGCCGGCGGTGGCGAACCTGTCCGGCGGGGGCGTCACGGCCCGGAGGCCGTTCTTCGAGACCCTGGTGAATCTGGTCATCGGTCTGCTGCTCATCTCCATCTCGGCCACCGGACACCGGATGCTGTTCCTGGTGCGGGGTGACGGTCGGCTCCTCCCCGTCACCCGGGCCGGCGGCCCGGCGCCGCAGCCGGGGGACGTCGCCGTACTCCTGAGCGCGTGACCCGTCAGCGGCCCGTGGACCGCCCGAAGGAGGCGACGGCGGCCCGCACCCGGGCGACAGCGGCCGGCAGGCCGGCTGTGGCGTCCAGGGTCAGGCCCGGCTCGTCCGGTTCCAGTGGCTCCAGCGTCGCGAACTGCGAGTCGACCAGCCGGGCGGGCATGAAGTGCCCGGTGCGCCGGGACACCCGGTCCCGTGCGGTGTCCCGGTCCAGGGCGAGGTAGAGACACCAGAGCCGGGCGCCCGCGGCCTCCCGGAGTTCGTCGCGGTAGGCCCGCTTGAGGGCCGAGCAGGCGACGACCAGCCCCTCCCCGGCCTCGGCGGAGTGCCGGACGCGGTCGGCGAGGGCCCGCAGCCAGGGCCCGCGGTCGGCGTCGTCCAGGGCGTGGCCGGCGGTCATCTTGGCGATGTTGGCGGCGCTGTGGAAGCCGTCGCCCTCGACGAACGTCACTCCGAGCCCCTCGGCGACCGCCTTGCCGACGGTGGTCTTGCCGGAACCGGACACCCCGACGACCAGCACGATCGGCGGTGCCTGCCCGGCCCCGCGCACCGGCTCCCCGCCGCCGGTCACGGGCTCTCGGGCTCCCGTCCGGCCGCCGTCCGCCGCAGGTCCGCCTCGGTGAGGGGCTGCAGGGCGCCGGCGGTGTCCAGCCGGTAGAGCAGGACGAGGGGCGGTCCGACGAGCACCACGGCGATGGCCGTGACCAGCAGCAGCCAGCGCAGTGTCGTCGTCGCGCCGGCCGCCTCGGACACGGTCAGCGAGGTGGGGATGAGATAGGGCCGCTGGGCCAGCCCCCACGCCACGACGACCAGGGCCACGCTGCCGACGGCGGTGATCCTCGCCCATCCCGTGGCGGTGCGGTACAGCAGCACGGCGGTGGCCAGCGCGCTGCCGACGGCGACCAGGACGAGGGCGAGACCGATGCCGCCGGTCAGCCCGTCGTGGACGTAGCGCGCGTCGTCGCGGGTGACGACGAGGCCGACGCACGCCAGGACGGCGAGGACGCCGAGGCTGCACCAGGCCCGCAGGCGGAAGTATCCCACCAGGTCGGCGGCGTCGAAGCGGCGGGCGTCGGCGGTCAGGAACACCGCCCCGAGGAAGGCGGTCGCGGCGACGGTCAGCAGGCCGGCGATCACGGACGTCCCGTTGGACCACGCGTCGGCCGACGCCTTCGTGCCGGGAGCCACCCGGCCCGTGGCCAGCCCGCCGACCGCCGCTCCGAGGAAGAAGGGCGTCAGCAGCGAGGAGACGGCGAAGACCGCGCCGTAGACCCTGCGGCCGGCGATCCGCTGCGTGGGCTTGCGCAGGGCGAACCCGGCGCCGCGCAGGACGAGTCCCACGGCCGCCAGCGCCAACGGCAACCACATGGCCGTGAAGACCGTCTGGAACAGGACCGGGAAGCCGGTCCACATGATGACCAGGACGAAGATGAGCCAGACGTTGTTGGTCTCCCACACCGGCTCCATGGCGTGGTCGATGAGCCACCGGGGGCGCTTGCCCCGCCGGGCGCCCCCCGCGAGCAGGTCCCAGAATCCGGCGCCGTAGTCCGTGCCGCCGGCACACGCGTAGGCGGTCACCACGGCCAGCAGCACCCAGGCGACGGCGTCCTCGGTCATGCGCCGCCCCCGTCCTTGCCGCCGGTCGTGGACAACGGCCGGGGCCCGTAGGGGGTGTCGCCCTCCACGTCGCCGGGGGCGGCTGCCGTGGCGGCGCCCTCGTCGGCCAGCCGCCATCGTCTGCTCATCCTCAGCAGGACGGTCAGGAAGGCGCCGAACACGAGGACGTAGAGCACCACGACGAGGCCGAGCATCGTCCACAGGGTCGAGGCCCGGGTGTCCGTCACCGCCTCCGCGACCCGCATGTTCTGATAGACGATCCAGGGCTGCCGCCCCACCTCCGTGGTGATCCAGCCGCACTCCACGGTCAGCAGACAGGCGCCGCCGGCCAGTGCCGCGCACCGGAAGAACCACGGGGACCCGGGCAGGTCACGGCGGCGGAGCCAGCACCAGCCGTACCAGAGGGCGAGCAGGACGAGCAGGCTGCCGATGGTGACCATGATGTCGAACGCCCAGTGCGCGATCGTGGCCTGGGCCGCCGTCGGGCGGTCGCTCGCCGGGACCGAGGACAGTCCCGTCACCTTGGTGTCCGGGCTGAAACCGGCGAGGATCGAGTCCAGTTGGGGGATCCTGATCCCGCCGGAGATCGTCCCGTCGGAATGCAGCCGGCCGAACATGTACTCCGGCACGTGGGTGTCGGTCTTCCAGACGATCTCGGTGGCCGCGAACTTCACCGGCTGCTTGTGGAAGACGGACCGGGCGATCGAGTCCCCGAGCATGAACTGCACGGGGGTCAGGATCGCGGCGACGGAGAACGGCACGGTGAAGCCGAGCCGGTGGTAGCGGTCCCGGCGTCCCCGCAGCCAGCCGACCGCGTACACCCCGGCGACGACATAGCCGGCGGTCAGCACCACTCCGACCACGAAGTGCCAGTACTCCGGGCCGAACATCGGGGTGAAGATCGCCCGTCGCACGTCGACGTCCACGGGCTTGCCGGACGCGTCGAGCGAGAAGCCGCGCGGGGTGTTCATCCAGGAGTTCGCGGCCACGATGCCGAACGCCCCCATCAGGGCGGCCAGCGGCAGGGGCAGACCGAGCCAGAAGTGCGTCCACGGCTTGAGCCGGCGCCAGCCGTACAGGTAGATGGCGATGAGGATCGCCTCGAGGAAGAACGCCCAGGCCTCGACCCCGAAGCCGAGGCCGAAGACATCACCCCACCGGCCCATCATCCCCGGCCACAGCAGCCCCAGTTCGAAGGAGAGCACCGTGCCGGTCACGATGCCGATGGCGAACTGGACGGCCATGACCGCCGACCAGCGCCGCGCGAGCAGCAGGGCGACGGCGTCGCCCTTGCGCAGCCCGCGGTAGTGCATCAGGAGGGTGATGGCGGGCAGGGCCACGCCGAAGGGCACGAGCAGGATGTGGGAGCCCAGGGTGAAGGCCATCAGCTCCCGGGCCGGCAGCAGCTGTGCGGGGCCGTCCGCCAGAAAGTGGTCGATCGCGCTGTTCACATGGTCCTCGGTGGCTCGTCCGGGATGGCGGAGGCGTGGCGGGTCTCAGCCACCCGTGGCGAATCCGGGGAACAGCGTCATCCCGCCGTCGACGTAGATGGTGGTCCCCACCACGTAGTCGAGGAGGTCGGAGGCCAGAGTGGCCACCACGTTCGCGATGTCGTCCGGGTCGCCGACGCGGTGGTAGGGGATGAGCCGGAGCAGGTCGGCCTCGGCCTCGGGGGTCTCCCAGGCACTGCGGTTGATGGGCGTGCGGATGGCTCCCGGAGCGACGGCGTTCACCCGGATCCGGTGCGGCGCGAGCTCCTGCGCGAGGGTCGCCATGAGCATCTGCACCCCGCCCTTGGACGACGCGTAGTTCACGTGGCCCGCCCAGGGGATGATCTGGTGGACCGAACTCATGCAGATGATTTTCCCGGCGGACCGGGACACCTCCGGAACGACACCTCGCCGCATGAATTCCTTGGCCGCTTCCCGTGCGCACAGGAACTGTCCGGTCAGATTCACGTCCAGTACCTTGCGCCACTGGTCGACGGTCATGTCGGTGAGGGCCGCGTCCCGCTGGAGGCCCGCATTGGCGACCATGACGTCGATGGTGCCGAACTCTCCGACCATTCGGGAGACCATGTCGACGACCTGGTCCTCCTGGGACACATCGGCCTCGTGCGCATAGGCGCGAACGCCGAAAGCCTCGATCTCGCGCACCACTTCTTCCGCGGCTTCCCGCCCCGCCACGTAGTTCACGACCACATCGGCGCCCACCCGCCCCAGGCCGATCGCCGTGGCCTTTCCGATGCCGGAATTCGCGCCCGTCACCAGCGCTTTCTGCCCTTTGAGGAGCAGCGGGGCAAGGGGCTGGCGACCGTTGTTGCCGCTGGTTTCCACTCATGTCTCCCTGTGCGTGCCGGCGCGGACATTCGTCGGACGTTCAAAGGAATCCGCCCGACAACGAAAACACGTGTGGATCGGTACGGCACGGTGGGGCGTCTCCCGTCAGCCGCCCGGGTGCCCGCCCGCGCTGAACGGCCCAATGCCCGCCGACCGGGCCGCGCGCAAGGGCGCGGACCGCTCGGACGGGCAGGCCGGACGGGCTGGTCGGACGGGCTGGTCGGCCCGGCCGCGAGGCGGGCTACTCGGTGCGGGCGTCCCGGCCCGTACCGACGCACAGCGCCCAGATGACGAAGGCGTCCACGGCGATCAGCACGATGGCCCAGACGGGTTGGTACGGCAGCCACATGAAATTGGCGATCATCGACAGGCCGGCCACGGCGACGCCGATGACGCGTGCCCACACCGCGCCGCGGAACAGAGCGGCCCCCGCGAGCGCGACCAGAACGCCGAGGACGAGATGGATCCAGCCCCAACTCGTCAGGTTGAAGTTGTAGGCGTAATTACGAGTGACGACAAAGACGTCGTCCTGGGCGATGGCGGCAATTCCCTGGAATATCGCCATCACCCCGCCGAAGATCATCATGACCCCGGCGAAACCGGTCCAGCCGGACACCCATGCTCCGCCGCTGCTTGCCGTTCCATGTCCGTGGTGCACTCCGGTCGCGGCCATTTCGGGCTCCTCCCAATACATCTCGCCACTGACAGGTGGCCGTACGGTCGCCCAGATATCAGCTTGCCACGAGAAGCACAAACCGGCAGAACGCCGGTATTCACGCAGTTCAGCGCCGGGGCCGACATGCGAGGGAAATCCGGCGGTGGTCCAATGGGGGTATCCGGCGCGCCGAACGCCGCGCGTCGGCCCGAGAAGCCGTCTCTTCCGCAGGTCTCCGGCGAGAAAGGAAACCGCCGTGCCAGGTCTCCTCCGCGGGGTCGCCCGCACAGCCGTCGTGGCCGGCACCGCGACCGCCGTGTCCAACCGCGTGTCACGCCGCCAGCAAGGGCGCTGGGCCCAGCAGAGCGATCAGCAGCCCGCGCCGCAGCCCGCGCCGGCCGCCGCTCCCCCGCCCGCCCAGCCGGCCGACATGAGCAGCAAGATCGACCAGCTGAAGCAGCTCGGGGAGCTCAAGGCCCAGGGTGTCCTCACCGAGGCCGAGTTCGAGGAGCAGAAGCGCAGGATCCTCGAGTCCTGACGCTGAAGCGAGAGGCTGTACCGGAACTGCTCCGGTACAGCCTCTGACCTACGACTTCGCAAAGTCGGGACGACAGGATTTGAACCTGCGACCCCTTGACCCCCAGTCAAGTGCGCTACCAAGCTGCGCCACGTCCCGAGGCGTTGCCGCGGCGGTGAGCTGCGGGAACGCGCAGGCAGAGCCTACCGTACGGGGGTGGGTGCGGCGGTCGGCGCCTGGTGGGCGGCCGGCCCCGGCAGACGGCTCGCGCGGCGGACCGGGACGAGCAGGGCGGCGAGGGCGGCGCCCAGGCAGAGCACCGCGAGCAGGGTGAATCCGTGGGTGTAGCCGGAGTCGTAGGGCAGGCCCGACGGCTGGAGGCGGCCGGTGACCAGGACGCTGGTGACGGCGGCCCCGATGGACCCGCCGATGGTGCGGATGTTGGCGTTCATGCCGGTGGCGGCGCCGGTCTGCCCGGCGGGCACGCTGCCGACGATCAGGTTGGCCATCGAGGCGAAGGCCAGGCCGATACCGAGGCCGAACACGCCTGCCACGAAGGCGACCTGCCACTGCTCGTCGTGCCAGAGGGCGAGGAAGCCCAGGGCGAGCGCACCGAGTGCGGCGCCGGTCGTGAGCAGCGCCTTGGCGCCCACGCGGGGCTCGAGACGACCGCTGAGCACACCGGAGACGAACATCGCGAGCAGCATCGGCAGCATGAGGAGCCCGGAGGCGGTGACGCTCGCGCCGAAGCCGTAGCCGGCCGTGCTCGGGGTCTGGACGAACCCGGGCAGGAAGGACCAGATCGCGTACATGCCCGCGCCGAACAGCAGGGCGGCGAGGTTGGTGGTCCACACGGCCGGCAGTCGCATGATGCGCAGGTCGATCAGCGGGCTGCGGGAGCGGGCCTCGGTGAACAGCCACAGCGCGAACAGCGCCACGGCCACGACGAACAGACCGATCACCCGGGCCGAACCCCAGCCCCAGTCGCCCGCCTGACTGAGCGGCAGCAGCAGGGCGACCAGCCAGCCGGACAGCAGCACGGCGCCGAGCCAGCTGACCTTGCCCTCCGCCCGGTCGGGCGACTCGGGCACATAGCGCAGGGCGATCAGCGTGGCGGCCGCGACGATGCCGACGGGGATCCAGAACAGCCAGCGGTAGTCGAGCGCGGAGACGATCGGTCCGGCGGCGACCATGCCGACGCCACCGCCCGCGGCGATCACGGCGGACAGGTTGCTGATGCTGCCGGGCACCCGGGAGGGGGCGAACTCGTCCCTGATGATGCCGAAGGAGAGCGGGAACAGGGCACCGCCGACGCCCTGGACGACCCGGGCCAGGATCAGGACGCCGATGTTCGGCGCGAGCGCGGCAAGCAGACAGCCGGCCAGGACGGCGAGCAGGACCCCGACGAGGGTGCGCTTCTTGCCGATCAGGTCGCCGACCCGGCCGAGGATCGGCGTGAAGACGGACGCGGACAGCAGATACGCGGTCATCACCCAGGTCGCGGTGGACTGCGAGGTGTGCAGAGCGTGCTGCACGGTCGGCAGGGCCGGCGCTATCAGCGACTGGAGCATGGAGAACACGCCGGCACCGGTCGCGAGGACCGCGAAGGTGAGGCGGGTGGACTTGCGGGGCATGACAAGCCTCTCGGAAGGACCCGGAAAGAGGAGAAGAGGCCTCGGACTGTTAAAGTGGAGGCACTCCTCCACTCTAGCGGAGGCACCCCTCCGGTTCAACCGGGTCCCGCCCAGGAGGCAGCAGTGCCGGCTCAGCAGTTCCCCGTCAGCGAGATCGTCGCGGCCCAGCGCCCCGTCCGCAGGGACGCGGCCCGCAACTACGACGCGCTGCTGGCCGCCGCGCGCGAGGCGTTCGCCGAGCACGGCTCCGAGGCGTCCCTGGAGGACATCGCCCGGCGCGCGGGTGTCGGCATCGGCACGCTGTACCGGAACTTCCCGACCCGCCGGGCACTGTTCGAGAGCGTGTACGCGGACGAGGTCAACGCGTTGTGCCGGTCGGCCGTCGAGTTCGCCGGCCTGGAGCCGTGGGAGGCGCTCACCGCCTGGCTCGAGCGGTTCGCCGGCTACATGGTCACCAAGCGGGCGGTGCGCGAGGCGCTGGAGGACGAGTCGGAGATCTTCCAGGCCTGCCGTGACTCGATGTACGCGGCGGGCGGCCCGATGTTCGAGCGGGCCCAGCGGGCCGGGGCGGCCCGCGCGGACATGGACTTCGGCGATCTGCTGCGGATGGTCGCCGGGATCACCGCGACGGCCTTCGTGGACGACGCCCAGCGCGACCGCGTCCTGGCCATCGCCCTGGACGGGGTGCGCGCCGGGCGCTGACCGGGCCGGCCGGGGTGCGCGCCGGGCTGGAGGGTCAGCCGGACAGCGGGTACTGCGGGGCGAGCAGGTCCGCGATCCGCTCGGTGATCGTCTGGGCGGTGTTCCCTTCGGGGGCGTCCGGGCCCACCGTCGTGGACACCGCGATGGACAGCCGCTGGTGCGGCTCGTACGCCATCACGGCCGCGTAGCCGAAGAAGGACGGGTTCTGCACCACCCAGCCGTTCTTGACGACGACGCCGATGCCGAAGTGGAAGTCCTCGGTCATGGGCAGGCAGACCGTGGCGGGGCAGTTCGCGGTGGGGTGTCCGAGGCCGACCGTGCCCGGATCCAGCTGGGTGGCGAAGGAGCGCTTCGAGAGAAGTTCGCCCGCGCCGATGCCCTGCCCGGAGCGGGCCAGGTCACAGATGTCCTGGGTCAGGATGGCGCCCGGGGCGGTGGTCCAGGAGGGGTTGAAGTAGGTGGACTCCTCGTAGGTGCCGCGTTCGTCGTCGTAGGCGTGCAGCACCGGCGGCGGGATGAGCGCGTTGTCGTTGCTGCGGGTGTTGCGCAGCTTGAGGGGCTTCATGACGCGCTGCCGCAGGAGACGGTCGAGCGGGGTGCCGGAGATCTTCTCCAGGGCGCGGCCGAGGAGGACGAAGTTGGCGTGCGAGTAGCTCCAGTTGGTGCCCGGCCGGTACCACAGAGGGTGACTGAGGGAGATCCCGACGAGCTCCTCGGGCGTCCAGTGCTGCCAGGGGTCGGCGTAGAGCTTCTTCAGGAACACCGGGTCGGTGACGTAGTCGTGCAGGCCCGACGTGGAGTCGCCGAGCATCCGCAGGGTGATCTTGTCGCCGTGCGGCAGGTCCGGCAGCCAGCGGGAGACCGGGTCGTCGAGGCGCGCCTTGCGCTCCTCGACGAGCTGGAGCAGCACCGTGCCCATGAAGGCGATGCCGACCGAGCCGGTCCGGAAGTGCATGGCGGGCGTGGCGGGCACATCCGTGAGGGACTCGCCGTCCGCGCCGGTGACGAGCTCACGCCCGTCGACCGTGACCTTGACCAGGGCGGCCTTGAGACCGAGTTCCTTGCGGGCGGCGCGGACGAGGGCGAGGACCTCACGCGCCTGGCCCCGCGGTTTCGGTGTGGCGGCGCAGGCCCGGTCCTGGTGGTCGGGGACGGCGGTGGCGGCCGCGGCCGCCGTCTGGAGGGTGGAGGCGAGGAGAGCGGCGGCGCACAGCAGCGCCGTACGGGTACGCGTCATACGGGCACTATGGGCTGATTGTCACATGGGTCATGGGGTCAACACTCCGTACGCCGTCACCCCGGACCCGTACGGCCCTCGGCACACCTCCCGCGAGCCTGCCCGGTTGACCCGACCGGTTGAGGCGCACGTCTCTCGCCCCGGGCAGGGGCTCCTGACTGGCTCCTGACCACTGGCTGCCGGCTGCTGCCGAGACCCGTCGGGCTCCGGCGGGCCAGGCGGCCGGCGCTGCTCGCGGAGACGATCGACGCCGAGGAGGCCCGCCGGCTCGGCCCGGTCAGCGCGGTCGGCCGGGTGGTGGACGGGGCCCGGGCGGACGCCTTCGTCGACGACCTCGCCACGGAGCAGCCCGTACGTCGCACGCTCCTCACCGACGCCCAGGACGCCGATCGCGCCGGACACCGCGATCGGTCGCGTCAAGGAGCGCAGGACGTATGGCCGGACGGTCGTGACCTTCCCAGAGCATGGCGTGCGAACTCGCCCCCAGGTCTGCCGAGTCGGAAGCCGGACAGGCCCTGCTCGATCGTGCCGTCGCCGAACTCGTCGCGGACCGGCTCTCACGCGCCGAAGCGGCGAAGGCGCAACTCTTCCGCACCGGGATGCGGGACATCGGTGTCGACCGATGTCTTCAACTCTTCGGCGGAAGGGGCTACATGCTGGAGTACCCGATCGCCCGGCCGTACGCGGACGCGTGCGTGCATCACCCGCATCCACGCCGGGACGAGCGAGGTCGTGAGGGCGGTCATCGCCAAGTCCCTGGGCCCGTGAGCCGTGGGGCGAGGCGCCGGGGCACGGAGACAGGGAGGACGGCGGGGCATGGAGGACTTCTCCGGTCGGCCGGGGGTGGCGTTCGTCGCGGGTGGCACGGGCGGCGTCGGCGCGGCGGTCGTACGGACGCTGGCGGCACGCGGCAGCGCGGTGGTGTTCACCTACCGGGCCCGGCGGGAGGCGGCCGAGGCCCTCGCCGACGAGACGAAGGGGTTCGCGCCGCTCCCCCTGGACCTGACCGACGAGACGGCGACGGCCCGGGCGGTGACCGCGACCGCCGGGGCGTACGGCGGCATCCACACGCTCGTGTACGCCGCGGGCCCGCATGTGCCGATGCGGCATCTGAGCCGGGTTACCCCGGGCGAGTACCGGGCCCAACTCGAGGCGGACGCGGGGGCGTTCTTCAATCTCGCCCATCCTGCGCTGCCCGTCCTGCGCCGGAGCCGGGGCAGCATCGTCGCGGTCACCACCGTCGCCACCCGGCGCTTCCCGGTGCGCGACGGACTGTCCTCGGGGGCGAAGGGAGCGGTCGAGGCGGTCGCCCGCGCCCTGGCCGCCGAGGAGGGGCGCTACGGGGTCCGCATCAACTGCGTCGCACCCGGCATGCTCACCGACGGCATCGCGGGCCGGCTGATCGAGTCGGGCGAACTGGACGAGGAGGCGCTCGCGGTCACCCGGCGGAACATCCCGCTGCGCCGGTTCGGGAGGGCGGCGGACATCGCGGAGGCGGTGTCCTTCCTCGCCTCGGACCGGGCCGGGTTCATCACGGGCCAGGCCCTGGGCGTGGACGGGGGCTACAGCGTGTGAAGCGCCCGGCCTCGTGGGGAGGGCGGGGTGCGGGTGACCACGCAGTCAAGCCGGTCGACGACCTCCCGAAGACCGGCTCGACTCCGCGGTCGTTCCAGTCTTCGGGGCGGTCCGGTCCGCGTCAAGGCCCGTCTCACAGGTCGACTCGGGCACCGCCGTCCGCACAAGCCTTTCCCGGTCACTCCAGGACCGACACACAGAATTTTCCCCGCCACCCGACCAACGCCGGGAATGTGCGTGTCGATTCGGACAAGCGGTCCAGAGGAACCCATTTCCTGCGTTCGTTCATGTTTCTACAGTGTGAGTGGAGGGTGAACGAGGCCGGGCCCGAAAGGAATTCATCCGATTTCCTACGCCCTGGCCCTCCGCCCATGACTGACCGAATCATTGCGGCTGGATACCGCCCGATCGTTCGAACGTTGACCAGTGAGTAATAAGCGCACTACCTTTCAACGCGTTTCGAGCACGCGCTTTAGAACGGCGTTCCGCGGTGGACCCCTGCCCGCGGGAATCCGGTGAGCCGCCATTGCTGTCCCGAACCCCCCACCGTGCAGTCTCACCCTTGATTCGGAGAATCATGACGTCTGCTGTGCGTTCCGAGGACATGATCATCGGCATCACTCCTTTCGGCGAACCCGATGCCGGGCTCGCCCTGGCGATCAACCGGGCCGGCGGGCTCGGCGTACTCGACCTGGGATCCGGTGACCGAAGAGCCCGCGAGGCCCTGTCCCGCCTGCGCCGCGCCTCCCCGGGCGCCTTCGGGGTCCGGGTCGGCGCACACTGCCGGCTCACCCCCGCCGACCTGGAACCCGACGGCCCGCACACGGTGATCCTGACCGCGGAGGCGGCACAGGCCCCGAAGGCCTTGGAGACCGCGGAGACGGCGGAGAGCGCGGAGACCGGCAGCGCGCCCTGGCCGATCGCCGGCCTCGCTGCCCGCTACCGCGTGCTGGTCGAGGTCACCGACCTGTCGGGGGCGCGGGACGCGTTACGCGCCGGGGCGCACGGCCTGATCGCCCGCGGCGCCGAGAGCGGTGGCCGGATCGGCGAACTGAGCACCTTCGTCCTGCTTCAGCAGCTCCTCGCCGTACCCGAGGTGGCCGCCCCGGTGTGGGCGTGCGGCGGCATCGGCCCGCGCACGGCCGCCGCCGCGGTGGCCGGCGGTGCGGCAGGCGTGGTCCTGGACGGCCAGCTCGCGCTGCTCGCCGAGTCCGCGCTGCCCGAACCCGCCGCCGCGGCGCTGCGCACCCTGGACGGCTCGGAGACCGTCGTCCTCGCCGGACACCGGGTCCTGCTGCGGCGCGGTCCCGACGCCCCGCAACTCCCCGAGGACGCGGGACCGCAGGCGGTGGCGGCGCTGCTGGGCGCGCAGGATCCGCGCGGACAGCTGCTCCCGGTGGGCCAGGACGGCTTCCTCGCCGGGCGGTTCGCCGAGCGCTGGGGTGACGTGCGGCGGACCCTGCGGGCGGTGCGGGACGCGGTCCTGGACGCCGTACGCGACGACACGGCCGGACGCGCCCTGCGGGCCGGGTCACCGATGAGCCGGGCGCTCGGCACCCGGCTCCCCCTCGCCCAGGGGCCGATGACAAGAGTGAGCGACGGGGCCCCGTTCGCCGCGGCCGTGGCGGCCGACGGGGCACTGCCCTTCCTCGCCCTGGCGTTGGCGGACGGCGCGCGGACGCGGGCCATGCTCGCCGAGACCCGGGACGCGGTGGCCGGCCGGCCCTGGGGCGTGGGCGTGCTCGGCTTCGCGCCGGAGGACGTGCGCGCCGCACAGCTGGAGGCCGTACGGGAGCTGCGGCCGACGCACGCGATCATCGCGGGCGGCCGGCCGTCCCAGGCGCAGGCGCTGGAGCGGGACGGCATCCGGACCTTCCTGCACGTGCCGTCGCCGGGGCTGCTGCGGCAGTTCCTGGAGGCCGGGGCCCGCCGGTTCGTGTTCGAGGGCTCGGAGTGCGGCGGACACGTCGGACCGCGCGCGAGCTTCGCGCTCTGGGAGGCCCAACTGGCGGTCCTGGAGGACTGGTCGGAGGGCCACCGGGCCGAGGACCTCGAGGTGTTCTTCGCGGGCGGGGTCCACGACGAACGGTCGGCGGCGATGATCGCCGCGCTCGCCGCGCCGCTGACCGCGCGCGGAGCGGCCGTCGGCGTGCTGATGGGCACCGCGTACCTGTTCACCGAAGAAGCCGTGTCCTGCGGCGCGATCCGGCCGCTCTTCCAGCAACAGGTCATGGCCGCCGAGCGCACCACGCTCCTGGAGTCGGCGCCGGGACACGCCACCCGGTGCGTGCCGAGCCCGTTCGCCGCCGGCTACCGCGACGAGGAGGCCCGGCTGCGGGCCGAGGGCGCCGGGGACCGACAGATCTGGGAGGCCCTGGAGCGGCTCAACGTCGGCCGGCTGCGCCTCGCGAGCAAGGGCGTCACCCGGGACACCGACGGCTCCCTCACCCACGTCGACGAGCAACGCCAGCTCGCCGAAGGGATGTTCATGGCCGGGGCGGTGGCCGTGCTGCGCTCGGCGACCACCACGGTCGCCGCCCTGCACGACTCGGTGACCACCGGGGCGGTCGAGCATCTCACCCTGCGGGCAGCCGAGTTGGGCCGGGAGGAGACGGTCCGGGAGCCGGCCGCCCCGGCCCCGCTCGACATCGCCGTCGTCGGCATGGCGTGCATGTTCCCGCAGGCACCCGACCTGCCCACCTTCTGGGCGAACGTGGTCGGGGGCGTGGACGCGGTGGGCGAGGTCCCGGCCGACCGCTGGGACCCGGCCGTCCACCACGGCGGGTCCACCCCGTCCAAGTGGGGCGGCTTCATGCCCCGCATCCCCTTCGACCCCCTGCGGTACGGCATCCCGCCCACGTCGCTCGGCAGCGTCGAGCCGGTGCAGCTGCTGTCCCTGGAGGCGGCCCGGCGCGCCCTGGAGGACGCCGGATACGGCGAAGGGGGGCGGGAGTTCGACCGCTCCCGCACCTCGGTGGTGTTCGGCGCGGAAGCGGGCAGCGACCTGTCGAACGCGGCCACGCTGAGGGCGGTCCTGCCCTCGTACTACGGCAGCGTCCCGGCGGGCCTGGACGACCAGCTCCCGCAGCTCACCGAGGACTCCTTCCCCGGCATGCTCGCCAACGTCATCTCCGGGCGGATCGCCAACCGGCTCGACCTCGGCGGCGCGAACTACACCGTCGACGCCGCCTGCGCCTCCTCGCTGGCCGCGGTGGACGTCGCCTGCAAGGAACTCGTCGGCGGTACCTCCGACGTGGTGCTCTGCGGCGGCGCCGACCTGCACAACGGCATCAACGACTACGTCCTCTTCTCCTCCGTGCACGCCCTGTCCCCGACCGGCCGCTCCCGCGCCTTCGACGGTTCGGCGGACGGCATCGCACTCGGCGAGGGCGTGGCCTGCGTCGTCCTGAAGCGGCTCGCGGACGCCGAACGTGACGGCGACCGGATCTACGGCGTGATCAAGGGCCTCGGCTCCTCCAGCGACGGCCGCTCGCTCGGACTCACGGCGCCCAGGCCAGAGGGCCAGCGCTCGGCCCTGGAACGCGCCTACCGCAACGCGGGCGTCTCCCCGGCCGACGTGGGTCTCCTCGAGGCGCACGGCACCGGGACGGTGGTGGGCGACCGCACCGAACTGCGCATCCTCAGCGAGGTGTTCGGCGAGGCCGGGGCGGAACCGGGCGGCTGTGCGATCGGCTCGGTGAAGTCGCAGATCGGGCACACCAAGTGCGCCGCCGGACTCGCCGGGCTGATCAAGACACTGCTCGCCCTGCACACCGGCGTCCGGCCGCCCACGCTGCACGTCGAGGCCCCCAACGCGGCCTGGGACCGGGAGAGCAGCCCCTTCGCGTTCCACGCACAGGCCCGGCCCTGGGCGGCGCCTCCCGAGGAACGCGTCGCCGGGGTCAGCGCGTTCGGCTTCGGTGGCACCAACTTCCATGTGGTGCTGAGTGCCTACGCCGGCGGCGTGCCGCCGGTACGGGGCGCGGACGCCTGGCCGGCCGAACTGTTCGTCTTCCGTGGACGGGACGCCGCCGCGGCCGGCCGTGCGGTGGACGAACTCCTCAGGGCCGCGGAGGCGGAGGGCCGGCCGTGGCGGCTGCGGGACCTGGCGCTCGGCGCCGCCCGGCGGTCGGACGCGAGCGGTGAACCGGCGCAGGTCGCGGTCGTGGCGACGGACGTGGACGATCTGGTCGGCAAGTTGCGACGGGTGTCGGCCGGTCCGGCCGAGCACGACCCGGCACGCGGGATCCACCGGGCCGGACCGGACGACCCCCAGGACGACTCCGGGCATTCCAAGGTCGCCTTCCTCTTCCCCGGCCAGGGCAGCCAGCGCACCGGCATGCTCGCGGACCTGTTCGTCACCTTCCCCGAGCTGCGGCCCTACCTGGAACTCGGACGCGCCCACGCCGACACCCTGTATCCGCCGGCCGCCTTCGACGACGCGGAACGCGACCGTCAGCAGGCCGCGCTGACCGACACCCGGGTGGCACAGCCGGCCCTCGGCGTCGCCGGACTCGCCGCGCACGCCGTGCTCACCGCGGCCGGGGTACGGCCGGACATGGCCGCCGGACACAGCTACGGCGAGCTGGTCGCCCTCTGCGCGGCCGGCGCGCTGAGCCCCGAGACACTGCTGGACCTGAGCGCGGAACGGGCGACGGCGATCCTCGAAGCCGCCGGGGCAGCCGGATCCGCGGGGTCCGCCGGGTCCGCGGGGTCCGCCGGGTCCGCGGGGTCCGCCGGGTCCGCGGGGTCCGCCGGTGGGGATCCCGGCACCATGGCCGCCGTCGCGGCCGGTGCCGACAAGGTGACGCGGGCCCTGGAGGCGGTGCGGGCACCGGACTCCGTGGTCGTCGCCAACCGCAACTCGCCCGAGCAGACGGTGATCTCGGGCCCCTCGGACGCCGTCGCCGACACCGTACGGCTGCTGCGCGAGGCCGGTGTCGGTGCCAAGCGGATCGCCGTGGCCTGCGCCTTCCACAGCCCGCTGGTCGCCGGTGCCGCCGACCGTTTCGCCGAGGCACTCGCGGCCCGGCCGGTGCACACGCCCGAGTTCCCGGTGTGGTCCAACCGCACGGCCGCGCCGTATCCCGCCGACGCGGACGGCGTACGGACCGAACTCGCCGCCCAGATCGGCGCCCCGGTCGCCTTCGCCGAGCAGATCGAGGCGATGTACGCGGCGGGCGCGCGGATCTTCGTCGAGGCCGGTCCCGGGTCGGTGCTGACGCGGCTGGTGGGGCAGATCCTCGGCGACCGTCCACACCGCACGGTGGCCTGCGAGCCCCGCCCCGGCGGCGGTCTGCACGGCTGGCTCGACGCGCTGGCCCGGCTCGCCGTCGCGGGCCTGCCGGTACGCGCCGGGTGGCTGCTGCGCGGCCGGGACGCGGTCGACGCGGTACGCACCCCCGTGCCGAAGCGGCCCGGCTGGACGGTCGACGGACAGCTGGTCCGTACCGCCGCCGGCGCCCTCCTTCCCGGTGCGCTCGCACCGGCCCGACGAGTCGTGGAACCCCTCGAGAGGACCGTGGCGACTGTGACGACGAATCCCCCGCACGGCGTCCCGTCCGACCGGGACGCGCTCGTCTCCGAATTCCTGCGCACCAGCCGGGAGATGATCGCCGCCCAACGGGACGTACTGCTCACCTACTTCGGCGCCACCGCGGGCGCTCCGCCCGCGGCGCCCGTGGCGGCCGTGCCGCAGGTGATCCAGGCGGTGCCCGAACTCCCCACGACACAACCGGCGGTGGCCGCCGCGACGGCGGAACCGACCGGGGACTCCGCGCCGTCCCCGGCCACCGGGCCCGTCGATGTCCAGCAGGTCGTCCTGGAGATCATCAGTGAGCGCACCGGCTACCCCGTCGACATGATCGAGCCGGACCTCGACCTCGAGGCCGACCTCAGCATCGACTCCATCAAACGGGCCGAGATCGCGGGCGAGTTGGCCCGACGTCTGGGTGCCGGGGCGGGCGCGGACCTCGCGTCGATGGACGACGACGAGCTGGAGGAGCTGGCGAAGGCGCGTACGGCCGCCGCGGTGACCGACTGGCTGACCGCCAGGCTGGGCGGACCGGCCGCCCCCGCGCCCACCGCAGAGCCCGACCCGACGGTGGCAGCAGCGGTGGCGACACCGGCCACCGGGCCCGCAACGCCTGGGCAGGCCGCTCAGGAGGTGACCGGGGAGCCGCCCCGCAGGCATGTGCTGCGGCCGGTCCTGCTCGACGCCGGAACCGACGCCTTGCCCGCCCCTGCCGCCGTCCCCTCCACCGCGCTCGCCGGGACCCGTTGGATCCTCCTCGGGGAAGCCCCGGAGGCGGCGGCCCGGCTGGTGTCCCACGGCGCCGACGTCGCCGTACGGGCCCGGGACCACGTCCTGACCGAGGCGGACGGGCCGGTCGACGGCGTGCTGTACCTCGGCGCCCTCGACGGCGCCGACGACGGCCCCGTCCTGCCGGACGCGTTCCCGGTCCTGAAGGCGGCCCTGGCACGCGGCCCGCGCTGGCTGCTGGCCGTGCGGACCGCCGACGGCGGTACACCCGATCCCCGCACCGCCGGGCTGCGCGGTCTGTTCCGGACGGTGGCACGTGAGTATCCGGAGCTGGTCGCCCGGGTCGTCGACCTCTCCGACGCCTCGCCGTCCGCCGTCGCGGACGCCGTGGTCGCGGAGGCCGTCGCGCCGGACCGCACCCCGGTCGTCCTGCGGACGGCGACGGGACGGCACGGCTTCGAGCTGGTGGAGGCGCCGCTCGGCGCACTCGGCAGCACGGGCGCCGGACCGGCCGGGGACGGTGCCGCCGAGGCGGCGGCGCTCGGACTGGACCGGGACTCGGTGGTCCTGCTCGCGGGCGGGGCGCGGGGCATCACCGCGCAGTTCGCCGCCGCGCTCGCCCGTGCCGCCCGCTGCCGTCTGGAGCTGCTCGGCCGGACCCCCGCGCCGGACGGCCCCGAGGCCGCGGACACCGCTGCCGCCCGCACTCCGGCCGAGCTGCGTGCCGCACTCGCCGCGCGCGGCGGCAGGAAGCCGACGGAGATCAACCGTGCCGCCGAACTCCTGCTGGCCCAGCGGGAGATCACCGCCACCCTCGCCGAACTCACGGCGCTCGGCGGCCGGGCCCGCTACCGCTCCGTCGACTTCCGGGAACCCGGGGCGGTGCTCCAGGCGGTGAAGGAGATCCACGCCGAGCACGGCCGGCTGGACGGCGTGGTGCACGCGGCCGGGGTGATCGAGGACCGGCTCGTCGCGGAGAAGAGCGCCGAGTCCTTCCAGCGCGTCTACGGCACCAAGGCGACCGGCGCGGACGCCCTGCTCACTGCCCTGGAGGAACTCCCCGCCGCACCCGCGTTCACCGTGCTGTTCGGCTCGATCTCGGCCGTCCTCGGCAACCGGGGCCAGGTGGACTACGCCGCCGCCAACGACGCGCTGGAGACCCTCGGCGCGGCCTTCGCCGCCCGTACCGGGCACCGCGCGGTGACCGTGCACTGGGGGCCGTGGGCGCCCGCGGCCGGGCACGCCGGCATGGTGGGGGTGGAGCTGGCCCGGGAGTACGCCCGGCGCGGCATCCGGCTGATCGATCCCGAGGAGGGCACCGCGGCGCTGCTGCGGGAGCTGGCCTGGGGCGAGGAGTCCGCCACGGCCGTCGTCCACACCGCCTCGGGCTGGTGACGGCGGCCGTGGCCGCACGTCACCGGCCCGTCGCCATCGTCGGCATGGCGGTCCTGCTGCCGGGCGCCGCCGACCTGGACGCGTACTGGCGCAACCTGCGGGACGGCGTGGACGCGATCGGCGAGGTGCCCGAGGGCCGCTGGGACGCCGAGTACTACCGTCCCGGCAGCGCCTCCGAACCGGCCGTCGCGGACCGGGTGTACGCACGGCGGGGCGGGTTCGTGGACGGGCTGGCGGAGGTGGAGGTCACCCGGTTCGGGATCATGCCCCACTCGGTGGCCGGGACCGAGCCGGACCAGCTGATCGCCCTGCACGTGGCCTCGGCCGCCCTGGACGACGCGGGCGGCCCGGAGCGGCTCCCCGACCGAGGGCGCGTCGGCGTCGTCCTCGGCCGGGGCGGCTATCTCGGTCCCGGCCTGGTCCGGCTCGACCAGCGGGTCCGGACGGCCGGCCAACTCGTGCGCACGCTCGGCGAGTTGCTGCCCGACCTCACGTCCGACCAACTCGGCCGCGTACGGGCGGCGTTCACCGAGCGGCTCGGTCCGGACAGTCCCGAGTCGGCGATCGGCCTGGTGCCCAACCTCGCCGCCTCCCGGATCGCCAACCGGCTGGACCTGCGCGGCCCGGCGTACACCGTGGACGCGGCCTGCGCGTCCTCGCTGGTCGCCGTGGACCAGGCGGTGGCCGAACTCGGCTCCGGGCGCTGCGACCTGATGCTCGCGGGAGGCGTCCACCACTGCCACGACATCACGCTGTGGAGCGTCTTCTCCCAGCTCCGCGCCCTCTCCCCCAGCCAGCGCAGCCGCCCCTTCCACCGGGAAGCCGACGGCATCCTGATCGGCGAGGGGACGGGCGTCGTCGTCCTCAAGCGGCTGGCCGACGCCGAGCGCGACGGCGACCGGATCTACGCCGTGATCCGCGGCACCGGGGTGGCCAGTGACGGCCGGGCCGCGGGGCTGGTCAACCCCGACCCGAGCGGTCAGGCGCAGGCCGTCCGGCAGGCGTGGCGGGCCGCCGGTCTCGACCCGGCCGAGCACGGTTCGATCGGTCTGCTGGAGGCGCACGGCACCGCGACCCCGGCGGGTGACGCGGCCGAACTGACCACCCTCGCCGAGGTGTTCGGACCCGGCGACGGTGAAGCGGTGCTGGGGTCGGTCAAGTCGATGATCGGGCACACCATGCCCGCCGCCGGGGTGGCCGGCCTCGTCAAGGCCGCGCTCGCCGTCCACCACGGCACGCTGCTCCCGACGCTGCACTGCGACGACCCGCACCCCGCCCTGGCCCGCACCCGGTTCCGCACCCTGGAGAAGGCGGCCGACTGGGAGACCAGCGAGCGGCAGCCCGTACGCCGGGCCGCCGTCAACGCGTTCGGGTTCGGCGGGATCAACGCGCACGTGGTGCTGGAGGAGGCGCCCGGGGCCCGTGGACCCCGCGCGACCACCCCGCCCCGTCCGGTCCTGGCGGTCACCGAACCCGAGCGGGTCCTGCTGCTCGCCGCCGACTCCCCCGCGCGTCTCGCCGCCCTCCTGGACGTCGACGACCACACCGTACGGGCCGCCGGACTCGCCCCCTCGCATCCGCACCCGGCCGCGGGACCGGTCCGCCTGGGCATCGTCGACCCGACCGCGAAGCGGCTCGCCCTGGCCCGCCGCACGGTCGGCAAGCGGCGCGCCTGGCACGGCCGCAGTGACGTCTGGTTCCGGCCGAGCCCCCTGCTGGGCGCCGACCGGGGCGGACCCGCGTTCCTGTTCCCCGGCCTGGAGGGCGACTTCACTCCGCAGGTCGACGACGTGGCCGCCCACTTCGGTCTGCCCACCCTGTCCGTCGCCGGGGACCGGACCGGTGACGTGGGCCGCCACGGTTTCGGTGTGGTCGCCGTCGGCCGGCTGCTCGACGCCGCGCTGCGGCGCAGCGGGATCGTGCCGGCCGCGGTCGCCGGGCACAGCGTGGGCGAGTGGACGGCGATGGCGACGGCCGGGCTGTACTCCGGGGACGAGGTCGACGCGTTCATGGCGGACTTCGACCCCGACTCGGTATCGGTTCCGGGGCTGGCCTTCGGGGCGATCGGCGCTTCCGCCGAGCGGGTCCTGGCCGCCCTGCGGGACGGGGGCGGCGCCACGGCGGGCCTGGTGCTCTCCCACGACAACGCGCCCGGCCAGTCGATGGTGTGCGGACCGGAAGCGGCGGTCGAGGAGTTCGTACGGACCTTCCGCGCCCAGGGTGTCCTCAGCCAGGTGCTGCCGTTCCGGTCGGGCTTCCACACGCCGATGCTGGAACCGCATCTCGGCCCGATCGAGGAGGCCGCCGACCGGTTCCGGCTGTATCCGCCGCACACCCCCGTCTGGTCGGGGACGACCGCCGCGCCCTTCCCCGAGGACGAGGCGGGGATACGTTCCCTGTTCGTGCGCCATCTGCTGGAACCCGTCCGCTTCCGGCAACTGACCGAGGCGCTGTACGCGGCCGGACACCGGGTGTACGTCCAGGTCGGCCCGGGTCAGCTCGGCTCCCTCGTCGGGGACACCCTGGGCGGCCGGGACCACCTGGTCGTCGCCGCCAACTCCCCCCACCGCACGGGCCTCGCCCAGCTCCGCCGGGTGGCCACCGCGCTGTGGACGGCGGGGGCGGCGGTGGCGCCCTCCCTCGGGCCCTCTCCGACGCCTTCCTTCGGGCTCTCCCCGGCGCCCGTCGCGACCGCGCGGGCGGCGCGGCCGCCGGTGCGTCTGGACCTCGGCGGCGCCCTGGTGTCCCTCGCGCCGCAGCGGCTCACCGCACTGCGGGCCGAGCTGCGCGCGCCGGTCCGTGCGGCGGGCCCCGCCGGTCCGTCGCCGCTGGACGCCCTGGCCGGGGGTTCGCCGATGGCCGCCGAACTGTCCGCACTGCTCCACGAGACGGCGGACACCGCGGCCACCCTCATGACCGCGAGGGCCGGCGCTCCCGCGGCCGCACGGCGGACCGGCCCGTGGCACACCGGCGTCCATGTCTCCCCCGACGCCATGCCCTACCTGCTGGACCACTGCTTCTTCCCCCAGCGGCCCGGCTGGCCCGAGGTCGCCGACCGGTGGCCGGTCGTCCCGGCGACGACGATCGTGCAGCACATCGTGGCCGCGGCGGCGGACGCGGCGCGGGACTCGGCCCCCGGCACGGTGCCGGTCGCCGTGCACGGCGCGCGGTTCGAGGAGTGGCTCACCGCCACCCCCGCCGTCGACGTGCCGGTGACCGTGACATCCGAAGGCCCCGACCGGCTGGCCGTGTCCTTCGGCCCCCGGGCCCGCGCCACCGTCGAACTGGCCGCCGCCCACCCACCGCCGCCCGCCCCGTGGCCCGTCGACCCCGGCGCCGAGCGCGCCCCGGACCACACCGCCGCCCAGCTCTACGACGAGCGCTGGATGTTCCACGGCCCGGCGTTCCAGGGCGTCACCGAACTCACGGCGATCGGCGACCGCCACGTCCGCGGGGTGATCACCACCCCGGCCGCCCCCGGCGCGCTGCTGGACAACGTCGGCCAGCTCCTCGGCTACTGGATCATGGCGACCCGTACCGAGCGGACCGTCGTCTTCCCGGTCGGGATGCGGGAGATGCGCTTCCACGGACCGCATCCGGCGCCGGGGACCGAGGTGGGGTGCCTGGTGCGGATCACCTCGCTCACCGACGCCTTCCTGGAGGCCGACGTCCAGCTGACGGTCGGGGGCACGGTGTGGGCCGAGTTGTCCGGCTGGCAGGACCGCCGGTTCGACAACGACCCGAAGACCCGGCCCGTCGAGCGCTTCCCGGAGCGCCACACCCTGTCCGAGACCCGTCCGGGCGGCTGGCAGCTGCTGCACGAGCGGTGGCCTGACCTGGCGTCCCGTGAGCTGATCATGCGCAACTCCCTGGGCGGAGCGGAGCGTTCGCAGTACGCGGAGCACGCGCCGCGCGGGCGCCGGCAGTGGCTGCTGGGCCGGATCGCGGTGAAGGACGCGGTACGGCAGTGGCTGTGGGACCGGGGCGAGGGCCCGGTCTTCCCGGCCGAGCTGCGGGTGCGCAACGACGAAGTCGGGCGGCCGTACGTCACCGGCGTGCACGGGCGCGTCCTGCCTGCGCTGGACGTCTCGCTGGCCCACTGCGCGGAGGCGGGCGTCGCGATCGTCCGGCCGCACACGCCGGGCCCCGGCCCGGGGATCGACATCGAGGAGGTCACCGACCGCACCCCGCAGACCCTCGCCGCCGCCCTCGGCGAGGACGAACTACGGCTGCTGCGCGCCCTGTCGGACGGCTCCGGCGGCTCCGAGGCCCTGTGGTTCACCCGCTTCTGGGCGGCGAAGGAGGCCGTCGCCAAGGCGGAGGGCACCGGATTCGACGGCAGGCCGAGGGACTTCACGGTGCTCGACGCGACACCGGCCGGCGACCGGCTGACCGTCGCGGGCCGCCTCGAACGCGCCTACCCCGTGCACTGCGCACCGGCCGCCAACCCGCCCCGGCTGCCCGACCGTTCGTACGTGGTGGCCTGGACGACGGGACACCCGACCGCAGAGGAGTACGACGCCCGATGACACCCCCCACCCCCCACACCCCCGTCACCGCCGACGAGACGTCCGTCCTGGCCGATCTCACCGGCATGCTCACGCAACTCCTGCAGGACGAGTACGGCCTCGACGACATGGAGATCGACCTGCAGACCACCTTCAACCGCGACCTGGAGCTGGAGAGCATCGACCTGGTCACCCTGGCCGGCCTGCTCCAGGAGCGGTACGGCGACCGGGTCAACTTCGCCGAGTTCCTGGCCGGCATGGAGTTCGACGAGATCATCGAACTGACCGTCGGACGGCTCGTCGAGTACGTCGTGACGAGTCTGAAGGCCGCGGAGGCGAGCTGAGCCATGGCGATGGTCGACACCGGCTCCGTCCGGTTGCACGTACAGCGGATCGGCCCCCGGCAGGGCCGGCCGGCCACCGCCACCGTGGTCCTGGTGCACGGTCTGCTGACCGACAGCCTGGCCAGCTACTACTTCACCGTCGCCCCGGCGTTCGCGGCCGCGGGCCTCGACGTCGTCATGTACGACCTTCGGGGCCACGGCCGCAGCGAGCGCCCCACCGCGGGCTACACGCTGGACGACAACGTCGACGACCTGGAGGCGCTGCTCGACCGGCTCGGGGTGACCGGTCCGGTCCACCTGGTCGGCAACTCCTACGGCGGCACGATCGCGTTCGGCTACGCGGCCCGTCACCCCGAGCGCGCGGCGAGCGTCAGCCTCGTCGAGTCCGAACCGGCCACCGCCGCCTGGGCGGTGAAGCTCGGCGGGATCCTGGACCGGGTCGTGACCCAGCTCGCCCACAACGAGTCCGACGCGATCGCCTGGATCACCGCGAACCGCGGCCACAACACGGCCCGCCTGGCCAAGGGCGCGGCCCGGCTCGCGCGGGAGACCTCCCTCGGCCGGGACATCCCGGCCAGCCGGGTGCTGACGGACGACCGGATAGCCGCGGTGCGCTGCCCGGTGCTCGGCCTGTACGGCGCCGACTCCGACCTGGCCGAACTGGCGCCCTGGCTGCGGGCGGTGCTGCCGGACTGCCGGACCGTGGTGATCCCGGGGCATGAGCACTCGGTCCTCGTGGAGGCCTCGGGGACGGTCGGCGGGCACATCCTGTCCCTCGTCGACGAGGCCGGGCGGGTGGCGGCGGAGGCGGCGGGGTGAGCCGGTTCCTGTTCGTCGTGCCGCCGTTGGTGGGTCACGTCAACCCGGCCGTCGGCGTCGCCGCCGAACTCACCGCACGGGGCCACCGGGTGGCGTGGGCCTGCGCCGATCCGGAGCTGGTCGGCCGGCTGGCGGGCCCGGGGGCCGGGGCGGTGTTCGCCTGCGGCGGGGCGCCGCCCGGTGAGCGGCCCGCCGACCTGCGCGGTCCGCAGGCCCTGAAGTTCCTGTGGGAGTGGTACCTGCTGCCGCTCGCCGAGGCGATGGCGCCGGGTGTGCGGGCGGCCGTCGAGGAGTTCCGGCCGGACGTCGTCGTCGCCGACCAGCAGGCCTTCGCCGGCGCGCTGGTCGCGGAGCGGCTGGGCCTGCCGTGGGCGACCTCTGCGACCACCTCGGCCGAGTTCACGGACCCCCTCGCCGGGCTGCCCAAGGTCGGGGAGTGGCTCGACCGGCGGCTGGCCGCACTGCGGTCCGCGATCGGCGATCCGGCGGGCGTCGCCGATCCGCGCTTCTCGCCGCATCTCGTCCTGGCCTTCAGCACACCGGAGTTGGCGGGCGACGCGCACGAGGGCGTGCGCTGGGTGGGCCCGTCGATCACGGCCCGGCCGTCCGCCGCCGGCTTCCCCTGGGAGTGGCTCGACGGCGGCCGCGCCACCGTGCTGGTCACGCTCGGCACCGCGAACACCGACGTCGGCGGGCGGTTCCTCGAGGTCTGCCGGGATGTGCTGCTGGAGCGGGCCGACCGGGTGCAGGGCGTGATCGTCGACCCGGGCGGCACGCTGGAGCCGCGGGGCGGCGACAAGGACGTGCTGATCCTGCCGTCGATACCTCAACTCGCCCTGCTGGAAAGGCTGGAGAGGGGGACCGGAGCGGTGGTCTGCCATGCCGGGCACAACAGCGTGTGCGAGGCCCTGTGGCACGGGGTCCCGCTGGTCGTGGCCCCGATCCGCGACGACCAGCCGGTCGTGGCCGGGCAGGTCACCGACGCGGGAGCCGGGGTGCGGGTGCGGTTCGGCCGGGTCACCGCGCGGCAGCTGGGCGCGGCCGTCGACTCCGTGCTGGACGAGCCCGGACACCGCGCCGCCGCCGACCGGATCCGTACGGCGTTCCGCGCCGCGGGCGGTTCGTCCGCCGCCGCGACCCATCTCGAAGACCTGGCCAGGGAGTTCAGATGAGCGAAGAGAGCAAGCCCGCCGAGCGGATCGCCGCAGCGCGTCCCGCCTACCGGGCGGACATCGCCGCCGGCCTGGACCGCTTCTTCGAGCCCCGCCGCACCACCTGCCCGTGGTGCGGCTCGGCGGCGCTGACCACCCGGCTGCGCACCACCGACCTGCTCCAGCACAAGCCGGGCCGCTTCGTCCTGGACCGCTGCGAGGGCTGCGGGCACACCTTCCAGAACCCGCGGCTGAGCGCCGAGGGCCTGGAGTTCTACTACCGGGACTTCTACGACGGGCTGGGCGAGAAGAAGCTCGGGGACACCTTCGGGGGCCGGACGAAGATGTACCGGGGGCGGGCCGGGTCCATGCTGGCGCACGACCCCGCGCCGAAGACCTGGCTGGACGTCGGCACCGGGCACGGTCACTTCTGCGCGGCCGCCCGGGAGGTGCTGCCCGGGACGACGTTCGACGGGCTGGACTTCACCGACGGCGTCGAACTCGCCGAGCGGGAGGGCCGGGTGGCACACGGCTACCGGGGCGCGTTCCCCGAGCTGGCACCCGAACTCGTCGCCCGCTACGACGTGGTGAGCATGTTCCACTACCTGGAGCACAGCACCGACCCCGACCGCGAACTGCGCGCCGCGCACGGGACGGTGCGGCCCGGCGGCCACCTCCTCATCGAGGTGCCGGACCCCGAGAGCCGCTACGCGCGGCTGCTGGGCCGCTGGTGGCTGCCCTGGCTCCAGCCGCAGCACCTGCACTTCGTGCCGGTGGCCAATCTGCGGGAACGGCTCACGCGGCTGGGCTTCACGGTGGTGGCGGAGCAGCACGCCGAGCCGCACGACCCGGTCGACCTGCTGGCCGCCGTATGGCTGGCGCTGGACCACGCGGCGCCGCGCGACGACGCGCCGTGGCTGCCCGAGCCGCCGGGCGCGCTGCGCCGCACGCTGCGCGGGGCGCTGCTGGTCGCCGGGATCCCGGCGCTGATCGCGGGCACCCTGCTCGACCGGTTCGCGGTGCGTCCGCTCTCGCACCGGCTCGGCGTGTCCAACGCGTACCGGATCGTGGCCCGGCGCGACTGACGGACCGGTGCGCGCGCGGGTCCCGCCGTGCTAGCTTCGCCCCGTTCTCTTCAACAGGAATCCTGATGATCGACGGCACGGCTCGACGAACGGAACGCGCATGTCCCTCCTGGCCAGACCGGCGGTGGCCGCCCTCGCCGCCAAGACGATGCAGGGCCTCACCGGGCTGGCGGGCCGCCGTTCCGGCGGCCCCGGCTCCACCGCCGACGGGCAGGCCCGTTTCCCGGAGTACCCGCGCACGGTGCGTGAGCTGACGGTGCCGACCTCCGTCGCCCCGGCACAGGTCACGGTGTACTCACCCCCGGCCGGGACGGCGACGCCCGCGCCCGTCCACGTCAACTTCCACGGTGGCGGCTACGTCGTGTCGATGCCGGAACTCGACGACGGGCTCTGCCGGTGGCTGGCCGCCGAAGCGGGGGTGGTCGTGGTCAACGTGAAGTACGTCGTCGCCCCGCAGCACCCGTTCCCGGCCCCGCCGACGCAGGCCTTCGATGTGGTGCGCTGGGTCGCCGAGCACGGCGCGGAGCACGGCTGGGACGGCGGGCGGCTCACCGTGGGCGGACAGAGCGCGGGCGGCGGACTCACGGCGGCCGTGGCCCGCCAGGCCCTGGAACAGGGAGGACCCGCGATCGCCCTCCAGGTGCTGCACTATCCGCCGCTGGACCTCGCGACCAGCGCGAAGGACAAGAAGGCGGCGGTCGCCAAGCCCATGCTGCGGCCCTGGATGGCCGAGATCTTCGACACCTCGTACGTGCCGGATCCGCGCGAGCGCGCCCACCGGCTCGTCTCGCCCGCCCATGCCTCCGACACCGCCGACCTGACGGGCATCGCCCCGGCGCTGGTCATCACGGCCGAGTACGACCTGCTCAGGAACGAGGCGGTGCGGTACGCGGAGCGGCTGGGCGCGGCCGGTGCCCTCGTCGAGCACCATGACCTCGCCGGAGCCGACCACGGCTACGACACCAAGGACGACGAAAGGGCCCGGACCACCTACGCGCTGATCGCCCGTCATCTTCGACGGGCGACCGACGCCGGGACATCGCAGGCCCCTTGAGGACACGAGGGGGCGGGAGGGCGCGTCCGCCGCACCGGACGCCACCCGGGTGGCCCGAAGGCGTCGTCCGCCGCACCGGCGCGACCCGGCCACCCGCCCGCCCCGGATCGTCGCCCCGGGCCGCCGCCGGCAGCTATCCAGCGGCTTCCGGCAGGGCGACACCCAGCTTCCCGGCGCGCTCGGTCAGGTCGCGCCACACCTTCGGCGCCACCGGGACGCCCTTCTCCCCGCGGCCGGCGGCCACGGCGGCACTGCGCTCGCCCGGGTAGAACACGCCCTGCGCGCCGTCCGCGACCGGCAGGCCCTTGAGCGTGTCCAGCGTGGCGTCCACGGACTCGGCGAAGGCGTCCGCGCCCCCGAAGGCGGCCGGGTCCACGGCGATGAGCAGGGCGTTCTGGCGGTGCTCACGGCCCGCCGGGTCGTCCGAGTGGAACGACGCGAGGATCGGCGCCCCCACGAGCACGCTGGTCAGCAGCTCGAAGGCGAGGGACATGCCGGAGCCCTTCGCCCCGCCGAGCGGGAGCGGCATGACCGCCTTCTCCGGATCGGTGGTCGGGGTGCCGTCCTCGGTGGCGGCCGCACCTTCCGGCAGCGGGGTGCCGCTCGCCTTCGCCTGCCGGATCCTGCCGAGCGCGATGGTGGCGGTGGCCATGTCCAGGAGCAGCGGCGCGTGCGCCGACGAGGAGGCGGTGGGGACGGCGATGGCGAGCGGGCTGGTGGCGACCGCCGCTCCCCTGACGCCGGTGTAGCCCATGTTCGGCATCCCGGCGACGAAGCCGATGCCGACCAGGCCCTGCTCGGCGATCTTCGACACGTAGTAGCCGATCGCGCCGGTGTGCACCGTGCGGCGTACGCCCACCGCGGCGATGCCGGTCGTCCGTGCCCTGGTCACGGCCTCGTCGGCCGCCGCGCCGAGGGCCACCGGGCCGGGGGCGCGGTCGGCGTCCAGGACGGCCGCGGCCGGGGTGGTGGACTCGACCGTGATCCGGGCGTCGGCGTTGGCGACGCCCTTCTCCAGCAGGTCCAGGTAGGCGGGGACCCGGGCGATGCCGTGCGAGTCGACGCCGCGCAGCGCGGCCCAGACGAACACGTCGGCGGTGGTGCGGGCGTGTTCGGCGCTCAGACCGCCCTTCTCGAGGAGGGCCGCGGAGAAGGTGCGCAGGTCCTCTGCAGGCACCAGGGTCTTCGTGGGTGGGGTGGACATGGTGGCGGTGCCTCCTGGTTCAGCGGGTGACGAGGACGTCGACGACGGCGGTGGTGCCCTCCGCCACGGCCTTGAGGGCGCGCTCGAGGGCGGGCCCGAGCGCCTGTGAGGTGTCGACGGTCTCGGTGTGCATGCCGAACGGCTCGGCGAACTGGGCCAGTCGGGGCAGGCGGTGCAGGTCGGTGCCGAGCCATTCACCGGTCTCGGCGGCCGCTCCGTCGGGGTAGAACCTGCGGTGGTTGAGGTTCATCGACTTGTAGACGCGGTTGTTGAACACCACGATGAGCAGGGGGAGTTCGTACGCCTTGCTCGCGTCGTACGACGGGACGACCGGGTTGTAGGTGAACGCGCCGTCGCCGATGGTGAGGACCACCGGCCGTTCCCCGGCGGCGAGTTTGACGCCGAGCGCGACCGCGATGCCCTGGCCGAGGCCGCCCTGCACGTAGAAGTACGAGTCGGGGTCGGCCGTGCGCAGGTGCCGCTTGACGACGCGGCTGTGGGTGATGGTCTCGTCGACGACGATGCCGTCCGCGCCGTCGAGCAGCTCGCGCAGCGTGGCGGCGACCAGCACCGGGTCGACGCCCTCGGTCTGCCGCTGCGTCTTGGCCCTGGTCTCGGCGTCGGCGACGGCGGCCTGCTCGGCGGCGTGCCGCTCGTCCTGCGCGGTGCGCCGTACGGCGACGGCGGCCTCGTCGAGACCTTTCGCCCGCTTGGCGAGCTGGCGCAGCGTGTTGGCGACGTTGCCCTCCAGGTACTTGTCCGCGAACAGGACCTGGTAGACGACGTGCGGACGTTGTGGCACCTCGTCGATGACGACGACCTGTGCCTTCGTGGGGCGGCGCGACGGCGGGTAGAACGGGGCACGGCAGTTCACGAGGAGGATGAGGTCCGCCTCGTCCATCCACGGGCCGATGTCGCTGCCGGCGTGCAGCGGGTGGGTGCGCGGGAAGTTGCCGCACACCGCGGAGTCCGGTTCGACGACCGGGATGCTCCAGGCCTCGGCGAAGGCGACGAGGGCCTCGAAGCCGCCCGCCTCACGGCCGGCGGTCTCGGTGACGATCACCGGGTTCCTCGCCTCGCGGATCAGCTGGGCGACCGGGTCGACCTCCTCGGGCGAGCTGTGCGTGCAGCCCGGCGGCACGATGGGCTTGGCCTCGCGGCCGTCCCAGTCGTCCAGCAGGATCTCCAGCGGGATGTTCAGGTACGCCGGGCCGGCCGGGGCCCGCCAGGCCAGCTCGGCCGCCCGCGTGACCATGGTGGGCAGCGTGTGGACACTGGCGGCCTCGGTGGACCACTTGGTGAACGGAGTCGCGACGCCGTGCGGGCCGCCCACGATGGACAGGTTCCGGTACCACTGGCCGCCCGGGTCCTGCCCCGGGCCGTCACCGTAGGTGGTCGACTCCGAGGAGCTGACGACCATCGGGACGCCGGCGAGCAGCGCCCCGTGGACGGCCATCGAGCCCTGGAGCAGGCCGGGGGCCGCGTGCAGCAGCACGCCCTGCGGCCGGCGGCTGACCAGGCCGTAGCCGGTGGCCATGCCCACGGCGACGGTCTCGTGGGTCAGGTCCAGGTACCGCGGGCAGGGCAGTCCGTCCCGGTGGCGCCGGGCGAGGGACTCCCATACCGGGGCCCACTCGGACCCGGAGGAGCAGAACAGGTAGTCGGCGCCGACGGCGTTGAAGGCGGTGACGAGCGCGTCTCCGCCGTCGGTGCCCGGTGCGGTGGTGGTGTCGGTCATCTCGCGTGGTTCCTCAGCCCTCGATCGGCCAGTTCAGGACCTCGGAGATACCGCGGCCCATGATCCACTCCAGCTCCTCGGGCGTGAAGTCCCAGTGCTTGGTGAACTGCTCGATGGTGTCGGTGTAGGTGATGCCGTGGCCCAGCAGGCGGGTGATGTCGGTGCCGTAGAAGCAGCGCTGCGGGCCCATCTTGTCGACCATCTCGCGCACGTACTTCTGGATGTTGTTGTTCGGGAACGGCTGCGTCGAGTAGCCGGGCAGCGCGGACACCTTGACGTAGATGTTCGGGTGGGCCGCGAGGTCCGCGGTCTCCGCGACCCAGTATCCGATCGCGTCGTCGACACAGCGGGCCATGATGCCCATGTGGTCGATGATGATCTTCAGCTCAGGGTGCTTGGCGGCGATCTCGCCGAGCTCACGCTTCCAGATCGGGGCGTGCACCATGGTGGGGATGCCGAGCTCCGCGGCGACGGGCCAGTACCAGTCGTTGGTGCCGTCGATCATCCAGTTGCGGTCCTGCGGCCGGTGGAAGGTCAGTCGCGTGCCCTTGATGTGCGGGTTCTGCGCGAAGTCCTTCAGCATGGCCTTGCCCTCTTCGGGCTTGTTCTGCGGGATGCGGGCCATGATGCCGAAGCGGTCCGGGTGCGCCTCGCAGGCCTCCAGGGCGTAGTCGATGCGGTCGCCCTCCCAGGACGGCGGCAGGATCAGGGCGCGGTTCACGCCGGCCTCGTCCATCAGCTCGAGGGCCTCCTCGTAGGAGAAGGGGTCCTCGCGGTGGCCGTTGAGGCGGATCCGCTCCCGGGCGCCCGGGACCCAGGGGCGGTCCGGGGTCTCTTCCAGCCAGATGTGGATCTGCGTGTCGACGACGAACATGTCCCGTACTTCTTTCTCTCGGTGGGGCACGTGGTGAGGCGTTGCGGAGGGAACGCTAGGGGGCCGCAACGGCCTTGCGGAGCCTCTGGGAGCGCAAGCTGTTGTTGCGTGAAAGTGCGCTGTTCGCAGGGCACTTTCAGGTTGCGCGAGCGGTCGTCGAAAGCGGTTTCCGCGCCGGTTGCGCAACCGGTTGCGCAGCAGGCTTCCCGGCCGGTTGCGCAACCGGTTTCTCCGCCTGTTGCGGCGGCCTGTTGCACAACCGGTTTCTCGGCCTGCTCCTCAGCCAGCGTCGGCGGCCTGTTTCCCGGCCTGTTTCTCAGCTGTTGCCGGGAGCGCGGTCGAAAGCGGCTTCGACGATGTGCTCGGCGATCGCCATGGAGGCCGTCGCGGCCGGCGAGGGCGCGTTGCGGACGGCGGTGACCCGGCCCACCCGATGGATACGGAAGTCGTCCACGAGGGTGCCGTCCCGGTCCAGGGCCTGGGCGCGCACACCCGCGCCGCCGCGTACGACGTCCTGGACGCCGACCGCGGGAACGTACAGCTTGGCGTCCTTCATGAAGGCCGCCGCCGAGAACGACCCGCGGTACTCCTTGACGCCGGTGCGCCAGTGCTGTGCCGCCATCTTCCAGACGCCGGGGTAGGCGGCGAGGCCGAGCAGGTCCTTCGGCGAGATCCGGGTGCGGGTGTACCCCTCCCTGGCCAGGGCCAGGACCGCGTTGGGGCCGACCTCCACCGAGCCGTCGACGCGGGGCGTGAAGTGGACGCCGAGGAACGGGTAACGGGGGTCCGGCACCGGGTAGATCAGGCCCCGCACCAGGTCCGTCTTCTCCGGCCTGAGCAGCATGTACTCGCCCCGGAACGGGACGATCCGCGGCTCCCGCCGGTCCTGCGCGAGGCCGGCCACGGTGTCGGAGTGCAGGCCCGCGCACAGGATCAGCCGGTCCACCCGCTCGCGCCGCGGTCCGGAGGCCACCTCGATGCCGCCGGGCACCTCGGTGAGGGAGGTGACCGGGAAGCCCGTCCGCACCTCTCCCCCGGAGCCGGCCACGTCCTCGGCGAAGGCGCGGGCGATCGCCGGGTAGTCGGTGATCGCGGTGCGCGGGGAGTACAGGGCCGCGACACCGCCGGCGTTCGGCTCGATCTCCCGGATCTCCTCGCGGGAGACCTTCCGCAGATCGGGCACATGGTTGTTCCTGGCCCGGTCGTACAGGGCGTTCATCCGACCGAGCTCGTCCTCGCGGACCGCCACGACCAGTTTGCCGATCTCGCGGTACGGCAGCTCGCGGTCCTCGCAGTACGCGCGGAGCAGTGCCACGCCCCGTACCGTCAGCTCGGCCTTGAGGCTGCCTGGCGTGTAGTAGATGCCGGCGTGCACGACGCCCGAGTTGTGGCCGGTCTGGTGGAGCGCGACCTCCCGCTCCTTCTCGAAGACCACGACCCGGGTGCCGGGCCTGCTCAGGGCGATCTCGCGGGCCGTGGCCAGACCCACGATCCCGGCGCCGACGATGCCGATCGTCTCGTCAGCCATCGGCACCTCCTCTCTCTGTAGTCGCTGCTCACGATCGTCAGCCGCCGAAGTGCACGGCGACCGTCTTGACCCGCGTGGAGAAGCGCAGGACTTCCTCTCCCTGCTCCTTGTAGGCCGTGCCCGAGTCGTGGAACCCGCCGAAGGGCAGGTGGACGTCCCAGCCGGTGGTGGTGGAGTTGACCGCGACCTGTCCGCACTCGGCCTCGTCGGCGAAACGGTGGGCGCAGGTCAGGTCGCGGGTGAAGACGGCGGCGGCGAGGCCGAAGCCGGAGTCGTTGACCGCCTCGACGGCCTCGTCGAAGCCGTCGACCGCGCGCAGGACGAGGACCGGCCCGAAGACCTCCTCACGCCAGATCGCCGCCTCCGGGGTGACGTCCCCGAGCACGGTCGGCTGCACGTAGCAGCCGTGGGCTCGCTCGCCGTCGGTGTCCGCGTGGCCGCCGGTGAGGACGGTGGCGCCCTGCTCGACCGCACCGGCCAGGTCGGCGAGGACGCTGTCGCGCTGCCTGGGACTGGACAACGGGCACAGGGTGGTCGCCGGGTCGCTGCCCGGGCCGACCTTCAGCTCCTCGACCTCGGCGACCAGCAGTCGGGTGAACTCCTCGTACACCGCCCGCTCGACGACGACCCGGCTGGTGGCGGTGCACCGCTGGCCCGCCTGCCCGAACGAAGCCGCCACGACGGCCTTCGCGGCGGCGGGCAGATCGGCGTCCTTCAACACCACCGAGGCATTCTTGCCGCCCAACTCGCCCTGGAAACGCACGTTGCGGTCGGCGAGACGGCGACGGATACGGTTTCCGACGGTGTTGGAGCCGGTGAAGGTGATGCCGACGATCCGCGGGTCGTCGAGGAGGGCCTCCTCGATCTCGGCGGTCCGGCCGGTCACCACGTTCAGCACGCCCGCCGGCAGGCCGGCGTCGTGCAGGGCGCGGGCGAAGTGCAGGCCGGAGACCGGGGTCTCGGTGGCCGGCTTGAACACGGCCGCGTTGCCGGTCGCGAGCAGCGGGGCGAGCTTGCGGGCGGGCGTGATCAGCGGGTCGTTCCAGGGGCTGATCACCAGGATCACGCCGATCGGCTCGCGCTGGGTGTGGGTGCGGTGGTTCGGCCGTACGTCGTGCAGGAGGGTGCCGTAGCCCTGGCGGGCGAGACCGGCGTAGTACTCCAGGAAGTCGGCGGACTTGAGGGTCTCGCCGGTCGCCTCGGTCAGGGTCTTGCCGTTCTCCGCCGTCACGTCGGCGGCGATCTCCTCGACCCGTTCGCGGATCAGCCGGGCCGCGTCGGTGAAGATCCTGGCCCGCTCGAAGGGGCTGGTGCGCTTCCAGAGCGCGAACCCGCGCTCGGCGTGGTCGAAGGCGCGGGTGACGTCCTTGGCCGTGAGGGCCGGAACGCGGGCGACGGGGGTACGGACGTCGGCGGGGTCGAGGACGTCGATCCATTCGGCGCTCGCCACCCACTCCCCGCCCACGAGGGTTTCCAGGGTACGCATCTCGGGTCACTTCCTTTGTCGGCCAGGGTGCGGACTGTGACGACACACCACGTCAGGGCGGTGCCGCCAGCCCTGTGGCAGCAGGCATTGATTGCGCCGCGCGCGGGTGGTCGCAGACCTGATCCATGCTGGAATCGGCAGGCCGGAGGCCTGACAGCGGTCTCCGCCGACCCACCGAGGAGAACCGGACATGCCCTACGCCGTCGTCGCCCACTACCGCTGCGCCCCCGCCGACGAGAGCGCCGTGCGCGCCGCGCTCCTCCAGGTGCGCGAGCACACCCGTGCCGAGCCGGCGAACGAGGGGTACGAGGTGCACGCGGTCGAGGGGCAGCCCGGTGGATTCCTGTTGTACGAGCGGTACGCCGACCGGGCCGGGTTCGAGGCGCACAAGGCGGCCGAGCACTTCCAGAAGCTGATCGTGGCCACCGTGTGGCCGCTGCTGACGGACCGGACGGTCACCTTCGCCGAGGCGCTGCAGGGCTAGGTCGTGTACGCCCCGGGCCGGGCAACTCCCGTGAGTTGCCCGGCCCTTGTCCGCTGCTGTCAGAACTCGTTGCCCCACACGTAGCGGGCGACCGTCTCCACCAGCACGAGCTTCCTGCGCTGCTCCTCCGTGGTCAGCAGCGGCCGGCTCGCCACGTCGGCGAAGCCCCGGGACGGCGACACCGCCGCGTCCTCGAGGTCCTTGAACTCGCCGGCGGCGTCGATGCGGGCCATCACCGTGTCGATGGCCTCGAGTTCGGGCACGGTCGCGTCGACCACGCCCAGGCAGACGTCCCGGTCCTCCGGCAGCGCCCGGACGAGGTCCAGCTCGGCGTCGGTGCCCTGGTCGAAGGGCAGGATCCAGCGGTCGGCCGGTACCGCGCCGTACAGCCGCTCGGCACGCGCCCGGTCCACGGCCCCGGGGGCGGCGAAGCCGGGGGCGACCCCGATCCGTACGCCCTCGGGACGCGTCTCCAGCCGTACCGCGAGGGCCTCGACGGCGAGGGCGTCCTCGAAGGACAGCGCGCCCGGGTCGGCCGGGTCCGTCGCCAACTGGCCCAGCAAGAGAGGGTTGTTGAGCTGGACCAGGCGTACGCCCTTCGCCACCAGCAGCTCGATCTCGGCCTGGATGATCTCCGCGAGGGCCTCGCCCAGTTCGCGTGCGGAGGACACCCCGAGGCCGGGGCGGTAGGTGGTCGCGGCGAGGTAGGCCGGGGAGGGCAGGGACACCTTCGGCGCGATCACCGTCAGCGCGGTGAGCCGGTCGGCCACGTCGGCGAGCAGCGGGCCGTTCGCCTTGGGCAGGGACTCGGCGACCCAGCCGACCAGTCCGTCCGCACCGGCCTCGTCGGTGCGGCGGAACCCGGTCACGGCGTCGAGGACGGCTCCGCGGAAGTCCTCGCGGGGGAAGTCGCCGTCGGTGACGACGGTAGAGCGGAGCCTGCGCTGGAAGACGACCGCCTCCTCGACCGCCTTGCGTTCGGCGGCCGCCCGGGCCTCCGGGTCGCCGGCCGCACGGGCGGCGACCAGCTCGGCGGGACGCACCAGGCTGCCGTGGTGGTCGATGCGGTAGTTGAACGTGTCCGCCATGGGTCACGCGTCCTTTCCGGGCCCGGCCGGGCCGCCCGCGACGCCCCAGGCGGCGAACTCCAGCTCGTAGCCGAGGGAGGCGAGCACCTCGTCGGCGATGGTCTGGTCCTCGTCCGCGGTGCCGCCGGCGATGCCGAGGCCGCCGATGATCTCACCGTCCTTCTTGATGGTGACGCTGCCCTCGGTGGCCATGATCGGCATTGCCGCGCCCGGCAGTTGGGAGAGCTGGGCGAAGAAGACGGGCTGGCTCTCCTGCCACTTCCTCAGCATCTTGCCGGGCCGCTGCATGACGGCCGCGGTGTACGCCTTGGCGCGGGCGATGTCCGGGGTGAGGGGGCGGGCCCCGTCCGGGCGGCGGATGGCGATGGGGAAGCCGCCGGCGTCCACGACGGCGACGCTCACCGCCTTGCCCACGGCCCGGGCCCGCTGGGTGGCGGCCTCGATGATCTCCTCGGCGGCGGCCAGGGTCAGGCTGCTCATACGGCTTCCTTCGGTGCGGTGAGGGTGCGGCGCAGACGGGCGACGGCCTCGTTGTAGGCCTGGGGCGTCTCCCAGTACATGGAGTGCGGGGCGCCCGGGACGATCTCCAGGTGCGATCCGGCGAGCAGTTCGTGGGCCCGGGTCACCGTCTTGACGCTCAGCACGGCGTCCTTCTCGCCCGCGAGGAAGGCGACCTTGACGCCCGAGGCCTCGATCTCCTCCAGGGAGGGGCCGTTGGTGTCGAGGTTGCGCAGGTCCTGCATCCTGGCGACGTTGAAGGTGCCCATCTGCTGGAACAGGAAGGTGAGGTCGGCGCGGTCCCGCTGGAAGGGCTTGGTCAACAGCCTGTCGATGACGGGGAGTTTGACCGCCTCGGCGCGGTCGGCGGCGGCCAGCTCCTTGAGCTCCGGGTGGCTGATGCCGCCGAGGGAGTGGCCGAGGACGACGCAGGAGACGCGTTCGGGGCGCAGCAGGCCGGCGCGCAGGGCGGCGACGGAGCCGATGGACTGGCCGACCAGCATGACGTCGGTCAGGTCCTCCTGGTCGAGGACGGCGACGACGTCACCGGGGAAGTCCTGGCCGTCGAACTCGGGCATGGACGAGTCCGACCTGCCGAAGCCGCGCAGGTCGACGGTGACGACGGTGAACTCGTCGCGCAGGGCGGCGACCTGCTGCCACCAGGCGGCGTGGTGGCCGCCGCTGCCGTGCACGAACAGGATCGCCGGACCGCTGCCGTGGCGCTCGTAGTAGAGGGAGGTGCCGTCGGAGTCGGCGAGAGGCATGGGATGTAACTCCTCAGCGGGGGCGCTCAGTCGCGGCGCTTGGCGTGGTGAACGATCTCGATCATGGTGTGGTCGGGGTCGTGGATGTAGCAGAACTTCGACTGGTTCTCGGGGCGCTCGATGGTCCGGGTGTGCCGGATGCCCAGCTCGTCGAGGTGGGCGAGGAAGTCGTCCCAGTCGTCGACCTCGACGGCGAAGTGATAGGGCGCCATGCGCTCCATCTCCTCGACGGGGGTGAAGTGGAGGTCGAAGTTGCCGCGGGTCATGAGGACGACCCGGGTGTTGGACTTGGGCATGATCCGCTTCATGCCGAAGACCTTCGTGTACCACTCGGCGGTGCGGTCGGAGTCGGTGGTGGGGAAGTTGACGTGGTGGATGTAGCGGGGTTCCGCGCTCATGACTGATGGTTCCCTTCGAGGTGAACGGGGTTGGACAGCACACCGATGCCGCTGATCTCGACCTCCACGGTGTCCCCGGGCTCGATCCCGCAGGTCGACTCGGCGCCCATCCACAGCACGTCCCCGGGCCGCATGGTGATGTGCCGGGTGATCTCGACGATGAAGTCGAAGGGGTCGAAGACCATGTCGCCGGTGGGGAACGAGGCCCGCTCCACGCCGTCGACCCGCAGGGTGGTCGTCTGTGCCAGGGCGTCGACGTCGGTCTCGATCCACGGCCCCATCGGCTTGAAGGTGTCGCTGTTCTTGCTGCGCCAGAAGGTGCGGTCCCGGTGCTGCCAGGTGCGGGCACTGACGTCGTTGCCGATGGTCCAGCCGAAGACCGCCGTGCGGGCCTCCTCGTAGGAGGCGCGCCGGATCGTGCGGCCGATGACGGCGACGAGTTCGGGCTCGGCCTCGAACCGCCCCTCGACCTCCGCGGGCTTCACGATCGGTGAACGGTGCCCGGTGAGCGCGTTGTTGGCGCGGTAGCCGACCTCCGGACGGTCCGGCAGGACGGCGGCCGGATTGCCGAGCCGGGCCGCGTGCTCGATGTGCCGGGGGTAGTTCAGTCCGACCGCGTAGAACACGGGCGGGACGACGGGCGGCAGCCAGTCGGCCGTGTCGCGCCGGACGGTCCCGACGACTTCGGGATCGCCTTCCAGGGGGGAGCCGGACAGCAGCTCGACGTCCGTCTCCCCCACGCGGCCCCACCGCGCCCGTCCGTCGACCGAGAGTCGCGCGTACCTCATGGCGCCAGCTGGTGCGAGACGCGCTTGGTGACCAGGTAGGCGTCCAGTGCCTCGGGCCCGCCCTCCCGGCCGTATCCGCTGTCCTTGACGCCGCCGGAGGGCGCCTCGTGGACGGAGCCGCCGCAGTGGTTGAGGGAGAGGATCCCGGCCTCCAGCTCGGCGGACAGCTTCTCGGCGGTCGCGGCGGAGTCGGTGAAGCCGTAGGCGGCGAGGCCGTACGGCAGCGCGTTCGCGATGTCGAGGGCCTCGTCGAGGTCGCTGAACGGCACGATCGGCGCGATCGGCCCGAACGGCTCCTCGTGCAGCAGTTCCGCGTCCTCGGGTACGTCGGTCAGGACGGTCGGCGCGAAGAAGTATCCGGGCCGGTCGGGCCGTTCGCCGCCGGTGAGGACCTTGGCGCCGCGCGCGACCGCGTCGGCGGTGAGCCGCTCCAGGGACTTCAGCCGGCGTTCGTTGGCCAGCGGGCCCATGGTGGTGCCGGGCTCGAGGCCGTCACCGACGACCACCGCCTCGGCGGCCTTCACGAACTCGGCGGTGAACTCCGCCACGAGGCTCTCGTGGACGAGGAAGCGACTCGGCGAGGTGCAGACCTGGCCGGCGTTGACGAACTTCGCCCGGGCGGCCTTGCGGGCGGCCCGCACCGGGTCGGCGTCCGCGCAGACGATCACCGGGGCATGACCGCCGAGTTCCATCAGCGACGGCTTCATGACCTGGCCGGCCTGCGCGGCCAGCAGCTTTCCGACCGGCACCGAGCCGGTGAAGGCGACCAGCCGGACCAGCGGTGAGGCGATCAGGTGGGCGGAGACCTCGGCGGGCTCACCGAAGACGAGGTTCAGCACACCGGCCGGGAGCCCCGCGTCGGTGAAGCAGCGCGCCAGTTCCATGGCGGTCGCCGGGGTCTCCTCGGAGGCCTTGAGGACGATCGAGCAGCCGGCGGCGAGCGCGGCGGAGATCTTGCGCATCGGGCCGCCCGCCGGGAAGTTCCACGGCACGAAGGCGGCGACCGGGCCGATCGGCTCACGGCGGACGGTCAGTACCGTGCCGGGCTCGGCCGGGATGATCCGGCCGTAGGCGCGGCGGGCGTCGTCGGCGTGCCAGCGCAGGGTGCCGGCCACCCGGCGGGCCTCGCCGGTCGCCTCCGCGAGCGGTTTGCCCTGCTCCAGGGTCATGATCCGCCCGACCTCGGCGGCGCGCTCGGTGAGCAGGCCGGCGGCGGCGTGCAGGATCTCGGTGCGCTCGGCCACGGGCGTCGCGCGCCACACCTTGAAGCCGGCCGCGGCGGCTTCGAGCGCGCGGTCGAGGTCGGCGGGGTCGGCCAGGGGTACTTCCCCGATCACCTCCTCGGTGGCCGGGTTCACGATCGGGGCGGTACGTCCGGTGCCGCCCTGGCACCACTCGCCCGCGATGTGGAGGCGGACGGCGGGGTAGCCGTGGTCGGTGGTCATGGGTGGGTGCCCTCTCAGGCTGGAGAGTCGATGAGGCTGAAGCGGCTCAGGAGGCGGTGGTGGCGTCCTGGTCGCGGTTCGTGCGCAGCGCCCAGATGTGATGCGGCGGGGTGGTCTCGTGGACGCGGGTCTCGTAGGTGTCGTCGACGCGGTCCATGTCGGCGGCGTACTCGACGCGGCCCCCGCACGGGGCGTGCAGGAAGCGGAAGACGTTGGAGCCGACGGTGTGGCGGCCGAGCCGGCGGGCCTCCCGCCAGCCCTTCTCGATCATGTGGTTGCCGCCTTCTACGACGTCGTCGAAGCCGGGCACCTCGTAGGCGACGTGGTTGACGCCGACCCGGTCCGGGCGGTGGCACAGCAGCATGGTGTGCTGGTCGTCGTCGCCCGGGGCCTGCATGAAGACGCCCATCGGCTCCACGATGTCGGTCGGCCGGAAGCCGAGGACGTCGGTGTAGAAGGCGACGGCCTCGTCCTTGCCCGCCTTGGCGATGTTCAGCGCCACGTGACACATGCGCAGCGGGTACGCGCGCGTGAGCGGCTCCAGTGCGGTGTTCCACCGGTGGACGCCGCCCGTCGCGTTGGCGGGACGGGCGGCGACGGTGACCGGTCTGGGCCGGGCGAGGGCGAGGCCCACGCCGAAGCCGCTGAGGTCGACGGTGTGGAAGACGCCGTCGGCGCTCTCGCGCACCGCGCGCCGGCGGCCGGCGGCCGCGGCCAGGCGGGCGAGCTCCTCCGGGGTGTCGACGCCCCAGACGACCTCGCGCAGGGTCGGTCCGTCCTCCACCGGCGGGGGCAGCAGGGGGCTCGGGGCGGTGTCGAGGTGAAGGGTCTGCCCGGTGCGGGTCTCGAACACGGCGTGTTCTTCGGTCCGCTCCAGCAGGAACAGGCCGAAGTCCTCGAAGAACCGGACGCATTCGTCCAGGTCGTCGATGCCGTAGGTGACCGATTCGATTCTCTGGATTCCCATGGATTCCTCGTTTCCGGGTCGCCTGGTGAGCGTAGGTTTGGGGTGGCCGAGGCCTCAATGGCCCCGGCTCTACCAAATGCGCAACTCTTGGTTGCGCCTGCCGTCAGGGCTACCGGATCGCGGGAATCGGGTTCTGCGAGAACCATTCGGAGAGAAAGTCCAGGAACACGCTGATCTTGCGCGGGGTGTCCTGTCCGGGGCCGTAGATGGCGTACAGCGGGCGGTCGGGTACGGCGAGTTCCGGCAGCAGTACCTGGAGGGCGCCGGAGACGAGGTCGTCGTAGGCCGGGCGCTGCGGGAGCAGGGCGATGCCCCGGCCGTGCACGGCGGCCTTCTGGAGGGCCAGGTAGGAGTTGGACGAGAAGGCGATGTTGCGGATCTTGTGCAGGGTGCTGGCGTGGCCGTGGCCGATGCGCCAGACCGGGTCGTTGACGTGCACCAGGCAGTCGTGGCCCGCGATGTCGTTGGGATGCGCGAGACCGCCCTGGCGTTCGATGTAGTCCGCCGAGCCGCACAGCACGAACGGCAGGGAGGAGATCTTCTTCAGACGGACGCTGGAATCGCGGAGGTCGCGGGTATGGAAAGCGACGTCGAATCCGCTGTCCAGGAAATCGTAGGTGCGGTCGGACATGCCGCCGAGTTCGAAGCGAACCTGAATCTTCGGATGGGCCGCGGAAAATGCGGCGATGGCGTCGCCCAGGTCCAGGCTGCCTATCCATTTCGGGCAGATGATGCTGAGGGTGCCTTCGGCCCGGTCGTGCGAGTCGGCGAGTGCCGCGTCCTGCGCGTCGATCTCTTCGAGGATGCGGGCGGCGAATTCCGCGTACCTCAGCCCCGGCTCGGTGAGGCTCACCGAGCGGGCGGTGCGGTTGACCAGGCGGACCCCCACCTGACGTTCCAGCTCGGCCACGTGCCGTGACACCAGTGACCCGGAGGAGCCCAGTTTCTTGGCGGCCCCGTTGAAGCTTCCGGCCTGAGCGACAGTGACGAAACTGTGCATCAGCAGCAAGCGGTCCATGTTTCCTCCGATTGCGGCTCCCGCCCGCGGCGTCGAGAACGGGAGCATTCCTGCGGCTCGGGACAACCGGGCGCCGACAGGCACCGCTTCCCGGTGGGGCCCTCACTTCGGGCAGTACTGGGGTGCCTCGCTCAGGTTGTCCTCGGTGACCAACAGAAGAGGAATGTTGGCAATCTTGTCAACCTTTTCCTCGCCAAGGAGCCCGACGGCGTTCTTCACGGCCGTCTCGCCGATCGTCTTCGCCGAGTTCGCGACAGTGGCCGAGAACTCGCCGTTCTTGACGGCGGCCAGGCCCTCGTCGGTCCCGTTCACGGTGACGATCTTGACGTCCTTCGCGCCGGCGGCGTCGAACGCCTTGCGCACGGCGAAGGCCATCTCCTCGTTGGCGACGAACGCGTAGTCCAGGTCGGGATTGGCCTGGATCATGTTCTCCGCCACGTCCTGGGCCTTCGCGGGATTGAACATGCCCGGCTGGTTGGCGACGACCTCGGCCGTGGCCGGGAGAGCGGCCTTGAAGCCGCCCACCAGCAGGTCCGAGGCCGCACCCGGAGCCCCGGCCACGATGCCGACCTGGACCGGCTTCGTGCCCGCGTCCTGGGCGATCCAGCCCGCGTCGAGGCTGCCGACCTTCTTGAGGTCGACGACGGCCGCGCCGAGGATGTCGTCGGCGTCGCCGGTGGACACGGAGGTCAGATAGATCGGTATGCCCGAGGCCTTCGCCTTGGCGATGTCGCCCTTGAGCGCGTCGACGTTGACCGTCTGCACGATCAGCGCGCTCACGTCACGGGAGATCATGTCCTCGATGTTGGACAGCTCGGTCCCGGCGTTCTGGTGGGAGTTGGCCGTGTAGACCTTCGCTCCCGCGGTCTTCGCCTGGCCCTCGACGGCTTTCTGCAGACAGCTGTGGAAGTTGGTGTCGCCACCGTTGACGAAGCCGAGGGAGACGCTGTCGGTACTGCCACTGCCGCTGTCGCCGTTGCCGCAGCCGGTCAGCACCAGGGTGGAGCCGGTGAGGGTGGCGAACAGTGCCCTGCGCGAACGGGCGGAGAGTCTCATGGGAAACGCCTTTCAGGACGAGGCATGAACGAGCGGGAAGGTCAGTGACGCGCCGAGCCCGAGCGGGCCTTGTGCATCTCGTTGGCGATGGCCGCGACGAGCAGCACGGCGCCGACGGAGACCGGCTGGTAGTTGCTGGAGAAGTCCAGGAGGTTCAGTGCGTTGGCCACCACGCCGAGCAGCACCAGGCCGAGAGCGGTGCCGATGACGGTGCCGTGCCCGCCGGCCAGCGAGGTGCCGCCGATGACCACCGCGGCGACCACGGCCAGCTGGAGCGAGAGGCCGGCGGTGCCGCCGGGGCTGGAGGAGCCGAGGCGGGACAGCAGCATCAGGCCGGCGAGTCCGGAGAGGGTGCCGGTGAGGCCGTACAGGGTGAGCTTGCGGGCGGTGACGTCGATGCCGCTGAGGCGGGCCACGTGCTCGTTGCCGCCGATGGCGAAGGCGTCCCGGCCGAACACCGTGAACCGCATGACGAGCGCCGTCGCGATCAACACCAGGACGGCGACGATCAGCAGATACGGCACCCCCAGCACCTTGTCGTTGCCGAGGGCGAACATCCGGGTGCCGATGGAGATGGTGGAGCCGTCGTGGACCAGCAGCGCGACGCCGTCGAGCAGGGTGGCCGAGGCCAGCGTCACGACGAACGGTGCCACGTTGGTGAAGGTCACCACCAGCCCGTTGACGAGTCCGATGGCGGTGCCGAGCAGCAGTGCGACGACGACGGCGTAGCCGGTGGGCTGGCCGTCGGCGAGCAGTTTCGCCGACACGGCGGCCGTGACGGCGACGTTGCTGCCCATGGAGAAGTCCATGCCGCCCGCGGTCATCAACAGGGTGAGCCCCGCGGCGAGTACGGCGTTGACGCTGACCTGGCTGAGGATGTTGACGATGTTGCGGTCGGTGGCGAACGTCTCGCTCTGCGCGGCGGTGAACACCACGACGAGGACGAGCACGGCGATCAGACCGGCGTGCGGCAGATCGCGCACCTTGCCCAGGGCGAGACGGGACTTGGGCGCCTCGGGCGGGTCGGACACGCCTGCGGCATCGGTAAGTGTCTTGACGCTCACTGCGGTTGTCCTCCGAGGGCCGTGGCGACGAGTTCGTCGCGGGTGATGGCGGTGATGTCGTGTTCGGCGACCGTGCGGCCGGCGCTCACGACGACGACCCGGTCGGCGAGCCGCATGACCTCCTCGGCGGAGGAGGAGGCGAGCAGTACCGCCACTCCCCGGGAGGCGAGGTCGTCGAGGAGGGTGTGGATGTCGGCCATGGCCGCGATGTCCACGCCGTTGGTGGGGTCCTCCAGGAAGCACGCGGCCGGTGAGGTCTCCAGCCACTTCCCGAGCAGCACCTTCTGCTGGTTGCCGCCCGACAGTGCGCTGACCGGCGGGTTCCCGGCCAAGGCTCTGACTCCGTAGCTGTGGCGCAACGGGGCCGCCCGGCGGGCCAGTTGACCGCGTCGGTGCAGTCGGCGGCGCGCGAACCGGTCGTCGGCGAGCATCAGGTTCTCGTCCAGCGACATACCGGGGACCAGGCCCAGGGAGCGGCGGTCGCCGGTGACACAGCGCAGACCGCTGGCGAGCGAGGCCGGGACCCGGCCGAAGGGCACGGCGCGGCCGTCGACGTGCAGGTCGCCGCTCTCCGGGCGCTGCCGTCCGGACAGCAGGTCGAACAGCCGGGACTGGGCGTCCCCGGCGGGCCCGAGGACGGCGACGATCTCGCCCCTGCGTACCTCGACGGTGAAGTCCCGGATGGCCCGGCCCTGACTCAACCCCCTTACCGCGAGGCCGACTTCGTCCTTCGGCGCGGGGCGTTCGGGTCGGGTGGAGACGACGTCCCGGCCGACCATGGCGCGCACCAGTCCCGCGTCGTCCAGCTCGGCGGCGGGCGCGCTCGTCACGACGGCTCCGTCCCGCAGCACCGTGAGGCGGTCGGCGACTGCCATGACCTCGTCGATGTAGTGCGAGATGTAGACGACGGCGACGCCCTCGTCGCGCAGGGTGCGCACCAGGGCGCGGATCCGGTGGGCGTCCTTGGCGCTCAGACACGCGGTCGGCTCGTCCAGGATCAGGACCCGGCCGCCGCGCCGGACCTCGCGGGCCACCTCCACCATGGTCTGCTCGGCGACGGTGAGCGAACCGGCGGCGCGCTCCACGTCGATGGCGATGCCCAGGGCGGCGAGGGCCGCGCGGGCCTCCTCCCGGACCGCCTTCCACCGCACGGCGCGCCCTCGTGTGGGCAGGTCGCCGAGCAGGATGTTCTCGGCGACGCTGAGGCCCATCGCCAGCTCGCGGCGCTGCGGCACCGAGGAGATGCCCAGCCTGCGCGCCCTGCGCACACTCAGCCCGTGCTGCTCCTGCCCGTCGACCTCGATCGTGCCGGCGTCGGCCTGGTGGACGCCGGACAGCACCTGCACGAGGGTCGACTTGCCGGCGCCGTTCATGCCCATCAGGGCGTGCACCTCGCCGGGGTACAGGTCGAGGTCGACGCCCTTCAGCGCGGCCGCCCCGCCGAAGCTCTTGGTGACGCCCCGGGCGCGCAGTACGGCGGTCACGGCCGGTCGCCCTCGGGGGCCACACGTCCGTAGCCGCGGATGTCCGGGAAGGGGGGCTCCTTGTCGGCCTGGAGGTCCACCTGGAAGGTGTTCAGGCACATGCCGAGCATGGTGAAGTTGCCGAGCGCGCCGATGGTGTCCACCAGGCCCTTGGAGCCGAAGTGCTCCAGTGCCGCCGCGAAGGTGGCGTCGGTGACGAAGTGCTCGTCGAGGATCTCCCGGCAGAACCGGTAGAAGACCTGGTCCGCCTCGTTGTCGAAGACCGCCTCGCGCTTCTCGGCGATCGCCTTCACGGCGGCCTCCGGGATGCCGGCCTCGACCGCCTGGTGCACATGGGCGTTCCAGGAGTACTGGGCGTCCCAGTTGCGGGCGGCCATCAGCAGCGTCAGCTCGCGCAGGTGTGTGGGCAGCGAGCAGTCGAAGCGGGCGAACGCGCCGAGCGACTCGGCCCGTTCGCACATCTCCGGGCTGTGCAGCCAGACCCGGAAGGGACCGCGCACCGCGCCACGGCGGCCGGCGATCCGCGCGGCCAGCTCCTGCTGCCGCGCATCCATTTCCTCTTCGTTGAGAACGGGGAGCCTCATCCGGCCGATACCTGCCTTTTCTTTCCGGCGCATTACGGGCACGGGTCGTGAATCCGTGCGGTGCCAGGTGAAGGTACAGCCGTGTCCGAGAAGCTCACCCACCTCGGAGCGCAACGTAAAACTGCACGCCGGAGGCCCCCCATTCGCCGGGCGGCGACCTAACGTCGTCCGACATGACCACCATCATCAAGGCCGCGTCCGTCCCGTTGCTCGACCGCGGCGGCGCGGTCGTGACGACACCGCTCGTCACCACCGCGTCGGCGAACGGGGAGAACCGGATCACCAGCGGGATGAGCGTCTACCCCGTCGGTTCCGGGGCCCCGCTGCACTCGCACAACTGCGACGAGCACGTGACGATCCTCGAGGGCGAGGCGGAGGTGTGGGTGGACGGCGAGGTGACGAAGCTGGAGCGGTTCGACACCACGTACGTGCCGTCGCCGATCCCCCACCTGTTCCGCAACATCGGCGACCGCCCGCTGCGGATCCTGTGGGTGTACTCCTCGGGCCATGTGACGCGCACGTTCACCGAGACCGGCCGGACGGTGGAACACCTGTCGGCACAGGACCAGATGGGCTCCGACGACTGAGCGCGGCCCGGGCCGTCAGCGCACCGACGCCGTGGCCGCCTCCGCGATGACCGCGGCGACCGCGGCCGGCTGCTCGACGAGCAGGAGGTGCCCGGCGTCGGGCACCGTGACCATGCGCACGCGCGGGCAGGCCTCGAGGCCCTGCCGCTCGTCGGCCGTCAGGCCGATCCCGTCGCGGTCGCCGCGCACCACCCAGGCGGGCACCCCGGACCCGCACAGCCTCGGTACCAGCGACGGATACCGGTCCAGGTACGCGTAGTAGCCCCGGACGATCCGGCGACAGGCCGCCGGGTCGTTGCCGCCCATGACCGCCGCCAGCGCTTCGGCGCGGTGCGGCGGCATTTCGCGTTTCATGGACCGCGGCAGCAGCGTGATCATGGCCTTCCAGGCCGCGGCACCGACCCCGGGCACCCGGCCCAGGGCGTTCAGCACGGTCAGGAACCTGGCCTCGTCGCCCCGCGAGAAGGTCGGCGACAGCAGCACCAGCGGTCCCGTGAACAGGCCCTGCGCGGCCATCTCCAGTGCCACGTTCGCGCCGAGGCTGTGCCCGACGACCGCGTCGCACCCGGCGTCGGCGGCGAAGTCGGCCATCAGCCGGGCGTAGTGCTCCATGGACACGTCCTCGGGCGCCTCGGTGCGGCCGAAGCCCGGCTGGGTCGCCGCGACCATGGCCAGACCCGCCACCGCCGGCTCGGCCATGACGTCCGCGTAGAACTCGGTCGTGCACAGGCCGCCCGGAATCAACAGCACCCGGTGCGGGGCGTTCGTCGCGCCCGCCCGGCGGACCTCCCAGCGCTCACCCATACCTCGAGCGTGCAGCCGGACACCGGCCCCCGCACCTCGTGCGGTGGCCGGCGTCCGTCCTTGCCCCCGGTGGCAGCCGTGCGCCTGTGCGCTCGCTCAGTGGGCGCCCACCAGCTCCTGGTCGGCGCCGCGCGGGGTCTGCCGGGAGCTGCGCAGCGCGGCGACGCCGATGAAGACCATGGACGACAGGCCGGCGATCGCGAACGCGGTGAAGCCCCAGTCGCCCTGGTTCGAGGCGAGCAGCTGGCCGCCCAGCCACGGGCCGAAGACGGCGCCGAAGCGGCCCATGCCGGAGGTCCAGCCGACGGCGGTGGCCCGGTTGTCCGCGTGGGAGCGGATGGAGACCGTCGCGTAGATCATCGTCTGGGCGCTGTTGAGGAAGACGCCGGTGAAGAAGACGACGATCATCGTCACGGTCATCGGCATGTGGACGCTGAGCAGGAACACGCCGGCGGCGGTCAGCGCGAACCAGACGGCGGAGATGCGCGGGGCGCCGAACCGGTCGGCGGCGCGCCCGGCGACCAGCATGCCCACGATGCCGCCGAGGTTAAAGACGACCACGAAGGACAGGGCCGAGCCCAGCTCGTAGCCCTCGGCGCGCATCAGGGTGGGCAGCCAGGTGGCGACGCCGTAGACGAGGAGGAGACCGCCGAAGGAGGCCAGCCAGTACAGCAGGGTCTGGGTCCACTCGCCGCCGCGGAAGAGGTCCTTCAGCGCGTTCCAGCGGTCGGCCGCGCCCTGCTTGCCGGACTTGTCGGCGGGCAGCTCGACGTCGTAGCGGGTGGCCAGCTCGCGGGCCTCGTCGGCGCGGCCCTTGGCGACGAGGAAGCTCAGCGACTCGGGCAGCAGCTTGGCGAGCACCGGGGCGAAGAGCAGCGGGAGCACGCACACCCAGAACGCGGCGCGCCAGCCGACCGGGTCGATGAGCCACTTGGCGACGTAGGCGGAGAGGATGCCGCCGGCGTGGTGGGCGGTCATCAGCAGGCCGATGATGATGGCGCCGCGGCCCCGCGGGGCGTAGTCGGAGACCATGCTGATCGCGGTGGGCAGCAGGCCGCCGAGGCCGACGCCCGCCAGGGTCCGGCCGAGGCCGAAGACCTCGACGCTGCCCGCCGTCGCGCACACGCCGGAGGCGAGCGAGAAGAGGATCACGCAGCCGACCATCAGCTTCTTGCGCCCGATCCGGTCGGCGACGGTGCCCGCCGTCAGGGCGCCGATCAGCATGCCGAAGGTGGCGTAGCTGCCGAGGTCACCGGCCGTGTCCGGGGTGAGGCCGAAGGTCTTCGTCTCCAGCAGGTGCGGCAGCACCGAGCCGTAGATGAACATGTCGAGGCCGTCGAAGAGCACGGCCAGCCAGCACAGACCGACGACCAGGAGGGCCAGTCTGCTGCCGCGGGCGGACAGCACGGGGGAGGAGGACATCGTTGTTTTCCTCTCGTCCAGGGGGCGTTCCCTGGAGGGGACGAGTGAAGAGGGCCGGCGCGGCTCGTGCGGCTGACCCGGTGTGCGCAAGACGCTAAGGATCAGCCCGAAGAGAGTCAACACTTTTGTCAACAATCTCATCGACAATCAGTCGACCCGCTGGTCCGACGCCCTGCGCACCCGAAGAACGGACTCAGCTCACGGGCGGTGTGCCGTGCGTGTGGAACGACTCGATCGTCCGCAGACCCCAGGCCTGCCCCTTCTTGCGCTCTTCCTCGGTCCAGGTGACCAGCGGCCAGTCGGGGGCCAGGACGAGGCGCGTGAGCGGGTTGCACAGCTCGATGCGGTTGCCCCCGGGCTCGTAGACGTACAGGAAGAACGTCTGCTGGATGGCGTGCTTGTGCGGGCCCGTCTCGATGAACACGCCCGAGTCGATCGCGAGATCGGCGGCGCGCAGGATGTCCTCACGGGTGTCCGTCGCGAACGCGATGTGGTGCAGCCGCCCGGAACTGCCGGTCCAGTCCGAGGTGTAGACGACGTCGTACGACTTGTTCGTGTACGTCAGCCAGCGCGCCGCGATCTTCCCCGTGTCGAGCCTGATCTGCTCGGTGGGGCGGGCGCCCAGCAGGTTCTGCTGGAACTCGGAGTTGGCGAGCACGTCGGCGGCGAGGAAGTTGATGTGGTCCAGGCGCCGTACGCCCACACCCCGGTTGGGCTTGGCCTGCGGCTGGTTCTTCAGGGCCGGCTTCAGCTCGTCGGGGGCCCGGTAGTGCTCGCTCTCCCAGTACAGGGCGTGCTCGTGGCCGTCCGGGTCGGTGGTGACGTACAGCTTGCCGAGGCCGGGCTCGTCCTCGACCCAGTGGCCGGTGCCGCCCGCCGCCTCGACGGCCGCGACCCGGCGCTGGAGGGCCTCCTCGCCGGAGGTGCGCAGGGCCAGCCGACCGAGGCCGGGCTGCTCGCGGGCGGTGAGCACCAGGCTGTGGTGCTCGTAGTCGTCGAAGGTCCGCAGGTAGACCGTGTCGCCGTCCTGCCCGTTGACGGTGAGCCCGAGGTAGTCCGTGAAGAAGCCGACACTGGCGTCCAGGTCCGGGGTGAAGAGTTGGGCATGGCCGATGTGGGCGATGTCGCCGAGCGGCGGAGTCATCGTTGACCTCCAAGGGAGCGGGGAGAGAGGGGAGCCGTCTCGGCGGACCTGGGGAAGACGGTGCCGTCGAAGATCTTCCGGGCCGTACGCACCACGGCGGTGCGGCGGGCGCGGGGCAGACCGTCGGGGGTTGACCCGAGGCTACTTTCGATGTCCAGGAATCCCGTGGGATGTTCTATGCGAATTCGGTCACTGCCGGCGTCGATCCTCGCCAGCTCGGCCCCCACGCTGCCTTCGATCCGCAGGCCGGCCGCGACGCTGGCCGCGCCGAGCACCCCGATCGAGGGGTGGCAGCGCACAGGAATGAAGGTGCGCGTGGTGACCGCGCCGTCGCCGCGAGGCGCGGCGACCAGCGTGAGCTTGGGCACGGTGGTGTCCGAGACGTCGCCGAGGCCCATCAGCCGGCCCGCCGCCAGACGGATCGTCCGCAGGCGATCGGCGAGCGCGACGTCCTCCTCCAGATCCCTGGGCAGCTCGTAGCCGGTGACCTTGACGGAGGTGGCCTCGATGAGCACCGTCGGCATCCCGTTGTCCACGCAGGTCACCGCCACACCGTCGATCTCGTCGCGGACGTTGCCGGTGGGCAGCAGCGTGCCGGTGCCCGGCGGGAACTCGATCACCACGGGCGCGGCCGTACCCGGCACCCCGGAGATCTCGGCGGCGCCGGTGTAGTCCACGCGACCGCCCGGCGTCGGGAAGGTCGCCGTCGCGTAGTCGTCGGAGTTCACCATGCGGATACGGACGGCGGTCTCCTCCTCCCCCGCTGCGACGAGCCCGCGCTCCACGGCGAACGGGCCGACACCGGCGAGGATGTTGCCGCAGTTCTGACGGTCGCTCACCTCAGGCCGGTCCACGGCGACCTGGAGGAAGAGGTAGTCGACGTCGGCGTGCGGGTCGGCCGACGGCGACACCACGGCCACCTTGCTGGTGAGCGGGTGCGCGCCGCCCAGGCCGTCGATCTGGCGGGCGTCCGGACTGCCCATGACACGCAGCAACAGCTCGTCGCGCAGGGCCGGTTCGGCGGGGAGATCGTCGGCGAGGAAGTACGCGCCCTTGGAGGTGCCGCCCCGCATCAGCAGGCAGGGCAGCTCCTCGGGCACGAAGGTCACGACGACTCCCCCGTGTACGCGTCGTACGTCTTGTACTCGACGCCGAGCCGCTTCAGGGTATCCCTCAACCCGTAGCGGTCCAGGCCGAGTTCGCCGTCGAGGAAGGCGGCGCGGGAGCGGGCCTCCTTGGCCTCGCGGGCCTCGGACGCCGCCACGGTGGCACGGGCGCGCTCGCGCGGGACGACCACCACACCGTCGTCGTCGGCGAGGATCACGTCGCCCGGACGGATCACCTGGCCGTCGATCGCGATCGGTACGTTGACCGAACCGCCGGTGGCCTTCACGGTGCCCTGCGAGGAGACGGCCCGCGACCAGGCCGCGAAACCCATGTCCCGCAGCTCCTGGGTGTCGCGGATGCCCGCGTTGGTGATCACGCCGCGCACCCCGCGCCGCTGGAGCGCGGTCGCGAAGAGCTCGCCGAACATGCCGTCGGTGGACGGGGAGGTGGTGGTGACGACCAGGATGTCGCCCTCGCCGCACTGCTCGACGGCTGCGTGGATCATGAGGTTGTCGCCGGGCCAGCTGAGCACGGTCACGGCGGTGCCGGCGACCCGTACGCCCTGCTGGATCGGGCGGATCTCCGGGCTCAGCAGGCCGGTCCGGCCCAACGCCTCGCCGACCGTGGCCACGCCGAAGCCGGCCAGCGCGTCGACGTCCTGCAGCTCCGCCTTCGGCGGGTCGGTGACGATCACGCCGCTCATGACAGCTCCTTGGCGATCTGCGGGTAGGGACGCATGTACGCCTCGGCCATGGTCTTGTGCGCGAGGCCCAGGTTCGGTCCCGCGTTGCGCTTGAGCTGGACGCCCCGGCGCACGGCGAGGTCGGTGTAGTAGTCCCACAGGTGCTGCTGGGCGCCGAGGCACTCCATGGCCTTGCGCTTGGTGTCCCACACCTCGGTGATGTCGAGCAGCACCTCGGGCTTGAAGCCGCTCATCTCCGGCTGGTGCGGCTCGAAGTAGAAGACCGGCGGCGCGCCGATGATCTCGCCCTCGCCCGGGTAGCCGATGGCCTGGGCGAGGACCCTGGCCTCCAGCGCCATGCGGTTGGCGGCCGGGTGGTCGCCGTTGTACGGGTCCTCGGTGGGGTGGGTGAGCACCACGTCCGGCTGGGTGTCCCGGTAGACGGCGACGAGCCGGTCGGTCAGCTCGGCGGTGGCCACCAGCGGGTAGTCGCCGGCGTCGAAGAAGCGGACCTCGGCGCCCAGGGTGGCGGCGGCGCGCTCGGCCTCGTCCCGGCGTATCGCCTTGATCTCGTCCAGCTTCCTGCCCTCGCGCCACGCCTTGGCGGACTCGCCGCGCTCGCCGAAGGTCAGGCACGCGATGGTGACCTTCTCCCCGCGGGAGGCGGCCAGGGCGATGGCGCCGCCCGCCCGCCACACGAAGTCGCCGGCGTGCGCGGTGACGACGAGGGTCGATCGTGGTGGGCTGGCGGGCGCGTTGGCCTGGGTCATTCTCAGATCTCCTTGGTGACAGGTGGGCGCCCGCCCCGCGCAGCCGTGATCAGTCGCGCAGCGCCTCGATCACGCTGGTGAGGTGGGCGCGGACGGCCGTCTCGGCCGCCTGGGGGTCCCTGGCCCGGATCGCTTCGATCATGGTCAGGTGCTCGTTCAGGGATTGCTGCGGCCTGCCCGGCCTCAGCGCCAACTGGAAGCGGTGGCGCACCAGTTGGGCGTTGAGCCGCTCCAGCAGCTCCTGCGCGGTCTGCTGGCCGGAGAACTCCCGGATGCGCACGTGCAGTTCGTGGTTCAGGTCGGAGTAGGTGACCGGCTCGCCGTCGGCGACGGCCTTGGTCATGGCCGTGCCGAGGTCGGTCAGCTCGATCAGCTGGTCGTCGCTGGCCGCGACGGCCGCCTTCGAAGCGCAGAGCCCTTCGAGAACCATGCGGCACTCGGTGATGGCGACCGCTTCGTCCACGGTCACCACCCGCACCCGCGACCCGCGGTTGCGGATCCGTTCGACGAGCCCTTGGGACTCCAGATCGATGAGCGCCGCGCGGATGCTGGCCCGCGTCACACCGAACTGCTCGGCGAGCTCGTTCTCCACCAGCCGCTGGGCCGGTGCCATCTCGCCGTGCAGGATCGCCTGCCGCAGCTGCGCGAGCGCATGCTGTTTGGCCTGCTCCCCGGTGCTCGGACGGGCTTCTTTCGGCATGGTTGCCCTCCCTGAGTGAGTGCCTGTCGAACCTAAATCTAGCGAAACAAGATTGTCAACAATTTTGTCCGCCGTATTGCGCGCGTGCTTCCGCCGCGTCATGTTCCCACTGGACGGGCCGGCGCAGGACGGTGCGGGCTACTTGATCAACGCGTTCGCCACGACCACGATCACGCCGAGCAGCGCGTCGACCGCCCCGATCAGCACCGCGACGGCCCAACGGCGGCGCGACCAGCGGGCGGTGACCAGGCCGAGGGCGAACAACAGGGCGATGTTCAGGGTGAACGCGGCGTACTCCACCCCGCTCGCCGGCCACCAGCCCCAGCCGGCGCCCGCGAGGATCAGCACGGTTGGCAGCACGGCCGCCACGAGCGGCCACTCCTCGACGAGCGTGCGCAGCGCGTCCCCTCGGCGGTGCGCACCCCGCTCGGCGATGTAGTGGGCGTAGCCGTGCGCGAGCGCCGAGGCGAACGCGGTCACCAGCAGCCAGGCGGCGTCGTAGCGGCGGCTGTCCCGGGAGGTGTGCCCGTACTGGCTGAGCGCGGCGACCATCGAACTCGCGAGCACCGCGCCGTAGACACCGCCGAAGAGGAGAGCCTCACGCGTGTCGTGCCGGTGCGGCTCGCGGGCCGGCACGGTGTCGTCCGCCATGGGCACCACGATCACCCCGCCGCGCACGGGCCGCCAGTCGTGACGAAGTGTCCTCCCACCTGGGCCGACAGCCCACACAGTGTCCACGCCCGGCGGACGTACGGCCTCGCTAGGGTCGCCTCATGAGCACCGACAGCGGCACCGACAGCCCTCCGCCCCACAGCTTCGTCGTCCACATCCCCGACGCCGGCCTCGAGCCCGATCCGCTCGATCCGCGGCAGATCGTCGCCGGGACCCCCGAGGTGACCGGCAAGGTGGTGTGGGAGTCGGCGGACGGCCGGCAGGTCAGGGGGATCTGGCAGATCACCCCGGGCGTCGTCACCGACACCGAGGCGGACGAGCTGTTCGTGGTGATCAGCGGGTCGGCGACGATCGAGGTCGAGGGCGGTCCCACCCTGACGGTCGGTCCGGGCGACATGGCGGTGCTGCGCGAGGGCGACCGGACGACCTGGACGGTCCACGAGACGCTGCGGAAGGCCTACGCGATCACACTGTGACCGCGGGCGGGCGCGCCGTCGTCCCCCGGACCTCCAGGACCGGCGGGGTCAGCTGCAACCGTCCCTCCCCGCCCGGCTGTTCGAGCCGGTCGAGCAGACAGCGGGCGGCACGGCGGCCGACCTCGTGGCCGGCGCCGTCGACGGTCGTGAGCCACACATGGCGCAGCCGGGAGATGCCTGTGTTGTCGTAGCCGACCACGGACAGGTCGCGCGGCACGCGCAGGCCCAGTTCCTCGGCCGCCGACAGCACCCCCACCGCCGTCATGTCGTTGACGGCGAACACGGCCGTGGGCCGGTCGGCGCGGGCGAGCAGCCGCACCGTGGCCCGGTAGCCGCCCTCCTCGGTCATGTCCCCCGCCTCGACCAGCGCCGCACGGTCCGCTCCCGCCGCGCGCATGGTGGCCTCGAAGCCGCGCCGGCGCAGGTCGGCGACGGCACCGTAGCCCGCCAGGTGGGCGATGCGGCGATGGCCGAGTCCGACGAGGTGCTCGGTGACCAGGCGGGCGCCGCGTTCGTCGTCGTTCGCCACCAGGTCCACCCCGGCCGGCACCGGCTCCCGGGCCGCCGCGACCACGACCGGCATCCGGGCGGCGACGGCCTCCAGGGCCGCCGGGTCGGGCAGCGTGCCGACCACGACCAGCCCGTCCGCTCCGAGGTCGAGGAAGGGCCCGGCCGGGTCCTGGCCGACACGCCGGTGCAGCCGCGCGTCGGCCAGCAGCATGTGCAGGCCGCTCGCGTGCAGCAGGGAGTTGAGGCCGTCCAGGAGGTCCACGTACCAGGGGTTGCGCAGGTCGTGCAGCAGGACGCCGACCATGGGGTTCCCCCCGCCCGGGCGCGGCCGGGAGTCGGGCACGGTGCGCCGCTCACCGAGACTGCGGGCTGCCTCGTTGGGCCGGTAGCCCAGCTCGCGCACGGCCCGCAGGACGGCCTCCCGCTTCTCTGCACGCACCTGGTCGGAGCCGCGCAGCACCAGCGAGACCAGCGACTTGGACACTCCGGCCCGGTCGGCGACGTCACGGATGGTCGGTGGTCTCATGATTGGACCGTTCCATGTGCCGCACCGGTTGTCAAAGGGCCTGGATACCCTTGACACCCTGGGGAGAGGGCCCGCAGGGTGGCTTGGTCAGTGGATGGAGCGGTCCAAGGAAGGGCTGTGGTGACTGCCATGGTGGATGCGCTGGGAGTGGCCGTCGTCGGGTTCGGCTGGATGGGCCGCGTGCACACCCAGGCGTACGCGCGCGTGCGGCACCACTACCCGCGGCTGGCGCTGCGGCCGGAACTGGTGAGCGTCGCCGAGGAGGTGCCCGGCCGGGCCGACGAGGCCGCGGAGCAGTTCGGCTTCGCCTCCGCCACGCGGGACTGGCGCGAGGTGGCGGCCGACCCACGGGTACGGGCCGTCAGCATCACCGCGCCGAACTTCCTGCACCGCGAGATCGGTGTCGCGATGGCGGAAGCCGGCAAACACATCTGGATCGAGAAGCCGGTGGGCCTGACTCCCCCGGACGCCCGGGCGGTGGCGGACGCGGTGGCCGAGGCGGGCGTGCAGGGCGCGGTCGGCTTCAACTACCGCAACGCGCCCGCCGTGGAAGCCGCCCGCGACCTGATCGCCTCCGGTGAGCTCGGCACGGTCACCCACGTCCGCATCCGCCTCTTCAGCGACTACGCGGCCCACCCCGACGGCGCCCTGACCTGGCGGTACGAACGGGAGCGGGGCGGCAGCGGAGTGCTGGGCGACCTGGCCTCGCACGGCGTCGACCTGGCCCGTTTCCTGCTCGGCGACATCACGTCCCTGACGGCCGACACGGCGGTCTTCGTCCCCGAGCGGGCCCGCCCGACGGGGGCGACGGCGGGCCACAGCCTTTCCGTCGGCGGCGAACTCGGCCCGGTCGAGAACGAGGACTACGTCAACTGCCTGCTCCGCTTCGCCTCCGGCGCCCGGGGCGTCCTGGAGGCCTGCCGGGTCTCGGTCGGCGAGCAGAACAACTACGGCTTCGAGGTGCACGGCACCGAGGGCGCCGTGTTCTGGGACTTCCGGCGGATGAACGAGCTCGGCGTCAGCCGCGGCACCACGTACCAGGACCAACCCGTCAGCACGGTGTACGTCGGCCCGGGCGACGGCGAGTTCGGCGCCTTCCAGCCGGGAGCGGCGAACGCCATGGGGTACGACGACCTCAAGGTGGTGGAGGCCTATCGCTTCCTGCGCTCGATCACCGAGGGCACCCCCTACGGGGCGACGCTCGCGGACGCGGTGCACAGCGCGACCGTGCTGGAGGCGATGACACGCTCCGCGGAGACCGGCTCCTGGGTGGACGTGCACCCGTAGAGGTGGCGACAGGACCACCCCCGATCCGGTTCCCAGGCCCAGGGACGGCGCTCCCCGGGAACGGCAGGCTTCAGGAGTCGGCGAACGCGGTCACGAACCCGCGGACGCCGGCACCGAATCCGCCACACCGAGAACTCGGGGGACCCTCATGTCCGAAGTCATCGCCCGCCGTCTGACCGGCCTCGCCGCCCTCGTCGCCGCGGTCGCGCTCATCGTCCAGGTGCCGCTCTACTTCGTCCACGACGGCCCGCCGCCGGACGGCAACGTCCTGTCCCGGCTGCTCATCGGGATCGTCGCGTTGGCCTCCCTGGTCGTGTTCGTGACGGCGTTCCGCGAACTGGTCGGCCGGGTCAGTCCCGCCCACGCCTGGGCCGGCTCCCTCGCCTTCGCCACGGGCCTCGTCTACGCCACGGTCACCCTGGTCTCGATGGGCCTCGAGGCCGGCGCGGTCATCGCCGTCGACCACCCGATCGACCCGACCATCGACGTCAGTGGCACCTACATCCTCTACGGGTCGATCTCCAAGCTGATGCTGGCGCTCTTCCTGACCGCGCTGGGACAGGCCGTCAACCGCGCGCGTCTGCTGCCGCGCTGGACCGGCCGCTCGGCCTACGCCCTGGCCGGGGTCAACCTGGCCTTCGTGCCCTCCCTGTTCTTCGGCAACGACCCGGCGTTCTTCTACGCGGCGAACGGCTGGGGCACGACCGCCCTGCTGGGGGCCTTCCTCAGCTACTGGCTGCTGGCCCTGGGCGTCTGCGTCTACCGCAGCGCGGCACGCGTCGCACCGGCGGCCGGGACACCGGCACCACAGCACTGACCCGCCCGCGAGGCCCGCGCCCAGGGTGGCAGCCGCGTCAGCCGGCAGCCGCCCGGGGCGGCATGTTGTACGGGGTGACCACCTGGATCGCCGACGGCAACGGGGGCCCGGCCGACGGCAGCGCGCCGTGCGCCCGCATCACGGTGTGGCAGGCCTCGCGCACGTCGCGGCGCAGGTCGTGGTGGAGGACGGCGGACAGCCGGTGCCCGCGCAGCAGCCGGGTGTTGTCGTGGTCGAGGTCGTGCGCGACGAACACGTCGCACTCACGGCCGAGGTCGGCGAAGGCGCGCAGGGTGGCGTCGTTGCCGCCGCCGATGGAGTAGACGGCGCGGATGTCCCGGTCGCGTTCCAGCGCGGCCCGGACCAGCTCGTACTGTGTGGCGTCCAGCCCCTGCCCCTCGGCGATCTCGACCAGCGTGCGCGCGGGATCGCGGGCCCGCATCACGCTGCGGAAGCCCATCTCGCGCTCCTCCTCGTTGCGGAAGAAGCCACTGCTCAGGCTGGTGAGCACATTGCCGGGGCGGTCACCGAGCCACTGGCCCATGAGGTAGGCGGCGGTGGCGCCGGCGGCCCGGTCGTCGATACCGACGTAGGCGAGGCGGGCGCTGGCCGGCAGATCCGTGACCAGGGTGACGACCGGGATCCCGGCGGCGACCAGCCGGCCGACGGCGGCGTTGGTCTCGGGCACGTCCGGCGCCTTGAGGATGACCCCCTGCGAGCCGCGCCGGGCTATCCGGTCGAGGGTGGCGACCTGCTCCTGGACCGGTCCGGTCTCCCGGAAGTGGAAGCGGGAGCGCAGCACGGCCGGGTGCAGGGACGGCAGCTCGGCCTCCAGGGCGGCCCGGACGGCGGTGCTGAACCGTTCCGGCGCCTGCATCACGATGTCGACCATGAAGGTGCGCCCGACGAGCCTGACCTGGGTGCGCTGCCGGTCCAGGTCGGCGATGGCGCGCCGGACCTCCTGCACGGTGGACTCCCGCACCCCTCCCCTGCCGTTCAGCACCCGGTCGACGGTGGCCTCGCTCAGACCCGCCTGACGTGCGATCTCCCGGATGGGGAAGGGGTGGCCCACGGAAAGATCCTCCGGGATCTGCTTGAGGGGTTTTTGATGGCCGCCTGCTGGTTGTTCGACGGGTTTGTCATGACAAGAATGGCAGCACTGAGCCGCCATTGCCATCGAAGGGACGACGATGTCCTTCACCTCCGTGCGAGGTCACGCCTGGCTGACCGAGCAGGACTGCGACCTCGACACCTTCCGCCCGCTCGTCGAACGCACCACCGACCTCGCCGACTTCCCGCACGCCTCGGCGGTGCAGGGGAACGTACTCGTCTACGACAGTGAGCGGCTGCGCGCCCCCGGAACGGACCGCGCGGTCCGCGCCGAGCTGGTGCGGGCGCTGAGCGACGGCCCCGGAGTCGTCGTATTCCGCGGGGCCTTCCCCGATCCGGCGGTCGTCGACCGGGCCACCGCCGTCTTCGACGCGCTCATCGCCGAGCAGCGCGCCTCGGGCGCGACCGCCGGTGACCACTTCGCGAGGCCCGGCGCCAACGACCGCGTCTGGAACGCCCTGGAGAAGGCCGCCCTGCGCGACCCGGAGGCGTTCGCCGACTACTACGCCAACGACATCCTGGCGCTGGTCCCGCGGGCCTGGCTCGGCCCGGGCTACCAGATGACGTCCCAGGTCAACGTGGTCAACCCGGGCGGCCGGGCGCAGAGCGTGCACCGCGACTACCACCTCGGCTTCCTCTCCGACGCGAAGGCCGCCGCCTACCCGGCGCACGTCCACCGGCTCTCCCCCGTGCTCACCCTCCAGGGCGCCGTCGCGCACTGCGACATGCCCGTGGAGTCCGGGCCCACGCTGTACCTGCCGTACTCACAGACGTACGAGCCCGGCTACCTGGCGTGGCGACGGCCAGAGTTCCAGGAGTACTTCGAGAAGAACCGGGTCCAACTGCCGCTGGCGAAGGGCGACGCCGCCTTCTTCAACCCGGCCGTCTTCCACGCCGCCGGCACCAACCGCACCACCGACGTACGCCGGATGGCCAACCTGCTCCAGGTCTCCTCGGCCTTCGGGCGCGCGATGGAGACCGTGGACCGGGAGGCGGTGGCGAACGCGGTCTACCCCGTTCTGCTGGAGCGCCGGGCGCAGGGCGTGGGCGAGGAGTGGCTGGAGCATGTCGTCGCCGCGAGCGCCGAGGGTTACCCGTTCCCCACCAACCTCGACAGCGACCCGCCCGTCGACGGCCTCGCCCCGCCCGCGCAGGCGGACCTCCTGCGGCGGGCGCTGCACGAGGAGTGGACCCCGCAGGCACTCCGGGACGAGCTGCGGGCCTGCGCCCTGCGGCGCACGAGCTGAAAGGACCTCCCCTCCATGGGACTTCTCGACGACAAGGTCGTCCTCGTCAACGGCGGCAGCCAGGGCGTCGGCGCGGCCATCGCCCGGGCCGCCGTCCGCGAGGGCGCCCTGGTCGCCGTCACCGGGCGACGGCCGGAGCCGGGCGAGGCGCTGGTGGCGGAGCTGACCGCCGCCGGCGGCAAGGCGCTCTTCGTCCGGGCCGACCTCACCGACGCCGGGCAGGCGAAGGGGGCCGTGGCCGAGACGGTGGCCTCCTACGGCCGTGTCGACTGCCTCGTGAACTCGGCGGGGCTGACCTCCCGGGGCACGCTGCTCGACACCACGCCCGAGCTGTTCGACCAGCACATCGCGATCAACCTGAAGGCGCCGTTCTTCGCCATGCAGGCGGCCGTCGCGGACATGCTGGCCCGCGAGGCGCCCGGCACGGTCGTCAACATCATCACCTCTTCGGCCCATGGCGGTCAGCCGTTTCTCGCGCCGTACGTCGCCGCGAAGGCCGGCCTGGTCGGCCTGACCCGCAACGCGGCGCACGCGCACCGCTTCGACCGGGTCCGGATCAACGGCCTCAACATCGGCTGGACGGCCACCGAGGGCGAGGACGCGACACAGAAGGCCTTCCACGGCGCCGGGGACGACTGGCGCGAGCAGGCCGCCGCACGACTGCCGATGGGCAAGCTGGGCCAGCCGGACGAGATCGCCGACTTCGTGGTGTTCCTGCTCTCCGAGCGGTCGGGCGTGGTCACCGGATCAGTGATCGACTGGGACCAGAACGTGCTCGGCGGGCTGGACTGAACATCTCGACCCACCCAGGCATCCGGAGCCCGCGTTCCGAGCCCGTCCGGCGATCGAGGACGAGCCCGAAGGGCGACGGGGCCCGGGGCAGAACCCCGGCAACAGACAGCAACCAAAAAACCACCAGGAAAGCAGCGGAGCGCATGCGCATCGGAATCCTCGGCCTCGGCCGCATCGGCGCCTTCCACGCCGAGACCCTCTCCGGACTCGACGCCGTCGGGTCGCTCGTCGTGGCCGACCCGTTCGCGGAGGCCGCCAAGAAGGCCGCCGAGCGCTTCGGCGCCGAGGTCGCGGACTCCCCCGAGGCCGTGCTGGCCGCCGGGGTGGACGGTGTCGTGGTCGCGGCGGCGACGGACGCCCACCCCGGCCTGATCCTGGCCGCCGTCGAGGCGGGCATCCCGGTCTTCTGCGAGAAGCCCGTCGCCAGGACCATGAGCGAGGGCGTCGAGGTCCTCGAGGCCGTGCGGGGCAGTGCCGTCCCCATCCAGATCGGCTACAACCGCCGCTTCGACGCGGGCTTCGTCGCCGCGCGGGCGGCCGTGACCTCGGGCGAGCTGGGCAAGCTGCACACGGTCCGCTCGACCACGCTCGACCCGGCCCCGCCGCCGGCCGCGTACGTCGCCGCCTCCGGGGGCATCTTCCGGGACTGTTCCGTGCACGACTTCGACATCATCCGCTGGGTCACCGGCCGCGAGGTGACGGAGGTGTACGCGGTCGGCGGCAACCGGGGCGCCGACTACATCAAGGAGACGGGCGACGCCGACACCACCGGCGCGATCCTCACCCTCGACGACGGCACGATCGCGGTGGTCTCCAACTCCCGTCACAACGCCCGGGGCTACGACGTCCGCATGGAGATCCACGGCTTCACGGACTCGATCGCCGTCGGCCTGGAGGACAAGCTGCCGCTGCGTTCGGTGGAGCCCGGGGTGACCTTCCCGGCCGGTACCCCGCACGACTTCTTCATGGACCGCTTCACCGCCGCCTACCGCGCCGAACTCACCGCGTTCACCGAGGTCGTGGCCGGAACCCGGCCCTCCCCCTGCACGATCGAGGACGCCCTGGAGGCGGGCTGGATCGCGGAGGCGTGCACGCTGTCCCTGCACGAGCACCGGCCGGTGACCATCGCGGAGGTCCGCGCCTCCTGAGCCTGGCGCATCCGCGCGTGAGGGCGACCGGGGAGCGGTGTTCCCCGGTCGCCCTCACCGGCTCACAGGCCGTAGCGGACCGCGAACTCGTCCGGGTCGTAGGCGTCCCGGGCCGGGTCACGCGGGGTGGCCGGCCGCTCCTCGACCATGTCCTGCGGGCGTACTCGCTCGGGCAGCGCGCCGAACCGGGCCCGGCGCCGGACCTCCGCGGTGCCGGCCTGCTCTTCCTCCTGCATCTCACCCTCCCCGTCCACGACTGCACACACCTGGTACCTGTCTGAACGTCCTCACCTCGCCGCTGGTTCCGCCGGCAGGTTGAAGACGTGGTCCGGGGAGATGATCGTGGTGATCGCGTCGCCGAACAGGGTGCTGGGTTCCTCGTTCTTGTAGTTGATGTCGGTGTTGAGCACGACGACGAGGGTCGTCCGTGCCGACGGCAGGTAGATGGTCAGGGACTCGTAGCCGGGCAGCGAGCCGTTGTGGCCGATCCAGCCCTGCACGTTGAAGATGCCGAGACCGTAGCCGGCGCCCGGAATGGGGGTCGGCGGGGTGATCAGGCGCTGCTTCTGGGTGGCCGGGCTGACCATCCGCTCACCGTCGGGCAGCACGCCCGTGGCCACGGTACGTGCCCAGATCCGCAGGTCCTCCAGCCGGGAGATCATCGCGCCGGCCGCCCAGCCCCAGGACGGGTTCCAGTCGGCGGAGTCCTCGACCTTCCCGGTCGCGGTCTGGTCCGTGTAGCCCTGGGAGTGCGGGGTCGGGAACTCGTTGCCGGTCGGGAACAGGGTGTGGTCCAGTCCGGCCGGGTCCAGGATGTGGTCCTGGATGTAGTCGTTGAGATGCGAGCCGCTCATCTGCTCGACGACCAGGCCGAGCAGGATCAGGTTGGTGTTGCAGTAGTAGAACTTCTCACCCGGCGGGAACAGCACGGGGTGCTTGAACGAGTAGTCGAGCAGCTGCTGCGGGGTGAACGGCCGCTGCGGGTCGGAGGTCAGCGCCTTGAAGAAGTCCTCGTCCGCCGAGTAGTTGAACAGTCCGCTGCGCATCCCGGCCAGCTGGCGCAGGGTGATCTTGTCGCCGTTCGGTACGCCGTCGATGTACTCGCCGATGGTGTCGTCGAGGCCGATCTTCCCCTCGTCGACCAGCTGGAGGACCGCGGTGACGGTGAACGTCTTGGTCTCGCTGCCGATGCGCATGTAGAGACCGGGGTCCATCTCCCGGCCGGTGCTCTTGTCGGCGACGCCGAAGGACTTCACGTACTCGCCCTTGCCGGGCGTCCAGATGCCGACGGACACGCCGGGGATGCCCGCCTGCTTCATGACCCGCTGTACGGCGTCGTCGACCTGCTGCTGTACGGCCGGGGTGAGTTCGACGACGCCGTCCCCGGACGAGGACGGCGAAGGCGGTTCGGTGCCGGTGGCGGCCGTGGCGGCCGTGGTCGGCACGGCCATCGCCCCGCCCGCGGCCGGCACCACCAGCGCCCCCACCGCGGCGGCGACGACGATCCCCCTGCGCAGTCGGATACACGAGTGTGTCATGGGCTCGCTCCCGTATGAGGAGGTTTCCGCCGCAGGCCACAGCCGCACCAGGGGGCACGGGCCGCATGCGGCCCATCACCACCACCATACGAGCGCGGACACGCCGCCGCCTGTCGGCGACGGCGCGACGCGCCCGGTGACCCGGTCCCGGGTCAGGCCCCGCAGGAGCGCAGGAACTTCCGGGTGCGCACCGCGATGGGCAGCGGCCGCTCCGGCTCGCACGGGTACATGTCCTGCTCCACGATCGCGAACAGCTCGACGCCGAGCCGCTGCGCCGCGATCAGGATCGGCTCCAGCTCCGGTACACCGGCGGGCGGTTCGCACATCACTCCGCGCTGCACGGCCGGGCCGAACGGCACCTCGTCCCTGACCACGTCGGCGAGGACCGCCGGGTCGACCTGCTTGAGGTGGAGGTAGCCGATGCGTTCGCCGTAGCTCTCGATCAGCTCGACGCTGTCCCCGCCGCAGTAGGCGTAGTGACCGGTGTCCAGGCAGAGGTTGACCAGTTCGCCGTCGGTGGAGTCCAGGAAGCGCTCGACGTGGTCCTCGGTGTCGAGGTGCGTGTCGGCGTGCGGATGGACGACGAGGTCCAGCCCGTACGTCTCCTTCACCTCGTGGCCCAGCCGCTCCATGCCCTTGGTGAGGTGGGCCCACTGTTCGCCCGTCAGCTCCGGCGGCTCCAGGATCTCGGCCGTCTTGTCGTCCCGCCAGAAGGACGGGATGACGACGAGATGCCGCGCGCCCATCGCCTGGGTGAGCGCGGCCACCTGGCTCACGTGCGCCCAGGTGGACTCCCAGACGGACGGGCCCCGGTGCATGCCGGTGAAGACCGTCCCGGCCGAGACGCGCAGCCCCCGCCGGGCCACCTCGTCGGTGAGACGGACCGGATCGGTCGGCAGATAGCCGTAGGGGCCGAGTTCGATCCAGGAGTAGCCGGCCTCGGCGACCTCGTCCAGGAACCGTTCCCAGGGCACCTGCCGGGGGTCGTCCGCGAACCACACGCCCCAGGAGTCGGGAGCCGAGCCGACCCGGATGCGGTCGAGAGCGTTCGCCATGTCAGGGCGTCCTCTCCCCGGGACTCGCCACAGGTGCGGTGAGGTCCTTCTCCTCCGGGAGCTCCTCTACGTCGACGCCCCGGACCTGCGCCAACTCGTGCTTGAGTGCGGCGAGTTCGGTGCCGCCGGCCATGTGGTTGGTGAGCTCTTCGAGGCTGACCTGGTCACGGGAGGCGGAGAGTTCCATGGTGCCCAGGCGCAGGACGCTGAAGTGGTCGCCGACCATGTAGGCGTGGTGGGGGTTGTGGGTGATGAAGATGACGCCGAGGCCGCGGTCGCGGGCGGCGGCGATGTACTTCAGCACCACGCCGGACTGCTTGACGCCGAGGGCGGCGGTGGGCTCGTCCAGGATGAGGACGCGGGCGCCGAAGTGGACGGCGCGGGCGATGGCGACGCACTGGCGCTGGCCGCCGGAGAGGGTGCCGATGGGCTGTTCGAGGTCGTCGAGGACGATGCCCATGTTGCGCAGTTCCTCGTCGGCGGTCCGCTTCATCTTCTCGATGTCGAGCCGGCGCACGGGCCAGGGGCCCTTGGTGAGTTCGGAGCCGAGGAAGAAGTTGCGCCACACCGGCATCAGCGGGACCGTCGCCAGGTCCTGGTAGACGGTGGCGATGCCCTTGTCGAGGGCCTCGCGCGGGGTGGAGAAGCGCACGGGGTGGCCGTCGACGAGGAACTCGCCCTCGGTGTGCTGGTGCAGCCCCGAGACGATCTTGATGAGCGTCGACTTGCCGGCGCCGTTGTCACCGAGGACACAGGTCACCTGGCCGGGCCGGACGGCGAGATCGACTCCGTGCAGGGCACGGATGTTGCCGTAGGACTTGCCCGCGTTGCGCAGTTCTACGAGTGGACTGTCACCGCCCTCGGGGGCGGTGTCCGCGAGGATGGCGCCGTGCGTGCCGGTTCCGTCGGTGGTCATTCGGGTCACCTCCGGGTGGCCGTGCGCTGGACCCACAGATTGATGAGAACGGCGCCGAGGAGCATGACGCCGAGGAAGGCCTTGAACCAGTCGGGGTTCCAGCCCGCGTAGACGATGCCCTGCTGCACCATCCCGAACATGAACGCCCCGAAGACCGGGCCGATCGCCGAGCCGGCGCCGCCGGTCAGCAGACAGCCGCCGATGACGGCCGCGGAGATGTAGATCAGCTCCTGGCCCACACCCTCGCCGGACTGCACGGTGTTGAACGTGAACAGCTGGTGCATCCCGACGAACCAGGCCCCGAAACCGACCAGCATGAACAGCGAGATCTTGGTGAACGTCACGGGCACGCCGACCGCCCGGGCGCTCTCCTTGTTGCCGCCGACCGCGAAGATCCAGTTGCCGTACTTGGTGCGCAGCAGGACCCAGGTGGCGATGGCCGCGAAGACCAGCCAGTACACGATGGTGATCTTGACCTGGACGCCGCCGACGTCGAAGGACGAAGCGAAGATCTTCTTCGCCTGGCCGAAGCCGTCCATGTCGCTGATGTCGTCGGTGGCCACGTTGGTGGTGACCAGCTTGGTCACCGCGAGGTTGACACCCTGGAGGATCAGGAACGTGCCCAGGGTGATCAGGAAGCTGGGCAGCCCGGTCTTCACCACCATCCAGCCGTTGAGGAAGCCGATCCCCAGCGACACCAGCAGGGCGACGACCACACCGACCCACACATTCATGGTGAGTTGGTAGCTGAGCATGGACGCGGTGAGCGCCGAGGTGATGACGGCGACACCGGCCGACAGGTCGAACTCGCCGCCGATCATCAGCAGCGCCACCGGCAGCGCCATGATCCCGATCGTCGACGACTGGTACAGGATGTTGGCCATCGAACTGCCGTCACGCACCGGCGGCGCCGCGATCAGGAAGAACACGTACACCGCGACCGCGCCGAGGAACACCCCCACCTCGGGACGGGCCAACAGCCGCAGGGCCGGCGGGCGTTGCTTGGTCCGGCCGTCGCTCTCCTTGCGGCCGGGGGCCGGCGGTGTGGTCACCGCCGGCTCGGCATGGTGGGTCATGCTCATCACCGGGTGCCCTTCGCGGCGAACGAGGCGACCGCGTCGACGTTGGTCTTGTCCACGAAGGCCGGACCGGTCAGCACCGGCTGCTCGCCGCCGCCCATGTAGTTGCCGTTGTTCTTGTAGAGCCACAGCGAGTCGATCGCCAAGTAGCCCTGGAGGTAGGGCTGCTGGTCGACGGCGAACTCGATCGTGCCCTTGTCGATGGCGCTCGTCAGGTCCTTGTTGAGGTCGAAGGTGGCGATCTTGGCCTTGCTGCCCGCGTCGGCCTTCGACTGCACCGCCGTCAGAGCGAACGGGGCGCCGAGGGTGACGACGTAGTCGATGGCCTTGTCCTGGCTCAGCTTGGCGGTGATCGTCGACTTCACGGACGGCATGTCCGTGCCGTTGACGTACAGGGTCTCCGTCGTGCCCGAGAACGTCTTCTTCACACCGGCACAGCGCTGGGTGAGGCCGATGTTGCCCTGTTCCTGGATGACACAGACGGCCTTCTTGGCGCCCTCGGAGTTGAGCCTGTTGCCGAGCGCCTCGCCGGCCACGGTCTCGTCCTGGCCGAAGAACTCCATCAGGCCGAGGTTCTTCCACTCGCTGACACCGGAGTTGAGACCGACCACGGGTATCTTCGCGGCCTTCGCCTTGGCTATGACGTCCTTGAGCGCGTCCGGCTTGGCGAGGGTGACCGCGATGCCGTCGACCTTCTGGTCGATCGCGTTCTGGATCAGGGTGGCCTGGTTCCCGGCGTTCGGGTCGGCGGAGTAGACCAGCTTGACGTTGTCCTTGGCGGCGGCCGCCTCCGCGCCCTTGCGGACGATGTCCCAGAAGGTGTCGCCGGGCGACTGGTGGGTCACCAGGGCGACCGTCATCTGCGGAGTGCTCGCCTTGCCCGCGGAAGCGCCGTCCGCGCTCTCCTCGGACTTCTTGCCGCCGGAACTGCTGGAGCAGCCTGCGAGGGTCAGGGCCACCGCCGCGGCCATGGCCACGACCGGGGCGATTCTGCTCGAGCGGGAGGGAGAAGAGCTGTCCATCTTTCCTGCACCTCACTGTGCGACGGAGAAAACGACGGGAAAAGGGGAGGCGATCACGAAGATCCGGGGCCCGTTTCTACTCAGATTGGGGCCATGGGGCCGGGTCCGCGACTGTTCAGGTGTCTCGGACCCGGCGTGCGCTGCTGATGCCGGATCCAATCCCTTGCCGAGCTCACTGTCAATACTTTGTTAAGACATCATTTCACAAGCAGGTCCGAATGTAAGTACAAACTCTTGACAGTGCGGGTCCCCTGGACCTACACCTGGGAGACGCCAGGCCCACGATCACCGTGAGGAGCGTCGCACATGGCCGAGTCGGCCCAGCCACGGGACGTGATCACGATGGGTCGTACCGGGATCGATCTCTACCCCTTGCGACCGGACGTACCCCTCACGCGCACGGAGACGTTCGAAAGGGACCGTGTCGCCCTCGCCCGGCGGGAGTTGACCCTGACGGCCGAGACCGGGACCGGGACCCGAACGGGGACCGGGAGCCGAACAGGGACCGGGCCCGGAAGGCGAACCGAGGGACTCCTCGCAACCGGCCCACCGGGCCGACCCGGCTGATCCGGCCGATCCGGCCGATCCGGTCCGCCCGCCCCCCCCAGCCGCTCTCCCACCCGACCCCACCGACCCGAGGAGGTGCCCCGATGGCGAAGACCGGCGACCGATCCCGTGCCGTGCCCGGCTCCGCGCTCGACCTGCTGCATTTCGCCCTGGACCGCACCAGCCCCGTGCCGCTCTACTACCAGCTCGCCCAGCAGCTGGAGGCGGCGATCGAACAGGGAGCGCTCGCCCCGGGCAACCTCCTCGGCAACGAGATCGACCTGTCGACCCGCCTCGGCCTGTCCCGCCCGACGGTCCGCCAGGCCATCCAGTCCCTGGTCGACAAGGGACTCCTGGTGCGCCGGCGGGGCGTCGGCACCCAGGTCGTGCACAGCCAGGTGAAACGGCCGCTGGAACTGAGCAGCCTCTACGACGACCTGGAGGCGGCCGGACAGGGACCCACCACCCATGTCGTCCGCAACGAGCACGTGCCGGCGACCGCCGACGTGGCCGCCGCGCTCGGCGTCCCGGAGGGCAGCGAGGTCACCCTTCTGGAGCGGCTGCGCGCCACGCACGGACAGCCGGTGGCGTTCCTGTGCAACTACCTGCCCCCGGCGCTCCTGGACCTCGACACGGAACGCCTGGAGTCGACCGGCCTGTACCGGCTGCTGCGTGCGGCGGGCATCACCCTGCACAGCGCCCGCCAGACCATCGGCGCCCGCTCCGCCACCGCCGAGGAGGCCCACCTGCTGGCCGAGAAGGAGGGGGCGGCCCTGCTGACCATGCAGCGCACGGCGTACGACGACACCGGCCGGCCGGTCGAGTACGGGACGCACATCTACCGCGCGTCCCGGTACGCGTTCGACTTCCAGTTGCTGGTCAGACCCTGAGGGCCCGCCGAGGACGCCCCGGGACCTACCTCGGGGCCATCCGCAGCGCGCCGTCCATGCGGATGGTCTCGCCGTTGAGGTAGTCGTGGTCGACGATCGCCAGGGCCAGCCGGGCGTACTCCTCGGGCCGGGCCAGGCGGCGCGGGAAGGGCACGCCCTCGGCGAGCGAGGCGCGGAACTCCTCCGACACCGTCGCCAGCATCGGTGTCTCCACGATGCCCGGGGCGATGGTGCACACCCGGATCCCGTACTGCGCGAGGTCGCGTGCGGCGGGCAGGGTCAGGCCGACGACCCCGCCCTTGGAGGACGCGTAGGCGGCCTGGCCGATCTGTCCGTCGTACGCGGCGATGGAGGCGGTGTTGACGATGACGCCCCGCTGGCCGTTCTCGTCTGCCTCGGTAGCGGCGATGGCCTCCGAGGCGAGCGCGAGCACGTTGAAGGTGCCGATCAGGTTGATCTGGATCACCTTGGCGTACAGGCCGAGGTCGTGGACGCCCTTCCGGCCGAGGATCCGCGCGGACGGGCCGATACCGGCGCAGTTGACGACCGTGCGCAGCGGGACACCGGAGCCCGCCGCGGTGGCGACGGCGGCGCCGACCTGCTCGGGGTCGGTGACGTCGGCGGGCACATAGGTCACGCCGGGCACCTCGGGTGCCTTGTCGATGCCGTCCTTGAGGTCGAGGGCGAAGACCTGGGCGCCGCCCTCGGCGAGGGCCTTCGCGGTGGCCGCGCCGAGGCCGGACGCACCACCGGTGACAAGGGCGGCGGTGTTCTCGAGCTGCATCATCACTCCTTGCCGAGGACGGTGAGCACACCGCCCTCGTCACGGTCCAGCGCACGGGAGATGATCATGCGCTGGATCTGGTTGGTTCCTTCGAAGATCTGCATGACCTTGGCCTCGCGCATATAGCGCTCCACCGGGAAGTCACGGGTGTATCCGTACCCCCCGAGGACCTGCACGGCGTCCGTGGTCACCTTCATGGCGTTGTCCGTGGCCACGAGTTTGGCGATCGACGCCTCCCGTGTGAAGGGGAGGCCGAGATCCTTCAACCGGGCGGCGGACAGCGCGGTGGCCCGCGCCGACTCGATCGCGGCGCCCATGTCGGCGAGCACGAACGCCAGTCCCTGGTGCTCGATGATCGGCTTGCCGAAGGTCTCCCGCTCCCGCGCGTAGCGCACCGCGTGGTCGAGGGCCCCCTGGGCGAGGCCGGTGGCGACGGCGGAGATGCCCAGCCGGCCGCAGTCGAGGGAGGCGAGCGCGATCTTCAGGCCCTGCCCCTCCTGCCCGATCCGGCGCTCGACGGGCACCCGGACGTCCTCCAGGCGCATGGTCGCGGTCGCCGAGCCCGTCAGGCCCATCTTCCGCTCCGGCGGGTCGGCGCTGAGTCCCGGGGTGCCGGCCGGGATCAGGAAGCAGGAGATGCCGTGCGCCCGGTCGTCGGAGGTGCGGGCCATGACCGTGTAGAAGTCGGCGTAACCGCCGTGCGTGGTCCAGGCCTTGGTGCCGTTGAGCACGTACTCGTCTCCGTCGCGGACCGCGCGGGTGAGCATGGCCGCCGGGTCGGAGCCGGCGTGCGGCTCGGACAGGCAGTACGCGCCGAGCAGCTCACCGCCCAGCATGTCCGGCAGCCACCTGCGCCGCTGCTCCTCGGTGCCGAAGCGGGCCAGCGGGAAGCAGGACAGGGCGTGCACGGAGATGCCCACGGCGACGCTCGACCAGACCGCGGCGACCTCCTCCAGCACCTGGAGGTAGACCCCGTACGGCTGGTCCGCCCCGCCGTCCTCCTCGGCGAAGGGCAGCCCGAGCAGGCCGCTGCGCCCGAGGGTGCGGAAGACGTCCCGGGGGAACGCCCCGTCCGCCTCCGCGTCGGCGACCCGGGGCGCGAGTTCCTTGGCGGCGAGGGTGCGCGTGAGCTGGATGAGCTCGACGGCTTCCTCGGTCGGCAGGGCACGAGTGGCAGGCATGGTGACCTCCACGTAGGAGTACCGGTGAGTACTGAGAATGATACTGGAGTGCGTACGAACGTATCATTCACAGTACGGCAACGGGGTGGTGAGCCGCACCCGACCGTGGCCGGAGAGTGTCCGCTCCGGTCCGCTCCGGTCTGGTCCGGTCCGCTTCAGGAGGAGACGGCGTGCACGATGAGCGACGCGAGCTGTTCGTAGGCCTCCGCGTCGGTCAGCCCGGTGCGGGTCTTGAGCTCGCCCTGCTGGATCTGGCGCATGGTCGCGGCGGCGACCTCGCCGACGAACGCCGTGTGCACCTCGCGGAAGGCGCCGTCCGAGACACCCTCGGCGATCAGCCGGCGCACCCGCTCCGCGGCCATCCGCGTGTTGGCCTCGTACACCTCGCGGGCCGGCGGGAAGTCCGCGACGTCGTCGAGGAACCGGCGTGAGAGCGGGCGCAGCTGTTCGGCCACGGCGGTCAGGTACACGCGGACGCGGTCCGAGGGGTCGACGGTCTGCGCCACCCGCTTCTCGACCGCCTCGGTGGCTCCGCGGAAGTAGTGCTTGACCGCCTCCACGACCAGCCCCTGCTTGCTGCGGGCGAGCTGGTACAGGGTCGTCTTGGAGCAGCGCAGCCGCTCGGCGAGGTCGTCCAGGGTGAGGTCCGAGAACCCCTCCGCCGTCAGCAGCGCGACGAGGCGTTCCAGCAGGTCGGCCTGTCTGGCGGTACGGCGGTTGGGCGGCATGATCTCAGCGTAGCCTCCCCCCTTTGCTCCCGGGGTGCCCGCCGCAGGGCGCCCCGGTCGGCGTCCCGGTCGTCAGTGCGCGGCGTCCAGCCGGGAGCGCTGGTCCACGGTCAGCTCCAGGTCCACGGCGGCCAGGTTCTCCTCCAGTTGCGCCACCGACGACGCCCCGGCCAGCGGGACGATCGGCAGTTCCCCGCCCAACTGCCAGGCCAGCACGACCTGGTTGACACTCGCGCCGGTCTCGCGGGCGACCTCGCGCAGCACGGTGAGCCGGGCCGGGGTGCCCGGGTGGTCGTAGTCAGGCGGCAGGGGCTTGTCCTGCCGTACGTAGGCGCCGGCGAGCAGCGGCGAGTAGGCGACCAGGGTGAGGTCGGGCTCGGCCCGCAGATAGCCGAGGAGTTCGGCGCCGGCGTGACCGAGGCTGCCGTCCGGGAAGAGCTCGCCGGGGACGTCGGACCGCGGGCGCAGATGACTGTGCTGGTACTGGAGCACCTCGTAGCCGGGCAGTCCGGCCGCGGCGGCGAGGGCGCGGGCCCGCTCCACCCGCCACACGGCCTGGTTGCTCACCCCGAGCAGGCCCACCGTGCCCTCCGCGACGAGCTCCGCGAACCCCTCGACGGTCTCGCGCTGCGGGACGGCGTGGTCGTCGATGTGGGCGTAGAGCAGGTCCAGCTTCTCGACGCCGAGCCTTTCCCGGCTGCGTTCGGCGGACTCGCGGATCACCTTCGCCGAAAGACCCTCCGGGTTGTCCGTGTAGCTGGTGCCCGGCGCCAGCGGCCGGGCTCCGAGCTTGGTCGCGACGACGATCTCGTGGCCGACGCCCCGGCTGCGCCGCCACCGGCCGATCAGTTCCTCGCTCTGGCCGCCCTGGCCGCCGTCGACCCAGAAGGCGTAGTTGTCGGACGTGTCGACGAAGTTCCCGCCGGCCTCGACGTACCGGTCGAGAATCGCGAAGGACGTCTCCTCGTCCGTCACCGACCCGAACAGCATCGCCCCGAGCGCGAGCACACTGACCTCGCGCCGGGTGGCCGGGTCGGTGCCTATGGTGCGGTACCTCATGCTGGATCCTCCCGTTCGGCCGGTGTCCTCCGGCTCGAACGGGAGTCTTGCGCTTGAAGTGCGCTTCAGGACAAGGGCTTTCCCCGGGCGGCGAAGGCGCCCGACGGTACGGCGACGTGCCCCGAACGCACCGAAGCCGCCTTCTCGATGACGAGAAAGCGGCTTCCGACCTGCCGTGAAGCTGGTCGGGACGACAGGATTTGAACCTGCGACCCCTTGACCCCCAGTCAAGTGCGCTACCAAGCTGCGCCACGTCCCGGTGCGCTTCGCACGGTGTTCGCCGTGTGATCGCGCGAACAGCACTTTACCCCACACCGGGCGGTGCGCCGTAGAGGGCCCGGGCGCGGGACAATCGCCGTATGGACGGTTTGGACAGCACAGGAGGTACGAGCGGCGGCCCGCCCGCCGGGCCCCGGGACCGGGACGGCGAGGGGCGGGCGCGCAACGCCCGGCCGCGGGACGGGCTCGGCCGGCCCCTGCCGTACGGCACGCCCGGTGTGGAGCGGCAGCCCGAGGGCGTCGTCCGCACCCCGGAGGCGACCGTCACCGAGGCGCAGACCCTGCTGGACGCCGGGAAGCCGTTCCACGCGCACGAGGTCTTCGAGGACGCCTGGAAAGCGGGCCCGGAGTCGGAGCGCACCCTGTGGCGCGGACTCGCGCAGCTCGCGGTGGGTCTGACGCACGCCGCCCGGGGGAACCTCACGGGCGGGGCGCGGCTGCTGCGGCGCGGGGCAGGGGCGCTGCAGGAGTGGGCGGCCGGCGCGGGGCAGGACCGGCCGTACGGGATGGATCTCGCCGGTCTGGCCGGCTGGGCGCGGGAGCTGGCGGACACCGTCGAGCGGACCGGCGCCGCCGTGGACGCGAGGACCCGGGCGCCCCGGCTGCGCTGACCCGGCCCGGTCACTGTCAGTGGCGTACGGCAGACTCGTGGCGTGCGAAAGATTCATGTCATCGGTATCGGCGCGGGCGACCCCGACCAGCTGACCCTCCAGGCGGTCCGGGCGCTGCGGAGCACGGACGTGTTCTTCGTCCTGGACAAGGGCGAGGTGAAGAGCGACCTGACGCGGTTGCGCCACGACATGCTCGACGCGCACCTGCCGGACGGCGCCTACCGGGTGGTCGAGGCCCGGGACCCGGAGCGGGACCGCCGGGCCGGCGGCGCCGCCTACTCCCCCGCCGTCGGCGACTGGCGCAGCGCCCGCGCCGGGATCTACGAGCGGCTGATCACCGAGGAACTCGGCGAGGACCAGAGCGGCGCGTTCCTGGTCTGGGGCGACCCGGCGCTCTACGACAGCACGCTGGCGATCCTCCAGGAGGTGCTGGCCCGGGGCGCGGTGACCTTCGAGTACGACGTCGTCCCCGGCATCAGCAGTGTCTCGGCGCTCGTCGCCCGGCACCGCACGGGCCTGAACCGGGTGGCGCGTCCGGTGCAGATCACGACGGGCCGGCGGCTCGCCGAGGGCTTCCCCGAGGGGGTGGACGACGTGGTGGTGATGCTGGACGCCCACCAGGCCTTCCGGCAGTACGCCGAGGAGGACGTCGACATCTACTGGGGCGCCTACATAGGGACCCCGGACGAGATCCTCGTCTCCGGTCCGATCGCCGAGGCCGGCCCCCGCATCGAGCGGCTGCGCGCCGAGGCGCGCGAACGCAAGGGCTGGATCATGGACACCTATCTGCTGCGCCGCAACCCGGGGCAGGAGTAGCCTCCCCCGGGCGGCCCGTCCCCGCGTGCGGGGCGGGGGTGCCGATGTGATCGTGACCTCGTGACCGTCACCGAGGAAATCGCTCCGGCCGCAGCCCAGCCACCCGTCCTGGACCCGCGTCGGCGGAACATCGTCTTCGGGACGATCGTGCTGGGGATGCTGCTGGCGGCGCTGGACCAGACGATCGTGGGCACGGCGCTGCCGACGATCGTGTCGGACCTCGGCGGGGCCGCGCACATGTCGTGGGTGGTCACCTCGTACCTCCTCGCGGAGACCGTCGCGACCGTGCTGGTCGGCAAGTTCGGCGACCTGTTCGGCCGCAAGGTGGTCTTCCAGGTCTCGGCGATCGTGTTCATCACGGGCTCGTTCCTGTGCGGCCTGGCGACCAACATGTCGCTGCTGATCGCCTGGCGGGCCATGCAGGGAATCGGCGCGGGCGGTCTGATGGTGACGGCGATGGCGCTGATCGCCGACGTCATCCCGTTGCGGGAGCGGGGCAAGTACCAGGGCGCCATCGGGGCCGTGTTCGGTGTGGCCACCGTCATCGGACCGCTGCTGGGCGGGCTGTTCACCGACCATCTGTCCTGGCGGTGGGCGTTCTACGTCAACGTGCCCATCGCCATCCTCGTCGTCTTCGCGGCCGCCCGCACCATCCCGGTGGTGAAGTCGGCGGTCCGGCCGGTCATCGACTACCTGGGCATCGCGCTGGTCGCGGTCGGCGCGAGCGCGCTGATCCTGGCGACGAGCTGGGGCGGCAACGAGTACGCGTGGGGTTCGGGCGTGATCATCGGCCTGTTCGCCGGCGGTGCCGTCGCCCTCGCCCTCTTCTGTCTGGTCGAGACACGGGCGCAGCAACCCATGCTGCCCATGCGGCTGTTCGGCAACCCGGTCTTCTCCGTGTGCTCGATCCTCAGCTTCATCGTCGGCTTCGCGATGCTAGGCGCGCTGACCTATCTGCCGACCTACCTCCAGTACGTCGACGGCGACTCGGCCACCGTCTCCGGGGTGCGCACGCTGCCCATGGTGCTCGGTCTGCTCATCGCGTCGGTCTTCAGCGGCAACGTGGTCAGCAAGACCGGGCAGTACCGTCTCTTCCCGATCGTCGGCTCGCTGGTGATGGGCGTCGGCCTGTATCTGATGTCCCGCATGGGTCCCGGCACGGGCGCGTGGCTGGAATCGCTGTACATGTTCGTGCTCGGCACCGGCATCGGCCTGTGCATGCAGGTGCTCACGATCGCCGTGCAGAACACCGTCGAGTACGCCGACCTGGGCACCGCCACCTCCGGTGTCACCTTCTTCCGCACCCTCGGCAGCTCTTTCGGCACGGCCGTCTTCGGCACCCTCTACACCAACTCCCTCACCCCGAACCTGAAGGACGGCATCGGGGCCGCCACGTCGGCGGCCGGGGGCAGCGTCGACACGGCGACCATCACCAGGGCGGCGACCAGCCCGGAGGGCCTGCACCGACTGCCCTCCGACATCGCCGACCCGATCGTCCACGCCTACGCGGACACCATCCAGACGGTGTTCCTGTGGACGGTGCCGGTCGCGGCCGTCGGTTTCGTCGTCGCCCTGTTCCTGAAGCAGGTCGAGCTGCGCGACAGCGCGCGGATGAGCTCCACCGACATGGGAGAGGGGTTCGGCCAGCCGTCCGGCGCGGACTCCCGGCGGGTGCTGGAGGCTTCCGTCGCGAAGATCATCGGCGGTACGGACGCGGACACCGCGCGCCGGATCGTCGAGAGCTCCGACACCCGCCTCGATGTGGCCGGGGCCTGGGCGGTGATGCAGGTCGAGCTGTTCACCCGGATGGTCGGCCACACGAGCCTGGGGCTCGTCGCCGCCCGCCGGCATCTGCCGCCCGAGGTGCTGCTTCCGGTGTTCGACCGCATGGTCGACGAGGGCTATCTGACCCGCCACGGTTCCCTGCTGTCCCATACGGAGGCGGGCACGCGCGAGGCCGGGGTGATCACCCATGCCTGGGGTGAGTGGCTGGAGGAGCGGGTGGCGCAGGACATCGGCCGTCCGGCGGGCGGCGACCTGCGGGCGGCGGTGGACACCATCGCCAAGCGGCTCCTGGTCGAGGATCTCAACGAGGGCCTGCCCCGACGCCGTCCGGAGCCGGAGCCGGCGGCCGTCGCGGCGCCCTGACGGCCGGCTGTCCTGCCGTACGGCTAGCGCAGCAGGAGTTGGAGCCCGCCCACCACGGTCGCCGCGATCACCAGTCGCTCGAAGAGCCGCTGGTCGATACGGGGCACGGCCCACTTGCCGAGCAGCGCGCCGGGAACGACGAACGCCACGAGTGCCGCGTCCAGGAGGAGCGAGTCGCCGTCGATGAGTCCGAGGCTCGCGCTGAACGGCACCTTCGAGACATTGACGATCAGGAAGAAGAAGGCGGAGGTGCCGAGGAAGCCGAGCTTGCGGAAGCCGGCCGAGAGCAGGTACATCGACATCACCGGGCCGCCGGCGTTGGCGACCATGGTGGTGAAGCCGCCGAGGACGCCGTAGGAGCGGGCCTTGACGCGGCCGGACCGGGTGGCCACGGCATCGGGTTCGCCCTCGGCGTCGGCCGTGCGGCGGCGCCACACCGTGACGCCCGCCATCAGCAGCAGGATCGCGCCGATCGAGGTGCGCACCATGCCGTCGTCGGCCCACACCAGGAACACCGTCCCGAAGACCACGCCGGCCGCGACCGCCGGGAACAGCCGCCACAGGGTGGGCCAGTGGGCGTGCCTCCGGTAGGTGAGGACGGCGAGGACGTCGCCGGCGATCAGGATCGGCAGCAGGACGCCCGTGGAGGCGCGGGCGGGCAGGATCGCCGCGAAGATCGCGAGGCTGACCGTGTTGGCCCCGCTGACGGCCGTCTTGGAGAAGCCGACGAGCAGGGCCGCGAGGGCCAGCGCCGCGAACTCCCAGCCGGTGATGTGCCACAAGTTCATCGTGTTCATGCGGAGACCGATGGTACGCACACCTACCGGACGGCCCGAAGGCGTCTCGCCTGGTGGCCGTTCCCGCCCCGCCGACCTGTCACCCGGCCTCCCGGCCGACGGCGTCAGCGCCGCTCAGCGCCTCCCGGTGCCGCTCAGTGCCGCTCAGTGCCGCTCCACGAGTACCGCGCTGCCCTGTCCGACGCCCACGCACATCGTGGCCAGCCCGCGCTCCGCTCCCGTGCGGCGCATGCGGTGCAGGAGGGTGGTGAGGATGCGGGCGCCCGAGCAGCCGAGCGGGTGGCCGAGGGCGATCGCACCGCCGCTGGGGTTGACCCGGCCGGGGTCGATGCCGAGCTGGTCGACGCAGGCGAGCACCTGGGCGGCGAACGCCTCGTTGAACTCGGCCTCCTGGACGTCGTCGACGCTCCAGTCGGCCCGGGCCAGCGCCTTGCGGGTGGCGGGGACCGGGCCGATGCCCATCACGTCGGGGTGGACACCGGCGGAGGCGCCGGCGACATACCGGCCCAGGGACTCCAGCCCCAGTTCGTTGAGGGCCTCCTCGCTGACGAGGAGGAGTCCGGCGGCGCCGTCGTTCATGGGGGAGGCGTTGCCCGCGGTGACCGTGCCGCCCTCCCGGAACACGGGCTTCAGCTTCGCGAGCTTCTCCGGTGAGGTGTCCTCGCGGATGCCCTCGTCGGCGTCGACGACCACGCCGTCCGGGCGCCGTACGGGCAGGAGTTCGTCGTCGAAGTGGCCGTCCTTGCGGGCCAGCGCCGCCAGTCGGTGGCTGCGCAGGGCGAACGCGTCCTGGCGCTCGCGCGTGATGCCGTACCGCGCGGCGACCTCCTCGGCCGTCTCTCCCATGGCGAGCAAGCCGTGCAGGTCCTTCATGGCGGGGTTGACCAGGCGCCAGCCGAGCCGGGTGTCGACGGTCTCGACGCGGTGCGGGAGGGCCTCGTCGGGGCGGGCCAGGACGAACGGGGCGCGGCTCATCGACTCGGAGCCGCCGGCCAGCACGATGTCGGCCTCGCCCGCGGCGATCGTGCGGGCCGCGGTCGTGACGGCCTCGAGCCCGGAGGCGCACAGCCGGTTCACCGTGGCGCCGGGCACGGTCTCGGGGAGGCCCGCGAGCAGGGCGGCCATCCGGGCGACGTTGCGGTTGTCCTCGCCCGCCTGGTTGGCGGCGCCCCAGTAGACGTCGTCGATACGGGCCGGGTCGAGCGCGGGCACCTCGGCGACCAGGCCGCGGATGACAGTCGCGGCGAGGTCGTCGGGCCGGACGGAGGACAGGGCTCCGCGCAGCCTGCCGACGGGGGTGCGGCGGGCGGCCGCGAAGTGGACGGGACGCACGTCAGGACTCCTTGGTTAACACTGCTAGTTTTTCGACTGTAGACCCCGGTCCGACCCCCTGGGAAGATCCCCGGAAGCCTTCGCCGACGCAGCTGGAGGAGCGATGACCGAACACGTCCTCACCGGGACCCGCGGCACGATCGTCGTACACGAGTGGTCCCCTCCGCGGCCCCGCCGGCTCGCCCTCGTGGTGCACGGCTACGGCGAGCACGCCGGCCGCTACAGGGAACTCGCCGACGTCCTGACCGGGCACGGCTCGGCCGTCTTCGCCCCCGACCACATGGGGCACGGGAGGTCGGCGGGCGAGCGCGTGGTGATCGAGGACTTCGAGGACGTGGTCACCGATGTGCACACCGTGGCACAGCTCGCCCGGGCCGCGCACCCGGACCTCCCCCTGATCGTGATCGGGCACTCCATGGGCGGCCTGATCGCGGCCCGGTACGCCCAGCGGTACGGCGACACACTCGCCGCGCTCGTGCTGTCCGGCCCGGTGATCGGCGGCTGGGAGCTGCCCGGCCGGCTGCTGGCGCACGAGCGGATCCCCGACCTCCCCGTCTCGCCCGCCGCCCTCTCCCGCGACCCCGCGGTGGGCGCGGCCTACGCGGCGGACGAACTGGTCTGGCACGGGCCGATGAAGCGGCCGACGCTGGAGGCGTTCGTCCGGACCCTGGAGACCGTCGCCGAGGGCGGCGACATCGGCCCGCTGCCCCTGCTGTGGCTGCACGGGGACGACGACCGGCTGGTCCCGCTGCCCGGCAGCCGGACCGGCGTGGAGCGGCTGAGCGGCGGCGCGCCGACCGAGCGGATCTACCCGGGCGCCCGGCACGAGGTCTTCAACGAGACGAACCGCGCCGAGGTGTTCGCGGACGTGACGCGCTTCCTGGACGGTGTGCCCGCTTCCTGAGAAGGAACGGGGATGCGGCTGTTTGCGGTGGTGTGACCGGGGCACCCGCGCCAGCATGGAGTGGTTGCGCAGTGCCGCCTGTGTGGGCGAGGACCCTGAGCTGTTCTTCCCCGTGGGCACGAGCGGACCCGCCCTGCGCGACACCGCGGCGGCCAAACGCGTCTGCGCCCGCTGCACGGTGTGTACCGAGTGCCTGTCGTACGCGTTCGCGATCGGACGGACGTCGGGTGTGTGGGGCGGGACCGGCGAGGAGGAACGCGCGGAACTGCTCCGTACCGCCAGACACGACGCGACGACGAGGAGCACCGCATGACTGTCGTGAAGAGCCCCCTGCCCGAACCGGCCCGCCAGGTCACCTTCGACGCGTTGCAGACCACCCTCGTGGATCTTCTCGGCCTCTCCCTGATCGGGAAGCAGGCGCACTGGAACATCGTGGGGCCCCGGTTCCGCTCGATCCACCTCCAGCTCGACGAGGTGGTCTCGACGGCCCGTTCGTACGCCGACACGGTCGCGGAGCGCGCGGCGGCGCTGGGCCTGCCGCCCGACGGCCGCCCGGAGACGATCGCCTCGGCGTTCACCCTGCCCTCCCCCAAGGACGGCTGGCTGCGCGACGAGGACGTCGTCCAGGTGATCGCGGAGACGCTGGGGGCGGCCATCACGCGGCTGCGGGAGCGGATCGCCACGACCGAGGAAGCCGATCCGGTCACCCAGGACCTGCTCATCGGCATCACCGCCGAGCTGGAGAAGCAGCGGTGGATGTTCGAGGCGGAGAACTGGCCGCGCGAGCACTGATCCACGGAAGGAGCGGAACAGGAGGGAGCGGAACACCCGTCATGACCGACGCACTCGAACTCGACGCGCTGTGGGAGGACTTCCACCGCGTGGTGAACATGACCTCGCAGGAGCTGGCCGCCTGGCTGCGGGTGCGGGACGCCGACGAGAACGCCGAGCCCCTGCCCGAGGAGGCGGGGACCCCCACCGGGCAGCATGTGCTGGCGATCCTCCAGAAACGGCGCACCGACCTGACCGACGACGACGTCCGTGTGATGTACCGGGTCGTGGACACGGTCACCGCGCAGGCGGACCTGGAGAACGAGCCCAGGGCCGAGGACACCCGCGGACGCCACCGTCTGATGACGATCGGCCACGATCCGCTCAAGCCCTGAGGCCCCGCGCGGGCCGCCCGCGCCTCAGCCGGTGAGCCGGGCGAGCGCCGCCGACACCAGCGTGCGCACTCCCGGCACCAGCACGGACAGGTCCGGCGCGAACAACGGGCTGTGGTTTCCCGGCACGCCCGCGAACTTCTCCCGCAGCTCCTCCCCCGGCGCCGCCTCCCACACGGGCGCCGGGGTCGAGCTCACGTACCAGTAGTCGTACGGCACGCCCGCCGGGGCGAGCAGGGAGAAGTCCTCACTGCCCAGCGCCTGCCCGAAGTCGAACACCGTGTGCTCGCCGAAGAGTTCACGGTGCACGGCGGCGATCTCCCCGTCCAGGGCCGCGTCGTTGACGGTGTTCGGGCAGCCGGCGTGGACCGTGACCTCGGGCGGGACCGGGCACCCCGCGGCGGCGCACTCCCCCTCGACGACCCGCCGGACCGCGGCGAGGACCCGCTCGCGCGCCCGGGTGTCCTGGGTGCGCACGTTCAGCGCGAGCCGGGCCTCGGCGGGAATGATGTTGGCATTCGTACCGGCGTGGAAACTCCCCACCGTCAGCACCACCGACTCGCTCGCCGCCACCTCGCGTGCGACCACGGTCTGGAGCCTGGTGACGATGTACGCGGCCGTGACGACCGGGTCGACCGTCGACTCGGGCCGCGAACCGTGCCCGCCGACACCGTGCACGACGACGTCGACGTCGTCCGAGGCCGACAGCGTCAGGCCGGGGGTGTGCGGGTAGAAGCCGGCGAGTCCCGGCGCCACGTGCTGGCCGAACAGCACGTCCGGGCGCGGGAAGCGGGCGTGGATCCCGTCGGCGACCATCGCCCGGGCGCCGCCCCCGGCCTCCTCCGCGGGCTGCCCGACCACGACGAGCGTCCCGGACCAGGTCTCGCGGGCGGCGGCGAGCGCCTCGGCGGCGGCCGCCAGCCAGGTGACGTGCAGGTCGTGGCCGCAGGCGTGCATCAGCCCGTCGACGGTCGAGGCGTACGGCAGCCCGGTCGCCTCCCGCACGGGCAGCGCGTCCATGTCGCCGCGCAGCCACACCACCGGCCCGTCACCGTTCGCGAGCACCCCGACGACACCGGTGCGGGCCACCCCCTCGGTCACCTCGTACCCCGCCTCGCGCAGCCGCAGGGCCAGTTTCCCTGCGGTGCGGTGTTCCCGGAAGGACAGCTCGGGGTGGCGGTGCAGATCCTGGTAGAAGTCCGCCAGCGGACCGGGTTCGAGTCCCGAGGTGATCTCGCGGGTCAGGCGGGCGACGACGGCCGGTTCGGTCATACAGCGCAGCCTAGGAGAGCGGTCCCCCCGGCCGCAGCCGACGGGCGCGATCGGCCGAACGGTCGAGGAACCGGCGTGTGAAGCCTGGCCGTTCGGCCGAGGTGCGCGCGGGCCCCGGCGGGCGAGGGTGGAGCCACTTCCCCCGCAGGCCCGGCCCACCACCAGGAGTTCGCGATGCAGTCCAAGAAGTTCGTCGTCGGCGCGATCGGAGGCGCCGCCGCCGTGGTGGCCCTCGGCGGCCTCGGCACCCATCTGCTCTCCGGCACCGAGTCGACCACCGGCCTCGACGCCACCAGCACCGTCCTGGTCGACGGTCACAGGGCGCTGGCCCCGAACATCGTCAGGGGCCGCATCGAGAGCAAATACCACCCGCTGCCGTGGGTCGGGAAGAAGGTCTCCGTGTCCTGCCCTACGGGTCTGAAGGCCGTGGCCGGCGCCTCCGTCACCTGTGTCGGCGAGGAGGACGGCGGCACGAGCGTCGCCATCCCGGTCCACGTGGTCGACGCGACCGCCGACTCGGTCACCTGGACGTTCGAGCGCTGAGAAGGGGCGACGGGACATCATGAGCACCGTTCTGGCCGCCTACGGCCTCGTCAAGAAGTACGGCTCCACCACCGCCCTGGCCGGTGTGGACCTCGAGATCGGCGAGCACGACTCGCTCGCGATCATGGGCCCGTCGGGCTCCGGCAAGTCCACCCTGCTGCACACCCTCGCCGGGATCGTCCGGCCGGACGACGGCCGGGTGCTGCTGCACGGCGACCGCATCGACGACCTCGGCGAGAACCGGCTCAGCGCGCTGCGCCGCAGGCGGTTCGGGTTCGTGTTCCAGTTCGGCCAGCTGCTGCCCGAGCTGCCGGCCGAGGAGAACGTCGCCCTGCCCCTGATGCTGGAGGGCGTCCCGCGGGGGCGGGCCGTCGAGCGGGCCCGCCGCTGGTTCGCCCCGCTGGGTCTCGACGGGCTGGAGAAACGCCGCCCGGGGCAGCTGTCGGGCGGCCAGGCACAGCGGGTGGCCATCGCCCGCGCGCTGGCGACCGAGCCGGACGTGGTCTTCGCCGACGAACCGACCGGCGCCCTGGACCAGCGCACCGGCGAGGAGGTCGTCCGCCTCCTCACCTCCGTCACCCGTGCGCAGGGCGCCGCCCTCGTCGTGGTCACCCACGACGCCGACGTCGCCGCCCACTGCGGCCGGATCCTCCAGGTCCGGGACGGCCGGATCAGCTCGCACAGCCAGTACACGGTCGGCTGACCGGCCCGCCAGGAGAACCGAGGACCCCATGCGCTCACCCGTACTTCCCCTGACCTGGCATCTCGCCCGTTCCTCGGGCCGCCGCGGCCTGCAGAGCCGGTTGCTCGCGGCCGGTGCGGCCGCTGTCGGCGCGTTCGTGATGCTGGTGATCGTCGCCGCCTGCCTCGGCTCCGGCGACCGCGCCGACCGCACCGCCTGGCGCACCCCCCTACCCGACCGGCACGGCACCGCCGTCCAGGCGCTCGCGACGACCTACGTCCGCCACGAGCCCGTCACCGTCGTCGACCTGGCGCAGCTGCCGGGCCGCGCCCGGACACCCGCGCCGCCCGGCCTGAGCGGCTTCCCGCGGCCGGGCGAGGTCCATGTCTCCCCCGCACTGGCCGGGCTGCTGCGCGAGCTCCCTGCTTCCGAACTGGCCGACCGCTTCCCGGAGCCGGCGTCCTACGGCACGATCGGTGCGGCCGGTCTCGCCTCCCCGGACGAACTGGTCGCGGTCGTGGGTCGGGCGGCGACCGACCCCGAGGTGTCCCCCGCCGCCGGGGACGCTGCCACCTGGCTCGGCGAGGGCCAGGCCGCACGGGCCGTGGTCTCCGGCTTCCACGGCACCACGGCCGGCGTGTTCACGGCCACCGACAGGGCGACCGCGCTGCTCGGCGTGGTGCTGCTGGCGATGCCCGTGGTCGTGCTGTCCTCGGCGGCCGGACGGCTCGGCGCGGCCCGGCGCGAGCAGCAGCTCGCCGCGCTGCGGCTGGCCGGGGCGACCCCGCGGCAGATCCTCGCGATGACCGCCGTCGAGACGGCGGCCGTCGGCGCGGCCGGCGCCCTGACCGGAGCGCTCGCCTACGCGGCCCTGCTGCCCGCCCTCGCCGGGATCCCGTACGGCATCGGCTCCTGGTACACCCGCCAGCTGTGGGTGGGACCGGCCTGGTTCGCGGGAGTCGTGCTCGCCGTGACCGTGCTCATCACCGTCAGCGCGGTGTCGATGCTGCGGCAGGTGGCCCGCTCGCCCCTGGGGGTCGCCCGGCAGGCGGACCCGCGCCGGACCCGGCTGATCCGGCTGGTCGTGTTCGTGGCGGCGCTGGGCTGGATCTGGCAGTCCACGGGCAGCGGCGGCCAGCTCAGGGGCCGGCAGCTGCTCGTGCTGCTCCTCGTGTTCTACGGTGCGTTCTGGCTGTTCGGGCCGTGGGTCGTGGACCGGCTGGGCCGGCTCGTGGGCCGCTTCGCCCGACGTCCGGCGACGCTGCTGGCGGCCCGCCGGCTCAGCGACGACCCGCGCGGCGCCTGGCGCACCGTCAGCGGTCTGGTGCTGGCCGGGTTCGCGGCCGGGTTCTTCTCCGTGAGCATGCTGGGCGGCGACTCCGGGCAGTACCGCGACCAGGTCGCCGTCCCGACCACGACCACCACCGACGCCCGGCACGCCGCCGCCGAGGCGCGCACGCTGCTCGGACGCGCGGGCGTCACCGCGACCGTCACCGTCGGACGCGAGGACGACTACGACAACCTGCTGGGCGGCGGCCCGGGCCTGATCGCCCGGGTGTCCGGCGGTGGTCCGGCGGTGATCGACACCGCCGTCACGGCCCTCGCCCCGGTCGGTTCGGGCGGACTGCCCTACGGCCAGGACTACCCCTACGCCGGGGACCGGGTCGTCACCGACCGCCTCGCCGACGTCAGCACCGCCACGCTCGCCCTGAGCTTCCTGGTGGCGACCGCCTCCGCGGGCCTGACCGCCGCGGCGAACGTCCTGGACCGGCGCCGGGTGTACGGCCTGCTGCGACTGGCCGGCACCCCGCTGAAGGTGCTGGACCGGGCCCGGATCCGGGAGACCGTCGTCCCGCTGGTGGTGCTGGCCGGCGGCACCACCGCCATGGGTGTGTACGGCTCCTACCGGCTGAACAAGCTGGCCGACGCCACGATCGACACCTCCGGCGCCCTCGAGCTGGCCCCCTGTGTCACGCTCGGCGCGCTCGCCATGTTCGCCGCGATCGCCGGCAGCCGTCCGCTGCTGCGCAGGGTGACGGCGGATCCGACGCAGACCGCCGACTGAGGCATGATCGAGCCATGACCACCCCGAGCCCGTCGGGCCCCGCCACCCCCATCCGGGTCCTGCTCGCCGACGACCAGGACATGGTCCGCACCGGCTTCCGGTTCTTCCTGGACGCGCAGCCGGACATCACGGTGGTCGCCGAGGCCGCCGACGGCGAGGAGGCGGTGGCGCTGGCCCGCCGGGTGCGGCCGGACGTGTGTCTGCTGGACATCCGGATGCCGAGGCTGGACGGTCTGGAGGCCACCCGGCTGTTGGCCGGACCGGACGTCCGGGACCCGCTGCGGGTGGTCGTGGTCACCACCTTCGACCTGGACGAGTACGTGTACGGGGCGCTGCGCGGCGGTGCCTGCGGCTTCCTGCTGAAGGACTCCGGGCCCACCCTCCTCGCGGAGGCGGTACGGGCGGCCGCCGCCGGCGACTCCCTGGTCTCCCCCTCGGTCACCGTCCGTCTGCTCCAGCACCTGACCGCCCCGCGGACCCCGGCGGCCCCCCGCGCGGCGGCTCTTGCGGCCGCTCTCACCGAGCCGCTCACCGACCGCGAGCTGGACGTCGTACGCCTGGTCGCCCTGGGCCGGACGAACGCGGAGATCGCCGCCGAGCTGTATGTCTCCCTCTCGACGGTGAAGACCCATCTGTCGAGCGTTCAGCTCAAGCTGGGTGCGCGCAACCGCGTCGAGATCGCGGCCTGGGCCTGGCAGCACGGGCACGCGCGGCCCCGCCCGTGACCCGGGGCCGTCCGGAGCGTCAGAGGTCCAGCAGGCGGGTGACGGTGCGCAGTACCCCGTTGTCGTTGTTGGAGGGCGCGAGGTGGCGGGCCCGGCGGACGACCTCCGGGTGGGCGTTGGCCATGGCGAACGACCAGTCGGCGGCGTCCAGCATCTCCAGGTCGTTGAGGTAGTCGCCGAACACCATGGTCTGCGCGGGTGTGATGCCCAGCTCGCGCTGGAGGGCGCGCAGCGCGGCGCCCTTGTTGGCGGTGCGGTTCATGACGTCGACCCAGTGCTCGCCGGAGACGACGACCTGGTGGGTTTGCGCGAAGGGCGCGAGAGCCGGAGCGGTGGTCCTCTCGGCGGACCCGAAGTCGAAGAGGGCGACCTTGATGATGTCGTCGTCGACGGCGGTGACGTCCTCGACGACCCGGTGCCGCACGTAGTACCGGCCCACCTCGGCCAGGAACGCCTCGTCGGCACGCTCGACGTAGGCGGACCGCTTCCCGCAGACGACGGCGCCCACGTCGACGCCGTCGGACGTGAGCCCGCGCACGGCCTCCATCACCCGCGCGACCACTCCCGGCGCCAGTGGATCGGAGCTCAGCTCCTCCCCGTCGCGCACCACATAGGTGCCGTTCTCCGCTATGAACACCATGCCGTCGGCGACCTCGGCGAACTCCGCGGCCAGGGTGGCGTACTGGCGCCCGCTCGCGGGGGTGAACAGCACCCCGCGCTCGCGCAGCCGCGCCAGCGTCTCCCACAGGCCCTCGGGCACCTTCTTGTCGTCGTCGAGCAGCGTGCCGTCCATGTCGGTGACGACCAGCCGGATGTCGACGGGACCCGCCGGGGACGCGGACGCGGTCGGGCGGGGGGCGTGCGAGTAGGGCATGGCCTGCTTCCTGTACGGGATCACCGGATTTTCACCCTACCGGGGACAACGGTGATCATCCGGCGGCACAATGGCGGACGCAGGCCCGTGACACGGGCAGGACGTGAGAAGGGGCGGTCGGGTGAGCGGGTCGGCACGGCTGGACACCAGCGTCGCGCACAACGCGCGGGTGTGGAACTACTGGATCGGCGGCAAGGACAACTACGAGGTCGACCAGCGGGTCGGCGAGCATGTCGCCGGGATGTTCCCGCTCATCCGGGAGATCGCGCGCGCGGACCGCTGGTTCCTGGGGCAGGCGGTGCGGTTCCTCGCCGAGGAGCGGGGGGTGCGGCAGTTCCTCGACATCGGCACCGGACTGCCGACGGCCGACAACACCCACGAGATCGCGCAGCGCGTCGCGCCCGAGTCGCGGATCGTGTACGTCGACAACGACCCGATCGTGCTGGCGCACGCCCGTACGCTGCTGACCGGCACCGCCGAGGGCGTCATCGACTACATCGACGCCGATGTGCACGACCCGGCCGGGATCCTCGAACGCGCGTCGGGCACCCTGGACTTCGGCCGCCCGGTCGCGGTGATGATGCTGGGCATCCTGAACTTCGTCCTGGACTTCGAGGCGGCCCGGGACATCGTCCGCGAGGTCATGGCCGACGTCCCGTCCGGCAGCTTCCTGGTGCTGACGCACCCCACCCACGACAGCGAGGTGGGCGGCGAGGGCCAGATCCCGGCGATGAAGTTCTGGAACGAGAACGCCACCCCGCCGATCACCGCACGCGGCGGCAAGGAGATCGCCGCGTTCTTCGAGGGCCTGGACCTGCTGGAGCCGGGCCTGGTGTCCTGCTCGCGCTGGCGCGGCGAGGCCGACTCCCTCGCGGTGGTGCCGCAGTACGGCGCGGTGGCCGTGAAACCCTGACGGACGTACGGCACGCAACGGACGTACCGACCGTGGAGGACCCATGACCACCCTTGCCGATCCCGTCCCCGGCGGGCGTCCCGGAGAGGTCGAGCGGGCCGGCGCGCTCGCCGGCGAGCTGTCGGCGAGAGGCGTGCACGGGATCGTCCTGGCCTATGTCGACACGGCGGGCATCGGCCGGGTGAAGACGATCCCCACCGCCGGGCTGGCCTCGGCGGCGGCCTGGGGCGTCGGGATGTCGCCGGTGTTCGACACCTTCCTGGCGAACGACCACATCGTCGCGACCGATGTGCTGGGCTCCCCGGACGGCGACCTGCGTCTGTACCCGGACCTCGACCGGCTCGTGGCCCTGGCCGGGCAGCCCGGCTGGGCCTGGGCGCCGGTCGACCGCGTCACCCAGGACGGGGAGCGGCACCCCGGCTGCTCCCGCACCTTTCTGCGCCGCGTCGTCGCGGAGGCGGCCCGCGAGCACGGGCTCGTCTTCAAGGCGGGCATCGAGATCGAGTGGGCGGTCGGCCTGGACTCGGCGCCCGCGGGGGAGTTCGTCCCGGCGGCCACGGGACCGGCGTACGGCGCGGCCCGGCAGATCGAGCTGAGCGAGTACACCGTCGAGCTGCTGACCGCGTGCGCGGCGCAGGGCGTGGACGTGGACCAGATCCATCCGGAGTACGCGCCGGGTCAGTTCGAGATCTCGGTGGGCGCGCTCGACCCGGTGGCGGCGGCCGACCGCAGCGTTCTCGTCCGCCAGACGATCCGCGCGCTGGCCCGGCGCCACGGCCTGCGGGTGTCCTTCTCCCCCGCTGTCGTGGCGGAAGGCGTCGGCAACGGCGGGCACGTCCATCTCTCCGCCTGGCGGGACGGCACGAACCTGCACGCGGGCGGAGAACGGCGGCACGGCATGACGGCCGACGCGGAGGCGTTCGCGGCCGGGGTGCTGGCCCGGCTCCCGGCCCTCACAGCGGTGACCGCCCCCAGCCCGGCGAGCCGTCTGCGCCTCAAACCGTCCCAGTGGGCCGGGGTGTTCACCGCCTGGGGCCTGGAGACCCGCGAGTGCGCGCTGCGCCTGGTGCGCGGTACGGCGGGCCGCCGCGCGGAACAGGCGAATCTGGAGGTCAAACCGGTCGACCTGGCCGCCAACCCGTACCTCGCCCTCGGCTGCCTGATCTCCGCCGGGCTGGCGGGGCTCGCTTCGGGCGCCGTCCTGCCCGAGGAGACGGACGGGGACCCGGCCCGGCTCGACGCCGGGCAGGCCGCGGCCCGGGGCGTGCGCCGGCTGCCGACCTCGCTCGCCGAGGCACTCGCCGAGTTCCGCGGGGACGAGGTGCTGCGGACCGCGCTCGGCCCGGTCCTCGCCGACGCGGTGAGCGCCGTACGGCAGGGCGAGATCGACGCCGTCGACGGGCTCGACGACGAGCGGGTGGCCGCGGCCTACCGCTGGAAGTACTGACATGACCGGCGGACCGGTCCACGAGGCCCTCGCCGAGCTGGAGCTGGTGGACCACCACTGTCACGGCGTCGTCGTCGACCCCCTGGACCGGCCGGGCTTCGAGGCGTTGCTCACCGAGGGCGACCGGTGGCCCGGCGTCTCGGCCTTCGACACGCCCGCCGGGGTGGCCGTACGCCGTCACTGCGCGCCGCTGCTCGACCTGGAGCGGCACGCGCCGGCCGACGACTACCTGGCCCGGCGCGCCGAACTGGGTCCGCGGGAGGTGAACCGGCGGTTCCTCGCCGCCGCCCGGACCGGCGTGTTCTGCGTCGACACCGGGTTCGCCCCGCACCGCATCACCACGCCGGCCGAGCTGGCCGCGGCGGCCGGAGCCGACGGTCCGGCGGTCGCCCACGAGGTCGTCCGGCTGGAGTCCGTCGCGGAGGCCGCGGCCGCGCGGGGTGTCGAGGCCGACGGGTACGCCGACGCGTTCCGGGCGGCCGCCCTGGACGCGGTGCGGCGGCCGGGGGTGGTGGCGGTCAAGTCGGTGGCCGCCTACCGGACCGGCTTCGACCTCGACCCGGCCCGGCCCCCGGACGCCGAGGTCACCCGGGCCGCCCGGCGCTGGCTGGCGGGCGGCGGACGGCTGGCGGACCCGGTGCTGGTCCGGCACCTGCTGTGGACGGCCGTCGACCTGGGTCTCCCCCTCCAACTGCACACCGGCTTCGGCGACAACGACATCCGGCTGCACCGGGTGGACCCGAGCCGTCTCACGGACTGGCTGCACCTGACGGCGGGCACCATCCCGGTCCTGCTGCTGCACTGCTGGCCCTACCAGCGCCAGGCCGCCTATCTGGCCGCGGTGTTCGAGCAGGTCTACCTGGATGTGGGGCTCACCCTGCATCATGTGGGTCCCCCACGAGCGCGGGCGGTCCTTGAGGAGGCGCTGGAGATCACACCGTTCCGCAAACTGCTGTACAGCTCGGACGCCTATGGTGTGGCGGAGTTCTACGGGCTCGGCGCGCTGGCGTTCCGCAGGGGACTGGGGGATCTGCTCCAGGACCGGGTGGACGCCGACGAACTGGGCCTGCCCGACGCGCTGCGCCTGGCACGCTGGGCCGGAGCCGACAACGCCCGCCGGGTCTACCGGCTTCCCGACGGACACTGAAAGTATGATCAAGCAATGTCTGACTTGACCGAAACCACGCCGGGTTGGCTGAGCTCCGACGAGCTCGAGATGGCACGCGCCCGTATGCCGATCCTGTACGTCGAGGCCGTGCCCGTGCGCGTCGACGACAGCGGCGAAGTCACCAGCGTCGGCCTGCTGCTGCGGATGGGACCGGAGGGCACGGTCAGCCGCACCCTGGTCTCCGGCCGGGTCCTGCACCACGAGCGCGTCCGCGACGCCCTGTTGCGCCACCTGGAGAAGGACCTCGGTCCGGTGGCGCTGCCCCGGGTTCCGACCTCGCTCCAGCCGTTCACGGTGGCCGAGTACTTCCCCACCCAGGGCGTCACCCCGTACCACGACCCCCGTCAGCACGCGGTGTCGCTGGCCTACATCGTGCCGGTGACCGGCGACTGCCGTCCCCGCCAGGACGCGCTGGACCTGGTGTGGTTCAGCCCGCAGGAGGCCGCCTCGCTCGCCGTGCAGAGCGAGATGCCGGGCGGGCACGGGTTCCTGCTGCGGCAGGCCCTGGCCCACGTCGGCCTCTCGGCCTCCTGAGCGTGATCCCCGCGCCGGCCGGCCGTCGCGCCCTGGTGGGCGCCGCCCGCAGTCGTCCCTGCACCCTCGTGGTGTGCAGGGGCTGCTGCTGCGGCGACGCCGGCAAACACCCCGGCTACGACCACGCCTGGCAGCTGGAGCGGCTGCGGGCGGCCGCCGCCGACTCCGCGGGCGCCTTCGAGGTCCGGACGACCGAGTGCCTGGGCCCCTGCGACCAGGCCAACGTGATCGTCGTCCAGCCCTCGGCCGGCGGACGCCGGGCCGGCGGCCGGGCCACCTGGGTCGGCTTCGCCATGGACGACGACTGCACGGACGAGATCCTGACCTGGGCGGCGGCGGGCGGCCCGGGGATCGCGGCGCCGCCCCTCGCGCTGGAGCTCCAGTTCATCAGCCCGCCGCGTGCGGAGCGGGTGCGCAGCCGCAGATGACTCCCGTGCGCTCCAACCGCCGCTGCGGGCAAGGCGGTTGGGGCTCTCGGAGCCTTCTGACGTAGGTTGGCCCGATGGGGGCGACAGCACAGCGGCAGTCCGAGGAACACGAGGTCCGAGGGGGCGGGGCGGCCCGCTCGTCGGTGCTGATGGCCCTGGGCACGATCGTGTCCCGGGCGACCGGGCTGATCCGCCAGGTCCTGCAGGCCGCCGCCCTGGGCACCGGCCTGCTGGCCAGTACGTACAACACCGCGAACACCGTGCCGACCAGCCTCTACACCCTGCTGATCGGCGGCGCGCTGAACGCCGTGCTGGTGCCGCAGCTGGTGCGGGCGCGGGCGACCCGTCCGGACGGCGGGCGGGCCTACGAGCAGCGGCTCGTCACCCTGGTCGTGTCCGTCCTCGCCGTGGGCACCGCGCTGGCGGTGTGGGCGGCCCCGCAGATCGTCTCGCTGTACATGCGCGACACCCCGGACAGCCACGAGGCGTACCGGCTCACCGTGGTCTTCGCCCGGTTCCTGCTCCCGCAGATCTTCTTCTACGGCCTGTTCAACATCTACGGACAGGTGCTCAACGCCCGCGAGCGGTTCGGCGCGATGATGTGGACGCCGGTCCTCAACAACGTCGTGCTGCTGGGCATGTTCGGCGCCTACCTCGGCCTGATGACCGTGCCGAGGGAGGTCGCGGACATCACCGACGCCCAGGTCCGGCTGCTGGGCGTCGGGACGACCGTCGGCATCGCGGTGCAGGCACTCGCGCTGGTCCCGTTCGCGCGGGCCGCCGGGTTCCGCTTCCGCCCCCGGTTCGACTGGCGCGGCTCCGGCCTGGGTTCCGGTGTGCACGCCGCCAAGTGGACCGTGCTGCTCGTCCTGACGAACCTCGTCTCGCTGACCGTGGTGACCAACTACGCCACCACGGTCGACCAGAGGCTGCCGGACGCCGGCGCGGGCTACACGGCGTACACGTACGCGCAGACCATCTGGATGCTGCCGCAGTCGGTGGTCACCGTCTCCCTGGTGACCGCGCTGCTGCCGCGCATGAGCCGCGCCGTGGCCCAGGGGCGGCTCGCGGACGTGCGCGCCGATCTGTCGCGCGGGCTGCGGGTGAGCGGGGTCGTCATCGTCCCGGCCGCGTTCCTGTTCCTGGCCCTCGGTCCGCGGATTGCCACCCTGCTGTTCGCGCACGGCGCGGCCGACGCGGCCTCCGCGCAGCCGCTCGGCCACATGCTCCAGGCGTTCGGACTCGGCCTGATCCCGTTCTCCGCGCAGTACCTCCTCCTGCGCGGCTTCTACGCCTTCGAGGACACCCGCACGCCGTTCCTCATGGCGCTCTGGATCGCGGCGGTGAACATCGTCCTGGCCACCGGCTGCCACCTGCTGCTGCCCGACCGCTGGGCGGTGACCGGCATGGCCGGGGGCTGCACCCTGTCCTATCTGGCGGGGCTGGCCCTCACCGCGCGCCGACTGCGCGGCCGGACGGGCGGCCGCCTGGACGACGGCGCGCTGCGGCGCACGTACACCAAGCTGCTGGTGGCCGCGGGCCTCGCCGCCGCCGCGGGCCGGGCGGCCGACGCCGCGTGCGCGGCCGCGCTGGGCGGCGGCACCCTGTCGACCGCGACCGCCCTCGCGGCCGGCTCCCTCACCCTCGTCCTGGTCTATCTCGGTGTGGCCCGGCTGACGAAGGTCGACGAGCTGCGGGCGCTGCGGGGGCTGCGGCGACCGTAGGGTCGCCCGCCTCGGTGAGCAGGCCGGCCAGGGTGGCGCGGGCGCGGGCCACCCGCGAGCGGACGGTGCCGACCGGGCAGTCGCTCACCTCGGCCGCCTCCGCGTAGGGCAGCCCCAGCAGCTGGGTCAGCACGAACGCCTCCCGCCGGTCCTCCGGCAGCGCGGCCAGCAGATCCAGCAGGACGACACCGTCGTCGAAGCCGGGCAGTCCGCGCGGCTGGGCCAGTTCGACGGCCGACTGCCAGTCGGCCCGGTCCGACAGGCGCGGCCGGGCGGCGGCGGACCGGAAGCTGTCCATCACCGCCCGGCGTGCGATGGACAGCAGCCACACCCGCGCCGAGGAACGCCCCTCGAACCGGTGCAGGCCGCTCAGGGCCCGCAGGAACGTGTCCTGCGCCAGATCGTCCGCCGCCTGTGGGTCGGCGCTCAGATGGGCCACGTACCGCAGGACGTCGTGGTGCAGGGCGCGCACGAACCCCTCGACGGCCGCCGCGTCCCCGCCCCGCGCGGCCAGCGCCAGCGCGGTCGTCGCATCGTCGGCCGGTACGGCCTTGCCGGCCCGCTTCGCGCGTCCCGCTCCGTGCGGTGTGCGGTGCTTCTCGGCCCTGGCGGTGTCGTGGAGTCTGCCGTGCTTGTCGGCCTTGCCGTGCCCTGCGGTCATGGCGCCTCATCCTGGCAGCGGCACCGTGGGGCGTCACTCGGGGTTGGGCGAATCCACAGCCGGTCCGGCCGACTCACAGCACGGGACGACGCGGACACGTCACCGCGTCCCGCCGCGTCTCTCCTCGCCGACCGTGTGGAAAACAACGAAGGCCGCTTCCACACTCTCGTGGAAACGACCTTCCGACCTGCGATGAAGCTGGTCGGGACGACAGGATTTGAACCTGCGACCCCTTGACCCCCAGTCAAGTGCGCTACCAAGCTGCGCCACGTCCCGTTGCCCGCCTGACCTGGGGTTTCCCCTGGCCGAACACGCATGGAAACCATACCGCACTCGGGTCGATGGTCGCGCACCCGTTTCCCGCGCCCCGGCCGCCGGGCACCGTCAGTCCCCCGGGGCCGCCCCCAGCTCCGGGTACGCGTCGAGCAGTCGCGGCGGGGCCGCCTGGCGCCACGAGTCGGCGAGGATGTCCCGCAGCTCGTCCTCGTCCTCCAGGGCGGCGAGGCGGGCCCGCACCCAGGCGAACTGGGCCTCGTGGTCGGCGATCCAGAACTTCCCCGGCTCGGCGAGCACCAGTTCGTCGCGCTCCTCCTTGGGGCAGCGCACGGCGAGGGAGGTCTCCTCCTCGGGCAGCGTGGCGAACATCTTCCCCGCGACCCGGAAGGTGGGCATGCTCCAGGAGATCTTCTCCGTGGTGTCCGGCAGGGACAGGGCGATACGGCGTACGTCTTCGGCGTCCGGCATGCTCCGCACCGTAGCCGCTGCCACTGACAGTCACCCGACGCCGACGTGCTTGTAGTACAGGGTCGTCGGGCGCAGGACCCCGGCCGGGCTCGCCGCGTAGTCCGGGATCACCCCGGCCCTGGTCCACCCGGCGGCGCGGTACAGGTGCTCGGCGGGACTGTCGGTCTCGGTGTCCAGATGCAGGAGGGTGACACCGGCCGCGACGGCGCTCTCCTCGGCGGCGGTCAGGAGGGTGCGGCCGAGGCCCTTCCCGCGGGCGTCCCGGTGCACCATCAGCTTGACGAGCTCGGCGCGGTGGCGGCTGTTGGGCTTGTCGGGGAAGGCCAGGCCGACGGTGCCGACGACACGGTCCCCGTCCTGGGCCGCCCAGACCGCGAGCTGCCCTGCGGCGACGCCCTGCGCGCGGCCCTTCCACCAGTCTTCGGCCGCCGCCCGGTCGAGCGGGGCGAGGAAGCCGAGCGAGGCGCCGTCGTCCACCGCGTCGATCAGCAGCTCGGCCAACTCCGCCGCGCGGGCGCACAGTCGGGGGGCGTCGAGCCGGGTCACGGTCATGGCAGCACCACCGCCAGGACGTACCGCACGTCCTCGTCGCCCGCGCACCGGAACCGGGTCGGGCCCCACACCCGCAGGCGCAGACAGTCCCCGGCGCCGAGGTGATGCCCGGTGTCCTCGGCCGTCACCTCGAGGGCGCCCTCCAGCACCCAGATGTGCTGTTCCAGGCCCGCCACGGGCGGCCGGTCGTAGGCGATGTCGGCGCCCACGGCGAGCCGGCCCTCGACCAGTTCGCCGCGCAGCGCGGGGTGCGGCGGCGACACGGAGCGCCGGACGAACCCGGAGGCCCGGTCCTCCCAGACGGACTGCTCGTCGGCGCGCACCAGCGGCGCGGGCTCCGCCTCCACCTCGCTGAGCAGCCGGGACATGGTCCGCCCGTAGACATGGCACAGCCGGTTGAGCAGGGCGGCGGTCGGACTGGTCTCCGCCCGCTCGGCCCGCGACAGGGTGGACCGGCTCACCCCGCTGCGTTCCGCCAACTCCCCCAGCGACCAACCGCGTTCGGCCCGCAACTCGGCCAGCCGCCCGGCGATCCGCACATCGACGGGGTCCGGCACCCCGACCGTCTCCGCTCCGCCTGCCTCGTGTCTCATATCCGGGACGCTATCCCTGATATGAGACAACGCTGTTACGGAAGGCTCACAGGGCTCACACCCGGGCGGCCTCGCCCAGCGCCTCCAGCACCGGCCGGATCAGCGGATGCCCCTCCGCTCCCCGGCGGACGGCCGCGAAGACCCTCCGGGTCGGCGCCACGCCGTCGACCGGCCGTACGACCACCCCTGTGAGGTCCATGCCACGGAGCGCCGAACGCGGGACGAGTGCCACGCCCGCGTCGGCCGAGGCCAGTGCGACGACGGCGCGGAAGTCGTCCGAGGAGTGCTCCAGACGAGGCTGGAAACCGGCGTTCTCGCAGGCCAGGACGACCACGTCATGGCAGGGGTTGCCCGGGTAGGGGCCGATCCACGGATCCTTGGCCAGTTCGGCGAGCGGAACCTCGGGGGCGTCGGCGAGACGGTGGCTGACCGGGACGACCGCGTCGAAGGGCTCGGCGTAGAGCGGGACGTGCGCGAGCCTCGGATCGTCGGCGGCCGGGGCCCCGCGGTACTCGACGGCGACCGCGACATCGACCTGCCGGTCGAGCACCATCGGCAGACTGGCGTCGCCCTCGGCGTCCTGGACGCGGATCCGGATCCCCGGGGCGGTACCGGCCAGCCGGGCCACCGCGGGCGCCACGACCAGGGCGATCCCCGTCGCGAAGGCGGCGACCGTGACCGTGCCGGCGGCTCCGGAGCTGTAGGCGGCCAGCTCCGCCTCGGCCCGCTCCAACTGGGCGAGGACGGCGTTGGTGTGGGTGAGCAGGATCTCGCCGGCCGGGGTGAGCCGTACGCCCTTGGCGCTCCGCTCGACCAGCCGGTGGCCGGTCTCCTGCTCCAGGGCCGTCAGCTGCTGGGAGACGGCGGACGGGGTGAGATACAACGCGGCGGCAGCCGCGGTCACCGTACGGTGGTCGGCCACCGCACGGAGGATGTGGAGCCGCCGCGCTTCGATCATGGATCGATTATCGCAATATGTCCGAGCCCCTCGGACCGCCTCCGGCCCGGACGGCCACCGGCCGACACAGCCACCGGCCAGGCCGCCCGGGGCTGCCACCGGCTCGGGCGACCACCGTCCGCGACCGTCACAGCTCCGGACGGCCACCGTCCCGGGTCACCACCGTCCCGGGCGGCCACCGGCCGAGACCGTCACAGCTCCGGACAGCCTCCGGCGTCCGGACGGTCACCGGCCCGGGTCACCACCGGCGCTGACGGCCACCGTCCGAAACTGCCGCCGGCCCCGGCCCCGCTGCGTTCAGACCGCCTGCGGCTCGGACGCTTCCAGTTCCGCCCGCGCCGCGACGAAGGCGTCGACGGCGCGGTTGACGTCGTCCGTGGAGTGCGCTGCGGACAGCTGGACGCGGATGCGGGCCCGGTCCTGCGGGACCACCGGGTAGGAGAAGCCGATCACGTACACCCCGCGCTCCAGCAGCAGTTCGGCCATCCGGCCCGCCTTCGCCGCGTCGCCGATCATCACGGGCGCGATGGCGTGGTCGCCGGGCAGGATGTCGAAGCCCTCGTCGGTCATCCGACGGCGGAACAGCGCGGTGTTCTCGGCGAGCCGCACCCGCAGGTCGTCGGCCGACTCCAGCAGGTCGAGGACCTTCAGCGAGGCGGCGGCGATGACCGGGGCGAGGGTGTTGGAGAAGAGGTACGGGCGGGAGCGCTGGCGGAGCAGGGCGACGATCTCCGCCCGGGCGGCCACATAGCCGCCGGACGCGCCGCCCAGCGCCTTGCCCAGGGTGCCGGTGATGATGTCGACGCGGTCCATCACGCCGTGCAGCTCGGGCGTGCCACGGCCGCCGGGACCGACGAAGCCGACCGCGTGCGAGTCGTCGACCATGACCATGGCGTCGTAGCGCTCGGCGAGGTCGCAGATCTCGGCGAGGGGCGCCACATAGCCGTCCATGGAGAAGACGCCGTCGGTGACGACCAGCCGGCGCCGCGCGTCGGAGGCGTCCTTCAACTGCCGCTCCAGATCGGCCAGATCACGGTTGGCGTAGCGGAACCGGCGGGCCTTGGACAGCCGGATGCCGTCGATGATCGAGGCATGGTTGAGCGCGTCGGAGATCACCGCGTCCTCGGGGCCGAGGAGCGTCTCGAAGACCCCTCCGTTGGCGTCGAAGCAGGAGGAGTACAGGATCGTGTCCTCCTGGCCGAGGAAGGCCGAGAGACGGGCCTCCAGCTCCTTGTGCACCTCCTGCGTCCCGCAGATGAAGCGCACCGACGCCATGCCGTAGCCCCAGCGGTCGAGGGCCGCGTGGGCGGCGGCGACGACCTCGGGGTGGTCGGCGAGGCCGAGGTAGTTGTTGGCGCAGAAGTTGAGGACCTCGCCGGGCCGGCCGCCCGCGGTGACGGCGACCGTCGCCGACTGCGGGCTGCCGATGACCCGCTCGGGCTTGTGCAGACCGGCGGCGCGGATCTCGTCGAGGGTGGCGCGCACGTCGTCGCGCACGGAGTCGAACATCGGGAAGCTCCTAAGAAACGCAGGAAACGCAGGAAACGCAGGAACGCGAGAAGCGCAGGTGACCTACGCGGTCCAGTCGAGGATGACCTTGCCGCCGCGGCCGCTCGCCGCGTCGGCGAAGGCCGCCTCGAAGTCGCGGTAGCCGTACCGGCCGGTGATCACGGGGGCGAGGTCGAGGCCGCCCTCCAGCAGCACCGACATCGCGTACCAGGTCTCGAACATCTCGCGGCCGTAGATGCCCTTGATCGTGATCATCGAGGTGACGATCCGGGCCCAGTCGACGGGGAACTCCTCGGCGGGCAGCCCCAGCATGGCGATCCGGCCGCCGTGCGTCATGTTGGCGATCATGTCGCGCAGCGCCGCGGGCCGGCCGGACATCTCCAGACCGATGTCGAAGCCCTCGCGCAGCCCCAGCTCACGCTGCCCGTCGGCGATGGACGCCTGCGACACGTTCAGCGCGAGGCTCGCACCGATCTTGCGGGCCAGCTCCAGCCGCTCCTCGCTGACGTCGGTGACGACGACGTTGCGGGCACCCGCGTGCCGGGCGACCGCGGCGGCCATCAGGCCGATCGGTCCGGCGCCGGTGATCAGGACGTCCTCGCCGACGAGCGGGAAGGACAGCGCGGTGTGCACGGCGTTGCCGAACGGGTCGAAGATCGCCGCCACGTCGAGGTCCGCCGGCACCCGGTGCACCCACACGTTGGCCGCGGGCAGGGCGACGTACTCCGCGAAGGCGCCGTCACGGCCGACGCCGAGCCCGACGGTCGCCCGGCACAGATGGCGGCGCCCGGCGAGACAGTTGCGGCACTTGCCGCAGACGAGGTGCCCCTCGCCGCTGACCCGGTCCCCCACCTGGATGTCGGCGACATCGCGGCCGGTGCCCACCACCTCGCCGACGAACTCGTGCCCGAGCACGAGCGGGGTGCGGATCGTCTGCCGCGCCCAGCCGTCCCAGGACCGGATGTGCAGATCCGTGCCGCAGATGCCGGTGCGCAGCACCCTGATCAGCACGTCGCCGGGCCCGACGGCCGGCTCGGGGACGTCCGCGAGCCACAGTCCGGGCTCCGCTTTCTCCTTGACCAGCGCCTTCACGCTACGGCTCCTGTGGTGAGGGCCCGGACGCGAGCAGCCCGAAGGGTCCCGCGTCCGGGAAGACATGTGGATTCGCCCAGCAATCTGCCGCACTTCACCGGCCCGGTCCATCGAGCTTTTCTTAAGCGCCGCCACAGCTCCGCTTCACACGGGTGGCCCCGCTCGCCCGGACCGGCTTCCCGCACACCACGGTGGGGCGTGCCACCCTGGACCGCAACCCTCACCAGGCCGGCCGACTGACATGGAGCCCTCGATGACCACAGCACGGGACCTGTTGCTCATCGCGATGGACGTGGCGCCCGTACGCCCCGCCGGGCAGGGCGAACTGTCCCTGGCCCTCGCGGGCGCCGAGGTGATCGATCTCGTCGGGACCGGAGCGGTGGCCCTCGACGGCGACCTCCTCGTGCCCGGCCCGGCGCCGGCACCGGACGACCGCCTCCTGGCGGAGGCCGCGGCGTCACTCGTACGGGCGGCGCCGTACGAATCGGTCGAGGACTGGTTGTGGCGGCGCGGCAGCGGCCTGGCCGCGGCCTATTCCGCCCGGTTCGAGGCGGACGGGCTGACCGGCCGGGCGCGCCACGGGCGGCTCCCCTTCCGGTCGGCGGGGACGGAGCCGCTCGACTCACCGGCCCGTCGCCACGCCACCGGGCGCTGGGCGGCGGACGAGCCGGTCCTCGCCGCGCTGGGCGCCGCCGTGGGTCTGCGCGAGGAGCCCGCCGACGGCTTCCCGGACCTCCCCGGCGACACGGTCGTGACGGTCCTGGCAGCGGTCGGCGACGCGGTGGCGGAACTCGAGGCCGTACGACAGCGTCGGTCCATCGAGGACGCGGCCTTCGACAACATCTGGCGGGCCCCCTGACGGGCGCACCTCACGGCTCCGGGAACCCGCCGCTCTCCCGGCGCTGAAGGTGTCCGGCGAGTTCGGCGGCCGTGGACTTGATCGTCTCCAGGCCGGCCTTTCCCCAGGGCCGGGGCGTGAGATCGGCAACGCACACCGTGCCCAGCACCATGCCGCTCGTGTCGATGAGCGGGGCGCCCAGGTAGGAGCGGATGCCGTACTCGTCGACGACCGGGTTGCCCGCGAAGCGCGGGTAGTCGCCCACGTCCTCGAGCACCAGCGCCTTGCGCCGCACGACGACATGCGGGCAGTAGCCGTAGTCGCGGGGCAGTCGGCGGCCCACCTCGGGTTTGCCGCCACGCGCGGCCCGGCCGCCTTGCGGGGTGTGCAGCCCGGCGAAGAACTGCCGTTCCTCGTCGAGGAAGTTGACCATGGCGTACGGCGCTCCGGCCACCTCGGCCAGGCGGCCCGCGAAGGCGTCCAGGGCGGGCTCCGGCTGTGCCCCGAGGCCGAGTCTGCGCAGCCTGCGGGCACGGGCGGGAGCTTCCCTGTCCTCCGGGGTGAGCAGCAGACGTCCGGCCGGGCGCGGCGGGTCGTAGCTCATGGCCGGGTTCCGTCGCTGTGGACGTACGTCATATGCGGCTCCGGGGCGTCGGGTGCGGGGATCACATGTGGGCGCCGCGGCTCGGCTGGGGTGCGGCCGGTGCGTGGGCGATGAGGTGTTTGACGAGGGTGAGCAGGGTCTGGACCCCGGACGCGGAGATACGGGCGTCGCAGCGCACGACGGGGACGTCCGGGGCGAGGTCGATGGCGGCGCGCACCTCCTCGGGGTTGTAGCGGTGGGAGCCGTCGAACTCGTTGACGGCGATGATGAAGGCGAGTCCGCGTTCCTCGAAGAAGTCGACGGCCGCGAAGCACTCCTCGAGGCGTCGGGTGTCGGCGAGGATGACCGCGCCGAGGGCGCCCTCGGACAGTTCGTCCCACATGAACCAGAACCTCTCCTGGCCGGGTGTGCCGAACAGGTAGAGGACGTGGCTCGGGTCGAGGGTGATGCGGCCGAAGTCCATGGCGACGGTCGTCTCGACCTTGTTCTCGATGCCGTCGAGGTTGTCGGTGGCGGCACTGACCGTGGTGAGCAGTTCCTCGGTGCTGAGCGGCGCGATCTCGCTCACGGCGCCGACGAAGGTCGTCTTGCCGACCCCGAAACCGCCCGCGACCAGGATCTTCAGCGCCGTGGGAAAGGGGTCGGAGCCGCCGCCTTCGGAGGCGCCGTACTCGCGGTGCTCGTCGTACTCGTCGTACTCAGAGCTGTCGTCGTAGTCCATCGAGCACTGCCTCCAGAAGGGCCCGGTCGGTGGGGATGTGGTGGTACTCGGGGGGCTTGGTGGTCAGCGCCCCGCAGTCGAGGAGGTCGGAGAGCAGCACCTTGGTGACCGCTGCCGGCAGCTTCAGATGGGCCGCGATCTCGGCCACCGACACGGGCGCGCGGGTCAGGTGGAGCGCGGTCGCGTGTTCGGGACCGAGGTAGCCGAGGGGGGTCGCCCCGGTGGCCATCACCTGCGACATGAGGTCGAGGGCGACGCTGGGCTTGGTCCGGCCCCCGCTGACCGTGAACGGGCGCACCAGCCGCCCGGCCGCGTCGTCGAGCCAGGGCCCGTCACCGGCCGCCGCCACGCTCAAGGCCCCATCACCGACGGTTCGACGGCGTGCTGCCGGGGCGCGGTCATGAGATACGGCCGGACGCTCTTGACGAGCATCGACATCTCGTAACCGAGCACCGCCGCGTCGGCCTCCCGGCCGGCGAGCACCGCGAGACACGCGCCCGAGCCGGCGGTGGCGACGAACAGCAGCGTCGAGTCGAGTTCGACGACGACCTGCCGCACGTCCCCGCCGTCGCCGAACCGGACCCCGGCGCTGCGGCCGAGGGAGTACAGGCCGGAGGCCAGGGCGGCCATGTGGTCGGCGCTGTCCGGGTCGAGGCCGTGGACCGACTTCACCAGTCCGTCGCAGGAGAGCAGCACCGCGCTCGTGGTGTGCGGCACGCGCTGCACGAGGCCGCTCATCAGCCAGTCGAGATCGGATACCTGGCCGGTCGGCGCATCGCTCGCCATGGTGGATCGACTCCTTGGGGTACGAAGGTCTGCGGGAGCGCTGGGGGTGGGGGTGACCGTGCTCATCCGGCTGGTGCGCTCCCGTCGTGCCGGGCGGTGGATCGGTCGGGACCGGGCAGGTCCGGCCCGTCACCCGCGCCGTACGCCTCGGGCGGCGCGGCGGCGGGTGCGGGGCGCGCCTGCGGTATGCGGGACGGGTGCGGCGGTCGTACGTCGGCGTCTGCGGGGAGCGGTACCGGCCGGCCCTGTCCCGCGCCCCCGCCCGAGGCGCCGTCGCCCACGGCACCGTGGCTTCCGGGCCGCCGGCCGTGGTCCGACGCCGGGTGGGCGGCCGGTTCGAGCAGGACTTCGAGAGGGGCCGGCGGGCGGAACGGTGCCGTGTCCGGGACGTCCGCCTCCAGGCTCTGCTGGGCCTCGGCCAGGCCGATGCCGCGCTGGAAGGCCGCCATCAGGCCGGGGTCGTGGCCGGCCGGCTGCTCGGAGTCCTGACGTGGGGCCGGGCCACCGCGCAGCTGGGGCACGATGTGCTCCTGGGCACGGCGGCGGGGCAGTTGGGGCTTGCCCATGGTGCCGCGCACCGCGCCGACGCGCGGGGTGGGCACGATGCCCGCGTGCTCCTCGACGACGGGCCGGTCGCCGCGCCGGATGCCGGGCACGGCCTCGGCCGGGTTGGGCCGTGCCGCGCGGGCTCCCCGGACGGGCAGCGGCGCGGGTGCGCCCGGCCGCTGCGGCATCGGTTCGGCGGGCGCGGTGCCGTGGTGCGGGGGCGGCGCGGCGGCATGCCCCGGGCCGGGGCCGCTCGGGTGACCCTGCGGGGGCGGGGCGACCACGGGCACCCCGGACCCGGGCGTGTCCCGCGTCGGGGACGGGATCGAGGTCGGAGCCGGAGCCGGAGCCGGAGTCGGGGCAGGGGCCGGGCTCTGCACCGTGCCCGGGACGTTCCATGCTTCCGGCGAGCCGGCCGACGGGCCGGGGCCCGTGGCGCCGCCCGGCGCCCGCGCCGGACGGAACGACCGCCCGGCGCCGTCGGTGTCCCGTCCCGGGGACGGCACCGAGGACCCGCCCGTGCCCGGCGCGTCCTGCGGATGCGCGAAGCCCGTGGGCCGGCCCACGTCCGCGGTGTGCCGCGGGCCGTGCGGCCGTGCGGGGTCGGGGGTCCGGGCGGCGCGGGACTGCGGGCCGGGCGGCAGGGGCGGCCGTACCGGATCGGCCGGGGCGGGGGCTGCGGCCGGCACTAGGGGCAGTCCGCCGCCGTCGGTGTCCGGTCCGCGCGATACCGCCCCGGGGACGCCCGGCGCGGAGCCCAGCAGCGCCTGCGGCACGACGAGGACGGCCTGGACGCCGCCGTAGATGTTGCTCTGCAGACGGACCCGGATGCCGTGCCGCCGGGCGAGCTGGGAGACGACGAACAGGCCGATGCGGCCGTCGGCGAGCAGACGGCCGACGTTGACCTGGTCGGGGTCGGCGAGCAGGGCGTTCATCCTGCTCTGCTCCTCGACGGGCATACCGAGCCCGCGGTCCTCGACCTCGACCGCGAGTCCGGAGGTGACCAGGTTCGCGCGCAGCAGCACCTGCGTGTGCGGGGCGGAGAACACCGTGGCGTTCTCGACGAGTTCGGCGAGCAGATGGATGACGTCGGCGACGGCGTGGCCGCGCAGTTCGCCGTCGATGGGCGGCACGAGTTTGACCCGTGCGTACTGCTCGACCTCGGCGATGGCGGAGCGCAGCACCTCGGTCATGGAGACCGGGTTGCTCCACTGCCTCCGGGAGACGGCCCCGCCGAGGACGGCGAGGTTCTCGGCGTGCCGGCGGATGCGGGTGGCGAGGTGGTCGACGTGGAAGAGGCCCTTGAGAAGATCGGGATCCTCGATCGCGTTCTCCAGCTCGTCGAGGATCGAGATCTCGCGGTGCACCAGGGACTGAAGGCGCCGCGCGAGATTGACGAAGACCTCCAGCTTCTGTTCGCTGCCGGCCTGGCTGGACAGCTGCGCGGCCTTTACGACGGCGGTGACGGCCCCTTCGTGGGCCCGGGCCAGGTCGGCGGCGAGCAGCTCGAAGTCGTCGGCGTCGTCGGGCGGTCCGCCGCGCGACGTGCGCCGGGGCGGGACCTCGCCGCGGCGCAGCGCCTCGATGACGGCACGCAGCTCGGCCTCGCCGCGCGCGCTGCCGCGGCGCAGGGCCGCGACACGGTCGCTGACCGAGCGGGCGGCGCGGTCCGCGGCCACGGCGGCGATCACGATGCCGACGCCGGTCACCGCGACGGCACCGGCGAGGACCGCCCACAGGGTCACGCCGGGCCGGACGTGGGTGGAGCGCACGGTGAACAGGACGACCGCGCAGGCGCTGAGGGCGACCGCGGTCGGCGGGAGCACGGCGAGCCGCAGCAGCTGAGGCCGTATGTGTGTCTCGGCCGACGCCGGTGCGGGGCGGGCGACCGGCCGCCCGTGCCGTCCGCCCTCACGGCGGTCGGCGCGTGTGGCGGGTGCGCGGAGGTGAGACATCGGTGTCCTCGTACTGGTCCGTCGAGCCTGGCTGTCGGTCGGGAGAGCCGAAGAATTCGGCCCGGCGTCGCCCGACGGCCACTCACAGTAGTCGGCAACGTGTCAGGTGCGGTGGGCAGTTGACAAAGTCACCCAGCGAGCGTCCCGCTCTGGTATGAGGCTTCGCACGACAGACCGATAAGGCCGCGCCATCCGGAGGACAATACGGAAAGAGCGCGATCAGACCTGGTCAGAGACGGTCCGGAAATGACCGTGCGGGCCGGGGAGCTTTTCGCCCCCCGGCCCGCACGGTCGAACGCCTCCGGCCCCCGTCAGCCCGCCGGGACCGCCTCCGGCGCGTCGTCGCCTCCGACGGCACCCCGACTTTCGTCACTCTCAGTATCGGCTTTGGCCTTGGTTACCGTCGCGATCAGGGGCTGCCATCCGGCCGCCGGCGCGAGTGCCACCTCCCGCCACCACGGCTCGACCGGAACGGTCTCGGCGGCGGGCTCGAAGGGCTCGCCGGGCCGGGGCAGGGCGGCCCTCGCCCCGGCGGCCCGCGCGGCGGCCAGGGTGCCCTCCCCCGGGTCGGTCCACGCGTGGGTCGCGAGGTTGAACGTGCCCCAGTGGATCGGCAGCATCACTCCGCCGGGACCGCCCTGGAGGTCCAGGTGGGCACGCATGCCCTCCTCGGGGGTCATGTGGATGTCGGGCCAGAAGTCCGAGTAGGCGCCGATCTGGATCATGGTCGCGTCGAACGGGCCGTGATCGGCGCCGATCTCCTTGAAGCCCTCGAAGTAGCCGGTGTCACCGCTGTGGTAGATCCGGTGCTCCTCGCCCGCTACCACCCAGGAGGCCCACAGGGTGTGCTGGGTGTTGCGCAGACCGCGGCCGCAGAAGTGCCGGGCCGGGGTGGCGGTCAGGGTGAGTCCGCCGACCTTCGTCGCCTCGTGCCAGTCCAGCTCGCGCAGCCGGTCGGCGGACACGCCCCAGTGCTCGAGGTGGGCGCCGACACCGAGCGGCACGGCGAACAGGGTGTCCGTGTCCGCGAGTGCCTTGATCGTGGGCAGGTCCAGATGGTCGTAGTGGTCGTGGGAGATGACGACGACGTCGACCGGGCCCAGCGCGGCCAGCGGCAGCGGGACCGGGTGCAGCCGCTTGGGCCCCGCGAAGGGGAAGGGGGAGCAGCGCTCGCCCCAGACGGGGTCGAACAGGACACGCTGCCCGTCGATCTCGGCGAGCACGCTGGAGTGCCCCATCCAGGTCAGCCGCAGACCCGTGGCCGGCGGCTTGGCGAGGTCGGCGAGGGTGGTGGGGTGCACCGGTACGGTGCCCGCGGGGGCGCGCCGGGGTCGCTGCTCCTTGTCGAAGAAGACCTTGGCGAAGTCGAGCGTGGAGCCCGAGGGACGGGTCCGCGCCGGTCCGCCGGGGTTCTGGAAGACCCCGTCCTTGAAGTGGGGCGATCTGCGGATGCGCGCCAGGCGCTCGCCGCTCGGATCCGCGCCGAAGGCCTCGGGCTGTAGAGCGCGGAGCCCGGAGCTCAGGGAACGGAAACCGGACACGGTACCTCCAGGTGGAGTCGCTGAGGCATTCCATTATGGTTGCCCGCTCCGACAACGCCGGGGTCACCCCGGTCATTCCGCCGCCAGCCTGCTTTGACACGGCGTACCTGCGTTCCGATACTGACCCACTGTTCAGTACCAGCCGTTTCCGGCCGCCCCCGGGTCCGCCGGTCGAGGAGTTCGTATGACCGCCCCCTTCCTCTCGCTCACCTGGACCGACCACGTCACCGGGCGCCAGGGCCACCTGGTCGTCGACCGGCTCGTGCGCGGCGTGTGCAGCGGCGGGCTGCGGATGCGGGCGGGCTGCACCCTGGAGGAGGTGACCGGGCTCGCCCGCGGCATGAGCCTCAAGGAGGCGCTGCACTACGACCCCGAGGCCCGCTACGTCCCGCTGGGCGGAGCCAAGGGCGGCATCGACTGTGACCCCCGGGACCCGGAGGCGTACGGACTGCTGGTGCGGTACCTGCGGGCGGTGCGGCCGTACGTGGAGAGCTGCTGGACCACCGGCGAGGACCTGGGGCTGACCCAGGACATGGTGGACCGGGCGGCCGCCGAAGCGGGGCTGGTGTCGTCCGTGCAGGCGGTCTACCCGCTGCTGGACGACGAGTCCGCCGCGCGCGAGCGGCTCGCCGACGCCTTCGCCGTCGAGGTGGACGGCATCGGCCTGGACGAGCTGGTCGGAGGCTGCGGGGTCGCCGAGTCCGTGCTCACCGCGCTGGACCGGGCCGGGGTCGCGTACGCCGGGACGCGGGTCGCCCTCCAGGGGTTCGGCACCATGGGCGGGGCCACGGCGCGGTTCCTCACGCGCGCGGGGCTGACGGTGGTGGCCGTCGCCGACGTCAAGGGCACGATCGCCTGCCCGGCCGGTCTCGACGTGGAGGCGCTGCTGGCCGCGCGGGACGCCCACGGCACGGTGGACCGCGCCGTACTGCGCCCCGCAGACCTCGAACTGCCGGGCGACGCCTGGCTGTCGGTGGAGGCGGAGGTGCTGGTACCGGCCGCCGTGTCGTACGCCATCGGGGTCGAGGAGCAGGAGCGGATCGGCGCCCGGTGGATCGCCGAGGCCGCCAACATGCCGGTCCTGCCGGAGGCGGAGAAGCTGCTGCACGCGCGCGGGGTGAGCGTACTGCCGGACGTCGTCGTCAACTCCGGGACGAACGCCTGGTGGTGGTGGACGCTGTTCGGCGACATCGGCGCGGACGCGGCGGAGGCCTTCGCGTACACGCGCCGCTCGATGCGCGCCCTGGTGGAACTGGTGCTGACCCGCGCCGAGACGGACGGCACGACACCCCGGGCCGCCGCGCACACGATCGCCGAGCAGCGGCTGCCGGTGATCGCCGAGCGCTTCGGGCGGTACCGGCCCGCTCCGTAGGCGTCCGCCGCCACGGACCGGCCCGTCGTCGCGCACGGGGACGGAATAGGGTGACGGCGTGGTGAGGGTCCGGTTGAGTGTGGCCGAGCGGCGCGAGGAGCTGCTGCGGGCGGCCATCGAGCAGATCGAGGCGCGGGGCGTGGCGGCGGTCAGGATCGCCGACGTGGCCGCGGCCCTCGGTGTGAGCAACGCCCTGGTGCTCTACCACTTCTCGACGAAGGAGAAGCTGGTCGCCGACGCGTTCGCCTACGCGGCCGAGGGCGACCTGGCGCGGCTGCGCAAGCTGGTCGGCCGCCGTACCACCGCACTGCGTCGGCTGCGGTCGGCGGTGCGCTGGTACGCGCCCACGGGTCAGGCCAAGGGCTGGCGGCTGTGGATCGAGGGCTGGGCGGTGTCGCTGCGCGAGCCCGCACTGCGGGAGGTCGCGCGGGAGCTCGACAGGGAGTGGAAGGCGGCGCTCGCCGAGGTGATCGCGGAGGGCGTGGCCGCGGGCGAGTTCCGGTGCCCGGACCCGGCCGGCACGGCCCTGCGCCTGACGGCCCTGCTCGACGGACTCGCCGTACAGCTGACGTCCTACGCGGGCACGGTGTCCCGGGCCCGCGCCCAGGAGTGGGTCGACGAGGCGCTGGCCCGCGAACTCGGTCTGGGCCCCGAGACGTTGAGCACCCAGAAGCCCTGAGAGACCGGCTCCCGCCGCGCTCCCGGAACCCACCAGGACGGCCGACCGCCCGACCGCGGCCCAGGAACGGCGCGGGCGCGGCAGGGACGCGAGGACGGGAGTGACGACGCGAGCACGGCCGGAACGGCGGTCCGGCGCTCGACCCGGCCCGTGACCGGATCCGTCGGGCGGCTCGGTCCAGCTCGTACACCGCCGTGACCGTCGCCGTCGCACGGATCTCACCGGGCGCGACGGGCACACCTCCCGAGCCGCACCCGGGGTCCGCGGCCGACGGCGCCGATCACCTCGACCCGACCCGTGACCCGCTGAGGCCCGCGGCTCGGTCCAGCTCGTACACCGCCGTGACCGTCGCCGTCGCACGGATCTCACCGGGCGCGACGGGCACACCGCCGAGGCCGGCACCGGGGGTGTCCGCGGCCGACGGCGCCGGGCGCGGGGAGCTGGACGCGTCCTCGCTGAGCGAGACGAGGCGGCCCAGGCGGCGGCCGCTGAGGCGGGCGTACTGCTCGGCCTTGGCGTGGGCGTCGGCGTGCGCGGCCTCGCGTGCGACGGCCCGCAGCGGGGCGGGGTCGGAGACGTCGAAGGCCACGAAGCCGATCCGCCCGGCGTCACCCGTGGCGTCGGTGACCGCCTGCACGACCGCGCCGACCTTCGTCACCTCGCGCACCTTCACGGAGAAGGACTGCGTGGCCTGGTAGCCCGTCAGGCGGGCGGTGCCACCCGTGTGGTCGTAGACGGCGTCGAGGGAGATGCTCTCCGTACGGATGTCCCGGTCGGCGACGCCCTGGGCGCGGACGGCGGCCAGCAGCGCGGCGGCCGCCTTGTTCTGTGCGTCCAGCGCGGACTGCGAGGTCTTGGCGGACGCCTCGACGCCGGCGCCGACGACCGCGAGGTCGGGCGGCGCGCTCGCGCTGCCCTCGCCGGTCACCGTGACGGTGGCGGTGCTGTCCGGTGCGAACGGACGGGCCGCCGCCGCGGGGTGGGCGGGCAGCGCGGCCGCCGTGGGCGCGGTGAGTGCGGGGACGCCCAGGGCGAGCAGGGAGACGAGGGCCGCGGCGACGGGCGTACGGGAAAAGGGCATACGGGACCGGTCCTTGGAGGTGTCGGGCGGTGCCAGGTGCGGGTGCGGTCATCCCAGCACCCGTGCCCGGCCCCGCCCGCGCACCACTCCCGTGCGATCACCTCACTGGTGGAGCGGCCGGCCGTGCGTCGTCCGCGGCCGGCCGCGCCCACCCGGTCGGCGGTTCAGGCCACGGCCGCGATCCGCATCCTGATGTCGTCCGGCGACAGCGTGCCCTTGGCGGTCACATGGTCGCCGGAGGACTCGCCGCGCAGCCGTCGTCCGATCCACGGCACCAGGTACTCGCGCGCCCAGTGGACGTCGTCGCGCCGCACGTCCAGGGTGCCGCGCGGCGGGAGCAGCGGCCAGGGCTGCTCCGGGTCGGCCGGCACCTCGAGGCCGAGGGCCTGCCCGCCGCGCAGTGCCACGCGCGTGTGCCCCTCCGGGGAGAGGTGGAGCCGGTCGCCGTCCCAGGCCCTGCGGTCCTGAATGGACTTCAGGGACCACAGGTCGAGGACCGGACAGCCGTAGCGGTCGGCCACGGCGCGGACGTGCCCGTTGTAGGTGGCGATCTTGCCGCGCAGATGCTTGAGCACGGGGATGCCACGGGTGTCGAAGCCGGTGGTCACCATGACCGTGCCGGCTGCGGCGGTCAGGGCCGAGATCGCGCGTTCGAAACGCTCGGCGACCTCGTCCGGGTCGGTACCGGGACGGAGGATGTCGTTGCCGCCCGCGCAGAAGGAGACCAGGTCCGGGGCGAGTTCCACCGCCCTGGGGAGTTGGTCCTCCATGATCTGGTCGAGCAGCTTTCCGCGGACCGCGAGGTTGGTGTAGTTGAAGTCGCCCTCGGGCCGCCGGTCCGCGAGGAGGACCGCGAAGCGGTCCGCCCAGCCGACGAACGCCCCGTCGGGCCCTGGGTCGCCGACGCCCTCGGTGAAGCTGTCCCCCACCGCCACGTACGACCCGATCACTGATCTGTCGTCACTCTTCGAATCGTCTGCCACAGCAGTTCATCATTCACCTTCGAATGTGACCTACGCGATCGTAGGAAGGGGTTGACGGGCGGTGAGATAAGACACCCTTAAAGACTTTGCCAATCAGGGAATAAGGGACCACGCCCGGAAGTCGTTGATCCGGAAATGGCTCCAGGTGGTGCGGAAGGCGAAGTGCCCGCCCGTGTAGGGCTCCGGGTCGGTGTGGTCGAAGACGAGCCGGCCGTTGTTCCACCAGCGGACGACCGAACCGTCGGAGACGACACGGACGTGGTTCGGCTCGTTCGCGACGAGCAGCGGCTCGGTGTAGTCGTAGATCAGCGGACGCACCCCCGCCTCGCCGACATAGCGGCGCAGCCGGGTCGTGGTGTTGGTGTTGGCGCCGTAGCCGACGTAGTACGTCTTCAGGTAGTCGTACTCGGCGAGGGCGCCGCCGCGCGGGGTGGCGAAGAGATTCTCCGGGGAGCGGACGTCGACGGCGTTCCAGAAGTTGTTGAGGTCGGAGACGCGGTCGTTGACCCCGCCCGCGGAGACGGGCGTGGCGACGTACTCGAGGACGTACGGCCCTTCGAGCGGCCGCTTGAACCAGATCGTCGCCCCGGCGGGCACGTCGACCTCCAGGGTCCCGCGGGAGGCGGTGACCGTCCCGCCCTTCTCCAGTTCGACGGCCCACTGGCGCAGGCCGTGCCGGAAGTCGTCGTGGGCGATCAGGCGGCGGTGGCGGGGCCGGGCGCTCGCTGCGGTCGCGGCGGTCGCCGGGGCGAGGGCGGCCAGCGCGGCGCCGGCGGCGAGGGCTCCGAACGCCCTGCGGGTGGTCGTCATGATGGTCGGCTCCTTCAGTGGGCGGGGGTGGTGAGGTGCGGCTCGGGGACACGGCGGGTCTCGGTGCCGAGGTAGTAGTCGGTGTAGGTGGACTGGAGGTAGCCGCGGACGGTCCAGCCGAGGCGGTACGCGGGGTTCTGGGCGAGCGTGTAGACGCGGGTGTCGGTCGGCACGGTGCTGGTGTAGAGACGCAGGGCGGTGTGGTCGGCGGTCTCGGCGAGGATCTCCTCGCGCCAGTCGCCGACGAGGTCGCCGTAGAACGGGGTGGCGTTGCGGGCGCCGGAGACGACGCCGGCCGGGTCGAAGACCGTCGCGCTGCTCTCGGTCGCCGGGTCCCACTTCTCGACGCGGGTGAAGTCGAGAAGTTCTGACGCCTTGTCACCGTCCCACCAGATACGGAAGTTGACGCTGGGGGTGGTGGTGGAGACCTTGCCGTCCTGGACGTTGAAGACGCCCGCGCCGGGCCGCGTCACGTCGGCGGTGGACGTCCAGTACTCGTAGCCGCGGTGGTCGGGGTCGATGTCCGCGGCGTTCCCGCGGCCGGTGTCGAGGTCCGCGTCGCTCACCGGGCTCGTCGGGTGCGAGCCCGTGACCAGCCGCTCACCGGTGGCGGCGTCGTAGTAGTACCAGGGGAAGGCGGAGACGACGCCCAGCTCGGACTGCTGGATGGCGAAGCCCTCCAGGCCGGGCCGGTCGGGGTCGAGGTCGGCGATGTCGAAGCGGTCGCCGTGGATGGCGCCGTCGACGACGTAGCGCAGCGTGCCGTCGCTGTTCACGACGTAGTTGCCGTCGGCGATCTCGTCCCTGCCGTCCCCGTCGACGTCGACGGTGCGGATCTGGTGGAAGCTGGTCGCGCCGGTCGTCGGATCCACCACGTACTTCCAACGGCGGGTGAGATCCGTGCCGTTGAAGTCCCAGGTCTGGAACAGCACCCGGAACGCGCCGCGCTTGGCTCCGACCCGGGTGACCGACTTGGTGACCAGGCTGGGGTGTTCGCCGTCGAGGTAGGCGATGCCGAAGTGGCCACCGGAGGGGCCGTCGGCCACGAAGTCGTCGGGAACGGGCTGCCGGGTCCGCTCGGTGCCGGTCGCTCCGTCGATCACCGACACGAACTGGTTCGCGGGCGAGGCGGCGGTGACCTGCGAGCCGTCGGCGAAGGTGGTCCCGGCGGCGGTGTGCGCCAGCACCTCGGCGCGGCCGTCGGCGTCGAGGTCGTAGACGGTGACGTTGTCGTCGTTGCGATAGCCGCCGATCGCGGTGGAACCGCTGATCGCGGCGGGCGCCGGGTCGTTGGCGCCGTTCCCGCCGACCTGGGTGTACGAGCCGGGGCCGAGGTCGACCCGCCACAGGCGCTCACCGGTGAGCGTGTAGGCCTCCAGCAGGTCGGGTCTGTCGCGGGTCCCGGACAGCCGGCTGACGACGAGCTCGTAGCGTCCGTCACCGTCGAGGTCACCCGGCCAGGCGTGCTGCACGGTGTAGCCGTCGGCGCCGGCCAGCGGGATCTCGGCGTAGCCGTCGGTGAAGCGCAGGGCCGCCGGACTCGGCTTCTGCTCATGCCCGTTGACGACGGCGCGGACGGTATAGGTCCCCGCGCCCCGGGTGTCGTCCCGGTAGGTCGTCGATTTCCGCACCGGCTCCCGGTTGAGCCGGCGTCCGTTCTTGTACACGTTGAAGGCGACGGCGTTTCCGTGCCGCGCGTATTCGGTGCCGAGCAGCCGCCAGCTGAGGAAGGTTCCTTCGCCGGACGGGGTGGCGACCAGGCCGCGGTCGAGGTTCTCGACGATCCGGCGCGGGACCTCGGCGGCGTGCCCGGTGGGCGCGGCGACGAGTCCGGCCAGCAGGGTGACGGCGGTGACGGCGGCCGCGGCCGCGGCGCCCTTGATGACGATGCGTCGGTCGACGCGGGACACAGAACCTCCGAAGAGCGATAGAAAGCGCTTGCTCACTGACGGAGATCACTGTGTCCCCACCCTGTCCCGCCTGTCGATGGGGCACCAGGGGCTGCCACAAGAACGCAACAGAACGATCATGAACGCGCAAACTCCAACGCCGGCCATCCCCCGGACATACCGAAGGCCGGACCCGGGGATCGGGGTCCGGCCTTCGGCCGCGTGTCAGGCGGGAGGTCGTCGCAGTCGGAGGGGGTCAGCCGACGGAGACGCCGTGCGAGCGGAGGTAGGCGATCGGGTCCACGTCGGAGCCGTAGTCCGGCGTGGTGCGGATCTCGAAGTGCAGGTGCGGGCCGGTCACGTTGCCGGTGGCACCGGAGAGGCCGAGCTGCTGGCCCGCGGTCACGGTCTGGCCGGCCGAGACGGAGAGCTGGGACAGGTGGGCGTACTGGGCGTAGTAGCCGTCGGCGAGCCTGATGACGACCTGGTTGCCGTACGCGCCGCCCCAGCCCGCGGAGACGACGGTGCCCGCACCCACGGCCTTGAGGGAGGTGCCGGTCGGGACGACGAAGTCGGTGCCGGTGTGGTAGCCGCTGGACCACATGCTGCCGGCCGTGTGGTAGGCGGTGCCGACGGTGGCGCCCGCCACCGGCAGCGTGTAACCGCTGGAGGTACCGGTGCCGCTCTCGGCGGCCTGGGTGACCGCCTTCGAGGAGGACGAACCGGACGACGAGGACGAAGAGGACGACGACTTGGTTCCGGACGCCTTCGACTTCGACGGGGAGGACGAGGAGGAACCGGACGACGAGCCGGACGACGAACCGGTGCTCGCGGCCTTCTTGCCGATCGAGAGCTTCAGCCCGGGGTGGATCAGCGACGGGTCGCCGCCGACGGCCTGACGGTTGTCCTGGTACAGCTTCTGCCAGCCGCCACTGACGTTCTGCTCGTCGGCGATCTTCGACAGATAGTCGCCGGACCGCACGGTGTAGGACTTGGCCGTCGTGGCGGTGGCCGTCTTCTGCGCCACCGGCACGGACTGCACGGCCTTTTCCGGAACGGCCTGGGAAGCCGACTGTGCGACGGACTGCGCGGGGGCCGCGTGAGCGCCGGCGGCACCCATGAGCGGAAGGGCGAGCGCGGCGCCACCCGTTCCGGCGACGGCTATGGAACGAGTGAAGCGCTGGGCCTTCGGACGGCGGTGCTTACCCTTCGCGGGCATGGCGAATTCCTCTCCGGCGCCTGCGAGGTGAGCTGTCGGGTGCGGACTGGAGATGCCCGGCCGCGCCGAGGCGCGGCTTTACCCCAAGCCTGTTCCGGAGACCGGAACAGGCGGTTGTGCCTGTGGGTCCCCCGCTCCTGCCAGATACGGGTGAGTGTGCGGGCTCCGGGCGGTGGCAGGATTCGGCGTCCGTCCGGATTGGTGTGGAACGTAAGCGACCGGAACGCACAGGGACAAGCAGAGGTTGTGCCGCTGACGCCTTTCTCTTGATCCCCTGTGAGAATCCCCGGTCACACTCCGTGAGACAAGGGACCCGTTCACCGCCAAGCACCCTGGAAAAGCATGCGAATTACGTGAACATGACGGGCGACATACGGTCACGGATATGACGCTGCTCACGTGACGGCTCTCCAGGTTCCTTTATTCCAGAGCGAGTTGGAATTAAGGATTCAATTCGGACAGAAACCTCAGATGCGACGCAGTCGGATAACCGTCGCATCAAGGTCACCCCGCAGTCCGGTGCGCAGCCCGTGATGGAGCAGTACCGCCCCTCGGTGGACTTCGCCCGTTTCGCGGCATTCGTACGACGCCGTCGGGTCCAGTCCGCGCAGCCGCAACGCCGGGACGGGCTCACCGAACCGCTGCGCCTGGAGCCAGGCGAGGACGACACTCTCGTCACCGCGCACGTACTGGACGGCGCTCAGGCCGCCCGCCGGGGGCCGCAGCCGGTAGAGGTCGCCCTGCTGCACGAGCGGCCGGATCTCCTTGTAGAGGTCCACCCACCGGCGCGCCTCGGCGAGCTCCTCCTCGCTCCACTCGGAGAGGTCCCCGCCGACGCCGAGCACGCCGGCCATGGCGCTGACGAACCGGAAGCGCAGCGAGCTGACCCGGCCGTTGAGCTGGGCGTTGGGACTGTCGGTGACCCAGGCCGCCATGACCCGGGCGGGGTGGATCTGGCTGAAGCCGTGCTGGATGTCGAGCCGGTCGAGCGGATCGGTGTTGTCGGAGGTCCACACCTGGTCGGTGCGGCTCATGATCCCGAGGTCGATGCGTCCGCCGCCGCCGGAGCAGGACTCGAAGGCGACCCCGGGGTGGGCCTCCCGAAGCCGGTCCAGGAGCGCGTACAGAGCCCGTACGTGGTCGACCCAGAGGCGCTGCGGGTAGGGGTCGTCCGGCCAGCCGGCGTCGGTGAAGCAGCGGTTGAAGTCCCACTTCACATAGTCGACGGGCGCGCTGGAGAGAAGCCCGTGGAGCTGCTCCCAGAGGTACTCCTGAACGTCCTCGCGGGCGAGGTTCAGCACGAGCTGATTGCGGAACTCCGTCCGCTTTCGTCCGGATTGGAACTGCACCCAGTCGGGGTGCGCCCGATACAGCTCGCTGTCCGGGTTGACCATCTCGGGCTCGACCCAGACGCCGAACTGCATGCCGAGGTCGTGCACCTGGTCGGCGAGGGGCTTCAGCCCGTTCGGGAAGCGGTCGGGGTTGGGCCGCCAGTCGCCGAGTCCGGCGTGGTCGCCGGTGCGCGCCCCGAACCAGCCGTCGTCGACGACGAAGAGCTCCACGCCGATCGCGGCGGCCCGCCGGGCGAGCGTGGCCTGCTGCTCCTCGGAGATGTCGAAGTAGGTGGCCTCCCAGGAGTTGAACAGCACCGGCCGGTCCTGTTCGGCGTCCGGGACGACGTACGCGCGCTGGTAGGCGTGCCAGGTGCGGCTCGCCCCGCCGAAGCCGGCGTCGCTCCACAGGCCGGCGAAGACGGGCGTGGTGAAGGACTCCCCCGCGGCCAGCCGCAGCAGCCCCGAGTCGTCGTACCCGACGCCCCCGGTGATCTGCACGCGCGCGTCCGGGAGTTGAGCGACGGCGATCCGCCAGGTGCCCGACCAGCCGAGGGCGCAGCCGTAGACCTCGCCGCGCTCCTCGGTCGCGTCGGTGTCCAGGGCGATCCAGGGCAGGTGCTGGTGCCCGGTGTGGCCGCGGCGGCTGCCGATGACCTGCTCGCCGTAGGTGAGCGGAGACCGGGTGAGCCGGGACTCGGCGGCCCAGCGGCCGTGCAGCTGCGACAGCCGCCAGTCGTCGCGCTCGGGCAGGGTCCAGGTGGCGGAGTCGGCGCGCAGCAGCTCCAGCGGCCGCTCACCGTCGTTGCGCAGGGTCGTCCAGCGCTCGACGACATCGCCGCGCATCCGGTAGTGCAGGGTGAGGGCCAGTCCGGCGTCCCGGAACCGCAGCCGCAGCCCGTCGTCGTCGGCCTCGAAGTCCTCGTAGGACCATTCGGTGCCGCGCCGCTCGTCGGTGCGCACGGACAGGGCGGGCCGGACGAAGCGGGGGCCGCCCTCGACCGGGTACTCCTCCCGGCCGTCGAGCGGGGACTCGAAGGACGCCCCCCGCTCCGACGCCGGGAGGGCGGCGAGCGCCTCGGCGTCCGCGAGCGCGATGCCCGGGCCCCAGTGCAGGTGGACCAGCTCGTCGGCCTCGGTGAGGTGGAGGGCGTAGCTGCTCGTCGGCCCCGAAAGGAGCCAGGTACGGCCGTTGTCGGCGATCTCGGGCATCAAACCCCCACTAATTCGAACAGGTGCGATCAAGCACCAACATCATCGAATGCGGTCGGCCTGCCGGGCAACTTTCCGTGGACAACTCTTCACCTGGTCAGACGTCCGGAGTACCGCCCTGTGGACAACCCGTTGCCCGGGGAACCCATGTCGTATCGTCGGGGAAGCGTCCCGTCGGCCACCACGAGCCGCGCCGACGGAGACCGACAGGGAGGAAGCCCCCGTGACGCAGCAGATCCCGTCGACCGAGCCCGAGCTGGCCGGTGTGCGCAACTTCCGGGATGTGGGCGGTCTGCCGACCGTCGACGGCCGGCGGGTGCGGCACGGCGTGCTGTTCCGCAGCGGCCATCTCGCGCACGCGACCGACGAGGACGCCGCGTTCCTCTCCGGCCTGGGCCTGCACACGATCTTCGACTTCCGCAACGCCGCGGACCAGAAGCTGGAGGGCCCGGACGTCGAGCTCCCGGGCGTGCGCAATGTGAACCTGCCCCTGTCGGACCCGGCGGACGGCTCCGAGTTCTGGAAGATGGTCCGCGACGGCGAGATCGACCAGCTGCGCGGGATCCTCGGCGACGGCAAGGCCGCCGGCCGGATGATCGCCTCCTACCGCTCGATCATCAAGGAGCGGACGGCCGAGCACGCGCGGGTGCTGCACTCGCTCGCCGAGGACAGCGTCCCGGCCCTGATGCACTGCGCGGCGGGCAAGGACCGCGCGGGCCTGTCCATCGCGGTGACGCTGCTCGCCCTGGGCGTGGAGCGCGAGGCGATCCTCGCCGACTACCTGGAGTCCAACGCCAAGCACCGCCGCTACCGGGTGCGCCGCAGCGCCACCTCCGCCGCGGCCTACTCCCCCGAGGTCATGGAGCTGCTCAGCCCGCTCTTCGACGCGCGCGCGGAGTACCTCGCGGCGGCCCTGGAGACCATCGAGGAGACCTGGGGCGGCGTCGACGCCTATCTGGAGGAAGGCCTCGGGCTCTCCCCCGAGACCCGTGAGCGGCTGCGGAACCGCCTGCTCGACTGACACCTCGTCCGGCATCGCGTCCGATGTCGCGTCCGGCTCCCTGCCCCGGAGGCCGCAGCGGCGTCCGGGGCCCTACTGGTTGGCCCCCACCTCGAACAGCAGCCAGAGGAACGCCGCGAAGACGTGCCCCACCGCGATGTAGATGATCAGCCGGATCCAGAGGGTGCGGGGGAACTTCTCCTCGATGTCCTTCATGGCGTCTCTCCGATGTCCGAAGGGGTCGGGCCCAGGCACAGCGTGGCCGTGGGGCTCTGCAACAGGGTGTGGACGAAGAGCAGTTCGACCCCGTCGGCGTCCTGGGCCGCGATGCGGTGCGGGGTCAGCGAGTCGAAGTGCGCGCTGTCACCGGGCCCGAGCAGTTCGGTGGTGTCCCCGAGACGCAGCCGCAGCCGCCCGCGCAGGACGTGCAGCCACTCCTCCCCGGGGTGCACGCGGACGACGTCTCCCTGGGAGCCGTACGGCACGTGGACACGCAGGGCCTGCATCCCGCGCCCGGAGGCGCCCGCCTGCCAGTAGGTCCAGCCGCCCGCGCGGGTCGGCTCCATGGCGGCGGCGCGGACGACGGCGTCCCGGTCGGCGGACGTCTCGCCGAGCAGTTCCGAGACCGTCGTACCGTAGATACGGGCGAGCGCGAGCAGCATCGGCAGCGAGGGCTGGCGCTGCCCGGTCTCCAGGCGGGAGAGATGGGCGGGCGACAGCCCGGCGGCGCGGGCCGCGGCCTCCAGGGTGAGGGCGGCCCGGCGGCGCAGGGCGCGCAGCTGGGGGGCGACGGCGGGAAGAGCCCCGGCTGGTTCCGCCGGGTCCTCGGACTCGGGCGAGCTCATGGCTCCATTGCACGCCTGAATTGCCTCTGCGGCAAATTTGTTGCCTCAGAGGCAAAAGCGCGCGCAGGCCCGGACCGTTCTTTCGGTCGCCCGCGCTCCCGGGCGGCTCAGCGGTTGGCCACCGCCTGCTTCACCAGTGTCCTGCCGAAGTCCCACATCAGCCCGCCGCCGCCGTGCGCGTCGTCCATCACGGCGGTGAAGGCGTCGACGAACCGGTCCACCTCCCGCTCGCCGACGATCAACGGCGGGATCAGCTTGATGACCTCCAGATGGTCACCGGAGACCTGGGTGAGGATCCGGTGCCGTTGCAGCAGCGGCACCACCACCATCTGCGCGAAGAGTCCCTTGCGGGCCGCCTGGAGCATGGCCCACCGGCTGCGCAGCTTCAGCGACCTGGGCTTTCCGAACTCGATGCCGATCATCAGGCCCCGGCCGCGGACGTCGGCCAGCAGCTCGTACTTGTCGACGAGGGCCGCCAGCCGGGACCTGAGCAGGTCGCCGGTGGCCCGCGCGTTGGCCACGATCTGCTCGTTCTCCAGCACGGACAGCACCGCGAGCCCGGCCGCCATGGCCTGCGCGTTGGACCCGAAGCTCGCCGAGTGCACGAGCACCCGGTCCATCGACGAGTAGACCTTCTTGAAGATCCAGTCCTTGCCGAGCGTGGCACCGACCGGCACATAGCCCCCGGACAGCGCCTTGGCCACGCACACCAGGTCCGGCTCCACGCCGTCCTCGTGCTGGTAGGCGTAGAAGTCGCCGGTCCGGCCGAGACCCGTCTGCACCTCGTCCGCGATCAGCAGTGCCTTGTGCCGGTGCAGCAGCTCCTGCGCGGCACGCAGATAGCCGGGCGGCGCCTCGTGCACCCCCTTGCCCTGGATCGGCTCGACGATGAGGGCGGCGACGTCTCCCTTGCTCAGCTCACCGGCCAGAGCGTCGAGATCGCCGAGCGGGACCGCCGTGTCGGCCAGCAGGGGCGCGAACCCGTCCCGGAACCCGGACTCGCCGTTCACCGACAGCGAGCCCGTGGTGAGCCCGTGGAAGGCGTGGTCGCAGTACAGGACCCTCGGCCGACCGGTGGCGTACCGGGCGAACTTCAGCGCCGTCTCCACCGCCTCGGTGCCGCTGTTGCCGAAGAACACCCGGTCCAGATGCGGGCTGTGGGCGAGCAGCTTCTCGGCCAGCAGCCCGGGCAGCGGCTGGCAGTCGAAGCGGGTCAGGTCGGCGAGCTGGGCGTCGAGGACGTCGTGCAGCGCCTTGCGGACGACGGGGTGGTGCCGGCCGAGCCCCATCACCCCGAACCCGGCGAGCATGTCCAGGTAGTCGTTGCCGTCCGCGTCCCAGAAGTACGCGCCCTCACCGCGCTCGTAGACCTTGTCGAAGCCGATGGTGTGCAGCATGCGCGGCAGTTGGTGGTTGAGGTATCTGCCGTGCAGCTCGTAGCGCTCGGCTCCGCGCTCGGCCAGGAGGGCGCCGAGGTCGAACTCCGTGGTCATTCAGCTTTCTCCTTGACTGGGCCGGTCACCGGGGCGTCGAGGGACCGGACGTCCCTGGCGGCCAGGCTCGCGCTGATCCGGCCGGCCACCTCGACGGGGGTGAGGCCGATGTCGGCGAGCACCTCGCCGCGCTTGGCGTGCGCGAGGAACTGCTCCGGGATGCCGAACCGCCGTACGGGCACGTCGACGTCGGCGTCGCCCAGGGCCAGCGCCACCGCCGATCCGACGCCGGCGGCACGGCTGTTGTCCTCGACGACGGCCACCAGCCGGTGCTCGGCGGCGAGGCCGGGCAGGGCCGGGTCGACGGGCTTCACCCACCGGGGGTCGACGACCGTGCAGCCGACGCCTCTGGCCTCCAGCAGCTCGGCGGCCTGGAGGCACACCGGCGCCATCACGCCGACGGCCACCAGCAGCACCTCGGCGCGGTCGCCGCGGTGCAGCACGTCCATGCCGCCCACCCGGTCGACGGCCGGCACCTCCGGTCCGACCGACTCCTTCGGGAAGCGGACCAGGGTCGGCGCGTCGTCCACCGCGACCGCCTCCCGCAGCTGCGCGCGCAACTGCTCGGCGTCGCGGGGCGCCGCGATGCGCAGTCCCGGGACGACCTGGAGCACCGACATGTCCCACATGCCGTTGTGGGAGGCCCCGTCCACGCCCGTGACACCGGCCCTGTCCAGCACGAAGGTGACCCCGCAGCGGTGCAGGGCCACGTCCATCAGCAGCTGGTCGAAGGCCCGGTTGAGGAAGGTGGCGTAGACGGCGACGACGGGGTGCAGGCCGCCGGTCGCCAGCCCGGCCGCGCTCACGGTCGCGTGCTGTTCGGCTATGCCGACGTCCCACACGCGGTCCGGGAAGCGCTCGGCGAACCCGGCGAGCCCCACCGGATGCAGCATCGCCGCGGTGATCGCCACCACGTCGTCGCGTTCCTCGCCGATCCGCACGATCTCCTCGCCGAAGACGGACGTCCAGGACGGGCCGCCGGCGGGCGCGAGCGGCACGCAGGTGTGAGGGTCCATCGCACCCACGGTGTGGAAGTGGTCCTCCTCGTGCGCGAGGGCGGGCTCGTACCCGCGGCCCTTCTCGGTCAGGCAGTGCACCAGCACCGGCCCGTGGAAGCGCTTGGCCCGCCGCAGCGCGGACTCGACGGCCTTGATGTCGTGCCCGTCGATGGGGCCGACGTACTTCAGGCCGAGGTCCTCGAACATGCCCTGCGGCGCGAAGGCGTCCTTGAAGCCCTTCTTCGCGCCGTGCAGCGACTCGTAGACCGTGTGGCCGACGACCGGCGTGCGCAGCAGCACGTCCTTCCCCCAGGCCAGCACCTTCTCGTAGCCGTCGGTCGTGCGCAGGGCCGCCAGGTGGTTGGCGAGTCCGCCGATGGTCGGCGCGTACGAGCGCTCGTTGTCGTTGACGACGATGATCAGCGGCCGGTCCTTGGCGGCCGCGATGTTGTTCAGCGCCTCCCAGGCCATGCCGCCGGTGAGCGCGCCGTCACCGATGACCGCGACCACATGGCCCTTCTCGCCCTGCACCTGGCGGGCCTTGGCGAGGCCGTCGGCCCAGCCGAGGGCGGTGGAGGCGTGACTGTTCTCGATGACGTCGTGCTCGGACTCCTCACGGGAGGGGTAGCCGGACAGGCCGCCCTTGCCGCGCAGCTTGGAGAAGTCCTGACGCCCGGTCAGAAGCTTGTGCACATAGCTCTGGTGTCCGGTGTCCCACAGGATGCGGTCGACCGGCGACTCGAAGACCCGGTGGAGCGCGACCGTCAGTTCGACCACACCGAGGTTGGGCCCCAGGTGTCCGCCGGTCCTGGCGACCGCGTGCACCAGGAACTCCCTGATCTCTTCGGACAGTTCACCGAGTTCCGCCTCGGACAGCGCCTTCAGGTCGCGTGGTTGCCGGATGTTCTCCAGGATCGTCACGTCGGGCCCCCTTCGGTCCGTGCTGTTCAACTCACGGTGACGGCCGGCTCCCCCGCCGCGACGCCGTCCTGTTCCATCTGCTCGGCGATCTTCATCGCCTCCTCGATGAGGGTCTCCACGATCTTCGACTCGGGGACGGTCTTGACGACCTCGCCCTTCACGAAGATCTGCCCCTTTCCGTTGCCGGAGGCGACCCCCAGATCCGCCTCCCGCGCCTCGCCGGGGCCGTTGACGACGCACCCCATGACGGCGACCCGCAACGGGACCTCCATGCCCGTGAGGCCCGCCGTGACCTCGTCGGCCAGCTTGTAGACATCGACCTGGGCCCGCCCGCAGGACGGACAGGAGACGATCTCCAGCCGTCGCTGCCGGAGGTTCAGGGACTCCAGGATCTGGATGCCGACCTTCACCTCCTCGGCCGGCGGGGCGCTCAGCGACACCCGGATCGTGTCGCCGATGCCCTGCGAGAGCAGCGCGCCGAACGCCACCGCCGACTTGATCGTGCCCTGGAACGCCGGACCCGCCTCGGTCACCCCGAGGTGCAGCGGGTAGTCGCTCTGCGCGGCGAGCTGCCGGTACGCCTCGATCATGACCACCGGGTCGTTGTGCTTGACGGAGATCTTGATGTCCCTGAAGCCGTGCTCCTCGAAGAGCGACGCCTCCCAGAGGGCGGACTCGACGAGGGCCTCGGGAGTCGCCTTGCCGTACTTCTGGAGCAGCCGCCGGTCCAGCGAGCCGGCGTTCACACCGATCCGGATCGGGGTGCCGTGCTCCGCCGCGGCGCGCGCGATCTCCTTGACCTTGTCGTCGAACTGCTTGATGTTGCCGGGGTTCACCCGGACCGCGGCGCAGCCCGCCTCGATCGCGGCGAACACGTACTTCGGCTGGAAGTGGATGTCCGCGATCACCGGGATCTGCGACTTGCGGGCGATGGTCGCGAGGGCGTCCGCGTCGTCCTGCGTGGGGCAGGCGACGCGGACGATCTGGCAGCCGGACGCGGTGAGTTCCGCGATCTGCTGCAAGGTGGCGCCGATGTCCGACGTACGCGTCGTCGTCATCGACTGCACCGACACCGGGGCCCCGCCCCCGACCGCCACCGGTCCGACCTGGATCCGCCGCGACTCGCGTCGCGACGCCACCGGCCGGACCGGCATCCCGGGGACGCCCAGGGAGACGGCGGTCATGCCGTCACTCCCGGTTCCCGTTGACGGTCTCGCGCAGGGCGCGCAGCGACTCCTTCAGCGAGCCCATGGTGGCCAGGACGGCGGTCGGCTCGTAGCCGCAGTGCGCCATGCAGTTGGCGCAGCGCGGGTCCTTGCCCCGGCCGTACTTGTCCCAGTCCGTCTCCTCGATCAGCTCGCGGTACGTCGGCACGTACCCGTCGCTCATCAGGTAGCAGGGCCGCTGCCAGCCGAACAGCGAGTAGTTGGGGATCGCCCACGCCGTGCACGGGAAGTCGGCCTTGCCCTCGAGGAAGTCGAGGAACAGGGGGGAGTGGTTGAGCCGCCAGCGGCGCCGGTTGCCACCCGAGAAGGCCTTCTTGAACAGCTCGCGGGTCTGCTCCACGCCGAGGAAGTGCTCCTGGTCGGGAGCCTTCTCGTAGGCGTAGGCGGGCGAGATCATCATCTCGTCGACCTTGAGGTCGTCGTTGAGGTAGTTGAGCACCTCGATGATGGTCTGCGGGGTGTCGGTGTTGAAGAAGGTCGAGTTGGTGGTCACCCGGAAGCCGCGCCGCTTGGCCTCCTTCATGGCCGCCACGGCCTCGTCGAACACACCTTCCTTGGCCACCGACTCGTCGTGCCGCTCCCGCAGCCCGTCGATGTGCACGGCGAAGGCGAAGTAGGGAGAGGGCGTGAACTTGTCCAGCTTCTTGCGCAGCAGCATGGCGTTGGTGCAGAGGAAGACGTACTTCCTCTTGGCCACCAACTGCCGCACGATCTCGTCGATCTGAGGGTGCATCAGGGGCTCACCACCCGCGATGGACACCATCGGCGCACCGGACTCCAGCACCGCGCCGACGGCCTGGGCGACCGGCATGCGCTGCTTGAGCACTCCCGCCGGGTGCTGGATCTTGCCGCAGCCCTCGCACTTGAGGTTGCAGGCGAAGAGCGGTTCCAGCTCGACGATGAGCGGAAACTTCTCCCGCTTGCGGAGCTTCTGTTCGGCCAGGTATGTAGCGACCTTGATGGACTGGCGCAGTGGCATGGCCATGTGGCTCACCTCCGGGGGAGCAGAACATTACGGTGCCATTCGAAAAAAGCAGGCAGGACCGAGCGAAGGACGCGGAAGGCTGATATTCCACCGCGTACCGTGCCGATCCGGACGAGTTCATGTTCAGGAGCGTCCACGACCACCCGGACGGCCGCAACCGGGCGCGGCTCCGCGCGCACGGCGCTCAGCAGCGTGGCCGCCGACTCCATGTCGAGGGCGATCGCGCCGGTCGCGAGCAGGTCGGCCCGCTCGTGCCCGCGAACGACGTGGTCGGAGCCGGTGAGGGGGCCGGTGTGGACGGTGCGCCCGGGCAGGGTGCGGGCGAGTTCCTTGACGAGCAGCTCGGTGCCGACGCAGGGGACACTGCCCCGCGGGTCGCGGGTCTCCTCGGCGACGACCAGATCACCGGGGTGCATACCGGGGGCGAGGCCGGCGCAGAAGCCCGTGGCCAGCACGGCCGCCCCGGCGAACACCGGGTCGGCCAGGACGCGGGAGACGGAACGCTCCGCCGCCTTCGGCCCCATGCCCGTCCGCAGGACGGTGACCGGCCCGTCGGCTCCGCCGCGGTCGCCCATGCGCAGGGCGAGGTGCTCGATGCCGAGGGCGCAGGCGATCAGCAGCGGCGACGGGACGGACTGCGTGCTCATCAGCCCCCCTTGGCCTCGGTGGTAGCCGCGTGCGTGGCGGGCTGCTTGCTGAACGGCTCTCCGTGGACGTACCGGCCGAGCGCGGTCAGCGGGAAGACCTGCCGGTAGAGGTGGTAGTTGATCGAGAAGTCCCAGGGGAAGCCGGTGCCGGTGAAGTAGGGCTCGTCCCAGGAGCCGTCCTCCAACTGGGTCTGCGCCAGCCAGGCGACGCCCCGCTCGACGGCCTTGGAGTCCCTCTCCCCGGCCGCCAGCAGCGCCATCAGCGCCCAGGCCGTCTGGGAGGCCGTCGAGGCGCCGCGGGCGCTCCAGCGGGCGGCGTCCTGGTAGGAGCGCAGGTCCTCGCCCCAGCCGCCGTCGTCGTTCTGCACCCGCTCCAGCCAGGAGACCGCCCGCCGGATCGCGGGGTGCTGCGCGGGCAGGCCCGCCGCGGTCAGGGCCGGCACCACCGACCCCGTGCCGTAGACGTAGTTGACGCCCCAGCGCCCGAACCACGAGCCTTCCGGCTCCTGTTCGGCCAGCAGCCACTCGATGCCGCGCCGGGTGCGCGGGTCGTGCGAGAGCCCCTCGACCGCCAGCATCTCGACGACGTGCGCGGTGACGTCGGCGGACGGCGGGTCGATGACCTCGCCGAAGTCGCAGAAGGGCATCCGGTTGGGGAACGGGCTGGTGTTGTCGACGTCGAAGGCACCCCAGCCCCCGTTCTTCGACTGCATCCCGAGGTTCCAGCGCACCCCGCGGGCGATGGCCCGGTCCATCCGCTCCGGGTCGTGGTGCTTGACCCGGCGCAGCGCGAGGACGACCTCGGCGGTGTCGTCGATGTCGGGGTAGTTGTCGTTGTGGAACTCGAACGCCCAGCCGCCCGGCGGCAGTTGGGGCCTGCTCACCGACCAGTCACCCGGTCGGACGACCTGTTCGCCGAGCATCCAGTCGGCGGCCTTGACCAGTTGCGGATGGTCGGCGGGAAGTCCCGCGTCGGCGAGCGCGATGGTGGCCAGGCAGGTGTCCCACACCGGCGACTGGCAGGCCTCGATCATCCGCGCGCCGTCCTCGCGCCACACGGCGTACCGGTCCAGCGACTCGATGCCCGCCCGCATCACCGGGTGCTGGAGGTCGTAGCCGAGCAGGTGCAGGGCGATCACCGAGTACACGGCCGGCGGCTGGATGCCGCCCCAGGCGCCGTCGTTCTCCTGCCGTTCGATGATCCAGCGGGCGGCGGCGTTCAGGGCCGCGCCGCGCAGCCTGCGCACCGCGACCGACCGGTAGCCGCGCACCACCTTGTCGAGCCGCTGGAAGAGTCCGTCCCAGCTGTTCACCGGGGCGAGGGGCTTGGCCGGGTTGGGATCCGCGGGATCGGCGTGCAGCTCGTCGAGCGGGAAAGGCGCCGGACGCACCGGGCGCTTCGCCGACACCACGGTGAGCGGCACGATCGTCTGCCGCGCCCAGCAGCCGAAGTTGTAGATGCTCAGCGGGAACCATTTGGGGAAGAACAAGAGCTCAGGCGGGAGTTCGGGCAGGTCCTCCCACTTCCACCAGCCGAACAGGGCCAGCCAGATCCGGGTGAAGACCCGGGCGGAGGCGATGCCCCCCTGCTCGCGGATCCACCCGGAGGCCCGGCGCATGTGGGGCGCCTCGGGGGCGTCGCCCGCCAGCCGCAGGGCGACGTACGCCTCGACGGTGGCGGAGAGGTCGGGCGGACCGCCGTAGAAGGTGGCCCACGTACCGTCCTCGCGCTGCTCGCCCCGGACGAAGAGCGCGGCGGCCCGGGTCGTTGCCTCGTCGCGGATGCCCAGGAACTGACGGAGCAGCAGGTCCTCGGCGTCCATCGTGACGTTCGTCTCGAGGTCGCCCTTCCACCAGCCCTCGGCGTCCTGCCCGGCGAGCAGGAAGTCGGTGGCGCGTTGCATCGCGCGGGTGGCGGCTTCTTGTACCCCGGCCGCCACGGGGATGGTGATGTCGGTTTCGCTGGCCGCGGCAGCGCGGGGCGGCAGAGCCCCGGTGCTTCCGTCGGTCGTCGCTGTCATGGCTTCCCCTTCGTGCAGTGTGCATGGCTTTGCGTCTGCTGTGGGTCCGCCGTCGGCCGGTGCTCTCTCCTCGCACACCGGCCGGCGACTACGCGAGGGCTATTCGACCGATAGGGATCATCTCTTTCGTACGACGACGAAGTCGGCGAGCGCCGTGAACCGGTCCCGCACCTGCTCGGACATGTCCACGGCGTTCAGGGCGTCCAGGGCGACGGCGTGCTGGCGGCGCGCCTCTCCAGCGGTCCAGTCACGGCCGCCCGCCTCCTCGATCAGGGCGGCGCGGGCCGCGAACTCCCCCTCGGAGAAGGTCTCGAAGTCGCTGCTCTTGGCGTCGGCGGCGAGGATCTCGCCGAGCCGCTCGGAGGCGGAACCGCCCGCCGCGAGCGCGGCGACCACCGGCAGGGACTTCTTGCGCTGGCGCAGATCGCTCCAGGTCTGCTTGCCGGTGGCCTCCGGGTCGCCCCAGATGCCGAGCAGGTCGTCCACGGCCTGGAAGGCCAGGCCGAGGTGGTAGCCGTACTTCTCCAGGGCGTCGGCGGTGTGCTGGTCCGCCCCGCCGAGCACGGCGCCGATGGAACTGGCACAGGCCAGCAGGGCACCGGTCTTGTTGCCCTCCATCTCCAGGCACTCCTCGACGCTGACCCGGTCGCGGTGCTCGTAGGAGATGTCCTGGGCCTGGCCGTCGATGAGGGCACGGGTGGCGACGGTCAGGCGGTGGGTCGCCCGGGCCGCCTCGACCGTGCCGAGTTCGAGGAGGATCTCGCCCGCGAGGGCGAACAGGGCGTCGCCGACCAGGATGGCCTGGGCGGGGCCGTGCACCTTCCAGACGGTGTCGCGGTGCCTGCGCTGCTCGTCGCCGTCCATCAGGTCGTCGTGCAGGAGCGAGAAGTTGTGGACCAGCTCGACGGCGACCGCGCCGGGGACACCGACCTCGGGAGCGGCCCCCGTGACCTCGGCGGAGAGCACGGCGAGGGCCGGCCGCACGGCCTTGCCGCCGTCGCCGTCGGTCGGGTTGCCGTGGGCGTCGATCCAGCCGAAGTGGTAGGCGGCGACCGTGTCCATGGGCGGTGCCAGACGGTCGACGGCCGCCCGCAGCACCGGTGTGGCCAGGGTGCGGCCGCGCTCCAGGAGCGCGGTCACGTCCACCGCGGTCCTCCGAGCGGCCGGCGTGGCCGGGGGCACAGTGGGCACGTTTTCTCCTCTTGTTGCGGTGCTGGAGAGGGTGCGGGGGTGTGCCGAGCCGTGCTGATCGAGCATCAGGCCGCCTCCTCGAACTCGAAGAGGCGGCGGGGGCGGGGCCGGCCGAGGGTGCTCAGCGCGGCGTCCGCCGCGCTCACACCGCTGCGGACCGCACTCTCCATGGTCGCGGGCCACCCTGTGGCGGTCCACGCTCCGGCCAGGTACAGGCCGGGAACTCTGGTGCGGGCGCCGGGCCGAAGGCGCCCGACGCCGGGGGTGGGGGCGAACGTCGCCGTGCGCTCCCGGGTCACGAAGAAGTCCCGCACCCCGGCGCCGCGCGTGGTCGGCAGCAGCCGTTCCAGCTCGGGCAGATAGCGCTCGCGCAGCGCGGCCACGGGTTCGTCGATCTCGTCCTGCGCCGCGGACTGGGACAGGGCGAGGTACTGGCCCTCGCGCAGCCCGGAGGCGGCGGTGCGGTCGAAGACCCACTGCACGGGCGTGCCGAGCGCCGCGAAGAAGGGCTTGTCGAGCACCTTGCGGTCGTAGACGACGTGCACGTTGAGGATGGGCGCGGTGCCGATCTCCAGCAGCCGCTCGGCGTCGTCGAGCGCCCCGTCGGGGAGCAGGTCGTACGCCTCGCGCTGCGGTACGGCGAGGACGACCGTGTCCGCGCGGAGCGTCTCGCCGGGAACCTGAACGCTCCACGTCCCGTTCCCGTCAGGAGAGAGGGAGGTGACGCGTGTACGGACCTCGGTACGCACGCCCGCGGAGTCGAGCGCCTTGCGGGCGAGCCGGTCGTGCAGTTCACCCAGCGGGACATGCGCCCAGCCGATGTCGGCGGCGCCCGGGTCGGACAGCAGACCGGTCTTGAACACCATCGCGGCGAGCGCCAGCGAGGAGTCGCCCGCGACCGCGTTGAGGGTGGCGACCCCGACCAGGTCCCAGAGGGCCTCGACGGCGCGTGCCGACTGACCGTGCGCGGTGAGCCAACTGCCGAAGTCCTGTGCGTCCAGCCGTGGATCGGCGAGGTCGAGCCCCTTGAGCGCGAGCGCGGCACGGCCCACTCTGGCGCGTTCGGCGAGCGAGAGGTGCGGATACGTGGCGAGGCTGCGCCCCAGATGCAGGGGTACGGGCAGCGCGTCGCGTCGCAGCCTGCCGAGCCGCCGTCCCTCGGGTCTGGCCACGTCGACGACGGGCACGTCGAGACGATCCTGCAAGGGCGCCAGCGCGCTGCCCTCGATGCGCTCGAGGAACCAGCGGTAGGCGGTGCAGCAGCGCAGGTACACGTGCTGTCCGTTGTCCACGGTCAGTTCGCCGCGCCGGAAGGAGAAGGCCAGGCCGCCGAGCCGGGGGCGGCCTTCGAGCAGGGTGACGCGTACGCCCGCGTCGGCGAGCGCGAGCGCGGCGGTCACCCCGGCGAGCCCTCCCCCGACGACGACGGCGGTGCGCCCCGAAGGGCCGGACGCTTCCACGGCGTCCGCGAGTTGCTCGTCGTTCATCCTGCACCCTCCCGTGCGGACCGGCCATGGTGTTTGAACTCTGCACCGCTGGCCGTCGCAGTCAGGGACGCCGCGCCGCACCGGAGGGTTGCGTGCCGCTTTTCGCCGGTGGAATCACCTTGGCCCACTTTGTCACCGGTCGCGTCCATCAGGGGTGCCTCCTGACGGTCCGCCGCGACACATGCCGGGCGTCCAGGCCCGACAGCCCGCGTACGGCCACGAAGGCCTTCTCCCGTCCGGGCAGCGAGACCCGGCCGCGCAGCACGGCCTCGGGGTCGCGCTCGATGCGGTCGAGGAGACGGCGGTAGATGCCCGCCATGGCGGCGACACAGGCGCCGCTGCGGCGGTCGAGCAGGGGAAGCAACCGGTAGCCCTCGGCGAAGAGGGTGCGGGCCCGCCGCACCTCGAAGTGCACGAGACCCGCGAAGTCGGATCCCTCCGGCGGCTTCGGCCCGTCGAACCCGGCCGAGCAGCCGAACTTCGCGAGGTCGTCGGCGGGCAGATAGGTGCGGCCGCCCTCGGCGTCCTCGCGGACGTCTCTGAGGATGTTCGTGAGCTGGAGCGCGAGCCCGAGCGTGTCGGCATACTCCGGCGCGCGCTCGGCGCCTCGCGCCCCCGGTTCGGTGCCGAACACGCCGAGCGAGAGGCGTCCGATGGCGCCCGCCACACAGCGGCAGTACACCTTCAGGTCGTCCCAGGTCTCGTAGGTCTCGCCGCGCACGTCCATCAGGACGCCGTCGATCAGCTCGTCCAGGCCGCGCAGCGGGACGGGGAAGACCCGGGCCGTGTGCGCGAGGGCGACCGCGACGGGGTCGGTGTCGTCCTCCTCGACCTCGCCCGCGCGGACCCGGGCGAGCAGCGCCCGGGTCTCCTCGAGCCTGGCGCTCTTGACCTCGCCGCCCAGTGCGCCGTCGCCGATGTCGTCGACACGGCGCGAGAAGGCGTACAGCGCCGACATCGCGCGGCGCTTGGGCGTGGGCAGCAGCCGGATGCCGTACGCGAAGTTACGGGCCTGCTGCCCGGTGACGGTCTCGCAGTAGCTGTAGGCGGCGAGTACCGGCGCGGACACGTGCGGTGACGGCTCCACGGCCCGGATCACCCCTCTCCTCGCAGGGTCACGCCCACCTCGCGCAGCAGCCGGAGCCTGCCGGGCTTGGGCGGGCCGGGAAGTACGTCGTACTCGGCGGCGGCGATCGCCTTGATCGCCGCGCTTCCCCCCGCCACGAAACCCGCGAGCAACAGCCTCAGCCTGCCGTGAACGCTACCCACCAGGGGGGCGCCTTCATTCAGCAGATCGCGGGCGCGTTGCGCTTCGTACGCGACCAGCGCGCGCACCGACGCGCCCGCGGTGTTCGTGGCCAGATCCGATTCCTTGACGTGAAAGCGCTTCATGTCCGCGGCGGGCAGATAGACACGGTCGCGGCCGAGGTCCTCGGACACGTCCTGGAGATGCTCGACGATCTGCAGCGCGGTGCAGATCGCGTCGGAGCGGCGGATCCGCTCGGGGGTGGCGGCGCCGGTGACGGCGAGGACCAGCCGGCCCACGGGATTGGCCGACAGCTCGCAGTAGGCGAGGAGGTCGTCGTAGGTCTCGTAGCGCGTGACGAGCTGGTCCTGCCGGTTGGCGGCGATCAGGCCGAGAAAGGGCTCGGGGCCGAGCGAGCGACGGCGGACGGTCGGCTGGAGACGGCGCAGCAGGGGGTGCCGGGGCGGGCCGTCGGATCCGTCGAAGACACGACGCAGATCGGCCTCGAAGGCGTCCAGCAGGGCGAGGCGGTCCTCGGCGGCGGTGGCCGACACGCCGAGCAGCCGGGCGTCCGCGCCGCCGGGGGCGAGGTCGCCGTCACCGATGTCGTCGACGAGCCGGGCGAAGCCGTACACGGCCATCAGGTCGTCGCGCCAGGCCCTGGGCAGGAAGAAGGGGGCCACCGGGAAGTTCTCGTCCGCGGCCTTGTCGAGCGTGCCGCGCTCCGGGTCGCCGATGCGTGGCGCGGCGGGTGCCGTCATCGTCGACCGCCCGGGGCGGGGACGGCACGGCTCGCGTCGATCTGGGGAGTTTCCGTAGCCATCGCCGTCACATCTCCCGTTCTACACTGCCGACCTAATACACACTATTTCGGACACGCCGCCGAGCCGCCCGCGCAGCGTCCCCGACGGCGGGCACTGCACGTTTTCGCCCCACTTGGCGCGATTCGGGGGCCGGTCCAGCTTACGTTGTACAACGCAGCACGGTTCGCGGGGGTGTCCGGGACATCACAACAACACACCGATTGGCGTCAAGATTCCTAGGCCGACCCGGAGTTGACGTTTCCTTTGCAGACGCAGGGCCCCGCCGGACAGTTCCGGCGGGGCCCTGGCCGAATCACGCTACTTGCCCGAGAACTTCTCGTATTCCCTCATGACCTCTTCGGTCGGGCCGTCCAGCCGTAGTTCGCCACGCTCCAGCCACAGCACGCGGTCACAGGTGTCCCTGATCGACTTGTTGCTGTGGCTCACCAGGAACACCGTGCCGGCGTGCTCGCGCAGCTCCCGGATGCGTTCCTCGGAGCGCCCCCGGAACTTCGCGTCGCCGGTGGCCAGGGCCTCGTCGATCATCAGGACGTCGTGGTCCTTGGCGGCGGCGATGGAGAAGCGCAGCCGGGCCTGCATGCCAGAGGAGTAGGTGCGCATCGGCAGGGTGATGAAGTCGCCCTTCTCGTTGATGCCGGAGAAGTCGACGATCTCCTGGTAGCGCTCCTTGATCTGCTCGCGGGACATGCCCATGGCGAGCCCGCCGAGCGTGACGTTGCGCTCGCCGGTGAGGTCGTTCATCAGGGCGGCGTTGACGCCGAGCAGCGAGGGCTGGCCGTCGGTGTAGACCTTGCCGCTCTCCGGCGGCAGCAGACCGGCGATGGCGCGCAGCAGCGTGGACTTGCCGGAGCCGTTGGAGCCGATCAGGCCGATGGCCTCGCCGCGGTGGGCGACGAAGGAGACGCCGCGCACGGCGTGCACCTTGCGCACGCCGCGTGCCGTGTCGTCGGAACCGCGCTTGACGATGCGGCTGAGCGCCGCGGTGGCGCTGCCCTTGCCGGACTTGGCGCCGTTGACGCGGTAGACGATGTGGACCTCGTCGGCGATGACGGTCGGGATCCGTTGTCCCGCGAGCGGCTCAACCACGGCCGTACCTCTCCTCCGCCTGCCAGAAGTACACGAAGCCGCCGACGGCGACGAGGACGGCCCAACCGCCCGCGACCGCCCAGACGTGCGCGGGAAGGTTCTCGGCGCCGTACTCCTCGATGAGCGCGAAGCGCATCAGGTCCATGTAGATGGCCGCCGGGTTCCACTGCAGGATGTTGGCCACCCACTGCGGCTTGTCCGCGAGGAAGACGGGGATGGAGAACATCACGCCGGACGCGTACATCCACGTCCGCATCACGAACGGCATCAGCTGCGCCAGGTCCGGGGTCTTCGCGCCGGCCCGGGCGAAGATCAGCGCCAGACCGGAGTTGAAGCAGAACTGGAGGACGAGCACCGGGACGATCAGCGTCCAGGAGGCGTCCGGGTAGCTGCCGAAGCCGATCACGACCAGGAACAGCACCAGCATCGAGTACAGCAGTTGCTGAAGCTGCTGCAGGGCGAACGAGATCGGCAGTGAGGCACGCGGGAAGTGCAGGGCGCGGACCAGGCCGAGGTTGCCCGAGATCGCCCGGACGCCGGTCATCACCGAGCTCTGCGTGAAGGTGAACACGAAGACGCCCGTGACGAGGAAGGGGATGTACACCTCCTTCGACATCCCCCGGCCGGCGTTGAGGAGCAGGCCGAAGATCATGAAGTACACGGCCGCGTTCAGCAGCGGCGTGGCCACCTGCCACAGCTGGCCGAGTTTGGCCTGGCTGTACTGGGAGGCCAGTTTCGCCCGGGAGAACGCCATGATGAAGTGCCGGCGCCCCCAGAGCTGCCGGACGTACTCCCGCAGCGCAGGCCGGGCGCCGCTCACGGCCAGCCCGTACTTGGCGGCCAGCTGTGCCGCCGTGAGGCCCTCGTCGGGCGACGGAGGCGCGGTCACCACGACTCCGACGTCATGCGTTGTCTCACTCACAGGTAGGAAACTTTCGTCTTCGGGATGCGCAGCCTTGACGAGGCCTGCATGAGCCGGGGGGCCCGCGGTACGGCCCGGGGTGCCCTCAGGGACGAGCTTGTCAGATCACCGGGGGCCGGCCCAGTCGGGTCAGCCGCCACACCGTACGCCACTTCATGGGCCTACGAGGTCCGCACGGAGTGCTCCAGCCTTCCCGGAAACCGCCGAACCACGCCTTCAGCGCGGACCCCGAGGGGCGGCGCGCCAGGGTGAGCAGCAGCCAGACCCCGAGATAGACGGGGACCAGCGGAGCGGGAAGGTTGCGCCGGGCCAGCCAGACCCGGTTGCGGGCGACCATGCGGTGGTACACCGCGTGCCGCGAGGGCGCGGTCGTCGGGTGGTACAGCACCATGTCGGACCGGTAGTCGATCATCCAGCCCGCGTCGAGGGCCCGCCATGCCAGGTCGGTCTCCTCGTGGGCGTAGAAGAACTCGTCCGGGAGTCCGCCCACCTCCGCGAAGACCTTCGTGCGCACGGCGTTGGCGCCCCCGAGGAACGTGGTGACCCGGGAGGAGCGCATCGGGTCCGAGGCGCGCAGCCGGGGCACGTGGCGGCGCTGGGTGACCCCGGTCTCCGGGTCGGCGATCCGGAAGCTCACGATGCCCAGCTTCGGATCGGCGTCGAAGGCCCGGCGGCACAGCTCGGCCGTGTCGTGGTGGGCCAGGAGACCGTCGTCGTCCAGGAACAGCAGGACGTCGACGTCCCGGCCGCTGGGTCCGAAGGCCTCGATGCCGACGTTGCGGCCGCCGGGGATACCAAGGTTCTCGGGCAGCTCGATCGTCCTGACGCCCTCGGGGACGTCCGGGACGGGCGAGCCGTTGCCGACCACGACCACCTCGACCCGGTCGCCGTCCTGCTTGGCGATCGAGTCCAGCAGTGCTCTCAGCTCGTCGGGGCGGTTGCCCATGGTGATGACGACCGCGCCGACCTTCCCGGGCGCTCTCACTTCAGCCTGCTCGACGCGAGGATGGACACCAGGTGCAGCAGGGTCTGGAGCAGCGCGATGCCGGCCAGCACGGCCACGCCGAGCCGGGAGAAGAACAGGTCGTCGCGCACCTGGTCGACGACCGCCAGCACCAGGATCAGCAGGGACGCCTCGATGCCGAGGATCAGCCGGTGGAACTGGAGCGCCGAGGCGGCCCGGCGGGCCAGTGCCATCCCGGAGGAGCGCGGCTCGGACGCCGACTCCTTGACCGGCGGCAGACCGCCCTGGTGCCGGGCGACGCCGACGAGGTCGGTCTCCGCCTTGATCAGGATCGCGCCGAGCGCGGCCAGTGTGCCGAGGAAGGCCCAGAGCCAGTCGATGCGTCCGGTGCCCCACGGGTCGGCGGCACGCAGGCCGAAGCCGACCAGCACGGCGGCGTCGGTGAGATACGCCCCGACCCGGTCCAGATAGACCCCGCCCAGCGAGTACTGCTTCTTCCAGCGGGCGATCTCGCCGTCCACGCAGTCCAGCAGCAGGTACATCTGGACGCACACCACGCCGAGCACGGCGCCCGTGATCCCCGGCACCAGCAGGGCCGGGGCGGCGAGCACGCCGAAGACGGTCATCAGGTACGTGAGCTGGTTGGGCGTGACCCTGGTGTTGACCAGGTAGCGGTCGACCCGCAGGGACACCTCACGCATGTAGAGGCGTCCCATCCAGTGCTCACCGCTGCGCCGGTCCTTCACCCCCGGAGGGTGGACGACCGGTCTGAGTTCAGCTACCGATGGCCTTGACATAGTCGGCGTAGATGTCCTTGATCTGTTCGGTCTTGAGGTCGAGGTGTTCGAGGATCGTGTAGCGGCCGGGCCGGGTCTCGGGAGCGAACTCCACGGCACGGACGAACTCGTCCACCGTGAAGCCGATCTCCTGCGGCAGGACCGGAAGGCCGTGGCGGCGCAGCACCTGGGCCATGTAGGCCGACTCCTCGTGCGCTCCGCGCAGGTACATCGCGAAGGTCGCGCCGAGTCCGCACTGCTCGCCGTGGGCGGCCGCCCGCTTGGGGAAGAGCAGGTCGAAGGCGTGGTTGATCTCGTGGCACGCGCCGGAGGACGGGCGGGAGTCGCCCGACACCGACATCGCGATGCCGCTGAGCACCAGCGCCTCGGCCAGCACCTGGAGGAAGTCGGTGTCCCCGATGCCGCCCGGGTGGCGCAGCACCGCCTCGCCGGCCTGCCGGGCGATCGCGGCGGCGAGGCCGTCGATCTTCTCGCCCTTGATCCGGTTGGCGAGCTCCCAGTCCGCGATGGCGGAGATGTTGGAGACGGCGTCCCCGATGCCGGCCCGCACATAGCGGACCGGCGCCTCGCGGATGACGTCCAGGTCGATCACGACGGCGATCGGGGTCGGGACCCCGTAGGAACCGCGGCCGGCGTCGTTGTCGAGGGTGGCGACCGGGGAGCACAGGCCGTCGTGGGCGAGGTTCGTCGGGACGGCGACCAGGGACAGGCCGACCCGTGCCGCGGCGAACTTGGCACAGTCGATGATCTTGCCGCCGCCGAGGCCCACGACCGCGTCGTAGTGGCCGGCTCTTATGTCGCTCGCCAGCCGCACGGCGTCGTCGAGCGTTCCGCCTCCGACCTCGTACCAGGTGGCGCCGGGCAGGGCCGGGGTGAGGCGCTCACGCAGCCGGGCGCCCGAGCCGCCGCTGACGGCGATCGCGAGCTTGCCCGAGTGCGAGATGCGCTCGTCGGCGAGGACCCCGACCAGGTCGTCGAGGGCACCCGGGCGGATGTCCACGACGACCGGTGAGGGGATCAGCCGGGTCAGTACTGGCACGCGATCTCCCGTCCACGGGCGAGATCGTCGTGGTTGTCGATCTCGACCCACGCGACGTCACCGATCGGGGCCACGTCGATGCGGAAGCCGCCGTCGACGAGCTCCTGGTAGCCGTGCTCGTAGAACTGCTGGGGGTCGCTCTCCCACACGGTCTTGAGCGCCTCGGCCAGTGCGGGGGCCGCGTCGCCCTCGATGAGGGTGACGCCGATGTACTCGCCGGTGGCGTCGGCCGGGTCCATCAGCTTGGTGATCCGCCGGACGCCCAGGTCGGGGTCGACGACGACCTTCATCTCCTCGTCGGCGAGGGACTTCACGGTGTCGAGCGCGAGGATGATCTGCCTGCCCTCGCCGCGGGCGGCGAGCAGCGTGTGCTCGACGGACACCGGGTGGACGGTGTCGCCGTTGGCGAGGATGACCCCGTCCTTGAGGGCGTCACGGCCGCACCACAGGGAGTAGGCGTTGTTCCACTCCTCGGCCTTGTCGTTGTCGATGAGGGTGAGCTTGAGGCCGTACTTCGCCTCCAGCGCCGCCTTGCGCTCGTACACGGCCTCCTTGCGGTAGCCGACGATGACCGCGACCTCGGTCAGACCGATCTCGGCGAAGTTGCCGAGCGTCAGGTCCAGGACCGTGGGCTCGCCCTCTATGCCCGCGGGCCCCACCGGCACCAGCGCCTTGGGCAGGCTGTCGGTGTAGGGGCGCAGACGCCGTCCGGCGCCGGCCGCCAGCACGAGGCCGATCATGCGGGTTCTCCTTCATCGTGTACGGACGGGGCGCCTGCCCGGTGGGCGGCGACCCAGAAGCGGATGCTCTCGAGGAGCACCACGACGGCGACGACCACGGCGAGGACCGTGAGCGCGACCGTGAACTGCGAGGCGGTGAGCAGCACGGCCAGCACGACGACGAGCAGTGTGCGCCCGTCCTGCCCCCCGATGGCGCGCACCAGCCAGGCCGGCGGCGCTCCGGCGTTGCCGCGGATGCGGTACACCGTGTCGTAGTGATGGTAGGCGACGGCGGCAACCAGCCCGAAAGCCGCGGGAAGCGCTCCGTTCACGTCGGCCTTGGCCGCGAGGATGAGGACGGTGCAGTACTCCCCGGCCCGGAAGAGCGGCGGGACCAGCCAGTCGAGGGCGCCCTTGAGGGGGCGGGCGACGGCGTCGGCGGAGAGCAGGACGTACAGGACGGCGGCCAGCAGGAGCGAGAAGCCCGGGCCGTCGAGCGAGGCCGCGAGCACCAGCAGGAGAACGCCGACGACCGCAGCGAGCGGGGCCGGAACGCGGATGCCCGCGGGGAGCGTGCGGGCCAGAAGTTCGGTGAGCGGTCCGCTGTCCGCGAGGTCCGCCAGTGCCTGCGCCGCCCGGTCCGTCCGCCTGGCCTTGCGGGTCAGCGAGCGCAGGACCCGGCCCGCCGTGGTGTAGGTCGCCGCGAACGCGCACCCGACGAGCAGCGCGTAGAAGGTGATGCGGGGGGTGGTGGCAGCGGTGAGAACGGCGATCATGGCCCATCGTTCGCCGATGGGCAGGACTATCATCCGCCGCACCCAGACCGTCCAGCCGACGCTGTCGAGCTTGTCGGAGAGGGCGGCGGTGGGGCTGGTGTTGGCGGTGGCGTCGTGGTTGGCCTCGTTGAAGGAGAAGTCCACGACGTGCCGGCAGGTCTGGAGGACCATCGCGCCCAGTGCCAGGGCCCACACGTCGTCGCCGCCCCGGGCCGCGCCGAGCGCGAGACCCGCGTAGTAGGCGTACTCCTTGGCGCGGTCGAAGGTGGCGTCGAGCCAGGCGCCGAGCGTGGAGTACTGCAAGGAGTAGCGGGCGAGCTGGCCGTCGGTGCAGTCCAGCACGAAGGACGCGATCAGCAGCACGCCGGCCGCGACGAACCCGCCCCGGGTGCCGGTGGCCGCGCAGGCCGCCGCGATCAGTGCGGTGATCAGCGAGGCGGTGGTGACCTGGTTGGGGGTGAGGCCGCGGCGGGCGCACCAGCGGGCGATGTAGCGCGAGTACGGGCTGATGCAGTACGTGGTGAAGAAGCCGTCGCGCGCCTTCACGGCGGACTTCAGGCGGACGGCCTCGTCGTCGACGGCGGCGACGGCCTGTCGTGCCTCGTTGCGGGCCTGCGGGTCGGCCGGGACCTCCGCGACCAGACTGCCCAGTTCGGGGCGGTGCACGTCGACGCCGTCGGCGTCGAGGGCGGCGACGACCCGGTCGGCGACGCTGTCGATGCTGTCGACGTCTCCCACGCTCGACCTCGCCCGCGCGGGGGCACCCCCGTGGGTGGTTCCGGCGCTCGCCGAGTTCTCCCTGGCCATCGCGCGGGTCAGGGCCTGCCGACCGGCCGGCTGGGCGGTCACCGCGCCCGGGATCGCGCCGAGCGGGAAGCGGGGGTCGGTGAGGCCGAGACGCAGCGCGTGCTCGTGACCCACGAAGCGGGCGTCCACGACGGCGACACGCTGGTCACCGGGGACGGCGGCGAGGAGGGCCTCGGCGTCACCGGCGTCGGAGGCGGTCCGGACGTCGAAGCCGAGGGACCGCAGATCGCCCTCGATCGACGATCCGGGGACCGGCGAGCCGGTGAGGATGGCGGTCGACAACCGAACTCACTCCCTGGGTCCGGCGCGTTCACGCCGGTCATGTACACGATGGAGGCGCCCCTGGGCCGCACCGGCGACTTCACCAGTGGCCGCACCAGGCGGGCGGCATGTCGGCAGAGGCTATCGGATGCCGGGAACGCCGTGTTCACCGCCCGTTCAGGCACGATCGACGCAGTCCGGCAGCACGGCTCGGACTCGGCTTGAACCGGCCTTTGCCGAGATCATCATCGGTGATCGGCGGCCCGGGCGACAAACCGCGCCCCCAAGAGCCGACATCCAGGACATTGTCCACCGGGCCGGGGCGTCCGTACCGGTCGGGACGGGACCTTCCGTCGTGACATGACTCATCACGGCCGGAACGGATACACCGCGGACTTCGGGGCATCGGGGGCACAGGGCGCATCCGGCACGGGCGCCATGACCGGGGTCACGACCGGGCCGGAGGGCACGTCGCCGTCCCGGGCGTTTTCCCGGCGCGCACCGGGCCGACCGCCGCACTCCCGCTGATCAGCAGGTGAGGATCCCTGACCTGCGAATCGTTTCCGCAGGTCAGGGCACATGACAACGGTGTTCAGTGCCGCGTTGCCGGATACCCCCCACCCGTAGTTCACTGTGATCGCGGGGCAGAACGCGACGGCCCACGACGGACCACAGAAGGGCTGCTTCCATGGGGGCTGGGCACGACCACAGCCATACGCACACCCACGTGCCGGCCACCGCCACGGCCGCAGCGGCGTACCGGGGCAGGCTGCGCGTCGCCCTGTCGATCACGCTCGGCGTCATGGTCGTCGAGATCGTCGGCGGGATGCTCGCGGACTCCCTCGCACTGGTCGCGGACGCCGCGCACATGGCGACGGACGCACTGGGCCTGGGCATGGCGCTGCTCGCCATCCGGTTCGCCAACCGGCCGCCGAGCGAGACCCGCACCTTCGGGCTGGCGCGCGCCGAGATCCTGGCCGCCCTCGCCAACTGCCTGCTGCTGCTCGGGGTGGGCGGCTACGTCCTCTACGAGGCGGTCCAGCGGTTCTTCACTCCCGCCGCCACCGAGGGCGGGCTGATGATCTGGTTCGGCGGGATCGGCCTGGTCGCGAACATGATCTCGATGTCGCTGCTGATGCGCGGCCAGTCGGAGAGCCTGAACGTGCGCGGGGCGTTCCTGGAGGTGGCGGCGGACGCGCTGGGGTCGGTGGCAGTGCTGATCTCGGCGGTGGTGATCCTGACCACCGGATGGCAGGCCGCCGACCCGGTCGCCTCGCTCGTCATCGGCCTGATGATCGTGCCGCGCACCGTGAAGCTGCTGCGGGAGACGCTCGACGTGCTGCTGGAGTCGGCTCCCAAGGACGTCGACATGGCGGAGGTGCGGTCCCACATACTCGCCCTGGACGGGGTGGAGGACGTCCACGATCTGCACGCGTGGACCATCACCTCCGGGATGCCGGTGCTGTCGGCGCACGTGGTGGTGCGCTCGGACGTACTGAACGCGATCGGCCACGAGAAGATGCTGCACGAGCTCCAGGGCTGCCTGGGCCACCACTTCGACGTGGAGCACTGCACCTTCCAGCTGGAGCCGAGCGGCCACGCGGAACACGAGGCGCGACTCTGTCACTGAGCGTGCACCGGCCGTCCGCGCCGCGTGATCCGCACAGACGTTCAGGACGGTTCCCCGTTCCCGGCGCCGGGCAAGATCACCTACCGGGTCCCTTGCCGCGCGGGACATGCGCGCTTTCGCGTGAAGTGCCGGGAGTGCCGGACGCGTACGGCAGACTGGGGACGCGAGGACCGATGCTAAGGATGGGTATGCCGATCACACCTGCCACCGCGACACAGACGTCGTCGAACGGCACCGCGGACGCGATCTTGCTGGAGCTGGTCGACGAGAACGGTGTCACGATCGGCACCGCGGAGAAGCTGGCCGCCCATCAGCCGCCGGGGCAGCTGCACCGCGCCTTCTCCGTGTTCCTCTTCGACGAGCGCGGCCGGCTGCTGCTCCAGCAGCGGGCGCTCGGCAAGTACCACTCCCCCGGTGTGTGGTCCAACACCTGCTGCGGTCACCCCTACCCCGGTGAGGCGCCGTTCGCGGCGGCCGCGCGGCGCACCTTCGAGGAGCTCGGAGTCTCCCCGTCGCTGCTCGCCGAGGCGGGCACGGTCCGCTACAACCACCCGGACCCGGAGTCGGGGCTGGTCGAGCAGGAGTACAACCACCTGTTCGTGGGGCTGGTGCAGTCCCCGCTGCGGCCGGACGCGGAGGAGGTCGGCGACACGGCCTTCGTGACGCCCGCCGAGCTGGCGGAGCGGCACGCCGGGGACACGTTCTCGTCCTGGTTCATGACCGTGCTGGACGCGGCCCGCCCGGCGGTCAGAGAGCTGACGGGGCCGTCGGCCGGCTGGTGAGCCTCAGGGCACCCGCACGGGCTTGAGCGGCAGGGCGGCCCAGATCACCTTGCCGCCGCCCGACGTGTGCTCGACGTCGCAGACACCGCCCGCCTCCAGGGTGATCTCCCGCACCAGCAGCAGTCCGCGGCCGCCCGTGCGGCCGTGGTCGGCCTCCAGGGCGGTCGGACGGTAGGGATGGTTGTCCTCCACCGACACCCGCACCCACTCGGCCCCGACCGCCACTTCCACGGCGAGCACCGGCGACAGCACCGCCGCGTGCCGGACGGCGTTGGTCACGAGTTCGGAGACGATCAGCAGGAGTCCCTGGGCCAGGTCGTCGGAGACCGGCACCCCCTGGCGGTACAGCAGGTCCCGCACGGCGTGTCGCGCCTGCGGGACCGAGGCGTCCACGGCGGGCGCGGTGAAGCGCCAGACGCCTTCGTAGGGCAGCGGCCGGGGCTCGGCTTCCGCAGAGGATTCGGAGGGTTCGCCCGGGGCGCCCTCCGGGCGGGGGTCGGGCCCGCGCCCTTGATCGTCCATCGTCCGGTCGCCACCCTCGCGCTCGATTGTCACCACACGTGCAGTGTTGGTACCGAGGCCCTCCCCTCCGGATGACTGAACAGAAGTCAGCAGTTATCGAACGTTTCCGACCGGCCCCGGATGACGGAGTCGACGGCGGGACCGTTTTCTGTCCGCTCCGCGCCGACTTCGCGCACTCTTCGGGTTGTACGGGTTCGGCGGCGCCGCTCCTCCCCTTTGGCCGTCATTGGTTCCCTTTGGTCGGCTCTGGTTCCCTTTGCCGCCGGTGTCGCGCCTCTCACATCGGCCGTTCCGATCATGCGGACTAGCCGGTGGTTAGCATCCGGGGCATGGAGCCCGATCTGCTGCACGGCGTCACCGACGCGGTCGCCACCGTCGTCCTGCACCACCCGGCGAAGCGCAACGCCATGACAGCCGCGATGTGGGCGGCACTGCCCCCGTTGCTCGACACCCTGGCCGCCGACCCGGCGGTGCGGACGCTGGTCCTGACCGGCGCGGGCGGCACCTTCTGCGCGGGGGCCGACATCTCCACGCTCCGGGAGTCGCCGGAGGAGGCGCAGGAGCTGGCGGTGCGTGCCGAGGAGGCCCTGGCGGCCTTCCCGAAGCCGACCCTGGCGGCGGTCCGGGGGCACTGCGTCGGCGGTGGCGCCCAGCTCGCCGCGGCCTGCGACCTGCGGTTCGCCGAGGAGGGCGCGCAGTTCGGGGTGACACCGGCGAAGCTCGGGATCGTCTACCCGTCCACCGCCACCCGGCGCCTGGTGTCCCTGGTCGGCCCGGCCACCGCCAAGTACCTGCTGTTCTCCGGAGAGTTGATCGACACCGAGCGGGCGCTGCGCACGGGTCTGGTCGACGAGGTGCTGCCCGTCGACGGACTCGAGGAGCGGGTCGCCGAGTTCACCCGGGTGCTGGTGTCCCGCTCGCAGCTGACGCAGGCCGCCGCCAAGGAGTTCGCGAACGGCCGCGGGGACCGGGACGCCCACTGGAGCGCGCAGGCACGCGGCAGCGGCGACACCGCGGAGGGCGTCGCCGCGTTCCTGGAGCGCAGGGAGCCGCGCTTCACCTGGACTACGTCAGGATGAAGCGGCTGCGGGCCCGCAGCTTCTCCACGAGGTGGGCGGGCGCCTTGTGCGGGGCGCCGGCGTCGTAGGGCGGCTGCGGGTCGTACTCCGTGCCCAGCTGGACGGACCGGGCATGGTCGTCGCCCGCGATCCGGCCGAGCAGGGCGAGTCCCATGTCGATGCCGGACGAGACGCCGGCCGCGGTGACGTACTTGCCGTCGAAGACGACGCGTTCGCCGGTCGGCTCGACACCGAAGGCCTCGAGCCGGTCCAGGGCCAGCCAGTGGGAGGTGGCCCGGCGGCCTTCGAGGAGACCCGCGGCGGCGAGCAGCAGGGAGCCGGAGCACACGGACGTCGTCCAGGTGCTGGTGGCGTCGGCGGTCCGGAGCCAGTCGAGCAGGGGCTCGTGCTCCATCAGCGCGCTCTGGCCGGGCCCCCCGGAGACGATCACGATGTCGGGGGCGGGGACCTCGGACAGCGCCCGGTCGGCGGTGACGGCCAGGAAGCCGGTCTCCGTGCGGACGGGTCCCCTCTCCTCGGCCACGAAGACGGTCTCCGCGCCCGGGGCGCGGGAGAGCATCTCGTACGGGCCCACGACGTCGAGGGCGGTGAAGCGGTCGTAGACGACGACGGCGATCTGCATGGGTTCCTCTCACCGGGCTGAAGGGGCTTCAGTGGACGGGTGCGGGACGGAACCGGCGGCGGTACTCCGCCGGGGGCGTCCCGAGCGCCTTGACGAAGGCGCGCCGCATGGCCTCGGGGGTGCCGTAGCCGCTGGCGCGGGAGATCTCCTCGACGCCGTCGGCCGTGTCCTCCAGCAGACGGCGGGCGTGCTCCAGGCGGACCCGGTCGACGTAGCGGCCGGGCGTCATGCCGGTCTCGTCGCGGAAGGCGCGGGCGAAGTGGCGCGGGGAGAGCAGGGCGCGGGCGGCGAGCGACTCGACGCTCAGGTCGGCGGCGGGATGCTCGGTGATCCAGTGCTGGACCTCCCGCAGGGGCGCGCGCTCGGCCGTCTGGGCGGCCAGCTGCGCGCTGAACTGGGCCTGGTTCCCGGGTCGGCGCAGAAAGACGACCAGGTGGCGGGCGATGGTCAGCGCCGCGTCACGGCCGAGGTCCTCCTCGACCAGGGCGAGGGCCAGGTCGATGCCGGAGGTGACGCCGGCCGAGGTGTGGACGTGCCCGTCCCGGACGTAGATCGGGTCCGGGTCGACCCGCACGGCCGGGTGGTCGCGGGCGAGCCGGTCGCAGTACGCCCAGTGGGTCGTCGCCCGTCGGCCGTCCAACAGCCCCGCGGCGGCGAGCAGGGTCGCGCCCGTGCAGACCGAGACGAGGCGCTCCGCGCGCGGGGCGTGCACGCGCAGCCAGTCCGTCAGCGGCGCGGTGTCCGGACGCCGGGTGCCCCGGCCGCCGGGGACGAGCAGCGTGTGCGGGTCGCCCGCGCGCGTGAGGGCCTCGTCCGGTACGAGGGTCAGCCCGCTGGAGGTGCGCACGGGAGTGCCGTCCAGGGACGCCGTACGGATCCGGTAGGTGCCCGGGGTGTGCCGCTCGGCGCCCGCGAAGACCTCCAGGGGGCCGGTCACGTCGAGACTCTGGACCCCGTCGAAGAGCACGATGAGAACGGTGGGAACGGTTCGCTGCGGCATGGGGACGATTCTTCGCGGGCGGGGCTCAGGGCGGCAATGACGGGTTCCCCACCTTTCCTGCCACGACTCGTCGGCATGGTCCGACGATCTCGAGGTACCCGGTCCTTCTCGGCCGGAGCGGCCGGGCGACGAAGAACGCAAGACGAAGAACGAAAAGGGGAAGCTCGTGTTCCGTGCGATCGCAGACGTCCTGCGCCAGATCGGTGGCGCCGTCGCCACCGTGGTGACGCTGCCCTTCCGGGCGCTGGCCCGGCTCTTCGGCGGGGCCTCGGGCTCCACCAGGAGCCGCAGGGCCTGATGACCGCGCCCTGATCCCCGAGTGTCGGTGTCACCTGCCACAATTGCCGCGCAACCTCAGTGGAGAAGGCGGTACGGGATCGTGACGACACCCGGGTCCATCGAAGTAGGGTCCATCGAAGGCAGGATCGCCGAGGAACTCGGCGTACGGCAGCGGCAGGTGAAGGCCGCCGTGGAGCTGCTCGACGGCGGCTCGACGGTGCCTTTCATCGCCCGCTACCGCAAGGAAGCGACCGAGATGCTCGACGACGCGCAGCTGCGCACGATCGAGGAGCGGCTGCGCTACCTGCGGGAGCTGGAGGAGCGGCGGACGGCGATCCTGGAGTCGGTGGGCGAGCAGGGCAAGCTCACCGACGCGCTCCGGGCGCAGATCCTCGGCGCCGAGACCAAGGCGCGGCTGGAGGACATCTACCTGCCGTACAAGCCCAAGCGGCGCACCAAGGCGCAGATCGCGCGCGAGGCGGGCCTCGAACCGCTCGCCGAGGGGCTGCTCGGCGACCCGACGGTCGATCCGCTCGCGGCGGCCGCCGCGTTCGTCGACGCCGACAAGGGCGTCGCCGATCCGCAGGCCGCGCTGGACGGCGCGCGGGCGATCCTCACCGAGCGGTTCTCGGAGGACGCCGACCTGATCGGCGAACTGCGCGAGCGCATGTGGGGGCGCGGGCGGCTCGCCGCCAAGGTACGCGACGGCAAGGAGGAGGCGGGCGCGAAGTTCGCCGACTACTTCGACTTCGCCGAGCCGTTCACCGCGCTGCCCTCGCACCGCGTCCTGGCGATGCTGCGCGGCGAGAAGGAGGAGGTCCTCGACCTCGTCCTGGAGCCGGAGGAGCCCTCCGAGCAGCCCGGTCCCTCGTCGTACGAGGGGATCGTGGCGCGCCGGTTCGACATCTCCGACCGCGGCAGGCCGGGCGACAAGTGGCTGACGGACACCGTCCGCTGGGCCTGGCGCACCCGCATCCTCGTCCATCTGGGCATCGACCTGCGGCTGCGGCTGCGGACGGCCGCCGAGGACGAGGCGGTCGAGGTCTTCGCCGCCAACCTCCGCGACCTGCTGCTCGCCGCCCCGGCCGGCACGCGCGCGACGCTGGGCCTGGACCCCGGCTTCCGTACGGGCGTGAAGGTCGCCGTCGTGGACGCGACCGGCAAGGTCGTCGCCACCGACGTGATCTACCCGCACGTCCCGGCGAACAAGTGGGACGAGGCGATCGCCAAGCTCGCGCGGCTGGCGAAGGAGCACACGGTCGACCTGGTCGCCATCGGCAACGGCACGGCGTCCCGCGAGACCGACAAGCTCGCCGGTGAACTCATCACCCGGCACCCGGAGCTGAATCTCACCAAGGTGATGGTGTCCGAGGCGGGGGCCTCCGTGTACTCGGCCTCCGCCTTCGCCTCCCAGGAGCTGCCCGACATGGACGTGTCGCTGCGCGGCGCCGTGTCGATCGCGCGCCGGCTCCAGGATCCGCTCGCCGAGCTGGTGAAGATCGATCCCAAGTCGATCGGTGTCGGCCAGTACCAGCACGACCTGTCGGAGGTGAAGCTGTCGCGTTCGCTGGACGCGGTGGTGGAGGACTGTGTGAACGGCGTGGGCGTGGACGTCAACACGGCCTCGGCGCGGCTCCTGTCACGGGTGTCCGGCATCTCCACCGGACTCGCCGAGAACATCGTGGCGCACCGGGACGCCAACGGGCCCTTCACTTCCCGTTCCGAGCTGAAGAAGGTGGCCCGGCTCGGCCCGAAGGCGTACGAGCAGTGCGCGGGCTTCCTGCGCATCCGCGGCGGCAGCGACCCGCTGGACGCCTCCAGCGTGCACCCGGAGGCGTACCCGGTGGTGCGGCGCATGGTGAAGACCTCCGGCCAGGAGGTGGCGTCCCTCGTCGGCAACACGGGTGTGCTGCGCTCACTGCGGCCGACGGACTTCGTGGACGAGACGTTCGGTCTGCCGACCGTCACGGACATCCTCAAGGAGCTGGAGAAGCCCGGGCGCGACCCGCGGCCCGCCTTCAAGACGGCCACCTTCAAGGACGGCGTGGAGAAGATCTCCGACCTGTCCTCCGGGATGGTCCTGGAGGGGGTCGTGACGAACGTGGCGGCCTTCGGGGCGTTCATCGACGTCGGTGTCCACCAGGACGGCCTGGCGCACGTGTCCGCGCTGTCGAAGACGTTCGTCAAGGACCCCAGGGACGTCGTCAAGCCCGGTGACATCGTCAAGGTGAAGGTCCTCGACGTCGACATCCCGCGCAAGCGGATCTCGCTGACGCTGCGGCTGGACGACGAGGCGGCCCCGCAGGGCGGTCAGGGCCAGTCCTCCGGCGGGGGCCGGCCGCAGCGGAGCGGCGGGCGTCCGCCGCAGCAGCGGCAGCAGGGCGGCCAGCGCGGCGGAGGCGCCGGCGGCGGAGGTGGCGGAGGTTCGCGCCAGGCTCCCCCTCCGGGCAACAGCGCGATGGCTGACGCACTGCGCCGAGCGGGCCTCGTCGACCCCAAGAAGGGCAGGCGCTGACAGCGCCGCACCGCACCGGGGCCCGGACTGCCGGGCCCCGGCAGTCCGCGGTGATCCTCGCGGCACGAGGACCCGCCTCGGGTGCCCTAGCGCTCGGTCACCTTGCCGTCCGCGACCTCCAGGCGACGCGTGACATGGACCGCGTCCAGCATGCGCCGGTCGTGGGTGACCAGGAGCAGCGTGCCCTCGTAGGCGTCGAGGGCCGACTCCAGCTGCTCGATGGCCGGCAGATCGAGGTGGTTCGTCGGCTCGTCGAGGACGAGGAGGTTGACGCCCCGGCCCTGGAGCAGCGCGAGGGCCGCGCGGGTGCGTTCGCCGGGTGACAGGGTGGCCGCCGCACGCGTGACGTGGTCCGACTTCAGGCCGAACTTGGCCAGCAGGGTGCGCACCTCGGCCGGTTCGGTGTCGGGTACGGCCGCGCGGAACGCGTCCAGCAGGGACTCGGGGCCGTGGAACAACTGCCGCGCCTGGTCGACCTCGCCCACCAGGACGCCCGAGCCCAGGGTGGCCTGTCCGGCGTCCAGCGGGACCCGGCCGAGGAGCGCGCCGAGGAGGGTCGACTTGCCCGCGCCGTTCGCGCCGGTGACCGCGACCCGGTCCGCCCAGTCGATCTGCAGGGACACCGGCCCGAAGGTGAAGTCGCCGCGTCGCACCTCGGCCTCGCGCAGGGTGGCGACCACCGCGCCGGAGCGTGGCGCGGACGCGATCTCCATGCGCAGTTCCCACTCCTTGCGCGGCTCCTCGACGGTCTCCAGTCGCTCGATCATGCGCTGGGTCTGCCGGGCCTTCGCGGCCTGCTTCTCGCTGGCCTCGCTGCGGAACTTGCGGCCGATCTTGTCGTTGTCGTTGCTCGCCTTGCGGCGCGCGTTCTTCACGCCCTTGTCCATCCAGGAGCGCTGGGTCTGCGCGCGGTCCTGGAGGGCCGCCTTCTTGTCGGCGTACTCCTCGAAGTCCTCGCGGGCGTGCCGGCGGGCCACGTCCCGCTCCTCCAGGTAGGCGTCGTAGCCGCCGCCGTAGAGGTTGATCTGCTGCTGGGCGAGGTCCAGCTCGAGGACCTTGGTGACCGTGCGGGTGAGGAACTCGCGGTCGTGGCTGACGACGACGGTCCCGGCGCGCAGCCCCTTCACGAAGCGTTCCAGGCGCTCCAGGCCGTCGAGGTCGAGGTCGTTGGTCGGCTCGTCGAGGAGGAAGACGTCGTAGCGGGACAGGAGGAGGGAGGCGAGGCCCGCGCGGGCGGCCTGACCGCCGGACAGGGAGGTCATCGGCTGGTCGAGGCCGACTCCGAGGCCGAGCGAGTCGGTGACCTCCTCGGCGCGCTCGTCGAGGTCGGCGCCCCCGAGGTCGAGCCAGCGCTCGAGGCTCGTCGCATAGGCGTCGTCGGCGCCGGGCGCTCCGTCGACCAGGGCCTGGGTGGCCTCGTCCATGGTGCGCTGGGCCTCGGCGACGCCGGTGCGGCGGGCGAGGAAGTCCCGCACGCTCTCGCCGGGGCGGCGCTCCGGTTCCTGGGGCAGATGGCCGACGCTCGCGGTCGGCGGGGAGAGCCTGAGCTCCCCCTGCTCGGGCGTGGTGAGCCCGGCGAGCAGCTTCAGCAGGGTGGACTTGCCCGCGCCGTTGGCACCGACCAGCCCGATCACGTCCCCGGGGGCGACGACGAGGTCGAGCCCGGAGAAGAGGGAGCGGTCGCCGTGGCCGGCGGCGAGGTTCTTGGCGACGAGAGTGGCAGTCATCAGGTCGTAGATCCTAGTGGCCGTCCGGGGGTGCGGTCGCGCCGGTTTCCCCGCGATCTCGCTGTTCGGCGGTGCGGTCGGTTAACGTCCGGGCGTGGACACTCGGTTGAGCGGCGATGTGATCGTGGTCGGCGGCGGGGTCATCGGGCTGGCGACGGCCGTCGTGCTCGCCGAGCGCGGCCTGCGGGTCCGGGTCTGGACGCGTGATCCGGTCGAGCGGACGACCTCGGCCGTGGCCGGCGCGCTGTGGTGGCCGTACCACATCGAGCCGGTGGCGCGGGCGCGCGCGTGGGCGCTGCGCTCGCTGGAGATCTACGAGGAGCTCGCCGAGCGGCCCGGGGAGACCGGGGTGCGCCTGGTCGACGGGATCCTCGGCGAGACGGACCTGGACGAGGTCGAGGGCTGGGCGGCGGGGCGGCTGGCCGGGCTGCGCCGGACGACGGCGCGTGAGTACGGCGCGGGGACCGGCGTCCGGGCCCGGCTGCCGCTGATCGACATGTCGACGTACCTGCCCTGGCTCCGGCAGCGGCTGCTGCGGGCGGGCGGCACGGTCGAGGAGCGCACGGTGGCCGACCTGGCGGAGGCCGAGGCGCCGGTGGTGGTGAACTGCACGGGGCTGGACGCCGGGCGGCTGGCGGCGGACCCGTCGGTGCGGCCCGTACGGGGGCAGCTCGTCGTCGTGGAGAACCCCGGCATCGACACCTGGCTCGTCTCCACCGGTCCGGACGGCGAGATCGCCTACCTGTTCCCGCACCGGGGGCGGCTGCTGCTGGGCGGTACGGCACAGGACGACGTGTGGTCGACGGAGCCGGATCCGAAGGTGGCCGAGGCGATCGTGCGGCGCTGCGCGGCCCTGCGGCCGGAGGTCGCCGGGGCGCGGATCCTGGAGCACCGGGTCGGGCTGCGGCCGGTCCGGGGCACCGTTCGGCTGGAGCGGGCGGAGCTGCCGGACGGGCGCACGATGGTGCACCACTACGGGCACGGCGGGGCGGGCGTGACGGTGGCGTGGGGCTGTGCTGAGGAGGCGGCCGGGCTGGTGCTCCCGGCCGCCTCCTGACCCGCGGGCGGTGTTACGGGATCCGGTACGTGTGGTGCGGTGTCCGTACGCCGTCCAGGGACCGGGCGTCAGGGACGGCGGCCGCCGATCCGGACGTGGCGCGGGCGAAGGCGTCGGCGCCTCCGACGAACGGGACCCGGGCCGAGGTGCGGGACAGGTCCAGGGTGAGGGTGGGGGTGTCGGCGGGCGGGTCGATGAGGTCCCTGTCGGTGCCCGCGACGATCAGTGCGAGCCGGTGACCGGCCGGAACGACATGGTCGGTGGCCGCCAGGTCGAGGGTGAGGGTGTACGCCCTGCCCGGGGTGAGCGGAACGCCCTTGCCGGGGTCGGCGTAGGTGCCGAGGTCGGCCCAGCCGCGGCTGACGACCGTCTGACCGACGTCGGCGGTCCTGGCGGCGGTCTCCCGGAAGCAGGCGCTGTCGCCCGTGGTGCTCGCGCCCCAGCAGGTGCGGTCGGTGAGCGTGCTGATGCCCTCGCCGCTCGCCGCGTAGTCGCGGATGGTGTCGGGGCCGAGGTCGACGAGGACGGCGGTCAGGTGGGCCGTCGCGGTGGTGGGCGTGGCGGTGACGGTGACCTGGGAGGAGCCGGACAGGCGCAGGTCACGGGTGAGGAGCCCGGTGACGAATCCGGCCTTGTCGGGGGTCGGGGTGTCGATCTGCGCGGCCCACTCGGTCTCGCTCAGGCGCGGGTCGTCGGTGAAGGCGGCGGTGCCCGTGCCCTTGCGCAGGCCGAGGGTGCCGACGCCGGGCAGGACACCGGTGGAGGGGCGCAGGGTGACGGTCCGGGTGCCGTGCGGCGGCCAGACGCCGGAGGTGACCCACTGGTCGGGGTGGCGTTCGATGTCGGCCATGGGTTCGCGGTCGATGCCGTTGTCGTAGCCGAGGAGTTCGTGGTCGAACCAGCGGTGCAGGGTGTCCACCCAGGCGGCACGGCGGAAGTCGAAGGGGTCGACGTGGCCGGTCTGGGAGAGCCAGATCTTGCGCTCGACCCCGTTCTTCGCGAGGGCGTCCCACCACTGGCCGAGGTGCTTGGTGCGGACGTTCAGGTCCTGCAGGCCGTGGATGAGGAAGACGCTCGCCTTCACCTTGCGCGCGTCCCCGACGTAGTCGCGCTCGGTCCACAGCGACGTCAGGTCACCGGTGCGCGGGGCCTCGTCGACGAGTTTCCGCTGGACGGCGGCGCACTTGGCGCGGGCTTCGGGGCTGTCGACGTAGTCGGCGAGCCAGTCGGGCCCGGAGTCGTAGAGGGGGGCGCCCTGGGCGAAGTAGTAGTCGTACCAGGAGGAGATGGCGGCGATCGGGACGATGGTCTTCAGGCCCTTCACGCCGGTGGCGGCCACGCCGTTGGCTATGGTGCCGTCCCAGCTCTTGCCGATCATGCCGGTCCTGCCGTTGGTCCAGCCCGCCCTGGCGGTCGTGGTGCCGGTGCGGGTGGTGTACGCCCTGGCACGGCCGTTCAGCCAGTCGACGACGGCCTTGGCGGACTGGATGTCGGAGCGTCCCCCGACGTCGCCACAGCCGTCGGAGCGGTTGGTGCCCGCCAGGTCCACTCCGACGAAGGCGTAGCCGCGCGGCACGAAGTAGTTGTCGTAGAAGAGCGGCATCCGGACGACGTTTCCGGCGGCGTCGTACGTCTTGCGCTGGCTCTCGTTGCCGCGTCCGCAGCAGGAGTAGTAGGGGCTGGCGTCCATGATGACGGGCACCTTGCGGCCCTGTGCGGCGAGTTCGCGGGGACGGACGATGTCGACGGCGACGCGGTCCGTCTTCCCGTCGCTGTCGCCGTCGAGTCCGGTGTCCACCCAGACGGCCTCGCGGATGGCGTTCTCGTACGAATACACGGGCCGGCTCTCGCGCGGGGCGCTGTGGGCCGCGGCCGGGGTGAGGAAGGAGGCCACCAGGAGGGTGATGGCGGCGGTCGCGAGCGGTCTCCAGATCGTGAAGCGCATGCGTGTCGACATGCGCGGGACGGTACTCGGGTCAACTCCCGTGCAGAAGAGGGCAGCTGTGGGTCCGCTGTGGCCGGAAAGCATCCCTGCGGAGGAGCTGCCCATGACGGCCGAATGGCGATCGTGTGACAGGGGTGGCGGTGGGCAGGCCCTGGGACACAGGGAGTCAATAGGCTCCGAACAGACCGCGTGACTCAACGACTTGGAGCTTTCGTGCACCGCAGAATCATCGCGCCGGGCGCACTCGCTGCCGCGTCCGTGTTGCTGGCGATCCCGGCATCGGCCGCGAGCGCCTCCCCCGGCGCCCCGGGCATCGGCGACCCCTACTACCCGGCGTACGGCAACGGCGGGTACGACGTCTCCCACTACGACCTCCGGCTGAAGTACCAGCCGGCCACGGACGAGCTGGAGGGGACGGCGACGATCCTGGCGAAGACCACGCAGGACCTGTCCCGGTTCGACCTGGACTTCCTGCTCGACGTGAGCGAGGTACGGGTCAACGGCGCCGTGGCGGCGTTCACGACCTCGGGCGAGCACGAGCTGGAGATCACGCCGAAGACGCCGCTGGCGAAGGGCGCGACGGTCACGGTCGTGGTGCGGTACAGCGGGATCCCCTCGTCGAAGCAGGCGTACGGCTTCACCAGTTGGCACCGCACCGCGGACGGCGGGGTCGGCGCCAACGAGCCCGAGGCGGCCTGGTGGTGGTTCCCCAGCAACGACCACCCGCTCGACAAGGCCACCTACGACGTGTCGGTGCTGGTGCCCGACGGCTCGCAGGCCATCTCCAACGGAACGCTCCAGTCGACGAGTTCACGTCTGGGCTGGACCCGCTTCAACTGGCGCTCCAACAAGCCGCAGGCCACCTATCTGGCCACCCTCGCCGTCGGGAGGTTCGACCTCTCGACCGGGACGACCGAGAGCGGGATCCCGGTCGTGAACGCCTACAGCAAGGACCTGGGCGACAACGCCGGCGCGGCGCGGGCGAGCATCGAGCGGACCGGGGAGATCGCCGACTGGCTCAGCGGGTACTTCGGGCCGTATCCCTTCGACGCGCTCGGCGGGTACGTGCCGAACACGAACACCGGATACGCGCTGGAGACGCAGACCCGGCCCTTCTACAGCCCCCGGCAGTTCGCGAGCGGCTCCAACGTCTCCGTGGTCGTGCACGAGTTGGCGCACCAGTGGTACGGCGACTACGTGTCCGTGGCGGGGTGGAAGGACATCTGGTTGAACGAGGGCTTCGCCCGGTACGCGCAGTGGCTGTGGTCCGAGCACGAGGGCGAGGGCACGGCGCAGGAACTCGCGGACTACGTGTACGCCTCGCACCCGGCCGACGACGCGTTCTGGACGGTGAAGCCCGGCGACCCGGGCGCGGCGAACCAGTTCGACATCGCCGTCTACGACCGGGGCGCACTGGCGGTCCAGGCGCTGCGAAACGAGATCGGCGACGACGCCTTCTTCGCCGTCCTGAAGGGCTGGCCGAAGAAGCACGCGTACGGCAACGCGAGCGTCGCCGACCTCCAGCGGTACGCCGAGCAGATCTCCGGGAAGGAACTGGGCTCCCTGTTCGACACCTGGCTGTTCCAGCCGGCGAAGCCGGCCGCGCCCGCGGCACGGACGGCGTCGATCGCGAAGGTGTCGGCCGCTCCCGCGCAGCCGAAGTCCTGGAAGAAGATCGCGGCGACGAACGACGTGCACGAGCACTGAGCCTCGCCGTCGCCCGGTGCCGCCCGGAACTGCGAACCCCCGCCCGACGCGGGGGCACTCGGCCCGGGTCGGTGCTACCGCCCGGTGGCCACCGCCCGGGCCAGGAGTGCGTCGCGCGACAGGGCGGCGCTCTCCGTGGCCGGCACCGTGCAGGCGTGCGCGCCGGCCAGCGCCCCGTACTCGGCGCACCGGTGCGGCGGCTCGCCGCCCAGCCGGCCGAAGAGGAAGGCGGACGCGAAGGCGTCCCCCGCGCCGTTGGAGTCGACCACCGGGCCGGGCGGGACGGCGGCCGGGACGTGGGTCAGCTCGCCGTCGGTGAGCAGGTACGCGCCCTTGGCGCCTGCCGTGGCGACGACCACCTCGGCGCGGCCCCGCTCGGCGATGCGGCGCATGGTCGTCTCCGGGTCGGTCAGGGCGGTCACGGAGACGAAGACGACGTCCGCCTCGTAGGCGAAGGCCTCGTGGTAGGGGTTCTCCCCGTCCCAGTTGTGCAGGTCCGTGGAGATGCCGACGCCCGCCTCGCGCAGTACGGACAGGGCCTCGGCGCAGGGGTGGGTGATGGACACGTGCGCGTGGCGGCTCGCGGCGGCGAGGCGCCGCAGGGTGTCCTCGGGGAAGCGGTCGTCCGGGCGCCCGCGGCTGTTGTCGTACAGCGACAGCCGCCGCCCGTCCGGGCCGACCAGGTTGACCGCCCGCTTGGTCCCGGCGGGCTGCGGGACGGTGGTGAGGGCGATGTCCTTGTCCCGGTGCAGGGCGCGCACCAGGTCTCCCTCGGGGTCGTCGCCCAGGAAGTCGAGGTGGTGGGTGCGCAGACCGAGGGCGGCGAGGCCCAGGGCGACGAAGTCGCCGGTCTGCCCGGCGCGGGCGCGGACACCGCTGTCGATCATGTAGCTGTCGGCGTACGGGAGCGGCAGCTCCGGTACGTACACGATCGTGTCCACGCCCGCCCCGCCCAGGACCAGCACGTCGATGTTCTCGGCGTGCTCGATGTCCCCGGTGCTCGTGCTCTCGGTGGTCTCGTCGTCGGCGCGCATGGGCGCTACCCCTCCCCGTGGTCGTACACCGTCACCGCGACGCCCCGCTCGACCAGCCGCTCGGTGACGAGCGGTTCGACGCGGGACCACTTGCCGCCGGCCAGACCGCAGCCTATCCGGGGCATGTGCACCGACGCGCCGAGTTCGATCGCGTGGTCGGCGAGGCGGGCCAGGGCGGTGTCGATGGCCGGGTAGCGGACGGGAACCCCCTTGCTGCCCGTCCGGGTACCGCGCTGGCCGATCATGTTGGCGACCCAGACGTCGGGCTTCACCTGGACGAGCTGGAGCGCGCCCAGGCCGAAGTCGTTCGAGGCGCGCTCGCGGTGCCAGGCACGGTAGGCGGCCTCCGGCTCCGGCCAGCGGCGGGACAGCGCCAGGACGAAGCCCTTCCCCCATCCCCCGAGGTCGTTGCAGACATGGGCGATCACCTTGACGCCCTTCACCGACGGAACGGTGGCGTCACCCCGGACGTAAGTGATCTCCGACATGACGCCACCGTAGGCGATGCCACTGACAGTGGCTCCGGCCTGCCGCTTCGGCTCCTGCTTCGTCTGCTGCCTCGCCTGTTACTCCGTGGGCCGGGACAGCTCCGTCAGTTCGGCGTCCGTCGCCTTGGACACCCTGCTGCGGACCGCGTACCAGCCGCCGACCAGGGCGGCCGCGATCACGGGGATCAGCAGGAGCGTCTTGCGGCCGACCTCGGGGTCGTTGCCCATCAGGCCGAGGACGGCGACCAGGAAGGCGATCGTGACGATCTCCGTGACCGGGCTGCCGGGGAGCCGGAAGTCGGGACGGGTGACGAGGCCCTCCTTGGCGCGCCGGACGAAGACCAGGTGGCAGACCATGATGATCACCCAGGTGCTGATGATGCCGAGGGAGGCGATGTTCAGCACGATCTCGAAGGCCTGGCTGGGCATGAGGAAGTTCAGCCCGACACCCAGCACACAGACACCGCAGGTCAGCAGGATGCCGCCGTAGGGGACCTGGCTGCGGTTCATCCGGGCGGTGAACTTCGGGGCCGAGCCCGCCATGGCCATGGAACGCAGGATGCGGCCGGTGGAGTACAGGCCGGAGTTCAGGGAGGACATGGCGGCCGTGAGGACCACCAGATTCATCACGTCACCGGCGCCCGAGACGCCGATCTTCGACAGGACGGTCACGAAGGGGCTCTCGTCGGCCGAGTAGGCCGAGCCGGGCAGCAGCAGCGCGAGCAGGACGACGGAGCCGACGTAGAAGAGGCCGACGCGCCACATGATCGAGTTCACCGCGCGCGGGACGACCTTCTCCGGCTCGGAGGTCTCGCCCGCGGCGACACCGACCAGCTCCAGCGCGGCATAGGCGAAGATCACGCCCTGCATGACGAGGACGACGGGCATCATGCCGTGCGGGAGGAGGCCGCCGTGGTCCGTGATCACGCCAGGGCCGGGCGTCCGGCCGTCCACCTGGTGCTGGGTGGCGAGCAGGAAGATGCCGACGCACATGAAGGCGACCAGGGTGGCGACCTTGACGATCGCGAACCAGAACTCCATCTCGCCGAAGATCTTCACCGAGATCAGGTTCACGGCCAGCACGACCGCGAGGGCGACGAGCGCGAGCACCCACTGGGGGATGCTCGTGAACATGCTCCAGTAGTGCGTGTACAGCGCGATCGCGGTGATGTCGGCGATGCCGGTCGTCGACCAGTTCACGAAGTACATCCACCCGGCGACATAGGCGCCCTTCTCACCGAGGAACTCGCGCGCGTAGGACACGAAGGAGCCGGAGGAGGGCCGGTAGAGGACCAGCTCGCCGAGGGCGCGGACCACGAAGAAGGCGAAGACGCCGCAGACGAGATAGGCGAGCGCGAGGGCCGGGCCGGCGTTGTGGAGACGTCCTCCGGCGCCCAGGAAGAGGCCGGTGCCGATGGCGCCGCCGATGGCGATCATGTTGACGTGGCGGTGCTTGAGGTCCTTGCTGTAGCCGGCGTCGCCCGCGTCCGCGGGTGTCGCGGTCGCCTGGGGGTGGGCGGCGACGTCGGCCGTGCGCACGCTGTCCTTGCTCACGGGTGGTACCACTCTCTGGTGCGCCCGGGCGGGGTGTGCCCGGGTGTCCGTACGGTCGTGGCCCGCGGCTCCCGGGTAGGGGCACAGACCAAGGCAGCAGCTTCCCAGAGGCATCCGCGGTCATGCGGTGGTCCACGTCACAGCGCGTCGCTTCTCACACGGTGCGCACCAGGGGCCGACCGGTTTCACAGCACCGGTGTGACAGCGATACTGCTGCACATGACGATCGAGACCGAGGATCCGGCCCTCACGGTCGACGAGCTGGCCGCCCGGGCGGGGGTCACGGTACGGACGGTGCGGTTCTACGGCACCAAGGGGCTGCTGCCGCCGCCGGTCATCGGTCCGCGCCGGGTGGGGCACTACGGTGCCGGGCATCTCGCGCGCCTGGCGCTGATCGAGGAGCTGCGCCGGCAGGGCCTGACACTGGCGGCGATCGAGCGCTATCTGGACCGGCTGCCGCCCGGTCTCGACGCCCACGACCTCGCCGTGCACCGGGCCGTGGTGGCCTCGTGGGCGCCGGACGCCGTGGAGACGGTGCCGCGCGCGGAGCTGCAGCGGCGGGCCGGGCGGGCGCTCAGCGAGGAGGACGTGGACCGGCTCGCCGCGATGGGCGTGCTGAGCGCCGGTGTCGGTGACCCGGCCGGCGAGGACGCGTACCGCGTCGACGCGGGGCTGCTGAGGCTGGGTGTGCGGCTCCTCGACGTGCCGCTGTCGCCGGAGGCGATCCTCGCGGCCCGGACCGTCCTCCTCGACCACGCGCGCGCCGCGGCCCACGAGCTGTCGAGGCTGCTGCGCGAGGAGGTGCCGGAGCGCGACGCGCGGGCGGTCAGGTCGCTGTCGGCGCACATGCAGCCCCTGGTCGTCCAGGCGCTGCTGACGGCCTTCCAGCGGTCGCTGACGGAGGAGCTGCGGGAGTGGCTCGGGGAGCCGCCGACGGACGGCTCCCCGTGACGGCCGGGTCGCTCAGCGCCCGTCCGTGAAGGTCTCCCCCCGCTCCGCCTTCTGCACCAGCAGCGCGGGCGGGGTGAAGCGGTCGCCGTAGCGCTCGGCGAGCTGACGCGCGCGGGCCACGAATCCGGGGAGCCCGGTGCCCACCTCGGCGTCGCCCTCGTAACCGTTGATGTACTGCAGGACCCCGCCGGTCCAGCCGGGGAAGCCGATGCCGAAGAGGGAGCCGATGTTGGCGTCCGCGACGGACGTCAGGACTCCCTCTTCGAGGAGCTTGACGGTGTCGAGGGCCTCGGAGAAGAGCATGCGTTCCTGCATGTCCCGGAAGGGGATCTCGGCGTCCGCGCGCGTGAAGTGCTCGCGCAGGCCCGGCCACAGCCCGGCCCGCCTGCCGTCCTCGCCGTACTCGTAGAAGCCGGCTCCGCCACTGCGGCCGGTGCGGCCGAACTCGTCGACCATGCGGTCGATGACGGCCTCGGCGGGGTGGCCGGGCCAGACACCGCCCGCTTCCTCCACGGCCCTCCTGGACTCGTTGCGGATCTTGCGCGGAAGGGTGAGCGTGAGCTCGTCCATGAGGGAGAGGACCTTGGCCGGGTAGCCCGCCTGGGCCGCCGCCTGCTCCACGGACGCGGGCTCGATGCCCTCGCCGACCATGGCGACGCCCTCGTTGATGAAGTGGCCGATCACCCGTGAGGTGAAGAAGCCGCGCGAGTCGTTGACGACGATCGGCGTCTTCTTGATCTGCCGGACCAGGTCGAAGGCGCGCGCGAGCGCTTCGTCGCCGGTGCGCTCGCCCTTGATGATCTCGACGAGCGGCATCTTGTCCACGGGCGAGAAGAAGTGCAGCCCGATGAAGTCGTCCTGACGCTCGACGCCTTCGGCGAGGGCGGTGATCGGCAGGGTGGAGGTGTTGGAGCACAGCAGGGCGTCGGGCGCGACGACCTGCTCGATCTCCTGGAACACCTTGTGCTTGAGGGAGGTGTCCTCGAAGACGGCCTCGATCACCGCGTCGCAGCCGGCGAGGGCCTGCGGGTCGGCGGTGGGCGTGATGCGGGCGAGCAGCGCGTCCGCCTTCTCCTGGGTCGTACGGCCCCGGGAGACGGCCTTCGCGCACAGCTTCTCGGAGTAGGCCCTGCCCTTGAGGGCGGCCTCCAGGGAGACGTCCTTGAGGACGACGTCGATGCCCGCGCGGGCGCACGAGTAGGCGATGCCGGCGCCCATCATCCCGGCGCCCAGGACGGCCACCCTGCGGACCTGGCGGGGTGTGACGCCCTGGGGGCGGCTGACGCCGGAGTTGACGGCCTGGAGGTCGAAGAAGAACGCCTGGATCATGTTCTTCGACGTCTGCCCGGCGGCCAGTTCGACGAAGTAGCGGGCCTCGATGACCTGCGCGGTCTCGAAGTCGACCTGGGCGCCCTCGACGGCCGCGGCGAGGATGTTGCGCGGAGCCGGGTAGGGGGCGCCGTTGGTCTCCTTGCGCAGGCTGGCCGGGAACGCGGGCAGGTTGGCGGCGAACCGGGGGTTCGACGGGGTGCCGCCCGGGATGCGGTAGCCCGGCCTGTCCCAGGGCTGCTGCGACTCGGGGTTCGCGTCGATGAAGGCGCGGGCCTTGGCGAGCAGTTCGTCGGGCGAGTCGGCGACCTCGTCGACCAGACCGTTCTCCAGGGCTCGCCGCGGGCTGTACTGGGTGCCCTTGAGGAGGACCTTGAGGAGGGCGTCGGTGATGCCCAGCAGCCGGACCGTGCGCACGACACCGCCGCCGCCGGGCAGCAGGCCGAGGGTGACCTCGGGGCAGCCGATCTTCGAGCCGGGCGCGTCCAGCGCGACGCGGTGGTGGCAGGCGAGGGCGAGCTCGTAGCCGCCGCCGAGCGCCGCGCCGTTCAGGGCGGCGACGACCGGCTTGCCGAGGGTCTCGATGCGGCGGAGGTTGCGCTTGATCTCCAGTCCGCCGTCCAGCAGCTCCTGGGCCGTCTCGGGGGTGACGCGGATCAGGTCGCGCAGGTCGCCGCCGGCGAAGAACGTCTTCTTCGCGGAGGTGAGGATGATGCCCCGGATGGAGTCCTTCTCGGCCTCCAGACGGTCGGTGACCGCGGCGAGGGAGGCGCGGAAGGCCGCGTTCATGGTGTTCGCGGACTGGTCGGGGTCGTCGAGGACGAGGGTGACGAGGCCGGTGCGGTCCTGTTCCCAGCGGATGGTGGTGCTCTGTGTCATGACAGGGTCTCCGTAGAAGTCTCTGAGTTCCGCCGGGGTGGTCAGACGCGCTCGACGATGGTGGCGATGCCCATGCCGCCGCCGACGCAGAGGGTGGCCAGGCCGTAGCGCTTGTCCTGGCGCTCCAGTTCGTCGACGAGCGAGCCGAGGATCATCGCGCCGGTGGCGCCGAGCGGGTGACCGAGGGCGATGGCGCCGCCGTTGACGTTGACCTTGTCCAGGGACAGGCCCATGTCCTTGACGAAGCGCAGGACGACCGCCGCGAACGCTTCGTTGATCTCGACGAGGTCGATGTCGTCGATGGTCAGGCCGGCCTTGGCGAGGGCCTTGCGGGTGGCGGGCGCGGGGCCGGTGAGCATGATCGTCGGCTCGGAGCCGGAGACCGCCGCGGAGACGATCCGCGCGCGGGGGGTGAGCCCGTGGCGCTCGCCGACCTCCTTGGAGCCGATCGCGACCAGGGACGCGCCGTCGACGATGCCGGAGGAGTTGCCCGCGTGGTGGACGTGATCGATCTTCTCCACCCAGTGGTACTTCTGGAGCGCCACCGCGTCGAAGCCGCCCAGCTCGCCGATGTCGGCGAAGGACGGCTTCAGCTTGCCGAGCGAGTCGGCGGTGGTGCCGGGGCGCGGGTGTTCGTCGTGGTCGAGGACGACGAGGCCGCTGCGGTCCTTCACCGGCACGACGGAGCGGTCGAAGCGGCCCTCCTTCCAGGCCGTCGCCGCCCGCTCCTGCGACAGGGCCGCGTACTCGTCGACATCGCGGCGGGTGAAGCCCTCGATGGTGGCGATGAGGTCGGCGCCGATGCCCTGCGGCACGAAGTTGACGGCCAGGTTGGTCATCGGGTCGTTGAACCAGGCGCCGCCGTCCGAGGCCATCGGCACCCGGGACATCGACTCCACCCCGCCGGCCAGAACGAGGTCCTCCCAGCCCGAACGGACCTTCATGGCGGCCAGGTTGACGGCCTCCAGGCCCGAGGCACAGAAGCGGTTCTCCTGCACGCCCGCCACGGTGTCCGGCAGTCCTGCCGCGATCGCGGCGATGCGCGCGATGTCGGAGCCCTGGTCGCCCACGGGGCCGACGACGCCCAGCACGATGTCGTCGATGGCGGCCGGGTCGAGGCCGGGGAAGCGGCTGCGGAGCTCGTGGATGAGGCCGACGACGAGATCGATGGGCTTCGTGCCGTGCAGGGCGCCGTTCGCCTTGCCGCGCCCGCGCGGGGTGCGGATCGCGTCGTACACGTACGCTTCGGTGCTCACTGGTAAGCCTTTCGGGAGGGTGGGCCGTGCGGGGCGGGGTCAGTCGCCCTGGTGCGGGAAGTCCTTCACAGGGGTCGTCACAGGGGTCGTCTCGGTGGTCGTCGCGGTGGTCGTCGCGTTCGCCTCCGCGGGGGTCCCCGCCGCGGTCCCGGCGGGTGTCTTCACAAGGTCCGTCACGAGCTCCGGTATGTCCCAGTCCCGGGCCACCTCGCGCGTGTCGGCGCCCGGCCGCGCGGGTCCGGTGCGCACGGCCGTGGGCGTCGCGGAGAACCGGGGCGCGGGGGCCGGCTGGGTGATGCCGCCGTGGTCGGTGAAGGTGCCGCGGGCCGCGAGATGCGGGTGGCGCGGGGCCTCGCGCAGCGACAGCACGGGCGCCACACACGCGTCGGAGCCCTCGAAACGGGCCGTCCACTCGTCCCGGGTGCGGGACCGGAAGCGGGCCGCGACGGCCTCGCGCAGTTCGCCCCAGCGCGTCCAGTCCGTGCGGGCCTCGCGGAGGTCCTCGAGGCCGAGAAGGTCCACGAACGCGTCGTAGAACTGCGGCTCCAGGGCGCCGACGGCCATGTACCCGCCGTCGGAGGTCTCGTAGGTGCCGTAGTACGGACAGCCGCCGTCGAGCAGGTTGGCGGCGCGCCGGTCCTGCCAGCCGCCGGCCGAGAGCATGCCGTGGATCATCGCCGAGAGGTGCGCGGTGCCGTCGACGATGGCCGCGTCGACGACCTGGCCGGTGCCGCTCACGCGCGCGTGGTGCAGGGCGGCGAGAACACCGACGACGAGGTAGAGGGAGCCTCCCGCGTAGTCCCCCAGGAGGTTGGCGGGGACGGGCGGCGGCCGGTCCGGGGCGCCGATCAGGCCGAGCGCACCGGTGACGGCGATGTAGGAGACGTCGTGACCGGCGCGGTCGGCGAGCGGGCCGTCCTGGCCCCAGCCGGTCATCCGGCCGTAGACCAGACGGGGGTTGCGGGCGTGGCAGTCCCCGGGGCCGACGCCGAGGCGCTCGGCGACACCCGGCCGGTTGCCCTCGATGAGCACGTCGGCGCGGGCGGCGAGGTCGAGCACGCGCGCGGGACCGTCCGGCGCCTTGAGGTCGACGATCACCGAGCGCTTGTTGCGGTTGGTGATGTCGTGGGCGGGATCGATGGCCAGGGCGGAACCGCCGGGGCGGTCCACGCGGACGACGTCGGCGCCGAGGTCGGCCAGCAGCATGCCCGCGAAGGGGCCGGGGCCGATCCCGGCGAGTTCCACCACGCGCACGCCCGCCAGCGGGCCGTGCCCGGCCGTCCGTCCCGTCGTCATCCAGCCCCCTTGCTGTGACACAACCGATGTAACACCAGCGATGTTAAGAACGTGTTCCAGTGGGCACAAGAGGTGAGCGAGCAAGCGCTTAGACACTTTAGGGGCACCTGCCGTCGGCCTCCGCACTGCTCACGCTAGCCTCAGCCACCGACAGCGGCGCGGGGTGCGCGACGACGAAGGGGTGTCATGAGCAGGCTGAAAAGGTCGGACCGTCCGTACGACATCGTGCTCTTCGGGGCCACCGGCTTCGTGGGAACGCTCACCGCGGAGTACCTCGCCGCCCACGCGCCCGCCGATCTGCGCTGGGCGATCGCCGGCCGGGGCGAGGAGAAGCTGGAGCGGCTGCGCGAGCGGCTCGGCGGGGACGTCGGGGTGCTGCGGGCCGACGTCTCGGACCAGGCGTCCCTGCGCGCGCTCGCCGAGCAGGCACGCGTGGTGGCCACGACGGTGGGTCCGTACGTGTCGTACGGCGAGGAACTCGTGGCGGCCTGCGCGGACACCGGCGCCGACTACCTCGACCTCACGGGCGAGCCGGAGTTCGTGGACCTGATGTACGTCCGGCACGACGCACGCGCGCGGGAGACGGGTGCGCGACTGCTCCACGCGTGCGGCTTCGACTCCGTCCCGCACGACCTGGGCGTGTACTTCACCGTCCGGCAGCTTCCCGAGGGCGTGCCCCTGACCGTGGACGGCTTCGTGAGCGCCGACGCCACCGTTTCGGGCGGCACCTTCGCCTCCGCGCTGGGCCAGTTCGCGCGCGGCCGGCAGATGCTGGCCGCCGCCCGGGAGCGCGGCCGGCACGAACCGCGGCTGATCGGCCGTCGGGCCGCCGCGCCGGTGGGGCCGCCCCGGTTCGCCCCGGAGGTGGGCGCCTGGGCACTGCCGCTGCCGACCATCGACCCGCAGATCGTGCTGCGGTCGGCGAGGGCGCTGCCGCGTTACGGGCCCGACTTCCGCTACCGGCACTACGCGGCCGTACGGCGGCTGCCCGTCGCCGTGGGCGGGGTCGCGGCGGTCGGCACGCTCGCCGCGGCGGCCCAGCTGCCGCCCGCCCGGCGCTGGTTGTCGGACCGGCTCAAGCCCGGGGAGGGGCCCAGCGCGCAGAAGCGGGCGCGGAGTTGGTTCTCGGTGCGGTTCGTCGGCGAGGGCGGCGGGCGGCGGGTGTGCACCGAGGTGGCGGGCGGCGACCCCGGCTACGACGAGACGGCGAAGATGTTCGCCGAGGCGGCGATGGCCCTGGCCTGCGACGACCTCCCGCCGACCGCGGGGCAGGTGACGACGGCTGTCGCGATGGGCGACGCGCTGACCGGGCGGTTGACCCGGGCGGGTGTCCGCTTCCGCGTCGCGGCCCGCCGCTGACCGTCCCCGTGCCGCGTCCCCGGCCTCAGACCGGCCACTGCACCAGCGTGTAGATCATGCCCGCGATCCAGCCGACACCCGCCAGGACGGCGAGGATCAGCGCGGCGTTCACGGCACGCTCGACGGGCCGGTTCGGGTCGGCGAGGGGCTTCGGGGCACGGTGCGTGGTCATGCGCCCAGCCTGCCGAGCGGAGCACGGGCCGCACATCCGTACGGGTACTCAGACGACGTACTCAGACACGTACGCGGACGACGTACTCGGGCGGCCTGCCCGGACGTGCGCGTGCGCCCGACCGCTCGCCCCGCACCCGTACCCCGATTGGGGACTTTCCGCGCCGCTCCCCCGGTGCCGCACGGGCGCATCGGCCGCAAAGTGCCAACAAGCACTTCAATGAAACGATTGAAGTACCTGATCGGCACGAAAGGGGAGCAGCATGAAGTTCGTTCTCGAAGTCACCGTGGACGAGGGCGCGTCGGCCCAGGACACGGTGGGTGAGCTGGGCCGCATCCTGCGGTACTGGGGTGGCAACCTGAAGCACTACGCCCTGGAGGCCGGGGACGGGTCGGCGGTCTACGACTCCGCCCACCAGGAGGTCGGTCAGTGGCGGGTCGTCGCCTCCTGAAGGGCCCGCCGGCACAGTGCGTCGGCCCTCCGGGTCGTCTCCGGGAGGCGGAACCGAGGGGTGAGGGCGAGGGTGTGGGCGCAGGCGTCGTCCAGGGTGACGCGGTGGCCGACGGACACGAAGACCGGCTTCACGCCCGCCCGGGTGCGCAGCGCACGCCCCACCTCGTCGTCGCCCGCCAGCAGCGGGGACGCCGATCCGCGCGGTGCGTCGGGATCGTCGTAGGTGAAGGTGAAGGGGTTCTTGGCGACGCCGATGGTGGACAGGCCGGTGAGGACGCCCAGGTGGCTGGCGAGACCGAAGCGGCGGGGATGGGCCAGGCCGTAGCCGTCGCAGACGACCAGGCCGGGCGGCCGGGGCAGGGCCTCCAGGGCGGCGAGCACGGTGGGGATCTCTCGGAAGGCGAGCAGCCCGGGCACGTACGGGAAGGAGATCCGCCCGACGGCGGTGGTCTCGGCGACGACTTCCAGGCTCGCCGCGTCCAGTACGACGGCCGCCGCCGCGACGACGTCCCGCTCGTCGTCGTAGGCGACGTCGACGCCCGTCACGAACCCCGTGCCCGGCGGCGGCCCCGGTTCGTCGAGCACCACCCGGGCCCGCAGCTCGTCCTGGACGGCGCGGGCCGCTTCCTCGGTCGCGGGCCAGCCCGCCGGAATGTCTACGGTCGTCATCGTGGGGACGAGCGTACGGCTCCCGGGGGCCGGCCCGCGATCGTGTTCCGCCGCGGACGCGTCAGCTCTTGTCGCCGAGCGCGCCTTGCAGTTGGCTCTTGTTCATGTCCGAACGGCCCTTGACGCCCCGCCGCCTGGCCTCCTCGTAGAGCTGGTCGTACGTGGGTCCCTGGGAGCCCTTGCCGGAGCGCTGACCGCCCCGCTCGCCGGACGACATGTCCTGGGTGGAGGTGCGGCTCGCGGTCTTGGACTCTCCGGACCGGGCGCGTTCCTTGTTGACCGTCCGGGCGGCGATCTCCTTCGCGCGTCCGGCGCTCTCGCCCCGGTCCTGCGCGCTCTCCTTGATGTGCTCGTACTGACGCTCCCGCTTGGGGCTGGAACCGCGTGGCATGGGTGCTCACTCCTTTCGCGTTCGCACCCACCGGGTACCCCGGAAGCGGCTCAGTTCTCCAGGCGTGCCACGCGCCCCTTCTCGCCGGCGGCCCAGCAGCCGAGGTCGGCGGTGCAGTCCACGGTGTCGTACGAGCCCGTGTCGAGGGTGCGCCAGGTGCGGCCGGCGTCGGTGGTCAGGTCGGTGCCGGTGGGTCCCACGGCCAGGGCGGCGGAGCGGCTGTGCGGGAGCCAGGCGACGCCGGAGCGGTAGGCGGGCGGGGGTGTGCCGGCCGGCCGCCAGGTACGGCCCGCGTCGCCGGTCGCGGCGGCCGCCCGCGGGGAGGGCTGGTCGGCGCGGTAGTCGCCGCCGACGGCGAGGCCGTGGGTGCGGTCGCGGAAGGCGACGGCGAAGACCCCGCGCGCGGGGTCCCCCGCGGGGATCGGGGTGTCGGCGGCCGTCCACGTCAGTCCGCGGTCGGCGGAGTGCAGCACCCGCGCGCGTGCGGCCCCGCCGGTGGCCAGCCAGACGTCCTTCGCCCCGGAGGCGACCAGGCACTGGCCACTGGCCGCGAAGCCCGCCTCGCCGTCCAGGGCGGCCGGCATCCCGTCGTTCGGCAGCACCTGCCAGGAGCGGCCGCCGTCGCCGGTCGACAGGATGCGGAACTTTCCGTCCACCGGGTCGCTCATGGCGAGGCCGTGACGGCGGTCGAAGAAGGTCAGGCAGTCGTAGAAGGCGTGGGCGTCGGTGTTGCGGAAGGACTCCGTCCAGGTCGTCCCGCCGTCCTCGGTGCGGTACACCCGCGACGCCTCGCCCTCGCCGATGGCGAGCACCACCGCGCGGCGCGCGTCGAACGCCTCGATGTCCCGGAACTGGAGGTCGGCGGCGCCGGGCGGCGAGACGTTTCGCCAGCTCTCGCCGCCGTCGGTGGTGCGCAGGACGGTGCCCTCGGTGCCGGACACCCAGGCGGTGTGCCGGTCGACCGCCGCGAGGCCCCGGAACCGTACGGAGGTCGTACCGGTGTCCTTGAGGTCCCAGTGCGGCTCCGCGGGCCCCGGTGTGTGCGCCCGGGCGGGCAGGGCGGTCAGGAGGGCCAGTGCCGCCCCGCAGGCCGCCGCAGCCACCCGGCCGCTCCCCCGTGCCGTACGAACCGTGCGTCGCGTCTTCCCCAAGCGCCTCATGGCGGGCGAAGCTAGCCCACGGCTTTCGGTGTCGTCCAGATGCCCGCGACCGCCTCAACCGCCGCACGAGGCACGGGAGGAGAGGTGAGTCACTCGTGTGCATGAAAGACGGTGACCGAGGTCACTCGGAAAGGGTGTGCACGGATCGGCCGGTTCCGGCGTCTCTTCCAGTGTCCGGACGCACCGCCCGGAAGATCGTCCCGCCGTCACGAGGGAGCAAGGCGTTGTCCACCGTCATCGAGCAGTCCGTAGAGGCACGTCTGGTCGCCGCCGCGCCCCGGATGCAGACCATCCCCGCCACCCTGTCCTACGACCGGCAGGACCCCTTCGCCGTCCGCATGACCTTCCCGGCTCCGGCCACCCTGGAGGGCGTCGAGGTCTGCTGGACCTTCGCCCGTGACCTGCTCGCCGCGGGCATGCACGACGCCGAGGGCCACGGCGACGTCCGGGTGCGGCCCTACGGGTACGGCCGCACCGTGCTGGAGTTCCACGCGCCCGAGGGCACCGCCGTCGTGCACGTCCACACGACGGAGATCCGTGACTTTCTGCAGGCCACGAGCGAGCTGGTGCCCGCCGGCACGGAGCACCGGCAGCTCGACCTCGACCACGACCTGGCGGAGCTGATGCGCGACGCCTGTTAATCCGTTGACAGCCCTTCCGGGCCCTCCTACCGTTTAGAACGGTTCTGTTGCCGTCGATCGGAGAAGGACGTTGCTCGTCTGAGGTCATGAGACACCGCGCCACACCTGAGGAGTGTGTGCGCCGCGTGCGACCTCGGCCTTCGAGCCGTCCTTGCGGAGCAGGACTTCCTTCATGTCTCCGCGCTCCCCCGCTGCCGCGGGTGGTCGCCGCATTCCGGTGTCTCGACACGTGTCGCCCCTGACCGCACACGCAACCACGAGGCCCGCTTTGACTCACTCCGTCACCTGTACCTCCCTCGCCTTCTCCTGGCCGGACGGCACCCCCGTCTTCGACGCACTCGACATCGCCTTCGGTCCCGGCCGGACCGGACTCGTCGGCGTCAACGGGTCCGGCAAGTCGACCCTGCTGAAGCTGATCGCCGGGGAACTCGCCCCCTCCGACGGCACGGTGCGCCGCGCCGGCGAGGTCGGACACCTCCCGCAGAACGTCACCCTCGACACCACGCTGAAGGTCGACGCCGCGCTCGGCATCGCCCCGCTGCGGGCCGCGCTGCACGCCATCGAGGCCGGTGACGCCTCCGAGCGGCACTTCGAGACCCTCGGCGACGACTGGGACGTCGAGGAGCGCGCGCTGGCCACCCTCGGCGAACTCGGACTCGGCCACATCGACCTCGACCGCACCATCGGCGAGCTGTCGGGCGGCGAGTCGGTCCTGCTGCGGCTGGCCGCGTTGCTGCTGCGCCGGCCGGACGTCCTGCTGCTGGACGAGCCGACCAACAACCTCGACCTGTACGCCCGGCGGCGGCTGTACGCGGCGGTCACCTCCTGGCCGGGGGTACTGATCGTGGTCAGCCACGACCGCGAGCTGCTCGACCTCGTCGACCAGATCGCCGACCTGCGCGCCGGCGGGGTCACCTGGTACGGCGGCAACTTCTCCGCGTACGAGGAGGCCCTGGCCACCGAGCAGGAGGCCGCCGAGCGCATGGTGCGCGTCGCCGAGGCCGACCTGAAGAAGCAGAAGCGCGAACTGGTCGACGCCCAGGTCACGCTGGCCCGCCGCAAGCGGTACGGGCAGAAGATGTCCGACCAGAAACGCGAACCGAAGATCGTGATGGGGGCGCGCAAGCGCGCGGCGCAGGAGTCGGCGGGCAAGTACCGGATCATGCACGAGGAGAAGCTCGCCAAGGCCAAGGAGCGGCTCGACGACGCGGTGGAGGCCGTACGGGACGACGACGAGATCCGCGTCGAACTGCCGTACACGGCCGTGCCGCCGGGGCGCGAGGTCCTGCTGCTCCAGGACCTCCGGCTCGCGTACGGCGCGCGCGTGGACGGTGGTTTCGACCTGCGCGGTCCCGAGCGGGTCGCGCTGGTCGGGCGCAACGGCGCGGGCAAGACGACGCTGCTGCGCACCATTGCCGGGGAGCTGGCGCCGGAGGCGGGCGAGGCGCACGCGCACGTGCCGCTGCGTTTCCTGCCCCAGCGCCTCGACATCCTCGACGGCGAGCTCACGGTCGCCGAGAACGTGGCCCGGTTCGCGCCGGGCGCCACCAACAACCGGGTCCGGGCCCGGCTGGCCCGCTTCCTCTTCCGGGGCGCCCGCGCCGATCAGAAGGCGGCCACACTGTCCGGCGGGGAACGCTTCCGGGCGAGCCTGGCGGCGCTGATGCTGGCCGAGCCGGCACCCCAGCTGCTCATGCTGGACGAGCCGACGAACAACCTCGACATGGCGAGCGTGCGCCAGCTCACCACGGCCCTGGAGTCCTACGAGGGCGCGCTGATCGTGGCCAGCCACGACCTGCCGTTCCTGGAGTCCGTCGGCATCACCCGCTGGCTGCTGCTGGACGGGGAGCTGCGGGAGACGACGGCGGCGGAGGTGGCGGATCCGGCCTAGGCCGCCGAGTCCTCGCATGGTCTCAGGAGGGGCACATTGTTACTGCGGGGTTTTGTCCTGGTGGCCCCGCCCTGCATGATGGCTGACCGGCGCCGCGTCCGAGGCGCCGGTTTGCGCCACCCGATTCGGAGACCTGGACGTGCCCAGCAAGAAGGCCCTCATCCGTCGCCCCAGCCCGCGCCTCGCCGAAGGCCTGGTGACGCACGTCGAGCGGGAGAAGGTCGACGTGGAGCTCGCCCTGGAGCAGTGGGAGGCGTACGCCGAGGCCCTGCGGGCGCACAGCTGGGAGACCGTCGAGGTCGACCCGGCCGACGACTGCCCGGACTCCGTGTTCGTCGAGGACACGGTGGTGATGTACAAGAACGTCGCCCTGATCGCGCGCTCCGGCGCCGAGTCCCGGCGCGACGAGACCCTCGGGGTCGAGGAGGCCGTGGCCCGCCTGGGCTGTTCGGTGAACTGGATCTGGGAGCCGGGCACGCTGGACGGCGGTGACGTGCTCAAGGTCGGCGACACGATCTACGTCGGCCGGGGCGGGCGCACCAACGCGGCCGGCGTCCAGCAGGTGCGCGCCGCCTTCGAACCGCTGGGCGCGCGGGTCGTGGCCGTACCGGTGAGCAAGGTGCTGCACCTGAAGTCGGCGGTCACGGCGCTGCCCGACGGCACGGTGATCGGCCACATCCCCAAGGTGGACCGGCCGTCGCTGTTCCCGCGCTTCCTGTCGGTGCCCGAGGAGGCCGGTTCGCACGTGGTGCTGCTCGGCGGCCCGCACGTGCTCATCTCGGCCGCCGCGCCGAAGACGGCGGACCTGCTCGCCGATCTCGGTCACGAACCCGTCGTCGTCGACATCGGCGAGTTCGAGAAACTCGAGGGATGTGTCACATGCCTCTCGGTGCGGCTGCGTGAGTTGTACGCCTGAGCGGGTGATCCCGTCACCCATACAGCCCTGGGACCTGCGGTTCTCGGGGCTTTTTGACATGCCCAGAATTACTTGACGCAACACGGCTGATCAGCGATGTTTACGCTGTTCTTAACCTACGGTTTCGTAACCTACGGATACGTAGCCTACGATTCCGTAAGTTCCGGCCTCGCTCGCCGGAGTGTTCCACTCCGCTTCACGTCCCCCTGGAGTTCTCGTGACGATCACCTCCCCTCACCTCGGTAGCCCCGCCGTCTGGACCGACGCCAAGCTGCTGCACGCGCTGGAGGAAGTGGTCGAGACGGAACTCAACCGGCACCTGAAGGTCACCAAGGACTGGATGCCCCACGAGTACGTGCCGTGGAGCGACGGCCGCAACTTCCCCGGCCTCTTCGAGGACGGCGAGGCCTGGGAGAAGGGGCAGTCCAAGGTCACCGAGATCGGCCGGATCGCGCTGGTCGTGAACCTGCTCACCGAGGACAACCTGCCCAGCTACCACCACGAGATCGCCTCGCTCTTCGGCCGCGACGGCGCCTGGGGCACCTGGGTGCACCGCTGGACGGCCGAGGAGGGCCGGCACGGCATCGTGATGCGCGACTACCTGCTCGCCTCGCGCGCGGTGGACCCGGACAAGCTGGAGCAGTTCCGCATGTCCCACATGAGCGAGGGCTTCGAGTCCGACAACCGGCACTCGATGCTGCACTCGGTCGCCTACGTCGCCTTCCAGGAGCTGGCGACCCGCGTCTCCCACCGCAACACCGGCCACCAGTCCGGGGACCCGGTCTGCGACCGCATGCTGGCGCGCATCGCGACCGACGAGAACCTGCACATGGTCTTCTACCGCAACCTGCTGAAGGCCGCCTTCGAGCTGGCCCCCGACCTGACCATGCAGGCCGTGCGCGACGTCCTCGTCAACTTCCGCATGCCCGGTCACGGCATGCCCGGCTTCGAGCGGTTCGCCGCGCAGATGGCGATCGGCGAGGTGTACAACCTGCGCATCCACCACGACGACGTCATCCAGCCCGTGCTGCGCTTCCTGAAGGTCATGGAGGTCGACGGCCTCGGCCCCGAGGGCCAGAAGGCGCAGGAGGAGATCGGCCTGTACATGGGCGGCCTCGACTCGGAGGCGTCCAAGTTCGACGAGAAGCTGGCGGCGCGCAAGGCCCGGATGGCAGCGCGCGCGGCAGGCTGACCCGCCCCCCACCGATCGCTTCGACGGCTCGCACAGGGAACCGATTTCCCGGTGCGGGCCGTTCGCGACCTGCGGCATCATGCCGCCATGGGTGACAGTGACACGGTCCAGCAGGCGGTCGGCTTCCTGCTCGGGCTGACCGACGAGGACACCGCCGACCGGATCCGCGCGCGGATCGGTCTGCCCCCGGCCACCACCGAGAACGCGGCCACGATCCAGCGCAGGCTGAACCGCGCCTGGACCTGGCCCACCGCGCCCGCCTCGGTGGTGCTCTGGGTCCTGGAGCAGGACGACCCCGCGCTGAACGCCGTCGTGTGGCGCTTCGTCGGCAACGACCTCGGTCTGCGCCGGGCCCTCGCCCGCGGGGTGCCGTTCGGCCCCGGTCGCACGAAGCCCCTGCCGGTGCGCTCGATCCACGAGCGGCAGGAACCCGACATCCCCGAGAGCTACGTCCGGCACGGCCTCGTCGGCGCCCTGCGCAGGGCGAACTCGATGCCCTCCGCCCGCGCGGCCGCGTCCATGGTGCTGACCCGCGACGACTGGGAGACGGTCGGCACGGCCCACGACGAGCTGGCGCTGCCCGGGTATCCGCGCTGGGCGTTGTCGGTGCGCCCGGACTGCCCGCCCGCGCTGCGCGCCCGGTTCGGGTCGCACCCCAAGTTCACGCACCGGCTGCGGCAGGCGGGCGTACTCGACGGCCCGGCCCAGTACGCGACCGCCCACGGTCCGGCCTCCCGGGTCCTGGAGGTGCTGTCCCTGGGCCATGTCATGTTCCCGGCCCGGGTCCGCGACGCCGAGGACGCCCTGCGCCCGCTCGTGCGGGACCACCTGGGCGGGCGCGAGGAGGCCTGGGCGGTGCTGGCGCAGCTCATCGACACGTTCCACGGGACGGCGCCGGAGCTCGTCGTGACGGCGGGCGCCATCGCCTGAGGCACCGGACGTCGAGGGGGCGGGGCGGCTGGATTCGAACCAGCGTGATCCAGTTTTGGAGACCGGTGCGGCTGCCTCTGCGCTACGGCCCCGCCCTTGCCCCAGAGCGTAATGCCTTCGCCCGTTGTCGGTGGGGCCTGGTACCAATGAGGCACTGGGGGAAGCACGGCAAAAAGGGCACGGGGGGCTCGACATGGGGTACGGGGAGCGAGGGCGGCGGCGTCCGCTCGTGGTCGACCTGGCCGACCGCAGGGCACTGGAGGCGTACCGCCCGGCGGACCCCGAGGTGGTCGCCCGGGCCCGGCGGCTCAAGGAGGCCGCGCTGTTGGACTTCGGGCTGACCGAGTCGGCGGTGGCGTCCTGGCTGTACACCAAGTGCCATCACCAGATCCCGACGACGGCGGTGGACACGGCGGCCGTGGTCGCCTCCGGCGACGGCACCTGTCTGCTGCTGTACAACCCGGACTTCTTCGTCGGACTGGGCCTGGACGGCGTCAAGTTCGTCCTGTTCCACGAGGCCCGGCACCTCGTGCACCGGCATCTGCTCGCCGAGCCGGAGCTGCGCGAGGATCCGGTGTTCGAGCTGGCCGCCGAGGTGTCCATCAACCATGTCGCACTGGTGCGGCTGGGCCGCGAGGAACTGCCCCTGCTGAACGGCCGCCCGACCGGCGTCGACCCGCGCCGGGTCCACGACCTGTACGTCGAGGACCTGACGGCACACGGGCTGGAGCCTGTGTCGTACGAGACGTTCACGCGGACCGACACGCGCGTGTACGGCGAGCTGAAGCGCATGCGTCACCCGCCCGTGCCCGAGGAGCGGCTGTGCGTGCACCTGGCGGCCGGCGCGGTCCCCGCCGACCAGGAGACCGTCGACGCGGTGACGTCCTCCGCCCTGCTCAACTCGCTGCTGGCGGCCCGGCGCGGGCACGCGGGCGCCGAGCGGGAGCTGCTCGACCTCATGGGCCGCACGGAGGGCGACTCGGCGCGGGCCGCCCGGCTGTGGGGCAGGCTGGGCGCCGGCACGCTGCGCGGCGGGACCACGCGCACGCGCACGGTCGACTGGTGGCAGCGCTGGCTGGTCGACGTGCTCGGCTCGAAGCTGCGTGACGGCGAGCGGCTGGTCTACCCCAAGAAGCGGGGCGCCCTGCTCGCCGCCCTCGGCCAGGACCCCGTGCTGGCGCGGCGCGGCCCGGTCCGCGACAAGGTTTTGGTGATCGCCTACGACACCTCCGGGTCGATGCCGCACCACGTCGTCCAGTGGCTCACCGAGCTGGTCGGGCGGATCGACGGCGTCGAGGCGCACTGGCTCTCGTTCGACGCCGTGGTCATGCCCTTCCGGCCCGGCGAGCGCGTGTACGGGGGCGGCGGCACGAGCTTCCAGGCGGTCGCCGACTACGTGGAGGGACGCACGGAGGTGAACGGGCGCCGTTTCGACGAGCGGCCGGACGCGGTCGTCGTCCTCACCGACGGCTACGCGCCGCCGATCACGCCGGCCGAGCCGGACCGCTGGATCTGGCTGATCACCGAGGGGGGCCACGAGTGGCCCGAGACGCACACACCGGCGATGGACTGCCATCGCGTCACCACAGGATCGCGGTGAATGAGCGGATGAGCACGCGGACGGAACACACTCACGACGCCGGCGACCGGCCGGCCCCCACGGAGGTCTCCCGCCTCGAAGGCTTCATCGACGCGATGATCGACCTCGGGCAGACCGGCCAGGTCTTCGGCGAGCACGGCATCGGCAAGACGGCGACGTTCTTCTCGCACGTCGCCCGCGCCCACCCGGACACCGAGCTGGTGTACGTGCCGGCGGCGAACCTCACGCCGGACGACCTGCTCGTCAACGCGCCGGTACGTGATCCGCGCTCCGGTGAACTGGTGCTGCGCCAGCTGGTGATGAGCCAGCTGAAGCCGGGCCGGCCGTTCGTGCTGCTCATCGACGACTCGTTGCAGGCGGGCGACACCATCCAGTCGCAGCTGATGCAGATCGCCTGCGACTGGACGCTCGGCGAGCACGACCTGCGTGCCCTCGGCTGCGTCGGCGTCTTCCTCACGGACAACGAGTCGCAGGCGGAGACCTCGGCCCGGCGCAGCGACCTGGCGCTGCTGGACCGGATGGTCACGATGCGGATCTCGGCGAACGACACGTCGTGGCGTCGGCACCTCGCGGTCAAGTACCGCCCGTGGGACCTGCGTCCGGTGTTCGCCGTGTGGGCCTCGCTCTCCCCCGCCCTGCGCGAGCTGCTGTCCCCGCGCACGCTCGACCATGTCCTGGCCAACGCCCGCGAGGGGTTCCCGCTGCGCTGGGGCCTGCCGCTGATCGACGGCGAGCGGCTCCGGCTGGCCGAGCCGGGTCCGGACGGCCGGCCCGGCCAGAACCGCACGGCCGAGATCCTCGACCGGCTCGCGCAGGCGCTCGGCGTGGCCAACCCGGCCACGGTTCCCGACCCCGTACGACAGGTGGTGCGCGCGGCCCTGCGCAACCGCTGGACGGTGCTGCTCCAGGGGCCGCCCGGGTGCGGCAAGACGGAACTGGTGCGGGAGACGGTCCGCGCGGGGCTGGGGCGGGACGCCCTGTACTTCTCGCTGCCGGTGACCAACGTCGAGGACCTCTGCGCGCCCGTGCCGTCGCCGGACGGCACGCTGGACAACCTGCTCGCGGCGAAGTTCACCGGCCCCGAGCCCAAGGCGATCGTGTGGGACGAGTACAACCGGCCCAAGGACAAGGCAGCGTTCGCCAAGCTGATGGAGATCACCCAGGAGTGGTCGCTGGCGGGGAAGCGGATCGAGAACCTGCGGGCCCAGATAGCCGTACAGAATCCGCCGTACCACCTGGGCCGCAAGCTGCTGGTGTCCCGCAACAACATCGCGCAGGCGACCCGGTTCACGGCTTCCCTGGAAGTGGCGCCGGAGGACATCCCGGCCAACGAGTGGCTGCTGGCACGGTACGGGGCGGACGCCGAGACGGTGCTGGAGTGGTGGAAGCACGACATCGACGAGGAGGGCCGCGCCTGGATCACCAAGCGCACCCTGGAGCGGCTGATCAAGCTGCACCGGCGCGGGCTGCCGCTGGAGATGGCCACGGTCTACCTCGGCGACGGCGAGTACGCTCCGGTGCCGCTGACCGCACTGATCGACCGTCTGAAGGGCCGCCCCGTGACCGGCCTGCGCGAGTTGGCCCGGGACGCGGACGCGTGGGAGGTCCGGCTGCGCCGTGCCGCCGCCCGCTCCGACGAGGGCGGCGACGACAGCGACGTCGTCCACCAGATCCTCGCCAACGCGGAGTTGTCCCAACTGCGCAGGCATCACACCGTGGTGGCCCGTCTGGTCACGCATCTGCCTGCCAAGCTGCGGGCGACGTACCTGGTCGGCGCGTCGGAGCAGCAACAGAAGTTCTGGGTGGGGGTGTTCACGGGGATGCGGCGCTGAACGGGCGGCGGACGGGGCCCGGTGGACGGGCCTCAGTCCGCCGCGGGCGCCTCCGGCGCCGCCGTACGATGCACGCTGCGTACGGCCGCCACGTCGGACGGGACGGCCGGGGGCGGGACATGGGCGCTGAGGGCCGCCAGGCGGCGTTTGACGGTGGCGGCGACGCCCTGGCCCAGGACGAAGCGGGTGGCGCTGGCCGCGCGGGGAGCGTGGTCGAGGATGCGGTGGGCCTCGCGGCTGCGCAGGCCCGTGTGGCGCAGGACGAGGTGGGCGAGGCGGTGCTCGCCGGCCGCCAGCGTCCGCCCGACGCTCTCGGCGGCCGCCAGGTCCAGCCGGTTGTCCGCCGCGCCGAGCACGGCCGCCGCCCGGACCCGGCCGAGGTCCAGCAGGGTGACACCGGCGACGGTGGCGGCGCCGACCAGGCGGGCGGCGGCAGAGGGTCCGATGCCGTTGCTGGCCACCGAGAGCCGGGTGAGCCGTCCGTACGGCGCCCGCTCGAGGGCGGCGGCGAGCCGGAGCGCGCCCGGGTCGCCCAACCGGGCGGCGGACACGTACAGTTCGTCGATCGCCCCGGCGGCGACCACCGCCGCGAGCGCCTCCGCGCCCGCCTCCCCCAGCGGGTTGCCGCCGACGAACAGCCGCTCGACACGCCGTCCGTTGCCCGCGGCGGCCAGCAGCGCGTCGGCGAGCACGGTGACGCCCGCCGCGTCGAGTCCGGTCTGCACGAGGTCGAGCGTGCGCAACGTCCGGGCGGATTCGACGAGTTCGGCCGCCGCCCGGCCACCGCCTCGGCCCAGCGGGTTGCGTTTGAGCCACACCCCCGTGACCACCTGGGGCGAGGCGCGCAGTTGGTCGGCGATACGGCAGGCCCCGCCCGCGGTGATGCCGTTGCATCCGAGGTAGAGCGTCTCGACCGGCGCACTCGCAGCGGCCACGGTGGCTGCGCCCTCGTCCCCGAGGGCGTCGGTGCCGAGGAGCAGATGCCGTACGGGCGAGGGGCCGTCGGCCAGGGCCTCGGCGACCAGGGCCGCGCCCTCGGCCCCCAATCCCTGCTTGCACAGGTCGAGCCGCCCGTCGGGCAGCGCGGTGCCCGCGGCGAAGTCCAGCCGCTCGCCCGCCGGACGCCCGGCCCGCAGCCAGTCGAGCAGCGGGGCGAGATCGGCGAGGGGGCGGGGCACCACGTGGGGCACTCCGGCGAAGCGGACCGACCCCGACCCCGACCCCGACTCCGGCTCCGACTCCGACTCCGGCTCGGCACACGGCCCCGCCGTGTTCTCCTCGCTCACCACTGCGCCTCCCGGTAGTCCTTGAGGAACACGCCCGACACCGGGTGGCCGGCCTCGCCGCGCACGATCGGGTCGTACACGCGGGCCGCGCCGTCCACGATGTCCAACGGGGTACGGAAGCCCGCGCCCGCCATCCGGGCCTTCTTCGGCGCCGGGTTCTCGTCGGTGATCCAGCCGGTGTCGACGGCGCACATGTGCACACCCTGCTCGGCGAGCGCGGCCGCGCTGGTACGGGTGAGCATGTTGAGGGCGGCCTTGGCCATGTTGGTGTGCGGATGCCCGGGCATCTTGTTGCGCACCGCGAACCGACCCTCGACGGCCGTCACGTTCACCACGTACCGGCGCGGATGCGGGGAGGCCAGCAGCAGCGGCAGCAGCCGGTCGCAGAGCAGCGCGGGCGCGAGGGCGTTGACGAGCTGGGTCTCCAGTACCTCGGCCGGGTCGAGCGCACCGAGCCGGGCCGACCAGGAGTTCTCCGGGGAGGGATCGGGCAGCAGTCCGGCCTCGTCGGCCTCCCGCAGAGCGGCGGGCAGCGCGGAGAGCGAGCCGCCGAGGCCCTCCAGCATCCGCATCGGGGTGAACCCGGGCGCCCGGCGCGTCCCCTCGGGCAGCGCGTCGCGCTCTCCGGCGGCCAGCAGGGCGTAGGCCTCCGGCGGACGACGCACGGTCTGCGCCGCGTTGTTGACGAGGATGTCGAGCGGTTCGCCCTCCCGGCGCAGCTCCTCGCACAGGCCCAGCACCTGGCGCGGGTCGCGCAGATCGACGGCGACGACGGTGAGCCGGTCCAGCCACTGCGCGCTGCCGGGCTCGGCGCGGAACCGGCGGACGGTGTCGTGCGGGAAACGGGAGGTGACGACGGTCCGCGCGCCGTCCCGCAGCATCATCAGCGCCAGCTGGAAGCCGATCTTCACCCGGCCGCCGGTGAGCAGGACACGACGCCCGCTCAGGTCGGTGCTCAGCGAACGGCGGGCCGCGTTGTCCGCGGCGCAGGCGGGGCAGAGCCGGTGGTAGAAGGTGTCGACCTCTCGATAGGCCGACTTGCAGACGTAGCAGGTGCGCGGCCGGTGGAAACGCCCTCCGCGTCCGGCGGCCGGCAGGGGCGCGTCCTCGCGCCGGTCCAGGGCCCCGGTCGCGGTCGCCGCCATCGCCGCCGCGTCGGCGGCCGCCACCTCGGCGCTCCGCTCCTTGCGCCGCCGCAGCCGCCCGTCACGCGCGAAGGACGCGGCGACCTGCTCGGCCCGCAGCCGTACGGGATCGTCGACGGGCAGCGCGCGCAGCCTGCCCACGACGTCGTGGAAGGCGGCCAGCTCCGCCTCGGTGACCGCCGGGCCGAACGCCGCCCCTCCGCTGTCCTCGCCCATCCGTCGCCGCCCCGCCCCGTCCCCGCCCCGTGCTCGCCGTACCGTGGTCCCGACCGGATTCGAACCGGCGTATCCACCCTGAGAAGGTGGCGAGTCTGCCTCTGCTCTACGGGACCGCGCACGCATCCGGACGACCGGATGCGAACCGGCGTGATGCGCCTGCGCGTTGTGCCTGCGCCTCTGCGCCACGTCCGGACACGCCCCCGGATCCTAACCGCACCCCCGCGACGCGGTCACTCGGATTCGGGGTCGCCGCGACCGCACGGTTCAGCGTGCCGTGCGCCTCAGGTTCAGGCGCTCCTTCTCGGACATGCCGCCCCAGACGCCGAAGCGCTCATCGTTGTCCAGGGCGTACTCGAGGCAGGCTGGACGCATCTCGCACATGCCGCAGATGCGCTTGGCCTCCCGCACCGAGCTGCCGGGTTCGGGGAAGAAGAACTCCGCCCCGGTCTGTGCGCACAGCGCCTCGCGCTGCCAGCCGAGGTCGGGTGTCGGAATCGTGTCGGTATACATGGCCAGGATCGTGCCCGGCGGCGAAAAACGTTCGATCAACGCCGGATATACGCGGCGCCCGAGACCCCCGGCCGCCCGATGATGCTCCTGCCGCCCACCCGTACGCACGGCGGCGCGCGGTGCACCCGGCACACTCTCGGAACGCCGGACGAGGGCTCGACACACCCCCACGACGCCTCGCGACCGACCATCACCTTCCGTGACCGTGCGGCGGGGCCGCGCCGGTGGTCGTGCTCCGGCAGCGATTGTCAGTGGGCGGTGCGAGACTCGGCAGTGCAGAGAACGGGACCCCTTCGAGGAGGGCACGATGCTCACCACCCGTTTCGTCAACGGCGCTCCGAACTGGATCGATGTCGGCACGTCCGACATCGACGGCGCCACCTCCTTCTACGGCGCTCTCTTCGACTGGCGGTTCCGGTCGGCGGGACCCGACGCCGGCGGTTACGGCTTCTTCGAGCTGGACGGGAAGACCGTGGCGGGCGGCATGCAGACCGTACCCGGCCAGGGCCCGCCCTCGTGGACGGTCTACTTCCGGACACCGGACGCGCAGGCCACGGCGCAGGCCGCCGAGCAGAAGCACGGCACGGTCCTCTTCGCGCCGATGAACGTGATGGGCCAGGGCACGATGGCGGTCCTCGCCGACCAGGCGGGCGTGCCGTTCGGCCTCTGGCAGCCGGGACAGACCGTGGGCGTGGACGTGGCGAACGAACCCGGCGCACTGTGCTGGGTCGAGCTGTACACGCCGGACGTCGCGGCGGCGGCCGCCTTCTACAACGCGACGCTGGGCCTGGAGACCTCGGCCGCCCCCTTCCCCGGCGGCACATACACCTGCGTCAACCCGGCCGGCGCCGGGGAGGAGGCGATGTTCGGCGGGATCGTGCCGCTGGCCGACGACCCCACGGAGGCCGAGACCGGCGCCTACTGGCTGCCGTACTTCGAGGTCGCCGACACGGACCGGGTCGTGGCCAGGGCGGAGGAGCTGGGCGGCAGGGTGCGGATGCCCGCCACGGACGTCGAGGGCGTCGGCCGCATCGCCAAGCTCGCCGACCCCTACGGGGCACGCTTCGCCGTGATCAAGAGCGTGCCGCAGGAGATGTGAGGCGGCACGGAAGAGCAGGTGCTGGGCTGGGCGGCTGGGCGGCTGGGCGGCTGGGCGGCTGGGCGGCTGGGCGGCTGGGCGGCTGGGCGAAGCCTGGCAGGCAAGGTCCGGAACAGGCCGGATGCGAGCGGGGTGGCGGCCCCGGTCAGGCCGAGGCTCGGCGCACCAGAGTGGTCGGCAGGACCACACCGCCCGGTGCCTCCTCGGCGACGCGCCGGTCGAGACGGCGCAGCAGCAGACGGGCCATGATCCGGCCCATCTCCTCGATGTCCTGACGGACCGTCGTCAGCGGCGGGTCGCTCTGTTCGGCGACGGGCAGCATGTCGTCGAAGCCGACCACGGCGACGTCCTCGGGCACCCGCCGCCCGCGTTCGCGCAGGACGCGCAGGGCGCCCGAGGCGGCGAGGTCGTTGGCGGCGAACACGGCGTCCAGGTCGGGGCACCGGTCGAGGAGTTCCCGCATGGCCCGCTCGGCACCGCCGGGGGTGAAGTCGCTCTCGACGACGAGCCGCGGGTCGTCCTCGCCCATGACCTCCCGGTATCCGTCGAGCCGGTCCGCCGCGGAGGTCTGGTCGAGGGGGCCGGTGATGTGCGCGATACGGGTGCGGCCGAGCCCGGCCAGCAGGGTTACGGCCTCGCGGGCACCGCCGCGGTTGTCGCTGTCGACGTAGACCACGTCCCGTGTGCCGTCGCTCCAGCCGGGACGGCCGCCGAACACGGTCGGAACGCCGGCGCCCTGGATCAGCCCGGGGAGCGGGTCGTCGAGGTGCAGCGAGAAGACCAGGGCCCCGTCGACATGGCCGCCGGCGAGGTAGCGGGCGACCCGGGCGTGGTCGTCGCGGCCCTCGGTGAGCAGCAGCACCAACTGGTTGTCGTGGGCCGTCAGTTCCTTGCTGATGCCGCGGAGCTGGAGCGCGAAGAAGGGGTCGGCGAAGACCCGGGTCTCCGGTTCGGCGATGACCACGGCGATCGCGTCGTGGCGCTTCGTCACCAGGCTGCGGGCCGCCTGGTTGGGGACGTACCCGAGCTCCTCCACGGCCCGCCGGACCCGCTCGACGAGCGGCTCGCGGACGCCGTCCCCGCCGTTGACGACGCGCGACACGGTCGCCCGGGAGACCCCGGCCCGTGCGGCCACGGCCTCCAGCGTGGGACGTGACGCTGTCTCGGTCACTTCGGGGCTCCTCCTGGCCGGCTGCGGCTCAGGATAACTCCGGGGGACGGCCGAGGTGAGAGCGCTCTCCGACCTCCGCCCCTCAGTGCTCGTGCGCGTCGCCGGCCCCGTCCGGCTCAAGCGACTCGTGCGGCCCATGCGGTTCGTATCCCGGGATCGTGCCGTCGGGCTTCTTCACCAGGAAGAGTCCGACCATCCCCATGTCGGAGTGGCTCTGCACATGGCAGTGGTACATCCACGCGCCGGCGCCGACCCCCTCCCCCGCGATGACCTGGAAGCCGAAGGAGTCGGCCGGGCCCACGATCTTGTTGTCGACGACCTGGCTGGGGTCGTCGGGGCCGGTGAGCAGGCCGGTGCGGTTGTCGGCCCAACGATGACCGTGCATATGGAAGGTGTGGTAGTACTCGCCGTGCGTGATCATCACGAACTCGACCCGATCGCCCACCGTCGCCGCGAAGTCGGGGCCCGAGTGGGCCGGTCTGTTGTTGATCGTCATGTCGTTGAAGACGATCGTGTGGGTGGCGTCGGGCAGGATGTCGCCCTTGCGCCGGACGATCACCGGTCCGTACAGGCCCTTGCGGATGCCGCCCGTGCCGTGTTCCGTTCCCACGACGTGGTCGTGGTAGTGCCAGTAGCCCGCACTGCCCGCCCGCCAGGTGCCGTCGGCGCGGCGACCGGGGGCATGGGTGCGCCAGGTGTAGGTGCGCGTGCCGCCGGGCTCGATGTCACTCCGGTTCAACTTCGTTCCGTCGCTGGAGATTTCGTAGTCCAGGCCGTGGACGTGCAGGCTCGCGGCCACGTCCAGGGTGTTCTCCACCTCGATGTGCAGGGTGTCGCCCTCGTTGATTTCGATCAGCGGCCCGGGGATGGTCGCCTTCCCCTTCTCGAAGCCGTAGCCGAGTTGTCCGTCGGCGAGCTTCTCCGCGTACAGCTTGAGGTGTCTGACCGCTCCGCCCGCGGGGGCGGCCTTCGCCGGTCCGTCGGCGCTCACCGCCCTCGGCCCCAAGGACAACGATGTCGCGGCGGCGGCACCGCCCAGCAGCACCCGGCGGTTGAACCCGCGTCTGTCCATGCCGAACTCCCCACCCTGGTACGGAATTTGCGACGATGAAGAAGACGAGCCTGTGATGAACCTGTGAGACGGTACCGGTCGTTCCGCCGTTTCTCCACACCCAGGACAAAGTTCATGCCATTGCGGTCATAGGTATTGGCGAGTCATGCAAATGGGGTCTACCTTCCGTGGCGCTGTCGCTGTGACCGAGGAGGTGCCCATGCACTTACGAGGGTTGAGTACGAGAAGACGAATCCGGGTGACCGCCGTGGCGTGCGCAACGCTCGTCGCCGGCCTGCTCTCCGCGCCGGCCGCGGACGCGCGCCCGGCACCCGAGCCACCCCTGACAACGATGTCCATCAAGTCGCCACCGGGCGGCCCGAACGTACGGGTGCTGATCTACCACGGGTCGGCCGCGGCCGGGGACGAGTCACCGGTCGTCAACGCCGGTATCGAGGCCATCGAGCGGATCGGCCTGTCCGGGCCGACGGACCAGCGCTTCGAGGTCGAGGCCACGGACGACGCCTCGGTCTTCACCAGCGAGACGCGGCTGGGCGGTTACAACGCGGTCGTGTTCCTGACCGGGGGCGGTGACGTCCTCGACCCGGAGCAGGAAGCGGGCCTGGAGGCGTACATGGAGGCCGGCGGCGGATTCGTCGGGGTCCACGACGCGGCCCGCGCCGAGCCCTATTCGGACTGGTTCACCGGCCTGATCGGCGCCCGTCCCGCCGCGTCGAGCCCGACGGCCGTGCAGCGGGCCACCGTCGAGGTCGGCGACCGGCGGCATCCGGCCACCGGAGCGCTGCCGCTGGAGTGGAAGCGCCCTGACCTGTGGCCGAACTGGGTGAAGAACCCGTCCGGCGAGGTGCACACCGTCGCCCGGGTGCGCGAGTCCACCTACCGGCCGGGCGCGGGCGCCAACGGCGCGGACCACCCCGTGAGTTGGTGCCGCGACTACGACGGCGGCCGCTCCTTCTACACCGGCATGGGCGGCACGGTCTCGTCGTACGACGAGACGGACTTCCGTACGCATCTGCGCGGCGCCCTGCTCTGGACGTCCCGGCTGGTGCAGGCCGACTGCAAGGCCACCATCACCGGGAACTACAAGGCCGAGCGGCTGACCCCGGCCAACCAACCCGGCCAGAACGACCAGATCGGCGAGCCGCACGGCCTGGTCACGGCCCCCGACGGCCGGGTTCTCTACATCGGGCGGGGCGGCGCCGACTCCTCCCGGCCGGTGATCACCGACTGGAACAACCCGGACGTGGGCAAGGGCAGGGGACAGATCCACGTCTACGACCCGGCGACCAAGAAGGTCACCCTGGCCGGGGAACTCACGGTCTTCGGCAACAAGGGCGGCGGCGACGAGCTCGTCAAGGTCGAGGAAGGCCTCCTCGGTATCGAGCTCGATCCGCGCTTCGAGCAGAACGGCTGGGTGTACCTGCACTACACGCCCCACTCCGGTGTCGACCGTGACACCCGGACGGCCGAGCGGCGCGTCTCCCGCTTCACGCTCGACCTCGCCACGAACCGGCTCGATCTGAACAGCGAGAAGGTGCTGCTCAAGTGGCCGGTGCAGGTGCACAGTTGCTGTCACGCCGGGGGCGGGCTCGCCTGGGACTCGAAAGGCAACCTGTACATCGCCACCGGTGACAACAACTCCAGCGGCTTCAGCGGGGGTTACTCCGGAAACAACCCGCAGCCGAACTTCAGGGGTGTCTCCTTCGCCGACGCGCGTCGTACGGCCGGAAACACCCACAACCTCAACGGCAAGATCCTGCGCATCCATCCGGAGCCCGACGGCACGTACACGCTTCCGGCGGGGAACCTGTTCACGGGCCGCGAGACCGACGAGGGCGGCGGCAAGACCCGCGGCGAGATCTATGTGATGGGCGTCCGCAACCCCGCGCGCATCTTCGTCGACCGCACCACCGACATCCTCTACGCGGGCTGGGTCGGCCCGGACGCGGGCGAGCCGTCGCCCGTCTGGGGACCGGCGAAGTACGACACGTTCGCCGTCATCACCCAGGCGAGCAACCGGGGTTGGCCGTACTGCATGGGCAACAAGCAGCCCTACCGGGACCGCAACCTGCCGGATCCGTCGCAGCCGCTGGGCTGGTACGACTGCGACCACCCGAAGAACGAGTCGCCGAACAACGACGGCCTGGTCAACCTGCCGCCGGTCACCGGCAACAACATCTGGTACTCGCCCCAGGGCGGCGCACCGGACTACCCGCGCGACGCCGGCGGCATCCCCTCCTACCGGCAGGACCAGGCGACGTACCGGCTGCCGTGGCTCAAGGGCGGCGGGCAGGCGGCGATGAACGGTCCGGTCTACCGGTACGACGCCGCCGGCGCGAGCGGGGCCAGGTGGCCCGCGTACTGGGACGGCAAGTGGTTCGTCGGCGACTTCTACGACGCCGATCAGCCGCGCAACGCGGTGGTCATGGACCCGAGGACGCAAGGGTCGGGCGGGCTGCCTGTCCACTCGGAGTCGCTGAAGAAGATCGTGCCGGTCGGCAACGACGGCATCAAGAACCTCATGGACTGGAAGTTCGGCCCGGACGGCGCCCTGTACGTCCTCGACTACGGCCGAGGCTTCTTCACTTCGGACGCCAAGTCGGCACTGTGGAGGGTCACTTACAAGGGCGGCGGCCCGACGCCGGCCGCCGACCGGCTGGCGAGGGGGGCGCAGTGATACGGCGGACACCACAGACACGACAGTCACGGCAACGAAGAATCTGGACAGCCCTGTTGGCCGCCGTGCTGATGACGCTCGGGCTTCAGGCGGCACCCACCGCGGCACAGTCCGAGCCGGCAGCCGCCGCCCAGGTGCTCACCTGGACCGCCGGCGACGACATCACCACATACGGTTCGGCGCCGACGACCGCCGTGGCGGGTCGGGCGACGATCGTCTTCGAGAACAGCGTGGCGACCGGCAACACCATGGGCATGCCGCACACGTTGACGTTCGCGACCAGCGACCCCGAGTTCAACGACGACGTCACGCTGAACATCCTGGCCAACCCGAACGACGACACGGGCGGCCGGCACACCGCCGAGGTCACCCTGACCCCGGGGCGCTACTTCTACCACTGCACGATCCCCGGCCACGGTCAGATGCAGGGCATCCTCGTGGTGACCGAGGGCGGCGGCGAGGACACGACACCGCCCGAGACGACGGCGCAGGTCACCGGCACGCAGAACGCGCAGGGCGAGTACGTCGGCTCGGCGGGTGTCGCGATCGGGGCGACCGACGACGGCGGGTCGGGGGTCGACGGTATCCAGTATGCGGTCGGCACTGCGGGTGACTGGATCCCGTACACCGCACCGGTCGTCGTCGACCAGATCGGCAGCCACCAGATCCGCTACCGGGCGTTCGACAAGGCCGGCAACGTCTCCGCGGAGAAGACGGTCGCCTTCACGGTCGTCGCCCCGCCCTCCGACGACACGACGCCCCCGGACACCTCCGGGACGGTGAGCGGCGAGCGGAACCCCGACGGCGCGTACATCGACATGGCGACCGTCACCGTGTCGGCCTCCGACACCGGATCCGGCGTCAACACGATCGAGTACGCCGTCGGCTCCGGGGCCTGGCAGCCGTACACCGCGCCCGTGATGGTGCACCAGGTCGGCACCCACACCGTGCGGTACCGGGCCACCGACAAGGCGGGCAACGCGGCGGCCGAGAAGAGCGTCCGGTTCACCGTGGTCGCGGCGACCCCGCAGGACACCACACCACCGGTGACCGGCGTCGCCGTCGAAGGCACGAAGAACTCCGCCGGTGCCTTTGTCGGCAATGCCAAGGTGACCGTGAGCGCGACGGACGAGCACGGGTCGGGTGTCGACCGGATCGAGTATTCACTCGACGGTGGACCGTACATCGCATACACCGTCCCGGTGGTGGTCGACCGTGCGGGCCCGCACACCCTCGCCTACCGCGCCACCGACAAGGCGGGCAACACCTCCACCGCGCGCACGGTGACCTTCACGGTGGTGTCGAGCCAGGTCCCGGCCCCCAACTGCCCCGAATACGACGAGCGGTTGACGGTGATCGTCGGCACGGTCGACTCGGGGGTGCCGAACCGGCTGACCGACAAGCGGTGCCGGATCAACGAGTTGATCGAGGACGAGAAGGAGTGGACGTCCCACGCGCTGTTCCTCAAGCATGTGAGGACGGTCCTCGACGGGCTGTTCGGCGAGGGGGTCGTGGACCAGCGCGAGTACGACGCCGTGCAGGAGGCCGCCGGCCGCTCCGGGATCGGCAAGCCCGGACAGACCGAGGGCTACCGCACGATCCTCGACGGCAGCGCGGGCTCGTTCGCGAAGTGGCAGCAGGTGGGCGGCGGATCGTTCGCGCAGAACGCCGACGGCTCGATCACCAGCGGGACAACCCGCGAGGGCCTGGGCATGCTGTGGTTCCCCGAGCGCAAGTACGGCGACTTCTCGCTGAAGCTCCAGTGGCGCGACGACGCTCCGGGCACGGGCAACGCCAACTCCGGTGTGTTCGTGCGCTTCCCGTGGGTCCATGACCACGCCGAGGAGTCGCGACCGGAGTGGGTCGCCATCAAGTACGGGCACGAGGTGCAGGTACTGGACCGGCCGGACGGGGACATGTACAAGACCGGGTCGGTGTACGGCTTCGACCGGGTGGGACTCGCGGGCGCGGGCGTCACCCAGAAGGGGACCTGGAACGACTACGAGATCAGGGTGGTCGACCAGCACTACTCGGTCTACCGCAACGGTGTGCTGATCAACGAGTTCGACAACACCGGCGGCCAGGAGTTCTCCCCGCCGCGCGCGGACGACCCGGGCACGGACGGACGGCGCTTCGCCTCCGGATACCTCGGGCTCCAGGTGCACGGCACGACGGACGTCGTCTCGTACCGGGACATCCGCGTCAAGGAGTTGTGACAGCGACCGTCCGGCCGGCGCCGGACGGTCGCGCTAGGACGCCCCGGGCCCGCCCGGGGCGTCCTCGTGCCGGGCCCGGCTCGGCTGCACCCGCTTCGGCTCTCCGGGCATCTTCGGGTACTCCGGCGGATACGGCAGATCGCCCAGGCCGTGGTCGTGTTCGTCGCGGCGGGCGAGTTCGAGCAGGGCCTCCAGGGAGAACGCGTGGTCGTCCATGTCGGCGTGCACATCGCCGAGTTCGGCGTACCGGGCCGGCATGGTCGCGAGGTCGAAGTCGGCGGGATGGGCGTCGCCGACCTCCTCCCAGCGCAGCGGCGCCGAGACGGGCGCGTGCGGACGGGGACGTACGGAGTAGGCGGAGGCGATGGTGCGGTCGCGAGCGGTCTGGTTGTAGTCGAGGAAGATGCGCTCGCCCCGTTCCTCCTTCCACCACTTGATCGTCACCCGCTCCGGCAGCCGCCGTTCCATCTCCCGGCCGACGGCGATGGCGGCGCGCCGGACCTGGGTGAAGGTCCAGCGGGGCTCGATCGGCACGAAGACGTGCAGCCCCCGGCCGCCGGAGGTCTTGGGCCACCCGCGCAGACCGCCGAACTCCTCGAGGACTGCGCGTAGTTCGTGCGCGGCGTGGACCGCGTCGTCGTAGTCGGTGCCGGGCTGTGGGTCGAGGTCGATACGCAGTTCGTCGGGGCGGTCGACGTCGTCGCGGCGCACGGGCCAGGGGTGGAAGGTGAGGGTGCCGTACTGGGCGGCCCACAGGACGGCCGCCTCCTCGGTCGGGCACATCTCGTCGGCGCTTCGTCCGCTGGGGAAGGTGATGTGGGCGGTCGGGATCCAGTCGGGCATGTTCTTCGGCGCCCGCTTCTGGAAGAAGGACTCGCCTCCCACGCCGTCCGGGTACCGCTCCAGGGTGGTGGGGCGGTTGCGCAGCGCGCGCAGGATGCCGGGCGCGACCGCCTGGTAGTAGCGGGCGAGGTCCAGCTTGGTGAAGCCGCGCTCCGGAAAGAAGACCTTGTCGGGGCTGGACAGCCGTACCGTCCGGCCGGCCACTTCCAGTTCCACCGCATCGCCCATGCGAGCCACGGTAGACACACCTCCGACAGCTCGCATCAGCTCGCTGCGGCCCGTACGCCGGACGGTCCGCACACCGGGCGGTCCCGGTGATCCTCGCGCAGAATCGGAGCATGGATCTGCCGGTGATGCCGCCCGTGAAGCCGATGCTCGCCAAGTCGGTGGCGGCGATTCCGCCGGGCATGCAGTACGAGGCGAAGTGGGACGGCTTCCGGGCGATCGTGTTCCGCGACGGTGCCGAGATCGAACTGGGCAGCCGCACCGGAAAGCCGCTGACCAGGTATTTCCCGGAACTGGTGGAGGCGTTGCGGGAACGGTTGCCGCAGCGGTGTGTGCTGGACGGGGAGATCGTGATCGCCCGGGAGGGGCGGCTCGACTTCGACGCCCTCACGGAGCGCATCCATCCGGCGGATTCCCGGGTGCGCACGCTCGCCGAACGGACCCCGGCGTCGTTCGTCGCCTTCGACCTGCTGGCGCTCGCCGACCGGTCGCTCCTGGACGTGCCGCTGAGCGACCGGCGTGAGTTGCTGACCGGGGCGCTCGCCGGGGTGACGGCACCCGTGCACCTGGCGCCGGCGACGACCGACGCCGAGGTGGCACGGCAGTGGTTCGAGGAGTACGAGGGCGCGGGCCTGGACGGGGTGATCGCCAAACCGCTCACCCTGCACTACCGCCAGGACGAGCGCGCCATGTTCAAGGTCAAGCACGAGCGCACCGCGGACGTCGTCGTCGCCGGATACCGCTTCCACAAGAGCGGACCGGTGGTCGGCTCGCTGTTGCTGGGTCTGTACGACGACCGGGGCGTTCTCCAGCACGTCGGCGTGTCGGCCGCCTTCTCCATGAAACGCCGGGCGGAGCTGATCGAGGAGCTGGAGCCGCTGCGCATGGAGGACGCGGCGGGTCATCCGTGGGCGGCCTGGTCGCAGGAGTCCGCACACGAGACGGCGCGGCTGCCCGGGGCGCCGAGCCGCTGGTCGGGCAAGAAGGACCTTTCCTGGGTGCCGTTGCGGCCCGAACGAGTGGTCGAGGTGGCGTACGACCACATGGAGAACGGGGCGCGCTTCCGGCACACCGCCCGCTTCCGCCGCTGGCGCCCCGACCGCACCCCGGACGGCTGCACGTACGCGCAACTGGAGGAACCGGTGCGCTACGACCTGGCGGAGATCCTCGGGGCGCCGCCCTCGACGTGATCCACGGGCGGCGACGTGATCCACAAGCGCTTGCGCCTTTGTGGAAGATCGGTTCCTTCGTGGAAGATCGGTTGGGTGCCACATGCCACAAGCGGTTCCGGGAGCAGCACCTGATTCGCAACCGGTATCAGGCGCGACCTGATTCACAACCGGTTTCCGGCGCAGAGCTTGATCCACAATCGGTTTCACGCGGCGACTTGTTCCGTAACCGTTTGCACCCTCGCCGTTGATCCGCAACCGTTTCACAACCGCCGCAACCGCTTTCACGGTTCCCGGTTCCCGGTTCCCGGTTCACGCTTCACGGCGTCATGAGGACCTTCACCGCGCCGTCCTGCTTGTGCTGGAACATCTCGTACGCGTGCGGGGCGTCCGACAGCGGCACGCGGTGGGTGGCGAAGTCGTCGACGCCGAGCGGGTCCTCCTCGGTGAGGTACGGCAGGATCTCGTCGCTCCACCGACGCACGTTGGCCTGCCCCATGCGGATCTGGAGCTGCTTGTCGAACATGGTGAGCATCGGCAGCGGGTCGGCCGTGCCGCCGTAGACGCCGACGAGGGAAAGGGTGCCGCCGCGGCGCACCAGCTCGATGGCGGTGTACAGGGCGGCGAGCCGGTCGACGCTGAAGCGTTCCGCGAGCGGGCCGCTCAGTTTCCGCGGCAGCATGGCGGCGGCGTTCTGGACCATACGGGCGGCCGCGCTGCCGTGCGCCTCGGTGCCGACGGCGTCGATCACGGCGTCCGGGCCGCGACCGTCGGTCTCGTCGCGGATCGCGGCGATGAGTTCCTTCTCGGTGTCGAAGCTGCGGAGGTCGTACGTCTCCACGCCCCGCGCACGGGCCCGGCGCAGCCGGTCGCCGACCAGGTCGACGCCGAACACCCGGCCCGCGCCGCGCACCTGGGCGATACGGCAGGCCATGTCGCCGATGGGCCCGAGGCCGAGTACCGCGACGCTGCCGCCCTCGGGGACATCCGCGTAGGCGACGGCCTGCCACGCGGTGGGCAGGACGTCGGAGAGGTACACGAAGCGGTCGTCGGGCGGCCCCTCGGGCACCTTGATGGGGCCGAACTGGGCCTGCGGCACCCGCAGATACTCCGCCTGGGCGCCGGGCACCGCCCCGTACAGGCGGGTGTAGCCGAACAGGGCGGCGCCCATGCCCTCGCCGGTGACCTGGGTGGTCTCGCACTGGGTGGGCAACGCGTTCAGGCACATCCAGCAGTTGCCGCAGGCGATCTGGAAGGGCACCACGACCCGGTCACCGGCCTTGAGGTCGGGCACGCCGGCGCCGACCTCCTCGACGATGCCCATGGGCTCGTGGCCGAGGATGTCGCCCGGGGTCATGAACGGGGTGAGCACCTCGTACAGGTGCAGGTCGGAGCCGCACAGCCCGGTGGACGTGATGCGGATGACGGCATCCGTCGGTTCCTGGATCGTCGGGTCGGGCACGGTGTCCACCCGTACGTCGCGCTTGCCCTGCCAGGTCACTGCCTTCATCGCGCCGCGCTCCCTCCGTCGACCGGTCCGTCCCGGCTGGTCCGGAAGTACCGGGTCCTGGCTGCGGCCCGGGTACCCGACCACCCGGCCCCCGAATCACGACGCCCGCAGCCCCCAGCCCCTTCTGCCCCGCAGTCCGCAGTCCGCAGTCCGCAGTCCGCAGTCCGCCGCCACGCATAGCCACTCTCGAACGGATGAGCGCACAATCAAGACACGAAACGGGGGTGGCCATGACAGGCACAGGTCGTTCGAGACATCCGAGGCGTCAAAGACATCCGGGTCACCCGAACCGTTCGGGTCATCGGGGTCATCCGGGTCGCCCGAACCATCCGGGTCGCCCGGCACGCGCGACGCGTGCCGGCCCCTCCGCGGTGGCCGCCGCGCTGCTGGCCGCCATGCTGGCTCTCGTCCTCGCGGCCGGCTGTACGACGTCCCGCGAGCCGTCGAGGAACGACGACGGTCGGAGCGCGTCGCAGAAGCCGAGCCCGAGCGGTAGCACCAGCCCCACCGCTGCCGTCGGCTCCGTGCTCGCCGTGAAGATCGACAACGCCCCCGGCGCCCGGCCGCAGACCGGCCTCGACTCCGCGGACATCGTCTACGTCGAGCAGGTCGAGGGCGGGCTGAGCCGGCTGATGGCCGTGTACTCGACCAAGGTGCCGAAGGCCGTCGGTCCCGTGCGCAGTGCCCGCGAGTCCGATCTGGAGCTGCTGGGCCAGTTCGCGCGGCCGGTGCTGGCGTTCTCCGGGGCGCAGGGCAAGCTGCTGCCGTTGATCGACCGGGCACCGCTGGACGCCGTCACGCCCGAGGACGCGGCCGGCGCCGGAGCCTACTACCGGGGCGCGGAAAGGGCCGCGCCGCACAACCTCTACGTGCGCCCGGGTCGCCTGTTGCCCTCCGCGCCGGGCTCCGCCGCGCTGACCACCGGGTTCCGCTACGGCACCGCGCCGTCCGGCGGTACGGCGCAGCCCTCGCTCACCGTGCGCTACCCGGCGGCCCGCTTCACCTTCACCTGGTCCGCGAGCCGGGCTCGCTGGCTGGTCTCGACGGACGGGGCGCCGACGCTGACGACCGACGGGACGCGGGTGGCCCCGGCCACGGTGGTCGTGCAGTACGTGAAGGTGCGCGCGTCGGGCTTCCACGACTTCCTCGGCAACAACACGCCGTACACCGAGACGGTGGGCTCGGGAAAGGCGCGGGTGCTGCGCGACGGACGGGTCCACGACGTGAACTGGAAGCGGGCGACGGCCACGGACGGCACGGACTTCACGACCGCCGACGGCGCCCCGGTCGCCTTCGCCGAGGGCCAGGTGTGGGTGGTGTTCGCGCAGACCCCCGACGCCGGCCAGGCACCCTGACCCTCGTGGCCATCCTGAGGCCGCCCCGCATCCTCGTCCGCGGCCCACTGGCACCCAGGCGCAACCTCGATCAGGACGGTGCGACCAGGGGCTGCTCCCCCGGGTTGCGCAGCCCCTCCGCCGCGTCCGAGACGCGCTGGATGAGCTCGAGGAACAGGGTCTGCTCCGCGGCCGAGAGCGGGGACAGGAAGACCTGGTTCATCCGGGCCGTGCGGACGGTCAGCCGACGGTGGGTGCGCAGTCCCTCGTCGGTGAGCCCCAGCAGGTAGCGCCGCCCGTCCTGCGGGTCGCGGACCTTGTCGAGCAGCCCTCGGCGGATGAGTCTGCTGATCACCTCGGCGATGGTGGAGCGGTCGAGGCCCACCCGCTCCCCCACGGTGCGCTGGTCGAGGCCCGGCTCGGCGACGAGCGCGTTGAGGACCGCGAACTGCGGCGAGGTGATCTCCTCGGAGACCATCGTGTTCCACAGCAGGTAGTGCGCCTGCTGGAGCCGCCGGGCCAGGTGCCCGGGGTGGCTGGTGAGATCCACCGCGGCCATGTGCGCTCCTCAGCGTGAGAGTTCGTCGGTGCACTGAACGATACCGCGTGCGACGGACCTGGTCTTGTGCCTGTGTGACCCTGGTCAGACCTCCGGCCTGGGGTCTTGACTGCTCCACGCTGCGGTGGCAGCGTGTGGGAAACCTCGGAGAAATAATCAGTGCCCTGATTAATTGACGGCCGGGGGCGCGCGGAAGAGATGGGGCTTCACGGATGGACAAGGTGGTCGCCACGGCCCTGGAGGCGGTGGCCGACGTGCCGGACGGCGCGTCTCTGGCGGTGGGTGGATTCGGACTGAGCGGCGTGCCCAACGTCCTCATCCAGGCTCTGTACGAGCGGGGCGTCGCCGGACTGTCGGTCGTCTCCAACAACTGCGGCGCGATGGAGTCGGGCCTCGCGGTGCTGCTCGCGGCCGGGCGGATCGCCCGGGTAACCGGTTCCTACATCGGCGCGAACAAGGAGTTCGCCCGCCAGTACCTGTCCGGCGAGCTCGAGGTCGAGATGATCCCGCAGGGCACGCTGGCCGAGCGGCTGCGGGCCGGCGGCGCCGGGATCCCCGCCTTCTACACGCCCGCGGGCGTGGGCACCCAGGTCGCCGAGGGCGGGCTGCCGTGGCGCTACGACGGCGAGGGCGGTGTCGCCCTGGCCTCGCCGCCGAAGGAGGTCCGGGAGTTCGACGGCGCGGAGTATGTGCTGGAGCACGGTATCCGCACCGACTTCGCGCTGGTCAGGGCCGCGAAGGGCGACCGGCACGGCAACCTGGTGTTCAACAAGTCCGCCCGCAACTTCAACCCGCTGTCCGCGATGGCCGGACGGATCACGATCGCCGAGGTCGAGGAGCTCGTCGAACCCGGTGAGATCGACCCGGACGCGGTCCATCTGCCGGGCATCTTCGTGCAGCGCGTGATCGCGCTGACCCCGGAGCAGGCGGCGGACAAGAGGATCGAGCAGCGGACGGTCTCCGCGCCCGCGGCAGAGGGAACGGTGAGCGAGTGATGGCCTGGACACGTGAGGAGATGGCCGCCCGCGCCGCGCGCGAGCTGCGGGACGGTCAGTACGTCAATCTCGGCATCGGGCTGCCGACCCTGATCCCCAACTACCTCCCGGCGGACGTCGAGGTGGTGCTGGAGAGCGAGAACGGCATCCTGGGCACCGGCCCCTACCCCACCGACGACGCCGTCGACCCGGACCTGATCAACGCCGGCAAGGAGACCGTGACGGTCCTGCCGGGCGCGTCCTTCTTCGACTCCGCGCTGTCCTTCGGCATGATCCGCGGCGGGCACATCGATGTCGCCGTGCTGGGTGCGATGCAGGTCTCCGAGCGTGGCGACCTGGCGAACTGGGCGATCCCCGGCAAGCTGATCACCGGGATCGGCGGGGCGATGGACCTGGTGCACGGGGCCCGTACGGTCCTCGTCGTCATGACCCACACCGCCAAGGACGGCAGCCCCAAGATCCTCACGGACTGCGCGCTGCCCCTGACCGGGAAGGCGTGCGTGAACCGCATCATCACCGACCTGGGTGTCCTCGACGTCACCGACGAAGGCCTGGTGCTGGTGGAGACCGCGCCGGGCGTCACCGCCGAGGAGATCGTGACGAAGACGGCCGCCGAGGTCCGTCTCGCCGAGGAGGTCCAGTCATGAGCAACGGTTTCAGAACCGTTTACATCGTCGACGCGGTCCGCACCCCGATCGGCCGCTACAACGGCGCTCTGGCCTCGGTGCGCCCGGACGACCTCGCCGCGCACGCCATCCGTGAACTCGTCGCCCGTACACCCGCGTTGGACCCATCCCGCATCGAGGACGTGTACTTCGGCAACGCCAACGGGGCCGGCGAGGAGAACCGCAACGTCGGCCGCATGGGCGCGCTGCTCGCGGGCCTGCCCACCTCCGTACCGGGTGTCACCGTCAACCGGCTGTGCGCCTCCGGTCTGGAGGCGGTCATCCAGGCGGCCCGCGCGATCGCGGCCGGCGACGCCTCCGTCGCCGTCGCCGGCGGTGTGGAGTCGATGACCCGCGCGCCGTACGTGCTGCCGAAGTCGGACCGGGCGTTCCCCGCCGGGCACACCGAGCTGTACTCGACGACGCTGGGCTGGCGGATGGTCAATCCGCGGATGGACCCGCAGTGGACGATCCCGCTGGGCGAGTCGGCCGAGCTGATCGCCGACAAGCACAAGATCGGCCGCGAACAGCAGGACGAGTTCGCCCTCGCCAGCCACCGCAAGGCCGCCGCGGCCCAGCAGGCGGGCCTGTTCGACGCCGAGCTGGCGCCCGTGTCGATCCCGCGCCGCAAGGGCGACCCTGTCGTGTTCGACGCCGACGAGTGTGTACGTGCGGACGCCTCGCTGGAGGCGATGGCCAGGCTCAGGCCGTCGTTCCGGACCGAGGAGGGGACCGTGACGGCAGGCAACGCGTCGCCGCTGAACGACGGCGCCGCGGCCCTGCTGCTCGTGGACGAGGAGGGGTTGAGGGCGACCGGACGTGAGCCGCTCGCCCGGGTCAGCGCCACCGGGGTGTCCGCGATCGACCCGCAGTACTTCGGGCTCGCCCCCGTCGAGGCCGTCAACCGCGCGCTCGCCAAGGCGGGCAGGGGATTCGCCGATCTGTCGGTGCTCGAACTGAACGAGGCCTTCGCGGCCCAGGTGCTCGGCTGTGTGGCCGAGTGGCCCGAGTTCGACCCTGCGGTCCTCAACCCGCAGGGCGGCGCGATCGCCCTCGGTCATCCGCTCGGTGCCTCCGGTGCCCGTCTCGCCGGTACGGTCGCCCACCAGCTCGCCCGTCGGGGCGGCGGCGTCGGGGTCGCCACCCTCTGCATCGGCGTGGGCCAGGGCCTCGCCCTCGTCCTCGAACGATAAGAAACCCAGGAACTCCCATGACTCTCACGCAAGCCGACATCGACCAGGAGATCGCGGCCGAGCACGCCGCGTACGAGAAGCGGATCGCCGACGGCGCGCCGGTCGAGCACCAACCGCGCCGCGACTACGCGCCGTACCGCTCCTCCGTCCTGCGCCACCCGAAACAGCCGCCGGTCGCCATCGACGTCAGCAAGGACCCGGAGCTGGTGGAGCTGGTCTCCCCCGCTTTCGGCGAACGGGACATCACCGAGATCGACAACGACCTCACCCGGCAGCACAACGGCGAGCCGATCGGCGAACGGATCACGGTTTCCGGCCGGTTGCTGGACCGCGACGGGCGTCCGATCCGCGGTCAGCTGGTCGAGATCTGGCAGGCCAACTCGGCGGGCCGCTACGCCCACCAGCGCGAGCAGCACGACGCCCCGCTGGACCCGAACTTCACGGGTGTCGGCCGCACGCTGACGGACGACAGCGGTTTCTACCACTTCACCACCGTGCAGCCGGGCCCCTATCCGTGGCGTCAGCACGTCAACGCCTGGCGGCCGGCCCACATCCACTTCTCGCTCTTCGGCTCGGCGTTCACCCAGCGGCTGGTGACGCAGATGTACTTCCCGAGCGACCCGCTGTTCCCGTACGACCCGATCATCCAGTCGGTCACGGACGACGCGGCCCGGCAGCGGCTGGTCGCCACCTACGACCACAGCCTGTCGGTGCCGGAGTTCTCGATGGGCTACCACTGGGACATCGTGCTCGACGGGCCGCACGCCACCTGGATCGAAGAAGGACGCTGACCTGCCATGACGAAGATCGACACGAGCCGTCCGGAGACCGTGCTCCCCACTCCGTCGCACACGGTCGGCCCTTTCTACGGACATGCCCTGCCGTTTCCCGGCGGTGGTGACATCGCCCCGCTCGGCCACCCGGACACGATCGCGCTCCAGGGCTATGTGTACGACGGGGAGGGCAACCCGTTGCCGGACGCGTTCGTGGAACTGTGGGGCGCGGACCCCGAGGGCAATCTGCCGCAGGTGGACGGCTCGATGCGGCGGGATGCGTCGAGCGGCGGTTTCCTCGGCCGCAACGGCTTGGAGTTCACCGGCTGGGGCCGCATCCAGACGGATGCCAACGGTCACTGGTCGGCGCGGACGCTGCGGCCCGGCGCGCGTGGGCACAGCGCCCCGTACCTGAGTGTCTGTGTGTTCGCCCGCGGGCTGCTGGTGCACCTGTTCACCCGGATCTACCTGCCGGACGACGAGGCCGCGCTGACCGCCGACCCGCTGCTGACGCGGGTGGACCCGGCGCGGCGCGACACGCTCATCGCCACGCGGGGCGAGCTGGGGACCTACCGTTTCGACATCCGCCTTCAGGGCGAAGGCGAGACGGTCTTCCTGGAGTTCCAGTGACAACTGCGCACCACGACGCCGGTCTGCTCGCCCCCGGGTGGACCGGCTCCCCCGCCGCCGCCGCGACCGGCGACAGCGCCTATCTGCGGGCGCTGCTCGACGCGGAGGCCGCGCTGACCCGCGCCCAGGAGGCGCTGGGGCTGGCCCCGCAGGGTGCCGGAGCGGCGGTCACCTCGGCGGCCGACGACGGCGAGTTCGACGTGCGCTCCCTCGCCGGGCGGGCGCGCGGCGGCGGGAACCCGGTGATCCCGCTGGTCGCCGATCTGACGAAGGCGGTCGGCGAGGAGTACGGCCCGTACGTCCACCGGGGCGCGACCAGCCAGGACATCATGGACACGGCGACGATGCTGGTCGCGGCGCGCACCCTCGGTCTCCTGCTGGCCGACCTCGACCGCGTCCAGCGGGCGCTGGCCCGACTGGCCGCCGAGCACCGTGACACGCCGATGCCGGGCCGGACGCTCACCCAGCACGCCGTGCCGACGACCTTCGGACTGAAGGCGGCCGGCTGGCGGTCGCTGGTGCTGGACGCGCGGGACCGGGTGACGGCGGTACGGGACGCGCTGCCCGCCCAACTCGGCGGCGCGGCCGGGACCCTGGCGGCCTTCACGGCGTACGGCGCCACCGACGCGACCGCGCTGCCCGCCGCCTTCGCCCGTGAACTCGGCCTGCGGGCACCGCTGTTGCCGTGGCACACCCTGCGCACGCCGATCGCCGACCTGGCCGGCTGTCTGGCTCTCGCGGCGGGCGCGCTGGGGAAGGTCGCGACGGATGTCCTGACCCTCGCCCGCACCGAGATCGCCGAGGTGGCGGAGGGCAGCGGAGGCGGGTCCTCGGCCATGCCGCACAAGGCCAACCCGGTGCGGTCCACGCTGATCGCGGCCGCCGCCCGGCGCGCTCCGCAGCTCGCGGCCACGCTGTACGGGTCCCTGGCCGCCGAGGACGAGCGGCCGGCCGGGGCGTGGCACGCCGAGTGGGAGCCGCTCAGGGAACTGCTCCGGCTGACCGGCGGGGCGGCCCGGGACGCGGCCGAGCTGACCGAGGGGCTCCGGGTGGACGCGGACGCGATGCGGGCGCACCTCGACCTCACCCACGGGCTGATCGTCTCCGAACGGCTGTCCGCGGCGCTGTCGGCCGCGCTCGGCCGTGCCCGCGCCAAGGAACTGCTCACCGAGCTCGCCCGGCGCACCTACACCGAGGACCGACCACTGGGCGAACTCCTCGCCCTGGAAACCGACTTGAAGGGCGTCGACCTCGGCGACCTCACCGACCCCGCCCGCTACACCGGCTCCGCCGGAATCCTCACCGACCGTGCGCTGGAGCGACGTTGACCGAGAAGCTGCTCAACCACCTTGCCGAGGGCCCGACTTCCGCTCCGGCGCTGCTGCTCGGCCCCTCGCTGGGCACCTCGTACGCCCTGTGGGACAAGGTCGCGCCGGAGCTGTCCGCCACGCACCGGGTGGTCCGCTGGGACCTGCCGGGGCACGGGGGCTCGGCGGCCGACCTGATCGGTCCCGGGGCCACCATGGGTGACCTCGCCGACCTGGTGCTGGCGCTGGCCGACTCGCTCGGCCTGGAGCGGTTCGCGTACGCGGGCGTGTCCCTGGGCGGAGCGGTGGGTCTGCATCTGGCGCTGCATCACCCGGAGCGGGTGTCGGCCCTGGCGGTCATCTGTTCGTCGGCCCACTTCAACGGGTCCACGCCGTGGGAGGAGCGGGCCGCGCTGGTGCGCCGCGAGGGACTGGCGGGGCTCGCCGAAAGTGCGAACTCCCGTTGGTTCACGCCCGGGTTCACCGTGCCGGGCCTGGTCGCCGACCACCGCGACGCCGATCCGGAGGCCTACGCGGCGTGCTGTGACGCGCTGGGCGCGTTCGATCTGCGCGAGCGGCTGCCGGAGATCGCCGTACGGACCGTGGTGGTCGCGGGGCGTCAGGATCCGGCGACGCCGCCCGCGCATCTGCGGGAGATCGCGGACGCGGTGCCGGGCGCCGCGCTGGTGGAGCTCCCGGGCGCCTCGCATCTCGCGCCCGCCGAGTGCCCCGAGGCCGTGCTGACCGTGCTGCGCACCCACCTCGACGGCGGAGCCAAGCGGGGCATGGAGGTGCGCCGGGAGGTGCTCGGGGACGCGCACGTGGACCGGGCGCAGGCCCGGCAGAACGCGTTCACCGCGCGCTACCAGGACTTCATCTCCCGCTACGCCTGGGGCGAGATCTGGACCGACCCGACGCTGAGCCGCCGCGAGCGCAGCATGATCACGCTGACCGCGCTGGTGGCGCACGGCCACTACGACGAGCTGGCCATGCATGTGAGGGCGGCCCGGCGCAACGGGCTCACGCCCGAGGAGATCGGCGCCGTGCTGCTTCAGACCGCCGTCTACTGCGGGGTTCCGGCGGCGAACTCGGCGTTCGCGACGGCTCAGCGGGTGCTGGCCGAGGAGGACGGGACCGGTTGAGGCGCGTACGGCCGAGGGTGACACTGCCGGTGGTGGTTCCGGCGGCATCACCCGCAAACCGTTGTCGCGTGCCTACGGTGGGGGCATGTCCACCATCCTGATCACCGGCGCCACCTCCGGCCTCGGCCGGTACGTCGCGTTCGCGCTCGTCCGCTCCGGCCATCTCGTCCTCGCCCACGGCCGCGACCCCGGCCGTACGGAGCGGCTCGTCGCCGAGTTGCGCGCCGAGGGCGAGGCGGAGGGGTTCGTCGCCGATCTGGCCTCGCTGGCGCAGGTGCGCGAGCTCGGCGCGCGGGTCGCCGAGGCCCACCCCGCGCTCGATGTGCTCGTCAACAACGCGGGGGTGGGCGCCGGTTCGCCCGGTTCGGGCCGTGAGGTGAGCGCCGACGGTCACGAACTGCGGCTGGCGGTGAACTACTTGGCGCCGGTGGCCCTGACCCGTGCCCTGCTGCCCGCCCTGCGGGCGGGGGCGCCGGCGCGGATCGTCAACGTCGGCTCGGTCGGCCAGGAACCCGTCGACTTCGACGACCCCGGGTTCACCCGTGGCTACGACGGGTTCGCCGCCTACTGCCGGGCCAAGTTCGCGCTGGCGGCCCATACGTTCGCTCTGGCGGCGGAGTCGACGGGCAGTGGGGTGTCGGTGAACGTGCTGCATCCGGCGACGTTCATGGACACCGCGATGGTCCGCGAGGGCGGGGTCGCGCCCTGGAGCACGGTCGCCGACGGGGCGCCGGGGGTCCTGGCGCTGGCCACCCAGGAGTCGGGCACGGGCGGTTTCTTCGACGGAACGCGTCCGGCGCGGGCGCACGAGGCGACGTACGACCCGCAGGTTCGGGCGCGCCTCGCGCGGCTCACCGAGGAGCTGCTGGGCGCCTGACGGCGGATGTCCCGCGCTCGTTCCGTGAACCGCCGCGGGAGGCCGTCGGTGTCACCTCCACCGGCGGCCTGCCGCGGCTACCTCCGGGTCTGTCCGGGGACCAGGCCCACCTGCGGCGCGCCCATCCCCCGCAGTGCCTGCTGGGCCTGGTCCACCAGGCCGTCGGCTCCGCAGGAACGCGCCAGTGACAGGCCCCGGCCGAGTTCGGACACCGAGCGGGAGAGGATGCCGTACTCGACGCGGGCGGCCGCGTGTTCGTACTGGCAGGGCGAGGACTCCAGGAAGGTGACCGCCTGCTGGGCCAGCCGGACCGCGCGCTGGCCGGTCTCCAGGGCGGCGGCGCAGCGCAGGGCCTCGCCGATCGCGGTGTCGGTGCCGAAGCGTTCGGCCTGACGACGGGCCTCGGACACAAGCCGGTTCGCCCGGTCCGGATCCTCGGTGGCCAGCGCCCGGGCGAGTTCGACGGCCCAGGGCACCATCACCGGGTTGAGGTGGCCGCGCGCGGCGGCCGCCTTCTCGGCCGCCTCCAGCTCGTTGATGCCGTCCTTGACCCGGCCGACGGCCAGCAGCAGCCGGCCGCGCACCGAGCGCGGGTCGGGCAGCACGATCGTCGACGGGTACGGCGGGGCGAAACCGTACTGTTCGGCGGTCTCCCAGGCCTCGGCGACATGGCCGCGGGCCAGCAGCGTGTCGACGAGGTTGCAGGTGGCCGACCAGTACAGGGGCAGGCCGCGGCCGACGCGTTCGGCGACCCGCAGGGATTCCCTGAGGGACTCCTCCGCCTCCTTCAGACGGCCCCGGCGGCGCAGGCCCAGTCCGAGGTAGGCGTGGGCCAGCGCGAGATGGCCGCCGCTCCACCCGGCGGAGGTGTAGGCGCGCAACGCCTCGTTGAAGAGGGCGTCGGCGCGGTCCAGCCGGTCGGTGTAGGCGTAGGAGCTGGCGAGCATCATCAGCAGTTCGATGCCCCACTCCTGGTCGGTCCAGCCGAGCCCGGGGGCGAGAGCGCCGTTGACGAGGGCGCGGTCGCAGAATTCGGCGACCTCCTCGGCGTTCTCGCCGTGGGTCATGGCGTCGAAGCCGCGCAGGATGAGCAGGGCGCGCTCGGCGTTGTCCCGGCCGGTGCAGGTCGCGGCCAGCTCGGCGAGCCGCTCGGAGCGGCGCGGGGTGGTCGTCTCGCCGGCGTGCACGCCCTCCCACATGAACTGCACCGCCTGGAGCCGCAGCCGCGCGGGGCCGGGGGCGTGCCGGGCGGCCTCCGCCTCGACCGTGCGGACGGCCTCCTCCAGCTGGTCGTTGTGCAGGAGGGCCTGGGAGAGGCGGTAGACGGCGTCGACGCGCTCGGTGCCGTCGAGGCCCGGCATGGAGAGTGCGGTACGCAGGTGGTCGATGGTCCTGGCGGGGGCGGTGAGGAGGGTGGCGCAGCCCAGTTCGTAGAGCACGTGCGCGTGCACCTCGGCGGCGGGCGGTTCGCTCAGGGCCCGTTCCAGACAGCGGCGGGCCGCGTCGGGGGCGCCGACGGCGAGGTGCTCGCGGGCGGCCTCGCGCAGCTGCTCGACGAGTTCCTCGTCGCCCTCCGCGTGCACCTGGAGCAGGTGCCGGGAGGCGGCCGCGAGGCCCTTGCCGGCGTCGGTGACGACCTGGGCGGCGATGCCGTGCATCGCGGTGCGCAGGCCTCCGGGGATGGAGTCGTAGACGGCGGAGGCGATCAGCGGGTGGACGAACTCCAGATCGCCGTCGCCCGCCGGGACGGCCCCGGGGACGGGCTCGGTGAGGATGCGGGCGTTGCGCAGCAGTTCGGCGCAGCGCGCCGCGTCGTCGCGGCCGAGTCCGGCGAGCAGGGCGGCCTGGGCGACGGAGATGTCGGCGCCGAGGATCGCGGCGGCCATGGCGAACTTGGTGGCGTCGACGCCCAGTTTCTCCAGGCGGTCGACGAGGCCGCCGCCGCGGGCCGCGCGGTTCAGGGCGCGCAGTTCGCCGGCCGAGGACTCGCTCGCCTCCAGTTCGCTGTCGCGGACCTTGGCGAGGAGTTCGACGGTCTCGTAGGGGTTGCCGTCGGTGACGGCCCACACCTCGCGGCAGAACGCGGCGTCGGCGTGGGGGCCGAGGGTGGCGCGGGTGAGACCGGCGACCGCGGGCGGGGTGAGGGCGCTGAGGCTGGTGACGGCTCGGCCCGCGGCCACGCCGATGGCGTCGAGGTGGCGGGCGGCGTCGCCCTTGACCTCGCCGGGCCGGCGGGCCACCACGACCAGGACGGAGAGTTCGTCGAGGCGTTCGACGAACGCGACGAGCCAGCGCAGGGTCTCCTGGTCGGCCCAGTGCGCGTCGTCGATCAGCAGGACGAGCGGGTAGTCGCGCCTGGCCAGCCGGGTCACGGCGGCGACGAGGCCGTCGCAGACGCCCTGCGGGTCGGCGTGGCCCTCGCCGGGCTCCAATATGCCGAGGGCGGGGCCGGCGATGTCGTACCAGTCGCCGAGGTACTCGCGGGCCTCCTCCGGGTGCAGGGACAGCAGGGTTGGCTGAAGCAACTGCCGTACCACGTTGAAGGGGACGGATTTCAGTGTCTCGCCGCCGCGGGCCGACCAGACCGTGCAGCCGTGGCGCTCGGCGATACGGCGTGTCTCGGCCAACAACGCGGTCTTGCCGAACCCCGCCTCGCCCCGGAGCACCAGCAGGTGACCCGACGATGACCGGTCGGCGCAGAGTGTCTCCACCGCCTCCGCGATGGCGGCGACTTCCCGCTCGCGCTCCCACAGGGAAGCCGAGGCGGCCGTCGTCGGCCTGACCTCCGTCATCCCGCTACCTCCCCAAGTCGCCCGAACGACGTACCGACGTCGAGCGTAGCCTTCCGGAGGCTCGTGCGGAGGGCGGTCCGGGCAGGTCCCGCCTCCAGGGTGACACGCGACGGTCCGGAACGCCCCGGCGGGCCTGCGGAAGTGGTCCCCCGACGTCAACGGCGAGTGACGGGCACCGAATTGACGTCCATTTCACGCCAGCCGGGCGGTGGTGCGCCCGGAACGGATTTCAACAGAGTGCCCTCCCTCTCATCCGGCTTTCACCGACGCCTCATACGGTGGGGTCATGACGCAGGTGACTCCTCCCGGGTGGTATCCCGATCCGGGGCAGACAAGTGACGGTCCCGCCACCGAACGCTGGTGGGACGGCAAGGCATGGACGGACCAGACCCGCGCAGCGGGCTCGGCCGCCGTATGGGGTCCGCCGGCGCAGACCCCGGCGGACGGCGCGTACCCGGCGTATCCCGGTTATCCGGGGTATCCCGCGGCGCCACCGGGCCCGGGCCCGCGGCGCGGACTGCGGACGGGCATAGCCGTCGCCGCGGCCGTGGCGGTCCTCGCGAGCATCGGGGTCGGCGTGTACGCGCTGGCCAAGGACGACGGCTCGGGCGGCGGCAGTGGCACGGCCCAGGGACCGGGCGGGCAGGGCGGGCCCGGCGGCACGGGCGGCCAGGACGGCAGCGGCGGCCAGGGCGGGCCCTTCGGCGACTCCGGTGGCTCGGGCGGGGCCTCTCCCTCGCCCGGGGAGTCCGAGGCGCCGAAGATCAAGAGCGGTGCGGTGACCGACGCGCTCAACGGGATCAGCATCGCCATCCCGGACGGCTGGACCGGCCAGGAGCTGAGCGTGGGCGCGCAGATCACCTCGGACTCCTCCTACAAGTGCCCCGGCGACACCTCGAAGACCTGCACCAAGGGGGGCGTGTACTCGGCGCCCGTCGAGGTGCTGGAGACCAAGGGCGAGACCGCCGAGGCGGTCGCGAAGGCGGACATCTCGGCCAACGCCGAGGAGTCCTACGGCGGCACGACGTACGGCGCGATCACCTCGCACCAGGTGCTCGCCTCCAAGGCGGTGACGGTGGCCGGGCAGAAGGGCTACCTGGTGCGCTGGAAGGCGGTCACGAGCAAGGGTGCGGACGGCTATGTCGAGTCGCTGGCGTTCCCCGCGCCCGCGGACACCAAGCGGCTGGTCGTGCTCCGCTTCGGGGTCGACGCCGACCAGAGCGTGTCGATCATCGACACCATCACCAAGGGCATCAAGGTGTCGACGGGCGGCGGCAGCGGACAGGACGTCTGACACGGTCGGCCGGGTGGGGCACCCCTCCGCTCAAGGGGGCCCCACCCGGCCGGGTGGTGCGCGCCGCCCCCGTCCCCACGGTGCGGCGCGAGACAGGTCACCGTCCAGTCATCCCGTGGACGGCGGCCTGAGCCTTGTGTCGATCTCTGTACTGATCTCTGTTTCGGTCTCCGCGCCGGCCCCTAGGTGAGGCCGAGCGCCGGCAGGACGGCGGCCTCCACGAAGCGGACCAGGTACTCCTGGTCCGCGTACTCCCCGTCGACGACGGGACGGGCGCGGATCACGCCGAACATCTGCGCCGGGATGTACTCCAGCGCCGGGTGGTCGCGGGCGACCTCGCCTCGCTCGACCCCGCGCCGCAGGATCTCCCGCAGCGCCTCGATCTCGGGGTCGACGATCGCCTCCCGCAGCGCCAGCGCGAGGTCCTGGTCGCCGGTGACGGCGTGGCCGAGCGCCTGCAGCAGCTTGGTGTCGTTCGTCGACCAGCGGCCGGTGGCCCGCGCGGCCTCGCGCAGGTCCTCGGCGAGCGAGCCGGTGTCGATACCGGTGAGCCGGGCCTCGCGACGCGAGCGCAGGGCGGCCACGACGAACTGGGGCTTGGTCTTCCACTGCCGGTAGAGCGTGGACTTGCTGCACCGGGTGCTGGCGGCGATGCCCTCCATGGTGACGGCTTCGTAACCGCATTCACGGACCTGGTTCAGAACGGCGTCGAAGAACTCCTGCTCACGCTCGGGCGTGAGCTTGGAGCGGCTCGTGGCGGCGCCCGACTCGGGTCCGTCCGCTGCCTGCGACATCATCTGCCGTTCCCTCGCTTCTCCACCGTCTCTGTGGCGTGCCTCGAGGCCCCCGCGAGAGCCTCTGTCCAGTGTGGCGCACATCAATCGATACGTCAGTGTACCGGTACGCGTGCGTATCGGTACACTGACGTATCGGTACGACATCGTATCGATGGTGTATGCACGAGTCACGAGCACGGCAGCACCACCCACACGCACCACCGTCAGTGAAGGGGCCGGGGGATGAATGCCCGCACCGAGCCTGGGGAAGCGGAGCCGGTCACGCCGGCGCGGCCGCCCATAGTCCGAGAGCTCCTGCTGGTCGCAGGGCTCTTCCTCGTCTACAAGCTCGGCCGGCAGCTGGCCGCGGGCCACACCGGCGAGGCCTTCCGCAACGCACACGACGTGTGGCACGTCGAACGCCTGCTCCGGCTGCCCCGGGAAGACGCCGTCCAGGCCCTGCTGCTGCACGGCGACACCCTGGTCAAGGTCGCGAACACCTACTACGCGACCGTGCACTTCCCCGCCACCCTGGCCTTCCTGGTCTGGCTCTACCTGCGGCGCCCGGCCCACTACGTGTGGGCCCGCCGGGTGCTGGCCGCGGTCACCGCCGCCGCCCTGGTGCTGCACCTCGCCCTTCCGCTCGCCCCGCCGCGGATGCTGACGGCGACGGGACTGATCGACACCGCGCGCGTGTACGGGCCGTCGGTGTACGGCCCGCCGCGGACGGACCATCTGTCGAACCAGTTCGCGGCGATGCCCTCGCTGCACTTCGGCTGGGCCCTGATGGTCGCGATCGGCCTCGTCGTCGCCACCCGGTCACGGTGGCGGTGGCTGTGGCTGCTGCATCCGCTGCTGACCCTGCTGGTGATCGTGGGCACGGCCAACCACTACTGGCTCGACGCGATCGTGGCGGGCGCGCTGCTCGGCCTCGCGCTCACGCTGATCCACGCCCCCCGGCGCACGGCCACGACGACGGGACGCGGTACCCGCACCCTCGTCCCGGCCGAGGAACCGGTCCTCGTGGGAGCGGGCCGATGAACGCCACCCTGGTCGCCGTCGTCCTGTCCCTCTTCTCGGCCGTCGCCTACGCGGCCGCCGCCGTCGCCCAGGAGCGACTGGCCTCCCGGCACCCCGGCACGGGCCTGCTGCGTCTGCTCGGCAACGGCGCCTGGTGGTCGTCGGTGGGGCTGAACGCGGCCGCGGCCCTGCTGCACGTGGTCGCCCTCAAGTACGGACCGCTCACCGTGGTGCAGCCGCTCGGCGCGCTCACCCTGGTCGCGGCGGTGCCGATGGGCGCGCGGGTCGCCGGGCGCAAGGTCAGCGCCGCCGAGTGGCGGGGCACCGCCTTCACCCTGGCCGGCCTGGCGGCGATCCTGGTCACCGCGTCGGGTCCGGCTCCCGAGGACGTCCTGAGCGTGCCGGAGGCGGTGGCGGTGGCGGGCGCGACGGCGGCGCTCATCGGGCTGCTGGCCCGGCGCGGCGCCAAGCCGGGACTGCGGCACGCGACCGCGTCCGGCTTCGCCTCGGGAGTCGCCTCGGCGCTCACCCAGACCGTGACGGTGGCCGTGACGGACCGGTCGGGCCCGCTGCTCAGCGTGCAGGTGATCGGCGTGGCGCTGCTGGTCGCGGCCTTCGCGGCGGCCGGGCTGCTGCTGTCGCAGACCGCCTACCGGGGCGGCCTCGGCGCGCCGCTGGCGATGGTGACCCTGGCGAACCCGATGGCCGCCGCGGCGATCGGCCTCGCGCTGCTGGGCGAACGCCTCCAGGGCGGGGCGGCGGGTGTGCTCCTGGCGCTGGCCGGAGCGGGCATCGCGGGCTGGGGTGTGGTGCTGCTGTCCCGGGCCGCGCCGGAACCCGGTGCCGTCCAGGACGAGGATCACCCCGTGGCGGCGGTGCTGGCCCTGAGGCCGGAGACGGCGTCGGCCGAACCGGCCCTGCTGCCCCGGCCGACGACCGGGCCGGAGCACCTCACCGCGCTGTAGCCCCGGCGCTCAGCGGGTGACACCCCGGCGGGGGTGTCACCTCCGCGCGAGGGGCGTCAGCCCAGGCCGCGCGCGTCCTGCTTGAGCGCGGTGTCCACGGTCAGGGCCGTGGCGACGACCAGGCTCAACAGCGGCTCGGGCAGCTGGTAGTGGATCTGGAGGACGTAGTTGTCCGCCGTGGTGAACATCGTCTTGGCGAGGCCTTCCCAGGTCTTGGTGATCCGGGCGACCTCGTTGTCGGCGTGGTCGACGATCGCGAAGTTCCAGGCCCGCCAGTTCTCCGCCTTGATCGCGCCGACCTGACGGCCGTCGGCGTTGATGGCGAAGTTGATCTTTCCGAAGACGTTCTGCTGGACGATCTCGCCGACCGGCTGCCCGTCGGGGCGCGTCACGACCACCCGCGACTTGAGGAACTTCGCCGGACGCGTCAGCAGCAGCACCGGCTGCCCGTGGACGTCGCGGATCTCCAGCCTGTGCGTCAGGTACTGGTCGATGCTGACGACGAAGCGCAGGATCTTGCGCAGCGCGCTCTGGCCGACCTGGACGACCGAGCCGAGCTGACCGCCCTGCTGGTCCATGACCTTGTACTCGTTGGTCAGCTCGATCAGCTTGGCCTTCTGGTTCACCACCAGCACCGGCTCGCTGAACAGCGTGCCGCCGCCGGGGCCGCCCGCCGCGACCCCGGCCTGCTGATGCACCTGACGCTGGACTCGCTCGTCCGGCCCCGCCTGACGGGGCACCTGCGGCGCGGCCTGGCCCTTGCCGTCCTCGTGCGTGTGCTCGGTCCACTGGGCGCCGTCCCAGTAACGCAGGATCCGGTCCGCGCCGTGCGGGTCCGGGTACCAGCCTGAAGGTGTGTTCGAATGCGTGGTCACCGGGGCACATTACCCCGAGCCCACCGCGACCTGACCAGCCCCCACGATGCGGTGTTCACCGCGCATTTACCGTGACGGCGGCCCAAGCGGGTCACTCCGTGACGATCGCCGGGTCGCTCACGCCGGGACGGCCGTTCTCGACGTGTCCGGCGAACCGCCGCAGGAACGCCGGGTCTGCGCCGGACGTGACGGTGAGGTCGTACCACCGGCGGCTCGCCCGCAGGTCCAGGGTGCGCCTGACCGATCCGCCGGGCCGCAGCCTGACGGTCGTGGGCCGCCCGCCGTAGCCGTCGGCCACCCTCAGCTCCACCGTGCTGTAGCCCCGGTGGGTGAAGGTCAGTTCCAGTCCGTCGTCGACGTGCCGGGCGGTCACCTCGGCCCCGGCCGCCTTGCCCGCCCCTTTGAAGACGCGCAGGAATCCGTTCGGTCCGTGCACGGTCAGGTCGTGCGAGCCGCCCGAGTACGCCGGGTTCCAGGTGTCCGAGACGGTCGCGCCCGCCCCGGTGGTGTAGCTCCACGGTCCGTCGGCGCGGTTGCCGGAGGTGACCAGGAAGGCTGCTCCGGCCTTGGCCCCGGAGGCGAAGGTGAGGGTGAGGGTCCCCGCGGTCGGGTCGACCGAACCGTGCACGGCGGGCGCGTACGTGAGCGGGCGGGTGGGCCGTGTGCCGCGCTCCTGCTTCGGCAGGACGGGGACGGCCGGCGGGGTGGGCACGTAGTCGGGGTGGCGGCCGCGGTCCGGGGGCTCGTAGCCGTCGGTGTCCGGCAGGGCGACCGGCCGGGTGTCCGGGCGGGTGAAGTCGAACGCGGAGGTCAGATCGCCGCACACCGCGCGCCGCCACGGCGAGATGTTCGGCTCGTGGACGCCGAAGCGGCGCTCCATGAACCGGATGACCGAGGTGTGGTCCAGCGTCTCGGAGCAGACGTAACCGCCCTTGCTCCAGGGAGAGATGACGAGCATGGGCACCCGCTGGCCGAGTCCGTAGGGACCGGCGGTGTGGCCGCTGTCGCCCGGGAAGACGTCGAGGCCGACGTCGACCGTCGAGCGGCCCTGCGCGGCCGAGGCCGGCGGGAACGGCGGGAGCAGGTGGTCGAAGAAGCCGTCGTTCTCGTCGTAGGTGACGAACAGGGCCGTCTTCGCCCACACCTTCGGGTCGGAGGTGAGCGCGTCGAGGACCTGGGCGATGTACCAGGCACCGTAGTTCGCGGGCCAGTTGGGGTGCTCGGTGAAGGCCTCGGGGGCGGCGATCCAGGAGATCTGCGGCAGCCGGCCGCCCTTGACGTCCGCCTTCAGCTGCTCGAAGTACCCCTCGCCCGTGCGGGCGTCGGTACCGGTGCGGGCCTTGTCGTACAGCGGGTCGCCGGGCTCGGCGTTCTGGTACTGCTTGAAGTAGAGCAGCGAGTTGTCGCCGTAGTTGCCGCGGTAGGCGTCCTGGATCCAGCCCCAGCTGCCCTTCGCGTCCAGGCCGTCGCCGATGTCCTGGTAGATCTTCCAGGAGACCCCGGCCCGCTCCAGGCGTTCGGGGTAGGTCGTCCAGCTGTAGCCGGCCTCGTCGTTGCCGAGGACCGGGCCGCCGCCCTTGCCGTCGTTGCCGGTGTGTCCGGTCCACAGGTAGTAGCGGTTGGGGTCGGTGGAGCCGATGAAGGAGCAGTGGTAGGCGTCGCAGACGGTGAAGGTGTCGGCGAGCGCGTAGTGGAAGGGGATGTCCTCGCGGGTCAGGTACGCCATCGTCGTGGCGCTCTTGGCGGGCACCCACTTGTCGTACCTGCCGCCGTCGAAGGCGACATGGCCGTCGTTCCAGCCGTGCGGGAGGTCCTGGAGGAAGGCGAGACCCAGGTCGTCCGCGTCGGGGTGGAAGGGGAGGACGTCCTTGCCCGCGCCGTCCGCCTGATGCCAGACCGACTTGCCGTTCGGGAGGGTGACCGGACGCGGGTCGCCGAAGCCTCTGACACCCCGCAGCTTGCCGAAGTAGTGGTCGAAGGAGCGGTTCTCCTGCATCAGGACGACGATGTGCTCGACGTCCTCGATCGACCCCGTGCGGTGGTTAGCGGGCAGCGCGGCGGCGCGTTCGATGCTGCCGGAGAGAGCGGTGAACGCCGTTGTGGCGCCCGCGAGTTGGAGGAATCGGCGCCGGTTGACTTCGGGCATGGGTGAGGCACCTCTCGTACGGAAGGGGCTGCGCCTGCCGGTTCGTGACGCAATGCGCGCGCAAGGAGTGTTCCAAGGGCACCGAACGTCAGGGAAGGCCCGGATGACGCCGGCGTGAAAGTCGACGGTACGAGGGGTGTGCGACGGGCCAAGAGATCCCCAAGCCGCTCCGGTCCGCCGACTCGGGGCCGGAAATCGGTGGTCGGCCGGGAACCCGCGCCACGCGCGTCCGCCGGGCCGCGCCGACGGCGGGCCGGCCCGATCGGTACGCGCCGAACCGGCCCACCGCATCGACGAGCCGACCCCGCGCGAGGGAGCCGATCCGTGCCGCGACCCGCCTTCCGGACGCGCATGGCTCCCGGCGGAGCGGAGCAGGGGCACGTCCCACTGAGCGGGACGGAATCCGGACGCGCCGTGCTGCACACCCCGCCGCTCTCGAGGAGAGAGCCGCTGGTCACGGCAGCCGCGAGGACGGTCACGCAGAGGCCTTCGGTATCGGGAGAAGCCCGGCTTCTGCGCGTTTCATTGATTGTACCGACCGCTGGGTCTATCTTTCCGGCAGCCGCACCGAAGCTTCATGCACCGCGCGCTCGTCCCCCACTTCCCGGCCCGCAGTCACTCGGGCCGTTCCCTGGTTCTCCGCTCACCCATGGAAGGCCCCGATGTCGCAGACACCAACCGTCGCTCCGCCGGCCCCGGAGAGATCCGCCACCACCTCGCGCAACGTCCTCATGGTCGTCGCGCTCGTGTGGACCGTCCAACTGGTCGCGCTCATGGCCGCGTTGTCCGGCATCGCGCAGGCCGAGGTCGCGATCCACTTCCGGACCACCGAGATCGCCTGGTTCACCCTGATGACCCTGCTGACCGGGACCTTCTTCCTGCCGTTCGCGGTCAAGGCCGCGGCCCTCTTCGGCAAGAAGCGCGTCCTGCTCGTCGCCACCGGACTCGGCTTCGTGGGCGACCTGATCGCCGCCGTCGCGACCGACTACCGCACGCTGCTGATCGGGCGCGGCATCGCGGGCGTGTACGCGGCCACCGCCCCGCTCGCCTACGCGATCACCCGCGATGTGTTCCCCCGCCGCTGGGTCGGACTCGCCAGCGGGATACTCGCCGGCGGTGTCGGCCTCGTCGCCTTCGGCGGGCCGTTCCTGTCCGGCTGGCTGCTGGACGACTACGGCTTCCGCGGGGTGCTGTGGTTCATGGCCATCAGCACCGCGGTGAGCTTCGTCCTGGTGGCCGCGTTCGTGCCCGAGAGCCCGATCCGCGCGGCGGGCGGCCGGATGGACTGGATCGGCGGAATCCTGCTCGGCGGCGGCATCACCGCGATCGTCTACGCCGTCGGCCAGGGATCGCACTGGGGTTGGGACAGCGGCAGGTTCGCCACGTACATCGCCGGGTCACTGATCGCGCTGGCCGCCTTCGTCTTCGTCGAACGCCGGGTCGCCGAACCGCTCTTCCCGCCGGCCATGACACGGCGCCGGCCGGTGTGGACCGTCCTGCTGGCCACGTCCATCGCGGCCGGCTCGCTGAGCGCCGTCGGCGTGGTGATCCAGATGCTGATCCTGATGCCGAACATCCCCACGGTCTCCGAGGGACTGGGCTGGTCCGGCACCCACAACGCCATCGTCACCAGCCCGATCAGCGCGATGATCATCGTGGCGGCCGTCGGCACCGGTTGGCTCGCCCGCCGGGTGGACGCGCGCATCCTGCTGGGCACCGGATCCGCGCTCACGGTCCTCGGCTACGGCATCGGCACCCAACTGCACCACAACGCCGCCCAGATCGTGGAGATGGGCCTGATCGCCGGGTTCGGCACGGGCATGGTGATGGCCATCGCGCCCATCATGATCATCGAGGTGGTCACCCCCGAGGAGCAGGCGCTGGCCAACGGCGCCCAGACCCTCGGCCAGGGCGTCGCACAGATCATCGTCTCGCAGCTGGCCTTCGTCGTGATGGCCCAGCACGGCGCGATCCTCAAGGGCACCCAGTTCTACCTCGACGCCGGGTTCACGAACGGCCTCTGGCTGGTGGTCGGTTGCTGCGCACTGGGCGCGCTGCTCGTCCTTCTCATCCCGCGGAGCAAGCGCCTCGACGAGGCCGAGGTCGGCCAGGCGGCCTGACCGCACCCCTCGGCATGCCCCACGTGGGACCGGCTCCGCTCGCTTCCCTCCCCCGGCCGTTCGGCCGGACAGGACGGCGCGGCGGAGCCGGTCCCACCCGGCTTGCGGCGCGCCGCCCCGGCCTTCACCGGCCCTGCTCCCGCCACCCCGAGCAGTCCCGCGCCGTCCCGCACCTGTCCCGCTTGCCGCGCCACCCCGCGTGGCGGCTGCCCCACGGGCCCGGGTCGGGTCATCACGCCCGAGGCGCCACCGGCCTTCACGGTCGTACGCGACCGTCCGCACACTGCAGACGTTGAGCGGCATACCGCAGACCGTGAGCTGCATACCGCGTGCGCCAGACCTCATATCGCATACGCCATACCGCAGACCGCAGACCGCAGACCGCAGACCGCAGACCGCAGACCGCAGACCGCAGACCGCAGACCGCAGACCGCAGACCGCAGACCGCAGACCGCAGACAATCCCTCGGCTGCTGCCGATGTGCACGGTGAAACGCCGCGAGGGCCGGGCATTTCGCCCGGCCCTCGGCCACCGCCGTACGCCTACGCCTACGCGTTCGCGGAATCGGCGATCGGTGTGAACTGGTGCTTCAGGAACGCGCCCGACCAGGCCATCAGGTCCGACGGCACGTAGTAGCCCTTCTCGTCGTTGATGGCGTCCCAGTTCCCCGCCACGTCCTCGACGGTGACGGAACCGTCGCCGTCGTGGACATAACCCTCGGTCGAGGCGATGAACAGGCGCGCGAAGCGGCCGGCGCCGGCGGTGTAGATCTCCCCGTTGACCGGGCAGCTCTCGTGCGCGAGGTACGCCACCATCGGCGCCACCGCGTCCGACGGCATGTACGGCAGGCCCGGAGCGGCCTGGGCGGGAGCGGCCTGGGCGGGCTCCTCCTCGGGGCCGCCGCCCATCCGGGTCATCGCCGCGGGGGCGATCAGGTTGACCTTGATCCCGTGGGGTTCGCCGGAGAGTTTCGCGCTGCGGGCCAGCCCGACCGTGCCCGCCTTCGCCGCCGCGTACGACAGGTTGTTGTCGAGCCCGAACAGGCCGCTTGAGGTGGTCAGTACGACGCGGCCGTACTGCTGCTCGACGAAGTGCGGCCAGGCGGCGCGCAGCGTGTTGAACGAGCCGACGAGGTGGACGGCGAGGTGGCGCTCCAGGTTCTCCGCGTCGACCTCCGGCAGGCCGGCCCACCGGATGATGCCCGCGTTGTTGACGAGGACGTCGATGCGGCCGAAGTGCTCGATCGCGGAGTCGATGACGGCCTGTCCGCCCGCCGGTGTGGAGATGTCGTCGGTGTCGGCGACGGCCTCGCCGCCGGCCGCGACGATCTCCTCGACGACCCTCTGCGCCGGTCCGGTGTCCGAGCCGTCGCCCTCCATGGATCCACCCAGGTCGTTGACGACGACCTTCGCCCCGCGCTCCGCCAGCAGGCGGGCGTGGGCCCGGCCGATCCCCCGGCCGGCGCCGGTGACGACCGCGACGCGTCCTTCGAAGCTGAACTCACTCATGCCTGACTCCTGTTGTGCTGCCGTGTGCGGATGCGGATGCGGTGGTGGATGTCGCTGGCGGATGCCGGTGGTGGATGCGCTGGCCGGTCCCGCCCGGGTGGGTGGGACCGGCCGGTCGGCGCCGAGGCGCCCGGGGTGGTGCGGCGATGCGGCGCTACCAGGTCACCGGCAGCTCGCTGATCCCGAAGGCGAGCGCGTCGGCCGGACGGAACGCGAGCTCGTCGCGGTCGACCGCGAGACGGAGGGTCGGGACGCGCCGGTAGAGCGTGCCGTAGACGACCTGGAGTTCGATCCGGGCGAGCTGCTGACCCAGGCACTGGTGGATGCCCCAGCCGAAGGCGTGGTGGTGGTTCGCCTTGCGGGTGAGGTCGAGCTTCTCGGGCTCGGGGAACGCCTCGGGATCCCAGTTGCCGGCCGGCAGCGGGACGACGATGCCGTCCCCCGCCTTGATCTGCGCGCCCTCGAACTCGAAGTCCTCGGCGGCGATGCGCCGCTGTCCGAACATCGCGACGGTCAGGTAGCGCAGGATCTCCTCGACCGCGCCCGCGGCGTCCCGGGTGTCCTCGACCTCGCGCAGCCGCGCGATCTCGTCGGGGTTCTCCAGCAGCAGGGCGGTGCCCAGCGTGATCATGGTCGCGCTGGTCTCGTGACCTGCGATCAGCAGGATCATGGAGAGCAGGGTGGCCTCGGGGAGGGTGAGGTCGCCCTCCTTGATCCGCGCGGCGAAGTCGGAGAGCACGTCGTCCGCGGGTTCCTCCATCTTCTTCCGGAGCAGCCCGGCGAGATAGCCGCCCAGCGCCTCGCTCGCCCGGCGGTCGTCGTCGGCCGTCTTGTCGCTCCTGGTGGCGAAGGAGGCGTGCTCCTGGAAGAAGTCGTGGTCCTCGTACGGCACACCGAGCAGCGCGCAGATCATCAGCGAGGGCAGCGGCAGCGACAGCGCCGTCACCAGGTTCACCGGCTTCGGGCCCGCCAGCATCCTGTCGATGAGCTCGTCCGTGAACCGCTGGATGTCCGGCCGCAGCGCCTCCATACGGGGGCGGGTGAACGGGCGGGTCATCATGCGGCGGATCCGCGTGTGGTCGGCGCCGTCGGCGTTGAAGATCGTGAGCGGGTGGTGCGGGGCGGTCTCCGCCATGGCCCGGTTGGGATACGGGAATCCCGGCCGCTTGTCGTCCGAGCTGACCCGGGGGTCGGACAGGATGGCGCGCTGGGCGGCGTGGCCCGTGACCAGCCACGGGGTGCTGCCGTCCCAGATCCGGCCGCGGGTCACGGGACCCTTGTCGTTCAGGGCGCGCAGTCCGGGCGGCGGGGCGAAGGGGCACTTGGCGTCCCGCTCGTCCTGGTAGAAGTAGAGGGACTCGTCGGGCGCGTCCCGGGTGTCTGCCTCGGCCATGGGTGTTCCTCCGGTGAGGGATGGGGGGATGGGGCAAAGTTCGGGGTCTACTCCTCGAGGCGGATCGCGAGCGCCGGGCACACCGCGGCGGCGTTGCGGACGTCCTCGGCCAGTTCGGCCGGCGGGTTCTCGTCCAGCAGGACGACGATGCCGTCGTCCTCGCGCTGGTCGAACACGTCCATGGCGGCGGCCACGCACTGTCCGGCGGCGACGCACTTCTCCTCGTCGACGACAACCTTCATGGGAATCTCTCCTGATCGTTCAGTGGGTCGGGGCGGGAGCGACGAGACCGTCGACGATCTCCTGACGGCGCATGCGGGCCTGCTTGGGCATGTTCCAGCCGAGCACCCCGGTGACCCGGCCCTCGCTGCGGTACCGGGCGACGAAACGGCGGGCCGTCAGATCACCCTCGACGACGTCCACTTCGGCGTCGGCGGGCAGGAAGCCGTGCACCTGGAGCTTGGCGTCGTACTGGTCGGTCCAGAAGTACGGCACCGGTGCGTACGGCCGGTCCGCGCCGAGGATCTCCCCGGCGACCGCCATGGCCTGTTCCGTGGCGTTGGTCCGGTTCTCCAGGCGGACGAGCCGGCCGAGTCCCTCGTGGTGCCAGCGGGCCACGTCGCCGACGGCGTAGATCCCCTCCTCCGCCCGGCAGTGGGAGTCGCACACCACCCCGTTGTCGAGCTCCAGCCCGCTGTCGGCGAGCCACTCCGTCGCCGGGGTCGCGCCGATCGCCACGACCACCGCGTCGGCCGGGAGCACCTCGTCGGTGGCGAGCCGGACGCCGGTGACCCGGCCGCCCCCGGCCGTGAGTCCGACGACGCCGTGTCCGAGCCTGAGCTCGACGCCCCGCTCGGTGTGCAGGTCGGCCAGCACGCCCGACACCAACGGGCCCACCTGGAGCGCCATCGGCGCCGACAGCGGGCCGGTGAGCGTGACGTCCAGGCCCAGGGTCCGTGCGGTGGCCGCGATCTCGGAGCCGAGCACGCCCTCGCCGACGACCACCAGCCGGGTGCCGGCCGGCAGACCGGCGCGCAGGGCCAGCGCGTCGTCGAGGGTGCGCAGTACGTGGACGCCGGCGAGGTCGGCCGAGCCGGGCAGGCGCCGGGCCCGGACCCCCGTGGCGATGACGATCGCGTCGGCCCGCAGCTCCCGCCCGGACTCCGTACGGACACCGCGCGACGCCCGGTCCAGTGCGACCGCCGGGTCGCCCAGGACGAACTCGGCGTCGAGCGCCGCCAGCACGTCCTGGGTGCGCAGTGCGGCCCGCTCCGGCTCCCAGGCGCCGGAGAGCACCTGCTTGGACAGCGGCGGCCGGTCGTACGGGGCGTGCGGCTCGTCGCCGAGCACCGTGATCCGGCCCTCGTAGCCCTTGCGGCGCAGGGTCTCCACGGTGGTCAGTCCGGACGCGGAGGCGCCCACCACCAGGACGCGGGCCGGCGCCCTGACGTCGTCGATGCTCATTCTCGGCTCCAGTGCGGCGTTGGTGCGGTGTCGGTGCGGTGTTCCGGGTGCGGACGGACGGCTCGGTCAGGTGAGGTAGCGCCCGCCGTTGACGCTGAAGGTCTGGCCGGTCACATAGCCCGCCTCCGGCGAGGCCAGGTAGGCCACCGCGTGTGCGACGTCCTCGGGCGTACCGGCCCGCTTCATCGGCATGGTGGCCGCGACCGCGTCCACGTCGACGGGGCCCTGGCGCACCAGCGGGGTGTCGATGAACCCCGGCGGGACGTGGTTGACGGTGATCCCCTTGTCGATGTACTCGACCGCCAGCGCCCTGGTGAGGCCGATGACGCCGCCCTTGGAGGCCGCGTAGTGCGCCATGGCGGGCGCGCCGGTCTGGGCGGAGGACGAGGAGATGTTGACGATCCGGCCCCAGCCCGCCTCGAGCATGTCGGGCACCAGCTCCCGGGTGACCAGGAACGGTCCCTTGAGGTTGATCCCGATCATGCGGTCCCAGGACGCCTCGCTGATCCGGGTGAAGGGCTCGTAGGCGGTCGTCCCCGCGTTGTTGACGAGGATCGCGACCGGCCCCAGTTCGTCGCGGGTGCGTGCCGCGGAGCGGGCCACGGCCGCGGCGTCGGCGGCGTCACCGCCCACCGCGAGGGCCGTGCCGCCGGCCGCCCGGATCTCCGCGGCGGTCTTCTCGGCGCCCTCGGTGTTCAGGTCCCAGACCGCCACGGCGGCGCCCTTGGCCGCGAGCACGGTCGCGATCCCGCGTCCGATTCCCCGCGCGCCGCCGGTGACGACCGCGACCTTTCCCTGAAGTGACATGTGTGCTCCTCGTGTGCTCGGTGTGGGCCCCCGCTCGCTGTCACCCGGGCGCGGAGTACACCCGGGCGGGGCCGTCAGCCCTCCAGCGCCTCGCGGGCGGCGGTGCGGGCGGCGACCGCCCGCGGGAACCCGGTGTAGCCGCTGGAGTGGTAGACGACCTCGGCGATCTCGTCCTGGGTCAGGCCGTTCGTCAGGGCGATCCGGACGTGGGTCTTCAGCTCGGTCTCGGCGCCGAGGGCGATGAGGATCCCGAGCGTGACCAGGCTGCGGTCGCGCGGGGCGAGCCCCTCGCGCCCCCACAGCGCTCCCCAGACGCTGGTGAGACCGATGTCGACGAGTTCCTCCCCGAAGCGGCCGTCCCGCAGATCGATGTCGTCCTCGGGGAAGACGCCCGGCAGGGCGGCCCGCATGGCCTTCCAGCCCGCGGCCCGCAGATCGGTGGATTCCTCGACGCTGTTGTCACTCATGACTGCTCCCGTCGCGCGGCTTCGCGTCCCTGAAGCGAAAGTTAGACCAGACGGTCGGTACAATCAATGTCCCGGCCGAGATTCGCATCCATTGAACGAATCCGACACCTCCTCTACTCTCACCTCAATATTCGATCGACCGGTCGACATAACAATCAAGGCTCACGCGGGAGAGCACATGAGCGACACCACGAAGACGGGCCCGGCGGACCAGGGCCTCGTGGACGTACTGGTCATCGGCGCCGGTGTCACCGGCATCGGCCAGCTGTACCGGGCCCGGGAGTCCGGGTTCTCGACGAAGCTGCTCGAGGCGGGCAGCGGCGTGGGCGGCACCTGGTACTGGAACCGCTACCCCGAGGCGCGCTTCGACTCCGAGAGCTACACCTACGGCTACCTGTTCTCCAAGGAGCTGTGGGAGGAGTGGGAGTGGTCGGAGCACTTCGCCGGCCAGCCGGAGATCGAGCGCTACTTCAACCACGTGGTCGACCGGTTCGACCTGCGACGCCACATGCTGTTCGACGCGAAGGTGACCGAGGCGGTCTGGGACGAGGCGTCCGGCACCTGGGCCGTGCGCACCGAGGACGGCACCGAACACCGGGCGCGTCACGTCGTGGCCGCGACCGGCATCCTCTCCGTGCCCTTCGTCCCCGGCATCCCGGGCCGCGAGGACTTCCGCGGCGAGCAGCACCACACCGGCCGCTGGCCCGCGACCCCGGTGGACTTCGCCGGCAAGCGGGTGGCCCAGATCGGCACCGGATCCAGCGGCGTCCAGATCGTGCCCGCGATCGCCGACGAGGTCGCACGACTGACGGTGTACCAGAAGGTGGCCGACTGGCTGACCCCGCTCAACAACCGGCCGATCACGTCCGAGGAACAGGCCGAGCTCAAGGGCGGCTACGAGTCCATCCGGGACACCCTCGACGCCTCGCCGAGCGGCTTCCTGCACCAGATCACCATGCGGTCGGGCCTGGAGGACTCCCCCGAGCAGCGCCAGGAGTTCTACGAGACGCGGTGGAACGGCCCCGGCTTCACGAAGCTCTCCGAGCACTACTACGACATGACCACGAACCCCACGGTCAACGAGGAGTGGTGCGAGTTCATCGCCGCCAAGATCCGCTCCATCGTCGAGGATCCGGCGACGGCCGAGAAGCTGATCCCCAAGGGGCACGGCTACGGCGGCCGGCGGCCCCCGTTCGGCACCGGCTACTACGAGGCGTACAACAAGCCGGCCGTCCAGCTCGTCGACATCAACGAGACGCCGATCGTCCGCATCACCGAGACCGGGATCGAGACCTCCGAGGGCCACCAGGAGTTCGACATCATCATCTGGGCCACCGGCTACGACTTCGGCACCGGCGCCCTCAACCGCCTCGGCGTGCGCGGCCGCCGGGGTCTCCCCCTGGAGGAGCACTGGGCGGACGGGCCGTCGACCTATCTCGGGGTGACGACCGCCGGCTTCCCCAACTTCTGGTTCCCCGGCGGACCGCACGGCGCGCTCGGCAACAACCCGCGCTACTCCGGCGACCAGGTGGACTACGTCATGGACCTGCTCGTCCACGCGCGCGAACACGGCCACGACGTCGTCGAGGTCACGACCGCCGCCGAGCAGGAGTGGACGGACCTCGTCAACGACAGCTCGGGACAGTCGTCCTTCCTCAAGAGCAGCTACTTCTACGGTGCCAACATCCCCGGCAAGCCGGTCAAGCAGCTGCTCAACCCGACCGGGCGCTGGAAGCTCCAGGAGCTGATCCGCGAGTCGGTGGAGAACGACTTCCCGGCCTTCGCCTTCACCAAGGCCCAGGCCCCGGATCCGGGGGTCTGAGCAGGCGGAACGCCCGTGCCGCCTGCTTCGCGGGCGGCACGGGCGTCCGGGTCCTGGCGGTCCGCCAGGACAAAGGCGGTCCGCCAGGACAAAGGCGGTCCGCTAGGACCGGAAGGTGGTCACCCTGCGACCGAACTTCCAGACGCCGTCGTGCCGGCGCAGCGTGTCGTCGTAGCGGCCGACCAGCTGTACCGTCCAGCCCGACTCTCCGCGCTGGAAGAACGCCAGGTCGCTGACGGCCGTGGCCTCCTCGTCGGTGTACGAGGTGAGCACCGTGTTGGCCACCAGGTGCAGCTGCGGCTCGGTCGGCGCGAAGCCGGCGAAGCCCTCCCTGATCGCGTCCCGGCCCTCGAAGGTGGCCAGGCCGGCTATCTCGGCGACGCCGTCCGGCACGAAGAGGTCGGCGAGGTCGTCGGTGCGGCTGGCGTCCAGCGCCTGCGCGTAGGCGGCGATGGCGAAGTGCACACCGGCGGCGACCGAGGCCTCGGTGTCGGCAGAAGTCGTACTCATCTCTCTCCAGGGTCGAAGGGGTGGGACGGGAGGACGGCGGTCAGACCTGATACGTCGTCTTCCTGCGCCGCAGCAGCCAGGTGCCGTCGACGCGGCGCAGCGTGTCGTCGTAGTGCCCGACGACCTGCACCGCCCAGCCCGCCTCGCCGCGCTGGAGGAAGGCCACGTCGCTCGCCGCCGTCGCCTCGTCGGGCCCCAGGGCGGTGACGACGGTGTTGGTCACCAGGTGCAGTTGCGGCTGGACGGGCGCCCATCCCTTGAAGGCCTCGCGCAGCGCGTCGTGCCCCTGGAGGGGATCCGTCCCCGGCAGCTCCAGGACCGCGTCGGGTGTGTACAGCGCGACGACGTCGTCGGTGCGGCCGGCGTCCTGGGCCTGTGTGTGCGCCCCGATCACGGCACGCACGCCCGCCGCGACCCACGCCTGTGTGGATTCGCTCATTGCCCCTCCAAGGGATAGACGTTTCGACCAGTCAGTCTATTACTGAAGCCCGGATAATCTGAAGCCGCAATTTCAAGCAATCAGACTTGTTGACCGAACGGTACAATCTTCATAGCATGCGGATGGCAGTCAACGGGGACCTGTCGCCTGAGGAGGCGTTTATCGTGACGAAGCGTTGGAAGCAGCGGCCGCCCGGTTCGACATGGGGCGAGTTCGGTGAGGACGACGAACTGGGGCGCATCAACCTGATGACGCCGGAGAAGGTCCTCCAGGGGGTCCGCGAGGTCGAGCACGGGATCACCTTCAGCCTGAGCCTGCCGCTCGACTATCCGGGCGGCACCTCCCTGAACCAGCGCCGTTACCCGCCGATCCTGCGGCCCACCGAGGATCTCCAGCACCAGCAGGACGTCTTCTACAACATCAAGGCGAGCGAGCACTTCTCGCCGGACCTGGTCGACGTGTGGTCCGACGACGTGGTGACCCTGTGGCTCCAGTACTCGACCCAGTGGGACTCCCTCGCCCACCAGGGCGCCGAGTTCGACGCCGACGGCGACGGCGTCGCCGAGCCGGTCTACTACAACGGCTACCGGCCGGACACCGACCTCGTCGGACCGCGGGAGGACGCCAAGGGGGACGGCAGCGGGAGCCTCAGCTTCGCCCGCCACCTCGGCCTGGAGCACATGGCGGAGCACGGGGTGCAGGGCCGGGGCGTCCTGATCGACCTCGCGCACCACCTGGGCACCGGCTACCAGGCGGTCGACCTGGCGAAACTCCAGGAGATCATGGCGGCCGACGACGTCGTGGTGGAGCCCGGCGACATCCTCCTGCTGCACACCGGCTTCGCCACCCAACTGCTGGCCTGGGAGAAGAACCCCGACCCGGTGGCCATCCACCGGACCGCCGCCTATCTCGACGCGGACGACCCGGCGCTGCTCGACTGGATCGCCGAGTCGCAGATCGCGGGGCTGGTGGCCGACAACTACGCGGTCGAGGGCGTGGGCGTCACCCAGGCCCAGGGCCCGCACACGCTGCTGCCCATCCACCATCTGTGCCTGTTCAAGCTCGGCGTCCCGCTGGGCGAACTGTGGTACCTGCACGACCTCGCGGCCTGGCTCCGCGAGCACGGCCGCAGCCGCTTCCTGCTCACCGCTCCCCCGCTCAACCTGCCCGGCACCCAGGGCAGTCCGCTCACCCCGGTCGCGACCGTCTGACACACGGGCGGGACCGGATCCGCCGTCGGCCCACGCCCTGGCCCTGCCGGCACAGCCGGGCCGACGGCGGTCCGCACAAGGGGGAGGCCCCGGGACGAACGTCCCGGGGCCTCCCCCTTGCCGTCGCATCCTTCTCACACCGCCGCGATACGCCGCAGCGTGTCGGCGATGGTGTCGGCCGAGGGCAGCCACAGCCGTTCCAGCGAGGGCGCGTAGGGCGCGGGCATCGGGGGCGGCGCCACCCGGGTGACGGGCGCGTCCAGGTGCCAGAACCCCTCGTCGACGGCGAGCGCCGCGAGTTCGGCGCCGACGCCGAAGTCCCGTACCGCCTCGTGCGCGATGACCAGCCGGTTGGTCCTGGCGAGGGAGGCGAGCACCGTCTCCCGGTCCAGCGGGGCGATGGTGCGCAGGTCGATCACCTCCACGCTCACGCCCTCGGCGGCGAGCGACTCCGCGGCGGCCAGGGCGTCCTGGACCATCCGCGACCAGGAGACGAGCGTGATGTCGGTGCCTTCGCGGACCACCTTCGCCCGGCCCAGCGGGACCATGTGGTCGACCGGTGGCTTCGGGCCCTTGAAGCCGTACTGGAGCCGGTTCTCGACGAAGACGACCGGGTTGGGGTCCTGGATGGCGGCGCGCAGCAGGCCGTAGGTGTCGGCCGGGTTGGACGGCATCACCACCGTCAGCCCCGGGATGTGGGCCAGCAGCGCTTCCAGGCTCTGCGAGTGCTGGCTGCCGGAGGAGCGCCCGGCACCGAACTGGGTGCGCACCACCAGGGGCATGGCGGCCCGGCCGCCGGTCATGAAGCGCAGCTTGGCGGCCTGGTTGAGCAGCATGTCGAGGCAGACGCCGATGAAGTCCATGTACATGATCTCGACGACCGGTTTCATTCCGGCCATGGCCGCCCCCACCGCCGTGCCGAGGACGGCGCTCTCGCTGATCGGCGTGTCCCGGACGCGGCCCGGGAACGCCTCGGCCAGGCCCCGGGTCAGCCCGAAGACGTTCCCGCCCGCGCCGACGTCGATACCGGCGACGAACACGGCGGGATCGGCCGCGAGTTCGTGCTCCAGGGCGAGCCGTACGGCGTCCATCGAGCGGAAGACCTCGCCGGTGGCCGGGGCGGGCTCGGGCCGGGCGGGACGCGGGGCCGAGACGAAGTCGTACAGGGTCTCGGGGGCCGGCTCGGGCAGGCCCCTGGCCCACTCGACCGCCGCCTCGATCTCCTTGTCGATCTCCTCGTCGACCGCGTCGGCGGCCGCGGCCGGCACGCCCGCCGCCGCCAGGTGCCGGCGGGCCACCAACAACGGGTCGCGTTCCTTGGCGGCGGCGACCTCCTGCGTGCTGCGGTAGCGCTCGGGGTCGCCCTCGTAGTGGCCGTGCCAGCGATAGGTCTCGGCCTCCACCAGGACCGGACCGCCGCCGCCCCGCAGCCGCTCCACCACGTCGGTCATCATCCCGGCCACCGCCAGGACGTCGTTGCCGTCGACGTGCGCGTACCCGATGCCGTACCCCGCGGCCCGGGCGGAGAGCGGGGCCCGGTGCTGCTCGGCGGCGGGCGAGAACTCGGAGTAGTGGTTGTTCTCGCAGAGGAAGACGACCGGCAGGTCCCACACGGCGGCCAGGTTGACCGCCTCGTGGAACATGCCCTGCGCGACCGCTCCGTCCCCGAAGAACGCCACCACCACGTCACCCGCGGCACGCAGTTTGGCCGCGGTCGCCACGCCGGTGGCGATCGGGAGTCCGGCGCCGACGATCCCGTTGGCGCCGTAGATGCCGAGGCCGGGGTCCGCGATGTGCATCGAGCCGCCGCGGCCGTGACACGTACCCGCCTCCTTGCCCATCAGCTCGGCCATCATGGACGCCGAGTCCAGCCCCTTGGCCAGGACATGGCCGTGACCGCGGTGGGTGGAGGTGATCCCGTCACGGGGACCGAGCGGCCAGCAGGCGCCCACGGCGCTGGCCTCCTGACCGATCGACAGGTGCAGGAAGCCGGGGATCTCCGTCGCCTTGTACAGCTCGGACGCCCGCTCCTCGAAACGCCGGATACGGCGCATCCGGCGATACATCTCCAGGAGCTGGTCCGCGTGCGCGGATCCCGCTCCGGTCTGCTGGGGTGCCTCGGTCGTCGTCATGCGCGTCCTCGCAATGCTCGCCGGGGCGGCTCAAGGCCGCACCGTCTGAGTCCTACTTTTAATGTACCGTCTGGTCTAGCAAACTTCTTCGAGCACAACAGAAACGATGTCCCCGGGCCCGCTTCCCCCCGGACGTGCCCACGGGCAGTCCGGACGCGGGCCCGGGACAGGTCGTACCGACACGTCGGCACATCAGGCGGGGAGTGGAGCAATGCCCAGACCACCGGGCCACGGGCCGGGTTTCGAGGTCAGACGCCAGAAGATCATCGACACGGCCGCCGAACTGTTCGCCCGCCAGGGCTACGCGGCGACCTCCGTCAACGACCTGGGCCGGGCGGTCGGGCTCGCCAAGGGGGCGCTGTACTACTACATCGACTCCAAGGAGAACCTGCTGATCGAGATCCAGTCCCGGGTGATGGCCCCGCTGCTCTCCCGGGCGAGGGAGATCGCGGCGCTCGACGCGGATCCGCTGGTGCGGCTGCGGCTGCTGTCGGAGTCGCTGCTGACGATCATCTTCCGCAGGCTCGACCACATCTGGGTCTACGAGCACGACTACCGCAGCCTCACCGGCGACCACCTGACGACCCTGCTCGGCCAGCGCGCCGAGTTCGAGCGGCTGGTCCGGGGTCTGCTCACCCAGGCCATGGAGCGGGGCAGCTTCCGCGCGGTCGACCCGCACGTGGCCACCCTCCAGTTCCTCAACCTGCACAACCACACCTACCAGTGGGTGAAGCCGGACGGCCGCTGGGACGCCGCGTATCTGTCCCGCGCTTACTGCGACACCCTGCTGCGCGGGTTCGGCGCGCCCGCCGCCGCCCTGCCGGACGTCGAGGAGGCGGCGGCGGCGTTCAAGCGCGAGCGCCCCGATCTGCCCCTCGATCCGGAAACCGAGTGGCGGTCCGCCTCGGTGGCGAGCTGATCGAAGGGGCTCGCGGCACCCGCCGCGGGCCCCTTCGCCGCTCACACCTGCTTCACCAGCGCCCTGGCGATGACATCGCGCTGGATCTCGTTCGTGCCCTCGCCGATCTCGAGGATCTTGGCGTCGGCGTAGAACCGCGAGATCTCCGACTCCCGCACATAGCCGTATCCGCCGTGGATCTGCACCGCCTGGGAGGCGGCCCGGTTGGCGACCTCGGAGGCGTACAGCTTCGCCATGGCGGCCTCCGTGCCGTACGGGCGCCCCTGGTCGGCGAGCCAGGCGGCCCGGTAGACCATCCACCGGGCGGCCTCGAACTCCGTGCCGATGTCGGCGATCTTGTGGGCGACGGCCTGGAACGCCGACAGCGGACGGCCGAACTGGTGCCGTTCCGTGGCGTGTTTGACGGCGAGCGCGAGGGCCGCCTTGGCCAGCGACAGCCCCAGGGCGGCGACGCTGATGCGGCCCTTGTCCAGCACGGAGAGGAACTGGCGCAGCCCGCCCCCCTCCTCGCCGACGAGATGGCCGTCGGGGACGAAGCAGTCGGCGAAGACCAGTTCACGGGTGTCCATGGCGTGCCAGCCGAGTTTCCTCAGCTTGGCCCCACACGTGTACCCGGGCGTGCCGGTCGGCACGTAGAAGGTGGCGAAGCGTTTCCGCCCGTCCTCGTCACGGCCGGTGGTGGCCAGCAGGGTGACGCCCTGGCTGATGTCGGTGCCGGCGTTGGTGATGAACATCTTGGTGCCGTCGATCACCCAACCGCCGTCCGTCCGGCGGGCGGTGGTGGTGATGCCGGCCGCGTCGGACCCGGCGCCCGGCTCGGTCAGGCCGAACGCGCCGAGTGCCTCGCCCCGGGCCAGCGGCGCCAGCCAGCGCTGCTTCTGCTCTTCGGTGCCGTAGGCCAGCAGCGGAAGGGTGGCGATGGTGGAGTGCGCGTTCCAGGAGGAGGCCACCGACTGGTCGGCGGCGCCGAGTTCCTCCATGACGGCGACGTAGGAGACCATGTCGGAACCCGCGCCTCCGTACTCCTCGGGGACGAGCATGCCCATCAGGCCGAGTTCGCCGAGCTTGGTGAAGACAGGGGTGGGGAACTCCTCGTTCTCCGACCACTGGGCCGCGTTCGGGGAGATCTCCTTGGCCGCGAACTCGCGGACCATGTCCTGTAGGTCCCGGGTCTCCTCCGGCAGGTCGAAATCCATGTCACAGTCCCTTCGGGGTCAGCAGAACCTTGAGGTGGCGGGCCCGGTCAGCGGCCAGGTCCGCGAAGACCCCGGCTCCTTCCGAGAGCGGGAAACGTCCGGTGATCAGGGCGGACGCGTCCAGGCGTCCGGTGCTCATCAGGTCGATCACCCGGGGGATGTCGAAGTTGTAGCCGAGCGTGCCGACCACCGACCGCTCGTAGAAGACGAGTTGGCCCATGTCGAACTCGACGCTGCCGTGGCCGACGCCGGCGAGCACCACCCGGCCGCCGCGCCGGACGGTGGTGACGGCCTGCGCCGCGAGCGCGGGGACACCGGTCGCGTCGATGACGACGTCCGGGCCGATCCGGCCGGTCTTGACGAACACCTCGCGGCGTACGTCGGTCGCGCGCGGGTCGAAGGCCTCGGTGACGCCGAGTCCGAGGAGCGCCTCGCGGCGCGCGGCGAGGGGTTCGCTCACATAGAGTCCGGCCGCGCCGGCGATACGGGCGGCCAGGACGACCGCGACGCCGATCGGTCCGCCGCCGACGACGAGGACGTTGTCCCCCGGCCGGACGCCGGCCCGGGTGACGGCGTGCAGACCGACCGCGAGGGGTTCGGCGGCGGCCGCCATCTCGTCGCTCACGTTGTCGGGAAGCGGCGTGAGCCCCGCGATCGGCACGGTGACGCGGTCGGCGAAGGCGCCGGGCGAGGCCAGGCCCACGGAGCCGCTGCGGGGACAGATGTGGTACTCGCCGCGTGCGCACCAGAAGCAGACGCCGCACCGCCAGACGGGGTCGGCTGCGACCCGGTCGCCGACCGCGACGCCGGGCACGTCGGCGCCCAACGCCACCACGGTGCCGCTCAGTTCGTGCCCCAGGGCGAGAGGCGGACTGGCTCCGGTCAGCGGGTGCGGACCGGAGCGGATCATGTGCGGCCCTTCCAGGAACTCGTGCAGGTCGGTGCCGCACACCCCGCACCAGGCGACCTCGACCACGGCCTCGTGCGGCCCCGGCTCGGGCGGGTCGGGTACCTCCTCCAGCCGCAGGTCGCGCGCGCCGTGCCAGCGCAGTGCCTTCATCGTCTCCACCCCTTTCGTGTCGTACGGTCCCCTCGCGCGGTCAGCTGTCGTCCGCGGGACCCCCGAAGCGCGCCCTGCCGGGGCCGTGTTCGAGGAAGGACCGGATCCCGGTGGTGGCGTCGGCGGTGCCGAAGACCCCCGTGAACAGGGACCGTTCGAGCGCGAGCCCGGCGGACAGGCCGGAGTCGGCGCCGTGGTCCACGGCCTCCTTGATCGCCTCCAGCGCGGCGGCGGGCCCCTCGGCGAGCCGCCGGGCGTAGCGCAGAGCCGTGCCGTGCACCTCGCCGGCGGGCACGACCTCGTCCACCAGCCCGAGCCGCAGCGCCTCGTCGGCGCCCACCCGGCGGCCGGTCATCAGCAGGTTCTTGGCCCGCGACGGCCCGATCAGCCGGGTCAGCCGCTGGGTGCCGCCGGAGCCCGGCATGATCCCCAGCTGCACCTCGGGCTGACCGAGGACCGCGTCGTCGGCCGCCACCCGGTAGTCGGCGGCGAGGGCCAGTTCGAGGCCGCCGCCGAGCGCGTACCCGGTGATCGCCGCGACGACCGGCACCGGCAGCCGGGCGACCTCGTCGAAGGTCCGTTGCAACGCCCGGTTCCAGCCCCGTACTTCCTCGGGGTCCATGGCCGCCAGGGCCCCGACGTCCGCCCCGGCGGCGAACAGCCGCTCACCTCCGTACAGCACCACGGCCCGCACCGCACGGCTGTCGGCCAGCTCGCGCACCCGGGCGGCCAGCTCGCCGCGCTGGGCGGTGTCGAAGGCGTTCATCGGCGGATGGTCGAGCCGGACCGTGACGACGGGTCCGTCGGTGTCGAGGCGGATACGGGGCACGGGGCCTCCTCCGTGGGAAGCGACATCACGCCCGCCTGGATGGTTGTCGACCGGTGCGCTCCGTCGTAAAGTGCGGCAAGAGTTTTATAGACCAAGAGGTACACTAAATCTTGAGAGCGGGCAACCGACCGGTCGGGACAATCCCGGCCGCCGAGCCGGAGAGTCGCCGTGCACAATTTCTCGAGCATCCTCGATCACCATCTGGCCCAGCGGCCCGACGCCGTGGCCGTGACACAGGAGGACCGCCGCCTGACGGTGCGCACCCTCCATGACCGGGTCAACCGGCTGGCCGCCGGCCTGACGGAACTGGGCGTCGGGCGCGGCGACGTCGTGGGCCTGCTGCTCTACAACCGGCCGGAGTTCCTGGAGCTGGTGTACGCCGTCAATCGCGTCGGAGCCGTCTTCCTGCCGCTGAACTACCGTCTGTCCGAGGACGAGTGGGCGTACATCCTCGACCACTCCCGGGCGAAGGCGGTCGTCACCGAGCCGGAGTTCCTGCGGGCCGCGGACCGGATCGCCGAAAGGCTGACCGGCCTGGAGCGGCGGATCCTGGTGGACGGCGCGGCCCCCTCGGACCGGTGGACCGGCTACGAGGCGCTGCTGGAGAGGCACCGGGGCGCGCGGGTGGAGCCGGTGGACGTCGAGCCGGACGACCTCCAGCGTCTGATGTACACCTCCGGCACCACCTCGCGGCCCAAGGGCGTGCGGATCACCTACGGGAACCTGCACGCCAAGAACGTGGCGCAGATCGTGCAGTTCGGCCTGACCGCGGCGGACACGACACTGGTGGCGGGTCCGCTGTACCACGTCGGCGGCCTCGACATGCCCGCCCTCCCGGTGCTGTACGCGGGCGGCGGGGTGGTCCTCCAGCGCAGGTTCGACGCCGCGGGCGTCCTGCGGGCCATCCAGGAACACCGGGTCACCAACGCCTGGCTGGCCCCCGTCATGGTCAACGCGGTCCTGGAGGTCCCGGACCGGGAGTCGTACGACACCACCTCGATGCGCTTCATCGTGGGCGGCGGCGAGAAGACCCCCGAGCCGGTGCTGCGGCGGATCATGAACGCCTTCCCCAACGCCTGGTTCGCCGACGCCTACGGACTGACCGAGACGGTCTCCGGCGACACCTTCCTCGACCGGGAGCACGCGCTGTCCAAGCTGGGCTCGGTCGGCCGTCCCGTACCGCACACCCGGGTCAGGATCGTCGACGACACGGACCAGGAGGTCCCGGCCGGCGAACTGGGCGAGATCACGCTGCGCGGCCCGAAGGTCTTCGCGGGCTACTGGCGTGACGAGAAGGCCACGGCCGCGGCGCTCAGGGGCGGCTGGTTCCACACCGGGGACATCGGGCACGTCGACGAGGACGGCTTCCTCTACATCGACGACCGCAAGAAGGACATGATCGTCTCCGGCGGGGAGAACATCGCCACGCCCGAGGTCGAACGGGTCCTCTACGAGCACCCGGCCGTTCTGGAGGCCGCGGTGGTCGGCCTGACCCACCCCCGCTGGGGCGAGGTCCCGCGGGCCTTCGTGGTGTTCCGGCCCGGGGCCGCCGCCGGGGCGGACGAGCTGCGGGAGTTCTGCCGGGAGCGCCTGGCCAAGTTCAAGGTGCCGGCCCGTTTCGACCTCGTCGGCGAACTGCCCCGCACCCCTTCGGGCAAGGTCCTCAAGCGGACCCTGCGCGACATCCCCGTGGAGGGCTGAACGATGGCCGACGTCAACACCGATCTGCGCCTGGACGGCAGGACCGCCTGGGTGACCGGCGCGGGCAAGGGTCTCGGCCGGGCGATCGCCGTCGCCCTGTCCCAGGCCGGGGCGGACGTGGCGGTGACCGCGCGCACGGCCGCCGACCTGGGGAGCCTGGAGGCCGAACTCGCCGGGCACGGCGGCAAGGTGCTGGTCCTGCCGGGCTCCGTCGCCGATCCGGACACGGTCCGCGCGACGGCCGGGCGGATCACCGACGCGACGGGGCGCCTGGACGTCCTCGTCAACTGCGCGGGGGTCAGTCCGCACTTCACCCGCAGCGAGTTCGTCACCGACGAGGACTGGCGGCGGGTGCTCGACGTCAACCTCCAGGGCACCTTCTCCTGCTGCCGCGAGGCCGGCAAGGTCATGCTGGAGCAGGGATCCGGTTCGATCGTCAACGTGTCGTCGGTGCACGCGCGCACGGGCTTCGAGCGGATCGCCGCGTACGCCGCGAGCAAGGGCGGTGTCGAGGCCCTCACCAGGGCGCTCGCCGTCGAGTGGGCGGCCCGGGGGGTGCGCGTCAACGCCCTCGCGCCCGGCTACTTCCGTACGGACCTCAGCTCGGGGCTGCTGGACAGCCGCTGGGGTGAGCGGATCGTGCGGGGCACTCCGCTCGGCCGGGTGGGCGACGCCGGGGAACTGGGCGGCGCGGCGGTGTTCCTCGCCTCGGACGCCTCCCGCTTCGTCACGGGTACGACGGTCACCGTGGACGGCGGCTGGACGGCGTGGTGACCGCCGTCCGGGCGGCCGGCTGACGCGGCCCGGACCGAGGAGCGCCGCCCCGGGCCCCGCCGGGGCGGCCGCGCGCTATCCGAGGACGTCCGAGACGTCCCGGCGGTACGACTCCGGCAGGCCGAAGAGCTCCTCGGAGACGGCCCGCACCGCGCCGACCACCAGCGGGGCGACGAGCTCCAGCGAGGAACGGCCGTCGCCGACCACCGAGATCGCCCCGACCGGTCCGGCCGGACCACGCAGCGCGAGGCCGACACAGCCGAGCTCCGGGAAGCACTCTCCCCGGTCGATGGCCAGTCCGCCTCGTCGGCGCACCAGGCCCAGCTCGCGGTGGAGTTGGCCGAGATGACCGATGCTGTGCTGGGTGCGACGCTCGATCAGCTGCGCGTACCGCGTGTCGATCTCCTCCGGGCTCAGCCAGGCGAGCATGGCCTTGCCGAGGCCGGTGCAGTGGGCGATCGCGCGGCCGCCCACCTTCGACGGGATGTCCACCGCGGCCCGGCCCCCCACCTTGTCCAGGTAGTAGATCTCCGGCCCGTCGAGCACCGCGAGATGGACGACCATCCTGGTCCGCACGGCCAGGTCCAGCAGGTGGGGTGCCGCCGCGGCGCGCAGCGCGCTGTGCCCGATCTCCCGGCCGCCCAGGCCGAGCGCACGGCTGCCCAGCGTGTATCCGGCCACCGTGTGGCGCAGCCAGTCCAGCCGGACCAGCTGGTCGAGTATCCGGTGCGTGGTCGAGCGGGGCAGATGGGTCCTGCGCGAGACGGATTCGAGCGTCAGATGGGTCTGGGGACGATCGAACAGGTCCATGATCAGCGTTACGCGCTCCATCATCGACGGAGGCGACGCGGACCCGTCGACCTCGGAGGATCGCGAGCTCAGGCGAAGGGCAGACGTCATCGTCGGTGCCTCTCTGATCAAACTGAAATCAATTCTAGTTCGGCGCCGGCGTCAAGGTATCAATGCCCCGGGCCGCGATGAAAGACTCGTGCACCGATTTATTGGGACGATCGGTCCATTTATAAGGGAACGCAAAAACGTACCGCTCCCGGGAGAGTCTTTCCGGGGAGCGGTACGTCCGGCGAGCGGTACGTCCGGCGAGGTGCGTCCTGCCGCTGTCAGCCGTGGGTGAGGTCGAGGGCGATGTCCACGATCATGTCCTCCTGCCCGCCGACGAGGCCGCGCCTGCCGACCTCCTCCAGGACGGTGCGGGCGTCGAGGCCGTACTGCTGCGCCGCGGCCTCGGCGTGACGCAGAAAGCTGGAGTAGGCGCCGGCATAGCCCAGCGTGAGGGTCTCCCGGTCGACCCGCACCGGCCGGTCCTGCAGCGGGCGGACCAGGTCTTCGGCGGCGTCCTGAAGGGCGTACAGGTCGCAGTCGTGCTTCCAGCCCTGGAGGTTGGCGACGGCGACGAACGGCTCGATCGGGCAGTTCCCGGCGCCCGCGCCCTGTCCCGCGAGCGAGGCGTCGACCCGGGTCGCCCCCTCCTCCACCGCCACCACGGAGTTCGCCACCGACAGGGAGAGGTTCTCGTGCGCGTGGACGCCGATCTGGGTGTCCGGGTCGAGCACCTCCCGGTAGGCGCGGATCCGGTCGCGCACCCCGTCCATGGTCAGCCGGCCGCCGGAGTCGGTGACGTACACGCAGTGCGCGCCGTAGGACTCCATCAGCCGGGCCTGGCCGGCCAGGGTCTGCGGGGACGTCATGTGACTCATCATCAGGAAGCCCGAGACGTCCATGCCGAGTTCCCGTGCGGTGCCGATGTGCTGGGCGGCCACGTCCGCCTCCGTGCAGTGGGTGGCGATGCGCACCGAGCGGACCCCGAGGGCGTAGGCCCGCTTCAGTTCGGCGACGGTGCCGATGCCCGGCAGGAGCAGGGTGGTGAGGACCGCGCGGTCGACGGCGTCCGCGGCCGCCTCGATCCACTCCCAGTCGGTGTTGCTGCCCGGCCCGTAGTTGAGGCTGCCGCCGGCGAGTCCGTCGCCGTGGGCGACCTCGATCGCGTCCACCCCCGCCCGGTCGAGGGCGGCGGAGATCCGGGCCACGAACTCGGGCGTGATCCGGTGCCGGACGGCGTGCATCCCGTCCCGGAGGGTGACGTCCTGCACGTAGAGCCTGCGGGTGGCGGTCACGGGGTCACCTCGGTGATCGGCCGCCGGGCGATGCGCTCGGCGACGCGCAGGGCGGCCGAGGTCATGATGTCGAGGTTGCCGGCGTAGGCGGGCAGGTAGTGGGCGGCGCCCTCCACCTCCAGGAACACGGAGACCTTCGTGGTCGCCGCGGTGCGGTCGCCGTCGGGCAGCAGGGTGTGCACCGGGTCGTCGGCGGGCACCGGCGTGAACTGGACCTTCTGCTTGAGCCGGTAGCCCGGCACGTACTCGGCGACCTCGGCCACCATCTCCTCGACGGAGGTCCGGACCGCGTCGTGGTCCGCCTCGCCGATCAGGCAGTACACCGTGTCCCGCATGATCAGCGGCGGTTCCGCCGGGTTCAGGACGATGATCGCCTTGCCCCGGCGGGCACCGCCCACCCGCTCGATGGCGCCGGCCGTGGTCTCGGTGAACTCGTCGATGTTGGCCCGGGTGCCGGGTCCGGCCGACCTGGACGCGATCGAGGCGACGATCTCGGCGTAGGGCACCGGTGTGACCCGGCTGACCGCGTGGACGATCGGGATGGTCGCCTGGCCGCCGCAGGTGACCATGTTGACGTTGTCGACGGCGCTGCCGGACCTCGCGGCGCTCTCCAGGTGTTCGTCGAGGTTCACCGTGGGCACCACGAAGGGACCGATCGCGGCGGGGGTGAGGTCGACGAGCCGCTTGCCGTACGGGGCGAGCTTCTCGGCGTTCGCGACATGGGCCTTCGCCGACGTGGCGTCGAAGACGATCTCGATGTCCTCGAAGCCGGCCATGCGGATCAGGCCGTCCACGCCCTCGTGCGTGACGGGGACCTTCAGACGCGCGGCGCGCGCCAGGCCGTCCGAGTCCGGGTCGATGCCGGCCATCGCGGCCATCTCCAGGGTGTCGGACAGGCGCAGTACCTTGATCATCAGGTCGGTGCCGATGTTGCCGGAGCCGACAACGGCCACCTTGGTCTTCGTCATCCGCGTTCCTCGAGTTCCTCGCGCTTTTCGGGGGGCCTGGGTACCTCAAGAGCCTTGGGCGCCTCGGGAGCTCCGGGTGCCTCGGCAGGCTCGGGATCCTCCGGCGCGAAGGTCGCCGTCACCGAGCCCAGGCCCGACAGCTCGGCCCGTACGGTGACGCCGGGCGGGGTGGGGACGAGCGGGCCGAGGGCGCCCGAGAGCACGACCTGTCCGGCGCGCAGCGGGTCGCCGAACTCCCTGGCCGTGCGCGCCAGCCACAGCAGCGCGGCGAGCGGATCGCCGAGACAGGCCGCGCCGTCGCCCTCGGAGACGAGCTCGCCGTCGGCGTACAGCCGCATGGTCACGTCCCGGGGGGTGAACTCCCCGAGACCGACCCGCTGCCGGCCGAGCACGAACAGGCCGCTGGACGCGTTGTCGGCGATCGTGTCGGTGATCGCGATGTCCCAGTCGGCCACCCGGCTGTCCACGATCTCCAGCGCGGCCACGGCGTGTCCGACCGCCGACCGGACCCGCTCGACATCGAGGTCGTCGTCGTCCAGGTCGGCGGCAAGCACGAACGCGATCTCCGCCTCGACCCTGGGCTGGAGCAGCCGGTGGCCCGGTACGGCGGACAGGGCGGAGACGTCCATGTCGTCCAGGAGGACGCCGAAGTCGGGCCGGTCGACCCCTACCTGACGCTGCACCGACGCGGACGTCAACCCGATCTTGCGGCCGACGACCCGTGCCCCGGAGGCGATCCGGTCGCCGACGACGCGTCGCTGGACGGCGTACGCGAGGCCGATGTCGGTCGCGCCGAGCAGCTCGCGCACCGGCGCGCAGGGCCGGCGGTCATCGGCCGCGCGGGTGAGTCGTGCGGCCGCCTCGGCCACCGCGGTCTCACGGTGCGCGACGGCCGTCGGTTCCCGGACGTCTGTCATTGCCCTCCTCAGGTCGTGCCGGCCTTCAGCCTGGGCCGCCGTACCGGACGGGGGCCCGGGGTGTTCCGCTCACCGGGACTCGCGGACCGGGCACGGGGCGGGTCTCGGTCAGCGAGATGCCGCGACGGCGGGCCCACGCCGCCTCGTTACCTTCGCCGTGGCCGCCCGGGAGTTCGCCCTGCCCGGCTCCGTGAACCGCGGCACGCGCCGGGGCCCCACCCCCCACCCAGAACGTCGGCACTCATGAGGAGGTTCGGATGAGCATCAACGAGGATGCCTACGACGTGATCGTCGTGGGGTCGGGCGGAGGTCTGGTCGGGGCGTACGTGGCGGCCTCGCGCGGCCTGCGCACGCTCGTCGTCGAGAAGACCGACCGGGTCGGCGGCACCGTGGCGTACTCCGGCGCGGGTCTGTGGTTCCCGGGGTCCGCTCCGCTGAGCCGGGCCGGGCTGGGTGACGACGTCGAGGAGGCACGGGCGTATCTGCGCAGTGTCGTCGACGACCCGGCCCGCGAGCCGCTCCAGGACGCGTATCTGGCGGCCGGGGTCCGACTGATCGACGAGCTGGAGCAGAACCCCTGGTTCCGGTCCTTCGTCCACGGGCCGGTGCCGGACTACTACGCGGCGGATCCGGGGGCGTCACCCACGGGACACACCGTCTTCCCGCCGCCGCTCGAGGCCGCGGAGCTCCGCGAGCGCAGGGCGCTGGTCCGTGACTCGCTTCCGACCGAGCGGTTCGGTTTCGACGAGGGTCCGGTCCTGGTCGGTGGCCGGGCGCTGATCGGCCGGGCGCTGTCGGCGTTCCTGGAGACGGGCAACGGCGAACTGCGGCTGAACACCGCGCTGGAGAGCCTGGTCGTCGAGGACGGCAGGGTCACCGGTGTGGAGGTCGTCAGCGACGGTGAACGGGTCCGGATCCGGGCCGGGCGGGGCGTGCTGCTCGCGGCCGGCGGCTTCGAGCGCGACCGTGAACTCCGCGAGAAGCACCAGTGGCCGCTCACCGGGGAGTGGTCCGAAGGCGCCCCGGCCAACACCGGCGACGCCCTGCGGGCGGGCATCGCGGTGGGTGCGGACACCGACCTGCTGGACGAGGCCTGGTTCGTGCCGGGGCTCATCCACCCGGACGGTCTGCCGGTCTTCCACACCGGTACCCGGGGCGGGATCTGGGTCAACGGCGCGGGCGAACGCTTCGTCAACGAGACGCGGCCGTACGACCAGGCCGGGCACGAGATCGTCCGGCTGCACGCCGCCACCGGCGTGCGTCACATCCCGGCCCACTGGGTGTTCGACCAGCGGCAGCTGGACCGGGACAGCATCGGCGGCCCGCCGGACGAGCCGCCGGGCCCGCAGTGGCTGGCGTCGGGCGCGCTGAAGAAGGCCGACACGCTCGAGGAACTGGCGCGCCTGATCGACGTCCCGTTCGAGGCGCTGAAGCAGACGGTCGAGGAGTTCAACGGATACGCGCGGACCGGGGTGGACGAGCGGTTCCACCGCGGTGAGACCCCGTGGGACCGGATGTTCCAGCACATCGTCCCGCTGCCCGCGGACCCCCGGCAGAACTTCGCGGCGAAGCCGGCGCCGGAGTGGCCGAACCCGCTGCTCCTGCCCATCGACGCACCGCCGTTCTACGCGGCGACCATCGTGCCGTCCGACATCGGCACGAAGGGCGGTCTGAAGATCGACACCCGCGCGCGGGTGCTGCGGCCCGACGGCCAGCCGATCGAAGGTCTGTACGCGACCGGGAACACCGCGGCCGCGATGTCGGGGCGCGTGTACCCGGGTGCGGGCACTCCGATCGGTTCGAGCCTGGCGTTCGGATATCTCGCGGTGCTGGACATGGCGGGGGCGACGGACTGACGGTACGGCAGCGCCCGGGACACGGTGGGTGTCCCGGGCGCCGAGCCGTTCGCCGCGCCGGGCGCTATGCCGCGGCGATCAGCCGCGCGGCGAGCCGCAGGTCCGTCTCCCCCTGCTCGGGGGAGATCTCCTCGGTCAGCACGGCCACGAACAGCCCCCACCAGCTGTAGACGAGCAGCCGTACCCTGCCGCGCTCGGTCTCCGGGTCGGCGCGGCCCCCGAGCAGTCGCAGGAGCCGCTGTCCCAGCGCCCTCTCGACGATGTCGATCCGGGTCGGGACGACGCTCGCGTACTCCGTGAACGACGACAGCGCCACCGCCGAGGCCAGCAGACGGCTGCCCAGCAGCTTCCCGGTCAGCGCGACGAGCGTCTCCGCCACCTCCGTCGCGGGGTCGGCCGGTCCGTCCGCGACCGGTCCGTCCGCCGCCGGACCGCCGTCGCGGCCTCCGAGGAACTGTTCGATGTGCCATTCGAGGACCGCGAGGAACAGGTAGGGCTTGGACGGGAAGTAGCGGTACAGCGTGGCGATCGCGACGCCGGACTCCTTGGCCACGTCGTGCATCTGCACGCGGGAGAGTCCCTCGCGCGCTCCGAGTGCGGAGGCGGCGCTCAGGATACGGACCCGCCGGGCGGCCTGGCGGCTCGACGCCGGGTCGGCGGGCCGCCGGGCCTGTGCGGGTCTTGGCACGTCGTCGTCCCCCCTGTCGTCGGCTGCTCCCGCCGTCGGCACTCAGCCGGCCTCCGGGCGGGTCAGGAAGGCCAGTACCGCGCTCTCCCAGGCCGCCTTCTGCTCGATCATCGCCCAGTGCCCGCAGTCCGGCAGCACGTGCAGTTCGGCTTTGGGGATGGTGCGCAGCGGCAGCAGCGCGTTCTCCAGCGGTGTCACCCGGTCGTCCCGGCCCCAGGTCAGCAGGGTGGGCACGGCGATCTTGTGCAGTGCGGCCCAGACGGGTTGGTCCGACTGGGCCTGGGCGGCCAGGACGGCGGCCATCGCCTGCCTGCCGTAGATCCGGCGGGACGCCTCCAGCGTCGCCGGTTCGGTGGCGCTCGCCCAGCGTTCCCCGACGAGCTCCTCGGTCAGCAGGGCCGGGTCGTGGACCATGGCCCGCAGCCACTGGACGAGTTTCTCCCGGGTGGGGTCCTCGGCGAACTCCACCAGCAGGTTGAGCCCTTCGCTGGGCGCGGGCGAGAGGATGTTGCGGCCCACTCCGCCGATGGTGACGATCCTGCGGAACAGGTCCTTGTGGGCGACCGCGAGCCCCACGGCGACGAACCCGCCCATGGAGTTCCCGATGACGTCGACGCGGTCGAGACCGAGGCCGTCGAGGAAGCGCAGGACCGCCTTCGGGCCGGCCGCCATCGGGTTCTCGGCGGTCGGGTCGCTCACCCCGAAGCCCGGGAACTCCAGCGCGAGGCAGCGGAAGTGGCGGGAGAGGACGGGAAGGTTGGCGCGGTAGTTGCGCCAGCCGGTGACTCCCGGCCCCGACCCGTGCAGCAGGAGCAGCGGCGGTCCGTCGCCCGCCTCGTGGTAGCGCAGGATGCCGTCGTCGGTGTGCAGTTCGCGCAGGGTGTCCTCGTGGCTGAGTGTCATGGCCGTCACCGTCGCACCCGGGTGACGCCGTGCGCCGTGCGTCTCCCGATCAGTGGGACGCTCCCGGCCACGGGCGTCCCGGGCTGTCTAGCGTCGCGGACATACCGATACCGGGAGCCCGTCGGGCCGGCCCGGACCTGACCGACTGTGAGGGGAGGGCCTGATGGGTGTGCGCTCACTCGGGTACCTGCGTCTGGAGTCCGACGACCTCGGCAAGTGGAGGACCTTCGGGGCCGACTTCCTCGGCCTGATGCCCGTAGAGGGCGGCGACGCCGAGTCGCTGTCCTTCAGGATGGACGACCACCCGGCCCGGATCGTGGTCTCGGCGGGGGCCCAGAGCGCCATGACGGCGCTGGGCTTCGAGGTCCTCGACGAGCGGGAGCTGGCGCGTCTGGCCGCGGACGTCGAGAAGGCCGGGATCAAGGTGACGGCCGGCACCGAGGCCGAGGCGGCGGAGCGGAGGGTCACGGGCTTCGTCAGGTTCAACGATCCGGGCGGCAACCCGGTCGAGCTGTTCTACGGCACGGTTCTCGACCATGTGCCCGTGCACACCCCGCTGGTCTCGAGGTTCGTCACCGGCGACATGGGCTTCGGGCACGCGATCGTCTCCGCCGAGGACGCCCGGACCACGTTCGACTTCTATGTCGGTGTCCTCGGCTTCATCGAGCGCAACACGATGCGCTCACCGGCCGGCACGACGTGGTTCATGGGGTGCAACGCCCGCCACCACACGCTCGGTGTCACCCCGATGCCGGGTCCCGGGCGGCTGCTGCACTTCATGGTGGAGGGCGCGACCCTGGACGACGTCGGGCGCGCCCTCGACCGGGCCGCCCGGTACGAGGTGCCGATGATGCACTCGCTCGGCAAGCACACCAACGACCACATGGTGTCGTTCTACGTGTGGTCGCCGGAGAACTACGCCGTCGAGTTCGGCTGGAACGGCCTGAAGGTGCCGGAGCCCGTCCCCGTGTACGAGATCACGGACGGCGCGTTCTGGGGCCATCACTTCACCCCGCCGCCGCAGCCGGCCGGCTGAGCGGGCGGACACGGCTGAGCCCCACGGCCCGTGACGGCCGTGGGGCTCAGCCGTGTCACTCGACGGTGATCGCCCGTTCCGGGCAGGCCGACTCGCCGTCCCGGGCGGCCTGCAGGAGGTCCTCGGGCACCTCCGCGTCGAGGGGCAGCGCGTAGCCGTCGTCGTCCAGGCGGAACAGTCCGGGTGCCGCCGCCCAGCAGCGGGCGTGCCCGGAGCACGACGACGTGTCGACGGTGATCTTCATACAACCCACCTCGTTCTACGGCTTGTTGGTCGACCCCGCGTCGACGGTGAACTGAAGGCCGGTGACGTACCGCGCCTCGTCGGAGGCGAGGAACAGCACGGCGTTGGACACGTCCCGCGGTTCGACGTACGGGGCCAGCGGGTTCATCGCCGCGAGGGCGAACAGCGGTTCCCGCGCGGCCAGTTCCTCCACGGGCACGCCGACGGTGATGCCCGTGTCGCTGACGCCGGTGGGGTGGACGGTGTTCACCCGGACGCGGTGCGGCGCGAGTTCGTTGGACAGGGCCTTCATCAGGCCGACCACGCCGTGCTTGGCGGCCACGTAGTGGGCGTACGGCACATGCCCGCGGATGCCGGCGGCGGAGCTGATCAGGACGATCGAGCCGCCCTCCCCGGCCTCGATCATCCAGGGGATCGCGGCCCGCGCCGTGTTCCAGGCGCCCTTGAGGTTGACGTCGACGACGACGTCCCAGACCTCCTCGGACAGCTCCCAGGCGGAGCCCGAACTCATGACACCGGCGTTGGCGACGACCACGTCGAGCCGCCCGAACTCGGCCCGCGCCGCGTCGACGGCCGCCCGTACCTCGGCGATCGAGCGGACGTCGGCCTGCACGACGACGCACCGCCGGCCGGTCGCCCTGACCAGCCGCGCGGTCTCCTCCAGCTGGTCCTTCGACGCGAGCGGGTACGGCAGTTCGTCGCTGATGTCGTGGCAGACGTCGGTGACGACGACGTCCGCGCCCTCCTCGGCCAGCCGCACGGCATGGGAGCGGCCCTGCCCCCGCGCCGCTCCCGTGATGAGCGCGACCTTGCCCTCCACACGCCCCATGGCGGCCTCAGTCCTTCCTCGCGTGGTCGGTCAGGTCCTCGGCGGCCTCGCGCAGGGCGCGCAGCCGGGACCCGAGGAGTTCGCGTTCGGCCTCGTCGGACGCATCGAGCCCGGCCAGCCGTACGTCCGTCTCGGCGATCTCCGCGAGGAGCCGGCCGTGCGCCTCCTCGCGGGTGAGCAGGTCCAGGTCGGTCCAGTCGGACCGCTCGGACTCCGGGCGCCGGCTCATGCGGGGAGGTTGTAGAGGCGGCGGGCGTTGAGCTCCACGATCTTGTGCACCTCGTCGTCCGGGACGTCGGCCAGCACCTCCGCCGCGTAGGCGCGGGACTTGGGCCAGTAGGAGTCGGAGTGCGGGTAGTCGCACTCCCAGGTGATCTTGTCGACGCCGACGTGGTGGCGTACCTCGACGCCGAACCGGTCGTCGATGAAGCAGCCGTGGAAGTGCTTGTGGAACAGGTCCGAGGGCCGCACGCTCTGGTTGACGTTCTGGTAGAAGCGGTGCCGCTCCCAGGTGCCGTCACTGCGCTCCAGCAGATACGGGATCCAGCCGATGCCGCCCTCGGACAGGCCGATCTTCAGCCTGGGGTGCTTGTGCAGCACCGGGGAGAACAGCAGGTCGGCGGTGGCGAACATGGCGTTGCAGCCGAACAGGGCGATCGTCACGGCGAACGGGGCCTCCTCGGCCGTCTTCGGCGGCTTGCCCGAGGTGCCGAAGTGCAGGCACAGCGGCATGTCGGTCTCCTCGGCCGCCGAGAACATGGGGTCCCAGTGGTCGGTGTGGAAGGAGGGCAGGCCGCGCGGGGCCGGGTTCTCCGGGAAGGAGATCGCCTTCGCCCCCTTGGCCGCGGTCCGGTGGATCTCCGCGACGCAGGCCTGCACGTCCCACATCGGCATGATGACCAGGGGGATGAGCCGCCCCGGCGCGGTGGCGCACCACTCGTCGAGGACGAAGTCGTTCCACGCCTGCACACACAGCAGCGCCAGTTCTCGGTCCTTGCCGTCCAGGAAGACATGGCCGGAGAACCCCGGGAAGGACGGGAAGCACAGGGCGCCCCACACCCCGTCCAGATCCATGTCGCGGATCCTGGCCGCGGGGTCGTAGCAGCCCGGGATCATCTCGTCGTAACGGGTCGGTTCGAGGCCGAACTCCTCCGGCTTCTTTCCCGCGACGGCGTTCAGGCCGATGTAGGGGTGGATCCGGTCCTCGTAGACCCACACCTCGGCGGGTGCCCGGCCCGCTCCCCGCGGCTGCTCCACGATGCGTGGACCCGCCTCCCGGAACCTCGCCGGCAGACGGTCCGACCACAGGCGTGGGGGCTCGATCAGATGGTCGTCGGTCGACAGCAACTTCATCCATGGCTGCAACGGCATCCTTGTGCTCCCTCGGTCTCGGGGACTCTCTAGCACTGGTGACATTGTGTGCACTGAACAAGTCCCGTTCAGCGGAAACGATCAGCAACAACACGCGGATTTCCGAGATCATCAAGAAACATCCGATTCGCTGTGTCGCTATTCAGGCTACTCTTTTTTCGAGGGAAGGAGACCCCATGGGTCGAGTGCAGGACAAGGTCGTCTTCATCACCGGGGCCGCGCGCGGCCAGGGCCGGGCCCAGGCGGTCCGGCTCGCCGCGGAGGGAGCCGACATCATCGCCGTGGACCTCTGCGCGGACATCGCCACCAACGGCTATCCGCTGGCCACCGAGGAGGACCTGGACGAGACGGTGCGCGAGGTCGAGAAGCTCGGCCGGCGCGTCGTCGCGCGCAAGGCGGACGTGCGGGATCCGGCGGCGCTCAAGACCGCCGTGGCCGACGGGGTGGCCGAACTGGGGCGGCTCGACGCCGTGGTCGCCCAGGCCGGGATCTGCCCGCTGGGCCCCGGGCAGACCGCGCAGGCCTTCCTCGACGCGGTCACCGTCGACTTCCACGGGGTGGTGCACGCCGTCGACGCGGCGCTGAACCATCTGCCGGACGGCGCCTCGATCGTCGCGACCGGATCGATCGCCGCGCTGATCCCGGCGACCACCGACAACCCGGCCAACGGGCCCGGCGGGCTGGGCTATTCGTTCGCCAAGCGCCAGGTGGCCGCGTTCGTGCACGACCTGGCGACGGTGCTGGCCTCGCGACGGATCCGGGTCAACGCGGTGCATCCCACGAACGTCAACACCGACATGCTCAACAGCGACCTCATGTACCGGTCGTTCCGGCCCGACCTGGAGAACCCCGGCCGCGAGGACGCGCTGCCCTCCTTCCCCGCGACGACCGGCTTCGGCATCCCGTACGTCGAGCCGGAGGACATCGCCGACACCGTGCTCTTCCTGGTCTCCGACGAGTCCCGCTACGTCACCGGTGTGCAGTTGCGCGTCGACGCCGGCGGGTATGTCAAGCGGCGTCCGCAACCACCCACGTTCTGAGGGCAGTTCACGAGGTCCCGGTCAGGTCGATGACCACCTTGCCGGTGGTGCGCCGTTCCGCCACGTCGGTCAGGGCGGAGGCCACCTCGGCGAGGGGGTGGACGCGGGAGACGAGCGGGCGCATCCCGTCCCGGACCAGCCGGGCGAGCTCCCGGTCCCCGGCGGCCACCGCGTCCGGGGCGTACCGGCGCAGCATGCGGATCTCGAAACCCCGCACCACCGCGTCCTTGAGCAGCACCAGGTTCAGAGGGATCCGGGGGATCCTTCCGTCGGCGTAGCCCACGGTCACGAACCGGCCGCCCCGCCGCAGCGCGCGCAGGGCGGCCTCGGCGTGGTCTCCGCCCACCGGGTCGACCACGAGGTGGACGCCGTCGCCGCCGGTCAGCTCCCGGATCCGGGTCTTCAGGTCCTCCCGCACGTAGTCGACGCCGGCCTGCGCGCCGAGTTCGTGGGCGACCGCGAGCCGCTCCCGGCTCGATGCCGCCGCGACGACGCGGATCCCCAGCCGGGTCGCGATGTCGACGGCCGCGGTGCCGACCCCGCCCGCCGCCCCGAGGACCGCCGCCCACTCCCCCGCCGCGCCCCGCCCGACCGTGACGAGGGAGTGGTAGGCGGTCGCGTACGTCACGTGGAAGGCGGCGGCACGGACCATGTCGAGCCCGTCGGGGACGGGGCGCAGACCCTCGACGGGCACCACGACCTGCTCGGCGAACGCGCCCGTCAGCACCGCTCCGGCCACCGCTGTGCCCACCGCGGGACCGGGCACGCCCGGCCCCAGCGCCGCCACCACACCGGCGAACTCGCTGCCCGGTGTGAACGGCGTCGGCACGGACACCTGGTAGCGGCCGGCCACGAGCAGCACGTCCGGGAAGTTGACCGCGGCGGCGTGCACCCGGACCAGTACCTCGCCCGGGCCGGGTTCCGGGTCGTCCAGCTCCACGACCTCCAGACCGTCCGGGGGCCCGTGGTGCGTACAGCGCGCGGCTCTCATCGTGCCCTCCCGGCGGTCGGTGTCACCGGGTCCCGGGGCAGGCCGAGGACCTGTTCGGCAATGGTGTTGCGCTGGATCTCGGCGGTGCCCGCGCCGATCGTCGAGGCCCGGGTGCGCAGGAAGCCCCACACCCAGCGTCCGCGCTGGACGGCGTGCGGATCGTGACGGCCGAGCATCCCGTGAGGCCCCAGCAACTCCAGGGCGAACTCGTGCAGTTCCTGCTCGAAGGTCACGATGAACAACCGCGCCGTCGAGGAGGCCGGTCCCGGCTCGCCCTTCGCCAGGATGTCGGCGATGGTCCGCATCCCGGTCAGCCGCATGATCGTCACCCGGATCTCGAAGTCCGCGAGCCGGTCGCGCACCAGCGGGTCGGCGGTCGCCCCGCGTTCGTGCGCCAGCTCGACCAGCTCGTCGAGCACCCGCCGGTACAGGGCCGCCTGGTTCATCGCTCCGGCGGCACGCTCATGGCCGAGGCTCGTCCGGACCAGCGGCCAGCCGCCGTTCTCGGGGCCGATCCGGTCGTCGACGGGCACGCGTACGTCGTCGAGGAAGATCTCGCAGAAGTGCGCGTCCCCGGTCAGGTCCCGCAGCGGGCGCACCCCGACTCCCGGGGCGTGGGCGTCGATCAGCAGATAACTGATGCCGTCCTGGCGGGAGTCGGGGGGCCCGGTGCGCACCAGTGTGAAGAGGACGTCGGCGATGTCAGCCGAACTGGTCCACACCTTCTGCCCGTTGACGACGTACACGTCCCCCTCGCGGCGGGCCGTCGTACGAAGTGCCGGGAGGTCGGAGCCCGCCTCGGGCTCGGAGTAGCCCTGCGCCCACACGGAGTCGCCGCGCAGCATGGGGCGCAGGAAGCGGTCCTTCTGCTCGGTTGTGCCGTACGTGATCAGGGTGGGGGCCGCGATCCCGAGCCCGGTGCCGAGCGGGCCGGGCACCCGGGCGAGCGCGTACTCCTCCTGGTAGATCACCTGGCGGGCGAAGTCCAGGCCCATACCGCCGTATTCGCGCGGCCAGCCAGGGCCCGCGTACCCGGCGTCGAACAGCGTGGCCAGCCAGGCCTTCTGCCAGGCCAGCCGGGCGACGGGATCCCTCGGACGCCGGCCCGGGTGGTGCTCGGTCAGGAAGGCGCGCAGACGGGACCGGAAGTCGTCGGCCGAACTCATCGGACTCCCCCGCCCGTTCAGCGCGGAGCCATACGGAGGGCGCCGTCGAGCCGCACCGTCTGGCCGTTGAGGTAGGGGTTCTCCAGCAGTTCCACGGCGAGGCGGGCGAAGTCGTCGGGGTCACCGAGCCGCCCGGGGTGCGGCACGGTCGCCGCGAGGCCCTCGCGGATGTCGGCGCGCAGCCGGCCGAGCATGGGGGTGTCCATGATGCCCGGCGCGATGGTGTTCACCCGGATCTGCCAGCTCGCCAGGTCCCGGGCGGCGACCAGGGTCATGCCGTGGACGCCCGCCTTGGCTGCGGTGTAGGAGGTCTGGCCGATCTGCCCGTCGAAGGCGGCGACGGAGGCGGTCAGGACGACGGCGCCGCGGTCGCCGTCGACGACGTCGTTGCCGGAGAGACGGGCGGCGGCCAGGCGCAGCACGTTGTAGCTGCCGATCAGGTTGACCCGTACGACCTCGGCGAACGAGGCGAGTTCGCCCGGGGTGCGGTCACGGTCGATGATCCTGGCACGGTCGCCGCCGCGTCCGGCGCAGTGCACGACGAAGCGCAGCGGGCCGAGTTGTCGTGCCGCGTCGAGGGCGGCGGTGACCGAGTCCTCGTCGGTGACGTCCGCGCGGACGAAGCGGGCCGCGTCGCCGAGGTCGGCGACCGCCTTGACGCCCTGTTCCTCGGAGATGTCGGCCAGCACGACGCGGCCGCCCCGGTCGATGACGCGGCGCGCGGTGGCCAGTCCGAGGCCGGAGGCGCCGCCGGTGACCAGCGCCGCTGAACCGTCGATGTTCACTTGGATCTCCTCACAGGCCGAGGGACTTGCCGATGATGGTCTTCAGGACCTCGCTGGTCCCGCCGTAGATGCGGGTCACCCGGGCGTCGGCGTACAGCCGGGCGATCGGGGACTCGACGAGGTAGCCGTAGCCGCCGTGCAGTTGCAGGCAGCGGTCGACGACACGGCCCTGGGTCTCCGTGCAGAACAGCTTGGTGCGGGCCGCGTCGGCCGGATCGAGTTCACCGGCGACCAGCGCCGCGACCGCCGCGTCCAGCAGGGTCTGGGCGGCCGCCGACTCGGCCGACATCGCGGCGAGTTCGAACTTCGTGTTCTGGAAGTGGGCGACCGGCCTGCCGAACACCGTCCGGTCGCGGACATAGGTGAGGGTCAGGTCGATCGCGGCGCGGGTCTGGGCGACGGCGCCGACCGCGATGGCCAGCCGTTCCTGGGTCAGGTTGCGGCCGAGGTGGGTGAAGGCGGCGCCCTCCTCGCCCAGCAGGTTGGCGGCGGGGACCCGGACGCCGTCGAGGAACAGCTCCACGGTGTCCTGCACCGCGAGGCCGATCTTCTCCAGCCGGCGCCCGACCGTGAAGCCGGGCGTGCCCTTCTCCACCACGAGCAGGGACAGTCCGGCGCGCCGGTCGTCCGGGTCGGTGGCGGTGCGGGCCACGACGATCACCAGGTCGGCGTGGTGGCCGCCGGTGACGAAGGTCTTGGCTCCGTCGAGTGTGTAGTGGTCGCCGTCGCGCACCGCCCGGGTCGTGACGCCGGCGAGGTCGGATCCGGTGCCCGGTTCGCTCATCGCGATCGCGGTGTACAGCTCGCCCGAGGCCAGTCCCGGGAACCAGCGGGCCCGCTGCTCGGCGTCGGCGAGACCCGTGAAGTACGGGACGACCACGTCGAGATGGGTACGCAGGCCGCCCAGGGTGACGCCGGCGCGGGCGCACTCCTCCTGGATGACGACGTTGAAGCGGTAGTCGTCCCGGCCGCCCCCGCCGTACTCCTCGGGGACGGCCGCGCCCAGGATGCCGAGCCCGCCCATCGAGGTGAACAGCTCGCGCGGGACGAGTGCGGCGCGCCGCCAGTCCTCGTACACCGGGAGCACTTCGCGGGCGAGGTAGTCGCGGACCAGGAGACGGAAGTCCTCGTGGTCCTGCTCGAACAGGGTCCGGCGCATCGGATCTCCTTCGACCGTCGACCCTATTCAGTATACGCAATCGCCTCTCACCGCACAGCGGTACGCCCCATGTCACGAAGCGGAGACATGGGGCGTCGGGAATCAGTGTCAGTAAATCAATGCCACCAGGGTTCAGTGGCGTCAGACGATCAGTGCCACCGGGGGATCAGTGCCACCAGGGGATCAGCGCGTCCAGGTGACGGCGCATCCGGTGACGGGCGACCCCCGCGTCGCCCTGCACGATCGCGTCGAGGATGCGCTGGTGGACGTGCTGGACCTCGTCGGCCGCGGTGTCCCCGGGGAGCGGCCGGTCATGGCCGGAGGCGTGCCGGCGGAACAGCTCGGTGATGATGGCGAGGAAGAGCGAGAGCACCGGATTGTCGGCCAGATCGGCCAGTTCGGAGTGGAACAGGTCGGCCTTGCGGAGGTCGCCGGCCGGGCCCTCGGTGGGCCGCCGGACGGCCTTGGCGAGGCGCTCGGCGACCACCGTGTCGCCCTCGGCGTGCCGGGCGGTCACCCGGGCGACCATGCCGAGCTCGATGGCGTTGCGGACGATCCGCAGGTCGTCGGCCGTGACGCCCTGGTACTCGAGGAAGAGCGCCATCGTGTCGATGCTGGCCTGCGGCTCGGGCGCGGTGACGACCAGCCCGCCGCCGGGCCCGCGGCGCATCCGGGCGACCTGGTGGTACTCCAGCAGCCGCACGGCCTCCCGCAGGACGGCCCGGCTGATCTCGTAGCGGGCCAGCAGATCCGCCTCCGAGCCGAGGACCATGCCGATCTGCCAGCCCCGCGCGGCGATGTCGTCGTGGATCCGGGCGGCCACCACTTCGGCGAGCTTGGCCCGCGGCCCCTCGACCAGCTCGGGCTCGACCACGTTGCCCGAGATCCGCTGGCCGCGACGGACGCGGTGCTTCTCGATCCAGGCCGCCACCGACTCCAGGTGCGCGGTGAGTTCGGTCTGCGCGCGTGCGCCGTCGTCGGCGACGACGGCGTCGACCACGGCCCGGTGCTCACGGTGCGAGGTCTCCTTCGCCGCGTGCATCTCCGCCCGGGAGATGCGTCGGGAGGTGTGCGCGTACCGGGCGGTCAGGCGGGTGAGCACGTCGATGAACAGGTGCAGCACCGGATTTCCCGAGAGCCTGCCGAGCACCGGGTGCAGCGGGTCCTGCGAATGGACCGACGGGTCGTCCCAGTGGCCGCGTTCGGAGTCGAGCGTGGCCCGGAGCGTGGCGATGCCCTCTTCGGTGATGCGGTCGGCGGCGAGTCCGGCGGCGATCGGTTCGAGGAGCTGGCGGGCCCGGAGCAGGTCCGTGACGCTGGTGCCGACGTACTCCAGGTAGATCACCATGGCCCGGGTCGCCGGTCCCGCGTCGGGCGCGCAGACGATCAGGCCGCCGCCCGGCCCGCGCCGCATCCTGGCGACCTGGTGGTGCTCGACCAGCCGCACCGCCTCGCGCAGCACGGCGCGACTGACCCCGAGCCGCTCCCGCAGGTCGACCTCGGAGCCCAGCGACTCACCGACGGGCCAGCCCTGGCGGATCACGGTCGCCTCGATGCGCTGCGCGGTCTGCGCGGCCAGCTTGCCGACCGGGAGACCGGTCTCGCCGTCGGCGGGCTCGCGGTCGACGGCAGTCGCCATGGGCCAACTCCTCTGAGGGGACATTGCGGATCCCCAGTCTATTGGCCGCCAGGACGCAGGACACGCGAGCCGGACGTCCAGCAGCGAGATCGGGTTACTGATTCCGGCGTCCCGCTCTGGCAACCGACACGATGACTCCGTTAGAGTACCCTCATTTTGAGATCGCTTGCATGAGGACCAAGGAGTCGGCGGCGATGCGACTGGAACCCACACCCGGCCTCGAGGCGTTCCGGAGACAAGTGCGCGCCTTCGTGGCGGAACACGCTCCCGGGACCAAGCCGCACTCCGGGGTGCGCGCACCCGACCCTGCGCTGATGCCGGCGATCCGGGAATGGACCGCGAAGCTGTACGAGGCGGGCCTTCTCGGCATCGACTGGCCCGCCGAGTACGGCGGCCGGCCCGACGCCCACCCCCTCGAACCGTCCGTCGTCGCCGAGGAGATCGCCCGCGCCCGCACCTGGCCGCCCGTCGGCGCGGCCGCGCTCGCCTCGGCGGCCCTCCTCGACTTCGGCACCCACGCACAGCGGGCGCGCTTCCTGCCCCGCATCCGCACCTGCGAGGACGTGTGGTGCCAGCTGTTCAGCGAGCCGGAGGCGGGCAGCGACCTGGCGGCGCTGCGCACCCGCGCCCGCCTCGAGGGCGAGGGCGGCGAGGCGGTGTTCGTCGTCGACGGCCAGAAGGTGTGGACGACCAACGGCCAGCACGCGGACATGGGTTACCTGCTCGCGCGCACCGACGCGGACGCCCCGGGACACCGGGGCATCACGGCGTTCGCCCTGGACATGCGCAGCCCCGGCGTCGCCGTGCGGCCCCTGCGCGAGATCACCGGGACCACCGACTTCAACGAGGTCTTCCTCGACGGCGTCCGCATCCCGGCCGACCGGGTGATCGGCCGGGTGCACGACGGCTGGCGGGTGGCGATGAGCAGCCTCGGCCGTGAGCGTTCCGGCGTGGCCGCGCGCGGCGCCGAGCTGTCCGCCGTCCTGGACGACCTCCTGCGGCTCGCGGAGGAGACACCGGTGGGCGGCCGGCCCGCGCTCGACGACTCGGCGACCCGTCGGTCGCTCGGGGAGCTCGCCGCGCGGGTGCAGGTGAACGCCGCGATGACCGGTGTCGCGCAGTCGAGGATGCTGCACGGCACGGAACGGCCGGAGGACGCCCTGCTGGGCAAGATCTTCTTCAGCGAGCTCCATCACGACCTGGCGGACTTCGGGCTGCGCCTCCAGGGCACGGACGGGCTGCTCACCGAGGACGACCCGGAGACCGTGGCGGACGGCTGGTGGCAGGACGCGCATCTGTACTCGCGCGCGTACACGATCGCCGGCGGCGCGAACGAGGTGCTGCGCACCCAGGTCGCCGAACGGGGTCTTGGACTCCCGCGGGAGCCCCGTCGGCAGGGTTGATCGTACCGACCGGGACATCTGCATCGACGCCGCCGGCGCCCCGGCGGTCGTCAACGCCGCCGTCGACTCGGCCGAGTGGGGCGCGAGGCTGGTCATGGTCGCCGTACGGAGGAAGGGCGCCGACATGGACCTCGGCGGGATGCTCCGCAGCGAGCTGACCCTCATCGCCTCCCAGGGCCACCCCATCGAGATCTTCGAGGTCACGGCGGAACCGGCGGAGCGCAGGGAGCGGTTCGCCAGGTTGATCAGCCACGGGTGCCCTTCTCCGAGGTGCAGCGGGCCTTCGAACCGGCGCTGCCCCCGGAGCGGCCGGGAGGGTCGTCGTCACCTTCGACGAGGAGCGCTGAGCGAAGACCGCCGCACCATCCGTACCGCCCGCTCCGCCTACTCCGCCTACTCCGCCTACTCCGCCTACTCCGCCTACTCCGCCTTCCTCAGCAGCATCGCCCCCGACGGCACTCCCCCGCCCGCCGTGACCACCGCCACCTGGGCACCCTCGACCTGACGCCCGTGCGCGTCGCCGCGCAGCTGCCTCATCGCCTCGCGGACGAAGCCGTAGCCGTGCAGCCGGCCCGCCGAGAGCTGGCCGCCGTGCGGGTTGAGCGGGAGGTCGCCGTCGAGGGCGATGGTCCGGCCCCCGGCGATGAAGTCGGTCGCCTCACCCGGCCCGCAGAAGCCGAGACCCTCGATCCAGGACACGGCGTTGAAGGTGAACCCGTCGTAGAGCAGGGCGACGTCGACGTCGGCGGGGGTGAGGCCGGTGCGGCTCCACAGGTGCGCGGAGGGGCCGTGCGACTGCGGCAGATGGGTCAGGGTGTCCTGGTCCCAGCTGAGCCGTTCCAGTACGGCCGTGCCGACGGACTCGACCAGGACGGGCGGCCGGGGCCGGTCGTACGCCGCCTCGATCGCCGAGACGACGACGGCCACCGCGCCGTCGCAGGGCACGTCGCAGTCGTAGAGGCCGAACGGGGTCGTGATCACGCGGGCGTCGAAGTAGTCGTCGAGCGTCATCGGGTCGCGGTGCAGGGCCTCGGGGTTGCGGGCCGCGTTCGCCCGCGCGGTGACGGCGATCGCGCCGAGGGCCTCACGGCCGACGCCGTACCGGTGCAGGTAGTGCGAGGCGTGGCAGCCGATCCACTGGGCGGCGGACATGGCGCCGAAGGGCGCCCGGAACTCGAACATGCCCGTGGCGCGTCCGCCGCCGGACTCCCACTGCCCGGACCGCAGCAGAGCGCCGTGCGAGGACTCCCACACCGTGCGGAAGCACAGCACGTGCCGGCACAGCCCGGCGGCGACCGCGAGCATGCCGGCGGTGATCGAGCCGATCTGGCCCGGCACCTCGCGGGCGCCGTTGACCCAGGTGGGGCGCAGTTGCAGGGCCTCGGTCAGGGCGGTGACACCGCCTTCGCTCATGCCGTCGGGGCTCGGCCCGGGGTAGGTGGAGAGCCCGTCGATCTCGTCCGGGCCGAGGCCCGCGTCCTCGAGTGCGGCCAGGCACGCGTCGACGGTCAGCGAGAGCGGGTCGACCATCAGGCGCCGGCCCACCCGTGACTGTCCCACGCCGGTCAGCGCCACCCGGTCCTCGTACTTCCGGGGTGAGGCCATGGGGCGTACGGAGGCGCCGATGTCGCGGGGCCCGGGCAGCGGGCCAGGACCCTCGGCCGCCGGATCGGGCTCGAACAGCGGTACGTACACGTCCTGTTGCTGTTCGAAGCGCACCCGGACCGGCATGCCGACGTACACCTCGTCCGTCGCGCAGCCGACGACGTTGGTCGTCAGACGCGCCCGGTCGTCCTCGGCGAGGGCGACCACCGCGACGACGTACGGCGGCGGGAACTTCGGCAGCCAGGTCTGGTGGTTGACGCTGAACCCGACGACCACCGCCCGGCCCGAGACGGGGGCGAGCGCCACGTCGCGGCCGCGGCAGGAGGGGCACAGCGGCAGCGGCGGATGGAAGTACCGCCCGCAGTGGGCGCAGTGGGAGACGCGCAGCACGCCGTCGGCCCCGGAGCGCCAGAACCCGGCGCTGGCGAGTGTCGGTTGGGGCAGCGGACGTTCGGTCATCGCAGCAGCTCGATGATGGTGGCGTTCGCGGTGCCGCCGCCCTCGCACATGGTCTGGAGCCCGTAGCGGAGGTTCTCGCGCCGCATCCGGGCCAGCAGCCGGGTCATCAGGATGGCGCCGGACCCGCCGAGCGGGTGGCCGACCGCGATCGCCCCGCCCAGCGGGTTGAGCCGCGCGGGGTCGGCGCCGGTCTCGGCCAGCCAGGCCAACGGCACCGGTGCGAAAGCCTCGTTGACCTCGTAGACGCCGATGTCGGCGAGGGTCAGGCCGGAGCGGCGCAGCACCTTCTCGGTGGCGGGGATCGGGCCGAGCAGCATGGTGATCGGGTCCGCGCCGCTGACCGCTCCGGTGTGGTAGCGGGCGATCGGGGCGAGACCCAGCTCACGGGCCCGTTCCGGGGTGGTGACGAGCAGGGCTGCCGCGCCGTCGGAGATCTGGGAGGCGTTCCCGGCGTGGATGACGCCGTCCTCCCTGAACGACGGCTTGAGCCTCGCCAGCGTCTCGACCGACGTCCCCCGCCGCAGCCCCTCGTCCGCGGTGCACTCGGCGCCGTCGACCTCGACCGGCACGAGGTGGTCGTCGAAGACGCCCGCGTCGATCGCCGCGGCGGCCCTGGCGTGCGACCCGGCGGCGAACTCGTCGAGCCGGGTACGGCTCAACCCCCAGCGTTCGGCGATGAGTTCGGCGCCGACGCCCTGGTTGAACTCGAACCCGTCGTACCGGGCGAGGACGCCGGGCCCGTACGGCTGTCCCGTGGTGCGGTGCGAGCCGAGCGGCACCCGGCTCATCGTCTCCACGCCGCCCGCGACCACGAGGTCGTACTGGCCGGCCATCACAGCGTGGGCGGCCTGGTCGACCGCCTGCTGGCTCGAGCCGCAGGCCCGGTTGACCGTGACGGCGGGGACGTGTTCGGGCCAGCCGGCGGCGAGCACCGCGGACCGGCCGACGTTGCTGGACTGGTCGCCGATCTGGGTCACACAGCCCCAGACCACGTCGTCCACCGTGCCGGGGTCCACCCCGGTGCGCTCGACGAGGGCGTTCAGCACCCGGGCCGACAGGTCCGCCGCGTGCACCGGGGCGAGCGAGCCGCCCCGCTTGCCGATCGGGGTGCGTACGGCGTCGACGATGACGGCGTCTCGCATGGAAGCTCCTTCGGGTCAGTCGGAGAACTGCACGGCGGGGTCGACGCCCCAGTCCCGGAACACGGCCCGGGTGTCGGCGCCGACCGCCGGTGCCGCGCGGCCCGCGCTCGACGGGGTCGCCGAGAACCGGGGGGCGGCGGCGGGCTGGACCACCCCGTCGCGGGCGAACAGGCTTGCGCGCGCGGCCAGATGGGGGTGCGCGGCGGCCTCGGTGAGACTCAGCACGGGGGCCACGCAGGCGTCGGTGCCCTCGAACAGCTCCGCCCACTCGTCCCGGGTGCGCTGCGCGAAGCGTTGCGTCAGCAGTCGGCGCAGCCGCGGCCAGGTCGACCGGTCGTGCTGCCGGTCCGGGTCCACCTCCAGGTCGAGCAGTTCGACCAGGCTTCGGTAGAACGGCCGCTCCAGCGCGCCGACGGCGATGTGGCGGCCGTCCCTGGTCCCGTACACGGCGTAGAAGGGCCAGCCGCCGTCGAACCGGTTGACACCCCGTTCGTCGCTCCACTCGCCGCGCCCGAGCTTGCCGAAGGTGCTGGCGAGCAGGTGTGCGGTGCCGTCGACGACGGCCGCGTCGACGACCTGGCCGCGGCCGGTGCGGGCGGTGGCGTGCAGGGCGGCGAGTACGCCGATCACGAGGTAGCAGCCGCCGCCCCCGAAGTCGCCGACGAGGTTCAGCGGGATCCGCGGCGGGCCGCCCGCCTCCCCGATGGCGCCGAGCGCGCCCGTCAGCGCGATGTAGGTGATGTCGTGTCCGGCCGAGGCGGCGAGCGGTCCGTCCTGTCCCCAGCCCGTCATCCGGCCGTAGACCAGCCGGGGGTTGCGGGCCAGGCAGTCGTGCGGTCCGATGCCCAGGCGTTCGGTGACGCCGGGACGGAACCCCTCGATCAGCACGTCCGCACGCTCGACGAGCCGCAGGAGCGCGGCGCTCGCGGCCGGGTCCTTCAGGTCGAGGACGACGGACCGCTTCCCCCGGCCCAGCACGTCCGCCGGTCCGCCCGCGTCCGGTTCGCCGGCCCGCTCGGGCCGGTCCACGCGGACGACCTCGGCGCCCAGGTCGGCCAGCAGCATCCCGGCGAACGGCCCCGGTCCGATGCCGCCGAGTTCGACGACCCGGCAGCCGGCGAGCGGTCCTGTCGTCATGGTCAGCGTCCCTTCCAGACCGGCGCCCGCTTCTCGGCGAAGGCCGCCGCCCCTTCGCGGGCGTCCTGCGACCGGAACACCGGCTCGGCGATGTCGAACTGTCTGCCCCAGGCCTCGTCCAGTGTCCAGTCGGCCGTGGAGCGGGCGATCCGTTTCGTCGCCGCGACCGCCAACGGGCCGTTCGCGGCGATGGTCGCGGCGAGTTCGAGCGCGCCGTCGAGCGCGCCGCCCTCGTCGGTGAGCCGGTTGACCAGGCCGTGCGCGGCGGCTCGCTCGGCGTCGATCGGCGCGCCCGTGAGCAGCAGCTCCAGAGCGATCGCGTACGGGATCCGGCGGGGCAGATGGAGAGCGGCACCCGCCCGCGCGACCAGCGACCGGGTCACCTCCGGCACGCCGAGCCGGGCGGTGCGGGAGGCGACCACCAGGTCGCAGGCCAGCAGCAGTTCGAAGCCACCGGCCAGGGCCCAGCCCTCCACGGCGGCGATCAGCGGCTTGCGCGGCGGCGTCATGCTGATCCCGCACAGGCCGCGGCCCTCGATCGCGGGCGTCTCGCCCCGCAGCCACGCCTTGAGGTCCATCCCCGCCGAGAACGTGCCGCCCGCCCCCGTGAGCACACCGGCCCGCAACTCGTCCGACGCGTCGAGCTCGTCCACCGCGGCCGCCACTCCGGCGGCCACCGCGGCGTCCAGCGCGTTCTTCTTCGCCGGGCGGTTGATCGTGATGATCTGGACCGCGCCTCGGCGCTCCACCAGTACCTCGTCGGACACGCCTACCTCCTCGCTTCGTGCGGTTGATCGCCGGGGACGGCGAATCGGGCCAGTTCGTGGGCGACCATGCCGTCCAGATCGGCGGCGGGCGGCGCCGGGAGCCGGACGGCGCGGTCGCGGGTCGGCAGCAGGACGACGGCCGTACCGGGGGTGGTGACCTCGCCCCGCTGGTTCTCGCACCGCACGTCGACGTGCACCTCGGCCCGCCCGTCCACCCGCCGTTTGTCGACGACCGTGCCGCGCACCCAGGTGGTGTCGCCCAGGTAGTTGAACTTCCGGTGCTCGCAGCGCAGTTTCCACAGCCAGCCGTCGTCGCCCATCCAGTCGGTGAGCAGATGGCACAGCCAGGTCTCGCGCATGCCGCCGTAGTCGTAGGAGCCCGGCAGGCCCAGCTCCCGTGCCCGCTCCGGCTCCCAGTGCAGGCGCTGCACGGTGTCGGGGACGTTCAGCGGGTTCGGCGGATAGAGGCCGGGCGCCTTGCGCCGGACCCTCGCGGCGATCCCGAACGCGCCGGGCGGGGTGAGCTGCATGCCCCAGCCCAGATGCCAGACGACCACGTCGGTGGTGGTCAGTGGCCCCTTCACCCGGGGCTGGAGCTCCTCGCCGATCTCGACGTCCTCCCAGTGCCGGGGACGCGCGCCGCGCCGGCTCTCGGCCGCGTACGCCGCGTCGATCTCGGCGAGTTGCTCCGGGGTGTAGGGCGGCTGGACGAGTCGCTCCTTGGCCCTCGCCTTCGAGGTGTGCCGCTCGGCGTTGATCCAGGTGCCCCGTCGCAGGGCGTGCATCTCGCCGCGCCCGTCGGCGTAGAGGTAGTCGCGGACGACATGCGCGGTGCGCCCGCCGAAGCTGCTGGGCTTGAGGTGCACACCCACCTGGGTCTGCAGCACCCGGCACCGGTCGCCGAGTCGCAGGGGACGCCACCACTCGAACTCCATCACCGCCTGGTAGGAGCCGAGTCCGGCGAACGGGTCGCCCCTCAGCAGCGCCCTCGTCCGCGGGTCCGGCGCCGGGGCGGCGTCCTCCCCCATCGTGTACAGGAAGGTGGGCGGTGCGACGAGCGAGCCCCAGCGGGTCGTGGCCGCGTACGCCGGGTCCGCGTAGAGGGGGTTGTCGTCGCCGTAGCCGTACGCGAAGTGGCGTACGCCGTCCCGGGTCACCTCGTAGTTGTGCGGCGGGTTGCGCTGCGGCTGGGGGACGCCGAGGCGGCGGCGGGAGCGCTCGACCGCCTCGTCGGTCAGCACGCCGAAGCGTTCGTCGGCGGTCGTCATCGCTGGTCCTCCCTGGTGAGTCCGGCGCGCACGAGATCCAGCAGCTCCACGCGGCTCACCTTGCTCGACGGGGTACGGGGCAGTGCGTCGAGGACGACGATGTGCGCCGGCACCTCGTACGGGGTGAGCCGGCCGCGGCAGTGGGCGACGAGTTCGGCGGCGTCCGGCGCGGGCCGGGCCGGCTCGACCTCGACGGCCGCGACCGGCACCTCGCCCAGCCGCGCGTCCGGCAGCCCCGCCACCGCCGCCTCCCGGACCGCCGGGTGCGTCTCCAGCGCGCGTCTGACCGTCTCCGGCTGCACCTTGAAGCCGCCGCGGATGATGGCGTCGTCCGCGCGTCCCTCGATCCAGACGAACCGGTCCGCGTCGATCCGGGCGAGATCGCTGGTGCGCACCCAGGCCCGACCGCCCCGGGTGCTCTGCTCGGTCCGGACCTCGAGGCGTCCCGTCCCGCCGACCGGAACTTCGGCGCCGTCCTCGCCGGTCACCCGCAACTCGACGCCGTCGTAGGCGCGCCCGGCGCTGCCCGCCTTGCGCCGCCACCACCGCTCGTGCAACGGCAGTGTCCAGCCGGCCACCGCGCCGGCGAACTCGGTGGCCCCGTAGGTCATCAGGACGGGGACGCCGTAGGTGCGCAGGAACGCGTCGGCGAGTTCGGCCGGGCAGGGCGCCGTTCCGGAGGTGACGACCTGGAGGCTCGCCAGCCGCTCCTTCGGCACCCCGGCGTCGAGTACGGCGCGCAGGGCGGCCGGCACCAGACTCGCCGCCCTCAGCCCGTGCCGTTCCACGGCGCCCACCCATGGTTCGACGGCGAACCTGGGCATCAGCAGCATGCGGCGCCCGGTCGCGAGACACGCGAGCGCCCGCCACAGCCCGCCGATGTGCACGAGCGGGGTGGCCACGAGCGACGCCGACCGCGACAGCAGCCGCTCGGGCTTCGGGATCTGTCCGCCGGAGACCAGCGCCTGGTCGAGCTGGCCGATGCGCAGCGGTACGCGCTTGGGGGGCCCGGTGGTGCCGGAGGTGAGCATCTCCACGGCGACACCGGGGTCGGCGGGTGCCCCGGCGGGTGCCGTGCCGCCCGCGGAGCGCAGGGTGCCGTCCGTGCCCAGCTCCAGGACGGCGCCCCGGGCGGTCACCGCCGCGAGGACGCCCTCGCGGGCCAGCGGTCCGGCGCCGGAGACGACCACCGGCGGCTCGCAGGCGGCGATGTCGGCCGCGAGCCGTACGGCGGGCTGCAGCGGGCTCAGCATCACCAGGCACCGCCCGGAGGCGATCACCGCGGCGACCACGGCGACGTGCTCGGGCCGGTTCTCCAGGACGACCCCGACGCGGGCGCCGGCCTGCGCGCCCATCGCGTCGAGTGTCTCGACCAGCGCCCGCGCGGTCCGCTGGACCTGCCCCCAGGTCCACCACCCGCCGTCGTACTCGATCGCCTCGGCGTCGGCTGCGGCCTCGGCCAGCAGCCGGGACAGGCGGTCGCGAATTCCCATGGGATCAGCCTCCCGTCGCCGTGGTCACGGAGATGCCGACCAGGTCGGCCAGCCGTCTGCGGTGCGCGGCGGGGCTGCCGAAGAGCTGCTCGGACGACTTCGCGCGCTTCAGGTGGAGGTGTGCGTCGTGCTCCCACGTGCAGCCGATGCCGCCGTGGATCTGGATGTTCTCCTTGGCCGCGTGGGTGAAGGCGTCCGCGCAGTACGCCGCGGCGAGCGCGGCGGACACGGACAGTGCGTCCGGTCGCCCGGCCGACGCCGGCAGCGGCTGCTCGCCCGCTGTCCCGGCGGCCACGGACATCGCGTGGTACGCCGCCGACCGCGCGGCCTCGACCTTCAGCAGCATGTCGGCGCACTTGTGCTTGACGGCCTGGAACGACCCGATGGGGCGGCCGAACTGCACCCGCGTCCCGGCGTACTCCACCGCCGCGTCCAGACACGCCCGCGCCCCGCCGACCTGCTCGGCGGCCAGTGCCACGGCCGCGAGGTCGAGCACCGTGCGCAGATATCCGGTGGCGTCGCCCGGCGGGCCGACCCGCAGCGCCGGGGCGCCGTCGAGGTCGATCCGCGCCAGGCGTCGCGTCGGGTCGACTGTCTCCAGGCGGGTGCGGGTCACTCCGGGCGCGGCGCCGTCGACGGCGAACAGCGCGGGGCCCGTGTCCGCGCGGGCCACGACCAGGACCAGGTCGGCGCTGTGCCCGTCGACGACGAACATCTTCGTGCCCGAGACCCGCCAGGCGTCGTCGCCGGGCACGGCCTCGGCCGCGACGTCCGCCACGTTCCACGATCCGCTCTCCTCGGCCAGCGCCAGCGTGCCGGTCAGCGAACCGTCGGCGATCGCGGGCAGCCAGCGTGCCTTCGCCGTGTCGTCGCCGGACACGGCGAGCGCCTGTCCGGCGAGGGCCACCGTGGCGAAGTAGGGCGAGGGCAGCAGGGCCCGGCCGAGTTCCTCGAGGACGATCCCCAGCTCGACGGGGCCGCCGCCGGAGCCGCCGTACTCCTGCGGCAACGCCAGTCCGTGCAGGCCCAGTTGGCCCGCCATCCGGCGCCAGAGCGCCGGATCGTGGCCCGGCGCGGACTCCATGGCGCGGCGGACCGCCTCGCTCGGCGCCTTGTCGGCGAGGAAACGGCTCAGGGTGGAGCGGAGCTCTTCGTGCTCCTCGGTGAAGGTGAGCAGGGAGAGGGGGTGGGAGGTGGGATGGGGGGTGGGGTCGGAGGTGGAGGTGAAGGTCGGTGCCACGTCTTCCCGTCCTGGGCTGTCACTGGGGTGTCTTCGACCGCAGATAGGCGGATAAGTCGGGGATCCGGGCGCGGTCCACGATCTCGATCCGGAGCCCGGAGGGGGCCAGGTGGTAGGCGAAGACCGACGGTGTCCCGTCGATCACCGCGCAGGCTTCCAGGGCGAAGCCCGACTCCGCCAGCCGGAGCGACGTCGTCGCGAGGTCGTCGCAGAAGTAGCCGAGGTGGTGCGTCGCGAGGTGCTCGGACGCCGTCCACGGTGTCCCGGGGATCTCCTGGACGAGTTCGATGTGCGGGGCGTCCAGCGAGTACGCGTAGCGGAGGTTCAGCACCCGGTCGCCGTCCGCCAGCCGGACCGGCAGCTCCGCGGACAGCGTCGCGGTCCACCGGTGTCCGGCGACCGCGCCCATCCGGTCCTTCCAGGCGTCGACGTCCGGGACGACGATGCCGGTGTGGTACAGGTCCGCCGCTCGGAGGGGAGGCGTCATGGCCGGCCCCTCACCACTGGAGCCGGAGCGACTTGATGCCGTACATGTTCCCGTGCTGCCAGAGCTCCTGGCCGGGTGCGATCCGGTAGCCGGGGATGCGCCGGTGCCATTCCTCGACCGCCACGTTGAGTTCGAGGCGGGCGAGGTGCGAGCCCAGACAGCGGTGCGGGCCCGAGCCGAACGCGATGTGGTGGGTGTCCCTGCGGTGCAGGTCCACCTCCAGCGGGTTGACGTAGCGTTCCGGATCGCGGTTGGTGACCGCCAGCGGGAGCATCACCATCTCGCCCGCCCTGACCGGACAGCCGCCGATCTCGACGTCCTTCGTCGCCTTGCGGGCCGGGACGACGAACGAGTAGACGCGGAGGATCTCCTCCACCGCGGTGGGGACGAGCGACGGGTCGGCGAGGATCTCCGCCCGCTGCTCCGGATGCGTGGCGAAGTGGTACAGCGCCCAGCCGATCGAGATCGGGACCGTGTCGAAGCCCGCCTGGAACATCAGGACGCAGAAGGCGTGCATGTCGCGGTCGCCGATCGGCTCGCCGTCGATCGTCCAGGTCATGGCGTGTGAGAGCAGGTCGTCGCGCGGCGTCGTGCGGCGCAGGGCGATCTGCCGCTCGAAGTACGAGGACACCTCCCGCATGGCGGTCAACTGCCGGGCGCCGTCCGGGTCCTCGGCGTGGGAGAGGTGCAGCAGCTCGTGGGTCCACGCGAGGAAGACGGCCAGGTCCTCCTCCGGCAGGCCCATCAGGCGCATGAAGATCAGGGTCGGGAAGCGGCGCGCGAACTCGTCCAGCACATCGGCGCCGTCGCAGCCCTTCAGGGCGTCGATCAGCTCCGCCGCGACCTGGCGGATCTCCGGTTCCCGGGCGGCGACGGTGGCCGGCGAGAAGTAGCGGCCGAGCAGCCGCCGCCACACGTTGTGCAGGGGCGGGTCCAGCATCTCGGGGATCCACAGGAACTTCGGGTCCGCCTCGAGCGCGGTGACCGACCTGTTGGAGAAGGTCCGCCAGTCCTGCAGTGCCTTCTGCACCTCCGGGCCGTCCGTGACGACCCAGTAGCCGCGGGCGACGGTGCTGCGGAACCCGGAGTGGGTGCCGGCCAGTTCGTCCCAGCGTTCCTGGTGGCTGAGGACCGGGCCGCCGAGCCGGTTGTCGAAGTGGTAGGCGGGCAGGCCGTCGTGGGTTCCGTCGGGTTCGGGCGTCGTACGCATCACGGCTCCTGTCGTCGTGCGTCCGGTCCGTCCGTCATGTCGCCGCGCCGTCGATCTTGAGCGCGATCAGCTCGTCCTCGGTGAGGCCGAGCGAGCGCAGGACCTCGTCGGTGTGCTCCGCGAACCGGGGTGCCCGGGTGAGGCCGGCCGGCGTCTCGTCGAACTGGACCGGGCTCGCGACCAGTTCACGGTCGACTCCGTCGGCGTCCACCACGGGCGCGATCAGACCGTTGGCGCGCAGCGCGGGGTCCTGGCCGACCTCCCAGGCGTTCTGTACGGCCGCCCACTGGCCCTCCCCGCGGGAGAGGATCTCGGTCCACTCCGCGAAGGGGCGGGCGGCGATGATGCCGGCGACGATCCCGGCGGCCTCGGCCGCGTTGGCCATCAGCTTCTCGGTGCTGTCGAAGCGCGTGTCGCCGCTCAGTTCCTCGCGTCCGGCGAGTTTGCAGAACTCCGCCCAGTACCGGCCGGGTTGCAGCATCGACAGCTCGATCCAGCGGCCGTCCGAGGTGCGGTAGGCCCCGATCAGCGGGTTGGTGGCCGAGCCGTGCCGGGGCCGGGCGGGCGCGGGGAGCGGGCTGCCGGTCATCAGCGCGAGGTTGACCGTGAACTGGGTCGCCCAGGCGCCGACTCCGACCAACGACACGTCCACGACGGACGGTTCACCGGTCGTGGCCCGGGAGTAGAGGGCGGCGGCGATGCCACCGGCCAGCGTCATACCGCCCATCGAGTCGCCGTAGGCGCCCGCGGGCATCCTGGTCATCCGGTCCGCGCCGGGCGCGGTGACACCGGCGGCGCTTCCGCCGCGGGCCCAGAAGGCCGTGCTGTCGTAGCCGCCCTTGCCGGCCTCGTCCCCCCGGGTACCGAAGCCGCTGCCGCGGACGTAGACGATGTCGGGGTTGACCGCCCGCACGTCCTCCAGGTCGATCCGCAGCTTCGCCCGCGCCTCGGGCAGGAAGTTCGTGAGGAACACGTCGCTGGTGCGGATCAGTTCCTCCAGCACGCGACGCGCTGAGGGCTTCTCCAGGGCGAGGCCGACGCTGCGCTTGCCGCGGTTGGGTCCCTCCATGATCGGGAAGAAGGACGACCCCTCGCTGGCGGCCTCGTATCCGAGCACCCGGACCAGCCCGCGCTGGGCGTCGCCGCGCTCGGCGTGCTCGATCTTGATCACGTCGGCACCCCAGTCGGCGAGCACGGCACCCGCCGCCGGGACGAAGGTGAACTGTGCGACCTCGAGCACCCGCACGCCCTCCATCGGCCTCTGCATCGGACCAACTCCTCTGCGGCTCATCGCAATTGCGCATACCCAATGTGCCAAGTCTGCCCCAGAGTATGGACCGAGGGCAGCAAAAAGTATACTGTTTTGGCCATGCTGGATTTCACGATCGACCCTGACTTCCAGGCCCGGCTGGACTGGGCGGCGGCCTTCGTACGCGAGGAGGTCGAACCGCTGGACCTTCTGTTCCCGCACGGCGGCGACCCGTACGACACCCGCAACGAAAAGGCCCGCGCGATCCTGCGGCCGCTGCAGCAACAGGTCCGGGAGCAGGGCCTGTGGGCCTGTCACCTGGGCCCCGAACTGGGCGGGCCCGGCTACGGCCAGGTGCGGCTCGCCCTCCTCAACGAGATCCTCGGCCGCTCCTACTGGGCCCCGACGGTGTTCGGCACCGCCGCCCCGGACACCGGCAACGCCGAGATCCTCGCCCTGTTCGGCACCGAGGAGCAGAAGGCCCGCTATCTGCGTCCGCTGCTCGACGGGGAGATCGTCTCCACCTTCTCGATGACCGAACCGCAGGCGGGCGCCGACCCCAAGGAGTTCGTCTGCCACGCCCGCCGGGACGGCGAGGAGTGGGTGATCGACGGGGAGAAGTGGTTCTCCTCCAACGCCCGGTACGCGGCCTTCCTCATCGTCATGGCCGTCACCGACCCGCAGGCCCCGCCGCACGCCCGGATGTCGATGTTCATCGTGCCGGCCGAGACGCCCGGCATCGAGATCAAGCGCAACGTCGGCACCATGGACGAGCGCGGCTCCCTCGACGAAGGCATCCACGCCTACCTCCGCTACCACCGCGTCCGCGTCCCGCTCGACGCCATGCTCGGCGGCCCCGGCGAGGGCTTCCAGGTCGCCCAGGCCCGCCTCGGCGGCGGCCGCGTGCACCACGCGATGCGCACGGTGGGCAAGTGCGCGCGCGCCTTCGACATGATGTGCGAGCGGGCACTGTCCCGCCGTACCCAGGGGACCCTGCTCGCCGAGAAGCAGGCGGTGCAGCAGTTCATCGCCGACTCCTGGGTGGAGCTTCAGCAGTTCCGGCTGCTCGTCCTGCACACCGCCTGGATCATCGACAACCGGCCGCACGGCGCCGCCCGCACCCAGATCGCCATGTGCAAGGTCCAGACGGCCAAGGTGCTGCACGACATCGTCCAGCGGGCGGTGCACCTGCACGGATCACTCGGCACCACCGACGAACTCCCGCTCGCCAAGTGGTGGATGGCCGTGCCCAACCTCGCGCTCGCCGACGGCCCGACCGAGGTGCACCGCACCACGATCGCCAAGCAGCTGCTGAAGAATCACCGGCCGGCCGAGGGACTGTTCCCCAGCGAACACCTCCCGCCGAAGCGGGAGGCCGCCCGCAAGCGGTACGCGCACATCATCGGCGACGACAGCCTCAGCGGCCGGGTGGACGGATGAGCGACGCCGACACCCCCGGCCCGGACCGTCTGTTCGACCTGTCCGGCAAGGTGGCGCTCGTCACCGGCGGCAGCCGGGGCCTGGGGCGGGAGATGGTGCGCGCCTTCGCCGCCGCGGGCGCCGACGTGGTGATCGCCAGCCGCAAGCTCCCCGCCTGCGAGACGGTCGCGGCGGAGGTCCGCGACCTCGGCCGGCGCGCGCTGCCGGTCGCCGCGCACGTGGGCCACTGGGACGACCTCGGCCGGCTGGCCGACACCGCCTACGCGGAGTTCGGGAGGGTCGACGTCCTCGTCAACAACGCCGGGATGTCACCGCTGGCGCCCTCTTCGCAGGAGACCGGCGAGGAACTCTTCGACAAGGTGATCGGGGTCAACTTCAAGGGCCCGTTCCGGCTCACCTCGCTGATCGGGCGGCGGATGTCCGAGGGCGACGGCGGCTCGATCATCAACGTCTCCTCCTCGGGAGCGCTGTTCCCCCAGCCGAGGTTCGGCCCCTACGCCGGCGCCAAGGCCGCGCTCAACGCGCTGGCCACCGTCTTCGCCCTGGAGTACGGCCCGAAGGTGCGCGTCAACACGATCTCGGCCGGTCCGTTCCTGACCGACGTCTCCCGGTCCTGGTCCGAGGAGAAACGCCGGAGCACGCGCAGCGCGATCGGCCGCCCCGGTCGCCCGACGGAGATCATCGGCACCGCGCTGTACCTGGCGAGCGACGCCTCCAGCTACACCACGGGGTCACTGATCCGGGTGGACGGCGGACTGTACTGAGGCTCCGCCGGCTCCGCGGCGCGTTTCGCTGCGGGCCGGTTACTCGGCCGCGGCCGGTTCGTTCTGCTGCGGGCCGGTTCCTCGGCCGCGGGCCGGTGGGGGCCGGTCGCGCAGTAACCCGCGCCCCTGGGGGGTGGGGCGCGGTGTCCCTGGGGCTCAGGCTGCTCGGCCGAGGAGGGCCGTCGCCTCGGACAGCAGTACCGGCAGGGCCGGCTGCATGCGCCGGTGCATGTCGGTCAGCCGGCCCGCCTTGCGGCCGCGCTTGATCAACAGGGCGGTCGCGGCCGACTCCTTGTACTTGGTCAGCGCCTCGAACCAGGGCAGGTCCGGGAGCGGGCCGCCCCGCGCCTCCTGGTAGGCGTCGATCAGCTCCGCCTTGCCCGGCATCCCGGTCGGCTCCCGCGACGGGGACGCCGGGTGGCGGGCCTCGTCGGTGAAGAAGGTCAGCCAGGTGATGTCGACCCGGGGATCGCCGAGCGACCAGATCTCCCAGTCGATGACGGCGTTGACCGCGTCCGCGTCGCACAGGGTGTTGCCGAGCCGGTAGTCGCCGTGGGTGAACACCGGCATCATCGCGGCGGGCATCGTGGCGCGCAGCCGCTCCTCGACCGCCTCGTAGCCGGTGCGCAGGTCCTCGGGCACGGTCGTGAACGCCCGGGTCCAGCGGTCGATCTCGGCGCCGAGGGTGACGACGGGCTCCACGGCCAGGGCGGTCCGCTTGGGGTCCACCCGATGCAGGTGCGCGAGCATCCGGGCCGCGTCGAGGGCGCGGGCCCGTACCTGCCCCGCGGGAACGGTTCCCCGGGGCACGAGCACCGGCTCCACGCACTGACCGGGCACGAGCTCCATGGCCACGAAGGGCTGACGGGCCGTCGGCGCCCCCCGGTCGGAGAACAGCACCTTCGGCACCCGCACTCCGGGCACACCCGCCAGCAGCTGCATCAGCCGCGCCTGGCGCAGTACGTCCCGGTTGCGGACCGGTTCCAGGCCGGGCGGGGCCACCTTGAGGACGACGCGTCCGTAGCCCGCCGGGACACCCGCCAGCGCGGCCACGTAGGTGAGGCTGGAGGTGCCGCCGGTGAGCGGTTCGACCGACTCCACGGTGGCCCCGGGAGCCCAGTCGCGGACCGCGACGGCCGTGCGTCGCGCCAACTCCTCGGTCGGTTCGGTGCTGTTGGCGATGGCGGTCATGGGTCTCATCCCTGTCGGCCGACGGCCGCCCGGCAGTGTTCGGCGGTCAGCGGTCAGCGGTCAGCGCCTCGACGATGTCGCGGCGTACGAGCTTGCCGGTCGGGGTACGGGGCAGTTCGGGCCAGCGGGTGATGCGGTCCGGCGTCTTCGAGCCGCGCAGCGTGCCGCGCACCTGCGCGCGCAGGGCGTCAGCGTCGGTCGCCACTCCGTCGCGCAGGACGACCACCGCCTCGATCCGCTGACCCCACTCCTCGTCCGGGACGCCGACGACGACCGCGTCGAGCACGTCCGGATGGTCCAGCAGGACGTCCTCGATCTCTGCGGGCGCGATGTTCTCGGCACCGCGGATGATCGTGTCGTCGGCCCTGCCCTCGATGTGGAGATAGCCGTCCCGGTCGATGCGGCCCTGGTCACGGGTGTGGAAGAAGCCCCGCCCGTCGACCGCGGAGCCCTGCCCGGCGTACTCGCCCGACACCTGCTCGCCGCGCACCCAGATCTGCCCGGTCCCGCCGGGGGCCGCGACCGCGCCGGACGCGTCGCGGACCTCCAGCTCGACACCCGGCACCGGCAGCCCGGCCGAGCCGAGCCGGGCCCGCACCACCGGATCGTCGCTCGCCACGGCCGTCCGGTGGTCCCGCGGCCCCAGGACCGTGATCGTGGACGAGGTCTCCGTGAGCCCGTAGGCGTTGACGAAGTCCACCTGCGGCCAGACGCGCAGCGCCGTCTCGATGACCCGCACCGGCATCCGTGCTCCGCCGTAGGCGAGCGCGCGCAGCGACGGCACCGACAGGTCGAGACCGCCCGTGTCCATGATGCGGGCGAGCATCGTCGGCACCACCATCGCGTGGGTGATCCGCTGCTCCCGTACGAGGCCGAGCCAGCCGTCCGGCGTGAACTGCTCCAGGGTCAGGGTCCGGCGCCCCGCGTACAGGTTCGTCAGCACGCCGGAGACGGCGGCGATGTGGTACGGCGGGACGCTCACCAGGGCCGCCGCGTCGGGGTCGGCTCCGGCGAACTCGACCGTGCCGAGCACGTACGACACCAGGTGGTGGTGGCGCAGCAGCACACCCTTGGGCGCGGAGGTCGTCCCGCTCGTGTAGATGAGCACGGCGGGCGGTGCGGGCCGGGGCGGCACGGGGTGGGCCCGATCGTCGTCGGCGGCGGGGCGGCCGGAGTTCCGCGCGGCCAGGGCCAGCCACTCGGCCGGGCTGTGCGCCGACAGCCCGGCGCGTCGCAGCGCCTCGCCGTGCTCCGGGTCGGCGATGCCCAGCGCGCGGGGGTGGTTGGCCAGCAGCGCGTCGAGCTGGGCCTCGCCCAGGCGGTAGTTGACCGGCACCAGGGGGACTCCGGCGCGGGCCGCGGCGAACAGCGCGACCGGGAGGGCGGGACCGTTCGCCGCGAGGTACACGATCGCGTCGGCGTCGGCCGCCCGCACCAAGTGCGCTCCGCCCACGGCCAGTTGGCGCAACCGCCGGGCGGTCAGCCCGTCGTCCGCGCGCCCGATGACGACCCGGTCGCCGAAACCCTCGGCGGCCATGTCCGACAGCATCGATATGTTCACGGGGCCGCCCCGCCCCTCAGTCCGAGGCCGGGAGCGGCTTGGCGCTCTTCACCGGCAGCGGGACGCCGTTCACCGCGAGCGTGCCCGGTCCGGGCTTCGTGCAGAGGAGTTCGAGGCCGAGGTCCTCGGCGGCGTAGCGCTTGCCGAGCAGCGAACCGCCCGGCGGTTCGGGGTCGGCGGTGCCGGTGGCGGCAGATCCGGTCCCGGTGCCGGTCCCGGCCCCCTCCACCATGGCGGCGCCGCCGCACGTGATCTCCAGCTCCTCGTCCGGGCACCTGACGACGATCACCACCGTCGGATCGACCGTACTGGCGAGCATCTGCCCCACGCGTGGCCTCATCGCAGTGTCCTCCGCGGCTCTCGTGGTACCGATCAGTGGCATCGAGCAACCAGAGAAAAGTATACTACTTTCCTCGATCGCGTCGAGAACGGAGCTGTTGGATGGAACTCAAGACCGTCCTGTTCGAGGTGACCGGCCACGTCGCCACGATCACCCTCAACCGGCCCGAGGTCATGAACGGCTTCAACCAGCGGATGCTGGAGGACTTCGCCACCCTCTGGCGCACCGTCAGGACCGACGACGACGTGCGCGTCGTCGTGTTGCGCGGCGCCGGTGACCGGGCGTTCTGCACGGGCATGGACGTGAAGGAGGGGATCGACCGGCACTCCAACGCCTGGTCGCAGACCGATCCCGGGGAGTACCTCTCGCCGAAGCTGAACCAGGTGTGGAAGCCGCTGGTGTGCGCCGTGCACGGGATGGCCGCCGGCGGCGCCTTCTACTGGCTCAACGAGGCCGACATCATGATCTGTTCGCAGGACGCCACGTTCTTCGACCCGCATGTCAGCTACGGACTCACCGCGGCCCTGGAACCGATCGGGCTCGCCCGGCGCATCCCGCTCGGCGAGGCGCTGCGCATCGCCCTGCTCGGCCTGGACGAGCGCGTGTCGGCCGCCCGTGCCCTCCAGATCGGCCTGGTCAGCGAGGTACTGCCACGCGAGGAACTGTGGGACAGGGCCGACGGGATCGCGCGCCTCATCGCCGCCAAACCGCCCGCCGCCGTCCAGGGCACCGTCCGGGCGATCTGGGAGTCGCTCGACTCGACCCGCACCCAGGCGCTGCGCACCGGGCTGTCGTACACCCAGATCGGAAACCCGGTCGGGAAGGCCGGGGTCGACCGCTCCGCGGTCCCCCGGGGGCGGTGGACACTGCGCTGAGCCTCCCCTAGCCTCTCCTAAATAAGTGTACTTTTTTGCGGGTACACGAACCCAGCTTCAGGCATCCAACGGGAGGCTCTCATGCGGTTCGGCATGCCCTGGCCCGGCCGGGACGTCGGACGGGAGGCGGAGCAGGCGGGCGTCGGCGCCTTCTGTGCCGGGGAGTTCGCCGATCACGACGCCTATCTCACCGTGGCCGACATCGTGGCGAACACCGAACACGCCCTGGCGGGCCCCGCCATCGCCTACGCGTTCGCCCGCACCCCCTACGCGCACGCCACCGCCCTGCGCCAGTTGCACGCCCGGGCACCGGGCCGGCTGTTCCTCGGCCTGGGCAGCGCGGCGTTCCGGATCAACCGGGACTGGCTGGGCGTGCCCGCCGAGCGTCCGGTGGCCCGGATCGCCGAGACCGTCGGTGCCGTCCGGGCCTGGCTGCACGCCGAGAACGGTGACCGGGTCCGCTACTCCGGCGAGTTCTACGCACTCGACGCCGACGTCCGCGCTCCGGTGCTCGGCCGGCTGGACATTCCCGTACTGCTCGCCGCGTTCAACACCCGGATGGCCGCCACCGCGGGCCGGGTCGCCGACGGTGTCGTCGGGCACGGGCTGTTCACCGCTTCCTGGTGGAACGAGGTGGTCCGCCCCTCGGTCGCGGGCGGCACGGGCGAAGGGGACCGGGCCGGCGCGCGTCCGCTGGAACACGGCTGGATCATCACCGCGGTCGACGACGCCGCACCCGAACGCGCCGTCGCCGACGCCCGGCGGATGATCGCCTTCTACCTCACCGTCAGGACGTACGACCCGTTCGTCGCCCACCACGGCTGGGAGGAGCCCGTCGCCCGGCTCCGGGCGGCGTTCCGGACCGGTGACACCGACGCCATGGCGCGCGCCGTGACCGACGAGATGCTCACCGGGATCGCCGTGTGCGGGACGACCGCCGACGCGAAGGACACCCTCGCGCGCCGCGCCGGTTCGCTCCCCCGCGACGTCGGCTACTTCGCACCGCCGAGCTTCATGGTGAGCCACCGGCGCCGGGCCGCGTACGCCAGGGCGGCGCTGGCCCTGGTCGGCGCCGTGCCGGAGCCGGCCTGACCCGGCGCGGCGCACCGGCCCCGGAGCGCGACCGCTCCTGACCCGGTGCGCGGCCCGGTCGCGGTCAGGCGTCCTCGGTGACGGGGGCCAGCTTCTTGCTGGTGTCGAAGTGCACGACGCCGGCGAGGGTGCCGCCCAGGATGGCCGCGCGGTCCTCGTCGGAGACGGTGTCGTCGAAGTTGTCCGCGATGCACTCGGCGCTGCTGCGGAAGGTGCCCTCGGCATGGGGGTAGTCGTTCCCCCACATGACCGTCGAGACTCCGGTGATGTGGCGGGCCTTGACGGCGGTCGGGTCGTCCGCGAACTGGACGTGGATCTGGCGCCGGATGTACTCGCTGGGCTTGAGGGGGTAGGGCCACTTGCCGTTGACGGTGAACAGCCGTCCCATGGCCGGCTGCTCCTTCGGCGAGCGGCTGTCGTCCCAGAAGCCGAGCCACCAGTCGGGGTCCTGGCCGATGCCCGTCCGGAAGGACTTGTCCATGAAGCCCATGTAGGAGACCAGCCAGCCGGCGCTGAACTCGATCAGGTTGAAGTGCAGTCCGGGGAACCGCTCGCAGACGCCGCCGCCGACGAGGTCGGCGATGATGCGCTGCGGGCTGGAGAAACCGGCGGCGGAGTTCTGGAGCCGGCCCGAGACCATGTCGTCGGTCAACTGGCCCTTGCCCATGTTGACGGCCGTCATCATGCTCCGGACGGTCAGCGCCGTCTCCGAGGTGCTCTCCTTCGTCTTCACCCCGCCGGTGGCGACGTGGATGAAGACCGGCATCCCGTTCGCCTGGGCGGCCGCCCACAGCGGGTCGTACGACCGTGACGCGTACGGCACGGGCGGGGTCTCCGGGATCAGGATCGCGCCCAGCCCGAGGCGCGCGCACCGCTCGATCTCGGCGACGGCCTCGGGGATGTCCGTGACGGGGATCGCCGCTGTCGGGCGCAGCCGGTCCCGGTACGGGAGGAACCGCTCGGCGATGTAGTCGTTCCACACGCGCGCGTGCGCCATCGACAGCTCGTGGTCGTCGGTGAACAGGACGAAGAGGGAGAGGTTGGGGAACATCACGGAGGCGTCGACGCCGTCGAGGTCCATGTCCCGGATGATGTGCTGCGGCTCGCCGTCCGGGGTCTGCCCGCCGAACTGCCGGTACTTGGAGATGGTCCAGCCGTCGTATCCGATGGTGTGCAGCTTCTTGAACTCGGTGTGGCCGCCCTCGACGATCGGCTCGTCGAGCGTGAACTCCTCTTCCCAGAGGGCCCGTTCCCTGAGGTGCTCGGGCAGCCGGGTCTTGAAGAGATCGACCGGCTCGATGATGTGCGAATCACCGGACACGACAAATTCCTTGAACACAGGCGGTACCTCTTTCGAACCTCGTCGTTCGTTGCAGAACCCACCCCGCGGATGGTGCCGAAGTTAGCTGTACCGACCGGTCCAGTCAATGATTCAGCATACGGATTCACCGAGCGGCCGAGGCCTCGAAACCTGACAGAACGCTGACACAGAGCCGATGGCACTCCCCCCTTCTGTCGAAGTCGTAATTCAGTACACTCAAAAGGAAGACGTCCGCAGGCGACCAGGAGACGGCACATGGTGACGACGTACTCGTTCTCTTCGCGGCTCTACATCGACGGGCGCCGCACCGACGGCCGGTCGGACACCCCGGTGACCGTCCGCAACCCGGCGACGCAGGAGAGGGTCGCGGAGGTCCCGGGCTCGTCGCCCGCGGATGTACGCCAGGCCGTCGAAGCGGCCCGGCGCGCCTTCGACGAGGGCCCCTGGCCGCGGCTGAGGCCCGCGGAACGGGCCGCCGTCCTGCTGCGCATGGCCGACGAGATGGAGCGTCGGCTGCCCGAACTCGTGGCCGTCAACATGGCGGAGGCGGGCTCGGTCCGCGCGCTGGCCGAGACCCTTCAGACCCGGGTCCCGGTGGCGCATCTGCGCGACATGGCCGAGCGGGTGATCCCGGCCTTCGCCTGGGAGCGCCCGATGGACGCGACGATCGCGCCGGGCATCGGCATCTCCCAAGGGGTGCTGCGCCGCGAGGCGTTCGGCGTGTGCGCCCTGATCTCCGCCTACAACTTCCCGTTCTTCCTCAGCATGATGAAGGTGATCCCGGCGCTCGCGGCGGGCTGCACGGCCGTACTGAAGCCGGCGCCCGCCACTCCCCTGGAGTCCCTGCTGATCGGCGACTTCGCGGACGCCGCCGGACTGCCGCCGGGCGTGCTGAACATCGTCACCGGCGATGTCGAGGCGGGCCGCGAGCTGACCACCCACCCCATGGTGGACCTCGTGAGCTTCACCGGGTCGGACACCGTCGGACGCATGGTCTACGCCCAGGCCGCCGCCTCCCTGAAGAAGGTCGTCCTCGAACTAGGCGGCAAGTCGGCGGCCCTCGTCCGCGCCGACGGCGACCTCGGCGGCGCGGTCCGCTCCGCGCTCTCCGGTATCACCACCCACGCCGGGCAGGGCTGCTCCCTGCTGACCCGCACGCTCGTGCACGAGTCCGTGCACGACGAGTTCGTCGACCGGCTGAGCGCCGCCCTCGCCGAGGTCAGGGTCGGCGATCCGGCCGACCCGGCCACCACCATGGGCCCGCTGATCAGCGAAGCGCAGCGGGACAGGGTCGAGAAGCTGATCCGGGTCGGCGAGGAGGAGGGAGCGCGCCTCGTCCACGGCGGCGGACGTCCGGCGGGCCTCGACCGGGGCTGGTTCGTGGAACCGACCCTCTTCGCCGACGTCGCCAACGACATGACCGTCGCGCGTACGGAGTTCTTCGGACCGGTCGGCGTCGTCATCCCGTTCGCCACGGACGAGGAGGCGGTGCGGATCGCGAACGACAGCCCGTACGGCCTCGGGGGCGCCGTCTGGAGCGCCGACACCGCGGCCGCGTACGAGATCGCGTCCCGTATCCGGGCCGGCGGTGTGACGATCAACGGCGGCAGCGCCGGGGTGAACCCGCGAGCCGCGTTCGGCGGCTACAAACAGAGCGGACTCGGCCGGGAGTGGGGCGAGTTCGGACTGGACGAGTACCTCCAGACCAAGACGGTCAGCTGGGCCGCCCGCTGAGCACCCGACCGCGATCGTGACACAATTCAGAGCACTTAAATTGGGGGAAGCGGGGCCCAGTACCTGCTGAATCTGTCACGCTTATCGACCGAACGAACAATAGAGGATACCTTACCTTCGTGGACTTCGAGCTCAGCGAGGAGCAGGGCATGCTGCGCGCGGCCGCACGCGAGCTGCTGTCGGACCGGGCCCCGATGGCGCACGTACGGGCCTGGGCGGATCGCGACGAAGACGTCGACCCGGAGGTGTGGCGGCTGACGGCCGGCCTCGGCTGGCCCGGTCTGGGCCTGCCCGAGGAGTACGGCGGCTCCGGCCAGGGCCTGGTGGAACTCGCGCTGGTCGCCCAGGAGATGGGGCGCGCGCTCGGGCGGGGTCCGCTCGCGCCGACCGCGATCGTCGGCCGGGCCCTGGCCGCCGCGGGGCCGCCCGAGCTGCGGGCCGCGGTACTGCCCGCGCTCGCCACGGGATCGGGCTGGGCCACCTGGGCCTTCGCCGAACCGCGCGCCCCCTGGTCCCTCGACGGGATCCGCGCCACCGCCCGCACCGACCGGGACGCGATCGTGCTCGACGGGGTCAAGACGGCGGTGCAGGACGCGGGCGGCGCCCGCTGGCTCCTGGTCACCGCACGTCATGACGGGGTCCCCGGGTCGTTCCTGGTGGACCGGTCGGCTCCCGGCGTCACCGTCCGGCGGCAGCGGACCCTGGACCTGACCCGCTCGTTCCACGAGGTCCGGCTCGAGGGCGTACGGGTGCCGCCCGCACACCGTCTCGCCGGCGGACCGGAGGAGATACAGCGGCTGCTCGACGAGGCGTCGGTGCTGCGGTGCGCCGACGCCCTCGGGGCGATGGAGCGGATGCTGGAGCTGACCGTCGGACACACCACGTCGCGCGTGCAGTTCGCCCGGCCGATCGGGACGTTCCAGGCCGTCAAGCACGCGTGCGCCGACATGGCGCTGCTGGTGCACGGCGCCCGCGCCGCCACGGCTTACGCGGCGATGGCCGCCGACGCGGGCGCCGTCGACGCCGCCCGGGCGGCCTGCGCCGCCGCCTCGTACACCGCGGCCGGGACCGGCGAGGTCGCGGCCCGGGCGCTCCAGCTGCACGGCGGCATCGGCTTCACCTGGGAGCACGACCTCCACCTCCACCTGCGCCGGGCCAGGGCCGACAGCGTGCTGTACGGCGACGCCGCCGTGCACCGCGACCGGCTCTGCACCCTCCTGCGGCGGCCCCCCGCGTCCGCCTGAACCGACGACCCGAAAGGTTCCCGATGGAGATCAAGGGCAAGAAGGCCGTGGTGTTCGGCGGTGCCTCCGGCATGGGCCGTGCCACCGCCGAGCTGCTCGCGGCCCGCGGCGCCGACGTCGCCGTGCTCGACCGTCCGGCATCGGCGGGCGAGGAGGTCGCCGCCGCGCTCGGCGGCAGCTTCCATCCCGTCGACGTGACCGACTTCGAGGCGACCGGGAGCGCGCTGGACGCCGCCGTGGCGGCCCTCGGCGCGCTGCATGTGTCGGTCACCACCGCCGGCGGCGGCAGCGTACGGCGCACGCTCGGCAAGGACGGTCCGCACGACCTGGAGACCTTCCGCCGGGTGCTCGACCTGAACGCCGTCGCCACCTTCAACATCAGCCGGCTGGCCGCCGCGCACATGAGCCGCAACGCACCGGAGGATCCCGAGACCACCGGCGAACGCGGCGTCATCGTCAACACGTCGTCGATCGCCGCCTTCGAGGGGCAGATCGGCCAGGTCGCCTACTCGGCCGCCAAGGCGGCGATCGCCGCGATGAGCCTCACCATGGCCCGCGACCTCGGCTCGCTCGGCATCCGCGTCGTCGCCATCGCGCCCAGTCTGTTCGAGACCGGCGCCACCGAGCGGATCCCCGCCGAGAAGCTGGCCGCGCTGGTGCGGGACGCCGCGTTCCCCCGGCGTCCGGGCCGCCCCGAGGAGTACGCCAGGCTCGCCCTGGCGATCATCGACAACCCCATGCTGAACGGCCAGTGCCTGCGTCTGGACGCGGGCCAGCGGTTCGGCCCGAAGTGAGGTTCTGATGCCGGACAACCAGGTGCTGACGCCACAGGACACCGCACTCCAGGGCAAGGTGGCCCTCGTCACGGGAGGGGGCCGGGGCTTCGGCAAGGCGTTCGGCGCGGCGCTCTCGGCGCTCGGCGCGCAGGTGGTGCTCGCCGACATCGACGGCGCCGCCGCGGCCGGGGCGGCGGCGGAACTCGACCCACGGGGCGGCCGGGTGACGGGAGTCGCCTGTGACGTGGCCGACGAGGACCAGGTCGGCGCGGTCGTGAGCGAGGCCGCCGAACGCCACGGCGGACTCGACGTCCTGGTCAACAACGCCGGCCTGCACGCCGCCTACAACAGGCCGTTCACCGAGCTGGGCCTCGCCGACGTACGACGGGTGCTCGACGTCAACGTCATGGGCGTCATCATCTGCTCCCTCGCGGCCCGGGAGGCGATGAAGGGCCGCGCCGGCGCCTCCATCGTCAACATCTCGTCGTCGGCGGCCTACGCGAACCGCAGCGTCTACGGCGTGTCCAAGCTCGCCGTGCGGGGCCTGACGGTGTCCTTCGCCCGCGAGTTCGCCGCCGACGGCATCAGGGTCAACGCGATCGCGCCGGGCCTGATCCTCACCGACACGGTGCGGGCCCAGCTGTCGCAGGCCGAGGCGGACCGTGTCCTCGGGGAACAGATCCTCCAGCGGGAGGGCCGGGAGCAGGACGTCGTCGAGGCGCTGCTCTATCTGGTCTCGTCGAGGGCTTCCTTCGTCACCGGGGAGACGCTGCGCGTGACGGGCGGGTTCGCGCTCTCGGTCTGACGTCGGCACAACGCCGGTGGCCGTGCCCCGCGAGGTGGATCGCGGGGCACGGCCTCTGTGGTGCGGCTGTCCTACACGGTCACCGGTTCGGCCTCAGGCTTCCCGGCCAGCTCCTTCTCCTCGGACGTGATCGCCTTCAACAGCACGTACGGCGTGGCGACCTTCCAGAAGACGTACGCGATCGAGGGGATCAGGTACGCGAGAAGTCCGTCCCAGGCGAGCGGTCCGGTCCGGTTGAGGAAGACGAAGGCGCCCGGGATGAGCAGCACCCCCAGCGCCATACTGAGCCAGCCGTACCAGCGCGGGAAGACCGGCTTCTCCCGGGTGTGGTCGATGAAGGCGGCGTATCCGATCGACCAGACCTGGAGGACGAAGACGCAGGCGTTGCCCACGAACATGAGCCAGAAGGTGTCGGTCATCGCGGACAGGACGTCGGCGGAGTGGATCTCCGGTCGGTAGGCCGCGGCGGCGAGGATCGCGAGCGGGAAGAAGAACCCGGCCGGGGCCATGATGCCCGTGGTGAGCTGGATCATGGACAGCATCCCCCAGCCGCCCTCCACCCGGCGCAGCTGCATGCTCGTCACGATGACGTACGGGTACTCGAACGGGATGAGCAGAACCATCAGGGACACACAGGTGAGGATCCCCGTGCGATGGTCCTTGAGGAAGGCGACGATGTCCTCGGGGCTCTCCGTAGGGCTCATGGGCGGGGCGAGATCGCCCACGGCGAACGCGGCGAAGAATCCCACGAAGAGGATGACACCGCACCACGCCGACACTCTTTGCAGTCTTGTGTAGAGGTCCTTCTTCATCTGCGGCTCCTTATTTCGCCGACTGCTGTCGACCGATCTCGTCCCACCCGACGAGCCTGTCGAGCAGCAGCGCCGCGCTCGACAGGTAGTCGCCGTATCCGCCCCGGAAGAACAGCAGCGGGGTCTTCATCGACTCGACGCGCAGATCGTGGACCCGTCCGACGACGAGCAGGTGATCGCCGATCTCGACGACCTGCTCCACCGTGCAGTCGACCCACGCGACGATTCCGTCCAGGACCGGGCTGCCCAGCGCCGACGCCTGCCAGCTCGTGTCCGCGAACCGCTGCCGGGCCGATCCGGCCGCCAGCTTGCGCGACAGCCGCTCCTGGTCACCCGCGAGCGCGTTGGCGCAGAAGCGGCCGGCGGTCCTGATCGTCCTCAGGGTCGTGGAGGAGCGGTCGACCAGGAAGGACACCAGGGGCGGGGTCAGCGACACGGAGGTGAAGGTGCCCACGATCATCCCGTGCGGCCGGGCTTCGGCGTCCGTGGTGGTGATCGCGACCACGCTCGTGGGGAAGTTGCCCAGGACGTCGCGGAATCGGCGCCCGTCGATCGCGTCCGTCGTCCGGGGACGCGTCACGCCGTCGCTCATACGGCCTCCTCGCCTCTGCGATCTCACCGGGTCCACGTCAGATCAGGATCCGCATCGCCTCGGGCAGCTCGAGTCCCATCCGGGCAAGGGCGTTCGCGTGGTAAGCCGAGCCGGGCACATGGATCATGTGCTGGAGTCCGACGTGCGCGTCGCGCCAGAACCGCTGGATCGCGTTGCCCCGCCGGATCGCGTTCCCGCCGGACCGCGCGAAGATCTCGTCCAGGGCGGAGACGGCCCGCCAGGCACAACGGACCTGGTTGCGCCGGACGTTCGCCCGGTCCTCCAGGGTGATCGGCCGGCCGGCCTCGACCTGGTCGTACAACCGGCTGATGCCGTCGATGAGTTGCACCCGCGACGCGGCGATCTCCGCCGCGGCCTCCCCGGCGGCGTAGAGGACGTACGGGTCGTCGCGGACCTGGACGCCGGTGACCGCGACCCGGTCGCGCTGCTGGGCCAGGTGGATGTCGAGCGCGCCCTCGCAGATGCCGATGACCGCCGCGGTGATCCCGAGCGGGAACATCGAGCTGAAGGGCAGCTTGTACAGGGTGTCGGTCAGCCCGACCGCCTCCGCGGCCGCCCCGTCCTGGACCGCCTCCTGCCGGATGACGCGGTGTTCGGGAACGAACGCCTTGTCCACGACGACGTCCTTGCTGCCGGTCCCCGACAGTCCGATCACGTCCCAGGTGCCGTCGATGATCTCGTAGTCCGAGCGGGGCAGCACGACGTGCAGCACCGTGATGGGCCCGGCCGGCCTGCCCTTGCCGTCCCCGAGGAGCGCGCCGAGGAAGTCCCAGCCGCAGTGGTCGCTGCCCGAGGAGAACGGCCAGCGTCCGCTGAGGACATAGCCGCCGTCCACCGGCTCGGCGATGCCGTTGGGCATGTAGGGCGAGGCGATCCAGGTGTCCGGGTCGTCGTCCCACACCTCGTGGGTGAGCCGCGGATCCATCTGGGCCAGCTCCCACGGGTGGACGCCGACGACGCCGCACACCCAGCCGGCGGCTCCGTCGTGCCGGGCCACGGCCATCACCGCTTCGGCGAAGTCCCGGGGGTGGGCGCCGAATCCGCCGTACTCCTTCGGCTGGAGCAGTCGTACGACCCCCGCGGAGCGGAGCAGTCCGACGGTCCGGTCGCTCAGCCTGCCGAGTGACTCGTTCTCGTCGGCGAGTGCTGCCAGTTCGGCGCCCAGCTCCTCGACACGACCGATCACTTCATGCGTCACGCCGCACACCTCCTGGTGACTGGTCCCTCGCATCCGCCGCGCGTCGCCGACGGTGGGACGGCCACAGTGTCGGGGCCCGGGACCGGCACCCGCTGCGCGCTTTCCGCTGACCGGGACTGTGGACTCAGCGGGTGACGCGGGGCCGCAGCGCGGCGGTGGAGCGGCCCTTCAGGGCCGAGAACCACACGCCGGCCCCGTAGGCGAGGTCGTCGAGGCGGCGGGCCAGGCCGTAGCGGAGCGGGTCGAGAGGAGTGCCGTCGCGCCGGTACTCGAGTGCGATATCGGCCACCGCGGCGACCGCCGCGGCCCTGCGCAGCCGGCGGGAGACCAGGCAGCCGACGGCCGTGAGCGGCCACCAGTGGCGGGTCAGCAGCGCGGAGGTCTGCGCCAGGGTGCCGAGCGCCCCGTCGGCGGTGAGCCGCGCGGCCAGCCGGTACGGGTGCGGGGTGCCGTCGAGCCTGCGGGCGATGCGCAGGGTGACGACACCGAGGACGACCCCCGCGACCGGCACCGACCAGCGCCGCTGGACGACGAGCGCGGCGGCGAACGCCGCGCCCCACGGGGCGAACACCGCGGGTGCGATGTACGCGGGGTGCCGCCGGGCGAGCGGCTGTGCCCCGGTTCCGTACACGGCCTTGCGCAGGAGCCAGTCCCGCACACGCACGCGATGCTCGTGGGCGGCCCGGACGGCGGGTTCGTAGCGCACGCGCCGGCCGGCCGCGATCAGCCGCCAGCACAGGTCGACGTCCTCCCCGACCCGCAGGCGCTCGTCGAAGCCCTCCCCCAGCGCGTCCACCCGCGCCACGAGGCAGGCCGAGGACGCCCAGGAGACGGGCGTGCCGGGCCGGACCCGGGCCGGGTGCGCGCCGAGGTCGAGCGAGGACCTGGCGTTCTCGTACCGTTCGATCCAGCTCGTGGCGGGGGCCGCCAGGCCGGTGATGCGCGGTACCGCCATGGCGACCAGGGGGTCGGCGAAGTGCCTCAGCAGGGTGGGCACGGTCTCGGGGTCCAGCACGATGTCGGAGTCGGCGAAGACCACGTACGGGGTGGTGACGAGACGGAGCCCGGCGTTGCGCGCGCCGGCCGGTCCGGCGTTGGCTGCCAGGGCGACCAGCCGGGCGCCGTGGCCCGCGGCGACCGCCGCCACGGCGGCCGGGCGCCGGGAGGCGTCGTCGACGACGATCACCGGGGCGTCCGCGCGGATGCTCCGCAGCAGCCGGTCCAGTGGGCGTGGGCGGTCGCGGACGGGTACGACGACCGTGTACCGGAGGTCGGGAGGAGCCGGAAGCGCATCGGCGACGGGATGGGCCATGCCGGTGTCGGTCAGCCGCTCCGCGAGGAGCGCGCCCGCCGCGTCCCGCACGGTGAGCGACCGGCCGTCGAACAGCCGCCGCGCCCTCGGGGTCAGCCTCAGCAACCGGGTCGGGAACCCGCCGAGCAGGGCCCGGCCGCCGTCGATCACCCGGGTGTGCCGGTCGAGTTCGACCCTGAAGCCGACGGGAAGCGTCACCGGCGTACGGCCTTCGGGTGCGCCGGATCGGTGAGGCGGCCTCGGGCGTCGCAGCTCCACGCGGTGATCCGGCGGACCGTCGTGGCCACCATCGCGTCCGTCGCCCGGCGGCCCTCCTCGGCGCTGGCCCCGGCGGGATCGCCCAGCACGCCGGAGGGCGAGACGGCGCGGACACCGCGGGCCGTGAGCTCCGGCAGCAGCGCGGCCAGTGGCCGGGCGTCACCGGCGACGGCGGCGTCCGGTCGTACCCGCTCCGGGGCCAGATGCAGCAGCACGGAGGTCTCCGCACGCCCGGCGTGCGCGTCGCCGCCCGGCACCTCGCAGCCGGTCCAGCCGGCGTCGTGGCCCTCGGCTCGCAGCAGTCCGAGGGCGGTGTCGAGGGTGGCGGTGTTGCCGCCGTGGCCGTTGACGAAGACGACGCGGCCCGCCCACCGGGACAGCGAGCGCACCAGTTCCACGACGACCACGCGCAGCGCCTCGTGCCCGATCGAGACGGTCCCCGGGAAGTCCTCGTGTTCGCCGCTGGCGCCGTAGCCGAGCGGCGGTGCGACGAACGGTGGGCCGTGCGCTCCCGGGGCTAGGGCGTCGGCCGTCCGCCGGGCGACGGCGTGGGCGACGACGGTGTCGGTGTCGAGGGGCAGATGCGGTCCGTGCTGCTCGGTGGAGCCGACCGGCACCAGGACGAGCGCGCCGGGCGGCACGGCCGGCCAGGCGGTGTCGGCCAGGACTCGCGGCATGGCGTCCCCCGCCCCGCTCAGGCGACCGGGGACTCGACGTCGGCCGGGGCCGCCGAGGGCCCCACCGGCAGGCCCCCGCCGCCCAGGACTAGCGGGAAGCCCGCAGGAATCACCAGGTCCTCGGGACCCAGCTCGTGGACGGAGGAGTGCCCGAGGCCCAGCACGGCCGAGTCGAGCCCACCGCGCAGGATGTCCAGCACGTTCTCGACACCGGCCTGTCCGTTCGCCGCGAGGCCCCAGAGACAGGCACGGCCGATCAGAACGGCGCGGGCGCCGAGGGCGAGTGCCTTCGCCACGTCGCCGCCCCGGCGGACGCCGCCGTCGAGGAGTACTTCGATCTCGTCGCCGACGGCTTCGGCGACGGAGGGCAGGATCCGGATGGTGGCGGGGGTGGTGTCCAGGTTGTTGCCGCCGTGGTTGGAGACGGACAGGGCCGTCACCCCGGCGTCGACGGCCCGCTTGGCGTCGTCGACCCGGGTCACGCCCTTGAGGAGCAGGGGTCCGCCCCACTCCTCGCCCAGCCACTTGACGTCCTCCCAGGTCGGGGGCGTGGTCTGCATCCACTCGCCGTAGGCCGCGAAGAAGCCGGGCGCCTCGCCGCCGGGGGCGCGCAGGTTGGGCACGGTGAGTTCGGGGAGACGGCCGGACCTGGCGTACCGCCACAGCCAGCCGGGCCGGGGCAGTACGTCGGGGGCGAACCGCAGCATGGTCCTGAGGTCGAGCTTTTCCGGGACGGCGGGGCTGCCCCAGTCGCGGCCGTGCGAGAAGGACCAGTCGAGGGTGACGATGAGCGCCTTCGCGCCGGCGGCCCTGGCCCGGTCCATGCGCTGGGTCATCGTCGCGCGCGTTCCGCTCCAGTAGAGCTGGAAGAAGAGGTCCGGCTGGGCGCCCGCCACCTCCTCGACGGGCCTGCTCGCGAACGAACTCAGCCCCATGACGACGCCCCGGCTCGCGGCGGCCCGGGCCACGGCGACCTCCCCGTCCGGGTGGACGGCCTGGACTCCGGTCGGCGAGATGAGCACGGGCAGCGCGGTGGGCACGCCCAGCACGGTCGTGGTCAGGTCGCGGTCGGCATGGTGGCCGACGACCCGCGGGGCGAAGCCCAGTTCGGCGAAGGCCGCCACGTTGGCGTCGATCGTACGGCCGCGCTCCGAGCCCGCGACGAGCGCGCCGTAGACCGGCCTCGGCAGCCGCTTGCGGGCCCTGCGCTGTGCTTCGGCGACCGTCTCGAACCAGGGGTTCCTAGGCATGTGCCGCGTCCTTTCCGGTCGGCGCCACAGCCGTCCCGGCCAGCGGGTTCTCGTCGCAGGGACGGACCGGTGGCCGACGGGTGAGGACGAGAGCCACGGTCCTGCGGGAGTGGTCGCCGGACGGCCTGGGCACCGCGGTCGCGTCGCGGCGGGCCAGCAGCGCCTCACCGTGCCCCTGCACGCACTCGGGGTCGGGGCCGTCCAGCGCAAGCCCGGTGAAGAACTTCGCGGCCATGCAGCCGCCCTTGCAGGTGTCGTAGAAGGCGCAGGAGGCGCAGGCTCCGCCGTGCTGCGGGGTGCGCAGCCGCCGCAGCAGCTCGGAGCCGCGCCATACCTCCCGGAAGCCGCCCGGCCCGGTCACGTTCCCGGCGAGGAACTCCTCGTGGATGGCGAACGGGCAGGCGTACACGTCCCCGACCGGGTCGATCAGACAGACGACGCGTCCGGCGCCGCACAGGTTGAGGCCGGGCAACGCCTCGCCGTACGCGGAGAGATGGAAGAACGAGTCGCCCGTCAGCACCTGCTCGCCGTGCGCCGACAGCCAGTCGTACAGCTCGCGTTGCTGCGCGGCCGTCGGATGCAGGTCGTCCCAGACGTCGGCGCCGCGTCCGGAGGGGCGCAGCCGGGTCAGCCGCAGCCGGGCGCCGAAGCGGTCGGCCAGCGCCTTGAAGTCGTCCAGCTGCGGGATGTTGTGCCGGGTGCAGACCACGGAGATCTTGAAGTCGCGCAGTCCGGCGGCGGCGAGGTTCTCCATGGCCCGCAGCGCCGTCGCGTACGAACCGGCCCCGCGCACCGCGTCGTTGACGTCGGCGGTCGCGCCGTCGAGCGAGATCTGGACGTCCACGTAGTCGTTGCGGGCGAGTCGCTCGGCGGCCCCGGGAGTGATACGGACGCCGTTGGTGGAGAACTTCACGCCCACGTGGTGTGCCGTGGCGTAGTCCAGGAGCTCCCAGAAGTCGGCGCGGACGGTGGGCTCGCCGCCGCCGATGTTGACGTAGAAGACCTGCATGGCCTCCAGTTCGTCGATGACGGCCTTGGCCTGCGCGGTGCTCAGCTCACGGGGGTCGCGCCGGCCGGAGCCGGACAGGCAGTGCGTGCAGGACAGGTTGCAGGCGTAGGTGAGTTCCCAGGTGAGGCAGATCGGTGCGTCGAGCCCGTGCTCGAACAGGTCGACCAGCCGGGGCGTGGTGGTCATGAGGTCCTTCCGACGACCATCGACGACCGGACGAGGACGGCGAGGGCCCGGCCGTAGCGGGGCAGCTCGTCCTCTCCGAGACCCGCGGCCCGGCAGGCGGCACGGGCCGTGGGCGCGTGGGCGAGGCCCTGGACGACGGCCAGGAGCCGGCGGTCCTTGAGGAACGAGAGTCTGCGGGTTCCGAAGTGGTAGAGCAGCGCGCCGAAGGGTTCGGGCCGCACCGAGACCTGCGGATGCAGGTCCCAGGCGCGGTCGAGGTCCATCGCTGACATCCGGCGGCGCCTAGTAGACGCCGCACATGCCGTCGATGGAGATCTCCTCCAGGAGATCCTCGGCCTCGATGACATCCGAGGTGAAGGCCTCGGCATCGGCATCGATGAGCGCCTCGGTGACGGCGTCGTCGGGCTGGGCGGAGCGGAGCTCGTTCATGCGACTCTCCCTGGGCGCCCTCGGCGCCCGGTGTCGGAACGGAAAGAGGTGCGCGCCGCGACCGAGGAGGTCCGCGCGGCCGACTCGCGTGCGGCGTCCGACGCTAGGTCAGCGGCGCGCCCGGTACCCGGGCAGGTCCCGGCCACCGGGACGCACCGCAGCGCGGGCCGGCCACCGCGCTTTCAATCACGTGCCCATGAAGAGGACCGAGCGGACCGAGCAGCCCGAGCGGCCGAAGCGGACCGAGCAGGCCGGGCGCGGGCATCGCCGGGCACGCCACCCGGACGTCATCGTGGTGGGCGCCGGCGGCAGCGGCGCCGCGCTCGCGGCGCGGCTCAGCGAGGACCCCGACCGCAACGTACTGCTGCTGGAGGCGGGCCCGGTCCCGCGTCAACCGGGAGCGTTCGCACCTGAGTTGCTGGACGCGCGGCTCGTCCCCGGCGCGCAGCCCGGCCACCCGGCCGTCCGGGCCTACGCCGTGCACCTCACTCCGACGCGGCCGTACACGGTCGTCCGGGGGCACGGCCTCGGCGGCTCCACCACCGTCAACGGCGGGTACTTCGTCCGCGCCCGGCGGGACGACTTCGACCGCTGGTCGGCCGTGGGAGGCGCGGCCTGGTCCTACGACCGGACGCTGCCCCTGCTCCGCGCCCTGGAGACCGACCTCGACCACGGTGCCGGCCCGCTGCACGGCGACCGCGGGCCGGTACCCGTGCGCCGTGCGGCGCTCGGCCACCCCGCCGCCGTCGCGTTCCGGGCGGCCGCTCACCTGCTGGGCTTTCCCGCGGAGCCGGACAAGAACGCCCAGGAACCGCCGGGCTTCGGTCCGGTGCCGTCCAACGCCGTGGACGGGGTGCGCGTCAACACCGGCATCGGATACCTGCTGGGCGCGTCCGGCCGCCCCAACCTCCGGGTGGAAGGGGGCAGTACGGTCCACCGGGTCGTCGTCACGCGCGGCCGCGCGACCGGCGTGGAGGTCGAGCGGCACGGACGCCGCCGCTTGGTCGGCGGCGGCGAAGTCGTGCTCTGTGCGGGGGCGTTCCGCTCCCCCCACCTGCTGCATCTGTCGGGCATCGGGCCGCGTCGGGACCTGGAGGCCCTCGGTGTCCCCGTCGTCCGGGACGCTCCCGCCGTCGGGGCCCGGTTCGGCGACCATCCCCAGGTAGCCGTGGAGTGGACGCCCCGACGGCCGTTGCCGGCGCCCGCCGACTCATGGCTCGGCGGGGCCCTGCACCTGTCCTCGCCGGACGGGGACCACCCGGGTGACCTGGAGATACTCCAGTCCCTCGTGCCCATGGCCGGGCTGACGGGCGGACGGGTGCCCGTTCCCGGTCCCGGCGCGCCCCTCGCGTTCCTCGTCTCCGTCCAGACCCCGCGGCTGAGCGGCCGGATGCGGACCCGTTCCACCGATCCCGCGACACCCCCGAGCCTCGACTACCACTATCTGTCGACCGCGCGGGACCGGCGGCGCATGCGGGAAGCGGTGCGTGTCACCGCGGAGTTGGCGGCCACGCGTGCCTTCGGGGAGGTCTCCGGCGGGCTCGTGGAACCGGGGACGCGGGTGCTGGACGACGACCGCCTGCTCGACCGGTGGATCCTCGGCCGTCTCGGCACGGCCCACCACACGTGCGGCACGGTTCCGCTCGGCCCCGCCGGTGATCCCCGGGCCGCCGTCGACCGCTACGGCAGGGTGCACGATGTCGGCGGTCTGCGGGTCGCGGACACGTCGATCCTGCCCGCGCCCCCGCTGCGGGGCCCGGCGGCCACCGCCGTCCTCGTCGGCGAACTCGTCGCCGACGCCATGCGGCGCGGCCTGACGTGAACCGGTCCGGAGGCCGCGCGGAACGTCGTCGGACCGCTCACGAGGTCCCGCGGACCGCGCCGACGAGCCCGCCGGGCAGCGGCGACCCGACGCTCGGCGGCGTCCCGGCGCACGACGCCATACCGACGCTCGGCGACGAAGGGCTGATGCTCCGTCCCGACGGGCGGGTGGGGAATCCCGTGCGGTGCCTGGTTCTCGACGACTGGCACGACGCGGCCGCGAGCCGGGTCGAGGCCGAGGCCGCCCGGTTGGCCGACTCCTTGCCGCTGACCTTCGGCATCGCGACCCGGCAGCCGCCGGACCGGCTGCGACCGCTGCTGGAGGCGGTGACGCTGACCCTGGCGGCGCCCCGGGCGGGCGCCGAGACACGGGAGTCGGTGACCGTCCACGATCCGCCGGCCGCGTTCGGCGAGCTCGCCCGGCTCGTCGGTCGCCGCCCGCAGGCGAGCCTGATGCTGGGGCAGTTGCTGCGCCGGACGCCGCGCCTCGGCACCCTGGAGGGCCTGGCGGCCGAGGCGGCGGCCTACTCGATGCTTCTCGGCGGAACGGAGTTCGCGTCCTGGCTCGCGGAGCGAGGGACGCCCGGGGCTGCTCCGGAGGAGGGCCCACCGGTCCGCGTCCGGCGGGACGACGATCGGCTGTCCGTCCTGCTCGACCGCCCGCGCCGGCGCAACGCGTTCAGCTTCCGGATGCGCGAGGAGCTGTTCGAGGCCCTGGAACTCGCCCTGCTCGACGGCACGGTCGACCGGGTCGAACTGGCCGGTGCCGGACCGGTGTTCTCCAGTGGCGGCGACCTCTCCGAGTTCGGGACGGCCACGGACCCGGTCGCGGCCTGTCTGGTACGGCTGGACCGGGCGCCCTGGCGGCTGATCGACCGGATGCGGGACCGGGTGACGGTCCGCGTGCAGGGCGCGGCGGTCGGCGCGGGGGTGGAGATGGCGGCCTTCGCGGGGCGTGTGGTCTCCTCCCCCACGGCCTTCTTCCAGCTGCCCGAGGTCGCGATGGGTCTGGTGCCCGGCGCCGGCGGCACGGTGAGCGTGCCGCGGCGGATCGGCCGGTGGCGGGCGGCGTGGATGATGCTGAGCGGCGCCCGCGTCGACGCGTCGACCGCCCTGCGGTGGGGGTTGGTCGACGAGATCGAGGAGATCGACGACGGCCGTGAGTGCTGAGGTGCCCCCGCCCGGCGCCGCCCTGCCGGTCCAGGTCGGCGTCGGTCCCCTGATCCACGGCACGGCACAGCGCCGGGCGGGACCTCGACGACCTCAGGGCGACGTCCTCCTGAGCCGTGGTGACCGCGAGGGCACGCCGCCCGGCGTCACTCGTCCTGCACCGCCGCGCACAGGCCGCCGTCGACGACGATGTCGACGCCGTTGACGAAGCTCGCCTCGTCCGACAGCAGGAACGCGGCGACCGCGGCGACCTCGTCGTACCGGCCGGTGCGGCCCAGCGGCGTGCGCTCGATGAGCTGCCGTACCGACTCGTGCCGGGCCGCCTCCTGCCGGGTCCCCGGGGTGTCGATGGCACCGGGCGACAAGGAGCACACGCGCGCGCCCACCGGCCCGAGCCGCACCGCCTCGGCGCGGGCGAAGCGGTGCACACCGTAGGTGGCCCACGGGTACGCCCACGCGGGATCCTCGACGGCCGGTCCGATCGCCTCGCGGATCCCGTCGAGGAACCCCTCCTCGAGCGGATCGTCCAGGACGGCCGCGACCACCGGGTCGGGGTCGATGTGAGCGATCAGCGGGGACACCGAGGCGCAGTACACGAACGCCGTACCGGCGGTGGCCAACGGACGGAGCGCCTCGGCGACCAGCGCCGTTCCGACGAAGTCGACCTCGAGGATCCGGCGCCAGCCGGCCTCCCCCGCCTCGACGCCGTCGGCGTGCGCGACCGCCCGGAGGGTGCCGAGCTCCCCGGCCCGTCCGGCCAGCCGGGCAAGGCCCTCCCCGTCGGTGACGTCCGCTTCGAACGGCTCGACGACGGCCCGCACGCCCCGTCCGGCCAGGTCCTTCGCGACCGCGGCCGCCGCCGCCTCGTTCCGGTCGGCGAGCAACAGCACGTCCACCATGTCGGCAAGACGCCTCGCGCACGCCTCTCCCGTCCCGCGACCCGCGCCGGTGGCGATACCTACCGTGGTCATGCGTCACTCCTCACTGGGGACACTCGTCACAGGACGAGTGTCTCGCGGCCGACGGCGTCGGGGACCGCCCGGACGCCGGTCGCGCCTCCGGGGAGCCGTGACCGCGCCACCCGGGCTCGCCCCTTTGACGTACCGTCTGGTCTAGCAAACCGAGCGACGCCCCGGAGCCCGCTTCCCCCGGAACTGCCGAAAAAGCCGTCCGACGTGGTCCCGGGGGGTCGCCCTTGATCGACGTCGTCACGTCAAGCGGGGAGAGAAGCGATGCCACGACCGCCGGGCCATGGACCGGGTTTCGAGGTCAGACGCCAGAAGATCATCGACATCGCGGCGTCGCTGTTCGCCCAGCAGGGGTACGCGGCGACGTCCATCAACGACCTGGGCCGGGCGGTCGGCCTCGCCAAGGGAGCCCTGTACTACTACATCGGCTCCAAGGAGAACCTGCTCGTCGAGATCCAGGCGCGGGTGATGGGGCCGCTGCTCTCCCGCGCCCGCCAGATCGCGGACCTCGACACGGATCCCCTGCTGCGGCTGCGCCTGCTGTCCGAATCGCTGCTCACCATCATCTTCCGCAGGCTCGACCACATCTGGGTCTACGAGCACGACTACCGCAGTCTGAGCGGCGCGGAGCTGAAGACCCTGCTGGGCCAGCGTTCCGACTTCGAACAGGTGATCTCGGGGCTGCTCGCGGAGGCCGTCGACCAGGGCACCTTCCGCGCGATGCCACCGCGGCTCGCCACCCTCCAGTTCCTCAATCTGCACAATCACACCTACCAGTGGGTACGCACGGACGGGCAGTGGGACGCGGCGTTCCTGTCCCGCGAATACTGCGCGACCCTGTTCCGCGGCTTCGGCGCGCCCGACCACGCCCTGCCGAAGCTCGAGCAACAGGCAGAGGCGTTCAAGCACGACCACCCGGAACTGCCCCTCGATCCCGAGGCCGGCTGGAATTCCCGGCCCGCCATCGAACAGCCGACCGGGCCCGGATCAGAATCCGCATGACGACCGGCCCCGGTCAGGTACCGTCCGGGGCCGTCAGCAAGGTCAGATGGGCGACGTCGGGATCGTGACCGAGTTCTGCGACTGCTTCGTCCACATCCGTTCGGGTCAGTACAGGTCTTCGACCGGCCCTGACCCGATACTGCCGTGTCGAGGCGGCGGGGTGTCGGGCCCACGACCTGATCACCACGAAGGCGACTTGGGCGTACTCGCCTCCGTGCGTGCGTGGGCTGGCGCGGCGTGGCGCGTGTCTATGCCGCGTCCTCGGTGAAGGCATCCTCATCCATCATCGCGGCGCCGAATCCGCCCAGGATCTCGTCCATGTTCAGTTCGGTGGCGTCGGCCGGGGCCGTGGGCTTCCGGCCCTCGCTCATCCGCACCACCAGGCCCAGCTTCTTCACCTTCGCGTTCTCGGCCAGTTCGGCGAGGTCGACGGAGACCTGGGTCAGCTCGCCGTTCTTGAGCGTGAAGTCCGCCGTGACCTTGGCGTTCGGGGCGTCCTTGAGGTCCTCGTCCGTGGGCAGTTCCATGCCCGGCGGCAAGGTCTTCGCGAGCGGGCGGATCTCGCCGAGGAACTTCGTGATCAGCGTACGGAACGGAGCGGTGGCGGTGATGTGTTCGGAACCGTCCTTGTCACCGGCGGTCTTGAAGTCGACCTCGCGGGCGATGGTCCCGCGCAGCGCCTCCAGCAGTTGCTTCTGCGCCTTGGCGTCGAGGGTGGGCTCCGGCGCGGGCGTCGCACCGGGCTCCGCTCCCATCTCCGCCGCGGTCTGCTCCATCTCCTTGGTGTTGACCTTCACCCACTCGCCGTCGAGCACCTTCTTGAGCCCGCTCGCCTCCGGGGGCAGGTCCTTCATCGACGGCACAGGGAAGCCCATGGCTTTGCCGAGGGCGTTCACGTCGGAGCGGACATAGGTGTAGTCGCCGACGACCCGGTACTCGGTGAGGTCCCCGTCCTTGGTGCTGATCTTCAGCGCCATCCCGACGTAGTCCTTCTCTCCGGACTCCCCGATCGGCTTCTTCGACTGCACGGTGACACTGATCTTGGCGCCACTCAGCAGGTCGGCGACCTCGTCGGGCAGCTCCTCACCGGGCTCCGGATCCATCGAGGCGTCCAGCGCCTTCAGACTCCGGGAGTCCGTGTCGAGATCGAGCTCGAAGGAGATCGACTTCTCGCTCGCGAGCTTCTCGAAGGCCTCGTCGAGCTTCTTTCCGGCGGTGAGCTGCTCCACGGTGCCGCAGGCGGCCGAACCCGCCAGGACAGCGCCGACAACTGCGGTGGCGGTCAAGGTCTTTCGTATGGCGGTGATGATGGTCTCCTCGTCGGTGCGATCACCACAACGTGATCACCGACGAAGACTCGCGACGCCAACAAAGGGTTGTGCCCCGCACGAGCCACGTCGACCGTGCGACGCAGTCCCACGAGTGCTCAGCTCGGAGGCGAGCGCCTGGGACCGCTTGCCTCTTCACTTCTGCGAGAAGCGGCCCGGCCCCTCGGAGAAGGAGGACGAGCCGCGCGGTGCCGAGTTCGACGGCGAAGAACCCATGTCGTCCTGACCAGGCTGTTCATCAAGACCCTTCCGCGAGACGGAAGCCGTATTGCGCCCCCATGACGCCCGCCCCGACGATGCGACCACCAGCAGAGACGGGAGCCGCAACGATGCCGCACACGACCGCATTCGCCAGGAACCAGTGGTACGTCGCCGCCTACAGCACCGAGGTCGGGCGCGAGGAGTTGCTCGGCCGGACGATTCTGGGTGAGCCGCTCGTCTTCTACCGGACCGAGGAGGACGGGACGCCCGTCGCGCTGCACGACCGCTGTGTGCACCGCCGGTTCCCGCTGTCGGAGAGCCGGCTGGACGGCGACCGCATCGTGTGCGGCTACCACGGCTTCACGTACGACACGACCGGCGCCTGCGTGTACGTGCCGGGGCAGAAACGCATCCCGCGCACCGCCCGGGTCACGGCCTACCCGGTCGTCGAGCAGGACTCCCTGGTCTGGGTGTGGATCGGCGACCCGTCGCTCGCCGACCCGCGGACGATCCCGCGCGCCCGCCACCTCGACGCCCCCGGCTGGACCACCGTCCGGGGCATGGAGCCCATCGACGCGGACTACGGGCTGCTCGTCGACAACCTCCTCGACCTCTCCCACGAGACGTATCTGCACGGCGGCTACATCGGCACCCCCGAGGTCGCCGAGACGCCGATCACCACCGAGGTCGACGAGGGCGCGGGGATCGTGCGGGTGAGCCGGCACATGGACGACGCCGAGTGCCCGCCGTTCTACGCCCGTTCGACCGGCATCGAGGGCCGGATCACCCGCTGGCAGGACATCGAGTACCACGCGCCCTGTCTGTACCTGCTGCACAGCCGTATCGCGCCGGTGGGCGTCCTGCCCGAGGCGGACGGCAGCGACCCGAACGGTTTCCACACCGAGATCACCTACGCGATCACGCCGTCCGCCGACGGCAAGGTGTACGACTTCTGGATGGTCTCGCGGGACTGGGCGACGGACGACGACGAGGTGACCGAGTTCCTGCGGGGCAACAACCACACGGTGGTCATGCAGGACGTCGACGCACTCAACCTCCTGCAGCGGACGCTCGGTTCGGAGCGCACCGGCTACCAGGAGCTGAGCATCAACATCGACACCGGTGGCCTGGCCGCGCGCCGTATCCTCGCCCGGCTGGTGGAGGAGGGCGACAAGCCCGTGGAGAAGGTCCTGTGAGCACCGGTCCCACCGGCGAGATCTACCGCATCGACTGGCTGCCGGGCACCGACGTGCTGCACGGCACCTGTCACTGCGGTGCCGAGCACACCTCCCAGGACCCGATCGAGATGTGGGAGTGGATGCTCGGCCACCCCGAAGGACACCGGCCGCGAGGAAGCGACTCATGAGCGTGTACGAAACCGAACTGGTCGTCGCGGACCGTGAGTTCGCCGCCGAGGGCGTGCTCGCCCTCACCCTGCGCCACCCGCTGGGCGAGCCGCTCCCGGCCTGGGGGCCGGGCGCCCATGTGGACCTCGTCCTCGGCCCGGAACTCGAGCGCCAGTACTCGCTGTGCGGCGATCCGGCCGACCGTTCCGGGTGGCGGGTCGCGGTGCTGCGCGAGCCGGCCGGACGGGGCGGATCCGCCCATGTGCACGAGCAGTTGAGGCCGGGCGACAAGGTACGGGTGCGCGGCCCGCGCAACCACTTCGCGCTGCGCCCGGCGGCCCGCTACCGCTTCGTCGCGGGCGGCATCGGGATCACCCCCATTCTGCCGATGCTCGCGGCGGTCGAGTCGGCGGGCGCCGAGTGGAGCCTTCTCTACGGCGGTCGCACCCGCGGATCCATGGCGTTCGCCGAGGAGTTGGCACGGTACGGCGACCGGGTCACCGTCGCCCCGCAGGACGAGACGGGTCTGCTCGACCTCGGTCCCGTGCTCGACGCGCTGCCCGAGGACACGCTCGTCTACTGCTGCGGCCCGGGTCCGCTGCTGGACGCCGTGGAGGAGCGCTGTCCGCCCGACGCGCTCCGGGTCGAGCGGTTCCAGGCTCGGGAGCAACCCGCGGGCGAGGACGGCGAGTTCGAGGTCGAGCTCGCGCAGAGCGGCCGGACGCTGACCGTCGCGGCGGGTGTGTCCGTGCTGGACACCGTGCGGGCGGCGGGAGTCGAGGTCCTCTACTCCTGCACGGAGGGCACCTGCGGCACCTGTGAGACCGACGTGCTCGAGGGCACGCCGGAGCACCGGGACTCCGTCCTCAGTCCGCAGGAGCGGGAGGCCGGGGAGACGATGATGATCTGTGTGTCCCGGTGCCGGGGGAGGAAGCTCGTCCTGGATCTGTGACCCGGGGGGCGGCGGCACCTGCCGTCGGGCCGGTGACCCGCAGGTCGGCCTCGATCCGCGCCACGGCCGCGAGCAGCGGTGGCAGCAGATCCCGGCGGACCGCCGCCACCGAGGTGCGGCCGGCGTGGACGGCCAGGTTCACGCCGGCCACCACCGTGCCGTCCCGGCCGCGCACCGGGACGCCCACCGACCGCAGCCCCTCCTCCAGTTCCTGGTCGACGAGCGCGTACCCCTGGCGCCGCACCCGTGCCAGTTCCGCCCGCAAATCCTCCGGCGCGATCAGCGTCCGTGCGGTGAGCGGGCGCAGCTGCGCCCGGCTCAGGCGGAGTTCGAGCTCCTCGTCCGCCAAGGCCGCGAGCATCACCCGGCCCACCGAGGTGACGTGCGCCGGGAAGCGGGTACCGACGGTGATGACGGCCGACATGATGCGGGTGGTCGGCACCCGGGCGACATAGACGATGTCGTCGCCGTCCAGGACGCACAGCGACGAGGATTCCTTCACCTGTGCGACGAGGTGCTCCAGATGCGGCTCGGCGACCTGCGGGAGCGTGAGGCCGGCCAGATAGGCGTAGCCGAGTTCCAGCACCCGCGGGGTGAGCCGGAAGAGCCGGCCGTCGCTGTGCACGTATCCCAGATCCGCGAGGGTGAGCAGCAGGCGCCGGGCGGCCGCCCGGGTCAGTCCGCAGGCGCGGGCGACTTCACTGAGGGTGCGCGCGGGGTGCTCGGCGTCGAAGGAGCGGATCACCGCGAGGCCGCGCTCGAAGGACCTCACGAAATGCGGTGCTCGGGCCACGGTGGACATGCCGCCCTCCCAGACTGTCAACAATTTCGTCAGCCAAACCCATTGACCCCGTCGGACAGCGGGCTCTACGTTCCCTGCACGCCAATTGAGCACTACTGTGCGGTGTGCGCACAGCCTGTCGGAACACCGTTGTCTGCACAGGAGGAGCCTTGCGTCGTCTGTTCGCCGGTCTCGCGGCCGGCACTTTCCTGCTCGCCACGGCGGCCTGTGGCTCGTCCGACGACTCCGGTACGTCCACGGGGAACTCGTCGTCCGGAGATACCACGACCGTCAAACTCGGACTCATCCCCATCGTCGACGTGGCGCCCGTCTATCTGGGCGTGAAACAGGGTTTCTACGAGAAGCACGGCCTGAAGCTGTCGATCACCACCGCGCAGGGCGGCGCGGCGATCGTGCCCGGAGTCGTCAGCGGACAGTTCCAGTTCGGCTTCAGCAACATGACCTCGCTCATGGTCGCCCAGTCCAACAACGTCCCCGTGCAGGCCGTTTCGAACGGCATCGCCTCGACCGGCTTGCAGGGCAAGGACTTCGGGGCGATCACGGTGAAGAAGGACAGCCCGCTCAAGTCCGCGAAGGACCTGGAGGGCAAGAAGGTCGCCATCAACACCCTGAAGAACATCAACGAGACCGCGGTGCGCGAGTCGGTGCGCAAGGCGGGCGGCGACCCGGACCGGGTGAAGTTCGTCGAGCTGGCCTTCGACCAGATGCCCGCCGCCCTGGACAGCGGGCAGATCGACGCGGCGATGGTCGTCGAACCGGCCCTGGCGACCGTCAAGAGCCAGGGCGGCGTGGAGATCGCCTCGCCGCTGGTGGACGTGGCGCCGAACCTCACCGTCGCCATGTACTTCACCTCCACGCAGTACGCGCAGAAGAACCCGGACGTGGTGAAGAAGTTCCAGGAGGCCACCGCGGAGTCCCTCGCCTACGCCGACGCGCACCCGGACGAGGTCCGCCAGATCGTCACCACCTACACCAAGATCCCGACGTCGGTGCTGGCACAGGTGACGCTGCCCAAGTGGCCCGCCGAGGCGAACCGTTCGTCGATCGAGGCCCTGGAGAAGCTCGGCGAACAGGACAAGCTCTTCAAGTCGACCCCGGACCTGGAGAAGCTGCTGCCGTGAGAGGCGCGAACCTCGCACTCGGTGCGGCCGGGCTCGCGGCCTTCCTCGCCCTGGGCGAGGCGGTGCCGCGGCTCGGGCTGGTCAAGGAGGCCTACTTCCCGCCGACGAGCCGCATCGCCGGCGCGCTGGGCGACGAACTCGCCGACTCCGCCTTCTGGACGGCGCTGGGCGACACCCTCACCGGCTGGGCCCTCGGTCTGGCGATCGCCGTGGGCGCCGGGATCGTGGCCGGCGTGATCGTCTCGGTCGTCCCGCACCTGCGCGAGGCGACGGCATCGACCATCGAGTTCCTGCGCCCGATCCCGTCGGTCGCCCTGATCCCCCTCGCGGTGCTGCTGTACGGCACCGAACTGCGCTCGGTCCTGCTGCTGGTCGTCTACGCCTCCTTCTGGCAGATCCTGATCCAGGTCCTGTACGGCGTCCAGGACGTCGACCCGGTCGCCGAGGAGACCGCCCGCTCCTACGGGCTCGGCACCTGGGCGCGGGTCCGGCACGTGCTGTGGCCGACCGCCCTGCCGTACGTCATGACCGGCGTGCGGCTCGCTGCGGCCGTCGCGCTGATTCTCGTCATCACCGCCGAACTGGTCATCGGGGCACCGGGGTTGGGCGCGCGCATAGCCGTCGCGCAGACCTCGCAGGCGGTGCCCGAGATGTACGCCCTGATCGTGGTCACCGGGGTGCTGGGGCTGCTGATCAACGTGGGCGCCCGGACGGTGGAGCGGCGCGCGCTGGCCTGGCACCAGTCGGTGCGCGGGGAGGTGGCGGTGTGACCGGGACGTCCCCCGTCCGGGCGGGGTCGGGAGCCTGGCGGCGCGTCCTGCTGCGGCTGCTCTTCACGCTGGCCCTGCCGGCCGTGCTGGTCACCGCGTGGTGGGTGGCGTCCGACGGCAGTACGAACGTGTACTGGCCGCCGCTGCGCACGATCCTGAAGGCCTTTCCCGACGTGTGGACGGGCGAGCGGCTGCGCACCGACGTGCGGCCGAGCGTGCTGCGGCTGCTCGGCGGTTACACGACGGCGGCCGTCGTCGGGGTCGCCCTGGGCACGGTCATCGGCTCCTACCGCCGGGTGCGGGCGGTGTGCGAGCCGGTCCTGGAGTTCCTGCGGGCGGTGCCGCCGCCCGTGCTGGTGCCCGTCATCATGCTGTTCGCGGGCATCGGCGACACGATGAAGGTCGTCGTCATCGCGAGCGGCTGTGTGTGGCCGGTCCTGCTCAACACGGTCGAGGGCGTACGGGCGGTGGACCCGGTGATGGCGGAGACGGCACGGTCGTACGGCATCGCGGGCCTCGCCCGGTTGCGCAGCGTGGTGCTGCCGTCGGCGAGCCCGCAGATCTTCGCGGGGCTGCGCCAGGCGCTGTCGATCGGCATCATCCTGATGGTGATCAGCGAGATGTTCGCCGCGAGCAACGGTCTCGGCTTCACCATCGTGCAGTTCCAACGGGGTTTCGCCATCCCCGACATGTGGACCGGAATCCTGGTGCTCGGTCTCCTGGGCTTCGTCCTGTCGGTGCTCTTCCAGGTCGTCGAGCGCCGGGTGCTCGGCTGGTACCACGGTCTGCGGGCATCCACCCGGCGGTCCCCGTGACCCTCGCGAAAGGGCGTTCCATGCACCCGCGTCTTGCAGTGTCCGGCCTGCGGAAGGTCTACGAGGGGTCCGGGCGCCGGGTCGAGGCGGTGCGCGACCTCACCTTCACCGTCGAGGCGGGTGAACTCGTGTGTCTCGTCGGCCCGTCGGGCTGCGGCAAGACGACCCTGCTGAAGTGCATGGCGGGGCTGCTCGCACCGACCTCGGGCGAAGTGCTCCTGGAGGGACGGCGGGTGACCGGGCCGCCGCCGGACATGGCGTTCGTCTTCCAGGAGTACGGGCGGAGCCTCTTCCCGTGGATGCGGGTCGGCGAGAACGTCGAACTGCCGCTGAAGCAGAAGGGGTTGGCCAAGGCGCGGCGGCGGGAGCTGGTCGCGGACGCCCTTCGCTCGGTCGGCCTGGAGGACGCGCTCTCCGCGTACCCGTGGCAGTTGTCGGGCGGGATGCAGCAGCGGGTGGCGATCGCCCGGGCGCTCGCCTACGAGCCCCGGGTCCTGCTGATGGACGAGCCGTTCGCCGCCGTGGACGCGCAGACCCGCGCCGACCTGGAGGACCTGGTCCGGGGACTCTGGCGGGAGCGCGGGATCACCATCCTGTTCGTCACGCACGACATCGACGAGGCCGTCTACCTCGGTGAGCGGGTCCTCGTCCTGTCCGCCTCCCCGACGGTCGTCCAGGAGCAGCTGAAGGTCGATCTCCCGGCGGAGCGCGACCAGTTGCACACGCGGGTGGCCCCGCGCTTCGCGGAACTGCGGACCCATGTGTACGAGCAGATCCAGGCGGCGAAGCGAGGAACCCCGGTGGACCGCCTCACGAAGTCGGACGCTCCTCCGCCGCACTGAACGCGCACGCGGCCGGGGTGAGCGCGCCCGCGGTGCCGACCACGCGCCCGCGGTGCCGACCAGGGCGCCGTCGGCGACCTGAACGCCGACGGTGCCCGGTCAGGCCTCGGGGGCCGGGACCACGCTGAGGTGGCTCGCGCCGCGGCGTGCGCCGCGTGTCCTGCGGGCTACGGGGGCCGGACGGGTGGAGCGCAGCACCATCGTCAGCCGGGTGTACCCCATGTCGTGCAGGGTCCTGGGGGTGTCGCCGACGATGCGGCAGTCCGTGGCGCCCCAGCGCGGGTCGGGGTGCAGCAGGGGCCGGACCGCCCCGTCGTGCTCGACGGCCTCCTCGCCGACCGCGCGGATCCAGTGCGGCAGCCCGTGGCGGTAGGCGGCCTCCATGATCGGATCCTGGGCGATGTCGCGGCGGATCGCCTGGAGCCCGTGGTCGTGACCGTGCCGCTCCACGGCCGCGGCGAAGCGGGCGAGCATCGGCAGGCACCAGCCGGCCTCGTGGTCGCCGAGGACCGAGGGGGCGTCGGGATGGAAGAGGACGAAACGCAGGAAGTTGTCGCCGGGCAGGGCCGTCGGATGCGGGCCCACCTCCCGGAAAAGTGACGCGAAAGCGTCGTTGGAGAGAACGACGTCCCAGCGGTGGTCGAGGACGACGGACGGAAAGGGGACGGCCTCCAGGTACGTGGCGTAGTCGTGCAGGTACGCCTGGGCCTCGAGACTCTCGGGGACGGGCCGCGGTGCGGACCGCTGCCCTCCTGCCTGATATGCCATCGGGAGGTCACCCCTCTTGCCTATGCGGCCTTCACGCGGCGCCCCGATCCTGCTGCCCCGACGCGATCGGTGTCAACTATCGTGGCATTCCGTGCTGGTTGACGGCTGAAATTGGCCACAGTTGTGGCGAGACCTGGATGTGAGTTCGAAAGACCCGCTACTCTCCACGCAGTTCACGGCGACCGTCTGTATTGGTGATCGTGTGCCTGTGAGAGGGACGTGAGAGACCTAGGAGACCTGTCGGTGTCGGAGGATGGCTTCGAGGTTCCGGGCGCCGCGGCGACGGTGCTGATGTCGGCCGTCGTCGCCCGTGTCGCCGCGCTCGCCGACCGGCTCGGCGTGCCGCACGCGGAGGTCTTCGGCACCGGGCGGCTGTCCGTCGCCTCCGGTGTGCCGGAGTCGGTGGTCAAGGCCCTGCTGAGCGGCCGGCCCGCCGGTGAGCCCGATGTCCAGGCCCGCTTCCTGCAGCGCCTGGACCTGCTGCGCCGCACCCGGCTCAAGCCGAACGGCCGTAAGCACACCCAGCAGGAGATCGCCGACGGCGCCGGCATGTCGCGCCAGCAGGCGGGCGCCCTCATCAACGGCGACCGGCGGCCCACGATGGAGCACTGCGACGCCCTCCAGCGCTTCTTCCGGGTGCACGCCGGCTTCCTCACCGCCGAGGACCCGGAGGCGCTCGCGGGCGCCCTCCAGCACATCGAGCAGGAGCTGCTCCAGAAGCTCGCCGCGCGGGAGGCGGCAGCGGCCGCCGAGGACCCGCTGGAACGGCTGCTGCAGGACCACGGCGTGCGCGGGATCGCGTGGCGGGCCGCCCAGCTGCCCACCGACCAGCACCGCGACAAGGTCGCCGAGTGGCTGGACATGCTCCTGGAGAGCGTGAAGCGGCCCGAGTCGTGATCCGGGGGAGAAGTGTGAGCATCGCCAGGGAAATGCGTCGTCTCAGCGGCGAGTTGGTCGCGGAACTGGCCCTGCCGGCGCCCGCCGTGCCGGCCGACCTGTACACCGCCCTGTGTGACGGGATGAGCAGACGGCGCGGCCGCCCCGTGCACTTCCGCATGGCCCCCTTCCCGGCCGACACGGCCAGCGGGCTGTGGCTCGACATGGCCGACCAGGACCTCGTCGTCATCGAGGAACGCACCGCGCCGGAGCACCAGTTGGTGATCCTGGGCCACGAGCTGTGGCACATGAAGGCGGGCCACTGCGGCCACCACGTCGAGGGCGCCGCGGTCGCGGCCCGTTTACTCAGCGACGGGGCGGATCTCCGGGCGACGGTGCGCAGCGTCGCCGCGCGCACCCGTTTCGACCAGACCGACGAGAGGGAGGCCGAGAGCTTCGGCCTGCTGCTGGCCAGCAAGTGCCGTACCTGGCTGTCGGGTTCGTCGCCGCGGGAACGGGGCCAGCGGGACCATCTGGCCGGCCGGATCGAGGCGTCGCTGGGCTATCTGGGGCCGTAGGAGCGCGCTCCCGGCCGGATACCGTCGGGGCTCCCCCGGACTCCCTCCCACTCCCGCGTGCGGCCGTCAGGTCGCGCTGCGCTCGCTCGCCCCGCGCAGGTCCCGTTCCGTGCCGTCCGGCGCACCCGCCGTCCCCGTTCCGGGCCCGCCCTCGCGCAGCAGCCGGCGCCAGTGGTCGCGGCTCCAGTCGGCCGGGGCGGTGGTGCGGGTGAACTCCTCGACGAGGGCGCGGAACCGTGCGGGGTCGCTGTGGAACGGGAAGTGGCCGGCTCCCTCGAAGATCTCCAGCCGGCTGCCGGGCATCGCCTCGTGGGCGCCGTACGCGTGCCGCACGGGCACCACGCTGTCCCGGTCGCCCCACAGCAGCATCGTCGGCATGCCGGCCGTCAGATAGCAGCGGTCGAGCATGGTCACGACCTGGCCGCGCCAGTCGACGACCGCGCGCAGGGTGCGGATGAAGGCGTTGCGCGCGGTCTCGTCCGGCAGGGCGTCGACGAGGTGGAGCAGATCGGGGGCGTCCTGGCCGAGATCGGTGTCCAGCAGCTTCATCAGACCGACGGCGAGGCCGACCTGGAAGCGCGCGCCCGGCAACCGCAGCGCGGACAGCGCCAGATGGGCGCCCGGCAGTGAGACCAGCCGCAGGGCGGGGTTGACCTCGCGGCCGACTCCGCCCGCGCTGACGAGGATCAGCCGTTCGGTGCGCTCGGGGAACTGGTAGGCGAACTGCATCGCCACTCCCCCGCCCAGCGAGTGTCCGACCAGGGTCGCCGACTCGATGCCGAGCGTGCTGAGCAGATCGCGCAGACCGTTGGCGTACGCGGCCACCGAGTAGTCGGCGCGGGGCTTGTCGGAGGCGCCGTGGCCGAGGAGGTCCGGGGCGATCACGGTGTGGGTGCGGGCGAGGTCGGGGATCAGTTCGGCCCAGGTCTGCGAGGAGTCTCCGATGCCGTGGATGAGGACCAGCGCCGGGCCCTCGCCGGCCATGCGGAAGGCACGCCGGTATCCGTGCACGACCCGGTGGCGCAGCTCCAGTTCTCCGTCGCCCACCGGGCGCAGCCGGGGGCCGCGCGCCGGGCGCCGCTGTGGGACGTCGACCACCCGATCGCCTCCTGTTCCGCCGGCCGTCGACGGTCCGCCGAAAGCCCTTCTCCTCAGCGTAGAACCCCTTTCGGCCAGGGGATTTCAAGGAGGTTTCGCCTCCGCTAAGCGGGCGAACCGAAGCCGGGTCAGGCCGGATTGTCAGTGGTGCGCGGCAAGCTGGGGGGTGCGCCACCGCACGGGGGCGTTCGCGCCGTCGGGCGCGGGGGACACGACGCCGACACGGGGAGAGCCGACCGATGCCCACTGCCGTACTGACCGACCGCGAGCGCACTGCCGTACAGGCCTACCTGCGGCTGCTGCACACCGTACGTGCCGCCTTCGGCGACGAGGGGGACGGCAAGGGCGTCGGCGCCGCCGGTCCGCCGCAGGACCGGCTGCCCCCGGTCGTCCCGCCCGCCGTTCTGGCCGAGGCGGAACAGGCCCTGGCCGCGGCGGGCCTGGCGGGCAACGAGGAGGAGTTCTTCCGGCTGCTGCACCACTGGTGCCCGGGCCAGTGACCCCCGGGGGCGGTCGCCGCCTCAGGCGTGGTGCACGGTGACCGCCGTGGCCAGCAGCCCCCGGCGGACGCTCCAGCGGCCGTCGAAGTGCCCGAGCCGGTGGCCGCCGACCACCGGTCCGGGGACGAGCAGCCGGGCGCGGAAGACGCCCTCCGCGCCCTCGGCAGGACCGGCTGCGGAGGCGGGGGCGAGGGCGGGGTCGGGCGTGAGGTCGATGTCCGCCTCGCTGAAGTCCAGCCACTTACGGGTGAGGGGGAACCACGCCTTGTAGACGGACTCCTTGGCGCTGAACAGCAGCCGGTCCCAGTGCACCTCGGGACGCCCCGCGGTCAGCCGGCCGATCCGCTCCGCCTCGGCGGGCAGCGCGACGGCGGACAGGACGCCCTCGGGAAGGGGCTCGTGGGGCTCGGCGTCGATGCCGAGGGAGGCCAGGTCGGCGGCCCGGACCAGGGCGGCCGCGCAGTAGCCCTCGCAGTGGGTCATGCTGCCTGCCAGGCCGTCCGGCCACTGCGGGGCACCCCGCTCACCGGGCAGCACGGGCTGGGCGGGCACGCCGAGCTTCTCCATGGCGCGCCGGGCACAGGAGCGTACGACGGTGAACTCGCGGCGGCGCTTGGCGACCGCCCGCACCACCAGCGCCTCCTCCTGCGGGTACAGCGGCGCGTTCCCGAACTCGCGGACGCCCTCCTCGCCGAAGGCCTCCACCGCCACCACCGACTCCGGCAACAGTTCCTCGATCATTCGGTCCCGGCCTCCCTGGGCAGGATCCGGCGCAGCCGGCCCGGCGGCTGCGCCCGCTTGCGCCATTCGCGGGGGTAGCCCACCGACACCTCCTCGAAGCGGACGCCCTCGTGCCAGGTGGTCCGCGGGATGTGCAGGTGGCCGTAGACCATGGTCTCGATCCGGAACCGGCGGTGCCAGTCCGCCGTGAGCCCGGTGCCGCACCACATGGCGAACTCGGGGTGCCACAGCACGTCCATCGGGTGCCGGTGCAGGGGGTAGTGGTTGACGGGGACTACCGGCAGACCGTCGGGGATCTCGGCGAGCCGCCGCTCGGTCTCGGCGACGCGGGCCCGGCACCAGGCCTCGCGGGTCGGGTACGGGTCGGGGTGCAGCAGGTACTCGTCGTTGCAGACGATGCCGGTGCCCTGCGCGTACGCCAGGCCCTCCTCCTTGGTGGCGCAGCCGGCCGGGAGGAACGAGTAGTCGTACAGCAGGAACAGCGGCGCGACGGCCACCGGGCCGCCGGGGCCCTCCCAGACCGGGTAGGGGTCCTCGGGCGTGGTGACACCCAGGTCGCGGCAGACCTCGACGAGGTGCTCGTAGCGGGCGACTCCGCGCAGGGTGACCGGATCCGAGGGATGGGTCCACAGCTCGTGGTTCCCGGGGACCCAGACGACCCTGCGGAAGCGGCCGGCGAGGGTCTTCAGCGCCCAGCGGATGTCGGCCACGTTCTCCGAGACGTCGCCGGCGACCAGCAGCCAGTCCTCGTCCGACTCCGGGGCCATCGCCTCGACCAGCGCGCGGTTCTCCGGATAGCCGATGTGCAGATCGCTGATGGCCAGCAGTTGTCCGGCGCCACCGGCCGTCGACGTCACCTTCCGCCCCCGCTCACGAGCCCACTCTCCGCATTCCCACGAATACACCAGTGCCACCACGAGAACACATTCACGCGTGCGGTACAAGGTCGGACCGAGCCGCCCGCCGGGCCCGGACACGGTCCCACCTGCGCCGTAGCGCGCCTCTACCCGAACAGACGCCTCACGTGAACAAGATCGGAAAATCCGTAACACGGGCGTTGCACGCCGCACCCCCGGGAAGCCGTATGATCGCCCCAACACCACCGCCATGGACGACCCTTCCGCAGGGCGGTTTGGTGACCCACCAATTCCCCTGCCCGGGCCGGGCCCGCTTTGCCCTGCCCGCGAACCGTGAAAGGCGGCCTGCATGGTCTCTCGCGTACGCGTCTGGCTCAACCGCACGTACGCGGAGAACGTGTTCTTCACGGATCAGCTGCGACGAAATCCCAGCGACCGCGCCGTCGAGATCCACGCCACGCACGGTGACGCCGACTCCCCCGTACTGGCCGCCGCCGACACCGCCGAGCTGGAGCCGGAGGGCCTGTCCCCGGCCGCGTACGTCGAGTACGCCCTCGCGCAGTGCAAGCGCCGCAGCATCGACGTGTTCGTGCCCCGGCTGCACCAGGCGGCCGTCGTGGCGCACCGCGCCGACTTCGACGCGGTCGGCACGGCCCTGCTGGCGCCGCCGCCGGAGGCCGTCGCCGTCTTCCACGACAAGGTGATCGCGTACGAGGCCGTGCAGGCGATCGGCGTGCCCGTGCCGCCGTGGTTCCGGGTCCGGACCGCTGACGAACTCGTGGCCGCCGTCGAGGAGTTGGAGGAGGCCGGGCACCGTGCGTGCTTCAAGCCGGCGTCCGGTGCGGGCGGGGTGGGCTTCCGGGTGATCACCCGCACCCCCTTCTCGCTGATGCACCTCAGCGGCTTCCCGACCCCGTACGTCCAGCTCGACATGGTGGTCGAGGCGCTGCGGCGGGCCGAGGAGCAGGGCGAGGAGCAGATCGACTGGCTGGTCATGCCGCGCCTGGAGCAGCCGGAGGTGTCCGTGGACTGCCTCACCGGCCCGGACAACATCCTGCGGATGGCCATCGGCCGGACGAAGAACGGCCGCCGTCGGGGGTTCACCCTGCACGAGCAGTGGCTGGAGCCGGCGCGTCTGATCGCCGAGGGCTTCGGGCTGCACTACCTGTCGAACATCCAGTTCCGGATGTTCGGCGACCGGCCGGTCCTGATGGACGTCAACACCCGCCCGGCCGGCGGACTCCACCAGCTGTCACTGTGTGGCGTCAACGCCCCCTGGGCAGCGGTGCAGTTGGCGCTCGGTGAGGACCCGGGCGAGATCGTGCCGCCGTTCCTGGGGCAGGACTACACGGTGGTGTCGGGGCCGCGTCCGCTGCGCGCGGTCACGCTGCCGCACCAGCGGGTGGAGGAGACCGCCGAGCCGCTGCTGCCGGCCGTGCCCGCGCCGGCCGGCTCCGTCGAGGTGACCACGGCGGGCGCCGCGCAGGCACTGCCGCTCTAGGAGAGACCAAGGCTCCAGGAAAGACCAAGCAGGACATTTCACCCACCGGTATGGACCAATTCCGTCTCTCGCCTTGACAGGCGGATTGGTCCATACCAACTTTGTTGCGCACCCTCCTGCACTCCCCTGCACTCCCGAACACCCCCATTCCTTCAGGGAGATCGCGTGCGCACCAGACCCCTCGGACGCCCATGGCGTCGGTTCCTCGCCCTGCTCGGCACCGCCGGTCTCGCCCTCGCCGGGGCCGTGGCCCTGCCGGGCACCGCTCAGGCGGCCAACATCCTCACCAACCCCGGTCTCGAGTCGGGCGCCCTCTCGCCCTGGTCCTGCACCGGCAACCTCGGCTCCGTCGTCTCCTCGCCCACCCACAGCGGCTCCAAGGCCCTTGCGGGGGCGGTGAGTTCGAGCGACATCGCCAAGTGCGGCCAGACCGTCCCGGTCCAGCCGAACACCACGTACGCGCTCACCGGCTGGGTGCGCGGCTCCTACGTCTACCTCGGCGTCGACGGGGGTGCCTCCACCTGGACGTCGTCACCGTCGGCGTACAGCCGGTTGTCGGTGTCCTTCACCACCGGGGCCTCGCAGACCAGCGCCACGATCTACGTCCACGGGTGGTACGCCCAGGGCACCTACTACGCCGACGACATCAGCCTGGACGGGCCGGGCGGCGGGGGCGGCTCGGACACCCAGGCGCCGACCGCGCCGGGCGGCCTGACCTCGACCGGCAAGACGTCCTCCAGCGTGTCGCTGTCCTGGAACGCCGCCACCGACAACGTCGGCGTCACGGGTTACGACGTGTACAGCGGGTCCGCCAAGGTGCTGACTGTCGCCGGTACGTCCGCCACGGTCAGCGGACTGTCCGCGAGCACCGGGTACACCTTCACCGTGAAGGCGCGCGACGCGGCGGGGAACACCTCCGCGGCCTCCAACTCCGTGAGTGTCACGACGAACGCGGGCGGCGGTGGCGGGACCGGGTTCAAGCAGGCGGCGCCCTACCTGTTCGAGGGCTGGGGCGACCCGCCGAGCGTGTCCACGGTGATGAGCTCGACCGGCATCAAGTGGTTCACGATGGCGTTCATGCTGGACGGGGGCGGGTGCAACCCGATGTGGGACAGCAACCGGCCGCTGACCGGTGGGGTCGACCAGAGCGTCATCAACCAGGTCCGCTCGGCGGGCGGTGACATCGTGCCCTCGTTCGGCGGCTGGCAGGGCAGCAAGCTCGGCGCCAACTGCTCCTCGGCGAGCGCGCTGGCGGGCGCCCTCCAGAAGGTGATCGACGCCTACTCCCTCAAGGCCATCGACATGGACATCGAGAACACGGACGAGTTCGAGAACGAGGCCGTGCAGGCGCGGATCCTCACCGCCCTGAAGACGGTCAAGGCCAACAACCCCGGCCTCAAGACCATCGTCACCTTCGGGACGTCCACGACCGGGCCGACCTACTACGGCAACCGTCTCATCGAGCAGGCCAAGTCGCTCGGCGCCGACATCGACGTCTTCACCATCATGCCGTTCGACTTCGGCGGCGGTTCGGACATGTACGGCAACACCGTCAACGCCACGGAGGGGTTGAAGAACAAGCTGAAGTCCACCTTCGGCTGGGACGACGCGACCGCCTACGCCCACATCGGCATCTCCGGCATGAACGGCCTGTCGGACCAGCAGGAGAACACCACCCCGGCGATCTGGACCCAGATCCGTGACTGGGCCAACTCCCACCACATCGCCCGGCTCGCCTACTGGGCCGTCAACCGCGACCGGCCCTGCCCGGGCGGTGGCGTGGTGAGCAACTGCTCCGGCATCAGCCAGAGCACCTGGCAGTTCACCTCGATCACGGCCGGCTTCACCGGCTGAGCGTCCCCGGACGCGAGCGAAAGTCCCCCGGACCGCGGTCCGGGGGACTTTTTCGGCGAAGGGTGTATCAGGATCCGGGCGGCTCGCTCTTAAGAGTGAAGGGCCCCACGGGGGAGCAACCGGGGAAGCACGGGGCTCCAGGGGGAAGCACGGGGATCAACGGGGGAAGACCGGGAATCGACGGGGGATTCCCGGCGGTACGGGGGATCGGGTCGGTCGGCCGCTGTCACGGGGAGCGACCGACCGGCCCGCATCACGTTCTCCGCCCGCCGTACGGCCGGTTCGGCCGCCCCCGGCCCACCCGACCCGGGCCGACAGGGTGCCTCAGAAGCGTCCCGACCCCCGGTACAGCTCCAGTTCGCCGTCCAGTTCCAGGGCGAGGACCGTGGCGTGCGGGTCGAGGTCGGAGCCGGCCGGCGGGTCGATCCACAGCACACCGACCGCCTCGTGCAGTCCGCCGACGACACGGTGGGCGAGTTCCGTTCCGGTACCGAGCACGGTGACCCTGCGGACCGGCGTGACCAGACCCCGGACGCCGATCTCGGAACGCGGGATGTCGAACAGGGTGAGGTAGAGGGTGCGGCCGTCGGCGGAGAGGGTGCTGGGCCCGTAGTGGTGCCCGGCCGGCAGCCCCCGCACCGTCCCGTACACGGCCTCCGCGTGCTTGCGGATCCACTCCCCCAGGCCTTCGAGGCGCTCGACCTGCGGCGCCGGGATGGTGCCGTCCTCCATCGGGCCGACGTCGAGCAGCATGTTGCCGCCGCCACCGATGGTCTCGGCGAAGTAGCGGACCAGCTGGGGGACGGACTTGTGGTTGTGGTCGTGGTGCTGGTATCCCCACGAGTCGTTGATGGTCAGGCACAACTCCCACGGCCCGGCGGGGGGTTCGATGGGTGCGCCCTGTTCGGGGGTGGCGTAGTCGCCCTCGCTGAGCATGCGGGCGTTGAAGACGACGTCCGGGGAGTACGAGCGGATCAGCGCGGCGAGTTCCTTGATGCGCCACTGCTCCTCGCTGCGGTCCCACTCGCCGTCGAACCACATCAGGTCGGGCCGGTGGCGCGAGGCCAACTCGCGGATCTGACCGTCCCGGTAGGCGAGGAACCGCTCCCAGGCCTCCAGGTCCTCGTCCTCGGCGGAGCACTCCGAGTAGCGGTTGTCCTCCATCTCCGGCGGGCGGCCCGGCTTGCGGGTGGTGGCGTAGTCCGGGTGGTTCCAGTCGGAGTGCGAGTAGTACAGACCGACCTTGAGGCCCTTCTCGCGCAGGGCTTCGGCGTAACCGGTGAGATAGTCGCGGCCCAGGTTCAGATCGCCGTACGCCGTGTCCCACAGGGCGACACCGTCGTGGTGGCGGCTGGTGAGGACGGCGTAACCGGCGCCGGCGCGGGCGAACAGGTCGGCCCAGGCCCGCGGATCGTAGTGGGCGCCGGTGAAGCGGTCGAGCTGGGACATGTACCGGTCGTGGGGCACGATGTCGTCGTAGAAGGACCAGGACTCCTGGACACCGTCGACGGCGTAGATGCCCCAGTGGACGAAGATCCCCAACTTGGCGTCGGTGAACCAGGGTTGCATGGGCACGACTGAACTCCTCCGCAGAGCAGGGAACTTCGGGGCGGGGCGGGCGCGCATCGGTCGCGCCCGCCCCCGAGGCCGGGGCTAGCAGCCGGCTGCGGCGCGCTCCAGACGGAGCGTCAGGATCTGGAACGGCCGCAGTACGACGGCGACCGTGCCGTCCTCGCCGACGACCGCGGGCTCCAGCGGCCGCTCCAGCAGGTCGGTCACCCGGGCGCCCGCGAGCGGGAAGCCGGTGCGCAGGGTGCCGGTGGAACGGCCGCCGCTGGACTCGTAGAGCCGGACGACGACATCACCGGACTCGTCGTCGGCGAGCTTGACCGCCTCGACGGTGACCCCGGCGCCGTCCACCGAGACGACGGGCTCGGGAGCGGCGTCCGCCGCGTCGGCCACGCGCAGCGGGAGGTTGAGGGAGTAGCCCTCGGTGACCGCGTCCTCGATGCTCGCGCCGGGGAGCAGCGCGTAGCTGAAGCGGTGCCGGCCCTGGTCCGCCTCGGGGTCCGGGATCCGCGGGGCGCGGACCAGACTGAGGCGGACGGTGGTGGTCGTACCGCCGTCCTCGCGGACCGTGCGGGAGACGTCGTGGCCGTAGGTGGAGTCGTTGATGACCGCGACGCCGTAGCCGGGTTCGCCGATGTGCACCCAGCGGTGGCCGGAGACCTCGAACCGGGCCGCCTCCCAGCTGGTGTTGGTGTGGGTGGGGCGCTGGATGTGGCCGAACTGGATCTCGGCGGAGGAATGCGGCGCCCTGACGTCCACCGGGAAGGCCGCCTTGAGGATCTTCTCCGCCTCGTGCCAGTCGATGTCGGTCTCGAAGTCGACGCGGGGGCTGCCGGCGCGGAGCGTGATGGTCTGGGTGATCGTCGAGCCCTTGCCGAAGGAGCGCGTGACCCGGATCGCGCCGACGAGCGGGTCCTCCTCGACGACCGTCACCGCGTCCGGCTCCAGCAGGTCGGTGTACCGGTTCTGGTAGTGCTTGTCGATGTCCCAGGCGTCCCAGTAGTTCGGGAGGTCGGTGTGCAGGCGCAGCAGATTGCCCTGGTCGGCGAGGACTTCACGGTTCGCCCGCAGATCGAATACGGACGACAGGGTGCCGTCCTCCGCGACCTGTACCCGGACCAGCCCGTTGTCCAGGATCCGCCCGGAGACCGTCACCGGTCGCGGGGGCTCCGCGCCGGTCAGCGGCGCGCTGCCGCTCGCGGGCACCTCGACGTACGCCGGTGCGCCCTCCGGCGTACGGACCACCTCGGCACGGCCGAACGGGCTGGTGTTGAACACCCGGAGCGCGCCGCCCGGCCGCCCGCCGCCCAGCGCGGCGACCGCCTCGGCCGTCAGCACCTCCAGCTCCTCGGCGACCCGTGCGTACTCCGCCTCCGCCTCGCGGTGCACCCAGGCGATCGAGGAACCCGGCAGGATGTCGTGGAACTGGTGCAGCAGCACGGTCTTCCAGAGCCGGTCGAGCTTCGCGTACGGGTAGGCGTAGCCCGGCGCGTGCAGTGCGGCCGTGGTCGCCCACAACTCTGCCTCGCGCAGCTTGTGTTCACTGCGGCGGTTGCCCTGCTTGGTGCGGGCCTGGGTGGTGTACGTGGCCCGGTGCAGCTCCAGATAGAGCTCGCCGACCCAGACGGGGGCGTCCTGGTACTCCGCGCGGGCCTTGGCGAAGAACGTGTCGGGGTGCTCGACGACGACCTTGGGCGAGCCCTCCAGGTCGGCCAGCCGACGCGCCCGTTCCATGATCTCGCGGGTGGGGCCGCCACCGCCGTCCCCCCAGCCGAAGGGGGCGAGCGAACGCGTACCGCCACCCTTCTCCGAGTAGTTGCGCACGGCGCGGTCCATCTCCTCGCCGCTGAACCGCGCGTTGTAGGTGTCGACGGGCGGGAAGTGCGTGAAGATGCGGGTGCCGTCGATGCCCTCCCACCAGAAGGTGTGGTGGGGGAACTTGTTCGTCTGGTTCCAGGAGATCTTCTGGGTGAGGAACCATTCGTTCCCGGCGAGCTTGGCGAGCTGCGGGTAGGCGGCGTTGTAGCCGAAGGAGTCCGGCAGCCAGACGCCCTTGGTCTCGATGCCGAAGTGCTCGATGAAGAACCGCTTGCCATGGACCAGTTGGCGGGCGATCGCCTCGCCGCCGGGCAGGTTGCCGTCGGACTCGACCCACATGCCGCCGACCGGCGCCCACTGGCCCTTCTTCACCGACTCCTGGATGCGCGCCCACACCTGCGGGTAGTTGTCGCGCACCCACTCGTACTGCTGGGCCTGCGAGCAGGCGAAGATGAAGTCGTCGTACTCCTCGGCGAGCGAGGTGACGTTGGAGAAGGTGCGGGAGGTCTTGCGCTTCGTCTCGCGGATCGGCCACAGCCAGGCGGAGTCGATGTGCGCGTGACCGACGCCGGAGATGGTGTGGGCGCTGGCGTGGGCGGGGCTGGCCAGCACCGGCGCGAGGACCTCGCGGACGGCCGCGGCGCTGCCGGAGACGTCGTCCAGGTCGAGGGCGTCCATGGCCCGGTCCAGGGCGTGCATGATCTCGTGCCGGCGCGGCTCGTGCTCGCCGAGGTGGACCATGAGTTCGCGCAGCACCTGGAGGTCGAGGTCGAGGTGCCAGACCTCCTCGTCCAGGACGGCGATGTCGGCGCGGCGGAATGTATACAGTGGACGGTCGCCCGCCGTCAGTACATCGCCCAGCAGGGTCGGGCCCGCGAAGTCGTTCGCCAGGATGTCGGGGTTCGAGGCCGCCTCGACCAGGTAGTCGACGCTCTCCCCGCCGGTCGCCGGATTGCCGATCGGCACGTACTGGTTGAGCGGGTTGACCGCCTTCAGCGGCGTCCCGTCGGTGCGGTGGACGAGGGCCTCGGCCTGGTTGCCGGGCCAGTCACCCACGAAGCCGAGGTCGATGACGGCCTCGACGCGCTTGCCGGACCACTCGGCGGGCACCTGCCCGCGCATCCGGAACCAGGTGGTGCCCCACGGCGGGCCCCACGGGGTGTCCATCGCGAAGGGCTCGTAGGCGGCGGCCGCGGCCTCCGCGAAGGGGACGGGCTCTCCCGGCGCCTGCCAGGCCTCGACCTCGAAGGGCACGCTGGCCGCGTAGATCGCGGGCTTGATGCGCTGGTTGTGGACGCGCTCGACGCGCTCCTCGATGCGGCGGCGTTCGTCATGCATGGGGAATCTCCAGAGAGGGACCACGAGGGGCGGGGAGGCCGGGGGGCCGGGGGAAGCGCCGGTCGGAGGGAAGCGCGGGGAAAGCGCTTTCCCTCCGGGGCTCACCTAAGGTACGCCAGCCCGGGATGGACGTCGGTATAGCCCTCGACCAGCTTGCGGGCCACGTTCACCGAGTCGACCAGCGGATGCAGCGCGAACGCCTTCACGGCCGTCGTGCGCGAGCCCGACTCGGCCGCGGCCAGCACCTCGCGCTCGACGCCCTTCACCGCGCAGACCAGACCGGTGGCGTGGTCGGGCAGCGGGGCGACGGCCACCGGATGCGCGCCGTTGGCGTCGACCAGACAGGGCACCTCGATGACGGCGTCGGCGTCGAGCACGGAGAGGGTGCCCTGGTTGCGGACGTTGAGGATCAGGGTGGTGCGCTCGTCCCGGGCGATGGCCCGCATCAGAGCGAGGGCGACCTTCTCGTAGCCGCCGGAGAGGTCGTCGGCGTCCCGCTCGCCGGCGCCGGCCGTCTCCCGGTTCTCGGCCATGTAGGTGGCCTCGCGTTCGGCGCGGGTGCGGTCCCAGGCGGTCAGGGCCGCGGCGTCGGGGCGCTTCATCTCCTCGTAGAAGCGGGCCTGCTGGTCGGCCAGGAAGGCGCCGCGGGTCTTCTCGACCTGCTGGTAGGCCCGTACGGCTTCCCGGTTGAAGTAGTAGTAGTGCAGATACTCGTTGGGGATCGCCCCGAGCGCCTGGAGCCAGTCGACGCCGAACAGCTTGCCCTCCTCGAAGGAACCGAGCAGGTCGGCGTCGGCGAGCAGCCGCGGGAGTTCGTCGCGACCGGCGACCCGCAGCCCGCGGACCCAGCCGAGGTGGTTGAGACCGACGTAGTCGATCCACGCCTGTTTCGGGTCCGCGCCGAGCACGCGGGCGATCCGGCGGCCGAGCCCGACCGGTGAGTCGCAGATGCCGATCACCCGGTCGCCGAGGTGACGGGACATGGCCTCGGTGACCAGGCCCGCCGGGTTGGTGAAGTTGATGACCCAGGCGTCGGGGGCCAGGCGGGCCACCCGGCGGGCGATGTCGACGGCGACGGGGACCGTCCGCAGACCGTAGGCGATGCCTCCCGCGCCGACCGTCTCCTGGCCGAGGACGCCCTCGGCCAGGGCCACCCGCTCGTCGTGCGCGCGGCCTTCGAGGCCGCCGACGCGGATCGCGGAGAAGATGAAGTCGGCGCCGCGCAGAGCCTCGTCGAGGTCGGTGGTGGCGGTCACCCGGGGCGCGTCGGGGACGACGGCCGCCTGCTCGTTCAGCACACGGGCGACTGCATACAGTCGACTGTCGTCCAGATCATGCAGAACGACTTCCGTGACCCGACCCTCGGCGCGGTCCGTCAGCAGCGCCCCGTACACGAGCGGCACCCGGAACCCGCCGCCGCCCAGAATCGTCAGTTTCACGCTTGCACCTTTCCTGCCACGACCACCTCGACGCCCGCCTCCTCGAAGGAGGACCGGGTCGCCGGATCGACCGGCGTGTTCGTCACCACCACGTCCAGGTCCTCGGGACCGCAGACCTTCGCCATGCCCGTACCCGGGAACTTCGCCGAGTCGGCGAGCAGGACGACCTTGTCACCGGCCTTGATCATGGCCCGCTTCACCGGCACCTCGACGACCGTCGTGTCCATCACCTGCCCACCCGGACGCACTCCACTGGTCCCGAGGAACAGCCAGTCGGCATGCAGCTGGCGCAGGTTGTCCTCGGTGAGGAAGCCGACCAGGGAGCGGTACTCGCGGCGGACCATGCCGCCGAGCAGGACCAGCTCGATGCCCTCGTCGTCGGCGAGCTCCTCGTAGACCACGAGGTTGCTGGTGATGACCGTCAGGCGGCGGCCGTGCAGCTGCCGGGCCAGGCGGTAGGCGGTGGTGCCGATGTCGAGGAGGACCGACTGACCGTCGGCGACCATGGCCGCCGCATGGGCCGCTATGGCGTCCTTCTCGCCCACCCGCACTTCGGCGACCTCGGCGAAGGGCTGGTCGCCCTCCTCCGCGACGGCGCCGCCGTGCACCCGGGTGAGCAGGCCGTCCTCCTCGAGTTTCACCAGGTCACGCCTGATCGTGGCGGGGCTCACACCCAGCTGCTCGGAGAGATCGGTCACGGCCGCGGGGCCACCGGAGCGCAGGGCCCGCAGGATGAGTTGATGTCGTCGTTCTGCCAGCACGGCATGAACACTACTCGTCATCTTCAATCAAATCTATGCTCACTTCTGCTGAGGTATTGACCAATGTCGCCGAGGGGCGCACGATTCCGGTCACCGAATTGAAGAGTTTTGACGAGCTCCCCCCGACGGGACGAGCTCCCCCCGGCGAGGAGGATGTGCGGTGGACGACGACCGGCCCGAGGTGCTGCTCACCGGGCTGCTCTTCTACGACCTCGTCCTCACGGGGCTCGGCGGACCGCCGACTCCGGGCGAGGAGATCTGGACGGCCGGCATGGGCTGCGGCCCCGGCGGCATCGCCAACCTCGCGGTGGCCGCGTCCCGCTTCGGCCTCAGGACCTCGCTGGCCACGGTCTTCGGCGACGACTTCTACGGCGCCCACTGCCACGAGGTCCTCGCCGGCCAGGAGGGCGTCGACCTCGCTCTCTCCCGCGTGGCCGCCGGCTGGCACACGCCGGTCACCGTCGCCCTCGCGCACGGTCACGACCGCGCCCTGGTCACCCATGGCCAGGAGCCGCCGTACTCGCAGGACGTGCTGATGGGCGACCCGCCCGAGGCGCGCACGGCCCTCGTGCACCTCGAGGCCGAACCGCGCGCCTGGCTCGCCAAGGCGGCCGCGAACGGCACCCAGATCTACGCCGACGTCGGCTGGGACCCCACCGAGCGGTGGTCCACCGACCTGCTCGACCAGCTCGCCCTGTGCCACGCCTTCCTGCCCAACGAGGCCGAGGCGATGGCGTACACCCGCACCGACAGCGCGATCGCCGCGCTCGGCACGCTCGCGGAACTGGTGCCGGTGGCGGTGGTCACCCGGGGCGCCGACGGCGCGATCGCGGTCGATCAGGCGACCGGCGAGTACGCCGAGGTCTCCGCCCTTGACATCGATGTCCTGGATGCGACGGGCGCCGGTGACGTGTTCGGCGCGAGCTTCGTGGCGGCCTCGCTCGGCGGCTGGCCGCTGGTGGAGCGGCTGCGGTTCGCCGTCCTCGCCGCCGGGCTCTCGGTGCAGCACCACGGCGGGGCACTGGCGGCCCCCGGCTGGTACGGCGTGGACCGCTGGTGGCGCTCGCTGCGGGACCCCGAGCTCAAGCGGGCCTACGGCTTCCTCACCGACCGCATCCCGGCGGACGTCGGCCCGCCCGTGCGGTACGCGCCGGTCACCCCGCCCGCCCCGCGGCCCTGACCGCGTCCGTATCCAGAAGACGACCCCACGCATGCCCCTCGAATTGCACCCCGTCTGCGAAGACGCGAACAGATCCGAAAGGCGGTGGGAGCTGTGCGGCTCTCACGTAGAGGCCTGCTCCGTGCGGGCCTGGCCGGTTCGGCCGCCACGGCGCTCGGCGGCCTGGCGTCCGGCTGTGCCGTTCCGACCGGTTCGACCGGCCGGAACATGGTCCTGTGGTACTGGGACGGAGGCCTGGGCGACACGGTCGTCAAGAACGCCAGGGCCCGTTACGACAGCTCGGTCGACCTCCAGGCCATCAAGATCGGCGGCTACTACCGGTCGAAGCTGATCACCACGATGGCGGGCCGCGCCCACGTCCCCGACATCGCGGGCCTGAAGGGCGAGGACATGGCGTCCTACCTGCCCAACGCCGACCAGTTCGTGGACCTGCGCACGCTCGGCGCGGACAGGTACAAGTCCCTTTACCTGCCCTGGAAGTGGGAGCAGGGCATCGCGGACGACGGCAGGATGGTCGGTTTCCCGATCGACTGCGGGCCGGTGGCGCACTTCTACCAGTACGCCGTCTTCCGCAAGGCCGGTCTGCCCTACGAGCCCGCCGACGTCTCGAAGGAACTCGACACCTGGGAGAAGTTCTTCGCGGCGGGCGAGCGGCTCAGGCAGCGGATACCGGGGACCTCGCTGCTCACCGACGTCAACAGCGTCTTCGAGAACGTGGTCCAGCAGGGCAGCGAGCGGTACGTCGACAAGGACCGCCACTTCATCGGCGACCAGGAGCATGTGCGCAACGCCTGGGCGCTCGCCGTGGAGGCCAAACAGCGCAAGATCGTCTCCAACCTGGTCACCGGCACCCCGGACCAGCTGTCGGCCGTCGAGGACGGCAAGCTGCCGAGCCAGCTGGGCGCCTCCTGGGCCACCAGCGACCTCAAGAACGGCGTGCCGAAGACCAAGGGCCGCTGGCGGGTGGCCGACATGCCCGTGCGGCCCTCCAACAACGGCGGCTCCTTCCTGTCGGTCACCAAGGCGTGCCGGGAGCCCGAGCGGGCGTTCCAGATCATCAGCTGGATGCTCGACGCGGGCAACCAGGCGCAGGGGTTCGTGGACGCCGGGCTCTTCCCCTCGACCCCCGCCTCGTACGACCTGAAGCAGGTGCGCGAGCCGGACGAGTTCTTCGGCGGTCAGGTCACGATGGACGTCTTCGGTCCGGCCGCGCAGAAGATCGTGGTCGCCTACAACAGCCCGTTCGACATCGCGCTCGGGCAGCCCATCAAGGACGAGATCAAGAACGTCGGTGTCCTCGGCAAGGACCCGGAGCAGGCATGGAGTGACGCCATGAGCAAGTGCCGGCGCATCGCGAAGCACCTGGGGGTGAGCTACTGATGGCCACCCTCCCCGCGCTGGAGAAGCCCCCGGCGGTCGTGGCGGACGTCCCCGTCACCCGGCCCCGGCAGGGCTTGCGGAAGTACTGGCACCTCTACGCCGCGATCTCCCCCTTCTACCTGCTCTTCCTCTGCTTCGGCCTGATCCCCGTCGGCTTCTCGCTCTACCTCTCCTTCCACCGCTGGGACGGCCTCGGCTCGATGGAGTGGGCGGGACTGTCGCAGTACCAGTACCTGGTGAGCGACTCCGAGTTCTGGAGCTCGATCGGGACCACGATCGTCATCTGGGCGCTGGCCACCTTCCCCATGATCTTCCTGGCGATGGTGACGGCCGTGATGCTCAACTCGGCGGTCCGTTTCAAGAACCTTTACCGCGTCGCCTATTTCCTGCCGAACGTCACCTCCGTCGTGGCGATCGCGATCATCTTCGGCTCGGTCTTCTCCACCAACTTCGGCCTGGTGAACGCTTTCCTCCAGGCAATCGGTTTCGACCAGATCGCGTGGCTGAACACCCCGTGGGGCATCAGGATCGCCATCGCGACGCTGATGACCTGGCAGTGGACCGGTTACAACGCGATCATCTTCCTCGCCGGTCTCCAGACCGTGCCGAGCGAGCTGTACGAGGCGGCGCGCATGGACGGCGCGGGGCCGGTGCAGACGTTCTTCCGGATCACGCTGCCGATGATGCGGCCGGTGCTGCTGTTCGTGCTCGTCGTGTCGACGGTCACCGGTCTGCAGAGTTTCTCCGAACCCCAGGTACTGCTCCAGAACACCTCGAACGACTCGACGTTCTCGGGCGGTCCCGGCCACGCCGGCCGGACGATGGTCCTCTACTTCTTCCAACAGACCTTCGACAACAACGACTTCGGCTACGGCGCCGCCGTGGCGTGGGGCATCTTCCTCGTCGTCGTCCTCTTCTCGATCATCAACTGGCGGCTGGTGCAGCGCCGGGGCGAAGAATAGGGAGGCCCGCACACCATGGCATCCACCCAAGAAACACGGCGCGCCAAGGGGATCGACGGGTCCCGCCGCAGAGGGATCGGGCTGCACGCCGCTCTCGTCCTCGGCGTCCTGCTCTCGGCCTTCCCGTTCTACTGGGCCGTGATCATGTCGACGCACACGTCGTCGGAGATCTTCTCCTATCCGCCCAAGCTGCTGCCGGGCACGCACTTCCTGGAAAACGTCCGCAGCCTTTTCGACAACATCGACTTCTTCGGCTCGATGTTCAACTCGCTGCTGGTGGCGGGATCGGTGACCTTCCTGGTCCTGTTCTTCGACTCGCTGGCCGCCTTCGTCTTCGCCAAGTTCGAATTTCCGGGCAAGCGATTGCTGTTCGTGTTGCTCATGTTCATCTTCATGGTCCCGGCGCAGCTCCAGGCCATCCCCCAGTTCGTCATCATGGCGAAGCTCGGCTGGATCGGCTCGATGACGGCGCTGATCGTGCCGGCCGCCGCCAACGCGTTCGGCATCTTCTGGATGCGTCAGTACATGAAGGGCGCGATCCACGACGAACTCCTCGACGCCTCCCGCATCGACGGCGCGAACTTCCTGCGCCAGTACTGGCACGTGGCCCTCCCGGTGGTACGGCCGGGACTGGCCTTCCTCGGCATCTTCACCTTCATGGGCCAGTGGAACGACTACGCCTGGCCCCTGATCGCCCTCACCAACCCGGACAACGTGACCCTCCAGGTCGCGCTGTCCCAGCTCAACGGCACGCACGGCACCACGGACTACGGAATGGTCATGACCGGCGCGCTGCTCGCCCTGGTCCCGCTGCTCATCGTGTTCGCGATCGGCGCCCGTCAGATGATCGGCGACCTCGCGAAGGGAGCGATCAAGTGACCGATCCGCTGCTGGCGCTCCGCCCCTGGGAGGCACCCGAGGTGACCTCGTGGGGACGGCTGCCCATGAACGCCGTCGACCGGCGCTCCGGAGCAAACTCCCTGGACGGCGACTGGCGGTTTCGGTTGCTGTCCGCTCCGGACGCGCCGGTCGGCGGTCCCTGGTCGACGGCATTCGTGCCCGGCGTATGGACCATGCAGACCATCGAGGGCACTGCCGACCTTCCGCAGTATCTGAACGTCCGTATGCCGTATACAGAATTCCCCCCACTGTCGCCCGCGGACAATCCGACGGGTGTGTACGAGCGGGAGATCGACATCCCCGCCGAGTGGGCCGGGCGCCGCATCGTGCTCCAGGTCGGGGCCGCCGAGAGTGTGCTGCTGGTGCATGTGGACGGGCGGCCCGTCGGCATCTCCAAGGACTCGCATCTGGCGGCCGAGTTCGATCTGTCGGGCGTCGTACGCCCCGGCGGCCGGTCCGTGCTGCGGCTGACGGTCGTCAAATGGTCGGACGCCTCGCACATCGAGGACCAGGACCAGTGGTGGCATGCCGGGATCACCCGCTCGGTGCTGCTGTACGCCACCGACCCGCTGCGGCTGGCCGACGTGAGCGTGCGGGCGGCGCGGGACGGCGCGCTGCGGGTCGACTGCCAGGTGCGGGACTCGGGCGGAGCCCTGCCCGCGGGCTGGTACGTGAGCGGGGAGCTGGACGGACTGCCGCTGGCGCAGGACGCGGAGTTCGACCTGGCCAACGCCGAGGAGGAGCGCGTCTCCGCCTTCCTCGGCGAGGCACGGCTGGGCGCGCGGGTGCCCGAGGTGCGTACCTGGACGGCCGAGACGCCCGAGCTGTACGACCTCACGGTCCGGCTGCACCGCGCCGACGGCACCGTCGCCGACACCTCCCGCCACCGGGTCGGCTTCCGCGACGTGGCGATCGTCGGCCGGGATCTGCTGGTCAACGGCGAGCGGGTCTTCATCCGGGGGGTGAACCGGCACGACTTCCACCCCCTGACGGGACGGACGGTGTCGTACGACGACATGCGCGCCGACCTGGTCCTGCTGAAGCGCTTCGGCTTCAACGCGATCCGCACCGCGCACTATCCGAACGACCCCACGCTGTACGACCTCGCCGACGAAATCGGTTTCTACGTCGTCGACGAGGCGAACATCGAGTCCCACGACCACGCCCACGAGATCGCCGACGACCCCCGCTATCTGAACGCCTTCGTCGACCGGGTCTCGCGGATGGTGCTGCGGGACAAGAACCACCCGTCGGTCATCATCTGGTCGCTGGGCAACGAGTCCGACTACGGCGCCAACCACGACGCCGCCGCGGGCTGGGTGCGCCGGCACGACCCGACCCGGCCGTTGCAGTACGAGGGGGCCGCCAAGCTCGGCTGGGCCGACCCGGAGGTCGCCTCCGACATCGCCTGCCCGATGTACGCGCCCCTGGAGGACTGCGTGGCACACGCGCTGTCCGGGCGGCAGACCAAGCCGCTCATCCAGTGCGAGTACTCCCACGCCATGGGCAACAGCAACGGGACGCTGGCGGACCACTGGGCCGCCATCGAGGCCACCCCGGGTCTTCAGGGCGGGTTCATCTGGGAGTTCTGGGACCACGGCATTCTCCAGCGTGTGAACGACGGAAGACCGGTCGGGCGTGGGGGCGCCGGACTCTATGACAACGCTGTCGCCGCGCCCGGACACCGCTGGGCGTACGGCGGCGACTTCGGCGAGAAGGACCACGACGGCGCGTTCATCGCGGACGGTGTCGTCTTCCCGGACCGCACCCCGAAACCGGTGATGTACGAACACCGGGAACTCTCCGCACCGGTACGGCTGCACGGCGTCGGACCGGAGGGGGTGACGGTCTCCAACCACCAGCACTTCCGGGGCCTGGAGTGGCTCGCGGCCGAGTGGGAGCTGTCGCTCGCCCACGGCGGGACGCTCACCGCGCAGGCCGAGCTGCCCGGCCTTCCCCCGGGCGGCACGGTCGAGGTGCCGCTGCCGTTCGCGTTGCCGGACGACGGCGGAGAGGCGTGGCTGACGCTGCGGGTGAGGACGGGACAGGATCTGCCGTGGGCTCCGCGGGGCACTGTGGTGTGCGCGCCGCAGGTGCGGTTGCGGGCGCCGGTGCCGGTCGAGGACCCGGTGGGCTCCGGCCGCGTCGAGATCGACGCCGACGGACTCCTCGTCCACCCTCTGCTGACCTCCGCGCCCGCGCTGTCGCTGTGGCGGGCGCCCACCGACAACGACGAGCTGGGCGGGGCGGCGCTGCGCTGGCGGACGTGGGGCCTGGACGCCCTGGTGCGCAGGCTGGTGTCCGTACACCAGGAGGGCGACGGGGTGACCGTGCTCGCCGAGTACGCCGGCACCACCGGCGTCGTCCGGCACCGGCAGGTCTTCACGCCGGTCGAGGGCGGCATCCGGATCGACGAACAGGCCGAGCTTCCCGCGGAGTTCGACGACGTGGCGCGCGTGGGCTCGGTCTTCGAGACGGTGGCGGGACCGGACCGGCTGGACTGGTTCGGACAGGGCCCCTGGGAGTCGTACCCCGACCGGAGCGCGGGCGCGCCGGTGGGCCATCACCACGCCCGGGTCGACGAGTTGTTCACCCCGTACCTGCGTCCGCAGGAGAGCGGCGGCCGGCACGGTGTGCGGCGCTTCACGCTCTCCGCGCCGGACGCCACGGGCCTCTCCGTCACTCTGGACGAGCCCCGCCAGGTCTCCGTCTCGCGCTACCGCGCCGAGGACCTCACGGCCGTCACCCATCACGACGAACTCGTCCCGCGCGCCGGCTGCGTGGTGCACCTCGACGCGGCGCACCGCGGCCTCGGCACAGCGTCGTGCGGCCCCGACACCTTCCCCTCCTACCTCGTCGCACCGGGCGTCCACCGCTGGAGCTGGACCCTGCGCGTCCTCTGAACTCCCGTTGTCAGCAACGGACTTACCTACGGAGCACACGTGTGTACTTCGCATGCCCACGAACAGGGCGAGGCCGCGCAGGCCGGTGCCGGAAGACGCGGATTCCTCCGGGCCACCGCGCTGCTCGGCGCGGCCGCCACGGCCGGACTCGCGCTGCCGTCCACCGCCGAGGCGGCCTCCGCCCAGTGGCGTCCGGACCCGGAGAGCCGCCGTTTCACGCTCGCCGTCATGCCCGACACGCAGTATCTCTTCGACGGCCCGAGCATCGACAAGGCGCCGGTCGAGGCGTCCTTGCGCTACCTCCTCGACCAGGGCAAGCACGAGAACCTCGTGTTCCTGTCCCACTTGGGTGACCTCACCCAGAACGGGGCGAAGGACGAAGTCGCCGCGATCAGCGAGGCGTTCGGGCTGCTCGACCGGCGCGGGATCGGCTACAGCGTGCTGGCCGGCAACCACGACGTGAAGTCGTCGACGACCGACCAGCGCGGCGCGACCCCGTACCTGGACGCCTTCGGCCCGCAGCGCTTCCAGGGGAAGCCCACGTTCGGCGGGGCCTCCCCCGACGGCTACAACACCTTCCACCTGTTCCGGGCGGGCGGCCGGGAGTGGATGGTGCTGGCGCTGGACTGGCGGCTGTCGGAGAAGGGCTACGCCTGGGCCGCCGACGTCCTCGCCCGGCACCCGAGGACACCGGTCGTCCTGACCACGCACGAGTTGGTCGCCGAGGACGACTCCCTGTCGCCGTACGGCCAGCAGCTGTGGGACCGACTGATCGAGGACCACGACCAGATCTTCCTCACCCTCAACGGGCACTACTGGCCCGCCGGTCGGGCGACGCGCAGGAACGCGGCCGGACATGATGTGCAGCTGCATCTGACGAACTATCAGAATCGCTACTTCGGCGGCGCCGCCATGATCCGCCTCTACCGCTTCGACCTCGACCGGAACGTCATCGACGTGGAGACGGTCTCCCCGTGGATCCTCGGCCGGGCCGCGAAGGGGCTCAACGAGCTGGAGCGGCAGGAGATCGAACTGAGCGGCGACGCCGACCGGTTCACGGTCGACATCGACTTCGCCGAGCGCTTCGCGGGCTTCGATCCGGTGCCCGCGCGTCCTGCCCGTCCCGTGTCGAAGGTGCTGGTGCGCGACACGGTCGCCTACTGGCGGTTCGACGGCCACGACGACGGTGCGGCGGTCGGCGGCACCGTCCGCGACCTGTCCGGACGTGGCAACGACCTCACCCTCGTCACGGTGGGCGGCGGCTCCCTGACCTGGTCCTCCGACCACCACCCCGACCAACCCGGCCACGGCAGCCTGGAGTTCCAGGGATACAAGTCCCCGCTGAAGGGCGCCTACCTGCGCACGGTCGACGGCGCCCCGCTCAACTCGGCGACCTTCAAGAACGGTTACACCATCGAGGCGTTCTACCGTCTCCCGGCCGACTGGGACCCGTCGCACCACGCCTGGTCGGGGCTGGTGAGCCGGACCGGAACAGGCGGCGCCGCGGGCAGGACCGGCGACGACCCCGACGAGCCGCTCGCCACCCTCTCCCTGTCCAACGACCGGGAACCGCAGTGGGCCATGCGTCCGCTGAATCAGGAGGGCATCGCCACCAACTGGGGTCAGGAGACCCCGCTGGAGACCTGGTGGCACCTCGCGGTCGTCAACGACGGCAGGCACACCACGCTGTACGTCGAGGGCTGCCCGGCGGTGCGCAACCCGAAGGCGGCGGCCGTCGGCGTCACTTCCGTCGGGCTGCCGTGGCTGCTCGGCGGCTACGAGTACGGCGGACAGATCGACCAGATCCTGCACGGCCGCCTCGGCGACGTCCGGATCGTCTCGCGGGCGCTGCCCGTCACCTCCTTCATGAACCACTGACCTTCTGCACGAGGATCACCGTGACCGAGCAGCAGCTGCCCGCCTGGGCCGATCCGTCCGTCCCGCCCGCCGTTCTCGACGCCCAGGGCGTGTCGAGGCGCGGACTTCTGCGCCGCGCCGGCCTCTTCGGCGCCGCGTTCGCACTCGGCGGTGCGGCCACCCCGGCCGTCGCCGCCACCGGCCGGGGCCACGGCGGTGAGGACCCGCGGCTCGCCTACCTGGTGGGCGACCACCACGTCCACTCCGTCTACAGCCACGACGCGAAGTACACCTTCTCCCAGCAGGCCCGGGCCGCCGCCCGGTACGGCCTCGACTGGATGGTCTTCAACGAGCACTCCAACTTCGGGCACGCCTCCTACGGCGCCGCGCTGGAGCACAAGGAGATCCTCGAGGCCCGCGCCGCGAACCCGCGCCAGCTGATCTTCCAGGGGCTGGAGTGGTACATCCCGGCCGCCGAGCACTGCACGGTGTTCGCCGCCCCCGGCCCGCACGAGGTCGACCTGCTCACGCGGTTCGAACTCGCCTACGACGGCAAGCTGCTGGGCTACACCGAGGGAGCCGCCGGCGCGGCCGACACCGCCCGCAACGAGGCGCACGCCGTCAAGGCGGTCAAGTGGCTGGCCGAGCAGCGCCGCAGCGGCTATGTCGACGACGTCCTGGTCCTCGCCAACCACCCGCTGCGCCTCGGCATCGACTCCCCGCACGAGATGCGGGCCTGGCGCGACGCGGCGCCCGAGATCATGATCGGCATGGAGGGCGCGCCGGGCGCCCAGGGCGCGGCGATCCCCGGCTGGCGCGGTGCCACCTCCATCCGCGGCGAGTACGAGAACAAGCCGTCCGCCCAGTCCTGGGCGGGCTACCCGGCGGACGCCTACCTCACCTACGGCGGCTTCGACTGGGCCACCGCGACCGTCGGCGGGCTGTGGGACTCGATGCTGGCCGAGGGCCGGCTGTTCTCGGTCACCACCAACTCCGACAACCACCGGACCGTCTTCGACACCTGGAAGAACGGTGACTGGCCCGCCGGGCAGAACTTCGACAACACCGGCAGGCTGCCCGATCCGGTGAACACCGACACCCCGCAGGCCGGCAGCGACTTCTGGCCGGGGCAGTTCAGCCGGACCCACGTCGGCGTGACCCGCTACGGCTACCGCGCGGTGATGACGGGCCTGCGCGAGGGCCGGGTCTGGCTGGACCACGGGCATCTGCTCGACGGCCTGGAGGTCCGGCTGCGGCGGGAGCACAGCAACGGGCGGGGCGTCACGCTCGGCGGCCGGCTCCGGGTGCGCAAAGGCGAGAAGCTCACGCTGGAGGTCACCGTCACCAGTGCCTCCCGCCCCAACCCCCGGGGAATCCTCCCGCAGTTGGCACACGTGGACGTGATCCGGGGCGCGGTGCGCGGCGCGGTGTCCGACCGTGACACCTGGCGGGCTCCCGACACGAAGGTGGTCCGCACGACGGACGTGAGCGGCCGCAAGGGGACCTACACCCTGCGCGTCCCGGTCACGGTGGGCGACGAGTCCTGCTACCTCCGTCTGCGCGGCAGCGACGGCAACCGGAACGGAACCGGTTACCTGGGCGCTTCCGTGGACCCGCACGGCCCGATCCCGCACGCGCCGGGCGACGGCGACCCGTGGGCCGACACCTGGTTCTACTCCAACCCGATCTTCGTGGACGTCGTCGGCTGAGCGCCCCGAACGGGGCGCGGGGAACCGCGCGACCGGCGACACCGGTCCCGCGGTTCCCCACAGCGCCGTTCCGGACGGCCCGGCCCGCGGCGCCCTACGCGTAGAAGCGCGACAGACTCTGCAGCACCGCGGCGGGCTTCGCGCCCCCCTCGATCTCGATCGCCCCGTCGACGGTGATCTGCACCCCGCCCGGCACGTCCTCGACCTCGGTGAGCTCGGCCACCAGCCGGATCCGCGAGCCGACCTTGACCGGCGAGGGGAAACGAACCTTGTTCAGCCCGTAGTTGACCTTGGTCGAGACGCCCTGGACGTCCAGCAGCTCGGTGAAGAGCGGGATGAAAAGGGAGAGTGTCAGGTACCCATGGGCGATCGGCGCTCCGAAGGGCCCGGCGGCCGCCCGCTCGGGATCCACATGGATCCACTGGTGGTCCCCGGTCGCGTCCGCGAACGTGTCGATGCGCTCCTGGGTGACCTCGATCCACTCGCTGGTGCCCAGGTCGCTGCCGGCCAGCTTCTTCAGCTCGTCGAGACCGTTGACGGTGATGCTCATATTCCGTTCCTCACAGGAGAGTTCACAGGAGAGTTGTTCAGGAGTCGGTGCCGAACCGGGAGCGCACCCGGGACTTCAGGAGCTTTCCGGAGGCGGTGCGCGGGAGTTCGTCCGCCACCACCACCGACTTGGGGATCTTGTACTTGGCGAGCCGCCCGGACAGCGAGGCCAGCACCTCGTCGGGGTCGAGCGAGGTGCCTTCGCGAGGCACGACGACCGCGCGCGGCACCTCGCCCCACTTGTCGTCGGACACACCGATGACCGCGCACTCCACGATGTCGGGGTGGGCGAGGAGCAGGTCCTCGATCTCGGCGGGGTAGATGTTCTCCCCGCCGGAGATGATCATGTCCTTGATGCGGTCGACGATATGCACGTAACCGTCTTCGTCGACCCGGGCCGCGTCCCCGCTGCGGAACCAGCCGTCGGCGAAGGAGGCGGCCGTCTCCTCGGGCAGCCCCCAGTAGCCGGGCATGACGTGCGGCCCGCGGACGACGACCTCGCCGGTCTCGCCGACCTCGACGGGTGTGAGGTCGGGACGCAGCACGCGTACGTCGCTGAAGAAGTGCGGGACGCCGGCCGAGCCCGCCTTGCTGACCGCGTGCTCGGCGTCCAGGAACAGCGTGCCGGGGGACGCCTCGGTCATGCCGTAGCCCTGGAGGAAGGTCAGTCCGCGTTCCTGGTAGGCGGCGATCAGCGGCGTCGACACCGGGGAGCCGCCACAGGTCAGGATCCGCAGACTGGACAGATCCGCGTCCGCCCAGCGCGGGTGCCGGGCGACCTGCTCGAACATCGTCGGCACCCCGAACATGAAGGTGATCCGGTGCCGCTCGATCAGACCGAGGGTGGCCTCCGGGTCGAAGGCCTCGACCAGGACGCAGCAGCCACCCTTGAGGAGCACCGGCAGGGTCAGCATGTTCAGGCCTGCCGTGTGGAACAACGGCGCGGAGACCAGGGCGCGTTCGTCGGCGGTCAGATCGGTGTCGACGAGGACGTTGACCGCGTTCCAGGTGAGGTTGCCGTGCGTGAGCATGGCGCCCTTGGGGCGGCCGGTCGTGCCCGAGGTGTACATGATGATGCAGGTGTCGTCGGGGGTGACCGGCGTGTCGATCGGTTCGTCCGAGGCGGCGGCGAGCTCCCTTTCGTATTCGGCTCCGACCTCGAGGTACGTCCGCACGTCCGTGTTCCCGGGCAGGCCGGCGACCAGACCGGCGTGCGAGGGACCGTAGACGAGTGCCTTGGCGCCGGAGTCGGCGAGCTGGTAGGCGATCTCGGGGCCGGCGAGGCGGGTGTTGAGGGGGACGAACACCGCGCCGAGGGTGCCTGCGGCGAACAGCGTCTCCAGGTAGGAGGGATGGTTGGGGCCGAGGTAGGCGATGCGGTCGCCGCGCCGCACACCCCGGGCGCGCAGGGCGTGGGCCAGGCGCGTGGTGCGTGTATACAGTGTGCGATAGTCCGTCGACTGCTCACCGTGGACCAGCGCGGTGCGGTGCGGGGTCTTGCGGGCCCGGCGTGCGGGCCACGACCCCAGTCCCTCGTTGCGCATCTTCCACGCCCCTTACGGTGTGGTCAGCCCGAGCAGACGGGCGGCGTTCTCCTTGAGGATCTTCGGCTTCACCTCGTCCTTGATCGTCAGCTTGTCGAAGTCGGCGAGCCAGCGGTCGGGGGTGAGGACGGGGAAGTCGGAGCCGAAGAGGACCTTGTCCTTCAGCAGCGTGTTGGCGTACTGCACGAGCTGCGGCGGGAAGTACTTCGGCGACCAGCCGGACAGGTCGATGTGCACGCCCGGCTTGTGGGTGGCGACGGCGAGCGCCTCGTCCTGCCAGGGAAAGGACGGATGCGCCAGGATGATCTTGAGGTGCGGGAAGTCGGCCGCCACGTCGTCCACGTGCAGCGGGTTGGAGTACTTGAGCCTGATCCCGCCGCCGCCCGGGACTCCGGCGCCGATGCCCGTCTGACCGGTGTGGAACAGGGCGATGGTCCCCGTCTCCTCGATCACCTCGTACAGGTCGTACGCCACCGAGCGGTCGTTGGGGAAGAAGCCCTGGATGCTGGGGTGGAACTTGAAGCCCTTCACCCCGTACTCCTCGACCAGGCGCCGGGCCTGCTTCACGCCCGCCCTCCCCCGGAAGGGATCGATGGAGGCGAAGGGGATGAGGACGTCGGCGTTGGCGGCGGCGGCCTCGGCGACCTCCTCGTTCGGGACCGGCGCCGTGCCGGTCGCGGACTCGGCGTCCACCGTGAAGATCACGGCGGCCATCTTCCGCTCACGGTAGTAGCGGGCCGTCTCCTCCAGGGTGGGCTTCCGCTTGCCCTCGACCTTGAAGTAGGCGGAGGAGGCGTCGTGCAGGTCGTCGTCCAGCGAGGAGTGGCCCTTGGACGACACCTCGGCGTGGGTGTGGACGTCGATCGCGACCAGTTCGTCGACGTTCATGGCGGGCGTCGCGGCGGGGGCCGTGGAGGGGCTCATCACGCCTCCGGGAACGTGGGGGCCGGGATGCCGACCGTCTGGAGCTCGGCACCGACCGAGGCGGGGAAGACGTCGGCCAGAGTCTCGGGCGTCCAGCCGCCGTCGGCGTAGGCCGCGCGGATCTCCTGCGGATGCGACCAGAGTGCCACCTTGTCGCCGCCGATGCCGATGGCCTGGCCGGTGATGCCCCGGGCGGCCTCGGAGGCCAGGAAGGGCACCAGCGCCGCGCAGTCCTCGGGGGTGCCGAAGCCCTCGCCCTTGCGCAGGAAGTCCGGGAACGGCTCGCCGTTCTTCAGGGCCTCGACGTACGGGGCGAAGGCGGGGATCGTCTCGGTCATCGCGGTCGCGGCGACCGGGACGATCGCGTTGACGGTGATGCCCGCGCGGCCCAGCTCCATGGACCAGGTGCGGGCGAAGGCGGCGATGCCCGCCTTGGCGGCCGCGTAGTTCGTCTGGCCGAAGTTGCCCCGCTGGCCGGCCGGGGAGCCGACGAGGATCAGCGTGCCGCCCTCACCCTGCTCGCGCATCCGTACGGCGGCGGCGCGGGCACAGGTGAAGGTGCCCTTGAGGTGGGTGGCGATCACCGCGTCGAAGTCGTCGTCGGTCATCTTCCACAGCACCTTGTCGCGCAGGATGCCCGCGTTGGTGACCAGGATGTCGAGCCGGCCGAACTCCTCCACGGCCCGGTTCACCAGCCGGTCGGCGGCCTCGGTCGTACCGACCGGGACCACCTCGGCGACCGCCCTGCCGCCGGCCGCGACGAGGGACTTCACGGCCTGCTCGGCCACGGCCTCGTCGACGTCGTTGACGACCACGGACGCGCCGCGGGCGGCCAGGGCATGAGCGTAGGCGAGGCCGAGGCCCCGACCGCTGCCGGTGACGACGGCGACCTTGCCGGTGAGATCGATGCTGGGCACGACGGTGTCCCTTCACATGGGGTGCGCGGGGTGCTGACTACGAGATCGAAGCTAAGAGCAATAATTGTTGACGTCAATAGTTGTTGTAGTCCTACGGGTGCGTCATGCTGGAATCTGTACGCAGAACCACCCCGGAAGGGGACCGAGCCCAGGGAGCCCGCCATCGCCCGCCATGACAACGCAACCAACGCCGCACCGATCGACGCGGACGAGCCGTGGATGCGCGGGCTGCACGCGGACACGGGATACCTGCTGTACCGCCTGGGACTGCGCTCGGGTCAGTTGTTCAACACGTTCCTCCAGGAGTCGGGAGTGCGGCTGCGCCACTACGCGGTGCTGCGCTTCCTCGCCACCTCCGAGGGCGCCCTCCAGCGGGAGCTGAGCGCACGGCTCGGCTATGACCCCAGCGCGATCGTCGGCCTCGTCGACGACCTGGAGAAGCTGGGCTTCGCCGAGCGCCGCGCGGCACCGGACGACCGCCGCAGCCGGATCGTCGCCCTCACGCAGGACGGCCGCGCGTTCCTTCGCGGCACCGACGAGGCGGGCCTGCGGGTGACGAACGAACTGCTGGACCCGCTCGACCCGGCCGACCGCGAGACGCTGCACACCCTGCTGCGGCGGATCGCCCAGGACGGACTCGCCTGATGCCGTGAGGAGGACCCGATGGACCAGGGCGTTCTCGCCGTGACCGCCCGCTCCGCGCCCGGCCGGCTGCTGGCCGTGCTCGCCGCGTTCGACCACACGCACCCCGCGCTGTCCCTGACCGACATCAGCCGCCGCGCCGGCCTGACCCTCACCACCGCGCACCGACTGGTGAGCGCCCTGACCGAGTGGGGCGCCCTGGAGCGGGACCCGTCCGGCGTGTACCACGTGGGGCTGCGACTGTGGGAGGTCGCGGCGCTGGCGCCGCGCGGCCTGGCGCTGCGGCAGGTCGCGCTGCCGTTTCTGGAGGACCTGTACGAAGCCACGCACGAGAACGTGCAGTTGGCGGTGCGGGACGGGTCCGAGGTCGTCTACACCGAGTGGCTGTCGGGGCGTTCGGCGGTCGGGGTGCACATCCGGGTGGGCGCCCGCTGGCCGCTGCACGTGACCGGCGTGGGGCTCGCGCTGCTGGCGCACAGCGACTTCGCTCTCCAAGAGGAGTACTGCGCTGGCCCATTGGCCTCTTATACCGCCCACACCATCACGGATCCGACGCGGTTGCGCCGGGTACTGGCCGAAGTCCGGCGGGCGGGCGTCGCGGTGAGCAGCCGTCAGGTCACCGACGACGCCCTGTCGGTGGCCGCCCCGGTGCGCGGACCGGGCGGTGCGGTGGCGGCCGCCGTGTCGGTCGTCGTCCCGCACGCCGACGCGCAGGTACCGGTGCTGGCACCGGCCGTACGTCTCGCGGCACGCGGGATCTCCCGGGCTCTGGGCTGGCAGCCCGACGGCCGGCCCGGCTGAGGCGCCGCACCCCGCGGCGGCCGGCCCGCGAGGCCGGGTCGGCCGGGTGCCGGGCGCGTCGGGTCCCGCGGACGGGACATCGGCAGCGGTCCGCTCGGCGCACACGAAACCCGGTTGGTGACCCGGGGGTCCCCGGCGAGAATGCCCAACCATGACGGAGACGACGCAGACGACGCAGACAGGCCCACTGGGCCCGGAGGACCGCGCCGCCTGGGAAGTGCTGGCGCGCGGTTACAAGACGTTCTACCGGACCGAGGTGCCCGACGACGGCTACGAGGAGATGTGGCGACGCCTTCGGGACGGCGGCGAGGTGCACGCCGTCGGCGCCCGGGCGGAGGGAAGGCTGGTGGGCATCGCCCACTACCTGTTCCACGCCTCGGGCTGGATGGCGGACAGCTGCTGTCTCCAGGATCTCTACGTCGACGAGGCCGTGCGTGGCAGGGGGGTGGCACGGGCGCTGATCGAGCGCGTGGCCGAGGCGGCGCGGGAGCGGGGCGCCGCCCGGCTGTACTGGTCCACCCAGGAGGACAACACCACGGCCCGCGCCCTGTACGACAAGGTGGCGGGCTTCAACGGGTTCATCCGCTACGACTACCCGCTCACCCAGGGCCCACGGGCCGGGAACGGGAGCTAACGCCAGGCATGGACCGGGGGCGGCCGTGGACGCGGGCCGGCCGTGGACGCGGGGGCGGGCATGGACGCGGGCCTGCGTGGACGCGGGCGCCAGGCATGGACACGGGAGTCGGCCGTGGAGGCGGACGCGTCGCCCCCTCCCCCACGACGGCGAGCCGCACCCGGCCCCTCCCCCGCACGAGAGCCCTCGCGCCTTCTCCCCCGGCGATCCGGTGAATCGCCGCAGGATCGGCCCTGCCGGACGAGTCCCTGGGGTGTCACCCCGGCGTGCGTCGGCGTCTCTCAGGCCGTCCTCACAGGAATCTCAGGTTGCGACCCGGTGATTCAAAGGATCGCCCCATCTGGGAGGCGCAGGATGCACGCGCAAAGGTGGACAACTCAGGAAGGCGTGCCGTGGGCGTCTCGCACATATCGAACCGGTCCGAACAGCAGCCGGAGGGCTGGTCCCGGCGCGGGATCCTGGGCGTGCTCGGGGCCGTCCCGGCCGTCGCGCTGACCGGGTGCAGCTCCGGATCGGCGGACGCCTCGGAGAACACGACCGGGACCTCGGGTTCCGCGTCCACGAAGGCCGCGCCGGCCGTCAAACAGCCGGTGATCTCGGTCACCCCCGCCGACGGCACCAAGAAGGCGGCCTTCACGAGCCCCGTCGAGGTCACCGTGACCGACGGCACGCTCGCCTCCGTGACGGTGACGGGCAACGACGGCTCGACGCTCGCGGGCTCCCTCGACGAGGCCGGGACCACGTGGACGTCCACGGCCCACCCGTATTCGGGGACGAAGTACACGGTCACCGCGCAGGCGGAGGGCGCCGCCGCGCAGACCGCCACCTTCACCACCAAGTCCCCCGGCGAGACCTTCGTCGGCTACTTCACTCCCGAGGCGAACTCCACTTCCGGCGTGGGCATGCCGGTCTCGATCAACTTCTCGCACGCCGTGTCCGACAAGGCCGCCGTGGAGAAGGCGATCACGGTGACCGCCGAGCCGGCCGTGGAGATCGTCGGGCACTGGTTCAGCGCCACCCGGCTGGACTTCCGGCCGAAGACGTACTGGGCGGCCGGGACGACGATCACCCTCGGTCTGCGGTTGAAGGACGTCGAGGGATCGAATGGTGTATACGGTATGCAGTCGAAGGACGTCACGTTCCACATCGGCCGCGCACAGATCAGCACCGTGGACCTGTCGAGCAAGAAGATGACGGTCGAGCGGGACGGCGCGACCCTGGCCACCTACCCCGTCTCCGGCGGCGACTCCGACCACACCACCTGGTCCGGGATCATGGTGATCAGCGAGCGCTTCAAACAGACCCGGATGGAGTCCTCCACGGTCGGCCTCGGCGACGAGTACGACATCTCCGACGTCCCGCACGCCCAGCGCCTGACCACTTCCGGCACCTTCATCCACGGCAACTACTGGGCCTCGACCTCGATATTCGGCAGCCAGAACACCAGCCACGGCTGCGTCGGCCTGCACGACGCCAAGGGCGCGAACGACAGCTCCGTCGCGGGCTACGAGTTCTACGCGAGTTCGACGCTCGGCGATGTGGTGATCGTCGAGAACTCGGGCGAGAAGACCGTCGACGCGGCCAACGGGCTCAACGGCTGGAACCTCTCCTGGGCGGACTGGACGGCGGGCAGCGCGCTTTAGCACGTTTGCGTGGTTCAACCCGTGAACTTCCTTGCCACGAAAGGACTTTCCTTGCTTTAAGTCTTGACGGCCTCCGGGACGGAGAGCACATTGGGCCCACTTTGAGAGCGCTCTCAAACACTCTCGAAGTCACCCGCGCCCATCACTCCGTACCCGAGAGGCACCCCCCCATGAGTGCAACCTCCGGCATACCCAGACGGCGACGCGCACTCGTCGCCGTGCTCAGCACCCTCGGTCTGGCGGCCGCCGCCGCGGCGGCCGTCACCCTGCCCGCGAACGCCTCCGCGCCCACGCCCCCGTCCGGCTGGACGCAGGTCTTCCTCGACGACTTCACCGGCGCCGCGGGCACCGGGGTGAACACCTCCAACTGGCAGTACAGCACCGGGACCTCGTATCCGGGCGGGCCTGCCAACTGGGGCACCGGCGAGGTCGAGACGATGACCAACAGCACCGGCAACGTCTCGCTCGACGGCAACGGCAACCTGCGCATCACCCCGCTGCGCGACTCAGCGGGCCGCTGGACCTCGGGCCGCATCGAGACCAACCGCACCGACTTCCAGCCCCCGTCCGGCGGCAAGCTGCGGGTGGAGGCCCGCATCCAGATGCCGAACGTGACCGGCACCGCCGCCGAGGGCTACTGGCCCGCCTTCTGGGCGCTCGGCGCGCCCTACCGCGGCAACTACCAGAACTGGCCGGGCGTCGGCGAGCTGGACATCATGGAGAACGTCCAGGGCCTGAACAAGGTCTGGTCGACGATGCACTGCGGCACCAACCCGGGCGGCCCGTGCAACGAGACCACCGGCATCGGCAACTCCGTCGCGTGTCCGAACACCACCTGCCAGTCCGGCTTCCACACCTACAGCATGGAGTGGGACCGCTCGGTGAGCCCCGAGGCGATCCGGTTCTACGTGGACGGCGTCAACTACCACACCGTCACGGCGAACCAGGTCGACGCGACGACGTGGACCAACGCCACGAACCACGGCTACTTCGTGATCCTGAACGTCGCGATGGGCGGCGGCTTCCCGGACGCCTTCGGCGGCGGTCTGGACGGCGACACCCAGCCGGGTCACCCGATGGTGGTGGACTATGTGCAGGTGCTCCAGGCCGCGGGTGGTGGGAGCGGTACCACACCCCCGCCGTCCGGCAGCCGCGACGCCTACGGAACGATCCAGGCCGAGTCGTACGACAGCCACTCCGGCACGGTCACCGAGACGACCACCGACACGGGCGGCGGCCAGGACATCGGCTCCCTCGCGAACGGCGACTACGCGCTCTACAAGGGCGTCACCTTCGGTTCCTCGGCGGCGACCCAGTTCAGCGCCCGGGTCGCGAGCGGTGCGGCCGGCGGGGTCAGCGGACTGGTCGAGGTGCGCCTCGACAGCCGTACCGCCACGCCCGTCGGCAGCTTCGCGGTGGCCAACACCGGTGGCTGGCAGTCGTGGCGGACGATCCCGGCGAACATCAGCTCCGTCACCGGCACCCACGACGTCTATCTGACCTTCACCAGCGGCCAGCCGGCGGACTTCGTGAACGTCAACTGGTTCACCTTCGGCCACTGACCGAGGGCCGCGCGGCGCCGGGCGGTCGACCTGTGTGCACCGGTCGACTCCCGGCGCCGCGTGTGCGACGAGCGCGACCTGCTTCCGGGGCGTTCAGCGGCCGGCCTGCTCGCGGGGCACGAAACCGCCCGTGGGGTGTGTCCGGGCGGCCTTGCGGAAGGCGGTCACCAGACGGCCGCGGTCGTCGGCGCGGGTCGCCAGGACGACATGACTCGGCTCGACGCCGACGAGGGGAACACTCGTGAGGTCGGGACGCAGCGCGAATCCGGGGGCGGCCGCCGAGACCAGCACCGTCTGTCCCGGCGCGACGAGTTCGAACTTGTCCTCGACCTCGTCCGCATACGGCCCGTCCGGCACCGGGAGTCCGTCGGGGCGCGGTTCGAGACGCCAGAACCGGCTCCAGGCGGGGTCAAAGTCCCGCACCCGGGGCATGGGTTCGCCGGCCAGGTCGTCGACGGTGACGGACTCCTTGCCGACCGGCCGGTGGTCGAGGGGGACGACCAGCGCCCGGGGCTCGTCGTAGAGGACGGTGACGTGCAGCCCGTCCGTCGGGAACGGCAGCCGGGCGACCAGGGCGTCCACCCGGCGGTCGAGCAGGGCCTGACGCGACTCGTTCCAGTTCAGATGCAGGGTGCGGACGTCGGCGTCCGGGTGCCTGCGACGCAGCTCGCGTACGGCCGGCGTGACGATGATCGCCGTGAGGTAGCCGACGACGATCCGGCTGGGTTCGGCGGCGGCGCGGGCCCGGGCGGCGGCCTCGGCGGCCGAGCCCAGCAGCGCCCTGGCGCGCGGCAGGAACACCTCGCCCGCCTCCGTCAGCCGCGTGCCCCGCGGCGTGCGGTCCAGCAGGCGTACGCCCAACTGCTGCTCCAAGCAATGCACTTGGCGGCTCAGGGACGGCTGGGTGAGGTGCAGGGCGTGGGCGGCGCGGATGCCCAACGAGGCGGCGGCCCTGGCGTTCGCCGAGCGCGGTGTGCGGGTCGGCGCGGTCCGTCCTGCGCCCTCGGTGCACGGCGTCGGCGACCACGGCTTCGTGCCGCGGCTGCTCGACCTCGCCCGCGAGCGGGGTGTCTCGGCGTACGTCGGCGACGGCGCCAACCGCCGGCCCGCCGTGCACCGGCTCGACGCGGCCCGCCTCTACCGGCTGGCCCTGGAGTCGGCCCCGGCGGGCAGTCGTCTGCACGGCGTCGACGACGAGGGCGTGCCGTTCCGCGACATCGCCGCCGCCATCGGCCGCCACCTGAACCTGCCCGTCACCGCGGTCCCGGCCGCCGAGGCGGGTGCCCACTTCGGCCGGCTCGGCGGGCTCGTCGGCCGGGACATCCCCGCGTCCAGCGCCCTGACCCGAAAGCTGCTGGACCGGCGGCCCGAACAGCGCGGTCTCTTCGCGGACCTGGACGAGGGCCACTACTTCGGAAGGGGAGCCGCCCGGGTCTGACACCCCGGCCGAAACACACCCCGGTCGCAGCACACCCCGGCCGAAACACACCCCGGTCGCCTCAGCGCAATTCCGCGCGAAAGGCCACCGGGGTGTTTCCCGTGTGCAGTTGGAAGAACTTGGAGAAGTTCGCCGGGTCGGGGAAGCCCACCGCCGCACCGACCCGGCCGATCGGCAGGTCCGTGTGGGCCAGGAGCCGCTTCGCCTCCAGGACGACCCGCTTGTCGATGAAACCCTTGGGTGTCTCGCCGGTGGCGGCGCGGACCGCGCGCACGAGGGTACGGCGGGAGTAACCGAGCGCGTCGGCGTAGGCGCTGACGCTGTGGTTGGTGGCGAAGTCCCGTTCCACGGCGTCCCGGAAGAGCGTGAACGTGGTGTCGGCCAGGCCGCGCGCCGCCTCGGCGCTGCTCGCCGCGAGGTGCGCCAGCCGCAGCAGGAACGCCGTGAGGGAGTGCCGCAGTACCGCCGTGTGCAGACTCAGGGGCAGCGTTCCGTCGGCACCGCCGTCGTCGTACTCCCCGCGCAGATACGTCAGCGCCGCGCGCAGGCCCGCGAGCTGCCGCTCGTCCGGGTGCAGCAGCGGCGGCAGATCGTAGCGGTACAGGCCGGTGGCCTCGACGGTGGCACGCGGCAGGAAACCGGGCTGCATGGTCAGGACCGTTCCGCGGTACCCGCTCGACTTCGAGAAGCGGTGGACCTGGCCCGGGCGGATCCACAGCACGTCGCCGGCCGCCGCCTCGTGCTCGGCGAAGTCGATCATGTGGCGGACCGGACCGTCGTCGAAGAGCATCACCACGTGGAAGTCGATGCGGTGCACACGGTCCAGCGGCGCGTCGGTGTGCCAGGTGCGACCGGTGCCCATGGGGCCCACCTGCATGCCGACGCCGCCGACGCTGAGTTCGACGGGAAAGGGAAAGGTTCTGATGCCCTCACCGACGCCGTCTTGGGTACTTGTGTCCACCATGTCCATCTCGTGCCGCCCAGTTGCCGCCCCGTGGCGCTCATGTGTCGCCGACGGGTGTCCCACTTTCACCACAGGCTGACACAGGGAGACCTTCCTTCGTAAAAGTCAGACTTTTAGGTTTGAAGACAACAGAGCAGATGACCCGCTCCTATCGAGGATTTCTTGAAGATGAGCACGCAGACACCGAACAACTTCGAGTGGACCGAACTTGACCGGCGTGCCGTCGACACCGCACGCCTTCTGGCAGCGGATGCCGTGCAGCAGGTGGGCAACGGGCACCCGGGAACGGCCATGAGCCTGGCCCCGGTCGCGTACACGATCTTTCAGAAGGTGATGCGGCACGACCCGGCGGACCCCGAGTGGACGGGCCGTGACCGCTTCGTCCTGTCCCCCGGCCACACCTCGCTGACCCTCTACACCCAGCTCTTCCTCTCCGGCTACGAGCTGGAGCTGGCGGACCTCAAGAGCTTCCGTACGCACGGCTCGAAGACGCCCGGCCATCCCGAGTACGGGCACACCGCCGGTGTCGAGACCACCACCGGACCGCTCGGCCAGGGTGTCGCCAACGCCGTCGGCATGGCCATGGCCGCCCGCTACGAGCGCGGCCTGTTCGACCCCGACGCCCCGCAGGGCGAGTCGCCTTTCGACCACACCGTCTGGGGCATCGTCTCCGACGGCGACCTGGAGGAGGGCGTCTCCGCCGAGGCCTCCTCGCTCGCCGGCCACCAGAAGCTCGGCAACCTCGTCTTCGTCTACGACGACAACCACATCTCCATCGAGGGCGACACCGCCACCGCCTTCTCCGAGGACGTGCTGAAGCGGTACGAGGCCTACGGCTGGCACACGCAGCGCGTCGAGCCGACCGAGGAGGGCGACGTCGACGTCCCCGCCCTGTACGCGGCCCTGAAGACGGCGCAGGCCGAGACCGGACGCCCCTCGATCATCTCGCTGCGCACGATCATCGCCTGGCCCGCGCCGAACGCCCGGAACACCGAGGCCTCCCACGGCTCGGCCCTCGGCGCGGAGGAGGTCGCCGCCACCAAGCGTCTCCTCGGCTTCGACCCGGAGCAGAGCTTCGAGGTCTCCGACGAGGTCCTCGCGCACACCCGGGCCGCCCTCGACCGGGGCGCCGAGGCCCACGCGGCCTGGGACAAGCAGCTGGAGAAGTGGCGCGGCGCCGACCCCGAGCAGGCCCAGCTGTTCGACCGGGTCCTCGCGGGTCAGCTGCCCGAAGGCTGGGAGGACGCGCTGCCGGTGTTCGAGCCCGGCAAGCCGGTCGCCACCCGCGCCGCCTCCGGCAAGGTGCTCCAGTCGCTCGGGGCGGTCCTGCCCGAGCTGTGGGGCGGCTCCGCCGACCTGGCCGGTTCCAACAACACCACCATCGACAAGACCTCCTCCTTCCTCCCCGAGGGCAACCCGCTGCCCGAGGCGAGCCCGTACGGCCGCACGGTCCACTTCGGTATCCGCGAGTTCTCGATGGCCGCAGAGATGAACGGCATCGCCCTGCACGGCAACACCCGCATCTACGGCGGCACCTTCCTGGTGTTCTCCGACTACATGCGCAACGCCGTCCGGATGTCGGCCCTGATGCAGCTGCCGGTGACGTACGTGTGGACGCACGACTCCATCGGCCTCGGCGAGGACGGCCCCACCCACCAGCCGGTCGAGCACCTGGCCTCGCTGCGCGCCGTCCCGGGCCTGAACATCGTCCGCCCGGCCGACGCCAACGAGACGGCGATCGCCTGGGCCGAGATCCTGAAGCGGCACGCCACCCGGCCGGCCCCGCACGGTCTGGTCCTCACCCGCCAGGGCGTGCCGACGTACGCGCCGGACCCGGACGCGGCGAAGGGCGGTTACGTCCTGGTGGAGTCCTCGACCGCGACCCCCGAGGTCGTCCTGGTCGCCACCGGCTCCGAGGTGCAGCTGGCCGTCGCCGCGCGCGAGGCGCTGGAGGCCGAGGGCGTCGGCGTCCGGGTGGTGTCCATGCCGTCCGTGGAGTGGTTCGAGGAGCAGCCGCGTGAGTACCGCGACCACGTCCTGCCGCCGTCGGTGAAGGCCCGCGTCGCGGTCGAGGCGGGCATCGGCCTCACCTGGTACCGGTACGTGGGGGACGCCGGACGCATCGTCTCCCTCGAACACTTCGGCGCCTCCGCCGACGCGCAGACCCTGTTCGCCGCATACGGCTTCACCGCCGAGAACGTCGCCGCCGCGGCCAGGGAATCCCTTGCCGCAGCGCGTGGTTGATCCGACCGCCAGAAAGAAGATGATCGAAGTGACCGAAGCAACCGCGACCGCGGGAGCACTGGACCGCCTGTCGAACGAGGGCGTCTCCATCTGGCTGGACGACCTGTCGCGCAGGCGGATCGCCTCCGGCAACCTCGCCGAACTCGTCGAGACGAAGAACGTCGTCGGCGTCACCACCAACCCGTCCATCTTCCAGGCCGCGATCGGCTCCGGCGAAGGTTACGAGGAGCAGCTCGCCGACCTGGCGGTGCGGGGCGTCACGGTCGACGAGGCCGTACGGATGATGACGACGGCCGACGTGCGTTCCGCAGCCGATATCCTGCATTCTGTATACACGGCGACGGGTGGCCGTGACGGCCGGGTCTCCATCGAGGTCGACCCCCGTCTGGCCCATCACACCGCCGCCACCATCGCCGAGGCCAAGCAGCTCGCCTGGCTCGTCGACCGCCCCAACGTCATGATCAAGATCCCGGCGACCCGGGCCGGTCTCCCGGCGATCACCGAGGTCATCGGCCTCGGCATCAGCGTCAACGTCACGCTGATCTTCTCGCTGGAGCGCTACCGCGAGGTCATCGACGCCTATCTGGCGGGCCTGGAGAAGGCCGCCGCCAAGGGCCTGGACCTGTCCACGATCCACTCGGTGGCCTCCTTCTTCGTGTCCCGCGTCGACGCCGAGATCGACAAGCGGCTGACCGTGCTCGGCACCGACGCGGCGCTCGCGCTGAAGGGAAGGGCGGCCCTCGCCAACGCGCGGCTGGCCTACGCGGCGTACGAGGAGGTCTTCGCGGGCGACCGCTGGACCGCGCTCAGCGGCGCCGGGGCGAACAAGCAGCGTCCGCTGTGGGCATCCACCGGTGTGAAGGATCCTGCATACAAGGACACGCTGTATGTGGACGACCTGGTGGCACCGGGCACGGTCAACACCATGCCCGAGGCCACGCTGAACGCCACCGCCGACCACGGCGACATCACCGGTGACACGGTCACCGGCGGCTACGCCCAGGCGCGGGCCGACCTCGCCGCCGTCGAGGCGCTCGGCATCTCCTACGACGAGGTCGTCACCCGGTTGGAGGACGAGGGTGTCGCCAAGTTCGCGGTGGCGTGGCAGGACCTTCTGGACGCGGTCACGAAGTCGCTGATGAGCAAGGGAGTTGACGCGGAATGAGCACCAGCAGTCTCGACGCGGCCTGGGAGAACCCCCTGCGGGACGCCCGCGACCGGCGCCTGCCCCGTATCGCGGGCCCCTCCGGCCTCGTCATCTTCGGCGTGACCGGCGACCTGTCCCGCAAGAAGCTGATGCCGGCGGTCTACGACCTCGCCAACCGCGGTCTGCTCCCGCCGGGCTTCTCGCTCGTCGGCTTCGCCCGCCGCGACTGGGAGGACCAGGACTTCGCCCAGGTCGTCCACGACGCGGTGCGCGAGCACTCCCGGACGCCGTTCCGCGAGGAGGTCTGGCAGCAGCTCGCCGAGGGCATGCGGTTCGTCCCCGGCGACTTCGACGACGACACGGCGTTCAAGCAGCTGCGGGACGCCGTCGAGGAGCTGGACTCCTCCCGCGGCACGGGCGGCAACTTCGCCTTCTATCTCTCCGTACCGCCGAAGTTCTTCCCCAAGGTCGTCGAGCAGCTCAAGAAGCACGGGCTGGCGAAGGGGCCCGAGGGGTCCTGGCGGCGGGCCGTCATCGAGAAGCCCTTCGGGCACGACCTCGCCAGCGCGCAGGAACTGAACGCGGTCGTGCACGACGTGTTCGAGCCGGACCAGGTCTTCCGCATCGACCACTACCTGGGCAAGGAGACCGTCCAGAACATCCTGGCGCTGCGCTTCGCCAACACCATGTTCGAGCCGATCTGGAACCGGTCGTACGTCGACCACGTGCAGATCACGATGGCCGAGGACATCGGCATCGGCGGCCGGGCCGGCTACTACGACGGCATCGGCGCCGCCCGTGACGTCATCCAGAACCACCTGCTCCAGCTGATGGCCCTCACGGCCATGGAGGAGCCCGCCGCCTTCGACGCGAACGCGCTGCTCACCGAGAAGCTCAAGGTGCTCAGGGCGGTGAAGCTGCCCGAGGAGCTGGGCAGGCACACCGTGCGGGGCCAGTACGCGGGCGCCTGGCAGGGCGGCGCGAAGGTGCTCGGCTACCTGGAGGAGGACGGCATCGACCCGACCTCCACGACGGACACGTACGCCGCCGTGAAGCTGAACGTCGACAACCGCCGCTGGGCGGGCGTGCCGTTCTACCTGCGGACCGGCAAGCGCCTCGGCCGCCGGGTCACGGAGATCGCGGTGGTCTTCCAGCGCGCTCCCCACTCCCCCTTCGACTCCACCGCGACCGAGGAGCTCGGCCAGAACGCCATCGTGATCCGCGTCCAGCCGGACGAGGGCATCACGGTCCGCTTCGGCTCCAAGGTGCCGGGCACCTCGATGGAGATCCGGGACGTCACGATGGACTTCGCCTACGGCGAGTCCTTCACCGAGTCCAGCCCGGAGGCGTACGAGCGGCTCATCCTGGACGTGCTGCTCGGCGACGCCAACCTGTTCCCGCGCCACCAGGAAGTGGAAGAGTCCTGGAAGATCCTCGACCCGATCGAGGAGTACTGGGCACGGCACGGCAAGCCCGCGCAGTACGCCTCGGGCAGCTGGGGACCCGAGGAAGCCGACGAGATGCTCGCACGAGACGGACGGAGCTGGCGCAGGCCATGAAGATCGACCTGACCGACACCACGGCAAGCAAGATCAACAAGGCGTTGGTGCGGGGTCGCCGCGCCATCGGCACACCGGCCGTGGGCATGGTCCTGACGATGGTCATCGTCACGGACGAGGAGAACGCCTACGACTCGATCAAGGCGGCCGAGGAGGCCTCGCACGAGCACCCCTCGCGCACCCTGGTCGTCATCAAGCGGCACGCCCGCAGCCCGCGCGACCGCACCAACGCCCGTCTCGACGCCGAGGTACGGGTGGGCGCCGACGCGGGCACCGGCGAGACGGTCATCCTGCGGACGTACGGCGAGGTGTCCGACCACGCCGACTCCGTCGTCCTGCCGCTGCTGCTGCCGGACGCCCCGGTGGTCGTGTGGTGGCCGGTGGACGCGCCGATGAACCCCGCCAAGGACCCGCTGGGCGCCCTCGCGCAGCGCAGGATCACCGACATGTACGCCGTCGAGCGGCCGCTGACGGCCCTGGAGGCGCGCGTGAAGTCGTACGCGCCCGGCGACACCGACCTCGCCTGGACCCGGCTCACCCCGTGGCGCTCGATGCTCGCGGCGGCCCTGGACCAGGCCCAGGTGCCGATCACCTCGGCGGCCGTCGAGAGCGAGGCAGACAACCCCAGCGCCGAGCTGCTCGCGCGCTGGCTGGAGGCCCGGCTGAACGTCGTGGTCGACCGGGTCGTCACCGCGGGGCCGGTCGTCACGGCCGTCCGGCTCGGCACCGAAAAGGGCGAGATCGTCATCGACCGCCCCGAGGGCCCGCTCGCCACGCTCACGCTGCCCGGCCAGCCCTCGCGCACCCTGGCGCTGAAGGTCCGCGCCACCTCAGAACTCATCGCCGAGGAGCTCAGGCGCCTCGACGCGGACGAGATGTACGCCGTCGCCCTGCGCGGCGAGGGCACCAAGGAGACCCCCTCCCATGTCTGACACCCCCCGGCTCGACCAGCGGCCCGAGTGGACCGCGCTGAAGGACCACCGCGCCCGGTGGCAGACGGACCTGCGGGAGCTGTTCGCGGCCGACCCGGAGCGCGCGGAGCGGTACGTGGTGCGCGTCGGCGACCTGCGCATCGACTTCTCCAAGAACCTGGTCACCGACGAGACGCTCGCCCTGCTGCGCGAACTCGCCGCCGCCACCGACGTGTTCGGGCTGCGCGACGCCATGTTCCGCGGCGACAGGATCAACATCACCGAGGACCGCGCGGTTCTGCACACCGCGCTGCGGGCCCCCACGGGCACCGTCGTCGAGGTCGACGGCGAGGACGTCGTCCCCCAGGTCCACGCCGTGCTCGGCAGGATGAGCGGCTTCGCCGAGCGCGTGCGCTCGGGCGAGTGGACCGGTCACACGGGCCGCCGGATCCGCAATGTCGTCAACATCGGCATCGGCGGCTCCGACCTGGGGCCCGCGATGGCGTACGAGGCACTGCGCGCCTACACGGACCGCTCGCTGACCTTCCGGTTCGTCTCCAACGTCGACGGCGCCGATCTCCACGAGGCGGTCCACGACCTGGATCCCGCCGAGACGCTGTTCATCGTCGCCTCCAAGACCTTCACCACGATCGAGACGATCACCAACGCCACGTCGGCCCGCACCTGGCTGCTGAAGGGGCTGGGCGGCGAGGAGAAAGCGGTCGCGAAGCACTTCGTCGCGCTGTCCACGAACGCCGAGAAGGTCGCCGACTTCGGCATCGACACGGCCAACATGTTCGAGTTCTGGGACTGGGTCGGCGGTCGCTACTCCTTCGACTCGGCGATCGGCCTGTCGCTGATGATCGCCATCGGCCCCGACCGCTTCCGCGAGATGCTCGACGGGTTCAGGATCGTCGACGACCACTTCCGCACCGCGCCCGCCGAGTCCAACGCCCCGCTGATCCTCGGCCTGTTGGGCATCTGGTACGGCAACTTCTTCGACGCGCAGTCGCACGCCGTGCTCCCCTACAGCCACTACCTGTCGAAGTTCACCGCCTACCTCCAGCAGCTCGACATGGAGTCCAACGGCAAGTCGGTGGACCGCGAGGGCCGGCCCGTGCAGTGGCAGACCGGCCCGGTGGTGTGGGGCACTCCGGGCACCAACGGGCAGCACGCCTACTACCAGTTGATCCACCAGGGCACCAAGCTGATCCCGGCCGACCTGATCGGCTTCGCCCGCCCCCTCGACGAGCTGAGCGACGAACTCAAGGCGCAGCACGACCTGTTGATGGCCAACCTGTTCGCGCAGGGCCAGGCCCTCGCCTTCGGCAAGACCGCCGAAGAGGTCCGGGCGGAAGGCGTGCCGGAGGAGCAGGTGGCGCACCGCACCTTCCAGGGCAACCACCCCACCACCACGATCCTCAGCCCCGAGCTGACCCCGTCGGTGCTCGGTCAGCTCATCGCCCTCTACGAGCACAAGGTGTTCGTGCAGGGGGCCGTGTGGGACATCGACTCCTTCGACCAGTGGGGCGTGGAGCTCGGCAAGGTGCTCGCCAAGCGCGTCGAACCCGCCCTCACCGAGGGTGCCGAGGTGCCCGGCCTCGATCCCTCCACCGCCGCTCTCGTCGCCGCCTACCGCGAACTCAGGAAGTAGTGAACTGACATGACATCGATGCAGCTGGGCCTGATCGGTCTCGGCAAGATGGGCGGCAACATGCGCGAGCGCATCCGCCGCGCCGGCCACACCGTCATCGGCTACGACCGCAACCCCGAGGTCTCCGACGTCAGCGGTCTCGCCGAACTCGTCGACAAGCTCGAAGCGCCGCGCACCGTCTGGGTGATGGTCCCGGCCGGCGAGGCCACCCAGTCCGTCATCGACGAGCTCGGCGGCCTGCTCCAGTCCGGCGACACGGTCGTCGACGGCGGCAACTCCCGCTGGACGGACGACGAGAAGCACGCCAAGGAGCTCGGCGCCAAGGGCATCGGCTTCGTCGACGCCGGTGTGTCCGGCGGCGTCTGGGGCCTCCAGAACGGCTACGCGCTGATGGTCGGCGGCGACGTCGCCCACGTCGCCAAGGTGCAGCCGATCTTCGACGCGCTCAAGCCGGAGGGCCCGTACGGCTATGTCCACGCGGGCAAGGTGGGCGCCGGGCACTTCTCGAAGATGGTCCACAACGGCATCGAGTACGCCATGATGCAGGCCTACGCCGAGGGCTGGGAGCTCCTCGAGAAGGTGGACTCCGTGGAGAACGTGCGCGAGGTCTTCCGGTCCTGGCAGGAGGGCACCGTCATCCGGTCCTGGCTGCTCGACCTGGCCGTCAACGCCCTCGACGAGGACGTGCACCTCGACAGGCTGCGCGGCTACGCGGAGGACTCCGGCGAGGGCCGGTGGACGGTCGAGGCCGCCATCGACAATGCCGTGCCGCTGCCCGCCATCACGGCCTCGCTGTTCGCGCGGTTCGCCTCCCGCCAGGAGGACTCGCCGCAGATGAAGATGATCGCGGCGCTGCGCAACCAGTTCGGCGGCCACGCCGTCGAGTCGGCGAAGAAGTAGGCCCGGCCGTGGGGGATCTGCTGCTGGTCCGCCACGGGGAGACCGAGTGGAGCGTGTCGGGACAGCACACCGGCCTCACCGACCTGCCCCTCACCGAACACGGTGAGGAACAGGCCAAGTCGCTCGCTCCGCTCCTCTCCGGCCGGACCTTCTGCCTCGCCCTGACCAGCCCGCTGCACCGCGCGGTCCGCACCGCCGAACTCGCGGGCGTCGCCGGGGCCGTACCCGAACCCGACCTGCACGAGTGGGACTACGGCGCCTACGAGGGCATCACCACCGTCGAGATACACCGCACCCGTCCCGCCTGGGACCTGTGGACGGACGGTGTGCCGCCCGGCCCTGACGGTCATCCCGGCGAGTCGCCCGAGGAGGTCGGCCGGCGTGCCGACCGGGTGCTGTCGCGGGTGGACGCGGCACTCCAGAACTGCGGCGGTGACGTCGTACTGGTCGCACACGGACACTTCCTGCGCGTCCTGACCGCACGTCGGCTGGGACTCCCGCCCGCCGAGGGACGGCTGTTCCAGCTGGCGACGGGCACGGTCAGCCGTCTGTCGACGGAGCACGGACGACCCGTGATCGCCGAATGGAACATCCGGCCCTAGCCGGTTGACACCGCTCGGCAAGGCCCGCCAGAGTCGCGGCTGATGGAGATCAACGATCTGACACCGGCCGAACAGCGACTCTGGCGGGCCTTCGCCACGGGTGCGACCGTCGATTTCCGGGCGCAGGGCGAGGAGAACGGCCCCGAACGCAGCGTACGGGCGGCCGTGTTGCGGGCTCTCCTCCTCAACGGCCCCCGCGAACCGGGGGAGATAGCCGCCCTCAAGGTCGTCGGGGCGCGCGTCACCGGTCTCCTCGACCTGCGGCACGCGGTCGTCGACAGCATGATCCGCCTGGTCCACTGCCGCTTCGACGAGGCCCCGCGGCTGGTGGGCGCCCAGCTCAACTACGTCAGCCTGCGCGACTCCGAGCTGCCCGGTCTGGACGCGTCGCACACCCGCATCGACGGGGGGCTGCGGCTGACCCGCTGCCGTGTCGGCGGCCAGGTACACCTCAGCAGGGCGCAGATCTCGGGTGCCTTGTACCTCGACGGGGCGGAGGTCGCCGCGACGGACCCCACGGAGCCCGTCCTCCAGCTCAACCAGGTGTTCATCGACGACGACCTCTGCGCCCGCGGGCTGCGCACCCAGGGCCTGATCCGGCTCGACGGCGCCTCCGTCACCGGCTCGATCGACCTGGAGGACGCCGAACTGAACAACCCCGGCGCGCATGTGCTGAACGCGGAGTCCCTCGACGTGGGGGCCAACCTGCTGGGCCGGCGGCTGCGCGCACACGGCCGGATCGATCTGCGCGGCTCCCGCATCCCCGGCCGGGTGGACCTGCTGCGCACCTCGCTGTCCAACCCGGGCGGCACCGCGCTGCGGGCCAGCAGCTGCGTCATCGGGGAACTCTGGCTGCGCGAGGGCGCTCCGATCGAGGGCCGGCTCAATCTGCGGCGCGCCGAGGTGGGCCAGCTCCAGCTGGAGCCGGAGATGCTGCCCGACCAGGTCCGGCTGTTGGATCTCACCTACACCTTCCTCACCCCGCACGAGCCCGCCGAGCGGCGGCTGCCGATGCTGGAGCGCGACGACGGCGCGTTCGACCCGCACGCCTACGAGCAGTTGACGGGCGCCTACCGTCGCATCGGCGACGACCGTGCGGCCCGGGTGGTGCAGCTGGCCAAGCAGCGCCGGCATCGCGGCACCCTGCCCTGGTACGGCCGGGCGTGGGGCCACCTCCAGGACGCGGCCGTCGGCTACGGGTTCCGCCCGCTGCGCGCGGCCGTCTGGCTGCTGTCCCTGCTGGCGGTCGGCTCGATCACGTACGCCGGGCACCACCCGCCCCCGCTCAAGGCGGGTGAGGCACCCGAATTCAACCCGGTCTTCTACACCCTCGACCTGCTGCTTCCGGTGATCTCCTTCGGGCAGGAGAGCGCGTTCGCTCCGAGGGACTGGTACCAGACGCTGTCGTACGTCCTCATCGTGACCGGTTGGATCCTGGCCACGACGGTCGTCGCCGGCGTGACCAGGACGGTCAGCCGGCAGTAGCTCAGCGCGCGGTGTGCTGGGCGGCCAGCCGCACCGGCGCGTTGGCGGCGCCGTACCCCTGGTAGCCGCCGTCGCGCTGGACGAGTTCGAAGAAGACCCGGCCGACGGTGTGCGTGTAGCAGTGGCGGAAGGCGCCGTGCGCGTCGCGGTCGTAGAGGATGCCGAGGTCGCGGTAGGTGTCCAGCTCGCCGTCGGCGAACTCGAAACGGGCCGCGAGGTCGTCGTAGTAGTTCGCCGGGATGGGCAGCAGGCGTCCGCCGGCCTCGGTGAACCGGCGAGCCGCGGCGACCACGTCGTCGGTGGCCAGCGCGATGTGCCGGGCGTGCGCGGTGTCGTCGCCCGGGGCCGCGCCGACGGTGAGCGGGAAGCGGACGCTGCCGTCGGCGTTGGTGACGGCGCGGCTGCGCAGCAGCCCGTAGGGGTCGGCGACGTCGACGCTCTCCTGGGCGTCGAGGCCGAGGACACCGCGGTGGAAGAGCACCGCCTCGTCGAAGTGGTGCCAGGGCTGGGTGAGCGCCACATGGTCGATGCGGACGGCGTCCGAGGCGGCCGGGGCGTGCGGTACGTCCGCGAAGTCGGCCCGCCAGTTGGGCAGTTCGGGCCGGTTCGTCGCGCACAGGAAGAGTTCCGTGCCGTCGGGGGCGGCGACGGCGTCGAGCGGGGCGTCCTCGGCGGCGCGACGGCGGGGCAGGACGGGGGCGAGCAGTGCCTCGGCGCGGCGGGCGGCCGCCGCGGGGTCCGGTGACTCCAGGCCGAGCGCGGCGAGGGTGGTGCCGTCGATGGGAGACCCCCCGCGCGAGCGAAGCCGAACGTGGGGGAGGACGGCCGGACCGGTGTTGACCAGGACGCGGGCCTCGCCCTGCTCCCACAGCTCGACAGGTTTGCCGCGGTGGCGGGCGGTGCGGGCGAAGCCGAGGCCGGTGAGGAGGGCGGCGACGGGTTCGGCGTCGTGGGTGACCAGTTCGGCGAAGGCGACCCCGGTGGGCACGGCGGGCGCGGGCAGGGCCCGGATGCCGGCCTCCTCCTGGAGGATCAGCAGGGAGCGGCGGGCGTCCACGGCGGTCGGGCCGGCCTCGGCCTGTCGGAAGACGTCGTTGAAGACCTCGAGCGAGAGGGGTCCGTCGTAACCGGTGCGCAGGACGTGTTTCACCAGCCCGGCGACGTCGAAGCCGCCCTGACCCGGGAAGCAGCGGTGATGGCGGCTCCACTGGAGGACGTCCATGCCGAGCAGCGGGGCGTCGGCCAGCTGGAGGAAGAAGATCTTCTCGCCGGGGATGTCCTCGATGCCGTCGAGGTCCTTCGGATCGGAGCTCCGGGACAGGATGTGGAAGCTGTCCAGGCAGGTGCCGAGCGCGGGGTGGCCGGCCGCCTCGACGATGCGCCAGGCGTGGTCGTAGGTGCTGACGTGCCGGCCCCAGGCGAGCGCCTCGTAGGCGACGCGGATGCCGAAGTTCTGTGCCAGGTCGGCCAGTTCGCTCAGCTGCCCGGCGGCGAGCGCGTCGTCGTCGGCCGCGAGCGGGGAGACGCTGGAGCAGACCAGGACGCTGTCCGCGCCGAGCCTGTCCATCAGCTCGAACTTGTGCCGGGCGCGGCGCAGGTTGCGGGCGAACTCCTCGGCCGGCACCGCCTCGATGTCCCGCATCGGCTGGTAGAGATCGATGCTCAGGCCGAGGTCGGCGCAGCGGGCGCGGATCTCCTCCGGCGTGAGCGGGCTTGCGAGCAGGTCGTTCTCGAAGATCTCGACGCCGTCGAAACCCGCCCGGGCGGCGGCCGTGAGCTTCTCGGTGAGGGATCCGCTGAGGGAGACGGTGGCTATCGACGTACGCACGGTCATGCTCCTTCGAGGGCTGTGCCGCGACCCGTCAGGGCGCGGGGCGGGACATCCTGCGGCAGTCCCAGGGTGTGGGCCCGCGGCCGTCATACGGCATGGCCCGCCGAGTGCTCCGCGCCACGGGCCATCTCCGCGAAGTCGGCCAGCATGCCGACGCTGTCCGGCTCGCGGCCGGTGAACAGCCGGAAGGCGTCCACGGCCTGGAAGACGGCCATGCCGCCCCCGTCCAGAGTGGCGCAGCCGACCGCGCGCGCGGTGCGCAGCAGCTCGGTCTCCAGCGGACGGTAGACGACCTCGGCGACCCACAGGTCGGGGCGCAGCAGCCCGGCCGGGAAGGGCAGGCCGGGGTGGGCGGCCATGCCGGTGGGAGTGGCGTGCACGACGCCGTCGGCCTGTGCGAGCAGATCGGCCAGCCGGTCGGGACCCGCGGCCGCGGCCCGGCCCGGTCCGAAGTGACGGTTGAGGGAACCGGCGAGATCCGCGGCCCGGTCCGCCAGCGCGTCCACCACGGTGACCTGGCCGGCGCCCAGCGTGAGGGTGGCGTGCGCGACGGCGGCGCCCGCCCCTCCGGCGCCCAGCTGCACCACCCGCTCCAGCGGCACGTCGGGCAGACCGCGCGCGAAAGAGGCGGCGAAACCGGTTACGTCGGTGTTGTGGCCGACTGCCCGGCCGTCCTCGAAGACCACGGTGTTGACCGCGCCGAGCGCCTCGGCCTGCGGGGCGAGACCGTCGAGGTGCGGGATGACCAGCTGCTTGCACGGGTGCGTGATGTTGAGCCCGTCGAAGCCGAGGTCACGGGCGGCGCGCACCAGATCGCCCACCGCCTCGGGCCCCAGCCCCAGCACGTCGATGTCGATGAGCCGGTACAGGTACCGCAGGCCCTGCCGGTCGGCCTCCCGCTCGTGCAGCGCCGGGCTGAGGGACGGACCGATGCCGGAGCCGATCAGTCCGACGAGATACGAGTCCTTGAAGACGACGGCCACGGCGGACCTCCTGATCGGCTGGCTAATGTACGAACTGGTGAGTTAGTCATAACACCCGGACGGATCCCGAGGGAAGCCCTCTCACGTCACGGGACGGGGGCGGGCTTCTAGAATCTCGACACTGCACCCACGCCGCCCGAAGGAACCTGGATGACCAGCGCCGACGAACCGGCACGACCCCACGGCAACGGGCGCCTGCGCGACGCCGCCCGGACCCGGGCCGAGATCCTCGACGTGGCGACGCTGGAATTCGCCCGGGTCGGCTACGCCGGGGCCCGGGTCGACGACATCGCCGCCCGCACCAGCACCACCAAGCGGATGATCTACTACTACTTCGGCGGCAAGGAGCAGCTCTTCACCGCCGTCCTGGAGCGGGCGTACGGGGTGATCCGCGAGGCCGAGCAGCAGCTCGACGTCGAGCATCTCGACCCGGTCGCGGCCATCCGCCGGCTGGCGGAGCTCACCTTCGACCACCACGAGCAGCACCCCGACTTCATCCGCCTGGTCAGCATCGAGAACATCCACGAGGCCGAGCACATCGCCGCCTCCGAGAAACTCGGGCGGATCGGCTCCCCCGCACTGGACGTGATCGGCCGCATCCTGGCCTCCGGGCGGGAGTCCGGCCTGTTCACGGCCGAGGTGGACGCCGTGGACCTGCACGCGATGATCAGCTCCTTCTGCTTCTTCCGGGTGGCCAACCGGCACACGTTCGGCGCCCTGTTCGGCCGCGACCTGGTCGACCCGGCCCAGCGGGAGCACTACCGGGCCATGCTCGGCGACATGGTGATCGCCTACCTGACGGCGGAGCGCGCGGCGGACTGACCTGGGGACCGATCCGGCGGGCCGACCCGACGGGCCGGTGCGGCAGGCCGGTGCGGCCGAGGACCCTCCGGCGCGCCGCCCCGAGGAGCTCACCCGGAGCGCCGGCCCGACGTGCCGAGCGGCGCCGACCGGGCGGACCGGTCACGGTGGAACGGCTCGGGGCTTCCGGCAAAGATCCTTCGGCGTCGCCTATTGACAGCGGAGAAACATCAGCGCAACATCCGTAGCCATCCGCTACTAACTACCCAGTGGGTTAATTAGCCGGGCACGCACCCGGCGCAGCCGCCCCGCACCCCAGGGAACCGGCCCTACTCCCCTTGCCTCACTCCACATACGTTGGAGTTCCCTCGAAGGAGCACGCCGTGTCCGTCCCCGCCGCACCTCCCGGCCAGCCGAAGAAAGCCGCCACGGCGGCCTGGATCGGCAGCGCTCTGGAGTACTACGACTTCTTCATCTACGGCAGCGCGGCAGCACTGATCTTCCCGAAGGTCTTCTTCGACGAGTCCGACCCGGCCACCGCGACCCTGCTGTCGCTGGCCACCTTCGGTGTCGCCTACGCGGCCCGGCCCGTCGGCGCGCTCTTCCTCGGCCACTTCGGCGACCGCGTGGGCCGCAAGAAGATCATGGTCTTCACGCTCATCCTGATGGGCGTCTCGACGTTCCTCATCGGCTGCCTGCCCACCCGCGCGCAGGTCGGCACGCTCGCGCCCGTCCTGCTGGTGCTGTGCCGCGTCCTCCAGGGCATCTCCGCGGCCGGGGAGCAGGCCAGCGCCAACTCCATGACGCTGGAACACGCGCCGTCGGAGCGGCGGGGCTTCTTCACGAGTTTCACCCTCAGCGGCACCCAGGGCGGCCAGCTCCTCGCCACGCTCGTCTTCATCCCGATCGCGGCCCTCCCCGAGAAGCAGCTGCTGTCCTGGGGCTGGCGGGTCCCGTTCTGGCTGAGCATCGCGGTCGCCGTCGTCGGCTACGTCATCCGCCGCAAGCTGGAGGAGACCCCGGCCTTCGCCGCCCAGCAGGCCACCGGTGAGGTCGTCAAGCTGCCGCTTGCGGTACTGATGCGCGACCACTGGGCGGACGTCCTGCGGGTGGTCGCGGGCGCGCTCGTCGCCTCGGTCAGCACCATCTTCACGGTGTGGGCGCTGGCCTACGCGACCAGCGACTCGGTCGGGATGAGCCGCACCTCCATGCTGTGGGTGGGCGCGCTGGCCAACGTGGTCGCGCTGGCGGCCATCCCGGCGTGGGCCATGCTGTCCGACCGCATCGGCCGCCGTCCGGTGTACCTGATCGGCGCGGCCGGCAGCGCGGTGATGATGTTCGCCTACCTGTGGGCGATCTCCACCGGCTCCTACCCGCTGATCCTGCTGCTGGGCATCGCCACCTTCGGCGTGGTCTACAGCGCCGCGAACGGCGTGTGGCCCTCCTTCTACGGCGAGATGTTCTCCACCCGTGTCCGCCTGTCCGGCATGGCGATCGGCACCCAGATCGGTTTCGCGGTGGCCGGCTTCGCGGTCACCTTCGCCGCGCAGATCGCGGGCCCGGACGGCGACGGCTGGTCCTCGGTGGCCCTGTTCACGGCGGCGCTGTGCGTCCCGCCGGTGATCGCGGCACTGTCGGCCCGGGAGACCGCGAAGATCCCGACGGAGCAGCTGGGTGAGCGGGGCGCGCAGAAGGCGTCACAGCCGGAAACGGTTACCGTCTGATCCCGGGTCCGCCCCGGAGACTCACCCCCGGCACCCCCGGTACTCCGTGACGTCGTAACTCCCTGAAGTCCCTGACCGGCAACTCTCCGAAACGGGATTTCCGTGGCTCCCGGTTCCGTGCCTCCCGAGCCCCCGGCCGCCTTCTCGGCGCCGGGGGCTCGGCCGTGCGGGCCGATGAGGCAGGGTGACGGTGGGGTGACGGATGGCGTGACAGGTGGGGTGACGCTCACTCCTGGGAAACGCCGGGAACGGCCCCCTCGACCGCCGCGTCCAGCAGGGGTGCCAGCTCCGTCGCGACCGTCGTCAGGGCCCGGACGTCCCGTTCCGCTCGGGCGATCAGGATCGCTCCCTCCAGGGCGCTGATCATGAGGGTGGCGAGCGCGCCGGCCCGGGCCGGCGGGACGCCCATGCCGGTCAGGGCCTCGGCGACCGGGCCGGTCCAGGAGGCGAACGCGGCGGCCACGGCCTCCCGGGTGGCGTCGTCGGAGGCCGCGCAGTCGACGGTCGCGGCGGCGACGGGACAGCCGGTGGCGAACCCGGACGCCGCGTACTCGTCCGTCCACTGGCGCACCATCGCGGCGAAGAGCCCGGCGGGAGTCGGCCCGCCGGCCCCCGCCGACTCGTCCAGGAAGCGGGCCACGCGTTTGCCGGCGTAGCGGCCCGCCCAGTCCACGGCCTCGTTGACGAGCTGCTGCTTGCCGCCCGGAAAGTAGTGCTGGAGCGAGCCCCGGGGCGCACCGGCGTGGACGGCGACCTCCCGCATTCCGGTCGCGCCGACTCCGTCGCGGCGGATGAGCTGGGCCGCGCTGAAGACCATCCGCTCACGGGGTCCGCGTTCGGGCACCGGCATGGTCGGCCTCCTCCGGGCTGGGGCACTCGCCGAATCCTGTGGAGGGGGAATCCTATGACCGCCGTCATAGGATTCGCTACTATGACCACTGTCATAGAGTGCAGGGAAAGGCGGCCGCCATTCGGGTCGGATTCATCGGGCTGGGCGTGATGGGTCGCCCCATGGCACTGCGGCTGGCCCGCGCCGGGACACCCCTCGTGGTGTGGAACCGCTCGACGGCCCCCGCCGAGGCCCTGCGCGCGGCCGGCGCCGAGGTCGCGGCGGACCCCGCCGACGTGTTCACCCGCACCGACGTCGTGATCCTCATGCTGGCCGACGACTCCGCCGTCGACGCCGTCCTCGGCCGCGGCACCCCGGGCTTCGGCGCGCGGGTCACCGGGCGCGTGGTCGTCACCATGGGCACGACCTCGCCCGAGTACTCGGGCGCGCTGGAGGCGGACGTGCGCGCGGCGGGTGGCCGGTACGTCGAGGCGCCCGTGTCCGGCTCGCGGGTCCCGGCCGAGCAGGGCCTGCTGGTGGCGATGCTCGCCGGTGAGGAGGAGGCCGTGGACACCGTACGGCCGCTGCTCGCCCCGATGTGTCACGAGACCTTCCGCTGCGGCCCGGCGCCCGGCGCGCTGCTGATGAAGCTCGCGGTGAACCTGTTCCTGATCACCCAGGTGACCGGCCTCACCGAGGCGTTCCACTTCGCGCAGCGGCAGGGACTGGACCGGCGGCTGTTCCTGGACGTCGTGGCGGCCGGCCCCCTGGCGAGCGGGGTCTCACGGATGAAGGCGCCCAAGCTGCTGACGGGCGACTTCGCGGTGCAGGCCGCCGCACGGGACGTCCTGAAGAACAACCGCCTCATCGCCGACGCCGCACGCGCCTCCGGCCTGGCCTCCCCGCTCCTCGACACCTGCCACGCCCTGTTCGAGGAGACCGTGGCCCTGGGCCACGCGGGCGCGGACATGGTCGCCGTCCTGCACGCCCTGGAAGCCCGCAGCGACGCCGGCGACGGGTCCACCGGCTAACCGTCGTTGGCGCCCTTGGGGATGCCGTACGCCCGCTCCACCCGGAGGCGCAGCACCAGGCGGCGGTCGCGGACCATGGCGGCGCGGTAGTCGTCCCAGTCGGGATGCTCGCCCACCAGGTCGCGGTAGAGGCGGACCAGTTCCTCCACGGTGGCGTCGTAGGGGTCCTCGGCGACCGGTGAGAGGTCGGCGGTGCCCTCGGCGACCGTGTAGGCGCGGCGGTCGGAGGCCGTGACGTGGTACGACGCCCGGGGGTCGCGCCGCAGGTTGCGGGTCTTGGCGCGGTCGTCCGTGACGGAGATCCGGATGACGCCCTCGTCCGGGTAGTAGCGGTGGCTGACGTTCGACAACTGGGGGCGGCCGTCGCGCTTGAGGGTGACCAGTACCCCACCGCGGCCCTCGGAGAGCAGTGCGATCAGCGCGTTCTGCGTCGTGTCCTGAGTCATGTCGACACAACCGGCGGCGCCCCGGGCCGCATTCCCCCGGGTCGCATTTCCGCACCTCGATCCGGCGCCCGTGAGTAGACACTGTCTACGCGCACCTGGTAGACAGTGTCTATGAGCGACCCCGAAAAGCCGGACCCCGATAGGCCGGTCTCCGAGACGCCGGACCCCGATCTGCGGACCCGTCTCGTCGACGTCGGCGTGGACCTGGTCTCCCAGGAGGGCGCCGGAGCGCTCACCCTGCGGGAGATCGCGCGCCGGGCCGGCGTCTCGCACGGTGCGCCGCGCCGCCACTTCCCCACCCATCTGGAGCTGCTGTCGGCCATCGCCCACCGCGGCTTCGCCCAGCTGGGCGCCCGGGTGACGACGACCCTGGGCGACGGCACCGCCGAGCCTCGCGATCAGTTGACCGAACTGGCGTGCGTCTACCTGGAGTTCGCGCTGGGCAATCCCGGCATGTACGAGCTGATGTTCCGTCATGATCTGCTGGAGAGCGGTCACTTGCGACTGCGGGACACCAGCCTTCCCCTGTTCGGCGTCCTGGTGGGCCTGGTCGGCCGGGTCCGGCCCGACAGTGACGCCCGGTCGGTCGCCGGCGCGCTGTGGGCGAACCTGCACGGCATCGCCCAGCTCTGGCGCTGGGGGAGCCTCCAACTCGCCACGGGAAGCGACGACTTCGCACCCCTTCTGCGGACCGCCCTGGACGCGCATCTCGGGCCGGAGGCCGACCGGTGAAGCGTCCGCGCCCCTCCCTGCCCCTCACGCTGGCGAGCAGCGTGGCCGGTGCCATGGTGGTCGCCCTCGACGGCACCGTGCTCACCGTCGCCCAGCCCACCCTGCGCCGCGACCTGGACGCCTCCTTCACCCAGGTCCAGTGGACCAGCACCGGGTATCTCGTCGCGGTGGCGGGCCTGTTGGTGTTCGCCGGGCGGCTCGGGGACCGTTACGGACACCGACGCACCTTCGCCCTCGGCATGCTCGGCTTCGGCGCCGCGTCGGCGGGCATCGCACTGGCGCCGGACGTCGGCTGGGTGATCGGGCTGCGGGTCGTGCAGGGGGTGTTCGGAGCGCTGTTGCAGCCGGCCACGCTGGGGATGCTGCGGGCCGCCTACCCGCCCGAGCGGCTGCGGACGCCGATCGCCGTGCGCACCGCGTCCATCGGGGTGGCCGCGGCGGCCGGACCTGTGGTGGGCGGCGCGCTGGCCACCGAGTTCGGCTGGCGGGCCGTGTTCCTCCTCAACATCGTGCCCTCGCTGGTGTTCGGCCTGCTCGCCCTCGCCTCCCGGAACCGCGGGGAGGGCCGGGACCGACGGGACCGTTCGGGTCCTGCCGCCGGCGTCCCGCTCGACCTGCCCGGCGCCCTGCTGCTCGCCGTGGCCCTGGCCTGCCTGGTGCACACGCTCGTCGCTCTCCCCGGCGTGACGTGGTCGGCGCCGGTCGCCCTCCTCGCCGGCGCCGCCTTCGTACGGCACGAGCGCCGGACGGGCTCCCCGCTGCTGCCGCCGGAGGTCGTGGGCTCCCGGGCGGTCGGCGGGGCGCTCGGTGTGCTCGTCATCGCGTCCGCGGCCCTCAACGGCGGACTGCTGACCTGCGTCTACGTGCTCCAGGACGACCTGGGGCTGACCCCGCTGCGCAGCGCGCTGCTCAGCCTTCCGCTGGCCGTGATGCTGGTGGCCGCCGCGCCCGCCTCCGCCGTCCTGCTGCGCCGGTCCGGGGCCCGCGTCACGGTCGCCGGAGCGATGATCGTCCTCGCCGCCGGTCTCCTCGTCCTCTCCCGGGCCTCGGCGCCGGTCGCTCTCTGCACCGGGTTCGCGCTGGTGGGCGCCGGGTTCGGCACCGTGATGGTCGCGGCGACCCATGTCGTCGTACGGCAGGCCCCCGCGGAGTCGGCCGGGGTGGCCGGCGGGTTGCAGCAGACCGCGATGAACGTGGGGCCGGTGCTGGGGGTGGCTTCGGCAACCGTGCTCATGGACCTCGGGGCGACGCGCGCACCCCTGGTCGTACTGGCGTTCGTGGCCGCGGCGGCGCTATCGGTCTGCCGGGCGCTGCCAGGCGGTTCGCGGACCGCTCCCGCCGCCCCTCCCGTCGGCACCTCGGCTGGTGGAAGCGACGCAACGCACACCGATCACGGTGCCGAAAGGGGTCCGCACACGCGTTCCCTACGCGACCATGAGGTCTGAGGTCGTCCGGGCGGGGTAGGCCGGGACCGCACCTTGAACAAGCGCACCGGAGGAAAACCATGGCACTGCTGCGGCAAGAGGTCGACCCGAGCGAGGTCGGACTGGACGCGAAGGCGCTGGACCGGCTCGACCAGCACGTCGCCCACTTCGTCGACGAGGGGCGCCTGCCCGGGTTCCTGGTGGCCGTCTCCCGCGGCGGCCGGGTCGCCCACCTCACCGCGCACGGTCACCGTGACGTCGCCGCCGGACTGCCGGTCGAGGCCGACACCCTCTACCGGATCTACTCGATGACCAAGCCGGTCACCTCGGTCGCCGCACTGATACTGGTCGAGGAGGGCCGGCTGCGCCTCGACGACCCGGTCGCCGACCACCTCCCGGCCTTCGCCGACCAGCGGGTGTACGTGGAGGGCTCGGGCGCCGGTCTCACCACCCGCCCGGTCGGGCAGCCCCTGCTGGTGAAGCATCTGATGACGCACACCGCGGGCCTGACCTTCGCCTTCTACCACTGCCACCCCGTCGACGCCCTGTACCGCGAGGCCGGTCTGGAGTCGGCGGTGCTGCCGGGCTCGGACCTGGCCGGGACGGTGGAGGCGTACGCGCGGCTGCCGCTCCAGTTCGAGCCGGGCACGCAGTGGAACTACTCGGTGGCAACCAACGTCCTGGGCCGGATCATCGAGGTCGTCTCCGGCCGACCGCTGGACGAGTTCATCGCCGAGCGGATCTTCCGCCCGCTCGGCATGCCGGACGCCGGGTTCCAGGTCACGGACGAACAGGCCGGCCGACTGGCGGAGCTGTACAGCGACGCCGACAGCGGAGGGATCGAGCGGATCCCGGGCCTGCCGCTGTTCGGCCGCCCCCGGTTCCTGTCGGGCAGCGGCGGTATGGTGGCGACCGCATACGACATCCACCGTTTCAGTGAGCTGCTGCGCCGCCGCGGCGAGCTCGACGGCGTACGCCTGCTCCAGCCCGAAACGGTCGACCTGATGACCCGCAACCACCTCCCCGGCGGCGCCGACCTGCGTACCTTCGGCAGCCGCCCGGCCCACGACGAACCCGGCAACGACGGTGTCGGCTTCGGCCTCGGGGTCTCCGTGGTGACCGACCCGAGCCGCACCCAGGCCCCCTCCGGGCTCGGCACCTACGGCTGGAGCGGCGTCGCCACGACCACGTTCTGGATCGACCCGAGCCGCGATCTGAGTGTCCAGTTCCTGACCCAGCTGAGGCCGCGGAAGTCCCTGAAGCTCTACCCCGAGCTCAAGCGACTGGTCCACGAGGCGATCACCGACTGACCGGCCCGTCAGCCCGCGACCCGTAGCGTGAACTCGAGCCCCTGGTGCCTGAGTTCACGAAGCCATTGCTCGGAGCGCGGTGCGGTCTCGGCCGCGCGGCTCAGCCCGGGTGACAGGGAGCCGTCCAGGATGTGCCGGACGCCCAGGGCCAGTGGTCGGGAGACGCAGCGTGCCATCGCGCTCTCCTCCTCGTCGCCCTCGAGGTCCAGGAGGTAACTCCCGGACCACACCGAGCCGTTGCCGACATCCCCGGCCTGGTCGCCCGCGTCGCCGCCGTCACCCGTGCCGCTCCCGGGCACCCGTACCTCCAGCGACACGGCGAGGACCACGCGGTCGCGGTCGGTGTCCGTGGTCGGGTGGGCGGCCGCCAGCTCCTTGGCCAGCGCGGCGATACCGGCGTCATCACCCGTCCTCAGCCGCTCGAAGACCGTGTCCCAGGCCCGCAGCCAGCCGTCCAGGCGCAGGGTGCCGCGTACGAAGGTCTGCGGCCTCCAGGCCCGTGGCAGCTCGTACTGCTCGATGAACGGAACGCTGTCGCGGTTGGGGTAGACCTCGAAGGTCTCGCCGTCGACGAGATGCTCCCGGGTGGCCTCCCAGGGCCGGGCGACCACGGTCTCGGTGCCGTTCTCGACGTAACGCGCGGTCGAGCGAAGGGCGTTGAGGACGCCGAAGGGTGCCCAGCTGAAGCGGTACCTGAAGTCGTTGGGAACGGCCGGGACGCCTCCGCAGTACGAGGTGAGGCGGTACGTGGCCGCCGTGTCGTCGCCGATCGCCCGCCGGGCGCGCGCCACCAGGCTGTGCGCGAAGAGGTGGTCGATGCCCGGGTCGAGCCCGGCCTCGGTGAGAACGACGAGCCCGGCCCCGGTGGCCGCGGGCACCTGCTCCAGCACCGCGTCGGAGACATAGCTGGAGCACGCGAAGTGGGCCCGCCGGGTCACGCAGGCCGCCAGGAGCGCCGCATGCTCGGACGCGGGCAGCATCGACACCACGACGTCCCCGGGCGCCAGTCGCCCGGTGAGCGCGTCGAGGGTGTAGGCGAGCGGCTCGGCGCGTCCGGTCAGACCCAGCCGGTCGAGGGCCTCGGCCGCCCGCTCCACCGTGCGGTGCCACAGCCGCACGCCGTCGGTGTGTTCGCACAGGGCGGCCAGGCCGCTGCCCGTGGAGAGGCCGGCGCCGATCCAGTGGACGGTGCCGCTCGCCGGAACCAGGTCAGGCACGGCCGAACTCCTCTTCTGTCACGCCGAGTTCGCGGGAGGCTCGACGAAAACGGTCCAGACAGCGGCCCCACGGTCCGCCGACGCCGAAGTCCAACAGTTGTGGCGTCAGGTCCGCCGAGAAGTCGACGCTGGACTCACGCGGCAGCAGGGACGGCAGGTTGTCGATGGCGATCAGGTCGAGCGGGGGTTCCTTGCGCAGCCGGCGCACGGGGTCCGTCCACTCGGTGGTGCGGTCGTACACCGGCAGTACGTTGAGGGGCGAGCCCACGTCGCAGGTGACGTCGGAGAGGGTGCGCAGCCGGCGGGCCGGGTCGTCGAGGTCCTCCTCACGGACGAACGGCGGCACCGGGGTCGTGGCGAGGACGCAGTTGACCATCACGTCGTGGGCCAGCAGGGCGGCGCGGTCCAGGTCACCGGTCTCCGCCAGGTCCCAGCAGGTGGGTTCGGCTCCGGCCGTGGCGAACGCGGCCCGTGCGCCCCGGCCGCTGCGGCCCAGGGCGCCGACGACGAGGGCGGTGAACTCCTCGTCACCGGGGGCCGGACGCAGCGTCTCGTCCAACGCGTCCTTGCCGGTGGGGCGCAGGGGGGCGGTCAGCCGGCCCCGGTGCTGGAGGACCGCCAGGGCCGCGCCCAGGTAGCCCGCCCAGAATCCGAAGGCCGCCAGGCGACGGCCGTCGTCGTCGACCAGGTACTCCAGGTCCAGGAGCTCCCCTCCCCCGGCGGCGAACCGGCGCAACAGGTCCGCGGCACCCGGTTGTTGCTTGTACGCGTGCCCGAAGAAGATATGACGGTGCCTCAGCTCCGTCGGCCGGTCGGGGAGTTCCTTCAGACCGAGGACGACCGCCTCGGCCGGCGCGGACACCCAGGAGCCCTCGGGGGCGATCCGGGCGCCGACGGCCTCGTACTCCCGCGCCGGGAAGACACGCTGCGGGGAGTCCTCGACGGTCAGTTCCACGCCGGCCTCGACGAGGCGGCGGGCGTCGTCGGGGACGACCGGGGTGCGCCGTTCGGTGGTGCGGGCCTCGTGCCGCAGCCACAGGTGCAGTTCGGTCATACGCGGTTGACCTCCGGACGCGGGGCGTCGGCCGCGAAACGGTCGGCGCTCAGGGGGGTGACGTCCACGAAGGGTACGCGGCCGAGAATCAGGTCGCGGACCACCTCGCCGACGGCCGGTCCCTGGAGGAAACCATGGCCGGAGAAGCCGGTCGCATACAGAAAGCGGGATACCGAAGACGCCTCGCCGATCAACGCGTTGTGGTCCGGGGTGACCTCGTACAGCCCCGCCCAGCCACCCGTGCGGCGCAGGTCGAGAAGGGCGGGGGCGCGGCGCTCCATGGCCGCGGCGAGCCGGGGGATCCACCGGTCGTGGGTGTCGGTGGCGAAGCCCGGCCGTTCGTCGGGGTCGGACATGCCGACCAGCAGACCGGGGCCCTCGCCGTGGAAGTAGAGGCTGCTGGTGAAGTCGATGGTCATGGGGAGGTCCGGCGGCAGACCGGGGACCGGTTCGGTGACCGCGATCTGGCGGCGCAGCGGCTGCACCGGCAGCTCCACGCCGGCCATCGCGCCGACGGCCCTGGACCAGGCGCCGGCCGCGCAGACCACCGTGTCGGTGGTGACGCGGCCGAGGGTGGTCTGCACGGCGGTGATCGTGGCGCCCTGCCGTTCGATGCCGGTGACCGCGGTGTGCCGCAGGATGCGCGCCCCGTACCGGCGGGCGGCGGCCGCATACCCGTGGACGACGGCCTCCGGGGTGCAGTACCCGTCGTCGGGCGAGAACGCGGCCGCGCGTAACCCGTCGGTGCGGATCAGCGGGGAGAGGCGCTGCGCCTCGGCCGGGTCGATCATGCGGCTGGGCACCCCGAGCGCGTTCTGCAGCCGCACGCCGGCCTCGAAGGAGGCGACCTCCTCGGGTGTGGACAGCAGGAACAGGTAGCCGACGCGGTGCAGCCCGATGTCGTACCCGGTCTCCTCCGCGAACCGCCCGAAGCTCTCCAGGCTGCGCGCCCCGAGCTGGATGTTCAGCTCGTCGGAGAACTGGGCGCGCACCCCGCCGGCGGCTTTCGAGGTCGAGCCCGCGGCGAGTTCGTCGCGCTCCACCAGCAGGACGTCATGGACGCCGGCGGCGGCGAGGTGGTAGGCGATGCTCGTGCCCATCACCCCGCCGCCGATGACGACTACCGAGGCATGCGTGTTCACCCGAGCGGCTCCTTGTCACGGCGGCACCGGCCCGTACGCCGGGACCGGGGCTGTCGTACGCCATGGCCGCCGTGATCCCTACCCGTCGGGGCGGCGGTCCCAAGCCCGATCAGGACCAGTGCGCCACCGCGTCCAGGTGGGGCAGCCGGTGGTCCAGGCGCTCCCGCTTGGTGCGCAGGTAGGTGATGTTGTTCTCGCACGGCTCGATCAGCAGCGGGACCTCCTCGGCGACCCGGATGCCGTTGTCCACCAGTGCTTCGCGCTTGCGCGGGTTGTTCGACATCAGGCGGACGGAGTCGACGCCCAGGTCGCGCAGGATGTCGGCGGCCACCTTGTAGTCGCGGGCGTCGACGGGGAATCCGAGCGCGACGTTCGCCTCGACGGTGTCCAGGCCCTCCGCCTGCAACGCCATCGCCCGCAGCTTGCCGAGCAGCCCGATCCCCCGGCCCTCGTGCCCGCGCAGATAGACGACCACGCCGCGGCCCTCGGCGACGACCGCCCGCAGCGCGGACGCCAGCTGGTCGCCGCACTCGCAGTGCTGGGAGCCGAACGCGTCGCCGGTCAGGCATTCCGAGTGCAGCCGGGTCAGCACGTCCTCGGTGCCGATCTCGCCGTAGACCAGGGCGACTTGCTCGTCACCGCGGTCGTGGTCCATGTAACCGACCGCCTGGAATTTCCCGTACACGGTGGGCAGGGGTGCATTCACCACGCGTTCCACACCGGTGCGCTGCGGGGTCTTCGTGCCGAGTACGCCAATTTTTTCTGTCATGATCTGGTTCCTAAGCAGAGACGAAGGGCCGGGAAGAAATGAGTGGTTCGGAAATACGGTCGGCGGCGTACGGACTGGTGCCGACGGACACGTCCGAGGACGTACGGACCCGGGGCGCCGGCGTCGCGACACAGGTGGCGGTCCTGCCCGTCGGAAGCTTCGAACAGCACGGACCGTACCTGCCGTTGGCCACCGACACACTGGTCGCCTGTGCCATCGCCCGGGAGATCGCCGGGGCGTACCCGGTGCACCTCCTCCCGCCGGTGACCATCGCCTGCTCCCACGAGCACTCGGCCTGGCCGGGAACCGTCAGCATCTCCTCCGTGACCCTTCACGCGGTGGTACGGGACATAGCGGCGTCGCTGCGCCGCTCGGGCGTCGAGGCCTTGGTGCTGGTCAACGGACACGGCGGGAACTACGTCCTGGGCAACGTCGTCCAGGAGTCCTCCGCCGCAGGTGAGCGGATGGCCCTCTTCCCGGCCCCGGAGGACTGGGAGGCGGCGCTGGAGCGGTCCGGGGTGTCGACCTCGCTGCTCACCGACATGCACGCCGGGGAGATCGAGACCTCGATCCTGTTGCACGCCCACCCCGAACTCGTCCGGCCCGGTTATGAGTCGGCCGATTTCGTCGCGGACGACCGCCGTCATCTGCTCACGCTGGGAATGTCCGCCTATACCGATTCGGGCGTCATCGGCCGTCCTTCCCTGGGGTCCGCGGAAAAGGGGAAGGAACTCCTGGCGAGCCTGGCGGATTCCTTCGGCGCATATTTCTCCTTGCTGACCACGGGAACTCCGACGGCTTCGGGAACCGAAACCCGTACCGCCGCGACCGGTGAGTCCGACGCAGGTGACGACTCCGCAGCGGGTGCCGCGACGTCGTCGTGACGCCGCTCGTCGAGCCCGGGGCCCGTGTCTGCGGCGGCCCCGGCCCGCAGCCCCGCGTACCAGCGGACGACCAGCACGACCGCCCCCGGCAGCGCCGCCACGAAGCTGAGCACGCCGTACACGACGGCGACCGCGAGACCGGTGCTCGCGCCGAGCCCGGCGGCGCCGAACGCCCAGGCGGTGACGCCCTCGCGCGGCCCCCAGCCGCCGACGTTCAGCGGCAGGCCCATGGCGAGCAGGGCGAGGACGGCGATCGGCAGCAGCTCGAGGACGGAGGCGTCGGAGCCGGCGACCCGGGCTGCCACGACGAACATCCCGAGGTGCCCGGCCAGTACGACCGCCGACGACACGGCGACGCCCGGCCCGTTGCGTCGCGACAGCAGTCCCTCGCGCGCCTCGGCCAGTCCCGCCCGCAGCCGGCCGCCGCGCCGCGGTGCCGAGGAGTTCATCCGGACGGCGAGGACGACGGCGAGTGCGCCCACGCCGGCCAGCAGGACCAGCGGGGCGATGTGCCGTACGTCCTGCATGACCGGGGAGGGCAGGGTCAGCAGGACCGTTACGCCTGCGACGGCCAGCACGAGCTGCCCCGCGGTGCGCTCCAGGACCACGGCCCGCACGCCGCGTCCCACGTCACCGGCGCTCTGCCCGTGCCGTACCGCGCGGTGCACGTCGCCGAGGACGCCACCGGGCAGGGCCGCGTTGAGGAACAGCGCCCGGTAGTAGTCGGCGACGGCCGGGCCGAGCGGCAGCCGGATGCGCAGCCCGCGGGCCACCAGCGCCCATCGCCAGGCGCTGAACACCGTGGTGACCGCGCCTATCCCAAGCCCCACCAGCAGCGTCGGCACGTCGATGCGGCGCAGTCCGTCCATGAATACCCCGGTGCCCAGCCGCCACAGCAACACACTGAGGATGGCGACTCCGGCGACCGTCCCGAAGTGCGTGCGGACGGCTCGGTTGCCGAGCAGGGCGCGCAGCCGGGAGGGCTTCTTCGCCCGCGGCCCGGTCACGATGACACCGATCCGGGCCTCGGACACGGCGGCGCCGGTGCGGGCCACCGTGGGGCTGCGCAGGGGCCGGCGCGCGACCGTCCTGGCTCCCTCCGCCCACCCGGCCGGCGGCGCGACCGCCACCCGGGGGCTCACCGTCTCCGCGCTCATCAGACCCCGCCCGTCGGCCGGGCCAGTGCCAGCAGGTCGCTGTGGTGGACGGTGACGTGCAGTTCGCCCGCCGCGCAGGCCGCCAGCCGGGCGGCCAGGTAGGCCTCGGCGCGCTCGGCCAGTGCGGGGCGCTCCTCCACGGCCGCGCCGACCCAGCCGCGCAGCCACTGTGCGGTCAGGCCCACGTTCTCGGGGCCGAGCCGCCACGGGCTCGGGTGCACCTTGACGGTCGCGCCGTGGGCGGCGAACGCCTCGCAGGCGACGGTCACCGAGTCGGGGCCGAGGAGACCGCCGCGCCGCTGGTGGTCGTTGAAGGCGGCGGCGATCTCGTCGTCCAGCGGGTCCGGCGCGCTGAGTTCGACGCGTCCGGCGACCGAGAGGGTCAGCAGCGCCGGGCAGCCGGCGCCGGCACAGGCCGCGGCGAGCGTCTCGACCTCCTCGCGGGTGAGGACGTCGAGCAGCGCGGACGCGGTGACCAGGGAGGCGCCGAGCAGGGCGTCCGGGGTGAGGCGGGCGACGTCGCCGCGCCGGGTCTCGACGGTGACCCGGCTGCCGTCGGCGGCCGCCCGGGGCGAGGCGACGGCCGCGAAGTGCAGGAGATAGGGGTCACGGTCGTGCAGGATCCAGTGCTGGGCGCCGTCCAGGCGGGGGGCCAGCCAGCGGCCCATCGAGCCGGTGCCGCACCCCAGGTCGTGGATGGCGAGACCGCCGCGTCCGGGCAGGTTGGCGAGCCGGATCCGCAGCGGGTCCAGCAGTTCCATCGACCGGGCGGCGGCGTCGGCGGGCTCGCGCAGCTCCAGCCACTCGGGGGCGTAACGGGGCTGCTCGTCCGGTCCGACGTCCCGCAGCCGCACGGTGGGCTGCTCCCCGGTCCGGCTCACCGGTCCGGCGCCGGCGATCACGCCGAGCACCGCGTCGTCGGCACCGGAACCCAGCGGCTCCACCACGGACTCCGCACCGGCGACCCCGGCCTGTGGCACAGAACCGGAACCCGTACCGGAAGTCGCCGCCTGCGCCACCGCGCGTGCCGCGGAGCCGCCGTCGGGGATCAGGGACTCCACCATGGAATCAGCCTCCTTGCGGACCGGTTGTGCCGGAATGCCGCCCACGCGTCGTGCCACGTCGGCCGGGGTCGCCGTCGTCTTCCTCATGCCGCCCTCCGGGGTTCGCCGGGAAGCCTGCCCAGGACGCCGGCCAGGCTCTGGGCGGTCGTCGCCCAGCCGTTCAGGGCCGCCCGGCGACCCCGCGCGGCCGCCTTCAGACGACGTCGTACGTCGGCCTCGCCGAACCAGCCGCGCAGTTCGACCGCGAGGGCGGCCGGGTCCTCCGGCGGGACGAGGATGCCGGGGACACCGCCGTCGGGCGCGCGGCCGACCGCTTCGGGCAGCCCGCCGACGTCCGTCGCGAGGACGGGGATGCCGCGGGCGAGCGCCTCGGTGACGGCCATGCCGTACGTCTCCGCGTAGGAGGTGAGGACCATCAGGTCGGCGGAGGCGTAGGCGGCGTCGAGCTCGGCGCCGGCCTTCGGGCCCGCCAGCTCCAGCCGGTCCTGAAGGCCGTACTGGGCGATCAGACCCCGCAGATGGGCGACGTACTCCGGGTCCTGCCCGAGTCCGCCCACGCACACGCAGCTCCACGGCAGGTCTCTCGCCGCGGCCAGCGCCTCCACCAGCCGGTGCTGGCCCTTGCGGGGAGTCACGGCGGCCACGCACAGCAGGCGCGAGACGCCGTCGGTACCGGAGGCGAGGGGGGCGATGTCGGCGCCGGGGGCGGCGACATGCACACGCTCGGGGGCGAGGCCGTGGTGGGAGACGAGGCGGCGCACCGCCCACTCGCTGGTCGCGACGACGGCCGGGACGGCCCGCAGCACGGCCCGCTCCTTGGCGTCGAGCTCGGCGGCCACCTCGGGGGCGAGGCCCCGCTCGTCACCGAGCGGCAGGTGGACGAGGACGACGAGCCGCAGCCGCTCCGCCTCGGGGGCGATGATCTCCGGGACCCCGCAGGCCACCAGCCCGTCGAGGAGGACGACCGTGCCGTCGGGGAACTCCCGCAGCGTCCGCGCCAGTTCCGCCCGGGCGGCCGCCTCCGGGCGGGGCCAGGAACCGGACACCTGATGCTTGTGCACCTGCCAGCCGAAGCCGGGCAGATCCAGGCACAGGCGCCGGTCGTAGGCGTTGCCGCCGCTCGGGTTCGCCGGGTCGTCGACACCGCCCGGCATCACGAACTGCACGGAGCGCAGGGACATGGGGATGATCCCGCCGATCTTGGGAAGCGCGGCCTGCGCGGGCACGTACGCGAGCGGCGCCTTGGGCACGGCCGCCTTCTCCAGGGTCACGTCGGTCACAGCGCACGCTCGTAACTCGCCCAGGCGACGTGCGACTCGTGCAGGCTGACCGCGATGGCGGCGATGCCCCGGGCGCCCTCGCCGAGCGCGCCCTTGTGGATCCGCTCCGCGAGCCGGTCCGCGACGACCTTGGCCAGGAACTCGGTCGAGGTGTTGACCCCGGCGAAGTCGGGCTCGTTGTCGAGGTTGCGGTAGTTCAGCTCGCTGACCACGGCGCCGAGCTCCTGCGTGGCCAGCCCGATGTCGACGACGATGTTGTCGTCGTCCAGCTGCTCGCGGCGGAATGTGGCGTCCACGAGGAACGTCGCTCCGTGCAGGCGCTGCGCGGGTCCGAAGACCTCGCCGCGGAAGCTGTGGGCGATCATGATGTGATCGCGGACGGTGACACTGAACAACGGACGACCCTCCAGGTGCGGCGCCTCTGCTCCCCCCGGCCGTTGGCCGCCCGGGGGATGCCGTGTAGTACGGACCTTCGCTTCCCCTTGTTCAGCCCGATCTCACTCTTTTCTCAGGTCAGGCGCTCTTGTTCGTACCGGATGCGGTGACACAGGGCCGGAATCTCGCCTGCCGCGAGCTTCGGCATCACCTCCGGCAGCTCCTCGAAAGCGCTGTCTCCGGTGACGAGGGCGTCGAGCGCCGGGTCGGCCAGCAGCTCCAGGGCGAGCGCGAGCCGGTCGGCGTACGTCCGGCTGGAGCGCCGGGCCGGGGAGACGGTGCCGACCTGGCTGCTGCGGATGACCAGCCGCCGGGAGTGGAAGTCCTCGCCGAGCGGGAGGGAGACCTTCCGGTCGCCGTACCAGCTCAGTTCGAGGACGGTGCCCTCGGCGGACAGCAGCTCCAGGGAACGGGCGAGGCCCTGTTCGGTGGCGCTGGCGTGCACGACGAGGTCGAGACCGCCCCGGGCGTCCTCGGGGGAGGCGAAGTCGACGCCGAGGGCCTCGGCGACCTTCGCCCGTGCCGGGTCGGCGTCCACCAACTGCACGCGGACGCCGGGGAAGCGGGCGAGCAACGCGGCCACCGAACAGCCGATCATGCCGCCGCCGACCACCGCGATCCGGTCGCCGACCAGCGGCGCCGCGTCCCACAGCGCGTTGACGGCCGTCTCGACGGTGCCGGCGAGGACGGCCCGCGGCGCGGGCACCGAGTCCGGTACGACCGTCACCGCCGCCGCCGGGACGACGTACCGCGTCTGGTGCGGGTAGAGGCAGAAGACCGTGCGTCCGACGAGCGCCGCCGGTCCCTTCTCCACCACCCCGACGTTGAGGTAGCCGTACTTCACGGGCGCCGGGAAGTCGCCCTCCTGGAACGGCGCCCGCATCGCCGAGTGCTGGCTCCCGGGCACCCCGCCGCGGAAGACGAGGGTCTCCGTGCCACGGCTGACGCCGGACCACAGCGAGCGCACCAATACCTCGTCCTCGGCCGGGTCGGGAACGACGACCTCGCGGATCTCCCCTTCCCCCGGAGAGCTGACCCAGAACGCACGAGCGGTGACAGACATCGGCATCCTCCTGAACGATCGGCAACCGGCCCACGTACCGAGGTGTGCACAGTCCGCGCACAGTACGCGGCACTGATCATCTTTGTCATCTGGCCGGAGGAATGTGCGGTGGCCCTGAACAACACTTACGACGCAAGGCTGGTCCAGCAGGAGACCGCTGTGGGAGCGGGCGTTCAGATCCTGTTGCTGGCTCTGCTCGGCTCGGCGATCGGCCTGGGGCCGGCGGGCTGGGTGACCGGTCTCGTCTTCGCCATCGCCACCTGGGGGGTGCTCTCCCGGGCGCTGCACCGCTCCAGCCTGCGCTCGTTCGGCCCGGCCAACCGGGTGACGCTCGGCCGGGCGACCCTGGTCGGCGGGGTGACCGCGCTGGTCGCGGACTCCTTCGAGAGCACGCCGCCGGTGACGTTGCTGGTCGGCCTGACGGCCGTGGCCCTGATCCTCGACGGCGTCGACGGCAAGGTCGCCCGCCGTACCGGCACCTCGACGGCGCTGGGCGCGCGCTTCGACATGGAGGTCGACGCGTTCCTGATCCTGGTGCTCAGCGTGTACGTCTCGATGGCGCTCGGACCGTGGGTCCTCCTGATCGGCGGCATGCGCTACGTGTTCGTCGCGGCGGCCCGCGTCGCTCCCTGGCTCAACGCCCCGCTCCCGCCGAGCACCGCCCGCAAGACGGTCGCCGCGCTCCAGGGTGTCCTGCTGCTGCTGGCGGGCGCGAACCTGCTGCCGTACGCGGCCAACTTCGCCGTCGTCCTGCTGGCGCTGGGCTCGCTGGTGTGGTCCTTCGGCCGGGACGTGCTGTGGCTGTGGCGGACCTCGCGGATCGCCGCGCACGCTCCGGCGCCGAAGGTCCTGGAGCTCGTGTAGTTCCGCTCTCCCATGGGGCAGGGCCCGGACCGGGTGCACGGTCCGGGCCCTGCCCCATGGGCTTCCCGCGTGGTTACGACCGTGCCGACCGCGTCCGTACGACGGCGAAGGCGGCCGCCGCGAGGCCCAGCACGCCGACGACCAGCCCCGCGACGCCCAGTCCGCGGGCGGTGGAGTCACTGGCGTCGGCTGCGGTGACCCGGGCGGCGCCGGTCTTGGTGCCCTCCGCGCCGCTCGTGCCGTCCGTGCTCTGCGAGGCGGCGTCGGAGATGTTGTCGCTGTCGTCCGCCGCCGCTGTCAGCTTCAGCACCGGCGCCGGGTCCTCCGGTTCGTCCGCGCCCGCCTCGGCCTCTTCGATCCAGCGGACGGTCTTGCCGTCGGAGTAGGTCTGGAGGGTCTTGAAGCCCAGCTGAGCCGTGTCGTCGGGGAGCTGACCGAAGGCGACGTCGAAGTCCTCGTACTGGCCGGCGCCGATCTTCCCGCCGGTCCAGGTGATCTCGGAGACGGCCTCGGTGATGGTGCCGTCGTCGGTCTTGACCGGCGTCTTGAGCTTCGTGGTCGTCACCTTCGCGGTCCAGCCGTCCTGCGGATGGACCAGCACGCCGAGCACGGGGTGGTCGGTGGGCAGGAAGACCTGGACCTCGGTGGTGCTCGCGGTGTCCTCCTCGTTGGGGACCCGGAAGCTGAGGACGCCGTCCGTGGCGCCCTTGGCGTAGCTCTCGGGGTGCACGGTGACGTGCGCGGAGGCGACGCCGGCGGCGGCGAGGACCGCGGCGGCGGCGAGCACGGTGCCGAGACCGGCGCGGCGCAGGGCGGGGTGTGTCGTGGACATGAGTGGGTGATCTCCGTACAGGAAGGATGGGGTCCGGCTCGGGGCCGGCTCGGGGTCAGATCGCGTACGGGATCGGGGCGGGCGGTCCGCGGCGGCTCACCGCATGGCGCAGCAGCAGCTGCCGGAGCGGGACGGGAGCCGGCGTGGCGGGGTGGAGCGACGGCACGGGCAGTGGGACGGGGGTCCCCCGCCACCAGGCCGCGAGGCCCGGCAGGAAGGCGACCGCCCAACGCAGCAGCGACCACAGGGCGGCCTCTCCGCGCCGCAGCCACCAGGAGGCGGCGAGCGCGGCGAGGACATGGGCCGCTGTCGCGTGCGCGGTCATCGCCGAGGCGGTGTGGGCATGGAGTTGCATACCGTGCGCGTGCATGCCGTGCGCGGACGTCATGGGCATCGCGGGCATGGTCTGCGCGGCCGTACGGGAGCGGGCCGCGTCGAAGGCGACGTGCAGGCCTGCCTGGGTGGCCAGCACGGCCGCGCCGATCCCGGGGAGGGCGCGTTCCCGGGCGGCGAGCAGCCACCCGACGGCGAAGACGGCCAGGAATGCGGCGCCGTCAGCCCACAGCGGCGGCGTGTCACCCGTGGCGAGCCCGTGCCCCGCGGCGGCCAGCAGCACGCACACCGCGGCGAACACCGCGGCGCGCAGGCTCCGGACGGCCGGGGACGCACTCATGGTGAGGGATCCTCCCACGCTCGACTGATACGTCGACCGCCGCTCCGGCGTTCACGTTCTCCCGGTTCCCGCGCGCCCGCGTGCAGGCGTTCCTGCGCTCCCGGGTTCACGGGCTCCCGCGTTCCTGCGCTCGCGGGTTCACGTCCGCCGGGGAAGGAGCGCGACGGACGCTGCCGGTACGGCGGCCAGGAGGAGCCAGGGGACGGCCGGGGGCAGCCCTGCGTCCAGGAGGGTGCCGGTGGCCGCGCTGCCGAGCAGCACGATCAGCCCGGAGACCGAGGACAGTGCCCCGGTGTACAGGCCGAGCCGGCCTTCCTCGGCGAGGTCGGGCACCCAGGCGCGGGTGGCGGGCACGACGAGCATCTGACCGAGTGTGAGCAGCAGGACGAAGCAGGCCGCGGGCAGCAGCCCGGCCGTCCCGGTCCGTCCGGCCGGCCGGGCGACGGCCACCACGGCGAATCCCGCGGCGATCAGCACGAGCCCGGCCGCCATCGAGCGGCGCAGGTCGATCCGCTCCCCCGCCCACCGGGTGACCGGCAACTGGGCCGTCACGACCAGCAGCGACGACAGTGCGAACAGCCAGGCGAGCGGCGCCTGCGAGGCGGCCGCCCGCTCCACCTCGGCGGGCAGGGCGAGGTAGAGCTGGTTGTAGGCGAGGAGATAGGTGCCGTACGCGCAGCACAGGGCGAGGAAACGGCGGTTGCGGAGCAACGGGCCCATTCCGCCCCGCACTTGGACCCGGGAGCGGCCGGGGATGTGCTGCGGCAGCAGCCACGCGTGACCGGCGAGGACGAGGACGAAGACGCCGGCTCCGGCCAGGCACACCGCGCGGAAGTCGACGGCGAGGAGCAGTGCGCCGAGCAGCGGCCCGACGAAGGCCCCGGCCTGTCCGGCGACCGTGAACAGCGCGAGCACCCGGGTCCGCGGCCCGCCGCCCGACTCCTCGTGCACGACGGCCTGCCGTGCCACCTCTGATTCGACGGCGGGTGAGAACAGCGCCGCCGCGAACCCGATCAGCAGCACCGCCCCGATGACCGTCCAGGTCTGTTCGGCATGTCCGAGCCAGCCGAACCCGGCGATGCGCAGCATGCACCCGGCGAGGACGACGGGCCGGACGCCGTACCGGTCGGCGAGAGCCCCGCCGACCACGAACAGCCCCTGCTGGCTGAAGGTCCGCAGCCCCAGCACGAACCCGACCAGCCAGCCCGCCATGCCGACCGCGTCGCCCAGATGCCCGGCGAGGAACGGCAGGACGGCGAAGAAGCCCATGTTGAAGGCTAGTTGAGTGACGATCAGCAGGCGCAGGAGGGGGGAGAGCGGCGCCGCCCCCTTCGCGCCGCGGCGCGGCGAAAGCCGGGTCGCCGTCATCCGGCCCCCACCAACTCCGTTCGTGTGGACGGCTGTTCGTCGGCGATCGGGTCCGCCGTACGAGAGTGCCGTTGCCTCGGTCGTCGCAGTCCGCCGGCCGCGGTCACCGCCAGGGCGCCGAGGACGGCGAGGACGGTCGCGGGGGCGAGGACGGCCCATGGCGCGCGTTCGGCGTAGGGCTGGTTCTCGGCGAGGAGCAGGCCCCACTCGGGCGACGGCGGCTGGGCGCCGAGGCCGAGGAAGCCGAGCGAGGCCAGGGCGAGGGCGATGCCGGGCAGGCGGAGGAGGGCATGCCGGGTCACGGGCGGGAGGACGGCGGGCAGGAGTTCGCTCCTCAGCAGATACCCGGAGCCGGCGCCGAGGGCGCGGGTGGCGGTCAGGTGGAGCGTGGCCCGCTCCTGGCGCAGCAGCGCGGAGGTGTGCGCGGCGAGCGGCGCCCAGGCCACGACGGCCACGGCGAGCACGGGCGTGGCGGACCCGCTGCCCCAGACCGCGGCGACGAGCAGCGCCGCGAGCACCGGCGGTACGGCGTTCACGGTGTCGACGAGCGGCCCGGACAACCGGGGCAGCAGCCCGAGCAGCACTCCGGCCGTCAGGGCGACCGCGCTGATGGCGAGCGCGAGGAGCAGGGTGTCGAGGGCACCGTGCGCGACCCGGGCGAGGACGTCGCGGCCGAGCGCGTCGGTGCCGAACGGGTGGGCGGCGGAGGGGGGTCGAAGGCGGGCCGCGGTGTCGAGGGCGAGCGGATCACGGGGCAGACCGAGGGAGATGACGACGGACAGCAGGAGACCGTATGCAATAGGCAGGATCCTGCGGACGGGCGGCGGCGGCCGGTGGAGTGTATGCAATGCGCCGTCGCGCAGCGCGGGGCCGATGAGCAGCCGGGCGGCGAGCCGGGCGGCGACGGTGGTGACGGCCGCGAGGGCGACGAGGACGAGCGTGCCGGCCTGGAGGACGGGCAGGTCCTGCGCGATCGCGGCCTGGAGGGTGGTCCGGCCGAGCCCGGGGATGTCGAAGATCTGCTCCACGGCGACGGATCCGCCGGTCAGCCCCACGACGAACAGCCCGAGGTTGGGCAGCAGTCCGGGCACACAGCGGCGCAGCGCCTTGCGGGCGATGCTCCGGCCGGGCAGCCCGCGCGCGGCGGCGGCCAGCGCCCAGGGCTCGACGAAGGCGGCCGGCAACTGGTCGTCGAGAAGGCGCCCTAGCACCGCACCGGCGGGCAGGCCCAGGGCGAGGGCGGGCAGCACCGTCCACTGCGGGCCGTACCAGCCGAGAGCGGGCAGCCATCCCCACTGCACACCGACGACGGTGGCGAGCACGGATGCGGTCAGGAACTCGGGCAGCGCGGCGAGCACGGCGGAACCGGAGCCGCCGGCGGGCCGGCCCTCCAGCCGCCGCCGTGCACCGAGGTACAGGGTGCGGGCGCACACGCCGGCGGCGGTGACCAGGGCGACCGCCAACGCCGCCACCATCAGCAGGAGCGACGCGCCGAGGGCGTCGAGGACGCTGGGCAGGACATCGGCGCCGGAGATCCACGACCGTCCGGCGTCCCCGCGCGGCAACCCCGCGAGCCACTGCCCGAGGAGGCGCAACGGGCCCTCGTCAAGACCGAGTTGAGATCGGATGTCGGCGAGCACCTCGGGTGTGGCGTCACGGTCGGCGGACCGCGCCTTCAGCACGGTCAGCGCCGGGTCGGTGTGCGACAGCCAGGGCAGCAGCCCGATGCCGCTCACCAGCAGCGCGGCCAGCACGGCACGCCACAGCGGCGCGCCCAGCCTGCTCCTCATGCCGTCAGCGCCGGGTCCCGGCACCTACGAGCGTGCGCTCGTACGGATCGAGGAGCACCCCGCCGACCCCGGCGCCGACGCCGGTGATGACGCGCTGGTGGACCAGCGGGACGACGGCGTCGGTGCCGAGGATCGCGGCCTCGGCGGCCAGGGCGGCGTCCTGCCGCTCACCGGTGTCGGCCACCGTCTGGGCCTCGGCGACCGCCCGGTCGACGTCCTTGTCGCACAGCAGGGCGAGGTTGTAGCCGCCGTCGCAGGTGAAGTCACTGGCCAGGAGGGAGACCGGGTCGCCGGTGTCGAGGAGACTGTTGCGGGCGCCGACGAAGGCGTCGAACTTCCCCGCGAGCGCGTCGCTCTCCAGCCTCGAGTACTCACGCACCTCCAGCTTCACCTTGAAGCCGACCTTCTCCAGCTGCTGCTTCAACACCTGGGCGGCTTCCGGGAGTTCGGGCCGGTTGTCGTAGGTGGCGAGGGTGAGCGAGACACCGCCGGGGCTACCGGCCTTCGCCCGCCCGGCGGGCTGGACGCGCTTTCCCTCGGCCCAGGTGACGGCGGGGCCGTAGATGCCGGCGCCCGCATCCGCGTGACCCTCGTAGACGCCCCCGGCGAGGGCCGAGGTGTCGACGGCCGCACGCGCGGCGGCCCGCAGGGCCGGATCCTTGAAGACACCCGACTTCGCGTTGAGCAGCAGGCTGGTGGTGCGGGTCGTGGCGGTCTCGCGGCGGGTGTCCGCGTCGAGGGTGGCGGCCTGGGCGACGGGTATCGCCTCGGCGAGGTCGACCTGTCCGCTGCGCAGGGCGTTGGCGCGGGCGGTGCCGTCGGCGATGAAGCGCACGTCGACGCCGGAGGCCTGGGCCCGGCCGCCCCAGTAGTCGTCGAAGCGATCGAGGTCGGCGGCGGTGGCGCCGGTGACCTCGGTGAGTTCGAAGGGTCCTGTGGCGGTGCCGACCGGATCGACGGCACCCTTCTTCCCGTATGCCTTCGGAGCGAGGACGGCGAGGCCGGGGCTGGACAGGCGCAGGGGCAGGACCGGGTCGGGGGCGGCGGTGGTGACACGTACGCCGGTGCCGCCCTCCGCCTTCGCCGTGAGGGTGACGCCGGAGAGCGCGGCCGGGACCGGCCGGGCCTCGGTGGCGTGTGTGAGAGAGGCGGCGACGGCGGCGGGCGTGACCTCCGTACCGTCCTGGAAAGCGGCCTCGCGCAGGGTGAACAGCCAGTTGCGGTCGTCCACCCGGCGCCAGGACGCGGCGAGTGCGGGGGCGGCGGCGCCGTTGGCGTCGAGGGCGGTCAGCCCCTCGGTGACCCCGAGACGGCTGAGGATCGTCGCGTCGGCGCCGTAGGGGGAGAGGTTCTCGGCGGGCGGGAAGGCGAGGGCGACGCGCAGCCGGGAGCCGTCGTCGGCGCCGGAGGCCGCACCGTCGTCGCCACCGGAGGAGGCGAAGCAGCCGGCGAGCAGCGGGGTGAGGAAGACCGCGGCGAGAAGCCGGGGAGGACGGGGACCGCGGGAAGGGCGGGGACGGCGGGGGAAGCGCATGGAGTTACCGGCCTGTGGGACGAGGGCGGGAGGAGGAAGAGGCAGAGGGGGCGGTGGGGGCGGTGGGGGCGCACGGGACGGCGGGGGCGAAAGGGGAGGGAGAAGCGGGGAGGAGGACGTCGCGGGGGACGCCGAGAGGGACATCGAGGGGGACATCGAAGTGCACGATGCCCTGACCGCCGGTCGCTCCTTCCCGCTCGTCGTGCACGACGGTGCCGAGCGACCGCCAGAACCCCTCGGCTCCCTCCACGGCCGGGTCCGTGTGCAGATAGACGGCACCGTAGCCGCCGTCCGCGGCCGCGAAGGCGAGGAGTTCGGCGACCAGCCGCCGGGCGAGGCCGCGTCGGCGGTGCCCCCGGCGGACGTAGACGCGGCGCAGTTGCGCGGTCGTGCCGGAGGGGTAGCGGTCGGCGACATGGCGCGGGTTCGGCGGATGCGCGGGACCTCGGGAGTCCAGGGCCGCCGTGGCGACGACCTCGCCGTTCCCGTCGTCGAGCGCGACCAGCAGGGTGTGACGGGCCGGGACGAGGTAGGCGGCGACGGGATCGATGATGTCGCCGTGCCAGCGGGGCACGTAACCGGTGCCGAAATCGCGGTAGACGGTGTCGAGCATGACGGCTCGGGCGCCGTCGAGGTCCTCGGGGCCCGCGGGCCTGATGCAGTAGTCGCGCACTTGCGCATCATATGCATTAAGCGGAGCAAGTTGATCACTTGACCATCCCTCCCGGATTTGACAGAGATCACGACGCGCCCCTAAATCTAGCCACATGACATTCATTTTCAACAAGGGGGTGCTGTGATGCGCGTCGCGTTCGTGGGGAAGGGCGGCAGCGGCAAGACGACCCTGTCTGCCCTGCTCGCCCGGCAGTTGGCACGATCCGGCGCACCGGTGCTGGCCGTGGACGGCGACATCAACCAGCATCTGCGCGAGGCCCTGGACCCCACGGCGGACACGGTGCCCTTCGAGGCCCCGCCGCTGGCCGCGCATCTGGGCGACATCAAGGACCTGCTGCGCGGCACCAACGCCCGGATCACCTCCCGCGAGGCGATGGTCAAGACGACCCCGCCGGGCCGGGGCTCCCGGCTGCTGCGCCTGCTGGGCGACGACGCCCTGCACACGCGGCACGTCCAGCGGGTCGGTGGCGTGCCGCTGATGGTGACCGGCGCGTTCGACGAGAGCGACCTGGGGGTGGCCTGCTACCACTCCAAACTGGGCGCGGTGGAGCTCTATCTGAGCCACCTGGTGGACGGACCGGGCGAGTACCTGGTGATGGACATGACGGCCGGCGCAGACGCCTTCGCCTCCGGCCTGTTCACCCGGTTCGACATGACGTTCCTGGTGGCCGAACCCACCCGCAAGGGCGTCTCCGTCTACCGCCAGTACCGCGACCACGCCCGCGAGTTCGGCATCCCCCTCGCCGTGGTCGGCAACAAGGTCACCGGCGAGGACGACCTGCTCTTCCTCAAGGAGGAGGTGGGCGACGACCTCCTCACCCACCTCGTCGTCTCCCCCTGGGTCCGCTCGGCCGAACGGGGCCATCCTCGGGGCGAGTTGGAGGACGTCAACCGCCACGCCCTCAACCTCCTGCGCGAGACGGTCGACGCCCGTGAGAAGAACTGGCCGGCCCTGCACCGCCACGCCGTGGAGTTCCACCTCCGCAACGCCCGCGCCTGGGCGGACGCGGCGACCGGTCAGGACCTGGCCGCCCAGGTGGACCCGGAGTTCGTCCCCGGCCCGGCGTCACTTCACTGACCTGCCCTGCGAAGACATCGCGCACGAAGACACCGCGCACGTCCAGGCGGGCGCGGCCCCTCCCTCACCCCTCCACCCCTCCACCCCTCCACCCCTCCACCAGAACAGGACGGACACCCATGTCTCTCGACGTCTCCCCGAAGCTCCTCTTCGAGGCCGAGGCCGGTGACATCCGCGAGGAGGACTTCGTGGACACGGTCCGCACGTCCCTCCCCTACGCCTACGCCCTCATCGCCGGCCTCGCAGCCGAACTTCACGCAGGTATCGGCGAGTTCACCGACAACCAGACCCCTCCCCCGTCCGAGCAGGAGCGCGGCCAACTCCTGCGTGCCCTCGCCAGCGACGCCATCCGCGGCAGCCTGGAACGCCACTTCGGCGTGACCCTGGCCTTCCAGAACTGCCACCGGGTGGCGGCCTTCCGCCCGGCGGCCCGGGACGGGGCGACGTACGCCCGGTTCACCTCGACGCGGGCGCAGGTGCTGAACCAGTCGGCGGAGCTGCGGGACTGCTGACCCACGCCGGCCGATTCCTCCACCCGACGGGCCGACCCACCGCCCAGCGACCGGGTCGGCCCGTCAGCGGTCCGTGAACTCCTGCACGAGCGAGACGAACCGAACGGCGTCGTCCCGCCAGGGAAAGTGCCCCGCTCCGGGCTGGACGGCGAGTTCCGCTTTCGGGAACAGTTCCGCGAACTCCCTCATCACGCGTGGCGGAGCCGCCAGGTCCGTCTCCCCCGCCAGGAGCAGGACCGGCGACGGGAAGGAGGCCAGCGCCGCGCGGGTGGCAGCCGGGGAGAAGGCGCCCTCGGCCGTGTACACGGCCGCCGCCTCGTGGTTCTTCGCCCGCTCGCCGGCCTCGTCGAAGGCGCGGGCCGCGTCGTCCCAGCGGGCGTGCCAGAAGGGGGCGACGGCGTTCCAGGAGTCGGCCGTGGCCCGCCCGGCGGTAACCGCTTCCAGGGCCGCGTACGCAGGGGCGAACCACGGCTCGTCCCGGCGCAGGCGGGCCGTGGCGAGACGGTCCTCCGCGGTGATCTCGAGGTCGACGGCGTAGACGCTCGGGGTGATCAGCAGAAGACGGGCGACGCGGTCGGGGTGACGGGCGGCGTAGAGCACCGCGAGGTTGGCTCCGCCGGAATGGGCGAGCAGGTCCAAACGATCGAGGCCGAGGTGCTCACGCAGCGCCTCGACGTCGTCGACCTGACGATCGCAGCGGTACGACGACCTGTCCCGCGGAACCGCCGACTCCCCGGTGCCCCGCGGGTCCAGCCCGATCAGTCGGTGGTGGAACGTGAGCCCGCCCAGGTCACCCAGGTAACCGGCGGACTGCATGGGCCCGCCGGGCAGACAGGCCAGGGGCGGCCCGTCTCCCGACTCGTGATAGGCGAGGCGGGTTCCGTCATGGGTGGTGAAGGTGGCCATGCGCCCGAGCGTTTCAGGGCAGTGGGCGCGGAACAAGCGGTTTCGACGGCGCGGAGCCGAGGCTCGCCCCTCGCACGCATGCACGCATTTCCTTCACTGTTTCATGCAACCTTTCCCACATCCGGAGAGTCCGCGTCTACATGTACGCGCACGTCCTGAACAGACAGGCCCCTACGGGCCGGCTCGCCCCGACCGCACAGCCGGCCGCAGGCCACGGCCTCGACGCCCCGTCCTCCGAGTGAGTCCCCGTTGATCGACAGCACGACCTCCCAGCTCTCCCCCCGGGACGGGTTCGCTTCCGTCCCTTCCGCCCTCGCCGATGTTCGCGCGGACCGCCGTCGCCTGATCGAAGCCATCCGCGCCCTCCGCCGCCTCCTCGACAAGCGCCGCCCGTTCGAGCTCACCGACCGTCGCCGGCTGAACCACGAGGCGAGGAAGCGAAGCCGCGCGGAAGCCACCCACGGCAAGTCGCTGCACCGCATCCACGAGAAGCAGACACGCCAAGAGCGTTCCCTCTCACGCCGGCTGAACGGCCTCGACGGCAGACGTGACCATCAGGAAAGGCAGGCCCTCGCCGTCCTGCGCCGAGAGTCCGTCCAGCGCGCGCTGCACGGCAGCCGTCTCACCGCGAGCGAGGTGAACGGCATCGGCAGCGGACTCGTTCGCGCCCTCGCGGCCCAAGGCATCACCACGGCCGCCGACTTCACCCGCGTCAGCTGGGGCAAGGCTCCCAACGGCAAGGGCGGCGAGGTCCTCTACATCCACCGTGCCCAAGGCCGCAAGGTGCACATCAACGGCATCGGCGAGCACCGGGGCCGACCGCTGATGGAGTGGCGCCGAGCCGCTCTCGCCCGCGCCGAGGCCCGCGCCCCGCGCGAGCTCCCACCGGACGAACGCCACCGCCTCGCCGAGATCATCGAGGCCGAACGCACCCGCCTGCAAGGAGAACTGGCCCAGGCGCCCACCACAGCGGAGGCCGCCCGCGCGGAAGCCGTGCAGCTCCACGCCGAGGCCCTCCAACGCCTCACCACCGCCGAACGCGAGGCCGCGCACCTCGCCGCCGAACGCCGAGCCGAGTTCGACGCGATGGCGGAGCAGTTGCTCGGCCTCCAGGCCGAACTGTCCGCCCACATGGACCAGCACGGCGACGCCGGCCGCCGCATCCGCCGCGCCCAGACGCGAGCGCTGCGCCCCCTCCCGGAGAACGCGCCCTTCCCCGCCCCGCCGATCCCCGGCGTGATCCCTGCTCCGCGCACGCCCCTCACCCTCACCAAGACGGGGACGGGGACGGAGGCAAAGGCGAACCCGAAGGCCAAGGCCCGGTCGACAGCGGCGGCGCCCCCAGCGTCCTCCCCCGGCACCCGGGCAGGCCTCGGCTGGCTGCTGCCGATCCTCTACTTCGGCTTCACGACCCTCGTCGGCGTGGGCGAGCTGGGTGACAACACCGCCCCCGTGGGACTGATGATCTCCTCCAGGCTCCTCGCCTTCGCGGCCACCGCGGAACTGCTCCGCCTGTGGATCCCCCGAAGGAACTGGCGGACGCCGAACCCGATGCCCTCCGGGACGGGCCCGCAAGCCTTCGGGGTGTTTCTCGCCCTCACCGCCGCCGGCATGTTCGCGGACGAGGAATCCGACGTGTTCCTGGTCGCCTGCGTCACGTCCGTCCTCGCTGCTGCACTGCTCGTGACGGGGGCCTGGCTGCGCTGGAGGGCGCGAAAGGGCGGAGGAGGCAGGGCGCCCACCCCCTTCGGCTGATCCACCACGCCCTCTCCCGCCACACCCGCCCTCTCCCCGCCGTCTCCCCGGCATCCGCCTCACCGGCCAGGGGACCGCACCTGCCCGGGCGTCCTGTCGACGCCTCGTCCGGTATCGACCGTGGCTACCCCTTCTGCTCCACCCGCACCCAGTCCACCTCCGCCTGCACTCCCCCGCCGACGATCCGGTCCACGCTCGACTGGGGCAGGCCCCAGTACGGGGTCGTGACCTGGTTCCAGCCGGCCGGGTACGCGCCGCCGAGGGCGAGGTTGAGGATCACGTACTGGTCGTGGCCGTAGACCCATTGGCCGCGGGTGGACTCCAGCTTGTTGCGGGTCGTCTCCTGGACGAGGCGGTCGTCGACGTAGAAGCGCATGCCGGTCGGCGCCCACTCCACGGCGTACGTGTGCCAGGCGTCGGCCCGGCCGCCGTTCGGGTAGGTCTGGCGGGCGCCGATGTTGCCGTCCGCGGAGTAGCCGGGGCCGTGCAGGGCGGAGCTGGTCCAGTCGGCGTAGCCGATGTTCTCCATGATGTCGGTCTCGCCGGAGGCGGGCCAGGACACGGAGGGGTCGTCGACGTTGCTGCCCAGCAGCCAGAAGGCGGGCCAGAATCCCTCGCCGACAGGCAGCTTCATCCGGGCGCTGACCCGGCCGTAGGTGAAGTCGAACCTGGTGTTGGTGTCCACGCGGCCGGAGGTGAAGTCGTAGGTGCCGCCACCCGCCCGGGTGCAGCCCTTGCAGTACTTCGCCCGCAGGACCAGAGCGCCGTTCTCGGTGTGGAGGTTCTCGGTCGAGTCGACGTACGCCTGCGCCTCTCCGTTGACGGAGCCCATCTCCGTGCCAGTGCGTACGACACGCCACTTGGAGCGGTCGAGGGACGCGGCGGTGAAGTCGTCGAAGAACGTCGTCCGGTACGTGCCCTGTTGCTCGCCGGGGAGGGCGGGGTAGGCGGCGGTGGCGCTGCCGCCGGTGCCCCAGACCTCGAACTCGTAGAGGGAGTAGCCGAACTGCGCGGTGGCGGGGGCAGGGTTGTGGAAGGAGCGGCGTTCCTTGCCGAGCATCCGGACGTAGCGCCCGGTCACCGGCTGGGGCAGTCGCACGCTGTCGTGCACGCCGACCGCCTCGGACGGGGATTTCACGTTCGCCCGGCGCGCGGCGACCTCGGCGGCGGACGGCTGGTACACGGTGCGCCAGGTGCGGTTGTCGTCGGAGACCTGGAGTTGGTAGTCGACGGCGTAGGCCGCCTCCCAGTACAGCTCGACCGTGTCGATCGTCGACGTCGCACCGAGGTCGACACCGACCCAGCGGTCCGCGTTCCAGTCGCTCGACCAACGGGTCGCGTCGTCATTCAGGTTGGCCGGGTGGCCGCCGTCCGTGACGAACGCCGGTGAGTTGCCCGCGTGTTGGTAGTAGTTCGTGTAGGCCGGGTGGTTCAGGGCGAGGTTGGAACGCACGGTGGAGGCGGGGGCCGGTTCGCCTCCGTAGACCTTGAGGGAGTAGAGCGAGTATCCGTACGGCGTGGCGCGTTCCAGGCCGCGCAGGCGGAGGTATCGGCCCGTCGCCTCCTGCGGATAGGTGTGCGCGGTGACCGTGCCTCCGGTGCCCGCGGTCTCCGTGTAGAAGGGCGTCCAGTCGGTGCCGTTCTTCGACGCCTCCAGGACGTAGCGCTTGCCGTAGGCGGCCTCCCAGTCCAGGACGACCCGGTCGACCCGGATGGTCGCGCCCAGGTCGAGCCGGATCCAGGCGTCGTCGGCGAAGTTGCTGGACCAGCGGGTGGCACCGTTGCCGTCGAAGGCGAGGCCGGGGGCGGTGCCGCCGTTCTCACTGCCGGACGCGGTGACGGCGGCCGGGTTCGCGGCGTACGCGGCCGCGGCGCGGTCGGCGTCCCAGGCGGGTGCGTCGACGGCGGGCGCAGCGGCCGCGACCGGTGCCCCGAGAGCCGGTCCCGCGCCCAGCAGGGCCAGGGCGGCGACGGCGGTCAGGAGGGTGCGGGGAGTGCGAGCGGTACGTGATGACATGCGGCTCTCCTCGGTGAGAGACAGGTCTCCTCGGTGGAAAACAGGTGCCAGGAGTGATGCCGTTCTGTCGCGCTCATGACATACCAGGACCTGGGGCACGGCGGGCGCGCGCTCCCACACCCGCGCCCGCCTTGCCCCGCGCCCTCAGGCGGCCTTCACCACCCCTTCCCGGTGGCGACGGATGATCTCCGCGTAGTGGCGTCCGGTGCCCTTGATCGTGCGGGCCTGGGTGCGGTAGTCGACGTGGACGAGGCCGAAGCGCTTCTCGTAGCCGTACGCCCACTCGAAGTTGTCCAGCAGGGACCAGGCGAAGTAGCCGGCCAGTGGGGCGCCCTTGCGGGCGGCGGAGGCACAGGCGGCGAGGTGGCCCGTCAGGTAGGCCTGGCGTTCGGGGTCGTCGACGGTGCCGTCCGGGCGAACGGTGTCGGGGTACGAGGAACCGTTTTCCGTGACGTACAGCCGTCGCGCGCCGTACTCGTCGGTCAGGCGGAGCAGCAGTGTCTCGATGCCGCTCGGGTCGACCTCCCAGTCCATGCCGGTGCGCGGGACGCCGTCCCGGCGGACGGAACGGGCGCGCGGGGCGGGCCCGTCGGGGTCGTCGCTCACCGTGGCCGGGAAGTAGTAGTTCAGGCCCAGCCAGTCCAGCGGCGCGGCGATCGCCTTCAAGTCGCCCGGATGTTCAGGGAGTTCGACGCCGTACACCTCCCGCATGTCGGCCGGGAAGCCGCGGCCGTGTACCGGGTCGAGCCACCAGCGGTTGGTGTGGCCGTCCATGCGGTGGGCGGCGGCGATGTCCTCGGGGCGGTCGGTGGCGGCGTGGACGGTGGAGAGGTTGTTGACGATGCCGATCTCGGCGTGCGGGACGGCCGCCCGGATGGCCTGGACGGCGAGTCCGTGGCCGAGGAGCAGGTGGTAGGAGGCGCGGACCGCCGCCGTCAGGTCCGTGAGGCCGGGGGCCATCTTGCCTTCGAGGTGGCCGATCCAGGCCGAGCACAGGGGTTCGTTCAGGGTGGCCCAGTGGGTGACGCGGTCGCCCAGCCGCTCGGCGACCACCGACGCGTACGCGGCGAAGTGCTCCGCGGTCTCCCGCTCGGGCCAGCCGCCGCGGTCCTGGAGCACCTGCGGAAGGTCCCAGTGGTAGAGGGTCACGGACGGGGTGATGCCTGCCTCCAGCAGACCGTCGATCAACTTGTCGTAGAAGCCGAGGCCCTCGGGGTTCACCGGGCCGTCGCCGCCCGGCACCACCCGGGGCCATGCGATCGACAACCGGTATGCGTTGGAACCCAGTTGACGCATCAAGCCGATGTCGTCGCGCCAGCGGTGGTAGTGGTCGCAGGCGACGTCGCCGTGGTCGTCGTCCGCGATCTTTCCGGGAGTGTGCGAGAAGGTGTCCCAGATCGACGGCGAACGGCCGTCCTCCGCCACGGCTCCCTCGATCTGGTACGCCGAGGTGGCGGTTCCCCACAGGAAGTCCTGGGGCAGGGCGGCAAAGTCGATGGTCACTGAAGTCCTCTCGGAATCGGGGTGGTTGCTCACTTCACGGCTCCGGCCGTCAGCCCGGCGACGAGATAGCGCTGGAGCAGCAGGAAGCCGGCTACCACCGGCACGCTGACCACCAGCGAGGCGGCCATGATCTGGTTCCAGTACACGTCGTTGAGGGTGGAGTAGCCCTGGAGTCCGACGGCGAGCGTGCGGGTGGTGTCGTTGGTCATGACGGAGGCGAACAGCACCTCGCCCCAGGCGGTCATGAAGGCGTAGACGGCGACCGCCACGATGCCCGGGATCGCGGCCGGCACGACGATCCGGAAGAGCGCGCCGAGCGGACCGCAGCCGTCCACCAGCGCCGCCTCGTCGAGGTCGCGCGGCACCGAGTCGAAGTAGCCGATCAGCATCCAGATGGAGAAGGGGAGGGAGAAGGTCAGATACGTCAGGATCAGGCCGCCGCGCGAGCCGAACAGCGCGATGCCGGTGGCGTTGCCGATGTTGACGTAGAGCAGGAACAGCGGGAGGAGGAAGAGGATCCCGGGAAACATCTGTGTCGACAGCACGGTGACCGTGAAGACGCGTTTCCCACGGAAGTCGTAACGGCTTACCGCATAGGCGCTGAACACGGCGATCACCACGGAGCAGACCGTGGCCGCGCCCGCCACGACCAGCGAGTTCACGAAGTACCTGGCCAGCGGGACCGTCGACCAGATGTCGATGTACGGGCGGATCGTCAGGCCGCTGGGCAGCCAGCGGAACTCGCCCGTGACGTCGGCAAGGGGTTTCAGGGAGCTGGAGACCATCACGTACACCGGCAGCAGCACGAAGCCGGTGAGCAGGGTGAGGAAGATCCGTCGCGACCAGAGGAACGAACTCGGTGGTGACATCGGGGATCTACCGCGCATGTGAGGCCCTCCGTCCGCGCGAGGTGACGGCCAGATAGACGCCCGTCACGGCCAGCAGGAAGAGCAGCAGCAGGACGGACATCGCCGATCCGGTGCCGAAGTTCCAGGTCACGAAGGACGCTTGGTAGATGTGGACCGAGATGAGATCGGCGGCCTCCGGAGCGGCCCTGCCGAACAGGACGAACGGCGTGTTGAAGTCGTTGAAGGTCCAGAGGAACAGGACGAGCAGCAGGACCTGGTTGACCGGGCCCAGGGACGGAAGGGTGATCCGGCGGATCTGCTGCCACCGGCCCGCGCCGTCCAGCGCGGCCGCCTCGTACAGCTCGCCGGGGATGTTCTGCAGGCCGGCCATCACGATGAGGAAGGCGAACGGCCAGCCCTTCCAGACGGACACGGTGAGCAACGCGTAGAAGCTGTTGTCACCGATCAGCCAGAACGAGGGCTTGTCGGTGAGGTGCAGCTGGTCGTGCAGGACATGGTTCACCAGGCCGTTGTCGTGCTGGAACATGAAGACCCAGGTGATCACGGCCGCGTAGACCGGCAGGGCGTACGGCACCAGGAAGAGCGCCCTCAGCAGCCCACGGCCGCGGAAGGTGTCCTGCATGAAGATCGCCGCCGCGGTGCCGATGAGCCAGCACAGACCCACCGAGAGCAGGGTGAAGCCGACGGTGACGAGGAAGGAGTGCAGCAGCGCCTCGCCGACCGGGGCGTCGAAGTCCACCGACACCCGGTAGTTGTCGAGGCCGGACCAGGGAGCCGTGCCCCAGTCACGGATGTAGAACTGGGTGAGCTCCTTGAAGCTCATCACGATGCCGATCACCATCGGCACGAGATGCACGAGGAGTTCGAGGACGAGCGCGGGCAGGAGCAGCAGGTAGGGCAGTCCGATGCGGCGGATCCGGCCGGGACGCGGGCGCGGGGCCCGGCCGGTGCCAGGGTCTGCGCGAGGCTTTTCGACCTCGGCTGTGGTGGTCATCTGGCTCACTTCGTCCGGCTCACTTCGTCGGCATCTGCTGCTGGGCCTTGGCGAGCTTGGCCTTCACCGACTCGGTGGTCACCGGGCGGCCGGCTGCCGCGTCGGCGAACAGTTCCTTGACGGCCGTACCGATCACGGTCTCGAACTGGGACTCGTCGGCGACCTGCGGCAGCGCGGCGGCGCTCTTGGCGAGGGTGTCCTTCAGCACCGCGTTCGCCGGAGAGTTGAAGCCGGGGTCCGACTGGGCGGAGGCGACGGGCGGGATGGTGCTGTAGGCCTTGTTGAGGATCTTCTGCTCCTCGTCACCGGTCATGAACTTCACGAACTCGGTGGCGCCGTCGAGGTTGTCGGTGTTCTTGAAGACCGCCAGGTTGATGCCCGCGACCATCGAGTTGACCTGGGCGCCGGTGCCGGGGGCGCCGGACTGCACGGGCACCGGGGCGATGCCGTACTTGTCCTCGCTCATGCCCTGGGACTTGAGGTTGGCGGACGCGCTCTGCCACAGCAGCATCGCCGTCTTCCCCTTGGCGAAGTCGCTCACGGACTGGTTCTGCGCGTACTCGGCGTTGCCCTGCGGGATGGCCTTGTCCTTCGCCATCAGGTCGACGTACTGCTTGACCGCCTCGACCGCGCCGTCCGACGTGAAGTCGGGCTTTCCGTCGGCGGTGAAGAAGTCGGCGCCGTGCTGCTTGGCGAAGACGAAGACATGATGGACGTTTTCCGAGACGTTCGCGCCCTCGGCGCCCAGGACCTGCTTGCCCTTGGCCTGGATCTTCTTCCCGTCGGCCACCAACTCGGCCCAGGTGGCGGGGGGTTGCGCTATGCCCGCGTCGGCGAAGATCTGCTTGTTGTAGTACAGGGCGTAGGCCATCGAGTACAGCGGCACCGCGGCCGGGTCCTTGCCCTGCGCTCCGGTCGAGCCGAGCGCAGATTCGACGAAGCGGTTTCTGCCGCCGATCTTCGCGAGGTTCGCCTCGTCCCAGGGCAGCAGCGCGCCGGTGGCCTGGAGCGAGGCCGACCAGGTGTTTCCGATGTTGAGGACGTCGGGTCCCTGGCCGGAGGTGGTCGCCGTGAGGATCCGGTTGAGCAGGTCCGACCAGGGGACGACCTCCAGCTTCACCTTGATCCCGGTCCGCTTCTCGAACTTGTCGAGTTCCGGCTGGAGGACCTTCTTGTCCACCTCGATGCTCGCGCCCTGGTTCGAGGCCCAGTACGTCAGGGTCTTCGGCGAGTCGTTGGACCCTTCGCCGTCCGTCGAGGTGCCGCCGCCACAGGCCGTGGCCGCGAGGGCGAGTGACATGACGACGGCGCCTGTGGCCGCGGCTCGGATGGTGCGCATGGGTCGGCTCCCGGTGTCATCAGGGCTTAATTTAGGACGTGAGTTAAACCTCGGAAAGGGGCCGCGTCAAGTGTTCCGGCACAGTCCGGGGAACTCCGGTCCCACCACTTGACGCGCACGTTCGGGTAGTTGAAGCATTCAGCGCTGAGAGAGCGCTCTCAACCCCGCGACCGTTCACTTCCTTAAATCAGCCGTTCACTCGGAGCGGCCTGGACCGAGGAGAGCCGCCCATGCCCCACACTCCGTCGCCGCAGACGCCCGCCGTGCGCCGCAGGACAGTCCTCGCCGCAGCCGCCACGGCCGCGGCAGCCCCCGCCCTCGCCGGTCTCGCCGCATCGCCGGCCTCCGCCACCCCGCGCGGAAAGCGGTTGCGCGCCCTTCCGGGCGGTGGCGACCTCGGCCCGAACGTCCTTGTCTTCGACCCGTCGACCCCGGACATCCAGGCCCGGCTGGACGCGGTGTTCCGGCAGCAGGAGTCGGCCCAGTTCGGCACCGGACGCTACGCGTTGCTGTTCCGGCCCGGTACCTACCACGGCCTCAACGCCCAACTCGGCTTCTACACCTCGATCGCCGGCCTCGGCCTCTCCCCCGACGACACGACCATCAACGGGGACGTGACCGTCGACGCGGGCTGGTTCGGCGGCAACGCCACGCAGAACTTCTGGCGTTCGGCGGAGAACCTCGCGCTCGTCCCGGTCAGCGGCACCAACCGGTGGGCCGTCGCGCAGGCCGCCCCCTTCCGCCGGATGCACATCCGCGGCGGCCTCAACCTCGCCCCGTCCGGCTACGGTTGGGCCAGTGGCGGCTACATCGCCGACAGCCGTATCGACGGCGAGATCGGCCCGTACTCGCAGCAGCAGTGGTACACGCGGGACAGCGCGATCGGCAGCTGGCTCAACGGCGTCTGGAACATGGTGTTCTCGGGGGTCGAGGGCGCCCCCGCCCAGAGCTTCCCCAACCCCCCGTACACCACGCTCGACACGACCCCGGTCTCGCGTGAGAAGCCGTTCCTGTACGTCGACGGCGGCGGCGCCTTCCGCGTCTTCCTGCCCGCCAAGCGCACCGACGCGCGCGGGGTCACCTGGGGCAACGGCACACCGCGCGGCAGCTCACTGCCCCTGTCGCGGTTCTACGTCGCCAAGCCGGGCGTCTCCGCCGCCACGCTCAACCAGGCGCTCGCGCAGGGCCTGAACCTGCTGCTGACGCCGGGGATCTACCACCTCGACCGGCCGATCCAGGTGAACCGCGCCGACACCGTCGTGCTGGGCCTGGGTTACGCCACCCTGATCCCGGACAACGGGGTCGGCGCGCTGAAGGTGGCCGACGTCGACGGGGTCCGGCTGGCGGGCTTCCTCATCGACGCCGGACCGGTCAACTCCCGGGTCCTGCTGGAAGTCGGCCCGTCCGGCGCGTCGCGCGACCACTCCGCCAATCCCACCACCGTCCAGGACGTGTTCGTCCGGATCGGCGGGGCGGGTGCCGGCAAGGCCACCACCAGCATGGTGATCAACAACCGTCACACGATCGTCGACCACACCTGGGTCTGGCGCGCCGACCACGGCGAGGGCGTCGGCTGGGAGACCAACCGGGCCGACTACGGCGTCGTCGTCAACGGCCACGACGTGCTGGCCACGGGCCTGTTCGTGGAACACTTCAACAAGTACGACGTGCAGTGGAACGGCCAGCGCGGCCGCACGATCTTCTTCCAGAACGAGAAGGCCTACGACGCGCCGAACCAGGCGGCGATCCAGAACGGCTCGGTGAAGGGTTACGCCGCCTACAAGGTCGGCGCCCACGTCACCGCCCACGAGGGCTGGGGTCTGGGCAGCTACTGCTACTACAACGTCGACCCGACGATCGTCCAGCACCACGGCTTCGCCGCCCCGAACGCGCCGGGCGTGAAGTTCCACGACCTGCTGGTGGTCTCCTTGGGCGGACAGGGCCAGTACGAGCGCGTCATCAACGACCTCGGGGCGCCGACCTCCGGTACGTCGACGGTGCCGTCGACCGTGGTGTCGTACCCCTGACCTGCCCGTGCGGCGGCGACGACCCTGACGGGACGCGGCCCGCGCCGCACACACCGGAGGGGTGGCAGGCACCGTCGGTTCGTGCCACGAACGTCAGGTGTTCGTGGCACGAACCGACAAGGTGGCCTGCGCCCACGATCTCGCGGGAAGGCGTGCGCCTACCGCGTCGTCGCCACCGCCGGCGCCGGGGCGTACCCCGTCGGCCGGGCCGAGAACGTGCCTCGGCCCTGGGTCCGGCTGCGCAGCCGGGTCGCGTAGCCGAACAGTTCGGCCAGCGGCACGGTGGCGGTGACCACCGCCGAACCGCCGCGCACAGCCGAGTCGGTGACCCGCCCGCGCCGTGCCGCCAGGTCGCCGAGGACCCCGCCGACGGCGTCCTCGGGAACCGTCACCGTGACCTCGACGACCGGTTCCAGCACGACCATCGCACAGCCGCGCAGGGCTTCCCGCAGCCCGAGCCGACCGGCCGTGCGGAAGGCCATCTCGGAGGAGTCCTTCACATGGGTCGCCCCGTCGGTCAGGGTGACCCGCAGCCCGGTGACCGGATGCCCGCCCACGGGCCCCTCGGCGAGCGCGTCCCGGCAGCCGGCCTCGACCGCGCGGACGTACTCCTGCGGCACCCGTCCACCGACGACGGCCGACCTGAACGTGAAACCGGTTTCAGCACCGCTTCCCGCTTCCTCCGCGTCGAGGGGCTCGACGTCGAGCACGATCTGCGCGAACTGTCCGGCCCCACCGTCCTGTTTGACATGCCGGAAGACCAGGCCGGAGACCCCGCGGGCGACCGTCTCGCGGTAGGTCACCCTCGGACGACCCACGTTGACCTCCAGGCCGAGGCTGCGCCGGATCTTCTCCACCGCCACCTCCAGGTGCAGTTCCCCCATGCCCGACAGCACCGTCTGACCGGTCTCCGGGTCGGTCCGGACCACCAGCGAGGGGTCCTCCTCGGCCAGCCGGGCAAGCGCCGAGACCAGCCGGTCGGCGTCGGTGCTCGCGCGTGCCTCGACCGCCACGGACACGACCGGGTCGGCGACCCCCGGCGGTTCGAGCACGACGGGCGCCCCCGGCGCGCTCAGCGTCGAACCCGCACGGGCCGACTTCAGCCCGATCACGGCCACGATGTCCCCGGCGACCGCGCGCTCAAGCTGTGCGTGCCGGTCGGCCTGCACACGCAGGATCCGGCCGATCCGCTCGATGCGCCGCGCGCCGGACTCCCATACCGCGTCTCCTTTCTCGATCGTGCCCGAGTACACCCGCAGATAGGTGAGCCGGCCCGTGGGGGTCGCGGCGACCTTGAACGCGAGCGCCGCGAACGGTGCGGCGGGATCGGCGGGCCGTTGTTCGCCTGCGGCATCCTGCATACGGTCGGCGGTTTCGTGCTGGCGGTCGGCGGTTTCGTGCATACCGTGGACGGTGCCGTGCATACCGTCGGCGGCGTCACGCATACCGCCCTTGGTATTTCGCATACCGGCGACGCCACCAGGCATACCGCATACCGGCGGCACGTCCGACGGCGACGGCAGATAGGCGACGACGGCGTCGAGCAGCGGTTCGATACCGCGGTTGCGGTAGGCCGAACCGCACAGCACGACCACTGCGTCGCCCGTCCGGGTCAGCTCGCGCAGGGCGGCGGAGAGGGTCTCGGCGGAGAGTGTCTCCCGGTCGCAGAATTCCTCCAGCGCGGCGGGGTGCCTCTCCGCCACGGCTTCCTCCAGCAGCCGGCGCCGACGCAGCGCCTCCTCCCGAAGGCCCTCCGGCACGCCGTCCTCGACCGCCGTCTCGCCGCCGTCGCTCCAGGTCAGCGCCCGCATGCGCAGCAGGTCGACGACGCCGGTGAAGCCGTCCTCCGTGCCGATCGGCAGTTGCACGACCAGCGGGACCGGATGGAGCCGTTCCCGGATCGACGCCACCGCGACATCGAGGTCTGCGCCCACCCGGTCCAGCTTGTTGACGAACGCGATCCTCGGTACGCCGTGCCGGTCGGCCTGCCGCCACACGGACTCGCTCTGCGGTTCCACGCCCGCGACGGCGTCGAACACCGCCACCGCTCCGTCGAGCACCCGCAGGGATCGCTCCACCTCGTCGGCGAAGTCGACGTGCCCGGGGGTGTCGATCAGGTTGATGCGGTGACCGTCCCAGTCGCAGCTGACGGCCGCGGCGAAGATGGTGATGCCGCGGTCGCGCTCCTGGGGGTCGAAGTCGGTGATCGTCGTGCCGTCGTGGACCTCGCCGCGCTTGTGCGTGGTCCCGGTGGCATACAGGATCCGCTCCGTGACGGTGGTCTTGCCGGCGTCGACATGGGCGAGGATGCCCAGGTTGCGCACAGCGGAGAGATGACGGTCGAGGTGGTTGCGCACGGCCCTTGGCCTTTCGGGGTGTTTCCGAGAACGGGCGGCGCGATTTCCGGACGTACGTCGAGACACGTGAGGGACGTGCTGATGCGCACATGCACTGATGTGCCGTCAGATACGGCACATCAGCGGCGCATTGTCGAACTCGGACGATCGTCAGGACATCCGGTGCCGGCCGCGCAGCGAGCACCGGACGGACGGAGACACGAGGATCACCTCGTAGCGGGAGCGGGGAGCGACGACAGCGGTGTGGTCACGCATGGCCGGGCTCCCCTCGTTCGTCTCGGTACCGCGCCGCCCGTGTCGTGGGCCGCGCTCGGTTCTGAGGAGTGTAGGGGTGAACGGGCCCGCGCCGCACGCGATTTGTCGCCCGCCTTCCGCGGCGCTGCCGAAGCGGCTCCGCCTCCCGGCGGGAGGGGAGCGCATCCGTCGGTCAGACGAGGGTGTCCTGCGTCGCCGTGTAGAACTGCCTGCGCACCCTGCGCAGCCATGCGTCGGCAGCCGTCTCGTCGGGCTGTTCGGGCAGCACGCTGCGCGTCTCGGCGAACGCCTCCTCGAAGCCGCGCAGCAGTGGCAGCGCGGCTTCGGGATCGGCCGCGACCTGCTCACCGAACGTGTGGTAGCTGTCGGGATCGTCGACGCGGATCGTCAACCGCCCGGTGGCATAGAGCTCGTAGCCCTGGGTGCACAGTCGCTTGAGGTGACGGGCGTGTTTGGCGGTCCGTTTGCGGGTCTCCGCGGCGAGGGGGCCTTGGCTGCGGTTCTGCAGTTTCCGGAACTGCTGTGTGGCGTAGCCCAGATAAGCGTCCCGGACCCGGCGGGCGCTGAGCAACGTCGCACGGAGGTCGATGAGTTCCTCACCGAGCGGCGTCCGCACCTCGTACAACTCGTCCGGCAGCCAGACGAGTTCCATCACCGTCGGGTTGCCGCCCAGGGCCAGTCGGCACCACTTCGCGGCCTCGTGCAGGGTGCGGTCGGGCGCCGTGCTGACGTGCGACTCCTTCGGCTGACGCAGGCCGTGCAGGTCCTCGGTGGGGGCGGCGAACATGCCGAGGCGGTCCACGTCGGAGCCTTCGTGGGCGAGCCCGTAGGCGGTCGAGCCGACGATTCCGGACAGCAGGAGGTTGGTGACGGTCACAGGAGCCCCCGGTCGTTCCCTGGTGGTGATCACCTGCCCCCGTGGCCGGGCGGCAGAACCGCCATGATGCCCCGGCTCCGGGCCGCCCACTTCGCATTTTCCCGCCGGACGGCCTGCTCCGCCCGCGCTCGGCCCTGTGACCCGTCCCGTCGCCCGCTTCACCCGTACGGATCAGTGCGCTGGTCGAGCGGCCCGGCCGGTGGTGCCGTGTAGGGGCAGAGGCAGCACCGCAAGAGCCCACAGGGTGCCTGGGAAGCACCCAGGTCGACGAGAGGAATCCCTCGGGAACCCGCCCGGGGCGCGCCCACGCGGGGACCGTCCCCGCCACGCCCCGTCCCCGAACCGTCCTCAGGAGGTATTCGTGACCAGCCCTCGCCTGTCGTCCCGCCCGTCCACCCCACCCCGTCCCGCCGGGCCGTCCGGTCCGGCCGGGCCGACGCGTCCCGGTCGTCCGGTCCGTGTGCTGGCCGTCGCCCTGGCCGTCGGAACGCTGCTGGCCACGGCGGCCTGCTCCGACGACGGGGACGACAGCGCGTCGACCGACTCGAGCACCGCGACCTCGTCCGCCGGCCAAAGGACCGCCACCGCGTCCCCCAGCATCACGCCGCTCACCTCGGCCGGCGCGCAGACGGCGCTGATCACCGCGGGAGACCTCGAGGACAACTGGACGCAGGTGAAGACCGCTGCCGGCTGGCGGAACCGGATGCTCATCGGCACGGTCGACGCCGCGCAGTTCCTCACCGGCAAGACGCAGGCCGCCGACTGCCAGCGCCTGCTCGACGGGCTCTACGACGAAGACCTCCTGGGCCCCCCACCCGGCCCGTCGGCGCTCACCGGCTTCACCGAGGGAAATTCCCGGCTGCTCTACCAGGTGGCCGCCTACCAGCCGGCGAGCCTGGACCAGTCGTTCGACTGGCTCAAGACCCTGCCGACCGCGTGCGACCAGTTCAACGCGGTCGGCTCCGACGGCTCCACCCGCACCGTGCAGGTCGTCGAGGCCTCCCTGCCCAAGTCGGGCGACGACCGGCAGGGCCTCACCGTGACGGTGGCGGGCCCCTCCGGCGGCACCCCGGTCACCCTCACCATGGACGTCGCCGTCGTACGGGTCGGGGAAGACGCGATCACGGTCACCAACGGCGGAACGGACGGAGCGGACCACGACAGCACCGAGGACGCGGTCAGCCACGGCACGACACGACTCAAGGACGTACGGGAAGGCCGCACACCGGCGCCGGAGCCCAGCGAGTTCGACTGAGCGCGTCGGCTCGGCCGGGCGTCGCCCTGGCTGCTCCGGCCTTCTTCCCCGCCTCTGCACCATGTGACATATTACTGGCGTGACCAAGCGACCGAGCGGTGACGTCGTGGTCGTCGGCTCCGGCATGGTGGGCGCCGCCTGCGCGCTGTACGCGGCCCGTGCCGGACTGGACGTGATCCTGGTCGACCGGGGTCCGGTGGCCGGGGGCACGACCGGCGCGGGCGAGGGCAATCTCCTCGTCTCCGACAAGGAGCCGGGACCCGAACTCCAACTGGCTCTGCTGTCGGCTCGGTTGTGGGGCGAGCTGGCGCAAGAGCTGGGCCCGGCCGTCGAGTACGAGCCCAAGGGCGGTCTCGTGGTCGCCTCCACGCCCGCATCGCTCACCGCCCTGGCGGAGCTGGCGGGCGGTCAGCGCGCGGCCGGGGTGTCGGCGGTTCATGTCCAGGCGGATCAACTCCACGAGCTGGAACCGTATTTGGCGCACGGTCTCGCCGGTGGGGTGCTGTACCCGCAGGACGCCCAGGTGATGCCCACCCTGGCCGCGGCCCACCTCGTACGGGCCTCGGGCGCACGCCTGGAGACGGGTCGCACGGTGATACGGGTACTGCGCGACACCGCCGGTGCCGTGCGGGGCGTCCGTACCGACCGGGGCGACATCCTGGCGCCGGCCGTGGTGAACGCGGCCGGGACCTGGGGGGCCGAGGTCGCCGCGCTGGCGGGGGTCCGGCTGCCCGTACTCCCCCGCCGCGGCTTCGTCCTGGTCACCGAGCCGCTGCCGCGCCGGGTACGGCACAAGGTGTACGCCGCCGACTACGTGGCCGACGTGGCGAGCGACTCCGCCGCCCTGCAGACCTCACCGGTCGTCGAGGGCACCGCCGCCGGGCCCGTGCTGATCGGCGCGAGCCGTGAACGGGTCGGTTTCGACCGGTCCTTCTCGCTACCGGTCGTACGCGCCCTGGCGGCGGGCGCGACACGCCTCTTCCCGTTCCTGGAACACGTACGGGCGATGCGCACCTACCTCGGATTCCGCCCCTACCTGCCCGACCATCTGCCCGCCGTCGGGCCCGACCCCCGTGTGCGGGGGCTGTTCCACGCCTGCGGGCACGAGGGCGCGGGCATCGGGCTCGCCACCGGCACCGGCCGGCTCATCGCGCAGACGCTCACCGGTCGACGCCCGGAGCTGGACCTGGCACCGTTCCGCCCCGACCGCTTCGACCGTCCCGACCATCTTGACCGCTTCTCCGAGGAGGCCGCGCCATGGATCCCCTGAAGCTGGCCCACGCCCGCCCCGGTGCTCCGTTCACCGTGACCTTCGACGGCCGGGAGATCGAGGCCTTGCCCGGTCAGACGATCGCCGCCGCGCTGTGGGCGTCCGGCGTCACGGCCTGGCGCACCACGCGGGGCGAGGGACGTGCGCGCGGGGTGTTCTGCGGGATCGGCGTGTGCTTCGACTGTCTGGTGACCGTCGACGGCCGGCCCGGCCGACGGGCCTGCCTGGTGGCGGCGGTGCCGGGGGCGGACGTCCGTACGCAGGTGGGGACGGGCCACGAGGAAGTGGGTCCCGAGGAAGCAGGTCACGAGGGGGCGGGGCCACGATGACCGCGCTCCGCCCGGTACTGGCGGTGATCGGCGCGGGCCCGGCCGGCCTCGCCGGCGCCCTGGCGGCCGCTGCCCGTGGCGTGCGCGTGGTCCTGGTCGACTCCGCCGCCGAGGCGGGCGGACAGTTCTTCCGACAGCCCGCGCAGGGACTGGGCGCGCGGCGCCCACAGGCCCTCCATCACCAGTGGCGCACCTGGGAGCGACTGCGGGCCGGGCTCGACACCCACCTCGCCGCCGACCGCGTCACACATCTGAGTGACCGTCATGTGTGGTGCGTGGAGCGGGATCCGGACGGGTTTACCGTGCACGCGCTGATCGGTCCGGAGCAGGAGGAGTCCGTCGCGGTCCGTGCCGACGGGGTGTTGCTGGCGACCGGCGGCTACGAAAAGGTCCTGCCGTTCCCCGGCTGGACACTGCCGGGCGTGGTCACCGCTGGCGGCGCCCAGGCGCTGCTGAAGGGCGGGCTCGTGCTGCCCGGCCGCACGGCGGTCGTGGCCGGCACGGGGCCCCTGCTGCTTCCCGTCGCCACCGGCCTCGCGGCTGCGGGCGCCCGGGTCGTCGCCCTGGTGGAGTCGGCCGGACCGGCGGACTTCACACGTCGGGCGAGGACCTGGGCCGGTGCTCCCTCGAAGCTCGCCGAGGGAGCCGTGTACGCGGCCCAACTCCTGTGTCACGGCGTTGCGGTGATGGCCCGTCATGCAGTGCTGGAGGCGCACGGGACCGAGCGGCTTGAGTCCGTCACCGTCGCCGCGCTGGACCCGGAAGGCCGGCCGGTGCCCGGCACGCAACGACGTATCGCCTGCGACACCCTCGCCGTGGGCCACGGTCTGCTGCCGCACACCGACCTCGCGGAGGGGCTCGGCTGCCGGCTCGGCGGACCGGGCGTGCGCGTCGACGACGAACAGCGCACCGACGTCCCCGGGGTCTGGGCCGCCGGGGAGACCACGGGGATCGGCGGCTCGACGCTGTCGCTCGCCGAGGGGCACATCGCCGGACGGTCGGCGGCGGCCAGGCTGACCGGCACGGTCCCCGACCCGCGGGAGTGGGCCCCCGCCGCGCGGGCCCGCACCAGGCTGCGGTCGTTCTTCGCGGCACTGGACGCCGCGTATGCCGCCCGGCCCGGCCGGTGGACGGAGCAGGTCACCGACGAGACGGTCGTGTGCCGCTGCGAGGAGGTCACCGCCGGCGCCGTCCGCGAGGCCGTCGGCACGCTCGGCGCGGGTGACCTGCGCACCGTGAAACTGCTGACCCGGGCCGGCATGGGCTGGTGCCAGGGCCGCATCTGCGAGCCCGGAGTGGCCGGCGTCGCGGGCTGCCCACTCACTCCGGCACGACGGTTGCTGGCCCGCCCCGTGCCCCTGGGTGTGCTGGCCGCTCCGGCCGATCCCCCGACACCTCAGTGATATGTCACACGACACATTCGGAAGGGATGACTCACCGTATGCCCGACTCCACCGCTCCCGCCCCTCCCCCTGCTCCCGTCACCTCCCCTCACCGCCCCTGGCGTGGCGTCCTCGTCGCCACCGCGCTCCCGCTCCGCGACGACCTCTCCGTCGACCACGACCGGTACGCCGAGCACTGTGCCTGGCTGGTGGCGAACGGCTGTGACGGCGTCGTACCCAACGGCTCCCTCGGCGAGTACCAGGTGCTCACGCCCGAGGAACGCGCCACGGTGGTGAAGACCGCGGTGGCCGCGATCGGCGGGGAACGGGTGATGCCCGGCGTCGCCGCGTACGGCTCGGCGGAGGCCCGCCGTTGGACCGAGCAGGCGGCCGAGACGGGCTGCTCGGCGGTGATGCTGCTCCCGCCCAACGCCTACCGCGCGGACGAACGTGCCGTCGTGGCCCACTACGCGGAGGTCGCCGCGGCGGGCCTGCCGGTCGTGGCGTACAACAACCCGATCGACACCAAGGTCGACCTCGTCCCCGAACTGCTGGCCCGGCTGCACGGCGAGGGTCACATCCACGGCGTCAAGGAGTTCTCGGGCGACGTCCGCCGCGCCTACCGGATCGCCGAACTCGCGCCGGAACTCGACCTGTTGATCGGTGCTGACGATGTGCTGCTGGAACTGGCCGTGGCGGGCGCCAAGGGCTGGGTGGCCGGTTACCCCAACGCACTGCCCAAGTCCTCGGTGGAGCTGTACCGGGCGGCCGTGGCCGGGGATCTCACCGCCGCGCTCCCCCTCTACCGTCAGCTTCACCCGCTGCTGCGCTGGGACTCGCGCGTCGAGTTCGTCCAGGCGATCAAACTCTCGATGGACGTCGTGGGCCGCCACGGCGGTGGCTGCCGTCCACCTCGGGTCCCGCTGTCGCCCGACCAGGAGGCGACCGTCCGCGCGGCCACCGAGAAGGCCGTCGCGGCAGGTCTGGCGTAACCACCGGGACAACGCAACTTCGCTGATCGAAAGGGAAGTTCATGCGCAGCAAGCTCGTCCTGCACGCGGTCGACTCGCACACCGAGGGCATGCCCACCCGTGTGATCACCGGCGGGATCGGCACCATCCCCGGCGCGACGATGAACGAGCGGCGACTGTACTTCCGTGAACACCGCGACGACATCAAGCAGTTGCTGATGAACGAGCCGCGGGGTCACTCCGCCATGAGCGGTGCGATCCTCCAGCCGTCCACCCGACCGGACTGCGACTGGGGCGTCGTCTACATCGAGGTCTCGGGCTATCTGCCGATGTGCGGGCACGGCACGATCGGGGTGGCGACGGTGCTCGTCGAGACGGGCATGGTCGAGGTCGTCGAACCGGTCACCACCATCCGCCTGGACACCCCGGCCGGGCCCGTCGTCGCCGAGGTGACGGTCGAGGACGGCGCGGCCACGTCCGTGACCTTGCGCAACGTCCCCTCCTTCGCGGTCGCGCTGGATCGCAGGGCGACGCTGCCCGACGGCCGTACCGTGACGTACGACCTGGCGTACGGCGGCAACTTCTACGCGATCCTGCCGCTGGAGGAGTTCGGGCTGCCCTTCGACCGCGCACGCAAGGACGACATCCTGCGCGCCGGCCTGTCACTGATGGAGGTGATCAACTCCGAGGGGGAGCCCGTCCACCCCGAAGACCCGTCCGTCCGCGGCTGTCACCACGTCCACCTGTACGCGCCCGGCGCCACCGCCCGCCACTCCCGGCACGCGATGGCCATCCACCCGGGCTGGTTCGACCGCTCGCCTTGCGGTACGGGGACGAGCGCGCGCATGGCACAACTGCACGCTCGGGGGGAACTGCCTCTGCACACCGAGTTCGTGAACGAGTCGTTCATCGGCACCAGGTTCACGGGCCGGCTGCTCGCCACGACCGAAGTGGCGGGCCGTCCGGCGGTGTTGCCCAGCTTCACGGGCCGAGCCTGGATCACCGGCACGGCCCAGTACCTGCTCGACCCGACGGACCCGTTCCCGGCGGGCTTCGTGCTGTGACGCCCACCGCGGCGGCCTCGGCTCAATGGATACTGACGGTGCACAGAGATACGTGACATGGCACAGCAGTTTCCATGCCCCCGCTTCCAGGAGACCCCCATGGCCGCCCCGCACGACAGCAGCCCGGCAGCCGCCGTGCCCTCCCTTCCTTCGCTCGGCGGCCGGCGGAGCAGCTACCGCGAGCGGGTGGCCGATGCCCTGCGGGCCGCGCTGATCGCGGGTGAACTGCTGCCCGGCGAGGTGTACTCGGCGCCGGCCCTGGCCGCCCGCTTCGGTGTCTCGGCGACCCCCGTGCGCGAGGCGATGCTGGACCTCGCCAAGGAGGGCCTGGTGGACGCGGTGCCCAACAAGGGGTTCCGGGTCACCGAGGTCTCCGACCGACAGCTCGACGAATACACGCATGTCCGCGCGCTCATCGAGATCCCCACCGTGGCGGCGCTGGCGACGACCGCCGATCCGGTGTCACTGGAGGCGCTGCGCCCGGCCGCCCGGGAGATCGTCACCGCCGCGGTCGCGGGCGATCTCATCGCCTACGTCGAGGCCGACACCCGCTTCCACCTGGGGCTGCTCGCTCTCGCCGGCAACTCCCACCTCGTCGAGGTGGTGCGCGGGCTGCGCGGCCGGGCCCGTCTCTACGGCCTGACCGCACTGGCCACCTCGGGCCGACTGCTGGCCTCCGCCGAGGAGCACCTGGAGCTCCTGGACGCCCTGCTGGCACGCGACGAGCGGGCCGTGCACGAGATCATGACACGGCATCTCGGCCATGTGCGGGGGTTGTGGGCATCCGCCCGGGAGTGAACAGCCGCGTGGGACAGCCGAAGTGACCTGCCGGGAGTCACACTTGCCGCCCCTGCCGCCCCCGCCCCCGCCCCCGCCCCCGCCGTACACGTACTCGTCCCCGCCGCACATGTACTCGTCCCCGTACTCGTAGCTCCGTACTGTCTCTCCCCCGCTCCTCCTCTTCTCCCCCGGCACCCGGCCGCCCCCGGAGCTCGCTGTGATCCTCGTCGCTGGCGGTCGAAGAGTGAGAGGAACGCCGGGTGGGCAGTCACCTGCCCGTGCGCGAAAAGATGGTGTCTCACCTGTGGGGGAATCCGTGCGTCTGTGTCTGATCGGTGCGGGCTTGTCGGGGCTGGCGACGGCACACGCCCTGAAGACAGCCGGTGTCGACTTCGTCTGTCTGGAGCAGGCGAGCGATGTCGGCGGGATCTGGCGTCGGCCGCAGGCGGGCGAGCGCGGCCCCGGCTATCTGTCACTGCATCTCAACACCGCCAAGCAGCTGACGGGTTACTCCGCCTACCCGATGCCCGCCTCCTACCCGCTCTACCCCCGGCACAGTCAGATCGCCGACTATCTGCGTTCGTTCGCCGAGTGGGCCGGCGTGCTGGACCACATCGAGCTGGGGACGACCGTGGAGTCCGTGCGCCAGGAGGCCGACGGTGGGTGGACGGTCGTCAGCCGGGATGCCGACGGCACGCTCTCGTCCCGGCACTTCACCCATGTGATCGTCGCTTCCGGGCACAACTCGGAGCCGTCGATGCCCGCCCTGCCGCGGGGCACCGAGACGTTCACAGGAACGATTCAGCATTCCTTCGACTACCGCGACGGCAGTGACTACGCCGGACAGCGCGTCGTCGTGGTGGGGCTCGGCGCCTCGGCTGTGGACATCGCCGCGGACCTCTCCAGATACGCGGAACAGACGGTCCTCTCGGTGCGCCGGGGGCTGCACATCGTGCCCAAGCAGTTGTTCGGCATGGCCCTCGACACGATCGCCGACGCGCCGTGGTGGATCAGTATGTCGCTGTCCGAGCAGCGCCGTTTCGTCGAACAGGCTCTGCTGGTGGCCCGCGGCAAGCTCGGCGACTACGGTCTGCCCGAGCCGGACCACCCGATCTTCGCGTCGGCGATCACCATCTCCGACGAGATCCTCAGCCGTATCCGCCACGGCGCGGTCACGCCGAGACCCGCGATCGACGCCCTCGACGGCGACCGGGTCTCCTTCACCGACGGCACATCGGTGAAGGCCGACGCGATTGTGTACTGCACCGGCTACCAGATGGGTTTCCCCTTCCTGCAGCCCGGCAGTCCGGTCGGCGCGCAGGGCACGGTCGAGCTCTACAAGCGGGTCGTCGCCCCTGACCGTCCCGGGATGTTCTTCGTCGGTCTGGTCCGCCCAGTCGGTTCGATCACCCGGATGGTGGAGGCCCAGGCACAGTGGGTGGCGCGGCTCGTCACCGGCGAAGCGGTGCTGCCGGACGCGGAGGTCATGCGCAAGGAGATAGCGACGTATCTGAGCGGGATCGCAGGTCAGTACGGGCAGCGGGAGGGCGCATCGATCCAGGTCGACGTGGCGCCGTATCTGGAGCAACTGCGCGGGGCGTGAAGTGTGGCGGGCAGGTGACCGGCGGGGAACGCCGGGCCACCCCCGGCAAGCGCTCCCGAAACACCTCGGACAAGCAGATACCCGCCCTTGGGGGCGGGTATCTGGCCTTCCTGCCTGCGAACTCGAATTCCGGGGGCGGGTTCGGGACGTCAGCCGGAGGGTCGTGCGGCGGAAGCTGCGTCGAGGGCGATGAGGTCCACGACCTCGGCGTTGCTCGTGAGCAACCCGGGTGCCGCGTGCTCACCGCTCAGGCGGCGGAAAGTTCACACGATCGACGTGAAGGCTGCGAGATTCCGGCGCATCACTTGGTCAGCCAGTTGAGGAACTTGCTCCACACACCGGTCTGTTCGGCCTGCCGGGCCGCTGCGGCCCCCTCACGCGCCGGGGCTTGGGCGGGGGTCTGCCGAGCCGGTCGGCTCACCGGCTTGACCGGGGTGAACCGCGCGGGGAGCGTGACGAGACCACGACTGAAGGGTCCCGGACGCCAGGTCAGGCTCTCCTCGGGAACGCTGAGCTCGACGTCGGGCAGCCGGTTGAGGAGGTTCTCGATGGCCGACACGGCGATCTGCCGGGCGGGATCCTTCGACGGGCAGGCGTGCGGACCGGCGCTCCAGGCGAGATGCGCCCGGTTGCTGCCGGCCTTGCGGGCCGCCGACAGTGCGGGGCCGGTGTTGGCTGCGGCGATGCTGACCAGCATCAGGTCACCGGCGGTGAGCTTCTGGCCGGCGAACTCCATGTCGGCGACCGGGTAGTGGGCGGCGAAGTTCGTCATGGGCGGGTTCTCCCACAGCGTGTCGTCCATCGCCTCGTCGATCAGCCCGCCCTCGTGGGCGTACCGGTCGTCGGTGAGCAGCCGGTGCAGGGTGTTGCCGATGAGATTGACCAGCGCCTCGGCGCCCGCGCCCAGCAGCAGGGCGACCTGGTGCAGCATCTCCTCGTCGGTGAGGCCCGTGTGATGCTGCATCATCCAGGAGGTGACGTCCTCGCCGGGCTTGCGCCGCTTGAGGGCGACCAGCTCGCCGACGGCCTGGAACAGCACCTCGATGGCCTTGTCGGCGTTGACTCCGTCGAACATGCCGGAGATGCCGAAGAAGACGCGGTCGCCGATGTCGGCGGTGCAGCCGAAGAGCTCGTTGAACACGAACAGCGGAAGCTGCTTGGCGTAGGAGCCGATCAGGTCGGCCGAACCTCGCTCGGAGAACTGGGAGATGAGGAAGTCGGAGATCTTCTCGACACTCTGGCTCAGCTGCATCGGGTCGACGCGCGCCATGCTGTCCGTGATGGACTGACGGAGCCTCAGGTGCTCGGCGCCGTCGGTGTACATGCAGTTGGGCCGGTGAGCGAGCACGGGCAGGACGGGGCTGTCGGGGGCGATCCGTCCCTCGTTGAAGTCCCGCCAGCGGCGCGCGTCCTTGCGGAAGGAGCCGGAGTCCTGCAGGAGTTGGAGGGCACTGGCGTAGTCGGTGACGAGGGTGGCCTCGACTCCGGGGGTGATCTCCACGGGTGCGGTGGGCCCGTAGTGCCGCAGGTACGTGTAGTACGCCTGCGGGTCGGCTGCGAACTCCGGTCCGTACAGCGGCACTCTGCCGCCGGCCTGGTGCGCCGGGCACCCGGGCGGGGGCACGGGTGCGGTGGGTTGGTCCATGTCTGCTCCTAGTGTGCACGGTCCTGGAGATGGCGGACGAGGGTGATCAGCGCGTCGGCCGATGACCGCTCGTCTCGCGCGTCGCAGGTGACGACGGGGGTGTCGTCGAGCAGATCCAGTGCGTCGCGCAGAGCCATCTCGTCCCGCAGGGGGGCGCCGTCGAAGTGGTTGACGGCGATGGCGTAGTCGAGTCCGTACTGCTCGATCAGGTCGATCACGGCGAAGGAGTCCGCGAGCCGCTCGGGGTCGACGAGCACCAGCGCGCCGAGGGCGCCCCGCGCCATGTCCTCCCACATCTGGACGAATCGCTGCTGGCCCGGCGTTCCGAACAGGTACAGCACGACACGGTCGCTGATGGTCAGGCGGCCGAAGTCCATGGCGACCGTGGTGGTGGTCTTGCCCTGGACTCCCTTGAGGTCGTCGACCGACTCGGCGGCCCGCGTCATCGTCTCCTCGGTGGTCAGCGGCTCGATCTCGGAGATCGCTCCGATGAACGTGGTCTTGCCGACCGCGAAGTGACCCACGACGAGGATCTTCACCGCCGTCTGCGTCGCCCCGTCACGGACGTAGGCCTGCTCATCCAAACTTGGCCCTGAGACCATTCAGCACCTCCTCCAGGATGTCCCGGTCGGCGAGCGGAGCCCGCTGAACCGGCGGGCGCGTGATGAGGTAGCCGCCTTCGGTGAGGGCAGCGAGGAGGATCTTCACCACGCCCAGAGGCAGTTGCGTGTGCCCGGCGATCTCGGCGACCGACAGGTAGCCGGCCGAGCACAGGTCCAACAGGTTCTGTTCCTCGGGGGACAGCCGGGTCGGCCGCTGCTCGTGATCGGCGACCGCCGTGACCAGGGTGATGAGGGAGAGCTGCCCTTCGTCGGGCAGCCCACGTCCCTTGGTGATGACGTACGGACGCACTAACTCCGGCGTCTGCGGCTCGAGTTCGTCGAAGCCGTTCATGACCGCGCGCCGAGGTTCTCGCGCGGCGGTGTCGTCAGCGCCTTGCCGAGCTGGCCGACGAGCTGCTGCATCCGGAAGGTGATGTCCGCCATGTCGACGTCCGGCGAGGCTGAGACGCCGAGGTAGGCACCCTCACCGGCGGAGATCAGGAAGACCCACCCCCCGTCGAACTCGACCAGCGTCTGCCGCCACCCCATCTGCGGGTCCTCGCAGAAGAACGCGAGCGAGCGGCTGAGCGACTGCACACCGCTCATCGCGGCGGCCACCCGGTCCGCGTCGTCCTTGTCGAAGTCCTGCGTCCGCGCCATCAGCAGGCCGTCCGCGGAGATGAGGACTGCGTGCAGGGCCCCAGGTATCTCCAAGGCACTGTCAAGCATCCATGACAGATCGTCGTTCACGAGACCTCATGCCCTTCGCTGCCAGCACCACGGGTGCTGCTCGACTTTTCCGCGGGACTCGCAGGCGTGGCCCGGCCCGACTGGGTGCCCCGCTGGAAGGCACCCATGATCGCCGCCGTCTCGGCGCCCGAGCGGGCGGGCGTGGACGCGGACGCACTGCCGGGCACGATGGCCATGGGCCGCTTGCGACGCCGCTTCGGCAGGCCGTCGGCGGTGGTGCTGGTGGAAAGCCCGCCTTCGGGACCGCTGCGGGCCGTGGCGGTGACGGTGGGAACGACCGGAGCCGGCTCCTTCTGCTCGGGCGCGTTGGTGAGCAGGTCGTGCGGCAGCAGAAGGACCGCCCGGACGCCTCCGTAGGGGGAGGTGGAGTCCACCGACACCTCGAAGCCGAAGCGCTCGCTGAGCACACCGATCACCGCGAAACCGAACTGCGGCGGGTTGCCGAGTGCGGAAACACCCGAGACCCGCTGGCTCGACAGGAGTTTGTCGGCACGGGCACGCTCTTCGTCGTTCATACCGACACCCGCGTCGTCGACGACGATGCAAATACCCTTGGGCACGGTACGAATGTTGATTTCGACGACGGTGTCCGGGCTGGAATAGCTCGTCGCGTTGTCGAGCAGTTCGGCGAGGGCCAGTGCGACCGGTTCGACCGCGCGGCTCGTGATGCCGAAGTCGACCTGCGAGAGAATTTCCACCCGCCGGTAGTGGCGAACCCTGCCCTGCGCGCTGCGTACCACGTCGTACACGGACGCGACATCACGTGCGCGCCCCAGCCAGCCGTCACAGAGAACGGCGATGGACTGGGCCCGCCGACCGAACTGAGAGTTCGTGTGGTCGATCTCCAGAAGGTCCTGGAGGATAACCGACTCGCCGTATTTGTTCTGCAGCCGGGAGACAATCAACTGCTGTTCCGCGGCAAGGCCCTGAAGGGTCCGCATCGCGGACTTGAGGACCGTTTTCGTAGCCTCTTCGGCTTGTTCCTGAGCTGCCTCGACGGATTGCGCGTACTCGTTTTCCAACGCGGAGTAGTGAGACCTGAGCCCCGCTATCTCCTGCCTCAAGACACGCGCCGCCCTGCGCTGGCGAACAATGAGGGCGACGGCGGCGAGTACGGCCACGAGGAGAGCCCAGAGTACCGGGTTCTGTATGTAATGCGTCATAAGACTCTCTTCAGGCGACTGACGGCCAGTTGCTGAATTCCCGTCAACGCGGGTGGACCGGCGGACCGCCCGCATTGACGGGTGACCGCCCGGACTGTCCCCGTAGTCGGAGATGTCGTCTTGCACCCATCCGCCCGCTCTACAAGCGAGCGTGATCGTATCACCACAAGATGGAGTCACAGACCGTCAATATGCCTACTGAGGTGAACATTGACGGATCGTCAGCGGGGGCTGCGGGCAACGGCGGAGTGACCGGGAAGTGTTCCCGCGAGCAAGATGGCACGCAGCCCGACAGGACAACCGATAAACGGGCTTCCGCGACATTCCGGGGGCAAGGGATACGGAAACAACAAAACCCGCATCCGGCAGACGCCGAATGCGGGCAATTGAACGTTCACCGAGCGGAAGCCGCTCGGTACGGAGAGTGAGAGTGTCCGAGGGGGGACTTGAACCCCCACGCCCGATAAAGGGCACTAGCACCTCAAGCTAGCGCGTCTGCCATTCCGCCACCCGGACCAGGTGTTGCCGCTGCGTGAGTTCTCCCCGCGGCGACAGGCACAACAATACCAAGGTTTCGGAGTGGGTCTCACCTGCATATCCGCTGGCCGCACGGGTGACGGGACCGCCATGCGGGCACCTCACACCGGGTGACCGGGCGATCACCTTGCCGTCGGCTCCTCGGCGACGAGCATCCTCAGCGCCCGCAACAGCGCGACCGCCGTCTGCTCGTCCAGCGGGGCGAGGAACCGGCGTTCCGCGGCCCGGCGCGCCGCCTCGGCCCGCTCCAGGCAGAGCAGGCCGGCGTCCGTGAGCCGGACGGTGTTCCGGCGGCGGTCTCGAGGGCTGCGCCGCCGTTCCACCAGACCGTGATCCTCCAGACCGTCGACGAGCGCCGCCATCGTGGTGGGATCGACGCCGAGCCGCCCCGCCGCCTCGGCCTGCGACAACGTTTCTTCATCGGCGAGCACGACCAGGGCGGCCGGCTCGCGGCCGTCCACCCCGTACGGGACGAGCGCCCGCGCGGACTTCCTGGCCGGTTTGGCCTGTGCGTGCTGGAGGAGGTCGCCGAGCCGGTGCTCCTGGGACCCGGACGGCGTTTCTCGATCACTCACCATGCCCCGAGAGTATCGGTCCGTACCCATCACGGATCGTTACCCATCGCCCATCGTTTGCTGCCCCGATGAACGATCCGAGGGGCGGTGATCCCTTGGCGGACCTGGCCGGGCCACCGTCCCAGCCTCGGCCGGCCGTCCGTCCGGCGCATGGTCAGGGCATCAGCTGGTAGTCCGGGAAGTTCCCGGGCAGCCTCTCCCCCGTCGGCCCCTGTGTCACCGCGCGCACCAGCAGCTCCCCGCCGACGAACGCGCCGCGCCAGGACGCGCCGAAACCGCCGAAGAGCTCGTCGCGGTCGCCTCGGGAGCGGGCGGTGCCATGGCCGACCTTGAACGCGCGGATCTGTGGGGCCAGCCGCTCGTAGGTGCTCCGGTCGTCCGTGGACAGTGTGGCGACGAGTGCGCCGTTGGACGCGTTCATGGCGGCCAGCAGCTCCGCCTCGGTGTCGACCAGGACGATGGTGTCGACCGGGCCGAACGGCTCCGCGTGGTGCAGCGGAGAGGACGGCGGTGGTCCGAGGAGCGTGACGGGCTGGACGTACGCCGAGGTGTCCTGGCCGGGCAGGAAGCGGGCGTCGGCCGCCCTGCCGCGGTGCAGCGGGACCGCGCCCCGGTCGATGGCCTCGGCGATCTGGTCGTGCAGGTCCTTGGCCTTGGCCGCGTTGATCACCGGCCCGAAGTCCAGTCGGGGATACGGATCGTCGCCCTCCTCCACGGCCAGCGGGTGCCCGAGGGTCAGCGTGCGCACCGCCGGGAGGTAGGCCGCCAGGAAATCGTCGAACAGGGATCGCTGGACGACGAATCGCGGATACGCCGTGCACCGTTGTTTGCCGTAGTCGAAGAGTTTGGGCACGACCGCCGAGAGGGTGTCCCAGTCCGAGTGGTTCCAGATGCCCCAGGTGTTGAGTCCTTCCTGTTCGAGTACGTGCCGCTTGCCGAGGTCGGCGACGGCCGTGGCCACCGCGGCGCCGGTGTCGCGGCCGCCGACGAAGGAGACACAGCCGATCTCGGGCGCCCGGACCAGCGCCCGGGACAGCTCGCCGCCGCTGCCGCTGACGAGGGTGATCGGGACGCCCTCGCGTGCGGCGAGCGCACAGGCCAGCGTCAGACAGGCGACACCGCCGTCGGTCGGGGTCTTGGCGATGACCGCGTTGCCTGCCAGTGCCTGGACCAGCAAAGCGTGAACGAGCACGCTCATCGGGTAGTTCCAGCTCGCGATGTTGGACACCGGGCCGTCCAGCGGTGGCCGCCCGTCCAGCATGGGTTCGATGCCGTCGACGTACCAGCGCACGCCGTCGACGGCCCGGTCGACATCGGCCTGCGCGAGCCGCCAGGGCTTGCCTATCTCCCAGACGAGGAGGAGGGCGAGGAGTTCGCGGTGCTCGGCGAGGGCGTCGAGGGTGGCCGCGATACGGGCGCGCCGCTCCTCCAGCGGGACGTGCCGCCAGGCGCGGTGCTGATCCAGACCGGCGCGGACGGCCTGGTGGGCGGTGACCCCGTCCAGTCGCGGCGGGCCGGCGATCGGGGTGCCGTCGACCGGGCTGGTGGCCGGCAGCGTCCGGCCGTCGGCCTGCCAGGAGGCGTTCCAGAGGTTGAGGACACGGTCGTCACGGAAGGCCTCGGGGGCGACGGCGAGGCACCGCCGCCAGGTGTCGGGCCAGGACGTGCCGGACTTGAGGGTGAGGGTGGTTGCCATGTGGGCTGCTCCGCTCTCGGTGCACAGTCGGGGCGGGAGGTGGGGCGGGAGGTGCGTGGCCACGGAGGACGCCGGCCGGGCACCCGGCTCCGTCGGGTGACGAGCCGTCGTGCTTCAGCGGCGTCGGGCCCCTTCGTCCAGGACGGCGAGCGCGAGACGCGCGGTCTCGGTCGGTGTGGCGCCCACCCGTACCCCCGCCGCTTCCAGCGCCGCCTTCTTCGCCCGCGCGGTCCCCGAGGAACCGGAGACGATCGCGCCCGCGTGTCCCATGGTCTTGCCCTCGGGCGCGGTGAAGCCGGCGATGTAGCCGACGACGGGCTTGGTGACGTGCTCGCGGATGTGGGCGGCCGCTCGCTCCTCCGCGTCGCCGCCGATCTCACCGATGAGGACGACGAGTTCGGTGTCGGGGTCCTCCTCGAAGGCGGCCAGGCAGTCGATGTGACTGGTGCCGACGACCGGGTCGCCGCCGATGCCGACACAGGTCGAGAAGCCGATGTCACGCAGCTCGTACATGAGTTGGTAGGTGAGCGTGCCGGACTTGGAGACCAGGCCGATGCGGCCCGGCTTGGTGATGTCGGCCGGGATGATGCCCGCGTTGGACTGGCCGGGGGTGATCAGGCCGGGACAGTTGGGGCCGATGACGCGCGTTCCGCGTGCGGCGGCATGGGTGGTGAAGGCGACGGAGTCGTGGACCGGGACGCCCTCGGTGATGACGACGGTGAGACCGATCCCCGCGTCGGCGGCCTCGACGACGGCGGCCTTGGTGAAGGGGGGCGGCACGAAGACGACGGTCACATCGGCGCCGGTCGACTGCATACCGTCGACGACCGACCCGAAGACGGGCACCGCACGGTCGTCGAAGTCGACGGCCCGGCCCGCCTTGCGCGGGTTGACGCCGCCGACGATGTTCGTGCCGGCGGCGAGCATGCGCCGGGTGTGCTTCATACCTTCGGCGCCGGTCATGCCCTGGACGAGGACCCTGCTCTCCTTGGTGAGGTAAATGGCCATGGCGTCGTCTCCTCAGACTGCGGTGGCGAGTTCGGCGGCACGGCGGGCGGCGCCGTCCATGGTGGTAGCCTGCTGGACCAGCGGATGCCGGTGGGTGTCGAGGATCGCCCGCCCCCGGGCCGCGTTGTTCCCGTCGAGCCGGACGACGAGCGGCTTGGTCAGCCGTACGGTGTCCAGGGCGCGCACGATGCCCTCGGCGACCGCGTCGCACGCGGTGATGCCGCCGAAGACGTTGACGAAGACCGACTTCACGGCCGGGTCGGAGAGCACGACCGACAGCCCGTCCGCCATGATCTCGGCGGACGCGCCGCCGCCGATGTCCAGGAAGTTGGCCGGGCGGGCGCCGCAGCCGGCGACGACGTCGAGGGTCGACATGACGAGTCCGGCGCCGTTGCCGATGATCCCGACCTCGCCTTCCAGTTTCACGTAGTTGAGGCCCTTGGCCGCGGCCGCCGCCTCCAGCGGGTCACCGTGCTCGGCGGCCTCCGCTCCCCAACGTGACTGCCGGAAGGACGCGTTGTCGTCGAGGGTGACCTTGCCGTCGAGGGCGAGGATCTGTCCCTGCCGGGTGCGGACGAGCGGGTTGACCTCGACGAGGAGGGCGTCCTCCCGGATCAGCACCTGCCACAGCCGGACGAGGACGTCCGCGGTCTGCGCGGGCAGTCCGGCCGCGGCGGCGATCTCGCCGGCCTTCGCCGAGGTGACGCCCTCCGCCGGGTCGACGGGGATACGGGCGACCGCCGCGGGCCGGGTGGCGGCGACCTCCTCGATCTCCATGCCCCCCTCGGCGGAGGCGATCGCGAGGAAGCGGCCGACCGCGCGGTCCAGCACATAGGCGACGTAGAACTCCGCCTCGATGTCCACGGGTTGGGCCAGCATCACCGTGCCGACCGTGTGTCCCTTGATGTCCATGCCGAGGATCTGCCGTGCCGTCAGTTCGGCCGCGGCCGGGTCGGCGGCAATCCCGACGCCGCCCGCCTTGCCCCGGCCACCTGTCTTGACCTGGGCTTTCACCACCGCTCGCCCACCGAGCCGACGAGCGATCCCGCGTGCCTCCTTGGGCGAGTCGGTGACCTCTGCCCGGGGGACCAGGATGCCGTGCTCCGCGAAGAGTTCCCTTGCCTGGTGTTCGTACAGGTCCATCTCGGCTCCCGTCTGTGAAGTCGAATCCCGAAGTCCACCGAGCCGTCGCGAGGCCGAACTCCGATGACCGAAAGTGCCGCACGCCCCCTGGACACCACCCACCGGATGCGGGATAACAAGCTTCATACAGTATTCGTCGACTGTATGCAATGTACCGCGAGAGCCTTCCACCCCCCTACGAAGGGACGGGACTTCGCCATGCCCGACGACACCCAGGACGTGATTTCCGGTGGTCATCTCGTTGCCAAGGCACTCAAGGCAGAGGGGGTCGACCGCATCTACACCCTGTGCGGCGGCCACATCATCGACATCTACGACGGCTGCGTCGACGAGGGCATAGAAGTCGTCGACGTACGCCACGAACAGGTCGCAGCCCACGCCGCCGACGGCTATGCGCGCATCACCGGCAAGCCCGGCTGCGCGGTCGTCACGGCAGGACCCGGCACCACCGACGCCGTCACCGGTGTCGCCAACGCCTTCCGCGCGGAGTCCCCGATGCTGCTGATCGGCGGCCAGGGAGCGCTCACCCAGCACAAGATGGGGTCCCTCCAGGACCTGCCGCACGTCGACATGATGACGCCGATCACCAAGTTCGCGGCAGCCGTGCCGGACACGGCGCGCGCGGCGGACATGGTGTCGATGGCGTTCCGCGAGTGCTACCACGGAGCGCCCGGACCCGCCTTCCTGGAGATCCCGCGCGATGTCCTCGACGCCAAGGTGCCGGTGGCGAAGGCCCGGGTGCCGCGGCCCGGCGCCTATCGCGCCTCGACCCGCTCGGCCGGCGACCCCGAGGCGGTCGAGAAGCTCGCCGACCTGCTCGTGCACGCCGAGAAGCCCGCGATCCTGCTGGGCAGCCAGGTGTGGACGACCCGGGGCACCGAAGCCGCCATCGAGCTGGTGCGCACCCTGAACATCCCCGCCTACATGAACGGCGCCGGCCGCGGCACCCTGCCCCCCGGCGACCCGCACCACTTCCAGCTGTCCCGCCGCTACGCCTTCTCCAACGCCGACGTCATCGTGATCGTCGGCACGCCCTTCGACTTCCGCATGGGGTACGGCAAGCGGCTCTCCCCGGACGCGACGGTCGTCCAGATCGACCTCGACTACCGCACTGTCGGCAAGAACCGCGACATCGACCTCGGGATCGTCGGCGACGCCTCACTGGTGCTGAAGTCGGTGGCCGAGGCCGCCTCCGGGCGCATCGACGGCGGCGCGTCCAGGCGCAAGGAGTGGCTCGACGAGCTGCGCGCGGCCGAGCAGAGCGCCATCGAAAAGCGGCTGCCGCACCTGCGGTCGGACGCCTCGCCCATCCACCCCTACCGCCTGGTCGGCGAGATCAACGACTTCCTCACCGAGGACTCGATCTACATCGGCGACGGCGGCGACATCGTCACCTTCTCCGGTCAGGTCGTGCAGCCCAAGTCGCCGGGCCACTGGATGGACCCGGGGCCGCTGGGCACCCTAGGCGTCGGCGTCCCGTTCGTGCTGGCGGCCAAGCAGGCACGGCCCGACAAGGAGGTCGTCGCCCTCTTCGGCGACGGCGCGTTCTCGCTCACGGGGTGGGACTTCGAGACCCTCGTGCGCTACGGCCTCCCCTTCGTCGGCATCGTCGGCAACAACTCCTCCATGAACCAGATCCGTTACGGCCAGGCCGCCAAGTACGGCCTGGAGCGCGAGCGGGTCGGCAACACCCTCGGCGACGTCCACTACGACAAGTTCGCCCAGATGCTGGGCGGTCACGGCGAGGAGGTGCGCGACCCCGCCGACATCGGCCCCGCCCTGCGGCGCGCCCGTGAGTCCGGGAAGCCCTCGCTGATCAACGTCTGGGTGGACCCCGACGCGTACGCCCCCGGAACGATGAACCAGACGATGTACAAGTGAGGTGTCCCCGATGACAGGGATGACAGGAACGGCGACCAAGGCTCTCGAAGGCATCCGCGTCCTGGACATGACGCACGTCCAGTCGGGCCCGTCCGCGACCCAGCTGCTCGCCTGGCTCGGCGCGGACGTCGTCAAGCTGGAGGCGCCGTCCGGTGACATCACGCGCAGGCAGTTGCGCGACCTCCCGGACGTCGACTCCCTCTACTTCACGATGCTCAACTGCAACAAGCGGAGCATCACCCTCAACACCAAGACCGAACGCGGCAAGGAGATCCTCACCGAGCTGATCCGGCGCTCCGACGTCATGGTCGAGAACTTCGGTCCGGGCGCGGTCGACCGCATGGGGTTCACCTGGGACCGCATCCAGGAGATCAATCCGCGGATCGTCTATGCCTCCATCAAGGGGTTCGGGGACGGCCCGTACACCAACTTCAAGGCGTACGAGGTCGTCGCGCAGGCCATGGGCGGGTCGATGTCGACCACCGGTTTCGAGGACGGACCGCCGCTGGCGACGGGGGCCCAGATCGGGGACTCGGGTACGGGTGTGCACGCCGTGGCGGGGATCCTCGCGGCGCTGTACCAGCGGGAGAACACCGGGCGCGGGCAGCGGGTCAACGTGGCCATGCAGCACGCCGTGCTCAACCTGTGCCGGGTGAAACTGCGGGACCAGCAACGCCTGGCACACGGACCGCTCGCCGAATATCCCAACGACGACTTCGGCGACGAGGTTCCCCGATCCGGAAACGCGTCCGGCGGCGGCCAGCCCGGCTGGGCGGTCAAGTGCGCGCCCGGCGGCCCCAACGACTACGTGTACGTCATCGTGCAGCCCGTCGGCTGGCAGCCGCTCAGTGAGCTGATCGGCCGGCCCGAGCTGGCCGACGACCCCGAGTGGGCGACGCCCGAGGCCCGGCTGCCCAAGCTCGGCAAGATGTTCCAGCTGATCGAGGAATGGTCCTCGACCCTGCCCAAGTGGGAGGTGCTGGAGAGGCTCAACACCCACAACATCCCGTGCGGGCCGATCCTGTCCACCAAGGAGATCATCGAGGACGAGTCGCTGGTCGCCAACGAGATGGTGGTCCGTGTTCCGCACCCGCGGCGCGGCGAGTTCGTGACCGTGGGCAGCCCCCTCAAACTCTCCGACTCCCCCGTCGAGGTGACCGTCTCACCGCTGCTCGGCGAGCACAACGAAGAGGTCTACGTCGGCGAACTCGGCCTCGGGGACGAGGAGCTGCGCCTGCTCAAGTCGAACGGGGTGATCTGACGTGACGGCCAAGGACCGGATGCTCAGGGTGCGTGCGCTGCTCGACACGGTGCGCTCCGAAAGACGGACCGCGCTGACCGCGCCCGAGGGCAAGGTGATCGCCGACGCGTACGGGATCGCCGTACCCGGCGAGGAGCTGGCGAGGGACGTCGAGGAGGCCGTCGCGTACGCGGCGCGCCTCGGGGGCCCCGTGGTGATGAAGATCGTCTCGCCGGACATCCTGCACAAGACCGACGCGGGCGGAGTGATCGTCGGCGTGGAGGGCGCGTCGGACGTACGGGCGGCGTTCCACCGGATCGTCGAGAACGCGCGTGCGTACGACGCCGGGGCCAGGGTCGAGGGCGTACAGATCCAGGAACTGCTGCCGAAGGGCCAGGAGGTCATCGTCGGGGCGGTCACGGATCCGACGTTCGGCAAGGTCGTGGCGTTCGGGCTCGGCGGGGTGCTCGTCGAGGTGCTGGGGGACGTCACCTTCCGGCTGGCTCCGGTGGACGCCGACGAGGCGCTGTCCATGCTGGACTCGATCCGGGCGGCGAAGGTCCTGCGGGGCGTGCGCGGGCAGGCCGGGGTGGACCGGTGGGCGGTCGCCGAGCAGATCCGCCGGGTGTCCCGGCTGGTCGCGGACTTCCCGGAGATCGCCGAGGTGGACCTCAACCCGGTGATCGCCACGGCCGAGGGCGCGATCGCTGCGGACATCCGCGTGATCCTTTCCGACACGCCGGTCACTGCGCGCCGACGCCACACGCGCGCGGAGATCCTCACCTCGATGCGGCGCTTGATGGAGCCGCGCTCCGTCGCCGTGATCGGTGCCTCCAACGAGCGGGGCAAGATCGGCAACTCGGTGATCCGCAACCTCGTCGACGGCGGTTTCGCCGGGGACATCCATCCGGTGAATCCCCGGGCCGATGACATCTTGGGCCGCAAGGCGTACAAGAGTGTCACCGACGTTCCCGGAGAGGTGGATGTGGCGGTCTTCGCGATTCCCGCCAAGTTCGTGGCCTCGGCCCTGGAGGAGGTGGGACGCAAGGGGATCCCCAACGCGGTGCTGATCCCGTCCGGCTTCGCGGAGACCGGCGAGCACGCCCTCCAGGAAGAGATCGTGGCCATCGGCGAGCGCCACGGCGTCCGGCTGCTCGGACCGAACATCTACGGCTACTACTCGACCTGGCAGGACCTGTGCGCCACGTTCTGCACGCCGTACGACGTGAAGGGCGGGGTCGCGCTGACCTCGCAGTCCGGTGGCATCGGGATGGCCGTCCTGGGCTTCGCACGCACCACGAAGACGGGCGTGTCGGCGATCGTCGGGCTCGGCAACAAGTCGGACCTCGACGAGGACGACCTGCTGACCTGGTTCGGCGAGGACCCACACACCGACTGCATCGCGATGCACCTGGAGGACCTCAAGGACGGCCGCGCCTTCGTCGAGGCCGCGCGGGCGACCGTACCGAAGAAGCCGATCGTCGTCCTCAAGGCGGGCCGTACGGCGGCGGGCGCGAAGGCGGCCGGCTCGCACACCGGGGCGCTCGCGGGCGACGACGCCGTCTACGACGACATCCTCCGCCAGGCGGGTGTCATCAGAGCGCCGGGGCTGAAAGACATGCTGGAGTACGCGCGCGGGTTGCCGGTGCTGCCCACCCCCAAGGGCGACAACATCGTCATCATCACGGGCGCGGGCGGCAGCGGTGTGCTGCTGTCGGACGCCGTGACCGACAACGGCCTCACCCTGATGGAGATCCCGCCGGATCTCGACACGGCGTTCCGCGCGTTCATCCCGCCCTTCGGGGCGGCGGGCAACCCGGTCGACATCACCGGGGGCGAGCCGCCGTCGACGTACGAGGCGACCATCCGGCTGGGGCTCGAGGATCCGCGTATCCACGCGCTGGTGCTCGGCTACTGGCACACGATCGTCACTCCCCCGATGGTCTTCGCGGAGCTCACCGCGCGCGTGGTGGGCGAGTTCCGCGAACGCGGCGTGGAGAAGCCCGTCGTGGCGTCGCTCGCGGGTGACGTCGAGGTCGAGGAGGCCTGCCAGTACCTCTACGAACGGGGCGTCGTGGCCTACCCGTACACGACCGAGCAGCCGGTGGCGGTGCTCGGCGCCAAGTACCGGTGGGCGCGTGCGGCGGGACTGTTGGGGGGCGGTTCATGACGTGACCCAGGCGCGGGGCCGGCCGACGGTGCGCGTCGGCCGGCCCGGGTCCCGAGCGCACACGAAAGGCATTGGACAGGGGGCGCTGGCCAGAACTTTCGACGCAAGGGGTGCTGAGCGATGACAACCACCGACTACTCCCCGTCCCTCCCTTATCGGGAGGTGACGGACCGCAACGGCCGTGTGTACCGGATCGGCGAGAGCGACCGGGACATCATGGGGCGACCACGCTGGACCATGGTGCTCTTTCCCTGGATGGGCATGCTGGGCATCAGCTCCTCGGAGTACGCGTTCACGTCGGCCGAGGACACGCTGCACGATGCTCACCTGTGGAGCAGTGGGCACATCTTCTGGCTGATGGGCGTCTGGGTGTTCTTCCAGGCGGCCGTGGCCTTCCCGGCCGGGCAGCTGCGGGAGAGCGGCAGGCTGCCCGCGCGGTACGCGATGATGCTCGGCGCGCTGGGCACGGTCCTCGGCTATCTGTCCCTCGCGTACGCGCCGCATGTCGCCGTCGCCTATCTCGGCTTCGGCATGTGCAGCGGCATCGGCGCCAGCCTCGTCTACGCGACCTGCGTGAACATGGTCGGCAAGTGGTACCCCGAGCGCAAGGGCGGCAAGACCGGCATGGTCAACGGCGGTTTCGCCTACGGCTCGGTGCCCTTCGTGTTCCTGTTCACGTCGTACATGGACCTGAGCAACTACAAGGGCGTACTGGTGATGGTGGGCCTCACCTGCTGCACCGTCGTGGCCTTCGCGGGGTGGTTCTTCAAGGACCCGCCGAAGAACTGGTGGCCCGCGCACGTCGACCCGCTCAAGCTCACCGACGACCCGAAGATCCGCCGGGCTCTGCAGAAGAACCCGCCGGCGGTGAAGCAGTACACCCCCAAGGAGGCAGCGCGTACGCCCGTCCTGTGGATGATGTGGTTCTGTCTGCTGTGCACGGCCGGGATCAACATCTTCGGTATCGCCTTCCAGGTGCCGTTCGGCAAGGACATGGGCTTCGCCGGAGGGATCGTGGCCACGGCCATGTCCCTGAAGGCGATCGTCAACGGCACCGGGCGCGGCATCATCGGCTGGATCTCCGACCGCTACGGACGCCGCCACACCCTGATCATCGTCTGCCTGGTGCTCGGCACCGCACAGTTCGGTGTGCTGGTCTCCGGCCAGATGGGCAGCATGCCGTTCTTCCTGTTCTGCTCCATGGTCTCCGGCTTCGGCGGCGGCGCGATCTTCCCGCTGTTCGCCGCAATGACCGCGGACTACTTCGGTGAGAACAACAACGCCAGCAACTACGGCATGGTCTACAGCTCCAAGCTCATCTCGGGCCTCGTGGGCTCCGGAGTCGGCTCGATCGTGGTCGGCGTGTGGGACTACGAGGGCGCGTTCGTCCTGGCGGGCTGCATCGGGCTCGCCTCCTCGGTACTGGCGCTCTTCCTGAAGGCACCGGGCAGGCCGACGGCCGGTCGTCGAATCGTCCCCAACCCTCATCCGCTCGGCGAGGAAACGGCCTGACATGACGACAGATCCCCTCGCGGCCGACAGCTCTTCGTCATCGTCGTCCTGGGGCTCGCGCGGTTCGGCGTGATCCGGGCGGGCGATGTCAGGGGCGAGTGGTTCGGCTGCTCGGCCCCGGCCCGCTGGCTGACGACGCACGCGCGCGTGGAGGCCCACCCCGTCATCTGCCGGGGTGGGCCTCCACGCGCGCGTGCGCCCGGTCAGCGCAGGTGGCGTCAGGTGCTCAGCACTTCTCGCGCAACGAGTGCAGGTGCGCGCTCGACTTCCGTGCAAAGGCGAACGACTCGACCGGGTTGTCGTGCTCGGCCTGCCAGTGGTGGGCCGACCGCTCGCCGCGCAGCCGGGTCACGGCGGAGATGAACCGCTGGTAGTCGATGTCTCCGTCCCCGACGTCGGTCATCCGGTACCCGAACTGGTTCGAGGGGTCGCTGACGCCGTCCTTGACATGGAAGAGCGGATAGCGATGCGGCTGCCGCAGGACGTAGTCCAGCGGCTCGAAGGGCGCGGCCGTACCGTCGGCCCGCTTCGAGAAGCGGAACTGGCCGGCGTACGCCCAGAAGATGTCCATCTCCAGGAACACCAGGTCGGGGTCGGTCTCGGCGAGCAGTACGTCGTAGAGACGGACCTTGGGGTTGTCGGTCGCGAAGCCGAACTCGTCGGAGTGGTTGTGCTGGTAGAACTTCATGCCGCGGGCCCGCGCCGCCGCTCCGTACGTGTTGAACTCCTCGGCCGCGCGCTTCCACGCGTCGACGGTGGAGCCGTAGCGGAACGGCCCGGAGGCGGTGCCGATGTGCTTGAGGCCGAGGGCCTGGGCATCGTCGAGGACCTTGGTGAGGTTCTGGGCGAAGGTGTAGGCGTTCGGGTCCTCGGCGTAGTAGCCGACGTGGCTGCCGATCGGCGTCAGTCCGTGGTTGCGTGCCAGCCGCTTGAGCTGGGCAAGGGTGATGGGGCCCGCGGAGCCCTGGGTGTAGCCGGCGAACTCGACCTCGTCGTATCCGTACTTCTTCAACTCGGCGAAGACGGGGGCGAAGCCCAACGTGGAGACCTTGTCGCGCAGGCTGTAGAGCTGGATGCCGAGCCGACCGGGAGGCAGGACGGGACGGCCGCGGCCGGAGGTGGAGGCACCGGTGCCGGTGGCGGGTGCCGCGCCTGCGGGCGAGGCGGCGGCCCCCAGCAGTGCGGCCGCGGTGGCTCCCGCGGCGACGCCGAGCATGCCTCGTCTGGTCAGGCGGTGGGTGAGTTCGGGGTCGATGTCGGACATGCGGCTCATGTCTGGAACTCCTCGGGATCGGAGGGCGTTGTCAGTGGTGAGTGCTTCACTTGTGACAGTCGGCAACCGGTCAGCACAGACCGGCCAGTTGGAGCAGCAGTGCTTTCACGTCGGTGGCCGCGACGCGGTCGCCGAGCGAACGGGGGGTGGAGCAGATGAGGAGCGGACCGTCGTCGTCGCTCGCGGGAAGACGTCCGTGGCTGCCCCGAACAGGTGACGGATCGAGGGGCACCACCGCCATGCGGTAGCGCAGGCCGAGCTTCTTTCGGGCCAGCGCACCCGCCGCCTTGACCTTCACATAGGGGTCGAGGGGATCCATGAACAGCTCGGCCGGGTCGTAGCCGGGCTTGCGGTGGATCTCCACCAGCTGCGCGAAGTCGGGCGCGCGGGCGTCGTCGAGCCAGTAGTAGTACGTGAACCAGGCGTCCGGCTCCGCCACGGCGACGAGTTCACCGGAGCGCGGGTGGTCGAGACCGTGCTTCTTCTTGCCCTCGTCGCCGAGGAGTTCACCGACACCGGGCAGTTCCTCCAGCACCTCCCGGACACGGGGCAGGTCCTCGGGTCGGCGCACGTAGACGTGGGCGAGCTGGTGATCGGCCACGGCGAAGGCACGGGACGCCATCGGGTCGAGGTACTCCATGCCGTCCTGGGTGTGCACCTCGAGCAGGCCCGCGCGGCGCAGGGCGCGGTTGATGTCGACGGGCCTGCTCACCCGGGTGATGCCGTACTCGGACAGCGCCACGACGGTACGGCCCTGGGCCCGGGCATCGGCCAGAAGGGGGGCCACGGCCGTGTCCAGGGCGGCGGCCGCCCGGAGGGAGCGGGGGTCGTCGGGGCCGAAGCGCTGGAGGTCGTAGTCGAGGTGAGGGAGGTAGCACAAGGCCAGGTCGGGGTTGCGGGTGCGCAGGATGTGGCGGGTCGCGTCGATGATCCACCGGCTGGAGACCAGGTCCGCGCCCGGTCCCCAGAAGTGGAAGAGGGGGAAGGTGCCGAGCTTCTCGGTGAGTTCGTCGTGCAGGGACGCCGGGCGGGTGTAGCAGTCGGGTTCCTTGCGGCCGTCGGCGTAGTAGACCGGACGGGGGGTGACGGTGTAGTCGGTGTCGGCGCCCATGGCGTACCACCAGCAGACGTTGGCGACCGTGTACCCGGGATACGCCCGCCGGGCGGCGTCCCACAGCTTGTCACCGGCCACGAGACCGTTGTGCTGACGCCACAGCAGGACGTCGCCGAGCTCGCGGAAGTACCAGCCGTTGCCGACGATGCCGTGCTCCGCGGGGAGCGTGCCGGTGAGGAAGGTGGACTGCGCGGCACAGGTGACGGCCGGCAGGACGGTCCCGAGCGGTGCGAGGGAGCCCGCCCGGGCGAGGGTCTTCAGGTGGGGCATGTGATCGAGCAGACGGGGGGTGAGACCGACGACGTCGAGGACGAGCAGGGGCACTGGCGTCTTGGGGGCAGAGGCGTGGGCGTGGAGTCCGGGCCGGTCCTGAGGCCCCGTGTCGCCGGACGCCGGGCTGGTCATGGGAGCTCCTTGAGGCCGAGGTCGGTCAAGAGGTCACGTGCCAGGGCGAGTTCGGCGGCTATGCCGTCGGCGAGCTGGGCTCGGGCGCGGGGCCGCAGTTCGGGTGGGAGTGCCTGCCAGGTGTAGGTCTCGACCTCGAGGTGACGGGTCAGCGGGTGCGGCCCGCCGACCAGGCGGGTCAGCGCGGCTTTGAGTACGGGGAGGGTGGAGGTGAGGGGCGCGGCGGGGGCCGCGTGCAGCGGGACGTGGAAGTGGGCGCGCCAGGGTCCGGTGTCGGGCAGAGCGGTGCCGCCGAGTGCCTCGCCGAGGTCGTCGGTGCCGCGCAGGCCGGTGGCGGTGAGGGTGCGGGTCTGGTGCAGGAAGCGGGGTTCGTCGAACGCGGCGAGGGCTTCGCGGACGGCGGGGAGACGGGGGCGTTCGGCGTGCAGGGCGGCCGACAGCTGGGATTTGACGACGGGGACGCCGGCTTCGGCGAGCGCGTCCAGGGCGGTGAGCGGGTCTTCGAAGGAGGTGGCGAGATGGCAGGTGTCGACGCAGACGCCGATACGGGGGTGGCCGACGGCCGCGAGCGGGGCGAGGGCGTCGGCGGTGGTCTCGACGGTGCAGCCGGGTTCCGGTTCCAGGCCGACCCGGACGGAGCGGCCGGTCAGCTCCTCCAGCGCGTCCAGGCGTTCGGCGAGGGTGCGCAGGGCGGAGTGCGCCGTCGCGGCGCGTGCCGCGTTCCAGGCGGTGCGCCATCCGAGCGGGAGGGTGGAGATGGTGCCTTCGGTGACATCGTCGGGGAGAAGTCCGGCGAGGACACGGGCCAGTGCGGTGGTGTGCTCCAGGCGTTCGGCGTCTGCCCAGTCGGGCTTGTACACGCGGTACTTGACCTCCTCGGCGCCGAACCCCTCGTACGGGAATCCGTTGAGGGTGACGACCTCGAGGCCCCGCCGGTCGAGTGCGGTGCGCAGGCCGCGCAGGGCCGACGGGTCGGTGTCCAGGGCCCGGGCGGCATCCCTGGCGAGCCACAGCCCGACACCGAGCCGGTCACGGCCGAGGCGGCGCCGGACGGGTTCGCAGTGGTCGCGGAGTTGGGCGAGGACGCCGTCGAGGGTCTCGGCGGGGTGCACGTTGGTGCAGTAGGCGAGGTGGACGGTGGTGCCGTCGGGGTGACGGAAGCGCATCGTTCACTCCCCGCCGCGCAGGATGGAATTGCCCTCGTGGGTGGGGTCGGGGGCGGTCACCTCCAGGGCGAGTCGGCCGCTGAGGCCATAGAAGGCGACGGGATTGCGCCACAGGACGAGATCGACCTCGTCCTCGGTGAAGCCCGACGCGAGCATGAGGTCGGCGACCCTTCGGGTCTTGAGCGGGTCGCTCCTGCCCCAGTCCGCGGCGCTGTTCACGAGGACCTTCTCCGGCCCGTACAGGCGGAGGATCCCGATCATGCGGGTCTCGTCCATCTTGGTGTCGGGGTACACGGAGAAGCCCAGCCAGCAGTCGGCGTCCTTCGCCTCCTTCACGGTGGTCTCGTTGAGGTGGTCGAGCAGGACCCGGTCCGGCGGCAGGGCGGATTCACGGACGACGTCGAGGGTGCGGCGCAGTCCGGCGAGCTTGTCTCGGTGCGGGGTGTGCACGAGGGCGGGCAGGGCGTGGTCGGCGGCCAGCTGGAGCTGGGCGGCCAGGGCGGTGTCCTCGGCGGGGGTCATCGAGTCGTAGCCGATCTCGCCGACGGCCACGACGTGGTCCTTGACGAGATAGCGCGGCAGCTCCTCCAGGACGGCCGCGCAGCGCGGGTCGTTGGCCTCCTTGGGGTTGAGGGCGAGCGCGCAGTGATGGGCGATGCCGTACTGCGCGGCCCGGAACGGTTCCCAGCCGAGAAGGGAGTCGAAGTAGTCGAGGAAGGAGGCGGTCGAGGTACGGGGCTGTCCCAGCCAGAATGCCGGCTCGACGACGGCCCGGACACCGGCCGCGTGCATCGCCTCGTAGTCGTCGGTGGTGCGCGAGGTCATGTGGATGTGGGGGTCGAAGATGCGCATCAGGACTCCTTGCCGTGGGGGTGGGCCGGGCGGTGGGAACTGCCCGCGCCAGGGGGGTCCGTGCGGTGGAGGTCTGGGATGGGTGCGCCCGAGTCGGCCGACGTAACGGCGTTCGGGTCGGGCAGGGCCGTCGGGTCGGGCAGACCGGTCAGAGTCAGGACGCGGTGCAGATCGCGGGGTACGGGACGGCCCGCGGCGGTGCGTTCGGTGGCGTGGTCGCCGAGCATGCGGGCGAGTTCGGCGTCTGCGCGGGCGCGCTGTTCGAGGCCCGCCACCTCGGTGACGGGCACTCCGGCGAAGAGGCACTTCAGGACGGCGTGGCGCCAGGCGTGGGCGTCGAGGTGACGGGCGGCGTAGGGGCCGACGGCGGCCGCGACGAGCCGGGTGTCATGGGTGCGCAGGGCGTCCTCGACCAGCGGGAGGGCATCGGGCCCTGACACGAGGTGGGGCAACGCGTGCAGGACCGCGCGACGTTCCTCGGCCGTGCCCTGGAAGTACACGCGGGCCAGGGACTCAGGGTCGGCGCGGGCCGCGCGGAGGATGAGCACGCGGGCGGCGTCGGCGTGACGACCGCCGCAACGGCGCCCGGCCTCGGCGAGACGTAACTCCCACACCGAGATGGGGCCATGGGTGCCCGGGTGGGCGGCGGCCTCGTCGAGAGCTCGGCGGAACCAGACGCGGGCGGGCGCCTCGAGATGGGTGTCGAGGTGGCGGTGCAGGACGTCGAGCGGCGTGCGGGCCGGGGTGGTGCCCGCGCGTTCCGCTTCCGGGATTGCCGGGGCGGCGTGGGGGTGGGTCATGGAGTACTCCCTTCTGGGGTGGCGGAGGGCTCGCCAGGTGGCGCGACGGGCAGGTTGGCTGCCCGGGACGGGCGGCTCGGGAGTGGGACGACGGCAGGTGGCCGCTGCCGGTCGGGAGACCCGACGGCAAGGCCGAGGGCTGGGACGGCGGTTGGGACGACGGTCGTGCGGGCGGTCGTGCCGGTGGTCGGGACCGGGGAGCAGGGCGGCTTCGGATCGGCGTGGTCGGTGACGGTGACTTGAGCGGATGCCGCCGCGTGGCGGAGGAACGGCAGGGAGGCTTCGGCGTGGTGGGGGCCGGCGTGGGAGTGACGGGGCAGTTCGACCACCGTCAGCCCGCGGTAGCCGGTGTCGGCGAGAGCGGCCAGGACGGGCGGGAAGTCGATCTCGCCCTCCCCGAAGGGAAGGTGTTCGTGGACGTCGCGGCGCATGTCCTCGATCTGGACGTGACGCAGCCATGGGGCCGCCGCGCGTACGCAGTCGGCAGGCGGGAGTGACTCGAGGCACTGGCAGTGGCCGATGTCGAGCGTGAGGCCGAGGGACGCCGGGTCGTCCAGAGCACGGCGGAGCCGGTGGAAGTCGGCGAGGGTGGCCAGCAGGTGACCGGGTTCGGGTTCGACGGCGAGGGGGATGCCCGCGGACGCGGCGGCGTCCAGGACGGGGGCGAGAGTATCGGCGAGGCGCTGCCATGCGGTCTCCGCCGCCGTGCCTGGCGGGAGGGTTCCGCTGAAGCAGTGGACGGCGTGCGCGCCGAGGTCCCCGGCAATCCGGACGGCGCGGAGCAGCAGGTCGACGCGGCGGGCGCGATCGTCCGGCTCCGGGTCCAGGAGGGAGGGGCCGTGCTTGCGACGCGCGTCCAGGACATAGCGGGCGCCGGTCTCGATGGCGACGTCCAGCCCGAGGGCGTCCAGTCGGTGCGCGAGGTGTCGGACGCGGAGGGCGAGGTCCGGGGCGAACGGGTCGAGGTGCATGTGGTCGAGCGTCAGTCCGACACCGGCGTAGCCGAGGTCGGAGAGCAGGGCGAGGGCGTCGTCGAGGCGGAGATCGGCGAGGCCGTTCGTGCCGTAGCCGAAGCGGAGCGGGAGCGAAGGCGGGGGCGAAGGCAGCGATGCCAGGGGCCGGGGCGAGGGCGGGTGCGGGGGCGGGGTGATCGCGTTCGGGGCCTTCTCGGCGCCGCCGTTTTCGCGGCTCGCAGGTCCGGAATTCACGTGATGCTCACCCGCCTCGCGAGTCTCCGGGCGACCGGCGCCAGGGCGGCCGTGAGCAGCGCGGTGGCGGTGGCAGTGGTGGCTCCCGAGCGGGCGACGAGAGCGGCCTGGAGGGGAATGGTGCCGCGGATGCCGGCGCCGACGGCTTGTTGGGTGAGAGGAGGGGACGGGTTGAGAGACGCGTGCAGGTAGGAGCGGGCCGTGGTGCCGGCGTAGGTGGCGGCGAGCGCTGCGGTCAGCGGCGCGGGTGAACGCCGTGCGGATCCTGGCTCTGGCCTCCCACGATGACCGTGTACCTGCCCGTCGGGTGAGCGTCGGTCCGGTGGCGGGCCGGGTGTCGGCCGACGCTGCACCAGCCAGGTCAGTGCGCCTGTCGTGGCCAGGGCTGCCAGGGCTGCCGTCGGCGTGCCCTCGCGGGTCTCCTGGCGGGACAGAGTGGTGACCGCGAGCGTGTGCGTGGCCAGGAGCGCGGCGGAGGGGAGGGCCGGGCGTGCGCGTCCCGCGGTGGCCGCAGCACCGAGGAGGAGGTCCAGGCCACGGGCGGCGGCCATGGCGAACGGGCCTGCGAGCGTGTGTTTCAGCGCCAGGTCGTAGGACCAGACGGTGGCCGCGAGCGGAGCCGCGATCGTCAGGGCAGGGCGGCCCGCCCGGGCGGCCAGGGCGAGACCGGCGAAGGTGAAGGCGCAGGCCGCCGTGAAGGCGGCGGCGGGGCTCACGCGGCCGGAGGGGAGAGGGCGATGGGGGCGATCGGCGGCGTCCTCCGCGCGGTCCGCCCAGTCGTTGAGAACCATGCCGGCCTCGTAGAGACAGCAGGAGGAGCCGATGGCGAGCAGGGTCCGGTGATCGGGGCACCGGGTGAGCGCGGCGGCGCCCGCCAGCGCGTCGCCGGGGACGGTGAACAGGGCGGGCACCCGCAGCAGTTCGGCCCAGGCCCGCACGCGTGCGCGGTTCCGCTCCGCGGCACCGGCCACCGCGTCGGCCGGCCCGCCCGGCGTACCGGTCTCCGCACCCGCCCACCCGTCCGACGTGCCGGCCTGCGACCCCACCCTCCCGTCCGACACCCCGGCCCCCTGACCCACACAACGGCCCGTCGCACCGGCCTCCGCAGACATCCCTCCGTCCGGCACGGTGGCCGCCGCGACCGCTCGCCCCTGAACTCCACGCACCGCATCGCCGCCGCTCATCCCGCCGCCTCCTCGCCCGACCTCGTGTGATCGCGCAGCACCCCGGCTGTCTGGCGTCCGCCGGTCCCGCCACTCCCGTCGCCCGCTCCCCCGTCGCCCCTCAGCCGTCGGGCGAACCGCTCCAGTCGGGCGTGCTGATCCGCCAGGGCCGACGGCGCATCGCCCACGGGGTCCTTGAAGAAGAAGGCGAGTTCGCCGAGCGGGCCGGACAGGCCGGCTTCGTGGGCCCGGGCGGCGAGGCGGGCCAGGTCGAGGACGAGTGGTGCCGCGAGCGCGGAGTCGCAGCCCTGCCAGATGGTCTGCAGGATCATGCGGGTGCCCAGGAAGCCGTCGAAGGCGACGTGGTCCCAGGCGGTCTTCCAGTCCCCCAGTACCGGAACGTCGTCGATGTGGACCCGGCCCTCGGGAGCGGTCCCGAGCGTGTCGGCGAGGACGCGTTCCTTGCCCGCGTTCTTCGCCTCGGCGGCTGCCGGATCGGCCAGGGCGGCTCCGTCACCGCCGCCCAGGAGGTTGGTGCCGGACCAGGCCCGGACGGCCAGTGCCCGCTGGGCGAACATCGGCCCCAGGACGGAACGCAGCAGCGTCTGCCCGGTCTTGCCGTCACGGCCGGCGTACGGCAGCCCGCTCGACTCCGCCACGGGGACCAGCGCGGGGTGGTGCAGTCCCGTGGACGGGGTGAAGTTCACGTACGGGCAGCCGGCCCGCAGGGCCGCGGCGGCGTAGAGGGAGCTCGGTGGCAGCTCGGAGCCGGTCGCCGCCGGTTCGGTCGAGGCCACGTTCACCACCACCGCACGTGCGAGACCGCGGCGCCGTACGAAGTCGCGTATGTCGGCGGCGAACTCGTCGATCAGCCGCCCGTCGCTGCGGGTGTCTCCCGGAACAGGGCCTCCGGGTCTGATCTCCCCATCGACAGCGCTGAGTTCGGCTTCGACTGCCGCGGGGAGGCCCGCCGGGAGAACTCCACCGGCCGCTAGTTGCTCAGCGCGTTTGGGCAGGGGGCAGTCGGTCGTGTCGTGCCCGCCGAAGACGAGGGAGGACAAGGTGGGCAAGCCGCTGTCGGCGAAGGCGGGCGTCTCGGTGACCAGGCCCGTCGGCGGGTGCAGGCCGGCCGTGACGGCGGCACACCCCGCGACCACGGTGGTGGCCACGGAACCGCGGGCCCCGATCAGCCAGACGCCGACGCGCGGGGGACGGGAAAGGGACGCGGACATGGGCAGCCTCCTTGTCGTGCGCGAACCCCGGAGTACGAGGCGGGAGGAAGGATGAAGAAGAGAGAGGAAGGGAGAGGAAGACGAACGGGCCCCAACCGCTTGCAAGTTCGGGGCGGCGCGGGGCCGGGGTGGTGACGGCGGGCGGGGGTACGGCGTCCCCCGCCCGCCGCCGTTCAGTGGCCCTGGCCGGGCAGTTCCCTGATCCGGACGTCACGGAAGGACACCATGTCGTCGGCTCCGTGGTTCTGGAGGCCGAGGTGCCCGTCGCGCAGACTCCGCGCCGGATCGGTGTTGGTGAAGTCGTTGATCTTCACGCCGTTGAGCCAGACGCGCAGACGTTCGCCCTCCACCCGGATCTCGTACGTGTTCCACTCCCCCGGCGGGTTCAGCGCGCGGTCCCGCTTCTTCAGGTCGGCGGACCGGAAACCGTAGACCGACCCGGTGGTCTTCTCCGGGACGTCGGTGGCGTCGATCTGGATCTCGTAGCCGTTGTTCACGGCGGACCACGGGTCGTCCGACGGCGGGAAGCCCACGAACACACCGGAGTTGTCGTCGCCGGGGTCGCTCGGGCCGGCGGCTGTGGTCCTCCAGTCGAGCTTCACGGAGTACGCCCCGAAGCCACGACCGGCATACCAGAGCAGACCCATTCCGCCGGTGGACGTCAGTGTGCCGTCGTCGGAGAGGGTGAAGGAGCCGGGTCCGGCCTGCTGCCAGCCGTCGAGAGACGTGCCGTCGAAGAGTGGACGGTATCCGTTCTCCGGTCGGCAATCGGCCTGCACATCGGCGACCGCATACAGTATCCCGCCCAGCAGGTGTCTACGGAATGCAGGATCCGCGTAGGACTCCTTCGTGTGGCCGCCTCCGGTGTAGAAGGCGCGGCCGCCCTGATAGTTCTGACACCAGGCGATCGGATGGTCGCCGTCCATGGTGCCGCCCGTGTACGACTGCTCGTCGAGCGAGGCCAGGACGTGCGCCCGCTCGCGCGGGTTGGAGCGGTAGTTGTACCACTCGTCGGTGCGGTTCCAGGTGCGGGCGAGCCCCGAGGTCGCCGGGTGGGCCCGGTCCTCGACGTCGACCGTCGCCGGCTGGATCGCCGGATGCGACTGGAACCAGGCGCCGGCGAGGCCGCCGTAGAACTCCCAGTCGTACTCGGTGTCGGCCGCCGCGTGGACCCCGACATAACCGCCGCCGTGCCGGATGTAGCCCTCGAAGGCGGCCTGCTGTGCGGGATCCAGGACATCCCCGGTCGTCGACAGGAAGACGACGGCCTGATAGCGCCGCAGGTTCCCCGGCGTGAACGCGCCCGCGTCCTCGGTGGCGTCGACACCGAAGCCGCCCGTCGCGCCGAGCTCCCGCACCGCAGCGACGCCGTCCGGGATCGAGTCGTGCCGGAAGCCGGCCGTCCTGGAGAAGACCAGCACCCGTTTCCCGCTGTTTCCCTTCCCCGTGCCCTTGCTCCCGCTGTCCCCGGAGTGCGAGGCAGCCGGGCCCGAGACACTGCCGAGGAGCAGCGCCGCGCCCACGACGACGGTGGCCAGTCGGCGGGTTGCATACGACATCACGTGCCCTCCTCTCAGCCGGTCGTGAAGGTGAAGTCGTCCACGTCGAAGAGAGCGCCGGCGCCGCCCTTGAAGACGAGGTGGAGCGTGGTGGTGCCGCTCGGGGCGCGGGACAGGTCGGCGCTGACGTCCTGGAAGGCCTCCCAGCCGCCGGTCACCGGGACGGTGGCCTTGCCGAGCAGGGTGCCGGTCGGCGAGCCGGCGCGGATCTCCAGCGTTCCGCCCGCGCCGCCCGAGGAGACACGTGCCGTGACCTTCTTGGCGTTGCCGAGGACGTACGGCGTGAAGGAGATCCAGTCACCGTTGTCGATGTCGCCGACCGTCTTGCCGCCGTGGGCGACGTCCTTGGTGATGACCGTGACGCCGGACGAGTCGCCGAAATGCTCGGCCTGGCGGTGGCGGGGCTGAAGGACGTTCTGGTCGTGCGAGGTGAGCGGGGCCTGGCCGCCGCCTCCGCCGTCGGTGTACTCGGCGTCGAGGACTCCGAAGATGTTGGCGTCCTCGTCGTGGCCGCCGTCGGCGCTGGTCTGGAGGGTGCCGGTGCAACCGGTTGCCGACGTCACCGGGTGACCGTGGCTGTCGTGGCCGAGGACGAACGTGACCTCGACCTTGGAGCAGTCGATCGCCTTGCCGTCCTCGGGGTCGGTGACCCGCACCTTGAACGGGATCGCGTCACCGAAACTGAACAACTGGCCGTCCTTCGGTGTTTCCAGCACCACCTTCGGCGCCGTGTTCCCCACCACGATCCGCACGCTCGCGCTGCCGGTACGGCCGGAGCCGTCCTCGGCGGTCAGGGTCGCGGTGTACGTGCCGTTCTTCTTGTACTTGTGCGGGGGGTTGGCCGCCGTCGAGGTGCCGCCGTCGCCGAAGTCCCAGTTGTAGGTGAGCGCGTCGCCGTCCTGGTCGGTCGTTCCGGCGGAGGAGAAACGTACCTTCAGAGGGGCCTGTCCCGATGTGCGGTCGGCTGCGGCCTGGGCGACCGGGGAGTGGCCGTCCGTGGCGTTCTCGATGCGGTACAGACCGGAGTGCTCGTCACCGCCGAACCAGGCGGTGCCGTAGTCGAGGACGTACAGCGCCCCGTCGGGCCCGAACGCCATGTCCATCACCTGGGTACCGGTCCACGGGACGGCGTTGATCGACTGCACGGCGCCGTTCGCGGCGCCGGCGATGCGCTTGATCCAGCGCCGGCCGAACTCTCCGGCGAAGAAGTTCCCGTCGTAGGCCTCCGGGAACTTCACCGGCGAGTCGAGCGAGGCGTCGTAGTGGTAGACGGGGCCACCCATCGGGGACTCCGAACCGTCGCCGAACTCGGGCACCGACGGGCCGTCGTACGGAATCCAGGCGGGCTGGGCCGGGGGCAGGTCGGTGAGGCCGGTGTTGTGCGGCGAGGTGTTCTTCGGGGCGGCGCAGTCGAAGGGCGCTCCGGACACACCGGTCGCGAAATCGTATGCAATATACGGATCATTGTCGCCCGTGCAGAACGGCCACCCGAAGTTCCCGGGCCCGGTGACACGTGCGAACTCGACCTGACCGGCCGGTCCGCGAGCCGGGTCGGCCGCGCCGGCATCGGGGCCGTAGTCGCCGACGTAGAGGATGCCGGTGGCCTTGTCCACGCTGAAACGGAACGGGTTGCGGAAACCCATCGCGTAGATCTCGGGCCGTGTCCTGTCCGTACCGGGCGCGAACAGGTTCCCGTCCGGGACGGCGTACGAGCCGTCGGTGTTCACCTTGATGCGCAGGATCTTGCCGCGCAGGTCGTTGGTGTTGCCGGAGGAACGGCGGGCGTCGAACGCGGGGTTGCGGTTGTCGCGCTCGTCGATGGGCGTGAAGCCGTCCGACTGGAAGGGGTTGCTGTCGTCGCCGGTGGACAGGTAGAGGTTCCCTGCCGCGTCGAAGTCGATGTCGCCGCCGACGTGGCAGCACAGGCCGCGTGAGGCCGGTACGTCGAGGATCTTCGTCTCGCTCGAGACGTCGAGCGTCCCGTCCGTCCCGAGCACGAAGCGGGAAAGGCGGTTGACCCCGTCGAAGGGAGCGAAGTCGGCAGCCGTCCCGGTCTCGGGGGCATCGCCCGCGGGGGTGCTCAACGGCGGTGCGTAGTAGAGGTAGATGAAGCGGTTGGCTGCGAACTCCGGGTCCACTCCGATGCCTTGGAGGCCCTCCTCGTCGTGGGAGTAGACGTCGAGCTTGCCGGCCAGTCGGGTGTTGCCGGCGGCGTCGGTGAGCCGGAGTTCGCCGTCGCGTGAGGTGTGCAGGACGGAGCGGTCGGGCAGCACGGCGAGCGACATGGGCTCGCCTACCTCGGCCTCGCCCTTGGCGAGGGTGACCTGTTGGAAGTCCTCGGCTGCCGCGACCACCGGGTCGGCGACGGCTGCGCCGACCCGGGGTGCGGTGAGGGTGAGCGACGCGCCGGCCAGCAGGACGCCGCTCAGCAGGGCGACGGCTCTGCGCAGCGATGGACGTCGTCCGCGGGTCTCGGCTCTGCGGGTGCCGGTGGTGGGGTCGTTCCCGTGCACGGATGCCTCCAGAGTGGGGCTGGTTGTACGGGCGGGTGCGCGAATGCCGGGATGCGCCGTCATCCCGGTGACGGATGAACAGTCAGGTGAGCCTGTGGGGGGCTCGGTCGCCTCGGGTCGCTCAGCCGGCTCAGTTGCCGAACGCCGCGTCGAAGGACGCGGAGGGCGGCTCGAAGTCGAAGGCCCGGAGGCGAGCGAGGGCTTCGGGGGCGCCCTGTAGCCGGTCCATCCCGGCGTCCTCCCACTCAACGGAGATCGGGCCCTGGTAGTCGATGGAGCGCAGCATGCGGAAGACGTCCTCCCAGGGGACGTCGCCGTGGCCGGCGGAGACGAAGTCCCAGCCGCGTCGCGGGTCGCCCCAGGGCAGGTGGGAGCCGAGGCGCCCGTTGCGGCCGTCCAGACGCTTGCGGGCCTCCTTGCAGTCCACGTGGTAGATGCGGTCGCGGAAGTCCCACAGGAAGCCGACCGGGTCGAGGTCCTGCCACACGAAGTGGCTCGGGTCGAAGTTGAGGCCGAAAGCCGGTCGACGGTCGACCGCCTCCAACGTGCGTACGGTCGTCCAGTAGTCGTATGCGATCTCGCTGGGGTGCACCTCGTGCGCGAACCGCACTCCCTGCGTGTCGAAGACGTCGAGAATGGGGTTCCAGCGCTCGGCGAAATCCTCGTAGCCCCGCTCGATCATCGACTCGGGCGCGGGCGGGAACATGGCGACCAGGTGCCAGATGGCGGAGCCGGTGAAGCCGATCACCGTGTCGACGCCGAAGGCGGCCGCGGCCCTGGCGGTGTCGGCGATCTCGGCGGCGGCTCGCCGTCGGACGCCCTCAGGTTCGCCGTCGCCCCAGATACGGGCGGGCAGGATGGCCTGGTGGCGTTCGTCGATGATCGCGTCGCAGACCGCCTGCCCCACCAGGTGGTTGGAGATGGCCCAGCACTTCAGCCCGTACTTGTCCAGGAGTTGGTGACGGGACTCGACGTACCCGGGATCCGCGAGCGCCTTGTCGACCTCGAAGTGGTCTCCCCAGCAGGCGAGTTCGAGCCCGTCGTAACCGAAGTCGCGAGCGAGGCGGCAGACCTCCTCCAGGGGCAGGTCGGCCCACTGACCGGTGAAGAGTGTGAACGTACGCGGCATGCTCCAGGCCCTCCTTGGTCCTCAGTCCGCTATCGGGGTGTAGACGGAGTTCTTCTCGGCGCTCTCCTCGACCGCCGCCAGAACGCGCTGAACCTGAAGCCCGTCGGCGAAGGACGGTTCGGGGCTGCTGCCCTCGGCGACGGCGTGCACCAGGTCGCGGACCTGATGGACGAAGGTGTGCTCGTAGCCCAGCCCGTGGCCCGGCGGCCACCACGCGTTCAGGTAGGGGTGGTCGGGCTCGGTGACGAGGATGCGGCGGAAGCCGGCGTGCGTGCTCGGTTCGGTGGCGTCGTGGAACCAGAGCTCGTTGAGGCGCTCCAGATCGAAGGCCAACGAGCCGCGTTCGCCGTTGAGTTCGAGACGCAGGGCGTTCTTGCGTCCGGTGGCGAACCGGGTCGCCTCGAAGGAGGCGAGCGCGCCGGAGGTGAAGCGACCGGTGAACAGGGCGGCGTCGTCCACGGTGACCGTGCCGGTGCCGTCGGCGGAGGCAGCGCTCAGGCCGCTCGTCGGACCACCGGGCAACGGCCGCTGCCGTACGAAGGTCTCGGTGATCGCGGAGACTCCCGCGAGCCGCTCCCCCGCCAGGTGCTGGGCGAGGTCGACGATGTGCGCGCCCAGGTCGCCGAGCGAGCCGGAGCCGGCCAGTTCCCTGCGCAGTCGCCACGTCAGCGGGAACTCGCGGTCGACCAGCCAGTCCTGAAGGTACGTCACACGGACATGGCGCAGTGTTCCCAGTCGGCCCTCGGCGACCATCCGCCGGGCCAGGGCCGTCGCCGGGACGCGGCGGTAGTTGAAGCCGACCATCGCCAACTGACCCCGCGCGTGCGCGGCTTCGGCTGCGCGGGCCATGGTCTCGGCCTCCTCGACGGTGTTCGCGAGGGGCTTCTCGCACAGGACGTGCTTGCCGGCGGCCAGCGCCGCCACAGCGATCTCGGCGTGGGAGTCGCCGGGGGTGCAGATGTCGACGAGGTCGACGTCGTCCCGGGCGATCAGAGCACGCCAGTCGGTCTCGGTAGCCGCCCAGCCGTGCCGGTCCGCCGCTGCCCGCACGGCGAAGGGATCGCGGCCGCAGATCACGGCGAGGACCGGACGGCGGGGAAGATCGAAGACTCTGCCCGCGGTGCGCCAGCCCTGGGAGTGGGCGGCGCCCATGAACGCGTAACCGACCATCCCCACACGGAGCGGCTGCTTGCCCGCCTCCGGTCCTGCTGACCGCTGCGGCTGTTCCATACGGTTGTCCTCCTTGTCGTCGTGGCACGGTGGGGGGTGGGACGCCGTCGGGCGGCACAAGAGCCCGGGCCGTCCGGCGGATCCCCAGGGGGAGCTGGTGCCGCCGGACGGGGCTGATGCCGCCCGGTGTGCGGGTTCGGCTCGGACGGGGCTCGCTCGGGCGCGGCAGGCTCGTCGGGCCGGACCTTCCCGGTCGACGGGGCCGATGCGGTGCATGCGGTGGATACGACCCGTCGGAAGCCGCACCGTCCCCAGATCCGGTGGCCCCCTACAGGAAGAGTTGACGACCGCGCATGCGCCGTGCGGAGCCGGGACGAACCTCACGGAAGTCGGTGGCTTCCGCACCGCGCGTGCGGTTCAGGCCGCTCGGCCGAGTGCCCGGCGCGCGGAACCCGTGCCCGCCCCCTCGTCGGCTGTATCCCGTACTTCGTATCCCGTAGCCGATGGCCCGTGTACCGCTGCCGAACCGGGTGGCGTGCGACCGTCCTCCGGAAAGAGCACGCCCTACTTGAAGCCGGTGGACATGTACTGGTCGACGTTGGTCTTGTCGACGACCGCCGAGTAGAGGGTGATCGAGGCAGGGATCTCGTACTCGGCGAGACCGCCGACGCCCTTGCCCTGACCGAGCGCCCGGGCGAGGTCGATGGCGGAGGCGGCCATGGTCGGCGGGTAGAGAACGGTTGCCTTCAGGACACCGTTGTCCTGCTTGATCGCCTGGAAGGCGGCAAGGGCGCCCGCTCCGCCGACCATCAGGAAGTCGCCACGTCCGGCCTGCTCGATGGCACGCAGCGCGCCCACACCCTGGTCGTCGTCGTGGTTCCACAGTGCGTCGAACTTGGGCTGCGCCTGGAGCAGTTGGGCCATCTTGGCCTGCCCGGACTCGACCGTGAACTCGGCGGCCTGTCGGGCGACCTTCTTGATGTTGGGGTAGTTCTTCAGAGCGTCGTCGAAGCCCTGGGTGCGCTGTTTGGTGAGCTCCAGGTTGTCCAGACCGGCCAGCTCGATCACGCGGGCATCGGACTTTCCCTTGAGTTTCTCCCCGATGTAGTGCCCGGCGTTGAGACCCATCCCATAGTTGTCGCCGCCGACCCAACACCGGTACGCCTGAGGCGTGTTGAAGATCCGGTCGAGGTTGACGACGGGGATGCCCGCGCGCATCGCCTTCAGGCCGACCTGGGTGAGGGCCTTGCCGTCGGCGGGCAGCACGACCAGGACGTCGACCTTCTTGTTGATGAGCGTCTCGATCTGGCCGATCTGCTGGGCGGTGTCGTTCGAGCCCTCGGTGATCTCCAGCGTCACGTCGGAGTACTTCTTCGCGCGGCTCTCCGCGTTGTCGTTGATGGCGTTGAGCCAGCCGTGGTCGGCCTGTGGTCCGGCGAAGCCGATGGTGACCTGCTTGCCGGGCTTGTCGTCGGCGGCCGGCTGGTCGTTCGCGGCCGGCTCCTCGTCCTTGGAATCGTTGCTGGTGCAACCCACGAGGAGGGTCCCGGCCGAGACTGCGGCGGCCCCGAAGAGCATTCCTCTGCGACTGGTGAAGCGGTTCGTGAACGGTGTCGGCTCCGGCATGACGGTGAACCCTTTCCTCAGGTCGTGCTCGCGGTACGGCGCTGGACCAGCACGGCGGCGACGATGATCGCGCCCTTGGCGATCTGCTGGACGTCGCTCTGCAGGTTGTTCAGGGCGAAGATGTTGGTGATCGTGGTGAAGATCAGTACGCCGAGCACGGAGCCTGTGATGGTGCCGCGCCCCCCGGTGAGCAGCGTGCCGCCGATGATCGCGGCCGCGATGGCGTCGAGTTCGTAGAGGTTGCCGTTGGTGTTCTGTCCCGAGCCGGACAGGATGATCAGCAGGAAGGCGGCGATGCCGCAGCACAGGCCGGACAGCAGGTAGAGGTACAGCCGCTGGCGGCGTACGTCGATGCCGGCGAGCCGGGCGGCCTCCGCGTTGCCGCCGACGGCCACGGTGCGGCGACCGAACGTGGTGCGGTTCAACACCAACCAGCCGATGACCGTCACGATCGCGAAGACGATCACGAGCGGCGGGACACCGAGCACATAGGCGTCACGCTCGCCCAGGTCGAGGACGCCGTCCACGGTCACGATCTGCGTCCGGCCGTCCGTGAGCTGGAGGGCCAGTCCGCGGGCGGAGGCCAGCATGGCGAGCGTCGCGATGAACGGCACCATCCCGCCGTAGGCGATGAGCAGACCGTTGACCAGGCCGCAGCCCAGGCCGACCATCACCGCCGTGAAGAGGATGCCCGCGAAACCGTATTCCTGGGTGGCGACCGTGGTCGCCCACACCGAGGCCAGCGCGACGATCGCGCCGACCGAGAGGTCGATGCCCCCGGAGGTGATGACGAAGGTCATCCCGACGGTGACGACGCCGATCACGGACCCCTGGGTGAGGACGAGTTGCAGGTTGCGGGTGTCGAGGAACTCGTCCGGTTTGGTGATCCCGCCGATCACGACGAGCGCGGCGAGCACGCCGAGCAGGGAGAGGGTGCGGACGTCGGCGCGGGCCACTGCGGTGCGCCAGGCGGGGAGCGGGATCTGCGGCACCTTGTCGGTGCTGTCCCGCGGTGGGGAGACGGGCTGCGTCATGACGCCGGGCTTCCTTCCATGACGAGATCGAGTACGCGGTGTTCGTCCAGCTCACGGGCAGGCGCCGTGTGGACGACGCGGCCTTCGCGGAGCACCAGCACCCGGTCGGCGAGGCCGAGCACCTCGGGCACCTCACTGGAGACCAGCAGCACGGCGAGGCCTTCGTCAGCCAGTCGACGGACGACTGCATACAGTTCGGCGCGGGCACCGACGTCGACGCCGCGCGTCGGCTCGTCGAGGAGCAGGACCCGGCAGCCACGCAGCAGCCAGCGGGCCAGGACCGCCTTCTGCTGGTTGCCGCCGGACAGCGTGCGCACGGGGACGGACGGATTGTCGGGGCGCAGCGACAGCTCACGCGTCGCCGCCCGCGCCGCCCCCCGTTCGGCACGCCGGTCGATCCAACCCCCGCGCGAGAAGCGGGACATGGAGGAGACGGAGACATTGCGGGTGACGGACTCCAGCATCAGCAGGGCCTGCGCCTTGCGTTCCTCGGGGGCCAGTCCGAGCCCCGCCCGTACAGCCGCCCGCACACTGCCTGGACGCAACGGCTTGCCGTCGACGAGGACTTGACCGGCACTCGGCTTCCGCGCTCCGTAGATCGTCTCCAGGATCTCCGACCGCCCCGAGCCGACCAGCCCGGCGAGCCCGACGATCTCCCCGGGCCGCACGGTCAGGTCGAGGGATGCGAACTCACCCTCCCGAGCCAGCCCCCGCACTTCCAGCACGGGTGTCCCGGCGGCGGACCCGGCACCGACGCCGGCCACTCCTGCGGCACTGTCCGTGACGGCGACCACGTCACCCGACGGACGCTCGGGAAAGACGTACTCGACGTTGCGCCCCGTCATCAACGCGACGACCTCACGGGTCGGCGTCGTCTTCGCCGGGAGCCCGCCCGCCACCGCGCGGCCGTCCTTCAGTACGGTCACGCGGTCGCCGATGCGGCGGATCTCCTCGAGCCGGTGCGAGATGTAGACGACGGCCACTCCGTCGGCGGTCAGGTCGCCGACGATACGGAACAGGTTGTCGACCTCGTCCGGGTCGAGCGCGGCGGACGGTTCGTCCATCACGATGAGCCGCACGTCGTGGGAGAGCGCACGCGCCATGGAGACGATCTGCTGTTGCGCCGCCGACAACTCCCCCACCAGCCGGGCGGGATCGATCTCGGCATGCCCGAGTCGCTTCAGCAGGGCGCCCGTCGAGGCGCGCGCCACCTTGCCCCGTACGACGAATCCGGCGGCCGTGGGTTCATGTCCCAGGTGGACGTTCTCGGCCACCGACAGGTGCTCCACCAGGTCGAGTTCCTGGTAGATGGTGGCGACGCCGAGGCGCATGGCGGCGATCGGGGAGCGCAGGGTGACGGGGTCGCCCTGCCAGCGGATGACGCCGTCGTCTGGCTGATGGGCGCCGGCCAGAACCTTGATGAGGGTGGACTTGCCGGCACCGTTCTGGCCGAGCAGACAGTGCACCTCACCGGCCTGGACGGCGAGGTCTACGCCGTCCAACGCCCGTACTCCGGGGAAGGACTTGGTGATGCCGGACATGCTGAGCAGGGGTGGTTCTGTTGCCATGTGGGTTCCCCTCGGCGGACGTGCGGGCCGGAGTCAGGGCAGAACAAGTCGTTGTTCTCAGGGCAGAGCAGGGCTGAGCAGGGTGGAGCAGGGCAGGGCGGAGCGACAAGCTGTGTTGTGAGACCGTGCGGGTAGCGGCTCAGGCGGGCGAGAAGAGGTGGTCGCTGATCAGCCGGGCCGCGCCGATGACACCGGCGGTGGGGCCCAACTCCCCGAGGACAATGGGTAGGTTGCCGGTCGCCAGGGGCAGCGACTGGCGGTACACCTGGGTGCGGATCGCGGCGAGCAGGGTGTGGCCGAGGCCGGTCACCCCACCGCCGATCACCACCAGGCCGGGGTTGAAGAACGAGACGAGTCCGGCGATGACCTGGCCGACACGGTTGCCACCCTCGCGGATCATCTCCAGCGAGGTGGCGTCTCCCGCGGCCGCCGCGGCGGCGACATCGACGGCGGTGAGGCCGCCGTTCGTCGCCAGCCGTGCCGCGAGTTCCGCCGAGAGGCCCTGCTGGGCCGCCTCCAGCGCGTCCCGGGCCAGGGCCGCACCGCTGAAGTAGGCCTCCAGGCAACCCCGGTTGCCACAGGCGCACGGCCGGCCGTCGGGCACCGCCTGGATGTGCCCGATGTCGCCCGCGCTGCCGGTCGTACCGCGGTAGACATGGCCGCCGACGACGATGCCGCAGCCGATCCCGGTGCCGATCTTGACGCAGAGGAAGTCGGCGACGGTTCGGGCGACACCCGCGTGCTGCTCCCCCATCGCCATGAGGTTCACGTCGTTGTCGACCATCACCGGGCAGCCCAGCTCCTGGCTGAGCGCCTCCCGCACGGGGAAGCCGTCCCAGCCGGGCATGATCGGCGGTGCCACCGGCACGCCTTCGGGGAAACGAACCGGCCCGGGTACGCCGATGCCGGCGCCGTCGAAGCCCTCGGCGAGTCCCGTCGCCCTCAACTTCGCGGCCATGGACAGGACTTGCTCGAAGACCGCGACCGGACCCTCACGTACGTCGAGGGGCTGGTTGAGGTGTCCGAGGGTCTCCAGTTCGGCGTTGGTGACGGCGACGTCGACCGAGGTCGCGCCGATGTCGACGCCGAGGAAGCGCAGCCCGGGGTTGAGCCGGACGTTGTGGGAGCGGCGGCCGCCGCGCGAGGCGGCGAGTCCGTCGGCCACGACCAGTCCCGTCTCCAGGAGCCGGTCCACCTCCACGGCCAGCTTGGACCGCGACAGGTCGACCTGATCACCCAGTTGGGCTCGGGAGTTGGGGCCGCCGTCCCGCAACAGCTTGAGCAGACGGGCCTGATGGGCGTTCGCGGGTCGCGCCGTCATACGTCTCACGAGCCCCTCCCCGCCTCAGTTCGGCCACCGGTGTCGCGCTTTCGAAGGGAACGTAGCAGCGCCTGCCGAACCTGGGAAGAAGCTGTGCACGGATTGCCGTCAACTTTCTCCACTCACAGGACAAAGAGCGGATGCGACGTACCCGAAACCGGTCGAAGCCCGGTGAGACACCTGTCCCGAGCAGGCTCAGGACTTGGGGCGGTCGTGATACGAACGCCGGGTGTGCTCGGTGTGTTCACGCATCAGCCGGGTGGCCGACTGCTCGTCGTGGGCGGCGATCGCCGCGATCAGGTCGCGGTGCTCGATCCAGGACTGGTGACCGCGCTGCCGGGCGATCGGCGTGTAGTACCAGCGCACCCGGCGGTCCACCTGGGCCGCCAGTTCGGCGAGCACCGCGTTGCCCGCGAGCTCGATGATCTTCGCGTGGAAGCGGGCGTTCAGGGCGACTGCGGTGTCCACGTCGTCACCGGCCACGGCCAGCATGCCCTGGGCCAGGATCTCGTCCAGGGCCTCGATGCCGGCCTTGTCCGCGTGCGCCGCGGCGAGCCGCGCGGCCTCCGCCTCCAACAGCGTGCGCACGGTGAGGAGTTGATCCGCCTCGTCCTCGGTCGGCTCGTGCACGAACGCGCCCTGGGCGGGCCTGAGGTCCACCCAGCCCTCGGTGTTCAGCCGCTGGAGCGCCTCGCGCACCGGCTGCCGTGAGACGCCGAGGTGCGTGGCGAGTTCGCTCTCGACGAGATGCTGGCCGGGCTGGAGGGCCCGGGTGGTGATGAGTTCGAGCAGTGCCTCGTAGACGCGGTCGCGCAGCGGGCCGGGGCGTTCGAGTTTGGGCACCGCGCCCTGCGGCAGTCCTGTCGACAACATCGGTCGGTCCCCCTCCTGGGCAGCACCGGGCAACTGCGACCGGAAAGCCACATATCGATTGACGTACTCGGCTGTCCGCAGCCGATCGACTGTCTACAGCCGAGTATCGATTGTCTTTCGTCTACAGTCTACGGCGCACAGTAGCCAGAGCCGGGCACAGTCGATCGCGTCACACTACGCCGCGCCCCACCCGCGCGAATCCACCCGCGACCGCCTCCCGCCCCCGCTCACGGGCAGCGCACGACCTGTCCCGCGTACGACAGGTTGCCGCCGAAGCCGAACAGCAGTACCGGGTCCCCCGTGGAGACGGCGCCCTGCTCGACGAGCTTGGAGAAGGCGAGCGGGATGCTGGCGGCGGACGTGTTACCCGATTCGGTGACGTCACGCGCGACCACCGCGTTGACGGCGCCGATCTTCTGCGCGAGGGGTTCGATGATGCGGAGGTTCGCCTGGTGCAGGACGACGGCGGCGAGGTCCGCGGGGGTGAGGCCCGCCCGCTCGCAGGCCTGTCGCGCCAGCGGCGGCAACTGGGTGGTGGCCCAGCGGTAGACGCTCTGGCCCTCCTGCGCGAACCGTGCCGGCTGCCCCTCGATACGCACCGCGTGTCCCATCTCGGGCAGCGAGCCCCACAGCACCGGTGAGATGCCGGGCTCCACGCCGTCGGGACACGCCTCGATCACGGCGGCGCCCGCTCCGTCGCCCACGAGCACGCACGTCGTGCGGTCGCTCCAGTCGGTCACCTCGGACATCTTGTCGGCGCCGATGACCAGGGCACGGGTCGCGGCGCCCGCGCGGACCGTGTGGTCGGCGGTGGCCAGCGCGTGGGTGAAACCGGCGCAGACGACGTTGAGATCCATCGCGGCCGGCTGCGGGATGCCGAGGCGGGCGGCGACCCGGGCTGCCATGTTCGGCGAGCGGTCGACGGCCGTGGAGGTCGCGACCAGCACCAGGTCGATGTCGCTCGGCGCCAGGCCTGCCGCCGCGAGCGCCTTGGCCGCGGCGTGCGCGGCCAGCTCGTCCACGGGCTCGTCGGGGCCGGCGATGTGGCGCGTGCGGATGCCCACCCGGCTCCTGATCCACTCGTCACTGGTGTCGACCAGGCCCGCCAGATCCTCGTTGGTGAGCACCTTGGCGGGCTGGTAGTGGCCGACGGCGGCGATGCGCGAGCCGTTCATGGGGGGTCCCCTCGTTGCCTTGGGTAGCGGGATCCACCAGTCTGATCAGTGACTCACGGGTACGAGGGCGCGTGAAGCAACAGGAAACGCGTTCCCGGGTTGTCGGCTTCCCCATAGCCCTCGGACGCCCGAGCATCCGCCGAACGCATACCCGCCGCCCACCGGCCCCCCGAGAAACACGGCTACCCGGTTACTTGGTGAACAGCTGCGTCGCCTTCTGTACCAGCTCATAGAGCCCGTAGGCCAGCGGTGCGCCCACCCACAGCCAGGCGAAGGCGATCAGCGGGCGCCTGTCAGGCTGCGGACTCGGGCTGCTGTCGTTCGACATCGGCGGCCTCCCTCGGGGCGGGGACGTGGTGGTGGCGGGCGTGGACGGGCCTGACGAGTTCGTTGGCGACGAAGCCGACGGCCAGCAACCCGATCATGATGAACAGGGACAGGGTGTAGAGGGACGAGCCGTGCTTTCCGGCGTCCTCCTGCCGGTCGGCGATCCAGTTCACGATCAGCGGCCCGAGCACGCCGGCGGTGGACCAGGCGGTGAGCAGCCGCCCGTGGATCGCGCCGACCTGGTAGGCCCCGAACAGGTCCTTGAGATAGGCGGGGATCGTCGCGAAACCGCCGCCGTAGAAGGAGAGGATCACCAGCGCGCACAGCACGAACAGGGGTTTCGACGAGTCGCCGATCAGCGCGATGAGGGCGTACATCAGGGCACCGACACCCAGGTAGACCCGGTAGATGTTCTTGCGTCCGATCAGGTCGGAGGTCGACGACCAGCCGATGCGGCCCGCCATGTTCGCCGCGGACAGCAGGGCGACGAAGCCGGCGGCCGCGGACACCGAGACCGGGGTGGAGGTGTCGGCGAAGAAGTCCGTGATCATCGGGGCGGCCTTCTCCAGAATGCCGATTCCCGCGGTCACGTTCATGCAGAGCACGACCCACAGGCACCAGAACTGCGGAGTGCGCACCGCCCTGCTCGCCGAGACCTGGACGCCCTCGACGACGCTGGTCCCGCCCGCGACCGGTTGCGCGCCGCGCGGTACCCGCACCAGCAGGACACCCAGCGTCATGAATACCGCATACGAAAGCCCGTGTACGAGAAACGCGAGGGCGATGCCGGAGCTGTCGGATCCGAACGACTCCAGCATCTGCGCCGACCAGGGCGAGGCGATGAGTGCGCCGCCGCCGAAGCCCATGATGGCGATGCCGGTGGCCATACCCGGCCGGTCCGGGAACCACTTGATCAATGTGGAGACGGGCGAGATGTAACCGATACCGAGGCCGATTCCACCGACGAAGCCGTAGCCGAGGACGATCAGCCAGTACTGCTCGGTGGCGGCTCCGAGCGCGGAGATCAGGAAACCGGACGAGAAACAGACCAGGGCGACCGTCATCGCCCAGCGCGGTCCGTTGCGCTCGACCAGCGTGCCACCGAAGGCGGCGGACAGGCCGAGCATGACGATGGCGAGCTGGAACGGGAGCGCGCTCTGGGTGCCACTGAGGCCGAGCGAGGATTCCAGCGGAGGCTTGAACACGGACCACGCGTAGGCCTGGCCGATGGAGAGATGGACCGAGAGAGCGGCCGGGGGGACGAGCCAGCGGCTCCAACCGGCCGGTGCGACAGGGGGACTCATGAGTCCTGAACGGTAGGAACCGGCGCGGGCGTTGAAAAGGCGGCGCGTCGACGGTATGCGGTGAACGGTATCCAGCCTGCGCCGAACGGTCGGACCGGCCGGTTTCCGTCACCGCTTCCGCGCTCGTTGCCGGACTTCGCCCATTCCGACGCCACCCCCGGGCCTGCCGCGAACCGTCTCGAACGCTGCGCGCACCCTTGCCGCCCCATCCTCCATACTGTAGACAATATTTCGTCGACAGGATTCGACAGTTCCTCGGTACCCTCGACCGAACGGAGCTCCCCCGCAATGAAAGTCGCAGTCCTCGGCGCCGGTGCGATCGGCGCCTACGTCGGCGCAGCGCTCCACCGCGCCGGCGCCGACGTGCATCTCGTCGCCCGTGGACCGCATCTCGCGGCCATGAGGCGGGACGGGGTGCGGGTGCTCAGTCCGCGCGGCGACTTCACGGCCCGCGCCCACGCCACCGACGACCCGGGCGAGATCGGCCCGGTCGACTTCGTCTTCCTGGGCCTCAAGGCCCACTCGTACGCGGCGTGCGGGCCGCTGATCGAGCCCCTGCTGCACGGCTCCACCGCGGTGGTCGCCGCCCAGAACGGCATCCCCTGGTGGTACTTCCACCGCCACGACGGCCCTTACGACGGACTGCGCATCGAGAGTGTGGACCCGGACGGCGCGGTCAGTGCGGTGCTCGCGCCCGGACGGGCCGTCGGTTGTGTGGTCTACGCGGCCACCGAGCTCGAAGGGCCGGGCGTCGTACGCCACTTGGAAGGAACCCGTTTCTCCGTCGGCGAGCCCGACCGCAGCGTCTCGACGCGCTGTCTGGCCTTCAGCGAGGCCATGCAGGCCGGCGGGCTGAAGTGCCCGGTGGAACCGGCCCTGCGCAACGACATCTGGCTCAAGCTGCTGGGCAACATCTCCTTCAATCCGATCAGCGCGCTGGCCCGCGCCACCATGCGGCAGATGTGTCTGCACGGCGGCACCCGCCAGGTCATCGAGACGATGATGCGCGAGACGCTCGCGGTCGCCGAGGCCCTGGGCTGCGAGGTGGGCGTCTCCATCGAGCGCCGGCTCGCGGGCGCGGAGAGGGTCGGCGACCACCGCACCTCCACGCTCCAGGACCTGGAGCGTGGCAAGCCGCTCGAACTCGACGTGCTCCTGGCGGCCGTCGTCGAGTTGGCGGAGATCACCGGCGTGGAGGTGCCCACCCTGCGCACCGTGCACGCCATCTCGGACCTGCTCGCGCTGAGGAGCGCCGCATGATCGCTGGGGAGCACGTATGAGGAAACGCGACCGGACCCCGAAGACCTACACCCGGCTCACCCGACCGCTCATCAGGGACTCGCGCAACGAAGCCTTTCGCGAAGCGAGTTGGGAAGAGGCCCTGGAGCGCACCGCGCGGGGCCTCCAGCGCAACCGCGACGCGTTCGGCATGTTCTCCTGCGCCCGCGCGACCAACGAGATGAACTATGTGGCGCAGAAGTTCGCCCGGGTCGTCATGGGCACCAACAACGTCGACTCGTGCAACCGGACCTGCCACGCGCCGAGCGTCGCCGGCCTGTCGGCGGCCTTCGGCTCCGGTGGCGGGACGTCGTCGTACGAGGAGATCGAGCACACCGACGTCATCGTGATGTGGGGGTCCAATGCGCGTTTCGCGCATCCGATCTTCTTCCAGCATGTGCTGAAGGGGGTCAGGAACGGCGCCCGGATGTACGCGGTCGACCCGCGCCGGACGTCGACCGCCGAGTGGGCGGACAGTTGGCTCGGCCTCAACGTCGGCACGGACATCCCGATGGCGCACGCGATCGGCCGCGAGATCATCCACGCGGGTCTCGCCAACGAGGCGTTCGTGGAACGCGCGACCAGTGACTTCGAGGCGTACAAGGCGCTCGTGGAGCCCTGGACACTGTCCCTCGCGGAGAAGGTGACGGGCGTACCGGCCGCCGCCATAAGGGAGTTGGCGCATGCCTACGCCCGCGCCGAACGTGCCCAACTGTGCTGGACGCTCGGCATCACCGAGCACCACAACGGCACAGACAACGTGCGCGCGCTCATCAATCTCTCGCTGCTGACCGGCCACGTGGGCCGCTACGGATCCGGCCTTCAGCCGCTGCGCGGACAGAACAACGTCCAGGGTGGTGGCGACATGGGCGCGATCCCCAACCGCCTCCCCGGGTTCCAGGACATCCTCGACCCCGAGGCCCGGCTGAGGTTCGAGTCCGCCTGGGGCACCGTCATCCAGCCGCACTACGGACTGAACCTCACGGAGATGTTCGAGGCGATGGCGGAGGGCTCGCTGAAGGCCGTCTACTGCATCGGCGAGAACCCCGCGCAGTCGGAGGCGGACAGCGAGCAGGCCGTACGCCGTCTGCGGTCCCTCGACTTCCTCGTCGTGCAGGACATCTTCCTCACGAAGACCGCCGAGCTGGCGGACGTCGTGCTGCCCGCCACGGCCGGCTGGGCGGAGACCGACGGCACAACGACCAACAGTGAGAGGAGAGTTCAGCGCGTGCGGCGCGCCGTGTCGCCGCCCGGCGAGGCGCGCGAGGACATCGACATCCTCTGCGACCTGGCGACACGGCTCGGTCACGAGTGGAAGTACCCGGACGCCGAGGCCGTCTGGAACGAGCTCAGGTCGGTGTCCCCGGACCACTACGGAATGACGTACGACCGGCTGGAGAATCATCAGGGCATCCAGTGGCCGTGCCCGAGCACCGAGGAACTCGAACCCGCGTACCTGCACGGGAGGTTGTGGGAGAAGGAACCGGAACGACGAGGCAGGAGAGCGCCGTTCGGAATCGTCCGGCACGATCCGCCGGTCGACCTCACGGACGAGGAGTACCCGATCCGGCTGACGACCGGTCGGCGACTCGACTCCTACAACACCGGTGTCCAGAGCGGGAGCTTCGCTTCCCCACTGCGCCGCGGCGAGTACGTCGAGCTGTGCCCGGAGGACGCGGAGCACTACGGGATCGTCGTCGGCGAGGAGGTCCGGGTGAGCTCACGGCGCGGTTCCGTGGTCGCTCCGGTCTGGATCGACACCGCCCTGCGGCCCGGCCTCGCCTTCATGACCATGCACTTTCCCGACGAGGTGGACACCAACCAACTGACGATCGAGGCGAATTGCCCGATCGCGGGGACGGCGGAGTTCAAAGCGTCGGCGATCCGGATCGAGAAGCTCCCGGCCCCGACCTGTGTGAGGTGATGTCGTGGACCTGCACTTCGGTGACAGCAAGCCGACGGACGACGAACGGGCAGCCGTGGACGCCGTGTTCGGTCCACCGGAGTCCTCGTGGGAGGGCGCCGACCGTTCGGACGCGGACCTGCGGTGGGCGCGGGGCGGACGAGAGGCCCGGGACCGCCGCGACCTGCTGCTGCCGGGACTGCACGCGATCAACGACCGAATCGGCTGGATCAGCGAGGGCGCCCTCGACTATCTGTGCCGCCGCCTTACCGTGCCCCCGGCGGAGGCCTACGGCGTCGCCACCTTCTATGCGATGTTCTCGGTCGAGCCGCGGCCGGCCACCGTGCTCCACGTGTGCACGGACCTCGCCTGCGCCGCCGCGGACGCCGCCGCGCTGTGTTCCGGGATCGAGTCACGTCTGGGCAGTGGCAGTGGGGTGTCCGTCGAGCGCAGCCCCTGCCTCGGCCTGTGCGAGCGCGCCCCGGCCGCACTCGCCGTCAGAGCCGGCGATCCGGTGCGTACGGCGGTGTCGGCGCCGGCGAGCGTCGACGCGGCCGTACTCGCCGCGAGCGCCCCCGACTCGGCGCCCGAGGAGGAACCGGCGGCGGCCGCGGTGCCCCAGGCAGGGGACCCGTCGCTGATCCTGCTGGACCGGGTCGGCGTGGTCGATCCGTCGTCGCTCGACGACTATCGGGCTCACGGCGGCTACACGGCCCTGCGCCGCGCCTTCGCGCTCGGCCCCTCCGGGGTCATCCGCGAGGTCACCGACTCCGGCCTGCTCGGTCGCGGCGGCGCCGCCTTCCCCACCGGACGCAAGTGGCAGGCCACGGCGTCCCAGCCCGACCATCCGCACTACCTGGTGTGCAACGCGGACGAGTCCGAGCCGGGCACCTTCAAGGACCGCGTGCTCATGGAGGGCGACCCGTACGCGCTGGTGGAGGCGATGACGGTCGCGGCGTACGCGGTCGGCGCGCACAAGGGGTACCTGTACCTCCGCGGCGAGTATCCGCGCGCCTTGCACCGTATGCAATATGCGGTCGACTGTGCACGCGCTCGCGGTCTCCTCGGCGACGACGTCCTCGGCCAGGGCTACGCCTTCGACATCGAGATCCGGCGAGGCGCCGGCGCGTACATCTGCGGCGAGGAGACAGCCCTGTTCAACTCCATCGAGGGGTACCGGGGCGAGCCACGCTCGAAACCGCCGTTCCCCGTGGAGAAGGGCCTGTTCGGCAAGCCGACGGTCGAGAACAACGTGGAGACGCTGGTCAACGTCCTGCCGATCCTCACCATGGGCGCTCCGGCCTACGCGGCGATCGGCACGACCGGGTCCACCGGCCCCAAGCTGTTCTGCGTGTCGGGCAGCGTCGAGCACCCCGGCGTGTACGAACTCCCCTTCGGAGCGACGCTGGGCGAACTCCTCACCCTCGCCGGGGTGCGCGAGAACCTGCGCGCCGTACTCCTCGGCGGCGCGGCCGGCGGCTTCGTACGGCCCGACGAACTGGACATCCCGCTGACTTTCGAGGGGACCCGGGAGGCGGGCACGACGCTCGGTTCCGGGGTCGTGATGGCCTTCGACGACACCGTCCCGCTGCCCCGACTGCTGTTGCGCATCGCCGAGTTCTTCCGGGACGAGTCGTGCGGGCAGTGCGTGCCCTGCCGGGTCGGGACCGTACGGCAGGAAGAGGCGTTGCACCGGATCGTGGAACGGACCGGCTCCGACGCCGCCACCGACATCGCCCTGCTGCGCGAGGTCGGGCGCGCCATGCGGGACGCCTCGATCTGCGGCCTGGGCCAGACTGCCTGGAACGCCGTGGAATCCGCCATCGACCGTCTGGGGGCATACGAATGACCGAGACCGTCCGCACAGGAGCCGCCCTGTGACCGCGATACCGCTGGGAGTGCCACGACGGCTGGTGGAGTTCACGATCGACGGGCAGGAAGCCAGGGTTCCCGAGGGATCGACGATCCTCGACGCCTGCCGGGCCGCCGGGAAGGACGTCCCGACCCTGTGCCAGGGCGACACGCTCACCCCGAAGAACGCCTGCCGGGTCTGCGTCGTGGAGGTCGAGGGCTCCCGGACCCTGGTGCCGGCGTGCTCCCGCAGGGCGGAGTCCGGCATGGACGTCCGTACCGACACCGAGCGCGCCCGGCACAGCCGCAAGATCGTTCTCGAGCTGCTCGCGTCCTCGGTCGACCTGTCCACGACACCGATGGTTGCGGAATGGATCAAGGAGTACGACGCGAAGCCGGATCGATTCGGCGCCGACGCGGCCCGGCTGAACGAGGAACCGAAGATCGACAACGATCTGTATGTACGCGATTACGACAAGTGCATCCTCTGCTACAAGTGCGTGGACGCCTGCGGTGACCAGTGGCAGAACACCTTCGCGATCTCTGTCACGGGACGCGGTTTCGACGCCCGGATCGCCGTCGAGCACGACGCCCCGCTGACCGAATCCGCGTGCGTGTACTGCGGGAACTGCATCGAGGTGTGCCCGACCGGAGCACTGTCGTTCAAGTCCGAGTACGACCGCCGAGCGGCCGGAAACTGGGATGAATCAGCACAGACCCGAACCACGACCGTGTGCGCCTACTGCGGGGTGGGCTGCAACCTCACGCTCCATGTGCAGGACAATGAGATCGTGAAGGTCACCTCACCGCACGACAACCCCGTGACCCACGGGAATCTCTGCATCAAGGGCCGCTTCGGCTACCAGCACGTACAGAACCGGGGCTGATCACGACATGGGACGAGTCACCGAACGACGCAAGGTGATCCGCATCAGGGACGGGGCGGTCTCCGCCCGGCCGGACACCCTGGTCGCCGAGGAGCCACTGGAGATCCGGCTCAACGGCAAGCCCCTGGCCATCACCATGCGCACGCCCGGTGACGACTTCGCGCTGGCGGCCGGTTTCCTGGTCAGCGAAGGCGTACTGGCCGCCGCATCCGATCTGCTGAATATTGTCTACTGTGCGGGCGCGACGGTCGACGGATCCAACACCTACAACGTGGTGGACGTCCGGACGGCCCCCGACGTGACGATGCCCGACATCACCCTCGAGCGGAACGTCTACACCACCTCCTCCTGCGGCCTGTGCGGCAAGGCGAGCCTGGACGCGGTCCGTACGACGGCCCGGTGGCCCATCGCCGACTCTCCCCCGCTCCGGATCGAACCCGAACTGCTCGCGAGCCTCCCCGACCGGCTCCGCGCGGCCCAGCGGGTCTTCGACCGGACCGGGGGGCTGCACGCGGCGGCGCTGTTCTCCGAGGAAGGCGAGCTGCTGGACGTACGCGAGGACGTGGGACGGCACAACGCGGTCGACAAGCTGGTCGGCCGCGCCCTCCAGAACGGGGACCTGCCCCTGTCGCGGACGATCCTGCTGGTGTCGGGCCGGGCCTCGTTCGAGCTGGCGCAGAAGGCCGTGATGGCGGGCATCCCGATGCTCGCGGCGGTCTCGGCGCCCTCCTCCCTGGCCGTGGATCTGGCCGCGGAGACCGGGCTGACGCTGGTGGGCTTCCTGCGGGGCAGTTCCATGAACGTGTACGCGGGTGAGGGCCGCATCACCCTGCGGACCGCGGCCGCCCAGGGCTGACCCGGTTCCCCGCGGCACGGCGGCGGGGCCCCGGCCGGCGGGGAGCGCCCCCTGCGCCGCGGGGTCCCGCCTCAGCCGCTCGTGAATCGCACGTCGGTCGCGCGCGCCACGGTCCCCAGTCGAGGGAAGTCCAGCTTCACCGAAGCCTCGTGTTCGGCCCGGGTGAGAGCGGCCATCGCGTCCTCGACGAAGACCAGGTCGTAGCCGAGGTCACCGGCGGCACGGGCGGTCGACTCGACGCCGAGGTTGGTGGCGATGCCGCCGAAGACGAGGGTCGTCACCCCGTGTTCGCGGAGTCGATCGTCCAGGCCGGTCCCCTGGAAGGCGCCGATCGTCCGCTTGACGATCTCCAAGTCACCGTCCTGGTAGAGCCCTTGGACCAACCCGCTGCCGGGCGGCTGCTCGGTGACGCCGGGACGTTCGACGCGGACGAGGACGACGAGCGCGCCGGCCGATCGGAACCCCGCCGCCAACTCCTCTGCGACGGCCAGTACTTCGCTTCCCTTGTGGGGCTCCAGGGGCAACGCGACGATGCGGTCCATCAGGTCGACGAGGACGAGGGCGCTGCGCGCGGGGACGAGTGGAAGAGCTGCGGTCATGACGGAACGTTATCCGCCGTCAGCCCTCCGTACCGGAAATCCGGATCAACATGCCCATGAATTGGTCGCATTCGGCGGCGGAAAGCGGGGCGAGCAACGCCTCGTTCGCCTCCCGGGCGGCCTTCTCGCAGCGCCGGAGCAGCCGTCGTCCCTCTTCGGTGAGTGACACCGCGTTCTTCCGGCGGTCGTTCGGATCCGGTTCACGCACCGCGAGTCCCGCGAGTTGCAGGTCGTTCAGGATGCCGACCAGGTCCTTGGGGTCGAGTCCGACACTGCGACCGAGGTCGGCCTGGGCGACAGGGGCGAGGTCACGAACGGCGGAGAGCACCACGTGGTGCCACATCTTGAGGCCCTCGACGGCGAGGGCCTCGGCCACCAGTGCGCGACCCCGGCCGGCGGCCCGGCCCAGGAGCCAGCTGGGCAGCGAGCGAATGGCGGAGAGGGGTGCTTCGGGCATGGTCACACCCTACGACAATTCATTGGACGCCCCAATGACCTTCAGGATACCGTTGGGACTCCCAATGAGTCCTGGAGGTGTGATGCGCCGCGTCCGATACGGCTCCACCGGCGGCCCCCTGTTCCTGGAGGAGGCACCTGTCCCCGAACCGGGCTCCGGCGAACTCCTCGTGCGCTGCGAGGCGATCGGCGCCACCCTTCCCGTCGTCCGTAAGGTCGCTGAGGCCGCGGAACCGATTCCTCTCGGGGGCGAGATCGCCGGGGAGGTCGTGGCCGTCGGGGGCGGGGTCAGCCGATTCCGGGTGGGTGATCGCGTGACCGGCCTGTGTTTCGGCCACGGCTACGCCGACTTCGCGCTCCTGCACGAGGTCATGGCCTCCCCCGTCCCGGACGACGCCGGCGCGGTCGACGCGGTCGCCCTGGTACGCAGCGGCCTGGTCGCGCTGGGCGCCCTCACGGCCGCCCGACCCGAGCCGGGCGAGGCGGCCCTCGTCACCGCGGCGGCGAGCGGGGTCGGCCACCTCGCCGTACAGCTCGCGCGGACGCGCGGCGCGACCCGCGTCGTGGGCGCCGTGTCCGACCCCTCGAAGGCCGACTTCGTGAGGGCGCTGGGGGCCGACGACGTCATCACCTACGACCAGGACGACTGGGGCGTCCGCGTCGACTACGCGCTCGACGCGGTCGGCGGCGAGCTGCTCACGCCCGCCATCGCGTCCCTCGCGCCCGGCGGACGACTCGTGGCGTACAGCTCCGGGGGCGGGACGGTCCAGGCATACGACCTGCTGGTCGGCGCCAAGTCCGTGATCGGCTTCCAGATGGCCCACATCGCGCGCGGGAAACCGGAGTTGTACGAGCGGTGGCGCCAAGAGCTGTGGCAGCTGTTCGCGGAGGGGGTGGTGAAAGCCGTCGTGCACAAGGAATTCGCCCTGGAGGACGCCACCGAGGCGCACGCGACGATCGAGTCACGCGCCAATTCGGGCAAGGTCGTCCTGGTGCCGTGAGCTGGGGTCGACGGAGGTCAGGATGCGGTCGACCGCACATTGCATATCGTCGCCCCGCGCGCACCCACGGACCACCGCCGACTGTCTACGGGCGACCGGCGACCGGCGACCGGCGACCGGCGAGCGGCGACCGGCGAGCGGCGACCGGCGAGAATCTCACGTCGCAGCCGCCGGCGCCCTCTCGTCGGCAGGTTCCCGGGACGCCTCCAGCGGATCCCTCGCCCGGCGTTTGGCGATGACCGCACACACCATCAGCTGCATCTGATGGAAGAGCATCAGCGGCAGCACCGCCAGGGACGCATGCGCGCCGAACAGGACGCTCGCCATCGGCAGCCCGGAGGCCAGGGACTTCTTGGAGCCCGCGAACTGGATGGCGATGCGATCCTCGCGGTTGAACCGCAGCGCCTTGCCGCCGTACCAGGTCAGGACGAGCATCACGGCGAGCAGAACGGCCTCGACGATGAGCAGCCCACCCAGCCGTACGGCGCTGACCTGGTGCCAGATGCCCTGGATCATGCCCTCACTGAACGCCGTGTAGACGACCAGCAGGATCGAGCCTCGGTCGACGAGCCCGAGCACCTTCTTGTGCCGCGCGACGAACCCGCCGATCCAACGGCGCAGCAGCTGTCCCGCGACGAACGGCACGAGCAACTGGACCACGATCTCGACCAGCGAGTCCGCGGAGAAACCACCGCCACTGCTGCCGAGCAGGGCCGCCGCGAGCAGGGGGGTGACGACGATGCCGACCAGCGAGGAGAAGGAGCCCGCGCAGATCGCGGCGGGCACGTTGCCCCGGGCGATGGAGGTGAAGGCGATCGACGACTGGATGGTCGACGGCACGAGGGTGAGGAAGAGCAGCCCCTGGTAGAGCGGGTGGGTGAGGAACACCGGGACGAGGCCGCGCGCGGCGAGGCCGAGCAGCGGGAAGATCAGGAAGGTGCAGGCCAGGACGGTCACGTGGAGCCGCCAGTGCTTCAGCCCGTCCAGTGCCTCACGGGTCGACAGTCGGGCGCCGTAGAAGAAGAAGAGGAAGGCGATCGCGGCGGTGGAAGCGCCCGAGGCCACATCGGCGGCGGCGCCGCGCGCCGGGAGCAGCGCCGCGAACCCGACGGTGCCGAGCAACAGCAGGATGTACGGGTCGACCGGCATCCAACTCGGCCAGTGCAGGCGTTTCACGGTGCTCCACGTGCGGTTCGATGGGCGTGCGTCCGGGCTCGGGGAGCCCCTCCCCATCGTCCTCCTCCGCGTCGTGATCGGGAATCCGGTATACCGCTCTCACTGTCATCACGTATTGCGATAAACAAAGCCTCCGACGGACTACTGTGGCGCTCGTGTACGAGCCCTCCCATCTGCGTACTTTCCTCGCCGTCGCCCAGACCCTGAGCTTCACACAGGCCGCGCGGCGGCTCGGGCTGCGTCAGTCCACGGTCAGCCAGCACGTACGACGCCTCGAGGACGCCACCGGGCGGGCGCTGTTCACCCGGGACACGCACTCCGTGGAGCTGACGGAGGACGGCGAGGCGATGCTCGGGTTCGCGCGCCGGATCCTGGACGTCCACGAGCAGGCTGCGGCGTTCTTCACCGGCACCCGGCTGCGCGGTCGGCTGCGCTTCGGCGCCTCCGAGGACTTCGTACTGACCCGGCTGCCGGAGATCCTGGAGGGCTTCCGCTACGACCATCCCGAGGTCGACCTCGAACTGACGGTGGAGCTGTCGGGCACCCTGCACGAACAACTCGCCGCCGGGAAACTGGACCTGGTGCTGGCCAAGAGACGTCCCGAGGATCCTCGGGGGGAGTTGGTGTGGCACGACGGGCTGGTGTGGATCGGCGCGGAGAGGCTGCGCCTGGACGCCGACCGCCCGGTCCCGCTCATCGTGTTCCCGCCTCCTGGCATCACCCGCGCCCTGGCCCTGGAGGCGCTGGAGCGGCAAGGGCGGGCCTGGCGGATCGTATGCACGAGCGGCAGTCTCAACGGCCTCATCGCGGCGGCCCGGGCCGGCCTCGGCGTGATGGCCCACTCGCGAGGCCTGATCCCGCCGGGCCTGGTGCGGGTCCCGGAGCGGGCTGGGCTGCCGGAGCTGGGGCAGGTCGACTTCGTGCTGGTGCACGGACACAGACGCACCTCGGCCCAGGGTGCTGCGGACGCGCTGGCGGCAGCGATCCTGGCGGGCGGCGACCGACTGCACCGCCGGGCGGCAGGGTCCGGTCGACGGCTCGACCCGCCGGGAGGCGGCGCCGGCTGAACCGTCGGCATACCGCGTGCGGCATGCCGTATCCGGTATGCGGCGCACCGAAATGCGGCATGCCGCACATTGCATACCGAATCCCACATACCGCCTACGGCAGGCCCGCCGCCCGCCCTACGCCTACCGCCTACCGCCTACCGCCTACCGCCTACCGCCTACCGCCTACCGCCCAGCATGCTGATACGTCAGCTGCTTCACCCGTCGCATGAACGGCGTCGCCTCCACGTGCTGGACGCCCTCCAGGCGCCCCAGAGGCCCGCTGAGGTAGGCGTAGAGACCCGCCGTGCCCCGGACCACCGCCGTGACGACGATGTGGGAGGGTCCGGCTGTGGCCGAGGCGAAGGCGATCTCGTCGTGGGTGGCGAGCGCCTGCCCGACCTCGTGCATGGCGGAGGGCGCCGTGGTGATCCAGAGGACGGCGGCCAGGGGGTAGCCGAGGAACTCGGAGTGGTACTCGACGTCGATGTAGACGGCGCCCGAGGCGAGCAGGGCGGCCAGGCGGCGTTTGACGGCGGACTCGGAGCGACCGGTGGCGCGCTGGAGTTCCGGATAGGTGGCCCGGCCGTCGCGTTCCAGGACGGCGAGCAGCGGCTCGTCCTCGGGTTCGATCCGGGCCGGTCCCGTCAGCCCCGGCCCCGTCAGCCCCGCCGACGCGTTCGCGTCGTGGCGCGGCGTGAGGGCGGCGATCTGCTCCTCGTCCAGCGCCCCGAACTTCCGCAACCAGCCGGTCGGCCCGCCGTAGAAGCGGTGGAGGAGTTGCTGGGCGCGGATCTCCACGACGCTCGGGGTGCGCGGGAGCTTGCCGAGGAGCAGGTCGTCGTGGTCGCCGGGATGGCGGGGCCGGGTCATGCAGACGATCTCGGTGCCACCGGAGCCCAGCCCGATCCAGTAGGTGTCGGGGCGTTTGGCGAGCGCGTCGGCGATGACCGTGGCGCTGTCGGGTACGCAGCGCAGCCGCAGCATCCACTGGTCCTGGCCGAGGCGTTCCGCGTCCCGGAGGGCGACGACCCTCAGGCCGGCCTCGGCGCTGAGCCGGCGGAAGCGGCGCGCGACCGTCTGGTCGGAGACGCCCAGGACCCCGCCGAGTCTGCTGAAGGAAGCCCGCCCGTCCACCTCCAGCGCCGAGAGCAACCGGAGATCCAGTCCGTCCAGCTTGCCATCGGCGTGGAATTCCATCTCCACTGCACTCTCCCCCGTCGGATTCCGTCGGCTGGGCACCGGATACCACGGTGATCGGCCGCGTCTCGTCCATCGTACGGAGCGCTTCGCATCCATCGCAGAGGAAATATCGAGGAGAAGAACATGCGCACATGGGGGCCCCTGACAGCGGTGTGCCTGGGCACGTTCATGTTGTTGCTGGACGTGACGATCGTGATCGTGGCGCTGCCGGACATGGCGCGGGCGTTGCACGCCTCGCTGAGCGATCTGCAGTGGGTCGTCGACGGCTACGCGCTCGCGCTGGCCGCGCTGCTGCTGGGGGCCGGGGCCACCGCCGACATCCTGGGGCGCCGCCGGGTGCACGTGGTGGGAGTGGTGGTGTTCGCGACGGCGTCGCTGCTGTGCGGGCTGGCGAGCGGGCCGGACACCCTCGTCGCTGCTCGGGCCCTCCAGGGGGTGGGGGCGGCCGCGATGCTGGCGACGACGTTGCCGCTGCTCGGCTCGGTCTACCAGGGCCGGCAGCGGTCGGCCGCGCTCGGGGTGTGGGGCGCGGTGAGCGGCGCGGCCGCGGCGGTCGGGCCGGTGCTGGGCGGGCTGCTGACCGAGGGGCCCGGCTGGCGATGGATCTTCTACGTGAACCTTCCGGTGAGCGTGGTCGCGGTGTGGCTGACGCTGAAGGCGGTGCCGGAGTCCAGGGGGCCGCGCGGGATGCGGGTCGACTGGGCGGGCACGGCGACCTTCGCGGTCTTCGCGGGCGGGACGGCGTACGCCGTCGTACGGGCCGGTGAGGACGGCTGGACGGCGTCGGCGACGCTCACCTCGTTCGGGCTCGCCGCGCTCGCGCTGGTGTGCTTCGTGCTGGCGGAGCGGCGGGCGGCGCATCCGCTGCTCGACCTGTCGCTGTTGCGCCGGCCCGCGTTCGTGGGGGTGATGGTGGGCGCGCTCGCCTTCAACGGCGTGGCGTTCGGTGTGACGCCGTACCTGTCCATCTGGATGCAGACGCTGCTGGGGATGAGCCCGGTGCGCGGTGGGCTCACGCTGCTGCCGATGACGGTGGCGGCCATGGTCACGGCGGTCGTGGTGGGGAAGCGGTTCCATGGCGTTTCTGCCCGGCTGACCATCGGTGGCGGACTCCTGCTGATCGGCGCGGGCTGTTTCTGCCAGGCCGTGCTCGGCGCCCGTTCGGACTGGACGGCGCTGGTGCCCGGGTTCGTGCTGGTGGGCATAGGAACCGGTTTCGTCGCGCCTACCGTGGCCGGAGCCGCGTTGGCCGCGGTGGAACCGGCGCGGGCCGGGATGGCGGGCGGGGCCGTGAACACCGTACGGCAGCTCGGGTACGCGCTCGGGGTCGCGGTATTCGGCACCGTGGTGACCGCCCGGATGACCGACACCCTCCCGCACGACGCCTCCCACGCGCTGGCGGGCGGTGGCGCCGGCGCGCTGCGGGGCACGTTCTCCGAGCACACCCTGCGGTCCGCGTTCGCCTCCGGGCTCGACGCGGCGCTGGTGACGGCCGGCTGTGCGGGCCTGGTCGCCGCGGCACTCGTCCTCGTCCTGGTCAGGACACCACCCGCGGCCGTGGCCGGCACAGGGGAAACGGATGCGACCGCGCCGTCGAAGGAAGGAGCGGCCCCCCGGCCGTGACGGAGCCCCCGGTCGTGGCACAAGCCCCCCGCCCGTGGTCTCGACAGCAGGGGTTGGGTGACGCGGACCGTGACCGCCGTGGGAAGGGGCGGGCAGAGTAAGCGGTACGGGCAGATTCGGTGGAGATTACGGTGCCGAAACTTACTCTTCCGTCAGTTTTCTGTCCGACCCTTCCCCATGTGAGCCCATTTTCCGGCACTGACCAGCGCAGACGAGAGCATCACTCGTTTTCCGCCCCCCTCCCCTCCCGCCGTCGGGTGGGGTAGCTTTCACGGCGCTGTGCGGCCATGAGAAGCGGGGTGCGGGTTTGCGCGAGTTCACCAACCCTCCGTTGGCGTTGGCACCGCCGGTGGGCGGTCTGGCCGACGTCGTGTTCCGGCATGCCCAGGAGGACCCGCACTACGTCGCTCTCGGCCGCAAGGACGAGGGGGGCGAGTGGCGGGACGTGACCGCCGGTGAGTTCCGCGACGAGGTCCTCGCCCTGGCCAAAGGTCTCCTCGCGCAGGGCATCCGCTTCGGCGACCGCGTCGCGATCATGTCCCGCACCCGTTACGAGTGGACGCTCTTCGACTTCGCCCTGTGGACCATCGGCGCCCAGGTGGTACCGGTCTACTCGACCTCCTCGGCCGAGCAGTGTTTCTGGATGCTCTACGACGCCGAGTGCACGGCCGCGATCGTCGAGCACGAGGACCACGCGATGACGATCGCCACCGTCATCGACCGCCTCCCCCGGCTGCGGCAGCTGTGGCAGCTGGACTCGGGCTGCGTGCAGGAGCTGTACGACGCCGGCGCCGCCATCGAGGACGACGTGGTGCACCGGCACCGGGAAGCGGTTACCCCCGACTCGACCGCGACGATCATCTACACCTCGGGCACGACCGGCCGGCCCAAGGGCTGTGTCATCTCGCACGGCAACTTCATGTTCGAGGCGGACACGGTCATCGAACGCTGGGAGCCGGTGTTCCACTCGAAGAAGGGCGACGAGGCCGCGACCCTGCTGTTTCTGCCGCTCGCGCACGTCTTCGGGCGGATGGTGCAGATCGCCGCGATCCGCGGCAAGGTCCGTTTCGGCCACCAGCCCCAGCTGCACGCGGCCGCCCTGCTCCCCGACCTGGCCGCTTTCAGACCTTCGTTCTTCCTGGCCGTGCCGTACATCTTCGAGAAGGTGTTCAACGCGGCGCGCCGCAAGGCGGAGCGGGAAGGCAAGGCGGGACCGTTCGCGAAGGCCGTCGACGTGGCCGTGAACTACGCCGAGGCGGTCGAGGCGAAGGCTTGGGGCACCGGACCGGGCCCCTCGGCGGGTCTGCGGATGCAGCACCAGCTGTTCGACAAGCTCGTCTACTCCAAGGTGCGCGCGGCGATGGGCGGCCGGGTGCGGCACGCCATGTCCGGCGGCTCGGCCATGGACCGCAAGCTCGGCCTGTTCTTCGCCGGCGCGGGTGTGCAGATCTACGAGGGCTACGGCCTGACCGAGACGACGGCGGCCGCGACCGCCAACCCGCCCGGACGCACCAGATACGGCACGGTCGGCCAGGCGATCCCCGGCATGACCGTGCACATCGCGGACGACAGCGAGATCTGGCTGCGCGGCGGAAACGTGTTCCAGGGCTATCTCAACAACCCCAAGGCCACCGACGAGACCCTGCACGACGGCTGGCTGGCCACCGGTGACCTGGGATCACTCGACGAAGACGGTTACCTCACGATTACCGGCCGCAAAAAGGAGATCCTGGTGACCTCCGGCGGCAAGAGCGTCTCGCCGGGGCTGCTGGAGGAGCGGGTGCGTGATCATCCGCTGGTCAACCAGTGCATCGTCGTCGGCAACGACCGGCCGTTCGTGGCCGCTCTGGTCACCCTCGACCAGGAGGCCGTCGAGCACTGGCTTCAGATGCGCAACAAACCGCAGCTGACCCCGGTCGAGCTGGTGAGCGACCCCGATCTGGAGGCGGAGGTGCGCCGATCCGTCGTAGCGGCCAACACGCTGGTCTCGAAGGCCGAGTCGATCCGCACGTTCCGCATCCTCGCCCAGCCCTTCACGGAGGAGCACGGACTGCTGACCCCGTCGCTGAAGCTGAAGCGCAAGGCCATCGAAAACGCTTACGCGAACGAGGTCGACGCGCTGTACCGCTCGTAAGGCTTCCGGCGGCGACGTGGAACACGTTTCCGACCGCTCCCGAAACGGGCAAGGCAGGCTCCGGAAGCCGGCTCCCCAAACCGGCTCCCGAGACGAATTCGGGGGTCAGGAATGCATCACTCGCCGTGATCGTTGACGATGGGAGTACCACTTTGACGGACAACCGAAGGATCAAGAGCTCGTGAGCAGCAAGGTCCCCCCGATCATCCTCAACAACGGCGTGGAGATGCCCCAGCTGGGCTTCGGTGTCTGGCAGGTGCCGGACGACGAGGCGGAGCAGGCGGTCTCCACCGCGCTGGAGGCCGGGTACCGCAGCATCGACACAGCGGCGATCTACGGCAACGAGGAGGGCACCGGCAAGGCCATCACCTCCTCCGGCGTGCCCCGCAACGACATCTTCGTCACCACCAAGCTCTGGAACAGCGACCAGGGATACGACTCGACGCTCCGCGCGTTCGACACCTCGCTGGAGAAGCTCGGCCTGGACTACCTGGACCTGTACCTCATCCACTGGCCGCTGCCCTCCCGCGACGGTTACGTGGACACGTACAAGGCGTTCGAGAAGCTCCTCGCGGACGGCCGGGTGCGCGCCATCGGCGTGTCCAACTTCCTGCCGGCGCATCTGGAGCGGCTGATCGGCGAGACGTCGGTCATCCCCGCCGTCAACCAGATCGAGCTGCACCCGCACCTCCAGCAGCACGCCTCGCGCGAGTTCCACGCGGAGCAGGGCATCGCCACCGAGGCGTGGTCCCCGCTCGGCCAGGGCAAGGGCCTCCTCGAGGTCCCGGCGGTCGTGGCCATCGCCCAGAAGCACAACCGCACCCCGGCACAGGTCGTGCTGCGCTGGCACCTCCAGCTCGGCAACGTCGTGATCCCGAAGTCCGTGACGCCGTCGCGGATCAAGGAGAACATCGACGTGTTCGACTTCAGCCTGGACACCGAGGACCTGGCGGCGATCAGCGCCCTCAACGAGGACCGGCGCATCGGTCCGGACCCGGCGACGTTCGACGTCGGCTGAGGGTTCCCCCGCATGCGTCGAGGGCGCCCCCCGATCCGGGGGGCGCCCTCGACGTGTCGGCAGGCCGGTCAGTTGGGCTGGCCGATCGGCCGTACGACGACGGTGTTGATGTCGACGCCCGCCGGCTGCCCGATGGCCCACACGACGGAGTCGGCGATCTGGTCGGCGGTCAGCAGCTGCCCGGGCGGCAGGCTGCCGTAGCTGTCCCAGAAGGGGGTCTCGACCCGGCCGGGCGCGATCAGCGTCACGCCGACCCCCCACTCGGTGACCTGGCGGCGGGTGTTCTCCGCGAGGCCGGTCACCGCCCACTTCGTCGCCCCGTAGATGTTGCCCGGGGTGGGCACGAAGCCGGCGACACTGCCGATCAGCACGATCCGTCCCCGGGTCTCCTTCAGCGCGTCGATCGACGCACGGATGAGGAGCGCGGGTCCGAGTACGTTCGTCAGGACCATGTCGGTCCATCCGGCCGGGTCACCCTCGGCGACCGAATCGTGGGTGGCGGTCCCCGCGTTCGCGACGACTGTATCCAGTCGCCCGTATGCATCGAGCGTACGGGCGACCGCCGAATGTACACAGTCGTAGTCGGCGGCATTCCCGGCCACCGTCAGCAGCCCCTTCGGCTCGCCGAGTTCCGCGGCGAAGGCGCGCAGCCGCTCCTCGCCGCGGCCGGTGACCGTGACCCGGTACCCGGCGGCCAGCAGCTGCCGCGCGACGGCGGCACCGATGCCGCTGCCGCCGCCGGTGATCAGTGCGACCGGAGCATCCGAAGTGCCCGAGACGTTGCTCATGGTGTGCCCCCCATTGCGTCGGCTGCGCGTCCTGGCTGCGTACGTCGGCCGTACCGTGTCGGTGGCTGCTCGTTGCTCGACGTACGATGCGCGGCACGCAGTCCATCACTTGGAGCACTCTCCAAGTCAAGCCCTGTCAGACCGACTTGGGACTCGGGCCGTCTACTGGACCGGCTTCACCGCGGTGTGCACGGTATGCGCGGCGAGCACGAACACGTCCGCCCTGCGGTGCACGCCCGCCTCGTCCTGCGGGTCGAGCAACCGGTCCAGCACGGCGCGGTCATCGGAGCCCAGGGCGTCACCGAAGACGTCCCGCAGCCGCGACAGGGACGCGGCGACATAGGCGCGGGCCCGGTCGGAGGCGGGCGCGGACAGGTCGAGCAGGAAGCTGCGGGTGCGGGCGTGCTTCAGACCGGCCGCGCCGAGCAGCGCCGCCCAGTCCTCGGCCTCCTCGACGTAGCCGGGCAGGTCGGCCCGCATCCGGGCGAACCACTCCTCCTGCAGCGCGTCGAGCCGTGCCTCCAGGCCGGGTCGCCCGAAACCGAGGTCCCGCGGCAGGAACCGGGTCGGCAGACCGCCCTCCATGATCGCCAGCGTGCCGCCGGGCGCGAGGCGCTCCGCGAAGGCGGCCAGAGCAGCGCGCTGGTCGCCCAGGTGGTGCAGACTGCGGCCGGCCCACAACAGGTCGGCCGGGTAGTCCAACTCGGCCAACACATCGGGAAGTTCACCGGCCAAGGTGTCGAAACGGTCGCTGTACCCGAGCCGGTCGGCTCGCTGCCGCGCCCGCTCCAGCAGCGGCGCGGAACCGTCCACCGCCGTGACCCGCGCACCGGAGAACGTCTCGGCGAACAGACAGGAGACGACCCCCGGACCGCTGCCCACGTCCACGATCAGCCCCGGCTCGGTCACCTCCCTCCCGAGCCAGGACAGCGCCCGCTCGTACATGGGAGTGAAGAGTTCGGCCTGCGCTTCGAGATGCGGGGCCATCTCGGCCCAGTCGATGTCGGTGTCCTGGCCGTGTCCATGGCCGTGACTGTGACCCTGACCGTCACCGTGCGTAGCACCAGGGGCGTGGCCTTGGCCCGGGGTGTGCCGGTCGTCGCGGGGCTCGTGTGGGTGGTGCGCCATGGTGTCAGCCTCTCGTCCGGTGTGCCGTCAGCGTGCGCCGACGCACCGGTCCGGGGCCACCTTTGTTGCCGGTGCGGCAAAAGGCGTGACGCCGACGGCAAACCGGATCGAGCCTGTCCGGCCGCTCCCGACGAGCTGGAGCGACCGGACAGGAACTGCTCACCGGTGGAGTTCGCGACCGCCGGGGTCGGTCGGCCCGGGAGGACCGTCCCCCGACCCCGACGGATCACCGTCGCTCACCTCACCGTCATCTCACCTCGATCTCGTCTCACCTCGATGTCGTGCGGAGCGACTCGCGTATCGGCCACGGACCTACAGCGGCGGGTACGCGTTCTGCATCAACTGCTGGAACTGGGCCGAGAACCAGTGTCCGGACAGCGGCGCGTTCGGCAGCGCGCCCGACATGTTGTTGTTGTTGCGGGGGTTGCCCGTGTACGTCGGGTCGCACATCCGGTCGAAGCCCTTGCCCTCGTCGTTCGCGATGGCGGAGCTGGCACCGTCGGACTCGCCCGGCGGCTTCATCCACACGTACGCGTCGATCCCGGCGGCCGGAGCCGCCTTGGGACGCTCACCGAGGCCGGCGCCGGACTGGTTGCACCAGTTGCCGGTGTTGAAGCGGCGGTCGTAGCGGCCGCCGTCGACGTAGGTGTCCACGCTGGTCGTGGCGCCCGGGCCGGTGGGCCGGGCGGTGCCGCCCCAGCCGTTGCGGGAGGTGTCGATCAGCATGCCGATGTTCGACTTGAAGCCGGTGGTCACCAGCTGGTTGCGGAAGGCCTGGGCGTACGACTGCTCGTCGACGTAGCGGTTCCAGTCCACCCACTTGGACTCGCGGACCGACTTGCCGGCCACGGAGTCGTTGATGGTGAAGTTGTTCTCCTTCAGGGCGCTGTAGTTGGCCGTGTTGGTGATGAAGCCGTGTACGTCGTCGACGGTCGCACCCTCGGCGGTGGCCGCCTGGTAGAAGAGCTGGGCGGAGGGGGCGAAGTTGTCGTCCCAGCCGAGCCAGCCGTGGTGACCGGCGTCGATGTAGTTGTAGACGTTGGGGATCGCGCCGAGCTTGTCCAGCGCGTAGCCGACGCCCTTCACGTAGTTGCCGTTGGCCTTCATGGTGTCGCAGGCCGCGGTGGCGGTGGGCCGGCTGCCGGTGTTGGTGACGAGGTTGGGCAGCGAGTCGATCTCGATGGTGGTGACGATCCGCAGGCCGGCGTACTTGCTGTCGGCGAGGATCGTCGCGATGGGGTCGATGAACTGCGTCTTGTACTTGTCGATCTCCGTCGGGCCGAGTTCGCCGTTGGAGGCGAGGGCGGCGCAGTCACGTCCGGGAAGGTCGTAGACGACCAGCTGGACGACTTCCTCACCGCTGCCCTTCTGGGCGAGGGCCGCGTCGAGGTGGGCGCGCAGCCCCATGCCGCCGTTCACTCCGTTGATGGCGGCGATACGGTCGAGCCAGACGCCGGTCGGCTGGCTGGAGATGCGGCTGCCGCCCGTCTCGGCGGCGGCCTTCGCCGACCATTCGGGGTTCACGTACACCTTGGCGCCGACGTAGGGGTTGTCGACCTTGGTGGACGGGGTGCCGGGGTCCGTCGGGGTCCCGGGGTCGGTCGGGGTCCCGGTACCGCTGTCGACGTTGCAGGTCACGCCGTCGAGGGTGAACGTGGTCGGGATCGCGTTGGTGCCGCTGTAGGTGCCCTGGAATCCGAAGCTGACCGAACCGCCGGTCGCCAGCGTCCCGTTGTAGGTCTCGTTGTTGGCGGTGACCGCCGTACCGGCCTGGGTGATCTTCGCGTTCCACCCGTTGGTGACCTTCTGGGTGCCGGCGTACGCCCACTTCACCGACCAACTCGACTTCGCGGCCGAGTTGTTGGTGACAGTGACGGCGGCGGTGAAGCCGCTGCCCCAGTCGTTCTGCACTTTGTAGTCGACGCTGCACGGGATGGCGGCGATGCCCGGATCGCCGGGGACGACGGCGAGCGCCGTCCCGGAGGCGCCGGCGACCAGCGCCAGCGCGGCGAGTACCGCTGTTCTGCTACGGCTCATGAGTGCGGGTTCCTTCTCGGTTGCGGGTGGTGTCCGTTTCTTCGGTGTTTCCGATCGGCCGTCGATCGGGTTCGAACAGACCGGTTTCGGCCCGGCTTGATCGACCCGGCTGATCGACCCGACTGGTCGGTCCGACTGATCGGTCCCGTGGCGCCTATCCGTCGAGTGCGCGCAGATGGTCGCGCAGGCCGGCCCCGTACGCCGTGGGCGTCCCGTCGTAGCCGGAGATCAGGGACGGACCGGTGGAGCAGTCCCAGGTGTTCCAGGTCCAGCCCAGGCACGACAGGCCGCGGTCGTCGAACCACTTCATGACCTGATCGACGAAACCGTGCGAGCAGGTGTTCTCCCCGATCTCCCCTGCCACGAGCGGCACTTGGGCAGCGACGGGGGCGAGGGTGGAGTTCCAGCAGCTCTCGTTGGCGCAGGTGTTGAAGTTGTAGACGTGGTACGCGGCGGCCAGATTGCCGGTCGGGTCGGTGGGCTTGTACGTCAGCCACTGGCTCAGGTCGTTGGAGTACGCGAGCCCGCCGGCCAGGATGACGTTCCTGGCTCCGGTCGCCCGTACGGAGTCGACGAGATCCTGCATACCGGCGACCTCGTACCCGATGCCGGGACAGGTGCCGCCGTCCCGCCAGCACTGCCACGCCTGGGTGGTCGTGGAGGTGGCGCGGTCCGGGTAGGGCTCGTTGAACAGGTCGAACACGACGGCCTGGTCGCTCTTGAAGGCGTTGGCCACCGAGGTCCAGAACGACGGGGTGTACTGCATGTCGGGCATCGGCTTCTGGCAGCTGGCGTGCACATCCGAGCAGCCGGCCGAATTTCCCGTGTACTGACCGTAGTTCCAGTGCAGTTCGACGATCGGCGTCATGCCGTGCGCCTCGACGCGGGCCACCAGCTCCTTGACGGCGTTGACGTAGTTGGTGCCGCCGTAGGCGGAGTTGATGTTCGAAAGGCCCAGCCAGCACTCCTCGTTGAGCGGGATGCGCACGGTGTCGACGTTCCAGTCGGCGATCGCCTCGACGGAGGCGTCGTCGACCGGTCCGTCCCAGATGCCGCGCCCCTGTACGCACATGAACTCGCCGCCGGAACGGTTCACGCCGAGCAGACGACGGGTGTTTCCGCCGGCGTCCACGAGCTTGTTTCCGGAGACGTGCAGTGCGGGCGGCCCGTCACCGGTGTCCGGCGGATCCGTCGTGGGGGGTGCGGTGGGGGTGGGCGTGGGGGTCGGCTCGGAGTCGGCGTTGCAGGTCGTGCCGTTGAGCTTGAACGTCGTCGGTGCGGCGTTCGTCCTCGAGGTGGAGGCGATGAAGCCCGCGCTGACGCTTGCGCCGGTACCCAGGGAGCCGTTCCAGCTCTCGTTCGCGGCGGTGACGGTCGTACCGGACTGGGACCACTTCGCGCTCCAGCCCTGAGTGACCTTCTGGCCGTCCGCGAAGTCGAAGGTGAGGTTCCAACTGCTCAGGGCTGCCGCATTGTTGGTGAACCTCACGGCGCCCTGGAAGCCGGTGTCCCACTGACTGGTGACCGAGTACTCGACCGTGCACGCGGGCACGGCTCCCTGCGCCGTGACGACCGGTAACAGGGCGCCCGCAACGAGGGCGACCGTGCCGGCCACGGCTAAAAGTACTGAACGCGGGGGGTGTCGCATGAGCGACTCCTTGCAGCTCAGGCGCGTCATGAACCGACGCGTCGACTGATGGAACCGCTCCCACTGGTGTCTCGAAGCTAGCGCCAAGTGTCGGCAAAGAACAGAGGCGTCACTGACTTTCCCTCAACGTCCCTCGTCGAATCTTTTCGACTCTTCAAGCATCTTGACCGCCCCCACCCCCATCCCCACTATGGGAGCGCTCCCACTGGTTCAAGGCTTGTTGCTCCTCCCCCACTTCTCCGAGCCGCAAGGAGGAACCAGCACCATGGATCCCTCACGCAGACGCCGCGGGGCGCGGCGCCTGTGGACCGCCGCTCTGGCGGCCCTCGCGCTTCCCCTCGCCATGCTGAGCACAAGCACAACTCCCGCCCAGGCGGCGGTACTTCAGTGCAGCGTGGACTACAAGACCAATGACTGGGGTTCCGGCTTCACCGCAGACCTCACCCTCACCAACCGGGGCACCGACCCGATCAGCGGCTGGGCCCTGACGTACTCCTACGCCGGCAACCAGAAGCTGACGAACGGATGGAACGGCAGCTGGTCGCAGTCCGGTCAGCAGATCACGGTGAACAACGCCTCCTACAACGGGACGATCGCCGCCGGAGCCGCGGTCAGCACGGGTGGGCAGTTCACCTACAGCGGGACGAACGCCGCTCCCGCGAGCTTCGCGGTCAACGGCACCCCGTGTGTCGGCGCGCACCAGCCGCCGGTCACCGTGCTGACCAGCCCGACCGCGGGCGCGGTCTACACGCAGGGGAACGCGGTGCCGCTCGCGGCGACCGCCGCGGCCGCCGACGGCGCGACCATCAGCAAGATCGAGTTCTATGACGACACGACCCTGCTGGGTACGGACACGAGCTCGCCGTACACCCTGTCCGCCTCCGGCTTGTCCGTGGGCAGTCACTCTCTGGTCGCCAAAGCGTACGACAGCCTGGGCGCTTCTGCGTCGTCGACCCCGGTCGGCATCACGGTCGCCTCGGGACCGGCCGTGGTCGCCTCCACCAACCAACTCGCCGTGCAGCAGGGCAAGACGGGCACCTACTCGCTGAAGCTGTCGACCCAGCCGTCGGCCAACGTGACCGTCACGACCGCTCGCACCACCGGCAACACGGGCCTGACGGTGACGGGCGGCGCGAGCCTGACCTTCACGCCGTCCAACTGGAGCGCCGCCCAGAACGTGACCATCACGGCCAACGCCTCGGGCACGGGCGCCGCGACCTTCGAGTCGACGGCCACCGGGCATGCGAAGGCCTCGGTCACGGCCACCGAGATCGCGGGCACCAAGGCGTACGACGCCCGGTTCCTCGACCTCTACGGCAAGATCACCAACCCGGCAAACGGTTACTTCTCCCCCGAGGGCATCCCGTACCACTCGGTCGAGACACTGATCGTCGAGGCCCCGGACCAGGGGCACGAGACCACCTCCGAGGCCTACAGCTACCTTCTCTGGCTGCAGGCGATGTACGGGAAGATCACCGGCGACTGGACCAAGTTCAACGGCGCCTGGGACATCATGGAGAAGTACATGATCCCCACCCACGCCGACCAGCCGACCAACTCGTTCTACAACGCCTCGAAGCCGGCGACGTACGCGCCCGAGCTGGACACTCCGAACGAGTATCCGGCGAAGCTGGACACCGGTGTGTCCGTGGGGTCGGATCCCATAGCCGGTGAACTGAAGACCGCATACGGTACGGACGACGTCTACGGTATGCACTGGCTTCAGGACGTCGACAACACCTACGGCTACGGCAACGCGCCCGGCAAGTGCGAGGCCGGCCCGACCGACACCGGCCCGTCGTACATCAACACCTTCCAGCGCGGCTCGCAGGAGTCGGTGTGGGAGACGGTGCCGCAGCCGACCTGCGACGCCTTCAAGTACGGCGGTACGAACGGGTATCTGGACCTGTTCACCGGCGACGCCTCGTACGCCAAGCAGTGGAAGTTCACCAACGCCCCCGACGCCGACGCGCGGGCCGTGCAGGCCGCGTACTGGGCGGACATCTGGGCCGAGGCGCAGGGCAAGGGCAGCGACGTCTCCGCGACCGTCGGCAAGGCCGCGAAGATGGGCGACTACCTGCGCTACTCGATGTACGACAAGTACTTCAAGAAGATCGGCAACTGCGTCGGACCGACCGCCTGCGCGGCCGGCACCGGCAAGGACGCCTCGCACTACCTGATGTCCTGGTACTACGCCTGGGGCGGCGCCACGGACACCAGCGCCGGCTGGGCCTGGCGCATCGGGTCCAGCCACACCCACGGCGGCTACCAGAACCCCCTCGCCGCCTACGCGCTCAGCAGTTACGCCGACCTGAAGCCCAAGTCGGCCACGGGCCAGGCGGACTGGGCGAAGTCGTTGTCCCGGCAGATGGAGTTCTACCGCTGGCTGCAGTCCAGCGAAGGCGCCATCGCGGGTGGGGCGACGAACAGTTGGGCGGGCCGCTACGCGACTCCCCCGACCGGCACGTCGACCTTCTACGGCATGTACTACGACCAGCAGCCCGTCTACCACGACCCGCCGTCCAACCAGTGGTTCGGCTTCCAGGCGTGGTCCATGGAGCGGGTCGCCGAGTACTACCAGCAGACGGGGAACGCGAGCGCCAAGGCGGTCCTCGACAAGTGGGTCGACTGGGCGCTGTCCAAGACCACGATCAACCCGGACGGCAGCTTCCTGATCCCCTCCACGCTCCAGTGGTCCGGCCAGCCCGACACCTGGAACGCGTCAAGTCCCGGCGCCAACACGGGACTTCACGTCACCGTCGCCGACTACACCAACGACGTCGGCGTGGCCGCCGCGTACGCCAAGACCCTGACGTACTACGCCGCCAAGTCCGGTGACACGGAGGCGAAGACGACCGCGAAGGCTCTCCTGGACGGTATGTGGGCCAACAACCAGGACGCCCTCGGCATCGCGGTGCCGGAGACCCGCGCCGACTACAACCGCTTCGACGACGGCGTGTACGTCCCGAGCACCTTCAGCGGCAAGATGCCGAACGGCGACGCGATCAACTCCTCCTCGACCTTCGCCTCGCTGCGGTCCTTCTACAAGAACGACCCGGCCTGGTCGAAGATCGAGAGCTATCTCGCGGGCGGAGCCGCACCCGTGTTCACGTACCACCGCTTCTGGGCCCAGGCGGACATCGCCCTGGCCATGGGCTCGTACGCGGAGCTTCTCGAATAGGCCCCCGCTGAGCGCTCCGCGCGTCGGACGGCGTTCGTCTGCGGGCCGGATGTGGCCGGTCACGCAGCTCCCCGCGCCCCCTGGTCGCCCCTTCGGGGCTCGGGGGCGCGGGGTGGCACCGCCCGTCGGCGCGGTCGCTCGAGGTTTCGCGTACGTGGCCCCGCCACCTGACGGCGGGGCCCAGGCCGGGCGGCCCCCTACCGCACAGGGGCCGCCCGGCAGTCGCACGTCCCGTATCCCCCCGCACACATGGCTTCGCGAGGAAGGACCCCCACCGTGCGAAGAACCGGCATCCTGATGGCCGTGTCGGCGCTCGCCGCCGGCCTGATCGCGGGCAGTCCGCCCGTACTGGCCGCGGACGGCAGCCCGCAGACGACGCTGGCCGCAGAGTCGTACACCTGGAAGAACGCCCGGATCGACGGCGGCGGCTTCGTGCCCGGCATCGTCTTCAACCGCAAGGAGAAGAACCTCGCCTACGCCCGCACCGACATCGGCGGCGCGTACCGCTGGCAGGAGTCGAGCAAGACCTGGACGCCGCTGCTGGACTCGGTCGGCTGGGCGGACTGGGGGCACACGGGCGTGGTGAGTCTGGCCTCCGACTCCGTCGACCCGAACAAGGTGTACGCGGCGGTCGGCACGTACACCAACAGCTGGGATCCGGGCAACGGGGCCGTGCTGCGCTCCGCCGACCGGGGCGCGAGCTGGCAGAAGACGGACCTGCCCTACAAGCTGGGCGGCAACATGCCCGGCCGCGGCATGGGCGAGCGCCTGGCGGTCGACCCGAACAGGAACAGCGTGCTGTATCTGGGCGCGCCGAGCGGCAAGGGCCTGTGGCGGTCGACGGACTCGGGAGTCACCTGGTCGCAGGTGACGAACTTCCCCAATGTCGGCAACTACCAGCAGGATCCGACCGACACCAGCGGGTACGCCTCCGACAACCAGGGCATCGTCTGGGTCACCTTCGACGAGTCCACGGGGACGTCCGGCACCGCGACGAAGACGATCTACGTCGGCGTGGCGGACAAGGACAACGCGGTGTACCGGTCGACGGACGCGGGCGCGACCTGGACCCGGCTGGCCGGGCAGCCGACGGGATACCTGGCGCACAAGGGTGTACTGGATACCGTCAACGGCTATCTGTACATCGCATACAGCGACAAGGGCGGGCCGTACGACGGCGGCAAGGGCCGGCTGTGGAGATACGCGACGGCGACCGGGACCTGGACGGACATCAGTCCGGTGGCGGAGGCCGACACGTACTACGGCTTCAGCGGGCTGACGATCGACCGGCAGAAGCCGGGCACCGTCATGGCCACCGCCTACAGTTCCTGGTGGCCGGACACCCAGATCTTCCGTTCGACGGACAGTGGTGGCACCTGGACGAAGGCGTGGGACTACACGTCGTATCCCAACCGCGCGAACCGGTACACGATGGATGTCTCGTCGTCGCCGTGGCTGACCTGGGGCGCCAACCCGTCGCCGCCGGAGCAGACGCCCAAACTCGGCTGGATGACGGAGGCGTTGGAGATCGACCCGTTCAACTCCAGCCGCATGATGTACGGCACGGGGGCGACGGTCTACGGCACGGAGAACCTGGCCGACTGGGACAGCGGGGGCCAGTTCACCATCAAGCCGATGGTGCAGGGGCTGGAGGAGACGGCGGTCCTGGACATCGCCTCTCCTCCTTCAGGCGCTCCGCTGCTCAGCGCGCTGGGCGACATCGGCGGCTTCCGCCACACGGACCTGACGAAGGTGCCGTCGATGATGTTCACCTCCCCGAACTTCACGTCGACGACGAGCCTGGACTACGCCGAGTCGAACCCGAACACCGTGGTGCGCGTCGGCAACCTGGACTCGGGTCCGCACGTGGCGTTCTCGACGGACAACGGCGCCAACTGGTTCGCGGGGACGGACCCTTCGGGGGTCAGCGGTGGCGGGACGGTCGCCGCGGCGGCGGACGGCAGCCGCTTCGTCTGGAGCCCGGCGGGCGCCGGTGTGCAGTACACCACCGGTTTCGGCACCTCGTGGCAGGCGTCGAGCGGGATCCCGGCCGACGCGATCGTCGAGTCCGACCGGGTCGACCCCAAGACCTTCTACGGGTTCAAGTCGGGCAAGTTCTACGTGAGTTCGGACGGTGGAGCGACCTTCACCGGGTCCGCGGCGACCGGTCTGCCCAGTGGGGACAGCGTGCGATTCAAGGCGCTGCCGGGCACGAAGGGGGATGTCTGGCTGGCGGGCGGGGCGAGCGACGGGGCGTACGGGCTGTGGCACTCCACGGACTCCGGCGCGACCTTCACCAAGCTGTCGGGAGTCGAGCAGGCCGACACGATCGGTTTCGGCAAGGCGGCGACGGGAGCGTCGTACCAGACCCTCTACACCAGCGCCAAGATCGCCGGGGTGCGTGGCATCTTCCGCTCGACCAACAAGGGCGTGACCTGGACCCGTGTCAACGACGATGTCCATCAGTGGGGTTGGACGGGCGCGGCGATCACGGGTGACCCGAGGGTGTACGGGCGGGTCTATGTCTCGACGAACGGCCGGGGCGTCATCTACGGCGACACCTCCGACACCGGCGGCGGGGACGGGGGTACGGATCCCACGGACCCGACAGATCCCACCGACCCCCCACCGACCGGTGCCTGTGCGGTGACGTACACCATCACCAACCAGTGGTCGGGGGGCTTCCAGGCGGACGTCAAGCTCGCCAACACGGGCACGAGCGCCTGGTCCGGCTGGAACCTCAACTGGGCTTTCCCGAACGGCCAGACCGTCTCACAACTGTGGAACGCCGACTACACGCAGTCGGGTTCGACGGTGACGGCGAAGAACGTGAGCTGGAACGCCAATGTGGCGGCCGGTTCGTCCGTGAGCTTCGGCTTCACGGGAGGCTGGTCGGGATCGAACACGAAACCGGCGGCGTTCAAGCTGGGTGAGCAGAGCTGCACGGTGAGCTGACGACCGTGGGTGCGCGCCCCGGGGACCGGGACGCGCACCCCTCGCTCACTCAGGGCGTGTAGACCGTCGGGCGGGGCGCCGTCTGCATACCGTTGCCGAGGAAGTAGCTCGGGTGCGGGGGTTGGTTGTAGGCAGTATTTTGCCAGGCCAGCCCTGTGCGGTACATCGTGTCGTGGAGCAGGGTCGTGATGCGTGTCGTCGTCTCGTAAGGCGTCGAGTAGATGCGCAGGGCCGTGTTGTCGCTGGTCGGCCAGATGACCTCCTCGCGCCAGTCGCCGAGGATGTCGCCGGACAGCGACGGGGTCGCCTTGGTGCTGTTGTTGGAGTGGACGCCCGAGCCGGTCAGCAGGCGGGTGTCCGAGGACGTGCCGTACTTGTCGATGTGGGTGCCGTCGAGGAGTTCGCGGACGGGATCGGCGTCCCACCAGGAGAGGAAGTTGACGGAGGACGGTTCCCGGCCCTTGGTCGCGCCCGCCTCGTCGCGGATGGAGGTGTCGGAGGCCGACCAGACCTCGGCACCGTCGTTGCCCGCCCAGATGTCACCGGCGACTCCGCGGCCGTTGTCGCAGCAGGCGGCCAGCTTCCAGTTGACGGTGCCGTTGGCCGGGTTGATGTACAGCTCGGCGGGCTGGCCGGTCGACTCCGAGACCTTGAAGTACTCGAGGCCGGCGTGCGAGGGGTCGAGGTCGCCGAGGTGCTGGGCGTCGCCGTGTCCCGTCTTCGTCGTCCACAGGCCGTTTCCGTTGTCGTCGACCGCCATGGCTCCGTAGACGATCTCGTCCTTGCCGTCGCCGTCGACGTCCCCGACGGAGAGACTGTGCGAGCCCTGGCCGTCGTAGCCCTTGCCGGTGTTGCTGGAGGAGTTGGTGTCGAAGGTCCAGCGGCGGGTGAAGGCGCCGTTCCGCCAGTCCCAGGCGGCGATCACGGTACGCGTGTAGTAGCCGCGTGCCATGATCAGCGAGGGGCGGGAACCGTCCAGGTAAGCGGTTCCCGCGAGGAAGCGGTCGACGCGGTTGCCGTACGAGTCGCCCCAGGACGAGACCGTGCCGCGGGCCGGGACGTAGTCGACGGAACTCATCGCCTTGCCGGTCTGGCCGTTGAACATGGTCAGGTACTCGGGGCCCGACAGCACATAGCCGCTGGTGTTGCGGTGGTCGGCGGAGGAACTGCCGATCACCGCGCCCGTGCCGTCCACCGTCGCGTCGGCGGTCTTCATGGCGATCTCGGCCTTGCCGTCGCCGTCGTAGTCGTACACCTGGAACTGTGTGTAGTGGGCGCCGGAGCGGATGTTGCGGCCGAGGTCGACGCGCCACAGGCGGGTGCCGTCGAGCTTGACGCCGTCGACGATCGTGTTGCCGGTGTAGCCCGACTGGGAGTTGTCCTTCGCGTTGGTCGGCTGCCACTTCAGGACGATGTCCAGGGCGCCGTCGCCGTCCAGGTCTCCGATGGAGGCGTCGTTGGCCTCGTAGGTGTAGGCGACGCCGTCGGGGGTCGTGCCGCCGGCCGGCGGGGTGACGGGGACGTCCTTGTAACCGGTGCGGAACTGGATCGCGTGGACGGAGTCGGCCTGTTCGACGCCGTTCACGATCGCGCGGACCGTGTAGTCGGCCTGGGACGGGGCGCCGGAGTGGAAGTAGTTCGTGGAGCCGGTGACCGGGGTCGAGTTGACCTTGGTGCCGGCCCGGTAGACGTTGAAGGAGACGCTGTCGGGGTCGGTGCCGAGCCAGCGCCAGCTGACCAGGTTGCCGCTGTCGGTGTGGACGCTGACGACGCCCCGGTCGAGGGCCTCCACCTGGCGGGCCGTGGCGGCCTCGGCCGTGCCGGCGCCGAGCGTGGTCAGTCCGGCGCCGACCAGAGCCGCGGTGGCGGTCAGCGCGGAGAGGACGACCCTTCGTCTGCGGTGCCTGCGCGAAGGGGGATCCGCGTGCGGATGAGGCTCCGGGTGCGGATGGGAAGGCGGGTGCGGATGCGGGTGCTGCACGAGACGTACCTCCAGGGAGGGACGGACAGGTTCCGTCTCTCAGTTGCCGCCGCCCACAGGCGAGTTGCCGTACACGGCGGCCAGTTCTGTCACCGTCCGGGCGATCCGCTCACGCAGTTCCGGCGGCTGCAGCACCTCGATGTCCGCGCCCAGCCGCAGGAATTCGGCGTGGGCGTGCTCGAGGGACTCGATGGGGACCCTGGCCACCGTCCAGCCGTCCGCCCCGGCGGGCCCGTCGAGACGCACCGCACGGGCGAGGGTCACTCCCGGGGCCAGTCGCACCAGCGCCTCCGCCCTGTCCTGGTACAACCGCTCGTGGAAGCCCTGCTGGTACGCCGTCCAGTGGGCCGCCAGGTCGAAGTCGTCCGGCCGGGTGAACACCTCTTCGGTGGCGGTGAGTTCGAGGATCTGGTCGACGCGGAAGGTGCGTGGTCCAGGGCCGGCGACGACGTACCAGCGTCCCGCCTTCAGGACCAGGCCGTAGGGCTCGAGCCGGCGTTCGACGTCGGTGGGCTCACGCCAGCGACGGTATACGGTATGCAGAATCCTGTTGTTCCACACCGCGTCGGCGACCGCCGCCAGATACGGCGTCTCGTCCGCCCCCGCGTCCGTGTACCAGCCGGGAGCGTCCAGGTGGAAGCGGCCGCTGATCCGGTCCGCGTGCGCCCGCAGTTCCGGCGGCAGCGCGGCGCGGACCTTCAGCTGCGCGGCGGCCAGAACCGGACCGAGGCCCAGCTGGGCGGCGGGGCCGGGGACGCCGGCCAGGAAGAGGGCCTCCGCCTCGTCGGCGGTCAGTCCTGTCAGACGGGTGCGGTAACCGTCGAGCAGGCGGTAGCCGCCGGCATGACCGGCGTCGCCGTACAGCGGGACACCCGCCGCGCCCAGTGCCTCCACATCCCGGTAGACGGTACGCACCGACACCTCCAGCTCTTCCGCGAGCTGGGCGGCGGTCATCCGGCCCCGGGTCTGGAGCAGCAGCAGGATCGACACGAGTCGGCTGGACTTCACTGACACAGGATGTCAGTGAAGCCGGCCTAGCGTCCTGCCCATGACCTCTGTTTCCCCTGTTTCCCCCGATCTCCGTCCCCTCGGCCCCTCCCCCTCCCCATCCCCCTCCCCCACGCTCCCCTTCGCGGAGAAACTGCTCACGGTGCCCCCGCCGATCGAGGTGGCGGGACGGTGGATCAAGCGATACCACGTCACCTCCGACCCGGCGGGCATCGCGCCCGAGGTGGAGCGGGCGGCGTACGCGATCCTTCCCGAGCTGCTGCCGGCGCCGGACGGGACGCCGCCCGCCACCTTCGTCGTGCTGCACCGGGGCGGCGACGACGGCGCCTACCTCAACGCCTACAGCTGGGTGTGGGACAACGTCCTGCACTTCCGGGGCGCGGCCGCGGGCCAGCCGGTGCTCGGTTGCCCGGACGACGACCCGAGCCACTTCGTGACGACCGACCGGCCCTGGATCGGCTGCGTCTGGGAACTGCCGCCGATCCTGCACGAACGGGACGCGTGGGTACGGCACATGCTGGCCTGCCGCGCATCCGGAGTCCCCGACCTCGACGCCTACCTGACCGATTCCCTGTCCGAGGGAACGACCGGGGACCGCTCATGAGCAGCCCGCACGACTTCGACTTCCTCCACGGCGCGTGGGAGGTACGGCACCGCCGGCGCACCGAGTTCCTCGACCCCGACAGCGACTGGGAGGAGTTCTCGTCCACGGCCCACTGCCGGCCGCTGTTCGACGGGGCCGCGAACATCGACGAGATCGACATGCCGCACCTCGGAGCGAAGGGGCTGACGCTGAGGCTCTTCGACCGGGAGAGCGGCCGGTGGTCGCTGAACTGGTCGTCCAGCCGGAGCGGCAGGCTGTTCCCGCCGATGACCGGCGGCTTCGGCGACGCCGACGAACACCACGGCGGCCGTCGCGACCGCGGTGAGTTCTACGGCGACGACACGCACGACGGCAAGGACGTGCGGGCCCGGTTCGTCTGGTCCGGGGTGTGCGACACGTCCGCCCGCTGGGAGCAGGCCTTCTCGCTGGACGGCGGGGAGACCTGGCTGACCAACTGGGTCATGGACTTCAGCCGTCCGGAAGCGAACCGGGAACCGGTTTCCGAAACGCCCTCAGCGTGAACGCGGGGTCCGGGCGGGGCCGGTCCTGCTCGGGCAGGTCCGCGAGGCGGGCGGCGAACCCGTCGGCCAGGGGGTGACCGGGCGGCAGGGTGACGAACCAGCCGCGGCGCAGGTCCGCGATGGCCCGGCGCGGGCTGCGGCCCTGCCCCCGCCCGGCGAAACGGGCCTGCCCGGCCGGGACCAGGCCGGCTCCGACGGCGTACGACTCCACCAGCGCCGCGGTGTCGGAGGCCGGGCGGTGCGGGCGCGAGGACAGCACGACATCGATGTCGCTGCCCACGTTGTGGGAGGCACCCTTGTCGACGGTGGTGACGTACACCCCGCCGGGCCGCAGCACCCGGGCGCACTCGGCGACTATCCGCCGCGCGTCCGTGGCGTCCTCGACGAGGTGCAGCAGCCACACGCTGCTCACGGCGTCGAACTCCCCGTCCCGGAAGGGGAGTCGGCGGCCGTCGGCGAGGACGACCGCTCCGGGCAACCGGGCGGCGGCGTGGCCGACCATGGCCGGTGCCCGGTCCAGGCCCGTCACCCGCAGGCCGGGCCGCCCGGCCGCGAGGCGCCGGGTGACGATGCCCGTCCCGCAGGCCACGTCCAGCAGGCTGCGCGCCTCGGCCGGCACGAGACCGAGGACGCCCTCCGCGGCGGCCGCCGCCCTGGGCTCGCCGCCGCGCCAGGCGTCGTAGCGTTCGGCTTCCTCGTCGTAGTCCAGCACCCGCGCCCCCCGTTCCGTGACCACCGACCGCCGACCTCCGACCACCGCCCCCTGCTCGTACGGGCCCGCGCGGCCCGCCCCGCCTGCACCCCCGTCCGTCGCGCGGGTCGGCGCGAGTCGGCGCAGGTCAGCGGGCTCCGTGCGCGGGGGCCACGGCCTCCACGCGGCGGGCGAGTTCGACGTCCAGGTCGGTGACGGTGCCGCCCGCGCTGTGGGTGTTCACGGCGAGGGACACCGTGTTGTAGCCGAGGGTGAGCTCGCAGTGGTGGTCGAGCTCGTCCTGGATCCGCGCGACATGGACGACCAGGGCGGCCGCGGCGAAATGGGAGTCGAGGCGGTAGGCGCGGGTGAGGCGGTCGCCGTCCAGGGACCAGCCGGGCAGCTCGGACAGCCGGTCCTCGATCTCCTTCTGCGACAGCGGTTCGACGGCCATGGCACGGCTCCCTTCCTGATGTCGCGTACCTGTCCAGCGTGCCACAGGAAGGCCGTGACGGCCCTGGTCACCAGTGCGGCTCTCGGCTCAGTCGCGCAGGCATTCGGCCGCCAGGTCGTCCGCCAGCGCGGCGATCACGGCCCGGCCCTCCACCTGCTCCAGCCACTCGTGCGGCAGCGCGCCGTCGCCGTGCCGCGCGCCCAGGATGTTGCCGCAGATCGAACCCGTGGAGTCGCTGTCGCCGGAGTGGTTCACGGACAGGAGCAGGGCGTCCTCCACTCTGTGCGTGACCAGCGCCGCGTAGACCCCGATGGCGAGCGCCTCCTCGGCGACCCAGCCGGCGCCCAGCCGCTCCACCTTCTCGGGGCTCGGGTCGCCCTCGGCGGCCAGGTCGAGGGCCCGGTCCAGGGCGGCCGACGTCTCCTCGTGGCCGGGGTGGCGGCCTAGCAGCCGCAGGGCGCGCAGGGTGGCGCCCTCGACGGACTCCCCCCGCGTCAGGTGCGCCACGATCGCGGCCAGGGCTCCGGCCGCGTAGTAGCCGGTCGGGTGGCCATGGGTCGTCTGGGCGCAGCGGGCGGCCATGCCGAAGGCGAAGTCGGCGCAGGGGTGGGCCAGACCGAACGGCGCCGAGCGCATCACGGTGCCGCAGCCCTTGGAGCCGGGGTTGACCGGCCCGGGCGCACCGCTCAGCTCGGCCCGCGGGTCGGGAACGTGGCTCTGGGCGAGCCCGGACAGGCAGGCGTTGCCGGGGGCGCGGCGGGCGTACAGCCAGCGTTCGGCGAGGAGGCCGCCCGTGACCCCGTCGGCCGGCCCCGGCCGCTGCTGGGTCTCGAGCCAGCGGCCGTAGGCCTGGCGCACCAGGGCGGTCTCCGCTCCGCCGATCCCCTTGAGCCGGGCCCTCCTGGCCGCCGTACGGAGGCCCTCGACGGTGAACAGGGTCATCTGGGTGTCGTCGCTGACGCGGCCGACCACGCCCTCGTCGTCGGGCACGAGCCGGGTCAGGCCCCTCGGTCCGTGGGCCGCGCGGATCCGGTCGAGGGAGGAGAACTCGACCGCGTAGCCGAGGGCGTCGCCGAGCGCCCCGCCGAGGAGGCAGCCCCGTACCCGGGCGCGGTACACCGCCGTCGACTCCAGGGAAGACTTCCGCCAGTCGTTCATCCAAGCGCTCCTCAACTACGGTCTTGCGTATGACCATTGTCCCGCCCAGTACGAACGCCTCCTCCGCCGCCCCCGCAGGCCAGCGCGTCGGCCCGCTGCTGCGGGGCTGGCGGGAGCGGCGGCGGATGAGCCAGCTGGAGCTGGCGTTGCGCGCCGACTCCTCGGCCCGGCACATCAGCTTCGTCGAGACGGGCCGGTCCCGGCCCAGCGAGGAGATGGTGCTGCGGCTCGCCGAGCACCTCGACGTGCCGGTGCGTGAGCGCAACGCGCTGCTCCTGGCGGCCGGTTACGCCCCGCACTACCCGCAGACCCCGCTGGACGACCCGGCGCTGGACGCGCTGCGCGCGGGTCTGGAGCGGCTGCTCCAGGGCTACGAGCCGTATCCGGCGCTGGTGATGGACGCGCGGTACGACGTGGTGGCGGCCAACCGTGGGATCACGATGCTGCTGGAGGGCGTCCCGGAGTCGTTGCTCGCGCCGCCGCTCAACGCGATGCGCCTCACCCTCCACCCGCGGGGTCTCGCACCGCGCATCCGCAACCTGCGTGAGTGGCGCGGTCACCTGCTGGCGCAGATGGAGCGGCAGATCGCCCTGTACCGCTCGGCACCGCTGCGGGAGTTGTACGAGGAGGTCGCCGCGTACCCGGTGGCGGAGGACGGGCCGGCGACGGCAGGCGGGCCCGTGGACGAACCCGCCGATCCCGTCCAGCACTTCGCGCTGCCGATGCTGATCGAGCACGAGGGGCGGGTGCTCTCCTTCATCTCGTCCGTCGCCACCTTCAACACCCCGATGGACGTGACGGTCGCCGAGCTGGCCGTCGAGACGTTCCTCCCGGCGGATCCGGCCACGGTCAAGTACCTCCACTCGCTCGTCAACTGACGTCACCTCAGATCAGAATCCAGATGAATGTTCGACTCCGTTCCCGTGAGAGTGACGCCGGAACGTGGCACACTGGCCCGCGTGCCTCGAGGCGTAGGGGAGACGTGGGGTGAGTGAACGACGGCCCGCACCCACGGTGGGCCAGGTGGTACTGGGCAGGCGGCTCCAGGAGTTGCGTGAGGCGGCCGGCCTCGGCCGCGAGGAGGCGGCCCGCGCCCTGCGCGTGGCCCCGGCGACCGTGCGGCGCATGGAGACGGCCGACGTCGCCCTGAAGGTCCCCTATGTGCAGGTGCTGCTGGAGGCCTACGGCGTCGGCGACGAGGAGGCCGAGGCGTTCGTCTCGCTCACCGAGGAGGCGAACCGGCCCGGCTGGTGGCAGCGCTACCACGACGTGCTGCCGGAGTGGTTCAGCCTGTACGTGAGCCTGGAGGGCGCGGCCCGGCTGATCCGCTCGTACGAGCCGCACTTCGTGCCCGGGCTGCTCCAGACGGAGGCCTACGCGCGCGCCGTACTGGAGGCCGGGACCGTCGGCCAGACGACCCCGGAGTCGATCGAGCGGCATGTGTCGCTGCGCCTGGCTCGCCAGCGGCTGCTGGAGAGCGGCGACCCGCCCCATCTGTGGGTGGTGATGGACGAGACGGTGCTGCGCCGTCCGGTGAGCGTGGACGCCGCCGTGATGTCCGAACAGCTGGACAGGCTCGTGGAGTTCGCCGAGCGCGACCGGGTCACCCTGCAGGTCTCCGAGTTCGCGGCCGGCCCGCATCCGGGGACGTCCGCGCCGTTCTCGCTGTTCCGCTTCGCCGAGCCCGAACTGCCCGACATGGTCGTCACGGAGTACCTGACCGGCGCGCTGTACCTCGACGATCGCAAAGAGGTGTCCGCGCACCTGGAGGTCCTCGACCACATGACGACCCACGCCGCGTCCGCGCAGCACACCAAGAAGATCCTGCGGGACGCCCGCGAAAGCCTCTGAGCACGTCCCGTCGCCCGCCGGGCCTCTTCCCGACTCCCGGCCCCTGACTCCTGACCCCTGGATCCTGACCCCTGGCTCCCGAGCACTGGCTCCTGACTTCTGACCCCTGGCTCCTGACTCTCCTGGAGGCGAGACCCGCGTGACCGGATACGAGGCCGAGCAGGCACCCGCCCGCATCGACACCAGCAGGCCGCATCCGGCCCGCGTCTACGACTGGTGGCTGGGCGGCAAGGACAACTACCCCGTCGACGAGGAGCTGGCCCGCAGGATCCTCGCCGTGGACGGCACGGTGCTGCGCGGGGCGCGGGCCAACCGACGGTTCATGCAGCGGGCCGTCCGCACGGCCGCCGAGGCCGGGATACGCCAGTTCCTCGACATCGGCACCGGCATCCCCACCCAACCCAACCTGCACCAGGTGGCGCAGGAAGTGGCCCCGGAGTCCAAGGTCGTGTACGCGGACAACGACCCGATCGTGCTGCGGCACGCGGAGGCCCTGCTGCACGGTTCGGCGGAGGGCTCCACCCGGTATGCGCACGCCGACGTCCGCGACCTCGACACGCTGCTGCACCGGGCCGCCGACACCCTGGACTTCACGCGGCCGGTCGCGCTGTCGCTGGTGGCGCTCACCCACTACCTGGGCGACGACCCGGCGGGCGACGACGTGCACGGCCTGCTGAAGAAGTACGTCGCCGCGCTCGCGCCGGGCAGCTGGCTGATCCTCTCCCAGGTGACGCCGGACCTGAACCCTGCGGCCATCGAGAAGGCCGCGGAGAACTTCCGGCGCAGCGGAACGCCTTTCTACCCGCGTTCCCTGGCCGAGTTCGCCCGCTTCTTCGAGGGCCTGGAGCTGCTCGGACCGGGCGTCATCCCGGTCTCCGGCTGGCGCCCGGAGCCGGAGGACGTGGCGGTCCAGGCGGAGGGCATCGTGCCGGTGTACGCGGGGGTCGCCCGGAAGCCCTGAACCATTACCGGGGCGCGTCCGCGGCCAGGGGGAGGTCGGGTGGAGGCCACCGCCTGCACCCCCGGCGCCATCGACCCCTCCGGTAGCATCGGTGACCGGGAGTCGACGATTCGTCACGGGCGGGCGCTGCGGGGGACGCGGGCATGGTCAAGAGGTACGTAGTCGCGCCGCACGGGGGTCGTGGCACCCACCCCGACATCGGGTCCGCGCTGCGCGCCGCGACCGCGCGGGGCCGGGCCGCGAGGGTGGAGATCACTCCCGGCCACTACGAGGAACGGCTCTCCGTCCGGGGCGAGATCGAGCTGGCCGCGCTCGGTGACGCCGGTTCCGTGGTGGTGAGCGTTCCCCGCGGCACCGTGCTCGACGTCTCGGGTTCGGTCACCGTCCGCGGCCTGGTGCTGGTCGGCCGGGACGCCGACGCCGGCGTCGTCGACTGCCACGCGGGAACCCTCACCCTGGACCGGGTGGCGATCCGGGCGCACAACGGGGTCTGTGCGCACGCCCGGCCGGGCACCTCCGTGACGTTGACGGACAGCGAGTTCCGGTACGGCCGGACCGTCTTCGCCGGCGCCGCCGGGCAGGTCGAGCGGTGCCGGTTCACCGACGCCGCCGACAACGGGCTCGCGGTGATCGAGAACGCCCGGGTGCTGGTCCGGGACAGCCGGTTCGACGGCAGCCGGATCCACGGGGTACGCGTCAGCGACGCCTGGGCCCACCTCGTCGGGTGCGAGGTCACCGGCGCCGAGCAGGCGGCCGTGATGGCGGACACGCGGGCGGAGCTGACCGTCGAGGGGTGCACGGTCGTCGCCACGCACCTGGCGGGTCTGGCCTTCATCGAGCAGTCCCGCGGCTCCGTGCAGGGCACCCGCGTCACCGACGCCGAGAACGGGGTCCTGGTGGCGAGCGGTGCCGACCCGACGGTGCGCGGCTGTGTGTTCGCCGACTGCCGCGACACCGGCATCCACGTCCAGGACTCGGGCCGTGGCACGTTCGAGGACTGCGAGATCACCGGCGCGGGAAACGTCGCGGTGCTGTCGACCCGGGGCGGTGCCCCACGGGTGACCGGGTGCCGCGTCTCGGCGGGCAATGTCGGCATCGCCGTCACCGACAAGGCCAGAGGCCACTTCACCCGCGTCGACGTGCGCGACCTGACCGGCGTCGCACTGCGGGTCTGGGACGAGAGCAAGGCCGAGTTCGCGCAGGTCCGCGTCGAGCGCTGCCCGTTCGGCCTGGAGACGCGGGGCAACGGCGGTACGACGGCCGAGCTCACCGACGCGAGGATCCTCGACTTCGACATGGCCGCCGTGGCCGCCGTCGGCCAGTCCCGGGTGACCCTGAGAAGGGTGTCGGCGGAGCGCGGGCTGCTGGGGTTCGGCGCCGGCGAGGAGGCGCAGCTGCACGTGCACGACAGCGAGGTCTCCGCCGTGAGCACCGGTGGGGCCCTGGCGTTCGGCACGGCGCGGCTCGTCGCACGGCACCTCACCGTCACCGGCGCGGAGTCGTACGGCCTGTGCGGCACGGGCTCCGCGTATCTGGACGTCGCCGACAGCCGTTTCGAGGACTGCGCGGCCACGGGGCTGCTCTGCGACGACGCCTGCGGCGGCCGACTGGCGGGCTGCGCCGTGACCGGGGCGACGGGAGTGGCGGTGCAGCACAACGGCCGCGTCAAACTGGTCGAACTCCGGACGTCGCTGCCGGTCAAGGAGATCACGGAGCCGCCCCCGCCGCCGACGATCGTCAACCACTACCACGGGCCGGTCTTCGTCGAGGCGGTCCACAGCGCCCAGTTGGCGTGGAACAACACCAACGTCATCCAGCAGCAGACCGACCAGAACAACGAGAACAACGAGAGCGATCAGGACGGAGTCGGCCGATGAACGACCCGCAGCAGGTGCACCATTACGACGGTCCGGTGTTCAACGGGGGTGTGTCGAACTCCCAGTTCGCCTGGAACAACGAGACGGCGACCCAGAACCAGCAGCTCAACAACACGGTCGCCCCGGGACATGAGGCCCTCGCGACGCTGGTGACCGAGCTGCTCCGGCAGCTGCCCGCGGCCGGGCTCGGCGACCAGGAGCGCCAGGACGCCGAGAGCGCGGCCCAGGAGGTGCTCGCCGAGATCACCGGCCCGGAGTCGCCCGAGCCGGGCAGGCTCCGCCGCTCGGTGACCATGCTCAAGGGAGCCCTGGCGCCCGTCGCGACCGGCCTCGCGGCCGGGACGGCGGTCGGGGCGCAGGAGTGGGCGCAGTCCGCGATCCGGGGGTTGACGGGACTCGTCTGACCCGGGGCGGCCCTGCCCGGCGTGGTCCTGACGGCACGACGGGGCGCGGGGGCCTCGTACGGCTCCCGCGCCCCGGACCCGACGCGGCGGCTCAGGCGAGCTTGGCCGACAGGGTGATGGTCGTGCCGGTGAGCGCCTGGCTGACCGGGCAGTTCTTCTTGGCGTCCTCGGCGGCGGCGGCGAACGCGTCGTCGTCGAGGCCGGGGACGGTGCCCTCCACCGTCAGGTGGATGCCGGTGATGCCCTCTCCCGGCTGGAAGGTGACGTCGGCGGACGTGACGAGCTTGGTGGGCGGCGTGCCGGCACCGGCCAGGCCGTGCGACAGCGCCATGGAGAAGCAGCTGGAGTGGGCGGCGGCGATCAGCTCCTCCGGGCTGGTCTTGCCGTTGGCCTGCTCGGCGCGCGAAGGCCACGACACCGGCTGCTGACCGATGCCGGAGGAGTCGAAGGTCACGACCCCGTTGCCCTCGAGCAGGTTGCCTTCCCAGACGGTGTGTGCGGAGCGCGTGGTTGCCACGACGAATCCTTTCGAACTGTGACGGTGGAGACAGCGGGCGGTTCCGTGGACGGATGCCTTGCACCCATCCGATCACACCCGGCGTCGATCCACCCACCGGACAGGGCGGCCACCGCCGGGCGCGTCGCCGGGGCTTCGCCCGTTTCGGCCGGATATCACAGCCGGGCATCACTGCCCTCGGAAGTCCTGACGGGCGACATGGTGAAGCCATACAGTCCATACATGCTCGAACTCTTCCAAGTCCTCGGGGGCATAGCGGGATTTGGCGGCGTCGCGCTCGGTGTGCTGTACCTGCTCTACCGGGACTTCGTGCGCGACATCATCCGCAACAAGATGTTCCGTGCGCTCACCGCGACCCAGGCGACCGCCCTCTTCGGCGCTGTCATCGTGCTCACCTTCACCGTCGCGATCCTCGGTATCTTCGCCACGCTCGCCGAGAGCAAGAGCGTCCAGCAGTTCGTCGTGCTCGTCGGCATGCTCCTGGTGTTCCTGCTGGCCGTGCTGTTCATCGCGGCCCGGGTGGCCACGGGCGGCTCCCGCCGGGCACCGCGTGCCGCCGGAACGACCGGTGTCGAGCGGTCGCTCACCACCGTGCGCAGACATGTGGAGCGCAACGAGCCGGAGCCGGCGGAGCGTGCGCTGGAGGCGTCACGTCTGGACCGGGAGTCGGAGGAGTTCTGGTACTGGAAGGCCCGGATCGCCCTCGCCCGGGGAAACCAGCAGGGGGCCGCCCGCTATGCCGACGAGGCACTGGGCCTGGACGCCCGCAGCCCGCACGCCCTCGCCCTGAAGATCATGCTTCTGCTGCTCGGCAACGATCCGGCGCAGCGGGACCAGGCGGTGCGGCTGGCCGGGGAGAGCACCGGGCTGAGCGCCGAACTCGACACGTGGTTGCGGCGGTTGCGGGCCGAGAACATGTTCGACGGCGGGATGCGTACCCGGACCGGTTTCGAGACGCGCTGTCCGCTTCCCACAAGAACCACGGAGGGTGTGCATGCCGACTGAACCGAACGCCGCGGCGAGCGCGGAGACGGTCCTGTACGTGGGGCCGCTCGCCGGAGACGGCACCGGCGAGGCATGGGAGAGGAGGTTCCGGCGGCAGTCCCGGTGGTCAGGGTCACCGGCCCCGATGATCGCCCGGACACCCGAGGAGGTCGACGCGTTCGTCGCGAACCGGCCCGGCGCTGTCGTCCTGGTCCATCCCGGCGACGGGGCCCCGGCACCGTCGCCGCCGAACGGCGAGGTCCTGTCCAACTTCCTGCGGGCCCGGGGCGTGCTGGTGATGTGCGGCACGGGCGCGGGAGGGACCGCGCCCGTGCCGGGGCCGCCGCTGCCGGGCCCGGCGCTGCTGCTCACCCGGTTACCGTCGGCACCGGGGCGCGGATGGTTGTCCCGTCACCGTCACAGTGGGCGGGAGGCGGAGTGCCGGGCGTTCGCGGAAGCCCGCGGTCTGTCGGCCGCCCCCACCCTGACGACGGCGTTCGACCCGTTGTACGCGCCGTCGGACGGGTTCACCGTCGTGATCCATCGCGACGTCACGACTCCGCCCCCGGGAAGTCCCGACGAACCCCTGTGGCACTGGTTGCGGCAGGGGCTGGTGATCCGGCCGTGGCCCACGGCGCCCGAGGCCACCTGGCGTTCCTCTGCCGAACTTCGAGACGAGTCCTCGGACACCGGACTGTCGGACCGGTTGATGCCGAGGGGCCGCCGGGCCGCCCAGAACCCGCCCCCGCAAGCTGCAGGGGCTGCCCACGCCGCGCCCGTCGAGGACCGCTGCCTGCCCTTCGACGGCGACAGCGAGCCCACCTATTACACCGACTCCTACAGGGCCCAGGCCGCGCCGCCGCCCAGCTACGCCAGCCCGCAGCCCTCCCATGACTCGGCACCGCTCCCCGACTTCCTCCGGCCGGACGCCGACTTCATGCTGCCGCCCCCCTCGACGCCCGCTTCCGCCGGGTGGCCGGCCGGTCCCCCCGGCCGTCCCCACACCCCCCGCGACATCTCCCGTCCCCTCCCCCACGACGGCCTCTACGTGCGCCGCAACAACGCCTTCGGCACCCGTTCCGCGCTCGGGGTGAAGGAACTCATCGAGCAGGGCGTGATCGTCGGGCAGGAGCACATCAGGTTCGACGACTTCGTGGTGTCCCGGGACGGGCAGGTTCCCGGACCGCGGAGCGGGGAGGCCATCGCCGTCAGTCATGGACTCACCGCGGTGACGGGTGAGTTCAAGGCGCACGAGGCGACGACCCACTTCGTGGAGATCGCCCTCAAGGCCGGCCCGACGCCCGCGGACCCTGCTCTCGCCTCCGCACCGCTGCCCGTCAACTTCGTCTTCGTCGTGGACACCAGCGGTTCGATGCACGGCGAGAAGCTCGACACCGTCAAGTCGTCGCTGCACACGATCTACGGACAGCTGCGTCCCACCGACTGCCTGGGCATCATCACCTTCGACCACCGGGTGCGCACCGTCCTGCCCGCGGCCACCAAGGAGGAACTGGAGCGGTCGGGGAGCTTCGCGTCGGTCGTCTCCGGACTGGAGGCGGACGGCGGCACGGACATCAACCTCGGGGTGCAGTACGGCATCGACGAGATCAGCCGCAACGCGGTGAGCGGGCGCACCGTCAACTGCCTGTATCTCCTGTCCGACGGCTCCCCGAACTCCGGCGAACGGGACTGGGTCAACATCCGCAGGAACATCGGGGCCCGGGTGCGCAGCGGCTTCACCGTGTCGTGCTTCGGCTTCGGCTCCGACGCGCGCATGCCCGAACTGTCGGCGCTCGCCGGGGTGGCCGGCGGACACTCGACCTTCGTCACCCGGCCCGAGCAGGTCAAGGCCGATCTGCTGGAGGACCTCGGCCGACGCGACCACCTGGCCGCGGTCGACATCCAGCTCCGGCTGGACATCGACCCGGCGGTGGAGATCCGGCACGTGTACGGGCACGACCCGGTCACCGACCCGAGAGCCCGGGCAGAGGTGTTCCAGCAGGCCCGGCAGGCAGCCGAGCGCGCCCGCAGCGACTACGGCGCCGACGCCCTGCCCGACATCATCACCGCCGAGAAGGGCATGCGGATCTTCGCACCCGACCTCGCCTTCGAGGAGACCTACTGGGTGGTCCTGGAGGTACGGGTGCCGACCGGCCGGGAGCCGTCCGCGCTGGGGACGGCGACCGTGCAGTACGTGGACACCCTGGCCCGCGAGAGCCGTCGGCACGAGTTCGACCTGGCGCGGGACACCTCCCTCGCCGCGGAGACGGTCCTGGTGCACGGCATCGGACTGTGGACGAGCGAGGTGACCTTCCATGCGCTGGACGACCTGTACGAACGGGACAAGGAAGCGGCCAAGCGCCGCCTCGAACGCCACCTGAAGGCGCTGGAGGCGGCACACGCCCACCATCCGGCCCAGGAGTTCCGCGACGACCGGGTCACCCTCAGCAAGTTCATGTCGCTGGCCGACTCCCTGGGCACCGTGGTGTCCTTCACCGACTCCCCCGGGGGCGGCTTCGGCGGCCCCGCGGTCCATCTGATGAACGACTTCGGGAGGGTCCGCTCCGGACACTGGGCCCGCCACTGACGCGCCCGGTACGGCGAGTCGTTCACCGCACGCGGAACACGGGCCCCCGCGCGGTGAACGGCAGTCGCCGGCCCTGCGGGATCAGGTACGCGTGCTCACGCCGTACCCGCAGCACGTCGCACCAGCCGTCGGTGATGACGAGCAGCGGCGCGCCCGGCGGGAAGTCGTCGGCGCGGTGCAGCAGGTCGATGCCGGGCTGGAGGACCGTACCGCCGCGGCCGTGCACACGGACCCGGCCGGCGATCTCGGTGACCGGCAGATAGCCTGCGTCGTGCGCGGCCGCGTCGCAGAACACGACGCGGGCGGCCGGGACGTCGCGGGCCTCGGCGTACGAGGCGATGGCGCCGAGCGCCTTGCCGAGCAGGGTGCGGTCCATGGAGCCGGAGGTGTCCAGGACGACGCCGAAGGTGCAGCGGGCGATCTCCTCGGGCGGCAACCAGCGGCCGGCACGCGGGATGTCGGGTGTGGAGGCCTGCCGGCGCGCGGGACGGGCGTAGGTCCGCACCGGCTCGGGGCGCGGCACGAACTCGTCGAACCAGCGGGCCAGTCGGGCGTCCCAGGGCAGCGGAGGGTGGCTGAGGGCACGGATCTCCTCCACCAACCCGCCGGGCAGGAAGCCGCGTTCCTGGCGCTGGTGCAGCTCGAGGCCCTGGGCGAGACCGCGCCGGTAGAAGCCGTCGAGGTCGACATAGTCGCAGGGCGGGCCGAGCGGGGCGCCGAGAATGTCGCCGAGGCCCTTGCCGCGCAGGGTGGCCAGTCGCCGCATCCGGCGCAGGTCCACGGTGATGCGGTCGTAGACCTCCTCGGCGGACAGTCCCGCCAACTCGGCGTCGTACAGCAGCCCTTCGGGCATGGTGCCGACCTGCATCTCGCGCAGCCAGCCGTTGACGACGTAGTCGCAGGCGACGTTGAAGAGGTAGGGGTCTCGGGTGCCGCAGCGGTCGCCGTGGCGCAGGGCGGCGTGCAGCATCTCGTGGGCGAGGACGAACCGCCACTCCTCGTCCTCGTAGCGGCGCAGCGGGTTGATGTAGATCTCCCCCGCCTCCGCGTTCACGGCGGCGATCGAGATGCCGTGCGCGCGGGCGAGTTCGGCGTCGGCGACGAGCTTGATGCCGGCCGCGAGACCGCCGAGCAGGGGGTAGGACGAGACGAACCAGCTCAGCGCCCGCTCCCAGGGCCGCAGGGGGGTCACCTCGCCGTGGAGGGAGGCGCGGCGGCCGCCCGCCATGTCCATCGCGGCGGACACGGTCCGGGTCAGGGCGGTGGCGAAGGCCAGCGGCCAGTCCGGTATCCGGCGCCCGGACCAGGTCCACCGCACGAGCACCTGGTCGGCTGCCGTCCCCGCGGTGCCGCAGTGCTCGTAGGCGGCCGGCAGCCCGGTGCGCCGCCAGCGGGCGGCGAGCTGCTCCTCGTCACCGCCCGGGTACGACAGCGGCAGCTCGTCGGGGGCGCGGCCGACCGGAAACGTCAGCAGAAAGCGGTTGACGACCATGCAGCGCGCGGCGAGGTCGTACCGGTCGGGCTGGGCACGCTCGCCCGGGGCCGCCGGGAGGTGTCCGAAGCCGAGGTGGAGGGCGGCGTGCGCGAGGGACCAGGCCCAGAGGTCGGGGTCGGCGAGCCGGGTGGCGTGGGCGTGCAGAGTGCCGTTGGAGTCGGCGCGGACGAGTCCGTCGCGGGGAGCCAGGGTGCACTCCTCGCGGCGGCAGGTGTCGAAGTCGACGGCGGCAAGCGCCGGGTTGCCGCGCAGCGCCAGCCGCCCGGCCTCGAACGCCTCAGCGGCGAGGTCCCGCTTCTTCTTGTCGCGGTCCTCCCGTTTCACCGGCGTGCCTCCACCAGGCGGGGCATGTCCCGGGCCGCCTCGACCAGGAACCAGGCGGGCAGCACCGGGTTGCCGTCGGCGTCGGAGGCGATGACGGTCTGGGCGACCTCGACGGATATCTCGGCGAGCTGCACGAGCAGCGACTTGGCGCGGTACGCGGTCTGCCGGCCCTTCGCCGACATGTGCTCCCGGACGGCGGGGAGTTCCTTGACGAGCCGGCCGCGGAACGAGTCGGCGAGGTAGTAGAGCAGGTCACGGTCCTCGACCCGGCGCGGCCAGGGGGCCTCGCCCTTGAGGATGGCCTCGATGCCGTACCGGCTGCGCACGATCTTGACGTAGCCGCGGAAGGCGGTGGCGTGCGTGGGCGTCAGCGTGCCGTGCGCCAGCACCGTGAGGGTGTCCTCGTCGACGTCGGGCCCGAAGGAGTGCAGTGCGTCGGAGAGCATGTGCCAGGAACGGGGGGTGGAAAACGGTTCCTCGGTTTTCGGCGGCTTGGACCACAGGTGGTCGGGCCGGTCGGTGAGGTGGTCGAGGACCCACGGGTGGATGTCGTTGTTCGCGGCCCACGTCAGCCAGTCCTTCGCGGACGCCTCGAGGTGGACATGGGTGAGGCGGTTGACGAGCGCGGAGGCGATGGGCCGGGCGAGCGCGTTGTCCGTGGCCCGGTTCCCGGCGCCGATGACGATCGAGCCCTCGGGGAGCTCGTAGTTGCCGATCCGCCGGTCGAGGATGAGGGAGTAGAACGCCTTCTGGACGTCGGGCGTGGCCGCGTTCAGCTCGTCCAGGAAGAGGCAGTACGGCTCGTCACGGGCGATGGCCTCCGGCGGGCAGAACACCGACCGCCCGTCCCGGATCTGGGGGACGCCGATCAGGTCCTCGGGCGCGAGCTGGGTACCGAGCAGGCTCACGCACTCCAGCCCCAGCGACTCGGCGAAGTCCCTGACCAGGGAGGACTTTCCGATACCGGGGGCGCCCCAGAGGAACACCGGCCGCACGGTGGCGAGACCGAGCAGCAGTTCGGGGATACGGGAGGGCGTGACCGTGACGGCAGCCTGCAAAGCAGAGGCTCCTCGAGAGATGCGGAAGGGGGCGCGAGCGCGCGGGATCCGGACGACCGGACCGGTACGGACAGTGTGTGCGTACGGCTCCTCCGGCGCAGCCCAATTTCAGGCGGCGCGCTCCTCCGGCGCAGCCCAATTTCAGGCGGCGCGCTCCTCCGGCGCCGTCTCGAGCGGTACCTGGGGCCCGTTGGACTCGCGCAGCCAGCGGCGCAGGACGCGGTGCACATGCTCCGCGCCGATCAGCTCCTCGTCGTCCTCGACGGGTGCGGACAGCGCGAGCGGGGACAGCAGGAACGGCCTGGCCTGGGCGCCGCCGAGGCCGCCGTGGGAGCCGATCTGCTCCTCGAAGGCGAGGACCTCGCCGTCGGCCGGGTCGTGGAAGGAGTTGACCATGATGTCGGCGGTGTGCGGGAAGGAGTGGGTGCGGCGCACGGCGTCGGCGGCTCCGGGCCCGAAGGCGGCCAGCGGGCCGGGCGTCCGGTCGAGTCGGTCGAGCGGTATCTCCGCGCCGTACGCGCCGAGGACGACCCCGCCGTGCTCCTCGCTGCGGACGAGGAGGAAGCCGACGCCGGGGTGGTTGGCGAGGGTGGTGAGCAGGGCGGGATGGCGGGCGTCGATCTCCTCCTTGCTCATCCGGTGCGGCACGTCCGGGAACGAGATCAGGCCGAGGTTGCCCGAGGCCAGCACGATCGGTTCCGAGCGGCGGCCGGTCGGGCGGTGGCGTTCGCCGCTCTCCTCGACGGGCCGTCGCAGCGCCGCGCGGACGGCCGCCCGGGCCTCGGCGCCGCTGTGGGTGCGTTCGGCCTTGCGCGGCACGGGCAGCCCGCAGCCGGCCCGCACCAGGTCGCCGAGGGTGAGGCCGTAGCGGGTGTGGAACGTCTCGCCGGGGCTCTGGCCGTGGTCGGACAGGACGACGATCCGGTAGGGGCGGGGCGCGTGCTCGGCGACGTTCTCGATCAGCGCGAGCGCCCGGTCGAGGCGGCCGAGGACCTGCTCGGTGTCCCGGCCGAGCGGCCCGGAGTGGTGCGCGACCTCGTCGTACGCCACCAGGTCGGCGTAGACGGCGGTGCGGCCGGCGAGCATGTCGCCCATCACGGCGGCCACCACGACGTCACGTTCGACGACGGTCGCGAAGGCGCGGACGAGCGGGTAGAGGCCGCCGCGTCCGACGCGTGGGCGCTCCTTGCGCAGCCGGGCGCGGGTGGACTGGCCCGTCTCGCGGCCGACCTCGGCGACGAACGACAGCGCGGTGCGCACGGCGTTGGCCGGGTCGGAGAAGTAGGCGAAGTAGCCGGCCCTGGACCGCGTCTCCCGGCTGCGCCGGCGGGCGGCGATGGACAGCACGAGGGCCTGCTCGTCCGCTCCGCCGCCGAAGAGGTTGCCGCGGCTCGCGCCGTCGGCGGACAGCAGTCCGCCGTCACCGGTGCGCTCGACCGCGCGGCGCTGGAGTTCGGCGGCGCTGGTGGGGCGGTTGCAGACCATCACCTCCCCGGTGTCCTTCTCGTACCAGCGGAAGGCGGGCACGTCGTGGTTGCTGCCGTGCAGGATGCCGAGCTGGCTGGCGCCGGTCTGGCTGGACCAGTCGGTGTGCCACCGGGTGAGCCGGTGGCTGGCGCGAGGGGCGCCGCCGCCCGCGCGGCCCTGCCCACGGCCCTGTTGCGGGGCGCTGCCCAGCCATCCGGCGACGGTCGGCATCAGTCCCTTGCGCACCGCCGCGGCCAGCACGTCGTGGCCGACGCCGTCGAGCTGGAGGAAGACGGTGCCGGGCGTGGCGGGGCAGGCGGCGCCGCCTCTTCGGCGGCGGTCGGCGAGCCGGTACAGGCGGCGGCGGTAGGCGTCGTCGTCGCGTACGGCCAGGGCGCCGCCCGTCGCGGAGGCGACGGCGGACATCACGGCGGCGACGATCACGGCGGTCTCCGGGGCGGCCTCGCTCTGCCCGGAGGGGTTCAGGCGCAGGGCGAGCAGCAGCAGCGAGCCGTTGAGGAAGAACACCAGCAGGCCGAGGACCAGCGCCGGTACGAGCAACAGCAGGCGCACCAGCAGGGGCCAGGCCAGGGCCGACAGCACACCGAACACCCCGGCGCCGACGGCTGCGGTCCTGGCGATGGTGGTGGCGCTGGCGCCGTCGGCGGACTGGAGCCGGAAGTCGGGCAGGATCCCCGCGAGCACCAGCATCGTGAGCGTGGAGACGCCCCACACCGCGGCGCTCCGCCCGGCCTGACTGACGGCCCGCCGCCACCGCACCCCACGCACGCCCCGTACACCTCACGTTCCGGCCCCGACGCCCGGGGGCCGCCCTCCACCCTGTCATATCGCGGTGACGGGCACCCCGGGGCTACCGCCCGTCGTAGCCGGCCGTCGGCATCGACAGTCGCCGGTGCACCCGGGCCTTCATCTGCGCGTCGTAGGCGGGCTCGGCGCTGCCGACCGTCTCCACCCGCACACCGCGCCGCGCGCACTCCGCGGAGAACTCCTCCACGGACGACAGCGCGCTCTCCAGCACCCGGCGGCTGGGCGCGACGAACAGGTCGACGCCGGCCCGGATGCCGTCCCACAGCACGCAGTGGTCGGCGCGCAGCCCGCTGACCAGCAGTTCCCGGCTGACGACGTATCCGCGCTCGGCGGCCCACCGCGCGCACATCGCGTGCTGGCTGCGGGAGTCCACCAGGAAGGGATCGGCGTCCAGTTCCTCGAGCGGCGTCAGACTCGCGATCGCCGTGACCCGCACCGGTCCCATGGCGTCCCCCTCACCTCCGGGTTTCGCCGCCGACCCTACTCCTGCCCGTAGGCTTCGGGGGAGTCGCGCGAAGGAGGCAAAGAGGTGGCGGTGGAGATCACGTGGTGGGGGCACGCCACCTGCACGGTCGAGGATTCGGACGTACGCGTGCTCACCGATCCCCTGTTCGCGCGCCGCCTCGCGCATCTGCGCCGCCGCCGGGGCGCGCTGCCCCCGCCCGGCGCCCGGCGCGCGGACGTGGCGCTCGTCTCCCACCTGCACGCCGACCATCTGCATGTGCCCTCGCTGGCGCTCCTTGCGCCGGGCACGCGCCTGCTGGTGCCCCGGGGCGCGCCGCGCGCCGTCCCCGGGCTGCGCCGCCTGCGGCATCTGCGGCTGAGCGAGATGGCACCGGGGGACGAGACCACCGTCGGCGACGTGCGGATACGGGCCGTGCCCGCGCGCCACGACGGGCGCCGGCTGCCGGTCGGACGGCACCGCTCCCCCGCGCTCGGGTACGTCGTCGAGGGCGAGGCCCGGACGTACTTCGCCGGGGACACCGGCCTGTTCGACGACATGGCCGAGGAGGTCGGGCCGGTCGACGTGGCGCTGCTCCCGGTGGGCGGCTGGGGGCCGCATCTCGGCGAGGGGCACCTGGACGCGGGGCGCGCGGCCGAGGCACTGGTCCGCCTGGCGCCGCGCACCGCGGTGCCGGTGCACTACGGCACGTACTGGCCGATCGGCATGGACGCCGTGCGCCCCCATGAATTCCATGCTCCCGGCGAGGAGTTCGTACGGCTCGCGGCGGAACGCGCGCCGGGGGTCGTGGTGCACCGGCTCGGGCACGGCGAGAGTGTGCGCCCGGAGGTCTCCCGGTGAAGTGGTGGCTCGCCGCGACCGTGACGGTCGTGCCGACGGAGGCCACGCAGCAGGCCCTCGGCTATCCGTCGTTGTTCCTCCTGGTGCTGATCGGGGCGCTGGTCCCGGTGGTGCCGACGGGGGCACTGGTCAGTACGGCGGCGGCGGTCGCCGTCCATCAGACGGTGCCGTTCGCGCTGGCGATGGTGTTCCTGACGGCGTCGCTCGCGGCGTTCTGCGGGGACGCGGCGCTGTACTGGCTGGGGCGGCGCGGGATGCGGTCGAAGAACGGCTCGCGCTGGCTGGAGGCGATCCGCTCGCGGGCTCCCGAGGAGCGGCTCGAGCAGGCGCAGGACAAACTCGCCCACCACGGCACGGCCGTACTGGTGCTGTCCCGACTGGTGCCTGCGGGCCGGATACCGGTGATGCTGGCCTGTCTGATGGCGGAGTGGCCGCTGCGCCGCTTCGCGCGGGGCAATCTCCCGGCGTGCCTGGCCTGGGCGGTGACCTACCAGCTGATCGGGATCCTCGGCGGCTCGCTGTTCCCCGAGCCCTGGGAGGGCGTGGTCGCGGCGGTCGCGCTGACCGTGGTGATCAGCGCGGCCCCGAGCCTGTGGCGCCGGGCCCGGGGAACCAGGGCCGCGTAGTCCGGGAGGCGTGCCGGTCCGGCGCCCGTGCCGGTACGGCAGCCGCGGTGTGCCGGACCGGTCTCACACCCGTACGCCTGCCACACCGGTACACGTGCCGCTCCCGCACCCGAGGTGCTCCGGTACGCGAGCCTCTCCGGTACCCGTACTGCTCCAGTACATGCGTCACTTGAGCACCCGTACGGCTCCGGTACCCGCGTCACTCCAGTACCCGTGCGCCTCCCACCGGCAGGTCCCACAGGTCGTCCCGGTCGAGCCCCGCCTTCTCCCAGGCCGCGCGCACGCGCGTGAGGGGCTCGAGGACGGGTTCGGCGGACAGCACGAACGTGCCCCAGTGCATCGGGGCCATGCGCCGCGCCCCGAGGTCGAGGGTGGCGCGGACCGCCTCCTCCGGGTCGCAGTGGACGTCGCTGAGCCACCAGCGGGGGTCGTAGGCGCCGATGGGCAGCAGGGCGAGGTCGATGCCCGGGTAGCGCTGTCCGATCCGGGAGAACCAGTGACCGTAGCCGGTGTCACCGGCGAAGTAGACGCGGCGGCCGTCGGGGTCGGTGAGCACCCAGCCGCCCCAGAGGGAGTGACAGGTGTCGGTGAGGGACCGCTTGGACCAGTGGTGGGACGGCACGAAGTCGAAGCGCACGCCGGAGAGTTCGGCCGCCTCCCACCAGTCCAGCTCGGTGACCCGGGTGAACCGGCGGCGCAGGAACCAGCGTCCGAGCCCGGCCGGCACGAACACGGGCGTGTCGCGCGGGAGCCTGCGCAGCGTGGGGGCGTCGAGATGGTCGTAGTGGTTGTGGCTGATGACGACGGCGTCGACGCGCGGGAGCGCCTCCCAGGGGACGCCGACGGGAGTGATCCGGGCCGGGGTGCCGAGGATGCGGCGGGACCAGACCGGGTCGGTCAGGACGGTGAGGCCGCCGACGCTCACCACCCAACTGGCGTGCCCCGCCCAGGAGACGGCGACCGTGCGGGCGTCCACCCGGGGCAGCGGGGCGGGTGCGAAGGGCAGCCGGGGAATGTCGGCGAGGCCGTCCCTGCCGGGCCGCACGGAACCCTCGCGGGCGAACCGGGCGAAGGCCTTGAGGTTGGGCAGGGGTGAGGTCAGCCGGTCGTGGAAGGTCCGCGGCCACACCCGCCGCTCTCCCAGGGGGCGGGGCTCGGCGAGCGGCGGGGCGGCGGGTGCGAGCGGGGCCAGGGGGGCCGGGGCGTCGGCGTTCTCGGTGGTCACCGTGCCGGTGGTGGTCGACTCGGACTGCTGCGTCATCGAGGAGGCTCCCATCGCTGAGCGTCGTCACGGAGATCGTCGAAGACCGACCTCAAGAGCATCAACGCGCGTTGCACGTGTGGCAGTTCCAACGGTGCGGGTGACGTGAGGCATTCCGTGCGCTGCGCGTCCGTACCGTCCAGCAGCATGCCCGTGGAGAGCCGGACGCGCAGGGCACCGAGCTCGTCCCCGAAGCGGTGTCCGCCCGGCGCGGGCATCCCGAGCCGGGCGGCGAGGAAGTCCTCCAGGTCCTGTGCGTCGCCGACGCCGTGCGCGGCAAGCGCGGTGCGCAGCGGACCGAGATCGACGTACAGGTGACGGCCGGCCCGGGGCGGGAGGGCGAGGCCGCCCGCTGCGACCACGGTGGCGTGCACGGCGTCCGCCACGCGCGCGTGCAGTCGTACGGCGGCAGCGACGCGCGCGGTGACCGGCTCGGGTTCGGTCAGGGCGTACGCGGCCGCGGCGGCGACCGGAGCGGCCACGCGCGCGCCGAGCGCGGTGAGGACGTCGAGCACACGCGCGTGCAGGTCGTCGCCGACGGCCGAGGCGGGGAACCGGGCGACGGCCGCCGGCCAGCCCGTGGGCAGCAGCGCACCGGCGAGGTCGCTGACGACGGTGACCTGCTCGGGCAGCATCTCGGCGGGGCTGACCAGCACGGTGTCCTGCGGGGCGTGCAGCGTGTCGCGCCAGGTCTCGTCGCTGACCAGGTGCAGGCCCTCGCCCGCGGCGGCCTCCACCGCCTCGTGCAGCACCTCGGGCGGCGGCACGGTCCCGGTGGGGTCGTCGGCGACGGACAGCACCAGCAGCCGCGGGTCGCCGCCCTCGGCGCGCACCCGGCGCACGGTCTCCAGCAGGGCGTAGGGGTCCGGGACGCCGCCGCACTCGGCGGGTGTCGCCACATGGAAGACGGGTCTCCCCAGCAGCCGGGCGTACGGCGCCCACCAGGCCGCGCAGGGCCGGGGCACCAGGACGTCGCCGCCCAGGGCGGCCGTCAGCGCGAGCAGCAGGGCGGGGGCGCCGGGGCCGGCCACGATGCGTCCCGGCTCGGCGGGGGTCCCACGCCGCTCCCAGTAGCCGTGGGCGGCATCGAGCAGGTCGGGGCCGCCGCCGACCGGCTCGGCGTCGGCGCGGCCGGCGGCCCGGGCGAGCACCGAGACGAGTTCCGGCAGCACCGGCAGGCCGTCCAGGGGCAGTGGCGGGCCGTAGCGTACGGGCCCGTGGTCCTCCACTGCCGTCCGCCGCATGCCGTCCTCCGCGCAGTCCGTCCCCGATGCCCTGCCTGGTCCTGGTGTCCTGCCTGGTCCTGGTGCCGTGCCCGGTGCCATGCCCGTGGCGCGGTGCCGCACCCGGCTGTCGGACGTCGTCGTGGGCCGGGCGGGGCGTCGCGTCCCGTGCGGGGCCCGGCGGCCGTGCGGGGGCCGGGCGCTCGTACGGGGCCGGTCGTGCCCCTGGGCTCTGAGTACCCCGTGGGACCGCACCCCATGGCCGTCGGGCACGTTGCGCCGGTCACAGCCCGGGCCGGACCCGCCCTCCGGCGGGTCAGACGCCGCTCTCGGGGTCCCGGCGGCGCAGCCGGTGCACGGCGGCGCCGAGCGCGCCGGCGATCAGCAGGCCACCGGCGGCGAGCGCGGGGACGGAGTCGGTGAAGGCGCCGCCCTCACCGGCCTGCACACCGTGCCCGACGGTGGCGGGGGCGCAACCGGCCTCGTGGGACGCGGCGGCACGGGGCTGGGACTCGGGCGGGGCGCACGGCTCGACGGTGCGGCAGGTGTCGGTGTGCCCCGAGGAGGTGCCCTGCTCCGGCGGACACGGCCGGCCGGTGGCGCAGGACGCGGCGGACGCGGACCCGCACGGCTGTGGGACGCCACGGGCGACGTCCAGCGTCGCGCTCCACGGCTTGCCCTGTCCGCCGGGCGCCGCCGGACAGCTGCCGTCGACGGTCCAGGCGGCGTCGGGTCCGACCGCCTCCGGGCTCACCTCGAGATCGGCGGCGGGCGCGATGCGGGCGGTGCCCTGGTAGGCGGGCCCGGACTGCGCGCCGTCGGCGCCGGGGACCTTGCTCAGTTTGACAGTGCCCTCGGCGAAGGCCTGCGAGGTGGCGTCGAGGCTTTCGGGCGCGGTGGCGCCGAGGGGGCCGCAGGAGACGGACACGGTGACGCTGCCGCCCGGGGCGACGCTGCCCGGGCTGACCTCCGCCGCCGGGTCCGCGAACGCCGCCGGACCGACGGCCACCAGGACGGCGCCGGCCACGGCGAGGGTGGAGAGGAGGTGAGCGGTGCGACGCATGGGACGGTTCCTTCGGCCGACGGCTGCGGGCGGGGCGTTGCCACCCCACAGCCATCAGAGCCCGAGGACCCGCCGGCCGCGCGCGGCCGGACGCCATTGGCGGGACAACAGGCCACCAACCGGGTGACCGCCGCCCCCGCCCTGCGGGTTCCTGCTACGCCACGTCGTGCATGACCTGTTCCCGCAACCGGTTGCAGCACCGGTTGATCAGCCGCGACACATGCATCTGCGAGATGCCCAGCCGCTCCGCGATCCGACTCTGCGTCATGTCCTCGAAGAACCGCATGTACAAGATCGCCCGCTCCCGCTCGGGAAGCGCGGCGAGCCGTGTCCTGACGGCCTCCCGGTCGACGACCGTGCCCAGCGCCGGGTCCACCGCCCCCAGCACGTCACTGAGCGAGTAGCCGTCCTCGCCGCCCGACAGTTCCGCGTCCAGCGACAGCGCGGTGAAGCTCTCCAGCGCCCCCATCCCGATGCGCACGTCCTCCTCGCTGAGCTGCGCGCGCTCGGCTATCTCGGCGACGGTGGGCCGCCGCCCGGAGACGGTCTGGGCCAGTTCCTGGTCGGCGAAGCGCACCCGGTTGCGCAGTTCCTGGACGCGGCGCGGCACGTGCAGGGTCCACATGTGGTCGCGGAAGTGCCGCTTGATCTCGCCGGTGACGGTGGGGACGGCGTAGCTCTCGAAAGCGTTTCCGAGTTCGGGGTCGTAGCGGTCGACGGCCTTGACCAGGCCGAGGGCGGCGACCTGACGCAGGTCGTCGAAGGCTTCGCCGCGGCTGCGGAAACGGCCGGCGAGACGGTCGGCCATGGGCAGCCAGGCCTCGACGATCTGGGAGCGGAGCGTGTCGCGCTGGGGCCCCGGGGGCAGGGCGGCGAGCCTGCGGAAGGCGTCGGCGGTGTCGGGGGCGTCGTCGTGCGGATGGCGCTTCGCGTTCGCTCTGTTCGGCATGGGGTGTGGCAACTCCTCGGAAGTGCTCTGGGTTGGCCGGTCACCGAGGGAGCACGACAGCAGCCCGACCGGACCGCCCGGGGGCGCGAAGTCGCTGCCTCCCACGGACGTGCCTCCGGTCCGAAGCACTGTGGCGCGCCTGCCCCGGACTACCCCCGCCAAACTCCCGCCCAGGTTTTCCGGCGGCCCCAGGGGTCACACGGAACGGGACACGACCTTCACATCGTGTCCATGTCCCCTGCCCAGGAGGTCACTTCCATGAGCGTCAAGGTCTCCGACCACGTCCTTCAGCGGCTGCGGGAGTGGGGGGTGGAGCAGGTCTTCGGTTACCCCGGCGACGGCATCAACGGCCTGCTCGCCGCCTGGGGCCGGGCGGGGGACGAACCCCGTTTCGTGCAGTCGCGGCACGAGGAGATGTCCGCCTTCGAGGCGGTCGGCTACGCCAAGTTCAGCGGCCGCCTCGGGGTGTGCGTGGCGACCTCGGGGCCGGGTGCGATCCACCTGCTCAACGGCCTGTACGACGCGAAACTCGACCATGTGCCGGTCCTCGCGATCGTCGGCCAGACGCACCGCTCGGCGATGGGCGGCTCGTACCAGCAGGAGGTGGACCTGCACACGCTGTTCAAGGACGTCGCCTCGGAGTTCGTGGAGACGGTGACGGTCCCCGAGCAGTTGCCGAACGTCCTGGACCGGGCGATCCGCACGGCCTGCGCCCGCCGCTGCCCGACCGCGGTCATCATCCCCGGCGACGTGCAGGAACTGGCCTACGATGCGCCCACCCACGAGTTCAAGATGGTGCCGTCCAGTCTCGGCCTGAGCGGTGGGACGACGATCCCGTCGCAGGAGTCCCTGCGCGCGGCCGCCGACATCCTCAACTCCGGTGACAAGGTGGCGATCCTGATCGGCCAGGGCGCCGCCGGCGCCCGGAACGAGGTCGAGCGGATCGCCGAACTGCTCGGCGCCGGCGTCGCGAAGGCGCTGCTCGGCAAGGATGCGCTGAGCGACGAACTCCCCTACGTCACCGGCTCGATCGGCCTGCTCGGCACCCGGCCGTCCTACGAGCTGATGCGCGACTGCGACACCCTGCTGACGATCGGCTCGTCCTTCCCGTACACGCAGTTCCTGCCGGAGTTCGGCAAGGCGCGGGGCGTGCAGATCGACATCGATCCGCACATGATCGGGATGCGCTACCCGTACGAGGTGAACCTCGTCGGCGACGCCCGGGAGACCCTGCGCCGGCTGATCCCGATGATCAGGGGCGAGGAACGCGGCCGGGAATGGTTCGAAACCGTTTGTGACAACGTACGGCGCTGGGACGACGTGCTGGACCGGCGGGCGCGGCTGTCGGCCGACCCGATCAACCCGGAGTACGTGGCCCGCACGCTGTCCCCGCTGCTCCCGCCGGACGCGATCGTCACCTCGGACTCGGGCTCGGTGGCGAACTGGTATGCCCGCCACCTCACGATGCGCCCCGGCATGCGCGGTTCCCTCTCCGGCACGCTGGCGACGATGGGCTGCGGCGTGCCGTATGCGATCGGCGCGAAGTTCGCTCATCCGGACCGGCCGGTGATCGCGCTGGTCGGGGACGGGGCGATGCAGATGAACGGACTCGCGGAGCTGATCACGGCCGCCAAGTACCAGGACCGCTGGCCGGACCCGCGGCTGGTCGTCGCGGTGTGGAACAACCGCGACCTGAACCAGGTGACGTGGGAGATGCGCGCCATGGGCGGCGCCCCGTCGTTCCTGCCCTCGCAGGAGCTGCCGGACGTGCCGTACGCGGCGTTCGCCCGCTCCCTGGGGCTGACCGGGGTGCGGGTGGAGAGGCCGGAGGACGTGGAGCCGGGCTGGCGTACGGCCCTCGAGGCGGACGGCCCCGCGGTCGTCGAGTTCCTCACCGACCCGGCCGTGCCTCCGGTCCCGCCGCACGCCACCTGGGAGCAGATCGAGGCCACGGTCGCCTCGGCCCTCAAGGGCGACCCCGACCGGGGCTCCATGATCAAGCAGGGCTTCAGGGCGAAGGTGCAGGAGTTCCTGCCGGGGCGGCAGGAGAAGTAGCCCGGCGACCCCGTGTCGGCTCCCTGTCCTCGGGTACGCGGTGGCCACCGACACCGACGAAGACCCGGAGGGAGAGACATGCAGCGAGGCAGCGACCGGCTGAGCGTGCACCGGGACGACGAGATGAAGCACGAATTGCAGGGTCTGCTGAGGTCCGGACACCCCACGCGGGTGGAGGAGTGGCACGACCCCGAGCCGTCCGCCGAGGACGACCCCGAGATCTGGGGCGGGCCGGTGGTGCCCGGGAGCTCCCGGGCGACGCTGGAGACCGTGCGGCTGGAGCTGGCAAGGACCCTGGTACGGAGTTCCTTCCCCGCGGGCGCGAGCGCGCTGGCCGTGGGTCTGCGCCGCAAGAACGCGCCGGACGCGCTGGTGGATGCGGTCCGGCAGTTGCCGGGCAAGGACCGCTACACCAATGTCCAGGAGCTGGCCGAGGCGCTGGTCGGGAGCGGCCGGTGACGGCGCGGGACCCGGCCGACGGGAACGGGCCCACTGACGTAAGGGCCGCAAGGACACGGAAAGGACGTTGAACCTCATGCGCATCGCGTTTCTGACGGCACCCGAAGGCGTCGAGCAGGTCGAGCTCACCGACCCCTGGCAGGCGGCGGTGGACGCGGGCCACGAGCCCGTCCTGGTGTCGACCGAATCCGGCGAGATCCAGGCGTTCAACCATCTCGACAAGGCGGACACGTTCTCGGTGGACGAGGTCGTCGGTGAAGCGTCCGCGGAGTCCTTCGGCGGGCTGGTCCTGCCGGGCGGCGTCGCGAACCCCGACTTCCTGCGCACCGACGGCAAGGCCGTGGCGTTCGTCAAGGACTTCTTCGAGCAGGGCCGGCCGGTCGCCGCGATCTGCCATGCCCCGTGGACCCTCGTCGAGGCGGACGTCGTACGGGGCCGGGTCCTGACCTCATGGCCGAGCCTCGCGACGGATCTGCGCAACGCGGGCGCCACCTGGGTCGACGAGCAGGTGAAGATCTGCGACCACGGCCCCAACAAGCTCGTCACCAGCCGCAAGCCGGACGATCTGAAGGCCTTCTGCGAGGCGTTCCTGGACGTGTTCACACAGGAAGCGCGCTGACCGTTGACCGACGACCGTTAGCCGACGACCGAGTGTCTGCGGTCTGCGGTCTGCGGTCTGCGGTCTGCGGTCTGCGGTCTGCGGTCTGCGGTCTGCGGTCTGCGGGACACTGTAGACAGTCTGCGACCGACCGGATACCCACAGACATCCGGACGCCCACAGGCATCGCAGAGCACCGCACCAGAGCACCGCACCAGACGGAGGAAACCGCGAGGGACCCGAGAGACCGCAAGCGGTCGGACGGCTCCGGTGGGCTCAGGTCCCGCCGGGGCCGCTCGTCGTTCCCGGGCGTCCCGGACCCCACTTGCCGACCGGGGTGCCCGCCGGACCGCCGCCCTCCCCGGGCGCCCTGCGCCCGGCCGGAGTCCGGCGCGAGCGGACCTCGTCGACTCCGACGGCCCGTTCCCTCGCCCCGTCCCGGGTGCGGCCCGGCGAGACGAAGCGGCGCGGGTTACGGCGCAGGTACTCGCCCTCCAGCTGGGCCATGCGACCGTTGTGGGCGCGCAGGGCGTCGTTCGAGCCGTACAGCAGGGTGTCGTGGCGCGTGCGGTGGATCGTCTCCAGCTCTTTCATCAGCTGCTGGTCGTCCAGCCGGTCCGGGTCGACTCCGGTCATGGTCATGCCCCGCTCGTCGTGTTCGTCCATGCGGTTCGGGTACCCCCGGGAGCACGTCTCCGCCTCCACTGTACGAACATTCCGGCCCCCGGGCCCTCCGTGCGGGCCGGCTCCCTACCTGGCCCGCTCCACGCGCCGCTCGTCCCACACCGGCTCCGGGGTCTCCCGGACCCGGCCGTCGCTGCCGAAGACCAGGTAGCGGTCGAAGGAACGGGCGAACCAGCGGTCGTGGGTGACGGCGAGGACCGTACCGTCGAAGGCCTCCAGACCCTCCTGGAGGGCTTCGGCGGACTCCAGGTCGAGGTTGTCGGTCGGCTCGTCGAGGAGCAGGGCCGTGACGCCCTGCAGTTCCAGCAGCAGGATCTGGAAGCGGGCCTGCTGGCCGCCGGAGAGCCGGTCGAAGCTCCGTTCGGCCTGCTGGGTCAGCTCGTAGCGGCGCAGCCGGGACATGGCCGCGCCCCGGTCCTGGGAGTGTTCGCTCCACAGGATGTCCAGGAGGGTGCGGCCCAGGAGCTCGGGGTGGGCGTGGGTCTGGGCGAAGTGCCCGGGCACCACACGCGCGCCGAGCTTCCACTCCCCCGTGTGCGTCACGGTGTCGCCGGCCAGCAGCCGCAGGAAGTGCGACTTGCCCGAGCCGTTGGAGCCGAGGACGGCGACCCGCTCGCCGTAGAAGACCTCCAGGTCGAAGGGCTTCATCAGACCGGTGAGCTCCAGTCCCTTGCAGGTGACCGCCCTGACGCCGGTGCGGCCGCCCTTGAGGCGCATCGTGATGTCCTGCTCGCGGGGCGGCTCCGGCGGCGGACCGGCCTCCTCGAACTTGCGCAGTCGGGTCTGGGCGGCGGCGTAGCGGGAGGCCAACTCGTGGCTGATGGAGGCGGCCTGACGGAGGCTCAGGACCAGCTTCTTCAGCTGGGCGTGCTTCTCGTCCCAGCGGCGGCGCAGCTCCTCGAAGCGGGCGAAGCGTTCGCGGCGGGCCTCGTGGTAGGTGGCGAAACCACCGCCGTGCACCCAGGCGTCGGCGCCGGCCGGGCCGGGCTCGACGGAGACGATCTTCTCGGCGGCGCGGGAGAGGAGTTCGCGGTCGTGGGAGACGAAGAGGACCGTCTTGCGGGTCTCCTTCAGCCGTTCCTCCAGCCACCGCTTGCCGGGCACGTCGAGGTAGTTGTCCGGCTCGTCGAGCAGCAGCACCTCGTCGGTGCCGCGCAGCAGCGCCTCCAGCACGAGCCGCTTCTGCTCGCCGCCGGAGAGGGTTCGGACGAGGCGGAACTGGGCCTTGTCGTAGGGGACGCCGAGGGCGGCCGTGGTGCACATGTCCCAGAGCGTCTCGGCCTCGTACCCGCGCACCTCGGCCCAGTCGGAGAGGGCCTGCGCGTACTGGAGCTGCGCGGCCTCGTCGTCGACGGTCATGATCGCGTGCTCGGCCTTGTCGACGGCCCGCGCGACCTCACGGATGCGGGGCGAGGCCACGGACACCAGCAGGTCGCGGACGGTCGTCTCGTCCCGCACGGAGCCCACGAACTGGCGCATCACGCCGAGGCCGCCGGACACGGTGACGGTCCCGCCGTGCGGTTTCAGCTCGGCCGAGATCAGCCGCAGCAGGGTCGTCTTGCCGGCGCCGTTGGGTCCGACCAGCGCCACCACGGCCCCTTCTCCCACCCGGAAGGACACGTCGCCGAGCAACGCCCTCCCGTCGGGGAGGTAGTACTCGAGGTGCGCGGCTTCCAGGTGTCCCATGGGGACGCATTCTGCGGTCCGCCCGCGGGATGCGGCAAACCGTTATGCGCGGCGGGCCGGGGAAGCGCGCCGCCGACCGTCAGCCGCCGGCGCCCGCCACCGGCTGCCCCGCCGGGCCGCCCTCGCCTGCGGGCACGACCGTCGCGCCCGCCCAGGACAGGGCCTTCCAGCCGTCGGCCGGGGAGCCCTCGAGGACGACGGTGCCGGTGTTGGCGAGGCGGTTGACCGCGGCGAAGGGAACGTCGACGTTGTCGGCGCGGGTGGCCGCCCAGCCGCGGATCGCGGCGCCGTGGCTGACCATCGCGACGGTCCCCGCGCCGCTCGCCGCGGCCTCGGCGACCACGGCGTCGTACCGCGCCAGGAACTCGGCGCCGCTCTCCCCGCCCGGCATGCGCAGCCCGACGTCGCCCGCCGCCCAGGCGAACACCGTGCGCATGTAGATCTCGCCGTGCTCCGAGTTGCCGGACGCCATCTCCAGATCGCCCGCGGAGATCTCCCGGATGCCGTCGCGGACGAGGACGTCGAGGCCGCGGGCGGCGGCCAGCGGGGCGGCGGTGAGCTGGGTGCGCACGAGGGTGGAGGCGTAGAGGATCTCGATGTCCTCGTCGGCGAGGGCCTGCGGCAGGGCGGCGGCCTGCTGTGCGCCGAGTGCGGTGAGGCCGGGGCCGGGGACGGCGGTGTCGAGGAGGTAGTCCACGTTCGTGGGGGTCTGGCCGTGGCGGACGAGCAGCAGGCGCATGCAGTGACCCTCCGATGTCGAAAGCCGCCCCCGCACAAGAAACGGCCACTTCAGGGTACCCGCAGCGCATGATGCCCGACGTCGATCTCACCGTCCTGAAGCCCGGCCGGCACGGCCTGCGCGATCTGTTTCTCGCCCTCGACGACCAGGTGTTCGTGTTCGCCGCCGAGCGGCACTGGCCGGCCGCCGAACCGATCCTGCCGCGACTGAGCCGCAGCGCGAACCACGGCGTGCTCTGGTTCGCGACGGCGGCGGCCCTCGCCGTGTCCGGCACGCCCCGGGCCCGCCGCGCCGCCGTGCGTGGGCTGGCCTCCCTCGGCCTGGCGTCCCTCACCATCAACACCGTCGGCAAGCGCTCGGTGCGCCGGTCCCGGCCCGGGCTGGACGCGGTGCCGCTGGGGCGGCGGCTGAAGCGGCAGCCGATCACCACCTCCTTCCCGTCCGGTCACTCCGCGTCGGCGGCGGCCTTCGCGGCCGGAATCGCCCTGGAGTCGCCGGCCTGGGGCGCGGTGGTGGCGCCGGTCGCGTTCTCGGTGGCGATGTCCCGGGTGTATACCGGCGTCCACTTCCCGAGCGACGTGCTCGCGGGCGCGGCACTGGGCGTCGGCGCCGCGTTCACCGTCCGGCACGCCGCGCGCCTCCGTCGGCGGAGCCGGCCGGGCACGGAGGGCGACTGACGAGCCGTCAGCCCACATCCCAAGACAATCGGTCTCACCATTCGAGCATCGGCGTACCGTGGGGGACCCGGGGATCCGGTTCGTCGAGAAGAGGTAGAGCCATGCCGAAAGCACAGGAGACGGCCGTCTACACGCACGGACACCACGAGTCGGTGCTGCGTTCGCACACCTGGCGGACCGCCGCCAACTCCGCGGCCTACCTGCTCGGTTCGCTGAAGCCCCACATGAAGATCCTGGACATCGGCTGCGGCCCCGGCACCATCACCGCCGACCTGGCCGCCCTGGTCCCCGACGGGCACGTCACCGGCGTCGACCATGCGCCGGGGATCCTGGAGCAGGCGCGGGCCACGGCCGCCGAGCGGGGTCTGGCCAACACCGATTTCGCGGTCGCCGACGTGCACTCCCTGGCCTACCCGGACGACACCTTCTGCGTCGTCCACGCCCACCAGGTGCTCCAGCACGTGGGCGACCCCGTGCAGGCGCTGCGCGAGATGCTGCGGGTGACGAAGCCGGGCGGCTACGTCGCCGTCCGCGACTCGGACTACGCGGCGATGACCTGGTACCCCGCCTCGTCCGGGATGGACGACTGGCTGGACCTGTACCGCCGGGTGGCCCGGGCCAACGGCGGCGAACCGGACGCCGGGCGCCGGCTGAAGTCCTGGGCGCTGACCGCGGGATTCACCGACATCACGGCCACCTCCGCCACCTGGACCTTCAGCACCGCCGAGGAACGGGCCTGGTGGAGCGGCCTGTGGGCCGACCGCACCGTGGCTTCGGCGTACGCCGAGCGCGCCACCCGGGGCGGCCACGCCACGGCGGACGAACTGCACGCCGTGTCGGAGGCCTGGCGGGAGTGGGGACGGCGGGAGGACGGCTGGTTCAGCGTCCTGCACGCGGAGATCCTGTGCCGAAAGTCCGGCTGATCCGCGGACGAATCGCGGACCATCAGCAAATGAAGCGCGAATGATTCCTGCAATCCGGGAAACACGCATTGCAGGAGGTTGACACTATGGTTCCCGTTCTGCTGGTTCTGCTGCTGGTGCTGATTCTTTTCGGCGCCGGATTCGCGGTGAAGTTGCTCTGGTGGATCGCACTCGCGGTCCTCGTCCTCTGGCTGATCGGCTTCCTGGCTCGCGGAACCACTTCCGCGGGAGGCAGGGGTCGCTGGTACAGGTGGTGAACCGAGGCGCCGAAGCAATAAGGCAATAAAGCAACACCCGCTTCCCCGGGCGTGAGCGACTCACTCCCGGGGAAGCAGCGGTCCCAGCGGCCCGAGGTCCAGATTGAGGTCCTCGGGCCGCAGTCCGTAGCGTTCGCGCAGCTCGGTCATGCGGTCGTCGAGCAGCATCAGGGTGAGCCCGATCCGCTCCTCCTGCTCCTCGTTCAGGTCGCCCGTGTCGAAGCGGCGCAGCGCCTGCCGTTCCATCAGCTGGCGCAGCAGCTCCACGACGGTCAGCACGAGTTTCACCAGATCGCGCTCGACGGTGTCGGGCTCGAGGTCGAGATGGTTGCGGCGTTCGGTCACGGCGAATCCCCCCATGGCGACGGTACCTGCTCATTGACGGAGCTGATCAGCGCGTTGAGGTCGATGCGGACGAGGTCGACGTCCGCGATGCGCAGCGTGATGTCCCCGGTGATGACGACCCCGCCGGCCAGCAGCCGGTCGAGCAGGTCGACGAGGGCGACCTCACGGCGCTCCACCACGGTCATGAGCCCTCCCCCGGCTCACCGGCGGACTCCACGAAGGAATAGGCCGCCCATGGCCCCGTGAGTTCGACACGCATTCCGGATTCCTCCCCCTTGGTGCGGTCCACCATTTCCACGAATTCCTCGGACTCCGCGCGCGGAACGAGATAGGCGGCGTTCAGCACATTCTGTCCGGACGCCTTGGAAAGGGCGGAGTTCTGCGGCGGGTGGAGGCGGGCGTCCTCGGCGTGCGCGGACAACGTCTCGTGGAGATTTCCGGCGAACCGTTCGGCACGCTGCCAGGTGTCGTCGTGGGCCCGGGCCTTCGAGCGCCGCTGCATCAGGTAGTCCCGGCCCGAAGCCGGCTTCGTCACGGCTTGCTCGGCCTCCTGCGCCTCGGGCTCGACGTAGACCTTCACCCCCCACTCGACCCGCCCCGCGAGCCGGTCCAGGACGCGCCGGAAGTCCTCCTCGCGCTCCTCCATCATCACGCGGACCCCGCTGTCGTCCCGGAACACCGTGGCGAGCCGGAGCGGCAGCGGGGTGGTGACGGCCGTGAGGGAGTCGATCACCTGCTGATGGGCGCGGGCGGTCTCCGTCAGCCAGTCCAGGTCCTCCAGGCGGCGGCGGAGCGGCTCCTCGGCGAAGTCCCGCTCCGGCACATGGCTGACCACGGCGATCAGGCCGCGGTGGGTGAGCAGTCGGGGCGGATCGCCCGCCACCCCCGGCAGGTCGGCCTGGAGGGGCGCGCCGAGGGGGTGGCAGACGGCGTACACGTACCGCAGTCCGGTCATGGTGACTCCTCTCGGACGTCCTTGGGGGCGCGGCTCTCACTCGGGGTCCGGCCCTTCTTCAGTGCGCGGCTCTCCTCCGGGGCGCGGCCCAGTTCCAGTTCCTCCAGCCGCGCCAGCCGCTCTCGCAACTCGGCGTTCTCACGCGCCAGTTCGTTGCGGCGGGCGCCGGAGGAAAGGGCCGGGTCGTCCTCCCACCAGTCGATGCCCATCTCCTTGGCCTTGTCGACGGAGGCGACGATGAGGCGGAGCTTGATGGTGAGCAGTTCGATGTCGAGCAGGTTGATCCGGATGTCGCCGGCGATGACGATGCCCTTGTCGAGGACGCGTTCCAGGATGTCCGCGAGGTTGGCTCCGCCGCCCTGGCCGTACGGCTCCGGCATCCGGCTCGGCATGCTCATCGTCGGGCCCTGGCCTTCTCACGGGTGTCCTCGGCCCGGGGCTCCTCCTCGGGCTCCTCCTCGGGCTCCTCCTCGTCGTACTCCTCGTACTCGTCCTCGGCGGCCTCCGGCTCGCCCTCCTCGGCTTCGTCCTCCTCCTCGTACTCGCCCTCGGGCTCGGCTTCCTCGTCCTCGACTTCCTCGTCCTCGGCGTACGGGCCCTCGTCCTCGTACTCCTCATCGTCCTCCGGGGCGGTGTCCTCGGCATCCCGCGCCTCGGCACCCTCCTCGGGCTCGCCGTTCTCCTCGTTCTCCTCGTTCTCCTCCTCCTCCTGGGCGACCGCGTCCTCGTGGGAGGTGACGACCTCGCCGTCGCGGATCTCACCGCGCCAGCTGTCCTCCGCCTCCCCCTTGATGGTGATGAAGCGGGCGAAGTTCTTCAGGTCGAGGCGGGCGCGGCGGCCCTGGGCGCGCCAGATGTTGCCGGTCTTCTCGAACAGACCCGTCGGGTAGTACTCGATGATCAGCAGGATCCGGGTGAGGTTCTCGCCGAGCTCGTGGAAGGAGACGACGCCCTTCGTCGTGCCCTTGGCGCCCTCCGACGTCCAGGCGATCCGGTCGTCCGGCACCTGTTCGGTGGTCTTCGCCTTCCAGCTGCGGTTGGACCAGAAGACCTTCGCCTGCCAGTCGCTGGTGGTGTCGTCGGCGCGGTTCGCGCTCTTGACGCCCTTGGCGAAAGTGCTGAAATCCTGGTACTGCGTCCACTGGTCGTAGGCGGTGCGCAGCGGCACGCCGACGTCGATCGTCTCCATGATCACGGTCGGCTTCTTGCCCGCGCTCTTCTTGCCCTTGCCGCCCTTGCCACCGAGGTTCTTGAACGCGCTGGTCACCTTGTCCTTGGCCCGCGAGGCACCGAGCTCCAGCGCGGTGCGCAGCGGTCCCTTGCCCTCGGCGACCTTGCGACCGCCTTCGAGGGCGAGTTTGGCGAAGCCCGGGCTGTTGCCCTCGGCGATGTCGTTCAGTTTGGCCGTGGTGTCCCCGAGCTTGTGGCCGACACCGGCCAGCAGGCGCGTGGCCTGCGCGGCGAAGTACTCCTGCACTTCTTCCTTGAGCCGGTCGGCGGCCTCGCTGTGAGCCAGTCCGGAGAGCGGGTTGCCGCCCGCCTCCTTGCCTGCCGCGGAGGTCGCGGACTTGGCGGATCCGAGGGTCTCGGTCATCGGTCACCGCCTCCCTTCGGCCGCCGGGCCCGGGAACCGGTACCCGAGGCGGTCTTCGCTGCGGTGCTCGTGCCCGTCCTGCGGGCCGACGCGGTCTTCTTCGCGGCCGGCGTGCGGGCCGCGGCCTTCTTGGCGGGCGCCTTCTTGGCAGGGGTCTTCTTCGCGGGGGCCTTCTTCGCGGGCGCCTTCTTGGCCGTCTTCTTCGCCGGTGCCTTCTTCGCCGCCGTCTTCCTGGGCTGTTCCTCTTCTTCCTCTTCTTCCTCTTCTTCCTCGTCCTCGTCCTCCGCGGCGGCGTCCTGAGGCTCCTCGTCCTCCTCGGCGTCCTGCGGCTCCTCCTCGTACTCCTCGTCCGCCTCGTCCTCGGCCTCGTCGTCCGCGTCCTCACCCGGCACGACGCCCTCGAGCTGGTCGCGCACCTCGGCGGTGCGGCCGTGCAGCCGGTCCGCGAGCGCGTCGATCTGCCGCTCGACCATGGCGCCGGAGGCGGCCTTGCCGACCCCGCGCAGGTCCTGGCGCAGCTGGTCCCCGATCTCCTTGAACTGCGGGTTGTTCTGCAGTTGCTGGGAGACCAGGTCCGCGATGCCCTTGGGGGTCAGGTTCAGCCGCTTCCCGGCCACCAAGGAGCCGACGGCGAAGGCCAGTTTCAGTTTCTTGGTACGTCCGAGGAGATACCCGGCCCCGACCGCGAGGCCCAATGCCGTTCGGTTCATCCTGTCCACCCGTCGTCCGTCCCCGCGCTTCTGCGCGTCGCGCTCTCCAGTCGGTCGAGGAGCTCGTCCTCCTGCTCGTCGAACTCCTCCTCCGTGATCTCGCCGGCGTCCAACCGCTCTTCCAGACGCCCCAGTTCGGCCCGGACCGTGGCGGGGTCGTAGTAGATCCGCTCGGCCTCCTTGACCACCTGTTCGATCACCCAGCCGCTGCCGCGCACCGGGGCGAACGGCAACAGCAGCACCTCCGAGATGAGTCCCATGGCGCACCTACTCCGAGCTGGTGCCCGCCGGTTCGGCCGGGCCGGGTTCGACGAAGCTGTACGGCGGCAGCGGCCCGTTGACACGCAGTTCGAGGTGCGGACGGCCCTTGCGGAGCTCCTCCGCGGCCTCCAGGAACCGGGCCGCCGAGTCGCGGTCCACCAGGAACGAGACGTTGAGCAGCCAGCCGGTGGACTCGGGGCCCACACTGGTGGCCGCGGCCAGCGGCTCGAGGTTCTGCTGCACGTCGGCCGCGTCCTCGGCCTCCTTGGCCTTCACCGCGGCGGCCACCATCTCGCCGAGCTGCAGTTTCTGCTCGTAACTGCCGCCGCCCGCCTGCCGGTTGGCCTCCGCGAGGCCCCGCAGTTCAGGACTCTCGGCCATCACTTGGTGCAGGACGGCCTCCTCGACGTGCGAGGCCTTGATGTTGTACTCGACCCTGCCCTCGAGGGCCCGCAGGCGCTCCTCGTAGTGCTCGGTGCGCTCGGCGAGGACCCCGGTGACGGAGCTGTCGTCGGGGGCGACGCTGCCGAACCGCATGGGCAGCACGCAGCCCTCGGCGCCCGCCTCGGCGAGCACGGTCTGGTGGGCGAGCAGCTCCCTGCGTTTGGGCCGCAGCCCCTCGGGGGCGTCGCTCACGACCGCCGCCAGCGCGCCCTCCTTCAGGACGCGCACCGGCAGGGCCGGCTCGCCGACACCGGCCAGGCCGTCCGGAAGGTCGGGGTGCGAGCTCGCGACGATGCCGTACACGTAGGTGCTCACTCCTGCTCCTCCTTCCTGCGCGCGGTCGTGCTCTTGCGGGCTCGCGGCCTGGAGGCCCGCTCCTCCTGCTCGGAGCCCTCGTCACGGGCCTGCTTGAAGGCGCCGGAGATGGTCTCCGCGGCGCCGGACAGGGCGCCCTTGGACTTGCCGCGCGCGCCGGACTCGGTGATCTCGCCGACCAGGTCGGGCAGGCCCGGGCTCTTGCGCGGCCCCGCCTCCAGGTCCAGCCGGTTGCACGCCTCGGCGAAGCGCAGGTAGGTGTCGACGCTGGCCACCACGACCCGTACGTCGATCTTGAGGATCTCGATACCGACCAGGGAGACCCGTATGAACGCGTCGATGACGAGACCCCTGTCGAGGACGAGCTCCAGCACGTCGTAGAGGCCGCTTGAGCCGCCTCCACCGCCGGACTGCTGGGCCGGAACAACGGTCATGTCGACCGCGCCTCCTTGTCTGGGATTGGATGATCGGGAACGACTGCGGGCCGGCGGCCTAGCGGCCGCCCGGCCGATGTGCGTCGGAGCGTCCGCGCTCGTAGCGGCGAACGCGCCGGTAGCCGGTGAGCTGGCCACCGGGATCGAGCTCGACCTGGTAGCTCGCCATCAGGCTCATCGTGTCGGGCACGCGGGACAGCTCCAGGACCTCGACCTCCAGGGACCAGCCGTCTTCCGTCTGCTCGAAGGACGAGACGCTCTCGGCGGTCATCCCCGTCAGCTCCGTGAGCTGGGCGCGCGCCTCGCGCAGCACCTCCATGGGGCTCGGCCGGTCGTCCGCCACGTCGTCCTTGCCTTTCTCGCTCGTCGGAGTTCGCGAACTCTGCGGACTCTGCGAACGTGGTGATCTCTGCGGTCTCTTCGGTCTCTGAGCCGGTCGCGGTGAACCCTGTGAAGCGCGCGAGGTCCCTGAGGTCTCCGCACTCCGTGAGGTTCCTGAACTTTGCGAATCGTGTGATGCAGGTGATTCGTGCTTGTTATGTGCATTACGTGACGTGTGTGACTGTGCTGAGCTTTTTGTGTTCACCATGGCCACCTCTTCTTCCGGGTGGCCCAAAGGCTCTTGGCCAAACCTTCACGCCGCACGGAGTGCGTCGAGCCGGCGCCGGGCCGGGCCCAGGGCGCGCCCGCGGCCCGTCAGCGCCGACCAGGGACGGGCGTGGGCCTGCTCGGCGGCGTCGGCGATGGTCCAGCGGCGCGGGCCGAGCTCCGGATCGTGCAGCTGCTCCCAGGTGAGGGGCGTCGCGACGGGCGCCCCGGGCAGCGCGCGCACCGTGAAGGGGGCGACGGCGGTCTGCGCGTAACCGTTGCGCTGCACGTCCAGGTAGAGCCGGTCGCCGCGGTCCTTCTTGCGGGCGGCCGTGGTCAGCCGGTCGGGGTGCTCGGCGACGAGCAGTTCGGCGGCGTCCCGGGCGAAGCCGCGCACCGTGTCGAAGTCGTCGTGCCCGTCGACCGGGACGACGACGTGCAGACCGCGCGAGCCGGTCGTCATCAGGGCCGACGGCAGCCGCAGCTGGTCGAGGAGCTCGCCGAGCCACTCGGCGGCCTCCCGGACGGCGGCGAAGCCGGAGCCGTCGGCCGGGTCGAGGTCGAAGACCATCAGGTCCGGACGGTCGACCCGGCCGACCCGGGACAGCCAGCGGTGCAGGGTGACGCACGCCTGGTCGGCGAGGTAGGCGAGGGTGGCGGACTCGTCGCAGACGGTGTGACGGACCGTGCCGTCCTCCTTGGCCACCTCGGCGCGCGGGATCCACTCCGGGTAGTGCTCGGGGGTGTTCTTCTGCATGAAGCGAGGCCCGTCGATCCCGTCCGGGTGCCGTTCCAGCATCAGCGGACGGCCCCGCAGCTGCGGAACCATGAACGCGGCGACCGACCGGTAGTACGCGACCAGGTCGCCCTTCGTGTACTGCTTCGCCTGCGCGCCGCCCGGGAAGAGCACCTTGTCCGGCCGGTGGACCTCGACGCTGCGGCGGCCCACCCGGACCTTCCGCACGGCGTCACCGCTCACGGCGCGATCGCCTGCTCCACCAGCAGCCGGGCGGACGCGGCGATCGACTCGGCGTCGATGCCCGCGGCGTGCAGCTGCTCGGCCGGGCTCGCCGAGCCGGGCATCGTCCGGACGGCGAGCCGCACCAGCCGGGGCACCGGCCGCCCGTCGAGGAAGGCGTCGAGGACCGCGTCCCCGAGGCCGCCCTGCTCGTGGTGGTCCTCCACGCTCAGCAGCAGGCCGGTCTCCTCGGCCGCCCGGCGCAGCGTGGCCCGGTCGACGGGCTTGACCGAGTACAGGTCGATCACCCGGGCCGCGATGCCCTCGCCGTCGAGCGCCTCGGCGGCCTTCAGCGCCTCGTGCACGGTGACGCCGGCCGCGACGATCGTCAGCCGGTCCCGGTCGGAGAAACGCAGCACCTTGCTGCCGCCGACGGGAAACTCCTCGTCCGGCCCGTAGAGGACCGGGTCGGCGCCGCGTGAGGTGCGCAGATAGCGGACACCGTCCAGACCGGCCATGGCGGCGACGAGCCGGGCGGTCTGGTGCGGGTCGCACGGGTACAGCACGGTCGAGCCGTGCACGGCCCGGAACATCGCCAGGTCCTCGAGACCCATCTGCGAGGGCCCGTCCTGTCCGATGGCGACCCCTGCGTGCGAGCCGACGAGGTTGATGCCGGCCCCGCTGACCGCGGCCATCCGGACGAAGTCGTGGGCCCGGGTCAGGAAGGCCGCGAACGTCGAGGCGTACGGCACCCAGCCGCGTGTCGCGAGGCCGACCGCGGCGGCGACGAGCTGCTGTTCGGCGATGTAGCACTCGAAGAACCGGTCGGGGTACTCCTTGGCGAAGGCCTCGGCGCGGGTGGAGTCGCTCACCTCGCCGTCGAGGGCGACGATGTCCTCGCGGGCGGCGCCGAGAGCGGCGAGGGCCTTGCCGTAGGCGTCGCGGGTCGCCACGCCCTTCTCGCGGTCCTCCCCCTCCCAGCTGGGCAGCACGAGGGGCCCGGTCGGGACGGAGTGCAGCATGCGGGCGTCGGCCGGCTCGTGCACGTCGACCCGCAGGTCACGGATGCCGCCCAGTTCCTCGATCGCCTCGTCGGCGTCGGGCAGCGGCTTGCCGTGCAGGCCCTCGCGGTCCTCTACGGAGCTCACGCCCTTGCCCTTGAGGGTGCGGGCGAGGATCGCGGTGGGCTGCCCCAGGGTGGAGGCCGCCTCGCCGTAGGCGCGGTCGACGGCGTCCACGTCGTGTCCGTCGATCTCGATCGTGTGCCAGCCGAAGGCCTGGAAGCGGCGGGCGTAGGCGCCGAGGTCGTGGCCGTGCCGGGTGGGTCCGCGCTGGCCGAGCCGGTTGACGTCGACGATCACCGTGAGGTTGTCGAGGTGTTCGTGACCCGCGTGCTCGGCCGCCTCCCAGACCGAGCCCTCGGCGAGCTCGCTGTCCCCGCACACCACCCACACGCGGTAGCCGATGCGGTCCAGCCGCTTCCCGGCCAGCGCGATGCCGACGCCCACCGGAAGCCCCTGGCCGAGCGAGCCGGTGGCCGTCTCGACCCACGGCAGCCGTTGCGGGGTGGGGTGTCCCTCGAGCCGGCTGCCGAGTGCGCGGAAGGTCAGCAGCTCCTCGTCGTCGATGGCCCCGGCGGCCTTGTAGGCCGAGTACAGCAGGGGGGAGGCATGGCCCTTCGAGAGGACGAAGCGGTCGTTGCCCGGGTGCGCCGGGCGGTCGAAGTCGTAGCGGAAGTGGTTCGCGAACAGTACGGCCATCAGATCCGCGGCCGACATCGAGGACGTCGGATGCCCGGACCCCGCGGCGGCGGAGGCACGCACACTGTCGACCCGCAACTGCTGTCCGAGTTCGATGAGTTCGGCGGTGTCCATCTGGCTACCGGTCCCCTTTCGCGTCGCGGGCGTCACCGCGCTCGACGGGGCCGGGGGCGGGCTCGTCCTCGGCGGTCCCGTCCTTCCGTGCGGTCGCAGGCCCGGAGCTGTGCCTCCCCACCTCGGGCGTCGGCGAGTCGATCGACTGGGAGCCCTCCTCCGGCGACGACTGCCCCACACGGGACCCCTCCTCACCGCCCGAATGCCGTCCCACCTCGGGTGTCGGCGAGGTGATCGACTGGGAGCCGTCCTCCGGGGAGGGGTGATGCTCGCCGGCCCCGTCGGTCGCCTTGTCCCCGTCCTTCACGTCCTTCACGTCCTTCACGTCGTTCACGTCGTTCACGTCCTTCACGTCGATCCCCTCATTCCTGTCGTCCGTGTTCTCGCCGTACGCGTTCGTGCCGTACGCGTTCCGGTCGTCCGTACCGTCCGCGTCGTTCCCGGCGTTCACGTCCTCCTCGGTGGCCGCGCCGGGGCCGGAGGCCGCAGGCTCGTGCCGGTGGTCCCCGGGTACCCGCGCCAGTTCCGGCGACGCGGTGTCCAGCGGTACCGACCAGGACCGGACCAGGCCCAACTGGACGTCCTGCCGCGGGAGCACGGCGTCCAGCAGCCAGTCGGCGGCCACGCGCACCCGATTGCCGGGCATGGCGGCGAGGTGGTAACCACGGGCGACGGCGCCGGCCGCGGGGCCGGACAGGTGGACGCCGAGCGGATTGGCGGCGGCCTGCACCCCGCCCAGGTCCACGACGAATCCCATGTCCCTGTGCCGGTAGGGCCGCAGACCGGCCGCGCCGCCGCCCTCGACGAGAGAGGCGGCGACGTTCCGCCCGGCCACCTTGCCCTGCCGCCAGGCGTGCTGCGCGGTCATCGGGGTGTACTCCCCGGGCCGCTCCAGATCGGGTACCGCGGCCGCGTCACCGCACGCGAACACCTCGGGCCTGCCCGGCACCTGAAGCGTCGGCTCGACGAGCAACCGCCCGCGCTCCATGGGCAGCCCGAGCGACTCCGCGAGGGGATCGGGCCGTACGCCCACGCACCACGCCAGGGTGCGGGTGTCGACGAACTCGCCGTCGGTCAGCAGGACTCCGTCGCGGGTGGCCTCCTTGACGGAGGTCCCCGTGCGCACCTCGACGCCCCGCGCGCGCAGCACCCGGTCGGCGGTGCGGGAGAGCCGTTCGTCCAGCTCGGGCAGTACGCGCGACGCGAGGTCGAGCAGCAGCCAGCGCGGCCGGATGCCTCGCCGCAGGGGGTGGGCGCGGACCAGGGCGTCGGTGAACAGCTGTCCCTGCGCGGCGACTTCGGTACCGGTGTAACCCGCGCCGACCACGACGAACGTACAACGCGCCGCGCACTCCTCGGCGTTCATGCCGGAGGACGCCAGCTCCACCTGCCGGGTGAGGTGATCGCGCAGGTAGAGGGCTTCGGGCAGGCCGCGGAACCCGTGCGCGTGCTCGGCGACCCCGGGGACGGGCAGCAGCTTGTTGACGCTGCCGGCGGCCAGCACGAGCCGGTCGTAGCCGAGCGTGCCCTGGTCCCCTTCGGGGTTCGTGTAGTGGACGGTGCGCGCGTCGAGGTCGACGTGCTCGGCCTCGCCGAGCACCGGCCGCACCTCGCGCAGGGTCCCCGACAGGGAGACGGTGACCCGGCGCGGCTCGAGGATGCCGGCCGCCACCTGGGGCAGCAGGGGCAGGTACAGGAAGTAGTCGGTCGGGTTGAGCAGAGTGATGTCGGCCCGGCCCTTGGCCGCCCGCGCCAGGGTCCGGGCCGTCCGGTACCCGGCGAAGCCGGCTCCGACGATCACGATGCGGGGACGCCTCACGGTGGGCCTCCGAAGGAGTTCGGACGGTTGTCGTACGAAGGTTTCCGCGTCCCCCTGGCAGGAGTCGCCAAACGTTCTCCGGTGTCCCCTCCGGGCGCCCGGTGTCCGGAGCGCGACGGCCCCGGAGGAACCGGGGTGCGCCCTCACGCACCGGGCGGCCCCGCGGCAGCGTGTGCCGCGGGGCCGCCCGGATGCCGAACACGTGACGCGGATACGTCACTTCGGCGGACGCGTACCGCCCGTCAGGCCCGGTGCGGGCTCTCGGGATCGATGTCGTCGGCGCGCGGCGCCCCGCCCGGTTCCGGCACCTGGGCGCCGGGCGCGGTCGGCGGCATCGGCGGGTACGGCAGCCCGGTACCACCGGGCGGCCCGGCCGGCGGCGTACCGCCGATGACCCGGCCGGGGCCCTTGCCCGGTGCGGCCTCGAGCCCGGCCGTGGGCGGGGACGACGCGTGCGGCTTGGCGGCGCCGCGCAGCAGGTACGCCACGACTGCGAGGATCGCGGCGGTGATCAGCGCCGCGGCCCAGTCCGGCAGACCGATGCCGAGGGCGAGCCCCACCGCGAGTGCGACGGCCGCGCCCGCATAGAGGGCGACGGCGCCGGACGCCGCGTAGAGCATGGCCGTGCGGCGCTGCTTGCGGGTCTGCTCGCGCAGCTCCTCGCGGATCGTCTCGCGCGCCACCTGCGCCAGCTCGTCGACCAGATGCTTGTCCAGATGCTCCAGGTGATCCATGCGCTCCATGGACCTCGGGTACCCGCTGTCATGGACGCTTAACTCCACGGACCCGCCTGCCGGAGCGGCGGGGAGCGGATCGAGAAGCGGGCCAGGGAGGGGGCCGGGCGGGGATCGGGTGAAGGGATCACCTCACCGCGGCCGCCCCAACTAGGCTCGTCCGCATGGACATTCTGGGAGCCACACTGCGTGTCTGTGTCGATGATCTGGAGACCTCGGTCTCCTTCTACGAGCGGCTGGCGGGCACCGGCGCGCTCCGCTTCGAGCGGGGCGGTGTGCAAGTGGCCGCGGTCGGCTGCTTCCTGCTGATGAGCGGGCCTCCGGCCGAGCTGGAGCTGCTGCGCAAGGTGGCCGCGACGATCGCCGTCGCGGACGTGGAGGAGGCCCACCGGACCCTCACCGAGCTGGGCGCGGACGTCATCGCCGGCCCGGTGCCGACCCCGGTGGGCCGCAACCTGATCGCCCGGCACCCGGACGGGGCGGTGTACGAGTACGTCGACCGGCGCGGTTCGTGAGGCGCCGGGCCCGACGAAATTCCGTGGGCGGCGGGTGGTCGCGGACGTAGAGTCGGGCGTTCGACAACAGGCGCGAAGGAGCGGCAGTGAGTGAGCAGCACACCTACCGGGTGATCGTCCGGGGCACCTGGGACGGCCTCACGGACGAGGGCCGGACCCGTCTCCTCGCCGAGGCCGCCGACCACGGCCTGACGAGCATGCGGTTCACCGAGGAGGGCACGCTGTCGTACGAGCCGTCGCCGCTGAAGCACTTCTCGATGCGCTACGTGGTGGTGTCGGACGCGGCGGACGGCGAGGAGATGGCGGGCGCGTTCGCCGAGGAGCGCGCCGAGGCGACGCTGCGGGAGCTCGGCCACGGCTTCACCGGGCTGCGGTCGACGGTCACCGACCTCGACACGATGAAGATCAACCGCAAGTCCGCATCTCGGCGGTGATCGCCCACCGCTCGTGGTCCCGCCAGTCCCCGTCGACGTAGATCATCTTCGGGGAGAAGCCCTCCCGGCGGAAGCCGCAGCCGCGGGCCAGGGCGATCGAGGCGACATTGCCGGGCTGCGCGTTGATCTCCAGCCGGTGCAGCCGCATCGGTCCGAACGCGTGGCCCACCACCAGGTCGAGCGCCTCGCGCATCAGCCCGCGCCCGGCCGCGTGCGCGAAGGCGCCGTAGCCCAGCGCGCCGCACTGGAAGCCGCCCTCGACGATGTTGTTGATGTTGACGAACCCGGCGACCGCCCCGTCGTCCAGGGTGCACACGAGGAAGCCGGCCTTCGACGGGTCCTCGATCAGCCGGCCCGCGTAGGCCGTGTACGCGGCGGCGGTGGCCGGCGGGAACAGCCACGGGTGGTGCAGATCCTTGCTCTCCCGCGCGCGGGCGGTGAACTCCGGCCCGTCCTCGTAGGTGAAGTGGCGTATGCCCACGCGGGGGCCCTCGGCGAGGTATCGGGATGCGGTGTGCGGCATCGGGACAGCCTACGACGAGGTCACTTGCGCCTTTTCTTGAAATACGCGAAGGAGGCGCCGCACAGGACGCCGATGACCCACATCGCCAGGAGCGCCGTCCACAGCGGCACCGTCACCTCGGGGATCAGCAGCCGGATCTTCGTGGGGCGGGTGTTCTGGAAGATGAAGACCAGGGTGAGGACGGCGAGCGCCAGGACGACGATCCGGCCCGGCGTCAGCGCTTCGTTCCTGCCACCGCTCCGGGACGCCTTCGAGGTCTTCGGACTCATACGACCAGCGTGAGCCCTGCACCGCGCTCACGCACGGTGAGGCGCGCCCCCGGGTGAGGCGGCCGGGAGTCAGCGCAGGGCGGGGGTGTCGAGGGTCAGCGTGCCCTCGTCGGCGTCGAGCACGGCGGGCACGCCGAAGGGCACGGTGAGCGCCCCCTCGCAGTGACCGAACCCGAGCTCCTCGACGACGGGGACGCCGAGGCAGCCGAGCCGGTCCACGAGGACCGGGCGCAGCTCCTCGTAGGGGCCGCACCTGTCCCAGGAGCCGAGCGCGACACCCGCGACGCCGTCGAGCCAGCCGGTGCGCAGGAGTTGGGTGAGTGCCCGGTCGACGCTGTACGGCCGTTCCCCGACGTCCTCGATCAGCAGCAGCCCGCCGCGGGTGCCGGCCCGGGTGTGCGGGGTGCCGTAGCCGGTGGCCAGCAGCGCCAGGCAGCCACCCAGGGTGACGCCCCGCGCCCGGCCGGGGGCGATCGCCGTACCGGTGGAGGCGAGTGTGCGGACGGTCTCCGGGGCGAACAGGGTGGCCCTGAGGTGCTCCTGCCCCCGGGCGCTCTTGATGAAGTCGATGCCCGCGGCCGCGGGCCCGTACAACGTGACCAGGCCCAGGCGGAGGGCGAACGCCTCGTGCAGGGTGGTGCTGTCGCTGAAGCCGACGAACACCTTCGGTCCGGCCGCCCGCATCGCGTCCCAGTCGAGCAGGTCGACGATCCGCTGGGCACCGTAGCCGCCACGTGCGCACAGCACGGCGTCGACGCCCGGGTCGCACCAGGCCCGCTGGAGGTCGGCGGCCCGGTCGGCGTCGGTGCCCGCGAGGTGCGGCAGCCGGTCGTGCCGGTCCAGCACATGGGGGGCGACCACCGGGTCGAGGTCCCAGCCGCGCAACAGGTCGAGGCCGGCCTCCAGCCGCTCCTCCGCCACCGGCCCGCTGGGCGCGACGACCGCGACCCGGGCGCCGGGGGCGAGCCGGGACGGCCGCACGAGTTCCTTCACCGCACAAGCTCCAACCTGGGAATTCCGGGCGGGCACAGCCCGAACACCTGAGCGTACAGCGACAGCTCGGCCTCCAGGGCGCGCACCATCGTGGCCGCCCGCCGGAACCCGTGCCCCTCCCCCTCGAACGCCAGGTACGCGTGCGGCACCTGCCGCCCGGCCAGCCGGGCCAGGAACCGCTCGCACTGGGCGGGCGGGCAGATCACGTCGTCCAGCCCCTGGAGGAGCAGGAACGGCACGGTGATCCGGTCGGCGTGCTCGATCGGCGAGCGTTCCGCGTACCGGGCGGGCACCTGCGCGAGGGGCCCCACGAGACTGTCCGGGTAGCGCGACTCGAAGTCGTGGGTCTCGCCCGTCGCCCAGCCCACCAGGTCCAGCACGGGGTAGCGGATCGTGCCGCAGGCGTAGACGTCGGTGCCGGCCAGCGAGACCGCGGCGGTCCAGCCGCCCGCGCTGCCGCCCCGCACGGCCAGCCGCCGGCGGTCGGCGCTGCCCTCGTCGGCGAGCGCCAGGGCGACGGCCGCGCAGTCCTCGACGTCGACCACGCCCCACTGCTCGCGCAGCCGCTCCCGGTACTCCCGCCCGTACCCGGTGGAGCCGCCGTAGTCGACCTCGGCGACCCCGATGCCCCGGGAGGTGAAGTAGGCGATCTCCAGATCCAGTACGAGCGGGGCGCGATCGGTGGGCCCGCCGTGCGCCCACACGACGTAGGGCGGCAGTTCGTGGCCGGGCGCGGCCTGTCCGGGGTGGTGGGGCGGGTAGACGTGCGCGTGGATGTCACGGCCGTCGGGACCGGTGAAGGTACGGATCCGGGGCTCGGGGTAGTAGGCCGGGTCCACCGCGTCGTCGTGCGCGGCTCCGACCACCCGGGCCCGGCCGGTCCTGGCGTCCAGCTCCACCACCTCGTACGCGCTGCGCGGACTGGCCGCGACGCCGACGACGCGTTCCCCCTGCACCGCGAGGGTGGGCGCGAACTCCGTCCACGGTCCGGCGGCGTCGACGAGCTCCCCGGTCTCCGGGTCGAGGATCCCGAGCACGGTGGCCCCCCGACCGTGCACGACCGCGACGAGTCCGCTCTCCAGCGGCGCGAACCAGCGCTGCCCCAGCTTCCACAGGGCTCCGCCGAACTCCTCCTCGCGGGGGCAGACGGGCTGGTGGTCGCGGTACAGGTTCCACCAGCCGCTTCGGTCGCTCGTATACAGAAGACAGTCTCCTGCGGACTGCTGTCCGTCGTACGGCGACTGTCCTCGGTCGCGTGTGGACCGTCGACCGTCGATCGTCGACCGCCCGCCGTCGCCCGTCGACTGCCTTGGGTCGCCCGTCGACCGCCCTCCGTCGATCGTCGACGGTTCACCGACGACCGCCAACCGTCCGTCGTCGACCACAGACCGTCGACCGTCGTCCAGCAGCTGTCGCCCGTATCCCGTCGACGGCATCCAGTCGACCTGGGCGATCGACTCCCCCGGCCCGCCGGCCACCACCCGGGCGCCGCTCAGGGTGCCGTCACCCCCGACGTCGGCGACGACCACCTCCGTGCCCTCCCACGGCATCGAGGGATGGTCCCAGGCCAGCCAGGCGGCCCGGCGGCCGTCGGACGACAGGCGGGCCCCGGTGACGAACCGGCGCCGGTCGTCGGTGAGTTCGCGCACGGCGGCGCGATCGTCGGCGGCCGAGCCGTCCAGCGGCACCGCGGCCAGCAGCCGGCGCACGTCGGTCGGCCCCTCGCCCGTGAACTCCTCCAGCACGCACCACACTTCGCCCCGCTCCAGCAGCAACTGCGGCTCCACCCAGCGCAGTCCGCCACCCACGGACGAGACGGGAGTCAGCGGGCGCGGCCCACCACCCGACGCGGACTCGGACCCGGGCTCGTACACGTACAGCCGCTGGTCGGCGAAGTGCACGAACACCACGAGGAGCCGCCCGTCGTACACGCCGGCGGCCCACGGCTGTCCGCCGTACTCGACGACCCGGCTGCGGACGTTCCAGGGGGCGGGCAGGAGGGACTCCTCCGTACCGTCGGGCCGGCGCCGGACGAGGGTGCGGCGGCCGTGCTCGGCCGGCCGGGGCGCGGTCCACCACACCTCGTCGCCGACGAAGCAGACGTACTCGGGGCGCCCGTCGTGCGTGGCCGCGAGGGTCGCGTCGATGGGCGAGGGCCAGGAACCGTACGGCAGGACCTGCACATTCTCCCCGTTCGCTAGGCCGTTCGCAGGAAGCGGTCGAGTACCCGGACGCCGAAGTGCAGCGCCTCCACCGGGACCCGTTCGTCGACACCGTGGAAGAGGGCCTGATAGTCGAAGCCCTCCGGGAGCTTCAGCGGTGCGAAGCCGTAGCCGGTGATGCCGAGCCGCGAGAACTGCTTGGCGTCCGTGCCGCCGGACATGCAGTACGGCACCACGTGCCCCTCGGGCGCGAACTCCTCCACGGCGGCCCGCATACGGGCGTAGAGCGGGGCGTCCACCGGTGCCTGGAGAGCGACTTCGCGGTGGTGGAACTCCCAGTCGACGTCGGGCCCGGTGAGGCGGTCGATCGTCGCGCGGAAATCGTCCTCGCCGCCGGGGAGATAGCGGCCGTCGACGAAGGCGACGGCCTCCCCGGGGATCACGTTGACCTTGTAACCGGCGCCCAGCATGGTCGGGTTGGCGCTGTTGCGGACGGTCGCCTCGACCAGGGCGGCCGCCGGGCCGAGCTTCGCCAGCAGACCGTCCACGTCGTGGAGGTCGGCGTCGACGCCGTACAGCGCGGCGAGTTCGGTGAGGGCGGCACGGACGGTCGGGGTGAGCCGCAGCGGCCATTCGTGCTCGCCGATGCGCGTGACGGCGGCGGCCAGGCGGGTCACCGCGTTCTCCCGGTTGACCTTGGAGCCGTGTCCGGCGCGCCCGCGTGCGGTGAGTTTCAGCCAGCCGGTGCCGCGCTCACCCGCGGCGATGGGGTAGATCTCGCGCCCGGCGCCGTCGTGGAAGGTGAACGCCCCGGATTCGCCGATGGCCTCGGTGCAGCCCTCGAAGAGTCCCGGATGCCGGTCGGCGAGGAACCCGGAGCCGTCCTCGGCGCTGGCCTCCTCGTCGGCGGTGAAGGCGACGACGAGGTCGCGCCGGGGCCGGACGCCCTGCCGGGCCCAGGACCGCAGCACGGCCAGGATCATCGCGTCCATGTTCTTCATGTCGACGGCGCCGCGCCCCCACACGACCCCGTCACGCACCTCCCCGGAGAAGGGGTGGACGCTCCAGTCGGCGACTTCCGCGGGAACCACGTCCAGGTGACCGTGGACGAGCAGCGCGTCCGCGGCCGGGTCGGTGCCTTCGATCCGCCCGACGACGTTGGTCCGCCCCGGGGTGCGTTCGAGGAGCACCGGCTCGATGCCCGCCTCGGCGAGCAGCGCGGCGGCGTACTCGGCGGCGGGCCGTTCCCGGCAGTCGCCGCCGCCGCGGTTGGTGGTGTCGATGCGGATGAGATCGGAGGTGAACCGCACGACCTCGTCCCGCGCCTGCGCGTCAGCCATGCCGCTCCCGCCTCCGCCGTCGCCCCGGCCCCTGCCGCCGCTCCCGCCCGTGCCCCGGGTGCTGCTCCTCAGCCATACTGCTCCTCGATCGCGGCCGAGACGATCGTGGTGACCGCCTTGAAGGTACGGATGCCCTCGTACATGGTGCCGCTGGTGTACGCGATCTTCCGCTCGCCGACCCGGGCGACGCCGGGCACGACGGTGGCCGCCATCGCGAGGTGCTCGGCGTCGAACTCCACGGCGACCGTGAACGGCCCACCGCTCAGCGGTTCCTGACGGATCGCCAGCTGGGTCGCCTCCTTCGCCGCCGCCCGGATGTCGGCGGCCGTGCGGGCCGGGGTGCGACACACGGCCGCGTACCGGGAGACGTGGTCCTTGACCGCGACCTTCAACGCCTCGGGCGCGTACCCGAGCGCGTCCTCGCAGGCCACGTCGTCTCCGGTGACGAGGACGACCGGCACCCCGTACTCGGCGACCACGTGCGCGTTGAGCAGCCCCTCGCTGGCCCGTACGTCGTTCAGCCAGACACCGGTGAGGGAGTTGGCCAGGTAGGTGTGGGCGAGGACGCCCTCCATGCCGGCGCCCGCGTGGTAGCCGACGAAGGCGATGCCGTCGACATCCCCGTGCTGGACGCCCTCGACCATGGAGAGGGACTTGTGCCGGCCGGTGAGCATCTCCGCCCGGTCGTCGAGCTGCTCGAGGAGCAGGTTGCGCATGGTCGAGTGGGCCTCGTTGATCAGGACCTCGTCCGCCCCGCCGTCGAAGAAGCCGAGCACGGCGGCGTTGACGTCCGAGGTGAACATCGACCGGCACCGCTCCCACTCCGGCGCCCCGGGCAGTACGTCCGCCGGCCAGGTGACGCCCGTGGCGCCCTCCATGTCGGCGCTGATGAGGATCTTCACGTCCGGCCCCCGTCCTCTCAAGGAGACCCGAGCCTATCGGGCCGCCCCCGGGTTTTCCGGGGAGCGACTCCCCTCGCACGGGAGCTCCCCCACGGCGACCACCGCCTCCGACCGCCGCCCGCCTCGCGCCCGCCCCGCGTTCGACCCGTCCTCGAAAATCCCCCGGGCCATGCTCCGTGACCGACCGCATGACCGCCCCCGTCCCCGAGCCCGCGGGCCGACCCGGCCGACCCGGCCGACCCCACACCGGCCGTCCGGGCCGGTCGGCGCGGTCCCGGCCTTCTCGGTGGTCACCAACTCCTCCGGTCCGCCCGTCCTGTTGGCCGGGCTGCCGCACAACCGCGCGCCCAGGGGTGCCTCTTCGTCCGAGGAGACTCCGATGCGGCTGACCCCGCGCGTGTGGTGATCTGGGCACGCACACCCGCACCGCAGTGACACGAACGGGGACCCGGCCATGACCACGTACACCGCCCTGCCACCGGAGCACTTCGAGGCCGACCGGCCTCATCTGCGTGCCGTCGCCTACCGCATGCTCGGCTCGCTCGGCGAGGCGGAGGACGCCGTTCAGGAGACCTGGCTCAGGGCGGCCCGGGCGGACATCGGTGCTGTGGAGAACCTCAGCGGGTGGCTCACCACGATCGTCGGCCGGGTGTGCCTGAACATGCTCCGCGCCCGGAGAACGCGGCCCGAGGTGCCGCTGGACGCCCAGGTGAGCGAGCCCGCCGTCGGGACGGCGGAGGGCGGCGACCCCGAGGAGGAGGCGCTGCTCGCCGACTCGGTCGGGGTGGCGCTGCTGGTCGTGCTGGACACGCTCGCCCCGGCCGAGCGGCTGGCGTTCGTGCTGCACGACCTGTTCGCCGTGCCGTTCGACACCATCGCCCCGATGATCGAGCGGACTCCGGCCACGACACGGCAACTGGCCAGCCGGGCGCGCCGCCGCGTCAGGGGCGGCGCGCCCGTCGGCCGGGGCGGCGGGGCTCCCGACACCGCCGGCCCCGGCCCCGCCGTGCCCACGGCCGTCGCCGACCGGGCCCGGCAACGCCAGGTCGCCGACGCGTTCCTGGCCGCCACGAGAGGCGGCGACTTCGAGGCGCTGCTCGCCCTGCTGCACCCGGACGTGGTCCTCACCGCCGACCGCTTCGTCGTCCCGACGCCGGAGCCCGTCACCGTCAGCGGTGCCCGCCCGGTGGCCGAGGGGGCGATGGCGGCGACCGGCCGGGCCCGGTTCACCGGCCTCGCCCTGCTCGACGGCCGGGTCGGCCTCGCGATGGCGCCGCACGGCAGGCTGCGGCTGGTCCTGCTGTTCACGCTCGCGGAGGGCGGGATCACCAGGATCGACGTGGTGGCGGACCGGGAGCGGCTGGACGACATCGAGGTGGCGGTGCTCGACACCGTCGGGGCCGAACCCGTGGGGCCGGACCCGTCGACACCGCGCCCGTGAGCGCCGAGGACTGACGAACAGGTGGGGGGCCGACCGGAGTTCCCGGTCGGCCCCCCACCCGTCGCTCGCCCGTTCTCAGAACGCCAGCACCAGCGAGGCCACCGCCGGTGCCGCGTAGACCAGCGGGAACGGCAGGTGCGCGAACCAGCGGGCCCGCAGCACGGTGGCGGCGGCGCCGAGGAAGTACAGGACCAGACCGATCGCGGCGAGCACGCCGACCACGGGCACGAACAGTCCGGCCAGCAGACCGGCCGCGCCCGCGGCCTTGGCCGCGCCGAGCCACGGCCACCACGAGCGCGGCACTCCGTAGTCGGCCAGCGGCTTCACCGTCCACTCGGCGCCGAGGAAGATCGAGGCGGCGGAGAAGCCCGCCATGACGGCTCCGACGGCGGTGACGACGACGTAGGCGGTGGAGTGGTCGGTGAACATCTCAGCAGCTCCTCAAGGGGTTTCCGTGCGTTCCTGAACCCCTGACACGGTGCGCCGCGGAAGTGTGACAGCCGCAGGAGCCGCATTCGATGTGACGACGGTCACTCGACGCGGGCGGCCACCTGCCACTTCGACGGCAGCTCGATCCAGGTGCCGTCGGGGGCGAACTCGGTCGTGACGAGGGGCAGTTCACCGGAGGCCAGAACCGTGAGACCGGCGGTGCGCAGATACCTGGGCACCGCGTCGTCGGCCACTTCGCCGGGGGCGATGCCGTGCCGGAAGATCGGCGCGAGCTTCGGCGGTGGGCCGGCCGGGCTCTGCGCCAGTCCGCCGAGGACGGGGCGGGCGGCTTCCGACAGTTCGACGAGGAAGACCCGGCCGCGCTCTCCCAGCAGCGCGGCGATCCCGTCCACCAGCGGCTGCCGGTCGTCGGACTCGCACTGGTGCAGGACACCCCTCATATAGACGTTGGTGTCGCCGAGTTCGGCGTGCAGCGTCTCGGCCGCGCCCTTCTCGGCCGCGTCCAGCAGCCGGTACGCGGCCTGTCCGGCGGGGTCCGCGCGGCGGGCGTGGTCGAGGGCCGCGGCGGACAGGTCGGCGCCCACGACGTGCGGAAAGCGGTCGGCGAAGTACCGGGTCTGGGTGCCGTTGCCACAGCCGAGGTCCACCAACGCCAGCCCCGGGTCGGCGAGATGGGGCTCGAAGAGGGCGAGGTGGAGGGCGGCGGTCACCTTCGGGTCGGCGTCCCAGAAGACACTGCCCGGTTCCTCCGGAGCCTCGCGCCAGAAGCCCTCCCACGCCTCCCGGTATCGACTCGTCACGCTCATGCACAACTCCCCAGAATGCAAGGCCGATCCGCCTCAAGTGACGGGCGAGTACGGTCTATCGCTCCCCGGTCGGCGCGACAAGCGTGGTGCGCATTTCCTTCACGCCGCGTTCGAGATCCGTCCGCCGTCCGGCGCATCCCGGCCGGTCGTGCTCAGCGCCCCGCGGGGCGGCGCGGCAGCGTCAGCTCGAACCACACGGACTTCCCCGCTCCCGTACGGCTGGTGCCCCACTCGCGGGCCAGCACACTGACCACGCGCAGCCCCCGCCCGGCCTCGTCACCGGGACCGGCGCTCAGCAGGGTCGGCAGTTCGTGGTCGTCGTCCTCGACCTCGCACAGCAGTGCGTCGCCGCGGACGAGGCGCAGGGCCACGGGGCTGCGGCGGGCGTGCCGTACGGCGTTGGTGACCAGCTCGCTCACCATGAGCACGGCGGTGTCGGCCGACTTCGCCAGACCCCAGTCGTGCAGCTGTTCGCGGACCACCGCGCGGGCCCGGCCGACCTGCGCCGGGTCGAGGGGGAACCGCCACTCGGCGACGTCGTCCGGCTCGATGCCGTTGAGGCGGGCCAGGAGCAGGGCCACGTCGTCCTTGCGGCCGCCGCGGGTGTTGAGGGCGCGGATGATGGTGTCGCAGGCGTCGTCCATCGAGGCGGCCGGGTGCGCGGCGGACTCGCAGAGGGTCGCGAGCCCTACGCCGATGTCCTCGCCGCGCACCTCCACCAGCCCGTCGGTGCACATCACCAGCCGGTCACCCGGCTCCACGCGCACGCGTACCGCCTCGAAGGGCACCCCGCCGACCCCGATGGGCGCTCCGGTGGGCAGGTCGAGGAGTTCGCTGCGGCCGTCGACGGCACGCACCAACACGGGTGGGATGTGGCCCGCGTTGGCGAGGTGCAGCTCACCCTCGATCGGGTCGTAGACGGCGTACAGACAGGTCGCGAGGTGGGTGTCGCCGAGCCGTTGCGCCAAGTCGTCTAGATTGCGCAGGAGTTGGGCGGGCGGCAGGTCGAGGGCGGCCATGGTCTGCACGGCGGTCCGCAACTGTCCCATCATCGCGGCCGAGTTGAGCCCGTGCCCCATGACGTCGCCGACGACGAGGGCGGTGCGCGCGCCGGGCAGCTTCACCGAGTCGAACCAGTCGCCGCCGACCCGCCCGAGCGACGTACCCGGCAGATAGCGGGTGGCGATGTCGCAGCCCGCCATCCGCGGCGGGATGTGCGGCAGCATGCTGTCCTGGAGGGTCTCGGCGACGCTCTCCTGGTAGGTGTACATGCGCGCGTTGTCGAGCACGAGGCCCGCGCGGGCCGCGAGTTCGGCGCCCGTGACCCGGTCCATGTCGTTGAAGAGCGCGCGCTCGGGGTGGCGCAGCAGGATCATGAAGCCGAGGACGACGTTCCGTGCCTTGAGCGGGACGACCAGCATGGAACGGCCGGTGATCAGGGGCCGGATGTCGCGCTTCTCGAACTGCGAGGCGATGGCGTGGCCCATCTGCTCGCTGATGCGCGGCACCAGGACGGGCTGTCCGGTCGTCATGCACTGGAAGAACGGAGTGTGCGCGGGGAACGGCATGGCCTCGCCGACGGGTACGACGTCGTCCCAGCGGCCGGGTTCGTCGGTGTGCTCGACGGCGACCCGGTGCCACATGGTGGTCGTGTCCGGCACGCCGTCGGGGAATCCCTCCCCGGCGACGACCTGTTCGCGCAGATAGGTGCCGGCGACGTCGGTGAAGCGCGGGACGACGGCTCTGCTGACCTCGAGGATGGTGCGGGAGAGGTCGAGAGAGGTGCCGATCTTCCCGCTCACCTCGTTGAGGAACTCCAGCCGCTCACGGACGGCGACGTATTCGAGGTCCTCGCCCTCGTCGACGAGCTCCTGCGGTACGGGCATCCCTTCGGCGGCGACGCGGGCGGCCCGCTCGCGGCGTGCTCGGCGCTCGACGCGCCGTGCCACTCCCCAGTCGGGGGTCACGGGCACCCGGTCGTTCTGACTGAACTCCAGTACCGGGTAACCGAGTTCGAGGATCTGCGCGACGATGCGGGCGCCTTCGCCGACGCTCATGCTCGGCAGGATCTCGGGCAGCCGCCGGGCGAGTTCCGCGGCGCCGGGGAAGTCGGTGTGCAGGGCGAAGGCGGGCGCGATGCGTTCGACGGCCAGAGGGTCCGCCGGTTCGTCCTGGTGCAGTGCCGCCGCGTCCGCGGCCAGTACCAGCAGCCGTTCCGTACCCGGCCCGACCAGGGGGTACGCCCACCACAGCACGTCGGCCCGGCCACCGTCGCGGTCCCGGCCGGGCACGGTCAGCCGGGCCCGTCCGGCGGCCGGGTAGCCGAGGCCCCGGTCGAGGGAAGAGTCGAGGCCGGGCCCGAGTCCGTCGCAGGCCGCGTAGTCCCCGTAGTCGTCGTACCCGCCGTACGGAAGATCGTCGTCCGGCTCGGGGAGTGCCCCGGAGACGGGGAGCAGGTCGATCGCGGGCCGGCCGATCGCCTCCTCCTTGACCACGCCGAAGATCCGGCGTGCGCCGGTGCTCCAGTGGGAGACGAGTCCCTCGCGGTCCACCACGACCACGGCCAGGGGGACGCGCCCGGCGTCGACGGACTCTCCCCCACCCTCCGGGCGGGGGGACTCCCAGCTCGCTTCGCCCGCCGTGCCGGCCGGGTCGCTGCCGGCTCCGCGGCTGGGAGGTGCGTCCCTCTCGGTGCCACGGTCCATGGCCCAGGCCCTCTCTCCCCAGAGCTGTGCAAGATCTGTCCCGCCGTCACCACCGTACGGCGCACGTCCGTCGGCATGTGCGGCAATCCTGGAATTGGTTTCGGCCGGGCGCGCCGGGGTACGCCGCCCGTCCCGGCGTCCGCTCGCGACGGGATCAGTCCTCGTGGCCGAGCTGGAGGTCGCGTTCCGTGCGTCCGCCGCCCGCCACTTGGAGGACGGCGGCGACCGGCGGGTAACCGGCGGCGATGACGGTGTACTCGCCTGAGGACTGGTCGACGAAGCGGAAGGCGCCGTCGGGGCCCGTGGTGAGGGTGTCCACGACGTTGCCCGCCGCGTCCAGGAGGGTCACGCGCGCGTCCTCGACCGGCCGGCCGCCGGTGGCCCGGACGGTGCCGCGCAGCAGGGCCCCGCCGGCGAGTTCGACGTCCTGGCGGGTCTCCCGGGCGGCCTGGACGCTGACCGGAACGGCGGCCGGACGGAAGGCGGGCGCTCCGACGGCGAGGGTGTACTCCCCGGCGACGAGTTCGGTGAGGACGTAGCCGCCCTCGCGCCCGCTGCGGGTGCCGGCGACGACCTCGCCGTGCGCGTCGGTGAGGGTGACGGTGGCCTCCCGCACCGGGGAGCCGTCGGCGGTGACCACGCTCCCGGCGAGGCGTCCGGCGCCGCCGAGGACGACGTCCAGTTCGACGGGGCGCTCGCCGACGGTGACGGAGACGGCCCGCGGCTGGTGGCCGCCGGCGGCGGCGATCAGGACGTACGCCCCGGAGCCGGGCGCGGCCAGCGCGAACCGACCGTCCTCGCCGCAGGCGTCCCGGCCGATCTGCCGCCCGGTCACGTCGATGAGCGTGAGCGCCGCGCGGAGCACCACGGTCCCGTCGGGGTGCCGCACCGTGCCGCGGACGGGGACGCCGGCGGTCTGCGGCGCGTGGAGCGCGAGGGCCTGCGGGACCGTCGTGTTGCCGGGCGCGGGTTCCGCTCCGGCGGTGTGGTGGGACACCAGCGGTTTCTCCTCGAGGAAGAAGGCGATGAGCAGGCCGAGGAGCAGCACCGGCACGAGGTAGAGGAAGATCCGCGGCATGGCGTCGGCGTAGGCGCGGATGTAGGTGTCGCGCAGCTCCGGGGGCAGGGCGTGGACGAGCTGCGGGGTGAGGGACTCGGGGTCCGGGAGGCCGCTGCCCGTGCGGGCGGGCAGGCGGGTGTGCAGGGCGTCGGTGAGGCGGTCGGCGAAGAGCGTGCCGAAGATCGCGGCGCCGACGCTGCCGCCGATCTGCCGGAAGTAGGTGTTGGCGCTGGTGGCGGTGCCGAGGTCGGCGGGGCGCACGGAGTTCTGCACGGCGAGCACGAGCACGGGCATCACCAGCCCGATACCGGCGCCGAGGACGGCCATCCAGAGGCTGTACTGGAGCCGGGGGGTGTCGACCTCCAGCCGGGACAGCAGCCACATGCCGAGGGCGGCGAGGGCGCTGCCGAGGACGGGATAGACCTTGTAGCGGCCGGTGTGCGTGATGAGCTGCCCCGAGAGGACCGAGGCGCCCACGATGCCGCCCATCATGGGCAGCATCAGCAGCCCCGACTCGGTGGCGGTGGCCCCGTCGACCATCTGCAGGAAGGTCGGCAGATAGCTCGCGGCGCCGAACAGCGCGACGCCGATCACCAGGCCTACCAGCGCGGTGACGTTGAAGACGGCGTCCCTGAACAACCGCAGGGGGATGAGGGGTTCGGCGGCGGCGCGCTCCACGGCGAGGAACAGGACGGCCGCGGCGGCCGCTCCCGCGCCGAGGCCGAGGATGACGCCCGAGTCCCAGGCGTGCCGGGTGCCGCCCCAACTGGTGAGCAGGACCAGGCAGGTGGAGGCGGCGGCGAGCAACAGGGCGCCGAGGACGTCGAATCGGGGCTTCGCCGTCGGCTTCGGCAGCTTCAGCACGACGGTGACGACGGCGAGGGTGAGGAGGCCGAAGGGGACGTTGACGTAGAAGCACCAGCGCCAGGAGAGGTGGTCCGTGAAGTAGCCGCCGAGCAGCGGTCCGGCGACCGAGGCGAGGCCGAAGGCGGCGCCGACGAGGCCCATGAACCGGCCGCGCTGCCGGGGCGGCACGATGTCCGCGATGATCGCCTGTACGCCGATCATGAGTCCGCCCGCGCCGACGCCCTGGACCGCGCGGAAGGCGATCAGCTGGTCCATGGTCCGGGCCCGCCCGGCGAGCGCGGAGCCGATGACGAAGACCACGATCGCGAACTGGAAGACGCCCTTGCGGCCGAGGAGGTCGCCGAGTTTGCCGTAGACCGGCAGTCCGACGGTGGCGGTGAGCAGGTAGGCGGTGATCGCCCAGGACATCCGGTCCAGGCCGTGCAGTTCGCCGACGATCTTCGGCAGGGCGGTGGCGACGATCATCTGCTCCAGGGCCGCGAGGAGCAGGGCGAGCATCAGGGCGAAGAAGATCAGCCGCACCCGGCGTCGGCCGGGTTCGGGCGGGCCGGCCGGCATCGGTGGCCGGCTCTTCGCGGCAGGTGCCGCGAAGGGCTCGTCCCGTGCCGGCGTGGTCCCGCCCATGTGCCGCTCCCCTCGTCGCGCCTGCCACGCAATTCCCGCGTAAAGCGACAACTACGAGCAAGCGCGACGGGTTACGGCGCCATCCCGGTCACAAGGGAGATCCACTCGAACCGGTGAGGGGAGTCAACGCGCGCGGGGCGCACGGGTGTTGCTCTACTTCTCGACCTCGGTGGCGAGGTTGGCGAGGATCAGGTCGTAGATCCGGTTGAGACCCTTGGGCGCGAACGTCCTCTCGAAGAAGCCGCCGACGCCGCCGGCGCCGTTCCAGGTGCTGGTCACGACGACGCGGGACTTGCCCTCGCCCGCCGGGGTGACGCGCCAGACGGTGACCATCGAGGAGTTGCGGTCCTTCTCGACGAGCTCGCCGTCGGTCGGCTCGGCGACCTCCAGGAGGCAGTCACGGACACGCTTGCTGGTGGCCTGGAGCTTCCAGTGGACGAGGGTGCCCTCGCCGTCGCCGCCCTCGCGCACCTCGTACTCGCTGAAGTGCTCGGGCAGCAGCTTCCCGCGCGCGCCGCTGTAGTCGGCGATGGTGTCGAACACCTTCTCCGGATCCGCGGCGACGACCCGCTCGGTGGTGGCCTCGACCTGCGCCATGGGGTTCCTCCACGTCTGTGTTGCTCAGGGTTGTTCGGGGTTCCTCAGGTTCGGGGCAAGCCAACCACCCCGGTCCACGGCCGCCCAAATCGGGGTCCCGGAAGCGATCGCGGGGCGATCGAAATCGGTTCCCGAAAGGTTCCTCGCACGATCATGGGAACACATGTTCTATTGTGGGGCCAGTACTACCGAGGAGGCGTCATGCGCTGGGACAACCTCACCGTGGAGACCCGTCACGACCGGCCGGCCGATGCCGCGCTGTTCGGCGCGGACGCGGTCACGACCAGGACGTTCGACACGCCCGAGTTCGCCGGCATCACGTTCCACGAGATCCGGGCCCGCTCGATCCTCAACCGGGTGCCGGGGGCCTCCCGGATGCCGTTCGAGTGGACGGTGAACCCCTACCGGGGCTGCACGCACGCGTGTGTGTACTGCTTCGCCCGCAAGACGCACAGCTATCTCGACCTCGACACCGGGACCGGGTTCGACACCCAGATCGTCGTCAAGGTGAACGCGCCGGAGCTGCTGCGGCGCCAGCTGGCCTCGCCCCGCTGGCACGGGGAGCACGTCGCGATGGGCACGAACGTCGACTGCTACCAGCGCGCGGAGGGCCGCTACCGGCTGATGCCGGGCATCCTGTCCGCCCTGCGCGACCGGGCGAACCCCTTCTCGATCCTGACCAAGGGCACCCTGATCCTGCGCGACCTCGACCTGCTGCGGCAGTCCGCCGAGGTGACCGACGTCGGCGTCTCGGTCTCCGTCGGCTTCACCGACACCGAGCTGTGGCGCACCGTGGAACCGGGCACGCCCGCTCCCCAGCGGCGCCTCGACGTCGTCAGGACCCTCACCGACCACGGGATCGGCTGCGGAGTGCTGATGGCGCCGGTGATCCCGTTCCTCGGTGACGAGCCGGCCCAGCTGCGCGCCACCGTGCGGGCGATCGCGGCCGCCGGGGCCACCTCGGTCACCCCGCTCGCGCTGCATCTGCGCCCCGGCGCCCGCGAGTGGTTCATGGCCTGGCTCGGGCAGCACCACCCCTACCTGGTGCGCCGGTACGAGCGGCTGTACGCGGACGGCGCCTACGCCCCGAAGTGGTACCAGCGGCGGATCACCCGTCAGGTCCACGAGCTGGCAGAGGAGTACGGGATCGGCCCCACGCGCGCGGGGATGCCGCGCCGGATCCCACGGCCCGAGCCGGAGGAGGAGCCGACCGGGTCCGGGCCGACGCAGCTCTCGCTGATCTGAGCGCGTCGATCCGAGCCCGTCGATCTGAGCGCGTTCGAGCGCATCCGGCTACCCGATCGGGTCAATCAACGGCGGAACAGGTTCTGACGGACGCTCATTTCGGGACGATGCGGCGAGGGCCGTGACCTGCGGTCCGACCACCTCCGGCCCCTTCGTCGCCTCTGGAGCACTCCATGAACCAACGCGCAGCCGTGCTGTGCGCTGCCGCCGTCGTCGTGGCCGGGACGGTCACCGCCGTGCCCGCCGCCGCGAGCCCTTCACCCGCCGCGGCGCCCGCCCGCCCCGCGGCGCTCTCCTGGAAGAACTGCGGCACCACCGGGCAGCCGAAGCTCCAGTGCGCGTCCCTGAAGGTGCCGCTCGACCACGCGCAGCCGGGCGGTGAGCGGATCACGCTGGCGCTCTCCCGCGTCCCGCACACCGCGAAGAGGTACCAGGGCCCGCTCCTGGTCAACCCCGGTGGCCCCGGCGGCCGGGGGCTGAGCCTCGCCGGATTCGTCGCCTCGGCGCTGCCGAAGGCGGTCGCGGCCCAGTACGACGTCATCGGCTTCGACCCGCGCGGGGTGGGCAAGAGCACGCCCGCGCTGAACTGCGCGCCCGGTCACTTCGCCGCCGTGCGCCCGGACTCCGTGCCGAGCACCGCGGCGATCGAGAAGGCCAACGTCGCCCGCGCGCGGTCCTTCGCGACGGCCTGCGCCAAGAAATACGCGCGCGTGCTGCCGTACATCGACACCGTCAGCGCCGTGCGGGACATGGACGCGATCCGTGCCGCGGTCGGTGCGCGGCGGCTGAACTACTTCGGCTACTCGTACGGCACCTACCTCGGCGCGGTGTACGCCAAGCTCTACCCACAGCGGGTACGGCGCCTGGTCCTGGACTCGATCGTCGACCCCACGGGCGTCTGGTACGAGGACAACCTCACCCAGGACCTGGCCTTCAACGACCGGCACCGCGCCCTGATGGCCTGGATCGCCAGGAACGACAAGACGTACAGGCTCGGCACCGACCCGGAACAGGTCGAGACCAAGTGGTACGCGATGCGGGCGGCCCTCGCGGCCAGGCCGGCCGGCGGCAGGGTGGGCGCCTCGGAGCTGGAGGACACCTTCCTGCCCGGCGGCTACTACAACGGCTACTGGCCCCATCTCGCCGAGGCGTTCGCGGCGTACGCGAACCGCAAGGACACCGCCCCGCTGGTCGCGGCGTACGGGAACTTCGCCGCCGTCGACGCCGCCGGGGACAACGGCTACAGCGTCTACACCTCGGTGCAGTGCCGTGACGCCTTCTGGCCGCGCGACTGGGACGAGTGGCGCACGGACAACTGGTCGGTGTACGCGAAGGCCCCCTTCATGACCTGGAACAACGCCTGGTACAACGCGCCGTGCGCGTTCTGGCCGACCGGGTCCGTGGGGCCGGTGAACCTCACCAACGGCGAGCTGCCGCCGGCCCTGCTGTTCCAGGCGACGAACGACGCGGCCACCCCGTACGAGGGCGGCGCGACGGTCCACGCGCTGCTGCGCGGTTCGAGCCTCGTCGTCGAGGAGGGCGGACAGAACCACGGCATCACGCTGAGCGGGAACACCTGCCTGGACAAGCACCTGGCGGCGTACCTGGCCGACGGCACGGTGCCGCGCGGGACCGGCGGGGTCGACGCGGTGTGCAAGGCGCAGCCCGACCCGAAGCCGTCGGCCTCGAAGACCGCCTCGCCCACCGCCCACGGCTCGACGCTGCACGGGCTGCTGGGGTTCCGTGGCTGAGCGGTGATCACCGACCCGTCGGGGGCGTTGTCGGACCCGTGGTCCACCATGGACGCATGAGCGAACCGACCAGGATTCCCGCCCCCGACGGAGTCGCCGCCGCGGCCCAGTACTCGCATGTCGTCATGGGCACCGGCCGTTTCGTGGCCGTCGCCGGTCAGCTTCCGCTCGACGAACACCGCAGGCTGGTCGGCGAGGGCGACCCGCAGGCCCAGGCCCGCCAGGTCTTCGAGAACCTGCGCCGCTGCCTCGCCGCGGCCGGCGCGACCTTCGACGACGTCGTCAAACTCACCTACTTCGTCACGGACATGGCCCACATGCCCGCGATCCGCGCGGCCCGCACCGCCCACATACCCGACGACCGCCTCCCCGCCGCCTCGGCCGTACAGGTCGCCGCCCTGGTCCACCCGGACTTCCTGATGGAGATCGAGGCGTTCGCGGTGGTGGGCGACTGACCCCGCCGACCGGCCCCGCCGACGGAGCCCGCACGCGGGTGCCGGAGCGGCTGTGGAGGGGCCGTCATCTGTGGTTCAGGGTCAGATCGCGGGGTCGGCGTACGTGTTGAACCGCAGGTACAGACCGATGTCCGCGGGCAGGTCCTGCGAGATCGTCCGGTAGCTGCACAACTCCTGCAGCTGCCCGGCGCCCTCCGGCAGCTCCGCCGTCAACCGCCGCAGAACCTCGGCGTGCGGACGCGGGTCGATCCCCTCCAGCTCCATGAGCCGGGCGATGCGTACGGCTGCCTCCGCGTCGGTGCGGGTGTTGTTCGGCAGCCGCAGGTAGACGTTGGCCTCCTCGGGACCGGGCACGCCCTCCCGGAAGGCCAGGCAGGTCATCGGCTCGTTGCTCACGGCGCCGCCGTCCCGCCCGTAGATCACGGTGCGCGCCCGGGCCGCCCGGGCCGGGTCGTGGCGGTGCGCCAAGGCCGCCACGGTGTCCAGCTCGTCCATCGGCATGGGGAGGTGCCGGAAGTACACCTTCACCCGGGAGGTGCCGCCGCCGTCCAGATCGAGGGCCATGAGCTCCAACTCGTGTCCCCGACCGGCCAGTTCCTCGCCGCGCCGCGCCACCGGTTCCCAGGCTTCCGCCAGGCCCAGCCGGTGCATGGCTTGCGTCATGACGTCGTACGCGCGGTCCAGGCCGTGCACCTGCGGGTTGAGGTAGACCTTGTAGTGGGGCCGCTCCCCCGGCCGCCAGGCCAGGGAGTGCCAGATGGTGGCCCGGTAGCGATCGGGGGCGGACGTGAGGAACAGGTCCTCGACATCCAGGTATCGCGCGATGTCCGTCCCGGGTCGCCCGGCGAGTCTTCGCGTCAGCTCGCGGCCGGCCTCCTGGCAGCCGAGCGGGGTGCCGTCGGAGCCGAGCGACTCGAACAGGATGCGGACCTCGGGCCGGCCGGCCTTCCAACTGACGGAGAGTTCGGCGGGGAAACCGTCGGCCGAGACGAACGAAGGCGGATCGCATCGCGTTCCCATGGGCCGCTCGCCCCACGGGTGGAGTGCCTCCCGCAGGTCCTGGAGCACACTCTCCGTCTCCCACAGGTCTGTTCCCAGACCCCCGCAGACCGCCGACCACTTGTCTTCCAGGAACTGCCCGAATGTCTTGGTCGGATCCTGAGGCGATCTCAGGACTGATATCTCATCGGGCAGTTGTGTGCTGGTCACGGCCTATACCCTCCACAGCCGGACTGATCCGGCTCGTCCGCGGTCACTTCGGCAGCCGCCCGACGGGCGCGCCGACCCTCTGCAGTCCGGCGGAAGGCGATCTTCCCATCGCGAAGTTATTCGAATCTCGAACTAATGGGCGACAGACCGTCATGCTTCGGCACGCCCTGCTTCCGCATGCGTGCGGACCGCTGACGCCGGGGCGGGTCGGGTGCCGGACGCGGCGTCCGCGGTCCGGCGGCGGCTCAGCGCTGCCTGGGAATCCGCGCCAGCGCGTGTACGGCCGCCTCCGCGAGCACCGGATGGGCGAGGGCGTCGTTCAGCACCGGGCGGGCGCGGCCGTCGCCCAGCGTGCCCAGCCCCTCCACGCAGGCGAGGGCCACCCGGCGATAGGGGTCGTGCGGGCTCAGGCGTCGCCGCAGCGTGGTGATCAGCGCGGGCACGGACTCGGGCGCGCGCAGCTCCACCAGCAGCCGGACGGGGTGCAGAGCGTAGGCGACACGCAGTTCGTTGGTGGCCAGGGCGGCCGCGGCGCGGGCGGTGCGGGGGTCGCCGAGGCGGGCCAGCGCGTGGGCGGCGGAGGCGCAGCGCGGCGGATCCCGGTGGTTGAGCAGCAGGACGAGGGCCTCGAAGGCGCGCCGGTCCCCGGCGCAGCCCAGCCGGAAGGCGGCCAGCTCGCGTGCCCAGAGGGGCTGCCCCGACTCGGTGAGCACGTCGGCCAGTAGGTCGTGGTCCGCGACACCTGCCAGCCGCTCGTACGCCGCCGTCGCGCCGGACTCGCGCCGTAAGCGCTCCGTGAGTGATCGCAACTCTTCGTCCATGTGCCGAGCGTAGGGGCTGGGCTGGGCGCGGAGGCGCAAACCGGGCACCTGGCCCGCGCGGCCGGGTGGGCCGTTCGAGCGAAACAGGTCACAGTCCCAGGGGCTGGCGCGCTCGTTACCCACCGGTTAAGCTCATACGAGCGAGTCAATCACTCGCTTCACCTCCTCGTGGTGGCCTGGTGACGCAGTCGCCGCGAGAAGTCGGTTCGGTACCACAGGTACCGCTGTACGACCCGGCCACGGGACAGGGCCGGTCGGATCTTCCGTTCGCTCCGGGCGTGTGCGCGCCCTCGGCGACGGCACCGGGCGTGTGCGCTCGTCAGCCCGGCAACACCCGCGAATCCTTCACCGCATCCGGTGCGCCCAAGCCTCGCAGAGGCCGTTCGGCGCACCCGGGCGCGTTCCCAGTCGTCACCTCATTTCTGGAGTCCCGCGATGGTCGCTCCCCTGTCCGACACCCCTCTGTCCCCGCTCCGGACGATCGCCGTCATCGGCCTCGGCACCATGGGCACCGGCATCACCGAGGTCCTGGCGAAGGCCGGTCGCGAGGTGATCGGCATCGACATCAGCGAGGCCCAGGCCGCGCGGTCCCTCGCCGCGGTGGAGGCCTCCACCGCCCGCGCCGTGCAGCGCGGCCGGATCACCGAGCAGGAGCGCACCGCGGTCCTGGCCCGGGTCCGTGTCTCCACCGACCTGCGCACGGCGGCCGACGCCGACCTCGTCATCGAGGTGGCGCCGGAGTCGTACGAGATCAAGCAGCAGATCTTCCGCGAGCTGGACGGGCTGGTGCGGCCCGAGACCATCCTCGCCACCGGCACCAACGCGCTCTCCGTGACCCGGCTCGCCGCCGACTCGGCGCGTCCGGAGCGGGTGTTGGGCCTGCACTTCTTCAACCCGGCGCCGGCCATGAAGCTGGTCGAGGTCGTCTCCTCGGTGCTGACCGCGCCCACCGCGGTCACCGCCGTCACCAACCTCGCCCTCGACCTCGGCAAGGAGCCGGTCGCGGTCGGCGACCGCCCCGGCTTCGTCGCCGACGGCCTGCTGTTCGGCTACCTCAACCAGGCCGCCGCGATGTACGAGGCCCGGTACGCCTCCCGTGAGGACATCGACGCCGCGATGCGGCTGGGCTGCGGACTGCCGATGGGCCCGCTCGCCCTGCTCGACCTGATCGGCGTGGACACGGCCCGTACGGTCCTGGAGGCCATGTACGCCGAGTCCCACGACCGGCTGCACGCCCCCGCGCCGATCCTCAAGCAGCTCAGCGAGGCGGGCCTGACCGGCCGTAAGTCGGGCCGCGGCTTCTACACCTACGACGCCCCGAACAGCGCGACGGTCGTCCCGGACGCGCTGACCCCCCTGTCCGGCGACGGCGCGGCCCCCGGCCGTCCGGTCCGTTCGGTCGGTGTCGCCGGCTCCGGCACCATGGCCTCCGGCATCGCCGAGGTCTTCGCCAAGGCCGGCTACGACGTCGTCCTCGCCGCCCGCAGCGAGGAGAAGGCGCAGACCGCCAAGGCCCGGATCGGCAAGTCGCTCTCCCGCTCGGTCGACAAGGGCCGGCTGACCGCGGAGAACGCGGCCCAGATCCTGGACCGGATCACCCCGGCCGGCTCCTACGACGCCTTCGCCGACGTCGACCTCGCGCTCGAGGCGGTCGCCGAGGACCTGGAGGTCAAGCAGCAGCTGTTCGCGACGCTGGACAAGGTGTGCAAGCCCGGCGCGGTCCTCGCCACGACGACCTCCTCCCTGCCGGTCGTCGCCTGCGCCCGCGCCACCTCGCGCCCGCAGGACGTGATCGGGATGCACTTCTTCAACCCGGCGCCCGCGATGAAGCTGGTCGAGGTCGTGCGTACGGTGCTGACGGCCGACGACGTCCACGCGACGGTCCGCGAGGTGTGCGGGCGGATCAAGAAGCACGCGGTGGACTGCGGAGACCGCGCGGGCTTCATCGTGAACGCGCTGCTCTTCCCGTACCTCAACAACGCGATCAAGATGGTCCAGGAGCACTACGCGTCCCTCGACGACATCGACGCGGCGATGAAGCTGGGCGGTGGCTACCCGATGGGCCCCTTCGAGCTGCTGGACGTCGTCGGCCTCGACGTCTCCCTGGCGATCGAGAAGGTGCTGCACCGCGAGTTCCGGGACCCGGGCCTGGCCCCGGCCCCGCTCCTGGAGCACCTGGTGGCCGCGGGCTGCCTCGGCCGCAAGACCGGCCGCGGCTTCCGCGAATATGCCCGCCGCTGAGGGCATCGGCGACCGGCTCCGCGCGGACGAGGACTGGGGCGGGCTGCTCGACCCCGCCCTCGGGCCCCCGCCCACCGAGGGCGGGGGAAACCCCGGACAGGCGCACCGAGCTGCGCACATGCAGTACGTTCGGGTCATGCCCCAGCCCGCCAGGTCCTCACGTACACCAGCCACGCCCGACGCGCCGGAGAGTGCCGCGGGCAGCCGAGCGGCAGCCCAGCGACTCAAGATGCGCCGAGAACTGGCGGCCGCGGCGATGGAGCTGTTCGCGACCAAGGGGTACGAGGCGACCACGGTCGACGAGATCGCGGCCGCGGCCGGAGTCGCCCGCCGGACCTTCTTCCGCCACTTCCGCTCCAAGGAAGAGGCGATCTTCCCCGACCACGACGACACCTTGATCCGGGCGGAGGCCGTGCTCAACGCGGCCCCGGCGCACGAGCATCCGCTCGACACGGTGTGCCGCGGCATCAAGGAGGTCATGAAGATGTACGCGGCCCGGCCGGAGATCTCGGTCGCCCGCTACAAGCTGACGCGCGAGGTGCCCACCCTGCGCGAGGCGGAGATCGCGTCGGTGGCCCGCTACGAGCGCCTCTTCACCCGCTACCTCCTCGGGCACTTCGACGAGCACGCCCACGACGACGACGCCAACGACGATCCGCTGCTCGCCGAGGTCGCCGCGTCCGCCGTGGTCACCGCCCACAACCACGTGCTGCGGCGCTGGCTCAGAGCCGGCGGCCAGGGCGACGTCGAGACCCAGCTCGACCATGCCTTCGCGATCGTGCGGAAGACGTTCGGGACGGGCATAGGAGCCGGCCGCAGCAGCGCGGGCGCCCCTCAGCCGGCCCCGGCGGCGGTCTCCGCCCAGGGCGAGGTGCTGGTGACGGTCGCCCGCACCGACGCCTCGCTGGACGAGGTCATGCGCACCATCGAGCAGGCTCTCAAGGAGCGCTGAGCACCCCTCGGAACCCCTTTCACGCTGTGACGACGGCCACCCCACCGGGTGGCCGTTTTGGCATGTCAGAGCCCCTTTTCGCGCACATTTCAGAGCCCGTTCGATCGATCATCGCTCATTTGTTACGTAAAGATTTCAGCTGAGACCAAGTTCTGGCACTCAGTGCCTTGCGGGGTGACACGCGGTGTCATACGTTGAAGGTGTCCGGGCGGCCGGCGTGCAGAGACCTTTCGTACGTCGGCTGTCCCCGCAAGCTCATGGTTTGCGCGCCCGGACGCCTGCGTCACAGGCAACCTCCCGCGCCACAAAGCGCTGCCGAACAGCACATCCGCCGAACCGACGGCACGTTCACCCCAAACCCTCAGCAGCACCGACGTAACCCTCAGCGCCCCGCCCTCAGGGCGCTCACCGCCGGAGGCAACACCGTGACCATGCAGAAGATCCTGGACGCGATCCAGTCGCCGGACTCGACGCCGGACGACTTCGCCGCTCTGCCGCTCCCCGAGTCCTACCGCGCGATCACCGTGCACAAGGACGAGGCAGAGCTGTTCGCCGGCCTCGAGAGCCGCGACAAGGACCCCCGCAAGTCCCTCCACCTGGACGAGGTGGCCCTGCCCGAGCTCGGTCCGGGCGAGGCCCTGGTGGCCGTCATGGCCTCCTCGGTCAACTACAACTCCGTGTGGACCTCGATCTTCGAGCCGGTGTCGACGTTCTCCTTCCTGGAGCGCTACGGCAGGCTCAGCGAGCTCACCAAGCGGCACGACCTGCCGTACCACGTCATCGGTTCCGACCTGGCGGGCGTGGTCCTGCGCACCGGCCCGGGCGTCAACGCCTGGAAGCCGGGCGACGAGGTCGTCGCGCACTGTCTGTCCGTGGAACTGGAGTCGTCGGACGGCCACAACGACACGATGCTCGACCCCGAGCAGCGCATCTGGGGCTTCGAGACCAACTTCGGCGGCCTCGCCGAGATCGCCCTGGTCAAGTCCAACCAGCTGATGCCGAAGCCGGACCACCTGTCGTGGGAGGAGGCGGCGGCCCCCGGCCTCGTCAACTCCACCGCCTACCGGCAGCTCGTCTCCCGCAACGGCGCCGGCATGAAGCAGGGCGACAACGTCCTGATCTGGGGCGCCAGCGGCGGACTCGGCAGCTACGCCACGCAGTTCGCCCTGGCCGGCGGCGCCAACCCGATCTGTGTCGTCTCATCCCCCGAGAAGGCCGACATCTGCCAGGCCATGGGCGCCGAGGCGGTCATCGACCGCAACGCCGAGGGCTACAGGTTCTGGAAGGACGAGCGGACCCAGGACCCGAAGGAGTGGAAGCGCTTCGGCAAGCGCATCCGCGAGTTCACCGGCGGCGAGGACATCGACATCGTCTTCGAGCACCCCGGCCGCGAGACCTTCGGCGCCTCGGTCTACGTCACCCGCAAGGGCGGCACCATCACCACCTGCGCCTCGACCTCCGGCTACATGCACGAGTACGACAACCGCTACCTGTGGATGTCCCTGAAGCGGATCATCGGCTCGCACTTCGCCAACTACCGCGAGGCCTGGGAGGCCAACCGGCTGATCGCGAAGGGCAAGATCCACCCGACGCTGTCGAAGGTCTACTCCCTGGAGGAGACCGGGCAGGCCGCCTACGACGTGCACCGCAACCTCCACCAGGGCAAGGTCGGTGTTCTCGCGCTGGCCCCCGAGGAGGGTCTGGGTGTGCGCGACGAGGAGAAGCGCGCCCAGCACATCGACGCCATCAACCGCTTCCGCAACATCTGAGACACCCGGGGTCATTGATGACTGAGCGTCAGAAGGACCGGCCGTGGCTCATGCGCACGTACGCCGGTCACTCCACGGCCGAGGCGTCCAACGAGCTGTACCGGCGCAACCTCGCCAAGGGCCAGACGGGTCTGTCGGTCGCGTTCGACCTGCCCACCCAGACCGGCTACGACTCCGACCACGTCCTCGCCCGCGGCGAGGTCGGCCGGGTCGGCGTGCCGGTGGCCCATCTCGGTGACATGCGCAGGCTGTTCCAGGACATCCCCCTGGAGCAGATGAACACCTCGATGACGATCAACGCCACCGCCATGTGGCTGCTGGCGCTCTACCAGGTCGTCGCCGAGGAGCAGGGCGCGGACATCACCCTGCTCCAGGGCACGACCCAGAACGACATCGTCAAGGAGTACCTGTCCCGGGGCACGCACGTGTTCCCGCCGGGGCCGAGCCTCCGTCTCACCACGGACATGATCGCGTACACGGTGTCCCACATCCCGAAGTGGAACCCGATCAACATCTGCAGCTACCACCTGCAGGAGGCCGGGGCCACGCCGGTCCAGGAGATCGCGTACGCGATGTCCACGGCGATCGCCGTGCTGGACGCCGTCCGTGACTCCGGACAGGTGCCGGCCGAGAAGTTCGGCGATGTCGTCGCCCGTATCTCCTTCTTCGTCAACGCGGGCGTCCGGTTCGTCGAGGAGATGTGCAAGATGCGCGCCTTCGGCCGCATCTGGGACCGGATCACCCTCGAGCGCTACGGCATCGAGAACGCCAAGCAGCGCCGCTTCCGCTACGGCGTCCAGGTCAACTCCCTGGGCCTGACGGAGGCGCAGCCGGAGAACAACGTCCAGCGGATCGTCCTCGAGATGCTCGCCGTGACGCTGTCGAAGGACGCACGCGCGCGTGCCGTGCAGCTGCCCGCCTGGAACGAGGCCCTCGGCCTGCCCCGCCCCTGGGACCAGCAGTGGTCGCTGCGCATCCAGCAGGTGCTCGCCCTGGAGAGCGACCTGCTGGAGTACGAGGACATCTTCGAGGGCTCGAAGGTCATCGAGACCAAGGTGAGCGAGCTGGTCGAGGAGTCCCTCACGGAGATCGAGCGGATCCAGGAGATGGGCGGCGCGATGGCCGCCGTCGAGTCCGGCTACCTCAAGTCGCAGCTCGTCTCCTCGCACGCCGAGCGCCGGGCCCGGATCGAGTCCGGGCAGGAGAAGATCATCGGCGTCAACGTCTTCGAGACGACCGAGCCCAACCCGCTCACCGCGGATCTCGACACGGCCATCCAGACGGTCGATCCGGCGGTCGAGGCCCGGGTCATCGCCTCCCTGGAGAACTGGCGCGACACGCGCTACCAGCCGCCCTTCAACCACCCGCGCCCGTGCAAGGCGCTGGAGAAGCTGAAGGAGGCCGCCAAGGGCACCGCCAACCTCATGGAGGCCACCCTGGAGTGCGCCCGCGCCGGGGTCACGACCGGCGAGTGGTCCGGGGCGCTGCGCGAGGTGTTCGGCGAGTTCCGCGCCCCGACCGGTGTGTCGTCGGCGCCGGTGGCGGTCCCGGCCGAGGAGGGCTCGGCCATGGCCGACGTCCGCCGCCGGGTCGATGTGACCGCGAAGGACATGGGCGTCGGCAAGCTGCGCTTCCTGGTCGGCAAGCCGGGCCTGGACGGGCACTCCAACGGCGCCGAGCAGATAGCCGTACGCGCTCGGGACGCCGGCTTCGAGGTGGTCTACCAGGGCATCCGGCTGACGCCCGAGCAGATCGTGGACGCCGCGCTGGAGGAGGACGTGCACGCCGTCGGCCTGTCCATCCTCTCCGGCTCGCACGCCCAGCTGGTGCCGGACGTCCTCGAACGGCTGCGTGTGGCCGGTGCCACAGACATCCCGGTGATCGCCGGTGGCATCATCCCGAATGGAGACGCCGAACAGCTCAGGGCTGCCGGCGTGGCCGCGGTCTTCACCCCGAAGGACTTCGACATCACCGGAATCATCGGCCGCATCGTCGACGAGATCCGGAAAGCGAACAAGCTCGACCCCCTGGAGGTCCCCGCATGACCGTCAACCGTCTGCGTCCCCGCCGCTCGTGTCTCGCGGTCCCGGGCAGCAACCCCCGCTTCCTCGAGAAGGCGCAGGGCCTCCCGGCGGACCAGGTGTTCCTCGACCTCGAGGACGCGTGCGCGCCGCTCGCCAAGCCCGAGGCACGGCACACCATCGTCAAGTTCCTCAACGAGGGCGACTGGACGGGCAAGACGAGGGTGGTCCGGGTCAACGACTGGACGACCGAGTGGACGTACCGCGACGTCGTGACGGTGGTCGAGGGCGCGGGACCCAACCTCGACTGCATCATGCTGCCCAAGGTGCAGAGCGCCCAGCAGGTCGTCGCGCTGGACCTGCTCCTGACGCAGATCGAGAAGACCATGGGCTTCGAGGTCGGCCGCATCGGCATCGAGGCGCAGATCGAGAACGCGCAGGGCCTCAACAACGTCAACGAGATCGCCACGGCTTCCCAGCGCGTCGAGACGATCATCTTCGGCCCGGCCGACTTCATGGCGTCGATCAACATGAAGTCGCTGGTCGTGGGCGAGCAGCCGCCCGGCTACCCGGCGGACGCGTACCACTACATCCTCATGAAGATCCTGATGGCCGCCCGCGCCAACGACCTCCAGGCGATCGACGGCCCCTACCTGCAGATCCGCAACGTCGACGGCTACCGCGAGGTCGCCGGACGTGCTGCCGCGCTCGGCTTCGACGGCAAGTGGGTGCTGCACCCGGGCCAGGTCGAGGCGTCCAACGAGATCTTCTCGCCGTCGCAGGAGGACTTCGACCACGCCGAGCTGATCCTGGACGCGTACGACTACTACACGTCCGAGGCGGGCGGCAAGAAGGGCTCGGCGATGCTCGGCGACGAGATGATCGACGAGGCCAGCCGCAAGATGGCGCTGGTCATCTCCGGCAAGGGCCGCGCCGCCGGCATGCAGCGCACCAGCAAGTTCGAGATCCCGGAGGGCTGAGCGCCATGCAGTTCGGACGCACCTACGAGGAGTTCGAGGTCGGGGCGACGTACAAGCACTGGCCGGGCAAGACGGTCACGGAGTACGACGACCACCTGTTCTGTCTCCTCACCATGAACCACCACCCGCTCCACATGGACACCAACTACGCGGAGCGGACGACCGACTTCGGCAAGAACGTCGTCGTGGGCAACTACATCTACTCGCTGCTGCTCGGCATGTCCGTGCCGGACGTCTCGGGCAAGGCGATCGCCAACCTGGAGATCGAGTCGCTCAAGCACGTGGCGCCGACCTTCCACGGCGACACGATCTACGGGCAGACGACCGTGCTCGACAAGTGGCCGTCGAAGTCGAAGAACGACCGCGGGATCGTCTACGTCGAGACGAAGGGCTACAAGCAGGACGGCACCCTGGTCTGCGTGTTCCGCCGCAAGGTGATGGTGCCGACCGAGACGTACATCAAGGAGCGCGGCGGTGAGCAGCCGGGCCGCCCGGAGCTGAACGACCCTTCGGAAAAGACGGAGAAGTAGCCATGGCGCGCCTCGCCCAGACCGCCGGTCTGACCGACATCCAGCAGGAGATCCTCTCCACCGTCCGCGACTTCGTGGACAAGGAGATCATCCCGGTCGCGACCGGGCTGGAGCACCGCGACGAGTACCCGCAGCAGATCGTCGACGGCCTCAAGGAGTTGGGCCTGTTCGGTCTGATGATCCCCGAGGAGTACGGCGGTCTGGGCGAGTCGCTCCTGACGTACGCGCTGTGCGTCGAGGAGATCGCCCGCGGCTGGATGTCTGTCTCCGGCATCATCAACACGCACTTCATCGTGGCGTACATGCTCAAGCAGCACGGCACGCAGGAGCAGAAGGACCACTTCCTGCCGAGGATGGCGGCCGGCGACGTCCGCGGCGCCTTCTCCATGTCGGAGCCGGCTCTCGGCTCGGACGTGTCCGCGATCACCTCGAAGGCGGTGAAGGACGGCGACGAGTACGTCCTCAACGGCCAGAAGATGTGGCTGACGAACGGCGGCACGTCGTCGCTGGTGGCCGTTCTGGTCCGAAGTGACGAAGGACACTCCCCCGAAGAGGCGGCCGCCAAGCCGCACAAGTCGATGACGACCTTCCTGATCGAGAAGGAACCCGGCTTCGGTGAGGTCCGCCCCGGCCTGACCATCCCGGGCAAGATCGACAAGATGGGGTACAAGGGGGTGGACACCACCGAGATGATCATGGATGGCCTGCGCCTTCCCGCCGATCGGGTGCTCGGCGGGGTCACCGGCCGAGGTTTTTACCAAATGATGGACGGGGTCGAGGTGGGTCGCGTCAATGTCGCGGCCCGTGGCTGCGGCGTCGCCCAGCGTGCCTTCGAGCTGGGCGTCTCGTACGCCCAGCAGCGTCACACCTTCGGCAAGCCGATCGCCCAGCACCAGGCGATCCAGTTCAAGCTCGCCGAGATGGCTACCAAGGTCGAGGCCGCCCATGCCATGATGGTGAACGCCGCACGCAAAAAGGACTCCGGGGAACGAAACGACCTTGAGGCAGGGATGGCGAAGTACCTCGCCTCCGAGTACTGCAAGGAGGTCGTGGAGGATGCCTTCCGGATCCACGGAGGCTACGGCTTCTCCAAGGAGTACGAGATCGAGCGCCTCTACCGCGAGGCCCCGATGCTGCTGATCGGTGAAGGCACCGCAGAAATCCAGAAAATGATCATCGGGCGCAGGTTGCTCGAGGAGTACCGGTTCCAAGGCTGATTGTCCGGGTTGGGGGTGTTTTCTTCGAGAAGAAGATCACACCCCGTCAACTTCCCTCTGCCGTCGACTCGGCTTCCTTGCTTACCCAGTTGTGGCCCCGAACCGCTACGATCGCGGAAAGCCGCCGTCCCCCCGTCGAAGCGCGGCATCATCCGCTACGAAGGTCATCCATGCCCCACAGCCAAACCTCTGCACACCGCGACAGCCTGGTAGGCGCACGCCTCGCGCGCGGAGCATCGCCGTGGCTTCTGCCGACCGTCGCCACCGCAGCCGTCAGCCTGCTGCGCGCCCGCCGCTCGGGTGCCGCGAAGGCCGTCGCCGTGCCCGCCAGCGCTCTCGCGGCGGGCATGCTGTGGTTCTTCCGCGACCCCGAGCGCGAGATCGCCTCGGGCCGGGTCATCTCCCCCGCCGACGGTGTGGTGCAGAGCATCATGCCGTGGAAGGACGGACGCACCCGGGTCGCGATCTTCATGAGCCCGCTCAACGTCCACGTCAACCGCGCGCCGCTGGCCGGCACCGTGACGTCGGTCGAGCACATCCCCGGCGGGTTCGTGCCGGCGTTCAACAAGGAGAGCGAGAACAACGAGCGCGTCGTCTGGCACTTCGACACCGAGCTCGGTGACATCGAGATGATCCAGATCGCCGGAGCCGTCGCCCGCCGCATCGTCCCCTACATCCCCGAGGGCACGAAGGTCGAGCAGGGCGAGCGGATCGGCCTGATCCGCTTCGGTTCGCGTGTCGACATCTACCTCCCCGAGGGCGTGGACGTCGCGGTCGAGGTGGGGCAGAAGACCGTGGCAGGGGTGACTCGCATTGACCGTGATTGACCCGGAGACCCAGGCGGGCTGGGTGCCCGAGGCCGACGAGGTGGACGAAGAGGAGGAGATGCCCCTCTCTCTCCGCCTGTCGATAGCGGACACCCTCACCCTCGGCAACGCAACGTGCGGCTTCATGGCGGTGTACTTCACCACCACCGGCATCCTGATCCCGCACCTCACCGGCAGCCAGGAATCCGGCATGGCCCGCCACAGCGCGGCCACGGCGGTCATCCTGATGCTGTGCGCGGCGGTCTTCGACCTGTTCGACGGCCTGGTCGCACGCAAGCTGCGCTCGTCCCCGATGGGCGCGGAACTGGACAACCTCTCGGACCTGATCAGCTTCGGTCTGGCCCCGGCGTACTTCGTCCTGGTCTACGGCATGGTCGCCGACGACGCCCACCAGCGGGTGGCGGCGGTCGGGGCGATCGTGGTGCTGCTCGCGGTGGTGCTGAGGCTCGCGAGATTCTCGTGCGTCACCGTCAAGGACGGCACCTTCCAGGGCATGCCGTCGCCGTTCGGCGCGCTGACGGTCGTCTCGATCGTGCTCCTCGAGCTGCCGTTCGTCGCCACGCTCATGGCGATCATCGGCACCGCGTGGCTGATGGTGAGCCGGGTCGAGTACCCCAAGCCGCGGGGCCGCCTCGCCGGCGCGATGCTCTGCTGGATCGTGCTGTCGATGGGCCTGCTGGCGGCCTGGGCGTTCGACGCCCCGAGCGGTCAGCTCCTGCTCCAGACCGGCTGCGCGCTGCAGCTCGTCATGGGCGCGGTCATCCCGCTGTTCGCCACGGCCCGCCGGGTGAACAACTTCCGCGACAACCGGCGCGAGGCGCGGGCGGCACAGCTGCCCTGACCCTCGCTCCACCGCTCGACGGGTGCGGCCCGGACCTCGAAGGTCCGGGCCGCACCCGTTTTGCGTTCAAGGACGTCCGTCGTGTGCCCTTGCCCCGTCAACTACCGGCGATCCACGCGCGGTTGCAGAGCGTGAGGAAGAAGAGGACGGTAGAAGCAGGGGGGATTGTACGAGAATCACCCCCTTTGCACCCTTCGGGAGATGGCCATGGCCTCACTCGTCCTCAAGGAACATCTGGTGCCGCACATCTCGAAGATCCCCGCGAACTTCGGAGACCCGGTGCTGCTCCCCGTCCGGGAGTACGACGGCACCCACGGCAGCAACCCGCACAAGCCGGTCCTCATGCTGCACGGCAGAAGCGTCCCGGCACTGGCAGGGTTCGACCTGGCGCCGGTGCCCAACGGGCACGCCACCCGCTACAGCTGGGCCCAGGAACTCGCGCAGGACGGTTACGACGTCTTCATCATGGATCTCCAGGGGTCCGGCCGGTCACCACGCCCGAAGGTGATGGACGAGCCGTGCAACGCCAACCCGACGCAGCAACAAGCGGTCCTCGTCCCCCATCCGCTTCCGGAACCCTGCTCCGCCCAGCCCCCGTACCCGCACGAGCTGGGCAACACGGAGAGCGAGGCGGCAGAGCTCGAAACGGTGGTCAAGTACATCAGGGCCGTGCCCGGCCTGGACAAGCCGATTCGTTTTGTCGGCTGGTCCGCGGCCGCGCTCGTCATGGGCCCCTACACGCTCCGCCGTCCCGAGGACGTCGAGAGCCTGTTCCTGCTCGCCCCGGTGTTCCCGCCGAAGGGGCGGTGGTCGGGGAACCCCGCCGATCCCTTCGGACGCCCGTCCGGTGTATCGACACTGCCCGTGTCCCTGCCGCCCAACCTGTTCGGCTTCCCGATGCACGTCGCCGGCAAGACCGGGTTCAAGGCGTCGCTGGCGAGCACCCCCACCCTGTGGGAGCCCGGCATCGAGGAGCGTGTGTGGGACGCCTGCGTGCAGGACGACCCCCTCGCCGGCAAGTGGGGCCCCGAGGAGGCACCGGGCGTGTACGAGGGTGTCCTGCGGTACCGGAACACGTACTCGTGGGGCTGGAACAGCCAGACCGCGGCGTACGAGAACCCGGTCGGCACGCGGGTGCTCGGCAAGAGGGTCCCCGTACTCATCGCGTACGGGGAGCTGGACCGGACGGCGAACAGCCCCGCGACGTTCCCGGACATCCTGCGCTTCTCCGTGCCGGCCCTCTACGACGCCGTCAAGGGACCGAAGACGCTGATGTTCTGCCTTGCCGGCGCGGGTCACTCCCTGGTCTGGGAGACCACCGCGAAGACCGTCCATCACTTCTCGAAGCAGTGGTTCAAGCACAGCAAGGTGGAGGGCCTCGCCAACGGCAGCTACTTCAGGGAGACCGACGGCGAACTGATCCCCCTGCCGTAGCCTCCGCTCAGCTCAGGAAGTCGCGGCCGATCTGTTCCGCCACCCGCTCCAGGATCGGCCCGGCGTCCGATATGCACCTGGCGATGTCCGGCTCGGCATCCGTCAGCGGATAGGCGCGGCGGATTCCGGCCCGGCCCAGCGCCGCCGGGGGCAGGGCGAGGCGACCGCAGACGGCGACGACCTCCTTGCCGGCCGCCCGGGCTGCCGCGGCGACGCCCGCGGGAGCCTTGCCGTGCAGGGTCTGTTCGTCCAGCGAGCCCTCACCGGTGATCACCAGCTCGGCCCGCTCCAGCGCCGGCGCGAAGCCCAGCACGTCGAGCATGACCTCGATGCCGGCGCGGAAGCGGGCGCCGACGAGCAGCGCCCCGTAGCCGATGCCGCCCGCGGCGCCCGCGCCCGGCGCGGCGGCGTACTCCGCCGCCTTCGACCCGAGCGCCGTCTCCAGTACCTCCGCATAGTGCGTGAGCGCCGCGTCCAGCGTCTCCACGTCGTCCGGCGAGGCGCCCTTCTGCGGGCCGTACACCGCCGCTGCGCCCTTGGGGCCGGTCAGCGGGTTGTCGACGTCGCTCGCCAGGACCAGTTCCACGGCGGCCAGCCGGGGGTCCAGCCCCGACAGGTCGGCGCGGGCCAGCTCCGCGAGACCGCCGCCGCCCGGAGCCACCGGCTCGCCGTCCTCGTCGAGGAACCGCGCGCCGAGCGCGGACAGCATGCCGGCGCCGCCGTCCGTGGTGGCGCTGCCGCCGACCCCGAAGACGATCGTCCGCACTCCCGCGTCCAGCGCGGCCCGCAACAGCTCGCCCGAGCCGTACGTCGAGGCCGTGAGGGGCGCGAAGACGCCGGCCGGGAGCCGCTGCAGGCCGCTCGCCTCCGCCATCTCCACGACCGCGGTGTCGCCGCGTACCGCGAACGCTGCGGTCACCTCCTGCCCGAGAGGCCCGGCGACCCGTATCTCCCGGCGTTCGAAGCCTGCCGCGACCGCCGCCGCGACGGTCCCGTCACCGCCGTCGGCGACGGGCAGGGCCTCCACCTCGAGGTCCGCCACGACCCGGCGCAGCCCGGCCGTCACCCGCTCGGCGACCTCCACCGCCGTCAGCGACCCCTTGAACTTGTCCGCGGCCACGAGCACCCGTCGGGTGCCCCGCGCTGGAGCGTCCGTCACCTTGCATCCCCTTGCTCTCCGGGCCCCGCGCACGTCAGGGCCAGTCGCGCCGCTGCGACCTTAACCGGAAGGCGGCCCCGCCGTCATGCGGTGCCCGGACCCTGGAACAACCCTGAGCGGCGGCTGTGGGCCGTCGCAACCCTCGCGGGTGTCACCGGAATCGGGTAGACCGGACCCATGACCCCTGTGGGCGGCGAGCCGGAGCTCGCCGACCGCGTCCTCGGGGGCTGGCTGGGCCGGATCGCGGGCAACATGCTCGGCAAACCGGTCGAGCAGGGCGACCTGTGGACGCGCGAGCGCATCGACCGCTATCTGCGGCGGGCCGCAGCGCTGCCGCTGACCGACTACCTGCCCGAGCCGGCCACCGAGGAGGACGGCCTTCGGCTGCGCCCGGAGTGGCGGGAGTGTGTGCGCGGCCGTATCCACGGCAGCTGCCGCGACGACGACGTCGACTACGCGATCCTCGGGCTCGACCTCCTGGAGACCCACGGCTTCGGCTTCAGTACCGAGCAGGTCGGCGACCTGTGGCTGCTGCGGCTGCCGTATCTCCAGACGTTCACCGCCGAGCGGGCCGCCTACCGCAACCTGACGGCCGGGCTGAAGCCGCCGCTGACGGCGACGTACGACAACCCGTACCAGGAGTGGATCGGCGCCCTGATCCGCGCCGACATCTACGGCTGGACCTGCCCGGGGCTCCCCCGCCGCGCCGCCTCCCTCGCCCGCCGGGACGCGGTGCTCTCGCACACCGGCAACGGCGTGTACGGCGCGATGTTCGCGGCGGCGCTGGTCTCCGCGGCGTTCACCGCGCCGACGGTGCGCCACGCGCTGGACGAGGCGCTGGCCGTCGTCCCGGCGAGCAGCCGGCTGGCCCGGACCGTGCGCCGGGTCGCCTCCCTCCACGACACCCGCATGACCTGGGAGGACACGCTCGCCACGGTGAGCGAGGAGACGGCGGGCCTGGGCTGGATCCACACCGTCCCGAACGCCGCCGTCCTCACCGCCGGGCTGCTGTACGGCGACGGCGACTTCACCCGGACCGTCACGCTCACCGTGCGCGGCGGCCTGGACACCGACTCCAACGGCGCCACGGCCGGTTCGGTGGCCGGTGTCCTGACCGGCGCATCGGCGATCCCGCCGCGGTGGACGGAACCGCTGGAGGACACCGTGCGCAGCGCGGTGTTCGGCTTCGACGGCGTCCGCATCAGCGAGCTGGCGCGGCGGACACTGCGGCTGGTCGGGGAGCGGGACGGCCCGGCGGAGATCTGAGCCGGTACGCGGCCGGCCCGGCACCCCTTCGTCGGCACCCCTTCGCCGGCCGCCCTTACCCTTGCCGGATGAGCATCCCCGGCACGCCCGACTTCGCGGCGTACATCGCCTCCCTGCCCCGTGTCCTGGCCGGCGCCGCCGCGATCTTCCGGGACGCCGAGGGGCGGGTCCTGCTCGTCGAGCCCAACTACCGGGCGGGCTGGGCGCTGCCGGGCGGCACGATCGAGTCCGACACCGGCGAGAGCCCCCGGCAGGCCGCGCGCCGCGAGACGCTCGAGGAGATCGGTCTCGACCGCGAGCTGGGCCGGCTGCTCGCGGTGGACTGGGTGCTCGGCCCGGACCGGCCGCCGCTGATGGCGTACGTGTACGACGGCGGGGTCCTCGGCGCGGACGACTGCAAGGCGATCCGGCTCCAGGAGTCGGAGTTGCTGTCCTGGCGGCTGGTCCCGCGCGAGGAGCTCACCGACTACCTGCTGGGCGCGCTGGGTCCACGTGTCCTGGCCGCCCTGGACGCGCTCGCGGACGGCTCGACGACGGCGGAGCTGGAGAACGGCCGTCCCGCCCGCTGACCCGCGGCCCGCCGACCCCCGGCCCGCTCAGCCCTCGACGTCGCGCGGCTTGCCGTCCACCTCGCGCAGGGCCTCGTCCCGGACGGCGGTCCTGGCCTCCGTGCGATGGCCGCGCTCGATGTAGTCGCGCACGACCAGTTCGACGGCGTCCCGGGGGTTGCCCACACCGGTGAGCACCATGACTTCGACGACGAGTTCGGCGTCGAGCGAGACATCGACCTTGGCCATGCGGGGACGGTAACACCGGCCGGGGCGCCGCGATATAGGCTCGCGACCCCGTGCCTCCCGGCCCTACGCTCGAACACATGAGCAAGCCTCTCGTCGCCATCCTCAGCGGGGCCGGTGTCTCCACGGACTCCGGCATCCCCGACTACCGCGGCCCCAACGGGCTGTGGCGGAAGGATCCCGAGGCGGAGAAGCTCGTCACGTACGAGTACTACATGGGAGATCCGGAGATCCGGCGGCGGTCGTGGCGGATGCGGCGGAGCAATCGGGCCCTGACGGCCGAGCCGAACGCGGCGCACCGGGCCGTGGTCGAGCTGGAGCGGTCCGGGGTGCCGGTGCGGGTGATCACGCAGAACGTGGACGGGCTGCACCAGCTCGCCGGGATGCCCGTGCGCAAGGTGCTCGAACTGCACGGCAGCGCGCGGAGTGTGGTGTGCACGCGGTGCCACACCAGGGGGCCCATGGAGGACGCGCTGGCGCGGGTCGAGGCCGGTGAGGAGGACCCGGCGTGCCTGGCGTGCGGCGGGATCCTGAAGTCGGCCACGGTGATGTTCGGCGAGCGGCTCGACCCGGTGGTGCTGGGCGAGGCCGTCGCCGTCACCAAGGCCTGCCAGGTCTTCGTCGCCGTCGGCACGAGTCTGCAGGTCCAGCCCGCCGCCGGGCTGGCCGGCGTCGCCGCCGACCACGGGGCCCGGCTCGTCATCGTCAACGCCGAGCCGACGCCGTACGACGAGATCGCCGACGACGTCGTCCGGGAGCCGATCGGGACGGCGCTGCCGAGGCTGTTGCGGGAGCTGACGCGGACGGAGCTCTGACGGTACGTCCTGTCACCCCAGGTAGGCGGGGGCCACGGCGGAGGTCATGAGGGTGCGGGCCGCGCCGCTGCCGTCGGCGGGGACGGTCCACAGGTCCGAGCCGTAGTCGCCGGGAAGGGCGTAGACGAGGGTGGAGTCGTCGGCCCACAGAGCCTGGTCGTCGATGTTGCGCGGCTCGGCGGTCGCGGTCTCCTTCAGGGTGCGCAGGTCGAGGACGTACAGCCGCCAGGGGGCGTCGGGCGAGGCTCCCTGGACGCGTTTCTTGTAGGCGATCCGGGTGCCGTCGGGTGAGAGCGAGGGGCATTCCACGTTGCCGTGCACGGTGGTGAGGGTGCGGGCGGCGAGGTCGCCGCGGACCAGGTAGGTCCGGCCGCCGGTCGCCACGGTGGCGTAGAAGCGGTTGTCGTCGGCGAAGGTGACCCCCCAGACGTTGACGTCCGCCGCGCGGTAGGTCCGGCCGTCCTTGACGATGCGGAACGTCTCCAGGTTGTCGTCGACGGCCCAGGTCCGGGTGTCGACGACGGCGGTACGGGTGGAGAAGGCGGTGCCGGCGTAGGAGTCTCCGCTGACGAAGACCGTCCAGGCCACCAGACGGCCGGAGGGGGAGACCCGGGCGCGGGTGGGGATGCCCGCCGCCGGGAAGCGGTGCAGCTCGTGCAGGTGCGCGTCGAGCACCACCGCCCGGTAGGTGTCCTCCAGCGCGCCGTGCACCGCCTGGAGGCAGATGCCGGTGCCGGCCGCCGCGTGGAAGCGCAGGCACTTGACGCCGGACGCGGTGCGCGGCCCCTGCGGGTCGTCGGCGGGCACGGTGGCGATCTCGTCGCGATGCGGGCCCCAGGCCAGGTTGCGCACCAGCAGCCGGCGGCCGGACGTCGGCCGGAGCGAGACGGCACCGGCCCGCACGGTCGGACCGTCGGCCTGCTGCTCGTCCCGCAGACCCGACCGGTGGGCTGCGTACAGCACCGAGCCGGTGCCGACCGCGCCGAGCAGCACCACGGCGACCAGCAGGACCATCAGGCGGTTCGTCCGGGTCATGCCGGTCATGCCGGTCATGCGGGTCATGCGGGCACCTCATCGGTGGTTCGGAGGACGAACGAGGCCACGACGGCGCTCACGGCCAGTGCGACGGCGGTGACGGCGAGGGCGGTGCGCCCGCCCCACAGGCTCCAGGCCGCGCCGAAGGCGAGCGAGCAGGTGAAGCGGGCCAGTGCCTGGCCGGTGCCGACCAGTGCCTGACCGGCTCCTTGCTGACGGTCCGGTACGACGCCGGCGGTGGCGGCCGCGAGGACCCCGTCGGTGGCGGCGTAGAAGGTGCCGTGCAGGACGAGGACGGCGACCACGGCAGGCGCGCCGTGCCAGGGGGAGAGCACCAGGACGTAGCCGAGCAGCAGGACGCCGTGGCCGGCCAGGAAGAGCCGGCGGCTGCCGACGCGGTCGGCGAGTGCGCCGAGCGGCAACGCGAGCAGCAGGAAGACGGCGGCGGTGCCCAGCGGCAGCAGCGGGAAGAGATGGGCGGGCAGGGCCCCTTCGCGCTGGAGCAGCAGATAGAGGAAGGAGTCGCTGACGGTGGTCAGGCCCAGCAGGGTCGCGCACATCGTGATCCCGCGCAGCTCGGGGCGGCGCAGGAGCCCGAGCGCGTCCCGGAGTACCGGCCGGGCCGGTTCGGGTGGTTGCACGGCGCCGGCGGGGACGATGTGGCGGGGCACGAAGAGCACCAGCACCAGGACTCCGAGCACGGCGACACAGCCGCTGACCGCGAAGACCGCGTCGTAGCCGTCGACGGTGGCCCGCAGCACGGCGAAGGCGACCAGCGGGCCGAGCAGCGCGCCGGTGGTGTCCATGGCCCGGTGCACCCCGAACGCCCGTCCCCGGTGGCGGGGTTCGGTGGCCAGCGAGATCATCGCGTCGCGGGGGGCCGTGCGCAGCCCCTTGCCGGTGCGGTCGGCGGCGAGCACGGCGCTGATCACGGGGAGGGTGTGGGCGAGCAGCAGCAACGGCTTGCACAACGCCGACAGGCCGTAGCCGAGGCCGGCCACCACCTTGTGCCGACGGCCTCCCCGGTCGGCGAGATGGCCCCCGGCCAGCCGGACCAGGGCCCCGACGCCGTTGTTGATGCCGTCGAGGAGCCCGAACCCGAGCGGTGACAGGCCGAGGCCCGCGACGACGTAGAGCGGCAGGACGGCGGTGACCATCTCCGAGGAGACGTCCGTGATCAGGCTGACGGCGCCCAGGGCCAGCACGGTGGAGGGCACGGCGGCCGGGCGCCGCCCCGGACGGGAGTCCGGGGCGGCGACGGACTTGGTACTGCGGGAGTCCGCGAGATACACGGGCGTCAGTTCCAGATGCCGGTGATGTCGGACGCCGAGGATGCGTTGCCCGCGTGCGCGGACAGACCCGCCAGGTCCTCCACGGTCCGCAGGACGTTGTAGTGGTTGTAGGTGGTGGAGCTGGAGCTGCCGGCAGTGACGTGCTGCCCGTAGAAAACGGTGGGGATGCGGTTGCCGGACAGCTTGTTGTCCTCGTCGAAGGTGACGGCGAGGATGCTGTTGTGGGTCTTGGCCCAGGTGGCGTAGGCGCCCAGGTTGTTCTTGATCCAGGTGTCGCCCGTGGAGACCGAGCAGTCGTGCATGTCACTGCACAGGTTCGGTACGACGAAGGAGACCTTGGGCAGGGTCGTGTAGTCGGTCGGGAACTGCGCCATGGTCTTCGCGGTGCTCGTCGGCACGTTGGAGAAGCCGAACCACGGGTTGTGCTTCTGGGCGTAGTTGCCGCTGCTGCACGTCGTGGAGCCCTGGCTGGGCAGCGACTCGTTGTAGCTGGCCCAGGTCTTGCCGGCCGCGATCAGCTCCGAGGCGAGGTTCGGCTTGGAGAGCGACCCGACCGAGACGCAACTGTCGTCGGTACGGCCCTGGTTGGAGCCCGAGAACAGCATGTAGTAGTTCGGCTCGCTGGGGTGGGTGAGACCGTATGACTGGGTGAGGTCGGCGCCACCCGCCTTGAGGGTGTTGTTGAGATAGGGGGCGCTGGAGCTCCCGATCACCTGCGAGTAGGCGTGGTTCTCCATCACCACGACCACCACGTGGTCGGGGGTCGGGAGAGCGGCCGCCTCGGCGGTGGAGGCCGTGACGGTCCACACGCCGATCGACGTGGCGGTGAGGGCGACGGCCCCGGTGAGTGCGGCGAGGGGGCGTCGGTTGCGCTGGGAAGCCTTGACGGCGGCCATGACTGTCCTCCGGACAGAAGTGACGGACGTGCGGGGGGGGGCAGCGCCGCAAACCCTAGGAGCCCCGGACCGGGCCTGGGTGAAGGCCGGACGAACGGTGGGCCCCACCGGGCAAAGGTCCCCCCAGGCACAGGTCATGCACAGGTCATGTACAGCGGGAACCCCCGCCCACCTGCTCGACGGCCGTCACGGGGACACGAGTCCTTACGCCTCGAGCGAGAAGAGGGCCGTGTCGCCGGGGGCGGTGCCGCCCTCGAAGTCCAGCAGGCGCCGCTTGCGGTCCAGGCCGCCGCCGTAGCCGGTGAGGCCGCCGCCGGCCCCGATCACGCGGTGGCAGGGCACGATGATGCCGATGGGGTTCCTGCCGTTGGCGAGGCCCACCGCGCGGGAGGCGGTCGGATTGCCGAGGGCTTCGGCGAGTTCGCCGTAGGTGCGGGTCTCGCCGTACGGGATCTTCCGCAGCCCGTCCCATACGGAGCGCTGGAACGGGGTTCCGTGCAGGCGGAGTTCGAGGCTGAACTCCTTCAGCTCGCCTGCGAAATAGGCCTCCAGCTGCTCCTCCGCGTCCCCGAACAGGGTGTCGTCGCGAGGGCCGAAATTCTCCTCGGGCGGGCGGTGGCGCTGTCCGTTCATGTAGAGGCCGCACAGGACGCCGTCGTCGGCGACGAGCGTGAGGGGGCCGTACGGGCTGTCGACGATCGTGTGCTGTTTCACTGAAGTTCCTTACACGGGGAGAAAGTTGATCGGGTGACTGTCGGTCGCCCAGAGATACTGGACGGCGTACGCCCGCCAGGGGCGCCAGCCCGCGGCACGGGCGGTGAGCGCCGCCGGGGTGGAGGGCAGGCCCAGCTCCTTCGCGGCGCGCCGGATTCCGAGGTCGGTGGGGAGGAAGGCGTCGGGATCGCCGAGGGCGCGCATCGCGATGACGTCGACCGTCCAGGGTCCGAAACCGGGCAGCGCGAGCAGAAGGGCGCGCGCCTTCGGCCAGTCGCTCTCCACGCCCAGGTTCAGTGTTCCGTCGGCGAGTTGTCCGACGAGGGTGGTGAAGGTGGTGCGGCGGGTGCGGGGCATCGCCAGCGTGTCGGGGTCGACGGCGGCGAGCGCCTCGGAGGTCGGGAAGAGGTGGGTGAGGCCGCCCTCCGGGTCGTCGACCGGTTCACCGTGCGCGATGACCAGACGAGCCGCGTGGGTGCGGGCGGCCGCCGTGGAGACCTGCTGGCCCAGCACGGCACGTACGGCGAACTCCGCCTCGTCGACCGTGCGGGGCACCCGGCGGCCGGGGGCCTTGCCCACCAGGGGCGCGAGCAGCGGATCGGTGCGCAGCTGGTCGTCGACGGCGACCGGGTCGGCGTCCAGGTCGAGCATGCGCCGGCAGCGGCTGATCGCGACCGTGAGGTCGCGCATGTCGCTGAGGGTGAGGCGGCAGCCGATGTGGTCGGGGTTCGGGGTGAGCGCCACGATGCCGTGCCCGTACGGCAGCCGGAGCGTGCGGCGGAACGCGCCGTCCCGCCACTCCTCGACCCCCGGGACGCCGGTCGCGGCGAGGTGCCCGAAGAGGTTGTCCGGGTTGAGCGGGGCCCGGAAGGGCAGGCGCAGGGCGAGCGTGCCGGGCGTGGCGGGGCGGGCCGAGGGGTTCTTGCGCGGCACACGGGCGCGCAGTTCGCTCGGGGAGAGCGCGAAGACCTCGCGCACGGTGTCGTTGAAGGTGCGGATGGAGGCGAAGCCGGACGCGAACGCGGCCTCCGCCATGGGCAGTTCGGTCGTCTCGATGAGCAGGCGAGCGGTCTGTGCGCGCTGTGCACGGGCCAACGCGAGCGGGCCCGCGCCGAGTTCGGCGAGGAGTTGGCGTTCGACCTGGCGGGTGCTGTAGCCGAGGCGGGCCGCGAGTCCGGGCACGCCTTCACGGTCGACGACACCGTCGGCGATCAGCCGCATGGCGCGGGCGACCAGGTCGGCGCGCTGGTTCCACTCCGGGGAGCCCGGTGTGGTGTCGGGCCGGCAGCGCTTGCAGGCGCGGAAGCCCGCCTGCTGGCAGGCGGCGGCGCTCGGGTGGAAGACCATGTTCCGCGGCTTGGGCGGCACGACCGGGCAGCTGGGCCGGCAGTAGATGCCGGTGGTCAGGACCGCCGTGAAGAACCAGCCGTCGAACCGCGCGTCCTTGGACTGCACGGCGCGCACACAGCGCTCGCGATCGGTGTACATCCCGTTCTGCATACGTCCAGCATCGGCCAGTCGCCGATCCGGCGCTGGCGAGAATCCGACATCGGCCTCGCCCGGCCGGCACCGCCCGCAGGCTCCCCGTGGGGGCGCCGGGACGCCGTGGCGCCGGCCTCAGCCCGTCCTCTCCGGCCACGACGCCAGCGACCAGATCACGAACACGTCGATCCCCATGACCACGATCGACCAGAGCGGCTCGTAGGGCAGGAACAGGAACTGGGTGACCAGGCTCAGCGCGGCGAGGAAGATGCCCGCGAAGCGCGCCCAGGTCACGCCCTTGAGGAGGGCCGCGCCGGTCGCCGCCGCGACGACACCGAGGACGAGGTGGATCCAGCCCCAGCCGGTGAGGTCGAGTTCGTAGGCGTACGAGCCCACACGGGCGTAGATGTCGTCCTTCGCGATGGCCGCGATGCCCTGGAGAACCGCGAGCACACCGCTGCACAGCAGCAGGACACCGGCGAAGACGACGCCGCCGGCCAGGCCGTCGTGCGCGGCGGGCCGGGACGGGCCGCCGGGGGGCGTGGACCAGGAGGTGCCGATCTCACCGTGCGGCTCTCCGGTCGGGGAGTGCGAGCTCATGCGGGGCTGTCCTTTCGGCGGGGCCGGGTCGCGAGGAAGTCGACGATCCCCAGCGCGAAGAGCAGGGCGAGGGCGAGGCCGACCACGACCCAGCCGGTCGGATACGGCCACAGGACGAAGGCCAGGACGGCTCCCGCGGCCAGGATCCAGGTGATCCAGGTGCGGTAGCGGTCGACGAACGGGCCCACGGGGCCGGTGCGCAGTCCGGCGTGGTCGGCGGTCGCGCGCACGGCGCCGATGCCCGAGTGCCAGAGCCGCCGCACCAGAGCGGCATGGCGGCCGGGCCCGGTGAGCCAGGCGGCGAGCGCGATCACCACACCGAGGGCGATCACCGACCGCACGGAGGTGCGCAGGAAACGGGTGAGCGTGTCGTACACGGACCCGGCGGCCGGCTGGGAGACACCGGCCGGGAGAGCGTCCAGGTAGACGACCCGGAAAACGGTCAGCGCGACGCCCAGCAGGAGCGTGGCGAAGGCGAAGCAGAGCGCGGCGACGATCAGGACGCGGCGGCGGTGCGCCGAGAGCAGGACGCCTGCCGCGACCAGCAGGACCGCGATGACGGGCAGCCAGAAACCGGCCAGCTGGAGCAGCCGGAAGTAGGTCTTGACCTTGCCGATGTCCTCGGACCTGACGACCGTGAAGTTCGTGTGGATCTCGGGGATCTTCCCCGCGACCGTCATCCCGGAGTCCACCAGCCGTTGCTTGACCTGGTCGACGACCGGCGCGAGGTCGACCGTGACCGTGTCGTTCTCGATCTTCACCGCGCCGCCGCCGCTGCCCGTGAGGGCCTTCTCGACGGCACTGTGGACCCTGCGGTTGGCGTCGGTCCAGATCTTCTCGAAGGCGTCGGAGGCCACGACCGCCTGCGCCTTGTCGTGCACGAAGCTGCGGATCGCGCTCTCGAGCGAGGGACCGAGCCTGCCGAGGGCCTTCTCCAGCAGGGGACGCTGGGCCGGGACGGCGTCCTGGAGGAGTGCGGTGAGGTCGAGGCGCCCCATCACCGCGTCCGTGACGCGGGTGGCGGCCGCGTTCTGGACGTCCTTGTCGGAGGCCAGCGGGCGGACGGTGTCGACGTAGCGGTCGGTGTCGCCCACGATGCTCGAGGTCCAGGCCGCCACCAGGCCCAGCGGGGCCAGGACGCAGCCGAGGACGATGAGGACGACCGCGAAGAACGAGCGGACCCGGTGGTGGGTGGGACGACGGGTGCGCTCCTCCTCCAGTGCCGCGATCCGGGCCTTGAGTGCGTCCAGCTCCGCGTCGGGGGGAACACCGCTTTCCGGCATGGCGGACTCCCTCGCCGTCGGTCGGGTCCGGCCCGGGGTCGGTCCGGTGGATGCCAGCACATCCCGGCCGTGCGGCGACGGCGAGCGAGGCGGGGCCGTTCGGGTGAACGACCCCGTCCGCGGAGGGCCGCTACATGTTGATCATGTGCCCGGCCAGGCCGTGCACGGCCTCCTTGACGGCCTCGCCCAGCGTCGGGTGGGCGTGGACGTTGCGGGCGACCTCGTGGACGGTGAGGTCCCACTGCTGGGCGAGCGTCAGCTCGGGGAGCAGCTCGGTGACGTCGGGGCCGATCAGATGACCGCCGATGAGCTCGCCGTACTTGGCGTCGCTGATCAGTTTCACGAAACCGGTGGTGTCGCCGAGGCCGTGCGACTTGCCGTTCGCGGTGAACGGGAACTTCGCCACCTTGACGTCGTAACCCTTTTCCCGCGCCTGGGCCTCGGTGTAGCCGAAGCTGGCGACCTGGGGCTGGCAGTAGGTGGCGCGCGGGATCATGGCGTAGTCCAGCTCCATGGTCTCCGCGTCGGCGAGGGTCTCGGCGGCGATGACGCCCATGGCCTCGGCGGCGTGCGCGAGCATCAGTTTCGCGGTGACGTCGCCGATGGCGTAGATGTGCGGGACGGAGGTGCGACAGCGGCCGTCGACGTCGATCGCGCCGCGCTCGGTGACCCGCACGCCCGTGTTCTCCAGGCCGTAGCCGGTGACGTTCGGGGCGAAGCCGATCGCCTGGAGCACCTTGTCGGATTCCAGGACCTGCTGGGCGCCGTCCTTGCCGGTGACCGTGACGCGGACCCGCGGACCGGACTCGTCGATGGACTCCACCCGGGTGGAGGTCAGCACGTCGATGCCCAACTTGCGGTACTGCTTGGCCAGTTCGGCGGAGACCTCGGCGTCCTCCAGGGGCGCGACCCGGTCCAGGAACTCGACGATCGTGACCTTCACACCGTAGTTGTGCAGGACGTACGCGAACTCGATGCCGATGGCGCCGGCGCCCGCGATGACGATCGACTGCGGAAGGTCGTCGGCGAGGATCTGCTCCTCGTACGTCACCACGCGCGCACTGCGCTTGGTGCCGGGGAGCAGCTTGGGGGTGGCGCCGGTGGCGATGATGCAGTGGTCGAAACCGAGGGTGCGGGTCTCCCCGTCGTAACCGGTTACCCGCAGGGTGTGGTCGTCGACGAAAGCGCCGCGGCCGTCGAACTCGGTGATCTTGTTCTTCTTCATCAGGTAGTGGACGCCCTTGACCCGGCCGTCGGCGACCTTGCGGCTGCGGCGGTACGCCTCTCCGTAGTCGAAGGAGACCTGTCCGTCGACCTTGATCCCGAAGGTCTTCGCCTCACGGGTGAAGATGTGGGCGAGCTCGGCGTTGCGCAGGAGGGCCTTGGTGGGGATGCAGCCCACGTTCAGGCAGACGCCGCCCCAGTATTTCTCCTCGATAACGGCGACGCGCTTGCCCAGCTGGGCGGCGCGGACCGCGGCGACGTAGCCGCCCGGACCGGCGCCTAGGACCACGACGTCGAAGCGTTCGTCCTGCTCGGTCATGGATTCGATTCCTTTTCCGTGGAGTGCGATACGGGTGATGCGTGCTGCCGTTCCGATTCTCGCGCGCCGACGGGGAGAATGTGTGAGTGATCGATCACTGCTGCGCCGAGATGACCCGCCAGGCCGACCTGCGATGCCAAGCGCACCCCGACGTCTTCGCCTGCCCGGACGCGCTGGTGCGGTTCGAACCGAAGTTCCGGGAGTACGGGCTGATCGTCCACGACGGAGGGACGGCCTCCCGGGAGATCGCCTTCTGTCCGTGGTGCGGCGCGCGTCTGCCGGAGTCGCGACGGGACCGGTGGTTCGACGCGCTCGAGGAACGGGGGATCGATCCCTGGGAGGACGAGGTGCCGCCGGAGTTCGAGGACGACCGGTGGCTGCGCGAAGGCAGTGCCGACCCGCGGTCGCCCGGCGAAGACCTGCCGCGTTCTCGCTGAGGCGTCGGAGAGGCGCGCCGACGGTACGGGCACGCGGGTCCGGCATGCGTTGCCGTACCCGGTCCGTACCGCCGGCAGGGGTGGAGCGGTGGAAGCGGTGGAAGCGGTTACTCGGAGGTTGCCGTTGGCCGCCGCGACGCGGACGTCGCCCTGTCCACGTCGGTCAACGGCCGGAGCCGGTAGGTGTACGCGTAGTCGCGGTCGGCGAACAGCTTGTACTCGTCGTGGGTGTGCGCGCCCCAGCTGTTGTCACCGCCGACGCCCATCTGCCGGTGGTTCAGGCGCAGTACGACCTCCTTGCGAGGGGTGAGCTGGTAGTCGTGGCGGGCTCCGACGGACAGGTCCTCGGGAGTGAAGTGCGAGGCGTTGAACTCCAGCAGCGGCTCGCCGGAGACCAGCAGGCCGTTGCCGTCGCCGTCGGTGAGGGCGACCCAGCGCACGTCCGTCTTGTTGCCGTTCTCCTGGGGCCGCAGATAGGAGGTCCACTGCCCGGTGACGGTGCCGGAGTACCGGCCCACGTCGGTGGCGTCGTTGCGGTCCCAGTGGTTCTCCTCGGGACCGCGGCCGTAGTAGTGCAGCTTCTCCAGGCGGGCGGGCAGGAACAGCAGCGTGCCGACCTCCGGGATGTACGGCAAGGAGGCGGCGCCCGGGTGCAGGGTGTTGTCGACCTTGATCTCACCGTTTCCGAAAACGGTGTAGGTGGTGGTGTACGTCGATTCCGTCGTGGTGGGCAGCGTGCCGGCCACCTTGATCTCCACGGCCCGGTCGCGCAGCGCCCGCACGCTCACCTCGGTGACCTTGCGACGCGCGCCGGCGTCGCGCCAGGTCTGGTTGCGGGTGTGCTGCCCGTTTCCCCGGTCGTTGTCGGTGGGGGCACGCCAGAAGTTGGGGGCCGGTCCCGAGGAGATCAGCCGGGTGCCGTGGGCCTCGTAGGAGGTGATGACGCCGGTCTTCTTGTCGACGGTGACCGAGAAGTTCCCGCCCTTGACGGTGACCGACCCGGCGCTGTCCCGGTGACTGAGCGCCGGGACGCCGGCCAGGGGCACGGGCGTGACGGCGGGGCTCCCGGCGTCGACGGCGAGTTGCTGGCGCGCCACCTCGAAGCCGGACTTCGCCCACTGCGTCTTCTCCCTGGTGGTGAACGACAGTTGGAGGAAGTACTCGGCACCCGGCGCCGGATGGTCCGGCAGCTCGAAGGGCACCGTGATGTCCTTGCTCGACAGCGCGGCCACATCGAGCTGGGCACGGCTCAGCTTTCCGCGCCGGACCACTTCCCCGTCCCGTACGAGTTCCCAATGTCCGTCGAATTCACGGAGGTTGGTGAACAGGTACTCGTTGGTGAGGGTGACCGCGGCTCCGGGCGCGAGCAGGCCGCCGGAGGCCGGGGCGGCACCCACGGCCTGGTAGATGCGCTTGACCTCGGCGGACTTGCCGGTGGCCCCGCGGTCGGCGGTGACGATGCCGTCGCCGGAGAACGCACCGTCGTTGGGGTTGTCGCCCCAGTCGCCCCCGTAGGCGCGGAACGACTTCTCGCGGGGGCGCTTCTCGGTGAGGCCGACGGTGGCGGCGTCGAACCAGAACCGTACGCCGTCGTCGCCGGGACCGCGGTCGGCGGAGGCCAGTTCGGCCGCGCTCAGCGCCCGGGCGTACACGCGTGCCCGCCGGACGGTGCCGCTGAACTCCCGGGTCGGGTTGTCGACGTCGGTGGCCAGGGACAGCGGCGCGGTGTTGTTGCCGGGGCGCACCGTGGTGGTGCGGGTGGCCCGGACCGCGCCGTCGACGTACAGGGTCAGCGTGCCGGCCGCCGCGTCGAAGACACCCGCGACCTGGTGCTCGGTGCCGGTCCAGTCGCCCGGCAGTGCCCAGCTCGCGGTGATCCACTGGCCGCTGCCGTAGATGAAGAACTCGAGGGTCCTGTTCGTCTGTTTCAGGGCGTACTGGGTGTCGCCCTTGGCGAGGATCGGCTGGTGGTAACCGGTTACGTGCGGGGTGATCCAGGCTTCCAGCGTGAGGGAGCCGGTGAGGTCCAACGATGTGTCGCGGGCGAAAACGGTTCCGCCGGAGACCCCCTCCTCGCGGGTGAAGGTGCCGCTGGAGGCGATGAGCTCGCCCCCGAGTGCGGCGGGCCCCGCCTCGGTGAACAGCTTGCGGACGGGGGTGGGCCAGTCGAGGGCCTGGTCGACGAAGTCCCAGATCCAACCGCCCTGGAGCACGTCGTGACGGCGGATCAGGTCCCAGTACTTCTTGAAGTTCCCGCTGGAGTTCCCCATCGCGTGGGAGTACTCGATCATCACGTACGGCCGGGTGTCGCTCGTGTCCCCGGCCCGCGCCTCGACGCGCGCGGGGGTGTCGTACATCTCGGAGCGGATGTCGCTGATCCCCGGGCGGTCGTCGCCCTCGTACTGGATGACGCGGGTGGTGTCGTAGGAGCGGATCCAGTCGTGCATGGCGTTGAACGTGGTGCCGCCGCCGGCCTCGTTGCCCAGGGACCAGATGACGACCGACGCGTGGTTCTTGTCGCGGTGGACCATGTTCTGGGCGCGGGCCACGCACGCCGTCGTCCACTCGGCGTGGTTGCCGGGGTACTCGCTGCGGATGCCGTGGGTCTCGAGGTTGGTCTCGTCCACGAGGTACAGGCCGTACTCGTCGGCGAGCTCCAGCCAGAGCGGGTTGTTGGGGTAGTGCGAGGTGCGGACGGTGTTGATGTTCAGCCGCTTGATGATCCCGATGTCCTCGACGAGGTCGGCGCGGGTGAGGGCCGAGCCGCGGGTCGGGTGCATCTCGTGCCGGTTGGTGCCCCGGAAGGAGACCGGCTTGCCGTTGATGCGCATCAGTCCGTCCTGGAGCGCGAACTCGCGCAGGCCCACGCGGTGGGAAAGGGTTTCGATCACCTTTCCGGACGGGTCGCGCAGCCGGAGCACGGCGGTGTAGAGGTACGGATGTTCGGCCGACCACAGGCGCGGCGCGGGCACGGCCTTCGCGGCCTGTACGGCCGTCTCCTCCCCGGCGCCGAGCGCGACGGCCTGTTGCAGGGGCCGGGGCCACACCGGGTGCCCGCCCGCGTCGTAGAGCTGTGTCTCGACGGAGTAGCGGCCGGCACCCTGTCCGCCGTAGTCCCGCACGCTCGCGGTGACCGACAGCCGGGCCGCCTTGTGGTCATCGCTCAGCGGGGTGTCCAGCCTGAAGTCACGCAGGTGCACGGCCGGTGTGGAGTACAGGTAGACCGAGCGGAAGATGCCGCTCAGCCGGATCATGTCCTGGTCCTCCAGCCAGTCGCCGTCCGAGTAGCGGTAGACCTCCACCGCGATCTGGTTGGTGCCCGGCTTGAGGTGCGGGGTGATGTCGTACTCGGCGGGGTCGTAGGAATCCTCGTGGTAACCGACCAACTCGCCGTTGATCCACACGTAGTGGGCGGACTTGACCCCTTCGAAGTGAAGGAACGTCCGCCGTCCCGCCCAGCCGCGCGGGACCGTGAAGCTACGCCGGTACTGGCCCACGGGGTTGTAGCGGGTGGGGGCGGCCGGCGGCTGTGCCTCCTCCCCCAGCCCGTTGGCGCCCCACCACGGGTAGGTGATGTTGATGTAGATCGGGCGGTCGTAACCGTGCAACTGCCAGGCGGCGGGAACCGGGATGGCGTCCCAGCCGCTGTCGTCGACGTCGGTGCGGTGGAAGTCGGGGTCCCGGTCGTCGGGACGGTCCGCGTGGGCGAACTTCCAGGTGCCGTCGAGGCTCAGCCGGTACGGCGAGCGGGTGCGGTCGGCGGCGAGGGCCTGGGCGAGATCCGCGTACGGCATGAGGGTGGTGTGCGGGGCTTCGGTACCGAGCCGGAAGACGTCGATGGCGCCGTTCCACTCCGGGGTGCCGTCCGCCGCGACGGCCCGGTGGGCGGTGGACGGCGCGGACAGGGCGAGCGCGCCGAGGACGGCGGCCGACCCTTCGAGCAGACGACGACGGCTGACGGCCGTCCGCCGGGGGTGGTCCGGTTCCACCCACTGGGGGCGGTCCGGCCGGTCCATGGACGACACATGCGGGTGCGACATGACCACGACCTTCCTCGGGGCGACCCGTGCGGCTTCGCACGGACGGAGGGTGCGTCAGATCTTGTCCACTCCTGTTGAATAAACGAACATAGACGCGCCGCGATGACCGAATATCAACTCTCTTCGGCGCAACGCCACTTGGTGCCCGCGCCTCCCACGGGCCTTTTGGTGACTCCCGTCAGTACACGTCCCGCACGTACCGCTTGTCGGAGGCGAGCTGCTTCACATAGGCCGCCGCCTCCGGCTCGCTCAGGCCGCCGTGCAGGACCGCGACGTCGCGCAGGGCCAGGTCGACGTCCTTGGCCATCCGGGAGGCGTCGCCGCAGACGTAGAAGTGGGCGCCGTCCTGGAGCCAGGACCACAGGTGCGAGCCGTGCTCGCGGATCCGGTCCTGGACGTAGACCTTGGCGCGCTGGTCGCGGGAGAAGGCGGTGTCCAGACGGGCGAGGGTGCCGTCGTCCAGGAGGGCGGCCAGCTCCTCCTCGTAGTAGAAGTCCGTCGCCCGGTGCTGCTCGCCGAAGAACAGCCAGTTGGGAGCCCGGTGCCCACGCGCCCGGCGCTCGTGGAGGAAGCCGACGAAGGGCGCCACGCCGGTGCCGGGGCCGACCATCACCATCGGGGTGGCCGGGTCGGCCGGCGGACGGAAGTGCGGGGAGCGCTGCACATGGACGGCCACCTCGGTGCCGGGCTCGGCGTCGGCCAGGAAGGGCGAGCAGACGCCCTGCCGGGGACGGCCGGCCAGGTTCTCGTACCGCACGACGGAGACGGTGAGCGAGACGAGGTGGGGGTCGGTCAGCGGGCTGGACGAGATGGAGTACAGCCTCGGCTGCAGCCGCCCCAGCAACTCGGCCCACTCCTGCGCGTCGGCGCGGACACCGAACTCGGCGGCCACGTCGACGGCCTGGCGGCCCCAGGACCACTTCGCCAGCTCGTCCTTGTTGTCGGGGCGCAGCAGCTTGCGCAGTTCACGCGGGTCGCGGGTGCGGTCGGCGGTGAAGCGCAGCAGGGCCGGGGTGATCCGGGTGATGTCGAGGTGACGCAGGAAGGCCTCCCCGAGAGCGACCTGACCGACGCCGTTCACCTGCACGGGCGCGTGCGCGTCGAGGCCCGTGACGCTCAGCCACTCCGCCACCACGTCCGGGGAGTTGAGGGGGCGTACGCCCAGGGCGTCGCCCGCCTCGTAGACGAGCGGGGTCTCGCTGTCGCGGGTGTCGAAGGTGAAGCGCCGGACCTCCTTGCCGGAGCCCGGCAGGCTCAGCAACCGGTTGCCGGTCAGGCGCGCGGTGACGGGAGCGGGGCGTTTGGGGCGGGGCGCGGCGGGCGCCTTCGGCACAGCGACGGAAACGGCTTCCGTAACGGTCACCGGTGCCTGAGCGGTGGCAGGAACCCGGGTGGCAGGAACCCCGGTGGCCGGGACCTGGCCGCCGCCCGGGGCCGCGGGCACCGGTTCCGTGGCCTCCTTCAGGGCGGTGGCCACCTGGTCGAGCCAGGCCTCCGCCTCCGTCTCGTAGTCCGGCTCGCAGTCGGTGCGGGGGGCCAGCCGGACCGCGCCGAGTTCGTCCAGCCGACGGTCGAGCCGCCGGCCGTGCCCGCAGAAGTCGTCGTACGAGGAGTCCCCGAAGGCGAGGACGGCGTAGCGGTGGCCTTCCAGACGGCCGGTGTCCAGCGCGTCCAGGCCGTCCCAGAAGCCGGCGCCGTTGTCGGGGGCGTCACCGTCGCCGAAGGTGCTGGTGATCAGCAGCAGGTCGGCGTCGGAGGGCAGCGCGGCGGGGTCGGCCTCGTCCATGGCGACGAGGGACGCCGGGTGACCGCCCGCGGTGAGCCGCTCGGCGGTGGTGGTGGCGAAGTCCTCGGCGTTGCCGGTCTGCGAGGCCCACAGGATGACGACCCGGCGCGCCGGGGGCTGCGGCGATGTGGCGGTGGCGGTGCGGGAGTACATGCCGGCGAGGGTGCCGTTGACCCACAGCGCGTGCTCGGGGCTGAAGGGGACGTCCGCCGGCAGCACCGGTACCCCGGGAGCGCCGGCCGGGATCCCGGCGAGGAAACCGACCAGGTACTGCCGTTCGCGCTCGGTCAGGACCGGCGGCGGGGCGGGGCGCAGACCGAAGACCTCGGCGGCGGCGGGCAGGACGGCGGTCGGTACGAGCACGGCGCCGGGCCCTTCCGGCACCGGGGTCCGGGTGCCCGGTGCGCTGCCGAGCGGGTACTCCGGCGTCGGCGCCTCCGTGGCCGGCGGCTGCACGGTAACCGGTGTCGACACCTTCGTCAGGGAGACCGCGCACACCTTCAGCTCGGGCTGGAAGGACAGCGGGTCGACGGCGTCGCTGGTGACCGCGTTGACGCTGAGGTACTCGCCGAACAGGTCGTTCCAGTGGAACGGCGCGAAACTGGAGCCGGGCAGGACACGGTCGGTGACGACGGCGGGCAGCACGGCCCGGCCGCGCCGCGAGGCGACCTCGACGGAGTCGCCGTCGGATATGCCGAGCGCGGCGGCGTCCTCGGGGTGCACCTCCACGAACGGGCCGGGATCCAGCTTGTTGAGCTTGGCGACCCTCGCGGTCTTCGTCAGGGTGTGCCACTGGTGCTGGAGGCGGCCGGTGTTCAGGAAGAACGGGTAGTCGTCGTCCGGCATCTCGGCGGGCGGGACATGCGGACGCGGGTGGAAGACAGCGCGGCCGGAAGCCGTGGGAAACGTGAGCGAGCCGTCGTCGTTCACATAGCGGATCGGGTTGCGGTCAGGGCCGTCGGCGGCGGCCGCCGGCCACTGCACGGGGGTGGCACGCAGCCGGTCGTAGGTCACTCCGCGCAGGTCGTAACCGGTCTGCGGGTTGTGGGCGCGCTTGATCTCCTCGAAGACCTGCTCTGCGGTGTCGTAGGTGAAACCGCTTTCGTAACCCATGGCGCGGGCGACGGCCGCGATGAGCCGCCAGTCCGCCATGGCCTCGCCGGGCGGGTCGGCGGCGGGCCGGGCGAGCGTGAGGTTGCGCTCGCTGTTGATGAGGATGCCCTCGGTCTCGGTCCACATCGCGCCCGGCAGGACAACATCGGCGTAAGCGTTTGTCTCGGTTTCGGCGAAGACGTCCTGCGCGACGACGAACTCGGCGGCCTCCAGCCCCTCGATGACCGTCCTGCGGTTGGCGACGGAGGCGACCGGGTTGGTGCAGATGATCCAGCAGGCCTTGATGTCGCCCTCGGCCATCTTCCGGAACATCTCGACGGTGCCCTTGCCGACGCCGTCGGCCCTGATCGTGCCCGGCTCGAGCCCCCACAGCTCCTCGACGAAGGCACGGTCGCCGTCGACGAGGACGGAGCGCTGGCCTGGCAGCCCCGGGCCCATGTAACCCATTTCCCGGCCGCCCATGGCGTTGGGCTGGCCGGTGAGGGAGAAGGGGCCGCTGCCCGGGCGGCAGATCCCGCCGGTGGCGAGGTGGAGGTTGATGAGCGCGTTGGTGTTCCAGGTGCCGTGCGTGGACTGGTTGAGGCCCATGGTCCAGCAGCTGGTCCACTCCGCCGCCTCGCCGATCAGCCGGGCCGCCGCACGGAGGTCGTCCTCCGGGATGCCGGTGATCTCGGCGACCGTCGCGGGCGCGTAGTCGGCGAGGAACTCCGGCATGGCCTCCCAGCCCTCGGTGTACGCGGCGACGAAGTCGGGGTCGGTGTGGCCGTTCTCGTGCAGGAGGTGGAGCAGGCCGTTGAGGAGGGCGAGGTCGGTGCCCGGCGCGACCTGGAGGAACAGGTCGGCCTTCGCGGCCGTGGCGGTGCGGCGCGGGTCGACGACGATCAGCTTGGCGCCCGCCTTCACCCGGTCCATCATCCGGAGGAACAGGATCGGGTGGCAGTCGGCCATGTTGGAACCGATGACGAGGAAGACGTCCGCCTTGTCGAGGTCCTCGTAGGAGCCGGGCGGGCCGTCGGCACCGAGAGAAAGCTTGTAACCGGTTCCGGCGCTTGCCATGCAGAGTCGGGAGTTCGACTCGATCTGGTTGGTACGGAGATAGCCCTTGGCCAGCTTGTTGGCCAGGTACTGCGCCTCGAGGCTCATCTGACCGGACACGTAGAGGGCGACCGCGTCGGGGCCGTGTTCGTCGACGATCGCCCGCAGCCGTCGTGCCGTCTCGGCGATCGCCTCGTCCACGGGGGCAGGCTCGGGTTCCGCGCCGCGGTCCGGGCGGACGAGCGCGCCGGCCAACCGGCCGGGCGCGGCGAGCATGTCGGCGGTGGTCGCGCCCTTGGTGCACAGTCGGCCGAAGTTCGCCGGGTGCCGCTTGTCGCCGGACGCCTTCAGGACCGTACGGCGCCCGTCCGGTCCGCGGCCGATGTCGAGGAGCATGCCGCAGCCCACACCGCAGTACGAGCAGACCGTGCGCACCTTCGTCGTGGTCGCGTTGTCGGTCCGCGGGTCCAACGCGGCCACGGGCGCCCCTTTCCTTCTGACGATCAGCCTGGTGAGAGCCTCTGCAAGCCTCTCTGACGGTACGAACCGTGCATTACACAGGTGTCTCCCGGACCGGCCGCCAGGAGTTAAGCCCGGCGCACACCGGGGGGCGGGCTGATGTGAGCGAGCCGCTGCCGCCCGCAGGAGGGCAGGCTACCCGGGGCGCGAGCGAGCACGTTCCGTGACGGTGCGGGGGCGGGTTTCGGCCGCGTAGGCGGTTGCGGTGCCGTTGTGCGGGGACGGGGTGCGGGCGCGGGCGTAAGCGGTTACGGACCTGTTGTGCGGGGACGGGGCCCGGGGGGCGGGCGTATGCGGTTACGTCGCCGTTGTCCGGGGACGGGGCCCGGGGGCGCACGTAGGCGGTTGCGGACCCGTTGCGCGGGGACAGGACCGAGGGCGCGCGAAACCGGTTACGGACCCGTTGCGCGGGGACAGGACCGAGGGCGCACGTAACCGGTTACGGACCTGTTGTGCGGGGACGGGGCCCGGGGGCGCACGTAACCGGTTACGGACCCGTTGCGCGGGGACAGGTTCCGGCATCACAACCGGTTGCGAGCCGTTGCGCGGAACAGGTTTGGGTTTCACAAGCGGTTACGTTCCAGCCCGCTGCGCGAGCGGTCGGGTTCCGGGCTGCGCGGGGCCCGCTCTGCGACTGCTGGGCAGACGACTCGGCCGCGGGACGGCGACCGGCGTCACCGGCCCCGCGCTGATGACTGCGGACACGAACTCGACCCCAGCCCTGCCGTCTCCCTGTGCGCCACCAGGGCTCGCTCGCACGCAGTGCGCCGCCACCATCAGCCTCAGCCACTACCGGCCACCACCGGCCATCTGTGCCGGAAGCCCGGTACGTGCGTGCGCCCCCGGCGAGCCGGCGTACGCCGAGCCGGTACGCACGTTCCTCGCACACCCAGCAACGACCCTCTGCAAAGTTACGGCCCGTTACTTGGTCATGCCCCTGAACGTTTCTCGGGCAGCGGCACACGCGGTGCCGCGGGCGCGACAGGAGAAACAGTGCTCACGGAAACGTTGTGGGGGCTGGCGACAGCCGGCGGAACGGCGATGGCGGGGGCCGTGGCGACAGACGTCTGGCGTTCTGCACGACTGCGGTTCACGGGCCGGGCCGGCCAGGAGGAATCGACCAGGGGACGGGGCGCAGCGGCGCAGGGTGAGGCGCCTCGGGGCAAGCCTGAGCAGGTCAAGCCTGAGCAGGTCAAGGCGGAGCCGGTCAAGGCGGAGCCGGTCAAGGCGACACGGGACAAGCCGGAGCGAGTCGACACGGTGCGAATCGAGACGGCGCGGGTCGAGACGGAAGTGGTCGAGACGGTGCGCGTCGGGTCGGGCCGACTCGGTCGGGCGGCCGCGGACAACGCGGGGGCCGGTACGACGGAGCGGGAGCCCGGTCAGCGGCCCGGGTCCCGGTCCCGGTCCCGGCGAAGCTGCTTGCAGCACAACATCGCCCGCGACGGTGGGACCCAGCACATCACCCTGAACGGGGACCTCAACATCAGCATCGGCCGGGAAAGCCGGGGCCCGCGGTGAGCGGCGAGGTGGGGCACGCGAGCACGTCGACGGCGACCGCTGTGCCGGGGCAGAGCAACGCGGCGCAGCACGGTGGCACGCAGTACATCACCGGCGGTGGTGACGTGAGGACCGTCAACGTGTTCGTCGTGCTGCGTGAGCGTCCGGAGGAGGACGACCGTACGATGCCTGCTCCCACGCGCCGCGAACGGCTGCGCCTGCAGATGTCGAGGGATGTCCGCGCGGCGGCGCGGGAGGTCATCACCCGGCAGGGTGTGGAGGCGTTGACGCTCGCCGAGATCGCCCGTCGGGTGGGGGTGACCCCGGCGGCTCTCTACCGGCACTTCGCCGATCTCGGGGACATCGTGCGGCGCACGGCCCGGGACATCGTCGCCGAGCTCACGGACCAGTTGCGGGAGGCCATCGAGGGCGAGCGTGAAACGGATTTCGCGGCCCGGCTGATCGCCCCGGCCCGGGTGTTCCGCCACTGGGCCCTGGCGCATCGCCAGGAGTTCCGTCTGCTCTTCGGCACGCCCACCGTGGCCGCCGGTGTGACCCACACCGATGTGACCGCCGAGTGGATCCGGCACCTCGCCGCCCTCTGGGGAGCCGAGCACATGCGGCTGTGGGCGGCTCGCCCCTACCCCATCCTGGCCGACGAGGACCTCACCCCACGGATGCGCCGGCAGATCGCCGACTACCGCGCCGCCACGGGCGTGGAAATGCCGCTCGGCGCACTGGTCGTCATGCTGTCGTGCTGGCGCACTCTCTACGGACAGGTGGCGCTGGAAGTCTTCGAGCACCTGACCCCGTTGATCACCGACCAGGAGCCGATGTTCGAACTGCTGATGCACGAAAGCGTGACCCGCATGGGGTTGGGGGCCGAATACCGGCCCCCGGACGACCTCAGGGCGTAGGAATCCCCGCCAGGATCCCTCCCCGGACCCCGCCAGGATCCCTCCCGGGGCCCCGCGAGGATCCCTCTGCGGACCGCGGCCGGAACCCCTCAGGACCCCGCCGGGATTTCCGTCGATCACCTGGCGGTGGTCGCGCCACGGCCCGCACCGGCCGCTGCTCACGGGCAGGAACGGTCGCAGCCGTTCCTGCTCCGCGTCCGACAGATCACCGCGTTCCCCCGCCCCCTCCCCCTCCCCTGCTCCCTCCCCCGCGCCATGGCCGGGACGACGAGCTGATCAGGCGGAGGCCACACGATCGGCCGGACAGCTCCTAGGCGTAGGTCTCGAACTCGGCCACCCTCGGGGTGGCACTCGAGCCCGTGATCTCGAAGGTGACCTTCTTCAGCGAGGTGGACGCGAAGGAGATGGTGCCCGCTCCGCTGCCCGAGGTCAGCTGCGCCCCGGTGTCGGCGTTGAACACCCGCCAGGAGCCGATGTTGCCGGTGGCACCGGAGGCCTCCCGGATGTTGATCTTGGAGACGGTGGTGGCCGAGCCCCACTTGATCGAGATGGAGCCGGTCGAGCCGGCCGGTGACCAGTAGGTGCTCGTGTCGCCGTCGCGGACGTTGCCGTAGCTGGTGCCGGACGCCTTGCTGGAACCGTCGGAGTCGGCGCCGATGCTCAGGTTGGTCCCGCCGGGCGTCGAGGTCGCGGTGGCGGTCGGCGTGGCGGTGGCGGTCGACGTGGGAGTCGAAGTGGCGGTCGCGGTGGGTGTCGTCGCGGCGCAGTTGCCGTCGGACACCTTCAGGCCGTTGTTGGCGCCCGCGGTCGCGGTCACGATCGACGGCACGCAGGTGGCGGCGTCGAGGCTGTAGGCGTAGGGGATGCCGACGGTCGTGTTCGACGTCGGGTTCGGTCCTGCGGGGTTGTTGTCCTCGCCCGGCGCCGACCAGGTCACGTTGTCGAAGATGTTTCCGCTGACCTGCCAGTACCCCGGCAGGTCGGTGTAGAAGGTGCCGAGGACGTCCTTGGAGTCCTTGAAGTAGTTGTTGTCGACCTTGGCCTTGCCGCCGGCCCGGGGGTTGATGCCCGACTCGTTCAGGCTGACGTAGTAGTTGTTGTAGATGTGGGCGGTGGCGCCGCGCAGCAGGGGGGTGCGGGAGTCGATGTTCTCGTACCGGTTGTGGTGGAAGGTGACCGGCCCGTTGGCGAGGTCGCTGTCGCTGGAGCCGACGAGACCGCCGCGGCCCGAGTTGCGCAGGATGCTGTAGGACAGGGTCACGTACTGGGTGCCGTCCTTCATGTCGAACAGGCCGTCGAAGCCCTCCGACTCACCGCCCGAGGCGATCAGCGTGGCGTGGTCGACCCAGACGTTGTGCACGTCGGACTCCATGCCGATGGCGTCACCGCCGTTGGAGGTGGGCGAGCCCGACTTCTTCACGTTCTGGACGGTCACGTTCTGGACGATGATGTTGCTGGACTGGCGGATGTGGATGCCGATCTGGTCGAACACGGCTCCGCTGCCGACGCCGACGAGCGTGACGTTGCTGATGCCCTTCAGTTCGATCACGCCGGCGGCGGTGTTGCAGCCTGCGCCCGACACCTTCGCGGTGTTGCCGACGGTGACGGTCCCCTCGACCTGGATGGTGATCGGGGTGCTGGTACTGGCCCGGCCGCACAGGGCCTCGTGGATCTGGGTGCCCGTGGTGGCCTTGACCGTCGTCCCGCCGGCGCCGCCGGTGGTGCCGCCGTTCTGGGTGGCGTATCCGGTCGCGCCGGCGCTGGCCGCCGACGCGGTGGGCATGGACAGGACCACGCCTGTCGCAGCCGCCAGGGCCAGCGTGCCGAGTGCCGCGGAGAGTCGCAGAGCGACTGGCTTTCTCATCCTTGCCTCGTCTTTCGTCATCGCGTACGGGGGTGCGGCGCAGTCGGTACCCGGATCCGGGGGCCGTCGAGGTCGCGCACCCATGCCATGTTCATGCCATGCGGGTACTGAAGCGGGCCTCTGCCGACCCGGTGCGGATGCCGTATGCGCCACGGGCCGGAAGGGACGGTGATGCCGATGTGGTGCGGGCGGTGCCGCTGTGATGTCTGCGGCGCGAAGGCCATGCGGGCGACGCGGTCGGGACCAGGCCGGGACGCATGCATGCCGAGGCGACGCGGGCGGGAACGCCGCGGAGAGCGGGACGACGGGGGAACGGAGCCGTCAAGGCCCCGGCCGGCCCCTGGTGCGGGTGCCCGCCGCCGCGGCCACGGCGACGAGCGCGATGCGTCCGCGCCCCGGAGCGCATCCCGGAGTCCTGGCGCGTCGGCACCTCGGTACGGTCAGCCCTGGCCAGCCTTGCGCCGGATCGGTTGCGGCGCGCGGGCTGCTCCACGGCCAATACCGCGGGCCGCTCCCCCGGCACGGTCAACAGGTGCCGGGAAAGCGCTTTCTCCACGCGAGGATAGGGCGGTCGCCACGGGGTGACAAGTATGTGAACGTCGATCGATCTGTCGAACTCTCACTGCTACCCGATCGGACGCCCCGGCGGCACTGAACGCCATGGAGGGCGATGGACCCTCGCATCCTTGGCGCCCTGCTCAACCTGCTCCACAGTTCACATACATGAACACACGATGGCTAGATGGAGTCCTGCCCACGCCGCCGAAGGCCTCGCCGTGTGCGCCTGGAGTCGAAGCTCGGTACCGGCGCACCCCCCTTGTTCGTCCGCCCGGCCCAGCGGGCGGGCGGGCGCGGGCGACCCCTGACCCGCATGCCGATGCCGATGCCGATGCCGATGCCGGGCCAGATCGGCTCGACCGCACGACAACACTCACCGCTGATCAATGCTCGATGTTCGCTCGGGGAAGTCCGGTGCGGTTCCGCGGCGTCCGCGGGGGCGCAGGAACTGCGCGTCCGGGGCGGCGCACCGGACTTCCGACAACGCGTTCAGCAACCGCCGCAGTTGTAGTACAGGACGTCCCAGTGGTTGCCCTCGTCGGCGTAGACGTTGCCGGAGCCCGAGCGGTACTGCGGGGCGCCGTCGCCGCGCAGGCCGATGTAAGTGAAGGCGCTCTTGATGTAGTTGGTGACGCAGGTGTTCTTGCCGTAGTCGAGCTTGTAGCCGTTCCAGTGCGAGTAGGTGCCGCTCGCGTGGCCGGTCTCCGTGCCGCCGGTGATGTTGAGCGCGCAGCCGGTGGCCCGCTTCAGCGTCTGCGCACCCTGGGCGGTGGACAGGTTCAGCTGCTCGAAGGACGTACAGGTGGAGTTGTTGCGGTCGGAGCAGTTGCCGGACGAGGACCAGGTGATACCCACCTCGCGGAACATCGAGGTGGCCGTGGCGTGACTGACCTTGGTGACGGCGAAGGCGTCGGTCGCAGTGCCGAGGACGGCGACGCCGGGGGCGACCACGAGCACGAGGGCGGTCAGTGCGGAGCGGAACTTCATGAAGGAACCCTTCCTGCGGACGACCGTGCTTCCTGTGGAATGGCTGTGCAGACGGTGAAGGCAGTGCAGGGAGATGGTGCCCGACCTCTACGCGCGTTCGCCAGAGGACGGGCGGTCTTCGAACACCTGGTGCCACGAGCCGTCCCGACACCTCGGGCGGGCGCCACTCGCCCCGGCCCCCTACGGATGTCCTCGAGCAGCGAACCCGAGACAGCGGATGGCGTCAGCGCAGGGTGAGCGCGGTCTCGGACCGGAGGGGGAAGAGTGCACCGCTCACTGTGTGTCGAACCGATGTGCCCGCCCGGTCGGCACGCAACGGCGGGAGTCCGCCTACCGCCTGAGTACGCGGCACCCGGGATCTGAGTAGCCGGACGGCTGTGCGGCAGCGGCCGCCCGGATGGGATGGAGGCATGAACGCATCCACCTCCACCTCCGTCCCCGCTCCCCCGGTCCAGTCCGCGTCGCCGACGGACCGCACACGGCGGTGGGCCGCCGTGGCCGCCCTCCTGTTCGTACCGGCAGTCGTGGCGACCGCCGTGTCGACGCTGACCTCGGAGCGGGCGGGGCGGTGTCTGACGTACGGCGAGCAGTGCACCCCCGCGCTGCCCGGCTGGCTGTTCGCATGGAGTGCGGGCGTCGGCGCTGTGGCCTTCCTCATCGCCGTGGCCGCCCCGGCCCTGCGGGTACGGCAGGCGGCGCTCGTCGCCCAGTTCCTCGCAGAGGGCACCGCGCTGCTCGTCATCCTCAGCCACGCCTGATCCCACCAGGAGCAGGGGCGGGCGGGCCCACCCGGACTCCTCCGGCGCCAGGACCCGGCGGTGGGCACAGGACGGTCGTCGCTGCCGTCTGCGCCGTCACTGCCGTCACTGCCGTCACTGCCGATGTGAACCAGACACTGCGGTGCTACGGACGCCAATGCCCCGTGAGTCCCGGGAAACAGCGGCCGTGGCCGACCGTCGACGCGGTCAGGTGGCTGCCAGGAGGATGGCCGTGTAGTGCGCGGTGAAGGCGGCGATGGTCAGGGCGTGGAAGACCTCGTGGAAGCCGAACCAGGACGGTGAGGGGTCGGGGCGCTTGAGTCCGTAGACGACGGCGCCCGCGGTGTAGAGCAGGCCGCCGGCGATGACGAGTACGACAACCGCGATGCCGCCGGTGCGGGCGAAGTCCGGCAGGTAGAAGACGGCCACCCAGCCGAGGGCGATGTAGCACGGGGTGTACAGCCAGCGGGGAGCGCCGATCCACAGGATGCGGAAGGCGATGCCGACCAGAGCGCCTGCCCACACCGCGGCCAACAGCACCCGCTGCTGACCCGCGGGCAGCAGCAGTACCGCCAGCGGGGTGTAGGTGCCGGCGATGATCAGGAAGATGTTCGCGTGGTCCAGCCGCCGCAGGACCGCCTCCCCGCGCGGGCCCCAGGTGCCGCGGTGGTAGACCGCGCTGGTGCCGAACAGCAGGCAGGCCGACAGCGCGTACACCGAGCAGGCCGCCACCGCCGCCGCCGAGCGCGAGACGGCGATCAGGACGATCCCGCCGACCAGCGCCAGGGGGAACACACCGGCGTGCAGCCACCCGCGCAGCCGGGGCTTCAGGACGGCCGCCGCACGATCCACCCCGCCTTCGAGCCCGACGGCGGCGGTCAGCCGGCCGGCTGTACCGGCAGGCGCATCGACCGCCGGGGCGAGCGGGACGTCGGGCGGGGCTTCGGGGCCGGGCTGGGATTCCCGTCCGTGTACCGGCGGTTGAGCATCTTCGGCGATCATGCGCTCGTATTCTCGAATCGGCTGATCAGTGCGGACTGGCGCGTCGCTGCGGGCTGAGGGCTTCGGGTGCTGGCCGCCGGCTGCCGGCTGCTGGCTGCTGCGGGTCAGATGCCGGCCGTTTGCCCGGAGGCGGCGCGGCGGTACTCGGCGTTGATGCGCTGGGCTTCCTCGAGTTGGTCTTCGAGGATGATGATGCGGCAGGCGGCCTCGATGGGGGTCCCGTGGTCGACGAGTTCCCGGGCGCGGGCGGCGATCCGCAACTGGTAGCGGGAGTAGCGGCGATGTCCGCCCTCGGAGCGGAGCGGGGTGATCAGGCGGGCTTCGCCGATGGCGCGGAGGAAGCCCTGCGTGGTGCCGAGCATCTCGGCGGCCCGGCCCATGGTGTAGGCGGGGTAGTCATCGTCGTCGAGACGGTCGTAGGAGTCGTCTGCTGTCACTTGCACCTCTCTGTGGAACGCGTAGAGGGGCCCTGGCACCGTACGGCGCCAGGGCCCGAAGGAACTGCTACACCATCCGCCGGCCCTTCTACTGCGCCGGCCTTCTGTTTCCGCAGACCCGACCGGGATGCAGTCGGGCGTGCTGGGATCGCGGTTGCTTGACCGGAGACCACCTCACTGTCGATGTCCTGCGGTACCCGGGCTCAAGACTTACGCCCGGGCGATCCTGATGGCGTTCGGCTCCTCCGTTCTTCCCTGGTTGATCAACTGCTTGCCAATCGGGGACTGCGTACTGCTGGTGACGCGAACTGCTCGGTGGCCTGTGGCAGCGCCACTCTTTCGGCAGCCAGCCCCGTCGCCCGTCCTGCGTCTGCTCTGGCTTGGAACCCCACTGCCGAACCTCCCGGTGCGCGCGCCCGCAGCCGACGCCTTCACCGAGGTACCGCTCACTGACTGCACTGCTGGGTACTACTGGGTACTGCCACTGCGGCACTGCTCACGGCGGCCCCTGATCACTGCGGGCCACCCGGTCCGGTCGTCAGCCCCGTCGCCGTCCTGCGACAACCCTGGCTTCGAAACTCCACCACCGCACCGTCCTGCGAACTGCAACTGCGGTACTGCTACCCGGCAGTTCGTGTCTGCCGGTCCTGCTGTCTCTCTGGGCTACGAGAGAAACCATAACCACGCCATCGCCCAATGTCTACTCTCGTCGGCATAGATTTTCGTGCGCTCGGTGGTGAGGTACGACTCCGGGCCCCGAGTCACTCCTCGACGGCAGGGGCGGGCGGCCGCACGACGACCGCCTCCTGACGGTCGGCCAACGTGAGCGACGGTCGCGCTCAGGCAACGGCCGGTGCGGGATCGCCGACGGCCATCGACTCCAACCGCTTGATCTTCTGCCGCACCACATACAGCGGGATCACTCCGAACACCCCGAACGACATGTCGGTCACGCTCCACCAGAAGGGAATCCCCCGGAGCGGTCCGCAGATCAGCGCGAGCGGGATGATCCCGGCGCAGGCGATCATCGAGAACTCGACGACCCAGATGTTGCGGACCGGGTCGCGGTAGGGGCCGTAGAAGGCGACGGCGATGACGAGATGGGCGAAGGCCAGCCAGTCCGTTCCGTAGAGGAGGAAGGGGTAGTCGGCGTCGGCGGTGTCGAGCCCGTGCCGGACACGCTCGATCCACTCCATGAGGCCGGGCAGATGCTCGGGGACGGAAAGGTGACCCAACAGCTCCTCGGTCCAGCGCAGTTCGTGCACCAGCGGGAAGGCAGTGGCCCCGCTGAGCACCAGACAGACGACGAAGAAGCCCAACCATGCGCGGATGCCCTTCACCAGGGCGGCTCGGTCGCTCATGGGGGTAGCCTACGCCCGCAATTGAACACGTTCAAAACCCCCCTCCCTCCGATGCGAGCCGACTCCCACAGGGCCGTCGGCCCGGTCGCACGGAAGTACGGACGCGGCGATGAGTCGCTCCGGACGCGGCCATGGATCACTCCGGTCGCGGCCGCGGATCGCTCCGACCACAGCCGAGCGCGCTCCGGCAGACGAGTTCAACGGCTACACCCCGGGGTCGATGACGCCACCACCCCTCGGGGCACACAAGGCGCACCCTCCAGGGCGGCACGCGGAGACCTCGGAGGCCGCGAGCGGGGGCGTCGGGTCCGGTTCCGGGGTGGACCCTTTACCCGTGCCTGATGGCATGCCCGCGTCAAATCTGTCAGGCTTCCGGCAGCCGTCGCGCACCGCCCTCCGGTACACCCACGCCGTCAGGGACAGCCACCGAGCAGGCCGGAATCCCGGCCGCCGCAAAGGAGCCACGTGTGAGACCCACCCCCCGCAAGGCCGTCGCCGCGAGCGCGCTCACCCTCGCCGCACTGGCCGCCGTCTCGCTCCCCGCCACGCCCGCGGCAGCCACGCCGGAGCGGGCCGCCTCGGTCGCGGCCGCGCCGGCTGCCGCCCCGGCGGCAGCCGGCGCACCGGACGGCATCGCCTCCACCAACGTCGCCACGCCCGGGAACGCGGCTGTCGCGCCCGCGACGGCGGCTGCCGCGGCCGACGCCTGCACCCCGGCCCAGGTGATCACCAACGGTGGCTTCGAGAGCGGCACCTCGCCGTGGACCCAGTCCTCGACCAGTGTGATCACCAGCCGCACCGGCCAGAGTGCCCACGGCGGCACCGCCTTCGCCTGGCTGGACGGCGTGGGCAGCACCCACACCGACACGCTTTCGCAGAGCGTCACGATCCCGTCCGGATGCGCCGCCGCCACCCTCACGTTCTGGCTGCACATCGACACGGCCGAGACGACCTCGTCCACCGCGTACGACAAGCTGACGGCCAAGATCGGCACGACGACACTGGCCACGTACTCGAACCTCGACAAGAACACCGGCTACGTCCAGAAGTCGTTCGACGTGTCGGCGTTCGTGGGTCAGACCGTGAGCCTCGCCTTCACCGGCACCGAGGACTCCAGCCTCCAGTCGAGCTTCGTCCTCGACGACCTCGCGCTGAACACCTCCGGCGACACCGCTCCCCCCGCCGACGCCACCCGCACCCCGGCGGCACCCTCGTACACCGTCAGCCTGACCAGCAACACGGCCGGCACGGTCTGGACCGGTCACGAGAGCGCGACCTTCACCAACGCCTCCGCGACCGCGCTCAGCGAGGTGTATCTGCGGCTCTGGGACAACTACCACGGCACCTGCACGTCGATGCCGATCGCGGTCAGCAACCTCACCGGCGGCACCGCGGGCGCCCTGTCGGTGGGCTGCACGGCCCTCCAGATCACCCTCGCCAGTCCCCTCGCCCAGGGGCAGAGCGCCACGATCGGCTTCGATCTGGGCATCACCGTGCCCAGCGGCGCCGACCGGTTCGGCTACGACGGGGCGTTCAGCTTCATCGGCAACGCGCTGCCCCTGCTGGCGGTGAAGGACGGCGCGGGCTGGCACCTGGACCCGTACACGAACAACGGCGAGTCGTTCTACTCGCTGGCCGCGGACTTCAGGGTGACCCTCGACCATCCGACCACCCTCCTGGTGCCGGCCACCGGCGCCTCGGTCGACGCCGCCGGCACCAGCGGCCGCACCGTCACCACGGCCACCGCGACCAAGGTCCGTGACTTCGCCTGGGCGGCCGGCCCGTTCAGCAAGATCTCCGGCACCTCGACCGCCGGGACCCCGATCAACGTCTACTCCGTCACCGGCATCAGCTCGGCCAACGCCCAGTCGATGCTCACCACCGCCAAGACCGCCGTGGACGCCCACGCCGCCCGCTTCGGCGCCTATCCGTACGGCGAGTTGGACGCCGTCATAGACAACAACTTCTGGTTCGGCGGCATGGAATACCCCGGCTTCGTACTCGACCTGGTCAGCACCACGGCGCTGACCCATGAGATCGGCCACCAGTGGTGGTACGGGATCGTCGGCGACGACGAGTACAACAGCCCCTGGCTGGACGAGTCGTTCACCGACTACGCCACCGACCTGGCGCTGGGCAAGACGGGCACCAGCTGCTGGAGCAGCGTCTCGTGGGCCTCGTCGGCCGAGAAGATCACCAACTCGATGGCCTACTGGGACACCCACTCCTCCCGGTACTCCACCGTCGTCTACGGCTACGGCAAGTGCGCCCTGCACGACCTGCGGCGGCTCATCGGCGAGACCGCGATGACCAAGCTGCTGAAGGACTACGCCACTGCGCACTGGTACGGCGTCTCGACCACGGCCGAGTTCAAGGCTGCCGCCCAGGCCGCCACGACCACGGACCTGACGTCGTTCTGGACCACCCACCGCATCGAGGGCTGACCCGGCCCGGGCCACCGGCCCCCTTCACCGGCCACAGGTTCCGCGGGGGCGCCCTCCGGCGTCCCCGCGGTCCCGTCGCCGGTGACCGGTCACCGGTCACCGGTCACCGACCTTCCGGCTTCCGGCCTTAGAGCCCTCCGGTCAGCCGATCAGCTCGGCGAACACCTGGTACGCCTGCTCGTCGAACAGCACGAACCGCACCTCCTCGACCGCCGTCTCCGCCGCGCGCACCGCCTCGACCGCGATACGGGCGGCATCCGCCATCGGCCAGCCGTACGCCCCTGTGGAGACGGCCGGGAACGCGACGGTACGCGCGCCCAGCTCGTCCGCGACCTCCAGGGATGCGCGGTAACAGGAGGCCAGCAGGGCGGGGTCGCCGCCGGAGACCTGGTACACGGGGCCCACGGTGTGGATCACCCAGCGGGCGTCCAGTTCCCCCGCGGTCGTGGCCACCGCCCGGCCGGTGGGCAGGCCCTTGCCGTACTGCGAGGCGCGCAGCCGTCGGCAGTCGGCGAGGATCGCGGGGCCGCCCCGGCGGTGAATGGCTCCGTCGACGCCACCGCCGCCGAGCAGCGAGGAGTTGGCCGCGTTGACGACGGCGTCCACGGACTGCCGGGTGATGTCGCCCTGGACGAGCGTGATCGTGGTCATGCCTGCGTGTATACCAACAAGCAGCGGACGGCCGCTCACCCTTGTTGCCGCAGCCTGCGCCATACGGCCTTCGCCGCGTTGTGGCCCGACATGCCGTGCACGCCCGGGCCGGGCGGGGTGGCCGAGGAGCAGATGAAGACGGCCGGGTGCGGAGTGGCGTATGGGAACGGCGTCAGCTTGGGCCGCAGCAGGATCTGGAGCCCGGAGACCGCCCCGGAGGCGATGTCCCCGCCCACGTAGTTGGCGTTGCGGGCGGCGAGTTCGGCCGGGCCCGCAGTCACCCGGGCGAGGACGCGATCACGGAACCCGGGGGCGAATCGCTCCAGTTGGCGTTCCATGGCGTCGGTGAGGTCGCCGGTCCAGCCGCTCGGCACATGGCCGTACGCCCAGAAGACATGCCGGCCGGCCGGGGCGCGGCCGGGGTCGACGACGCCGGGCTGCACCGTGATCATGAAGGGCCGGTCGGGCGCCCGGTCCTCCCGGGAGACCGCTCTGAGAGCGGCGCCGATCTCCGCGCTGTCCGCGCCGATCTGCACGGTCCCGGCGGCGCGGGCCTCCTTCGCGGTCCACGGGACCGGACCGTCGAGCGCGTAGTCGATCTTGAAGACGCCGGGTCCGTACCGGTAGCCCTCGTAGTAGTTGCCGAAGCCGGCGATGCGGCCGAGCGCGGTGGGCGAGGTGTCGAAGACGTAGGCGCGGGCCGGGGGCAGGTCGTCGAGGCGCTTGACCTCGTAGTCGGTGTGGATGCTGCCGCCGAGGTCCTCGAGGTAGGCGGCGAGGGCGTCCGAGATGGACTGGGAGCCGCCGCGGGCCACCGGCCAGCCGCGGGCGTGCGCGGCGAGGGCGAAGACCAGGCCGATGGCGCCGGTGGCGAAACCGCTCAGCGGGGCCATGACATGCCCGACGAGTCCGGCGAAGAGGGTCTTGGCCCGCTCGTCACGGAAGCGGCGGGTGAGCCAGCTGGACGGCGGCAGGCCGACCAGGCCGAAACGGGCCAGCATGACCGGGTCGCGCGGGAGCGCGGTCAGCGGCAGTGACATGAAGTCGCGGGCCAGGGTGTCCCACTTGGGCAGGAAGGGCTCGACCAGCCGACGGTACGTGCCCGCGTCGCGCGGCCCGAAGGAGGCGGCCGTCTCGGCGACCGATCTCGACAGCACCGCGGCACTGCCGTCGAGGAAGGGGTGGGCCATGGGCAGCTCGGCGTGCAGCCACTCCAGGCCGTAGCGCTCCAGGGGCAGTGCGCGGAACGCGGGTGAGTTGATGCCGAGGGGGTGCGCGGCGGAGCACGGGTCGTGGTGGAAGCCCGGCAGGGTGAGCTCCTCGGTGCGGGCTCCTCCGCCCACGGTGTCCCGCGCCTCGAAGAGCGCCACGGAGAAGCCACGCCTGGCCAGCTCCACCGCCGCGGTCAGCCCGTTGGGCCCCGCTCCCACCACGACCGCATCGAGCATCGACGGCACTTCGACCCCTTCGTCAGCCGGTGACCTCCGTAGACCGGCGGCCACCACGATCAGGATATGCCGGGGGTACGACAACACCTGCGGCGCGGGGCCCTCGATACATCCCCGAATGCCTCGATCGAACCGTGCCCAGGGGGCATCCGCCGGAGGATCCTGTGCGTCGGCGGCCGGACGCGGCCCAGGGTCTCTCGACGCAGCGGTGACTCGCTCGCGCGCGGCCGGAGTGGCTGCGCTCCCGTCGCGTTCCCGGGGCGGGAACCTCCCCGGCCCGCCTCACCTCGGCTGAGGTCCGGCGCCCGACAGCAGTCCCGCCACGCGACGGGCCGTCGCCGCGTCCCGGGCCGCCGTGAAGGGCAGGGAGTTGCCGCCCGTGACCCGGAACGGTCCGCCGTCGAGGGTGAGATGGGCGCCGCCCGCCTCCTCCACCAGCAGCAGCCCGGCCGCATGGTCCCAGGCCGCCTCCCAGGAGAACGCCGTGGCGTCCAACTCACCCCGGGCTATGGCGAGATACTCGAGCCCGGCCGATCCGCACGCGCGCGGTGCGACCCCGTCCGTCCAGAGCCCCAGCAGGGCACTCTTCTGCTCGTCGGTCGTGTAGTCGGGGTGGGAGGTGGCCACCACCAGGTCGCGGCCCGGCTCGGGCGGGCCGGCGAACAGTCGCTCGCCGTCCAGGAAGGCGCCGCCGCCGCGGACGGCCGTGGCCAGCTGGTCCCTGGCCGGGGCGTAGGTCCAGGAGGCGAGCAGGACGCCGTGCCGGACGAGCGCGACGAGGGTGCAGAAGCCGTCGTCGCCGTGCACGAACTGCCGTGTTCCGTCGACGGGGTCGACGATCCAGACCGGCGCGTCGCCCTGTATCGCCTCGTACGTGGCCGGGTTGGCGTGCACGGCCTCCTCGCCGACGACGACCGAGCCGGGCAGAAGGGCGCCGAGGGCCCGGGTGAGGTAGAGCTCGGCATTGCGGTCTGCGTCCGTCACCAGATCGTGCGGTCCGCTCTTCTGGTCGACCTCGTGCGCGCCGAGCTGCCGGAAGCGGGGCATGATCTCGGCCGCGGCGGCCTTGCGGACCGCTTCCTCCACGTCGGCCGAGTGGCGGGCGAGAAACTCGTCGATGGTTTCCGTGTCTTCGATCATGCCTCCATGAGAGCACGCCCCACTGACAATCCCCACCTGCCCGGTGCATCCCGGGTGGAATCGGGATGAAGAACAGGAACGCATCCCTCCGCTCTCCCGCGTGAGCAACCCGCCCCGCACGCGTGCGTGAGCAGCCCGCCCCGCACGCGTGCCGGCGACCCGAGCCGCGCCCGGCCTCAGCGACCCACCGCGTATCCCTGCATCCCGCGCGGGTTCGCGGCCGCGAGCAGGATCCCGGTCTCCGGGTCGCGGGCGACCGCGCACAGCCGGCCCTCGGACCACGGGTCGCCCAGGGTCACGTCATGGCCGCGTCGCCGCAGCTCCTCCACCACCCCGGCCGGCATCCGGGACTCCACGGTGACGCTGCCCGGCCGCATGCCGCGCGGGTAGAAGGAGCCGGGGAAGGCGTCGTTGTGCCAGTTCGGGGCGTCGATCGCGCCCTGGAGGTCGAGACCGCCGCGCACCCGCGCGCGCAGCGCGACGGCCAGCAGGAAGTGCAGCTGCCACTGGTCCTGCTGGTCGCCGCCGGGTGTGCCGAACGCCAGCACCGGCACCCCGTCGCGCAGCGCGATCGAGGGGGTGAGGGTGGTGCGGGGGCGGCGGCCGGGCGTCAGCGAGTTCGGCAGGCCCTCCTCCAGCCAGGTCATCTGGAGCCGGGTGCCGAGCGGGAAGCCCAGCTCGGGCACGACCGGGTTGGACTGCAGCCAGCCGCCGCTGGGCGTGGCGGCGACCATGTTGCCCCAGCGGTCGACGACGTCGAGATGGCAGGTGTCGCCCCGGGTGGCCCCCTCGGCGCCGACCTCGGGTTCGCCCGGCACGGGGGACGTGGTGCGCTTGGCGACCGTCGGCTCGCCGGCGCCCAGGGGGTTGAAGGCGGGGTCGTCGGTGGCGACCACGTACGCGTGCGTGCTCAACCGCGCGGTGCGGCCGCCGGGGCTGCCGGGCCGCAGCTCGTACGAGGCCTTGTCGCCGATCAGCCCACGCCGCTCCGCGTTGTAGCCGGCGGCGAGCAGCTCGCCCAACGGGACCTCGCCCGCGTCGCCGTACCAGGCCTCGCGGTCGGCCATGGCGAGCTTGCAGCCCTCGATGAGGAGATGGACGTAGTCGGCGGAGCCGTACGCGGGCAGCTCGGGCGGGAGCAGGGCGAGCTGCTGGAGGAGGGCCGGGCCCTGGCTCCAGGGGCCGGCCTTGCACACCGTCCAGCCGTTCCAGTCGTACGTCGCCGGCGCCTCGTAGGACGCGGACCAGGCGGCGAGATCGGCGGCCGTGAGCGTGCCGGTGTGGCGCTCCCCGCTGGTGTCCAGGGTGGGCCGAGCCGCCTGCCGGACGAGGGCCTCGGCGACGAACCCGGTCCGCCACACCTCTCGTGCGGCCTCGATCCGCGCCTCCCGGTCGCCCGCCCCGGCGGTCTCGGCGAGCAGGCGCCTCCAGGTGGCGGCGAGGGCGGGGTTGCGCAGCAGCGCGCCCGGGCGCGGCGGCCTCCCGCCCGGCAGGTACACCTCCGCCGAAGAGGTCCACTCCGTCTCGAACAACTCCCGTACGGTCTCGACGGTCGCGCCGATGTTCTCCACGGGCGCGTGCCCGTGTTCGGCGTACCCGATGGCGTACGTCAGCACCTCGTCGAGGGACTTGGTGCCGTGGTCGCGCAGGAGGAGCATCCAGGCGTCGAACGCGCCGGGCACGGCCGCGGCCAGCGGTCCGGTGCCGGGTACGAGGTCCAGGCCGAGCGCCCGGTAGCGGGCGACGGTCGCGCCCGCCGGCGCGACTCCCTGCCCGCACAGCACGCGCACCTCGCCGCCTGCCGGGGCGAGCAGGATGGGCACCTCGCCCGCGGGCCCGTTGAGATGCGGTTCGACGACGTGCAGCACGAAGGCCCCGGCCACGGCGGCGTCGTAGGCGTTGCCGCCGCCCTCGAGGACGGCCATCGCCGACTGCGAGGCCAGCCAGTGCGTGGACGACACCATGCCGAAGGTGCCCTGGAGGGTGGGGCGGGTGGTGAACACGGGGCTCCTCACTGCGCTGCGGCCGTTCCCGGGATCGTACGTACCCACCCGGCGGGCACCCGCACCGTCCCATGCCCCGTGAAGAAGCCTCGTGAAGAGGCTCCGTGAAGAAGCCGCGTGAAGGGGCCGCGTGAAGGGGCCGCGTGAAGGGGCCGCGTGAGGAAGCCGCAAGAGGGTGCCGTTACGAGGCGGCCGCAAGAAGGTGTCGTATGGGGTGTCGCATGAGAGTCCCGCTCGAAGGCGTCTCGTGAAGATGTCTCAGGAAGGGCCGTGATGTCCCGGTTGGGCCGGGCCCCTTCGTCACCGCGCAGCCACGGAGCGAGTTCACACTTCCGCCCCACAGGGAGTCGTGTGACACTGGCGTCCCCTGTCCGCACTGCGGACTCCGTCCGCACCGTCCCCCACGAAAGTGCGCCGTGCGCTCACTCCCACTGCCGCTCGCCCTGACCGCGCGCCTGACCCCCGTGGTCGTGCTCGCCTGCGCGGGCTGGGCGATGTCGTCCGGCCCGCTCACCGAAAAGCAGGACACGGCGGCCAAGGACACGCAGAAGACCCAGTCCGAGAAGGCGTCCGGCCCCTCCTCCACGGCCGTGTCCAAGACGTACGCCGCCGCGCCCGCCCCGTGCACCAGCATCGCCGCGAAGACGGTCACCGCACTCGTGCCGGGCGCCAAGACGGCGGGCAAGGAGATCCCCTCCACGGACACCGATCTGCGCCGGACCTGCTCCTGGAACGCGCTCAAGGGATACGACTACCGGTGGCTCGACGTCTCCTTCGAGATCACGGAGTCGGACGACGCGGCACAGACGTCGTACAAGGAGCGGACCGGCGAGAAGAGCGGCGGCGGCGCGGTCCCGGGGCTCGGCAACGAGGCCTATTCGGTGGTGAACCTCACGACCGAGGACAAGCAGCAGACCCGTGAGGGCGTCGTCATCGCCCGGGTGTCCAACGCGCTGGTGATCGTCAACTACAACGGCAGCGACTTCGAGACGAAGAAGGCGCCCAGCACCGACGAGATCAACAAGGGTGCGATCAAGGCCGCGAAGGAAGTGGTGGCCGCCCTGTCGAACGGCCAGAAGAGCTGAGCGCTCCCGCCGCGCACCGCACGGACCGGGACACGAGATGGCCGGAGGAGCCGAGTCGCTCCTCCGGCCGTTCTCGCGCCACACGTCAGACGGCGTCCGCGTGCTCTTCCTGCCGTGCGGGCAGCAGCAGCATCAGGACCAGGTACAGCACCATCGAGGTGCCGAGCCCGACCGCCCAGCCGTAGTCGGCGAGGGATTCCAGCGCCGGGATCGGCCGTCCGTCGACCAGCGGCTTGAAGCTGGCGCCGCCGACGGCGAGCACTCCGCCGGTCACGAAGGCCACCACGGCCCGCCAGTTCCAGCCGCCGTCGTACCAGTAACGGCCGCCCGTGCGGTACAGATCGGCCAGGTCGAGCTTGCCGCGGCGCAGGATCCAGTAGTCGGCGATGAGGATGCCGGCGACCGTGCCCAGCAGACCGCCGACCAGCCCGAGCCAGGTGAAGATGTAGCCCTGCGGGTCGGAGTACAGCTTCCACGGGAAGATCAGCACCCCGAGGACACAGGTGGCGAGGGCGCCGGTACGGAAACTGATCTTCCGGGGCGCGATGTTGGAGAAGTCGAAGGCCGGCGAGACCAGGTTGGCGGCGACGTTCACGGACAGGGTCGCCACCAGCACGGTCACCAGCGCGAACAGCAGGCCGAAGACGTTGTCGGTCTTGGCGGCGAGCTGTACCGGATCCCAGATCGTCTCGCCGTACACCGCCTGCGAACCGGAGGTGACCATCACCGACAGCAGCGCGAACAGCGTCATGGTGGTCGGCAGGCCGAGCGCCTGCCCCCAGGTCTGCGCTTTCTGCGACTTTCCGTACCGCGTGAAGTCCGGGATGTTCAGCGACAGCGTCGACCAGAAACCGATCATGCCCATCAGGGACGGCCAGAACAGCTTCCAGAAGTCGGCGCCCCAGCCGAGCTTGGACGGCTGGTCGAGCAACGGGCCGAAACCGCCTGCCTTGTTGCTCATCCAGATCAGCATCACCAGCGCGCCGACCAGGACGAAGGGCGCCGCCCAGTTCTCGAAACGCCGGATCGTCTCCATGCCCCGGTAGATGATCGCGACCTGGATCGCCCAGAAGATCGCGAACGACAGCCACATCGTCCAGGCGTAGCCGCCGATCTCACCGGCGTCGCTCCAGCCGTTTCCGATCAGTTTCCCGGCGAGGAAGTAGATCGCCTCGCCGCCGATCCAGGTCTGGATGCCGAACCAGCCGCAGGCCACCAACGCCCGTACGACGGCAGGCAGGTTGGCGCCTCGGATGCCGAAGGAGGCGCGGGCGAAGACCGGGAAGGGGATCCCGTACTTCGGCCCCGCGTGCCCGGTGAGCAGCATCGGGACCAGCACGATGACGTTGGCCAGGGCGATGGTGAGCACCGCCTGCTTCCAGTCCATGCCGACGGCGATCAGACCGGAGGCGAGCGTCCACGACGCCGTGTTGTGGGCCATGCCGACCCACAGCGCGGAGAAGTTGTACGTGGTCCAGGTGCGCTTCTCCACGGGGACCGGAAGCAGGTCCTCGTTGGCGTAGGGGCCGCTGGGCTGCGGCGAACCAGGGGCGATCTCCACCCGGCCGTCGGCGAGGGTGACTTGAGAAGTCGGCGGTATGGCCGTGGGAGCGGTGTCGGTCATGGGCAGGCCAATCAAACGAGGGGCGGATCCGGAAAGGCCGTGCGGGCTCCGGCCCCCTCCCCCGGGACGTCGGAGGAGGGGAGAACTGGAGTGGGGGGATGGGGAGTCGAGCGGTTCCTGCGGTTTGCGGTACTCCGACGCCGTACGGCGGTGCGTGCGCCGTACGGCGGTCGTGAGTACGTCAGCCGTTGACGGCCGGGATCACCCGCGCCCCGTAGGCGTCGATGGTGGCCTCCTGGGCGTCGTGCATGTCGTAGACGGCGAACTGGTCCACGCCCAGCGCACGGAGCGCCTCGAGCTTCTCGATGTGCTTCTCGACCGGTCCGACGATGCAGAACCGGTCGACGATCTCGTCGGGCACGAACGCGGTGTCGGGGTTGTCGGCGCGCCCGTGGTGCGAGTAGTCGTACCCCTCACGGGACTTGATGTAGTCGGTCAGTTCGTCCGGTACGGCGGCGGAGTGCGCGCCGTACTTGGACACGAGGTCGGCCACGTGGTTGCCGACCATCCCGCCGAACCAGCGGCACTGCTCACGCGCGTGGGCGAGCGCCTCGGGCGAGTCGTCCTCGGTGACGTACGCCGGGGCGGCGACGCAGATCTTCACCTCGGCGGGGTCACGGCCGGCGGCGACGGCGGCGTCCTTGACGGCCTTCACCATGTACTCGGTGAGGTAGAGGTCGGCGAGCTGGAGGATGAAGCCGTCGGCCTCCTCGCCGGTCATCTTCAGCGCCTTGGGGCCGTACGCGGCCATCCAGACGGGGAGCCGGGCGTCCTCCTTGATCCACGGGAACTTGACGACCGTGCCGCCGAGGTCCGCCTCCTGGCCCGATCCGAGCGCCCTGATGACCTTCATGGCCGCGCTGATCCGGGCGAGGGTGTTCGGGGCACGGCCCGCGACGCGCATCGCGGAGTCGCCGCGGCCGATGCCGCACACGGTGCGGTTGCCGAACATGTCGTTGAGGGTGGCGAAGGTGGAGGCGGTGACCTCCCAGGTGCGGGTGCCCGGGTTGGTCACCATCGGGCCCACCGTCAGCCTGCTGGTGTTCGCCAGGATCTGGCTGTAGATCACAAACGGTTCCTGCCAGAGCACGGCGGAGTCGAAGGTCCAGCCGTAGGTGAAGCCGTTGCCCTCGGCGCGCTTCATCAGCTCGACGACCTTCGAGGCCGGCGGGTCGGTCTGCAGGACGAGTCCGAAGTCCATGTGCGCTGCTCCTAGTTGAGGTACTGACAGGTGGAGCGCGGGGTGTAGACGCCGTGACCGGCGCGTCCGGTGTACTCCCGCTCGGTGATGACGAGTTCGCCCCGCGACAGGACCGTCTCGACACGGCCGGTGAGCCGCTTGCCCTCGTAGGCCGAGTAGTCGACGTTCATGTGGTGCGTGTCCGCGGAGACGATCTGCTCGGCGTGCGGGTCGTAGATCACGACGTCGGCGTCGGCGCCCGGGGCGATGGTGCCCTTCTTCGGGTACATGCCGAACATGCGGGCCGGGGTGGCGCAGGCGATCTCGATCCAGCGGCGGCGGCTGATGTGCCCGTCGACGACGGCCTGGTGCAGCAGGTCCATCCGGTTCTCGACCCCCGGCAGACCGTTGGGGATCTTCGAGAAGTCGCCCCGGCCGAGCTCCTTCTGGCCCACGAAGCAGAAGGGGCAGTGGTCGGTGGAGACGACCTGGAGGTCGTTGGTCCGCAGGCCCTGCCACAGCTTGGCCTGGTGCTCCTTGGGCCGCAGCGGCGTCGAGCACACGTACTTCGAGCCCTCGAAGTCGGGTTCCGCGAGGTTGTCCGTCGACAGGAACAGGTACTGCGGGCAGGTCTCGCCGAAGACGTTGAGCCCCTCGTCGCGCGCCCGGGCCAGTTCCGCAACCGCTTCCATCGCCGATACATGCACCACGTACAGCGGAGCACCCGCGACCTGCGCGAGCTTGATGGCGCGGTGGGTGGCCTCGGCCTCGAGGAGGGCCTTGCGGACCTCGCCGTGGTACCTCGGATCCGTCTCGCCGCGGGCCAGCGCCTGCTCGACCAGGACGTCGATGGCGATGCCGTTCTCCGCGTGCATCATGATCAGTCCGCCGTTCTCGGCGGAGCGCTGCATGGCGCGCAGGATCTGACCGTCGTCGCTGTAGAAGACGCCGGGATAGGCCATGAACTGCTTGAAGGAGGTGACGCCCTCCTCCACCAGCAGGTCCATCTCCTTCAGCGTGTCCTGGTTCACGTCGGAGACGATCATGTGGAAGCCGTAGTCGATGGCGCAGTTGCCCTCGGCCTTCGCGTGCCAGGCGTCCAGCCCGTCGCGCAGGCTGCGTCCGACGCTCTGCACGGCGAAGTCGACGATGGTCGTCGTGCCGCCCCAGGCGGCCGCCCGGGTGCCGGTCTCGAAGGTGTCGGAGGCGAAGGTGCCGCCGAAGGGCAGCTCCATGTGGGTGTGGACGTCGACTCCGCCCGGGATCACGTACTTCCCGGTGGCGTCGATGACCTTCTCGGCGGTCCAGGCCTCGGCGGCCGTGGTACCGGAGGCGGCGAGGGCGGCGACACGGCCGTCCTCGATCAGGACGTCGGCGTGGATCTCGTCGGACGCGGTGACGACGAGGCCGCCGCGGATGACGGTACGGGTGCTCATGCGTGGACGCTCCGCTGGGTTGTGGTCGTGACGTGCGGGTCGTTCGAGGCCGGTCGCGCCCCGCGGCGGAGCCGCACACGGACGCTGCCCCGCGCCCCGGAGAGGGACGCGGGGGCCTCGGGTCTTACGGTGCGGTCAGCGGGCCGTAGGCCTCCGGGCGGCGGTCCCGGTAGAACTGCCAGCGGTCGCGGACCTCGCGCAGCTTGGCCATGTCGAGGTCGCGGACGACGAGTTCGGTCTCCTTGTCGCTCGCCACCTCGCCGACGAACTGGGCCTCCGGGTCCACGAAGTACGAGGTCCCGTAGAAGTCGTTGTCGCCGAGTTCCTCGACCCCGACCCGGTTGATCGCGCCCACGAAGTACTCGTTGGCGACGGCCGCGGCCGGCTGCTCCAGCTGCCACAGGTACGCGGACAGACCACGCGAGGTCGCCGACGGGTTGAAGACGATCTCGGCGCCCTCCAGCCCCAGCGCGCGCCAGCCCTCCGGGAAGTGGCGGTCGTAGCAGATGTAGACACCCACCTTGCCGACGGCCGTCTCGAAGACGGGCCAGCCCACGTTCCCGGGACGGAAGTAGAACTTCTCCCAGAAACCCTTTACCTGCGGGATGTGGTGCTTGCGGTACTTGCCGAGGTACGAACCGTCCGCGTCGATCACGGCGGCGGTGTTGTAGAGGACGCCCGGCTGCTCCTCCTCGTACATCGGCAGCACCAGGACGATGCCGTGCTCCTTGGCGAGCGCCTGGAAACGCTTGACGATCGGGCCGTCCGGGATCTGCTCGGCGTACTCGTAGAACTGCGGGTCCTGGACCTGGCAGAAGTACGGTCCGTAGAACAGCTCCTGGAAACACAGGACCTGAGCGCCCTGCGCGGCCGCGTCGCGGACCGCCTGCTCGTGGACCTGGATCATCGATTCCTTGTCGCCGGTCCAGGCCGTCTGGAAGACGGCGGCACGGATCACTCTGCTCATCGGGACCTCCGGTCGCTCGGTGTACGAGGAGCCTAGGAAGCCGGCGAGCCTGCTTTGAGTTGCACGGTGTCACGCCTGCGGGCGTCCGGCGTGCCACCGTGTCACGTCTTTCCGGACCCATGTTTCACCACCGTTTTCCCTGGTCGTTCCATGTTTCCTGGCTGTTGCCGACCGTCTGCGGTCAGCCCTGTTGCGCGTCGTGCGCGAGAAGCGCGATGTGCACCGAGGCGGCCTGTTCGAAGTCGTCGAGGTCCACGCCCAGCCGTCCCTCTATCGCCTCCAGCCGGCGGTACAGCGCGGGCCGCGAGACGTGGTGGAGCTGGGCGGTGCGGGACTTGTTGCGGCCGGTGGCCAGATACGTCCGCAGCACGGCGAGGAGGTCGTCCCCGGCCGCGCACAGCAACCCGTCCAGCTCCCGCTCGGCGAAGGACTGCACATGCGGGTCGTCCCGCAGCAGCCGGACCAGGCCGCGCAGATGGACGTCCTTGAGGCGGACGACGGCCGGGAGGTCGAGGGCGGCCGAGGAGTCGGCCACGGCGTCCGCGACATGCTGGGCCTCGCGCAGCCCGGCGGACACGTCGTCCCAGACGATGCGCGGGGCGGCCGCCGCGACGACCGTACGGCTCTCCCCGGACTCGGTCCGCAGCCGGGCGGCGAAGTGCGCGGTGAGCGCCTGGGCGTCCTGGTCGCGGGCGAGGCTGAGCAGCACGGCGGTGGCCCCGTCGGCCAGCTCGGCGACCAACCCGGGCATGCCCAACAGGCGCAGCATGCGCTCCAGTTGGGCGGGATCGCCGTCACGGACGACCAGGGGGACGAAGGTGCGCCGGTTGACGGGGAGCCCCGCCGCCCGGGCCCGGGGCAGCAGTTGCCTGGCCGGCACGACACCGGAGACCAGGTCGGTGAGCAGGCTCTGTGCGGACTGCTCCTCCCAGGTGTGGGCGGACGTGCCGCCGAGCATGCGGTGCAGGACGAGGGCCTCGGCGGCCCGGTCGGCGAGGAGCCGTCCGCCGGCGGTGTCGCCACGGTGGCCGCAGAGCATGATCTGTCCCCACCGCTCGCCGCGTCCGCCCAGCTCGGCGCGGATCCAGCCGTCGCCCTCGCTGCCGCCGGCCTGGCGGGCGATGCGCTCCCAGTCCCGCAGCACGTCGTCGACCGCCGACCGCTCCCCCGCGGTCGCCAGCACCCGGTGGGCGAGGTTGGTGACCACCACGGGGCAGGCGGCGTGCTGGGCGACCTCGTCGAGCAGCAGCTGAAGCGGCGCGCCCGCGGTGATCAGACCGGTGAGGGCGGTCCGTACGGCCTCCGACAGGCTGACGGCGGCGAACTTCCGTTGGACCAGCCGGGACTGGACCACCTCCGTCAACTCGGCGAAGGGGAAGGGTCGGTGGAGTACGACCATCGGCAGTCCGCACCGCTCGGCGGCGCGCCGCATCACGTCCGGCGGGGCGGGGAACGCCCGTCCCAGTCCCAGCACCACGGCGGCGGCCTCCGCGCGGTGCAGGGACTGGATGTACTCGGTCTGCGCGTTCTCGTCGCCGGCGAGCAGCACTCCGGTCGTGAGGACCATCTCCCCGCCGCTGAGCATCACGCCGACGTCCGCGGCCTCGGCGACGTGCACCCAGCGCACCGGCCGGTCGAGCTGGCCCGCACCGGCCACCACCTCGGGTTCCCCGGCCAGCACCCGTTCCAGGGCCAGGACCTGACGGACCGACAGGGCGGGTTCCAGGGGTTCTACGGGCCCCCAGGGCTCCAGGGTGATGGTCATGGTGTTGTGTTCCCTTGCTCAGGCCTGCGCTACTGCGTGCTCCTCAGCGCGCCTTCGAGGATCGCGGCGCCCTCCTCGGCCTCCGCGACGGTGAGGGACAGCGGTGGGGCGATCCGCAGGGCGCTGGTGTCGTGGCCGCCGCCCTTGCCGATCAGCAGCCCGCCGGCGCGGGCCGCCTCCAGCACGGCGGCCGCCCGGTCCGGGTCCGCCAGGTCGGTGCCGGGCTTCGTCAGCTCGACGCCGATCATCAGGCCGCGCCCGCGCACCTCCCGTACCCCGGGGTCCTGGGCGGCGACGGCCCGCAGCCGCTCGATGAGCAGGCCGCCGACCCGCCGGGCGTTGCCCTGGAGGTCGTGTTCCAGCAGGTAGGAGAGGTTGGCGAGGCCGGCCGCCATGGTGACCTGGGTGCCGCCGAAGGTGGAGATGCTGTTGGCGTCCAGGCAGTTCATGATCTCGGAGCGGGCGATGACGCCGCCGATGGACATGCCGTTGCCGATGCCCTTGGCGAAGGTGACGATGTCCGGCGGTCCGCTGCGGCCGTGCGCCTGCCAGCCCCAGAAGTGCTCGCCGGTGCGGCCCCAGCCGGTCTGCACCTCGTCGGCGATCCACAGGATCCCGTATGCGTTCAGCACTTCCCGGAATGCCGCATACAGTCCGTCCGGCGGCGAGGTGAACCCGCCGACCCCCTGGATGGGCTCGGCGATCAGGGCCGCGGGCGGGCGGGTGTGACCGAGCAGGTCCTTCAGGTCCTCGACACAGGCCTCGATGAACTCGGCGTCGCCGAGGCCGGCGAACGGGCCGCGTCCGCGTACCCCGCCGTGCACGTAGAGCGTCTGGAGCGGGGACAGCGAGGTCGGTGACCAGCCGCGGTTGCCGGTGATGCCGACCGCGCTGAAGGAACGGCCGTGGTAACTGTTGCGCATCGCGAGGACGGTGTTGCTGCGCCGGTGGGTGGTGGCGAGCATCAGCGCGGTGTCGTTGGCCTCGGTGCCCGAGGTGGTGAAGAAGACGCGGGCGTCGGGGATGCCGCTGACGTGGGCGATGCGCTCGGCGAGGTCGACCATGGGCCGGTTGAGATAGAGCGTCGAGGAGTGGATGATCCGCCCGGCCTGCTCGCTCACCGCCTTGGTGACCTCGGGCAGCGCGTGCGCGGTCATGGTGGTGAGGATGCCGCCGAAGAAGTCGAGGTACTTGTTGCCCTCGGCGTCCCAGACGTGCCGGCCCTCGCCGTGGGTGATCTCCAGTGGGTCCTCGTAGTAGAGGGCGAGCCAGTCCGGCAGGACCTTGCGGTGACGGGCGTGGAGGTCGCTCACGGCCGCACCAGCCCCTCGTAGGCGTCGGGACGACGGTCGCGGTAGAAGGCCCACTGCTGCCGGACCTCCTCGACCAGGTCGAAGTCGAGGTCACGGACCACGAGTTCCTCGTCCTTGTCGCTCGCGACCTCGCCGACGAACTTCCCGCGCGGGTCGACGAAGTACGACGTCCCGTAGAAGTCGTTGTCCCCGTACTCCTCGACGCCGACCCGGTTGATCGCGGCGACGAAGTACTCGTTGGCGACGGCGGCCGCGGGCTGCTCCAGCTGCCAGAGGTGGGCGGAGAGGCCGCGGTGGGTGGCGGACGGGTTGTAGACCAGCTGCGCGCCGTTGAGACCGAGTTGCCGCCAGCCCTCCGGGAAATGCCGGTCGTAACAGATGTAGACGCCCACCTTGCCGACGGCCGTGTCGAAGACGGGCCAGCCGATGTTGCCGGGCTTGAAGTAGTACTTCTCCCAGAAACCCTTTACCTGCGGGATGTGGTGTTTCCGGTACTTTCCGAGGTACGAGCCGTCGGCGTCGATCACGGCGGCGGTGTTGTAGTAGAAACCGGACTGCTCGACCTCGAAGACCGGCACGACGACGACCATGCCCGTCTCGCGCGCGAGCTCCTGCATACGACGTACGGTCGGCCCGTCGGGGACCGGTTCGGCCCAGCGATAGTGCTCCGGCTCCTGGACCTGACAGAAGTAGGGAGCGTTGAAGACCTCCTGGAACCCGATGATCTTCGCGCCCCGGCGGGCCGCCTCGCGGGCGTGCTCCTCGTGTTTCGCCACCATGGACTCGGTGTCGCCGGTCCAGGTGGCCTGGACCAGTGCGGCACGTACGACGTTGGCCATGAGCTGCTCCTTCGACGGGACGTCAGAGCCTCTACGCCCGTAGACGAAGGTCGTAGAGGGACGAACGTAAGCCTCCGGGACGGGCTTGCCAAGACCATCGTCGTTAACCCGCCGAGTCGATCGCGTTTCACACTCCGGTGGGTGAGTCGCCGGGCGTACGGCGTAAGGGGTGGCCCGGGTCAGGCGGTGAAGCCGGCGACCCTGAGGGCGTGCACCAGGTCCCAGTGGCGTTCCTCCGAGACCGTCCGGGCGGCCTCCAGCACGAGGGGGACGAGGGTCCCCGGGGCCGGGGCGACGCTGCGGGCGGCCTCCTCGGGGGTGCGGACCCGGACGTAGGCGTCGAGCAGCGCGCTGACCTCGCGTCGCCGGCCCTCCTCGACCAGGCCGAGGACGGCCTGCCCGATCTCGGTGGCCGGCCGGGCGACGCCCTGGCGCAGGATCTGCTCGCCGTCCGCCGTGCGCCCCACCGCGACCAGCGCGTCGGCCGCGGCGACGAGCCGGTCGGCGGGGAGGGAGGCGGCCTCCCAGAGCAGGGTGGTCCAGTCGGCGGTGAGCCCGGCGCGCTGGAGTTCGGCCGCCAGCAGCGGAATGCGGGCGGCCGGCCAGTAGGCGAGCTCGACGAGCAGGGCGTGCGCTTCTCCGCTGCGGCCTTCGCCGCGCAGGCGTACCAGCCGTTCGACCGTCTCGACGGTCTCCCGCCGGGCCGCCGTGTCCAGCGGCTCGCGCCGCGGCTCGGACCGCTCGGCCTTCTCGGTGGCGGCGCCGGCGAAGCGGGCGCCGCGCGGGGTGCGGCGCCCGGTCGGGGCGGGCGCGGGCGCCACCGGTTCGGCGGCGGGCGGTACGGCGAGGGAGGCGGCGTCCTCCTCCTCGGCCATACCGGCGAAACGGGCGCTGCCGCGGCGGCGCTTGCGCTGTTTGGGGACGACGGCCGGGGCGGGGGTGTCCTCGTCGGGAGCCGGCCGGGAAGCGAGGGCTTCGGCCGTCGGCGCCTCGGCCTCGTACGCGTCGACCGGCGCTCCGGCCATGGACCCGGCGGTGCCGTACCCGGCAGGAGTGTCGTACCCGGCAGGAGCCTCGTGTCCGGCACGGGCGTCGTACCCGGCAGCCGTCTCGTGCGCGGGGTCGGCTGCGGAGGTGTGCGGCGCGGCGGCCCCGGGGCTCGCGCCCGACGACGGGAGCCGGTCCGACTCCGCCATCCGGTAGCGGAGTTCGGCGCAGCGCGCGGTGGCCCGTTCATGGTCGTCGTGGGCCCAGGCGAGGTCGAGACGGATGGCCTCGGCCTGCTCGTGGGTGACCGCGGACGGGAGCCTGCGCCCCAGCTCGGCCAGCCGTTCGGCGGCGTAACGCTGTTCGCGGAGCATCACGTCGAGCCGGTCCCCGAGGGCGTCGCGGCCACCGGGCCGGGCGTCGTGGGCGGCGAGGGCGGCGGCGTGCAGGGGCCGGACTCGCTCCGCCTGCTGCGCGGCGACCGCGGTCCCGTACTCGGCGGCGAGGTCCTGGAGCACCGCCTCCACCACGTCCCAGGGCGGCACCTCGCGCCCGTCGAGGCAGGCCTGCATGCCGTCGGGATCGCGTTGCCAGAACACGGCGCACCAGCCGGCGCCCTGATCGAGGCGCGACAGCAGTCCGTTCAGGTAGCTCGCGAACTCCCGTACCCGGCCCGGGAGTTGATCCACAGCCATCGCTCGACTCCCGCCCCGACCGGAACACTCCGGTTCGTAGAAAACACCAACCGTGTTACAGCGCGGCTACAGCCAGTTTTCGAAACCGACGCGACGACCTGTGCGCGATCCCGAACGGGCGCGGACAGCGACCCCAGGGTGTCACGCGGGGGCGGGCACGCACAGCCCCGCCAACTCGTCCATCGACAGACCGAGCACGCGGGCGAGCGCGGCGACGGTGAAGAACGCCGGCGTCGGGGCGCGGCCGGTCTCGATCTTGCGAAGGGTCTCGGCGGAGAGGCCGGCGCTCGCCGCGATGTCGGCCATGCTCCGGCCGCCACGGGCCTCGCGCAGCAACCGACCGAGTCGTTCGCCGCGTTCGCGCTCTTCCGGGGTGAGGGGGGTACGCACCATGCCACCATTCTAATACCGGTATAGTAATTGGCATGGTGGAGCTCAAGACAGACACATCGATCGAGGCCATGTACGAAGCGGGACAGGTCGTCGCACGGGCACTGACAGCCGTGCGCGAGGCCGCCGACGTGGGCGTATCCCTGCTGGAACTGGACGAACTGGCACACGACGTGCTGCGGGAGGCGGGGGCGACGTCCCCCTTCCTCGGGTACCGCCCGTCCTTCGCCACGACGCCCTTCCCTGCGGTGCTCTGCGCGTCCGTGAACGACGCGATCGTGCACGGCATCCCCACCGGCTACCGGCTGCGCGACGGCGACCTCCTCTCGGCGGACTTCGGCGCCGCGCTGAACGGCTGGGCCGGCGACTCCGCGATCAGCTTCATCGTGGGCACGCCGCGCCCGGCGGACGTCCGGCTGATCGAGACCGCAGAGCGGGCCCTCGCGGCCGGTATCGAGGCGGCGGTCGTCGGCAACCGCATCGGCGACATCGCGCACGCGATCGGCACGGTGTGCCGGACGGCGGGCTACGGCATCCCGGAGGGCTTCGGAGGCCACGGCATCGGCCGCCACATGCACGAGGACCCCGCTGTCCCCAACGAGGGCCGCCCGGGCCGGGGTTATCCCCTGCGCCACGGCATGGTCATCGCGATCGAACCGATGCTGATCGCGAGCGGCAAGGACGGCTACCACGAGGCGCCGGACGGCTGGACGCTGTGCACGAACGACGGTTCCCGGGCGGCCCACGCGGAACACACGGTGGCGATCACGGAAAGCGGACCGAGGGTCCTCACCGAGCGCCGGTAGGACCGTTCCGCCGACGGGCCTCCGACGGGCGCGGGCCGTATCGATCGTAGCGATCTGCGGCCCCGCCCTGTAGGCGTCACCCAACACGCGCGGCCCGCGGCCGCTGCCGCCGGCAGACGCAGGGCGATTCCAACTTGCGGCCCCGCCGCTCCGCCGGACGACCGCCCTGGCACGGCCCGCGGCCGCCTTTCCGGCAGGCGCTGGGCCGTAGCAATCTGCGGCCCCGCCCCGTAGGCACCGCCGCCCACGCACCACCCGCAGCCGCCTCTCCGGCAGACGCAGGGCCGTACCGGTCTGCGGCCCCGCCCCACGGGCGACCGCCCACGCACGACCCGCGGCCGCCGTACGGTCCCAGGACATGCCGCGGTCTGCGGATCGTGCCATCGTGGTGTAGCCCGGCACGGACAGGGCACCCGTCCGCACCGGCAGCGCAAGTCGATCGAACGGAACGCCATGACCAGCGGCTTCTCCAGCCCGGAGGGGTACGGCGACCCCTTCGGCGAGTTCCTGGCCCGCTTCTTCGGCGGGCCCCGCCCCGGCCCTCGGCAGATCAACATCGGCCAGCTCCTCAGCCGGCCCGCCAGGGAGCTCGTGCGCGGCGCGGCCCAGTACGCGGCCGAGCACGGCAGCCGCGACCTGGACACCGAGCATCTCCTGCGCGCGGCCCTCGGCGCGGAGCCGACCCGCACTCTGCTCAGCCAGGCCGGCGCCGACCCCGAGTCCCTCGCGTCGGAGATCGACGAGCGCTCGGGCCCGGTCCAGCACCCGCCGGGCGAGGTGCCACCGCCCACGTCGCTGTCGCTGACCCCGGCCGCCAAACGCGCCCTGCTGGACGCGCACGACCTGGCCCGCTCGCGCGGGGCCGGTTACATCGGCCCGGAGCACGTGCTGAGCGCCCTCGCGTCGAACCCGGACTCCGCGGCCGGGCACATCCTCAACGCGGCCCGCTTCGCCGCCGCGGGCCTGCCGAGCGAGCCCCCGGACACCTCGCAGACGACTCGCCCCGGCGACCGGCAGCGGCCCACCGGTACACCCACCCTGGACAAGTACGGCACCGATCTCACCGAGCTGGCCCGTCAGGGCCGGATCGACCCGGTGATCGGCCGCGAGGACGAGATCGAGCAGACCATCGAGGTGCTCTCCCGGCGCGGCAAGAACAATCCGGTGCTGATCGGTGACGCCGGCGTCGGCAAGACCGCCATCGTGGAGGGACTGGCCCAGCGGATCGCGGACGGGGACGTGCCGGACGTCCTCGTCGCGCGGCGCGTGGTCTCCCTGGACCTGACGGCGGTGGTCGCGGGCACCCGCTACCGCGGCGACTTCGAGGAGCGGCTGACCACCATCGTCGACGAGATCCGCGCCCACTCCGACGAGCTGATCGTCTTCATCGACGAGCTGCACACCGTCGTCGGCGCGGGCGGCGGCGGCGAGGGCGGCGGGTCGATGGACGCCGGCAACATCCTCAAGCCGGCCCTGGCCCGAGGCGAGCTGCACATCGTGGGCGCGACGACGCTGGAGGAGTACCGGCGGATCGAGAAGGACGCGGCGCTCGCCCGTCGTTTCCAGCCGATCCTCGTCCCGGAGCCGTCCGTCGCGGACGCGCTGGAGATCCTGCGCGGGCTGCGCGACCGCTACGAGGCCCACCACCAGGTCCGTTACACCGACGAGGCGCTCGTCGCGGCCGTGGAGCTGTCCGACCGCTACCTCACCGACCGCCGCCTGCCCGACAAGGCGATCGACCTGATCGACCAGGCCGGCGCCCGGGTGCGGCTCGGCGCCCGCACCAAGGGCACGGACGTACGGGCGATGGAGCGCGAGGCCGAGGAACTGGCCCGCGACAAGGACCAGGCGGTCGCGGACGAGCAGTACGAGCAGGCCACCCGGCTGCGCGACCGCATCGTCGAGTTGAAGCAACGCATCGCGGACGCGACCGGTGAGGTCACCTCCGACGAGGGCCGGCATCTGGAGGTCACCGCGGAGGCGATCGCCGAGGTGGTGTCCCGCCAGACCGGCATCCCGGTCGCCAGCCTCACCCAGGAGGAGAAGGACCGCCTGCTCGCCCTGGAGGAGCACCTGCACGAGCGGGTCGTGGGCCAGGAGGAGGCCGTACGGGTCGTCGCGGACGCGGTGCTGCGCTCGCGCGCCGGGCTCGCCAGCCCGGACCGGCCGATCGGCAGCTTCCTGTTCCTCGGCCCGACCGGCGTCGGCAAGACCGAACTGGCCCGCGCCCTCGCCGAGTCGCTGTTCGGCAGCGAGGAGCGCATGGTCCGGCTCGACATGAGCGAGTACCAGGAGCGGCACACGGTGAGCCGTCTGGTCGGCGCTCCGCCGGGCTACGTCGGCCACGAGGAGGCCGGGCAGCTGACGGAGACCGTCCGCCGCCACCCGTACTCCCTGCTCCTGCTCGACGAGGTGGAGAAGGCGCACCCGGATGTCTTCAACATCCTGCTCCAGGTCCTCGACGACGGCCGGCTCACCGACTCCCAGGGGCGCACGGTCGACTTCACCAACACGGTCATCGTGATGACCAGCAACCTGGGTTCGGAGGCGATCACCCGGCGCGGCGCCGGCATCGGCTTCGGAGCGGGTGGCGCGGACGCCGACGAGGAGGCGCGACGCGAACAGATCCTGCGGCCGCTGCGCGAGCACTTCCGGCCGGAGTTCCTCAACCGGATCGACGAGATCGTCGTGTTCCGGCAGCTCACGGGTGAGCAACTGCGGCGGATCACCGACCTGTTGCTGGAACGGACGCGGCGGCTGGTGCAGGCCCGGGGCGTCACGGCCGAGTTCACCGACGCGGCCGTCGACTGGCTCGCCGAGCGCGGCTACCAGCCCGAGTACGGCGCCCGCCCGCTGCGCCGCACGATCCAGCGCGAGGTCGACAACCAGCTGTCCCGGCTGCTCCTCGACGGGCGGGTCGAGGAGGGCGACCGGGTGACGGTGGAGGTCGAGGACGGGAGGCTCGCGTTCCGTACGCGTACCGGCGAACCACCCGCCCCTGGGCTCTGACGCCCGACGCTCGAGATCGGACGCCCGATCTGGCTGCTCCGGGCCCTAGGGCGCCGGACGCACCACCTGTGCCGAGCCGCCGCCGCGTCGTACGGTTTCGGCGGCGGCCAGCCACTTGCCGTTCGGCAGCCGTTGCACGGCGGTCGCCGCGCCGATCTCCGGGTTGAGCTTGAAGGAGTGCCCGATGGCCTCCAGCCGGGCCCGCAGCCCGTCGGGGCTGGTGTCGTCGTAGAGCGCGGGCTCCAACTCCGTCTGCGCGGCGTTGCGTTGGCTGGCGCGCGGGGCGGCGATCGCGTCGACGAGCGGCAGTCCGCGGTCGAGGAACTCGGTCAGGGTCTGCAGCACGGTGGTGATGATGGTCGCGCCGCCGGGCGAACCCAGCGCCACCACCGGCTTGTCGTGGCGGTCGAGCACGATCGTCGGCGAGATCGACGAGCGCGGCCGCTTGCCCGGGCCGGGCAGGTTCGGGTCGTGGACGGCCGGGCTGGCGGGGGCGAAGGAGAAGTCCGTCAGCTCGTTGTTCAGGAGGAAGCCGCGGCCGGGCACCGTGATGCCGCTGCCGCCGGTCTGCTCGATGGTGAGCGTGTAGGAGACCACGTTGCCCCACTTGTCGGCGACGGTGAGGTGCGTGGTGTTCTCGCCCTCGTACGTCGTCGGCGCCGCCGTGCCGCCCTTGTCGCAGGCGGCCGGGTGGCGCGGGTCGCCGGGCGCCACCGGGCTGGTGAGGACCGCGTCGTCCTTGATGAGGCAGGCGCGTGAGTCGGCGTACTTCTGCGACAGCAGCTGCTTCGTGGGGACGTCCTCGAAGGCGGGGTCGCCGACCCAGCGCCCGCGGTCGGCGAACGCGATCCGGCTGGCTTCGAGGTAGTGGTGCAGGTACTGGACCTCGCTCGCCTTCGAGAGGTCGGTCCTCTCCAGGATGTTGAGGGCCTCGCCGACCGTCGTGCCGCCCGAGGACGAGGGGGCGATGGAGTAGACGCCCAGGCCGCGGTAGGAGGTCTTCGTGGGCGCCTGGAGCTTGGCCCGGTAGGCCGCGAGGTCCTTGGCGGACAGCTCGCCCGGCCGGGCGTTCCAGCCCGAACCCGGGTCCACGGGCGGCTTGTTCACCGTGGAGACGATGTCCTCGCCGAGGTCGCCGCGGTAGATCGCGCCGACACCCTTGCGCGCCAGCTCCTCGTAGGTGCGGGCGAGGTCGGGATTCTTGAACGTCGAGCCCACGACGGGGAGCTGCCCCCCGGGCAGGAACAGCTTCGCCGTGTCGGGGAAGTAGCGGAAGCGGGTCTCGTTGGCGGCGGTCTGGGTGCGGAAGGTGTCGTCGACGGTGAAGCCCTCGCGGGCGATGCGCTGGGCGGGCTTCAGGACCGTGCCGAGCTTCTCGCTGCCCCACTCCTTCAGCGCGGTCGCCCAGGTGGCGGGGGTCCCCGGCGTGCCGACGCCCAGGCCGCTGCTGACGGCGTCCGCGAAGGCGAGCGGCTTGCCGTTCTCCAGGAAGAGACCGGAGTCCGCGGTCAGCGGCGCGGTCTCACGGCCGTCGATGGTGTGCACCGCACGGGACTCGGCGTCGTAGTAGACGAAGTAGCCGCCTCCGCCGATACCGGAGGAGTAGGGCTCGGTGACGCCGAGGGCGGCGGCGGTGGCGACGGCCGCGTCGACGGCGTTGCCCCCCTTGCGCAGCACCTCGATGCCGGCCGCGGAGGCGTCCGCGTCGACGCTGGCGACCGCACCGCCGTAGCCGACGGCGACCGGGACCTTCGCAACAGTGGCTCTCTCAGCGGCGGGTGGCGCCGCGGCCCCCACCGTGACCACGGCGGCCGAGACCGCCAGGACCGACAGTTTCCGCGCGACAGGGCGACGCATCCGTACCTCCAGTCCAGGACCGTCCGCGCAGCGTAACCACATTCACGGGACCCTGACAGCCTCCTTCCGGGCACTGTCATACGAACGCCACACCTCGAACACGGGTACGCCCCGGCCGTGCTCGCCCGCTACCATGCGCGCCCATGAACGACGACGTGCGCAACATCGTCCTGGGCGTGGTCGCGGCCGGCATCAGCGCCGCGCTCGGCTGGTTGACCCGCACCTACCTGTGGAAGCGCAGACTCCGGCGCAAGCAGGCCTTCTTCGGGCTGCCCGAGAACTCGGAGTGCCTGCTGGTCGTCAACCGCGACGCGGGCAGCCCCGACCTCGCGGTGCACCGCCACGACGTGTTCGCGCTCCTGGAACTCGCCGCGCTCATCAAGGACTGCGGCGCGGGCGCCGAGGTGGTCACCCAGGACGCGGCCCGACAGGGCTTCGGAGAGCGGACGGAGTTCTGTGTCGGCGGCCCGGGTTCGAACCGGCGGATGGCGGCCCACATCCAGGCCATGCTGCCCGGGGTACGCATCAACACCGACCGGGAACCGGGCCCGGACCGACTGGCGTTCCAGATAGGCAGCGAGCACCACCGCATGGAACCGGGCGTCACCGAGTACGTCCTGCTGGCCCGGCTCACCGCCGGCCGGCGGCGCGAGGCGCGGCCGGTGTTCCTGTTCTGCGGCCAGCGCGCGATCAACAACCAGGCCGCCACCCGCTACCTGGTCCGCAACCACGAACGGCTGGCCCGCAAACACGGGTACGACTCCTTCGTGCTGCTCCTGAAGGTCATCAACTCCCAGGTGTACGGCCCCGACGTGGTCGAACTGGTCGCGGACGTGACCCGGGCGGCGCAGGCACCCCTGCCGGACACGACAATTGTTACTGCGACGTAACTTACCGACGGTTACCTCGGGCGGGGCACAGCGGTTACCGTCGGGTCACTTTGCGATGGCGCAGGCAAGAGGAGTGACCCGTGGGACGACCGCACCGCATGGCCCTTCGCACGACCGCCATGGGCGCCGTCTCCGCGACCCTGGTCGCCGGCGGGGTACTGGGCCTGGCACCCACCGCGCAGGCCGCCGCCGGCGGGGTCCGGTACGTCGACATCGCCGGGGACGGCGGCACGGTCCTCAAGGCCAACGTGGTCACCCCCACCGGCGCCGACGGCAGCCGCCACCCACTGATCGTGCTGCCGACGAGCTGGGGCTTCCCGCAGGTCGAGTACCTCGCCCAGGCGCAGCGGCTCGCCGACTCCGGGTATGTCGTGCTCAGTTACAACGTGCGCGGCTTCTGGCAGTCCGGCGGCGAGATCGACGTGGCCGGGCCGCACGATGTCGCCGACGCCGCGAAGGTCGTCGACTGGGCACTCGCGAACACCCCGAGCGACCCGGAGCACATCGGCATGGCGGGCGTCTCGTACGGCGCCGGGATCAGCCTGCTGGCCGCCGCCCACGACCCGCGCGTCAAGGCCGTCGCCTCGCTCAGCGGCTGGGGCGACCTGATCGACTCGATCTACTCCGGCCGCACCCAGCACGTCCAGGCCGCCGCCGTGCTCGACACCGTGGGCACGGTCACCGGTCGCCGGAGCGCCGAGTCCCGGGAGGTCTTCTCGGCCTTCTACTCCTCCGACCTGTCGAAGGAGAAGGACATCGTCGCCTGGGGGCAGAAACGTTCCCCCGCTACCTACCTGGACCAGCTCAACAAGAACGGCGCGGCGATCATGCTCGCCGGCGCCTGGGGCGACACGATCTTCCCGCCCAACCAGTCCGCCGCCCTCTACGAGCGGCTGACCGGCCCGAAGCGGCTGGAGTTCCGCCCAGGCGACCACGCGACCGCCGAGCTCACCGGTCTGTTCGGGGTGCCCAACGACGTGTGGACCGACACCGAGCGCTGGTTCGACCACTACCTCAAGGGCGAGGACAACGGCATCGACCGCGAGCAGCCCGTCCGGCTCAAATCCCGTTCCACAAGCGGATACGAGGGATATCCGGACTGGAAGTCGGTGAACGCGACCCGGAACAAGATCGCTCTCGCCGGCTCCCCCACGATCCACACCAACGTGGACTCGGGCGCCGACGGCGGGATCGTCTTCCTGTCCAGCATCCTCGACCAGGTGGCGAAGCTGCCCCCGATGGCCGCGATCCCCCTGCTCCCCCGCCGCTGGGCCGCCGTGTGGCAGTCCGGGAAGTACCCCACCGCCCAGCAGGTGCGCGGCACCGCGAAGGTGCACACCACCGTCACCCCGACCGAGGAGAGCGGCACCCTCGTCGCCTACCTCTACGACGTGGGGCCGCTCGGCCTCGGCAGACTGGTCGCCAACGCGCCGTACACCTTCCACGGGCACACACCGGGCCGGCCGTTCGGTCTCGACCTGGACCTGTTCTCCACGGCCTACGACGTCCCGGCGGGGCACCGGCTCGCCCTGGTGGTCGACACCGTCGACCCGCTCTACATCGAGCACAACCCGTCCGGCGCGCGGCTGACCTTCTCCTCGCCGGCGAACGACCCGTCGTACGTGTCGGTTCCGCTGCGCGGGCAGTGATCTCCGGCCGCCGCCGGGGCGGGTGGGCTCTGCGGCTGGCGCCGTCGCTCAGTGCTTGAGGATCTTGGACAGGAAGTCCTTGGCGCGGTCGCTGCGCGGGTCGGTGAAGAACTCCTCGGGGGTGCGGTCCTCGACGATACGACCGTCGGCCATGAAGATCACCCGGTTGGCGGCCGAGCGGGCGAAGCCCATCTCGTGGGTGACCACGACCATGGTCATGCCCTCCTGGGCGAGCTGCTGCATGACCTCCAGGACCTCGTTGATCATCTCGGGGTCCAGGGCGGAGGTGGGCTCGTCGAACAGGAGCGCCTTGGGGTCCATGGCGAGGGCGCGGGCGATGGCCACGCGCTGCTGCTGGCCTCCGGAGAGCTGGGCGGGGAACTTGTCGGCCTGGTCGGCGAGGCCCACCCGGTCGAGCAGTTCACGGGAGCGCCGGTCCGCCTCGCCCTTCTTGCGCTTGCGTACCTTCACCTGGCCCAGCGAGATGTTCTGCAGGACCGTCTTGTGGGCGAACAGGTTGAAGGACTGGAAGACCATGCCGACCTCGGAACGCAGTCCCGCCAGCGCCTTGCCCTCCTCGGGCAGCGGCTGTCCGTCGAGCGTGATCGAACCGGAGTGGATGGGCTCCAGCCGGTTGATCGCGCGGCACAGTGTCGACTTCCCCGACCCCGAAGGGCCGATCACCACGACCACCTCCCCCCTGCCGACGGTGAGGTTGACGTCCTGGAGGACATGCAGCTCCCCGAAGTACTTGTTGACGTCACGCAGCTCGATCAACGGATCGACGGCCATGCGCAGCCCTACTCACTTTCAGCTGTGTCGTGGTTGCCGCAAACTATCCACACAAGAGTGCAGTTGAGGCACGACACGCACTTTTCTGTCATTAGCCGTATTTACGCGCTCGTACATCAGTTCTCGGCCACCTCGGCGTACAGCTGGGACAGTTCGGGGGTCCCGGTCGCGGCCCACTCGCGCCCTGCGGTGACCACGTCGACCTCCCGGCCGGACGCCAGCCGGACGACGGGTTCCCCGCCGGGCCAGATCACCCAGACGGAACCGGGCACCGTACGCACGACGACCGTCCCCAGGTAGAGCCCGGCGTCGTGACCGAACCAGGGCAGGGTCTCCTCGTCCTCGCGCCAGCGCGGCGGAAGCTGGTCCAGTGCCTCCAACGAGGCGGCCGTGTCGTCGAGTCCGATCCCCTCCCGGGCCGCCTGGGAACGCAACAGCTCGCATTCGGAGAGGAGTTCGGCGATCCCCTCGGGGTCCTCGGCGAGCACCGCCGCACGGTACTTCTTGCTCCTGTTGCCCAGGAAAGGGATGTTCATAAGCCCAGCGTGACATTCGCACCGGCGTGCGCACCACAGGCGCGCTGGCACCTGCCGAGGGCCGCGATCCCGGTCCGGGCGGGCATCGCGCGTAGACGGACGGGCACCGGCTCCCGCTACACCTCGAGGTCGACCACGACCGGAGCGTGGTCCGAGGCGCCCTTGCCCTTGCGCTCCTCGCGGTCGACATATGCGTCCTTGACGGCCTTGGCGAACGGCTCGTTGCCGTACACCAGGTCGATGCGCATGCCACGGTTCTTGGGGAAGCAGAGCTGGCGGTAGTCCCAGTACGTGAAGGGGTGGTCGTACTTCAGGGGGCGCGGGACGACGTCCGACAGGCCGGCCTCGCGCAGCGACGCCAGGGCGGCGCGCTCGGCTGGGGTGACATGGGTGAGGCCCTCGAAGGCGGCCACGTCGTACACGTCGTCGTCGGTCGGCGCCACGTTGTAGTCGCCCATCACCGCGAAGGGCCGGCTGCCCGCCGCGTCGCCCGCGACGGCGGCCTTGAGGGCCTCGAACCACTGGAGCTTGTAGGCGTAGTGCGGGTGGTCCACCTCGCGCCCGTTCGGCACGTACACGGACCAGACGCGGACCGGGCCGCAGGTCGCCGAGATGGCGCGGGGCTCCGGCGCCCCGTCGTAGCCGGGGTCGCCGGGCAGGCCCTTGACCACGTCCGCCAGGCCGACGCGGGAGATCACCGCCACGCCGTTCCACCGGCCCGTGGCGTGCACCGCCGCCTCGTAGCCCAGTTCGCGCAGCTGGTCGAGCGGGAACTGCGCCTCGGCGACCTTGGCCTCCTGGAGGCACAGCACGTCGGTGCCGCTGCTCTCCAGCCAGGCCAGCAGCCTCGGCAGGCGGGCGGTGATCGAGTTCACGTTCCAGGTCGCGATACGCATGCCTCACAACCTACCCGGCGGGTCCGACAACGCCCTCGCTCAGACCTGGGCGGAGGCCCCGGGCGCCAGCCGGCCGTGGTCGGCACCGCCCAGGTTGCCCAGGTGCGTGTCGTAGATCGGGCGGGCGAGGTCGGTGAGGAGGGCGTCGTGGATGTCGTAGACGCGCTGCGGCCGGACCTCGCGGACGTACTCGATGACCTCGGAGATCTTGTTCCAGGGGGCCTGGACCGGGGCCAGCAGGGTTTCCACCGGGCGCCCGGGGACGGTGAGCGCGTCTCCGGGATGGAAGACGCGGCCCTCGTCGACGAGGAAGCCGACGTTGGTGACGCGCGGAAGGTCGGGGTGGATGACGGCGTGCAGCTCACCGTGGACCTGGACGTCGAAACCCGCGGCGGTGAACGTGTCGCCGTGGCCGACCGTGTGCACCCGGCCGGGGAACGCGGCGGAGAGCTTCTCCGCGACGGACCTCAGGGTCCAGATCTCGACGGCCGGGTCGGCCTCCAGGGCCGCCCGCAGCCGCGTCTCGTCGAAGTGGTCGGGGTGCTCGTGGGTGACCAGGATCGCGTCCGCCCCGACCGCGGCGTCCGCCTCGCTGAATCCGCCCGGGTCGAGGACGAGCGTGCGCCCGTCCTTCTCCAGGCGCACACACGCGTGCGACTTCTTGGTGAGTTTCAGAGCCGTCATGAGATCCATCCTGCCCCCGCGTCCGGTGCGGGGCTCACTCGGTGGGGGTGGTCTCCTCCCGGATGACCTGCTGTGCCACCTTGAACGCGCTGTTCGCCGCGGGTACGCCGCAGTAGACGGCCGCCTGGAGCAGGACCTCCTTGATCTCGTCCGGGGTGAGGCCGTTGCGCAGCGCGGCGCGGATGTGGAATGCGAGCTCCTCCAGGTGGCCGCCCGCGACCAGCGCGGTGAGCGTGACGCAGGAGCGGGAGCGCCGGTCGAGGCCGGGCCGGTCCCAGATCTCGCCCCAGGCATAGCGGGTGATGAACTCCTGGAACTCCCCGGAGAAGTCGTCGGCCTGCGACAGCGCCCGGTCGACATGGGCGTCCCCGAGGACCTCCCGGCGCACCTTCAGACCGGCGTCGTACGGATCGGGGCGGCCCATGGCCTGCACCGGTTCGAGGACGGGGGCGGGCGCGATCTCCGCGATGGCCACCGGCTGCGGAGGCTGCTGGGGCACGGTCAGGACCGCCCTGACGGGGATGCCCGGCACGGCCGTCTGCCCGGTGCCGGAGTCGTAGGCGGGCTGCCAGGCGGTGGAGAAGTGGCGGACCAGCAGGTCGGTCACGGCCGCGGGCTGTTCCACCGGGACCAGGTGCGAGGCGCCCGGTACGACGGCCAGCCGGGCGTCCGGGATGCCGGCCACCAGGGTGCGCGCCTCGGCGGGGCCGGTGACCTGGTCGTCCGAGCCGACGAGGACCAGGGTAGGCACACCCACGAGACCGATCTCGGCCCGCACGTCGAAGGCGGCGAGCGCCTCGCAGGCCGCTATGTAGCAGCCGGGGTCGGTGGTGCGCACCATCTGCACGGCCCACTCGGTGATCGCGGGCTGCGCGGCCGCGAAGCCGGTGGTGAACCAGCGGTCGGGCGAGCTGCGGGCGATGGGGTCCAGACCGTTCGTGCGGACTATCACGCCCCGCTGCCGGAACTCGTCGGCCGTGCCGAACCGCGGCGAGGCCGCGATCAGCGCGAGGGAGGCGACCCGCTCCGGGTGCCGCAGCGCCAGCTCCACTCCGACCGCGCCGCCGAACGCGCAGCCCGCGTAGCCGAAGCGCTGCACGCCGAGCCCGTCGAGGGTGGCGAGCAGCCGCCCGGCCAGGTCGGAGACCGAGCCGACCGGGTAGGCCGGGGCGCCGCCGTGGCCGGGCAGGTCGTAGCGGAAGATCCGCCACTGCTGGGCCAGCTCGGGAACCTGACGGTCCCACATGTGCCATGTCGTACCCAGTGAGGGGCCCAGGATCAGGACAGGGGCGTCCTCCGGCCCGTCGAAGCGGTATTGCAGGGTGTTGGTCGTACTCTCGCTCACCCGGTTCACGCTCCCACATCTCACAATTTCTCACGCGCTTGGGTCGGAACCCCGTGCAAGCCGTCCCAGGTTGTGGCAGCCCCGCGAAGATCCTCTGCACCGGGCTTCACCTGCCCGCGCCGGGCGGTCCGTGAGACCCGATGCGCGTGCATCGTACAGACGGACCCTGCGAAACCCGTCCCGAAACCTCGGCCGACGCCTGTCCGCCGCACGCGCGTTCCCCTCACACCGCCCGGACGGGGTGCCGGACCACGGCGTCGAACAGATAGCCCTGGGTGTTCGGGACGGTCGTGTCGGGCTGGGTGCGGCCGGTGCTGTCGGTGGCCCGGGCCAGCAGGGTGTACCCGCCCGGGGCCGACGGGCGCCAGTCGGTGGACCAGCGGACCCAGCCCGCGCGGCGCGGGGCGTCGTGCAGCCGGGCACGCCGCCAGCGGGTCCCTCCGTCGGTGCTGACGTCGACGCGTACGACCGCGCCGGCCCCTGACCAGGAGCGTCCGGTCAGACGGTGCACGGCACCCGCCCCGAGGCTCGCGTCCCAGGGCAGCTCCCAGGCGCTCTTGACGGTCTGCCGGGTCAGCGGGGCGCTGCCGCCGTCGGGGTGGGCGCTGCCGAACAGCCGGTAGAAGTCGGTGTTCCAGGGCGAGTAGAGGGGCTGAGCGGACACCTCGATGTCGCCCACCCACTTGATCGACGCGATGCCGATCCAGTTCGGCACCAGGACGCGTACGGGGAAGCCGTGGTCGTACGGCAGCGGCTCGCCGTTCATCTCGTAGGCGAGGAGGACGTCGTCGAGCGCCTTGGACACCGGCAGGGGACGACGGACCCGGCCGAGGTCGGTGCCGTCGGCGGTGACGTAGTCGGGGTCGAGGCCGCGGGGCAGGACGTCGACGGCGTGCCGGGAGAGCCCCGCCCGTCGCAGGACGTCGGCGAGGCGGACCCCGCGCCAGCGCGCGGTGCCGATCGCGCCCAGCGTCCACGCCGTGCCGCTGACGGTCTGGCCCTGCTGGGAGGTGAAGAAGCTGCGGCCGTTGCCCGCGCACTCCACGAACGCCGTGCGGGTGACCGCGGGGAACTTCTTCAGGTCGTCGAGGGTGAACTCGACGGGGGTGGCGTGGGTGAGGCCGTCGCCGTGGACGGTGAGGGTCCAGTCGGCGGCGTCGAGCACGGGCGTGGAGGTGTGGTTGCGGACGAAGAAGTGGTCGACGGGGGTGTGGTAGCCGGTCCCGGCGAGGGAGGCGAACTTCGTCTCGGCGTTGGTGCCCCGGACCGTGAACCGGTCGTCGGGGAGCGCCTTGACGATACCGGGTGACGTCGCCGCGGCGGCCGGCGCGGAGAACGCCGGGGCCGCGGCGGTGGCGAGGCCGGCGGCGGCGGCGAGGCGGAGCAGATCGCGCCGGGAGACGCCGTCGGCGCGGGCCTCGCCGGCCAGCCACTGGTGCAGTCTGCGGCGGTCGTAGGCGGATTCGGGCGTGGGAGACGTGGGCATGGACCGGCCTTTCCGGGAGCGGGGCGCCTGGACCGGGACGCGATCAGGGCGTCAGAAGGCGCGGCGCGTCCACGGCAGGAGGGCGGAGGGGGGTGAGGTGAGGATCAACAACAGCCGCGCGAGAGCAGTGCGCGGTACCGCGGGGCGGGGCGGTGGTCGTCGAGAGTCACGGGCGCCATCGTACGAGGCGGGCGGAGAAGTGGGGAGCGGTTCGGGCTAGTTGGGCGGCCGCGGGGCGCGGAAACCGGCGGCCCTTGACCGGCTCCGCCGGGCGCTCTGCGGGCCGATCGGGTCGGGCGCCTCAGAGCTCGTCCGAGCCGCCCAGACCGGTCAGCGCGCCCACCGGGTCCGGGTCGGGGGTGCCGCGCGGCCACCAGTCCTCCTGGCCCGGTTCGGACTCGTAGGCGTACCACAACCCGTCGCGGCCGAAGCGGAGTTGGACGTGGCCGCGGGGGTGGGTGAGGTGGTTGCGGCGCGGGCGGAAGGCCGGGAGGTCGGCGGCGAGGAGGAGCGGCCGCGCCCGGTCGAAGCGGCCGGCCGGCGGGTCCCAGGTCTCCTCCAGGACGGTGAGCCCGTCCGGCCCGCCCTGCCGCCAGGCGGCCACCGCGCGGGCCAGTTCGACAGGGGTGCGGCCGACGGCTGAGGCGAGCGCGGCGTAGAGGGCGCGGGTGGTGACGGTGAGCCCCGAACCGGGTCGGGACGCGGCGAGCCGTACGGCGTCCCGCCAGAGGGTGAGTTCGCCGATCTCGTCCTGGCCGGTGACCAGCAGGGCGTGGGCGCGGGCGGCCGCGTCGGTCGCGAGGTGGTCCAGCGCGAAGGAGTCGGGGCCGTTCGGCGCGGACGGGTAGGCCGGGGGCTGCTCGGGGTGCGGGGGCACGGGCAGCGGGGCGGGCAACGGCGGGAGCCGGCGCTCGGCGAGGGCTTCGGCGGCCCGGACGCCCGGCAGAGGTTCCGGTTCCTGCTCCTGGGCGGCACGGGCCGCGCGGGTGGCGTTGCGGCGGGACAGCGCGTCGAGCACCTCGCGCTCGCCCCGGCCGCGCAGCAGGAGCAGCACGAACGGGTCGGCGTCGAGCAGCCGCGCGGTCTGGTAGCAGAGGGCGGCGGCGTGCTTGCAGGGGTGACCGCGGTCGGGGCAGCTGCACTGCGGCTCGAGGTCGCCGGGGCCGGGGAGCAGCGGCACCCCGCACTCGGCGAGGGACTCGGGCATCTCCTTGTCGAGCAGCGCGGCGATGTGCCCGGGGCGCTCGACGGCGGCCTCCAGGAAGCGCTCCCAGTCCTCGGCGCCGAGGGTGCGCAGCCGTACCTGGACGCGGTAGGGACGGGGGCGACTGCCCTGCACGTACGCCAGCACGAGCCCGGGGGTGACGGTGATCGCGTCCACGTTTCCCTGCTCGGCGTAACCGCGCCCGCGGGTCAGGCGCTTGGCGTCCAGGGCGCCCTCCTCCAGCGCGGTGACCCAGGCGTTGCCCCACCACGTCCCGGCGAAGTTCCCGCCGGTGCGCGGCGGGAAGGCCGGGAAGGTACGGCGGTGGTCGCCGTCCCGCGCGGGGGCGGCCATGGAGCGGGGGGTGCGGGGCGGTTCGGGAGGCAGGGAAGGTCCGCCGCCGAGGGGCATCACGGAGGCCGCAGCGTCGGGTGAACTTCCCTCGGCCGTCGGCACGTTGCCGGTGGCGGCCCCGGGCTCGGCCCTGGGATCGGTCCTGGACTCGGGCTCGGCCCTGGACTCGGGCTCGGCCTTGAGCTCGGGCTCGGCCTTGAGCTCGGGCTCGGGCTCGGGCTCGGGCTCGGCTTCGGCCGCATCCTCCGACGGCATCTGGAAGGCGCCCGCGAGCAACTCCCGTACGGCACGCGCCCGTTCGTCGGCCACCTGGTCGGGTGCGGCGGGGTGCCGCCGGGATTCGGTGGGGCGCGCGTCGGGGCGTGGGCGCAGACCTGCGTCGCCGCGCGGGGTCCGTCGGCCTGCCCGGGTCCGGGTCTCGGCCGGGTTCTGGCGCGCCTCGGCGCGAGCGGCACGCAGGGCCTCCCGCGCGATGTCCCCGGGGCGCGAGCCGGCGCCGGTCTGCGGGGCGCGCGATTCGGCGGCCACCGGCGAGGCAACGGCCGACGAGACCTCCGTCGACGACGTATCGGCCGGGGAGGACTCCGCCGACGAGGCCCTCGCCGGCGGAGTGGGGGGCGCTACGGGGTCGGCGTCGGCGGCCGGGGCGGCTTCCCCGGGGGGCGAGTCCGCCACGACGGTCTCGGGGTCGGCCGCGGTCTCGGTGCCCACCGCGGGCGCAGGTTCCACGCCGGGCGCAGGTTCCACGCCGGACGCGGGCTCCGCCGCCGACACGGATTCCGCCGCACGCCGCAGCACCGCTCGCGCCGCGTCGCCGACGGGCGCAGGCTCCACCACGGACGCAGACTCCACCGCCGACGCGGATTCCGCCGCGCGCCGCAGCGCCGCGCGGGCCGCGTCGGCGGGCCTGGGGGCGGGATCGCCGGGCCGCGCCGTGGAGTCGTGCGACGGTGCTCCGTGCGGCGGTGCTTGCGACGGTCGGCGGGGTGCTTGTGTCGGCTCCTGTTCCTGCGAGCGCTCCCGAGCCGCCCGCAGCGCTCGGCGAGCCTCGTCGGCCGGGCCGGCGCCCTTCTCCCGTTGCTCCCCGGCCGCGACGGCAGCGGCGGTGTCGGCGGCGGTCTCGGCCTTCTCCGTCTCCCCCATCACGCCTCCCTCCGGAGTCTGACCAGGTCGGTCAGTTCGCGGTCCGTGAGTTCGGTGAGGGCCGACTCGCCGGAGCCGAGGATCGCGTCGGCCAGGGCGCGCTTCGCCTGGAGCATCTCGGCGATGCGGTCCTCGACCGTGCCCTCGGTGATGAGGCGGTGCACCTGGACCGGCTGGGTCTGGCCGATGCGGTAGGCGCGGTCGGTGGCCTGTTCCTCCACCGCGGGATTCCACCAGCGGTCGAAGTGGACGACATGGCCCGCGCGGGTGAGGTTGAGGCCGGTGCCGGCGGCCTTCAGGGAGAGGACGAGCACCGGGGTCGCACCGGCCTGGAAGCGGTCCACCATGCGCTCCCGCTCGGGGACCGGGGTGCCGCCGTGCAGCAGGTCGACCGGGACCGCGCGGGCGGTGAGGTGGGCGGTGATCAGGCGGGCCATGCCGACGTACTGCGTGAAGACGATGGCCGAGCCGTCCTCGGCGAGCAGGGTGTCCAGCAGCTCGTCCAGCAGGGCGAGTTTGCCGGAGCGGGCGGCCAGGGCGTCGCCGACGGAGGTGGTCTCCTCCTTGAGGTACAGGGCCGGGTGGTCGCAGATCTGCTTGAGCGCGCCCAGCAGTTTCAGCACCAGGCCGCGCCGGGCGATGCCGTCCGCCGTCTCGATGGCCAGCAGCGACTCCCGCACCACCGCCTCGTACAGCGCGGCCTGTTCGCGAGTGAGCGGGACCGGATGGTCGGTCTCGGTCTTGGGCGGCAGCTCGGGCACGATTCCGGGGTCGGACTTCTTGCGGCGCAGGAGGAACGGGCGGACCAGCCGGGCCAGGCGCTCCACCGCCTGGTCGTCCTCGCCGTTCTCGACCGCGCGCGCGTGCCGGGCGCGGAAGGACTTCAGGGGGCCGAGAAGTCCGGGTGTCGTCCAGTCGAGCAGGGCCCAGAGCTCGGAGAGGTTGTTCTCGACGGGGGTGCCGGTCAGGGCCACGCGCGCGGAGGTCGGGATCGTGCGCAGGGCCTTCGCCGTCGCCGAGTAGGGGTTCTTCACGTGCTGGGCCTCGTCGGCGACGACCATGCCCCAGGGCTGCCCGGCGAGGGTGGGCGCCGCCGAGCGCATCGTGCCGTACGTGGTGAGGACGAAGCCGCCGCCGAGGTCCGCCAGGCTGCGGTCGGGGCCGTGGAAGCGGCGGACCGGGACGCCGGGCGCGAAGCGGTTGATCTCGCGCTGCCAGTTGCCCAGCAGGGAGGCCGGGCAGACCACCAGGGTCGGTTCGGTGCGGGCCCGCTTCAGGTGCAGGGCGATGACGGTGATCGTCTTGCCGAGGCCCATGTCGTCGGCGAGGCAGCCGCCGAGGCCGAGGGAGGTCATGAGGTCCAGCCAGGCCAGTCCGCGCAGCTGGTAGTCGCGCAGGGTGGCGTGCAGACCGGCCGGCGGATCGGCGGGGTGCACGCCGGCGGTGAGGCGGTCGCGCAGGGCGGCCAGGGCGCCCACGGGCACCGCCTCGACGCTCTCGCCGTCGACCTCCGCGGTACCGCTGAGGGCGACGGACAGGGCGTCGACCGGGTCGAGCAGGCCCAGTTCCCGCTTCCGGGCCTTGCGTACGAGCGCCGGGTCGACCAGGACCCACTGGTCACGGAGGCGGACCACCGGACGGTGGGCCTCCGCCAGGGTGTCCATCTCGGCCTCGCTGAGCGGGTCGCCGCCGAGCGCCAGCTGCCAGCGGAACTGGAGCAGTTCCTCGCTCTCGAAGAAGCCGGTGCCGTCGGTCGCCGAGCCGGGTGCGGTCCTGACCACCGCGGCCGCGCTGAGGTCCTGCGCCAGGTCCCTCGGCCAGTGCACGGCGACCCCGGCCGTCGCGAGCCGGGTGGCCGCCACCCCGAGCAGATCGCTCAGCTCGTCCTCGGACAGGGCCAGGACGTCCGGCGCGTCCTGTTCGGCGAGCCGGGCGAGCGGCGGCCAGACGCGGGCCGCGCGCCGTACGGCGAGGGCGGCGTCCACGCGTGCGCGTGCCCCGAAGGCGGCGTCGGCCTCGCCCGCCCACAGGGACGCGGCGTCGGTCATCAGGGTGGGGTCGGCGAGGCTGTGCACCTGGACGATCGCGGCACCCGCCCGGCGCGCCCGCTCGCCGTCGTCGAGCCGGTCGAACATGTCGTAGGCGGACAGGTCGAGGCGGAGCGAGATCCGCACGCCCGCGTCCATGCCGGCGGCGACCTCCGCGGCCCAGTCGTGCGCGCCGGGCAGCCGCTGGGGCCGGCGGTCGGCGAAGGGCTTCCCGCACGCGTGCGGCGCGGCCGGGGTGCGGGGCAGGGTGTCCGCCACGGCGTCCAGGAAGGACCGCATCAGGGCCTCGGGCCGGGGCAGCAGGAGCGGCCCGGGGCCGGGGAGGGGCACCGCGTGGCCCTCGTGCGGGAGCGCGGCGGCGACCGCGCGCAGATGGGCGATGTCCTCCGGGTCCAGCGGGCCCGCCCGCCAGGCGTCGTGTCCCGTGGGCGTCAGGCCGGGCAGCAGACGGCCGCGGGCGGTGAGCCGCAGCGCGTGCAGCGCGGCCGCGCCCCAGCAGGCGGTCGCCGGGTGGGCGGCGGGGTCGCGGCGGGCCCGCACGAGCAGCGGGAGCGCCTTGTCGAGCGGCAGGGACAGGGCGGGGGCCTGCCCGCGGCGGATGGCGGAGCCGTGGCGGCGGACTACGGTGAGCTCCGTGTGCTCCGCGTCCGCCGTGGTGGGCAGCGGGCCGTCCGCCGGGTCCCAGAAGGCGACGCGGCCCTCGCGCGGGAGGGGCGCGGGCAGGAAGACGGCGGCGAGTCGCACGGAGACGGAGCCGGGCTCCGCCGCGGCCGTGCCGTCGGCCATGACGCTCATGCCGTGTGTCCACCTCCCGCCCGCATGTCGGATCAGTCGTCTTCGACTCTACGGGCGGGGTCTGACAATCGGTCCCGGCGGCCGGCCGGGTCACGGCGTTCCGGCCCGGTCACGGCCTTCCGGGCGGGGCGGGACCGGTCAGGGGACCGTGCGGGAGACCACGTAGACGAAGGGGTATATCGCGTTGCCGGTGTTCACCACCACGTCCAGCGTCGGCATCGGCTTCTTCTGTTCGTGGACGATGCCGAAGTCGTCCCCGGGGCGTGAGCCGGGGCCCGTGAACTTCCAGCCCGTGACCTCCTGGTCGCGGGCGCTGATGGTGATCTCGCCCTTCTTCAGGTCGGCCCTGCTGACGCCGATGCCGGCGAGGAACTCGTCGAGTCCCACCTGTGTGGTCTGGAACTGCGCGTACAGACGGCTGGTCTTCCAGTTGTTCGTCTCGTAGTAGGCGACCTGGTTCGACGGGTGCGGGATCGGCACCTGGTACAGGCGGCGCTGGACCTTCGACGGCCAGCCCTCGGTCAGGCCGGTCGCCGAGTACTTCGCCTCCTTGTCCTTGCCGCTGTCGCGGCTCTGGTTGGCGGAGATCACCAGGTAGCCGGCCGGGACGCCGATGAGCAGCACGATGATCAGCAGGGTGAGCGCCCTGCGGCGGATCACGTGCCGGCGGTCCTCCGGCGGGCGGTGCGGCTCGTCGGGGGGCGCGGCCTGGCGGGGCAGCGATGCTGTCATGCGATGTCCCGGGTCGTGCGGGGCGGTGCGGCGGTCATGCGGTGTCCTGGGTCGTGCGGGGCGGTGCGGCGGTCACGCCGTGTCCTGGGTGCGGCGGGCCGCGTCGGTGAACCGTTCGAAGCGCTCGTAGCGCTCCACGCGGCGGCGCTTGGCGCGCCGGAAGCGGCGGGCGACCAGGCGGGCCAGGTCGGCCGCGCCGACCATACCGGCCTCGGGGCCCAGCTGGGCGCGGACGATACGGGCCTCGGGGCGGTAGCCGCGGCCGGTGAGCTGGCGCTTGAACGCGTCCCGCGCGGGGCTGATCAGCAGGTCGTCGGCGGCCGAGACGCCGCCGCCGATCACGAAGCAGGACGGGTCGAGGGCGGCGGCCAGGTTGGCGATGCCGACGCCGAGCCACTGGCCGATGTCCTGGAGCAGCTCGATGCACATGGCGTCGCCCTCGCGGGCCAGCTCGGTGATCATCGGGCCGGTGATGTCGCCGATGTTGCCCTTGACGTGCTCGATGATCCCGTACGCCACCGGGGAGTCGGCGGCGGCCAGTTCACGGGCCTCCCTGACCAGCGCGTTGCCGGAGCTGTACTGCTCCCAGCAGCCGCGGTTGCCGCACGGGCAACGGTGGCCGCCGGGCACGACCTGCATATGGCCGAACTCGCCGGCGACGCCGTACTTGCCGCGCTTGACCTGACCGTCCTCCAGGATCGCGCCGCCGATGCCGGTACCGAGCGTGATCATGACGAGGTGGTCCTCGCCACGGCCCGCGCCGAAGCGCCACTCCGCCCAGGCGGCGGTGTTGGCGTCGTTGTCCACCAGGACGGGAACCGCGAGACGGCCGGAGAGGCGGTCGCGCAGCGGCTCGTTGCGCCACGACAGGTGGGGCGCGAACAGGACGCGGTTGCGGTCGGCGTCCACCCACCCCGCCGCGCCGACGCCGACCGCGTGCACGTCGTGGCGGTCGGACAGGTCCAGGACCAGCTCGACGATCGTGTCCTCGACGACCTTCGGGCTCTTGGACTTGTCCGGCGTCTCCGCGCGGACCTTCTCCAGGATGTTGCCGTCGGCGTCGACCACCCCCGCCATCACCTTGGTGCCACCGATGTCGATGCCGACCGTCGGCACGCGGGGTGCGGTGAGGTGCGATCGGCGCTCCCTCGTGCCCACGGTGCGGAGTGCGGGCGCGCGGCGGGAGCCGATGGGGGCGGTGAAGTTGCCGTAGGTGCTCATCGCCGCCGATTCTGCCTCACCCTCCCGCCGGGTGCCGAGCCGGGCGGCGGCGGGGGCGGGCGGCCTCTGCCGTGCCCGGACGCGTCGTGGCCGGTCGCACCCGGTACGGCCGGACGTCGGCGCGGCCCCGGGATCCCCTGGGGCCTCCCGGGCGGACGATGCCGCGGACGCGGGGTCCGGCGCGTGCCTGCGACGCCCCGCAGAGGCACGCGCCGGACCCCGCTCACCGGCGCGGAACGGTCCCGCCACCGCCCTGCGACCCGGTCCGCACGGCCAGGACCAGGCCCGCCGCAGAGGACTAGGTCCGCCGCAGCTCATGGCGGAGGTCGTCCAGGTCGTTGCCACCCGCCATCTGGCGCGTCAGCTCCTCCAGGGTGATCCCGTCACGTGTGTGAGCGCCCACCATGGCGCCCCGCCGCAGCAGGACGAACCTGTCCCCCACCAGGTACGCGTGATGCGGGTTGTGGGTGATCAGCACAACGCCCAGACCCGCGTCCCGGGCCGCCGCCACGTACTTGAGGACCACGCCGGACTGCTTGACGCCGAGCGCCGCCGTCGGCTCGTCCAGGACGAGGACCTTCGCGCCGAAGTACACGGCCCGCGCGATCGCCACGCACTGGCGTTCGCCGCCCGAGAGGGTGCCGATCGGCTGGTCGACGTCGCGCAGGTCGATGCCCATCCGCAGCAGCTCCTCGCGGGTGGTCCTGCGCATGAGGCCGACGTCCAGGCGCTTGAAGGGGCCGGTGCCCTTGCGCGGCTCGGAGCCCAGGAAGAAGTTCCGCCACACCGGCATCAGCGGGACCACGGCAAGATCCTGGTGGACCGTCGCGATCCCGCGGTCGAGGGCCTCGCGCGGGGAGGACAGGGCGGTCTCCTCGCCGTCGAGACGCAGTACCCCTCCGTCGTGCGGGTGGAGTCCCGCGACGATCTTGATCAGGGTCGACTTGCCCGCGCCGTTGTCGCCCAGGACGCAGGTGATCTCGCCGCCGTGGACCTCCAGGGAGACCCCTTCGAGGGCGCGGACGTTGCCGTACCGCTTGCCGACACCGGACAGCTCGACGAGTGCCGTGCGCACCGCGGTCTCCTTCGCTTCGTGCGTCGCCGTCACTTGGAGGCCTCCGCGCGCTTGCGGACCCAGGCGTTGAGCAGGGTCGCGAGGAGCAGCATCGCTCCGAGGAAGAACGTGAACCAGTCCGGGTTCCACTCGGCGAAGACGATGCCCTTGCTCGTCATGCCGAAGAGGAGCGCGCCGACCGCCGAGCCGACCGCGCTGCCGTGTCCGCCGGTGATCAGACAGCCGCCGATGACGGCCGCGATGATGTAGATCAGCTCGTTGCCGACGCCTTCGCCGGACTGGACGACGTCGTACGAGAAGAGCAGGTGCTGGCCCGAGATCCAGGCGCCCAGGGCGACGCCCGTGTAGAGGCCGACGGTGGTCCGGGTCACCGGGACGCCGACCGCGCGGGCGGCTTCCTTGTTGCCGCCCACCGCGAAGATCCAGTTACCGGCGCGGGTGCGCAGGAGGACCCATGAGGCGACCGCGACCAGGGCGATCCACCACAGGACGGTGACCTTGAAGTCGACGCCGCCGATCGTGAGGGTGGAGGCGAAGACGTCCCGGGCGGACCGGAAGCCCTCCATGTCCGCGACGGTCTTCGTCGACACCGTGCCGTCGATCAGCTTGGTGAAGCCGAGGTTGACGCCGGTCAGCATCAGGAAGGTGCCCAGCGTGACGATGAAGCTGGGCAGCTTCGTACGGGTGAGCAGGAAGCCGTTGAAGGCGCCGATGGCGAGGGTGACCAGCAGGGACACTCCGACGCCCACCCAGACGTTCGCCGTCGCCTGGTAGCTGAAGATCGACGAGATCAACGCCGAGGACGTGACCATGACCCCGGCCGACAGGTCGAACTCGCCGCCGATCATCAGCAGCGCGACCGGGACGGCCATGATGCCGATCGTCGAGGACGCGTAGAGGACCGTGCTGAGGCTGCCGACGCGCAGGAAGCTGTCGGCGGCCAGCGCGAAGAAGACGAAGACCGCGATCGCGCCCACGACGGAGCCCAGTTCCGGGCGGCCCAGCAGCCGGCGCAGGGGCGAGGCCTGAAGAAACCTTTCGTCAGATGTCCGGCGAGCGTTCGGACTCTTCGGAACCATGTCCTCGGTCGCCTTGTCCGTCACCGCGCTCATCGGGTGCCCCGCTCGGTGTACTCCGCCAGCGCCGCAGCCTGGTCCTCGGTGATGATCTGCGGGCCGGTGAGGACCGGCTTGCCGCCGCCGAGGACATCACTGTTGTACTTGTACAGCCACAGCAGGTCGACGGCCTGGTAGCCCTGGAGGTACGGCTGCTGGTCGACGGCGAAGCCGAGCGTGCCGTCCCGCAGCCCCGCGGCCACCTTGGCGTCGAGGTCGAAGGTGTCGATCTCCGCCTTGCTGCCGGCACCCCGCCCGGCCTGCACGGCGGTGTCGGCGTACGGGGCACCGAGGGTGACGACCGCGTCGACCGAGGTGTCGGCCTGGAGCCTCGCCTCGATCGCGGACTGCACGTCGGGCATGTTGGTGCCGTTGACGTAGAGGTTCTCGACCTTGCCGGCGAAGGTCTTCGCCACGCCGGCGCAGCGCTGCTCGTGGCCGACGTTGCCCTGCTCGTGCAGGACGCAGATCACGTTCCCCCGCCCCCGGCGGTTCAGCTCCTCGCCGACGGCCTCGCCGGCGATCGTCTCGTCCTGGCCGATGTGGGCGAGCGCGCCGAACGCCTTCGACTCGGCCGAACCCGAGTTCACCGTGATCACCGGGATGCCGGCCTTCTCGGCGCGGGCCACGGCCGCCTTCATCGCGTCCGGCTTGGCGAGCGTGACGATGATCGCGTCGACCTTCTTGGCCACCGCCGCGTCGACGAGCTGGGCCTGTTGCTGGGCCTCGTCGTCGTGGGAGTACAGGAAGTTGATGTTGTCCTTGTCGGCCGCCTGCTCCGCGCCGCTCTGGACGATGTCCCAGAAGGTGTCCCCGTCACCCGAGTGGGTGATCATCGCGAAAGTCCAGCGAGGCGTGTCCACCGCGGCCCCGCCGTGGGCCGCCGCGGCCTTGCGGGCGTCCTCCGCGCGTTTGCCGCCGGTCGCGCTGCACCCTGCCAGGGACACGGTGAGTGCCCCCGCCAAAGCGATCCCTGCCCAGGTCCGAAACCGTGCCACGAGGCGGTGCCCTTCTTGCTGTGTTCCGTCGAACGCCCGCGTCCGGTGACCTCTCACCGGACACAAACGACCCATTATCGAACACAGGGATCACGCACATACGGGCCGGGGACCGTCCATCACTCGCCTTGTCCGGACATCCGGCCACATTGTCTGGACAATGCGACCAAGGCGGGCCGATCGCACAGACGGGTCTCAGGGGCGGACGAGCAGTTGGAACTCGAAGGAGTAGCGGGTCGGCCGGTAGATGTGGTCGCCGAACTCCACCGCCCGGCCGGTGTCGTCGAAGGTGGTGCGCTGCATCGTCAGCAGGGGGGCGCCTTCCTCCTCGGCGAGCCGCTCGGCCTCGGCGGTGGTGGCGGCGCGGGCGCCGATGGACTGGCGGGCGCTGTGCAGGGTGATCCCGGCGGCCCGCATCAGCCGGTACAGGCCGGTGGCCTGGAGCTGCCCGGTGTCCAGGTCGAGCAGGCCGGAGGGCAGATGGTTGCACAGGTACGCCATCGGTTCCCCGTGCGCCAGGCGCAGCCGCTCCACCCGGTGCACGTCACTGCCCTCGGCCACCGCGAGCGCGGCCGCGACCTCGGCGGACGCCGGGACCATGGTGTTGACCAGCACCGTCGTCGCCGGACGCTGCCCGGCGGCCTCCAAATCGTCGTAGAGGCTGCTGAGCTCCAGCGGGCGCTTGACCTGGCTGTGCACGACCTGCGTCCCCACGCCCCTGCGGCGGACGAGCAGGCCCTTGTCGACGAGCGACTGGATCGCCTGGCGGACGGTCGGCCGGGACAGGCCGAGCCGGGCGGCGAGCTCGATCTCGTTGCCCAGCAGGCTGCCGGGGGTCAGCGATCCGTGCTCGATCGCGGCCTCCAGCTGCTGGGCGAGCTGGAAGTACAAAGGCACCGGAGAACTTCGGTCCACACGTAGTTCTAGCTGCACGGTCGGGTCCACTTCTGGTTTCGGCACGGCCCGAGCGTAGCTCCGTGACCGGTTGACGGGAAGTTGTGTAGTTCGGTTGTCCGGACATACGCATTGACAGCGCCCGGCCCGCAACGCACCTTTGTCTCATGCGCATCGGGGTCATCGGGACGGGCCGCATAGGCACCATTCATGCGAACACACTCAGCCGTCACCGCGAGGTCGGATCCCTGATCCTGACGGACGCGGACCACGCGCGGGCCCAGGAGCTCGCGCATCGGCTGGGCGAGACGGCCGCCCCAGGGGTGGACGAGATCTTCCGCTGGGGCGTGGACGCCGTGGTGATCACGACGGCCACGTCGGCCCACGCCGAACTGATCGGTCGGGCAGCACGCTCCGGGCTTCCGGTCTTCTGCGAGAAGCCGATCGCCCTGGATCTGGCGGGCACGTTAGCGGCGATCGCCGAGGTCGAGAGCGCCGGAACGATCCTTCACATGGGGTTCCAGCGCCGCTTCGACGCGGGGTACACCGGGGCCCGGGAGGCGGTGCTCTCGGGGCGGCTCGGGCGGCTGCACACCGTACGGGCGCTGACCTCCGACCAGTCCGCGCCGCCGGCCGCCTGGCTGCCGGTGTCAGGCGGGATCTACCGGGACGCGCTCCTGCACGACTTCGACTGCCTGCGCTGGGTGACCGGCCGCGAGGTGACGGAGGTGTACGCCGCCGGCTCCGACGCCGGGCCCGCGATGTTCCGCGAGGCGGGGGACGTGGACACGGCGGCCGCGGTCCTCACCCTCGACGACGGCACCCTCGCCACGGCGACGGCGACGCGGTTGAACGGGGCGGGCTACGACGTCCGCATGGAACTGGCCGGAGAGCTCGACCAGATCGTCGTGGGTCTGGACGACCGCACCCCGATCGCGTCCACCGAACCCACCGGTCCACCGGCCGCGGACAAACCGTGGACCGGGTTCCTGGAGCGGTTCGAGCCCGCCTACACGGCGGAGCTGAACGCCTTCGTGGACGTGGTGCGGGGCGAGCGGGCCAACCCCTGCGACGGCCGTGAGGCACTCGAGGCGCTCCGGATAGCCGAGGCCTGCGAGGTGTCCCGGCGAGACCGGAGGGCCGTGTGGCTCTCGGAGATCCCGGCGACCTCCGGGACGGGCTGAGCGGGGCCGGCCTCGGAAACACCGGGGCCGGCCGGCACGTGGAACGGCGCGCCCGCCGTGCTACCAGCGCACCGGGAGGCTGCGCATCCCGCGCATCAGGGGGCCGGGCAGCCAGTCGCCGGGCGGGCCGTCGAGGGCCAGGGCGGGGGTGCGGTCGAGCAGGGACCGGATCGCCGTGCGGGCTTCCAGTCGGGCCAGCGGGGCGCCCAGGCAGTAGTGGATGCCGTGCCCGAAGGCCAGGTGGCCCCGGCTGTCCCGGCGGATGTCGAAGCCGTCGGGGGCCGGATAGCGCTCCGGGTCGCGGTCGGCCGCGGTCAGGCCGATCATCACCGCCTCGCCCTGGGCGACGGAGGTGCCGGCGATCTCCAGCGGTTCGGCGGCGAACCGGTACGTGGCGTTCTCCACCGGCCCCTCGTAGCGCAGGGCCTCCTCGACGGTGCCGTCGAGGAGGGCCATGTCGGCGCGCAGGGCGGCCAGCTGGTCCGGGTGGGTCAGCAGGGCGTGGACGGCGTTGGTGATCAGGTTGACGGTGGTCTCGTGTCCGGCGACGAGCAGGACGAACGCCATGCCGCGCAGCTCGCCGGGCGAGAGCCGGTCGCCGTCCCGCGCGGTGGTGCGGATCAGGTCGTCCAGCAGATCACCGCTCGGGCCGGCGCAGCGCTTGTCCTCGATCAGCTCGGTGAGATACGTGCCGAGCCGCACGAACGCGTCGTACTCGGTCTCCGCGCCGGTGGGCGCGACGGCCTCGCTCGACAGCTCGCGGAACGCCGCGCGGTCCGCCTCGGGGACCCCGAGGAGCTCGCAGATGACCGTCAGGGGCAGGGGGTAGGCGAGCGACTCGACGAGGTCGGCGCGGCCGTGCGGCAGCATCGCGTCGAGCAGGCCGTCGGTGATCTGCCGGATCCTCGGCCGCAGTTCCTCCACGCGGCGCACGGTGAAGGCGCGGGAGACCAGCGCGCGCAGGCGCGTGTGCCGCGGCGGGTCCGCGGTCAGCAGGTGCTTGCCGATCAGCTGCTCGTCGAGGAACGTGACGCCTATCCGTTCGGAGTCCTTGGCCAGCCGGGGGTCGGCGAGCGCCGCGCGCGCCTCCTCGTGCCCCACGACGAGCCAGGTCACATGGTGCGCGTCGGGCACGGGCAGCCGCACCCGGTGCACCGGGCCACGCTCGCGCAGTCGCGCGTACACCGGATGCGGGTTCCTCCGGAAGCCGTCGCCGAACTCCCCCAGGTCGATCACCTCGGTCATGCCCCTCCCCCTCCGGTCATGACTGCAGTTCCTCCGTCATGACGGCAACGAGCGGGACGCCCGACCGGTGCCCGCCGTGCCGCCTTCTTCGCGGCCCGTCACCCGGGCCCGTCCGCTCCCTCCTCCAGGAGCCCCGCGTCATAGGCCAGCAGGGCGATCTGCACCCGGTTGTTGAGGCCGAGCTTGGCCAGGACCCGGGAGACGTGGGCCTTGACGGTGGCGACGCTCATGAACAGCTCCGCGGCGACGTCCGCGTTGGACAGTCCCCGGCCGACCGCGACGGCCACCTCGCGTTCGCGCTCGCCGAGGGCCGCGAGACGCACGCGCGCGTGCGTACGCCGGGTGTCGGCCGTGGTACCGGCCGCGTGGTCCATCAGCTGCCGGGTGACCGTGGGCGACAGGACGGGGTCACCGGCCGCCACCCGGCGCACGGCGTCGAGGATCTCGGCGGGCGGGGTGTCCTTGAGGACGAACCCGGCGGCCCCCGCGCGCAGCGCACGCAGTACCTGCTCGTCGGCGTGGAAGGTGGTGAGCACCACCACCTGCGGGGCGTCCTCGCGTCCGCGCAGCCGTTCCGTGGCGGTGAGTCCGTCCACGGACGGCATCCGGATGTCCATCAGGACCACGTCGGGGCGGGTGCGCTCCACGAGCCCCTCGACCTCGCTCCCGTCGGCGGCCTCACCGACGATCTCGATGTCGGCGGCGCCCCCCATCATGAAAGCCAGGCCGGCCCGCACGAGGGGATCGTCGTCGACGAGGAGGAGTCTGATCGCAGTCATGGACCTCACGTAATCACTTGGCGGGCGGGCGGGTTCACGGTTCGCGACGAACGGGCCGGCCGGGGCGGTCACTCCCGGCCCCCGTCAGGGCGTCGCCCGCCACGGCAGCCACGCCCGTACCTCGAATCCCGCGTCCCCCCACGTCCCGTGCGCCAGTCGACCCCCGGCCAGGGTGGCCCGTTCGGTCAGGCCGATCAGGCCCTGGCCGGAGCCGGGAACGGGCGGTACCTCGCCCACGGGGGCCGGGTTGCGCACGCTCACGTCGAGGCCCTCGCCGGGGCCGCCCGTGACGGTGACCGCCACCTCCGCGCCCGGGGCGTGCTTACGGGCGTTGGTCAGGCACTCCTGGGCGATGCGGTACGCGGTGCGGCCGACGGAGGCGGGGACGGCTCCGGCGTCGGTGACGCGCTGGTCGAGGGTGACCTTCATGCCGGCCTCGCGGGACTCGGCGACCAGGGTGTCCAGGGCGGCCAGCGTCGGCTGGGGGCGGCCGGCGTCGTCCGGTTCGGCGGCCCGCAGGACGCCGATGATCTCCCGCAGGTCCTGGAGGGCCTCGTGGGCGCTCTCGCGGATGACGCCCGCCGCCCGCGCGATCTCCTCGCGGGGCGCGTCCGGGCGGAACTCCAGCCCGCCCGCGTGCACGCTGAGCAGGGTCAGCCGGTGCGCGAGCACGTCGTGCATCTCCCGGGCGATGGCCTCGCGGGCCAGCCGCTGTGCCTGCTCGGCGCGCAGCCGGGCCTCCGTCTCGGCGCGCCGGGCGCGGTCGCGCAGGCTCAGCATCAGCTGCCGCCGGGACCGGACGAACATGCCCCAGCCGATGGCCGTGACGGTGAACAGCACGCTCCACGCCACCGAGGGCCCGTACGCCAGGGTGGGGTCAGGGCGGGCCCAGGCCAGCAGCGGGATCAGGGCCACCTGGGCACCGCCCACCCAGGCCACGTACCGGAACGGCCGGTGCACGGCGAGGGTGAAGAGGGCGACCGTGCAGGCGCCGGCCGAGGTGGTCGCCAGGAAGCCGAGGGGGACCATCGCGATCGCCAGGCCGAGGGGCCACCGGCGGCGCAGCCAGACCGCCGCGCAGGCGAGGGCGCCCAGGAGCTGGTCGGCCGCGGCGACGACCTCGGGGAGGTCCCGTTCGCCGGGGAAGGAGTCCGCGACCGTCAGGCCCACGGCCACGGCCACGAGGAAACAGAGGAAGTCGACGATCCAGTCGCGCGCGGTGCGCCGGTGCGGCCGGCCCGGGCGCCCGGCGTCCGGGGCGAGTTCCGCGACCACGGCCGACGGCAGCAGCCATCGACGCCCCGTGAGCCCGGGTGCCGCCGGTGCCGTGCTGTCGTCTGCCCTCACGGTCGACAAATCTACGCAGCGCGGGACCGCGACACCTCCCCGTGGACGCGCATCCCCTACCGAAGGCGGGGAAGGACCGACCCACGTCGCGGCGCCGCCTACTTTCGGCGCGGCCGGACCGCCGGTCCGCAGCCTTCCGTCGCACAGGTCCCGCCCGCCGGCCGATGGTCCGCGCGGGCTCCGCGGGGCGAGAGTCACGAGCATGAAGGAACTGCTGGGACTACTCGGATTTCTCGCCCTGGTGCAGGGTGTCCTGGGCCTGCTGCACGAGTTCACCCGCTGGCACGTGGGCCTCGTGCAGCGCCTCGGCTTCCTCGACGGCTACGAGGTGTACGCGAGCGTCGCGCTGATCGTGCTGGCGTTCGCCCTGTTCGCCGCCGCGGAGAGCCGGAAACCGGGCTGAGCGCAGGAGGCCGGACTCCGGTTAACGCCGTGAAAACTTCTCGGACCCGAAGGCAAATTCCCGCGCCTTGTCATTGACATGACACTGTCTACGCGCGTCATCATGAGGCCATGAGATTCCCCCCACGGATCACTCGTACCGTCACGTCGGCGGCCGTCCTGTCCGCCCTCCTCGTCGGCGGCGCCGTCTCCGCCACCACGGCCCACGCCGCCGTCGGCAGCGTCTGCTACACGAAGCTGCCCTCCCAGGCGTACGACACGCTCGACCTGATCGATGCGGGCGGGCCGTTCCCGTACTCGCAGGACGGAGCGGTGTTCCAGAACCGGGAAGGCGTCCTGCCCAGCCAGACGTCCGGCTACTACCACGAGTACACGGTGAAGACCCCGGGCTCCTCGACGCGCGGCGCGCGCCGCATCGTGACCGGGAAGAAGTCCGCCGAGGACTACTACACCGCGGACCACTACGTCACCTTCAAGCTGATCAACTACGGCTGCTGACCGACGGCACCGTTCGCCCGTCCGATCCACAGACCCTCGCCCCGCGGACCCCCCACGTCTCCATGCCGCGGGGCGAGGCACGTCCGGACGGAGCCGCCCGGCGCGGCGCGCAGGCCGCCGGTGTGCCGGCGCTGCTCCTCGGACCGGACCGGCCCCGGCGCCCGCGGCTCAGCCCGCGTTCGTCGAGAACACCCCGCCGGTCGGCCCCTGCTTGTCGCCGCCCTGGGCCTTCCTCAGGGCGTTGGCGAGACTCTCGATGGTGAGGGACTGGAGGATGACGCGGCCGCTGCCCTCCAGGGTGGCCAGGGACAGGCCCTCGCCGCCGAACACCGCGTTCATGACGCCCTGGCGGTTGAGACCGCCGACCCGCTGGACGCCGTACCGGATGCCCTCCTCGAAGGCGACCACGCAGCCGGTGTCGACCTCGATACGGCCCCCGAAGTCGGCGGGGTCGAGGTCGATGAAGTTGCCGGCCCCCGCGATGATCACCGTGCCGCGTCCGGTGAACTTCTCCAGGACGAAGCCCTCACCGCCCTTCATCCCGGTGCGGCCGCCCTGGAAGGCGATGCCGAACTCGACGGTGGACTCGGCGGCCACGAACGCGTCCTTCTCGGCGAACCACGCGCGCGTGCCGTCCAGCTCCAGGGCGCGCATCTCACCGGGGAGCACGCCCGCGAAGCCGACCGTGCCCTCTCCGCCCTGGGCGGTGAAGTACTGGAACGCCAGCGACTCGCCCGCGAGGGCACGCTGGCCGACCTGCATGGCCGTGCCCATGGCCTGGCGCAGCATGCCGCCCATGCCACCGCCGGACGAGCCGCCCTGGGGTTGCCCGCCACCCCCGCCGGACGGGCCGCCGAGACGCGTCTCCATGCTCACGTTGACCGTCTTGAACAGGAACTTTCCGGCTTCGCAGTACACGGTTTGGCCGGGGGACAGGTTGACGACCGCCATCTGCATGGCGTTGCCGACGATCTCTTGCTGAAGGGTCACATGGGGAGAACGCGGCAGGCGGAGGAAAGAGTTCCGCTCTTGCGCGGAACGCACGATCCGCACGCCCGCGCGTCCGGCACCGTCCTGTCGCCCCGGGCGGTCTCGACGTCCGTTCGCCGCCAGCGCGCGGGGGCGCCGGCCGCTGGGATGGACCCATGACAACGACCGACAGAACCCTGAACGGCAAGGTGGCCCTCGTGACCGGCGGCAGCCGCGGCATCGGAGCGGCCACCGCGCTGCGGCTCGCCCGGGAGGGCGCGGACGTGGCGGTGACCTATGTGAACGGCAAGGAGGCGGCCGAGGACGTCGTGGCGGCCGTGGAGGCACTGGGACGGCGGGCGGTGGCGCTGCGCGCGGACTCCGCGGACCCCGGGGAGGCGGCCGGGGCGGTGGACCGTGCGGCCCGGGCGCTGGGCGGCCTCGACGTGCTGGTGAACAACGCGGGCGTCGGCGTCCTCGGACCGCTGGAGGGGCTCGGGCTCTCCGACGTCGACCGGGTGCTCGCGGTGAACGTGCGCGCGGTGTTCCTGGCCTCGCAGGCGGCCGCCGGGCGGATGGCGGAGGGCGGCAGGATCATCACGATCGGCACCTGTATGACCCAGCGGGTGCCCGGCCCCGGCGGGACCCTGTACGCGATGAGCAAGTCGGCCCTGATCGGTCTGACCAAGGCCCTCGCCCGGGAGCTGGGCCCGCGCGGGATCACCGCGAACCTCGTCCACCCCGGGCCGATCGACACGGACATGAACCCGGCGGACGGCCCGTACGCGGCCGGTCAGGCGACGATGACCGCGCTGGGCCGCTTCGGCACGGCACAGGAGGTGGCCGCGACGGTCGCGCACCTGGCGGGGGCCGCGTACGTCACGGGCGCCGAGTTCGCCGTGGACGGCGGGCACGCCGCCTAGCGATCCGGATCGGCATCCGCATCCGGGTCGGAGTCCGCATCCGGGTCGGGATCGGGATCGGGATCGGGATCGGGCGAGGCTCGCGCGGGAGGGCGGCCGCCGACGCGTCGCCACCGCCGTGCACACCCCTCTCGCGCCCGGGGTGTGCACGGCGGTGGCGGTCGGCTCAGCCGCCGAGTTCCTGGTGGCGGGCCGTCAGCGCCGCCGTGCCCGCTTCCGTGAGGGAGCCGAACAGGCGCAGACGGGAGATGCCGCCGTCGGGATAGATGTCCACGCGCGCGTGCGTGCCGACCGCCGAGGACGGCAGGACGAAACGGTGGTTGGTGTCGGGCTGGAGACGGGTGCGCGGGAGGATCTCCGTCCACTCCCCGCTCTCGCCGTCCTTCACCGACACCGAGGCCCAGCCCGCGCTGTTGCCCTTCAGGTAGGCCGTGTCGATCTCCAGCGCGCGGATCCGCGCCTGGGCCGCCAGGCGGTAGCGGATCCAGTCGTGACCCCGGTCGCGGCGGCGGCGGGTCTCCCAGCCGTCGTCCATCTTGCGGGAGCGGCCGGGCTGGATGGTGTTGCTCGCCGGCGAGTAGAAGAGGTTGGAGGCGTCCTCGGCACGGCCGCCGTTCTCCAGGGCGACGACGTCGAAGGTGCCGAGCACCGCCAGCCACGCGGGATCGGGCACGACCTCCCCGTGCACGCGCAGGCGGGCGATGCCGCCGTCGGGGTGCTGGTTGACCCGCAGGTGGGTGAAGCGCTGCTCCACCGACACGGAGAAACCGTTCGCCGCGTGGCCGCCGACCGGCGTGCGCGGGACCAGCGTCGTCCACTTCACATGGTCGCCGAGGAGTTCCTCGGCGGACGGCGAGCCCGGCACCGAGGCGCCCTCGACCGACACCGCCTGCGGGTAGTTGCCGCGGAAGTGCGCCGTGTCGACGACGATGCCCCGGATCACCCCGGGCGCGCCGAGGCGGACGAGCGCCCAGTCGTGGTCCTCGTCGGTCGGCCACGGGTCGTCGGCGGAGGCACCGCGGCGGCGGCGTGTCTCCCAGCCGTCCATCACCTTGCCCTTGTGCCCGAAGTGCTCCGGGTCGAACTCGGCGGGTCCGGGCACCAGCAGGTTCTCGCGCTGGGCGAAGAACTCGTCGTTGGCGGCGACGACCGCGGCTCCGAGCTGCCGGTCGGCGAGGTTGACGAACCGGGTGAAGGGGAAGTCGGCGGTGCGGTAGTCCGCGTACGGGTCGCCGCCGCCGTAGGGGTTCGCGTCGCCGGTGAAGCTCTCTATCGCCGTCACGGTGATCAGGTCTGCCTTTCGGGAGTCGGCCGGTGCGGGTGCGGGTGACAGGGGAACGGGCAGGTCGGGCACTCCTTCGGCTCAGGGGGTGCGGGTGAGGAGCCGGCCCTTCGGCTCGGTGAACTCGCCGTCCGAGACGATGCGTTCGCCGCGCAGCCAGGTGGACTTCACGACGCCGTACAGGGTCTTCCCGGCGTACGCCGTGACACGGTTGCGGTGCTGGAGCGCCGCCGGGTCGACGGTGAAGGTCTCGTCGGGGGCGAGGACGGCGAAGTCGGCGTCGCGGCCCGCTTCGATCGCGCCCTTGTGGGAGAGGCCCACCAGGTCGGCCGTGCGTGCGGACATCCAGCGGACGACGTCCTCGAGGCCGTGGCCCCGTCGGCGGGCCTCCGTCCACACGGCCGCCAGGCTCAGCTGGAGGCCCGAGATGCCGCCCCACGCCGTCGCGAAGTCGTCGGTCTTGAGGTCGGCCGTGGACGGGGAGTGGTCGGTGACCACACAGTCGATCGTGCCGTCCGCCAGGGCCTGCCAGAGCAGATCCTGGTTGGCGGACTCGCGGATGGGCGGGCAGCACTTGAACTCGCTGGCGCCGTCGGGGACTTCCTCGGCGGTCAGGGTCAGGTAGTGCGGGCAGGTCTCGGCCGTGACGCGGACGCCCTCCGCCTTGGCGGCGGCGATCAGCGGCAGCGCGTCGCTGGAGGAGAGGTGCAGCACGTGCACGCGCGCGTGGAGGCGCTTCGCCTGCGCGACGAGGTTCGCGATGGCGGTGTCCTCGGCGTCGCGGGGACGGCTGGCCAGGAAGTCGGCGTACCGGGGGCCGCCCCGCTGCGGGGCGGCGTCGAGGTGGTGCGGGTCCTCGGCGTGCACGATCAGCAGGCCGTCGAATCCGGCGATCTCGGCGAGGGAGCGGGCGAGCCGGTCCTGGTCGAGGTGCGGGAACTCGTCCACGCCCGACGGGGAGAGGAACGCCTTGAAGCCGAAGACGCCGGCCTCGTGCAGCGGGCGCAGGTCCTTGACGTTGTCGGGCAGGGCTCCGCCCCAGAAGCCGACGTCGATGTGCGCCTTGTCGGCGGCGACCTCCCGCTTGACCCGGAGGTGGTCGACCGTGGTGGTCGGCGGGAGGGAGTTGAGGGGCATGTCGACGAGGGTGGTGATGCCGCCGGCCGCCGCCGCGCGGGTGGCGGTCCAGAAGCCCTCCCAGTGGGTGCGGCCGGGATCGTTGACGTGCACATGAGTGTCGACCAGACCGGGCAGCAGGACGTCGTCGCCGAAGTCCTCCAGCCGGGCCCCCTCCGGGACGGGGGCATCGTACGGCAGTACCGCCGTGATCCTGCCTGCCGCGACCGCGACCGCGGCGGGCCGTGACCCCTCGGGAGTGATGACGCGCGTCGAACGCAGCACCAGTTCAGCCTCGGACACCCGGGCCCCTCTCTTCCGTTCTCCTCCGGTTACGCCGGAGAAACTTCCACGTAACGGAATTCAACGTTCTGTTGAAGGAGTCTTCCCCTCCTGCCCTCGCGCCGTCAAGGGCCCACTCCCCAGAGTGCACCCACCCCCGACACTCTGGACGTTTCCACATAATGGAATTACGATTCCGGACAGCAGAATCTAACTACGCGCAAGCGAGGAGTCAACCGACCGCCGGGTAGGCTTCAGCCCTTCCGCCAGTTTCGAAAGGAACGCGCCGTGCCGACGTCCAGCGCCAGCACCACCGACTCCGCCAAGTCCGCCAGCGGCGGGGTCCAGTCCCTCGAGCGCGCCTTCGATCTCCTCGAGCGGATGGCGGACGCGGGCGGCGAGGTCGGCCTGAGCGAGCTGTCCGCGAGCAGCGGGCTGCCGCTGCCCACCATCCACCGCCTGATGCGCACCCTGGTGGTCTGCGGTTACGTCCGCCAGCAGCCCAACCGCCGCTATGCGCTGGGCCCTCGGCTGATCCGGCTCGGCGAGTCCGCCGCCCGGCTGCTGGGCACCTGGGCCCGCCCCTACCTGGCCCGCCTGGTCGAGGAGACCGGCGAGACGGCCAACATGGCGCTGCTCGACGGCGACGAGATCGTGTACGTGGCGCAGGTGCCGTCCAAGCACTCGATGCGGATGTTCACCGAGGTCGGCCGCCGGGTCCTGCCGCACTGCACGGGGGTCGGCAAGGCCCTGCTCGCGGGCTTCCCGGACGACGAGGTGCGCGCCCTGCTCGCCCGCACCGGCATGCCCGCCGCCACGGACAAGACGATCATCACCCCGGACGGTTTCCTCGCGGCCCTCGCGGACGTGCGGCAGTCCGGTTACGCGGTCGACGACAACGAGCAGGAGATCGGCGTGCGCTGCCTGGCGGTGCCGGTGCCGGACTCCCCCACGCCCGCGGCCATCTCCATCTCCGGCCCGGCGGGCCGCGTCACGGAGTCGGCCACGGAGAAGATCGTGCCGGTACTGCGCCAGGTCGCGGTGGAACTGTCACAGGCACTGACGAGCTCCGGCCCCGCGGTCTAGGGCGGGCTCTCGCCGCACCACGTCCGAGCGCGCCCGCCGGGGCTCAGCGGCGCGGTGTCTCTCCGAACAGCTCCACGGCCCGGCGCACCTCCGACAGACTCCGGGCCAGTGCGCTGACCGAGCCGATCGCACCCGCGATCAGCAGCAAGGAGCGGCGTAACCGGGGAACTTCGGGGACCCCGTGGGTCACCATCGCGGCGAGCGCGGCGAGTTCGTCCTCGGCGATCGCCCGGTCCGGGAACTCGACCGGATACGTGGCGAGTTCGCGGCGCAGCCGGGACACCGCGGTCCGCAGTTCCGCCACCCTCGGATCCTCGTCGCTGCCGGTCACTGCCCTCTGCCTCAAGCTCCGCAACACAGCTCTCCCCCCACGCGCGCTCCACTGAGCGCGCGTGCGCGCTCAGCCGCCCCGCAGCCCCGCGGTACCGGCACCGGGCACCGGAGGACGCGCGGGTCAGTAAACGCCACCCGACGCGGCGTGCGCCACTGCGCGGACCGAAATTCAGCCCCACGGAACCGCACGGCCGACGCCACGTCAGGTATGCAGGACTCATGACGCACAAGGAAGACCGGGCCGCGGACCAGGTGACCGGCCTGCTCCTCGCGGCGGGCGGCGGGCGCCGGCTCGGCGGACGCCCCAAGGCCCTGCTCGAACACCGGGGACGGCCGCTGGTCGAACACGCGGTGGAGGTGCTGCGCACGGCGGGCTGCGCGCGGGTGCATGTGGTGCTCGGGGCCGCCGCCGACACCGTACGGGAGCGGGCACGGCTCGAGGGGTGCGTGCTCGTGCCGAACCCGGCGTGGGAGCAGGGCATGGGCACATCACTGCGGGCCGGGCTCGGCTCGCTCGCCGGGACGGGGGCGCGGGCCGCGCTGGTCCTTCTCGTCGATCAGCCCGGCATCGGGCCGCAGGCCGTGACCCGGGTGCTGGCCGCGTACGAGGACGAGTCCTCGCTCGTCTGCGCCGCCTACGACGGCGCACGCGGCCACCCCGTCCTGTTCGGAGCCGACCACTGGGCGGACATCGCGGCGACTGCCACCGGCGACCGCGGGGCACGCGCCTATCTGAAGGAGCACGAGGAGGCGATCAGGCTCGTCGAGTGCGGGGACGTGGCCCGGCCCTTCGACATCGACACCCCGCAGGATCTCGCGCACCTTGAGTGAGGAGCCTGGCACTGAGCGCCACCTTGCCTCGACGCGGAGAATCTCGACATCAACAAATCATTGAAGTTCCACGATGAGGAAACTAGTATCCACTGATCAGAAGGGACCCGGCCCGTCCGGGGCCCCGCCCGCCGTACTCGGTTCGACCGGCACCCGGTGCCACCGCTGAAGGAAGTGACCGCTCATGTCCGCACCAGCGCCGTCCCCGCTGGCCATCGTCGACGCCGAGCCCCTGCCGCGGCAGGAGGAGGTCCTCACCGAGGCGGCGCTCGCCTTCGTGGCCGAGCTGCACCGCCGGTTCACCCCGCGCCGCGACGAGCTCCTCGCCCGGCGTGCGCAGCGCCGCGCCGAGATCGCCCGCACCTCCACCCTGGACTTCCTCCCGGAGACCGCGGCGATCCGCGCGGACGACTCCTGGAGGGTCGCCCCCTCCCCCGCGGCCCTGGACGACCGCAGGGTCGAGATCACCGGCCCGACCGACCGCAAGATGACCATCAACGCCCTCAACTCGGGCGCCCGGGTCTGGCTCGCGGACTTCGAGGACGCCTCCGCGCCGACCTGGGAGAACGTCGTCCTCGGTCAGATCAACCTGGCCGACGCCTACACCCGGAACATCGACTTCACCGACCCGAGGTCGGGCAAGTCGTACGCCCTGAAGGACGCGGACGAGCTCGCCACGGTCGTGATGCGCCCGCGCGGCTGGCATCTGAACGAGCGTCACCTCGTCGACGCGGACGGCCGTCAGGTCCCCGGCGCCCTGGTCGACTTCGGCCTCTACTTCTTCCACAACGCCCAGCGCCTGCTCGACCTCGGCAAGGGCCCGTACTTCTACCTGCCGAAGACGGAGTCGCACCTGGAGGCCCGCCTCTGGAACGAGGTGTTCGTCTTCGCGCAGGACCACGTCGGCATCCCGCAGGGCACCGTCCGCGCCACCGTGCTCATCGAGACGATCACGGCCGCGTACGAGATGGACGAGATCCTGTACGAACTCCGCGACCACGCCTCCGGGTTGAACGCCGGCCGCTGGGACTACCTGTTCTCCATCGTCAAGAACTTCCGTGACGGCGGAGCCAAGTTCGTCCTCCCGGACCGCAACGCGGTCACGATGACCGCCCCGTTCATGCGGGCGTACACCGAACTCCTCGTCCGCACCTGCCACAAGCGCGGCGCACACGCGATCGGCGGCATGGCGGCCTTCATCCCGTCCCGCCGCGACGAGGAGGTCAACAAGGTCGCCTTCGAGAAGGTCAAGGCGGACAAGGACCGCGAGGCGAACGACGGTTTCGACGGGTCGTGGGTGGCCCACCCGGACCTGGTGCCGATCGCCATGGCCTCCTTCGACGCCGTGCTCGGCGACCGGCCGAACCAGAAGGACCGCCTTCGCGAGGACGTCGACGTCAAGGCGGCCGACCTGATCGCCGTCGACTCGCTGGAGGCCAGGCCGACCTACCCGGGACTGGTCAACGCCGTGCAGGTCGGCATCCGTTACATCGAGGCCTGGCTGCGCGGCCTGGGCGCGGTCGCCATCTTCAACCTGATGGAGGACGCGGCCACCGCCGAGATCTCCCGCTCGCAGATCTGGCAGTGGATCAACGCGGGGGTGGAGTTCGAGCGCGACGGGACCACCGTGAAGGCCACGCCCGAGCTGGCCCGTGAGGTCGCCGCCGGGGAGCTGGCCGCGATCCGCGCGGAGATCGGCGAGGAGGCCTTCGCGGCCGGCCACTGGCAGCAGGCGCACGACCTGCTGCTGACCGTCGCCCTCGACGACGACTACGCGGACTTCCTCACCCTGCCGGCGTACGAGCAGCTCCAGGGCTGAGCACCGGCACCGGCCGGAAGGCTCACCTGTCCGAGTGGCCCAGGGACCGACCCGGGGCCACTCGGTCACGTACGAGCTTCTTCACCGCGGTCGGCTCCGGGAAGCCCTGCTCGCGGCGGTCCCAGATCACCTCGTCGTCCACCCGGACGACGAAGACCCCGCCCTTGCCGGGCTTCAGGGCGAGCTCCGTCAACTCGGCCTCGAAGGTCGTGAGCAGCTCCTGCGCCAGCCAGGCCGCGCGCGGCAGCCAGCGGCACTGGGTGCAGTACTCGATCTCGACCCGTCCGCCCGCGTCGCTCAGTTCGCTCATCCGAGGTGCACCGACCAATCCTGTTCCGCGGCCGGCTTGCCGTGCAGGTCGGGGACCCGCTTCAGCCAGTCGGGCCGTCCTTGCCGTGTCCTCGCCGCGCGCCGCGCCTCGTCGGCGGCGAGCTCCTCCGGGGCGGGGAAGTCGGTGGGCAGCCAGGCCGCCGAAGCCCGCACCCGCGCGTGGAGATAGCGCACATACGCCTCCCGGACCGCGTCCGGGGTCGCGAACCCCGCCTCGCCGGTCAGCCAGGCGTCCGGCACCTCCGCCACGATCCGGCGCAGCAGCTCCTCGGTCACCCTGGGCGCCAGCTCGGCGTCGGCCGCCCGGGTGTCCGGGGCGCAGCGGCCGAGGGCGTGGTGGCGGAAGTCGTAGCGCTTCTCGGGGTCGGCGCCGTCCCAGCGGTGGTGGAAGACGAGGGCGGCGCCGTGGTCGATGAGCCACAGCCGGGGCGGGACGATGCCGAACGTCGGCCAGACCATCAGGTTGGAGCTGTGGACCGTCCGGTCGACGTTGACGGTCAGGGCGTCCAGCCAGACGATCCTCCCGGCCTCCAGCGGCTCCACCGGAAAGGCCTCGGCGACCTCCGGCGTGAAGTCCTCCGCACCCGGCAGGAAGTCCATCCCGAGGTTGAGCCCCGCGCTCGCGGCGTGCAGCTCCCGTACCTCCTGGTGCGGTTCCCGCTCCGCGATCGCCGGGTCGAACCGGACCAGGACCAGTTCGGGAAAGCGCAGCCCGAGGGCACGGGCCAGCTCGCCCACGATCACCTCGGCGACGAGCGCCTTGCGGCCCTGCGCGGAGCCGGTGAACTTCACGACGTAGGTGCCCAGGTCGTCGGCCTCGACGACGGCGGGCACGGAGCCGCCCGCCCGCAGCGGAGCGAGGTAGCGGGTCGCTGTGACCTCGGTCAACATGACTCTCTCCCTCTGGCCTGAATGAGCATAGTAACCAGGGCCCGACAGCCGACGAGAGGGCGCGAGCCGGCGCGCGGAAAGGCCCGCGGGCGGCCTCCGCGGCTGTGGTAGCTTGCCAAGGCCAGTCGAACCCATGTGCGCACGCGAGTGTGTACGGGTCAGGGAATCCGGTGCGAATCCGGAGCTGACGCGCAGCGGTGAGGGCGACGGGCGGGGCAACGGCCACTGGACGGCGTGAGCGGTCCGGGAAGGCGCCTCGTCCGGGTGACCCCGAGTCCGAAGACCTGCTGGCACCCCCGCCGCCGTGAGACGGGCGGGGGGAGCACCGTACGACCGGGCTTCGCGCTTGAGCCCTCGACGCCGAAGGAATCCCTGTGCCGTTCGCACGTCCCGTCCGTTCTGCCCGGCCTGCCGTTCTGTTCCTGGCCGGTGTCCTGCTGCTGGCCGGCTGCGGCTCCTCCGGCCCGGCGGGTTCCTCCGGTTCGGCGGGGAAGAACGGGGCCGCCGGCCCCCCGGTCCGTCTCGACAACTGCGGGCAGCAGGTGGCGATCGACAGCCCTCCGCGGCGGGCCGTCTCCCTCAACCAGGGCACGACCGAGATCATGCTCTCCCTCGGGCTGGCCGACCGCATGGTGGGCACCGCCACCTGGACCGACCCGGTGGCGAAGGGCCTGGAGAAGGCCAACGCGAAGGTGAAGCGCCTCGCCGACAACGCCCCCTCCTTCGAGACGGTCCTGGACACCGAACCCGACTTCGTCGCCGCCTCCTTCGCCTCCACCCTCGGCAAGGGCGGGGTCGCCCCGCGCGAGCAGTTCGAGAAGCTCGGCGTGCCCACGTACCTCTCCCCCTCCGACTGTGTCGGCAAGGACAACAGCGGTGACGGCGACGGCGTCCGCACCGAGCCGCTGACCATGGACTCGGTCTACGGCGAAGTCCGCGACCTGGCCGAGGTCTTCGGCGTCCGGGAGCGCGGCGAGCGGCTCGTGGCCGGGCTGAAGAGCCGGGTGACCGGGGCCACCGCCGGCCTCGACGCCCGGGGCGTGACCCTCATGTACTGGTTCGCCAACTCCCAGTCCCCGTATCTCGCGGGCTGCTGCGGCGCACCGGGCATCGTCACCGACGCGCTCGGCGCCAAGAACGCCTTCGACGACACCGAGGAGGAGTGGCCCCAGGTCAACTGGGAGACGGTCGCCGACCGCGACCCGGACCTCCTCGTCATCGGCGACCTGACCCGTAAGCAGCAGACGGCCGAGACCGCCGCCAAGAAGATCGAGTTCCTGGAGTCGAACCCGGTCACCAGGAACATGACCGCGGTGAAGAAGAAGCGGTACGTGCTGCTGTCCGGACAGGCCATGAACCCGACCGTCAGGACCGTCGAGGGCATCGAGAAGGTGGCGGCGGCGCTGCGCAGCCACGGCCTCGCGGGATGACCGGCGCGCCGTCGGCGTCCGGGGCGTCCAGGACGTCGGCGTCCGGGGCGTCGGCCGTGGGCGGACTGCGCCGCGCGCTGCTGTGGGCGTCCGGTCTCGCGCTGCTGTGCGCCTCGGTCGCCGTGGCCATCACCATCGGCCCCGCGGACATCGCCGTCGGTGACGTGTGGTCCGCGGTCGCGGCCCATCTCGGCTGGGGACAGGCGGAGTTGACGCCGCTGCGGGACGGCATCGTGTGGAACCTGCGGCTGCCGCGCACCCTGCTCGCCGCGGTGTGCGGCGCCGGCCTCGCCGTGTGCGGGGCCGTGATGCAGTCCTTGCTGCGTAATCCGCTCGCCGACCCCTTCGTCCTCGGGGTCTCCTCCGGCGCCTCGACCGGCGCGGTGCTGGTCGTCGTCCTCGGCGCGGGCGGCGGCCTCCTGTCGGTCTCCGGTGGCGCGTTCCTCGGCGCGCTGGTCTCCTTCGCGCTGGTACTGCTGCTCAGCCACACCCTCGGCGGCACCACGGACCGGGTGGTCCTCGCCGGTGTCGCCGCCATGCAGCTGTTCTCCGCGCTCACCTCCTTCGTCGTGATGACGGCCGCCGACGCGGAGACCACCCGCGGCATCCTGTTCTGGCTGCTCGGCTCGCTCAGCGGCGCCGACTGGACGGACGTGACCGTCGGCGCGGCCGCGCTGGTCGTGGCGCTGGCGGTCTGCCTGGGTCACGCCAGGACCCTGGACGCGTTCGCGTTCGGGCAGGACGCGGCCCTCTCCCTCGGTGTCTCCGTGGCCCGCACCCGTCTGGTGCTGTTGTGCACCACGGCGCTGCTCACCGCCGCCCTGGTGAGTTCGGCCGGGGCGATCGGCTTCGTCGGCCTGGTGCTCCCGCACGCCGCACGCGTCCTCACCGGCCCCGGCCACACCCGGCTGCTGCCCGCCACCGCCCTGACCGGCGCGGTGTTCCTGGTCTGGGTCGACACCCTGGCCCGCACCGTGCTCGACCCGCAGGAGGTGCCGGTGGGCGTGGTGACCTCCCTCATCGGCGTCCCGGCGTTCGTTGCCGTCCTGTACCGCGCGAAGGGCACCCGATGACCGGCTCGGAGACGGCCGACTCGAAGACGACCGGTTCCGAGGGGCTGCGCGCCGAGCGGGTCGGCCGGGCCGCCGGCGGCACCCTGATCCTCGACGGGGTCAGCCTGACGCCACGCCCCGGCGCCGTCACCGGCCTGCTCGGCCCGAACGGCTCCGGCAAGTCCACCCTGCTGCGGCTGCTCGCCGGTGTGCTCGCCCCGGACTCCGGCGTCGTCACCCTCGACGACCGCCCGCTGGCCCGGGTGAGCCGCCGCGCCGTCGCCCGGCGCATCGCCGTCGTCGAGCAACAGGCCGACACCCAGCTCGCGTTGAGCGTCCACGACGTCGTACGCCTCGGCCGCATCCCGCACCGCCGCGCCTGGGCGGCCGCCACCGCCGCCGACGAGGAGGCCGTCCGCTCCGCGCTGGCGCGCACCGGGCTCGCCGACAAGGCCCACCGGCCCTGGCACTCCCTCTCGGGTGGCGAACGCCAACGCGTCCAGATCGCCCGCGCCCTCGCCCAGGAACCCCGCGAACTCCTCCTGGACGAGCCCACCAACCACCTCGACATCCGGCACCAGCTCGCCCTGCTGGACCTGATCACCGAACTCCGGGTCACCAGCGTCGTCGCGCTGCACGACCTCAACCTGGCCGCGATGTACTGCGACCGGCTCGTCGTCCTCAAGGAGGGGCGCGTGGTGGCCTGCGGCAGCCCGCACGACGTCCTCACCGAGGCCGTCGTCGCCGACGTCTACGGCGTCCGGGCCACCGTCACCGCCGACGGCCCCGACGGCCGCCCGCACATACGCTTCCTGGGCGCCGCACCGACTCCCTGACACGGCATCAGCGCCCGCTGCTCCCCGCCTCGTCCGGCCCTCCCCGTTCGGCGTTCCCGATCCATTCCAGGGCCTGCTCCGGCCCTGCCGCGACCCGGACGCCCGCGGGGACCGGCGGTCGGCGCACCACGACCACGGGCAGCCCCGCCGCACGGGCGGCGGTCAGTTTCGGGGCGGTGGCCGCTCCCCCGCTGTCCTTGGTCACGACGACGTCGATCCGGTGACGGCGCAGCAGTTCGCGCTCCCCGTCGAGCGTGAAGGGCCCGCGGTCGAGCAGCAGCTCCATGCGGGACGGGACCGGCTCCTCGGGTGCGTCGACGGACCGTACGAGGAACCACAGGTCGTCCAGGGCGGCGAAGGCGGCCAGCCCCATCCGCCCGGTGGTGAGGAACACCCGTCGGCCGAGCGAGGGCAGCAGCTCGGCGGCCTCCGCCAGGGAACCGGCCTCGTGCCAGACGTCGCCCGCCACCGGGACCCAGCCCGGACGGCGCAGCGCGAGCAGCGGAACACGGGCGTGGGCCGCGGCCTTCGCCGCGTTGAGGCTGATGGTCCCGGCGAAGGGGTGGGTGGCGTCGACGAGCGCGTCGACCGCCTGCTCGTCCAGCCACGCGGCGAGCCCCTCGGCCCCGCCGAAGCCGCCCACGCGTACCTCGCCGGGCGGCAGCCGGGGCGCGGCCACCCGTCCGGCCAGGGAGGTCGTCACGCGGATCCCGGGCACGGCGTCGGCCGCCAGGAGTTCGGCGAGGCGACGGGCCTCGGTGGTCCCGCCCAGGATCAGTACGTGCACGAGAGTCCGGTCCCTTCCGGAGAGCAGGGGGGCGCGGCCGGGGATGGTCACGGCGCCCACTGAAGCACACCGGTCCCGGCCCGGCCGGCCGGCGTCGTGCCCCGGGAGCGCGCCACGCGGTGCGCGGTCCGCCAGGGCATTGACTCGCCCGCCTTCACTTAGAGTAGCCTTGCCTAAGTTGACCGGTTTCCGGAGGGTGGCTGGTGAGATCAGGGGAACAGTCGGGGCGGGACGTCCTGACGCGCTCGGTCAGGGGGCAGGCGCGCCGCGTCGGTCTCGGCGCGGCGCTTGGGTGTGTGCACCAACTGGGGGAAGCCCTGGTACCGGTGCTCATCGGTGTCGTCATCGACCAGGCCGTGGCCGGGCAGGACGCCGGGCGGCTCGCCCTCTGGCTGGTCGTCCTGGCCGTGATGTACGTGGCCCTGTCGTGGAGTTTCCGGCTGGGCGCGCGGGCCGGTGAGCGCGGTGCCGAAGAGGCCGCGCACACCCTTCGCCTGGCGATCGTGCGCCGGGTGCTCGACGCCCGCGGCGGCGCCGAGGAGGGACGGCTGCCCGGCGAGCTGGCCAACGTCGCGACCGAGGACGCCAAGCGCGTCGGCGCGGTGAACATGGCGCTGATGAGCGGGATATGGGCGGCCGCCGGCATCACCGCCAGCGCCGTGTGGCTGCTGCTGACGTCCGTGCCGCTCGGGCTGATCGTGCTGCTGGGCACGCCGGTGCTGCTGTGGCTGGGGCATCTGCTGAGCAAGCCGCTGGAGCGTCGCAGCGAGGCCGAGCAGGACCGGGCCGCCCACGCCTCGGGAGTGGCCGCCGACCTGGTGGCCGGGCTTCGGGTGCTGAAGGGGCTGGGCGCTCAGCAGGCGGCCGTCGAGCGGTACCGCCGTACCAGCCGCGCCTCGCTCGCGGCCACCCTGCGCGCGGCCCGTGCCGAGTCCTGGCAGACCGGGCTCGTCCTCGCCCTGACCGGTGGGTTCATCGCGCTGATAGCGCTGGTCGGCGGTCGGCTGGCGCTCGACGGCTCGCTCACGTTGGGGCAGTTGGTGTCCGCGGTGGGTCTCGCACTGTTCCTGCTGGGGCCGTTGGAGACGTTCGCCTGGGTCAACGCCGAACTGGCGCAGGGCCGGGCCTCGGCTGCCCGGGTGGCGGAGGTCCTCGCCGCGGAACCCGCCGTGGTGGGCGGCCAGGACCCGGTGCCGGACCCGGTGCGCGGGGAACTGCGGCTGCGCGGGGTGCGGCTCGGCGGGCCGGACGGCGTCGACCTCGACCTGCCGGCCGGTCGGCTGACCGGGATCGCCGTGACGGATCCGGCGTCCGCCGAGGCCCTGTTGCGCTGCCTGGGCCGGGAGACCGACCCGGATTCGGGTTCGGTCGAACTGGACGGAGTGCCGTTGACCCGACTCGATCCGGCGGGGCTGCGGGCGGCGGTGCTGGTGGCCGCCCATGACGCCGTGCTGTTCGACGGCTCGCTGGCCGCGAACGTGACTCCGCAGGCGGATCCGCGCAGCGGCCCGGCGCACCGCGGTGAGGCGGACGGGGCGGCGGACGGCACGGCGGATCTCCGGACGGAGCACGCCATGGCCGCCGCCCACGCCGACGAGGTGGCCCGTTCCCTGCCGCACGGCGCCGCGACCGGTGTCGGCGAGGGCGGCCGGTCCCTGTCGGGCGGTCAGCGCCAGCGCGTCCTGCTGGCGCGTGCCCTGCGCGCCGGGCCGCCCGTCCTGGTCGTGCACGATCCGACGACGGCCGTGGACGCGGTGACCGAGGCACGCATCGCCGAGGGACTGCGCGAGATCCGGCGAGGCCGCACCACGGTCGTGGTGACCAACAGCCCGGCGCTGCTCGCCGTCGCCGACCGGGTGGTCCTCCTCGACGGCGGCCGGGTCGGCGCCGAAGGCACCCACGCCGAACTCGTACAGGCCGACGCGACCTACCGGACGGCGGTGCTGGCGTGACGACGGAACAGACGGAAGCCGGGCAGACGGAAGCCGCCCGGGCGGAGGCGGGACAGGTGGAGGCCGGGCAGGTGGAACCCGATCGGGCCCTGCTGCCGACGGCGAGTCCCGCTCGTACCCGGGCGGCGGTGCGTGAGTTGCTGCGGCCGCATCGGGGGCTGGCCTGGGCCGGGTTCGGGCTGATGGTGCTCGCCACCTCCGTCGGGCTGCTCACCCAGCCCCTGCTCGGTCACATCGTCGACGTGGTCACCGAGCGGCGCTCCCCCGACGCGCTCACCCTGCCCGTCCTCGCGCTGGCCGGGGTCGCCGTGGTGCAGGGCGTCACGACCGCGCTGGGCATGTCGCTGGTGTCCCGGCTCGGCGAGACCGTGCTAGCCCGGCTGCGCGAGCTGTTCGTGGAGCGTGCGCTCTCCCTGCCGCTGGGGCGGCTGGAGAAGGCGGGCTCCGGCGACCTCAACGCCCGGGTCACCCGGGACGTGTCCCGGGTCGCCGACGCGGTGCGCGGCGCCCTGCCCGAGCTGGCGCGCTCCGCGCTGTCGATCGTGCTGACCCTGGGCGCGCTCGCCCTGCTGGACTGGCGGTTCCTGCTGGCCGCGCTCGTCGCCCTGCCCGTACAGGCGCACACCGCGCGGTGGTACGTGCGCAACGCCGTGCCCCTGTACGCCAAGGAGCGCATCGCCACCGGGGCCCAGCAGCAGCAGCTGCTGGACACCATCGGCGGGGCGCGGACCGTACGGGCGTACCGGCTTCAGGCCGACCACACCCGGCGGGTCACCGACCGTTCGCGGGCCTCGGTGGAACTGACGTTGCGCGGGGTGCAGCTGGTGCTGCGCTTCTACAGCCGTCTGCACATCGCCGAGTACGCGGGCCTCAGCGCCGTCCTGGTCACCGGGTTCCTCCTGGTGCGCTCCGGCTCCGCCTCGGTCGGCACCGCCACGGCCGCCGCGCTGTACTTCCACAGCCTCTTCGGACCGGTGAACACCGCGCTCGTCCTGCTCGACGACGCCCAGTCGGCGACGGCGGGACTGGCCCGGCTGGTCGGGGTGGTGGACGAGCCTGCGCCCACGTTCGCCGAGCGCGCGGACGACCGTTCGACCGCCGCCGGCGCCCCGGCCGTGACGCTGACCGCGGTCTCCCACGCGTACGTGCCCGGCCGCCCGGTGCTGCACGGCGTCGATCTGGAGATCCGGCCCAAGGAACGGGTCGCGCTGGTCGGTACGACCGGGGCGGGCAAGACGACGCTCGCGAAGCTGGTGGCGGGGCTGCACCGGCCGGAGAGCGGACGGATCGACGTCGGCGGCGTCGAACCGGACGAGTCCGGCCGCCTGGTGGGGCTCGTCACGCAGGAGGTGCACGTCTTCGCCGGACCGCTCGCCGACGACCTGCGGCTGGCCCGCCCCGGGGCGGACGACGAGGAGCTGCGGGAGGCGCTGGCCACGGTGGGCGCCCTCGGCTGGGCCGAGGCGCTGCCGGAGGGCCTGGAGACCGTCGTCGGTGACGGCGGACACCGGCTCACCGCCGACCGGGCCCAGCAACTCGCGCTGGCCCGCCTCCTGTTGGCCGACCCGCCGGTCGTGGTCCTCGACGAGGCGACCGCCGAAGCGGGCAGCTCGGGCGCCCGCCAGCTCGACGAGGCCGCCGAGCAGGCCCTGCGGGGCCGTACGGCGCTCGTCGTGGCGCACCGGCTCAGCCAGGCCGCCACCGCCGACCGGGTGGTCGTCCTCAGCGACGGCCGGGTCGTGGAGAGCGGCACGCACGACGAACTGCTCACCGCCGACGGCGCGTACGCCACGCTGTGGCACGCCTGGTCCGGCAGCCGCTCCCCCGCCCCGGACGGCCCCTGACGAGAGCCCTGCCCGCCATCCCCCCGCCCCGGAACCGGCCACCCCCCGCCGAACGCACCGCGACGAACAGAAGGATCATCCGATGCCCCGCGCCCTCAGAGCCTCACGGCTGTCCGGCCTGCTCGCCTCCGTAGTCCTGCTCGCCGTCGCGGCGGTCGGCTGCGGCGACTCCGACTCCGGTTCCTCGTCCTCCGACGCGAAGGGGTCGGACTCCTCGTCCGCCGCCGGCGCCTTCCCCGTGACACTCGACCACAAGTACGGCACTACGACGATCGAGTCCGAGCCCAAGCGGATCGTCACCGTCGGTCTCACCGACCAGGACGCCGTCCTCGCGCTGGGCAAGGTGCCGGTCGGCACGACCGAGTGGCTCGGCGGCTACAAGGGCGCCGTCGGCCCGTGGGCCGAGGACAAGCTGGGCGGCGCGGCGGCGCCGACCGTCCTCACCGACACCGGCACCGGCCCCCAGGTGGAGAAGATCGCCGCGCTGAAGCCCGACCTCATCCTCGCCGTGTACTCGGGCCTGACCAAGGCCCAGTACGAGAGCCTGTCGAAGTTCGCGCCGGTGGTCGCCCAGCCGAAGGCGTACAACGACTACGGCGTGCCGTGGCAGCAGCAGACCGAGGAGATCGGCAAGGCGCTCGGCAAGGAGACCGAGGCCAAGACGCTCGTGTCGGGCGTCGAGGACAAGTTCGCGACGGCCAAGAAGGCCAACCCCGCCTTCGCCGGGGCCACGGCCGTCATGGCGACCCCGTACGAGGGCACGTTCGTCTACGGCAGCCAGGACACCCGCTCGCGGATCCTGTCCGGCCTCGGCTTCTCGCTGCCGAAGGACCTCGACAAGGTGATCGGGGACACGTTCGGCGCCAACATCAGCAAGGAGCGCTTCGACCTGCTCGACCAGGACGTCGCCGTGTGGATCGTGCCGGACCTCACCACGGCGGTCACCAAGCTGCACAGCGACAAGATCTACTCCGACCTGAACGTGGTGAAGCAGGGCCGTGAGGTCTTCATCCAGGAGACCGGCGACTACGGGAACGCGGTGTCGCTGTCGACCGTGCTGAGCCTCCCCTACGTCATCGACCGCCTGGTGCCGCAGCTCGCCGCGGCGGTGGACGGCAAGACCGACACCAAGGTGGAGCAGCCGGCGTCCTGACCGGTTCCACGGCAGTACGAAACGCATGACGAAACGCCTGACGAAGGGGGCGGCCCGTGCGGGCCGCCCCCTTCGTCAGGCGCCGCCGGGCTCAGGCGCCGTCGACGAGGCTCTTGGGCCGCAGGTCGGTCCAGTGGGTCTCGATGTGGTCCAGGCACTCCTGTCGGGCGGCCGGGCCGTGCGCGACGGTCCAGCCGGCCGGGACGTCCACGAAGTCCGGCCACAGGCTGTACTGGCCCTCGTCGTTGACGAGGACGGAGTAGACGCCGTCGGGGTTCTCGAACGGGTTGCTCATGTCGGGGTCCCTGTCTTTCTGGTCTGATCCGCTGCCGTTGTTGGCGTGCTCGTTGTGGTCGTCGTGGTCGTGGCCGTGGGGCCGTGGCTAAGGGCGGGACTCGGACGCCCGCCGTACCAGCGCCTCCAGCGCCCGGAACCAGGTCCTCGCCAGGTCCCGTACGGCGTCCTCGGTGAGGAGTTCGGCCGCGTACGCCCAGTGGGCGCTCAGTTCCGGCCCCTCGGGACGGTCCTCGGTGAGGGCGTTGAGGGTGAGGGCGTGGGACATCGGCATGCCGGGGTCCGCGTCGAGGTCGGCGGCGTCGTCCTCGGGGGCGTAGGACCAGTCGACGGCCTCCGGGTGCTCGAAGCGGCCCATGTAGTTGAACTCGATCTGCGGCTCGCCGAGTCGGGCGAGCCCGGGGCCGGTCCGGGGGTTGAGCCGGCGCAGCAGGCCGTGTCCGATCCCGGAGGTGGGCAGCGCCGCGAGGTGGGCGCGGATCCGGGCCAGGGCCTCGTCCAGCGCGGGGCCGCCCGTGAAGGCGTCCGCCAGGTCGGCCTCGCCCGGGTCGAGTCGTACGGGCACGACGCTGGTGAACCAGCCGACCGTACGGGACAGGTCGGCGCCGCCCGCGAGTTCCTCCTCGCGGCCGTGGCCCTCCAGGTCGACCAGGACGGGTCCGCCCGGTCCTCGCGCACCCGGGGTCCGGGCCCGCCAGTCGGCGATCGCGAGGGCGAACGCGGTGAGCAGGACGTCGTTGACGGTGGCGCCGAAGGCGGCCGGGACCCGGCTCAGCAGCGGGCCGGTCAGGTCGGCGGGCAGGGTCAGCGAGAGGTAGCGGGTGGTGGCGACCGTGTCCCGGGCGGGGTCCAGCGGGCGGGCCAGGGGAAGGCCGGCGCCCTCGGCGAGGGCGGAGGTCCACCACGGCAGCTCGTCCTCGGCCGCCGGATCGCCTGCGCGGGTCCCGAGCAGCCGTGACCAGCGGGCGAACGACAGCTCCACGGGCGCCAGTTCGGCGGGGCGGCCGGTGCGGACGGCGGCCCAGGCGGTGGCGAGGTCGGGCAGCAGGACGCGCCAGGAGACGCCGTCGATCACCAGGTGGTGGACGAGGATCAGCAGCCGTCCGGGCTGCCCGGGCCCGGCGTCGAACCAGACCGCCCGCACCATCGCCCCGCCCTCCGGGTCCAGCCCGGCCCGTGCCGTCGCGGCGTGGGCGGAGACGGCGGCGCGCAGGGCGGCCTCGTCCGCGCCGCGCACGTCGGCCCGGGTGAGCCAGGTGCTGACGTCGGTCTCCTGCGCCGGGGGAACCCGCAGGGTCCACTCCGGGTCACGGACGAGCCGGGCACGGAGCATGTCGTGCCGGGCGGCGAGCGCCGTGAGCACGGCCAGCAGTGCGGGCCCGGTCAGGTCGCCCGGGGTGCGGACCAGGGCCGCCTGGTGGTAGGCCGCGATGGGGCCGCCGCGTTCGAGCAGGGCGCGCATGATCGGGGTGAGCGGGACGGTGCCGGTGCCGTCGTCGTGAGCGGCGTGCCGTTCGTCGGCGCCGAGCGGGACGGCGACGGCGGCGAGCGCGGCGACGGTGCGGTGCTGGAAGACCTGACGGGGGGTGACCCGCAGGCCGCCGGCCCTGGCCCGGGCGACGAGTTGCATGGCGACGATGCTGTCGCCGCCGAAGGTGAAGAAGTCGTCGTCCGTGCCGACCGCCTCGGCGGGCAGCCCGAGGGCGTCCGCGAACAGGTCGCGCAGGGTGCGCTCGGCGTCGCTCGCAGGGGCCCGGCCGCCGCCCGCGGCGGTGAAGTCCGGGGCGGGCAGGGCGGCCCGGTCGAGCTTGCCGTTGGAGAGCAGCGGCAGCCGGTCCAGGACGACCACGGCGGCCGGGACCATGTAGTCGGGCAGCGCGGCGGCGGCGTGGGCGCGCAGGGCGGCCGGGTCCTCGGTACCGTCCGGGACGACGGCGTACGCGATGAGCTGCCGTACTCCCGGCCGGTGTTCGCGGGCCACGACGACCGTCTGCGCGACGGCCGGGTGGGTGTCCAATGCGGCCTCGATCTCGGCGAGTTCGACCCGGTAGCCGCGGATCTTGACCTGGTCGTCGGTGCGGCCGGCGAACTCCAGCAGGCCGTCCTCGGTCCAGCGGGCCAGGTCACCTGTGCGGTACATGCGCTCCCCGGGCGGACCGAACGGGTCGGCCACGAAGCGCTCGGCGGTCAGGTCCGGCCGGCCGAGGTAGCCGCGGGCCAGACCCGGTCCCGACAGGTACAGCTCGCCGGTGACACCGGGCGGGACCGGGCGCAGCGCGGTGTCCAGCACATAGGCGCGCGAGTGGTGGACGGGGCGTCCGACGACCGGGCTCGCGCTGTCGCGGACCCGGCCGACGAGGGCGTCGACGGTGGCCTCGGTGGGGCCGTACAGGTTGACCGCATCGGTGTCCGGCAGCGCGGCCAGCCGTGCCCACAGCGACGGGGGTACGGCCTCGCCGCCGAAGCCGACCAGGGAGAGCGGGCAGTCGCCCTCGGGGCCGATCAGCCCGCTGTCCGCCATCTGGGCCAGCAGCGACGGGGTGACCTCGATGAAGTCGATGCCCCGGTCCCGGACGAAGGCGGTGAGGAGTTCGGGGTCGCGGCGGGTCTCGTCGTCCGCGATGTGCAGGGCGTGGCCGTCCAGCAGCCACAGCTGCGGCTGCCAGGAGGCGTCGAAGGAGAAGGACCAGGCGTGCCCGACGCGCAGGTGCCGGCGTCCGGTGCGGCGCCGGGCCACTTCGTGCAGGTCGTGGCGGTGGCTGTGGAAGAGGTTGGCGATACCGCGCTGGGTGACGACGACACCCTTGGGGCGGCCCGTCGAGCCGGAGGTGTAGATGACGTAGGCGGGGTGGTCGGGAGCGGGAGGGGTGGGATCCGCCTCCGGGAGTCCGTCGGTCGGGGCGTCGGTCGGGGCGTCGAGGAGCAGCACCGGGATCTCGTTGGCGGGCAGCGCGCGGGCGGTCTCCTCGGTGGCCAGGAGCAGGACCGGGCGGGCGTCGTCGAGCATGCCGGTGAGCCGGGACCCGGGCAGGTCGGGGTCGAGGGGCAGATAGGCGGCGCCCGCCTTCATCACGGCGAGGATCGCGGCGATGTGGTCGGCGGTGCGGGGCAGGGCGAGGGCCACGATCCGCTCGGGGCCCGCGCCGTGTCCGGCGAGGGTTCGCGCCAACCGGTCGGTGCGGGCGTCGAGTTCGGCGAACGTCCAGGTCACCGAGCCGTCGGTGACGGCGACCTCGTCCGGTGCGGCGGCGGCCCGGGCGGCGAACAGCGCGGGCACGGTGCCCGGCCGCTCGTCCGCCGGTTCGGGCAGCGCGGTGTCGTTCCAGGTCCGAAGGACGGTGTGCCGGTCGGCGGGGCCCAGCAGGTCGAGCCGTCCGACCGGGCGGTCGGGGTCGGCCGCCATGTCGGTGAGCAGGGCGGTCAGGGCGGAGGTGATCCGCCGTACGGTGGCCGGTGTGAACAGGTCGGGGCGGAACTCGGCGGTCAGCCGCAGCCGTTCCGCGGGCTCGACGGCCCACGCGAACGGATAGTGGGTGGAGTCCTCGTGGTCGCGGACCGTGACGCGCGGTCCGGCGCCTTCCCCGTCCGCCTCGGTCACCGGGTACGACTCGAACACCACCAGGGTGTCGAAGAGTTCGCCGAGTCCGGCGGCCCGCTGGATGTCGGCGAGGCCGAGGTGCTGATGGGCGATGAGCCGGGACTGCTCGTCCTGGAGCCGGGCGAGCAGGTCGGCCGTGCTCTCCTGCGGACGGACCCGCACCCGGACGGGCACGGTGTTGATGAACAGGCCGATCATCGACTCGGCCCCGGCCAGCTCGGGCGAGCGGCCGGCGACGGTCGCGCCGAACACCACGTCCTCCCGTCCGGTGAGCCGGCCGAGGAGAACACCCCAGGCTGCCTGGACGAGGGTGTTCAGGGTGACGCCCCGACGCCGGGCGAACGCCTCCAGCTCCGCCGTGCGGACGGCGTCCAGTTCGACGGTGTGGGTGTGCGGCACGGCGGCGGCGCGGTCGGCGTCGACGGGCGCGAGCCGGGTGGGTTCGGCGAGACCGCCGAGGACCTCGGCCCATGCGGCGGCCGAGGCGGCCGGGTCCTGGGCGGCCAGCAGCCGCAGATGCTCGCGGTACGGGGCCGGCGCGGCGGGGGTGCGGCCCTCGTAGCGCGCCCACAGCTCGGCGGTGAGCAGCGGCAGCGACCAGCCGTCCAGCAGGAGGTGCTGGTGCGAGAGCACGAGCCGGTGCCGGTCCGGGCCGAGCCGGGCCAGCAACAGCCTGAGCAGCGGCGGGCGTTCGGGGTCGAAGCGACGCCGCTCCTGACCGAGCAGCCGGGTCCACGCGTCCGGGTCGTCGGTCCGGTCGGTGTCCGGGCCGGTGAGGTCGAGCTGCCGCCAGGGCAGTACGGCGGTGCGCGGTACGACGGCGACGGGCCGCCCGGAGGACAGGTGCCGGAAGCCGCTGCGCAGGTTCTCGTGCGCGTCGAGCACCGCCTGTCCGGCGGCGCGCAGCCGGTCGGCGTCCAGCGGTCCTTCCAGGTCGTAGGAGACCTGGACGGTGTACACGTCGGGGCCCTCCTCGCCGGAGTCGAGGGCGGCGTGGAAGAGCAGGCCGGCCTGGAGCGGCGAGACGGGCAGGACCTCGGTCCCGGCCGGCAGGGCGGCGAGTTCGGCGCGCTCGTCGTCGGTGAGGTCGAGCAGGAGGGCGGTGTCGTCGGGGTCCCCGTCGGCGGGGACGGTGCCGGTGGGGGCGGCCACGGTGGCCAGGCCCGCGACGGACTTGTGCCGGAACACGTCACGGGGGCTGAACGCCAGCCCGGCGGCGCGGGCCCGGGCGACCAGCTGCATGGCGACGATGCTGTCGCCGCCGAGGGAGAAGAAGTCGTCCTCGACACCGACCCGTTCGAGGCCGAGGACGTCCGCGACGAGCGCGCCGAGAGTCTCCTCCAGCGCCGTGCGCGGCCGGGTGTCGGTCACCTCGGCGGCGAAGTCGGGGGCGGGCAGCGCCCGGCGGTCCAGCTTGCCGTTGGGGGTGAGCGGGAGGGTGTCGAGGGCGACGACGGCGGCCGGGACCATGTGGTCGGGCAGCACGGCGGCGGCGTGGGCGCGCAGCGCGGTCGCGTTCACCGGCGTGCCGTCACCGGCCGTGACGACGTACGCGACCAGGTGTGCGTCGCGCAGGACGACGGTGGCGTGGTCGACGGACGGGTGCGCCGCGAGGACGGTCTCGATCTCGCCGAGCTCGATCCGGAAGCCGCGCAGCTTGATCTGGTCGTCGGCGCGGCCGAGGTACTCCAGCGTGCCGTCCCGGGTCCAGCGGGCCAGGTCCCCGGTGCGGTACATACGGGCGCCGGGCCCGTCGGCGTGCGGGTCGGCGACGAACCGCTCGGCGGTCAGGCCGGGGCGGCCCAGGTAGCCGCGGGCCAACTGGACGCCCGCCAGGTACAGTTCGCCGGCCACACCGGGCGGGACCGGGCGGAGTGCGGCGTCCAGGACGTAGGTGCGGGTGTTCCACACCGGGCGGCCGATCGGCACGGAGGCCGGATCGGCGGGCACCTCGTGGGCGGTGACGTCGACGGACGCCTCCGTCGGGCCGTACAGGTTGTGCAGACGGCTGCCCGGCAGGGTCCGGTGGAAGCGGGCGGCCAGCGGAGCGGGCAGTGCCTCGCCGCTGCACATCACCTGGCGCAGTCCGGTGCACCCGGCCGCGGTCGGTTCGTCGAGGAAGGCACGCAGCATCGACGGCACGAAGTGGGCCGTGGTGATGCGCTCGCGCTGTATCAGGTCGGCGAGGTAGGCCGGGTCCTGGTGGCCCTCCGGGCGGGCCACGACCAGGGTGGCGCCGGTGACGAGCGGCCAGAAGAACTCCCACACCGACACGTCGAACCCGGCGGGGGTCTTCTGGAGGACCCGGTCGCCGGAGTCGAGACGGTAGGTGTCCTGCATCCACAGGAGCCGGTTGGCGATGCCCTCGTGGGGCACCGTCACGCCCTTGGGGCGGCCGGTGGAGCCGGAGGTGTAGATGACGTAGGCGGGGTAACGGGGGTCGTGGGCGGTGGGCAGGGGCGCGTGCGCCGGGCGGTCGGGGGCGCCGTCGGCGTCCACCGTGAGGGTGGGCACGCCGGTGTCCGGGAGGGTGACCCCTTCGGTGGTGACCAGGCAGACCGGGCGGGCGTCGGTGAGCGTGTACGCGAGCCGCTCGGCCGGGTAACCGGTGTCGAGGGGCAGATGGGCGGCGCCCGCGCGGTGGACCGCGAGCAGCGCCACCACGAGGGCGAGGGAGCGCGGCAGGGCGACGGCCACGGTGGCCTCGGCCCGCGCCCCGTGCGCGGCGAGGGTGTGGGCGAGACGCTCCACCCGCAGGTCGAGTTCGGCGTAGGTGAGGGCGGTGTCCTCGAGGACGACCGCGGTGGCCTCGGGGGTGCGGGCGGCCTGCGCGCGGAACAGCTCCGGCAGGGTGAGACCGGGGACGGGCCGCGCGGTGTCGTTCCACTCGGTGAGGACGAGGGCGCGTTCGTCGTCGCGCAGCACGTCGAGGCTGCCGACGCGGCGGCCGGGGTCGGCGGCGACCTGCTCCAGGAGCGATTCGAGCCGCCGGGCGAGGAGTTCGACGGTGGACTCGTCGAAGAGGTCGGCGCTGTACTCGATCCAGCCCTGGATGCCGCCGCCGTCGCCCTGCTCGACGAAGTCGAAGCTGAGGTCGAACTTGGCGGTGTCCTGACCCACGCTCTCCCGGCGGGCCGTCAGCCCGGGCAGGGCGGGGCTGTCGCCCTGGCCCGCGAGGTGGACGACCATCACCTGGAACAACGGGTGCCGGGCGAGGGAGCGTTCGGGGTTGAGCGCCTCCACCAGCCGTTCGAAGGGCAGGTCCTGGTGCTCGTAGGCGGCCAGGTCGGTCTCCCGGACGCGGGCGAGCAGGCCGGCGAAGGTGGGATCGCCCGACAGGTCGGTGCGCAGGACCAGGGAGTTGACGAAGAACCCGACGAGGTCCTCGAGGGCTTCGTCGTCGCGGCCGGAGACCGGGGCGCCGAGCGGGAGGTCGTCGCCCGCTCCGAGCCGGTGCAGCAGCGCGGCCACGGACGCCTGGGCGACCATGAACATGCTGACGCCGTGGTCGCGGGCGAGGGCGCGCAGGGCGCGTTCCAGGCGGGGCGGGACGGTGAAGCCGACCGTGCCGCCGCGCCCGCTGGACTCGGCCGGCCGCGGCCGGTCGGTGGGCAGCGTCAGTTCGGCCGGGAGCCCGCGGAGGGCTTCGGTCCAGTGGGCCAGCAGGCCGTCGCCGGTCTCCGCCAGGAGGTCGCTCTGCCAGAGGGTGTAGTCGGAGTAACTCGCGGGCAGCGGAGCCCAGTCGGGGGCCCGGCCGGCCGTGCGGGCCGCGTAGGCGGTGCCGAGGTCGGCGAGCAGCGGACGGTCGGACCACTCGTCGGTGGCGATGTGGTGCAGCAGGAGGAGCAGGACGTGCTCCTGCGGCTCGGCAGCGCCGCCGCCGTCGGTGCCGTCGCCCGGTGCCGGCGTCGTGAACAGCACCGCGCGCAGCGGGAGTTCATGGGCGAGGTCGAAGGGGTGGGCGGCCTGCGCCGCGAGGTCCGCGCAAGGTGCGGTGTCGAGCCGGACGCGGGCCTGCGCCGGGTCCAGGACGTGCTGGTACGGCACTCCGTCCACCGCCGGGAACACGGTGCGCAGGGGCGCGTGCCGGGCGACGACGTCGTTCAGGGCGGCTTCCAGGGCGGCCCGGTCCAGGGTGCCGGTGAGCCGCCACAGGGCCGGGATGTTGTAGGCCGGGTTCGGGCCCTCCACCTGGTGCAGCAGCCACAGCCGCCGCTGGGCGAAGGACAGCGGCAGCCGCTCGGGCAGCGGGCGTCCGGCGTCGAGCGCGGGACGGACCGCCGCGCGGTCCGCGTCGAGGCGGGCGGCGAGCCGCGCGGGCGTGGGCGCGTCGAAGACCGCGCGCAGGGACACCCCTCCCCCGGCGGCGCCGAGAACCGTGCGGATCCGGCTGACCAGCCGCATGGCGACGAGCGAGTGGCCGCCGAGCGCGAAGAAGTCGTCGTCGGGTCCGACGCGTTCGACGCCGAGGACGGCGGCGAACTCCGCGCACATCAGTTCCTCGCGCGGGGTGCGGGGCAGGCGTCCGCCGGCGGGGGCCGCCGTCGTGGGGTCGGGGGCGGGCAGCGCGGCGGTGTCGAGCTTGCCGTTGACGGTGCGGGGCAGCGCGTCGAGGGCGACGAACGCGGCGGGCACCATGTGTTCCGGGAGCGCGGCGGCGGTGTGCGCGCGCAGGGCGGCCGGGTCGGGCTCCGTCCCGCTCACGCGGTCCGCGACGACGTAGGCGACCAGTCGCGGTGCGCCGGGCCGGTCCTCGCGGACGACGACCGCGGCGGCCGAGACGGTGGGGTGCCCGGTCAGCGCGGCCTCGATCTCGCCGAGCTCGACACGGAAGCCGCGCAGTTTGACCTGGCCGTCGGCCCGGCCGAGGAAGACGAGCGTGCCGTCGCCGCGGCGGCGCACCAGGTCCCCGGTGCGGTACATGCGCTCGCCGGGCTCCCCGAACGGGTCGGCGACGAACCGCTCGGCGGTCAGCGCCGGGCGGCCCAGATAGCCGCGGGCCAGGCCCTCGCCCGCGAGGTACAGCTCGCCGGGCACGCCGACGGGGGCGGGCCGCAGGCGCTCGTCGAGGACGTGGGCGCGGATGTTGTCCAGCGGGGCGGCCCAGTCGTCCTCGCCGTGGTGCCAGCCGTAGGCGTCGACCGCGCACTCGGTGGGGCCGTACAGGTCGTGCACGGCCGTGCCGGGCAGGGCGGTGAGGCGCTGCCACAGGGCGGGCGGGGTGGCCTCGCCGCCGACGGCGATGACGGCCGGGACGGCGTGCGGGCCGTCGGCGGCCAGGAAGCCGTGGTGGAGCAGTTCGCGCAGGTAGGTGGGGGTCAGGTCGACGAAGTCGATCGCCGCGTCGGTGAGCCGGCTCAGCAGGGCGGCCGGGTCGAGCACGGTCGCCTCGTCGACGACGTGCAGTTCGTGGCCGGCGAGCAGCCAGAGCAGCGGTTCCCAGGAGCCGTCGAAGTTGAAGGAGGCCGCGTGGACGGCGCGCAGCGCGTCCCGTCCGGTGTCGCGGACGGCCGGTTCGATCAGGTCGCGCAGGTGGGAGGCGTAGAGGTTGCTCAGGCCGCGGTGGGTGCCGATGACGCCCTTGGGGCGGCCGGTGGAGCCCGAGGTGTAGATGGTGTAGGCCGCCTCGTGCGGGTGCGGCGGCGGGCCGTCCGCGGTCCGTTCGGCCGCCGGCCACGGGGCGTCGAGGCGCAGCCGCGGCACGGCCGGGGCTGCGGGGAGGCGGTCCATGAGCGCGGTGGTGGTGAGCAGGCAGACGGGTGCCGCGTCGGTGAGCATGAACCGCAGCCGGTCGGCCGGGAGTTCCGGGTCGAGGGGCAGATAGGCGGCCCCGGCGGCGAGGACGCCGAGCAGGGCGGGCACCATCTCGTCGCGGGGCAGCGCGAGCCCCACGACCGTGCCGGGCGTGACGCCGTGGGCGCGCAGGCGCGCCGCGAGCTCGTCCACCCGGGCCCGGAGTCCGCCGAAGGTGGTCCGGCGGGGGGCGTCGGCCGGGCCGGTGACCAGGGCGGTGCGCTCGGGGTGGCGGCGGGCCGTGTCGGCGAGGATCTCCGGGACGGAGCGGGTCTCGACCGGGTGGGCGGTGTCGTTCCAGGCGCCGACGGCGTTCGCGCGCTCGGTCGGCGTCAGGATGTCGAGGCCGGCGAGCGGGGCGTCCGGGGCGCCGACGGCCCGTTCGAGCAGCAGGGCGAGGCGTTCGGCGAGCAGCTCCGCGGTGCCGGGGTCGGCCAGGTCGGTGGCGTACTCCAGCAGGAGGGTGATGCGCCCGGAGGCGTCCGACTCGTCGACGAAGGTGAAGTCGAGGTCGAACTTGGCCGTGCCGGTGTCCATGTCGTACCAGTCGGCGGGCAGCCCGAGCAGGGTCTCCGGGTCACCGTCGGGGCGGTGGTGGTAGCCGAGCATGACCTGGAAGAGGGGGTTGCGGCCGGCCACCCGGGGCGGGTTGACGGCCTCCACGACGCGGTCGAAGGGGATGTCCTGGTGCTCGAAGGCGGCCAGGGACGACTCCCGCACCCGGGACAGGAGTTGACGGAACGTCAGCTCGGTGCCGTCCGGGCCGGACAGGTCGGTGCGCAGGACGAGGGTGTTGACGAAGAAGCCGACCAGGTCGTCGAGTTCGCTGTCGGTGCGGCCCGCGATGGGGGCGCCGAGCGGGATGTCGTCTCCCGCGCCCAGCCGGTGCAGCAGCGCCGCGGTGGCGGCCTGGAGCAGCATGAACATACTGGTGCCGGTGGCGGCGGACAGCTCGCGCAGGGCCCGGCCGGTCTCCGCCGGCACGGCGCGGCGTACGGTGCCGCCGCGCCCGGTGGGCTCGGCCGGACGGGTCCGGTCCAGGGGCAGCGCCAGCTCCTCCGGCAGTCCGCGCAACGCCTCGCGCCAGTAGCCGAGCTGGCGCTCGCCGAGCTGGTCGAGGAGCCGGTCCTGCCACAGGGTGTAGTCGGCGTACTGCACGGGCAGCGGCGCCCGGTCGGGGGCGACGGCAGCCGTGCGGGCCGCGTACGCGGTGTTCAGGTCGGCCAGGAACGGCCGGTCGGACCACTCGTCGGTGGTGATGTGGTGCAGCACGATCGCGACCACGTGCTCCTCGGCCGTGAGCCGGAACACCTCGGCGCGCAGCGGGAGTTCCCGCGTCAGGTCGAAGGGGCGGCGCTGGGCGGACGAGATCAGCGGCGGCAGGTCGTCCTCGGCGCAGTCGGTCACGGTGAACGAGGGCTCCGCCTCCCGGGCGGACAGGATCCGCTGGAACGGCACGCCTTCGTGTTCGGCGACCAGGGTGCGCAGTGACTCGTGCCGTGCCGTCACATCGCGCAGCGCGGCGCGCAGCGCGGGCACGTCGAGTCGTCCGCGCAGCCGCAGGACGAGCGGGAAGTTGTAGGCCGCTCCCCCGCCGGTGTCCTCGGCCGGGGAGCCGGTGAGGCGTTCCACCAGCCACAGCCGTCGCTGCGCGGCGGACAGCGGGATGCGCTCGGGCCGCTCCGCGACCGCCGTGAGCGGGGGACGGGCGGGCTTGCCGAGGTCGGCGCGGCCCGCGAGCAGCGCCGGCGTGGGCGCCTCGAAGAGGTCACGGATGGCGAGTTCGGCGCCCAGTTCGGTGCGGGCGCGGCTGACCAGCCGGGTGGCGAGCAGCGAGTGTCCGCCGAGGTCGAAGAAGTTGTCCTCGGCGCCGACCTCGGGCAGCCCCAGCACCTCGGCGAACAGCCTGCACAGCACCTCCTCCCGCGGGGTGCGCGGGCCGCGTCCGCCACCGAGGGCGACGGCGGGCTCGGCGGCGGGCAGGGCGCGCACGTCGAGCTTGCCGTTGGCGTTCATGGGCAGGCCGTCGACGGTGACGAAGGCGGCCGGGACCATGTAGTCGGGCAGTTCGCGGCCCAGGTCCTCGCGCAGCCGGCGCACCAGGGCGCTCGCCTCGCGGGCGGCGGTGGGGTCGTTGGCGTAGGGATGGGTGCCGCCGCCGGCGCGGAACAGGCCGCCGGTGAGGCGCGGTTCGGCCGTGGCGGTCGCCAGGAACACCGCGTCGAACGTTCCGGTCCGCGCCGACCAGGTGGTCAGCACCCGGTATCCGGCGGCCGCGCCGAGTTCGCACAGGTGCTCCGGGTCGACGCCCGCTGCGCGGGTACGGCCGTCGGGCACGCCGGTCAGACGCAGGCCCGCGGGCCGTTCGCCGCGCGGGTGCCTGCCGGTGCCCCCGGTCGCTGACCAGTTGCCGCCCAGCAGTGCGCCGATGCTCTCGGCGCCGGACCAGTCCCCGCGCACGAGTTCGCCGATGGTGTCGGCCGTGGCCCAGTCGACCACCGGCACACCGTCCAGCCGTAGGTCCGGCTCGCCGGCGTACAGGACGACGTCGTAGCGGTGCCGGCTCAGCTCGTTGTGGTGGTGGCCGCGCTTGGTGCGCAGGTCGACCCCGTAGCCGAGGGTGGTGAAGAAGTCGGGGTCGACGAGGAGTTCCTTCTCCAGCCGCAGGCCGCGCTCCACCGCCGCCTCCAGGTCGGCCTCGGCGGTGCCGCGGGCGCGCTGGATCTCGGTGTGGAAGGTGCGGGCCAGCCGCAGGTTGCGGACGTCTCCGACGAACAGGGCGCCGCCGGGCGCGAGCAGGTCCATCGCGCCGCGCAGTACGGCGGTGAGGTGGTCGACGCTCGGGAAGTACTGGACGACGGAGTTGATGACGATCGTGTCGAAGTAGCCGGTGGGCAGACCGCTCAGGTCCTCGGCCGGCCGGCAGCGCAGTTCGACCTTGGCCGCGAGGGCCGGGTCGCGCCGTACCTCCTCACCGATCTTGCGGATGACGGGGGCGGCGAAGTCGGTCGCCCAGTACGCCTCCGCCTCCGGGGCGAGCCGGGACAGCAACAGGCCGGAGCCGACGCCGATCTCGAGGATGCGGCGAGGCTCGAGCGCGCGGATGCGGGCGAGGGTGGCCTCGCGCCACTCGTGCATCTCCTCGAAAGGGATGGGCTGCCCGTCGTAGGAGCTGTCCCAGCCGTCGTAGCTCTCGGTGAAGACGGCGGTGCCGATCTCCTCGTACTCGTCGGAGTAGATCTCCTGCCACTCCCCGACCTGCGCGGCCTCGGCCGCGGAGCGCTCCTCGGAGTCGGCGCCGGAGGGCACGACATAGCCGACGAGGCGTTCGTCGCGGACCACGACGGCGGCCTGGGCGACCAGCGGGTGACGGCTGAGGGCGGTCTCGATCTCGCCGGGTTCGATGCGGTAGCCGCGGATCTTGACCTGGTCGTCGGTGCGGCCGAGGAAGTCGAGGTTGCCGTCGGGGTTGCGGCGCACCAGGTCGCCGGTGCGGTACATGCGCTCGCCGGGCTCCCCGAACGGGTCGGCGACGAAGCGTTCCGCGGTCAGCGCGGGCCGGCCGAGGTAGCCGCGGGCCAGGCCGATGCCGGCGATGTACAGCTCACCGGGCACGCCGTCGGGCACCGGGCGCAGCCAGGCGTCGAGGATGTGGGCGCGGGTGCCGCGGATGGGGCGGCCGACGGTGGGCGTCTCGCTGTCGAGGGTGCCTCCGCCGAGGGTGTTGATGGTGTACTCGGTCGGCCCGTACAGGTTGTAGCCGTACGTCCCCTCGGTGTCGCGCAGGGCCGTCCACACCGCCTCCGGGACGGCCTCGCCGCCCAGCAGCACCAGCGGCGGCACATGGCCCGTCAGCAGGCCCTGCTCGATCAGCAGCCGGGCGTAGGTCGGGGTGACGTTGACGACGTCGACGCGGTGCCGCTCGCAGTAGGCGACCAGCGCCTCGGCGTCGCGGCGCAACTCCTCGTCGCACACGTGCACTTCGTGGCCCTCGACCAGCCAGAGCAGTTCCTCCCACGACATGTCGAAGGCGAAGGACACGGTGTGCGCGATGCGCAGCCGCCGCCCGCCGGCCGAGGCGATGGCCGGGGCGAAGATCTCCTTCTGGTGGTTGAGCTGCATGTTCGTCAGGCCCCGGTAGGGGGTGACGACGCCCTTGGGGCGGCCGGTGGAGCCGGAGGTGTAGATGACGTAGGCGGGGTGTTCGAGGCTGAAGCGGAGCCGGACCGGGGCCTCGGACAGCCCGGCCAGCTCGCTCCCGGTGGCCGGGTCGTCGAGCAGGACACGGGCCATGTCGCCGTCCAGCGTGGCGGAGACGGCCCGGGTGGTGAGCAGCAGGAGCGGGCGGGCGTCGGCCAGCATCAGGGACAGCCGGTCGGCCGGATGGTCCAGCTCCAGCGGCAGGTAGGCGGCACCGGTGCGCAGGACCGCGAAGAGCGCGACCACCATGTCCAGGGAGCGCGGCAGGCCGAGGGCGACGACCCGCTCGGGGCCGGCGCCCCGGTCGATCAGCAGCCGGGCCATGCGGTTCACGGCCGCGTCGAGCTCGGCGTAGGTCAGGGTGCGCTCCCCGAAGACGAGGGCCCGCTCGTCCGGGGTGCGTCCGGCCTGCGCGGCCAGCAGGTCGGCGATGGTGTCCTCGGGGTCGGGCACCCGGCTCGCCGCCGACTCCGCGCGCAGCGCCTCGTGTTCGGCGGGCAGCAGCGGGTCGAGGGACCCGACGGGCACCGTGAGGTCGGCGCCGAGGCGGTCGAGGAGCAGCGCGAACCGGTCGAGGAGAGCGCGCGCCCGGTCGGCCGGGACGAGGTCGGGGCGGTGGGTGAGGGTGACGGCGATCCGGCGGCCCGGGGTGATGACGAGGTTGGCCGGGTAGTGGGTGGCGTCGACGTTGGCGACGGCCGTGGCGCCGTGCCGGGTGCGCAGGTCCGCCAGCCGTTCCTCGGTGTCGTTGTTGCGCAGCACGAACAGGGTGTCGAAGAGCCTGCGGTGTCCGGTCTCGGCCTGGAGCACGCCGAGGCTGAGGTGCTCGTACGGCATGAGGTCGAGGCGTTCGCCCTGGATGCGGCGGAGCAGTGCGAGGACCGGTTCGGCGGGGTCGAGGACGATCCGGGTGGGGACCGTGTTGAGGAAGAGCCCGATGATGTCGCCGACGTCCGGGACCTGGCTGGGCCGGCCGGCCACGGTGGTGCCGAACACCACGTCGGGGCGTCCGGTGGCGGAGGCGAGGGTGAGCCCCCAGGCCGCGTTGAGGAGCGTGTTCAGGGTCAGACCGTGGGCGCGGCCCGTCTCGCGCAGCCGGTCGCCGAGCTCGGCGGACAGGCGTATGTCGAGCTGGTCGGGGATGACCGGTTCGAGGCCGTCGGCCGCGGCCGGGGCCAGCAGCGTGGGCTCGTCGAGACCGGCCAGGGCGGCGCGCCAGGCGGCCGTGGCGGCCGAGTCGTCCTGCTCCTCGAGCCAGGTCAGGTAGTCACGGTAACTGCCGTGCTCGGGCAGGGCGTTCGCCTCGCCGCCCGTCTCGTAGAGCGCGAACAGCTCGTCGAGGAACAGCCAGGCCGACCAGCCGTCCCAGAGGATCAGGTGACGGCCGATGACGAGCCGGTCGCCGCGCTGCGCGCCCAGGCGCAACAGGAGCAGCCGGAACAGCGGGGGCGCCGAGAGGTCGAACCGCCGGTCGCGCTCCGCGTCCGTCGACTCCCGCAGACGTAGGTCCTGTTCGGCGGCGGGGAGGTGGGAGAGGTCGACCTCCTCGAGCGGGACCTCCGGGTCCTCGACGATGAACTGCACGGGCTGGTCGAGGCCCTCGCTGGTGAAGCCGGCGCGCAGGCCCGGGTTGCGGGCGAGGAGGGTGCGGACGGCGGCGCGCAGCCGTCCGGTGTCGAGCCGGGTCGCGAAGTCGAACGTCTCGTGGACGGTGTAGACGTCCAGGGCGCCCTCGTCGTACGCCGAGTGGAAGAACAGGCCCTCCTGGAGGGGGGCCAGCGGCCACACGTCGGCGACGGCGGCCGGGGCGGCCAGGGCGCGGACGCGGGCGCGTTCGGCGTCGGTGAGGGTGAAGGGGGCGGCGGGGGCCCGGCCGGCGCTCGGGGCCGCCGTCACCGCTGCGGCCGCCGTCGCCAGGGCCGCGGGGGTGCGGTGGGTGAACACGTCGCGGGGGCTCAGGTCCAGGCCGGCCGCCCGGGCCCGGCCGGCGACGCCGATGGAGCTGATGCTGTCGCCGCCGAGCCGGAAGAAGTCGTCGTCGGGGCCGGCGTCCTCGATGCCGAGGACGGCCGCGAAGATCTCGGTGAGCCGGCGTTCCAGCGGTCCTGCGGGTGCCCGGCGGGCGGCCCGCTCGGCCTCGGGGGCGGGCAGCGCGGCCTGGTCGAGCTTGCCGCTGGGGGTGAGCGGGAGGTCGGCGAGGACGACGTACGCCTCCGGGACCAGGGGCGCGGGCAGCGCGTCAGCGAGGGCGGCACGCAGTTCGGCGGGGTCGACGGCGGTTCCGGCCGCGGGGACCGCGTAGGCGACGAGGCGCTGGTCGCGGACGACGACCGCGCCCCGGGCGACGGTCGGTCGGCGGGTCAGCGCGGCCTCGATCTCGCCGAGTTCGACCCGGTTGCCGCGCAGCTTGACCTGCCGGTCGGTGCGGCCGAGGTAGTCGAGGGTGCCGTCGGGCCGGCGGCGCACCAGGTCACCGGTGCGGTACATACGGGCGCCGGGTTCGCCGGCGTACGGGTCGGCAACGAACCGGTCGGCGGTGAGCGCGGGGCGCCGGTGGTAGCCGCGGGCCAGCTGGACGCCGGTCAGGTACAGCTCGCCGGGCACCCCGTCGGGGACCGGGCGCAGGCAGGGGTCGAGGACGCGCAGGCCGGTGTTCCACACGGGCCGGCCGATGGGCACGGTGGTGTCGGACGCGCCGTCGTAGGCGTGGTACGTCACGTCGACGGCGGCCTCGGTGGGGCCGTACAGGTTGTGCAGCGGCACCCCGGTCAGGTCGTGCCAGCGGCGGGCCGCGGCTCCGGACAGGGCTTCGCCGCTGCTGAACACCCGGCGCAGGCCGCCCGCCCACGTGGGGTCGGCGGTGACCTCGTCCGAGGCGAGGAACGCCTCCAGCATGGACGGCACGAAGTGCATCGTCGTCACGCCCTCGGCCCGGATCAGGCGGGCCAGATAGGCGGGGTCGCGGTGTCCGTCCGGCGCGGCGAGGACGACGGCGGCGCCCTCGCACAGCGCCCAGAAGAACTCCCAGACGCTCACGTCGAAGCTCGACGGCGTCTTCTGGAGCACCCGGTCACCGGGGTCGAGGCCGTACTCGCCCTGCATCCAGGCCAGCCGGTTGACGATGGCGCGGTGGGTGACGACGACGCCCTTGGGGAGGCCGGTGGAACCGGAGGTGTAGATGAGGTAGGCGGGGTCGTCGGGGCGGGCCGGTTCCACGGGGGCGGCCGGCGGGAGGTCGCCCGCCGCCGCGGCCACGCCGGTCGCGTCGTCGACGTCGATCACGTCGAGGCCCTCGACCGACGGCAGCCGTCCCGCGTCCCGTGCCGTCGAAACGACCGTGGTCGCCCCCGAGTCGGTCAGCATGTACGCGAGCCGCTCGGCCGGGTAGTCCAGGTCCAGGGGCAGATAGCCGGCCCCCGACTTCAGGACGGCGAGCAGCGCCACCATCAGCTCGGCCGAACGCGGTACGGCGACCGCGACGAACCGCTCGCGGCCCGCCCCCCGGGCCCGCAGGCGGACGGCCAACTGCTCTGCTCGCGCGTCCAGTTCGGCGTAGGTGAGGGGGGTCGTGCCGTCGAGGACGACGGCGGTGGCGTCCGGGGTGCGCGCGGCCTGGGCGGCGAACGCGGCGGCCAGCGTGGTGGCCGGCACCGGCCGGGACTCCCCCGCCGGGTGGGCGCGGGCCCGCTCGCGCGGGGTGAGCAGTTCGAGGTCGGCGACCCGGGCGTCGGGGTCGTCGGCCAGGGCCTCGAGGACCAGGGTGAGGCGGTCGGCGAGGGACTGCGCGGCGTCGGCGTCCAGGCGTCTCGCGTGGTGCTTCAGTCGCAGGTCGAGACGGCGGCCGGGCTTGACGATGAGGGCGAGGGGGTAGTGCACGGCGTCGTGGAAGGCGTGCCCGGCGACGGCGATCGTGCCGGTGGGGTCGGTGATGCCCGGGGCGCCGTCGCCGCCGGGGTAGTTCTCGAACACCACGAGCGTGTCGAAGAGTTCGCCGCCCCCGGTGTGCCCGGCGGCCCGCTGGATGTCCGCGAGTCCGAGGTGCTGGTGGTCGAGCAGTGCGCTCTGCTCCTCCTGGAGCCGCTCCAGCAGCCCGCCGAGGGTGTCGCCCCGGTTCCAGCGCAGCCGGGTGGGCAGCGTGTTGATGAACAGGCCGATCATCGACTCGATGCCGTCGACGGCGGCGTCGCGGCCGGCCACGGTGGTGCCGAACAGCACGTCCTGACGGCCCGTCATGCGGCTGACGAGCAGTCCCCACGCGCCCTGCACGAGGGTGCCGAGAGTCACCCCGCGCTCCCGGGCGCGGGCGGCGAGCCGGGCGGTGACCCGCTCGGACAGCTCCACGCGGATCTGCGCGGGCTCGACGGGCCCGGCGGGCGCCGGGACCTCGACCAGCCGGGTGGGCTCCTCGACGCCGGCGAGCGCGGTGCGCCAGGCGGCCCGTGCGGCCTCGCGGTCGGCGCCGGCGATCCGGCGGAGGTAGCCGCGGTACGGGGCGACTTCGGGCAGGGGCGCCGGGTCGTCGCCGTACAGGGCGAGCAGTTCGCGGTGCAGGATCGGCAGGGACCAGCCGTCCGCGACGATGTGATGGAACGTCAGGACCAGTCGGCTGCGCTCGTCCCCGAAGCGGATCAGGGCGCAGCGGACCAGGGGCGGCCGGGCGAGGTCGAAGCGGATCGCCCGTTCGTCGGCGGCGACGGCCTCGGCGAGGGCTCGCCGGACCGCGAGATCGTCCTGCGCGGCCAGGTCCACCTCGCGCCAGGGCAGTTCGAGACCGGTGGCGACGATCTGGACGGGGCGGCCGTCGGGCGTCTGCCGGAAGCAGGCGCGCAGCGGGGCGTGCCGGTCGAGGAGCCGCTGCGCCGCCCGGCGCAGCAGGGCGCCGTCGACCGGTCCGGACAGCTCGACGACCTGCTGCACGACATACGTGTCGTGTTCGGCGCCGTCCATCAGGGCGTGGAAGAAGAAGCCCTCCTGGAGCGGACCGAGGGGCAGCGTCTCCTCGACGGTGACGGCGGACTCTCCCTGCAGGGACACGAGTTCGTCCTCGCTCAGCTGCCAGGAGCTGTCGTCCACGGCACCGGCCGCGGCGGTGCGGGCGGCGCCGGCCAGCTCCGCGACCGTGCGGTGGCGGAAGACGTCGCGCGGGGTCAGCTCCAGGCCGGCCCGGCGGGCCAGGACGAGGAGCTGGACGGCGACGATGCTGTCGCCGCCGAGCGCGAAGAAGTCGTCGTCGACACCCACCGAGGGCACCCTCAGCGCCCGCGCGTACAGATCGCACAGCAGCCGCTCGCGGTCCGTGCCGGGGGCCCGTCCGGCGCCGGTCCGGGTGAGGTCCGGCACGGGCAGGGCCGCGGCGTCGAGCTTGCCGCTGGGGGTGACGGGCAGCCGGTCCAGCGGGACGAACGCGGCTGGGACCATGTAGTCGGGCAGGTACGCGGCGGCGTGTCGGCGCAGGGCCGTCATCAGCGCGGTGACGTTGCGGAACGGTGCCGGACGGTTGGTGAGCGGCCGGCCGCCGCCGGGGCGGTACGGGGCCGCGAGGTCGTCCCCGGCGGGCGCGAACACGGCGTCCAGGCTGCCGTCCTCGGCGTCCCCGTTCCAGGTGAGCGTCGCCTCGTAGCCGTGCCGGGCGGCGCTCTCGTGGAGGGACTCGGGGTCCACTCCGTGCGTCGCGTCGGCCGGTCTGCTGCTGTCCCGGAGGGCGTCGAGCGCGGCCAGGTCGTCGGCGAGCCGGGCGTTGGGTATGCCGGTGACGCGCAGCCGGTCCGGGTGCCCGGCGAGCAGGGTGTCGAGGGCGTGGACCGAACCGAGCGCGGGCCAGGGCGACTCGGGCACCTCCGCGCCCCCGTCGGCCCGCGGCCGCAGGACCACGTCGTAGCGGTACCGGGTGAGTTCGTTGTGGTGCGTGCCGCGCTTGATCCGGATGTCGGCGGTGAGGCCGTCGAGGGTGGTGAAGTAGTCGGGGTCGACGAGGAGTTCGCCCTCCCAGGCGAGCGCCCGGTCCACGGCGGCGCGCAGGGCCTCCTTGTCCGCCTCCGCCTCGTCCCCCTGCTCCCGCACCCGCCCGCCCTCGACGGCCGCGCTCAGGGTGCGCAGCAGCCGCAGGTTGCGTACGTCGCCGACGAAGAGGGCGCCGCCGGGCGCGAGCAGCGCGGCGGCGGAGCGCAGCACGCCGGTGAGATAGTCGCCGCCGGGGAAGTACTGGACGACGGAGTTGACGACGATCGTGTCGAAGTGGCCCTCGGGCAGCCCGGCGAGGTCGTGCGCGGGCCGGGCCAGCAGGGTGACCCGGCCGGCGAGGCCGGGGACGGCGGACACCTGGGCGTCCAGGGCCCGTACGGCTTCCTCGGACAGGTCGGTGCCCCAGTACGCCTCGCAGTCCGGGGCGAGCCGGGACAGCAGCAGGCCGGAGCCGACGCCGATCTCCAGGACGCGCCGGGGCCGCAGGGCGCGGATCCGGTCGAGGGTCGCCTCCCGCCACTCGCGCATGTCGGCGAGGGGGATGGGCAGCCCGTCGTACATGCTGTTCCAGCCGGCGAAGTTCTCCTCGAAGCCCTCCGAACCCGCCGCGGAGTACAGCAGTTCGTGCAGGTCCTTCCAGTCGGCGACTCCGGCCTCGGCGTCCGTGTCCGGGCCGGCGTCCAGCGAGGGCACGACGTAGGCGGCGAGGCGCCGTTCGCCGGGGCGGTCCTCGCGGACGACGACCGCGGCCTGGTCGACGGCCGGGTGGGAGCGCAGGACGGACTCGATCTCGCCGGGCTCGATGCGGAAGCCGCGGATCTTGACCTGGCTGTCCACGCGGCCGTGGAACTCCAGTCGTCCGTCCGCCTTCCAGCGCACCAGGTCGCCGGTGCGGTAGAGCCGGTCGCCGGGCGCGGCGGCGAGGGCGTCGGGGGCGGCGACGAAGCGTTCGGCGGTCAGACCGGGGCGGCCCAGGTAGCCGCGGGCGAGACCGGCGCCGCCGAGATAGAGCTCTCCCGTGACACCGGCGGGGACCGGCCGCAGCCGGTCGTCGAGGACGTAGGCGCGGGTCCCGGGGTCGGGCACGCCGATCGGCACGATGGTGCCGGGCGGGGTGTCCGGATCGCACAGGCCCAGCGTGGAGTTGGTGGTGGCCTCGGTCGGGCCGTAGGCGTTGAACATCATCCGGCCGCGCGCGTACCGGCCGACCAGCTCGGGGGACACCCGCTCCGTACCGGCCAGCAGCGTTGCCTGCGGCGGGAGTTGCACGTCGTCCGGCATGGCGGCGAGCAGGGCGGGCGGCAGGATCATGAAGGTGATGCCGTGCTCGTTCGCGTAGTCGGCGAGCGGCGCGCCGGGAACCCGGCGGTCGGCGGGCACGACGACCAGCCGGCCGCCGGACAGCAGTCCGAGGCACAGGTCCCAGAACGCCACGTCGAAGCTGGGCGAGGCGAACTGCAGGACCCGGCTGTGCGGGCCGATCCCGAAGCGCTCCCGCTGCGTGGCGACCAGCCCCGCCACACCGGCGTGCGAGAGCACCGTGCCCTTGGGGCGGCCGGTGGAGCCGGAGGTGTAGATCACGTAGGCCGCGTGCGCGGCCGTCAACCCGTCCGCGGCCGAGGGACCTTGTGCGGGGCGGGCGGCCAGCTCGGCGATCGTGTCCGGGGCGTCGAGGACCAGCGCATCGATGTCCGGGGGGAGGTCGGGCACGATCTCGGCGGTGGTGACGAGGCAGACCGGCCGGGCGTCGGCGAGCATGTAGGCGATGCGGTCGGCCGGGTAGTCGGTGTCGACCGGCAGATAGGCCGCGCCCGCCTTCAGGACGGCGACCTCCGCGACGATCATGTCGGCCGAGCGCGGTACGGCGAGGGCGACCACGGTCTCCGGACCTGCGCCCCGGGCCACCAGCGCGTGCGCCAGCCGGGCCGCGCGCGCGTCGAGTTCGGCGTAGGTGAGGCGGACGTCCTCGTGGACGAGGGCCACCTCGTCGGGGCGGGCGGCGACCTGGTCGGCGAACATCCGCGGCCAGGTGAGCGCGGGTACGTCGTGCGCGGTGTCGTTCCAGTCGTGCAGGATCCGGTGCCGTTCCCCGTCGTCGAGGAGTTCGAGGTCGGCGACCGGGGTGGCCGGGCGCGCGAGGGCGTCGGCGAGGAGCGTGCGGTAGTGGCCGAGGATCCGGTCGACGGTGGCGGGTTCGAAGAGGTCGGTGCGGTAGTCCGCCGACACCTCCCCGTCGGCCACGGTCAGGGCCAGGTCGAGCGGGCCGCCCTCGTCCCAGGGCGCGTCGCCGAAGCCCGTGGCGCACAACAGCCCGCCGCCGCGGAAGGGTTCGGGGGCGAGGAGGTCCAGCAGTTCGGCGGTCGCCAGGCGGTGCTCCGCGGCCTCGGCGCGCGCCGCCCCGACCCGTGCGCACAGTTCGGCGAACGGGGTGTCGCCGTCGACCGCGACGCGCAGCGGCAGCCCCTCGTGCGCCACCGCCGTCCCGGTCGCGGCGGCACCGCCGTAGCGGTGCAGCAGGGCCACCAGGGCGGCGAGTCCGGTCATCCCGTCGGCGGTCATCCCCAGCGCGGCGGCGCGCCGCGCGCGCGGCGCCGTCCCCTCCTGGCGGGGCGGGTGCGGAAAGTCCAGCGGCAGTGCGGGCTGCGGCACCGGTGCGGCGAACCGCCGCCGCCAGTAGTCCGTCGCCGTCGCCTGTGCAGAAGAACGCGTGTTGCCCGACACAGCTGCCCGTGCCTCCCAGGTGCGGTGTGGAACGGCTCAGCGGAGCCGCGACCGCTCGAATAGTAAGGTAAGCATTGCCTTACTTGATAGCCCCCTTCCGGAACCACGGGCCCAAGTCACCTTGGCTGAGGTTATGCTCACCTAACCTGCTGACAGGATTGTCCGGTGGTCCGCCAACAGGGGTCTGCGCGAGGGGCGATGACCCGACGGCACCCCGGCGAGACCCCCGGACCGCGACATGGAGACCGGCAAGTGGCTTCAGGCAGAAGGCTTCGCACCGCGGCGCTGGTGACATTCGTCGTCGCCCTCCTCATCGCCCTGTCCCTGCTGTCCGTGGCACTGGGCGCGCTGAACGTCCCCCTCGACCAGGTGGTCCGCGCGGTCCTGGGCCGTCCGCCGAGCCGCCTCGTCGACAACATCGTCTGGTCGGTTCGGGTCCCCCGCACCCTGCTGGGCCTGACGACGGGCGCCGCGCTCGGCCTGTCCGGCGCGCTGATGCAGGCCCTCACCCGCAACCCGCTCGCAGACCCCGGCATCCTCGGCGTCAGCGCCGGGGCGTCCTTCGCGATCGTGCTGGCGGTCGCGGTGTTCGGGGTCGGATCGCTCTACGGCTATGTGTGGTTCGCGTTCGGCGGAGCGCTCGCCGCGAGCGTCCTGGTCTTCTCCCTGGGGCGGCTGGGCCGTTCCGGTGCCACGCCCGTGAAGCTGGCGCTCGCCGGGGTCGCCGTCACCTCGCTGCTGTCGTCGCTCACCAGTGCCGTGGTGCTGACCGACCAGGACGCCCTGGACCGCTACCGCTTCTGGTCGGCCGGCTCACTGGCCGACCAGGACTCCGGTGAACTGCTGCGCATCCTGCCCTTCCTCGCCGTCGGGGCCGTCCTCGCCCTGTCCTGCGCACCCGCCCTCAACAGCATGGCCCTCGGCGACGACGTGGCCGCCTCGCTGGGCCGGCGGCTCGGCCTGGTCCGCCTCCAGGGGGTCACCGCGGTGATGCTGCTGACCGGCGCGTCGGTCGCCGTCATCGGTCCCGTGGTCTTCCTCGGCCTGGTCGTGCCGCACATCGCGCGGGTGCTCGCCCAGTACGCCGGGATCGGCCCCGACCACCGCTGGCTGCTCCCGCTGTCCGCCGCCCTCGCGCCCGTACTGCTGCTGTCCGCCGACATCCTCGGCCGGACGCTGGCCCGGCCCACCGAGATCCAGGCCGGCGTCCTCGTCGCCTTCCTCGGCGGCCCGTTCTTCATCGCCCTGGTCCGCCGCCGTAAGCTCGCGGAGGTGTGAGCGTGCCCGCACAGTCCCCGGACACAGCACAGTCCCCGACCACAGCACAGTCGCCCGCCACAGCGCAGTCCCCGGCCGCACCGGCCGTCGAGGCGTCCCCCACCGTCCCCGCGCACCCCGCGCTGCACGGCCGGCCGTTCCGGCTGGCCTTTCCCCCGGTCTCCGGCATGCTGCGCCCGCGCCTGGTGCTGACCGGCGTGCTCGTCGCCGCGGGCGCGTTCCTGCTGTTCTGCTGGGGCCTCACCCTCGGCGACTACCCCGTGCCCTTCACCGACGTCGTCAAGGCGCTCGGTGGCGCGGGCGACCCCGGCACGGTCGTCGTCGTACAGGATCTGCGGCTGCCGCGCGCGCTGACCGGGCTGCTGGTCGGCATCGCGTTCGGCGTCTCCGGGGCCGTGTTCCAGACGATGACCCGCAACCCGCTGGCCAGCCCCGACATGATCGGGCTGACCGAGGGCGCCGGAACGGCCGTGGTGGCGGCCGTGGTTCTCGGCTGGACCGGCGGCCTCGGGCTGTCGACGCTGGGGCTGCTGGGCGCCCTGACGACCGCGCTCCTCGTCTACGCGCTGGCCTGGAAGGGCGGCACCACCGGGTACCGCATCATCCTCGTCGGCATCGGCGTGTCCTGGATCTGCACCAGCGCCACCGACTTCCTCGTGGCGCGCGGCAGCCGGTTCCAGGCGCAGGAGGCCATCGGTTGGCTGGTCGGCAACCTCAACGGCCGGACCTGGGACCAGGTGGACTCGCTGGCCCTCGCCATGGCCGTGCTGCTGCCGGTCACCCTGGCCATGGGCCGCTGGATGCGTACCCTCCAGCTCGGCGACGACGTGGCCGCGGGGCTCGGCACGCCGGTCCAGCCGGTCCGGCTGGCCCTGCTGCTGGCCGGGGTGGGGCTGGTCGCCTTCGGCACGGCGGCGGCCGGTCCGGTGGCCTTCGTGGCCCTGGCCTGTCCGCAGATCGCCCAGCGGCTGGCGGGCACCGCGTCGCCACCCCCGATCGTCTCCGGTCTCACCGGCGCGTTGGTCGTCCTCGGCTCGGATCTCCTCGCCCGCGAGGCGATCCCCGGGACGGAACTGCCGGTCGGGATCGTCACCGGCGCCCTGGGCGCGCCGGTCCTGCTGTGGCTGCTCATCCGCGCCAACCGCGCGGGCTCTGGAGGCTGATCCCATGTCGACCACCGACCCGCGCACCCCGCGGCCGACCGAGCCGAAGACCGGCGCGGGCTTTCCGCGCCCGTCCGGCGCCGGCACCCCTCTCCCGTCCGGCGCCGACGCGAACGCCACGGGCCCGGGCACGGGCCCGGGCCCGGGCACCTCTCACCCACCGTCCTCAGGGCCGGAGTTGCGGGCCAGGAGCCTGCATCTCGCCTACGACGGAAGGTCGGTGGTGGAGGATCTGGACCTCAGCGTGCCGACCGGCCGGATCACCGCCATCGTCGGGGCCAACGCCTGTGGCAAGTCGACCCTGTTGCGCGCGCTGGCCCGCCTGCTGACACCGCGCCAGGGCGTCGTGGAGCTGGACGGGGTCGCCCTGCGGTCCGTGCCGACCCGCGAACTCGCGCGCACCCTGGGCATCCTGCCGCAGACGCCGGTGGCGCCGGAGGGGCTGACCGTCTTCGACCTGGTGGGCAGGGGCCGCTCACCGCACCAGACCTGGTGGCGGCAGTGGTCCGCGGCGGACGAGGAGGCCGTGCACGGGGCGCTGGCGGCGACCGGTCTGACCGACCTCGCCGACCGTCCGGTCGACGAGCTCTCCGGCGGCCAGCGGCAGCGCGCGTGGATCGCGATGGCCGTCGCCCAGGGCACCCCCGTCCTGCTCCTGGACGAGCCGACGACCTATCTCGACCTCGCCCACCAGATCGACGTGCTGGACCTGATCACGGACCTCAACCGGCGTGAGGGACGCACGGTGGTGATGGTGCTGCACGACCTCAACCAGGCGTGCCGGTACGCCGATCACGTCATCGCCATGAAGGCGGGCCGGATCGTCGCCGAGGGCCCGCCCGCCGAGGTGGTCACCGAGGCCACCGTCGAGGACGTCTTCGACCTGCGCTGCCGGATCACCCCCGACCCGGTCAGCGGGACTCCGCTGGTCATCCCGCTGGGCCGGCACCACCACGACGGCGAGGTCCCGGCCGAGGACGCGAGGCCGGCGGCGATCGTCGACTGACCCGGCGACGGGCCCCCGCCCCGCATGGCCGGGGACCCGTCCGGTTCAGCCGTTCGCCTTCCCGCTCCCGCTCAGGTTCCGGTCCAGGTCCAGGTCCTCAGGGCCGCGACGTCAGATACCCGCCCATGGTGCGGAACCAGTCGGCGGCCGCGTACTCGGTGCCGTCGTCGGTGCGCACCCGCTTCACCAGGAGACCCCGGCAGCGGCCCGACCAGGACTCGGCGCCCGCCACCACGACGACGCCGTCCCCCTCCCGGATGAAGATCCGGCCCGGCGTGCCGCCGTAGCACCCCTGCGACACTGCCGCCGAGACGATCCTCAGCCGCTGACCCCGGTGGTAGGCGTACGCGTTCGGGTACGGGTCCGACTGGGCCCGCACGAGCCGTTCCAGCCGTTCCGCGGGCCAACTCCAGTCGATCCGGCTGTCCTCCGCCGACCGCTTGTGGAAGAAGCTGGCCCGGGCACGGTCCTGCGGCACCCACTGGCCGGCGTCCCGGCCGGAGGCGATCAGGTCGAGCGACTCCCGCACGATGGGCGCGATGAGGTCGACGGTCCGGTGGAACAGGTCGGTCGCCGTGTCGGTGGGCCCCACCGGCACCGAACGCTGCACCAGGACGTCCCCGGCGTCGAGTTCGGTGTTCATCCGGTGCGCGGTCACGCCGACGCGCGCCTCGCCGTTGAGCAGAGCCCAGATGATCGGCGAGAAACCCGCGTACGACGGCAGCAGCGAGTCGTGGATGTTGAGGGTGCCGTGCGGCGGCAGGTCGAACAGCTCGGGGGGCAGCCAGGTCCGCCAGTTGTTGGCGACGATGATGTCCGGCCGGGCGTCCGCCACCGCGGCCAGGAGTTCGGCGTCGTCGGGACGGTTGCGCAGCAGGACGGGGACGTCGTTCTTCTCCGCGAGTTCGGCGACGTTGTCGTCCCATATCTTCTCGTAGGCGTGCTCGCTCTTCGGATGGGTGACGACGAGGACGACCTCGTGGTCGGAGTCCAGCAGCGCCTGAAGCGTGCGGTGACCCCAGGTCTGGTAGCCGAGCATGACGACCCGCATGACGTCCTTCCCTTCAACGACTCATTGCAAGGTAAGCCTTACCTTATCTAGCATGGGCCTGCCTGAGGAGGCGATGCCAAGGTGAAGTCACCGCTCATGGGTACCGACGTCATCCACGACGTCATCGGAATCGGATTCGGTCCATCAAATCTCGCTCTGTCCATAGCGGTCGAGGAGCACAACACAAACCTTCCGGCGGACCGCCGCCTCAACGCCCTGTTCCTGGAGCGCCAGCCGCGCTTCGGCTGGCACCGCGGCATGCTCATCGACGACGCCACCATGCAGGTGTCCTTCCTCAAGGACCTTGTCACCCTGCGCAATCCGACGAGCGACTACAGCTTCCTCTGCTTCCTGCGCGAGCGGGGCAGACTGATCGACTTCCTGAACCAGAAGACCCTCTTCCCGCTGCGGATGGAGTTCCACGAGTACTTCGAGTGGGCCGCCGCCCGGGTCTCCCACCTGGTCTCGTACGGCAGCGAGGTGGTCTCCGTCGACCCGGTGCGCGACGAGGACGGCGAGGTGGCCTTCTTCGACGTCACCTGCCGTGACACCGGTTCCGGCGAGACCGTGACCCGCAGGACCCGCAACGTCAGCGTGGCCATGGGGCTGGAGCCGCATGTGCCGCCGGGTCTGGACCTCGCCGAACGCGTGTGGCACAACAGCGAGTTGATCCCCCGCGCCACGCGACTGGGCGAGGCGGGCGAGCCGGTACGGCGGGCCGTCGTGCTCGGCGCCGGCCAGAGCGCCGCCGAGGCGGTGGACTATCTGCACCGCACCTTCCCCGAGGCCGAGGTGTGCTCGGTCTTCGCCAAGTACGGCTACACCCCGGCCGACGACAGCCCGTTCGCGAACCGCATCTTCGACCCGGAGGCGGTCGACGTCTACTTCTCGGCGCCCTCCGAAGTCAAGCAGTCGCTGATCGACTACCACCGTTCCACCAACTACTCGGTGGTCGACATGGAGTTGATCGAGGCCCTGTACGCCACCTCGTACCGGGAGAAGGTGGCGGGCCGGGAGCGGCTGCGCTTCCTCAACGTCTCGCGGGTCCGCGCCGTCGACCCCGGTCCGGACGGCGGTCTGGAGGTCGCCGTGGAGTTCCTGCCCACCGGTGAGCGGCAGGTGCTCGCCGCCGACGTGCTGGTGCTCGCCACGGGATACCGCCCGCGCGATCTGGCGTCGCTGCTCGGCGAGGCGGCCAAGCTCTGCCTCCGGGACGACGGGGACGCGGTCCGCGTGGGCCGGGACCACCGGGTGGAGACCGTGCCGGAGGTGACGGCCGGCCTCTATCTGCAGGGCGGAACCGAGCACACCCACGGGCTGACCAGCACCCTGCTGTCGACCGTCGCCGTCCGGGCGGAGGAGATCCACCGCTCCGTACTGGCCGGAAGCCCGACGGCCTGACCCACCCGAACTCCCCGGGCCCGGAGGATACGGTCCCTTCCGGGCCCGGGGTCCGCCCGGGTTTTCGTGCGTCCGCCCGAGGGGTCGGCGCCCCGCCCCGGGACGACGCGCTCGGCGGCGCGTCGCACCGGAAGCACGGACTCGACTCGGCCGTCTCGCTGCGGCCGGTCGTTTAGGATCTCCTGATCATGGACGTGATGACGGGGAACGAGATGATCGCCGTCCCGCCGGGGCAGGTGACACTGTCGGACCGGCGGACACAGCGCAGTTGGTCGGTCGAGCTTGCGCCCTACGAACTCGCGGCAGTCCCGGTCACCCAGGCGCTGTACGCACAGATCACAGGCCGGCGGCCGAGTAACGCCCACGGGGACCGGCTGCCCGTCGAGTGCGTCTCCTGGTGGGATGCGGCGAGGTTCTGCAACTCCCTTTCCCGGCGCGACGGGTTCACGCCCGCGTACCGCTTCGGCGCCGACGACGAAGGGATCGAGTGGGACGCGTCCGCCGACGGGTACCGGCTGCCGACCGAAGCCGAATGGGAGCACGCCTGCCGTGCCGGTACGGCCGGGCCGCGTTACGGGGAGCTCGACGAGATCGCCTGGTACCGCGGCAACTCGCACGAACGCATGCACGAAGTGGGCGGCAGACGCCCCAACTCGTGGGGACTTCACGACATGCTCGGCAACGTCTGGGACTGGTGCTGGGACGTCTACGACGCCGAGGTCTACGGCACCTACCGGGTGCTCCGCGGCGGTGGTTGGTTCGACGAGCAGTGGAGTTGCCGGGCCTCCGCGCGGCGCCGCAGCCACCCGACCTTCCAGGTCGACGACGTAGGTTTCCGCATCGCGCGTTCCCACGTGTGACGACCGGTTCGCGTCGGCCTCCGCCCGCGGACGCATCGGGCGGCGCGGGGCCGCGCCGCCCGCTCTGCGCTCAGTACGGTCCATGGGTCCAGCGGCCGTCCGTCATCGTGGCGTGCACGGGCATCTCGCGCAGGGCGTCCGGGCCGGCCCCCGACGGGTCCACGTCGACGACCACCAGGTCGGCCGGGTCGCCGACCCGGATGAGCCGGCGTCCGCGGGCCGCCGCGACCAGCGCGTCCTGGACGGACAGCCGCTGCTCCGGGTGCCAGGCGGGGCGTTCGTCGTCGGTCCGGCCGACGGCCGACGCGATGGCGAGCCACGGGTCGAGGGCCGACACCGGGGCGTCGGAACCGAACTCCAGCCGGGCCCCGGCGGCGAGCAGATCGGCGTAGGCGAAGGCGCGTCCGGTGCGTCCGGCCCAGTGCCGGTCCGCCACGTCACGGTCGTCCGTCGCGTGCCGGGGCTGCACCCCCGCCGTGACGCCCAGGCGAGCGAACCTCGGGAGGTCCTCGGGGCTCAGCAGCTGCGCGTGTTCGATCCGGCCCCGGCAGCGCACCGCCTCGAAGGCGTCCAGGGCCAGCGTGTTGGCGTGGTCGCCGATGGCGTGCACCGCGGGTTCGACACCGTGCGCGGCGGCCCGCCGCATGAGCCGCACCAGCTCGTGCGGTGACGTCTCCTCGATGCCGTGGGAACCGTCCGTGCCCTCCAGCCCCGGATAGGGATCACGGCACAGCGCGGTACGGGTGTTGAGCGAGCCGTCGGTGAAGAGCTTCAGCGGGCCCACCCGTACCAGGCCGCCGGGCGCGCCGACCTCGTCCCCCGTACGCAGCCCACGCTCCACGGCCGCGTCCAGGCGGCTCGGGTAGATCGCGGCCGCCACCCGCACGGCCGGCCGGCCCGCGGCCGAGCGCCGCTCCCAGTCCGCGACCGTGTCGCCGAACTGGAAGTCGATGACACCGGTGACCCCGCGTGCGGCGGCGGCCTCGCAGGCGTCCGCGATCCAGCCGTCGACCACCGCGGCCGGCGCCTTGGGGAGCGCGGACAGGACCTCGTGGCACTCGGTCTCCCTGACCAGGCCGGTGGGGTGGTCGCCCCGGCCGACGAGGGCGAGACAGGCCGAGTTCAGCCACGCGGCGTGCAGATCGGCGCTGACCAGGGCGACCGGCCGGTCGGGCAGGACCGCGTCGAGGAGCCGCTTGTGCGGGGCGTCGGGCCACAGCCCGTCCCGGAACCCGTATCCGAAGAGCACCGTGCCGTCGGGCGTCGCGCCGCCGCGTTCCCGCACCAGGTCGGCCACCGCCCGCGCGGAGGCGGTTCCGGCCAGGTCCAGACGGTGCCGGGCGCTCGCCCACTCCGCCATGTGGACGTGGGCGTCCCACAGGCCCGGCAGCAGCACCCGGCCGTCCAGGTCGATGACCCGCCCGCCGTCGGCCTCCCCCGCGCGTCCCCCGGTCGCGGCCTCCGCGACGACATGGGTGACCCTGCCGTCCGCGATCCGCAGCCGGGTGAGCGGCCCGCCGGCGCCGAGCCGCACCCGGTCGAGCGTCAGCGCGGCGCTTGCGTGGTCCGCCATGGGAGCCTCCCTCTGCGACGGGCGTCTCTCGACACCCCGGAACCCGTCAAGGTAAAGTTAGGCTTACCTTATCCAATGATCGCTTCTCCGTCCCCCGATCGGCCTCGGCCTCACCGGAGGAGCGGGTTGGGCAGCGGCAGATAGCGGGCGTCGGCGCCGTCCGCGCCCGTCCAGCGCAGCAGCAGGTTCGTCTTGCCGGGCAGGGTGGGCGCGGTCAGCAGGGCGGCGGCCTCGGGAAGGTCGTGGCGGCCCAGTTCACGGCGTACGGCGGGCCAGGGGTCGAAGCCGGGGTGACGTTCGGCGAGCGCCGCCGCGACCTCCCACAGATGGTTCACCACCAGGCAGTACACCAGCCGCTCCCAGCCGGCCGACCGCTCCACGTCCGGCAGCAGTTTCACGCCCTCGGCGTCCCGGAACAGGGCCTGCACGGGGGTGCCGTCGGCGTCCACGGCGATGAGCGTGTTCTGAAGATGCGCCTCGAGGACGACACCGTGGTCCGCGAAGGCCGTCAGCGCCGGGGGGACGACGACGGCCAGATAGGCCTCCCACCAGGCCGCCGGGTCCGCCGCGGCGGCCAACGGGCTGCCGTCGAAGCCCTCCACGAGTCCCGCGGCGAGCAGCGGGGTCGCGCCGGGCGGCAGAGCGTCCGCCAGCCCGTCGCGGACCAGGACCGCGAGCGCCTCGAAGGCGAAGTCCGCGGTGCGGTAGCCGCGGTCGCTCAGCCAGACCGCCGGGGCCGGGCGGCGCGCCGCGGAGCCGGCGCCCGCCGCGAAGGCCCGGACCGCCGCCTCGTCGGTCCGGCGCAGTTTCAGCAGGTCGTGCCGCCACAGCCGGCGGATGTCGTTGGTGATGCGGACGTCGAGGCTGAACTTCAGACAGAGATCCCGCTCGGGTGCGTAGACCGTCCGCACGGCGGCCGTCGGCCAGGCCTCGAAGTCGGTCGCGCCGAGCCGGACCAGGCGGCCGTCGGCGAAGGCCGGCGCGAGCTCCCGGCCGGCCAGCTCGAGCTGCCAGGGGTGGGCGGGCAGCAGCCGGTAGCCGGGCGGGGCCGTGCCGAGGGCGTCCAGCGCGCAGGTGTCGCCCTCCTCGACGACCGCGTCCTCGCGCAGCCCCAGCAGGACCAGCGGAAAGCGGGCGTGGACCTCCGGGGCGTACGGCAGCCAGCCGGCCGGCGGGCCGCCGCCGCGCGCCTTGGGGGCCGGATGGTGGGGATGGCCGGTGAGGAGCGACTGCTCGGAGCGCAGGTAGAGGCCGGGCGGCGGGGTGGCCCGCGCGCGTGCGGTGAGCATCGCGGCGACCACGTCCCTGCTGTCGGTCATCTCGGCGGGCAGTTCCTGGCCGGCCGGCCCGGTGTGCCCGCGCAGCACCTCGGCGACCAGCCCGACGAGCGCGGCATGGCCGAGGCGGTGCCAGGCGCCCGCCGTGTACACCTCGGGCTCGGCGGGCCGCCGGGTGCCGCGCACGCGCAGCAGCCGGGCGCCGCCGGGCGACCCGTCGCCGGGCAGCCGGTACACGAACCGGCCGTCGCCGCCCGGCGGGCCGGGCAGCGGTTCGGCGACCTCCCGCAGCAGACAGTTGAGCAGCGGCGCAGCCGCGTAGGCGTCGGCGCGCTCGGCGACGCCGTCGGCGGACGCCGCGGCCTCGGCGGGCGGGGGGATGAGGTCCACGCGATCCACTGGTTCCCTGGTTCCCTACGGTTCTTCCGGGCGGAGACGATCATTATCGCGTCGTCACAAGCCCCTCCGTGACGTCGTACCCGCACCCTCAGGAGCCCACCCGTGCACCGTCCCCCCACCGCCGAGGCCGAGCTGGCCACGGAACTGGCCGCCGTACGCCCCTTCCTCGGCCCGCGGTACACGGCCGCGCTGCCCGGGGCGAGGGCGGCCGTGCTGACCCGGCTGTGGCGGGCGCTCGTCCACGAGCCCCTGCCGTGGATCGCGCACCGCGGGGGGTCCGGCGGGGAGAGCCTGCTGCGGCTGCGCGACGGCCGCCGTCTGCACGGCCCGCGCGCGGATCCGTACGCGACCGCCGCCTATGTGGCGGACGTGCGGCTGGACGGCGTGGCGTACGACGATCCCGCGCGGCTGATGACGGAGCTCGCCGTGCCGCACGGCGCGGGCTTCGCCGCCGAACTCGGCCACAGCGTGGCGTCGTTGGCGCTGTCGCGGGCCGGGCAGGAGCCCGGCCTCGCCGCCCTGAAGGATCCGGGCGAGTGGCCGGTGCACGACTGGGAGTGGGAGCAGCGGGTGGTCGACGGGCATCCCTACCATCCCAACTGCCGTGCGCGGCCCGGCTTCTCGGTGGCCGAGCAGCTGGCGTACGGACCCGAGCACCGGCCCTGCGTGCGGCTGGGGCTGCTGCCGGTGCCGGCCGACGAGTGCCTGGTGTCGGGCGAGTGGCCACGGGAGCTGCGCGACGGAACGCGGCTGGTGATCCCGGTGCATCCGTGGCAGGCGGCGCACGTGCTCAAGCGGACCTGCGAACGGGAGACCGGCGCGCATCCTCTGATGTCGTTGCGCACCCTCGCCCTCGTTGACGGCCCGCACGTCAAGACCGCGCTGAGCACCCGCCTGACCTCCTCCGTGCGGGACATCTCCGTCGGCTCCATCGCCGCCTCCGCGGCCCTCTCGGCGTTCGCGGAGACCCTGACTCCGCACACGGACGGCCTGCTGCACATGACCCGGACCCTCGGCGCGGCCACCGCGAACTCCCCCGATCTGGCGGCCGTGTTCCGGGAGTCGCCGCGCGTGTTCGGGGCGCCCGGCGAACACGTCGTCCCGGTCGCCGCCCTCGCCGGTACCGAACTTCCCGCCTCCCCGGCCTGGTTGGCGGAGTTCGCCCGTCTCGCGCTCACCGTCGGGCTGCGGCTGCTGGAGCTGGGCGTGGCGTTGGAGGCGCACGGCCAGAACCTGCTGGTCGTGCTGTCGGCGTCCGGCGCCCCGCTGCGGCTGGTCTATCGCGACCTGGCCGACATCCGGGTCAGTCCGGCCCGACTGGCCCGGCACGGCATCCCGCTGCCGGACGAACTGCCCGAGCGGATCCGCACGGACGGCGTGACCGCGCTGCGGCGCAAGCTGTTCGGGTCCCTGGTGGCGGGCGCGCTGGCCGGGACGGCGGGCAGCCGCCCGACGCTGCGGGCGGCCCTGGAGACGGCCGTCCGGGATCTCCCGCGTTCACCGGACCTCGTGGCGTTGTGCGAGGAACCGCTTCCGGCAAAGGCGCTGACGCTGATGCGGCTGTCGGCGGGGGTGCCCGGGGACCAGTGGGCCCGGTTGCCCAACCCGCTGACCGGGGACGCACGTTGAGCCGGTGACGAGCGCCGGCCGGGGACGAGGTCCGGCCCGGATGTCGAAACCGGTTCCCCCGCCGTTTTGTGGCCGGACGCCTCCGATCAATAGGATCCGCCGATGATCAGAACACAACGGCTGGCGGCGGGCGTCTGCGCCCTGCTCGCCGCGCTCACGGCGGGGATCGCGTTCCCGGCCGGGGCGGTCGCCGACGAGACCACCGCCACCGCGCCCAAGGTCGACCTGGTCCTCGACGTCAGCGGTTCGATGCGGACGAAGGACATGGACGGCGGGACGCGGATGGCCGCGGCCAAGCAGGCGTTCAACGAGGTGCTGGACGCGACCCCGGAGAACGTTCTCCTGGGCATCCGCACCCTGGGCGCCAACTACCCGGGCGACGACCAGAAAACGGGCTGCAAGGACACCGCGCAGCTCTACCCGGTCGGCCCGCTGGACCGGACGGAGGCCAAGACCGCGGTGGCGACCCTGTCGCCGACCGGTTGGACGCCGATAGGCCCGGCCCTGCTGAAGGCCGCCGACGACCTCGACGGCGGCACGGGCTCCAAGCGCATCGTGCTGATCAGCGACGGCGAGGACACCTGCGCTCCGCTCGACCCGTGCGAGGTGGCCCGTGAGATCGCGGCGAAGGGCATCGGCCTGACGATCGACACCCTCGGCCTGGTGCCCAACGTCAAGATGCGTCAGCAGCTCAGCTGCATCGCCGAGGCGACCGGCGGCACCTACACCTCGGTGGAGCACACCGACGAACTCACCGACCGTGTCAACCAGTTGGTCGACCGGGCCGCCGACCCCGTGGTGACGCCGGTCGCCACCGAGGGCGCGGCCTCCTGCTCCGCGGCCCCGGCCCTGAAGTCCGGGCTGTACACCGACCGCGAGGAGTTCGGCCAGGAGCGCTGGTACAAGGTCGACGTCGAGCCGGGCCAGGAGCTGCGCGCCTCGGTGAGCGTGTCGGCGGACCGGACCATGAACCCCGACTACGGGGTGCTGCTGCGGGCGGTCACGGTGCACGGCCGGGAGATCGTGCGCGGCGAGGCGGCCGGCAACGGCCGTACCGACGTCATCTCGACCGGTCTGCGCTACCCGAAGGCGGAGAGCGACGAGGACGAGGCGCCCGCCGAGACGGTGTGCGTGCAGGTCACCAACTCCTATTCGGCGGCCTCGGGGGTGAAGACCACGCCGGGCATGCCGCTGGAGCTGACCGTGGACGTGGTCGACGGCCCTTCGCAGGCGAGCGACGTGGCCTCCTTCGGCCTCGGCCGCGGCTGGTGGCTGCTGGGTGTCCTGGTGCTGTTCGGCTTCCTCGCGGGTGTGCTGTGGGGCTGGGTGTCCCGCTGGCGGGTCGCGGTCTGGAGGACCAACTGATGAGAATCACACGTGTGTTGAGCAGCACCCTGCTGGCGCTGGGGCCGGTGCTCGGGCTGGCGCTCGGACCGGCGGCCGCACCGGCCGCGGCCGACTCCACCCCGTCGGCGAGCCCTTCCGACGACAGCTCCGCGCCGACCGAGGCGGGCACGTCGTTCCGTACGGCGACGGAGATCGACCAGGGGCAGACGGCGACGGCGAGCGGGTCCGCGGGCGACTACCTCTACTGGTCGTTCCCGGCGGACTCCGGGCAACGCCCCACCGTCAAGGCGACGGTGAAGCTGCCTCGGACCCACACCACGCAGACCTGGCAGGTCGACGTGTACGACGGTCTGCGGCGCCGTCAGGCCTGCCAGTACGGCGCCCAGACGCGCACCGCCGGCCAGGGCACGGCCTCGGTGGAACTGGCCTGTGTGCTGCGCACGGTCCGCGCCTGGTCGGAGCCGTGGGCCGACGACCCGCTGCCGGGCACGTACTACGTCCGGCTGACGGCTCTCGACCTCGAGGCGGCCGACCTGGGCCTGCCGGTCAGCACGGAACTGCGGGTGGACTCCAAGGACATCGGGGGCGCCGCGGCCGTGGACGGCTCGCTGGCGGAGCCCCTGGTTCCGGGCATCGCCGTCACGTCCCCGGCGCAGGAGGACGACGCCGACGACTCGTCGGCCACGGCCGTGCTGTCGAGCATCGAGCCGGACGACGGCTGGGCGTCCGGCTGGTGGTCCGACCGCTGGGTGTGGACCGCGATCGGCGCGGTGCTGGCCGCCCTCGCCGGGATCGGCGGATACACGCTGACCCGGGGTTCGGGACGCCCACGGCACGTACCGCCGGTCGCCTGACGCTCACTTGACGCCTCACCGGAAGGCCCGCCGCGGCACAGCGGCGGGCCTTCCGTCATGCGCTGCGCCCCGCCGTCCGTGACACCCCCTACCCGCCCGCTCAGGCCTCCCGCAGCGCTTTGGCCAGGGTGCCGTCGCCGTCGACCTCGATCCGCCCGGCCCGTACCGCGTCGAGCACGCCCAACCCGCCCTGCGCGACGGCCGTGCAGGTGTCCGTGTCGAGGACGAGTCGCGCGTCGGGCTCCCCGGGCGCGGGCCCGTCGCCGTACACCGGCCCGTCCTCCGCGCCGACGTCCAGGTGGAAGACCCCTTCGTCGAGCCGGACTTCGACGAGGCCCACGCTCCCGGACACCTCGCCGTCGAGCCTGCGCAGCAGCGGCAGCGCGAACCAGTGCGCGCGGAGGGCGTCGGTGGGCCGCCGCTCCCCGAGTTCGCCTTCACCCCACTCCCCCAGGGCCTGCAGGACGGGCAGCAATCCCCGCCCGCGTGCGGTGAGTTCGTACACGTAGGCCGCGCCCGGCGGGGGCAGCCGGCGTCGGGTGGCGAGCCCGTCCCGCTCCATGTCCTTCAGCCGTGAGGCGAGCACGTCCGTGCTCACCCCCGGCAGATCGGCGTGCAGGTCCGTGTAACGGCGCGGGCCGGCGAGCAGCTCCCGGACGATCAGCAAGGTCCAGCGGTCGCCGACGGTGTCGAGCGCACGGGCGGCGGAACAGTACTGGTCGTAGCTTCGGCGAGGTGACATGGCACGCAGTCTAGACATGTCGTTGGACTTTCCAAGCTGGAACTTGGTAAAACCAAGCAACACACGAACCGGAGGGGCGAGCGCGCATGGAGTTCCGGCAGTCGAACAAGCTGAGCGAGGTCTGCTACGAGATCCGCGGCCCGGTGATCGAGCAGGCCGACGCGCTGGAGGCGGCGGGCCACAGCGTGCTGCGCCTGAACACCGGCAACCCCGCGGCCTTCGGCTTCGAGGCGCCGGAGGAGATCCTCCAGGACATGATCCGGATGCTCCCCCGGGCGCACGGCTACACGGACTCGCGGGGCGTCCTCTCCGCCCGCCGCGCCGTGGCCCAGCGCTACCAGGACCGGGGCCTGGAGGTCGGCGTCGACGACGTGTTCCTCGGCAACGGCGTGTCGGAGCTGGTCTCGATGGCCGTACAGGCCCTGGTCGAGGACGGCGACGAGGTGCTGATCCCGGCCCCGGACTTCCCCCTCTGGACTGCGGTCACCACCCTCGCCGGCGGCAAGGCGGTGCACTACCTCTGCGACGAGCAGGCCGAGTGGTACCCGGACCTGGACGACATGGCGTCCAAGATCACCGACCGCACCAAGGCCGTCGTCATCATCAACCCCAACAACCCCACCGGCGCGGTCTACCCGAAGGAGATCATCGAGGGCATCCTCGACCTGGCCCGCCGGCACGGTCTGATGGTCTTCGCCGACGAGATCTACGACCAGATCCTCTACGACGACGCCGTCCACCACTCCGCCGCCGCGCTCGCGCCCGACCTGGTGGTCCTGACCTTCTGCGGCCTGTCCAAGACGTACCGGGTGGCGGGTTTCCGCTCGGGCTGGCTCGTGGTGACCGGCCCCAGGCAGCACGCCAAGGACTACCTGGAGGGGCTCACGATGCTGGCCTCCATGCGCCTGTGCGCCAACGCGCCCGCCCAGTACGCCATCCAGGCGGCGCTCGGCGGCCGCCAGTCCATCCACGAGCTGACGGTGCCGGGCGGCAGGCTCTACGACCAACGCGAGACGGCCTGGGAGAAGCTCAACGAGATCCCGGGCGTGTCGTGCGTGAAGCCCAAGGGCGCGCTGTACGCGTTCCCCCGCATCGACCCCAAGGTGCACCCGATCCACGACGACGAGAAGTTCGTCCTGGACCTGCTCCTGAGGGAGAAGATCCAGGTCGTCCAGGGCACCGGCTTCAACTGGCCGACCCCCGACCACTTCCGCATCCTGACCCTGCCGCACGCGGACGACCTGGAGGCGGCGATCGGCCGGATCGGGCGGTTCCTGAGCGGGTACCGCCAGTAGGGGGCGGGGCCCTGGGCCCGCGGGCGAACCGGCGAGGCCGAGCGCGCGGCCGAGGAGCTCGGACTGACCTCGCCCGACGGGGTTTCCCGGGCCGACGCTTCTCCCGCACGTAGCCGAGCGCTGACGTGCGCACGCCCAGGTCCTGTGTCACGGTGCTGGGAGGCACGGCAGGAAGGGGCACGCGCGCGTGGGCGACCTGTTTCTCGTGCGGCACGGGGAGACCGAATGGTCACGCTCGGGCCGGCACACCGGATCGACGGACGTCCCGCTCACCGAGCACGGCCGGGACGAGGCACGACGGCTGGTGCCGCTGATCCGTGCGCAGCGGATCGGGGCCTCGTTCGTCAGCCCGGCGCAGCGCGCGCGGGAGACGGCGGAGCTGATCGGACTGCACGAGGCCCGGGTCGACGTCGGCCTGCGGGAGTGGGACTACGGCGGGTACGAGGGCATCACGACGGCCGACATCCAGCGGACGCGGCCGGACTGGTTCCTGTTCACGGACGGGGTCCCGCCCGGCCCGCCCGACCATCCGGGCGAGACGCCCGAGCAGGTCGGTGAGCGGGCCGACCGGGTGCTGGCCCTGGTCGACGCGGCGCACTCCGACGCCGGGCACAGCGTGGTGCTGGTGGCGCACGGACACTTCCTGCGGGTGCTGACCGCCCGCCGACTCGGACTGCCGGCGTCGGCCGGAGCACTGTTCCAGCTGGCGACGGGGACGCTGTGCCGGCTGGGCACGGAGCACGGGCGGCCGGTGATCGCCGCCTGGAATGTCAGACCCGGGCCGTAGCCTTCGATGAAGCCCCCGCCGGGGCGGCACTCGAAGGGAGCACGCCGTGACACGACCGCCGACCGCCGCCCAACGGCGTGTGATCGACGCCGCCGACCCGGTCACCGGGCGGCTGCGGGGCACGCAGACACAGCTGGCGGCGCTGGTACGGCACGGGCTCGCCTTCCGGCACCCGCGCCCGCCGCACGACCACTTCCTGACACCGGCGGGGCACCGGACACGAAAGGCCGTCACGGCGCCCGAGGCCGTACCCGAAGCCGCTCCGGCAGGCGCTGGAGCAGGCACCGCAGCAGGCGCTCCGCAGGCTGCTCCCGAACCGCCGGCGGCGGACACCGGCGTCTTCGCCGCGCGCGTCGGCGGCGAGGAGGACAGCGGGCCGACCGCCGCTCCCTCCCGGGCCCGCGAGGTGCACAGCGCCTGGCAGGGCCTGATCGAGCTGCGCCGGATGACCAACCCGGACGGAGGCACGGACCGGCCGTGCGGCTGGGAGCGCACCCACCTCGTGCGGGCCGCCGCGCTGGCCCTGGAGGCGGCCGGCCACCGTCCCGCCGGGCCGCGGGGCACCGACGGCTACCGGGTGCGGGCGACCCCGCAGCCGGAGGCGGTCGCCGTGCACGGACCGGACGACACGACACTGCGCGCCTGCGCGGCCACCCTGGAGAAGGCGGGCTGGCAGGCCGGCGAGCACACCGATCCCCGCACGCGAGCGCGCTATCTGCTGGCCTCCCCACGCCGGGTGTGAGGGACATGCCAAGATCAATGGGCAGGGCACCGACATCGAGAAAGCGAGAAGGGGACACCGTGAGCGAGCCGTTCTCCGTCCGGATCACCGTACGCGGATACGAGACCGACGTGCAGGGGCACCTCAACCAGAGCGTGTACATCAACTACGCGGAGCACGCCCGCTGGTCACTGCTCCAGGCCGCGGGCATCACCCAGGCCGGCCTGCTCGCCAAGGGGGTGGGCCCGGTCGCCCTGGAGACGACCATCCGCTACCAACGCGAACTGCTGGCGGGCGACGAGGTCGACGTGACCTGCGTCTTCGAGTGGGGCGGCGGCAAGACGTTCCGGATCCAGCAGACCATCAGCAAGGCGGACGGCACCGTGTCCGCCCAACTCTCCTCGGTCGGCGGACTGCTGGACCTCAAGGAACGCCGGATGGTGGCCGATCCGACGGCATACTTCAAGGAACTGGCCGTGGATCCGGGCCTGTTCGGGCTTTAGCTCAGACCGGCTCCGCTTCCCGCTCGGTGTCGTAGGCCGCCCGCGCCTCGGCGATGTAGACCCTGTTGCGCTCGGCCCAGTTCGTCAGACGTTGCAGGGTCTCGTGCAACTCCAGTGCCACCGGGGTCAGTTCGTACTCGACCTTGGGCGGCACCGTCGGGTGCACCGTGCGGGTGACGAGCCCGTCGCGCTCCAGGTTGCGCAGGGTGAGCGTCAGCATGCGGCGGCTGATGCCCTCGATACTGCGCTCCAGCTCCGTGAAACGGATGGGGCCGTGCGCCGCCGCGACGAGGATCTGCACGCTCCACTTCCCCGAGACCCTGTCAAGAACCTCTCGCACCGGGCAGGCGTGCGCGTTCACGACCTGCGAGGTAACACCGGTGTTCCCCTGGGACATCGAAGTGCCTCCTTATGCCGTTCTCCATGGTTATCCACGATGGTCCCCGTTACAAGTCGTGCACCAAGGGTTCCCCAGGAGAATGTGGAGGCCACGCCGCCATGACGGCCATCGCCGAGTCCCCGAGACCGACACCGACACCGACACACACATCGGCATCGCAACGAACCTACTCCCGCTGGGCGTCCCTCGTCGTCCTGTGCGCGGGAACCCTGATGACGATCCTGGACGGCAACATCGTCACCGTGGCGATGCCCGCCATCCAGAGCGACCTCGGGTTCAGCGCGCCGGGGCTGGCCTGGGTCGTCAACGCGTATCTCATCCCCTTCGGCGGTCTGCTCCTGCTGGTCGGCCGGCTCGGCGACCTGGTGGGACGCAAGCGGATGTTCACGGCGGGCCTCGCGGTGTTCACCGCGGCGTCCGTGCTGTGCGGGGTCGCCGGCAGCCAGGGGATGCTCATCGCCGCACGTGCACTGCAGGGTGTCGGCGGGGCGATGACCTCGGCGGTGGTCCTGGGCATGCTCGTGACCCTCTTCCCCGAGCCGCGTGAACAGGCCCGCGCCATCGCGGTGTTCAGCGCGGTCGGCGCGGCGGGCGGCGCGCTGGGCACGTTCCTGGGCGGGGCGCTCACCCAACTCGTCAACTGGCACTGGATCTTCCTCATCAACCTGCCGATCGGCATCGTGGCCTGGCTCGCGGCCGTCCGTGTCCTCGCTCCGGAGAACGGCGCCGGGCTCGGCAAGGGCGCCGACTACCCGGGCGCTGCTCTGGTCACGAGCGCGCTCATGCTGACCGTGTACGTCATCGTCGGCGTCGGCGGCCGCGACGGGACCGCGACCGCGCTCCTGGCCCTGCTCGCCGCGGCCCTGTTCACGGCGTTCGTCCTGCGCCAGGCCCGGGCCGCACGCCCGCTGCTGCGCCTGCGGCTGTTCGGCTCCCGGCTGCTCAGCGGGGCGAACGCCGTCCAGGTGCTGATGATCGCGACGATGTTCGGCTTCCAGTTCATCGGCGCGCTGTACGTGCAACGCGTCCTCGGATACAGCGAGTTGGCGACCGGTACGGCGTTCCTGCCCGCGCCGGTCCTGATCGGCCTGCTGATGCTGGTCCTGTCCGCGCGGACCATCGGCCGCTTCGGCCCGTACCGCGTCCTGCTCGGCGGTCTGGTGCTGATCACGGCGGGAATGGCGCTTCTGAGCCGCGCACCGGCCGACGGCTCCTACGCCGCCGACTTCCTCCCGCCCATGCTGCTGATGGCCGCCGGTTTCGCCGCCGCGATGCCCGCGCTGACCGGACTGGCCATGTCGGGAGCCCGTCAGGAGGACGGCGGCCTGGCCTCCGGCCTCTTCAACACCACTCAGGTGGTGGGCGGTTCGCTCGGCCTCGCGGTCCTGTCGACCCTGGCCGCGAGCCACACGGACGACCTGCTCGGCGGGGGCACACAACTCCTGCCGGCCACGGCGGAGGGCTACCAGCTGGCATTCCGGGTGGCTTCACTGATCGCAGCAACGGCACTGGCACTCGCAGCAGCGACCCTCCGGACGAGGCGCCCGGAGGGAGACAGGGGCTGAGGGCGCCTGTGGATCAGAGTCGGCGGGCGCCGAGCGGCCGGGGCTGAGGGGGCCGGTGGCTGAGAGCGGCGAGTGCCGCGGGGCCCAGCGAGGCCGAGGCCGACCGCGGCAGGGGCCGATGTCACGAGCCCGGCGCAGCGCAGGCCTGGCGAGGCGCGCTCGGCGGGCCGACGGCCCGGCGGAGCGAAACCGGCCCGGCCGAAGGCCCGGCGGCGCGTCCGGCGGGGCGAAGGCCCGGGGGGCGGGTGAGCGGTGGGGTCCGGGGCCCGGTTGCTCGGCCGCCCCCGGGGCCTCATGCCGCGCCGAAGGCCTCCCGGTGGTCGCGTGCCCACTCGCGGTAGGTCCGCGCCGGACGCCCCAGGAGTTCCGGCACGTCTTCGGTGACGACGGCGTTCCCGCCTCGGCGGACGTACGCGGAGCCCCGCGCGATTCCGTCCGCGACGGCCTCGTCCTGCCCCCAGCCGAGGAGGTGCTCGCGCACCTCGTCCGGGGCGAGGTCGTGTGTCGTCACCGGCCGGCCGAGGACATCCGTGAGGACAGCGGCCTGGCCGGGCACGCTGACGGTCTCCGGTCCGGTCAGCGTGTACGTCCGCCCCGCCCACCGCTCGTCGAGCAGGGCCACGGCCGCCGCCTCGGACACGTCCCGCGGATCGACGACGCCCTGGAGCCCGTCGCCGCTCAGGTTCGGTACCGGCTCGCCGGCGCCGATCGCCTGCGCCCAACCGAGCGTGTTCGAGGCGAAGGAGGAGGGCCGGAGCACCACCCACCGGGCCCCGCTCTCCCGGACGGCCCGCTCGCCGGCGACATGCCACTCCCCGCTCGGACCCACCTCGGGGTCCCCGGTGGCGATCGCGGACAGCTTGACCAGCCGCCGCACGCCCGCGGCCCGCGCGGCCGCCACCAGGGCGCCGTCGTGCTGCACGGACGGTCCCGGCAGACCCACCAGGAAGGCTGCCGTCACTCCGGACATCGCCGCCTCCACGGAGGAGCGGTCGAGGTAGTCCCCACGTGCCACCTCGACCTCCGGGGGCAGCTGCGACCTCGCCGGGTCGCGGGTCAGGGCACGCACCTTCTCGCCGCGCGCGGCGAGGTGTCGTACGAGTTCGCTGCCGATGGTGCCCGTGGCACCGGTCACAAGAATCATGTCGACCACGCTGACGTCCGCCCCCGCCGCGTCTCTAGGAAATTCCGGCACGCTTCGGCCGCCCGGGGGAACCCGGGACGCGCTTACCGTGGAGGCGTGACGAACAGCCCCGCGCTTCCGGCAGATCCGTCGTCCCCGTCCGAGCGGGCCATGCCCGTCCCCTCCGCGCTGCGTCCGTGGTTCACCGGCATCGGGGCGGTCACGGTCGATGGCCCCTTCGACGACGCCTTCGCGCATGTGCCGGACACGGACACGAAGGTGGTCGTCCGCGAGGAGGGGAACGGCCGCCGCGACACCCTGGTGGTGGGCCCGCGCACCCGTGCCTCGTACCACACGGACCTGCACAAGCGGTCGGTGTCGTGTGTCCAACTGCGCCTGGAACCAGGAGTGGTGGGCCCGCTGTTCGGCGTGGCGGCGGTGGATCTCGTCGGCCGGGTCGTCCCGCTCGGCGACCTGCCGACCGGGACGGCTCGACGCCTCGCCCGCGAGCTGACCGGGGTCGAGCGGAACGGGATCACGGCACGTCTGGCGGACCTGCTCCCGCCCGCCGGCGACGGCTCGCGCGAACGGCTGCTGCGGGCCGCCGTCGACGCCCTGTCGACCCGTCCGTACCGCACCCCCGCCCCCGTACGGGACGTGGCGCGCGAACTCGCGGTGAGCGAACGCCAGTTGCGCAACCTGTTCGCCGACGGCGTAGGTGTCTCCCCCAAGCACTACGCCCGTATCGACCGGCTGCGCCACGTCCTCACCCACGCGGCCTCCGCCCCGTGGGCCGAACTCGCCGCCGCCACCGGCTACTACGACCAGTCGCACATGACGGCCGACTTCCGCACCCTGATGGGTGTCCCGCCGGGCGCGTTCTTCACCGGGCGGCTGCCCCGGGCCACACCCTGCCAGGCGCTCCGGCAGAGGTGAATTCGGATGCGGAGAGCCGCGCGGACCTGCGATGCTCCGGTCCCATGGCAGTACGACGCGTGAAACCCAGCCTCTACCTCTCCGTCGACGTCGAGGCGGACGGTCCGATACCGGGACCGTACTCGTTGCTGAGCCTGGGCGCGGCGGTCGCCGGGCGGCAGGACGCCGACGGGTTCACCGCGGCCGACCCCACCCGGCAGACCTTCTACCGTGAACTGCGGCCGATCAGCGACGAGTTCGCCCCCGAGGCGCTGGCCGTGAGCGGGCTCGACCGGGATCGTCTGGTCGTGGAGGGTCTCGAACCCGCCCTGGTGCTGGCCCAGTTCACCCGCTGGGTGCGCGAGGTGAGCGGCGACGCGCAGCCGGTGATGTGCGGCTATCCGGCGTCGTACGACTGGACGTTCCTGTACTGGTACCTGATCCGCTTCACCGGGGAGAGCCCCTTCGGGCACTCCGGCTGCCTCGACATGAAGACGCTGTACGCCACCAAGGCGGGGCTGCCGCTGCGGGCGGTGGCGAAGCGGACGATGCCGGCGCATCTGCTGCCGAGGCGTCCTCACACGCATCACGCGCTGGACGACGCCGTCGAACAGGCCGAGTTGCTCGCGAACCTCATGGCGTGGCCGGGGCCCGGGACGCGCCGGTGATCTCCTCCCCCGCCTCCATCGGGTGGGTCACGTCCGCCGCGTTCCGCCCCTGGCCGACGTGGTTGAAGACCAGGTTGAGCAGGACCGCGGCCAGGCAGCCCGTGGAGATGCCGGAGTCCAGGACGATCTTCGCCGTCTCCGGAAAGGCGTGGTAGAAGTCCGGCGCGGTGATCGGGATGATGCCGACGGCCAGGGAGACGGCGACGATCAGGACGTTGTTGTCCTTCTCCAGGCCGGCCCGGACCAGGGTCTGGATGCCGCTGGCGGCGACCGACCCGAACAGGACGACGCCGGCGCCGCCGAGGACCGGTCGGGGTACGACGGCGATGAGTGAGGCGGCCATCGGGCACAGGCCCATCAGGACGAGGAAGCCGCCGCCGGTGGCGACGACATAGCGGCTGCGGATCCTCGTCATCGCGACCAGCCCGATGTTCTGGGCGAAGGCGCTGCACATGAAGCCGTTGAAGACGGGGCTGAGCGCCGAGCCCAGGGTGTCGGCGCGCAGTCCGGCCGCGATGGTCCGCTCGTCCGCCGGGCGTTCGACGATCTCGCCCAACGCCAGCATGTCCGCGGTGGATTCGGTCATCGAGACCACCATGACCACGCACATCGACAGGATCGCCGCGAGCTGGAACTGCGGGGCGCCGAAGTGGAAGGGGGCCGGGAAGCCGATGACGTCCGCGTCGGCCACCGGGCCGAAGTCCGTGACACCGAAGGGGATCGCGACGAGCGTGCCGGCGAGCAGCCCGAGCAGTACGGCGATCTGTTTGACGAAGCCGCGCGTGAAGCGGCGCAGGAGCAGCACGATCAGGAGGGTCGCCGCCGCCAGGCCCAGGTTCGTCGTCGAACCGTAGTCCGGTGCCGCGGGGGCGGGACCCTGCGCCCAGCCGAAGGCGACGGGGAGCAGGGAGACGCCGATCAGGGTGATCACCGTCCCGGTGACGACTGGCGGGAAGAAGCGCACGGCCTTGCAGAAGACGGGCGCGGCCAGAAAGCCCAGCAGACCGGCGACGATCACCGCGCCGAAGATGACGGGCAGGGCGTCCCGCTTGTCGTCCGTGGCGGCCACGATCGCCGTCATGGGCGCGACCCCGGCGAAGGTGACGCCGTTGACGAAGGGAAGGCGGGCGCCGATCTTCCAGACACCCAGGGTCTGGAGGAAGGTGGCGAGGCCGGCCGTGAACAGGCAGGCGCCGGTGAGGAAGGTGAGTTCAGTGCCGGTGAGGCCTACGGCCGCGCCGACGATCAGGGGCGGGGCGACGACGCCCGCGTACATGGCGGCCACGTGCTGGAGGCCGCTCGTCGCCATTCTCAGTGCGGGGAGTTTCTCGTCGACGGGGTGGTCGACTGCATGCGGGGACACGGCGGCTCTCCTCCGGTCGGGTACACGTCGGCTCTGACGCGGGTGTCAGGGAGGTGGTGCGGCGGTGCGGAAGTACCTGGAAGCCGGAGGTACTCGGAAACGGGGACGGTGGGGAACCGTTCCGGGGCACGCGCGTTCCACGCGCGCCCCGGCCACGGCTACCGGTCGAGGGCCGTCCCCCTCGACCGGAGTTCGGTGCCCGCGGGGACCGAGTCCCTCACGGAGCAGGCGTGTTCAGCCCTGTGCGGCGATGCGCGCCAGCCGCTGCGCCTCTTCCCGCGTCGAGCGGGCGATCGCGTCCTCGTCGGCGTGCAACAGGCGTCCGTCCTCGACGATCTGACGGCCGTTCACGAAGGAGGCGGTGACGGGGGCGGCCGCGCCGAAGACCAGGGCGGTCACCGGGTCGGCGATGGAGGCGTGGGCGAGGGTGTCCAGCTTCCACAGCACCAGGTCGGCCAGCTTGCCCGGCTCCAGCGAGCCGATCTGCGAGGCGCGGCCCAGGACCCGGGCGCCGCCGTGGGTGCCGAGGCGCAGTGCCTGACGGGCGTTCAGGGCGGCCTCGCGGTGTGCGCCGAGGCGGTTGATGAGCAGGGCGTTGCGCAGCTCGGTGTGGAGTTCGCCGGACTCGTTGGAGGCCGTGCCGTCGACGCCGAGGCCGACCGGGACGCCGGCCTTCAGCATGTCGGGGACCCGGGCGATGCCGGCCGCCAGCCGGGCGTTGGACGACGGGCAGTGGGCGACACCCGTCCCCGTCCGGGCGAAGGCGTCGATGTCGGAGTCGTTCATGTGGACGCAGTGGGCCATCCACACGTCCTCGCCGAGCCAGCCGGTGGACTCGAAGTAGTCGGTCGGGCCCATGCCGAACAGCTCGTGGCAGAACTTCTCCTCCTCGACCGTCTCCGAGCCGTGGGTGTGCAGACGCACACCGAGCCGGCGGGCCGACTCGGCGCCCTGCCGCATCAGTTCGGTGGAGACGGAGAAGGGCGAGCAAGGAGCGACGGCGACCTGGGTCATCGCGTCGAAGGAGGCGTCGTGGTGCTGCCGGACGGTCTCCTCGGTGGCGGCGAGGGCGCCCTCCAGGGTCTCGACGGCGAAGTCCGGGGGCAGCCCGCCGTCCTTCTCGCTGCGGTCCATGGAACCGCGGGCGAGGGTGAAGCGGACGCCCATGTCGCGGGCGGCGCCGATGATCGCGCCGGACAGGTCGCCGGAGCCCTTCGGGAAGACGTAGTGGTGGTCCATGGCGGTGGTGACGCCGCCGCGGGCCATCATCGCCAGCGAGCCCTGGGCGGCCGCGCGGACCATCTGCTCGTCGATACGCGCCCAGGTGGGGTAGAGGGCGACGAGCCAGTCGAAGAGGTTGTGGTCGGTGGCCAGGCCCCGGGTGATCCACTGGTAGAAGTGGTGGTGGGTGTTGACCAGGCCCGGGGTGACCAGGTGCCCGGTGGCGTCGATGCGGCGCTCGACGTCCTCCAGGCCGTCCGGGGCCCTGCCCGCGCCGAGCGACTCGATCCGGTTGCCGGCGAGAACCACGTGACCGTTTGCGTACTCGGTGTCCTGAGCGTCGACGGTCGCGATCGAACAGTTCTCGATGACGGTGCGCCGGTCTGCTGCCATGGTGTCGTCCTTTTCACTCAGTGGACTCTGGTGGAGAGGGCACGGCAGGACCCTGGGAGTTTGAGTGCCGTGGCCGGTGAGGCGCGGGCTCGCCGGCCACGGGTGCCGAAAATAGAGGGAGCTGGTCAGAGGGGCGGTTCAGAGGTTGGTGAGGTCCACCGGGATCTTCGCCTCGCAGCCGTCCCGCAGAACGGTGGCCTCGATCAGGCCGTAGGGACGGTCGGCGGCGTAGTAGACGGCTCCGTCGGCGGTGTCGTTCTTCAGCCCGAACGGCTTCAGGTCCACCAGGAAGTGGTGCTTGTTGGGGAGCGAGAAGCGGACCTCGTCGATCTCGCCGCGGTGGTCGATGATCCGTGCGCCCATGGCGTACAGGGTCTGCTGCAGGGAGAGGGAGTACGTCTGCGCGAAGGCCAGCAGCATGTGCTGCTTGATCTGGGCGTACGACTCCTCCCAGTCCGGCGCCTGCTGGGCGTCGTCCGACCAGTTGAAGCGCCAGCGGCTGGACACCTCGGTCGCCAGGATGCGGTCGTACGCCTCGGGCAGCGTCGTGTACTCGTCCTTGACGTAGCCCCAGAACTCCGAGTTCGTCGAGTTCATGACGGTCAGGTCCTTGAGCCCGGAGAGGACCTCCCAGGAGGAGCCGTCGTAGGTGATCTGGGCGAGGCGGGTCTCCTGGCCCTGGCGGACGAAGGAGTGTTCGTCCTCGCCGGGCGTGACGATCCGCTCCCAGCTGTACTCCTCGATGCGGATCCGCGCGGTCCTGATCGGTTCCTGCGAGGTCACGAAGTGGCGGGCGAGGTGGATGCCGAACTGCTCGGCGGACTCGATGCCGTGCTCCTTGGCGAACGCGTACACCGTGTTCTTGGTGGTGTCGGTCGGCAGCACGTTGGCGTTCGAGCCGGAGTAGTGGACTTCGTCCATGTCGCCGCTGAGCGACACGGAGACGTTGAGGTCCTTGATGTGGTGGGTGGTGCCGTCCCGCGTGATCTTGACGACTCGGTTCTCGGCCTTGCCGTACTGGTTCTGTCCCAGGTAGGTGGGCATCTAGCTAGCTCCCTCGGTAAACGGAGTAGCCGAACGGGTTGAGCAGCAGCGGTACGTGGTAGTGCTCGCCGGGCACGACGGCGAAGGTGATCGCCACCTCCGGGAAGAACACTGGCGTGGGACCGCTGTCCCGATTCGCGGGGGCGTCCTGCTGCGCATCGGCTTGCTTCTTCTCGGATCGCTCGAAATACGCCTCCACGGCGAAGTCGAGCCGTACATGGGTGGTCCCCTCCGGCAGCGCCGGCAGGTCCTTGCAGCGGCCGTCCGCGTCGGTCGCGGAACCGCCGAGCGCCCGCCAGTCCCCCTCCTGCCCGGGCCGGGCACCCCGTCCCGGGCGGGCGGAGAGGTGGACGGCGACTCCCGCGGCGGGTCGGCCGACGGAGGTGTCCAGGATGTGGGTGGACACCGATGCGGTGCTGCTGGTGCTCATGGGGTGTGTCAGTCCTCTTCGACGAGTCGGGCGAGGCGGATACGGTTGATCTTGCCCAGTTCGACGCGGACGACCTCCCGTTCCTGCTCCGGCGCGTTGCCGATCCGTTCCTTGAGCGCGTCGCGCATCTGCTCGCCGGTGCGACCGGTGGCGCAGATCAGGAAGACATGGCCGAACCTCTCCTGGTAGGCCAGGTTCAGTTCGAGCATCTCGGCCCGGAGCTCCTCGGAGGCGCCGGCCATGCCGCGCTGTTCACGGGCCGAGGTCGGGTCGCCGGGCTTCGGACGGCCGATCGGCGGGTGCCCGGCCATCGCCTCCGCCAGGTCCGTGGCGGTCAGGCCGGCCATGGCGGCGTCGCCGGCGGTGCAGAGGTCGGCGACGGTGGCGTAGGGGCGGGCCGCGAGCAGTCGGGTGGCCCACGCCGTGGAGGCGCACGCCTCGTGGAGCGCGGCGCGGGCCACGGACTCCTCGAGGTCGTTGAACCGGGCCAGGCCCGGGGGTGGGGAAGTCGAAGTCACGGGAGCCTCCGTGGCCGCGAGACGGCCTTCGTGCTTGAGCGGGCTGCGGCCAGCTAACGCCTGTCCGCGACATCACGTCAACACTTTGTTGAAAATTCCGGGTAACGAAACCCGGCCGCCCCCCACCGGCCCACCAGCGACCCGCCATCCGCCCCCGATCGTCCTCGGGGACGCCCCCAGGAGACCGCTCAGGCCTCTTTCTCCCGGTTGAGATAGTTGTAGACCGTGAAGCGGCTCACCCCGAGCGCGCTCGCCACGGTTTCCACGCCGTGCCGTACGGAGAAGGCGCCGCGCGCCTCGAGTATCCGTACGACCTCCTGCTTGGCCTTGCGGTCCAGGTCGGCCAGCGGTCTGCCCTTCCTGCGCTCCATGGCGGCGAGGATGTGATCGAGGGAGTCGGCGAGCTGGGGCAGGCGTACGGCGACGGCGTCGGCGCCCTCCCAGGCCAGGACGACGTCGTCGACGCCGGCCTCGTCCGGCGGGATCATCTCCCCGCCCATCGCGTCGATCAGCGGCTTCACGGCCGCGATGAAGGCCTCGTCACCGGAGGTGCTCACACACCCTCCCCGACGACATCGCCGGCCGTGTCCCGGTCCGCGTCCCCGATGACGTTGACCTGGAGCGAGATGCGGGTGGCGCCCGCGCCGAGGGACTTGCGCAGCAGGGCGTCCACGGCGGCGAGCACGGCGTCGGCGGCCCCCTCCGCGGTGTTGCCGAACGGCCCGACGTCCACCGTGTCCAGATCGGCCGCCTCGATCACCTCACGGGCGACCAGCGCGTGCGCGGGTGCCTCGTCGAGGTCGAAGGGCTCGGTGGTGAACTCCACTTTCAGTCGCATCGCGCCCCACACCTCTCTGAACGGGACCGGACCTTCGGCGCCCGGACCCCGACCTTAACGGACCGGACGGACGATCACCCCGGACTCGGGATTCCACCTCGGTCGGGCTCGGGCACCCCCTCATCCCCTTGACAAGCCGCCCGACCGACCGGCAATCTTCCAATAAGCAGAAAATAACTTCCGCAATACGGAAACACTCGACACGGAAGGGAGCGCGGAACCCCTATGGGCTTCGAAGACCAGCGCTTCAACGTCAACCTGTCGATCCTCTTCACGGAACTCCCGCTCCTGGAGCGCCCCGCGGCCGCCGCCGCGGCCGGCTTCACCGCGGTCGAGCTGTGGTGGCCCTGGATCGACTCCCCCACCCCCGAGCCGTCCGAACTCGACGCCCTGAAGAAGGCGATCGAGGACGCGGGCGTACAGCTCACCGGCCTCAACTTCTACGCCGGACAGCTCCCGGGGCCCGACCGCGGCGCCCTGTCGCTGCCCGGTGAGGAGTCGGAGCGGTTCCGCGCCAACATCGACGTGGCCGCCGGCTTCGCGCAGTTGCTGGGCTGCCGCGCGCTCAACGCGCTGTACGGCAACCGTCTCGACGGTGTGGACCCGGCCGAGCAGGACGCCCTGGCGCTGGAGAATCTGGTCCTCGCGGCCCGGGCCGCGCACCGGATCGGCGCGATCCTGCTCGTCGAGGCACTGAACCGGCCCGAGTCGCCCCGCTACCCGCTGGTCAGCGCGCCGGCCGCGATCGGGATCGTCGACAAGGTCAACGACGCGACGGGGCTCGGCAACGCGAAGTTCCTGATGGACCTGTACCACCTGTCGATGAACGGCGAGGACCTGCCGTCGGTGATCGAGCGCTACGCGTCGCGGACCGGCCATGTGCAGATCGCCGACAACCCCGGCCGTGGCGCGCCGGGCACCGGCTCACTCCCCCTCGAGGACCTCCTCGACCGGCTGCGCAAGGCCGGATACGACGGCTGGGTCGGCCTCGAGTACAAGCCGGGCGACCGGCCGAGCGCCGAGGCCTTCGACTGGCTGCCCCGCTGATCCCCCGTACCGAGAGGCACCCCCGATGAGCAACGCACTTCCCAAGATCGCCTGGATCGGCCTCGGCATCATGGGTTCGCCCATGTCCGAGAACCTGCTCAAGGCGGGTTACGACGTCACCGGCTTCACCCTGGAGCAGGACAAGCTGGACCGGCTGGCCGCCGCCGGCGGCAGCGCCGCGGGGTCCATCGCCGAGGCCGTGCGCGACGCCGACGTCGTGATCACCATGGTGCCTGCCTCACCGCAGGTCGAGGCCATCGCTTACGGGCCCGAGGGCATCCTGGAGAACGCGCGGTCCGGGGCGCTTCTGATCGACATGTCCTCGATCACCCCGCAGACCTCGATCGACCTGGCCCGGGCGGCGAGGGACAAGGGCATCCGGGTGCTCGACGCCCCCGTGTCCGGGGGTGAGGCCGGCGCCGTAGAGGCCGTGCTGTCCATCATGGTGGGCGGCGAACAGGCCGACTACGACGAGGCGGAGCCCCTCTTCGAGGCGCTCGGCAGGACCATCGTGCTGTGCGGTCCGCACGGCTCGGGCCAGACCGTGAAGGCCGCCAACCAGCTGATCGTCGCCGTGAACATCCAGGCGTGCGCCGAGGCCGTGGTCTTCCTGGAGAAGTCGGGCGTGGACCTGAAGGCGGCGTTGGACGTCCTGGGCGGCGGACTCGCCGGCTCGACCGTGCTGGCCCGGAAGAAGGACAACTTCCTCACCCGTGACTTCAAGCCGGGCTTCCGGATCGACCTGCACCACAAGGACATGGGCATCGTCACGGACGCCGCCCGCAACGTCGGCGCGGCCCTGCCCGTCGGCGCGGTCGTCGCCCAGCTGGTCGCGAGCCTGCGCGCGCAGGGCGACGGCGGACTGGACCACTCGGCCCTGTTGCGGGCCGTCGAGCGCCTCTCGGGCGCGAGACTCTGAGACTTCCGGGCGGCGCCGTCGCTGACATCTGTCCTGTCGCGCCCAGGCGGCGACGCCGCCCGGAAACCATTGCTGCAACCTGTTGCCGCCCGGCTCGCCCGACACCGGCGGACGACAACCGAACACCGAGAACACCGAGCTCGCGTACAGGTCCTGACGGTGAGTCACGACTTCGTACGCGCGGCCCGCGGCCGTGCCGCGCGACCCGGATGAGGGGTGGTCGCCGGACACGGGCGCGGGCAGGGCGAGGACCGCGGCGGCGTGCGAGCCAGTGCGGTGGTGAAGGGACGGGGCCCGCTTCTCGACCTGAGGGAAGCCCGCTCCCGGCTCCGTCGCAACCCGCCGCGGTCCCTGCCCCCACCTCGACCCCACCACACCCCCACCCCTCGCCCCCACCCCGAAAGCACCGTCCGGCGGCGCGAACGTCCTGTCGCGCCCAGCCTCGCGCCGTCGGACGGCCATTCATGCACCGGCGCTCCCCCGTCAGCAGGACCGACGAGGGAGCGCCGCGCGTTGCCCTGTGGACAAGGGCGCCGGTCCGGATATGAATACGAATATGAACAATTCGCCGCAATATCCACACATCGTGGTCCACCCTCCGGCACTGGACGGGTCCCGACGGGTCACCTCGGGTGACACCGTTCTCGGGCTCGCCTCCCATCTCGACGACGTCGTCGAGATCCTCCGCCTGGCCGACCTGGACCGGATCGAGGTGGAGGAGAACGACCTGATCGAGTGGCAGGGCGGCGGCCCCGACGACTGGCCGGGACTGTCGGAGGAGCACGGGCACCGACACGAGGAGTAGACCGGGCCCGCCAAGCTCAAATCAACCTCTGAAATCTGTTCAAGAGGCTTCAACCGCCCCCCGGCAAGGGCACATTGTGGTCACGCGGGGCCCGCCGACACGGGGGCGGCGGGCCTCGCTCCGGGGGTGAGGACATGAGCGGTGGTACATCGGTCCGGCTGGGGCCGTACGAGGTCGCGTTGCTGCGGGGCGGTCCGCGGGCGGCGGTCACGGTGGCCGCGCTCGCCCTGCAGCTGAGGGGGCTGGTCGACGCGGGCCGGCCGGGCAGGATCCGGGCGACGGGGACGACGGGGGCGCCGAGGGCGACAGGGGCGCCGTCGGCCGGGGACGCGGGAGACGGCCGGCCCACCCAGGACGCCCTGGATGCCCTGCCCGCTCTGGACGCCCTGCCCGAGGCGGTCTACGCGGCGCTGCAACGGCCCGCGAGCTCCACGGAGTTGGAGGACCGGCCGGATGTGCGGGAGGCACTGTCCGGGCTGCGGGCCGGGCTGGTGGCGGCCGGGATGCTGCGCTCCCTTCCGCCGCGGCGGACCCGCGCCGCTCGACGCGCTCTGCGCGCCCTGCGGGACGGACACCCCCTGCCGGCCGGCAGGAAGGGGCTGTCGACGGACGACGTCCTGATGGCGGTGGCGCTGCACGGCGAATCCGCCCTGAGCGTTCTGGCGGCGCGCTTCGCCCTGCGGGCGGGCCTGATCGCCCGGGCCGAGGTGGCGGACAAGGGGTTCCACCGACGCTCACCGCGGGGCGGTGGCACGGGCGGGGTGATGTACAGCTGCGGCGGTGGGGGCGGCGGCGGCTCGGACTGAACCCCCGGAAACACGCTCAGCAAACGGGCTCAGGAAACGGGTTCTGGAAACGGGTTCAGCAAACGCCTACCGGACTTGCGCACGGCAACGCCTTTCGGGAAAGCGCATACGGAAATCGCGGAATGGGGCGGCCCGTCCCACAGGACGGGCCGCCCCTTCGCGACGACGGGCCTCGGCATCAGACCTCCGCCATCAGACCTTCGGCATCAGCTGTTCGGCCTCGGGCCTTCGGCATCAGCCGTTCAGCCCCGGCCCCTCAGCCTCAGTCCTCCCGCCTCCCGCCTCAGACCTTCAGCGTCCTGATCGACGTCGGCGCATGCCCCGGCTCGGTGGCGAGTTCCTCGAACTCCACCACGTTGCCGATGTCGTTGGTGCCGCTCATCGAGATGTTGGTGACACGCTCCAGGATCGCCTCCACGACGACCGGCACCTGGAACTCGGCGGCCAGCTTCTTGGCCTGCTCGAAGGCGGCCCCCAACTCGGCGGGGTCCGTCACCCGGATCGCCTTGCAGCCGAGGCCCTCGGCGACCTTGACGTGGTCGACGCCGTACACGCCCAGCTCGGGCGAGTTGATGTTCTCGAACTCCAGATTGACCTGGAAGTCGATGTCGAACGCCCGCTGCGCCTGCCGGATCAGCCCCAGGTAGGAGTTGTTGACGAGGACATGGACGTAAGGGATCTTGTGCTGCGCGCCGACCGCCAGTTCCTCGATCATGAACTGGAAGTCGTAGTCCCCGGACAGGGCCACGACCTGCGCCTCCGGGTCGGCCTTGGCCACGCCCAGTGCCGCCGGGATCGTCCAGCCGAGGGGCCCCGCCTGGCCGCAGTTGATCCAGTGGCGCGGCCGGTACACGTGCAGCATCTGGGCGCCGGCGATCTGCGAGAGTCCGATGGTGGTGACGTACCGGGTCTCCGGGCCGAAGGCCTTGTTCATCTCCTCGTAGACGCGCTGCGGCTTGATCGGGATGTCGTCGAAGTGCGTACGGCGCTGGAGGGTCGCCTTCTTCTCCTGCGCGGCGGCCGCCCACGCGGAACGGTCGGGAAGCGTGCCCGCCGCCCTCGACTCCCTCGCCGCCTCGACGAAGAGCTCCAGAGCCGCCTTCGCGTCCGAGGCGATCCCGTAGTCCGGGGCGAAGATCTTGCCGATCTGGGTGGGCTCGACGTCGACGTGGACGAAGGTGCGGCCGGCCGTGTAGACGTCGATGCGGCCGGTGTGGCGGTTGGCCCAGCGGTTGCCGATACCGAGGACGAAGTCGGACTCCAGGAACGTCGCGTTGCCGTAGCGGTGCGAGGTCTGGAGGCCGACCATGCCGGCGTTCAGCTCGTGGTCGTCGGGGATCGCACCCCAGCCCATCAGGGTCGGGATGACCGGAGTTCCGGTCAACTCAGCGAATTCCAGGAGGAGTTCGGCGGCGTCGGCGGTGATGACACCGCCGCCCGCGACGATCAGCGGACGCTCGGACGCGTTCAGCATCGAGAGCGCCTTCGCGATCTGCGCACGGGTCGCGGCCGGCTTGTAGACGGGCAGCGGCTCGTACGTGTCCACGTCGAACTCGATCTCCGCCTGCTGGACGTCGACCGGCAGGTCGACCAGGACCGGGCCCGGCCTGCCGGAACGCATGAGATGGAAGGCCTGCTGGAAGACGCCGGGCACCTGGGCCGCCTCCAGGACGGTGACCGCCATCTTGGTCACCGGCTTGGCGATGGAGGCGATGTCGACGGCCTGGAAGTCCTCCTTGTGGATCACGGCGGTCGGGGCCTGGCCCGTGATGCACAGGATCGGGACGGAGTCGCCGATGGCGGAGTACAGCCCGGTGATCATGTCGGTGCCGGCCGGACCGGAGGTGCCGACACAGACCCCGATGTTGCCCGGGTGGGTACGGGTGTAGCCCTCGGCCATGTGCGAGGCGCCCTCGACATGACGGGCGAGGGTGTGGTTGATCCCGCCGGAAGCCTCGAGCGCCGCGTAGAAGGGGTTGATCGCCGCGCCGGGGACACCGAACGCGCTGGTGACGCCCTCGCGCTTGAGGATCTCGACTGCCGCGCGGGCAGCGGTCATACGAGCCATGGGCTACTCCTGCTTCGACTGCTTCAGCTGCTCTAGCTGTCGGATTCGCTCTCCCGTCGCGCCCCGCGGTGAGCCCTTCCATCGGTGTACAGCGTTCCGCTCACTTCCGTGATGCGGAAAATATTTTCTACTATCTGGAAGCAATGTAAGTGGGGACGCGAAGGTCGTCAAGAGACGGACAAGCGGAGGCCGGAGGAGGACGATGGGGCCATGCCCGAGAGCGTGCCGGTGCGCTGCCCGGCCTGCCGGCGCGAGCGCCTCTACACCGCGCCCTGCTACCCGTGCGCGTGCGGTGCTCCCGTCACGCCTGTGCTCGACCGGCGGACGGCGCCGACGACCGTCGTGCACCGGGCGTGGGACGACGAGTGGGTCGCCCTGCGCTGCCCCGCCTGCCACCGCCGGCACCAGTGGCCGCACCCTGAACTGGGCTGCGCCTGCGGAGCGGTGATGCGGATCCCGGTGACCGACCCGGCCCCCGAGCGGGAGCAGGGGCCGGGACCCGAGCGGGAGCCAGGGCCAGAGCCGGGGCAGAGGACGGGGCCCGGGACAACCGCGCCGACGTCGACGCCGACACCGCCGCCGTCATCCCCACCTGCACCAACACCGGCACCGGCACCGGCACCGGCACCGGCACCGGCAGCACAACGGCGTGCCTTTCGACCCGTCGCCATCCGTACCGCCCGTGACGCGGTCACGGCCGCCGCGCTCTATCTGAACTGGCTCGGGCACGGGGACATCCGGCGGGCCGATCAACGGCCCACCTCCGGCATCGGCCTCGCCGCCCGCGGGCTCGTGGCACAGGTGGACCCCAGCGTGCGCCCGGCCTCACTGCGGGACGTGGAGTGCCTGTGGCTGACGGCCATGACGGAATCCGCGGACTGCGTCTACTTCTCCCTGGCCGGATACGCCGAGGAGGCCCGCGCCCGCGCCGACCAGCTGCGCGTACCGCTCTTCGTGCTGGACCTGACGGGCACCCCGCAGCCGGTCAACGCGATGGCCGACGCCCTCGACGCCGGAGACGCCTGAGGCGAAGGCCATCGCCGTAAGAAACCCGGACAACACGAGCAGTCGGGGTGGCCCGAGCAACCCGAGTAGCCCCAGGCACGGAAACCCCGCTAAACGCCGTACCCCTCGCGCAGCTCGATCTTCCGTACCTTCCCCGAGACGGTCATCGGGAAGGCCTCCATGATCCGCAGCCTGCTCGGGATCTTGTAGTGCGCCAGCCGGCCCTCGCAGTAGGCGCGCAACTCCTCCAGCGACAGCGGGTCCGCCGCGTCGGCCGGGATCACACAGGCGAGGACCTCCTCGCCGTACTTCTCGTGCGGGACGCCGACGACCTGCACGTCCCGGATCCCCGGGTGGCTGTAGAGGAACTCCTCGATCTCGCGCGGGTAGATGTTCTCCCCGCCCCGGATGATCATGTCCTTGATCCGGCCGACGATCTCGACGTAACCGTCTTCACGCATCACCGCCAGGTCCCCGGTGTGCATCCAGCGTCCCGCGTCGATCGACTCGGCGGTCTTCTCGGGCTCGTTCCAGTATCCGAGCATCACGCTGTAGCCGCGGGTGCACAGCTCGCCCGCGAGGCCGCGCGGCCGGGTCACGCCGTCCACCGGGTCCACGACCTTCACCTCGATGTGCGGCAGGACCCTGCCCACGGTGCCGGTGCGATGCTCCAGATCGTCCTCGCGACGGGTCTGGGTGGAGACGGGCGAGGTCTCGGTCATGCCATAACAGATAGACACCTCCGCCATGTTCATCTCGGCGACCACCCGTTTCATCACCTCGACCGGGCAGGGCGAGCCCGCCATGATGCCGGTGCGCAGGGAGGAGAGGTCGTAGGTCGCGAAGTCGGGCAGGTTCAACTCCGCGATGAACATGGTCGGCACGCCGTACAGGGAGGTGCACCGCTCCTGCTGGACCGCCTCCAGCGTGGCCTTCGGGTCGAATGACGGGGCCGGGACGACGATGCAGGCGCCGTGCGAGGTGGCCGCCAGGTTTCCCATCACCATGCCGAAGCAGTGGTAGAAGGGCACCGGGATGCAGATCCGGTCCTGCTCGCTGTAGGCGATCGACTCACCCACGAAGTAACCGTTGTTGAGAATGTTGTGGTGGGAGAGGGTGGCTCCCTTGGGGAAGCCCGTCGTACCCGAGGTGTACTGGATGTTGACGGGGTCGTCGCAGGACAACTCGTTTCTGCGGGTGCGGAAGGCCTCGTCGAGGTCGGGTGTTGCGCGCCGCAGCAAGGCGTCCCAGCTCGGATCACCGAGGTAAACGGTCTCCCGCAGTTGCGGGCATCTGCCGCGTACCTGCTCGACCATCGCCCGGTAGTCGCTCGTCCGGTGGCTGAGCGAGGCGAACAGCACGGAGATCCCGGCCTGGCGGAGGACGTACTCGACCTCGTGCGTGCGGTACGCCGGGTTGATGTTCACCATGATCGCGCCGATCCGGGCGGTGGCGTACTGGACGAGCACCCACTCCGCGCAGTTGACCGCCCAGATGCCCACCCGGTCGCCCTTGGCGACCCCGCTCGCGAGCAGCGCGTACGCCAGCCGGTCGACGTCCTCGACGAATCGGCGGTACGTCCAGCGCCGCCCGGACGGCACGTCGACCAGCGCCTCGCGGTCCGGCCAGCGGTCCGCCGTCCGGTCCAGGTTGTCGCCGATGGTGTCCCCGAGCAGCGCGGTCGCGCTCGTCCCGTGCGCGTACGACGCCCCGCTCACCGGAAGTCCTCCTCGCGGTACTCGTCCGGCGAGCCCGCCTCGGTCGCCTCCCGCAGCTCGATCCGGCGGATCTTGCCGCTCACCGTCTTGGGCAGCGGGGCGAACTCAAGGCGGCGCACGCGCTTGTACGGGGCGAGGACCTCGCGGGAGTGCTCGAACAGAACCTTCGCGGTGTCGGGGCCCGGCTCCCAGCCCTCGGCCAGCACGACGTAGGCCTTGGGCACGGCGAGGCGCAGCTCGTCCGGGGCGGGGACGACGGCCGCCTCGGCGACCGCCTCGTGCTCCAGCAGCGCGCTCTCCAGCTCGAAGGGGCTGATCTTGTAGTCGGAGGCCTTGAAGACGTCGTCGGCCCGGCCGACGTAGGTGAGGTAACCGTTCTCGTCGCGGCTGCCGATGTCGCCGGTGCGGTAGTAACCGCCTGCCATCACCTCCGCCGTGCGGTCGGCGTCGCCGTGGTAACCGGTCATCAGGCCGACCGGCCGGGACGCCAGGTCCAGCGCGATCTCGCCCTCCTGCGCACCCGGCGCGCCCGACACCGGGTCGAGGAGCTCCACCCGGTAGCCGGGGCCCGGCCGGCCCATCGAGCCGGTCTTCAGGTCCTGTCCGGGACTGTTGGCGATCTGCACGGCCGTCTCGGTCTGCCCGAAACCGTCCCGGACGGTCACCCCCCAGGTGCGCCGCACCTGCTCGATGACCTCGGGATTGAGCGGCTCGCCCGCGGCCACCGCCTCACGGGGCGGGGTGCGCAGCTGGGTGAGGTCGGCCTGGATGAGCATGCGCCAGACGGTGGGCGGGGCGCAGAACGTCGTGACCCCCGCCCGGTCCATCTCGGTCATCAGCCGGGCCGGGTCGAAGCGGGTGTAGTTGTGGATGAAAACGGTTGCTTCGGCGTTCCAGGGGGCGAAGAGGTTGGACCAGGCGTGCTTGGCCCAGCCTGGCGAGGAGATGTTGAGGTGCACGTCGCCGGGCCGGAGCCCGATCCAGTACATCGTCGACAGATGCCCGATCGGATACGAGGTGTGGGTGTGTTCCACCAGCTTGGGGCGGGCGGTCGTACCGGAGGTGAAGTAGAGCATCAGCGGGTCGTCGGCGAGGGTGGGGCCGTCGGGCGTGAAGCCGGCCGGGGCCGTGTAGGCGTCCTCGAACCGCTGCCAGCCCTCGGGTGCGCCGCCGACCGCGATGCGCCGGTAGTCGCCGGGGACCGCGTCGAACTTGCCGGTGTCCTCGGTGCGGACGAGGACGTGCCGGATGCGGCCGCGTTCGACGCGGTCGGTGAGGTCGGCGGGGCCGAGCAGCGGAGTGGCCGGGACGACGACGGCCCGCAGCTTCATCGCGGCCAGCGCGGTCTCCCAGAGTTCGGCCTGGTTGCCGAGCATGACGAGGATCCGGTCCTCGGCGGCGACACCGCGCCCGCGCAGCCAGTTCGCGAGCCGGTCGGAGCGCTCCGACAGTTCGGCGAAGCTGAGACGGGTTTCGGAACCGTCTTCTTCCACGATGTGCAGGGCGGTGCGCCCGTTGCCGTCGGCGATGACGTCGAACCAGTCGAGGGCCCAGTTGAAGCGCTCCGGGCGGGGCCACTCGAAATGCTCGTAAGCGGTTGTGTAGTCCTCGCGGTGTTCCAGCAGGAAGTCGCGGGCTCCGCGGAAACGCTCCGTCGCCGTCGTCATCTGTCCTCCGTGCTTTCTTGGCTTGCTCGGTCGGCGCCTCCGGGGCTCGCTCAGCCCCTGCGGCTCACTCCCGTGGTGCCGGACCATTGCCGGGCGGCTCTCTGCCATCGTGTAATCCGTGATGCAGGTCTCACTACCCCCGGACGGGGGTGTGCGGCACCAAGCCGCGCGGAAAGGGCGAGAACGTGGCGGCAGACGCGGCCGGAACGGTGGAGATTCGCGGCGCGCTGGCGCGGCTGCGGCGGGCGACGGGGCTGCCGGTCGCCTTCGGCGGTCTGGTGGAGCCGGGGCGGCAGCGGATGCGGATCAGCGAGTTCAGCGGCGCGGCCGGTCTCGCGTTGCGCGGACTGGCGGTGACCTCCGGCAACGGTCTCGGCGGCAAGGCGGTGGCGCTGGCCCGCCCGTGCGCGGTGACCGACTACTCCCTCTCCCGGCAGATCAGTCACGAGTACGACGCGGCCGTCGCGGAGGAGGGCCTGCGCTCGGTGCTGGCGATCCCGGTGGTCGTACGGCGCCGGGTGCGCGGGGTGCTGTACGGCGCCCTGCGCACGGCCCAGCCGCTGGGCGACCGCACGCTGACCGCGGCCGTGCAGGCGGCGCGGGACGTGGAGCAGGCGCTGGTGGTCGGCGACGAGGCGCGGGACCTGCTGACGGCGGCCCGGCCGGGCAACGCAGGCGCGGGGCCCGGTCCGGACACCGGGGCGGGGGCCGGCTGGGAACAGGTGCGTGAGGCGCACACGGCCCTGCGTGCCCTGGCCCCGCGGATCGCCGATCCGGCCCTGCGCGCCGAACTCCTCGGGGTCTGCGGGCTGCTGGCGTCGAGGCCTGCGGAGCGGCCGGCGGGGCAACCGGTCGCCCTGGCCCCCCGTGAGCTGGACGTGCTGGCGTGGGTGGCGGCAGGGGCGACGAACGCGGCGGCCGCCGAGCGGCTGGGTTTGCGGCCGGAGACGGTCAAGGGCTATCTGAGGTCGGCGATGCGCAGGCTGGGCGCGCGCACCCGGGGAGAGGCGGTGGTCGCGGCCCGGAGGGCGGGCCTGCTGCCCTGATCGCGGGGCGCGCAACATGCCCGTAGCGCGGGCGGTGCAAGATGCGGGGGAGCAGCGACGACATCAAGCCAGGGAGGCCCCTCACGACAAGAGACCATTCATTCATCGTCTCCATGAATTTCCCTATGCGTCACGTTGTTATATGCCTCACCACGCCGTGTCTCCGAATTTCAAAGGGACGTTGCCTAGAATTTGGCCCGGACACGACACTCGGAGGGGAGCGGTGACCGTGCGACGGGACTTCAAGGAGCCTGCCAGATGCCGCCCCGACCTGGTCATCGGCAGGGACGAGCTGTTCACGGCCGCCCGTGACCAGCTGACGCGCGGCGGCAGTGTGCTGCTGCACGGCCCGGCCGGAATAGGAAAGTCGACCGTGCTGCGGGCATTGGCCGCGGATTACGGGGAGGCGGCCCGCACCGTCCTGCGCTGCTCGGCGACCGAGTCCGAATCCCATCTCCCCTTCCTGGCTCTGGCCGACCTCTTCGGCCTCGTGCTGGACGAGATCTCGGACAAGCTGCCCGTCGCCCAGCGCACGGCCCTGGAGTCGGCGCTCACCGGCCGAGGCGAATCGACTCTGCAACGCGACGGCCTGGCCCTGCGTCTGGCCGTGCTGTCGGCCCTGCGCGCGCTCGCCGCCGCGGGTCCCGTCCTGCTCGTCGCCGACGACCTCCAGTGGCTGGACTCGGCCAGCGCCGAACTCCTCGGCTTCGCCGCCCGCCGCCTCGGCGACACCCCCGTCCAGCTGCTGTGCGCGGTGCGGACGGAGGAACAGGAGTACGACCGTCATCTACGCGCGTCCCCGCCCGACACCCTCGCCGTCCGGCTCAACCCCCTCTCCCGCGCCCAGGTCTCCGCGCTGCTCGACCACCGCGGCTACACCGACCTGCCCCGCTCGACGATGCGGGAGATCCACCGCACCAGCGGCGGCAACCCGCTCTTCGCCCTGGAACTGGGCCGCGCCCTCGGCGAGAGCCCGACGCCGCCCCGGCCCGGCGAGCCCCTGCCGGTGCCGACCTCGCTGCGCGCCCTGGTCCTCAGCCGCCTCGACATGCTGTCCGACGAGGCCCGCCGCACCCTGCTCGTGGCCAGCGCCGGCGCCCGCCCCACGCTGGCCCTGCTGCACGCGGCCGGCCGTGAGAACGCCGAGGCCGAGACCGCGCAGGCGGCGGCCCTCGGGCTGCTGGCGACGGAGCCCGAGGGGCCGGCCGTACGCTTCGCGCATCCGCTGATCTCGGCCGCGCTGTACGCGGAGGCGCCCGCCCAGGAGCGCCGGGCCGCGCACGCCGCGCTGTCCACCGCCGCCTCCGATCCGATCGAGCGGGCCCGCAACCTCGCGCTGGCCACCACCGGCACCGACCCGGAGGTCGCCGCCCGGCTCGCCGAGGCCGCCGCGCTCGCCCGCGACCGGGGCGCCCCCTCGGTCGCCGCCTCCCTCGGGCTGCTGGCCGCCCGGCACACCCCGCCGGACGGCGCCCCCGCCCCGGACGACCGGCGGCTCCAGGCCGCCGAGGACGCGATCACCGCCGGCGAGGTGGACCTCGCCCGGGACATCGCGCGTGAGGTGCTGACCCGGGCGACCGTGCCCGCCGAGCGGATCCGGGCCTGGGAAGTGGTGATCGAGGCCGCCGGGCAGTCCCTGGGCGAGGTCGACGCCGTCTTCCCGCAGGCCCTCGCCGACGCCGGTGACGACCCGCGGCTGCTCGCCCTGGTCCACTACCGGCTGGCCTGGCGCAAGCTGATCGTCGAGGGCGACTTCGCCGAGGCCCGCGAGGAGGCCGCGCACACGGCCGACCTTGCGGCCCGCGGGGACGACCGGCGCACCGAGCTGATGGCGCTCTCCTTCCAGGCCTCGACCGAGACCCTGATGGGCCACCCGAACGCCCCGACCACCATCAAGCGGGCCCTGCGAGAACCCCAGGACCCCTACGTGGCGTGCCATCACAACGGCGTCGGGGCGGCCCGGTTCCGCTGGCTGCTGATGAGCGATCAGCTTCCCGAGGCCCGGTCGACCATCACCGCGCTGCTGCGCGAGGTGCGTCGGCGCGGCATGGTCGAGAGCGAGGTGCACTTCCAGCGCTTCCTCGCCGAGACCGAACTGCGCTCCGGGCACTGCGGGCGCGCCCTCGACCTGGCCCGCGAGAGCCTCCGGCTGGCCCGGGACTCCGGCATCGGCCTGGGGGCCTCCGCGATGCTGGCCTCCCTCGCCGAGGCCTCCGGCGGTGACGTCGACCGGGCGCTGGCACTGGCCCGGGAGGCGGCGGGTAAGGCCGAGGAGGACGGCGACCAGATGTACGTCTCGCGCGCGCTGGCCGCGCTGGGCCACGCCCAGTTGGTGGCCGGGGACGCGGCGGGCGCGGTCGGCTCGCTGCGCCGGGTGCGGGAGCTGGAGCAGGGACTGGGCATCACCGACCCCGCCCGGGGCCGCTGGCAGGGCGACCTCGCCGAGGCCTTGGTCCGGGTCGGCGAGCCGGGCGAGGCACAGGACGTCATCGACGTGACGCGCGAGCACGCGCTCCGGCTGGGCCGGGAGAGCGTGCTGGCCGTGCTGGACCGGGCGGAGGCGCTGGTGCGGGCCGCCCGCGGCGACCACGAGGCGGCGCTGTCCCGGCTGACGTCCGTTCAGGACCGGCTGGCCAAGCTGGGGTACGGCCTGGAGGAGGCGCGGGCCGCGTTCGCGCTGGCCATGCTGCGCACCGGGCGGCCGGGCCCGACGTCGTACGACGAGGCGGCGCGGTTGTTCCGGCGGTGCCGGGCGCTGCCCTGGCTGCGCCAGGTGGACGCGGCGGTCGCGGCGGCCGCGCCCGAGACGGTCGCCGTGCCCCCGCAGACGGCTCCCCCGTCCGACGCGCTGGAGGGGCTCGCCTCGATGGAGCGTCAGGTCGCCGCGCTCGTCATGGAGGGCGCGACCAACCGGGAGATCGCCGCGCGTCTGTTCATCAGCGTCAAGACGGTCGAGGCGACCCTGACCCGGGTCTACCGCAAGCTGGGGATCCGTTCGCGGGTGGACATCGTCCGACTGGCGGCGGGGCGTCACGCGAAGTGAGGAATCCGCGGGTTAACTGCCCCTGAAGGGTTCCCCGCCCTCAGCGGGTGCTGTGCCCCGCGCGCGGGTTCTCTGAGCGCCCCCTCGGCGGCGACTGTGGCTCGCCTGAGCCGACCGAGGGTTTTCCCTGCCCCAACTCCCTTAGGGGGTTCCCTCATTGGGGGAAGCGGGTGCCGGGTCCTAGCTTAAGGGACGTGCCGCTCGCCCGGGCATACGGGGGTCGGTCCCGCGACCCCCGTGTAACCCCCCACACCCGTGCGACCCCCCACCGGCAATCCCCCACCGAGGAGATCCATGTTCGGGCTCAACCGGTTCAAGAAGACCGCCGCCGTCCTCGCGGCGACCGCCGCGGCGGCGGCGACCGCACTGCTCAGCGCCCCCACCGCTGTCGCAGCACCGCAGCCGATCGTCGGCGGCACGACGACCACGACCACGACGTACCCGTTCATGATGCAGATCACGGACGCCTCGCAGAACCAGTTCTGCGGCGGCACCCTCGTCTCGGCGACCAAGGTGGTCACGGCCGCCCACTGTATGGTCGGCGAGACCACGAGCAGTGTGCGTGTCGTCGGTGGGCGCACCTACCTCAACGGCACCAACGGCACGGTCAGCCGGGTCAGCAAGATCTGGATCAACCCGAGCTACACGGACGCCACCAACGGTGACGACGTGGCCGTCCTGACCCTGTCGACGTCGATGCCGTACACCACGGCGTCGTACGTCTCCTCGTCCCAGACCGGCGTGTACGCGGCCGGCACCACCGCCCGCATCATCGGCTGGGGCACCACCTCGGAGAACGGCAGCTCCTCCAACCAGCTGCGGACCGCGACCGTCCCGATCGTGTCCGACACCAGCTGCAAGAGCTCCTACGGTTCCGACTTCGTCGCGACCGACATGGTTTGCGCCGGATACACATCCGGCGGCGTAGACACCTGCCAGGGCGACAGCGGCGGTCCCCTGCTCATCGGGGGCGTCCTGGCAGGGATCACTTCTTGGGGCGAGGGCTGCGCGGAGGCCGGCTACCCGGGTGTGTACACCCGGCTGACCACCTTCTCCAGCCTGGTGACGACGCAGGTCAACTCGTAGCCCGTCACCGCGTAGCAGTCTCCGAGAACTCCTGAGCACCCCTCAGGGAAAGACCGGGGGGCGCTGCGAGCCTCCACGAGCGGCCCGCAGCGCCCCCTATCCAAGGTCCGAACCCTCACCGGTCCCCGGTGGGGGCTTCTCGTCTGCCCGGCGTGTGCTGCGGGCGGAGCGCGGGTGGTCACGACCGTACGACGGTGCCGAACCGGATGTCGTGGGGCTGCCCCGGGTGCATGGTGGCCAGCATCCGCTCGCCCTCGGCGGCCACGTCCTGCCGCTGGGCCTCGGTGAGGGTGCCGAAGGGCTCGATGACCAGGGCGTCCTGCTCCAGCTTCCACACACCCGCCAGGAAGCCGTCGACGAGGAGGGTGCAGTACGCCTGGTTGCCCTGCCAGGAGCGGCCCCAGTACTCGGCCGGGACGACCCGGGTGCGGTCGGCGTGGGACAGGAGGAGGTTGTCGAACTCGGGGAGGAAGCGGGGCGGGGCCGGGGTCCGCGGGTCGGGGCGGGGTGCGTCGGGCAGGTCGAAGAGCTCGACGCCGTGCTCGTCGCGGAAGGTGAGGAGTTCCGGGCGCAGGCGTTCGAAGGCGTCGCGCAACCGGGTCAGGCCGGCCCAGGTCTGCATGTCCTTGACGGAGGCCGGGCCGAAGGCGGCCAGATAGCGCAGGACGACGGAGTCCGCCGTCGGGGCGCTCTGCGCGGGCCGCCCCAGCCAGTGCTCGGCGGTGGTGAGCGCGACCTGCCCGCTCCTGCCCCACAGCCCCCGCGGGGTGACCTGGACGAGGGGCAGCCGGCAGCGGGCGGCGACCGCGAGGGACTGGGGGTCGGCGTCCGGCCACTCGACGGAGAGCGCCTCGCGCAGCTGCTTCATGGTGCGCGGCTCGGCCTCGACGAGGCCGCGGGCGAGGACGGCGAGCCGGTCGAGGTCGACTCCGGTGAGGCCCTTGCGGAAGTACGTCAGCTCACGGTCGCGGGCGGGCTGGACGAACGGCCGGAGCGTCAGGCAGTCGTCGGCGGTGTGGGTGTGGATGGTGGAACGCATGCTGACGATGCGCACGGCCTCACGGCCGGCCATCAGCGTCGACAGCTCCTCGGGGACGAAGCCGTCGAGACGGGCGGCCAGCGCGTAGTACGGCGGCTTCACGTTCTGCGCCTGGAGCCCGAGCAGATGCTCCACGGCGTCCCCGGCGGACATCGACGCCGGCCGCAGCAGCAACTGCCGGTCGAGGGTGGCGCGATTGAGGGCACGAGCGCCGAGCACGGGGCCTGCCGGGTGGGTCGTCTTCGTCATGTACGCAACGTAGCGGGGCTTGCGGACACCTTTCGTCCGCAACGCAGCCGCGGGTGCGGACCGACGGTGGACGGAAGGGCGGAAGAAGGCCGTCGGCGCCGGACCGGGTGGACTCGCCCGGTCGTCGATCCCGCGTTGCGGCCACGTTTCGGTCGCGTGCCATTCAATGGAAATCTGCCTGGTGGCCATGGCGGCGGGCGCTCATTCTTGCCGCACGCCTCGTGGGGGGCCGACCGCCATGGGTCGGACGTGCCGCTCCCGAGCGTTCTGCCCTTCCCGCCCGGCTCGCGAAAGGAGCGGCTGCGTGACATCGACGTCTGCAAGCCCCTCGCTCACGGCATCGTCCGCCCGGACCTCCGAACGCTGGAACCGCCGTCTGGTGGCCTTGCTGGTGGCCCTGATCTGGCCGACGCAGCTGCTGGCCGTCGCCGGCATCGTCACGGCCAACACGACGGCCGACATCGCGCAACGCTTCCACACCACCCAGGTCGCCTGGTTCTCGTTGATCGTCACCATGGTGTCCACCCTGCTCATCCCGTTCGTCATCAAGGCGGGTGACCGGTACGGAAGGCGGCGGATCATGCTCGCCATGATCGGTCTCGGGGTCGTCGGCGACATCATCGCGGCCATGGCGGGCAGCTTCTGGCTGCTGCTGGTCGGCCGGGGCATCGCCGCTTGCTACGCCCCGTTCGCCGCCCTGTCCTTCCCTGCCGTGCGGGACCTCTTCCCCGCCCGGATGGTGAAGCAGGCCAGCGCGATCCTCGGCGGCAGCATGGGTCTGGTGGGTGTGGTGGGGCCGTTGCTCGCCGGTTGGCTGATCGACGCCGGGGGATACCGGGCCGCGCTGTGGTTCATCGCCGGGGCGACCGCGGTGGCGTTCGTCCTGGTGGCCCTGCTGGTGCCCGAGACCCCGCGGCACGACTTCCAGAACGGCTTCGACTGGCTGGGCGGAACGCTGCTCGGCGGTGGCCTGACGGCCGTGGTGTACGCGGTCGGCCAGGGCGGGAGCCGGGGCTGGACGAGCGGCGCGACCCTCGGCTGGACGGCCGGCGGGCTGCTGGCGCTCGTGGTCTTCGTCCTCGTCGAGCGCGGCAGCGCCCATCCGATCCTCGATCTGCGCGTGCTCGGCCGGCGGCCGGTCGCGCTGACCGTCAGCGCCGCGGCCGTGGGCCAGGCCACCGCGCTGGCGATGGCCTCCATGGGCATCCTGCTGGCCCTCTACCCCGCAATCCCCGGGGTCTCCGACGGACTGGGCTGGACCAGCACGCACAACGCGCGGATCGGCCTGACCTGGAACCTGGTCATGCTGGGCACCGGATTCGCCGCCGGCCGCCTGCTGCGCAAGGCCGACGCCCGCCTGCTGTGGGGGATCGGACTGGGGCTGGGCGCGGCGGGATACGGGCTGATGGGCCTCTTCCACGCCGATGCCACCGAACTCGTCCTGACGGCGTGTCTGGCCAACCTCGGCACCGGCCTCATCGTCTCCATCGCTCCCGTGCTGGTCCTCGGCGTGGTCTCGGTGGAGGAGCAGGGGCAGGGCAGCGGCCTGATGCAGATGCTCTTCAACTTCTTCGGCACGGTCGTCCCCGCCGTGTGCTTCGCCGTCCTCGCCGCGCACAGCACGGTCCTCAAGGGCACCGCGTTCTACCTGGACGGGGGCTACACCTGGGTCTTCTGGACCGGAGCGCTGATCCTGCTGGCGGCGCTGGCGGTGTCCCTGTTCATTCCGGCACTGCGGGATCCGGAGAGCGACGCGACCCCGGCCGCCGCCTGACCGAGCCGCACCGCCACCGTCGCCCCCCGCCGAGTCCCCGGGCGGGGGGCGACGCCATCGCCTCGCGCGGATCCGCTCACGGCTCCGCCACCGGCCTCACTGCCGTCGGCGGAGGCTGCCCTGCGCCGGAGCCGGCGGGGCCGTGACCGCGCCGAGGCTGCGGGACAGGGCCCGGGCCGTGGCACGCAGGGCCGGGGCGAGCACGCGGGGCTCGGCGTGGCCGGCCGGCACGACGACCGACAGCGCCGCGACGACCTCGCCTTCGGCCCCGCGCACGGGTGCCGCGACGGCGTGCAGCGGGACGGGCTCCGCGCGGTTGACGACGGCCACCCCGGTGCTGCGGATCTCGGCGAGGGAACGCCGCAGCGCGGCGGAGGACAGCGGTACGCCCTCGGGCTCGTGCGTCAGGGCCTGCCCGAGGATCTCGTCCTGGAAGTCGGGTTCGGCGTGCGCCAGCAGCACCAGACCGACGCCCGTGGAGTGCAGCGGCAGCCGGCCGCCCACCCGGTACAGCACGTCGATGGCGGTGTGGGCCGACAGCCGCTCGACGAGCAGCGCGTCCGTGCCGTCCCGTACGGCCAGCAGGACGTGCTGGTGGGTCGCCTCGTACAGATCCTCCATGTACGGCAGCGCCACCCTGCGCAGCCCGTGCGCACGCGGTGCGAGCGAGGCGACCTCCCACAGCCGCAGGCCCACGACGTAGCGGCCGTCGGCGTCCCGCTCCAGAGCGCCCCAGTGCACGAGCCGCCGGGCCAGGCGTAGCGTCGTACTCGGCGGCGTGTCCGTGACGCGGCTGAGCTCGGCGAGGGTCATCGAGCGACGGTCCTCGGAGAAGGCCGTGAGCAGCGCGAACGCACGGTCGATCACCGGCTCGCCCTGTGGCGGCCGTCTTCCCCGGGCGGCGGCACCGGACGTGCCCGCGTTGTTCGTCACCCGTGCAGTGTGACCCACCCGGTGACCAGAAACGCGTTGCGTCCAGGTTTCGATCGCATGCCATTCAATGGAATTCCGCCTGGTGGGACGTCGGCGGCGGCCCCATCCTTACGGCACCCCGTCGTTACGGCCCCCTCGATTCGGCACCCGTTCTCCCGGCCGACCTCGAGGGGTCGCCCCCTCGACGGGTCGCCCGTCCCGACGGGTTGCCCGCCTCGGGCAGAGCCGACCAGATTTCCGAGGAGACCCCATGACTGCGGAGTTCGCCCAGAGCGGCGGTGCGAAGCGCCTCGCCCTGCCGGGGAAGCCGGTGCCCTTCTTCCTGGAAGCCGGAGAGGGGGAGCGATCCCACCTGTTCGACGCCCTCATCACCGTTCTGCTGAGCAAGGACGAGACCGACGGCCAGTTCGGCCTGTTCACCTACGCGGCTCCCAAGGGCGACGCGATCCCCACCCACAGCCACGCCGACGTGCACGAGACCTTCTATCTGTTGTCCGGCCGCGCCCGGGTGTGGATCCAGGACGGCGACGGCGAGACGTACGAGAAGCTTCTGAAGCCCGGCGACTTCGGCTACGTGCCCGCCGGTTGTCTGCACACCTTCCGGGTCGAGGCGGACGACACGAAGATCATGGGCGCGTCCAGCGGCGGCTTCGAGCGGTTCTTCGGCGAGGCCGGGACCCGCACGGACTCGTCGGAGATTCCGCACCCGCCGTACATCCCCTCCCACGAGCAGCTGGCCCGGGTCGCCCGCGAGCACCGGCAGGAGTTCCGGTTCGACCTCCGTCCCCTGGACGGCTGACATGGACGCGAACGCTTCCCCCGTTCCGGCTTCTCCCGTTCCGGCAGCCCCGCTTCCGGCGGAGCAGACCACGTCCGCCGGCACCCGCGTGCTCCGGGGGGTCGAGTACGGCTCGCCGCCCGGATTCCGGCCGTTGCTGCTCGACCTGTACCGCCCCGCGCGTGACCCGGAGCACCCGGCCCCGGTGGTCGTCTTCCTGCACGGCGGCGGCTGGCGGACCGGACGGCGGGACCAGTTCGGCCCGGCCTTCGCCGGGTGGGCGGTCGGTCCGTTCGACCGGCTCGTCCGGGCGGGCTTCGCGGTCGCCTCCCTCGACTACCGGCTCAGCGGCGAGGCCGTCTTCCCGGCCCAGCTGCACGACGGCAAGGCCGCGCTGCGCTGGCTGCGCGCGCACGCCGGCGAGCTGGGGATCGACGCCGGACGGGTCGTGCTGTGGGGCGAGTCCGCGGGCGGTCATCTCGCGGCCCTGCTCGCGCTGACCGACGGCAGGCCCGAGTGGGAGGGCGACGTCGGCGAGCCCGGTCCGGGCGTGAGAGTCGCCGGGGTCGTCGACTGGTACGGGCCCGCGGACCTGCGCACCATGCAGCGCCAGTCCCGGCCCGACGCGGTGAGCGCCCCGGACGCCGTGGACTCCCGGGAGGCGCTGCTCATCGGCGCGCCCGTACCGGCGGCACCGGAACGCGCCGCCGCGGCGAGCCCGGTGAGCCATGTGTCCGCCGCCGCCCCGCCCTTCCTGCTCGCCCACGGCACCGCCGACCGGTTCGTCCCCAGCGGGCAGAGCGAACAGCTCGCCGCGGCCCTGCGCGCCCACGGGTGCCGGGTGAGCCTGCGCCTGGTCGACGACGCGGACCACCTCTGGGCCGGGCTGCCCGATCCGGATCCCGTGTTCGCCGAAGCCCTGGAGTTCGCCACCCAGGTCTGCGGCCCTCTCGGGCTTCCCGCCCCGGCCTGACTCCCCCTCGAACGTTTGGTCACCTGTATGAACGCCGCTCCCACCTGTCTGCGTGCCGACGAGCTGGAACAGCCGCTGGGCCTCGGCAACCGCCGCCCCCGGCTGTCCTGGTGGCTGCCGCCCGGCTCGCGCGAGCAGTTCGCGTACCGCATCGGCACGAGCACGGGCTGGGACTCCGGCCGTGTCGACTCCGCGGAGAGCACGCACGTGCCGTACGGGGGGCCACCGCCCGGCTCCGGGGAGCGGATCACCTGGCGGGTCAAGGTCTGGACCGACCTCGGCGAGAGCGCGTGGTCGCGGGAGGCCTGGTTCGAGACCGGCCTGCTGGATCCCACCGACTGGCAGGCACGGTGGATCGAGCCCGTCGTACCCGGCGAGACCGGTGGGCCCGTCCCAGCCGGTGTGCCCGGCCTGCCCGGTGAACCCGGCGTGCCTGGTGCACCCGTGTCCGACGAGGCCGGTGCGCCCGGCACACCTGGCGAACCCGTGTCCGGCTGCCCCGGCGGCCCCGGCACATCCGGCGGACCCAGCGGACCCAGCGGACCCAGCGGCCCCGGCGGCCCTGGCACGTCCGGCGGACCCGGCGTCCCGCCCGTCGGGCACCGGCCCGCTCCGCTGCTGCGCACCGCGTTCACCGCGGGCTCCCCGGTCCGCCGGGCCCGGCTCTACGCCACGGCGCAGGGTCTCTACGAGGTCTTCCTCAACGGGGAGCGGGTCGGGGACGCCGAGCTGACACCGGGGTTCACGCAGTACGACGTACATCTCCAGGTGCAGGCGTACGACGTGACGGCGCTGCTGCGGGAGGGCGAGAACGCGCTGGGGGCGGTGCTCTCCGACGGCTGGTTCCGCGGCCAGGTCGGGGTCACCCGGGCCCACGACCAGTGGGGCGAGCGGGTCTCGTTCCTGGCGCAGTTGCACCTCGAGCACGCCGACGGCACCACGTCCGTCGTGTCCACCGACCGGCACTGGCGCTGGTCTCCGGGGCCGGTCGTGGCCGCCGACCTGATCGCGGGGCAGTTCACCGACCTGCGTCGCACCCCCGTCGGCTGGGACCTGCCGGGGTACGACGACTCGGCGTGGACGCCGGTGGAGGTCGCCGACCACGGACATGCCGGGCTGGTCGCCTCACCCGCCCCGCCCGTGCGGCGCGTCGAGGAACTCGCCCCGGTCTCGGTGACCCGCCCGCACCCCGACCGGCAGGTCTTCGACCTCGGACAGAACATCAACGGCTGGGTGCGGCTGACCGACCTCGGTCCGGCGGGCACCCGTCTCACGCTCACGCACGGCGAGTCCCTGGGCCCCGACGGCGATGTGACGACGGATCACCTCCGCGTGGACATGCCGTTCCTGCCCGAGCCGCTCCCGGCCGGCCAGATCGACCGGGTCGTCTCGGCCGGCCGGCCCGGCGAGGCCTTCGAACCGCGGCACACCACGCACGGCTTCCGCTACGTCCGCGTCGAGGGTCATCCCGGCGAGCTGACCGCCGACGACCTGCGCGGTGTGGTCGTCCACTCCGACCTGCGGCGGACCGGCTGGTTCGACTGCGACGACGAGCGGGTCGACCGGCTGCACGAGGCCGCCCGGTGGAGTCTGCGCGGCAACGTCTGCGACATCCCCACGGACTGCCCGACCCGCGAACGCGCCGGCTGGACCGGGGACTGGCAGCTGTTCGTGCCGACCGCCGCGTTCCTCTACGACGTGTCGGGCTTCTCGGCGAAGTGGCTGCGCGACGTCGCCGCCGACCAGTGGCCGGACGGCACCGTCGCCAACATCTCGCCGGCCTGCCGCACCGAGGGGCCCAAGGGGCCGGTGGCGCATCTCAACGGCTCGGCCGGCTGGGGCGACGCGGTGGTCATCGTGCCCTGGCAGCTGTACCTGGCCTACGGCGACCCGGGGATCCTGGAGGAGCTGTGGCCTGCCATGACCGCCTGGCTCGGCCGGGTCGAACGGGCCGCCCGCGAGGAGCGGCACCCGGACCGGATCCGGCGCTCCGCCCGCCCGGCGCGGCACGAGCGGTATCTGTGGGACACCGGGTTCCACTGGGGCGAGTGGCTCGTGCCCGGTGAGAAGGTCGGCGACCTGGCGGCTTACGCGGCCCTGGACAAGGCGGACGTCGCCACCGCCTACTACGCCCACTCGACCCGGCTGGCGGCGCGCATCGCCCGTGTCCTGGGCCGCGACGAGGACGCCGACCGCTACCGGGAACTGAGCGAGCGGGTGCGTGCCGCCTGGCGGACGGAGTTCCTCGCGGCCGACGGCTCGCTGCGCCCGGACACCCAGGCCCACCATGTGCGGGCGCTCGCCTTCGACCTGGTCCCGGCCGGACTGCGGGCCCAAACCGCCGAACGGCTGGTGGAACTCGTCCGCGCCGCGGACACGCACCTGGGCACCGGCTTCCTCGCCACCCCGGATCTGCTGCCCGTGCTCGCGGACTCCGGACATCTGGACGTCGCCTACGAGCTGCTGCTCCAGGACACGGCCCCGTCCTGGCTCCACATGATCGACCGGGGCGCGACGACCGTCTGGGAGCACTGGGACGGCGTCGGCGCGGACGGCACCCCGCACGACTCCCTCAACCACTACTCGAAGGGCGCGGTCGTCTCCTTCCTGCACCGCTGCACGGCCGGGATCAGGCCCGACGAGGACGCTCCGGGCTACCGCCGCTTCACCGTGGCGCCCCGCCCCGGCGGGGGCCTGACCCGGGCCCGGGCCGAACACCGCTCGCCGTACGGGCCGATCCGCTCGTCCTGGCACATCGAGGACGGCCGCTTCCACCTCTCCGTCACCGTGCCGCCCGGCACCACCGCGCACGTCGTCCTGCCCGACGGCGCCCGGCACCACGCCGGGGCCGGCACCCACACCTACGGCTGTGCGGCACCGGACGCCGCCCTGACGCCCACGGGAGCGACCTCATGACCGACACCACCGGTACGGCTCGACCCGCCCCCGCGGGAGGGGCGGTGGGCCCCGGCTCCGCTCACGACCCCGGGCCGGACGCCCTGTTGCGACAGGTCCTCTCCACCGTCCGCGGCGACGACGAGCGGCTGCGGGAGCTGATCGGCGGCCTCGTGACCCATCTGCACGCCTTCGTGCGGGAGACCCGGCCCTCCGAGGGCGAGTGGCTGCGCGCGGTGGACTTCCTGGTCCGCACGGGCCGGGCCTGCACCGAACGCCGCAACGAGTTCATCCTGCTCTCCGACATGCTGGGCCTCACCTCGGCCGTGGACGAGGTCAACCACACGGGCCCGGTCACCATGACGCCCAGCTCGGTCGAGGGCCCCTTCCACTCGCCGGCGCCGCCCCGCCCGATGGGCGCCTGGATCGCCGAGGGCCCCGAGCTGCGGCGCGGGGAGCGGGCCGTGGTGCACGGCCGCATCACCGACTGCGACGGCAGTCCACTGGCCGGCGCCGTGCTGGACGTCTGGCAGGCGAACGACACGGGTCTGTACGACAGCCAGGACGCCGAGCAGCCCGACGGCAATCTGCGCGGTCTGTTCACCACGGGTCCCGACGGCGCCTACTGGTTCCGTACGGTCAAGCCCGCCAGCTACCCGGTGCCGACCGACGGCCCGGTGGGCGAGCTGCTGCGGGCGCTCGGCCGTCACCCGATGCGCCCCGCCCATGTCCACCTGCGGGTGGAGGCGGCCGGTCACCGGTCGCTCACCACCCATGTGTTCGCCGCCGACGACCCCTACCTCGGCTCCGACGCGGCGTTCGCCGTCAAGGACGCGCTCATCGCGCCCTTCGCACCGGGCGACGAGGACACGGCTCGTCGGTTCGGCATGGACGGACCGTTCCTGGCGGCCGAGTTCGACATCCGTCTGGCCGCGGCACCCGCGGAGGAAACAGGAGGCACGCGCGCATGAAGCTCGTCGGCATGGTGGATGCGGGCCGGGAATCCGGCCGCAGGCGGATCGTGGTCGGCGTCGTCGTGGACGGTCGGGTCACCCCGCTCACGGACGTGGACGACTTCTACGCGGACCTCCCCCACTGGCTCGAGCGGGCCCGCGCGGTCCGCCACGGCACGGTCCCGTCGGCGGAGGTGACCCTCGCCCCGCCGGTACCGGCGTCGGCGCGGGTGCTGTGCGTGGGTCTCAACTACCGTGCGCACGCGGCCGAGGGCGGCTTCCGGGCACCGGAGCACCCCACCCTGTTCGGCCGCTGGACGGCCTCCCTGTCGGTGAGCGGCGTGCCGGTCCCGGTGCCCGCGAACGAACCGGGCCTGGACTGGGAGGGCGAGGTCGCGGCGGTCGTCGGTGCCCGGCTGTGCGACGCCGGGGAGCAGGAGGCCGAGGCCGCAGTCCTCGGCTACGCCGTCTTCAACGACCTCACCGCCCGTACCGCGCAGAAGCTCACCGCCCAGTGGACGCTGGGCAAGAACGCCGATCTCAGCGGCCCGATCGGGACGGTCGTCACCGCCGACGAGGCGGGCAGCCTCGCCGACGGGCTGCGCTTGGTCACCCGCGTCAACGGGGAGGTCATGCAGGACGGGAACACCCGCGACATGATCTTCGGGGTTCCCGAGCTGCTGTCGCGGATCAGCGCCACCCTGACCCTGCATCCCGGGGACGTGATCGCCACCGGCACCCCGGAGGGCGTCGGCTACGTCCGTACGCCGCCGCGCCTGCTGCGCTCCGGTGACGTCGTCGAGGTGGAGGTCGACCGCCTCGGGACGCTGCGTACGCCCGTCACCGACGCGTCCGCGAGGTCCGGCGCGTGACCGGGACGACCGTCCAGGTGCTGATCGCCGGCGGCGGGCCGTCCGGTCTCGCCGCGGCGGTCGAGCTCGGCCGCCGCGGCATCGCCGTCGTGCTCGTCGAACCGCGCACCACCGTCGACGACGACCGGCCGCGGGCCAAGACCACCAGCATCCGCACCATGGAGCACTTCCGCCGCTGGGGCCTGGCCGACCGCTTGCGCGCCGCCGCCCCGCTGCCCGTGGCCTGGTCCCAGGACGTCATCTTCTGCACCGGGCTGCTCGGCACCGAACTGACCCGGTTCCGCAATGTGTTCGGCCTGTACGACGGCCGCGACGAGCGCTGGGCGGAGCCGGGCCAGCAGGTCCCGCAGCCGGTCGTCGAGCGGCTCCTGCGCACGGCGGTCGCCGGACTGCCCTCGGTCACCTGCCTGACCGGCCGTCGGGTCACCGCCGTCGAGCAGGACGAACACGCCGTGCGCGCCACGGTCGCCGCCGCCGACGGCTCCGTCCGCGTGCTCACGGCCGGTTATCTGCTGGGCTGTGACGGCGGCGGCGGAGTCAGCAGGCAGGCCGTCGGAGCGGTCTACGCCGGCTCGTCCGGTGAACGGCCCAACCTCAGCATCGTCTTCCGGGCACCGGGTCTGGGCGAGGCGGTCGGTCTGGACCGAGCGGTGCAGTACTGGGTGGTGAGCCCCGAGGCCTCCGGTCTCATGGGCCGTCTCGACCTGGACGACCGGTGGTGGGCCATCGTCCAGCGGACCGACCCCGACCACCCGGTGGCACCCGAGGCGCTGGTACGCGCTCTCGTCGGCGCCGGGCACCCCTGGCCCGTGGAGGTGCTCGCGACCGACCCCTGGACCGCCCGTATGCTCCTGGTAGACCGCTACCGGCGCGGCCGTGTCTTCCTGGTGGGCGACGCCGCCCATCTGAACCCCCCGTGGGGCGGGCACGGCTTCAACACGTGTGTCGGCGACGCGGTGGACATCGGCTGGAAGCTCGCCGCGGTCCTCCAGGGCTGGGGCGGCGCGGAGCTGCTGGACAGCTACCAGAGCGAACGGCGCCCGGTGGCTCAGCAGATCATCGCCGGCAGTGCCGCCCAGGACAGGCTGCTCGCCCCGTCCTTCGCCGACCCCGCACTCCTCGGGGACACGCCCGAGGCCGGTCGCCGCCGTGCGCGGACCGCGGCCGCCCTCCAGGCCAAGGCGGGCGAGTTCCACAGCGAGGGCCTCGTACTCGGCCAGCACTACGCCTCCTCCCCCGTCGTCGTCGACGACGGCTCCGCGATCCCGCCCCTGGTGCCGCGCAGCTATCACGGCCTGTCCTTCCCGGGCGCCCGGCTGCCGCACAGCTGGCTCCCCGACGGCCGTTCCCTCTACGACCTGCTCGGCGACGGTCTGACGCTGCTCCTCCTGGCCGGCGACAGGGAGCCCGACCGCGCCGCCTTCGCCAAGGAGGCCGCGGCCCGGGGCGTCCCCCTCACCACCGTCGACCTGACCGGCCTGGTCCCGCGCGAACGCTACGGCGCCCCGATGCTGCTGATCCGGCCCGACCAGCACATCGCGTGGCGGGGTGCGGACGGCACACAGGCCGGGGACGTGCTCGATGTCGTCCGCGGCGCGTCGCCGCCAGAACCCCTGCCTGGCAACACAGTTGACGTCGTGTGATCATCGCGTGCTCCGCTGCCACGGGCGGTCGTGCCCGGGTGCCGCACCCGCACGTGAAGGTCGGCATCACGCGAGGGAGTCGCCCCCGCCACCGCCTCCCGGTCACCCGAACGCGCCTGCCCCACCGAAGGAAAGTGGCAGGAAGCGCTCGGCCATACGGGCGTAGCCGGCCGCGTTCGGGTGCAGGCCGTCGGGCAGGTCGGCCACGTCATCCGGCCCGAACAGCGTTGTCCCGTCCATGAGTTGAAGCCGGTCGTCGTCGTCCTTGCGACGCTGCTCGACATGCTCGCTCAGCAACGCGCGGATGCGGGCGAGCGTGAGGGCGCCGAGGGCGAGTTCGACGGGGCGGTCGACGGTGCGGACCATCCCGTCGGGGCCCACCAGCGTGGGACCGGGCCGCTGTTCGGCGGCCGGGCAGACGATGGGGCTGATGACCAGGACCGGTGTGGACGGGTGCCCGTCGCGGATCGTGTCGAGGAAACCGTGGAAGGCCGGGACGAAGGCCCGTTCCCGCATGCTGTCGGCGTTGTGGACGTTGATGCCCAGTTCGAGGCTGATCGCGCTCGCGGGCAGGTCGCGGACGGCACGGGCCATGAAGGGGTCGAGCTGGCACTGCCCGCCGAGGCCGAGGTTGACCAGGGACCGGCCGGCCGAGCGGGCCACGGCGGCCGGCCAGGTGGCGGTCGGGCGGTCCGCGTCCGAGCACTGGCTGATGGAGCTGCCGTAGTGCACCCACAGGGGGCCGCTCGGCGGAGCCGGACGCACCGACGCCCCGTCCGGGACTCGGACGTCGATCAGCGTGACGGCCGGGGTGACGGGCAGCCAGATCTCCACACGTCGCTCGCCGGCCCGCGGGCCGATACGGAAGCGCACGGTCGCGGGCTCGGCCGGTCCGGCCTCCGGCGAGCCGGTGGCGGGGTCGAAGAAGGCCGGGTCGATCGGGCTCTGTTCCGTCGCCACCACCGGTTCGCGCAGTTCACCGTCGACCACCAGGTCGAAGGCGCTGCCGGTGGACGGCATGCCCAGGGGGAGGACCACGGTCAGCCGGGCGTCGAGCTCGAGCTCGGTGGCGTCCGTGAGCATCTCCAACCGCACTCCGGACGGCACGGCGCTGTTGAAGTCGAACGCCCGGTCGGCCAGCCGCGCCCGTCCCGTGTCCGGGGAACGGTGCAGGGTGACTCCGGTCGTATCGGTGGTCTTCCCGAGCGCGCCGACGACACAGTCGAGCGCGCGGTCGAGTACGGAATGCATGCGAGGACCTCTCGACGGCACAGGTCAGGTCAGGTCAGGTCAGTCGTAGTCCTCTGTCCGGCATTCGTCGCGTAATTCGTCGCGTCGGTCCACGAACGGTCCCGGGCCTCCTGCCCGAGCGGTACGCGGGGGTCCTCCTGGAGGAGGACGGCGGAGCGTCGGCTCATACACCGGCACCAGGCGGGAGTGCCCACACGGGCACGATGCCCCGGAGCACCCCCACGAGCCAGGCTGGTCGTCCACCCGAACCCAGACCTGGAGATCCCTTTCCCGTGGCTACCCTGCTCTACCGGCTGGGCCGGACCGCCTTCCAGCGGCGCCGGCTCGTGACACTGCTGTGGGCGGTGATCCTCGGTGCCGTCGGACTCGGCGCCGCCAAGGCTCCCGCCGCCTCCGACGACGGCACCTCCTTCATGCCCGGCATCGAGGCGCAGAAGGCGTTCGACCTCATCGGAGAGCGGTTCCCGGGCTCGGACGCCGACGGTGCCGACGCGCGGATCGTGTTCGTCGCGCCCGACGGCCGGCAGGTGACCGCGGCCGGCCACCGCGCCGCCGTCGACGCGCTGGTGACCGAGGCGGCCGAAGAACCGCAGGTCGCGAGTGTCGTGAGCCCGTTCGAGGCGGGCGCGGTGAGCAAGGACGGCTCGACCGCCTACGCCACGGTGAGCTACAAGGTGAAGGCCGACGACCTCACCGACGCCGACAGGACGGCCCTGGAGACGACCGTCGCCAAGGCCCGCGCCTCCGGCCTCACGGTCGAGGTCGCAGGCACCGCGCTGGCCACCCAGCCCGCGGCGGGCGGCTCCTCGGAGGCCATCGGCATCGTCCTCGCCGCCGTCGTCCTGCTGATCACCTTCGGCTCGCTCGCGGCGGCCGGCCTGCCGCTGCTCACCGCCGTCATCGGCGTCGGAATCAGCATGGCGTCCATCATGGCCCTCGGCAGCGCCTTCGGCCTGTCCCTGACCACCGGCACGCTCGCCACGATGCTGGGCCTCGCGGTCGGCATCGACTACGCCCTCTTCGTGGTCTCCCGCTACCGGGAGGAACGCGCGGGCGGCCACGCCCCGCGCGAGGCGACCGCGCTCGCCGTCGGCACGGCCGGCTCCGCCGTGGTCTTCGCCGGTCTCACCGTCGTCATCGCGCTGGCCGGCCTGTCGGTGGTCGGCGTTCCGATGCTGACCAAGATGGGCCTGTGCGCCGCGGGCGCCGTGGTCGTCGCCGTCCTGATCGCTCTCACCCTGGTTCCCGCCCTGCTCGGCATGTGGCCCGAGGCCGTCCTCTCCCGCGCGGCGCGCAAGGTCGGCCGCGCGGAACGGCCGGCCGACAACGGCGGTTCGCGGTGGGCTCGGTTCGTGCTGCGCCGCCCGGTGGCCGTGCTGGTGGCGTCTGTCGTGGGCCTCGGCGTGCTGGCGCTGCCCGCCGCGGACCTGGAGCTGGGCATGCCGGGAGACGAGTCCAAGCCGGTCTCGTCGACGGAACGGCGCGCCTACGACGCGCTCGCGGACGGCTTCGGCGCGGGCTTCAACGGGCCGCTGACGATCGTCGCGGACGTCAGGGGCGCGGCCGGACCGAAGGCGGCCGCGCAGTCGATCGCCCGGGAGATCGGCGCGACCCGCGGGGTCGTGTCCGTCTCCGCCCCGCGGTTCAACGAGGCCGGTGACACCGCGCTGTTCTCGGCGGTCCCGACCGCCGGTCCGAACACCGAGGACACCAAGAACCTGGTCAGGGCCATCCGCGCGGAACGGGCCGGTCTCGAACGGGAGACGGGGGCGACCTTCGAGGTCACCGGCAGCACCGCGATGAACGTCGACGTGGCGCAGGCCCTTCAGGACGCGCTCGTCCCCTACCTGGCCGTCATCGTCGTCCTGGCGCTGCTCCTGCTGCTGGTGGTCTTCCGGTCCGTGCTGGTGCCCGTCAAGGCCGCCTTCGGGTTCCTGCTGTCGGTGCTGGCCGCCCTCGGCGCGGTCGTGGCGGTCTTCCAGTGGGGCTGGGGCGCGGAGTTGCTGGGGGTGGAGCAGACCGGTCCGATCATGAGCCTGATGCCGATCTTCCTGGTGGGCATCGTCTTCGGCCTGGCGATGGACTACGAGGTGTTCCTGGTGGCCCGGATGCGGGAGGCGTACGTCCACGGGGACCGGGCTCCCCAGGCGGTCGTCACCGGTTTCCGGCACAGTGCGCGGGTGGTCGTCGCGGCGGCGGTGATCATGATCGCGGTCTTCTCCGGCTTCGTCGGCGCCGCCGAGTCGATGATCAAGACCATCGGTTTCGGTCTGGCCGTCGCCGTGCTGTTCGACGCCTTCGTCGTCCGTATGGCGCTCGTCCCCGCGGTGCTGGCCCTGCTCGGCGACCGGGCGTGGTGGCTGCCCGGGTGGCTCGACCGGCTGCTGCCGCGGGTCGACGTCGAGGGCGTCGGGCTCACCGTGCCGCCGGTGCCCGCCGCCGGACGGGTGGGGGGCGAGCCCGCGCCGCAGGAACCGGCCCGCACCTGAGGTCCGGCCCCGGGTGCGTCCCCGGTGACCCCTTCCCCACCCGCCCCGGGCCAAGGCGCCGGACAGCACGGCGCCGTGGCCGAGGGTGTGTGAGTATGTCTGCCTTTGAACGTCTCGGAGCGTGATGAGCACAAGCTGGCAGCGCCGGGCAGCGACCCGCCCGAGGGCCGTCGAGGCGACGACGCTGGTCCTGTTGTCCGTCTTCACCGTCTCGGGTGTCGTCCTCACCCGGGCGGTGATGCCCGAGACGCCGGACCTGTGGCCCGGTGTCGCCCTGTCCGTCGTCGCCTGCGCCGCCCTGCACCGGCGCCTGGACCGCCCCCTTCCGGTCCTCGCCGTCACCCTGCTGTGCACGATGGGCCAGGGTGCCCTCGGCTACCTCCTGACACCGCTGGTGATGGGGCCGCTCCTGTGGGCGCAGTACTCGGCGAGCGTGCGGACCTCTCGCCGCGCCGCCCGGAACAGCGCGCTGACGGCGGCCGGTGGCATCGCCGTCACCGGTCTGTTCGTCCCCTCGTTCCACGACTCGCCGATGCTGTCCATCGTCAACCCGGCGGCCTGGGTGCTGATGTCCGCGGCTTTCGGCGCCTACGTCCGGGTCCGTCGCGAGTACGCGGTGGCCCGTGCCGAGCACGCCGACCGCCGACGCGAGGAGGAGGCACGGCACCGGGTGATCCAGGAACGGATGCGCATCGCGCGGGAGCTGCACGACGTGGTCGCCCACCATCTGACCCTGGCCGACGCCCAGGCCGGCACCGCCGCCCACCTCGCACGGGCCGACCCCGGCAAGGCCCTCGAGATCATCGGCAGGCTTCCGGAGACGACGGCCGCGGCGCTGCGCGAGCTCAAGGCGACCGTGGGACTGCTGCGCGAGGACACCGACCCCGCGACCGACCTGACGCCCGCACCGGGACTCGGGCAGCTGCCCGACCTGGTCGACGCCTGCTCGGCGGCCGGCCTGGAGGTGACCGTCACCGTCGAGGGCCCGTCGCGCCCGCTGCCCCCCGTCCTCGACCTGACGGCCTACCGGATCGTCCAGGAAGCGCTCACCAACGTCAGCAAGCACGCGGCGACCCGCACCGCGCGGGTCCGGGTCGCCCACACCCCGCACTACCTGACCCTGACCGTCACCAACGACACCGTCCCCGGCCGTCCCGCACCCGTGCCCGGTCCGGGGCGCGGCTTCGGGCTGCTCGGCATGCGCGAGCGCACCGCGGCGGCCGGCGGCACCTTCCACGCCGGTCACCGCCCGCGGGGCGGCTTCGAGGTCGCCTGCACCCTTCCGCTCGACCGTCCCGACGAAAGTCCCGCCTCATGACCATCCGTGTCCTGCTCGCCGACGACCAGGCCCTGCTCCGGGCCACCTTCCGCATCCTCATCGAGTCGGTCGCGGACATGACCGTCGTCGCGGAGGCCGCCGACGGGCAGGAAGCCGTCGACCGCACCGAGACGCACCGGCCCGATGTGGTGGTCATGGACATCCGGATGCCGAACGTCGACGGAGTGGCGGCCACCGCCGCGATCTGCGCCCGGCCGGAGCTGTCGGGGACCCGGATCCTCGTCCTCACCACCTTCGAGGACGACCGCAACGTCGCGAAGGCGCTGCGCGCGGGCGCGAGCGGCTTCCTCGGCAAGGGCGTCAGCCCCGAGGTCCTGCTGTCGGGCATCCGCACCGTGGCGGCCGGTGACTCCCTCCTCTCCCCGCTCGCCACCCGGGCCCTCATCACCCGGTTCCTGGCCGGCCCGGACACCGACGACGTCCCCGCGCTCCCCGACGTCCTCAAGGCCCTGACCGACCGCGAGCGCGAGGTGATGGCCCTGGCCGCGTACGGCAGGTCCAACGCGGAGATCGCCGCCGAGCTCTTCCTGAGCCCGCTGACGGTACGCAGTCACATCCATCGCGCCATGACCAAGCTCGACGCCCGCGACCGCGCCCAGCTCGTCGTCGTCGCGTACCGGAGCGGGCTGGTGAAACCGCCCCCGGGACAGCGCGACTGACCGCGGCACTCCGATGACCACGGCACCGCGGGGCGAGCGGCCCGAAGAGGAGGTCGTCGGTCCGCTCTCCCTCGCGGGCCAGGGCGTGGAGCGCGCCGGGTCGTGCGCGAGGTGCGCGGCCTCGGCCCGGGTCGGGGCCGGCCCCGCGATCACCACGGCCGCGCCGAAGTCTTCGCTCCCGTCCAGCCCCTCGCGACACGACGGACCGCGAGAGCCGGTCGTGGCTCCCTGGTGGGCCGCGGGCCCGGGTGCCAGAGTCGGGCCATGGCCATCGATGTCGCCGCCCTCCGGGCGCACTTCCCGTCCCTCGCACAGGGTCTCGCCTTCTTCGACGGACCGGGCGGGACCCAGACGCCCACCCCCGTCGCCGAGGCCGTCACCAGCACGATGACCGGTCCGCTGTCCAACCGGGGGCTGGTCAGCGCGTCCGAGCGCAACGCCGAACAGGCCGTCGCCGGCTTCCGGGCCGCCTACGCCGACCTGCTGGGCGTGCCGGAGACAGCCGTCGTGCACGGGCGCAGCGCCACCCACCTCACGTACGACTTCTCCCGGACGCTGGCCAAGGGCTGGCGGCCCGGCGACGAGATCGTCCTCAGCCGGCTCGACCACGACGCCAATGTGCGCCCCTGGATCCAGGCGGCGGAGCGCGCCGGGGTCACCGTCCGCTGGATCGAGATCGACGGCGCGACCACGGAACTCGACCTCGGCTCCTACGAGCGGGCGCTGTCGGCCCGGACCCGGCTGGTCGCGGTGACGGCGGCCTCGAACGTGCTGGGCACCAGGCCCCCGGTGCGCCGGATCGCGGACCGGGCGCACGAGGTGGGCGCCGTGGTGTTCGTGGACGGGGTGCACTACGCCGCACATCACCTGGTGGACGTGCCCGCACTGGGAGCCGACCTGTTCGTCTGCTCGCCGTACAAGTTCCTCGGTCCGCACTGCGGGGTGCTCGCCGGTTCGCCCGACGTCCTCGAAGCGCTCGTACCGGACAAGCTGCTGCCGTCGCCGGACACCGTGCCGGAGCGCTTCGAGTTCGGGACGCTGCCCTACGAGATCCTGGCCGGCGCCACCGCCGCCGTGGACTTCCTGGCCGCGCTCGACCCGATCGAGCCGGGGCGGCCGGGAGTGCCCGGGGACGCCCCGGGGACGGCGGGGTCGCGCAGGGAGCGGCTGGCGCGGTCGCTGCGGTCCCTGCACGAGCACGAGAACGTGGTGCGCGCCCGGGTGGAGGAGGGGCTGCGCGCGCTGGGCGACGCCGTCACCGTCCACTCGAGGGCGCAGGACCGCACCCCGACCGTTCTGATGAGTTTCGAGGGCCGGGACGCACGCGAGGCACAGGCGCATCTCGCCACACGGGGTGTCGTGGCCCCGGCGGGCTCGTTCTACGCCTACGAGGCCTTCACCGCGCTGAAGCTCGACGATCCCGCGCTGCGGGTGGGGCTCGCGCCCTACAACGACACCGAGGACGTAGACAGGCTCCTCGACGGGCTCGCCTCGTTTCTCTGACGTGTGCCGTTTCCCAGACTTGCACCGTTCGTTTTCTTGAATGGTTCGTGTTTATGAAGTAGGTTCGACGCCATGACAGCACCCCGTACACCGACCACCGCCGAGGAGCTGCGCGGTGTCGGCCTGCGGGTGACGGCCGCCCGTGTGGCCCTGCTCGAGACCGTCCGGGAGGGCGACCACCTCGGTGTCGAGGCGATCGCCACGGGGGTGCGCGGCCGCGTGGGCCACATCTCCCTCCAGGCCGTGTACGAGGCCCTGCACGCGCTGACCACGGCCGGGCTGGTGCGCCGCATCGAGCCCCCGGGCAGCCCCGCCCGGTTCGAGGGACGCGTGGGGGACAACCACCACCACCTCGTCTGCCGGTCCTGCGGCGCGGTCGTCGACGTCGACTGCGCCGTCGGGCACGCCCCCTGTCTGACCGCCTCGGACGACCGCGGCTTCGCCATAGACGAGGCCGAGGTCATCTACTGGGGCCTGTGCCCCGACTGTTCCACCGCCCCCAGCACCTGAGCGCCCGCGGGACCCGACGCCTGCGGTACCTGAGCATGTGATCCGACCAGCCCAGAAGGATTCCCCCATGACCGAGAACCATGATGCGATCGTGACCGACTCGAAGGCGGCGGAGGCAGGTGGCTGCCCGGTCGCGCACGGCGGTCGCGCCGCGCACCCCACCCAGGGCGGCGGCAACCGCCAGTGGTGGCCGGAGCGCCTCAACCTGAAGATCCTCGCCAAGGACCCCGTCGTGGCGAACCCGCTCGGCGCGGAGTTCGACTACGCCGCGGCGTTCGAGGCCCTCGACCTGGCGGCCGTGAAACAGGACATCGCCGAGGTGCTGACCACCTCGCAGGACTGGTGGCCCGCCGACTTCGGCAACTACGGCCCGCTGATGATCCGGATGGCCTGGCACAGCGCCGGCACCTACCGCATCAGTGACGGCCGTGGCGGCGGCGGTCGCGGTCAGCAGCGCTTCGCCCCGCTGAACAGCTGGCCGGACAACGCCAACCTCGACAAGGCCCGCCGTCTGCTGTGGCCGGTCAAGAAGAAGTACGGCCAGTCCATCTCCTGGGCCGACCTCATGATCCTCACGGGCAACGTCGCGCTGGAGACGATGGGCTTCGAGACCTTCGGCTTCGGCGGCGGCCGCGCGGACGTCTGGGAGGCCGACGAGGACGTGTACTGGGGCCCGGAGACCACCTGGCTCGACGACCAGCGCTACACCGGCGACCGTGAGCTGGAGAACCCGCTCGGCGCCGTCCAGATGGGCCTCATCTACGTCAACCCCGAGGGCCCGAACGGCAACCCGGACCCGCTGGCGTCGGCCCGCGACATCCGCGAGACGTTCCGCCGCATGGCGATGAACGACGAGGAGACCGTCGCCCTGATCGCCGGTGGTCACACCTTCGGCAAGACCCACGGCGCCGGTCCGGCGGACCACGTCGGCGACGACCCCGAGGCCGCCGCCCTCGCGCAGCAGGGCCTGGGCTGGAAGTCCTCCTACGGCACCGGCAAGGGCGGCGACGCCATCACCAGCGGTCTGGAGGTCACCTGGACCTCCAAGCCCACCCAGTGGAGCAACGACTTCTTCGACATCCTCTTCGGCTTCGAGTGGGAGCTGTCGGAGTCCCCGGCCGGCGCCAAGCAGTGGGTGGCCAAGGACGCCGAGGCGATCATCCCCGACGCGCACGACCCGTCGAAGAAGAAGCTCCCGACGATGCTCACCACCGACCTGGCGCTGCGCTTCGACCCGATCTACGGCGAGATCTCGCGCCGCTTCCACGAGAACCCGGCCGAGTTCGCGGACGCCTTCGCCCGCGCCTGGTACAAGCTGACCCACCGTGACCTGGGCCCGAAGTCCCTGTACCTCGGCCCGGAGGTCCCGGCGGAGACCCTGCTGTGGCAGGACCCGCTGCCGCAGGCCGAGGGCGAGGTCATCGGCGCCGAGGACATCGCGGCGCTCAAGGCCAAGGTCCTCGACTCGGGGCTGAGCGTCTCGCAGCTGGTGTCCACCGCGTGGGCGTCGGCCTCCACCCACCGGGGCAGCGACAAGCGCGGCGGTGCCAACGGCGCCCGCATCCGCCTCGAGCCGCAGCGCGGCTGGGAGGTCAACAACCCGGACGAGCTGGCCCAGGTGCTGCGCGTCCTGGAGGGCGTCCAGCAGGAGTTCAACTCCGGCGCGAAGAAGGTCTCCCTGGCCGACCTGATCGTCCTCGGTGGTGCCGCCGCCGTGGAGAAGGCCGCCAAGGACGCCGGTCACGCCGTGGAGGTCCCCTTCACCCCGGGCCGCGTGGACGCCTCGCAGGAGCAGACGGACGTCGAGTCGTTCGCCGCGCTCGAGCCGACCGCCGACGGGTTCCGCAACTACCTCGGCAAGGGCAACCGCCTGCCGGCCGAGTTCCTGCTGCTCGACAAGGCGAACCTGCTGACCCTGAGCGCCCCCGAACTGACCGTCCTGGTCGGCGGTCTGCGCGTGCTGGGCGCCAACCACGGCCAGTCCTCGCACGGCGTCTTCACCGACACGCCGGGCAAGCTGACCAACGACTTCTTCGTCAACCTGCTCGACCTGGGTACGACGTGGTCGTCGACGTCCTCGGACCAGACCACCTTCGAGGGCCGCGACGCCGCCACGGGCGAGGTCAAGTGGACCGGCACCCGCGCCGACCTCGTCTTCGGCTCGAACTCGGAGCTGCGCGCGCTCGCCGAGGTCTACGCGAGCGACGACGCGAAGGCGAAGTTCGTGAACGACTTCGTCGCCGCGTGGGTCAAGGTCTCGAACCTCGACCGGTTCGACCTGATCTGATCCCGGCCTCCCCGGAGGATCGGAAACAGCAGGACCAGCTGGGCCAGCACGACCAGCAGGAACAACAGGAACAACAGGAACAACAGGAACAACAGAACTGCGGCACAACGGCAGAAACACGGCCGGCACATCCAGGGCGTCCGGCCCGGTCCACAGCGACCGGGCCGGGCGCCCTGGCGCGTTGCGCCGCCGCCCGGCCGTGCGGTGACGGCTGTTGCCCGACGGGTTGCCGGTGCCGGTGAGGCTGTCGAAACCATTGACGAGGACATGCGGGCCCCCTATCTTCTGGCCGAAGTTACGAACCATGTTCGAAATCCCGGACAGGCAGTTTCACGGACAAGGGACGGTCCTGTATGCCTCGGAAGTACCGCCGCAGACCCCTGCTCGTCTGCGTCCTGGCCCTCCTCGTCGCCCTGGTGGCGGCGACCCAGCCGGTGGCCGCGGCCGACGGCCGCCCGTACACCAACCCGCTGAAGTCGGCCAAGGGCGCCGACCCCTGGCTGGAGTTCTACGACGGCAACTACTACCTGATCACCACGACGTTCACGGGCGTCCTCGGCATGCGCAAGGCGCCGACCCTGGCGGGCCTCGCCAGTGCGCCCACCGTGCAGGTGTGGTCGGACACCACCTCGACCCGCAACACCAACATCTGGGCGCCGGAGATCCACCGGTTCAACGGTCACTGGTACCTGTACTACTCGGCCGGCCAGGGCGGCACCGCCTGCTGCGACTCCCAGCGCACCCACGTCCTGGAGAGCGCCGGCACCGACCCGCTGGGCCCCTACACCTACAAGGGCTCCCTCACCGGCTCCAACCTCACACCGGGCGGCTGGCTGATCGACGCCAGTGTGCTCCAGGCCAACGGAAACCTGTATCTCGTCGGAAGCGGTTTCGTGAACGGCAGCGCGCAGAGCCTGGTCATCGCGCCGATGAGCAACCCGTACACGCTGTCCAGCAACACGTTCACGGTGATTTCCAGCCCCACCCTGGACTGGGAACGGGTGGGCGCGCCCGTCAACGAGGGCCCGGAACCGCTGTACCACAACGGCCGCACCTTCCTCAGCTACTCCGCCAGCTACTGCCAGACCGCCGACTACAAGCTCGGCCAACTGGAGTTGACGGGCAGTGACCCGCTGAACCCGGCGTCCTGGACCAAGAAACAGACGCCCGTCTTCCAGCGCAACGACACAGCCGGCGTCTACGGCCCGGGCCACAACGGCTTCTTCACCTCACCCGACGGCACCGAGAACTGGATCGTCTACCACGCCAACTCCTCCGCGAGCGGCGGCTGCGGAAACGGCCGGACCACCCGCGCCCAGAAGTTCACCTGGAACGCCGACGGCACCCCGAACTTCGGCACCCCCGTCGCCCTGGGCACGACGCTCCCCGGCCCGTCCGGCGAGACGGCGGTCACCCCGACCTCGTACACCCTCGTCAACCGCAACAGCGGCAAGTGCCTCGATGTCGAAGGCGGTTCCACGGCCAACGGCACGAACATCCTCCAGTGGACCTGCACCGGCGGGACCAACCAGAAGTGGCGGATCGAGGACCAGGGTGACGACACCAGCCGGCTGGTGAACGTGGCCACCGGTGGCGTGCTGGACACCGCCGACTGCTCCACCGCCGACGGCGCCGACCTGCGCCAGTGGTCATGGCTGAACAACAAGTGCCAGCGTTTCCGTCCCGTCTTCACCGCGACCGGCGACTACGTCCGGCTCGTGAACGAGAACAGCGGCAAGGTCGCCGACGTCGCCGACTGCGGGACCGCGAACGGCACCGACGTACGGCAGTGGACGTGGCTGAACAACACCTGCCAGCAGTGGCGCCTCGTGCCCACCAGCTGAGCCCGGCACCTTCTCGCCCTTCCTCCCCTTCCCCCTTCCTCCTCCCCGTCCTTCCCTCCCCACTCCCTCCGTCAGGAGAACTCCCTTGAGACGCAACGCCGTTCGGCTGATCCTGGCCGGCCTCGTCGCCCTCGCGGCCGTCCTCACCGGTGTGGGCGCCCCCGCCCAGGCCGCCGTGCCCGACTCCCCCGCGGTGACGTACACCAACCCGATCGCGGAGCAGCGCGCCGATCCGCACATCTTCAAGCACACCGACGGCTACTACTACTTCACCGCCACGGTCCCCGCGTACGACCGCATCGTGCTGCGCCGGGCGACGACCATCCAGGGCCTGTCGACGGCCCAGGAGGTCACCATCTGGACCAAGCACAGCAGCGGGGTCATGGGCGCCCACATCTGGGCGCCGGAGATCCACTTCATCGACGGCAAGTGGTACGTGTACTTCGCGGCCGGGTCCACCACCGACGTCTGGGCGATCCGGATGTACGTCCTCGAAGGCACCGGCACCAACCCGCTCACCGCGACCTGGGCCGAGAAGGGCCAGATCAAGACCACGTGGGAGAGCTTCTCGCTGGACTCCACCACGTTCGTGGTGAACGGCGTCCGCTATCTCGCCTGGGCGCAGCGCAACCCGTCCGAGGACAACAACACCAGTCTGTTCATCGCGAAGATGACCAACCCCTGGACGATCTCGGGGACTCCGACGGAGATCTCGCAGCCGACGCTCTCCTGGGAGACGATCGGCTACAAGGTCAACGAGGGTCCCGCGCTGATCCAGCACGGCGGCAAGGTCTTCATGACCTACTCGGCGAGCGCGACCGACGCCAACTACTGCCTGGGCATGCTGACCGCCTCCGCGACGGCCGACCTGACCGACCCCGCGTCCTGGACCAAGGGGACGCAGCCCGTCTTCACCTCGAACGCCTCGACCTCGCAGTACGGGCCGGGCCACAACTCGTTCACGGTCTCCGAGGACGGCAAGTCCGACATCCTCGTCTACCACGACCGCAGCTACAAGGACATCACCGGTGACCCGCTGAACGACCCCAACCGCCGTACCCGCGTGCAGAAGGTGTACTGGAAGGCGGACGGTACCCCCGACTTCGGCATCCCGGTGGCCGACGGGGTCACCCCCCAGCGCTTCTCCTCGTACAACTACGCGGACCGGTTCGTCCGGCACTGGGAGTACCGCGCCCGCATCGAGGCCGGGGTCAGCCCGCTCGCCGACTCGCAGTTCCGGGTGGTCACCGGTCTCGCGGGCACCGGCACGGTCTCCCTGGAGTCGGCCAACTTCCCGGGCTACTACCTGCGGCACAAGAACTTCGAGGTGTGGCTGGAGAAGAGCGACGGCACGTCGGCGTTCGCGTCCGACGCGAGCTTCTACCGGCGGGCCGGTCTCGCCGACTCCGCGGGGGTCTCGTACGAGTCGTACAACTACGCCGGGCGCTATGTCCGTCACTACAACTACGTGCTGTACGTGCAGACGCCGAGCACGGCCACGGACAAGGGAGACGCGACGTTCTACGCCCAATAGGGCCCTGCCCGGCCTGAGGAGCGCATGACGACCGAGACTATACATAGGGTGTATACGCTCTATGTATAGTCGCGACATGCCTTCTCTGACCAGGAAGATGAAGAAAACGGGGGCCAGGTTGCGGGCCGTTGCCATCTCGGCGGCGGCCATCTGCCTGGCGGTCACGCTGACCGCCTGCGGCGGCGCCGACATCACGCACCCGAGCACCGCCCGCGCCCGCCCCGCGGCCACCACCCAGGCCGCCCGCTTCGGCACCGTCGACTGTCGTGAGGCGAAGTGCATCGCCCTCACCTTCGACGCCGGCCCGAGCGAGAACTCGGCCCGCCTGCTCGACATCCTGAAGGAGAAACAGGTCCCGGCGACCTTCTTCCTGCTGGGCGAGCGGCACATCGAGAAGTACCCGGAGCTCGTCACCCGCATGGCCGCCGAGGGACACGAGGTGGCCAGCCACACCTGGGACCACAAGATCCTCACCAGGATCGCGCCGGGGGAGATACGCGAGGAACTCCAGCGCCCCAACGACGAGATAGAGCGCCTCACCGGCCGGCGCCCCACCCTGATGCGTCCGCCGCAGGGCCGCACCGACGAGACCGTGCACGAGATCTGCCGCGAACTGGGCCTCGCCGAGGTGCTGTGGACGGTGACCGCCAAGGACTACACGACGACCGACTCCGCACTGATCCAACGCCGGGTGCTCGCCCAGGCCGACCGGGACGGCATCATCCTGCTGCACGACATCTACGACGGGACCGTGCCGGCCGTACCGGGGATCATCGACGCGCTGAAAGGGCGCGGATACGTTTTCGTGACGGTTCCCCAACTGCTGGCGCCGGGGACGGCGGTGCCCGGGCACGTCTACCGCTGACCCGGCCGGCACACGCGAAGGTGAGTCCGAACCTGTGAGCCGGAGGGTAATCCGCCGTCGGACGGCTTCTGCTCCCTACGATCAGCGCGTGGTCTTCTTCCAGCTCGAACGCACGGTACCGCTCTCCCTGGACGACGCCTGGCGTCGCCTGACGCAGTGGTCCCGGCACGGTGACGTGGTACCGCTGACCCACGTCGCCGTGCTCACCCCCGCGCCGACCCGTGAGGGCACGGTTTTCGTGGCGCGTTCGGGTCTCGGCCCGTTCGCCTTCGCCGACCGGATGGAGGTGACCGTGTGGCAGCCGCCGTCCGAGGACGAGCCGGGCCGGTGCCGGCTGGAGAAACGCGGCCGGGTCGTCCTGGGCTGGGCCGAGATCGAGGTACTGCCGGGCCCCGGCGGGCGGACCCGGGTGCTCTGGCGGGAGGAGTTGCGCGTGCGCTTTCTCCCGTCCCTCTTCGACCCCCTTCTGCGGACCACGGCCCGCTCGGTGTTCGGGCGCGCGGTCAACCGGCTGCTCCGCGGCCGGTGACGGTGCGAGAGTCGCAAGGCCCGTGCCAGGCTGGGGGCATGACGGCAGCCGACGACATCGAGGAACTCGCGGTGGACGCCCTGCGCTGGCTGCGGGGCACCGCCCGTGACACCGGGGGCGGCGGGCTCGGCTGGCCGGTCGGACCCTCGGACGACACGATCGATCCGCAGCTCTACAAAGGCACGGCCGGGGTCGTACCCGTACTCCTGGAGGCCTGGCGGCACTTCGGCGACGACTCCTGGGCCGACACCGCCCTGCGCGCCGCCCGCAGCCTCGCGGACGCCGTCGACGACCACCCGGACCACTCCCTGTACTTCGGGCTGACCGGCATCGCCCTCATGCTGCGGACCGTCCACCGCGAACTCGGCGACGACACCGCCGGCGCCGCCGCCGACCGCGCCCTGGAGCGGGTGCGGTCGCACTTCGACGGAGTGCGCTGGGGCGTGCTGTTCGAACTGATGGGCGGCAACGCGGGCATCGGCCTCGGCGCACTGGCGGCCGGCGACGCCGACCTCGCCGTGCGGGCGCTGGAGCCGTACCTGGAAACCGCCGAGCCCACCCGAGAGGGCGGTGTCACCTGGGAGTTCAAGCTCGGGGCGCCGGCCCGGCTGCACCATGTCTCGCACGGCACGCTCGGGATCGCGTACGCCCTGGCCGCCGTCGGAACCGCCACCGGCCGTACGGACCTGGTGGAGCTCGGGCGGGCGGGCGTCGCGGACGTCGTCGCCCGAAACGAGGACGGTCCTGACGGATTCCTCGTGCCGCACTCCGACCCGCACCACCGGCCCGACGTGGTCGAGCGGTACAGCTACGGCTGGTGTCACGGACCGGCCGGCGACGCCCAGGTCTTCCGGCTGCTGCGGGACGTGCTCGGTGATCCCGCGTGGGCAGAGCTCGCCGACCGCTGCTGGCACACCGTGACCCGGTCCGGGCTGCCGCGCCCGCTGCGGCCCGGGTTCTGGGACAACAACGGCCGCTGCTGCGGAACGGCGGGGGTGCTGGCGCTGGCCTCGGACCGGATCGCCGAGCAGGGCGACTCCCCCGGCTTCGCCCGGACGCTCGTGGCGGACCTCGTCTCCCGCGCGACCCGGGACGCGGTCGGCGCGCGCTGGTCCAACCTCGCGCACCGGCCCGCCCCGGACCGCCTCGAACCGCAGACCGGCTGGGCGATGGGCAACGCGGGCATCGCGCGCGAACTGCTGCGCCACGTCCGGCTGAGCCGGGGCGGCGACCCGCGCTACGCGTTCACCTGGCCGGACCAGCCGGCCGTGCGCGGTGCGGCGGCTCAGGCCACCGAGCCGATCCGGCCCGTCGGCACCGAGGTCGCGTCGTGATGGATGGGCGTGTGCGCGCCGGTGAGTGAGACCCCGCTGCCACCGCGCCGGTCGGCCACGATCTCGGCGGCGATCGACAGCGCCGTCTCCTCGGGCGTACGGGCCCCCAGGTCGAGGCCGATGGGGGACCGCAGGCGGGCCAACTCCAGCTCGGTCACGCCCACTTCACGCAGCCGGATGTTGCGGTCGAGGTGGGTGCGGCGGGAGCCCATCGCGCCGACGTAGGCGACCGGGAGCCGCAACGCCAGCCGCAGCAGGGGGACGTCGAACTTGGCGTCGTGGGTGAGGACGCAGAGCACGGTCCGCGCGTCCACCTCCGTGCGCTCCAGGTACCGGTGCGGCCACTCGACGACGATCTCGTCGGCCTCCGGGAAGCGGGCCTCGGTCGCGAAGACGGGACGCGCGTCGCACACCGTCACGCGGTAGTTCAGGAACTTGCCGACCCGCACGAGTGCCGACGCGAAGTCGATCGCGCCGAACACGATCATCCGGGGCGGCGGGACGGACGACTCGACCAGGACCGTGAGCGGCGCCCCGCAGCGGGAGCCCTGCTCGCCGATCTCCAGGGTGCCGGTGCGCCCGGCGTCGAGAAAGGCGCCGGCCTCGGCCGCGACCGTACGGTCCAGCTCCGGATGGGCGCCGAAGCCGCCTTCGTAGAAACCGCCGTCGTAAGGGGCGCTGTTGCGGGAACCGTTTTCGTCAGCCTCACGGCGGCGGACGACCAGCGCTCGGCCGACGAGGTCCGCCGGGCCGGTCACGATCCGTGCCAGCGCCGTGGCCCCGCCGGAGGCCGCGGCCTCCAGACCGGCCGCGATCGCCGGCCGGACCCGGTCACCGACCCGTACCGGGGTGACGAGGATGTCGATGATCCCGCCACAGGTGAGCCCGACGGCGAAGGCGTCGTCGTCGCTGTAGCCGAAGCGTTCGAGGACGGACTCCCCGTCCTCCAGCGCTTGCCGGCACAGCTCGTACACCGCGCCCTCCACGCAGCCACCGGAGACCGAGCCGATCGCCGTTCCGTCGGCGTCCACCGCCAGGGCGGCGCCCGGCCGGCGGGGCGCGCTGCCGCCGACGGCCACCACGGTGGCCACGGCGAAGTCACGGCCCTGCTCGACCCACCGGTTCAGCTCCTCGGCGATGTCCAGCATCTCTCGGTCTCCTTGACTGCGGTTGCGTGGAGGACGGTGGTGCGAAGTGCGGTGGTGCGGGGGCGGGCGCCCGTCGGGCCGGAGTGCTAGTGCACGCCCAGCCAGCTCTCGATCGGGTTGAGGGCGAAGTAGACGAGGAAGATCGCCGTCAGGACCCACATGAAGGCGCCGATCTCCCGCGCCCTGCCCTGCGCCGCCTTGATGGCGACGTAGGAGATGACGCCCGCGGCGACACCGGTGGTGATGGTGTACGTGAACGGCATCAGGACGACGGTCAGGAACACCGGGATCGCGGTCGCCCGGTCGGCCCAGTCGACGTGGCGGGCGTTCATCAGCATCATCGCGCCGATGACGACCAGAGCGGCGGAGGCGACCTCCTGCGGGACGATCGCGGTGAGCGGGGTGAAGAACAGACAGGCCGCGAAGAAGGCGCCGGTGACGACCGAGGCGAGACCCGTACGGGCTCCCTCGCCCACGCCGGTCGCCGACTCGATGAACACGGTCTGGCCGGAGCCGCCCGCCACCCCGCCGATCGCTCCGCCGGCGCCGTCGATGAACAGCGCCTTGGACAGGCCCGGCATCCGGCCCTTGTCGTCGGCGAGCCCGGCCTCGGTGCCGACGCCGATGATGGTGGCCATCGCGTCGAAGAAGCCGGCGAGGACGAGCGTGAAGACGATCATGCCGACGGTCATCGCGCCGACCTCGCCCCAGCCGCCGAACTCCACGTCACCGAAGAGCGAGAAGTCGGGCATCGAGACCGCGCTGCCGTGCAGTTCGGGAGCGCCGGCCGCCCACTGCTTCGGGTCGACGACCCCGGTGGCGTTGAGGACCGCGGCGACGACCGTGCCGCCGACGATGCCGACGAGGATGGCGCCGGGGATGTTCCGGGCCTGGAGCATGAAGATCAGCAGCAGCGTGCCGGCGAACAGCAGGACGGGCCAGCCCGCGAGTTCGCCCGCCGGGCCGAGGGTGACCGGGGTCGCCTCGCCCTGGTGCACGAAGCCGGACTTGTAGAAACCGATGAGCGCGATGAACAGACCGATGCCCATGGTGATGCCGTGCTTGAGCGCGAGCGGGATCGCGTTCATGATCATCTCGCGCAGGCCGGTGACGACCAGCAGCATGATGACGACGCCGTACAGCACGCACATGCCCATCGCCTGCGGCCAGGTCATCTCCGGGGCGACCTGGGAGGACAGGACGCCCGAGACCGAGAGCCCGGCGGCGAGCGCGAGCGGCACCTTGCCGAAGAAGCCCATCAACAGCGTGGTGAAAGCCGCTGCGAAAGCGGTTGCGGTGATCAGCGCCTGCGGACCGAGGGTGTCCCCGGCCGCGTCCTTGCCGGACAGGATCAGGGGGTTGAGCAGGAGGATGTACGCCATCGCCATGAAGGTGGTGACGCCGCCACGCACTTCGCGGGCGACCGTGGATCCCCGCTCGGATATGTGGAAGTACCGATCGAGCCAGGACCGTCCGGCCGGGACGCGGGTGCCTTCGCCCGCGTCTTCGGCTGTGGTCCTCGGCTCCAGTGACTGCTGGGTCATGGGCCATCTCCCAAGGTTCAAAGGGACACCCGCGTGCGCCTTCGGCTGGTCGCGGGATTTGGGAATGGACGACCCGGGGGACGGCCCGAGACGAACAAGGGGAGGGTGGTCCGGGGGTGCGGCACCCCCGGACGACACCCTGATCGGACCCCGTGGGGTCACGTTCCGGTGAGGTGCTCCGGACGTACCGGCGTGCGGTTGAGCTCCAGCCCGGTCGCGTTCCGGATGGCCGCGAGGACCGCCGGGGTGGACGACAGGGTGGGTGCCTCGCCGACGCCACGGAGCCCGTAGGGGGCGTGGTCGTCGGCGAGTTCGAGCACATCGACCGGGATGGTCGGCGTGTCGAGAATCGTGGGGATCAGATAGTCCGTGAACGACGGGTTCCTGACCTTCGCCGTCTTGGGGTCGACGATGATCTCCTCCATGACCGCCACGCCCAGCCCCTGGGTCGTGCCGCCCTGGATCTGGCCGATCACGGACAGCGGGTTGAGCGCCTTGCCGACGTCCTGGACACAGGCCAGCTCGATGACCTTCACCAGACCGAGCTCGGTGTCGACCTCGACGACGGCGCGGTGCGCGGCGAAGGAGTACTGGACGTGTCCGTTGCCCTGCCCGGTACGCAGGTCGAACGGCTCGGTGGGCCGGTGCCGCCACTCCGCCTCGACCTCGACGCATCCGTCCTCGAGCACGTCGACCAGGTCGGCGAGGACCTCACCGCCGTCGGTGACGACCTTGCCGCCCTCCAGGAGCAGCTCGGCGGTGGCCCAGGCGGGGTGGTAGGAGCCGAACCTGCGGCGGCCGATCTCCAGGACCTTCTCCCGGACGAGCTCGCAGGAGTTCTTGACGGCGCCGCCGGTGACGTACGTCTGCCGGGAGGCCGAGGTCGAGCCGGCGCTGCCCACCTGCGTGTCCGCGGGCCGGATGGTCACCTGCGAGACACCCAGCTCGGTGCGGGCGATCTGCGCGTGGACGGTGACACCGCCCTGGCCGACCTCCGCCATGGCCGTGTGGACGGTCGCGACGGGCTCGCCGGCGATGACCTCCATACGGACCTTGGCGGTCGAGTAGTCGTCGAAACCCTCGGAGAAACCGACGTTCTTGATGCCGACCGCGTAACCGATTCCGCGTACGACGCCTTCGCCGTGCGTGGTGTTGGACAGACCGCCGGGCAGCTGCCGTACGTCCGCGCCCTCGCTGCTCTCCCACTGGCGCTCCGGGGGCAGCGGCATCGCCTTGACCCGGCGCAGGATCTCGGCGACCGGCGCCGGGGAGTCGACGGGCTGCCCGGTCGGCAGCAGGGTCCCCTGCTCCATCGCGTTGAGCCGGCGGAACTCCACCGGATCCATGCCCAGTTCGGCCGCGACCTTGTCCATCTGCGCCTCGTAGGCGAAGCACGCCTGAACCGCGCCGAAGCCGCGCATCGCGCCGCAGGGCGGGTTGTTGGTGTAGAGGGCGATGGCCTCGATCTCGACGTCGTCGACGACGTACGGACCGATGCCGAGCGAGGAGGCGTTTCCCACGACGGCCGGACTGGCCGAGGCGTACGCGCCGCCGTCGAGGACGATCCGGCACTTGACGTGGGTGAGCTTGCCGTCGCGGGTCGCGCCGTGCTCGTAGAAGAGCTTCGCCGGGTGGCGGTGGACGTGGCCGAAGAAGGACTCGAAACGGTTGTAAACGATTTTGACGGGTTTTCCGGTGCGCAGGGCCAGCAGACAGGCGTGGATCTGCATCGACAGGTCCTCGCGGCCGCCGAACGCGCCGCCGACGCCGGACAGCGTCATCCGCACCTTGCTCTCGGGCAGGCCGAGGACGGGCGCGATCTGGCGCAGGTCGGAGTGCAGCCACTGGGTGGCGATGTAGAGGTGGACGCCTCCATCCTCCTCGGGCACGGCGAGGCCGGACTCGGGACCGAGGAAGGCCTGGTCCTGCATGCCGAAGGTGTACTCGCCCCTGACGACGACATCGGCGCGCGCGGCGGCCGCGGCCGCGTCGCCCCGGATGATCGGCTGGCGGTGGACGATGTTCGGGTGCGGGACGTGACCGACGTGGTGGTCGTCGCGGCCCTCGTGGATCAGGATCGCGTCCGGCGCGGTCGCCGAGGCCTCGTCGGTGACGACGGGCAGCTCGCGGTACTCGACCTTGATCTTCGCGGCGGCGCGGCGGGCGGTCTCGGGGTGGTCCGCGGCGACGATCGCGACCGGCTCGCCGTGGTGGCGGACCTTGCCGTGGGCCAGGACCGGGGTGTCCTGGATCTCCAGGCCGTAGTTCTTCACGTCCGTCGGCAGATCGTCGTACGTCATCACGGCGTAGACACCGGGCAGGGCGAGGGCCTCGGACGTGTCGATGGAGACGATCTCCGCGTGGGCGACCGTGGAGCGCAGGATCTGGCCCCAGAGCATGTCCTCGTGCCACATGTCGGACGAGTACGCGAACTCGCCGGTGACCTTGAGGGTGCCGTCGGGGCGGAGCGTGGACTCGCCGATGCCGCCCTTGGTCCGGGAGGCCTGGGTGACCTTGGTGGGAGTGCCGAGGGGAGCGCCGTTGGAAGGCATCGTCAGACCGCCTCTCCCTGACGGGTGGCCGCCAGGCGGACCGCGTCCATGATCTTCTCGTATCCGGTGCACCGGCACAGGTTGCCGGAGAGCGCCTCGCGGATGTCCGCGTCGCTCGGGTTCGGGTTGCGTTCCAGCATCTCGTCGGCGGCGACCAGCAGCCCCGGAGTGCAGAAGCCGCACTGGACGGCGCCTGCGTCGATGAACGCCTGCTGGATCGGGGCGAGTTCGGTTCCCTCACCGGTGTGGGAGTCGGCGGCCTGGGTGGGCCGGCCGTCGGCCCCGTCGAGGGAGGGGGAGGCGCCCGCCGTGCCGCAGGAACCGGTTCCACAACCGCCGTGCCCGGCGCGCTGCTTGGCGTAGTCCGCGAGGCCTTCGACGGTGACGATGTCGCGGCCCTCGGCCTGCCCGGCGGCGACCAGGCAGGAACAGACCGGGACGCCGTCCAGTCGCACGGTGCACGAGCCGCACTCGCCCTGTTCGCAGGCGTTCTTCGAGCCCGGTAGCCCGAGCCGCTCCCGCAGCACGTAGAGCAGGCTCTCGCCCTCCCACACGTCGTCGGCTTCCTGCGGACGTCCGTTGACAGTGAAGTTGACGCGCATCACGCGGCTCCCTTTGCGGTGCGGCGGGGGCCGCGGTACGACTCCCACGTCCAGGTCAGCGTGCGGCGGGCCATGACGCCCACCGCGTGCCGTCGGTAACTCGCCGTCCCCCGGACGTCGTCGATGGGGTTGCAGGCGGCGGCGCACAGGTCCGCGAACTGCTTGGCGACCGACGGGGCGATGATCTTTCCGTTGTCCCAGAAACCGCCTTCTTCGAGTGCCGCGTTGAGAAAGTCCTCCGCGGTCTTCGCCCGGACGGGGGTGGGCGCGGCCGAGCCGATGCCGGTGCGGACGGTCCGGGACTGCGGGTGCAGTGCGAGACCGAAGGCGCAGACGGCGATGACCATGGCGTTGCGGGTACCCACCTTGGAGTACTGCTGCGGGCCGTCGGCCTTCTTGATGTGGACGGCGCGGATCAGCTCGTCGGGGGCGAGCGCGTTGCGCTTCACGCCGGTGTAGAAGGCGTCGATCGGGATCCGGCGGGTACCGCGCACGGACTCCGCCTCGACCTCGGCACCGGCCGCCAGCAGGGCGGGGTGGGCGTCCCCGGCCGGGGACGCGGTGCCGAGGTTGCCGCCGACGCCGCCGCGGTTGCGGATCTGCGGGGAGGCCACGGTGTGCGAGGCGAGGGCGAGGCCCGGGAGTTCCGCGCGCAGGTTCTCCATGATCCGGGTGTAGGGGACGGAGGCGCCGAGCCGCACGCTCTCCTCGCCGACCTCCCATTCGTAGAGGTCACCCACGCGGTTGAGGTCGAGCAGGTACTCGGGCCTCCGGTGGTCGAAGTTGATCTCGACCATCACGTCGGTGCCACCCGCAATCGGCACAGCGGTGGGGTGCTCGGCCTTGGCGGCGAGCGCGTCCTCCCAGCTGGCGGGGCGAAGGAAGTCCATGACCGGCTCTCTTCTTCGTCTCTTGAGTCTCGTGAGTCGTATCGAGCCAGAATCGGGTGCGGCGGGCCCGGCTCGTTCATGTGGTGTTCACGCGGAGTGAGGCCAGTACACAGCGCCTTGCTCCGACCGGGTCAGTCACGGAAACCATGAAGGAGTTGGCTGGTCGGCCCAGGCATCTTGTAGATTCGTATGAACGGAGGCCCTCGGTAACCTCCTCGTTTTCCTGTGGAAACGTAGGAAACGACCTGGCCACCGAAGAATGCGGTTCGTGACTGTCCGCCGCGCGGGTCGGACTCCCCGGGGCGGGGCCGACGGCGGGTCCTCTCCCACCACGTCCTTCGGGATTCATCGTAGTTTTCGAGACAAAGAACGGCGGCGACGAGATGCGGCTGCGCGCACTGCTGGACACCGATGCGCTGGGCCTCAGGCTCCTCGGCGGCGAGGACGAGCTGGACCGCACGGTACGGGGTGTCATGACCACCGACCTGCGCGACCCCAGCCGCTACCTCTCCGGGGGTGAGCTGGTGCTGACGGGCCTGGCGTGGCGCCGGGACGCGGCGGACTCCGAGCCGTTCGTGCGGATCCTGGTGCAGGCCGGGGTGGCGGCGCTCGCGGCCGGTGAGGCGGAGCTGGGGGCCGTTCCGGAGGACCTGGCCGTGGCCTGCGCCCGGCACCGTCTCCCGCTGTTCGCGGTGCACGAGTCGGTGGCCTTCGCGACGATCACCGAGCACGTCGTACGGCAGGTGTCCGGCGAGCGCGCCGGGGACCTCGCGGCCGTCGTGGACCGGCACCGCCGGATGATGACCTCGGGCCCGGCGGGCGGCGGCCCGGACGTGGTCCTGGACCTGCTCGGCTCCGACCTGGACCTGCGGGCCTGGGTCCTGTCCCCCACCGGACGGCTCATCGCCGGCCCCAAGGTCGCGGGCCCGGGCCTGCCGCCCGACGCGTGCGCGAAGCTGGCCGCGGAGCACCTGGCGGCCGTCCGCACCGGGCGACGCGGACCGCACCGGGTGATCATGGGCCAGACGACCTACTCGCTGTTCCCGATCGGCAGCGGCGGCCGCGCCGCGCAGGCCCCACGGACCTCACAGGCCGCCCAGGCACCGCGGGACGTGCGCGAGAGCGTCCTGTCGGACTGGCTGCTGGCCGTCGAGTCGGACGCCGGGGACTGGGCGGACGAGCGCCTCGACCTCCTCCAGGGCGTCACTCAGCTGATCGCCGTCGAGCGGGACCGCCGGGACGCCGCGCGCACGGTGCGCAGGCGGCTCGCACAGGAGGTGCTGGAGCTGGTCCAGACGGGCGCTGCCCCGGCGGAGATCGCGGCCCGCCTGCGGGTGGCCGCGCCGGTGCTGCTGCCGGGGCTGGGGGCCGCCCCGCACTGGCAGGTGGTCGTGGCCCGTGTCGAGTGGGACGACGGCGGGCTGGAGGCAGGCCCGGTCGCCCAGTCGCTCCTGGAGGAGATCCTGGTCGACCCGCTCGCCACCGGACCCGAGCCCTCCGACCGCATCGCCGTGGCCCACACCGGCGACGAGGCCATCGCCCTGGTCCCGCTGCCGGCGGTGTCGAGCGAGCACGACGGCTCCGAGACCGGCCTCCTCGCCGACGCGCTGCTGGCCACTGTTCGGGAGCCGCTGTCCTCCGGCCTCGACGGCGACGGGCGGCTCACGCTGGGCGTCAGCGCGGCCGTGCACTCGGCGGAGGGGCTGCGCGGGGCCCTGGAGGAGGCACGGCACGCCCGGCGGGTGGCCGCCGCCCGCCCCGGCCGGGTCTGCGCCGCGGGCCACCAGGAACTGGCCTCGCACGTGCTGCTGCTCCCGTTCGTCCCGGACGATGTGCGGAAAGCGTTCACCGCCCGTCTCCTGGACCCGCTGCGCGACTACGACCGACGGCACCGCGCGGAGCTGATCCCGACCCTGGAGGCGTTCCTGGACTGCGACGGTTCGTGGACCCGGTGCGCGTCCCGTCTGCACCTGCACGTCAACACGCTGCGCTACCGGGTCGGACGGATCGAGCAGTTGACGAGCCGTGACCTCTCGCGGCTGGAGGACAAGCTCGATTTCTTCCTTGCGCTGCGGATGAGCTGACACCGAGGCGACACCGGTCACCATCCCTGGGTCACCACCTGTCGGAGCCTTTGGGGCGCGGAGTCCCACGACTTTGTGAAATCCTTCACCCGCCCCCTTGGCCCGGTCCCGCGATTCGTGCTGAGATGCGGCCACCACTCAAAGCTCGACGGCGCGCTCGGGGAGGGCAACGTGGCGTACACCGCCATGTCTGGTACCGGAACGACCTCAGGTGACGATCCCCTCCAGACCGCGGTATGGCGGCTGCGCTCGCGCGCCTGCTGGGCCGACGCGGCGGCTCTGCTGCCGCCCGACAGCGCGGCGGGCTCGGTCCAGCGGGCCGCGCTGCTCGTGGAACGGTGTCTGTACACCGAGCAGGGCTGGCAGGACGCCGAGGACGCGCTGCGCACGGCGGAGGCGCTGGCCCACGACGACGAGGAGCGCGGCGCGGCCGCTTGTGAACGAGGGCAACTTGCCTACGCGGCCACGCTGCACGGGGTGCGCGACCGGGTGGACGAGGCGCGGGCCGCGCTCGGCCGGGCGGCGGCGCTGATCCCGCCGGACGCGCCCGGACGGGCGCTGCTGGACTTCCGCCGGGGTCTGCTCGCCGAGAACATCTCACGTTCCCCGCAGGCCGCGAGGGCCGCGTACCGGCGCGCCCACACCGCCGCCGCGGCCCACTCCGACCTGCTGCTGCTGTCCTTCACCTGGCGCCACCTCGCCGGACTCGCCCTGCGCGACGGCGAGGTGGCGGAGGCCCGGCACGGCTTCGCCGAATCCCTGCGCATCCGCGAGGAGTTGGGCTACCTGGTGGGCACCGCCCCGGCGCTCGCCTCACTGGCGGACGCTGAGGTCGACCCGGAGGCCTCGCGGCTGCGGGAGGAGGCGCGACGGCTGTTCCGGCTCCTGGGCGGCGTACCGACCTGGCTGGCACGGCAGTTGGCCCCACCGCCGGCACCCAGCCCGTCCGGAGTCTGAGGACAAGGCCCCGCCAGGGGGCGGGTGAAGGAGGCAGCGCGCTCAAGGCCCGAGGGAGCGGGGCCTCTTGACGGGCCGAGCGGGCGAGGCCCCCTTCACGACTTGAGGGGACGTGACGCTCGCACGGCCCGAGCAGGCGAGAGCTCTCTACGCGTCAAGAGGACGTGACGCTCTCGCGGCTCGGACGGTGGGCGCCTCCTCTGGGCCCGAGCGGACAAGGCCCTTACAAGGTTCTCAAGGGGACGTGACCTCCCAAGGCCCAAGGGGGCGAGGCGCCTTCACGCCCCCGGAGCGACAAGGTCTCTTCACGGCTCGCGTGGACGAGACCCTCGCACGGTCCGAGGGGCCGTGACCCTCTGGCGGCCCGAGCAGGCCGACTCCCTGGGGAGCCCGAGCGGACAAGGCCTCTGCGCAGCCGGCCGACGAGGTCTTGCGCGCACCGCGGGCGGGCCACCTCTCGGGCGGGGCGACGCAGGGGTGGCGACGCGTGGGCGGGGCGGCGCGCGGCGCGGGTGCTTTTGGCGCTGATCGGGCCGCGGGCGGCAGGGTCGCCGCCCGGCAGTGGTCGGCTCAGCCGCGTGTGCCGGTGAAGTGCCCGCGCACCAGCGCCTGCGCCCGGTCCGGCTCGCCGGCCGTCAGCGCTTCCAGCAGTGCCATGTGTTCCGCCGCGTCGGCCATCAGATCCGCGCGCCCGCGCCGCACCGAACCGCCGGCCGGCGGCCACTGCGAGCGTCGGTGCAGATCTTCGGCGACGCCGGCCAGTTGCTCGTTGCCGGACAGGGCGAGCACCGCCCGGTGGAAGACCCGGTCGGCCTCCGCGTACGTGGCAGGGCAGCCGGAGGCCGCCGCGCGCACGGTCGCCTCGCCGACCGGCCGCAGCTCCGCCCAGCGCTCGGCGGGCACCGTACGGGCGAGCCGCAGCATCACGGGAACCTCGATCAGCGCGCGCACCTCGGCCAGTTCGGCCAGCTCGCGCTTGCCCCGCACGATCACCCGGAAGCCCCGGTTCGGGACGACCTCGACGGCGCCCTCCAGTGCGAGCTGCTGCATGGCCTCGCGGACCGGCGTCGCGGAGACCCCGAAGCGATCACCGAGGACCGGCGCCGAGTACACCTCGCCCGGCAGCAGTTCCCCGGCGACGAGCGCGGTGCGCAGGGCGTCGAGGATCTGGCCGCGCACCGAGGAACGCTGCACCACCGGCCGGGGGCGCGGGACAGGGGTCTCGCTGTGCGTGTGCTCACCGCGTGCGGCGCCCGCGGGACCGCATCTCTCCCGGTCCGCGTCCTCGCCGTACCCGGCTGACCCCCGTGACTGCGCCGGGACCCGGGCACGGCCCTCGGCCCCCGGCACGGCCGGGGTTCCGGTACCGGTGGAGCCCTGCGCACCCTGCTCCACGGGGCCTCCTCCGGCCTTGTCGGTACTTGGGGTCATTACGGCGGGTTGTTACTCGTCCGTCAAGCACCTTAGGCGTACTGGCCGTCAGTTCAAATCCCGACGATACTGAGTAAGGTAAGGCTTACCTTTAGTTCCTCTCGAAACGGCGGTCCCGGCATGCCCACAGCCCCGTCGGCCACAGCGGAGGCCTACGCCCGCCTCGCGGAGGTCTTCCCCGGCCTGACCGTCACGGAGCTGGAACACCGGGAACCGTTTCCGCAAGGCGGCGGATGGGTCACGGCGGCCGACCTCGCGGAGGGCGGAGCGGCACTGGAGGCCTTCCTCGCCTGGGACGACGCCCAGGTCGTCCGTGACTACGGACAGTCCGCCCGCCCGGACGTCGTGGCCAGCTTCGGGCTGCACCGGTACTCCTGGCCCGCCTGCCTGCTGATCACCGTCCCCTGGTTCCTGCACCGCCGGGTGCCCCGCCTCCCCGTGACGCATGTCTCGTACGACCGCACCGGCGACGGCATGCGGATGGCCGTCCGGCCGCCCACCTCCTTCGCCTGCCTGCCGGGCGATCCGGCGGCACTGCTGACCGGCGCCCGGGTGGTCCCGGACGAGGAGGCGCTGCGGGCGGAGGTGCGGGCCGCGATAGCCGAGCACCACGAGCCGGTGCTCGCCGGGTTCGGACCACCCGCGCGACGCCGCGGCCGGGCCCTGTGGGGCATGGTGACCGACGAGATCGTCGAGAGCCTCTGGTACGTCGCCGAACTGCTCGGCGAGGGCGAGAAGGACCGGGCGCAACGGGAACTGGAGCTCCTCCTGCCGGGCGCCACCCGGCCGTACGTCGGCGCGGCGTCCTTCCGCGAGCTGACCGGACCGGACGGCGAGACGCTGCCCACCCGGGACCGGGCGAGCTGCTGCATGTTCTACACACTGCGCCCCGAGGACACCTGCGCCACCTGCCCGCGCACCTGCGACACGGACCGCGTCACCAAGCTCACTGCGGCCGCCGCCAGTTGAGGCGGCCTCAGGTGCCCCCCGGGGGCCGGGCGCCGCCGGGCGTCCCGTAAGATCACCCGGACGAGACTCCTCCCAGGGTTACAGGCAATTCACAATTTCCTCACTTGCCCCGGGAACTTTCCGAGGAACCACCCGTACGGGTAGTCTTATTCGAACTCAACTCCCGCCCCTCAAGCGGCAGTTCGAGCAGAACGTCGCCCTGGGCATCCCCTTGCACTTCCTTGGCGGCCTCTTGCCCCGAAACCCCCTGAGGGACGGCGGGATTGCGCCACTATGGCGGGCGTTACGCCCTATCCCAATGCAAGGGACCCCTGATGAGATTGACCGACATATCGCTGAACTGGCTGCTTCCCGGCGCCGTACTGCTCCTGGGCATGCTGGCGGCGGTGGCGGTGCTCGCGCGCGGCAAGCGCTCCTCCGGGGCAAACGCGAGCGCGGACGATTCGTGGGAGCGTACCGAGGAGCGCCGCAGGCGCAAGGAGGCCATATATGGCACTGCCTCCTACGTTCTTCTGTTCTGCTGCGCGGCCGTTGCCGCCGCCCTCTCCTTCCACGGCCTGGTCGGCTTCGGCCAGCAGAACCTCGGCCTGACCAACGGCTGGGAGTACCTGGTCCCGTTCGGCCTCGACGGCGCGGCCATGTTCTGCTCCGTGCTCGCGGTGCGCGAAGCCAGTCACGGCGACGCGGCCCTCGGCTCCCGGATACTCGTGTGGACGTTCGCGGGCGCGGCCGCCTGGTTCAACTGGGTGCACGCGCCCAGGGGCCTCGGTCACGACGGCGCGCCGCAGTTCTTCTCCGGCATGTCCCTCTCGGCGGCCGTACTCTTCGACCGGGCCCTGAAGCAGACCCGCCGGGCCGCGCTGCGCGAGCAGGGTCTCGTGCCCCGTCCGCTCCCGCAGATCCGCGTCGTGCGCTGGGCGCGTGCCCCCCGCGAGACCTACAAGGCCTGGTCGCTGATGCTGCTCGAGAACGTGCGCAGCCTGGACGAGGCCGTCGACGAGGTGCGTGAGGACAAGGCCCGCAAGGAAGAGACGAAGCTGCGCCGCCGCGAGCAGCACCGCGTCGAACGGGCGCAGTTGAAGGCGATCAGCCGGGGTCACGGCCCCCGCTTCCCCGGCCGCGGTGGCGGCGGTGGCCGTCCGGTGGAGGCCCCGGCCGCCCTGGAACCGGCCACGGCCGAGCGGGTCTCAGCGGAGCCTGCCATAGCGAACTCGGCGGAGCAGCTGCCCGTACGTTCACGGCACTCCCTTCAGCCCGTACGCCACGGAGCCGACTCCTCGATCACCGTCGACCTCACCGCGGAGGACGACACCATGGCCCTGCCGCGCCTCGACTCCCTGGAGCGCAAGCTCAAGGACCTGGAGCAGCAGTTCGGCTGACGAACGATCAGATGTCATGGGAAGGGGGCGCGACCGCCGAGGTCGCGCCCCCTTCCCGTTGCTCGTTGCTCGGCGCTCGGCGCCAGGCGCTCGGCAACCGTCGGTCAACGGTCGGTCGCCCGGCTGTCTTCGCTCACGCGGCTCCGGCGCCCAGTTCGAACCAGACGACCTTGCCGCCGCCCTGCGCCCGTACACCCCACGTGTCCGCGAGGGACTCCACCAGGACCAGACCCCGGCCGTGCGTGGCCTCGTCGGCGCTCGGCACCCTCGGCCGGGGACGGTGGGCCACGGAGTCCCGCACCTCCACCCGCAGGCCGGACGGTGAGACGGTGGCCGTCAGGACCGCGTCGTCGTCGGTGTGCACGAGCGCGTTGGTGACGAGTTCACTGGTGAGCAGTTCCGCCGTCTCCGACCGCCCCGGCCTCCCCCAGCCCCGCAACAGTTCCCTCAGCGCCCGGCGTGTCTCGGGCACCGCCCGCAGGTCGGCCCGTCCGAGTCGGCGACTGAGCTGCGACGCCCTGTCCTGCTCCGCCATGTCCTCGGCCCTGCTCTCCCCCGCCTGTCTCGTCGCCGAGGTGCCCGCGATCGCCGTCGGACCGCTTCCCCGTGCCTGCCTCTCCATGACCCCCGCCCGCGTGTCGATGTGGGTTCCCCTCCTGCTCGAACACGTTCACGGGGATCCTTGCCCGGTCGACACCGCGCCAGTCATGTCGAATCATCGACGCCCGGGTGTTCGGCCATGTTCCAGCGGGAGCCCAGGACTCCGCCGGGAACGGGACCGTACGACGGCACTGTTCGGGCCGTCCGGGAGGGGCCGCACACGACGCGTCCCACCCTCGCCCGAGCGCGTCCGGAGCGAGCGCTGTGACGGTTCGTACGTCCCGCACTGCATGTGGCCCCTGTGCCGCCGGCGACGCCGGCGTGGCCCGAGCCGGACGAGCCGCTGCCGGTGGACCGGGCCGTGCACGCCGCCCCTGATCCCGCCGCGCCCGGCGCCCGGCGGGGAAAGCCCTGGTCGACGGGCCGGTTCCGCTCGGCGGGGCAGGCACTGGCGCAAAGGGCGGGCCGCCGGGCGGAGGCGGCGATCGGCCCCGGATTCCGGGCGAAGGGGCTGCCGTAGGACGCCGCCTATGTGCCTCCGGGGGGCGTGCCCCCGCGCAACGGCACCTGACCCTCACCTCCCTCGCGCGCGGGAGCGAGCCGGCGTGTCCGCGGTGCGATACGGCCGCCGCCCCGGCCGCCTCCGTAGCTACGCGCTCAGGCGGCGCGCCGACCGCCGGGGATCGGGCCGCCTACCGACCCGCCCCTGTCTACCTGGCCGTATGCGGAGAAGAGTGGGGCAGCAGGCACCGCCCCCACCGCGTCGTCCGCCGACCCGCACCGCGCCGCCGCGCCGAGCGCGCCCTCGCGCGGCCGATGAGGTTGGCCGGAATCCGCCGGTGCGCGAACGGCCACGGCAGGGAAGAGGGTTGGACGGATCGATGATCGAACTGTTGGCCTCCCGGCACTCCACCACGACCTGTGCCGCCCGTGCCGCGGTACCGGCGTCCGGCCAGCCGATACCGCTTGCGTCGGGGCGGCGGCGACCTAGCCGGCCTCGACTCCCTTCGTGCCGATGTGGAAGATCTTGTGGGTGCCGCGGGTCATGTCGACGATGAGCTGCGTGGTCTCGCTGCCCCAGGTGAGCGTGACGACGGCCTCCGTGTAGTTCGCCGTGCCGTTGTCGGTGACCTTCCACGCGAGCGGGACGTTCTGCGCCTGGAGGACGCCGTTGGCGTGGTTCTTGTCCTCCCAGGCCGCCAACTCCTTCTGGAAGGCGGGGGTGAGGTAGTGCTTGCGGAGTTCGTCCGCGAGCTTGCCGCCGCCCTCGTCGGTCACCGCGTCGATGTAGGCGCCGTAGAAGTCGGCGATGCGCGTGATGTTGTCGGACGGCTTGCCGCTCACGCTGCGCGGGCTGCCGGCGGAGGCCTGCGCCGTCACCCCGAGACCGAGGGCCAGCGCGAGGCCGGCGGCCACGGCCGTACGGCGGCGGGCGGTACGGAGACGGGTCGCGCCGCCCTTGCCGGTCGTGCTGTTGTCGCCGGTCGTGCTGTTGTTGCTGGTCATGTACGTGTTCCCCGTGTGTCGTGTGTGCGGCCTGTCCGGCCTGACCGGTGGCTGTGTGGTCGTACGGGGCCGCCGCCCTCCCGACCCCCGTGGCGGGAGGGCGGCGGCCCCGGTTCTTCCTCGGTGGTCGTATGTCAGTGGAGCTTGTTGACGGCCGTGACGGTCGTCTTCTTGAAGGCCTTCACCGGGGCGTCGCCGAAGTCGCCCAGCTGGCCCCAGTCCACGACCGTCACCGTCGTACCGTCCCGGCCGACCGAGAGGAGGCGGATGTCGGTCGCGCCCCAGGAGGTCTCGGTGTGCAGGCCGTAGACGTGGGCGCCTTCCTCCACGTTGAGCTTGCCGTAGTCCTTGAGCGTGGCCTCGACCTCCGGGTCGGCCTGCTCGATCCACGCCGGGCACGACTTGATGTCCTGGTTGACCCGTGCGAACCGGCCCTTCGCCGCGCTGACGCTCGACAGCTCGACGCTCACCTGGCGGGCGCTCGTGTCGAGGTCGGTCCGGAAGTCCCGGTACCAGGAGTCCCGGCCGTCGCCCAGCGCCATGCCGAGGCAACGGTCCACCTCCACCTCCGGGGACGCGCCGGCGGTGACCTTGCCTGCCGTCCAGGACGAGCTGGGGTGCGGCGGAAGGTCGGCGGCCGAGAGGAAACCGGGCGGCCGCGGAGCGGCGGCGCCCGCCGGTACGGCGAGTACGGTACCGAGGGCGAGGCCCGCGGCCGTGAGTGCGGTGAGCGTGCCGGCTCGGGTGCGCTTGGACATGGGTGGTCCCCCGTGAGTGAGTGCATGGCTGTGGGTCGTCACCACGACGCCGGTTGGTCGGTCGGCCCTGGTCGGTGCGACACCAAGAGCATCGGCGGTCTGGGCGGCCCGGTGCAACGGTCAGCGCCCGATCGGCCGAGGTGGAACCATCCCAGCCCATCTGACGTGCAGGTATATGAGTGCCTGGGATGACCGCCGGGCCGGACGAACACAGGGAGAACGGTGTCGACCGACGACGGTGTGGCCGATGTGACGGAGTTCGCGGCGCTTCTGACGGAACTGAAGGGGCGCACGGAGCGCAGTTACGGCTCCCTGGCTCGCCGGCTGGGCATGAACACCTCGACGCTGCACCGGTACTGCGCCGGGGAAGCGGTTCCACAGGACTTCGCTCCCGTCGAACGGCTCGCGGAGTTCTGCGGGGCGGCACCGGAGGAACGCCTCGAACTGCACCGGCGATGGCTGCGAGCGGTGGCGGCCCGCCAGCGGGCCCGGACCACGGCGACTTCGGAGGCACCGGAACCCGGGGAAACACCGGCAGCCCGGGAAACACGTGAGGCCTACGAGCGGTCGGAAACACCGGGAACGGCCGCGTTACCGGTAACGCGGGCAACTCGGGAAAAGCCAGTAACAACTGGGGCGCCGGAAACATCGGAAACCGCAACGTCCTCGGCGACCGCGAAACCCTCCGAAACACCGGCAGAAGCGAAAGGCCGGCCTACGGCAGACACGCAGGCTCGGAAACCGGACGGGAAACAGGTACCGCCGCGCCGTTGGTACCGCCGTCGGCGCACCACGGTCGCCCTCGGTGTCGCCTGCGCGCTGCTCGCCACCCTGGGAACGCTGTCCGCGCTGCCCGGCGGCGGCCGCCCCTCGGCCTCCGGCGACGTCGGCCGATCCGCCGGTTCCGCCCCGGCCGTGCCCCGGACGACGGACTCAACCCACTCCCCTGCACCGGGCGCCGGCTCGACCACCTCACCCACACCGGGCACCGCCTCCCCATCCGCCCGCCCCGCGAGGAGCTCCCCCGCCCCGGACACCTCCCCGGCCGGCGGCAAGGCCTCGGAACCCGCGTCGGGCGTACCGCTCGCCTGGACCGTCGACTCACAGGTCTGGGCGCTCGGTTGCGGTCACGACTACGTCATCGACAAGCCGCCGACACAGGTTCCGCCACCTCCGGCGGAACAGGACGCCGGCCCCTGGGCGACCGCCCAGGGAGCGGTGCACGGGCGGGAGACCAACGTGGAGATCTCGGTCCAGGGCCGCAACTCCACGGCCGTCGTGCTGACGGCGCTGCGCGTGCGGGTCGTCGGTCGTGCCGCACCCGTGCCGGGCACCGCGTACGCCATGGACCAGGGCTGCGGCGGTTCTCTCAGCAAGCGTTACTTCGCGGTCGACCTGGACAAGGACCGTCCCGTGGCGCACTCGGTCGCCGGCAACGACGCGGGCACGCCGATCCCGGCGGTGAGCCTGCCCTACCGCGTGTCCAGCACCGACCCCGAGGTGCTGCTGGTCACGGCACGGACCGAGACCTGTGCCTGCGACTGGTACCTCGAACTGGACTGGTCGTCCCAGGGCCGCACCGGCACGGTCCGTATCGACGACCGCGGCCGCCCGTTCCGCACGAGCGGTATCAAGGGGCTGCCGCGCTACTGGTACGGCACCGAGAACGGTGAACGTCAGTGGGTCCCGACCGGCGACTGACAGCCCCGACCGGCCGGCACCGTCCTACGGCCGGGGCACGTTGCGCAGGTTGGAGCGGGCCATCTGGAGCATCCGGCCCACTCCGCCATCGAGAACGATCTTCGAGGCGGAGAGGGCGAAGCCGGTTACCATCTCGGCGCTGATCTTCGGCGGGATGGACAGGGCGTTGGGGTCGGTGACGATGTCGACGAGGGCCGGGCCCTTGTGCCGGAAGGCGTCCTTCAGTGCGCCGGCCAGCTGTCTGGGCTTCTCGACGCGCACACCGTGGGCACCGCAGGCGCGGGCGACGGCGGCGAAGTCGGGGTTCTTGTTGGTCGTGCCGTACGAGGGCAGTCCGGCGACCAGCATCTCCAACTCGACCATGCCCAGCGACGAGTTGTTGAAGAGCACGACCTTCACCGGCAGGTCGTACTGCACCAGCGTCAGGAAGTCGCCCATCAGCATGGCGAATCCGCCGTCGCCGGACATCGACACGACCTGCCGGCGGCGGTCGGTGAACTGGGCGCCGATCGCCATGGGCAACGCGTTCGCCATGGAGCCGTGCGAGAAGGAACCGATGACACGTCGACGGCCGTTGGGGGTGAGATAGCGGGCCGCCCAGACGTTGCACATACCGGTGTCGACGGTGAACACGGCGTCTTCGTCGGCGAGTTCGTCGAGGACGGCGGCGACATACTCCGGATGGATGGGAACGTGTTTCTCCACTTTCCGCGTGTAGGCCTTCACCACCCCCTCCAGCGCGTCGGCGTGCTTCTTCAGCATCCGGTCGAGGAATCGCCGGTTCTCCTTGGCCCGCACCCGCGGGATGAGACAGCGCAGGGTCTCCCGTACGTCGCCCCATACGGCAAGGTCCAGTTTCGAGCGTCGGCCGAGGTGTTCGGGGCGCACGTCGACCTGGACGATCTTCACGTCGTCGGGGAGGAAGGCGTTGTAGGGGAAATCCGTTCCGAGCAGGATCAGCAGGTCGCACTCGTGGGTGGCCTCGTAGGCGGCGCCGTAGCCGAGGAGGCCGCTCATCCCGACGTCGTACGGATTGTCGTACTGAATGTGTTCCTTGCCGCGCAACGCATGCCCCACCGGCGACTTGATCTTCCCGGCGAACTCCATGACCTCGGCGTGCGCGCCGGCCGTGCCGCTGCCGCAGAACAGCGTGACCTTGTCGGCCGCGTCGATCATCGCGACCAGCGCGTCGATCTCGGCGTCGCCGGGGCGGACGGTGGGCCGGGCGGTGACGAGAGCGGTTTCGACGGCTTTCTCGGGGGCCGTCTGGTCGGCGATGTCACCGGGCAGCGACACGACGCTGACGCCACTGCGCCCGACCGCGTTCTGGATGGCGGTGTGCAACAGCCGGGGCATCTGTTTCGGGCTGGAGATCAGCTCGCTGTAGTGGCTGCACTCGCGGAACAGCTGATCGGGGTGGGTTTCCTGAAAATAGCCGAGACCGATTTCGCTGGACGGAATGTGCGAGGCCAGGGCCAGAACGGGGGCCATGGAGCGGTGGGCGTCGTAGAGGCCGTTGATGAGATGGAGGTTGCCGGGTCCGCAGGACCCCGCACAGGCCGCGAGTTTCCCGGTGATCTGGGCTTCCGCGCCGGCGGCGAAGGCAGCCGTCTCCTCGTGCCGGACGTGGATCCAGTCGATGGCGGGGTTGCGCCGCACCGCGTCCACCACGGGGTTGAGGCTGTCCCCCACGACACCGTAGAGGCGCCGCACTCCCGCGCGGGCGAGGATGTCCACGAACTGTTCCGCGACGTTCTGCTTGGCCATGGATCGACGCACCCCTTCGGTCTCCTCGGGTCCCTGACTCCACAGTGGCCGCGGCGACTCGGTTACGCCTCCCAGACGGCCGCCGCCGTGCGGTCGTCGGCGTAGCCCTTCACCCTCACCTGGGTGTCGGCGAGGAAGGCGGCGAGACCGGGCGGAGTGGGACCCGACCAGCGTCCCGCCAGGTACGCGGACAGCTCCCGCTCCCCGCGCAGGGGTTCGGCCAGGCCGTCCGTGCACATCAGCAGCGTGTCACCCGGGCGGGCTACGGAGGCTCTGAAACGGAAGGGCTCGCGGGGCGGTTCGGGGTCCGGGTCGTAGGGGTTCGGCGGTGTGGTGATGCCCAGGTCCATGGTGAGCCGGTCGCCCTCGGGGGTCTCGGCGGGCAGCGAGCCGAACCCGACGACCGGTGCGCCCGCCACCTCGCCCACCTGCGGCTCGATGTCCTGCCACACACCGTCGCGCAGCCGGAACAGTCCGCCGTCGCCGACGCCGAAGAAGACGCGCGTACGGCAGGCGGGGTCGGCGGGCAGGAGCAGACAGCGCAGGGTGGCCGCGTACTCCTCCGGTTCCAGGCCCTGTTCCGCGGCGCTGGCGCGGAGCCGGCCGAGGCTGCGGTCGGTGAGCCGGTGCAGGCCCGACTTCAGGTCTCCGCGCCTGGCCGCCCGCATGTCCTCCGCGAGCCGGACGTGACTGCGGCCCACGGCCCGCCCGATCCACCGGCACACCTCAGCGGCCGCCCGATGCGCGCCCGGGGTCGCCCGGGCACCGGTCGCCATCGCGACCAGGATCAGCGCCTGCTCCCCCGCACCGAAGCGGGCGGTGAGGAACGAGTCACGGCGCGGCTCCCCCCGGTACCGCGCGGAGTCCCCCCGCACCGAGGCGGCCCGCAGCGCCCAGACTCCGTACCGGGCCCCGTCCAGGACGGTGTCGGCGACCAGGTCGGCGAGGTCGTCCGGGTCCGCGGGCGGAAGAGCGGTGGGCTCGGCGTCGTAGGTGGGCGGCCCCGAACCGACGTAGTCCTTGGAGGTCGACAGGGGCGGGACGGCCGGCAGGGCGGAGAGGCTGGGGACGGTGGGGGGATGGTCCGGTGGGGAGGTGTTCGGGGAGACGGGGGCGCGTTCGGAGTCCGGCTCGCGTTCGGGGGCGGGCGCGGGATTCGTCGCGTAGAGGGGGGCCGCCGACCCGTCGACGGAGGCGGTGGGGGCCTGTGGGGGCGGCGGCGCGTGGGCCGGCACGGGGGGCATCGCGGGCGGTGGGGGCGGCGCGGCGGGTGAGGCCGGCCCGGTGCCCTCACCGGGTGCGGGCGCGGTCGTCTGCCCGGCGGGTGAGGTCGTCTGCTCGGCAGGTGAGGTCGTCGGCAGTGCGGGCGGGGTGGACGGCGGCGGAGGTTCGGCGGCGTCGGGGGGTGTCTCCGTCGACGTGAGGCCGTCGGCGGTGGAGCGGGCGGGGTCGCGGGGCGGCCGCTCGGCGAATCCCGGTGGCAGCGGGCGGGGCAGGAGGTTCGTCGGACCGGCGGGTGTGTCCGCCGGCGGCTCCCAGGGAGCGCGGTGCCGCCCCGACGGGCCGGCACCCTGGTCCGTCCCCACGGCGCCTGCGCGGACGCCGACATCCCGCTCGCCGACGTCACGCTCTGGACTGCGCCCGATGTCGTCCCGCGCGGAGTTCCGTCCGGAATCCCGTCCGCCGTCCCGCCAGAAGTCCGGTCCGGAGTCCCGTCCGGTGCCAGGCTCGTCGTTCCAGCCCTCGCGCTCGTCGCCGTCGCGTCCGACACCAGCACCAGCAGCCTGCTCGGGATCCGGCCCGGCATCCCACGGGGTCTCCCACCCGGCGTCCCGCCCCGGGGCGGACTCGGTGGCGGAATCGGCGGCCGGTCGGCTCCGAGGCAGCGGAACGGTTGCCTCCGGAGACGGGGACGCCCCCGCCGTCGTGGCGGCCGACGAGGTCCACCAGTCGGTCTGCCCGGCGGAACCGGACCGCTCGGCACGGGGTGCCGGCAACGGGCCCACGCCGCCGGGGACATCCGCGCCGCCCGTCCGGTCCCCCGTGTCGCCCGCGTCCTTCGGGTGCCGCGGGGCCGCCGTGGACCCGGGACCGCCGACGTCGTCCGGCGTACCCGCGTTCTCCGCCGCACCGGCCGCACCACCCGAGCGCACCGCTCCGGCGGCCGAGGCGAAACGGTCGTCCAGGGAGTCTGCGGTGCGCGCGGACCCCGTGTCCTCGGTGGCGTCGTCGTACAGCTGCCCCCACCAGTCGTCCTCGTGACCGGTGGGCCTTCCCCCCTGCTGGCTCATGCCCCCGATTGTCCACTGCGCGGGCCGGATGAAAACGGGGCATCCGGAAAATGCGCCACCACACGTGTGTCGAACAGCGGACCGAGTGACGTCCTGAACGCCAGTGCGAAGCACGGCACGACAAAGGTCGCCGGGCGGTTCCACCCCCCACGGGAGAACCGCCCGGCGACATGGGGTGACCCAGGCCCATATCCCCTATGCGCCCCTGCGCGTCATGAGCCCGGATCACGTTCTCGAAAGGTTTCCGCGCCGCGGCGTTGTGGCCGACCGGCCCGAGTCTGCACGGCGCTCCTGGACCTCCGCTGTGGATGATCAGTGGATGATCACGTGTTTCCGCCGTGGCCACACCTTGGCAGAGTGACCGACGGTACGGCGATGATGTGCGGCGGCGGGTTTACGCCGTGGCTGTTTCCCGCCATTCACGGGACGTCAGAAGGAGGGAAGCACCCGATGCTGGGAGCGATAGGGCTGGACGGGACGCACGAGTCGGCGTACCGGGCGCTGGTGTCCGTGGGCGCCGCCGACGTGCCGGACCTGGCGCGTCGGCTGGCGCTCGGCGAGCACGACACCGAACGCGCGCTGCGGCGGCTGGAGCGGCACGGTCTCGCCGCGCAGTCCTCGGGTCGCCCCGGCCGCTGGGTCGCCGCGCCTCCGGGCGTCGCCCTGGGGGCGCTGCTCACCCAGCAGCGGCACGAGCTGGAGAAGGCGGAGCTGGCGGCGGCCCTGCTCGCCGAGGAGTACCGGGCGGCGGCGGCCGAACCGGCGGTGCACGACCTGGTCGAGGTGGTGACGGGCGCCGCCGCCGTCTCCCAACGCTTCCTCCAGATCCAGCTCGGGGCGAGCGAGGAGGTGTGCGCGCTGGTCACCGGCACCCCGGTGGCCGTCACCGGCGGCGAGAACGACGCCGAGGAGCGGGCAACGGCCCGCGGGGTGCGCTACCGCGTCGTACTGGAGCGGGCCGTGCTCGACCAGCCGGACGGCATGGCGGAGCTGACCGCCGCGCTGCGCCGGGACGAACAGGTGCGGGTGGTGGACCGGGTGCCGACGAAGCTGGTCGTCGCCGACCGCTCGCTCGCCCTGGTGCCCTTGACCGGCCGCTCGGCGGAGCCCGCCGCGCTGGTGGTGCACGCCAGCGGGTTGCTGGAACTGCTGTCGGGCCTGTTCGAGTCGGTGTGGCGGGAGGCGCTGCCGCTGCGCCTCGGCGCGGCCGGTGTGGTCGAGCAGGCCCCGGACGGTCCCGACCCCACCGACCTGGAGATCCTGTCCCTGCTGCTGGCCGGGATGACCGACGCGAGCGCGGCCAAGCAGCTCGACCTCGGGCTGCGGACCGTGCAACGCCGGGTGAAGGGGCTGATGGAGCTGACAGGAGTGACGACCCGGCTGCAACTGGGCTGGCACGCATACGAACGGGGTTGGGTGGCCCGGGAGCACTGACCGTACCCGTCAGCGGCCCGATGCCGTACGGCTGACCTGCGGGTTCTCCCTGACTCGGGCACTCTGGGCAGATGGGAGTGGGTCAACTCCTGCTGGTCGGAGTGGTCATTCTGCTCGGCCTGTGCGGAGTGCTGGTGCCCGGTGTGCCGGGGTCGTGGCTGGTGTGGGCCGCGGTCCTGTGGTGGGCGCTGGAGGATCCGCAGCCGGCCGCCTGGGTCGTGCTGGTCGGCGCCACGGTCACGCTGTTCCTGTCGCAGGTGGTGCGCTGGACGCTGCCGCCCCGTCGGCTGCGGGAGAGCGGCGCGACCCCCCGGATGGCGGCCTGTGCGGGGCTCGGCGCGTTCCTCGGCTTCTTCCTGATCCCCGTGATCGGCGCGATCCCGGGCTTCATGGGCGGCATCTATCTCTCCGAACGTCTCCGCCTGGGCCGTCACGGCGAAGCCCGGGCGGCCCTGCGCACGGCGATGCGCTCGGGCGGCTCCAGCGTCCTCACGGAGCTGTTCACCTGCCTGTTGATCATGGGGGCATGGCTGGGGACTGTTCTGTGGGGATGACCGTTCCGGGGATGGCCGTTCTGGGGTGACGGTTCCGGGGATGACACGCCCCGGCGGCGGCCCCTCGATCAGGCCAGAGTCCGGAACGGCTCCTCGAGCGAGCCCTCCAGCGAGAGCAGCCGCACCTTGCGCTCCAGCCCGCCCGCGTATCCCGTCAGCGAGCCGTCCGCGCCGATCACCCGGTGGCAGGGGCGCACGATCAGCAACGGATTCGCCCCGATCGCCCCGCCGACGGCCCGTACGGCCATCCGCGAGGCGCCGACGCGGGCCGCGATCTCGCCGTAGGTCGTGGTCGCGCCGTAGGGCACGGAGTCGAGGGCGGCCCACACGCGCTCGCGGAACTCGGTGCCGTCACTGCGCATCGGCAGCCGGAACTCCTTCAGGTCGGCGGCGAAGTAGGCGGCGAGCTGCTCCTCGGCGGAGCGGAAGGGCCCGGGGTCGTGCCGCCAGCCGTCCTGGACGGTCCGTCCGCCCTTCTGTCCGGGCACGGAGAGGGAGGTCAGCGTGGCGTCGGCGTCGGCGGTGAGCAGCAGAGGGCCGAGCGGGCTCTCCACGCTGGTCCAGTACGTCAGGTCGGTCATCGTTCCTCCGCGGCGCGCAGGTGGTGCAGGGCGTAGGTGCGCCAGGGGCGCCAGCTGTCGGGGACGTCCACGCCGGGCGGCACGACGTCGGGGTCGCCGAGGGCACGGGCACGGATCTCCGCGATCGTACGGGCGTCCAGCCCGGGCAGCGCGAGCAGCGCCTCCTGGGCGTCGTCCCGGTCGACGCCCGGGTCCAGCCGTACGGTGCCGTCGGCGAGGGCGGCGGTGAGGACTCCCAGCGGCCCCTCGGACCCGGACCCGGACCCGGACTCGGATCCGGACTGCGCCAGGACGGCCGGTTCGGGGAAGAGGTGGGTGAGGGTCCCGCAGGGCGCGTCGAGGGCCTTGCCGTAGGCGCGAACGAGCCGTTCGGCCGCCGCCCGCCCCACGACCGCCCGCACCGCGTACTCCTCCGGATCAGCGGCACCCGGCGCACGCAGCCCGGGCCGGGCGGCGACCAGCGGGGCGAGCCTCGGATCGGCGCCGAGCCGCTCGTCGACGGCGTACGGGTCGGAGTCGAGGTCGAGCAGCCTGCGCAGCCGCTGGACGGCGGTGGTGAGGTCGCGCGGATCGGTGAGATGCAGCCGGGCGTCGAGCCACCCGCCGGGGTGCACGGCCGAGGCCCGGCCCGGGTCACCCGCCCGCTCGTCGACGGCGACGATCCCGGTGCCGTACGGCAGCCGCAACGTCCGGCGGTAGGTGCGACCGCCGGGCGGCCCGCTCACCTCCTCCACCCCGGCCACGGCCTCCCGTCGCAGCAGGTCGAACACGGTGCCCGCGTGGTACGGGCCCCGGTGGGCGAGCCGCAGCGGGATCCCCGCGGACGGGGTGGCGGTGCGGCGGGTCGCACGGACGGCGGCCCGCAGTTCGGTCGGGGTCGTCGCGTACACGGTCCTGACGGTGTCGTTGAACTGGCGCACGCTGGCGAACCCGGACGCGAAGGCGATCTCCGTGACCGGCAGGCCCGTCGTCTGGAGCAGGACCCGCGCGGTGTGCGCGCGCTGCGCCCGGGCCAGGGCGACCGGTCCCGCGCCTAGCTCGGCGGTGAGCTGCCGCTGCACCTGACGGGCGCTGTAGCCGAGCCGTACGGCGAGCCCGGTGACACCCTCCCGGTCGACGACGCCGTCACCGATCAGCCGCATGGCCCGGCCGACGACGTCGGCACGCGCGTTCCAGTCGGCCGATCCCGGCACGGCGTCCGGGCGGCACCGTCGGCAGGCCCGGAAACCCGAGCCCTGCGCGGCGGCGGCCGTCGCGAAGAAGCGCACGTTGTGGCGTTTCGGCGTCACGGCGGGGCAGCTGGGCCGGCAGTAGATGCCGGTGGTCTCGACGGCGAAGAAGAACTCGCCGTCGAAGCGGGCGTCCCTGCTGCGGACCGCCTCGTACTGCGTGTCCTGGTCCGTCATGGACTCCAGTCTTCGCGCCCGGGAGAAACGGTGCTAGCGGAAATCGGACGTGACGTTGGACCGGAAACAGGTTGCCGAGCAGGCACGTGTTACCGGACCACCGGCAAGCGTTACCGAAACAGGCGTGCGTTACCGGACCACGCACGCGCTACCGGACCACCGGCAAGTGTTACCGGAACAGACGTGCGTTACCGGACCGGCAAGCGTTACGGGAACAGCCGGGCGACGTTTTCCGGAACAAGCGCGCCTTTACCGAACCCGACAAGCGTTACCGGACCGCCCACGCAGTGCCGGACCGCCCACGCAGTGCCGGACCGCCCACGCAGTGCCGGTCCGGCAAGCGTTACCGGAACAGGCACGTGTTACCGCGGAGGGGCGGGTCGCCACGGCCCGCGCCCTCGCTTCGCCTCTCCCGCGGCCCGGCCGGCTGCCTGCTTGCGCTTCCAGTCCTGGCGGACGTCGGCGCGCATGCGGGCGTCGGACTTGGCGACGATCCACTGGTTCTCCCGGACGAGCTTGTGGTAGCTCTCCAGCCGGCGCGTCGGCAGCTGCCCGTCCTCGACGGCCGCCCGCACCGCGCACCCCGGCTCGGACTCGTGCGCGCAGTCGTGGAACCGGCAGTCCCGGGCGAACTCCTCGATCTCAGAGAAGACCTGTCCGACCCCGGTGCCGGCGTCCCAGAGGCCGACGCCGCGCAGTCCGGGTGTGTCGATGAGGACGCCCCCGCCGGGCAGCGACAGCAGGTTGCGGGTGGTGGTGGTGTGCCGCCCCTTGCCGTCCATGTCGCGGGTGGCCTGGACGCCCATCACGTCCTCGCCGACGAGCGCGTTCGCGAGCGTCGACTTGCCCGCGCCGGACGCCCCGAGCAGCACGGAGGTGCCCCGCCCGAGGAGCGCGGCGAGCTCCTCGACGCCGTCGCCGTCGCGCGCGCAGACGGTGAGCACGGGCACGCCGGGCGCGCTCGCCTCGACGTCCTCGACGAGGTACGACAGCGCGACCGGGTCGGGCACCAGGTCGGCCTTGGTGAGCACGACGACGGGCTGGGCACCGGACTCCCAGGCCAGCGCCACGAACCGCTCGATGCGGCCGAGGTCGAGTTCGACGGCCAGGGACATCGCGACGACGGCGTGGTCGACGTTGGCGGCGAGGATCTGTCCCTCGGACCGCTTGGAGGAGGTGGAACGTACGAAGGCCGTACGGCGCGTCAGAAGTGTCTGTACGTACCGCGGATCGGCGTCCTCGGGGTCGACGGCGACCCAGTCGCCCGTGCACACGACCTTCAGCGGGTCACGGGGAACGACGAACTCGGTGTCGGCGCGCACGATGCCCGCCGCGGTGACGACATCGCACAGCCCACGGTCGACCCGCACCACGCGGCCGGGCAGCAGGCCCCGCTCGGCGTAGGGGGCGAACTCGGTCTCCCGGTCGGCGTCCCAGCCGTACGCGGCGAGAGGCAGCGGCGAAGCCGAAGAGGAGGAGAGGGAGGTGGAGGAGACGGAGGAGAAATGCAAGGGGGACCCTTCACAGGGGCGGCCCCGGCAGCGCTCGCGTACGCGAGGCGGAAGAAGTGGTCAGCCGGAGACCGCGGAGGTGGAGTGAACGAACGTCTGGTCGCTGCGAACAGCACCCTTCTCGGCGACAGTCATCGGTCACACCTCCCGTTCCTCATGTTCCTCACACGACTGACAGCGCGGCCGTCGGCCCCGCTCAAAGCTCACTCAGGATAGGGGCGCAGGAAGCCGGTTGCCACCCAATTCCGGCCCACTCGCCGACATCGCCACGCGCGCGTGGCCGACGCGGCTGCGCCCTGCCCCTGGATCGTCCTTCACGCACAGAGTCCTCGGACCCGCAGAGGGAGAGGGAGGCGGGGTTCCCGCCTCCCTCTCCCTCTGCGCTCCGCTTCCGTCGGTGCCCGGTTCAGCCGTGGTGCGTCAAGAGCTCGTGCACGTCTGCCCGTTGAGGGTGAACGCGTACGGCGCGCTGTTCTTGTTCTGCCAGGAGGCGAGGAAACCGAAGGTGAGCGTGCCGTTCGCGGAGACGGACCGGTTGTAGTCGGCGGCGGTCGCGGTGACCCGTGAGCCGTTCTGGGCGAGGCTCGCGTCCCACATCTGGTCGACCTTCTGGCCGTCGCGGAAGGACCAGGCCACGCGCCAGGCGTCGAGCGTCACGGCGGTGGTGACGGTGACGGTGGCCTGGAAGCCGTCGGGCCACTGGTTGACGAGGTCGTACGTGACCTCGCAGGCCGCCTCCTCCTCGCTCCCCCCGGCACCGGCGGTGGCCGAGGAGGTGCCCTGGGGCTCGGGGTCGGGCTTCCCGGCGTCGTCGCCGCCCGTCGCCGAGGGCGTACCGCTCGCGGACGCCGCCGGGCGGGACGAGGACGGCGCGGCGGAGGTGACGGGATCCGCCGACGGCAGGACGGAGCCGGGACCGGCCACCGGGGTGCTGTCCGCGGGGTTGCCCTGGGCGACGTTCTCGCCGCCGCTGCCGCCGCCGGTGTCGCCGGGCATCATCGACACGGCGAGTGCCACCACGGAGACCAGCACCGCGGCGGCGAGCATGCCGCCGCGCAGCACGCGCGCCCTGCTCGCGGCGACCTGTTCCGCGGCTCCCACGGCGTCCGGCGCGTCCGGGCGGCCGGGGCCGAGGCGCACCTCGGCGGCCCGGCGGCGGCGCTCCAGGTAGGCCAGGCCGCCCCAGCCGATGACGCCCTGGGCGAGGGCGGCGGGCAGGCCGCCTCCGTGCAGCCGCAGACAGGCGGCGGCCTCCGCGCACTCCACGCAGGTGGCGAGGTGGCGGGAGAGGTCGGGGGGCGTGTCGGCGGCGGGCGAGCGGGTGACGGCGTCCAGGAGCCGGACGTAGCTGCGGCACTCCGCGTCCATCGGCGTGTCGAGATGGTTGCGGTGGCAGCGGTCCCGGAACAGTCCGCGGACCTGGTTCAGCTCCTCCACCGCGGCGGTCGGGTCGAGGCCCTGCCTGCGGACCACGGCCTGCAGCGGCAGCGCCTCCACCTCGGCCAGCCACAGCAGAGCGGCGTCCGGTTCCTGCATGTCACGCAGTCCGCGCAGGGCGATGGGACGGCTCAGGGGCGGTCCGACGTAGCGTGCGGCCTTGTCGGAGTTGAGCCACAGGCGCAGGTCGGGGTCGAGTTTGTGGCCCTGTCCCCGGGCTTCCCAGGCGGCGGCGGTGGTGCGTACGGCGGTCAGCAGCAGCGGGATCCGGGGCAGCCGGGACGAGCGGCGGCCGGCACCTCGTGCGGTACCGTCCTCGGCGGCGCGGGCCTCGCGTATGCCGAGTGCGAACGCCTCACGGGCCAGCTGGTTCGCCGCGGTCGAGCCGGACGTACACAGATCGGCGTACGACAGGACGGCGTCCCAGCACTCGGAGAACAGCGCGGCCTCGGCGGCGTCCTTCGGGGTCGGCAGGTCGGGCATGAGTCTCCTGCATCCACAAGCGAGGTCAACTCACCATGACGGCAATGGAGTTGGGGGGAACCTCGCGGCAGGGGCAGAGCTTTTCACGTTTCCAACACAACTGACAAGCGCCCTGTTCAGATGTCATGTCAGGACAGCAGGACAGACAGTCGAACGGGACGACGAGAAGGCGGCCGCGCCCGGTACTCCGGCCTCAAGTACGGACGCGGACCGCCCTGTGTTCACTACCGACGCCATGTTTCGACATCGGTTTCACCGACTTTTTCACGGACCTTTGCGCGGGCTGCTCCGCGGACCGTGGTGACCGTTGCGCGGACTATACGGTCGCCGAGTCCTCTGCCGGAAGGCTGTCCATGAAGGAACTGACGGAGAACACCGCGCGGCCGGGTCCGGGCAGTCCGTAGCCGGGAGGCGAGGAGAGACCGAACTCGTCCATGGTGGCGCGGTAGGCCTCCAGCAACCGGATGTGGTACTCCAACGGCGCACCCTGCGGGTTGGCCTTGCCCAGCGGGGTGGTGGGCTCCGGGCACCAGGTGGTGAAGCGCGGCGTGATGCCCTGCGACATGAAGAAACGCAGACCCTCCGTGGTGGAGGCGATGGCCTCGTCCACGGTGGTGAAACCGAACGGCTCGGCCATCTCCACCCCCGCGACGAAGTTGGGGATCACGTTTCGCGCGCCGAAGATCTCCGCCGAGTCGAGGATCCGCTTGTGCCACTCGTCGCGGCCCACGTAGCGCTCCTTGCCCGGGCAGTACAGCTCGAACAGCCGGCGGTCCCACACCTCGTAGTTGGGGTGGTAGATCTGCACCCCGTAGTCCTTGAAGCGCTGCACGTCGTCGCGGGGCAGCGCCTGGGCGACGACCTTGCCGATCCAGCGGCCCGGGAAGCGCTCCTCGATGGCCTTGGCGTAGTGACCGTAGAAGTCGGCCTCGTCCCGGCCGGCGACGGTCTTGGTGATCGCGCCGCCGGTGAGGGTGTAGGCGGTGGACGCCTTCTGGGTGTCGTACCGGTCGATGATCTCCAGGGCCTCGAGGACCTCCTCGACGTCCTTCACTCCCGTGTACGGCCGGCCGGCCGCCTTGTGCTGGCGCCAGTTGTGGTTGATGTCGCAGTACTGGCACTCCTCCTTGGCGCCGAAGTACTGACACACCCGGAAAACGGTCAGATAGATCAGGTAACCCCACTGGATGGTCGGGGCGACCTCCATGACGGACTTCCCGTTGGAGAGCTTGTGCCGGTAGTACTCCGGCATCGGCGGCACGCCGACGTCGGCGATGCGCTTTCCGTCGAGGTAGAGCCCGAGCAGACCCTCGTCGTCCGCCGCGACGCGGTACGGGGAGGACGGATTCACCCGGACCGAGACGACCGTCCGCCGCAGGTCGTAGGGGCCTCCCGTGAGGATGATCTCCTCCGGCGGGCGGCGCAGCGCGGCCTCGCCCAGCTCGGGCAGGGTGCCGTGGTCGAAGGAGAAGATGAAGTAGGACTTCGGTTTGACCTCGCCCGACTCGTTGTCACTCAGGGCGGAGGGGTCGAAGGCCACGCCTCCGCGCAGCAGGTCCTCCTTGAAGACGGCCTCCCGCGGAACATGCGGAAACCGCTCCATCAGATCCTCGACCAGCGCGGTACGGCTGTCCATCCGTCTCTCCTCCCGGCTCAGGCGTACGACTCCTCACGGTATGCCCCCGGCCGCGCGGGGGTGGGGGCGGGGGCCTCGTGTTGCGGGCAAGGTAGGTTCCACCTGGGAATTCCGGGTTCTCGATCTCCTCGGGAGGGGCGAGCAGTCGCATGACCGAAACCGTTACCAACTGGGCCGGCAACATCACCTTCGCCGCCGGCGAACTGCACCGTCCGCGCTCTCTCGACGCGCTCCGCTCGCTGGTGGCGGGGAGCGGGCGGGTGCGGGTGCTGGGCAGCGGGCACTCGTTCAACGAGATCGCCGAGCCCGGCGCCGACGGGGTGCTGCTGTCGCTGGGCGCGCTGGCCGGTGAGGTCGACGTCGACACGGCGGCCCGGACCGTGCGGGTCGCGGGCGGGGTCCGGTACGCCGAGCTGGCGCGCCGCGTGCACGAGCGCGGGCTCGCGCTGCCGAACATGGCCTCCCTGCCGCACATCTCGGTCGCCGGGTCGGTGGCCACCGGTACCCACGGGTCGGGGGTCGGCAACGGCTCGCTCGCCTCGGCCGTACGGGAGGTCGAGATCGTCACCGCCGACGGCTCGACCGTCGTCATCGGACGCGGCGACCGGCGGTTCGGTGGGGCCGTCACCTCGCTGGGCGCTCTCGGGGTGGTCACCGCGCTCGTCCTCGACCTGCAGCCGGGCTATGAGGTCGAGCAGCACACGTTCACCGAACTGCCCCTGGACGGGCTGGACTTCGAGACCGTCGCGGGGGCCGCGTACAGCGTCAGCCTGTTCACCGACTGGGGCGCGCCCGGCTTCCGGCAGGTGTGGCTGAAACGGCGCACGGACGAGCCCCTCGCCGACTTCCCGTGGGCGACGCCTGCCGTGGAGGCGCTGCATCCGGTACCGGGTATGCCGGCGGTCAACTGCACCGAGCAGTTCGGGGTGCCGGGGCCGTGGCACGAGCGGCTGCCGCACTTCCGGGCGGAGTTCACCCCGAGCAGCGGGAACGAGCTGCAGAGCGAGTACCTGCTGGCGCGCCGGCATGCCACCGAGGCGCTGTATGCGATCGACGGTATCCGGCAGACAGTCGCCCCCGTGCTCCAGGTCTGCGAGGTGCGTACGGTGGCCGCCGACGAGCAGTGGCTGAGTCCCTCCTACGGACGCGACACCGTGGCGCTGCACTTCACCTGGGTCGAGGACACGGCCGCCGTGCTCCCGGTGGTGCGGGCGGTGGAAGCCGCGCTGGAGCCCTTCGAGCCGCGGCCGCACTGGGGCAAGGTGTTCGAGATGCCGGCCGGCGTGGTGCACGCACGGTATCCCCGGATCGACGACTTCACGGCCCTCGCGCGGGTGCTGGATCCGGCCGGCAAGTTCACCAACGCCTTCGTGCGGGACGTGCTGGCAGGCTGAGCGCGCGAGTCCGGGCGACTTTATAAAGCCCCTTTCCTAACCCCTTGTCGAACGGTTCGGCAGCCCATAGCCTGGCGCGGCGCCGGTGCCGTCGCAGTGCGGGCCCGCCCGCCACGGAAGGGCACGGAAGGGATGAGGGGGCACGCTGCATGAAGCGCGGCACATCACGGGACATCCGCACCGCGAACCGCTACGAGGTGTTGCGTCAGATCATCGCCGCCTCGCCCACCTCCCGGCAGGAGCTCGCGGCCGCCACCGGTCTCTCGCTCGCCACCGTCGCCACCCTCGTCGGCGAGCTGCTCGACCTCCGCATGATCACCGAGGTCGGGTTCGAGGACTCGGCGGGTGGCCGCCCGCGGGGCCTCGTGGCCGTCAACGCGTCGGGGGGCGCGTTGATCGGCGTGGACATCGCGGAGACCTACGTCCATGTCGAGCTCTTCGACCTCGCGCTGAACGTGCTGGCCCGCGCCGAGGAGAACATGCGGCCCGGCGAGAGCCGCCCCGAGCAGGTGGTCGGTCATGTCGCCGCGGCCGCCGGTTCAGTGGTCGCGCAGGCCGGGGTCGAGGCCGCCCGGGTGCTCGGCGTCGGGGTGAGCGTGCCGGGGCAGGTGGACCGGGCCACCGGCATCTCCGAGTACGCGCCCAACTGGGACTGGCACGACGTGCCGTTGCTCGACCTGCTCTCCGAACACATCGCGTACCCCCTGTACTTGGACAACCCGCTGCGGGCGGGCGCGGTCGCCGAGCTGTGGTTCGGGGCGGCGCGCGGGCACGGGGACGCCGTGGTGGTCAACCTGGGCACGGGAGTCGGGGCCGGTCTCGTCCTGGGCGGCGGGCTGCACCGGGGCGTCAGCAACAGCGCCGGCGAGTGGGGGCACACCACGCTCGTGCTCGACGGGCGGCTGTGCCGCTGCGGCAACCACGGCTGTGTGGAGACGTACGTCGGCGCGCCCGGCATCATGCAGAACCTGCGTGAACTCAGCCCGCGGAGCCCGCTGTTGCATCCCGACGACCAGACGGCCACCATCGACGCCCTGGCCGCCGGGGTCGCGGCGAACGACCCGGTGGCCGTCAAGGTCGTCCGCGACACCGCCCGCTACCTCGGCGCGGGCATCGCCAACCTGGTCAACGTGCTCAACCCCGAGGTGGTCGTCCTGAGCAGCTGGGTCGCCGCGCGGCTCGGCGAACCCCTCCTCGACGAGGTGCGCGAGGCAGTCGCCCGGCACGCGCTGAAGCGGCCGCTGGCCGCCAACCGGATCGTCCTCTCCCCCATCCCCACCGACCCGGCCTGTCTGGGCGCGGCGACGTTCGCGCTCGAAGGGGCGTTGCAGTCGGTCGGTCAGAGAAACGCCAAGCGCACCGTTTTCGCCGGTGCGAGGAGCCGTACCGCACCACCCGCATGATCCATGCGGAACCGCACCACCTTCACGACGACGGAAGGGATGCAGTGTTGCGCGCACCGACAACGCCGGTACGCCCTCCGCCCTCCGCCCTCCGCCCTCCGCCCTCCGCCCTCCGCCCGAGAAAACTCCGAGAATCCCGGCGATTCGCCTGCCGTGACGGAGCACTTGCCGGAAAGCGTTCTCGCAATCGGCTGCCCGCCGACGCGGTCGGCGGTGCCGGCGTCCCCGCGCGGGCGGCAGCGAGCAGCAGTCCTGTCGTGCGACGCGAAGAAGGCACCCAGGAGCGCCACCGCACAGACGCCGGTCGGCAGTCGGTGGCCGAGGCGACCGTCAACGCACGCCGGTGACGGCTCCCGGCGCCGGTTGCCGAACGCCGGCGGACAGCGCGCCGGCCGGACGGACGGCGAGTGTCCCGACGCCGGCGACCGAACGGTCGTCGACGGCTCGGAAGTGATCCCGCACCGCCGCACCCGCGCGGCCGGCAGGGCCTTGACCAGGCGACAGCCGCCGGAAGCACCCCACTGACCGAGGGCCGCCGGCCCTGACACCGGCGGCCCTCAACCTCTTTGCCAAGCGCCCGCGTCACCCCTGCGGCAGTCACGCCACACCCTTTGCCGCGGCCCCTCTCGTTCGCCATTCCGAACCGAACACAACGCTTCGAACAGACTTCGTCCAACCCCTTGCCGAAGGCTTAGCCGAAGGTTAACGTCCCGCTCCGCGACAGGAATTGAGCCACCTGCGCCGAGCCACAGAGCCGTAGCCGTACTTCGAGACAAGGACGTCGCCATGTCGGCAATGAGCAACAGCAACTGGTCCCGCAGGTCCCTCTTCCGAGCCGCCGCGGGCATGGCCGCCGCCGGCACGCTCGCCGCCTGCGGCGGCAACAACGGCCGCGGTGGCGGATCCGGTTCGGGCATCGGCCTCACGCAGTACTTCCACGCGTACGGCGAACAGGGCACCGAGCAGGCCATCAAGAAGTACGCGAAGGCCTACGACAAGGCCGCCGTGACCACGCAGTGGATCACCAGCGCCGACTTCGAGAGCAAGCTCTTCGCGACCCTGCTCACCAAGAACGCGCCCGACCTCTTCGAGTTCCACCCGCAGATCCAGCTGATCAAGAGCGGTCAGGTGGCGGACCTGACCGACATCGTCACGCCGGTCAAGGACGACTTCAACCCGGCCGACATCAAGTCGCACACGGTGGACGGCAAGATCTACGGCGTCCGTATGATCGACGACCCGCAGTTCTTCTTCTACCGCAAGTCGATGCTGGAGAAGGCCAAGGTCGAGGTGCCGACCACGCTCGACGAACTGGCGGAGGCCGCCGCCAAGCTCACCACCGGCAAGGTCAAGGGCCTGTACATGGGCAACGACCTGCACAACGTCATCGACACGATGATCTGGTCGGCCGGCGCCGACCACCTCACCGACAAGAACGAGATCGCCTACCACACCCCCGGCGTCATCGAGGGCCTGAAGAAGATGCGCAAGCTGTTCACCAGCGGCGACCTCCTCCTCGGCGCTCCGACCGAGTCCTGGGACCCCTCCTCGCTCAACCAGGGCCTGTGTGCCATCCAGTTCTGCGGCATGTGGGCGATGCCGGGGATCCAGGCCGCACTCGGCGACGACTGGGGGGTCTTCCCCTTCCCGAAGACCATCGACTCGGGCAAGCAGTCGGTCTACAACGGCGGGTGGTCGATGTTCGTCAACGCCAAGGGCGAGAACGTCGAAGCCGCCAAGGAATACGTCAAGTGGCTGTGGATCGACCAGAAGAAGTACCAGGAGGAGTGGGCCACCGACTTCGGCTTCCACATTCCGCCGCGCACCTCGCTCGCGCAGACCGCCACCAAGCTCAAGTCGGGCAACGCCGCCGAAGGCGTCCGGCTCTTCAACGAGTTCGGGCACTTCGACAACATCGGCTGGACGCAGGCCATGCGCACCTCGCTCGAGGACGTCTTCGCCAACAGCGTCCGCAAGGACATGGACCCGGAGGCCGCGCTCGACAAGGCCGACACGGCCGTCAACCGCGAACTCAAGAAGCTGTTCGGATAGGCCGCGGGACGGAACACGACATGTCGACGACCAAGACGCGCGACCTCGCGCGCCCCGCCGCGGCGAAGGCCACACCGGCCAGGCCGCGGCGGGCTCTGCGGGGCAGCCCCACCTTCAACTTCTGGCTCTTCACGGGGCCGTTCCTCATCGGCCTGGCGATCTTCGTCTACGCGCCGATCCTCTGGAGCCTCTGGCTCAGCTTCTTCGAGGCCCGCTTCACCGTCACGCCCGACAAGTTCGTCGGCTTCGAGAACTACACGTACATGCTGACGAACGACGACTTCGTCGGCTCGCTCGGCACCTTCACCGTCTTCGCCGCGTTCATCGTGCCCACCACCTGGGCGCTGTCGCTGGGCCTGGCCCTGCTCGTGAACCGGCTGCGCTTCATGCGGGCGTTCTTCCGCTCCGTCTTCTTCCTGCCGACCGCGTGCAGCTATGTGGCCGCCTCGCTGATCTGGAAGATGTCCATCTTCAGCGGCGTCCGCTTCGGCATGATGAACACGGTCCTCGGCTGGTTCGGGATCGAGAACATCGCCTGGCTGGCCGACCCCAGCCCGCCCTGGTACTGGTTCGTCATCGTCACCGCACGGCTGTGGCTCCAGTCCGGCTTCTACATGATCCTGTTCCTGGCCGCGCTCCAGAACATCCCGGGCGAGCTGTACGAGGCCGCCGCCATCGACGGCGCCAAGCCGGGCTGGCAGACCTTCCGGTACATCACCCTGCCCCAACTGCGCGCCACGTCCACCGCGGTGATCCTGCTGCTGCTCATCGCCGCGTACCAGGCCTTCGACGAGTTCTACAACCTGCTGTCGAAGACCACGTGGGGTCGTCCGCCCCTCGTCGAGCTGTACTACAAGGCCCTGGGCGAGAGCCAGGACTACGGTTCCGGCAGCGCGGGCGCGGTCATCCTGACCGTGCTGATCTGCGCCGTGACCCTGCTCCAGGGCAAGTTCCTGGGCTTCGGCAGGGGGGAGGAGTCCAAGTGACCACCACGACGCCCGAAGTACGGGAATCCGCGCCGTCGTCGGACAAGCCCCGCCGCGGCGGTCGCGGCGGCGTGATGAGCTCCACCGGCCTCTACATCGCCACCGGGATCGCCGGCTTCCTCTTCCTCATCCCGTTCTACCTGCTGATCCGCAACGCCCTCTCCACCGACGCCGACATCACCGGAGAGAACTGGAAGTTCTTCCCCACGGACATCCAGTGGGGCAACATCAGCGAACTGTTCACCGACGAGACGGTGCCGTTCGGCCAGTCCCTGTGGAACTCCGCGGTGGTGGCCACCCTGCACACCGTCGGTGTCCTGCTGGTGTGCTCCCTCGCGGGCTACGGTCTCGCCCGCATCCCCTACCGGCACGCCAACAAGGTCTTCTACGCCGTCCTGGGCACCCTGATGGTCCCGACGGCGGTCACCTTCGTCCCGAGCTTCGTCCTGGTGTCGTCGCTCGGCTGGGTGGACACCTACCGGGGTCTCATCATTCCGGGCCTGTTCAGCGGTTTCACCTGTTTCCTATTCCGGCAGTACTTCCTGGGGTTCCCCAAGGAGCTGGAGGAGGCGGCGCGGGTGGACGGACTGGGCTACTGGGGTGCGTACTGGCGCATCGTGGTGCCCAACTCGCTGAACTTCTTCGCGGCGATGGCGACCATCACCTTCATCAACGGCTGGAACTCCTTCCTGTGGCCGCTGGTCATCGGCCAGGATCCGAGTTCGTGGACCGTCCAGGTCGCGCTCTCCAACTACATGACCAACCAGACCGTCGTCTTCCACCTGATCTTCATGGCCACCGCCTTTTCCATCCTCCCCCTGGTGTTCGTGTTCCTCTTCCTCCAGCGCTGGCTGGTCCAGGGGATCGCGCAGACCGGTATCAAGGGCTGACCCAGGAGACCGATGTCCTTCCGCGCCACCGCCGTCGACTACGTCGAAAACGTCTCGCCCGGCAGCGGGGCCCTTCCGCCCCGCGCCTGGTACGCCTCATCGGACGCAAAGTCACTCTCGGTCAACGGAAGTTGGCGTCTGCGCGTGTCGGCGACCGCCGACGCCGAGGACGACTCGTTCGCCGAGGACGGCTACGACGCCGGAGGCTGGGCCGAGGTCGCGGTGCCGGGCCACTGGGTCCTCCAGGGCGACGGGGCCTTCGGGTCACCCGTCTACACCAACCATCTCTACCCCTTCCCGGTCGACCCGCCCCGGGTGCCGACCGAGAACCCGACCGGCGACCACCTGAAGGTCTTCGACCTGCCCGAGGGATGGCCCGACGTTTCCGAAGGCGGTTTCGTTCTCCGTTTCGACGGTGTGGAGTCCTGCGCCCGTGTCTGGCTGAACGGCAGGGACATCGGCGAGTTCAAAGGCTCGCGGGTGCCGCACGAGTTCGCGGTGGGGCACCTGCTCCGGCCGACGGGCAACGTCCTCGCGGTCCGGGTCCACCAGTGGTCGGCGGGCTCGTACCTGGAGGACCAGGACCAGTGGTGGCTGCCGGGCATCTTCCGTGACGTCACCCTGCTGCACCGCCCGGCGGGCAGCGCGCTCGACTTCTTCGTGCACGCCTCGTACGACCATGTCGCTGGTGAGGGCACCCTGCGCGTCGACTCCGATGTCGACGGGCGGGTGTCCGTGCCGGCTCTGGACATCGATGCCGAGACCGGGGAAGCGGTTACGGTACCCGTTCAGCCGTGGACGGCGGAGACGCCCACGCTGTACGACGGTGAACTGGTGACGGAGGGCGAGCGGATACCCCTGCGTATCGGTTTCCGTACCGTCGCGCTCGCGGACGGCCTGATCAAGGTCAACGGCCGGCCGATCCTCTTCAAGGGCGTCAACCGGCACGAGTGGCACCCCGAGACGGGCCGGGCCCTCGACCCGGAGACGATGCGCGCGGACGTGCTGCTGATGAAGCGGCACAACATCAACGCCGTCCGCACCTCGCACTACCCGCCCCACCCGGCCTTCCTCGACCTGTGCGACGAGTACGGGCTGTGGGTGATCGACGAGTGCGACCTGGAGACCCACGGCTTCGTCGAGCAGGACTGGCGGGGCAACCCGGTCGACGACGACCGCTGGACCCCCGCGCTCCTCGACCGTGCCGCCCGCATGGTCGAACGGGACAAGAACCACCCGTCGGTCGTCATCTGGTCCCTCGGCAACGAGGCCGGCACCGGGCGCGGTCTCACCGCGATGGCGGCGTGGATCCGCGACCGGGACGACTCGCGGCTCGTGCACTACGAAGGCGACATCGACTGCCGCGACACGGACGTCTATTCGCGCATGTACGCCTTCCACGACGAGGTGGAACGGATAGGGAAGGGCCTGGACGGCGGCACCCGGAAGCGACGCCGACTGCCGTTCATCCTCTGCGAGTACGCCCACGCCATGGGCAACGGGCCGGGCGGACTGGCCGACTACCAGCGGATCTTCGAGGCGCACGAACGCCTCCAGGGCGCCTTCGTCTGGGAGTGGATCGACCACGGCATCAAGCACCCCGGGCTGGGCTACGCCTACGGTGGCGACTTCGGCGAGGAGCTGCACGACGGCAACTTCGTCTGCGACGGTCTGGTCTTCCCCGACCGCAGGCCGTCGCCGGGCCTGGTCGAGTACAAGAAGGTGATCGAGCCGGTCCGTATCGAGGGCGACGGCACAGGCAGGACGGTACGGGTCACCAACGCGTACGACTTCTCGGACCTCTCCCATCTGGAGTTCGAGTTCTCCCACCAGGTGGATGGGTTTCCCACCGGGGCGAGGGGACTCACGGTCGGGCCCCTCGCGCCCGGGGAGTCGGCCGAGATCACGCTCCCGGCGGGCCCCGAAGGTCAGGGCGCCGAAGTCCAGTGGACGGTCCGCGCGCTGCTGGCGAAGGACACCCCGTGGGCGCCCAGGGGTCATGTGGTGGCGTGGGGCCAGGAGACCGTCGCCCCACGCGCACCCGTGACCGTCGCCGCCTCGGAGAGGCCCGTCGCCGGTGAGCGGCTGATCACGCTCGGCCCCGGTGCCTTCGACGCGCGGACCGGCGAACCGAAATCGATCGGCGGCGTCGACGTGACCGGGCTGCGTCTGGATGTGTGGCGGGCGCCGACCGACAACGACGACGGCGCGCCCTGGCAGGACGACACGCGATACGGCGTGCTGTGGCGCACTTTCGGACTGCATCGCATGCAACACCGCCTGGACTACGTCGAGTCGGGGAACGACGCGCTGACCGTACGGACCCGGGTGGCACCGGCCGCCCGGGAGGCGGGCCTGCGCACCGTGTACCGCTGGACGTCGGACGGGACACGGCTGAGGCTGACCGTCTCCGTCGGACCCGACGGCCACTGGACGCTTCCGCTGCCCAGGATCGGCATCCGTTTCGGGCTGGCGTCCTCCGCGGGACACGCGCAGTGGTTCGGCGGCGGCCCCGGCGAGGCCTACCCGGACACCGGCGCCGCGGCCATGCTCGGCCAGTGGGACGCGAGCATCGAGGAGTTGCAGACCCCGTACGTGCGCCCGCAGGAGAACGGCGCCCGGGCCGATGTCCGCTGGGCGGAGCTCGGCGGACTGCGGATCGAGGGCGACCCGGAGTTCTGGTTCTCCGCGCGACGCTGGACGACCGAACAGCTGGACGCGGCCCGGCACCTGACCGACCTCACACCCGGCGACACGGTCTGGGTCAACCTCGACCACGGCCTGCACGGCATCGGCTCCCAGTCCTGCGGCCCGGGCCCGCTCCCGCGGTACTTCCTGAACGCCGAACCCGTCGAGTTCTCCTTCGTGTTCTCGCAGATCGATTAATCGATTGACCGTTTGATCGACATTCCGACACGGTGATGACGTCTCCCGCGGCCGGCCGGCTCCCCCAGCCGGCCGGCCGCGCTGCACTGGAGGTTGAACAAGTGATCGGCAGCATCGAAGTACGCGATCTCTCCCGCACCTTCCACACCACTGTCCGCCGCCCCGGCCTCGCCGGCGGCCTGCGCTCCCTGGTCAACCCGGAGCGGGTCGCCAAGCACGCCGTCTGCGACATCACCTTCGACGTGGGCGCCGGCGAACTCCTCGCCCTGCTCGGCCCGAACGGCGCCGGGAAGTCCACCACCATCAAGATGCTCACCGGCATCCTCACCCCGACCTCCGGCGAGGCACGCGTCGCCGGTGTGGTGCCGTACCGGGAGCGGGAGCGCAACGCCCGCAACATCGGCGCCGTCTTCGGGCAGCGCACCCAGCTGTGGTGGGACCTGCCGGTGCGCGAGTCGTTCGCCATCCTGCGGGACATCTACGAGGTACCGAAGGCCCAACATACGGATCGCCTCGGGGAGTTCGACGCCCTGCTCGACCTGTCCTCCTTCTGGGACACCCGCGTGCGCCACCTCTCCCTCGGCCAGCGCGTGCGCTGCGACCTCGCGGCGGCTCTGCTGCACGACCCACCCGTCGTCTTCCTCGATGAGCCGACGATCGGGATGGACGTGGTGGTGAAGGAACAGGTCCGCGAGTTCCTGCGCCACCAGGTCGAACAGCGCGGCCGGACAGTCCTGTTGACCACGCACGACATGACGGAGGTCGAGCGGCTCGCCGAACGCGTGGTGCTGATCAACCACGGCCGGCTGGTCCTGGACGGCACCCTCGACGAGATCCGTCGCAGGTTCGGCTCGACCTGGCAGGTACGGGCCACCCTCGCCGACCCGCACGCCGAGGTCGTGGCCCCGCCGGGAATCGCGGTGCTGCGACACGACGGCTCCCGCGTGGTGTTCGGACCGGACGGACCCGGCGCGCCGACGGTGCACCAGGCGCTGAAATCGGTCATCGAACGGTACGAGGTCACCGACATCGCCCTCGACGAAGCCGAGTTGGAGGACGTCATGCGGGCCGCGTACGTGCAGGCCGGGGACGCGTGATGGCGGTCCTGAACGCCTGGCGCACGGCCCGGGTGACCCCGCTCGGCGAGTTGCACACCCCACCGCGGATGACGGCCGCCCTGCTGCGACTGGCCGTCCAGGTGGTGCTGGTGGCGTCGCTGTGGCACGGGCTGTACGCCCACACGGGGACCACCGCGGGAATGACCCGCGATCAGGCGGTCACCTACGCCGTGCTGGCCGTACTGGCTTCCCGGCTAAGGGAGTTGGACCAGTACGCGGCCCGGGACACCGTGATCCAGCACATGCACTTCGGCACCATCGTCTACTGGTACCTGCGCCCGTTGTCGCCCCAGCGCTACTACGCCCTGCGGGCACTGGGCGAGCAACTGTACGGTCTGGCGTGGGCGTTGACCGGCTTCACCGTCTGCCTCGCTGCCGGGGTGGTGGAGCCGCCCGGGTCGGCCGCCGCGGCAGCGGTGTTCGCACTGAGCCTCCTGCTCGGCCAGTGGATCCTGTACTACGTCATGCTGGCCATCGATCAACTGTGTTTCTTCACCCTGCGCAACAACGCGGCGATGCTCATCCTGATCTTCGCGCAGAACCTGCTGTCCGGGGTGTACGCGCCGCTGTGGTTCTTCCCCGACTGGTTCGTCACGCTGAGCGGTTTCCTGCCGTTCCAGGCCACGCTGAGCGTTCCGCTGTCGCTCTACGTCGGTCGCATCCCGCTGTCGGACGCCGTCCCCGCGCTGCTGGTGCAGGCCGCCTGGGTGGCGGCGCTGGCCCTGTTCACCCGGCTGGTGTGGCGACTCGCCGCCCGGCGGGTCATCTCCCAAGGAGGCTGATGCCCTTGAAAGCCGTACGCCTCGCATGGCGCATCACACGTCTCAACTTCCGCGCCCAGCTGGAATACCGTTCCGAGTTCCTGATGATGGTCGCGATCGGCGCCGTCTGGCAGGTCTCGGTGATCGTGTTCGCGACCGTGCTGCTGACCCGCTTCAGCGGGATGGGCGGCTGGGACAGCTCGGACGTGCTGCTCATCCCGGCGACCCGGATGCTCGCCCACGGTCTGTTCGTCCTCTTCCTGGGCCGCATGCACGGAATCGGTTACTTCATCCAGGAAGGCCAGATCGACGTCTGCCTGGTGCGACCGCTGCCGGTGCATCTCCAGGTCCAGCTGCGCGTGTTTCCCACCAACGCCATCGGTGATCTGACCGTCGCCGTGGGTCTGATGGTGGCGGCACTCGGCCGCAGTCACCTCGACTGGACGGCCGGCCGGATCTCCTACCTGGTGGCGGCCGTTCTCGGCGGCATGCTGCTGGAGGCCGCCCTGTTCACGGCGGTCGCCTCCGCCGCCCTGCGTTTCCCGACCGCCGACTACTGGGGCCGCTGGCTGGAGGAGCTCCTCGGCACGTTCGGCAGCTACCCGCTCAACGTGCTGCCCAGGGCCGTGGGCGGCCTCCTGACGTACGGCCTGCCCCTCGCGTTCGTCGCGTACTTCCCGGCCGCCGTGCTCACCGGCCACGGCCACGGCACCGGAGTCCCCTACTGGCTGGCGGCGGCCTCCCCGCTGCTGGGCCTGCTGACGTACCTCGGCTCGCGGCTGCTGTGGCGGTGGAGTCTGGGGCACTACACGGGGGTGAACGGGTGACCGGCACAGCGCCGAGCCGGCCCCCGCCCGGTCGGAGCGACCTCGGCCTGGAGATGCCGATCACCGAGTTGGCGATCCGCACCCCCTTGTCCGCCTCCTGAGGAGCAACGCCGCGTTGTTGAAGTTCCGTCGAGGCGGTGCCTCATACACGATGGCCTCATGTACGACTCCTTCGGCACACCCCGCCCCCGCACGGTCGAGCCCGGCGAGTACCCGGTGTGGGACGAGGCGCTGGCCCTCGTCAACCACGACCTGAGCGCCCATCTGCCGGACCGCGGCCCCCTGCGCCTGGTGGCGCTGCCCGCCTGGCCGGAGGAGTCGGCCGACGACGGGCATGCGGCCGAGCACGTGTACGTCGCCCTGCCCGACGGCCGCTGGCACGGCAACGACCTGCCCCCGGACGCGGGTGCCGAGCCCGGCACCGCGCTCGCGGCTGTCGCCGAAGCCGCGCAGGACACGGTGCTGGAGTGCCTGTGGCAGGTGTGGCCCGTCTGCGCCGAGCACCGGCTCGGGATGCACCCGGGCCAGGAAGACGGGCAGGCGGTGTGGAGCTGCGCGGGCGGAAACGACGAGCGGGAGCCGGGACACGTACAGGCGCCGGTCGGGAAGCTGGAGGAGTCGTACCGGTCCCGGAGGGAGCGCCGCAAGCAACGCAAAGAGAACAAGCAGAGCAAGCAGAACCAGAGGGGGTAAGCGTTTTCTCCACCGCACTCACTGTTTCCTCAACAGCCCTTGTGTGTCACTCCGGGCGGCCTCAATCTGAGCTTTGTTCAGCTCCTTCGCCGCTCTTCCCCCACCGGAGACACCCTCACATGAGACGACTCATCGGCACCCTGGCGGCCGGCGTCCTGGCCCTCACCGGCCTCACCGCGACCGCCGCAGCCCCCGCCCAGGCGGCCACCGCCGCCACGTCCGGCACCTTCAACGTCCTGACGTACAACGTCGCGGGCCTGCCCGAGGGCCTCAGCTCCGGCCACCCGGCAACCAACACCCCTTTGATCTCACCGCGGTTGGCCGCGTACGACATCGTCAACGTCCAGGAGGACTTCAACTACCACGCGGCGCTCTACGCAGGTGACAACCATCCGTACCGCACCGCGACCAGTGGCGGCGCGGCCATCGGCGACGGCCTCAACACGCTCTCGGACTACGCCTTCGAAGACTTCGAGCGGGTGCGCTGGAACAACTGCACGGGAACCAACTGCCTTACGCCCAAGGGCTTCACGCTGTCCCGGGTCCGGCTGGCCGAGGGCGTCTTCGTGGACCTCTACAACGTGCACACCAACGCGGACGACACGGACGACGCGCTGGCCGCCCGCCGCGCCAACATCGAGCAGCTGTCGGACTTCATCCAGGCGAACTCGTCCGGCAACGCGGTGCTCGTGATGGGCGACACCAACACGCGCTACACCCGCGCCGGCGACAACATCCGCACCCTCGCCGACGAGAACGGCCTGACGGACGCGTGGGTACAGCGGGTGAAGGGCGGCACGCGGCCCACCCAGGGCACGGACGCACTGCTCTGCCCGACGACCGCGCCGACCAACGACTGCGAGGTCGTGGACAAGGTCTTCTACCGGGGCAGCAAGCTCCTGAGCCTCAACGCAACCCGTTACAACAACGAGTGGGCGTCGTTCCTGGACTCCGCAGGCGGCAACCTGTCGGACCACTTCCCGCACACGGTCGACTTCTCCTACACCCTCAACTCGGCGTTGCGGGCGAGCGACTTCCTCGGCGGCCCGCACGGTACCGCGTTCAACGACGTTGACGACCTGCCGGCCACCCCGGCCCCGCGCACCCTGACCCTGCGGGGTGGAGCGCGCCTCGACGCGGTGGCACTGACCCACGACGGCGGTACGACCCTCACCCACGGCGGCACGGGCGGCACGGCGACATCGCTGACGCTGGCGACGGGCGAACACCTCACCTCGGTGAAGCTGACGCAGGGCCAGAAGGACGGCCGTACCAGGATCTTCTCGGCGGCCTTCACGACCGACAAGAGCCGCACACTGTCCTCCGGCACGGCGACGACCGACGCCACCACCTTCACTGCGCCGTCCGGCTGGCAGATCGTCGGGTTCACCGGCCGAGGTGGCGACGAGGTGGACAAGCTGGGCGTGCTGTACGCGCCGATCAGCTGAGCCTCGTCCGTGTCCCTGTCCTCGCCCCGTCCCAGTAGGTCTCCGCCGGAGTCCTGCGCCAGAACGTGCGCCCAGGCGCCCGGCGGGCTAGGCGGGCCCTCGTGGGGATGCCTTCGGGGAAACGGTTTCCGGGGCAGGGGCGTGCGGGGCTGCGGAGCTCGGCGCGGCGGCCACGAGGTCGTCGACGCTGCCGGACATGATCGTCCGTACATGGTCGGTGATGTGTCGGGCGGGCCAGTCCCACCAGGCGACCGCCAGCAGCCGGGCGACGTCCGCTTCGCTGTAACGGGTACGGATGAGACGGGCCGGGTTGCCGCCGACGATCCCGTAGTCGGGCACGTCGGCGGTGACCACGGACCCGGCGCCGATGATCGCGCCGTGTCCGATCCGGACGCCGGGCATCACCGTCGTGCCGTAACCGAACCACACGTCGTTGCCGACCACGGTGTCCCCGCGGTTCGGCAGGCCGGTGAGCAGGTCGAAGTGCTCGGCCCAGGAACCGCCCATGGTGGGGAAGGGGAAGGTGGAGGGGCCGTCCATACGGTGGTTGGCGCCGTTCATGAGGAACCGCACTCCGGTCCCCAGCGCACAGAACCTGCCGATGACCAGCTTCTCCGGACCGTAGTGGTAGAGCACGTTGCGCGTCTCGAACGCGGTGGCGTCGTCGGGATCGTCGTAGTACGTGTACTCCCCGACTTCGATCAGCGGGGACTTCACCAGCGCCCTGAGCAGCACGACCCGCGGCTGCTCGGGCATGGGGTGCAGGGCGGCGGGGTCTGCGGGCACAGGCATGCGATGCGTCCTCGTGGGGCTCGGGGGCCGACGCCTCGGCACTGGGCGCCGAGTCCGGGGTCCGGGGCTGGGGACTGGGCTCTGGGGGTGGGTCCTGGGCTGTGCGGCTGAGCTCCGGGGTCCGTGTGCCGATCATGCTCCCAGCGCCTGCCGTTCGGTGCCCGTCATTTCTTGGGTGGGCAGAGGAGATGCTGAGGGGGACCGGCGGTACCCGTCCGCCGTTGCAGGCCCTGGGCCCGGCCCGGCGACATGAGCTGGGCCGGAGCAGGAAAGCGGTTACGGAGCGGTTCCAGGCGCCCTGGGCCCACCCCGGGGTGGGCTCTCCACCCGCCGTCTCCACCCGCCGTCCGCTGTCCCACCTGCGAAACCCTTAGGATCCTGCCTGATACCTCCAGGCCCGAGCGCACGCAAGGCGGTCCCCATGCCACGAGTCGGCCTCACCACCGACCGCCTCGTCGAAGCCGCCGCGGAGCTGGCCGACGAAGTCGGTTTCGACAACGTCAGCATTTCGGCGCTGGCCCGACGGTTCGGAGTCAAGGACGCGAGCTTGTACTCGCACGTCAGAAGCCTCCGGGAACTACGGACCAGGCTCGCGCTGCTGGTCGGCGGCGAGATGATCGACCGGATCGCCGTGGCCGTCGTGGGACTCGCCGGCAAGGAGGCGCTGGTCGCCTTCTCGGGGGCGTATCGGGAGTACGCCCTCCGGCACCCGGGCCGGTACGCCGCCACCCAGATCCGGATCGACCAGGAGATCGACCGGGAACTGGCCGCCGAGTCCCCCGCTCCGCGCCGGACCGCCGAGATCACCTACGGGATGCTCCGCGCCTACGACCTCGACGAACCTGACCTCACCGACGCCGTCCGCCTGCTGCGCAGCACCTTTCACGGGTACTGCACGCTGGAGGCCGCCGGCGGCTTCGGTGCGCCCCGGGACGTGCAGCGGTCGTGGGACAAGGCGATCGACGCCCTGCACATGGCCCTGATCCACTGGCCGCGAGAGACGGACCCCGGCGACGCCGGTAGCTGACGCCCTCAGACATGGCGTGCTGCGTCAGCGCCCCTTCTCTGTATGTCCTCGTACGCCGGCGTACGGCCACCCGGCCTGTGCCCCTCCCGGATCTCGTCGAGGGCGTCGAGCGCCGCGCCCATCGCTCGCCGGTACAGGAACGAGCCGAGGCTGATACGACTCACCCCCAGGTCCCCGAGTTGGGGGACCGTGGGGCCGGTCGGCGAATACAGGATGTTGAGGGGGACGTCCAGTCGTGCGACGAGCGCCGCGATCTCGCCCGCATCGGTCAGCCCCGGGACGAAGACCCCGTCCGCGCCCGCCTGTTGATAGGCGTCGAGGCGAGACAGCGTTTCGGCTCCGCCGCGTTCCCCGCGTTCGCCCTGCTCGCCGAGCCAGTACGTGTCCGTACGAGCGTTGACGAAGAGGCCGGGCGCGGCGGCCTTGGCCGCGGCGATCTTCGCTGCATGCCGGTCGACCGACCCCAGGCCGTCCTCCAGGTTGATGCCGACCGCACCCACCGCCGCCAGCTGACGGGCGAACTCGCCCACCTCGTCGGGATCTTCGCTGAAACCGCTTTCCGCGTCGACCGAGAGGAGAAACGGTTGCGAACCCAGAATCAGCGCGAGCCGTAGGGTCTCGTCGCGAGTGGCCGACGCTCCGTCCGGCAGCCCCACCGCCGCCGCCACCGCGAGACTCGTCGTGCCGATCGCCCGGAAACCCTTTCGCGCCATGGCCGTCGCGGTGGCATGGTCCCAGGCGTTGGGCAGGAGCAGGGGGGTTTCGGCGTGGTGAAGGTCGGCGAAGGGGTTCGAGGTCGCCCTGAGTGCACGCATGCGGTCCACGCTAGGGGCGCGTCCCTTCGGCCGCCGCCGAACTGTTCCCGCTGATCTGTTTCCGTCGGGCTGTTTCCTGCGAGCTTTCCCAGCGAACCGTTTCCGGCGGATTCTCCTTCCTCGCCGGCCCCGGCCTGGCAGCTGGTGCCGCGTCAGGCAACGCTCACCCGAGCTCTCACAGCTTTGAACCGAGAGCCCGATCTCTTATGTCACCCGTTCAGGAAAGACGCTGGATCGTCGGGCGCATCCCGCCCTACGGTGACGCCATGAGCAATCACTCGGAAGCGCCTGTTGCGCCTGTCGAGGCCTACGAACCCCCCTACTACGTGGCTGTCTTCACTACGGTGCGAACCCAGAACCGGAGCGGCTACAGCGAGACCAACGCACGCATGGAAGACCTGGTGAAGGACGTCCCCGGATTCCTGGGGATGGACCACGCGCAGACTCCTGGCGGGCTGTCCATCACCGTCGGATATTTCCGCGATGCCGACGCCCTCACGGAGTGGCGCTGCAACGCCGAGCACCGTGCGGCGCAGAGGCGCGGGCAAGTCGAGTGGTACCAGAGCTACACGCTGCATGTGGCGAAAGTGGAGCGGAGCCACGGGTTCGTCCGAGCGGAGGCCCCACAAGGCCCGACAGCGGTCTGACCAGCCGAAGGCACCCCAGGGACCGCCCCGCCGGGCTGTCCCTGGGAGCAGAACGAGTACGCGGCCCCGAGATCGATGACAACGAGAGCAAGCGCCTGGTGCGGTGTTCTTCATCAACCAGTGTCGAAGGCTCACGCCCAGCGGCCGCTCACAGGGCAACGCTTCTCTGACCCGCTACTGGCCAGCAGCCGTCCGTGTTCGTGCCCTGTGGCCGCCGCCTCAGCCTGCGGCCCTCTCTGCCGCGCTGCGCTCCACACAGAACTCGTTGCCCTCCGGGTCCGCGAGGACCGCCCAACCCGTGCCGTCGGGCCTACGGCGGTCGTCGACCAGTGTGGCGCCGAGCGCGAGCAGACGCTCGACCTCCTCCTCGCGGGTGCGGTCCTGCGGCTGGAGATCGAAATGAATGCGGTTCTTCCGGCTCTTGGCTTCCGGGACGGTGACGAAGAGCATGCCCGCGCCCTCGATCAACGCCTCCTCGTCGCCCGGCTTGTCGTCCTCGTGGAGAGGCTGGCCGAACACCTCGGACCAGAAGCTGCCCAGGGCGTAGGCATCGGAGCTGTCGATCGTCACGTGACGGAGTGCAGAAGTCATACGCGGATTCTTCTGTACTCCGTTCCCGCAGGGCAACGGAGATTCCTCCTCCCCGGCACGCACTCATCGAGGCGCGCCGACCGAGCCGGGTCCGCCAGGCCGGGCCCCTTCCGGTCTCACCCTGGCCACATCAGCCACACTCGCCACACCGGTTCCATCCCTGCCCACCCGGCACGGCAACCTTTTCCTGCCCAGCGGCGACCACCGGCCATGACAACTGCACGAGGCACGACGCGCCACCGCCGAATGCGCGCGGCCCGCAAGCCCGCGATCGGCGCCCTCGCGGCTGCGGGGGTGCTCGCCGGCGCCTGGTGGGGCACCGCCGGGGCTGCGACGACCTCCCCGAATCTCTCCCCCACCACCACCGCCGTCACGCTCGCCGCCAAGTTCCCCTACCTGTCGGCCGGTTACAACAACACCCGGGAGTGGACGCGGACGACGACCGCGGTGGCGCCGAACGGCACGCTCCGCGTCGCCTGGCCGGCGGCGGACGGCGTCCACGTCACCCCGCTCACCGCTGCCGGGAAACGCTCGGGCGCCGACACGGTCGTCAAGGGCGCCAAGGAGGTCGGTGGCCTGGTCGCGCACAACGACGGTTTCGCACTGCTCACTCGAGTCGCCGACACGAACAAGTGGAAGGAGACGGCGGCCGCGATCGTCCGCTACACGAGTGGCAGGCGGACCTTCCTCACGAAACTCACCGGAACCGCTTCCCACGACACCGCACCGCTGCTCGACGGGCAACTGACCTGGAACGGCACGAAGTACGGCGCCTACTTCGTCGTGCACGGAGCCGGTGGCTTCGCCGACGGGCACTACGGGGACAAGATGGCGTACCTGAGCGCCAAGGGGGCGAAGCTCACCGGGGGCTGGAGCTGGGGGTGCAGCCACAACGAGGGCATCGCCCTGCACGCCGAGACGACCGGCGCCTTCACCTCCCTGTGCTTCGACGACTGGCGCTCCGGGCTGTTCGTCTCGACCGGCATCGGGGCTCCCGACACCGCCCCCGTGGTGCAGCGCGAGCAGTGCTGGGCCGGATACTGCGGCGGCACCTTCCCCGGCCGTACCGGCGACCTCGTGAAGTCGTCCACCGGCCGTTACGTAACCGCCTTCGCATCCCGCGGCGCCGCCTCGGCCAAGAAGAACCCGGACGACGCCAGTGGCCGCGGCTGGACCGTGAAACCGCAGACGAGCACCCATCAGGTCGCGCTGGCGTTCATGAAGAACCGCAGCTCCGGTCCGGGGAAGGCCGTCTACCTCACCAGCGCCGTCGGCACGGAGAACGTCAACGTGCATGTCGCCCCCTACGGCAAGGACCGCCTCCTCGTCTCCTGGGAATCCCTGAAGGGCGCCAAGTGCGCCGACGGCACCTGCACCGGCACCTTCACGGGCACCCACCTGCGTCTCGTCGACTGGAACGGTAAGTTCCAGAGCCCGGACAAGGTGGTGAGCACCCGCATCACGGGCGACCTCGCGGTTCTCAAGGACGGGACGCTGACCTGGGCGTACGCCCCCGTGACACCGTCCTACGCAAAACCGCTCACCGGGGCTTCACCGACCACGACGACGTTGCGGATTGCGCGTCTGAAGCCGTGAAGCGGAAACGGCGTTCCGAACCCGTCGACATGCGGACGCTCAGGTCGTACGCGCCGTGAACGCTGTCGGCATCCACCCTCTGCACCTCCACGGACACCAGTTCCCGGAGGGGCAGGGGGTCCGGCTCGGACGTGAGGCGGGCCAGCGCGACGAAGAGAGTCGCAGGGCCTTCGCCCAGCACACCCGACAGGGGGGACGTGCCCGCCAGCCCGTGCACGGGCACCAGCTCGGCCCGCTCGTCCCCGCCTTCCACCGGTGCCCAACCCGTGATGTGCACTTCCGTTCCCGGCTCCGCGCCGGCCACCAGGTGGGCCCGTACCTCCACCGCACCCTCGGCCACCACCAGGCTGGTGACTTCGGCCCCGGAGCTCAGCACATACCGGGAGGCCGCCCAGTCCGCTCCCACTCCGAGCGGGACGATGCCCTCGCGACGCGGGTCGCCGCCGACCATGACGACGTTGTCCGATGGCGCGTCCAGCGGCCGTGTGACCGTGGAGTACGCGAACCTTGTGTAGTACGGGTCGTAGCGGACGTCCTCACTGCCGTGGTTGTGCAGGCGAACCAGCCCGTCCGAACTCGTCGACTGCAGAAGCCAGTTGGGAGCAGCAAGGGGGGTGACCGCGTTCTCCCGCTCCACCGGCCCCGGCTCCTCCGTCGCCGTCCACACCTCGTGTTCCGGTGGAAGCAACAACCCGAGGAAACCCTTGCTCGCCCAGTAGGGGGAGGCCGGTCCCGAGTAGCCCTGGAGGACCGACTCGTCGGGTCCGTGCCAGCCGAGGGTCAGCAGACCGCGTTCGTCGACCGCACCGCGTTCCAGGAAGTACTTCAGCGCTCCCGAGGCGAGGCTCCGGGTCTCGCCGGCGGGGAGCGGGGTGTGGCCGGTCAGGGCGCCCAGCCACAGGGGGGCGGTGGTGGCGAAGCGGTAGGTGAGGGAACGGCCCTGGTGCAGGGGGGCGCCGTCACCACCGAACAGGCGTGCATAGTCGTCGAGATGGGTGCTGAGCCGGCCGCCGTAGAGGGTGAGCAGCTCGGGGTCGTCGGCCAGCCAGGCGTGCAGGACCGGGTAGAGGTGCATCGCCCAGCCGTTGTAGTAGTCGAAGGCACGGCCGGCGCCGTCGCTGTACCAGCCGTCGGCGACGTACCACTGCTCGATGCGTTCCAACCCGCGGTCGATCGCCTTGCGGGAGGCCTCCGGCTCGTGGCCGACGGACTCCAGGAAACCGCCTACCGTCACCGGGAACAACTCCCAGTTGCAGGGCCAGGCCTCGGCGGTCAGCGCGTCTCCGAGCCAGGCCGCGGCGCGCTGTCGGACGCCGTCGTCGAGGCGGTCCCAGAGCAGCGGACGGGTCAGTCGCAGCGCGAGGGCGATCGACGCGGCCTCGACGAGGGGCTGACCGCGGTCCTCGATGCGGGGCCAGACTCCGCCGACACCGGCCGCGAGACCGGTTGCGTAACGCTCCAGGGCCGTCTCGTCACGACGGAAGGCCGCCAGCAGCAATGTGCGGGCGTACCCTTCCAGGCCGTCGGAGAGGTGGCCCGACCAGCTCTCCCGGTCGCCGGGAAAGTGGTAGAGAGCGCGATCCTCGGTGGCGTACGGCTCCACCGCGGCGAGCAGCGCGTCGGCGGCGGCCTCCCAGTGGGCTCGGGTGTAGCCGGTGCGGGGGCTGCGGGCGAGGTCGGGCGGGGGCAGGTGCATCTGCTGTTTCTTTCCTTCGCGGCCGGTGCGGAGCCTGGTGGTGCCAGGACCTGGGGGCGTCCCGGTTCCGGTCGGGGCGCCCCCAGGCGTTCATCCCACCCGCACGGTGCCCCTCGGCACCAGATGCTGGGCGACGAGTTCGTCGCGGACCAGGCCCGCGTAAACCGTTGCTCCGTGCACGGAGGTGTGTGTGTTGTCGCGTTTCTCGTTGTAGAGGTAGAGCGCCTTGGAGCCCTCGACGCCCAGAGATTCCACCAGCGCCTTGGTCTTGGCGGTGAGATCGATCAGTGGAACCGCCTGGGTGGCGGCGACCGAGCGGATCACTGCCGGGTGGTCGACGCCGAGTCCGTTGACCAGTAGGGCGGTTCCGTTGTTCAGCGTGCCGTCGGCATTGAACCACCGGCGCACGATGGGGGTCACCAGGACCGGCCGACCGCCCTTCTCCCTCACTCCCGCCACCAGTGTCTCGAGATTCGCCCGATAGGTCACCTCGTCGGTCGTCTTGTCGTTGTGGGCGAGTTGGACCAGGACGAGGTCGCCGGGACGGATCAGCGGCTGAACCGTCGCCCAGAGCAGCGGGTTCCCAAGATAGGTGACCGTACTCTCGCCGGAATCGGCATAGTTGGCGACCGAGACTCCCCTGCGCAGATACTGCGGCAACTGCTGGCCCCACCCGGTGTACGGGTCCCCCGGCTGGTCGCACACAGTGGAGTCACCGACGAGGAAGACCTGCCGTACGTGCCGGGCCCGGGTGACCCTGATGTCGGCCAGGGCCGGCGCCGAGCCGCCTACCGCCAGGTCCAGACCGGCGGTTCCGGCCGCACCCGTCGGCTCGCCCTCAGGGGTGCGGACGTCCACCGTGAAGCTGCGAACCACACGTTCGCCGGCGGGAGCGGCAGTCTCGGGGAGCAGGGCGCGCCGGGTCTCTCCGCTGATGCCGGTACTCGACTCGACGTCGCCACCGAGCACGACCTCGACGTCGTAGGTGCCGGGCGGGACGTCGAAGTGGCACGCGGTTTCGGTGCAGTTGTCGATGCCGAGGGGTGCGCGACCGCCGTGCGCCTGAGCGGCGGGTACCGCGGTCAGACCGGCGGCCAGGGTCAGCGCCGCCAGCACGGCAATGTTGAAACGTCTCACTTGCGGCTCCTCCGTCACGGCAACAGGGGCTGGCGGCTGGACCGTACCGTCTCTGGCAAGCGCTTTCTAGACCTGGGACGGATTTCACGAGATTGCCAACCTCCAGCGAGTGAAAGCCCTTTCGCGAAATCGATTCAACTGTCACTCTCTCAGGCACCCGCACCCCCACACCTCCCGAAGGAGGCACCCCCATGTCCGGATCCGAGAACCACCGGCCGATCCGACGCCGCACCTTCGTCCTCGGCACCGCGGCCACAGCAGGCTCGGCCGCCCTGGCCGGGCCGCTCGCCGCACCGGCCGCCGCAGCAGCCTTCGGCTACACCGACGACGGCTCGAACTACGTCGTCGACACCGGCGCCAACCTGGTCTTCAAGGTCAGCAAGTCCACCGGCGACCTGACCTCTCTGACCTACAGGGGAACCGAATACCAGGGCTACGGCGGCATGAACTCGCACATCGAGTCGGGCCTCGGAAGTTCCACCGTGACGATCACGCAGTCCGGTTCGACGATCCTGATCTCGGTCACGCACGGCACGCTGAAGCACTACTACGCGGCCCGAAGCGGCGAGAACAACGTCTACCTGTGGACCAACAAGGCCGACACGTCCGTTTCGGCAACCCGTTACATCGTGCGCGTCAAGGCGGGCCTGTTCCTCAACGACGAGCCCGACTCCTACACGTACACGACCAGCACCGTCGAGGCCTCCGACGTCTTCGCGAAGTCCGACGGCCAGACCCGCTCCAAGCACTACTCCAAGCTGCGCGTCATCGACTACAACTACATCGGCTGGACGACCGGCAGCGTCGGTCTCTGGATCGTGCGCAGCAACCACGAGAAGGCCTCGGGCGGCCCCTTCTACCGCTCCCTCCTGCGTCACCAGAGCGCCGACGGCGGCGGCCTGTACGAGATCCTGTACTACGGCCAGAACCAGACCGAGGAGCAGCGCTTCGGCCTCCAGGGCCCCTACGTCATCGCCTTCACCGACGGCGGCGCCCCCTCCTCGTCACTGTTTCCGGGCACCCTGACCACCTCGTGGGCGGATTCTCTCGGCATCTCCGGCTACGTCGCGGCGAGCGGCCGGGGCCGGGTCGCGGGAGTCGGCATCACGGGACGCAACACGGCGTACCCGTACACAGTCGGGCTGGCCAACTCGGCCGCGCAGTACTGGGGTTCGGCACGGTCGTCCGACGGCTACTTCTCGATCACCGGGGTGCTCCCGGGGACGTACACACTGACCGTCCACAAGAGCGAACTGGCTGTATACAGTACGCAGGTGACCGTATCCGCCGGCGGGACGACCACCCTCAACTCGATCGCGATCCCGTCCTCGAACGACCCGGGCAACGCGAGCGCGATCTGGCGGATCAACGACTGGACCGGCACGCCGAGCGGCTTCAAGAACGCCGACCTGATGACGTACGCGCACCCGTCGGACGTCCGGGCAGCCGCCTGGACCGGCAACGTGGTGATCGGCAGCGGCAGCGAGACCTCGGCGTTCCCCTGCTACATCTGGAAGGACGTCAACAGCGGTCTGCTCGTGTACTTCAAGCTCACCGCGGCCCAGGCCGCCGCCGCGCACACCCTGCGCATCGGTGTGACGACGGCCTACGCCAACGGCCGGCCGCAGGTCGTCGTGAACGACACCTGGACCTCGGCCATCCCCTCCCCGCCCACCCAGCCGAGCACCCGGTCCCTGACCAACGGGTCCTACCGGGGCAACAACTACACGTTCACCTACAGCGTTCCGGCGAGCGCATGGCTCACGGACACCGGCCAGTACAACGTGCTGAAGATCAACGTGGTGAGCGGTTCGGGGACGACCTCCTACCTCAGCGCGGGCACGTCGATCGACGCGATCGACCTTCTCGCCTGACGCAGATCAGGTTCCGCGCGTCCACTGCTGGTTGGTTCCTCCGTTGCATGTGTAGGTGATGAGAGCGGCGGAGTTGGCGGTGGACGCGCCGTTCACGTCCAGGCACTCGCCGCTCGCACGGGACTTGACGTTGACGTAGCTGCCGGAAGTCGTCAGCGACCACTGCTGACCGGTGGCTGCCGTGTCGCAGTTCTCCTGACTGACCGAGCTCGCGTTCTCCTGCACGCACAGAGAGCTGCTTCTGACGACCAACTGGTAGTAACCGCTTCCGACGGACTTGAACCAGTACTTCTGGTTGCTACCGCCGTTGCAGTCGTACTGCTTGATCTGGGCACCTGCCCAGAGGGACTGACTCGTGACATCCGCGCACTTGCCGCTGTGCCGGGCGATGAGCGTGTTGTACGTGGCACTCGTTCCGGTAACCGTTCCAGCCGCCGTGTCGACGGTGACCTCGGGTGACCAGGACATCGACAGCGAGGTGGTCGTGGGGAAGGTCAGCGGCAACCAGACGTACCGGGAGTCGTTGACGGTCCCGCCGAAGGAGTTGCCCCAGCGGTCGCCCAGGTAGAGGTACGAGGTCCCCGAAGTGCCCTGGACGGGCAGCACGTACGCGGTCTGCGAGCCGTACGCCGTCGAGTCGCCGACGTTCGCCATGGCCGACCAGGGGCCGGCGAGCGAGGTCGCCGTGGCGTACTGCTGCTGGTTGGGGCTCCAGCCGGTCGCGCCCGAGGTGAGCATGAAGTAGACACCGCCCCGCTTGAACAGCGCCGGCGCCTCGCGGTGGCCGCCGTGCCAGGGGTCGGCGACCAGGCTTGCGATACCGGTGTAGTCGGCGGTGAGCCGGTAGATCTGGAGGTCGTAGTTCTCACGTGCGGCCGAGATCATGTATCCGGCGCCGTCGCTGTCCACGAAGACCGTGATGTCACGGGACATGTGCTGGTCGAGCGGACGGAAGCTGCCCTGCCAAGTGTAGTTTCCGTCGACGGTGTCCGACACGGCGACTGCCGCTCGGGCCTCGCTGTAGTCGGTTCCGTTCTCCTTGTGCATCCACATCACGAACTTGCCGGTGGACGCGTTGTACATGACCTTCGGGCGTTCGATGTTGGCGCCGGCCAACTCGGAGGCGCTCGACTGGGTCAGGACGTGGTTGCGGAACTCCCAGTTCTTCAGGTCCGTGGAGCGGTAGGCGTCCACGTACCGGAAGGTGTTGTCGGCGTTGCGGTTCTCGCCGAACCAGTAGTAGTAGGAGCCGACTTTGAGAACTCCGCCGCCGTGGGCGTGTACGGGGCTGCCGGAACTGTCGCTGAACTGAGTGCCGTTGACGATCGTCACGGACGCCGCCTGGGCGGGTCCCGCGGTCGCGAGAGCGCCCATCAGCACGAGACACAGGGCGAGCAGGGTCGTGTACGCACGTCTCATCTCACGCACTCTCCTTCACGGTGTCGGCGACGGGGACGCCGAAGTCGGGGGTGCCGTCCGGGTGCGGGCCGAATGCCTGGATCCGGGTGTGTCGGCCGGGGTCGTTCAACGGAGCGTCGCCGAGGCGAAGTACTTCATGAGCAAATGGACTTGCCCGGCTCCCAGATTCATGGATTGCCCATGGAGGAGAGGGGAATCGCCGTGCTCCGGTCCTCGCGGGAGCGGTCGGGATGCGCCTGGGGGGCGGGGCGGCGGGATACGAGCGGATCGAGGTGCACGCGGCTGCCTCTCGAGAGAGGGACGTTCGGAACTACGAACGGCAAGTGGAATGACGAACGCCGAAAAGGTAAGGGCGTGTTACAGGCAGGTCAACGGGTCGGACGGGACTTGATGGAAAGCCCTTTCCGGAAGTTTCCGGCGGGAAGGTGGTTTTCCGGGTGGGACGAGCCCCCGTCGACGCCCGAGGGAGCAAATTTCTGTTATCGGTGTCGCGCCGAAGCGTCTCCGATACGTGCGCAGCCCTCTCCACACCTCAGCAGCGGTCGTCGCTGCCCTCACGACCGTCGCCGCCCTCGTGGCCACCGCTCCCCCCGCCGTGGCCGCCGACGCCCGGGACGTCACCGCCGACGTTCTCGCGAACCGGGACGTGACGCTCGCCGGCGACACCGTGGTGACCGTGCCCTCCGGGACGACAACCTACGACGGCGTTTTCCGCGGCCGGGGAACACTTACCGTGCGCGGCGGCGGAACACTGGTCCTGCGCAAGGACAGCGACTTCACGTTGCCCGAGGAACGCCAGCGGCAGGTGGTAGGCACACAGGGCGGAAACCATCCCTACACGACGGTCGGCAACCCCGACCCGCCCGCGATCATCGTGGAGCGTGGGACGACCCTCCAGTACGGCACCGGCGGGGGTACAGGGCTGATCGGGCACTTCCCCTACGACACTCCCGGCTACCGGCTCAATCAGCTCAACGTCCGCGTCGACGGCACGCTCCGGCTCTCGCTGACCCGCACGTTCAACATCGGCACGATCAGCGGCTCCGGCCTCGTCACCCAGCCCCGCAGCATGTGGGGCACCCTCGACCTGGCGGGCACCCACCCGTTCTCCGGGGTCATCGACAACGGCACCGGGATGGCGGTCGGCCGCCCCGAGTACCCGGTGTCGCTGCCCAACGCCCGGGCGATCATCAACCAGGGCTCCTGGATCATCGACACCCCGCTCCACCAGACGATCACGCTACGGCAGGACTTCTATCAGCGGGAGTACGGCAGCGACGTCAACGTCCACTCGCGCCCCGGCAGCAAGGTCGTCCTCACCGGGCAGTACAGCTACAGCGACCAGGGCGGCGACGCCCGCCCCTCGCTCAGCGACCCGGACATCAACTGGCGGCCCATCGCACACCAGTTGAACAAACGCGGCACCAACATCGAGGGCGCCGACGTGCAGTGGGGCGACGGCACCACGCACAAGATCTTCATGCCGGGAACAAAGGACACCGTTTACGTCAACCTGCACGAGGCCGCCGGACGGCGGTCCCTGCTGACCTTCGACTACGACGGGCCGGTCACCTTGGGTGCGCCGATCGGCGGCGGCAAGTACCACGACACCCTGGCCGTGCCCGGCGCCGGTGACGTCGTCATCGCCGGGACCCGAGGCAACGACGTGACCTTCGCGGCCGCGCAGTACTACGACGGTTCGACGACCGTGCGAGAGGGGGCTGTCCTGCGGCTGGGGTCGGCGCGGGGAGACGGCTCCCTGCTCACCGGTACCGACCGGCGCCGGATCGTGAACGACGGCACTCTCGTCGTGCGCAACACGAAGACCGCGATCTCCCTTTCCCGGCTCGGCGGCAGCGGCTCGCTCATCCAGTCCGGAGCGGCTACGACGACTCTCACGGGCACCGCGGTGACGTACACGGGGACGACGACGGTCGAGCACGGAACCCTGGCACTCAGGGACGGGGCGACTCTCGCCAACAGCAGGGCGGTCCGGCTGACGTCGGCGGGAGCGCGGCTGGACACCGGTGGCTCGGCACTACGGGTGACGAGCGCACTCAGCGGCAAGGGAACCGTGAGCGGCGCCGTGACGAACGAGGGTGTGGTCACGGGCGGGCTGACCGTGACCGGCGCCTACTCGCAGAACGACAAGGGACAACTGGTCCTGACGGACAAGCCCCTGAAGGTGGGCGGCAAGGTCACCCTGGGCGGTGGACTCGACCTGTCCGCGGCAGGAACGGCCACCGCGGCACCCGGGGCCGGTACCCCGCACGGAAGATCCTCCGCCTCGACCGGAACCGGTAGCGCTTCCGGCAAGGATTCCCCCGCGGCCGGAAACTCCTCCGCCCGGGAGATCACCGTGCTGAACCACGCCGGGGACACCCCCACGACCGGCACCTTCGACCAGCTGCGCGAGGGAGCCGAGGTGAAGCTCGCAGACACCGTTTACCGGATCAGTTACAAGGGCGGGGACGGCAACGACGTCGTCCTCACTGCGACAGCCGTGAGCCCGTCGGCGAGCGCGCCCGGACAGGCCTCGTCGGGGTCCGTGGCAGCCGAGACGCGCCGTGCGAGCGCGGCCGAGAGCGGCGCGTTCGGCTGGTGGCCGTATGTGCTGGCAGCCGGGTTGCTCGGCGGACTGCTGGTCCCCGCGACCAAGCGCACACGGGTCGACGGGCGCCGCCGCGGCGGACGGCACTCGGCACACGGGCGATGAGCCGGCGCGCGACACCCGTGCTTGGAGGAAGCGAGCGTGGGCCTGGCCGCCTTCTCGCATCCCATATCGTGGTCACTCTGTTCATTCACCGGACAGATCCGACCGTCTGCCGCTCGTTCGACTAGCGTCGTGACATGACCAGCGACATCCCTGCTCCCCCCGCCGAGACCTCCCTCACCACGGCTCTCGCCGCCGGAGCCGTCGTCCTTGACGGCGGTATGTCCAACCAGCTGGAGTCCGCCGGGCACGACCTGAGTGACGAACTCTGGTCGGCACGGTTGCTCGCCGAGCAGCCCGAGGCGATCACCCAGGCGCACCTCGCCTACTTCGAGGCGGGCGCGAACGTGGCGATCACCTCCAGCTACCAGGCCACGTTCGAGGGATTCGCCAAGCGCGGCATCGACCACGACGAGGCCGCCCGGCTGCTGGCGCTGAGCGTGGAACTGGCCCAGGAGGCCGCCAGGCAGGCCCGGAACAAGGGCCTCGCCCACCCGTTGTGGGTGGCTGCTTCGGTGGGGCCGTACGGAGCGATGCTCGCGGACGGCTCCGAGTACCGGGGCCGCTACGGGCTGAGCATCGCGGAACTGGAACGTTTCCACCGTCCCCGGCTGGAGGTCCTGGCCGCCGCGTCGCCCGATGTGTTGGCGCTGGAAACGGTTCCCGACGCCGATGAGGCCGAGGCACTGTTGCGCGCGGTACGCGGGCTCGGCGTGCCGGCCTGGCTGTCGTACTCGATCGCCGGTGACCGTACGCGTGCGGGGCAGCCGTTGGACGAGGCGTTCGCCCTGGCCGCCGACGCGGACGAGGTGATCGCGGTCGGGGTGAACTGCTGCGCCCCGGAAGACGTGGAAGCCGCCGTGACGACCGCGGCTCGGGTGACGGGCAAGCCGGTCGTGGTCTACCCCAACAGCGGCGAGGTGTGGGACGCGGAAGCCCGCGCCTGGAACGGCCGGTCCACGTTCACGGCCGAACAGGTCCTGGGTTGGCGGGAGTCGGGGGCACGCCTGATCGGCGGCTGCTGCCGGGTCGGTCCGGAGGCGGTCGCATCCATCGCCCGGACACTGACCTCCGCATAGCCCCCTGGCCTCCCGCCCACCGCTGCTGGCCTCCGCTCGGGGAAAACGGTTGCTGCCGGATTTCCCCGGGGGGAGGGCGTCATGACAAGGAAAACCGCTCACGCGGCGCGCAGCACGAGCCGGCATGTGGCGGCCCGAGCGGGAGTGTCCGCGTCGACCGTGTCGCGGGTGCTCGGCGGCCTGTATCCGATCAGCGCGGAGACCCGCCGACGGGTCCTTCGGGCCGTGAGCGAGCTGGACTACGTCGCCGACGCGCGTGCCAAGGCGATCGCGGGGGCCGGGACGCCGACGCCGGCCTTCGTGCTGGAGGACATCACCGGACCGTCGTTCGCACAGATGGCGCCCGGCGGCGTGGAACGCGAGGCGCACCGGCTCGGGCACCTGTGCCTGGTGTGCAGCACGGAGGGCGACGTACGGCGCGAGCCGGACTTCGTGGAAACGACGCGTGCCCAGCGGGCCGCCGCCGTCATCCTGGTGGGCGGGACCGCAGACACTCCGGAATACCGCCGGCGCACCCGCCGTATCGCTGACTCGCTCGCCTTCGTCGGCTCACGGCTGGTCCTGTGCGGACGGCCGCCATTGAGCCCGGGGGCGCCCGTGACAGTCGTCGAGTACGACAACGAGGGCGGCGCCTTCGCCCTGGTCGCGCACAGTCGCGGGTGACGTCGCCGTGCAGGACCAGCGCGCCGGATCCGCATCGATGCCCCGCGCCCGATGGGCTTCTGCGTAACCGCTTTCACGTCCCGGCGCCGTCGTGTGGTCCGGCTTGCCCCCGAGGAAGAGCACCCGCCGGTGCCCCTGCGCGAGAAAGGGGAGTCGCGTACCGGCTTCCGAGGGCCGAAGTGGCCCGGCGGTCAGCGTCCCCTGGTTCCCCCGGCCCGGCGCAGTCGGCGCACCGCGGACCTGAGCTCCGGGCCGCGAAGCGTCCTGCCGAGCAGCGGGTCCGGCGCCGCCGTGTCGTCGACGGGTTCTCCTGACGCAGCGGTTGTTGCCTCCGCGGTCCACAGAGCCAGCTCACGATCGCGCAGTCCGTATGCGGTATACGACATACCGTCGACCTCGTGCGCAATACCCTCCTCCGAGTACCGCCCGCCGTCCACCTCGCCGAAGATCCGGACGGGATGCGCCGGCCCCCAGGCCTCCCACCCGGGGTCGCCCGTAGCCACGAACCGCGTCCACGCCCCGTGCATCGCGTCGGCGAGTTCCTGCGGCGCGCCGCCCCCGGCGAGTTTCGCGGACTCGGCCGTCTCGCCGGTGTCGAAGACGAAACCGAGCTCGAGGGCATGGCAGGCGCCGAGACCGGGCTTCAGCGAGGGCCAGGCGAACTCGTACACATACGACGCCCCGGGGCGGGCCTCGGCCAGCCGTTGCAGGGGGCCGCGCAGCAGGTTGTCGGTGACCATCTGGCCGACGATCTCGGCGGTGCCGGCCTCGGGGTGCAGGACGCGGTAGCCGCGCGGCACCTCGTGGCCGCAGTGACAGCGGGCCATGGCGCCGGCGAGGGCGACGGGACCCAGTCGGTCGACGCGCTCCATCAGACCGCCAGGGACCAGCCACAGCCGGTACTCGTCGCGAGTCCAGCCCAGGAGCAGGTCGACGCCGGGGGCCGCGTCCCCGTCGACGAGTGCCTGCAGGGGGTCGCGCGGCACGAGGTCGCCGTCGACGATGATGCCGAAGGCGGGCCCGCCCAGGACGGGGCTGCTGAGCCTTCCGACCTCCGCCTGGGTACGCAACAGCAGATCCCGGTCGACGGCGGCGAAGGCCTCGGCGGTGGCGGGGATCTTCAGCCGGGTCGCCATGCGGCGGACCATGCGCCGGACCTTGTCCCGTTCGAAGGCCTCCGGCGGTCCGCTCTGGAGGATGGCCCGCCGGAACAGGCCCTGTGCCTGCGGGGCCGCGATCAGGGCTCCGGTGCTGATGGCTCCGGCGGACTGTCCCGCCAGGGTGACCCTGTCGGGGTCACCGCCGAAGGCCCTGATCGAACGGTGCACCCATTCCAGGGCGGCAAGCTGATCACGCAGGCCGGGATTGGCGGGGGCGTCCGGGAACAGTCCGTAGCCCTCCACCCCCAGCCGGTAGTTGATCGAGACGAAAACGATTCCATCGCGGGCGAAGTTCCGTCCGTCGTACACCGGCACTGCCGAGGACCCCCTGGTCAGGGCGCCGCCATGCAGCCAGACGAGGACGGGAAGCCGGGCTGCGGGGCCGGGCTCGGGTGTCCAGACGTTGAGGTTGAGACAGTCGTCGCCCGCCACGACGGGGTCGGACAGGTACTGGGCGAAGGCCTCGGAGTACGGCGGTTTCGGCGGTGTTGCGCCGAAGGCGCCCGCGTCGCGTACCCCGTTCCAGGGCTCGGGCGGCACCGGCGGCCGGAACCTGCGGGGACCGAAGGGCGGTGCCGCATACGGGATCCCGCGGAAAGCGGCGATGCCGTTCTCGTGCCTCCCGCGTACGGCCCCGTAGGGGGTCGTGACGACGGGATCGGGGTCGGGATCCGCCTGGGCCTCGGCCCGTTGGTCCGTCTGGTCTGCCGCCATCTGCTCACCAGCCCTTCGCCGCGCTCGCGCACCGGTATGACCAGAGCACCACAACAGCGCGCGGTATTCCGGTGCACGAGCCTGCGGCAGGGCTATTTGGCGTACATCAGGGTGCCGAAACCGAGCTGGTCGTATCCGCCGCTGGTGGACCCGTAGTCCCCGCCGCCTCCCTCGGGGGCGACGGAGAAGCACATCTGGGAGACGTACTTGTCGTCCAGGGACAGGCGTCGGTTGTAGTGGTAGTGGAGCATCGCCCACACCGGACGGACCTGCCCGCGTGAGGAGGCGGAGATGGCGGTCTGGGAGTTCTGCGCACAGTTCTGCCCGCTGCCCCAGGTGTAGGTGGTGAAGGGCACGTCGTTGCCGAGGTTGTACTTGGCGACGTACTGGGCGGCTTTCAGGAACCGCTTGCTGTCGTAGGAGTAGAGGTCGTCGCCCTGGTTCCAGGCCATCTCGCAGATCGCGCCCAGCTGCCCCATGCCCATCACGGTGTGCCCCTGATCCCGTCCTGACTCCTGCCACTGGCCGAGGTCGTAGCCGTCCGCGTCGGTGTACAGGTACGGAACGGCGTGCGCGACGGAACCGTTTCCGGCGCCGGACTTGGCGTAGGCGACTGCCTGGTCGTACTTGACGGAGTCCTCGTTGAGGATGCCGATTGCCAGGATGGAGGCGATGTTGCAGAGGTCCCAGTTGGCCCAGTAGTTGGTGATGCAGGCGTCGTTGTGGTGGGTCAGAAAACTGTTGTTGAGCGGATAGAAGACGTTGGCCATCATCTCCTGGAAGGCGGCGAGGTCGAAGCCGTCGTACCCCCGCATCAGTTCGGCCGCGTTGGCGAACTGCCACCCGTAGAGGCCGGCGGCTAGGAAGCGGTCGGCGTTTCCGGTGACTGAAGTGAGCGTGGTCGCCCAGGCGTTGAGGATGCGTACTGCGCACTGCGCGTTGGCTTCGGTGCCGCCGACCCGCCACCGCAGGGCGTTCTGGTAGGCGGCGGCTATGTCGTTGTAGAGCAGGCTGTAGTTCTCGCCTGTGCCGCCGCGGATGATCGTCGCTGTCGCCCTGGGCGTCCAGCTCGACTGGGAGTGGGAGTTGGCAGTCAGTCTGTTCCAGCCGGACAGCCAGGGATCGGTGCCCGCGGCGACCCTGGCCTTCGCGCGATTGATGTCCCCGGCGTTGTGCAGCATGCCGGGGTGGGTGAAGATAGCCGGCGCCGCGTCCGCCGTGGTGACGTCGGTGACGCTCGTGCCCAGGGCCAGTGCGGCGGTGAGACCGCCGGCGGACTTCAGCAGTCCGCGGCGGCTCACATGGTGGTTGTCGAGGTGGTGGGGGGATGTGCGGCTCATGGGGTGCGGCTCCCATCGTGACGGATCCGTGGGGGATCCCGGGTCGGCTATGCCGAGGTGACGATCACCTCGCTGAACCGTGCGGTGCCGAGGGCCAGCGGGCTGCGGGAACAGACCACCAGGCCCACGTGGTAGGGGGCGTCACCGAAGCCGGGGATCGAGCCCTCGGCGAGGGCGCTCCAGGTGACGCCGTCGTCGACGGAGACGGAGGCGGTGAACGCGGTTCCCACGCGTTTCAGCCTCAAGAGGAGAGGGAGTCGGACGTCGACCGTGCCGGAGAATGCGGAGGCGCCGGCCACCATGGGGCGCAGCATGAGCTGCGCGGTCGTGCCGCCGGTGACGATCAGACCGGCCGCTTGATCGAACGGCGACAGGGATTTGGCCATCAGAAGACCGACCCGGTCGATGGCCGCTCCCTCGCGGGAGAGCAGGCGCGCGGTGATCTCGCCGTCCCCGGACATGGGGCGCCGGACGAACTGTCCCGTCATCCCTTGCGAGTTGACGTTGAGATCGACACCCGCTCCGCGTACGACGAAGGTCCCGTTGTCGTACACCGTGTCGCCGGGCGTGAGGACGGCCACGGCGCCGAGAGTTCCGTAGTCCCGCCGATCGAGAACCACATCACCGAGGTCGCTGTACGTCCAAGGGGACGGAAGAGGCTTGGCTGCGACGCGTCGCTCCCTGGCGGCGGTCACGGAGAGAGCCGGCGCGACAGCGCTGCTCGACCTCGAACGGGGGCCCTGACCAGCTGAGTTGGTCTTGGATACGACGTAGTGGTATGTCGTCCCAGGGGTACCGCTCGCGTCGGTGTAGCGGATGCGGGCGCCGAATCCGACCGGACCGACTGAGGTGGCGATCGGCCGATAGGGGCCCTGCGCTCGTGGTGCGCGCAGCACCGTGTAGCGGGCGGAGAGGTCGGAGTCGCTCCACGTCAGCCGGACGCCGTCGGAGCCGACGGCGGCGCCCAGGTCGGCCGTGGCGCGGGTGGGACGAGGCGTGCGCCAGACGTCCCCGCTTGCCCCGGTGACACTGACATTGTCGAAGGCGCCGGTGCCGGTCTCGGCATACTCCTCTGCTACGCCGAGGGAGGAGGTGAGAGCGAGGCCAGCGTATGCAATATGCGGCATACCGTGGATGTCCGTCGTGCCGACTACGGTCCACTGCATACCGTCTGCCGAAATGGACCCTGTGCAGCGCCGCCCCTTCCGGGTCACCCGCACCCAGTACGGCGCCCGCAAGCGGTATCCGTCGCCCGCGCCCTCGACGTAGGGAGCCTCGATCGGGGTGGCGGACTCCGGCAGTACGCCGACGTCGGAGATCGGGAACGAGGCCCTGCTGGTGATCGCCTCCCGCTGCGACGGAGGTACGGGTGTACTCCCGGTCGCCGAGACGAGCAGCCCGGCACTCGGCCGTACGGTCCACACGCCGCTCCAGGTGTGCAGCGGCAGCCCCTGGATCAGCATCGAGGCGTGCGCCGCGTCCGCGTCCAGGGAGGCGCGGACGGTGACACCGATCTTGGAGTACTGGGAGCTGAGCGGCCACACGATCCGGGCGGTGACCGAGCCGTCGCCTCGCAGAGGGAGGTGCACGACGCGACAGGAATCGGCGTCGCCGGAAGCCTCCAGCAGGAACCGCTCACCGTCGAAGGCGGCCGAACCCGGGATCGCGACAGCGCCGACGTCGGTCGTCGACCAGGGCCCTGGCAGCCCGGCGGCAGCCTGGACAACCTTCGAAGTCCCGCTTTCTCCAAGCGAGTTGGCCGCAGTGACCGCGTAGCGGTAGGTACTCCCTGCGCGTACGCCGGTGTCGGTGTACGCAGGCTTTCGGACGTCGGTCGCGAGCCGCTCGAAGGGGCCTTCGGGAGTAGTGCCCCGCAGGACCGTATAGCTGGTCGCCGAGGCGGACGGCAGCCAGGACACCGTGACGGCCCGCTCCTCCCCCACGGCCGTGACACCGGCCGGGGATGCTGGGACGGTCGGGGCGGGGGCGGTCGCGCCCGCGTAGGCGAAGGTTCCCCAGCCGGGCAGGTCGTCGTTACCGCCCTCGACGACTCGTGCGCCGCCGGTGCCACGGAAGACCGCCGCCCGCGTGTAGGGGGCTTCCAGGCCTCGAACTCCGGCATAGTGCGCGTGGTACATCTCGTAGATCGGAGGCAGGGTGCCACGTCCGGTCGCCGAAACCGTCTTCTTGATGTACTTGCCCGTGCGGTCGAGGTCGGGGGTGAAGGGGACGTCGCCACCGAGGTTGTAGCGGGCGGCGTACTCGGCCCCGGCGAGAAGGCGGTTGCCGTCGAAGCTCCACAGATCGACGCCCTGGTTCCACGCGACCTGCGCGGCGTCGCCCATGAGGCCCACGGCGAGCTGTTCGTGACCCTGGTCGCGACCACTCTCCTGCCCCTGCCCGGACGCCGCGACGATGCGATGGGCCACGCTGCCGTTTCCGGCGCCGGCTGCGGCGAACCGCAGAGCGTCCTCGAAAAGGGTGCGTTGCTCACAGAACACACCGATGGCCAGGATGGACTGAATGGCGGTCAGGTCCCAGTTGCCGTTGGCGTAGAGCATGTATCCGGAGATGGCCGGATACCAGACGTTCAGAAAGGACTCCTCACAGCGGGAGATGTCCGAGTCGGCCCACCCGTCATAGCCGGTATGGCGCAGCAGTTCGGCCGCATTGGCGAACTTGAATACCTGGAGGCCGGCGCCGAGTGGTCCGTCGGCTCCCGTGATCATCGTGAGGGAGGCCGTCCAGGCATTGAGGATGTCGCGGGCCTTGTCGGCGTGCGCGCGTACTCCGGTGACGGCCCAAAGCAGAGCGTTCTGGTAGGCGGCGGCCGAGTCGGCGACGGCCTGGTTCATGAAGTTGGCGGGTCCGCGACCCCAGGAGCTGATCTGGCCGGTGTTCTGAATGGTGTATGCAGCCTGCGATCGACTGTGTGCGGCAAGCACGAGATATCCGTCATGGACAGGTGATTGTCTAGCGTCGACTGCGGACCTCATCCGTGCAAGGTCAACAGCGCTGTGCAGCAGACCGGGGTGGGTGAAGGTGAACGCGGACCCGTCGCCTGCCGTCCCCTCGGTCGCCGCTCGGGCCGCGGTCACGCACAAGGTGTTCGTGCCCGCGGCGAGCAGCAGTGCCGTGGACGACTTCAGCAGGCCTCGGCGGCTGAAGTCGCTCACTGCGCGGCCGCCTCCGCCTCTGCCGTGGTGAGGAACCTGAGGTCCGCCACATGCTCGTTGCAGAACCACTGCATGGCATCGGTGGTGTAGTACCAACTGGGCTTCTTCATCGAGTCGGCGATGACCTGCCCGTTGATCACCAGGTTCTCGAAGGTGACGTTCTTGATGGAGTGCTCGGCGTCGTAGCCGAGGAACAGTGACGGGTTGGCGTGGGTGCCGCGGTAGCTGAGGTTCTTGACGTAGACGTCTTCGATGCCGCGGCCGACCGAGGTGTTGTACTTCGTGTTGTACATGATCCGCATGTGGATGACCTGACCCCAGCGGAAGTCCTCTATCCGTACGTCCTCGATGCGGACGTTCTTGATGAGGTTGGAATCACCGGGGTTGAGAGCGATGCAGCCCTGGTATCCCATCTGCGGCTCACGGTGGTCGAGGATGTCGAGGTTCTTGATGACGAGGTTCTCGATCACCTCCGGGGCATCGGTGTTGCCGTGGGTGCCGACGTTGACGGGGTGGGCTACGTCGGCCCAGAGGGTGCAGTTCTGGATGGTGATGTCGCGGGTGTCGCCGTAGTAGTTCCAGCGGTGGGCGTAGATGGCGAAGCAGTCGTCGGAGTTGCGCATGAAACAGCCGTCGAAGACGATCCCGGTCGAGGAGAAGACGTCGAAACCGTCTCCATTGCCTTTCGAGCTGAACGAACGAGCCTTCTTGACGTGGACGTTCTCGCTCTCGCCGAACGTGCCCGCGTAGCCGTTGGGATTCATGATGATGACGTCCTGGACGCGGATGTTCTTGCTGCCCTCGCAGAGGATCCCGCCGGGGCCGGCGTGGAGCATGCCGTGGCCGGTGAGAGCGGCCTTCTCGACGTCTTTGAAGAAGATCTGGGCGGTGAGGACGGCGCCACCGGCCAGGTATACGGTTTTGCCGCTGGGCACGGTGAGGACGTTGCCGGTGACCGTATGGACGCCGGGGCCGAAGTAGATCACGTCGGGGTCGTCGGCGCAGGGCGGGTGCGGGTCGATGTGGTTAGTGATGACGTGCAGGCAGTCGAAGATCTCGTCATTGATCTGAACGACGATGTCGCGCGGCTCGTCAAGGGTGAACCGGAGGGTGTCTCCCAGGAGTTCCGGCGTGATGCCCAGCGCGTCCGGCCGCACTCTCGCCTTGGTCGCTCCGCCCTTGAGGTAGGTGACCTCCAACTCCACGGAACCGCGGAAGTCGAAGTACACCATCGAGGTGTTGTAGACCTTGCCGGAACCGGTGGTGGCGTTGATCTCCTCCAGCTGAGGCCGGTAGATGTCGAGTGTCTGCCACTCGCCGTCAGGAGCGGTGCGCACACGCACCTTGAAGCTGGTGTTGGTCGGCAGAGCGGCCGGGCGCGGATACGTGAGCAACCTGGAAGCGGAGTTGTTGTCGTCCGCGTGAGCCGCTGGGGCCATGAGACCGCCGGACAGACCGGCGGCGAGCACGGTGGCGCCGGCCGCCTGGAGGGCGGTGCGACGGGACAGGGGCGCGTTCATGCATGACTCCTTGCAACGGTCGGTAAGGGGTTACTTCGAGACGCTGAACGTCGGACTACTTGAGGCCGGACGTCGCCGTCCCGGCGACGAAGCCGCGCTGAGCGACGAGGAAGAGCAGCAGGATGGACACGACATACATCACCGAGGCCGCGGCCTGGAGCTTGGTGACGGGTGTGCCGGCCGCGTTGACGTAGGTGGACATGACGGCCACGACAAGCATGGACCGGTCGGGCGAGAGCAGAAGTTGCGGGGCGAAGTGATGTCGTACCTGACGGTGGCGATCTTGACCCCGATGTCCGTCTGGACCCGCTTGATCAGTTCCGGGGAGATGTCGTCGGGCTTGACCATCAGCGTGACGTTCTCGCCCGGTCCCCTGACTCCGCTCGACACCTGCACCGCACACCCGTTGAGCGCCGCCGCGCCGGCCCCTGCGCCACCGGCGACCAAGGTGAGGAAGTGTCGGAGGCTGGGAGGAGTACCGGCGTGGGAGCACATGGGGGCCTCGGCTTCTGTTGCGGGAGGGCGTGAGTGTTGCGGACTCGGTGGACACGAGCGCTACGGTCGCAAGAGATGGCGTAGTAACAGGTAGGAACCGTTTGCTACGAGCGGTGGCCAGAGCTTCTTCCGCTCCCGGTAGCCCGTCAAGAGGCCCCGCAGACTTTCGAAAACTCTGCCCGCGGCCCACCTGCGATCCTGCGCACGAACCGTTGACACGTCGGCCGCGTACTACAGCCCATTGACCTGCAGAGATCGAAGGGATCACTCCAAGGGAAGCCTTAACAGAGGCGACCGGCGCGTGCCGCCGCCACGATCGGCCCCAGTGCGCGGCTTTCGACGAGACCGTGACAACCGGTTGTGGACCCACCCGTCTTCCGCACGTAGACCCACACGGCACTCACACCCCTCGTGCCCCGCGTATCTCACCGGTCGGAAGCAGGTCTCGCCTGCCCTCACATCCAAGGATGCCGGCCCTAAGCGCCACCTCAACAACCGCTCTGAGATGGCCATTTACTCGGTGGCCGCGCGAAGGTTTCCGCCCCGGCGATCGCCCGACTGATTGACCCCGCCTCTGCGCCAGATCTACGGTAGAAGACGCTTTCAGAAAACGTTTCCCACGCGCACCTCAGGAGAGTCATGCCCAGCGCCCAGCTGCCCAGGGCCGTGTTCGCCATGGATCCGGTGCACCTTCCCCTGCTGTTTCCGCCGCCGCTCGTGACCCGGCTACGGCAGTCGGCCGAGATCGCCCCTGCGCTCGTCGTAAGGGATTTCACCGATCCCACCGCGGCGGCGGCGCTGGCCGGCGCCGAGATCCTGATCACCGGCTGGGGTTGTCCCCGCCTCGACCCGGACATCCTCGATGCGACACCTCGACTCCGTACGGTCCTGCACGCCGCGGGTTCGGTGCGCTCCCTGGTCGGAGAGTCCCTGTGGAGCAGAGGGGTGACCGTCTCCAGCGCGGTGACCGGCAATGCCGTCCCGGTCGCCGAGTACACACTCGCGATGATCCTGCTCGCCGGAAAGGACGCCTTCGTCCACCGTGAGCGCTTCCGGCGCACCCACGCCCAGCCGACCCCCGCCGAGACCGCGACCACCGGCAACCTCGGCCGCCGGATCGGGGTCATCGGCGCCTCGCGTGTGGGGCGCCGCCTCCTGGAACTGCTGCGCCCCTACGACTTCGAGGTCCTCCTGCACGACCCGTACGTGGACCCGGCGGAGGCCGTCGAACTCGGCGCACAGCTGCTCTCTCTGGAAGATCTTCTGCGACACAGCGACATCGTCAGCCTGCACGCGCCCGACATCCCCGAGACCCGCCACATGCTCGACCGCGCCCGCCTCGCCCTGATCCGTGACGGCGGCGTACTGATCAACACCTCTCGGGGCGCCCTCGTCGACCACTCCGCCCTCACCGACGAGCTGGTCTCCGGTCGACTGCATGCGGTCCTGGACGTCACCGAACCCGAACCGCTGCCCGCGGGCTCTCCTCTCTACCGGTTGCCCAACGTGTTTCTCACCCCCCATATCGCCGGCTCCCTCGGAAACGAGCTGGAACGGCTCGGCCGCATCGTCGTCGAGGAGCTGGAACGGCTTGCCGACGGACGGCCTCTCGCCCACGAAGTACGGCACGCTGACCTGGCCCGGGTGGCGTGATCCGCAGGTCCGCCCCCTTGCCGACGCTTCTTGCCACGGCGATGGCCGGGGTTGTCCACAGGCCGATCCACCTGGCGGACCCTTGGGATACGGTTCCCGCACCGACGGGGGCCGGGCCCCTGCCGTGCTGATCAGGCAACGGCGAGGTCCGCGACCGTGGCCTCCATGGCACCCTCGTCGGCGCCCACGAACAGTGAAGGAGCCGCAACGTGAGTCAGCGCAGGACGACGGGTGACGCCGGCCGGGCGACCATACGGGATGTGGCGGAACGCGCGGGTGTGTCCGTGGCAAGCGTTTCCCGCGTGTTGTCGGGCAACTACCCGGTCTCCGAGGAGCTGCGGCGCCGCGTGATGAAGGTCGTCCGCGACCTGGACTACGTCACCAACGCGCACGCCCGCTCCCTGGCCGGCGGTGGTACTCCGACAGTGGCGATACTGATCAACAACATCACCGGTGCCGCGTTCGCCCACGTGGCGAAGGGCGTCGAGGGTGCGGCCACCCTGCGCGGCTGGCTGTCGATCGTCGGCACCACGGGCGACGACCCCGAACGCGAACTCGCCCTCGTCAACCTCATGCGCCAGCAGGGCGCGGACGCCGTCGTCCTGCTCGGCGGCGCCTACGACTACGACGAGTACCAGCTGCGAATGGCCCGGTTCGCCCGTTCCCTGGACGCGGCCGGCTCGCATCTGGTCCTGGTCGGCAGGCCGCCGCTGGAGGGGGACGTCCCGGCCACGACGATCGACTACGACAACGAGTCCGGCGCCTACGCCATGGCCAGCCACCTGCTCTCGGCCGGTCACCGGCGGATCCTGGTACTGCCCGGCCACGCTGAACTCACCACCGCACAGGGCAGGTTGAGGGGTGCCCGCCGAGCCTTCGAGGCATACGGGGTGCCGTTCGACCAGGGCCTGGTGCGGCACGGTCCGTACGACGACGAGCACGGGTACGCCGCGGTGCAGGCGGCCCTCCATGAGACGCCGGACTTCACCGCCGTGCTCGCCGGCACCGACATCGTCGCCGCGGGAGCCATGCAGGCGCTGCGCGGGGCAGGCCTGCGGGTGCCGGACGACGTGTCGATCACGGGTTACGACGACATCCCCCTGGCGTCCCAGCTCACTCCCCAACTGACCACGGTCCACGTCCCTTACGAGGAGATGGGCCGGGTCGCCCTGCGCGCGGTGGCGGACCGTCGGCAGGGTCCCGGGGGCGGCGCCCGGCGCAAGAGCGGAGACGCCGAGCACCTTGTCCTGGGCACCCATGTCGTCGTACGGGACTCGGTGCGACCTCCGAAGCGGCAACGCTGAGCCGCTGCGTCGACGGAGACATGCTCTTCGATCAGTTTTCGTAAACGTTTACCCCATGCATGCAATGGCGTGCGGAGCTCTCCGAGAGCTCCGCCCCAGACCTCGAAGCACCGCAGACAACTGCCCCTGAGCTGCTTCTCTGCAGGTCGCCACGGGCTCTCTCCGCCATGCGTCACGACGCTGTACCGCGTCGTACCGGCGCAATAATTTCCTGCACACCCCTTGATACGGCCGAAGCCGTCGGCCTACCTTCGCAGCAACCGTTTTCTACAACTTCCGCTACGCCGACGTCGTCCGGCCTTCCAGCCGCCGTTCCCGGCCAGTACCGAGCCGCTGTTCTCTCGTTCCGAGACGCCTACTTTCCGAAGGATCACGGTCAGATGAACTCCACCAGCCCCCGGAGAAGGTTCGCCCGCGCCACCGTGGCGGGTATCGCGCTGACAGGTCTGCTCTCCGCCTGCGGCGGATCGGGCGACGGGAACTCCTCGGCGTCCGGCCCGGTCACCCTTCCCTTCTGGGGCTGGGCCAACGGGCAGGAGGCGGTCGTCAAGGCGTTCAACGCCTCCCACAAGGACATCCAGCTGAAGTACACGAAGGTCACCGACCAGTTGACCATGCAGAAGCAGCTGACCAACGCCGTCAAGGCGGGCAACGCGCCCTGCCTCGTGCAGAACACCACTGAATACGTGACCAGTTGGGTGTCACAAGGTGCGCTCGCCGACATCACGAAGTACGTCGAACCGAGCAAGGCCAAGTTCAACGCCGGCTCCTGGGCGGCCGGACAGGTGCAGGGCAAGGTCTACGGTGTGCCGACCAGTTCGGCGCCCGCCTTCACCATCTACCGCACGGACGTCTTCGCCAAGTACGGCCTGAAGGCACCCACCACCTGGGACGACTTCATAGCCGCCGGCAAGGCGCTGAAGGAGCACGGCATCAAGATCACCAACTACGCCGGCGAGGACCCCAGCACCCTCGAGGTGCTCGCCATGCAGGCCGGCGCCCACTGGTACGCGATCGACGGAAACTCCTGGAAAGTGAATTTCCAGGACGAGGGCACCCTCAAGGCAGCGAAGGTGATCCAGGAGATCGTCGACAACGACCTCAACTCCACGCTTTCCTTCGCCGACTACGCCGCCGTGCAGCGCAACTACGACAACGGCGGCACCGCGACCCGGCAGATCTCCACCTGGCAGATGGCCGGCATGGTGCAGAACTTCACCAAGTCCTTCGGCAAGTGGGCGCTCTCGCCCTGGCCTGCGTTCGCCGGCGGGGCGGCCAAGACCCCCGCGGGCACCAACCAGAGCGGCGGTCTGACACTGGTGACCAAGCAGTGCAAGAGCCCGCAACAGGCAGCCGAGGCAGCGCTGTGGATGTCCACCGACACTGGTGCGGTCAAGACCATGGCGAGCCCGACCACGGGCAACGGCGTGATGCCGGCGCTGGCCGACAGCGACGTCTATGTCGGCGAGGCGATCTCCGACAAGCTGCTGGGCACGAACTACGAACCCGCCCAGCAGATCGTGAAAGACAGCCTGAACACGGTGACCACCGACTGGACCTTCGGCCCGGACTGGACGGCGATGTTCACCGAGATGCAGGCCGGCTGGGCCAAGGTCGTCAACAAGGACCAGAAGGTCACCGACCTGCTCGCACATATGCAGGAGTGGACGGTCAACGACCTGAAGTCCCGCGGTATCAGCGTCGAAGGCTGAGGCGCAGCCGGTGATTCACTCCCTGCGCTGGAAGGGCGCCGCGTTCACGCTGCCCTTCCAACTCGGCTTCGTGTTCCTGTATCTGGTGCCGATCGGCTACGCCGTCTACCAGTCGCTGTTCCGCACCCAGCAGTCCGGGCTCGGTCTGGGAGGCGCGTCGGAAAAGTTTTCCGGCCTGGACAACTACCAGCAGGGCCTCGCCGATTCGGCGTTCGTCAGCTCTGTCCTGCGTGTGGTGCTGTTCGCCTGTGTGCAGATACCGGTGATGCTCTTCGTCAGTCTGGTTCTGGCGCTGTTCCTTGACGCGCTCAGCTCGCGGGCGGCGAGCCGGTTCCGGATCCTGTTGCTGGTCCCGTACATGATCCCCGGGGTGGTTGCCGCCCTTGTGTGGATCAACCTCTACAGCCCGGACGTCGGTCCGCTCACCCCGCTGGGCAAACTGCTCGGCGCCGACTGGAACTTCTTCTCGCCGTCCATGGTCTGGCCGTCCATCGGCAACCTGCTCACCTGGCATGGCATCGGCTACAACATGGTGATCATCTACTCGGCGCTTCAGGCCGTGCCGCGCGAACTGTTCGAGGCCGCCCGGTTGGACGGCGCCTCGGAGGTGCGCATCGCCCGCAGTATCAAAGTGCCTTACGTGCGAGGGGCGTTGGTGCTTACCGGGCTCCTCTCCGTCATCCAGATGCTGCAGATCTTCAACGAGCCCGCGCTGTTTCGAAATGTCACTCCGCAGACCGTGAACGACAGCTTCACCCCGATCATGATCATCTACAACCAGGCGTTCAACGCGGGCAACTACCACTACGCGGCGTCCCTGTCGGTTCTGCTCGCGCTGATCCTGGGCTTCGCCTCCTTCCTCTTCTACCGGCTGACTTCGAGGGAGGCGGACTGATGACGCTCACCGAAGACCGCGCGCGGAGGAACCCTGCGCCGGCGGTGCGCCGCCGTACGGACCCCGACCTCGCCACCCGTTCGCAGGGCGGCCAGCGGTTCCTCCTTCTGGGACTGGTCCTGGCAAGCGCTTACAGTCTGTTCCCGGTGTGGTGGCTGATCGTCGCCGCCACCAAGGACCGCACCGGGCTCTCTCAGAGCAACGGCCTGTGGTTCTCCGGCATGCATCTGTGGAACAACCTGCATCAGCTGTTCACCTACGAGGACGGCATCTTCCTCCGTTGGACTGCCAACTCCCTTCTGTACGCAGGTGTCGGCTCGTTCGGCGGCACCCTGATCGCCCTCGCAACCGGTTACGGCCTCGCCCGCTTCGATTTTCCGGGTCGCGCCGTGGTCTTCGCCTGTGTGGTGGGTTCGTTCCTGATCCCGATCGCCCTGCTCACGCTGCCGCTGTATCTGCTGTTCTCGGAGATCGGCCTGGTCGACACTCCGTGGGCGATGCTGGTCCCGTGCCTGATCAATCCGTTCAGCGTGTATCTCGCCAAGGTGTACACCGAGGCGACGATCCCCTTCGAACTCCTCGAGGCGGCGCGCCTCGACGGCGCGGGCGAACTGCGCATCTTCGTCAGCATCGTGCTACGCATGATGACCACGGGCGGCGCGACCGTGTTTCTGCTGGCCTTCGTCAACACCTGGAACGCCTTCTTCCTGCCCCTGACCGTGCTGCGCGGTGAGGAGAACTGGACGCTCAACATCGGTCTCTACAACTGGAGCGGCAAGCGGCTGGAATCCGGTGTCGACCTCACGAGCCTGGTGCTGACCGGCGCACTGCTGTCCATCGTGCCTATGGCGATCATGATGGTCGCGATGCGTCGCTACTGGCGGACCGGGGTCACGCTGGGGGCGCTGAAGTGACCGTCCTGCACAACCCTGTGATACGTGGTTTCGCGCCCGATCCTTCCCTGATCCGGGTCGGGGACTGGTACTACGTGGCGACCAGTTCCTTCGAATGGTTCCCGACGATCCCGATCCACCGATCACGTGACTTGGCGCACTGGGAGTACGCGGGCCACGTCCGAGGTGCCGCTCCGGGCGGGACGTTGGCCGGTGTCCCCGACTCGGGCGGCATCTGGGCGCCGTCGCTGAGCTGGGACGGCAAGCGTTTCTGGGTGGTCTACACAGTCGTACGGTCCGTCGGCACGCCGTACTTCGACCAGGACACCTACGTCACCACGGCCACTGACGTGACCGGCCCCTGGGCGCCGCCACGCCGCGTCGCGAGTCACGGCTTCGACCCCGCCCTCTTCCACGAGGGGGGCCGTCTGTGGCTGCTCAACCTCCAGAACGACCACCGCCCCGGCGGAGCGCGCTTCGCGGGTATCGTCCTGACGGAACTGGACCGCGGAACGCTCACCCCGCTCGGTGTCACCCATCTCCTCCTTCAGCACGAACAGCTCATCGAGGGGCCGAAGTTGCTCGCCCACGGCGGGTGGTACCACCTGGTGGTCGCCGAGGGTGGAACCGGTTTCGAGCACGGTGTCCGTACAGCCCGCAGCCGTACTCTCACCGGGCCCTACGCACTCGACGACCGCCCGTTGCTCACGTCACGCGACGACCTGCAGCTGCCGCTGCAGAAGGCGGGGCACGCCGAACTGGTGGAAACGCCGGACGGCGAGTGGTTCCTGAGCCACCTCGCGGCCCGCCCCCTCCACACGGGAAGCGGCCTCCGCTGCACCCTCGGCAGGGAGACCGCGATCCAGGCGGTGACCTGGGACACGGAGGGCAAACCCCGTTTGCGGCAGGGTTGTTGGCATCCAGAGGTCGAAGTGGAGGGCCCAGCGAGTACGTACGAGGTTGCCCAACAGACATATAGCCGGGTTGTGTTGGGCTGGCCGTGGAGCACGCTGCGCGAAGCGCCGGACCCCTCCTGGACGGATCTCGTCTCCCGTCCCGGCTGGATCCGGCTGCGCGGGCGGCACGGTCCGGAGTCGCGATGGACGCAGAGCCTGCTCGCGCAGCGTCTCACCGAGCACCGCTGCACCGCCCAAGTCACCTTGCAGGCAGTGCCGTCGACCTTCACTCAGGCCGCGGGACTCATCCTTCGCTATGACGCGGAGGCGTACCTCTCCCTCGATCTGACATGGGCGGAGCCTGCGGCCGAGCCGCAGCGCGGTCAACAGTGGCGCGGTGCGGGACGGACGGTGCTCAGTCTGGTGGAGCGCGACGAGAAGGGTGCGCGACAGGCGGCAGTCGTGGATGTCGACGCGAATGCGCCGGTCACTCTGGGTGTGACGGTTTCGGGGGCGGAGGCGCAGTTCTGGTACCTGCGCGGCGGGGTACGCACTCCGGTCGGTCCGCCACTGGACGCCGGCCGACTGTCGGACGATCACGGCGACCGGCTGCGCTTCACCGGCACCCTGGCCGGGATCCACGTCCGGGACCTGGTCGATGCGTCCTTCACCGCCGACTTCCGGGACTTCCGGCTGGCCTGCACCCCGGCATGAAGACACCGTGCCGTCCGGGAGCCACGGCAGCGGCCCTGCCGGCATGTGCCGACTCGGCTCACCCGGCCCCGTCAGACGACCGTCTCCGCTGCAGACCGCCCTCGTTCCCGGGCGTCTGTCCCCTCGAGCAGCGCCGAGCGTCGGGTGTTTCGGAAGTTCCTGCGCTCAAGATCCCGCGTTTTCCGGAGTCTTCACGTCAAGCCGAGGCACACCTAGGATAGCAAGCGCTTTCTGTGAGCTGTCTGTTTCCGAATCGGCTCCGAAAGGGCGCTGGTCGAACTTTCGCTGGCCTTCGGGCGGGCCGGAGAGGTGGTTCCCGATGGTGCGCACGGCAAGTGCGAGTGCGAGCGTGACGGCTGGGCCGACCCTGGCGGTCGTGGCCCGCGAGGCGGGGGTGTCGGTACCGACCGCCTCCAAGGTGGTCAACGGCAGGGAGGATGTCGCTCCCGAGACCAGACGCCGGGTGACGGAAGCGCTGGACCGGCTGGGCTATGTACGCAGACCACGCTTCGACGCGACCAAGCCGCCCAGGCTGATCGACCTCGTGGTGCACTCGCTGGACAGCTCCTGGTCGGGCGCGGTGCTGCACGGCGTGGAGGAGGCGGCGCATGACGCGGGTCTGGACGTGGTCGTCTCCGCCGCCCTGTCCCGCACCCGTGTCGGCCGCCCGCAGCGCGGCTGGTTGGACAAGCTGACCGTGCGCGGGTCGGCCGGAGTGCTGTTCAACCTGACGGAGTTGACGGTCTCTCAGTACGCCTGGCTGGAGCAGCACCGCACCCCGTTCGTGCTGATCGACCCGGTGGTCGAGCCGCCGCCCGGGGTGGTGTCGGTGGGCGCGGCGAACTGGCAGGGCGGGGTGACGGCGACCGAGCATCTGCTGGCGCTCGGCCACGAACGCATCGCCGTGATCTCCGGCCCGCGCCGCAAGATGTGCAGCAGCGCACGGGTGGCCGGTTACCGCTCGGCCCTGGTGTCGGCGGGAATCAGTTACCGCCCCGAGTACCTTCGCAACGGCGGGTTCGACGAGTCCGTCGCGCACCGGCGTATGCATGAGCTGCTGGATCTGCCCGAACCTCCGACAGCGGTCTTCGTCTGTTCCGACCACATGGCCCTCGGTGCCTATCTGGCTCTGACGGAAAGGGGGTTGAGGGTGCCGTACGACGTCAGTGTGGTCGGTTTCGACGACTTGCCGGAGTCCCGATGGGCCACCCCGGCTCTCACCACCGTGCGCCAGCCGCTGGCGGAGATGGCAGCAACGGGGTTGCGGTTGTTGCTGCGGATGATGGACGGCGAGCACCCGGAGGGGACGCGGACGGAGTTGTCGACGCGGCTCGTGGAGCGGGCGAGCACGGCTCCACCGCCGACGGGCAAAGACGTGAAACGGTGACCTCTCGGCGTTACTGATCGTTTTCCGGGCATGAACCTCAGCACGCGCGCCACAGTCCTGTTCGTCGTTGTGTCCGCCGTCCTCATCACCGTCATGGGGACGGCCCAGGCCGCGACTCTCGGTGCCGTCCCTCGGGACGCCACCGCTCACGCCACCGTCAGTGATCCCGGTGACGAGACCGGCGACGAGCCCGAAGACGTCGAGCTGGACGAGGCCGGACGCCCTGACGTCGAAGAGGACTGACACCCCGTTCGGCAACCTGGTCGCCCGGGCCGGGCCGCTCGCGTGCGTCGGCACGTCACGAGCGTCTCGGCCGCGGCCGGTGCGCCCGGCCGTCACCGTGGCCACCGCTGCGATGCGTTTCTTCACCGTGGGGGCCCCGTCCGGCAGCGGAGCGCTCGCTCGGATTGCCGAGAAAATCGTCGTAACAGACTGCGGAAGGCCGGGCGCCACCATCACGGTGACTCCCGGCCGGTGATCTCCTCGCCTCAGTCCTCACCCCGGTCCGGCGCGCCGACCAGCGCCTCCATCATGTCGACAGCGCTTCCGTCGTGGTCGCTGCCCGCGGTGCCGCTGCTGCCCTGCTGCACGTTGGCCGCCCGGTCGACCTCGAGGATCGAGTCGGCGTGCGAATTGTCGATCACGGTGATCAGGCTGCCTTCGGCGACCGCCGGCGCCGCGGCGGCGCCCAGCAGGGCGGCCACCAGGACCGTCGCCTTCCCGAGCCGGTGCGCGACCGGGCTCACGCGTGCAAGCTCTCGGGCGCGGTGCGCAGGCGCGCGATGTTCCGCTCCAACAGCTCGGTCGAGGCCCGCACGCCGATGCCGCTCGCCGCGTCCACCTCGGGAAGCCTGCCGTCGGCGCGCTTGAGGTCGGCGAGCGCGGAGTCCATCGCCGCGTGCGCCGCGAAGAGACACGGCGTGCTGTAGATCGCGACGTTCACGCCCAGGTCGGACAGTTCGCTCAGCGAGAGCCTGGGGGACTTGCCGCCGGCGATCTGGTTGAACAGCAGCGGCTTGTTCCCCACCACGTCACGGATCCGGCGGATCCACTCCACGGTGCGGACCCCGTCGACCAGGATCACGTCCGCGTCGGTGGCGGCCAGCGTGGCGGCCCGCCGCAGGATGTCGTGCTCGTCGGTGGCGTCCGTACGGGCCACCACGACCAGGTCGCGCCGGGTGGCCAGCACCATCTCCAGTTTCGCCAGGTACTCGTTCAGCGGCAGGACCTGCTTGCCGTCGGCGTGCCCGCACCGGCGCGGCCGCTTCTGGTCCTCCAGGATCACGCCCGAGGCCCCGATGCGCTCGAGGCCCTCCACCACATGACAGGCGACCTCCGGATCGACGTACCCGTCGTCGATGTCGACCAGCAGGTGCTGCTGCGGGAACGCGCCCCGCAGCCGCTGGACGAACGCCACCATGTCCGGCCACGCGATGAAACCGATGTCCGGCAGCCCGTAGTGCGAGGCCGCGAAGCCGAAGCCCGAGACGAACATCCCGTCGTAGTGCTCCGCCGCGATCGACGCCGAGTACATGTCGTACACGCCGATCAGCGGGGTCGTGCCCGGGTCGGCGATCCGCTCCCGCAACTTGTTCCCGTAAGTCACCGTCCGGCTCCTCCAATGGAGTCGAGGGGTCAACACACCAGGTGCAAGAAAGCCGTTGCGACACAACAGCCCTTTACGAAGACAAAAGGATCTCTATGTCGACGCGCGGCTTCCTCCATGTGAAGGCTTTGCTCACCCCAATGGCGCAACCGGTTCACCGGAGAAACGTCACTGGTCCCGAAGCCGTGCCGCCCAGGCGATGCCGCCGTCCAGATGGGCACGGAAGTGAGGGTCGGCGTAGGCCTGGGAGGCGTGCCCGAGGGCCGTGTAGAAAACGCGTCCCCGGCCTTGCTCACGGCACCAGACCAGCGGGTGGTCGGCTCCCATTCCGGCCCCCGTGTAGGACGACTCGTCGGCGACGGCGAGAACTCGCACTCGCCCGCGCGGGTTGGCGCGGAAGTCGTACCACTCGTCGGTGAAGTCCCAGACGGCCGGCAGCGAGCGGGTGGCGGGGTGGTCGTGGTCCTCGATCACGACCTTGCCCGACTGGTACTCGGGGTGGCGGGCGAAGCGGGCGCCGAGGAGTTCGCCGTAGTACGGCCAGTCGTACTCGGTGCAGGCCGCCGCGTGCACCCCGACGAACCCGCCGCCCGCCTCGACGTAACCGGCGAGACGTTCCTGCCCTGCCGTGGTCAGCACCTCGCCGCTGGTGGAGAGGAAGACCACGGCCGCGTACCCGTCCAGCGAGCCCTCCAGGGCCGCCGGGTCCTCGGTGTGGTCGACGGCGAACTCGCCCAACCCGCGTACGGCGGCAATGGCGTCCGGGATGGAGTCGTGGCGGTAATCGGTTGTGCGGGTGTACACGAGCAGGCGGGCGGTCATGGGGACGAGCCTAGGCGGAAGGAAGTTCGGGTCCCAGGGAGATGATCAGGACGAAAATTTCGAGGGTGGGCGTTGTTCTCGGCATCGGTGGGACGGGCTCGGCCCTGAGCCGGACGTCGGCGCTCAGGCCGGGTGAGACCCGCGCGCATGCGTCGTCAATCGTCCGGTCGGCGCGCCAGGCCGCGGAAGACCTGAACCTCAGATCGGCTGCTGAGCAGGGGTGGTATCCGGTTGCTCGTGTTCGCGCAGGTTCCCCTGAGGGGCCCGATACTTCCGCGGGAGGCACCGGTGCAAGCGAGTCCACCGCTTTCATCTGGTTTCCGACGCCGACCGCCGCCGCTCGCCCCCGGCCGTCACCGACGACGAGCGCGGATCAGCAGCCGCGCCGGCCGCGCGGGTGAGGCGTGGGTACCGAGCAGCGCATGGAATCCGCACCCCAGCCTGCCGCACAGGCGTTCCATCGGCGCGGCCGTTCAGGAGACCGGGCGCGTAGGCTCGGGCAGGATGAACACCATTCCCGCACGCCTCGACCACATCGTCCTCGCAACGCCCGATCTGGCGGCGACGGTCGCCGAGTTCACCCGGCGCACGGGAATGGCCCCTGCGCCGGGCGGGGTGCATGTCGGGCTCGGTACCCGCAACTACCTGGTCGACCTGGGGCATCGCGCATATCTGGAGATCATCGGCCCGGATCCGGATCAGCCGACGCCCTCCTACCCGCGTCCCTTCGGCGTGGACGCGCTCGCCTCCGCGCGGACGATCACCTGGGCCATCAGCCCGCCCGATCTGGACGCGACGGTCGAGGCCGCCCGCTCGAGGGGCTACGACACCGGTGACGTACGGGAGATGAGCCGGCGTCGACCCGACGGCACCCTGCTGCGATGGCGGCTGACCGACGGCGGCTCCCCACATCCGTCCGGCCTGGTGCCCTTCCTCATCGACTGGGGCAGCACCACCCATCCCTCCGCCTCAGGCCTGCCCGTCAGCCCCCTGCTGGAGCTGACCGCCACCGCTCCCGACCCCGAGGAGGTCCGCCCCGTGCTGACCACCCTCGGCACCGACCTCGCCCTCACCGAGGGCCCGGCGGGATTCTCGTTCACGGTGGACACACCCAACGGGCCGGTGACCTTCCGCTGACCCGGTAGCCCCCGCCCTCAGAAAGCGCAGCCGTCCGCGCCCGGCCGCTCAAGGGACGCAGAGCGGCACGGTCGAGGTCGGCATCGGTGCATCTCGCGACGGCGACCGGCCTCTCCTCGTGCGGACCTCGTGGCCAGCGGCCGAGAAGGTGATCGGTAACGACGCTCAGCCGGCCATCGGGACGGCGGGGTTCCGTGTCCGCCCGTCGGGCATCCGCCCACCGGCGCCGTCCGGGTGTACGGAACGGTTTTCCGGGGGCGTGTCCGTTTCTTTCAAGACCAGCCGCGGCAGTGCTGCCTACCGTTGCCCCATGAGTCCACGATTCGATGCCATCGGCCTGGTCGTATCCGACATGGCCGCGTCCGTCTCCTTCTACCGTCGGCTCGGTTTCGCGTTTCCCGAGGGGGCCGAGCATGAGCCGCACACCGAGGCCGAACTCCCCGGTGGACTGCGACTGTTGCTGGACGCCGAGGACACCGTCCGCTCGTTCAACCCGGGATGGCAGCGGCCGTCCGGGGGTGGTCGGACCTCGCTCGCGCTGCGCTGTGACACACCGGGCGAGGTCGACACGGTGTACGAGGAGTTGCTGGGCGCCGGCCACCGAGGCGACCTGAAGCCGTGGGACGCCTTCTGGGGCCAGCGCTACGCCGTCGTGCTCGACCCCGACGGCAACGGCGTCGACCTGTTCGCACCGCTCCCTCAGTAGCGCAGCCCGCTCAGCGCAGGAGGGCGCCCAGCGTGAGGCCCGTGAACTCCCGCACCTCCCGGGAGAGATGGGCCTGGTCGGCGTAACCGGCCCGGTTCGCCGTGTCCGAGTACGGCACACCCTGCCGGGCCAGCGCCAGAGCCCGTTGCAGGCGCAGGATCCGGGCCAGCGTCTTGGGACCGTAGCCGAAGGCGGACAGCGAACGGCGATGCAACTGGCGCGCTCCGAGGCCTAGTTCGTCGGCCGTCTCGGCCACCGCCCGACCTGCGGCGAGGGCGGCGACCAGTCGGCGCAGCGCCCGGTCCGGTGGCGCCGCCCTCTCCAGGGCCAGCTCCTCCAATGCCACCGCCGGGTGCGGGGCCGCGGCGACCCGGTCGGTGAGGCGACGTACCTCCGCTACGGTCCACAGGTCGGCCAACTCGACACGGCGGTCGCGTAGTTCATGGGCCGGTACGCCGAGCAGCGCGGGCGCGGTGCCGGGGAACAGGCGGATGCCCGCCCAGCTCACAGGCGGGCCGTCGGGTACGTGAGCGCGGGTGTCCGGTCCGGCGACCAGCAATCTGCCTTCGCGCCACAGCAGGTCCATACAGCCGTCGGGGAGCACGGGAAGCGCCCCGGATGCCGCGGACGGCGTGTTCGTCCACACCACCGCTCCGACCAGCCGGGAGGGCCGCTCCTCGTACATGTACGCCAGGCTACGCCGCCGGGATCCGGGGCGCCGGTACGGAGCCGCTGCGCTTTCTGTCCCGCTTCCACCAACGTCTCCTGGGTGGATAGGGCCGCCGTCCGTGCAGTGCAGCAGCGTCCGGTACCCGGCCGGAAACCGGATTCCCCCCATGTCGCGGCGCTCCGACGCTCCACCCGGCGGCTGCAACAAACACACCGCCGCAGTGACCCTCGCGGCCACCGCGAGGAAACCGCATACCGCCGGCTACCAAGCGCTTTCACGGCCCCGATCCGGAGATCGTCGTAGGCACAGCGTCAGGCTTTGCTACAGCCAGCGACCGAAATGCGACCGGAAACGCGTTTCCCTCGCCCTCCCCGGCCTCTCCTCCGCGATGCGCCCACCCAGCAGGGCACCGCGCCTGCCGTGCCAGCGCCCTGCCGTCCCCATCGGTCCATCCGGGCCATCCGGGCCATCCGCCCAGGTGGTCCATCCGCTCAGGTGGCGCGCACTCCCCCGGGTCCTCCCTAATCCACCCGCGTCCGGTGTTCCTGCGGGCTGACGCCGTACACCCGCTTGAAGGCGCTGGACAGGGCGAAAGCGCTTCCGTAGCCGACCTGACGGGCGATCGCGCCGATCGTGTCCTCGGTGTCGCGCAGTCGGTCGGCGGCGAGAGCGAGGCGCCAACCGGTGAGGTAGGTCATCGGGGGTTCGCCCACGAGCTCGCTGAAGCGGCGGGCCATGGCCGCCCGGGAGACACCGGCCTTCGCGGCGAGGGAAGCGACGGTCCAGGGGTGCGCCGGGTCGTCCTGGACCAGCCGCAGAACGCGGCCCACGACCGGGTCGGCCAGCGCCTGGTACCAGGCCGGCGCAGCCGCTTCCGGTCGGGAGAACCAGGCCCGCAGCGCGGCGATGACCAGGAGGTCGAGCAGGCGGTCCAGGACGACCTCCTGACCGGGTTCGTCGCGGATGATCTCCTCCATGAGCAGGGGGGTGAGCGGGCACCGCCAGACGTCGGAGGTCAGCGACAGCAGTGGGGGCAGCGCATCCAGCAGTCGGCCGCTGATCTCGCCCTGCATCAGGTACGTGCCGATCAGGACGACAGTGGAGCCGTCCAGCCGGTCGCCCCAGGTGCGCACGCCCAGGTCCATGGAGCCGTTCAGGAGGCGCCCGTCGGGGTACGCGCACCGTCCGCCGGGGAGGATCAGCGCCTGCGGGGGCGTGCCGGGGGCATCGGCGCAGGTGTACGGGGCAGGACCGCGCGCGATGGCTAGGTCGCCGGCCCGCAGGCGGACGTCCTCCCCCTCGTCCGGCACGACCCAGCCCTCGCCGCGCACCATGAGCATCACCGTCAGCGGGGCGCGGTCCTCGACCCGTACGGCCCAGGGCGGGTCGAAGCACGCGCGGATCATGAGGGCGCCACGCGCGCGTGGACCCTCCAGCAGGCCTGCAAGGGGGTCCCCCCGCGTGAGCATGTTCGGGCGTGGCGGAGCGTCCATGCGGCCAGCGTAGACGCGCGCTTATGGGAATGAGCCGTTCAGCGATGGGACCGTGCGGCGTACGGCAGTTGACTGAACGCATGACACAGAACACGGCACAGCGGATGACGGTGGTGGTGACCGGCGCGTCCGGTCGTACGGGCAGCCGGGTGGCGCAGGCGGCCGAGACGGCCGGGCTGACGGTGCGGGCGGCCTCGCGGGCCCAGGGGTTCGACTGGCACGACGGCTCGACATGGGCGGACGTGCTGCGCGGCGCGGACGCGGCGTACCTGGTGTATCCCTCGGACGTGGGGGCTCCGGACGCGGCCGACGCGGTGGGACGGCTGGCCCGGGAGGCGGTCGAACTCGGGGTGCGGCGGCTGGTGCTGCTGTCTTCGCGAGGTGAGGAGCGGGCGCTGCCGACCGAGGAGGCGCTGCGGGCGTCGGGCGCGGACTGGACGGTCGTACGTGCCGCGTGGTTCGCGCAGAACTTCAGTGAGGGGCCGCTGGTGGAGGGGCTTCGGCAGAGCGGCGAGCTGGTGTTCGCGGGTGGGGAGGTACCGGAGCCGTTCGTCGACCTGCGGGATGTCGCCGACGTGGTGGTGAAAACGCTTACCGAGGGCGACCGGTACGTGGGCCAGGCCCTCGAGGTGTCCGGGCCACGGCTGCTGACGTTCCGGGAAGCGGTTGCGGAAGTCGGGCGGGCAGCCGGGCGCGAGCTGACGTACACGCCCGTACCTGCGCATCAGTACGGTGAGCAGTTGATCGGGTTCGGGGTGCCCGCTGAGGAAGTCGCTTTCCTGGTGGAGCTGTTCGAATCGCTGCTCGACGGTCGTAACGCCCACCTCTCGGACGGCGTCCGACAGGTGCTCGGCCGCGAGCCGCGTGACTTCACGGAGTTCGCGAAGGAGTCGGCGGCGGCGGCGGGCGTCTGGAAAGCGTAGGTTCCGCGTTTCCGGGAGCGCTCCGCGGCCTCGCTTCTCCTCGGTTCGCTCCCCGGGGACCTCACCTCTCCGGGGGCTGTTCCTCTCCGTTTCCGCCGTTTCCCACGTGGCCCTTCGGAGAACTCTTCGCATGCGTCCGGAAACGTCCCGTCACGTCCTCCGGGGGAAGAAAGCGGGACCACCGCTCGGGAAACTCGGACGGCATGTCGGGATCGTCGGGGTCGTCGTCCTCGTGGGAACGGATCGCCGCCATGCGGGCGACGTACTCCGCGGCCTCCTCTTCCCGAAGCCGTTCGTTGGCGGCGCGGGCCGCGGCCGTCGCGGCGGCCGGCCAGACCCGGTCGATCGCGGCGTTGACGGCTGCGCCGACCAGCACGGCGAACGCGGACACGCCGATCCAGAGCAGTACGGCGACGGCGGCGGCGAGGGAACCGTAGATCGTGGCGCCCTCGATCGTGTTCGTCAGGTAGATGCGCAGCAGGAAACTGCCGAGCACCCACATGGCGAGGGCGACGAGCGCGCCGGGGACGTCCTCGATCCACGGCGAGCGCACAGGTACGGAGACGTGGTAGAGCGTTGTCAGAAACGCGATGGACAGGACGATCACGACCGGCCAGTACAGGACCTGCACCACCGTGGTCGACCAGGGGACGATCCGTACCACCGCGTCCGGCCCGGCGACCATCAGCGGCAGCGCGACCGAGCCGATCAGCAGGGCCCCGACGAACAGCAGGAAGGCCACCAGCCGCGTCTTGACGATGCCGCGCACGCCGTCGAGGCCGTACATCACGGTGATGGTGTCGATGAAGACGTTCACCGCGCGCGAGCCCGACCAGAGCGCGAACAGGAAGCCGATGGAGATGACGTCGGGGCGGCCGCCCTTCATCACGTCGTCGAGGATCGGCTGGGCGATCTGCCTGACGCCCTTGTCCGAGAGGACCGTGCGCGAGGCGTCGAGGAGGTTGGCCTCCAGGCTGGTGATGGTGTCGGTACCGGTCCAGTCGTCGACGTAGCCGAGCAGTCCGATGAGGCTGAGCAGCAGCGGCGGCACGGACAGCAACGTGAAGAAAGCGGCTTCGGCGGCGAGACCGAGGATGCGGTACTCGATGCAGGTGTTGGTGGTGTCCTTCAACAGCAGCCAGGCTGTCCGTCGCTTGGAAACGTTGCGGTAAAGGGCACGCGCCCGGTGGAGACGCCCGGTGGGGCTCCCGGGTTGCTCGGGTGACTGACTTCCTGGCTGCACGCCCTAAAGGTATCCGCCGTTCGGGGCTGCACTCACCTCCGGCAAGGCCACTTCACCGGGTCGGGGAGCGGCACGCGCGCTCCCGGGTGGCCATGACCGTCGTACCCGGGGGTAGGTTCGGGCTATGGCAGGCACCACGCACACCGTGACCAACCAGCCCCCGCCCCTGACCGGGTACGACGTGTACGGCGCCGATCAAGCGCTGGTGGCGGCCGTGGAACGGCATCTTGATCCGGAACTGCTCGACGAGGCGCACGGTGAGTTGTCGGCGCTCGGCCGGGCGGCCGGATCGGAGCAGCTGCACGAGTGGGCCGTGCAGGCCAACGAGTATCCACCGAAACTGTGTACGCACGACCGGTACGGGCACCGCATCGACGAGGTCGACTTCCATCCGGCCTGGCACCGGCTGCTCGGCAAGGGGGTCGGAGCCCATCTGACGGACGCCTGGGTGCGGCCGGGCGGGCATGTGCGCCGGGCGGCGGGTTTCCTGGTGTGGACCCAGGTGGAGGCGGGCAACGGCTGTCCGCTGTCGATGACCCACGCGGCGGTGCCCGCGCTGCGCGCCGATCCGGAGCTGGCCGCCGAGTGGGAGCCCCGGCTGACGTCCACGATCTACGACCGTGAGCTGCGGCCGGCCCGGCTGAAGGCCGGGGCGCTGTTCGGCATGGGTATGACGGAGAAGCAGGGTGGCAGCGACGTACGGGCGAACGCGACGGTCGCCGCTCCTCTCGCCGAGGACGGGACGTACGAACTGACCGGTCACAAGTGGTTCTGTTCGGCGCCCATGTCGGACGGTTTCCTGGTGCTCGCGCAGGCAGCCCCTGTCCGGGGCGAAGGCGGGCTCACCTGTTTCCTCGTACCGCGCGTGCTGGAAGACGGTACCCGTAACGTTTTCCGACTCCAGCGGCTCAAGGACAAGCTGGGAAACAGGTCCAACGCGTCCGCCGAGGTCGAGTTCGACGGGACGTGGGCCCGTCGGGTCGGTGAGGAGGGGCGCGGAGTGCGCACCATCATCGACATGGTGGCGGCGACCCGGCTCGACTGTGTGCTGGGCTCGGCGGGGCTGATGCGGCAGGCGGTGGCGCAGGCGATCCATCACTGCACCCACCGTGAGGTGTTCGGCGGGAAGCTCGTCGACAAGCCGCTGATGCGCAACGTTCTGGCCGACCTCGCGCTGGAGTCGGAGGCGGCGACCGTGCTCGCGCTGCGGCTCGCGGCGGCCTATGACGACGGTGGGGAGCAGGAGCGTGCCTTGCTGCGGATCGCGATTCCGGCGGCCAAGTACTGGGTGACCAAGCGTTGTGCGCCGGTGGCGGTGGAGGCGTCGGAATGCCTGGGTGGAAACGGTTACGTCGAGGAGTCGGGGATGCCCCGGCTGGTGCGCGAGTCGCCGTTGAACTCGGTCTGGGAGGGCGCGGGCAACATCCAGGCACTGGACGTGCTGCGCGCACTGCGACGGGAGCCGCAGGCGCTGAACGCCTATCTCCAGGAGGTGGGGCAGGCGCGCGGGGCCGATCACCGGCTGGACAAGGCGATCAAGAGTCTGCTGACGGAGCTGGCTGATCTGGACGGCGTCGAGGGACGGGCGCGCCGGCTGGCGGAGCGGTTCGCTCTGGTGCTTCAGGGGGCACTGCTCGTACGATTCGCGCCGCCGGAGGTCGCCGACGCGTTCTGCGCCTCACGGCTGGGCGGGGACGGGGGCGCGGCCTTCGGGACGCTGCCCCACACTCTTGACCTGGCGTCGATCGTCGAGCGGGCCGAACCCCGCTGCTGACCGCGCCGGCCTGCGCGAACAGGAAGCGGGGGTGGTGCTGCGCCGACACGGCACCACCCCCGCCGCAATGGCCCTGCGAGGCCAGAATCGCCGCTCGGGACGGCGTGGCTCAAGTTTCAAACAACCTGTGGATGTTCACCAGGGTTGCAGGGGGTTGCAACTTGTCGGTGGTTGTGACCGGACTATGCCCCTCCGTCACCTGCGGACGGCAAGATGGGGCCTTCAGCAAGACCGGAAACAGTCGGCGCAGAAACTTGACATCCGGTTGTCCGACTGTGTGTTCCCGGGAGGCCCAGTGGTGATGCCACCGATGAACGTGCCGCAGCTCGCGGCCGTCGATGCCGCGCGGGCGGCGCGGGTGCTCAACGAGGTGCGCGACGCCCGGCTGGCCGGTCAGCAGGCGCGCGTCGCCCCGCGCCCGGTGATCGAGCAGTCCTGGGATCGGATGCTGCGCAGCGGTGTCGACCCGGACCACGATTTCCGGGCGGGGCTGCTCAGCGCCGACGAGGTGCGGCGCAGGCGGGAGGAGTCGCCCTTGCGGGAGGTTCTCCCGGTGCTGCGCGAAGGGCTGCTGTCGGTCGCGGACGTCGCCCACCACATCATGGTGGTCGCCGACGAGGAGGGCCGGGTGCTGTGGCGTGAGGGCTGCGGACCCGTGCTGCGCAAGGCCGACGGGCTCGGCTTCGAGCTGGGCGCGGACTGGGGCGAGGCCGTGGTCGGCACCAACGGCGTGGGCACACCGGCGGTGGTGCGCCGTCCCGTGCAGGTGTTCGCCGCCGAGCACTTCGTGCGCTCGCACGCGGCCTGGACCTGCGCGGGCGCCCCGATCACCGACCCGCGCAACGGCCGGCTGCTCGGTGTGGTCGATGTCAGTGGGCCGCTGGAGACGATGCATCCGGCCACGCTCGCCTGGGTCGACTCGGTGGCGAAGCTCGCCGAGTCCAGGTTGCGGGAGAGGCACCTGGGGTCACTGGAGCGGTTGCGCGCGGTGGCGGCACCGGTGCTGGCCCGGCTGGGCGGCCGGGCGGCGGTGGTGGACGGGGACGGGTGGACGGCCGCGGTGACCGGGATGCCGTACGCGAGCCGTATCGCACTGCCCAAGTCGCCGTCGCCGGGTCGCCGCTGGCTCCCGGCACTGGGGCTGTGCTCGATGGAGCCGCTGGCCGGTGGCTGGCTGGTGCGGTCGGTGGACGAGACCGCGGAGTCGGCGCCGCAGGGCGCGAGCCGGATCGTGCTGGACCTGACCCGGCCCCGGCGCTGGTCGGTGACGGTGTCGGGAGGCGCGGGTTCGTGGTCCCACGAACTCAGTCCCCGGCACGCCGAGTTGCTCTACCTGCTGGCGGCCGACCGGGGCGGCCGCAGCGCGGCCGGCCTGGCCGAGGACATGTTCGGCGACCCGGGCCGTACGGTGACGGTGCGGGCCGAGATGTCCCGGGTGCGGCGGTATCTCGGGGGTTTTCTGGAACATCGGCCGTATCGTTTCTGCGAGGACGCCGAGCTCGAGGTGCTCCTTCCCGCGGATCCGAAGGGTCTGCTGCCGCATTCGACCGCGCCCGCGGTGGTGAGAAACCGGGCGGCGACACCGTAGGAACAATGGTTCACTCGAGTCCTTCCGGTGGCATCTTCCGCATATTTGCGGAGTCTTCGTCCCCCAGGGCGCCCGACTGCCGTAGCATCCCCCTACGGGTCACCCCACCTGCTCCTCGGTCAACGTACGGATCATCAGGCGCAGTTGGCCCGCCTCGGGAGGGCAAATGAAGCAACGCGGCCGACACCGCCGGCGCAGACGAGGCAGGGCACTGCGCGCGTTCCTGTCCGGAACCGCCCTCGCGCTCACCGCTGCCGCCACCATGATCAGCGCCTCCCAGGCAACGGTCACGGACGACGGGCCCGGGGACCTGAAACCGCTTACGAACTCGGCAGAGACCGGAAAACTGCGCCTCACGGAGAACCGGGTACCGCAGGCCTCCCTGGACCGGCTCGCCGCCGGAATGGGGCGCCCGGTCGGCGTAGGCGCGGTCCTGGACGGCGCCGACCGCACCCTGCGGGACGCGATCGACTGCTCGGCCACCGAGCGCAGGGCTCTGCCCGTCTCCCCCGCGGCCTCGCGCGCCTACTGCTGGAACACCGACGACACCGAGGGCTGGCAACCGGGCGCGGTCACCACCTCGGGGGACGCGGACGACGACGGCGTCTGGGGCTCGAACCGGGTGATCCTCTCCGGCTGGTCGCGCAGCGGCGGCACGGCCGCCGACCGGGGTCTGGCCCGGGTCGGCTTCGTGAACGCGGGCGACCTGAACCACCTCACCTACACCTGGGCACTGCTCGCGGTCCCGGTGGACGAGGGGCGGGACTACCGGGGGCTGGTCTCGCATGTCTCCGGGATGGTCTGGTACCAGGACAAACTGCTGGTCACCGCCGACGACGGGGACCGGGCCGCGCTCTATGTGTACGACATGAACCGGGTCCAGCGGGCCGGCGTCGCCAGTGCGGCGGTCGGCCGGGTGCCGGGCGGCTGGTCCGCAAACGGTTACCGCTTCGTACTGCCGGCCATCGGTTCCTATGCGCTCAACGGGGACTCCGACGCCCCGCACCCCGCAACCGTTTCCCTCGACCGCAGCACCGCGCCGGACAGCCTGGTCGCCGGGGAGTGGACGCTCGACGACGGCGACCGCAAGGCCCGCCTGTGGCGCTACCCCTTCAGCACCGCCCCCGGCCACGAGGGGCTGCTCGCCACGAGCGCCACCGGCCGGGTACGGGCCTCGGAGGCGTACGAGACGAAGGTGACGGGCGTACGGGGCGTGCTGTCGTACGGGGAGGAGTGGTACGTGACCCGTGCCGCCGGCCCGCGGGACAGGCAGGGGACGCTGTGGCGGCAGGACGCCGGCAAGAACGACGACGACAAGGCGGACAGGTCCGAGGCGGCCGTGTGCGGCGCCGAGGAAACGCACAGCTGCTGGAGCCCGCAGACCGAATCCCTTTCCTACTGGGAGGCGACCGGCGAGGTCTGGACCCAGTCGGGACGAGCGCTCTTCGCGCTGCCACTGGCCTCGATCGACAGAACAACCGGGTAGATGATTCCCTGACGGGCATGACCAACACCCCCGTGACCACCTGGTCCCTGGAGCAGACCGACCCGAACGACGTCCTCCCGGCCGCCGCGCCCGAGGGCGACGTCCGGATCGTCCGCTCCGAGGTCCCCTCCCCCGAGTTCAGCCGTTTCCTGTACGCGTCCGTCGGCGGGGACATCCGCTGGATCGACCGGCTGCGCTGGACGTACGCGCAGTGGCAGGGGCATCTGGCGCGTCCGGGGGTCGAGACCTGGGTCGCCTACGACCGGGGTACGCCGGCCGGGTACGTGGAGCTGGAGCCGCAGGACGACGGTGCCGTAGAGATCGTTTACTTCGGTCTGATCCCGGCGTTCAGGGGACGGCGCATCGGCGGGCACCTGCTGGCGTACGGCGCCGCCCGGGCGTGGGACCTCGCGGACCGCTGGCCGGGTGTGCCGCAGACCAAGCGGGTGTGGCTGCACACGTGCAGCCTGGACGGCGAGCACGCCATGGACAACTATCAGCGACGCGGTTTCAAGCTGTTCGACACCAAGGTCGAGGAGCAGACCGAGGTGTCCGCTCCGGGCCCCTGGCCAGGCGCCCTCCCCTCCTGACTCCTCGCTCATACCGCCTGTGACCTGCGCCGACAAGAGGCCCCGCGGGTCATGTGATCGACGACACCCCTGTCTCACATTTCGGGACAAGGGTGTCCGCATCGCGGACGAAGCTGGACTGTGTCCAGATCGCCGTGACACGCTTTCGCCATGTCCGGAACTGGAATTGCCTTGGTGAGTCGGCGGCACGTCGACCTCGGCCGCATGTCCAGCGCCATCTGTCCGGCGAGCTGACGAGCCGCAGCACCGCCGACATCTCCGTTCGAGCCTCCCGCCTGCGCAATGACGCGCACGTATGCTCCATGCGCCCGCGCGCGCAGGTCAGAGCCGCCCGCCCGTCTCCCGACCACCACCCCTGCCGGACGGCGCTACGCGCCGACACCTCCTCCGCTGTCCCGAAGGACGTATCAACCATGGCCGCCACCCCGCAGAACCCTGCCGCCGCGACTCCCCGCCGCAAGGTGAGCCGTCACCGCGGTGAGGGCCAGTGGGCCGCGGGACACTTCACCCCGCTCAACGGCAACGAGCAGTTCAAGAAGGACGACGACGGTCTCAATGTGCGGACACGCATTGAGACGATCTACTCCAAGCGGGGTTTCGACTCGATCGACCCCAACGATCTGCGCGGCCGGATGCGCTGGTGGGGCCTGTACACCCAGCGCAAGCCGGGGATCGACGGCGGCAAGACGGCGATCCTCGAGCCGGAGGAGCTGGACGACAAGTACTTCATGCTGCGCGTCCGCATCGACGGCGGCCGGCTCACCACCGAGCAGCTGAGGGTGATCGGCGAGATCTCGCAGGAGTTCGCGCGCGGCACCGCCGACCTCACCGACCGGCAGAACGTCCAGTACCACTGGATCCGCATCGAGGACGTGCCCGAGATCTGGAACCGCCTCGAGGCGGTCGGCCTGTCCACCACCGAGGCCTGCGGTGACACGCCCCGGACGATCCTCGGCTCGCCGGTGGCCGGCATCGCCGAGGACGAGATCATCGACGGCAGCCCGGCCGTCGAGGAGATCCACCGCCGGTTCATCGGCAGCAAGGAATTCTCCAACCTGCCGCGCAAGTTCAAGACGGCGATCTCCGGATCCCCGCTCCTGGACGTCGCCCACGAGATCAACGACGTCGCGTTCGTCGGCGTCGAGCACCCCGAGTACGGCCCCGGCTTCGACCTGTGGGTCGGCGGTGGGCTCTCCACCAACCCGAAGATCGGCGTCCGGCTCGGCGCCTGGGTCCCGCTGGACGAGGTCCCGGACGTCTGGGCGGGCGTGATCGGCATCTTCCGCGACTACGGCTACCGGCGCCTGCGTACGCGGGCGCGCCTGAAGTTCCTGGTCGCCGACTGGGGCCCGGAGAAGTTCCGCCAGATCCTCGAGGACGAGTACCTCGAGCGCAAGCTCGCCGACGGCCCGGCGCCCGCCGCCCCCGTCGAGCGCTGGCGCGACCACGTCGGTGTGCACCGCCAGCAGGACGGCCGTTTCTACGTCGGTTTCGCCCCGCGTGTCGGCCGCGTGGACGGCGCCACCCTGACGAAGATCGCGGAGCTCGCCGAGGCGCACGGCTCGGGCCGGGTGCGGACCACCGTCGAGCAGAAGATGATCGTCCTCGACGTCGAGGAGGGGCAGGTCGAGTCGCTGGTCGAGGCGCTGGAGGCGCTGGACCTGACCGCCAAGCCCTCTCCGTTCCGGCGCGGCACCATGGCTTGCACCGGCATCGAGTACTGCAAGCTCGCCATCGTCGAGACCAAGCAGCGCGGCTCCGCACTGATCGACGAACTCGAGCGCCGCATCCCGGAGTTCGACGAGCCGATTACCATCAACATCAACGGCTGCCCGAACGCCTGCGCCCGCATCCAGGTCGCGGACATCGGCCTCAAGGGCCAGCTGGTCCTGAACGACCAGGGCGAGCAGGTCGAGGGCTTCCAGGTGCACCTGGGTGGCGCGCTCGGGCTGGAAGCCGGTTTCGGCCGCAAGGTCCGTGGTCTGAAGGTCACTTCGGAGGAACTGCCGGACTACGTGGAACGCGTACTGAAGCGGTTCCAGGACGAGCGCGAGGACGGCGAGCGGTTCGCCGTCTGGGCCACGCGCGCCAGCGAGGAGGCCCTCTCATGAGCGAGCGGGCCGCACCCTTCTACTGCCCCTACTGCGGCGACGAGGACCTGCGTCCGAGCGAGCAGGGCCATGGCGCCTGGGAATGCGCGGCATGCAACCGCGCATTCCAGCTGAAGTTCCTCGGGCTGCTCGCCCGGGGCGTTCAGCACACCGACCCGGGAGGGGACCGGATATGACGACGCTTCAGGAAGGCCGTACGACCGACGAGTTGAAGGCGCTCGCCGAGCAGGCGGGCCGCGACCTGGAGGAGGCCTCCGCACTGGAGATCCTCCAGTGGGCGGTGGACACCTTCGGCAAGCAGTTCTGCGTGACGTCCTCGATGGAGGACGCCGTGGTCGCGCACCTGGCGTCCCGGGTCCGCAAGGGCGTGGACGTGGTGTTCCTCGACACCGGCTACCACTTCCCCGAGACCATCGGCACCCGGGACGCGGTCGAGGCGGTGATGGACGTCAACGTCATCACGCTCACCCCGCGCCGGACGGTCGCCGAGCAGGACGCCGAGTACGGGCCGAAGTTGCACGACCGCGACCCGGACCTGTGCTGCAAGTTGCGCAAGGTGGAGCCGTTGGAAGAGGGGCTCAAGGGCTACCGGGCCTGGGCCACCGGCCTGCGGCGCGACGAGTCCGCGACCCGGGCGGGCACTCCGGTCGTCGGCTGGGACGACAAGCGGCAGAAGGTCAAGATCTCGCCCATCGCCCGCTGGGCCCAGGACGACGTCGATGCCTACATCACCGAGCACGGCGTCCTTTCCAACCCCCTGCTGATGGACGGTTACGCCTCCGTCGGCTGCGCCCCGTGCACCCGCCGGGTCCTGGCGGGCGAGGACGCGCGCGCCGGCCGCTGGGCAGGGCGCTCGAAGACCGAGTGCGGGCTGCACGGCTGACCGCGATGACCTCGAACTCGACGAACACCCCCACGCCCACCCCCACTTCAACGAACCGGGAGAACCACGTGACGACCGGAGCCACCGTCTGGCTCACGGGTCTGCCGAGCGCCGGCAAGACCACCATCGCGTACGAGCTGGCCGGCCGACTGCGCGAGGAGGGCCACCGTGTCGAGGTGCTCGACGGCGACGAGATCCGCGAGTTCATCTCCGCGGGGCTCGGTTTCAGCCGCGAGGACCGGCACATCAACGTGCAGCGCATCGGTTTCCTGGCCGAACTGCTCGCCCGTAACGGCGTCAAGGCCCTGGTCCCGGTGATCGCACCGTACGCCGACAGCCGGGAAGCGGTGCGCAAACGCCATCAGGAGAGCGGAACCGGTTACCTGGAGGTGCACGTGGCGACCCCGGTCGAGGTGTGCTCGGTCCGGGACGTGAAGGGCCTGTACGCGAAGCAGGCGGCAGGCGAGCTGACCGGGCTGACCGGGGTCGACGACCCCTACGAGGCCCCGGAGTCGCCTGACCTGCGGATCGAGTCCCAGGACCAGACCGTGCAGGAGTCCGCGGCGTCGGTGTACGCCCTGCTCACCGAGAGGGGACTGGCATGACGACGACCGTCGCCGAGGCCGAGGAGGGCACGGCCAGCCCGTACGCCCTCAGCCACCTGGACTCGCTGGAGTCCGAGGCGGTGCACATCTTCCGCGAGGTGGCGGGCGAGTTCGAGAACCCGGTGATCCTGTTCTCCGGCGGCAAGGACTCCATCGTCATGCTGCACCTGGCCCTGAAGGCGTTCGCCCCCGCCCCGGTCCCCTTCTCGCTCCTGCACGTCGACACCGGGCACAACTTCCCCGAAGTCCTCGAGTACCGCGACCGGGTCGTCGCCGCGCACGGGCTGCGCCTGCACGTGGCCTCCGTCCAGGACTACATCGACCGCGGTGCGCTGCGCGAACGCCCCGACGGCACGCGTAACCCGCTCCAGACGCTGCCGCTGACGGAGAAGATCCAGTCCGAGAAGTTCGACGCCGTCTTCGGCGGCGGACGCCGCGACGAGGAGAAGGCCCGCGCCAAGGAACGGGTTTTCTCCCTGCGCGACGAGTTCTCCCAGTGGGACCCCCGCCGCCAGCGCCCGGAGCTGTGGAACCTCTACAACGGCCGCCACGCGCCCGGTGAGCACGTGCGGGTGTTCCCGCTGTCCAACTGGACCGAGCTCGACGTCTGGCAGTACATCGCCCGGGAGGGCATCGAACTGCCCGAGATCTACTTCGCGCACGACCGGGAGGTCTTCCGGCGCGGCGGGATGTGGCTGACCGCCGGTGAGTGGGGCGGGCCGAAGGACGACGAGACCGTCGAGAAGCGCCTAGTGCGCTACCGGACCGTCGGCGACATGTCCTGCACCGGCGCCGTCGACTCCGACGCGGTGACGCTCGACGACGTCATCGCCGAGATCGCGGCCTCCCGGCTCACCGAGCGCGGCGCCACCCGCGCCGACGACAAGATGTCCGAGGCCGCGATGGAAGACCGCAAGCGCGAGGGGTACTTCTAAGCATGAGCACGATCACCTCCGAGGAACTCTCGGCAACGACCCTCCTGCGGTTCGCCACGGCCGGTTCCGTCGACGACGGCAAGTCCACGCTCGTGGGCCGGCTCCTGCACGACTCCAAGTCGATCCTCAGCGACCAGCTGGAGGCCGTGGAGCGCGCCTCGGCGAACCGCGGCCAGGAAGCTCCCGACCTGGCGCTCCTGACCGACGGCCTGCGCGCCGAGCGCGAGCAGGGCATCACCATCGACGTGGCCTACCGCTACTTCGCCACGCCCCGGCGCCGCTTCATCCTCGCCGACACCCCCGGTCATGTGCAGTACACCCGCAACATGGTGACGGGTGCCTCCACGGCCGAGCTGACGGTGATCCTGGTCGACGCCCGCAACGGGGTGGTGGAACAGACCCGCAGGCACGCGGCGATCGCGGCCCTGCTCCGGGTTCCGCACGTCGTTCTCGCCGTCAACAAGATGGACCTGGTCGAGTACAGGGAAACCGTCTTCGCAGAGATTGCCGAGGAGTTCACGGCGTACGCGAGCGAGCTCGGTGTTCCCGAGGTCACCGCGATCCCGATCTCGGCGCTCGCCGGTGACAACGTGGTGGATCCGTCGGCGAACATGGACTGGTACGGCGGGCCGACCTTCCTGGAGCACCTGGAAACGGTTCCGGTCAGCCACGACCTGGCGCACTGCCACGCACGGCTGCCGGTGCAGTACGTGATCCGTCCGCAGACCGCCGAGCACCCGGACTACCGGGGGTACGCGGGCCAGATCGCGGCCGGCACGTTCCACGTGGGCGAGGCGGTGACGGTTCTGCCGTCCGGCCGTACCTCGACGATCTCCGGCATCGACCTGCTGGGCGAGCCGGTGGACGCGGCATGGACGACCCAGTCGGTGACCGTGCTGCTCACGGACGACATCGACATCTCGCGCGGCGACCTGATCGTGCCCACCAAGGACGCGCCGCCCACCACGCAGGACGTCGAGGCGACCGTGTGCCATGTGGCCGACCAGCCGCTGACCGTCGGGCACCGGGTGCTGATCAAGCACGGCACCCGCACCGTCAAGGCGATCGTCAAGGACATCCCGTCCCGTCTCACGCTCGACGACCTGTCCCTGCACCCGCACCCGGGACAGCTCGTCGCCAACGACATCGGCCGCGTGAAGATCCGTACCTCGGAACCGCTTCCGGTGGATTCCTACGCCGACTCCCGCCGCACCGGCTCGTTCATCCTGATCGACCCGGCCGACGGCACCACGCTCACCGCGGGCATGGTCGGCGAGTCGTTCGCGTCGCCGGAGCCGGTCAAGGACGAGTCCGACGACGACGGTTGGGACTTCTGAACATGACCACAACCGACTTCTACTCCACGTTCGCGAAGGAGGGCGGCCGCGTCGGCAGCGGCGCCCTCGGCAGCGGGCAGGGCGGAGTGGCGCGATGTGCGCTCTGACGTACGCGCACTGCCTGCGCGCCCCGTCCCCCCACCCGCCGTCCCGGAAGCGACGAAAACCCTTTGCCGATTTCCCGGCCACGACCTGAAAATCCGTGACCGCCGGGCCAACGAGAGGAACCCCTCCCGTGCCTGCCAACCGCTCAGTTCTTCTTCGCCGCGGCATCGCCGCCGTGGCGGCCCTTCCCCTGCTCGCCCTCGCCGCCTGCGGTTACGGTTCCGACGCCAAGGACGACAACGCCAACGAGAAGGTCGCCGCCGGATCGGAGAAGATCGACGGACTCGACACCGTCAAGATCGGCTACTTCGGCAACCTGACCCACGCAACCGCACTGGTCGGCCGTGAGCAGGGCATCTTCCAGAAGGCGCTGGGCGCCACCAAGGCGTCGTACGCGACCTTCAACGCGGGCCCCTCCGAGATCGAGGCGCTGAACGCCGGTTCCATCGACATCGGCTGGATCGGTCCCTCCCCCGCGATCAACGGCTTCACCAAGTCCGCCGGCAAGAGCCTGCGCATCATCGGCGGTTCGGCGTCCGGCGGCGTGAAGCTCGTCGTCAACCCGGACAAGGTCAAGTCCCTCAAGGACGTCAAGGGCAAGAAGATCGCGACGCCTCAGCTCGGAAACACGCAGGACGTGGCGTTCCTGAACTGGATCGCGGACCAGGGCTGGAAGGTCGACGCGCAGAGCGGCAAGGGCGACGTCACCGTTGTCCGCAGCGACAACAAGGTGACCCCGGACGCGTTCAAGGCCGGTTCGATCGACGGTGCCTGGGTGCCGGAGCCGACCGCGTCCAAGCTGGTCGCCGAGGGCGGCAAGGTGCTGCTCGACGAGGCGTCGCTGTGGCCCGACAAGAAGTTCGTGATCACGAACATCATCGTGTCGCAGAAGTTCCTCAAGGAGCACCCGAAGGTCGTCGAGGCGGTGCTCAAGGGTTCGGTCGACTCCAACAAGTGGATCAACGCCAACCCGGCGGCGGCCAAGGCCGCGGCGAACAAGCAGCTGGAGGCTGACTCCGGCAAGGCGCTGCCGACCGAGGTGCTGGACCCGGCGTGGACGTCGATCCAGTTCATCAACGACCCGCTGGCCTCCACGCTCAACGCCGAGGCGGAGCACGCGGTCAAGGCGGGTCTGCTGGAGAAGCCCGACCTCAAGGGCATCTACGACCTGAGCATCCTGAACAAGGTCCTCAAGGCCGAGGGCGGGTCCACGGTCGACGACGCCGGTCTCGGCGTCAGCTGATCGGAATCCGATGAGTTCCCAGGAGGTGACGACCATGGCCACGACCTTCGCCAAGGCCGCCGAGTCCGCGGAGTCCGTGGAGTACGCGGCCCGGCTTGAGCACGTCTCGAAGTCCTTCGCCGGGCCGGGTGGGCAGCAGCTCGTCCTGGACGACATCACTCTCGATGTCGCTCCCGGCGAGTTCGTCACCCTCCTGGGGGCTTCGGGCTGCGGCAAGTCCACTTTGCTCAACCTGGTGGCGGGGCTCGACGAGCCCACCGCCGGCTCCATCACGACGGACGGCCGCCCGGCGCTGATGTTCCAGGAGCACGCCCTCTTCCCGTGGCTGACCGCGGGCAAGAACATCGAGCTCGCCCTGAAGCTCCGGGGAGTCGCCAAGCCCGAGCGGCGCGACAAGGCGGAGGAGCTCCTCGAGCTGGTCCGGTTGAAGGGCGCGTACGGAAAGCGTGTTCACGAACTTTCCGGCGGTATGCGACAGCGCGTGGCGATGGCCCGCGCGCTGGCGCAGGAGAGCAACATCCTGCTGATGGACGAGCCGTTCGCGGCGCTGGACGCCATCACACGGGATGTGCTGCACGACGAACTGACCCGGATCTGGGGGGAGACGGGACTGTCCGTCCTCTTCGTCACGCACAACGTGCGGGAGGCGGTGCGGCTCGCGCAGCGGGTCGTCCTGCTGTCCTCCCGGCCCGGCCGGGTGGCGCGCGAGTGGACGGTCGACATCCCGCAGCCGCGCCGGATCGAGGACGCCCCGGTGGCGGAACTGTCCATCGAGATCACCGAAGTCCTGCGTGGGGAGATCCGCCGTCATGGCCAGCACTGAGACGAAGACGACGGTGACGAAGGCGGCCACCACCGAGCTTGCCGGGGTGGAGGCGGGGCTCGACGCGCTGGACGTCGTGGCGCCCACCGGCCGTACGCCCTTTCGGCGGACCTTCGTCGACAAGATCCTGCCGCCGATCCTGGCGACCCTGCTGCTGCTGATCGTCTGGCAGATCACCTTCAAGATCGTCGACGACCCGACCAAGCTGGTCTCCCCCGTGGACGTCTGGCGGACGCTTCAGGACGCCTGGCTCGAGGGCAAGCTGCTCGGCTACATCTGGACCAGCGTCTCGCGCGGTCTGCTCGGCTTCCTCTTCGCGCTGGCGATCGGCACCCCGCTGGGTCTGCTGGTGGCACGCGTGAAGTTCGTGCGGGCGGCGATCGGTCCGATCCTGTCCGGTCTCCAGTCGCTGCCGTCGGTGGCGTGGGTGCCGCCGGCCGTGCTGTGGCTGGGTCTGAACAACTCGATGATGTACGCGGTGATCCTGCTCGGTGCGGTGCCGTCCATCGCCAACGGGCTGGTGTCCGGCGTCGACCAGGTGCCGCCGCTGTTCCTGCGGGCGGGCCGCACGATGGGCGCGACGGGGCTGAAGGGAACCGTGTACATCACGTTGCCGGCCGCCCTGCCGGGCTATGTCGCGGGTCTGAAGCAGGGCTGGGCGTTCTCGTGGCGTTCGCTGATGGCGGCGGAGATCATCGCGTCCTTCCCCGACCTCGGCGTCGGTCTCGGTCAGTTGCTGGAGAACGGGCGCAACGCCAGTGACATGTCGATGGTGTTCGAGGCGATCCTGCTCATCCTGTTCGTCGGCATCGCCATCGACCTGCTGATCTTCAGTCCGCTGGAGCGGTGGGTGCTGCGCAGCCGTGGTCTGCTGGTGAAGAGCTGACGTCCCATGTACAGGAATCCGGTTCCTCCCGTTCTCGTGGTGATTGCCCACGGCAGTCGCGACCCGCGGCACGCGGCGACCGTGCACGCCCTGGTGCGGCGGGTGCGGTCGTTGCGGCCGGGCCTGCGGGTAGAGACCGGTTTCCTGGACTTCAACATCCCCTCCGTCCATGGGGTGCTGGAGTCGTTGGCGGCGGAGGGCGTCCGTGACGTCGTGGCGCTGCCGCTGCTGTTGACCCGAGCGTTCCACGCGAAGGCGGACATCCCGGCGGTCCTGCGGGACGCTCCGGCGCAGCTGCGGATCAGACAGGCCGAGGTGCTCGGCCCGTCACCGCTGCTGCTCGCCGTCCTCGAACGACGGCTGTACGAGGCCGGCCTGACGCCCGCCGACAAGTCCTCGACCGGGGTCGTGCTGGCCTCGGCGGGGTCCACGGACCCGGAGGCGATCGCAGTGATCGCAGAAATCGCGCGGGAGTGGCGGCGCACCGGTTGGTGTGCCGTGCGGCCTGCGTTCGCCTCCGCCGGTTCTCCCTCGGGGTTCCCGCGCACCGAGGACGCGGTCCGCGAACTGCGGGCGCTGGGGTGCTCGCGGGTCGCCGTCGCGCCGTACGTCCTGGCCCCCGGCTTCCTGCCGGACCGCATCGCGCGAGGCGCGGCCGCGGCAGACGTCCTGGCAGACGTGCTGGGTCCGGCGCCGGAGGTGGCGCGGGTGCTGCTGGAACGGTACGACACGGCGCGTACGCCGGCGCTGGCGGCCGTCGGCGCCTGACCCGTGGTGGGCTCTCTCGTGCCGCGAGGGGAAGCTTCCGTTTCGGTACCGGCTTCTGTCTGATCCCGTATTTGCGGCGGTGCCGGCTTCTGTTTCTCATCCCGTTTCTGCTGCAGGACCGGCTTCTCTTTCGACAGCGGTTTCGTTGCGGTACCGGCATTTGTCGCGGCCGGTCTTCTGGCGCGGCCGGTTTCTGTTGCGGTACCGGTTTCCGTTGCGATGGCGGTCTCGAAACGCCTGCCTCCCCGGTGCAGCGTCATCGGCAGCCCCGACGGCCGGGCGTGCGCCGCCGCGATCAGGCACCGGCGTGCGCCCCGCACCCGCACCCTCACCCGGCACCCCGCAGCAGTCGGCCCGAGGTGATCGCTCAGTCGTTCACGCGTGCGGCGCCCTGCCGGGGATCGCGGCCGCTCGCTGCCAGCGCCCGCTCGAACACCGGGGCGTCCTGCGCCACCGGCACCACCGCAGCGAAGCCGTCGTACTGGCGGTAGAGGTCGCCGTGCCGTTCGACCACGTCGAGGACGAAGCGGGCCGCGTCGTCCGAGATGCGGAACTCCTGGTCGGTGGCGACCGCCACGTCCCAGCCGTGCACCGCCATCTCCTTGACGATCATCGCGGCGATCTCGGCGGCAGGCATCGCGGCCGTTCCCAGGTCGACCTCGCCCTCCCACACGGACGGCTCCGCCCAGGCCGCGACCGCGCGCTCCAGTTGGTCGGTGTATGCCTCGGCCCACTGCGGGTCGGCGGTGAAGTCGCGGGCGACGAGGTCGTCGGGGAGCTGCTTGCGCAGGGCGCGATGCTCGAGGCCGTGGGAGGTGTAGAGGACCCAGTGGTCGACCAGGGTGCGGACATCCCAGCCCTGGCAGTGCGTCGGGTCGTTCAACCGGGCCGCCGGGACACCGCGGGCGACACGCGACGCCTCGGCTGCGCATTCGGACATGTACTGGTGCGTCTCGTCGTACTTCATGGGTCCCACGCTAGGCAGCGGGGTGCTCAGGACTCTTGAACAAACGCGACAGCGCCGGCGGACCGGCCCTCGGCCAGTCGGGTCAGTTCCGGCAGCGGCAGGGAACCGGGTGCCCTCCGCTCCCGGGCGAACTGGTTGGCAAGCCGTTGCAGCAACTCGTTCAGCGGGGTCGGTACGCCGTGCAGACGGCCGAGGAGTGCGATCTCGCCGTTGAGGTGGTCGGCCTCGATGCTGCCCGCAGCCCGGCTGAGGGACTGCCAGGAGGAGCCGCCGCCGCGCGGGGCGCCGTCGAGCGGGACGAGGGTGACCTTGTCGCCGCGCAGGGCGTGCTGCTCCTCGATGCTCGCCCACACGATCCCGGCGGCGTGCAGCACGGCCTCGCCCTCGGCCCGCACCCTCGCGTACAGCGCCTCCGCCTCGGGGTCGTCCACCGGGCCGCTGACCGCTTCCAGGGCGTTTCCGAGGTTGGACAGCAGTTTCGCGTACTGCCAGCGGGAGACGTCGGGTACGACCGGCGCCTCGAAGTGCGCTTTCTCCAGGTCGGCGGCGATACGGCGGGCGGTGTCGTCGGTGCCGTGCGGGTACCGGCCGAGGTGAAGGATGCCGGTGAGCGGGGTGCCGGCGGCGGAGACGACACCCGGTTCGACATGGGTCGCGGGCAGCCAGACGCAGACGCCGTAGACGTGCCGGAAGCGGCGCAGGGCGAGGCGCGGGCTCTCCACGCCGTTCTGCGCGCAGACCAGGGGCAGTCGCTCCGCGGCCGTGCCGCCGCCCTCGACCTGGGCGGGGCCCCAGACCTGGAGTGCCGCCTCGGTGTCCTGGGTCTTGACGGCGAGGAAGAGGACGTCGTCGGAGCGCAGTGTGCCGAGCGCGTCCGGTCCGTCGACGACGGGCAGCCGGTACGTCCGTTCGCCCTGCGGAACCCTGAGCCGCAGTCCGCCCTCCGTGAGCGCCGCCCGGTGTGCGCCGCGTGCGACCAGCACGACCTCGTGCCCGGCCTCCGCCAGTCGTCCGCCGACAGCGCCGCCGATCGCCCCTGCCCCGATGATGATGTAACGCATGGGCCGAGCCTCGCACAGTCGTGTTCTCGCACCGTCAAGAGCGTGGGAAAACGTTCCGCGCGAGGTTGACCTTGTCCCTGGGGCAGGGACAAGGGTCCCGGGCATGGACGACTTCTGCCTGCGGCAGACGCCGTACAGCGACCCGGGCGAGCTGGATGTCTCCGACCTGCCCGCCGATCCTCGCGAACTCACGCTGCTCGTACGTCATCTGATGGTGCATCGACTGGAGGGGGATCGTGTCGGGTACGAGATTCCCGAGGAGCGGTTGCACCACGACGCCGAGTCCCGGTACGTGACCGGGATCCTGCGGATCCTGCGGGCGCGCAAGGACGCCCCGCTCACCCGACGGCGGTCGTACGACGAGCAGTTCGTGGGCACGTGCCGGGACTACTCGCTGCTGCTGTGCTCGCTGCTGCGGGCGACCGGGACGCCGTCCCGGATCCGGGGCGGGTACGCGACCTACTTCGTCGAGGGCTTCCACGACGACCACTGGGTCACCGAGTACCGCCTCCCGGACGGTACTTGGCGGCTGGCCGACGCTCAGGTGTCCGCCGACTTCTACCAGGTGCCCCCGATGGACGTGCCGCGCGACGGCTTCCTGGTCGCCGGGCAGGCGTGGCGGGCCTGCCGGGCGGGCGCGGCGGACCCGGAGACGTTCGGGGTGTGGGCCGATCCCGGCCTCAGAGGTCTGCCGCTCGTGCTCAACAGTGTGGTCCTGGACCTCGCCGCCCGTAACGGCACGGAACCGCTTCCCTGGGACGGCTGGGGGCTGTCGGGGTTACGGAAACACGACTCGCTCACCGAGGACGATCTGGCCCTCGTGGACGCCGTGGCCGCAGCCCGCACCCACGAGGAGGCCCGCCGGCTCTATGCCGATCCGCGGCTCGTCGTGCCCCGCGAGATCCTCTCCCTGGCGCCCTTCCACGGCCTGCGCGCGGTCACGCTTGCGTCATCTCCACCAGTTTGACGACGGTGTTCCAGTTCCGGGTGGTGGCGATGAGCCCCTTGTTCACCCGCGGCTTCGACAGTTGCTCGGCGAGCTTGGACCGGCCGAGGCCCTCGGGGGCGTAGAGGTACAGGACCCGGTCGCCCAGGCGGAACTCCTCGGGGAGGTGGGCGGCCTGGTCGATCCCGGCGTAGCGCTCCGCTTCGACGGGGGTGGAGAAATACGTGGCGTGGAGTTGCCTGGCCTCCAGCTCGGCGGCCGGGAACGGGCAAGCGTCGGCAACCGCTTGCAGATAGGCGTGGTCTCGAACGATCACGCCGACGGCGAAGCCGAAGTGTTTCTCGATCGCCGCCGTGAGCTCGGCGGCGAGGCGCTCCTCGTCGCCGTGCGCGGAGGAGAAGACGGCCTGGCCGCTCTGGAGGTAGGTGCGGACGTCCCCGAGACCGAGCCCCTCGAGCAGGGTGCGCAGTTCGGCCATCGGGACCTTCCTGCTGCCGCCCACGTTGATGCCGCGCAGCAGTGCCGCGTACGTCGTCGTCATCCGCTCACCTTAAGCGGCCGTCGTGCCCCGTGGGGGTGGGCACGACGGCCGCGGCCGGGGTGGGGCTTCGGGCGAAACTCTGGCCGATCGGCGGGATGCGGAGCAACATCTGCCGGACATCTCCACAGGCTCACGACTTGTTCAACAGACTTTCGTAATCACCATTCCGGCCTTGGCTCCCGAACCGCCCGTCGGCCCTCGCCACCGACTCGCACCGGCAGCCCGGAACGTCGGTCTGTCCCGGCGGCCTGTCCCGGCGGCCCGCATCACCGCCCGCACCCTGATCGTCATCCCCGAGATCCCCGGATAGATGTAGGGGACCTCTGTCCTCCCCAGCGGTGAGACGGCGGGGTCCGACGGGAGGACTCGGGTGTCCGGCACCTCACCGGGCAGCACGACGAGATGGCCTTATCCAGCCCATACCTTCGAATCTGAAGGTGGCGGCAGGGGGTTGCCACCGCATCACAAGAGGGCAGGCCCGTCATGGGGAACGGAGATATACGGGTGCGGGGCTTCGCCGCGCGGGCCGGCGGCTGGAGCGCCCGGCACCGATGGGCCGCCGTGGGCATCTGGGTGCTGTTCGTCGTCCTGGCCATGGGGATCGGCTCGGCGGTGGGCACGGTCGAGGTCAAGGAGAGCGACCAGCTCGGGGGCGAGACCCACACGGCCGCCCGGATCATCGAGGACGCCGGCATCGACGAGCCGGCCAGTGAGACCGTCCTCGTCCAGTCGAAGGACGGCTCCCTCAAGGCCACGGACGCGGACTTCAAGGCCGCCGTCGCGGCGGTCGTCGCGGCCGTGGAGAAGACCGGCAAGGTCACCGACGTGACCTCGCCCTACGACTCGGACACGATCTCCCAGGATGGTCGCAGCGCGCTCGTGCAGTTCGACATGCGCGGCGACTCCGAAACCGCGGGCGAGCGGGTCGAGCCGGTTCTCGAGGCCGTAGAGGGGGTCCAGAAGGACCACTCCTCGCTGCGGATCGAGGAGATCGGCGGCGCCAGCATGATGAAGACGTTCGACGACGCGTTCGGCGACGACTTCCAGCAGGCGGAGTACTCCGCCGTGCCGGTGGCCCTGGGCATTCTGCTGATCGCGTTCGGCGCGCTGGTGGCGGCGCTGCTGCCGGTGGCGCTCGCGGTCACCGCGATCATGGCGACGATGGGCCTGATGAGCATCGTCAGCCACTTCCAGCCGATGGACGACACGGCCAGCTCCGTGATGCTGCTGGTCGGTCTGGCCGTCGGCGTCGACTACTGCCTGTTCTACCTGCGCCGGGAGCGCGAGGAGCGGGCCGCGGGACGTGATCCGGAAACCGCTCTCAGGATCGCCGCGGCGACCAGTGGCCGTGCCGTGATCGTCTCCGGTGTCACCGTGTGCGTGGCGATGGCGGGCATGCTGTTCACCGGGCTCGCGACGTTCGAGGCGATGGGCCTGGCTTCCCTGATGGTGGTCGCGGTCGCCATGGTCGGTTCGGTGACCGTGCTGCCCGCGCTGCTGTCGCTCCTCGGCCGGCGGGTGGAGAAGGGCCGGATCCCGTTCCTGCACCCCGAGAAGCGCCGCAAGAACGGCAACGGCGGGCGCGCCGACGAGGGCAGCCGGTTCTGGAGCGCCGTCCTCAAGGTCGTCCTCGCCAAGCCCGGTGTGTCGCTGGTCGTGGCGGCCGGCGTACTGCTCGCGATCGCCGCTCCGGCGGTCGGCATGAAGACCCAGAACCTCACCCTGGACCAGGAGTTCGGCGACTCGCTGCCCATCGTGCAGACCTACAACCGGGTCAACGACGCCTTCCCGGGCGGCTCCGAACCGGCCGAGGTGATCGTCAAGGCGGCCGACATCAACGCCGCCGAGGTGAAGACCGCGCTCGAGGACTTCAAGGAGCAGGCGGTCAGCTCGGGCGCCTCCCGCGGTCCGGTCGAGATCAAGCTGCACGACGCGCAGAACATCGCCTACGTGTACGTTCCGCTGGTCGGCGGCTCCGACCTGGACAAGGCGGGTACGAGCCTGGACAAGCTGCGCGACGAGGTGCGGCCCGCGACGCTGGGCAAGGTCGACGGCCTCCAGGCGCCGATCACCGGTCAGGTGGCCGGTTCGAAGGACTTCAACGACCAGCTGGCCGGAGCGGTCGCTCCCGTCTTCGCGTTCGTCGTGGTCTTCGCCTTCCTGCTGATGCTGCTGTCGTTCCGCTCGCTGACGGTCGCGATCACCTCGATCGTGCTCAACCTGCTGTCGGTGGGGGCCGCCTACGGCATCCTGGTCGCCGTCTTCCAGCACGGCTGGGGCGCTTCGCTGGTGGGCGCGGAGGGCGTCGGCGCCATCATCACCTGGCTGCCGCTGTTCCTCTTCGTGATCCTGTTCGGCCTGTCGATGGACTACCACGTGTTCGTGGTCTCGCGGATCCGTGAGGCGCGGATGCGGGGCCGTTCGACGAACGAGGCCATCAAGCACGGTGTGGTCACGACGGCCGGTGTGGTCACCAGCGCCGCGGTCATCATGGTCGCCGTGTTCGCGATCTTCGGAACGCTGTCCATGCAGTCCATGAAGCAGATGGGCGTGGGCCTGGCGGCCGCGGTGCTGATCGACGCGACGATCATCCGGGGTGTGCTGCTCCCGGCCGTGATGGCGCTGCTGGGCGAGCGCAACTGGTACCTGCCGAAGTGGCTGCACTGGCTGCCCGACCTCACGCACGACGAGTCGCCCGAGGCGCTCGCGCCGGTGGCCCGGGACGACGAGGGCGAGCCGCTGCGGGTCTGAGGCCGTCGAAGCGCGCTGAAGCGGTCTGAACCGAGGGCCCGTTGACCTCCCGGGGGAGTCAACGGGCCCTCACTCACGCCCGGTTCTGCGTCCGGCCGGGTTCCGTCATCCGGCCCGGCACCCGGTGTCCGTATCCGGTCGGCTGTCCGTGTCCGGTCCGGTATCCGTATCCGGTCCGGGACCGGTCCCACAGCGGTCGAGGGCCGGTTCAGGGCGCTACAGGACGGTTGTTCAGGACCGCCGCCTCATCAGCTCGGCCTCGATGAGGTCCACCGCCCGGCGGGTGCCGCCCTCGTCCGCCATCTCCGCCCGGATCACCTTGAGCCGACGGGCCACCTCCGGGTCGTCGACGAGGGCGAGGGCGGCTTCCCGCAGGGTCTCGGCCGTCGCCTCGGGCGTGGCGAGCTGCCGGGCCACACCGAGCCCCTGGAGCATGTCCGCGTTGCCGAACTGGTCGACGGCCTGCGGTACGGCGATCATCGGCGTGGCCGTGGCCAGCCCCTCCTGGCTGCCGCCCGCACCGGCGTGCGTGACGAACAGGTCGGCCTGCTTCAGGACAGCCGACTGCGGTACCCAGGAACGTACTTCGACGTTGTCGGGTACGGTGCCCAGCGCGGCGGGGTCGACGTGCCTGCCGATCTGGAGCACGAGGTGCCAGCCGGGCATCTCGCCGAAGGCGCGCACGCACTCCCGGTAGAAGTCCGGCCGGTCGGTGAAGGCCGAACCCAGCGAGACGAGAACGACTCTCTCCGCCCGCTCGGGGCGCGTCCACTCCCCCTCGGCGGCGCGGTCGCCCTGGCAGGCGCCGACGAACGTGTAAACGCTTTCGTCGACCCGGTCGGCGTGCGGCTGGAGCGCTCTGGGGATCAGCACGAGGGAGCGGGCCGGGCGGCCGACGAAGGGGTCGGGGTGCTCGGTGATCCCGTTCTCCTCCAGCCAGGCGTGGAACCGTGCGTAGTAAGCCTTTCCGCGGTCCGTTTCCCTGGGCTCCGCCCACATCGGTTCGGCGATCTCCTCCTCGTAGCCCTCCCAGGCGACCAGGTTGGGTGAGAGGGAGATCGCCGGCACGCCCCAGCGGTGGGCGAGGACACGGGCCGGGTAGGCGGTGATGTCGTGCAGCACCAGATCCGGCTCGTCCCCGTCGTACGCCTCGATCAGCTGGGGCAGGGCCTGGATCGCGTCGGCGAGGAAGGGCTCGACGTTGTCGAGGAGGGTGCTGCCCCAGGCGGAGGGGTCGTCGTCGGGCGTGGGCAGCGTGGAGTTCCACGGCTTGACCTCGGCGCCGGTATCGGCGACCTTCTCGGCGAGGACGGGCGGAATCGCGTACGTCACCCGGTGCCCGCGCGCGACGAGCTCGCGGATCACCTCGAGGCTCGGGTTCACGTGGCCGTGGGCGGCGATGGAGAACATGGCGACATGAGCGGGGCGACTGGTCATACCGTCGACCGTAAGCGAGACGAAACGTCTCGTGCAACTTGAATAGCGCGAGTCAGTCCTCGGGACAGCGCTCGTCGGATCCTTCGACGCTCCGCCCGCGCGCGTTCGTCACCTTCACGGTCACGGCCTCCGTGCCGGTGCCGGCGTCCGCGGTGCGCTGCGCCTCCGCTGCCGTACAGATCAGCTGCGCCACCGCGAGATCGCTCAACTCCTCGGTGACATACCGCAGATGGATCGACACCACGTTGCTTCGCGCGTTCACCGACACGGCGGCCGACGCAGCAGCCTCGGCGGCGGAACCGTGGGGCGGAACGGCGGTGGGAGACACGCTCGCCAAGGGTGTCGGAGCGGATGTCGGCGCGGCCGTCAGCGGGGGCAGCAGCGTGGTCATTCGCTTCACCCGTTCCATGTCCGTCGGACCCTCGAGGAGGTTCATCACCGCCGACTCGGCGTCGACCACGCCGGCGGGCCTGCGGGGGACGGCGACCAGGGAACCGTTTTCGACGAGGTAGACCCGCAGCATCGGCACGAGCCCCTGCGCGGGTCCGCCCGCCTCCACCACGCCGGTCGCCGGAATGCCGCAGGAGACCAGCGTCCACAGAGCCGGGACGTACAGCAGCGCGGTTCGACGTACGGCCCTCATGCTCGGTCCTCCCGTGTCGGCTCGTCCCGTGTCGGCTCGTCCCGTGTCGGCTCGTCCCGTGTCGGCTCGTCCCGTGTCGGCTCGTCCCGTGTCGGCTCGTCCGGCGTCGGGCCGTCCGGCGTCGGCTCGTCCCGCCACAGCGGGAGGTCCACCGTGAAGACGGCGCCGCCCTCCGGCCGGTTCGCCGCCCGGACCGTGCCGCCGTGCATCCGAACGTTCTCCTCGGTGATCGCCAGGCCCAGTCCGCTGCCCTCGGTCCGGGACCGGGCGGCGTCCGACTTGTAGAAGCGTTCGAAGACATGGGGCAGCACGTCGTCGGGGATACCGGGCCCGCTGTCCAGCACCTCGACGACCGCCCGCCGTCCGATGCCGGACCCCTCGCCCCCGCCGCCCTCGTGGAGGCTCAACCGCACCGGACGGGCGCCGTGCCGCAGGGCGTTGCCGACCAGGTTGGCGACGACGACGTCGAGGCGGCGCGGGTCGACGCGTCCGCGCAGCGCGTCCGGCTCCGGCAGGCGGGCCTCCACCGTGTCGGTCCAGCCCCGGGCGGCGAGGGTGCGCCGGAGGCACTCGGCGAGGTCGATCTCGTCCAGATGCAGCACGGCCGCGCCCGCGTCGAACCGGGAGATCTCCATCAGGTCGTCCACGAGCCGGGCCAGCTTCACGGTCTCCTCGCTGATCAGACGGACCGCTGTGGCGGTGTCCGGGTCGAGGCCGGCCGCGTCCTCGTCGAGGACGTCGGTGACGGCCGACATGGCCGCCAGCGGGGTGCGCAGCTCGTGCGAGACGTCCGCGGCGAAGCGCCGGGCGCGGGCCTCCATGCCGCGCAGTTCGGCGACCGACTCCTCCAGGGCGGCGGCCGTCTCGTTGAACGTGTGCGACAACTCGGCGAGTTCGTCGGAGCCGTCGACGGCGAGACGGGTGTCCAGTCGGCCCTCGGCGATGCTGCGGGTGGCGTCGCGCAGGGCGCGTACCGGTCTCAGCACCCCGCGGGCGGCGAGCAGCGCGAGCAGGACGGCGAGGGCGAGGGCGGGGACGGCGGCCCGCTCCACGGCGGTCACCAGGGCGTCCACGTAGGCCTGTTCGGTGGTCTGCGGCACCGTCAGGAACACCTGGAGGCCGGACAGGGGCCAACTGCTCGACACGGTGGAGGTGAAGGCGACCGACATGCCGACGACGAGTGCGGTGTGGTCCGCGCGGTTCACCCGCTGGAAGACGGTGGCCGACCGGGAGTCGACCGCCTCGCGCAGGGCGGGCGTCAGCTCCTCGAACGGGTCGTCGGGGACGGACGTGGCCTCCAGACCGCGGTAGACCACCAGCACGCGCCAGGCGCCCGACGGCTCCGCGCCGGCCACCTCGGCGGCGAACCGGCGCAGTTCGTCCCGGCCGGCGGGCAGGACGAGCTCGGGGGCGAGCCGGGTGACCTGGGTGCGCAGCAACTCGATCACGGTGTCCTGGCTCTGCTGGAGCACTCCGGTGCGCGCCTCCCGGAAGGTGAGCGCGCCGGTGGTGGTGACGGTGACAGCGGCGACCAGCGCGAACGCCACCACCAGCCGCACGCGCAGACCACGCAGTCGGTGCGTCCCGACCCGCGTTCCCAGGGGCCTCACCGGGAGGCGAACCGGTAGCCGAAGCCGCGCACGGTGTGGATGTGGCGGGGCTCGCGCGGGGGTTCGCCCAGCTTGGCGCGCAGTCGTTTGACGCAGGCGTCCACCAGGCGCGCGTCGCCGTGGTAGCTGTGCTGCCAGACCGCCTCGAGGAGTTGCTGCCGGCTGAACACCTGGCCGGGCGAGGCCGACAGGGTCAGCAGCAGTCGCAGTTCGGAAGGGGCGAGGGCGACCGGCTCCCCCTGCCAGGTGACCGAGAGTCCGGCCCGGTCGACGGCCAGGTCGCCGTAGGTGTCGATCTTCGGTATGCCGCCGTCGGCGGGCGCGCCGGCCGCCCGTCGCAGGACGGCGCGGATCCGGGCCTGGAGCACTCGGGCCGGCACGGGCTTGACCACGTAGTCGTCGGCGCCGGCTTCCAGGCCGACAACGATGTCCTCGTCGTCACCCCGCGCGGTCGCCATGATGATCGGCAGTGTCTGGTCCAGGTCACGCATCCTGCGGCAGACGTCCAGGCCGGTCATGCCGGGCAGCATCAGGTCCAGCACCACGACGTCGGGCCGGAAGGACCGCAGCAGGTTCAGGCCGTCCTCCCCGGTCTCGGCGGCGGCGACCTCGTGGCCCTGACGGCGCAGCGCGAGGGCGACGCCGTCCCGCACGGCGCGGTCGTCCTCGATCAGCAGAACTCGTGGCATGCGCTCAGTATCCGTACGCCGTCGGCCCGTTCGGCGAACTGTTACCGGATGATCACATGAAACGGAACCGGTCGGGTCGTTACCATTTTGTTATCGCTCGGGCCAGATCCGATCACATGGCGATCACAATCTGAACAACCATGACCGCGCACAGAGCAACTCCTTCCTCCGCCCGTCGCCGTCGGAGCGGCCCCGCGCACGCTTCCGGCCGACGCGTGCGGAAGGGTTCGGTGTGGGGCGGGACGGCCGCACTGGCCGTGCTGGGCGCCGCCGGTCTCGCGGCCGTGGGCTGGACGTCCGCCGGCGCGGGCGGGGCCTCGGCCGAGGGCCGCGCCACCGCGTCCGCCGAGCCGGGCGGATCCGGGGAGTCCGGTTCCGCCCCCACCGGGCCGACGGCCGGATCCGGGGCCGCGGCGGGCACCTCGGGGAGCCCGTCGGCCGGTCCGTCCACCGGTGCGTCCGGCAGTCCGTCGGGCGGTTCGTCCGGCAGTCCGTCCGGCGGTTCGTCGACCGGAGCATCCGGCAGCGGGACCGCCGGGCCCTCCGAGTCGGACATCCCGGCCTCGGGCCCGGGCACCTTCACCACCGCCTCCGGCTCGAGCGCCAAGGTGGGCAAGGGCACGGCCCTGCGCTACCGGGTCGACGTCGAGGACGGCCTCTCCCTGTCCGCCGCGGTCGTGGCCCGGCAGGTGGAGATCATCCTGGGCGACCGGCGCGGCTGGACGGCGGACGGTCGCTCGGCCTTCCAGCGGGTCTCCGGCGGGACCACCGACTTCGTCGTACGGGTCGCCACACCCGGCACCGTGGACAAGATCTGCGGGCAGTACGGACTGGACACCGGCGGCGAGGTCAACTGCAACGTGGCCGACAACGTCATGGTCAACCTCAAGCGCTGGCTGCTGGCCACCCCGGTCTACGCCAAGGACGTCACCGCCTATCGCGCGCTGATCGTCAACCACGAGGTGGGCCACTTCCTCGGCCACGGCCACGTCGGCTGTCCCGGCCCGGGCAGACCGGCCCCGGCGATGATGCAGCAGATCAAGGGCATGGACGGCTGCGTCCCCAACGTCTGGCCTTACGACGGCCAGGGGCAGCTGGTCACCGGTCCCGCCGTTCCCTGAACCGGCCGTTCACCGCTGGTAGCGCGCCAGCACCAGGTTGCCGTCGTCCTCGAGCCGCTCGCGCAGTTCACCGAGACCGATCGCCCCGCTGTAGTACTCCTGGAACGCGGGGGTGGCGACCTTGTCCTTCCACTCGGCATAGCCCCGCACGGACTGGGCGGGCGCCGGGCGCAGGTGTTCGGCGAGGGCGGTGCCGGTCGCCCAGTCGTCCTTCGTCGTGTGGAGGGCGGGGTCGGCGAGGGCCTGCGTGCCGGTCGGCAGCATCCAGTCGCCCAGCGCGAGGCGCACCATGTTCTTCGGCCGGAGCAGGAAGTCGATGAACGCCGCCGCCTCCTTCTTGTGCGGGCTGTCCTCGGCGACGGACAGCGTCTGCGGGCTGACCCCCTGGGCGAGTCCGTCGGCGCCCGCCGGGGCAGGCAGCACCTGCCAGTCGAATCCCTCGGGCGCCTGCTGCACGATCTGCTGACGGTAGGAGAAGCCGAGCGGGACCATCGCGTACCGGCCGCCGAAGAACCCCGGCAGGGTGTCCGAGCCGCCGCTGCCCAGCGTCGTGGGCGAGGCGCTGCGGTCGGTGTCGACCTGGTCGTGGACGGTGCGCGGTACGACCTCGTCGCCGGCCTCGAAGCGGACGGTGACCTTTCCGTCCGCTCCCCGGTGGAAGAGCTGTCCGCCCGCCGACAGGGAGAGGTTGAGGGTGGCGGAGACGGGCTCCTTCAGCGGCCAGGCCACGCCGTACTTCCCGTCGCCGCTGAGCTGTTGCGTGATCTTCCGGAACTCCGCCCAGCTCCAGGGGTGTTCGGGGGTCGGGATCCGAACCCCGGAGCGCTTCAGCCAGGTGGCGTTCGCGACGAGGACACGCGGCTCCTGGAGGAACGGCACGCCGTAGACGCCGTCGCCGAAGGTCGTCGTCTCCCAACTGCGCCGCGGGATGTCCGACGTGAGACGGGCGGGCAGCAGACCGGTCAGGTCGGCGAGGTAGCCGCCGTAGGCGAAGTCGGCGAGGTCGTCGGAGGCGTCGTGGATGATGTCGGGGGCCTCGCCGCCCTCGAAGGAGGTGAGCAGCTGGTCGTGGACGCTCGACCAACTCCCCTGTACGTAGTCGACCTTGACGTCGGAGTGGGTGGCGTTCCACTCCTTCACCAGGTCCTTGTTGGCCTGGACGGACTCCTCCTGCCACGCCAGGGACTGGAAGCGGAGGGTGACGGGGCCACCGTCGTCCCCGGCGTCGGCGGTGCAGCCCGCGAGCAGCAGCAGGACGGCCACGATCAGCGCTCTGGTCCGCATCAGCTCTTCACCGCCCCGGCGAGCATGCCGCCCGTGATCCGGCGCTGGACGATCGCGAAGACGACCAGCGAGGGGAGGGTGGCGAGGAAGGCGGCGGCGGCCAGCGGGCCCAGGTCGGCGACGCCCTCCGTGCCGATGAAGTGGGTCAGGACGACCGGCAGGGTCTGTTTCTCCGGGGTCTTCAGCAGCACCAGCGCGAAGAAGAACTCGTTCCACGCCGTGACGAACGCGAACAGCGCCGTCGCCACGATCCCGGGAGCGAGCAGCGGCGCCGTCACCGAGACCAGTGTCCGCAGCCGCCCGGCGCCGTCGATCGCGGCCGCCTCCTCCAGCTCGACGGGAACGGCCCGGACGTATCCGACGAGCATCCACAGCGCGAAGGGCAGCGCCCACACCACGTACACCATCACCAGCCCCGGCACGGAGTCGATCAGCCGCAGGTTCTTCAGCACCAGGAACAGCGGGATGATCACCAGCACGAACGGGAAGGCCTGGCTGACCACCACCCACCCGGACGCGGCCCGCGCGAGCCGGGTGCGCTGCCGGGCCATGACGTACGCCATCGGGGTGGCGAGGGCCACCGCGATCACGGCGGCGCTCACCGCGGCGATCAGGGAGTTGAACGCGGCGTGCAGCAGGGGCTGTTCGTCGAACGCCTGGCGGAAGTTGGCGAGGGTGGGGTGCTTCGGGATCCAGGTGGGGTGCAGGCTGCCCAGTTCGCGCGCGGGCTTGAAGGCGACGGAGAGCAGCCAGAGGAAGGGGAGGGCGAGGAAGACGAGGTAGCCGAGCAGGGCCGCGTACTGGCCGGCCCGGGCCGCGGGGCTGGTCCTCACGCGTCGTCACCTCCCCTGATCCGGCCCACCAGGAACAGGGCCAGGAACACCGAGATCACCGCGACCATCACACAGCCCATCGCCGCCGCGTAGCCGAACTGGCCGTAGCGGAAGGCCTCTTCGTAGGCGAAGAGCATGGGCAGCCGGGTGCGGCCGCCGGGTCCGCCGTTGGTCAGCACATAGACCAGGGCGAAGGAGTTGAAGTTCCAGATGAAGTTGAGGGCCGTGATGGCGAGGGCGATGGGCCGCAGGGCGGGCCAGGTGACCGTCCGGAAGCGGCGCCAGGAGCCCGCGCCGTCCACCGCGGCCGCCTCGTGCAGTTCCCTCGGGGTGTTCTGGAGGCCGGCGAGCAGGGCGACCGTCGTCTGCGGCATGCCCGCCCACACGCCCACGACGATCACCGCGGGCAGGGCGGTCGCCAGTCCGCTGAGCCAGTCCCGCCCCTCCCCCAGACCCAGGTCGCGCAGGGTCTCGTTGAGGATGCCGGCGTCCGGGTTGTAGACGAGCCGCCACATGACGCCGACCACGACCTCGGGCATCGCCCAGGGGATGATCGCGAGAGCGCGGGCCAGCCAGCGCAGCCGCAGGTCCTCGTTCAAAAGCAGGGCGAGGCCGAGGGCGAGCAGGAACTGCGGGACGGTCACCCCGACCGCCCAGACCAGGCCGATCCGGAACGACTCCCAGAACAGCGTGTCGTGCAGCAGGTCGGAGAAGTTGAGGACGCCGATCCACCGGGTGGGCGCGGTGCGGCCCGACTGGGCGTCGGTGAACGCCAGCAGGATCCCGTACAGCAGCGGGCCGACGCTCAGGGCCAGCACGGGGATCAGGGCGGGGAGGACGAGGAACCACGCGCCGTGGCCCGTGGTGCCGCGCGGCGGGCCGGTACCGGACGCGCGTCGCACGGTCCGTCTCTTCTCGGTCGCCAACGACACCGGATCGGCCCCCTTCCCGCGGCTGTGACGGGCCCCGCCATGGTCGTGAAGGTGCTGTACCCCGTCAAGAGACCGTGCGCACGGCCCGATCTGTGCGAATGCGACACTGGCCGTCGGATGGCCGGATCGCAACGCCGGCCGGCGGGGTCGGGCGGCGCACCACACGGAGGCGGACGATGGACGAGGCACGGGCGCGGGACGTACTCGGCGCGGCGGACGTGCTGCCGGGCCCGGTGGCGGATGCGCGGCTCCTCGCCCTGGGCGAGAACGCGGTGTTCGCCGCCGGTGACCTGGTGGTGAAGGTGGGCCGTGACGCCGAACTCCTCGACCGGGCCCGGCGCGAGCTGGAGGTCGCCGCCTGGCTGGCCGGGGCGGGTGTCCCGGCGGTGCGGGCCGCCGAGCCGGAGCCGCTGCTCGTCGAGGGGCACCCGGTGACCCTGTGGCACCGGCTGCCCGACCCCGTGCGGCCCGCCGAGCCACGGGATCTGGCCGAACTCCTGCGTCTCGTGCACGAGCTGCCCACCCCCGGTTTCGGCCTGCCCGCGCGTGATCTGCTGTCGGGCGTCGAGCGCTGGCTGCGGCTCGCGGGCGACGCGATCGACCCGGCGGACGCGGCGTATCTGCGCGAGCGCCGGGACGGCTTCGCCACGGCCGCCGCCGCGCTCACCCCGCACCTGCCGCCCGGCCCGATCCATGGCGACGCGCTGCCCCGCAATGTGCACATCGGGCCCGACGGCCCGGTCCTGGTCGACCTGGAGACCGTCTCGGCCGATCTGCGCGAGCACGACCTGGTGGTCATGGCGCTCTCCCGCGACCGGTACGGGCTGCCCGCAGAGGCCTACGACACCTTCACCGAGGCCTACGGCTGGGACGTGCGGGAGTGGGCGGGCTGCACGGTCCTGCGGGGCGCCCGCGAGACCGCGAGCTGCGCTTGGGTCGCCCAGCACGCGCCCGCCGACCCCAAGGCGCTGGCGGAGTTCCGGCGCCGGGTGGCGTCGCTGCGGGACGGGGACGAGGCGGTGCGGTGGTATCCGTTCTGATCCGGGTGCTGCGGGCGTGGCGGGCCGCCGCCCGGCTCGGGAAGGACGCCGACGGGTCCCCGTGCGGCAGCTCCCCGTCCGACAGATCCCTCTCCGAGAGGTCCCCGTCCGACGGCCGGTGAAGGCGGTCGGGTCGGGGTCGCGGGCGCGTCAGAGGGTCTTCTCCGCCGGCTCCCGCACCGGCCAGGCGCCGTCGATCACCGCGTCCGCGTCCCCCTTGCGGCGCAGGAAGCTCTGGAAGTCCGCCGCCCACTCGGCGTACCACTCGATCTGGCGGCGGTGCAGCTCCGCCGGGCCGAGGGCCGCGACCTTGGGGTGGCGGCCGGCTATCGCGCGGGCGAGGCGGGCCGCCGCGAGGGCGTCGGCCGAGGCGTCGTGCGCGGAGTCGAGGAGGACGCCGTACTCGGCGCAGACCGCCTCGAGGTTGCGCTTGCCGCGCCGGTAGCGGTCGACCGAGCGGTCGATGGTGTACGGGTCGACGACCGGCGCCGGATCCAGGCCGCCCAGGCGGTCGCGCAGCGAGGGCAGGCCGTGGCGCCGCAGTTCGGCGGAGAGCAGGGTCAGGTCGAAGGCGGCGTTGTAGGCGACGACCGGGACGCCGGTGCGCCAGTAGCCCGCGAGGACGTCGGCTATCGCGTCGGCGACCCGGTCTGCGGGGGCGCCTTCGCCGGCGGCCCGCTCGTTGCTGATCCCGTGCACCGCGACGGCGTCGGCCGGGATCTCCACGCCCGGGTCCGCCAGCCACTCGCGGTGTCCCAGGACCTGCCCGTCCCTGACCTCGATCACGGCTGCCGTGACGATGCGCGCCTCGCGCGGGTCCGTCCCGGTCGTCTCCAGGTCGAAGCCGACAAGCAGCTCCCGGTACCAGGCCATGGTGGCCCCCCTTCTTGGTGGTGCTTTCCCCCAGTGGTCTCCACCCTCGCATGCACCACTGACAATCAGAGGATCGCGTTCCGCTTGCCCGCCCGGCCAAACGGATAATTCAGGACACCGGCCGCGAGTCCGCCCAGGCCAGTTCGAACTCCTCGCGGTATGCGGAGAAAAGTCCGCCGTCATCGGTCTCGCCCGGCTTGACCACCCGGTTGCCGTTGCGCAGCACCAGCACCGGCGCCTCCATGCCGCGCATCCGCCGCAGATAGGACTGGATCACGGCGATGCCGTCGGTGCCGTCGCCGTCGACCAGGTAGGCGGTGAAGCGGGGCGTCTCGTCGTACACCTGGATCTGGAAGGCGCCCGGGTCGCGCAGCCGGGCGCGGACCCGGCGCATGTGCAGGATGTTCATCTCCACCGCACGGCTCAACTCGCCCCGCTTCATCCCGAGTTCGCGCTCGCGGCGCTTGACCGCGCTGGAGGCCGGGTTGAGGAAGAGCAGCCGGACACGGGCGCCGGCCTCGGCGAGGCGGACCAGGCGGCGGCCGGAGAAGTTCTGCACGAGCAGGTTGAGGCCGATGCCGATGGCGTCGAGGCGGCGGGCGCCGTCGAAGATGTCCTCGGCGGGGAACCGGCGCAGCAGCCGCACCCGGTCGGAGTGGACGGCGACCACGTCCGCGTACCGGTCGCCGACGAGGTCCTCGACGGCGTCGACGCGCAGCCGGCGCGCCGAGGGCACGTCGCCGCTGGTGCCGAGCATCTCCAGCAGGCGCGCGGAGGCCCGCTCGGCCTGACCGAGGACGGCCTCGGACAGGGCTCGGTTGCGGGAGACGACGTTGCGGGTCACCTCCAGCTCGTCCAGGGCGAGTTCGACGTCCCGGCGGTCGTCGAAGTACGGCTCGAAGCACGGCCAGTGCTGCACCATCAGCTCGCGCAGCTGCGGCAGGGTGAGGAAGGAGATGACGTTGTCGTCGGCCGGGTCCAGCAAGTAGCCCTTGCGGCGGCTGACTTCGCGTACGGCGACCGCGCGCTGCACCCACTCCTGGCCGGCGGGTCCGGCCGCGGCGACCACCCACTCGTCGCCGTGGACGGGTTCGTAGATGGGCCGCAGCACGGCGGCCACGACGGCGCGCAGCCGCTGTTCGACGAGGTTCAGCCAGATGTAGGCCCGGCCGGCCCGCTGCGCGCGGGTGCGCACCTCGCGCCAGGCTTCGGCGTCCCAGTCCAGCTCCGGTCCGATGGCGTTCGTCTCCATCGGCCGGGCCAGGGACACCGTGCCGGGCGGGACGTCTGCGGAGCCCCCCTCGTGACCCTCGTCACCAGGGGGCAGCTCCAGCCCTCCCGAGCCCACCCGCGCACCGCCTTCCGCTCCCCCGAGCATCCCCGTCCCAACGATCAAGGAAGGGTACTCCGGGAGCGGCGGGCGGTGCAGCCGGATGGACAGGTCGTTTCTCAACTACCGCTGTTCGACTGACCGTTCTGTCCCGCCAGCGCGGACGGAGTGAGCGGATTCATAGCGGTGACGTCCCTGGGGACGAGCGAGAAGCCCTGCCAGTGGACCGGCATGGGCTGCTGGTCCTCGTCCCGGGCGATGTGGTGGAAGCCCACGTTCACCCAGGTCACGGGGTGGGTGAGGGTCTGTCCGTTCACCCACTTGTCGACGGAGGTGCCGTGCAGGGGGCTGCCGCAGTCGCGGACGTTGTTGCTGGCGTACTGCTCGCACTGGTTGTACTGGGTGAAGTAGACGTCGTGCTGGGTGAACCGGCGTCCCGAGTACTTGGTGGTGGCGCCGGGGACGAGCTCGTAGGAGCGGGCGTGGCCGTCCTTGTTCTTGCCGGTCGCGCTGACCACCCGCCACCAGCGCATGTTCTGGGCGTCGCCCGCGAGTTCCTTGGTGACGGGCGTCCGGGTGGTCTTGGCGGTCGGGCCCTGCTGTCCGCCCGCGGGCGGGCTGACCACCGAGTCGTACTGCTCGACCTTGGTGGCCGAGGAGCCGTCGAGGCCGAAGTCCAGCCGCCAGAAGACGTTGTGGCTGTGGCTGGTGGCATAGGACTTGGCGCCCTTGCCTATCGGCCAGCCGCGGCCGTCCCCGGCGTCGTAGTCGAAGGGCGAGAGGCTGCCGGTGGCGCCGACGTTCATGTTGACGGCGCCGTCGTCGGAGAAGCGCCACTCGGTGATGTACTCGTACCAGCCGACCTTGTTGACGGTGTAGATCAGCAGGTCCTTGCCCTGGGCCTGGAAGACCTTGTTGCCGGTGTCGGACTGCATGCGGTAGGCGTGGCCGCGCGAACGGGTCGTGGTGCACAGGCCCTTGACGTTCGGGTTGTCGGAGAAGGACTCCGGGACCTTCACCGTCCTGATGGTGCCGCCGGGGCACTCGGCGGGAGCCATGTTGACCAGGCCCGAGCCGAAGTTGTAGTCGGTGATGTCGTTGTACTCGTTCTTGCCGTCGTCGTACGGCACGTGGATCTGGGCGATCTTGGCGCTGTTGAGGACCCTGATCGGCTTGGCCTCGCCGGGCGGCTGGTAGGAGACCTTCTCCAGCACCAGGCCGGACTTGGCCTCGAAGCGCCAGCACATGCGCCAGGTCGTGCCGGTGGCGAGCTTCTGTTCGATGCGGTAGGCGGCGCTGCAGTCGGCGGCCGCCGCGGGGGCCGCCTTCGGCTGGGCGGCGGCCGGACCGGCTCCGGCGGCCGCGCCGGCGGCCAGCGCGGCCACACAGAGGCCGACGGCCGCGCCCCTGCGGGCACGGCCGGTGCCCTGCGGCCGGAGGCCGTCGATCAGATTCGGAACACGCATGAGGACATGACTCCCTTTGCCTCCCGCTCCGGGAAGCAGGTCGGAAAACGGACGTGGAGGTGGGCCTGCTACGGATGCAGTCGGTGATCAGCCGGTGAGCCGGGCGACCTTGCGGGTGCTGAGGTCGATCACCAGGGACCGGGCGTCGATCCACGGGCCGTTCTTGACCTTCGGCAGCAGCCGGACGCAGCGGTGTTCCCCGCACTTGTCGAGGACGGCGGGCTCGGCGCCCGGCACCGCGCGGTAGATCATGGACGCGAGCTGCAGCTGGTCCGGGGAGGTGAGCTGCTTGCCGGTGGCGTCCTTGAAGTCGGCCTTCAGGCCCGCGCCGAGCGGGTCGGCGATCAGCAGGCTCGCGGCCTCGGTCTGCTCGGCGTCGCTGAGCGGCGGCTGGACGCCGTGCTGCGTCCCGGTGCCCTCGACCTTGCCGGTGTCGAGGTTGACGGTCTTGGTGACGAGCGCGTCGCCCTTGTAGTCGTAGAACGACACCACCGCGCGCCGGGGCGCGTCCGGGTCGTCCACCTCGTCGGCCGCGGGCTCGGCGAGGTCCACGCCGAGGCGCTGCGGACCGCGGTCGCCGTCCACGTCCTCACTCGCGTTGAACTGCTGCCGGCTGAGCGCGATCTTCTCGACCCGCGTGATCTCGTCGTCGGTGAGCGGGTCGCGGCCCTCGCCCTTCGTGCCCTCGGCGGGCGCCTCCTCGACGACACCGGGCTGTACCGCCGCCGCCGCGTCGCCCTGCTGCTGCCCGGCCGCCTGCCGGGTGCTCCGCCCGTCCTTGCCGCCTCCTGTGTCGTCCGCCCCCGCCGTACCCGGCAGGGTGATCCCCACCATCACGGCCGTCGCGGCCACCGCAATGGCCGTACCCGCCACCACCTTGCCCAGGTGGCGGCGCACTGTCGTGCGCACAAAATCCCCCTACTCCCCCTGTTGCCCGGGAGTACGTTTCTGCCCCACTGGTTCGGCACAGGACGTGGGTCACCTGTCGTCCTGTGCACTGGTCGTTCGGTAAGAGGGGCGTAAGTCACAGGTGGTTCCCTCACTTTCCTGGAGACTCGACGTCAAGGCGCCCCCGACGGGGCGAGACACCTGAAAGAGTCGTGTCCATGCAGGTCTGGCCTGGAGAGGCGTATCCCCTCGGTGCCACGTACGACGGCGCCGGCACGAACTTCGCGGTCTTCACGGAGGCCGCGGACCGAGTAGAGCTGTGTCTGCTGCACGACGACGGCTCGGAGACGGCGGTGGAACTGCGCGAGAGCGACGCGTTCGTCCGGCACGCGTACCTGCCGGGTGTCATGCCCGGACAGCGGTACGGATTCCGGATGCACGGCCCCTACGAACCCGCGCGCGGGCAGCGCTGCAACTCGGCGAAGCTGCTGCTCGACCCCTACGCGAAGGCGATCAGCGGTTCGGTCCGGTGGGGCGAGGAGGTGTACGGCTACCACTTCGACGCCCCCGAGCGGCGCAACGACCTCGACTCGGCGCCCCACACCATGTCGTCGGTCGTGGTCAACCCCTACTTCGACTGGGGCGACGACCGCAGGCCGCGTACCGAGTACCACCACACGGTGATCTACGAGGCCCATGTGAAGGGCCTCACGATGCGCCACCCGGGGCTGCCGGAGGAGCTGCGCGGGACCTACGCGGCCCTCGCGCACCCGGCGATCATCGAGCACCTGACGGAGCTCGGCGTGACGGCCCTGGAGCTGATGCCGGTGCACCAGTTCGTCAACGACCACCGACTGGTCGACATGGGCCTGAACAACTACTGGGGCTACAACACGATCGGCTTCTTCGCCCCGCACAACGCGTACGCCTCCTGGGGCGACCGCGGTCAGCAGGTCCTGGAGTTCAAGTCGGCGGTGCGGGCGCTGCACGAGGCGGGGATCGAGGTCATCCTCGACGTGGTCTACAACCACACCGCCGAGGGCAACCACCTGGGCCCGACGCTGTCCTTCCGGGGCATCGACAACCAGTCGTACTACCGGCTGACGGACGACCCCCGCTACTACATGGACACCACGGGCACCGGCAACTCACTGCTCATGCGGTCCCCGCACGTGCTTCAGATGATCATGGACTCGTTGCGGTACTGGGTGCTGGAGATGCACGTCGACGGGTTCCGTTTCGACCTCGCGGCGACGCTGGCCCGGCAGTTCCACGAGGTGGACCGGCTGTCGTCGTTCTTCGACCTGGTCCAGCAGGACCCGGTGGTGTCCCAGGTGAAGCTGATCGCGGAGCCGTGGGACGTGGGCGAGGGCGGCTACCAGGTGGGGAACTTCCCCCCGCTGTGGACCGAGTGGAACGGCAAGTACCGCGACACCGTGCGGGACGTCTGGCGGGGCGAGCCACGCGCGGTCGGCGAGTTCGCCTCCCGGCTGACCGGCTCCTCCGACCTCTACCAGGACGACGGCCGGCGCCCGCTGGCCTCCATCAACTTCGTGACCTGCCACGACGGGTTCACCCTGCACGACCTGGTGTCCTACAACAACAAGCACAACCAGGCCAACGGGGAGGACAACCGGGACGGCGAGAGCCACAACCGGTCCTGGAACTGCGGCGCGGAGGGCGCGACCGAGGATCCCGGGGTCCTGGAGCTGCGGGCCCGGCAGATGCGCAACTTCCTCGCCACGCTGATGCTGTCCCAGGGCGTTCCGATGATCAGCCACGGGGACGAGTTCGGGCGCACCCAGAAGGGCAACAACAACGCCTACTGCCAGGACAGCGAGCTGGCCTGGGTCCAGTGGCCCGAGGAGGGCAGCGAGCTGCTGGACTTCACGCGCGCGCTGGTGTGGCTGCGCAAGGAGCATCCCGTCTTCCGGCGGCGCCGCTTCTTCCACGGCCGGCCGGTGGAGGGCACGCACGACGAGCTGTCGGACATCGCCTGGTTCACCCCCGAGGGCAAGGAGATGGCGCCGCGGGACTGGGACCGGGCACAGGCGTCCGCGCTGTCGGTGTTCCTCAACGGCAACGCGATCTCCGAGCCGGGCGCGCGCGGCGAACGGATCACCGACGACTCCTTCCTGCTGATGTTCAACGCCTCCGCCAAGCCGCTGGAGTTCGTGGTGCCGGTCGACCACGGGCGGCAGTGGCAGGTGGTCGTGGACACCGGGAACCCGGAGGCGCCGGCGCCGGGCGCGGGCCCGAAGGTGCAGGCCGGGGCCCGGCTGACACTGGTCGACCGGAGCATGACGGTGCTCCAGCGGCCGACCTAGCCGATCCGTGGGCACGGGAACGACCCGCCCGGAGGGGGGATGTGACACGAAACGCGGTGGGACGGGTACGTAGGTTGTCATGACCCCTGAGCGACGTGACGCCTCCGTTCCCGTGCCGCCCACGGCGACCTACCGGTTGCAGCTCCAGCCCGAGTTCCCGTTCGAGGCGGCGACGGCGGCCGTGCCGTACCTGGCCTCGCTCGGCGTCTCGCATCTGCACCTGTCCCCCGTCCTGGAGGCCGTGCCGGGCTCCCCGCACGGCTACGACGTCGTGGACCCCACGCGCGTGCGTGCGGAGCTCGGCGGGGAGGAGGGGCTGCGGGCGCTGGCGGGCACCGCGCGGGAGCACGGGCTCGGGCTGGTGGTGGACATCGTGCCGAACCACATGGCGATGGCCCCGCGTCACAACCGCGCCCTGTGGGAGGTGCTGCGCGAGGGGCCGAAGTCGCCGTACGCGCGCTGGTTCGACATCGACTGGGAGGCGCAGGGCGGCCAGGTGCTGGTCCCGGTGCTCGGCGGCCCCGTCGGGACGGAGCTGGCACACCTGCGGGTGGACGGCGACGTCCTGCGCTACCACGACCACGTCCTCCCGCTGCGCGAGGGCACCGAGGGGCTGCCGCTGCCCCGGCTGCTGGACGCCCAGTGGTACCGGCCGGTGTGGTGGCGGCTGGCCCGCACCGAGCTGAACTACCGGCGCTTCTTCAGCATCTCCGAGCTGATCGGGGTGCGGGTGGAGGATCCGGAGGTGTTCGAGGCCACCCACGGCACGATCCTGCGGCTGCTGCACGAGGGCGTCGTCGACGGGCTGCGGGTGGACCACCCCGACGGCCTCGCCGACCCCGACGCCTACCTGGAGCGGCTGCACACGGCGAGCGGCGGCCGCTGGACGGTCGTCGAGAAGATCCTGGCCGACGGGGAACACCTGCCGGACTCCTGGCCGGTGGCCGGGACGACCGGCTACGACGCCCTGCGCCACGTCGACGGCCTCTTCACGGACCCCCGGGGCGCCGGGGAGCTGCTGGAGCGCTACCGGCGCTTCGCGGCCCCGCAGACGGACCGGGGCGGCGACTGGGCGGCGACGGTGCGACGGGCGGCGTACAAGGTGGTCACGCACGAGCTGGCGGCCGAGACGGAGCGGCTGACGCGGACGGCGGCCCGGGTGTGCGCCGCGTCGGACGACCTCGGCCTGCGCGACCGGGCGCCGTGGGCGCTGCGGACGGCGTTGGAGGAGCTGCTCGTGCGGCTGGAGGTCTACCGGCCGTACACCTCGGGCGACCCGGCCGCCGTCGTCACCGAGGAGGCGGCCGCCGAGGCGCGGCAGGCGTTCGTCGTGCCGGAGGAGGCGGGCGCCGTGGACGTGGTGCGGGCGCTGGTGCTCGGCGGGGAGGGGGAGTCGGGGGCGGACTTCCGGGCGCGGTTCGCTCAGACGGCGTCCGCTCTGCGCGCCAAGTCGGTGGAGGACACGGCGTTCTACCGGTACGTGCCGCTGTCGGCGGCGAACGAGGTGGGCGGCGACCCGGGCGACCCGGGGATGTCCCCGGCCGGCTTCCACGCCTATTGCACGCGCGTGCAGCGCGACTGGCCGGCCACCGGGACGGTCGTGTCGACGCACGACACCAAGCGCAGCGCCGACGTGCGCGCCGCGCTCGCCGTGCTCACCGAGTGCCCGGGGCGCTGGGCGGACGTCCTGGAGGAGGCCACCCGCGCGGAGGAGGGCGTACCGGACGGACAGCTGGCGTGGGCGGCCTGGCAGACGGTCTTCGGACTCGGCCCGGCGGCCCCGGAGCGCGTCCAGGAGGCGCTGCTCAAGCACGTGCGCGAGGCGGGCCTGTACACCAGCTGGACCGAGCAGGAGCCGGCGTACGAGGAGGCGGTGGCCGCGTTCGTGGCGGCGGGACCGTGCGGGGTGCCGGGCGAGCGGGTGGCCGCGCTGCGCGGCGCACTGGAGCCGTACATCCGTGCGAACGTGCTCGGTACGGCACTGGTGCACCTCACGATGCCCGGGGTACCGGACGTCTACCAGGGCACGGAGAGCGAGTACCGGGCACTGGTGGACCCGGACAACCGGCGCCCGGTGCGGTTCCCGCCGGAGGATCCCGGCGTCAAGGGCACGGTGACCGCGGCCGCGCTGCGGCTGCGCCGGCGGCGGCCGGAGGTCTTCGGGGACGCCGCGGGGTACGAGCCGTTGCCCGCCGAGGGAGCGGCCGCGGCGCACTGTCTGGCGTTCGCGCGCTCCGGCCGGGTCGTCACGGCCGTGACGCGGCTGTCGCTGCGGCTGGCGGAGGCGGGCGGCTGGCGCGAGACCCGGCTGGCGCTGCCCCCGGGGACGTGGGTCGACGTCCTGGCTCCCGAGCGGGAGTTCACGGGCCACGCGCGCGTGGCGGAACTGTTCGAGCAGCTGCCGGTGGCGTTGCTGGAGCGAGCGGAGTGAGGCCGCGGGGTGGTTGGTCCACGGCGTTGGGCTTCGTCGTTGGTCTACGGCGTAGTTCTCCGGTGCTGACTTCCGTTGGTGATCTCCGGCGTTGACAGGTGACGGTCGGGTGCATGTAATGGAGGCGGTGTCGCGTGACGCCGGTCAAAGAGCAGTGGGCCGGCCGGCGGTCGGGCGAGCACCCTTCTTCGAGGGACACGCCATGAGTTCACACTCCGCGCCCCGCAGCTGACCCGGCGCTGACGCACATCGGCTGCGCGATGCCTCTGCGCGTCTCCTCTTTCGCGCCTTCCCCTCACCTTTCCCGGCACCTTCCTGCGTGCCGCGTGCCGCGTGCCATGCGCCGAGTGCCGTGCGCGCGCTCACCGTGACCTCCGGAGAGACCCACCCGTATGCCCACCTCGTTCAATGAATCCGTCATCGAGCAGTTCCGCGCCAACGGCGGGAAGGTCGCCGGCCCCTTCGAAGGGGGGAACCTGCTCCTGCTGACGACCACCGGCGCCGAGTCGGGAACCGAGCGGACCACTGCGCTCGGCTACGTCCGCCACGGCGCCTCGCTCCTGGTCGTCGGGTCCGACCTCGGGGCCCCGAACCATCCCGACTGGTACCGCGACCTGCTCGCCCACCCCGTGGTGCGGGTGGAACTCGGCACCGAGACCTTCCAGGCGCTCGCGGTCCCCGCCGAGGGGGCCCGGCGCGAGGAACTCCTCGAACACGCCGTGCGGACAGCGCCCGGATACGGCGACCGTCAGACCCGCACCGCCCACTCCCTGCCCGTCGTCGTGCTGGAGCCCGCCGAGCCCGACGGCTGGGAAGGACCCCGCGAGGTCCGCACCCTCGCCGACAAGATCATGGAGGTGCACACCTGGCTGCGCGGGCAGTTGCGTCAGGTGGCGGCGCAGGCCGATGCCCACTTCGCCGCCCGCGCGGCCCACGAGGGGCCCGGTGAGCCGCCCGCTCCGGGCCTCGGGCTGCAGATCCGGCAGCGCTGTCTGGCGTTCTGCCAGGCGCTGCGGTTCCACCACGTCAGCGAGGACGCGCATGTGTTCCCCACGATGGCCCGCCACCACCCCGACCTGGCCGACACCTTCGCCCGGCTCACCGAGGAACACCGCACCGTCGCGCGCATCCAGGACGAACTGGTGACCCTGACGGCGGGCGTCGCGATCGCCGACCCCGAGCGCTTCCGTACCGAACTGGACGCCATGACACGGGAGTTGAACGCCCACCTCGATTTCGAGGAGGAGACGATCGTCCCTCTCCTGGCCGAGGTCCCCTGGCCACCGGCCCCGCCGGCCCCGCCCGCCCGGCCCGCCGAAGCCGGGAGGGCGCACGAGGAGTGAAAGCCGGACGGTCGTACCCTCCGCCGGAGCACGCACCCGAGCGCCCCCTGGAGCCTCCCCCCAGGCGTTCTTGACAGTTCACAGAGACCATGGGGTACTGCGGATGCGAAGGCCGGGCGGACCAATACGGGGGTGAGTCTCCTGCCGGAGCTGCGCTACCCCACTGTGACCGAACTGACTTTTTCTGTCCGGGCGTTGGCCGCGTTCCAGCCCGGAATGTGCGCGCTGCGGCAGGTGGGGGTCTCCCGTGCGGGCCGACCCCTGCACCTGCTGTCCGTGGGACACGCCCGGCGGGCCGTGCTCGTCGTCGCCGGCGCCCACGCCAACGAGCCGACCGGGGGCTCGACGCTGCTGGCACTCGCCGAACGGGTCGTACAGGAGCGGGAGTTGCGGGACGGAACGTCCTGGCACTTCCTGCTGTGCGCGGACCCCGACGGGGCGAGCCTGCATGTGACCCCGGCGCCGCGCAGCCTGCTGGAGTACCACCTCGGCTTCTTCCGGCCCGCCGGTCCGGAGCAGCCGGAGTGGTCCCCCGCCGTGCTGCCGCCGGACCGGCTGCCTCCCGAGACCCGCGCGCTGACCCGGGTCATCGACGAGCTGCGGCCCTACCTCCAGGTGACGCTGCACGGCACCGATCTGGGCGGCAGCTGGGTGCAGCTGACCAAGGACATCCCCGGTCTCGCCGAGCCGTTCGTCAAGTCCGCGGCCCAGTTGCACATCCCGGTGGAGACGGGCGCGTCCGACGCGGCGGGCTGGCCCGCGTCCGGTCCCGGCGTGCACGTGATGCCGGCCGCGGGGACCGAGGCGGCGTACCCGAGCATGCCCGACGACGCACGGCACAGCACCTGGTACCACGCCCATCGCTACGGCGGTCTGACCGCGGTGGTGGAGGTGCCGATGTGGGCGAGCGACATGGTGGACGACCCCGCCCCGCATCCCGCCCCGGCCGCGGCGATACGGCGGCTGGCCCGGCGGCTGCTGCGGGACACCACGGAGGTGGAGCGGGTGCTGGTCGAGGCGCTGCCGCGTCTGGAGGGCGTCGACGGGCCCCTGCTGCGGGCGGCGAAGTGGGCGCTGGAGCTGGTGCCCGGGCTGGCCGCGGACTGGACGGACACCCCGCCCGCCGACACGACGATGGCGTACGTCGGCAGCGTGGACGCCTTCGCCCGCCGGCTGCCCCTGCGGGCGGCCGCGATGCTGTGGCGGGTACTCCAGGAGAGCGACGACCACGCCGCCCCGCGTCTGGAACAGCTCGTCGAGACCTGGAGCGACGCCTTCGCCTGTCGCTTCCGTGCCCGCTGGGTGCCCTTGGAGCACCAGGTCGAGCACCAGTCCCGCACGGTCGTCGCGGCGGCCCTGCACGCGCGCGACCAGGCGGCCTGACGGGCGGGACGACAGGCGCCGTGCCGGGCTCCATGCCGCCCGCCGTGCCGGGCGGCCCGGCGGGCGGGACGACGGACAGGGCGGTGGCCGCGGGCACGCCCGGGTGCCCGCGGCCGTCCTGGCCGGGTCAGACCTCGGGCACCTCCTGGTCGTCCAGGGCGAACACCGCCCCCGTCAGCGCCTCCCGCTCGCAGTCGTTGCCGAAGGTCCGCTCGTAGTCGACCGGGCGCCCGTTCCACTGCCCCTGCGCGCGGACCGTCACCGGCGCGTACATGAGCGGGCAGATGCGGTTGCCTTCCGCGGCGAGGGCGTCGACGTCGCCGTCGGCCCGCGCCAGGACGTCGCAGGCCTCCGCGGCACGGGAGTGACCCTGGGGCGGGTCGCACAGCAGCAGGGTGCCTCGGGTGTCGCTGGAGCGGGAGTCGCCGCGGGTGACGGTGAGCTGGAGCCAGTTGCCGGGAAGGGCGTCGTGGGAGGCCGCGAGGGCCGGGGCGGCGCCGACGGCGAGCAGGAGGGCGGCCGCGGCCGGGAGCGCGCGTCGGACGGCTTTCGCCGACCGGAGACAGGTGAGGAAGTACGTCATTCCCGATGCATCGGCACGGCCCGCTGTGTACCCCAGTCCGACTCACCCGAACGGGCACCGGCGGGCTCGGCGGCGCGGCGGCCGGCCAGCTCGAACGCGGCGAACACGACCCGCGCCTGGTACTCCGCCTGGCGTGCGACGGGAATCCAGCGCGCCCCGCACTCCTCCTGGTAGCCGGCGCACCACGCGTCGATGAGCGCGTCCAGCTCCGGCAGCGCGCCGGCGGGGTCCCTTCCGGCGCCGGTGACGAGCTGGTGCAGCAGGCCCGCCGTCCGGACGGCGATCCGGCGGCCTGCGATGCGCAGGGCGGTCAGATGGGCGGTGCTGAGCGAGGGGAGCGGGCGGGCGGAGTCGGCGGTCGCGGGGTCCCAGGCGTCCGCGAGACCGGGGCAGACCAGTAAATAGTCGTCGACCGGGGCGAGCAGACGGGCCGCGTCGGGCGCGCCGGCGAGGTGGGGCCGTACCCGCGCGAGGATACGTTCCAGCAACTGTGCGTCATGGCGCAGGGCAGAGCTCACCGTACGCAGTACCGCGTCCCGGTCGGCGGGCGGGGAGCCGTCCTCGACGGCGGCGACGCCCCACATGGGCGCCTCGACGACCGCGGTGACCGTGCCGTGCCGGTGCGGGTGGTACCAGGTCGACTCGACGGCGGCCTCGGTGATGGCGGCGGCCAGATCACGCGGCCGCGGTGGCGGGATCCGGTAGACGGCGGGTCCCAGGCGCGGCCAGTACAGGGTGTCGTAGGGACCGAGTTCGCGGGGGATGCCGAGCCGGGCGGCGGCATGGGCGACCCGCCGGGAGAGTCCGGGCAGGTCGCGGGTGAGTTCCACGAAGGCGCCGCCGACGTCGACGCCGTGCAGCGAGCACTGGAAGAAGGGTTTCAGTTCGTCCTGGAGCCGGAGCAGCGCACGGGTCTCCGGCAGCGCGGCCGCGGCCGCGCCGTCGGGCAGCCACTCGGGCTGCTCCAGGAAGCCGGGCCGGAAGAAGTTACGGAAGTAGCGGCCGAGGCTGTAGGGGCCGGTCAGCCAGCCCTCGTTGCGGCGCAGACCGTCGGGGTCGAGGCAGAGCAGCAGGTTCCAGGTGGCGTCGGCGCCGACGGTGAGCCGCGGGTCGGCGAGGACCCGTTCGGCCAGCCGCAGGACGGTGGCGCCGCCGACGGGCTCGTTGGCGTGCGGTCCGGCGACGACGAGGACCTGGCGGGCGCCCCGGCCGACGGAGAGCAGCCACAGCGGCGAGCCCGCGCGCGAGACCCCGACGCGGCGCAGCCGGACGTCCCCGGAACCACGGACGGCGAGCGCGGCCGCACGGGCGGCGAGTTCGTCCACGGTCGGGTAGCGAAGGAGGGGCGGCAGGGCACACCTCCCACAGGGCGGCGCCGTCGGTTCACCTGGTGTGTCTGGTGTACGCACAGTGAGTCATGGGCCGGGGGTACGTCAACACCACGGTAAGCGTGGGGACTTGAGCGGACCGTGACGACTCGGGCGGGCTGGAGGGTCCTGTCGGCTAGCCGGGACACGATGGTTCGACGGGCCGCATCCCGGCCGACGGGTCGACGGCGCCCGGGCAGGGCGGTGGCAGTCCGGTGCGGTCGGCGGACGGCCCACGTGTCCCGGAGGCCGGCGGGCCGGGCCGATCCAGCGGACGCACGGCAGGCCGAGCCGGTCCGGCAGCGCGCCGGTCCGGGTCGGTCCGGCCCGTCGGCGCAACAGACCTCGGCGAGGCAAGCCGGTCGGTGGGTCGGTTCGGTGGGTCAGTTCACCGAGAGGCGGAACGCCATGCGGCCGAAGGCGACCTGGTCGCCCTCGCGGACCACGGCCGCGCCGATGACACGACGTCCGTTGACCGTGGTGCCGTTGGTGGAGCCGAGGTCGCGCAGGACCCACATCCCGCCCTGGCGGCTGAGTTCGGCGTGCACCCGCGAGACGCTCTCGTGGGTCAGCCTGAGGCCGCTCGCGGGGTCGCGGCCGATGCGCAGCGCGCTCTCGGTGCCGGGGTGCGGCAGCAGCAGCTTGGGCAGCCGCTCGGCCTGCCAGGCCCTGCGCAGCCGGACCGAGAAACCGGAGACCGCCTCGACGGTGCCGAAGACGGCCCGCGAGAAGCGGTTCTCCCGGGGCAGGTCGGCGGTGAGGACGGCGAGCTCGTCGGAGCGGCGGGCGACGAGAGCCAGCTCCATGCGCCGGATGAACGTGTCGTGCGACAGTCGCCCCATGGCGACGCCGTCACGCAGCACCTTCAGCGCCCGGTCGCGCTCCACGTCGGACAACCGCGCGGGGTACGTGTTGAACTCGAAAGACGACGTCACGGTGCTGATTCTCGGTCAGCGGGCCCCGGGTGTCCAGAAGACGCGAAAACGCCCGGCCCGCCCGCCTGCCGCCAATGGGAGTGTTCCAAAAGCGGATTGATCTCGGGTGGAGCACGATGGAGGCGACGGGCTACATCACGGTGAGCAGACGAAGGGGAACCGTTCGTGCAGTTCGAGGTGTGGGCACCGCAGGCCGAACGTGTGACGCTCCAGTGCGACGGCGTCACCCGAGCGTTGGAGCGCGATCCGGAGCGGGCGGGGTGGTGGACCGGTGAGGCGGAGGCCGCGGACGGCACGCGGTACGGGTTCGCGGTGGACGACGGGCCCGTCCGCCCGGACCCCCGCTCGCGCCGTCAGCCGGACGGCCCGGACGGGCTGAGCGCGGTCGTCGACCAGACCCGCCACGAGTGGCGTACGGAGTGGTCAGGCCGACCGCTGCCGGGCGCGGTCCTGTACGAGCTGCACGTGGGCACGTACACCCCCGAGGGCACGCTGGACGCGGCCGCGGAGCGTCTGGGCCATCTCGCCGAACTCGGTGTCACACACGTCGAGTTGATGCCGCTGTGTGCGTTTCCCGGTCGGCACGGCTGGGGGTACGACGGGGTGTCGCCCTGGGCGGTCCACGAGCCGTACGGCGGTCCCGAGGCGTTGAAGCGGTTCGTCGACCGGGCCCACGCGCTCGGCCTGGGCGTCGTCCTGGACGTGGTGCACAACCACCTCGGCCCGTCCGGCAATTACCTGCCGGTGTTCGGCCCGTACTTCACCGAGACGCACCACACGCCGTGGGGCGCCGCCATCAACCTGGACGCGCCCGGCTCGGACGAGGTGCGCGCCTATCTGCTGGGCAGCGCGCTGGCCTGGCTGCGCGACTACCGGCTCGACGGGCTGCGGCTGGACGCGGTGCACGCGCTGGCGGACACGCGCGCGTGCCACTTCCTGGAGGAGCTGTCGACGGCGGTGGACGCCCTCGCGGCGGAGACCGGCCGGCCGCTGTTCCTGATCGCCGAGTCCGACCTGAACGACCCGCGGCTGATCACACCCCGCCGGACGGGCGGCCTGGGCCTGCACGCGCAGTGGAACGACGACTTCCACCACGCCCTGCACACCGCGCTCACCGGCGAGTCCCAGGGGTACTACGCCGACTTCGCGCGCGCCCCGTTCGCCGCGCTCGCCAAGACCCTCACCGGCGGCTTCTTCCACGACGGCACCTACTCCGGCTTCCGCGGCCGGCACCACGGCCGCCCGCTGGACCGCAGCCGCGTGCCCGCGCACCGGCTCCTCGGGTACGGCCAGACCCACGACCAGGTCGGCAACCGCGCCCAGGGCGACCGCCTCTCGGCGTCCCTCTCCCCCGGCCTGCTGGCCTGCGCGGCCGCGTTGACGCTGACCTCGCCGTTCACGCCGATGCTCTTCATGGGCGAGGAGTGGGCGGCGGGCACGCCCTGGCAGTACTTCACCGACCACACCGACCCGGAGCTCGCCGAGGCCGTACGGCGGGGCAGGCGGCGGGAGTTCGCGGCGCACGGCTGGGCCGAGGAGGACGTGCCCGACCCGCAGGACCCGGCGACGCGCGAGCGCTCGTGCCTGGACTGGTCCGAGCCGGAACGCGAGCCCCACGCGCGCGTGCTGGCCTGGTACCGCGAGCTGATCGCGCTGCGGCACGCGACCGCGGACCTCACCGATCCGGATCTGGCCGACATCAAGGTCGCCCACGACGCGCAGGCCCGCTGGCTGGCGTTCCGGCGCGGTGATGTCCGGGTGGCCGTCAACCTCGGCAAGGAGCCGGCCGCGATCCCCCTGGGCCCGCGTCCGGCCCGCGTCCTCGTCACCTGGGATCCGGTGGACGTGCCGGGCCGGGACGGGCTGCTGCACGTGCCCGGCGAGTCGTGCGTGGTGCTGGAGCAGGACTGAGGCAGATCCGGCGGGGCAGCCCGGCGGAGGGGCCGCCACCTCCTCCGCAGGGCCGTCCCCCGCCCCCCAGCGTCCGCTCATCGCTCCTCGTCGGCCCCGCCGTCCTCGCCCTCCTCGCGGAACTCCGTCACCCGCTCCAGCAGGATCGCCTCCCAGGCGCGTCCCAGCCGGACCCGTGGGAGGGTGAGCGCTTCGGCGTCGTGCGGGCCGGTGGTGCGGCGGTCGAGGCGTTCCGCGAGGCGGACGACGGTGTCGCAGCGGGCGAGCCACAGGCCACGCAGGCAGGGGCGGGCTCCGTAGCCGGCGAGCGTGGCGGCGCGGACGGCGGCGCCGGAGCCGACGGCGAGGGCGAGCCCGGCGATGTCCTCGGCGGGATCCCCGAGGACCGCGCCGGTCCAGTCGAGGACACCGCGCACCCGGCCGTCGGCGCTCACCACGAGGTGCTCGCCCCGCAGGGCGTGGTGGACGAGGACGGCGGTGCCGGGCTGGGCGGCGAGCTGGGCCGCGCCGGGCGAGGTGAGCTGGTGGAGGCGGGCCGGGTCGAACTCGTCGGCGCGGGCGAGGCGTCCGGCGGCGGCCACCGCCATCCGCCGAAGCGCCTCCAGCGAGCGCGGGGCGGTGCGCGGCACCCCGAGCGCCTCGGCCTGCCGGGGCGGCACCTCGCGCAGCCCCCGGAGCAGTCCGGCGAGGTCGGCCTCGCCGACGGCCGACACGTCGTGCTCCTCGGCGGTGCCGCCGGGCAGCTTGGTGTCGAGGGTGTACATCAGTCCGGGCGACCACTCACCGTGCGCGACGCTGGTGGGTACGGCGACCGGGACGTGCGGGCGGACGAGGTCACGCAGCCGCAGTTCGCGGCGGCGCCGCAGGGTCGTCTCACGGTCGGTCGCGAGACGCAGCACGTGGCGGGTGCCCACCCACCAGGTGGAGGGCGAGCCGCCCTCGACGACGGGCCGGACCTCGGGCCCGGAGCCGCCCGCGCCGCCCTCGTCGAGGAGCGCGCGGACCAGTCGGCGGACGGTGTCCGCGGTGGGAGTCGGTGCCTGGGTCATGGTCGCGCCGTTGCCGTTCGGATGGGTGCCGGGGACTCCTGGAGGCGGGTCAGTCCACTATGACCAGCTCGCGGGTGGTGTCGTTGAGACGGCGGCCGCCGTCCTCGGTGACGGTGACGATGTCCTCGATGCGCACGCCGAACCGGCCCGGCAGATACACCCCGGGCTCCACGGAGAAGCACATGCCGGGCACGAGCGGCCGCTCCTCGCCCTCGATCATGTACGGCGGCTCGTGGGTGGTGACGCCGATGCCGTGACCGGTGCGGTGGATGAAGTACTCGCCGTAGCCTGCGCCCGCGATGACCGCGCGTGCGGCCCGGTCGACCTCCTGGCAGGCGACGCCCGGCCGGACCGCCCGGAAGCCCGCCTCCTGGGCCTCTCTCACGAGGTCGTGGACCCGGCGCTCCTCCTCGGTGGGTTCACCGACGTGCACGGTGCGGGAGGTGTCGGAGCCGTAGCCGTCCTTCAGGCCGCCGAAGTCCAGGACGACCATGTCGCCGCGTTCGATGACCCGGTCGCCGACCTCGTGGTGCGGGTTGGCACCGTTCGGCCCGGAGGCGACGATGGTGAAGTCGACCTGGGAGTGCCCGAACCGGCGCAGCAGCCCGGCGAGGTCGGCGCCGACCTCCGACTCCCTGCGCCCGGCGAAGGGAACCTTCCGGATCTCCTCGAACGCCCGGTCCGCGGCGGCTCCCGCGGCCGCCATCAGCTCCAGCTCCGCCGCGTCCTTGACGGCGCGCAGCATCGGCAGGGCCTCGGTGAGCGAGGCCCAGGAGGTGGCGGGCAGGGTCTTCTGGAGGCCCAGCAGGTGCATCGCCCAGGCGTTGTCGCTGATCCCGAAACGGCCGCCCGTGTCGAGGAGGGCGGCGGTGACCGCGTAGGGGTCCTTGCCGTCGGTCCAGTCCCGCAGGGTGAGCGCCGGGGCGCCGGCCGCCTTCGCGGCGTCGGGGGCCTCCAGCGTCGGCACGACGAGGACGGGGTCCCGGCCGGGGGCGAGGGCGAGCAGGGTGAGCCGTTCGGTGGCGGCGGTGGGCGCGTAGCCGGTGAGCCATACGAGGTCGGGTCCGGGCGCCACGAGGAGTCCGGAGAGGCCGGCGTCGGCGGCCTCGCGCGCGGCCCGCTCCATGCGGGCCCGGTAGTCGTCGGCGGTGAAGGGCGCGCTGGCGGTGCCGGTCATCCGGGCCTCCCAGACAGGACGTGGCGACTGACGTGTGACGGACGTGGTGACGCTGACGTGATGGCCACGGGCAGCATCCTGCCCGTACGGCGGGGGTCGCGCGAGCCGGTCGACACGGGTTTCGGGCGGTGACCGGCCCGGGTCAGCCGTCCAGGGCCATCCGCAGGCCGAGGAGCAGCAGGACGCCGCCGGAGACCTGCTCCAGGCGGCGACGTGCCCCGGCCCGGGACAGGACGGCCTTCATCCGGCCCACGAACCACACGTACAGACCGTAGTAGCCGACCTCGTAGAGCGCCCAGAGCGCGGCGAGCCCCACCATGGCCGACAGGTGCGGGGCGCCCTCCGGCACGAACTGCGGCAGGAAGGACAGGGCGAAGACGGCCGCCTTCGGGTTGGCGAGGTTCAGCAGCAGCCCGCTGCGGTAGGAGGCCCGGCCGCTCTGCTCTACGCCCTCCCGGCCGCCGTCGACCGACGCGCCGTCCTCCTCGGTCCTGCGCGCCTGCCGCAGTGCCTGGACGCCGAACCACACCAGCACGACGGCGCCGACGACGCGCAGCACGTCGTACGCCACCTGGGACGCGGTCAGCAGGGCCGTCAGGCCGAACGCGGCGACCAGGCCCCAGACGAACACGCCGGTCTCGTTGCCGAGCACCGTCAGAAAGCCGGCGCGGCGGCTGCGCAGCGACTGCTTGACGATGAGCACGGTGCTCGGCCCGGGTGAGGCGGCGACGAGGGTGCAGGCGCCCAGGAAGGCCAACAGGGAGGTCAGCATGGCGCTCATGGTGACGCGGCGGGGGCCGTCCTGGCCAGTGGTTTGCCCTGCGGTGCCGAGGGGCGGGTGCCGGCGGCGCTTTGGTGCGGGCGACCGGGTCGGCACCCGCTCACGTGACGACGCCCGGCAGCACCGTCAACCTCCCGTATCCACCGCCGCGGTGACGGACCGTCAGCTTTACCTCCTTGCCGGGTCGGGCCTCGTCGACCGCCCGGGCGAGGTCCGTCGCCGAGTCGATCCTGGTACCGCCGAACTTCAGCAGGACGTCGCCGCGGACCAGGCCCGCCGTGTAGCCGGGGCCGGGGATGTGGACGGCGACGATCTCGGCGCCCGTCTTCTCCGCGTCCACGGCCTCCAGGCCCAGGGTGGCGTCCGGCGGGCGCGAGGACGCGGTGGCCGCCCCGGGCGACCCGGGCGAACCGTCCGGGTCGCCCGGGCCCGCTCGGCCCGGCGTGGACGCGGCGTCCGGTGCGCCCGGCCCGGTCTGCCGCTGAAGCTCGGCCAGTCTGCTCATGCCGATCACGGTCGCCCCCACGGTGCCGAGTCCGACGCCGGACAGGACCAGGACGGTGCCGGCGAACAGGCCGAACAGCAGGGTCGTCAGCCGTCGGCCGCGGCGGCGCGCGGCGTGCGGGCGTCGACCCTGGCCGCCCGGCCCGGCACCGCCGCCGGTCTCGGATCCGGGCATGGGCTTGGGACGCAACGCTGTCTGTTCCATGGATCGCCTCCGGCTGGTGCTCTACCCGGCGCATCGGCGCACCACGAGCCACGAACGAGTGAGACTGACCCAGGGGCAGGAGCGGTACGAGTCGGCCGCACCGCAGGTCACGTACGGGTGGACAGCGCCTCCACCAGCGTCCGCGCCGCACCCGACGGCGTACCCGCATACACGAGTTCGATCCGGTGGACGACCCGAGGCCCGGTGACCGGGACGGCGGCCGTGCCCGGCACGTCGGCCGCCACCGAGCGGGGCAGCAGAGCGAGGCCGTGGCCGGCGGCCACCAGGGCGGTCAGGACGCGGAGGTCGGTGCCGTCGTAGCGCAGGGCGGGGCGGAAACCGTGGCCGCCGTTCGCGGCCCGCAGCTGGGGCAGCGGCAGCCCGGCGTCGGGGGCGTCCAGCCAGCGCGCGTCGGCGAGGTCGCCGAGGCGCAGGCCGCTGCGCCGGGCCAGCGGGTGGCCTGCGGGCAGCAGGACCCGGACCGGCTCCTCGCCGACGCCGTACGTGGTCAGCGGCGCGACGTCGGGCAGCCGGAGCGGGTCACTGGGCGCGGCCAGACCGTCGACGAGGCCCACGTCGGCCGTGCCGTCGGCGACGGCGGCGGAGACGTCGTCACGGCCGAGCACCCGCAGTGTCACCCCGGCGGACGGGAGCGCGGCGAGGGCCGCCGGGCCGAGGGCGGTCGGCGAGCCGGCCAGGGTCAGCCCGTGCGAGGGCGCCGAGGCGATCCGGACGACGTCCGCGCGGGCCGCGTCCAGGCGCAGCAGCAGCGGTCCCGCGTGCTCGAGCAGCCGCTCGCCGGCCGTGGTGGGAAGAACGGGCCGGCGGGTGAGCAGCGGCGCACCGAGGTCCTGTTCGAGGGCCGCGATGTGCTGGGAGACGGCGGACTGGGTGTAACCGAGTTCCCGGGCGGCTTCGGAGAAGGAGGCGAGGCGCGCGACGGTGACGTAGGTGCGCAGCAGATGCGGGTCCATGCGCCCAGGGTCGCAGGCCGCATCAGTTCTGCTTATCGAGGGTGCAGGAATCATCGTTGGACGTGAAGTCCGTGCCGCCACCAGGATGAACGGCATGACCGACACCACCGCTCAGATCGCCAGGGTCGCCCTGGTCGGCGACCGCTCCCCGAACGTCGTCTCGCACACGCGCGTCCCGCTTCTGGTGGACGCTCTCGCCGCCCGGGACCGGCTGCTCCTGGACGCCTACTGGATCCCGTCCGAGGAGGCGGAGGCCGAGGGCGCGGTGCGCGGCTTCGACGCGGTCTGGGTGGTGCCCGGCAGCCCCTACCGCAGCGAGGCGGGCGTCCTGTCCGCGATCCGCACGGCGCGCGAGGAGGGCATCCCGTTCCTCGGCACCTGTGGCGGCTTCCAGCACGCGCTCCTGGAGTACGCCCGCAACGTCTGCGGACTGTCGCGGGCCGCGCACGCCGAGAACGACCCCGACGCGGACGATCTGCTCATCGAGCCCCTGGCCTGTTCGCTCGTCGGCCACGAGGGCGTCGTGACGATCGAGCCGGGGTCGCTCGCCCAGTCCGTGATCGGCTCGGAGCGCACGGTCGAGCGCTACTTCTGCGCGTACGGCCCCTCCCGCCACCTCGACACCCTGCGCGCCCGGGGCCTGCGTTTCTCCGGCCACGACGAGAGCGGCCAGGTGCGGATCGCCGAACTGCCGGGCCACCCCTTCTTCCTGGCCTCCCTCTTCCAGCCGGAGCTGTCCGGCGACGGCTCGCGCCCGCACCCGATCGTCCGGGCACTGGCGCGAGCCGCGGTCGAGCACGCCTCCCTCAAGGAGCGTCAGCTGTAGGAGAGCGCCGAGGCCGACAGGTGCGGGACGGGCACCGGCGGCGCGAGGTCCGGCAGGAAGCCGTGGGTGCGGCGGGCCAGGTACGCGGACTTGTAGCGGTCGACCTCGCGGTGCCAGTTCAGGATGCCGGCCAGCCAGTTCTGCAGGTCGGCGACGTAGTGCCCCATCGCCTCGCGCGCCTCGGGCGAGAGGTCGAAGTCGTCGTAGAGGATCGGCAGTTCGTGCGCGACGACATGCTCGAACTGCTGCATGCGCTGGGTCATGAGGTCATGGACGATGCCGAGCGCGGTCGGGTAGTCGCAGCCGAAGAAGTTCTGCACGACGAGGATCGCGTTGTGCATCTCGCCCTCGTACTCGATCTCCTTCTGGTACGAGAAGACGTCGTTGGTGAGGCACGCGTAGTCGACGGCGGCGTTCTCCAGCGAGCGGACGACACCGCTGCGGTAGACCTCCGGTGGCACGGCCGGGCCCTGGCCCATACGGCACAGGCTCAGCGTGAGGTCGGAGCCGAAGGTGGCGCGGCGCATCTCCAGGTAGTCGACCGGGTCGGGGACACGGTTCTGGAGCTGGTTGGACAGCTCCCACACCCAGCTCTCGGTCATGACGTCGACCGCGTCGCGCAGGGTGCGCCGCTGGTCGGGGGTCATGCCCGCGGTGGTGCGCACCCACAGGTCGATCAGGCCGCGCTCCATGGCGTCGGCGGGGACGACGGGCACCGCCTCGCCGTCGACGGGCATGCAGGCGGACAGCCGGGCCGTGGTCAGGCGGGCGGCGGCCAGGTCGCGACGATTGCCGAAGACGAGCGGGTAGTAGTCGTCGCCGTAGGTGCCCCAGGCGAGCCACTGGGCGCTGAGGTCGAGTTCCTCCGCGGTGGCGTCCGGGTCGAGGCCGGCCGCACACAGCGGGAGGTCGTAGGCGGCGAGTTTGTCCTCGTCCCAGACGCCCTCCTCCAGGATGCCCATCCGGTGCGACCAGGCCGTCAGACGCGGGCGGCACGCCTCCAGGTGCGGGCTCAGCTCCACCTGGAAGGGCATGTGGAAGTCGGGCAGCAGCGACGGGCCGACCTTCTGGTGCGGCACGTGCGCGTACGCCCGCAGGCGTTCGGCGGCGGCCGAGGCGAGCAGCGCGCCGACGTCGGCGGCGGAGGTGCCGGGACCGGTCAGCCGCTGCCAGGGCGCGTCGGAGGTGACGCCCTTGTTCATGTAGCGGCTGGAGCGCATGTGCCACTCGTGGCCGCCGGACTGCCAGTCCTGCAGACCCTTGGTGTACGCGGCGACCGCGAGGACCTCGTCGGGCGTGAGGCCCTTCTCCATGGCCACCGCGGGCACTTCGGTGAACGCGGTGTGCTCGAACTGGTGGAGGCGGGAGGTGAGGATGTCGTTGACGGTGTCGGCGGCCTCCTGGGTGGTGCACCCGAAGAACGTCTCCAGGACGAGCACGCCGTTGCTGTTCTCGCCCTCGTCCTCCACCTCTCGCTGGTAGGAGAACAGGTCGTTGCGCAGGTGCACGGCGTCGGAGAAGGTCTCCATCAGCACCCTGAGCGGCCTCGACCCGGCGACGGCGGACGGGACTTCGGCGGTCGCGTACTCCACGAGCCCCGCCGACCAGGGCGCGCCGCCCACCTTGCGCCGCATCTCGATGTACTCGACGGGGTTGGCGATCCGCCCCTCGTTGATGTTGGACAGCTCCCACATCGACTCGTTGAGCAGGTGCTCCGTCGCCACGGCGAAACGGCGACGCCAGTCCTGCGACATGTCCGGCACCGTGCGCGTCCACAGGTCGGCGAGGCCCGCCTCGACCGGGTTGCGCGGCTCGGGCACGGGCGTCGACAGGTCCAGCGGCATGAACAGCGGCAGCCGGTCCAGGTGCGCCTTGCCGGCGGCCCGGTCCGGGGTGCGCTTGAACATGTCGAGGAAGTGGTCGTCGAAGAAGAACACCCACACGTACCAGTCGGTGATCAGCGACAGCGCGGGACCGTCGCAGTCGGGGTGGGTGTAGGCGCAGAGCAGGCCGTAGTCGTGCGCCTCCAGGTCGGCCTGCTCCCAGATCCCGGACCCCTCCAGCATGCCCATCTCGCGCGCCCACTGCGTCGAGTGGGCCCGCGCCTCCTCGACGTGCGGGTTCAGGCGCGCGGGGTGCGGCATGTAGAAGTGCGGGAGTTCGAACGGTTGCGTCATGGCCGGGCCCTACCCGGGGGTCCGCGCCGCCATCCGCGGGGCGACACATGATCACACCATCGCGTGAATCGGGCGGGAAGCCGTGAACCGTACGGGACTTGGCGTATCCGTCGCCTGGGCCCTCCCGCCACCTGCCCGGTCGTCGTCGATCGGCGTCGATCAGCGCCGTTGACGCGGGCGGACCACGGCGGGCGCTCCGGTCGCGTTCGCCCGGCAGTTCGGTGCCCGCTCCGGTCCTTGCTCGCCGACCCCGACGACCTCTTCGCTCCGCTGCCCCGCGGGTGTCACTCCCGTACCTGGATCAGTGCGTGCGTTCCTCCGGTGCGCCAGCGCTGCCCCTCGGCGGCGACCAGGGCGGCCTCGGTGCCGGCGTCCAGACCGGTGATCACGTCGGACTTCAGGGTGCGCAGCGCCGCGACCGGGCCGGGGAAGTAGGCGGTGACATCGGCGAACGGGGTGGTCGGGCGCCACCGGCTGTCCCCCACCAGGCGACGGTAGTTGAGGTCGCCCTTCACAATCGTCAGGGAGGCCGCGGCGAACTCGGCCCGCAGGTCGTCCGGCATCGCGGCGTAGGGCAACGGGGCGGCGGAGAAGGGATGGGCCCGCACCGTGAGGGTGCCGTCGGCCATGGCCGCCCAGAGCCGCCGTCCGAAGTCGGCGGCCGCTCCCCGCGCGGCCGTCAGCTTCCTGAGCGCGTCGACGACGTCGGCCGTGGTGGCGTCGGAGACGTAGTACGGGTACGGCTTGACGTGCAGGACGACGCGGCCGCACCGCCCGTTCGCGAGCAGGTGGGCGGCCAGGAGGAGATCGGGGATCAGCTCCCGACCCGCGTTGTCGGCGACCAGGCACAGGGTGCCCGCTCCGGTACCGGTATCGACTCCGGTTCGGGTTTCGGTATCGGCACCGGTGCCGGTTTCGGTACCGGTGCCGGTTTCGGTACCGGCTCGGGAACCGGTTTCCGTACCTGCATCCGGATACGTATCCGCGGCCGGCAGCAGCGACCACAGCGTCTCGCTGTCGTCGGCGACCAACCCCGCCACCGCGGCCCGCTTCTCCGCCTCGACGTCGGACAGCCGGAAGCCGAGGTCGGCACGGTTGCCCCAGAGGGAGCCGTGCAGGAGCGCGCGAGCCCGTTCGTCGGCCGGACGGCCCTCGAGGGTGTCGAGCGCGGCCAGTTCCTCGTCGGTCTCGGGCGCGTCGAGCTCGGCGAGCTTGAAGGGGCGGAACGGGTCGATGCCCTGCCAGGGCCCGGGACCGAAGTAGCCGACGGAGTCAAGGAGTTGGCGGTAGAAGTAACTCTCCGACCACAGCCAGGGCACGTCGAACCAGGATCGGCCGACATACGCGTCGAGACCCCAGGTCCGCCACCGGTCACGGTCGGGCGCGCCGTCGGAGAGCGGTTCGATCACGCCCTTGGTGCAGTTGTCCAGCAGCGCGTCCAGACTCCGGTGGATGTCGGGACCGTAGGGGAACGCCTCCCGCACCTGCTGGATGATCGCCGGATGCCGTTCGGCCAGGACGCCGTGGGGGAACGAGCCGGGTTCGTCGCCGAGGATCACGGGCGGCGCGGGGGTGTCGGACATGCGGCTCACCGTATCCCGGGGGTCCGCCGCTCGGGCCGACCGTCACCGCACCACGGCCGCGCGCCCCGAGCCCGTCACACCACCGCCATGATCTCCCGCTCCAGCCGTGCCGCGAGACTGAGATAGCGCGGTCGGCGCGGTACCGGTACCAGGCCGCGGATGAGGACGTGCCACATCTCGGCCATCCGGCGGGGCAGTCGGCCGGCGGGTTCGCGGGAACGGCCGACGACTCGGGTGCCGACGAAGAAGCAGACCAGGGAGTGCGCCACGGCGTCGACGTCGACGTCCGGATGGATGTCGGACTCCGCGAGCGCGCCGCCGAGCCGCCGGGAGATCAGGTCCAGCAATTCCGCGAAGGGATGGGACAACGGCGGCCGGACCGCCACTCCCCCCGTGGCGAGCCGCAGGCCGGCCCGGGTGATCGGGCCTTCGACCGACAGCCGCGTCAGGGCGAACGTCAGGCGCATCAGGGCTTCGAGCGAGGCGTAGCCACGGTCGTCGATCTCGCCGGCGATCCGGCGTGAGGCCGAGGACTGCAACTCCATGATGGCGTGCGCCAGATCCTCCTTCGCCGCGAAGTGGAAATAGAGGGCGCCCTTGGTGACATGGGCGTGCTCGACGATGTCACTGAGGCTTGTCGACTCGTAGCCGTGCCGGTCGAACAGGTCGGCGGCGGCCGTGATGATCGTCGTGCGGGTCTGTTCGGCGCGTAACTGCCTCGCCATCGACTGGTACTCTCCCGGGCCGGTAACGAACGGGTCATGCCGTTTTTTCTTACTCCCCGTACACAATAGCTCACGGTACGACTGTAGGGGCCACGGGAGTACAGACCGCCGACGCCCCCTGCGCTCACCCGACTTGCCTGCCACCGCTGACCTTCCACGGAAGCCTCCCACAGAGAACGTACCGGGGGCATAATCGAGCCCGACTCAAAAGAGACGGGGTGCGCGGTTTCCGCTTGTGAGCGCCTTGCGGACAGGGTGCCGGAACGCCCGAGCGACACGTGTCACCGCATACCGAGGTTCCCACGACACCCTGTGGAGCACACCTCTCGGGCGGCATTCATGTGCGAGGCGGCCGGTTTGTTTTCCGGAGAAACGGCTGGAAATACACAGGCAACTCGTTGCCGCCGAGAGCAGCTTGCCGAGAGCACCGGAGCCGGCCCACGGCGCCGCGGGGAAACAGGCCGAAACAGGCTTCGCCGGAAACAGGTCGAAACAGACAGCGGGCGGGCCGGCCGGTGTCCATCCACACCGGCCGGCCCGCCCTGTCGTCGCAAGCGGCGAGAAGCGAGTTGCCTCAGAACGTCAACTGCCAGCTGTTGAGCTTCCCGGTGTCCTGCGCCGCGGTGTCCTGGACACGCAGCTTCCAGGTGCCGTTGGCGGTTTCGCCGGAAGCGTTCACCGAGTACGTCGTGCTGACGTCGTCCGCGGAGTCCGAGGAGCTGGCCGCCTTCAGCCGGTAGGCGGTGCCGTCGGGCGCGACGAGGTCGATCACCAGGTCGCCGCGGTAGGTGTGGGTGATGTCGACACCGACCTTGAGGGCGGCCGGGGCATTGCCGGAGCGGCCGCTGACGGCGATCGAGGACTCGACGGCGGAACCGTTGTCCGGGATCGACAGCGCGGTCGTGTTGGTGAAGGTGGTGCCCCCCGTGGAGCCGCCGGAGCCGCTCACCGCCTGCACCGTCCTGGCCGCGTCCGCCAGACCCGCGCCGCAGCCACCGGAGCAGGCGCCGGGCAGGGCACGGGCGTTGTTCTTGATGGCCGTCTCGATCTGCGCGGGGGTCAGCGCGGAGTTCGCCGACTTGACCAGCGCGACCAGGCCCGCGATGTGCGGAGTGGCCATGCTGGTGCCCTGGTAGTAGGCGTACGACTCGCTCGACGGCGTCTTGGTCCCGGAGTTCAGGGTGGACAGGATGCCGTTCGCGGTGCCGGTGCTGGTCTGGCCGCCGGGCGCCGAGATGTCCACGAGGGAGCCGTAGTTGGAGTAGGACGCCTTGGCGCCGGTGCGGTTGGTCGCGGCGACCGAGATGACGTTGTTGCAGTTGCCCGGCGAGTGGTTCGCGACGTTGTCGCTCTCGTTGCCGGCGGCCACCACGACGGTCGTGCCCCGGTTCACGGCGGCGGTGATGGCGCTCTGCGTCGCCGAGGTGCAGGCCCCGTCGCCGCCCAGGCTCATGTTGATGACCTTGGCGACGTTGGAGTTGGCGGGAACACCGGAAACGGTACCGCCGGACGCCCAGGTGATCGCGTCGATGATGTCGGAGTCGTAGCCGCCGCACTTGCCGAGCACCCGGACCGGCGAGATCTTCGCGCCGTACGCGATGCCCGCGACACCCTTGCTGTTGTTCGTGACGGCGGCGATGGTGCCCGCCACGTGGGTGCCGTGCCAGGAGGAGTTGCTCGCCGGGATGCCGGAGCCGCACTCGTCGGCGGCGTAGTAGTCGCCCGGGTCGGCCGGGTTGCCGTCGCGGCCGTCGCCGTCGACGGAGACCGCGGTGTCGGCGATGAAGTCGTAGCCGCCGACGATGTTCGCGGCGAGGTCGGTGTGCGCGACGTAACCGGTGTCGATGACGGCGACGGTGACACCGGTGCCCGTCGAAGTGGCCCAGGCGCCCGGCACGTTCATACCGGCGGTGGACTCGAAGAGGTCCCACTGCTTGGTGTACTCGGTGTCGTTCGGGTCGGCCTTCGGCTTGTTCAGCCGGTCCGGGACGACATAGGCGACCTGCGGGTCCGCCCGGTACTGGGCGACCACGTCGGCGACATCCGCCTTCGTGAGGTCGTCACCCAGGTCGACCAGGGCGGCGCCGGTGCCGAGACGGCGCTGGAAGTCGACGTCCTCGCCGGTCTTCTCACCCTTGGCGGCGGCGTCGGCCTCGGCGGCCGGGTTCGACCTGGCCTCGGCGGCACCGGACTTGTAACCGACGATGAGGCGCTCGGCCGGGGTGCCGGGCGCGGCCTCGGTCTGGGCGGCCGGGACGGTGGAACCCTGGGAAACGGTTTCCTGGGCGGCGACGGCCGAGGCCGTCGACGCGGCGGTGAGCAGGGCCGCGGAGGCCGCGGCGACGGATATCAGCTTCCGTCTCAGGGCGGGTGAGGTGCGCAAGGGCGTGCCTTTCGTAACCGACTCCGGGCAGGGCGGAGCGGCGGTCGATTCGCTTCGGCGGGGAAGCGGCGGGGGGTGCATCGAAGAGCAGCGCGAAAGGCCGGCCAGGCGCGGGAACCGACCCCGTCGGGGTTACCTGTGGGTCGGCTGTGCAGGAACGATAGGCAAAGGATCAGTCATCCGGATACAGGGGAAACCCTCGATCCGGCCAAAAACGAACCCTCGACGAATCAGATCGGTCAACGAACGCCCGATTTGATCGTTTCCGTACGGCGCGACAGCCACCGCAGGACGCACTGAACGCGCCGGACCGGATTCCCGTACTGACAGCAGACCGTTCCCGCGCCGGCCGAGGAGACGTCCCCGATGCCCCGCACGACCGCACACCGCACCGCAGCCCTGGCGACCGCCGCCGTGAGCCCGCTCCTGCTGGGCCTGTGGGCCGCCGGACCGGCCCAGGCGCACGGCGCCCCCACGAATCCGGTCAGCCGGGTGTTCGCCTGCTCCCCCGAAGGCGGAGCCGACGCGAGGACCGCGGCCTGCCGGGCGGCCGTCGACGCAGGCGGCACCTCTTTCGCCGCGTGGGACAACCTGCGGGTGGCGAACGTGAACGGCCGCGACCGGCAGACCATTCCCGACGGGCAGTTGTGCAGCGGCGGCCTGTCCGCGTACAAGGGACTCGACCTCGCCCGCGCCGACTGGCCGTCGACCCGGCTCACCCCGGGCGGGACGCTGCGCATGACCTACGCCTCGACGATCGCGCACACCGGCACGTTCAAGCTGTATCTGACAAAGCCGGGGTACGACCCGTCGAAGCCGCTCACCTGGTCCGACCTGCCGACGAGGCCCTTCGCCGAGGTCAAGGATCCGGCGCTGACGGACGGCGCCTACCACCTGACCGCGAAGCTGCCGGCCGACCGGACCGGTCGTCAGATGCTCTACACGATCTGGCAGAACAGCAGCACGCCGGACACCTACTACTCGTGCTCGGACGTGGTGTTCCCGGAAGCGGTCTCACAAAGCAAGCCGGAGAGCAGCCCGACGACGAAGGCGCCCGCTTCGGCCACGCCCTCGGCGTCCGCGAGCACGGCGCCGAGCTCACCGTCCGCCGCTCCGTCGGTGGCGACCGCCTCCGGCGCCGCACCCGCCCAGGCCCCGGCGGCCAGTCCCGAGAGCACGCCGGTGGCGTCCACGACCGGGGCCGGCTCCGGGCCGTCCGCACCCGTGCTGGCGGGCGGCGCCGCGGCGGTGTTGGTGCTCACCGGCGGCGCCGCCCTCGTCGTGCGTCTGCGTCGACGCTGAACTCCGTTCGCACGGAGCCAGGTTGTGCGTCGGCCGATCAGCCGCGCGGACGGTGTTCAGTTGTCGGCGCCGGTGTTCAGTTGACGGTGACGGCCGCGCCCGCGTCGGTCACCGGGGCGTACTTGGCGGTGAAGAAACCGTTGGCGAAGCAGAGCGACGAGCCGGACGACTTGGTGAACTGCTGGCTGGTGAAGGTGATGCTGTTGTCGGCGTTGCTCGCCGCGCCGGTCAGGCTGGGCGCCTGGTAGACGCAGTTGATGCTGCCCAGCAGGGTGCGCAGCACGACCGTGGTCTGGATGGTGGAGCCGCTCGGCGGGGTCACGGTGACGGTGCCGTCGGAGGCGACGCTCGTGGTGTAGGAGAGGTTGTTGACCGTGATGCTGGTGACGCCGAGCACACCGACGACGTTCGCGGTGCAGTTGCTGAAGGTGTGCGCGGTGAGCGACTCGGTGGCGGTGCCGGGCGCCGTGGGGTTGTCGGTGACGGTGGCGCTGAACCCGGACGTGGCACAGGAGACGCCGCTGGTGCCGGTCGCGCTGGAGTACAGCGTGGCGGTCGTGCCGCTGGCGAGGGAGGCGTTGAGGACGTCACCGACGGCGACGTCGCCGTTGGCCGTCGTCAGCACCGCGCCGGCCGCGGAGGCCGGGGTGACGGCGGTGAGCGAGAGGGCGGCGACGGTACCTGCGAGGGCGAGGAGGGAGCGGGAGCGCAGCATGCGGGTGCCTCTTTCTCAAGTGGGGCTTCATTGGGGGGATCGGCTGGTGGGGGGTGAACCGGCGCGTCGCTGATCGCGACAGAAGGGGGACGCCGACGGGCGTCCGCCGCCGCCGGCCCGTGACGCCTTCTCCGTACGTGACGGACCGGCAACGGCGGCCGGCCGGTGACCGGTCGGAGGCACTGGCGAGTGACTCCGGCCGGGCCGGGCGGGGAGGGGCGACCGGTCGCGGCCCGCGGGGGGAAGCGGCCGTGCCGGTGCCGTGGAGGGATCGAGCTCGGGACCGAGTGGCCCGTACTGGCTGGAAAGCGTCCGGGAGCGCGGCGATGTCGCCGCGCTGCGGATCCGGCGCCACGGATCCCGGCTGAGCCAGGGAGAGTTGTAGACCTGATGGTCAGTCAACGTCAAGGCTCTGAAACAAAGTTGATGGCCCGACAGATATATGCAGAAGTCCCTTCCGGCATGCGATCCGCAGGCGGCACATAATGAACACTCTTTTTCCACATCTCCCTTGACCGGCTGGTGTAACCATCGGTAACTTCCTCGTCGGCTACTGCTGCGTAACCAGAAAGCCCTTGCGGTTTCCGGGAGTCGCGAGGAGGCGTGCGCGGCAGCCGCTGTCCGCGCCAGGACAACGTGCCACTGAAGCCCAACCCGCATGACCAAGTGCATGGGAGCAGACATGGCCTCGTCCCCGGACGTCAATTCGTCCGCCGACCACACCCCCGAGAACCCCGAAAGCGGTTCCGCAGCGAGACACGGCCGGGTCCGGCTGCGCCGGGCCGCCGTCATGGCGGTGCCCGCCACCTTCATCGCCGCGGGACTCGCGGTCCTCACCGCGCAGGGCGCCCTGGGCGTCCAGTTCGCGATCTCCGGGATGCCCTTCGTCGTCACCGCCGACCGGCTCGACGGTGAGGGCTTCGCCCAGTTCGGCGGCCTGGACAACATGATCGAGAACAGCCCCAACCAGGGCGACACCGGCGGTCAGGTCCTGGTCGTCACCTCGGTCGTGAAGAACGGCAAGATCACCAACATGTGCCAGAGCGTCGACCTCGGCGGCATCCAGCTCATCCTCAGGGCCGGCGGCGGATCCACCCCGGTGAGCGTGAAGAACCTGGCCATCGACTCCGACGAGATCTCGGGCGACGCCGAGTTCAACAACATCGAGATCGGCCGCGACTCCAGCACCTTCGACAAGGTCCCGATCCAGGGTCCCGCGGGCGTCTACGGCCAGCAGGCCGACACGGTCGTCATCAAGAACCTGTATCAGCACAACTACGCGGCCACCGCGGCCGTCTTCAAGCTTCCCGGCCTGAAGATGAGCTTCTCCAGCGAGGGCTGCAAGTAATGACCTTCACCCAGTGGCGGGACCGCTTCCGGGAGTGGAGAGGCCACCGGCCCTTCGCGGGCGGCGTGCTGCTCGTCCTGGGCGGCGCCGAGATACTCGTGACCATGAAGGCGCCGCTCCCGGTGATCCTTCATGTGGGTATGCAGGGCCTGGCGGGATACCTCCTGCCCACCCTGATGGTGGTCTGCGGTCTGCTGATCCTCTTCAACCCGACCCAGCGGCTGTTCTACTCGATCATCGCCATCCTGCTCTCCCTGGGCACCTGGCTCACCTCCAACATCGGCGGCTTCGTCATAGGCCTTCTGATGGGTGCCGTGGGCAGCAGCCTGGCCTTCGGCTGGCTGCCCGACCAGGAACCGCGTCAGAGCCGCCGACAGCGGCGCAAGGAGACGCGGACCGAACGGACGGCCGAGTCGGTCCGGCAGGACGGCCCGCTGCCCGGAGCGGGGAAGCCCGCCTGACCCGCGGACCTTCGCGGACCTGACGCGCGGACGGGACACGCGGTCGCGCCTCACAGCCGTACGTCACTTCACCGGCGGGGCCGGGACGACCTGCGCACAGCGGGCCGCGCCCGGCCCCGCCGGTTTCGTCACCCCGCCACCGCCTGTCATTCGAACAGGTGACTTGGGAACTTCTTTGCCGTCGCGACGAGTTCAGCGGAAGATCACCGCAATGGGTTCGAGGCAATGGGTTCGGCGTGAAGGAGCGACAGCGGCATGGTGTTCAAACGGCTGCTCGGGGCGATCGGCGTAGGCGGCCCCTCGGTGGACACGGTGCTCGACGGCGAGGCCGTGCTGCCCGGTGGGGCACTGTCGGGTCAGGTCCGGCTGCGGGGCGGCGGCGCGGCCGTGGAGATCGAGGAGATCGGCCTGGAGCTGCTGGCACGCGTCGAGGCGGAGGGCGAGGAGGGCGAGAGCGTGGGCACCGTCGCCTTCGAGCGGTATGTCGTCGGTGGGGGCTTCCGGCTCGGTGCGGACGAGGAACGCAGTGTGCCGTTCTCGGTCACGGTGCCCTGGGAGACGCCGGTCACCGAGCTGTACGGGCAGCCGCTGGGCGTCGTCCTGGGTGTGCGCACCGAGCTCGCGGTGGCCGACGCCCGCGACCGGGGCGATCTCGACCCGCTCGTCGTCCGTCCCCTGCCCGTGCAGGAGGCGGTCCTCGAGGCTCTCGGACAGCTCGGGTTCGGCTTCCGCTCCGCCGACCTGGAGCACGGCCGCATCGGGGGCACGGGTCAACGGCTGCCGTTCTACCAGGAGATCGAGCTCACCCCGCCCCCGCGGTACGCGCACGCGGTGACCGAGATCGAGCTGACCTTCCTCACCACCGCGTCCGGCCTGGAGGTCGTGCTGGAGGCCGACAAGCGCGGCGGCCCGCTCACCCCCGGCCACGACGCGCTGACCCGCTTCACCGTGCGCCACGAGGACGTGCCCGTTCTCGACTGGAACAGCGAGGTCGACGGCTGGATCCGCCGGCTGACCGAGCACCGGGAGGCGTACGGCGCGCAGGCGTACGTCCACTCCGCACCGCACGCCGACCACCTCGCCGTCCACCGCTCCGGCCCCGGCGTGGGCACGGCGGTCGCCGCGGGCGCGGCGGGACTGGGCGCGGGGTTCGTCGGCGGCATGGTGGCGGCCGAAGTGGTGGACGAGATCGGCGACTTCTTCGAGGAAACGGAAGAGGAAGAGGACGAAGCGGAGGGGAGCGAGGAGGACTAGGCCCTGTCTCCTTGACCGTCTACAGGCTGGGGCGTTTGCGGGTGGTTCATGGTGGTGCCGTCAGGATTCCGCCCGAAGGCGGCTTCTAGAACGTCGGAGAGGTCTTCCTCGGGAATCGTGGTGCGCACGTCCGCCAGTACCTGGGGAAAGTCGTCATCGTCGATGGCGCCCATGTGCTCCTGACGGAGTTGGTAGATGATCTCGACGAGCTCCGGTCTCAGCCGCATCCAGGCACGGGAGGTACTGATCTCTTCATCGACCTGGTGCATGAACCAGCGCATGACCTCGTATGGGACGTCAGTGTGTCCTGCGTTCGGGTTGAAGCACACCGTGGGTTCCCGTGCCGGATCCTCGTCGGGGACGATTGCGGTCACGAGAGCCCGTTGCCCGGCCACGAGATCCAGTTCCAGATACCAGGCGTCATCGGGCACGGAGTACATCGCGGTGATCGCGTAGTCGCCGTCGGGGTGTCGAAAGGCCATTGCCGCATGCTGCCACGCTGGGCCGAGGACGTGCCTCTCCAAATCATGCGGCCCGACGCCCCTACGCCCGGGCCCAGATGAGGATGGCAGCGAGGTAGAGCGCTGCCCCGTAGGCGATTGCGAGCTTGTCCGTTCGCATGGCCAGCCCCCGCCACTGCTTGAGCCGGCTGATGCATCGCTCGACCGCGTTGCGCTGCTTGTACGCCTCGGCGTCGAAGGCGGGCGGCCGGCCACCTGAACGGCCTCGGCGCCGACGGTGGCCGGCCTGGTCGGACGGCTGGCGAATGACAGCGCGGATCCCGCGTTGGCGGAGATGCTTCCGGATCGCGCGTGACGAATACGCGCGGTCCGCCAGAACGGTGTCCGGTCGGGTTCTCGGTCTTCCCGGCCCGCTTCGCGGAACACGGATACCGGCCATGACGGCCTCGAAGGCTGGTGCGTCACCTGCCTGACCCGCGGTGACGCGGAGGGTCAAGGGGCGTGCATGGCTGTCGCTGGCGAGGTGAACTTTCGTGCTCAGGCCGCCGCGGGAACGACCAAGCGCGTGATCGTCGGGCTCAGCCCGACCGGGCGCCCCCTTTTTCTGGCTCCGGCGGCGTGCTGGTGGGCCCGGCAGACGGTGGAGTCCACTGACACGGTCCAGCCGATGTCGGCATCAGAGTCTGCTGCTGCCAGAACTGCGGCGAGGATGCGTTCCCAGGTGCCGTCCACGGCCCATCTGAGCAGCCGTTTGTGAGCGGTCTGGAATGACCCGAGCTCGTTTGGCAGGTCCCGCCAAGGCGAGCCGGTGCGGTACTTCCACACGATGGCTTCCAGGGTGCGACGGTGATCGGCCCACCGTCGACCGCGGACCGGATCGGCAGGCATCAACGGCTTGATCCGGTCCCACATCGCATCAGTGATCACTGATCGGACGGACATGTCCGATCAACCGACAAACGGATCAAGGAGACACGCTCTAGGCGGAGCCAGGACGACCAGAAGAGCCGGGACCGGGAGAGCGGGAGAAGCGCGAGAAGGGCGGGAAGGGCCGGAGGAGAACCGGGGGACGAGGGCTGGGCCTGCTTTTCGGCCTCCGGGGCCTACGCTGCTTTCGGAGCCTCGGGCAGCTTCAGGTCCTTCGGAGTCCTCAGCATGCCTGGCGCCGGCACGGAGGTCGTCCGCGACGCGTACATCGCGATGTACGGGGCGGTGGCCCGCAAGCCCTGAACCGAGCCCGTCGATTGACGATCAGTCAATTCAGCTGCGGATATGCTCCCTTCGGTCCTCGCCGCACCGTTCCGGATCACAATGCGGCAGCAGCGCCTCACCCCGTGTGGCTGCTCACTTGACTACCAGCGGTCACACACGGTTGGCTCCGAGCCAACGAATGCCTCTCGCCGGTGCACACCCCCTCGCTCCGGCGGTGCTCGCCCCGTCCTCCCTGCTCTGCCGCACAGCGAGGTGCAGCCCCCCATGAACCCTCCCCTCCCCGCTCCCTCCGCTCCCGTTCCCCTCGGATCCGTACGCCTCACCGCCCTGGCCGCGGCCTGCTGCCTCCTCCTGCTGACCGGCTGCTCCGGCGCCGCGTCGTCCGGTTCGGACACGGACCCGGCCGGCGGCTCGGCCGACCGCATCAAGATCACCCTGGTCACCCACGGCGCCGAGGGCGACGACTTCTGGGAGCTGGTGCGCAAGGGCGCCGAAGCCGCGGCCGCCAAGGACGGCGTCGACCTGACCTACGCCAGCGACCCCGACGCCGCCGGACAGGCCGAGCTGGTGCGGGACGCGATCAGCGACCGGGTCGACGGCATCGCGGTGACCCTCGCCAAACCGCAGGCCATGAAGAGTCCGGTGGCCCGGGCCAAGGCGGCCGGCATACCCGTGGTCGGACTCAACTCGGGCATCGACGCCTGGCGTTCGGCGGGACTTCTGGAGTACTTCGGCCAGGACGAGAGCGTCGCGGGCCGCGCCGTCGGCGACAAACTCGACGGCCTCGGCGCCAAGCACGCCCTGTGCGTCATCCACGAACGGGGCAACATCGCCCTGGAGGCCCGCTGCGCGGGCGTGAAGAAGACGTTCACCGGCGAGACCGAGATGCTCTACGTCGACGGAACGGACATGGACGCCATGACCGCAGCCGTGGCGGCACGCCTGCGCCAGGAACCCGACATCGACGAAGTCATCGCCAACGGGGCGCAGTTCGCCCTCGCCGCGGTGCAGGCGACCGGGAAGGCCGGCAGCAAGGCCAAGGTCGCCACCTTCGACCTCAACAAGGACCTGGTCACGGCAGTCCGTGACGGCAGCGTTCAGTTCGCGGTGGATCAACAGCCTTACCTACAGGGTTACTTGGCAGTCGACGGGCTCTGGCTCTACAAGACCAACGGCAACCTCAGCGGCGGCGGTGTGTCGCCCGTGCTGACGGGCCCGGCCTTCGTCACGAAGACCAACGTCGCCGAAGTCGCCCGCTTCGCCGCCGCCGGCACCCGCTGACCGGACCGTTTTCCCCCGTCTCCCCCGCTTCTCCTCCCCCTCCCCCCCGCTGCTCGCTCTAGGACGACTATGTCTCCACGGACAGGTGCCCGGCGCCGACGTCTCGGCTCCATACGTCTCTCGCTGATCCTGCTGGCCCTGGTGCCCAGCGTCACCCTCGCCGCCATGTGGGGTGTGACGACGACCCAGATGTTCGCGGAGGGGCTGCGACTGCGCGCGCAGACCGAACTGAGCCGGTCGACCGGTGCCATGGGCACCGAGGCGACGCTCATGCTCCAGCAGGAGCGCAGCCTGTCCGCCGTGTGGCTGGCCTCGCGGCCCGCCGGCTCCCGGGCCGCGCTGGACGCACAGCGCGAGAAGACGGACGCGGCGGTCGCCAAGCTCGTCGCCCGGTCGGACGACATCCAGCAGGCGTCCGACCGTGTCAGGGACCGGATGTACTCGGTCGTCGCCTCCGTGGGCAGCCTGGAGTACTACCGGGGCCAGGTGGACGACCCCGTCGACATCACCGCCGCCCAGGCTCTGGACCAGTACACGTCGATCATCGACGACCAGATCCACGCCTTCCAGGAGCTGTCCCAGGTCGACGACGGCGACCTCACCTCGCAGGCCGGACCGCTCGTCGCCCTGGAGCACGCGGCCGAACTGGTCTCCGAGGAGGACCTCCAGCTCACGCTCGCCGGGCCCCGACAGCGGATGGACGAGAAGACGTGGGCGGAGTTCGCCCAGCTGGTGAACACCCGGCGCTGGCTCGTGCAGGACCAGATCGTCCCCTCGCTCACCGGCACCGCGAAGACGCAGACCGAGAAGATCCTGACGAGCTACCAGTGGCAGATCCTGGAGTCCGTAGAGGACAAGGTGCTCGCGGCCCGCACGAAACAGGGCGAAAACGGTGACATCGCGTTGCCGGACGTGCAGAAACAGTGGCGTGCCGCGCTCATCGAGGTCTCCGACCAGTACTCGGGGCTGATCCGGCTGCAGACCACGGCACTGCTCCAGCACAGCGCGGACGAGGCACGCGAGCTGCTCATCACGGCCGCCTCGCTCAGCGCCGGCGGTCTCGCCGCCCTGCTGCTGTGCGTCGGCATGTCCTGGCGTATCACCCGTTCGCTGTCCCGGCGGCTGCACGGGCTGCGGATGGCCACGCTGAGCCTGGCACACGAACGGCTTCCGGACGTCGTGGCCCGGCTGGACCGGGGCGAGACGGTCGACGTGGACTCGGCGACCCCTCCGCTGGACTACGGCGGCGACGAACTCGGCCAGGTGGCCGCGGCGTTCAACACGGCGCAGCGCACCGCCGTGCACACCGCGGTCGAACTCGCCGACACCCGGCGCGGTTTCCAGAAGGTCATCCTGGGGATCGCCCGGCAGAGCCAGAACCTGGTCAACCTCCAGCTCAGCAAGCTCGACGCACTGGAGCGGCGGCACCAGGACCCGGACGTCCTCAACGGGCTCTACGAACTGGATTCCACGGCAAGCCAGTTGCGCCGCTACGAGGAGAACCTCGTCATCATCAGCGGCGGCCGGCCGGGGCGCAGCTGGACGGAGCCGGTGGCGCTGATCGACATCCTGCGCAGCGCCGTCGGGGAGGTCGCCGAGTACCGGCGGGCCGAGGTGCACACCGAGGAGGACGTGTACATCGCGCCACCCGCCGTGGCGGACGTGATCCATCTGCTCGCCGAGCTCATCGACAACGCGACGTCCTACTCGCCGGCGCCCAGCCCGGTCGGCGTACGGGCCGCGCTGGTGGCCAGGGGCTTGGCGATCGAGGTCGAGGACCGCGGCCTCGGCCTGTCCGAGGAGGACTACGCCTCGTTCAACGCGCAGTTGGCGGTCCCGCCCCAGTTCGACGTGGTGGCGCTCGCCGACGACCTGCGGCTGGGCATGTTCGTGATCGCCCAGCTGGCGACCCGGCACGGGATCGCCGTCACCCTGCGCTCGTCACCGTACGGCGGGACCACGGCGATCGTGCTGGTCCCGCACGACATCGTGGTCCGCGACGCCCCCGGTCCGTCGACCCCGGCGGCCGAGGACCCGAGCGAGCCGGCGACGACCGGATCCCCTTCCCCGGGCTCGGACCTCCCGTCACCCGCGCGGGACACACCGGACGCGGCGCGGGAGCACGGCCGGTCGGGCGCCGAACCGGCCGCGTCGCCCCTGCCGGCAAGGGGCGCCTCCGTTCCGGCGCCCGACTCGTCGGCCCCATCGGCCAGTAGAGGGGACCCGGCGCCGAGCCGACCGGCCTCGGAGGACCCCGCGCCGGCCTCGCCCGACCCGGCCGACACGCCGTCCTCGACGGACGGCGCGTCCTCGACAGGCGACTCGCCCCTCGCGACGGGCGCCGTGGCGGCCGCGGCCGGTGCGTCCGCCTCCGGGCCCGGTGCGCCGGACACCTCGGGTCGTGGGGGCCTCCGGGCGAGCGGGGTGGCGAACGCCACGGACCGGACGCAGGGTACGGCCGCTCGGCCCGAAGGTCTCACCCCGTTGCCCCGCAGGGTCCCGCAGACCAGCCTCGCCACCGAGTTGCGCGAGGACTCCACGTCCGCCGGGGCCGTCGAGGAAGACGGTTACCCGGACGACTTCACCGCGGAGCGCGCGGCCTCTTCCCTCGCCGGTTTCCAGCGAGGCACGCTGCGAGCACACGCCGAAGCCGACCTGTGGCCCGACGACCCGCAGGAACCATCCACCGAGGAGGCCCCGGGCCCGCCGGTCACCGCTGCGAGCACCTCCCAGACCCCGACACCGCCCGCCGACCGCTCATGAAGGACTTCGCGATGACACGCTCCATCCCCGGCACGAACACCCAGCTCGACCAGCTCCTCACCGGTCTCGTGGATCGGGTCGCCGACGTGAACCAGGCCGTCGTACTCTCCGAGGACGGGCTGGTGGTGAGCAAGTCCACCGGTTTCCCGCGCGAGGACGCCGAACGGCTCGCGGCGACCGCGTCCGGCCTGATGAGTCTCAGCAAGGGCGTCAGCATGGATTTCCGCGGCGGTCCGGTGCGCCAGGCGCTCATCGAGATGGCCAACAGCTACCTGATCCTCACCTCGGCCGGCCCGGGGGCCCATCTCGTCGTACTGGCGGGGAAGAACGCGGACGTGGGCGTGGTGGCGTACCAGATGAACATGCTGGTGAAGAAGATCGGCGAGCACCTCAGCGCGGCACCGCGGGCCCATGTCGGTCCCGCCGTCCGCACCAACGGCGGGTGAGGTGAGCGGAAGCGGCGAAGCGGGCAGACTCGTCAGGCCGTTCACCCTCACCGGTGGCCGGACCCGGCCCAGCCGTGCCGACTTCACGCTCATCACGACGGTGACCGCGGTCGACCCGCCGCCCGAGCGGGCCGCGCGGCCGCAGCCGGAGCACACCAGGATCCTGCGGCTGTGCGCCCGGCCGCTCGCCGTGGCGGAACTCGCGGCCCATCTCGACCTGCCGGTGAGCGTGGTCGTCATCATGCTCTGCGACCTGCTGGAGGCGGGCCTGATCACGGCCCGGCCGCCCCGTTCCGTCACCGGCACGCCGGATCTCGATCTGCTGGAGAAAGTGAGGGACGGCCTTGGCCGGATCTGATTCCACCGCTTCCACCGCCCTCGGCGCCGGGCCGGCCGCGCCACCCGACACGGTGAAGATCCTCATCGCCGGCGGCTTCGGCGTCGGTAAGACCACCATGGTCGGGGCGGTCAGCGAGATCGCGCCGTTGCGCACGGAGGAGCCGCTGACGGTCGCCGGGCTGGAGGTGGACGACCTCAAGGGCATCGAGGAGAAGCGGTCCACCACCGTGGCCCTGGACTTCGGGCGGATCACCATCGGCGACGATCTGGTGCTGTATCTCTTCGGCACGCCCGGCCAGCAGCGGTTCTGGTTCATGTGGAACGACCTGGCGATCGGCGCCCTGGGGGCGGTGGTGCTCATCGATGTGCGCAGGCAGGAGTCCAGCTTCGCCGCGATCGACTTCTTCGAGCGCCGAGGCATCCCGTTCGTCGTTGCGGTAAACGGTTTCCACGGGTTGCACCCGTATCCCACGGAGGAGATCAAGGAGTCGCTGGCGCTGCCGACACATGTTCCCGTGTTGCTGTGCGACGCGCGGGAACGCGACTCGTGCCGGGACGTACTGATCGCTCTGATCGACCGGCTGATCGAGGACGTCACACTCCAGCCGAGCCCGGCACACTGACCGACCGCCCGAGCCGCCAATTCACGACCGCCCGACCGCCCGACCGCCCGACCGCCCGACCGCCCGACCGCCCGACCGCCCGACCGCCCGACCGCCCGAGTATCCGGGACTGCGTCCGTCAGTGGGCTCCCGCGGCGCGCAGTACGGCAACCGTTTCCGGATGCGGTCCCGCGGTCGCCCACTCGAGTGGGGTCAGCCCGGTGCCGTGGTCCTCGCGCAGGTTGGGGTCGGCGCCGTGGGCGAGCAGGGTGCGGACCGCGTCGATGTGGCCCCAACACGCCGCCGCGCACAACGGGGTCCCCTCGGCGCCCAGGCCCGCGCTCTCGGCGTCGGGCGGCGCACCGGCCTCGAGCAACCTGCGCGCGGCGTCGGCGGACCCCTGAACACAAGCCGCGTACAACGGAGTCGTTCCTTCGACATCGGGGGCCGAGGGGTCGGCGCCTGCCCGCAACAGCAGGTCGACCTGAGGACCGCCCTCGAACATCACCGCCGACAACAGACGCTTCGTCAGTTTCTTCTGCCGTCTCCTGTTCACGGTCGCCGAGAGTAGCCCGGACGGGCGAGAAGATCGCCGGAATTTCGTAGGCGACCCACAGGTGCAAGGCGGGAAACCGCCAAGCGTGTCCCAGTGATTGACCTGTTCCCCGCGCGCCCCTACTTTCTGACCGACTCACCGAACCTGGTTCGGTATTTCGAACCAATGGTCGGCATCAAAGGGCACCCCGCATCCCTGGAGCGCATATGACCCCCAACCCCTCCCGCCGCCTCGTCCTGGGCGCGGCCGCCTCCGTCCCCCTGGCCCTCACCCTCGGCGTCCCGTCCGCCCACGCGGCCGACTCGGCCTACGTGATGGGCTACTTCACCGAGTCGACCAGCCTCGGCGCCGGCACCGACTACGGCCTCCACCTCGCCGTCAGCACGGACGGGTTGCAGTGGATGCCGCTGAACCAGAACAACCCCGTGGTCACGCCCACCGAGGGCGCGCTGGGGCTGCGCGACCCGTTCATCCTGCGCAAGCAGGACGGCACCTACGTGGTGATCGCCACCGACCTCAAGGGCACCGACTGGAGTTACGTCAGCCAGTACGTGCACGTGTGGAACTCGACCGACCTGCGCACCTTCACCGGCTACCACCGGCTGAAGCTGCACGACATGAACACCCACAGCTGGGCGCCGGAGGCGTTCTGGGACGCGGGCCGGGGACAGTACGCGCTCATCTACTCCGCCGTGAACAGCAGCGGGCACAACGTGATCATGGTCAACTACACCACCGACTTCGTCACCGCCTCGGCCCCCCAGGTCTTCTTCGACCCCGGCTACGACGTGATCGACGGCGACATGGCCGTAGGGGTGAACGGCGTCAACTATCTCTACTTCAAGAAGGACCAGACGCTGGTGGGCGCACGGTCCGGTTCCCTCGACCCCGGCAGCTTCACGGTCTTCAACACCGGGGTCGCCCACGGGGGCACCGAGGCGCCCACCCTCGTCAAGTCGCTGACCTCCAGCACCTGGTGGCTCTGGGGGGACACCTACACACCCAACGGCGTCTTCTACGCCTGGCAGTCCACCGACCTCTCGGCGGGCACCTGGACCGCGCTCGACCAGAAGACGTACACCCAGCCGGTGAACTCCAAGCACTGCGGTGTCACGACGATCACCAGCACGCAGTACAGCAACCTCGTCGCCAAGTGGGGCGCCCCGGCCTGGAACCGGCTCAAGTCCTACAACTTCCCGGACCGTTACGTCCGCCACGCCAACTACGTCGGCCGCATCGACACGTACCCCTTCGACCTGTACACCGACTCGCAGTGGAAGCTCGTCCCCGGCCTGGCCGACGGCACCGGGGTCTCCTTCCAGTCGGTGAACTACCCGACCCGGTACCTGCGGCACTACAACTACCAGCTCCAACTCGACGTCAACGACGGCACATCGACGTTCGCCGGTGACGCGACCTTCTACCGTACGGCCGGCCTGGCGGACTCCGGGTGGGCGTCGTTCCGCTCCTACAACAACCCGACGCGCTACATCCGGCACGCGAACTACGTACTGCGCATCGACCCGGTCGCGACGGCCACCGAGAAGCAGGACGCGACGTTCTACGTGGGCTACTGAGCGAGACCCGTCACCGGAGCCGGCCGTCCCCGCGTCGACCGGCTCACAACTCGGCCAGCCGGGGCAGCAGTTCGGCCGCCGCCGTCACATCCCCGGCCAGCGGACGGTCTTCCGTGCCCGCGGGAAGAACGGCCGTCGCCGCGGCGAGAACCGCGACCGGCGCCGGCAGTGACTCCGCCTGGACCGGGCGCATCCTCAAAGCACGTACGGCGACGACGAGTTCACATGCGAGGACGGTGGTGTAGGCGTCCGTTGCCCGCGAGGTCTGGCGGGCGGCCTGTCCGGCGAAGCTGGCGGCCTCCTCCAGACCTCGCGACAGGACGGCGTGGCCGGCCGAGGCGGGAGTCGCCGCCGAACGCAGTTCCGCCAGAGCGGAGTTGGCGGTGTACTCCAGGATCATCGTGCCCGAACTGGTCGCGGGTCCCCCGCCGAGAAACGGGGGCAGACCGGTGAGCCCGGGGTCGCCGAGCGCCGTCAGGCGTGCAGCGGAGAGCTGCGCGGTCTGCAGCAGGGCGAGGCCGGCGGCGTCCAGGGCGAGCCCCAGGGGTGCGGCGAAGAAGCCACCGTGGTGGTAGGCCGCGGTGTCGTCGGGATCCATGAGGGGGTTCTCCGAAGGGCAGTTGACCTCCACCTCGACGACTTCCCGAAGTCGCTCGGAAGCGTCCAGGGCGCAGCCGTGCGCCTGCGGGAAGGCGCGGAACCCGAAGGGGTCCTGGATACGTCGGCCCTGGCGGCCCTGCGGCCGGTCGGGCAGGCCGAGCAGCCGCCGCACCTCACCGGCCGCGCGGGCCGCCCCGAGATAGGGCCGCAGGGCGTGCACGGGCGCGGCGTAGGCCTCCGGCGAGCCGGACACCGCGGCAAGGGAAAGGGCGGCGACGGCGTGCGTGGCCCGCAGCAACACGTCGAGCTCACGCTGGGCGAGCGCGGCCTGCCCCAACGCGAGGGCGTTGCTGCTGAGCAGGGCCAGCGCGTCACCGGGCTGAAGGACGACGGGGGCCGGGAGCCCGGTGGAGGGGGCGGCGGCGGTGACGCCAGTGACGGAGGCGACTGCCGTCACTGGGGCGGAAACGGGAACGTAGACGGTTTCGGCGGCGGGTCCGGGCAGAGTGACGAGCTGAACGGCGGGGGCGACGACCTCCTGAGCTGCGCCGGCGAACTCGCCACCGGCGGCTGCCCGGTCAGTGCCCTCAACCCGGCCGCCGGTCGGCTCGCCGTCCTGCCCAACAGGACTCCCCGACCCTGCCGACTCAGCACTCAGCCACGGCCGTTCGCCGATCAGTGTCAAGCCGGTCTGGGCGAGCGCGGTCAAGTCACCGGTGCCGACAGCGCCGTACTCGTTGACCGCCGGGTGGACGCCGAGACGGAGGGCGTCGACGAGGGCGTCGATGAGGGCGGGCTGGATGCCGGAGCCGCCGGCGAGGAGCTGGTTGGCACGTACCGCGAGCATGGCGCGGACCTGGCGGGCGGGGAGCAGAGCGCCCGCTCCGCCCGCGTGGCTGCGCAGCAGGCGCAGGCCGTGCGCGGCCTCGTCGCCCTCGTCGACCGGCACCGAGCCCTGTGCGCCGACGCCGGTGCCGCGGCCGTACAGCCGTCCGGCGGCGGCGAGCGCCTGCGCCGTGCGCCAGGAGAGGGCGGCACGCCCACGGGCCTCGGGAGCCACCGTGGGCACGGCCTCACCGTCGACGAGCGCGATCAGCTCGCCGACGGTGAGGGTGGTTCCGTTCAGGACGGTCCGGGCGCCCCCGCGGTGCGGAGGAACCCGGGTCGGTCCGTCCGCTGTTGTTTCCAACGGTTCACGTGATCCGGTGGAACCTCAGCCGAGGCCGGCCGACTTCAGCCAGGCCTTGGCGACGTCCAGCGGGTCCTTGCTCTCCAGCTGCACCTGGAAGTCCAGTTCCAGCAGGGCCTTGGTGTCGAGCTTGGCGGAGACGGCGTTGAGCGCGTCGATGCCCTCCTGGGAGAGCCCGCTCTTGTAGACCAGCGGGGTCACGTTCGCGAATCCGAAGAGGTTCTCCGGGTCCTGGAGAACGACGAACTTCTCCTGGGTGATGGTCGGGTCCGTGGTGAAGATGTCCGCGGCCTGCACGGTGTTCTTCTTCAGCGCGGCCTGCGTCAGCGGACCGCCCGCGTCGAGGGCCTTGAAGGACTTGAACTTCAGCCCGTACACCGACTCCAGGCCGAGGATGCCCTGCTGGCGGGTCTGGAACTCGGGCGAGCCGCCGAGGACCAGCTCCGGCGCGATGTCCTTGAGGTCGGCCAGCGTGGACGTCGCGGTGAGGTTGTACTTCTTCGCGGTCGCCGCGTTGACCGTGACGGAGTCCTTGTCCTCGGCCGGCGACGACTCCAGCAGCGTCAGCTTGGAGTCGAGCTTGGCCTTCGCCGCGGCGTTCACGGTCGCGAGCGAGGTCTGCTCGGCCTTCGCGTCCAGGTAGGCCAGCAGCGAGCCGTTGTACTCCGGCAGGACGGTGATGGAACCGTTCTTGAGCAGGCCGTACGTGGTCTCACGGCTGCCGATGTTGGGCTTGTAGGACACCTTGATGCCCTTGGCCTTCAGGGCCTCGCCGTAGATGTCGGCGATCAGGATGCTCTCGGCGAAGTTGTTGGAGCCGACGACCACGGTGTCGCCGGCCGCCTTGTCGCCGGCGAGCGGGTCGGAGGTGTCGTCGGACGAGGAGCATCCCGCCAGCAGGACCGTCGCCGCCGCGAGGGCGACGGCCGCCGCACCTGGGTGGTTCCTGAGGGACCTGCTGCTGTGGGCGTTGGTAGTCACGGTTCCCGTTCCGAGCTGGGGGGTTGATGAGAACTCAAACACTCTGGCCTGATCCAATCCACCCGCTTCTTGATCAGTCAAGAGGAGCCGGGTTACCGATTGGCTTCGATCCGTGATCACTTGCGAGCGGATCGGTAGATCACCTGTGTACCCCTTTGAAGGCCCCTGAACGGCTCCGGTTCATCGCTTCGTAATGGATTCTTGACGTAGGGCGACGCGCTCGGCCGTTCGAATAGGCGATAGTCTCGCCGGAGTTGGCGTCCGCCACAGCAGTCGGCGTCGGCCACAGCGGTGTACGGGGGCCGCTTCCGTATCATTCATATTCGGACACGTGCGTGCAGAAAGTCGGCATGCATGCAAACGCCCCTAGCACGCGAGCAGCACCCTCTTGAAGGAGGCCCGGTGTCCACGAAAGAGGTGGACGCGCCCGCCCGGTCGGCATCCTCGGCGCCCACGTCCGCACGCCGCGGTCTGCGGGGATTCGCCGACCGGTGGCCCTTCCAGCGCAAGCTGAACGTACTCGTCGGTATCCCGCTGACGGTGATCGCGCTGCTGCTGACGTACCTCATCGTCGACCTGGTGCAGGAGTCCAACCGCGCCGAGAACGCCGCCCAACTGGTGCGTGACAGCGCCCAGGTCGCCCAGCTCGTCGCCGAACTGCAGGACGAGCACCAGCAGGCGATCCTGCTCTCCGTGCGGCACGAGGCGTCGTTCGACGGCGGCACCCCCTCCACCGACGGATACCGGCAGGCCCAGGCCGCCGTGGACGCCCAGGTGCAGAAGGTGGTCGACGCCTTCGGCGACCGGCTGCCCGACACCGAGGTGCAGGCGCTGAAGGAGGTCCAGGGCCTGGCCGGCCTGCGGGCCACCATCGAGCAGGGCTATCTGCCCGCCGACAACATCGACCCGGCGTACTCGGGCGCGGCCGACGGCCTCATCGACGGCCTGGGCCTGGACCGCAACGCCGACCTCGCGACGACCTTCACCGGCAACCTGCTCGACTCGCTGCTGCGCGCCGACGCCGCGCACGGCGCCTTCGAGACGGGCGTGTTCTCCGCCCGGACCGGTGACAGCAACGCGCTCATCGAGTTCACCGGCGCGGTCGGCTCCTACGAGTTGTTCACCTACCAGGCCGAGCGGTTCGAGCGGTTCGCCGGCGAGACGCAGAACGAAGAGTTCAGCGGCATCGAGCACAACTCCTCGCAGGCTTCGATCGGCCAGCACTACGCCGAACTGGCCGTGGACCCGAGCGCGTTGCAGGCCGAGTCCAAGGCCGACATCCGTACGGCGTTCCGGGCGGCCATCGCCTCCTACCCCGACTACAGCGCCCAGGCGCGGACCCGGCTGAAGATCACCGCGTCGCTGATCGACCAGATCGCCGACCGGGCCGACGACACCGCCTCCAGCGCCCAGTGGCGCGCGGGCCTGCTGCTGAACCTGGCGCTGCTGAGCTTCGCCCTGTGGATCGCCTTCTCCATCCTGGTTCGCCGCTCCGTGGTCCGCCCGGTGCTGGCGCTGACGGGGGCCGCCCAGGAGGTCGCCGACGTCGCGGGCCGCGAACTCGCCCGCGTCGCCGACGACGACGCCGAGGAGTCCGGGCCCCCGCGGCTGCGTGAGCTGCCGGTCACCGCGGACGACGAGATCGGCGAACTCGCCGAGGCCTTCAACAACGTGCAGACCACCGCGGCGGCGCTGCTGGAACGCCAGGTGCTCAGCCGGCGCAACGTCGCCGAGATGTTCGGCAACGTCGGGCGTCGCGTCAGCAACCTGACGACTCGTCAACTTGCGTTGATCGACGCGGTGGAACGCGGCGAGACCGACCCGGCGCTACTCGAACGCCTCTACTCCATCGACCACATCGCGGTCCGCCTGCGCCGCAACGCCGACAGCCTGATGCTGCTGGCCGGCATCCGCGAGACCGTCCTGGACGCCGGGCCGACCGAGCTCACCAACGTCGTACGCGCCGCACTGGGCCAGATCGAGGGCTTCCAGCGGGTTCAGTTGCGTGCCGCGACCGAGGCCCTGGTGGAGCCCGACATCATCGGTGACCTCACGCTGATGATCGCCGAACTCCTGGAGAACGCCGTGTCGTTCTCGCCCGAGGGCAGCCCCGTCGAGGTGGTGGTCGGCTCCGACGCCGACGGCGCCTCGATCACCGTCGCCGACCACGGTCTGGGCATGAGCGCCGAGCGCCTGGCCGAGGAGAACTCCCGCCTCGTGCGCCGCGAACGCCTCGACGTCGTCCCGACGAAGGTGCTCGGCCTGTTCGTGGTCGGCGCGCTGGCCCGCCGCTGGGACGTCGACGTCACCCTCTCCCGCACCCCGGGCGGCGGCGTGACGGCCGAGGTGATGATCCCGTCGACGCTGCTCCTGACGATGAGCGAGCTGGGCCCGGTGGGCAGGCCTGCCCACACCGGCGCCTCCCCGGCCACGGCAGCGCTCGCCGCCCCGTCGGCCCCCGCGGCCGGCCCCTCGCCGTCGTCCTCGATCCCGTCCACGGTTCCGTCCTGGGCCACGAACGAGGACGATCCGAGCGCGCTCCCGCGCCGGGTCCCCCGCCGCGACCCGTCCCCGGGCGAACGAGAGGCCGAGGCCCCGCTCACTCCGGTGGCCGGCACCGACGACCCGTCGCACGCCACCGCCACGGCGGTGACAGGCGCCTCGGCCGAAACCGACGAAACCGCTGTCTCGACCCGTCCGGCGGAAACCGATTCCTCCAGCCTTACGACCGGAACCGGTTCCCCTTCCTCCGGGAACGCCGCTGTAACCGCTTCCTCCGACCGCGCCGTCGAAACCGGTGTCCCCGCCCGTACGGCGAAGTCGGCCTCCCTCGCCGATCCCGCCCCGTCCGAGGCTCCGGCCACCACCGGGGCCGAGCCGGACACCACGGACGGGCCCGCGACCCGCGCCTACCCGGCCGGCGTCGGGATCCCGGCGCCCCGCACGGCCGAGGCCACGCTCCACGCCCGCGCGGAGGACGAACCCGGGGACCACGCCCGTACGGCGGAGCGCACGACCCCTGCCGGCACGGCGGAGTCGTCGTACGTCCACGCGGCCGAGTCCCGGCCCGCCGCCGGTACGACGGAGCCCGCGCCGCACACTCACCCGTCCGGCCCCGAGAGCGGCCCCGCCCGCGGCACGGGCGGCCCCGGCGACTCCGTCCGCAGGGCGGAGCACGCCGCCGCCGACCGTGGCGCCGAACCGTCCGCGTTCGACCGTGCCTCCGGTCCCACCGGTGCCACCGGCCCTGCCGGTCCCCTCTCCGCCTCCGCCCGGGCCGGCGCCGACGCGTTCGCCGTCGGTCCCGACGGCTCCCGTCCGCTGCGTCGCCGGGTGCGCGGGGCGACGCTGCGGACGACCGCCGACGCCGCAGCCCAACAGGCCGCGCGGCAGGCCGCCCGCCCCGCCGACGCGGACGCCGTGCGCGATTCACTGGAGGAGTTCGAGGCGGCCGTGGCCCGCGCCCACCGGGACACCGGCGAACATCCTCGCCCCGCCGAACCCCGCCCCCTCACCCCCACCACCGAAGACCCGATGGACCGCCGGAACGACCGCCGGCACGACCACCGTCCCGACGTTTCGCCCGACCCGACCGACCGGACAGAGCCGTCCGACGCGTCCGGCCGGACCGAGCCGATCACCGACCCGATCACCGGCCGGGACGCCACGCACCACCAGAACCACCTTCCGGAAGGAGCCGAGCAGTGAGCACGTCGACAGGTGAGACTCCCGCCGGAGACGCCAAGCCGACCGACCTGCGGGCCGCCGCAGCCGACTTCACCTGGCTGCTCAACCGTTTCGCCACCGAGACCGCGGGGGTCGTGGACGCCATCGCGGTGTCCTCCGACGGACTGCTGATCGCGGTGTCGGAGCTGCGCGAGCACGCCGACTCCGAACGGCTGGCCGCGATCGTCTCGGGCATCACCAGCCTGGCCGCGGGCGCCTCCGGCAACTACGGCCTGGGCGGCCTGAACAAGGTCATCATCGACCTGGAGGGCGGCCACGTCCTGGTCTCCGCGATCGGCAGCGGCGCCGTGCTCGGCGTCGTCACCGACAAGGAGGCCAAGCTGGGCAACATCGCCTACGAGATGACGGTGTTCGCCAACCGCGCCGGCACGGCGCTCAGCCCGCAGCTCGTCCTGGAACTGAAGAACAGCGTCGGCGCCACGCGTACGCGCTGAGCGCGTGCCACCGTAGAGAGAGCGAACACCGATGGCGGACGGCCGCACACCGCGCGGGGCCGGCGAGGACGGCGTCGCCCCTGTCGGCCCCGCACCCGCCGTCCGGCCCTTCCTGGTCACCGCCGGCCGGGTCGCGGGCGGCGCGGGCGAGGCGTCGTCCGGCCGGACGATGCCCGTGGAGACCCAGCTGGTGGCCACCACCGGCGGGCTCGACGCGCTCGGCCGGCTCTCCTTCGAACAGCACGACATCGTCGCCGCCTGCCGCGTCCCGCAGTCCATCGCGGAGATCGCGGCCAGGCTGCGGCTGCACCTGAACGTGGTGCGGGTCCTCGCCGAGGACCTCCGGACGGCGGGGCAGTTGTCGGTGCACGTGCCCGACTCCGGCGTCACCCACGACGCATCCGTTCTGCGCAGGGTTATCGATGGCCTGCGGGCCATCCCCGACTCCCGGGGGGTACTCCGTGACACCGACTGAACCGCTGGTCCGCACCTCGGCCGGCCAGGCCGCCGTACGGCCGCCGCTGCCGGTGAAACTGGTGATCGCGGGCGGCTTCGGCGTGGGCAAGACCACCGCCGTCGGCTCGATCTCCGAGATCGAGCCGCTGACCACCGAGGCGGCCATCACCGAGGTCGCGGCAGGTGTGGACGACCTCAGCCACACCCCGCGCAAGACCACCACCACCGTCGCGATGGACTTCGGCTGCATCACCATCGACCCGACGCTGAAGCTGTATCTGTTCGGCACGCCCGGTCAGGAGCGGTTCGGGTTCATGTGGGACGACATCGTGGAGGGCGCGGTCGGCGGGCTCGTCATCGTGGACACCCGCCGTCTCGACGACTGTTACGCCGCAGTCGACTACTTCGAGCACAAGCAGATCCCGTTCGCCGTTGCCGTAAACGCTTTCGACGGCCAGATCGCGCACACACTGGACGAGGTCCGCTGGGCCCTCGACGTGTCCGAAGGCGTCCCGCTGCTCGTGTTCGACGCGCGCGAGCGCGGCTCGGTACGAGATGCCCTGCTGGTCGTGCTGGAACAGGCGCTGGCGCGGTCGGGCGGCTGACGGCGCACCGGGCAGCCGGAGCGTCGGCAGCGTATGGGAACAGCCAGAAACAGCTAGAAACAGCGGCAAACAGCTGGAACCGGTGAGAAACAACCGGAGCGGTCGGAAACAGCATAGGCAGTGCGACCGGGAATCAACTGCGGTGCGGGGGAATGCCCTTCCCCCGCACCGCAGTTGTTTCCGTCATGAGCCACAGCGGCAGCAACAGCCACGACGCCCGTACGATCACCAACCCGCCCGCCCTGCACGACCCCACGCCCTTCGGCTACAGCCATGCCGTGTCGGCGCCCGGCGAACTGGTTCTCCTCGCGGGCCAGTACGCCTCTGACTCGTCCGGCGCCCCCGTCCCCGGCGACTTCGCCGCTCAGGTGGAACTGGCCTTCGACCGGCTGGAGGCGGCACTGGCCGGGGTCGGCCTCGGGCTCCACCACGTGGTGCGGTTGGGCACGTTCATCGTCGACCACGACCCCGGCAGGCTCGAGATCCTGGGCAAGGCCCTGCACGCCCGCTTCGGCGAGCGGCTGCCCGCGCAGACCCTGAGCGGCGTGGCCTCGCTCGCCCTGCCGGGCATGCTGTTCGAGGTCGACGCGATGGCCGTACGGCCACCCCGGGGCGAGGACGTGTCCTAGTTGCTCCTGCGCACCCCCGGCGAGACCGTCACCTTCGCCGCCGCCCAGAACACCGCGAGCGTCGCGAGTGCCATGCCGGCGACCAGGGTGGCGCCGCCCACCACCTTCTCGTAGTCGTGCTGGTAGAGGCCGTCGACGATGTAGCGGCCGAGGCCGCCGAGGCTGACGTACGCGGCGATGGTGGCCGTCGAGACGATCTGGATGGCCGCCGAACGCAGACCGCCGAAGATCAGCGGGAGCGCGACGGGCAGTTCGACGCGCAGCAGGATGCCGGACTCCCCCATGCCCATGCCCCGCGCGGCGTCCACGGGGGACGGATCGACGGAGCGCACCGCCTCGTAGGTGGTGACCAGGATCGGCGGGACGGCGAGGACGACCAGCGGGATCATCACGGGCAGCATGCCGAACCCGAGCACGATCGTCGTCACCACCAGCAGGCCGAAGGTGGGCAGCGCCCGGCCGGCGGTGGCAACAAGAGAAAGGACGTTTCCGCCCCGCCCGTAGTGACCGGTTATCAGCCCGATCGGCAGCCCGATCGCGGCGGCGAGGGCCAGCGCTTCCAGGGAGTACTGGACGTGTTCCCACACGCGGGTGGGGATTCCGTCGTAACCGTGCCAGTGTGCGCTGTCACTGAAGAAGGCGTTCACGAAATTGATGACGTTCACCGGGCTGCGTCCTCCAGGGCGGGCACGGCCGGATCGGGCCGGACCCCGGCGGGCTTGGACTTTCCGCCGCGCGCACCGCTCGGCATCCAGGGGGTGAGCAGGATGCGCACGACGACCAGCAGGGCGTCCGCGAGCACCGCCAGAGCGGCACTGGTGATCACGGAGTTCCAGGCGAGTTCGGGCCGGTTGTAGATCTGCGCGTCGTGCAGCAGGTTGCCCAGCGCGCCCTGGTTGCCGATCAGCATGCCGACGCTGACGAGGCTGATGCTGGACACGGTGGCCACCCGAAGGCCGGCGATGATGGCCGGCACCGCGATCGGCAACTGGACCTGGACGTAACGGCGTACGGGTCCGAAGCCCATGGCGGTCGCGGCGGCGAGGGTCTCCTGCGGGACCGAACGGACGCCGTCGACGATCGCCGGGACGAGCACCACCAGGCTGTAGATGGTGAGCGGGATCATCACCGTCAGTTCGGTCTGCCCGGTGTAGTCGATGAGGACGACGAAGAAGGCCAGGGACGGGATGGCGTAGAGCACGGTCGTCACCCACAGCACGGGCGGGTACAGCCAGCGCAGCCGCACACACAGCTGGGCCAGCGGGAGCGCGAGCAGCAGCCCGCCCAGCACCGGCAGCAGGGCCTCGCGCAGATGGAGCCCGATGAGGCCGAACCAGTCGTGCTGGAGGTCGCTGGGGATGTCGAAGAAGCGGTTCACCGGATGACCTTCTGGGCGGTCTCCGCGGGCGACGGCTGCTCCTCACGGCCTGCCGCGTGGGCGCCGCGGATGGCCTCGCCGATGGCGGTCTGGGAAACGACTCCGGCGGCCCGCCCCTCGGCGTCCACGGCGACCGCCCAGCCGGTGGGCGACAGGACCGCACAGTCGAGGGCCGCGCGCAGCGAGTCCCGCTCGGCGACGAACGGCCGCCCGTACGGCAGCAGTCGGTCGGCGTCGACCCGTCCGGCCGTCAGCGCGCCGGGCTCGCTCCAGCCGAGCGGACGGCCGTCCAGGCCGGTGACGAGGAGGTAGGGGGTGTCGGTCGCGCCCCGTGCGGCGATCTGCTCGGCCGTGGAGTCGATCGCGACGATCGGCGTGGTGAGCAGCTCCAGGCCGGCGGAGGAGAAGAACGACAGGCGCCGGATGCCCCGGTCGGCGCCGAGGAAGTCCTCGACGAACGCGTCGGCGGGGTCGGACAGCAGCTCGGCCGGCGGCGCGAACTGGGCGAGCCGGCCGCCGGTACGGAGCACCGCGACCATCGTGCCGAGCTTCACGGCCTCGTCGATGTCATGCGTGACGAAGACGATGGTCTTGCCCAACTCCGCCTGGATGCGGAGCAGTTCGTCCTGAAGGCCCTTACGGACGACGGGGTCGACGGCGGAGAACGGCTCGTCCATGAGCAGTACCGGCGGATCGGCGGCGAGTGCGCGGGCCACGCCGACGCGCTGCTGCTGGCCGCCGGAGAGCTGGTAGGGATAGCGCTTGGCGAACGAGGCGTCGAGCCCCACCCGTTCCATCAGCTCGCGTGCCCTCGCACGGGCCTTGTCCTTGCTCCAGCCGAGCATCCGGGGCACGGTGGCGATGTTGTCGACGATCGTCCGGTGCTGGAAGAGGCCGGCGTTCTGGATGACGTAACCCATGGACCGGCGCAGGGTGTTGACCGGTTGCTGACGGCTGTCGACGCCGTCGATGAGGATCGTGCCCTCGCTGGGCTCGACCATCCGGTTGATCATCCGCAGGGTGGTCGTCTTGCCGCAGCCCGAGGGGCCGACGAGGACGGTGATCGCACGGTCCGGTATGTCGAGGGAAAGCCGGTCGACCGCCACCGTGCCGTCCGGGTATCGCTTGGTGACTGAATCTATCCGTATCAAAGCGCCGAATACCCTTCGGGTCTGGCAATTTCTGCCCGCTCTCGATACGAGTTCGGGCCGTTGCGGGGAGAGTCTAGACCGCTTACCAGATCAGCAGTCCGCCACCGGCCCCCTGCGCACACCGCGCGCTCGCCTCGATGCCGCCCAGGTGGCCGGAGATGTGGTGACGGCGACCCCGACCGTCCGGTCGGGCGGGCGGGTCTCGGCGGCGACACGCTCCGAGCAAGCGCGTTCCGGAGCAGTTTCCGCCAGGAAGGCGGGGATCTCGTCCGGAGCGACGCCATCGCCGTTGTGCACCCTCACCGGCGCCGACAGGGACCGGGCGCCGATCCGGCGGAAGGCCCGTGATCCCCGGACCGTCCCGCGCCACACCTCCGGCCCGGCCAGGTCCACGCCGTCGGGCCGACCGTCCCGCTCCCCGGTCAGGATGTCGAGGTCACCGTCGTCCCCCACCAGGAAGACCTCGCTCGTCAGGCTCATACCGCCAGGGGATCACGTCACCCGCACCTGGGTGAAAGGGGTTTCCACTGTGCGCAACCTGTGAGTCCGCTGATTCTCACTCTTCCCTCAGGACCGGCTCAGGGATCCCCCAGACATGGCCCCGATCGTCATGGCCATGAACGAAACGAACGCGGGAGGCGTCCGGCAGCGGTCGGTCGAGATCGTGGTGCCGGTGTACAACGAGGCACACGTCCTCGCCGACAGCATCGGCCGTCTCCACGCACACCTCGAAGAGTCCTTCCCGTTCCCGTTCCGCATCACGATCGCGGACAACGCCAGCACGGACGCCACCTGGTACGCGGCGACCGACCTGACGCTCCGTCTCCCGCACGTGCACGCCATGCGCCTGGAGGAGAAGGGCCGGGGCCGCGCCCTGAAACACGTGTGGAACCGCTCCAGCGCGGACGTCGTCGCCTACATGGACGTGGACCTGTCGACGGGCCTGGAGGCGTTCCTCCCCCTGGTCGCCCCGCTGCTGTCCGGCCACAGCGACCTCGCCATCGGCAGCCGGCTGCACCGCCAGGCGGCCGTGGTCCGGGGCGCCGAGCGGGAGTTCGTCTCCCGCTCCTACAACCTCCTGCTCAAGGCCGGCCTCGGCGCCCGGTTCTCGGACGCGCAGTGCGGCTTCAAGGCGGTCCGGGCCGACGTCTTCCGCGCGCTCGCCCCGCACATCGAGGACACCGCCTGGTTCTTCGACACCGAGCTGCTGGTCCTGGCCCAGCGCAACGGGCTCCGGGTCCACGAGGTGCCGGTCGACTGGACCGACGACCCCGACAGCCGGGTCGACATCGTCCGCACGGCCGTCGACGACCTCAAGGGCATGGCCCGGATGCTCCGCTCCACCCTCGCCGGCCGTACCCGCGTGCCCGCCGTACCGCGCCGCACGAGCACCCCCCAGGTGCCGGCGGCGCGCACGACCACCCCCACCGCCGTCCTGCCCACCGGGGCGAACACCCACCTGGAGTACGCGTCATGACGACACTCGCCCCGCCGCCCGCTCCCGTCCGCGAGGACGGCGCCCGCCACCGGTCGGGCCCGCCCGCCGACGGCGGACTCGCCTCCCGCGCCCGGCGTCTGTTCACCGGCGCGCCCGATGACCCGCGCTGGGCCCGCCCGGCCCTCTGGGCGATCCTCGTCCTGGCCACCGCCCTCTACGCCTGGAACCTCTCCTCGATCACCGGCAACACCTTCTACGACGCGGCCGTCTACAGCGGCACCAAGAGCTGGAAGGCGTTCTTCTTCGGCGCCTTGGACGCGGGGAGCTTCATCACGGTCGACAAGCCGCCGTTCGCCCTGTGGGTGATGGGCCTGTCCGCCCGTGCCTTCGGGTACGGCACCTGGCAGTTGATGCTGCCGATGGTCGTCGTGGGAACCGGTTCCGTCGCGCTTCTGCACCGGCTCGTCAAGCGGGACTTCGGCGCGGTGGCGGCGACGATTTCCGCGCTGGCGCTGACACTCACCCCGATCACGGTCGCCATCACCCGGGACACCAACCCCGACCCGATCCTCGTCTTCCTGATGCTGCTGGGCGCGGCCGCACTGCTGAAGTCCGTGCGCACCGGCCGGCTGATGCCCCTGGTGTGGTCGGGTGTCGCCATCGGTTTCGCGTTCAACACGAAGATGATGCAGGCATACGTCGTCCTGCCCGCGTTCTTCCTGGTGTACCTGTGGGCCGCGAACGCTTCGCTGGGCAAGCGCATACGCAACCTTGCCGTCGGCACGGTCGCGCTGATCGTCTCGAGTGCCTGGTGGATGGTGGTCGTCGATCTGATCCCGGCCTCGTCCCGCCCCTACATCGGCGGCTCCACGGACAACACGGTCTGGGACCTCGTCATCGGCTACAACGGTTTCGGCCGTATCTTCGGGGCGAGTTCCTCGGTGGGCTCGCAGGGCAACGGCGCCAGCTTCGGCGGCGAGGCGGGCCTGTACCGGATGTTCAACGACACCATGGGCGGCCAGATCTCATGGCTGATCCCCTTCGCTGCGATCACGCTGGTGGCGGGCCTCGTCCTGCGCGGCCGGGCGCCCCGTACGGACGCCAGGCGTGCCGCGCTGATGCTGTGGGGCGGCTGGTTCGTCCTGCACTACCTGACCTTCGCCCTCGCCGAGGGCACCTTCCACCCGTACTACGTCACCGCCATGGCTCCCGGTATCGCGGCCCTGACCGGCGCGGGCGGCGTCATGCTCTACAACGCCTTCCGCAACGGCTCCGCGGCGAAGTGGGGCTGGGTGCTGCCGGCCGCGGTGGCGGCGAGCTCGGTGTGGGCGGTCGTCCTGCTCCAGCGGGTCTCCGGCTCCGGAACGCTGTACGCGGTCGCCGAGGTCGTGGCCGGTGTGGCGGGGGCGGCCTCGGTGGTCGGACTGCTGCTCGCCCGGTTCACGAAGCGGCAGCGGCTGATGGGCGTCGCGGCGCTGGCTGCGGTGGTGGCGCTGCTCGCCGGCCCGGCCGCCTACTCGGCCTCGGCCGCGACCTCCAGCACCAACGGCACCAACCCGACGGCCGGGCCGAGCACCGGCGGTATGGGAGGCATGGGCGGTGGCGGCGGCCAGCGGCCCAGCGGGACCGAGGGCGGACCGGGAACCAACTCCGGCGATGCGCCGAGCGGTTCGGGCGACGGTCAGGAAATGGGCCAACCTCCGTCGAACAGCGGCAACTCCACGGACGACGGCGGCTCGACGGGGTCGGGCACGACCGACTCCGGCACCGCGGAGTCCGGCTCGGCCGAGTCGGGTACCACCGAGTCGGGTTCGGCGGAGTCCGGCAGCGCCGACGGTCGCACCGGTGGGGGCATGGGCGGCGGTACCCAGGTGTCGTCCGCGATGATCACGTATCTGCAGAAGAACCAGGACGGCGCCACCTGGCTGGTGGCGGTGGCCACCGACCAGACGGCCTCCTCGATCATTCTGGAGTCCGGTGAGCCGGTCATCTCGATGGGCGGCTGGTCCGGCAGCGACAACGCGATGACGCTGGCCAAGCTGAAGAGCCTCGTGAAGGCGGGCAAGCTGCACTACATCGTCGTCGGCGACAGCGGCCAGGGCTCCTCGAACTCCGAGATCTCCACCTGGGTCAAGGCGAACGGAACAGCCGTGTCCGACTACAGCGGTCTCTACCGCCTGGACGCGTCGGACGTCAGCTGAGAACCACGGAACGACGGAACAGAAGAGGCGGGCCGCCGGTTCCACCGGCGGCCCGCCTTCCGCATGCCCTGAAACCTTCGTGAAACCGCTTCAAAGCGAGCTGCAACCGAGGCGCGCTGCAGCCGGAGCAACCGCGCGGACGACGGCCACCCGCTGCCGCCCGGTCAGCGACACCGGCGTTGACGACGCGTCTGCGGCCGGCGACCTCGCCCCGACGTCCAGGCGAGGACCGTCGCGCCCCAGCCGAGCAGCCACAGAGCCGCTCCCAGGGCCGCCGCCTCGACGCTCACGCTGCCGCTGCCCCCGCCGTCGGGAACCCGCCGGTGCGCAACACGCGTCCGCCGGGCAGTACGGCGTACACCTCGCAGCCGTCCCGCGCGGCCGCCCACTCGACGCCGTCCGCGCCCAGGGCGAACGCGGCCGTGGCGACGGTGTCCGCCTCGGTCAGGGTCGGGGCCACGACGGTGAGGCTGTCGAGGCCGGTGGCCGGACGGCCGGTGCGGCCGTCGAGGATGTGGTCGCCGCGCTCGTAGCGAGCGGAGGTGGCGACGGCTCCATCGGTGAGGTCGAGGACGGTGCACAGCCGGTCGGCGATCTCGGGATGCCGTACGCCGACCCGCCAGGGCCCGCCGGAAACGACCACGTCACCCCCGGCGTTGAGGCAGAACCGGCTGAGCCCGGCCCCGGTCAGCAGCTCCGCCGCCCGCTGCACGGACCAGCCCTTGACCACCGCGCAGGGGTCCAGGCCGCGGCCGGGCAGCCGGATGTCGAAGGCGCCGCCGGTGGCCACCCGGTACCGCTCGCAGATGTCGAGCACCTCCACGAGGTCGGCGCTCAGCTCGTCGGCCGACAGTTCGCCCCGGCCGTACCGGGAGACCTCACTGTCGGCCTTGAACGGGCTGAACCGTGCGTCGACCTCGCGCAGCCACGCGAACACGGCGTCCCCGGTCCCGTCGGGAACGACGCTGTCGTCGACCCGCAGCGAGACCGGGAACCCCATGACGTGTTCGACGCGGTGCACGTCAGGCGCCCTTCGCGTCGATCGCGGCCTGGAGCGACTCCTTGTAACCGTCGCTCGTGATGGTCGCGCCGGAAACGGTGTCGATGTCCGCACTCTGCGCGGAAAGCGTTTCCGCAATCAGCTTCGGCACCGCCGCGGTCGTCTGCGGATGGTTCGGCTGCTTCAGCATCTCCACAGCCGTGATCTTGTCGCCCTCGAAGGTGACCTGGACCTGGACGTCACCCTTCTCCGTGGCCACGGTCGAACCCGCCACGGTCTGCGGCGCCGAGGCCGCTGCCGAAGCCGAGGCCGAGGGGGACGCGGAGGCGGCGGCCGCCTCGGCGTCGATCGCGGCCTGGAGCGACTCCTTGTAACCGTCGCTCGTGATGGTCGCGCCGGAAACGGTGTCGATGTCCGCACTCTGCGCGGAAAGCGTTTCCGCAATCAGCTTCGGCACCGCCGCGGTCGTCTGCGGATGGTTCGGCTGCTTCAGCATCTCCACAGCCGTGATCTTGTCGCCGTCGTAGGTGATCCGGACCTGGACGTCGCCCTTCTCCGTGGCCACGGTCGTACCGGTGAACGTGGTCGATCCCGAGGAGCCCGAGGACGACGTGGAGGAGGACACGGAGGGCGTCGAGGCGGCCTCGGTGGTGGATGTCGTACCGGTCGACGGCTCGTAGCGCCAGACCGGGATCAGACCCGCCACGGACAGGACCAGGACAGGGATTACTCGCTTCACGATGTCTTCTCGTATCTCTCAGCCAGCCAGGCTGAAGCGTTCGAAGTGGATCTGCGGCTTGGGCACGTCCAGCTCGCGCAGGGTGCCGAGGACCGCGTTCATCATCGGCGGCGGCCCGCACAGGAAGACGTCCCGCTCCGCGATGTCCGGTACGAGCGCGGCGAGTTCACGCGGCGCCAGTCGGTCCGGCACCGGCGGTCCGGTGACCAGGTGCAGCTCGGCACCCTTGGTCAGGGCGAGTTCGCGCAGCTCGTCGTAGAGCACGGCGTCCCGTTCGCCGGCCACCCGGTAGATGACCACCGCGTGCCCGTCGATCTCCTCGAGGAGCGCCCGGATCGGGGTGACGCCGACACCGCCGGCGATGAGCAGGGCCTCGGGCCGGGTGCGGTGCATGGCGGTGAAGGCGCCGTAGGGGCCCTCGGCGAAGACGCGGGTGCCGGGCTCGAGGTGGCGCAGTCCGGCGGAGCCGTCGCCGGCCGCCTTCGCGGTGAGGCGCAGCCTGGTGCCGTCGGGCGCCGCCGACAGGGAGAAGGGGTTCGCCTGCCACCAGCGGTCCTTGGTCAGGAACCGCCACAGGAAGAACTGGCCGGCCCGGGCGGGCAGCCGGTCCAGGTCACGACCGGTGATGTAAACGCTTACGACGTTGTCGGCCTCGGGGACGACGGCCTCGACGCGCAGCTGGTGGCGCCAGTTCCGCCACAGCGGCAGGACCAGCCGGCCCAGCAACACCGAGCCGAGGGCGACGCCCCACACCGCGTACCAGTACGCCGTGGCGGCGGACGACGCGGTGAAGGTCGTCCCGACCGCGACCTGGTGCGTGAAGGCCAGCACCACGGCGACGTACGTGTACAGGTGGATGAAGTGCCAGGTCTCGTAGGCGAGGCGCCGGCGGGCCCAGCGGGCGGAGGCACCGCCGATGACCAGGATCAGCACCATCGCGACGGCGGCGCGCAGCACGCCTTCGACGGTCTCGGCCAGGTCGACGAGCTGGCTCACCGGGTTCATCGACGACGATTCGGCGTAGCCGAAGGTGATGAACACCACATGGCCGACCAGCGTCCACAACAGGTTGAAACCGGTCCAGCGGTGCCAGTTGGTCAGCCGGTCCATGCCGATGCGGCGGTCCAGCCAGGGCAGTCGGGCCACCAGCAGCAGTTGGAACGCCATCAACAGGGCGCTGTACAGGCCGGCGAAGCGGCCGATCACGACGAGCGCGTTGGAGGCGAAGCCCGCCTGGACGGCGAAGAGGGTCACGACGGCCGCGTTCGCGGCAAGCACGGCGTACAGGCCGGTGCGGGCCACTACTTTGGGACGTATCGCCGTGGGGGGTACGGGAGGCGATTGGACGGTCGTCACGGACGGAAACTCCTAGATCGGGTCCTCAGAACACAGAGCTTGTCCGTGCTTCGCTGTCGATTTCCTGTCGTGCAACTTTCAAGATCTTATCGATTCGCGCACACGTGAGACGCGGGTCTGGCGCCGCGGGGTGTGTGGCGCACTATGAGCAGGTGGAAAAAGTACGACTCCTCGTCGTGGACGACGACCCGCCGATCGCCGATCTCGTGGCGACGGTCGCCCGCTACGAAGGCTGGGACGCGGTCACCGCGAACTCGGGTGCGGAGGCGCTGCGCCGCGCCGCCGACTTCCACCCCGACATCGTGGTGCTCGACCTGATGCTGCCCGACATCGACGGCTTCGGCGTGCTCGACCGGCTGCGGCACAGCGGGACGATGGTGCCCGTGGTGTTCCTGACGGCACGCGACGGGGTCGCCGACCGGGTCGCGGGGCTGACCCGGGGTGGGGACGACTATCTGGTGAAACCGTTTGCCGTGGAGGAGCTGATGGCCCGGCTGCGGACCGTGCTGCGGCGCAGCGCCGGTCCCGGCGTCCAACGCTCCGTGCTGCGGGTGTCGGACCTCACCATGGACGAGGACACCCGGGAGGTCCGGCGCGGCGGAAGACTGCTGACGCTCACCCCCACCGAGTACGAGGTGCTGCGCTATCTGATGCGGAAGTCGCCGACCGTGCTCACCAAGGCGCAGATCCTCGACCATGTGTGGGAATACGGTTTCGGCGGCCGTTCCAACGTCGTCGAACTGGTCGTCAGCCGACTGCGCCGCAAGCTCGACACGACCGGCGACGACCCGCTGATCCAGACGGTACGCGGTTTCGGATACGTGATACGGCAGGCGGCCGAGTGATCGGCCGCTTCCGGCACGCGTACCGCAGACTGCGGCTCGGCACCCGGCTGGCGCTCGGCCTGGGCGCGCTGTCGCTGGTCGTGTTCGCGGTGGTCGGCGCCACGCTGACCATGTACATGCAGGACTACCTGAATCATCAGTTGCGCGACCAGATCAAGCTGGTCCAGGTCGTGCAGTCCAAGGACGCCAAGGCGCACGGCATCGTGGAACGCAAACCGTACTACGGCTGGTACACGGCCGTGTACGACGTCTCGGCGGGGTCGGCCGTGCTGCGCAAGCCCGCGGACGTTCCCTCGGACACCACGGCGCTCACCGCCCTGGCCCGGCGGATGGAGGATGTCGACGCCGACGTCACCCGCACGGTACGGATCGACGGCGAGGGCACCTATCTGCTGCGCGCCTGTGAGGTCTCGCCCGGTGTCGTGCTGGTCAGCGCCGCGCCGACCGAGGACATCGACGGCACCGTGCGCCAGCTGATCACCATGCAGGTGGTCGCCTTCGGCCTCGCCCTGCTGGCGCTCGTGGTGTTCGGCCGGCGGATGCTGAAACACGGTCTGAAACCGTTGAGCGACATGGCGCACACCGCGCACGGCATCGCCTCGCACGACCTGACCGAGTCGGCGTCCCGGCTCCATCTGCGCGCGGACGCCCCCGGCGGCGGTCCGGAGGTCGAGGAACTGCGCACCGCCTTCAACACGATGTTGCAGCACATCGACGACTCCCTCGCCGTGCGGGCGGAAGCCGAACAGCGCCTGCGCCGCTTCGTCGCCGACGCCTCGCACGAACTGCGCACGCCGCTGATGTCGGTACGCGGTTACGCGGACCTTTTCCAGTACGCGCCCGCCAACGCGCCCGAGGAACGTGACAAGCACCTGGCCCGGCTGCGTGCCGAGGCCGCCCGGATGGGCTTCCTCCTCGACGATCTCCTGCTGCTCGCCCGCCTGGACGCGGCCGAGGTGGAGACGCCCCTGCGGATGGAGAACGCCGACCTGGTGGAGCTGGTCGAGCAGGCGGCCGACGCGTTCCGCGCGAGCCACCACGGCCATCCGCTGACGGTGTCGCCCGGCCCGGCCGCCGTGCCGCTGCGGATGGACCCGCACCGCATCCGCCAGGTCCTGGACAACCTCCTCACCAACGCGGCCGTGCACACCCCGGCCGGCACGGCGGTCCGCGTCGAGGTCGCCGTCTCGCCGGACACGGCACGCGTCCACGTCACCGACAAGGGCCCCGGTATCCCGCCGGGCGACCGCGACCGCGTCTTCGACCGGTTCTACCGCGTCGACAAGGCGCGCAGCCGTGACCGCGGCGGCAGCGGCCTGGGCCTGTCGGTCGCCCGGTCCCTGGTGCGGGCACACGGGGGCACGCTGGAGCTGGGCGACGTGGAGGGGGTCACGGTGTTCACGGTGACGCTGCCGGTCACGGCCGGGCGGGGCGCCGTAGACCGGTAACGCGGTAACGCGGTAACGCGGTAACGCGGTAACGCGGTAACGCGGTAACGCGAAGGATCGGTGATCCGGGAGGCTCTGCGCACGGCAGGGCACGGCACGGCACCGCGCCCGCCGCAACCGCAACCGCAACCGCAACCGCAACGATCACCCGTTGTGGAGCGGCCCGGCGCGGGAGCGAGCTGGTTTCCGCAGAGCTGAGCTGCTCTTTCGATGCGGCGGGAACAACTTTCCGTCGCACCCGTAGGCGACCGACCGGCATGCGCGAAGGGGCCGACCGTACTGCGGGCCGGTGAACCTCGGGGCGTGCCCGGGATGAACCCCGGGGGGTACGGGCAGAAATCCCACAGTCTCACCGCACCTCCCCCCACCTCACGGCACCTCACAGCACCTCGCCTCACGGCACCAGCCGCACGGCACCCCGCCTCACCGCACTGCGGTCGCCCTTCGGCCCGCACTCCGTCGGCTTACGGACACCGCACCGTCACACCGGAGGGGAACGACCTCCCCGTCCCCTCCCCAGGCCCGATCCGTCGCGCCGCCGCGCGCGGTCACGACGCGGAAGGACGACGTGCGCCGTGTCCCTGCTGCCCCTCGACGACCCCGCGTCCCCGCCACCGCCCCGGCCCCCGCTCGCGGAAGACCGCCGCCGCCCCCTGGCCGCCACCGCCACCCGCCGGGCCCTCACCCTGTCCCCGATCCTGCTGCTCGCGGTGTGGGCGGTGGTCGACTGGCACGCCGTGCGAGACGGCACCGCCCTGCTCGCCACCGCCGACCCCTGGTGGCTGCTGGTCGGGCTCCTCTTCACCTATCTGGGCTCGGTCGCCGCGGCCTGCGTCCGCCAGGGGGCGATCCCGGACCGGCTGCCACCTGGTCTGCTGGTGGCCTCCCAGATCGCCGCGGGCGCCGCGAACCACCTACTGCCCGCGAGTATCGGCGCCCACGCGGTCACGGTCCGCTTCCTGCAACGCCAGGGCGTCGCCCTCCCCCGCGCCACCGCCTCGATCGCCCTGTACTCCCTGGTCAGAGCTGTGGCCAAGACACCCGTTGTGCTGATTTTCCTGCTCGCCGCGCCCAGCGCCATACCCCCCGCCAGGCTTCTCCCGGAGGGACGGACGCTGCTCCTGGCCGCCGCGGGCCTTCTGCTGGCCCCTGCGGCGACCGCGGCCCTGCTCGTTCTCGTACGGCCGCTGCGCGGCCCCGCCCTGAACTTCGTCCGTACGGCCCTCACCGATGCCCGGCATCTGCACACCCGCCCCGCCCGCTTCCTCCCTCTGTGGGGCGGAGCGGTCGCGGCGCCGCTGATCCAGGCGAGCGTGGTGGCCTCGGTGGGAACGGCGCTGGGCCTGCCCCTGTCCTGGCCGCAGCTGCTCTTCGCGTTCCTCGCGGCGAGCACCGCGGCCGGCGCCGTCCCCGCACCCGGCGGTATCGGCCCGGTCGACGCGGCCCTGGTCCTCACCCTGGCCGGCTACGGCACCCCGCTGCCCCTCGCCACGGCGACGGTCATCGGTTACCGGGTGCTGACGGTGTGGCTGCCGCTGCTGCCCGGGATGCTGGTGCTCTCGGCGCTGGTACAGCGCAAGCAGCTGTGACCTGTCACCTCTCCCCGGCCGCCTCGCCGTCGGCCCTCGCCGTCAGCCCCTGCCGTCAGCCCTCGCCGTCCGCCGCCAGCCGCAGCGAGATGCTGTTGATGCAGTACCGCTGGTCGGTGGGGGTCGCGTATCCCTCGCCCGCGAACACGTGTCCGAGGTGCGAACCGCACCGGGCGCAGCGCACCTCGGTGCGCAGCATGCCGTGCGAGCGGTCCTCGATCAGCTCGACGGCGTCGGTGTCCTTCGGGTCGAAGAAGGACGGCCAGCCGCAGTGGGAGTCGAACTTGGTCTCCGAGGTGAACAGTTCGGCACCGCAGGCGCGACAGGAGTAGACGCCCTCGGCCTTGGTGTCGGTGTACTCACCGGTGAACGCGGGCTCGGTCGCGGCCTGCCGCAGTACGGCGTACTCGGCCGGGGTCAGCTCCGTCCGCCACTGCTCGTCCGGCTTTTCGACGTCGTACGACATGAGCCTCAGCCCCTTACTGGGAAAGACGGTCCAGAATGCGCGGGCCCAGGTCCGTCACGTCGCCCGCGCCCATGGTGAGAACGAGATCACCGGCCTTCGCCATTCCCGCCACGACCTCCGGTGCCAGGTCCTTGTCGTGCACCGCGGTCACGTCCGCGCCCGCCGCCCGGGCCGCGTCGATGATCAGCTCGCTGGTCACGCCCGGGATCGGGTCCTCGCGGGCGGGATAGATGTCGAGGACGACGGAGGCGTCCGCGAGGGCCAGCGCCTGCCCCATCTCCTTGCCGAGTTCCTGGGTCCTGGAGAACAGGTGCGGCTGGAAGAGGACGAGGATGCGGGCCTCGCCGACCGCCGCGCGCATCGCCTCCAGGTCGGCCGTCATCTCCGTCGGGTGGTGGGCGTAGGAGTCGATGACCTGGACGCCCGCCTCCTCGCCCTTGAGCTGGAGCCGGCGCTTGACGCCCGTGTACGCGGCCAGGGCGGGGGCCAGTTCCGCGGCCGGGACGCCCAGGGCGACGCCCGCGGCCAGCGCGGCGACGGCGTTGTGCGCGTAGTGGCGGCCGGGCACGGAGACCGTGAAGGTGAGCTGCTGCCCGTCGAGCAGCACGGTCACCTCGCTCTTCAGCCCCTGCGGGACGACGGACAGCACCCGCACGTCGGCGTCCTCGGCCTCCCCGTACGTGACCACCCGCACGCCCTCGACCCGCCGGGTCAGCTCCCGCGCGCCCTCGTGGTCGGCGGCGATCACCAGGGTGCCGCCGGGCACGATCTTCTGGGCGAAGGTCTCGAAGGACGTGTAGATCTCGTCCATCGAGGCGTAGTTCGCGTGGTGGTCCAGCTCGACGTTGAGGACGATGGCGACCTCGGGCGCGTACTTGTGGAAGCTGCGGTCCGATTCGTCCGCCTCGGCGACGAAGATCTCGCCCTCGCCGTGCAGCGCGTTGGAACCGGGCGCGTCCAGGTCGCCGCCGATCGCGTACGAGGGGTTGAGGCCCAGCTCGGACAGCGACACCGCGAGCATGGACGTGGTGGTCGTCTTGCCGTGGGTGCCCGCGACGGCGATCGGGCGTGTCCCGTCCATCAGCCGGGCGAGCGCGTCCGAGCGGTGGACGACCGGGATCCCCAGCTCGGCCGCGCGGGCCAGCTCCGGGTTGTCCGCGCGGATCGCCGACGACACGACGACACAGCTGGCGTCGTCGGCCAGGTGGTCGGCGGCATGGCCGATGTGCACGGTCGCCCCGAGCGCCCGCAGCGCCGCCGCGGTCTCGGACTCCTTGGCGTCGCTGCCGGCCACCCTCGCGCCGCGCTGAGCCAGGATCTTCGCGATCCCCGACATCCCCGCCCCACCGATGCCGATGAAGTGCGGTCGGTCCATGGCGGTAGGAAGGCCGGGTGCCATGCGTGTTCTCCCAGGGTGCGCTACGACGGTTCGGTGCGCCCCCACCCTATTGCGCGAGGCTCACCGCACCCACCCAGGGGCGCGGGGCCGAATCGATGTACGACCTCACGGCGCGGGCACGAGCGGCCCAGCGCACCCGCACCCGCACCCGCACCCGCACCGACCCATCCCAGGTCCCATCACAGGAGTCCGCTCAGGCCTTGCTGTGGGAGAAGAGCTTCAGCACCGGGACCCCCACCTTGTGCCGCGCGCGGGAGGCCCAGTCCCGGTGGAAGAACTCCTCGACGTAGTGGGGGTCGGTCAGCACGATCACCTCGTCCGCCTCCGCCTCCGCCACCAGGGACTTCAGCGCGTCCAGCGGATGGTCCTCGACGAGGCGTCCGACCGCGTCGTGGCCCGCCGCGTGCAGAGCCTGCAAGGACACCTCCAGGGCCCGTACGCCGAAACCCTTCGCCTCGTCGCCCTCGGGTGTCTCGCCCTCCCGCGCGGCCTCGTCCAGTTCGCCGAGAGCCACGTCGTCGATGGCCCGCAGCAAGCGGTCCGCCTGGTCGCCGCGCGGCTGGAGCAGCACCTGGAAGGTGACCGGCTCGTCTCCGTGCAAGGTGCTGACGAACTCCACGTCGGCGGACGTCAGGGCCTTCTCGATCATCAAAACGCTTGTGAACACCAGCGCCCCATTCTCCTTCGAGGACCCCCGTGGCCCTCTCTCCTCCGTGGGCCGTCGGCGGCCCTGCGGAAACCATCCTTCCCCGTGTGCGCACGGGGACTGCGAGATTCAGTGTGCCCGCCGGGCGCCAAACGGAACGGTTGATTCCGACCTTTCGGGACCGACGGTGACGATCGAACTCCTGTCCGCATCACGGCCGTCGATACCTACCGAACAGGAAACCCCCCTCCTCCAGGAGGGAGACCAGTGCGAATCGCCGCGGCACCGCGACCGACGGCCCGCCCGCGATCCGCTGCGCGTCGCCGACGGCGAGCATCGGGGAGACGGTCAGACAGAGCTCGTCGAGCACCCCGGCGGCCACGAACTGACCCAGCAGCCGGGGCCCGCCCTCCGTCAGCAGCCGGGTGTGCCCGAGCTCGGCGAGCGCCCGTACGGCCCGGTCCGGCTCGACGCCCATGCCGTCACCGGCGATCACCACGCGCGCGCCCGCCTTCTCCGCGGCCGCGACCCTGTCGGGGGCCGCCGCGGCGCCGGTCAGGATCAGGGTGGGGACCAACGGCGAGGTGAAGAGCGGGAGCGAGAAGTCCAGGTCGAGGCTCGCGGTGACCACCGCGACGGCCGGCGCGGAACCCTGCCCGGCCGCCTCGCGCCGCGCGGCGAACTCGGCACGCGCGCGTGCGGGACGGTACCCCTCCAGACGTACCGTTTCCGCGCCCACGACCACCACGTCCGCCAGCCCGCGCAGCGTGCCGAAGATCCGCATGTCGGTGGCGGTGGAGATGGGCTGGGAGCGCCCGTCGTGCTGGGCGGCGCCGTCGAGCGTGGACACCATGTTGGCCCGCAGCCAGGGCCCCGGCTCGCCGGGTCCGGGCTCGGGGTACGCGTAGGCGTCGGCGAGCTCGTCGAGGCTCCACTCGCGGCCCTGGGCCGCGCCACCCCCTTCGCCACCGCCCTCGCCGGGGGCCCCGAGCGGCCTGCCGCCGGAGTCGGTCGTCACTGTCTGGTCGGTCACAGGGAACAGCCGTCGCATGCCAGGCAGTCTGGCACGCCCCGTAGCATGGGGAACCGTGTCGTCCTCCTCCTCCGCCCCCGGCCTCAGCCCGATAGCCGACGCGGCCCCGGTGTCCCTCTGCACCCGCCAGCCGCATGTCCCCGCGGACCGGCTGGTCGCCGAGATGGTGCCGCCGCCACGCTTCGACTCGGTCCGTTTCAGCACCTACATCCCGGATCCGAACCAGCCCAGCCAGACCGAGGCGGTCGGCGTCCTGGAGGGGTTCGCGACCGGACTCGGCGGAGCGCACGCCGCCGGCGGCGCCAGGCGGGGGTTCCTCGGCTTCGGCAGGTCCAAGGCGCCCAAGGTCCCCGCCGGGCCGCGCGGCGTCTACCTGGACGGCGGCTACGGCGTCGGCAAGACGCACCTGCTGGCGTCCCTGTGGCACGCCACCCCGGCGGAGCCCGCCCTCAAGGCGTTCGGCACCTTCGTCGAGCTGACCAACCTGGTCGGCGCCCTCGGCTTCCAGCAGACGGTACGGACCCTCTCCGGGCACCGGCTGCTGTGCATCGACGAGTTCGAGCTGGACGACCCGGGCGACACCGTCCTCGTCTCGACGCTGCTCGGCAAGCTGGTCGAGGCGGGCGTCGCGCTCGCCGCCACCTCCAACACGCTCCCGGGCAAGCTCGGCGAGGGCCGGTTCGCGTCCGCCGACTTCCTGCGCGAGATCCAGGGCCTGTCCGCGCACTTCCGCGCGCTGCGCATCGACGGCGAGGACTACCGCCACCGCGGTCTGCCCGACGCGCCGGCGCCGTACTCCGACGAGCAGGTGACGAAGGCGGCCTACGCCACCGAGGGCGCCTCGCTCGACGACTTCCCGCATCTGCTGGAGCACCTCGCCAAGGTCCACCCGAGCCGCTACGGCGCGCTGACGGATGGCCTGAAGGCGGTCTGCCTCACGGACGTGGGGGCGGTGCCCGACCAGTCCACGGCTCTCCGGCTGGTGGTCCTGGCCGACCGGCTCTACGACCGCGAGGTCCCGGTCCTGGCCTCCGGACTCCCCTTCGACCGGTTGTTCAGCGAGGAGATGCTGAACGGCGGCTACCGCAAGAAGTACTTCCGCGCGATCTCCCGGCTCACCGCGCTGGCCCGCGACGCCAGACGACTCGTCGAGCCCCAATAAACGATCTTCGCCGTCCGGTCAAGAGTCGGTTCGCGCCAAGAATCCCTCCCTTTTGAGGCGCACTTCATCTCGCAACGTCGAGTTAACCCTGCAAACAACCTTGCAGGGTTAACGTGTTTCTTGACCAGTGGTTGACCAACCGTTGGTCTGGACTAGAAACGCGAACCGACCGAAGGGGGGCGCATGTTCCGAGGTGCGACGACCCGGACCGTCCTCTCGGTCCTCGCCGCCGTCCTGCTCGCCCTCCCGTTCTTCGCACCCACGTCATCCTTCGCACACGCGCATACGATGCGTCAGGTCGAGGCCAAGACCCAGCCCGGAATCAAACACGCCGGCAATGCGATGCGCGACGAGGTCGTCACGTTCCGCGACTGCGATCGCTCCGGCGGCCCCGCCGACCCGCTGCGCACCCGCGACCGCCACCGCGCCACCACCTCCGCACCGGCCGCCTCGACACCCCAGGAGCCCGAGCGCGCGCTGCTGGCGCAGGATCCCGCGGCCGTGCATCAGCCGCCCCGGCCCGGCGACCCCTACCACCGCTCGTCGAGATCCTCGGCGACCCACTCTCCGGCGGCCCTCCAGGTCTTCCGCTGCTGAGAGAGCAGAGCAGAACAGCAGTCCCCCACCTGTCCTGTGTCCTGCACATCCGACGCGCCCCCACGGCGCGCCAGGAGGAGTCACCACGTCATGCAGCCCCTCATCGACAACGCCCGTACGTTCGGACAGCGCCCTGAGGAGTTCGCCAAACTCGCAGACGGCCAGTCCCCCCAGGTCCTGTTCATCACCTGCTCCGACTCGCGGGTCGTTCCCGCCCTGATCACGGGCGCCCGTCCCGGCGAGCTCTTCGAGCTGCGCACCGCGGGCAACATCGTTCCCCCCTACGGCTCCGACCGCCCCACCGGCGAGGCGGCCACCATCGAGTACGCCGTGGAGGTGCTCGGCGTCCAGGACGTCGTCGTCTGCGGCCACTCGCACTGCGGTGCGGTCGGCGCGCTGGTGCGCGGCGACGACCTCGACGGCGTCCCCGCCGTACGCGACTGGCTCGCGCACGCCGCGGACGAACCGGGGACCGCCGATCCGGACGACCCCACGGTCATGCGGGCGGTGCAGAACCACGTACTCGCCCAGTTGCTGCGACTGCGCTCCTACCCGTGCGTGGAGAAGCGGCTGGCCGACGGCCGGCTGCGGGTGCGCGGCTGGTACTACGAGGTGCACACCGGTGCCGTACGCGAACACCGTGTGGACACCGACGGTTTCGAGGCCCTGTGAGCGCCGCGATGGACCAGAAGCCCGCCGGGCGGATATCCCGGTTCCCCCATCTCAAGCAGGACTTCGCCGCCTCTCTCGTCGTCTTCCTGGTCGCGCTGCCGCTGTGTGTGGGCGTGGCCGTGGCCTCCGGCGTGCCGGCCGAGCTGGGGCTAGTCACCGGCATCGTCGGCGGCCTCGTCACCGGTCTGCTGCGGGGCAGTTCCCTCCAGGTGTCCGGTCCGGCGGCCGGACTGACCGTGCTGGTCTTCGAGGCGGTGCAGGAGTTCGGCCTGCCCGCCCTCGGAGTCACCGTCCTCACCACGGGCGTCCTCCAGCTCGCCATGGGCGCCCTGAAACTGGGCCGCTACTTCCGGGCCATCTCGGTGTCCGTCGTCGAGGGCATGCTGGCCGGAATCGGCCTGGTGCTGATCGCCGGTCAGCTGTACGCGATGGCGGGCGCCAAGGCGCCGTCGTCCGGCCTCGGAAAGATCGCCGGACTGCCCGAGGCGGTCGTGGACGCGGTCGGCAGTACGGCCGCGCTGGCCTCGCTCGCGATCGGCGTCGGCACCATCGCGGTGCTCGTGTTGTGGAAGCGGTTGCCGGCGAAGGTGCGTACGGTGCCCGGCCCGCTCGCCGCGGTGGGCCTGGCCACACTCGCCGCCCTGCTGCTGAACCTGCCCGTGGCCACGGTCGAGGTGCAGGGGCTGCTCGGCTCCGTCCAGCCGCCGTCGCTGAGCTCCTTCGGCGAGCTGGCACATGTCGGCCTGCTCGGCACGATCGTCGCGTTCACCCTGATCGCGTCCGCCGAGTCGCTGTTCAGCGCGGCCGCGGTGGACCGGCTGCACGACGGTCCGCGCACCGAGTACGACAAGGAACTGATGGCACAGGGCGCGGGCAACGCGATCTGCGGGGCGCTCGGCGCGCTGCCGATGACCGCGGTGATCGTGCGCAGCGCGGCCAACGTGCAGGCGGGCGCGCGGACGAAGGCGTCGCGCGTCCTGCACGGCGTGTGGCTGCTGCTGTTCGCGGCCCTGCTGCCGAACGTGCTGGCGTACATACCCATCCCGGCGCTGGCCGGCATCCTCGTGCACGCGGGCGCCAAGCTCGTGCCCGTGCGGGCGATCGTGGGCCTGTGGCGCGAGCACCGCGGCGAGGCGCTGATCCTGGTCGTCACGGCCGTGTCGATCGTCGCGGTCAGCATGTTCGAGGGCGTTCTGATCGGTCTCGCGCTGGCCGTCGCCAAGACGGCCTGGGAGGCCTCGCACATCAGGCTGGAGGTCGTCGACAAGGGTGCCGGCCCCGTCCAGGCGTACCTGTCGGGCAACGCGACGTTCCTGCGTCTGCCGAAGATCCTCGACAGCCTGGAGGCCCTCCCGCAGGACCGTCCCGTCGAGCTGGACCTCTCCGGTCTGCACCACCTCGACCACGCCTGCCGTACGGCGCTGGAGACCTGGGCCGAACGGCACAGCGCGGTCGGCACGGAGCCGGTGAAGGTGACGGAACCGGTGACGACCGTGTAGCCCGCCCCACGCGCTGTCCGGCCCGGGGCTCGGGGCGTGGCCCCGGGCCGGACAGCGGGCATATCGTTACAGGACAGACAGAAGCAGACGGAAACGCTCTTACGGGCCTCTTGCCGAGGAGGTCGCCATGCTCCAGGAGCTGCTGGGCGCGGCCGCGGCGGTCGCCGCCGGAGGCCTCGTGTACATCGGGGCGGCGGCGCGGGTCGTCAAGCAGTACGAACGCGGGGTCGTCCTCCGGCTGGGGCGGCTGCGCGGCGAGGTCCGTCCGCCGGGGTTCACCCTGGTCGTCCCGGCCGTGGACCGGCTGCGCAAGGTCAACATGCAGATCGTGACGATGCCCATCCCCGCCCAGGAGGGCATCACCCGCGACAACGTGACCGTGCGGGTCGACGCGGTGGTGTACTTCCGGGTGGTGGACGCCGCAGCCGCGATCATCAACGTCGAGGACTACCGCTTCGCCGTCTCGCAGATGGCACAGACCTCGTTGCGTTCGATCATCGGCAAGAGCGAGCTGGACGACCTGCTGTCGAACCGGGAGAAGCTCAACGAGGGCCTGGAGCTGATGATCGACAGTCCCGCCATCGGCTGGGGCGTGCAGATCGACCGGGTGGAGATCAAGGACGTCTCCCTGCCGGACACGATGAAGCGCTCGATGGCCCGGCAGGCCGAGGCCGACCGTGAGCGGCGGGCCCGGATCATCAACGCCGACGCCGAGCTCCAGGCGTCGAAGAAGCTCGCCGAGGCGGCGAAGGAGATGTCCGAGCAGCCGGCCGCGCTCCAGCTGCGGCTGCTCCAGACGGTGGTGGCGGTCGCCGCGGAGAAGAACTCCACCCTCGTCCTGCCGTTCCCGGTGGAGCTGCTGCGCTTCCTGGAAAAGGCCCAGCAACCGCTCCCACAACAGCCACTGCAACAACCGCCGCTGCCGCCTTCACCGCCGCCCTCCCCGAAGGATGTGGAGGAGTGACACGAGCTACGCGCGTGGTTCCCGGGGCGCACTCCGGGTGATAGACACAGCGGGATCACAGTTCCTGTCCGCCAGCAGGAAGGTTTCCCCATGTCTGCGACACGACGTCAGATCCTCGCCGGTACCGGCGCCCTGGGAGTGGGCGCGAGCATCGCGTTCACCGGCGCCCTCTCCGATCTCTTCGCGGGCACCGCCGCCGCGCAGGGTCTCGGCCACGACGGCTACGGCCCTCTCGTACCCGACAAGGACGGCCTGCTCGACCTTCCCGCGCACTTCCGCTACCGGGTTCTCTCCCGCGAGGGCGACCCGCTGCGCTCCGGCGAGGGCCCGGTGCCCTCGAACCACGACGGCATGACGGCCCTGCCCGGCCGGGGCGGTCGCGTCCATCTGGTCCGCAACCACGAGAACCGCCCCACGGCGAAGTTCCCCGTCCCCACGGTCGAAGGTCTGACCTACGACCCGGCGGGCAAGGGCGGCTGTACCGCCCTGACGCTGGACTCCCGGAACAACGTGCTCGCCGAGCGGGTGGCCATCGCCGGCACGGCCGTCAACTGCGCGGGTGGGCCCACTCCGTGGCACACCTGGCTGACCTGCGAGGAGACCGAGGACAAAGCCGGCACAAACGGTTACACAAAGGATCACGGCTTCATCTTCGAGGTCGATCCGTCCGACCCGCGCCGCAGCGGGGCCGTCCCACTGACCGCGATGGGCCGTTTCCAGCACGAGGCGATCGCCGTCGACCCGCGTCTCGGAATCGTTTACGAAACCGAGGATGCGTTTCTGGAGCCGTTCGGCCTTTTCTACCGCTTTCTCCCGAAGAAGCCGCTGGGCGGGGCGGGCTCGCTGCGCACGGGCGGCCGCCTCCAGGCGATGCGCGTTCCCGGCGTGCCGGACCTGTCCTCGATCCAGGAGACGGGCGCCACCTTCGACGGCATCGAGTGGGTCGACGTGCCGGACCCCCTCGCCGTCGAAACCCCGGTCCGCCTCCAGGACTTCGGCCCGAAGGGCATCACCCACGCCCAGAAGCTCGAGGGCTGTTACTGGGGCGGGCGGTGCGTGTACTTCGTGTCGTCGTTCGCGCGCGGCGCGGACGGCTCGGCCGCCGACCACTTCGGCCAGATCTGGCGGTACGACCCCAAGCTCCGCCGCCTCACGCTCGTCATCGTCTTCGGCCCGGAGACGGACATCCAGCTCCCGGGCGAGTCCCCGGACAACATCTGCCTGGCGCCCAGCGGCGGCCTGATGGTCTGCGAGGACGGCAACGGCGCCCAGCACGTCTTCGGCGTGACCAGGGGCGGGGAGGTGTACGCGATGGCGCGGGGCCGCCAGAACATCGGAACGCCGCAGGCCCCCGAGTGGGGCGAGTTCGCCGGCGTCACCTTCTCCCCCGACGGCGACACGATGTACGTCAACTGCTACACCCCGGGGACGACCTTCGCCGTCACGGGGCCCTGGCGGCGCTAGTCCGGATCCACGAGGTGGGGCCCTGCCGCGGCGGGGCCCCCGTCCGGCCCCCGGCCCCCGGCTCCCGGCTCCCGGCTGGGCAGCTCCCGGACCGGTCGACCCCGACGTGCCGTCACGGGAAACACCGGCCAGGCGCAGATTCCGCGCTCCCGCCTGCCCGGGCTCTTCCCCGGGGGGCCGAGAGCCCGGGCGGGTGACACGACCAGAGGCGCGGTCAGATATCGCAACAAATGCCATCACAACCCTCATAACTTCATACGATGATCCTTCCCGTACGCCGCCTCGCCGCCCTCTGCGCTCTCGGGGCCGCGCTCGCCCCCCTCACCGCCTGCGGCACCCCCCACGCACCACGCGCCGCACGTCCGGCCGCCCCCGCGCACGCTTCCCTCGCCCCCACCCGGCCGCCCACGCTGGCCCCCGGCCCGGCCGGCCTCACCCCCGTGTTCAGCAGCGCGCCCCGCACCGTCGACAAGAGGGTCGCCCTCACCTTCGACGCCGACATGACCGCCGACCAGGGCGCCCGCGCGGCGGCCGGCGAGCACTTCGACAACCCAGGGCTGATCGCGGCACTGCGCGCGCTGAAGGTGCCGGCCACCGTGTTCATGACCGGCCGCTGGGCCGAGGAGTACCCGGACCAGGCCCGCTCCCTCGGCCACGACCCCGGCTTCGAGGTCGCCAACCACTCCTACAGCCACTACGCCTTCACCGACGACTGCTACGGCCTGCCGACCGTCCCCGAGGACAGGATGCGCGCGGACGTGGAGCGGGCGTTCACGGCCTTCCGCAAGGCCGGGGTGCCGGACGCGATGCCCTACTTCCGTTTCCCCGGCGGCTGCTACGACCGGCGGGCGCTGCGCGCGGTGAGCGGCACGGGCGTGACCGCGGTGCAGTGGGACGTGGTGAGCGGGGACGCGTTCGCGACCGACGCGGACGCGGTGGCCCGGCAGGTGCTGGAGGGGGTACGGCCAGGCTCCGTCGTCGTCATGCACTGCACGCGCAGCGCAGCCCCGACGACCGAGCGGGCGGTGCGGACGATCGTCCCGGAGCTGCGCCGTCAGGGGTACCGGTTCGTGAAGGTGTCCGAACTGATCGGGGCGGCGAGCGGACGACGGTGAACCCCGTACGCCCAACCACCGACCCGACCCCGCAGGCCACCTGGACCCCGCGCGCCTCGCACGTCGGTCGGCCCACGACTCGTACGTCGTCATCGCTTACGTACGCTGGAGGGATGAGCGACGACAGTGACCGGGAGTACTGCCTGATCGACGCGACGACGCCGCCCAGGGCCGACGGGCCGCCGTACGCGGAGTGCGTGCTGTGCCGGAAGCCGACGGAGTATCCGGAGTCTTACAAGGGGATCACGCTGTGCCCGGTGTGCGAGTGGCAGGAGGCGCAGCGGACTGCGTGCTCGGGGTAACCGGTTGCTCGGGGTGGCCCGTTGCTCGGGGTGCCCGGTCGCTTATTCGAAATCGCTTACCGGTGTGTGATCGCCTCACGGACGCGTAATCGGTTACCGCACGCGTGATCGTCTCATCGACGCGTAATCGGTTACCGGCCCCCTTTCGCTCGACACCCCCGCAATCGGTTACCAGAGCACATCACCGACCGCCCGTTCGTTCGCTGCCGCGTAAGCCGCGTAACCGCTTCCCCAATTCTCCCCTCCTACGGCGATCGACGTGACGTGAGCGCGCACGCCACGGCCGTCGCTACCGTGCTCAGCAGGGCTGCCGCGGCCACGGGCAGGAGCGGCACGTGGACGGTCGCCGACCGGGAGCCGCTGACCAGGCCGCTCACCGCCGCCTGCGCCGGGGAACCGCTTACCACCAGCGCCAGCAGCGCCGCCAGCAGCAGTGCGGGGACCGCTCGGCCGGGCGAGCGCAGCACGGGCCAGGCGGTGAGCGCGCCGACGGCCGCGCCGAGCAGGGCGCAGGTCAGGACGGCGAGCAGTCCGGCGCCTGCGGCCGCCAGGACCGGAACGCGCTTGTCGTGGGCGCTGCCGACCGGGTCGCTGATGAACGTGACCATCACCGTCGCTGTCGTGCCGAGCACGACGGCCGTGGTCAACGCGACCAGGACACAGGCCAGGTGCGCCCGCCCGGGCCCGACCGCCGCCGCGACGACGGTGCGGGCGGCCGGGGGCTCGTTGCTTACGCAGATCCGTACCAGCCAGGCGGCGACGGGCAGCAGGAACGCTGCCGTGTAGCCGAGCGAGTCCAGCAGCGGCTGACCTCCCTGCACGCCGACGCCCAGGAAGACGGCGTAGAGGAGGAACGGCGGCAGCCAGCGCTGCGAGCGCAGGAGCAGGGCGGTCTGATAGCGCAGGAGGGCGGTCATCGGTGGCGGCTCCCGTCCTGACGGACGCTCACCACGTGCCACGGCGGGCGGGCCGTCAGCAGGGCGCGGAGCAGGACGTCGGAATGGGAGGCGGGGACGGTGAGCCGGTGGGTGCGGTCGGCCGTCTCCTCGGTGGCCGTGGCCAGGCGGAGCGCCTCCGGTGGGAGCGGGGCGGTCGGGCCGTGCACCTCGATGGTCATGTGCGGGCCGTCGGGGGCGGCGGTCGGTTCCGCTGCGGTACGGCGGTGCAGGGTGCCGTCGCGGACCGTGTACTCGGCGTCCGCCCGGCCGGCGAGGCGGCGGGGGTCGTGGTCCACGAAGACGACGGCCGATCCGGCGGCGGTCCGCTCGGCGACGGCACGTTCGAGTTCGGCGCGCGCGTCGGTGTCGAGTCCGGTCCAGGCCTCGTCCAGGATCAGCAACTCCGGTTCGGCGAGGAGCGCTTGTGCCACGGCGACCTTCTGGCTGCTGCCCTTGGAGAGGCGGCTCATCGGGGTGTGGGCGTGTGCGGTGGCGCCGAAGCGGTCCAGCCAGTCGCCCGCGGCACGCTCGGCCGCCGTACGGGACAGGCCGTGGACCGCGCCGAGGTGGGTGAGGTAGCCGAGGGCGGTGAAGGGGAGCGCGGCGGGGAAACGTTCGGGAACGTACGCGGTTCGAGGGGCGCCCGTGACCTTGCCCTCGGTCGGGGCGTCGATGCGGGCGAGCAGGCGGAGCAGGGTGGACTTCCCGGTGCCGTTGGGGCCCTCGATGCGGGTGAGAGCGGCGGGCGCCGGGTTCAGGTGCACGTCGCGGAACACCCAGGGTCCGCGCACGCCGTAGCGGCGGCCCACGGCCTCCAGCCGTAGCTCACGTGGCATGCGGACCGTCCTTTCACTCGCGGTTGCACGGATCTTCCACCTGGCAGACTGGAGGACGTGACCAGTGATCCGGCCGTTCCCGGCGACAGCCCCTTCCGTTCCGAGCGTTCGACACGGGACGAGGCTCCGCAGTTCGTCCTGCCCCTGGTGGTGCGTATCGAGCGTGCCGACCCGCCGGCGCGCACGGACGCGCTCGAGACCGCCGCGCGCGCCGTACTGACGCTCCTCGCCGACGAGCGGGCGCTGGGCGAGGGCGAGTGGGCGGCGGACGTGCGTGACTGGCAGGACGCCCGGATCCGCAAGGTGGTGCGGCGGGCGCGGGGCGCCGAGTGGCGGCGGGCGGAGGCGCTGCCCGGCATCACGGTCACGGGCAAGGCGGCGGAAGTAAGGATTTTCCCGCCTGTTCCGCTGGACGGCTGGCCCAAGGACCTGGCGAAGCTCCAGGTTTCCGGAACCGATCTCGAGGATCCGGAGCCGCCGGTCGACATCGACCCGACGGCTCCGGTGATCTGGCAGAACCCGGAGGTCGGCATGTCCGCGGGCAAGGCGATGGCGCAGGCGGGGCACGGCGCGCAGCTCGCCTGGTGGGAGCTGTCGGACGCGGAGCAGACCGCCTGGCGCGAGGCGGGTTTTCCGCTCGCCGTGCGAACCGCGGATCCGCGACGGTGGCGTGAGCTGACGGAGAGTGGGCTGCCGCTGGTGCGAGACGCCGGGTTCACCGAGATCGCGCCGGGCAGTTGCACGGTGGTCGCCGACCACCCGGCCCTGCGGGCCCGCTAGTCCGGTAGCTCCGCAGTCCCCGTACCCCAGTGGTCCCGGAGCTCACCGCAGCCCACCGCCCCGCCACACCCGCGGCTCCCCGGCCCTCCGGCCCGAACCTCAAATGTTGCTCTGAAGGAGGGTGGCGGGCGGTTCGGGAGTCGGTGGCGGGGCCATACCACCGTCACCACGCAGGGGGCACGAAGGAGGCGGGGACCATGAGGCGACTGGGGACGGGGATCGGCTGGCGGCCGGAGATCGCGGACGCCGTCGAGCGCATGCCGGGCATCGACTGGGTCGAGGCCGTCGCCGAGAACGTGTGCCCCGGGCATCTGCCCGACTCGCTGCTCCGGCTGCGCGAGCGCGGGGTCACCGTGATCCCGCACGGCGTCTCGCTCGGGCTGGGCGATGCGGAGCGGCCCGACGCGGGACGGCTGGCCGCGCTCGCCGAGCGGGCCGAGGCCCTGGGTTCGCCGCTGGTCACCGAGCACATCGCGTTCGTCCGCGCGGGCGGCCCGCTGACAGCGTCCCCGCGGCTCGAGGCCGGGCACCTGCTGCCGGTGCCGCGCACCCGCGACGCCCTCGACGTGTTGTGCGAGAACGTGCGCATCGCGCAGGACGCGCTGCCCGTGCCGCTCGCCGTCGAGAACATCGCCGCGCTCATCGCGTGGCCCGGCGAGGAGATGACCGAGGGACAGTTCCTGTACGAGCTGGCCGACCGCACGGGCGTACGGCTGCTCATCGACGTGGCCAACCTGCACACCAACCACGTCAACCGGGGCGAGGACCCTGCCAAGGCGCTCGCCGAACTGCCCCTGGAGGCCATCGCCTACGTCCATGTAGCGGGCGGTCTCGAGCGGGACGGCGTCTGGCACGACAGTCACGCGCACCCGGTGCCCCGGCCCGTCCTCGACATCCTCACCGACCTCGCGTCCCGGGTGTCGCCGCCGGGGGTACTGCTGGAGCGGGACGAGAACTTCCCCGAACCGGCTGAGCTGGAGCGGGAGTTGGGCACGATCAGGGCGGCCGTCGAAGCCGGCGGGCGGGAGGGTGCCCTCGCGCGAGCTTCTTCGACCACGGGGGAGCACGGCGCCACGAAGCCGGGAACGGAGATCGGGGCCGGGACAGGGGGCGAGGTCGGAACCGAGGTCGGAGCAAAGACCCGGGTCGAGATCGGGGCCGAGACCAGGGCCGTGACCGGGGACGAATCCGCCCCGCCCACCTCGGAGCCGGGCCCGACCGCCCTCGGCGAGGCCACTCGTCAGCGCCTCGGCCTCGCGCAGGCGGCGTTGCTCTCCGCGCTGGTCGCCGGGACGCCGGTTCCCGAGGGTTTCGACCGGGTGCGACTCGGCGTACAGGCCCGGGCGCTGGCGGCGAAGCGGGCGGACGTGGTGGCGAAGGTGGCTCCGGAGCTGCCGCTGATTCTCGGAAGCGGTTACCGCACCGCGTTCATCTCCTACGCCCAAGGTCACCCGATGCACGGCGGCTACCGGCAGGACGCCCTCGACTTCGCCGAGCAGACGCTCCTCGGTGGACGGCTGACGGAGGGCCGGGCCCGCCGCGAACTGCGGCGCTGGTGGCTGGACCGCTCGGGCCCCGCACCCAGGCCGATGTCACGGTTGGGCCAGGTGGGACGAGTGGGGCGGACGTTGATTCGACGGTGAGGTACCCGGTGGCGTGGGCAGCCCGGATGTGCCGGGGTTAACACCCACAACCCACCCCACACACCGCAACCGTTCCCGCACCGCTCCTGAACCGTTTACACAGCGTTTCTCCCGTTTTGGAGCCCAGTCCGGCCCTCCCGTTTCGCCCGCCATGCTCCTGTTGTAACCGTTTGCCCCCGTACGGCAGTTGGCAGCGCAGGCGCAGTAATATGCCAGCCAGTCCCGCAACCGAAGCGCACTAGCGTGCAGTGCCGCGAGCAGGAGGCACCCCATGCGGCCGCGACCCCCCATCCAGGGCAGAGGCATCTTCAGCGGAACCGGGCTCATCATCACGGGCCTGGCGGCGACCCCGGCGGCGCTGGTCTTCCCGATCTGGTCGTACGCGGACCGGTCGGGCACCGGAGTGGACGTACTGAACGCGCAGACGGTGTCGACGCAGTACGGGCCGTTGTCCGCGCTGGACCGGGAGTTCGTCACGAAGGTCCGGCTGGCGGGGCTGTGGGAGCTGCCCGCCGGCCAGCAGGCTCAGACGAAGGGCACGACCGAGGCCGTACGGACGGCGGGCCGGCATCTGGTCGAGGGGCACACCTTCCTGGACGAGCGGGTGCGTACCGTCGCCTCACAGCTGGGCCTGGCGCTGCCGAACGAGCCCAACGAGCAGCAGCAGGGCTGGCTGAGCGAGCTCGACGCGGCGCAGGGCCGGCAGTACGACTGGAAGTTCGCCAACATCCTGCGTCTCGCGCACGGACGGGTGTTCTCCGTCGTCGCCCAGGTGCGGGCCAGTACCCGCAACTCGCTGGTGCGCGAGCTCGCCGACGACGCCAACACCACCGTGCTGGACCACATCAAGATCCTGGAGGCCACCGGGTTCGTCGACTTCGACGCCCTCGCCCGGGACATGGCCGCCGGCAGCACGCCGCCGATCACCCGCTCCCCCGGGCCGCCGGGCCCGACGGCCGACCCCGGGTCGGCGGTGCCGGTGGCCCCGTCGGCGTATCCCACCTACACGCTCCCTCCGGCCGCGGCCAGCCCGCCGCCCGGCGACTGACACCTGTTGCGAGACCGTTTTCCGCGGACCGGGCGAGTTTCCGGGGACCAGGCGAGCTTCCGGGGACCGGGCGAGGCAAGCGGAACGTCACATACCCACAACGCTCGGTCCGGATGGTGAACAGGGCATGGTGTTTCTCGGTGCACATGGCATAGAAACGCCACATGGTCTGGGTGCTTCTCCTGCTGCTGGCATGGGCCGTCGCGGGTGCGGCGTGCACACGGCTGTGCCTGGCCGCCGTCCGGGCGGCGGCCGTCGACGAGAGCGCGGGCCGGGGACATGATCTGACGCTCTACGAGGCGGCCTTCCTGTCCGGTGGTCCGGGCAGGGTCGCCGACCTGACCATGGTCTCCATGGCGCGGCAGCGGCGGCTGGTGCTCGCCCGCACGGGCTGGGCGACCGTGGTGGACCCGCGCGGGCGGGACGAGATGGAGCGGTCGGTCATAGGGGCCATCGGGCCCGAGGGGCAGTCCCGTATCGCCCCGGCGCGGGCGGCCGCGGCCGCCGCGGACGCGGTGGGCGGCCTCGCCGACCGACTGGTCCGCGTCGGTCTCGCGGTGCCCGACGGGGCCCGTACGACGGTCGCGGCCGGGGTGCGGCAGGTACGGGTCGCCGCCGTGGCCGTCCTCGCGCTGGGCGCCACCGCACTGCTGGTCCCCGCCACCCCGGACATGCCCCGCAATCTCGTCGCGCTCTGGTTCGCGTTGCCCCTCGCGCTCACGCTGAGCTGCCTCGCCATAGCCCGGGTGGAGGTGCATCCGTACTCGCGCTGGGCCTCCCCGGCCGGGCAGCGGCTGCTGGGCGCGCTGGCGCGGCGCACCGGCGGCACGGGGGACGACCGTACCTATCTGACCTCCGTCGCCGTACGCGGGATCCGCGCGGTGGGCGAGCCGGACCTGCGGGCGGCCTTCGCTCATCGTGAGCAGCCCGGGCGGGACTGAGGCAGGGCGCGCTCGACCACCGGGGGGCGCACAAGGGGCATTGGCGCCGACACCCGTCGATGGTGCTTGCCTTCCCCCACGGTCGAACCAACCATCCCTTTTGTCGCCGCCGCGCACCGAAGGGACACCCGATGAGAGCCGCCGCCCTCCACTCGGCCGCAGGAGCCCTCCTGCTGACCGCCCTCTCCGCCGTCCCGGCGGGCGGCGCCCCGAACACCGGCGGCCTGTCCGGCTCACCCGGTGTCGCGCTCACCGCCGCGCGGGCCGCGGCGAAGGGCGTCGACTTCGGGAAGTGCTCCGAGGCGCAGGAGCTGCCCGGCAGCATGCAGTGCGGCACGGTCTCCGTCCCGCTCGACTACGCGGCCCCGAACGGCAAGCAGATCGAGCTCACCGTCAGCCGGGTGCAGGCCACCCACCGGGACCCGCACAACAGCAAGCGCCGGGTGCCCCGGCAGGGCGCGCTGGTCTTCAACCCGGGCGGTCCCGGCGGCTCGGGCCTGTACTTCCCGCTGATCGGGCTGCTGCCGGAGTGGAAGCGCATCGGGGCGGCCTACGACCTCGTCGGCTACGAGCCGCGCGGGATCGGCCGTTCGGCGCCGCTGTCCTGCCAGGATCCCAAGCGCTTCTTCAAGGGCCCCGCGCCCGCCCCGGACCACCCCTCGGAGTCGTACAAGCGGGAGCGCATCGCGCAGGCGAAGGCGTACGCACAGGGCTGTGCGAAGCGGTCGGGCAGCGCCCTGCGGCACTACAACTCGCTCAACAACGCCCGCGACCTGGACGTGCTGCGCGCCGCGCTCGGTGAGGAGCGGCTCACGTTCATGGGGGCGTCGTACGGCACCTACTTCGGTGCGGTCTACGCGACGCTGTTCCCCTCCCACGTGCGGCGGATGGTGTTCGACGCGGCCGTGAACCCGGACCCGGCGCAGATCTGGTACCGCAACAACCTCGACCAGTCGGCGGCGTTCGAGAGCCGCTGGACCGACTTCCGGGAGTGGATCGCGAGGCACGACGACGTGTACGGCCTGGGCGCCACGGCGGAGGCGGTACTGACCAGCTACGAGCGGGCGCGCGCCCGGCTCGCCGCGGAGCCGGCCGGCGGGAAGGTGGGGCCGGGACAGCTGCAGGGCGCGTTCCTCCAGGCCGGGTACTACGACGACTACTGGCCCGCCCGGGCGCAGGCGCTGTCGGAGTACCTGAAGGGTGACCCCAAGCAGCTGATCGCGCAGGCCGGGCCGGTGCGGGAGGCCGCCGCGGAGGCGGAGAACGCCAATGCCGTGTACACGGCCGTGGAGTGCAACGACGCGCCCTGGCCGACGGACTGGAGGGTCTGGGACCGCGACAACACGCGGCTGGCGCGCGTCGCGCCGTTCGAGACGTGGGACAACGTGTGGGCGAACCTGCCGTGCGCGTACTGGCCGGCGCCCCGGCAGCAGCCGGTCGACGTGCGGACCGGTCCGGGCGAGCTGCCGCCGACGCTGATCCTGGCCGCCGAGCGGGACGCGGCGGCGCCCTATGCCGGGGCGCTGGAGATGCACCGGCGGCTGACGGGCTCGGTGCTGGTGACCGAGCGGGACGCCGGCACGCACGGCATCGCGGGCGGCCCGAACCGGTGCGTCAACGGCCACCTGGACGCGTACCTGCTGGAGGGCAGGCTCCCGGTGCGGCGCGCGGCCTGCGCACCGCACCCGGAACCCGAGCCGGCGGTCGCTCCCGCGGAACGCGCCGCCCGGCCGGGGCGCTGATCAGGCGAGGCCCGCGACCAGCTCCGTGAGGTCCTTGCGACGGCCCGTGTAGAACGGGACCTCCTCGCGGACGTGCATGCGGGCCTCCGAGGCGCGCAGGTGACGCATGAGGTCGACGATGCGGTACAGCTCGTCGGCCTCGAAGGCCAGGATCCACTCGTAGTCGCCCAGCGAGAACGAGGCGACGGTGTTGGCGCGGACGTCCGGGTAGCCGCGGGCCATCTTGCCGTGGTCGGCGAGCATGCGGCGACGGTCCTCGTCGGGCAGCAGGTACCAGTCGTAGGAGCGCACGAAGGGGTAGACGCTCACGTAGTTGCGGGGCGTCTCGTCGGCGAGGAACGCCGGGATGTGCGAGCGGTTGAACTCGGCGGGACGGTGCAGCGCCATGTTCGACCAGACCGGCTCCAGAGCGCGGCCCAGCTTCGTACGGCGGAAGAGGTTGTACGCCTCCTGGAGCTGGTCGGCGGTCTCGGCGTGCCACCAGATCATGACGTCGGCGTCGGCGCGCAGGCCGGACACGTCGTACGTGCCGCGGATCGTCACGTCCTTGGCGGCGAGCTGGTCGAACAGCTCCTGGACCTCGTCGGCGTATCCCGCGCGGTCCTCGGGCAGCACGTCCTTCAGCTTGAAGACGGACCACAGCGTGTAGCGGATGACCTCGTTGAGGTCCTTGGCCAGCTTGCCCTTGTTCGGGACCCTGCCGGACTCGGTGGTGGGGGCGTCGTCACTCATGGCTCTCATTCTCCCGCTCCGCCGTGCAGACTCTGCACCGGGTGGGCCGCGAGCTCCCGTACGGCGCTCAGGTCGCCGCCGAGCTGGTCGACCGCCGCGTACGCGCTCGCGATGCAGGCCGGGATGCCCACGCCGTCGTACGGGGCGCCGCAGACCGCGAGGCCGGGGAGTTCGGCGACGTGCTCGCGGATGCGGGCCACGCGCGCGTGGTGGCCGACCGGGTACTGCGGCAGGCCGTCCGTCCAGCGGGTGACGCGGGTTTCGAGGGGCGTGGCGTCCAGGCCCGTGGCCGCGCGCAGGTCGTGCCGGGAGACGTCGACGAGGCCGGCGTCCTCGCGACCCAGGATCTCCGTCTCGCCGTACCGCCCCACGGAGGTGCGCAGCACGACCGTGTCCGGGTCCTCGTCGGCGATCCAGCCCCACTTCCCGGAGGAGAAGGTGGACGCCTTGATGGTGCGTCCGTCGACCGGCGGGACGAGGAAACCGCTGCCGTCGGGCAGGACGTCGGCGGTGTCGGCGCGCCGGTAGGCGAGGGTGACCAGGGCCATGGAGGCGTACTCCACCGTGCGCAGTGCGGTGGCGGCCCCCGGGGACTCGGCGGCCAGCAGCGCGGCGGCGGCCGGCGCGGGCACGGCGACGACCACGGCGTCGGCGGGCAGCACCCGCTCCCCCGCGGTGACCTGCCAGCCTCCGCCGGGTGCGTGGCGCAGTCCGGTCACGGGTACGCGCGTGTGGATCTCGCCGCCGCGCGCCTGGACGGACTCGGCGACCGCGAGCGGCAGGGAGCCCACACCCCCCTCGATGCCCATGAACACCGGGCCGGTCTGCTGGTTGGCGGCGGCCTTCGCCTGGATCTCGCGGACGGCCTCGGTCAGCGAGGTGTGGGTGAGCGCCGCCTGGTAGAGCTGCGGGACGGCGGAGCGCATCGAGATCCGGTAGGCGTCACCGGCGTACACCCCGCCGAGGAGCGGTTCGACGAGGCGGTCGACGACCTCGCGGCCCAGGCGCGCCGCCACGTACTCCCCGACGGCCACGTCGTCCCCGACCTCGGTGCGGGGCAGGTCGGCGTCGCGCTCGATCCGGGCGAGCCCCTCGTCGGAGAGGACTCCGGCGAGGGCGGTCGCCGTGCCGGGCACGCCCATGACGTGGCCCTTGGGCATGGGGCGCAGCGCGCCGCGGGTCCAGATCGAGGCCGTCGCGGTGGCCGGCGGCCGGAGGCGGTCGGAGAGGCCCACCTCGCGCGCAAGGGCGACCGCCTCGGGCCGGCGGGCCAGCATCGACTCGGCGCCGAAGTCCACGCGCACGCCCGCGATCTCGCCGGGCAGCAGCTTGCCTCCCACCCGGTCGGAGGCCTCGAGGACGGTCACCCGCGCCCCGCGCTGCAGCAGCCGGTGGGCGGCGGCCAGCCCGGCGATCCCGGCTCCGACGACGACGACGTGCTGCCCCGTGCCCGTACCCGTTGAGCTCATGCGTCCACTCTCTCAGACCTCACTGACACCGCCGTCGGGGCCCGGTGTCCTTCCCGCGTCCCGACCGTGACCTGTTCGGAACCGATCCGCGCCAACGTCCTGGGCCGCCCGGGCGTCGAAGGAGCGTCAGAGTCGTCACCATCTCGGGGGTACACCCACATGCGCACACGACGTTCCGCAGGACGCTCCGTACGGCGTTCCGCACGGCCCTCCCACGCCCTGGCCGGGATCCTGCTGGCCGCGGCCCTCGCGCTCACCGGATGCAGCGGCGCCGACGACTCGGGCGCGAACAGCACGGCCGACAAGGCCGCCGTCGGCGAGGCCGGCGCCGGTGACGTGGACGCCGCGCAGGACGCGAAGGAGGGCGCGGGCTCGAGCGGCTCGAAGGCCACCTCGGCACCCGACCTCACCGTCAACCGCATCATCCGTACCGCCTCCCTGACCGTGCAGGTCAAGGACGTGCCGAAGGCCCTGGACGAGGCGCGCGCGACCACCGAGAACGCGGGCGGCTACATCGGCGACGAGTCGACCGTCCGGGACGGGGACGGCGCCGAGCGGACCCGGGTGGTGCTGCGGGTGCCCGTCGAGAAGTACGACGACGTCCTCGCCGCCCTGCAGGGCGCGGGCAAGCTCCTGGAGCGCACGGCGAAGGCCCAGGACGTCACCGACCAGGTCGTCGACGTCGAGAGCCGCATCACCTCGCAGCGCGCCAGCGTCGCCCGGGTCCGCGAGCTGATGGACCGGGCCACCAAGCTGAGCGACGTGGTCACCCTGGAGGGCGAGTTGAGCAGCCGGGAGTCCGAACTGGAGGCGCTGCTCGCCCAGCAGGCGTCCCTGAAGGACCGCACGAGCCTGGCGACCGTCACGCTGACCCTGTCGGAGAAGCCGGTCGTCCCGGCCGCCGAGGACGACGATCCCGGGTTCGTGGACGCGCTGGCGGGCGGCTGGGACGCGTTCGTGACGATGCTGCGCTGGATCGCCGTCGTGTTCGGTGCGGCGCTGCCGTTCCTCGCGGTGGGCGTCCTGCTCCTGCTGGCGTGGCTGCGGCTGGTGCGACCGCGCCGCAGGGCGGCGGAGGCGAGCTGGGCCCGGTTGAGCGTGCCCGGGCAGACCGGAGCCGTGCAGGCCGAGGCCGGGCAGACCGGAGCCGGGCAGACCGAGCCCGGGACGGGCGGCGAGCCCGAGCAGCGCTGAACTGCGAGTCCCCCGTAGCGTGTTCGTATGAGCATCGAGCGACTGGTGGTGATCGGCGGGGACGCCGCGGGCATGTCCGCGGCGTCCCAGGCCCGCCGTCTGAAGGGCCCCGGGGAACTGGAGATCGTGGCCTTCGAGCGCGGCCACTTCACGTCCTTCTCGGCGTGCGGCATCCCGTACTGGGTGGGCGGTGACGTCACCGGGCGGGACGATCTGATCGCCCGCACGCCCGAGGAACACCGCGCGCGGGGGATCGACCTGCGGCTGCGCACGGAGGTCACGGAGATCGACGTCGCGGGACGGCGGGTACGCGCGCGTGCGGTGGATTCCGGGGCGGAGTCCTGGACGTCGTACGACAAGCTCGTCATCGCGACCGGGGCCCGCCCGATCCGGCCGGACCTGCCGGGCGTGGACGCGGAGGGCGTGCACGGGGTGCAGACCCTGGACGACGGGCAGGCGCTGATCGACACGCTGGCACGCGCGCGGGGGAAGCGGGCCGTGGTCGTGGGGGCGGGCTACATCGGCGTGGAGATGGCCGAGGCGCTCATCAAGCGCGGCTACGAGGTGACGGTCGTCAACCGGGGCAGCGAGCCGATGTCGACCCTCGACCCGGACATGGGGCGGCTGGTGCGCCGGGCCATGGAGGGCCTGGGCATCACCATGGTGAACGACACCGAGGTCACCGCGCTGCGCACCGCCGAGGACGGTCATGTACGGGCGGTGGTCACCGAGGACGCCGAGTATCCGGCGGACGTGGTGGTGCTGGGCATCGGGGTCCGCCCGGAGACCGGGCTCGCGAAGGCCGCGGGCCTGCCCCTGGGCACGCACGGCGGGCTCCTCACGGACCTGGCGATGCGGGTGCGCGGTCCCCTCGCCGACGGGACCGTCTGGGCCGGCGGTGACTGCGTCGAGGTCCTGGACCTGGTCTCCGGTCAGGAGCGCCATATCGCCCTGGGCACCCATGCGAACAAGCACGGCCAGGTCATCGGCACCAACGTCGGGGGCGGGTACGCCACGTTCCCCGGCGTGGTCGGCACGGCCGTCAGCAAGGTGTGCGATCTGGAGATCGCCCGCACGGGCCTCCGTGAGAAGGACGCCCGTCGCGTCGGCCTCCGGTTCGAGGCGGTCACCATCGAGTCGACCAGCCGAGCCGGCTACTACCCCGGTGCCTCCCCCATGACGGTCAAGATGCTCGCCGAGCGAAGGACGGGCCGCCTGCTGGGCCTCCAGATCGTCGGGCGGGAGGGCGCGGGCAAACGCGTCGACATCGCGGCGGTGGCGTTGACGGCCGGGATGACGGTGGAACAGATGACAGCCCTGGACCTCGGGTACGCGCCTCCGTTCTCACCGGTGTGGGATCCCGTCCTGGTGGCGGCGAGGAAGGCCTCGGCGAAGGTTCGCGGCTTCTAGCCGGGCCCGGCGTCGTGGCGACCGGCCCGAGCGGCGCGGGGAGCCGCGCCACCAGCCCCCGCGCACCGGACCTCGCGCGCCCGGACCCCGCAACGTTGCTCAACCGGACCCCGCAATGTTGCTCAAGCGGTTCCGCTCAGTCGCGGCAGCGCGGAGACCGCCGCCGCGGCCGGCTGCTCCGCGGGCTTCGCGTGCGCCGCGGGTGCCGGCCGCGACCGCAGACGGCTGCTGACGGCCTCGTCCAGCGTCACCGGCCGCTGCATCTGCGCGGCGAGCCGCCCGGCCTCCTGGCCGAGACGTGCCACGTCCTCCCAGGGCAACCGGATCACCAGGGAGATCTCCGCCTCGCCGTCGGGAGTGGCGTGCATGGGGGGAGTAACTCGGTCGTTCATCGCCTGTTCCTCACGTCGTCCCCGCGGCCCGCCTTCCTCGTGCCGCGAGCAGTTGACGGTTCATACGCGCCCGTGGGGATCCCCGTTCACCGGTTCACCGAACGGATCGGGGGCAGAACTTCCTTGTGGTCATCCCCGTCCATGACGTGAATCCCGTGCGCCGCACGCCGGTGGTGACGTACGCCCTCATCGCGGCGAACGTCTTCGTCTTCCTGTTCATGCCCGGCCTGTCCGGCTCCACGGCGGGCGACAGCAGCCTGGCCCAGACGTGTCACCTGCACGCCTTTCTGGAGCACTACGCGGCCGTACCGAGGGAGTTGATCCACCATCAGCTCCCCCAGCTCGTCCCCACCGGCGACGTGCGCGGCGCGGGTTGTGTGCTGGCCCCACCGGGCTACGAGAAGTCGCCCGCGCTGAGCGTGCTGAGCGCGATGTTCCTGCACGGCGGCTGGCTGCACCTGTTGGGCAACATGCTGTTCCTGCTGATCTTCGGCAACAACATCGAGGACCGCATGGGGCACGTCCGCTTCGCGCTCTTCTACGTCGCCTGCGGGTACGCGGCGTCGTACGGTTTCGCCCTGCTCAACGCCGACTCGACCGATCCGCTGATCGGCGCTTCGGGGGCGATCGCGGGGGTGCTGGGCGCCTATCTGGTGCTGTACCCGAAGGCCAGGGTGTGGGTGCTCGTCCCGTTCCTGGTGTTTCTGCCGTTGCGGCTGCCGGCCTGGCTGGTGCTGGGCTTCTGGTTCGTGCTCCAGGCGGTGTACTCCTCCGGGGAGGGCGTCTCCGGCGCGGGCACCGTGGCGTACGCGGCGCACGTCGTCGGCTTCCTCGCCGGCATGGTGCTCGCCTGGCCGCTCAAGCCGGGCACGCCCCCGCCGCCGGAGCCGCGCGGTCTGCTGTTCGGCAGACGGGCGCGCCCCCGGCACACCTGGTGAGAGGGGTCAGCGGGCGGTCTGCGTGTGGACGTACTCGACGAGGCGGGTGAGCGCGTCCGGGTCGGTGGACGGCATGACGCCGTGGCCGAGGTTGAAGACGTGGCCCTCGAGCCCGGCGGCCGTGTCGAGGACCTCGCGGGTCTTGGCCTCGACGGCCTCGGTGCCGGCGAACAGGACGGTCGGGTCGAGGTTGCCCTGGAGCGCCTTGCCGGGGCCGACCCGGCGGGCGGCCTCGTCGAGCGGGACGCGCCAGTCGACGCCGACGACGTCCGCCCCGGCCTCGCCCATCAGCCGGAGCAGCTCGCCGGTGCCCACTCCGAAGTGGATGCGCGGGACGCCGTACCCCTCGACCGCGCGGAAGACCTTCGCGGAGGCGGGCAGCACCGAGCGGCGGTAGTCGGTCGGGGCGAGCGCGCCTGCCCAGGAGTCGAAGAGCTGGACGGCGCTGGCGCCGGCCTCGATCTGCACCTTCAGGAAGGCGGAGGTGATCTCCGCGAGGCGGTCGAGCAGGTCGGCCCAGAGCTCGGGGTCGCCGTACATCATCGCCTTGGCGTTCTCGTACGTGCGGGACGGGCCGCCCTCGACGAGGTAGCTCGCGAGGGTGAAAGGAGCGCCCGCGAAACCGATGAGGGGGGTGGCGCCGAGTTCGGCGGTCAGCAGGCCGATGGCCTCGGTGACGTAGGAGACGTCCTCGGGGGTGAGGTCGCGCAGCTGGGCGAGGTCGGCGCGGGTGCGGATCGGGCGCTCGACGACCGGGCCGACGCCCGGCTTGATGTCGAGGTCGATACCGATGGCCTTGAGCGGGACGACGATGTCGCTGAAGTAGATCGCCGCGTCCACGTCGTGCCGACGCACCGGCTGGAGGGTGATCTCGGTGACCAGCTCGGGCCGCATGCAGGACTCGAGCATCGGAACGCCCTCGCGGACCTTGCGGTACTCCGGCAGGGACCGCCCGGCCTGCCGCATGAACCACACGGGCGTGTGCGGCACCGGTTCACGCCTGCACGCCTTCAGGAAGGCACTGTCGTAGGTCGCTGTCGGCTTCCGGCCCGCCGGGCTCTCGTTCGCACTCACGACGGCAAGTCTCGCACGGCGCCGGAGGCCGTGAGGCCGCCCCCTGCCGCGCCCACGCCCTGCCCGTACCCCGCCTCCGTCGTGGGCCTCTGCCGTGCGCGGCCCGTGCGCCTGTTCGCCCAGCGCGCACCCGTCCGCGAGCCCCGCACGGGTGTCTTGCCCTGCGCGAAGGCCCCGTTCCCCTTAATCTTCCCCGCATGGCTGCGGCTCAGGGACGACTGTCGGACGGCGCTGGCGGGATGGATGACGCGAACGAGGGGGACCCGGATGGGACCAGGTCGGCTCCACCGCCGTTCCGGGCGGCCGTCGACCAGCTGAGGGCGGCCCGGCTGCGGCCGCAGATCGAGGCGGAACCGACACCGGCCCCGAAGCGGCTCGCCCCGTTCGCGTACGCGCTGGAGGCGACGGTCGTGGACGGCGACCAGGACCTGGCCGACGGCCGGCTGGTGCTGCTGCACGACCCCGCCGGGCACGACGCCTGGCGCGGAACGTTCCGGCTGGTGACCCTCGTCCGGGCCGAACTGGAGCCGGAGATGGCCGCGGACCCGCTGCTGCCGGAGGTGTGCTGGTCGTGGCTGACCGGCGCGCTCCAGGCGCGCGGGCTGACGTACGGCGAGCCGAGCGGGACCGTCACGCGCGCGAGTTCGCACTACTTCGGCGGGCTGGCGGAGCGCCCGGCGACCTCGCAGATCGAGATCAGGGCCTCCTGGACACCGCGCGAGGGGCTGGGCGGGGTCCCGGAGGCGGGGGCGCACCTGGCGGCCTGGTGCGATCTGCTGGCGCAGGTGGCGGGGCTGCCGCCGGCCGGGCCGGGGGACGCGTCGGTGGTGACGCTGCCGCAGCGCAGGGGGCCCCAGTCACGTTGACCGTCTCTTTGTCGATACGGCCATTTTCGATCCCGTAAGACACCCACTTAAACCGACTCGATCTTCGGATGATCGATCGCGTGTCCGAATTGCACGTATTGTTACTCACTAGATCGTGATCATTCTCTAAAGGACCCCGGGTTCGCTGCCGAAGACGACTGTGACCTTGAAAGCACGGTTCGTCCCGGCTTCCTCCCCACAAGCCCCGCGAGCCGGCTCCCGTCCCCCACCCAGGAGGCCTGGTGTCCGTTCTCCTCGAGCAGCCCGCAAGCCTGGTCGCCTACCGCCCGAACAAGCCCACCGCCATGGTGGTCGTGGCCGACCCGCGCGTCCGCTCCACCGTCACCCGCCATCTGTGGGCGCTCGGTGTGCGCGACGTCATCGAGGCCTCGTCCATCGCGGAGGCTCGTCCCCGCATCGGCAACCCCCGCGACATCTGCGTCGCCGACGTCCACCTGCCCGACGGCTCCGGCCTCACCCTGCTGTCGGAGACCCGCGCCGCGGGCTGGCCCAACGGGCTCGCCCTCTCCGCCGCCGACGACATCGGCGCCGTGCGCAACGCCCTCGCGGGCGGTGTCAAGGGCTACGTCGTCACCGGCACCCGCACCAACCTCGGCCTCCCCAGCCGACCCGGTGCCGCCCCCATGGGCTCCGCCGCCCGTCTGCACCGCCGCCCCCCGGGTGCCCCGAGTCACCCGGGCGGCTACCGCGAGCTCTCCGGCCGCGAGGTCGAGGTGCTGCGACTGGTCGCGGAAGGCCAGTCCAACAAGGCGATCGGCGTCTCGATGGGACTGTCCGCGCTGACCGTCAAGAGCCACCTCGCCCGCATCGCCCGCAAGCTCGGCACGGGCGACCGCGCCGGCATGGTCGCGGTGGCCCTGCGGACCGGCATCATCCACTGAGACCCCACCCTGCACCCGGGGGCCTCCCCCGGGAACGCCCGTGACCCCCGGCCCGGCTTCTCCCCTCTCTGCCCGGTTTCTTCCCGACCTCTTCCCCTTCGTTCACCGTCCTGACTGGTTTACGACCCTCCGGCGCCCGCCGACGGAACGTTCCGTCGGCGGGCGCCGTCGATACACAGATACCCTTGACAGGTGACCGACGCCCAAGAAACCGCAGCAGCCAGTTCACTGCGAACCACCGGAGGCGCCCCTCCGGACGACGGCGGATCAGCTGATTCCGGGGCGCCGACACCTTTGCTCGAACCGCGCGAGGGCATCCCTCCCGTGATCGCCGACGAGGCAGCCCTCGCCGAGGTGATCGCCGCCTTCGCCGCCGGTACCGGCCCCGTCGCCGTGGACGCCGAGCGCGCCTCCGGCTACCGCTACGGACAGCGCGCCTATCTGGTGCAGCTGCGTCGCGAGGGCGCAGGCACCGCGCTGATCGACCCCGTGGGCTGCCCCGACCTCTCCGCGCTCGGCGAGGCCCTGTCCGGCGTGGAATGGGTGCTGCACGCGGCCACCCAGGACCTGCCGTGTCTGCGTGAGATAGGCATGGTGCCGACGCGGCTGTTCGACACCGAGCTGGCCGGACGGCTCGCCGGATTCCCGCGGGTCGGCCTCGGCGCGATGGTCGAGGGAGTACTGGGCTTCGTCCTCGAGAAGGGCCACTCCGCGGTGGACTGGTCCACCCGGCCGCTGCCCGACCCCTGGCTGCGGTACGCGGCGCTCGACGTCGAGCTCCTGGTCGACCTGCGCGACGCGCTGGAGAAGGAGCTGGACCGGCAGGGCAAGCTGGACTGGGCCCGCCAGGAGTTCGACGCCATCGCGTCCGCCCCGCCGGCCGAGCCCCGCAAGGACCCGTGGCGTCGTACGTCCGGCATGCACAAGGTGCGCCGGCGGCGGCAGCTGGGTGTCGTGCGGGAGCTGTGGCAGACGCGGGACCGGATCGCGCAGCGGCGGGACGTGTCCCCGGGCAAGGTGCTGTCGGACGCGGCCATCGTGGAGGCGGCGCTGTCGCTCCCGGTCGACGTGCAGGCGCTGGCCGCGCTGAACGGATTCGGGCACCGGATGGGCCGGCGGCAGCTGGAGCAGTGGCAGGCGGCGGTCGACCGGGCGAAGGCGCTGAGCGAGGCGCAGCTGCCGCAGCCGGGGCAGCCGGTGGCGGGACCGCCGCCGCCGCGGGCCTGGGCCGACAAGGACCCCGTGGCCGCGGCGCGGCTGTCCGCGGCGCGGGCCGCTGTCTCCGCGCTGGCCGAGGAGCTGAACATGCCGCAGGAGAACCTGATCGCCCCGGACGCGGTGCGCCGGGTCTGCTGGGAGCCTCCGGCGGCCGACGAGGAAGCGGTTGCCGACGCGCTCGCGTCGTACGGGGCGCGGCCGTGGCAGGTGGAGCAGGTCGCTCCGGTGCTCGCAGCGGCACTGGCCGGGCAGGGTGCCTGACCGCCGGGGACCCGCCCGGGGTGCCTGAGTACGAGCCGCAGGAGGCGTGTGAGGGGTGCGAGGCGTGTGAGGGGTGCGAGCCGCAAGCGGTTACCTCGTCGCTCCTCTCATGAAACCGTTGTAGATGTATTTCTGGAGTGCGAGGAAGACGATCAGGGTCGGCAGGATGACCAGCACCGCTCCTGCCGAGATCGTTTCCCAGTGGGCGGCGTAGGGGCCCTTGAAGCGGAACAGGGACGTCGAGATCACGCCAAGATCTTGTGAGGGCATGTAGAGGAAGGGGATGTAGAAGTCGTTGTACACGGCGATCCCCTTCACGATCACAACCGTCGCGATCGCCGGTTTCAGCAGCGGAAAGATGATTTTCCGGTAGATCGTGAACGCGTTGGCGCCGTCGAGGCGGGCGGCCTCGTCGAGGGAGATCGGGATCGAGCGCACGAACTGCAGGAAAATGTAGATCGAGACGATGTCCGTGCCCATGTAGAGGGCGATCGGAGCCCAGCGGGTGTCGAACATGCCGAGGCTGTGGACGATCTGGAAGGTGGCCACCTGGGTGGTCACCCCGGGGACCAGCGCGGCGATCAGGAACAGAGCGATCACCAGTTTCCGGAAACGGAAGGTGAACCGGTCGATCGCGTACGCCGTCATCGACCCGATGAGAACGGTTCCGCCGACCGAGACGACGAGAATGAAGGCGGTGTTGCCGAACGCCGTGAGCATTCCGCCGTCCTGGAACGCCGTCACGTAGTTGTGGAAGTTGAGCGGGTCGTGCGGCAGTGTGAGCGCCCCGCTGCCGTTCGCCGTCTCGTTCTCCGTCTTCAGCGAGGTCAGCAGTACGACGCCCAGCGGGAGCAGGACGACCAGTGTCGCGGCGATCAGCGACAGGTACACGAGGGCACGGGCCACGGCACGGCGTGTCATACGAGGTCCACCCTGTCGTCGGGGACGAGACGTCGCTGCACCCAGGTCACCAGCAGGATGATCAGCAGCAGCACGACCGCCGCCGCCGAGGCGAGCCCCGTCTTGTTGAACTGGAAGGCCAGTTTCACGGTCTGGATCACGAAGGTCTCGGTGCCGGTCGCCCCGCCGGTCATGATGTACGGGATCTCGAAGGCCGAGAGGGAGCCGGAGACGGACAGGATCACCGTCAGGGTCAGCACCGGCTTGATGCCGGGCAGGATGATGTAGCGGAACTGGTGCCAGCGGCCGGCGCCGTCCAGTTCGGCCGCCTCGTACAGCTCCCCCGGGATGGACTGGATCGCGCCGAGGAACAGGACGAAGTTCATACCGAGGTAGCGCCAGATCGAGACGCCGGCCAGCGAGGTGTTCGCCGAGGCCGGGGTGCCCAGCCAGGCGTGGTCGGTGTGATAGCCGAAGAGGCCGAGGACCGTGTCGAAGGTGCCGCCGTCCTGGAAGAAGTAGAGGAAGACGAAACCGATTGCCACGCCGTTCACCAGGGACGGGAAGAAGAGCACGCCCTTGAAGAAGTTCCGGAAACGGATGCTGAAACTCAGGATCGTCGCGAAGTAGAGCGCGGCGACGATCTGGATCACCGAGGCAACCAGGTAGTAGCCGCTTACCCAGAAGACCTGGAAGAGGTCCTCCCTGGTGAAGATCTCCGTGTAGTTCTCGGCGCCCGTGTAGTGCAGTTCGGGGCTCACGCCGTCCCAGTCGGTGAAGCTGTACGCGACCATGTTGGCGATCGGCGCGTAGGTGAAAGTGATCAGCAGGACGAGCGGGGCGAACAGGAACAGCCAGGGGGTCAGCAGCCGCCAGGTGCGCGCCCGGCGCGGGGCCGGGGCGGGAGTGCCGCGTTTCGAAACCGGTTTCGCTGCCTCGGAGTTCGTCTGCTCCGCACGGTGCTCCGGGAGGTGCGTGTGCGCGTGCGCCATCAGTCGCTCACGGTCGCTTGCGTCTCGGTCCACTTCTTGCCGAGTCCGCCGAGGAAGTCGTCCAGACTGCCCTTCTTGGCGCCGCGGGCCAGGTCGACCAGATCCTGGCGGTACTCGGGCTTGTAGATGCCGACCTCGGACTCGTCGTCGATCAGCTTGACCTTCGCGCCCGCCGCGTCGTCCAGCTCGATGAGCTTGACGCCCGCCTCCTCGTACGGCTTCAGCACCTCGGGCATGGCCGCGTCCTTGAGCGGGGAGATCGCCAGGTTGTCCTTGTCGTAGCCGGACTTGTCGGTGAACCAGTCGATCCAGGCGCGGGCCGCCTCCTTGTGCGGGGAGTGGACGTTCACGGCCTGGTTGTAGTCGGGGCCGACCGTCGCGCAGAAGGTGCCGTCCGTCTGGGCGGGAAACGGCATGAAACCGATGTCGTCCGGGTTCACGCCGGCCTTCTTCGCGGCGTCCTGGAACTGGATGATCGCCCAGGTGCCGAGCCACTGGGTGGCGATCTCGCCCTTGGCCGTGCGGGGTTTGGACTCTTCCCAGTTGCTGGTCGTCGGGTCCTTCTCCGCGAGCCCCTGCTTGACGATGTCGTACAGCAGGGTGTCCCCGACGCGCAGGTCGGAGTTCTCGGCCCAGGGGTCGTCCTCGGCGAGCTTCGTGGTCGCCTGCGGGTCGCAGTGGACGGAGCCGTCGACGTACGTCCACGAGGTCAGCGGCCACTGCGCGGCGAAGTTCGTGTAGTAGGGGATCGCGTCGGTCTTCGCCTTGATCGCCTTCAGGCCGGCGAGGAACTCGGCCGGGGTGGTGGGCCATTCGGTGACCCCCGCCTCCTTCCAGACCCGCTTGTTGTAGACGAAGCCGGGCATCACACCGACCGGGCTCTGGCCGTAGACCTTGCCGCCGACGGTGGTGAAGTCGGTGAAGCGGTACTTCTTGCCGCGTTCGGCGGCGGTGCCCAGGGAGGCGAAGAACTTCGGGTAGTCGTTCTTCTTGATGACCGCGGGGATCAGCAGGACATCGCCGTAGTCGTCCGTGTTCATCCGGATCTTGATCTCGGCCTCGTAGTTGGTGAGGGCCTGGAACTCCACCTTGACCTTGGGATAGGTCTTGTTGAACTCGGCGGCGTACTTCTTCATCGTGCCGTCCTGCACGAGGTCGGTGCGCACGGTGAGGACCGTGATGGTTCCGCTGACCTCGGCTGGGTCGTCGGGCGCCTTGGCGTCCGCGCCTTTCGCGCTGCCTCCGGTGCCGGTGCAGCCCGGGAGCAGCAGGGCGGCTGCGGCGACCGTGGCGAGGACCGTGACTGTACGGCGGTTCATGTGCATCACTTCCGTTCTCGGGATGTTCTCGGGACGGACGAGCACGTGCGGGTTGGTCGAACACGAGCGGGTTGGTCGAACACGAGCGGGTTGGCTGATTCGGCACTCTGGCAGCGCTTTCCTCAACCGGTAAAGTCCGATTCCCGCCAACGATGAAGAAGTGGCGCTCAGTTGTGGGCTTGACCGGTTTAGGGAGTGCGCATGCTGGAGGCCTCACCGCTCGACGACGGATGGCACCTGCGGCACGAGGGAAAGCCGTTCCCGGCCGTGGTGCCGGGCTGTGTGCACACCGATCTGCTCGCCGCCGGGGTGATCCCGGACCCGTTCGTCGGCCTGGGCGAGAAGGAGGTCGCGTGGGTGGGGCGGCGCGAGTGGACGTACGAGCGGGAGCTGCCGGCCGGGCCGTCCGGGCACGAGCAGACCGACCTGGTCTTCGACGGACTCGACACGGTCGCGGAGATCACCCTGAACGGTCAGCCTCTCGGCCGGGTGCGGAACATGCACCGCTCGTACCGTTTCGACGTGACGGGGCTCGAGGGGCCGCTGGCGGTCCGGTTCGCCTCGGCCTACGCCGAGGCGGAGGCCGTGCGCGGCAAGGTCGGTGACCGTCCGTCCCCCTACACCGAGCCGTACCAGTACCTCCGCAAGATGGCGTGCTCGTTCGGCTGGGACTGGGGGCCCACCCTGGTGACGGCCGGGATCTGGCGGCCGGTGCGGGTGGAGCGCTGGTCGACGGCGCGGCTCGCCCGGGTGCGCCCGCTGGTGACCGTCGAAGAGGGCGTCGGGGTCGTCGAGCTGCGGGTGGAGGTGGAGCGGACCCGGGTGGAGGCCGGGCTCACGCTGGAGGCCCGGGTGGCGGGACGGTCGGCGCGCGCCGAGGTGACGGGCAGCAGTGGTGTCGTGCGCGTCGAGGTGCCGGACGCGGAACTGTGGTGGCCGCGTGGATACGGCGGGCAACCGTTGTACGAGGTCGAGTTGACCCTGCATCACGGGAGCGCGCCGCTCGATGCCTGGCGGCGGCGCGTCGGGTTCCGCAGCGTCGTGCTGGACACCTCCGCGGACGCTCACGGAACCGGTTTCACCCTCGTGGTGAACGGGGAGCGGCTCTTCGCCAGGGGCGTGAACTGGATCCCGGACGACGTGTTTCCGTCCCGGGTGACCCGGGAGCGTTACCGGAAGCGGTTGCGACAGGCGGCCGACGCCGGGGTCGACCTGGTCCGGGTCTGGGGCGGCGGTATCTACGAGAGCGAGGACTTCTACGACGCCTGCGACGAACTGGGGCTTCTGGTGTGGCAGGACTTCCCGTTCGCGTGCGCGGCCTACCCCGAGGAGCAGCCGTTGCGGGGCGAGGTGGAGGCGGAGGCCCGCGAGAACGTCGTCCGGCTGATGCCGCATCCGTCGCTCGTGTTGTGGAACGGCAACAACGAGAACCTGTGGGGGTTCAGGGACTGGGGATGGGAGGAGCGGCTCGGCGGGGACTCCTGGGGCGAGGGGTACTACCTGGGTGTGCTTCCGCGTGTCGTGGCCGAGTCGGACCCGACGCGGCCGTACACGGCGGGCAGCCCGTGGTCGGGTTCGTGGGAGCACCATCCCAATCACCCGGCGCACGGGACGCACCACTCGTGGGACGTGTGGAACCGGCAGGACTACGCCGAGTACCGGAGGGAAGTGCCCCGGTTCGTGGCGGAGTTCGGCTGGCAGGCGCCGCCCGCCCACGCGACGCTGCTGCGGGCGCTCCCCGGCGAGGAGCTCGCGGCGGACTCCCCCGGCATGCTGCACCACCAGAAGGCCGAGGACGGAAATCGCAAGCTGGAGCGCGGCCTCGCTCGCCACTTCGCCGTACCGGAAGACGATTTCGACCGCTGGCACTACCTCACGCAGGTCAACCAGGCGCGCGCCGTGGCGACCGGGATCGAGCACTGGCGGTCGCACTGGCCGGTGTGCGCTGGCACGATCGTCTGGCAGCTCAACGACTGCTGGCCGGTGACGTCCTGGGCGGCGATCGACGGGGACGGCCGGGAGAAGCCGCTGTACCACGAGTTGCGGCGGCTCTACGCGGACCGGCTGCTCACCTTCCAATCGCGCGGCAGGGGGCTGGTGTTGGCCGCCGTGAACCAGTCGGGTGAGCCGTGGGCGGGCACGGTGTCGTTGCGGCGGATGTCCGTGGAGGGGGAGGTGCTCGGCACGGCGAGCGTGGAACTGGCGGTGGGCGCCCGGGTGGTGGACGAAGTACGGGTGCCGGTGGAGCTGGAGCCTGCCGGGGCGAAGGAGTTCCTGGTGGCCGACGCGTGGGGGTCCCCGGGGTCGGGCGAGGCCGCGAGCGAGGGAGGGCTGCGGGCCGCGCACTTCCCGGTGCCCGACCGTGACATCCCGTACCCGCGACCGCAGTTCGAGGTGACCGTGGCCCCGGGGAGCGTCACGGTCACGGCCCACACCCTCGTACGGGATCTGCTGCTCCAGGCCGACCGGCTGGGACCGGGGGCTCGGGCAGATCGGGGGCTCGTGACCCTGCTGCCCGGTGAACGGGTGACCATCGGGGTCGAGGGCTGGGAGACTCCGGATGCCGCCGCCGCCCGGGCCGCGCTGTACTGCCAGGAGCCCGCTCGATGACAGCCTCCCCGTCGTCCCGCGTCACCATAAAGGACGTGGCGGCGCGCGCCGGCGTGTCCAAGGGTGCCGTGTCGCTCGCCTTCAACCGCAAGCCGGGGCTGTCGGAGGCGACCAGGGACCGGATCTTCGCGGCGGCAAGGGAGTTGGGCTGGGAACCGAACCTCACGGCCCGTTCGCTGTCGAGTTCGCGCGTGGACGTGGTGGGGCTCGCGATCTGCCGGCCGGCCCGGATGCTGGGCCTGGAGCCGTTCTACATGGAGTTCGTCTCCGGGGTGGAGAGCGTGCTGACCGAGCACTCCTGTTCGCTGCTGCTGAGGCTGGTGCGCACCGTCGAGGAGGAGACGGGGCTCCTGGAGTCCTGGTGGCGGGGGCGGCAGATCGGCGGCTCGATCCTGGTCGACTTCCGGGCCGACGATCCCCGGGTGGCGGCGGCCGAGCGGCTCGGAATGCCCGTGGTCGCGGTGGGGCACCCCACGCTGACCGGGAGCCTGACGTCCGTGTGGACCGATGACGCGACGGCGGTGACGGAGGCGGTGCGCTATCTCGCGGCGCTCGGGCACCGGCGGATCGCACGGGTGGGAGGCGCGGCGGCGCTCGGGCACACGGTGATGCGGACCGCGGCCTTCGACGCGGCGGCGCGGACGCTGGGGCTGGCCGGGGCGTGGCAGGTCGCCACGGACTACTCCGGGGAGGCGGGGGCACGGGCGACCCGGTCGATGCTGACCGCCGCTCCGGCGGACCGGCCGACGGCAATCGTTTACGACAACGACATCATGGCGGTGGCCGGGCTGGCCGTGGCGGCCGAGATGGGGCTCGGTGTGCCGGGCGATGTATCGCTCCTCGCCTGGGACGACTCCCAGCTGTGCCGGCTCACCCATCCGACGCTCTCCGCGATGAGCCATGACGTGCACGGTTTCGGCGCGGAGGCGGCGCGGACGCTGTTCGGGGTGATCACCGGGTCGGGGCCCGGATCGCATCCGGTGCCGACGCCGGTGCTCACACCGCGGGGCTCGACGGCGCCGCCGCGGGGCTGAGCGCGAGGGTGACTTCGGCCCCGTCCCGGGTGTGACGTTCGCCGCTTGGCCCTCCGGGACTGGGCAGCTACGTTACCCACAAGTAGCATGGGTCCTGAGCGCGCGCTCAGCGCTTGCGTGTCGCAGCAGTGCCATCCCGCACCTGGAGGAGAGCCATCGTGCCTCGTACCGTCAGGGACGTCGTCTTCGTCGACGGCGTCCGTACCCCGTTCGGCAAGGCGGGCCCGAAGGGCATCTACCACGAGACCCGGGCCGACGACCTCGTCGTGAAGGCGATCCGGGAGCTGCTGCGCCGCAACCCCGGTCTCGACCCGAAGAAGATCGACGAGGTCGCCATCGCCGCGACCACGCAGATCGGCGACCAGGGCCTCACCCTCGGCCGTACCGCCGGCATCCTGGCCGGTCTGCCGACCTCCGTACCCGGCTACTCCATCGACCGCATGTGCGCGGGCGCTCTGACGGCCGTCACCGCGGTCGCCGGCTCCGTCGCCTTCGGTGCCTACGACATCGCCATCGCCGGCGGCGTCGAGCACATGGGCCGCCACCCGATGGGCGAGGGCGTGGACCCCAACCCGCGGTTCGTCAGCGAGAAGCTGGTCGACGAGTCCGCCCTGTTCATGGGCATGACCGCCGAGAACCTGCACGACCGCTACCCGCAGATCACCAAGCAGCGCGCCGACGAGTACGCCGTGCGCTCGCAGGAGAAGGCCGCCAAGGCCTACGCGAACGGCAAGATCCAGGCCGACCTGGTGCCGGTCTCGGTCCGCCGCACGAACCCGGACGCCGGTGAGACGGGCTGGGGCCTGGTCACCGCCGACGAGCCGATGCGCCCGGGAACGACGCTGGAAAACCTTTCCGGCCTCAAGACCCCGTTCCGTGTCCACGGCCGGGTCACGGCCGGTAACGCGGCCGGTCTGAACGACGGCGCAACCGCTTCCCTCATCGCGTCCGAGGACTTCGCCCGCGAGAACGACCTGCCGGTCAAGATGCGCCTCGTCTCGTACTCCTTCGCGGGTGTCGAGCCGGAGGTCATGGGCTACGGCCCGATCCCGGCAACGGAGAAGGCTCTGGCGCAGGCCGGCCTGTCCATCTCCGACATCGGTCTCTTCGAGATCAACGAGGCCTTCGCCGTCCAGGTGCTGGCCTTCCTCGACCACTACGGCATCGCGGACGACGACGAGCGCGTCAACCAGTACGGCGGCGCGATCGCCTTCGGTCACCCGCTGGCCTCCTCCGGCGTCCGTCTGATGACGCAGCTGGCCCGCCAGTTCGAGGAGCAGCCGGACGTCCGCTACGGCCTGACCACCATGTGTGTCGGCTTCGGCATGGGCGCCACCGTCATCTGGGAGAACCCGCACTTCGAGTCCGCCGGAGGCGACAAGTGAGCACCACCGAACTCCTGAAGGGCGCGGCCGAGCTGTTCCCGGACGAGGTCGTCACCCAGGCGCACGTCCGTCACCTGGACCTGCCGTTCGGCGCCGGGCGCTTCGCCCTGATCACGCTGGACAACGGTTTCGACCACACCAAGCCGACCACCTTCGGCCCGCAGTCCCTCGCGAACCTCGACTCCGCGATCGACCAGGTCGAGAAGGAGGCGGCGGCCGGCGAGATCGTCGGTGTCGGCGTCACCGGCAAGCCGTTCATCTTCGCCGTCGGCGCGGACCTCAAGGGCGTCGAGCTCCTCAAGGAGCACAAGGACGCGCTCGCCATCGGCAAGGGCGGCCACGAGGTCTTCAAGCGCCTGTCCGGCCTCGCGGTCCCGACCTTCGCGTACTACAACGGCGCGGCGATGGGCGGCGGCGTCGAGGTCGGTCTGCACTGCAAGTACCGCACGGTGTCCGCGGCGCTGCCGGCCTTCTCGCTGCCCGAGGTCTTCCTCGGTCTGGTCCCCGGCTGGGGCGGCTGCACGCTGCTGCCGAACCTGATCGGCGCCGACAAGGCCGTCTCGGTGATCATCGAGAACTCGCTCAACCAGAACAAGCAGCTCAAGGGCGTGCAGGTCTACGAGCTGGGCATCGCCGACGCCTTGTTCGAGGGTGCGGACTTCCTGGAGCAGTCGCTGCTCTGGACGGCGTCCGTCCTCAAGGGCGAGATCGTCGTCGACCGCCCGGTGATCGACCGCGGTGAGGCCTGGGACCAGGCCGTCGCGCGCGGCCGGTTCGTCGCGGACAGCAAGGTGCACGGCGCGGCCCCGGCCGCCTACCGCGCCCTCGACATCATCGCCGCCGCCAAGAACGGCGACCTTCAGCAGGGCTACGACGCCGAGGACGTCGCGCTCGCCGACCTGATCATGGGTGGCGAACTGCGCGCCGGCATCTACGCGTTCAACCTGGTGCAGAAGCGTGGCAAGCGCCCGGCCGGCGCCCCGGACAAGTCCCTGGCGCGTCCGGTCACCAAGGTCGGCGTCGTGGGCGCGGGCCTGATGGCCTCGCAGCTCGCGCTGCTGTTCCTGCGCCGTCTCGAGGTGCCGGTCGTGCTGACCGACATCGACCAGGAGCGCGTCGACAAGGGTGTGGGCTACGTCCACGCCGAGATCGAGAAGCTGCTCGGCAAGGGCCGCATCAACCAGGACAAGGCCAACCGCCTGAAGGCCCTGGTGACCGGTGTCCTGGACAAGGCCGAGGGCTTCGCCGACGCGGACTTCATCATCGAGGCCGTGTTCGAGGAGATCGGCGTCAAGCAGCAGGTGTTCGCGGAGGTCGAGGCGGTCGCCCCGGCGCACGCGATCCTCGCCACCAACACCTCCTCGCTGTCGGTCTCCGAGATGGCGTCGAAGCTGAAGAACCCCGAGCGGGTCGTGGGCTTCCACTTCTTCAACCCGGTCGCGATCCTGCCGCTCCTCGAGATCGTCCGGGGCGAGCAGACCGACGACGCCTCGCTGGCCACCGCGTTCGCCGTCGCCAAGAAGCTGAAGAAGACGGCCGTTCTGGTGAAGGACGCCCCGGCGTTCGTCGTGAACCGCATTCTCACCCGTTTCATGGGCGAGGTGCAGAACGTCATCGACGAGGGCACCCCGGTCGAGGTGGCGGAAAAGGCGGTGGAACCGCTCGGCCTGCCGATGTCCCCGCTGGTGCTCCTCGAGCTGGTCGGTCCGGCGATCGGTCTGCACGTCTCGGAAACGCTCAACCGGGCGTTCCCGGACCGTTTCACGGTCTCCGCGAATCTCGCGGCCGTCGTCAAGGCGGGCAAGCGCGGTTTCTACGTCTACGACAGCGGCAAGCCCGAGCTCGACCCCGAGGTCTCCGCGCTGCTGAAGCAGGGCGACACGGTCCTGACCGCGGAGCAGGTGCGGGCGCGCGTCCTGGACGCGGTGGCGCAGGAGATCGGGCTCATGCTCGACGAGGGTGTCGTCGCCGAGGCGCAGGACATCGACCTCTGCCTGATCACGGGCGCCGGCTGGCCCTTCCACCTGGGCGGCATCACGCCGTACCTGGACCGCGAGGGTGTCTCCGAGCGCGTGAACGGCAAGAAGTTCCTGGCGCCGGGCGTGGCCTCGGTTCCGGCGTAACCGCTGTAGCCGTCCTGCACCTACGGACGTGAAGAGGGCCTCCGCCACTGGCGGAGGCCCTCTTTCCTGCGTTTCCGTCGCTCTGTCCGGCCCCGAGCCGCGCCTTCCGTTTCGGCGCGGCTCGCCGCCTTCCGGGGTCGCCCTCAGCCTGTGCCCGGCCCGCGGCACGGCGATACGGGTGGGCATACCGCCGACCACGGCGAGCGCGTTACCCGCCGTTCGACCGTTCGGCAGCTAGGCAGTTCGGCTGTTCGGCTGTTCGGCTCTTCTGGGGGTCAGACCGTCCGCCAGGCCATCAGGGCCAGGCCGGGCTCGTCCTTGCGGCGGGTGAGCTGGAGCAGGCCGGTCGACGGGGACAGGGCCGCCGCTACCACCCGGTCCTCGTGGTCCTTGGCGAGCGCCACCACGGCGTCGGCGGGCAGTTGGGGGCCCGACTCGGCCCACCAGGCGCCGGCCGACTCCCGTTCGGTCGGATACGCCGCGAAGGCGACCCGGCCGCTCGCGGAGCGCTGGGCGAGCAACGTGCAGTCGTGACCGTCGAGCTCGGTGCGGATCGCGGCGACCGGACCGGGTCCGGCGGCGGCGAGCACGGGGACGGGATCGGTGCCGGGACGCCACGCGCACACGTCACCGGAGTCGTCGGTGTAGAAGAGGGTCGTGTGCTCCGGGGAGGTGGCCAGTGCCCGGAGGGTACGGGGCCTGACCGGTGTCTTGAGGGGCTCCTGGAGCACCGGCTGGGTGCCCGGCGCCTCCTGGCGCCAGTGCAGGATCCCACCGGAGACGGCCGCGTAGGCCTGGACGCAGCCGGACTCCCCCGTCACCGCGATCGGCGGCCCCTCGACGCCCTGCCCCTTCAGGTCGCGCCACGGGTCCCAGCCGCCCTTCTCCTTCTGGGCGACCATGCACAGTCCCGTGCCGATGTTGCGGGCGAAGACGTGCGCGCGTCCCTGGGCGTCCACCGCGACGGCGGGCGTGCCGGTGCGGTCGCCCTTCTTGTTGGGATGACCGATGGGCGTCCAGTCCAGGGCGGCGAGGTGCGGCCGGAAGTGCGCGGAGTGCACCAGCCCCGCCTCCCCCTTCACCGTGGGCCGCCAGGACGCCAGGTGGGCGTAACCGTCGGCGCCCTGGCCGACGGCCGGAGCCGGATACACCTTCTGGTCGCCGCCCACCCTGCGTGGGGCCTCCCAGGGCCCGCCCGGACTACGTTCCGCCCGGCACAGGACGGCGTCGTCCGACGTCAGATAGACACCGAGCCGCCCGTCGCGGCCGCGTATGAGCCAGTCGCCGTTCACCCGATCACTTTATGTCGGACCCTTCACGGCGCCTGCGCGAGGGTCACACCCACGGAGCCGTCCGTGCGACTCTGGGCCCATGGACGACAACGCCGCGCTGCTCGTGATCGTCGACGCCGCGAACGTCGTCGGGTCGGTGCCCGACGGGTGGTGGCGGGACCGGCGCGGGGCTGCGGAGCGGCTGCGCGACCGGCTGGCCGCCGACGGGCTGCCGGGGCACCAGGGGGCCCAGGAGATCGTCCTCGTCGTGGAGGGCGCGGCCCGCGGGGTGGAGCCGGTGCCCGGCGTACGGGTGGAGGCGGCGCCCGGCAGCGGGGACGACCGTATCGTCGAGCTGGTGGCCGGGGCGGTGGGACGCTCCCGCCTGGTCGTCACGGCAGACCGCGAGCTGCGCCGCCGGGTGACGGAGCTGGGCGCGGACGTGACCGGCCCGCGCTCGGTACGGGACTGAGGCGGACGGCACCGGAGCCGGCCCCGCGCGGGGCCGGCTGCCGGGCCGTTGCGCCCCTACGCCGTGTCGCCGCGGCCCGGCTGGTGGGCCTCGTCGGCGGATGCCGTCTGGCGCCGTCCCAGGAGACTGTGCGAGCGGCCGTAGAGGAAGTACACGACGAACCCGACGACCATCCAGATGCCGAACCGCAGCCAGGTCTCGGCGGGCAGGTTGAGCATCAGCCACAGTGAGGCGCACACCGACAAGATCGGGAGGAACGGCACCCACGGGGTCCGGAAGGACCGGGGCAGGTCGGGGCGGTTCCTGCGCAGGATGATCACGCCGATGGCGACGACCACGAAGGCGAAGAGGGTGCCGATGTTCACCAGCTCGGCGAGTTCGCTGAGGCTGGTGAAGCCGGCCAGGATCGCGATGAGGACGCCGAGCAGGATGGTCGGCCGGTGCGGGGTCTTGAACCGCGGGTGGACGTGGGAGAAGAAGCGCGGCAACAGGCCGTCGCGGCTCATCGCGAAGAAGACCCGGGTCTGGCCGAGGAGCAGGATCATGCAGACGGTCGTCAGGCCGACGGCGGCGCCGAAGCTGATGAAGCCCGCGAACCAGGGGTGCCCGGTGGCCTTGAAGGCGTCGGCGAGCGGGGCGCTCACCGACAGCTTGGTGTAGTGCTGCATCCCGGTGACGACGATCGACACGGCCACGTACAGGACGGTGCAGATGATGAGGGAGCCGATGATGCCGCGGGGCATGTCACGCTGCGGGTTCTTGGTCTCCTCGGCGGCCGTGGCGACGACGTCGAAGCCGATGAACGCGAAGAAGACGACGGAGGCGGCGGTGAAGATGCCCATCACGCCGAAGTTGGACGGCGCCCAGCCGAACATCAGCTGGATGAGCGGGGCATCGAGGCCACCGCCCGCGTCCACGGTCTGTGCCTTGGGGATGAAGGGGTCGTAGTTGTCGCCGCTGATGAAGAAGGCGCCCGCGATGATCACGGTCAGGACGACGGTCACCTTGATGGCGACCACGACGGAGGTGACCCGCGCGGAGAGCTTCGTGCCGACCACGAGAATGGCGGTCAGCACCAGGACGAGGGCGGCGGCGAGGATGTCGAAACCGAAGCCGTCGACGCCCTCTCTGCCGCTGAGCGCCGCCGGCAGGTGCCAGCCCGCGTTGTCGAGCAGCGAGGCGATGTACCCGGACCAGCCGACGGCCACCACCGCCGTGCCGAGCGCGAACTCCAGGACCAGGTCCCAGCCGATGATCCAGGCAGGCAGCTCCCCGAGGGACGCGTACGAGAAGGTGTACGCCGAGCCGGCCACCGGAACGGTCGAGGCGAACTCGGCGTAGCAGAGCGCGGCGAGCGCGCAGGCCACCCCGGCCGCGACGAAGGCCAGGGCGACGGCGGGACCGGCGTTGTTCTTGGCCACCGTGCCGGTCAGGACGAAGATGCCGGTGCCGATGATGACGCCGACGCCGAAGACGGTGAGATCCAGCGCGGACAAGGATTTCTTGAGCGCGTGCTCGGGTTCCTCGGTATCGAGGATGGACTGCTCGACCTTCTTCGTCCGGAAGAGGGTGCTGCTCACGGGGACCTCCCACGCTGTGTCGTCCTCGACATGATCGAGAGGGGGCGTAGACCGTATGCCCCGACGCGGGCGGGTTAACGCGAATGGGCCGGTTTCACCACTCTTCACAGTGGTGAAACCGGCCCATCCGGGTGTGTCGGCGTGCCGCGGACGGCATCGGTCCGGCGTCAGTCGCGCGCGGACTCCACGGAGTCGACCTCGGCGGCCGTGCTGCCGTACTTTCCGTCGAGCCTGGAGACCAGGCCGGTGACCTGACGGGCGATGTCGGGGGCGGTGAGCCCGATCTCGGCCATGACCTCGGCACGGGAGGCGTGGTCGAGGAAGCGGGGCGGGATGCCGAAGTCGCGCAGCGGGACGTCGACGCCCGCGTCGCGCAGGGCCTGCGCGATCGCCGAGCCGACGCCTCCGACGCGGGAGTTGTCCTCGACGGTCACGACCACGCGGTGCCGCTCGGCGAGCGGGGCCATGGCCTCGTCGACGGGCTTGACCCAGCGGGGGTCGACGACGGTGGTGGTGATGCCCTGCCGGTCGAGGAGGGTCGCGATCTCCAGGCACATCGGCGCGAGGGCGCCGACGGAGACCAGCAGCACGTCCGGGGTGTCGGTGCCGCTCTCGCGCAGCACGTCCATGCCGCCGACGCGTCCCACAGCGGGTACGGCGGGGCCCACGGCGCCCTTGGAGAAGCGGACGACGGTCGGCGCGTCCTCGACCTCGACGGCCTCGCGCAGCTGGGCGCGGACCTGGTCGGCGTCGCGCGGGGCCGCGAGTCGCAGCCCCGGGACGACCTGGAGGATCGACATGTCCCACATGCCGTTGTGGGAGGCGCCGTCGGTGCCGGTGACCCCGGCCCGGTCCAGTACGAAAGTCACACCGCACTTGTGGAGGGCGACGTCCATCAGGACTTGGTCGAAGGCACGATTGAGGAATGTGGCGTACACCGCGAACACCGGATGCACCCCGCCCGCCGCCAGGCCCGCGGCGGAGACGGCGGCGTGCTGCTCGGCGATGCCGACGTCGTAGATGCGGTGGGGGAAGGTGTCCGCGAACTTCTTCAGTCCGACCGGCTGAAGCATCGCCGCCGTGATCGCGACGATGTCCTCGCGCTCCTTGCCGAGCTCGACCATCTCGTCGCCGAAGACCGAGGTCCAGTCCGCCCCCGAGGCCTTGATCGGCAGACCGGTGTCGGGGTGGATGGGGCCGATGCCGTGGAAGCGGTCGGCCTCGTCCTGGAGGGCGGGCTGGTAGCCGCGGCCCTTCTCGGTGAGGCAGTGCACGATGACCGGGCCGCCGAACCGCTTGGCGCGGGCCAGCGCGGACTCCAGGGCCTCGATGTCGTGGCCGTCGATCGGGCCGACGTACTTCAGGCCGAGGTCCTCGAACATGCCCTGGGGGGCGATGAAGTCCTTCAGGCCCTTCTTGGCGCCGTGCAGCGTCTCGTAGAGGGGTCTGCCGACGACGGGGGTGCGCTCCAGCACCTCCTTGGTACGGGCGAGGAAGCGCTCGTAGCCGTCCGTCGTGCGCAGGGTGGCGAGGTGGTTGGCCAGGCCGCCGATGGTCGGCGCGTACGAGCGCTCGTTGTCGTTGACGACGATGACCAGCGGGCGGTCCCCGTCGGCGATGTTGTTCAGCGCCTCCCAGGCCATGCCGCCGGTGAGCGCGCCGTCACCGATGACGGCGACCACGTGGTCGCCGCGGTCGAGGATCTGGTTGGCCTTCGCGAGGCCGTCGGCCCAGCCGAGCACCGTGGAGGCGTGGCTGTTCTCGATGACGTCGTGCTCGGACTCGGCCTGCGAGGGGTAGCCGGACAGGCCGCCCTTCATCTTCAGCCGGGAGAAGTCCTGCCGGCCCGTGAGCAGCTTGTGCACATAGGACTGGTGGCCCGTGTCCCAGAGCACCTTGTCCTTCGGGGACTCGAAGACCCGGTGCAGGGCGATGGTGAGCTCGACCACGCCGAGGTTGGGGCCGAGGTGGCCACCGGTCTTGGAGACGGCGTCGACGAGGAAGGTCCGGATCTCCTCTGCCAGCTGGTCCAGCTCCTCCAGGCTGAGCCGGTCCAGATCACGCGGTCCCCTGATGCGGGTCAGCAGCGGCACCCGTGCCTCCTTGCAGTAAAAGCTGATCGAGCTGTTGCCGGGCTTGTCGAGTCTAATGTTCCGCCCGGGCGGATCGACTCCGGCCCATGCGTCATAGGTCACGCGAACGGCCGTACCCAGAATGAGCCTTTCCTATGACACGACTGTGCCCGGCATCGATACGGATGCCGGGCACAGTGGGTCACCTGGAGCGTCAGCCGCGACCGGCGGCCTTCTGGCTCTTGCGGGAGATGGAGTCGATGACGACCGCGCCCAGCAGAACACCACCGGTGATCATGTACTGGATCGAGGTGTTCATGTTCAGCAGGTCGAGGCCGGTCTGGATGGACTGGATGACCAGCATGCCCAGGAGCGCGGACCACACCGTGCCGCGGCCGCCGAAGAGGCTCGTACCACCGATGACGGCCGCCGCGATGGCGAGCATCAGGGTGTTGCCGCCACCGGCGTTCAGCGTCGCGGACGCCGTCTGGCCCGCGAAGAACATGCCGCCGACCGCCGCGAAGCCACCGGAGATGGCGAACACGGTGATACGGACCATCGGCACGTTGATACCGGCACGACGGGCCGCCTCGATGCCGCCACCGACCGCGAAGACCTTACGGCCGTACGTGGTGCGACGGAGCACGAAGTCGACGATCACCAGCGCCGCCAGGAAGATCACCAGCGCGTTGGAGACACCGGAGGCATTGTTCAGCACGCTCGCCGCCAGGAACGACGCGACGGCCAGCGCACCGACGCGCAGCAGGATCTCCGTGGTCGGCCGGAACGGCACACCGGCGGCCCGGCGGCGACGCTGCTCACCGAAGTTGCCGACGGCGGTCAGCACGACCGCGAGACCGGCCAGCAGGTAGGCGCCGATGATGGCCTGGTCCATGAAGAAGGAGTTCTGGCCGAGCAGGTGCACCGGACCGGAGTCCGACGGGATGTTGATCGTGCCGCTGGAGCCCAGCAGCCACAGCATCAGACCGTTCCAGCCGAGGAAGCCGGCCAGGGTGACCACGAAGGCCGGTACGCCGATCTTCGCGAAGAACCAGCCCTGCAGTGCGCCGATGACCGCACCGGTGAGGACCGTCAGGATCAGCGACAGCCACGGGTTCATGGTGTGGTCCACCACGAACACGGCGAACAGCGTGGACGCCAGACCGCTGACGGAACCGACCGACAGGTCGATCTCGCCCAGCAGCAGGACGAACACCAGGCCGATGGCCAGCATGCCGGTGGCCGACATGAAGTAGCTGATGTTCGAGAGGTTGTCGGCGCTCAGGAACAGGTCGTTCTTCACCTGGAAGATCGTCCAGATGACGATCAGGCCGATGACGACCGGGATCTGGCCGAGTTCGCCACCCTTGACCTTGCGCTTGAACTCGGTGATGTAGCCCTTGAAGCCCTCTTCCCGCACCAGCAGGCGCGGGTCGACGACGGATACCGGCGCGGCGGTCGGGTCGTCGGCGGGGGCGACGGTGGTCTGGTCCTCGATGACGCCCCCGGTCTTCTCGACCTTCCCGGGCTCCGAGGAGTCGCTCTTCACGGTCTTGGACGTGTCGCTCACTTTGCCGCCTCCGCGGTGCGACGCCCCGCACGACGGGTCACGGCGTTGTCCGTGGCCCCGGTGATCGCGGCGATGATCTCTTCATGGCTGGTGTCCTTCACGGGGAAGGAGCCGTTGTTCTTGCCCAGACGCAGGACGGCGACGGTGTCCGCGACCGCCTTGACGTCGGCCATGTTGTGGCTGATGAGGATGACGCCGAGGTTGCGCTCGCGCAGCCGCTCGACCAGGTCGAGGACCTGCGCGGTCTGCTCGACACCGAGGGCGGCGGTGGGCTCGTCCAGGATGACGACCTTCGGGTCACCGATCAGGGCGCGCGCGATGGCGACGACCTGGCGCTGACCGCCGGAGAGGCTGGCGATCGGGATGCGGACGCTCGGGATGCGGATGGAGAGCGTGGACAGCAGCTCCCGCGCGTTCTTCTCCATCGTCACCTCGTCGATGACGCCGCGGTGCAGCAGCTCGCGTCCGAGGTAGAGATTGCCGACCACGTCGAGGTTGTCGCACAGGGCGAGGTCCTGGTAGACGGTCGCGACGCCGAGTCCCTGGGCGTCGTGCGGCCGGTTGATGCTGACCGGGTTTCCCTCCCACTCGATGACGCCCTCATCGATGGGGTGGACACCCGCGATCGTCTTGACCAGGGTGGACTTTCCTGCGCCGTTGTCGCCCACCAGGGCGACCACTTCTCCGGCGTGGACCTCCAGCTCGACGTCGGTGAGTGCCTGCACAGCACCGAATCGCTTGGAGATTCCGCGCAACGCCAGCACGGGCGTAGCGGACACGTGAACCATCTCCTTCGCCGCCTGACCGGCGGGGATGCCGCGCTCAAAGACAGGCGCGGAGGGATGTGCGCGGCACCGGGGTACGCGATGCCGACGCACGAGGTTTACAAGATGAACATGCGTGAATCCGCTGCGCTTGGCAACGGTTCCGTTCGACGCCCGCCCCGGCAGCGGGGTGTGAGGTGGGGCGGGCGTCGAACAGGTCTCACGGGACCGCTGAGCGGTCGGTGGGGCCCGAGGGCCGCCTCGAGAAGCGACTCGAGAGGGGCCCTCGGGACCGGGTGCCTACGGTTGACCGGCTGGGCTACTGGAGACCGGCGGTCTTGCAGGCGGCGGCGTACTCGGCGGTGCAGATGTCCGCGACGGTGTACAGACCGTCCTTGATCACCGTGTCCTTGATGTTGGCCTTGGTGACCGACACCGGGGTCAGCAGCTGCGAGGGGACCTTGTCACCGGAGCCGCTGGTCAGCGTCTCGGTGGCCAGGGACTTGATGTCCTTGCCCTCGAGCAGGTCGACCGCGAGCTGGGCGGCCGCCTCGGCCTCGGGCTTGAAGGCCTTGTAGACGGTGGAGGACTGGGTGCCGGCGACGATGCGCTGGATACCCGCGAGCTCGGCGTCCTGACCGGTCAGCGGGATGCCGCTGATCTTCGCACCCTTGAGGGTGTTGGCGATGCCACCGGCCATGCCGTCGTTGGCGGCGTAGACGCCCGCGATGTTCTTGGCGCCCAGCTGGGTGATGGCCGCGGACATCTTCTGCGCGGCGACCGTGTCCTTCCAGAGGCCGGACTGCTCGTAGGCGATGTCGACCTTGCCGTCGAGGGCCTTGTGCGCGCCTTCCTTGAACTGGCCGGCGTTCGGGTCGGCGTCGTCACCGTTGATCATGACGACCTTCGCCTTGGGGGTCGCCTTGGCGCCGAGGGAGTCGAGCAGGGCCTGACCCTGGAGCTCGCCGACCTTGACGTTGTCGAAGGAGACGTAGGCCGAGACGGGGCCCTGGGCGAGGCGGTCGTACGCGACGACCTTGACGCCCTTGTCCACCGCGGACTGGATCGAGGACTTGATCGCGGCGGAGTCCTGAGCGGAGATCACGATGACCTTGACACCCTTGGTCACCATGCTGCTGACCTGCTGGGCCTGCTTGGCCGAGTCGGCCGCGGCGTTCGCGTACTCGAGCTTGCAGTCCGAGCAGAGCGCCTTGACCTTGGCGTCGAAGTACGGCTTGTCGAACTTCTCGTACCGCGCGGTGACGCTGTCGGGGAGCAGCAGGCCGATGGACTTGTTGCCCGAGGAGCTGCTGCTGCCGGAGTCGCTGTCCTTGTCGTCGCCCGCCTTGCCACACGCGGCAATCGAAAGCGCCATGGACACGGCGGTGGCGCCGATCACGACTCTACGCATCGTTGCGTTCATTGGGGTGTGCCTCCCTGACAGGGCCGCAACGCTGCGGCCGAGGTGGCTCGAAGTCAACTCGGCCGCAAGTTCGACGTCAAGAAGTAAATACTTAACGAGATGGCAACGGCCTCATTCGTTCTCTAAGTGAAGGCAGGTGTCGCTGCGGTCAGCGTGCCGTCCAAAAGGGTTGAATCGCCCATCTCGCTGAGTGCGAGAGCGAGCGCTCCAAGCACCTCCGCACGACCCCCAAGTGCCCCTGGAAGAACGGAAAGTTGACGCGCCGCACTCGGGATCGCATAGCGGCCGACGGACTCCCTGATCGGACCGAGCACCAGCTCACCGGCCTCGGCGAGATCACCGCCCAGGACCACCCGGCTCGGGTTCAGCAGGTTGCAGAGATTGGCGACTCCACTGCCGATGTGTCGGCCGACGTCGGCGATCACCCGACGGCAGCCCGGATCACCGTCCCTCGCCAGCCGCACGACGCCTTCCATCGTCAGATCCGTGCCATGGCTGGACTGGAGGAGCGGGAGCACGTAGCGCGCCGCCGCGAAGGTCTCCAGGCAGCCGCGATTTCCGCAGCGGCAGACGGGGCCGGACTCGTCAAGTGTAATATGTCCGATTTCTCCAGCGGTGCCGCCGGGGCCCCGGTAGATCTTCCCCTCGATCACCAGGCCGGCGCCGACACCGCTCGCGACCTTGATGTAAGCAAGATCACGAACGCCTCGGCCGCTGCCCCAGACCATCTCGCCGAGGGCGCCCAGGTTGGCGTCGTTGTCCACGTGCACGGGTACGCCGAGCCGGTCCTTCATCTCCTCGGCGGGTCTGGTGCCGATCCATCCGGGCAGGATGGCGGACGAACCGAGCGAACCGGACTCCAGATCGATGGGCCCCGGCACGCCGAGACCGACTCCCGCGACCTTCGTACGGTCCACCCCGGTGGCCTCGATCAGCCGGGTGACCAGCTGTTCCGCCCGGTCGAAGCCCTGCGTCGAGGAGGCGTCCACATCCAGTGGCTCGGACTCCTCGGCCAGGACCTGATGGGCCAGATTGCCCACCGCGACGCGTAGGTGGGTATGCCCGAAATCCACCCCGATGACGATGCCCGCGTCGCCGCTCAGACTGACGCTGCGCGCCCTGCGTCCGCCGGCCGAGGTCGGCGTGACCTCGACGGTTCCGCCGTCCTTCAGCTCGCGCACGATGTTGGAGACGGTCGCGGCGGACAGGCCCGTGGTCCGGGCGATCTCCGCTTGTGTGAGGGACCCGGCCAGACGCACGGCGCGTACGACTCGCTCCAGGTTGGCTCGGTGCAGCGACGACTGCGACCCCGGAGTCTCCACGACGACCTCCTGCGCGCGGGACCGCTTCGATGAGGCCCCGTCTATGTCCAACTAGTGAACTCTAAGCTGAGCCGTTCGGGTCGCCTCCCGTCAAGAGGTTGAACAGTATCCGCATGCGTGCGAAGAGACACGGAGGGTGGCGGAGCCGGGGTTGCGGGACGTGCCGGAGCGGCTGCGGGGCGTTGCCGCCAGGGGCTCGACCGGGGCGGGGGTGGCGGGAGAACAGGTGGTGACAGGGGGCGGGGGTGAGGTGAGCGCTGGGTGGGCTCCGGGCGAGCGCCCGGGGAAGGTGCGGGGCGGTGGAGGTGGGGTTGGGCGTCAGGGGCCAGGTAATGAAGGCGAAGTCGGTTTCGTCTCATCTTTTGCTGCCGGCCCGGACGGCGCGGCCCACAGCCACGGCCGAGATCGGCTCGCGCGCCGAGCCGGAACCCGGAGTCGGAGCGGAAGTCGACGTCCAGCAAAGAGTGAGGGTGGCGCGGGCTTGCGTCGACATCGCGGCGGGACACCTGCGGGACACCGACGAAGGCGGGAAGGCGAGGGAAGCCGACGGAGGCGCGACCGGCCGCGGAGGACCGGTGACGGAAGGCCCGCGTCGGAAGGCCGGCGGAGAGCGTGAGCGGCAGCGAAGGCGTGCCTCGTGAGGGCATACATGCCGCCAACGGCGGGCGTCGGCAACAGCAACAGCAACAGCAACAGCAACAGCAAACCGTAGCGGCCAACTCCTGGCCGGGTCTGCGCGGGCGGTTCCGTGAAGCCGGCGCCCGCGCAGACCTGAAGCGTGTCTCGACGCGGGCGCCGGCCGTGCCTCGGACGCGCTCCTGCTTCAGCGCTCCTACTTGAGCGCCCCCGCGGTCAGCCCCTGCACCACCTGCCGCTGGAAGACGATGTACGCGGCGAGTACCGGCAGCATCGCCATCACGAGGCCCGCGAAGAGCCCCGACCAGTCACCCTTGTAGCCCTGGCTGACGGCCAGTTGGACCAGGCCCTGGGTGAGGACGCGTTTGTCCGGATCGGTGTTGAGGACCGTGGGCAGCATGTACTGGTTCCACTGGCCCAGGAAGTTGAAGATACCGACGCTGATCAGGCCCGGCTTGGCCATCGGCACCATGATCTGGAAGAACGTACGGCTGTGCGAGGCGCCGTCCACGAAGGCCGCCTCCGCCACCGAGGTCGGCAGCGTGCGGAAGAAGGCCGTCAGGAAGAACACCGTGAACGGCAGCGAGTAGGCGATGTAGACGAGGATCAGGCCGTGGATGGAGTTCAGCAGGCCCATGTTGTTCACGACGTAGAACAGCGGGACCAGCGCCAGCATGATCGGGAAGCTCATGCCGCCGATGAAGAGGTAGTAGATGAAACGGTTGCCCGGGAAGTCGAAACGCGCGAGGACGTAGGCCGCCATGGAGCCGAGGACCAGCGTGCCGATGAGTGAACCGCCCACCACCAGGATGGTGTTGAGGAAGTAGTCGCTCATGTTGGCCTCGGTCCAGGCCCGTGACCAGTTGTCGAAGTGCAGCTTGTCCGGCAGCGACCAGGGTGAACCGAAGATGGAGCTGTCGTCCTTGAAGGAGGTCATCACCGCCCACAGCAACGGCAGCACGACCATGATCGCCCAGATCACCAGGATGCCGTGGGAGAAGGCGTTGAGAACGTTTCCTTCCGATTTCTTCCCCGTGGGCCGTTTCTTGGTGGCCAGGTCGACCTTCATGACGGGGACAGCCGAGCCGGACTCGGCCGGCGGAGGCGCGGGGGTTTCGGTCGTCTTCATCGTCAGTACTCCAGCCGCTCGCGCCGTCCCAGCCGCATCACGACGGCGGCAAACGCCAGCGTCACGATGAGCAGGGCGACGCCGATGGTGGTGGCGTAGGCGGCCTGACCGTCACGGAAGGCCTTCTGGTACACGTACAGGACCATGACGGTGGTCGAGTAGTCGGGGCCGCCGGGCCCGGTCGTCATGATCTGCACGACCGCGAACGACTCGGCGCCGAGCGCGAGGATCCCCATGTAGACCCAGCCCGACTGCACGGTGTCCCAGAGCAGCGGCAGGGTGATGCGGAAGAACGTCGCGGCCCGGCCCGCGCCGTCGAGCAGCGCGGCCTCGTACAGGTCCGCCGGGATGGAGGCCATGCCCGCCGAGAACAGGACCACGAAGAAGCCGACCGTGGACCAGACCAGCACCGCCATCACGCACCACAGCGCGAGATCCGGGTCGCCGAGCCAGAGCGGCTGGAGGCCGTCCAGCCCGATCCCCCGGAAGAAGGAGTTGATAGCGCCGCTGTCCGGGTTGTAGGCGAAGGCGAAGAGCAGCGCCACGATGGCGATCGACAACACCTGCGGAAAGAAGTACACGATCTTGTAGAAGGAAGAGCCCCGGACCCCGGAGATCACCGGGCCGCCCTTCCTTCGCCGTCCACCGACATTGATCATGAAGGCGAAGAACAGCGCCAGGCTGATCGTCACCAGCGGCAGCACGACCGCGAACATCAAGCTGTGCTGCAAGGACTTCCAGAAGATCTCGTCGTCCAGCATCCTCCGGTAATTGTCCAGGCCGACCATCTTGAATTCGGGGCTCAGGCCGGTCCAGTCCGTGAACGAGTAGTAGATGGACTGGATGAACGGCCACACCACGAAGAGCGCGTACAGTCCCAGGGGGAGCGCCAGGAACCCCACGATGAACCGGTACTTGCCGTGCTGCATCGCCACTCCGGTGCTTTTATGGATACTTCGCCGTGATTCTCACCGTCACTGGTGCTTGTAATGCTTGATCGAGGTGTCTTTCGCGGCCTCGTCGGCGTAGCCCTGGATCTTCTTGATCGCCTCGGCCGGCGTGAGTCGGCCGGCCATCATCTCGCCGAGGCCGGACACCCCGATCTTCTCCTTCTGCAGCTGGACATACCAGTCCTGAAGTCGCGGATTCACCACGTTCTCGCCGGCCTTGTCCAGCGCCGCCACGCCCGACTTGAGGCCGGGGGTGAGGGTGATGCCGTCGGTGCCGCCGTTGTACGCGGTCAGCGACTTGACCTTCGAGGTGAAGTTCTTGGAGGACGCCTCGCTGAGCATGATGCGCAGCTGTTCCATGCCTCCCGCCGTGTTCTTCGCCTTGGCCGGTACGACGAACGGCTCGCCGCCCGAGGCCCAGATGGTGCCGAAGGGCATCTTGTCGGAGGAGTCGATGCCGGTGGGCGCGGAGACGGCCAGGTCGAAGTCGGCGGGGATGACGTTCGCCGACTCGTTCTCCACCCAGGAGCCGTTGGGGATGAACAGGGCCTTGCCCTTGGCCCACGCGGTCTGCGACTGGATGTGGTCCAGGCCCGGGGTGCCCTTGAGGACGTAACCCTTCGCGAACAGCTCGTAGTAGGCGTCGAAGCAAGCCTTTACCGCCGGGTGTTTCCAGGCGTTCGGCTCCAGGTTGTCGATGGCGTCGAGGACCTCGCGGCCACCCACCTTGCCGATCATCGGGTACAGCGAGAAGGGGAGGTAGTACGGGTATTTGCCCGCGTACGTCCAACCCGCGATGCCCTTCTTCTTGGCCTTCTCACAGACCGCGAGCATCTCGTCCCAGGTCTCGGGGTACGTGGCGTCGAGCGAGTCCAGGGCCTTCTGCGAGTACCAGACGCCGTAGACGGTGTAGGCGTAGTACATGATCCAGACCGGGTCGCCGTCGAACTGGCCCATCTCGACGATGCCGGGCCGCAGGGTGTCGCGCACCTTCTTGTTCGGGTCGTCGTAGGACGCGGCGTCCAGGAGCGGGGTGAGGTCGGCAAGCTGTTTCTTGCCGACCAGCACACCCATGTCCATCTGCTCGGCGCCGGAGTTGTCGATGAGGTCGGGCGGGGTGCCCTGGTTGAAGCGGGGCTGGAGGGTCGACTGGATCTTCTGGGTGGCCGAGAACTTCACCTTCGCGTCGGGGAAGCTCTTCTCGTAGATCTTGACCGCGTCCTCGGCGTACTCCTTGCCGAAACCGCCGTCGAACAGGACGAATTCCATCTGGGCGGCTTCGTTGACCGCGAGGGGATTCTTCGCGGTCTTCTTGCCGGCCTTGGCCTTGTCCTCGCCGCCCCCTCCGCTGCTGGCGCAGGCGGACAGAAAGCTCATCGTGGGGACGGAGATCAGGCCGAGCGCCGCGGATCTCTTGATCAGGTCTCGGCGGCCGACCCCTACGGAGCCGTTCTTGTCGGAGCCGATGTTCTCGGAGTGGGATCCCATGCTCAAGTCCTCGCCTTCTCCAGGACTCAGGCGGTGCACCGGATCCTTCCCGGCACCGCGGTCAGGTCAAGCAGGGTCGTACGGATCATGCGGTCGTACGGATCACGCGGTCGGACGGCATCGCCGGATTCAACGGTGAATCGCCGACAGGTATAGTCCACTTCTTGCCAGCGGAGCAAGATCGAATGCAAGGTTGGCCGTTGGTCTTTTCCGAGTTGAGACCTCCTGGAAATATGACCGGCCGGTGGGTACCTTGCCGGAAAATTGCATGACATGAGCCTCGCCTGGCGCAATCAACATCCTTGACATCACTGTCCACTTGGCCACCTACTGATTCCTGCGCAACCAGGAGGACAACGTTGTCCGGGGCGTTGTCCGGCGCGGGGAGGGTGCTCACGCATGCAGCGGTTGGGGCGGTTGCGGGCGGTCGTGATCACGGCTGCTCTGGTCATGACGGTCGGCGCACAGGGGACGGCGGTCGCACTGCCCTCCCCGGTGCCGATACCGGGCCGGGGGTTCGCCTCGTCCTTCGAGACGGGTGAACACGCCCCCGACTGGCAGAGCACCGTCGACACCACACCGGGCGGCGGCAAGCGGGCCTCGGGGGTGGACGGCGGCTACGGCGGCGGGCTCCCCGGCGATGTGACCGACCGGGTCACGGACGTCCGGGCGAGCGCGGAGAACACGGCCGGCGGCGAGGTGAAGGAGAACCTCGTCGACGGCGAGTCGAGCACCAAGTGGCTGGCGTTCGCATCGACCGGGTGGGTCGAGTTCGACCTCGACAAGCCCGCGCGGGTAAACGCTTACGCACTCACCTCGGCCAATGACTCCGCCGAGCGCGACCCCGCCGACTGGAGCCTCTCGGGCTCGGCGGACGGCACCGCCTGGACACCCCTGGACACCCGCGCCGGCGAGTCCTTCGCCGAACGGTTCCAGACACGTACGTACGCCCTCGCGGCCCCGGCCGAGTATCGGCACTTCCGGCTGGAGGTCACTCGCAACCACGGCGCCGGGATCCTGCAGCTCGCAGACGTGCGGTTCGGCACGGGCGGCAGCGACGGGCCCGTCCCGCCGGACATGCTCACCGTCGTCGACCGGGGCCCGAGCGGATCACCGACCGCGAAGGCGGGCGCCGGGTTCAGCGGGCGCCATGCGCTGCGTTACGCGGGTCGGCACACCGCTTCCGGCCGCGCCTACTCGTACAACAAGGTTTTCGACGTGAATGTCCGGGTCGGCACCCGCACCCAGCTGGCGTACCGGATCTTCCCCGGAATGGCGGACGGCGACCGCGACTACGCCGCGACAAATGTTTCCGTGGACCTTGCCTTCACGGACGGCACGTACCTGAGCGGGCTCGGGGCGAGCGATCAGTACGGCTTCCCGTTGTCGCCTCGCGGACAGGGCGCCGCGAAGGTGCTGTACGTCAACCAGTGGAACGACGTGATGTCCGCGATCGGGACGGTGGCGGCCGGGAAGACCGTGGACCGGATTCTCCTCGCCTACGACTCCCCCGGCGGGCCGGCCCGGTTCAGGGGCTGGGTGGACGACATCGCGCTGCGCACCCCTGCCCCTGAGGCGGCGAAGGCGCATCTGTCCGACTATGCGGTGACCACCCGCGGCACCAACTCCAGCGGGAGCTTCTCGCGCGGAAACACGTTTCCCGCCACGGCCGTGCCGCACGGCTTCAACTTCTGGACGCCGGTGACCAACGCGTCCTCGCTCGGCTGGCTGTACGACTACGCGCGGGCCAACAACGCGGACAACCTGCCGACGATCCAGGCGTTCAGCGCGAGTCACGAGCCGAGTCCGTGGATGGGCGACCGACAGACCTTCCAGATGATGCCGTCGGCCGCGGCAGGCGTCCCGGACACCGGGCGGACGGCACGGGCCCTGCCCTTCCGGCATGCGAACGAGACCGCCCGCCCGTACTACTACGGAGTCCGTTTCGAGAACGGTCTCACAGCGGAGATGGCACCGACCGACCATGCGGCCGCCCTGCGCTTCACCTACCCGGGCTCGGACGCGAGCGTCGTCTTCGACAACGTGACCGACCAGGCGGGGTTGACCCTGGACAAGGAAGCAGGCGTCGTCACCGGTTACTCGGACGTGAAGTCGGGACTGTCGACGGGAGCGACCCGGCTGTTCGTGTACGGCGAGTTCGACGCACCGGTGACGGATGGTTCATCGAGCGGGGTAAAGGGTTACCTGCGTTTCGACGCGGGCGCCGACCGCACGGTCACCCTGCGCCTGGCGACCTCCCTCATCAGTGTCGACCAGGCCCGCGACAACCTCCGCCAGGAGATCCCGCAGGACACCGACTTCGACACGGTCAAACAGCGCGCCCAGCGGCAGTGGGACAAGCTCCTCGGCACCGTGGAGGTCGAGGGTGCGAGCCAGGACCAGCTCACGACGCTCTACTCCAGCCTGTACCGCCTCTACCTGTATCCCAACTCCGGTTTCGAGAAGGTCGGTTCGACGTACCGGTACGCGTCGCCCTTCTCGCCGATGCCCGGCCCGGACACCCCGACGCACACCGGCGCGAAGATCGTGGACGGCAAGGTGTACGTGAACAACGGCTTCTGGGACACCTACCGGACGACCTGGCCGGCCTATTCGCTGCTGACACCCACTCAGGCCGGTGTGCTGACCGACGGGTTCGTGCAGCAGTACAAGGACGGCGGCTGGACCTCGCGCTGGTCCTCGCCCGGGTACGCCGACCTGATGACCGGCACCTCGTCCGACGTCGCCTTCGCGGACGCGTTCGTGAAGGGAGTCGGCTTCGACGCCAAGTCGGCGTACGAGGCCGCCCTGAAGAACGCGACGGTCGTGCCCCCGGCGTCAGGAGTGGGCCGCAAGGGCATGTCCACCTCGCCCTTCCTCGGCTACACCGGCACAGCCACGCACGAGGGTCTGTCGTGGGCGCTGGAGGGCTACCTCAACGACTACGGCATCGCCCGCATGGGCCAGGCCCTGTACCGGCAGACCGGCGAACAGCGCTACCAGGAGGAAGCCGACTACTTCCTCAACCGCGCGCAGGGCTATGTGCACCTCTTCGACACGAAGGCCGGGTTCTTCCAGGGGAAGGACGAGAAGGGCGACTGGCGGGTGCCGTCGGATGCCTACGACCCGCGAGTGTGGGGCTACGACTACACCGAGACCAACGGCTGGGGCTACGCCTTCACCGCCCCGCAGGACAGCCGTGGCCTGGCCAACCTGTACGGCGGCCGGGACGGTCTGGCGAAGAAGCTCGACACCTACTTCGCCACCCCGGAAACCGCTTCCCCGGAGTTTGTGGGTTCGTACGGCGGCGTCATCCATGAGATGACGGAGGCGCGGGACGTGCGGATGGGCATGTACGGGCACTCCAACCAGGTCGCCCACCACGCGATCTACATGTACGACGCGGCCGGACAGCCATGGAAGGCGCAGGCGAAGGCCCGCGAGGTGCTCGCACGGCTCTACACGGGCAGCTCGATCGGGCAGGGATACCACGGCGACGAGGACAACGGCGAGCAGTCGGCCTGGTACCTGTTCTCCGCGCTCGGCTTCTACCCGCTGGTGATGGGAAGCGGCGAATACGCCGTCGGTTCACCGCTGTTCACCAAGGCGACCGTGCACCTGGAGAACGGCAAGGACCTGGTCGTCAAGGCGCCGAAGAACAGCGCCAAGAACGTGTACGTACAGGGCCTGAAGGTCAACGGCCGCACCTGGACGTCGACTTCGCTGCCCCACACACTCCTCGCCAAGGGTGGCGTCCTCGAGTTCGACATGGGACCGCGCCCCTCGTCGTGGGGGTCCGGAAAGAACGCGGGTCCGGTCTCGATCACACAGGACGACAAGGTGCCGGCGCCGCGCACGGACGTGCTGAAGGGAGCGGGCGCGCTGTTCGACGACACGTCGGCGACGCAGGAAGCGCTGTCGGGCGCGCTCGACCTGCCGGTCACCGCCGGCACCAAAGCGGTCCAGTACACCCTCACGTCGGCCGACCACACCCAGGCACCGACGAGTTGGGTGCTCCAGGGTTCCGCAGACGGCCTGACATGGACCGACCTGGACCGCCGCTCCGGCGAGAGCTTCCCGTGGGACCGGCAGACACGTGCCTTCACGCTCGAGCGTCCGGGCACGTACGCGCACTACCGGCTGGTCCTCGACGGCGACACGGGAGGGGTGGGCACAGCGGGCGCGACGAGCAAAGCCTCCGCCGGAGCACAGGCGGGTCAAGTCACCCTCGCAGAGGTGGAGTTGTTGTCCTGATCTGGTAACCAACAGCGATGGCGTGCTGTACCGGGCGTCACCCGTCTTCCAGAATGATCAGGCCGCCCGTGGACACCGGGCGGCCCGTCATGGAGGGGGAAAACGGAACATGAGCATCATCAGACGGTTCACGGGACTGCTCGTGGGTGCGGCGCTGGGAGCGGGGGCCCTGTTCGCGACGGCGGCTCCGGCGCAGGCGTACAGCCCCAACCCGGTGTTCCAGGCGTACTACTACGACACCGACAACTGCCCGTGCAGCGGCGGCAACCTCACCGACCCGTTCGACAACACGTACTTCGCGAACGACGCCGGCGGCCAAGCCGTGAAGATGGAGCTGACCAACTCGGGGGCGTTCGTCGGCAAGGTGGAGTTCCACCCCAACGACGAGAAGCTGTGGGTGTACGACACCGCGAACGACGGTGACACGTACTACGTCAAGGTCGGCTACACCTCCGGCGGCGTGAGCCACAACCTGGGCACCTTCAGCCCGCCCGGGACCACGGCGGTGCTGGACTACCAGGTCATCGACTTCGACCTGCCCGAAGGCGCTTACGTCGACATCTCCGTCTATGACGACGCGGCTCTCACCGACCTCATCGGCGCCGCCCGCGGCACCGGCTCGGCCATCGCCTAGGCAAGCCCGGACCACCCGGAGGGACCATGCCGCTCACCGTGCCCGTCCTGCCCGAGGGGATCGACCCCGCCTGGCTGCCACCGGAGGCCTTCCGGCCGGTGGGCAGCCGGCGAACACTGGTCGACGGCTCGGGCCCACTGGTCGACACGGTGCACGGTGAAGTGGCCCACGCCTGCGCTCAGTTCGGCGGCGAGATGGTCGTACGAGGCCGAGGCGAATCGGACACCCCGTCCTCGTACGACCTCGTGCTGCGGGTGGCGGAGGTGGGTGGCTACGGCGACACCGGTCCGGGTCTCGGAGCTGTCGGCGGCCTCGGTGGCCCGGCTGATGCCGGCGAACTCGGCGCAGAGGGGTTCGTGATCGAGCACGCCGACGGAACCACCATCGTCACGGCGAGCGGTCAACCCGGCTTGCTGTACGGCCTGTTCCATGTCGTACGGCTCGGTGAGGACGCCTTCCGGGGCACACGAGCCCGTGAGGCACACCGCCCGTCGACGGCGCTGCGGATGCTGGACCACTGGGACAACGTGGCCGTACATCCCGTGATGGGCCAGGTGGAGCGCGGCTACGCGGGCGGCTCGCTCTTCTGGGAGAACGGGCGAGCCCGGCAGGAGTCGGAGCGGGTCCGGGCGTACGCCAGGCTTCTTGCGGCCTGCGGGGTCAACGCCGTCTCGGTCAACAACGTCAACGTGCACGAGACCGAGGCACACCTCCTCACCGGCCGGATCGGCGAAGTCGCGGACATAGCAAGGGCATTGCGTCCGTACGGGATCCGCACCCATCTGTCCGTGACCTTCGCCGCGCCGGTCGCGCTCGGCGGACTGGCCACCGCCGACCCGCTGGACGAGGCGGTGTGCCGCTGGTGGGCGGAGGCCGTGCGGGAGGTGTACTCCGCGATCCCCGACTTCGGCGGGTTCGTGGTGAAGGCCGACTCGGAGGGTCAGCCGGGCCCGTTCACCTACGGCCGCTCACACGCGGACGGCGCGAACATGCTGGCGGCGGCGCTCGCTCCGCACGGCGGCACCGTCCACTGGCGGGCGTTCGTGTACGACCACCACCAGGACTGGCGGGACCGCTCGACGGATCGGGCGCGGGCCGCGTACGACCATTTCGCCCCTCTGGACGGGCAGTTCGCCGACAACGCTGTGCTCCAGGTGAAGCACGGGCCGATGGACTTCCAGGTGCGTGAGCCGGTCTCGCCGGTGCTGGGAGCTCTGTCGCACACCCGGTTCGCTGTGGAGGTGCAGGCCACTCAGGAGTACACCGGACAGCAACGGCATGTGTGTTGGCTGGGTCCCATGTGGAGCGAGGCGCTTCGTTTCCGACCGGAGGGTGAACTGCGCCCGACCGTGGGTGAGTCGACGCGGGGCGGACTGGTGGCGGTGGCCAACGTCGGTGACGACCCGTTCTGGACGGGGCATCCCCTGGCACAGGCGAACCTCTACACCTTCGGCCGGCTCGCGTGGCAACCGGCTGCCGACCCTCATCGGATCCTGGACGAGTGGATCGCGCTCACCTTCCCATCTGCCTCGGAGCGGCTGGCCGCCGGGCTGCGGGCGGTGCTGCACGGCTCCTGGCGGACGTACGAGAAGTACACCGCGCCGCTCGGCGTCGGCTTCATGGTGCAGCCGGGCCACCACTACGGGCCGAGTGTCGACGGCTACGAGTACAGCCCGTGGGGGACGTACCACTTCGCCGACCGGGACGGGATCGGCGTCGACCGGAGCGCGGCCACCGGCACGGGGTACGCGGCGCAGTACGCCAAGCCCTGGGCCGAGCTGTACGAGTCGGCCGCGTCGTGTCCCGACGAGCTTCTGCTGTTCTTCCACCATGTGCCGTACGGGCATGTGCTGAGGAGCGGGAAAACGGTTGTGCAGCATATCTACGACACGCACTTCGAGGGCGTGGAGGAAGCCGAGGAGGCCCGCCGGGTGTGGGCGGGCCTCGCGGACCTGGTGGAGCCGGCGTGGCACGCGCGCGTGGCGGAACGGTACGAGGAGCAGGTGCGCGGCGCACGCGAGTGGCGGGACCAGGTGAACAGCTACTTCCTGCGGAAGTCCGGGATCCCGGACGTTCGGGGACGCACGATCTACTGAAGCCGGAGGACGGCCACGCCCAGCGGGTCGAGGGCGAGCACGTCGCCCTGCTCGAGCCGTTTGCCGGTGAGGAGGTCGGTCGCGGCTGTGTGGGCGGGCAACGAGGCGGTCTCAGCAGTGTGGTTGAGGAGAAAGAGGAGACGGGTTCCGTCGGGTGTGACGCGGGTCGCGGTCTCGACGGGGTGGTGGTCGGCGTAGGGGCCGATCAGGTCGTGGCGGGCGAGTACCCGGCGGACGACGTGGTCGACGCCGGGCTGGTCGAGAGCGGTCGCCACGTACCAGGCCTGGCCGGCGCCGAAGTGGTGACGGGTGACGGCCGGGGTGCCGGCGTAGAAGTCGGCGCCGTAGGTGGCGACCGGTTCGGCGCCGCGGAGCTGGACGAGCTCGAAGACGAGCCGGGCCTGCACCGCCACACCTCCCAGTTGTACCGGCTGTTCGACGTCCTCCGGCCGGGCGTCCCATTCGTCGACGCGGATACCCATGAGGGGGGCCAGCGGACCGGGGACGTCGGCGAGGAAGGCGCGGTCGTGTTCGTCGGAGCGGGCGGTGAGGAAGGTGGCGAGGACCGTTCCGCCTCGTCGGGCCACCGCCTCCAGGCGTTCCGCCAGGTCTCCCTTGACGAGGTGGAGCACGGGAGCGAGAACCACGTCGTACTGCGTGAGATCGGCGGTCACCGCCACGACATCGACGTCGGCTCCCGCCTCGCGGGCAGCTCGGTAGTAAGCGTGTACGACGTCCTGGTAACGGACCAGTCGCGAGGGACCGTCGGAGATCTCCAGCGCCCACCAGCTGTCCCAGTCGAAGAGGAGCGCGGTGCGGGCCGGGGTCCGGGCTCCCAGGGTGATCGCTCCGAGTTCGCCCAGTTCCCTTCCGAGGGCGGCGACTTCACGGAACACACGGGTGTCGTCGCGGCCCGCGTGGCCGATGACCGCACCGTGGTACTTCTCGCACGCGCCGCGTGAGGCGCGCATCTGGAAGTAGAGGGCGGCGTCCGCCCCGTGGGCGATGGCCTGCCAGGTGGCGAGGCGGAGTTCGCCCGGTCGGCGCAGGGGGTTGACGTCACGGCAGGCGGTGGTGGACGGGGTCTGCTCCATCAGCCAGAAAGGAGCACCGTCCTTGAGGCCGCGCATCAGGTCGTGGGCGAGGGCAGGACGGGTGGGCGGGGCGTCGAGGGGCGGGTAGCTGTCCCAGGAGGCGAAATCCAGGTGGGGCGCCCAACGGTGGTAGTCGAGCGGGCGGTAGGTGCCCATGAGGTTGGTGGTGACGGGCGTGTCGGGGTCGTGGGCGCGGATCGCCTCCTTCTCACCGGTGAAGCAACCGAGCAGGGCCTCCGTCATGAAGCGCTGGTAGTCGAGGGTGATGCCCTGGAACGCGGTGTGGTCGGGGCCGCGCCAGTGTTCGGTGAGCGCGCTCGGCGGCTCGATCTGGTCCCAGTCGGTGTAGCGGTGCGACCAAAATGTCGTCCACCATGCGTCGTTGAGCGCGTCGAGCGTGACATGCCGTTCGCGCAGCCAACCGCGAAAGGCGTCGGCGCACAGGTCGCAGTAACAGGCTCCGCCGTACTCGTTGTTGATGTGCCAGGCCAGCAACGCCGGGTGGTCGACGTACCGTTCGGCGAGACGGCCGGCCAGTGACGTGGCGAGTCGACGGTACTCGGGTGAACTGGGGCAGAAGTTGTGCCGTTGACCGTAGCGGTGCCGGCGGCCCTCGAAGTCGGTGCGGTTCACCTCGGGGTACTTCTTCGCGAGCCAGGGCGGGAGGGCGGCGGTCCCGGTGGCCAGGCAGACCTGCCTCCCCTCCGCGACGGCGCGGTCGAGGATGCCGTCGAGGATCGTGAAGTCGTAAACGATTTCGTCAGGTTGAGTGAGCGACCAGATGAAGACGCCCACGGTGAGGGTGTCCACTCCGGCCCGGGTGAACAGACGGTGATCCTCGTCCCGGACGTCCTGCGGCCACTGCTCGGGGTTGTAGTCGCCGCCGTACGGGATCCTGTCGGTGCGCGGGAGCCGGCCCTCGTTTCCGGTGTCGTTTCCGGTGTCGGGGCCGGTGTCGGGCTCGGTCATACGGTGAAGTCCTCCTGGGTCTCGACGATCACCGGGCCGCTCGACCTCAGCAGGGAGAGCAGCAGTGGTGCGGCCAGCAGGGCGGGCAGGGCTTCCGTGAGCAGGCCGGTCAGAGCGCCGACCAGGACGAGCAGGGAGGCTGCGGCGAGGGTGGCGCGGCCCCGCCGGAGCAGGAAGTACGCGGCGAGGCGGGCGGTGTCACGGGCGCGGAAGGCGAACAGCGAGGTGAGGACGAGCGCGTGAGCGCCCCAGAGGAGCGAGGCCACGCCGATCACCCCGAGCAGCACAGCCCACCAGCCGGGCAGGCCGGTGGCGGCGAAGTGGGTGAGGGTGAACGCGATCACGGTGAGCCAGGCCAGCAGGGGCGCCCAGAGCTTCAGCGCGGGGAAGACGTTGAGGCGCCAGCCGCGCAGGTAGCAGCGGGCGGGGTGGAGGTCGGTGAGGTCGCGGCTGCGGTGGTGCAGGGCGTACAGCGCGGCGGAGAGGGCCGGGCCGAGCGGCAGCAGACAGCAGGCGGCGAGGGGCAGGTTCGCCGGTTCGGGGCCCAGGAAGAGCAGGCCGACCAGTCCGGGGGCGGCCGTCGCGAGGAGAAGGGCCTCGACGGTGAGGAGGGTGTGCAGGAGGGCGGCGGCTCGGGACAGGGGTCCGGTGCCGAATCCGCCCGTGGTGGTCGCGGTGCTCATGAGGCCTTCCTTGCCGTCGGCGGGCTGCGGCGGGGGCAACCGGTTCCGGAATCGTTCGGCCCGCGGCCCGGGCAGCCCTGCTGCGGAGTGGTCGACGACGGCGGGGCGGGAAACCGGTATCGAAATCCCGCACGTGGCGGTTCATGAGGTCTCTCCGCCGGATACGCGGTGGGGGCGGAAAGCGGTGTCGAAGCGCTTGCCGCGCTCATGCCGCCCCGCCGAGAAGCCGTCGTTCGTCCCACCAGGGAGGGGTCTCGTCGGTGACCGGGGTGAGTTCGACGAGGGTGACCTCGTGGCGGGACAGGGTGAGGTCCAGTTCGGCGCGGCCCTCCGGGGTGGTCAGCCGCCGGTGGCTGCGGGCGGGCTCGGCGGCCTCGTGCAGGATGTCCAGTTGCCCGGACCGCGGTGAGCGTGGGCTGCCCATGTGCCGCCAGGCGGTGTAGGCGTTTCCGTGCTCGTCGTCGACGGTGGACCGGCGGACGAAGACCTCACGCGCCGCGACCGGGAGGGACAGCCGCAGCGCATGCTGCCCGGATCCGGGGGTCTCGCCGGTCGGGTCGACGGGCGCCCAGGCCAGGACCGTGATCCGGCCGTCGGGGTGGCGGGTGACCAGGTGGTCCTCGCCGCGCGCGAGCAGGTCGGGGCCCATCCGCGCCATGAACGCGTACAGGTGGTACGTCGGCTTCCTGATCTGCCGGTGGGTGAGCAGCCCGAACCCACCGTGGAAGAGGGCCGTGGGGACACCGGTTTCCTCGAACATGTCGCTGAACGTCCAGTACGAGAAGGAGTCGGCGAGGTCACCGCCCTGCGCGAGGACCGGCGCCAGGTAAGCGGCATGGAAAGCGGTGTCGTGGATCGGGTTGTCCGGGCGGTAGGAGGAGTTGAACTCCGTGATGTGCACCGGTAGCTCGGCCAGCCGGGTTCCCTTGAGGAGTGCGCGGGGTGTGGCGAACTGGTCGAGCAGGCCGGAGGCCGGGGCCAGGGTCTGGTGGACGCCGAACGGCACGTGCTGCGCGGGGCCGGAGGTGTAGGCGTGCTTCGACACGAAGTCGACGGGCACGTCCCGATGCTCCGCGAACGCGGCGAACCGCTCCAGCCAGTCGTCGGCGCCCGGGGAGATGGCCGGGCCCCCGACCTGGAGGCCGGCGTCCACTTCCTTCACCGTGTGCGCGGTGACCTCGTACAGGCGGTGATACGCCTTTTCGTCGGCGTCCTGCCAGAAGTCGGGCAGGTTCGGCTCGTTCCACACCTCGATCGGCCAGGTGCGAACCTCGTCGAGGCCGTAGCGGTCGACGAGGTGAGCGAGGGTGGAGCGCACCAGGTCGGCCCACTCGCGGTGTGAGCGGGGCGGGGTGACATTGCCCTGCCACCAGAAGACGGTCCGGCTTCCGGAGGCCAGTTCTGCGGGCATGAAGCCGAGCTCGAGAAAGGGGCGGATGCCGGCCGTCAGAAAGGCGTCCACGACCTGGTCGACGTAGGTGAAGGAGTGGTGGGTACGCCGGTTTCCCTCATGGCCGTACGGGCGGCACACGCCCATACCGTCACTGAGCAGACCGTGGCCGCGAATGTACCGGAAACCGATTCCGCGCTGGATCAGGGCGAGGGAGTCCTGGTAGTCGCGACGCAGGGCGAGTTCGATCCGGCCGGTGCCCACACAGAAACGCCAGGCGCCGGAGAGTCGACCTGTCGGCTCGGCGGGAACCGTGCTCACCCGTTCTCCTTCTTGAAACGGTCACGCGCCTTGTTGTGCAGGCCGACGAGCTGATCCATGTTCTTGGCCTTCAACTCGGTGACGTAGTCGTCCCATTCGGACAGCGGGCGCTTGCCCATGACGAACTTGAGCGTGTTCTGGGTGACGTGGTCCCTCAGGGGCGTGTCCCACAGCGATGCCTGCTCCTGCTCCACGGACTGCAACGGGTGGGCGGGGCCGATCGGCAGCTGCTCGCGTTGGGCCATCGCGTCCTGGAACTTCTTCTCGTCCGGGCTGAAGGAAGAAGAGACCAGCGCCCAACTGCCGCCGTAGGTGAAGACACCGTTGAAGAAGCCGTAGTCCTTTTGCAGGTCCTTCGGGGCATCCGGTTCCGAGCCCATGAGGGTGATGCCCGGCTCCAGCTGGTACTGGTCGCCGGCACGGGTGTAGGTGACGTCCTGGACGCCCCACTTTGCGAACCGCTGGCCCTCGTCCGAGTACCACAGCCAGTCGACGAACTGCATCATCGCGACGAAGGTGTCGCTCTTGAGCGCCTTGGTGGAGACCATGACACCGTTTTCCAACCGGGCGCCGCCCATCACCACCGGACCGGCCGGACCGAGCGGCACCGGCACCATCTCGATCTTCGCTCCGCTGACCTGTTTCTCCAGGTTGTAGCGGTAGTTCTGGACCAGCTCCTGCGGATTGGCGCTGATCGCGAAGGACTTCTCGCCCAGCAGCTTCTGCACGGCGTCGTCATCTGTCTGGGTGAAGCTCTCCGGGTCCATCAGCTTCTCGGCGACCAGCTTCCTCAGGTACTCGATCATCTGGCGGTAGCCGTCCGTGGCGCCGGTGAAGACGAACTCCTCGGTCTTCGCGTCGAAACTGATGTTGTCGTAGGTCCAGCCCGCCCGCACCCCGTAGGCCTGGCCGAGGTAGCTGAGCAACGCGGCTGCCGGGAACGGGGTGTTGGTGCTCCAGCGATCGGTGAACGGGTAGCGATCGGGGTACTCGGCCTTGATCGCCTTGAAGACGTCGTACACCTCGTCCCAGGTGGTGGGCAGGCTCAGGCCGAGCCTTTCGAGGACATCCGTGCGCAAGGACAGCGAGTAGCCGGACTTGACCTTCTCGTGCAGGCCGGGAAGAAGGTAGTACTTGCCGTCGGACTGCCTGATGGAGTCGAGTTCCGGTGCCAGCTTCCATTTTCTCACCTTGTCCTGGAAGTTGGGCATCAGGTGCACATACTCGCTGACCGGGAGGATCGCGCCCGAGGAAACGAAGGCGACCTCCGACGGGTGGTACGTCTTGGGAATCAGGAACGGGGCGTCGCCCGCGCCGATGAGGACGCTGCGCTTCTTCTCGTAATCGCTCAGCGGCACGGCAACGGGTTTCAGCGTGATACCGGTGCGCTTGGTGAGTTCCTTCCAGAACAGCCAGCTGTCCTTCAACGGGTAGACCGGGTTGTTGTTGTGCAGGACCGAGAAGGAAAGCGGCTTCGACGCCTTGAACTGCTGGCCCGCCCTGTACTCCTTCATCGCGCCGTTCTGTTTCTTGGAGAGGTCTTTGGAGTCCTCTCCGTCGTCGCCGCTGCCGCACCCGGCAAGGGTGGCGAGGCCGATGAAGCCTGCGGCGGTGAGGATCTGACGTCGGGACAGCTGACCGGCGTTCTTCACGGATACTCCCTTGTTCCGTAAGAGGGACGACTCTCAGCCCTTGACCGCGCCGAGCATCACGCCCGAGACGAAATAGCGCTGGACGAACGGGTAGACACAGAGGATGGGCAGCGACGTCAGTACGATCGTGACCGCCTGGATGTTGGCCCCCACCTGACTGAGCTGCTCCGTACCGGCGCCCGCGTTGCCGCCCGTGGTGGCACCGGAGATGAGGTTGCGCAGATAGACGGTGACCGGCATGAGTTCGGTCCGGTCCATGTAGAGGTATGCGGAGAACCAGGAGTTCCAGAAGGACACCGAGTAGAAGAGCACCATCGTCGCGATGACCGCCTTGGAGAGCGGCAGCACGATCCTGAGCAGAATGCCGTAGGTGCTCAGACCGTCGATCTCGGCGGCTTCCTCCAGTTCGGTCGGCAGGCTCTCGAAGAACGCCTTCATCACCAGCAGGTTGAAGACACTGATCGCGTTGGGCAGCGCGATCGCCCAGACGGAGTTCTTCAGGCCGAGGCTCGTGACCAGGACGTAGTTCGGGATCAGCCCGCCGGTGAAGAACATGGTGAAGACGGCGACGCCGACCAGAACGCCCCGCCCCTTGAGGTTCCTCTTCGACAGGACGTAGGCGTAACAGGTCGTCAGAGCCATGGCGATGACGGTGGAGACGACCGTGTAGAGCACGGTGTTTCCGTAGTTTCGCCAGAACATCGAGTCCTGGAAGACGATTCTGTAGGTGGTGAGGTTGAACCCCTCGGGCCACAGGGTCACCTCACCGGCGCGGATCTGGCGTTCGCCGCTGAACGACCGGGCGATGATGTTGACGAAGGGATAGAGGGTCACCAGCACGACCAGGGTGAGGATCACGCCGTTCACGCCCTGGAAGACGCGGTAGCCACGCGTGGGCTGGTTGACGGAGGTGCGGGGACGCGGGGCCCGGGACGTCAGGAGGCTCACCACAGGCTCGTCCCCACCGTGCGACGCGACAGTTGGTTCGCGCCGGTGACCAGCACCAGCCCGATGATTGCTTCGAACAGACCGATCGCGGCGGCGTAGCTGAAACTGTTGGACTCGACGCCGGCCCGGTAGAGGTAGGTCGAGACCACGTCGGCCGTCGGGTAGGTCAGGGGGTTGTAGAGCAGCAGGACCTTCTCGAAGCCGACCGCCAGGAACGTGCCGATGTTCAGGATCAGCAACGTGATCATGGTGGGGCGGATTCCGGGCAGGGTGACATGCCAGATCTGCCGCCAGCGGCTCGCACCGTCGATCCGGGCGGCCTCGTAGAGGTCTTCGTCGATCGTGGTGAGCGCGGCGAGGTAGAGGATCGTGCCCCATCCCGCGGTCTGCCAGATCTCCGAGCCGACGTAGATCGTGCGGAACCAGCCGGGTTCCTGGATGAACCGGACCGGATCGTGGCCGAACCAGTCCAGCGCATGGTTGACCGGGCCGTCCGTGGCCAGCATCTGCATGGTGATGCCCGCGACGATCACGACCGACAGGAAGTGCGGAAGGTACGAAACCGATTGCACTAACCGTTTCAGCGAGCGTCGGCGCACCTCGTTGAGCAGCAGTGCCAGGACGATCGGGATGGGGAAACAGAACACGAGCGTCAGTCCGCCGAGCCACAGGGTGTTGCGGAAGACCTGCCAGAACGTGGGGTCGGTCAGGAACATCCGCACATAGCGCAGCCCCACCCACTGCTCCCCCAGGATCGAACCGCCGGGTTCGAAGCGGCGGAACGCGATCACGTTTCCGATCATCGGCAGGTATCGGAAGACCAGGAAGAACAGCAGCGGCAGCACCGCCAGCGAGTACAGCTGCCAGTCCCGTCGCAGCGCCCGCCGCCAGCCGCGGCGCGCGGTGACCGGACGCTCGGGACCGCGCCGGGTCCTGGGCGGCGGGTCCTGCGTTCCTGGGGGTGGGGCCGATGTGGTGGAGGTACTCATGCTCGGGCCTCCCGGGGCGTTCTTCGAAACGCTCGATTCGCAGCGTGTGATCTCGAAACTTTCGTGCCCTTACCGGTAACTCTGCGGCAACGTAAGGGCTCACGGAAAGCGCTGTCAATGGGTGCTGCACGGCGGACCGGTGAGACGGCGCATGGTGTTGGATTCCGTCACCGGCAGGGTAGAAACGGGAAGTTGAGTGCTACGGTCCACCGCAAATTTCTGTCTGACCTACGCAACGATCGATCGCCCACAACCCCTGCGAGGTGCCCCCGTGCCCGCGTTCGACCTGCCGCTGCCGGAGCTGGAACGACACCGCCCCGAACCCGACGAGCCCGACGATTTCGATGCCTTCTGGAGGGACACCCTGAAGGAGGCTGGGCAGCCGGCCCCCCTGGTGTCCGTGCAGCCCGTCGAAACCGGTCTCCGCCTCACGAACACCTGGGACGTGACGTTCCGGGGCTTCGCGGGGGATCCGGTGCGCGCCTGGTTCAGCCTGCCGGCAGGCGCCCGGGAACCGCTTCCGGTGGTGGTCGAATACGTCGGCTACGGACGTGGCCGTGGTCTCCCCCACGAGCGTCTCATCTGGGTGAACGCCGGATACGCGCACCTGTTGATGGACAACCGCGGCCAGGGCGACCAGTACGGCAGCGGGGGCGCCACCCCCGACCCGCACGCCACCGCGCCCGGCGGCCCCGGTCCGGCCGTTCGCGGCCTCCGCTCCCCGCACGACTACCACTACCGCCGCCTGATCACTGACGCGGTACGAGCGGTGACGGCGGCTCGGGCGCTACCCGGCGTCGATTCCACCCGCACGGTCGCCGCCGGCAACAGTCAGGGCGGCGGACTCGCCCTCGCTGTCGCGGGCCTGGTCCCCGACCTGACCGCCGTTCTGGTCACGGCGCCGCTCCTGTGCGGGATCCGGCGCGCCCTGGACCTCACCGACGCAGGTCCTTACGGCGAGATCGCCACCTACCTCTCCGTCCACCGGGGCGCCGAAGAAGCCGCATACCGCACGCTCTCCTACGTGGAAGGCGTTTCCTTCGCCCGCCGCGCCCAGGCCCCCGCCCACTTCGGCACCGGCCTGCGCGACACGGTCTGCCCGCCGAGCGGGGCGTACGCCGCGTTCAACCGGTACGGGGAGCTGAGCGGCGGCGCCGGTCCCCGGAGGGAGATGCACGCGTATCCGTTCAACGGTCACGAGGGCGGCGAGGCAGAACAGGTTGCACGCCAACTCCACTGGCTCGCGGCGATGTTGAACGGTTGACGTCCGCATCACGTCACCACCCTCTCGCGACAGCCGGTGTTGTGCGTCCCGCCTGGATCCGGGTGGCGCTGCGGGAAAGACTCCACGCGTCGGGCCGAGGCGATCACGCACCCCCTGCGCGCGAGAACGCACGGAGGCACCTGGGCACCGGCAGGCGTTTCCGGCCAACCCGTATCCAACTCGGTTGGCTCCTACACGCGTTGACCCGGTAAGGTCGTCCGAGCGACGTTCAGACAACGTTGTCGCATCGCGATCCCCGTCCGTGGCACCGTCCGGGCGGGGACACCCCGGACCGCCCCGCTCCCCCCTTGGGGCAGGCCCGGCTCGCGGGCCCGGTGGGCGTGCGGCTCACCACCCACCGGGCCCGCCCTGAGCTGCTCCCTCTCAGCCGACCCTGCAGGGAAGGCTCGTTGCACTGTCGCCGCCCGAACCGGAGACGACGTATCCGAACGTCGCACTCTGGCCCGGACTCAACGAGCCGTTCCAGCCGGCGTTGTGGACCATCACCGCCTGCCCGTTGTACGTCGCGTTGCCGCTCCACAGGCTGGCCACCGACTGACCGCTGGGCAGCGTCCAGTCGACCATCCAGCCGAGCATCGGAACGTCACCGGAGTTGGTGACGGTCACCTCGGACTGGTAGCCGCCGGTCCAGCTGTTCGTCGTCCGCCGAGTGGCCGTGCAGGTACCGGGCACGGGTTCCGTCGGGTTGCCCGGCTCATGGATGCCGGTTACCTCGCCGTTTCCGCCGTCGAAGACGACGTCGGAGCAGGAGTAGAAGGTCTCGGCACTGTCCGAGCGCTGCCAGACCATGTAGATGATGTGCCGGCCTGACTTGTTCGCCGGAAGTTGCCCGGTCCAGGAGTAGTTGGCCTCGACCGTGCCCGGACTGCCGTTGAGCGGGGGGTGGTCGACGGAGAGGAAGGGCTGGCTCTCCATCGCGTCCCAGGTGAGGGTCTGGGTCGGGTCGAAGCCGTCCTTGGTCACATAGACGTAGAACCAACCCGGGTGCGCGGCCCAGGCGTTGTAGGAGAAGTCGACGCTCGCGCCCGACGTGAGATGAGTGAGCGGCCAGTCGCTGCGGGCCGCATTGAAACCGGTGAAGTTGGTGTTGCCGCCGCTGCACAGCTGGCCGTCCGGCACGAAGCCTCGAGTGCGGCCTGCCCCGTCGGAGCGCAGCACCGAGAACCAGTTGTAGAACGGCGTGGTACCGCTTACCTGCTGCGCGTTCTTGCAGGCGGGGTTGACCGGTTTGATCTCACCGGTGTCGGTCAGCCCGTCCTGCCAGCACAGGAACGTGCGACTGCCGGGTTTCATGGGGGTGCCGTGAGCCTCGGCCTTGCCGCCGGTCGCGACGATCAGGCCCAGGGCGGGGACGGTGGCCAGCAGGGCGAGGAGGACGAGGAGGAGGGCCCGGGTGCGCAACCTCGACCGCGAGTTTGGCGTGATCATGACAGATTGCATGGCAATGAGTCCGCCTTCCGTGTACGGACCGTGCGTGCATGGGGTGCACTGCGGATGCGGGTGTGGGGGCGTGAAGTGGGAGCCTCCCGGACCCGAGCCCGACAGGTTCCGGTCCGCCGGACGCGAGCAGATGTGGGAGCGCTCCCACTTCACCTGTGGCGGAAGGTAGCGCCGTACGGCCCACTTGTAAACGGGCGCGTACGGCACTGCTGCGAAACGTCGGCTGTCAGTGGTGGTGCGGCGACGTCTGGAGGTGCCGGCGCAGAAGCTCCTTGCCGTAGTCGTTGCCGTTGGGTGTGCGGACCACGCAGTGCAGATGCTGCTGCGTCGGGGCCCCGCCATTGGTCTCGCCGTAGAGCGAGCCGAACGCGAACGGCGACTGACAGTCGACCTCGATCCAGATGACCGGGCTCTGGATCCGGCAGTAGAAAGCGGATTCGGCGGCCGTACCTCCCATCCAGGCGAAGTAGGTCTCGGCCAGATGCTTCCTGATCTCGGCCATCCGGACCTTGGCGACGTCGTCCTTGGCCTTGCCCACGAAACGGTCGATCAGCGTGAGCAGCAGCTTGCGCTGGGCGGCGGTGAACTGGGCGGCGAGGATGCCCTTGTACTCGACCACCGCGTTGTCCGTGAAGGCGCCGGCGGTGATCTCGTCGTTGTCCTTCTCGGACTTGAGGATCGCCCTCGACTGCTGGGTGGAGTCGAGGGAGTTGACGACCGCGAGCGCTGCCTCGATCTCCTCCTGCATCACCTCGGTCTTCGTACCGTCGATCTCCATCGAGGTCGGCTCGCAACCCCAGAAACACGGGCTCATGACCACCTGGTCGCCGAGAACGAAGTAGTTGACGACCAGATGGTGACCGTCGAACTGGAAGCCCCAGGGCTCGGTGGCGGAGGGCGTGCCCATGATCGTCCAGTAGTACGCCTCGGCGTACTGCGTGCTGTTGACCGCTTCGCAGGCAGCCTTGTTGATCTTCCGGGTGAGCTGGGTGGTTTCCAGACCCTGGGCGCTGAGTGCGGTCTTCAGCAGGGCCTCGCCGAGGGCGTTCTTCTCGTCGGAGAGATCCGCGATGGAAACACCCTGTCGGGAGTAGGCGTCGGTGTTGCTCCACAGCCGCCACTCGGTGGAGTGGACGGCGAACTGCACGTCGGTCTTCTCACTGTCGCTCAGCCCGGCGAGGAAGGCCTGGGCAGCGGCTGTCACCGGCGCGGTGGCGACCTTCTGCGAGTGGATCGTGTACAGGTCTTCGATCCGCTTGCCGTCCGTGGTGAGACCGAAGAACTCCTCCGTGATGCCCTCCGTCGGCATCGCCCCGCCGGCCCCGCCGCCCGGCCCGCCGCTGGGCGCACCACTCGGTGAGGCGGAGGCGGTGGCGTCCGCCGTGCCGGTGGCATCGTCGGCCATCGCGGCCCAGGCGCCGGCTCCGCCCATGGTCGCCACGGCGGTGGCACCGCTGGCGAGGAAAACCTTGCGCATGAAGTTTCGGCGGCCGGCGTGAGCGCGTCGACCGGGTTCGGGCTGCGGTTCCGCCTGCGGTTCCAGTTCCCCGGTGGTGGAATCGGTCATCTCCGCTGGCTCCCTTCGTCGTTGGCACGTCCGTGACGGAGTGCCGGGCCGGGGACGACTTTGGGTGCGGGAACTGAGGGAAAACTGAAGAGGTGGCTCGTGGAACACGAGGTAACACGAGGGAACGCGGGAAACGCGAGGGTTCGTCGGGCGCGTAGCCGGCTGGAACAGGGCCGATCGGGTGTTTCTGCCGCTTTCCCTGTGTGAACCGCTGTGGTGGCTCGACGCAACGAGACGACCGATGTGGATGACGTTGTCGATGTGGCCGACGTTGTCGATGCGATCGATGCGATCGACGCTGTCGAATCGTCGTCGTGGACAGCGGCTTCTTGGCGCCTGACCGGTACCAGCCGGAGCCTGCGAACCGAGGCAGCCGTTGGCACGGGTCTGCTGCGCGTGGTGATCAAGCCGAGGGATGCCCCCGCATGGTGTGGCGGGGCTTGCCGACTCGATCACCTCGGCAGGACTTCAGCTCATCGCACCGACACCCGTGGACTCCAGGTCAGGGTGTCCGCGCCGGTCTCCCCCGCAAGTGGCAGCTCCACCGTGAACTCCGTGCGGCCCGGTTCGCTGCGCACGTCGATGTGACCGCCGTGGGCCGACGTGATCGCCGCGACGATGGCGAGGCCGAGGCCGGCACCGCTGCCCGCGGTGGCGCGGGCCCGTGACGCGTCGGCGCGGGTGAAGCGTTCGAAAACCGTCGGGAGGAGGTCGGGCGGGATGCCGGGGCCGTCGTCCCGGACGCGCACCGCGCACATCCCCCGGCGCGCCTCCACCACCGCCACGACACTCGTGCCAACGGGTGTGTGCACACGTGCGTTGGCCAACAGGTTGGCGACCACCTGGTGGAGGCGTGCCTCGTCGCCGAGGACCAGGGGCGCCTCGTCGAGGCACAGCTCCAGTTGCCAGTCGTGACCGCTGCCCGCGGCCCGGGCGTCCCACACCGTCTCGGCGACGAGCGCCGCGAGGTCCACCTCGGCGGATTGCAGCGGTCTGCCCTCGTCCAGCCGGGCGAGCAGCAGCAGGTCCTCCACCAGACCCGTCATCCGCGCCGACTCGGCCGTCACCCGGCGCCAGGCCAGTCCCGGTTCGATGCGGTCCGTGCCCCGGTTCATCAGCTCCGCGTATCCGGCGATGGAGGCGAGGGGGGTGCGCAGTTCGTGGCTGGCGTCGGCCAGGAAGCGGCGCATGCGTTCCTCGCTGCGGCGCATCCGCTCCTCGCTGCGCTGGCGTTCGGCGAGCGAGGACTCCACGTGGTCGATCATGCGGTTCAGGGCGGCGCCCACCTGACCCGCCTCGCTGCCGGGGTCGGTGTCCCGTTCGGGAACCCGGGTGAGACCGGTTACCTCGCCGCGGCAGAGCGGGGCGTGCGAGACCTCGACGGCAGTGGCGGCGACCCTGCCGAGGGGGCGCAGCTGGCGTCGTATGACCACCGCGCAGACACAGCCGGCCACCGTCAGGCCCGCCGCGGCGACGACCGCCTCCACGACCACCAGGCCGCTGATCATGTCCTGGACGTCGTCCATCGGAAGTCCGGTGAGAACGCGTACACCGTTGTTGTCGAGCGCGGTGAAGCGGTAGGTGCCCAGCCCGGGGATCGTCCTGGTGTGCAGACCGCCGTCGGTCGCGAGGCCTTTCAGGGCCGCGATCTGTGTTTCCGTGAGGCTCTGTGGCGGGGCGTCCTGACCCACCGTCGCCGCCGCGAGGACGGTGCCGTCCGCGGCCAGACGGGCGGCGAGCATCCCGGCCGGATGGCCGCTCTCGTTGAGAAAGGTGAGGTCCTGCGTCAGGTCCGGGTGGAGGGAGGCGCCACCCAGGCTGCGTTCCGCGGCGTTGGTGACACGGTCGTCCAGGTTGCCCAGCAGGTAGGCACGCTGGGCGAAAACGGTGGTGAGCGCCATCACGGCGCACACGGCGACGAGAACGACGCTGATGAAGATCAGGAGACGCGTACGCAGGGAACCACCCCGCGGACCGGCATCCGCCCTACGGAAATCCCACCGGCGGACACCCCCAGAACGGACATCCCTCGGATGGACATCGGTCGGTGGTCGGACATCGGCCGGACGGGCGTCGGCCGGACGGGCGTCCCTCGAACCGGCAACCTGCGGACGGACGTTGCTCGGACGCATCCTCATCTTCCGTCCTCCGCGGGCCTGATGGCGTACCCCAGTCCGCGCACGGTATGGATCATGGGTGGGTGGCCGCGGTCGAGCTTGCGGCGCAGGCTCGAGATGTACACCTCGACGAGGTTTCCGCCGCCGTCGAAGGAGCTGGTCCAGACGCGGTCGAGGATCTGTGTCTTGCTCAGGACCTGCCGCGGGTGCTCCATCAGCATGCTGAGCAGTTCGAACTCCTTGGCGGTCAGGGTGATCCGCGAACCGTCCCGGTACACCTCACGGGACTCGCCGGTCACCACCAGGTCACCGAGGACGCGTACGGAGTCGTCGGTGCGGGTCCGTTCGGCACCGGACCGGCGCAGCAGTCCGCGCAGGCGCAGCACGACCTCCTCCAGGGAGAACGGTTTCGTGACGTAGTCGTCGGCCCCGTTCGCCAACCCGTCGATGCGGAACTCCAGGGCGTCGCGGGCGGTGAGCATGAGGATGGGCAGCTCGGGGTTCTCGTAGCGCAGACGGCGCAGCACCTGGATGCCGTCGAGGTCGGGCAGCATGCCGTCGAGGACGACGGCGTGCGGGGCGCAGCCGCGCGCGATCCTGAGCGCGCTGTGTCCGTCGGCGGCCGGGTAGGGGCGCCAGCCCGCCTCGGTGACGGCCACGGAGAGCACTTCGGTGAGCGCGGGCTCGTCGTCGACGATCAGAACGCGGACCCGTCCGCTTCGGGTACCGGAGATGCCAGCCATGTCCTGATCCTGTCCCGGTTGGCTGGGGGAACCCTGTGCTCCGACTGAGCCGAAGCCGTGTGAACCGGGGTTCTTCCCACCTGGGCCGGCCCGTGGCGGCGCACGGCTTTCCTTCCCGGGCCCCCGGGCACGCCCGCCGATTGCCCACCGAGTACCTGCCGAAAGCCCGCCGCCTGCCCGCCGCCTGCCGTGTTCCAAAGGGGCATCGGCGCTGGTCGGCCACGGGCCCGGCGTCCGGGCGGCACGACAGAGGGCCGCACCCCCGCTGACGGGGATGCGGCCCTCCACTACCGTGCCGTGCTGCTTGCACTGCTCCTTGCTGAACCGCTGCTCGATCGGTTGCGGAACCGCTTGCCCGATCGGTTACTTGCGGATCAGGCTGCGCAGCACGTACTGCAGGATGCCGCCGTTGCGGTAGTAGTCCGCCTCACCGGGGGTGTCGATGCGGACGACCGCGTCGAACTCCACACCGGTGTCGGTGGTGACCTTCACCGTAGCGGGGGTGGTGCCGTCGTTCAGCTCGGTGATGCCGGCGATGGAGAAGGCCTCCTCGCCGGTCAGGCCGAGGGTCTCGGCGGACTGGCCCGCCGGGTACTGCAGCGGGATGACGCCCATGCCGATGAGGTTCGAGCGGTGGATGCGCTCGTAGGACTCGGCGATGACGGCCTTGACGCCGAGCAGCGCGGTGCCCTTGGCGGCCCAGTCGCGGGACGAGCCGGAGCCGTACTCCTTGCCGGCCAGGATGACCAGCGGGATGCCCTGCTCGATGTAGTTGCGCGAGGCGTCGTAGATGAACGACACCGGCGCGTCGGCCTGGGTGAAGTCGCGGGTGTAACCGCCTTCCGTCCCCGGCGCGACCTGGTTGCGCAGGCGGATGTTGGCGAAGGTGCCCCTGATCATGACCTCGTGGTTGCCTCGGCGGGAGCCGTAGGAGTTGAAGTCACGTCGCTCGATGCCGTGCTCGGTGAGGTACTTGCCCGCCGGGGTGTCGGCCTTGATCGCGCCGGCCGGGGAGATGTGGTCGGTGGTGACCGAGTCGCCCAGCTTGGCCAGGACGCGCGCGTCGGCGATGTCGGAGACCGGGGTGGTCTCCATCGTCATGCCCTCGAAGTAGGGGGGCTTGCGGACGTAGGTCGACTCGGCGTCCCACTCGAAGGTGTTGCCGGTCGGGATCGGCAGCGCCTGCCACTGGGCGTCGCCCGCGAAGACGTCCTGGTAGGACTTGTTGAACATGTCCTCGCCGATGGCGTTCGCCACGACGTCGTTGACCTCGGCCTCGGAGGGCCAGATGTCGGCCAGGAAGACCGGCTTGCCCTCCTGGTCGACACCGAGCGCGTCGCGCGTGATGTCCACCTTCATGGAGCCCGCGAGGGCGTACGCGACGACCAGCGGCGGGGAGGCCAGGTAGTTCATCTTGACGTCGGGGTTGATCCGGCCCTCGAAGTTCCGGTTGCCGGAGAGGACCGAGGTGACCGCGAGGTCGTGGTCGTTGACGGCCTTGGAGACCTCCTCCGGCAGCGGGCCGGAGTTGCCGATGCAGGTGGTGCAGCCGTAGCCGACGAGGTTGAAGCCGACCTTGTCGAGGTACGGGGTGAGGCCCGCCTTGTCGAAGTAATCGGTTACGACCTTCGAACCCGGGGCGAGCGTGGTCTTGACCCACGGCTTGCGGGTCAGGCCCTTCTCCACGGCCTTCTTCGCGACGAGCGCGGCGGCGACCATGACGTACGGGTTGGAGGTGTTGGTGCAGGAGGTGATGGCCGCGACCGTCACCGCACCGTGGTCGATCTCGTACGTCGAGCCGTCGGGGGCGGTCACGGTGACCGGGTTCGACGGGGCGCCGTTGGGGTGGTTGGCCGGGGCGTCGGAGGCCGGGAAGGACTCCTTGCCCGCCTCGTCGGCGGTGTCCACGTAGTTGCGGACGTCGCTCTTGAACTGCTCGGCGGCGTTCGCGAGGACGATGCGGTCCTGCGGGCGCTTCGGGCCGGCGATGGACGGGACGACCGTGGAGAGGTCCAGCTCGAGCTTCTCGGAGAAGTCCGGCTCGGCCTGCGGGTCCAGCCAGAGGCCCTGCTGCTTGGCGTACGCCTCGACGAGCGCGACCTGCTGCTCGGAGCGGCCGGTGAGCTTGAGGTACTTCAGCGTCTCGTCGTCGATCGGGAAGATCGCGGCGGTGGAGCCGAACTCCGGCGACATGTTGCCGATGGTGGCGCGGTTCGCGAGCGAGGTGGCGGCGACGCCCTCGCCGTAGAACTCGACGAACTTGCCGACGACACCGTGCTTGCGGAGCATCTCGGTGATGGTCAGCACGAGGTCGGTGGCGGTGGTACCGGGGGTGAGCTCACCGGTGAGCTTGAAGCCCACGACACGCGGGATCAGCATCGAAACCGGTTGCCCGAGCATCGCAGCCTCGGCCTCGATGCCGCCGACGCCCCAGCCGAGGACGCCGAGGCCGTTGACCATGGTGGTGTGCGAGTCGGTGCCGACCAGGGTGTCGGGGTAGGCCTGGCCGTTACGGACCATGACCGTGCGAGCGAGGTGCTCGATGTTCACCTGGTGGACGATGCCGGTGCCCGGCGGGACGACCTTGAACTCGTCGAACGCGGTCTGGCCCCAGCGCAGGAACTGGTAGCGCTCCTTGTTGCGGCCGTACTCCAGCTCGACGTTCTGGGCGAAGGCGTCGTTGGTGCCGAACTTGTCGGCGATGACGGAGTGGTCGATGACCAGCTCGGCCGGGGCCAGCGGGTTGATCTTCGCCGGGTCACCGCCGAGCTCCTTGACGGCCTCACGCATGGTGGCGAGGTCGACGACACAGGGCACGCCGGTGAAGTCCTGCATGATCACGCGGGCCGGCGTGAACTGGATCTCCTGCGACGGCTGGGCCTGGGAGTCCCAGTTGCCGAGCGCAAGGATGTGGTCGGCGGTGATGTTCGCGCCGTCCTCGGTACGGAGCAGGTTCTCCAGCAGCACCTTCAGGCTGTACGGAAGGCGAGCCGAGCCTTCCACCTTGTCCAGCCGGAAGATCTCGTACGACTCGTCGCCCACCTGCAGCGTGCTGCGGGCGTCGAAGCTGTTCGCCGACACGACAGTCTCCTTCATTGATGTGCGCTTACCACCGCATCCTGCCGCCACGCAGACTTGGCCGATCCGCTAAGGTCAGGCTAAGTTAGGTAACCCTTACCAGGGTGGCGGCTGCGGGGCGCCTCGGCAGATATCTCGATGTCGAGATAACTCTAGTACATGGGGGCTGAATGGTCATGCCCGGGCTCGCTGTCCGCTCCCGGGGAAAGCCGGATGCCGTACTCGGCCAGCCAGGCCGACAGCTCCCGCCGGGAAGCACTGACGAGTTTGCCGCCGGTAGGGCGCACGTCGTCCGTGACCTCGGCCACGCACTGCGCGGGCGACCCGAAGGCCAGCGCCTCTTCGTCATCCGAGAACTCCGCCTCCGCGAGGACCAGGCCCTTCAGAGGCCCCTCGAAGACGTCGACACCCAGGGGCGGCACGCTGAACCGCGTCTTGGACAGCACCGCGGCCGACAGTGAGGCGAGGAGGTCGTACTCGGCCTGGGACAGGTAGGTGTTCGTGATCAGCCCCTGGACGGCGCCCAGCTGGTTCGCGGGCACCTTCTGGCTCCTGGGATCCGGTGTCCGGGCGTTCGCTCCGCCTGGGCCGCAACCGCGCTCCCTCCAGACAGCGGTCCCGGATCAGCCGGGTAACCGTTGTCGACGAAGGCGTCGGAGGAGCGGCCGGCAGAAACCGTCTCTTGCGCTCGATCCGCGCGCACTTCTGCTCCCTCACGGAATCAGTTTCCGTCCCGGCCGCTCCGATCCGACCCGCCCCGGCCGCAAGGGACGATCGGCTCGCTCACCCCTCAGCCCTCACGCTCCACCCCGCCCACCACCGCCGTCACGACCTTCGCGACCTCCGTCATCGCCGGCGGCTCGATGTTCCCGGCGCTCGCGAAGAGCAGGTGGGCCGCGCCGATCAAGGTGGGGGCGAGGGTGTCGACGTCGGCGTCCGGCGCGATGCGGCCGCGGGCCTGCTCGGCGGTGAGGTAGGCGGCGATCACGGCCGCCGCCTCCGTGAGGAGCGGGATTCCCTTCGAGCCGGCGGCGCGCAGGCGGGCGCGCAGTTCGTCGCGGGAGATGACTAGGGCGACGATCGCCACGGCGACCGAGCCGAACAGGTCGGCCAGGGTGGTGGTGAGGTTGGCGACGACCGTGCCGGTCCCGGCGGACTCGCGCAGGCCCTGCGCCCGGAGCCGGAGCCCACCGATGCGGTCGAGGACGAGTTCGGCGAGGAACGCGTCGAAGTCGGCGAAATGCCGGTGCAGCACGCCTTTGGCGCAACCCGCCTCGGTGGTGACCGCCCGGCTGGTCAACGCGGTCACCCCGTCACGTAGCAGGACGCGTTCGGCGGCATCGAACAGTTGCTCGCGAACATCGCGGATGGCCACTCCGGTCGGCGCCATGAGTCGCGGTCTCCCTTTTCGGTTGCACGGTCGGTCAGTTGCTCGATCGGTCTGCTGGTGAAGCAGCCTGTCGGTCTGTCGGTCTGTCGAGCGGCCTGTTGCTCAAGCGGTTCCTCAGCGACCTCGCCCCATTGGCGAGTGGGCATGCGCCCACTAGAGTGGGCGCATGCCCACTTTACCCACGCCCTCCGGCGACCAGCCCCCTGTCCGGTCCCGAGCCCAGCCCCACACGCACCGCCGGATGGCCGAGTCCTTCGGCGTCGACGCCGGACGCTACGACCGGACCCGCCCCCGATATCCCGCCGCGCTGATCGAGCGGATCGTCGCCGACCGGTCCGGGGCCGACCCCCTGCGCATCCTCGACGTCGGCTGCGGCACCGGGATCGTCGCCCGGCAACTCCAGGCGGCCGGCTGCCTGGTGCTCGGGGTCGAGCCCGACGAGAGGATGGCCGAGGAGGCCCGCGTCCACGGAGTGGAGGCCGAGATCGCGACGTTCGAGTCGTGGGAGCCGGCGGGCCGCACCTTCGATGCCGTCGTCGCCGGCCAGGCCTGGCACTGGATCGATCCGGTCGCGGGGGCCGCGAAGGCCGCACGGACACTGCGAGCGGGCGGACGGCTCGCCGCGTTCTGGAACGTACACAGGCTCCCCGACGATCTGGCGACGGCACTGGCCGGCGCCTACGGTCGAGTGGCACCCGACTCGCCGGTCGACCTCGGCGCGGCCATGCGGCCCGGCACGGACGGCTATCAGGCGGCGGCCACGGAAGCCGCCGACGCCATCCGGGGGACGGAAGGTTTCGGCGAGCCGGAGCAGTGGCGGTTCGACTGGGAGTGGACCTACACCCGGGACGCCTGGCTGGACCAGATGCGCACCCACGGCATCCTCACCCACCTTCCCTCCGACCAGGTGGCGCAGGTGCTGGCCGAGGTCGGGGCCGCGATCGACGCGAGGGGCGGCAGTTTCACCGCACCGTACGCGACCGTGGCGGTGACGGCGGTGCGGGACGTCGACACCTGAACGAGCTGCGGAGTGAGGGGTATTGGATGCACACCGGTCATGGGTCCGCCGAGTCGGGGTAGACGGGTGCGAACGGACGCCACGCAACGAAGGAGGCTCGATGCCCCTCACCTTCCGCAAGAGTTTCCGCATCCTCCCCGGGGTGCGACTGAACATCAATCGCCGTTCCTGGTCGATCACGACCGGCGGCGGCAAGCACGGACCGCGTCACACGCACAGCAGCACCGGACGTCGTACGACATCGGTTGATTTGCCCGGACCTTTCGGGTGGCGGCGTACCCGTAAGGACAGGCACCATTGACAACACGTCACCCGAATGGACCCCCCAAGAGGTGCCATCTCATATCTGAGATAGCCTCAACCCCATGGCAGACGACTACCTCGTACGCATCGGCAAGCTCATCCGTGACGCCCGACAGCACCGGGGCTGGACACAAGCGCAGCTGGCCGAGGCGCTCGCAACCAGCCAGAGTGCCGTCAACCGCATCGAGCGAGGCAACCAAAACATCAGCCTTGAGATGATCGCTCGAATCGGTGAAGCCCTGGACAGTGAAATCGTCTCGCTGGGCTACGCGGGACCGATGCACCTGCGGGTCGTGGGCGGCCGTCGGCTGTCCGGCGCGATCGACGTGAAAACCAGCAAGAACGCTTGCGTGGCCCTGCTGTGCGCCTCGCTGCTCAACCAGGGGCGCACGGTGCTGCGCCGGGTCGCCCGGATCGAGGAGGTCTACCGCCTCCTCGAGGTCCTGAACTCCATCGGCGTACGGACCCGTTGGATCAACGACGGTGTCGACCTGGAGATCGTGCCGCCGGTCGAGCTGGACATGGGCGCGATCGACGCAGAGGCCGCCGTACGCACCCGTTCCATCATCATGTTCCTCGGTCCGCTGCTGCACCGGATGAACCACTTCAAGCTGCCGTACGCCGGTGGCTGCGACCTCGGTACGCGGACCATCGAGCCGCACATGATCGCGCTGCGCCGGTTCGGGCTGGAGGTCGCGGCGACGGAGGGGCAGTACCACGCCGTCGTCGACCGTGCCGTCCGCCCGGACCGGCCGATCGTGCTGACCGAGCGCGGGGACACGGTTACCGAAAACGCTCTGCTGGCCGCCTCCCGGTACGACGGTGTAACCGTTATCCGCAACGCCTCTTCCAACTACATGGTCCAGGACCTGTGTTTCTTCCTGGAGGCGCTCGGGGTGCGGGTCGAGGGCATCGGCAGCACCACGCTCACCGTGCACGGCGTGCCGAACATCAACGTCGACGTCGACTACTCGCCGTCCGAGGACCCGGTCGAGGCGATGAGCCTGCTGGCCGCCGCCGTCGTCACGGAGTCGGAGCTGACGGTGCGCCGGGTGCCCATCGAGTTCCTTGAGATCGAGCTGGCGGTCCTGGAGGAGATGGGGCTCGACCACGACCGTACGCCGGAGTACCCGGCCGACAACGGCCGCACCCGTCTGATCGACCTCACCGTCCGGCCCTCCAAGCTGGAAGCGCCGATCGACAAGATCCACCCGATGCCGTTCCCCGGGCTGAACATCGACAACGTCCCGTTCTTCGCGGCCATCGCGGCCGTCGCACAGGGCAAGACCCTCATCCACGACTGGGTCTACGACAACCGCGCGATCTACCTGACCGACCTGAACCGGCTCGGCGGACGGCTCCAACTCCTCGACCCGCACCGGGTGTTGGTCGAGGGTCCGACGCGCTGGCGGGCCGCCGAGATGATGTGCCCGCCGGCTCTGCGTCCCGCGGTGGTCGTACTGCTGGCGATGATGGCGGCGGAGGGCACCTCGGTGCTGCGCAACGTGTACGTCATCAACCGCGGTTACGAGGACCTCGCCGAGCGGCTGAACTCCGTCGGGGCGCAGATCGAGATCTTCCGGGACATCTGACCGGCGAGTGCCGCCGCGTCTTCTTCGACCCGCACGAGCGCAGGTCCGGAGAGGGCGCGGCGGCACTGTGGGGCTGCTTCTGAGCCCGGTGCTGCTGAGCCTGGGAGCCGCTGAGCCTGGGGGCTTGTGAGCCTGGGGGCTTCGGAGGTTCGGAGCCTCTGAGTCTCCGGGGAACCGGGCCTCGGCTCTTGCTCGGCGTCGGGCATGCGCACCCCTGCGCACGGTCGGGTGGCCGTTGATCGCCTATCTTGGCGCCTATGCAGTCCTACACGATCGGCCAGGCGGCGCGTCTGCTCGGGGTGAGTCCGGACACCGCGCGGCGGTGGGCGGACGCGGGCCGGGTGGCCACACACCGGGACGAGGGCGGGCGACGCCTCATCGACGGCAGGGATCTGGCTGCCTTCTCGGTGGAGCTGGCCAAGGGCGGTGGCGGCGAGGAAGGCGCCTCGTACACCTCGGTCCGCAATGCCTTTCCCGGCATCGTCACGGCCGTGAAACTCGGTGATGTCGCCGCCCAGGTGGAGATCCAGGCAGGGCCGCACCGACTCGTGTCGTTGCTGACGCGGGAAGCCGTGGAGGAACTGGGGCTGGAGGTCGGGGTGGAGGCCACCGCCCGGGTGAAGTCGACGAACGTGCACATCGACCGGACCTGAGAGCGCGGAGCAGCCGTGGCCGCCACCGTTCGCGCGTGGCGACGACCAGGACGCCCGTCGGTTCCGCCCGGCTCCCAGCTCACGGGGCGCCCTCCGTCGTCGCCGCGCTGGTATCGCTCGGCGTCACGCCCACGAGGTGTAGCCGCCGTCCACGTGGATCGCGCTGACGCCGCTGACGTGCCGCGCACCGCAGCGGTCCTGCGGAAGGACGAGCTGGGGTCCGGCGCGGTCGAGCGGAGTGTCGTCGATGGTGACCGCGAGGAGGACGGGCGCGCGCCCGAAGTCGGGGTCGATCTCCGCCCAGGACAGCGGGGCGTGGTGACCCTCCGCGCCGGCCACCGCGATCAGGAAGCGCAGACGGTCCCTGCGCCGGGCCGGGTCGAAGCCGGGGCCGGCGTCCGCGAGGACCTCGTGCAGCAGCGGTCCGGTGAAGCGGTGGTGCCGGAGGCCGCTGGTGGCGCATCCGAAGGGCACCTCGGCCCGATGCTGCGGCCAGCCGAGCAGATCGGGCACAGTGAGTCTGGCCGGCCGGGTCAGATCGCCGGCGAGGACGAGTTCCGCCACCGGACCGACAGCCGCACCGGCGACGGTTTCGGCAGCTGTTTCAGCGACGGTTTCAGCAACTGATTCAGCAACTGTTTCTGCGACGGTTTCAGCGGCTGTACTGGCGGTCGTACCGGCGGCTGCGAGGGACTGGGGCACGGGCTACCACCTCCTGGACGACCGTACCCGGACCCGACTGCCGTGCAAACGCACATGCCACCCCTTCCGATCTCGGTTCCGGCTCATGCGAAGCGACAGGAGACTTTCTCCTTGCATCTGCGGCAGTATCATCAGCGCATGCGCACCTACCGGATCGGGGACGCTGTCGCCTTGCTCGGTGTCAGCGCCGACACCGTGAGGCGCCTGGTCGACGGCGGGAAACTCACCGCCGAACGCGACGAGCTGGGCCGCCGGATCATCCCGGGGCCGGCCCTCGCGGCCTACGTCCGGCAGGTGCACCGCGCGGAATGGGGATCCACCGGCTCCTCGGCCCGCAACCGCCTTTCCGGCATCGTCCCCGAGATGCTCCTCGGGGACGTGTCGGCGCAGGTGGAGATTCAGGCCGGACCGTTCCGGGTGGTGGCGCTGGTCAGCCGTGAGTCGGCCGATGAACTGGAGCTGGAGCCCGGTGTTCCGGCGGTTGCCGTGATCAAGTCGACCAACGTGGTCGTCGAGAGACCGTGAACGGTCCGTCAGGATCACACGTGATTGTGTCCGTCAGGACCAGAGGGAGTGGACCCGTGATGACCCGTACCGCGCGCCGGACCGGCCGACCGATGCAGGTGGCCGCCCTGGGAGTCACCGCGCTGCTGGCCCTGAGCGCCTGCTCCTCGTCGACGGACTCCGGTTCCTCCGCGTCCGCGTCGGACCAGCTGTCCGGCACGGTCACCGTGTTCGCCGCGGCCTCCCTCAAGGAGAGCTTCACGGCGCTGGGCAAGGAGTTCGAGAAGGCGCACCCCGGCACGAAGGTCACCTTCAGCTTCGGCGGCAGCGACTCCCTCGCCGCGAGCATCACCGGCGGCGCCCCGGCGGACGTGTTCGCGTCCGCCAGCCCCAAGACGATGAAGATCGTCACAGATGCGGGGGACGCCTCGGGGACGCCCGCCACCTTCGTCCGCAACCAGCTGGAGATCGCCACCCTGCCGGGCAACCCCGACAAGATCGCCTCCCTCGAGGACCTCACCGAGGCGAGCCTGAAGGTCGTGCTCTGCGACAAGACGGTGCCCTGCGGCGCCGCCGCCCAGAAGGCCCTCGACGCGAGCAAGCTGAAGCTCACCCCCGTCTCCTACGAGCAGGACGTCAAGGCCGCCCTGACCAAGGTGGAGCTGAAGGAGGCCGACGCGGCCGTCGTCTACAAGACGGATGTGCACGCCGCGGGTGACAAGGTGGAGGGCGTGGAGTTCCCCGAGTCGGCCGACGCCGTCAACGACTACCCGATCGTCCAGCTCAAGGACGCGCAGAACACCGCTGCGGCCAAGGCGTTCATCACGCTGGTGCAGTCCGCCGAGGGCCAGAAGGTCCTGACCGAGGCCGGGTTCCTCCAGCCGTGACCCTCCCGACCGACAGGTCCGACGTCGCGGCCGACACCATCCGAGGTGGGCCGCGGCGCCGACGTGTCCGGGCCCAGGTGCGCGGCGTGCCGCTGCCCCTGCTGGTGCCCGCGCTGATCGGCGTGGCGTTTCTGGTCGTGCCGCTGATCGCCCTGCTGGTACGGGCCCCGTGGCGCAGCCTGCCCGAGCTGCTGACCAGCGCCGAGGTGTGGCAGGCGCTCCGGCTGTCGCTGGTCTGCGCCACCGCCGCCACCGCCGTGAGTCTGGTCGTCGGCGTGCCGCTGGCCTGGTTGCTGGCCCGCGTCGAGTTCCCCGGGCGCGGCCTCGTCCGGGCCCTCGTCACCCTGCCGCTCGTCCTGCCGCCGGTGGTCGGCGGTGTGGCGCTGCTGATGGCGCTGGGCCGCAACGGCATCGTCGGCAAGACGCTGGACTCCTGGTTCGGCGTCACGCTGCCGTTCACCACCGCCGGGGTCGTGGTCGCCGAGGCGTTCGTCGCCATGCCGTTCCTCGTCATCAGCGTCGAGGGCACCCTGCGCGCCGCCGACCCGCGCTACGAGGAGGCGGCCGCCACCCTCGGCGCCTCCCGTTTCACCGCGTTCCGCCGGGTCACGCTGCCGTTGATCGCACCGGGCGTCGCGGCCGGCGCGGTCCTGGCGTGGGCCCGGGCGCTCGGCGAGTTCGGCGCGACGATCACCTTCGCCGGCAACTTCCCCGGCCGCACCCAGACCATGCCGTTGGCCGTGTATCTGGCCCTTCAGAGTGACCCGGAGGCCGCCATCGCCCTCAGCCTGGTCCTGCTGGCCGTGTCCGTCGCGGTGCTGGCGGGCCTGCGCGACCGTTGGATGACAGCGGGATGACCGAGCCCGAGCCCGAGAAGACCGCCGCCGACTCCCGGACCGTCCACGACATCCACGACGTCCGCGACGTACACGACGTACGCCCCGCCGGCACGTTCGCGGACGGGCTCGATGTCCGCCGCGCCGACGCCACGGCGGACGGGCTCGACGCCCACCTGGTCGTGGAGCGCGGCGCGTTCCGGCTCGACGTGGCGCTGAACGTGGCGCCGGGTGAGGTGGTCGCCCTGCTCGGTCCCAACGGCGCGGGGAAGACCACCGCGCTGCGCGCCCTCGCCGGTCTGACGCCGCTCACCGGCGGCCGGCTACGGCTGGACGGCAGCGCGTTGGACGGTACGCCGCCGGAGTCCCGCCCGGTCGGTGTCGTCTTCCAGGACTACCTGCTCTTCCCGCATCTGACCGCCCTGGACAACGTGGCCTTCGGGCCGCGCTGCCAGGGCGCGACGAAGGCGGAGGCCCGTGCCCAGGCCGCCGAGTGGCTGGACCGGCTGGGTCTGGCGGCGCACGCCGGCGACAGGCCGCGCAGGCTGTCCGGGGGCCAGGCCCAGCGGGTCGCCCTGGCCCGTGCGCTGGCGACCCGACCGCGGCTGCTGCTCCTGGACGAGCCGCTCGCGGCCCTGGACGCCCGCACCCGGCTGGAGGTCCGTGCCCAACTACGGTGCCACCTGGCCGAGTTCGAGGCCGTCGCTGTCCTGGTCACACACGATCCGCTGGACGCCATGGTGCTCGCCGACCGACTGGTCGTCGTCGAGCACGGGCGGGTCGTCCAGGAGGGCGCGCCGTCCGACATCGCACGCCATCCCCGAACGGACTACATCGCCCAGCTGGTCGGCCTGAACCTCTACCGGGGCGAGGCCGACGGTCACACCGTCCGCCTCGACGCCGGCCCACCCATCACCACCACCGAGGTCCTGTCCGGCCCGGTTTTCGTGGCGTTCCCGCCGAGCGCGGTCACCCTCTACCGCGACCGCCCGACCGGCGCCAGCGCCCGCAACCTCTGGCACTGCGAGGTCGTCGGCCTGGAGACCCACGGTGACCAGATCCGCGCCGACCTCACCGGCGAACTCCCGCTCGCCGCGGACCTCACGACGGTCGCCGCGGCCGAACTCGATCTGCACCCGGGGGCACGGGTCTGGGCGGCGGTGAAGGCCGCACAGACCCACGCCTACCCGGTCTGAGGCGACGCCGGGAGCGGGCCCGTCCAGGCACGGGAGCAGTTGGGAACGGTCTGGGCCGGTCGATAGCGGGCCGGAAACGGCCGGGGGCGTTCGGTAGCGGGCCGAGACCGGTCTGGGCCGGTCCGGGTCTGTCGGGACCGGCCCGTTGGGGCCAGTCCCGACCGAGTCGAGTCCCGGAGGAAGGTCCGGGTGGAATCACTGGGACCAGTGGGACCAGTGGGACCAGTGGCGCTGACCGCGCAGGCCAGCTCGATCGAAATTTCCGACATCGCTCGGCGGGCGGCCTCCGCGGGCCTACTACGCCAGAAGCGGCGGGCCTTGTCACGGGCCCGCCGCTCACGACGCGGTACCCGTCAAGGGGCCCGCCGCCCAGGACCGGCCGCTCAGCCGGCGGTCAGCGTGATGTCCCGCTCCTGCGCCGCGTGGAAGCGGGGCAGCGGCAGGCTGCCCTGGGGGCGGAGCTCCATCAGCGTGGCCTCGACGTGGGCCGCACCGGGTTCGAGGTCGGCCGGACTGGCCTTGCCGGTGTTCTTCCAGGCGTGCTCGGCGCCGTCGCACACGGCACGGGTGCCGCCGATGCCGTGCCGGACCTTGCCGGAACCCTGGCCGACGGAGGAGCTGACGAAGACGGGACCCGTGTTGCCGAGACAGCGGTAGGTGCCCGAGAGGGTGACGGTGCCGTCCGAGGCGATGCTCCCGACCTGGTCGACGGTGACGGACTCCGACGGATCGGCGGTGGCCGTGACCGTCGGGGCGGCGAGCAGGAGCAGTGCGGCACCGACGGCCGCGGAGAGGGCGGGACGCAACGACATGGGAGAACCTCCTGTTGTGGGGGCCTCCACAGGTACCGGGCGGGCGCGTCCGGGGCGGTGATCGTCACTCCTTCGGTGGCGAGTCCGCACCTGTCGTCGACGAACGGTCCTGGAGTTGTCCTGGTGCTGTCACGCTTGCGGGCACCCTCTGGAGATGCGGACGGGACGGGCGCATGGTCGATCCATGGGGGCCGACCGGACGGCCGACCCCACCGACGTGGAGGTGCTCCATGTGTTCCCACCAGCTTCCCAGCGCTTCTGCCGACGCCCGGCCGGTACACCTCGCGCACATCGTCGCCGCCCACCCCGAGCAGGGCTGGAACCTGCTGTGCGACGGCACCATCGTCTTCGACGACTCCGGCGAACTGCTGCCCGACGGCCGGGTCGTGGACCCGCACCGGGTGACCGCCGGAGCGCTGGCCGTCGCCGCCTGACCTTGATCATCGAGGCGGGCCCGGGGACCCGCTCCACCGAAGCCGGTTGCTGATCTCGGTTACCGAACCCGGTTACCGGGTCTGGTTACTGACACCGGTTACGGAAAGGCGTCGCCATACCGGTTACGGAAACGCGTCGCCATACCGGTTACGGAAACGCGTCGCTGATACCCGTTACGGAAACGCGTCGCTGATACCGGTTGCGGAAACAGGTGACGGAAACGCGTCTCTGATACCGGTTGCTGGCCCGCTTCACTCGAGAACCGCGAACCCGTCCAGTTCGACGAGTGCCTGCTCGTCCCAGAGCCGTACGATCCCGACGACCGCCATCGCCGGATAGTCACGACCCGCCAACCCTCGCCAGATCGCGCCCAGTTCAGAAGCGCTCTCGCGATACGCGGCGACATCCGTGACGTAGACGGTGACGCGTGCCAGGTCCGACGCCGTACCGCCCGCCGCCGTCAGCGCGGCCAGCAGATTCGTCAGCGCCCGGGTGAACTGCTCCGGCAGCGACTCCCCCACGATCTTCCCGTCGGCGTCGAGCGCGGTCTGGCCGGCCAGGAAGACGATCCGCTCACCGGCGGCGACGACGGCATGGGAGAAGCCGAAGGGCGGGGAGAGTTCGGGCGGGTTGACGCGTTCGATGGTCACCTGGCCTCCAGGTCGGCGAGTTCGGCGTACAACTCCCTTGCGATGATTCCGCGTTGGACCTCGCTGGCGCCCTCGTAGATCCGCGGCGCGCGCACCTCCCGGTAGAGGTGTTCGAGCAGATGGCCGCGACGCAGGGCCCGTGCGCCATGGAGTTGGACGGCCGTGTCGACTACGTACTGCGCGGTCTCGGTGGCGAACAGCTTGGCCATCGCGGCACGCTTCGGGACGTCCGGGGCTCCGCTGTCGTACGCCGACGCCGCGGCGTGGACCATCAGACGCGCGGCCTCCGTACGCAGGGCCATCTCGGCGACCTGGTGGGCCACTGCCTGAAGGTCGCTCAACTTGCCGCCGAAGGCGTCCCGTCGGGCGGTATGGTCCAGGGTCGCGTCGAGGGCGGCCTGCGCCATACCGACGGCGAAGGCGCCGACACTGGGGCGGAACAGGTCGAGGGTGCCCATGGCGACCCGGAAGCCGCGGTCGGGTTCGCCGAGCACGTCGGCCACCGTGACCGGGACGGCGTCGAAGCGGAGGGCGCCGATGGGGTGCGGGGAGAGCATGTCGAGGGCGGAGCCGGTGAGACCGGTGCGGTCGGCAGGAACGAGGAAAGCGGTTACGCCCCGGGCGCCCGCTCCCGCGGTGGTGCGGGCGAAGACGGTGTAGAAGTCGGCCTCGGGAGCATTGGAGATCCAGCACTTCTCCCCGGTGAGCCGCCAACCGTCCGGTCCGTCCCGCTCGGCGGCCAGGGACAGGGCCGCCGCGTCCGAGCCCGCGCCTGGCTCGCTCAGAGCGAAGGCGGCTGTCGCGGTGCCGTCGATGACGCGGGGCAGCCAGTGCTGCCGCTGGGCCGGGCTGCCGTGGGCGTGGACCGGATGCGCGCCCAGCCCTTGCAGTGCGAGCGCGGTCTCCGCCTCCGTGCAGGCGTAGGCGAGGGACTCGCGCATGAGGCAGAGGTCGACGGCACCGGAGGTGAACAGTCGCGACAGCAGGCCGAGCCGGCCGAGTTCGGCGACGAGCGGGCGGTTGACGCGACCCTGCTCGCCCTTCTCGGCGAGTGGGCGCAGTTGTTCGGCGGCAAGGGCACGCAGTTCGGCGCACCAGGCGGCCTGTGCCGGTTCGAGCGAGAATGCGGACATCGCCTGTCCCCTCTGCCGTACGTGACCTGCTGTTCCTGTTTCTGCTGTTCCTGTTTCTGCCGTTGCTGCTTCTGCCGTTGTTGCTTCTGCCGTTGTTGTTCCTGCCGGGCCGGACCGGTCGCGTCTGCTCTTGGCCGTGTTCGTCCGTCCCCCGCAGGTCCTGCCCGGCCGGTTGCGTCTCCCTTCGACGGTATCGCGTACCGTTGACTGTCGTCACCAACGCGCTACGCTCCTTGCGCGACCCCAAGACGACGCCCGCCCGGGGCAGCCCAGCCGGACAGTCCATCCAGGCAAGGGGGCGAACGCCCATGAACGTCTCGGCACACGTCGACACCTTCGCGCGCGACCACCTCCCGCCGCCTGGCCACTGGCCCGATCTCCGTTTCGACCTGCCCGAACTCGACTACCCCGATCGGGTGAACTGCGCCGCCGAGCTGCTCGACCACACCGCCCCGGACCGACCCGTGTTCCACACCGGCTCCGGGCTGTCCTGGACGTACGGCGAGCTGCGGGCCCGCGTCGACCGGATCGCGCATCTGCTCAGCGGCGATCTCGGGGTCGTCCCCGGCAACCGGGTACTGCTGCGCGGTCCCACCACGCCCTGGCTCGCGGCCTGCTGGCTGGCAGTGCTGAAGGCGGGCGCGATCGCGGTCACCGTTCTGGCCCAGCAGCGACCGAACGAGCTGCGCACCATGTGCGAGATCGCGCGGGTGGAGCACGCTCTCTGCGACATCAGGGCCGTGGACGACCTCGCCAAGGCGGAGATACCCGGGCTCCGGATCACGACGTACGGCGGTGACGCCCCCGACGACCTGCTGAACCGGCCGGCGCCGCAGGGGCGGTATCAGGCTGTCGAAACCGCTTCCGACGACGTGGCGCTGATCGCCTTCACCTCCGGCACCACCGGCCGCCCGAAAGGCTGTCTGCACTTTCACCGGGACGTACTGGCGATCGCCGACACCTTCTCGCGACACATACTGAAACCGCTTCCGGACGATGTCTTCGCCGGCAGTCCCCCGCTCGGTTTCACCTTCGGCCTCGGCGGGCTGCTCGTCTTCCCGATGCGGGCGGGCGCCAGCTCGCTGCTGCTCGAACAGGCGGGCCCCCGGCAGCTGTTGCCCGCGATCGCCGCGCATCGGGTGACCGTGCTGTTCACCGCTCCCACCGCCTATCGCGCGATGCTCGACGACCTGACCAGCATGAACGACCCACCCCGCCCCGACGGGCACGATGTCTCCTCGCTGCGCCGTTGCGTCTCCGCCGGCGAGAACCTCCCCGCCGCCACCTGGCGGGCCTGGCACGAACGGACCGGGCTCCGGCTGATCAACGGCATCGGCGCCACCGAGCTGCTGCACATCTTCATCTCGGCCGCCGACGAACACATCCGGCCCGGCACGACGGGTGTCCCCGTCCCCGGCTGGCACGCGCGCGTGCAGGACCCTGGCGGCAGGCCTGTGCCCGACGGCGAGCCCGGACTGCTCGCCGTACGCGGCCCGGTCGGCTGCCGCTACCTCGCCGACCCGCGTCAGCGGCAGTACGTGCGCGACGGCTGGAACGTCACCGGCGACACCTACGTCCGTGAGGCCGACGGCTACTTCCGGTACGTCGCCCGCGCCGACGACATGATCATCTCGGCCGGGTACAACATCGCGGGGCCCGAGGTCGAGGAGGCGCTGCTGCGGCACCCGAACGTGGTGGAGGCTGCGGTCGTGGGACGGCCCGACGAGCAACGGGGGCAGGTGGTCGTCGCGTTCGCCGTCCTGCGGGCGGGTGCCCGGCCCGACGCGGAGGCACTGCGCGCCTTCCTCAAGGAGGAGTTGGCACCGTACAAGTGTCCGCGTGAGTTCGTCTTCCTGGACGCGCTGCCGCGCACGGCGACCGGGAAGCTCCAGAGATTCAGGCTGCGCGCCGAAGGCCACCTCGCAGGCCGCGTCGAAGGCCATGACCAGCGCCACAGCGAGGGCCGCGCCGAAGACCGAAGCGAAGACCACAGCGAAGATCACGTCGGTGATCACACCAATAGTGACCAGCACTGATACCGAAGACCTAAGATGATCAACGTGTCCGACCAGCCCGCACCCCGGTCTCTCATCGTCACGCTCTACGGCGCGTACGGCCGCTTCGCACCGGGCCCTGTGCCCGTCGCCGAGCTGATCCGGCTGCTAGCCGCGGTCGGCGTGGACGCGCCCTCCGTACGCTCCTCGGTGTCCCGGCTGAAGCGGCGCGGACTGCTGCTGCCGGCCCGCACGGCGCAGGGGGCGGCCGGGTACGAACTGTCCGACGAGGCAAGACAGTTGCTCGAGGACGGCGACCGGCGCATCTATGCCACGGCCCCGCCGGCGGACGAGGGATGGGTGCTGGCGGTGTTCTCGGTGCCGGAGTCGGAGCGGCAGAAGCGGCATGTGCTGCGGTCGAGGCTCGCGGGCCTGGGGTTCGGTACCGCCGCACCGGGGGTGTGGATCGCGCCGGCGCGGCTGCACGACGAGACCCGGCACACCCTCCGACGGCTGCGCCTCGATCCGTACGTCGACCTCTTCCGCGGCGAGCATCTCGGCTTCTCGCCGACCGTCGAGTCCGTCGCCCGCTGGTGGGACCTGGCGGCCATCGCCAAGGAGCACGAGACGTTCCTCGACGGCCACGAGCGCGTGCTGCACGCCTGGCGACAGCGTCCGGACACGCCGCAGGAGGAGGCCTACCGGGACTACCTCCTCGCCCTGGACTCCTGGCGGCACCTGCCTTACACCGACCCCGGCCTGCCCGCCCGCCTGCTGCCCGAGGGCTGGCCGGGCACCCGTTCGGCGGCCGTGTTCCGGGGACTGCACGAGCGGCTGCGGGACGCGGGGGCACAGTTCGCGGGAGTGACCCCGCACGCTCCGTGAGTCACTCAGCCAAACCTCAGCTCCTTCGACCGGTCCTCTCAGATTCCATACCTACCGTTCCACGGGTGGACGACGGCAGGAAGGAGGACTGTTGCGCATGACCGACAAGCCGAGGACGCAAGGGGCCACGGTCTGGCTCACGGGGCTGCCGGGCGCGGGCAAGACGACGATCGCCCGTTTCCTGAGCGATCGGCTGCGGGCGGAGGGTCATCGGGTGGAGGTCCTCGACGGTGACGAGATACGCCGATTCCTCTCCGCGGGCCTCGGCTTCTCGCGGGCCGACCGGCACATCAACGTCCAGCGCGTCGGTCTTGTCTCGGAGGTCCTCGCCCGCAACGGCGTCCTGTCCGTCGTCCCCGTGATCGCGCCGTACGCCGACAGCCGCGAGGCGGTGCGGCTCCGGCACGAGAAGAGCGGCACACCGTACGTCGAGGTGCACGTCGCGACCCCGGTCGAGGTGTGTCGGGAGCGGGACGTGAAGGGGCTGTACGCCCGGCAGGCCGCGGGCGTGCCGACCGGGCTGACGGGCGTCGACGACCCGTACGAGGCCCCGGTCGACCCCGAGCTGGTGCTCACGACGCAGGACCGGACACCGCCGGACTCGGCGGACGCCGTGTACGCGGTGCTGGCAGGTCGGGGGCTGGTGTGAGCACGGCGGTCTCGGTTCCCGGGCCGGCTCCCATGCCGGACCCCTGGCCCATTCCCGGGCCGGCTCACATGCCGGCTCCCGGGTCAGCCCCCGGGTCAGCCACCGGGCACCTCAACTCGTAAGCGTGAGTCGGGGTTTGGGCGCGTCCGTGCGTCCGGTGCGCGGCGGCCTGCTGCCCGCACGATAGGGGGCGGGCCAGTCGGCGCCAGGGCCGGTGTAGCCCTGCTCGGCGGCTGCGTGCAGGGTCCAGTTCGGGTCGTAGAGGTGCGGCCGGGCGAGGGCGCAGAGGTCCGTTCGGCCAGCCAGGATCAGCGAGTTGACGTCGTCCCAGGAGGAGATGGCGCCGACCGCGATCACGGGCACCCGCACCTCGTGCCGGATCCGGTCCGCGAACGGTGTCTGGTACGAGCGTCCGTACTCGGGCCGTTCCTCGGCCACCACCTGGCCGGTCGACACATCGATCGCGTCGACGCCGTGCGCGGCGAAGGCTCGGGCGATCTCGACGGCGTCGTCGGCCGAAGTGCCGCCCTCGGCCCAGTCGGTGGCGGAGATCCGGACGGTCATCGGTCGTTCCGCAGGCCATACCGCGCGGACCGCGTCGAAGACCTCCAGTGGGAAGCGCAGCCGCTCGGCGAGCGAGCCCCCGTAGGCGTCGGTCCGGCGGTTGGCCAGTGGGGAGAGGAAACCGGACAGCAAGTAGCCGTGGGCGCAGTGCAGTTCGAGCAGGTCGAAGCCGGACCGGGCGGCACGCACAGCTGCGGCGGCGAATTCCTGCCGGATGTCGGTGAGTTGGGCTCGGGTGAGCGCGCGGGGCAGTTGGCCGGCCGGCTTGTACGGCAGCGGGGAGGCGGCCACGAGCGGCCAGTTGCCTTCGGGCAGTGGTTCGTCCATCCCCTCCCACATCAGCCTCGTCGACCCCTTCCGCCCGGAGTGGCCGAGTTGGACGCCTATCGCGGTGCCGGGCGCCCGTTCGTGCACGAAGTCGGTGACGCGGCGCCAGGCGTCGGCCTGGCGGCCGGTGTAGAGGCCGGTGCAGCCGGGCGTGATGCGCCCCTCGGGGGACACGCACACCATCTCGGTCATCACCAGTCCGGCTCCGCCGAGGGCGCGGGCGCCGAGGTGGACGAGGTGGAAGTCGCCGGGGAGGCCGTCGGTGGCCGAGTACATGTCCATGGGCGAGACGACGACCCGGTTGCGCAGGGTCAGGCCGCGCAGCCGGAACGGGGTGAACATCGGGGGCGTGCCGGGCGGACAGCCGAACTCGCGCTCCACGGCGTCGGTGAAGTGGGGGTCGCGCAGACGGAGGTTGTCGTGGGTGACACGGCGGCTGCGGGTGAGCAGGTTGAAGGCGAATCGGCGGGGCGGCTGATCGAGGTAGAGGCCGACGTTCTCGAACCACTCCAGGCTGGCGCTGGCGGCCCGTTGGGTGGAGGCGACGACCGGCCTGCGCTCCTCCTCGTAGGCGGTCAACGCGGTGTGAAGATAGGGGTGTTCGTGCAGGCAGGCCGCGAGCGCCAGAGCGTCCTCGACGGCGAGCTTGGTGCCGGAGCCGATGGAGAAGTGGGCGGTGTGGGCGGCGTCGCCCAGCAGGACGATGTTGCCGTGCGACCAGCGCTCGTTGACGACCGTCCGGAACGTGGTCCAGGTGGAGTCGTTGGACCTGAGCGAACGTCCGCCGAGGGCATCCGCGAAGATCTTGGCGCAGCGCTCGACCGACTCCCGTTCGTCGAGTTCGTCGAAACCGTTTGCCCGCCACACCTCCTCGCGCATCTCGACGATCACGGTCGAGGAGTCGGGCGCATAGGGGTATCCGTGCAGTTGCATCACGCCGTGCGGGGTCTCGGCGATCTGGAAGCGGAAGGCGTCGAAGGCGAAGTCCGCGGCGAGCCAGATGTAGCGGCAGTGGTGGCCGGCCACCCGGGGGCGGAACACCTGGGCGTACGCCTCGCGGGTGGTGCTGTGCACGCCGTCGGCGGCGATGACGAGGTCGTGTTCCTCCGCCAGCCGGGCCGGGTCCGGCGCCTCGGCGCGGAAGCGCAGGTCGACGCCGAGGGAGCGGCAGCGTTCGTGCAGGATCTCCAGGAGTCTGCGCCGGCCGAGGGCGGCGAAGCCGTGTCCGGTGGAGGTGTGCCGGGTGTTCCGGCGCACGATGTCGATGTCGTCCCAGCGGACGAAGTCCTGCTGGAGGGCGGCGTAGACCTGCGGGTCGGCGTGTTCGATGCCGCCGAGGGTCTCGTCGGAGAGGACGACCCCGAAGCCGAAGGTGTCGTCGGGGGCGTTGCGTTCCCAGAGGGTGATCTCGCGGGCGGGGTCGAGGCGTTTCAGCAGGGCCGCTGCGTAGAGACCGCCGGGGCCGCCGCCGATGACCGCGATGCGCCGGGGGTGGCCGGTCCCGTCGCGCGGCGGCGGGCCGCCCGCTGCCGGTCGCGGCCCGGCGTGGAGCCGCGGGTCGGCGCCGCCCGGTGCCGTGGACGCCGGTGTCCGCGCGTCGGTCCTCATGGTCACCGCCCCCGCCACTTCGGCGGTCGTTTCTGCGTGAACGCCTCGTGGAACTCGGCGTAGTCCTCGCCGTTCATGAGCAGGGCCTGGGTGGAGGCGTCCAGTTCGACGGACGCGGCGAGCGGCATGTCCAGTTCCGCGGTGAGGAGCGCCTTGGTCTGGGCGTACGCGAGTGCGGGTCCGTCGGCCAGGCGGCGGGCGAGTGCCTGGGCGGCCTCGTCGGAGCGGCCCTCGTCCGTCAGTTCGCTGATCAGGCCGATGCGCTCGGCCTCGGGGGCGCGGACCGGCTCTCCGAGCATGAGCAGCCGGGTGGCGTGGCCGAGGCCCACGACCCGGGGCAGCAGATAGGCGGCGCCCATGTCGCCGCCGGAGAGGCCGACGCGGGTGAAGAGGAACGCGAAGCGGGCGCTGGGGTCGGCGATCCGGAAGTCCGCGGCCAGGGCGAGGACCGCGCCGGCGCCGGCCGCCACGCCGTGGACGGCCGCGATGACCGGGAACGGGCACTCCCGAACGGCGCGCACGACCTGGCCGGTCATCCGGTTGAAGTCGAGGAGCCGGGCGGTGTCCATGCCGAGGGTGGCGCCGATGATCTCGTCGACGTCTCCGCCGGAGCAGAAGCCGCGGCCCTCGCCGGCCAGCACCAGGGCGCGGACCGACCGCTCCCGGGACAGCTCGGCGAGCAGATCGCGCAGGTCGGCGTAGGCGCCGAAGGTGAGGGCGTTGAGCTTCTCGGGTCGGGCCAGGGTGACGGTGGCGATGCCGTCGGTGTGTTCGACGCGCAGGTGGTGCCAGTCGGAGGTGCGGGCGGCGGAGCCGGTGAAGGGACTCATGAGGGCGGCCTCCTCGACAGTCACTCCCGAAGTTATCACCTTCTCGTGACTGTCGTCATGAGTACGCGATAGGGACCCCGGGAAGAATCGCTGTGTCACCGCACGGCATGTTCTCGTCACACACGTCACCGGTCGTCAATAACGCGGTAACAACGGGATCAGGTGCGCGAGAGGGACCGTTGACCCGGGTAAGTCGCCGGGCAGGGGCCGAAGGTCCCGTACGGCGCCCGACGAGCGCCTCTGCCGGAGGCCGCCGTACCATTCCTGAAGTTGAAAGCAGGGCCACCTGATGTCGATCATCGGAACCTGCGCCATGAACGGACTCGCCTTGTACGAACGCCCCTCCGAGCCGGCCGCCTCCTGGCGTATCGCGCTGCCGCACTCCGCCGCGGCCGTGCCGGTGGCCCGTGCTCTGGTCCGAACGGCGCTGGCCGAGCTGAAGCACGGGGCGGACAGCGACACCGCGGAGCTGCTCACCGCGGAGCTGGTGGCCAACGCCGTGGAGCACACCGCCGGGGACGCCCCGATAGAGCTGGTGGTGGAGCTGCAGCCGACCGGCTGCCAGGTCGAGGTGCACGACCCCGACCCGGTGCCGCCCGGCGATCTCACCCGCCCTTCCGGAGAGGAGCCCGACCCCTGGCAGGAGCACGGGCGCGGGCTGCTGCTCATCCGCACCCTCAGCTCGTCCTGTGGACACCGGCCCACCGAGCAGGGCAAGGCGGTGTGGTTCAGGCTGGCCGCCGTTCCGGCGCAGTGGCGCCCGCACCCGGCGTGACGTCGACCGCTCCCGGCCGCGACGGGCGCGTCGCGCGTCAGCCGTGAGCCGTCGACCGTGAGTCGCGACGCCCGTGGCGGGCGTGGCGCCTGTGGTGGGCGTGGCGCCTGTGGTGGGCGTGGCGCGTGAGTCCGGGCCGTCCGCTCAGGCGAGCGTCGCCACCAGTACGGCCTTGATCGTGTGCAGGCGGTTCTCCGCCTCGTCGAAGACGACCGAGTGGGCCGACTCGAACACCTCGTCCGTCACCTCGAGGGAGTCCAGGCCGTGGGCCTCGTGGATCTCGCGGCCGACCTTGGTGCCGAGGTCGTGGAAGGCCGGGAGGCAGTGCAGGAACTTGACGTCCGGGTTTCCGGTGGCGCGCAGCACGTCCATGGTCACGGCGTACGGGCCGAGGGCGGCGATCCGCTCGCTCCACACCTCCTTGGGCTCCCCCATGGAGACCCACACGTCGGTGGCGACGAAGTCGGCTCCCGCCACACCCTCGGCGAGATCCTCGGTGAGCAGGATCGCGGCGCCGGAGTCCTCGGCCAGCTTGCGGGCCCGTGCGACCACCTCGTCGGCGGGCCAGTACTCCTTCGGCGCGACAATACGGACGTCCATGCCGAGCAGGGCGCCGGTGACCAGGTAGGAGTTGCCCATGTTGAAGCGGGCGTCACCGAGGTAGGCGAGGACGAAACCGTCGTCCCCGAGGTTCTTGGCGCAGTGCTCGGTCATCGTGAGCACGTCGGCGAGCATCTGGGTGGGGTGCCAGTCGTCGGTGAGGCCGTTGAAGACGGGCACCCCCGCGTATGCGGCGAGCTCCTCGACCTTCTGCTGACTGGACCCGCGGTACTCGATGCCGTCGTACATCCGGCCCAGTACGCGGGCGGTGTCCTTCACCGACTCCTTGTGGCCGATCTGCGAGCCCGAGGGGTCGAGGTAGGTGGTGGAAGCGCCCTGGTCGGCGGCGGCGACCTCGAACGCGCAGCGGGTGCGCGTCGAGGTCTTCTCGAAGATCAGGGCGATGTTCTTGCCGCGCAGGTGCTGGACCTCGGTCCCGGCCTTCTTGGCGGCCTTCAGCTCGGCGGCCAGCTCGATCAGGCCGCGGAACTCCTCCTCGGTGAAGTCCAGCTCCTTGAGGAAGTGGCGGCCGGCGAGGGCGGTCGGGACTGTCGCCATGGGGTCGCTCCAGACGTGCGGTGAAGAGATGCAGTGCACGGACTGCGGTGGCAAGGACCCTCGGAAGTCTATACGACACCCAGCATTTTTATACAGACACCCGGGCGGCACCCGCACACCCATGCGCCACGCCCGCGCGGCACGCCCATATGGCACGCCCACCCGTACAGCACGCCTATACGGCACTCCGTTCGACCGGGCAGCTCATGCAGCGCGGCCCGCCCCTCCCCCGGCCCAGCTCACTGCCGGGGATCTCGATCACTTCGATGCCCTGCTTGCGCAGATGGGTGTTGGTGGTGACGTTGCGCTCGTAGGCGACAACGACGCCCGGCTCCACGGCGAGGACGTTGCAGCCGTCGTCCCACTGCTCACGCTCGGCCGCGTGGACGTCCTGGGTGGCGGTGAGGACCCTGATCTCGCTCAGACCGAGGGCGGCGGCGATCGCGCGGTGCATGTGCTCCGGCGGATGGTCGGTGACCTTCAGCTCCTTCTCGCCGACGCCCGGTTCGATGGTGTACGAGCGGAGCATGCCGAGGCCCGCGTACTGGGTGAAGGTGTCGCCGTCGACCATCGTCATCACGGTGTCGAGGTGCATGAAGGCGCGCCGCTTCGGCATGTCGAGGGCCACGATGGTCTCGGCCGAGCCCGCCGCGAACAGCTTGTGGGCGAGCATCTCGACGGCCTGCGGAGTGGTGCGCTCACTCATGCCGATCAGCACGGCGCCGTTGCCGATGACGAGGACGTCACCACCCTCGATGGTGGACGGATAGTCCGCCTGCCCCTCGGACCAGACGCGGAACGTCTCGCCGCGGAACAGGGGGTGATGCCGGTAGATCGCCTCGAAGTGGACGGTCTCGCGCTGCCGGGCCGGCCAGCGCATGGCGTTGATCGCGACACCGTCGTAGATCCAGGCGGAGGTGTCCCGGGTGAAGAGGTGATTGGGGAGCGGGTCGAGGAGGAAGTCGTCGAGGTCCATGACGTGGAAGCGCACGGAGGTCGGTTCGGGATGCGCTTCCAGAAACTCTCTCTTGGTCATGCCGCCGACGAGGGCCTCCACCAGTTCCGGGGCGGGGAGCGTCTCGAAGGCGGCGCGGAGGTGGTCGGTGGCGAGCACCCCGTACTCCTTCTCGTCGAAGACGCGGTCCAGGACGAGCGCTCGGGCCGCCGGGATCTCCAGGGCCTCGGTGAGCAGGTCGCCGAAGAGGTGTACGGCGACACCGCGGTCGCGCAGCACGTCGGCGAACCCGTCGTGCTCGGCGCGCGCCCGGCGCACCCACAGCACGTCGTCGAAGAGAAGTGCGTCCTTGTTGCTGGGGGTGAGCCTTTTGAGCTCGAGATCCGGCCGGTGAAGGATGACGCGGCGCAGCCGCCCGGCCTCGGAGTCGACATGGAATCCCATGTCTCCATCCTGACCATCAAGGACCGCCTTCACCCCCTACTGGACCGTTTCCGCACGAGCTTGTTCCTCCCCTCGCGGTTCTCCGCCGCCCCCACCCGTTCTCGTCCCCTTGACGACAAGGGGAACGCGCGACTATCGTTTTCTTATCGTCGCACTGACGAGAAACGGAACGAGGGGGGTCTCTCATGGCCGACATCACCCGGCGCCTGGGCTGGCGCCATCTGCGCGGCGCGCCGACGGCGCATGTGCGCCACCACCGCTCCGGCAAGCTGGCGCACGACGGTCCCGGGCTCAGCTTCTGGTTCCGCTCGCTGAGCGCGGCTCTCTCCGAAGTGCCGGTGGACGACCGCGAGTTGGCGATGACCTTCCACGCCCGTACGGTCGACTTCCAGGACGTGGCGGTGCAGGCGACGGTGACCTACCGGATCAGCGACCCGGCCGTCGCCGCCGCCCGCCTCGACTTCTCCATCGACCCCGACACGGGGATCTGGCGCAGTGCGCCCCTCGAGCAGCTCGGCACCCTCCTGACGGAGACGGCACAGCAGCACGCACTGGACGTCCTCGCGCGTACGTCACTGGCGTCGGCGCTGGTGGACGGCGTGACGTCGGTACGGGAGCGGGTCGCGGCGGGGCTGGCGGCGGAGCCGCGACTGCCGGCCACGGGCATCGAGATCGTGGCCGTGCGGGTCGTCGCGCTGCGTCCGGAACCGGAGGTGGAGCGGGCGCTGCGCACCCCGGCGCGCGAGCAGATCCAGCAGGAGGCGGACCGGGCGACGTACGAGCGGCGGGCGGTGGCCGTCGAGCGGGAGCGGACGATCGCCGAGAACGAACTGGCCAGCAAGATCGAACTGGCCCGCCGCGAGGAGCAGTTGGTCGAGCAGCGCGGTACGAACACCCGTCGTGAGGCGGAGGAGAACGCGGCGGCGGACAAGGTACGGGCGGAGGCGGAAGCCTCCCGGTCCGTGCGGCTCGCGGAGGCGGAGGCCGCGCGGTCGGTCAAGCTGGCGGAGGCGGAGGCCGCCAAGCAGGTGCGCCTGGCGGACGCAGAGGCACAGCGCTCGGAGCGGCTGACCCTGGCGGAGGCGGCGCGCACGGTCCGGCTCGCGGAGGCGGAGGCGGCCCGCTCGGTCCAGCTCGCCCACGCCGAGGCCCAGGCGGCGCGTGAGGTCGGCGAGGCGCGGGCCCAGGCGCAGGCGGCCTGGCTGCGCGTGCACGCGGACGTCGACGTGGCGACCCTGCACGCCCTCACCGGGACGCGTCTGGCCGAGAACCTGCCGCACATCGACAGCGTGACGATCTCGCCGGACGTCCTCACCGGGCTCCTGTCGAGGCTCGGCGCCGGGGAACGGGAATGAGTCTCGCCCCGCGGGCCGTGCTGGTCCACCGCACCACGGAGTACGAGGAGTTGGTGGCCCGGCACGGCACCCACGGCCAGGCCGCCTTCTTCCTCTCCTCGCGGGGCCGGGACATCGAGGAGGTAGCCGAACGCCACCGGCGCACCAGGCGGGCCATGGCGGAGGTGACGGCGGCGATTCCCCTGACCTGGCGTCAGACACGGGTAGAGCGCTCGGACTTGGACCGCTTCCTCTTCGCCCCCGAGGACGTGGTGGTCGTGGTCGGCCAGGACGGACTGGTGGCGAACGTCGCCAAGTACCTGGCCGGTCAGCCGGTGGTGGGCATCGACACCGACCCCGGCCGCAACCCGGGCGTCCTGGTCCGCCACCGCCCTGCGGACGCCCGGCTGCTCCTGCCCTCCGTGCTCGCCGCGGGCACCGGCACGGACGGGCTGACCATGGTCGAGGCGGTGGCCGACGACACCCAGCGGCTGCTGGCCCTGAACGAGATCTATCTGGGCGCCGCGGGCCACCAGACCGCCCGCTACCGCCTGGGCCTCGACGACGACGGGGGTGCCGTCGAGGCACAGGCCTCCTCAGGGGTGCTGGTGGGCACCGGCACCGGGGCGACCGGCTGGATCCGGTCCGTATGGCAGGAGCGGGGCGGCGGGGGTGACAGGAGCCTGCGCCTCCCTGGCCCGACGGAGGACCGGCTGGTGTGGTTCGTGCGGGAGGCGTGGCCGTCCCCCGCGACCGGCACCTCGCTGGTCGCGGGCGAACTCGCGACCGGCGGCCGCCTGACGCTCACCGTCGAATCGGAACGGCTCATCGCCTTCGGCGACGGGATCGAGAGCGATGCGGTGGAGCTGACGTGGGGGCAGCGGGTACGGGTGGGACGGGCGGAGACGGCGCTGCGGCTCGTCGGTTGAGCCACAGCGCCAACCCCCTTACAGCGTGGCCAGGTTGGGCGGTTCTGCCAACTCTCGCCCCCTGGCGCTGATTTGCGTCGAACTACCGGCCGCGCCCGACAGTGCCGGTTTGGACCAAGCCACCGACCCTTCCCCGCCGACACCGGGGTTGAGCCGAACCAACAGCCCCTGCCCGCCAACGCTGGGTTGAGCCGCAGGCACCCGTGCACCGGTCGGGGCGGCAGTTGCTCCGCATGCCCAGGGACGTCCGGCGGCCGGTCGTGGCGGCCGGGCAGTCCGACCCGGGCGAGCACCGCCTGCGCCCCGTCCAGCCGGACGAACGCGGCGCAGCACAGCTCCTCGCCCGTCGCGTCGGAGCCCCGACGCCCCGCTCACAACCGCGGGTCCACCGGCTCCGACTCCAGGGCCAGCACGCCGAAGACCGCCTCGTGGACGCGCCACAGGGGCTCGCCCTCGGTCAGGCGGGCCAGGGCTTCCAGGCCGAGGGCGTACTCGCGGATCGCCAACGACCGTTTGTGGTTGAGGAAGCGCCCGCGCAGTCGGGTGAGGTTGTCGGGACGGGTGTACTCCGGGCCGTAGATGATCCGGAGGTACTCGCGGCCCCGGCACTTGATGCCGGGCTGGACCAGGCGGCCCTCGCTTCCCCCACTCTCGGCTTCGCTCGAGCGGGGGGACCCCCATCGGACCAGGGCGCCCAGCGGCTTGACGACCATGCCCTCGCCGCCTCGGCCCGTCATCTCCAGCCACCAGTCGACACCGGCCCGGACCGACTCGGGGTCGGCCGTGTCGACGTAGAGGCGCCGGGTCGTCTGGAGCAGACCCGTGTTGTCGTGTTCCACCAGCCGGTCGAGGAGCGACAGCTGTACGTCGTGGGGCAGGTCGGCCAGGCTGCGGCCCTGGACCGCGAGGATCTGGAACGGGGCCAGCCGTACGCCCTCCAGACCGTCCGTCGTCCAGCAGTAGCGGCGGTACGCCTCGGTGAACGCGGCCGCGTCCGAGGCGCGTTCACGCTGGCGGGAGAGGAGGTCCGCGACGTCGACACCGCGTGCCGCCGCGCCTTCCAGGGCGGACAGGGTGCCCGGGAAGACCGCGCGGGACGCGGCGCCCACGGCCGCGTACTGCGAGCGGAGCAGCCCCGAGGCCTTCAGCGACCAGGGCATCAGCTCGGCGTCCAGCAGCAGCCAGTCCACCTCACCGGAGGCGTTGTCGGGCGCGGCCAGCTCCGACCAGAGGCCCGCCTCGTCCACCGCCGTCCGTATCCGGCCGAGGATCTCCTCCGTCACGCTCTCGTCGTCGAAGAACGGCCGGCCCGTACGGGTGTAGAGGGATCCGGTGGGGCCGTCCACGCCGAAACGCTTACGCGCCGTTTCCGCGTCCCGGCACACCAGGGCCACCGCCCTCGAGCCCATGTGCTTCTCCTCGCACACGACCCGCGCGACACCGTCCTGCGCGTACTGCGCGAACGCCTCCGCCGGGTGCTCCAGGTAGCCCTCGACGTGCGAGGTGGCCGTGGGGGCCATCGTCGGCGGCAGGTACGGCAGCAGCCGCGGGTCCACCGCGAAACGGCTCATGACCTCCAGGGCCGCGGCCGCGTTCTCCTCGCGGATCGAGACACGGTTCTGGCCCTCGTAACGGGTTTCGACAATGCGTCGGCCGTGCACGTCCGCCAGGTCCAGCGGGCGGCCGTCGTGCCCGCCGGGTGCCTCGGAGCGCAGCGGCTTCGTCGGCTCGTACCAGACCTGCTCCGCCGGTACGTCGACCAGCTCCCGCTCCGGCCAGCGCAGCGCGGTCAGCTTGCCGCCGAACACGGCGCCGGTGTCCAGGCAGATGGTGTTGTTCAGCCAGGTGGCCTCCGGTACGGGCGTGTGGCCGTAGACCACCGCCGCGCGGCCCCGGTAGTCCTCCGCCCACGGGTAGCGCACCGGCAGGCCGAACTCGTCGGTCTCGCCGGTGGTGTCGCCGTACAGCGCGTGCGAGCGGACGCGCCCGGAGGTGCGGCCGTGGTACTTCTCCGGCAGACCCGCGTGGCAGACCACGAGCTTGCCGCCGTCGAGGACGTAGTGGCTGACGAGGCCGTCGATGAACTCCCGTACCTCGGTGCGGAACTCCTCGCTCTCGCTCTCCATCTGCTCGATGGTCTCGGCCAGGCCGTGGGTGTGCTGGACCTTGCGGCCGCGCAGGTGACGGCCGTACTTGTTCTCGTGGTTGCCGGGCACACAGAGCGCGTTGCCCGACTTGACCATGGCCATCACGCGACGCAGCACGCCCGGGCTGTCCGGGCCCCGGTCGACCAGGTCACCGACGAACACGGCCTGCCGGCCCTCCGGGTGAACGCCGTCCACATAGCCCAACTTGCCCAGGAGTCCCTCGAGTTCGAAGGCGCAGCCGTGGATGTCGCCGATGATGTCGAACGGGCCGGTGAGGTGGGTCAGGTCGTTGTAGCGCTTCTCGGTGACGACCGAGGCGTTCTCGATGTCCTCGACGCCCCGCAGGACGTGCACCTTGCGGAAGCCCTCGCGCTCCAGGTGGCGCAGCGAGCGGCGGAGTTCGCGGGTGTGGCGCTGGATGACCCGGCGGGGCATGTCGGCGCGGTCGGTGCGGGCCGCGTTGCGTTCGGCGCACACCTCCTCCGGCACGTCCAGCACGATGGCGATGGGCAGAACGTCGTACTGCTTCGCCAGGTCGACCAGCTGACGGCGGGCGTCCTGCTGCACGCTGGTGGCGTCGACCACCGTGCGACGGCCGGCCGCGAGCCGCTTGCCCGCGATGTAGTGCAGGACGTCGAAGGCGTCCCGTGTCGCGCTCTGGTCGTTCTCGTCGTCGGAGACCAGACCTCGGCAGAAGTCGGAGGAGATGACCTCGGTGGCCTTGAAGTTGCGGCGGGCGAAGGTGGACTTGCCGGACCCGGACGCACCGATCAGAACGACGAGGGAGAGGTCGGTGACGGGCAGTACACGGCCCTGCTTCGTGGAAACCTGAGTCTCGGTCATGCTGCCTTCGCCTCCTTCTCGTTCACACTGCTCATGGTGAAAACGGCCATCTGCGTGGGTGGGCCGACCTCCGGGTCGTCCAGGCCGACCGGGACGAACTCGACGACGTAGCCGTGCCGTTCGGCGACGGTGGCCGCCCAGCCGCGGAACTCCTCGCGGGTCCACTCGAAGCGGTGGTCGCCGTGCCTGACGTGTCCTGCCGGGAGGCTCTCCCAGCGGACGTTGTACTCGACGTTCGGGGTGGTCACCAGGACCGTGCGCGGGCGGGCCGAACCGAACACCGCGTACTCCAGGGCAGGCAGCCTGGGCAGGTCGAGGTGCTCGATCACCTCGCTGAGCACGGCGGCGTCGTAGCCCTTGAGACGGGTGTCGGTGTAGGCGAGCGAGCTCTGGAGGAGCTGGACGCGGGAGGCCTGCCGCTCACCCATGCGGTCCAGTTTCAGCCGCCGGGAGGCGATGGTGAGCGCGCGCATCGACACGTCGACACCGACGATCTCGGTGAAGCGCGGGTCCTTCAGCAGCGCCTGCACCAACTGGCCCTGTCCACAGCCGAGGTCGAGGACCCGGGCCGCCCCGGACTCCGTCAGCGCCGTGACGATCGCCTCGCGGCGCAGCACGGCAAGCGGGGTCGGGCGCTCCTCCGTCTCGGCCTCCGCCTCGACCGCGTTGTCGATCTCCTCGACCTCGCTGTCGTCGGCCTCGGCGAGCCGGACCAGCTCCAGCCGCTCCATCGCCTGGCGGGTCAGCGACCAGCGGCGGGAGAGGTAACGGCTGGTGATCAGTTTCTGCTGGGGGTGATCCGACAGCCAGCCCTCACCGGCGCGCAGCAGCTTGTCGACCTCGTCGGAGGAGACCCAGTAGTGCTTGGCGTCGTCGAGGACGGGCAGCAGGACGTACAGGTGACGCAGGGCCTCGGCGACGGTGAGCGTCTCGGCCTCCAGGACCAGGCTCACATACCGCGAATCTCCCCACTCCTCGAACTCCGTGTCGAGGGCCACCGGTTCGGCACTCACGGCCCAGCCGAGCGGCTCGAAGAGACCGCGTACGAGGTCGACGCCGCCGCGGGCGGGCAGTGCGGGTACCTCGACACGCAACGGCCGCTTCTGGGACGGGAGTTCGGGCTTCGCCGCGCACACGCCGCGCATCGCGCTGGAGAACACGCCGCTCAGGGCGACCGCGAGCAGCGAGGAGGCCGCGTAGGGGCGGTCGTTGACGTACTGGGCGAGGGCCGCGTCCGGAGCACCACCCCGGCCCTTGCCCTTGCCGCGCCGGACCAGCGCCACGGCGTCCACCTCCAGCAGCAGCGCCGCCGTGCAGCGCTCGGCATCGGCCTCGGGATAGAGGACGTGGGCCTTGCCGTACGAGGTGGAGAACGCCTGCGCCTTGTCGGGATGCTTGTGCAGCAGGAAGCCCAGATCGGTGGCGGGACGTTCAGGGGTGCCGGTGGTGCTGATCGTCAGGAACACGTGGGTGCCTCGGTGGGTTCGGAAGAAGGAGCGGAAGCGCTGATCGTGCGCTCGCGCACCCCTACAACGTACAGAGAACGTTTCCGCGCCACTCGCGATTTTCCAAGCCGACCGACGGCCGTCCGCCCTGGTCAGACACCGGGGGCCGGGGGTGGGGGCGAGGCGGCCGGAGGTTTCGGAAGGCGTGCGGCTTCGCGCTTTCGATCTCCCGTCGCCGAATTCTCAGCCGCCGGTAGCGCGCCGCCGGATTCCGGCTTGCCCCTTCCGGAGGTTTCTCGGACCACCGGTTCGTCCGCCGCTCCGTCCGCCGTCCCTCCGTCCGGCTGTTACTCCGGTGTGCTTCGCCACGGGCTGACGCCCAGCTTTCCGGTGGTGCCGAGGTCCAGGTGGGGGGTCACCGTCACCGGCTCCGCGTCGGCCTTGGCTCGTACCCGGACGTACGGGACGTCGACCGCGGTGCCGGAGCCGGTGGTGTTGCGCCACATCAGGCCGGCTCTCGCGTGTTCGCCGGGCTTCAGCGTGACGGGCCGGGGCGGGTCGTCGAACCCGGTGACGGTGGAGATGCCGCCGCTGCCCTTGAAGATCTTGACGCCGTCGATCGGCTCGTGGTCCTCGTCCAGGAGGGTCACCTGTGGGTAGCCGTCCACCGTGTAGTCCCGATCGCCGCAGTTCTCCAGGACGAGTCCCACGACGCGCAGCCCCATCGCGGCGTCGCCGTCGTCGGCGGAGACGCGGACCCCGGAGGGCGGGCAGACCCCGGCTTCGGTCGGCGCCTCGTCCGCCGGGACCTTGGTCACCTCGCCGACCTTCACCGTCGTCACCGGCGACGCTCCCGGCACGAGCTCCCCCGGTCGTACGGTGCCCCGTACCGTCCGGCCGGCCCCCACCGAGCGCACGGTCACCAGTTCGTTGCTCATGACCTCGCCCGCGCTCGTCGTGAAGTCGAAACGGACGGTGTACGTCAACTCCTCGGTGCCGGGGTTGGTGACCTCGTACGCGGCCGAGATGCCGGAACCGGCGGCGCGCCCGGTCGGGAGGCGTTCGGCCTTGACCAGGCCGCCGTCGGATGCGCTGGGGCTAGCGGAGGCGGAGGGGATGGTCACCGAGGTGATCCGGACCCCGTCCACGGCGGGCTGGGTGACCTGTGTCCGCGGCGTCGAGTCGCTCGCGCCGACGCCGCCGTTCTGGGTGCCGGCCTGTTCCGATCCGCACCCCGTGAGGAGCAGCACGGCGGCGAGGGCCGGGAGGAGTGGGAGGGGTCTGCGCATCCGGCCACCTCATCAGGGCCCGGCCATGCCGACTGTGACGGAAGCCATACCTCCGGTCACAGCCGTGTCACACATGATCGGCGGCGCGTCCGGGCCGTCCGGACAATGAAGACAACGAAGACAAAGATATCCAAGCCGGGCCGGGCGCGCCGCCGTTCACGTCCCCGCTCGCCGTACTAGTTCAGCTGCGCCTGCACCTGCGCGGAGATCAGCTCCAGGTGGTCCAGGTCGTGCAGGTCGAGGACCTGGAGGTAGAACCGCCGGGAGCCGGCCTCGGCGTAACGGCCGATCTTGTCGACGACCTCGGCCGGAGAACCGGCCAGCCCGTTGGCCTTCAGCTCGTCGACCTCGCGGCCGATCGCGGCGGCGCGCCGGGCGAGCTCCTGGTCGTCCTTGCCGACGCAGACGACGAGGACGTTGGAGAAGGTGATCGCGTCGGCTGCGCGGCCTGCCTCCTGCGCGGCAGCCCGCACCCGGCCGAACTGGCGCTCACTGTCCTCGACCGAGCCGAACGGCATGTTGAACTCGTCGGCGAACCGGGCGGCCAGCCGCGGCGTGCGGGTCGCACCGGTGCCGCCGATCAGCACCGGGATCTTCGCCTGCGCGGGCTTGGGCAGCGCGGGCGAGTCGGTGAGGTCGTAGTACGTGCCGTGGAAGTCGTACGTCTTGCCGAGCTCCGTCGCCCACAGGCCCGTGACGATCTCCAGCTGCTCCTCCAGTCGGCCGATCTTCTCCTTCGGGAAGGGAATCCCGTACGCCGTGTGCTCCTCCTCGAACCAGCCCGCGCCCAGGCCCAGTTCGACCCGCCCGCCGGACATCTGGTCCACCTGCGCGACCTGGATGGCGAGGACGCCGGGCAGCCGGAACGTGCCGGCGGTCATCAGCGTGCCGAGGCGGATGCGCTTGGTCTCGCGGGCGAGCCCGGCGAGGGTGATCCAGGCGTCCGTGGGGCCCGGGAGGCCGCTCACGTCGCCCATCTTCAGATAGTGGTCGGACCGGAAGAAGGCGTCGAACCCGAGGTCCTCGGTGGCCTTCGCCACGGCGAGGAGGGTGTCGTAGGTCGCCCCCTGCTGGGGCTCGGTGAAGATACGCAGATCCATACCTCCATCCTGCACTCCGGCCTTCCCGTCAACCCCACCGGTCCCGTATCCCCCAGCCGTCCCCGGTCGGGTGCAAATCGCCCGCGCCCTGCGTGGGGGGTTGCCCGGGCCGGTGACCCGCCCCTCTGATGATCGTTGGACGGGCGGAGCCGGACCGCCCGGCGCCCGTGCCCGGCCGGTCATCGCCGGGACGTCACCCGCATCGGCCCTCCTCACAGGGGCCCGGGCCGAGGAGGCCGTCATGTCCGAAGAGACCGTGCCGCAGCAGGGCGGGGACCCCGCCGCAGCCCAGCCGAAGGGGTTGTTGCAGCAGATGGAGGAGCTGATGGCGGCCCTTAACGCGGATCTCTCCGCGCTGGATGCGGATTTCCAGTCGACCGGGGGTGCGCGGCGGGGGCCGAGAGAAGAAGGTGGCATGGCGGGCTGAGCCTCTCCGCCCCTCCCCCTCCCCCCTCCCGCCCCCTCCTCCACTTCCGCCCCTTCGCTGGGCGCCCAGCGCCGAGGGCCGGACAGGTCGGCTTTCCTCACCTCTCCGGCAACGCGCCCTCTCTCTCCTCCCGTTCCTCTCTCGCCGCCAGCTTCCGCAGCATCTCCAGGACCCGGTCCCTGGACTCGTCCGCCGCGTCGATGGCCTCCATGCACTTCCAGTACGTGCCCTGGTCGTCCGCCGAACTCGCGAGGCCGACCAGGGCGATGCCGACCTCGCCCAGCAGGCCGCTCAGGTCGAGCAGCGCCCGGCGGGCGTCGTCCAGTTCGGTGAGCCGGGCGGCGAGCAGGTCCCCGGGATCGAGGTCCGGCGCGCCCAGCACACCGCAGCCTCTGCCCGCCAGCTCGGTCAGCCCCAGTGCCTCGCCGCGTAGTTCGGGCGGGCCGGAGACAGCGAGGCGACTGCCGATCGCCTGCGCCAGGGCCTGCGCCTGCCACACCTCCTCGAGGATCACCGCTCCCTCGCCGCTGCCCGCGAGCGCGCGCCTGCTCGTCAGGATGAGCCGCACCGCGTCCATGCGCTGCCCCCGTCTGCCCGACGTGCTGCCCGCACGTCCGCCCGAACACCCGTGTCCACCACTCCACTACCCAGAGTGAGGGTCTGTGGGGCGAAAAGCCAGAGGAAGACCGAAATCTGTGGACAACAAATCGATTTCGGTCCGCCCGTTGACTGCGGAGAGTGAAAACGGACTGCTCGGCTCCCTCCGAGAGGCCGCCCAGTCGCCGCAATGTCACCGCCTGGCCACCGCCTGGCCGACGCCGGGTACGCGCTACGGCGCCGGGAACCGGTGCTCGTTGCGGTCGATCTTCGCGTTCAGCGCCGCCAGCGGATCGACACCGAGCACTTCGCAGAGCTGGAGCAGATAGGCGAGCACGTCGGCGACCTCGTCCGTCACCCGGTGGGCGGTCTCCGGGTCCTCCATCACGTTCGCCGACTCCTCCGGCGTCAACCACTGGAAGATCTCGACCAGTTCTGACGCCTCCACGCTGAGCGCGGAGACGAGGTTCTTGGGGGTGTGGAAGGGCTGCCAGTTCCGCGCGGCCGCGAACTCGGCGAGTCTGCGCTGGAGCTTCGCCACGTCGAGGTGTTGTTCTGTCACGGACCCAGGTGTACCACCGTCACTCCCTCGGTCCGGGTGGCCCCGTACCCGTCGCCGACCGCGCCGACGCAGCGGATGTGCCCGCGCTCGGCCATCCGCACCGCCAGCCGCAGCAGTTCGGCGCGCTGTCGTACGTCGAGGCCACGGTCGAGGCCGTCCGCGAGCAGGGTGAGGGTCTGCATCGCGGCGGGCACCTCGCCGGCCGGGTCCACGTCGAGGACGCCCGGCCCGGTGAGCAGCACCAGCGCGAGGGCGACGTACCGCAGTTCGCCGTATCCCAGCCGGGCGAGCTCCGTGCGGCTGCCGTCGGCGCGGTGGAGCAGTGCGCGGACCGTGCCGTCGGCCAGCGGTTCGGCGCGCAGGTCCACGACCGGTCCCGTGGATCCGGCGGACAGCGCGGCCACCAGTTGCGCGTGCCGCCGTCCGCACTCCTCGCGGGTGCGCCAGAGGACGTCGGCGAGGTTGTCGCAGCCGGCGAGCAGTCGGCCGGAGCCGATGGGGACGGGGACCCCCATCCAGTCCGGTTGCGGATCGCAGGCGAAGACGGACCGCAGGGCGACGATCATCTGTTCCGCGGCGGCGAGCACCTGCCGCTGTCCGTCGGTCTTGCCGGCCACGCGCAGCGGCAGCAGTGCGGTGCCGAGCCGGTCGTCGGGCAGGGGGGCGCGCGTCACCGGTGCGGAGCCGCCGGTGTGCCAGGCCGCCTGTACCGTGCGGCGCCCGGGATCGCGCAGCGCCGTCTCCAGCAGCACGACGCCCGCCGCGCTCAGCCGCTCCCCCACGATGCGCAGCTCGGGTTCGGCCTGCACGGCGACGTCGAGCAGCACCGGGCCGCCGGGTCCGTCGGCCGTGCATCCGATACGGAACCCCCGACGACGCTGGGCATCGGGCCGCGCCCGCTGCGGCACACACGCGGCCGGGTCGGCGAACACCTCGCCCAGCGGGGCCCCACCCCCCAGCCGGGCCAGCGCCTCGTAGGCGCGCAGCGCGCTGCTCTTGCCGCTCCCGCTGGCCCCGACGAACAGCGTGACCGGCCCCAGCGGAAACCGGGCCCGCCGGTGCCCCGCGAAGGCGGAGAGCCGCAGCTCGGTGACACAGGGCCGGACGTACCGCACCTGGGCGGCCGCCGTACGGAGACCCGGCGCGGGGGACGGACCGTCTCGCTCCGCCACGAAAGGCGCCTGCGCGGGCACGGTACGGGAGACGTCCCCGGGCGGCGGCTGGCCGGACACCGGGTGAGGCAAGGCCGGGTGAGGCAACTGCGTGGCGGAGGAGGTGGAGGACATGGAGGAGGCGGAGGAGGACGCAAACGGCGAGGGCATATCCGGACCGTAGAACTCCGCCACCAGACGAACCGTTCCGCCCCGAAAAGCTTCCTACGATCGAGCGACCCGACGACCACGCCGACCCGACGACCACGCCGACCCGACGATCTCGAGGACCCGGACAACCCGGAGGCCCCGAGGATCGGGTACTACTCCGACGACCAAGCCGACTCCGACGATCGTCGCGGACAGCGACAGCGACAGCGGCGCGGGCGGCGAGCCGACGTGCCCGGGGGTCGCCGAGCGCCGCGCTCGGTGCGGTCGCTCGACGCCCGAGGACCACTCAGACTCCGGGAACCCCCGCCCCCTCCATGATCCCGCTGACCTCGGTGCCCGGTGGGGTCAGCAGGAACACGTTTCGGTCGACCCGGTGCATGCCGCTGGCCAGGCCGAAGACGACTCCGGTGGAGAAGTCCAGGACACGCTTGGCCGTGTCGGTCTCCGCACCCGTCAGGTCGAGCAGCACCGGGATGCCCGCCATCAGCGTCTCGGCGACCTCGCGGGCGTCCGCGAAGACGTTGACCCGCAGCACGACGAAACGGCGCCGGGTCTCTGTCTCCGCGTCGGGGAGCGAGCGGTGGCTCACCGCCGACGGCCACGCGTCCCGGCCCCGCAGCGGAACAACCTGAGCGAGCCCTTCCCACTGTTCATCGGTGACGTCGTAACGGTTCACCGGCACCCCCCGAACTGACTCGCCTTCAATGCCTGCACCAGCCATTCTTACGCCAAGTCACCCGTTCAGCCCAACAGCGACACGGTCCGCCACGGTCTCCGCTGCCCCGCAACGGCTTCCCACCGTGGCCGCACCGGAATCCTCACGTCCAGGCGCACCCCGCTCACCAGGCCCGATAACGTTGCGAAACCGCTTGCTCGGCAGAATCAGCGCTGGTAACACCCGTCGAAAAGCGAGATCCTGTGGCGTCCGCCAGGCAGCAGCGAGCGACTCACGGTATGTGCACGCGAGCACTCCGGCAGCGGCGGCGCCTGCGCTGTCCGTGCTGCCCGGCGTCACTGTTCGTGCGGCGCTTGGTCCGACGGTTACCGATCCGCCCCCGGGCAGCCCTCTTCGTGGCGATGCGAACCAGGGCTGCCGCAGCCCGTTTACGACACCGCTGCGGGTGGCCGCCACGGTCACCGCGCTCCCGTCGAAGTGCCCTCGTGTCGGCTGCCGCACCCCGGCCCGCCGGCGGGAGCGCACAGGCGACCGACCGGGTCGGCCCGCCCGAATCCCGCGCCGGATCCCCGCGTCGGATCCCCGCGGCCGCACCGATCACCGTCCCGGTCTCTGGCGCGTACGACAGTTGCCGCGACGGGATGACACGCCCGCTGTGCATGCGGGTCACGTCGGCCCGCCGTGCCTCGACAACTGCCGTGTCAATCGTGCCGACTTGAGGTAAGCAGCACCGAAGTCGACGCCCCCGAGCACCACTTCGCATGGATCGCCGACAGGCATGAAGCAAGAACGGAGGATCGCGAAGGGCCCCCGCCCTTCACTCTCCGCTCTCCACCCTCCGAGCCCACCCCACGGCGCCCTGCGAACTCCGTTCACCTGCGAGGCAGTTCGCCTCCTCACCCAAACCCAAGCAGATGAAGGTCAACTGACGCCTCGTCAGGCGATACCTCAGGTCCTACCTCAGGCGACCGTGCGCGTGAAGCGGAGCGTGGTGGTGATCGTCGTCAGACCGCCCATCATGCCGAGCTGGTTCAGGGTGATCCCGAACTCGTTCCGGTCCACGGTGAATGCGGCGTCCAGGGTGACCGCGTCGGCGTCCGCCTGACTCAGGCGGGCGGTGAAGTTCTGCGGCCGGCTGATGCCGTGCACCGTCAGCTGGCCGGACACCTTCACGGTTCCGTCGGCGCCGAGTTCGGCGGCGCGCACCGCGAAGGTGATCTCGGGGTACTTCTCGACGTCGAAGAAGTCCGCACTGCGCAGGTGCGTGTCCCGCTTGGCGTTCTTGGTGTCGATGGAGGCCGCGTCCAGGACCAGGGTGCCGGTGACCGTTCCGTCGACTGCCACCTCGCCCCCGCCGCTGACGGTGGCGAAGACGCCCTTGGCTGTGACCAGGCCCCACATCGTCTTGTGCTTCAGGGCGACGGTGGAGGCGCCCGTGTCGAGCTGCCACAGTCCGGTTTCCACGGCGACGGTCATGGCCGTCCTCCTTGATAATCCAAATTTGGATGAAGCTGGGACGACCCACGCTAGCCGGTAATCCAAACCTGAACAACCTGGTCGTGCAAATTTGGACCACAGATACACTCGTAGCTATGGCAGACCCCGCTGAGCACCCCACCGACCTGCCCTCATGCCCGTCCGCGCAGGGCACCGGCCTGCTGCCGGCCGAACTGCGTGGCTGGATGCTCCTGCTGGCCGCGACCGGAGCGGTGGAACAGCGGCTGCGCTCGGTGGTCAAGGAGCGGCTCGACGTGTCGCACGACGAGTTCCTGGTCCTGTGCCTGCTGGCGGAACAGCCCCGGGAAGGCCTCCGCATGACCCGCATCGCGGAGCTGCTGGGGCGACCCAAGACGCGGCTGACCTATCAGATCGCCTGCCTTCAGCACGCCGGCCTCGTGACCCGCAAGTCGGTCTGCGGCGACAAGCGCGGCGTGGAGGTGGCCCTCACCGACAAGGCCCGGGGCATGCTCCGGGAGGCGTCCGGCGCCCTGGCCGAGACGGTGACGGGGGCGCTGGCCCATGTCATGGGCCCCGAGCAGTGCGCCGCGATGAGCGGGCTGATACCGAAGACTGCCACGGCTACAGCCACGGCTCCGGAGCCGGCGCCCGAGCCAGAGTCGGCGGCCGAGTCGGCGTCGGCGCACTCCACCGTCTCCGACTGAAGTCCGGACGCCGGACGCCCCACCGGCGGGGTTCCGAGGAACACCACGGCAGGGCGGGGCCAGCGGGCAGCAGGGCAGCAGGGTGGGCCGTCCTACCGGGAAGCGTCCGAGTACTCCTCCGCGGACGCGGCCTCCTCCGACACCTCCGACGCCTCCGACACCTCCGCGTCCGCTGAGGCCTTACGGCCGGGCAGGACCGCGAAGACGATCAGCGTGCCGGCGGCCATGATGATCCCGCCGACCAGGCTGGTCTGGGCGACACCGTGCGCGAAGGCCTCGTGCACCGCCTCGACCAGGGCCTGCGCCTGCTGCGCCCCGCCTGCGGGGTCCTTCGCGACCTGCTCGGCGACCGCCAGGCCACCGCCCACCGAGTCCTTGGCGGTCTCCAGCGCGGCGGCCGGAAGGTTGCCGCCGACCAGGTCGGTCAGCTCGTCGCGGTAGGCGGTGCCGAGGAGCGAGCCGAGGATCGCGATGCCGAGCGAACCGCCGAGCTCCAGCGCGGTGTCGTTGGCGCCGCCGCCGACACCCAGCTCACTCTCCGGGAACGAACCCATGATCGTGTCGGTGGCCGGGGACACGCTCAGGCCGATCGCGAAGCCCAGCATCATCATCGGCGCGAGGAAGTCCGCGTACGTCGAACCCGTGTCGACCCGGGTGAGCAGGAAGACGCCCGCGGTGCCGATCACCATGCCGGACACGACCATCGCCCGCACGCCCAGCTTCGGGGTCAGCCGCCCGGTCACCGCGGCGCCGACGAAGACCGCACCGGCCAGCGGCAGCAGGCGTACACCGGTCTCCAGCGCGTCGTAGTCCAGTACGAACTGGAGGAACTGGGTGGAGTAGTAGATCGCGCCGAAGGTGCCGAAGAAGAAGAACAGCACCGCCAGCATCGAACCGCTGAAGGGCCGCAGCCGGAACCTGCGGACGTCCAGCATCGGATGCGGATGACGCAGCTCCCAGGCCACGAACCCCACCAGACCGACCCCGGCGACCACGGCCGCGGCGATCGGACCGGTGCCCCAGCCGAAGTGCGGGCCCTCGATGGTCGCGTACACCAGCGAGCCGACGGAGACGATCGAAAGCAGTCCACCGACGTAGTCGATCCGGCCCATGCCCGCCGCCTTGGACGGCGGGACCAGCGCGAGCGCGCCGAACACGGCGATGACCGCGATGGGGACGTTGATCAGGAAGGTCGAGCCCCACGCGTGGTCCTGAAGCAGCCAGCCCGCGACCAGCGGACCGACGGCGATGGCCAGCCCCGAGGTGGCCGTCCAGGCCGTGATGGCCTTGGCACGCTCACGGCGCGGGAAGATCGCGACCAGCAGCGACAGCGTGGCCGGCATGACGACCGCGGCACCGACACCCATGATCGCGCGGGCCGTGATGACCAGCTCGGTCCGGTCCACCAGGCTGCCCATCACCGAACCGCCCGCGAAGACCAACAGCCCGGTGACGAGCGCGCCACGGCGGCTGTACTTGTCGCCGATCGACCCCAGCACGAGCATCAACGCCGCATAGGGGACGGTGTAGCCGTCGATGACCCACTGGAGGTCACTGCTGCTCAGGCCCAGATCCGTGGTCATGTCCGGCGCGGCCACGATCAGCGAGGTGTTCGCCATGACCACGATCAACAGGCTCAGGCAGAGCACGATCAGCGCCGACCAGCGCTTGGCGTACGGCCCGGTCATCTTCTCGACGGGTGTGTTGACGGGGAAGGGCATGGGGGGCTCCTAAGAGGACGAGTTAATTGCCCGCTGATGTGCAGGCTAGTTTATTGCCCACCAGTGTGCAAATATGCCGATGGCCCGCTGCTCCGAGCCCCGACCCTGAGCCCTAGCCCGAGCCCTAGTCCCGAGTCCCGAGTCCTGAGCCGCGAGGAGGCGATGTGACCGGCCGACCTCCCCCACACGAACCGCAACTCCACACCTCCTCACGCGCCACCCCCGATCCGCCCGCACCCATCGCCCGCGCCAGGGAAACGGCCGACGGGACCGAACCCCTGGCCCCGACACCCGGATCGCTGGCCGCGCCGGGATCGTCGCCGGGATCGCCGACGCCACGAGTGCCCTGGCCCGCCCAGCCCTCACCCTGTGCACGGTGAACGACCGCTTTCGCACGCTCAACGGGCTCACCCATCGGGCTCGTTCACCGGTCTCGTTCACCGGGCTCGTTCACCGGTCTCGTTCACCGGTCTCGTTCACCGCCTCTCATTCATCGGGCTCAGGACCTCGAAGCCGCCCGGCTCGGCGAACTCCTCGCCACCGCACGGGACATGGCCGTCCCGTACCGGCCCCCCTACCACCGTCGACACCGGAGACCGGACGGACGAGGCACCCGCTCCGCGGCCTCCCCCTTGATCGCCGCGGACGTCGACGGCGGCACCGAGGCCTCGACCGTCCGCCACCCGCGGCCCGCCCGGCAGACGGAACCGCCTTCCAAGAAGGAGAGTTGATGTACCAGCCCACGTACGAGACCGGCGCGTCCTACGACACGACCGAAGCACCCCGCATCCGACGCAGGCGACGACCGGCCGCCACCACCGTCGCCATCGCCGCCCTGCTCACGCTGATCCTGGTCCCCGTCACGGTCGACCGGCTCGTGACGGCACGGGTGGAGTCGCGAACGGCGGAGGCGTTCCAGGAAGGCATGGACACCACATCGCGGCCCGAGGTCCACGTGCGCGGGTTCCCCGTCCTGACGCAGGTGGCCTCCGGCACCCTGCGGCGGGTGGACATCACCGCCCACGACATTCCCGCCGACGGGTCCGCCCGCCCGCTGCCGTTGTCCGAACTCGACCTACAGCTGGACGGGCTGACCAGGTCCGACGACGGCAGCGAGGCGCGGGCCCGTTCGGCGACGGCGACCGCCCTCCTGTCCTACCCGGACCTGTCCGAGGCCCTCGGTCTGGAGGTGTCCCAGGGCAAGGGGCCGGGCCGGATCAGCGCGGACATCCTGCTGCCTCTCGGCGGAGGACGGGTCACTGTGACCACGACCGTCTCCGCGGCGTCCGGCAACCGGATCGCGTTCGACGACTTCCAGGTCGACGGCGGCACGCTGCCCGGGGCCGGGGAAGCGTTGCTCGACCGGGTCTTCGAGCAGCCGATCCAGCTGCGGAACATCCCCGACGGCCTGAGCCTGCGCTCCGTGACCACCACCGCCACCGGCCTCGATGCCCGGTTCACGGGAAGGTTGGTCACCTTCCGACCGGAAGAAGCACCGTCGGACCAGGACCAGGACCAGGACCAGGACCAGGACCTGTGAGCGCAGAACGGAGAGGTGGGGAGAACCGGGAACTGGGGGAACTGGGGAACCGGGGAACCGGGGAACCGGGGAGCTAACTGAGGGACTGAGAACTACGGCGATCCGGACACCTCAGGCCCCCGACTCAGCACCCGCTGCCGCTGCCGCCGGTGCCGCCGCCGCAACCTCGCCGACCACAGCCCGGGCCCGTTCCTCCGGCACCCCCGCCGCGACGAGCGTCACGACGGCCGTCCGGGTCCCGTCGTCCTCCAACGCCCCGGTGTTGACCTCCTCCAGCAGCGCGACCTGCATCGCCTCGAGCCCCGCGCTCAGCACGGCGGGCGGCAGCTGCGTGTGGAAGACACCGTCGCGCTGCCCGCGCGCCAGGATGGCGGTGACCTCGTCGCGGGCGGGGGTGAGGATCTCGGCGACGCGCTCGTCGCCCAGGTCACGCCGGGCCAGTGCCAGGAGCAGCCGGTAGCGGTCGCCCACCGGCCAGATCGTGTGCACGAAGTGCGCGAGCGCCCGCTCGGCCGGGTCCTGCGGGGCCGTCGCGACCGCCAGCGCGCCGCGCAAGGCCTCGGAAGCCTCCTCCGCGAGCGCCTCCAACAATGCCGCCCGCCCGGGAAAGTGACCGAAGAGCGTCCGCCGTACGACGCCGGAGGCCCGCGCGATCTCCTCCAGGGTGACGTCCGGGTTCCGGCCGAGCTCCTGCCGGGCCGTGGCCAGAATGCGCGCCCGGTTGGACCGCGAATTACGCCGCTGCGGCTCGCGGGCCACGGAGTGGGTCACGGGAAACCTCGGGTGGTTCGGTGCGGACGAACGGACGACGGGCGCCCATTGTGGCCGATCTCCGCCGCGGGGGCGACTCGGATGCACCCCGGGTGTGACCTGGGTGCGCCCCGGCTGCGCCGCGAAACGAGGGCAGCGCCTCACCAAGAACAGCGCCAGACCGACGACACCGTCACACCGACACGACGTCGGACGACAACACCGTCACACCGACGGGCGGCATCGCACCGACAGCACCGGCACCGACACACCGCCGGCACTGCCACGCCGACAACCGCGTCAGACCGAGGCGGCCGGTTCCCCGTGTCCCTGCCACGGCCGGGCCAGCCCGACAAGGGCGAGTCCAGCCCCCGTGGCGGCAACCAGCATGATGAGGGCCATCGGCAGGGAGCTGTCCTCCCCGAACAGCCCCACCAGCGGCGAGGCGAGCGCCCCGAAGAGGAACTGGAGGCCGCCCAGCAGCGCGGACGCCGCTCCCGGCGCCATCCGACCCACTGCCTGTCCGATGCTCATGCCGCCCGGAAAGACCAGCCCGATGCCGCTCGCGGTCACGAACAACGTGACCCACGTGCCCACGAGGCTCTCCCCCACGGACAGGACCAGCAGAACCTGCGCCAGCGCGCCCACCAGCACCACGCCGACACCGGCCGTGAGCAGGGTGTTCAGCCGCACGCCCCGTCCGGCGAGCCGGGAGAAGACCGTGCCGGCGAGCAGCATGCCGACCGCGTTGGTGGCGAAGATGAGGGAGTACGTCGTCGAGGAGACGCCGTGGAGGTTCTCGAAGACGAAGCTGGAACCACTGATATAGGTGAACAGGGCCGCCGCGACGAAGGCGACGACCAGGACGTATCCCATGAACGCCCGGCGGCCGAGCAGCGTTCCCATGGCACGGAACGTGTTCACGAAGCCGCCGCTCTGACGCCGGTCGGGCGGCAGGGACTCCGGCACCCGGCGCACCACGGCGAAGAGCAGCAGTCCGCCCAGAACGGCCAGCACGGCGAACACCGCACGCCAGGTGGACACACTAAGGATCACCCCGCCGAGCACCGGCGCGGCGATCGGCGCCACGCCCATCACCTGGGAGAGCACCGCGAAGTGGCGCGGCAGTTCGGCACCGTGGAAGCGGTCGGTGAGCACGGCCCGGGCCAGCACCATGCCCGCCGCGCCGGCCACGCCCTGGAGAAAGCGGGCGCCGGTCAGCAGACCGACGTTCGGGGCGACGGCGCACACCAGGGAGAAGAGGACGAACCCGACCGACCCGGATATCAGCAGTCGGCGCCGCCCGAGCCCGTCGCTGAGCGGCCCGATCAGCAACTGCCCGACGACCAGCCCGGCCAGGAAGGCGGTCATCGTCAGCTGCACGGCCGAACTGCTCGCCCCGAGCGTGTCCCCCATGGCCGGGAAGCCGGGCACGTACATGTCGGTCGCGAGCGGGGCGACCGCCGTCAGGGCACCGAGGACGGCGACAAGGCCGACGGCCGAACGCTCCCCTGGGGCGGGGACACCGGCGGTCGGCAAAGCGGCGGCACGGGAGGATGACGGAGGTACCATGAAATTAAAGATAACCAATAGTTCACTAGCTAACAAATAGCGAGCAGGTCAGAAGGCGAGCCGCATGCCCACCTCCCCCGCCGACGTCCGCGCCCAGTGGGCCGCGCACAATCCGGGCCTCGACACCTCCCCCATGGAAGTGGTCGGCCTGCTCAAGCGCGCCACCGGCCTGCTCGACCGCGCCGTCGAACCCCTCTACGCGGGCGCCCCGCTCACCGCCCCCGAGGTCGACACGCTCATCCCCCTGCGGCACGCCACCGAGCCGGTCATCGCCCGCAGCCTCGCCGAACGCCTCGGCCTCTCCCGCGCGGGCGTCAGCAAGACCCTCGCCAAACTGGAGAAACGCGGCTTCATCACCCGCACCCCCAACCCCGCCGACCGCCGCGCCGCCCTGCTCACCATCACCGAGTCGGGCGCCAAGGCCGTCGACGACCTCTTCCCCCGCCAACTCGCCGCAGAGGTGGATCTGTTGGCAGGACTGGGAGACGACCGGGACTGGGTCCTCAGGGCGTTGGGCCGACTGGTCGAGTCGATGGAGGGGCAGGGACGCCACGGCTGAACCCGGGTTCGGCCCAGTGGTGGCCGAGCCGAGCCGGGCTGACGGCGTAGGTCGGAAGTCGGCTGTGCGACAGGATCCCGCCCTAGGGAGGCGCCTGTCGGACGGGGCGGGCCTCACCAGAACCGCCCGCTTCTTCGCGCGCGTCCTGCTCTACGGTGCCATCAGTCACCTACGACCGGGGAGGAACCGTGCAGCAGCCGAAGGCGTCGCTCGTCGAACGCATCGCCGAGCGGAGAGGCGGAGGCGACGACCCGCGTGCTCTGGTCGGCGAGATGCGACGCTCGGTGCTCCTGGTGCCGATGGCCGACGGAGGTCTGTGGTCGGTGCGTTCGGGCGGGGTGCGATGGATCTGCGGGTTCACCGACGAGGCCGCCCTGGCCCGGTTCGCCCTGCGCCACACGCGCGGTGACCAGCCCATGGACTACGCGGCGCTGCTGGGCGCGCGCATCGTCGACGAGATCGTGCCCGCCCTGGGCGAGCCCGCCGGTCTCGCCGTCGACATCGCCACCGAGGACGGGTCGATGTTCTTCCCGCCGGTCGTCGGCATCGTGCCGGACGCGGCCGCCGTCGACTCCGGCGCGGTGGGAGAGGGGCCGCGGTCATGAGCGGTGACGGACCGGACCTGCGGCTCGACAAGGCATCCGTCGCCAAGTTCACCCAGGGTGTGGGCGCGACCATCGACCAGCTCGGCGACCTCGGCGGCGCCACCGGATCGGTGATGGGAAAGGGTTTCTCGGAGTTGGCGATGACCGGGATGGAGGCCGGGCACCACGGCCTCGCGGTCGACTTCGAGGACTTCTGCGAGCGTTGGGAGTGGGGCGTGCGCGCCTTGGTGCACGACGCCAGTGCGCTCGCGAACCGCCTCGGCCTGGCAGCGGGCACCCAGTGGGAGCACGACCAGTACGTCGCGGCCACGCTCAAGGTGGGCGCCAACTCCCTGTTCGGCGGGAACCCGCACGCCAGTGAGGAGGAGATCGCCCAGCAGAACTGGGGCGACATCTTCACGCCGGACTACCTGAACCCGGACTGGAGTGCCGAGTCGTTCGACAAGGCCGGTCAGGACATGGAGCAGACCTGGAAGGACACCGGCCGCACCGTTCTCACCGAGGGCCACGGCGGTCAGCAGTCACACGTGCTCAACGACGCTCTCGATATCTCCGACGACCAGTGGAACCAGGCGCTGGACGACACCTTCGGCCCGTCGCCGGAGGAACGCGCCCAGCAGGAGCAGCAGGGTGAGTCCGGGGGGAACTGACGGTGGGCATCGGCGACTTCATCAGTGACATCACGCCCGACTCGGTCGAGGACGCGGTCGAGGACGGCGTCGAGTGGGTGGGCAACCGGGTCGAGGACGCGGGCAACTGGACCGCCGACCGGTTGGAGGACGTCGGGTGGGAGTCCGGCGCGGACTGGGTGCGCGAGCAGTCCCGTTCGGTCGCCAACCGGTTGGGCGCCGAGGTCGACGAGATGGACCTCGGGCAGACCGAGGACAAGACCAAGCTGATCTACGGCAGCCCGAGCGAGATCACCTCCACCGCCACGAAGCTCCGCGCCTTCCAGTCGGCCTTCGACAACGCCGGCGACGGGCTCAAGGGCCTCGACTCGTCCCGGCTCAAGGGGGAGACGGCCGAGGCGCTGCGCACGGCGGTGAGCACCCAGCCGCCCAAGTGGTACACCGCCGCCGACGCCTGCGCGAAGGCGGTCGGCGCGCTGGAGGCGTTCGCCGGCACGGTCACCTGGGCGCAGGGACAGGCGCAGACGGCGATCGACAAGTGGAAGGAGGGCGTCAAGGCATCCGAGGACGCCGCCGACACCCACCGCAAGAAGGTCGACGACTACAACGGCGCCGTCGATCGCTACAACGCCCAACCCGCGGACAAACGCGACCCGGCCTCGCTGCCGCCGAAGCCCGCGGCGACGTTCGACGATCCCGGCAAGAAGCTGATGCAGGACGCTCAGGATCTCCTCACCGAGGCCCGCAAGCAGCGCAACTCGGCGGCGGAGACCGCGCGCACGGCGGTCCGCGCCGCCCGCGACATGGCTCCGCAGAAGCCGTCCTACGCCGAGCAGTTGGGCGACGGGATGCAGGAGCTGCAGCTCATGGGCGACCACGTCGGCGGCGGAGTCATCAAGGGCACGGCGGGGCTGCTGAACTTCGTCCGCAGCGTCAACCCCATGGACCCGTACAACATCACGCACCCGGCCGAGTACGCCACGTCCCTCAACAGCCTGGCCGCGGGCCTGGTGGTGGCCGCCAACGACCCGGTCGGCACCGGCAAGCAGATGATCGGCGACTTCATGAAGGACCCGGCCGAGGGCTTCGGCCGGCTGCTGCCCGACATCGCGCTGACCGTGGCCACCGGGGGCGGCGGCGCCGCGGTGAAGGGCGTGCGCATCGCCGAGGAGGCCGCCGACGCCGCGCGGCTGCGCCGCCTGATCGACGACGCCCCGGACGGGACCCACAGCCGACCGGACGGGGAGCGCCCCGCCGAGGGCACGGACCCGGTGGACCTCGCCTCGGGCAGGATGTTCCTGCCCCAGACCGACCTCGAGATCCCCGGCATCCTGCCGCTGGTCTTCACCCGCCGCACCGAGTCCGGCACCGCGACCGGCCGCTTCCTGGGGCCCGCCTGGACGTCCACCGTCGACGAGCGTCTGGAGATCGACGCGATCGGCGTCGTCCACGTCACCGCCGAGGGACTTCTGGTGCCGTACCCGCACCCGGTCCCGGGCTCGCCCACCCGGCCGGAGGCGGGCCGGGCCCGCACGCTGCTGGCCCGCGACACCGACGGCGGCTACACGGTCACCGCCCTCGACAGCGGCCTGACCTTCCACTTCACCGCCCCGTCCGGCGGCGGACCAGGAGGCGACGGCGTGGCCTGGCTGTCGGGCATCACCGAACGCAACGGCCACGCCGTCGAAGTCGACCGCGGTGAGGACGGGCTGCCGCTGACCCTGGTCCACTCGGCGGGGCACCGGGTGAACCTGTCCGTCGCCGACGGCCTGGTCACCGGCCTGTCCCTGGCCGGCGCGGGCGAGGACGGGGCGGATCTGCCGCTGATGCGCTACGGCTACCAGGACCGCGACCTCACCACGGTCACCAAGCCGTCGGGCGCCGTCACCACCTTCCTCTACGACGACCGCCGCCGCGTCATCGCCTGGATCGACTCCAACGCAAGCCGCTACGACTACGTCTACGACGACCGCGACCGCATCGTGGCGGAGGGCGGCGAGGCGGGTCACGTCCAGATCACCCTGACCTACACCGAACCGGAGGCCGAGACCGGTCACCGCACGACGGTCCTGACCACCGCCGACGGCCGGGCCACCCGGCATCTGATCGGCCCCGGCTGTCACGTCCTGGCCACCACCGACCCGCTCGGCCACACCACGCGGTTCCACCACGACACGAGCGGCAACCTCGTGACCCGCACCGACCCGCTGGGCCTCACCACCGCCTTCGCCTACGACGAGGAGGGCCGGGTCGTCTCCGCCGTCCGCCCTGACGGCAGCGAACTGCGCACGGTGCGCGGGCCGTTCGGCCTGCCGGTGGAGGTCATCGGCCCCGACGGCACACGCATGGTCCACGCGTACGACGAACGCGGCAACCGCACGGCGGTCACCGACCAGTCCGGCGCCACCACCCGCTACACGTACGACCACACCGGCCGGCTCACCTCGATCACGGACCCTCTCGGATCCACGACACACGTGGTGTGTGACGCGGCGGGGCTGCCCGTGGAGGTGACCGACCCGGTCGGCGCCCTCACCCGCACGGAGCGGGACGCCCTCGGCAGGCCGGTCCGCGTCACCGATCCGCTGGGCGGCGTCACCCGCCTGGAGTGGGACGCCGACGGGCAACTCGCCCGGCGCACCGGTCCCGACGGCTCCACCGAGTCGTGGACCCACGACGGCGAGGGCAACCTGCTCACCCGCACCGACCCGTCCGGTGGCGTCACCCGCTTCGAGTACACCCACTTCGACCTGCCGGCCGCCCGTGTCCGACCCGACGGCGCGCGTTACGAGTTCGAGCACGACGCCGGGCTGCGCCTCACCCGCGTCACGAACCCGCAGGGGCTGGCCTGGACCTACGAGTACGACGCCGCCGACAACATCGTCTCCGAGACAGACTTCGACGGCCGCACCCTCACCTACCGGATGGACGCGGCGGGCCGACTGGCCGCCCGCGTCGACGCGCTCGGCGGGACCATCTCGTTCGAGCGCGACCGACTCGGCCAGGTGGTCACCAAGGACGTCGACGGCCGGGTGACGACCTACGCCTACGACCGGGCCGGGCGCCTGCTGGAGGCGGCCGGACCGGACGGTGAACTGCGCTACCGGTACGACCGTCGCGGACTCACCAAGGCGGAACTCGTCGACGGCCGCGCCGTCCTGTACGCCTACGACGTCCTGGGCCGGCGCACGCGCCGCACCACCCCCACCGGTCACGTCACCTCCTACTCCTACGGCGCCGATGGACTGCCCCACCACCTGACCAGCGGCGGTCTCCGGATCGACTTCACGCACGACGCCGCCGGCCGGGAGCTCGCCCGCGTCTTCGGCGACGCGATCACCATGACCTCCGCCTGGGACGAAGCCGGACGGCTCGCCACGCAGCAGATCAGCGCCGGGGGCCGCGACGTCAACAGCCGCGCCTACTCCTACCGCGCCGATGGTCAACTGACCTCCGTGGTGGACCGGCTGTCGGGCTCCCGCACCTTCGATCTCGACCGCGTGGGCCGAGTCACCGCCGTCCACGCCCAGGGATGGACGGAGCGGTACGCCTACGACGACGCCGGCAACCAGACCTCGGCGTCCTGGCCCTCCGGCCACCCCGGCCACGAGGCCACCGGATCGCGCGCCTACACGGGCACCACCCTCACCCGCGCCGGAGACGTCCGCTTCGAGTACGACGCCCTCGGCCGGGTCGTCCTGCGGCAGAAGACCCGCCTCTCCCGCAAGCCGGACACCTGGCGCTACACGTGGGACGCGGAGAACCGCCTCACCTCCGTCACGACCCCCGACGGAACCCGGTGGAGGTACCGCTTCGACCCCCTCGGCCGCCGCACCGCGAAACAGCGCCTGGCGGCCGACGGCGAGAGCGTCGTCGAGGAGGTCCGGTTCACCTGGGACGGCCTGACCCTGTGCGAACAGACGAGCCACCGGCCGGACTCACCGAACACGGTCGCCCTCACCTGGGACCACCGTGATGTCGTCCCCCTGGCCCAGACCGAGCGGATCCTCACGGCCGACGACCGCCAGGAGGAGATCGACCGGCGGTTCTTCGCCATCGCCACGGACCTCGTCGGGACACCGACCGAACTCATCGACGAGACGGGCGGCATCGCCTGGCGCACCCGGAGCACGCTCTGGGGCACCACGGCCTGGTCCCGGGACAGCAGTGCCTACACCCCGCTCCGCTTCCCCGGCCAGTACTACGACCCCGAGACCGGCCTCCACCACAACTGTTTCCGCCACTACGACCCCGAGACCGGCCGCTACACCTCGCCGGACCCTCTCGGCCTGGCTCCCGCCCCGAACCCCCTCGCGTACGTGGACAACCCGCACAGCGGGTGCGACCCGCTGGGTCTCATGCCCAAGTACACGAAGGAGGAGCGGGCCCAGAAGCGGATCGACAAGATCGTGGACGGCGTCGTCGACAGGGCGAACAACGCAGAGTTGAAGAAGCGTTTCGACTACCACGGCGACACCCGGCACGCCTTCAGCGACGAACGGGTTATCGAGATCCTGAAGAACCCGGACGCCGTGTACCACTCGACGGGCCAGGCCGGGACATTCACCTTCCGACAGGGCGACGACATCGTCGTGATCGACGGGCCCGGCAACACCCAGGGCCAGGCCATCACGGCGTACGGGCCGTCGGGCATCAAGGGCGGCTCCGGAGCCGAGGCGCTCGGCGGCAAACCCACGGACCCTGGTGCGCCGGTGACCGACGAGGCCATCGTGACAGGCAGGATTCCCGCCAAGGACGGCTTCCAGCCTCCGGCAGTGCGGATCAGATGAGGCAGTGATGACGACGAAACTGAAGTTCGACGGCGACTGGTGCGCGACCGTTACGGACGAACCGCTCCCCCTCGTCCCCCGGCTCCTGGGCACTTTCGTGATCGTTTCCCCCTACGCCGACAGGGTGGAAAGGGAGAAGTTCCTCGCGGACACGTTCGGCAGCCAGGACTGGCTGTGGGACGACCCCGACATCTTCCGCTTCGACCCGACCGGCCGACAGCTGGTCGGGGCTGAGTTCCAGATGCCGGAAGAGTCCGCGTCGGCCGAGGACCGCGTCCGCCTTCCCGCCACGCCCGCGGTACGCCCGGGCGGGCTCCGCGCGAACGAGGTCAAGAACTTCCGGCACGAGATGTGCACGGTGCTGTGCCGCGCCCCCGGCGATACCGTGCTGACCTGTCTGCGCGACCTCGACGTCCTCGACGAGCCTCTGGAAGCCCGCATCGGCATCGCCCCCGACGTGGCGCTCCTCGTCCAGCAGGGCGCGGTCGTCGGCTGGAGCCTGACCGACCCGGTCCGGTACTTGACCTCTGGATTCGCCGCCCCTGACCCCGACCCGCCCTCGCCCGCCACCCGCCGCCTGCTCACCGAATGCCTGGACCTGATCACCACCCCGCTGATCGACGACGTGATGGACGGCGAACCACGCGCCCTGGCCCGCCTCCGGGCCGCCGACGAGTCCCTGCGCAACCAACGCGAGGACCGACACCGGGCGGACGCGCTGCTCGCGCTGATCGCCACGTTGGTCGAGGACTACGGGAACGGGTGACGAAGGTCCGCCCATCGGCGAGTACACCTCCGAGGGCGAGGGGCAGGTCCCCCATCGCTCCAGAATGGTGGGCGACGGCCAGGGGCACTTCAACCCCGGCCACGGTTACGTCCGAGCCCACACCGGACCGGGCGGATCGAGCAAGCGATCGTCTCGGACGTGTAGCCGTAGCGACCGGGTCCGCGGCCAGCAGCGCACCGGCTGCCCGGAACACCGCCGGGCTCGACCGCCATCGACTGTCAGGGGCTGGGCTCTCGGCGCCCGTGCCGTCCAGACCCCCGGCGAGAGATCCTTTGAGAGAAGCGAGAGATGCACGATCCGACCCCCGCGGCCAGGAGCCTCAGCCAGGCGATCGACGGCGCCGACACACGTCAGGTCAACGAAGCGGCCCGTGAGTTCGTAGAGAAGCTCACCTTCGCGACGGCCGACGAGATCCTCGCCATGCTCCGGGCAGTCCTCGCCGAAGACTGGATGGCCCTGCGGAAATCACATTCATCCGACGTGACGCCTTAACAGCCGCTGGCTGAAAATCGTCGGCGAAAGCGCAAAATGGTCGTTGAGTGGACGGATCAACGCCTCTGTTCTCCTGCGTTGCCTGCGCCAGGACCGATAGTGTGCCCCTGGTCAGGAAGGACAGGTCCGGCAGGTTGCCCGCCAACACCCGGCGAAGCCCTTCACAACAACGGGGGAAGGGGCCACACCGGCATGCCCTACACAGCCGAGATCAGCCGCACCAGTCCGACCTGCTTCATTTTCCTGGTCGACCAGTCCACCTCCATGACCGATCCGATCGGTGGTGACGACCCCACGAGAAAAGCCGATGTGGTGGCGGATGCCATCAATCGGTTACTGACTGAGCTGTCCGTCAAGTGCGCAAAAGAAGAAGGCGTACGCGACTATTTTCACATCGCCGTGATCGGTTATGGAAGTTCCGTTGGATCCGCATTTCAAGGAGAACTCACCGGGCGCGACTTGGTACCTCTGAGCGAGGTCGCCGACGCACCCGCGAGAATCGAGACCCGGGCGAAGAAGGTGTCGGACGGTGCCGGAGGGCTGGTCGAGACTTCGGTGCAATTTCCGCTCTGGATGGATCCTGTCGCGCAGGGCGGAACTCCGATGAACCGTGCGCTCAAGTACGCCGAAACCCTGGTGGCGGGCTGGACCGAGCGCTACCCCGGCAGCTTTCCGCCCATCGTTCTCAATCTGACTGACGGAGAGTCGACCGACGGTGATCCCGCCGCCTCGGCGGCCGCGATCACCGCGCACGCGACAGCCGACGGCTCTGTGCTCCTCTTCAACCTGCACGTCTCCGCGGCCGGCGGCGCTCCCAGCGCGTTCCCCGACTCGGATGCCGACCTGCCGGACGACTACGCTCGCGCGCTGTTCTCCATGTCGAGCCCCTTGCCCACGCACATGCGTTCCTATGCCGCTTCCCAGGGGCAACGCGTGAGTGAGAACACTCGCGGCTTCGTCTACAACGCGGACGTCACGTCGGTGGTCCAGTTCCTCGACATCGGCACCCGCGCCACCGAACTCCGGTGACTTCGAGCGGCCTTTACCTCACTCGGCTTCTCGCGCCCAAGAACGGCAGCACGGCAGCCGAGTGCGAAGATGCCGCCCACGTCGTCCCAGCTTCACGGTTCGACGAACTGGTCGATGTCCCACTGACCGTGGGCATGTCCGACGGGGCGACAGAGAGCGTGCTGGCCAGGGACTGGGCACACTTGTTGGCCCGATCCGCCGCCCAACACGCCTGGGAGGACGAGCACGTCTTCCGCAGGGGGCCTTCTTTTGAGTCGTTCACTCAGAACGCCGTCTCGCTCTGGGAACCGTGGCTCGAAGAGTACATTGCGGCACGCGTCGCGCAGGGGAATCCACTGAAGTGGTACGAGGAAGCAAAACTCACAGCCGGAGCGTCCGCCACGTTGCTGATGTTTCGTATGGACCCCGTGGCAGGGGGCAGCTGGCATTGGCGCTGTGCCGCGTTGGGCGACAGCTGCCTCTTTCACGTTCGGGACGGAAAGATACTCAGATCCTTTCCCGTTGAAGAGACGCGCGAGTTCGGCGTCACGCCGAGACTTTTCAACAGTCTCAATCGCGACAGTGCGCTCCTCTCTGCCCGCACCCTTTTCGCCGAGGGCAGCTGTGAATCCGGTGACCGCCTGCTCCTCATGACCGACGCGCTTGCCCACTGGTTCCTGTCCGCCACCGATCACGCGCGCGTTCTGGGTGAGCTGTCGGATTTCTCGGGCCCTCATGACGGACCTCGTTTCTCGGACTGGTTACAGGGACTACGCGCGGAAGGCTCACTCCACAACGACGACGTGGCCGTCGTACGCATAGATGTCGAAGGGCAGTGAGACGTGAGCACTGTGCAGGGGCCACTGGCCTTTCCTTCGGGCCGGGAGTACCAGGAAGCTTTACAGAACACCGCCGTGTGCTTCAGGGATCACGACCTGCGCGGAGCCAGGCCACAGACCAACAAGCTCGGCCTCCCCCGTCCCATCTCCGGACAGTTCGCGAGCGTCTTCTCCCTGACCTCCGCCGCCGGCCGACGTTATGCCTTGAAGTGTTTCACCTCTCACGTACGCGATCAGCAGGACCGTTACGAGGCGATCAGCAACAAGCTTTCCGGTATCGATCCAGGTTCTCTGTCGCAGCCGTGGCGGATCGGCTTCGACTACGTGCCGGACGGCATTCTCGTCAACGGGTCACGCTTCCCGGTCCTGAAGATGGACTGGGTGGAGGCCGTGACACTCTCCAACTGGCTCGACCATCACTACACGGACAGCGCGGCAGTGCGGGGACTCGCCGAGCGGTTCGCCCAGCTGACCACGGACCTTGCCGCGCACGACATCGCGCACGGCGATCTGCAGCACGGAAATCTGCTGGTCGCCCAGGACGGTACCTTTCGGCTGGTCGACTACGACGGCATGTTCGTGCCGGCCCTGGACGGACGCCACAGCACAGAACGCGGACACCGTAACTACCAGTCGCCGGCCCGAGGAGACGACGACTTCGACGGCACCCTCGACCACTTCTCGAACTGGGTCATCTATCTCGCCCTGCACGCCGTCGCCGCCGATCCATCCCTGTGGACGCGCCTTCACGAACCGGACGGGGAGTACCTCCTGCTGACGGAGGACGACTTCAAGAACCCCGCCGGGTCCGTCCGTCTCCGCACTCTGCTCGGTCACACCGACAGCACGGTGCGCGGCCTGGCAGAACAGATCAAGATCCTGGCCTGGCAACCGCTGTCGCTCGTTCCACGCCTCTCGGTGGCGGCCGCTTCCACACCCGGCACTCACATCCCCGGGCCCCGAACGGGTGCCGGACGCAGGCCCGATTGGCTCGACGGTCATGTCACCGCCACCGTGTCGGATGCGGGCGTATCCGCGACGCCCCCCGCTTCACTTCCGCGCAGGTACGCCCACCGCCGTTCAGCGGACGTATTGCTCGGGCTCCTGCTGCCGCTGGCCCTGTTGACCCCGAGTGCCCTCGCTCTGTCCGAGCTGATCACTCCGCTCGTCACAGCCCTGTCCTACGGCGGAACTTTGGGCGTCACAGCGTTCACCACCCGCGCGACCCGTGGCACTCGTCCGGAGACCAAGATCCTTCGCGCCCACCTGAGTCAGCTCCGGGAGAAGCGGCGCGCCACGCTCGGCCCCGTCAGGGAAGCTGATCAGCTCCAGCGGGAGCGACAGGAGTTCGACGCATCGGAGACCGCCCGAAGAAGTCGGCTCACGGCCGCGCAGACGAAGCTCGAGCGTTCCCATGAGAAGGCCGTCAAGACGGCGGAGAAGAAGAAGGTCCAGGACCAGCAGGCCATCGACAGAAGCATCGCCTCCCTCGCAGGCGAACGCCGAACGGCTCTGGACCGTGCCCTGACGAGCCACCGCAAGGTGTTCATCGACGGCGCACTGGGCAAAGCCCGCCTGCATGCGAAGGAGTTGACCGGCATCGGGCCGTCGCTCGTCCAGACGCTCGCCGCGCACGGGGTCCGGACTGCGGCGGACTTCACCGGCATCACCCTGGTCAGTGCCGGTGGCCGGTACAACAACGTCACGGGGCTGATCAATACGGCCGACGGACGCAGGCTCGACATCAAAGGTATCGGTGAGGCCCGCGCCAGAACCTTGGACGCGTGGCGGGCAAGGCAGTATGACCGTGTCTCCTCCCGTGCACCGTCAAGCCTGCCCGCGGCCAGGCGTCAGTCCATCGAAGCCGACTTCGCACGGCGTGAGGCGGACCTTTCGCGTCGGCGTCTGGCGACGGAGACGACAGTCCGGACAGCGCGTGAGGAAGCGGGGAAGCAGCTGAGATCGGGGCTCGCGAGGCTCTCCGGCGAAGACCAGCTCGCCGCCCGGCACGCCTCTCAACAACGTCAGCAGTTCGCCCAGCGCGCCAGACAACTCGGTGACCCGCACAGCCGGTTGACCGCGGTCGAGGCGGAGATCGCAGCGGCCAGGCGATCGGCACGGGCGCTGTCCTCACTCCGGTATCTGCGCTTCGCCCTCACCGGCCGCTGAGCCGTCCCGTCACTCGTTGGAGCCGGCCGGCCCACACGTGCCAGGCAGGTAGTCGTACGCCGTTCGGCAGAAGGTCTGCGTGGCTGAGGGCGAGCCTCAGGTGGCGCGCGTCCTCCATGTCAACGGACGCCCCGTGGTCCAGCTGGACCTGCGCCACGCTCGTGCCCCGGCGGACGTCGAAGTCGCAGGGATATCCGTCGGCCGTGACATTCCGGTCCAGCATGACGCCGGAGATCTCGTCTGCCAGCAGGAGTTGCAACCGGTCGCCGACAAGCTCGTTCTGCTGTCCGGATCCGGCGCCGGGCGAAGGCAGCGCTGCCTTGGTCTCGGCCGCCTCCAGCAGCGCGTGCGGCATCCCCGCACGGGCTGACCAGAAGTCACGGTCGCCGAACACGATGAGATGCGAGCGAGCGCGGGTGACGGCCACGTTCCAGAGGTTGACCTCGCGGCAGAGCCAGTTGACGGCGCTGGGGCGCATTCTCGCGCCTGCGACGAGTGACAAGAGGATCACGTCCTGCTGTCCTCCCTGGAAGGTGTGCACCGTACCGACCCGTACGCGCGACTCGTGCTTCCAGCGCTCGGCGATCAGATCTTTCTGGGCGCGGAAGGGGGTGACGACCCCTACCGTCGAGCCTTCAGGCAGCCGCTTCAGCAGTCGCTCCACCGAAAGGTGGACGCGCTCCGCCTCCTCCTGGTTCACCCACGACCCGTTGCCGCCTCTGCGCGCTGTTCCTACGACATCGAGCCACTGAACCGCGTCGACTCCTTCGAGGCGTCGCAACGATCGGGGTTCGGTGAGGACGGTCAGGCGGTCGCCGTAACAGTGCCGGTTGGAGATGGCGACGATGTCCGGGTGGCAACGGAAGTGCTCGTCGAGCAGCAGGGTCCTGCCTGCTGCGTGCGCGGCTGCGTGGAACGAGGAGTAGCGGCGGTGCTCGAGCCGGTGCTCATCGAGCCAGCTCGCCCGCATCCCCGCCCCGCGGTGCGCCTCGGCCTCCTGACGGGGCTGAAGTGTGGTGATGTGCTGCAACTGCATGGGGTCACCGATCACGAGGGCCCGTCGTGCGCGAAAGAACAGGGGGAGCACGTCCGGCGTGGAGCATTGGCTCGCCTCGTCGACGATGACCAGGTCGAAGAGGGCGGCCCGGTCCCGGAAGCGCCGCGGGGACCTCGCGGTGACGGCCCAGCACGACACCTGCGGCAGGATCCGCTCCAAGGACGACCACTGTCGCGGGGATCGTGACTTCACGGCTTCGATGCGGTCGTGGATGGCCGCACGCGCGGTCGTCGCCTGCTCCGCCACCACGGCTTGCAGTAGTGCTGCCGCCGTCTTCCGGACCTGTCCATCGGCCGCCCGAAGCATCGTCAGGAGCTGCTGGTCGTCCGCTACCGCGTCGGCTTCGGTGCTCTTCTGCCGCCAGGCGGCCTCGGCCTCTGCGAAGGACACCAGGCCGGCGAACTCCGATCGCCCTGCGGCCTGTGCGGACAGCGTGGCGAGACCACGCAGGCACCGGCTGCGGAGCCACCCGCCGAAGAACCCGAGGCGCACTGCCGTACGAGCCCGGCGCAGCCACCGGCCGAGGGACACATCGTCGCCCAGGGCCGTAGCGAGCGCGTGAGGATCAGCGTGGTGTTGTTCGGCGTAGGAGAAGCGCAGCCGGCCGAGGTCCGCCAGTTCCCGCTCCCTATGGGCGACTTCCGCGAGTTGACGACGCAGTGCCTCCTGATCCCGGAGGCGGTTGCGCAGTTCCCCCCTGTGCATCTGGGATGACTGGTGGGGCCGGACGCTGCGGGTCAACTGCTCAAGCGACCGCAGTTCCTCCTCGACGGCTGTCTGGTTACCCGTACGTACGAGAAGGCCCGGAGCCAGGGCTTCGCAGCGCTCCCAGACCTCGTCCACCGCCTTGTTGTTGGTGGAGGCCACGAGCACGGTCTGGCCGGCCGCTCTGGCGGTGGCCACCGCGTTGACGATGAGCTGGCTCTTCCCGGTGCCGGGTGGTCCGGTGGCGACGGTGAGCCTGCGGACCATGGCTGCCCGGATGACCGCCTCCTGCCCTTCGTTCAGTTCCAGTGGAGCGACGACCTGCACCCCCTGCTCGGCGCTCTCGTCCGCTTCTGAGTCCACATGTCCCGTGAACGCCCCGAGCGCGGTGTCGGCGAACTGCCCGACACTCTTCTGCAACGTCTTGTAGTCCTTCATCAACTGTGCGGTGGCCGCCGAATCCGAGCGCGCGGCGAAGACGACCGCCACATTGCGGGCGCCTTCGTGCGCGGCGTACAGCGAGCTGCCGTCGCCGAGCGATCCGGGGTCGAGGTGTTCCGTGTCGGGGAGTTGCAGCTCCTGCAACAGACTGCGCAGGTCGCGGACCATGTCCTCCCGGAAGCCCGGCCGCCAGTTGGGCTGGTAGGCGGCGAGCAGTTCCTTGCCCTCGTCCTTGCCCAACCGCTCGAGAACGAGTTTGGGATGCAGGACGATCGGCCCTGTGGGTGTCACCACGCTGCGTCCCTGCGGACCGCGTTCTACCTCGATCTGACGCATGGCGAGCGGCGCGCACACCTGTCGCTTGCCGTCGTAGAGGACGGCGACGGGGTATCCGTACCAGAGGTCGGCGCCGTCCTTGTGGGCACGTTCGGCGAGGTCCGCGACGCGTTCCGACGCTTGTACCGTGGCCTCCACGCCGGAGAGCAGAACTTCCTCCCCTGCCGGCCAGACGACGCGCGGCGGATCGCTGCCCACCAGCGGCAGCAGCTGATCGGTGGAGTTTTCCGCTTCCAGACAGTGCTGGTAGTACGTCAGCAGCCCGGCCCAGTCGGTGTCGGTGAAGGCGGCGTCGTCGTGTACTGCCTCGGTGGCCTTGACTCGTGCCGGTGACACCCCTCCGGCGCCGTCGGTGACCGGGGTGAGCCCGGCGGGCAACGGCTTGAGAGCGGGGATCTGACGTCCGGTGGAGGCATCGGCGAGATAGATGTCGCCGGTCACCTGAAGACTCGACTGGGTCGGCGTCTGCCGGCGCCCGTCAGGCGCTTTCCGTAAGTCCCGGCTGATGTACCGGAACAGGTCGTTCGCCGAGACGCGCCCGTCACCGTCCAGGTCCGCCTGCCCCGAGTGCAGACCTTCGACCACCGCTCTGGTGAACTGCGAGGGCTGGTCCGCATCGGTGGTGAAGGCTTGCTCCCAGTGCTGCGACGCGGTGATGACATACACGCCGCTGGCCTCGACCACAGGCGCGGTGGCCGAGTGCGAAGCTCCCTTGCTGCGAAAGCCCTGCACCGCGCTGCCGCTGAAACAGCAGTCGAGCAGCAGGACTTTGCGCCGAGCGGCGCACTTCTCCAACTGGTCGGTCACGTAGGAGGCTTCGAGCGCGGTCTGCTGGAGCCGGTCGGCCTCGGTGTCCGTGGTGACGTAGTAGAGCTGACCGTCTTCACGGTCGTAGGCCCCGTGACCACTGATATACAGCACGACCAGTTCGTCCGGCTCGCGGTCCCTGAGAAACTTTTCGACGGCCTGCTTGATCGCCGCCTTCGACGAGTCCTCGACCCGTACACACTTCTCGTACCTGCCGACCGCCGGCATCTCCAGGACCTGGCTCAGGTAGTGAACGTCCGCGCGCACGGAGGGCAGGGCAGGGAAGTTCACGTCCTCATAAGCGGCGGTGCCGACGAGTAAGGCGTGATTGCGGCTCATCGTCGGTCTCCCGAACCAGTGCTCGGCTTACCGCCCTGGCCCTCCCGCAGCGCCTTCACCTCACGCCCGGACACTCCGCCCTGGAACTCCGTGACCGTCCCGTCGGCATGCACGACTCGCACCTTGCGGCTCTTGCGCACCTCGACCCACGCCTTGATGGCGGTCCTCGCCAGCGCGAGGGTGCCCGTGGTGAGGATGAGCACAACTTCCGGGGTCAGCAGTTCCGACCCTTTCGCGCCCTGCGTGGCGTGCGGCGCTTCAGGCGGGGCAAAGCGCACCTGAGCGCCGTCCAGCCCCCGCAGAACCTCACGAAGTTCTCTCGCTTCGAGCTCCGCATGCCGCGGGTCGGCGCCGAAAACCTGGATCCGTGCAGACTCGGTCTCGCCGGACATGTTCCCCCTCATGCCGCCAACTCGCCTGTCCTGTAGATGAGTTGGAACTTCTACTGATGCATCGTCACCCTAGTGTGTGTCCCGCCGCCATGAGCCGGGCGCCCAGCGCCTGCGTCGTGCGTCCGCGTCCGGAACCCGCAGAATGCCGTAGAGCGGCTCACCCAGGTCCGCCCACCGCTCCAGCGCGTCCCGGTCCACCAGGCGGATCCCGTAGCGTGGGCCGCTGGCTCTCGCGGCTGCCGTGAAACCTCCGGTGGTGACGATCACCGCGAAGTGGGCACCGTGGTCGTGACGGTACGTTCCGTTGACCCGCTGCACGTCCTGGTCCCCGACCCTTCGGTCGGGACGCAGCCGCTTGCACTGCACGACGACCCGTCGTCGCGATCGGTCGACGACGAGTACGTCGGCGCCTTTGTCCCCCGCTCTGCCCACATGCTCCGCGGTCAGTCCGTCCCGGCGCAGCAAGGAACAGACCGCCAGCTCGAACGCACGGGGGTCGAGGGCGTCGAGATGTGCCAGCGAATACCGCACAGGCCCCGCGGTGAGCGCCGAGCGGTCGGTCCATCTCTGTACGGCCAGCCGCCCCGGCTTCAGGCCCAGTCCCACGACCCCGGCGGTCAGCGCGATGCCCGTCCACGCCGGCCACAGTTCGGCGGCCCGCCACAGACCGCTGACCCCGGCGAAAGCTCCGATGCCCCACGCCCACCAGGGAACCGCCGCCCACCCTCCTTGGCTCCGTCTGCGCCGCATCAGGCGGCCGGGCCGAAGAGCGCCCACATACCGAAGGCAAGCCCGAACAGCGCGAGGCCCGCCAAATCAGTGATCGTTATCAAGGTGAAGGCATGGTCCCGGCAGCGCGCGAACAGCCCCCTGCGGGTGCGGCGACACGGCCTGTGGTACCCCGTCGGCCCCCCGCAACGCGACACCAACGCAGTACCGCCGACCACCAGCAGTGCCACGACCAGCAGCATCGGATCCCCCCGTTCCCCGACCCAAGCCTCCATGAGTAGCGGGAAAGCCTCCGTCCCTGCGAGTGCATCTTCGGCCGAACCAAGCAAAGTGGTGGCGCATTGGAGCACTGACGTTGTTCTTTTGTTGCTGTGTCCCCCGCACGCGCCCCAGGGCCGTCGGCTGCGGACCGACGCACGGCTTACCCGCTGTCGTAGGCCGAGGCTAGGATTCACCAGGTCCGTGACGTGGCGGAAACGGCACGTAAGGCCACGAACGGACAGTGACTGGGGACGGAACCAAGAGGCGGGGACAGCGCATGCGGCAAGGCCGGTGGACCACGGTCACCGAGTCCGAGTTCGACCATGAACACCGTGGCCTGGAAGCCATCCGGGAGAAGCTGCCGGACGCCGATCCCTGGCGGGCGTGGTCGAACTTCACGTTCACCGCCCATACCGGCCACGTCCGCGAGGTCGATCTCCTCGTCGTCGCCCCCGGGGGCGTCTACATGATCGAGCTCAAGGACTGGCACGGCTCCGTGACCAGTGAGAACGGCACCTGGGTGCAGACCACCCCTGGTGGCCATCGTCGCCCGCACGGCAACCCGCTCCACCTCGTCAACAAAAAGGCGAAGGAGCTGGCCGGCCTGCTCGGCCAGAACGGCCGGCGGGTGTGGGTCGGCGAGGCCGTCTGCTTCACCGACGGCGGCCTGCGTGTCCGTCTGCCCGCTCACGACCAGAACGGCGTCCACACCGTCGACGAGCTGGTCACCATGCTGAAGCAGCCGCCGCGCGACGAGCGGCGCCGCATCACGGCCGTCGAATCCCGCGAGATCAGGACCACCCTCGAACGGATCGGCATCCGGCGCAGTGACGCCGAGTACAAGGTCGGCCCGTACCAGCTGGACCGGAAGTCCTTCGACTCGGGCCCGACCTGGGCCGACTACAAGGCGAGCCACAGCGAGCTGCCCGAGGTCGCCCGCGTCCGCGTCTACCTCAGCGAGCGCGGATCGGACGCCTCGATCCGTCGTTCGGTCGAGAACGCGGCCCGTCGTGAAGCCGCCGTGCTCCAGCGGTTCAAGCACCCGGGCGTCGTCCAGCTCAAGCAGTACTACCCGTCCGGGCACACCGCGGGCCCCGCCCTGATCTTCGACTACGACCCGCGCACGCTCCGCCTGGACGAATACCTGCTCCAGCACGGCAGGAGCCTCGACATACTCGGCCGGATGGCGCTGGTCCGCCAGCTCGCCGAGACGATGCGTTCCGCGCACTCCGCCCGCATCCACCACCGGGCGCTGGCCGCCCGTGCCGTGCACGTCATCCCCCGCGACCGGGGTCGGCGCGGGCAGACGGTCGGTGAGGACGCCGCCTGGCTCACCCCCCGTCTGGAGATCTCCGACTGGCAGATCGCCACCCAGCGTGCCTCCGGCACGGACGGCGACAGCGGGCAGGGCATGACCCGCTTCGCGCCCACCGCGCTCTCGGCGATGCACCTGGCGGAGGGCTCCGACCCCTACTTCGCCCCCGAGCTGACCGCCCTCAAGGCCGACCCGGTCTACCTCGACGTGTACGGCCTCGGCGTTCTCACGTATCTCCTGGTCACGGGCAAGGCCCCGGCCGCGAGCCAGGCCGAGCTGTTGGCACGGCTGGAGGCGGGCGAGGGTCTGCGCCCCAGCTCGCTGGTCGACGACCTCTCCGAGGACATCGACTTCCTCGTCCAGGCGGCGACCGCCTACCGGCCCGGACAGCGCCTGTCCTCGGTGGACGAGTTCCTGGAGATGCTGGAGATCGTCGAGGACACCCTCACCGCCCCGACCTCGGCACCCGACCCGGAACCGGCCGAGGACCCCGAGAAGGACCCCCTCGAAGCGGTGGCAGGTGACGTCCTCGGCGGGCGCTGGGAAGTCCGCCGCCGCCTCGGCACCGGCTCCACCAGCCGGGCCTTCCTCGTCCGCGACCTCCAGGCCGAAGCGCGCAAGACCCGGCCGCTGGCCGTCCTGAAGGTGGCCCTCTCGGACAGCAGGGGCCAGGTGCTGGTCCACGAGGCCGAGGTGATGAACCGGCTGCGCCCCGACTCCCGGGTGATCCGGCTCGTCGAACCGGAACCCCTGCGCATCGGGCCCCGTACGGTCCTCGCCCTGGAGTACGTGGGCGACGAGCGCGAAGCCACCGACCAGGGCACCGAGACCACCGACTCCAACACCGGTACGCGCACCCGCACCCGCACGCGTGAGGAGACGGTCGCGCGTCAGCTGCGCGAGCACGGCCGGTTGAAGATGGACCAGCTGGAGGCTTACGGCGACTATCTGTTCGGGGCCGTGGACTTCCTGGAGGGCGAGAGCGTCTGGCACCGCGACATCAAGCCGGACAACATCGCCATCCGCATCCGCCCCAACCGCACCCGCGAGCTGGTCCTCATCGACTTCTCCCTGGCGGGCTACCCGGCGAAGGACTACGAGGCCGGCACCGACGGCTACCTCGACCCCTTCATCGGCACGCTGACCCGCACCGCGTACGACTCGCACGCCGAGCGGTACGCCATCGCGGTCACCCTGCACCAGATGGCCTCGCGCGAGCTGCCCAGGTGGGGCGACGGCTCGGTCCCGCCCCGGATGACGGACCCGAAGGAGTTCCCGTACCCGACCGTCCAGGCCGACGCCTTCGAGCCCGCCGTACGGGACGGTCTGGTCGCCTTCTTCCGCAAGGCGCTCCACCGGGACGCGGCAAAGCGCTTCGCCGAGCTGAAGCCGATGCGGGACGCCTGGAAGAAGATCTTCCTGGACGCCTCGCAGACGGTGCCGTCCAGCCACCGCTCCCGCCACCCGGAACCCGCCCCGCAGGAGCCTGTAACGGGCGAGCGCGCGGCGACGATCGCGGACGCCGAGCCGCTCACCGCCGACGAGCAGCGTGAACGCCTGGCGGCGGCGGTCACCCGGGACACCCACCTGTCCGCCGCCGGCCTCACCCCGGCGGCAGAGGCCTTCCTCTACAGCCTCGAGATCACCACCGTGGGCGGTCTCCTCGACTACAGCCGCAGCAAGCTGCTCAACGCCCCCGGTCTCGGCACGAAGACCCGCACCGAGGTGCAGCGCCGCCAGCGCCAGTGGGGCAGGCTGCTGCGCGAGGCACCGCTCTCCCCGCTCACCCCCAAGGGCCGCGCCGAGGCGAAGGAAGAACTCGCCCAGCTCACCGCCACCGAGTCGGCGGTCGCCGGAGCCCTGGCCGTGGGCGAGGGAGCGGCGGGTCTGAGCGAGTCCGCGTTGCGGTCGGTCAGCCTCGACCTCCTCGCCACGCTCTTCGTCCCGGAGCTGAACAACAACCGCTCCAACAGCAACAAGGTCGAGATGGTACGGCTGTTGCTGCGCCTGCCGGACGAACGCGGCGAGCTGCCCGGCATCGGCGTCTGGCCCAAGCAGAAGGACGTGGCCGAGGCGCTCGGCCTCTCCGCCGGGCGCATCCCGCAGATGCTGAAGGAGGAGCGCAAGCGCTGGAAGAAGCATCCGGCGGTCCAGGCGTTGCGGGACGAGATCGTCGGCCTGCTCGTGAGCCTCGGCCGGGTCGCCTCCGCCGTGGAGATCGCCGATGCCCTCGCCGTACGGCGCGGTACGCAGCTGGCGGGACGCGAGCAGCGGCGCGCGCTGGCTCTGGCCGCGGTGCGGGCGGTCGTGGAGGTGGAGCAACTCCAGCCGGAGGAGGCGGAGTTCCAGCACCAGGCCAACCGCAAGGCCACGGAGGACGTCCTGGCGGCGGGCCTGCTCGCGCTGGACGTACGGGAGATCGACGCCCCGGACACCCCGACGGCTCCGGGTCTGCTGGACTACGCCACCCGTCTGGGCAGGACGGCAGACCGGCTGACCCGCCTGGAGACTCTGCCGACCGCTACGACGGTCCTGAGCGAGCTGGGCGCGCTGACCCCCCCTCCCGGTGTCGTGGACTGGGACGAACGGCGACTGGTCGAACTGGCCGCCGCCGCGTCCGTCAACGCGGCTGCCACGCCCCGCCTGGAGATCTACCCGCGCGACCTGCCCCTGGTACGGGCCCTGCGCCTCACCCAGGCCGGCCTGGTACGGCTGATCCCGGGCGTACCGGAGGCCCGGCAGCCCGGCCTGACGGGCGAGGACGTCCACGAGCGGGTACGGGCCCGCTTCCCGGAGCTGGTCATCAGGGACGCCCGGGACACGAGCACCCACGAGCTGCCGACCGGCGGCCCACTGACCAAGGCGCTGCGCGACGCAGGCTTCGATCTGACTCTGTCGACGCGCGAGGACACCAGGACGCTCCGCTATCTGCCGACGCGGATGGACAGCGCGTCCAGCTATCTGACGGGCGGGAACTGGCGCCAGTCGACGCAGGCCGGCGCGGTGACGCGCTACTCCGACGACCCGCTCGTGGCAGGCGGGGTCCGCACGGACGAACGGCTGCTGGCCTCGGCCCGAAAGGACGGCTACCGGGTCCTGACCGTGCACCACGCCCGTACGGTCGAGGCGGTACGGCGGCTGGCGGGCCACCGCATCGGCGCACAGGCGGTCTCCGTGACCGAACTCTTCCTGCAGTCGATGCACGCCCTGGTCCCTCCGGGCACGAAGCCGACGTGGGAGACGCTGCTGAAGGCGGACGTGGCGGAGCCCGGCTCGCGGGGCGCGCTGAAGTTCACCGAGTACGCGCGGACCGCGTGGGGCACGGTGGAGCCGCAGGTGCGGGAGCTGTTGGCCCCGGGGGCCGGTTCGGGCCCGGTGCTGCTGACCGAGGTGGCCGTGTTCGCCCGGTACGACGGGATGGGCGTCCTCGACCGGCTCGCGGAGGCGGCGAGGCAGGGCGGACGCGGGCTGTGGCTGCTGGTGCCGCAGGCGGACCCGGGGCGTGAGCCGAAGCTGGGGCACACGGCGGTGGCGTACCAGGCCGGCCTGGGCGAATGGATAGACCTGCCGGATTCGTGGGTGAAGAAGGACTACCTGTCCGGGGTGACGGACGTGAGTGTCGTGGGCGTGCACGTGAACGGCAACGAGGGGGACGACAAGTGATCGACCGCAAGGCTCTGTTGGAAGACCTGAAGCAGCAGGTCAAGGCGGTCGAGACCGACCTCGGCAAGCAGGTCAAGGTGGTGGCGGAGGGCGAGAAACTCCGCGCCGAGTACGACCGTGCGCGCAAGCTGGGCCGTACGGCCGCCACCTGGAACTCCTGGCTGGACGAGCGGGTCACGCAGGTCGCGGTGGCGTGGGTGCTGGGGACTGTCTTCGTGCGGTTCTGCGAGGACAACGGCCTGATCCCGGAGCCGTACCTGACGGCACCGGAGGGCGATCGGCGGGATCTGGCGCTGGCTCGGTTCGAGGAGTACGTCGCGCGGTCGGACGACCCGACCTACCGAGGTTGGCTTGAGCAGGCGTTCGAGGAGCTGGGGGCAGGGCAGGCGGGGCGGCTGCTGTTCGACCGGCAGCACAACCCGCTGTTCCAGATCCCGCTGTCGCATGACGGTGCGCGGGAGTTGGTGGACTTCTGGCGGGGGCGGGATGACGACGGTGTTCTCGTCCACGACTTCACGGACCCGCTGGAGGAGGACGGGGACGGGACGCAGGGCTGGGACACACGGTTCCTGGGTGACCTGTATCAGGACCTGAGCGAGGCCGCCCGGAAGACGTACGCGCTGCTTCAAACGCCGGAGTTCGTGGAGGAGTTCATCCTCGACCGGACCATGGATCCGGCGGTGCGGGAGTTCGGGTACGAGGGCCTAAAGATGATCGACCCTACGTGTGGGTCGGGGCACTTTGTGCTGGGGGCGTTTCGGCGGTTGGTTCGGCTGTGGGGGGAGGGTCGGCCGGGCAAGGACGTGCACGAGCGGGTGCGGGAGGCGCTGGACTCGGTGCACGGGGTGGACCTGAACCCGTTCGCGGTGGCTATCGCTCGGTTCCGGTTGCTGGTGGCGGCTATGGCTGCGAGTGGGGTGCACACCCTGGGGGAGGCCGCTAAGTACGAGTGGCCGATCCATCTGGCGGTGGGTGACTCGCTCATCAAGCACCGGCACAAGCAGGGGAACCTGTTTGACGACTTGGAGGAGGAGGGGGCTGATGAGCTGGCCGACTTCAAGTATGAGACTGAGGATGTGCATGAGCACCCGGATATTTTGCGGCCGGGACGGTATCACGTGGTGGTGGGGAATCCGCCATATATCACGGTGAAAGACAAGAAGCTTAACGAGCTTTATCGAGGGCTGTACGACGCTTGCGTGGGAAAGTATGCACTGTCAGTTCCCTTTGCTCAGCGGTTCTTTGAGTTGGCGAAGACGGGGGACGCAGACAGTGGGCACGGATTCGGCACGGTGGGGCAGATTACCGCAAACTCTTTCATGAAGAGGGAGTTCGGTACTCGGCTGATTGAGACGTATTTCGGGCACGAGGTGGAACTGACTGAAGTCATTGACACCTCCGGGGCCTACATTCCAGGGCACGGGACACCAACCATCATCCTCGTCGGAAAGCGGCGGGGAGGGAAAAGGCGTGCGTCAACCATCCGAACAGTGCGAGGCGTACAGGGAGAACCATCCGCACCTGAGAATGCAGAGTGTGGGCACGTTTGGGTTGCCATCGTGAGCCAAGTCGATCAGCCCGGAAGTGTGAGCCAGTGGGTCTCGGTTGACGACATGGATCGCACTCAATATTTCAGCACCCAACCATGGAACCTGGCTGCTGGAGGGCTTGAGATCAACGAAGTGATCCAACAAGCTGCCGCAGAGCGCCTTTCGGCTAAACTATCTCGCGATATCGGTTTTGCGAGTTTTTCCGGCACGGATGATGCTTTCTATCTGCCACGCGATTGGCATCGCCGCTTCGCAACCCCTGATCACCTTTTGCGTCCGATGATCACTGGGGAAGATATCCGCGACTGGACTGCTACCCCCGCAGAAATTGCGATCGCCCCCTACCGCGAATCCGGAGAACTCATTCCTCTGGATTCAGAGGCCCACTGGGGGCGGCACTTGTGGCTTTACAGGCAAATCATGGGACACCTGACAGACTTCTCAGGCAAGACGCGCTTTGCAGCGGAGATCCCCTGGTGGTCTTGGTACCGATGGGTCGCCGACCGCTACTCCACACCGGAGATGATCTCCTTTAGCCATGTCGCCACGCATATGCGCGCAAACTTCAGCACCTCCGGAATGACATACAACCAACATGCCCCCGTGATCAAGCTCCGAAAAGGTGCGGACGAGAAGGAATACCTGGGACTGCTTGGGGTCCTAAACAGCGCAACCGCTGGATTGTGGCTCAAGATGGTTAGTCACGACAAGGGAATCCGAGGCGAGGGCGGCGGCTTCACTAGTACAGATTGGGAGCGATTCTACGAGTTCACGGGAACAAAGCTCCAGGAGCTTCCTCTACCTCTTGAATCCCCCACCCGCCTCGCGACCTCCCTGTACGCCCACGGCCAACAACTCTCTGCCACGACCCCATCCCTACTGGCGAGGGAAACCAGCCCTACCGCGCCAGCCCTCCGCCAAGCGCAAGCAATTTGGCGCTCTGTTCGCGCTCGAATGATTACGCTTCAAGAAGAACTGGACTGGCAGGTCTACTCTCTCTACGACCTGCATCCCGAAGACCTACGCGTCTCCGAAGACCCCGACTCCCCCGATATTCCCGAACTGGCTCTCGGTGAGCGCGCCTTCGAAATCGTCCTAGCTCGTCAAGTCGCCGTAGGCGAGGCCAGTGACGAATGGTTCAAGCGGCACGGTTCCACCCCCATCACCGAGATCCCCGTTCACTGGCCCGCCCCATACCGCGAGGTTGTCCAGAAGCGGATCGACGCCATCGAGTCGTCCCAAGCCATTGGCATGATTGAACGGCCCGAGTACAAGCGGCGTTGGACCACCGAGGGGTGGGACTCACTCCAGGAAAAGGCACTCCGGAGCTGGCTGCTCGACCGGATCGAGGACCGCGCCCACTGGTTCGACGAGAACGGGATGGCCGCCCTCGTCACGCTCTCTCGCCTCACCGACAACCTCTCCCGTGACGAAGACTTCGTCTCAGTCGCCAAGATCTACGCACCCCACAAGGAACTGCCCGCCGTCGTTACCGAGTTGATGACCAACGAGCACGTTCCGTTCCTCCCCGCCTTGCGCTACAAGCCCGCCGCTCTCAAGAAGCGCGCGGACTGGGAGAACGTCTGGGATCTTCAGCGCCAGGAGGACGCCGCTCCGGACGAGCCGGCCAAGCGGAAGATCCGGGACAGCATCCCCGTACCGCCGAAGTACACCTCCGCCGACTTCCTGCGCCCCTCCTACTGGCGGGCGCGCGGCAAGCTGGATGTGCCCAAGGAGCGGTTCATCTCGTACGCGCGGGCCAACGTGGCCACGCCCGATCTGTACGGCTGGGCAGGCTGGGACCACAGGGAGCAGGCGATCGCGCTCGACACGTACATCGCCACCCACGAGGGCCTGACCACCGAAGAGGTCACCCCGCTCCTCGCCGGGCTGCTGGAACTCCAGCCCTGGCTGAACCAGTGGCACAACGAGCCCGACCCTCTCTTCGCCCCGACCCCCGCCAAGTTCTTCGAGGGTGACCGGCAGATGGAGCAGGCCAAGCACGGCCTCACCGACGACGACCTGCGCGCCTGGCGCCCGGCCGCCGCGGTCAGAGGACGCCGTACCACCAAGAAGTAGCCCGCCAGTGACGCCAACGGCCCCGCGATCCGAACTGATCGCGGGGCCGTTGCGTTGCCTGGTCAGTCCCCCAACTGCCCGCCCCTAATCGCCGAGACGAAGTAGGCCCAACCGGTAGCCGGGAACACAAGCACAGGGCCGTGCGAAACCTTGCTGTCCCGTACCGGGACGGTGGCGGCGAAGTCGTCGGAGACCTCGACGCACGCCCCACCGTCCTGGTTGCTGTAGCTGCTCTTGCGCCAGGAGGCGGCAGTCAGGTCGATGGATCGCACGTTACTTCCTCCAACATCCGCAGGATGAACTTGCGCGACTCGACAGGGGTGAGTGCCAGATCGCGCACCGCATCGTATGTCTTCTGCAAACGCACAACCGGGCTTGCTTCCTCGATCAGTTCGCCGTGATATCCATTCTCGGTATACGCCACGGTCCTGCCCTCCGGAAGAAGCAGGTACCACATATCGGCGCTCATGAGACCGTGCAGTCCTGCGCTCTGAAGCAGCACATGGACCGTCACATTCGGACGCTCCGCAGCTTCCCCGAGGTACTCAAGCTGTGCCCGCCACTCCCCCACATCCCGCAACGGCGTCCGCAGCACCGCCTCCGACAGGATCGTCCGGAACGCCGGCGCGTCCTCCCCCTCCAACAACTCCCGCCGCCCCATCCGAGCCTCGACCTGCTGCTCAAGCTCCTTGCCCTTGATCCCGCCCGCCGCCAGCACCTCCCGCGCATACCCCGGCGTCTGCAACAACCCCGGCAACACGCTCACCGCGAAGTGCCACAGGCTCACCGCCTCCGCCTCCAGCGCCATGTACCGCCGGTACCGCTCCCGGAACTGCGTATGGTCCCCGGCAGCAAGCTCCCACAACGCCAGCAACAGCCCCGGCGTCCCGTAGTGCGTGTCGAGGGCCTGGACGACTTCGGGGCTGCCGAGCGTCTCGCCCTTCTCCATCTTGCCGAACAACGAGTAGTCCCAGCCCAACCGCTCACCGAGCGCCCGCAGGCTCGTCCCGCTCCCAGCCCGCAGCATCCGCAACTCCTCGGCGAACCGCTGACGGGGTTCCTGGCTGCGGCCGGTGACGACGCGTCGTTGCGGCATACCGCTCCCTCCGGGACGTTCGCGAGACCGATGTGGAACGTGTGGAACCACCTCCGCGCCACGGGGAACCACCACCCCGCCCACAACCCGGTCGCCCACACCCGGGCGCATCCTCGTAACGACCGGACTACGCAGCGTAATTCACCCAACGCAGTCCGTCGTGGAATCAGCGGAACCCACCCAGCCACCCGCACCGACGAGGACCCATATGACCCCCACACCTCATACTCCCAAGACCCAAGAAGCCCTCGACGCCCGCGACGCCCTCGCCACCGCCCTCACCCAGGCCGGCATCCAGCTCCCCGCGATGGACATCCGCACCCCCTGGGCCGATGACCGCAAGGCCGAAGCCCAGTACGCCCTCGTCCACCTCGGGGCGTGCTCAGCCCCGGTCGCTCTCCTGCTCGCGGACGTGATCCTGAAGGGGATCGCAGGGTGACGGAGGACGCCGACGGGATCCCCGCCGTCGGCGAGGCCGTCCACGACACCGTTCGCGACCGCGTCGGACGGGTCATGGACCACGTGGGCCCGTACGTCCAGCTCCGCCCGCTCGCCGGTGGCCGCGAATGGGACGCCGACCCCGACCACCTCCGCACCCTCGCCCCGGCCGAACTGCTCAGCGCCCTCGTCGCCGAAGCGAACGCCCGCAGCAGACAACCCCGGTGACAGCCCGCCCTGGCCGACTCATACCGAACCCCTCCCGCGTGATCAACACCCTCACCTAGGATGACGAGAACCAATCTCAGCGGCCCGACGGGCTTCCTGATCCGCCTCGCGAGAGCGCACGGCGGACCACGAAGGACATGCCCCCACCCGCACGAGTCTTCTTCGTGCTGCCTGGGGGCATCTCCTTGCTGTTCCGTGAGTCCGCGGCGTCCGTGGCCGCCCGCATCCTCGAAGGGTCGCTGGCGCTGCATCTGACCGAGAACTTCCGTCACCTGCACGGCCGCAACGCCGGGCAGTCGGAACGACGATCCTGGGAACGCAGCCTCCCGGCTCTCGTCAACGCCCTCATGGATGCCGGGCTCGGCGACGTCGAGGTACTCATCGAGTACAGCCTGCCCCTCACCAGCAAGCGCGCGGACGCCGTCCTCGCGGGCGTGCACCCGACCACGGGCGAACCGTCGTACGTCATCGTCGAACTGAAGCAGTGGAGCGCGGCCTACCCGGAGGAGGACGAGCCGCTGCTGTGCCGGATCGACGCCTACCCGAACGCTGTGCTCAACCCGATCGAGCAGGTCCGGGGCTACTGCGAGTACCTGCTGTCGTTCAACGGCGCGCTGGAGCGGATGCCGAAGGCCCTCGCCGGAGTGGCGTTCCTCCACAACGCCAACGAAGCCCGCATCGCGGGCCTGCGGGGCGTCGAGGAGGACCAGCACGGCCGGATGTACACCGGCGAACAGCGCGGCGCCTTCCTGGACTTCCTGCGCTCGCGGCTCGCTGCCAAGCCCGGCGCGGAGGCCGCGGACGTACTGCTGAGCGGCAGGATCCGGCCGTCCAAGCAGCTGATGGCCGTCGCGGCGGCGGAGATCCGCGACCGCGAGCAGTTCGTCCTCCTCGCGGAGCAGCGGGTCGCCTACGAGAAGGTGATGTCCGCCGTACGCAGGGCGAAGCAGTCCAACCACAAGCAGGTCGTCGTGGTGACCGGCGGTCCCGGCTCCGGCAAGAGCGTCGTCGCGCTGTCGCTGCTCGGCGAGCTGTACCGGCGCGGGGTGACCGCTCTGCACGCGACCGGGTCCGCGTCGTTCACCAAGACCATGCGCAAGGTCGCCGGGGCGCGGAAGCCCGCCGTGCAGAAGCTGTTCATGTACTTCAACAGCTTCATGGACGCCGAGCCCAATGACATCGACGTGCTGATCTGCGACGAGGCCCACCGGCTGCGCAAGACCTCCGCCAACCGCTACACCAAGGCGGAACTCCGCACCGGCCGCCCCCAGGTGGCGGAGCTGATCGACGCGGCCCGGGTGCCGGTGTTCCTGCTCGACCAGCACCAGGTGGTGCGGCCCGGCGAGATGGGGACGAAGGCGGAGATCCAGCGGGCCGCCGCCGCGCAGGGCCTCGAGTGCACGGTGGTGGAGCTGGACGGCCAGTTCCGGTGCGGCGGCAGTGACGCGTACGAGAAGTGGGTCGTCGACCTGCTCGGGCTGGAGGGCGGCACGCCCAGCTCTTGGGAGCCGGACGGCAAGCTGGAGCTGCGGACCGCCGAAAGCCCGCAAGAGCTGGAGGACTTCCTCGTCGCCCGCCGGGCGGACGGCTACGGCGCGCGGATGTCGGCCGGCTACTGCTGGAGGTGGACCACCAAGGTCACCCCGGACATGACCGAGCTGCCCACCGACGTCGTCATCGGACAGTGGGCGCGGCCCTGGAACGTGTACGGCGACCGGTCCGTGCTCGGTGCGCCGCCCGCGCCCCTGTGGGCCACCGACCCCGACGGTTTCGGCCAGGTCGGGTGCGTCTACACCGCTCAGGGCTTCGAGTACGACTGGTCGGGCGTGATCGTCGGCCCGGACCTGGTGTGGCGTACGGACCGCTGGGTCGTGGACCGGTCGGCGTCGAAGGACCCGATCTTCACGAAGACGACGCCGGACAGCGAGATCGACCGGCTGATCCGCAACACCTACAAGGTGCTGCTGACCCGGGGCATGGTCGGCACGATCATCTACTCGACGGACCCGGAGACGCGCGACAAGCTGCGCTCGCTCGTGCATCCGGTGTCCGGGGTGGAAGCGCCCGTCCTCGCGTAGTCGCGCGTGTGCGAAAAGTGGTCATGCGTTGTCAGTGGTACGCCATACGATCGGATGAGCCCGCGCAGCCGCCCGTCGGAGAGTGATCGTTCATGGTCCAGCAGCCGCCCCTGCTCCGCGATGTCATCGACATCAAGGAGTCCATCTCCACGTCGGACTTCGTCCTCCAGCTCTCGGAGGCGACGACCCCGGAAGGCGCCGAGCGCGCGCTGCGGGACTACGTGGTCACGGAACGGCTGCTGGAGAACTTCGACGAGGCGCTCGGGCTGATCCGGTCCGCGCTCGACGGGCACACTTCGAAGGCGGCCTACCTGCACGGGTCGTTCGGTTCCGGTAAGTCGCACTTCATGGCGGTGCTGCACGCCCTGCTGAGCGGGGCCCCGGCGGCCCGTGGGCGGACGGACCTGGACCCGGTGCTCACCAAGCACGATTGGCTCGGCACGGAGGGCAAGCGGTTCCTGCTGGTGCCGTACCACATGCTCGGGGCGAAGGCCCTCGAGCAGCGGGTCCTCGGTGGGTACGTCAGTCACGTCAAGAAGCTGCACCCCGAGGCTCCGACGCCGCAGGTGTACCGGACGGACGCCCTGTTCGAGGACATCCGGGCGATGCGGTCCCGTCTGGGCGACCAGGCGGTGATCGGCGGTCTCACCTCGGCGGACGGCGGCGACGGCTCGGCCGACGAGGAGGACGAGTGGGGCGAGGCGTTCGGCTGGACGCCTCAGCTGCTCGACACCGCTCTCGCCGCCGAAGAGGTACACGAGGGCGGTCAGGCGCTCAACCTGGTCAGCCCGTCGACGCCGGCCGAGCTGCGGGCGCGGCTGGTCCAGGACGCCAGCACGCACCTGCTGCCGGGCTTCGCGAAGAACGCCGCCGAGGACGAGCACGGGTTCGTCTCGCTCGACGCCGGCCTGTCCGTGATCGCCGAGCACGCCAAGGCGCTCGGTTACGACGGGCTGATCCTCTTCATGGACGAGCTGATCCTGTGGCTCGCCACCCTCATCCACGACCAGAAGTTCGTGGCCCGGGAAGCTGGCAAGATCACGAACTTCGTGGAGGGCGGCGACGCCCGCCGTGCCGTCCCGGTGATCTCGTTCATCGCCCGTCAGCGCGACCTGCGCGAGCTGGTCGGCGAGGAGGTGTCGGGCGCGGCAGAGGCTTCCATCCAGGACACGCTCAACCTGGCCTCGGGCCGGTTCGACAAGATCACGCTGGAGGACCGCAACCTCCCCCAGGTCGCGCATGCCCGCCTCCTCAAGCCCAAGGACGACGCGTCCGCCGCCCTCGTCAACGCCGAGTTCGAGAAGACCCGCAGGATCCGCCAGGAGGTGTGGGACACCCTCCTGGGCTCCGACCGGGGTGCCGACGGCGTCGGCGCGGACGAGCAGAGCTTCCGGCTGACGTACCCGTTCTCGCCGGCGTTCATGGACACCCTCGTACACGTGTCGTCGGCGCTCCAGCGCAACCGGACCGGCATGAAGCTGATGGGGCAGCTGCTCGCCGACCACCGGGCCGAGCTGCGGCTGGGCGACCTGATCCCGGTCGGCGACCTGTATCCGCTGATCACGGCGGGCGGCGACAAGCCCTTCACCGACAGCCTGAAAGTCGTCTTCGAGGCGGCTGACAAGCTGTACCGGACCAAGCTGCGGCCGTACCTCATCCTCACGTACAACGTGTCGGAGGAGGTCATCGAGCAGTACGTCCACCGGCCCGACAGCATCACCGACCCGGACCTGCGAGGCAGGCTCAAGCAGTTCACCGGGGACAACCGGATCGTCGGCACCCTGCTGCTGTCGGCGCTCGCCCCGAGTGTCCCGGCCCTGTCCGACCTGACCATCCGCCGTCTGTCGGCGCTCAACTACGGCTCGGTGGTCGCCCCGATCCCTGGCCGCGAGTACGGCATCCTGAAGAACAAGGTGGCCGAGTGGGCGGGCCGCTTCCCCGAGATCAAGGAGACCGGCACCGAGGCCAACCCGGGCGTCCGGCTCGAACTGTCCGGCGTCGACGTCGACTCGGTGATCGCCAACGCCAACGTCAACGACAACCCCGGCAACCGTGAGGCCCTCGCCAAGCGGCTCCTCGTCGAGGAACTCGCCATCGACCAGTCGCAGTTGATCAACGAGCTGCGGTTCGCGTGGCGGGGCACGGAGCGCAGTGTCGAGGTGGTGTTCGGCAATGTCGCCGACGAGGACGCGCTGCCGGACCACGACCTGATGCCCCAGCAGGACGGGCACTGGCGGATCGTGATCGACCTCCCCTTCGACGAGAGCGAGTGGGGGCCGCGCGAGGACGCCAACCGGATGCAGCGGCTGCGTGAGCGGCAGGGCGAGCCGTCGCGCAGCGTCGCCTGGCTGCCCACCCACCTCTCCAGCCAGCGGTACGCCGACTTCCGCCGCCTCGTCGTCATCGACAAGGCCCTTTCCGACAGCCAGCGGTTCGACGGCCAGTACGCGGGCCATCTGAGCCCCGACAACCGGGCCCGCGCCAAGGGTCTTCTGGAGACCCAGCGGGAATCGCTGCTCAAGAACGTGAAGGCGGCCTTCAAACAGGCGTACGGCCTCGCGGACAAGAAGGCCACCGACGTGGAACTCGGCTTCGGTGACCACCTGGAGTCGCTGCGCGAGGTCGAGGGGCTGACTCTGTCCTTCGGCCAGTCGCTGCGGGACGGTATCCGGCACATCGCCGGCAAGCTCCTCGCGAGCCAGTACCCGGATCACCCGAACCTGGACCCCGAGGGCAACGGAACCGTCGTCAAGCCTGCCGACGCCAGGAAGGTGTTCACGCACGTACGGGCCGCCGCCGAAGCCCGCGACGGACGCGCCGAAGTCCCCGCCCCCGACCGGAACCTGATGCGGCGGGTGGCCACTCCGCTTCGGCTGGGACTGCAGAAGGAGGCGTACTTCGAGCTGTCGCAGTACTGGGCGGACCACTTCCGGCAGCTCGCCAGCGGGCAGGGTGTGACGGGTGACCTCAGCCTGATCACCCTCACCGACTGGACGGACCGTCCGACATCGCGCGGCCTGCCGGGCTTCCTCGCCCGGCTCGTGGTGGCCTCGTTCGCCGAGATGGACGACCGGGTGTGGGTGCGCGCGGGCACACCGCTCGACCCGGCGCCCGCGCTGAACGAGATCAAGGACCATGACGCGCTGCGCAGCCAGCCGCTGCCCTCGGAGGAGGACTGGTCGGCCGCCCGGCAGCGGTTCACGGCGGTCTTCGGTGAACCGGCCCCCACGCTGCGGCGCGGCCGCATGGTCAACCAGCTGGCCCGGCAGATCGCCCAGCAGGCGGGCACCCATCAGGAGGCGGCCCGTGAGCTGGTGACCCAGCTGGAGCGGCACTCCGGCTTCCTCAAGCTCGACGAGACCACCGAGGCCGGGCGTCTGGCCCTCGCGCGGCGGGCCGTCGAGCTGCTCCAGGCGCTGACCCGCTCGGCCGGTCAGGGCGCAGCCGGAGCCCGGAAGACCGTCGAGGCTCTGGCCGCCTTCGACTTCGGCGAGGTGGGCGCGGATCGGTTCGGTACCTCGGTCAAGCAGGCCCGCGCGGTGGCACAGGCGCTGGACTCGGCGTCCTGGACCACGCTCGACCTGGCCACCTCGGAAGGTCCGGAAGGAGAGGCGCTGCTGGAGTCCCTCCGCAACGCCGCACAGAGCGACCAGCGGACCAACGACCTGAAGGAGGCACTGGCCCGGACGCAGCGCGAGGTGCTGGCGCTCGTGAAGCGCAACCGCGCGACGCCGGCTCCGCCGCCCGCTCCCCCGGCCCCGGGCCCCAGTGACGTGCCGCTCGACACTCCGACGAGTCATCCGTCGGTTCCGGAGCAGACGCCGAGCCCGGGCCCGTCCACCCCGGGACGGGTGAAGCGCTCCGGCGGCGGACGGACGACCGCGTCCAGGGCGGTGGCCGAGCTCCATGCCGAGATCGCGGAGCTGGCGGCGCGCGAGCCCGGTGCCGCCGTGGAGATCACCTGGCGGGTCGTCGAAGGATGAGCACGGCGACGACCAGCACGGTGGCGGTGCGGCTGAACCTCGCGACGATCACCCAGTACCTGTCGGCCCAGAGTTCGCTCGCCGACGCTCTCGCGGGCCAGGACCAGCGGCGGGCCGTGCTGCTGCGCTCGTCGCCGCAGTGGGACGGACCCGCCGAACACGCCTGGGGCGACGGGCTGTCGGCCCGGATCGCGGCGGCACCCTCCCCGCTCGCCGTGCACGAGCTGCTGCTCGGCCATCTGTCGGGCACGGCGGCCGGCCCCACCCTGCTCGTCGTCCTGACCGACCGCGAACAGAACGAGCTCGACCCCGCCATCCTCGCCCGCGCCCACAAGAAGCGCATCGACACGGTGGACAGCTGGGACGTGGTGCGGGACGCCTTCGGAGCACACCAGGTCGACCAGCGGCTCAGGGACGACAAGTGGGCCGCGGAGGCCCTGCTGGACGCCGCGCCGCCGAGGGGCGGCTGGCCCCGGCTGGGAGGCGGCATCCTGTCGCGCGGCACGGCACTGTCCGCGCTCGCGCTGCGACGCCTGCGGCTCGGCAGCTACGAGGACGAGGCGGCCCGTCAGGACCACACCACGTCCGCCGACCGGCTCGACACCCACGCGCTGCTCGGCTGGTCCCTGCTTCCAGGCCGCCCGGAGCGCTTCCTGGCGCTGCGCGGCCCCGAACGCGGCGGCCTAGCGGAGTTCCTCGGCGAGGACGACCGGGCCGGACTGGCCGGCCGCGCACTCCTGGCGCTGGTCGAGGCCGAGCACGGACCGGACGCGGTGGCCTTCGGACTCGTCTGTGCCGCACTGTGGTGCCATGCCGAACCGGACGCGACCGTCTACACCGCACGCGGTCGCGCGGAGCGCTGGTTCGGAGAACGCCCCCCGGCGCGGGGCGAGCAGCTCGATGCCATCGCGGGCGCCTTCGGCCGGTCCTCGGAGGACTACGTCGGCACGCTCCTCGCCTCAGCAGCCAGGGACGGTGCGGCGGACTCGGAGGCAGCCCGCGAGGCCCGCCGGACCAGCGACACGGTGCTGGAGCGTGCCTCGGCGCTGGTCCGCCAGTTCGGTGCGGAAGCCGCAGCCAGGACCAGTCCCCTCCTGCCTGCAGGCCTCGACGCCAGGTTCAGCGCCGTCGGGACTGCCCTGGCAACCGGTGAGCCGGGACCGCTCGACACGGCCGTGCGTTCCCTGAGCGAACACCGACGTGCTCAAGGACCGGAGGTCCAATCGCGGATCGAGCGGACCCGTATGGCGCAGCGGCTCGTGCAGTGGCTGGCCACCGAACCGGCTGTGGAGGCGTCTCATGTCGGAGCGGCCATAAAGCGCCATGTCGACGAGACCGCGTGGGTCGACCGGGCCCTGGAGCACATCGAGGCCGGCGGGGACCCGGACGACCGGCTGAGGGCCGCCTATGACGCACTGGCCGAGCGCGTACGGGAACGCCGGCACGAGATCGACCGTGACTTCGTCGGTGTCCTCGCGACCTGGACCGCTGCGGGCACCGATCCCGGCGGGATGCTGACGGTGGAGACGTTCCTGGAGCGGGTGGTGAAGCCGGTGGTGCGGGGCACCGACCGGCGCGTGCTGCTGATCGTCCTGGACGGGATGAGCGCGGCCATCGCCACCGAGATGGGTGAGGAACTGCGTGCTTCCTGGGCCGAGTTCGACCCAGTGATCGAGGAGGGAAAGCCTCCGCGACGCCGTGCCATGGCCGCGGCTCTCCCCACCCTCACCTCCGTGTGCCGTACTTCGCTGTTCGCTGGCAGGCTGACGCAGGGATCGCAGAACGACGAGGCGCACCTGTTCCCCGCGCTCCCGCTCTGGGGCGGGGCGCCGGCGGCTGTGTTCCACAAGGACGATCTGCGGGCCGACAGCGCGGGGGACACGTTCGGGCCCGCGCTCACCGAAGCGCTGATGGACGGCCGTACGCATGTCGCGGTAGTCCTCAACGCGATCGACGACCGGCTCGCCAAGGAACAGAAGCTGGGTGACGGGGCCTGGCAGGCCGGGCACATCCCGGGGCTTCCGGACCTGCTGCGGATCGCCGCCTCGCAGGGAATGGCCGTGGTCGTCACCAGCGACCACGGGCATGTCGTCGACCGGCACGGGGTGAAGGTGGACACCGGCTCGCCGCTGTCCGCACGGCACCGCGCCCCGGGCGGCGACACGGGCCCCGCCGAGGTTGCACTGCGCGGCACCCGGGTAGTCGCGCCGCAGCCGGGAGGCTCCATCGTCGCCCTGTGGGACGCCGATTCGCGGTACACGGCCCGCAAGGCCGGATATCACGGCGGGGCGTCCCTGGCGGAGTTCACGATTCCCGTGCTGGCCTTGCTGCCCTTCGGGGCGCCCGCGCCTCCGGCCTGGCGGGAGCTGGGGGATCAGCGGCCGACCTGGTGGCTGCTGGACGAGCCCGCGCCCCGCCCCGCCACCGTCCCACCCGTGCCGGCGGCCACCGCGAAGCGTCCGACGCGGCAGAAGCCGACGAAGATTCAGGCCCAACTGGCGCGTACGCACGCCTCGTTGTTCGAAGTCGCCGTAGTCCCGGCGTCCGATGACGAGGGGACACTCGTGACAGCCACCGTCGTCGGTCCCGACGACACCCTCGTCTCGGCCCTCTTCGCCTCGGAGGCGTTCCAGGGCCAGATCGGCCTGCTCGCACGCAAGCCGCCGATGGACAAGGTCGAAGGGGCGATCCGGGCCCTGCTCGACGCCGGAGGCACCCTGCCGGTGACGGCCCTCGCCCAGCGCGTGTCCTACCCGACCACCCGCGCCGACGGTTTCGCGGCGATCCTGCGCCAACTACTCAACTACGACGGAGTGCAAGTCCTGGAGACGCTGCCGGACGGTCGGACCGTCCGCCTCGATCTCTCCTTGCTCCGCATGCAGTTCGACCTAGTCTGACGATCCATCAGCCCTGTCGCCCACCGATGAGCCGGGAGCCATGAGCGCCAACGACCGTGTGTTGATCAACCAGATGATCGAGGAGCGCCGCAACACCCGCGCCGTCCCTCTCTCGTTCGACGCGGCCTTCGAGCGGTTCGCCAGCGAACACGCGTTGCACGGCTTCGGTCTCTCGGAAGAGGAGATCGAAGCCGGTGTGATCGGTGGGGCGAACGACGGTGGCATCGACGGGGTGTACGTCTTCCTCGGTGGTCGGCTCCTGCACGAGGACAGCGAGATCCTTCAGCAGACCTCCGCCGTCTCGAACGTGGAGCAGGGGACCCAGCTGACGCTCTGGCTCGTCCAGGCCAAGACCAGCCCCGGGTTTTCCGAGGTGGCCCTCGACAAGGTGGCGTCCACCTGCGCGAACCTTCTTGACATGGAGGTCGACGAGGCCACCGTCGGGATCCTGTACACCGAAGACCTGCTCGCCCGCTTCAGGTTGTTCAGGACAGCGCTGCTGCGGCTCCTCAGCCGACATCCCACCGTCCTGATCAAGTTCTCGTACGTGACGCGCGGCGACGCGAGCGAGGTGCATCCCAAGGTCCAGGCGAAGGCCAAGATCATGGAGGCGCAGTTCTCCAACGCCTTCGCCGTCTCCACCGGTGAGGTCGAGTTCCTGGGCCCCGCGGAGCTCTGGAAGCGGGCCAGCACCCTGCCCTCCTACACCCTGGAGCTTCCCTACCGGGAGAGCATCACTCACGGGACGAGCCATATCGCCCTCGTTTCGCTGGGCGAGTACCTCGACTTCCTCAGCGACGAGACCGGGGCGATCAAGTCGCACATCTTCGACTGGAACGTCCGTGACTACCAGGGAAATGTCGAAGTGAACCGGGAGATCACAGCATCTCTCCAGAACCCCGAGGCACCCGAATTCTGGTGGCTCAACAACGGCATCACCATCGTGTGCTCGCAGGCGACCTCGGTCGGGAAGCGGCTCAGCCTCTCCGACGTGCAGATAGTCAACGGTCTCCAGACGTCGTACACGCTCCACGAGACGCTCAGCGACCTCTATGCCGACGATCCCACGGACGCCGTCTTCGGCAGGCTGGTGCAGGTGCGCATCCTCGTCACGGTGGACCAGGCAGCCCGTGACTCGGTCATCCGCGCCACCAACCGGCAGACGAGCGTGCCGGTCGCCTCCCTCAGGGCGACGGACGACATCCAGCGGCAGATCGAGTCGTACTTCCTCGAGCACGACTGGTTCTACGACCGGCGCAAGAACTTCTATCGGAACCAGGGCAAGTCGACCGACCGTATCGTCAGCATCCCCCTGCTTGCGCAATCCGTGATGGCCATGGCACTGGGACAGCCGGACTACGCCCGCGCCCGCCCGTCGAGCCTGCTGAAATCGGACTCCGACTACCGCCGCGTCTTCTCCGACAAGACGGAACTCCCTGTCTACCTATGGCTGGCCAGGGTGCAACGCCAGGTCGACGAGTATCTGCAGTCGATATCGGATCCCGCCGTCCGTTCCCTGCACACCAACCTCCGCTTCCACCTCGCCATGCTCGGTGCCGTAGACCTCGTGGGCCGTGTGTTCAGCAAGCCCGAAGCGCTGAACAACGCCGCCCGGGAAGACGTCTTCCCGACGTCCACGCGCCTCGATTCGCTGTGGACGTCACTCCAGGAGCAGTTCGACGCATTCCAGCGAGAGAGCCGATCGGGGCCCGACAAGACCGCGAAGAGCAGCGACTTCGTCACCTACCTCACGGCCAACCTCGGGTACGGCAGCCTCCGCCGCAGGTGACCTCGGGGCACGGTCCGCCAGGCGGCGCGGATGGGACAATGAGCCAGTGACCGGTCCTCGCCCTTCTCCCGTCTCCGCCGCCCGGCGGCGCACCGCCCTCGACGCTCTCCGGCGCGGTGCCGTGCCCGAGAGTGGCCTGGATCTGCTAGCCACAGGCCTCGACCGTTTCGAGTCCGCGCTAGACGCGGAACTCGACGCGGTCGCCTCCGGTGGCTCGGTCTTCAAGGCCGTACGGGGTGAGTACGGTTCCGGCAAGACGTTCTTCACCCGGTGGCTCGGGGAGCGTGCCAAGCAGCGCAACTTCGCGGTCTCCGAGATCCAGGTCTCGGAGACGGAGACCCCGCTGCACAAGCTGGAGACCGTCTACCGGCGCCTCACCGAGCGGCTGTCCACCACGAGCTTCCCCCCGAGCGCACTCCGTCCCGTGGTGGACGCCTGGTTCTACGCCCTGGAAGAGGATGCCCTCGCTGCGGGAGCGGACGAGGACGATCTGAGCGGCGCGGTGGAGGAGTTGCTGGCCGCCCGGCTGACCGAGGTGTCGCGGCACGCCCCGTCCTTCGCGGCGGCGCTGCGCGGATACAGGTCCGCGCTCGCCGAAGGCGACGAGTCGACTGCGGCGGCCGTCCTGGCCTGGCTCGGCGGCCAGCCCCACGTGGCGGCGGCGGCCCGCCGGTCTGCGGGGGTACGCGGCGACCTGGACCACTTCGGCGCTTTGGGCTTCCTGCAAGGACTGCTCACCGTCCTGCGGGACTCCGGCCACCGGGGGCTGTTCGTCGTACTGGACGAGGTGGAGACCCTTCAGAGAGTGCGGTCGGACGCCCGCGACAAGGCACTCAACGCGCTGCGGCAACTGATCGACGAAGTCCACTCCGGGCGCTTCCCCGGCCTCTATCTGGTCATCACCGGCACACCCGCCTTCTACGACGGTCAACAGGGTGTGCAGCGGCTCCCGCCGCTTGCACAGCGGCTCGCCACGGACTTCACGACCGATCCTCGGTTCGACAATCCTCGGGCGGTCCAGCTGCGTCTGTCCGGGTTCACTCTGGATTCGCTGACAGGCCTCGGGGTGACCATCCGCGATCTCTACGCGTCCGGGGCGGACTCCGCCGACCGGGTCAAAACGCTGGCAGACGACGCGTATATCGCCGATCTCGCCCGTGCGGTGGGCGGAGCCCTCGGTGGCAAGGTGGGCGTCGCGCCGCGGCTCTTCCTCAAGAAGCTGGTCGGCGACGTTCTCGACCGTATCGACCAGTTCCCGGACTTCGACCCAAGGCAGCATTACCGGCTCACGGTGGGCAGCAGTGAACTCACCGACGTCGAGCGGAACCTCGCCGCTTCGTCGTCGGCCGACGACATCGACCTGGAACTGTGATGACGCCGGCCGCGGACCCCGTCGACCGGCTCGACCCCGTCATCCTGCATCACGTGGTCAACACGCTGGGCTGGCCGGACCTACGGCCTCTCCAGCGGGCCGCGATCGATCCGGTGATGGACGGCGAGGACACCGTGCTGCTCGCGCCCACGGCCGGCGGCAAGACCGAGGCAGCCTGTCTGCCGGTCCTCTCGGCCATGTCCGCGCAGAGTTGGACCGGTACTTCGGTCCTCTACCTTTGCCCGCTCAAGGCGCTCCTCAACAACCTGGTGACCCGCATCGACGGATACGCGCAGTGGCTCGGACGCAGCGCGGCCCTGTGGCACGGGGACACCAAGGAGTCCCAGCGCCAGCGCATCCGTACCGAGCGACCCGACATCCTTCTGACGACACCTGAGTCGCTGGAGGCGATGCTGATCGGGGTGAAGACGGACCACGCACACCTGCTGGGCGGGATCCGAGCCGTCGTCGTCGACGAGGTCCACGCGTTCGCCGGTGACGACCGCGGCTGGCATCTGCTGGCGGTCCTGGAGCGTCTGCAACGGGTCGCGGGGCGTCCGATCCAGCGGATCGGGCTGTCGGCGACGGTCGGGAATCCGAAAGAGCTGCTCGCCTGGCTGCAAGGGTCGGGTGCCGGCCGACGCCCGGGACGGGTCGTCGCCCCGGACATCACGAGCCACTCGTCCGGCTCGGGCACCGCAAGCGGCGTGACCGGGCCGCCGCCGGGAGACATCGAACTCGACTATGTGGGCTCCCTTTCCAACGCGGCCAAGGTTCTCTCCGTCCTGCACAAGGGCGAGAAGCGACTGGTGTTCTGCGACTCCCGACGACAGGTCGAGGAACTGGGCGCCGCCCTCCGGGCACGCGATGTCACGGTGTTCCTGTCCCACGCTTCGCTCTCGGCCGACGAACGGGCCAGGTCCGAGCAGGCTTTCGCCGAAGCACGGGACTGCATCATCGTCGCCACCTCCACCCTGGAACTGGGCATCGACGTCGGCGACCTGGACCGCGTCATCCAAATCGATTCACCCGGCACCGTCGCCTCGTTCCTCCAACGCATCGGCCGTACCGGGCGCCGCGCAGGGAGTACCCGCAACTGCCTTTTTCTTGCCACAGACAAGGACTCACTGCTGCAGGCTGCCGGTCTCCTTCTCCTCTGGAGCCGCGGCTGGGTCGAACCGGTCGTCCCACCGCCCGAGCCGCGCCACCTCGTGGCTCAGCAGTTGCTCGCCGTCACGCTCCAGGAACACAAGCTGGGCGACCAGCTCTGGCCCGACCAGTGGAACGGCCTCGCTCCCTTCGACCGTTCGGCTGCTCCCATCCTGCGTCATCTGACGGAGGAGGGTTTCCTGGACACCGACGGCGGCATGCTGTTCATCGGCCCGGAGGCCGAACACCGTTTCGGACGACGGCACTTCATCGAGCTGACCGCTTCCTTCACCGCGCCACCGCAGTTCACCGTTCTGTCCGGGCGCACCGAGATCGGCCGGATGGACCCTTCCGTACTCACCGAGGAACGTCCAGGACCGCGGCGTCTGCTGCTGGCCGGCCGTAGCTGGCAGGTGACGTTCATCGACTGGGGACGGAAACGTGTCTTCGTCGAGCCGGTCGAGAGCGGCGGGGTCGCCAAGTGGTCAGGAGGCACCCTCGTCGGACTGTCGAACGCGCTGACGCGCGCCATGCGGGATGTTCTCCTGGGCGCGGACCCACCTGTCGCCCTGACACGACGAGCCGAGGTCTGTCTCAAGGAATGGCGTGACGAGGATGCGCCGCGATGGGTCCACCCTGGTGGGACGCTGGTGGCTCGGCAGGGCAACGACGTGCGTTGGTGGACGTGGGCGGGCTACCGCGCCAACGCGACGCTGGCCGCAACGCTGGCGTCGATCGCCGACCCGGTACAGCGCCCCACTGACTGCTACCTGCGTCTGCGGGAGGATCTCAATCCGAACATGTGGCGCACCGCAGTCGATGCCGTCCAGACCGGGTCGGCACTTGTCCTCCCTGACGTCGACCACCGAGCAGTGCGCGGACTCAAGTTCTCGGCAGCACTCCCACAGCGACTGGCCGTGGCCACGCTGTCGACGAGACTTGCCGACTTCGACGGGGCACGCGCAGCGCTCCTGGAACCGAAGCGCTTCTCCAACGAACCGATCACCTGAGAGTCGCCGCGGGGGCAACGGCTACGGGGGGGCAGTCGTCGCACATGATTGTCGTCTGTCACCTCATACAGATCGATGCGCAATAGTCGTCGCACCTGTGACGGAACGCGCTCGGCGGCCCTGGCTGACGATGCAGGGACAACCAGCGCATATCGCGCATCCGGATGGTCGCTGGTCATAGGGCGTAGGAGCTGACCATACGCAATGTCGGCGTCGATGCCCTTCTCACTGGTTCGTCCCTTGGCTTCGCCGACGAGTCGCTCACTCCGGCGTACCGCTTCGATGTCCGTCCAACGGTCGGTCGGATTCACCGGTGTCCAGCCTTCGGTCAGCAGCCAGGCCCGGAAGGCATCCGTGACCCAGTCCTCGTCGCTGTCCCGCGCGAGGATCCTTCTGAGTGCCGCGATGTCGGCCTCTGCGTTTCGGCGCAGGCGCCCACGACTGTCCGCGTTGAGGTCGGCGGGGCGTACAACTACCAGTCGCAGCCCATGGGCGGGGATCTCGGTGTCGCGCCGCGAGTCGTACAGGGCCCGCTGCTCACCTCGATGGACACCGCTCACCGTCAGCCTGTCCGGTTTGTCGAAATGCGGAACAGGCTTTTCGTGCTGCAACTCCTTATATTCGACGACCAGTTGACGCCCCGGCCAGTAGGCATCAACGGGCAGCTTGGCTCGTCGGCCCCTCGTGTCGAGATCGCCCAGAAGCCAGTCGAACTTGTGCTTGGTCAGGGCTGTCTCGCCCAGTACCTCATTGCACAGGGCAATGACGAACGCTTCGTCGCTGGCGTCTCTCCTCCCCATGGTCCGTCATCAAGGCCATTGACGAGATGCCACCTGGCAGCCCACTGAAGTGCAGCATGCACACCGCACCGAGCCCCAACTGCAGTAGCCCTGCCGTGGCTGTCGTGACGTTCGACGGACGACGCCGGGGGCCCTGACAATCACCGGAACCTGTGCCAATGGTGGCTCACCCACAACCCTGCCGCGGTCGCCTTCCAACAGGGTCACTGACACCACCGGGGCCGGCCTCCAAGCCCGTCATTGCGAGCTGGGAAGCCCCTTGCCCACAACCGAACCGCTGCGGTAGCCGAGCTGGCCGATGGTGGCACCGAGGCTCTGGGTGGCCACGGCGCAGGCTCTCCACGCCGAGAGCGAGGTCCTTCCCCTGGTTGCCGCTCACCCATGCAGAACGGTGCACTCAGGCCCCCTTGCCCACCGGCTCCAGAATCGCCACGCACTCCACATGGTGAGTCATCGGGAACAGATCGAACGCCCGCAGCATCCGCACCTTGTAGCCGCCGTCCCGGAAGTACGCCAGGTCGCGGGCGAGGGCCGCCGGGTCGCAGGCCACGTACGCGATCTTCCGCGCGCCCAGCGAAGCCAGGTGCTCGACGGTCTTCTTGCCCGCGCCCGCGCGCGGCGGGTCGAGGACGATCAGGTCGACCTCGGTGATCCCGGTGCGCGGCAGCACCGCCTCGACCTTGCCCTGCTCGATCCGCACCCGCTCGAACCCGGCGAGGTTGTGCCGGGCGTCCTCCACGGCGCGCCTGCCGGACTCGATGCCCAGCACCGCGCCCTTGTCGCCGAGGCGGTCGGCGAGGGCGCCCGCGAAGAGGCCGACGCCGCAGTACAGGTCGAGCGCCATGTCGCCCTTGCGCGGCAGCAGGCCCTGCATGACCGCCTTGACGAGGGTGTCGGCGGCCTGCGGGTGGACCTGCCAGAAGCCGCCGCTGCCGACGCGGTACGTCCGGCCGTCGGCGCGCTCGCGGACGAAGGCCCGGCCGTGGACGCGGTGGATGCCGCCGTCGTGCTCCTCGACCCGCATGACGGAGACGGGCCGGTCCAGCTCGACGAGGGGCAGACGGGCGCCGGGGCGGGGTTCGAGGATCACCATGCGGTCCTGGGAACCCGTCGCGGCGATCGCGTCGACGGACGCCATCCCGGACCAGTCGCGGTCCTCGATGCCCAGCTCGCTGACGCCCGGCGCCGCGATCATGCAGTGCTCGATCGGCTCGACCTCGTGCGAGCGGTGGCGCCGCAGCCCGGCGTTGCCGTCGGCGTCGACCGCGTACTGGACGCGGGTGCGCCATGCGGGCACCTCGCCGGCCGGCAGTTTGTCGCCCTCGGCCGGCATCACGGTGCCGTCCCAGCCGGCCTCCTCGGGCGTGAGGCCCGCGAGCCGCAGCAGCTGCTCGGCGATCACCTCGCCCTTGAGGCGGCGCTGGGCGCCCGGCTTGGCGTGCTGCCAGTCGCAGCCGCCGCAGCGGCCGGGTCCGGCGTACGGGCAGGGCGCCTCGACGCGGTCCTTGGACGCCTCCAGCACCTGTACCGCGTCCGCGCGCAGGTACCGGGCCCCTTCCTCGCCCTCGGTCACCCGGGCGACGACCCGCTCGCCGGGCAGCGTGTGCCGGACGAACAGCACCTGACCGGCTTCCGTCCGGGCGATGCAGTGGCCGCCGTGGGCGACGGGGCCGATCTCGACCTCGTATTCCTGCCCCACGAGCGACACCGCCTGCGACTTCTTCGGTTCTGCCTGCATGGCGGGGTGACTCCACAACGTCGAACGAGGAACGGCCGGACAACAGCCCACCAGTCTACGTGGCTGTCGTCCGGCCGTTCACCACGCGCCGGGGCGAGGGGCGAGAGTCGAGCGCCCGCCCGGCGCGAGGGTCAGTTCTTCGCGTCCGGCTTCGAGGACCCTGGAGCGCTGCCGGGAGCACTGCCCGGGGCGCTGCCGGAACCGGTGCCCGTCGGCTCCTTCGGGTGACCCTGCTGCGCGGGACCGCGTCGTACCGAGCCCGGGGCGTTCCACTCCGAGCGCCTGCGGGCCCGCTTCTTCGCCGCCTCGGAGGACTGGAGCTGGTACGGGACGGACGTGACCATGACGCCCGGCGTGAACAGCAGCCGGCCCTTGAGCCGGAGGGCGCTCTGGTTGTGCAGCAGGTGCTCGTACCAGTGGCCGACCACGTACTCGGGGATGATCACCGACACCGCGTCGCGCGGCGACTCCTGGCGCAGGCTCTTGACGTACTCGATGACCGGCCGGGTGACCTCGCGGTAGGGCGAGTCCAGGACCTTCAGCGGTACGTCGATCCCGCGCCGTTCCCACTCGTCGCGCAGCGTCCTCGTCTCGGCCGGGTCGACGTTGACGGTGAGCGCCTCGAGGGTGTCGGAGCGCATCAGCTTGGCGTAGGCGAGGGCGCGCAGCGTCGGGCGGTGGATCTTGGAGATCAGCAGCACCGAGTGGACGCGCGAGGGCCGGACGGTGTCGTCGCTGGGGCCCTCGGGAGCGGCGATCTCCTCGGAGACGCCGTCGTAGTGGCGGCGGATCGCGCTCATCGTCCCGTAGAAGATCACCATGCCGAGCAGGGCGACCCAGGCGCCGTGCGTGAACTTGGTGACCAGGACGACGATCAGGACCAGGCCGGTGAAGAAGGCGCCGAAGGTGTTGATCGCGCGGGAGCGGATCATGTGCCGGCGCTTGAGCTGGTCGGTCTCGGTCGCCAGCAGGCGGTTCCAGTGCCGGACCATGCCGATCTGGCTGAGGGTGAACGACACGAACACGCCGACGATGTACAGCTGGATCAGCCGCGTGGAGTCGGCGCCGTAGATGACGACCAGCAGCGTGGCCGCGCCGGCGAGCAGCACGATGCCGTTGGAGAAGGCGAGGCGGTCGCCGCGGGTGTGCAGCTGGCGGGGCAGATAGCGGTCCTGGGCCAGGATCGAGCCGAGCACCGGGAAGCCGTTGTACGCGGTGTTCGCCGCGAGGAACAGCACCAGGGCGGTGGCCGCGGCGAGGACGATGAAGAGGAAGCTGTCCTTGCCGAAGACGGCCTCGGCGACCTGGGTGATCACCGGGTTCTGGACGTAGTCGGCGCCGACCGCGACCCCGTCGTGCAGCAGGTCGACGGCCGGGTTCTCGGCCATCCGGACCTTGGTGAACAGGGCCAGCACGATGATGCCGCAGAACATGGTGACGGCCAGCAGGCCCATCGCCGCGAGCGTGCTCGCCGCGTTCTTCGACTTGGGCTTGCGGAAGGCGGGGACGCCGTTGGAGATCGCCTCCACGCCGGTGAGCGCGGCACAGCCGGAGGAGAAGGCGCGCAGCAGCAGGAAGACGAGGGCGAACCCGGCCAGGCCCTGGTGCTCGGCCTTGATCGTGTACTCGGCCGTCGGGGCCCGCATGGTGTCGTCGAGCACCAGCCCGCGGAAGGCACCCCAGGCGATCATGATGAAGACGCCCGCGACGAAGACGTAGGTCGGGATCGCGAAGAGCTTGCCGGACTCCTTGACGCCGCGCAGGTTCATCAGCGTCAGCAGCACGATCACGGCGACCGCGCAGGCCACCTTGTGCTCGACCACGAACGGGATCGCGGAGCCCAGGTTCTCGATGCCGGAGGCGATGGAGACCGCGACGGTCAGGACGTAGTCGACGAGCAGCGCGCTCGCGACGGTCAGGCCGGCCTTGGGGCCGAGGTTGGTGGTGGCCACCTCGTAGTCGCCGCCGCCACTGGGGTAGGCGTGGACGTTCTGCCGGTAGGAGGCGACCACCGTGAACATCAGCACGACGACCGCGAGGGCGATCCAGGGGCTGAAGTGGTAGGCCGACACGCCCGCGATGGACAGGACCAGCAGCACCTCCCCGGGCGCGTAGGCCACGGAGGACAGCGGGTCGGAAGCGAAGACGGGCAGGGCGATGCGCTTCGGCAGGAGCGTTTCTCCGAGCCGATCACTGCGCAGTGCGCGCCCGATCAGAATCCGTTTGGGCACGTCGGTCAGTTTGGACACAACAGAGGATCGTAGGCCTTCGAACAGGGGACCGCCCACCCTCCCCCGGCCTCAGCCGGGTGACGGCGTGCCGCGTCTGCCTCCCGGGTGAATTCGGCCATGCCCGTGCTGCGGATTCCGCGACCGCACCGATCCCCATGTCTATATGACAATCCCCGCCCGCTGCCGCCCCCTTGGAGGGTCCATGCACACGACCGCGGAGATCATCGGCGCCGTCGGCACCCTCGTCGGCCTCGGAATCCTTACCTTCCTCAGTCTCTGGAGCATCAGCCGCCGCTGATCGCGTAAAGCGTGCACGGGGGTGCCCTGCGCCGACCGCACGTGTGTAGCTTGGGCGACGGTCTGAGACCCTGTTCAAAGCCAAGCCAGAATTTTTATTGACTTCTTGACTTCTTGACCTCGGAAGGACGGTCGTGCACATCGTCATCATGGGCTGCGGCAGGGTGGGTTCCGCCCTCGCGCAGACCCTGGAGCAACAGGGGCACACGGTCGCCGTGATCGACCAGGACCCCACCGCCTTCCGACGACTGGGCTCCGGTTTCGGTGGCCGGCGGGTCACCGGAGTCGGCTTCGACCAGGACACCCTGCGCGAGGCGGGCATCGAGGAGGCCGGCGCCTTCGCGGCCGTGTCCAGCGGCGACAACTCCAACATCATCGCCGCCCGGGTGGCCCGTGAGATGTTCGGCATCGAGAACGTCGCCGCGCGCATCTACGACCCCCGGCGCGCCGAGGTCTACCAGCGCCTCGGCATCCCCACCGTCGCCACCGTCCGCTGGACGGCCGACCAGATGCTGCGCCGGCTGCTCCCCTCGGGTGCCGAGCCGCTGTGGCGCGACCCCACGGGGGGCGTCGAGCTCGCCGAGGTGCACGCCGCTCCGTCCTGGGTCGGCCACAAGATCAGCAAGCTTCAGGAGGAGACGGGCGTCCGCGTCGCGTTCCTCACCCGCCTCGGCGAGGCGATCCTGCCCACCTCCCAGACGGTGCTCCAGGAGGGCGACCTGGTGCACGTGATGCTGCGGAGCGACGAGGTCGAGAAGGTCGAGGCCTCGTTCGCCGAGGGTCCCAAGGAGGACGGTCACTGATGAGGGTCGCCATTGCCGGAGCCGGCGCCGTCGGCCGCTCGATCGCGGGCGAGCTGCTGGAGAACGGCCACGAGGTCCTGCTCGTGGACAAGGCGCCGACCGCCATCTCGGTCGAGCGCGTCCCGCAGGCGGAGTGGCTGCTGGCCGACGCCTGCGAGATCACCTCCCTCGACGAGGCGGCCCTCCAGCGTTGCAACGTCGTGATCGCCGCGACCGGCGACGACAAGGTCAACCTGGTCGTGTCGTTGCTGGCCAAGACGGAGTACGGCGTCCCGCGCGTCGTCGCCCGGGTGAACAACCCGAAGAACGAGTGGCTGTTCAACGAGTCCTGGGGCGTAGACGTGGCCGTCTCCACCCCGCGTCTGATGTCCGCCCTGGTCGAGGAGGCGGTGAGCGTCGGCGACCTGGTCCGGCTGCTCCGCTTCAGCCATGGCGACGCCAACCTCGTCGAACTGACCCTCCCCGAGGAGTCGGCCCTGGCCGGCACCCAGGTCGGCGACGTGGAGTGGCCGGAGGACACCTCACTGGTCACCATCATCCGCGGCACCCGGGTCCTGACCCCGACCCGCGAGGACTCCCTCGAGCCGGGCGACGAGCTGCTCTTCGTGGCCGCTCAGGCGAGGGAGGAACAGCTGGAGGACCTCCTGTCGGTCCGCAAGGAGGAAACCGGCAGCTGACCTTCGGTCCGAGACACATGTGAGGGGGCGCCCGGAGATCTCCGGGCGCCCCCTCACATGTGTCTTTCAGCCCGTCCGGCGTTTCAGGACGGGCCCCTGCGAGTCCCTATCAGCCCGTCCGGCGTTCGAGGACGGGGCCCCTTCAGGGCCGAAGCGGGGTCTGGGGGCGCAGCCCCCAGGGACGGTCACCGCGACATCGGGAACTACCCCTCCCGACGGTGCCGCCCACCGGCCTCCGACGACGCCTCCGCGGCGGCCGCGGCCTTCTCCTCCGCCTCCATCTCCGCGAACACATCGATCGGCGCGGGAGCCTTCGCGAGGAAGACCCATGTCAGCCAGACGGCGAGCAGGAACGGCGGGATCTTCAGTGCGATGAGCACCCAGCCCAGCTGCGCGGTGTTGGCCCACCAGTACAGCGGGAACAGGATCGCGCACTTGGCGAGCAGGATCAGCCCCCACGCCCAGCTGGCCTTGGCGTACGCCTTCTTGCGGCCCGGGTTACGGGTCCGCCAGGAGAGGTTCTCCTTGAAGACCGGCCCCAGGATCAGGCCGATCAGCGGCACCCCGCACAGCGTCGTGATGATGTAGGCGAGGGCGAGGCCGAGCGTGTAGAGCATGCCCGGCAGATAGAAGTCCTTGGCGTTGCCGGTCATCATGGCGAAGACGACACCGAAGGCCACGCCGAAGACCCCGCTGAAGGCGTGCTTGACCGTGTCCTTCATCGCCAGGCGGACCACGACCAGGATCAGCGACACCGCGAGCGCGGCGATCGCGGACATGTGCAGATCCTTGTTGATCGTGAAGATCGTGACGAAGAGCAGGCCGGGCACCACCGTCTCGACCATGCCCCGCACCCCGCCGAACGCCTCGAACAGCGCGGCCTCGGTCACCGCCCGGGCGTCGGCCGCGGTCGTGTCGTCCGCGGTCGTGTCTTCGGTCGGCTTGTCGAGCGACGTCACCGGCTACTCCCTACCCAGGGGTCTCAGTTCGTACTTGGGGTTGAACAGCACCCGGCGGCCCCGGCTCATGGAGACCCGCCCCGATGCGATGAGTCTGCGCCCGGGCTCTATGCCCACTATGGAGCGCCTGCCCAGCCACACCACGTCCAGCGCCGCGGTGCCGTCGAACAGCTCGGCCTCCAGGGCCGGGACTCCGGCGCGTGGCCGCAGAGTGACCGTGCGCAAGGTACCAGTAACCGTGACGATCTGGCGGTCCTGGCAGTCTCCGATCCGCGTGCACCCGGCCGTCTCGGCGTCCTCTCGCAGCTCCTCGGACTCCAGGTCCTCCTGCGACGAGGAGAGCCGGTCGAGCATGCGCCGGAACCGGCCCACCGGCTTTTCGGAACGAGGGACAGCACTCATGTCTGAAGGGTACCGGGGCACACCCACCGAGCCGTAGCCGCCGCCCCACCCGTCGCACTAGCGCTCGAACCGGTATCCCATCCCGGGTTCCGTGACGAAGTGCTTGGGATGCGAGGGATCAGCCTCGAGCTTGCGTCTCAGCTGCGCCATGTACACCCGCAGGTAGTTGGTCTCCGTTCCGTACGACGGCCCCCACACCTCCTGGAGCAGCTGCTTCTGGCTGACCAGCCGGCCGGTGTTGCGCACCAGCACCTCCAGCAGATGCCACTCCGTGGGGGTCAGCCGTACGTCCTTCCCGGCCCGGTTGACCTTCTTCGCGGCCAGGTCGACGGTGAACCCGTCGGTCTCCACCAGGACCTCGTCCTCGCCGCCCCCGGCGGGTTCCGCCCGGCGGACCGCGGCTCGCAGCCGGGCCAGCAGCTCGTCCATGCCGAACGGCTTGGTGACGTAGTCGTCGGCTCCCGCGTCCAGCGCCTCGACCTTCTCGTCCGAGGAGTGCCGGGCGGACAGCACCAGGATCGGCACCCTGGTCCAGCCGCGCAGTCCCTTGATCACCTCGACGCCGTCCATGTCCGGCAGCCCCAGGTCGAGGACGATCACGTCCGGGTGGCGGGCGGCGGCGAGCCGCAGGGCGGTGGCGCCGTCATGGGCCGCGTCGACCTCGTACCTGCGGGCCTTGAGATTGATCACGAGGGCGCGGACGATCTGCGGCTCGTCGTCGATCACGAGCACTCTCGTGGGGGCCTGGGGCGTCCCCTCGGCCGGGCTCAGCATGAGGCATGCCTTTCGGGTTGTGCGGGTTGCGCGGCTTGTGGCTCGAGGCGCGGCCCCGCCGCGCGGACGGTGAGGACCATGGTGAGGCCGCCGCCGGGGGTGTCCTCGGCGTTGAGGGTGCCGCCCATGGCCTCCGCGAAGCCACGCGCGACCGCGAGCCCCAGCCCCACCCCGGCCCCGCGCGGAGCGTCACCGTAGCGCTGGAAGGGGGCGAATATCCGCTCCTTGGCCTCGTCGGGAACCCCCGGCCCGCGGTCCACGACCCGTACCTCGACCCGGTCGGACATCGCGCTCGCCGAGACCAGCACGGGCTCGCCGCCCGGACTGTACTTGACCGCGTTCTCCACGAGGTTGGCGACCGACCGCTCCAGCAGCCCGGCGTCCACGGCGACCATGGGCAGCGACTCCGGGATGTCCAGCTCCACGCTCGCCGCCGGATCGGGCACCCCGCCGAGCGCCATCGGCACCACCTCGTCCAGGTCGATCTCCCGGATGATCGGCGTGACCGTACCGGTCTGGAGGCGGGACATGTCCAGCAGGTTGCCCACCAGGTGGTCGAGGCGGTCCGCGCCCTCCTCGATCCCCTCCAGCAGCTCCGCCTGATCCTCCTCGGACCAGGCCACGTCGTCGGATCTGAGGCTCGACACGGCCGCCTTGATCCCGGCCAGCGGGGTCCGCAGGTCGTGGCTCACGGCGGCCAGCAGGGCGGTGCGGATGCGGTTGCCCTCGGCCAGCGCGCGGGCCTGGTCGGCCTCCTCCTGGAGGCGCCGCCGGTCCAGTACGACGACCGCCTGCGCGGCGAACGCGGCCAGCACCCGCCGGTCCTCCGCGGGCAGCAGCCGCCCGGTGAGCGCCAGCGCCAGGTGGTCGCCGACCGGCACCTCCACGTCCGCGTCCTCGGGCCGCTCGACCGGTCGTCCGAACCCGACGTGGCCCGCGCGGGTCCACGGCGCCCTGTCGTCCGCCCGCTCCAGCAGGGCCGCCGACTCCATCCCGAAGGTCTCGCGCACCCGCTCCAGCAGCGCCTCCAGGCTTGTCTCGCCCCGCAGGACGTTGCCCGCCAGGTAGGACAGGATCTCCGACTCGGCCCGCAGCCGGGCCGCCTGGTGCGTTCGCCGGGCCGCCAGGTCCACCACCGAGGCCACCGACACCCCCACCCCGACGAAGATCACGATGGCGACGATGTTCTTCGGGTCGGCGACCGTCCATCGGTGCAGGGGCGGTGTGTAGAAGTAGTTCAGCAGCAGCGAGCCCACCGCCGCCGAGGCCAGCGCCGGCAGCAGCCCGCCGAGCAGCGCCGCCGCCACCGTCACGGCCAGGAAGAGCAGCATGTCGTTGGCGAGGCCGAGGTGGACGGTGTTCAGCAGCAGCGCCAGCAGCGCCGGGCCCAGCACACCGACCAGCCAGCCCCAGATGATCCGGGCCCGTCCGAGCCGGGCTCCCCGGGCCACCGGCAGTCCACGCCCCTTGGCGACCTCGTCGTGGGTGACGATGTGCACGTCGAGGTCGGACCCCGACTCCCGGGCGACCGTCGCGCCGACCCCGGGCCCGAAGACGTACTGCCAGGCCTTGCGGCGCGAGGAGCCGAGCACGATCTGCGTGGCGTTGACCCCGCGGGCGAAGTCGAGCAGCGCGGCCGGGATGTCGTCGCCGACCACGTGGTGGAAGGTGCCGCCCAGGTCCTCCACGAGGGTGCGCTGGACCGCCAGCTCCTTGGGTGAGGCGGAGGTCAGCCCGTCGCTGCGCGCGATGTACACGGCCAGCACCTCGCCGCCGGCGCCCTTCTCCGCCAGTCGCGCTGCCCGCCGGATCAGGGTGCGTCCCTCCGGACCGCCGGTCAGCCCGACCACGATCCGCTCGCGCGAACCCCAGATCGCCGACACCCGGTGCTCACTGCGGTACTGCTTCAGGTACTCGTCGACCCGGTCGGCCACCCACAGCAGGGCCAGCTCCCGCAGGGCGGTGAGGTTTCCGGGCCGGAAGTAGTTGGACAGGGCGGCGTCGACCTTGTCCGGCTTGTAGATGTTCCCGTGCGCCATCCGCCGCCGCAGCGCCTGCGGTGACATGTCCACCAGCTCGATCTGGTCGGCGCGCCGGACGAACTCGTCGGGCACCGTCTCCTGCTGCCGCACCCCCGTGATCGACTCCACGACGTCGCCGAGGGACTCCAGGTGCTGGATGTTCACGGTCGAGACCACGTCGACGCCAGCGGCGAGCAGTTCCTGCACGTCCTGCCAGCGCTTGGCGTTGCGTGAGCCCGGGACGTTGGTGTGCGCGAGTTCGTCCACCAGGGCGACCCGCGGGGCGCGGGCGAGCACCGCGTCCACGTCCATCTCGGTGAAGACGCCGCCGCGGTACTCCAGTTCCCGGCGCGGGACCTGCTCGAGACCGTGCAGCATCACCTCGGTGCGCTGGCGCCCGTGGTGCTCGACGAACGCCACCACGCAGTCCGTGCCGCGCTCCACCCGGCGGTGCGCCTCGGACAGCATCGCGTACGTCTTGCCCACGCCCGGTGCCGCACCGAGGTAGATCCGAAGCTTTCCGCGTGCCATGGCCTCATTGTCTTCCTGTGACTCCTGCGTACGCAGCGTCGACCTTACGGCCAACAGTTCCGACATAAGGGACGGGCTGAAGGGTGAGGGACGCCTTTGACGCAACCCTGACGCGGCGGGACGACCACCGGCGCCCCTCACCCCTTCATCGGACGAGCCCCCCGAATCGGTTCACGCACACCGGGTCACGCGGGATTGTCCCCGTGGGTGAGCGTCTCCCAGGCGACGAAGAGGTTGTTGCTGCCTGCCGGGCGGTTCTGCAGGGTGAGCGTCCGGGTGTTGGTCATCGCGATGCCCAGACGGTTGTGCAGCGCGTTGTAACCGACCTCGGTGACCGGGCCGAGCGCCTGGTTCAGCGAGCCGCCGCACAGCCAGCTCGGGACGGCCGCGCCGAGCTCGTACTTGGCCTGGAAGCCGAGGGCCTGCCGCAGCCGCTCGCCGACGTCGGTGCCGTACAGGTCCTGACCCTGGATCCGGCTGGTCTCGGCGACGTGCGAGATCGCGGAGATGCCGTACCCGGTGTGGGTGAGGTCGCGGCAGGTCTCCTGGGTCAGGCCGGTGACGAAGGTGCCCTGTCCCTGCCAGTAGGCGACGACCTTGTCCCGGGTGTCCAGGTTCTGGCTCGGCACGGTCTTCGGCAGCTCGCCGTCGGAGGCCAGGTAGACGTAGGCCGCCGTGCGGGTGCGGAATTTCGCCATGGCCTTGTCGTACGACGTTCTGTCCTCGAGGAAGACGGAGATGCCGATCGCGGCCTCCGTCATGGACAGCTCCCAGTTCCCGTTGGAGTTGGAGCCGTTGATGACTTCCGGCAGGTAGACGTCCCGCAGCATGGTCGCGAAGCGGCCGGAGCCGGCCCAGCCGCCGGTGTACGTGTACTTGATGATCTCGGCGGCCCTCGGCCAGGACGAGCCGGCCCAGCCGGCCTGGAGGGGCGCGTTGCTGTTCGTGTGGTCCTTGACGACGGCCGACCAGGCGTCCATCAGCTCGATGGCCTTCTTCGCGTACCGCTCGTCCCGCGTGACGTACCAGGCGAGAGCGTCGGTGTACGCCGCGAGGGCGTCCTCCCGCTCGTCCGTGCAGCCGTAGTTGGGGTTGGAGTAGGACCCGCACTCGACCACGGCGCGGGGCTTGGGGGTGCGGCTCAGACTGGCGTACTTGCCGGCCAGAAGCTGGTCGAAGGCGCCCTTCCAGGGCTGGGCCGCGGAGTCGACCTTGCCCCGGACGAAGTCCAGTTGCGCCCGGGAGACGGTGACCCCGGGGTGGGCGAAGGTGGTGGGGGCGGCTTGAGCCCGGGGGACGTTCGGGGACGCGAGAGCGCCCAGGACCAGGGCGGTGACAGTCACAAGGAATGCGGTTCGACGCACAGCAGCTCCGTTCTTGTTCGTGTATGTGAACACAGAGCGCCCTTATGAACTCAGGCGTTGAGCAGGGACCGTAGGTCCAGACCAATGCACCGTCAAGAGTTCACACGAGAAGAACGCGAGAAGCGCACACGAGACGCGAACACGGCAAAGGGCCGCACCCCGTGCGGGGTGCGGCCCTTTCAGCCGTTACGGTCTGGCGTCGCGGACTAGCGGACCTCGGTGATCTCCGGTCCACGCTGGAGCTGGCCCATGCCGCCGGAGAAGCGGGAGCCCTCGTCCTGCTGCTGGACGCCCTCGGGGACCATCTGCGCGTCGTTCGGCAGCTTGAGGACGATCGGGTCGCGGGGCGCCATCGGGCCCTCACCACGGACCACGACGGTGTCCCGGAAGATCTGCTCGAGCAGACCGGCCGCCTGCGGCTGCACCGCGCCCTGGCCCGAGATCACCCCGCGCAGGAACCAGCGGGGACCGTCCACACCGACGAACCGCACGACGTGGAAGCCACCCGTGCCGTCCGGCAGCTGCACCGGCACCTGGGCCCGCAGCTCCCAGCCCAGCGGGCCTTCGACCTCGTCGACGATGCCACCCTGCTGAGTGATGCCGGAGCCGATCTCCTCGCGCACCTCGCCCCAGATGCCCTCGCGCTTGGGAGCGGCGAAGGCCTGGAGCTGGATGGCGCTGTCGCGCAGTACGACGGTCGCCGCGACGATCGCGTCGCCGGCGACCTCGACGCGCAGCTCCATGCCGTCGACCCCGGGCACGAAGATCCCGCCGAGGTCCACACGGCCCTCGGCCGGGTCGCGCACCTCCGAGTCGTCCCAGGGCCCGTCGGGCCGCGGCTCGGGCTCGAGCCGCACCCGCTCGCGCTCGCCCTCTACGTCGTCCGCCTCAGCGTCGACATTGTCGACGACCTGCTCGGCCTCGCCGGCCGCGTCCTCGGCGGCACCCTTCTTCTTGCGACGTCCGAACACGTCACTGTCCTTCCCGGTCGGATACGACCGAAGCGTATCGATTCCCACCCGTCGCGCCGCCCTCGGCGGCCGAGGCGCTTGTACCGCTTTCACCGCCCACGGCGGCATGCCCGCCGGTGGACCCGAAGCCCCCTGCGGCCCGCGCCGATTCGGGAAGCTCCGCCACCTCCTGGAAGCGGACCCTCTCGACCTGCTGGACGACCAGTTGGGCAATCCGGTCGAAGCGCTCGAACCGCACGGACTCGCGCGGGTCGAGATTCACCACGATCACCTTGATCTCCCCACGGTACCCGGCATCAACCGTCCCCGGGGCATTCACGAGGGCTACTCCGCACCGGGCGGCCAGCCCCGAGCGCGGGTGCACGAAGGCCGCGTACCCCTCGGGCAGGGCGATGGACACCCCCGTGGGCAGCACGGCCCGCTCCCCCGGCGCGAGTTCATGGCCACGCGTGGTGCGCAGATCTGCTCCGGCGTCACCCGGGTGCTCGTACGCCGGAAGCGGTACGTCGGGGTCGACACGCCGGATCAGGACGTTCAGGGGGGCGCGGCTCACGGGTTCACCTCGAAGGCGCGGGTGCGCCTGATCTGGTCCGGGTCACTCATGGCGGCCTGGATCTCCGCCTCACGGCCGTGGCTCACGAAGTGCTCGACCGCGACTTCCACGAAGAGCGCGTCGGCACGGACGGCGAGCGGCCCGTCGGGGCCACCGATCCGCCCGGTGGCGCTCGAGTAGATCTTGCGCCGGGCCACCGCCGTCACCTCGGCCTCCAGGTACAGCGTGGTGCCGACGGGCACGGGGCGCACGAAGTCGGTCTCCAGCCGTCCGGTCACGGCGATCGTCCGCAGCAGCCAGTTCAGCGAGCCGAGCGTCTCGTCGAGGGCGGTGGCCAGGATCCCGCCGTGCGCGAGGCCGGGCGCACCCTGGTGCGCGGGCTGCACGGTGAACTCGGCGGTGACGGTCACGCCCTCGCCGGCCCGCGCCTCCAGATGCAGCCCGTGCGTCTGCTCGCCGCCACATCCGAAACAGTGTTCGTAGTGGGCACCGAGAAGCTCACCGGGCACGGGAGCGTCGGGGTGCCGAACGGGTTTCACGGCATCGGCCGGAGGCTCAAGAGCTGCGGAAGTACCACTCACAGCCGCAGACCTTACCCGCGCGTCCGCCATATCAGGACACCGTGCCAAGCTTGGCTCCATGCAGCTCTCGACCACCCCGTACGAAGAACGCCTCACCGCCCCGCGATCGTGGTGGTTCGTCTCGTTCCTCGTGGGTGTCTCCATGGCCCTGATCCTGCTGCCCTTCGGCACCCTGCCGTTGCTCGGCGGTCTGGTCGGCGGCACCGCGGCCGCGGCCGTCGTGGCCAGCTCCTACGGTTCCCTCCGCATCCGCGTCGTGGGCGACTCGCTGATCGCGGGCGAGGCGAAGATCCCGGTCGCGGCCCTGGGCGAGGCGGAGATCCTGGACGCGGACGGGGCGCGCGCCTGGCGCACGTACAAGGCCGACACCCGGGCCTTCCTGCTGCTGCGCTCCTACATCCCCACGGCCCTGCGGGTCGAGGTCACCGACCCGGACGACCCGACGCCCTACCTGTACCTGTCGACGCGGGAGCCGGAGCGCCTGGCAGAGGCGCTGAAGGCGGCGCGGGAGGCGACGGCGTAACCCGAGCCCTCAGCGCCCGGTCTCTCTGGGGTTCTCGGGGTCGTCGGGGTCGTCGGGGCCCAAGGGGTTCAAGGGGTTCTTGGAGATCTCCCCCATGGCCAGGGGATCCGCGGGCCTCTCCAACGGCGGCAGTTCCGGCAGCGCGTCCCACGGCACCTGCATCTTCCGCAGGTCGGCCCGGACCTTCGCGGCCACCCTCCTGGTGTCCCGCCGGTTCATGACCGCACCGACGGCGGCGCCCACCATGAAGGGCATCAGGTTCGGCAGGTCACGGACCATGCGCTTCATGATCTGCTGGCGCAGCTCGCGCTTCATCTGGCCGCCGAGGGCCGAGTTGATCGAGGACGGCTTCATGACTTCGACGCCGCGTTCGCCCGACCACGAGCGCAGATACGCGGTACTGCGGTCCTTGAGACTGCCCGCCGGCCGCACTCCGTAGACCTCGTGGAGTTCGGCGATCAGTTTCAGCTCGATGGCCGCGACCCCGGTGATCTCCGCGGCGAGTTCGGTCGGCATGGCGGGCGGCACGGGAAGCATCGCCGCCGCCCCGATGCCCGCGCCGACGGTGGACGTGGCGTTCGCCGCGCCCGACACGAGCTTGTCCGCGAGCTGCTCGGGCCCGAGACCGGGGAACTGCCTGCGCAGCGTCTGGAGGTCCCGTACGGGGACCCGTGGGGCAAGGTCGATGATCCGGTCGGCGAGGTGCCCCAGCCCCGCCCTGGCGCGGTTCCCGCCCTTGCGGACGCCTTCCAGGGCCAGGTCCTTCGCCTTGTCCCGGATGACCGCCGCCCGTCGCTTGGCGACGGGGGCGGCGTTCCGCGTCGGCACCGGGAGGTCAGCCCGGTCAGCCGCGGGTTCGAGCGAGGCCGATCCTGCCGGGACCGCTCCCGTACCGGATGAGCCTCGCTCGTCGTCACGCACGCCGTGAGGGCCTTGGGAAGGCCCCTTGTCCGTTCCCCGCAGGGGGAAGCGGCGCTTCCGAGGTGGGGTCGAGCCAGTCACGGCCGACCCCGCCTCAGTCGCAGTCGCGGCAGATCGGCTGGCCGTTCTTCTCCCGGGCCAGCTGGCTGCGGTGGTGCACCAGGAAGCAGCTCATGCAAGTGAACTCGTCCTGCTGCTTCGGCAGCACCCGGACGGCCAGTTCCTCGTTCGAGAGGTCTGCGCCGGGCAGCTCGAGCCCCTCCGCGGCCTCGAATTCGTCGACGTCGACTGCCGAAGCGGACTTGTCGTTCCGCCTGGCCTTCAGCTCTTCGAGACTGTCTGAGTCGACGTCGTCATCGGTCTTGCGTGGGGTGTCGTAATCGGTAGCCATTTCGCCTCTCCCCCTCTGGGTGTCTGCGGTGTCTCCAGCGCACGTAACGCGTGAGAGGCCGGACTTGTGCCCGCCTCGAGGCGGAGATTTTGCCTCACATCAAGGTCTGTTACTCAATCGACACCCAACCGAACTCCTCACGAGTGATCGGCTTGGATGGCGATCGGGACCGTACACGGTCCGAATGCCGCACTTCAAAGGCGTCTCACCGTGTACTTCCCGTGATCAGGACCCCTGAAAACCCGGATTTTCCGGGCTTTACGACGGCATTCATGATCACGGAGAGTAGATGGCCAGAAATTCGCCCTTGTGATCGATCACACACGGGATAGCCAGGTCGGGATCCAGAAAATTCCGCGCAAAGCGAACATCCCCGCGTGTGTCGGCGACATGATCTCAGACGGGGAAGGTGACCCGCATCACGAGCCCACCCCCCTCGCGCGGCTGGGCCGCGATATGACCGCCGTGCGCCCGGGCCACGGACCGCACGATGGACAGGCCCAACCCGACCCCCTTGTCACTGCCGGTCCGCTCCGTACGCAGGCGACGGAAGGGCTCGAACAGATTGTCGATCTCGTATGCGGGCACGACCGGCCCGGTGTTCGACACGACGAGGACCGCCTGCCCGTGCTGGACCTCGGTGGTCACCTCGACCCAGCCGCCCTCGGACACGTTGTACCGTACGGCGTTCTGCACGAGATTCAGCGCGATCCGCTCCAACAGGACACCGTTCCCCTGGACGACGGCGGGTTTCTGCTCCCCGCGGATCACCACGCCCTTGGCCGCCGCCTCCCCGTGCACCTGGTCGATGGCCTGCTCCGCGACCTCCGCGAGGTCGACCGGCTTGCGCTCGACGATCTGGTTGTCGCTGCGGGCGAGCAGCAGCAGGCCCTCTACGAGCTGCTCGCTGCGCTCGTTGGTGGCCAGCAGCGTCTTGCCGAGCTGTTGCAGTTCCACCGGCGCGTCCGGATCGGACAGGTGCACCTCGAGCAGCGTGCGGTTGATCGCCAGCGGGGTCCTCAGCTCGTGCGAGGCATTGCCCACGAAGCGCTGCTGGGCCGTGAAGGCCCGCTGGAGGCGCTCCAGCATGTCGTCGAAGGTGTCGGCCAGCTCCTTCAGCTCGTCGTCCGGCCCGTCCAGCTCGATACGGCGGGACAGGTCCGAGCCCGCCACCGCGCGAGCGGTGCGGGTGATCCGGCCGAGCGGGGACAGCACCCGGCCGGCCATGGCGTAGCCGAAGGCGAAGGCGATCACCGCGAGGCCCAGGAGGGCCAGCAGGGACCGGCTGAGGAGGTTGTCCAGAGCCGCCTGGCGCTGGTGGTTCATGCACTGGCTGATCGCGTCGTTGAACTCGTCCAACGTCTGGCCGCTTGCGAGCCCGGGACAGTCGGTGCTGGAGACCTTGAGACCCCCGACGCCGACGATCTTGAACAACGGCTGGTTGCCGGTGCGCAGGGCCTGCGCGGCCAGCAGATAGATGATCGACAGCAACAGGATGCCGGCGATCAGGAACATGCCGCCGTACAGCAGCGTGAGCCGTATGCGGATGGTCGGGCGCAGCCACGGGAAGGGGGACTGCGGACTCCTGGGGGCCCAGGTGGGCTTCGGGGGCGCCTGGGGAGGCGCGGGTGTCGATGCCACGGCGGATCAGATCCGGTAGCCGGAACCGGGGACGGTGACGATCACCGGAGGTTCGCCCAGCTTGCGGCGGAGCGTCATGACGGTCACGCGTACGACGTTGGTGAACGGGTCGGTGTTCTCGTCCCAGGCCTTCTCGAGGAGCTGCTCCGCGGAGACCACCGCACCCTCGCTGCGCATCAGCACCTCCAGGACGGCGAACTCCTTGGGTGCGAGCTGGACCTCCTTGCCGTCGCGGAAGACCTCGCGACGGTTGGGGTCGAGCTTGATGCCGGCCCGCTCCAGGACGGGCGGCAACGGCAGGCTGGTGCGCCGGCCGAGGGCACGCACGCGTGCGATCAGCTCGCTGAAGGCGAAGGGCTTGGGGAGATAGTCGTCGGCGCCGATCTCCAGACCCTCGACGCGGTCGCTGACGTCCCCGGAGGCCGTGAGCATCAGCACGCGCGTGGGCATGCCGAGTTCGACGATCTTGCGGCAGACGTCGTCGCCGTGGACGAGGGGGAGGTCCCGGTCGAGGACGACCACGTCGTAGTCGTTGACGCCGATGCGCTCCAGGGCGGCCGCACCGTCGTACACGACGTCGACGGCCATGGCCTCCCGGCGCAGTCCGGTGGCCACCGCATCGGCGAGCAGTTGCTCGTCCTCGACGACGAGTACGCGCACGTCGCTTGTCCTTCCTGTGTCCACCCGCGTAGCGCTCAGTGAGCGCACGCGGGCAGGGGTTTTGGTGAGTGTGGGCTTCCATCCTGCCCTTTTCGGCCATAAGTCGGCGGTAAGGCGGGTGCGCGGAAGATGAAGGCCGGGTGTGAAGCCCGGGAATGCGAGATTTTCTCGTGAGGTTGAGGTTTCCACGGAAGAGAGCGGGGGGAGGACGGCTTTACACCCCGCGATCACGCTCTGCATGTGCCGCAGCACCATGCGGTACTCCGCGGTCCGTTTGCCGCAGAGCGGGCGTGGGTGTCCGGCACCGTCGCCGCCCGGCAGGGCAGCGCTGGGCACCTATGGCAGACGTGATCGCCCCTTCCCAACCGGCACACCCCCGTGCCACCGACCCACGACCCAGGACGAGGGGGCGCAGCATGGACGCATTCACCGCAGGACTTCTGCACCGCATAAGGACGACCGAGTCCGACCTGACGCGGGCTCGCGACGAGGGCGACGACTTCCTCGTCGAGGTGGAACAGGCCGAGCTCGACGACCTGCGCCGCCTCGCCGCCGAGCACGGTGTCGAGGTCGGCGCGACGAGCGTCTGAGCAGTTCGCAGGTACACGGAGGGGCCCCGGCGAATCCAGCGCCGGGGCCCCTTCGCGCGTGCGCGCGCGAGCGCTCAGTCGTGCCAGGCGCCGAACTCCTCCAGGAGTCGCTGGAGGGGCTCGAAGACGCCGGGGGTGGCAGCGACCGTCAGGTCACGTGCGGGGCGCTCTCCGGGCCGTCCACCGGTCAGCGCGCCCGCTTCCCGGGCGATCAGGTCACCCGCGGCGAGGTCCCAGGGGTGCAGCCCGCGTTCGTAGTAGCCGTCGAGGCGGCCTGCGGCCACGTCGCACAGGTCGACCGCGGCCGAGCCACTGCGCCGGATGTCCCGCAGCAGCGGGATCAGCCGCTGCGCCACGTCGGCCTGGTGGGCGCGGACCTCGGTGACGTAGTTGAAGCCGGTGGAGACCAGTGCCTGCTCGAGGGGCGCCGCGGCCCGGCAGGACAGGGCGCGCTCGCCCTCGCGGGCGCCGCTCCCCCACGCCCCGCCGCCGCGCACCGCGTGGTACGTCTCACCGCGCACAGGGATCTCGACGACCCCGACGACGGTCTCGCCGTCCTGCTCGGCGGCGATGGAGACGGCCCAGGTGGGAAGTCCGTAGAGGTAGTTGACCGTGCCGTCGAGGGGGTCGATCACCCAGCGGATGCCGCTGCTGCCCTCGCTGGAGGCGCCCTCCTCGCCGAGGAAGCCGTCGTCGGGTCGGTGTTCGGAGATGAGCCCCGTGATCAGTTTCTCGGCCGCGATGTCCATCTCGGTGACCACGTCGATCGGGCTGGACTTGGTGGCGGCGACCGCGAGGTCGGCCGGGCGGCCGTCCCGCAGCAGCTCGCCGGCCCTGCGGGCGGCCTCCTTGGCGAGCTCGAGCAGTTCGGTGTGCAGGGGGTCGGTCACGCCGTTCCTCACGCGTAGGGGCTGTCGACGCCCGCGGCGGCGGGCTTGGGGGCGCGGGCGGGGCAGCAGCCGACCGGGCACAGGTTGTGGCTCGCGCCGAGCGCCCCCAGGGCGCACGGGGTGACCTCGAGGCCGCTCTCCACCGCGGCACGCTCCAGGACGAGCTCACGGATCGCGGCGGCGAAGCGCGGGTCGGCGCCGACGGTGGCCGAGCGGCGCACCGGCAGACCCAGCTCCTCGGCCTTGGCCCTGGCCTCCGTGTCGAGGTCGTAGAGGACCTCCATGTGGTCGGAGACGAAGCCGATGGGGGCCATCACGACGGCCGGGACGGCGGCCGCGTGCCGCTCCTCCAGGTGGTCGCAGATGTCGGGCTCCAGCCAGGGGATGTGCGGGGCGCCGGAGCGGGACTGGTAGACGAGCTGCCAGGGGTGGTCCACGCCGGTTCGCTCGCGGACGGCGTCGGCGATGAGCCGCGCGGTGTCCAGGTGCTGCTTCACGTACGCGCCGCCGTCGCCGTGGTCCTCGACCGGGCCGGAGGTGTCCGCGGAGGCGTTCGGGATGGAGTGGGTCGAGAAGGCGAGGTGCGCGCCGTCCCTGACGTCCTCGGGGAGATCGGCCAGCGAGCGCAGCACACCCTCGATCATGGGCTCCAGGAAGCCGGGGTGGTTGAAGTAGTGCCGCAGCTTGTCGACCTTCGGCAGCTCGAGCCCCTCGGCCTCCAGCGCGGCCAGTGCGTCGGCGAGGTTCTCGCGGTACTGGCGGCAGCCGGAGTACGAGGCGTAGGCGCTGGTGGCGAGGACGAGGATGCGGCGACGGCCGTCGGTGACCATCTCGCGCAGGGTGTCCGTGAGGTACGGGGCCCAGTTGCGGTTGCCCCAGTAGATCGGCAGGTCCAGGCCGTGGTCGGCGAAGTCCTTGCGCAGGGCGTCCAGCAGGGCGCGGTTCTGGTCGTTGATGGGGCTGACCCCGCCGAACAGGAAGTAGTGCCGGCCCACTTCCTTGAGGCGTTCCTTGGGGATGCCGCGCCCGCGCGTCACGTTCTCCAGGAACGGAACCACGTCGTCCGGGCCTTCCGGGCCGCCGAAGGAGAGCAGGAGCAGGGCGTCGTAGGGGGTGGCATCGAGCGCGTCTCGCATGACTCGATCCTGCCACCCCCCTCTGACAGGCGGGAAACGGCGGGGTGCCGGCCGGGCGCCGCTCGTACTCCGATGCGTTAGGGTTGCCTAACTACGTAAGCTGTATGAGCTGCATTCACGCCTTACCGGATCCGCCGGGCTCACCGCACGCCTTACCGAGTCCCTGCCGAGCCGCCTTCCCTCACGCCGCGCCGAGCCGTCACGCGCGCGTGCCCGGACCCACCGGAGACCCCGTGCCCAGCCCCTACCGCGCTCTGTTCGCCGCCCCCGGCTCCAAGCGTTTCTCCGCCGCGGGGTTCGTCGGCAGGATGCCGCTGTCGATGATGGGCATCGGCGTGGTCACGATGGTCTCCCAGCTCACGGGGCGCTACGGGCTGGCGGGCGCGCTGTCGGCGACCATCGCGCTGGCGGCCGCCGCCTTCGGACCGCAGATCTCGCGACTGGTGGATGTGCACGGTCAGCGCCGGGTGCTGCGCCCCGCGACGCTGGTCGCGCTCGCCGCCGCGACCGGGCTGCTGCTGGCCGCACACTTCGAGTGGCCGGACTGGGTGCTGTTCGTGTGCGCCGCCGGGATCGGTTCCGTGCCGAGCCTCGGCGCGATGATCCGGGCCCGCTGGGCAGCCCTGTACCGGGGCACGCCACAACTGCACACCGCGTACTCCCTCGAGTCCGTGGTGGACGAGGTGTGCTTCATCTTCGGGCCGATCATCTCCATCGGTCTGTCCACGGCCTGGTTCCCGGAGGCGGGACCCCTGCTGGCGGCCTGCTTCCTCGCCGTCGGCGTCTTCTGGCTGACCGCCCAGCGGGCCACCGAGCCCGCGCCGCATCCGCGCGAGCAGCGCGGCGGCGGTTCGGCCCTGCGCTCGCCCGGACTCCAGGTTCTGGTGGCCACCTTCGTGGCGACCGGAACGATCTTCGGAGCCGTCGACGTGGTCACCGTCGCCTTCGCCGACGAGCAGGGCCACAAGGGCGCCGCCAGTGTCGTCCTGGCGCTCTACGCGGCCGGTTCCTGCGTGGCCGGGCTCGTCTTCGGCCTGTTGCACCTCAAGGGGGCACCGGAACGACGCTGGCTGCTGGGCGTGTTCATGATGGGCGTGAGTATGATCCCCCTCCTACTGGTCGGAAACTTGCCGTTTCTGGCCGTGGCGCTGTTCTTTGCGGGTCTGGCCATCGCTCCCACGATGATCACCACGATGTCCCTCATCGAAGAGCACGTACCACGCGCACAACTGACCGAGGGCATGACCTGGATCAGCACCGGGCTCGCGGTCGGCGTCGCGCTCGGCTCCTCCATCGCCGGCTGGGTCATCGACGCGGCGGGCGCACGGGCCGGGTACGGGGTTCCGGCGGTGTCCGGAGCCGTCGCGGTCGCGGTCGGTTTCCTGGGGTACCGCCGGCTGAGCAGGCCGGCGCCGGGTCGGGGAGGCACCGTTGAGCAGGACAGCGAGCGGGAAGAACGGCACGTGGCGTAACTGGGGCGGCAATGTCGCCGCACGCCCCGTGCGGGAGGTCACGCCCGCCTCCGTCGACGAACTGGCCGAGGCCGTGCGCCGGGCCGCCGAGGACGGGCTGAAGGTGAAGGCGGTCGGCACCGGCCACTCCTTCACGTCGATCGCGGCGACCGACGGTGTATTGATCCGACCTCAACTCTTGACCGGCATCCGCAACATTGATCGCGACAACATGACCGTCACGGTCGAGGCCGGCACCCCGCTCAAGAGACTCAACCTGGCGCTCGCGCGCGAGGGCCTGTCGCTCACGAACATGGGCGACATCATGGAGCAGACGGTGTCCGGGGCCACCAGCACCGGCACACACGGCACCGGCCGCGAGTCCGCCTCGATCGCCGCCCAGATCAAGGGCCTCGAGCTCGTCACGGCGGACGGCTCGGTGCTCACCTGCTCGGAGAAGGGGACCGAGGAGGAGCGCGCGCTCTTCGCCGCCGCCCGGATCGGCCTGGGCGCTCTCGGCATCGTCACCGCGATCACCTTCGCCGTGGAGCCGATCTTCCTGCTCACCGCGCGGGAGGAACCGATGCCCTTCGACAAGGTCCTCGCCGACTTCGACGAACTGTGGGCCGAGAACGAGCACTTCGAGTTCTACTGGTTCCCGCACACCGGCAGCACCAACACCAAGCGCAACAACCGCAGCGCGGGCCCCCGCAAGCCGGTGAGCCAGGTCTCGAGCTGGATCGAGGACGAGTTCCTCTCCAACGGCGTCTTCCAGGTGGCCCAGTGGGTGGGCCGAGCGGTGCCCGCCACGATCCCGACGATCGCGCAGGTGTCCAGCAAGGCCCTGTCCGCGCGCACCTACACGGACATCCCCTACAAGGTCTTCACGTCTCCGCGCCGGGTGCGCTTCATGGAGATGGAGTACGCCGTCCCGCGCGAGGCGGTGACCGAGACGCTGCGCGAGCTGAAGGCGATGCTCGACCGCTCGGGCCTGCGGGTCAGCTTCCCCGTCGAGGTGCGCACCGCACCCGCCGACGACATCACCCTGTCCACCGCCTCCGGCCGCGACAGCGCCTACATCGCCGTCCACATGGTCAAGGGCACGCCCTACCAGGGGTACTTCACCGCCGCCGAGCGCATCTTCACCGCCCACGAGGGCCGGCCGCACTGGGGCAAGGTGCACACGCGGGACGCGGAGTACTTCGCCGGCGCCTATCCGCGCTTCGGCGAGTTCACGGCGCTGCGGGATCGGCTGGATCCTGATCGCCTGTTCCAGAACGACTACTTGCGGAGGGTTCTGGGGGCGTAGCGGACTCCGTGGGTGCGGGGGTCGCGGAGTCGTCGGCCCCCGTGCCACCCTCCGGGGCCGTGGTGGTCGGCGCCGTACCGGGCGTCGTACCGCCTCCGGTGTCGTCGCCCGCGTCCTCCCCGCTGTCGCTGTCCGGGGAGGAGGTCCCGCCCGAGGACGGCGTCTCCCCGGTCGAGGGGGAGGAGGGCGAGGGCGAAGAAGGCGACGGCGTGGTGTCCGGGTCCTCGTCGGAGGAGCCGGGCGAGGTACCGGACGAGGAACCGCTGCCCGAGACCGCCTCGGCGACCGTCGTGCCTTGGTCGCCGCTGAAGCTGTCGCCCGACACCAGCTCGTACGTGGTGATCCCGGCCATCGCGACCCCGAAGACGAGCGCGGCCGCCACCACCGGCCGCCTGCGGCGTCCGCTCCGGGCGCGGTGGACGGTGCCCTCGGTGAACTCACCCGGCGCGTGCGGTGTGCGCACCCTCGGCTTCGCCGCCACCTGCGGGTCGCGGACCCGTACGTCGCACATCTGTACGTCACGGATCTGTACGTCGCGAACCTGTGTGTCGCGGAACTGCTCGCCGGTACGCCTGAAGAAGTGCTGGAAGAGCGATCCGCCACAGGTGGCGACGACACTGACCAGACCCGCGCCGAGGATCGTGCCGTAGACCCCGAAGTACGAGGCGAGCTTCGCGGCGACCACCGCGGCCACGGCGCTGCCGGCGACCTGAGGCACGCTCAGGTCGATCCGTTTCCGTTTCACCTCCTCCCCGGCGCTCGACTCACCAACGACTTCGGGCCTTTCACGCATACCGGGAGCTTGCCTGCCTTTCCCGCACTTGATCAATCAACTGCACGAGAAGGGGACGTACGGACGAAACCGATAGTTCCTTTTCGGGAGATTGCGTGAACTACGCCACGCCCAAGATCGGTAAACGCCCGCGACGGACGGTCAAGTCGCACCTCTCCACAGAAGTTGGATGGCGCGCCAATCCACGCACGTGGCCCAAATGGAGTACTGTTGCGAGCCCTGGGCCCGGTCTCCCTCCAGGATGTCCGGAGCCTCGCTGGACCGCTTGAGGGGGGGCTAGTTGCACAGGGTGACGGTGTTGGTCACTTAGCGTGGCGGATAGGTAACCGTGCCATAACGGCGGCGCAGGGCCTGTGCCCGACACGCCGGGCAACTCGGCAAGGTTGTGGCAGGCTGCACCCGGGCAGGCCACACTCGACTAGCGGAAGCAGCGACGCACGTGACGTCGGCAGGCACCACCCGGGAGGTCCCCATGCCCGAACTGCGTGTCGTGGCCGTCTCGAATGACGGCACACGGCTGGTGCTGAAGGCTGCGGACAGCACGGAGTACACGCTTCCGATCGATGAGCGTCTGCGCGCCGCCGTCCGCGGCGACCGTCCCCGCCTCGGCCAGATCGAGATCGAGGTGGAGAGCCATCTCCGCCCCCGTGACATCCAGGCGCGTATACGTGCCGGTGCCACCGCGGAAGAAGTCGCCCAGATGGCCGGCATCCCCGTCGACCGTGTGCGCCGCTTCGAGGGCCCCGTGCTGGCCGAGCGTGCCTTCATGGCCGAGCGGGCCCGGAAGACTCCGGTCCGTCGGCCCGGCGAGAACGCCGGACCCCAACTCGGCGAGGCCGTCCAGGAACGGCTGCTGCTGCGCGGCGCCGACAAGGACACCGTCCAGTGGGACTCGTGGCGTCGCGACGACGGCACCTGGGAAGTCCTCCTGGTCTACCTGGTCGCGGGCGAGCCGCACTCGGCGAGCTGGACGTACGACCCGCCCCGGCGGCTCGTCCAGGCCGTCGACGACGAGGCACGTTCGCTGATCGGCGAGTCCGACGACCTGGCCGCTCCCGAGCCCAGTTTTCCGTTCGTCCCGCGCATCGCACGGCTGCCGCGCGACCGTCCGCTGGACCGCGCGCTCGACCGGCCCGGCCTCCCGGCCCAGCCGTCCGAGCCGACCGAGGAAAGCACCGGCGAACGGGAACGCGACTCGCTGACCAGCCTGCTGGAGGCGGTGCCGAGCTTCCGTGGCGACATGGTCGTCCCGGAACGCCCGGCCGAACCCGCCCCTGAGGAGCCCGACGAGCAGGAGCCCGCCGCCGAGGAACCCCCGGCGCCGGCCGCCTCCGCCGGATCCGCCTACGCGGACGTCCTCATGCCGCGTTCCGTCGGCAGCCACCGCGACCGTCTCGTCGGCGCCACCGACCGTCAGGCCGAGGCGGACGGTGTCCGTCCGGGCCGCCGGGCCGCGGTGCCGAGCTGGGACGAGATCGTGTTCGGCACCCGGCGGAAGAAGCAGGAGTAACCGGCCCTCGGGCAACTCGCCCGAGGCGTCGGCCGGTTCACGGAATCCGGTGGGCACACCAGTACGTACGTGGGGGAGGGCCGCATCTGTTCGGTGCGGCCCTCCCCCACGTGTCCGCGCGGCGGGACTACCGGGGGTCGGGGCCCACGGCGACGGGCCGGGCCGGGTCCGAGGACCACTCCGACCAGGAGCCGACGTACAGGGCCGCCGGAATGCCCGCGACCGCCAGGGCCAGCACCTCGTGGGCCCCGGAGACGCCCGAGCCGCAGTACACGCCGACCTCGGTGCCGTCGGACGCCCCCAGCGCCTTGAAGCGGTCCCTCAGGTCCGCCGCGGACAGGAAGCGGCCGTCCGGGCCCACGTTGTCGTTCGTGGGTGCGGAGACGGCACCCGGAATGTGCCCGCCGACCCGGTCGATCGGCTCGACCTCACCCCGGTACCGCTCCCCCGCGCGGGCGTCGAACAGCACTCCGGAGCCGGCGAGAGCGGCGGCCCCGTCAGCGTCGAGGAGTCCGGTGGCACCCGGCACCGGCTCGAAGTCGCCCTCCACGCGCGCGGGGACGCCGACCGAGAGGTCTCCCTGCCACGACGGCAACCCGCCGTCGAGGACCCGCACGTCCGGGTGACCCGTCCAGCGCAGCAGCCACCACGCGCGGGCCGCCGCCCAGCCCTGCCCGCCGTCGTACACGACCACCGGCCTGCTCGCCGAGACACCCGCCCGGCGCATCGCGGAACCGAACAGCGCGATGTCGGGCAGCGGATGCCGGCCGCGGCCGCCCGGACCGCCCGCGAGCTCCCGGTCCAGGTCGACATAGACCGCGCCGGGCACATGCCCGGCCTCGTACGCGGCGCGCCCGTCGAACGGCGGCTCCCCCGCCGCCTTCGCCACGCTGAGCTGCCAGCGGACGTCGAGGACGACGGGCGGGTTCTCCCCCGCCAGGTCGCCGGCCAGTTCCGATGCGGTGATGATGGCGTTCATGGTCACCATCCTCGCGCACGGGGTGGCCCCATCGCTCATGTCCGGCTACTCTGCTCGGCCGGACAGGCTCGATCACGCGGCGTGCGGGATCGAGCACATGCCGTACAGGCGATCGACATACGGCGACAACCACACGTAATCCAAAGAGAAACCCCCTATCAGGCATCCTCCGAGGGCGGAAGCGACACGGCCACCGCAAGGGGCTGAGGAGAGAGTGACGATGACCGAGGCAGGTGGGTCGGCCGGCCCGATCGGCGCAGCACACGCCCGGTACGCGCCCGGTACACCCTGCTGGGTGAGCCTGATGGCGCACGGGTTGACCGCGACGCAGGAGTTCTACGGCGAGCTGTTCGGCTGGGAGTTCCGGCCCGGCCCGGAGCAGTTGGGGCCCTATGTGCGGGCGGTGCTCGACGGCCACGAGGTGGCCGGGATCGGTCAGCTGCCCCCGGACCGCCACCTCCCGGTCGCCTGGACGCCCTATTTCGCCGCGGCCGACGTGGACACGACTGCCGAAACGGTCCGGCTGTGCGGCGGCACGATCGGCGTCGGCCCGCTGGACGCCCCCGACGCCGGACGGCTGGCCATCGGCTCCGACCCCTCCGGCGCCGTCTTCGGCGTCTGGCAGGCGGCGGGCCACGTCGGCACCGCCATCACCGGCGTGCCCGGCACCCCCGCCTGGAACGAGCTGACGACCTACGAGGCCGCGAGCGTCCGCAAGTTCTACGAGACGGTCTTCGGCTACGAGGAGACCGTGGTGTCCGCCGACTTCGACCACGTGACCCTGCACGTCGCCGGCCACCCGGTCGCCGGCATCCACGGGGTGGGCGCCGCGCTGCCCCGGGACCGGGGACCGCACTGGACGACGTACTTCGAGGTGGCCGACACGGACGCGGCGCTCGGCCTCGTCGTCGATCTCGGCGGGCAGGTCCTCGAGCCGGCCCAGGACAGCGAGCACGGGCGCGTGGCGGGCGTGGCCGACCCCGAGGGGGCCCACTTCTCCCTGATCCAGGGGCCTCGGTGAGGGACGGTCCCCGAAGCCGCCGGCATCTAGACCGGCTGCACCGGCAGCACGTCCGGCGACAGGGCCGCCGCCCGCGCCGACGCCGAGGTCATGCGGCGGCGGTGATGGCGCCTGCACAGGACCTCGTAGCCGACCGTGTCCGCCTGGTCGACGTCACCGACGACGACCTGGGCGCCCTCCACGACCATGACCCCGCCCACCGTGCGGGCGTTGTGCGTGGCGCGGGCGCCGCACCAGCACAGCGCCTCGACCTGGAGGACCTCGACGCGGTCGGCGAGTTCGACCAGCCGCTGGGAGCCGGGGAACAGCTTGGAGCGGAAGTCGGTGGTGATCCCGAAGGCGTAGACGTCGATGTCCAGGTCGTCGACCACACGCGCGAGCTGGTCGATCTGCTCCTCGGCCAGGAACTGTGCCTCGTCCGCGATCACGTAGTCCGCGCGGCCGCCCTGCGAGAGGTGGTCGACGAGGGAGGCGTAAAGGTCCTGACCGTCCTCGACCTCGACCGCGTCGGTGACCAGGCCCAGGCGGGAGGACAGCTTGCCCTCACCCGCGCGGTCGTCCCGCGTGAAGATCATGCCCTGGAGGCCGCGCGAGGAGCGGTTGTGCTCTATCTGGAGAGCCAGCGTCGACTTCCCGCAGTCCATGGTTCCGGAGAAGAAAACCAGCTCGGGCATGGGGAGTTGAGCGCCTTTCGGTGAAGGTGGAGAAGAAACGGTTCTGGGCGTCAGGAGCGTACTTCGAGCAGCGGGACCAGCTGCTCGGCAGGGGTCATCGAGCCGTGGTTGCCGACCATCGCCGACTCCTTGGGCTCCCGTTCGGAGGCGATGATCAGGACGTCGTCCCGGGCGGCCGCGATCACGTCGCCGAGGCGGGCGTACACCCGCTCGTCGACCTGCGGCCCGAACCAGCCCGCGGCGATCGCCTCGTCGCGCGAGGCGATCCAGAACTGCTCGCCGAGCACCTCGCGCCAGCAGGTCAGGACGTCGTTCTCGGCGCCCGGTACGGCGTAGACATGGCGGGCGCGGCCCTCGCCGCCCAGCAGGGCGACCCCGGCGCGCAGCTCCCAGTCCGCGTCGAAGTCGATGCGGTGTTCCTCGTCGAAGGGCACGTCGACCATCCCGTGGTCGGCGGTGACATAGAGCGCGCTGCGCGGCGGGAGCTGCTCGGCGAGGCGCTGGACGAGCCGGTCGACGTACATGAGCTGGCCGCGCCAGGTGTCGGAGGCGACGCCGTAGCGGTGCCCGGCACCGTCCAGTTCCGCGTAGTACGTGTAGACGAGGGAGCGGTCGCCGGCGGCCAGTTGCTCGGCGGCGAAGTCCATGCGCTCCTCGCCGGTCAGCCGCCCGTGAAACGTTCCGCCACTGAGCGCGACCTTGGTCAGCGGGGTGTTCTGGAACGTGGGGGACGACACCTGGGCGGCGTGCACACCCGCCTCGTGGGCGAGCTGGAAGACGGTGGGGTACGGCTGCCAGGCGCCCGGGGCCGTCCACGGCTGCCAGCGGAGCTGGTTCATCAGGGCGCCGGTCGCCGGGTTGCGCACGGTGTAGCCGGGCAGGCCGTGCGCGCCCGGGGGAAGGCCGGTGCCGACGGAGGCGAGGGAGGTCGCGGTGGTCGCCGGGTAGCCGGCGGTGAGCGGACGTCCGGTGCCGCCGCGCGAGCTGCCGAGCAGCGCGTGGAGATAGGGCGCCTCGTCGCGGTGGTCCTTGATCTGCTCCCAGCCGAGGCCGTCGATCAGGAAGACGCAGTTGCGGTCGGCCGGGGTCAGCTCCGGGATCGCCGCGGTCGTGCCGGGTACGCCCATGCCCGCGGCCAGCGTGGGCAGCAGGTCGGCGAGGGAGCCGGAGCCGTACTCGGGGACGGGCGCGGAGCCGACCGCGAGCGGTTCGGGGAAGTCCCAGGGGGCGGAGTCGAAAGGGGTGGGCACGGAGCGCGACATCAGCGGGTTACGTCCGCTGTCGCCTCGGACAGCGACTGCGCGAAGACGAGCGCCTGGCGGACCGTCTCCGGGCCGTCGCCGGCCTCGCTCACACGCAGGCTGAGGTCGTCCGCCGTCGAGCTGCCGGTGTAGCCGTGGTCGGCGTCGCAGTTGGGGTCACCGCACGCGGCCGGCTCCAGGTCGATACGGGAGACGGCGCCCCAGCCGATGGTCAGCACGATCTCGCGCGGCAGGGTGCCCGGCGTGTACGACTCCGGGTTGGCGACCACCCTGCTGAGGACGACGGACGAGATCCGGCCGAGCTTCACGGACTCCGTGGACGTCGTGGCGTACGGCGTCGGGGAGGTGGTGTCGGCGGCCTGCTCGTCGGTGTGGCTGACGATGAAGCGGTTGCCGGTGAGGACCAGCACGGTCACATGCCGGCGCACCTCGTTCTGGTCGAACGTGGTCTCCTGGTGGACCAGGTACGACCGGATCGGCTCGCCGCCCACAGCGGCCTCCACCGCCTCGGCCACGAGGGCCGGGTAGTAGCCGCTGCGCTCGATCGCCGCGCGCAGCCCCTGGGTCGTCGTACTGGTCTTGGCCATGCCCTCCATCCTACGGGGACCCACTGACTGCGAGGCACCGCTCAGGACCGCTTCGGTACGTCGGCGGCGGCCGGGGCGCGCTCCGTCCGTGCTCCGCGGGACGCACCTCCCCGGGGCGGGCCGCCGTCCGGGCGGCGCGTCCTCGCGCGCGTGCCCGAGGACGGGATCCCGGGCGGTCCGCTCAGTACGTCGGCAGCGTCCTCGGTCCGAGGTCGTCGCGCGCCGGCGGGGGTGCGAGGCGGACGGAGGCGCCGAGGACGCTCAGCCCGTGCGGGGCGACGACGACCGGCTCCAGGGTGACCGCGACGACCTCGGGGTGGTCGTCGACCAGCCGGGACACCCGCAGCAGCAGCTCCTCCAGGGCGGCGGTGTCGACGGGCGTCGAGCCACGCCAGCCGAAGAGGAGCGGGGCGGTCCGGATGGACCGGATCAGCGAGGTCGCCTCTCGGTCGGTGACCGGAACCAGCCGGTGCGCCATGTCTCCGAGCAGCTGCGAGGCGGCCCCCGCGAGCCCGAAGGACAGTACGGCTCCGGCCGCGGGGTCGATGACCGCGCGGACGACCGTGTCGACCCCGCGCGGTGCCATCGCCTGGACGACCGGGCGGATCTCCTCCGGCTTGCCGAAGAGCTCGGTCAACTCGGCGTACGACCGGCGCAGTTGCTCCTCGTCGGCCACATCGAGCCGTACGCCGCCCAGGTCGGCGCGGTGGCGCAGGTGCGGGGCGGTGGCCTTGAGGGCGACGGGGTAGCCGAGGGCGGCCGCGGCCCGCGCCGCCTCGTCCGGGGTGGGCGCCGGGATGGCCCGGCGGGTGCGGATGCCGTAGCGGCCGAGCAGCTCGCACGTCTCGTCGGTGCCGAGGGTCAGGCCCTGCCCGCGCGCGAGGAGCCCGCCGATCAGTTCGGCGGCGCCCTTCTCGTCGATGTCCTCGTACTCGGGCACCTTGCCGGCGTCGGCCGCCTCGCGCCGCCAATGGGCGTACTTCACGGCCTCCGCGAGCGCGCGGACCGCGCGTTCGGCGGCGGGGTAGGCGGGGATGAGGTGCGCTCCCTCGGGTGCCGCGACGGCGGTGGGCACCGGCTGCGCGCCGTCGGGGACGTCGGTACGCGCGCGTGGGGCCGCTTCGGCGCGCGGTGCGGTGCTCGTCGCGGCGGACAGCGCCATGGCGAGACCGCCGAGTTCCACGTGCACGACGAGCACCGGTTTGGCGGGAGCTGACGCCGCGGCCGACCGCAGGGCCTCCGCGAGTTCCGCGTCCCCGGGCGACCGCTCGCCGATCGCCGGGATCGCCGTCACGACCACCGCGTCGCACGTCTCGTCGGCAAGCGCCCGGGCCAGCGCCGCGTGGAAGTCCTGGGCCGACGCCTCGGTCGTCAGGTCCAGCGGCGGCAGCGGACGCAGCCCTTCCGAGAGACAGGCGTCGTACGTCAGCAGGCCCAGGGACTCGGAGTTGCCGAGAATCGCCACCCGCGGGCCCGTCGGCAGCGGCTGGCGGGCGAGCAGCAGGCCCGCGTCGACCAGTTCGGTGATGGTCTCCACGCGGATCACGCCGGCCTGCCGCAGCAGCGCCGACACCGTCGCGTGGGGCAGCCGGGTCGCCCGTACGGCGTGCCCCTGCGGGGCGGAACCGGCGCCCTGGACGACGACCAGGGGCTTGGCCGCCGCCGTGCGCCGCGCGAGGCGGGTGAACTTGCGCGGGTTGCCGATGGATTCCAGGTACATGAGGGCGACGTCGGTGTCGGGGTCGTCGTACCAGTACTGGAGGACGTCGTTGCCCGAGACGTCCGCGCGGTTGCCGGAGGAGATGAAGGTCGATACGCCGGTGACGCCGGTGACGCCGCCGCCACGCCGGTGGAGGCGGGACAGCAGGGCGATGCCGATGGCGCCGGACTGGGCGAACAGGCCGATCCGGCCGGGTCTCGGCATCTCCGGGGCCAGCGAGGCGTTCAGCCGCACCTGGGGGGAGGTGTTGATGACTCCGAAGGCGTTGGGGCCGATGATCCGCATGCCGTACGCGCGTGCGTGCCGGACGAGTTCGCGCTGGCGCTCCCGCCCGTCGGGGCCGCTCTCGGCGTAGCCGGCGGAGAGGACCACGAGTCCCTGCACGCCGTGCTCGCCGCACTCGGTGACGGCCTCGGGGACCTGCTCCGCCGGGACGGCGACGACCGCGAGGTCGACGGGCGCCGCTATGTCGCGCACCGAGCGGTGGGCGGGCACCCCGTCCAGTTCCTTCAGGTCCTCGGGGAAGGCCTTGTTCACGGCGTACAGCCGCCCGGTGAAGCCCGCCTCGCGGAGGTTGCCGAGGACGCTCCGGCCGACGCCGCCGGGGCTGCGGCCGGTGCCGACGACGGCCACGGAACCGGGCGCCAGCAGCCGCCCCACGGAGTGCGCCTCGGCCCGCTGTTCCCGCGCGCGCTGCACGGCGACGGAGCGCTCGGTGGGTTCGAGGTCGAACTCCAGGCGTACGACGCCGTCCTCGAAGCTGCGCTTCTGGGTGTAGCCGGCGTCCGTGAACACCTTGATCATCTTGTTGTTGGCGGGAAGCACCTCGGCCGCGAAGCGGCGGATGTCCCGCTCTCGCGCCACGGCCGCGATGTGCTCGAGCAGCGCGGAGGCGACACCCCTGCCCTGGTGGGCGTCCTGGACGAGGAACGCGACCTCGGCCTCGTCGGCCGGGGCCGAGGCGGCCATGCCGTCGGCACCAATGCGGTCATAGCGTACGGTGGCGATGAACTCGCCGCCGATCGTGGCCGCGAGTCCCACCCGGTCCACAAAGTCGTGGTGCGTGAAGCGGTGGACGTCCTTGTCGGACAGGCGCGGGTAGGGCGCGAAGAAGCGGTAGTACTTCGACTCGTCCGAAACCTGCTCGTAGAAGCTGACCAGGCGCTCGGCGTCATCGACGGTGATGGGGCGGATGCGCGCGGTGCCGCCGTCGCGCAGCACCACGTCGGCCTCCCAGTGGGCGGGGTACTCGTGCCGGTCCGACGCGCTCTGCATGGGGCCCAGAGTACGGCTCGCGTACGACAACGGCGCGAGGCAGTCTGTGGAGGACGCTCGTCGGATCGAGGCCGCGATCCGACGACCATGTCGGGAGGGGACACACGACCCCTCCCCTCACACGCTTCACGTGTGGAACACTGGTCTAGACAACCTGAACACTGAAGGGCAGCATCACATGGCTGAGCGCCGCGTCAACGTCGGCTGGGCCGAGGGCCTTCACGCCCGCCCCGCTTCCATCTTCGTCCGGGCCGCCACGGCCGCAGGTATCCCGGTGACGATCGCCAAGGCCGACGGCAACCCCGTCAACGCGGCCTCCATGCTGGCCGTTCTCGGCTTGGGCGCCCAGGGCGGCGAGGAGATCGTCCTCGCCTCCGAGGCCGACGGCGCGGACGTCGCCCTCGACCGTCTGGCGAAGCTGGTCGCCGAGGGCCTCGAGGAGCTCCCCGAGACCGTCTGAGCGCGCGGTCCCCTCTGCGCCTGAGCCGCCGCCGCTCTCGCGGATGTGGTTGCGCGTCGTCGGGGTCTCTCAATTGACGGTGGCGGTGTTCGTCGCTTCAAAGGTGTCGACCCGCCAACCCCGAAGGGCTCGCCCGAATTATCGGGCGAGCCCTTCGTATTTCCCTTTACGGGCAGCAGAAATAATCCCCCGCGAATTATCCCCTCTTTGTATACGGCCCTCGTGTTAATGCCGCAGACCCGTCATGTTTACGGGAGGTTGCGAAGTCCTCACACGGTCGGCGCGCTCGGGTCCGCCGGAAAAGCGCAGCCGGTGCGCGGCCGTCGCGCGCTCGGTGTGCAGCGCCGTGATCGCCCGCGCGCGCTCGCCGTCGCCGCGCGCCACCGCGTCCACGATCGCGCCGTGCTCCGCCCAGGACTCCACGGGGTTGGCCGGGGCCTCCACCGCGTACATCCAGGCGATCTTGTGGCGCAGCTGGGTGAGCATCGACGTCAGGGCGTGGCTTCCGGAGGACTGGGCGAGCGTCTCGTGGAACCAGCCCCCCAGCGAGCGCAGATCCTCGCTGTTGCCCCGCCTGGCCCGCTCCTGGCCCAGCCGGACGAGGCCGCGCAGCACCTTCAGATGGGCCTCGGTGCGCCGCTGGGCGGCCCGGGAGGCGCCGAGCGGCTCCAGGAGCATGCGCATCTCCAGCAGGTCGGCGGCCTCCTGCTCGGTCGGCTCCGCGACGCACGCGCCCGCGTGCCGCCGTGTGACGACGAAGCCCTCGGCCTCCAGCGTGCGCAGCGCCTCTCGGACGGGAACGCGGGAAACGCCGTAGCGGCGGGCGAGGAGTTCCTCGGTGAGGCGGCTGCCGCGCTCGTAGACACCCGCGACGATGTCGTCCCGAATGGCCGTGCACACCGAGTGCGCCGGAATACGCATGACGGACCTCCGCCTTAATCCCCGTGAAACGTCGACGATTGACGTGTGTTCCGTGACTCTATTGCAATGGGCGGGGATTTCCGATGGCGGGCCGGAATCCAGGGATATTTTTTGGACAGCAGGGCCTCGAAAACGGCGAAAGCCCCGGCCGGGAGGGCCGGGGCAAGACGATCTGTCGCCGTGGGTCGTCAGACGTTCACGCCGTGCGTGCGGAGGTAGGCGACCGGGTCGATGTCCGAGCCGTACTCCGCGGTGGTGCGGGCCTCGAAGTGCAGATGCGCACCGGTGACGTTGCCGGTGGCACCGGACAGGGCGATCCGCTGGCCCGGGGTGACCTGCTGGCCCACCGACACCTCGATGGAGGACAGGTGACCGTACTGGGTGTACGTCCCGTCGTTCATCTTGATGACGATCTGGTTGCCGTACGACCCGCCCCAGCCGGCCTCGACGACGGTGCCCAGGCCGACCGCGTGCACGGTGGTGCCGCTGGCCGCGTGGAAGTCGATGCCGGTGTGGCTGCCGGAGGACCACAGGGAGCTGCTGGCCTGGTAGCTGGTCGACACGTAGGAGCCGGTGATCGGCGAGACGAAGGTGTTGAGGCGCTTGCGCTCGGCCTCGCGGGCGGCACGCACGCGTGCCTCGCGCTCCTCCACGGCCTTCTTGGCGGCGGCCTGCCGGGCGGCCTCCTCGAAGGCCGCGTGCTTCTGCACGGCGACCTGGTCGTCGATCTGCTCGACGACGGACTCGCCGGCGGTGACCACGGGGATCAGCCCGGTCTGCTCGGGGGTGGGCTCGGCGGCGAAGGCCGGGGTGGAGGCGACGGTGGCCATGACACCGGTGGTGGTGAGCGCCGCGATGCCCGCCGCGCGGACGCTGCTGCGCTGCATCCGGCTGGGCCGACGGTGCTTCCCGGTGGCGCAGGTGAACGCCATGAAGTTGGGGGTGTCCTTTCCTTCCCTCTCGCCTACCGGGTTAGCTGACGGGTTCGGAGCAGGAAGGTCTCCTACGGACCCCCTCGCGTTCACGCGCGGGCGTCCGATTCACCCCAGGGACTTCACAGGTGGGTCCCCGGCTCCCCTGGCTCGCGCCGTACGGGGACTCGGCGATGACTGTCCGGTGCCGCGGCTGCGGCGCACTGCCTGACGAACAGCCCGCATGACGCTAAGCGGCGCGGGTTTCAATCCTCAAACGGATCCCGGTTTTTGTAGCGCATCCCACAGGGCAGACAGGCAACCTCCGCATCAATTCGGACATACGGAGGCCCTGGTGACGCTTTCGTCGACCAGGGCCCCCACACGCGCGTGCCGTTGCCGGGATCTACTCCGCGGACACGACCTTCACCTCGCCGATGCCGAGGGCCTCGACCGGCTCCTTGATCTGGGCCGCGTCACCGACGAGGACGGTCACCAGACGGTCCACCGGGAAGGCGTTCACGGCCGCCGCGGTGGCCTCCACCGTGCCGGTCGCGGCGAGCTGCTGGTACAGCGTGGCCTGGAAGTCGTCGGGCAGGTGCTGCTCGACCTGGTCCGCCAGCGTGCCGGCGACGGCCGCGGCGGTCTCGAACTTCAGCGGCGCCACACCGACCAGGTTCTGCACGGCGACGTCACGCTCGGCGTCGGTCAGCCCCTCGGCGGCGAGGGTGCGCAGCACCTTCCACAGGTCGTCCAGAGCGGGGCCGGTGTTCGGGGTGTCGACGGAGCCGCTGATGGCGAGCATCGCGGCGCCCGAGCCGTCCGGGGCGGACCGCAGGACCTGCCCGAACGCGCGGACACCGTAGGTGTAGCCCTTCTCCTCGCGCAGGACACGGTCCAGCCGGGAGGTGAGGGTGCCACCGAGGCAGTAGGTGCCGAGCACCTGCGCGGGCCACACGCGGTCGTGCCGGTCGGCGCCGATCCGGCCGATCAGCAACTGCGTCTGGACGGCGCCCGGACGGTCCACGATGACGACCCGGCCGGCGTCGTCGGCGGTCACCGGCGGCACGGGCCGCGGCTGGGCCGAGGAGCCCGTCCAGGCGCCCAGGGTGTCGCCGAGGAGCGCCGCCAGGTCGACACCGGTCAGGTCGCCGACGACCACGGCGGTGGCCGTGGCGGGACGGACGTGCCTCTCGTAGAAGGCGCGTACGGCGGCGGAATCGATCTTCTCGACCGTCTCCGCGGTGCCCTGGCGCGGCCGCGACATCCGCGCGGTGGCCGGGAACAGCTCCTTGGAGAGCTCCTTGGCGGCGCGCCGGGAGGGGTTGGCCAGCTCGTGCGGGATCTCGTCCAGGCGGTTGCGGACGAGGCGCTCGACCTCGCTGTCGGCGAACGCGGGGGCCCTGAGGGCGTCGGCGAGCAGACCCAGGCCCTTGGACAGGCGCGAGGCCGGCACCTCGAGGCTCAGCCGGACGCCGGGGTGATCCGCGTGCGCGTCCAGGGTGGCGCCGCAGCGCTCCAGTTCGGCGGCGAAATCCTCGGCGGAGTGCTTGTCGGTGCCCTCGGAGAAGGCCCGCGCCATGATCGTGGCGACGCCGTCGAGGCCGGCCGGTTCGGCGTCCAGGGGCGCGTCGAGGAGGATCTCGACGGCGACGACCTGCTGGCCGGGACGGTGGCAGTGCAGCACGGTCAGGCCGTTGGCCAGCGCGGTGCGCTCGGGCGCCGGGAACGCCCACGGCTTGGCCTCGCCCGCCCGGGGCTGGGGGTGGAAGTCCATCGTGGCGAGCTCGGTCACCGGGCCGCCTCCTCGTTCTCGTCCTGGTCGGCGGGGGCTTCGGCGGCGGTCGGCTCGTAGACGAGCACCGCGCGGTTGTCGGGGCGCAGGCGGGCCTTGGCGATCTCCTGCACCTCCTCGGGCGTCACTTCCAGCACGCGCTGGACGGCGTTGAGGGCGAGCTGCGGGTCGCCGAACAGGACGGCGAACCGGCACAGTTCGTCGGCGCGGCCGGCGACCGTGCCGAGCCGGTCGAGCCACTCGCGCTCCAACTGCGCCTGGGCGCGCTCCATTTCCTCGGCCGTGGGGCCCTCCTCGGCGAACCGGGCGAGCTCCTCGTCGATGGCGGCCTCGATGACGGGCACCTCGACGTCGCCGGACGTCTTCACGTCCAGCCAGCCCAGGGAGGGCGCTCCGGCGAGCCGCAGCAGGCCGAAACCGGCCGCGACGGCCGTACGGTCGCGGCGCACCAGCCGGTTGTAGAGGCGGGAGGACTCGCCGCCGCCCAGGACGGTGAGCGCCAGGTCGACGGCGTCGCACGCACGCGTGCCGTCCTCGGGCAGCCGGTAGGCGGCCATCAGCGCCCGGGCCGGCACCTCCTCCTCGACGATCTCGCGCAGCTGCTCGCCGATGACGTCGGGCAGCCCGCCGTCACGGGGCGCGGGCTTGCCGTCGTGGCCGGGGATGGAGCCGAAGTACTTCTCGACCCAGGCGAGGGTCTGCTCCGGGTCGATGTCACCGACCACGGAAAGGACCGCGTTGTTGGGCGCGTAGTACGTGCGGAAGAACGCGCGCGCGTCCTCCAGGGTCGCCGCGTCCAGGTCGGCCATCGAGCCGATCGGCGTGTGGTGGTACGGGTGGCCGTCCGGGTAGGCGAGAGCGGTCAGCTTCTCGAAGGCCGTGCCGTAGGGGACGTTGTCGTAGCGCTGACGGCGCTCGTTCTTGACGACGTCGCGCTGGTTCTCCATCGACTCGTCGTCCAGCGCGGTGAGCAGCGAGCCCATGCGGTCCGCCTCCAGCCAGAGGGCGAGCTCCAGCTGGTGGGTGGGCATGGTCTCGAAGTAGTTCGTGCGCTCGAAACTGGTGGTGCCGTTGAGCGAGCCGCCGGCCCCCTGGACCAGCTCGAAGTGTCCGTTGCCCTTGACCTGGCCGGAACCTTGGAACATCAGGTGCTCGAAAAGGTGAGCAAGACCCGTACGCCCCTTGACTTCGTGGCGTGAACCGACGTCGTACCAGAGGCACACCGCCGCGACGGGGGTCAGGTGGTCCTCCGAGAGCACCACGCGCAGGCCGTTGGCCAGACGGTGCTCGGTCGCTGTCAGGCCCCCGGAGCCTGCCTGGGCTGTGGCCGTGTGACCCATGGGCATGTACGTCCCTTCCGATCGCGGACGCGGTCGTCGAAACCGCGGTTTTCCTGCCGGTCCTGCCACTGTATGCAAGCGTGCGGACGGTCCGCGAAGTTCCCGGACGACATACGCCGAGAGCGAGATCGCGTAGCCTGCGGGCAGCCGTGGAGGAGATGCCTCTGCGTTCGGGCCGGACGGCCGACGCCGGGTCCTCGCCCGCGCTGTCAGTGCCACGGTCCACAATGGTCCGCGTCAGATCCCGTATCACGCCCCAGCAAGGAGCCGGCAGCGATGGCCCGCCGCAGCACGAAGACCCCGCCGCCCGACGAGTCGTTCGAGGAGCGGATCCTCGACATCGACGTCGTCGACGAGATGCAGGGCTCCTTCCTCGAGTACGCGTACTCGGTCATCTACTCCCGCGCCCTGCCGGACGCCCGTGACGGCCTCAAGCCGGTGCACCGCCGCATCGTCTACCAGATGAACGAGATGGGCCTGCGCCCGGAGCGCGGCTATGTGAAGTGCGCCCGGGTCGTCGGCGAGGTCATGGGCAAGCTGCACCCGCACGGCGACGCGTCGATCTACGACGCCCTGGTGCGGATGGCGCAGCCCTTCTCCATGCGCGTGCCGCTGATCGACGGCCACGGCAACTTCGGCTCGCTGGGCAACGACGACCCGCCGGCCGCCATGCGGTACACCGAGTGCCGACAGGCCCAGGCGACGAGCCTGATGACGGAGTCGATCGACGAGGACACGGTCGACTTCTCGCCCAACTACGACGGCCAGGAGCAGGAGCCGGTGGCCCTGCCCGCCGCCTTCCCGAACCTGCTGGTCAACGGCGCGTCCGGGATCGCGGTCGGCATGGCCACCAACATGCCGCCGCACAACCTGGGCGAGGTCATCGCGGCCGCCCGCCACCTGATCCGCTATCCCGGCGCGGATCTGGACGCCCTGATGAAGTACGTTCCGGGCCCCGACCTGCCCACCGGCGGCCGGATCGTCGGTCTCTCCGGCATCCGGGACGCCTACGAGAACGGCCGCGGCACGTTCAAGATCCGTGCCACGGTGTCGGTGGAGACCGTCACGGCCCGCCGCAAGGGCCTGGTCATCACCGAACTGCCCTTCACCGTCGGGCCCGAGAAGGTCATCGCCAAGATCAAGGACCTGGTCGGCTCGAAGAAGATCCAGGGCATCGCCGACGTCAAGGACCTCACCGACCGCGCGCACGGTCTGCGCCTGGTCATCGAGATCAAGAACGGCTTCGTGCCGGAGGCCGTCCTGGAGCAGCTGTACAAGCTGACCCCGATGGAGGAGTCCTTCGGCATCAACAACGTGGCGCTGGTCGACGGCCAGCCGCTCACGCTGGGCCTCAAGGAGCTCCTGGAGGTCTACCTCGACCACCGCTTCACCGTGGTGCGCCGCCGCAGCGAGTTCCGCCGCAGCAAGCGCCGCGACCGGCTGCACCTGGTGGAGGGCCTGCTGACAGCGCTCGTCGACATCGACGAGGTCATCCGGCTGATCCGCTCCAGCGACAACAGCGCGGAGGCGAAGCTGCGCCTGATGGAGCGCTTCTCGCTGTCGGAGATCCAGACCCAGTACATCCTGGACACCCCGCTGCGCCGGCTCACCAAGTACGACCGCATCGAGCTGGAGGCGGAGAAGGAGAAGCTCAACGAGGAGATCGCCGAGCTGACCCGGATCCTGGACTCGGACGCGGAACTGCGCAAGCTGGTCTCGGCCGAACTGGCCTCGGTGGCCAAGAAGTTCGGCACCGAGCGCCGTACGGTCCTGCTGGAGTCGTCGGGTACCACGGCCACCGCCGTGCCCCTCCAGGTCGCGGACGACCCGTGCCGTGTCCTGCTGTCCTCCACGGGCCTGCTGGCCCGCACGGCGAACGGCGAGCCCTTCACGGCGAACGCCGAGGAAGCCGAGGACGGGGGCGGCAGGCGCACCAAGCACGATGTGATCATCTCGGCGGTGCCGGCCACCGCGCGCGGGGAGATCGGCGCCGTCACCTCCTCGGGCCGCCTGCTGCGGATCAACGTCGTCGACCTGCCGCAGCTCCCGGACACGGCCTCGGCGCCGAACCTCTCGGGCGGCGCCCCGTTGGCGGAGTTCGTCTCCCTGGAGGGCGACGAGACGCTGATCTGTCTGACCACGCTCGACGAGTCGTCCCCGGGCCTGGCCATCGGCACGGAACAGGGTGTCGTCAAGCGGGTCGTGCCCGACTACCCGACCAACAAGGACGAGCTGGAGGTCATCACCCTGCGGGACGGCGACCGGATCGTCGGTGCCGTCGAACTGCGCACCGGCGAGGAGGATCTGGTCTTCATCGCCGACGACGCCCAGCTGCTGCGCTACCAGGCCTCGCAGGTGCGTCCGCAGGGCCGTGCGGCGGGCGGTATGGCGGGCATCAAGCTCACCGAGGGCGCGAAGGTCATCTCGTTCACGGCCGTGGACCCCGCGGTGGACGCGGTGGTCTTCACGATCGCGGGCTCGCGCGGAACCCTGGACGACTCCGTCCAGACGACCGCCAAGCTCACCCCGTTCGACCAGTACCCGCGCAAGGGCCGTGCCACGGGCGGTGTGCGCTGCCAGCGGTTCCTGAAGGGCGAGGACTGCCTGTCGCTGGCCTGGGCGGGTCCCGTCCCCGCCAAGGCGGCGCAGAAGACCGGCCTGCCGGCCGAGCTGCCGGAGATGGACCCGCGCCGCGACGGCTCGGGCGTGTCGCTGACGAAGACGGTCTCGGTGGTGGCCGGGCCGCTCTAGGGCGTGTCTGACCATGCGCGTCGGATCGGCGCGCGGCGTCCGGTGCGGTGCATCGCAACGCGGAGGATCGCCCGCGTACCGGATGTACCCGGGTGATCCGACAACGCGGCGAGGTGCCGTGCCGGGCGTCGCGCGCCCGGCGGGAATGCTCAGACGCGCCCTAGGCCTCGGCCTCGGCCTCCTGGAAAGTCTCGTCGTCGGGGTCCCGTACATAGCGCAGGACGCCCCACATGCCGTGCTCGTCGGCGTGTGGGGCGTCGTCCTTGCAGGCCTCGAGCTCTTTGCCGAGGGCGGCGGCGTCGATGCCGGAGCCGATGAGGACGAGCTGGGTCAGGCGGGCGTCGGCGGCTTGCCAGGGCTCCGGGTAGAAGCGGAGGAAGCGCCCGACGGCGTGCACGGCGTACCGGTTGGCCGGGTCGTGCGGACCGAAGTCGACATACCCCTTGATGCGGTACAGCCCCTCGGGCCTGCTGTCGAGGAACTCCATCAACCGGCGGGGCCCGAGGGGTACTTCGGAGGTGTAGGAGAGGCTGTCGTAGGAGCTGTGGAGGTGGTCGGCATGATCGTCCCCGGAGTGGTCGTGCAGGTCGTCGAAGGAGAGCTGCCCGACACGCTCCTCGCCGGGCCGGCAGTCGAAGAGGAACTCGGGGTCGACACGGCCGTAGGTGGCGGGGACGACGGCGGCCCGGTCGGCGAGGGAGCGGACGAGCCCGAGGACCCGGTCGGCGTCGGGCGCGCGGTCGAGTTTGTTCACCACGACGAGGTCGGCGAGGGCGAGATGCCGGTCGATGCCGGGATGCTTCGTCCGGGTCTCGTCGAACTCGGCGGCGTCGACGACCTCGACGAGCCCGCCGTAGACGATGCCGGGATGCTCACTGGCCAGCACCATCCGCACGAGTTCCTGAGGCTCGGCGAGACCGCTGGCCTCGATGACGATGACATCGATGCCGGCGGCCGGCCCGGCGAGCCGTTCGAGGTACACGTCGAGTTCACTGGCGTCGACGGCGCAGCACAGACAGCCGTTGCCGAGGGAGACGGTGGAGTCGCCGAGCGCACCGGCCACGGCCATGGCGTCGATCTCGATGGCGCCGAAGTCGTTCACGATCGCCCCGATGCGGCTGCCGCCGCTGCGGTGCAGGAGATGGTTGAGCAGGGTCGTCTTGCCGGAACCGAGGAATCCGGCGAGTACGACGACCGGGATCTGCTGCGGACTGCGGCTCTGCGACACGTGCGACCTTTCCGAAACCTACGCGTGCACCGGCGCGCGGCCCGGGCGCGCGTACGAGGATTGAATGCCGCCCCAGGATACGAGCCGTGGGAATCACCGCGAAGTGAACGATTGTTCGCAGCATCCGCGGGGCAGACCCTGGGCAAGGCGCCCTGGCGTGCGACCCTCGCTTCCCTCCGTGCGCCTCCCCTCCGCCTCCCCCGCCGATCAGAGCCGCTCGGCACTCTGGGAGACGGCAAGCGCCGCCCACCGCTCGCCGGTCCCCGTCACGTCCACCCGCACCCCGACGACCGGCGCACGGCCGCTCGATCGGGGGTTTTTGACATGGCCACACAGAGGTTTGGGGTCCGCGGACTCGGTGCAGTCGCCGCGGCGGCGGCCGGCATGGCCGCGGGTGCCCTCGTCACCATGGCGGCACAACGCCATGCGCTGGAGACACTGCGGGTACGGCTGGAACACCTGGAACGGACCGCCCACTCCCAGCAGCACACCAATCTGGCCAACCAGCAGCGCCTGCACTGGGAATTGCTGAGCAAAGCCATAGACGACCCCGAACTGGCGGAAGTGCTGGACCTCTTCGAGGCGCCCGTTTCCACCAAGCAGCGGCGCCAGTACCTCTACGCCAACGCTCTCTACACGAACGCGCTGTTTTATTACCGGATAGGCAACATCTCCCGCGAGGAGTTCTTCGGGTACATTCGAGGCATTCTCCAGAACCCTGTGGTACGGGAGTACTGGTACGCGACAAGACACCAGCGGGCGACCATTGCCGACGGTTCGGACGAAGCGGAACTCGGCCGTATGGTGGACGAACTCCTGACGCAACTCGAGGAGTCGGACGCCGACGAATGGTGGGTGGTGGGCGAGCCGCCGAGCCCGTGAACTTCCACCGGTCATCGGCGCACTCAGGCAGCCGAGGGCTCACGCTCCGGGGCTCGCACCCCCTCCTGCGGAATCACACCCTCGGCCCATTACGAAAAGGTCAAGTCGAGAGTTAGGTGGGGCGTCAGGGAGTTGACTCGCGCTTGATCGCGTAGAGGACCCCACCAGATCGTCGCCTACGCCGCCGGATGACGAGCGACCCCACAGGGCCCGTCTTGCACCGCGCAGTCGTCGTGCGCAAACCAACGGACCCAAGGAAGCAACAGTGAGTCAGATCATCCGTCGGATCGGTGCATCTCCGCGCGCTCGCGGAAGCGTGAGCGGAGCAAATTGCCCCGATATTTTCGAACTTGCCGATGGTAATTTCGCCGTTATCGGCACGGATGCCACGGATTCACTGGACCCGGATCTCCCGTCCGATGCCTCACGCGGTGACCACGAGAGAATCGTCGTCATCACCCGCGAGACGCTGATTCGCGCGAAGGTCGATATTCCGGACCTTTAGGCTCTTTCGAGAGGACGGCCCGGCCCACCCGCCCGCGGTGCCGGGCCTTCCTCGCGTACGGGTGTTGTCGGGGCGCGTTCAGGGCACCGCGGGCACCTCGACCGGCGCCCCCGGCCCCACATACCGCGCGACCGGACGGATGATCTTCGAGTCCTCCGCCTGCTCCAGGATGTTGGCGCTCCAGCCCACCACCCGCGCCGCCGCGAACGTCGGGGTGAACATCTCGCGGGGCAGTCCGCAGAGCTCCATGACCAGGCCTGCGTAGAACTCCACGTTCGTGTGCAGCTCCCGGCCGGGCTTCAGCTCGGCGAGGATCGCCTCGACGTGTCGCTCCACCTCGACGGCGAACTCGACGCGCGGGCCTCCGAATCGCCGGGCGATCTCGCGGAGCATGCGCGAACGCGGGTCCTCCGTGCGGTAGACGGCGTGGCCGAAGCCCATGACGCGCTCACCGGCGAGGACCCGCTCACGGATCCAGGGATCGATGCGATCCGGAGAGCCGATCGCGTCCAGGGTGTCCAGGGCCCGGCTGGGCGCGCCGCCGTGCAGCGGCCCCGACAGCGCGCCCACCGCCCCCACGAGGCACGCGGCCACATCCGCCCCGGTCGAGGCGATGACCCTGGCCGTGAAGGTTGATGCGTTGAAGCCGTGATCAATGGTGGAGATCAGGTATTGCTCGATCGCCCGCGCCCGCTCCGGATCGGGCTCGACTCCGGTCAACATGTAGAGGTAGTTCGCCGCGTACGGCAGGTCCTCGCGCGGCTCGACGGGGGCGAGGCCGCGTCCCAGCCGGTACAGCGCGGTGAGCAGCGTGGGCACGGCCGCGGCCGCGACGACCGTGTCCTCCCGGCGTCGGACCGCGTCGACGTCGTAGACCGGCCGGAAACCCTTCGCCGCGCCCAGCAACGACAAGGCCGTCCGCATCCCGGCCAGCGGATTCGCGTCCGCACCGGCCGCTGCCGCCAGGGCGGGCAACGCGGCGGCCACCCCCTCGGGGAGGCCGCGCAGTGCCGCGGTCTCGGCGGCGAAGGCGGCGCTCCGCCGCCCGTCCGGCAGTTCGCCGTGGACCAGGAGGTGCCAGACGTCCTCGAAGCGGCGGGTGCGCGCGAGGTCCACGGCCGAGTACTGGCGGTAGTGGTAGAAGCCCTCACGTCCTCGGACGTCGCCGACCTCCGTGTCGGCGACGACGACACCCGCGAGTCCTCGCGGCACGTCCATGGATGAGGCTGCTGACAGGTTGACGGACATGTTTCCTCCCTGAACTTGATTCGACTGTCTATGCTTGACTCGATCTCTGTCAATATTGATTGAATCAATGCATACGTCTTGTGGATACGGTGACCCCCATGCGCGATCACGAACCCGGACCCGGCCACCCCGAACGACGGCTGAGCACCAAGGAGGCCGCAGAGCTGCTCGGCGTGAAACCCGAGACCGTGTACGCGTACGTCAGTCGTGGCCAGCTGAGCAGCCGGCGCACGCCCGGGGGCCGGGGCAGCACCTTCGACGCCAAGGAGGTCGAGGCGCTCGCGCGGCGCAACAAGCGGGAGAGCAGCGGGAGTCCGGGCTCCGGGGCGGAACTGTCCGTTCGCACGCGCGTCACCCTCATCGACCAGGACCGCTACTACTTCCGGGGCGTCGACGCGGTCGAACTGGCCTCCCGGCACTCCTACGAAGAGGTCGCGGAGTGGTTGTGGACCGGTCGGTTGCGGCCCGGCGTCACCTTCACCGCGCCCGTGGCATCCGTCGAGGCCGCCCGACGCGTCGTCGAGGCGCTGCCCGAACACACCGGGCCCACCGACCGGTTGCGGGTCGCCGCCGTCGCCGCCGCGGCCGCGGACCCGCTGCGGTTCGACCTGTCCGAGGACGCCGTGCTCGGCACCGCCCGCATCCTGATCCCCACCCTCGTCGCCGCCCTGCCCCCGAAGGTGCCCACGCACCGTGACGAAGGCCCGCTCGCCCTGCGCCTGTGGGGCCGACTCAGCGGACGGCCCGCCGAGAAGGCGCAGCTGCACGTCCTCGACACGGCGCTCGGCCTGCTCGTCGACCACGACCTGGCCGCCTCGACGCTCGCGGTGCGCGTCGCCGCCTCGGCCCGTGCGCACGCCTACGCGGCCGTCTCCGCCGGGCTCGGAGTGCTCGAGGGGCCGCTGCACGGCGCGGCCGGGGGCCTGGCCCACCGCATGCTGCTCGAAGTGCTCGACGTCGGCAGTGCCGCCCCGGTGATCGCCGAGGAGCTGCGCGCGGGCCGCCGCATTCCGGGTCTCGGCCACCGGCTCTACCTCGGCGAGGACCCACGCGCGCGTGCCCTGTTCGCCCTCCTGGAGGAGATTCCCGCCGCCGGACCGGCCTTGGCCGCGGCCCGGGACATCGTGGCCACGACCGCGCGCCACGCACCCCTGCACGCCAACGTGGACCTGGCGCTCGCCGTCCTCACCGCGTCCTGCGGAATGGAGTCCTCGGCCAGCGAGACGATCTTCGCCGTCGCCCGGACGGCGGGCTGGGTCGCCCACGCCCTGGAAGAGTACGGCGAACGCCCCCTGCGGATGCGCCCGAGCGGGCACTACGTGGGGCCGAAGCCGCCCCAGCCGCTGCCGAAGTAGGCAGACCGCGGCAGCCGTCGCGAGCGGGCCCGCGTCACCGTTCGGGACGCCACCCCCGCTCGGGCGCCACCCCACCCCGGGCGCCACCGGGCGGCCGGCACGGCTGCGACCAGGGACGACGCCCGGGCAGGCCCGGCTGCCCCGTCCCTCGCCGCCACGCGCACGCGTACCCGCACCGCCGAGCACATGCCCCGGCCGGAGGTCGCACTCCGGCAAGTCAGGTTAGGCTCACCTCTGTGAGTACGTGCGCGACCGTCTCGCGGGATCTCGACGAGCCCATTTCCGGAACCGCGGCCACGGCAACGACCTGGCTCCTCCTGGAACAGCCCGGCCCCTGGGGTGCCGAAGCGCTGGTGTCGAGCCACCTGGACCCGGCCCTGGGCCGCGCTCTGGATGCCGCCGCGCGGGACACGGGCGTACGCGTCGCGCTCATCCGCCGCCCCGGGCGCCACGCGGACTTCGGCGCACCGCCCCTGCGGCAGGTGTACGCAGCCCACACCGTCCCCGGCAGCGTGTGGCTGCGCAGCGCCACCACCCACGACCCCCGGCAGCTGCTGGACCTCGACTTCACCGCGCTCGGCAGGGGCGACCACCGCACCTTCGACACCGCGCTGCGGGGCGGTCCCCACACGGGCGACCCGCTCGCCCTCGTCTGCACCAACGGCAAGCGCGACCGCTGCTGCGCGCTCCTCGGCCGTCCGCTGGCCGCCGAACTCGCCGCCTCGGGGGTGCGGGGCGCCTGGGAGGTCACCCATCTGGGGGGTCATCGCTTCTCCCCCACCCTGCTCGTCCTGCCGTACGGGTACGCGTACGGCCGCGCCGAGGCCCATGCCGTCAAGGAGGTCCTGCACGGCGTCCAGGACGGGCGGATCGTCGTGGAGGGGTGCCGCGGGTGTTCGGCCTGGGAGCGGCCCGGCCAGGCGGCGGAACTGGCGGTGCGCTCGGCGACCGGCGAGGACGCGGCGGAGGCGCTGAGCGTCGTCCGGACCACGGGCGGCGCACCGCGCTGGGAGGTGACCGTCGCGCACCGGGACGGACGCCACTGGCAGGTCGTCGTCGACCAGGGCGCTTCACTGCCGCCCCGGCCGGAGAGCTGCGGCACCTCGGTCCTCGGTTCACCTGCGCGGATGGATGTGGTGGCGGTTCGCGAGCTGGCCGGAACGGCCCTGGTGGGCTGACACACCTCCGGAACACCGCGTGGCCGCACCCCGCGCGGGCACGGAGGAATCGTTTCCTCTTGAGTCGGTCAAGAGATCCACACCACCCAGCCCTACGGCTGCGCCGGTCCACCCACGTACCGTCTTGGGTATGAGCCCCACTCCCCCCGCCCGCCGCCTGCGCCTCGGAATGCCGCGGCGCATGTTCTCGCAGGTCCTGCTCATGCAGCTGACGATCGCCGCGGGAGTCGTGGTGCTCGCGACCGGGCTGTTCCTCGCTCCGCTCAGCGATCAGTTGGACGACCAGGCGATGCGCCGTGCCCTCGCCATCGCGCAGACCACCGCGGCTGTGCCGCAGATCGCCGAGGACCTCCGGAGCACGCGGCCGTCGGTCGACGGACCGGTGCAGCGTGAGGCCGAGCGGATCCGCAAGGCCAGCGGCGCCGAGTACGTCGTGGTGATGGACCTGAACGGCACCCGCTGGTCGCACGCCGACCCCGAGCAGGTCGGTGGTCATGTGTCGACGGACCCGAGCCAGGCCCTGGCGGGCAAGGACGTCATGGAGATCGACAGCGGCACCCTGGGCCGCTCGGCCCGCGGCAAGGTGCCCCTGCGCGACGGCGAGGACAGGATCATCGGCGCGGTCTCGGTCGGTATCGAGTACGACAGCGTGCGCGCCCGCCTGATCCACGCGATCCCCGGGCTGTTCGCCTACGCGGGCGGGGCCCTCGCCGTGGGCGCGCTGGCCGCCTGGCTGATCTCCCGGCGGGTCCAGCGACAGACCCGCGACCTGGCCTTCTCGGACATCTCGGCACTGCTCGCCGAGCGTGAGGCGATGCTGCACGGCATCCGGGAAGGTGTCGTCGCCCTGGACCGCGCCGGCCGCGTCCGGCTGCTCAACGACGAGGCCCAGCGCCTCCTCGGCATCGGGGAGGAGGTGGTGGGCGCTTCGCCCGACGAGGCGCTCGGCGACGGACGTACGGCCGATGTCCTGGCGGGCCGGGTGACCGGTACGGACCTGATCGCCGTCCGCGGGCAGCGCGTCCTGGTCGTCAACCGCATGCCCACCGACGACGGCGGCGCCGTGGCCACCCTGCGCGATCGCACCGAGCTGGAGCAGCTCGGGCGCGAACTCGACTCGACGCACGGCCTCATCGACGCGCTGCGCGCCCAGGACCACGAGCACGCCAACCGCATGCACACGCTGCTGGGGCTGCTCGAACTGGAGATGTACGACGACGCGGTGGACTTCGTCGGGGAGGTGGTCGGCGACCATCGGGCGACCGCGGAGCAGGTGACCGAGAAGATCGAGGACCCGTTGCTCGCCGCCCTGCTGGTCGGCAAGGCGACCGTCGCGGCCGAGCGAGGTGTCGCCCTGTGGGTCTCCGACCGCACCCGGCTGCCCGACCGTCTGATCGACCCGCGCGGGCTGGTCACGGTCGTGGGCAACCTCGTGGACAACGCGCTCGACGCCGTCGCGGGCAAGCCGCACGCGCGCGTGGAGGTCGAACTGCGCGCGGAGGGACGTACCGCGGTCCTGCGGGTGCGCGACACCGGCCCCGGCATCCCGGCCGAGCAGCGCGAGTTGATCTTCACCGAGGGCTGGTCCACGAAGAAGCCCCCGGCGCACGGCAAGCGTGGGATCGGGCTCTCCCTGGTGCGCAGGCTCGCCGAGCGGCAGGGCGGCCACGCCGCGGTGGACGAGGCGGACGGTGGGGGCGCCGAGTTCACCGTCGTCCTGCCCGAGGCGCTCACCGAGCCCGACCTGGAACCCGCGCTGGCGGCACCGGCGAAGAGCACTGTCGAGGAGGAGTCGCGATGATCGAGGTCCTGGTCGTGGACGACGACACCCGGGTCGCCCAGGTCAACTCCGCCTACGTCGAGAAGGTGCCGGGCTTCCACGTCGCCGGTGAGGCCCACAGCGCGGCCGACGCGCTGCGTCAGCTCGAGCTGCTGCCCCGCCTGGACCTCGTCCTGCTGGACCACTACCTGCCCGACGAGACGGGGCTCGAGGTCGTCCAGGAGATGCGTCGGCGCGGCCACCAGACCGACGTGATCATGGTGACCGCCGCGCGGGACGTCACGACGGTGCAGGCGGCGATGCGCCAGGGTGCCCTTCAGTACCTGGTGAAGCCGTTCGCCTTCGCGGGTCTGCGCGCCAAGCTGGAGGCGTACGCCGAGCTTCGCCGGACGCTCGACGGGGGCGGGGAGGCCGAACAGGCCGATGTCGACCGCATCTTCGGCGCGCTGTCCGCCTCCTCGGAGCCCGGTCTGCCCAAGGGCCACTCCCCCACCACCGCCGAACTCGTACGCCAGTCCCTGATGAACGCCGAAGGGCCCCTGTCGGCCCAGGAGATCGCCGACCGGACCGGGGTGAGCCGCCAGACCGCCCAGCGCTACCTGAAGCTCCTGGAGCGCACGGGGCGGGCCCGGCTGACCCTGAAGTACGGCGACGCGGGCCGCCCGGAACACCGCTACGTGTGGGCGACCCGCGCCTGAAGGGCACGGTCCTCGGGGGCGGGGGAAGGAACCGTGCCCCTCCTGGGATACGGATCCCGGCCCGCCGCCTGCTCGACCGTCAGCCCACCGCCTTCTCGACGAACTCGGTCGTGTAGGTCTTGCTCAGGTCCACGTCGGCGTTCTGGATGTTGGGGTTGAAGGCCTTGAGGACCTTCTCGACGGTCTCAGGACCGTTCTTGGGCATCACGCCGTCCTTGGTGAACATCGGCAGCGTGTTCTTGATGGCCACCGAGTACAGCAGCTTGTTCCCCTGGGAGTAGTCCGTCGGCATCTTCTCGGCGATCTCGGCCGCGCTGTGGGTGGACATCCACTTGAGCGTCTTGACGAATGCATTGGCCAACTTCTGGACGGTGTCCTTGTGACTGTTGACCCAGTCCGTCTGCATGTACAGGCTTGACGAGGGATACGGTCCGCCGAGCGCGTCCTCGGAGCCCTGCGGGGTGCGCATGTCGAGCAGGACCTTGCCGGCCTTCTTGTCCAGGATGGTCGCCACGGTCGGGTCGGTCGTCATACCGCCGTCGATGGCGCCCTGCTGGAGCGCGGCGATGAAGGTCGGCCCCGCGCCCACCGCGACCGGGGTGAACTCACTGACCTTCACGCCGTTCTTGACCGCGAGGTACTTGGTGAGGAAGTCGGTCGAGGAGCCGAGGCCGGTGACGCCGAGTTTCTTGCCCTTGAAGTCCTCGGGCGAGGTGATGTCACCCTCTGCCTCGGTGGAAACGATCTCCACCTCACCGGGCGCGTGCGAGAACTGCACGACGGACTCCACCTCCTTGCCCTTCACCTGGAGGTCGAGGGTGTGGTCGTAGAAGCCGACGGCTCCCTGCACCTGGCCGGAGACGAGCGCCGTCTCGGCCTGGACACCGGCCGGCTCGCTCAGCATCTCGACCTCCAGTCCCTCGGCGTCGAAGTAGCCCAGGCGCTGGGTGAGCATGGCGGGCAGGTAGATGACCTTGTCCAGGCCACCGACCATGATCTTGACCTTGGTGCCCTTTCCGTCTCCCTTGCCACCGGAGCCCGTGGACGCGGTGCTCGCCGCGTCGTCGGCGCAGGCGGTGAGCGAGGAGAGGGCGAGCAGACCGGCGGCGGCCAGGGCCGTGTATCTGGCGGTTGTGCGCATGGCGGGTTCACGTCCTTGTGAGAGGGCGATGCGGGGGGGCAGCGGTGAGGGGAGGGCGGGGAACCGTCCGAGGAAGGCCCCGAGGACTCCTTCGGGAACGGCTCCTCGATGGATCGTCGAACGAAGGGTCAGCTGTCCGAGCCCGACGGCTTCCATCGGAAGATGCGGCGCTCGGCGAAGGTCAGCAGCCCCTCCGCGACGAGTGCGACGACGGCGAGGATGACCATCGCGGCGTAGACACCAGCCGCGTTGAACGTGCCCTGCGACTGCGCGACGAGCAGTCCGATCCCCTTGGTCGCGCCGATGTACTCACCGACGATGGCGCCGATCAGGGCGAAGCCGAAGCTCACGTGCAGGCTGGTGAAGATCCAGGAGGTGGCGGACGGCACGACCACCTGGAGCGTCACCCTGCGGTCGCTCGCGCCGAGGATGCGCGCGTTGGCGACGAGGTTGCGGTCCACCTCGCGGGCGCCCTGGAAGGCGTTGAAGAAGACCGGGAAGAACACCAGGACGACGGCCGAGGCGACCTTGGAGGCGGGCCCGAGGCCGAACCAGATCACGAAGATCGGGGCCAGCACGATCCTGGGTATGGAGTTGAGCACCTTGATGTATGGACCAAGGATGTCGGCGAGGAAGGTGATCCGCCCCAGTGCGATACCGCACACGACACCGGCGACCACACCGATGACCCAGCCGAGCAGGGCCTCGTAGAGCGTGTACCAGATCTGCTCGCCCAGAGAACCGAGCGCGGTCCCGTGCGTCACCCAGGTCCAGATCTGGTCCCAGATCTTGGACGGCATCGAGAAGTTGAAGGGATCGATGACCTTGGCCCGGGAGAACGCCTCCCACAGGGCGAGTACGGCCACCAGGAGCAGGACACGCGACGCCGTCACCACGGCCTTGCGTCTGCGAGCGGCACGCGCGCGTGAGCGGGCCCGGTCAGGCACCTTGGCCGTGTCGACGACCGGTGTGCTGAGAACCTCAGGCGACATGGGCGGCACCTCTCTCGCGGGTGATGCGGACCTCTTCGCCGAGGGACTCCCAGATCTCGCGGTAGATCTCGATGAACCGCGGCTCCAGCCGCACCGATTCGACCTTGCGCGGCCTCGGCAGGTCGATGTCGAAGACCTGCTTCACGGTGGCGGGGCCGGCGGTCATCACGACGACCTTGTCGGCCAGCGCGATGGACTCCTCCAGGTCGTGGGTGACGAAGACGACGGACGCGCCCGTGCCCTCCCACAGCTCGAGGAGCTCGTCCGACATCAGTGCCCTGGTCTGCACGTCGAGCGCCGAGAACGGCTCGTCCATGAGGAGGATCTCGGGGTCGTTCACGAAGGTCGCGGCGAGGGCCACGCGCTTGCGCTGACCGCCGGAGAGCTGGTGCGGGTAGCGGTCCTCGAAGGCGGTGAGCCCGACCCGGGCCAGCCACTCGCGCGCTTTCCGTTTCGCCTCCGCCTTGGGCACACCGCGAAAGCGGGGCCCGGCCATGACGTTGGACAGGACCGTGCGCCAGGGAAAGGTGGCGTCCTGCTGGAAGACGAAGCCGACCTTGTCACCGACGCCACGCACGGGCCGCCCGGCGACCAACACCTCGCCCTGGGTGGGCTCTTCCAGACCGCTGACCAGGGTCAGCGTGGTCGACTTGCCGCAGCCGGTCGGGCCCACGACGGCCACGAACTCGCCACGCCCGACCGTGAGGTCGAGTTCCCGCAGGGCGGTGTGCGGAGCCCCCGACGGGGTCCTGAAGACCTTGCTCGCGCCCCGCAGCTCGATGGCGGGGCTGGTGTGTGCGCTCATGGCCGGGGACGGTAGAGGCGACCCGGGAATCGGCATCAGCCTTCTGGGCGCATGCGCTTCTTTTGCTTGCAGTAGCCTGTTGTGCTCGTTTTGCTCGCGCTAGAACAGCGAAGCCGAAACACGGGCTAAACGCCCGCCTGGCCTTGACGGAGAGAGGCCCGATGATTGACGTCCTGGTGGTGGACGACGACTTCCGTGTCGCCGAGATCAACGCCAAGTACGTGGGAAAGGTTCCCGGCTTCCGGGTGGCCGCCCGCGCGCACAGTGCCGCCCAGGCGCTGGGAACCATCGAGCGCGGAACCATCGACCTGGTGCTGCTCGACCACTACCTGCCCGACCAGACCGGCCTCCAGCTCATCCACCGCATGCGTGAGCAGGGCCATGGCACCGACGTCATCATGATCACGGCGGCCGGTGACGTCACGACGGTCCAGACCGCGATGCGCCTGGGCGCCCTGCACTACCTGGTCAAACCGTTCACCTTCGCCGCCCTGCGCACCCGCCTCGACTCGTACGCCGCCCTGCGCCGCACGGTGGACCGGGTCGGCGGGCACGGCATCGCCGGCCAGGAGCAGGTCGACCGGATCTTCGGCGCCCTGCGCACCGGACCGGCGCCGTCCTCGCCCGGCCTGCCGAGCGGCCACTCGGAACCGACCACGGACCTGATCTGCGACGTTCTGCACCGCGCGAACCACCCTCTGTCGGCCCACGAGGTCGCCGCCGAGACCGGCCTGAGCCGCTCCACCGCCCAGCGCTACCTCCGCCACCTGGAACAGGCCGGACGCCTGCACCTCTCCCTCAAGTACGGCGACACGGGCCGCCCGGAACACCGGTACGCCTGGGTGGCGCCGTAACCGCGCGCCAGGACCTCGAAGCGGTACGGCGGTGAGGCGTCGCCCGTTACGCGGCTCCCGCCCCGGTCAGTGACCGCACCTCGGTCTCCGCGTGCTTGGCGTCGTCCGCGACCTCGGCCGAGGTGATCGTGCCGAGCCAGCCCGCCAGGAAGCCCAGAGGAATCGAGACCAGGCCGGGGTTCTGCAGCGGGAAGTACTGGAAGTCCACGGTCGGGAAGAGCGATTCGGGGCTGCCGGAGACCACCGGGGACAGCACGACGAGCGCCAGGGCCGGCACCAGTCCGCCGTACACCGCCCACACGGCGCCCCGTGTGGTGAAGCCACGCCAGAACAGCGAGTACATGAGGACCGGCAGATTCGCGGACGCCGCGACGGCGAAGGCGAGCCCGACGAGGAAGGCGACGTTGAGATCGCGGGCCAGCAGGCCGAGTGCGATCGCGACCACGCCGACGCCCACGGCGGCGACCCGCGCCACCGCGACCTCGCTGCGGGGTTTGGCCTGCCGGCGGCGCAGGGAGGCGTACAGGTCGTGCGCCACCGACGCCGAGGAGGCCAGCGTGATCCCGGCGACGACCGCGAGGATCGTGGCGAAGGCGATGGCACCCACGACCGCGAACAGCACCGCTCCGCCGGTGGAGTCGGCGCCGCCGCCCAGGTCGAGTGCCAGAAGCGGAACCGCCGTGTTCCCTGACGCGTTCGAGCCGCGCACCGCCTCCGGGCCGACGATCGCCGCCGCACCGAAGCCGAGGACGATCGTCATCAGGTAGAAGCCGCCGATCAGTCCGATCGCCCAGACGACGGAGCGACGGGCGGCCTGCGCGGTCGGCACGGTGTAGAAGCGGGACAGGATGTGCGGCAGTCCCGCCGTGCCCAGCACCAGCGCGAGCCCCAGGCTCATGAAGTCGAAACGCGCGGTCCAGTCCCCGCCGTACTTCAGCCCGGGTGCCAGGAACGCGTCACCGTGCCCACTGCGCGCGGCCGCCGTGCGCAGCAACTGGTCGAAGTCACCGTGGAAGCGCACCAGGACGAGCACGGTGAGCGCGACGGTGCCGGCCAGCAGCAGAACCGCCTTGACGATCTGGATCCACGTGGTCGCCCGCATCCCTCCCAACGACACATAGATCACCATGAGCGCACCCACCCCGATGACGGCCCACGACCGGGCCGCCTCGCCGGTGTTCCCGAGAAGCAGCGCCACCAGGCTGCCGGCGCCCACCATCTGGGCCACCAGGTAGAGGACGGACACGGTGACCGAGGAGGTTCCCGCCGCGATCCGCACCGGCCGCTCGCTCATCCGCGCGGCTACCACGTCGGAGAGCGTGAACCGCCCGCAGTTGCGCACCAGTTCGGCGACGAGGAACAACACCACCAGCCAGGCCACGAGGAATCCGACCACATACAGCAGCCCGTCGTACCCGAACAGCGCGATGAGCCCGGTGACCCCCAGGAAGGAGGCGGCGGACATGTAGTCACCCGCGATGGCAAAACCATTCTCCATCGGGGAGAACAGACGCCCGCCTACGTAGAACTCCTCCTCCGAACCATGGCGGTTGCGGCTCACCCAGGTCGTGATCCCCAACGTGACCGCGACGAAGGCGCTGAACAGCAACAACGCCAGCGCCTGATGGTTGCCGGTCACGACGCACCGCCCTTTGCTCCCCGGGTCATCTCCTGTGTGTCCCAGCGCAGTTCGAGCGCGGCACGGTCCCGGCGCAGCCGCGCGTGCCGGGCGTAGGCCCAGGTGAGCAGGAACGTGCTGAGGAACTGCCCCAACCCGGCGAGCAGCGCCACGTTCACCGCGCCCGCCACCGGCCGCGCCATGAAGCCGGGCGCGGTCGTCGCGGTGACCACGTACGCCACGTACCAGACGAAGAACCCTGCGGCGGCGGGCACCACGAACCGTCGGTACCGGCTGCGCACCTCCTGGAAGGCCGCGCTGTGCTGCACCTCGAGGTAGATCTGAGCCGCCGCCGCGGTTCCGGTGTCCCGCCGACGTGCCGCGGGAACCTCGGGTCCAGGCGTGCTCATGATGGCCGACTCGCCCCAGCCCGAGGCGAGCGCGTCGTACCACGGGTCCTCGTAGCGCACATCCCCTGGCACCTCGGCGTACGCCTGGCCCTGGCCTTGATGAGGTTCGTGCGCGTGTGGTGTGGGGGCACCGCTGTCGGGACCGTCCCCGTCGGCGCGGGCACGACCGTTGCTTGACTGCATGCCCAAGGATGGACAGAACGGGAAGATCCCCGACTATTGTTCCCCGAACACTTCACCCCATCAGGTGACCAACGCGCCGTTCACCCCGCGGGTGGCCGGACCAGCCCCTTCCCGTACGCGTAACGCACCGCCTGCGCCCGGTCCTTGAGTCCCGTCTTGGAGAACATGTTGTTGATGTGTGTCTTCACCGTCGCGGTGGACACGCTCAGCCTGCGTGCGATCTCCTGGTTGCTGAGCCCCTCGGCGATCAGGACCAGCACCTCCGCCTCGCGTGTCGTGAGCCCGTCGGGGACGGCAGCGGGCGCAACCGGCTCCGGTTCGGGGGCCGACAGGCGCTCCAGCAGCCTGCGCTGGACACTGGGCGACAGCCCCGCGTCCCCGGACAGCACACTGTGCACGGCCCGCACGATCTCGTCCCCGCCCGCGTCCTTGGTGAGGTACCCCCGTGCGCCGGCCTTCAGCGCCGGGAAGAGGGATTCGTCGTCCGCGTAGGTCGTGAGGACCACGACCTGTGTCCCGGGATACTCGGACCGGATGCGTCGGGTCGCCTCCACTCCGTCACAGCGAGGCATGCGCAGGTCCATCAGCACCACGTCGGGAGCGAGTTCGGCGACGAGCCGCACGGCCTCTTCCCCGTCCCCGGCGGCGCCCACGACCTCGACTCCCGCCAGCAGCCCGAGCAGCATCACGATGCCTTCCCGGACGACCGTCTGGTCGTCCGCGACCACCACCCTGGCGGGCTTCCTCGCCGCCTCCTCCGTCATACCGGCACCTTCAGCGTCACCACGAACCCTTCCTCGTCCGGCCCGGCAGCGAGCGAACCACCCAGCAGTTCGGCGCGCTCCCGCATACCCAGCAGACCGTACCCGCCGCCGGCCTCGGCGAGTTCGCCCGGCGACCCACCCGAGTCCCGCACGTCCAGGGTCACTTCATGTCGGCCGTACTCCAGCCGGACACGGACCTTGGCGCCCGGCGCGTGTTTGCGAGCGTTCGTCAAGGCCTCCTGAGCGACCCGGCGCACGGCCTGCGACGCCTCGACCGGCATCGGTCTGCGTTCGCCGCCCACGGTGACCACGGCACCGTCGGACGCGCGGACGAGATCCGTCAGGAAGTCCTCCAGCGGCGTCAGTTCACCGCGCAACGCGGAGAGCGACTGCCTGGTCTCCTCGAGCCCGTCGCGGGCCATCCCCCGTGCCGCCACCACGCGATCGAGAATCTGCTCGCGGTCCGCACCCCGCTCGATCAGCAGCCGGGCCGCCTCCAGGTGCACGAGCTGTGCCGAGAGACTGTGGGCCAGGACGTCGTGGATCTCCCGGGCGATGCGGGCCCGCTCCGCGAGTGCGGCCGACTCGGCCTCCGCCGCGCGCGCGGCCCGCTCCTGGGTGAGCAGTCGTTGTGTGGTGCCTCTGGCTTCGGCGTCCAGACGCAGTGCGTATCCGGCGAGGGCCATGCCTGCGACGGCGGTGGCCGAGGTCACCCCCGAGTCGTCGTTGACCAAGGCGAAGGCGGCGAACCCGACCGAAGCCGCCGGCAGCGCCGCGCCCAGAGGCAGTCGCTCGAGCGCCGCGATGGCGCATCCGCACCACAGGACCGCGGCCGGGGAACGGAAGTCCGCGGCCTCGGCGCCGGCCGCCAGCCCCAGCAGCAGCAGGAGAAGGGCCAAGGACGGCCACAGCCGGTGCGCGAGCGTGGTCCGGAACAAGGCCCACGCCAGGCCACCGGCCACAAGAACGCCGCCGACGCCGGCGACCGCCACCCACCCCTGGATGCGGCTGTCGTGGAGGGCGCTCCACACCAGGGCGCCCACGACCAGCAGCCTTACGGCCCAGGCCAGCAGCCTCCTGGGGCGCGATACCCCTCTGGGGCCGAGCGCCTCCCGTGAGGGCCAGCGTGTCCAGACGTTCTCCGTCACACGCGCTCCTTCCACGGGGACCGGGGCCCGGGGTCACCGTACGCCGTGGCGTACGCGGGAGCCTGGTCCAGAGACCGCACGCGCCAGATCAGCATCCCGGAGCGGACCAGCAAGGTGGCCGCGAGTCCCAGCATCAGGGCCGCACTATCCTGGTGGATGCCCAGCAGGGCGCCGAATCCGAAGAGACCCAGCCTCAGACCGATGCCGGCTCCCCACACGGCCACGCTCGCCTTGGTGCTCTTGCTCCACACGGCGCCGTCCGGCTCCACCCAGATGCGGGTGGTCCAGGCCCAGGCGGCTCCCATGGCCAGGGCGACGATCAGTTCGGCGCCGAGCACCAGGGCCGATTCGGCGTGGTGACGGGTGCCGAGCAGATCGGGTTCGCGCAGCGCTATGACGGCCAGGATTCCCGGCAGGAGCCACCATCGCCGGTCCGTGTCGATGCGGCTTGCACGGAACTGCCGCGCGATCACGAGTGCGGCCACCGCCACGATCACCAGTGCGTTGACGAGCCCGGACATCACAGCCTCCGTGAGCGGGAAGGGGAGGCCGACAGCGAGCGCTGCCGACGCCTTCGACGCTACGGAAACGTGCCGGTCCGCAGATCGGAGCGGGGGTGGATCATGGGTGGATCTCCGGAAGCCCGGGTTCTCCACCCGTGGGTGGAGAACCCTCAGCCGGACCTGCCCGACAACCGGCCTGACCTGCGCAAGACCAAGCCGGCACTGCCCAAGATCCGACCGGACCTGTTCGAGATCCGGCCGGATCCACCTGCGATCCGGCCGGGATCCACCTGCGACCCGGCCGGACCGAACGCGGCGGTTACGCGTCGATACGGGACCGGTCCAGCGTCGCCGCCGAGCTGGAGATGAACTCCTTGCGCGGTGCCACGTCATTGCCCATGAGCAGATCGAACACCTGCTCGGCCGCCTCCAGGTCGGAGAGGTTGATGCGGCGCAGCGTGCGGTGGCGCGGGTCCATCGTCGTCTCGGCCAGCTGGTCGGCGTCCATCTCACCGAGACCCTTGTAGCGCTGGATGGAGTCCTTGTACCGGACGTTCTTGCTCTGGAACTCCATCAGCTTGTCGCGCAGCTCACGGTCCGAGTACGTGTACACGTACTTGTCCTGGCCCTTCTTGGGCTGGATGAGCTCGATGCGGTGCAGGGGCGGGACAGCGGCGAAGACCCGCCCGGCCTCGACCATGGGCCGCATGTAGCGGTGGAACAGCGTGAGGAGCAGCGTCCGGATGTGGGAGCCGTCCACATCGGCGTCGGTCATCATGATGATCTTGCCGTAGCGGGCCGCGTCGATGTCGAAGGTGCGCCCGGAGCCCGCTCCTATGACCTGGATGATCGCGCCGCACTCGGCGTTCTTGAGCATGTCGGTGACGGACGACTTCTGGACGTTGAGGATCTTGCCCCGGATCGGCAGCAGTGCCTGGAACTCGGAGTTCCGGGCCAGCTTGGCCGTACCCAGCGCGGAGTCTCCCTCGACGATGAACAGCTCGCTGCGCTCGACGTCGTCGCTGCGGCAGTCGGCGAGCTTGGCGGGCAGGGACGAGGACTCCAGAGCCGTCTTGCGGCGCTGCGCGTCCTTGTGCTGCCGAGCCGCGATACGCGTGCGTGCGGCGGCGACCGCCTTCTCCATGACGACCCGCGCCTGAGCTGCGGCATCGCGCTTGGCGGAGGTCAGGAACGCCTTCAGCTCCCTGGCGATCACGGTGTTCACGATGCGCCGGGCCGCCGAGGTGCCGAGGACCTCCTTGGTCTGGCCCTCGAACTGGGGCTCGGCGAGACGCACCGTGACGACGGCGGTCAAGCCCTCCAGAGCGTCGTCCTTCACGATGTCGTCCTCGGCCACGCGCAGCAGCTTCTTGGCGCGCAGCACCTCGTTCATCGTCTTGGCGACCGCCTGCTCGAAGCCCGCGACGTGAGTGCCGCCCTTGGGCGTGGCGATGATGTTGACGAACGACTTGAGGTTCACGTCGTAGCCGGTGCCCCAGCGCAGCGCCACGTCGACGCCGAGCTCACGGGTGACCTCCGTCGGAGTCATCTGCCCGTGCTCGTCCAGGACCGGGACGGTCTCCTTGAAGGTGCCCTGTCCGGTGAAGCGGAGGACGTCGCAGACGGGCTTGTCGGTCGCCAGGTACTCGCAGAACTCGCTGATTCCACCGTCGAAGCGGAAGGACTCCTCGCCCTTGCTGCCGCCCTCGCCGAGGCCGTACTCGTCGCGGACGACGATGGTCAGGCCGGGCACCAGGAAGGCGGTCTGGCGGGCGCGCTGATGGAGGTTGTCGAGGGAGAGCTTGGCGTCCTTGAGGAAGATCTGGCGGTCGGCCCAGTAGCGCACCCGCGTGCCGGTCCGGTTCTTGGCGACCCTCTTGATCTTCCGCAGGCCGCCCGTCTCGAACTTGGAGTCGGGGCCGTCCGCGGCGAAGGCGCCCGGAACACCACGCCGGAAGCTGATCGCGTGCGTGTGGCCGCCCCGGTCCACCTCGACGTCGAGGCGGGCGGACAGGGCGTTGACCACGGAGGCGCCGACGCCGTGCAGACCGCCGGAGGCGGCGTAGGAGCCGCCGCCGAACTTGCCGCCGGCGTGCAGCTTGGTCATGACGACCTCGACGCCGGACAGACCCGTCTTGGGCTCGACGTCGACCGGGATGCCACGACCGTTGTCACGGACCTCGACCGAGGCGTCGTCGTGGAGGATCACCTCGATGTGGTCGCAATAGCCGCCCAGGGCCTCGTCGACGGAGTTGTCGATGATTTCCCACAGGCAGTGCATCAGACCACGGCTGTCGGTCGAGCCGATGTACATACCCGGGCGCTTCCGCACGGCCTCGAGCCCCTCGAGGACGAGCAGGTGCCGCGCGGTGTAGTTGGAACCGTCCCGGTCTGCTCCTGCCAGCAGCGCTGTGGACGGCACGGACGTTTCGGCGGTCACGCGGTTCGCTCCTCGCTGAATTTCACTTGGGGCCCTTCTGGGTAAGGGCGCGGCTTGGGTTGCCGCCAAGAGGGTACCGAGGCCTGGTAGAGCCGTTGTAACGCCACCCTCGTCTGAAACTCAGACTAGTCCAGCGTCGCATACTTGTTCGATCCCTCGATTGAGTGAAGTACATATCACGTTCCCTTCGGGGCATGAACCATTTAGGCTCCGGGCACGTCCTCATGAACAAACCGGCAACCCAGCCGGGAGGATCGAACCATGACCGACAGCGCGAAACCGTAAGCACTACAGACCACGCAATACGGCACATTCGCCGCCAAACCGGCAGCAGACGGCCACCTCGGAAAGATTTTTTCGAGGACAAGCCACGAGCGGGAACGTTTTGGGGCTGGTTGGATGTTGACCCTGGTACGACAGCTCGTCGAGCTAGAGAAGAGGCGACGTGACTACTGTTCTGACCCCCGCGAGCCCGCTGACGGCCGCGGACCGCTGCGACCGCTGCGGCGCCCAGGCGTACGTACGCGTCGTGCTGCTCAGCGGCGGAGAACTGCTCTTCTGCGCCCACCACGGCCGCAAGTTCGAGCCGGAACTCAAGAAGATCGCCGCTGAGATACAGGACGAGACAGAGCGGCTGACGACCGTTCCGGCCTCTACCCCGGAAGAAGAGCGCTGATCTGCGCGTCCACGACGAGCCATGACCGGCACAGGCCGGTATACGGGCGGCCGCCCCTGCTCCAGGGGCGGCCGCCCGCTCTCGTGACCCGAAGATCGGCCAACGAGGGGGCGAGGCTCACTCAGACGCCCTCAGGGAGCCTCGTGGGGCCCCCGAGCGCCCGCGACCAGCCGAGCGTCTTCACGGCGTCGGACACCCGCGTGTAGACACCGGGATTCCCCGGCCGCCCGCACCCGCTGCCCCACGACACGAGCCCGATGAGTCGGCCCTGTGCGACCAGCGGCCCGCCGCTGTCCCCCTGGCAGGCGTCCCGGCCGCCCCGCTCCTCCCCGGCGCACACCATGCTCCGCGCGTCGTAGGTGCCGTCCGAGGTACCCGGGTAGGCCCGCTCACAGGACGCGTCTGACAGCACATGCACCCGAGCCGCTCGCAGACTGTGGGCGTACGCGCCGAATCCGGTGCTGTCGCCCCAGCCGTAGACCACGGCCTCCGTGCCGGCCTCGTACGCCGGATCACCCTCGGCGGCCATGGGGATGACCGCGGCCGCCGGAAGCGGCTGGGCAAGGGTGAGTACGGCGAAGTCGCCGGCGTTGCTGACACCGTCGTAGCCCGGATTCACCCAGACGCTGCGCACGGAGACCTCCTGCCCGGTGTCCCTGTACAGGTCTGTACGCCCCGCGACGACCTTCAGGTCGGCCAGCTGCCCCGGCGGTGCTCCCAGGACGTCCTGGCCCATGCAGTGGGCCGCAGTGAGCACGGTGGAGGGGCCGACCGCCACGCCTCCGCAGAACTGCCCGGAGCGCATACCTCCGAACCGGTCACGACTGGACAGCGCGACCGTCCACGGGCTCTGGGAGACATCGACCGGGAAGCCGCCCACGACAACACCGTCGGAGGCCGCCGGGGCGGCGGAGCCCAAGGGTATGGCCACCGCCGCGGCCGCCAGGATCAACGGCCGGGACAAGGCCCGGACAAGGGGACGACGCATGCGCGCTCCTCACTCTGGAGTGACTGATGGACACCCAGAGTCATCCAGCACGCGGCAGCCCGCACCCCCGCGCCGAAGCCGAAGGCCCGGTCCCCCTGGGGGGACCGGGCCTTCGGCTTCGTACGGCTACGACCTAGTCGAGGTAGTCGCGCAGCACCTGCGAACGGGACGGGTGGCGCAGCTTGGACATGGTCTTGGACTCGATCTGGCGGATGCGCTCGCGCGTCACGCCGTACACCTTGCCGATCTCGTCGAGGGTCTTCGGCTGACCGTCGGTGAGACCGAACCGCATCGAGACGACGCCCGCCTCGCGCTCGGACAGGGTGTCGAGGACGGAGTGCAGCTGCTCCTGGAGGAGCGTGAAGCTGACCGCGTCGGCCGGGACCACGGCCTCGGAGTCCTCGATGAGGTCACCGAACTCGCTGTCACCGTCCTCACCCAGCGGGGTGTGCAGCGAGATGGGCTCACGGCCGTACTTCTGGACCTCGATGACCTTCTCCGGGGTCATGTCGAGTTCCTTGGCCAGCTCCTCCGGGGTGGGCTCACGGCCCAGGTCCTGGAGCATCTGGCGCTGCACGCGCGCGAGCTTGTTGATGACCTCGACCATGTGCACCGGGATACGGATGGTGCGGGCCTGGTCGGCCATGGCGCGGGTGATCGCCTGACGGATCCACCAGGTGGCGTACGTGGAGAACTTGTAGCCCTTGGTGTAGTCGAACTTCTCGACCGCGCGGATCAGACCGAGGTTGCCCTCCTGGATGAGGTCCAGGAAGAGCATGCCGCGACCGGTGTAACGCTTGGCCAGGGAGACCACCAGACGGAGGTTGGCCTCCAGGAGGTGGTTCTTGGCGCGTCGGCCGTCCTCGGCGATGATCTCCAGCTCGCGCTTGAGCTTCGGAGCGAGCTTGTCGGCGTTCGCCAGCTTGTCCTCGGCGAACAGGCCGGCCTCGATGCGCTTGGCGAGCTCGACCTCCTGCTCGGCGTTGAGCAGCGGGACCTTGCCGATCTGCTTGAGGTAGTCCTTCACCGGGTCGGCGGTGGCACCGGCCACGGCGACCTGCTGGGCGGGCGCGTCGTCCTCGTCGTCGTCGGAGAGGACGAAACCCTTGTTCTCGGTCCCCTCCTCTTCCTCTTCGCCGGGCTTGGCGTCCTCGAGGACCTCGTCCTCGGCAACCTCGGCGTCGTCCTTGCCTGCGGTCTTCTTGGCCGCCGTCTTCTTGGCGACGGTCTTCTTCGCGACCGCCTTCTTGGCGGTCGTCTTCTTGGCAGCCGCCTTCTTGGCAGGGGCGGCTTCGTCTGCGGAATCGTCCACAGCGGGAGCGGCCGGGGTGGCCGGGGCGGCCGTGGCGGTGGCCTTCCTCGTGGTCACCGCCTTCGCCGCGACCGTCTTGGTGGCGGTGCGCTTGGCCGGACTCTTCGCTGCGACGCTCTTTCGGGTGCGCTTGGGCTCCGCGGCACTGACCATCAGCGTCACACCCTCTTCCTCGAGGATCTGGTTGAGGCTGCGCAGTACGTTCTTCCACTGAGTGGCCGGAATCTGGTCAGCTTCGAAGGCCCGACGCACATCGTCGCCGGCGATCTGCCCCTCAGCCTTTCCCCGCTCAATGAGCGCCATGACAGAGACGGACTCGGCGATCTCAGGCGGGAGCGTACGGGATGTGCTGGCCGACACGAACAACCTCTCGGAACGTTGGAAAACGGCTTCCGGCCCCGTCCGTGACGGACAGGAGCCGACCACCGGCCTGGGGGTGGGCCGACGGCGCGGGCGGGGGCCGGGAGGATTCACAGCGCCTTGAACGGCGTCCGTATTCCCTCCGCGGCGGTCACCTCTTAGGTCATCGCGTTGTTTCCACAAGCGTTACGCCCAATCTTCGTGGCCCGAGTCACACCCCGTAAGCGTTCAAAAACGGCCAGACGCGGGCAGATGAGGTCACCCGTCGAGCCTACCGGTACCGCCAGGGCCTGTTCCGCCACATCGACCGTCGGACCCCGCAGGCCCCGTGACGGGTTCTGCGGGGTCCGACGGGAGTACGGAGGCAGTGGCCGAGGACGACGCGAGAGGGGGAGGCACCCCCGACCGTCCCCCGCGCGGTGCGGTCAGTGTTCGCGCGGCGCCGGCACGACGCGCTCCACCTCGGGATGAACGGTGAGCAGCGCTCGCATGGCCGTCTCGGCGGCGGCGCCGTCGCCCGCCGCGAGGGCGTCGACGATCCGGCCGTGGTGCCCCAGCGACGCGTCGTTCGGCCGGTCACAGCCCGTGACCGGGCCGCCGGAGACCTGGAGGGCGGACGACACGATCCCGGAAAGGTGTTCCAGCATCCGGTTGCTCGCGACCTGGATCAGCAGCGAGTGGAACTCGGCGTCGGCCCGGGAGTAGGTGAGCGCGTCGCCCTGCCCCATGGCGTGCGCCATGATCTCGACCATGTCGGACATCCGCTGCTGGATGTCGGCGCGCCCGTGCCCCGCGGCAAGGCGCGCGGCAAGGGGCTCGATCGTCCAGCGCAGCTCATTCAGCTCCCGCCGCTGATCATCGCGCTGGGGGCCGAACGCCCGCCACTCGATGATGTCCGGGTCGAGAAGGTTCCAGTCGCTCACGGGACGCACGCGCGTGCCGACGTTCGGCCGGGCACTGACCAGGCCTTTGGCCTCGAGGACACGCAGCGACTCGCGGACGACGGTGCGGGACACCTCGAACCGCTGACCGATCTCCTCGGGCACCAGCGGTCGGTCGGCACCCAGGTCGCCCGAGACGATCATCTGACCGAGCTGCTGGACGAGTTGGCCGTGCAGTCCGCGTCCGCGGCTGCCCGCGGCGCGGCGGCCCACGCGGCCCAGCTCAGGTTCCGCGGACTCCCATACGGGGGCTCCGACGCGTTCGGCCACGGGGGCCTCACCGAAGGGATAGCGGTCGAGTTCGCCCGGGCCGGCCAGACCGGAGTCGGTGGAGCGGGCGGCGGTCATCATGGTGTGCGCAAGGGTACTCACGGATCCTTTGTCGGCGCTGCTCCCAACTCCCTTGAGGTCTTTGGTGAAAAGCACACGAAAGGGTGATCGCTCACCCCGTCGCAATTGACGCCTTATCGGAAAGAAATGGGCTTTCTTCGGGGAGTTGCGCACACGCAGGGATCGGATCGGCCCGGACGATGGTCATCGGGCTCTGTTTCGCAGGGTCGTGAGCAGGTAGGCGCACAGCAGAGCAGTCAGCGACAACGTCATTGCGCCGCCGACCGGTTGGGCGATCACCCGTGCCGCGGCGGCCAGATAGCGCTCTCCGCCGAAGGGCCACTGCACCAGGAGCAGCTCGCGCAACCGCATCGAGAACCCGGCCGCCGTCCGCACGGACGCGCTCTCCACGGCCCTCTGTACGACGGGCAGGACGACGACGGGCATGGCGACCACCGCCGCCATCCCCGCCGAGGTGGAGCGGAAGACGCCCGCGGCCAGCACACCGGTCCAGGCGCACCCGACCACGAGGCCGATCCAACTCGCGCTCAGCGAAAGCCAGTCCCCGGGAACCTGTGCGACCTCCCGTCCGTAGACGAGATAGAGCGCTTCGGCGTCGCAGCCCACCGTGAGAAAGGCCAGCATCAGTGCGGTGAGGGCGGCGACGAGGAGCTTGGCGGTGAGTACCCCCAGCCTTCGGGGCACGGTACCGCGGTCCGCGGCCAGGGCGGGGTGGCGGAACTCGTCTCCGAAAGCCAGCGCGCCGAGCAGCCCCGCGCCGAGCGCCGCGGGCGGCAGCGGAAGCTCCGTGGGCCATGCGGCCAGCAGCCGTGCCTGGGAGGTGTGACCCGCGCGGGCCAGGAGCAGGGCGGTGAGGGCGGAGAGGATCAGTACGGCGGCACCGGTGGTGAATCCGGTGCCGATCCCGGTGGCTCGACGGAGTTCGTAGCGGAGCGGACGCAGAGGGCTGGGGGCCGAGCGGACGGAGATGGGAGGAGGCAGGGCGGGCAGGGTGTGGACGTCGCGAGACGCGAAGGGGCGGACGGGGCGCTGAGCCGAGGACACGACAGACGCGGCCGAGGAACGGGAGACGGCGGGGCGGGTACCTGAGGCGGTGTCGTCTGCGGTGTCGGCTTCTCCGGGCCGCCGGAGTTCGTCGACGATCGCGCCTGCGGAGACGGCCGGTCCACTCGCGGGGTGCCTGTCGGGGGCAGCCGGGGACGCCGACATGTCCGGGGCCTCCGCAGCCCGGCCGCCGGCGGCGGACGCCGCGAGACCGGACGGGGAGTCGCCGTCGGAAGCCGGGATGCCGTCGCGAGGCACCGCGTCGACCGGCCGGTACGGCGCCGGGGAGGGCGGCGGTTCATCGTCGGGGCCGCACGGCGCGTCCGCGGCGCCCGTGCGCCGGGACTCGCTCGCCACCCGTGCGTTTTCCGCGACCTCCGCGTGTTCCGTGCCCGGCTCGGAGGCGGCGGCGAAGGTGGTCGGTTCTCCGTCCGAAGGGTCCCGGCCTGCTTCCGCCGAGGAGCCCGGCCTTGCCTCCGGGTGTACCCGCCGCTGATCCTCCGCCCCCGCTCCCGGCCCCATGTCGCCTGTCTCGTCGGCGAGTTGGTGGACAAGGATGTCGTGCCGGAACGCCGTCTCGCCGACCTGGGCACAACTACTGCCGTACACGGAGAGCCGATTGCCGTCCTCCTGCACGACCTCTACGGAGCGTTGCGCGGCTCGCGCCTCCCTGGCGAGCAGGGCGGCCAGGCGGGCTGCGTGCGGGCTGCGGACGGCCACCCGGGGACGCAGCCGGGTGCGGGCGAAGTCGGTGGCCTCCTGGTCGGCGGCCAGCGTGCCCCGCTCCAGGGTGATGACCCGGTCGGCGGTGCGGGCGGCCTCCTTGGGATCGGTCGTGGTCGTCAGGACGGTGCCGCCCTGGTCCGCGTGGGCGCGCAGCATGCCGTACAGCCAGCGGTTCTCGCGCCCGGAGAGCCCGTCGGCCGGATCGTCCAGGACGAGGGTGTGCGGATCCGCGAGAAGAGCGCAGGCCAGGCCCAGCCGCCGGTCCATGCCTCGGGACAGGGTGCCGAGGCGTTCGTCGCGCAGACTGACCAGGCCGACCACTTCGAGCACTTCGTCGGCCCGCCGCACCGGAACCCCGGCGGCCGCGCACAACATGCGCAGGTGGCCCCGGACCGTGCGGGCCGGATGCCCCGGGACATCGCCTAGGAGGACGCCGACCTCGCGCGAGGGGTGGGCGATGCGGTGCAGCGGACGGCCCCGGAAGTAGGCGAGCCCGCGGCCCTGTTGGAGTTCGAGCATCAGTCTCAGCGTCGTGGTCTTGCCCGCGCCCGGCGCTCCGAGCAGCACGGTGACGCGGCCCGCGCGCGCCTCGAAGGAGACATCGTCGACGGCGGGCGGAAGCACCTTGCGGGAGTTGCTGGTCAGTCCGAAGGCCTGGATCACCCGTAGCAAGATAGCGCGGTATATCCCTTTTTCCCGTTCACCGCACGGTGGCACCATGCGGACGTTGCGCAGCCGCGACCGACCGGCTCAAGCCCCTCCCGCGCCTGCGGGCCGACGCGGTCGGCCCGCGTCACACCTCGGGCCGCAGCATCGGCGGATTGAGCAAGGTGGCGCCGCCCGCTCGGAACAGCTGGGCCGGGCGGCCGCCCTGCCGAGTGGTGGTGCCGCCGGTGGGCACCAGGAAGCCGGGTGTGCCGGTCACCTTGCGGTGGAAGTTCCGCGGGTCGAGCGCCACGCCCCACACCGCCTCGTAGACCCGGCGGAGCTCGCCGACCGTGAACTCGGTGGGGCAGAACGCGGTCGCAAGGGACGAGTACTCGATCTTGGAACGGGCCCGCTCCACACCGTCCGCGAGGATCTGGGCGTGGTCGAAGGCGAGTGGTGCGACCGGTTCCCCGTCCCGCCCGTAGCCGCCGTGCTGAAGCAGTTCCTCGACCGGCGCCCAACGCGCGTTGCTGGCGTCTCCGCCCGCTCGCGGCGCCGGCAGGTCCGGTGCGAGCGCCAGGTGCGCGACGCTGACGACGCGCATCCTGGGGTCGCGCTTCGGGTCGCCGTACGTGGCGAGCTGCTCCAGATGGGCGCCGTTGTCGTAGGCCGGGGCCGAGGGGTCGTGGGCACGGAGTCCCGTCTCCTCGGCCAGCTCACGTGCCGCGGCCTGGGTGAGGTCCTCGTCAGCCCGTACGAAGCCGCCCGGGAGCGCCCACCGCCCCTGGAACGGCGCCTCACCCCTGCGCACCGCAAGCGCGCACAGGGCATGGCGGCGCACGGTCAGCACGACCAGGTCCACGGTGACGGCGAAGGGCGGAAAGGCTGACGGGTCGTAGGGCATGCGGCGATCATAGTCGTCTTCCTGACGATAAACACTCCCTTCGTCGGCCGCTTCGATGGCTGATCCACTTCGGTACCGCACGGCCGTCGTCGTCCGCCCGGGTTGGCGTCCGGAGCCGCGTCGTACGAGGTCACACTCCCAATTGGAGCCCGTCGGCCGCCTCCTCCACCATGGCGAGACCGAGCCGACTGACCCGTACGGAGAAGGGGGCGCCGGCGACCCGCAACCCGGTCAGGCCGATCTCCCCCAGGGGCGCGCCGCGCAGGGGTCGCAGCGTGACGGTTCCGGCCGGGGCGTCGGGCCGGACGCCGGCCAGGGTGGTCAGCAACAGAACACCGGCCGCCGCCGCGGTGGCTGCGGGACGACAGGCGGCCGGATGGGGAAGCGGGGCTGTCCCGTCACCGCGTTGCTCCCCCGCGTACATCTCCGGGAGGCGGTGCCCGAAGGCCTCGGCCGCCGTCAGTACGCCTCGCAGCAGCGCGGCGCCCTCCTTCTCGTAGCCCGCGGCGGCCAGGCCGGCGACGGCGATCGCCGTTTCGTGGACCCGGACGGCACCGCTGCGGTGGCCGAAGGGGTTGTAGCCGATCTCCTTCGCATCGAGGCTGCGGAGCCCCCAGCCCGAGTCCATGACGGGGCTGCCGAGCAGCCGGGCCAGTTGTTCGGTCTGCACCCGGTCCAGCAGCCCGGGAGCGTGAGCGCCGCCGCCCAGCAACCCGGTGTCGAGCAGGTGGACGGCCGTCGCACAGAGGTGGGGCAGCGGCCGCCCGTCCGGGGTACGGGCGGCCGCGGGCCGGCCGCCTCCGGGATCGTCGATCCAGAAGTCCCGCCGGAAGGTGGCGCGCAGCTTCCGGACCCACTCCCGGAGCCCGTCCCCGCCCGGTCTGCCGCAGGCGTCGAGCAGGTCGGCGCCGAGCAGTGCGGCCCGGTGGGCGTGGGCCTGTGTCTCGCAGCGGACGGGCCCACCGGGCTGGGGATCGCTCAGGTAGGGCCCCTCGCCGACCGTGGCACGCAGCCAGGTCAGGCAACGCTCGGCCGCCGGGAGCAGCTCCTCCGTCTCGTGATCGGGCAGGCCCCATCGGCGGGCCTCCGCGAGGAGCACCGGAAAGAGCAGCGTGGCCTCGGTGCCCGTACAGCCCGGCGGAAGGTGCGCGCCCGCGTCGCGACGGGGGCCGGGGATCATGCCGCACCGTGGCCCCGGAGCCGTGATCTGTGTACGGGTCAGGGTGCGCAGCGTGCCGGCGGCGAGGCGAGTCCCGAGAGGCAGCGTCATACGGGCCGCGGCAAGCGCGTCCGCCGGTGCCAGGCCGCAGCGCCACGGCACCCCTGCCGCGAGGTGGGTGTCCGCGGGATGCGCGGGGTCTCGCACCAACAGGGCCTGAAGATCCGCGACGCTCGTGGCCAGGAGCGCCCGGACGCGTGGATCGTCGCCCGTCGCCTGTGCCGTGGCCAACGGGCTCGTGGCCGCCCGCCCCACGGCTCGGATCGGTCCCGCACCGTCCAGGCGGACCCTCAACTCCACACGGACGGTTCCGCCGGGAGGGACGTCGAAGTCCCAGCGCAGCAGTCCCGCGGAGGCGATCGCGTCGGCCGGGGGCGGGTCGGCCATGACGCTCGAGGCTCCGGCGGCACAGGACCACCGCAGGCCGGAATCATGGACGGTGGCGGCGAGTTCGGGCCCCACGGTGCCGGACGCGATCGCCCCCAGGTCGGCCAGATCGGTGCCGAGCGCCACCTCGACCGGAAGGCGCAGCGGCCGGGCGGCGGCACTGTGCAGCGTGATCAGTTCCGTGCCGTCCGCGGAGCGGGTCCGCTCGACGATGACGTCCGGGTCCGGGCCGCCGTGCGGCGTGACACGGAGCGTGCCGACGAACCGGGCCCGGTCGGCCGAGGTCATCCGAGCCTGGACCGCCAGCGGTTCACGTCCCGCCACTCGCACCTGACAACGGGACAGGATGCGCCGGCCCGCCCGGTAGAACCCCTCCAGCCCATGGCCCGTCAGCTGCCCCTGATCCGTCGAGATGGCGAGGCCCGGCAGGGCGACGCAGATCATCGCCGTGTGAGCGGGGGGCAGGCCGACCGAGCGAGGCTGGGCCGGCGTGCCGGCCGGAGGTCCGGCGCCTCTGGACGAGGGCGGCCGCGGACGACGCGCTGCGCCGGCCGACGGGAAAGCGGACGTGCCACGGATGCCCGGGCCGGTGGACGGGCGAGGGCCTCCCGCCGGCCCGATGGGTGGAGCGGGTGGTGAGGTGCGCCGACCCTCGTCGGGAACTCCGGCCCGTTGCGGACCCGGCCCGTCCGCGAGCGGTGGGTCGGTGCCCGCGCCGGGGACCGGCGTCGAGGTGTCGCGGCTGGAGCGTTCGTCGGCGGCTGAGGGCGGAGTCGGCTGATGCATGCGGTGACTTCTTCTGCTCTCTGTGCGCCTCGGGCATGGTCGAGGCCGGGTGGACGGCTCCGGCAGGGCGGGTGCGCTGCGGCGGCACGCCCCGTGCAGGCGTTCCGCCACTCAGGTGAACGGGGCGGGACTCCCCCAGGTCACGCCCCTGGGCCGCAGGCCCCACCGAATGGCCGCCGGATCCGGACAGGCAGGGCCGGCTTCGGAGCCTGCCGAGCCGACTTCGAGGCCACGCCAGGCTGCTTGAGCGGGGTGTCCGGCCACAGGCGTTCACCGGGCAGGGCAGTCCCCGTTGACCCGGCCTCGGTCATCGCCGGCCCGCCCACGCCTCAGCACCGTCTTCCACCACAGCGGCAGAACGGGCGTCACCCCTGCCCCTTCGTGTCGTCGCCATCGGCTCGCAGGCCTTCCGGGCGGTTTTCGCGGCGCCGAGGGGAGGCCTTTCCCACAGGACGGGTTCGGGATCCTCCTAGGCTCGGCGCGGCAGCGCGCGTGACGTGCGGCCTCGGTGTGCGAGCGCGAAGCTCGTTCGCTCCCCGCGCGCGGTGTTCTGGTTCCTGGCCTTCTTCCGCTCCGGCCGCAGCCTGTGCGTGGACCGCGCCGGCACCGGTGGGGCGGACACGGCGACGCCTGCGAGCCGCTGTGGGGGTGGGTACCGGCACAGGTTCTGATGCGCAGGTGGCTGAAGTGTGCGGGAGTGGGCCGGAGGTGCGGCCCTTCACTGCGCCGGGTCGGTCCTCGTGCTCGGCTCCGCCGGAGCCGTCTGGGTCGTCCGGCTCGCTGGAGCGGTCTTCTTCGCCGGAGCGGCTCCGCTGCTCGGGGCAGCTTCCCTCGCCGGGATGATTGTCCGCGTCCGGACACCGGAGGTCGGTGGACGCCTCTCCCCTCTCTGTTCCGCCCAGGCCTGCGGGGAACTCCGTCCCGCCCGTGCCCTGTGGGCCTTCGGAGCCCCCGGAGCCCTCGGCCACAGCCGTCTTGCCGGGCGTCTCCGCTGTCGTGGGCAGCCCGCGTCCCTCGCGCTCGGCGCGCAGGCAGCGTCGTACCGACTCGGGATCGAGGCCCTCGTTGCAGGCCTGGTGCAGAAGGCGGGCGAACAGATAGTCCGGGTCCGCGCCCAGGGCCATGGCGAGGGCCTCCCGCGCTTCGAGTTCATCTCCGGTGGACCAGGCGACCCAGCCGGCGAGGGTGAGGGGCGCCGCCGCGTGTTCGCCGTAGGGGCCGACGCAGCGCCGTGCCAGGGCCCGCCACAGACGCAGGGCGGGGGCCGCCTCGTCGCCCTCCATCCACCCCGCCGCCCGGTCACGCGTCACCCGGTCCTGGAGGCCGAGAATCAGAGCTGCGGCCTCGTCGAATCCGAGCAGTTCGTCGTCTCGGCGGTCCGCCGGCAGAGCACCCGGAACGACGGGTGCCTCGGCGAGGCGGCGCACAACCCGCCCGGCCAGGTCCAGCGTCTCGTCGGCCACCGCCGCGCGGCTCGCCTCGTCGAGGATCCTCGGGACGAGCGCCATGCCTGCGGTGTCCAGGGCGATCTCCTGCTCCAGTGCGGCACCGGTCTCCAGGGGCAGCAGTCGGGCACGCAACTCGCGCAGGGTGCCCCGGACCTGGATCCCCGCATAGGTCGCGGCCGCGGCCAGCACAGAAGTGCCGGGCAGGCCCATCGCCACCCCTTCGACCGGGCAGCAGCCCTTGCCGCCGCAGCAGTACGACCAGAAACGGCCGTCGGCGATACAGAGCGCCTCGATCACGGGGACGTCGAGGCGGCCGCACTCGAGACGCAGTCGGTGAGCCAGCGGTTGGAGCCGCTCCATGACCTGACGACCCGTCTCCCCCTTCCCCGGTTCCTGGCAGAGGTAGGCGACCATGCTCGCGGGACGGGTGCCCCGGCGTTCGCTGCCCTTCACGAGCCCTTGCGTCAACTGCTGGGCGACGGCTCCCCAGTCGTCCGGGTTCGCTGGAATGCCGAGCCGGGCCCGGCCGCCGAACCGGCCTCGTCCGCCGCGGTCGTGCAGGGCGACCAGGACGATGCTGTCCTCCGGTCGATACCCGAGCAGGTAGGGCAGGGCGTCGGCCAGCTCCGCCGGAGTCCGCAGGGTGACCTGGTGGTCGGCGGGGCTTGCGCCGTACCCGACGTCTCCCTCGAACACCGTGTGGCTCTCACAGGCCGGGTGCTCACGTCCGCCCCGTCCGGTGATGTCGCCGTTTTCGGAGGATCCAGTGGTTTCGCTGTGATTCGTCATGCGCCGACGATCTCGCGGATCATCAGGTTCCGCTTGGCCTGTGGATAAGTCCGATCAGGAGCACGTCAGACATCCGGAACGGAAGGGCCGCGGCGCCGCCGGGCAACGCCCTGCCCCACCAGCCACTGACCGGATTGTCAGCGCCGTCCTGTTGTATGGGGGCATGGAGCACACGAACAACGCGGATCTCCGGGCCGACGCCGACGCCGTCCTCGCCCGCCTCGTCGGCGACGCCACGGGCGTGGCCCGGCTGCGCGAGGACCAGTGGCGGGCGATCGAGGCGCTGGTCGCGGACCGTCGCCGGGCCCTGGTGGTGCAGCGGACGGGGTGGGGCAAGTCCGCCGTCTATTTCGTGGCGACCTCTCTGCTCCGAGCCCGCGGTTCCGGCCCCACGGTGATCGTCTCTCCGTTGCTCGCCCTGATGCGCAACCAGGTCGAGGCCGCGGCCCGGGCCGGTATCCACGCACGGACCATCAACTCCTCGAACACCGATGAGTGGGCCACCGTGCAGGCCGAGATCGCCGCCGGCGAGGTCGACGTCCTGCTGGTCAGCCCGGAGCGGCTCAACAACCCTGATTTCCGTGACGAGGTACTGCCCGCGCTGGCCGCCGCGACCGGACTGCTCGTGGTCGACGAGGCCCACTGCATCTCCGACTGGGGCCACGACTTCCGCCCGGACTACCGTCGGCTGCGGACCATGCTCACCGATCTCCCGCCGGGCGTGCCGGTGCTCGCGACGACCGCGACCGCCAATGCGCGCGTGACTTCTGACGTCGCCGAACAGCTCGGCACCGGCGGCACCTCGGACGCCCTGGTGCTGCGCGGCCCGCTGGACCGCGAGAGCCTCAGCCTGAACGTGCTGCGGCTGCCCGACGCCGCGCACCGGATGGCATGGCTCGCCGATCACTTCGACGACCTGCCCGGCTCCGGAATCGTCTACACGCTCACCGTCGCCGCCGCGGAGGAGGTCACCGCCTTCCTCCGCCAGCGCGGCCACATCGTCGCCTCGTACACCGGACGCACGGAGAACGCCGACCGGCAGCAGGCCGAGGAGGACCTGCTGGCCAACAAGGTCAAGGCACTGGTCGCCACCTCCGCGCTGGGCATGGGCTTCGACAAGCCCGACCTCGGATTCGTCGTGCACCTGGGCTCACCCTCCTCCCCCATCGCGTACTACCAGCAGGTGGGCCGCGCCGGTCGCGGTGTGGAGCACGCGGAGGTGCTCCTGCTGCCGGGAAAGGAGGACGAGGCGATCTGGGAGTACTTCGCGTCGCTCGCCTTCCCGTCGGAGGAACTGGTGCGCCGCACCCTGGATGTCCTCGCGCACGCGGAGCGCCCCGTGTCGCTGCCCGCCCTGGAGCCCTTGGTGGAGCTGCGCCGCTCCCGCCTGGAGACCATGCTCAAGGTCCTCGACGTGGACGGGGCGGTCAAGCGGGTCAAGGGCGGCTGGCTCGCGACCGGACAGCCGTGGAGGTACGAGACCGAGCGGTACGAGTGGGTCGCCCGGCAGCGCAAGGCCGAGCAGGAGGCGATGCGGCAGTACGCGTCGACGACGGACTGCCGGATGGAGTTCCTGCAGCGTCAGCTCGACGACGAGGGCGCCAAGCCCTGCGGCCGCTGCGACAACTGCGCGGGGGCGCGCTACACCGCCGAGACGTCCACGGCCGCACTGGACGCCGCGCGAGTGGACCTGGGTCGCGCGGGCGTCGAGGTGGAGCCCCGCCGGATGTGGCCGACGGGGCTCCCGGCGATCGGCGTGGAGCTCAAGGGGCGCATTCCGGCCGGTGAACAGGCTTCGACCGGGCGTGCGTTGGGGCGCCTCTCCGACATCGGCTGGGGCAACCGGCTGCGTCCGATGTTCACTGCCCAGGCTTCCGACCAGCTGGTTCCGGACGATGTGGCGAGGGCCGTGGTGGGGGTGCTGGCCGACTGGGCGAAGGGTCCCGGCGGTTGGGCCTCCGCGGTGGCCGACCCCTCGCCGCGCCCGGTCGGCGTGGTCACCATCGCCTCCCGCACCCGACCGCGGTTGATCCACTCCCTGGGCGCGCGCATCGCCGAAGTCGGCCGACTGCCGCTCCTGGGCTCGGTGGAGTACACCGCTGACGCCTCGTCGATCTCGCGGAGCAACAGCGCCCAACGCCTCAAGGCGCTCCACGGCATGCTGGAGGTGCCGCCCGCGCTCGCCGCCGCGCTCGCCGAGGCCCCGGGGCCCGTTCTGCTCGTGGACGACTACACCGAGACGGGCTGGACCCTCGCGGTCGCGGCCCGGATGCTCCGTCGCGCGGGCGCGCAGGGGGTGTTGCCTCTGGTACTGGCCGTGCAAGGCTGACCACAGGTTGCGACCGACGAAGCCCGCCCCAGCGCCCCCGGCCGCCCTCCGGTGTCGCCTCGGCGCCGGTGTGCCGGTGTGACTGCCCGTCGAATCCGCCGCCTCGGAGGCACTCACAAGGCGTGAGCTGCCGGCTCACGTGTCCTTCCGAGAATCACTGGGTAAGGATATAAGTCACTCATCGTCACATAACGGTCGGTGGCCCCAATTGCTCGTTGCCGCATCCAAGTTCGACAGGAAGAATTGAGCTCCGCTCCCCGCACGGCTTGCCCGTAGTCCGGTAGGGCTCTGCTGCGGCGTGCGCTCCCCCGAATCCGACCCGCCCGCAGTGTGGGCCGTAGCCGAAGGGAGGATCGTGACCTTCGGATTCGCTCCGTCCTCGGCGGCATCGTTGTCGACGTCCACGTCCGCCACCTCCGCCACCCGCTTGCTCGAGCCCGCCGAATGGGCAGCGGCCGGCATCCCGCTGCTGCGCAACCCGCGGGAAGTCGTCAGCGGACTGCACTCGCGGCACCGACCACGGCCGGCCACCGCGATCGTGGCCGTGCTCGACCCGGACGAACGGGTGCGGGCCAGCGCCTCGTTCACCCGGCGCCAGGCATCGACCGACGGCTGGATGTTCCGCAACGCCCTGCTCGCCCAGCTGCGCCGGGTCATCCCGCACGACCTGCGGCTGCGCACGCCCGTGCGCACCGCCGTGCTGCTCTACTGCCGGGACGGCGACGCGCGCTGGACGGAAGAGGACGGGGCGTGGATGTGGGGTCTGCGCGATGCCTGCACCTTGCACGGGTTGCGCTGTGGGGCGTACATCACTCTCACCCGGGACGGCTGGCAGGTCCTCGGCGAGGGTCGCGGAGGCCGTCGACCCCACGCCGATTCGACTCCGGAACCCTTCGCCCTGTCCGAAGCCCCACCGCCGCTGCCCCGAACCGGCGGCGCCGCCTCGGAGGTACTCCGTCGCGCGGCAGCCCGCTGAGAGGCGGCCGGGCGGCCGAAGAGCCCGCAAGAACGTCGGCCCCCGGGAGGCGCAAACCTCCCGGGGGCCGACCTGCATCGCGCGCGCCGAGGCCTGGACCGTCCGGCACACGCAAGGCCGCGCCGACGCCGCACGCACCACAGAGGCGCCGCACGAGCGACGCCTCCGTGACCCCGGCGCCTACCGGTCTACCGGAGCCGGTTCAGACGCCCGCGCCCAGCGCCGCGTTGATCTGCTGCGGGTCCCCGCAGACGATCAGCAGGCCGGCGGCCCGAGCGCGGGCCAGCGGCAGAGCGGTGGCGGCCACGGTGTCGGGTCCGCCGTTGACGGCGACCACGACGACGGGACGCACGCCCGCCCGGTCCAGCACTGCGGCATCGGCGTAGAAGACGTCGTCTCCCGCGTCATGCTGCGCCCAGTAGGGCGCCTCGCCGAAGGACAGTTCATGGGTGGCCCAGGGGTGCTGCTCGCCGGTGGTGACCACCAGCACGTCCCCCGGAGTGCGGCCCGAGTCCAGGAGGAGGTCCACAGCCTCCTCGGCGGCGTCCAGCGCCCCCTCGGCCGAGGCCGGGATCAACTGGACCTGGGGCGTCGCCGAAGCGGGCGCGGCGACGGCAGGGGCGGCCGGGGCCGAGGGCCCGGGCTTGGCGGCCGCGTCACGCGGCGCGCGTTGCGCCGGTGGCGTGGGCCGGACGGGTCCGGGACGACCGGGACGCGACGGAGCCGCGGGACGGGGTCCGGGTACAGGTCGAGGGGTCGGCGCTGTGCGGCCGCTGGCCGGAGTGGCGCGGGGACCCTGGGCACTCTCGTGAATCTGAGGCTCCTGGGGAATGAGAGGCATGAGCTGTTATTTATCAAACGTTGGTGCGGCGAGCGCCAGCGGGTGGCACATCAGTGCGAACGGAATCGTCAGAAGTCGAAGCCGAGTTGACCTTCGACTCCCGGAACGCTCCCGTTCGCCCAGGTACGGGCCTTCTTGAGGTGCCGCCACTGGGGCAGCGCATCAAGATACGCCCACGACAACCGGTGGAACGGAGTGGGTCCCCGCTCCTCCAGTGCGGCCTTGTGCACGGGAGACGGATACCCGGCATTGTCCGCAAAACCGAAGTCTGCATGGTCGATACCCAGTTCGGCCATCATTTTGTCGCGCTGGACCTTGGCGATCACCGAGGCCGCCGCGACCGCCACACAGGACTGGTCGCCCTTGATCACCGTACGGACCCGCCACGGGGCGCCGAGGTAGTCGTGCTTCCCGTCGAGGATCACCGCGTCCGGGCGGACCGGGAGGGCTTCCAGAGCCCGCCCGGCGGCGAGCCGGAGCGCGGCGGTCATCCCCAGGTCGTCGATCTCCTCCGGGGAGGCGTGACCCAAGGCATGCGAGGTCACCCACGTCAGCAGCTCCCGGGAGAGCTCGTTACGCCGCTTGACGGTGAGCAGCTTGGAATCGGTGAGGCCTACGGGGGGCCGGCGGAGTCCGGTGACGGCAGCGCAGACGGTGACGGGTCCGGCCCAGGCACCGCGGCCCACCTCGTCGACACCGGCAATGACCTTCGCTCCGGTCGTGGCGCGGAGGGAGCGCTCGACGGTGTGAGTGGGTGGTTCGTACGGCATGGCGCCCTTAGATTACGCCGCCGGGATCCCGTCGCGACACCCCGGTCGGCACCGGGCCCCCGCCGACCGGTCGCAAGGGCGCCGAATCCGTGCTCAGGGCAGGTCCGGCCGCAGCAGCGGCAGCATGAGCAGGTCGATCATCTCATCGAGTTCTCGATCACCCCATTCGCATCCGCACATCTTCGACCGATACATCATCATGGCCGGAATCACATCGAAGACATAGCCGTTCGCCGCGTCGGGTCGCACTTCACCCCTCTCGATTCCACGGTTGACGACCTCGTGCAGCAGTTTCACGGTCGGCTCCACCACTCCATCGACGATCAAGGCATGGAAGCGTTCGGCCTGAATTGGATCGCATTCGTGAATGATCGAACGCAACGCGAAGCCGGGGCGGGAGAACATCGCGTCACGCGCGTCACGACACAGCGCCATCAGATCCGCACGCACGCTGCCCAGATCGGGTACGGCGTCCAGCCGGGGCAATCCGGCCCGCAGGGCGTCCGCGACGAGGGCCTCCTTGGAGGGCCAGCGGCGATAGACGGCGGCCTTGCCGGTCTGGGCACCGGCCGCCACCCCTTCCATCGTGAGGCCGTTCCAGCCGACGGTGCCCAACTGCTCCAGCGTGGCATCGAGAATCGCACGTTCGAGCACGGCGCCGCGCCGGCGGGGAGAGGACGCCCGAGCGGGGGCGGCCGTCCAGCGCGAAGTATCCATCCAGGTGTCTCCAGCGAGCAGAGGAAGCGGGGATCAGGGGGAACGGGGACCAGGGGGTGGAGCGAGGCTCTGGGCGACCGCGACGGGGGACACGCCGAGAGGCGACGCCGCGAGTGAACGCTTGCGTTCACTACGAAGGACTCACTACCGTTGACGGGCCAGTGAACGCCATCGTTCACTAATGCTCTTGTGGGGGACTCATAGTGACAACCTCTCAGCTGACTCAGAACCAGAAACCCGGAGCGGCCCGTCGGGAGGGACATCCCGGCATCGCACTCACCGTGATCGCGGCCTGCCAGCTCATGGTGGTACTCGACGCGACGATTGTGAACATCGCGCTTCCGCACATTCAAGACTCGCTCAAGTTCAGCACCACCGATCTCACCTGGGTGGTCAGCGCCTACACGCTCACCTTCGGCGGCCTGCTGCTGCTCGGCGCCAGGGCGGGTGACATCCTCGGCCGGCGACGAGTGTTCATGGCCGGCATCCTTCTCTTCACCTTCGCCTCGCTCCTGGGCGGACTGGCGCAGGAACCCTGGCAGTTGCTCGCGGCACGCGCCCTCCAGGGCGTGGGAGGCGCCATCGCGTCGCCCACCTCGCTGGCGCTCATCACCACCACGTTCCCCGAGGGGCCGGAGCGGAACCGGGCCTTCGGCGTCTTCGCCGCGGTCTCCGCGGGCGGTGGCGCCATCGGCCTGCTCGCGGGCGGCATGCTCACCGAGTGGCTCGACTGGCGCTGGGTGCTGTTCGTCAACGTGCCCATCGGCGTGCTCATCGCTTTCGTCACGCCGCTCTACATCAGCGAGTCCGAACGCCACCCCGGACGCTTCGACATAGCCGGCGCGCTGACCTCGACGCTCGGCATGGCCTCCCTGGTCTACGCGTTCATCCGCGCGGCGGAGGAAGGCTGGCGGGACGGTGTGACCGTCGGCGCCTTCGCGGTCGCACTGGTCCTGCTGGTCGCCTTCGTGTTCACGGAGTCGCGGGCCAAGGAGCCGATCACTCCCCTGAAGATGTTCGCCGACCGCAACCGCTCCGGTACGTACGTGATCATGTTGAGCCTCGCCGCGGCCATGTTCGGCATGTTCTTCTACATCGTGCTCTTCGTGCAGAACGTGCTGGGCTACAGCCCGATCAAGGCGGGTCTCGCCTTCCTCCCCGTCACGGTCGCCATCGCCGCGGGCGCGGGTCTGTCGCAGCGCTTCCTGCCCACTGTCGGCCCCAAGCCGTTCATGCTCGTCGGTTCCGCGCTGGTGGCGGTCGGCCTCACCTGGCAGGCCTTCATCAGCCCCGACAGCTCCTACCTCGGCGGAGTGCTCGGGCCGATGGTGGTCTTCGGCTTCGGCATGGGACTGAACTTCGTGACGGTGACGGTCACCGCCGTCTCGGGTGTCGCCCCGCACGAAGCCGGCGCCGCGTCCGGTCTGCTCAACGCCACGCAGCAGGTGGGAGGTTCGCTCGGCCTGTCCATCCTGACCACCGTCTTCGGTACGGCCAGCAAGGACGAGGCGGAGAAACAGCTGCCGAAGTTCCTCGCGGACGGAAACCCGGAGCAGAAGGCCGAGTTCGCCAAGACACACCAGTTGCCCGCTCCCTGGGGACATGACGTACTCGCTCACGGGATCTCGACGGCCTTCGTCCCGGCCGCCGCGATGGCCGTACTCGCTCTGGTGACGGCCTGGTTCGTCATCCGTGTCCAGAGGAGCGATCTGGAAGCGCTGTCCGGCACGGCGGGCCCCATGGCCGGCTGACGGACCAGCACTGCCCGCCGACCCGGGAGTGCCATCGTCCGTCCCGACGAAGGCGCGTCCACCGCTTCCGGGTCGGCCCGCGCGGCCTCTCGATACCGACAACATGATCACCAACAGGTCGAACCGCACGCGCACCCCCTATGTCGTCCCACGACCACCCGCCCACCTGCACGCACAGGTCGCACAGCGGATGTCCGAACAACGCCTGGACGGTCACGCAGAGTTCCCATCGGACACCGAGAGTTCTCAACGGCTGCCGCGCCGCCTTCCCCAGCGTGACGACGTGGGCGCACGGTGAGCCACCCGCCGACAAACGTCAGGCGTCAGGAGTCCTCTTCAGCCGTCATCTTTCAGGCTTCTGGCACGACGTGGCGCACGGGCATCCACCCCGGCAGCGCTTCCACCTGCCGCGTCCACGCCTCCGGAGGAGTCCCCGCCTCACCGGACGCGAGTATTCCGCCCACGATGGCGCAGGTCGTGTCGACATCGCCGCCGACCTGCGCGGTGGTCCAGAACGCCGTCTCGTAGTCACCGAGGGCGCGCGCCGCCGACCAGACCGCGAAGGGGACGGTGTCATGGGCCGACGTCCGCCTCCCGCAGCCCAGCACCGCCGCGACGGTGGCCGCGTCGGCGTAGTCGAGCATGTCCCTGGCCCGCCGCAGACCGGCACCGACGGCGCTCTTCGGAACGAGGGCGACGACACCGTCCAGAAGCGCCTCGGCGCTGGGCGGCCCTCCCGGGGCGCCGACCAGCGCGGCGGCCGCGGCGACGGCCATGGCCCCGACCACGGCCTCCCGGTGCTGATGAGTGGGGTAGGCGGAGATCTCGGCCTGGTGGGTCGCCTGCTCGGGATCGTCCGCGTACCAGGCTCCCAGCGGGGCGACGCGCATGGCGGCGCCGTTGCCCCAGGACCCCTGCCCGTTGAACAGGGCGGCCGACAGCTCACGCCAGTCGGCGCCTTCCCTGACCAGCCTCAGCAGCCGGTTGACCGCGGGACCGTACCCGCGGTCGAAGTCGTGGTGCTGCGCGAAGGACTGCGCCAGTGCGTCCTGGTCGATGCGGCCGTGGGCGGCCAGGACGGCCACGACGGAGCAGGCCATCTCGGTGTCGTCGGTCCACTGCCAGGGGCCGGGCGGCAGCGCGCGCCGCTGGAGCAGCGGATAGTTCACCGGCACGAAGAACTGTGAGCCCAGCGCGTCGCCCAGGGCGAGGCCCCGCAGGCTGGCCAGCGCGCGCTCCAGGCGCCGGTCGGGAGAGGAGTCAGCGGTCATCGCTCTGCCACTCTATCCGGTGATCCCGTACGGTTCCGGATCTCGCCAGCGGTTGAAGGGCCGGTCGAGCGTGTACCTGTCGTCGTCCCCGAGAACGAGCATCCGCATCTCGGCGTTGCCCGGATTCGCGAGGGACTCGAATTCCGCGACCGTCCAGTGGAACCAGCGCATGCAGAACAGCCGCATCGCGAGGCCGTGGGTCACGATGAGCACGTTCGGCGGGTGATCGGGGGCCTCGAAGCTGCGGAAGAGGCTCTCCAGGAAGCCGCCGACCCGGTCGTAGACGTCGGCGCCGCTCTCGCCCTGGGCGAAACGGTAGAAGAAGTGCCCGTAGGCGTCCCGGTAGGTCTTCTGCAGCCGAACGTCGTCGCGGTCCTGCCAGTTTCCCCAGTCCTGCTCGCGCAGCCGGGGCTCTTCGCGTACCCGTATGAGCTCGGGGTCCAGGTGGAAGGCCCGGAGCGTCTCATGCGTACGCCTGTAGGGGGAGACGTACACGCTGACCCGCTCGTGGCCGAACACCTCCCGCAGGGTCTTTCCCGTCTCCTCGGCCTGCTGCCAGCCTCGCTCGGTCAGGGCCAGTGCATGATCGGGTTCACGCTCGTAGACGGTGTCATCAACATTGCCCGTTGACTCCCCGTGCCGGACAAGGACGATGCGCCGTGGTCGTGCCATGCCAAAACCCTAGATCGGGTGACGGCCGACTGAGCACTCGTACGGCCTGCATACAGCGTAGGTCACACGAAACCCGCAACAGAAAGCGCATACAGCACACGATCGACGAGTCCGAGGCCTCCGACGAGTCCCTCCGTGAGTCCGGTTTTCAGACCGTCCAGGTCGACTCGAGTTCGACGATGTCACCGGTGAGGGCGGATATGTCCGCCTCCGTCTGGGCGCGCAGCGCGAGCCGCTCCACGCGTTCAGTTCGGTACTTTCCGTGTTCGGCCGCCGAGCGCCACATCGAGAGCACCATGAACTCGTGCCCGGGCGCCTCGGCGAACAGCCCCCGGATCATGCCGGGCGAGCCGGCCATGGCGGGGTTCCACACCTTCTCCTGCATGAGGGTGAAGTGCTCGGCGCGTTCCTCGTGGACCCGGCAGAGGGCCACCCGCAGCAGGTCGGAGTCGGTGAAGCGCGGCTCGAAGCCCGTCTTCACGTCGAAGCGGTAGTCGAACAGCCGCACCTGGGCGTCCTTGAACGTGCCTGACTGAGTCGCCGCAAGCCGGTCATGGGAACGTGCCATGAAGGAGTCGTAGAAGGCACGGCTCTCCCAGAACGCGAAGACATGCGCGACGGAGGGCCGCCCCCTGCTCCAGCCCCCGCCCTGCCCCCGGAACCCCGGCTCCCCCAGAAGCCCCGCCCACTTTCGCTGTCCCCGTTCGAAACCGCGGCGGTCCACCACGGTGCAGCGAATCCACTTGACCAGCACCGCGCCATCGTACGGCCAGTGGGCGTGGCGTTGGTCACCCTCGTTCACAGAGCGACGCTGCGATGGCGCACACGCGCGTGGCAGGATGGACAACCGGCCCTGAAAGTCGGCGGGTTCGGGGCGATATCAGACGGGGAAACGGGGAGGGAAATCCGGTGAGCGGCCTCAACAAGGGAATCCGCAAGGTCGAGATGGCGCTGAAGTGGGACCCGAGTCCGACGGGGCAGCCACCCACCGACCTGGACATCGTGGCCGCGACCTACCTGGAGAGCGATCCGCATGGCGCCCCTGCCTATGTGGTGCACTTCGACAGTCGCTCCCCCGACGGAACGATCTACCTGAACCGGGACAGCAAGGACGGCAAGGGCTTCGGCTGGGACGAGGTGATGACGCTGGAGCTCGACCGCCTGGACGCGCGGTACGCGCGCGTGGTCGTCGGCGTCGTCATCCAGCAGAACCCGGAGCACCGGACGTTCGTCGGTGTGCTCAATCCCGCCTTCCGGATAAGGGAGGGCTACACCGTCCTGGACGAGGACGACTTCGCCGGCGTCCTCGGCGCGACCGCGGCGACCGTCGGGGAGTTCCTGCGCGAGTCGTCCGACGGATGGTCGTTCCACTCCGGCGTCCAGGGCTTCGAGGACGACCCGGCGACGTTCACGAGGACCATGGGCCAGGTGCGCCACTCCTGAAGGCGCGGAGGACGCCACCGACGCCTCGCGGACGGTGGAACCTCCGGAAAACACCGAGGGCGGTGGAGCCGGGAACCGGCTCCACCGCCCTTTGTCAGGTCATCGCGACCTGACCGGCACGGCAGGGATCAGCTGCAACCGCTGGTCGAACCGCAGCCCTCGCAGATGTAGCAGGAACCGGCCCGCTGCATCTTCGTACCGCAGGAGAAGCACAGCGGGGCGTCGGCCTGGATGCCCAGCTGCATCTCCACCAGCTCGGCGCTGGTGTGAGCCTGCTTCGGGGCGGGCTCGATCACCTCGACGTCGGCCTTGGGAGCGGCCACGGCCTTCAGGTCCGTCTGACGCGGAGCGGACTGCGCGAGCCCCTCGACGTCCACGTTCTCCTCCTCGAAGGTCGGCTCGTACGAACCGGTCTCCAGGTGACGCTGACGCTCCTCGGCGGAGTGGATGCCGAGCGCGGAACGCGTCTCGAAGGGCAGGAAGTCGAGCGCCAGGCGGCGGAAGATGTAGTCGACGATCGACTGCGCCATCCGCACGTCCGGGTCGTCGGTCATGCCGGCCGGCTCGAAGCGCATGTTGGTGAACTTCGAGACGTACGTCTCCAGCGGCACGCCGTACTGGAGACCGACGGAGACCGCGATGGAGAAGGCGTCCATCATCCCGGCGAGGGTCGAACCCTGCTTGGACATCTTCAGGAAGACCTCGCCGAGACCGTCGTCCGGGTAGGAGTTGGCGGTCATGTAGCCCTCGGCGCCACCGACCGTGAAGGAGGTCGTGATGCCGGGCCGGCCCTTGGGCAGACGCTTGCGGACCGGGCGGTACTCGATGACCTTCTCGACCGCGGTGCGGATCGTCTCCTCGGCCTTCTCGGTGATCTCGGTCTTCTCCTTCTCCTTGGTCTTCGCGGAGAGGGGCTGACCGACCTTGCAGTTGTCGCGGTAGATCGCGAGCGCCTTGACGCCGAGCTTCCAGGCCTCGAAGTAGATCTCCTCGACCTCCTCGACGGTCGCCGTCTCCGGCATGTTGACCGTCTTGGAGATGGCTCCGGAGATCCAGGGCTGGATCGCGGCCATCATGCGAACGTGGCCCATCGGGGAGATGGCGCGCTCGCCCATGGCGCAGTCGAACACCTCGTAGTGCTCCGGCTTGAGGCTGGGGGCGTCGATCACGTTGCCGTTGTCGGCGATGTGGGCGACGATCGCCTCGATCTGCTCCTCCTGGTAACCCAGGCGGCGCAGGGCCTGCGGAACGGTGCCGTTGACGATCTGCATCGAGCCGCCGCCGACCAGCTTCTTGAACTTGACCAGGGCGAGGTCGGGCTCGACGCCGGTGGTGTCGCAGGACATCGCCAGACCGATGGTGCCGGTCGGGGCGAGCACGGACGCCTGGGAGTTACGGAAACCGTTCTTCTCACCGAGCCGCAGCACGTCCTGCCAGGCCTCCGTGGCGGCGGCCCAGACCGGGGAGTCCAGGTCGTCCATGCGGACGGCCGTCCCGTTGGCGTCGGAGTGCTGCTTCATGACGCGGTTGTGGGCGTCGGCGTTGCGGGCGTAGCCGTCGTACGTGCCGACGACGGAGGCCAGTTCGGCGGAGCGGCGGTAGGCCGTGCCCGTCATCAGGGAGGTGATGGCGCCGGCCAGCGAGCGGCCGCCGTCGGAGTCGTAGGCGTGGCCGGTGGCCATCAGCAGGGCGCCGAGGTTGGCGTAGCCGATGCCGAGCTGGCGGAACGCGCGCGTGTTCTCGCCGATCTTCTGGGTCGGGAAGTCCGCGAAGCAGATGGAGATGTCCATCGCGGTGATGACGAGCTCGACGACCTTCTGGAAGCGGTCGGCCTCGAAGGACTGGTTGCCCTTGCTGTCGTCCTTGAGGAACTTCATCAGGTTCAGCGAGGCGAGGTTGCAGGACGTGTTGTCCAGGTGCATGTACTCGCTGCACGGGTTCGACGCGGTGATCCGGCCGGACTCGGGGCAGGTGTGCCAGTTGTTGATCACACCGTCGTACTGGATGCCCGGGTCGGCACAGGCCCACGCGGCCTCGGCGAGCTTGCGGAACAGCGCCTTGGCGTCGACCTTCTCGATGATCTCGCCGGTCATACGGGCGCGCAGGCCGAACTCGGTGCCGTTCTCGACGGCCGTCATGAACTCGTCGTTCACGCGGACGCTGTTGTTGGCGTTCTGGTACTGGACGGACGTGATGTCGTCGCCGCCCAGGTCCATGTCGAAGCCCGCGTCGCGCAGGGCGCGGATCTTCTCCTCCTCCTTCACCTTGGTGGCGATGAAGTCCTCGACGTCCGGGTGGTCCACGTCGAGGACGACCATCTTGGCCGCACGACGGGTGGCGCCACCGGACTTGATGGTGCCGGCGGAGGCGTCGGCACCACGCATGAAGGAGACCGGTCCCGAGGCGTTGCCGCCGGAGGAGAGGAGCTCCTTGGAGGAGCGGATGCGGGAGAGGTTCAGGCCGGCGCCGGAGCCGCCCTTGAAGATCATGCCCTCTTCCTTGTACCAGTCGAGGATCGACTCCATGGAGTCGTCGACGGCCAGGATGAAGCAGGCGGAGACCTGCTGGGGCTGCGGCGTACCGACGTTGAACCAGACGGGGCTGTTGAAGCTGAAGATCTGGTGCAGGAGGGCGTACGCCAGCTCGTGCTCGAAGATCTCGGCGTCGGCGGGCGAGGCGAAGTACTTGTGGTCCTCACCGGCCTTCCGGTACGTCTTCACGATGCGGTCGATCAGCTGCCTGAGGCCGGTCTCGCGCTGCGGGGTGCCGACGGCACCGCGGAAGTACTTGCTGGTGACGATGTTGACCGCGTTCACCGACCAGAAGTCGGGGAACTCGACGCCACGCTGCTCGAAATTGACCGAGCCGTCGCGCCAGTTGGTCATGACGACGTCACGACGCTCCCAGGCCACCTCGTCGTAAGGGTGCACGCCGGGGGTCGTGTGGATGCGCTCGATGCGCAGGCCCTTGGTGGTCTTGGTGCCCTTGGCTCGGGAACCTCGTGCCGGACCGCTCGCCGTCTCTGTCATGCCGCCTCCCTCTACGGGCGAAAACGCCCAAAAATGCCACGTTTGTTCCCGTGACACGGTGTTCTGTCTTGTGCTGTGGGCCCCACGCGCTATCACCCACAGCAGGTCTTGGTCCGCCGCCGCCCGGCCGTCCCCGGACTCGAAACCCCGGTTCCGGTCCGCGGTCAGTCGGCGGCGTGGGCGGGCTCGGGGACCTGCACGGTCCCTCCGGGCCCGCTTTCGTCTTCCCGACTCCCCACTACAGTCCCTGCATCGCCCGCACGGTCGTCGTCGTCCGCGGCGGGGCGTGCCGTCTGGTCCCTGAGTTCCGCGATGGCGGCCTCGAAGTCCTCGAGCGAGTCGAACGCCCGGTAGACGGAGGCGAATCGCAGATACGCGACGAGGTCGAGCTCCTGCAACGGGCCGAGTATGGCCAGCCCCACGTCATGGGTGGTCAACTCGGCGCTTCCGGTGGCCCGGACCGCCTCCTCGACCCGCTGGCCGAGCTGAGCCAGCGCGTCCTCGGTGACAGGCCGCCCCTGACATGCCTTGCGCACGCCGTTGATGACCTTGATACGGCTGAAGGGCTCGGTGACCCCGGACCGCTTCACCACCATGAGCGAGCACGTCTCCACGGTCGTGAAACGACGGGAGCAGTCAGGGCACTGGCGGCGCCTGCGGATCGACGTGCCGTCATCCGTCGTACGGCTGTCGACGACACGGCTGTCGGGGTGCCTACAGAAGGGGCAGTGCATGAACTCCAACCCTCCTCACAGCAGACTCAATGGCCTCGCCGGACCTCACGGGCCCCTCGAAGCAGCCCCAAGCATAGGCGATCCATGAGCATCCGAAGACACCGGGGACCACAACTTCTGGGCCGCTGGTGCAATCCAACCACTACATATGGGGGCTTGGCCCATACATCCAGGCTGCGACGCGTGTCGCGTCCGACGCCTTCACCCCTCGCGATCCCGCCGTCACACCCAGCACCCGAAAACCACCCGCGCACGCGCGCGTGCACCCGTATCGGCGCGCCGGATACGGCGATACCGTGGGCGCCGCAGGGAGGAGAGGTGGGACTCTCGCGCAGAGCGGGGCCAATTCCCGGTCTGCGGGGCGCCGGATGGCAGACTGAGGCCACACCTCACAAGGTCATCCGTCTCGGCGGTGAAGAGTACAACAATGAGCCCTTTTGTCCGCCGGGCGGCATGTTAGCCATACACCCAGACACATGATCAAGTCAGGCTATCCACGCTTTTTCACTCGAACGTGTGTTTGGCGCAACCTTTCGAAAGCAACTACCGTTGTCCAGCAGGGAGACAATCGAGAGGGGCCGACGTGACCACCACCGCAGACAGTGCCACCATCACTGCCCAGGACCGCTCCCAGGGCCGACTCGAGCCGGTGCATGCGATGAACGAAGCCATGAATCCCGAGGGACACAAGCGCTCTCTGCCTGGGCGACCTCCAGGCATCCGCGCCGACAGCTCGGGACTCACCGACCGGCAGCGCCGAGTGATCGAGGTCATCAGGGACTCCGTACAGCGGCGCGGCTACCCGCCGTCCATGCGGGAGATCGGTCAGGCGGTCGGCCTGTCCAGCACGTCCTCGGTCGCCCACCAGCTGATGGCACTGGAGCGGAAGGGCTTCCTGCGCCGCGACCCGCACCGGCCGCGCGCCTACGAGGTGCGAGGTTCCGACCAGGCCAGCTCCGTGCAGCCCACGGACACCGCCGGCAAGCCCGCCGCGTCGTACGTCCCGCTGGTCGGACGCATCGCCGCCGGTGGCCCGATCCTCGCCGAGGAGTCGGTCGAGGACGTCTTCCCCCTCCCGAGGCAGTTGGTGGGTGACGGCGAGCTGTTCGTCCTGAAGGTCGTCGGTGACTCGATGATCGAGGCCGCGATCTGCGACGGCGACTGGGTCACCGTCCGCCGTCAGCCCGTCGCCGAGAACGGCGACATCGTGGCGGCGATGCTGGACGGCGAGGCCACCGTCAAGCGTTTCAAGCGCGAGGACGGCCATGTCTGGCTCCTCCCGCACAACGCGGCCTACGAGCCGATCCCGGGCGACGACGCGACCATCCTCGGCAAGGTGGTGGCCGTACTCCGCCGCGTCTGAGTACGGCGGTGGACGGGACGCCTTCGTCCGCCCCCTGAGACTGGGCCCCGGGATCCCTGCGCCGGTTCCGGGGCCCTGTGCTGTGCCCGATCAGCCGTGCACCCGATCAGTCGTGAAGGAAAGGAGGGGGCCGTCCCGGAAGCGGGACGGCCCCCTCCTTCACTGTGCCTCCGCCTGCTTGGCCACCGCGTCGATCGCCGCGAGCGACCTGCGGACCTGATTGCGGTCCGTCGTGTACCAGAAGTCCGGCAGGGACGCCTTCAGGTAGCTCCCGTAGCGGGCCGTCGCCAGCCGCTGGTCCAGTACGGCGACCACACCGCGGTCCCCCGACGCCCGTACGAGTCGTCCCGCCCCCTGGGCCATCAACAGCGCCGCATGGGTGGCCGCGACGGCCATGAAGCCGTTTCCACCGGAATCCTCCACCGCTTTCTGGCGGGCGCTCATCAGGGGATCGTCCGGGCGCGGGAACGGGATCTTGTCCATGACGACCAGCTGGCAGCTGGGACCGGGGACGTCGACGCCCTGCCAGAGCGACAGCGTGCCGAAGAGGCACGTCTGCGGATCCGCCGCGAAGTTCTTGATCAGCTCACCGAGTGTCTCCTCGCCCTGGAGGAGGATCGGGAACTCGGGGACACGCGTGCGCAGTTCCTCGGCGGCGAGCTGCGCGGCCCGCATGGAGGAGAACAGGCCGAGCGTGCGTCCGCCGGCCGCCTGGATCAGCTCGGTCAGTTCGTCCAGCATGTCGCCGCGGTCGCCGTCCCGCGCGGGACGCGACAGGTGTTTGGCCACATAGAGGATGCCCTGCTTGGGGTAGTCGAAGGGCGACCCCACGTCGATGCCCTTCCACTGCGGGACGTCCTCGCCCTCGGTGCCCTCCGGCGCCAGCCCCATCGAGGCGCCCACACCGTTGAAGTCCCCGCCCAGTTTCAGGGTCGCCGAGGCCAGGGTCACGGAGCGGTCGGCGAAGAGCTTCTCCCGCAGCAGGCCCGACACGGACATGGGCGCGACACGCACGGAGGCGCCGAAACGGTCGTGCCGCTCGTACCAGACGACGTCGTACTCGGAGCCGTCGACGATCCGCTCCGCCACGTCGTGCACGCTCTCCACGGATGCCAGAGCCTGCTTGCGGACCGCGTCCTCGTCCTGGACGGACTTGTCGCGGGTCGCGCCGATCCCCGAGATGACGGTCCGCGCGGCGTCGCGCAGCGCCATGAGGGCATACCCGAGATCCTCCGGGACCTCCTCCAGCCGGCCGGGCAGCGCCAGCTCCATGAGCCGCTCGAAGCCCTCGGCAGCGGTCTGCAGCTGGTCGGCGGCCTTTTCGTTGACGAGCTTCGCCGCCCGGCGCACGGCCCGGTTGACCTGGCCGGGAGTGAGCTCGCCGGTGGCCACACCGGTGACCCGCGAGACCAGCTCGTGCGCCTCGTCGACGATCAGCACCTCGTGCTGCGGAAGGACCGGCGCACCCTCGATGGCGTCGATGGCGAGCAGCGCGTGGTTGGTGACGACGACCTCGGCGAGCTTGGCGCGCTCACGGGCCATCTCCGCGAAGCACTCCGCGCCGTAGGCGCACTTCGTGGCTCCCAGGCACTCCCGGGAGGACACCGACACCTGCGCCCAGGCCCGGTCGGAGACACCCGGCGTGAGGTCGTCCCGGTCGCCGGACTCGGTCTCGTCCGACCAGTCCCGCAGCCGGAGCAGATCCTGGCCCAGCTTGCTCGTGGGTGCGGCCGCCTCGAACTGGTCGAAGAGGCCCTCCTCCTCGTCCTGCGGGACACCTTCATGGAGTCGGTGCAGGCACAGGTAGTTCGACCTGCCCTTGAGCATCGCGAACTCGGGGCGGCGACGCAGCAGCGGATGCAGCGCGTCGACCGTACGCGGCAGGTCCCGCTCCACGAGCTGGCGCTGGAGGGCCAGCGTGGCGGTCGCGACCACGACGCGCTCCCCGTGCGCGAGTGCGGGCACGAGGTAGCCGAGCGACTTACCGGTGCCGGTGCCGGCCTGGACCAGCAGATGGGATCCGTCGTCGATCGCCTCGGCGACGGCTTCGGCCATGGTCACCTGGCCGGGGCGCTCCGTGCCGCCGACAGCGGTGACGGCAGCGTGCAGGAGTTCGGGGAGTGAGGGCTTCGTCATAGCGCGACCACCCTACGGCGCGGCACTGACAAACGTGTGGTCAAGGCGGACGGGAGGGAAGGGATCAAGACGGTGGGTCTCTCGGTGGAGGTGGGGAAGCCGGGCTTCGGCGGGGTCGGGAACCGATGGGCCGCGACGGGCGTTCCAGATGTGACGGCTCGATCACTCAGCGTCATGACGGATCACCCGGGACCCGGTCCCGCACCATGAGGGCGGCCCGCTTGGTGGGCAGGTCGACCTCCGCGAGGAACCGGAATCCCGCGCTCAGGAAGGTGGCGATGGACGGAATGTTGCGAACGTCGGGTTCGGCGACGACGCGGGCACAAGCGGGCCTCCTGTCGAGGATCAGGTCGGCGACGGCTCCGAGCAGACGGCTGCCAAGGCCTCGCCCGCGGTCGGCGCCACCGCCGATGAGCAGGTGGACGCCTGTGTCGTGCGGTCGGGCCGGGTAGCGGCACGCCAGCGGGTCGAGATCCGCCCGGTAGATCTCCCAGTAGCTCATCGGCCGGCCCTCCAGCACCCCGAGGCAGGGGATGCTGCGGCCGTCGCCGTCGAGTTGACGGCGCAGGTGTCGCGCCGTCCTGGATTCGGGTCCCGCCAGTTCCCAGAACGCCGCGACGACGGGGTCGTTCATCCACCGGCAGACGAGCGGGAGGTCCCTCTCGACCCGTACGGGGACCAGGTGGAACGCACCCGCCGAGGTGGCGGCGGGCCCCCAGCCGCCGACGCTGTCGAGCAGGTCGGAGGCGGCGGGCAGAGTACGGCGGCTGTCGGAGGCTGTCTCGACGGGAGCCACGGCAGCTCCTCTCGGCAGGTCGGGCGGGATGTGTTCCTCGGAGGAGGGCAGGGTTCGGTGCCGGTGAAGCGACGGCTCAGGAGCACAGGGGGTTGGCGATGGTGACGTAGACGGACTGGGTGTCCACGGGACCGACGAGTTCGTCGAGCCCGTGCAACCGGGTGAGCAGATTGGCCTTGCAGCGCAGGCGGGGCGAGTCGAGCAGTCGGGCGGGCAGCGAGCCGCGCAGTCGGCGGGGGCCGGAGGCGGCGTCGGCGAGAAAGCGCCGGAAGGCGGCGAGCAGCAGCTGCTCGTCGGCGATGCGCTGGGAACCGAACGCGCCGATGAGTCCGAGCACGTTGTTGATGCCCAGGTAGTAGGCGAAGCGCTCGTCGGTGACGTCGTCGGACACGAAGGTGTCGCTGTGTTCGCCGATGCCGGGCAGCCGGGCCTCGAGTTCCGCGCGGCTGGACTCGCGGAAGTAGTAGCCCTGGTTGTCGCGGTAACGGCCGCCGGTGGGCCAGCCGTCGGGGTCCAGGAGGAGGAGCGTGTTCTGCTGATGCGCCTCCAGGGCGATCCCTGCCTCACCGTCGAGCCACAGGACGGGGCGGACGACCTGCTCCAGGTAGCGCAGGAACCACTCGGCGGCGACAGCCGACAGCGGCCGGCCCGTCCGTGCGGCGAGGTGCCCGACGATCGCGGTCAGCCGGGAGCGGTGGGCGAAAGCCGTGTCCGGCCGGGGTGCGACGAGACCGGCGATGCAGGACACGTCGTCCTCCGGGGCGAACGGATTGTGGCGGATCATCACGTCGAGGCCCGTCAGCGGGAGGCCGTCCGCACCGTCGACCGCGAGCCAGGCCGGATCTCGGACGATGTCGAAGTCCGGGTGGGCAGCCTGCCACTGCTGGGCCAGGCCGGCACGCAGAAGCCGGTGCACCTCGACACCACGGTGGAGTTCTTTGCGGAGGTTCTCACGACGGGAGTTGGTGATGCGCAGACCGAGCGACAGTTTGAGCATCGCAGGGGCTCCGGTCCGATGCACTGTGCGTACGGAGGAGGTCGGATGCCACGAAGGGCCATGGGCGCCCAGGTCCTGGAGGAGTCCGGCGTCGAACAGGGCCTCGACCTCGGGGCGGTGCCGGACCTCGCGCAGTTGCCAGGGGTGCACCGGCAGCGCGGCGAAGCCGGTAGGCAACGGCAGCCCGGCGCCGCCGAGTCGGGCCGTCAACCGGGCGGCGGGGACGGGACGGCCACCTTCGGTCCAGGCGGAGTCGGTGGCGACCACGCAAGGAGAGACAGCGAGCCAGCGAAGGGGGAAGGAGCCACGCGACTCCGGTGAGCAGAGACGCGCTTCGCCCTCCGAGAGGCCTTCCCTGCTCTTCGGCGTCGGGTGCAGCGGATGCCCGAGCAGCAGTGCCTGTTCGGCGGTCAGGAACAGGTCGGGTCGGTCGTCGGAGCGTTTGCGGCGCTCACCGATGAACGCCGCGGTGCGGCGGACGGAGTCGGCGACGCGGGCGACGAGGTCGACGCCTTCGCCACTGCTCCTGTTCGTGTGCGCGGGACAGGGCTTCGGCGCGGCAGCGGTGGCGCGCTCCACCGGGAGGGCGCCCACGTGGGCCACTACGGCGGCTTCGGTGGTTCCGTCGGACGGGCCACCGTCCCGGAGCGCCTCGCGGACCAGCAGGGCCGCGACCGTGACGGCGTCCGCGGGCGGGGAGTGCTCGGGTGCGCCGGCCAGGCGCGGGAGGCCGAAGCGGTGCCAGCCGGTCGGCGACCAGTAGTGGACGGGGGCGAGCAAGGTGAGGCCGCTGGCGGGCAGCGGCACGCGCAGGACGCCGTCGTGGGGTGCGGGCAGGCCCGTCTCGCGCACCCAGCAGCGCAGCAGGTTCTCCACGGCAGCCGCGTCGGCCGCGGTGTTCGGATCGGGGTGGTCCAGGAGATCGGCGGCGGGGCTCGGCGATGCCGACTGGACGGCGTCGCCCTGCTGGTGGGGGACGGGGGACGTGCGGGAGGTGGACTGGTGGGAGGAGGTGGTCAAGGTCGTTCCTCGTGAAGTGGTGGGGTCGGCCGCGAGCAGGCCGTGGTGCGGAGCCCGCGCGGGTCGCGTGGGCGGCGCACACCGATGGAGGGGTCGGCAGCGGTGCCGCCGGCGTCCGCGGGCCCGGGGGTACGCCGGCGGTTTCCCGGGGCTACCCCGTCCACCCGGCATGACCGTCCTGGCCCCGGTCCGGCCCCGGCGGCCGGCCTGGCCGGTCCAGTGGCTGGGGTGGGTGCTGGGATCGGCGCTCCGGCCGGTGCCGGCGCTCGGGCTGACGGTTCGGCTGATCTGGCACCCTCGGGCCCGCACCGCGCAGGTGGCTGCGGGACACCGCCGCCATCGCGTCCGACAACCGGTCGAGCACCGCGGCGGCCTGCTCGTCGGTGATCGTCAAGGGCGGAAGCAGCCGGACGACGCTGGCGTGACGCCCGCCGAGTTCGACGATCAGGCCCCGCCGCAGGCACTCCCGTCGGACAGCGGCGGCCAGCGCGGGGGCGGCGGGGCAGGGGGCGCGCCCGGGAGCCGAAGGCGGCGTCGGGCGGGGCGTGACGCCATGGGCCCGGACACCGTCGGCCGACGCGCCGGGCTCGTCACCGGTCCGCACGCCCGCCTGCGGGGCGCCGGACCCGCTTCCGCCTTCGGGGTCCACCATCTCGACCCCGATCATCAGCCCGCGACCCCGCACATCCCCCATGCACGGGAACTCCTGTGCGAGGAGGCGGAGTTGGCCCAGCATGCGGCCTCCCAGGGTGGCCGCGCGTTCGGCGAGACGGTTCTCGCGGACGTAGGCGAGGGTGGCCGTACCGGCGGCCATGGCGAGCTGGTTGCCGCGGAACGTGCCCGCGTGGGCACCGGGTTGCCAGACGTCGAGGGCGTCACGGTAGACGACGACAGCGAGTGGCAGGCTGCCTCCGATGGCCTTCGACAGGACCATCACGTCGGGGACGACCCCGCTGTGCTCCACCGCCCAGAAGGCACCGGTCCGGCCCACGCCCGTCTGGACCTCGTCGGCGATCAGGGGGATCGAGCGCTCGGCCGTGATCTGCCGCATACGCCGCATCCACCCGTCCGGCGCGGGAATCACACCGCCCTCGCCCTGGACCGGTTCGAGGATCATCCCGGCGGGCTGCCGCACCCCCGACTTGGGATCGTCGAGGACGGACTCGGTCCAGCGGGCGGCGAGTTCGGCGCCGCGCTCGCCGCCGACGCCGAAGGGACAGCGGTAGTCCTGCGGATAGGGCAGCCGCGCCACCCGCACGTCGAAGGCACCCCCGGAGGCTTCGAGGGATCCGGCGGTCATCCCGTGGTAGGCACCGGTGAAGGCCAGGACACCGGAGCGGCCGGTGGCGGCCCGGACCAGCTTGAGGGCGGCCTCGACGGCGTCCGTACCGGCCGGTCCGCAGAACTGCACGCGCGCGTGGTCGGCGAGACCGGGCGGCAGTGTCCGGAACAGTTCGGTGACGAAGGCGTCCTTGACCGGGGTGGCGAGATCGAGGACGTGCAGGGGTGCCCCAGAATCGAGGACCTTGCGGACGGCTTCCAGCACGACGGGATGGTTGTGGCCGAGCGCGAGGGTTCCGGCACCCGAGAGACAGTCGAGGTACCGTCGGCCGTCCGCGCCCTCGATGGTCAGCCCGCGCGCCCGTACCGGCACGATCGGCAGGGCCCGCGCATAGGTGCGCGCCGCGGACTCGCGAGCCGACTGACGCCGCAGGATCCCCTCGTGCGCGGGCCGGCCATCCGTCCGGCTCACCGTGGCGGCCGTTCCGGCGACGAGGGCTCCCGCGACGGAGGATCCGGCGACGGGCGATCCGGCGTCCGAGGCTGCGTCGGGGCGAGTTCCGGTGGCATGCCCCGGGGGGACCTCCTCGGGTACTGGCTCGGTCACGGCCACGCCTCCCCTGTCCTCCCGCCCGTCGAAGGGCGAGCACACACAGCAGCCCTCATCGCTACCAACACCGGACGGCCGTGCTGGTTACGGGTCGTTACGAGAATGACCGTGCCCACGTCGGCGCCGGGGCTCGCCCCGCGTCGCCCACCGCGGTCCCGCTCCTGGCCGGTTCCGTCTGCGGTCTGTGGCGGAACAGTTGCCATTCGGTCGGGAGTCCCTCGCGGCGACCGCATATCGTGTGGTGGCATCACACATGGCCGTGAGACCCGCTTGAACTCGGTGTGAGATCACCATGAGTTCCGCTCGGCGGGGCGGCCGGTACTTCAAGTTCGTTGACAGCAGGGGGAGTCAGATCATGCGATCCATACGGCCGTCGTTCACCGCTCGGCGGGGGAGGAACGCGCGCCGCAGAACCTCCCCCGTACTGGGCGCCGTGGCCCTCGCCTCGGTGCTCGCGCTCACCGCGACCGCCTGTGATTCGGGCGACACCGACGCGGACAACCAGGCCGGCGCGACGGCGTCGACCGGCAGCGACGGCAAGATCACGATCCCGGACGACATCAAGGACAGGCTCAAAGAGCACGGGATCGACCTCGACAAGTGGAAGAACGGCGCCTGGAAGAACTGGGACAAGGACGACTGGCTGCGTGAGGCGCAGGACTACGTCAACCCGATCATCGAGGGGCTGTGGGACCCGGACCGGATGCGGGAGGCCGAGGACCCGGACCGGAGCGTCGACGAGAACGACCTCTCCGGCGACCAGGGCGTGACCGACCCGACGCCGCAGGAGGTGGACGCGAAGGCCGTTTCGCCCTCGTACCACGAGAACGCCGCCGAGGCGGGCAAGGTGCTCTTCGACTCCCCCGAGGGCACGATGGTCTGCTCGGCGACGGTCGTGAAGGACCCCGCTCACCCCGGAAAGTCCAACCTGGTCTGGACGGCCGGCCACTGTGTGCACGCCGGCAAGGGCGGCGGCTGGTACCGCAACATCGCGTTCGTGCCGTCGTACAACGACTCGGGCATGTCGGCCGGGCAGTTGGAGACGGCCACCAAGGAGCAGGTGGCCCCCTACGGGGTCTGGTGGGGCGACTGGACGAAGACGTCCGACCAGTGGATCGCGCAGGGCGGGGAGACCGGCGGTGACGGTGCCTCGTACGACTACGCCGTCATCCATGTGACGCCGGAGGAGGGCGGTACGGGCAAGTCCCTCGAGGAGACGGTCGGTTCGGCCCTCCCGGTGAACTTCAACGCCCCGGCGGTGCCGAAGGTGAGCAGCATCACCGCGACCGGCTACCCGGCCGCGGCACCGTACGACGGGCAGAAGCTCTACCAGTGCCAGGACAAGCCGGGACGGTTCTCGCTGAGTTCCTCGGACCCGACGATGTACCGCATCGGCTGCACCATGACCGGCGGGTCGTCGGGCGGCGGCTGGGTCGCGGCGGGGGCGGACGGGAAGCCCGCGCTGGTGTCCAACACCTCGATCGGCCCGGTGAACGCGGGGTGGCTCGCGGGACCGCGGCTGGGTGACGTGGCCAAGGGTGTGTACGACTCGGTGAGCGACAAGTTCGCCGGTCAGTAGCTTGATCGGCGGTGGGACGCCTGACGGGAACCTTCACCGTCCCACCGCCGTTCGTCCCGAATTCCACGGGCATGATGGGGTGTTGCCTGTGAGCGAGCGCGGCGTCGACCCGACACCATGCCTGTCAGGCTCATGACACTCCAGGTCGGCTCGGACGTTCAACGATCCGCCCGCTTCACCTTCACACGCTTCACGTTCATACGCTTCAACGGGGGACATCGCACCATGCGTTTCGCACGTACGCCCGTCGCGCGCCCACACGGGCGACGGCGCACCCTGCTCGCGGCCGGACTCGTCACCGCCCTGGCTCTGTCGGCGACCGCGTGCAGCGGCTCCGACGACACCAGGGCCGACGCCACCGCCTCCGGGACGGCCACCGGCTCCGGTGACGGCAAGGCCCAGGTCCCGGCCGACATCGCCGACAAGCTCGAGAAGCACGGCGTCGACGTCGACAAGTGGGCCGACGGCGGCTGGCAGGACTGGGACAAGGACAAGTGGCTCAGCGCGGCCAAGGACTTCGTCAATCCGGTGATCGAGGGACTGTGGAAGCCCGAGCGGATGCAGTCCGCGAAGGAGGCGGACAAGACCGTCACCACCAAGGACGCCGCCGCCGACCAGGGCGTCAGCGACCCGGACCCGACGGCCGTCAAGGCGGAGGCCGAGAAGACGCCGTACCACGAGAACGCGGCCCCGGTCGGCAAGGTCTTCTTCGACTCGCCGGAGGGCACGATGGTCTGCTCCGGCACGGTCGTCAAGGACGTGAACCACCCGGGCAGGTCCAACCTCGTGTGGACGGCCGGGCACTGTGTGCACGCCGGGGGCGACGGCGGCTGGTACCGCAACCTCGTCTTCGTCCCGGCCTACAACGACCTCGGCCGGACGGAGGCCCAGCTCGGCGACGCCACCGCGTCGGAGATCGCCCCCTACGGCAACTGGTGGGCCGACTGGGCGTCGACGTCGAACGAGTGGATCGCCGGCGGCTCGGACACGGGCGGCGCGGGAGCCGCGTACGACTACGCCGTGCTGCACGTGACGCCGGAGCAGGGCTCCAAGTCGCTGGAGGAGACGGTCGGCGGAGCGCTGGACGTGGACTTCTCCGCGCCGTCCGCGACCGAGGTCACCGCGATGGGCGCCTGGGGCTATCCGGCGGCACCGCCCTACAACGGGCTGAAGATGTTCAAGTGCCTCGACCGGCCGGGGCGGTTCTCACTCGACCCGTCGCTGCCGACGATGTACCGCATCGGCTGCACGATGACCGGCGGGTCGTCCGGCGGCGGCTGGTTCCGGGTGGTGGGCGGCAGGACCGAGCTGGTCTCCAACACCTCGATCGGCCCGGCCGACAACAGCTGGCTGGCCGGGCCTCAGCTCGGCCAGGAGGCCGAGGCGCTCTACCAGAACATGAGCAGGACGTACGGCGGTCGGTGAGCCGGGCACACCGAAGGCCCGCTCCCTGCTCGACGCAGGGGGCGGGCCTTCGGGCGTGGTGCGGGCCGCGACGGCTCAGCCGAGCGGAGCCGGTACGTACGGCGCGAGGTCCGCCGCCAGCTCCTCGTGCACCCGCACCTTCAGCAGGGTGCCCTCCGCCGTGTGCTCCGCGGAGATCACCTCGCCCTCGGTGTGGGCGCGGGCGACCAGGCCCCCGTGGGTGTACGGCACGAGCGCCTCCACCTCGACCGAAGGCCGCGGCAGCTCGTTGTCGATCAGTGCGAGCAGCTCGTCGATGCCCTGGCCGGTGCGGGCCGAGACCGCGATGGAGCGCTTCTCGATCCGCATGAGCCGCTGGAGCGTCAGCGGGTCGGCCGCGTCCGCCTTGTTGATCACGACGATCTCGGGCACGCCGGTGGCGCCGACGTCCCGGACCACCTCGCGTACGGCGGCCAGCTGCTCCTCCGGGTTCGGATGCGAGCCATCCACCACGTGCAGGATCAGGTCGGACTCGCCGACCTCTTCCATGGTGGAGCGGAACGCCTCGACCAGGTGGTGCGGCAGGTGCCGGACGAAGCCGACCGTGTCCGCCAGCGTGTACAGGCGGCCGCTCGGCGTCTCCGCCCGGCGCACGGTCGGGTCCAGGGTCGCGAACAGGGCGTTCTCGACCAGGACGCCCGCGCCCGTGAGGCGGTTGAGCAGCGACGACTTGCCGGCGTTGGTGTAGCCCGCGATGGCGACGGACGGCACCTTGTGGCGCTTGCGCTCCTGTCGCTTGATCTCGCGGCCGGTCTTCATGTCCGCGATCTCACGGCGCATCTTCGCCATCTTCTCGCGGATCCGGCGCCGGTCCGTCTCGATCTTGGTCTCACCGGGGCCACGGGTGGCGAGGCCGCCGCCCTTGCCGCCGCCCATCTGACGGGACAGCGACTGACCCCAGCCGCGCAGCCTCGGCAGCATGTACTGCATCTGCGCGAGCGCGACCTGCGCCTTGCCCTCTCGGGACTTGGCGTGCTGGGCGAAGATGTCCAGGATCAGGGCCGTACGGTCGATGACCTTGACCTTGACGACGTCCTCGAGGTGGATCAGCTGGCCCGGGCTGAGCTCACCGTCGCAGATCACGGTGTCCGCGCCCGTCTCGAGCACGATGTCGCGCAGCTCCTGGGCCTTGCCGGAGCCGATGTAGGTGGCCGCGTCGGGCTTGTCACGGCGCTGGATGACGCCGTCGAGCACCAGCGCGCCCGCCGTCTCCGCGAGGGCGGCCAGCTCCGCGAGGGAGTTGTCCGCGTCCTGCGCGGTTCCCGTGGTCCACACACCGACGAGCACGACCCGCTCCAGGCGGAGCTGGCGGTACTCGACCTCGGTGACGTCCTCGAGTTCGGTGGAGAGACCTGCCACGCGGCGCAGGGCCGCGCGCTCGGAGCGGTCGAACTGATCGCCGTCCCGGTCTCCGTCGATCTCGTGGCTCCAGGCGACGTCCTCTTCCATCAGGGCATCGGCCCGGAGACCTTCGGGGTAGGCGTTCGGCACGCGCTGGGTGTCCTGGGAAGGGGAAGAAGAGGAGGTCATTGGGTCCTTACGTCGTTGGATGCCGGTACGGCTGCCTTCATGGTGGACAACGCGCGAGGGCACCGGGAGATTCCCGTGTCCCGCGCTGCACCGACCTCACGATGGTCGCACGGTACGGCCCGTCTCGTCACGGCCTTATTTCGCGGTCCGCGTCGCCGGCGGGGCGACCTTCGGTACGGCCTTCGGATCACTCTTGGCGAGCGATGCCGCCGGCTTCCAGTCCGGGTGGCCGGGCATCGGCGGGGTCTTCTCGCCGTACAGCCAGTCCTTGAAGAACCCGGCCAGATCGCGTCCGGAGATCTCCTGGGCGAGGCGCACGAAGTCGGCCGTGGTCGCCGTGGAGTCCCGGTGGTTGTGGACCCACGCCCGCTCCAGGTGCTCGAAGGCGGTGCGGCCGATCTCCTGGCGCAGGGCGTAGAGGACGAGGGCCGCGCCGTCGTAGACGTTGGGCCGGAAGATACTGATCTTCTGGCCGGGGTTGGGGGCCTTGGGCTGCGCCGGCGGGCCGCCCGTGGTGCGCCAGCGGTCGGAGACGCCGTACGCCGCCTTCATCCGCGCCTCCAGGGTGCGCCCCGCCTTCTCCTCGGCGTACAGCGCCTCGTACCAGGTGGCGTGTCCCTCGTTCAGCCACAGGTCGGACCAGGTGCGCGGGCTGACGCTGTCGCCGAACCACTGGTGGGACAGCTCGTGCACCATGATCGACTCGATGTACCACTTGGGGTAGCCGGGCTCTGTGAAGAGGTCTCTCTCGAAGAGGGAGAGGGTCTGTGTCTCGAGCTCGAACCCGGTGGAGGCCTCCGCCATGAGCAGACCGTAGGTCTCGAAGGGGTAGGGGCCGACCTTGCCCTCCATCCAGGCGATCTGGTCGGGGGTCTTCTTCAGCCACGGTTCGAGGAGTTCGCGGTCCTTCGTGGGCACGACGTCCCGTACGGGCAGCGCGTGCGGCCCCTCGCGGTGCACGACCGTGGAGCGGCCGATGGACACCTGGGCGAGCTCGGTGGCCATGGGGTGCTGGGTGCGATAGGTCCAGGTGGTGGCCTCGCCGGTCCGCTCGACCCCGGTCGGCAGCCCGCCCGCGACGGCCGTGTAGCCGTTCGGAGCGGTGATCCGGACGGTGAACATCGCCTTGTCGGAGGGGTGGTCGTTGCACGGGAAGACCAGGTGCGCGGCGTCCGCCTGGTTGGCCATGGCGAGGCCGTCCGCGGTCCGTACCCAGCCGCCGTCCCGGCCGCCGGTGCTCACGGGATCGCTGGTGTGCCGCACGGTGATCCGCATCCAGCTGCCGGCCGGCAGCGAGTCCTCCGGGGTGACCACCAGGTCGTCGCCGGCGCTGCTGAACGTGGCGGGTGCGCCGTCGACCTCGACCGATTCGACCTTGCCCTGGGCGAAGTCGAGGTTGATCCGGTCCAGGGCGGTGGTGGTCCACGCGTCGATGGTGGTGACCGCCTGGAGGGGCTTGGTGTTGGTGCCGGGGTAGGTGAAGGCCAGGTCGTACGAGGCGACGTCGTACCCGGGGTTGCCCAGGTACGGGAAGAGACGGTCGCCGACGCCGAGCGGGACCTCCGGGGCGCTCGCGGCGACGAGGCAGACGGAAACGGCCGAGGCGAGGAGTGCGGATTTCAGCCGGGCGCGAGGGGTGAGCAGCATGCACCACCGCTACCAGCGCGCGCGTCCATGGCGTCGGCGACGCGCGCCCGGCCCACTCGAACGGGTTGCGCACGCGCACGTGCTTGACGCTCGGGAGGACGACCGCGCGCCGCGCCGACCCTCCACGCGCGCGTGGACACCGGCGCGGCCTTCCACCTCACGCGCGCGGGCAGGGCCTACGCCGGTTCCGGGGAGGCGGGAGCGTGATGCTGCGCACGGCCCACGTCGTAGACGCCGGGCACGTTCCGCATGGCGCGCAGGAGGGTGGGCAGGTGGCCGGCGTCCGGGAGTTGCACGGTGTAGGTGTGGCGCACTCGCTGCTGGCTCGGGGGCTCGACGGTCGCGGAGACGATCTCGGCGCCCTCCAGTGCCATGGCCTCGGTGAGATCGGCGAGCAGGTGGGGGCGGCCGAACGATTCGGCGACCAGGGTGACCCGGCAGCCGCTGGTGTCGCCCCAGCGCACGTCGACCTCTTCGCGCCCTGCGTTCGCCATGCGCGCCACGGCGGAACACTCGGCGCGGTGCACGGTCACCACGCCCCCGCGCACCGCGAAGCCGGTGACCTCGTCGAAGGGCACGGGCGTGCAGCACCCGGCGAGCCGGACGCTCGCGCCGGGCCGGTCGACCACGGTGATCGCGGCGCCGGGTCGCGAGGCGGGAGCACCCGCCGTGACCGTGTCGGCCGCGGGCCGGGCGGTCGCCTCGGCGGCCTTCGCAGCCCCGGCGTCCTCCGCCGGCTCCGCGCCCTCGTGCTCGGCCGGGGCGGGGTGCGTCGCCAGCCACCGTTGGATGGCGATGCGCGCGGCGGGGGTGTGGGCGTGCTCCAGCCACTCCCTGGAGGGTTCCGAGGCGGGGTCCTGGCCCATGAGGAGCTGGACGGTGTCGCCGTCCCGCAGAACGGTGCTGAGGGTTGCCAGACGGCCGTTCACCCGGGCGCCGATGCAGGCGTGGGCGTCCTCGCCGTACTGCGCGTACGCGGCGTCGACGCAGGTGGCGCCGTCGGGCAGGCCGAGCCTGCCGCCGTCGGGGCGGAAGACGGTGATCTCGCGGTCCTGGGCGAGGTCCTCGCGCAGGGTGGACCAGAAGGTGTCGGGATCGGGCGCGGCCTCCTGCCAGTCCAGGAGGCGGGAGAGCCAGCCGGGCCGGGTCGGGTCGACGCGTTCCTCGTCGGCCGGGACCCTCCCCCGGGCCTGCTCCTCCGCGGGAGTCGTGTAGGGATTGCCGAGGGCGATGACGCCGGCCTCGGCGACCTTGTGCATCTGGTGGGTGCGGATGAGGACCTCGGCGACCTGGCCGTCCTCGCGGGCGACGGCGGTGTGCAGCGACTGGTACAGGTTGAACTTGGGAACCGCGATGAAGTCCTTGAACTCCGAGACGACCGGCGTCATACAGGTGTGCAGTTCACCCAGGACGGCGTAACAGTCGGCGTCCTCGTTCACCAGCACCAGCAGCCGGCCGAAGTCGGCGCCCCGCATCCGGCCGCGCTTGCGGGACGCGCGGTGCACGGAGACGAAGTGCCGTGGCCGGATGAGGACTTCGGCCTGGATGTCGGCGTCGCGCAGAACCGTGCGCATCGCCTCGGCGAACTCCGCGAGGGGGTCGTCCGCGCGGGAGGCGTTGTCGACGATCAGTTCGCGGGTGTGCCGGTACTCCTCGGGATGCAGGATCGCGAAGACGAGGTCTTCCAGCTCGGTCTTGAGTGCCTGGACACCGAGGCGTTCCGCGAGCGGGATGAGGACGTCGCGGGTGACCTTGGCGATGCGTTCCTGCTTCTCGGGGCGCATCACGCCCAGGGTGCGCATGTTGTGCAGCCGGTCGGCGAGTTTGATCGACATCACACGGACGTCGTTGCCGGTGGCGACGAGCATCTTGCGGAAGGTCTCGGGTTCGGCGGCCGCGCCGTAGTCGACCTTCTCCAACTTCGTGACGCCGTCGACGAGATAGCGCACCTCGGCGCCGAACTCCTCGCCGACCTGATCGAGCGTCACATCCGTGTCCTCGACGGTGTCGTGGAGCAGCGAGGCCGTCAGGGCCGTGGTCTCCGCGCCGAGTTCGGCGAGGATCAGGGTCACGGCGAGCGGGTGGGTGATGTAGGGCTCGCCGCTCTTGCGCATCTGGCCGCGGTGCGAGGACTCGGCGAGCACATAGGCGCGGTGCAGCGGTTCCAGGTCGGCGTCGGGGTGGTGGGCGCGATGGGCCTCGACCACGTGACCGATCGCGTCGGGCAGCCGGCCGCGGGAGGCCGGGCCGAGCAGCGCCGCCCTGCCTAGGCGACGCAGGTCGATCCGGGGGCGACTGCGCCTGCGGGGCGCTGAAGGCACTACCGGGCCTGGGGTCGCGGGATTCGTGGCCTCCGCACTCATGGGCACCTCCGGCTGCGTGGACCGGCGGACGGGGTGTCCCAGGGCGGACACGGCTCAGGGGACTGGCGAACGGTCCCCCGTCCGGGCCGGTGCTTGATGCTACCGAGCCCATCACGCGCGACTGACCGCCTCTCGCCGAGCGTGAAACGGATCACCCATTCGAGCGACGGCTCGGGGGTTTACGGTTTTGCGCCACCCGGCCTGATCTCGATCGCGAATTCGAGCCCACGACCGGACCTCCGGGAGCGGCCCTTCGGGCCGTCAAGCCACTCCCGCCTCCGATGCCAAGCTCTCGCGGAATCAGCGGGCGACTGTTTCCAGCCACTCCGGATCGATCTCGCCTGTGGCCACGATCACTGCGGGCCCGGTCATCTCGATCTCGCCGTCGGGCCGCTCGGTGATCACCAGACGTCCGCCGGGGACGTCCACGACGTACGTCGCCGGCACACCGGTGGCCGTCGGGTCGGCGCCGTCCCGGCGCGCGGCCGCCACGGCGACGGCGCACGCGCCCGTGCCGCACGAGCGGGTCTCGCCCGCCCCGCGCTCGTGCACGCGCAGGGCGACGTGCTGCGGACCGCGGTCCACGACGAACTCGACGTTGACCCCGTCCGGGTAGGCCGAGGCGGGGCTGAACGGCGGCGGGGCCGACAGCTCGCCCGCGTGCGCGAGGTCCGCCACGAAGGCGACGGCGTGCGGGTTGCCCATGTTCACGTTCCGCGCGGGCCAGCTGCGCTCGCCGACGCTCACCGTGACATCCCCTTCGGGAAGGCGGGCCCTGCCCATGCCGACGGTGACGTCACCCTCCTTGTCGAGGTGCGCGCGCTTCACGCCCCCGCGCGTGGCGACCGCGATGTCGCCCTCGGTGACGAGCCCGGCGTACTGGAGGTAGCGCGCGAACACCCGGACGCCGTTGCCGCACATCTCCGCGACGGAGCCGTCGCCGTTGCGGTAGTCCATGAACCACTCCGCCTCGGCCGCCATGTCCTTCGCCTCGGGGTGCGCGGCGGACCGCACGACGTGCAGCAGCCCGTCACCGCCGATGCCCGCGCGCCGGTCGCACAGGGCGGCGACGGCGGCCGGGGGGAGGTCGATGGCGTTCTCGGCGTCCGGGACGATCACGAAGTCGTTCTCGGTCCCGTGACCCTTGAGGAAGGCGATCCGCGTGCTCATTCCTCGATCGTACGGGGTGGCCAGGACACCCCGTCCCGGGGCGGCAGCGCCGGTGAGCACGCGTGCGTGGAGCTCAGCGCAGCCGGGCGACCCGCCCGACGGCCAGGGCCACCACCGCGGCGACCATCACGACGTACGCGAGGACGACCCGCCAGTCGGGACGGCGCCCGGAGCCGCGCTGGGGCAGACCGGGCCACGTGTAACCCACGCGGCGCGCGGCCGTCATGCCCCAGCCGGCCGCGCAGGAGCAGATCAGCAGCCCGAGCATGGCGATCATGGCGCCGCTGTCACCGAAGTCGAAGGCCAGCGGGAAGGCGAACATCAGGGAGCCGCCGGCGGCCAGCGCCACGATGGGCGCGAGCTGCCAGATCCGGAGCCGGCGCTGCGGGCGCAGCTCGACCTCGACCTCGGGTCCGCCCGCGAACATCTCCTCGGGCTCGGGACCGTCGTCGCTCACGCCGTCCCGGGTGTCGTCCTCGTCCGGCCCGTCGGGGCTCAGACCGCCTTCCTCGGGCTCCGGTTCACCACGCTCGGTGGTGAGGTGCTCGGTGCCTTTTGCGGTGTCGCGAGGGCCGGCCTCCATCGCCACGCGCCCTCCCAACTCGGACTCCACTTGGTCGATCGAAGCTCGATGATGGCACGGCGTCGGACGCCCGGATGACGGCCTGGGCGTCCCGATGCCATGACGTGATCAGGCTGTGACCGGTCGTTCCACCAACGCCAGCGCGAGCTCCGGAAGTTCTGTGAGGTCAGCCGCGGCCCCACTCAACCAGTGCACCCGCGGATCGCGCCTGAACCACGAATCCTGACGGCGCGCGAAGCGCTTGGTGGCACGGACCGTCTCGGCGCGCGCCTCGTCCTGTGTGCACTCGCCGGTCAGGGCCGTGAGGACCTGCTGGTAGCCGAGCGCGCGCGAGGCCGTGCGCCCCTCACGCAGGCCCTGCGCCTCCAGCGCGCGGACCTCGTCCACCAGCCCCGCGTCCCACATCCGGTCGACGCGGCGGGCGATGCGCTCGTCGAGTTCGGGGCGCGCCACGTCGACCCCGATCTGGACGGTGTCGTAGACCGAGTCGTGACCGGGCAGGTTGGCCGTGAAGGGCTTGCCGGTGATCTCGATCACCTCGAGGGCCCGCACGATACGGCGGCCGTTGCCGGGCAGGATGGCGTGCGCGGCCTCGGGGTCGGCGGCGGCCAGCCGGGCGTGCAGCGCACCTGAACCGCGCAGGGTGAGCTCCTCCTCCAGCCGGGCCCGGACCTCGGGGTCGGTGCCGGGGAACTCCAGGTTGTCGACGGCGCCACGGACGTACAGCCCGGAGCCGCCGACGAGGATCGGCCAACGGCCCTCGGCGAGCAGGGAGTCGATCCTTTCCCGGGCCAGCCGCTGGTACTCGGCGACGGAGGCGGTCTCCGTCACGTCCCAGACGTCCAGGAGGTGGTGCGGGACGCCGCCGCGCTCCTCGGGCGTCAGCTTGGCGGTACCGATGTCCATCCCTCGGTAGAGCTGCATGGAGTCGGCGTTGACGACCTCGCCTCCGAGCCGCTGGGCCAGGAAAACGCCCAGATCGGACTTTCCGGCCGCGGTCGGTCCGACGACGGCGATGACGTGGGGGGCGGGGGGTGCGCTGCTCACGGCACCAGTCTCGCAAACCCCGGCCACCGCCCTCGAACGAGTTACGTGACGACGTCGCTCCGAGGTCGTTGCCCGTTGCGAGATTCCCGTCGCCCTTCGCGGAGGCGGTGACCCCGGTGACGCAGACGGACGCACCGGCCGACGCGGGATTTCGCCCGCACGAGTACCGTATGGAGTGGATATGGGCGTATTGGCGCGAATTTTCCGGAGGTCGAAGGCGACGGAGGAGGCGCCGGCGGAGACGGCGAGCGCCGCCGACGCGTCGACCGGAACTCCGGTGGACGGCGTCGAGGTGGAGCAGCAGACGGGCGAGCCGACGTCGGCGCAGGCCTCGGCCGAGGCCGAGGAGGCCGGTACCGCCGCCGAGCCGGAGGCGGAAAAGACGACGGAACCGGTTGCCGTCGCCGGTACCGACGGGGTCGAGATCCCCCGGCAGCAGTCCGCCGAAAAGGCGGCCGACAGCGAAGCGGGCGAAGGCGCCCGCGCGTAGCGGAACCCGCGAGGAAGGTGCCCCATGGGTCTTTTGGACAATTTGAAGGCCAGACTCTCCCCGGCCAAGGGCAAGGTCTCCGGCCTCGCGCAACAGCACGGGGACAAGGTCCAGCACGGTCTCGACAAGGCCGCGAAGGTCGTCGACGAGAAGACCAAGGGCAAGTACAGCGACCGGATCCAGTCGGGGACCGGCAAGGCCAAGGGCGCCATGGACCGGCTCGCGCACAAGGACGGACCCGCCGGGGGCGGCGACACCTTCACTCCGCCGAACACTCCCCCGCCGGCCCCCTGAGCAACACCTCACGCCGGCCCATCGATCGGCGGACGGCCGCACGGCGGAAACGCTCGCGGCCGTCCGCCGTTCCACCGGTCGGCGCCGCTCGGCGGGCGCCGTACGACGCCCGCCGTCAGGCCGCCTACGACCAGGTCGCGACCACGTATCCCACCCCGTAGGGCGCGTCCTCGTAGAGCAGCGCGCCCGCCAGCCCGGCGTCCTCGGCCGCACCCGCCAGCACCTGCCAGGGCGCCCGGCCCGAGGCCTTCAGCTCGTACGCCAACTCGGCGTCCAGCGCCTTGAGGGCCGCGAGATCCGCCGTGCCGAGCGCCCGTGCGACCTCGGCGTCGAACGGTGCCGCACGCTCGTCGAGGTAGCCCGGCGCCTTCAGCGTCCGGCACGCGCTGGCGTCGCCCATGACCAGCAGCGCGACCCGATCCGCCGCCGCGCCGATGCCCCGGCCGACTTCGACGCACCGGTCGGCCGCGAGCGGTTCTCCGACGCCGAGTCCCTCGACGGGGGCGGCCGACCACCCCGCCCGGTCGAGCAGCCACGCGGCGACGGCGAGGGACGGCGGCAGTTCGCGTGCCGGCGGCGGGTCCCCGCCGCCCCGGCCCAGCCGTACGACGAGATCCACCCCGAAGCCGGCGAACGAACCCCGGCCGCCCTCCGGGTGCGGGCCACGCCCGGACTGCTCGGCCGGCCCGACGACCACGAGCCGGTCCGGCCGGGCTGCGGCCAACACGGCCAGCGCGTCCGAGCAGGCGGCTCGCGCGGTGTCCAGCTCGGCAGCGGCACCCGCGGCGACCTCGGGTACCAACAGGGGCGGACAGGGACAGACTGCGGCGGCGACAAGCATGATCGGCAGGGTAGCCCCGTACCGGACCCACGGGGCCACCGACCAGGCGTGGCGTCGGCTGTCAGTCGCAGCCGCAGCCGCTGCCCGTGGCCACCGGCAGCGGCGCGGGCACGCCGATCTTGGGCAGGCCGAGCAGAACGCCGGCCGGCTTCGCCGCCTTCTCGGCGGTGCGCTTCTCCCAGGCGTCCCCCGCGCGCGTGCGGCGCACTTCGAGGACGGGGCCCTCGGCCAGGAGGTGGTGCGGGGCGGCGTACGTCACCTCGACGGTCACGACGTCACCGGGGCGCACCTCCTGCTCCGGCTTGGTGAAGTGGACCAGGCGGTTGTCGGCGGCGCGGCCGGAGAGGCGGTGGGTGGCGCCGTCCTTGCGGCCCTCGCCCTCGGCCACCATCAGCTCCAGGGTGCGGCCGACCTGCTTCTTGTTCTCCTCCCAGGAGATCTCCTCCTGAAGGGCGACAAGACGCTCGTAGCGCGCCTGCACGACCTCCTTGGGGATCTGGTTCTCCATGGTCGCGGCCGGGGTGCCGGGGCGCTTGGAGTACTGGAAGGTGAACGCCTGCGCGAAACGGGCCTCGCGGACCGCGTGCAGGGTCTGCTCGAAGTCCTCCTCGGTCTCGCCGGGGAAGCCCACGATGATGTCGGTGGTGATCGCCGCGTGCGGGATGGCGGCCCGCACCTTCTCGATGATCCCCAGGTAGCGCTCCTGCCGGTACGACCGGCGCATCGCCTTCAGGACCGTGTCCGAACCGGACTGGAGGGGCATGTGCAGCTGCGGCATCACGTTGGGCGTCTCGGCCATGGCCGCGATGACGTCGTCGGTGAAGTCGCGCGGGTGCGGGGAGGTGAAGCGGACGCGCTCCAGGCCCTCGATCGCGCCGCACGCGCGGAGCAGCTTGCTGAAGGCCTCGCGGTCGCCGATGTCGGAGCCGTAGGCGTTGACGTTCTGGCCGAGCAGGGTGATCTCGGAGACGCCCTCGCCGACCAGCGCCTCGATCTCGGCGAGGATGTCGCCGGTGCGGCGGTCCTTCTCCTTGCCCCGCAGGGCCGGGACGATGCAGAAGGTGCAGGTGTTGTTGCAGCCGACGGAGATCGACACCCATGCCGCGTACGCGCTCTCGCGCCGCGTCGGCAGGGTGGACGGGAAGGCCTCGAGCGACTCGGCGATCTCGACCTGGGCCTCTTCCTGCACGCGCGCGCGTTCCAGCAGGACCGGGAGCTTGCCGATGTTGTGCGTGCCGAAGACGACGTCCACCCAGGGCGCCTTCTTCACGATGGTGTCGCGGTCCTTCTGGGCGAGACAGCCGCCCACCGCGATCTGCATCCCGGGCCGGCTCGCCTTCCTCGGCGCGAGCCGGCCGAGGTTGCCGTAGAGGCGGTTGTCGGCGTTCTCGCGCACCGCGCAGGTGTTGAAGACGACGACGTCCGCGTCACCGTCGGACCCCTCGGGGGCGCGCACGTACCCGGCTTCTTCGAGCAGCCCGGACAATCGCTCGGAGTCATGGACGTTCATCTGGCACCCATAGGTGCGGATCTCGTAGCTCTTGGGTGTGTGAACGTCCACTGCGAGGCTCCGGTCGCTGCTGCTGGTCATGGCTCAAGGGTAGGCGCTCCCCGAAGAACGCCCGCCCGTCCGGCCTCCTCTGCGCCCTCCACCGCCGGGCTCTCGGGGCGTCAGGGTGTCAGGGGTCGATGAGGCCCGCGCGGATCGCGTAGCGGGTGAGTTCCAGGCGGTCGCGCATGCCGAGTTTTTGCAGAAGGTTGGCGCGGTGCCGTTCCACCGTCTTGGCGCTGATGAACAGCAGCGCGCCGATCTCCCTGGAGGTGTGGCCCTCCGCGACGAGCTTGAGGATCTCCTCCTCGCGCTCGGTGATGGGCCGCTCGGGCAGCCCGTCGACACCGTCGCCGCGGTGCAGCCGGCCCAGGTACGAGCGGACCAGGGCCCGTTCGGCGCCCGGATAGATGAACGGCTCGTCCCGCACCACCGCCCGGCACGCCTCGACCAGGTCCCGGTCGGCGACCGACTTCAGGACGTACCCGCCGGCTCCGGCCTTGAGCGCCTCGAAGAAGTACTGCTCGTTGTCGTACATGGTCAGGATGAGGATGCGCAGGGCCGGAAGGCGGCGGGAGAGTTCACGGGCCGCCTGCAGCCCGGTCATCCGGGGCATGGCCACGTCGAGGACGGCCAGGTCGATGTCCCCGGCCCGGGCGCGCTCGACCGCCTCGGCGCCGTCCCCGGCCTCGGCGACCACCGTCAGGTCGGGCTCGCCGTCCAGGATGAGCCGTACCCCCCGGCGTACGAGGGTGTGGTCGTCGGCGAGCAGGACGCGGGTCGGAGAGGGCGCCGAACCGGGTGCGGCCGGTGCTGTGCCGTCCGTCATCAGCGGCCTCCTGCCGGGGCCGCCGCGTCCGCCCGGCCGGCCCTCGCGGCCGCCCGCAGCCGTATGTCCGTCCCGCCGCCTTCGGCGCTCGACGACACCGTGAGCGTCGCGCCGATCAACAGCGCCCGCTCCCGCATCCCCCGGATCCCGGCGCCCTCCCCGGCCGCCGCGCCCAGCCCCCGCCCGTTGTCCTGTACGAGGAGCTCGACGCCGTCGGTGACCGGGCGCAGGCTCAGCTCGGCGCGGTCGGCGCCGGAGTGCCGGGCGGTGTTGGTGAGGGCCTCCTGGGCCACGCGGTAGAGCACGAGTTCCGTCTCCTCGGTCAGCGGGGGCAGGCCGGTGCGAAGGTCGTGGCGCACCGTCAGTCCATGGGTGGTGAACTCGCCCGAGAGCGAGCGCAGGGCGCTGAGCAGTCCGAGTTCGTCGAGGACGCCCGGGCGCAGCCGACGGGCGATGCGGCGGATCTCGTCGAGGCCGGCCCGGGTGGCCTCCTGCGCCTGGCCCAGTTCCTCGCGCAGGTCCCGCGGGGCCCGGTCGGCGACACGCTTGAGCTGGAGCAGCACGGCGGTCAGGGTCTGGCCGACCTCGTCGTGGAGTTCACGGGCGATGCGGTGGCGCTCGCGTTCCTGGGCGGACAGCGCCCCGGCAGCGCTGGCGGCGCGCTCGGCCTCCAGCCGGTCCAGCATGGCGTTGTACGTCGTGATCAGCTCGGCCGTCTCGACCGGTCCCGAGACCACGGCACGGGCCCCGGGATGCAGCAGGTCGGCGTCGGCCATCGCGCGTCCCAGCCGCCCCAGCGGTGCCAGTCCGACGCGCAGCACGACCGCGTTGACGGTCAGCAGCGCGGCCAGACCCGCGACCACAACGAGCACCTCGCCCGGCAGTATGGGCGTGGAGACGGTGACCGGGCCCAGCAGCAGCGCGGCCGCGACGATCAGGCCGACGGCGTCGAGTACGAAGATCCGCCAGAACAGTGACATGTGCGCGGCTCCTCCTTGCCCTGCTCGCCCTGCTCGCTCTGCTCGTCTGTCTCGTCCGACTCGCTCGTCGTGTGCGTCCCGCTTGTCGTGTTGCGCCGGCTGGTCTCGTCCGTCTCGCCCTGCGTTTGCGTCCGACTGCTCTCGTCCGTCTCCCTCGGCTCGTGCGGCTCCTCTGCTTCTCCATGGCACCGCCGTGACCAGCCTCTCCGCCCACCGTCGGCCCTGTCCATCCGTCACGACACCCATGTCGTCACCGTACGGGGGGATGGCAGCATGGCGGTTTTGGGCACTCGTCCCAGACGTCACAGGAAACGACCAGCAACGACCAGCAAGGGGAAGAAACGTGTCTGCTCCACGCCTCCGGACGACACCGCTGCCAGGCATCGGAGTCCAGTACGACCTCGTGACGCGGGAGCAGCGCCACCTGTCCGTGGTGGCCCACCGCGACGGCACGCGGACGGTCGGTCTCTACCAGGCGGACGACCCCGACTCCTGCGCCCATTCCCTGCGGCTGACCGGTGCCGAGGCGGGCTCGCTGATCGACGCGCTGATGCCGTCCCACCACAGCGCGAGCCTGCTGTACACGACGGACCTGGGGCTGGTCGCCGAGCGCGTCGAGGTCACGGCCACCTCACGCTGGAACGGGCGGCTGCTGGGCGACACCCGGATGCGCACGGAGACCGGCACCTCCATCGTCGCGGTGCTGCGGCGGGCCGAGGCGATCCCGTCCCCGACGCCGGACTTCCGTCTCGCGGGCGGCGACACCCTCATCGTCATCGGCACCCGCGAAGGTGTGGACGCGGCCGCAGCCATACTCGGTCGGGAGTGATCGAGTGCACTCCGCGGTCCTGCTGATCGAGTTCGGTTCCATCATCCTCGGCCTCGGCCTGCTCGGCCGGTTCGCCGCCCGTTTCCGGTTCTCGCCGATCCCGCTGTACCTGCTGTCCGGTCTGGCCTTCGGCGAGGGCGGGCTGCTGCCGCTCGGTGCGAGCGAGGAGTTCGTCGCCACCGGTGCCGAGATCGGCGTCATCCTGTTGCTGCTGATGCTCGGCCTGGAGTACACGGCCAGCGATCTGGTCTCCAACCTCAAGGCCCACTATCCGGCCGGTCTCGTCGACTGCGCCCTCAACGCCCTGCCGGGCGCGGCCGCCGCGCTGCTGCTGGGCTGGGGGCCGGTGGCGGCCGTGGTGCTGGCGGGCGTCACCTGGATCTCCTCGTCCGGGGTGATCGCCAAGGTGCTGGGCGACCTGGGCCGGGTCGGCAACCGGGAGACCCCGGTGATCCTCAGCGTGCTGGTCCTCGAGGACCTGGCCATGGCGGTCTACCTGCCCATCGTCACCGCCCTGGTGGCCGGGGTCGGGCTGGCGGCCGGCAGCGTCACCCTGGCGATCGCGCTGGGCGTCGCGGGGCTCGTGCTGTTCGCGGCGGTGCGTTACGGCCGGGTCATCTCCCGGTTCGTGTCGAGCGACGACCCGGAGAAGCTGCTCCTCGTCGTACTGGGGCTCACCATCCTGGTCGCCGGCGTGGCGCAGCAGCTCCAGGTGTCGGCGGCCGTGGGGGCCTTCCTGGTGGGCATCGCCCTGTCCGGAGAGGTCGCCGAGGGCGCGCACACGCTGCTGAGCCCGCTGCGCGACCTGTTCGCCGCCGTCTTCTTCGTCTTCTTCGGGCTGCACACCGACCCGGCGAGCATCCCTCCCGTCCTGCTGCCCGCCCTCGCGCTGGCCGTCGTCACCGCCGCGACCAAGATCGCCACCGGCTACTGGGCCGCCCGGCGGTCCGGGATCTCGGTCAAGGGACGCTGGCGTGCGGGCGGCGCGCTGGTGGCGCGCGGGGAGTTCTCGATCGTCATCGCGGGGCTGGCGGTGACCGCGGGGATCGAGCCTTCTCTCGGACCGCTGGCCACGGCGTACGTCCTGATCCTGGTCGTGCTGGGCCCACTGACCGCCCGCTACACGGAGCCACTGGCGGCTTGGTGGGCGCGGCGCCGGACGCCCCCCGACCACGGCCCCACCGAGCGGCTTCCCGAGGCGAGGACGCAGACGGCGGTGCGCGACTGAGGTGTGCGACTGAGGTGCGCGACTGAGGTGCGCCACGGGGGCACGGGGTGCGCCCGGACCGCACTCCTGGCGCCCACCCCACCCCCGTGGCACACGTCACACCACAGCGTGTCCGGATCGCGGAGCGGCGAGGAGACGGCCATGGCATGCTCATGGCTCGTTACCGGCCAGTAGCAAGCAGTTGCCCGGCCGGTCCCCCTTCCCTCACCCCCACCTCCAGGACCGACCTTGCGCAGACGCACGAGGCACTCCCGTGCCCTCATGCCCGCCTTAGCCGCATCCGCCCTCCTCCTCGCCGCGGGCTGCTCCTCCCCCTCCTCACAGGCCGGGCCCTCCTCCTCGGCGGCCTCCCGTCAGTCCGGCGCGGAGACCGCCGCCTCCGCCGCCGACCGCTCGCTGGCGGTGGCCGCCGCGCCGACGGGCAGCACCGCGACCGCCACGGCGCGCCCCGGTGACTCCGACGGACGGGCCCACCGGACGAAACTCAGCGTCAGCTCCTACGACGGCAGGACCCGACGTGCCGTCATCTCCTCCGGCGCCGCGTCCTCACCCTCGCCCTCACCCTCCGCCACGAGTTCCTCCTCGTCCTCGGGCCCCTCTTCCCCCTCGAACCCGCCGAGCGCGTCGGCGGCACCGCACCGCACCGCCGTCGGCGACGTCATCGCCAGCGCCCCCGCGCCCGGCGCGCCGAACGGGCTCCTCGCCGAAGTCACGAAGGTGATCGGCGAGACCGACGAGGGCACGGAGGTGCAGACCGCGCCGGCCCGGCTCAACGCACTGCTCGGGAACGACACCGCCAAGGGCAGCGTGCCGGTCGCCCCGGCCGCGTTCGACATCGACGAGCTGCTGCCCGACGTCGACGTCTCCTGGTCGAAGACGGCCGACGTGCACGTGGGCCCGCAGGGAGCGACGGTTCCGCTCGGCAGCCTGCGGCTCGACGTCCGGGCCGACCTTCCGACCGTCGGGAACACGTCCGCGTCGGCGGCCGCCTCCGTCGCCGGCTTCGTGCAGGTCGCCCCGCAGGTCGACTTCCGCTACGGCGGCGAGGGCGCCGACGCCGCGCCCGCCTCCGCGTACCTGGGAGTGTCCGGCGACTGGACCTCGGGCTGGTCACTCAAGGGCCGCGCGGGCGCCTCGGCCGCTCCGGTGCGGATCCCCTTCGCCACCCTGCACGCCGATCCGGTCCTCCAGGTCGGTCCCGTGCCCGTCGTGGTCAACCTGGACCTGACCTGCTACATCCAGGTGAGCGGCGACGGAAAGATCACCGTCGACGTCGAGCAGAGCCTCCAGGGCGACTTCGAGGCGGGCGGCACCTTCGGCCTCGGCCAGGGCTGGACCCCCGTCAGCTCCTCGGACATGAAGAGCACGCCGGTGCGCACCTCCGTCACCACCGCCGGCAGCGTCCAGGCGGCCCTCGGCGCCCAGGCCACGGTCGGCCTGTACGGCAGCGTCGGCGTCGTCGCCGATCTGGCGCCCTACGTCCGCGGCGAGGGCACCGGAACGGTCACCGGCACCGACTCGGTGTTCGACGCCGACGGTTCCTGGGCCGTGTACGGCGGTGTCGACCTGAGCGGCACCCTGCGGCTCCAGCTGACGATCTTCGGCACGCCGGTGTTCCAGCGGGACATCCCGCTGGGCGCGCTGCACCGGGAGTGGAAGCTGGCGGGCGGCGGGTCACCCTCCTGACCGGTCCACCGGCTTCAGGCCGCGCCGCCGGGGGTCCACCCCTGGCGGCGCAGCACCGCGGACACGTCCGGTATCTCGTAGTGCTCCCCCTTGAGGACCTTGCCGTCGGCACGACGGGCCACCTGGCCGTCGGGTCCCAGCTTGGTCATGTTGGACCGGTGGATCTCGGCGAGCACCGCGTCGAGGTCGATCCCGTGCACCAGGGCCGTGCCGTAGGCGACGTAGACGACGTCGGCCAGCTCGTGCGCGAGCCGGTCCAGCGGGCCGCTCACCGACACCTCGGCGACCTCCGCCGCCTCCTCGGCGAGGAGCTCGCCACGGTGCGCGGCGAGGCGGGGCGACACCTCCGTCGGCGTGCTGCGGGCGTCGAGCCCGAAGGCGCGGTGGAACTCACGGACCAGTTCGGCGGGCGAGGAACTCATGCACCGACTGTAACGACGGCCACTGACACTCCGGTCCGGAACCGGCCCTGTGAGCCCCGCCCTGGTCAGCATCGCGTTCCGGCTGGCAGGATCGCGCCCATGTCCCCGTTGTTCTCCCGTATCGGCAGGCGCCGTGCCCTCCAGGGCACAGCAGCCGGTGCCGTCGCCCTCGGGCTGCTGCTGTGGTGGCTGCTGCCGCTGGGCGAGGACCCGCCGAGCGGGTCGATCACCTTCAGCACGGGCACGACGAGCGGCGTCTACTACGAGTACGGCAGCCGCCTGCGCGCGGAGCTCGCCCGTGACATGCCCGACCTGGACGTGAAGCTGTCGACCAGCAACGGATCGCAGGAGAACGTCGCGCGCGTGGCGACCGGCGAGGCCGACTTCACGATCGCCGCGGCCGACGCGGTGGAGACGTACGAACGGCAGCACCCCGGCTCGGCCGCCCGGCTGCGTGGGGTGGCCCGCCTGTACGACGACTACGTCCAGCTCGTGGTGCCGCGTGACTCCGACATCCGGTCCGTCGCCGACCTGCGGGGCAGGACCGTGGCGACCGGGCTGCCCCGGTCGGGCGTGCGGCTGATCGCCGAGCGGGTGCTCAAGGCGGCGGGCCTGGACCCGGCGCAGGACATCACGGCCGCGTCGCAGGGCATCGACACCGGCCCCGAGGAGCTGAAGAAGGGCAAGATCGACGCCTTCTTCTGGTCCGGCGGGGTGCCGACGGCCGGGCTGGAGAAGCTGGCCGACACCTTCACCTTCCGGTTCGTGCCGATCGGCCCCGACCTGGTCGCCAAGATGCACGACCAGGACGACTCCACCGGGTTCTACCGGGCCACGAACATGCCGGAGTCGGCGTACCCCACCATCCAGAACGGCTCGACCGTGGCGACGATCGCGGTGTCCAACCTGCTGATGACCCGGACGGACATGGCGCCCCGCCTCACCGAGTGGCTGACCCGGACCGTGATCAAGAGCCGGGACGGCATCGGCGCGCATGTGCACTCCGCGCAGCTGGTCGACCTGCGTACGGCCATCTACACCGACCCGCTGAAGCTGCACGAGGGCGCCCGGCGCTACTACCGCTCCGTCAAGCCGTAGGTCTCCTGGCTACGACGTCGGCGACCTCGGCACCGACACGGTCGCCGTCAGTCCACTGGGCTCGTGATGGTCGTACGAGAGCGAGCCGCCGCCCGCCGCGAGCAGGGCCCGGGAGATGGACAGGCCCAGACCCGAGCCCTTGATGTTCTGGTGACGGCCGCTGCGCCAGAAACGGTCGCCCACGCGGGTGAGTTCCTCGTCGGTCAGCCCGGGACCGTTGTCGGTGACGACGACGGTCGAGGTCTCGCCGTCGGCCGTGACGGTGACCGTGACGCTCTCTCCGTCCGGGGTGAACTTCACCGCGTTGTCGATCACGGCGTCCAGCGCGCTGGACAGCGTCACCGGGTCGGCCCATGCCGTGGTGGGAGGGCAGTCGCCGACCAGCCGGACGCCCTTGGCCGCGGCGGTGGGCGCCCACGCGGCCACGCGCTCGGCGGCCAGCGCGCCGATGTCGGTGACCCGCAGGTCGGCCTCCGCGTGCTCTGCCAGGGCCAGGTCGAGGAGGTCGTCCAGGACCTGGGCCAGGCGCTTGCCCTCGTTCTGGACGGAGGCGATCTCCTCGTTGCCCTCCGGGAGCTCGTACCCCAGCAGTTCGATGCGCAGCAGCAGTGCGGCGAGCGGGTTGCGCAGCTGGTGCGAGGCGTCGGCGACGAAGGCGCGCTGCTGCTCCAGCACGTCCTCGACGTTGTCCGCCATCTCGTTGAACGCCCCGGCCAGCCGCCTGAGTTCCGGGGGCCCGCCGGCCACCGCGACCCGGGACTTCAGGCGGCCGCTCGCGATCTCGTGGGTGGTGGCGTCCAGGACCCGCACCGGTCGCAGCACCCAGCCGGTCAGCCGCAGGGCGGCGCCGATGGCCAGCAGCATCGCGGCGATCTCGCCCGCGCCGACCACCAGCCAGCCGTGCAGGATCCGCGACCGCATCGGCCCGGTGGGCGAGTCGGTGACGACGACGGCGACGACGTCACCGTCCCGGATGACCGGCGATGCCACGACGAGCCGGTTGCGCTGCCATGGCCACACCTGCCGGGGGTCGTGGCTGCGACGGCTGAGCAGCGCCTCCTCGAAGGCTTCCCGCACCTCCCCCGTTTCGGGGAGGTACCAGTCCCTCGGGGCATGAGCCATGGGGGTGTCGGTGCCGTAGAAGACACCGGCACGAATGCCGTAGACGTCGTAGTAGCTGTCGAGCTCCCGGCTGAGCGTCGCGCGTCGCTCGTTCGTGGCCGACGCCGAGTCGTTGACGCCCGACGATGCGGTGACGAACTGGGCGAGCGCCGCGAACCGCGCGGTGTCGTCGATGCGGTCGACGACGACGTTCTGCTGCTGGGCGCCCGCCACGCTGACGGCCAGCGGCACCCCGAGGGCCAGCAGTACGGCCGCCATCAGCACGATGAGCAGCGGCAGGAGACGTGTACGCAACCGCGGTCCCCGCTACGCGCCCGGGGCGACGAGCCGGTAGCCGACGCCGCGCACGGTCTCGATCAGCGCGGGCATGCGCAGCTTGGCGCGCAGCGAGGCCACGTGCACCTCCAGGGTGCGCCCGGTCCCCTCCCAGCTGGTGCGCCACACCTCACTGATGATCTGTTCCCGGCGGAAGACCACACCGGGGCGCTGGGCGAGCAGCGCCAGAAGGTCGAACTCCTTGCGGGTCAGCTGGACGACCGCGCCGTCCACCGTGACGCGCCGGGTGGGCAGTTCGATGTGCACGGGGCCCAGGAGCAGCGCGTCCTCCCCGCCGGCCTCCGCGTCCTCGTGGACGGTGCGGCGGCTGACGGCGTGGATACGGGCGAGCAGTTCCCCGGTGTCGTACGGCTTCACCACGTAGTCGTCGGCGCCCAGGTTGAGGCCGTGGATGCGCGAGCGCACGTCGGAGCGGGCGGTCACCATGATCACCGGCGTGGCGGTGCGCTTGCGGATCTTGCCGCAGACCTCGTACCCGTCCTGATCGGGAAGGCCCAGGTCGAGCAGCACGACCCCGAAGCCGGGACCCTCCGGGACGAGCGCCTGGAGGGCCTCCTCGCCACTGCGCGCGTGGGTGACGTCGAAGCCGTGCCGCTTCAGGACCGCGGACAGCGCGGCGGCGACGTGGTTGTCGTCCTCGACGAGCAGCAGTCTCATGCCGGCCTCCTCCGGTTCATCGGGCATACGGTCTGACTCACTAAAACAGGCGTTCGGTTCTCCGGTCGGGAAAACGCGGGCACACGCGTGTGTGCATCATGGCAGTCACGCTGATGGACGAGGACGCCGTCAAGAGGGTTCCGGTTGCACCGGGCCACCGTTATCCGCCCGATACGCCCGCAGGTCACAAGTGCTACGACACGTGTCCGATTGCTATCGGATCGTGATGCTCAGATTCCCCTCAGATGTAATGACGCTGGTCGCGGCAGGTCACTACTGTCCTCCGAAACCGAGGAGGACGGAGCACCAGAGCGATGACCGAAGTATCGGTGACCAAGGAAGACGCGGTCGCGAGCGGTGAACTGGTCGTCCTGAGGAGCGTCAACAAGCACTTCGGCGCGTTGCACGTTCTCCAGGACATCGACCTCACGATCAACCGCGGCGAGGTCGTCGTGGTCATCGGACCCTCCGGGTCCGGCAAGTCGACCCTGTGCCGCACCATCAACCGCCTGGAGACGATCGACGAGGGCGCGATCACCATCGACGGGAAGCCGCTGCCCCAGGAGGGCAAGGCACTGGCCCGGCTGCGCGCCGACGTCGGCATGGTGTTCCAGTCGTTCAACCTGTTCGCGCACAAGACCGTGCTCGAGAACGTGATGCTCGGCCAGATCAAGGTCCGCAAGGCCGACAAGAAGAAGGCCGAGGAGAAGGCACGCGCCCTCCTCGACCGGGTCGGTGTGGCCACCCAGGCCGACAAGTACCCCGCACAGCTCTCCGGCGGTCAGCAGCAGCGCGTCGCCATCGCGCGGGCGCTGGCGATGGACCCGAAGGTCATGCTCTTCGACGAGCCGACGTCGGCTCTGGACCCCGAGATGATCAACGAGGTCCTCGAAGTCATGCAGCAGCTGGCCCGGGACGGCATGACGATGATCGTCGTCACCCACGAGATGGGTTTCGCACGATCGGCTGCAAACCGCGTGGTGTTCATGGCGGACGGACGCATCGTCGAAGAGGCTGCGCCCGACCAGTTCTTCAGCAATCCGCGCAGCGACCGTGCCAAGGACTTCCTGTCGAAGATCCTGCACCACTGACCTGCATCTGACGGAACCCGCACCGCACGCAGTACTTCACCACTCTTCTAAGGAAGTTCCTCATGAAGCTTCGCAAGGTCACCGCAGCCTCCGCCGCAGCCCTCGTCCTCGCCCTGACCGCCACCGCCTGCGGTGGCGACGACAGCAAGGACGACAGCGGTTCCTCCGGCGGTGACAAGAAGATCGCTGTTGGTATCAAGTTCGACCAGCCCGGCATCGGCCAGAAGACTCCGCAGGGCTACTCCGGCTTCGACGTCGACGTCGCCACCTACGTCGCGAAGAAGCTCGGCTACAACGCCGACCAGATCGAGTGGAAGGAGTCGAAGAGCGCCGACCGCGAGACCATGCTTCAGCGGGGTGACGTCGACTTCATCGCTGCGTCGTACTCGATCAACCCGGAGCGCGAGAAGAAGGTCGACTTCGCGGGCCCGTACCTGCTCGCCCACCAAGACGTTCTGGTCCGCGCAGACGACGACAGCATCAAGTCGGCGGCGGACCTGAACAAAAAGAAGCTGTGTTCCGTGACCGGCTCGACCTCGGCACAGAACATCAAGGACAAGCTGGCCCCCGACGCCGACCTCCAGAAGTACCCGACGTACTCGGCCTGCCTGACCGGTCTGCAGAACAAGGCCATCGACGCACTGACCACGGACGACTCGATCCTCGCCGGCTACGCGGCCCAGGACCAGTTCAAGGGCAAGTTCAAGCTCGGCGGTTTGAAGATGACCAACGAGAACTACGGCATCGGAGTCAAGGAGGGCAGCGACCTCAAGGCCAAGATCAACAAGGCTCTTGAGGAGATGGTCGCTGACGGTTCCTGGCAGAAGGCCGTGGAGAAGAACTTCGGTCCGGCCAACTACAAGGCGGAGGCAGCGCCGAAGATCGGCGACATCAAGAGCTGATGAAGCGCCCAACCAGTGCGTCGCCCGCTGAGGGCGGCGCACTCGGGCCAACCCACACGCGGAAGCGCGGGAGATCGTGTTCGACTTTCTTGAAGGTTACGACCTGTTGGGCGCCTTCTGGGTAACTGTGCAGCTTACGCTGCTCTCAGCCGCTGGCTCCCTGCTCTGGGGAACCCTGCTGGCGGCCATGCGCGTCGGCCCAGTACCCCTGATGCGCGGCTTCGGCTCCGCCTACGTGAACATCGTGCGGAACATCCCGCTGACGGTGATCATTCTGTTCACCTCGCTGGGGCTCAACCAGACCCTGGGCATCAGCCTCGGCGCCCACGACTTCGACAGCATCAACTTCCGACTCGCCGTGCTCGGCCTGATCGCCTACACCTCGGCGTTCGTCTGCGAGGCAATCCGCTCGGGCATCAACACCGTGCCAGTCGGCCAAGCGGAGGCGGCCCGCGCGGTGGGGCTGAACTTCACCCAGATCCTGACACTGATCGTGCTGCCCCAGGCCTTCCGCTCGGTGGTCGGCCCGCTGACCAACGTACTGATCGCCTTGACCAAGAACACCACAGTCGCCGCTGCAATCGGTGTCGCTGAGGCCGCTCTGCTCATGAAGGAAATGATTGAGAACGAGGCACAACTCCTGCTAATCTCCGCGGTATTCGCGTTCGGCTTCTTGTGTCTGACGCTGCCGACCGGCTTGATTCTCGGCTGGGTGGGCAAGAAGGTAGCGGTGAAGCGATGAGCTCCCTCCTGTATGACGCCCCGGGACCCCGGGCCAAGCGGCGCAATGCGCTCCTCACGATCCTGTTCCTGGCCGTACTCGCCGCAGTGCTGTGGTGGGTGTATAAAAGTCTGGACGAAAAGGGCCAGCTCGAGTGGGTAAAGTGGGAGCCCTTTTTCTCCGGCTCTGAGGCGTGGACCACGTACATCCTGCCCGGCCTGAAGAACACTCTGATCGCGGCGGCCCTGTCCATGCTCCTCGCGCTGCCGTTGGGCGCCGTGTTCGGCATCGCGCGTCTCTCGGACCATGTCTGGATCCGGGTTCCGGCCGGCGCGATCGTCGAGTTCTTCCGCGCCATCCCGGTACTGATCCTGATGATCTTCGGCGTGGCCCTGTACTCCGAGTACACGAACGTCAGTTCCGACGACCGCCCGCTGTACGCGGTTGTCACCGGCCTGGTGCTCTACAACGCCTCAGTGCTCGCGGAGATCGTCCGCGCGGGCATCCTTTCCCTCCCCAAGGGTCAGACGGAGGCGGCGCAGGCAATCGGCCTCCGCAAGACCCAGACCATGACGTCGATCCTGCTCCCTCAAGCAGTCACGGCAATGCTGCCGGCTATCGTCAGCCAGCTCGTCGTGATCGTGAAGGACACCGCCCTCGGCGGCGCGGTGCTCACGTTCCCCGACCTGATCGCCGCCGTGAGCCCGATGAGCTCGTACTACGGCGCCAACACCATCGCCAGCTTCACCGTCGTGGCCGTCATCTTCGTTGCGATCAACTTCACCCTCACGACCTTCGCGAGTTGGCTGGAGCGGAGGCTGCGCCGCAGCAAGAAGAGCACGGGCGCGGTGGTCGGAGTGGAAGCGATCGAGGACCTTGAGACCGTGGGCCACGCCCCACCCGAGCCAAGGGACGGCATCAAAGAATAGGTTTGACCGATCGTTGGAGGTGGCGCAAAGGATGGCGCCACCCCAGCACCGAGGACACGGGCCAGGAACCGCCTTCACCTTTACGTAAAGGCGGTTCCTGGCGTGGGGCATGTCCGGCTGCTGCACCGGGATGACTTCTCAGCGAGGCGGGCAGGCGCGCGGTACGAACCTACCCTTCACCTCCCGATATGCCGTGGCAGGACCTAGGCTGCGGATATGACCCGACACCCGCCCGAGCCTGCGCGTTTCCCCTGAAAAGCCTCAGGAAAGAATTCCGTAGAGGAACGGCCCACGCGCCTTTGGACAGCGGCCATTAAGAGGCCTTGGTTACGATTCCGGCCGAGTAGAACGTCGTCAGCGCCGGGCAGTAGACCTTCGACCAGCCGCTGGTACGCCAGGCGACAGCCTCGATGTCGATCTTTCCGCCGCCGTCCAGGCGGGTACACAGGACGCTGGCCTTGTAGTGGCCCCCGTTGCTGTGGGAGCAGCGAGCCATCGCACCGTTGTCGAAGTTGGTCTGATATGTGCAGCCTGTCGGCCAGGCGGTTGCCGCCGCGGGTGCTGCCGAGGCTGCCCCCTGGACGCCGAGGGACAAGGCGGCTACCACTCCACCCGTGACGAGAATCGACCATTTCTTCATTGCCGTAGACCCTTTCACTGCGCGGTCATTTGAGAGATATGCCGTGGCGGGAGGTCGATACCTCGTACTCAGGTCACCTTGGTTTCAATGCCGGCACTTTGAACCCTGGTCGAGCCCTGACAATAAGCCTTGGACCACGACCCATTATTCCGCCAATCACCATCGAAGAACTTGATTTCGCCCGTGTCCGCGTCCTTGCACACCGCGATGGCGCGATAGTGGCCACCGTGCGCGTTGCTGCACTTCGCCACAGTCAATTTGTTGTCGTTCACCTGGGAGGTGCATCCCGTCGGCCTTGCCGTAGCACTTGCTGACGCCTCGGCCGACACTGCGAGCATAAGGCCGAGCGTTGCAGATCCCGCAAGGATGATTCTTGATGTCTTACGCACTGAGATCCCCGTTCTTTTGGATTCGGTTCCCCGTGTCGGGTTGACATGCTCAACCTATGAGTCACCTGAAAAGCATGTCAATTGATTTGAGGAATTTGAGGAGCATTTGAGGTTCCCGTCCCCATGTGGCGACATTCAGCCATTGACGTAAATTCGTTGCCGATTTGCGCCACATCGGGCCGCAGCGGTTATGCGGCCGAATCTCGATGGCCAAATAAGGTGGCAGTCGGGACTCAATGACTTATTCGAGAACGCCCCGTTCCGTGGCTGAGCAACTACAAGGCCGAAGGCACAATCCGGGGCGCATCCACGTCTGGGCAGTACACCCGGCTCGCGGGTGGGTGACGCCGGTATCCGAGTGATCTGTCCCATGTCCGCTGGAAGCTGATCGAGCCGGTCCCGGCAGCCCGGCGTCTCGAGCGCCGCGGCCTTGCCCCGGATTTCGGGCAGCGCCCGAGCAAGACCTCCACGTGGGCATGAAGCGGACACGCTCGGCTTGATGCCCCGTGCTGGTCACTGCAACCCGCGCCCAGCGCCCGCCTGCTCGGCCAGGTGGCCCTCACCCGTCCGGCCATCGGTTAGGTGTGGGCCGAGGGCGATTGGCTCAGGCACTTCACCGAGCATGCCCCCGCCCTCGGCATCGACCTGGACATCACTGTCCGCGCCCCTGGAGCCAGAGGGGTCACCGCGATGCCGAAGCGCTGGACGGGGCGGGGCTGCACTAGAGGGCGTGTCGATGGCTACAAGCCTCGGCCGGCGCAATGGTGAACAGCACGAAGGGCCTCCAGTAAGCCACTGCCTCCGTCACTTGACGCAAGCAGCGGCAATGGGTTGCATACGTTCTGTGATCGTGCACCCTGCTCCTACCTCTTGTTCCCTTACGTCCCTGAGGACACCGTCGCGGGCAGGGGGCGGCACGCCGTGGACCCGGTGATCATCGTCGGAGCGGGGCCGGTGGGGCTCACGCTCGCCCTGGCGCTGGCGCGCCAGCAGGTGCCGTCCGTGGTCCTCGACGAGGGCCCGGGCAAGGACGAACCACGGCTCGCGCGCACCGTCGTCCTGCGCGAGGACACCGCCGCCCTGATCGAGCGGCTCACCGGAACGTCCCTCGCCGGGGCCGGGGTCCACTGGGCCGGATGGCGGTCGATGCGGCGCAAGCAGGTGACACGCGAGGTCAGGTTCGACGACGCGACGGATCCCGCTCCCCTGCACATCGCCCAGCATGTGCTGACGGGCGTCCTGCGCGCCGCCCTCGTGAGCCAGCGGCTGGTGAAGATCGCCGTGGACAGCCGCCTGGACGGCATCGAGCAGGAACCTTCCGGTGTCACGGCCCACACGCGCGGTCCCCGGGGCACCTGGTGGCGCGGCAGCCACCTGGTCGGCTGCGACGGCCCGCGCTCCACCGTCCGCAAACTCCTCGACATCCGCTTTCCCGGCCGTACCGCGGTGGAACGACACGCCGTGGCCGCGTTGCGCACGGAACTTCCGTGGCCCGACGAGGCGTTGCTCCATCGGACACCGCCGTGGCGGGTGTCCGGCCCCTCAGCCGGGGAAGTCACCGGACGCCCGCTGCCGGACGGCGTCTGGCGCCTGGACTGGCTGTTGCCGCCCGGCAAGGACCTCGTCACGCCCGAGCTGCTGGTGGCTCGCGTCCGCGAGACCCTGGCGGGCTGGAGCGGCGGTTCCACACCCGCCTACGAACTGCTCGACACCGGTGTCCACACCGTGCACCACCGGCTGGCCCGCCGCTGGCGCGTGGGGCGGGTCTTCGTCGCCGGGGACGCCGCGCATCTGCTCGGCGCGTTCGGCACCCAGGGCCTCGACGAGGGCCTGCGGGACGCCGACAACCTGGCCTGGAAGCTGGCCCTGGCCTGGCACCACGGGTCGCACGAGACGCTGCTCGACAGCTACCAGGCGGAGCGGCGCGCGGCTGTCGCCGCCCGGCTGCGCGCCGCCGACCAGGCGCTGCCGGTGCTGCGCGGCGGCGCGGGGATAAGGGCGTACGTCCCCGGCACGGCCCGCGGTCACGACGTGCTGCTCACGGACGGTCACCTGGGCCGCGGTCCGCTGGGCGCGCCGGGCGCCTACGACGGCTCACCGCTCGCGCCCCGGCATCTGGAGGCGGAGGTGCCGGTGGACACGCTTCCCGGCGCGCCGGTCGAGGACGTGCGCGTGACCGCGGAGGACGGCTCGTTCGTACGACTGCGGGACCGGCTGGGGCGCGGCGCCCTGCTCGTCCTGCTGATCGCGCCGGGCACCGGCGTGTGGGAGCGCAGGCACTGGGTGGGCGCAGGGATCATGCCCCGGCTCGCCGCCGCGGTGACGGCCCTGCCGAGCCCGGCCGAGCTGTTGGTGGCCGAGAGCTATCCGGGCGCGGCCGCGCACACCGTCCTGCTGATCCGGCCCGACGGCCATCTGGTCACCGCGCTCGACGGAGTACGCGCGGCCGACCTGTACGCGGCGGCGGAGGCGACGGTGGGCGGGCCCACGGGGTCACGGGAGACGTCCGACGCGGGGGCCACGGCGGGCTCCGCGGCCAAGTGACGGACGGGGTACGGCCCCGGCCGAGTGCCGGGGTGGCCCCACCCGGCGCCCGCCCGTACGAGAACCGGAGACGACCGGCCGCCCACCGGACGTGAACCCGAAGACGAGAACCCGACGAGACCCGAAAGGAGCCGTACGACGAACGCACGATCGCACCGGCTGTGACTGTGCGGTCCACATGGTGACAGTGAGTTGACCGGGGTGCACCGGCGTGGTGTACTCCGGATCGTGACCGACACCGATGTGCGCCTGTGGCGGAGGGTCCATATGGACCTCGTCCGCTATGCGGGCTGCGTGTGTCGCCCGTCCTGCTGAATTCGCACCCCCTGTCCCACCGGCGTGTGCCGCCGATGCGCACTTCACCCCGTGCGCGGCCGCGCGCTCCCCGCGAACGTTCTCAGGACGGTCTCCATGTCTGTCTCTTCCCCCGTGCCCAGCACCGCCGTCGCCGCACCCACGCAGGCGGACCTCCTCGACTTCGTCCGGCGCACGGCCGCCGACACCGAGCTGATCGCCTCGCTCCCGCTCGACCCGGAGGGCCGCACCTGGGTGCGCCTGGAGGGACCCGGCGGCAGCGAGGCCTGGCTGATCGGCTGGCCGCCCGGCACCGGCACCGGGTGGCACGACCACGCAGACTCGGTCGGCGCCTTCCTGACCGCGCAGGGCGAGCTGAAGGAGTACTCGCTCGCCGCGCGGCTGCCCACCGACGGCTGGAAGACCCTGGAGCTGACGGACGACGTGGACCGGGAGCGCACACTGCCGGCCGGCCGGGGCCGCTCCTTCGGACGGCACCACGTCCACGAGGTCCTCAACCGGTCCACCGAGGAACACGCCGTCTCCGTCCACGCCTACTACCCCCCGCTGCCGCGCATCCGCCGCTACAGCCGTACGGGACACGTGCTGCGGCTGGAGCAGGTCGAGCGCCCGGAGGACTGGCAGTGAGCGGCCCGGTCATACCTCAGGAGCGGCGACCGGACGGCGAACGGCCGACGGGCGTGGACGAACTGCTCGAGCGGGTACGCGCGGGGTACGCGCGCGTGGAGGCGCGAGAGGCCTACGAGGCCGCCCGCGCGGGTGAGGCGCTGCTGATCGACATCCGGTACGCGGCCCTGCGCGAGCGGGACGGTCTGATCCCCGGTGCCCTGGTCGTCGAGCGCAACGAACTGGAGTGGCGCCTCGACCCCCAGGGCAGTCACCGCCTCCCCGAGGCCACGAGCCATGAAGTGCGGGCGGTCGTGATCTGCAACGAGGGCTACGCGTCGAGCCTGGCCGCCGCTTCCCTGCACCAACTGGGGCTGCACCGGGCCACCGACCTCGTCGGTGGTTTCCAGGCGTGGCGGGCGGCGGGGCTCCCCGTGACGTCGTAGCGGGGCTGCGGCGCGCCGGGCTCAGTCCCGCGGCGGGCAGTACAGCGGGGCCGTGTCCGCGTTGTCCCGGGTGACCAGGCGGACGGGCGTCTTGTCGATCCTGTCGGCCCTCTGGTCCTTGCGGAGCAGGGAGACGACGTTCTGCACCGCCCGTTCGCCGGTGTCCGCGGCCGAGTTGGAGACGGTGGCGGCGAGGCTGCCGGCCTTGAGTGCGGCCAGTGCCTCGTCGGTGCCGTTCACCGTCACGATCCTGACGTCCTCGGCCCCGGCCGCGTCGAAGGCCTTGCGGGCGGCGAACGCCATCTCCTCGTTGGCGACGAAGGCGTAGTCCAGGCCGGGATTGCCTTTGATCATGGTCGCGGCGACCGTCCGCGCCTTGACGGGGTCGTACATGCCGGGCCGGCTGGCGACCACCTCGGCATTGTCCGGCAGCCTCTGGGTGAAGGCCTCGGTGAGCAGGTCGGAGGCGGCACCGGGGGCTCCCGCGATCACCGCGACGCTCACCGCGCGGCCGGCGGCGTCCCGCTCGATCCACTCGGCGTCCAGCTCCCCCACCTCCTTCAGATCGACCACGACGGCCCCCAGCAGGTCGGACGTGTCGTCGGGGGCGACCGAGGTGAGGAAGATCGGCACGCCGGCTGCCTTCGCCTCGGCGATGTCCCCCTCGAGGGCGTCGACGTCGACGGTCTGCACTATCAACGCGTCCACCTTGCGGGCGATCATGGCCTCGATGTTGGAGACCTCCGTGTCGCCGTCCTGGCGCGAGTTGGCCGTGAAGAGATGGACGCCGTTGTTGCGGGCCGTCCGCTCGACGGACTCCTGGAGGCACGTATGGAACTCGGTGGTACCGCCGTTGACGAAGCCCAGCGTGATCCTCCCCTTGACCGCGCCCGCGGGTGCCGTGGCCTGTGAGGGCCACACTCCACAGCCGGTGAGCAGCAGACCGGCGCCGAGGACCGACACGACGAGCGGTCTTCGGGAGCGGGTGGGCAAGGGCATGGCGGGGCCGCCTTTCGGGAGGTGCGGGAGACAACCCCCGGACGAGAGACGGGGGTTCACAGGCGGCAGCAGACGGTACCGGCAGGCCGGGCGAGCTCACCCCTCCGGGAGCGCAAGGTAATCCTGCGCTCCCCGGGGGTCTCGGAGATCACGCCTCCCGGCAGGGGGACCGGGGGATCGCTCACTCCTGCGCCGTCGCCACCGTCACCGCGCGCACCCTCAACGCCACGCGTCCCGGCACAGCGGTGGCGACCAGCGCGAGAAGCCCGGCCCCGGCGACCACCGTGGCGTACACGAGCGGTACGACGGCCGGCGCAGCCCGCCCGGTCATACCGATACTGAAGGCGGTCAGGACCGCCAGGGCGATGGCACTGCCGAGGGCGACGGCGAGAAGCAGGACCGACAGGGCCTCGGTACGCAGCATGCGCAGCACCTGGCGACGGGTCGCTCCCGCGAGGCGCAACAGCGCGAACTCCCTGACCCGCTCGGCGACCGACATGGCGAGCGTGTTGACCACGGCGATCGCCGTGAACGCCAGCACGAGTCCCATGGCCAGGAAGTTGACCTCGGCGTTCGCCTGCTCCCGCTCGGCCCGCAGCGAGTCGGCCGCGGCCGGCGACATCACCTTGAGTCCCGGGAACTCACGCAACGTGGTCGCGAGTTGTGTCTGTGTACGGGCCGTGCTGACGAGCAGGGAGGAGGCGAGCGGGTTGTCGACATGGTGGGCGACCAGGTCGTGCGCGAAGGTGAGGTCTCCGAAGCCGAGACCCCTGGCATAGACGGCGGCGACGGTGAGTGTGGCGGGGGTGCCGTCGCCGAGCGTGAGCTTCAGGGTGCTCCCCGGCGCCAGGTCAAGCTGGTCCGCGGCCAGTTCACTGACGGCGACGGTGTGCTCGGTGAGCCTGTCGAGGGAGCCGGCGGTGACGTCCGGGTCCCAGGTGCGGCTGACGGCGGCCGGAGTGACGCCCTGGGCCGCGTACTTGTCGAGGCCGACCCGGACGGTCGTACGGACCACTTCGGTGACGACATCGTGGTGCGTACGCAAGAGTCGAGCCGCTTCGCCGGGCACACCGGGCCCCTGGGCGGTGACGACCCAGTCGGCGCGTACGCCCTCGCGGACCTGGGCGCGGGCCGCGTCGCCGAGGGTGGGCTGGACGAACAGCACCGTGCAGGTCATGCCGATGAGCAGGGTGAGCGGGGTGACGACGGAGGCCATGCGGACGGCGTTTCCGTGGAGGTTGGCGGTGGCGAGCCTGCCGCCGGGACCGGTCAGACGCAGCGGACCGGCGAGGAGAAACACGGCCGCCTTGACCAGGAGCGGCCCGAGCAGTGCGACGGAGCTGGACAGTACGACGACGGCGAGGAATGTCACGGGCGTCGAGGCGGGCTCGGTGCGCAGGAAGCCGAGCAGGGTGACGAGGACCGCCCCGGCCGCGAGCAGCAGCAGGCCGGCGAGGAGGCGCCCCCAGCCGGGCCGGGTGCGCTCGGTCCGGGCCTCGGCCAGCGCCTCGGCCGGGCGGATCCGGGCCACTCGACGGGAGGCGATCCGCGCGGAGGCCCAGGCGCCGAACAGGGTGGCGGCGACCGCGGCGAGCGGCGGGAGCGCGCTCACGGTGTGCTGAAGCGTGGCGGGTACCGCGCCCAGGGCGACGAACCTGCCGTGCAGCCAGGCCCCGAGGGGAAGCCCCAGGAGCGCGCCGGCCGTGCCCGCGGCGAGCGCGACGATCAGGGCCTCGCGCCCGAGGAGGCGGCGGATCTGCCCGGAGGTGGCGGCGATGGCCCGCAGCAGGGCGAGTTCGCGGTGGCGCTGCTGGACGGAGAGCGTGAAGGTCCCGACGACCACCAGGACCGCCACGAGCAGCGAGGTGCCGCCCATCGCTCCGCCCATGCTGACCAGCTTGATGCGGGCCGCGGCGGCGTCCAGGAACTCGACCGGCCCTCGGTCGTCACCGGTGCTGACCTGAGCTCCGGTGCCGTGCAGCGCCGTCGCCACGGCCTCGCGGAGCCGGCCCGGGTCGGTGCCCGGCCTCGGCAGCACGCCGAACGCGGTGACCTGCCCGGGGTGTGCGGCGAGACGGCGGGCCTCGCCGGTGGAGAAGAAGAGGGCGCTCTGATGGCGTACGGCCAGGGCGGGGGCGGCGATGCCGGAGACGCGATAGGTGCGCGGGGCCTGGGTCGACTGGACGGTGAGCCTGTCGCCGGGGGCGAGGCGGGCTCGTGCGGCGAGGTCACTGTCGACGACCACGTCGGTGGCGGCTGCTGGAGCGGTGCCCGCGGTGAGCCGGTAAGGCGTCAGCGCGGCGGAGTCCCAGGCGTGGCCGTAGGCGGGCCTGCCGTCGGCGCCCGATGCACCGGCGGGGAGCAACGGCTCCGCGAGGAAGGTGAGTTCGGGGATCACGCGAGCGACACCGGGCGCGGTGGCGAGTCTGCGCTCGAGGTCGGCCGGGAGCCAGGCGCGTTCGGCGACGGGTTTCGCCTTGTGCTTGACCTTGGTCTTGCCCTTCTTGTGCTTGACGGTGGTCCGGTGGACGTTCTGGTCGGCGGAGACCACGACCGGCGCCGCGGCATAGCGCTCGGTGCGGATGGTGCCCCGCAGTCCCGTCTCCAGGAGGGTGCCGCACGCGCTGATCAGGGCGGCCGCGCACAGCAGCGCGAGGAAGGCGCCCAGGAAGCCCGCTTTGCGGGCCCGAACGGTCTTCAGGGCATAGCGCAGCATCATGAGGGATCGGCCTCTCTTCCCTCACCGACGGAGAGGGTCACGGATGGGGTGGGACCGGGAGAGGAGGCGGGGCCGGCGGGGAAGGCGAGAAAGCGGGTGAGCAGGGTGCGCGCGCCGGGGGGTGTCGCCGATTCGGGTCGCTTGTAGCGGTTGAGGAGAGCGATGTACTCCTCGAAGAAGTCCCGGAGTTCGGGCAGTGTGAGCCGGATGGCGCCGCGTGAGCAGGGGAACGCGTCCGCCCAAGGGTCGTCGTCCCCCGCGTCCCTCTGGAGCCGCTCGAAGAGGTCCAGATCGGCTGCGTAGGCATGGTGGTTCAGCTCGTCCATGACGAGCCGCATCTCGGGACTCCGACGGCTGCGCGGCGGGAACCGGCGGTCCCCGGGGGTCGCTCGCCACCAGCGCTCTCGATGCGTGGACGGATCCGCGCGCCCCGCTTCGGCCGGGTGCTCGCCCCGGTGCGCGGGCTTCTCTGCGCCGGTCTCCTCGACGAAGCCGTACCTGGCCAGCTCACGCAGGTGGTAGCTGGTGGATCCGGTGTTCAGGCCGAGGGCGCGGGCGAGGGTCGCCGAGGTGGCCGGGCCGTGCAGGGTCAGGTGTTCGAGCATGCGCTGACGGCGTGGCTGGGCGAGCGCCCTGAGCGCGGCGAGGTCGCCGAGTTCTACGGGGGCCGCCGAGGCGTGTTCCGCTTCCGGGGGTTTGTCGGCACCGGGTTCCTGGGGCATGCGTACACACTCGCCTGTGCACAGATGCCTGTGCACTGCGGTGGTCCGGCGTCCTCAGTGGGGGGTTGTCCCCACCCTGCTGCCGGGGACCCCTTGTTCAGAACCCGCGTTCAGAACCCCTCGCCGTCCAGGAACTCCGTGTCCCGGCCCTCCTCCTCCAGCGCCTGTCGGACCACCCGCAGGGCCATGCCCTCGGGATAGCCCTTGCGCGCGAGCATGCCGGCGAGGCGGCGCAGCCTCTTGTCGCGGTCGAGGCCGCGGGTCGAGCGCAGCTTGCGGGCGACGAGCTCGCGTGCCGTCTCCTCTTCCTGCTCGGAGTCGAGCCGGCCGACGGCCTCCTCGATCAGCTCCGAGTCGACTCCCTTGGTCCGCAACTCCCGGGCGAGCGCCCGCCGGGCCAGCCCCCGGCCGTGGTGCCGGGACTCCACCCAGGCGTCCGCGAAAGCGCCGTCGTTGATCAGCCCGACCTCCTCGAACCGCGAGAGCACCTCCTCCGCCACGTCGTCCGGGATCTCTCGTTTGCGCAGGGCGTCGGCGAGTTGCTTCCGGGTGCGCGGGGTCCCGGTGAGCAGGCGCAGGCAGATCGCCCGTGCCCGCTCAGCCGGGTCCCCTGAAGACGCCTCCTGCTCGGCCCTCGACGAGGAGGAGGTGCCTTCGTCCTCGGCGGACGGTTCTCCGAAGCCGCGCCGACGGCGCCCACCGCGTGGACCTCCGTCGCCGCCGCGCCGCGCCCGACCGCTACGGGGCCGGCCGTCGCCGTCCGCCCCCTCACCGCGGTGCGAGCCGCCCTCCGGCCGGTCGTCGCCGGCCTGGGCGGGGCCGTCGTCGGCCCCGCCCCCCGCCCCCCGGGGGGTGTCGGGGTGGACGTACTCGGCCCAGTCCGTTCGTCGCGTCACGGATCAGCTCTTGGCAGCCGCGGCCTTGGTCTTGGCCGTCTTGGCCGCGGCAGCCGGCACGGCCTTGGCGGCGTCGTCCGCGGGTGTGCCCGCGGCAGCCGAGGCGACTGCGGCCGGCTCTGCGACGGGCTCCTCGGGACGCACGCCGACGCCCAGCTTCTCCTTGATCTTCCTCTCGATCTCGTTGGCGAGGTCGGGGTTGTCCTTCAGGAAGTTACGGGCGTTCTCCTTGCCCTGTCCCAGCTGGTCGCCCTCGTACGTGTACCAGGCGCCGGCCTTGCGGACGAAGCCGTTCTCCACGCCCATGTCGATCAGACCGCCCTCGCGGCTGATGCCCTGCCCGTAGAGGATGTCGAACTCGGCCTGCTTGAAGGGGGGCGCGACCTTGTTCTTGACGACCTTGACGCGGGTGCGGTTGCCGACCGCGTCCGTACCGTCCTTCAGGGTCTCGATGCGTCGGATGTCGAGGCGCACCGAGGCGTAGAACTTCAGCGCCCGGCCACCGGTCGTGGTCTCCGGGGAGCCGAACATCACGCCGATCTTCTCGCGGAGCTGGTTGATGAAGATCGCGGTGGTCTTGGACTGGTTGAGCGCGCTGGTGATCTTCCGCAGTGCCTGGCTCATCAGACGGGCCTGGAGACCGACGTGACTGTCACCCATCTCGCCCTCGATCTCGGCGCGCGGGACGAGTGCGGCGACGGAGTCGATGACGATGAGGTCGAGGGCGCCGGAACGGACCAGCATGTCCACGATCTCGAGGGCCTGCTCGCCGTTGTCCGGCTGCGAGAGGATCAGGTTGTCGATGTCGACGCCGAGCTTCTTCGCGTACTCGGGGTCGAGGGCGTGCTCCGCGTCCACGAAGGCGACCTGTCCGCCGGCCTTCTGCGCGTTCGCCACGGCGTGCAGCGTCAGCGTCGTCTTACCGGAGGACTCCGGGCCGTACACCTCCACCACGCGGCCTCGCGGCAGCCCGCCGACCCCGAGGGCGACGTCGAGTGCGGTCGACCCGGTGGGGATGACCTCGATGGGCTCGTTCGGTCGCTCGCCGAGACGCATCACGGCGCCCTTGCCGAACTGCCGTTCAATCTGTGCGAGTGCGGCATCCAGTGCCTTCTCGCGGTCGGTTCCTGCCATGGGTTCCACCCGGTTTGCTTGAGTCGATCGCTTCACGTCAAAGACGCTAACGCCTGCCACTGACAATGCGCCCCGACGCCGGTCCGGCCTGTGGATAACTCGGGTGCTTATCCGTCCAAACCTGGACGGAACACCCGACCAGAGTCTCATCGGAGCCTTAATAAGAATAGATGTTCGATTTCCGTGTCAAGCGCACCACGCGGCACTTCCGAGGCTACGTTCACACGCCGACACCACCCCCGGTCCTTCTCACGTGGGCCTCCGTCCCGCACGCTCCCGGCTGCTTCCCCGGGCGTACGGCGGGTGTCTTCGGCAGGACGACGACGGCGTACGACATGACCGGGACCCTCGGTGCATGGACCAGCAGAAGACCGGGCACGCCCGCGGCGAAGCGGAACCCGGGCACTCGACCCCGCGCCCGCGCCCCGCGGACGGCCAGGACCACCCGTACGTCCGGTACCCCCGACACCGCCGATACCACCTCTACGAGGCGACGGCGCTCCTGCTGATCCTCTCCGGGCTCGTCCACCTCGTGGTGTTCGCCGTCGACGGCGGCCCCTGGAGCGGGCCCGTCTCCTGGCGCAAGCCGGTGACCTTCGGGCTCTCCTTCGGGGTGACGCTCCTCGCGGTCGTCCGGGTCACCTCGTACGTGCGGGTCGGACCACGGCTGCGCGCCGCACTGCTCGGGGTGTTCGCCGCCGACTGCGTCGTGGAGGTCGCGGGCATCACCCTCCAGGCGTGGCGCGGAGTGCCCTCGCACCTGGACATGGAGACGCCCTTCGACACGGCCGTGTCCATGATGTTGGCGGTCGGCGGCGGGGTTCTCGTGGTGCTGCTCGCCGGGTTCGCCGTGGCGTCCTTCCGGCACCGGCCGACGGGCCCGGCCGGGATGGCCCTCGCGGTGCGCTCCGGTTTCGCGATCCTGCTCGTCGCGCTCGCCTCGGGGGCGGCGATGATCGCGCGCGGTGTCGTGCTCACCCGCACCGGACACCAGGAGGCGGCGTACCACTCGACGGCCTCGCTCAAGCCCCTGCACGGGGTGAGCCTGCACGCCGTCCTGGTGCTGCCCGCCCTGGCCCGGCTGCTGTCCCGCACGCCATGGAGCGAGGCCGTACGCCGGCGGATCGTGGCCGTGGCGGTGGGTTGCTACACGGCCGCGGTCGCCGCGGCCGGAGTGTGGGCGGTCCTCAGGTACTGACCGCCGCTCTTCCTCAGCCGGACGCGTCCCGCGACCCGTCCTGCCGGTACCGCGCCCGACCCCACAGGCGCCGCGCGCGCGTGAGCGGGCCCGCCCCCTCCCCGCGTCCCCGGTGTCCGTGGACGCGGGGGTCGTCCGTGACGTCGTAGCGCTTCACATAGGCGCCCAGGAACGCCTGGAGCGTCGCGACGGCCGGGATGGCGACCAGCGCGCCGACGGCGCCGAGAAGGGCGGTGCCCGCGATGACGGAGCCGAAGGCGACGGCGGGGTGGATGTCGACGGTCTTCGAGGTCAGCTTGGGCTGAAGCACGTAGTTCTCGAACTGCTGGTAGACCACGACGAAGATGAGCACCCACAGCGCGTACAGCGGCGAGACCGTGAACGCGATCAGCATGGGCAGGGCGCCCGCGAGATAGGTGCCGATGGTGGGGATGAACTGCGAGACCACACCCACCCAGACGGCGAGCACGGGCGCGTACGGGATGCCGAGCGCCTCGAGCAGTACGTAGTGTGCGACGCCGGAGATCAACGCCATCAGTCCACGCGAGTACAGATAGCCACCGGTCTTGTCGACGGCGATCTCCCACGCACGCAGCACCTCGGCCTGCCGGGCGGGCGGCAGGACGGAGCACAGTCCGCGACGCAGGCGCGGTCCGTCGGCGGCGAAGTAGAACGAGAACAGGGCGATGGTCAGCAGCCGGAAGAGACCACCGAGGACCTGCGTGGAGACGTCCAGCACCCCGGCGGCACTGTTCTGCGCGTACTTCCTCAGCCAGTCGGAGTGGAGCAGGCCCTCCTGGATGTCCACCCGCCTGAGCTCGGTGTGGAACGTGGTGTTGATCCAGTTGATCACCGAGTCGAGGTACTCCGGGAAGCCCTCGATCATCTTGATGATCTGGCCCGCGAGCATCGAGCCGAGCAGCGTGAAGAAGCCGGCGGCCACGATCAGCAGGCCGAAGAAGACCAGGAAGGTGGCCAGTCCCCTGCGCATCCCGCGTGCCGCCATCCGGCTGACCGCCGGCTCTATCGCGAGGGCCAGGAAGAACGCGATCAGGATGTTGAGCAGCAGACCGATGAGCTGGTGGAAGGCCCAGAGACCCAGCTGGAACGCACCGAAGAGAGCGAGCGCGAGCACCATGGCGCGCGGAAGCCAGCGCGGCATGCGCGCTCCCTGCTCGGCGCCGCCGTCGGCCGGGGGCGGCCCGGTGGGCGGCGTCGCGCCGAGCGGGGATGTGTGCCGGGCGACCTGCCCGGTCTCGTCAGTGGGTGCCACGGACCAAGTCTCGCCTACGGCACCGACAATCGGAGAACCGCCTCCGATCTTCTTGTGGGATCAGCGCATCTCCTGTGGAACGTTCATCACCGTGCACACCACGCGCCACACGTCCTTGGCCTCCCAGCCGTGGGCCAGCGCCTCGTCCACCGTGCGTCCGCCGAGTTCCGCCATCACGTGATCGCGCGCGAACGTCTCCGCGTACCCCGTACCGAAGTGCTCGTCCATTCGCTGCCAGAAGACCGTCAACCGCATGACACCAGTATCCCGCGCGCGGGGGTGCCCCTCGCCGGGACCGCCTGCCGAGACCGCTTTCCGCCCTACGGTCTGACGCATGGCCGAATCCGGAGCATCCCCACTCCCCCCGACGCCCTCGGCGCGCTCCCCGCTCTTCCGCGCCGAGCACTTCGTCTGGCTCACCGCGCGCGTGCTGGAGCAGCGCCTCTTCGCGCACGACTTCCTGCACGGCGCCGCCGACCCCGTCGAGACCGCCCTCGACGCCTACCGCAACGAGGACGGCGGATACGGCCACGCGCTGGAGCCCGATCTGCGCGGCCCCGTCAGCCAGCCCCTGCACACCGTGCGGGCACTGCGCGTCCTGGACTCCGTCGGTCGCCTCGGTGGCCGGCGCGTGGAACGGGTGTGCCGCTATCTGACCTCGGTCTCCACCGGCGACGGCGCACTGCCGGCGATCCATCCCAGCCAGCGCGGGTACCCGGCGGCACCCTTCATTCCGATCGTGGACGACCCGCCCAGCGAACTTCTGTCCACCGGACCGGTGGTGGGCCTGTTGCACCGCAACGACGTGTGGCACGCCTGGCTGTTCAGGGCCACGGACTTCTGCTGGCAGGCGATCGACTCTCTGGAGCGGTCCCATCCCTACGAGATCCAGGCCGCCGTGGCCTTCCTGGACTCCGCCACCGACCGCCCGCGCGCGGAGGCGGCCGCCGACCGGCTGGGCCGCCTGGTGCGCGCGCACCGGCTCGCCGCGCTGGATCCGGACCACCTGGACGCGTATCCGGTCGCACCCGGCTACGCCCCCGGCGAGCACCACTTCCCGTACGACTTCGCGCGGACACCGCAGTCCCTCGCGCGGGCGTGGTTCACCGACGAGGAGATGGCACGCTCGCTGGACCACCTCGCCGACGATCAGCAGCAGGACGGCGGCTGGCCCATCCGGTGGCGCCGCTGGGCACCCGGCACCGCCCTGGAGGCCCGCCCCATGTTGACGATCGAGGCCCTGCGCACCCTCAGGGCCTACGGCCGCGCCATCGGCTGACCCCGCCCGTCCCGGCTGACCCCCGCCCGTCCCGGCGGCGCCCGCCCGTCCCCCGGACCGGCCCTCCCTGTCCCTCACCCGCCCAGGGCCCGCACCCCCGCCGTCACCACCACGGCGGCCGCGACGACCAGCAGGAAAGGAGCCCGCAGTATGAGGGCGACGACGGCCGCGGCGAGCCCCGCGGCCCTCGCGTCCAGCACGAGCGCGTGCCCGTCCGCGAAGGTCTGTTGTGCGGTGAGGGCGGCGAGCAGGGCGACGGGGAGCAGGGCGGCGAACCGCCTGACGAGAGGCCGTTCGAGAAGGCCCGCGGGGACGAGCAGTCCGGCCAGCTTGACGGCATAGCAGCCGAGAGCGGTCGCGCCGATCGCGATCCAGGTGTTCAACGCTCCTCCTCCCCCGGGTCTACCCGGGGGGCCGTCCGACCGGCTCGGCACCGGCCCTCGAGGTACAGGACGACCGGCGCGGCGAGCGCGGCCATCAGCACCGGCACTCCGGCGGGCAGTACGGGGAGCAGGCCCAGCCCCAGGAGCGCCGCGAGCCCGGCGACGGCCCGCTCGGCGGTGGTCTGCAGCATGGGCGCGAGCAGCGCGAGGAAGACGGCAGGACCGGCCGCGTCGAGTCCCCACGCGTCCGTGTCCCCGATGGCCTCGGCGCCCAGGGCGCCCAGCAGCGTGGTGAGGTTCCACAGCACGTACAGCGTCAGCCCGGTGACGCCGAAGCCGATCCGCGCGGCACGCCGCCCGGTCTGGGCGAGCGAGACCGCCGCCGTCTCGTCGATCACCCATTGGGCGGCGAACGGGCGCACCACGCGCGCGAGCGCCAGCGACTGCGACAGACGCAAGCCGTAAAAGGCGTTGCGCACGCCCAGGAAGAAGGCGCCCGCGGCCGCCGTCAGGGGATTGCCACCCGCCGCCAGCGCCCCGACGAGCGCGAACTGGGACGCCCCCGTGAAGACGAGGAGACTGAGCGCGCAGGTCTGCCACACCGAGAGTCCGCTGCCCGCCGAGGTCACCCCGAAGGCGAACCCGGAGAGTCCTACGGCGACCCCGACCCCGAGGGCGTCCCGTACGACGGCGGCGTCCGGCCGTCCCCCGCCGCCGGAGCATATGTCCGTGAGAGCTGTCTGTTCTGCCACGACCACGAGGGTAGGAGCAGCCCTCCGGGCTGGTCTTGTACGTTCTTGCGCTCACGCTGGTACGCCCCTGGAGGAACTCCGACGATCCGGGCGAAATGGCGGTTGAGGTGCGGCTGGTCGGTGAACCCCACCTCGACGGCCGCCTCCGCGGGGGCGGTGCCCGCGTCCAGCAACCGCCGCGCCCGCCGCACACGGGCATCGGTCAGCCAGGCATGGGGCGGCAGGCCGTACGCGTCCCGGAAGGCCCGCAGCAGCGCGAACGAGCTGGTCCCCAGGTCCGCGGCCAGCTCCTCCAGCGTCGGCGGATCGGCCAGCCGCTCCTCCAGCACGCCACGCGCGCGTGCGGCGATCCGTGCCCCGGCCGACTTCACCTCCCGCTGCGGCAGCGGTCCGCCGTTGAGCCGCAGCAGCCGCGTCACAGCCACCCGCAGCAGCGTGTCGGCGGCCAGCGCGTTGCCCTCCTCAGCGGCTCGGAGCACCTGATGCACCAGCCCGACGGCGTACACGTCGTCCAGCACGGGGCTGACGAATCCCGGGGTGCCACGAAGGGTCGTGGTCTCGGCCGCGATCTCGGCCACCACGTCGGGCGACGGATAGACGGCCCCGTACCGCCAGCCCTCCGGCACCCCGGCGCGCCCGGTGTGCGGCGTGTCCGGGTTGACCAGTGCGAGCGCCCCCGCCCCCGCGTACTGATCGCCCCCACGGTGGTGAAAGACCTCCACGCCCTCGGCGATGGCGGCGATCACGAAGTGCTCGTGGGTGTGCCGCACGAAGGTCTTGTGGACATACCGGGCCCGCAGCAGATCGACACCGGGCAGCTCCGCATACCGCCAGTGCCGCGCCCTCTCATCCGAACCAGAACCCGAATGCACCACCCAACCATTCTCCGCGACACGCCACCGGACCACGCACCACCAGCCCACGCATCCCCGCGTCCCTGCGCCCCCGACCCACCGGGACGTCAGCCCCTTTGGCCCTCCGCCCCTCCACACCCCCGACCCACCGCACACCGGCGCCGCCGGATCGCAGCGCCACCGACTTACGACACCCCTGGCCACCGCACCCCCACCGCCCCACCAGGCCCCGGCGCACCGCGAACGCCGACAGCCCGGGCACGGAGGGGGCCGACGACCTCGGCCCGGGGACGCCGTATCCGCGCAGGTCAGAGCGATTGTCAGTGGTCGGGTGCAGGATGGACGCATGGTCAGCTCCGCACACCGAGCCCTCGACGGCTTCTCCCCCGCGACCCGCGGCTGGTTCACGGGGGCGTTCTCCGCGCCCACCGCGGCCCAGGCGGGCGCGTGGCAGGCCATCGGCGAGGGCGCGGACGTGCTGGTGGTGGCCCCGACCGGCTCCGGGAAAACCCTGGCCGCCTTTCTCGCCGCCCTGGACCAGCTCGCCTCGACACCCCCTCCCGCCGACCCGAAGAAGCGCTGCCGGGTCCTCTACGTCTCCCCTCTCAAAGCCCTCGCGGTCGACGTGGAGCGCAATCTGCGCAGCCCCCTGACCGGCATCCGTCAGGAGTCCGTGCGGCTCGGCCTGCCCGAGCCGGAGGTCAAGGTCGGCATCCGCTCCGGCGACACCCCGCCCGCCGAGCGCCGCGCGCTGTCCACCCGCCCCCCGGACATCCTGATCACGACCCCCGAGTCGCTGTTCCTGATGCTCACGTCGGCCACGCGCGACGCGCTGACGGGCATCGAGACGGTGATCCTGGACGAGGTGCACGCGGTGGCGGGCACCAAGCGCGGAGCGCACCTGGCGCTCTCCCTGGAGCGGCTGGACCAACTGCTGCCGAAGCCGGCCCGCCGCATCGGCCTCTCGGCCACGGTCCGGCCGGTCGACGAGGTGGCGCGGTACCTCTCCCCGCAGCGCAAGGTGGAGATCGTCCAGCCGAAGTCCGGCAAGGAGTTCGACCTCTCGGTCGTCGTCCCGGTGGAGGACCTGGGCGAGCTGGGCGGCTCCCCGGTCGCCGAAGGCTCGGAAGGGGCGGAGCGCCCGTCGATCTGGCCACATGTCGAGGAGCGGATCACCGACCTCGTCCAGGCCCACCGCTCCACCATCGTGTTCGCCAACTCCCGCCGTCTCGCCGAACGCCTGTGCAACCGGCTCAACGAGATCGCCTACGAGCGGGCCACCGGCGAGCCGCTGGGCGAGCACCACTCGCCCGCAGAGCTCATGGGCGGCTCGGGTGCGGCCCAGGGCGCCCCGCCCGTCATCGCGCGCGCCCACCACGGCTCGGTCTCGAAGGAACAGCGCGCGCTCGTGGAGGAGGACCTCAAGGCGGGCCGGCTGCCCGCCGTCGTGGCGACCTCAAGCCTCGAGCTCGGCATCGACATGGGCGCGGTGGATCTCGTCGTCCAGGTCGAGTCCCCGCCTTCGGTGGCCTCGGGCCTCCAGCGCGTCGGCCGCGCGGGGCACCAGGTGGGCGCGGTGTCCACCGGTGTGGTCTTCCCGAAGTACCGCGGTGACCTCGTCCAGGCGGCGGTGGTCACCGAGCGGATGCGCACCGGCTCGATCGAGTCCCTGAAGGTCCCCGCCAACCCTTTGGACGTCCTGGCGCAGCAGCTCGTCGCCATGACCGCGCTCGACACCTGGCAGGTCGACGACCTGCTGACCACGGTCCGCCGTGCCGCCCCGTTCGCCTCGCTCCCGGAGTCCGCGTTCACCGCGGTCCTGGACATGCTGGCCGGGCGCTACCCGTCCGACGCGTTCGCCGAGCTGCGCCCGCGCGTGGTGTGGGACCGCGTCGCCGGCACGATCACCGGCCGTCCCGGTGCCCAGCGTCTCGCCGTCACCTCCGGGGGCACGATCCCCGACCGCGGCCTGTTCGGCGTCTTCCTGGCGGGCGCCGACCCCAAGAAGGGCGGCGGCCGGGTCGGCGAGCTCGACGAGGAGATGGTGTACGAGTCGCGCGTGGGCGACGTCTTCACGCTCGGCACCAGCTCCTGGCGCATCGAGGACATCACCCGCGACCGCGTTCTGGTCTCCCCCGCCCCCGGCGTCCCGGGCCGTCTGCCGTTCTGGAAGGGCGACCAGCTGGGCCGCCCGCTGGAGCTCGGCCGCGCGGTGGGCGCGTTCCTGCGGGAGGTCGGCTCGCTGCCCAAGGAGGACGCCCGGCTCCGGCTGCTCACCGCGGGCCTGGACGCCTGGGCGGCCGACAACGTGATCTCCTACCTGGACGAGCAGCGCCAGGCCTGCGGACACGTCCCGGACGACCGCACGATCGTCGTGGAGCGCTTCCGGGACGAACTGGGTGACTGGCGGGTCGTCGTCCACTCCCCCTTCGGGGCCCAGGTGCACGCCCCATGGGCTCTCGCGCTGGGTGCCAAACTCTCCGAGCGCTACGGCATGGACGCCCAGGTCATGCACGCCGACGACGGCATCGTCCTGCGGCTGCCGGACGCCGACCTCATGAGCCTGGACCTGCTCGACCGGGAGCCGTCGAAGGCGGGGACGGAATACGACGCCGAGCAGGCACCGGTCGGCGCGGCCGACGTCGTCTTCGACAAGGGCGAGGTCGATCAGATCGTCACCGATCAGGTCGGCGGCTCGGCCCTGTTCGCGGCCCGCTTCCGCGAGTGCGCCGCCCGCGCGCTGCTGTTGCCGCGCCGCAACCCCGGCAAGCGCACCCCGCTGTGGCAGCAGCGCCAGCGCGCCGCCCAACTGCTCCAGGTGGCGAGCGAGTTCGGCTCGTTCCCGATCGTCCTGGAAGCGGTCCGCGAGTGCCTCCAGGACGTCTTCGACGTTCCCGGACTCGTGGAGCTGATGGGTGACCTGGAGGCCCGCAAGGTGCGCCTGGTCGAGGTCACCACTGCGGAGCCGTCACCCTTCGCCCGCTCCCTCCTCTTCGGTTACGTCGCCCAGTTCCTCTACGAGGGGGACTCCCCGCTCGCCGAGCGCCGTGCGGCCGCCCTCTCCCTGGACTCGCGTCTGCTGGCCGAGCTGCTCGGCCAGGCGGAGCTGCGCGAGCTGCTCGACGCCGAGGTCCTCACCGAACTGGAGCGGGAGCTCCAGTGGCTCACCGAGGACCGCCGGGTGAAGGACACCGAAGGCATCGCGGACCTCCTGCGCCTCCTCGGCCCGCTCACCGACGCCGAACTGGCCGAGCGCGGCGCCGAACCGCACTGGGCACAGGAGCTGGCCGCCGCCCGCCGCGCCATCCGGGTCCGTGTCGCGGGCGCCGACCACTGGGCCGCGATCGAGGACGCGGGGCGGCTTCGCGACGCGCTCGGCACGGCGCTCCCGGTAGGTGTGCCGGAAGCCTTCACGGAGCCGGTCAAGGACCCGCTCGGCGACCTTCTCGCGCGGTACGCCCGCACCCACGGACCGTTCACCTCGGCAGGCGCGGCCGGCCGCTTCGGCCTCGGCGTGGCGGTGACCGAGGGCGCCCTCCAGCGGCTCTCGGCCGGCGGGCGCGTCGTCCAGGGCGAGTTCCACCCGGCGGGCATCGGCCAGGAGTGGTGCGACGCGACGGTCCTGCGCAGGCTGCGCCGCCGCTCCCTGGCCGCCCTGCGGCACGAGCTGGAGCCGGTCCCGCCGCCCGCGCTCGCCCAGTTCCTGCCCCAGTGGCAGCACATCGGCAAGGGCCACTCCCTGCGCGGCACCGACGGACTGGTGCGCGCCGTCGAGCAGCTCCAGGGCGCTTCGGTGCCCGCCTCGGCCCTGGAGAGGCTCGTCCTGCCGTCCCGCGTGCGGGACTACACCCCCGCGATGCTCGACGAACTCACCGCGGCCGGAGAGGTGGTCTGGGCCGGAGCGGGCGCCCTCCCCGGCAAGGACGGCTGGATGTCCCTGTACGTGGCGGACGCGGCGCCCCTGCTCCTGCCGCAGCCCCACCCGCTGGAGCTGACGGCACTGCACCAGTCGGTCCTGGACACCCTCTCCGGGGGCTACGGCCTGTTCTTCCGCCAGATCGCCGACCAGGTCCGCGCCACCACGCACCCCGAGGCCACCGACCCGCAGCTCGCCGACACCGTCTGGGACCTGGCCTGGTCCGGTCGGCTCACCAACGACACGCTCACCCCCCTGCGCGCCCTGCTGGGCTCGGGGCGCACGGCCGGCTCCACGGCCCACCGCGCCAAGCGCAGCGTCCCGCGCGGTCGCTACGGCTCGCTGACGGCCGCGGCCCGCCCCGCCTCCCGCGGCGGCCCTCCGACCGTCGGCGGCCGCTGGTCCCTCCTTCCGGCCCCCGAGTCCGACCCGACGGTCCGCGCCCACGCCCTGGCCCGTACCCTCCTCGACCGGCACGGCGTGGTGACGCGGGGCGCGGTCGCGGCCGAGGGCGTCGAAGGCGGTTTCTCCGCGACGTACCGCATCCTGTCCGTCTTCGAGGAGAGCGGTCAGGCCCGTCGTGGGTATGTGGTCGAAGGCCTCGGCGCGGCACAGTTCGCCATGGACGGCGCCGTGGACCGACTGCGCGCGGTGGCCAACGCCCGCGACCGCGGCGAGCCGCTGCCCGCCCCGAACCCGGCGACGAGCCCCTCGGACGACTTCGCCTTCCCCGACGCCTTCCCGGCAGACACCTGGGACGTCCCCGGCCTCGACAGCCGTCCGCGCTCCCCCTTCGACGCCCCGGCAGCCCCCGCTTCGCCGGACGAGTACGTCTCCCCCCGCGACCTCGCCTCCCCGGGCGCCGGTGGCCCGCGCGGGGGCAGCGGCTTCCCGAACGGCTCAGGCGGCCCGTACGGCGCAGGCAGGCAGAACGGCTCGGACTACTCGACCGGCTCGGGCTTCCCCGACCACCGAGACCCCCGGCGCGCCCAGAACCGCAATCGCCACGGCACCACATCCGGCGTCTCCCGTGCCGTCGTCCTCGCCGCCGCCGACCCGGCGAACGCGTACGGCGCCGCCCTAGGGTGGCCCGAGCCACCCAGCGGCGCCGGGCACAAGCCGGGCCGCAAGGCCGGCTCCCTGGTGGTGCTCGTGGACGGCGAGCTGACGCTCTACATGGAGCGCGGCGGCAAGACCCTGCTGGCCTGGCCGTCCACCCCGGGCGCCGAGGACACCCCCACCGACGACCCACGCCTGCACACCGCCGCGGAGGCCCTCGCGGAGGCCGCGCGCGCGGGCTCCCTCGGCACGGTCACGGTCGAGCGCGTCAACGGCGCCTCGGCTCTCACCTCCCCCATCGGCACCCTCCTGGAAGGAGCGGGCTTCATCGCGACCCCTCGCGGCCTGCGACTGCGCGCATGACCGCCGCACCCCGTCCGGAGCGACTCGCATGTCACCCTTGACCCATGCCCGAAGGTGACACGGTCTGGCAGGCCGCGAGGCGCCTGCACGACGCCCTCGCGGGCAAGGTGCTGACCCGCTCGGATCTCCGGGTGCCCAAGTACGCCACCGCCGACCTCACCGGCCGCACCGTCCTGGACGTCACTCCGCGCGGCAAGCACCTCCTCACCCGCATCGAAGGCGACCTGACGCTCCACTCGCACCTGCGGATGGACGGCTCGTGGAAGGTCTTCACGAACGGCCAGCGCTGGACCGGCGGCCCGGCGCACCAGATCCGGGCGATCCTCGGCACCCACGACCGCACCGCCGTCGGTTACCGCCTCCCCGTCCTGGACCTGTTGCGCACCGCCGACGAGCCACGAGCCGTCGGGCACCTCGGCCCCGACCTGCTGGGCCCCGACTGGAACCCCGAGCAGGCCCTCACCAACCTCCTCGCGGACCCCGCCCGCTCCCTCGGCGAGGCCCTCCTCGACCAGCGCAACCTCGCCGGCATCGGCAACGTGTACAAGAGCGAGCTCAGCTTCCTCCTCGGCGTCACCCCATGGCTCCCCGTCGGCGCGCTCCCCGCCGACCGCGCCGCGAAGCTGCCCGCCCTCGCGAAGAAGCTCCTGGAGGCCAACCGCGACCAACCGGTCCGCAACACGACGGGCCGCCGCGGCCAGAACCTCTTCGTCTACGGCCGCGCACCCCGCCCCTGCCTGCGCTGTGGAACACAGGTCCGGGTCGCCGACCAGGGCGACGGCTCCCGCGAGCGCCCGACCTACTGGTGCCCCGCCTGCCAGACCGGTCCCGCCCCGGCACCCGGCTTCCCGCCGACGCGCCGCCTCCGCCCACGCACCAACCGGTGACGACCCTCGACGACCGCGCCCCGGATCCTCGTCGACCAGCCGGACGGGCCGGACGGGCCGGACGGGCCGGAGCCAAGCACTCGAGCGAGCAAGCCCGCCACAATTGACGGACCGTCAGAAATCCTCGTACCGTCCCTTCATGGCCGTCAAGGCGTACGACCTCACCGGACGCACCGCATTCGTCACCGGCGCCGCGAGCGGAATCGGCCGCGCCTGCGCCGTACTTCTCGCCGAGGCGGGCGCCACCGTGCACGGCGCGGACCGCGACGAACAGGGCCTGCACGAAACGGCGACGCTGATCAAGGACCGGGGCGGCACGGCCCGCATCCACCATCTCGACGTCACCGACCGCGTCCAGGTCCGGCAGGCCGTCGAGTCCTGCGAGCGACTCGACGTCATGGCCGCCGTCGCCGGGATCATGCACAGCAGTCCGGTCCTGGACACCCGGGACGAGGACCTCGACCGGGTCCTGGCCGTCAACTTCAAGGGCGTGCTGTACGCCTGCCAGGAGGCGGCCCGCCTGATGCTGGCGCGCGACACCGGCGGCAGCATCGTCACCATGGCCTCGGGCGCGGTGGACACCGGCGGCCCCGGTCTGCTCTGCTACGGCGTCGCCAAGGCGGCCGTGGTCCAGCTGACGAAGACCCTGGCGACGGAGGTCGGCCGGCACGGCATCCGCGTCAACGCCGTCGCCCCGGGCTGGATCCGCACCCCCATGACCGACCGCCACGACCCCGGCGCACAGGCGCACACCGAGGCGCTCATGGCCCGCATGTCGCCCCTGGGCCGGGTCGGCGAACCGGAGGACATCGCCCACGCCGTTCTCCACCTGGCCTCGGACGCGTCGGCATTCACCACGGGCCAGATCCTCCGCCCGAACGGCGGCGTAGCAATGCCCTGGTAACACCACACCACGGCCCCTCGACGAACCACCCCGGCAGGCTCCGCTCCCACCCCCCTGCCGACCCCCACCGCGCCCGCGCCCACTCGCGCCCCGAACCTGCCTCCCAGGCCCACCACGCCCGCACTCCGCCCCGCCTCGGCCCACCCCCGGCCTCGCAGCCGCATCCCGGCCGCACCGCGCCACCAAGGGGCCCCACCCTGATCCGAATCGCCGCCCGCACGGCCAGCACCCTCCGGAGGGCAACATCGGCCTCCTCTGCAGTCCCTCCCACAACGAGCTCCCCGGCACCCAGCCCTCTCCTCAGCGCTCAGCCCTCAGCCCTCAGCCCTCAGCCGACGCTCCCCGCCGTCGGTGACGCCATCAGCCCGCCCGGCCCCACGGCCTCGTTCCAGCCGTAGGCGAAAAGTCACCGGGCCGAGCATCACCTCAGCCCCTCCCACAGCCCCGCGCCAAGCGCGCGAGGGCAGCACAGCCCAAACAGCCCAGCCACCCGCCCGAAGGCATCCCACCCCCACCCCGAGGCATCTACCCCCGTGCCTCCCCCGCCGCGCCGCCCCCGCCCCCCGCGCCACCCCCGACTCTCCCGCCACCCCCGGCTTCCCCGCCGCCCGCGACCCCCCGCCAAGCAGCCCTCCATCGCCCCTCCCCGACCGCCCCCACCGCGCGGGCCTTGGCCACGCAGTGCACGGGCAGCAGGCTCAGCCCCCACCCTCCGGCGGCGACCGCCCCCTCCAGCACGCCGGCGTCCGGCGCCAAGGCGAGCCTCAGCACGGCCCACCACCACACCGTGCCCAACCCGAGGCCGAGCCCCAGCACGGCGCCGCGCTCCGCTATTCGCCCCACCACGGCCGTCACCTCCAGCCCGAGCCTCACCACGACACCCAGTAACCCCCCGGTGCCTCCGCAGAGGCCGACGCTAGAGGTCCGTCCCGACCCCCGGCAGGGCGCACGGGCGGCACATCGGCGCATCAGGCGAGCCAGGTCGCCGCCCGCGCCCCTGCCGCCTCACACGCTCTCCGCCTGGAACATCCAGTGGTGCTTCTCGAGATCGGCGGTGATCCCGATGAAGATGTCCTGGCTCACCGGATCCGCGTCACCCGTGGCCGCCACCCGATCCCGCATCCGGGTGATCACCGCGCCCAGAGCGGCGACGAGCGTGCTCACCGCGTCGGCGTCCTTGATCCAGCCCGCCGCCACCGCACTGATCCCGCTGCCGGCCGCCACCGTCGCCGCACGTCCGTCCGGTGAGACGCCAAGGGCCGACGCACGCTCCGCCACGGTGTCGGAGTGGGCGCGGGCAACGTCCACGACCTCGTCGAGTTGGAGGTGGACGGACCGGAAACGGGGCCCGACGACGTTCCAGTGGACCTGCTTGGCGACGAGCGACAGGTCGACCAGGTCCACGAGCGCGCCCTGCAACGCCTCCGCGACGGTCTTCAGATCGGCGTCGGACAGGGGACTCTTGACGACGTTCATCGGTACCTCCGGTGTTTGGCCCCCGAGATGCCCCTCCACGATGACCTCGGCACCCCGCACCGGCAAACGGACGACAGACGCGAAGAACCCCGACCGCACCTTCTCCGGGTCTCCCCGGAGAAGCCCCGGCCGGGGCCTCACACATGCTTTCCTACGTGCCTGTGTCGCGTCACACACCCACGCGTCACACGCCCGTGCGCGTGAATGTCACGCGGCGACCACGTCCACCGCCTCGGCGGGGGCCTTGATGGTCACCCGCTCCGGTGGCACACCGGTCACCGACACGGAACCCAGCATCGGACGAACCGACGCCGGTACAGGCTCGCGGGGGGTGGCGGCAGCAGACTGAGCCAGCTCGGCGAGAGCGAGCTCGTCGCTCACTTCCCGCATGAGCTCGGACATCCGTACGTCCAGCGCGTCGCAGATGGCGGAGAGCAGCTCGGAGGAAGCCTCCTTCTGCCCCCGCTCCACCTCGGAGAGATAGCCGAGTGAGACTCGGGCGGACGAGGAGACTTCGCGCAGAGTACGGCCCTGGCGCTGGCGCTGCCGACGCAGCACGTCACCCAGCAGGCGACGGAGCAGAATCATCGGTGGCTCCCTCCTCGGACCGCGTAGCCGCATCCTTCACGCCCCACCGTACCGCCTTGCGCTGCGGCCGTGCGGGGAGCGATGTCGTGTTCACTCAGGGCTGCAAACATCAAAACCCCCCGTTCTGTTCCGTATCCTGTGCCCGCTCATTCCCGGTGTGCTCGCCCGCAAGCTCTGTCAGGAGCAGTGCGAGTACGCTCCGTACACTCTCTCTACGAATTTCCGCCCGGTCGCCGTTCAACCGCAGGGCCTCCACTTTTCCGCCGCCGGCGGAACCGGAATCCGCCCGGAACGGGCCGTCCACCGCCACGAAAACCGTCCCGACCGGCTGTCCGTCCTGTGGGTCGGGGCCGGCGACACCCGTGGTCGCGATGCCCCAGTCGGCTCCCAGCGCCTTCCGCACTCCGGCGGCCATCTGGGCCGCGACCTGCGCGTCCACGGCCCCGCGCGCGGCCAGCAGGTCCGCGTCGACCGCGAGCAGTGCGTGCTTGAGGTCGGTGGCGTAGGCGGTGACGGAACCACGGAAGACCCTGGACGCGCCGGGGACCGAGGTGATCTCCGCCGCGACCAGGCCACCGGTCAGCGACTCGGCCACGGCGAGGGTCGCTTCGTTCACCGTGAGTAGTCGCACCACGTCGGTGGCCGGAGAATTCACGCTTGCGTCTCCTCCGACGCGGCCTTGCGCTCGGCGATTCCCTGCCTGCGCAGCACAACGGCCTGCCTTACGTAGTCGAGCCCGGTCACCACGGTCAGGACGACCGCCGCGGCCATCACCCACCACCGCAGGGTGGCCAGCCAGCCCGTCAGCGCCAGGACGTACATCCCGACCGCCACGCCCTGCGTGAGCGTCTTCAGCTTGCCGCCCCGGCTCGCCGGGATGACCCCGTACCGGATGACCAGGAAACGCAGGAGCGTGATCCCGAGTTCCCGGCCGAGGATCACGATCGTCACCCACCACGGCAGGTCGCCGAGCGAGGAGAGGCAGATCAGCGCCGCTCCCATGATCGCCTTGTCGGCGATGGGGTCGGCGATCTTCCCGAAGTCGGTGACGAGGTTGTACGTCCGCGCGATGTGCCCGTCGAACAGGTCGGTGATCATGGCGATCGCGAAGGCCGCCCAGGCGAACGCACGCCATGCCGGGTCGTAGCCGCCGTCGGCCAGCATCAGCGCGACGAAACCGGGCACCAGGATCAGCCGAAGCATCGTCAGCAGATTGGCGATGTTCCAGACGCTCGCCTGGTTGACGGCGGCGGCCGCCAGCTTCGCGCCCCTCGGCGGCCTGCCGGCATCCTCCGGATCGGCGATCGCGGCCGCATCGGCAGTCACTTCGGAGGGAACCACCACGGCACCCGCCACCTGTGCGGCCTGCGAAGCCTGGGGACCCGGTGAGGTCTGCGAAGCCGGTGAAGCCTGCGAGGAGCCGCCCGCAGCCGATGCCGGAACACCCGTCATCTGCCCGCCTCCTCGCTACACCCGAACGAGCCCGGCAGGGGCTCGGCCACCAGGTCGACACCTTCCGTACCGACCACCTTCGCCTCGACCATACGACCGACGCTCAGGTTTCCGCCCGATGTGAGCAGCACCTGTCCGTCCGTCTCCGGAGCCTGGTGCTCCCCACGGCCGTGCACGCCCTCCTCGTCCACCGACTCGACCAGTACGTGCACGGTCTCGCCGACCCGCTCCTCGGCCCGCTGCGAGACGAGTTCCTCGGCGAGCCGGGAGACCCGGGCGAGCCGCTCGGCCACGACGTCCACGTCGAGCTTGTCGTCGTACGTCGCGGCCTCGGTGCCGTCCTCGTCGGAGTAGCCGAAGACACCGATCGCGTCGAGGCGGGCGCCGTTCAGGAAGCGCTCCAGCTCGGCCAGGTCGGCCTCGGACTCACCGGGGAAGCCCACGATGAAGTTGGAGCGCACACCCGCCTGGGGCGCCTTGCTCCGGATGGTGTCGAGCAGTTCCAGGAAGCGGTCGGTGTCGCCGAAGCGGCGCATCGCGCGCAGCACGCCGGGCGCCGAGTGCTGGAAGGACAGGTCGAAGTAGGGCGCGATCTTCGGCGTCGAGGTCAGCACGTCGATCAGACCGGGCCGCATCTCGGCCGGCTGGAGGTAGCTGACCCGAACCCGCTCGAGGCCGTCGACCTCCGCCAGCTCGGGCAGCAGCGACTCCAGCAGCCGGATGTCGCCGAGGTCCTTGCCGTAGGAGGTGTTGTTCTCGGAGACCAGCATGATCTCCTTGACCCCCTGCTCGGCCAGCCACCGCGTCTCGTTCAGCACGTCGCTCGGCCGCCGCGAGATGAAGGAGCCGCGGAAGGACGGGATGGCGCAGAAGGAGCAGCGCCGGTCGCAGCCGGAGGCGAGCTTGACCGAGGCGACCGGGGCGCCGTCGAGCCTGCGGCGCAGGGGCGCGCGGGGGCCGGAGGCCGGGGCGACACCCTCGGGAAGATCGTTCGGCCCGTGGCCGGGCAGGGCCACCGAGGCGGCCGACTCCTGCCGCTCCGCCGGGCTGATCGGCAGCAGCTTGCGCCGGTCGCGCGGGGTGTGGGAGGCGTGGATGCCGCCGTTCAGGATGGTCTGGAGGCGGTCGGAGATGTCGGAGTAGTCGTCGAAGCCGAGCACACCGTCGGCCTCGGGCAGGGCGTCGGCGAGTTCCTTGCCGTACCGCTCGGCCATGCAGCCCACCGCCACGACGGCCTGGGTTCTGCCATGCCCCTTGAGGTCATTGGCCTCCAGCAGGGCGTCGACGGAGTCCTTCTTGGCGGCGTCGACGAAGCCGCAGGTGTTGACGACGGCCACGTCCGCGTCCTCGGCGTCCTCCACGAGCTGCCAGCCGTCCGCCTCCAAACGGCCTGCGAGCTCCTCCGAGTCCACCTCGTTACGGGCGCAGCCAAGGGTGACGAGTGCGACGGTACGGCGTTCAGGCATGGGCTCAAGACTACTTTGTCCCACCGACACCGAACGTCGACGGGGTTGGCGATCTTCGCCAACCCCGTACACCCGAAGGCACGCCTGGCCTATCCGACCTTGGGGTCGCCCTTCGTGTACGTCAGCCGCTCCACGGCGCCGGGCCGGAAGTCGTCGTCGAGCTTCTTGCCGTTGACGTAGAGATCGATCGCGCCTGCGTCACCGAGGACGAGGTTGATCTTCTCGCTGTCCTGGAAGGTCTTGGACTGGCCCTGCTTGAGCAGGCCGTCGAAGAGCAGCCGGCCGTTGTGGTCCTTGGCGGCGACCCAGCTGCGGCCGTCCGCGGCGCTGACCTGGACGGTCACCTTGTCCTGCGGGGCCGCGGCGATGGCGCTGTCGGAGGGTTCCGGCTTCTCGCCGACGGGCTTGTCGGTCTTCGTCGTGGGTGAGGCGGTCTTGCCGGTCACGGGGGTGGTGCCCTCGGCGACCTGTTCCTTCGACCCGTCGTCGTCGCCGCCCGTGAAGGCGGTGAAGCCGACGAAGCCGACCACGGCGACGATCGCGGCGACCATGGCCGCGGTCCAGTTCGGCCCGCGCCGCTCGGGGCGGATTCGTTCCGCCTCGAAGAGAGGCGCGGCCGGGGTCGGTGCCGGACGGCCGCCGTGGGTGTCGTCGTACCGCTCGATCAGCGGGGCGGGGTCGAGGTGGACGACCCTGGCCAGGGTCCGGATGTGCCCGCGGGCATAGACGTCCCCGCCACAGACGGCGAAGTCGTCGGACTCGATGGCGCGGACGATGGCGATGCGGACCCGGGTGGCGGAACTGACGTCATCGACGGTCAGCCCCGCCGTGATGCGGGCCTGCTTCAGGGCGCGGCCGATGGAGAAGGGGGCTTCCTCGGACGGGTCTTCGAACGGACGCTCGTCTTCAGGGGAGTTGCCGATGGACACGGGGGCGCCTTTCGAGCGTGTAGCCACCTGTGCTGGAGGTTCAGTCTAGGGGGGGTGCCAAAGGGAGGGGCAACCGGGCGGTACGACTTTGTACGCCATCGGTATGGCCGGTCACACCGATGACGGGCCGGTTACGGCCCCGGCGGGGAGCCGCACCTGTCCTCTCGCTCAACTGGACGTATGCCAAAGGGAAACGGTTGCCCACTGCTCTCTAACGGGTGAGTCACGGCCGGCCACCCCTTCCCTGACGGACGTCTACCCCCCAGAATCCCCCCGGATCACGGCGAGCACGCCGTCCAACTCGTCCGGCTTCACGAGAACGTCACGCGCCTTGGAACCCTCGCTGGGCCCGACGATGTTCCGCGACTCCATGAGGTCCATCAGCCGGCCGGCCTTGGCGAAGCCGACGCGCAGCTTGCGCTGGAGCATGGACGTCGATCCGAACTGGGTGGAGACGACCAGCTCGGCCGCCTGGCACAGCAGGTCGAGGTCGTCGCCGATGTCCTCGTCGATCTCCTTCTTCTGCTTGGTGCCCACCGTGACGTCGTCCCGGAAGACCGGCGCCATCTGGTCCTTGCAGTGCTGTACGACGGCCGCGACCTCGGCCTCGGTCACGAAGGCGCCCTGCATACGGGTCGGCTTGTTCGCGCCCATCGGCAGGAACAGTCCGTCGCCCTTGCCGATCAGTTTCTCGGCGCCGGGCTGGTCGAGGATGACGCGCGAGTCGGCGAGCGAGGAGGTGGCGAAGGCGAGCCGCGAGGGCACGTTCGCCTTGATCAGGCCGGTGACGACGTCGACGGACGGGCGCTGGGTGGCGAGCACCAGGTGGATGCCGGCCGCGCGCGCGAGCTGCGTGATGCGCACGATCGAGTCCTCGACGTCACGCGGCGCGACCATCATCAGGTCGGCGAGCTCGTCGACGATCACCAGCAGGTAGGGGTAGGGCTGAAGCTCGCGCTCGCTGCCCTCGGGCGGCTTGACCTTGCCGTTCCTTATGGCCGCGTTGAAGTCGTCGATGTGCCGGAAGCCGTACGCCGCCAGGTCGTCGTAGCGCAGGTCCATCTCGCGTACGACCCACTGCAGCGCCTCGGCGGCCCGCTTCGGGTTGGTGATGATCGGCGTGATCAGGTGGGGGATGCCCTCGTAGGCGGTCAGTTCGACGCGCTTGGGGTCGATCAGGACCAGCCGCACGTCCTCCGGGGTCGCGCGGACCATGATCGACGTGATCAGGCAGTTGATGCAGGACGACTTGCCGGAACCGGTGGCTCCGGCCACCAGGACGTGCGGCATCTTCGCCATGTTGGCCATCACGTAGCCGCCCTCGACGTCCTTGCCGAGCGCCACCAGCATCGGGTGGTCGTCCTCGGCCGCGTCCGCGAGCCGCAGCACGTCGCCGAGGTTGACCATCTCCCGGTCGGTGTTCGGGATCTCGATGCCGACCGCGGACTTGCCGGGGATCGGGCTGATGATCCGCACGTCGGGGCTGGCGACGGCGTACGCGATGTTCTTCGCCAGCGCGGTGATCCGCTCGACCTTCACGGCCGGGCCGAGCTCGATCTCGTAGCGGGTGACCGTCGGCCCGCGCGTGAAGCCCGTGACGGCCGCGTCGACCTTGAACTCGGTGAAGACGTTCGTCAGCGAGGCGACGACGGCGTCGTTGGCCGCGCTGCGCGCCTTGCCGGGCCCGCCGCGCTCCAGGAGGTCGAGCGAGGGCAGCGAGTAGGTGATGTCGCCGGACAGCTGGAGCTGCTCCGCGCGCGGCGGGAGCTCGCGCGCCTCCTGGGGGGCCGACTTGGTCAGGTCGGGGACCGCTCCCCCACCCGTCTTGAGCTTCTGCTGCTTGGGCCGGGAGGCCGGGGCCGGAACGGGCGTCGGCGTGGTCGGCTCCCCGTCGCCGACACTCACCCCCTGGGTGAGGTCGGCGACGATCCGCGAGGGCGGCATGCCGTGCAGGACTGCGCCGTCGAGGTCGGCCGCGGCGGCCGCGGCGATGTCCACCGCGTCCAGCCGCCGGTCCATGGCAGGCTGCGGCACCGCGGAGCGCCTGGGGCGGCCGCGCCGCCGGGAGAGCGCCTCCTGCTCGGCGTCCTCGGAGTCGTACGCCTCGGCGGCGCCCGAGCGTCGCCGAGGGCGCCCGGGCAGCGCCTCGCGCCACTGCTCGTCGTAGCGCTCGTCGTCGTCGAGGTCGTCGTACTCGTCCGCCGCCGGGTCGTGCAGCACCCCCAGCCGCACCCCGAGCTGCCGAAGCCGCTGCGGGATGGCGTTGACCGGGGTCGCCGTGACGACCAGCAGCCCGAAGACGGTGAGCAGCACCAGCAGCGGTACGGCGAGGACCTCGCCCATGGTGTACGTCAGCGGGGTCGCCGCACCCCAGCCGATGAGTCCGCCCGCGTCCCTTATCGCCTGCATGCCGTGGCTGCGGGCGGGCGCGCCGCAGGCGATGTGGACCTGGCCGAGCACGCCGATGACGAGCGCGGAGAGGCCGATCACGATACGGCCGTTGGCCTCGGGCTTCTCGGGGTGCCGGACGAAGCGCACGGCGATGACCGCCAGCAGGATCGGCACCAGCAGGTCGAGCCGCCCGAAGGAGCCGGTCACCAGGATCTCGACGAGGTCGCCGACAGGGCCGCGCAGGTCGGCCCAGGTCCCCGCGGCGACGATCAGCGCGAGGCCGAACAGCAGCAGCGCGACGCCGTCCTTGCGGTGCGCCGGGTCGAGGTTCTTCGCGCCGTTCCCTATGCCGCGGAACACGGCGCCGACGGCGTGCGCCAGTCCGAGCCAGATGGCGCGCACCAGCCGGTAGACGCCCCCGGTGGGACTGGGCGCCGGCGCGGGCACGGGTTTCTTGGCCGCGGCTTTCCTGGCGGGCGCCTTCTTCACCGGGGCCTTTTTGGCGGCGGCCCTCTTCGCCGGAGCCTTCGCGGGAGCGGCCGCCTTCTTGGCGGGCTGCTTCTTGGCTGCGGACGGACGTGAGGCCATGGGTGTGAGGTTACCGGTGGAGACCACTGCGGACACGTGTGCCCACTGCTTCACCCGTTCGTGTCGCCCTCCCGAAGGCGCGGAACTGACACGTCCGCCTTCGGTGGAGGTGGAACTGACGCGCCCTCATGCACAACTCGATGCGTCGCACGCGTCAGTTCCGTTCAGTTCGGTGACGGCAACGCGGCCGTGCCGCTGCCGGTGCCCGGCTCCAGGGCGTCCAGCGCCCGGCGCAGACCGGTGAGTTTGCGCTCCAGGTGCGCCGCCGTGGCCACCGCCGCCGCGTCCGCGGACTCGTCGTCCAACTGCTTGGACAGGGCCTCGGCCTGCTCCTCGACGGCCGCGAGCCGCGCGGAGAGCTCGGCGAGCAGCCCCGCGGACTCCTTGACGCCACCGCCCGCGGCGGCCTTGCCGCCACCGCCCTCCAACTGCAACCGCAGCAGCGCCGCCTGTTCGCGCAGCTGGCAGTTCTTCATGTACAGCTCGACGAACACCGAGACCTTCGCGCGCAGCACCCACGGGTCGAACGGCTTGGAGATGTAGTCCACCGCACCGGCCGCGTACCCGCGGAAGGTGTGGTGCGGCCCGTGGTTGATCGCGGTGAGGAAGATGATCGGGATGTCCCTGGTCCGCTCCCGCCGCTTGATGTGCGCGGCCGTCTCGAAGCCGTCCATTCCCGGCATCTGAACATCCAGCAGAATGACCGCGAAGTCGTCCGTCAGCAGTGCTTTCAGCGCCTCTTCCCCGGACGATGCCCGCACCAGCGTCTGATCGAGCGCAGAGAGGATCGCCTCCAGCGCCAGCAGATTCTCCGGCCGGTCATCGACCAGGAGGATCTTGGCCTTCTGCACCATGGCCCGCCCTCCTCGCCCCGGCAGTGCACCGGGCGCCGCCCCTGGGGACGACTCCTTTGCGCCGCCCTTCCTTGTGCCGGTCATGGTAGCCGCACCCCGACCGTCGCCACACCCTGTCACCGTGATGTCACTGTGCACGTAGCAGGAACGCAGCAGGAGACCAGAAGGTTCCCCGAATTCCGCCCCGCTACACGACAGCGGACACCCTGAGTCAGCAACTCCGGGCGCCTCCCGAAGGTTCCCGTCACTCCGCAGGCCCCCTCACTCGTCCCGCATCCACTGCCGCATCACCGACAGCAGGTGGTCGGGGTCGACCGGCTTCGTCACGTAGTCGGAGGCACCCGACTCGATCGCCTTCTCCCGGTCGCCCTTCATCGCCTTCGCGGTCAGCGCGATGATCGGCAGCCCGGAGAACTGCGGCATCCTGCGGATGGCCGTGGTCGTCGCGTAGCCGTCCATCTCGGGCATCATGATGTCCATCAGGACGACCGCCACGTCGTCGTGCTGCTCGAGGACCTCGATGCCCTCACGGCCGTTCTCCGCGTACAGCACCGACAGGCCGTGCTGCTCCAGGACACTGGTCAGCGCGAACACGTTGCGGATGTCGTCGTCGACGATCAGCACCTTCTCACCGCCGAACCGGATCCCCACGCGCGCGTGGGGCGCCGTCTCCTGCGCGCGGGCCGGCCACTGCTCCGGCCGTCCCACCTGCTCGCCGCCGCTCACCAGCCGGCGCCGGCGCCGGAAGAGAGCCGCCGGACCGTTCTGCGCGTCCTGGTACGACCGCACCTCGGCCGGCATCTCGATCTCCGCGTCGGACAGCTCCGACAGCTCGCGCGCCCCGTTCTCCGAGGCCACCAGGTCACCGGCCTCCAGAGCGGGCACGACCTGCTGGTAGCCCTGCGGAGGCAGCTCGCTGGGGTGCAGCGGCAGGTAGAGCGTGAACGTCGAGCCACGGCCCGTCTCGCTCTGCGCGTGGATCTCACCGCCCAGCAACTGCGCGATCTCCCGCGAGATCGACAACCCGAGGCCGGTGCCGCCGTACTTACGGCTGGTCGTGCCGTCGGCCTGCTTGAACGCCTCGAAGATCACCCGCATCTTGCTCGCGGCGATCCCGATGCCGGTGTCGGTCACCGAGAACGCGATCAGCGGCGCGTCCGCGTCGGTCAGCGAACCGGCCTCGAGCAACTGCTCCCGGATCGCCACCGGCACCTCGGCCCCGGCCGGCCGGATGACCAGCTCGACCGACCCGGAGTCGGTGAACTTCACCGCGTTGGACAGCAGGTTGCGCAGCACCTGGAGCAGCCGCTGCTCGTCGGTGTGCAGCGTGGCCGGCAGCTCCGGCGACACCCGCACGGACAGGTCGAGGCCCTTCTCCGCGGTCAGCGGACGGAAGGTGGCCTCCACGTAGTCGACCAGCTGGACCAGCGCGATACGCGTCGGCGAGACGTCCATCTTGCCCGCCTCGACCTTCGACAGGTCGAGGATGTCGTTGATCAGCTGGAGCAGGTCGGACCCCGCGCCGTGGATCGTCTCCGCGAACTCGACCTGCTTCGGCGTCAGGTTGGTGTCCGCGTTGTCGGCGAGCAGCTTGGCCAGGATCAGCAGCGAGTTGAGCGGTGTGCGCAGCTCGTGCGACATGTTGGCGAGGAACTCGCTCTTGTACCGCATCGACACCGCGAGCTGCTCGGCACGCTCCTCCAGGACCTGCCGCGCCTCCTCGATCTCGGTGTTCTTCACCTCGATGTCGCGGTTCTGCTGGGCCAGCAGCTCGGCCTTCTCCTCCAGTTCGGCGTTGGACGCCTGAAGGGCCTTCTGCCGCTGCTCCAACTCGGCCGACCGCTCCCGCAGTTGCTCGGTCAGCTCCTGCGACTGCTTCAGCAGCTGCTCCGTCTTGGTGTTGACGGAGATCGTGTTGACGCTGGTCGCGATCATCTCGGCCAGCTGGTTCAGGAAGTCCTTCTGGATCTGCGTGAACGGCGTGAACGACGCCAGCTCGATCACCCCGAGCACCTGGCCCTCGAACAGCACCGGCAACACGATCACCTGCGCGGGCGGCGCCTCGCCGAGCCCCGAGGAGATCTTCAGATAGCCGGTCGGGGCGTTCGCGACGAGAATCGTCCGCTTCTCCTCCGCCGCCGTCCCGACCAGCGCCTCACCGGGCCGGAACGACGTCGGCATGGAGCCCATCGAGTAGCCGTACGAGCCCAGCATCCGCAGCTCGTACAGGTCCGTGCCGCCTTCGGCCGGCGGCATCGCCAGGAAGAACGCGCCGTGCTGCGCGGCCACCAGGGGCGGCAGCTCGCTCATGATCAGCGAGGCCACGTCCTGAAGGTCTCGTCGGCCCTGCATCAGGGCGGACACGCGGGCGAGGTTGCCCTTGAGCCAGTCCTGCTCCTTGTTGGCGATCGTGGTGTCGCGCAGGTTGGCGATCATCTTGTTGATGTAGTCCTGGAGTTCCTGGATCTCCCCGGACGCGTCCACGTCGATCTTCAGGTTCAGATCACCGCGGGTCACCGCGGTCGCCACGCGCGCGATGGCACGCACCTGCCGGGTCAGGTTCCCGGCCATCTCGTTCACGGACTCGGTCAGGTCGCGCCAGGTGCCGTCGACGTCACGCACGCGTGCCTGACCGCCCAGCTGCCCCTCGGTGCCCACCTCGCGGGCGACCCGGGTGACCTCCTCGGCGAACGACGACAGCTGGTCGACCATCGTGTTGATGGTCGTCTTCAGCTCGAGGATCTCCCCGCGCGCGTCGATGTCGATCTTCTTCGTCAGGTCACCCTTGGCGATGGCCGTCGTGACCATGGCGATGTTGCGCACCTGACCGGTCAGGTTGGACGCCATGCCGTTCACCGAGTCGGTGAGGTCCTTCCACGTGCCCGCCACGCCCGGCACATGCGCCTGCCCGCCCAGGATGCCGTCCGTGCCCACCTCACGGGCCACCTTGGTGACCTGCTCGGCGAACGAGCTCAGCGTCTTCACCATGGTGTTGAACGTGTCGGCGAGCTGCTGGACCTCACCGCGCGCCTCGATCGTCACCTGCCGCGTCAGGTCGCCGTTGGCGACGGCCGCCGCGACCTGGGAGATGTTGCGCACCTGCATGGTCAGGTTCTTGGCCATCAGGTTGACGTTGCCGCTGAGGTCCTTCCAGATGCCCGTGACACCGGGCACGTGCGCCTGGCCCCCCAGGATGCCCTCGGTGCCCACCTCGCGGGCCACCCGGGTCACCTGCTCGGCGAACGACGACAGCTGGTCCACCATCGTGTTGACGGTGGTGACGAGCTCCAGGATCTCGCCCTTGGCGTCGACCGTGATCTTCTTCGACAGGTCGCCCTTGGCGACCGCGGTCGTGACCTCGGCGATCTGACGCACCTGGATCGTCAGGTTGTTCGCCATGAAGTTCACCGACTGGGTGAGGTCCTTCCAGGTGCCGGAGACACCCTGCACCTCGGCCTGTCCGCCGAGCTGCCCCTCCGTACCCACCTCACGGGCGACCCGCGTGACCTCCTGGGCGAACGACGACAGCTGGTCGACCATCGTGTTCAGCGTGTTCTTCAGCTCGAGGATCTCCCCGCGCGCGTCCACGGTGATCTTCTGCGACAGGTCACCACGGGCCACGGCGGTGGCGACCTGGGCGATGTTGCGCACCTGGGCGGTGAGGTTGCCGGCCATGCCGTTCACCGAGTCCGTCAGGTCCCGCCACACACCGGCCACGCCGGGCACCTGCGCCTGCCCGCCGAGCCGGCCCTCGGTACCCACGTCCCGCGCCACCCGGGTCACCTGGTCGGCGAAGGCCGAGAGCTGGTCGACCATCGTGTTGATGGTGTTCTTCAGCTCGAGGATCTCCCCGCGCGCGTCCACGTCGATCTTCTGCGACAGGTCACCACGGGCCACGGCCGTCGTCACCTGCGCGATGTTGCGCACCTGGGAGGTCAGGTTCCCGGCCATCGAGTTGACGGAGTCCGTCAACTCCTTCCAGGTGCCCGACACACCGTCCACCCGGGCCTGCCCGCCCAGCCGGCCCTCGGTACCCACGTCCCGGGCCATCCGGGTCACCTGGTCGGCGAACGACGACAGCTGGTCCACCATCGTGTTCACGGTGTTCTTCAGCTGGGCCATCTCGCCGGAGACGTCCACCGTGACCTTCTGCGACAGGTCACCGTTGGCCACGGCCGTGGTGACCTGCGCGATGTTCCTCACCTGTCCGGTGAGATTTCGGAACGCCGTGTTGACGGAGTCCGTCAGGTCCTTCCACGTACCTGCCGCGCCCGACACCTGCGCCTGACCGCCCAGCTCACCCTCGACCCCGATCTCCCGCGCCACGCGCGTCACCTCGGCGCCGAAGGCCGACAGCTGGTCGACCATCCCGTTGACGGTGTTCTTCAGCTCCAGCATCTCGCCGGCCACGTCCACCGTGACCTTCTGCGACAGATCTCCGCTGGCCACGGCCGTCGTCACGGCCGCGATGTCCCGCACCTGCGTGGTGAGGTTCCTGAAGACGGTGTTGACGGAGTCCGTCAGGTCCTTCCAGGTACCCGCCGCGCCCGGCACGTTCGCCTGGCCGCCCAGCTGCCCCGCGGCCCCCACCTCGTTGGCCACGCGCGTGACCTCGTCCGCGAAGGTCCGCAGCGTCTCGGTCATCTGGTTCATCGTGTCGGCCAGCTGCGCGACCTCGCCGCGCGCCGACACCGTCACCTTCTGCGACAGATCGCCGTTGGCGACCGCCGTGGTCACCTCAGCGATGCCGCGCACCTGGGCCGTCAGGTTCCCGGCCATGGTGTTCACCGAGTCGGTGAGCTCTTTCCACACCCCGTCCACACCGGACACCTGCGCCTGACCGCCCAGGATGCCCTCGGTGCCCACCTCACGGGCCACCCGCGTCACCTCGGACGAGAACGCGGAGAGCTGATCCACCATCGTGTTGACGGTGTTCTTCAGCTCGAGCATCTCGCCCTCGACGTGAACCGTCACCTTCCGGGACAGATCACCCTTGGCCACGGCCGTCGTCACCAGCGCGATGTCCCGCACCTGCGCCGTCAGCCGGTACGCCATCGTGTTGACGGACTCTGTGAGGTCCTTCCACGAACCGGACATACCGCGCACCTGGGCCTGCCCGCCCAGCTTGCCCTCGGTCCCCACCTCACTGGCCACACGCGTGACCTCGTCGGTGAACGTGGAGAGCTGGTCCACGAGGTTGTTGACCGTCCGCCCGACCTTCAGGAACTCACCGCGCAGCGGATGCCCGGTCCCCTCCGGCGTGTGCGTCCTGAGCTCCATCCGCGGCGAGAGATCACCCTCGGCGACCGCCGACAGCACCCGCCCGACCTCGGAGACAGGCCGTACGAGGTCGTCGACCAGCGCGTTCGAGTTGTCGACGGCCGTCGCCCAGGACCCCTCACAGGCGCCCGTCTCCAGCCGCTCGGTGAGCTTTCCCTCACGTCCCACCATGCGCCGGACCCGCGACAGCTCACCCGTGAGATGCAGATTCCGGTCCGCGACCTCGTTGAACACGGCCGCGATCTCCGACATCACGCCGTCGCCGGACACCGTGAGCCGCTTGCGGAAGTTGCCGTCCCGCATGGAGCCGAGGGCTCCCAGCAGCCGGTGCAAGGCCGCCGTGTCCACGACGGTCGTCCCGCCGCGTGGTGTACGCGGCCTGCTCAGAGACTGTCCGCCTTTCGCGCGCGTCTTAGTGCCCCGCGTCGCTGCGCCAGACTCCACTTGTCCCTCCCACAGGGATCGACCGTTACCGCTGTGCCTGGGTGCTACTGCTCGCCATACCTGTTGCCACTCGGTATTCCGCCCGATGAAACCAGGCGGACCCGGGGGGCTGCTGCCCCCTGTACTCAGAAGACACCCAGTCTGCCCGGACCTTCACAAGAAGCTTGCCCAGTGTTTCACCCTTGCCGAACCAGGCCATAACAGTTCGGCAGCTTCGCACATCGTCCGCACACCCTCGGGCGGAAACACTGGCGACCGGCATCCGTAGGGGCCGGGAAGGTAAGTAACCTTGCATGCGGCTGTCCAGCCACGCCGGTCCGACCGGCCTGGGCGGTGGCACGAGCACGAGCGGGCATCGGAGGGGCGGCCGCACACATGACCACCGGACTGATCCCGGGGGGACAGACCCCGGACCCCCGGCCTTCCAGCACGCGCCCGCCCCACCAGCGAGGCGACCTGACCGGCCAGGGAGCCCTGCACGTCGACGACCGGCCGAGGAGTTCAGTGATCACCGCGCGCGCGGCTGCCAGCTTCGAGCCCGTCGGGAGATCCGTGGCGACCGCCCGCTCCTTCGTCCGCGACACCCTTCAGGGCTGGGGCTTCGCCGACATCATCGACGACGCCGTCGTCCTCACCAGCGAACTGGTGACCAACGCGGTCGTCCACGCGGGCACCCACGCCGACGTCCTCTGCCTGCGCAGCGCCGACGGCGTACGCATCGAGGTGTCCGACCGGTACCCCGAACGTGAGATTCCCCTCCAGGGCTCCCTCGCCACCATGGGCAGCCCGGACCGCGAAGGCGGCCGCGGCCTCCAGCTGTGCGCGGCCATCGCCGGCCGCTGGGGCGTCGAGTACACCCCCACCCACAAGCAGGTCTGGTTCCAGCTCGACCTCCCCGACCGCCCGGTCGGCACCCGCACGGCCGGCCCGTCCCTTCCGGCCGACCTCCTCCCGCTCGCCGACAGCCGGGTGCGGGTGGCGGTCGTCCAGATCGACCGCACGGGCGCCATCTCGGCCTGGAACGAAGACGCCGAGGAGCTCTTCGGCTACTCGGCCGACCAGGTCACCGGCAAACCCCTCACCGACCTCGCCGCCTGGCCGCACACGCCCGGTACCAGCACCGGCATCGTCGAGGCCCTCCAGCTCTCCCGCTGGGAGGGCAGCTACGGCATCCGCGGCGCCAACGGCCGTGTCACGCCCGTGTACGCCTCCCACCTCCGCGTCCGCGACACCGACGGCGAGCCGTCCACGGTCTGCCTGCTCGTCCGCGACCACGAGCGCGCGGTCCTCCAGACGCCGTCGCGCGGCCCGGCCTCCGACCCGGCCACCACCTCGGACGGCCAGAACACCGATCCCTTCGAGGTGTTCATCGGCTCCCCGGCCCCGGACGACCTCGACGGTCTCCTCCAGCGCACGGTGGAGCGCGCCCGCGACATGCTCGACGGCGACTCCGCCTTCCTCCTGCTGGCGACCGACGACGAGACGGAGCTGGAGGTCCGCGCCTCCACGGGCCTGCCCTCCGCCCGCCAGCGCTTCGCGCGCGTGCCCGTCGAGGCGGGCCCCGGCCGCTACGGCTCGGCCCGCATGCCGGCCGTCCACGAGGATCTCCTGGCCGTCCCCGGCGCCGTACCCCTGCTGAACGGCACGGGCATGCGCTCGGTCGTCACGGTCCCGCTGAAGGTCGAAGGCCGGCTCACGGGCTCCCTCGGCGTCGCGGCGGAGGCTTCCGGCCGCTACTCCAACGAGGAGGCGCTGCGCCTGCAGTTCGCTGCCGACCGCATCGCCCTGGCCGTGGAGTCGGCCCGCCTCGGCGAGCTGGAACGTCTGCGCCGAGGCTCCCTCAGCTTCCTCGTCGAGGCCTCCGACCTCCTCGCGGGCACCCTGGACCGCGACCAGACCCTGGCCCTGATGGCCCAGATGACGGTTCCGACCCTGGCGACCTGGTGCGCGGTCTACACGATCGCCGACCAGGCCTCCGATCCCTACCTGTCGTACGTCCTGCACGAGGACGAGGAATTCATCGACGGCATCAAGTCGTTGCTCTCGAAGATCGCACCGCCCGACCCGGTCCCCACCCCCGGCGCCCGGGTCTGGGCGGCCCCGGCCGCCGCTGCGCACGACGCGGCCCTGCGCAGCTCCATGCGCAGCCTGGGCCTGACCGGCGGCCCGAACCATCAGATGGCGTCCGGCATCGGCCCCACGCTCGCCACAGCCTCGGCAGTGGGCGGCGAGACGGTCGTGCTCCCTCTGGTCGCCCGCAACCGCGTCATCGGCATGCTGACCCTCGGCAAGCCCACCGACGAACACTTCCGCCAGGAAATCCTGGAACTGGCCGAGGACTTGAGCCGCCGAGCGGCCCTCGCCCTCGACAACGCCCGCCTCTACTCCGAGCGCACGGCAATCAGCCAGGCCCTCCAGCGCAGCCTGCTGCCGCCGGAGCTCCCCGAGATCGACGGCGTCGAGGTCGAGGTCATCTACCGCGCGGCCGGCGAGGGCAACGAGGTCGGCGGTGACTTCTACGACGTCTTCCCCATCAGCGACGGCGCGTACGGCTTCGCCATCGGCGACGTCTGCGGCACGGGCCCGAACGCGGCGGCCGTGACCGGCCTGGCCCGCCACGCCCTGCGCCTGCTGGCACGCGAGGGCCTCAGCGGCCCGGCCGTCCTGGAGCGCCTCAACTCGGCCATCCTCGACGAGGGCGCCCGCAGCCGCTTCCTGACCCTCCTCTACGGCGAGATGCGTCCGCAGGAGGACGGCAGCGCCGAGCTGAAGGTGGTCTGCGCCGGCCACCCGCTCCCCCTGCGCCTGCGCCAGGACGGCACCGTCGAGGCGGCCGCCGAACCGCAGCCGCTGCTGGGCGTCATGGAGGACCTGGAGCTCTACGAGCAGACGGTCACCCTCGACCCGGGCGACGTCCTCCTCTGCGTCACGGACGGCGTCACCGAGCGCCGTGAGGGCACCCGCATGCTGGGCGACGACGGCCTCGCCGACGTTCTCACCACCTGTACCGGTCTCACCGCCGGCGCGGTCGCGGCCCGCATCATGCGCGCGGTGGAACGCTTCGCGTCCGACGCCCCTTCCGACGACATGGCGATCCTGGCGATGCGGGTGGCGTGAGAAAAGAGTACTCAGGGCATGAAGAAGCCCCCGCCCAAAAGGGCGGGGGCTTCTTTGTGGAGCCCTCTAACGGAATCGAACCGTTGACCTTCTCCTTACCATGGAGACGCTCTACCGACTGAGCTAAGAGGGCCGGTCGCTTTTCGAGGTTTCCCTCGCGGCGACAGAACAGATCGTACCCCGAACTGGCCGGTGTTCCCAAACTCGTTCAGAAGGCGGGTTGAAGCAGTCCGCCGAGCGCGTTGCAGGCGGACACGACCCGCTGCATGTCCCGCTTCGTCAACGAAGCGTCCACCGGCAACGCGAGGGTCTCGTCCGCCGCGCGTTCGGTCTCCGGCAGCGACACACACCGCCGGAACTCGGGCAATCGGTGCAACGGAGTCTTCACCGGCACCCGGCACTCGACTCCCTTTCCCCGCAAGGCCCGCGCGAAGGCATCCCGGTCGGGCCGACCGTTCCCCGGCACCCGCACGACGTACTGCTGATAAGTGTGTCCGTCCCCGCCGTCCGGCATCCGCACCCCGCGCAACCGCCCGTCGAGGTAGGCCGCCCGCTCCCGACGCTGCGCGATCTCGTCGTACGGCGCCTCGGAATCCCCCTGTTCCAACACCAGCAGCCCGTGCCGCTGCCCCACCCCGTGCAACCGCCCAACATCCGCCGGCCGGCCGAAGCGGTGCACGACAACGACCGCCGCGGTGCGCGGAGTCACGACCGCTTCGACGGCGGCCGCGTCCAGGCAGTACGTCACCGGATCGACATCGGCGAACACCGGAAGCGCGCCTGCCAGGGCGACCGCTCCGGCGACCTCCACATTCCCGAAGGCCGGCACGATGACCTCGTCACCGACTCCGACGCCTGCGGCCCTGAGCATTGCAGCAGTACCCATGCCGTGGATGCTGAGGGCGGAACATGAACTTCAAGTGGCCGAAAACAAAAAAGGGTTGGTCCCTGAACCAAAGTTCAGGGACCAACCCTTTGAATGATTGTTCGGCGGTGTCCTACTCTCCCACAGGGTCCCCCCTGCAGTACCATCGGCGCTGTAAGGCTTAGCTTCCGGGTTCGGAATGTAACCGGGCGTTTCCCTCACGCTATGACCACCGAAACACTATGAAACACATGCAGCCGCACCATGCCGTGACCATGACATGGGGCCGTTCGTGGTTTCAGAACCAACACAGTGGACGCGAGCAACTGAGGACAAGCCCTCGGCCTATTAGTACCAGTCAGCTTCACCCATTACTGGGCTTCCACATCCGGCCTATCAACCCAGTCGTCTACTGGGAGCCTTAACCCCTCAAGGGGGTGGGAATACTCATCTCGAAGCAGGCTTCCCGCTTAGATGCTTTCAGCGGTTATCCCTCCCGAACGTAGCCAACCAGCCATGCCCTTGGCAGAACAACTGGCACACCAGAGGTTCGTCCGTCCCGGTCCTCTCGTACTAGGGACAGCCCTTCTCAATATTCCTGCGCGCGCAGCGGATAGGGACCGAACTGTCTCACGACGTTCTAAACCCAGCTCGCGTACCGCTTTAATGGGCGAACAGCCCAACCCTTGGGACCGACTCCAGCCCCAGGATGCGACGAGCCGACATCGAGGTGCCAAACCATCCCGTCGATATGGACTCTTGGGGAAGATCAGCCTGTTATCCCCGGGGTACCTTTTATCCGTTGAGCGACGGCGCTTCCACAAGCCACCGCCGGATCACTAGTCCCGACTTTCGTCCCTGCTCGACCCGTCGGTCTCACAGTCAAGCTCCCTTGTGCACTTACACTCAACACCTGATTGCCAACCAGGCTGAGGGAACCTTTGGGCGCCTCCGTTACTCTTTAGGAGGCAACCGCCCCAGTTAAACTACCCATCAGACACTGTCCCTGATCCGGATCACGGACCCAGGTTAGACATCCAGCACGACCAGAGTGGTATTTCAACGGCGACTCCACAACCACTGGCGTGGCTGCTTCAAAGTCTCCCACCTATCCTACACAAGCCGAACCGAACACCAATATCAAACTGTAGTAAAGGTCCCGGGGTCTTTCCGTCCTGCTGCGCGAAACGAGCATCTTTACTCGTAGTGCAATTTCACCGGGCCTATGGTTGAGACAGTCGAGAAGTCGTTACGCCATTCGTGCAGGTCGGAACTTACCCGACAAGGAATTTCGCTACCTTAGGATGGTTATAGTTACCACCGCCGTTTACTGGCGCTTAAGTTCTCAGCTTCGCCAAGACGAATCTTGACTAACCGGTCCCCTTAACGTTCCAGCACCGGGCAGGCGTCAGTCCGTATACATCGCCTTACGGCTTCGCACGGACCTGTGTTTTTAGTAAACAGTCGCTTCTCGCTGGTCTCTGCGGCCACCCCCAGCTCGAGCAGCAAGTGCTCTCACCAGACGTGGCCCCCCTTCTCCCGAAGTTACGGGGGCATTTTGCCGAGTTCCTTAACCATAGTTCACCCGAACGCCTCGGTATTCTCTACCTGACCACCTGAGTCGGTTTAGGGTACGGGCCGCCATGAAACTCGCTAGAGGCTTTTCTCGACAGCATAGGATCATCCACTTCGCCACAATCGGCTCGGCATCAGGTCTCAGACTATGTGAACGGCGGATTTGCCTACCGTTCGTCCTACACCCTTACCCCGGGACAACCACCGCCCGGGATGGACTACCTTCCTGCGTCACCCCATCACTCACCTACTGCAAGTCTGGTTCGTCGGCTCCACCACTTTCCTTTCCCCGAAGGGTCCGGAACGGCTTCACGGACTTAGCATCGCCTGGTTCGATGTTTGACGCTTCACAGCGGGTACCGGAATATCAACCGGTTATCCATCGACTACGCCTGTCGGCCTCGCCTTAGGTCCCGACTTACCCTGGGCAGATCAGCTTGACCCAGGAACCCTTAGTCAATCGGCGCACACGTTTCTCACGTGTGTATCGCTACTCATGCCTGCATTCTCACTCGTGAACCGTCCACAACTACCTTCCGGTGCTGCTTCACCCGGCACACGACGCTCCCCTACCCATCCATACGGGCGTTGGCCCTGTTGTATGAATGACACGACTTCGGCGGTACGCTTGAGCCCCGCTACATTGTCGGCGCGGAATCACTAGACCAGTGAGCTATTACGCACTCTTTCAAGGGTGGCTGCTTCTAAGCCAACCTCCTGGTTGTCTGTGCGACTCCACATCCTTTCCCACTTAGCGTACGCTTAGGGGCCTTAGTCGATGCTCTGGGCTGTTTCCCTCTCGACCATGGAGCTTATCCCCCACAGTCTCACTGCCGCGCTCTCACTTACCGGCATTCGGAGTTTGGCTAAGGTCAGTAACCCGGTAGGGCCCATCGCCTATCCAGTGCTCTACCTCCGGCAAGAAACACACGACGCTGCACCTAAATGCATTTCGGGGAGAACCAGCTATCACGGAGTTTGATTGGCCTTTCACCCCTAACCACAGGTCATCCCCCAGGTTTTCAACCCTGGTGGGTTCGGTCCTCCACGAAGTCTTACCTCCGCTTCAACCTGCCCATGGCTAGATCACTCCGCTTCGGGTCTTGAGCGTGCTACTGAAACGCCCTATTCGGACTCGCTTTCGCTACGGCTTCCCCACTCGGGTTAACCTCGCAACACACCGCAAACTCGCAGGCTCATTCTTCAAAAGGCACGCAGTCACGACGCACCGAGTAAACTCGATGCGCGACGCTCCCACGGCTTGTAGGCACACGGTTTCAGGTACTATTTCACTCCGCTCCCGCGGTACTTTTCACCATTCCCTCACGGTACTATCCGCTATCGGTCACCAGGGAATATTTAGGCTTAGCGGGTGGTCCCGCCAGATTCACACGGGATTTCTCGGGCCCCGTGCTACTTGGGTGTCTCTCAAACGAGCCGTTGACGTTTCGACTACGGGGGTCTTACCCTCTACGCCGGACCTTTCGCATGTCCTTCGCCTACATCAACGGTTTCTGACTCGTCTCACAGCCGGCAGACTGTGAAAGAGAGATCCCACAACCCCGTACACGCAACCCCTGCCGGGTCTCACACGTATACGGTTTGGCCTCATCCGGTTTCGCTCGCCACTACTCCCGGAATCACGGTTGTTTTCTCTTCCTGCGGGTACTGAGATGTTTCACTTCCCCGCGTTCCCTCCACACTGCCTATGTGTTCAGCAGCGGGTGACAGCCCATGACGACTGCCGGGTTTCCCCATTCGGAAACCCCCGGATCAAAGCCTGGTTGACGACTCCCCGGGGACTATCGTGGCCTCCCACGTCCTTCATCGGTTCCTGGTGCCAAGGCATCCACCGTGCGCCCTTAAAAACTTGGCCACAGATGCTCGCGTCCACTGTGCAGTTCTCAAACAACGACCAGCCACCCATCACCCCGAACCCTTAACGGATCCGAGTGCACTGGGGCCGGCACTGAAGGCAGCCATACGGCCATACCCTCAGACACCCAACAGCGTGCCCGGCACCCTCGCCACTCATGATCAGCTTTCCACGCTCCGAAGAACAGTACTTGCAGCCCGAGATGACTGAGAATGCCGAATAATCAACGTTCCACCCATGAGCAACCAGCATCGGACGTACGCCGATGTACTGGCCTCTGACCGAGCAAGCCCGGTAAGAAGTGCTCCTTAGAAAGGAGGTGATCCAGCCGCACCTTCCGGTACGGCTACCTTGTTACGACTTCGTCCCAATCGCCAGTCCCACCTTCGACAGCTCCCTCCCACAAGGGGTTGGGCCACCGGCTTCGGGTGTTACCGACTTTCGTGACGTGACGGGCGGTGTGTACAAGGCCCGGGAACGTATTCACCGCAGCAATGCTGATCTGCGATTACTAGCAACTCCGACTTCATGGGGTCGAGTTGCAGACCCCAATCCGAACTGAGACCGGCTTTTTGAGATTCGCTCCACCTCACGGTTTCGCAGCTCTTTGTACCGGCCATTGTAGCACGTGTGCAGCCCAAGACATAAGGGGCATGATGACTTGACGTCGTCCCCACCTTCCTCCGAGTTGACCCCGGCAGTCTCCTGTGAGTCCCCATCACCCCGAAGGGCATGCTGGCAACACAGAACAAGGGTTGCGCTCGTTGCGGGACTTAACCCAACATCTCACGACACGAGCTGACGACAGCCATGCACCACCTGTACACCGACCACAAGGGGGCGCCTGTCTCCAGACGTTTCCGGTGTATGTCAAGCCTTGGTAAGGTTCTTCGCGTTGCGTCGAATTAAGCCACATGCTCCGCTGCTTGTGCGGGCCCCCGTCAATTCCTTTGAGTTTTAGCCTTGCGGCCGTACTCCCCAGGCGGGGAACTTAATGCGTTAGCTGCGGCACCGACGACGTGGAATGTCGCCAACACCTAGTTCCCACCGTTTACGGCGTGGACTACCAGGGTATCTAATCCTGTTCGCTCCCCACGCTTTCGCTCCTCAGCGTCAGTAATGGCCCAGAGATCCGCCTTCGCCACCGGTGTTCCTCCTGATATCTGCGCATTTCACCGCTACACCAGGAATTCCGATCTCCCCTACCACACTCTAGTCTGCCCGTATCGAATGCAGACCCGGGGTTAAGCCCCGGGCTTTCACATCCGACGCGACAGACCGCCTACGAGCTCTTTACGCCCAATAATTCCGGACAACGCTTGCGCCCTACGTATTACCGCGGCTGCTGGCACGTAGTTAGCCGGCGCTTCTTCTGCAGGTACCGTCACTTTCGCTTCTTCCCTGCTGAAAGAGGTTTACAACCCGAAGGCCGTCATCCCTCACGCGGCGTCGCTGCATCAGGCTTTCGCCCATTGTGCAATATTCCCCACTGCTGCCTCCCGTAGGAGTCTGGGCCGTGTCTCAGTCCCAGTGTGGCCGGTCGCCCTCTCAGGCCGGCTACCCGTCGTCGCCTTGGTGAGCCATTACCTCACCAACAAGCTGATAGGCCGCGGGCTCATCCTTCACCGCCGGAGCTTTTAACCCCCACCCATGCGAGTGGAAGTATTATCCGGTATTAGACCCCGTTTCCAGGGCTTGTCCCAGAGTGAAGGGCAGATTGCCCACGTGTTACTCACCCGTTCGCCACTAATCCCCACCGAAGTGGTTCATCGTTCGACTTGCATGTGTTAAGCACGCCGCCAGCGTTCGTCCTGAGCCAGGATCAAACTCTCCGTGAATGTTTACCGGTAATCCGGTCGACACCACGAGAGCGGAACAGCCAGGCGGAATAAGCCCGGCCGTTCACAGCGTCCTCGCTGTGTTTTGTTTCAAAGGAACCTCATCCTCGGCTATCACTGCCGGGGACGGGGTATCAACATATCTGGCGTTGATTTTTGGCACGCTGTTGAGTTCTCAAGGAACGGACGCTTCCTTTGTACTCACCCGAGAGACTCTCTCAGGCTTTCCTCCGGGCGCTTCCCTTCGGTCTTGCGTTTCCGACTCTATCAGATCTTTTCTCGACCCGATTTCCTCGGTGCTTTCCAGGTTCCCGCTTTTGTTTCGCGGTTTCCTTTCCGGCGGTTCCGACTTTATCAGAAGTTCTGAGTCGGTTTTCCCGGCCCCTCCCGGGAGTGGATCCGGGGCACGAGGTGTACCGGGTTCCCGTTCAGGCGGAGCCGTAAACGTACTGGAGCGGGGCTCCTCGATGCAAATCGGGGAGTCCCGCTCCAGGTTCACGCGTACGGGGAGCCGTACGTCGCTCAGACCTCGACCACGACCGGGAGGATCATCGGCCTGCGGCGATAGGTGTCGGAGACCCACTTGCCCAGCGTGCGGCGGATGAGCTGCTGGAGCTGGTGGGGCTCGACCACGCCGTCCTGCGCGGAGCGTTCCAGGACCTCGGCGATCTTCGGGGTGACGGCCGAGAAGGCCGAGTCGTCGATGCCGGAACCGCGGGCCTGGATGTGCGGGCCGCCGGTGATCTTGCCGGTGGAGGAGTCCACGACGACGAACACCGAGATGATGCCTTCGTCGCCCAGGATCTTCCGGTCCTTGAGGGCCGGCTCGCCCACGTCGCCGACCGAGAGGCCGTCGACGTAGACGTATCCCGCCTGGACCTTGCCGGAGATCTTCGCCTTGCCCTCGACGAGGTCGACGACGACGCCGTCCTCGGCGATCACGATGCGGTCGTGCGGGACGCCGGTCATGGCGCCCAGCTCGGCGTTGGCGCGCAGATGGCGCCATTCACCGTGGACCGGCATCAGGTTCTTCGGGCGGCAGATGTTGTAGAAGTACAGGAGCTCGCCCGCGGAGGCGTGGCCCGAGACGTGCACCTTGGCGTTTCCCTTGTGGACGACGTGCGCGCCCCAGCGGGTCAGGCCGTTGATCACGCGGTAGACCGCGTTCTCGTTGCCGGGGATGAGCGAGGACGCCAGGATCACCGTGTCGCCGGGGACGATGCGGATCTGGTGGTCGCGGTTGGCCATGCGGGACAGGGCCGCCATCGGCTCGCCCTGGGAGCCCGTGCAGACCAGGACCACCTCGTGGTCGGGCAGGTCGTCGAGCGTCTTGACGTCCACCACGAGGCCCGGCGGGACCTTCAGGTAACCCAGGTCGCGGGCGATACCCATGTTGCGGACCATCGAGCGACCCACGAAGGCGACCCTGCGGCCGTACTCGTGCGCGGTGTCCAGGATCTGCTGGATGCGGTGGATGTGGCTGGCGAAGCTGGCCACGATGATCCGCTTGCGGGCGTTCGCGAAGACCGTGCGCAGGACGTTGGAGATGTCCCGCTCGGGCGCCACGAAACCGGGAACCTCGGCGTTCGTGGAGTCGGAGAGAAGGAGGTCGATGCCTTCCTCGCTCAGACGTGCGAACGCGTGCAGATCCGTGAGACGGCCGTCCAGCGGAAGCTGGTCCATCTTGAAGTCGCCCGTGTGGACCACCATGCCCGCCGGCGTGCGGATGGCGACGGCGAGGGCGTCCGGGATCGAGTGGTTGACGGCGATGAACTCGCAGTCGAAGGGGCCGATGCGCTCACGGTGTCCCTCCGCCACCTCGAGGGTGTACGGACGGATCCGGTGCTCCTGGAGCTTGGCCTCGATGAAAGCGAGGGTCAGCTTGGAGCCGATCAGCGGGATGTCCGGCTTCTCCCGGAGGAGGTAGGGGACGGCACCGATGTGGTCCTCGTGACCATGGGTGAGGACGATGCCCTCGATGTCGTCGAGGCGGTCCCTGATGGACGTGAAGTCCGGCAGGATCAGGTCGATGCCGGGCTGCTCCTCCTCGGGGAAGAGCACGCCGCAGTCGACGATCAGCAGACGGCCGCCGTATTCGAAGACCGTCATGTTCCGGCCGATTTCGCCGAGGCCGCCGAGCGGGGTGACCCTGAGGCCGCCCGCCGGGAGCGGCGGGGGCGGGGCAAGTTCGGGATGCGGATGACTCAAAAGACTCTCCTCAACCACACACGCCACGTACCGGTGGGCACGTGGCGTGCATGACGTTCGTGCAGTAGCAGTTGTCGTTGTGGATTGCAGGCACCGGTGGCCTGCTATTCAGTTGTGAAGTCTGTTGTCAGAGCTGTACCCCGCCCGCCGCAAGATCGATCTTGAGCTGTTCGATCTCTTCGGGCGAGCACTCGACCATGGGTGAGCGCAGCGGGCCGGCGGGCAGGCCCAGCAGGGTGAGGGCCGCCTTGGTGGTCATCACGCCCTGGGTACGGAACATGCCCGTGTAGACCGGGAGCAGCTTCTGGTGGATCTCGGTCGCCTTCTGGACGTCCCCGGCGGTGAACGCCTCGACGAGGGCGCGCAGGTCCGGGGTGACCACGTGGCCGACGACGGAGACGAAGCCGACCGCGCCCACGGAGAGCAGCGGCAGGTTCAGCATGTCGTCACCGGAGTACCAGGCCAGCCCGGAGCGCGCGATGGCCCAGCTCGCGCGGCCCAGGTCTCCCTTGGCGTCCTTGTTGGCCACGATCCGGGGGTGCGCGGCGAGGCGGACCAGCGTCTCGGTGCTGATCGGGACACCGCTGCGGCCGGGGATGTCGTAGAGCATGACCGGCAGCTCGGCGGCGTCGGCGACGGCCGTGAAGTGCCGGTACAGGCCCTCCTGAGGGGGCTTGTTGTAGTACGGGGTGACGACCAGGAGGCCGTGTGCGCCTGCCGTCTCGGCCGCGCGGGCGAGCTCGACACTGTGGTGGGTGTCGTTGGTACCGACGCCGGCGACGACGTGGGCACGGTCTCCGACGGCCTCCAGGACGGCTCGTACCAGGTCCGATTTCTCCGCGTCACTGGTGGTGGGGGACTCGCCGGTGGTGCCGTTGACGATCAGGCCGTCGTTGCCTGCGTCCACCAGGTGGGTGGCGAGCCGCTGTGCGCCGTCGAGGTCGAGTGCGCCGTCCGCCGTGAAGGGCGTGACCATGGCGGTGAGGACCCGCCCGAAGGGGGTCTGCGGAGTGGAGGTCGGAGCCATGGGTGACACGCTACTCGTTGCTCACCGTGGGGTCTGCCCGCGGGGGGTGCGGAAAGTCATGACAAAGGTGGAACCCGGCACTGCCTGCTCGGGGGTTCAAGCAGTGCCGGGTCCGTTTGATCAGGCTAGATGAACTTCTCTAAATGCCGCAATACGGACACTTCGCACGAATGATCCGTACATACGTCTCCGTCGGCTCGTCGCCTGCGCTCTTCTCCGTCGCGTCCGTCAGGGCGCCACTCGGCCGTTGGCGTTGAAGGCCGCGTACGTGAGGGGCATGAGCGCGGCCCACTCGGCCTCCATCTTCTCGCCCACCATCTCGATCTCCCGCTGCGGGAAGGACGGGACCTTCGCCAGCTCGTGCTGGGTGCGCAGGCCGAGGAAGTGCATCAGCGACCGGGCGTTGCAGGTGGCGTACATCGAGGAGAACAGGCCGACCGGCAGGACCGCACGGGCGACCTCGCGGGCGACGCCGGCGGCGAGCATCTCCTGGTAGGCCTCGTAGGACCGGCGGTAGGAGTCCTCCATGGTGCGGCCGACGAGCTCCTGCTGGGCCTGCGTGCCCTCGGCGAAGACGTACTTGCCGGGACGGCCCTGCTGAACGAGTTTGCGGGACTCGCCGGGGACGTAGAAGACGGGCTGGAGCTCCCGGTACCGGCCGGACTCCTCGTTGTACGACCAGCCCACGCGGTGGCGCATGAACTCGCGGAAGACGAAGATCGGGGCACTGATGAAGAACGTCATCGAGTTGTGCTCGAAGGGGCTGCCGTGCCGGTCCCGCATCAGGTAGTTGATCAGGCCCTTGGAGCGCTCCGGGTCCTTGCCCAGCTCGTCCAGGGACTGCTCGCCGGCGGTCGAGACGCGGGCGGCGAAGAGCACGTCGGCGTCGGACGCGGTGTGCTTGACCAGCTCGACGGTGACGTCGCTGCGGAAGCCGGGCTTGAGGTCGTCGGCGGGGCTGTCGGTCACTGTGCGGGGGTCCTTCCATCGCGTCTTCGGAGCGGCGCCAACTCTACGGGGGCGGACGAGCGGGTCGGCCACGGGCGTGCCGCCGGATTCGTGCGGGACGTCTGCCGATATGGGGCACGTTTTCGGGCACCCGCTCGTCTGTATCAGTGAAGCCCGATCGAAAGCCCCAGGAGGAAGTACCCATCATGTTCCGCCGGCGCGAGCCCGTACCCTTCGCCTTCCTCGCCGAGGCCGACCGGTTCCGTAGCAATGTCGCTCCCCCGCCCTCCGAACGGTCATCCGCCGGTCAGATAGCCGGACGATGGCTGTTGGGGCTCACCGTCGTGGCCGCGCTGGTGGGCTCCCTGGTCATCGGGATGCCGGCGCTGAGCCTGGACCACTCGACGGAGACACAGCAGTCGCAGGCGTCCCAGGGACGCTGACGCCATCCGGCCCCCCGATGGTGGTGAGCCGGGACACAGACGGATAACCTCACCGGGCACAGCCCACGCATGGACGAGTGAGGACCAGCCGTGCCCCTGCCCTTCCTGACGGCCGACCGCGCATTCGAGGCAGCGGACGACGTCGCGCTGCCCTTCGAGGACCGTGAGCGCTGGCGGCGCCCCTACCGGCCCGGACCCTGGCGGGTCGGGGTGGCCGCGTTGGCGCTGCTGCTCGCCTCGTACGTGCTGTTCGCGGCCGTCATCATCGCGTTGACCGGGTCGATGTCCGAGGCCGGCGCGGTCTTCGGCTGTTCCCTGCTCGTGATCGCCGCCGCCCTGCGGTTGCTGCGTATGGGTGTCTGGGTGAGCGACCGCGGGCTGCGGCACGTGCGTTTCCTCCTCACCCGCACGCTGCCCTGGGACCGGGTCGTGGCGGTGCGGACCGTGCAGCAGCCGGTGCGCTGGCTGGGGCTGCCGCGGACCGTCCAGGGACAGGCCCTGACCGTCGGACGGCGGGACCGCCCCGAGGAGGCCACACAGCTGCTGACCACGCACGGCGCGGACTTCCTGGCGCGTGCCGAGGCGTTCGACCGGGCGGCCGACGCGATCGAGGCGTGGGCCGCGGAGAACCGGCGCGGCTGATCCCCCGGACACCGATCCGACATCCGGCCGTACGTCGAAGGGGCCGGTCCGCCACAGGTGCGGGCCGGCCCCTTCGACGTACGGCTCAGACGGTCTGCACCGGCTTGCCGTCGTGCAGGCTGATCGCGCGTTGCATCGCCTTGCGGGCCCGCGGGGTGTCCCGGGCGTCGTGGTAGGCGACGGCGAGGCGGAACCAGGTGCGCCAGTCGTCGGGGGCCGCCTCGGTCTCGGCCTTGCGCCGGTCGAAGACCTCGTCGGCGGAGTCGCGGTCGACGCGGCCGCTCGCGGTGCGCTTCAGTTCGTCGACGGGCAGTCCGCCCTCGGCGTCGAGTTCGGCGGCGAGGGCGTTGGCCCGGCGGACGAACTGGGTGTTCTTCCACAGGAACCAGACGCCGATGACCGGCAGGATCAGCACCGCCACCCCGAAGGTGACGGTCAGGAGTGTGCCGGCCTGGATGAGCATGACGCCGCGGCTGCCGACCAGGGCGAAGTAGAAGACCAGGACGGCGGCCGTGACGGCGTAGGAGAGCTTGGCGCGCATGTCAGCCTCAGCCGAGGTCGAGGAAGTTTTCCAGGCCGAAGGTGAGGCCCGGAGTCGACACCACCCGACGGGCGCCCAGCAGGATGCCCGGCATGAAGCTGCTGTGGTGCAGCGAGTCGTGGCGGACCGTGAGGGTCTCGCCCTCGCCGCCCAGCAGCACCTCCTGGTGGGCCAGCAGCCCGCGCAGCCGGACGGCGTGCACCGGGATGCCGTCGACGTTCGCGCCGCGCGCCCCGTCCAGGCCCGTCTCCGTGGCGTCCGGCGCCGGGGCCGTGCCCGCCTCGCGACGGGCCTCGGCGATGAGCTGGGCGGTGCGCGTGGCGGTGCCGGACGGGGCGTCCACCTTGTTGGGGTGGTGCAGTTCGACGACCTCGACGGACTCGAAGTACGGCGCGGCGATCTGCGCGAACTTCATGGTCAGGACGGCTCCGATGGAGAAGTTGGGCGCGATGAGCACGCCCGTCTCCGGAGACTCGGCCAGCCGGCCCGTCAGGTGCGCGAGGCGCTCCTCGGTCCAGCCGGTCGTGCCGACCACGGCGTGGATGCCGTGCCCTACGCAGTAGTCGAGGTTGTCCATGACCGAGGCGGGCGTGGTCAGTTCGACCACGACCTGGGCGCCGTTCTCGGCCAGCGTCTCGAGCTTGTCGCCGCGGCCGAGGGCGGCCACCAGCTCCATGTCCTCGGCGGCCTCGACCGCCCGTACCGCCTCGGAACCGATCCGGCCCTTGGCGCCGAGGACCGCCACGCGCAGCTTGCTCATCTGTTGTGCTTCCTTACCGAAGTTGCCGAAGGCCTGTCGAAGAGGGTCAGGCGACCGCGTCGTGCAGCCGGGCGGCCTGTTTGTCCTTGAGCGGGCCGATGACCGACAGCGACGGGCGCCGTCCCAGGATGTCGCGGGCCACGGAGCGGACCTCGTCCGGGGTCACGGCCGCTATCCGGGTCAGCATGTCGTCGACCGACATCTGCTCGCCCCAGCACAGCTCGCTCTTGCCGATGCGGTTCATGAGCGCGCCGGTGTCCTCCAGGCCGAGGACCGTGGAGCCCCTCAGCTGGCCGATGGCGCGGACGATCTCCTCGTCGGACAGGCCGTGCTCGGCGACCTGGTCGAGTTCGTCCCGGCAGATCTTCAGCACGTCGTGCACCTGGCTCGGGCGGCAGCCCGCGTACACGCCGAAGAGGCCGCAGTCGGCGAAGCCCGAGGTGTACGAGTACACGCTGTAGGCCAGGCCGCGCTTCTCGCGGACCTCCTGGAAGAGGCGGGAGGACATACCGCCGCCGAGGGCCGTGTTCAGCACGCCGAGCGCCCAGCGCCGGTCGTCCGTGCGGGCCAGACCCGGCATGCCGAGGACGACATGCGCCTGTTCCGTCTTGCGGCCGATCAGCTCGACGCGGCCGGCCGAGCGGATCGCGCGCCGGCCGTCGCGCGGGGCGATGGGCGTGGCGTCCGGGTTCTTGAAGGCGCCCGCCTTCTCGAAGGCCGCGCGGACCTGGCGTACGACCTTGTTGTGGTCGATGTTGCCGGCGGCCGCGACCACGAGGTGGGTCGGGTCGTAGTGCTTCTTGTAGAAGCGGCGGATGCGGTCGGCGGTGAGGGCGTTGACCGTGTCGACGGTGCCGAGGACCGGGCGGCCGAGGGCGTTGTCGCCGAACATCGTCTGCGCGAACAGGTCGTGCACGCAGTCGCCGGGATCGTCCTCGGTCATCGCGATCTCCTCGAGGATCGCGCCGCGCTCGACGTTGACGTCCTCCTCGCGGATGAGGGAGCCCGTGAGCATGTCACAGACGACGTCGATGGCGAGCGGCAGGTCGGCGTCGAGCACGCGCGCGTAGTAGCACGTGTACTCCTTCGCCGTGAACGCGTTCATCTCGCCGCCGACGGCGTCTATCGCGGACGAGATGTCCAGCGCGGACCTGCGGTTCGTCCCCTTGAAGAGGAGGTGCTCCAGGTAGTGCGTGGCGCCGTTCAGGGACGGCGTCTCGTCGCGGGAGCCGACGTGCGCCCAGATGCCGAAGGTGGCGGAGCGGACCGAGGGGAGGGTCTCGGTGACGATGCGCAGGCCGCCCGGGAGGGTGGTCTTGCGGACGACACCGATGCCGGCCGTGCCCTTGATCAGGGTTTGGGTACGGGCGACGGCCCGCGCCTCCGAAGAGGTGCGGGCCGTCGCCTGCGAGCTACTCGACGTCACTTGTCGGTGTCGTCCTTCGTGTCCTCATCAGCTTCCTCGCCCTCGATCACGGGGATCAGGGAGAGCTTGCCGCGGGAGTCGATCTCGGCGATCTCGACCTGGACCTTGGAGCCCACACCGAGCACGTCCTCGACGTTCTCCACGCGCTTGCCGCCGGCGAGCTTGCGGATCTGCGAGATGTGCAGCAGACCGTCCTTGCCCGGGAGCAGCGACACGAACGCACCGAAGGTGGTGGTCTTGACGACCGTACCCAGGTAGCGCTCGCCGACCTCCGGCATGGTCGGGTTGGCGATGCCGTTGATCGTGGCGCGGGCGGCCTCGGCCTGCGAGCCGACCTGGGCACCGATGTAGATGGTGCCGTCGTCCTCGATCGTGATCTCGGCGCCGGTGTCCTCCTGGATCTGGTTGATCATCTTGCCCTTCGGGCCGATGACCTCACCGATCTTGTCCACGGGGATCTTGACGGTGATGATCCGCGGAGCGTTCGGGGACATCTCGTCCGGCGTGTCGATCGCTTCCATCATCACGTCGAGGATGTGGAGGCGGGCGTCGCGGGCCTGCTTGAGGGCCGCGGCCAGGACGGAGGCCGGGATGCCGTCCAGCTTGGTGTCGAGCTGGAGGGCGGTGACGAACTCCTTGGTGCCGGCGACCTTGAAGTCCATGTCGCCGAAGGCGTCCTCCGCACCGAGGATGTCGGTGAGGGCGACGTAGTGCGTCTCGCCGTTGATCTCCTGGGAGATCAGGCCCATGGCGATACCGGCGACGGGGGCCTTGAGGGGCACACCGGCGTTCAGCAGCGACATGGTGGAGGCGCAGACCGAGCCCATGGACGTCGAGCCGTTGGAGCCGAGGGCCTCGGACACCTGACGGATCGCGTAGGGGAACTCCTCGCGCGTCGGCAGGACCGGCACGATGGCGCGCTCGGCGAGGGCGCCGTGGCCGATCTCGCGGCGCTTCGGGGAGCCGACACGGCCGGTCTCGCCGACGGAGTACGGCGGGAAGTTGTAGTTGTGCATGTAGCGCTTGCGGGTCACCGGGGAGAGGGTGTCCAGCTGCTGTTCCATCCGGAGCATGTTCAGGGTGGTGACGCCCAGGATCTGGGTCTCGCCACGCTCGAACAGCGCCGAACCGTGCACGCGCGGGATGGCCTCGACCTCGGCGGCGAGCGTACGGATGTCCGTGACGCCGCGGCCGTCGATGCGCTTCTTCTCCTTGATCACGCGCTCGCGGACCAGCTGCTTGGTGAGCGAGCGGTACGCGGCGGAGATCTCCTTCTCGCGACCCTCGAACTCCGGCAGGAGCTTCTCGGCGGCGAGCGCCTTGACGCGGTCCAGCTCGGCCTCGCGGTCCTGCTTGCCCGCGATGGTCAGCGCGGAGGCGAGCTCCGGGCGGACGGCGGCGGACAGCGCCTCCAGGATGTCGTCCTGGTAGTCGAGGAAGACCGGGAACTCGCCGGTCGGCTTCGCGGCCTTGGCGGCGAGGTCGGCCTGGGCCTTGCAGAGCACCTTGATGAAGGGCTTCGCGGCGTCCAGACCGGAGGCGACGACCTCCTCGGTCGGCGCCTCGGCGCCGCCCGCGACGAGCTGGATGGTCTTCTCGGTGGCCTCGGCCTCGACCATCATGATCGCGACGTCGCCGTCCTCCAGGACGCGACCGGCGACGACCATGTCGAAGACGGCGTCCTCGAGCTCGGTGTGCGTCGGGAACGCGACCCACTGGCCGTTGATCAGCGCGACGCGGACGCCGCCGATCGGGCCGGAGAAGGGCAGACCGGCCAGCTGGGTGGACGCGGAGGCGGCGTTGATCGCCACGACGTCGTACAGGTGGTCGGGGTTGAGCGCCATGATCGTGGCGACGACCTGGATCTCGTTGCGCAGGCCCTTCCTGAAGGACGGGCGCAGCGGGCGGTCGATCAGCCGACAGGTGAGGATGGCGTCCTCGGAGGGACGGCCCTCACGGCGGAAGAAGCTGCCGGGGATCTTGCCGGCGGCGTACATCCGCTCCTCGACGTCCACCGTGAGGGGGAAGAAGTCGAGCTGGTCCTTGGGGTTCTTGGAGGCGGTGGTGGCCGACAGCACCATGGTGTCGTCGTCCAGGTACGCCACGGCGGAGCCGGCGGCCTGCTTGGCCAGGCGGCCCGTCTCGAAGCGGATGGTGCGGGTGCCGAAGGTGCCGTTGTCAATGACGGCCTCGGCGTAGTGGGTCTCGTTCTCCACTAGCATTTTCTCCGTTACTTGTCGTCTTTCGTCCCTCGCTGCCCGTGTGGCAGGGGGACGGTTGCGGAGAAACGCTCGGTGCGGGCCGGTCTTCGATCGAAGCACCCGGGGTTCTCTTGCCCGGGGGCCACTACCGAGGACCGGCGGCGGCTAGGCGCGCTTCTCCTCGTTCGGTGGGCGTGGTGACGTTTACCCGCAGCGAGTACACGTCATCACGCTGTGTCGTACGTATGGCGTTGTGCTACCACACTACAAAGCGTTGGTGACACTCCGCACGTTTCCGCACGGCGACAGGGCGTACGACGGCCCCGTCGTCGGGGTGTATCCATATGCGCCGTACGTACCGCTGTGTACCGGTACGTACGGCAAAGGGGAGCGGTCCCGATGGTCCGGGAACCGCTCCCCCTCACGGCGTTCTACTTGGCGCCCGCCGCACCGCGGCGGATGCCGAGGCGGTCGACCAGCGCACGGAAGCGCTGGATGTCCTTCTTGGCCAGGTACTGGAGAAGGCGGCGACGCTGACCGACCAGGATCAGCAGACCACGACGGGAGTGGTGGTCGTGCTTGTGCGTCTTGAGGTGCTCGGTCAGGTCCGAGATCCGGCGGGACAGCATGGCGACCTGGACCTCGGGGGAGCCGGTGTCGCCCTCCTTCTGGCCGAACTCCGTGATGAGCTGCTTCTTCGTAGCGGCATCGAGCGGCACGCGTACTCCTCGTAGTCTTTGAGTGGCCACCGAGTGCCCCCGGTCTTGGTCTCGGGGGAGCTTCCGTTACTCGGGTGGCGGGATCCGCTGGGCGCGGCCTCCGGAACCTTCAGGGACTCCCTGAGGGTGTTTCCGGGGGTGCGTACACAAACGGCCGAAAGCCAGGGTAGCAGGCCGGGGCAGCGGGCCCGTCCGGGATATCGCGGCCGGCGCTCGGCCCGTACCGCGCCGCGCCGCGCGGGGGCAGTGTACGGGCGACGACGCCGGACCGGAACGTAAAAGAAGAACCTCTGAGCTGGGGGAACGCCGGCAAGTAGGCTGGCGCTACAGCTCGTTGGAACAGCGGGAACCCAGGGGAAAGGGTCGGAGCCGACATGGCCGATGCCGAGGACAAAGACGTCAAAGCGCGCAAGGAGCGGGAGCGGGACGAGCTGTACGCGCTCGACATCTCCGGCGTCGAGTGGCAGTGCGCCCCGGGCACGGAGGAGCACGAGGAGCGCGTCGAGATCGCCCACCTGCCCGCGGGGGCCGTGGCGATGCGGTCGTCGCTCGACCCGGAGACGGTGCTGCGCTACACGGAGGCGGAGTGGCGGGCCTTCGTGCTGGGTGCCCGGGACGGCGAGTTCGATCTGGAGCCGGCGCCGCACAACGGGGGATCTGCCGCGCGGTAGCCGGGCCGGCGGCCGGTACGACTCCTGCCGGCCGACTCCTACGGGGCGCGGCCGGCAGGTGTCGGCCGCCGCTCGTCCGCACCGCGTGCGGCGCTGAGCCCGGGCCGGAGTCGGGGACCCGTGTGGCCGGGCGGGTGCGCCGCGGCTCGCGCCCGGCGTTCCGTCGCGGCCGCCCGCGGGTCAGCCCGTCATCGACCGGGCTGCCGCGTACACGTCGAAGACGGCCAGGGCCAACGGGACGAGCGTCAGCAGGACGAAGCCCTCGGCGAGCTCCATGAAGCGGCCCCAGAACGGCGTGAGGCCGCCCCGCGAGCCGATCAGGCCGATCGCGGTGACGATCGCGGACGCCGCCGCGATCGCCGCGACGAGCCAGACGGTACGGATGTCCAGATCGGTGCGGTCACCCGTCAGCGCGTCGCGGATCACCGAGTGCGGCGGGTTCAGCGCCAGACCGAGCCCGAGCAGGACGAGGGAGCCGAGGCCCGCGGCCAGCACGGGGGCGACCTGGGCGGTGTAGCGGAACAGGTGGGCGCGCATCAGCAGAGCGATGCCCGCGGCCAGGGCGAGGAGCCGGGCCCAGACGTCGTCGGAGAACCCGAGGACCGCGCAGGCGCCGACCGTGATCACCGCGCAGCCGCCCACCAGGCCGACCAGGAGTTCGTGTCCGCGGCGGGCCTGGGCGGCGATCCGCTCGGCGTCGACCGGCTCCCGCGGGGTGGGATCGGCGCCGTACGCGCTGCGCGGAGCGGTGGCCGGGGCGTCGAAGCCGATCGGCAGCCGGGCGAAGCGCATGGACAGGCCGGGCAGAAAGGCCAGGGCGCCCACGCCGACGGGGGCGCACAGGGCGGCGGTCTCGGCCGGGGTCCAGTGCGCCAGGATCGCCGCGAACACCGCCGCCAGGCCGACGCCGGAGGCGACCACGAAGGCGACGAACGGGCCGTCCCCACGAGGGGAGCACAGAGTGAGCAGCACCGCGGCGAGCAGCACCGCGGCGCAGGACAGCAGGAACGCCAGCCTGCCGATGCCCTGGCCGTCGGCGAGCGGGAGGAGCCCGGAGCCCGCCACTCCCACGTTGGGCAGCGCGCCGAGCCCGAGGGCGACGGCGGAGTCCCGGTCGTCGTAGACGCGGGCCCGGACGCAGGCGAGGGCGACCAGCAGGACACCGACGACCGCGGCGAGGATGCCGGGCAGGCTGTGCATGTCGTGACGCGGGTCGCCGCTCCAGGCGACGAAGGCGAGCAGAGCCGGCAGAACCCCTCCGCCGACGAGGCCCGCGGCGCGGGTCAGCTCGCCGCTCCACAGGGTGTGCTCACGCGTCACGGCCGAGGCGACCGCCTCCGACACGTCGTCGAAGACGGCGGGCGGCAGCGACTCGGAGAAGGGGCGCAGTGTGAGGAGCTCGCCGTCGAGGATGTGCTGGGCGGCGAACGAACGGGAACTGTCGAGGACGGTGCCGTCCCGGCGGACGAGGTGGTAGCCGACCGGAGCGCCCTCGGCGGGGCTCTGCCGGGAGAGCCTGAGGATCTCCGGGTGGATGTCGGCGACGGGGACGTCGTCGGGCAGCGCCACGTCGATCCGGCTGTCGGGGGCGACGATGGTGACCCGGCAGAAGCCGAGCCCCGTCCCCGCCGCGGGCGCGGCTCCGGTGCCGCGCCCTTCTCCGGTGGCTGCCGCGGAGGCCGCGATACTCACCTGCTGCTCCCCCTCAGTGATGGTTCCGCGTCGGCATGTGCGGTGTCCACGTGTTCGGCGTCGGTCGGCGGTGTGAAGGTTCCGCGCCGGTTGGTGCGCGGCGCGGCCCGCGGGTGTGCTCACGCGAACATCCGGCACCCTACCGCCCCTTGGTCGGACAGGCAGTCAGTAGGATCACGCGGCGGCCTGCGTCCGTCCGGCACGGGGCGGCGGACGAGGTCTTCCGGGGCCGCGCAAGGGGATTCGGGGCCTCGCAAGGGGATTGGTGAGCAGTGAGCCACATCGTCGTGAAGCGCCAGCCACGGGTGCTGCCGTCCGAGGTGCCCACCGGTGAGGTCGTTCTGCAGCCTCCACCGGAACTGCCGCGGGGCCATCAGGAGAGCGTGCTGATGCAACTGCTGCCGACGCTCGGCATGGGCGGCTCGGTGGTCTTCTTCTTCACGAGCGGGCAGCCGTTCATGCGCATCATGGGCATGGTCATGATCGCCTCGACGGTGGCCATGTCGATCGCGATGGTGGTGCGCTTCCGGCGTGGCTCGCAAGGGCAGTTGGCGGATCTGCGCCGCGACTACCTGAGCTACCTGGCGCAGACCCGGCGTACCGCGCTCGACACCGCGCGGAGGCAGCGTGACGCGCAGTACTACCTGCATCCCTCCCCCGAGCAGCTGTGGGCCCTGGTCGCCGAGGGCAGCCGGGTGTGGGAACGGCGGCCCGGGGACGAGGACTTCGCCCAGGTGCGCGTCGGCCTCGGCGCCCAGGCCCTCGCCACCCCGCTGATCGCTCCCGACACCGGCCCGGTGGAGCAGCTGGAGCCGCTGACCGCGGGCGCGCTCCAGCGCTTCCTCGCCGTCCACGACAGCCTCGACGACCTGCCGATGGCCGTCTCTCTGCGCGCCTTCTACCACGTCACGGTCAGCGGTGAGCCGCGGTCGGTGCGCTCCTGCGCCCGTGCCCTGGCCGGTTCGCTGGCCGCGCTGCACTCGTCCGAGGACCTGGTGCTCGTCGTCGCGGCGGGCCGGGAGGAACTGCCGCACTGGGAGTGGGCGAAGTGGCTGCCGCACGTCCAGGCGTCGGGGGCCGTGGACGGGGCGGGCAGCCGCAGACTGATCGGCGCCGACACCCGTGAGCTGGAGAACCTGCTCGGGGCTCGGCTGACGGGCCGCCCGCGGTTCCATCCGCACGCGACGCCGCTGCCCGACGAGCCGCACATCGTCGTCGTCCTCGACGGCGTCTCCCTCCCCCCGGACTCGGTCCTGGCCAATCCCGAGGGGCTCCAGGGCGTGACGGTCCTCGAGATCGTCCCCGGTGAGCCGACGGGGGACGGCGGCGAGCTCGACATCGTCGTACAGCCCGGCGTGCTGCGGCTGGAGTCGGGGCACGGCGCCGTCTACGAGGGGACGCCCGACGCGCTCTCCCCCGAGTCCGCCGAGGCGCTCGCCCGGCAGCTCGCCCCGCTGCGGATGGCGTCCGGCGGGGACGACGACGAGCCGCTGCTGGCCAACCTGGAGTTCACCGACCTGCTGAGCCTCGGGGACGCCGCGTCCGTGGACACCCGGCGCACCTGGCGGCCGCGTTCGCTGGCGGAGCGGTTGCGGGTGCCGATCGGGGTGGGCGAGGACGGCCGTCCGGTGATGCTGGATCTCAAGGAGGCGGCGCAGGAGGGCATGGGCCCGCACGGTCTGTGCGTGGGCGCGACGGGGTCCGGCAAGTCCGAGCTGCTGCGCACGCTGGTGCTGGGCCTGGCCGTCACCCACTCCTCCGAGACGCTGAACTTCGTCCTCGCCGACTTCAAGGGCGGCGCGACCTTCGCCGGCATGGCGCAGATGCCGCACGTGGCAGCCGTGATCACCAACCTGGCGGACGACCTGACGCTGGTGGACCGGATGGGCGACTCGATCCGGGGTGAGCTCAACCGCCGTCAGGAGCTGCTGCGGGACGCGGGCAACTACGCCAACATCCACGACTACGAGAAGGCGCGGGCCGCGGGAGCCGCCCTGCAGCCGATCCCCTCCCTGGTCCTGGTGATCGACGAGTTCAGCGAGCTGCTGACGGCGAAGCCGGACTTCATCGAGATGTTCGTGCAGATCGGCCGGATCGGCCGCTCGCTCGGCGTGCACCTGCTGCTGGCCTCGCAGCGCCTGGAGGAGGGCCGACTGCGCGGCCTGGAGACCTATCTGTCCTACCGCGTCGGTCTGCGTACCTTCTCGGCGGCGGAGTCGCGGGCGGCGCTCGGTGTGCCCGACGCGTACTCGCTGCCGAACGTGCCGGGTTCCGGCTTCCTGAAGTTCGGCACCGACGAGATGGTGCGGTTCAAGGCGGCGTACGTGTCCGGCGTCTACCGCTCGGGCGCCCAGCGGACGGCGCAGGGGGGCGGCCCGCTGCCGGTGGACCGGCGGCCGGTGCTGTTCACCTCGGCGGAGGTGCCGGTGCGGTACGCGCAGGTGCCGCAGGCCCGCCCCTCCGGCGATGCGGAGGTCGACGACGCGCTGGCGGACACCGTGCTCGACGTGATCGTGCGCCGGCTGGAGGCGCAGGGCCCGGCGGCGCACCAGGTGTGGCTGCCGCCGCTGGACAGCCCGCCGTCGCTGGACGCGCTGCTGCCGGGGCTCACGGCGGTGCCGGGCCGCGGCCTCACGCAGCCGGGGTACGAGGGCGCGGGCCGGCTGGTCGTGCCGGTGGGTCTGGTGGACAAGCCGTTCGAGCAGCGCCGTGACTCCCTGTGGGTGGACTTCTCCGGCGCCGCGGGCCACATGCAGATCGTCGGCGGCCCGCAGTCCGGCAAGTCGACCCTGCTGCGCTCGCTGATCTGCGCCTTCGCCCTCACCCACACGCCGCACGAGGTCCAGTTCTACGGCCTCGACTTCGGCGGCGGCGCGATGGCGTCGGTGGCCGGCCTGCCGCACGTGGGCGGGGTCGCCTCCCGGCTCGACCCGGAGCGGGTACGGCGCACGGTGGCCGAGGTGTACGGCGTGCTGACCCGCCGTGAGGAGTACTTCCGCTCGGCCGGCATCCCGTCGATCGCGGAGTTCCGGGCCAGGCGGGCCCGCGGGGACATCTCGGTCACGGACCAGCCCTGGGGGGATGTGTTCCTGATCGTCGACGGATGGGGCAACTTCCGGTCCGAGTACGAGGCGATGGACCAGGTGATCCTCGACATCGCGGCGCGCGGCCTCGGTTACGGCGTCCACCTGGTGCTGACCGCCTCGCGTTCGATGGAGGTCAGGGCCGCTCTCAAGGACCAGCTGATGAACCGGCTGGAGCTGCGGCTCGGCGACACGATGGACTCCGAGATCGACCGCAAGGTCGCCGCGAACGTCCCGGCGGGCGTGCCGGGCCGTGGCCAGTCGCCGCAGAAGCTGCACTTCATGGGGGCGGTGCCGCGCATCGACGGCCTCGCCTCCGACACGGACCTCGCCGACGCCACCCAGGCGCTGACCGCGGAGGTCTCCCGGCAGTGGCAGGCGGCGCCCGCGCCGGAAGTCCGGCTGCTGCCACGGGAGTTCCCGGCCGACTCGCTGCCGCCGGGCGACAGCTTCCCGCGCCGCGGGGTCGCCTTCGCGCTCGACGAGGACCGGCTCGAGCCGGTCTACGTCGACTTCGAGCAGGATCCGTTCCTCCTCGTCTTCGGCGAGAGCGAGTCCGGCAAGTCGAACCTGCTGCGGCTGCTCATCAAGCAGCTGACGGAGCGCTACTCGGGCGACGAGTGCAAGCTGTTCGTGGTCGACAACCGGCGTTCCCTGCTGGACGTGACCCCGGATTCCCACCTGGCCGAGTACATCCCGATGTCCAACGCCATGGACCACCACATGGCCGCGCTGGCCGACCTGATGAAGCGCCGGGCGCCGACGGCCGAGGTGACGGCGCGACAGCTCAGGGACCGCAGCTGGTGGCGTGGACCGACGGTGTTCGTCGTCATCGACGACTACGACCTCGTGGCGACGTCGAGCGGCAATCCGCTGGCCGGACTGACGGAACTCCTGCCGTTCGCCCGGGACGTCGGGGTGCGGTTCATCATCGCCCGGTCGACGGCGGGCGCGGGACGGGCGTCGTACGAGGCCTTCATGCAGCGGATCAAGGAGCTGGGCGCCCAGGGTGTGGTGTTGGCGGGCGACCCCGGAGAGGGGGACCTCCTCGGCGGGGTACGGCCTCGGCCGATGCCCGCGGGGCGCGGGGTCTTCGTCTCACGGCGGCGGGGGAAGCCGCTGGTGCAGGTGGGGTTGGCGCCGGAGGGGGTGTGACGGGCGGACGTATTCGCCGACCGTCCGAGGGCCGTCCGCAGGACTTGTCCGGCGCTGCAATCGGCGGCTCCGCTTCGCCGCCGTCAAGCCGTACGGCGGTGAATTGGGGAAAGTAGGGTGAGATCTGTGAACTCACTTGAACGGGGTTCATGGGTCTGGCCTGTTGGTGACTGAGGGAACCGGCCCGCCCGAGGTGCGGGCTTCACGGGGACACGGGGAAGGGGTTCACGCATGGCGTGGGAAGAGTGGGAGCAACTGAAGGCGGACGCGGCCTCGGGCACCGCGCCCCACATGCGGCTGAACCAGCTGGATCCCGGGAGCGGTCCGGTACGCCCCGCGCCGGATCCCGGTCAGTACGGCGAGCTGCGGGCCAATCAGGGTGATCTTGCGAGGATCGGCACCCACGCGTTCAAGCTGTACAACGACCTCTGGGACAAGGGCCGCAGGGCGGTGCCCACCAGTGAAAGCGCCGCCGGCACCCTCAGCAAGGGCGGTTTCGCCCTCGGCAGCGCACTCCAGCATGTCGCGCTGCGCTGGGACGAGCAGTTGGGTTCCCTGAGGGACGCGTGCGCGCACATCTCGAACCACATGACCGTCACCAAGAAGCTGCATGCCGGCGACGACCACTACATCCGCCGTCAGATGAGCAGCATCGACGTGCTGGACGCGGGCTTCGACGAACGCGTCGGTGAACCCGGCAAGCACAACCCGGTGTACGGCGAGAAGGACGACAAAAAGGGCAAGAGCTGATGGATCTCGACGCCCTTCGCAACGCCGACCTCAGCCTGTTGGACGACGCGGTCGAAGACTGGTCGACGATGGTCGGCGATCTGGAGACCTTGATGGACGCGGCCGAGAAGGGTCTGCGCGGCGCCGCGAACCAGGCGAGCTGGGCGGGGTACAACGCCACCGTCTCCAAGGAGTTCATCGGCAAGACGGCCGGCGAGTTCGCGGACGCGCACAGCCAGGCCTCGTCCATCCACAAGATCCTCCAGGACACGCGGGACGAGCTGAAGAAGTACAAGGGACAGCTCGACGACGCCATCGAGCGTGGTCGTCAGCAGAACCTGACGGTCATCGGCTACGAGGGCGGCTTCACGGTCACCACGAACGTGCCGCCGGAGGGCCGCGGCCGACAGGACCAGGACAACAAGGGCGCCATCACCGCGCTGCGCGACGAGATCCAGACGATCCTGGAACAGGCCACCACCAGCGACACCTCGGCCAACAGCGTCCTCATGGCGATCGCCGACCAGAGCACACTGGGCTTCTCGGACGTCGACTACGCCGACCGGGACTCCGCGGCCAAGGCGCTGAAGGAGGCCGAGGAACTGGCGGACCTCGCGAAGCAGAAGCCCGAGGACCTGTCGGTCGAGGAGTTCGACCGGCTCAACAAGGGTCTGGAGGAGTACGCCGACGACGCACTGTTCGCGGAACGCTTCGCCACGCGACTGGGGCCGCAGGGAACCCTCGACTTCTGGACGGGCATCAACGACCCGCACAGCGCGTGGAAGATCGGACAGCAGCGGGTCGACCAGTACGACGACCTCCAGAAGAACCTCGGTCTCACGCTCGCCACCGCGTCGCAGAGCGACAACGCCGACATGACGCAGTGGAAGTCCACGATGATCGACCTGGTCGACAAGCCGGTCGGCCGGAGCGGCGGCTTCCCCCTCGGCGGACAGGTCATGACCAACCTCATGCGGTGGGGTGACTTCGACGACCGGTTCCTCGTCGACTACGGCGACAAGCTGATCGAGACGGAGAAGAAGTTCACGGGCAACGGCCGTCACGGCGCCTGGCAGCGCATGGGCATGGACCCGCTCCTCAACCACACCGGCACCGACTCCGGCTGGGACCCGATGACCGGCTACCTCAAGGCTCTCTCCAACAGCCCTGACGCGGCCACGGAGTTCTTCAACGACACGTTCGTGACCAAGGACGAGGATCACGACTTCAAGGACGACAAGGGCAAGCGGGAGTCGCTGACCAACTTCGACTACCTCTTCGAGGAACGCGACTGGCCGCAGGACCAGGACGACAAGGGCGAGGACAGCGTGGCCGGCCGGAACAACCTGGCTCTTGCGCTGGAGGCGGCTACCACGGGCCACCCGGCGGGAGAGATGCCGACGGCGGACACGCCTGCACACAATGCGGAGCAGGCGAAGCTGATGCAGAGCCTGGTGTCGTCCGTCTCGGAGGAGCCGTCACGCATCACCGACAACGGCTATATGGGCGACAGCATCGGTCAGATCGCCTCGGAATACCTTCCGGACATCAACCGGGCCATGACCGACGACTCCGACGGTGACACGGACCGGCTCTTCCCGATCGCCGGCGCCGAGGCAACGTTCGAGCACCGTGACGTGACCCGGTTCCTGTTCACCGTCGGACAGAACCCCGAGGGATACGCCGCCGTGGAGGTGGGCCAGAAGGCCTACATGGGCAATCTGATGGAGTACCACCTCGACCCCCACCTCCCGGCGAGCGAGCGCTATTCCAACGATCCCCAGTTCGTCGTCGAACAGATCGCCGGCGGATCGGGCGAAGTGTCGGGAACGCTCGCTCAAGGCCGCGCCGAAGTCGTCGCCCAGGAGGGCGAAGCAAAGGACAAGGCCTACGAGCACTCCGTGGCCCAGTGGAAGAACGTGATCTCCGGGACGGTCGGCACCGTGACGGGTGTGGGAACAACGTTCATCGTCAGCCCGGTCGGGGGTGCGGCAGCCGGCGGTATCGCAGGCACAGCGACCAGCGTGATTCTGGAAGAGCTCTTCAAGGACGCGGAAGGAAAGGCCAAGGGCAATGCCGGCCCCCTGATGGGCGAGTACTGGGAAAGCGGCCTCGACAGCAACAACGGCTACACCGAGAAGGCAGCGGAGACCGCGGCGAAGAACCGCAGCAGGGCCGATCTCCCGGACGTCGGAGAATGGGCCCGCGTCGGTGCAGAGCGCGGATTCAAGGACTCGGGGACGAACGTCACTGCCATGGCTCCCGACCTCAAGACGGACGTCTGATGCGGGACCCCGGCCGCCCCAGCCTCACGCCCGCGCAAGGATCCACCCGTCCAGAGAGGTCCCTGACCTTGAAGTACGCACCGCTCCCGCTCTCCACCACGCTTCGACGTCTTGCAATCCTCACGGCGGCGCTCGCTGTCGGAACCGCCTTGTCCGGATGCTCCAGCGGTGAGGAGCGGGAGTATTCCCTCCCGCAGTCCCTGTGCGGGGTGTCCGTGGACCCCGACCTTCTGGCACCGTTCCTGCCACCCGGAGAAAAGGTCTCCACCCGGCAGACCACACCCAACGGCGGAACGCAGCGTTGCAACGTGAGCGTCGACGGTGAACTCGCCCTTGTGGCAGGCCGATTGTGGTGGGAGAAGACAGGAAGCCTGGTCGACGTCGCCGCCGTGCACGCTCAGGTCAACGAGGGTGACGTGATCACCGGCGACGCGATTCTCTATTCGGGCACCGGCGCGGTCGGGAAGGTCGAAGGATGCACGGACTCGGCTCACCCGGACCAGGCTCTCTTCACCGTTCTCCAGGTCTTCGCCTCCGGTCGGGAGAACTCGTCCACGATGAAGCGCCTCATCACCGAATACACCGGGCAAGTGCAGAAGGGGAGCGACTGCACCTGATCTCGATCTCGGCCCCAACTCGATGCTGAGGAGGCGCCGCCGCCTCCACCCGTCACGGAGCCCGGGAAGCCATCGGATCCGTGGCTTCGGGCAAGGGCTAGGGCTAGGGCTAGGGCTGGTACTCCGGCCGTAGTTCGTGCCTGGTGGCCGGCGTCCAGGAACCGGGCGACGAGCGGCAGCGGTCGGGGTCGGGGTCGGAGGTCCAGGAGCGCGGAACGCAGAGTCCCGGTCCACTGCGGCGTGGCCGCGCTTGCCTGCGTAGACCAGGTAGACGTCGACTTGGGAGTTCTCGATCCGGCCGGCAGTACCGGCGTATGGGCGCTGGACGCCGGCCGCGCCAGGGCCGCCCTTCTTCACATCGCCGCTCACGTCGACGACCAGCACCGCCCGGTCGTCGTGCAGGTGCTCCACCGCGTAGCCGCACACGTCGTCGCGGACCTGATCGGCATCCCACTTGGCCCTGCCCAACAGGTGCTGCATGCCGTCCGGAGTGGTCTCGCCGGCCCACTCGGCGATGGTCCAGCAGTTCTTGCGCGGCAGGTCGGCCAATGGACCGAGCACCAACCGCGCCGCCCCGCGCCAGGGTTCGACCCGGGCGAAGCGCCCCGCGATCCGGCCCATCAGGCCCTCGAACGCGTCCCGCCAACGGGCCGGTTCTATGCTGTGACCCGCGGCCACCGTCTCTTCGTCAGTCCACACAACTCACGATGATCAACGGTGGCCGCACCCGTCTCCACAACGCGTCAGGGTCGCGCAGTTCCGCCTGCCGTCCTGAGTCAGGAGGACATGTGCAACGTGGCGAAGTCTGGTGGGTGGAGTTCGACGAGCGGCGGCTGGTCGTACTGCTGGCGGCAGACGACGCGTCCAGGATCCGGGCGATGCAGGTCGTCGCTCCTGCGGGCGTCGACATCAGCGGTCTGGGCGTCGAAGTGCAAGTAGGTGTCGCGGAAGGACTGCCCTTTGAAGGCGTGCTGCGGTTCGCGTTCCCGCGCCCGGGCTTTACCCCCTGCACGTGGCTGACCACCGTGTCCCAGGACGACCTGATCGAGCGGGCGGGCGTCCTGTCCTCCGCGAAGCTCAGCGAGATTGAGGACGCCCTCCGTCTCGGTGACCTCGGGTAGGCGGAGACGCGCCACTCACCATCGAGATCACGAACCACGGCTGGAGTACTACCCCCACAGAAAGACGTCGAGGGGCCGAGAGGCGTGGGCCGGTGAACGACGAGGAGACACGGCGCAGCACAGCACAGCACAGGGTGGGCACCTCCCGTGCGTGCCCACCCTGTTGCTGCGAAGTATGTGCTGCTACATGAAGTAGCTGGCGCCCTTCAGGTCGCCGCCTCGGTAGTCACCGCCGGCACCGTGGACCTGGTGCGAGATCTGGAGCAGCGCCGCGTGGATGCCACGCGCGTGCTTGTTCCACTCCTCGCTCTTGCTCTGGAACTGCTGGAACGCCTCGCCGCCCCAGCCCGAGGACACGTTGAGCACGGCCTGCCTCAGCGCTTCGAGGTCCTCCTCGAGCTTCCTGGCCTGGTCGCCGAGCTCGGTGGCGAGCGCGTCCATGGTGCCGTAGGTGACGGCGAGTTCCTCGTAATGGGCTCCGGACATGATTCCCCTCGTTTCTGTGAAGACTTCAGCCGGGCTTCGCCGGATCGGTCAGTCAGTAGCTGTTGAGCGCCGAAGTCTTTCCGCCGAGATCCTCGACCGAGATCTTGTTCATGTCGGCGGTGATCTGGTCTTCGAGGTTCTGCTTGTCGGTCTTCGTCATGTGGATGCCGTCGAGGAAGTCGTCGAGCATCTTGCCGATCGCGACCATATGGCCGTTGATCTCCGTCTGCTTGGTGTTGAAGGCGTTGGCACCCTGGCCAGTCCACGCCCTCTCGATCATGTCGATCGTGCCTTGCAGTTTCGCGAGGGAGCCCCGGATGTTGTCGTAGCGATCGATGACTTCCTTCTGGAGCTTCTGTACATCGCCGTCGTTCAGCTTGCGGTCGACCATTTCGGCACTCCCTTTCGTGAGCTGTGGTTCGTCATGCGTGGGTCATGTGGCTCGCCGAGAGCGGATCACCGCGAAGGCTCCGCCCCCGATCACCAGGACGGCCGCCGCCGCTCCGAGCGCGATCCACATCGTGCTGTCGTCGGAGGTGTCCGAGGTTGATGCTGCCGCCGAGGTCCGGCCGCCCGACGTGGTCTTCGAGGGCGGGGAGGAACTTGGCGCGGATGCGGAGGGTGAGTTGCCGGCCTCGTCCGTGACGCCCGTCGCGTTCTCCCTGGCGAGCGGATCGGTGTTGGCCGCGCCGGGGTTGAAGTTGCTCTGCTCCAGCACCATGCGGGGGCGGATCAGTCCGTAACCGAGGTACGTGCTCGGGTCGTCCTTCGCCCAGTCGCGTCCGGCGGTGTCGATCAGGCTGGCGAGGACCTGGTTGGCCGTCCAGTCGGGGTGGGCGGACCAGACGAGGGCGGCGGAGGCGGAGGCGATGGCGGTGGCGATACTCGTTCCCTCACCGTCGCAGTACGAGCGAAATGTCTCGTCACACCAGGTAGGTACACCGATTCCTGGGGCAGCCAGGTCCACATAGTTGCCGTGTTCCGAGAACTTCGCGACCTTTCCGGACTCGTCCGAAGCGGCAACGCCGACCACATAGGGGTACGCAGCCGGGTATCCAATGAAGTTCTTCTCTTCTGCGCCGTTGCCCGTACCGGCAATCAGTAGCTTCCCTTTGGACTGGGCGTACTTGACCGCCGCTTCCACCTCGGGATAAGACACGTCGATGGTGAAGGACATACTGATGATCTTGACGTCACTGTCGGCGACAGCCTTGATCACCGCCGCCTCATCAGGCGCCTTCTCCTTGTCGTCCTTGTTCGTCAGGCCTTTGAGCGCGATACGGTACGGAACGACCTTCGCACCTGGGGCAATGCCTTTCAGCCCACCTCCTGCGCCTGTGCCGACGATGAGTTCCGCCATGCTCGTCCCGTGGCCCAAGTAATCGTCAGTCGCTTTGTAAGCAAGAGCTTTCGGTACCTCGCCGGCGAGCACCTGCCCTTTGAGTGACGGCGTGTTGGGGTTGACTCCCGAATCGACCACGGCAATCTTGACACCCTTGCCGGTGCTCACTTTCCACATCTCATCGGCTTTCATCGCCGACAGGTACCACTGCTGAGACTGAACGTCGGCGGCTGCCGCGTTCGGAGCCAGGCCAGCCGACAGCACGGCCAAAGCGCCGAGCGCTGAGCAGACGGCGGAAACCCGTCTCCCGTTCCGTCCCGCGGAAGGCGCGCTCCACCCGCCGCGTCGGCTGATTCCTGCCACCATGCTTCTGTCTGCCCTCGCTCTTGTCCGGTCAGTCGGTTGACGACGCCTCGTCGCGCCGCTCGTCACGGCGTGAACGCGTCTTGCCAGACCCCTGGTTACCTGTCTGGCCACGCACACTGCCGGTACCGCCGGGCGAATGTCCGCTGTTCCTGCTGCCTTTGCCGGAGCGGCGCGACGCCTGGCCCGCACCTGCCGCCGAACCGGGGGCCCCGATCACTCCACGCTGGCCGGGCTTCTCCGCCGTGGCGCGTGAGGCAGGTGTGCCTTCGCCGCCGATGACCGTGCCGCGCGGCAGCCTGGGGCCGTTGGTGCCAGGGGCGGCCCCGGTGACGGGCTTACCGCCGACAACGCCATTGGCGCGCCCGGCGCCTGTACGCGCAGTGTTCGCGGCGCCCGTGCCGGAGACCGGACCCCGGGGGACACCACCGGCCTGCTTGGCTGCTGTTCCTCCGGCTTTCGCTGTCCCACCGACGACGCCGCGTCCCAGAGGGCCGACCGCACGGCTTCCTGCCTGGCCCGGTCCGGCGGTACGTCCCATCGAGCCCATGGGGCCCGTCCCCGTACGCCCCGTGGGGGTGCGGCCCGTCACGCCGCCGACTCGCCCCTGGGCCGAGTTCGGCGTCTTGGCTCCAGGCATGCCGCCGAACCCGGACGTGCGCCCGGCCGGCCCCCTCAAGGCAGGGGGCACCCCGACGGTAGGGAAGGAAGGAGCCGTACTCACCGGATTGGCGTTGGGGCCTGTCGCCGAAGGCGATGTGACGGTCTGCGGCGTCACGGTTTGCTGCGGCGGCAGCGTGCCGACGCTGTCGATCTCCGTGCCGACGTGCTGTTCGGGCAACGTGACCGAGTCGACCACAGTTTGGTGGGACGACTGTTGGTCTGAACGCGCCCGAACCACTTCCGTCTCGGCCGAGCTTCGGTGCGTGCCCACAGAACCTTGCTGGGCTGAGAGTGAACCCTGGTCGCCTCTCGGCTCGATGGGGTCACGAAGCGATGGATCCGGCTCCGGAACCCCCACCGCAGGCATCTGGGGAAAAACCGGCTCCTCCGCCAGTTCCATCATCCCGCTGGACACCGTGTAGAACGACGCCAGCCGGTACATCTGGTTGATGGCTTCCTGGCGGTCCTTCTCGGCCTTGACCGCTGCCGTGTACTCCTCGTTGCCTTCGACCCGTTGGGGTGTCGGGATGTCGTCGACCTTCTTGGGGTCGACGCGGCTGTCACGCGGCGGCATCGACTTGCGTACGGAGGCGAGGCCGGAGCTTGCTGCCAGGACCTGGGTGCCGACCTCGTCGGTGTAGGTGGCGAGCGCGAGGGCGGTGGTGGTGAGGTTCATGCCCCAGGTGTAGAAGGCGGTGTGGGCCTCGCCCTCCCAGTCGACGTTGCCCAGGTTGCGGCTGAGTTCGTTGGCGGCGTCGTTGATGGCGTCCCGGGCGTCGACGAGGGCCGTGGCGGCGCTCTCCAGGGTCTCCGGGTTCGCCGACTCGACGATGTCGATCATGGCGTTGAGGTCGTAGCCCTCGAAGCTGGTCCTGCCGAAGCCGCCAGGGCTGCTGAGGGACCCGGGGCTGATGACCACGGCTTTGTTCACCGCGTCGTCCACGCCGGTGTTCTGCTGGGCGGCTTCCTGGCGTTCCGTCCGGTAGTGGTCCGACTTCTTGTCGTGGTCGGCCATCAGTACCCCGCGTCGGTGTGGTCGGCGTCGTTGGTCCGCTCGGTCTGCTTGTCGAGCGCCTCTTCCCGGTCGCGGTTGACCTCGGTCCGGATCTCGTGGAACCGGTACCGAAGGTCCTCTTCGAGGTTGTCGAAGGTGACGTCCACGCCGTGCACGGCGATCTGCATGGCCTCCAACTGGAGCCCGAGGGACCTGGAGAGGGTCGTGATGCGTTCGTGGACGCGCTCGTACTGGAGGTGGAGATCCTTTGCCTCCGGGAACTGCCCCGCTCCGAACGTGGCCTCCGACAGGCTGTGCCCGCCGACCTTCGCCGAGCCGCCGGCCGACTTCTCGAAGGCCGTGAGCAGGTCGTCCACCCGCTTTTTGAACGTCGAGAGCGCCATATATCCGCGCCGTACGTCGGTGGGGCCCCCGCCCATGTCCGCAGGAATCACGCCAACCACTCTCCCCGTTTTTCCGCCGCCCGTCCCGGACGGAACCGCCCACGCCTTTCAAGTGTTCATGACCGCAACGCAACCACTGTAATGACTCCCTCTGACAGCCCCAACTGCCTTATGCAACAACCCTGCCACCGCTGAAGCACAAGCGGCCCATTCCTCACGTTCGGGCTGTTTTCTCCTGCATCCAGCGTCGTGCGCCGACTTCGCTCGGGTACTCGCGGACAGTGAGCCAGGCGGTCAGCCAGCCGACGAGGTACGCGGCGAAGGCCGGCATGACGGGTGCCGCGAGGAGGGCCAGACCGCGGCCTGCGGCGGCCCGGCCCGGCGCGCGGCTGTTGTGGTCGCGTTTGGCCTGGCGGGTCTGCTCGGGAGTGGGCGGGTTCAGGAGGCCTTCGTGATGGCCCCGGCGTTGCTTGACCCAGCCCAGGACCAGGGCCGCGCAGGACATGGCGACCTGGACGCCGTCGCAGATCGTGCGCACGGTGGGCGGCATCTCGCTGCGGAACCCCTCGTAGAGGGCGATGGCCATGAAGCAGACCGCGGCCATCACCAGCAGCAGGAAGACGGTCGTGCGGGCGCGGCACAGCCAGTAGAGCGGGCCGCGCCGGTACCAGGTCCTGCCCAGCTTGGGCAGCGCGGGGATCTGGGCGGTCATGGCCTCGGCGGGCTCAGAAGATGCTGGTGACGCCATGCCAGATGTCCTTCGCCATGCGTACGCCGTCGTCCTTGGTCCCCGTCAGGACGTGGCCCGTGCCGGTCAGTACTCCGCCGACCACCCCGTGGTCGTGGATGTCCTCGCTCCAGTGCTCGTGGAAGGAGTGGTCGAGGAGGCTGGTCGCGCCCACCGCGGCCACCACCCCCACCCCCGCCAACGCGGCCGCGCCCTCCACGGGCAGGGCCGCCACCACCCCCGCGCCGACGGCCACGCCGCCGAGCGCGGCACCGCCGTCGACGACCACCGAGTGCTGCCAGGACCAGCCCTTGTCGTGGTCGTCCTTCGCCTCCACCAGCCCGCAGGCGGCGGCCGCGGCGACGTCCAGCACCGGGATCTCCCGGAGGAACTCCGGGAGCCTGCCCACGCCTTCACCCAGGCGCAGTGCGTCCGCCGCGTCGGCCAGTTTGACGTTCAGGGCCCGGTCGTAGGGCAGGGCGGTACTGCCGTGGTCGGCTCGGGCGATGGCGTCCTCGAGGGAGTCCACCTGCGTCACCGCGTCGCGGTAGGCGCCCTTGGCGGGGAGATCGTCGGGAAGTGCGCGGCCCGCCTTCTGGAACGCCTTGCGCTCGGCGCGCAGTTCCTTCTTGGCGGCGCGCTCCTCGGCCTTCGCGCCGTCGATCAGCCGGCGGGCCTCCTTGCCGCCGGCCCGGGCGTCCTCGGCGTCGTAGGCGTACAGGCCCCGCAGGGCGTCGGCGAGGGTGATCTTGTCGCCGGTCGAGACCGGTGCCGTCACCTGCGCGTACAGGCCCCGCAGTCCGTCCGCGGCGACCAGCCGGGCGTGCTGGGCGGTGTGCAGGATCTCGTCGCGCACCTTGCCGTACTCGCGGAGCGCGGCGATCGTCTTCCGGTCGTCGGCGCTGGGCGGGTCGGCGGTCAGGATCTCCAGCGGGACGCCCTTGTCCCCCGTCGGCACACCTTTGCCCGCGGCGACGTGCTCGGCGTTCTGGAGCGCCGTTTCGCAGGCGGAGAGCGCGCCGACGAGGGTGTCGAGGATGTCACCCGCGCTGTGCACGAGGCTCGCGAAGGCTCCCGCGGCGAGCGCGTCCTCGCTCCAGGCGGCGCGGAAGGTCTCGGCCGCCTCGCCCTTCCAGCTCGTGTCGCCGACCAGCCGTTCGACGGCCTGGCCGAGCGGGTGGACGACCTCCTCCAGCTTCTGCCGGGCGTTCTTGTACGTGTCGGCCATCGTGCGCAGTCCGCCGATGTCTCCGCCGACCCAGCTGTCGGCCATCAGCCGTCACCCGCCATCAGGTCCTCGAACAGTCCGTGTACGTCGATGTCGTGCCGTCGGAAGGAGTCGCGGGCGTACGTCACCTTGTCGCCGTGGTCGTCGAGACGGTCGGCGAAGCCCATGTGCAGGGCGACGATGAGGTCGGCGACCTCCTTGACGGCGTGGTCGAGCCCCGCGTCACCGCCGCCGACGAGGGGCGGGGCCACGTCGGCGTGCAGCTTGCGGTAGTTGACGGCCTCGTCGTGGAAGGTCCTGGACATGGAGGTGAGGTCGCTCAGCACCGCCTTGAAGTCCACCGTCATCAGCGCGCCTCCCGCGCGAAGGCGGCCAGGTCGGCCGGCTGCCAGTTGTGCCGCCCGGGCGCGATCCACGGGTCGACGTGGACCGTGACGCCCTGCTCCGCCACTCCCTCGGCCAGCGGCCCGAGCGAGGTCGCGACCCACGGCTGCGCCTCCCCCAGCGCGGCCACGAGCCCGTCCAGGGTGGTGAAGGCGAGGGCCACCGTTCCGTGGTCAGGGTGCTCGAAGAGTTCGTAGGCGATGACGGGCGCGAGGACGGAGGCGGGTGCGGGGGCGGGGGCGGATGCGGGTGCCTCGGTCGGTTCCGTGGTCGGCGTGTGGCGTGGGTGGGCCGGGACGAACACCGCGGTGTGGTACGCGGGTACGCCGGGTCTGGGGCCGGGTGGCGCGGACGGCACGGACGGCGCCACCTCGGCGGCCGCGACGGCTTCGACGTACTCCAGGAGGCGCGACCTGCGGGGCTCCTGTGCCGACGGAGGCACCGGAGCCGAGGCAGCGCAGGCGGGCGGTTCCGTCTCGACACGGTCGACACAGTCGGCATAGTCGAGAAGGCGCGAACGGATCGGTATGCCCACCGCCGTCTCCTGTTCCCCGTGGACCCGCGGATGATGTGGCGGCACCACCGTAGCCAGCGAACTTCCGGGCAAGTCCGGCTATTTCAGGTGGACGGGGCAGGGGTATGCGGAACCCATACGGGGGTTTGGCCGGGGTGCGGTCAGTGCTTGACCGGGGGATGACCAGGGGGTGGCGTTCCGGGCCCAGGTCCGCGGTCCGGGGAGGTGAGCCGGTCGGCGGTCAGCGCAAGCCAGCCGCTGGGTGCGTACGGCGCCGGCGGGTCGACCTCCATACCCAACTCGGCGACGGCCACGGCGTAGTCGGACTCGTCCAGGGAGAGCGCGAGCAGCTCGCGCAGCTCGCCGACCAGGCGGGCCACGAGGTGCCGGTCGGTCGTGGCGCGGTAGTCGTCGACGGCCGCGTCATGGTCGTCGAACTCGTCCGGCATGTCCTGGGAGAACCAGCCGCCGAGGAACTGACCCAGTTCAGGGAAGCGGGCGTGCCACTCCCAGTGGGTGGCCGGAACGGCCGGGGGCGGGACCTCGCCCTGTTCGATGCTGTGCTTGATGTGATCGGCCAGGCGGTACAGCCACTGCTGGATCTCGCCCTCGGGCAGACCCACGTCAGGGATCGCGTAGAACTCGCCCAGGCGGAGCCGGAGTCGCCCGGGCGGGCTGTCGGCGTACTCGCGCAGTTGCCGCTCGGCGACGGCGAGCGCCCAGGGGCGGGTGTGCCAGGTCTGCCGCAGGTAGGCGGTCAGGGCTTGGCCCGGCTTGTCGGGGGTGTCGTCCGCCGGCCGGCCTGCGTGGGCGCGGATCACCTGGTCCAGCTCGCCGTAGCGGCGGTCGTGTTCGAGGGGACTCAAGGACACGGTGGGCAGCCTCTGGGTTCTCTACAGATAGACCGGGAAGGTGGCGTGCACGGCGAACCCGTGCGCGGCGGACGGCTCGCGGCGCAGGACGACCCGAGCGGCCCGTACATCGATGGCGCCACGCCCCGCCAGCATCATCGCCTGCAGCAGGACCCGTCCGACGGGCTCCTCACGGGACGGCCACGACGCCTCGATCACCAGCCGCTGCCGAGTGGACTGTGCCAGCCAGCGGTGGACGACCTGTTCGTTGCGGGTGACCACGTGCTGGGTCGCCCACTGGGCGGTCGCACGGTCGGGATAGGTGGCGGTACGGGTGCGCAAGGGGGCTTCTCCATCGTGGGCAGAACGGAGGGTCGGGGCAGCACGGGGGATCGCGTCACATCAGCGGAATGACCAGACCATCCCGACTTCCGTCTCCGACACGAGTACCAAGCCGAAGTCGAAGGTGCGCACAGAAAAGGAATACCACCGAGAAACCCGCTGGTAGTAGTCGCGGGTATCGCTGCCGTGCCCGGTGTTCGCATAGAAGTGCGAGCCTTCGGGGAATCGCGACAGGATGACACGGGCCTTCGCTTCAAGGGCCTCCCTGCGCTCCTCGAAATCCGGTTCCTTTGTGACATCGATCCAGGGCGTGGAAAGGGCCACGAGGAACCGTACGGCCTGAGAACGCGGGATCTCATGCAGGTAGGGCTTCCAGGCGTCCGCCGTCGCGACGACCTCCGGCGGCATGACGAAGGGGTAGGACGGTTCATCGAGCCTGTCGAGTTCGTCGTCCCATATGTCCACCGTGCGCCAGCCGCGGACGTCGCGGGTGTCGCCGCGCATCAGGGTGGACAGGTCGAGCACCCAGTTCTCGTGCTCCCTGCGCGTCACCTTGGCAATGGTCGCCCGACGCTCGTACATGTCGATCGCATCGGACCACGAACGCTCGTCGAGTTCGGCCATCGTCGTCTCCTCACTCATCATTGGGGCATGGACGTCAGGACCACGAACGGCGGGTCCACGTTCGGTTCGTATTTGAGTACGGTCAGAACACCGTGAGCGTCCTGCGGTGGCGTCGCCCGATCGTTCACCACCGGCGCCGTACGCCCTGTCACCGCCGGAATTCCCAGAGGCCCCGAGGGCACCGCATCCACGGAGAAGTCCTTCTTTTCACCCGGCGCCGGAGGCGGCGGGCCCGTAATCCACTTGTCGATTTCTTCCGTGTTTGTTCGGACATTGTGCTGAGTGTAATACTGTGCCGATTCCAGGTCGGTGAAGGAGGAAGCCGCGGGAATATCGACCTTGCCCGACCCGGCCGCCTCGTCCCTCAACCGTTGCGTCAGCTGCGCATCCGTCAGTCCGACATGCCTATCGATGCTGTGTCCACCGTAGAGTTCCTCCTCCGTGGCCAGGTCGATGGAGTACTTGTACGGAATCTGGCTCTCCGTGCGCCGCCAGCTGTGTTCCTTCTTGAAGTCGTTCAGGGTGCGCGCGCCGTACGCCTCGGCGCGCGCCGCCTCCGCACGGAAGGTCGGCACGCTGAGCAGCGCCTCGTTCAGTTCCGGCTCCAACGCCTTCAGTTTGGTCGCGGCGTCGCTGAAGGCCTGGTGGTACTCCTCGACCGCCCTGTCGGCCGCCCCCTTGTCCATGTGCGAGCGGAACGTCAGCACGATCTCGCCGAACGCCATGGTCGCCGCGAGTCGGGTCAGCTCGAACAGGTCGAGGCCGGTGGTCAGGTCCTTGACCGTCGCCTTCGCGGCCTCCTTGCCGAGCCGGGTGGTCGTCTCCGCGGTCTTGAGGCGGACGGCGGCCAGATGGTCGAGGGTCTCCTGCACGGTGGTCGCTGCCTGGCGGAGTATCTCGATGACGGGCCGCTGCTTCGCCGGCACCACGTTGCGGTTGGTCTTCCAACTGCGGCCCATGGAGACCCTGTTCATCTGGGCGTCGTAGGTCCTGCCCCACTCGGTGGTGCCCCAGATGGTCTGGCAGAACGCCTTCATCGCGCCCTGCCACTCGTCGTTGCCCTTGTTGTTGGTGATGAACTTGATGGCGCCGTTGAAGTTGTCCGATGCCGCCTTCGCGTCCTTCTCGACCGCGCGCCAGGCCGTGGCCATGCCCTTGAGCTCCTCGTCCCTGGCTCCCGGGGTGATCTCGTGCATCTTGCCGAGGTTGAGGCCGTGCTCGATCGCGGGCCGGATGACGTCGGCGAGGAAGTCCGGGACCTCGCCGAGGATTCCGGAGATGTCCCAGGAGTCCGCGTCCTCACCGGTGCCGGACCACTTGATGTCGTTGACCGGGCCGTACCCCGGCTCCTTCTCGATGACGACGGGCGGCGGTTTCTCGACGGGCGGCGGACCGTACATCCTGCGGGCGTACCAGTCGGCCTGGGTGTACTTGTTGGCCGTGTCCGTCAGGCCGACGGCCACACCGCCCACGCTGACCACGCTCTTCGCCCAGAGCTCCAGGAACTTCTCGCTCACCGACCTGTACGCCGCCGCGAAGGAGTCCGCGCCCCAGCCGGTTCCGGCCGACTGGCTGTACTGGTTCAGCACATCGACGAGGGCCCTGGCACCCTTGTCGTAGTCGAACTGCCCGTCACGCACCACCAGTGCGGTGTAGTGCACGTGCTGCGGTTGTACGTCGAATCCGCCGCCGCTGGTCCTGGGCGAACGGGTACGGGCGTCCGACCGCTCCTGTGCACGCTCCTCGTCCGTGGGCCGCCCTTCGGCCATCAGGCACCGCCCCAGCCTCGCAGCACCGCGAGGTGCGCGGCCGCGTAGTCGGTGTGGCCGGTGGTCACGTACTCGTGCAACCACTTCTGGGCCGCTTGCAGGTCCTGGGCGGAGCGGTCCCACTCGTCGAGTTTGTCGACGAAGACCTCACGGGTCTCGCCCCGCCAGGACAGCACGACGGGCACGACCCGGTCGTAGAGGTCGTCCAGTTTGCCGTTGAGCTTCTTGAGGATGTCCTCCAGGTCGGCGGCCAGCACCTCGAGCGTGGCGAAGGAAACGGATATGGGCTCGTCGTCAGGAGCGGTGCCGGTCGACATGATTCCCCCGTGTTCGTCTCGGCGACTGCGGTTCGAAAAAGGGCTACAGGTCGTCGAGGCTGCTGCGCGGCACCGACGCGGTCACGTCGGTGTTCGGCGTCGACAGTCTCGCCACCTCGCTCCCGACGTCCACCTGGATCCGCCGCATCCGGGCGAGCACCTCGAGGTCGTCCTGGGAGAAGCCGTCGCGGCTCAGCCTCACCGCCTCCTCCAGCAGCTTCATCACTTCACGGATGCGTACGGCGTCCTCGGCCGCAGCCCGGTGGAAGTCGCGGTACGCCGACGCCGCCGGGCCACGCCAGCCCGCCTCGATGCTGTCGACGACCGAGTCCATGCGCTGTACCTGCTTGTCCAGGTGGTCCTGCATGTCATCGAGGTCGTCGGCGAGTTTGGTGAGGTCCTGCGCGGACACCCTCAGCTCAGGGCCGCTTCCCTGCCCCGAGCCTGCTCCGGGCACGCCCACACCGCATCCCTCCCCCGTCGCGTCGGCATCACAAGCCCCTTGCGATTGCGATGATCCTACAAATCGTTGGCCACTGCACGCCTCAACTCACCGCGAGGCGCCGTGAGATGGCCGCTGCCCTCTACCGCACCCCCGCGCCCCCCGAGACTCTCCGCCCCCGTCGCCGTGCGTCCCGGATCGCCACCGCCGTGCCGCCGAGGCCGGCGACCAGTACCGCCGCTGCCACGACGACATAGGTGGCGAGGCGGATGTTGCGCTCGTCGGGGGTCTCGCCCGTGTGGAACTTCGCGGGGCTCGGGGCCTCGGCGGCGCCCAGGCCGTTCCGGGGGGTCGGGGACTCGATCGGGCGCTCGTCCTCCGTCAGGGCGCGGACCGGGTCGACGACACCCCAGCCGACGAGTCGGTCGTGGCCCGCGATGGTGCGTTCCGCGGTCTGCTCGATCTGGGCGACGATCTCGCGTGCGGTCCAGTCCGGGTGCCTCGCCTTGAGCAGCGCCGCCACGCCCGCCACGTACGGCGCCGAGAAGCTCGTACCGTTGTCGGAGCAGTGACCGCCCTGGGGGACCGTGGAGACGATGTCGACGCCGGGGGCGGCCACCCCCACGAAGTCGCCGGACTGGGAGAAGGAGGCGCGTTCGTTGTTGCGGTCGGAGGCGGCGACCGCGAGGACGCCCTCGTAGGACGCCGGGTAGGTCTCCTTGACGTTGCCGCCCAGGCCGTCGTTGCCCGCCGACGCCACGACCACGACGTTCCGGTCCAGGGCCTCGTCGACGGCCAGCTCCAGGTCGGAGGTCGGCCGGACCGCGTTGGACGTGTCCTGGGAGATGTTGATGACCCCGGCCCCTGCCTGCACGGCGTAGCGGATCGCCGCGGCCAGGGACTCGGTGTCGCCGTGGCCCTCGGCGTCGTTCTGCTGGATCGGGATGACGGTCGCCTCGGGGGCCAGCCCCACGAAGCCGGTGCCGTCGAGGGGGCGGGCCGCGATGATGCCGGCGATCTTGGTGCCGTGGCCGACGGTGTCCGTGGTGCCGTTCTCGGCGCCCCGCTCGATCGGGTCGCCGTCGTCGTCCTTGAGGTTCTTCGGGAGGAGGTTGCGGCCGGCCTTCGCGTCCACGGCTTCGGTGAGCTGCGGGTTCTTCACGTCCACGCCCGTGTCGATGACGGCCACGCGGACGCCCTTGCCCTTGGAGCGGCTCCACAGTTCGTCCAGGAGGACCCGCTGGAGGGCCCAGGGGCGGCCCGGGTACTCGCCGTTGGGGAACGTGCACTGGTCCGAGTAGGGCAGCTTGTCCGCCGCCGAGACGGGGGGCGCGAGGACCGTGGCCGTGGCCGTGGTGAGGAGGGTCGCGGTCAGCACCAGAGCGGTACGGAGGGCCTGAGCCGTACGCGAGGCCGGAGCCGTACGCGGGGCCGGAGCCGTACGCGGGGCCGGAGCGGTAGCGGTGTACGGCACCAGGGCCGTACACCGCACCGGGGCCGTCCGCGGCACTGCCGCCGTCCGGGGTGTCGTCGCCGTCCGCCGCACCGTCGTCCTCCTCACGAGCCCTGCGGCTGGCGGGCCGCCGCCGTCGACAGGCGGGGGCCGGTGGGCAGGAACTCCGACCAGGCGGCCGGGATCGGCGCCGGGTCGACGTCCTTGTAGCCCAGCAGGGTCTGGGCCTGCTGCGCCTCCTGCTGCTGCTGTGCGCGCTGCTCGGCGGTGGTGCCGATGCCCGCGTCGTCCGTCGCGCTGTCGCCGTTGGACTGGAGCACGTAGCGCAGGCCCGTGTCGGTGACGAGGAAGACCGGGCCGTCCTTGGTCGCCTCACCCTGGAACTGGCGGTAGAGCTGGCCGGAGCCCGGCGTCACATAGGCGCTGGAGGAGCCGGCGGGCAGCTTGGCCGGGAAGTCCGTGCCCGCCCAGGTGCTGAGGGTCGTGGCGCCCGAGCCGGAGTTCACGCCGCGCAGGACATTGCAGATCGTGCTGCGGCTCCCGGCGGCCCCCGACGCCTCGTTGACCGGCTCCGGGTCACCGCTGGGCCAGCGATGCTCGGTGCCGAAGGCCTCGCCCGGCACGATCGCGCCGGGGCTCAGCTCGCGGGCGTGCCCGGCCTGGCCGAGGGGCGCCAGCTCCTTGCTGAACAGCAGCAGTTGGGCGACGAAGGCGGACACGGGAGCGACGCGGCCACTCAACACCACGTAGTACTGCTCGGTGTTGTTGTCGAACGCCTTGAGCACCATGCCGACCCGGTCCGCCGACGTGTCCAGCTGGCCCGGTGCGCCGGCCGCCTCGCCCGGCTGTCCGGGGACGTCCGGGAAGGCGATCGGATCGCCCCGGTGCAGGGTCGCCAGCCACTCCGCCGACACCCGCTGGGGTTCCCGGCCGGAACCGACCACCGCCCGCAGCAGCAACTCGTCGCTCTTGCCCACCGGGTACGCCGTGCCGCCCCCGTCCACGACGTAGCGTCTGCCGTCCGGGTCCGCCACATAGAGCAGTTGGCCGTCGTGCAGACGCCCCGCGCCCTCGGTCACGTCCTTCTCGCGGGCGGCGAGGACCAGCGCCGCCTTCTGGACGGAGTCCCCGCCCCCCGCGCTCGGCCGCTCGCAGACCACCCATCGCTTCGACTTGCCCGCCTCGGACGCCGAGGGCAACCGGTCGGGGGCGTACGGGATGCCGACGGTGACGCCGTGCGGGATCCTGCCGCTGTCCAGGACGGACTCCGAGACGGTCACCACCTGACCCTGCCCCTCGTCGAGCAGCAGTTTCGCGGAGGCCATGTTGAGGACCGGGTGCAGCTGGACCTCGTCGCCGGTCCGCAGCACGACATAGCGGGTGGTCGACTTGCTCGCGACGATCACCTTGGCGTTGGGCGTGTCCCAGCCCTTCGGCGCGGTCGGTCGGAACATGCCCCACGCCCCGAAGACGGCCATGACGAGCACCCCGACGACGATTCCGGGCAGGATCGAGCGCAACGGCCGCGGCGCCCCCTCCTCCGAGCCGTCGGGCGACGACTGGAGGAAGGCCGCGAGCATGCGGCGCTTCGCGAAGGTGTAGGCGTTGAGCTGGTCCCGCCGAGATGCCATCTGTGCCCGTCTCTCCCCGATTTCCGGCCGATCCGCGTGGTCCGCAGCGCGGTTGACCGGCTCCCCGTCTCCGATGTCAGAGCGGCCACCTACTATGCCCGGTAACCATGGGGACTTGAGGAGCGGGTAGGGTTCCCGGGCCGTCGAGTGCCCTGTGCGGTGCTGGAACACGGGCGGTTCGTGAGCGGAACGGGGGGACGGAGTGAGGGTTTCGGGAACGGGCATGCGCTCCGTCGGCCGGTCGCGGACGCGGGGTTCCGCGTCGGCCGGTCCGCGGCCGCCAGAACGGCCCGACCGGTCGTCGGCACCGGGCACACCGCACCTCAGGACGCGCGCGGGACAGGGCGGGACATTCCGCTTGCAACGCCTCGTCCTGCTGGAGATCGCGGCCGCCGTCCTGCTCGTCGGCTGGGTGAGCGGTCCTGTCGTGCTGGTGGCGGCGGTGGTCGTCGCCGCGCTGCTGGTGACCCTCGCCTTCGTTCGCCGTCGCGGCCGCTCGCTTCCGCAGTGGCTGGCCACGGCACGGGAGCTGAAGTCCCGTCGCCGGCTGGCGGCGCGGCTGGAGATCCCGCCGGGGACGGAACCGGGGTTCGGGCCTGCCGTGGAATGCGACCCCGGGCTGCGGACGTACGCGTACGGCGGCCGTGACCGGCGGCCCGTGGGGATCGTCGGGGACGGCACGTTCGTCACCGCCGTTCTTCAGGTGGAGGCGGACACGACCGCGATGCGGGCCGAGCGCGGCCGGCACCCACTGCCGCTCGCCCTGGTACGGGACGCCCTCGAGGTGGACGGGATCCGGCTGGAGTCCGCGCAGATCGTGCTGCACACCCAGCCCGCGCCCGCTCTGCACCTGCCCCCGCAGTCCGTGGCCGTGGCCAACTACGCGCCCTTGCAGGAGCAGACCGGAGCACCGGCGGTACGCATCACCTGGATCGCCCTGAAGCTGGATCCGGAGCTGTGTCCGGAGGCCGTCGCCGTCCGCGGCGGCGGTGCGGTCGGGGCGCAGAAGTGCGTCGTACGGGCGGTGGATCACCTCGCGAGCCGGCTGACCGGCGCCGGATTCCGGGCGACCGTCCTCGACGAGGAGGAGCTGACGGCCGCCTTCGCCACGTCCGCCTGCGCCAACCCGCTGGTGACGGCGGAGGCCGGGCGGACCGGGACGGTGGAGCGGCGGACCGAGGAGACCGGCCGGAGCTGGCGCTGCGACAACCGCCGTCACACCACGTACTGGTTGCGCCGGTGGCCCGCGCTGGGCGGCGACGGCCCGTCGCTCCCGCAGTTCGTCGCCCTGGTCACGGCCGTTCCCGCGCTCGCCACCACGTTCAGCGTCACCCTCGCGCGCGGTGACCGGCAGGAGGTGTCCCTGTCCGGACACATCCGGGTGACCGGACGCAGCGACGACGAACTCGTGGCGGCCCGGCGGGCGGTGCAGGGCGCGGCCCGGCACACCGGTGCCGGACTCGCCCGTCTCGACCGGGAGCAGGTGCCCGGCATGCTCGCGACGCTGCCGCTCGGAGGTGCTCGATGACGGCGACGACGACACACGGAGCCTCCGCTTCCGGCGAACCGGAGCCGTCCGCCGGCCGGCCCGCAGGCCGCTCGCCGCGCAGCGGCTTCGGCCTGAGAGGGCCGCGGCACGGACGGCACTCGGTGTCCACGGACCAACTGGCCGCGCTCGCGCTGCCCATCGGGGACGACGGTGTCGTCATCGGCGTCGGCGCCGAGGGGCGGCCGGCCGTACTGGGGATCAACCGGCCCACGCCGTACGACGTCGTCCTGATCGGCGGGCTGTGGACCGCGCAGGTCCTCGCCCTGAGGACGGCCGCCACCGGGGCCCGGGTGGCCGTGGAGACGGGGCGGCCGCAGGCCTGGGTGCAGATGGTGCACGCGATGGGCGGCGGGCAGAACGGGCTGGCCGTGTACGAGGTCGGCCGGGTGCCTCCGCAGGGCGCTTCGGCGGGCACGCCGGTGCTGGTGGTGCGGGACTGCGGGATGCGCCCGCCGCGCGGCCGGGTCACCTCCGGGCCCTGGCAGTCCGTGCTGACGCTGCTGCCGTATCTCAGTCCGGTCGCCCCACGGCTGGTCCGGCAGGCCCGGCTCGTCGGCGTCCAGCGGATCTCGCCGGACGAGGCCGCGGAACTGGGCCGCGCGTTGTCGCTGCCCCGCCGGGACGTGGAGGCACTGCCCACGCTCGCCGACGGGTTCACCCTGTGGTGCGCCGACCGCGACCGGCAGTACGTGATGACGCAACCCACGGATGCGGAGATCGGGTTGCTGGGCACACCGAGACGCATGGACTGACGCGGCGGCTTCTCCCCTCATCTCCTTTCACCTCTCTCATCTCCTTTCACCTCCCCTCACCTGTGCGGCACTTCAGCTGTTATGGCTGTTTTGTCGAGTGGCCTTGAGTGCGTTTGCGGCCTCTTCGGGGGGTGCGTGACGTGGTGGACTGGTGCTGAGGAGTGGGCGGGCCTGCCGAGGTGGGCCGTCTGATGATTAGGCTGGTACGGGGCGCGATGCCGGAAACCATGGGGTGGACGTCGGCGTCTCCCGGGGGAAAGCCGCATCGGACGACGTCAGACGGCCTCGAACCACTCAAGAACGACAGAAGCGAACGGTCGCCCCGGCACGGCATGAGGGTGCTCGACCAACCAGGAGGAATTGTGAGCAGCGATCGGGACGGGATCCGCGGGGGCTGGGCCACACCCGGCGATGACCAGCCCGACGCGGAGTCCGCCGTCGAGGCGACGGGCGAGTTCACCATCGACTACGCGCCGCCGGCTTGGTACACGCAGAACACGGGCGGCGGGCCGGGTCCGGCACCCGGCGCGGGACCCGGGGTGACACCCGGCGCGAACCCAGGGCCGGGAGCAGGCGCGGAAGTCGGCACGGGGGCGACGGGTACGCCCGCAGCGCCGGTCGCTCCGCCTGCGCCGGACGCTCCGTTCACGCCACCAGCACCCCCGGCAGCGCAGGACGCTCCGTTCACCCCAGCCGCACCCCCGGCACCGCCCACGCCGGACGCTCCGTTCACCCCAGCCGCACCCCCGGCACCGCCGATGCCTGAGGCTCCGTTCGCTCCGGCTGCACCCCCCGTGCCGGACGGGGGCTTCCCCCTGGCCGCACCGGGAGCGCCGGTCACTCCGGTGGCTCCTCCGGCGCCGCCCGCCCCGCCCGCTCCTGCGGCTCCCGCCGCGCCTCCCGGCGCGGGGTCGGTCGCCGTGCCGGGCCTTCCGGCAGGCAGCGGATTCGAGCCACAGCAACAACCGCAGCCTCACCAGCATCAAGCCGCGGCCCAGTGGGGGGCCGCGGGGGCTTCGGCGGGTGACGAGGAGAGCGGTTCCGGGAACGGGGACCTGGAGAGCGGTGCGACCATGCGCTTCTCCGCGGCCGCCCTCAAGCGGGAGATCGCGGAGCACGCCGCTGCCGTACAGGCCGAGCCCGAGACGCCCGCGGAGCAGGAGGCCGAGGCCGCCGAGTCCCCCTCGCCCGGCTCTGTGCCCTCCGAGGCCGCGCATGCGGCAGACGCATCCGCCGATGCGGGCGTATCGGACGGCAACGAGGCTGCGGCCGCTGCCACCGAGACCGGTGCCGAGACCGAGGCCCTGGCAGAAGCCCCCGCCGACGGTACGGCCGACGAAAGCGGTACCGCACCGGGCGGGGAAGGCGCCCCCGAGGCTCCCGCGAGCGACGATGCGGCGATCCAGGACGCCCAGCACGCCCAGGACGTGACGGGTCCCGCACCCGAGGGCGCCGCCGTCACCGAGGACGCGGCCCCGCAGTCGGCGCCCGTCGTCGAGGAGCCCTCGGACGCCGTCCCCACCGACCCCGCCGAGGCGCAGGACAGCGTGCCCCAGGACGCCGTTCACCCCGCTCCCCCGGCGCAGCCCGCCTGGACTCCTCCGCCGGCCCCGCAGGGCGAGCTGCCTCCGCTGCCGCCGTCGTACCAGCCCGCGGCACCCGCACCGGCGGCCCAGTGGCCGGTCCAGCCGCAGCCCGCCGATGCCGCTGCGCACGCTCCCGCGCCCGCGGCGCCTGTCCAACAGCCGCCCGCTCACCCGCCCGTCCAGCCGCAGGCAGCTCCGCCCGCGCCGGTCGGCTGGAACCCGCCGGCCCCGGAGCCGACCCCGGCCGCACCCCAGCCGGGCTACGGCTTCCCCCAGCCCCCCGCTCCCGCCCCGGCGGCTCAGCAGCCTCCCGCCCCGCAGCCGGGCTACGGCTTCCCGCACCCCGGTGGCGCTCCGGCCTCCGCCCCTGCGCCGCAACCGGCTCCTCCGGCACCCCAGCCGCCCGCCGACGCCCACGCACCCGCCGGCTACGGCTTCCCCCACCCCACCGACGCGCCACCCGCCCCCGGCGGCTACGGCTTCCCCCAACAGAACACGGGACCCGCAGCACCCACCCCCGCGCCGCAACCGGCCGCTCCGGCACCCCAGCCGCCCGCCGACGCCCACGCACCCGCCGGCTACGGCTTCCCCCAGCCCGCCGACGCACCAGCCGCCCCCGGCGGCTACGGCTTCCCTCAGCCCCCGGCGCCGCAGCCGCAACAGCCGCAGGCGCCGCAGGCGCACCCCGGCTTCCCGCAGCCCGGCATCCCTCAGCAGGCGGACGGGCAGCCCCCGGCGGCCGCCTCCCAGGGGTTCCCGCAGGGAGCCCCACAAGGCCCGCCTCAGGGCTTCCCCGGGCAGCCCCAGCCCCAGCCGCAGCCCCATCCGCAGGCACCGCATGCCCCGCACGCGCCCGCTCCCGACGCGTCGCAGGGTCCGCAGCCGCCCCAGCAGCACCAGCCGCCCGTCGACCCCCGAGCCGGGGCCGCCTGGCCGCAGCCGATCCAGCACGATCAGCGGCAGCCGGTCAACCCCGGTGCGGCGCCGCTGGGTTACACCGCCGCCGTGGAGCTGTCCTCCGACCGGCTGCTCAACAACAAGAGGCAGAAGGCGAAGAGCGGGCGGCCCGCCGCCGCTCCCTCCCGCTTCAAGCTCGGTGGCAAGAAGGAGGAGGCCGAGCGGCAGCGCAAGCTGGAGCTGATCCGCACGCCGGTGCTGTCCTGCTACCGGATCGCCGTCATCAGCCTCAAGGGCGGCGTGGGCAAGACCACGACCACCACCGCGCTCGGCTCCACCCTCGCCACCGAACGCCAGGACAAGATCCTCGCGATCGACGCCAACCCGGACGCCGGCACGCTCGGCCGCCGGGTGCGGCGCGAGACCGGGGCGACGATCCGTGACCTCGTCCAGGCGATCCCGTACCTCAACTCGTACATGGACATCCGGCGGTTCACCTCCCAGGCGCCGTCCGGCCTGGAGATCATCGCCAACGACGTCGACCCGGCCGTGTCCACGACCTTCAACGACGAGGACTACCGGCGCGCGATCGACGTGCTCGGCAACCAGTACCCGATCATCCTCACCGACTCCGGTACCGGTCTGCTCTACAGCGCCATGCGCGGGGTGCTCGACCTCGCCGACCAGCTCATCATCATCTCCACGCCGTCCGTGGACGGTGCGAGCAGCGCCAGCACGACGCTGGACTGGCTGTCCGCGCACGGATACGCCGAGCTCGTCTCGCGGTCCATCACCGTCATCTCGGGGGTGCGCGAGACCGGAAAGATGATCAAGGTCGACGACATCGTGTCGCACTTCGAGACCCGCTGCCGCGGTGTCGTCGTCGTGCCGTTCGACGAGCACCTGGCCGCGGGCGCCGAGGTCGACCTCGACATGATGCGGCCGAAGGTCCGGGAGGCGTACTTCAACCTCACGGCGATGGTCGCGGAGGACTTCATCCGCCACCAGCAGCGCCAGGGCCTGTGGACCAGCGACGGCAACCCGCCGCCGGTGGCCGCCCCGCCGATGCCGGGCCAGCAGACGCCGGGCCAGCCGGTGCCCGGGCAGCCGTATCCGCCGCAGCAGCCGGGACAGCCGTACCCGCAGGCGCCTCAGCCCGGCCCCGGGCAGCCGTACCCGCCGCAGCAGGGTCAGCCCCAGGGCCAGCCGTATCCGCAGCAGCAGCCGGGGCAGCCGTATCCGCAGCCGCAACCCCAGCCGGGGCAGGATCCGTACGCCCAGCCGCAGCCGCCACAGCAGCAGAACCCGGGGTATCCCCCGGCCGGCTACGGCTACCCGCAGGCCCCCCAGGCCCCTCAGCCCGGGCAGCCTCCGCAGCAGTGAAACGGTGAAAGGCCGAAGGGCGGCCGGTGTCCTGGGACACCGGCCGCCCTTCGGCGTTCGTCGGTCTTACCGGGGGGCGGGGCGGCTAGCGCGCCGCCACCAGCTCCTTGCAGCGCTTCACGTCCTCGGCCATCTGCTCCAACAGCCCGTCCAGCGACTCGAACTTCGCCTGGCCGCGCACGAAGGCGAGGAAGTCGACGGCGACGTGCAGGCCGTAGAGGTCGAGGCCGACCCGGTCGATGGCGTACGCCTCGACCGTGCGCTCGGTCCCGTCGAACTGCGGGTTGGTGCCGACGGAGATCGCGGCCGGCATCGCCTCGCCGTTCGCGTGCAGCCAGCCCGCGTAGACGCCGTCCGCCGGGATCGCGGTGTGGGGCAGGGTCTCGACGTTGGCGGTCGGGAAACCGAGTTCCCGTCCCCGCTGCGCCCCGCGCACCACGATCCCCTCGACCCGGTGCGGGCGGCCGAGGATCTCCCCTGCGCCCGCGACATCGCCCTCGGCGACCAGCCGTCGGGTCAGCGTCGAGGAGAACGGCTGCCCGCCGCCCGCCTCACCGCAGAGCACCAGGTCGACGACCTCGACGTCGAAGTCGTAGACCTTGCCCTGCTCGGTGAGGAACTCGACGTTGCCCGCCGCCTTGTGGCCGAAGCGGAAGTTGGGGCCCTCGACGACCGCCTTGGCGTGCAGCTTGTCGACCAGGACCTTGACCACGAAGTCCGCCGGGGACAGCTTCGAGAACTCCGTGGTGAAGGGGAGGATCAGCAGCGCGTCCACACCCAGTTCGGCCATCAGCTCGGCGCGGCGGTGGTGCGGGGCGAGCAGCGGCGGGTGGCTGCCGGGCCGGACGACCTCACTGGGGTGCGGGTCGAAGGTGACGACGACGGCGGGAACGCCCAGTTCACGGGCCCGGTCCACGGCGTGCCGGATGATCAGCTGGTGCCCGCGGTGCACCCCGTCGTAGGACCCGATGGTGACGACGCTGCGTCCCCAGTCCTCGGGGATGTCCTCCAAGCCACGCCAGCGCTGCACTGTGACCGCTCCTCGAACCCGTGTCCGTATCTACCATTGCCTCTTGCGCAGGACTAAGGGTGCCATGCCGGGTGCTCCCGGCCCGCATCGGCATGGGGGCTGTGACCCGACCCACGTGAGTCGGACCACAGGAATCGAGCCACGGGAGTCTGGGCACAGGAGTCGGACCACGGGAGTCTGGGCACAGGGGTCGGACCACCCTGGCGACGCGGCACGGCGCGTCACGCGGGCACCCGCGCCCCCGCCAGGTTCTCGATCGTCCGGCGGGCGCTGGGGCCGACCACCACCGCCCACTCCCCCGGCGCGTCCGTGAGCCAGTCCACCACCCGCGCGGCGAAGCCCGGGACATGCCGGGCCAGCTCGACCAGACCGCGGTCGAAGCGGGTCGCGCCGTCGGGGGTGCGGACCAGGAGCAGGCCGGTGCGGTGGACGAGAGCCCGCAGATCCTCGCCCTCGCGCCCTGCGGCCCCGTGCAGTACGGCGTCCAGGACCTCCGGGGCGCGTTCGTGGGTGAGGAGGTGCTCCAGCAGCTCGTCACGCAGCGGGCGGGACTCCGGGGCGCCGGGGGCGGCCAGTACACCGGCCAGCGCGGCCCGCACCTGTTCGGGCCCGCCGCCGTCCAGCAGTCCCGTGACCAGCGGCAGGAGGACGGCCCGGGAGGCGGGGCCGTGGTCGAGGCGCCGGTCGACGTACGCGGCCACCTGCCCGGCGGCCTCCGGTCGGCGCTCCACCGCCTCCCGGACGAGGGCGGCGACCCGCTGGGCCAGGGCGGGCGTGGTGACGTCGGCGAGGGCGCGCAGGACCCTGCCGGTGTCCGCGCGGTCGGGCCCGTGCAGGCGGGACCGGCAGGCGTCCAGGACCGGCTCGGGATGGGTGCCCAGGGCGGCGAGCAGCGCGCTCGGCGGCAGCTGCGGGTCCCCCGCCGTGAACCGCTCCAGTGCCTGCGGCAGGTGCCGGGAACGGGTCTCGGGGTCCCGGACGAGGAGCGCGAGCGCGCCACCGTGCAGGGCGTGGTCGGCGGGGCGGGCCAGCAGGACGAGGGCCGCGTAGCGCAGCAGCCGGTGGTCGGCCTCCGTCCGGATGTGGGGGGCGACGCGCAGTCCGTACGTCATCGCCGCGGCCCGCCGGGGCGGCCGCTCGTCGTGCGACCAGCGGTCGACGGCCCGGCACAGCGCCGACGGCTCCTCCTCCGCCAGTACGGCGAGCAGCTCGTCGGCGCGGGGGTGCGCACAGTCGACGAGGGCCTCCGTGAGGTCGTCCAGCCCCCGGTGCCGGTGGGTGTGCAGCAGCGCCTGCGCCGCCGTCGCCACCGTGGCGTGCGGGGTCGCGGGCAGCGGCCGCTCGTCGTCGAACCAGTGGGTGAGGCACGGCTGTACGGCGGTGGGGTCGGCGGCGAGGAGCCGGGCGACGGCGTCGAGGTGGCGGGGCGCGTCCGCGTCGTGCGGGGCGCCGTCGGCGAGGACCAGACGGCGCAGCAGGTCGAGCCGGGCGTCGGCGGGGAGGGCGAGCCCGGTCCAGAACGCGGGGCCGAAGTCCACGAACCGGCCGTGCGACCGGGCCCCCGCGCCGATCAGGTCCGCCAGCAGGCGCAGGACGCCCGTGTACGGCGTCGCGTCCGGGACGCCCAGCAGGGTCTCGGTGAGCAGCCGGGCGGCCCACCACGACTCCGGGTCGGCGTCCAGGGCGTGGACCAACTCCCGCAGCCGCAGCGCGAGCCGGTGCGGGCCCTGTTGGCGGGCGAGGAGCAGCAGGGCCTGGACGACGGGACCGACCCGGTGGTGCGGGACGGGCAGCGGATGTCCCCCGTCGGGCGCGCGACGGCGGTGGACCAGGGCGCGCAGGGCCTCGTCCAGGTCGAGGTGGATGCCCTGGATCCAGTCGGCGAGTTCCTCGTGGGCGAAGCGGTAGCCGCGGCCCGCGGGCACGAGGAGGCCTTCGGTGAGCACGGCGGACGCCCAGCCGACACCGCCACCGAGGCGGGCCGGCGCCTGGCCCCAGGGGAACACCGCCTCGAACGACGCCCGGTCCAGTTCGCCCTGACCTGGTCCGAGGCTGCGGCGGGCGGCCTCGTGCACCTGGCCGGAGACCTTCGCCGCGAGACGGCGTACGGCGGTCCCGCGCAGCCCGTTCTCGGCGGCGAGACGGACCGCGACCCGCAGGCACATCAGGTCGAGGTACGCGGACAGGACGTCGTCGCGGTCGACGGGCGCCGGGGACTGCGGACCGGGGAGGGCGGCACAGACCTCGGAGAGGAGGCGGAGGGTGAGGGGGTGCCGGTCGTCGGGGGCGGCGAGCGCGCCCTCGGGCAGGGCGTAGCGGACGCGGGCCTCGCGCGCCTCGTCGGCGGTGAGATCGCCGAGGCGGACGCACGGCGGGAGCGGGTCCCCGGCCGCCCTGGCCCCGTACAGCAGCTCCGGCGGGAACTCCGCGCCGGCCCGTTCCCAGTACTCCCCCCGACACGCCACCACCAGCCGCGTGCCCGTCTCCCGCAACCATTCGGCCGTGCCCTCGGTCCACTCGGCGAGCCGGTGCGCGAGGACCGGGGGCATCTCCTCGGGCCCGTCGAGAAGCAGCAGCAGGGGGCGTCCGACGGCCCGGGCGAGGCGGGCGAGCCGCTCGGGGGTGACATCACCGAGGCCGCAGGGGCTGACCTCCCCTGACCGACCGGCCGCCCCGGACGCCGCGGACAGCCCGGCCCCCGGCCCCCTCCCGGGAGCCGCTGCCGAGCCCGGGGCCGAACCCGAGTCCGGGCCCGAACCCGAGGCCGCCACGATGCGTGCCGCGCGGCTCAGTGCGCGGCGGGCCGCGTCGGCGAGGGAGTCGTCCCCGGCCCTCAGGTCGGCGCCGCGCAGCCACAGGGTGGGGGCCGGCCGCGCACCCCGGTCGCGGCGCGCAGCGAGGGCGGCGAGTTCCGTCGTACGGCCGCTGCCCGGTGCGCCGACGAGGCCGAGGACGGCCGCCGGGCTCGTTGCGAAGGCGGCGAACTCCCCTGCCGGGAAGGCGCGTTCGATCGGTTCCGCGGTGGCTGCGAGGGAGCCGGTCGCGGTGCGGCCGCAGTGGCCGGAGAGCGCTCCGGGCGGGCCGTCCGAGCCGACCGACGTGACGGTGAGCTCGAGGAGACCGGCCAGGTTGAGGTCGGCGCCGTAGGCGGGCACGGTGGCCGCGTTGCGCGCGAGCAGCTCGGCCAGCGGACCGTCGGCCGGAATCCCCGCCCCGATCCCGGCCGCCCAGGCCCCTGCCCCCGTCCCCGCAGAACCGCCGCCTTCGCCACGACCGCGACCACCGCAAGCGCCACCCGCACCCGCACCCGCACCCGCACCCGCACCCGCACCCGCACCCGCCAGAGCCTCACCCGCTCCCGCGAGCGGCGCTCTCATCGCGTCGCCGTCGCTCACGTGGTCGCTCGGCGGCAGCCCGGCGGAGTTGTCGTCGGTCGGCGGGAGATCGTCGATCGCCGGAATGGCGTCGGTCGTCCGGATCCGGGGTCGCAGCGGCACCGCGAAGCCGACGTCGCGGTGGCCGGACTGGAGCGCGGTGCCGAGGACGGCGACGACCGCGCCGGTCTCCGCGTCGAGGACCGGTCCCCCGGCCGCGCCACCGCCGAGCCGCAGCGCGTCCCGGCCCGCCGTGCCGATCGCCAGCTCCAGAGCGTCGTCGAGGAGGTGGAAGCGGTCCGTCGCCGTGTACGTCGCGGACGTCTCGGCCAGCACCCGCGCCTCGCGCCAGCAGCCGGCGGCCAGCCGGACGTACCGGCCGGTCTCGACGCCGTCCCGCACGGTCACCGGCAGCGGGACCCCGCCTAGGCCCTCGGTGCGGACGAGAGCCAGGTCGAGTCCCGGCAGGGGGGCGACCGCCTCGTCGGTCACGACGCAGCTGCGGTCGCCGGCGGCGTACACGACGAGCCGGGACAGGCCGTCGACGGCCTCGTGACTGGTGACGACCGTGCCATGGTGGTCGGCGAAGAACCCGGTGCCGCGCGGCCGGCCGGCGAGGTCGCGGATCCGGACGAGCGAACCGTCGACGCCGACGCCGGCGGCGAAGTCCGGGGCGAAGTCCTCGTCCCGGGGATCCGGGGCGTCCGGAAGAGCCATGGGATCCGGGGGGCCCGGGGGATCCGCCGGGCGGTTCCGGGTCACGCCCCGCAGGGAGTCGTGCCGCGGTGTCCGCGGGCCTCGTCCCGCCATCGTGGTACCTCCCGCCGCGCCCGCGTGCCCTGTGTCCGACGGTAGGGGCGGGATGATCAGCGGGACAGATCACGAGGCGAACGCGCCCCCCTGCACTCCCCGGATTCACTCCGAGCGCCTGCCCGGACGGGTGAATGAACGGGGGCCGCTGGATACACCCTAGGGGTGGGGGAACCGAGGGGGGACCGTGGAGCGGCGGCGCAGCACAACCCCGTGTTCGCCGCTCCACGGGCACCACACGACGCGCCTCGCGCCGCCGGACAGCAGCACGCGACGCGCCTCCCGCCGCTCAGCCGAACACGGCCAGGCTCTTCGCCTTGCCCTTCTGCTCCTCGACCAGGGCCAGGAACCGGCCCTCGGGATCGAAGACGGCCACGGCGCCCGCGCCGACGTACGCGTCGGGCATCTCCAGGCGTACTCCGTTGGTGAGCAGCTGGGCCCGCTTGGCGTCCACGTTCCAGCGGGGGAACGCGGCGGTGGCCGCCTCGGCGATCGGCATCACGCCGAACTCCTGCTGGAGCTGGTCGAGCGTCTTCGCCGCGTCCAGCTTGTAGGGGCCGACGCGGGTGCGGCGCAGGGCGGTGAGGTGGCCGCCGACGCCGAGGTCGGCGCCCAGGTCGCGGGCGAGGGCCCGGATGTAGGTGCCGGAGGAGCAGACGACGGACACGACCAGGTCCAGGACCGGGGTGCCGTCCTCGGCGACCGCGTCACGGACGTCGTACACGGAGAAGGAGGAGACGGTGACCGGGCGGGCCGGGATCTCGAAGTCCTCGCCGTCGCGGGCCCGCTTGTAGGAGCGGACGCCGTTGATCTTGATGGCGCTGACCTTGGACGGCACCTGCATGATGTCGCCGCTCAGCTTGGCGACGCCCGCGTCGATCGCGTCCCGGGTGACCTTCGAGGCATCCGTGGACCCCGTGATCTCGCCCTCCGCGTCGTCGGTCAGGGTCGTCTGGCCCAGCCGGACCGTGCCCAGGTACTCCTTCTCGGTGAGCGCCAGGTGCCCGAGGAGTTTCGTCGCCCTCTCGATGCCGAGGACGAGGACGCCCGTCGCCATCGGGTCGAGCGTGCCGGCGTGGCCGACGCGGCGGGTCCTGGCGATCCCGCGCATCTTCGCCACGACGTCGTGCGAAGTGAAGCCCGACGGCTTGTCGACGATGACAAGGCCGTCGGGCGGGGTCTGCTTGCGGTTCATCAGGCGGAGTCGTCCGTCTCGTCCTCGTCACCGGGCTTCTTGTACGGGTCGGCATCGCCGGCGTACCCGGCACCCGCGGACACCTCGCGGACCTTCTCGTCGGCGGCACGCGCCTTGTCGAGGAGGTCGTCGATGGTGCGGGCGTTGTCCGGCAGGGCGTCGGCGACGAAGGCCAGCGTCGGCGTGAACTTCACGCCCGCCGCGCGGCCCACCTCGGAGCGCAGGACGCCCTTGGCGCTCTCCAGCCCGGCGGCCGCGGCCGCCCGCTCCTCGTCGTCCCCGTACACCGTGTAGAAGACCGTCGCCTCCCTGAGGTCACCCGTCACCCGGGTGTCCGTGATGGTGACGTGGGAGCCGAGCCGCGGGTCCTTGATCCCGCGCTGCAGCTTCTGGGCCACCACCTGCTGGATGAGGTCCGCCAGCCTCTTGGCACGCGCGTTGTCGGCCACTGGTCCGTCTCCCGTTCTTTCTTCTTCTCTTGCGTTCTGTGGTCGGTCAGTCGTCTTCGCCGTGGAAGCGGCGTCTGACCGACAGCAGCTCCACTTCGGGGCGGGCGGCGACCAGCCGTTCGCACCGGTCCAGTACATCGGTCAGATGCTCCGCGTCACCGGAGACCACGGCGAGACCGATTCTGGTCCTGCGGTGGAGGTCCTGGTCGTCCACCTCGGCCGCGCTCACCGCGTACTTGCGCTGGAGCTCGGCGACGATCGGACGGACGACGGAGCGCTTCTCCTTCAGCGACCGTACGTCGCCGAGGAGGAGGTCGAAGGACAGAGTCCCCACGTACATGTGTAACCGGTTCACCCGCCGGTACGGGATCGATGGCCCTGCCGTCCATGGGACAGGGACATCACGAACGGTACAACGATCCGGGCGGTGGCTCGACGGGGTTTTACCTCGCTCATGCGTCCGCCGGACGCCGTACCGGCCGGCGGGGAGCGATCCCCCGCCGGCCGGTACGGACCTTGGGCGCTTACGCCCTCGGCTTCTCGCGCATCTCGTACGTCGCGATGACGTCGTCGATCTTGATGTCGTTGAAGTTTCCGAGGTTGATACCGCCCTCGAAGCCTTCGCGGATCTCGGTGACGTCGTCCTTGAAGCGACGCAGCCCGGAGATGGTGAGGCTCTCCGCGATGACCTTGCCGTCGCGGATGAGGCGCGCCTTGGTGTTGCGCTTGACCTCGCCCGAGCGGACCAGGACACCGGCGATGTTGCCCAGCTTGGACGACTTGAAGACCTCGCGGATCTCCGCCGTGCCGAGCTCGACCTCCTCGTACTCCGGCTTCAGCATGCCCTTCAGGGCCGCCTCGATCTCCTCGATGGCCTGGTAGATCACCGAGTAGTACCGGACGTCGACGCCCTCGCGCTCCGCCATCTGCGCGGCACGACCGGCCGCACGGACGTTGAAGCCGATGACGATGGCGTCGGAGCCGGTCGCCAGGTCGATGTCCGACTCGGTGACCGCACCCACACCGCGGTGCAGGACGCGGATGTCGACCTCTTCGCCGACGTCGAGCTGGAGCAGCGAGGACTCGAGAGCCTCCACCGAACCGGACGCGTCGCCCTTGATGATGAGGTTGAGTTCCTGCACCAGACCGGCCTTGAGCGCCTCGTCCAGGTTCTCCAGGGAGAACCGGACTCCACGCCTGGCGAAGTTGGCGTTGCGCTCACGCGCCGCGCGCTTCTCGGCGATCTGACGGGCCGTGCGGTCCTCGTCGACGACGAGGAAGTTGTCGCCGGCGCCCGGGACGTTGGTGAGACCGAGGACGAGGACCGGAGTCGAGGGACCCGCCTCTTCCACGTTCTCGCCCTTGTCGTCGAGCATCGCGCGGACACGGCCGTACGCGTCGCCGACCACCATGGTGTCGCCGACCCGCAGGGTGCCTCGCTGAACCAGGACGGTCGCGACGGCGCCGCGGCCACGGTCGAGGTGGGACTCGATCGCGATGCCCTGCGCGTCCTGCTCCGGGTTGGCCCGCAGGTCGAGCGAGGCGTCCGCGGTCAGGACCACGGCCTCCAGCAGGCTCTCGATGTTGAGGCCCTGCTTGGCGGAGATGTCGACGAACATCGTGTCGCCGCCGTACTCCTCGGCCACCAGACCGAACTCGGTGAGCTGACCGCGCACCTTGGTCGGGTCCGCGCCCTCGACGTCGATCTTGTTGACCGCGACCACGATCGGCACGTCGGCCGCCTTGGCGTGGTTCAGCGCCTCGATCGTCTGGGGCATCACACCGTCGTTGGCCGCCACCACGAGGATCGCGATGTCGGTCGACTTGGCACCACGGGCACGCATGGCGGTGAACGCCTCGTGACCCGGGGTGTCGATGAAGGTGATCCTGCGCTCTTCACCGTTGACCTCGGTGGCGACCTGGTACGCACCGATGTGCTGCGTGATGCCGCCGGCCTCGCCCGCGATGACGTTCGTCTTGCGGATGGTGTCGAGCAGTCGGGTCTTACCGTGGTCGACGTGACCCATGACGGTCACGACCGGCGGACGCGCGACGAGGAACTCCTCGCCACCCTCGTCCTCGCCGAACTCGATGTCGAAGGACTCGAGCAGCTCGCGGTCCTCCTCCTCGGGGCTGACGATCTCGAGGACGAAGTTCATCTCGTCCGCGAGGAGCTTCAGCGTCTCGTCGGAGACGGACTGCGTGGCAGTGACCATCTCGCCGAGGTTCATCATCACGCCGACGAGCGACGCGGGGTTGGCGCCGATCTTCTCGGCGAAGTCGGTGAGCGACGCACCGCGCGACAGGCGGACGGACTGTCCGTTGCCGCGAGGCAGCATCACGCCGCCGACCGACGGGGCCTGCATGGCCTCGTACTCCTGGCGCCTCTGACGCTTCGACTTGCGACCGCGACGCGCGGGACCACCGGGACGACCGAAGGCGCCCTGCGTGCCACCACGGCCACCGGGACCGCCGGGACGACCGCCGAATCCGGGACGGCCACCGCCGCCACCGAAGCCGCCGCCACCGCCGGGGCCACCGCCACCGGGACGACCGGCGAAACCGCCGCCACCGGGACGGGCACCGCCACCGGGACCGGCCGGACGACCTGCGAAGCCGCCGCCGCCGCCGGGACGACCGCCGCCGCCGGGACGACCCGCACCGCCGCCGCCACCCGGACCGCGGCCACCGGGGCCACCGCCGGGACGCGGGCCGGCAGCGGGACGCTGCGGCATCATGCCGGGGTTGGGACGGGGACCGCCGCCGGGACGCGGACCGCCGGGGCCTGCGCCCTGCGGGCGGGGCATGCCGCCCGGAGACGGACGGGAGCCGCCCGGAGACTGCGGACGAGGACCGCCGCCCTGGCCACCGGGGCCCTGCGGACGGGGACCGGCGCCGGGAGCGCCACCGGGGCCGCCGGGACGCGGGGCGCCCTGCGGACGGGGCGCCTGCGGGCGCGCCATGCCGGCGTTGCCGCCGGAGGTGAAGGGGTTGTTGCCCGGACGCGGACCCGACGGACGGGCACCGCCCGGACGCGGGGCACCGGCGCCACCGGGGCGCGGCCCCTGAGCGGCGGCCGGACGCTGGCCGCGGTCACCACGATCGCCGCGGTCGCCACGGTCACCGCGGTCGCCACGGTCCTGACCGGGCGCGGGGCGGCCGGCGGGGCGCGGCGCGCCGGGGCGCGGGCCCTGCGAGGCCGGCCGCGGGCCGGACGACTGGGCCGGAGCGGCGGGGGCGGCCGGAGCAGCCGGCGGAGCGGTGAACTCCGGGGCGGCCGGGGCCGGACGCGGCGCGGGCTTGGGGCCCGGACGCGGACCGGAGGCCGCCGGCGCGGGGGCCGACGAGGCGGCCGGGGCGGCGGGAGCCGCCGGAGCCGCGGGCGTCTGCGCCGCGGGAGGCTTGGGGGCGGCCGGCCGAGGTGCGGCCGGGCCCGGACGGGCCGCCTGCGCCGGGGAGGGCGCGCCGGGCCTGGGGGCTGCCTTGCGCGGGGCGGGCTTGCCGCCGCCCTGGAAGGCATCTGTCAACTTGCGGACAACGGGCGCTTCGATGGTCGAAGACGCCGAACGGACGAATTCACCGAGTTCCTGGAGCTTGGCCATGACGGCCTTGCTCTCAACCCCGAACTCCTTGGCGAGTTCGTATACCCGGACCTTAGCCACTTCGCTCCTTTTAGGTCCGGGTGTGTCCGGACCGTCGCTACTTCATGGGCGTACTCATCGCGTGCTCATCGAGTGCTCATCGCAATCTCGACCTACTTCCAACTCGCGGGGTACCAGAGCCGCACGGAGGTTCCGTGCGACGCCTTCTTACGGTGTTGCCTGTTCGGCAACGGTCGTCTGCTCGACGTACTGGCGCAACGCCTTTGTGTCGAGCGCTCCCGGGGCTCGCAACGCCCTCGTGAACGCCCGGCGGCGTACCGCCTGGTCGAGACAGACCGGGGCGGGATGCAGATACGCACCCCGGCCGGGCAGCGTACCGCGTGGATCGGGGACGCATGCGTCCTTGATCGCCACGATGCGCAGCAGCTCCGTCTTGGCCGCCCGCTCCCGGCACCCCACACAGGTGCGTTCAGGGCATGCTCCGGTGTGCGTCCGGCCAGACACTCTTAAGTCTACCTCCCCGCGGCGACCTCACCCCTTTGGGTCAGGATTCGAACAGTTGCCGCGTTACATCTGTCGTGATCTGAGCCCCGGCAGGCCGAGATCTATTCCTCCGCGCTCGGCGCCGCCGGGTGACCTGGCAGGTGACGTACCCGCCGGGCTACTCGGTGGGCTGTTCGATGTCCGGACGGATGTCGATGCGCCAGCCGGTCAGCCGGGCGGCGAGCCGGGCGTTCTGCCCTTCCTTGCCGATCGCCAGCGACAGCTGGTAGTCCGGCACCGTCACGCGCGCGGAGCGGGCCGCGAGGTCGACGACCTCGACCTTGGAGACCCGGGCCGGGGACAGCGCGTTCGCCACCATCTCGGCCGGGTCGTCCGACCAGTCGACGATGTCGATCTTCTCGCCGTTCAGCTCGCCCATCACGTTGCGCACCCGGCCGCCCATGGGGCCGATGCAGGCGCCCTTGGCGTTCAGACCCGAACGGGTGGACCTGACGGCGATCTTCGTGCGATGACCGGCCTCACGTGCGATGGCGGCGATCTCGACCGAACCGTCGGCGATCTCCGGCACCTCCAGGGCGAAGAGCTTCTTCACCAGATTGGGGTGGGTGCGGGAGAGCGTCACGGACGGGCCGCGCATGCCCTTCGCCACCCGGACGACGTACGACCGCAGGCGCATGCCGTGCGGATACGTCTCGCCGGGGACCTGCTCCTGCACCGGCAGGATGGCCTCCAGCTTGCCGATGTCCACGAGCACGTTCTTCGGGTCGCGCCCCTGCTGGACCACACCGGTGACGATGTCGCCCTCACGGCCGGCGTACTCGCCGAGCGTCGCGTCGTCCTCGGCGTCGCGCAGACGCTGGAGGATCACCTGCTTGGCCGTCGTGGCGGCGATCCGGCCGAAGTCGGACGGGGTGTCGTCGAACGGGCGGGGCTCCTGCCCCTCCTCGAGGTCCTCGGGGTCCTCCTTCGCCCACACGGTCACATGTCCGGTCTCCCGGTTGAGCTCCACGCGCGCGTGACGGCGGCTTCCCTCGGTGCGGTGGTAGGCGATGAGGAGGGCCGACTCGATCGCCTCGACCAGCAGGTCGAAGGAGATCTCCTTCTCCCGCACCAAGCCCCGCAGGGCACTCATGTCGATGTCCACGGCTACGCCTCCTCTTCCATCTCGTTCTCGTCGTTCTCGTTCTTGGCGTGCTGGTCGCTCTTGTCCTTGCGGTTGAACTCGACCTGCACGCGGGCCTTGTCGATGTCGCCGAAGGGGAGTCTGCGGGTGGTGGCCTTGCGGCCCTTCACGCCGGGGACCTCGAGATCGAGTCCCTCGTCGTCGACCGTCAGGATGCGGGCGACCAGCTCGCCGCCCTCGGTCAGATGGAACCGCACCAGCCGGTCGACGGCACGTACGTAGTGGCGGTGCTCGGTGAGCGCGCGCTCCGCGCCCGGGGTGCCGACCTCGAGGGTGTACTCGCCCTCGCCCATCGCGTCCGTCTCGTCGAGCTTCGCCGAGAGCGCGCGGCTCACATCGGCGATCTGGTCCAGGTCCGCTCCGGAGTCGGAGTCGACGACGACGCTCAGCACCCGCTTGCGTCCGACGGAGTCCACGGTGATCTCTTCGAGGTCCAGTCCCTGGGAGGCGACGAGCGGTTCCAGGAGCTCTCGCAGCCTCTCGCTCTGGGTGGTGCTCATCCGGGTGACTCCTCGGCCGCGTGTGCTGTTGTGGGATGGGGCTCGTGTCTGGTCAAAGGGTATCCGGTCGCAAGGTGTGTTGCCGTCCACCTGTGCACGGAGGGTGGCGGGCCCTCGCGGGGCGGTGCCGCTGAGTGGTACGGGGCGACCGCGCGGGTACGGTGATCACGGGCCCGCCGCCCACCAGGACGCCAGTTCCGTACGAGTTCCCCCGAGGACGCCTGCCGTGCCGTTGCCCCTCCCCTCGCGAACCCCCTCGGGGCCGCGCAGAAGATCCCTGCTCGCGTCGGCCGCGGGAGCGGTGCTGCTCGTGGGCTGCTCGTCCGGTACGGAGGAGCCCGAGGAGAGCGCGAGCGGCAGCCCGTCGGTCGCCGAACGGGCACGCGCGCGTGCGGCCGGGGAGAGCGGCGAGCTGGTGGCACGGTACGACGCCGTGCTCGCCGTCCATCCGGCGCTGACGGGGCGGCTGGGGCCGCTGCGGGCGGAGGTCCTACGGCACGTGGAGGCGTTCGGAGGCGCGGCGAAGGCGTCCCCCTCCGCCACCGGTTCCGCCACCGGTTCCCCCACCTCCGCCTCCCCCACGGTTTCCTCGACGAGCTCCGCCTCGGTTCCGCCGGCCGATCCCTCGGCCGCGCCGTCCGCCGTGCCGGTCACCGACACGGACGCGCTCGCCGGGCTGGCCGCGGCGGAGCGGGCGCTCGCCGACCGCAGGGCGACGGAGCTGCTGGACGTCCCGGGCGAACTGGCCCGGTTGCTGGCCTCGGTGGCGGCGGCCGGCGCGGCACACGCCTATCTGCTGACGGAGGGGGCGCGATGAGTGAGGCCACGAGCGCGGAGCTGACGGCACTCCAGGCGGCGCTGGCCGCCGAACACGCCGCCGTGTACGGGTACGGGGTCGTCGGCGGGCGGATCGGCGAGGCACGGAGCGCCGAGGCGCGGGCGGCCTACGACGCGCACCGGGCGCGCCGGGACGCGCTGGTGCGCGAGGTGCGCGACCTGGGGGCCGAGCCGGTCGCCGCGAGCGCCGGATACGCGCTGCCGTTCCCGGTGCCGGACTCCGCGGCGGCGGTCCGGCTCGCGACCGAGCTGGAAGAGCGCGTGGCCGGGGTGTACTCCGACCTGGTGCGGGCAGCCGGGGACGCACGGCGCCGGGAGGCCGCGGGCGCGCTGCGGGACGCGGCGGTCCGTGCGGTGCGCTGGCGCGGCGGGAGCGTAGCCTTCCCTGGTCTCGCCGAGCGGACCGGTACGGATCCGGCCACGGGCTCGGCGTCCGTACCGGCAGCGGCCACGCCTCCGGCGGCGGCAGCGCCCTCGGGTACACCGGCGGCTTGACCCGAAGCAGGAAGGGAACGACTCGCGCATGGCTTTCGAACCGCCGCAGCGTCTGGTCAGGGCGCTCGGTGAGACGGCACCGGACGGTGACGGCTGGTTGGAGAAGCTGCCGGAGGCGGCCCGGCAGGCCGTCGCCCTGCGCGAGTTGACGGTCGATCGGGTGCAGGTGCCGGGCGGCCGGAGCAGCATGGTCGTGCTCGTGCGGCGCGCGGACGGGACGCCCGCCGTGCTGAAGCTTGCCCCACCCCGGTTCCGGCCGGAGGCGGAGCGGGCCGCGCTGACGCACTGGGACGGCCTGGGCGCCGTCCAGTTGCTGGAAGAGCCGCAGACGGCGGGAGCACTGCTGCTCGAGCGGCTGCATCCCGATGTGTCGGTGCGGTCGCTGGCGGAGGCGAAGGCCCTGCTGGAGGCGGCGGGCACGTTGCGGCGGCTGTGGGTGGAGCCACCGGCCGGTCACTCGTTCGAGTCCGTGACCGACCGGACCGGGCGGCAGGCGCGGGCGATGCGGGCGAGCGCCGAGACGGAGCCCGAGGTGGCCGTCCTGGTGGACGCGGCGCTCGCCGCCCGTGCGGAGCTGCTGGCGGGACCGCCCGAGCACCGGCTGCTGCACGGCACGTTCCGGCAGAGCAAGGTGCTGGCGGGTGAGCGGATGCCGTGGCTGGCGGTGGGGCCGGATCCGGTGGTCGGCGAGTGCGCCTTCGACCTGGCCCGGCTGGTCCGCGACCGGGTGGAGGACCTGATCGCCTCGCCGTCCGGGGCGGCGACGACCCGGCGTCGGGTGAAGCGGCTCGCAGAGTCGCTGGAGCTCGACCAGGAGCGGCTGCGCGGCTGGACGCTGTTCCGGGCGGTGGAGTCGGGGGTCCGGGCGCGGCGGGTCGGGCGCACCCGTGACGCGGAACTGCTGTTGGAGTTCGCGAGCTGGCTGTAGCGGGGGAAGGCGAGCCGCCGGAACGCAGGCCGCCGGGCCGCAGGTGGACCGCCGGCCCGGTCGCGCGGCAAGCGCGCGGTGCGGACGGGACAGCGCTCCCCTGCTGGAGGTCCCCCGGCAGGGGAGCACTGTGGGTCCGGCCGACGTGCCTCCCGAGCCTGTCGACCGGAGTCTCGCGGGGTGGGCCGCGCAGCGCGTCCCGAGCGGTGTCAGTGCTCGGTCGATCGCGCCTGCGGCCGTCTCTCGGCGGGGGCCGCGAAGAGAGTTCCCTCGATGGCCAGCAGACGGGTGTGACTGCGGATGTGGGCGGCCTGTTCCGCAGCGGTGGGACCGTCCCGTTGCAGGTGCCCGGTGGCGCGCTCCGTGTACGGGACATGCGCGAACAGCGGGATGTCCCTGGGGGGAAGACGCCAGGACAACTGCCGTCCCCCGGCCACCAGTCGCAGCAGGTGCGTGCCGTCCGGCCCGGCGCCGACGGCCGGCGCGACGACCGCGCTCGACGGGTGCAGCGCCGCCAGCCAGGCGAGGAGGTGCGCGCGTTCGAAGGAGACGCGGGTCAGCTCGCGCTCGAAGGAGTCGGCGTGGCGCTGCCAGCGGGCCAGCTCCTGGCGGCAGTCGTCCAGGTCCGGGGAAGGTCCGTGTCGTAACACGGTCTCCGGCCGGGCAGTTCGGCCTGGCGGTCGGAAGAGGCGGCGAAGGGCGGCCATGCGGCCGACGCGGCGGGCGACTCGGGAGCGGCGGTTCCGGGAGCCATCGGACAGGGGCTCTTCGGGCGGACGGCCCGTCGGGGATGTGGACATGAAGTACTCCGGTGGCGGTGGACGAGAGGTCACTTCCGGGGCGTAAGGGTGGTGGTCCCGGCCGTGCCCCACAGCCGGTCGCGGGCACCGGTCCCCGCCCCGACCAGGACCGACGCCGATCCGTCCGCCGTGCCCGGCCGGGCCTGCGTGGCGCCGCGAGGTGCGGCCGACACCGGTGCCGGGGAGCCCTCCGAAGGGCACCGCACGCTGTCCGGCGGCAGCGGGACCTCGGTGTTCGCGGCGGCGGGGTCCCTGGCGGCTTCGTTCCGGGCACGGGTGGTGCCGGTGCGGCGGTAACGGCCGACGCTGCGCGCGTTGGCGAGGCGGCAGGCCTCGTCGACGGGCTCCCGCAGGCGCAGATGCCGCTGGTAGGCCGCCCGGGTCCCGCACCGGGCAGGCTGTCCCCGGGGCGCGCCGACCGGTGCGCGGGACGCCCCGGGATCGGCGGCCGGCCCCGGCCACGACCCGTCCGCCTGACGCTCCAGGGCATAGCGCTGAGGACCGGTCAGGCCGGCGATGACACCGTCTCGATGGCACTCGGGCAGTCCCTTCTCACGTATGAGCACGGCGGCCCTGCACTGGGCCAGCACGGGACAAGCCGCGCAGATGGCCACGGCACGGGGCGAGGACCGGCGGGAGAACCAGAGTTCCGCGTCCTGGTACCGGCAGGCGGCACTCGACTCCCATGCCCGGCTCCCCCCGTCCCCCTCTCCCCCGGCGCCGGTCGGCCCCCTCGACCGACCGGCGCTCATCGGACCGGCCCCGCAGGGCCGGCCGTCGGCACCGACGGGACGAGCGGCCCGAACGGTTCGCCCCAGGCCGGCCGGTGCGACGGACCCACCGGATCTACCGGATCCACCGGATCCACCGGTTTTGGCTCCTGTGCCTGCGCGTCGTACTGCTCGTGGTCCTGTGCATGGTCGCGCGCGTGTTCCTGCGCCTGTTCCTGCGCATGCGCATGTTCCTGTTCCGGCAGCCCCGAGGCCGTCCACAGGTCCTGCAGGTCCGACGTCACCCGCGGCCGCGGCACGTCCGGCAGCACGCCGGCCTCCGACACGTCCACCATCGCCCACGACCCCGGATCGTCCGGCAGCGTCCGCGGTACGGCCGCGGTCGGGAGCACGTGCGGTACGGCCGCGACCGGGAGCGTCCGCGGCACCACCACGTCCGACGGCGCCGGCGGGGGCGACGAGATGCCCGCCGGCCCGCTCACCGTGGCGTCGTCGTCGGGCCGCACCGGCGACAACGGCCCCAGGTAGAAAGCCACGTTGGCGAGGGAGCACCGCTCGGGCCGGCCGTCGAGGGCCATCAGAGGCATGCCGTCGCTGCTTCGGCGGCCCTCGAAGTACCAGACGCCCCCGTACCCGTCGCGCAGCGGTGAGGCCAGGTCGTACAGGGTCTCGCCGATCCGGAACCGGCGCTTGTCCTGTCCCGTCGTCGGCTGGGGCGGCGCCGTGGAGGCGCTGCGGGCCACCACCGTCACCCGGACACCGTCGCGTTCCCCCTCGCCCGTCCGCGTGTGGGGCTCGGTCCGCTCACCGACGCTCGCGATACCGAAGTACGAGCGCCAGCGCGCCCATTGGGCGGGACCGTCGACGCGGAGCAGGACCCGCACCCGGTCGCCCTCGACACGGACGGCGTGCGGACCCGGGTGGGTGTCCAGGTGCCCTTCGATGGCGCGCGCCACATGACGCGCCCGTTCGCAGGCGGTGTCCCAGGTCAGGGCCTGCCGCTCCAGCTCGGTGACCGGTCGCCCGGTGCGGGACCAGCTGCCGTCCGGTGTCCGGTACAACACCACACCGAACGAGCGCTCGGGGTCGACGAGGAGACGGGCCGAGTCCAGCGCGTGCGCCACGGCCGCCGCCTGCTCGGTCCGGACGGTCGCCAGCACCGAGCGGATCACGCGCGCGGCATGGAGCACGTTCCCGTTCACACCGCCACCGTCCCGGCCGTCCAGCGCAGCTTCTGGAGCGCCCGGTGGGTCAGCGCCTTGACGGCTCCGACCGTCCGACCCATCGCCTGGGCCGTCTCCTGCGCTGTCAGTTCGTCGAGGAAGCGCAGTTGGACGCAGTGGCGCTGCTCGGCGCTGAGCGAGTGCAGGACGGTGCGGACCGTCTCGTGCGCCTCGACGGCCTCCAGTTCGCGCAGGGTGCGCGACTCCGGGCCACGGCCGGGGACCTGCGGGTCCAGGAACTCGGCGACCGGGGTCTCCAGCCGGGTGCGGCCCCGGCCGAGCTCGTCCAGGTAGAGGTTCTTCGCGATGGTGATCAGCCAGGCGGCGAACGCCGTGCCCTGCCAGACGTAGCCGTCGATGCGTCGCAGCGCGCGGGTGAACACCTCCTGGGTCAGGTCCTCGGCCAGGTGTCTGTTGCGTGTGCGGACGAGCAGAAAGCTGTACACGAGGCGGTAGTGGTCGTAGTAGAGCGTGGCGAACGCCTCCCGGTCGCCCGCGCGGGCCCGGGCGATCACCTCGGGTTCCGGACCGTCCGGAGCGGACGTGACGTTGTTCGGTGCGGACACAGTGGGTACTCCCGTCGACGTCGTGCGGGGTGCGGAGCGAAGGTCCCTCCGCATCTTCAATATGCATGTAGATGTAGATTGCTCCGGCGGGCGACCACCCCGCCCCGCGGCGACGCGGGGCGGCCGGTGCCGGAGATACGGAACCGCGGCTCCGGCGCGCGGGGCGCCGGCCCCGCCGGGCCTATCTACAGTCTTCACGTAGATGCATACAGTGTCAAGTTATGCACGGAACGTAAGGTGCGGGTGGGGTGTCGCGAGGGGGAGCACGGGGGCGCAGGTTTGCGCCACTGCTCCGACAACGCTCCGGCGTGCACCTGAAGCCGTGACCGCCGGTCTGCGATCTACTTGCGCTTGTAGATATTGATGGCCGATCCTCTGAGGCGTGACGAACCAGCAGAGCCGCCCAGGAGACCCAGCACTCGGCAACGACCCGGCACGCCAGGACGTGGACCTGGCGATTCTGCTGGATCGCCTTCTGTCACAGGTTCCGGGAAAGACCCAGAAGGACCTGGCTTCGGCGGCCGGCATCTCGTACCCGACGCTCAACGCGTGGATGAACCGCACGCGCGGCACCTCACGCATCGACCCGGAGAAGTTGCGGGCCATGGTCGACGTGTTCCGGCGCTGGGGGGTACCGACGACACCGCGGGAGTTCTTCGAGGCGGTCGGCCGTCCCGCGCCCGGACCCAGCGGGGACGAGCGGGAGGCGCGACTCCTCAAGCTGTACCGGCAATTGCCGGAGGCACGTCAGCGCGCGTTGCTGAAGGACGCCGAGGCGATGCTGCAGGTCAGCCGCATCACCTGAGGTCAGCGGCGCCACCGCGGCCCCCGGGCAGGCCGTGATGCCCGGGCCCGGGCGGACCCGCAAGGCGATCCGCACCGTACGAATGAATATGACCGAAACTCCCCCTAGCCGCGACCGCCAGGACTACCATCAGTCAGCCGCTGGCCTCCCGGAGCGGATCACTCGTGTCGTTGTGCATCCCTGGGGAGACAGTTGTGTGCATCCACATTTCATTGACGGACAATCTGCCCGAAATTGCGGTCTGGGACCCGGATGAGGTCAGTATCCGCGTGGCCAGCGGCGTCCAGCTGAGTGACGTGCTCCGGGAAGTACGCGACATTCTGATGATCGACCTGGGCGCTCCCGCCTCACGGGGCAGCACGCTGTGGTGCTTCTGCGGTATGCGGGTGGAGCTCCCGCGTGAACTCACGCCCCACGGCCTTCTCACGGCCGAGGTCTGCTGATCCCACTGCCCCTCGTCAGCCCGCCTGTCCCGGAATCAACGCCAGTGCGAGGACCGGGCAGTCGGCGGCTGCCCGCCGGGCCCGTCGCACGGTGTCGGCGGGGACCGGGGCGCCGTCGACCAGGGGGTAGCCCCATTCGTCGAGGGTGATGTGTTCGGGGAGGAAGTCCGCGCAGAGGCCGTGGCCCTGGCAGGCCGTCCAGTCGATGTCGATGTGCTGGGCCGTGCTCATGGGTCAGCCCTCCTCGGGGACGGGCAGCAGGGGCGTGTGGTCGGTCGCGGTGCAGTGGCCCCGGGAGTGCGCGTCGACCTCGGCGGCGAAGGTGGTCAGGGCGCTGCGGACCAGGCGGACGGTGCCGTCGGGGTGGTGGCAGGCGCCCCGGCCCTCGACCAGGCCCGACCAGCGGGCCAGGTCGGCGCGGACGGCGCCCCGGGGGCCGGGTACGGCGAGGGTACGGAAGGCGGCGGCGATGCGGGGCAGGCCGTTGAGGCAGGGGCCGCACTGACCGGCCGACTGGAGAGCGAGATAGCGCAGGACGCGCGCGGTCTCGGCCAGGCCGCAGCGGTCGAGGGGCAGCGCGGCGAGCACGCCCGCACCCAAGTAGCTGCTGTCCAGCGCCAGTTGAGCCGCCTCCGGGGCGGGTATCCAGGTGCCGTGATAACCGCCGACCAGCACCGCTCGGACGCCTTCCAGCGGCAGCAGTCGCCTCAGGGGCAGGCCGTAGGGCGCCTCCACCACCCGGGGTTCTCGGCCCGGCACATGGACCGTGCACAGCACGCTGCCGGGCTGGGTCGGGGTACCGGCCGTGCGGTACCAGTCGGCGCCGTAGCGGGCGACCAGCGCGAGGTGGGCCAGGGTCTCGACGTTCTGTACGAGGGTCGGGGCGCGGTGCACTCCACGCTCACGGACCGGCGGACGCTGGTGGGTGGGCAGAGCCGCGCCGCCGGAGACGTACCGGGCGAGGGCGGCGGCCTGGCCGGAGAGGAACGACTTGGGCAGGCGGACGACCTTCACCGGCAGCGGGTCCGCGGTGCGCTGGGCGAGGGCGGATTCCAGCCAGGTCGCGCCGTCCTCCACGGCGAGGTACGCCTCCCCCGCGCCGACCGTGCGGGCCGCCAACTGGAGCCCGTCCAGGACGAGATGGGGCGACAGCCGCAGCAGCGCCTTGTCCTTGCGGCTGGCCGGTTCGCCCTCGGCGCCGTTGGCCACGACGACGGGAGCGTGACCGGTACGCCGTCCGGCCTCCGCGACGGAGACGAGCTTGCGGTACGTCGGGAAGCCGGCTCCGCCGCGCCCGGTGAGGCCGGACTCGGCGACCGTACGGAGCAGGGTCTCGGGGTCGCCGTGGGACAGCGGGCCGTAGCGCTGGTGGTGGGTGGCCAGGTCGGCCGGCGTGGCGCCGGGGGCGAGGAGACGTGGGGGCATCTGGAGGTCCGGGAAGGTGGCGGTCACGGTCGGGCTCCTTCGGCGGTGCGCAGGAGGGCGGCGGGCGTGCGGCGGCCGGCGCGGGCGGCGTGTGCGAGGCGGGCGGCGAAGGCGGCGACCGCCGTGGCCACGCAGGCGACGGTCAGCCAGGTCATCCAGTCGGCGCCGGTGTCCGTGCCGATGCCGATGCCGTGGACGAGCGCGACCGGCCAGGAGGCGTACGCCAGCCAGTGGACGGTTCGCCAGGTGCGGTGGCCGAGGCGTTCCCGCAGCAGGCTGGTGACCAGGACGGCGAGCATCAGGTCCAGGGCGACCGTACCGAGGCCGAGCCAGAGGGGCTGGTAGTCGCCGACGAAGGGGACGAGGACGTCCACGACGGTGATGTCGACATAGCCGTCCACGACCGCGGCGGTGATGTGCAGGGCCAGGAACGCGGTCGCGGAGAGGGAGAGCGTGCGGTGCAGGCTCATCGTGCCGAAACGGGGGAGCCCGGGGAGCCGGGTTCTCGACCGGACCGCGATTCCCAGCAGGACGACGACCGTGAAGAGGACGAGGCAGACGGCACCGGTGGCACGGTTGGCGTACCAGAGGGTCTCGGAGGTCACGCGGCCGCCTCCCGTGCCAGAGCGGCCGACGTGGGCCAGCCCGGCGTGGTGAGGACGGTGCCGTTCTGGGCCACCAGACGCGCCGGCAGGCCCCGCCGTCGCAGCCACCGCTCCGCGCCCGCGCCCTTCACCAGGGCCGCCGTGCTCGCCGCGTTGGCGTCGGCGCAGGTCGCGGCGGCGACGGAGACCGTGCGCCACGGGGAACGGACCGGCAGGCCGGTACGCGGGTCGATGATGTGGTGCAGGTCATGACCGCCCCGCCGCCAGCGCCGGGCGGCCGTGCCCGAGGTGGCCAGGCCGCCACCGCGCAGACCCACCGATTCGTAGGGGCCTTCGGCGGGGGTCTCGTCGACGGATCCCGTGATGTCCTGGACGCGGATCTGCCAGCCGTCCGCCGGGGGCTCCCCCGCGACGGCCGTGTCGCCGCCCAGACTCACCAGGACTCCGCAGCCGGCCGCCGCGGCCAGCGTCCCCGCGGCCCGGTCGGCGGCCCACGCCTTGGCGGTGGCGCCCAGGTCGAGGCGGATGCCCTCGGGGACGGACACCGTGCCGGTCGCCCGGTCCAGGCGCACGGTGCGCCACCCGGGGGTGCGCCGGACCGTGAGCCGGACCGGTCGGTCGTCCTCGCGGACGAGGGTGAAGTCGCGGTCGTAGCCGAGGGCGTCCATCGCGGAGCCGACGGTGGGGTCGACCGTCCCGTCGGTGGCCTCGGCCGCGCGCAGGGCCACGTCGAGGGCCTCGGCGAGCAGCGGGCTCACCCGGACCGGGCGGCCGGCGGTGCCGTCGAGGGCGGCCAGTTCGGAGTCGGCGCGGAAGCGGCTGCACGCCGCGTCGACCTCGGCGAGGTGCCGGGCGAGGAGCAGGTTGCACGACTCCAGCAGGGCCGGGTCGGTGACGACCAGGCGGACCGTGGTGCCGAGGGCCCGCCACTGCGCGGCGGCCGTGGTGCGGGACGCGAGGGAGGCACTCATCACGACGCTCCCGAGGTGGAGTCGGCGGAGCCGCCGGAGGAGGAGGTGAGACCGCTGTCCGAGGAGGAGCTGCCGCCGTCGGAGGACGACGAACTGCTCGACGAGGAGTCCGTACCACTGTCGGTGCTGCTGCCGTCGGTTGTGCTGCCGTCGGTTGTGCTGCCGTCGGTTGTGCTGCCGTCGGTTGTGCCAGTGTCCGTGGACCCGGTGTCCGTGGACCCGGTGTCCGTGGAGCTCGAGCTGGAACTGGAGCTGGAGTTGCCGCTCGTGCCGCTCGCCGTCGTCTCGGCGTCGGCCTGCATGGTGCCGACCAGGGCGAACACCCCGGCCGCCGCCGCGAGCGTGACCGCCGCGGCCAGGGCGGCCGTACGCCGCGCACCTCTGCGGACCGCTGCCGCGGCCCCCCGTTCCTCTTCCCTGGTCGCCATGACCGTTCCCCTCCGCAGTGACGTTCTGTCACGCCCTACGGTCGGGGAACGGCCTGAGAGAAGTCTGTGAGGCAGCCATACGCCCCGGCAGAACTCCCTGAGACGTTGCTTTAAATCAGGCCGTCAGCCGGGCGATCGCCTCGTCGACCGTGAGCTCCTCGCGCTCACCGGTCCTGCGGTCCTTCAGCTCCAGGACGCCCTCGGCCGAGCGGCGGCCCGCCACCAGGATCTTCGGCACGCCCATCAGCTCGGAGTCGGTGAACTTCACTCCCGGGGAGACGCCGGCCCGGTCGTCGACCAGTACGCGCAGCCCGGCCGCGCGCAGCTTCTCGGAGACGTCGAGCGCCAGCTCGGTCTGGAGGGCCTTGCCCGCCGCGACGACGTGCACGTCGGCCGGGGCCACCTCGGCGGGCCAGCACAGGCCCTTCTCGTCGGCGCTCTGCTCGGCGAGGGCGGCGACCGCGCGGGAGACGCCGATGCCGTACGAGCCCATGGTCACGCGGACCGGCTTGCCGTTCTGGCCGAGCACGTCGAGCTTGAGGGCGTCGGCGTACTTGCGGCCCAGCTGGAAGATGTGGCCGATCTCGATGGCGCGGTCCAGCTTGAGGCCGGTGCCGCACTTCGGGCAGGGGTCGCCCTCCTGGACGACCACGACGTCGACGTACTCGCCGACCTCGAAGTCCCGGCCCGCGACGACGTTCTTCGCGTGCAGGCCCTCCTTGTTGGCGCCGGTGATCCAGGCGGTGCCCGGGGCCACGCGCGGGTCGGCGATGTACTTCACCTTGTCCAGACCCTGCGGGCCGACGTAACCGCGGACCAGGTCCGGCCGGCCCACGAAGTCCTCGGCGGTGACCAGCTCGACGGCGGCCGGGGCGAAGTGCGCCTCGACCTTGCCCAGGTCGACCTCGCGGTCACCGGGGACGCCCACGGCGACGATCTCGCCGTCGACCTTGACCAGGAGGTTCTTCAGGGTGGCCGAGGCCGGGACGCCGAGGTGGGCGGCGAGGGTCTCGATGGTGGGGGTGTCCGGGGTGGGGATCTCCTCGAGAGCGGCCACACCGTCCGCGTCCACCGGCTTCGACTCGTACGTGATCGCCTCGGTGTTGGCAGCGAAGTCGCAGTTCGGGCAGTCGGCGAAGGTGTCCTCGCCGGCGCCGGCCGGGGCGAGGAACTCCTCCGACTTGGAGCCGCCCATCGCGCCCGCGGTCGCCGCGCAGATGCGGTAGTCCAGGCCGAGGCGCTCGAACACCTTCTGGTACGCCTGGCGGTGCAGGGCGTAGGACCGGGCAAGGCCCTCGTCCTCGGTGTCGAAGGAGTAGGAGTCCTTCATGAGGAACTCACGGCCGCGCAGGATGCCGGCCCGGGGGCGGGCCTCGTCACGGAACTTCGTCTGGATCTGGTAGAGGATGACCGGCAGGTCCTTGTACGAGGACGCCTGGTCCTTCACGATCAGCGTGAAGATCTCCTCGTGGGTGGGGCCGAGGAGGTAGTCGCCGCCCTTGCGGTCCTGGAGACGGAACAGCTCCGGGCCGTACTCGTCCCAGCGGCCGGTCGCCTCGTAGGGCTCGCGCGGCAGCAGGGCGGGGAGGCTGACCTCCTGGGCGCCGATCGCGTCCATCTCCTCGCGGACGATGCGCTCCACGTTGGCGAGGACCTTCTTGCCGAGCGGCAGCCAGGACCAGATGCCGGCGGCGGTACGGCGGACGTAGCCGGCGCGGACGAGGAGCTTGTGGCTCAGGACCTCGGCGTCCGCAGGGTCGTCGCGCAGCGTCTTCGCCATCAACTGGGACATGCGCTGGACCGGTGCGTTCGCCATGGTTCTCGTACTCCTGCCGAAGGGGGTCCCCCGCTCGAGCGCCACCGAGAGCGGAGGAGGGTGTTGGCTAGGAGGTTAGCCGGGGAGCGCGGCGGGCCGGAAATCCGTTATCCGCGCAGGAGGGGGAGCGGGGCGCCCATCACCGCGTACGGACGGGGAGCGCTGGGGAACAGGACGCGGCGGGCCAGGTCCTGGTAGCCCAGGGAGTGATAGAGCGCTCGGGCGGGACTCTCGGTGTCGATCGCGGAGAGGATCGAGCGGGGTTGGGTCGCGGTGTCGGTGATCGTGGTGATCAGGGCCCGGCCCGCGCCGCGGTTCTGGTGGGCGGGGTGGACGTGCAGTTCCGTGATCACGAACGCGTCGTCCAGCCACTGCTCGTTGCCCTGGGCCCGGAGGTAGGGCTGTACGACCGTCGACCACCAGTGGGCCCGGTCGTTGGGCATGCCGTAGACGAAGCCGACGAGTCGCTCTCCGACGGTCGCGCCGAAGGCTCTCGCGCCCGGGGTCGCCATGTGGCGCAGGACGATCTGCCGGCGGACGGCCACCTCGTCGGGGCCCAGTCCGAAGGCGATCGCCTGTACGGCCAGGGCCTCGTCCACATGGGCGGGGAGGTCCAAGGGGCCGATCACGAGGTCCATGGCGGGGAGCCTACAGGGGCCTCAAAAGAGGACGCTCGTGAAGGCGCCGACCTCCTGGAAGCCCACCCTCCTGTACGTGCGCCTCGCCGTGGTGTTGAAGTCGTTCACGTAGAGGCTGACCACCGGGGCCACGTCGGCCAGGGCGTAGCGCAGGACCGCCGCCATGCCGGGGGCGGCCAGGCCCTGGCCCCGGTACTCCGGGGCCACCCACACACCCTGGATCTGGCAGGCGTGGGGGGTCGCCGCGCCGATCTCCGCCTTGAAGGCGACCCTGCCCCGGTCGTCGAGCCGGGCGAACGAGCGGCCGGAGCCGACGAGTTCGGCCACCCGGGCCTGGTAGAGCAGGCCTCCGTCGCCGGCCATCGGGGAGACGCCGACCTCCTCGGTGAACATCGCCACGCACGCCGGCATGATCGTGTCCATCTCGTCCTTGCGGATGCGGCGGACGTAGGGATCCGGGGCGGTGTCGGCGGGCATGCGGTCGGTGACCATGAGGGGCTGTCGGGTGCGGACCTCGCGGGCCGGGCCCCAGTGGGGTTCGAGGAGGCTCCACAGCTGGGTCGTCGGCTCGGTGGGGCCGACGATCGAGGAACAGCGGCGGCCTGCCCGGCGGGCGCGGTCGGCGAAGGCGCGTACCGCTCGCGGTGTCGCGCAGATGGGGACGAGGTTGGCGCCCGCGTAGCACAGGGACGTCAGCATGCCGTCCTCGTACCAGCCCCACATCTCGCCGCCGAGACGCCACGGGTCGAGGCCCGCGACCTGTACACGTGACGTGACGAAGGCGTTGGCGACCGGCTCGCGGTCGAGGACGGCGAGCGCGGCGTCCAGGTCGCTCGGTTCGAGGACCCGGGAGGTGGTCTGGGTCAACACGCGCGGGGCCTCACACTCAGGTCTGCTGGTCCCCGCACTGTACCTGCGGAAGCTGGGCGGTGCCGACCTGTGTTCAACTGGCGTTCGTCTGCCGTGACCGTGGGGTGTCGTGCCGTCCCCTGGGGGCTGCCGCCCCCAGACCCCCGCCGTCGGCCTGAACGACCTCGTCCCCAAACGCCGGACGGGCTGGATGCACCCGACCCGGCGCAGAAGCTCAGAACGGCCGACCCTCGTCCTCAATCACCGGACAGGCCGGCCGCACCCCGCCCGGCGCGGAAGCTCGGGACGGTCAGCCCGCGACCGACACCGACGGCTCGCCGGACGTGATGCCGTCCGCCTCCATCTGTTCGGCCAGCTTCATGGCCTCCTCGATGAGGGTCTCCACGATCTTCGACTCGGGGACGGTCTTGATGACCTCGCCCTTCACGAAGATCTGGCCCTTGCCGTTGCCGGAGGCGACGCCGAGGTCGGCCTCGCGGGCCTCGCCGGGGCCGTTGACGACGCAGCCCATGACGGCGACACGGAGAGGGACCTCCATGCCCGTGAGACCCGCGGTGACCTCTTCGGCCAGCTTGTACACGTCGACCTGGGCGCGGCCGCAGGACGGGCAGGAGACGATCTCCAGGCCGCGCTGCTTGAGGTTGAGGGACTCCAGGATCTGGTTGCCGACCTTGACCTCCTCGACCGGCGGGGCCGACAGGGAGACGCGGATCGTGTCGCCGATGCCCTGGGAGAGCAGGGCGCCGAAGGCGACCGCCGACTTGATCGTGCCCTGGAAGGCGGGGCCGGCCTCGGTGACGCCGAGGTGGAGCGGGTAGTCGCTCTGGGCTGCGAGCTGGCGGTACGCCTCGATCATCACGACCGGGTCGTTGTGCTTGACCGAGATCTTGATGTCGCGGAAGTCGTGCTCCTCGAAGAGGGAGGCTTCCCAGAGGGCAGACTCGACGAGGGCCTCGGGGGTGGCCTTGCCGTACTTCTGGAGCAGGCGGCGGTCCAGCGAGCCGGCGTTGACGCCGATGCGGATCGGGGTGCCGTGCTCCTTCGCCGCCTTGGCGATCTCCTTGACCTTGTCGTCGAACTGCTTGATGTTGCCGGGGTTGACCCGGACCGCGGCGCAGCCCGCCTCGATCGCGGCGAAGACGTACTTCGGCTGGAAGTGGATGTCGGCGATCACCGGGATCTGCGACTTGCGGGCGATCGTGGCCAGCGCGTCGGCGTCGTCCTGGGTGGGGCAGGCCACGCGGACGATCTGGCAGCCGGAGGCGGTGAGCTCGGCGATCTGCTGGAGGGTGGCGCCGATGTCGGACGTACGGGTCGTGGTCATCGACTGCACGGACACCGGGGCGTCTCCGCCGACCGCCACGGATCCGACCTGGATCTGCCGGCTCTTCCGGCGCTCGGCAACCCTGGTCGGAACGGACGGCATGCCGAGAGAAATCGCAGTCATCTGCTGTGCAACCCCAAGTCGTGGATCAAGGCCCAGGTCCCGTCTTCATGCGGGTTCCAGGCTTCGAGATTACGGCACCGGCCCGGGCGCGAGCATTCCCCCACCTCCAAACCACTCGGCGGGGGGACCCTCGCCGGCCGTCGAACCCGCTCGATGGAAGGCGGCCCGGGACGGATCGTCCCGGGCCGCCGCGAACCGCGTGTGACGACAGGGTGGCTAGGAGATGCGCACCGGGTTCACCACGTCCGCGATGAGGACCAGCACCGTGAAGCAGATGAAGATGCCCGCCACCACGTACGCCACCGGCATCAGCTTCGCCACGTCGAACGGGCCCGGGTCCGGCCTGCGCAGGACCTTGGCCAGGTTTCGGCGCAGGGACTCCCACAGGGCGCCCGCGATGTGCCCGCCGTCCAGCGGCAGCAGCGGGAGCATGTTGAAGAGGAACAGGGAGAGGTTGAAGCCCGCGACCAGCATCACGGCCATGGCCAGCTGCTGCGAGGCCGGGATGTCCAGGGTGAAGATCTCACCGCCGACGCGGGCCGCGCCGACCACGCCCATGGGTGAGTCGGGCTCACGCGGAGCGCCGTCGAAGGCGGCGTTCCACAGGGCCGGGATCTTGCCGGGGAGGGCGGCGATGGAGTCGACGGCCTCGCCCACCCGGTCGGTCATCCAGGACACGGAGTCGCCGAAGTCCTGCTTGACGACGCCGGTGGCCGCGCTGAAGCCGAGGAAACCGGCCTTGATGTACTCGCCCTGGACGTAGGTCCCGTCGGAGTCCTTCTTGGCGACCTGGTTGGTGGCGATCGTCGTGTGCAGGGTCAGTTCCTTGCCGCCCCGGTCGACGACGATGGCCACCTCCTTGCCGGCGCTGACCCGGATCAGGTCGGAGAGCGTGTTCCAGTCGGCCGTCTTCTCCCCGGCGAAGGAGACGATCTTGTCGCCCGGCTTCATGCCGGCGGCCGCGGCCGGGGAGGCCGGGTCGGTCGACTTGCACTCGTCGCGGTTCTGGCTCTGCGAGATGACGCAGGGGGAGATCGAGCTGACGGTGGTGGTCTGCTGCTGGATGCCGAAGCCCATCAGGACGGTGAGGAACAGGCCCACCGCGAGCACCAGGTTCATGAACGGGCCCGCGAACATCACGATGACCCGTTTCCACGGCTTGCGCGTGTAGAACATGCGCGTCTCGTCGCCCGGCTGGAGCTCCTCGTACGCGGCCGAGCGGGCGTCCTCGATCATGCCGCGCCAGGGTGAGGTGGAGCGGGCCGTGATCCGGCCGTCGTCGCCCGGCGGGAACATGCCGATCATGCGGATGTAGCCGCCGAAGGGGATCGCCTTGACGCCGTACTCGGTCTCGCCCTTCTTCCGCGAGAAGATCGTCGGGCCGAAGCCGACCATGTACTGCGGAACCCGGATGCCGAAGAGCTTGGCCGTGGACAGGTGTCCCAGCTCGTGCCAGGCGATCGAGATCAGCAGGCCGACCGCGAAGACGACTATGCCGAGGATCATCATCAGGGCTGTCATGCACGCGCCTCCGCGGTAGCCGTCAGTTCCTGGGACCGGGCCCGTGCCCAGGTCTCCGCTTCGAGGACGTCCGACACGGTGAGTGAAGTTCCCGTCGCCGGCGTGCCGTGCTCCTGCACGACCCGGGTGACGGTCTCCATGATCCCGTTGAACGGGAGCGCGCCCCTGCGGAACGCCTCCACACACTCCTCGTTGGCGGCATTGAACACCGCCGGGGCCGTGCCCGCGAGCTCGCCCACGTGCCGGGCGAGGTTCACCGAGGGGAAGGCCTCGTTGTCGAGCGGGAAGAACTCCCACGTCGACGCCGTACTCCAGTCGAAGGCGGGCGCCGCGTCGGGGACGCGCCTGGGCCAGCCCAGACCGACGGCGATCGGCCCGCCCATGTCGGGGGGCGTCGCCTGGGCCAGCGTCGATCCGTCCGTGAACTCCACCATCGAGTGGACATACGACTGAGGATGCACGACGACCTCAATGCGGTCGAAGGGAATGTCGTAGAGAAGGTGCGCCTCGATGACCTCCAGCCCCTTGTTGACCAGGGTCGCGGAGTTGATCGTGATCACCGGGCCCATGGACCAGGTGGGGTGGGCGAGGGCTTCCTCCACCGTCACGTTCGCCAGCTGCTGCTTGGTGCGGCCTCGGAAGGGGCCGCCGGAGGCGGTGACGACCAGCTTGCGCACATCCGCGCGGGTGCCTGCGGCGAGAGCCTGGAAGAGGGCCGCGTGCTCGGAGTCCACCGGGATGATCTGGCCGGGCTCGGCCAGCGCCTTGACCAGCGGGCCGCCGACGATGAGCGATTCCTTGTTGGCGAGCGCGAGGGTGCGGCCGGCCTCGAGGGCGGCGAGGGTGGGCGCGAGGCCGATGGAGCCGGTGATGCCGTTGAGGACGGTGTGGCAGTCGGAGGCGGCGAGCAGGGTGGCGGCCTCCGGGCCGGCCAGGATCTCGGGGAGCGGCTCCCCCGTCCCGTACTCGGCGGCGAGGGCCTCGCGCAGGGCCGCCACGACGTCCTCGCGGGCGACCGCGACGGTCCGCACCCGCAGCCTGCGGGCCTGCTCGGCGAGGAGGGCGACCCGGCCGCCGTTGGCGGACAGGCCGGTCACCCGGAAGCGGTCCGGGTTGCGCAGCACGAGGTCGATGGCCTGCGTGCCGATCGAACCGGTGGAGCCGAGGATCACCACGTCCTTCGGGCCGTCGCCCGCGACCGGGTCGTAGACGAGGTGCGGGTCGGCGAGGGGGGCTGGACTGTCGCTCATCCCCCCATTGTTGCCGCAACGGGTGTGCGGCAGGACCCGGGTGTCCCCCCGGGAGGGTCCACCGCTCGCGTGCGCCCCACCCCGCACGGCCGAAGGTGGTCGACCATGTGCATTTCGTATCTGCTGCTGTACGGAGTTTTCCGCACAGATTTCCATACAGATCATTTGGCCTATTTCGTTGGCACTTCACCTATCTGTGCCGCTAACTTTCGGCGCAGGATCTGCGGATCGATCGGGGGGTTCTGATGACGAGCCGCGCAGAGGCGGAGCAACTGCTGTCATCGCTGGGTGACAACGACCTCGTGGAGGTCGGTGAGGACGGCAACATCTATGCCGCCGGAAAGTCACCCGCCGGGTTCATCAACAAGCCGATCGTCGGCATCGCCGACCAGAAGGGGGAGTACTCCCGGACGGGCCGGTCCTGACGTGCCGGGCGAGGCGAGGGACATCAAGGTCACCCGCAGCCTGGTCATCGGCGCCGATCCGGTGGGCGGCCGGCTGGCCGAGGAGAGACGCATCCTGGCGCTGCACTTCCCCAGGTTCGTCCTGGACTCCACGACTCCGCGCGCGGGCACGTGGGCGGTCGCCCGGGGCCCGCTGCGGACGTTCGCCGGCACCCAGTACGGCATCTGGATCGATCTGCCCGACGGCTATCCGCACAGCCTTCCGCAGGTCTGGCCGCACGGCTGGACGCCGGTGAAGAACCCGCACATGTACGCGGACGGCACGATCTGTGTGATGCGTCGCAGGCAGTGGTCCTCCTTCTTCTCGGCGGCCGCGGTGGTCGCCAAGGCGGCGATCTGGCTCAACAAGTACGAGATCTGGGTCGAGCGGCAGGTATGGCCGGGCCCGCAGCAGCCCCACTGACCGGGGCCACCGGGCATCTGAGGAGGTCCTGGTATGACCGCTGACGCGGTGCTCGACACATCCCGCATCGACTATCTCCTCGACACCTCCGAGCTGGGCCGGGCCAGGATCGTCCTGGTCGGCCTGGGAAGCGGAGGGACCGTGGTCATGGAGCGCCTGGCCATGTGCGGCATCCGCGACTGGGCGCTGTTCGACCCCGATGTGCTCCAGCCGGAGAACCTGGTCAAGCATCCGGCGCGGCGCAGCGACCTCGGGCGGCTCAAGACCGACATCGCCGGCGAATGGCTCGTGGACCGCAATCCGGCGAGCCGGGTCGACTCCTTCGCGCACGACGTGACCAGGTCCCCCGAGATCGAGCGGGCGATCGCCGGGGCGACCCTGGTGGTGTGCGCGGTCGACGACGCCGTGGCCCGCAACTACGTCAACGAGCTGTGTGTGCGCAGCCGCGTCCCGTGTGTCTTCGGCATGGTGTTCCGCACCGGACTGGGCGGCGAGGTCTACGCCTACCTTCCGGGCGAGACCGGCTGCCACGACTGCAAGCTGAAGTTCTGCATGGACCGGGGCCTGGACCTCGACGACTGGCTGGAACTCACCGACGAGGAACAGCAGCGGATCTACGGCCTGGGCGAGACCGACTTCGCGGCTTCCGGGCTGGCCGCCGACATCTCCATCGTGGCCTCGTACCACGCCCACTACGTGCTCTCGCTGCTGGGCGGCCGCCGTTCGCGGTATCTGCTCCAGCCGAGTTTCAACTGGCTGACCGTCGGCATCCGCCGGGCCGAAGGCCTCTTCGGCAATTCGTACGACAACACGCGCATCCTGCTCCGGCCGCTCACCGGGTGCCATCTCGCCTGTGGGCCGGCCACCGAGCCCGACACGGGCAGCGAGTGAGGACGGTGGAGATGTTCGGAACAGCCCGGAAGAAATGCCCAGCCACGCTGCGGGTCTTCGTACGGCCCCGGGTGACGCATCGCTTCACGCAGGAGATCCTCGGCCATCCCGCGGTGGAGGTGGGCGGCAAGTACGTCGGGTTCATCCGGGGCACGAAGCGGTCCGAGCGCCTGGACGAGCGCCATGAGGCGATGGAGCGGCTGGAACTGCATGTCGTGGACTACATCGACGACGGACCGCGGGCGGACCGCACCCCCACGTTCCACCGCGGCGACACCGAGTTCCAGATCCAGGAGTTCCGGCGGCTGGAGAAGCGGTACCCCGAGATCGAGCATCTGGGCAGCTGGCACAGTCACCATCCCAACCAGTTGCGCAACCTCAGTTCCGGAGACATCGAGGGATACCGGGACACGGTGAACGCCCAGGGACACAACCACGACTTCTTCTTCGCGAGCCTGGGCACGGACAGCCGCGGATTCGCGTCGGCCCGGCACTTCCTCTTCGTCCGGGGCGACCGGCACTACTACGAGCTGACGGGAGAGAACCTGGTCGTGACCGAGGGGCCGCCGGAGCCGACAGGCTCGGCGGGCGGGATCGTCGCGGTGCCCGACCCGGCGGCGCAGGGGCCTGTGCCGCTGTCGGTGCCGGGCTGGACCGACTCGCCCCAGGGCCAGGAACGGCTGGCCCGTGACCGGGACCTGATAGCCAAGTACAGCGGGCTGCGCCATGTCGTCCGCGCGGACAGGATCGCGGTGACCGGCCAGGTGGTCTGGGCCGGCCGGGTCCCGGTGACCCTGCATGTGCTGTACCCGTCCTCGGCGCACACCACCGACGGGCTGCTGAAGGTGACCGTCGCGGGGAACCAGACCCTCGAGGTCAGTCTGACCGGCGACCGGTCCGGCGATCTCGCCTTCGCGCTGAAGGCGGTGGAATCCATCGCGCAGTGCGCGGCCGACATCCACCACCGGGCTCTGCCCCGGTCCGCCGGGCCGCCCGCCCGGGGCGGGCAGAGCGGACCCCGGCCATGAGCACGACCACGAACCGGCGCACCATCGCCCTGACCCATCGTGAACCGCCCGCCTTCCTGGGCGAGTCGGTGGGCTCGTCCCTCGGTGAGCTCCAGCACCGCCAGTCCGCCTGGCTGGTCTCGCGCAGCATCTCCGCGCCGGCGTTCACCCGCCGACTGCTCGCGCGGGAGCCGGGCTTCGGCACGCTGGCGTCGTCGCAGCTGGGCGCGGCCTCCGAGGTACTGACGTTCCGGCTCGGCCATGTGCAGCGCTGGCGGCTGCTGTGGGTGGTCTCCACCGACGGCCCCAGCCAGTTCACCGATGAGCGGACGGTCCGCGTGGGCGTCAGCGAGGAGACCACCCGGGAGCTGGCGACCGCCATCGGCCTCGAGGCGAAGTTGGACATCCCCTTCCTCGCCGCGCAGGCCAGCGCGCAGTGGTCCCGGCTCACCAGGTCGACCATCTCGGTGAACACGGAGTCCGAGTTCACGCGGACGCTGTCGTACGACGTCCCCGAGGGCGGCCTGGACATCGCGCTGTGGCAGCTGGAGTCGCAGCTTCTCAGGCGTCTCGAGCTGCGGGCCGGTGCCGTACTGCCGCCGGATCCGATGCCGCGCTGGGTCGAACTGGCGGTGACCGCCCGGGCCGGGAGCCGGGTGATCACCGTTCCGACGAACGTGGTCCGGGTGCTCACCAGGAGGGCACCGGGAGCCGCGGGCGGCGCCGCCGGGACGTGAGTCCGCGCACGGTGGCGGACACACGTCCCGGCGCCCGGTCAGCGGATGGGACGGTGGACGTTCGTCCGCTCGCTGGGTCCCGGTGTGGTGTCGGCGATCCAGGGACCGTCCCCGGACGGATCGACGATGCCGTGCTCCAGCCATTCGTAGGTGCCGGCCATGACGCCCTTGACGACCTTGCCGTCCACGTCGTCGGTGTTGCTCCACAGCCGGCCGAAGAGCTCGTCGACGCGGATCCGGGACTGGCGGCAGAAGGCGTCGGCGAGCTGGTAGGCCTCCCGGCCGTTCTCGCCGCGCGAGCGCAGCATCTCGGCGCGCACGCAGGCCGCGCTCATCGCGAACAGCTCCGCGCCGATGTCGACGATCCGGCCGAGGAAGGCCTGCTTGGTCTCCATCCGGCCCTGCCAGCGGGACATGGCGTAGAAGGTGGAGCGGGCGAGCTTGCGGGAGTGCCGCTCCACGTGCCGCAGATGCGGGGAGAGATCGATGCCGTGCTTGAACTCCGCATAGGAGGACGGCAGTTGGCCCGGTCCCGCCACCAGTTTCGGCAGCCACTTGGCGTAGAAGACGCCCGCGTTCGCACCCGCCCTCGCCTTGTCCTGAAGGGACTTGTCGGGGTCGATCAGGTCTCCGGCGACCGAGAGGTGGGCGTCGACGGCCTCACGGGCGATGAGGAGATGCATGATCTCCGTCGAGCCCTCGAAGATGCGGTTGATCCGCAGGTCGCGCAGGACCTGCTCGGCGGGGACGGCCTTTTCGCCGCGGGCGGCCAGCGAGGCCGCCGTCTCGAAGCCGCGGCCGCCGCGGATCTGGACCAGCTCGTCGGCCATGCGCCAGCCCAGCTCGGAGGCGATGAGCTTGGCCAGCGCGCCCTCGATCCGGATGTCGTTGCGGTCCTCGTCCGCCATCTGGGAGGACAGGTCGAGCACCGCCTCCAGGGCGAAGGTGGTCGCCGCGATGAAGCTGATCTTCGCGCCGACGGCCTCGTGGTGGGCGATCGGCCTGCCCCACTGCTCACGGGCCGCGGACCACTCACGGGCGATCTTCAACGACCACTTGCCCGCCGCCACGCAGGACGCGGGCAGCGAGAGCCGTCCCGTGTTGAGCGTGGTCAGCGCGATCTTGAGGCCCACGCCCTCGGGGCCGATGCGGTTCGCGGCCGGGACCCGGACCTGGTGGAAGCGGGTCACGCCGTTCTCGATGCCGCGCAGGCCCATGAAGGCGTTGCGGTTCTCGACGGTGATGCCGGGCGAGTCCGCCTCCACGACGAAGGCGGTGATGCCGCCCCGGTGGCCCTCGCTCTTCGGCACCCGGGCCATCACGACCAGCAGGTCGGCGACCACACCGTTGGTGGTCCACAGCTTCACCCCGTCGAGGACGTAGTCGTCCCCGTCCGGCACCGCGCTCGTCGCGAGCCGCGCCGGGTCGGAGCCGACGTCCGGCTCGGTGAGGAGGAAGGCGCTGATGTCGGTGCGGGCGCAGCGCGGCAGGAACCGCTGCTTCTGTTCCGGGGTGCCGAACAGCTTCAGCGGCTGCGGCACGCCGATCGACTGGTGCGCCGAGAGCAGCACGCCGACCGCGGGGCTGGCGGAGCCCACCAGGGCCAGCGCCTTGTTGTAGTACACCTGGGTGAGGCCGAGGCCGCCGTACTTGGGGTCGATCTTCATGCCGAGGGCGCCGAGCTCCTTGAGCCCGTTGATCACCTCGTCGGGGATGCGGGCCTCACGCTCGATGAGGGCCGAATCCACCTTCGTCTCGCAGAAGGCGCGGAGCTTCGTCAGGAACTGCTCACCGCGCCGGACGGCCTCGTCGGTGGGCAGCGGATGGGGATGGATGAGGTCCAGCCGGAAGCGACCGAGGAACAGTTCCTTGCCGAAGCTGGGCTTGCGCCAGTCCTGCTCCCGCGCTGCCTCGGCGACCTGGCGCGCCTCGCGCTCGGTGACAGTGGGTTTCTTGAGGGGTGGTGCGGACATGAGGCTCACCTCGCCGCGAATCGGGATCTCGGGCCACATTGGTTACCGATGGGTGCTACCCGATCGTTGGTACCCGATCCGGGGCGAGGTGGCCACCCCACGCGCGTGCCTCCGGCCGGTGCCGGAGGCGTACGGCTCCGGTCCGGGTGGCCTGTTCCCTTCGAGGCTCGGCACCCGCTCCGCCGCCCGGTACGCACCCGTCGTCGGCGCGGAGCTTGCGCCGAACGAGTGGCGGCCGCGGGGGCCGGAAGAGCTTGCCGTACTCTTCTCCACCAATCCCCCACAACTCGCTGTCGAAGCGCTTCGACAACCTATGGACACCCACCCCCGCTGGAGCTACTGTCGAACCACCCTCACCCGCCCCTGTTCGCCCTGCGCACTGTCGAAGCGCTTCACAAAACTTGGAGAGCTGGATGGTCACCCTCGCCGAGGTCGCCCAGCACGCCGGAGTCTCGGCGAGCACGGTGAGCTATGTCCTCAGTGGCAAGCGGTCCATCTCCACGAACACCCGACAGCGGGTCGAACAGAGCATCCGGGAGCTGGGCTACCACCCGAACGCGGGCGCCCGCGCACTGGCCAGCAGCAAGTCCAACATCATCGCGCTGATGATCCCGCTGCGCACCGACATGTATGTGCCGGTGATGATGGAGATCGCCATCGCGGTGGCCACCACCGCGCGCACGCACGGGTACGACGTCCTGCTGCTCACCGGCGAGGAGGGCCCCGACGCCGTCCGCCGTGTCACCGGCAGCGGGCTCGCCGACGCGATGATCCTGATGGACGTCGAGCTCGACGACGAGCGGCTGCCGCTGCTGCGCTCCACCGACCAGCCGTCCGTACTGATCGGGCTGCCCGCCGACACCTCCGGTCTGACCTGCGTCGATCTGGACTTCGCGGCGACCGGCGCGCTGTGCGTGGAGCACCTGGCGATGCTGGGGCACCGTGACATCGCTGTCATCGGCGAGGCGCCGGGCGTCTACGAACGGCACACCGGCTTCGCCGAGCGCACGCTCGACGGACTCCGGTACCGGGCGAAGGAGTTGGGCCTGCGGCTGCTGCACCGCCCGTGCGAGGGCGGGTACGACGCGATGGCCGTGACCCTGGCCCGGGTCCTCGACGAGCGTCCGGGCACCACCGGGTTCGTCGTGCAGAACGAGTCGGCGGTCGAGCCGCTGCTCGCACTGCTGCGCCAGCAGGGCCGGGCCGTACCGGAGGACGTGTCGGTGGTGGCCGTCTGCCCCGACCAGGTCGCCGTCCAGGCCTCGGTGCGGCTGACGTCGGTCGCCATTCCCGCGCAGGAGATGGGCCGGCACGCCGTGGAACGCCTCGTCGCCAAGCTCGAGGGGCACGGCAGCGACGAAGTCGTGCTGATCGCGCCCGAGCTGACGGTCCGGGCGAGCACGGGACCGGCGCCCACCGCCTCCTGACCCACCCCGCTCTTCCGTCGTCGCGCCCGTTGCCAGGGCACCGCCATGTCTGCACTCCTTCAAGGAGCACCTCACATGAACCAGCCTGCCGAGAACCAGCCTCAGGTCAGCCTCGCGCAGTCGTCGCCCACGGTCGGCACCTTCCGTGAGCACGGCGGCGCCCTGGAGTGGAGCGGCCGCCAGGAGACCCTGCGGGTCGAGCCATGGGGTCCGGACGCCGTCCGGGTGCGCGCCCGGCTCGGCGGGCCGATCCTCGAGGGGCTGCCGGGCGCGCTCCTCGACGAGCCGCCGGCCACCGAGAGCAGCGTCAAGATCACCGATGCCGAGGGCCGGTTGACCGTCGGCACCCTCACCGTCGAGGTGAACGCCGAGGGTGTGATCCGTTTCCTGCGGACGGACGACCTCACCGAACTCCTGGCCGAGGAGCGCGCCCACTTCTGGTGGCCGGGCACCCGCCTGTACACGGCCGTCGGCAACGGCCACCACCGTCTGGAGCAGCGCTTCGCCGCCTACGACGACGAGAAGCTGTACGGCCTCGGCCAGCACCAGCACGGCCGCCTGGACCAGAAGGGCCTGGTCCTGGACCTGGTCCAGCGCAACGCCGAGGTGGGCATCCCGGTGCTCACCTCCAGCCGCGGCTACACCCTGCTGTGGAACAACCCGGCGATCGGCCGGGTGGAGCTGGCCGGCAACGGCACCCGCTGGGTCGCGGACTCGGCCCGGCAGATCGACTACTGGATCACCGCCGGGGCCCCCGCCGACGCCCAGCGCCGCTACAGCGCGGCCACCGGCCGCACCCCCATGCTGCCGGAGTGGGCGGCGGGCTTCTGGCAGTGCAAACTGCGCTACCGTACCCAGGACGAACTGCTCGGCGTGGCACGGGAGTACAAGCGCCGGGGCCTGCCGCTCGACGTCATCGTGTGCGACTTCTTCCACTGGACCCACCTGGGCGAATGGAAGTTCGACCTGGCGGAGTGGCCCGACCCGGCGGCCATGGTCCGCGAACTGGACGGGCTGGGCGTCAAGTTGGTGGTGAGCGTCTGGCCGTCCGTGTCGCCGCTGAGCGAGAACCACCCGCTGATGGAGCAGCGCGGCTGGTTCATCGGCACCCAGTACGGCCCGATGGCCCACGCCGACTGGCCGGACAAGGGCGTCGCCTCGACGGTCCAGGTGGCGTTCTACGACGCGACGAACCCCGACGCCCGGGAGTTCGTGTGGTCGAAGATCCGCGACAACTACCTTGCCCCGTACGGGATCACGGCCTTCTGGCTGGACGCCTGCGAACCGGAGCTGAAGCCCGGCTTCCAGGAGAACCTGCGCTACTGGGCGGGTCCGGGCCTGGAGGTCGGCAACATGTACCCGGCCGAGAACGCCCGCACCTTCTACGAGGGTCTGCGCGCCTCCGGCGAGGACGAGATCATCAGCCTCAACCGCTCGGCGTGGGCGGGCAGCCAGCGCTACGGCGCCGCCCTGTGGTCCGGTGACATCGGTACCGACTTCGCGACCCTGCGCCGGCAGATCGCGGCCGGCCTGAACACCGCGCTGTCGGGCATCCCGTGGTGGAACACCGACATCGGCGGCTTCCACGGCGGCGACCCGAGCGACCCTGCGTACCAGGAGGTGATGGTCCGCTGGTTCCAGTTCGGCGCGCTGTCCCCGCTGATGCGGCTGCACGGCTTCCGCGACCCGGGCATGCCGCTGGGCCCGGACATGACCGGCGGCCCGAACGAGGTGTGGTCGTACGGCGAGGCGGCCGGCGCGGTGCTGGAGAAGTACCTGCGGCTGCGGGAGCGGCTCAAGCCGTACGTCCTGCGGGTGATGCGGGAGGCCCACGAGGAGGGGCTGCCGCCGATGCGACCGCTGTTCCTGGAGTTCCCGGACGACCAGGCGACGTGGTCGGTGGACGACTCCTACCTCTTCGGCCGGGACCTGCTCGTCGCCCCGGTGCTGACGGCGGGCGCCACGGCCCGCACGGCCTACCTCCCGGCCGGCGCGACCTGGACGGACGCGTGGACGGGCGAGACGTACGAGGGCGGCGCGGCCGTGACCGTCGACGCCCCGCTGGACCGCCTCCCGCTGTTCCTGCGGGACGGGGCGCGCCTGCCGGTGACGGAGTAGCCGCACGGGGAGGGGAACCCGGGCGGCCGGTCCCGGCCCAGGGGAGGGACCGGCCGTCCGTAAAACCTGAGTCATCGGTGAACTCCCGTTGAGGCAAAGGTGAGTTGACTGGGTAAGGGACCACCCGTCCGCTGCCCGTCCCCGCTTCGAAGGGTGTCCCGCCCATGTCCTCACCCCCGCTCGCCCTCACCGTGGCCAATCTGCTGCTCCGGCCGGGCCACGGCTCCCGTCGCACCCCCGACCGCGTCTTCGGCCGTCTCCTCGCCGGGGCCGGACAGGCCGACGGCGATCAGCGGTTCGTCGACGACCTGCGGCTGCTGCTGCGCCACTGGTCCCGGGACGAGAACCTCACGCCGGTCGGCTGGTGGTCCGCGCAGGGCCATGTCCGCAGGCATCTCGCCAACCGCGCCCGGGTCCGGCGGCTCGTCGCCGAGCACCCCGGGATCGCGCGGGAGCCCATCGAGAGGCCGGTGTTCGTGGTCGGCCTGCCGCGCACCGCCACCACCCTCACGCACGGCGTGCTGTCCCTCTCGGAGCAGCACCGATGTCCCCTGTTGTGGGAGTTACTGACCCCGGACCTGGAGGGACCGGCCGAGCGGCGCGGGAGGGCGGTCACCGCCGCGCGTCTGATGGTCGGCGGCATCGACCTGTTCGCCCCGCGCTACCGCGACATCCACCCTCTGGTCGCCGAGGGCCCCGAGGAGTGCACGTTCGCCCTCCCGCACACCGTCATGCCGCTCTCCCAGGCCCGCATCCCGGCCTACCGGGCCGCGCTCGACGAGCGGGACTACGTCCCCGACTACGCGTACCTCAAGCAGATCTACCAGGTGCTCCAGTACGGCCGGCCCCGCCGCCGCTGGGTGTTGAAGTCGCCCCTGCACACCGGGAACCTCGACGCGCTGCTCACGGTCTTCCCGGACGCCACCCTGGTGTGGACCCACCGTGAGCCGGCCGCCGTCGTGGCGTCCTTCTGCAGCCTGATCGAGCACGGGATGGCCATCACCCTGCGCCCCGTCGACCTGCACGGCCTCGGGGCCACCTGGCTGGAGCTGCTGAGCCGCTCGGTGCGGCGCGGCCTCGCGGCCCGGTCCGCCGTCGCCCGCGAGGCGCTCGTGGACGTCCCGTACTCCTGGCTGGGCTCCGATCCGGCGGCCGGCGCCCCGAAGCTCTACGCGGCCGTCGGCGCCCGCTGGACCGACGCCGACGCGGCCCGGCTCCCGGCGATCGCCTCCCGCCCCAGGGGTGCCCGGCCGCACAGCTACGACCTGTCCCGGTACGGCCTGACCCGCGCCGACGTCGACGCGGCCTTCGCCGACTACAACGCGCTGCGGGCCGAGGTCGACCGGGCGTAGGCACGCCGGCCGGCCCCGGCCCCGACGTCAGCTGCTGCTGACGGTGAGGTTGTTGGTCACGAAGTCCAGCCCGCCGGAGGACGAGGTGATCTCGTATCCGAACTGCACGTCACCGATGGTCTCGTTGCCGAACCAGCCCTTCGTGTCCTTGATCCACTTGAGGATCGGCAGGATGCTGACGGTGCCGGACGACGAGTCGGACGTGCGCAGGAACGAGAACACCTCGTTCGCGCCGTTGTTGCCCTTGTAGACGGTCCAGGTGTGGCCGCCGAGGGTGACGTTGCCCTGCGAGGTGCCGAGCGGGCCGACGGCGCCGTTGTAGTTCACCCAGAGCATGATCTCGTAGTCGTAGTCCGTGTCCCAGATGTCGTACGACGTGTTGTAGGCGCCGGACGACGGGACGGTGACGTTGTAGCTGCTGGACAGCGAGCCGAGCGAGGTGATCGTCTTGTTGATCACCTTCTTGGAGTTGGGGTACGACTTGATGCCGCCGGTGTTCGGGTGGTTGGCCCAGACGCCCCAGTTGGTCCCGGAGTTGGCCCAGACGCACTGGCTGCCGGCGCCGGAGCCCCAGATGTTGTTGTAGAGCGTGTAGCCGTTCAGGCTGGTGTTGCCCCACTGGTCGCAGGAGTTCCAGACGGCGGCCTGGGCGGGGGCGGCGGCGAGTCCGACGGTCGCGCCGAGTGCGAGCGCCGGGGCCAGCAGGGCCTTGCCGACCCTGCTCAACGTACGTGTTGCCATGGTGTCCCTTCCATGGGTGGGGGGAGTCACCACGTCCCCGAGGTGAGGACGTGGTCTTCTCCGGCGACCAGGTCGAGCGGCGATGCGCCGCCGGAGGAAGTCCGGACTTCGATGCGGTGACCGCGCCGCGGCCGCAGGACGGCCCGGCTGCCGTCGGGCCCCCAGGAGAGGTCGAGTTCGGCGCCGAACCGGGTGCGCACGCCCCGCAGTTCGCCCGACGGGAGCGTCGGGGGGAGCGCCGGCAGCAGGACCAGCCGGTCGGGGGTCGACTGGACGAGCATCTCGATCAGCACGGCGGGGAGGGTGTGCGCGGCGTCGGCGTTGTACACGTCGCGGCGGGGGTAGTGGGCGCTCATCAGGGAGGCGTGGAAGAAGTCGCCTTCCAGGACCTCGCCGAGGGCGTGGGCGACCCGCCGGCCGTCCCGAAGACGCGCCGCGATCAGCGCGTGGTGCAGGTGGCCGTGCGCGGAGTCGTTCTCGGCGCCGCGCAGTTCGAGGGCGCGACGGGCGGCGGCGGCCCGCTCCGGGGTGTCGTAGGGGTTGATCTCGTCGAGGGGCCAGACGCCGTAGAGATGGCTCAGGTGGCGGTGGTCGTAGGTGTCGTCGAGGCCGGGCCCGGCCCACTCGGCGAGGGCGCCGTCGGCGTTGATCCGGTGCGGCGGGAGGCGGTCGGCGAGGGCACGCCAGCGGCCGGCGCGCTCCGGGTCGTCCGGGTGGTACGCGGCGGCGGTGAGCAGTGCGTGCCGGGCCGCCGAGAGGTCCATGGCCGCGTTCACGGCGCCCCAGCTGCCGCCCGTGGGCCGGTTCTCCGGCGAGTAGGAGGGGACGACGACGAGCGGCCCCTCGGGGTCGTCGGGGGCGGTGCGGGTGAGGAAGTCCTCGTAGAAACGGGCGACTTCGGCGAGGGCGGCGGCGGTGCGCGGGTCGCGTTCGCCGCGGGTCTCGTCGTGGTCGACGAGGGGTTTGAGCAGCCAGTCGGCGCCGGCCGTCCACAGGTGGAGCGGGTATTCGCGGCTGAAGTGGTAGGTCAGCCCGGACTCGCCGTCGGAGTGCGCGGGCGCGACCGCGCCCCGGGCGCCGAAGACCGCGCGGGCGTTCTCCCGCCAGTCGTCGAGCTGCCGGTGGATGAGGGAGGCCAGCGCGTCGGTGACTTCGGGGAGCGCGGCGGCCGCGGCGGAGGCCGTCTGGAGGTTGACGTTGGCGTCGTTGGTGAACGCGCCGGACCAGGCCGTTTCCCAGTCGCCGGTCCACAGGCCGGTCAGCCGGGGCGGGTTGAGGCCGGCCGAGGACAGGAGGTGATAGCGCCCCGCCGCGAAGAGACGCTCCAGCAGCGCCCTGCTGCGGGGGCGTTCCAGCAGCTCGGAGCCGGGGAGCCCGCGCTCGTCCGGTTCGGCGTGGAGGTCGAGGGTGACGCGCTCGTAGGCGGTGCGGTGGAGGGGGAGGTGGCGTCCGAGCAGGTCGTCGTAGAGCTGCGGCAGCTCGCTCAGGGCGCGCTGTTCCCCGGTGACGTCCAGTTCGCCGGTGTGTCTGCGGACGCGGGTGAGCAGCAGCACGGACTCCGCGCCGGTCACCCGCACGCCGGGGTGGGTGATCCGGGTGCGGCCGCCGGTGACGACGACGAGGGTCACGCCCGTGTAGGCACGGTCGCTGTCCGGGTAGCGGGCGCGCAGGGTGAGCAGGGCGCCGTCCGGGGTGAGGACGGACCCCTGGCCGACGGCGAGGTCGGCGGGTGCGCCCGGCAGCCGGTGGTCCAGGGAGATGTCCAGGTCGAGACCGGTGACCCGCTGGACGATCACGTCGTCGGCGCGGGAGACGAAGACCCGGCTGGTGCCGCCCGCGCAGGTGGCGGTGGCCTCGCCGGTGGTGAAGTCGACGGTCCGCAGGTGGTGGCGGCGCGGCTCGTCCGAGGTCGCTCTCAGCCGTATCTGGAAGGCCGGGTGGAAGGGCTGGACCCACTGCAGGGGCCGGTGGTCGGTGAAGCCCTCGGCGGCCTCCCACTCTCCGGCCAGCAACTTGTCCTGGAGGGCAGGGAGTTCGGCGGCGAGTTCGGGCGGACGGGCGTGTTCGGCGCCGTTGGGGCGGACCAGGGTGTGGTGGGTGACGACGACCCGGTCGTCGTACGGATCGCCGAACGTCAGGGTGCCGTGCCGGCCGTTGCCGCTGAGGAAGGCGTCCTCCCAGCGGTCGGCGGGCCGGTACTCGTGGGTGCCGTGCACGGGGCGGTCGGTGCTCGGGAGGCCGGGGTACTCACGCGACGAGGCGCCGGTCATGAGCGCAACACCGCCACGCCGTAGCGGCCCAGCGTGATCTCGTCCGTGCGGGCCGTCCCGGTCAGCAGGTCGTGGTGGGTGCCCGGGAGCCGGACGGTCACCGGCTCACGGCCGTGGTGGAGCAGGAACAGCAGCTCACCCCGGCGTACGGCCTCGACTTCCGGCGGGAGACCTTCGAGGACGGGCCGGGCGCCCGCGTCGGCGGCGATACGGGCGAGCAGCGCGCGGAAGGCCTCGGGCTCGGGGAGGGTGGAGACGTACCAGGCGCGGTCGCGGCGCAGGACGGCGGGCAGTCCGTCGAGTTCGCCGCCCTTGTAGCGGGTATCCACCGCGTCCGGTTCGGCTTCCAGCTCCTCCGACCACAGGGTCCCGCGGAAGCCGTCGGTCGCGACGTGCTCCCCCGCCTCCAGGGGCCACCACTCGTGCAGGGTGCGGATGCCGAACAGCTCGCGCAGGCGGGCGTCCATCCCGCCGGGGCGGACCCGGTCGTCCTCGTCGGCCACGCCGGTCAGGAAGCCGGCCACGAGGGTGCCGCCGCCACGGACGTAGGCCAGCAGGTTGTCGATCGCCGCGTCCGTCAGCGCGTACAGCTGGGGGACGACGACCAGCCGGTAGGCGGTGAGGTCGTGCCCGGGGTGGGCGAAGTCGGTGGTGAGGTGGCTCTCCCACAGGGCGCGGTGCCAGGCGTGCAGGACGGCCGGGTGATCGACGTGGGTGGAGGGGCGGCCGTCCTGGGCGCCGGCCCACCAGGCGTGCCAGTCGTGCAGGATCGCGACATCCGCGGCGATGTGACTGCCCGTCACCTCGGCGCCGATCCGGGCGAGTTCGGCGCCCAGCTGCTTGACCTCCTGGAAGGTACGGCCCTGCTCCCCCGCGTGGCTGACCATCCCGGAGTGGAACTTCTCGGCGCCCTGCCGGGACTGGCGCCACTGGAAGTAGCAGACGGCGTCCGCGCCGCGGGCCACCGCCTGGAGGGACCAGAGCCGGTTGAGACCGCGCGGCTTGGGGTGGTTCACCCCGCGCCAGTTGACCGGTCCCGCCGCCTGTTCCATCAGCATCCAGGGGCCGCGCGCCTGGGAACGGGTCAGGTCCTGCACGAGTGCCCCGTGCTGGGCGCCCAGCGGGTCGCGCGGATCGGGGTAGAGGTCGACGGAGACGACGTCCTCCTCCTCGGCCCAGCGCCAGGCGTCCTGGCCGAAGAAGAGCGGCATGAAGTTGGTGGTGACCGGGATGTGCGGGGTGTGCCGGGCGACGATGTCACGCTCGGCGAGGTAGCACTCCAGAAGCATGTCGGAGGTGAAGCGCCGGAAGTCCAGCACCTGACCGGGGTTCTTCAGGTAGTGGGGGCGGCGGGCGGGCAGCACGGTGTCCCAGCTGTCGTAGCCCTGGCTCCAGAAGTCCGTGCCCCAGGCGGTGTTGAGGGCGTCGAGGGTGCCGTACCTCTCGCGCAGCCAGCGGCGGAAGGCGACGGCCGCCTCGTCGCCGTGATCGGCCGTGCAGTACTCGTTGTTGATGTGCCACATCGTGAGGGCCGGGTGGCCGCCGTAGCGGGCGGCCAGGTCCTCGGTGATGGCGGCGGCGTGCCGGCGGTAGGTGGCGCTGGAGTGCGAGAAGTGCTGCCGTCCGCCCCACCACTCGACGTCGCCGTTCTCGTCGCGGGGCAGGGTGTCCGGGTACAGCCGGCCCAGCCACGGGGGCGGGGCGGAGGTGGGGGTGGCGAGGACGACGCCGATGCCGTTCGCGTGCATCAGGTCCATCAGCGTGTCGAGCCAGCCGAACTCCCTTGCGCCCGGCTCGGGTTCGAGCCTGGACCAGGAGAAGACACCGAGGGTGACCGAGTTGACGCCGGCGTCCCGCATGAGCCGGACGTCCTCGTGCCAGGTCTTCTCGGGCCACTGTTCGGGGTTGTAGTCGCCGCCGAAGAGGATGCGGCCGCGGGTGGCGTCGGCGAGACCGGGCCGGTCGAGGGCGGTCATCGGACGGGCTCCCCGTACTGGATGCCCCGGCCGTTGGTGGCGATGTACACCCGGCCGTGGATCCGCGGGTCGGCGGCGATGGTCGCGCCGATCCAGCCCCACTGGTGCCGGTCGTCGTTGATCCGCACCCAGCTCTGCGCGCCGTCGTCGGAGCGGTACACGGCGGTGATCGCCTCCGTGGAGCCGACCTGGTAGACCGCCGGGTACGCGGCGCCGTCGGCGGCCTTCCCGAAGGCGACGGTGTACGAGGCCCAGCAGCTGGTCAGCTTGGTGAAGCTCGCACCGCCGTCGGTGGATCGGTACAGGCCGTTCCACTTGGTGCTCAGCCACAGGTCGCCGGAGCGCCCCGGGGCCGCGGCCAGCTGGAACTGGCTGTCACCGGAGGGCAGTTGGCCTGCCCGCGCGGTGAAGGTGAGGCCGGCGTCGGTACTGGCGAACAGGGTTCCGGTGTCGGTGTCGTACGCGTAGAAGCGTGCCGGGTCTGCCGGGTCGGCGAGCGGGGTGGCGCCCTTGGGGAAGGAGGAGACCTCGGACCAGGTCGCCCCGTTGTCCGCGGAGCGCTGGGCGGGGTACTTGGTGCCGTCCCAGTGCACGAAGGTCCACAGCAGGACGCTGCCGTCGGTGTTCGTGGCGATGGGCCCCGGCGCGTCCTCGGCGAGGGCGGGCTGGGCCGCGAAGGGCGCCCAGGATCTGCCGCCGTCGGCCGACCAGGCGCCGTTGCCGTGGTCGCCCCAGCCGGTGCGGACGACGTAGGACGGCCTGTCCGCGGCCTGCGCGAGTCCCGTCACCGTCCCGAACACGGGGTTCGTCGCCATGCCCCGGGACGGCGAGGCCGTGAGCCGCTCGTGGTACATCACCCCGACGTCCCCGAGGCCGCTGATCAGGTGCGCCTGCCCGGTCGGGGGCGAGATCAGCTGCCGTACGGAGGTCTCCTCCAGGCCGCGGATCTGCGGGGCCCAGTGCTTCAGGTCCCGGGTGCCGTAGAGCGTGGCGCCGGTGCCGAAGACGACGTGCTTCGAGTCGTAGGGGTCGACGGCGACGGCCTGGATCCACCAGCCGAACTTGGGTGCGTCGGCGCCGAAGGTGAGGAACGGGGTCTCGGAGACGTCGAGGACCGCCGTGTCCTTGAGCGACGTCCAGGTGCGGCCGCCGTCCGTGGTCCGGTACAGGGTGTCCACCGCCGACCAGCGGTTGTTGGTGGAGACGACGACGGTGCCGGGGCGCCGGGCGTCCACGGCGACACCGCCGTAGCCGAAGGTGTCACCGGCCGCGGGCCGGACCGGCGTGACGTCGGTCCACCTGCCGCTCGCGGTCGCCAGCTTGTGCACGCTGCCGTCCGCCTGGCCGTTGGGGCCCGGTGCGTCGGCGTACGTCACGTACAGCTCACGGGTGTGGCGGTCATGGGCGGCGCGGACGGGCACCTTGGCGGAGCTGCCGGTGGGCCGGCCGGGGACGGCCTCCCAGGTGGTGCCGTCGGCGGTCCGGTACAGGTTGGCGCTCGTCCCGTCGGAGTCGCCCCAGCCGGCGTAGAGGGTGCGGCCGGCGGCGACGAGAAGGGTGACGCCCTGGCCGCTCGCGCTCGGGGTGCCCGGGAAGCCGGTGGCGGCCGCCCAGGTGGCGCCCCGGTCGGTGGACCTGAGGAGCCCGTCGTGCCGGGTCCCCAGCCACAGGGTGTCGCTGTCCCGCGGATCGACCAGCAGCCGCTCCCCCGCGCCCCGTCCGTCCTCGTTGCCGCCGAGCTTCACGGTGAGGTCGCTGCGGGTCCAGGTGGCGCCGCGGTCCTCGGAGCGCAGGACGGCTCCGTTGCCCGCCCAGGACTGGGCGTAGGTGCCGAGGGCGAGGTAGACGCGGTCCGGGTGCGCGGGGTCGACGGCGAGGGCCTCCACGCCGAGGAGGTTCCAGTCGTCCCAGCCGAGGTGGTCGGTGAGCGGAGTCCAGCGCGCCGCGCGGTCGTCCCAGCGGTAGGCGCCGCCGATGTCGGTACGGGCGTAGGCGAGACCCCGGACGGCCGGATGGAAGAGCACACCGGTGACGAATCCGGTGCCGCCGATCACGGCGTTGCGCCAACGGTAGGCGGGGGTGCTGTTGCCGGCGGCCGCAGTTGCCTGCCCGGCGGGCAGCGCGGTGAACGCGGCGGCGGCCGCCGTTCCGGCGAGGAGCGTGCGGCGGCTCGGGGAGGGCATGGGCATGAGGTACCTCGCTGGGGGTCGTGGACCTGGGGTTCGTTCGGTGCCGTGTGCTGGTGCCGGCCGGGGTGGGGTCACTCGCCCCGCGCTTGCTGGGGCGCGAGGGGCGCTGCGCCCGCCCCGCGCCACCGGCGCGACTGCCCACGGCTGAGGGGGAGGAGGGGCGCCGGGGTGACCGCAACCCCCTGGGGGCGCGGGGAACTGCGCGATCGGCCCCCACCCGCCCGCAGCCGAAGTACCGCAGTCCGCCGGCTCTCCCCGCGACGGGGGACGTCAGCCCTTGACCGCCCCGGTGAGCATCCCCTTCTTGAAGTGCTTCTGGACGAACGGCGACAACACCGCCACCGGCAGCAGAGCCATCACCATGACCGCCATCTGCACGGCCAGTCCCGACAGCTGCCCCGTCTTGATCGCCTGTCCCAGGCCGACCGGCGCCTCCTGCTTCTGCACCAGCTGGATCATGACGTTCTGCAGCGGCATCATGTCCTGGTCGTTGAGGTACAGCGACGCGTTGAACCACGCGCTCCAGTAGCCGACGGCGTAGAACAGCGTGATGACGGCCAGCACCGCCCTCGACAGCGGCATGACGATCTGCCAGAGGATCCGGAAGTCCCCCGCGCCGTCGATCCGCGCGCTGTCGATGAGTTCCTGCGAGATCCCCATGAAGAAGCCGCGCAGGACCAGGATGTTGAACACGCTGATCGCGCTCGGGAGGATCAGCGCGAGGTAGGTGTCCATCAGGCCCAGGGACTGCACCAGCAGGTAGGTGGGGATCAGGCCCGCGCTGAAGAACATCGTCGCCAGCAGGACCATCAGGATCCAGCGGTGCCCGAACGAGCCCGAGCGGGAGAGGCCGTAGGCGCACAGGACGGAGACGCCCATCGAGAAGAGCGTGCCGACGAGGGTGATCAGGACGCTGATGACCGCGGCGCGGGTGACCTGTCCGCCGCTGAGCAGCTCCCGGTAGGCGATGAAGGTGATCCCCTTGGGCACCATCACCAGCCCGCCGGCCTCGTCGATGGTCTTCCGTGAGGAGAGGCTGGTGACGAGGACGATCCACAGCGGGAAGAGGATCGCCAGGCAGGCGAAGGACAGGGCGATGCCCTTGCCCGCGAGGCCGGCCCTGCTGGGCTCCTCCTCCCACACGGGCCGCGGCGGCGCCGCCCAGCGGCCGGGTGTGCGCACGGTTTTGTCGATCACGGCGGTCACTTCTGGTACACCCCCTGCTCGCCCATGAGATGGGCCACCTTGTTCGCGACGAGCACCAGGCCGAGGCTGATGACGCCCTTGATCAGACCGGCGGCGGCCGCGTAGCCGAAGTCCTGGTTGCGGACGCCGTTCCACCACACGAAGGTGTCGAGGACCTCCGACGCCCCTGGTCCGACCGCGTCGCGCTGGAGCAGGATCTGTTCGAAGCCGACGGTCAGCGCGTCGCCCACCCGCAGCACGAGCAGCAGCGCGATCACCGGGCGCAGGGCCGGAAGCGTCACGTGCCACATCCGGCGCCAGCGGTTCGCGCCGTCCATCGCGGCCGCCTCGTACAGGTCGGGGTTGACCGAGGCCAGCGCGGCGAGGAAGACGATGATGCCCCAGCCGGCGTCCTTCCAGACGCTCTGCGCGGTGATCAGGAACTTGAAGGTCTCCGGGTCGGTCATGATGTCGATGCCGTCGTACCCGTGCTGCCGCAGCAGCTGCGAGAGGATCCCCGCGCCGCCGAACAGTTGCTGGAACACGGCGATGACCAGCACCCAGGAGAAGAAGTGCGGCAGGTAGAGGATCGCCTGCGACACCGCCCGGATCCGGGGCCTGACCACGCTGTTGATGAGCAGCGCGAGCATGATCGGGATCGGGAAGTACAGCACCAGCTGGAGGAAGAACAGCACGAGGGTGTTCCGGACGGCCTCCCAGAAGGCCGAGTCCTCGAAGAGCCGCTGGAAGTTCTCCAGACCCACCCAGGGGCTGTGGAAGATGGCGACGATTCCGTTGTCGCTGACGTAGGGGTCGTAGTCCTGGAAGGCGACCACGTTGCCGAGGATCGGCACGTAGTTGAAGAGCAGGATGAGGACGACCGCCGGGAGCGTCATCAGCAGCAGGACGCGGTCCCGTCTGAGCCTGACCCGCAGACCCAGCTTCCCGGAGGACCGTTTTCCCTGGGGGCCGGTGGTGCCGCCGGGCGCCACCGGGGTCTTTCCCGACTCGTCGGCCTCGGCCCTGCTCCGAGGCACCGTGCTGTGCGACACGGCCGTTCTCCTTGCCTCGCCGCCGTCAGCTCGTCGCCGTGCCGTTGTCGTCGAGCAGCTTCTGGTACCAGGCGCGCAGCTCGTCGCCGCCCTTCTTCTTCCAGTCGGAGACGGCCGCCTGCATGTCGCTGATCTTCTTGCGGCCGCGGACGATGTCGTCCTCCAGCTGTTCGAAGTTGTTGGAGAGGTTGGTCCAGCGGCTGGGCTCGGTGATCTGCATGCCGTAGAAGGCCGACTTCTTGGTGAAGGCGCCCATCCGCTGCTGCCACTCGACCTGGCCCTTGGCGATGTCCGGGAAGTCGGGGTGGGCGATGGTCGACGCCGGGCTCGCGACCATCACGAAGGCGTTCAGGACCTCCTGGTTGCCCTTGTCGTTCTTGACGGGCACCCCGTCCTTGACGCTGTAGTGCGTGCCCTCCACCCCGTAGTTGGTGAGCATGTACTCCTTGGTGCCGTACGGGGCGGCGGTGACGTTGGCGACGGCCAGCACATCGCGGATGACGGCCTCGGAGGCCTTCTTGTTGACGAAGGCGAAGATGTTGGCCGGCTGGGTGGCGTAGATGACCGGGTCGGCGCCGCCGTGGCCGAAGATGTCCATGCCCCAGATCCGGAAGTCCGGGTTCTGCGCGGCCTGCGAGGCCTGCTGCCCGTACCAGCTGGAGATGTCGTTGTTGTAGATGAGGAACTCACCGGCGGCGAACTTGGTGCTCGGGTCGACGGCCTGGCTCTTGCCCAGCTTGAAGTCCGGGTGCACGTAGCCGGCGGCGAACAGCTTGCGCGTCCACTCCAGCGCCTCGAGGTAGGAGTCCAGCTCGACCCGGTTGACGAGCTTGCCGCCCTCGAGGATCCAGCCGAGCGGCTTCTCCCCGCCGGAGGGGACCCCGAAGCTGTTGAACGCGGTCCACTTCATGTCGCCGCAGGCCCACACCTTGGCCTTGGCGTTGGTGATCTCCTTGGCCAGGGCGGTGAACTCGTCCGTCGTCGTCGGGACCTCGTAGCCGTTCTTGTCGAAGAGGTCCTTGCGGTAGAAGGGCACGATGTTGGTGACGTAGGACGACGGCATCGGCAGACCGCGCAGCTTGCCGCCGAAGAGGGAGCGCTGCCAGGCGTCGGTCGGGATCGCCGCGAGGTTCGGGTACTCCTTGACCTTGTCGCCGGACAGGTACGGGCCCAGGTCGGCGAACTTGCCGAGGATGGCGCTGGGTATCTTGCCGCCCATGTTCCAGCCGGGGACGACCACCACGTCCGGCACGTCGCTGGAGGCGAGCACGGCGCCGAGCTTCTGGTCGTAGGTGTTGCCGTCCTGGTTCTGCCAGACGACGTCGACGCCGATGAGGGCGTTCATCGCCGTGTAGTAGGCGTTGTCGCCCTTCGGCGGCGAGCCCCAGAACGGCGACATCACGGTGACCTTGCCGCCCTTGCCGAGCTTCTTCGGCACCGAGGTCTTCAGGGTGGCGAGGTCGAGCTTGCTGCTGAAGCCGACCGAGGAACCGTTCTTGGACGGGATGTCGGGCGTCACCACGTTGCTGGCCACGTAGGCGGGCAGGATCTTCTTCGCGTCCTTGCCCGACGTGGTGCCGTCGCGCGAGCCGCTGTCCGTACCGCCGCAGGCGGCAAGCAACGGCATCCCTCCGGCCACCGCGGCGGTGGCGACCGCCGTCGAGGCGAGGAAGCTTCTCCGGCTCGGGCCGGAGGAGGCGGAAGCGGCGTTCGGCGTCATTGCGTCAACCCTTCATGGCGCACCAGGACACCCGGCGGTGGCCGTCGGCTGCGGTGTCTCGAGTGGAACTGGCTGAGCTGAAGCGGTCCTCCGACGATGTTTCGATATTTCCCAGTCGAAGCGCTTCGATGTTGCTGCGAGGTTAAGTGAACACCCTGGGGTGCACAAGGGTCGCTCCCAACATTCCTCCGAGGTATCAGGGGCGACCTCTCCGTATGTGCTGCTTGAAATAGCGGTGAGGTCCCCTTGACACCCGGCCCACCGTCGAATGAGCATCGAAGCGCTTCGAAAGAGCCTCCCCGCTCCACCGCAAAGGGATCCCCACGTGACCGCACACACGCCGCCCACGCCGCCTTTCCGCGATCCGCAGCTGCCGTTCGCGAAGCGCATCGACGATCTGCTGTCCCGGCTGACCCCCGAGGAGAAGGTCTCCTTCCTGCACCAGTTCGCACCCGCCGTCGAGCGGCTCGGCATCGCCGCCTTCCGCACCGGCCAGGAGGCGCTGCACGGTGTCGCCTGGATGGGCCCGGCGACGGTGTTCCCACAGGCCGTGGGACTGGGCGCGACCTGGAACACCGACCTGGTACGCCGGATCGGCGAGGCGGTGTCCAAGGAGGTCCGGGCGATGCGCGCCCGCGACGAGCGGGTGGGCCTGAACGTCTGGTCCCCCACCGTCAACCTGCTGCGCCACCCCCTGTGGGGCCGCAACGAGGAGGGCTACTCCGAGGACCCCCGGCTGACCTCCGCCATCGCCACCGCCTACACGCACGGTCTGCGCGGTGATCATCCGACGTACTGGCGCACGGCCCCGGTCCTCAAGCACTGGCTGGCCCACAACAACGAGACCGGCCGGGACGTCACCTCGTCCTCGGTCCGCCCACGCGTGCTGCACGAGTACGATCTGCGCGCCTTCCGCGGATGCGTCGAGGCGGGCGCGGTGGCCGGGGTGATGCCGGCGTACAACCTGGTCAACGGCCGCCCCAACCATGTCTCGCCGTATCTGCGCGAGCATCTGCGCGCCTGGACCGACGAGGAGCTGCTGGTCTGCTCGGACGCGGGCGCGCCCTCCAACCTGGTGGACTCCGAGCACTACTTCGGCACCCACGAGGAGGCGACGGCGGCCGCGCTCGTGGCCGGCGTGGACAGCTTCACCGACCACGGCACCGACGGCTCCAAGATCGTCGCCCGGGTCGAGGGGGCCCTGGAGCAGGGCCTGCTGACCCCGGCCGACGTCGACGCGGCGGTCCGCCGCCAGCTCTCGGTCCGCTTCCGGCTGGGCGAGTTCGACCCGCACTACGACCCGCACGCCGGCACCGGCGAGTTCGACTCCCCCGCCCATCGCACGCTCGCCGGGGAGGCCGCCGAGCAGGCGATCGTCCTGCTGCGCAACGACGGTGTGCTGCCGCTGGCCCCCGACACCCGCATCGCGGTGGTCGGCCTGCTCGCCGACGAGTGCAAGCTCGACTGGTACAGCGGGACGCTGCTGCACCGCTCCACCCCGCTGGAGGGCCTGTACGAGCGGTTCGGCGCCGAGCGCGTGGAGTTCGCGGAGGGCGTGGACCGGGTCCTGCTCAGGACCTCCGCGGGCACGTTCCTGAAGGTCCCCACCGCGCCAGAGGCCACCGACGAGGTGCGCGGCGCCGAGGGCGCGCTCGACCCGGCGCTGCTCGCGGGCCGCACCGACCTCCCGCCGCTGACCACGGACGCGACCGGTACGGAGCTCGCGCTCGTCGACTGGGGCGAGGGCGTGCTGACCCTGCGCGCGCCCGACGGGCGCTACCTCTCCGTCGCCGAGGACGGCTACCTGCGCGCCTCCGCCGACCAGCCCGGCGGCTGGGTCGTCCAGGAGACGTTCCGCCTGGAACCGCGTGCGGACACCGACGGGAACACATCCGGGAACACCCAAGGGAACGGTCACCTCCTGCTGCATCTGGGGACGGGTCGCCACGTCTGTGTCGCCGCCGACGGCGTCAGGGTTGCCGGGCCGGACGAGGAGAATCCCGAGGTCGTCGAGGTCATCGTCGTCGAATCCGGCGAGGACGCAGTGACCCGCGTCACGGCCGGGGCCGACGTGGTCGTGGTCGTGGCGGGCAACGACCCGCACATCAACGGCCGGGAGACCGAGGACCGCACCACACTGCGGCTGCCGGCGCACCAGGAGCGGCTGCTGGCGGCCGCCCGGGCGGCGAACGCGCGCACGGTGCTGGCCCTGGTGTCGGCGTATCCGTACGCGGTCGAGCCGGGCCCGCTGTCCGCGGTGCTGTGGACGGCGCACGGCGGCCAGGCCGCGGGCACCGCTCTCGCGCGGGTCCTGGCCGGTGACGTCTCCCCGGCCGGGCGCCTCCCGCAGACCTGGTACGCCGGCGACGCCGATCTGCCCGACCTGCTCGACTACGACGTGATCGGCGCCCGTCAGACGTACCTCTACTTCGAGGGCACCCCGCTGTTCCCGTTCGGGCACGGCCTGTCGTACGCGTCGTTCGCCTACGCGGACCTGGCGGTGCGCGTCGAGGAGGGCACGGCGCACGTCTCCTGCACGGTCACCAACACCGGGGACATGACGGCCGACGAGGTCGCCCAGCTCTACACCCGCGCCGTGGACCCCTCGGTCACCCGGCCGCGCCGTGAGCTGCTGGACCACCGCCGTGTCACGCTCGCCCCGGGCGCGAGCGCGGAGCTCTCCTTCGACGTCCCGCTGTCCGCCTTCGCCTTCTGGGACGTGACGCAGGGCCGGTGGCGTCTGGAGTCCGGCCCGTACGACCTCCTGGTCGGCGCGTCCAGCACGGACGTCCGGCTGCGGACGACCGTCACGCTGGAGGGCGAACCGTCCGCCCCTCGCCCGGTCCGCCGGCGCGGTCTGGAGGCCGCCGACTTCGACGAGCAGAGCGGCGTCGAGATCGTCGACCGGACGAAGGTGTCGGGCGACGCGGTGACGCCGGTGGCCGGCGGGACGGGCGAACTGGTCTACCGGGCCTGCGACTTCGGCGCGGGCACCGGCACGACGGGCGTGACGGTGACGGTGGCCGGCTCGGGCACCGTGGAGCTGTCGCTCGACGGCGGCCCGGCCCTGGCCACGGTGACGGTCGCCGGACCCACGCCGGGACCGTACGACTACCTCACCGTCGACGCGGCCCTCACCGCCGGGGGCGTCCACGATCTGCGCGTCGGACTGCGCGGCCCCCTGCGGCTGGCGCACGTCGGCTTCTCCGGTTGAGGGTCCGGAGGAAGCCGGTGCGAAGAAGGGGTCCGGCACCGGAAGGCATCGGTGCCGGAACCCTTCGGGGAGCCTATATGAAAATGGTTCCCATGAGCTAGAGCGCGAGCCCGGTGAGGACCAGCACCCGCTCGTACGTGTAGTCGTCCATCGCGAACCGCACGCCCTCGCGCCCCACGCCGGACTGCTTGGCGCCGCCGTACGGCATCTGGTCGGCGCGGTAGGACGGCACGTCGCCGACGATGACACCGCCGACCTCCAGCGCGCGATGGGCGCGGAAGGCGACCTGGACGTCGTGCGTGAACACGCCCGCCTGGAGGCCGTACTTGGAGGAGTTGACGGCGGCGAAGGCCTCGGCCTCGCCGTCCACCTTCGTCACGGTGAGGACCGGTCCGAAGACCTCCTCGCAGGCGAGGGTGGTGTCCGCCGGTACGTCGGTGAGGACGGTCGGCGCGTAGGAGGCGCCGTCGCGCTTGCCGCCCGCGAGAAGCGAGGCGCCCGCCGCGACGGCCTCGTCCACCCAGGTCTCGACGCGCTTGGCCGCGTCCTCGCTGACCAGCGGGCCCACGTCGGTCCTGTCGTCGGAGGGGTCGCCGGTGACCTGCGCCTCGACGGCGGCGACGATGCGCGGCAGCAGCCGGTCGTACACGGAGGCGTCCGCGATGACCCGCTGCACGGAGATGCAGGACTGGCCGCCCTGGTAGTTGGAGAAGGTCGCGATGCGGCCGGCCGCCCAGTCGAGGTCGGCGTCGCTCGCGAAGTCGCCGAGGACGACGGCCGCGCCGTTGCCGCCCAGCTCCAGGGTGCAGTGCTTGCGCGGCACCGAGTCCATGATCGCGTAGCCGACCTTCTCGGAACCGGTGAAGGAGATGACCGGCAGCCGCTCGTCCTGGACGAGCGCGGGCATCCGGTCGTTGGAGACCGGCAGGATGCTCCAGGAGCCGGCCGGCAGCTCGGTCTCGGCGAGCAGGTCACCGATGATCAGGCCGGACAGCGGGGTCGCCGGGGCCGGCTTGAGGATGATCGGCGCACCGGCCGCGATCGCCGGGGCGATCTTGTGGGCGCACAGGTTCAGCGGGAAGTTGAACGGCGCGATGCCGAGCACGACACCCTTCGGGAAGCGCCGGGTGAGGGCGAGGCGCCCCTGGCCGCCCGCGTCGGTGTCGAGGCGCTGGGCCTCGCCGCCGTTGAACCGCCGGGCCTCCTCGGCCGCGAACCGGAACACGGAGACGGCACGGCCGACCTCCCCCCGCGCCCACTTGATCGGCTTGCCGTTCTCGGCGGAGATCAGCCGGGCGATCTCCTCGGTGCGCTCGACGAGCCGCTTGCTGACGTGGTCGAGGGCTGCGGCGCGCACATGGGCCGGGGTGGCGGCGAACTCGTCCCGCACGGCGTACGCGGCGGCCACGGCCTCCTCGACCTGCGCGTCCGTGGGCACGCTGACCTTGCCGACGAGACGGCCGTCCCACGGCGAGGTGACGTCGAAGCTGTCCTCGCCGGTGACCTGGCGGCCGGCCAGCCAGAAGGCGTGGGTGGCCCCCACATTCTTTTCCTGGGGCATTGCGAGTCCCGGCCCTTCCGCTTAGGGGGTGTCCTGTGGCTTTCGTGCTCCACGGTAGGGGCGGGAGGCCGAAGGGTCGCTTGTCCGAGTCGTACGGGTGGACGGCCGGGGTGCGCCGGTTTGGCACGGTCGCCCCGCTGCCGTCCGGATCCGCTCCCGCGCCTGCCGCTCGCGTTCCAGGAGGAGCCACAGCGCGCCGAGCAGCACCGTGCACAGACACCAGCTCGCCACGACGTCCAGCGGCCAGTGGTAGCCGCGCCTGACCAGCCCGAACGACACGGCCAGGACGAGCAGGACGCTCGTCGCGAGCGCCAGCCACCGGGCGGACGCGGTGCGCAGCCACGGCAGCAGGACCAGCGCCGCCGCACCGTAGGCGACGGCCGCCGTCGCCGTGTGCCCGGAGGGGTAGTAGCCGGTGGCCGGGGGCACGGCGGGCGTACCGGGCCGGTCGGTCCACACCTTCAGGGGGACGACGATCAGCGGCACCAGCAGCAGCACGGCGAGCGCGGCGAGGGACGGCACCCACCACCGCGGCTCGCCCGCCGCTCTCCCTCGCCAGGCCGCGTACCCGGCGACCAGCACCAGCACGGGCAGCGCGATCTGCACCTCGCCCAGGTCGGCCAGCAGCTCGGAGGCCCGGTCGGGATGGACGAGGGCGCGGCTGAGGCGCTCGTCCGGGCGCAGCAGCGGGCCGTCGGCGGCGACCTGCCAGGTGATCAGCACGAAGAGCAGAGCGGGCGGCAGGAGACCGAGAACGGCGCGGGTGGGGCGGGACGGCATGGGCCCCAGCTTGTCAGGGGCGGCCGGACGGCGGAAAAGGAACCCGGATCGAAAAAAGACCCCGGATCGGATCCGGGGTCTGCTTTCCGTGGTCTGCACCAGAGAAGGAGGTCGGCCACCCCGGAACAGGGGGGGTAGTTCCGGGGTGGCCGACCGGACCGGAGTGCCGGCCGCCCCGGGGGGTTTGGGGCGGGCGGCCGTCCGATCGGTGTGGAGATCCGAAGCCGGAAGCTCCGGTTGTGTGCGCGAGGGCACGACCAGGTCGAAGCTGGGGAGGCCCCGGCCTGGATCCGTCCGCAGTCCCCTGTGGACGGGGTGTATCTCTCATCTGGTGAGAACCTACGGCAGAGGCAGGCGGTACGACAGGCCGAATCCCGTCCCGCCATCCTCCTCGCACACCTTCTTCACACCCTCTGCGGGCGATGGGAATCAGCTGTGCGGCGCCTGGGCTCAGATGCGCGCGAAAGCCTGCTCGATGATGTCGAGGCCCTCGTTGAGCAGGTCCTCGCCGATGACCAGCGGCGGCAGGAAGCGCAGCACGTTGCCGTAGGTGCCACAGGTCAGGACCAGCAGGCCCTCCTGGTGGCAGGCCTTGGCCAGCGCGCCGGTCGCCTCGGGGTTCGGCTCCTTCGTCGTACGGTCCTTGACCAGCTCGATCGCGATCATCGCGCCACGTCCACGGATGTCGCCGATGATCTCGAACTTCTCCGCCATGGCGGCGAGGCGTCCCTTCATGACGGCCTCGATGTGCTTCGCCCGGGCGTTGAGGTCGAGCTCCTTCATCGTCTCGATCGCACCGAGCGCGCCCGCGCAGGCGACCGGGTTGCCGCCGTAGGTGCCGCCCAGGCCGCCCGCGTGCGCGGCGTCCATGATCTCGGCGCGGCCGGTCACCGCGGCCAGCGGCAGACCGCCCGCGATGCCCTTGGCCGTCGTGATCAGGTCCGGGACGATGCCCTCGTCCTCGCAGGCGAACCACTGGCCGGTGCGGCAGAAGCCGGACTGGATCTCGTCGGCGACGAAGACGATGCCGTTGTCGGACGCGAACTTGCTGATGGCCGGCAGGAAGCCCTTGGCCGGCTCGATGAAGCCGCCCTCGCCGAGCACCGGCTCGATGATGATCGCGGCCACGTTGTCCGCGCCGACCTGCTTGGTGATCTCGTCGATGGCCTGCGCGGCGGCCTCGGAGCCGGCGTTCTCGGCGCCGGTGGGCCAGCGGTAGCCGTAGGCGACCGGGACGCGGTAGACCTCGGGCGCGAACGGGCCGAAGCCGTGCTTGTACGGCATGTTCTTCGCCGTCAGCGCCATGGTGAGGTTGGTGCGGCCGTGGTAGCCGTGGTCGAAGACGACGACCGCCTGCCGCTTGGTGTACGAACGCGCGATCTTGACTGCGTTCTCGACGGCCTCGGCACCGCTGTTGAACAGCGCGGACTTCTTGGCGTGGTCACCCGGGGTGAGCTCGGCGAGGGCCTCGGCCACCGCCACGTAGCCCTCGTAGGGGGTGACCATGAAACAGGTGTGGGTGAAGTCGGCGAGCTGGGCGGTGGCCCGGCGCACGACGGCCTCGGCGGAGGCGCCGACGGACGTCACGGCGATGCCGGAGCCGAAGTCGATCAGGCGGTTGCCGTCGACGTCCTCGATGATGCCGCCGCCCGCGCGCGTGGTGAAGACGGGGAGCACCGAACCGACGCCGGCCGCGACCGCGGCGGTACGGCGGGCCTGGAGTTCCTGCGACTTCGGGCCGGGGATGGCGGTGACGACGCGGCGCTCCTGCGGAAGGGCGGTCATGAGGGGCTCCTGGGGTTTTGCGGACACTTTCGTTCTTTTCTCGCAGGCTAGGACGGGGAGTGGAGGGTGGGCATGCTCCATGTGGGCGGTGTCGGCGGGGCGGCTTGTCCGTCATGGACAGTGCCGCCGGACGGCGATCGTCACGGGCCCGGCCGCGTAAGCGGTGAACTCCCCTTGCGGGCGCGTTAGATTGACTCGCTGATGGTGGACGGAGCGGCTGGTCAGGGGGCAGGGGCGATGGACAGCGACGGGACGCAGGACGCGCGGGGTACGCAGGCGAATCCCGTGCCGCGCCCGGCGGGGCCGGCGCGGCCGCCGTCGATGCCGCCGCGGCCGGACCGGGCACCGGGCGTACCGCCTGCCCCCGGGCACTCCCCGCGGGCCGCATCCGCCGTCGCCGCCTGGCTCGACGAGGAGCGGCCCGCGGCCGGGACGGGTATCTGGCGCTTCGGGTACCGGCCGCCGAAGGCGGCCCGGGCGACGGAGCGGCTCGCGCCGGTGACGGTCGTCGGCATGCTGGTCCCGCTGGTGGTCGCGCTGGTCCTGTGGTCGCTGTGGCGCCGGGGCGGCCTGCCGTACCAGTTCACCCTGCTGCGGCTGTTCACTCCGGACGACTGGTGGTGGGGCGGCACGATCGCGTCCCCGAAGTCCATGGAGGGCGCGGAGGCGCGGGTGGTCTACGACGGCGTGTTCTTCGCCGTCCTCGTCTGCGCGATGGGCCGGCTGGGCAGCTGGGCGCACGCCGTGCGGCACTTCGTGGGCCGTCGGCCGCAGCCCGCGCGGGCTCTCGTCGCCCTGCTGGGCGCGCTCGCCACCCTCAGCTTCGTCTTCCCCGGCGCCTTCGGGGTCGGCTGGGACCCCCTGCCCGTCATCGACCCGCTGTTCTCGCTGATCGTCCTGATCTCCGGCAGCTACGAGCTGTTCGCCTCCCCCCTGTTCACGAACGCGCTGTACACGGCCATCACGCTGCTGGTGGTGTGGCCGTTCGCGCAGGTCGGCGGCTGGTGGCCGTACGTGCAGGAACGACTCGCCGCCCGGCGGGCCGAGCCCGGCCGGGCCGCGCCCGCGGTCGAGCTGCCGCGCGCCCAGTGGCCCGAGCTGCGGGACGCGGGGCAGTACGAGGCGGCCGAGCTGCTGACCGCCGAGGTCGCCGCCGGCCGGATGAACGACGTGGACTGCGTGCGCGTACGACGGGCCTGGACGGCGGGGACCGCGGACTTCCGGGACACCGTGCTGCGGCAGGGCGGGGCTGCCTGGACCCACCCCTCCGGCGCCCGTGACCTGCCCCGGCGCACCGCGCGCCACGATCTGCTCACCGGGCAGGTGCGGGTCGGCCGCTGGGTGGCCGCCGAACGCACCCCGGTCAGCCATCACGACGCGGGCGCCGCGCTCGGCCCGGAGGTGCTGGGCACCTCGCTGCTCGCGGTCGGGCCGTCCGGATCGGGCAAGACCCGGACCCTGATCGAGCCGCTGACCGAGACGCTGGCCCTGCAGGCGCTCACCGGGGCGTGCGCCGTCGTCGCGGTGTCCTCGCCCGGGGGCGACCCGCTCGGCTCCGACTCCGCGTTCGACGTGATCGTCGGCATCGGGGACCCCTCGTCCGTGCACGACCTGGATCCGTACGCGGAGTCCGAGGACCCGGACGAGGCGGCCTCGATCCTCGCCGAGGCGCTGGTCGGCGACCTCGACGCGGTGAGCGGCCCGAGCGCGACCACGGCGCTCGCCCAGGTGCTGGGCCCCTACCGGAGCGCGCACGGCTGCTTCCCCACCCTGCCCGAGCTGCGCGAGCTCCTCGAGGGCGAGCCGGCCGCGCTGTCCGCGCTGCGGGAGGCCGTGGCCGGTGACGAGGTGATGCGCCGCGAGCTGGAGGCACGGGTCCGGCAGACGGGAGCCCCGGGCGACGCGGGCCGGGCCCTCGCCGACCGGCTGGCGCTGCTCAACCGCCCGGTGTTCGCGGAGTTCTTCGGCGGCGGCAGCAACGCGCACCGGGCGTTCTCGCTGCGCGCCGTCGCCCACCACCCGCTGCGGGTCCGCGTCGACCTGCCCGAGCGGGGTCACGAGGAGGCCGCCCGCCTGATCACCCGGCTGGTCCTCGCCCAGTTCCACACCGTCGTACGGGAGCGGCGCGACCACTTCGCCTGTCTGGTCCTGGACGACGCGACGGGCACGGTCACCGAGGGGTCGGTGCGCCGGCTCCAGCGGCTGCGCTCGCAGAACGCGGGCGTGGTGCTCGCCCTGCGCTCCATCGGCGACGTCCCGGAGGCGCTGCACGGTCCGCTGTACGGGGCCGTCGGCTGCCGGATGGCGTTCTCCGGCATCACCACCTGGGACGGCAGCCGGTTCGCGCAGACCTGGGGCACCGAGTGGGTGGAGACCACCGAGGTCGCCAAGCACACCGTCTTCGCCGACCAGCCGATGACCCGCGCCATCCACGCCCTGCGCAAGCTCGTCACCGGCAAGGCGGTGACCACGGACGCGGTGACCGTGCGCCAGGTGGAGCGGGAGCGGTGGTCGGCGTCCCGGCTGGCGCACGAGGTGCCGCCCGGCCACGCGGTGCTGTCCCTGACCGATGTGCGGGGCGAACACGCGCCACCGCTGCTGGTGGACCTGCGGGGCTGAAGACGCGTCCGCGGTCCGTACAGTGAGGCAGAATCGGGAGAGACCGTTCATACGCGGCGGCCAAAAGATCACGCCGCCGATCACTCCCCCGACCTGAAGGCCCCATGCCTCCCACGCTCGCCTCGCTCGTCCACCACTCCGCGCTGAAACTGACCGTGCGGGCCGGCGAGGACCGTCTGGACGTGCCGGTGCGCTGGGCGCACGTCAGCGAGCTCGCGGACCCCGTGCCGTACATGGAGGGCGGGGAGCTGCTGCTGATCACCGCGCTCAAGCTGGACGCCGAGGACCCGGAGGCCATGCGGCGCTATGTGCGGCGGCTGGCCAAGGCCGGGGTGGTCGGGCTCGGCTTCGCCGTCGGCGTCAACTACGAGGACATCCCGAAGGCCCTCGTGGACGCGGCCGAGGAGGAGGGCCTGCCCCTGCTGGAGGTGCCGCGCCGCACACCCTTCCTCGCCATCAGCAAGGCGGTGTCGGCGGCGATCGCGGCCGACCAGTACCGGGCGGTCACGGCCGGGTTCGCGGCCCAGCGCGAGCTGACGAAGCAGGCGCTGACGGACGGCCCGCAGGGGTTGCTCCGCGCGCTCGCCGCGCAGGTCGACGGGTGGGCGGCCCTCTACGACGCCTCGGGTGCCGTCGTGGGAGCCGCGCCGGAGTGGGCGGGCCGGCGGGCGGGGCGGCTCACGGCGGAGGTGGAGCGGCTGCGGGAACGGCCGGCCCCGGCCTCGGCGGTGGTGGGCGGCGGCGGGGGTCCGGAGCGCTCCGGACCCGACGACCGGCACGACGACCGGGTCGAGCTGCACTCCCTGGGCACCGGTCGGCGCCCGCGCGCCGCGCTCGCGGTCGGCACCGCCTCGGCTCTCGGCACCGCCGAGCGGTACGCCGTCCACTCGGCCATCGCGCTGCTCACCCTGACCACCGAACGCTCGCGCTCGCTGCACGCGGCGCAGCAGCGGATCGGCGCGGCGGTGCTGTGCATGCTGCTGGCGGGCGAACCGGACCACGCGCGGGCCGTCGCCGGGGACCTGTACGGCGGGCTGCTCGACGCCCCGTTCCGGGTGATCGTCGCCGACGCGACGCCGGCGTCGGCCGCGGCCGACGGGGGCGGTGACCCCTTCGACGGTCTCACCGAGGCCGTCGAGTCGGCGGCCGCCCGGGCCGGGGAGGCCGTGCTGGTGGTGCCCGAGGGCGACCGGCTGGTGGCCCTGGTCGCGGACGGGGGCGCGGCCGCGGAGGCGTGCGCGCAGTACACGGCCGCGCTGGAGAATGCGCGGGCGGCCGGGGGTGCCGGGCCCGAGTCCGGCGACGAGGACGGACTCGTCGTGGGCCTGTCCGCGCCGGCCGGGCCGATCGCGGCGGCGGCGGCGTACAAGCAGGCCGAGCAGGCGCTGTCCGTCGCGCGGCGCCGGGGCCGGGTCTTCGTGGAGCACGAGCAGCTCGCGGCGGGTTCCGTGCTGCCCCTTCTCGCGGACGACGCGGTGAAGGCGTTCGCGGACGGTCTGCTGCGCGCCCTGCACGAACACGACGCGACCGGCCGCGGCGACCTGGTGGCCTCGCTGCGGGCCTGGCTCTCCCGCCACGGCCAGTGGGACGCGGCGGCGGCCGACCTGGGCGTCCACCGGCACACCCTGCGCTACCGGATGCGGCGGGTGGAGGAGATCCTCGGGCGTTCCCTGGACGACCCGGATGTCCGGATGGAGCTGTGGCTGGCACTGAAGGCGACGTCGACGGAGTAGCGGCACGGAGGCCGGGGCGAGGTTCCCCTGTCGACAGCAGGCGGCCCACACACAGCGGTCGACCTACGGCACCGGAGCTGTGGCTGGCGCTGAAGGCGGGCATACGGCGATGGAGCTGAGCCGGCACCCGAGGCGACGTCGGCGAGCGGCACGACGGAACCACGGGTGAGGTGCCGTCAGCGGCAGCCGACGGCGGGCAGCCGGTCGGTCGTCGGCGGAGGCGGCCGCGTCGGCCGCACGGGCGGCCGACGTGAAAGGGACCTGCCGCGTCTCCCGGCCGGGGGCGGTGGAGGCGCGCCGGCCCCGACCCGGCCGGTGGCCGGGTATCGCGGCGGAGGTGGCCGGTCGGTCAGCCGCCCTCTCCGCCGGCCAGGCCCGCCGCCGCCTCGTGCATCGCCAGTTCGAGCAGCGCCGGATCGGTCAGGGTGCCGGAGCCGTCCGGCGGGACCAGCCAGCGGACACCCCGGGTGGAGCGGCCCGGATACGGCACGACGATCCAGGTGCCGGCCCCCGCCGTACGGATACCGGTGCCGAGCCAGCGGGCGGCCGTGCCGGGCGCGACGAAGAAGCCCATGCGGTTGTCCCCGAAGTCGACGAGCACGGGGCCCGGCCGATGAAGGATCCGGATGAGCACGTCGAGGGTGGGATAGCCGAGCTCGCCCGGCAGGATGAGTACGTCCCAGGCCTTGCCCGCGGGCAGCAGCGCCACCCCCAGGGGGTTGCGCTCCCACTCCCAGCGGCATGCCTCGGGATCCGGTGCGACGGATGCCAGCCATTCGACAGCCGTCTTCGCCCCAGCCATGAGAAGACCTCCCTTTCACTCGTGGACGCGGTCGCGTCACGAGGGAGAGGGAGGTCCCCGGTGGGCATTACGCAGGTCGGGGCCACCCGTTGGAGTGAACCGGGTCACACCTGACCGGCATCGGTCGGCTGTCGGCTGTGCGCTGAGGCTGTCAGCTGTCGAAGCCCAGCCCCAGCCGGTCCATCGTCTTCAGCCACAGGTTGCGCCGCCCGCCGTGCGCGTCGGCGCGGGCCAGCGACCACTTGGTGAGGGCGATGCCGGTCCAGGCGAAGGGCTCGGGCGGGAAGGGCAGCGGCTTCTTGCGGACCATCTCCAACGACGTCCGCTCGGTGCTCTCCCCGGCCAGCAGGTCCAGCATCACCTCGGCCCCGAAGCGGGTGGCCCCGACCCCCAGGCCGGTGTACCCGGCCGCGTACGCCACCTTCCCCTGGTGCGCCGTGCCGAAGAACGCCGAGAAGCGCGAGCACGTGTCGATCGCCCCGCCCCAGGCGTGGGTGAAGCGCACCCCCTCCAGCTGCGGGAAGCAGCCGAAGAAGTGCCCGGCGAGCTTGGCGTACGTCTCCGGCCGGTCGTCGTACTCGGCGCGCACCCGGCCCCCGTAGGGGTAGACCGCGTCGTATCCGCCCCACAGGATCCGGTTGTCGGCCGACAGCCGGAAGTAGTGGAACTGGTTGGCCGAGTCCCCGAGACCCTGCCGGTTCTTCCACCCGATCGAGTCGAGCTGGTCGGCGCTCAGCGGTTCCGTCATCAGCGCGTAGTCGTAGACCGGGACGGTGTACGCCCGCACCCGCCGGACCAGGTTGGGGAAGATGTTGGTGCCGAGCGCGACCTGCCGGGCCCGCACCTGCCCGTAGGGGGTGCCCACGGCCATTCCGGCGCCGTAGGGCTTCAGCGTCAGGGCGGGGGTGTGCTCGTAGACGCGGACGCCCAGCCGCATGCACGCCTGCTTCAGACCCCAGACGAGCTTGGCGGGATGGAGCATGGCCACACCCCGGCGGTCGTGCAGACCCGCCTGGAAGGTGGGCGAGGCGACCTGCTCGCGCACCGCGTCCGCGTCGAGGAACTCGAGCCCGTCGGCGAGACCCTTGCCTTCGAGCTCCTCGTACCAGTCGCGCAGTTCCCACGCCTGGTACGTCTCGGTGGCCACGTCGATCTCGCCGGTGCGCTCGAAGTCGCAGTCGATGCCGTGCCGGGCGATCGCCGCCTCGATCTCGTCGAGGTTGCGCATCCCCAGCTCCTCGAGCCGGTGGATCTCGTCCGGCCAGCGAGCGAGTCCGTTGGGCAGCCCGTGGGTGAGGGAGGCCGCGCAGAAGCCCCCGTTGCGGCCCGAGGCGGCCCAGCCCACCTCGCGGCCCTCCAGCAGCACCACGTCCCGCTGCGGCTCGCGCTCCTTGGCGACGAGCGCGGTCCACAGTCCGCTGTAGCCGCCGCCGACGACCAGCAGGTCGCAGGTCTCGGGGCCGGTGAGCGCGGGTTCGGGGTGCGGCTTGCCGGGATCTTCCAGCCAGTACGGCACGGGCTGTGCGTCGGAAAGAGAAGTGATCCACCGGTTCATGGCGCTTGGGGCCATGATTTCAACTCCCTACAGGGGCTTTTCCGATTACGCCTTTTGCTTGTTGCGGCGATTTCCGATGACCATCGAGGTCAGTACGAACAGTACGGCGATGAGGAACATGGCCGTACCGATGACATTGATCTGAACGGGCGTTCCGCGCTGCGCCGAACCCCAGACGAACATGGGGAAGGTGACGGTGGAGCCCGCGTTGAAATTGGTGATGATGAAATCGTCGAAGGAGAGCGCGAAGGCGAGCAGCGCGCCCGCGGCGATCCCGGGGGCGGCGATGGGCAGCGTGACGCGCAGGAACGTCTGCGCCGGCCCGGCGTAGAGGTCCTGGGCCGCCTGCTCCAGGCGCGGGTCCATCGACATGACGCGTGCCTTCACCGCCGTCACGACGAAGCTGAGGCAGAACATGATGTGGGCGATGAGGATCGTCCAGAAACCCAGCTGGGCACCCAGGTTGAGGAACAGGGTGAGCAGCGAGGCGGCCATCACGACCTCGGGCATCGCCATGGGCAGGAAGATCAGCGAGTTGACGGCGCCCCGCGCGCGGAAGCGGTAGCGGACGAGCGCGAAGGCGATCATCGTGCCGAGGGCGGTCGCGCCGAGGGTCGCCCAGACGGCGATCTGTAGGCTGAGCGACAGCGACCCGCAGAGCCCGGCGACCCCGCACGGGTCCTTCCAGGCATCGGTGGAGAACTGCTGCCATTGGTAGTTGAAGCGCCCCTTCGGTTTGTTGAAGGAGAACACCGTGACGACGACGTTCGGCAGCAGGAGATAGGCGAGCGTGAGAAGTCCCGCGATGACCACGAAATGGCGCTTGAGCCAGTTGACGAAGGGCATTTAGACCAGATCCTCCGTCCCGGACCTGCGGATGTAGAGAGTGACCATGAACAGAATCGCGGCCATCAGGATGAACGAGAGAGCCGCCGCCGTCGGATAGTCCAGGACCCGCAGGAACTGCGTCTGGATCACGTTTCCGATCATGCGGGTGTCCGTCGAGCCGAGGAGTTCCGCGTTGACGTAGTCGCCGGCCGCCGGGATGAAGGTCAGCAGCGTCCCGGAGACCACGCCCGGCATCGAGAGCGGGAAGGTGACCTTGCGGAAGGTGGTGACCGGCCTGGCGTACAGGTCCCCGGCCGCCTCGTGCAGCCGCCCGTCGATGCGCTCGAGCGAGGTGTAGAGCGGCAGGATCATGAAGGGCAGGAAGTTGTACGTCAGACCGCAGACCACCGCGAGCGGGGTGGCCAGGACCCGGTCGCCCGCGGTCCAGCCGAGCCAGCTGGTGACGTCGAGGACGTGCAGGGTGTTGAGGGCGCCGACGACCGGGCCGCCGTCCGCGAGGATCGTCTTCCAGGCGAGGGTGCGGATCAGGAAGCTGGTGAAGAAGGGCGCGATCACCAGGATCATGATCAGGTTCCGCCAGCGGCCGGCCCGGAAGGCGATCAGATAGGCCAGCGGGTAGCCGAGCACCAGGCACAGGATCGTCGCGGCGGCCGCGTAGAGGACCGAGCGCAGGAACTGCGGCCAGTACTCGCTCAGCGCGTCCCAGTAGGTCGCGAGGTGCCAGGTGACCTTGTAGCCCTCCTCCAGGGAGCCCGTCTGCACGGACGTGGAGGCCTGGTAGATCATCGGCAGCGCGAAGAACACGAACAGCCAGAGCAGACCGGGCAGCAGCAGCCAGTACGGCGTCCAGCGCCCGCGCTTGCGGGGCGGCTTCCCGGTCGGCGCCGTCGGGGACAGAGGCGGGGGCGCCTCGGTGAGCGTCGCCATCAGACCGCCGCCTCTTCCTGGATGCCGGCGTCGATGTCCTGGGCGGCGTCGAGGCCGAACGTGTGGGCGGGGCTCCAGTGCAGGACGACCTCCGCGCCGGGGGCGAGCCGGGCGTCCCGGTCGATGTTCTGGGCGTAGACCTCGAACTCGGGGCAGACCGATGTGTCGATGACGTACTGCGTGGAGACGCCGATGAACGACGAGTTGGCGATGCGCCCGGTGATGCGGTTGCGGCCCTCGGGAATCTCACCGGCGTCGTCGGCGTGGGTGAGGGATATCTTCTCCGGGCGGACGCCGACCAGCACCTTGCCGCCGGTCGTCGTGGGCGCGGAGCAGCGCGACTCGGGCAGGACGAGTTTGCCGCCGCCGGCCTTCAGCACGATGTCGTCGCCGCTCTTGGTGTCGACCTCGGCCTCGATGAGGTTCGACGTGCCGAGGAAGTTGGCGACGAAGGTGGTGTTCGGGTTCTCGTAGAGGTCGGTCGGCGAGCCGAGCTGCTCGACCCGGCCCGCGTTCATCACGGCGACCGTGTCGGCCATCGTCATGGCCTCCTCCTGGTCGTGCGTGACGTGCACGAAGGTGATGCCGACCTCGGTCTGGATGCGCTTGAGCTCCAGCTGCATCTGACGGCGCAGCTTGAGGTCGAGGGCGCCGAGGGGCTCGTCGAGCAGCAGCACCTTGGGGGTGTTGATCAGGGCGCGGGCCACCGCGACGCGCTGCTGCTGGCCGCCGGAGAGCTGGTGCGGCTTCTTACGGGCCTGCTCGCCGAGCTGTACGAGCTCCAGCATGTCCTCGACCTGCTTCTTCACGCTCTTGATGCCGCGCCGGCGCAGACCGAAGGCGACGTTCTCGAAGATGTCGAGGTGCGGGAAGAGGGCGTAGGACTGGAAGACGGTGTTCACCGGGCGCTTGTACGGCGGGAGTGCCGTCACGTCCTGGTCGCCGAGGTGGACGGTCCCGGAGGAAGGTTCCTCCAGACCGGCGATCATGCGCAGGGTGGTGGTCTTGCCGCAGCCCGAGGCGCCGAGCAGGGCGAAGAAGGAGCCCTGCGGGACGGTCAGGTCGAGCGGGTGGACGGCGGCGAAGGAGCCGTAGGTCTTGCTGATGCCGGTCAGGCGGACGTCGCCGCTGCCGCTGTTGGTCGTCTTCATCGTCGTCACGCCCCAGTGAGCTTCGCGAACTTCGCCTCGTAGGCGGTCTCTTCCTTCGAGCTCAGCGAGCGGAAGGAGTGCGACTTCGCCTGCATGGCCTTGTCAGGGATGATCAGCGGGTTGTTCGCCGCATCCTCGTCGATCTTCGCCAGCGCGTCCTTCACGCCGTCCACCGGACAGACGTAGTTGATGTACGCGGCGAGTTCGGCGGCCGGCTCCGGCTCGTAGTAGTAGTCCATGAGCCGTTCGGCGTTCGTCTTGTGACGTGCCTTGTTGGGGATCAGCATGTTGTCGCTGGACGTCAGATAGCCGCTGTCCGGGATGACGAAGTCGACGTCGGGACTGTCCGCCTTCAGCTGCACGACGTCACCGGCCCAGGCGATGCAGGCCGCGAAGTCGCCGCTGGTGATGTCGGAGGTGTAGTCGTTGCCCGTGAAGCGGCGGATCTGGCCGCTGTCGACGCCCTTCTGGAGTCGGGCGATGGCGGCGTCGTAGTCGTCGTCGGTGAACTTCTCCGGGTCCTTGCCCATGTCCAGGAGCGTCATGCCCATGCTGTCGCGCATCTCGGTGAGGAAGCCGACGCGGCCCTTGAGCTTGGGGTTGTCGAGCAGGTCGGAGACCGACTTCACCTCGACGCCGTCGAGCGCCTTCTTGTTGTAGGCGATCACCGTGGAGATGCCCTGCCAGGGATACGAGTACGCCCGGCCCGGGTCCCAGTCGGGGCTGCGGAACTGGGCCGACAGGTTGGCGTAGGCGTGCGGCAGGTTGGACGGGTCCAGTTTCTGGACCCACCCGAGCCGGATGAGGCGGGCGGCCAGCCAGTCGGTCAGGACGATGATGTCGCGGCCGGTGTCCTGGCCCGCGGCGAGCTGCGGCTTGATCTTGCCGAAGAACTCGTTGTTGTCGTTGATGTCCTCGGTGTACTTGACCTTGATGCCGGTGCGTTTCGTGAAGGCGTCGAGCGTCGGGTGGTGTTTGCCGCTCTCGTCGACATCCATGTACTCGGTCCAGTTGGAGAAGCTGACGGTCTTCTCCTTCGCCGAGTGGTCGTCGGCGGCCGTGCCGCCCTCGGTCTTGCCGGCCGCGGGGATCCCGCAGGCGCTGAGCGCGCCGAGGCCGCCCAGCGCGAGAGCGCCTCCGGTGGAGGCGCGCAGCAGCGACCGGCGGGTCATGGCCGCCCTGCCGTTGCGGAGGCTGCGCCGCATGGCGGCCACTTGGGCCGGGCTGAGGCGGTCGGGCTCGTACTGCTCCATGCGCGTGGTGCCCTTTCGGGAGGGTCGGCCGTGGTCGGCGGCCGGTCGTAGTCGCTCTAACAGTCCCCGAAGATGGTGCGGTGCCAGGGCTTGCGGGCCACCGCCGTGTTATCGAACATAACGTGCTTCACCTGCGTGTACTCCTCGAACGAGTACACGGACATGTCCTTGCCGAAGCCGGAGGACTTGTAGCCGCCGTGGGGCATCTCGCTGATGATCGGGATGTGGTCGTTGACCCACACACACCCGGCCTTGATCTCGCGCGTCGCCCGGTTCGCCCGGAAGACGTCCCGGCTCCACGCGGAGGCGGCCAGCCCGTACGGGGTGTCGTTGGCGAGCGCGATGCCCTCGTCGTCGCTGTCGAAGGGCAGCACCACCAGGACCGGGCCGAAGATCTCGGACTGCACGACCTCGCTGTCCTGCGCGGCGTCCGCGATCAGGGTGGGGCGATAGTACGCGCCGTTCTTGAGATCCCCCTGTGGAACCTCGCCGCCGGTCACCACGCGCGCGTAGCCACGCGCCCGGTCGACGAAGGCGGCGACCCGGTCGCGCTGGACGTGCGAGACCAGCGGGCCGAGGTCGGTGCCGGGGGCGAAGGGATCACCGAGCCGGACGGTCTCCATGAGGGCGGCCGTCCGCTCGACGAACGCCTCGTAAAGGGGCCGCTGCACGTACGCGCGCGTGGCCGCCGTGCAGTCCTGCCCGGTGTTGATGAGCGCCCCCGCGACCGCGCCGTTGGCCGCGGCCTCCAGGTCGGCGTCGTCGAAGACGACGAAGGGCGCCTTGCCGCCCAGCTCCAGGTGGAGCCGCTTGACGGTCGCGGTGGCGACCTCGGCGACGCGCTTGCCGACGGCGGTGGAGCCGGTGAAGGAGGTCATGGCGACGTCGGGGTGCCCGACGAGACGCTCACCGGCCTCCTGTCCGGCCCCGGTGACGATGTTGATCACGCCGTCGGGGATGCCGGCCTCCGTCGCCGCCTGGGCGAAGAGCAGCGAGGTGAGCGGGGTGAGCTCGGCGGGCTTGAGCACGATGGTGTTGCCCGCCGCGATCGCCGGGAGGATCTTCCAGGCGGCCATCTGGAGGGGGTAGTTCCAGGGCGCGATGGAGCCTACGACACCGATGGGTTCACGGCGGACGTAGGAGGTGTGGTCGCCGGAGTACTCACCGGCGGACTGGCCCGCGAGGTGACGGGCCGCTCCGGCGAAGAACGCGGTGTTGTCGATGGTGCCCGGCACGTCGAACTCGCGGGTCAGCTTCAGCGGCTTGCCGCACTGGAGGGACTCGGCGCGGGCGAACTCCTCGGCACGGTCGGCGAGGACGGCGGCGAACCGGTGCAGCGCGTCGGAGCGCTCGCCCGGCGTGGTGCCGGCCCAGCCCGGAAAGGCGGCGTGGGCGGCGGCGACCGCCGCGTCGACGTCGTCGGCGCCGGCCAGCTCGTAGGTGAAGACCTCCTCGCCGGTGGCGGGGTCGATCACGGCGTGGGTCCGGCCGGATGTGCCGTGCCTGAGACGGCCCCCGATGTACTGAGCGCCGTCCGCGAATCGTTCCTGTGCGGGGAACCGGTCCTGCATGTCGCTCTCCTCCGCCTTCGCCCCGCTGTGCGCGGCGGCGGCTGGCGTAGCTCCAGCTTGATTTGATTGCCGATCCTGACAGAGCAAGGGCACTCCAACAAGTGATTCCGTTGTTGCCTTTTGGTTACGCGACGGAATCTGTCGACGGCGGGTCGACCAGGTGTCGAGTCGGAGCGGAAAAGGCGGGACGCACTGTCAGTGGCGCGTGCCAGACTCGCGTGCATGGAGAAGATCGATTGCCAGGAGGCCCTGGTCAGGCAGGTCCAGGCCGGGGCGAGGATCAAGTATCTGCATTTCTGGGGGCACCGGCCGCGGCCCGACGGCCGGCTCGGGTCGAGCTGTCTGAGCCAGTGGTGGCCGTCACCCTTCGTGGTCGACGGGGTCACCTATGCGACGGCCGAGCACTGGATGATGGCAGGCAAGGCCCGTCTCTTCGAGGACGCGGAAGCGGAGCGGCGGGCGCTGGCCGCACCCTCCCCCGCCCAGGCGAAGAAGGAGGGGCGACTGGTCCGCGGCTTCGACGAGACGACCTGGCAGCGGGAACGGTTCCGGATCGTGGTCGAGGGCAGCGTCCACAAGTTCGCCTCGCAGCCCGGACTGCGTGCGTTCCTGTTGAGCACGGGCGAGCGGGTGCTGGTGGAGGCGAGCCCCATGGACCGTGTGTGGGGCATCGGCCTGGCGGCGGACGACGAGGCGGCGATGGATCCACAGCGCTGGCGGGGGCCGAACCTGCTGGGGTTCGCGCTGATGGAGGCCCGGGAGAGAGTGCGGGCGGCGGCCTGAGGCGTCGCTGCTCATCGCGGCTGCTCGGCCTGAGGCGCGGCTTCCTTCGGCGTCACTGCGGGCTGAGGCGTCGCGGCTGCCCGAGACGTCTCTGCTCGGCCGCGTCGACGTTCAGCCTGAGGCGCGGCTGCCGGGGCCTCAGGGCTGCACGATCAGCAGCACACCCAGTCCGAGCGCGAGCAGGATGCCCACGCTTCCGCAGATGATCCCGGCCAGCGCCTGACCGGGGTTCGAGGCCTCGCCCCGCCTGGCCTTCCCGCGCCCGACCGTGCCGAAGGTGATCCCGAGGATGCCGAGCACGACACTCAGCGGCCACATGCAGAAGCCGACGGCCGAGACGATCCCGAGGACCATCCCGGCGATGCCCATGCCGTTGCTGTCGCCCGCCCCGCCGGGCCAGCCGTAGGGGCCCGGAGCGCCGCCCCCGTAGTGGGGCCGGCCCGGATAGCCGTAGCCGCCCGGATATCCGTACGGGACCTGTCCCGGACCGTAGGGCGCGAGGGGCGGCGGAGGGACCGCCCCGCCCGCGCCGGGGGGAGCGAAGGGGTCGATCGGGTTGAACGGCGGGCCGCCGGCCGCCGCCGTGCCGGGGTGGGGCGGCGGGAAGGCACCGAACGGGCCGTTCACGGGCGGGTTCCCGAAGGGGGTGGCCCAGGGCTGCGGGGTGACGTCCGCGGGCGGCGGGGGCACGCTGGGCAGCGCGGTGACCGTCCGCTGGTCGTGAACGGCCGGCGGCACCTGGTCCGAGGGGACGGAGGGAGAGCCGGGGGCGGGGGTCAACGGTTCGTTCGCGGCGACGGTGTAGCCGGCCCCGCTCTGCGCGCTGTCGCCCGGGGCGGCCCAGGGATTCGACGCGGCCGAGGACCCGACAGAGCCTGCACCGTCTTCCGTCGCACCCGTCGCACCCGTCGCGCCCGTCGCACCCGTCGCGCCCGTCGCACCCGTCGCGCCGGTCGTGCCGGTCGTGCCGGTGGTGCCGGTGTCCGTCCTGCCCTTGTCCAAAGGCACCTTGGGAGGCGCGTCCTGCGGACCGTCCGCCTCGTCGGAAGCGGGCGCGGGCCACGGGTCATGGGCGGCGTCACCGGCCGGAGTCGGCGCGTCGTCGGACATGCGTGGATCCCCTCTGTCGCCCTCTGCCCCGCGTTTCGCCAGGCGTTCGGTCCTGCGCGTACCGTCCCGCGCGTTCCCGCTTGCGTTCCCTCGTCCGTACACCGTTCCGCCCTGCGTACGTTCCGTCATGCTACGGCCCGCGGCCGGTGCGACGGCCGGTGGCCTGGGCGGCGGCCCGTGCGGTGGACGGTGGTTCAAGCCGCGAGCGAGGCCGACGGTCGTCTCCCGCCCGCTCCGCCTACGATGATCCCGACTCATCGATCAGCCGATCACCCGCGTCCCGTCCGGCCCGCTCGGCCCGGGGCGCCGTCCCGGGGAGGACCCCATGACCGACCGCTTCGACGCATCCGCCGCTCCCGGCTCCCCCGGCCCGGACTCCCCCGTCTCCGGCGCACCCGCCGGTCCCACCGCCGCCGCCGCCGCGGCCGGCGGCCGTGACGTGCACGCCTTCATCGCCGGGCTGCCCAAGGCCGAACTGCACGTCCACCACGTCGGCTCCGCCTCCCCCCGCATCGTCGCCGAGCTGGCCGCCCGGCACCCCGACTCCAAGGTGCCGACCGACCCCGAGGCCCTGGTCGACTACTTCACGTTCACCGACTTCGCCCACTTCATCGACGTGTACCTGTCCGTCGTGGACCTCATCCGCACCCCGGAGGACGTCCGGCTGCTGACGTACGAGGTCGCCCGGGACCTGGCCCGCCAGCAGGTGCGGTACGCCGAGCTGACCATCACCCCGTTCTCCTCGACCAGGCGCGGTATCGACGAACTCGCCTTCATGGACGCCATCGAGGACGCCCGCAAGGCGGCCGAGGCCGAGTTCGGGACCGTGCTGCGCTGGTGCTTCGACATCCCCGGTGAGGCCGGTCTCGAGGCCGCCGAGGAGACGACGCGGCTCGCCACCGACGACCGGATCCGCCCCGAGGGGCTGGTCTCCTTCGGGCTGGGCGGGCCCGAGATCGGCGTGCCGCGCCCGCAGTTCAAGCCCTACTTCGACCGGGCGATCGCCGCCGGGCTGCGATCGGTGCCGCACGCCGGCGAGACCACCGGACCGCAGACGGTGTGGGACGCGCTGACGCACCTGCGCGCCGAGCGCATCGGTCACGGCACCAGCTCCGCGCAGGACGAGAAGCTGCTCGCGCACCTCGCCGAGCACCGCATCGCCCTGGAGGTGTGCCCGACCTCGAACATCGCCACGCGCGCGGTCCGCACCCTCGACGAGCACCCGATCAAGGAGTTCGTGCGGGCCGGCGTCCTGGTCACGATCAACTCCGACGACCCGCCCATGTTCGGCACCGACCTCGACAACGAGTACGCGGTCGCCGCCCGCCTCCTCGACCTCGACGAGCGGGGCCTGGCCGCACTCGCCGGCAACGCGGTCGACGCGTCCTTCCTGGACGAGGCCGGCAAGGCACGCATCAGGGCCGAGATCGAGGCCTACACGACGGGCCGGCTCGCCCCCTGAGGGCCGGCGGCCGCCACAATGGGCCCATGCACAACGTGACTGCCGTGGCCCATCGTGGCGACCCCTATCGCTTCCGTGAGAACACCGTCGACTCGCTGCGTTCCGCGCTCGACCGGGGCGCGGACGCCGTCGAGTTCGACGTACGGCTCACCCGGGACGGGGTACCCGTCCTGCTGCACGACGAGACGTTGAAGCGGCTGTGGGGTCAGGACCGGCCGCTGCGGTCGCTGTCCGCCGCCGAGGTGCGCGGGCTGACGGCCGGCGCGGTGCCGACCCTCGCGGAGGCGCTCGCCGCGACCGAGGGCAGCCGGCTGATGCTCGATCTGCCGGGGACCCGGGACGTGCGCACGGCACGGCGGATCGTGGACGCCGTCCGCGAGGCCGGGGCGGCGGACCGGGTCTACTACTGCGCCGACGCCGGCGCGATGCTCGCCGTGCGCGCCGCCGATCCGTCCGCCGAGATCGCCCTGACCTGCACCAGCCTGGCCCCTCCGCGGCCCGCGCTGCTCGACGCGGTGAAGCCGCGCTGGCTCAACTACCGCTTCTCGCTGGTGGACCGGGATCTGGCCGCCCGCGTGCACCACGACGGCCATCTGCTCTCCGTCTGGACCCCCGACACCCGCCGTTCCATGCGCCGGCTCATCGACCTGGGCGTCGACTCCATCACCACCAACCGGATCGAGGTGCTGACGGCTCTGCGCAAGCAGGGCTGACCGCGCGCATCGTCGGCATCCTGCGGCCTGATCCGAACGACAGGCTCTACCCCGCCGCGTACGCCAACGGCGGGGAGATCGCCTGGGCGTCCGCGCCCTCCCCCAGCCACAGCCGGATCAGCAGCGCCGCCGTCGCCTCCAGCAGACCGGCCCTGTCGAGTCCCCCCGCGTTCAGCGGCTCGCAGCCCAGGTCGCGGACGAGCCGGCGTACGACGGACAGGGCCGCTTCGTCGTCCCCGCACAGTGGGACCGCCAGGGGGCGGCCGTCGAAGACGGGCGGGTCGAGGCGCCAGACGTTCACGTGGCACAGGTTGAAGGCCTTCACCACGTGCGCGGTGGGCGCGGCGGCGGCGATGCGTTCGGCCGCTGCCGGGCCGTCCGCCGTGAGCAGAGCGAAACCCGGGCCCACCGGATTGGTGCAGTCGATCAACACCCGTCCGCGCAGGGCTTCCTCCAGCCCGCCGACCACGTCGACCACCGCCTCGTACGGCACCGCGAGCAGTACCGCGTCCGTCCCCGCCTCCGCCGCCTCCCGCAGCCCTCCCGAGCGTCCGCCGGTGACCACCTCGTGGCCGGCCCGCCGCCACCGGGTGCCCAGCGCATCCGCCATTCCGCCCGTACCGAGAATTCCCACGCGCATGGCTCCTCCTCCTGTTCCACGGAACCCCGTTCCATGGATCGCCGTTCCACGGATCCCCGCTCCATGGATCTCCCACGACAGTAGGAAGCCGTTCAGGCACCATTCGGTACGTGAACCCCGACCTCGCGTTCCTCGCCGACTGCCGGACCCGGCTCGCCTTCGACCTCGTCTCCAACACCTGGAACCCGGTGGTGATCTGGGCTCTGAAGGACGGCCCCGGACGCCCCGGTGAGCTGCGGACACGCATCGGCGGAATCAGCCAGAAGGTGCTGACGGAGACGCTGCGCAGACTGGAGTCCAACGGGCTCGTCACGCGGCAGGCGTACGGCGGGTCGCCGCCGCGGGTGGAGTACGGACTCACCGACCTGGGAAGGACGTTGCTCCCGCCGATCCAGGCCTTCGGCATCTGGGCCCATGACCACGGGGACGAGGTGACCCGCGCCCAGGACCGCTACACGCGCGAGGCCTGAGGGACCGTCGCCGGGTCGGCCGGCGTCTCACGGGTGACGTACTGCGGGACCGGTGTGTCGTCCTCGCCCGTGTCACGGACCAGGCCGTAGCGCCCGGCGCCCTGGCCGGGGCCGCTCGTGACGTCCTTCCGCACGGCGTCCCAGGTCGTCGGGAAGACGTTGAGGCCGTAGTCGGCACCCCGCTCGTTCACGGTGAGGGTGACGCTGCCGGCGAGGTAGAAGTACTCGTTCTGCCACATCTGCTGGGTGCCGGAGGGCGGGACGATGTAGCCGGTGGCCTTGCTGCCCATGCCGGTGGCGGTGGTGTCCGTGGCGCTGACGGGGTCGTCCATGCGACGGCCGCCGCCGGAGGCCACATGGAAGAGCCTGCCCTTCAGCCCCGTCCAGCTCGGCATGACCAGGGCGCCGGACCGGTACTGCGGCGATATCTGCCAGCGCACGAGGACGTAGCCCTGTCCGCTGAGCGTCACGCCGTCCCCGCGGTGGTTCAGGGTGGCGTGCGCGCCGCCGCTGCTGGTGACGCCGGACGCGGGCCGCTCCGGCAGGGCGGCGGGCGGGGTGTCCGGGTCGGGCGCGCTGTCGACGGCGTCGACGACACTCCCGTACCGGGCCGTCCTGCGCTCGCTCGCCGACGCCGAGGGGGATGCCGACGGCGAGGCCGGGCCGGAAGGGGAGAGGCCGGGGGCGGACGGTGCGGTGGCGGGTGTGCTCGCCACCGTGGGGACCACGGCCGCCCGTGCGGGCGGGTCGTCGGGGGTCCGTACGACGACGTAGGCGCCGCCCGCGGCGAGTGTCGCGCCGGCCGTGACCGCGACGGCCGGCTTGGTGAGCGCGGTCAGCACCTTCGCGGACCAGCCGACGGAGGCCGCCCCGGTGGCCGCGGCGGCCGTCTTGCCGCCGAGCGCGAGGGAGATCGTGAAGCCGGCCGGCAGCGGGACCAGCGCGATCCCGACGAGCAGCCGTTCCGCCGGTACGACGGACTCACGGGTGTCGCCGCAGTAGCCGCAGCCGCGGATGTGCCGGGCCAGCCGCTTGCGCCACACGGAGTCCGGCCGGCCGTTCCAGCGGGCGGTCAGGTCGCGCAGGTCGGGGCAGGCCCCGTCGAGGGCACGCACGATGCCCCGGGAGACCTCCAGGCGCTCCTTCACCCGCTGGACGCGCACGGCGGCGTGCTGCCGGCTGATGCCGACGGCCGCGGCCAGCTCGCGGCGGGTGAGTTCGCCCGCGACCTCCAGCCACCACAGGGACAGCAGTTGCCGGTCCTCGTCGTCGAGCCAGCGCGCCGCCTCCGCGACCTCGCGCCGCTGCCCCTCCAACTGGAGCCGAAGCACGGTGAGTTCGGCGAAGTCGGCGGCTTCGCCGGCCGGCACGCTCTCGTCGAGGCGCTGTGGTGTCCTGCGGCGCGCGCGGTCCCGGATCTGCCGCATGGCGATCGCGACCAGCCAGGAGCGGAAGCTGTCGGGGTCGCGCAACGAGCCGAGGTTGTCGACGGCGCGCAGCATGGTCTCCTGCACGACGTCGTCGACGTCGGCGTGGCCGTTCAGGGCGCGGCCGACGATGTTGTAGACCAGCGGCAGCCAGCCCGCCACCAACTCGTCCAGCGCCCGCCGGTCGCCGGCCTGCGCGTCGGCGATGGTGGCACGCCAGTGCCGGCCGGCCTCGGCGTACGTCCTCATGCCCGCACCCTCTCAGCCGGGACCCCGCTGTTGGCAATGTCGGAGATCACATCCAGGGAGACGGCCGGGACGGCCCGCGGATAACACTTTTCACTCCCGGACCGGCGCACGGACCAGCACTCCGTCCCACACCCGTCCGGCACCCGTAGGGGGCACCCTGAGCAACTCCCCCAAGAAGCAAGCCAGTTGCTCAGGGTTTCCCCAGGGTCCGGCACCCTCCTCGGCGACGATCCGCGGGGGTCGCATCCCGGCGGAAGATCGTGTCGAACCCCCCGCCCCCCTTCCTCTGGAGCCCGTATGCACGCTCGCCGTCGCACCACCGTCCTGGCCGTCTCCCTGGTGGCCGTCCTCGCCGCGGGCCCGCTGGCCGCGCCCGCCTTCGCGACGCCCGCGTCGGCCCCGGCCTCGACCTCGGCCCACCCGGCGAGCGCCCTCGACGTCGAAGCACTGACCGCCGCGCTCGCCGGGCTCCCGGACCAGGACGCGACCGCCGCCCTCGTCCGGGTCGGCGGCACCGACGGCACCTGGCGCGGCAGCGCGGGTGTGCACGACCTGCCGAGCGCCGCACCGGCCGACCCCGACGCCCGGTTCCGGGCAGGTTCGACGACGAAGGTGGTGACGGCGGCGGCCGTCCTGCGCCTGGCGGCCGAGCGGAGGATCGACCTCGACAGGCCGATCCAGCGCTACCTGCCCGGCCTGCTCGGAGGGAAGTTCCGGCCGGTCACCGTACGGCAACTGCTCAACCACACCAGCGGCATCCCGGCGGGCGACGGCCTCGGAGACTCCTTCGAGGAGGTGTACGCGCACCGCTTCGACACCCTGACCCCGCAGCAGGTCGTCGCGTCCGCGGCGGCGAAGGGGCCGGAGTTCCGCCCGGGCGAGCAGCAGCACTATCTGAACATCAACTACACGATCCTGGGTCTGCTGATCGAGAAGGTGACCGGCCGGTCGTACGCGTCCGAGGCCACCCGCCTGGTCCTGGCGCCCGCAGGCATGGAGGACACGTACTTCCCCGGCACCGACCCACGCATCGCCGGCCCGCACAACCGCGGCTACCAGGCGGTGAAGAAGGCGGACGGGACGACGGAGCTGGTGGACGTCACCGAGTGGAACCAGGCGGACCGGTTCGCGGCCGGCGACATGATCTCCACGACCGCGGACCTGGAACGCCTCCTCACCTCGCTCTTCCGGGGCCGCATCGTCCGCGGCCCCCAGCTGCGGGAGATGTTCACGGTCCCCGCGCACATCGACGGCGCCACCTACAGCGCGGGCCTCCAGCGCTTCGCGTACGAGGGGAAGGTCTACTGGCTCAAGTCTGGCGGCCGCTACGGCTACAACGCGCTGATCGCCGGCACCCGGAACCTCAGCCGCACCCTCGTCTACTCGGTCAACTCCACCGACGCGAAGGGCGAGGGCATGAACCCGGTGGCCCAGCGCGTCGCCATGGCCGCGCTCAAGTGACGGCGTGGCAGCCTCACTCCGGCGAGCCCTCCGACGGCTCGACGGACGGGGTGGGCCGCGCCGCCGAGGACCTGCCCGGTTCGCTCGCCGTGGTCGGTTCGCTCGCCGTGCTCGGTTCCGGCGAGTCGCTACGGCCGTCGCTGCCGATGGTCGGGACAGCGGTGCCGGCGGGCGCAGTCGACGTCCGCGGATCCGGGGCCGGGGTCGCGGCCCCCTCGGTAGGGCGCTCGGTGTCCGGTACGGGCGAGGGCGGGGGCACGGTGGACGGGCCGCTCACCGACGGCGGGGCCAGCGGGACCACGGGGCGCGTGGGCGCGTCGGACGCCGTCAGGTGCAACGGCAGCAGGACGGCCAGCGCGGCGATCCCGCAGGTCGCGCCGACCCCGGCCGCGGTACGCAGCAGCCGGCGGCGGACCGCGCCGCGGCGGATCTCCTCGTAGCGGCCGGGCGGCGGGCCGAGGTGGCCGGGGACGGGCCCCAGGATGACGGTGAGGGGGTCGTCGGGGTCGAGGTCCGGGCCGTCGTCGAAGTCGTCAGTGGGTGTGATCAAGGCTTCTCCTCAGGTGGGCGCGGAGCAGTTCGCGGGCCGCGTGCAGGTCGGCCTTGACGGTTCCTTCCTTGCGCCCGGTCAGCACGGCCACCTCCCGGATCGGCATGTCAGCGTAGTAGTGCAGCAGGATCGGGACGCGCAGCCGGTCGGGCAGGGACTGCACGAGCAGCCGCACCGAGGGATCGGCCGGCTCGGCGGGCGGGGCGACGACGGCCTCGACGGTGGCCCGGCGCAGGGCCCGGCGCTCGCGTTCGAGCTTGCGCCAGTGGTCGCGGACCAGGTTGGCGGCGGTGACGAAGAGAAAGCCCTGGGGCTCCGCGACGGCCGTCCAGCGGGCCCAGAGCCGGGTGAACGCCTCCGAGGCGATCTCGTGCGCCGTCTCGTCGTCGTCGACGAGACGGCGGCACCAGCCGGCGAGGCGCGGGTAGAGGGCGGCGAACAACTCGGACGCCGCCCTCTCACGGGTCCGAGAGGGCCGTTTCAACGTTCTCCCGCGGGACTCAGGGCGGCGAAGACGATCACGTTGTCGCGGTATCCGTCGCCGGAACGCGGGCCGCCGCACGTGATGAGACGCAGTTCGGGGCGGTCCACGTTCCCGTAGACCTCCTCGGTCGGGAACTCCGTCTTGTCGACGGTCGTCACCTCGGTGACGGCGAACTCGGCCGTCGTGCCGTTCTCCAGACGCGCCCCGATCCGGTCGCCCCGGCGCAGCCGGTCGAGGTGCCGGAAGACACCGTCCCCGTAGGCGCCGACCGTGACATGGGCGAGGATCACCGACGGTCCGGTCTGTCCGGGCGTCGGCGAGTTCTCGTACCATCCCGCCCGGTCGTGCTCCTCGACCGGAGGCACCCCCACGGTGCCGTCGGCGGCCAGCCCCAGCCGCATGACCGGGGTGTCGACCCCGATGGCCGGAATCCGCAGCCCGACCGGCACCGAGCGCGCGAGGGGACGCGCCGCCCGGACGGAGGGGGCCGCGGAGGTGCCCGGCGTACGGGCGGCGTCGCCCGGGGCAGCCGGGTCGGCCGGGTCGCCGGCACAGCCCGCGGCCAGCGGCGCCGCCAGGGCCGAGAGGATCAGGGCGCGCCTGGAGAGCGGGCTCATGCGCCGGTCGCCCTCCGGCGCCGCACGACGTAGAAGCCCGTGCCGGCCGCCGCGGCCACCGCGGCCGCGCTGCCGCCGATCAGCCCGCCGCGGCCCTCGGACGGCTCCTCGACCCCGGTGTCGGCACCGCCGCGCGGCACCACACCGACCTGACTCGGAACGGCGGACGGAGCGGTACCGGCCTCGGTCGGGGCCGGGGCCGGGGTCGCGTCGTCGCCTGCCTCGGTGGGAGCCGGGGTCACGCTCCGGTCCGCGGTGGTGGGGACGGGCGTCGGCGTCCCGCCGTCGGCGAGCGCGGGCGCCGCGCCCACCAACAGGGCGGTGCCCGCAACTACCAGGGCGGCAAGGCCCGTTCGCGGCATGAGTCGCATGAATCGCTCTCTTTCCTCGGTCCGTTGACGGATCGAGCGAAGAGACGAGACAGCCGGGCAGCAGGTTGTAAAGAACTGGCAAAGTCCCGATCGGGAACCCACTGCCTCGAAAAGCCGCCGTCAGAGCCCCGCGATCGCGTTCCACCGCCTGGCGAACTCCAGGCGCTCCGTGGAGGTGATGTCACGTGCGATCGCGAGGTGTTTCCGCATTTCGGCGTCCGGGAAGATCAGCGGGTTCTCCGCGAGGGCCGCCGTCTCCTCGTCGTCGGAGTCGGCGAGGACGGCCTGTGCGGCAGGGACCGGGCAGACGTAGTTCACCCAGGCCGCGAGCTCGGCGGCGACCTCGGGCCGGTAGTAGTGGTCGATCAGCTTCTCGGCGTTCGCCTTGTGCCGGGCGAGGTTGGGAATCATCAGGGACTCCGCCCACAGCTCGGCGCCCTCCTCGGGGACGACGAAGCGGATGTCTGGGTTGTCGGCCTGGAGCTGGATGACATCGCCCGAGTACGCCTGACAGGCCAGGACATCGCCGCTGACCAGGTCCTTGGTGTAGTCGTTACCGGTGAAGCGGCGTATCTGGCCGCGGCCGACCTGCTTCTCCACCTCGTCGCAGACCTGGTGGAAGTCGTCGGCCGTCCACTTCGTGACGTCCACGCCGTTGCCCTGCATCAGCAGCGCGAACGCCTCGTCCAGGCCGGACAGAAGCGTCACCCGCCCCTTGAGGTCGTCGGCCCACAGCTCCGAGACGCCGCGTATCTCCCGGCCCAGTTTCCGCCGGTTGTAGGCGATGCCCGTGATGCCGGACTGCCACGGCACGGTGCACGCGCGTCCGGGGTCGAAGGCGGGCGAACGCAGCAGCGGGTCGAGGTACTCGGTGACGTGGGGCTGCGCGGCCCGGTCCATCTCCTGCACCCAGCCCAGCCGTACGAACCGGGCGCACATCCAGTCGCTGATGACGATCAGGTCGCGGCCGGTCTGCTGGTGGTTCATCAGCGCGGGGCTGATCTTGCCGAAGAACTCGTCGTTGTCGTTGATCTCCTCGACGTAGTCGACGGCGATGCCGGTGCTCTTGCGGAACGCGTCGAGCGTGGGCCGCCGGTCGGGGTCCTCGTCGTCGGTGTCGATGTAGAGCGGCCAGTTCGCCCAGGTCAGCCGCTTGTCATCGGCGGAGAGATCGGCCCCGGCGCGGTCGCCCGGCCGTACGTACGCGGCGGGCACCCCGCAGCCGGCGAGCCCGCCGAGCGCAGCGGTCCCCCCGAGCGCGCGCAGCAGGGAACGGCGGGACACGGCGCGGGAGAACGAGGGAGTCTGGGGCACGCCGTCAGCATGCCGTGGGGCCGACTCCCGGACAATCGACGCTGCGTCGAGCACAGCGCGCACGAACCGACACCTTGTCGATCACCGGCGGGGTCAACTGCACAGCGAACGGCCCCCGGTCCGAGGACCGAGGGCCGAGGGCCGAGGGCCGAGGGCCGAACTCCCCGAGGGGCGCGGGGCTCCGTCGATCTGCGGCTCCGCCGCGCGGGCGCGACCAGCCACAGCGCACCCGCACCCGCACCCGCACCCGCACCCGCACCTACAGTGCGAACCCGCAGAGCGAACCCGTCCCACCCGGCGGAGCGTTACCCGTCGAGGGACGTCATGACGTGCTTGATGCGGGTGTAGTCCTCGAAGCCGTAGCCCGACAGGTCCTTGCCGTAGCCGGACTTCTTGAAGCCGCCGTGGGGCATCTCGGCGACCAGCGGGATGTGGGTGTTGATCCACACGCAGCCGAAGTCGAGCTTCTTGGACATGCGCATCGCGCGGCCGTGGTCCTTGGTCCACACCGAGGAGGCGAGGGCGTACTCGACGCCGTTGGCCCACTCGACCGCCTGGTCCTCGTCCGTGAAGGACTGGACGGTGATGACCGGTCCGAAGACCTCGTTCTGGATGATCTCGTCGTCCTGCTTCAGCCCGGAGACGACGGTCGCGGCGTAGAAGTAGCCCTTGTCGCCGACCCGCTGACCGCCCGCCTCCACCTTGGCGTGGGCGGGCAGCCGCTCGATGAAGCCGGTGACCTGCTGCAGCTGGTTGGGGTTGTTCAGCGGGCCGAAGAGCACGTCCTCGTCGTCCGGCTGCCCCGTCTTCGCCTCCGCGGCGGCCTTCGCGAGCGCGGCCACGAACTCGTCGTGGATGCCCTCCTGGACGAGGACGCGGGTGGCCGCCGTACAGTCCTGGCCGGCGTTGAAGAAGCCCGCCACGGAGATGTCCTCGACGGCCTTGGCGATGTCGGTGTCCTCGAACACCACGACCGGCGCCTTGCCGCCGAGCTCCAGGTGGACGCGCTTGAGGTCCTTGGACGCCGACTCGGCGACCGACATGCCCGCGCGCACCGAACCGGTGATGGAGGCCATCGCCGGGGTCGGGTGCTCGACCATCAGCCGGCCGGTGTCACGGTCGCCGGTGACGACGTTGAAGACGCCCTTGGGCAGGATCGAGCCGATGATCTCGGCGATCAGGACGGTGGAGGCCGGCGTGGTGTCGGACGGCTTGAGCACCACCGTGTTGCCGGCCGCGATCGCCGGGGCGAACTTCCACACGGCCATCATCATCGGGTAGTTCCACGGCGCGACCTGCGCGCAGACGCCGACCGGCTCACGGCGGACGATGGAGGTGAGCCCCTCCATGTACTCGCCGGCGCTGCGCCCCTCAAGCATCCGGGCCGCGCCCGCGAAGAAGCGGATCTGGTCGACCATGGGAGGGATCTCCTCGGAGCGGGTCAGCCCGATCGGCTTGCCCGTGTTCTCCACCTCGGCCGCGATGAGTTCCTCGGCCCGCTCCTCGAACGCGTCCGCGATCTTCAGCAGGGCCTTCTGGCGCTCGGCGGGCGTCGTGTCGCGCCAGCCCGGGAACGCCTCGGCGGCGGCCGCCATCGCGGCGTCGACATCCGCGGGGCCGGAGAGCGGCGCGGTCGCGTACGCCTCGCCGGTCGCGGGGTTGACCACTTCGGTGGTCCGTCCGTCGGCGGCGTCCCGGAACTCGCCGGCGATGTAGTTGCGTAGCTTGCGCAGCCGTCCCAGCTCGGTGCTCACTGCCGGCCCTCCAGATTCGGTGTCCATTGACTGAGACACCCACACTAATCCTTGCCCCGACGTTTTCAACACCCCTGATCCCGTCGTGGCTGCGGAATCCGCAGATCTCCGTTACGTAAACAACGAATTTCATCGCCTCGGCCTTGCGGAACGGTCGAGACGTCGTGCACAGTGAGGCCGTGGCCAGTCGAAGCGCAGAGCACAGGGACTCCCGCGAGTCCAGGAACGGCAGCACCCCTCACCTGGATGCCGTCAGCCTCGCCATCATCCAGCAGCTCCAGGAGGACGGCCGTCGGCCGTACGCCGCGATCGGCAAGGCCGTCGGCCTCTCCGAGGCGGCCGTGCGCCAACGCGTCCAGAAGCTGCTCGACCAGGGCGTGATGCAGATCGTCGCCGTCACGGACCCGCTCACCGTGGGCTTCCGCCGGCAGGCGATGGTCGGGATCAACGTCGAGGGCGATGTCGAGTCCATAGCGGAAGCGCTGACCGACATGGCGGAGGTCGAGTACGTGGTGATGACCGCCGGCTCGTACGACATCCTCGCCGAGATCGTCTGCGAGGACGACGACCACCTGCTGGACGTCATCAACAAACGCATCCGTGCCCTGCCGGGCGTGCGCTCGACCGAGAGCTTCGTCTACCTGAAGCTGAAGAAGCAGACCTACATGTGGGGAACCCGATAATCGTGAGGACCCGATAACCGTGAGCACCAAGGACCTCAGCCGCACCGCGTACGACCACCTGTGGATGCACTTCACCCGCATGTCCTCGTACGAGAACTCCCCCGTCCCGACCATCGTCCGGGGCGAGGGCACCTACATCTACGACGACAAGGGCAAGCGCTACCTCGACGGTCTCGCGGGCCTGTTCGTGGTCCAGGCCGGCCACGGCCGGGTGGAGCTCGCCGAGGCGGCGTTCAAGCAGGCGCAGGAGCTGGCGTTCTTCCCGGTGTGGTCCTACGCCCACCCGAAGGCCGTGGAGCTCGCCGAGCGCCTCGCGGACCACGCGCCCGGCGACCTGAACAAGGTCTTCTTCACCACCGGCGGCGGCGAGGCCGTCGAGACCGCCTGGAAGCTCGCCAAGCAGTACTTCAAGCTCACCGGCAAGCCGACCAAGTACAAGGTCATCTCCCGCGCCGTCGCCTACCACGGCACCCCGCAGGGCGCCCTGTCCATCACCGGTCTGCCGGCCCTGAAGGCCCCCTTCGAGCCGCTCGTCCCGGGCGCGCACAAGGTCCCGAACACCAACATCTACCGCGCCCCGCTGTTCGGCGACGACCCCGAGGCCTTCGGCCGCTGGGCCGCCGACCAGATCGAGCAGCAGATCCTCTTCGAGGGCCCGGACACGGTCGCCGCGGTCTTCCTGGAGCCCGTGCAGAACGCCGGCGGCTGCTTCCCGCCGCCGCCCGGCTACTTCCGGCGCGTGCGCGAGATCTGCGACCAGTACGACGTCCTGCTGGTCTCGGACGAGGTCATCTGCGCCTTCGGCCGTCTCGGCACGATGTTCGCCTGCGACAAGTTCGACTACGTCCCGGACATGATCACTTGCGCCAAGGGCATGACCTCGGGCTACTCCCCGATCGGCGCCTGCATCATCAGCGACAAGCTGGCCGAGCCGTTCTACAAGGGCGACAACACCTTCCTGCACGGCTACACCTTCGGCGGCCACCCGGTCTCCGCGGCGGTCGGCCTCGCCAACCTCGACCTGTTCGAGCGCGAGGGCCTCAACCAGCACGTGCTCGACAACGAGGGCGCGTTCCGCTCGACCCTGGAGAAGCTGCACGACCTGCCGATCGTCGGCGACGTCCGCGGCAACGGCTTCTTCTACGGCATCGAGCTGGTGAAGGACAAGCACACCAAGGAGTCCTTCAACGACGAGGAGACCGAGCGCGTCCTGTACGGCTTCCTCTCCAAGGCGCTGTACGACAACGGCCTGTACTGCCGTGCCGACGACCGCGGCGACCCGGTCGTCCAGCTCGCCCCGCCGCTGATCTCCAACCAGGAGACCTTCGACGAGATCGAGCAGATCCTGCGCGCGACGCTGACGGAGGCGTGGACGAAGCTGTGATCGTCAGCCTGATCAGCTGATCAACACCGGCCCCGGTGTCGACCGTTCGAGTGAGAAACGGCGACCCGGGGCCGTGTGCTGTCCGGCCTTCCCCTCCTGGCTGCCTAGCGTGCGAGTGACCGATCGGCCCTGTCTTCGTTCCCCCGCACGGGGGATTGGCACGGGAACCACAGATCTGAACCGAGGTGTACGCCCATGGAGGCCCCGCCGGACAACGACGTGCTGTGGGCACGCTCCCTGTACTTCACGCACCGCGACGGCTCACCGGCGCTCGGCGGTGTCTCGCTGGGCGTGCGGGAGGGCGAGATCCTCGCCGTCAGCGGACCGCGCGGCAGCGGCAAGACGACCCTGCTGCACTGTCTGTCCGGCCTGGTGCCCGCCCAGCGCGGCGAGGTCTGGTTCAACAGCGTCCCCGTCCACACGATGGGCCCGACGGCCCGTGAACGGCTGCGTCGCAACCGCTTCGGCTGGATCGACCCGGCGCCGGTCCTCGTCCCCGAACTCAACGTCTGGGAGAACGCGGCCCTCCCCCTGATGCTGCGCGGCACCAGCCGCCGCCGGGCCAAGGCCGCCGCGCTGGAGTGGCTGGACCGTCTGGACATCGGCGACAGGTCCCGGAGCCGTCCGCACGAGCTCACCCAGGCCGAGCGCCAGCGGGTCTGCATCACGCGCGCCCTGGCCCCGGCCCCCTCGGTCCTCTTCGCGGACGAGCCGACCGCGCCCCTGCACCGCGCGGACCGGGCCCACGTCCTGCGCACCCTGACGACGGCGGCCCGCTCCCACGGCATCACCGTGGTGCTGGCCACCCACGACCCGGAGACCGCAGCCCTCGCCGACCGCACGGTTCCGCTGATGGACGGGCGCCGGGTGAAGACGGTCCATCTGCCGCCGGTCACGGAGCCGGAAGGCCGGGGGGCCGCGTGCTCGCTCTCCGTCTGACGCGCAGCGCCCACCCCGCCGTCCAGCTCCGCCGCCTCCTGGTGGCGACGGCCTCGGCGGGCACCGGCTTCCTCCTCCTGTGCACCCTCGGCCGCGCTCTCACCCACCCCGAGGCCCCGGCCGCGTCCGTGCTCCGCCTCGCCTGGTGCGCGGTCCCGCTGGCCGCGACGGTCTACTTCGCCCAGGCGGTGGCCCGCACCGACCCGGGCACCCGCCCGCGCCCCGGCCTGGCGGCGATCGGCCTGGGCCCGGCCCGCCTGATGGCCGTCTCGGCGATGACGACGGCCCTGTCGACACTGCTCGGCTCCATGCTGGCCCTCCTCCTCTTCCTGCACCTGCGCGGCGACCTCACGGGCATGCCGTTCGACGGAGCGGCCGACGACTTCCTCGCCGCGAACCAGCCCCTCCCGTTGCCTGCGTCCCTGACGCTGCTGGCGCTGGTCCCGGTGACCTCGTCCCTCGCGGTGGCCCTGATGCTCCGCCCGAGGGACGCGCGCGTGGCGGCCCAGGCGGCCCCGGGGATGTTCGGCAGGTTCGGCGCATTCGCCAGGACGGGGCCGGGCGACAGGTTCGGCGAGTACGGCCGCTTCGGGGCGAGGACGGGAAGCGGCCGGCCGACGCACCCGGCCGCGGACACCCGCCCCGCCGAGGCGGCTCCCGACCCGGCGACGAACGGCCGGCCCTTCCACCCGGCTGCGGACCGCGGCCCCGCCGCGACGGCCGACCCGGCGGCGGACGGCATCCCGGGGGCGCCGGGCACCACGACCCTGCCCTCGGCGCCGGCCTCGGCGCCTGCCCTGGTCGACGGCACAACGGAGGCTTCCGCCGACGGCGCCCCCGAGGCACGGGCAGAGACACGGACACCGCCCCGGACACAGACGCACCCGCCCCACCCCACCGCCCTCCCCTGGGGTGTGGCCCTCCTCGCCGCCGGCCTGGCCGTGGAGGCGTACGCGAACCGCACCGCGAACCCCAGCACCCTCCCGCTCCCCGGCGGCCTCCCCACCGGCCCCGCCGCGGTCCTCGTCGGCTGGACCCTGACCGCCGTGGGTCTCGCCCTCGCCGGCCCCGGCCTCACCCACCTCTGCGGCCGGCTGCTGCAGTCGGCCCGCCCCGGCGCCCTCCGTCTCCTCGCGGGCCGCGGCCTGATGCAGGAGGCGGCCCGTATCGGACAGCCGCTCGGCGTGGTCTGCGCGGTGGCGTCCGGCGCGTACACGATGGCCGCGCTGTACGACCCGGCCGATCCCGCGTTCGGCCCACTCACCACCCTCGGCGCCCTGGTCGTGGCGGGCTGCGCGGTCGCCACGCTCCTGACCGCGGCCGTGGAGGCGCGGCAGATCCGTGCCGACACCACCGCCGCCCTGCTCCGACTCGGCGCCCCGGCCAAGACGCTGCGCAGCGCCGCCGCCCTGCGCACCGGCGCCCTGCTCGCCCTCTTCGTCCCGCTCACCCTGATCGTGGCCGAACTGGCGGCCCTCCCGCTGACCCGCTGAGGCCGCGCACGAAAAAGATCCCCGCCCCGCGATGAGTTCCGCACGGCCCCTCGGTCTACCCCACCGAACGCCACACACCAGCAACGCGAATCCCCTGGGAGAGACCCGATGACCACCCCGGCCTACCAGCAGATGATCTTCGTGAACCTGCCCGTGAACGACCTCGGCGCCTCGAAGAAGTTCTTCACGGAGCTCGGCTACACGATCAATCCGCAGTTCAGCGACGACAACGCGGCCTCCGTGGTGATCAGCGACACGATCGTCGCGATGCTGCTCACCAAGCCGTTCTACTCGACCTTCACCAAGAAGGAGATCGCGGACGCCTCGAAGACCAGCGAGGTCCTGATCGCCCTGAGCGCCGAGAGCCGCGAGAAGGTCGACGAACTCGTCGACAGGGCGCTCGCGCTGGGCGGTTCGCCGAGCGGCGAGACGCAGGACATGGGTTTCATGTACGGCCGTTCGTTCGACGACCTCGACGGCCACACCTGGGAGGTCGTGTGGATGGACCCGTCGGCCGTCGGGAGCTGACCCACCGCTCGTCCGGCGCTGCCTAGCATGGGCGGGTGCATCCGACGACACCCGCCCAGCCGTACGACGGCTCCCACGACCGTGAGATCGAGTCCCTCGCCGAGTTCGACGAGGTGGCCGCCACCCACGGCACGCTGTCCCACTTCCGCGTCCAGTCCGTCGACCTGACGGCCCGTACGGACGCCCTCCTCGCCCTGGACACCTCGGGCGCCGTCTTCCTCGGCTGCCCGATGGAGCCGGCGGCGGCCACGAAGTCCCGCGCCTCCGGCGCCCTGGTCTTCCCGCCCGTACCGGGTCTGTCGTTCGACCCGTACCGCGGATTCGTCTACTCCCCCGACGAGTTGTTCGCCTCCCTCGACGAGGGCTACGAAGCGACCCCGGACGCCCTCACGTACGCGTGGTTCCAGCGCACGAAGGCGGACGGCGACATATTCGGCTCGATGCTCCGCTCGATCCACGACGACGCCGTCTCCGACGCGCTCGACGAACTCCTCGTCGGGGAGCGCGTGGTGGGTGTCATGGGCGGCCACGCCATGGCGCGCGGTACGGATGCCTATGCCGGCGCGGCCCGGCTCGGCCGTGCACTCGCCCGGTCCGGGCTCATGGTGGCGACCGGTGGCGGACCCGGCGCGATGGAGGCGGCGAACCTCGGCGCGTACGCGGCCCCCTTCGACGGCGCGATGCTCACGGACGCGCTCCGACTCCTCGCCAAGGCACCGAAGTTCACGCCCTCGATCACCGACTGGGCGAAGGCGGCCTTCGAGGTGCGGGCCACCTGGCCGGGCGGCGGCCCCTCGGTGGGCATCCCCACCTGGTTCTACGGCCATGAGCCACCGAACCCGTTCGCCGCGCACCTCGCCAAGTACTTCTCCAACGCCACCCGCGAGGAAGGCCTGTTGGCCCGCTGCACCGCGGGAGTGGTGTTCCTGCCGGGCGCCGCCGGGACCGTACAGGAGATCTTCGACAACGCGACGCCCAACTACTACGGGTCGCGGGGCGAACCGACGCCGATGGTGCTCGTGGACCGGGAGCACTGGACGCAACGGCTGCCCGCCTGGCCGCTCTTGCGGTCACTCGCCCGGGAGCGGTCGATGGAGTCCCGTATCGCCCTCGTTGACCGGATCGAGGAGGCTCCGGAGGCGTTGAAACGTCTCGGTGGTTAATAAGCGGGCAAAGCCAGCCGCTCGGAGGGGTCCGCGCATTGACACTTCTTATGAAACGCTTATAGACCTGTGAGTCTGCTGGGGATGGTGACGCACTCGGCTCACCGGGGGCGCCATCTCCCCCTCCACCCCCCGCAGTTGCGCTTCCCGTAAAGGACAAACGTGTCCCTTTCCCGCCGTACCGCCGCCCGTTCGGTGCGCATGCTCGGTGTCACCGCCGCCTCCGCCGCCCTGGCGCTCAGCGCCGCCGGCACCGCGCTGGCCTGCGACATCAGCGAGTTCTCCGCCACTGCCGTCTGTGACGGCGCCAAGGGCGCCATCACCGTCACCGACAAGGACCCCACGGGCGTCCCGGCCGAGATCACCGTCTTCCTCGAGAACAACGGCGGCGACCTGAGGCAGGTCGGTGTGGCCCAGACCGTCGAGGGCTCGGCCGCCGGCGTGACCGTCTCCTTCGCCGAGGCCTGGGAGCCGAACGCCGAGTACCGGATCCACGTCAAGGCCGTCAAGGGCAAGAAGATCCTGGTCGACAAGGACATCCCCGGCAACCTGACCACCCCGTCCAAGGCCTGCGAGGCCGAGGACACGTCCACCCCGTCCACCACCCCCTCCACCTCCCCGTCCTCGACGCCGTCGGACAGCACGACCACTGCGCCGCCGGCCGGGACGAACACGCCGTCCCCGTCCGCCTCGGCGAGCGACAGCGCCGCGCCCGCGCCCTCCGCGAGCAACGCCCCGTCGGCCGCGGCCCAGGAGTCCAACCTGGCCGAGACCGGCGCCGGCTCCAACACCGGTCTGATCGTCGGCATCGCGGCGGTCCTGGTCGCCGTCGGCGGTGGCGCGGTGTTCTTCGGGATGCGGCGCCGCGGGTCGAGCAACCGCTGACCCGCACGTCCGGCCGGCCCGCCGGACGCGGCTGAGTGGCCCGCCCCTGTCTCCGGGGGCGGGCCACCCGCATGTCACGCCCCGCGGGATGGGCCGGTCAGTCCAGTACGACGGTCTCGGCCGCGTCGAAGGACACTCCCACCACGCCCCCGACCTCCGGCGCGTCCCGCAGCGTGCACGCCGCCTCCAGCCTCGGCGCGCCCTCCGGCTGGAGGTGCACGGCGACATGGGTGCCGCGGAAGGTGCGGGCGGTGACCGTGCAGCGCAGTCCCTCGTCCGCACCCACCAGGCGCACCCCGGCGGGCCGGACGAGCAGCGTGCGCGCTCCCTGCGCCGACCCGGCCGGCACCGGCACCTTGCCCCACGGCGTGACCGCGGCCTCCTCCGTGACGGTCCCCTCCACCACGTTGTCGAAGCCGAGGAAACGCGCCACGAACGCGTCCGCCGGCCGCTGCCACACCTCGAGAGGCGTACCGGACTGGGCGATCCGCCCGTCCCGCATCACCACGACCCGGTCGGCGAGTGCGAACGCCTCGCCCTGGTCGTGGGTGACCGCGAGCACGGTCGTCCCCAACCGGCCGAACAGCTCCCGGAGTTCGACGACCAGGCGCTCCCGCAGCGACCGGTCGAGCTGACCGAGCGGCTCGTCGAGCATCAGCAGCCGGGGGCGCGGCGCCAGGGCCCGGGCCAGCGCCACCCGCTGCTGTTCCCCACCGGAGAGCGCGGCCACCGCACGGCCGGCCGCACCCGGAAGCCCGACCAGTTCGAGCAACTCCGCCACCCGCTCGCCCTGCCGGACCCTGGGCATGCCGTGCATCCGCAGCCCGAAGGCGACGTTGCCGCCCACGTTCCGCTGCGGGAACAGCTGATGGTCCTGGAACATCAGGCCGAGCTCCCGCTTGTGCGCCGGGACCCCGGCCTGGTCGCGTCCGTCGAGCAGCACCCGCCCGGCGTCCAGCGGTTGGAGCCCGGCCACCGCCCGCAGCAACGTCGACTTGCCGCTGCCGCTCGGCCCCAGCACACACACCACCTCGTGCTCGGCCACCGCGAGATCGACGGCGTCGAGCACGGGCCGCCCCCCGAACCGCACGGTGGCGCGCTCCAGTTCCAGCAGCATCTACAACTCCCCCGTCCGGTCGGTCCGCAGTCGCTCCAGCACCAGCAGCGCCACCACGCACACCACCATCAGAATCGTCGAAAGGGCCATCGCCTGGCCGTAGTTCAGCTCGCCGGCCCGCCCGAGCAACCGCGCCACGGCGACCGGCAGCGTCGGGTTGTCGGGCCGCGCGATGAACACCGTCGCCCCGAACTCCCCCAGCGACACCGCGAAGGCGAACCCGGCCGCGACGAGCAGGGCCCGCCACACCATCGGCAGGTCGACCTCCCGCCACACCCGCCAGGGCGACGCCCCGAGCACGGCCGCCGCCTCACGCAGTCGCTGGTCCACCGCCCGCAGCACCGGCAGCATGGTCCGTACGACGAAGGGGATGCCGACCAGCGCCTGCGCGAGCGGCACCAGGATCCACGTACCGCGCAGATCCAGTGGAGGCTCGTCGAGCGCGATCAGGAACCCGAAGCCGACGGTCACCGCGGAGACGCCCAGCGGCAGCATCAGCAGCGCGTCGAAGCCGCGGACCAGCCGTCCGGCGTCCCGTCGGGTGAGCGCGGCCGCGGCGAGCCCGCCGACGGCGACGGCGATCGCGGTCGCGGTGACGGCGTACTGCAGCGAGTTGCCGATCGCGTCGATCGGCGGGACCAGGAAGACGTTGCCGTCGTCGCTGGTCAACGCCCGGTAGTAGGCGAAGTCGGGCGCGTCGAGCGAGCGCTGCGCCAGCACTGCCAGCGGCAGCACCAGCAGCACGGCGATCGTGCCGAGCACTCCGGCGAGCAGCGCCCACTGCCCGGCGCCGCGCGGCCGCCGCGCCGTCACCGACGCGTCCACCAGCCGCAGCGCGGTCTCCCGCCTCCGGACGGTCCCGGCGTGCACAGCGAGGATCGCGCCGACGGCCAGGAACTGGACGATGGTGAGGACGGCGGCCGTGGACAGGTCGAAGATCTCGGAGGTCTGCCGGTAGATCTCCACCTCGAGGGTGGAGAAGGTGGGGCCGCCGAGGATCTGCACCACGCCGAAGGAGGTGAAGGTGAAGAGGAAGACCATCAGCGCGGCGGCCGCGACGGCGGGCCCCAGGGCGGGCAGAGTGACCGTGCGCCACGCCGTCAGGCGGGACGCGCCGAGCGTCCTCGCCGCCTCCTCCTGCCGCGGGTCGAGCTGCGACCACAGCCCGCCCACCGTCCGTACGACGACCGCGTAGTTGAAGAAGACGTGCGCCAGCAGGATCGCCCACACCGTGGTGTCCAGCCGTACGCCCCACAGGTCGTCGAGCAGTCCACCGCGCCCGACGAGCGCCAGGAACGCCGTGCCGACGACGACCGTCGGCAGCACGAACGGGACGGTGACGACGGCGCGCAGCACCTGCTTGCCCGGGAACTCCAGGCGGGCGAAGACATACGCGGCGGGCAGCGCGACCAGGAGCGTGAGCGCGGTGGAGGCCAGCGCCTGCCAGGTGGTGAACCACAGGACGTGCCGGATGTCGGACTGCGCGAGCACGTCCCACAGCCGCCCGAAGCGCCAGCCCCCGTCGGAGCCGAGCCCGCGGGCGACGATCGCGGCGACCGGGTAGGCGAAGAAGACCGCGAAGAACGCGACGGGCACGGCCATGAGTCCGAGCCGCGCCGCGTTCCCCGCACGGGCCGTGCGCCCGGTCACTTCAGTACGAGCGAGGTCCATGACTTGACCCAGTCGTCACGGTTGTCGGCGATCTTCGCCGGGTCCAGCGTCTCGGGGTCCTTCGCCTGCGGGCCGTACTTCGTGAACTCCGCCGGCACCGCGGCTCCCTCCCGCACCGGGTAGACGAACATGTTGAGCGGCATGTCCTGCTGGAACTCCGCGGTGAGCAGGAAGTCGAGGAGCGCCTTGCCGCCCTCGGGGTTGGCCGCGTTGCTCAGCAGACCCGCGTACTCGACCTGGCGGAAGCAGGTGCCGGTGGAGACGCCGGTCGGGGCGGTGGTCGGCTTCGGGTCGCCGTAGATGACCTCTGCGGGCGGCGAGGAGGCGTACGAGACGACGAGCGGCCGGTCGGCCCCCGCCTTCTTTCCGCCCGCGGACCCGGAGAACTCCTCGTTGTAGGCCTGCTCCCAGCCGTCGACCACCTTCACGCCGTTGGCCTTCAGCTTCTTCCAGTAGTCCGCCCAGCCTTCGTCGCCGTACTCGGCGGCGGTGCCCAGCAGGAAGCCGAGGCCGGGCGAGGAGGTGGCCGCGTTCTCGGTGACCAGCAGGTTCTTGTACGCGGGCTTCAGGAGGTCGGCGAAGGAGGCGGGCGGGGTCAGCTTGTGCGCGCTGAAGTACGCCTTGTCGTAGTTGACGCAGATGTCGCCGGTGTCGACGGGCGTGACCCGGTGCTTCTTCTGGTCGGCCCGGTACGCGGGCAGGACCTGGTCCGCGCCCTTCGCCTCGTACGACTGGAACAGCCCGTTGTCGAGGGCGCGCGACAGCAGCGTGTTGTCGACGCCGAAGAGTACGTCGCCCTGCGGGTTGTCCTTGGTGAGGATGGCCTTGTTGACGGCCTGACCGGCGTCGCCGTCCTTGAGGACCTTCACCTGGTAGCCGGAACTCTTCTCGAAGTCCGCCAGCACGTTCTTGGAGACGGCCCACGAGTCGTGGCTGACGAGGGTGACGGTCTTGGACTCCGCCGCCGAACCGTCGCCGTCCGACGATCCGCAGGCGGACAGCGTGACGAGGCCGAGGCCGACGGCCGCGGCCACGAACGTCCTGGTGTGCACTGGATTTCCTCCTGGGGTTGACCAGGAAGAGACGCGGCCCTGCCCGGGCACCCGCGGAAGGTTCCGCCGGTGCCCGGGCAGGGCGCAACAGCTTGAGTGATGACCGAACTTCCTACCCAGAATGACCTGGGCAAGGTTCAGAGGGTCTGCGGACTCTCCCGCACTCTCAGCGCTGTGGCGCTCCCCTGTCGGAATATGAAGATGTATTGATACGGACGTACTGATACCCGATACGTCGTACCTGATACCGGGGTCAGACTACCGCTCGGTGGCCGCGAGCTGACCGCACGCCCCGTCGATCTCCTGACCACGGGTGTCCCGCACCGTGACGGGCACGCCGTGCGCGGCGATCGCCTCGACGAAGGCCTTCTCGTCCTCGGGCCGGGATGCCGTCCACTTCGAACCCGGGGTCGGGTTGAGCGGGATGAGGTTGACGTGCACGGGCTTGCCGCGCAGCAGCCTCCCCAGCCGGTCACCACGCCAGGCCTGGTCGTTGATGTCGCGGATCAGCGCGTACTCGATGGACAGCCGGCGCCCGGACCGCTCGGTGTACTCGAACCCGGCGTCCAGCACCTCGCGCACCTTCCACCGTGTGTTCACGGGGACGAGGGTGTCGCGCAGCTCGTCGTCCGGCGCGTGCAGGGAGATCGCGAGCCGGCACTTGAAGCCCTCGTCGGAGAACCGGTGGATGGCCGGCACCAGCCCGACCGTCGACACGGTGATGCCCCGCTGCGAGATCCCGAGCCCGTCCGGAGCCGGGTCGGTGAGCGCGCGGATGGCGCCGACGACCCGCTTGTAGTTGGCGAGAGGCTCGCCCATCCCCATGAAGACGATGTTGGAGAGCCGAGCAGGCCCCCCGGGCACGTCCCCGTCCCGCAGCGCCCGCATCCCGTCGACGATCTGGTGCACGATCTCGGCGGTGGACAGATTACGGTCGAGACCCGCCTGCCCGGTCGCGCAGAACGGGCAGTTCATCCCGCAGCCGGCCTGCGAACTGATGCACATCGTCACCCGGTCCGGGTAGCGCATCAGCACCGACTCCACGAGCGTGCCGTCGAACAGCCGCCACAGGGTCTTACGGGTGGTCCCCTGGTCCGTCGACAGATGCCGCACGACCGACATCAGGTCCGGCAGCAGCGCCTCACGCAGCTTCTCGCGAGCACCGGCGGGGATGTCGGTCCACTCCGCCGGGTCGTGCGCGTAACGCGCGAAGTAGTGCTGCGACAGCTGCTTGGCACGGAACGGCTTCTCCCCGATCTCCGCCACGACCTCCTTCCGCTCGGCGGGCGAGAGGTCGGCGAGATGCCGCGGCGGCTTCTTGGCTCCGCGGGGGGCGACGAAAGTGAGTTCTCCGGGTGCAGGCATAACACGTCCAGTGTGGCAGATCATCTGCGGGGCCCCAGGCCAGAGCGGGGTGGGGGTGGTCACCCGTGGGCGTCCTCTGTCAGCGTCGGCCGACCTCGGACGGCCCAGGGACGGCGCGGGGCGCGTGCAATGGAGAGGGGATGCCCTCTCCGGAGGGGCGCGAGTGGACATGCTCGAGCTGATGGAACGGCGGCCGAGCGCGGAGTCGCGCCCCTCTTCGAGGTCGACGGGGAGCGGTCACGAGCCGCAGCAGCCGTCGGCCTGGCCCTGCTCGTCGAGCTCGAGGGCCGGGGCTGCACCGATCTGGACGAGAGCGGGCGCGGGCGAGCAGCAGCCTCCTGCGTCCTGGTCGGCCTCGGGGGCGTCGAACAGCCCGGCACCACCGCATACGCCCGTCTCGGGCAGGGTCAGTTCGACGCGGTCGGCGGATTCCAGGTCGCCCGCGATCGCGGCGGCGACGGACCGGACCTGCTCGTAGCCGGTCATCGCCAGGAACGTCGGGGCGCGGCCGTAGGACTTCATCCCGACCAGGTAGATGCCTTGCTCCGGGTGCGACAGTTCGCGGTGGCCGTGCGGGTAGACGGTGCCGCACGAGTGCTGGTTGGGGTCGATCAGCGGTGCCAGCTCGACCGGGGCCTGGAGGCGCACGTCCAGGTCGAGGCGAACCTCGGACAGGAACGACAGGTCGGGGCGGAACCCGGTCAGCACGATGACCTCGTCCACCGGCTCCAGCCGTCGGCCGTCCTCGGCGACCAGGACCGGTCGGCCGCTGCCGTCACGCTCGATGGCGTCGGTGCGGAAGCCCGTGACCGCGTCGGCGTATCCGTCGTCCACCGCGGCCTTCGCCGCCAGGCCCAGAGCACCGCGAGCGGGAAGCTGGTCGGCTGAGCCGCCGCCGAACGTAGAACCGGAGATGCCACGACGCAGGACCCATACCGCCTTCGTGCCCTTGCCGTCTTCGGTCTTGGCGAGGTCGGCCAGCTGGGCGAGTGCGGTGAAGGCGGACGCTCCGGAGCCGATGACCGCCGTGCGCCTGCCTGCGTGGCGGGCCCGGACGGCGGGGTCCTTCAGGTCGGGGATCCGGTACGTGACGCGGTCCGCCGCCGCCTTCTCACCGAGCGCGGGCAGCCCGTCGGCGCCGGCCGGGGAAGGTGTGGACCACGTGCCGGACGCGTCGATCACCGCGCGGGCGAAGATCCGCTCCTCCCGGCCGTCGGCGTACTCGACGTGCACGACGAAGGGCTGGGTCGCTCGGTCGGCGTCCACGATGCGATCGCGACCGGCCCGCGAGACGCCGGTCACGGTCGCGCCGAAGCGGACACGCTCCCCGAGGACTTCGGTGAGCGGCTCCAGGTACCGCGCCACCCAGTCGCCCCCGGACGGGTACGTCGCCGGGTCGGGCCTGGTCCAACCGGTCGGGGCGAGCAGCTTCTCGGCGGTCGGGTCGACCACCTCGCCCCAGGCGGAAAAGAGCTTCACGTGCGACCACTCCCGCACCGCCGCCCCCGCGGTCGGCCCGGCCTCCAGGACGAGGGGGTCCAAGCCCCGGTCGACGAGGTGAGCGGCGGCGGCGAGACCGGCGGGACCGGCTCCGACCACGAGGACGGGCAGCTCGGTAAGGGCAGGCGCGTTCACGGCGACTCCTTGCTTGTTTCGACATCTGTCGATGCCTTGTACGCCCCAGCATGGCACCTGTATCGATGAGCGTCAACATAGACATTCATCGAAATGAACCTCGGACGACAGGACCGCCTCCACGCCGCCGGGCGCTCTCACACGCTCCCCCTCGCCTGGTTCGACGTGTGTCAACATAGACGCATGTCGAACACCAAGACGTTGCCGCTCCTGGAGCCAGAGGTTGCCGAGGGTGTCCTGCCGTGTTGCCCGCCACTCACCGAGCGCCCGCTGACGGCCGAGGAGGCCGAGCGGACCGCCGCGATGTTCAAGGCGCTCGGTGACCCGGTGCGGCTTCGACTGTTCTCGCTCGTCGCCTCACACGAGGGCGGGGAGGCCTGCGTGTGCGACATCTCCGACGTCGGGGTCTCCCAGCCGACCGTCTCCCACCACCTGAAGAAGCTCAAGACGGCCGGCCTGCTGACCTCTGAGCGGCGCGGCACATGGGTGTACTACCGGGTGGAGCCGTCGGTGGTGGCGGGCATGGGGCAGATGCTCGGTTCCTTGGGCTGAGCCGTTCGAACGGACCGCGAGGACGGCGGAGGCAGTCACCGGCGGCGAGCCCGGACGGACCGTGTGCCGGTCGGCGGAGGGGGCCCGTCACACGGCGACGGGCCCCCTCCGCCGAACAACAGGGAGAGGGCCCGTACGAGCCGGTCGTGCGGTGTGGGTCAGCCGGAGCCCACGAACAGGACGAGCAGCAGCCACACCACGGGAGCCGTGGGCAGCAGCGAGTCCAGGCGGTCCATGATGCCCCCGTGGCCCGGGAGCAGGGTGCCCATGTCCTTGATCCCCAGGTCCCGCTTGATCATCGACTCGCCGAGGTCGCCGAGCGTGGCGCTGGCCGCGACGGCGAGGCCGAGCAGCAGACCCTGCCACCAGGTGCCGTCGTCGATCACGAACTGCATCAGCAGCGCGCCGGCGGCCATCGCGAACGACACCGCGCCGAGCAGGCCCTCGCGGGTCTTGCCCGGGCTGATGCGCGGAGCGAGCTTGGTCTTGCCGAAGCGCCAGCCGACGGCGTACGCGCCCGTGTCACTGACGACCGTCAGGACCAGGAACGTCATGACGCGGAACGCTCCGTCGTCGGCGGTGAGCATCAGGGCGACGAACGTGGCCAGGAACGGGACGTAGAAGGCCGCGAAGACGCCGGCGGTGACGTCCTTCAGGTAACCCTCGGGCGGTTCGGTCATCCGCCAGACCAGCACCGCGAGCGCGGTGAGGGCCATGGCGACCCAGGCGCCCTCGGGGCCCCGGACGTATCCGGCGACGACCATCGCCGCACCGCCGACCGCGAGCGGCACGAGCGGCGCCTTGATGCCCTTGCGCTCCTGAAGCCTGCTGGTCAGTTCCCACAGGCCGACGACGACGGCGACCGCTATCACGCCGATGAACACGGCCTTGACGACGAACAGCGACGCGATGATCACCACACCGAGCCCGACCCCGACCCCTATGGCCGCGCCCAGGTCTCGGCCCGCACTCTTCTTCTGGGGTGCGGGCGCCGGGTGAGAGGCGTCGGGCATGGGCTCCGGATTCTGCGGCACCGCCGCGTGGGGCTGTGCCGACGGTGTGTCGATGCCGTGGGCGGCGTCGCCGTACGGCTGGTTGCCGTAGGGCCGGTCCGGGAACAAGGGGCCGCCCGGCCGAGCGGCCCCCCGGTCGTCATCCTGGTTTCCGCCGCGCGCGGGTACGTCGGGGACGATGGGCATGGGGCGAGTCTGCTGCGCCTCAGGCGCATCGTACGCGGGACCCGCCGGGGCGGCCCCCTGGACAGGCCCCTGGTCGACGGGCCCCCAGTACCCGGCCCGCGACCCGGCGTGTGGCGGTGAGCCCCAGGAAGAGTCGTTCATCAGACCTCGAGCAGCTCCGCTTCCTTGTGCTTCAGGAGCTCGTCCACCTGGGCGACGTACTTCGCGGTGGTGTCGTCGAGCTCCTTCTCCGCACGGCGGCCCTCGTCCTCGCCGACCTCGCCGTCCTTGATCAGCTTGTCGATCGCGTCCTTGGCCTTGCGGCGGACCGCGCGGATGGACACCTTGGCGTCCTCACCCTTGCCCTTGGCGACCTTGATGTAGTCGCGGCGGCGCTCCTCGGTCAGCTCGGGGAACACCACTCGGATGATGTTGCCGTCGTTGCTCGGGTTGACGCCCAGGTCGGAGTCGCGGATCGCCTGCTCGATGTTGCGCAGCGCGGTCTTGTCGAACGGGGTCACGACCGCCATGCGCGGCTCCGGCACGGAGAACGAAGCCAGCTGGTTGATCGGCGTCGGTGCGCCGTAGTAGTCGGCAACGATCTTGTTGAACATCGCCGGGTGCGCACGGCCGGTGCGGATCGCGGCGAAGTCCTCCTTGGCGACCACGACGGCCTTCTCCATCTTCTCCTCGGCCTCGAGGAGGGTCTCTTCGATCACCACTTGCTCCTGCGTGTCTTGAGTAGGCCCGGCTGCGGTTCCTTGCGGAGGCGGCGGCCGGCTGCGTCGCGTCTTCTTCCTGCACGGTTCCCGACCGGCAGGACATTGTCCATCCCCCGGTCAGGGTCCGTCCCCCGGTCAGGTGTTGTCGTACGAGACCGGGGTTCTACGGGGTTCTACCGGTCAGGACCGGCTGCCCTGCTCACCCACAAGCGTGCCGATCTTCTCACCCTTGACGGCGCGAGCGATATTGCCCTCGGTCAGAAGCTCGAAGACGAGGATCGGGAGCTTGTTGTCGCGGCACAGCGTGATCGCGGTCATGTCGGCGACCTTGAGGTCGCGGGTGATGACCTCGCCGTAGCCGAGGGCGTCGAACTTGACGGCCGCCGGGTTCGTCTTCGGGTCGGAGTCGTAGACGCCGTCCACGCCGTTCTTGCCCATCAGCAGCGCCTCGGCGTCGATCTCCAGGGCGCGCTGGGCGGCGGTGGTGTCGGTGGAGAAGTACGGCATGCCCATGCCGGCACCGAAGATGACCACGCGACCCTTCTCCAGGTGCCGCACGGCGCGCAGCGGGATGTACGGCTCGGCGACCTGGCCCATGGTGATGGCGGTCTGCACGCGGCTGTCGATGCCCTCCTTCTCCAGGAAGTCCTGGAGGGCGAGGCAGTTCATGACCGTGCCGAGCATGCCCATGTAGTCCGAGCGGGCACGGTCCATGCCGCGCTGCTGGAGTTCGGCGCCGCGGAAGAAGTTGCCGCCGCCGATCACGACCGCGATCTCGGCACCGTCACGGACGACGGCGGCGATCTCACGGGCGATCTTGTGCACCACGTCGGGGTCCACGCCCAGGCCCCCGCCACCGGAGAATGCCTCCCCGGACAGCTTCAGCATGAACCGGCCGCGTAGTTTGCCGTCGTCGCTCTTCTGGGCCTTGGTGGTCATGGGAGATCCCGCCTCTTTCACGTGGTGCACATGCGAAGAAGACCATTGCCGGTGGGGTGTTCCAACCCGTGCGCGGCAATGGCCTCCTCGTCAGATCTGCTGTCGTCCGTCACGCACACGCGTGACGGCGTACCGGACGACTGCGTCCGACCCTATCGGGCCGGAGCGTCGATCGCGGCACGGACTCAGATGCCGACCTTGATGCGCGTGAAGCGCTTCAGGGTGACACCGGCCTCGTCCAGGATCTTCTGGACGGACTTCTTGTTGTCCAGCGCGTACGGCTGGCCGAGCAGCGTGGCGTCCTTGAAGAAGCCGTTGAGGCGACCCTCGACGATCTTCGGCAGGGCGGCCTCGGGCTTGCCCTCGGCGCGGGTGGTCTCCTCGGCGACGCGGCGCTCGGACTCGACGACCTCGGCCGGCACGTCCTCCTTGGAGAGGTACTTCGGCGCGAAGGCGGCGATGTGCTGGGCGATGCCCTTGGCGACGTCGGCGTTCGGCTTGTCCAGCTCGACGAGGACACCGATCTGCGGGGGCAGGTCGGGCATCGTGCGGTGCATGTACGCGGTCACGAAGCCGTCGGCGAACTGCGCGAAGCGGTCCAGCACGATCTTCTCGCCGAGGTTGGCGTTGGCCTCGTCCACGAACGCCTGGACGGTCTTGCCGGCCTCGATCTCGGACGCGAGCAGCGCCTCGAGGTCGGCCGGGGAGGTCTTGACGACGTGCTCGGCGATCGCGTTGGCGACGGCCTGGAACTTGTCGCCCTTGGCGACGAAGTCCGTCTCGCACTTCAGCTCGACGAGGACGCCGGAGGAGTTGTCGTCAGCGATGATCGAGACCACGGCGCCGTTCTCGGCGGAGCGGCCCTCACGCTTGGCGACGCCCTTCTGGCCCTTGATCCGGAGCGCCTCGACGGCCTTGTCGACGCTGCCTTCGGCCTCGTCCAGCGCCTTCTTGCAGTCCATCATGCCGGCGCCGGTGAGCTCACGGAGCTTCTTGACGTCAGCGGCGGTGTAGTTCGCCATGATCTGTGAATCTCTCTCGGAGTTCGAAGTCTCGAAGATCTGGGGGCTGTGGGTGAACGGCGGGCGGTGCGCTCGGCACCCCCCGCCGTCACTTCGTCCCTAGGGCCGTACGGACGACGCGGCGCCCGTACGGCCTACGGCCTGACTCAGGCCTGCTCGCCCTCGGCGGCCGGAGCGGCCTCGGCGGCGGGGGCCTCAGCCTCGGCGGCGGGAGCCTCGGCGGCGGGGGCCTCGGCCTCGGCGGCGGGAGCCTCGGCGGCCGGGGCCTCAGCCTCGGCAGCGGCCTCGGCCGGCTTCTCGGCGGCCTCGTCCGTGGTCTCGGCGTCGGCCTTCTTCTCGCCCTCGAGCAGGTCGCGCTCCCACGCGGCCAGCGGCTCGCCGGCGGCCTTGTCGCCCTTGTCGCCGGTGGCGACGCCGGAACGGGAGATGAGGCCCTCGGCGACGGCGTCGGCGATCACGCGGGTGAGCAGGGTGACGGAGCGGATCGCGTCGTCGTTGCCCGGGATCTTGTAGTCGACCTCGTCGGGGTCGCAGTTGGTGTCGAGGATGGCGACGACCGGGATGTTGAGCTTCCGGGCCTCGCCGACCGCGATGTGCTCCTTCTTGGTGTCCACGATCCAGACGGCGCTGGGCACCTTGGACATCTCGCGGATACCACCGAGGGTCTTCTCGAGCTTGGCCTTCTCACGCGAGAGGACCAGGAGCTCCTTCTTCGTCAGACCCGAGGCGGCGACGTCCTCGAAGTCGATGAGCTCGAGCTCCTTGAGGCGCTGAAGGCGCTTGTAGACGGTCGAGAAGTTGGTGAGCATGCCGCCCAGCCAGCGCTGGTTGACGTACGGCATGCCGACGCGGGTGGCCTGCTCCGCGATGGCCTCCTGCGCCTGCTTCTTCGTACCGACGAACATGACCGTGCCGCCGTGGGCGACGGTCTCCTTGACGAACTCGTAGGCGCGGTCGATGTACGACAGCGACTGGAGCAGGTCGATGATGTAGATGCCGTTGCGCTCGGTGAAGATGAAGCGCTTCATCTTCGGGTTCCAGCGACGGGTCTGGTGACCGAAGTGGACGCCGCTTTCCAGCAGCTCCCGCATCGTGACGACGGCCATGGCCGTTCTCCTCGGGTTTCTCGGTTGTACCGCGGGGACCGGACGGTTCCCGCGCCTGACGCCCGCGATGCGCCGAGCCACGAAGGACCGAGGGGCGCAGATACCGGAGAACCGACCGTGGCCAGCCCCCGATACCGGGGCGTGCGAAGTCGACCCGGTGACCCGGATCGCCAGAAGAAGTGTACGGGACCGGCGGGGCACCGGGTGACGCCGCTGTCCACAACCGGCGGGTGGTCCACAGGTCACGGCACAGGTCACGGGAACACGCGACGGTGGCGTCATGCACGCACAGCGATTCACGGCCCTGCTGCCGGTCCTGTCGATGATGACGCTGGCCACGGTGGCGTGGGCGGACCCGCAGGTCGCACCGGGAGCCCGGGCTCTGCCTGCGCCGCCGCCCGTCCCGGCGATCGGCCGGGCCTGGCCGGTGGGCACCCGTCCGGCGGTGCTGCGGGGGTGGGAGCCACCGGCCGGCCCGTACGCCCGCGGCCACCGAGGCGTCGACCTCGCGGCACCGCCGGACGCTCCGGTGAGGGCGGTGGCTGCCGGCCGGGTGTCCTTCGCGGGGCGGGTGGCCGGCCGGGGCGTCGTCTCGGTGGAACTGTCGGCGACGGGCCGGCCGCCCCTGCGGACCACCTACGAGCCGGTGCGGGCGTCGGTGCGCAAGGGCGACGAGGTGGCCCCGGGCCAGGCCGTCGGCACGGTGGAGCCGACGGGCTCGCACTGCGTACGAACGTGTGTGCACTGGGGGCTGCTGAGCGGCAGGACGTATCTGGACCCGCTGTCGCTGCTGCCCCCGTGGCTGCGGCGGAGCGGCCCGTCACGGCTGCTGCCGGTGCTCGGCGTCCCCCTGCCGTGACTCAGCCCCGGACGCCCCGCAGCACCATGCCCACCGCGGCGTCCGTGATCGCCGAGGGATCCTCCGCGGCCCCGAGCTCGATCCGCCGCACCGCCGCGTCCACCACGCCCTGCAACAGCATCGCCGCCAGCCGGGGCTCCGCGTGCCCCAGTTCCGCCAGCGCCGCCCCGATCATCGCCACGAGCCCGCCGTGCGCCGCCCGGATCTTCTCCCGGGCTCCCGCGTCCAGCTCGCTCGCCGAGATCGCCACGACGGCCCGGTGCCGCCGGTCGCCCACCAGGGCGAGCTGCCGGCGCACATACGCCTCGACCTTGGCCTCGGCCCCGTCGGCCGCGGCCATCGCCGCCTCGACCTCCGCCGCCCACACGGGGAAGTCGACCTCGCACAGCTCCTCGACCACGGCGGCCCGCGACCGGAAGTACTCGTACACGGAGGAGCGCGCGAGTCCCGTGCGCTCGGCGAGGGCCGGGAAGGTCAGCGCCTCCGTCCCGCCCTCGGACAACAGGGAGCGTGCCGCGTCCAGCAGGGCGGCACGCTGCATCGACCGGTGCTCGGCCACGGAGGCCGCTCGAATCCTTGGCACGTCGACCACTCTACGGACGCTCCACCCCCGGCGGGAGTGACTGCGCCCGCACTTGCGTCGCCCGGCCGGGCCGGCCCGGCCGGTTCAGCGGCCGAAGCTCGCCAGTTTCGCGCGCAGCTGGAGGACCGACTTGGTGTGGATCTGACTGACCCTGCTCTCGGTCACACCCAGCACGTTCCCGATCTCGGCGAGCGTCAGACCCTCGTAGTAGTAGAGCGTGACGACCGTCTTCTCCCGGTCGGGCAGCGTGTTGATCGCCCGCGCGAGGAACCGCCTGAGCTCCCGGTCCTCGGCCACCTCCACGGGGTTGTCCGCGGCGGTGTCCTCCAGCGTGTCCATGAAGCTGAGGCCGTCCCCGTCCTCACCCCCGACGTGCAGCAGCTCCTCCAGCGCCACCACGTTGGCGAGCGACAACTGACTGAACACCGCGTGCAGTTCGTCCACCGCGATGCCCAGCTCGGTGGCCACCTCGCACTCCGACGGCGTCCGCCGCAGCCGGGCCTCCAGCGTCGCGTAGGCCCGCTCGACGTTGCGCGCCTTCTGCCGCACCGACCGCGGGATCCAGTCCAGCGCCCGGAGCTCGTCGATCATCGCGCCCCGGATCCGGGTGATCGCGTAGGTCTCGAACTTGATCTCCCGTTCGATGTCGAACTTCTCGATCGCGTCGATCAGTCCGAACACCCCGGAGGACACGAAGTCGGCCTGTTCCACATTGGGCGGCAGGCCGACGCTCACCCGGCCCGCCACGTACTTCACCAGCGGTGAGTAGTGCAGGATCAGCTGCTCCCGCAGCCGTTCGTCCCCCGTCGCCTTGTACGACCGCCACAGCTCGTCGAGTGTCGAGGGAGCGGGCGGCCGCACGCTGCCACCGTCACGGGCGGCTGGGGTGATCGCCGCCCGGTCGGACCCGGAGGTGTGCTGGGGCATTCGTCGCCTTGTGCCGTTCTGCCGTGAAGTGCGTGAGGTGGGTACCGCGTGGTGCAGAGGTGCCGGTCTGTGCCGGAATCCTCGTGAGCGTAGCGTGACTGACGTGTCGCGGTGAGCGAAGAGCGCGCCCCGACCGGTACGCAGATACGTTCCGCTGGACGCACTCCAGGGTCACTGCGGTCACGGCGGCCGATCCCGGCATGGGTCAACTGCCGGAATCCCCAAGGCTTTCGGCGTTCCCCCGGACGGCCGAACACCCCGGGTCAACACGGACGTCGACCCCCTCGAACGGAGACCACCGCCTGGCGTGTCAACTTCCAGCCGTCGCCGTGTCGTTCGACGTAGCCGAGCGCTCTGAGTTCGTACAGTCTCGCGATCGCGTCGTCCGGTGTGGTCCGGGCCTCGCGGGCGACCTCGTCGACCGCCGCGGGTCTGCGGGCGGGCAGCGCGGCCAGGACCCGCCGGGCAGCCGGCTCCAGCAGATCGCGCGGCAGCGCGGGGCCACGCCGGTCGGGGGCCAGCTCACCCATGTCACCGACCAGTTCGACGACCTCCGCGGCATCGGTGACCAGCACGGCCTCTCCCCGCAGCAGTTCGTGCACACCGGCGGAGAGTCCACTCGTGGCCGGCCCCGGCACCCCCATCGTGTGTCGGCCCAGCCGCTGGGCCGCCCGAGCGGTGACCAGCGAGCCGCTGCGGTAGGCGGCCTCGACGACGACCGTGCCCCGGGTGAGCGCGGCGATCACCCGGTTGCGCAGGAGGAACCTGCTCGGGGTGGGATGGTCGCCGGGCGGCAACTCGCCGATCACCAGACCCTGTTCGGCGATCCTGTTGATCAACGCCGTGTGGCCGCGCGGATAGGGCTGGTCGACCCCGCAGGCGAGGACGGCGACGGTGGCGCCGCCCGCGCCGAGGGCGCCCCGGTGCGCGGCGCCGTCCACCCCGTACGCGCCCCCCGACACCACCACCCAGCCCTGTTCGGCGAGGCCGGCGGAGAGGGTGGCCGCCATGTGGGCGCCGTACTCGGTGCACGCGCGGGCACCGACGACGGCGACCGACCGCAGCGCCCACATCCGCAGACTGGGCCGCCCCCGCACCCAGAGCCCCAGCGGCCGGGCGTCCCCGAGCTCGTCCAGCGTGCCCGGCCACTCGGCGTCCCCCGGGCACACGAACCGCACCCCGGCCTCCCGCGCGAGGGCCAGATCCCGCTCCGGCTCGGCCTGCGCGGCCCGCGCCCGCAGGCCGGCCCAGCGCCGCGCGGTCACCCCGGGCAACGGCTCCCCGTCGTCCCGCAGCCGGCGCACCACCTCCGGCACGCCCCGCTTCCGCACCCACTGCCCGCCCACCTCGTCGCCGGGCTCGAGGACCCTCCCGAGGAAGACCCGGGCGAGCCGGTCGCCCGCCGGTTCGCCGCCGCCGCTCACGTCAGGGCCCCGAGGGCCATCGGCACACCGCGCGGCACCCCCGTGCGTAGTTGCAGGGCCAGGTTCACGTCCATCGTGCCGGGCCGGTCGTGGCCGACCAGGTCGGCGACGGTCCAGGCGACGCGCAGGACCCGGTCGAGCCCCCGGGCGGTCAGCACCCCTCGCTCCAGGCTGCGCTCCGCCTCGTCCATGGCACCGATCTCGGCATGCCAGCGGTTGCGCAGCTCCCGCCCCGGCACCTCGCTGTTGGTCCGCCACGGAGTGCCCGCCAGCCGGGCCGCCGCACGTTCGCGGGCGGCCCTGACCCGGTCGGCGACGATCGCCGTGGACTCACCTCCGGGACCGCGGTGCGCGAGCTCGGCCCGGCTGACCGGGTCGACCTCGACCCGCAGGTCCACCCGGTCGAGCAGCGGGCCGGAGAGCCGTGCCTGGTAGCGGCGGATCGCGGAGGGCGGGCACTCGCACAGGGTGTCCCGCTGCGAGAACCGGCCGCACGGGCAGGGGTTCGCCGCGAGCACCATCAGGAAGCGTGCCGGGAACCGCACCACTCCGGCGCTGCGCGCGATCACCACGTGCCCGGCCTCCAGGGGCTGCCGCAGGGCGTCGAGGGCGTGGCTGCCGAACTCGGGGGTCTCGTCGAGGAAGAGCACCCCCCGGTGGGCCAGCGAGACGGCGCCGGGTCGGGCGAACCCGGCCCCGCCCCCGACCAGCGACTGCATCGTGGCCGAGTGGTGCGGGGCGCAGTACGGGGCCACGTCGATGAGGGGCTTGCCCGGCGGCAGCAGCCCGGCCACCGAGTGGACCGCGGTGACCTCCAGCGACTCCTGTCGGCTCAGCCGGGGCAGTACGGCAGGCAGGCGCTCCGCGAGCATGGTCTTGCCGGTCCCGGGCGGTCCTTCCAGGAAGAGGTGGTGTCCGCCGGCCGCGGCCACCTCCACCGCGGTCCGCGCCGAACTCTGCCCGACCACGTCCGCGAGGTCGTGCTCCTGGTCCGGATGAGCGGCTCCCGTGCTGTGCATCCCGGTGGCCGCTCCCGTGCCGGGCATCCGCAGGCCGGCCAGGAGCGGATCCGGCCGGCCCGCCTCGTCCGGTTCCTCGTCGGGGACCGGCTCGTCGGCGAGGATCGCGATCAGCTGCCGCAGGCTGCGCACCCCGAGCACGGAGACGCCGGGGACCAGCGCCGCCTCGGCGGCGGCGCACTCCGGCACGACCACCTGTTCGTATCCGGCGTCGGCCGCGGCCAGCACGGCGGGCAGGATGCCCCGGACCGGGCGCACCCGTCCGTCCAGACCGAGCTCTCCGATCATGACGATGTCGGCGAGCACCCGCGGGTCGATCCGTTCGGCCGCGCCGAGCACGGCACTGGCGATGGCCAGATCGAAGCCGCTGCCGCCCTTGGGCACCGATGCGGGGCTGAGTCCGACGGTGAGCTTCTTCTGCGGCCATTCGCCGCCCGAGTTCACCACCGCCGCCCGTACCCGGTCCCGGCTCTCGCTCAGACTCTTGTCCGGCAGCCCCACCAGCGTGAACGCCGCCACTCCCGGTTCGAGGTCGGCCTGCACCTCGACGACGACGCCCTCGACGCCCACCAGCGCCACCGAGCACGTACGCGCGAAGCCCATCTCAGGCCACCCCCCGCGCGTGCTCGACTACGGCCGCCCCGCGGCGGGGCAGGACGACGCCGACCAGATCGATGCGGACGCCGCCCGGCGGAGCTCCCCCGTGCGCCTGGATCCACCGTTCGGCCAGGCCGCGCAGGCGCTCGGCCTTCTCCGGTGTCACCGACGCCATCGGGTGCTGGAATCCGCCGCCGCTGCGGGTCTTCACCTCGCAGACGACCAGGACGTCGCCGTCCCTGGCGACGATGTCGATCTCACCGGTCCTGCCGCAGCGCCAGTTGCGCTCCAGGACCGTCATCCCGGCCTCGACCAGCCGTCGTGCGGCCAGATCCTCGCCGTACCTGCCGCGTGCACCTCGGGCCAGATCCGTGTGCGTGTTCACGTGGGCACCACCTCCGGCACCCACGTTCACGCATCCGCCGCCACGAAAAAGATCTTGGTGGACAACCCGGGGGCTGTGGAAAACCCCGTCACCCGCACGAGCGCTCCAGCACGGGACTCAGCTCCCGGGAAGCTCCAGATCGCTCTTGTTGAGCTCCTCGATGTTCACGTCCTTGAACGTGAGCACCCGCACCTGCTTCACGAACCGGGCCGGCCGATACATGTCCCACACCCAGGCGTCCGCCATCGACACCTCGAAGAACACCTCGCCCTGGACCGAGTGCACCTGCATCTCGTAGTCGTTGGTGAGGTAGAAACGCCGCTCGGTCTCGATCACGTATTTGAACAGACCGACGACATCGCGGTACTCCCGGTAGAGCTTCAGCTCCATCTCGGTCTCGTACTTCTCGAGGTCCTCGGCGCTCATGGCATGTTCCCCTTCAGCCGTGCGATCTCCCCATTGTGCGCCAGTCCCGTGCGCCTCTAGACGATTTCCGTGTCCAGGGTTACGGGTCCGGCCGGAGGACCTTCGTCGAGCAGCCTGCGCAGCAGCTCGGCGAGTCTGGTCGGATACACCGTCTCATGTGCCCGCGTCAGTTCCTCACAGGTCCACCAACGCGCTCCGGCGACGCTGCGCCGCTCCAGCTCGGTCAGGGCCGTGGCGCGCGTCGCCGTCACCGTCGTACGGGCCAGGTAGTACCACTCGTCCTGGTCCCAGCGGCGGCCCGCGAACGGGAAGGAACACATCCGCCGCCACAGCACGGGGCCGAGTTCGACCTCGGTGATGCCGGTCTCCTCGACGAGTTCCCGCAGAGCCGCCTCCTCGCGGGTCTCGTCGCCCTCCACACCGCCGCCCGGGGTGAACCACCAGTTGTCGGCCGGGTCGTCCGGTTCATGGCCGTGCAGCAGCAGGATGCGGTCCCGCGGGTCGAGGAGGACGACCCGGGCCACCTTGCGCAGCCCGCCCTCGTACGAGTCGACGCCCGCGCCCGTCGGCTCGTCCGTGGTCTCAGCGGGCACCGGCCGCCTCCGGCCGGGCACGGCGGCCGGACGTCCGCTTGGCGATCGGGCCGTACGCCGCCCCGCCGAGGACCAGCACACCACCGGCGACGATCAGCCAGCCGATCGTGCCCAGCGGGCCCGGCTGGGAGAGGGCGCCGAGCGTCTTGAAGCCCGTGGGGCGCTCCAGCATGCCGTTCATGGGCCAGACCACGGCGTCGACACGGGCCGCGACGGCGCTGCGCGCGACCGTGCCCTGGGCCGCGTCCGTGAGGTGGGCGGTGGAGTCCAGGGAACCCTCCCGCTCGTCGCCGAGCAGGAAGAGCCGGCCGTCCGGGACCTTCACGGTCGGGAAGTTCTTGATCTCGGCCAGGCTGCCCGCGGGCAGATACGGTTCCTCGATCTCCTTGCCGTTGACGGTCAGCTTGCCTTCGGTGCAGCAGGAGACCGTGTCGCCGCCGACCGCTACGACCCGCTTGACCACGGGCGCGTTGCTCGCCCAGGTCTTGTCGGTGAAGACGACGACGTCCCCGCGGCGCACCTCGTCGCCGTCGACGCGCTGGGCCAGCACCCGGTCGCCGGCGGCGATCGTCGGGCTCATGGAACTGGTGGGCACGGTGTACGGCCGGTAGAGCAGGGCTCCCCACCCGAAGCCGCCGAGGAACAGCACGAGGCCCAGTGCGACGGCCAGTCCGGACAGACGCTGTCCGGTCCGGCTGCCCACCGGGCCACTGTTGGTGCCACCGCCACTGTGCGGGGCCGTACGCGTTGTGCTCTCGCCACCCATGGATCCGCACCCTACCCGGCGGTACCGAACCGGGTCAGCCCTTCTTCCCCGGTCTTCCCGAGCCTTGGTCACAAGCTTGGGAAAGGGTTTGCCGAGTGTCGGCCGCGCGGAAGCCGGAAGGTCAGCGGGCCGCGGAGTCCTCCGTGCGCCGACGACGCCACAGGACGACGGGGACGACGCCGACGAGCGCGAGGCCCTGCGGGGCGACCGTCAGAACCGCGGATCCCGCGGACTGGGTGTTCAGGCCGTCCTGGTCGAAGGTGTCCGGCACCGGCAGCGTGCCCCAGCGGGTGAGCGGCCAGGCCTTGACGACGGCACGGCCGACGACCTGGTCGACGGGCACCATGCCGTGGTTCTTGTCGGACTGGTTGTAGCGCGAGTCGCGCGAGTTCTGACGGTGGTCGCCCATGACCCAGATGAAGCCCTTGGGGACCTTCACGGTGAACTGGCCGCCCTGGTCGTCCTGGCTGCACGGGGTGTTGCCGGGGTACACGTACGACGTCTCGTTCAGCGCCTTGCCGTTGACCGTCAGCGGGCCCGTGCCCTTGCACGAGATGGTGTCGCCGCCGACCCCGATGACCCGCTTGATCAGGTCCTTCTCCTCGGCGGACGGCATCAGGCCGATCCAGCTGAGGACGGTCTGGAAGGCGTTCGGATCGGCGGTGGCCTCGCCCGCCAGCCAGTTGTCGGGGTCGTGGAAGACGACGACCTCGCCGCGCTCCGGCTCGGAACCGAACCACGGGGTCAGCTTGTCGACGAGGACCCGGTCACCCTCCTTGAGGGTGTTCTCCATCGAGGCGGAGGGGATGGAGAACGCCTGCACGAGAAACGTCTTGATCAGCAGCGCGAGGACGAGCGCGATGCCGATCAGGATCGGCAGCTCCTTCCAGAAGGAGCGGGGCTTCTTCGGCTTCGGGGCCGGGCCGCCTGACCCTTCGCCACCGCTCCGGGGCGGCTCGTCCGCCGGCGGGCCGTCGCCGCCCGCCGCCGGGTCACTCCCGGAGGTCACGGCGCTGTCGGAAGCCGGGTCGGCGGCTTCCACGGGATGACCGCGGTGCTCCTCGCCGTCGTGCCCGGACCGTGCGCCAACCGCCACATCCCCCACGCCAACTCCTCACTCTGTGCCGCTGCCTGCCCCACGTACGACGCAGGCCCACCACTCCCATAACGAGCGGGAGTTCCGCAGGGCTCGGGAGTTGTCGAACCGATCCGTTCGGATCGCCGGGGGCAACCCTATGCGACAGCTGGGCGGACGCGGTCGCCGTGGCGGCCGAGCCGGTGACGGATGCGAAAGTTTGCGGTTCCTTGAGACGGACCCAGTGCCCCAGCGGCCAGGCGATGACCATGGCCCGCCCCACCACCTCGTCCTCCGAGACGGTGCCGCCGTAGTCGGTGTTCTGGTGGGCCCGGGAGTCGGCGGAGTTGGCCCGGTGGTCGCCCATCACCCACAGCCGCCCCTGGGGGACGGTGATGTCGAACGACGTGCTGGAGGGGTCGTTGCCGGGATACAGATACGCCCCCTCCTCCAGGGGCACGCCGTTGACGGTGACCCGCCCCTGCGTGTCACAGCACACGACGCGATCGCCGCCCACCCCGACAACCCGCTTGATGAGGTCCTTCTCGTTGTCGGACGGCAGCAGACCGATGAAGGTGAGCCCCTCCTTGATCTGCTTGACGACGACCGGGTCCGCCTTCTTGGTGGTGGTCTGCTCGTCGTTGAGCCAGCCGCCGGGGTCCTTGAAGACGACGACGTCCCCGCGCTCGGGCTTGGAGCCGAACCACGGGGTGAACTTGTCGACCAGGACACGGTCGCCGATCCGGATCGTCTGCTCCATGGAGCCGGAGGGGATCACGAAGGCCTGCACCAGGAAGGTCTTCAGGACCAGGGCTATCAGGACGGCCACACCGACCAGCAGCGGTATCTCCCGGACGGCCGAGCGCCTGCGCTTGCGCTTGACCTTGCGCTGGAGCTTGCGCCGCTCCGCGCGCGTGCGACCGCTGCCCGAGCTCGAGGTGCGCCGGGCGCCGGTGGGCAGCAGGTTGTCCGCGGCGCTGGTGGGGATACCGCGCGGCCTTCCACGGTTACCCATGGGCGCCCTCCGCGCCGGGCACGCGCGCGTAGGCGCTCGGGCGGGGCAGGCGGGTGAGGTGCGCGTAGGGCCAGAGGATCCAGTCGGCGCGGCCGATCACACGGCCGACGGGGATCATGCCGCCGCCCGGTGAACCGAGGTGGTCCCGGGAGTCGCTGGAGTGGCTGCGGTGGTCACCGAGGACGAACAGGGTGCCCTCGGGCACGACCACGTCGAAGTCCACCGTGGAAGCGCCGTCGCCGGGATACAGGAACGTCGACTCGTCGACCGACCGGCCGTTCACCTTGATCCTCCCCTCCTTGTCGCAGCAGACCACGTGATCTCCCCCTACACCCACGACGCGCTTGATGTAGTCGAAGTTCCCGAAGTACCCGGTGCCGTCGAACACGACGACATCGCCGCGCCGCGGCTCGGCACCGAAACGGTACGCCAACTTATTTACGAGAACGCGGTCGCCGATCCTCAATCCGTTTTCCATGGATCCGCTGGGAATCTGGAACGGTTGCGCCACGAAAGCGTTGAGGACCAGCAAAAACAGCAGGCAGATCAGCAGGGTCAGACTGATCCGGCCGCCCGGGAGCCACTGCGTGATCCGCCCCACCAACGCGAAACGCGACCGTCCCTCCGGTCCTACCGCCTCCGGGGTCTCCTGGGAGACGTCCGCGGGAACGGAAGGGTGGGAGGAGCGGTCGCGCTCCGTCGTCGGCTGAGCTTCGGTGTCCATCGGGGCCAGATGCTATCCGGCCGCTCTATGAACCCCGGAAGGCACTCAGTTGTCGCGCTTCTCCTTGATCTTCGCGGCCTTGCCGCGCAGCTCGCGCAGGTAGTAGAGCTTGGCGCGACGCACGTCACCGCGGGTGACGAGCTCGATCTTCTCGACGATCGGGGTGTGCACGGGGAAGGTGCGCTCGACGCCGACGGAGAAGGAGACCTTGCGGACCGTGAAGGTCTCGCGGACACCGGCGCCCTGGCGGCGGATGACTACGCCCTTGAACTGCTGCACACGGGAGCGGTTGCCCTCGATGACGCGGACGTGGACGTTGACGGTGTCACCCGGGCGGAAGGCCGGGACGTCGCTGCGCAGCGACGCGGCGTCGACAGAGTCGAGCAGGTGAGACATTTCGTCTGCTTTCTTCGCTGATGCCACAGGTCATCAACGGAACTAGATGTTCGAAGATTGAGTGCCGTGTGCCCGTCGAGGCGGGCGTCGTGTCCCCCTGCGGCAGGGGCGCACACCGGACGGCGCACAACAGCGACCTATTGTTCCACGCCGTCGGTCCTGCGCCAAAATCGACCGTACGGCGCACCCTCCGGGTCGGGCGTCCAGCCCAGGATGGAGAGCATCTCGCGGTCCTTCTTGTCGAAGGTCTTCGGCTCGCAGCGCTCGATCAGGTCGGGCCGGTTGGCCGTCGTGCGCCGCAGGGCCTCGTCCCGGCGCCAGCGGGCGATCTTGCCGTGGTGGCCGCTGAGCAGCACCTCGGGGATCTCCCGGCCGCGCCAGGCGGGCGGCTTGGTGTAGACGGGGCCCTCCAGCAGGCTGGCCATGGCGCCGGGGGCGAAGGAGTCGTCGCGGTGGGACTCGGCGTTGCCGAGCACGCCGGGCAGGAGGCGTGCCACGGCCTCGGTGACGACCAAAACGGCGGCCTCCCCGCCGGCCAGGACGTAGTCGCCGATGGAGACCTCGTAGACGGGGATCCGGGTGGCGTACTCGTCGATGACCCGCCGGTCGATGCCCTCGTAGCGGGCCGGGGTGAAGATCAGCCAGGGGCGCTCGGAGAGCTCGACCGCGAGTTCCTGGGTGAAGGGCCGGCCGCTGGGGGTCGGGACGACGATCGCGGGCGCGTGCGAGCCCCGCTCGTAGCCGTCGGCCAGGACGGTGTCGAGGGCGTCACCCCAGGGGTCGGTCTTCATGACCATGCCGGGTCCGCCGCCGTAGGGGGTGTCGTCGACCGTGTTGTGCCGGTCGTACGTCCACTCCCGCAGGTCGTGCACCTGTACGTCCAGCCGGCCACGCGCGCGTGCCTTGCCGACGAGGGAGACGTTCAGCGGGTCGAGGTATTCGGGGAAGATCGTGAGGACGTCGAGGCGCATTACGGCCGGTCCCCGTCCGCGTCCCCGTCCGTGGCCTCGTCCTCGGCCGCGTCGCGCGCGGACGCGATCTCGGCCTGGTCGTCGATCAGACCGGGCGGCGGGTCGATGACGGCCCGCTGCTCCTCGAGGTCGATCTCGGTGACGATCGCCTCGACGAAGGGGATCATCACCTCGCTGCCGTCGGGCCGCTCGACGATGAAGAGGTCCTGGGAGGGCAGATGCGAGATCTCGGTGATCCGGCCGACCTCGAGGCCGTCCTTGGTGACCACGTCCAGGTCCATCAGCTGGTGGTCGTAGTACTCGTCCTCCTCCTCGGGCAGCTCCGCGGGATCGATCTCGGCGATCAGGAGGGTGTTGCGCAGGGCTTCGGCGGCGGTGCGGTCCCGCACCCCTTCGAAGCGCAGGAGGAGACGACCGCTGTGGACGCGGCCGGTCTCGATGGTCAGCGGGCCGGTCGAGGCCGGGTCCGTGGCCAGGACGGCGCCGGGCGCGAGCCGCTGCTCCGGCTCGTCGGTGCGTACCTCGACGGTGACCTCGCCCTTGATGCCGTGGGCGCGGCCGATCCGCGCGACTACGAGCTGCACTTCTGAAGATCTCCTGTCGTACCTGTCGTACCTGTCGTCACGACTGCCGTAACGACTACGGGCCGGGGACGGCCAGTGGCCCTCCCCGGCCCGAGCCGGTGCTGCGAAACGCGTCAGCGGACGTGATCCACGTCGACGAGGTCGACGCGGACGCCACGGCCGCCGATGGCGCCCACGACGGTGCGCAGAGCGCGTGCGGTGCGGCCGTTGCGGCCGATCACCTTGCCGAGGTCGTCGGGGTGGACCCGGACCTCGAGCACGCGCCCGCGGCGCAGGTTGCGCGAGGCGACCTGCACATCGTCGGGGTTGTCGACGATGCCCTTCACGAGGTGCTCAAGCGCCTCTTCGAGCATGCTGCTCAGGCCTCGGTCGACTCGGACTCGGCGGCAGCCTCGTCCTTCTTCTCAGCCTTCTTCTTCTGGGTGATGGCCTCACCCTTGCCCGAGTCGTCGCCACCGAGGGCCTCGAACACGGGGCGAGCCTTCTTCGGCTCGGCGACGAGCAGCGGCGCCGGGGCGGGCTCGCCCTTGAACTTCTGCCAGTCGCCGGTCTTCTTCAGAATCGCGAGCACCGGCTCGGTCGGCTGCGCGCCGACACCCAGCCAGTACGCCACGCGGTCGGCGTCGACCTCGATGATCGACGGGTGGTACGTCGGCTGGTACTTGCCGATCTCCTCGATCGCACGACCGTCACGACGGGTGCGGGAGTCGGCGACGACGATGCGGTAGTGAGGCGCGCGGATCTTGCCCAGACGCTTCAGCTTGATCTTGACTGCCACGGAAGTGGTGTCTCCTGGTCTTGACGTGGTTGGGCACGGCGAGATGGCCGCGTGGGGTTGCGGTACCCGAGTGCCCGATGGACGCGTCAGCCGGAGGAGAGAGGGGTCCTGTGCGACTGTCGAGTACAGCTAGCCATTGTGCCACACCGCGGGGGTCCCTTCCGGCCGCGGGTGGTTTCCGGGCATGCGGCAGCAACGCCCGGCGCTTGCGGGGCGCCGCCTTCGACGGCCCCCCGCATCACGCTGAACCGGCAGCCACGAGATGCCGGTGCATGACGGCACGTGCCTAGGCCGCGCCCGCGATCTCCGGGATCCGGAACGGCTTGCCGCAGCCCCCGCACACGATCGGCGCCTGGGCGAGGACCGACGGTACGACCCGTACGTTGCGGCCGCAGTCGCACACGGCCTTGACCCGGACACCGCCGCCGGAGGAACCGTGCCGGGCCGCCGGGCCGCGGAAGCTGCGGGTGGTGTCGGAGGAGGTGGCCGCCAGATGGGCCTTGAGGGCCCGCTGGAGGCGCTCCATCGTCGGGCGGTAGCGCCGCTTGGCCTCGGGGTTGAGCGTGACCAGGGAGAAACCGCTGCTGGGGTGGGGCTCCTCGGGGTGGTCCAGCCCCAGTTCCTCGGCGATCGCGAGGAATCTGCGGTTGTGGTAGCGGCCCGCGCGGGAGGTGTCGCGCACGCCGCGGGCTGCGGCGATGCCATGGACTGCCTCGTGAAGCAGTCGCTCGAAGGAGAGCTCGTGACCGCAGGCGGACGACGACTCCCCGATCAGGGACTCTGGCGCGGCAAGATCCGGCAGTTCGGGGTGGTACCGCTGAATGTCGGCCCACGCCTCTGCCAGCTCTGCGGCGAGAACAGGTGGTGTCTGTGTCGTGCTCACGTAATGACAACGAGCGGGGGTGCCCCTGTGTTCCTATTCCGGGCCATCCCAAATAATTTGCACGTACCCGTCAGTTGCCGCTGATGCGTCCTGACGAGGGCGGGTGCGCTGATCTGCGGAGAAGCCTCACAGCTCCCCCCAAGGTGGTGCGTAGGCCCACGTACGACCCGGCGTGTAGACGATGTCCGCACGCCGGGGTAGGGATGTTCCGCAGGGGCGCAAGAGACGTTTCGGCCGCTCTCGCGAGCGGAGGGCGCCGTCTCAGTAAGCGCGCGCGACGATCGCGACGTTACCGGGGGCGTCCCCGTCGTCCGGCACCGACCCGTCCTCGGCGACCAGACAGCGCACGGTCAGCGACTGCTCGGCCAGCCTGGCCTCGCCTTCTTCGCCGAGGGTCGCCCACGGGACACGCGCCCAGCCGCCGGCGACGGCCGCCTCGGCCGCCTCCTCGATGGTCGAGACGTCCGTCGTGCGGGACTCGCGGCGCTCACGGGACTGCTTCAGCAGCAGCGCCTGGTCCTCCTCGAGAACGGCGGGCAGCAGGGCCTCGATCGCGTCGATCGCCACCGGCTCCTTGCCTCCCGGGATACGCCGGGCCAGCATCGCGGTGCCGTTCTCCAGGTCACGGGGTCCGATCTCGACGCGGACGGGCACGCCCTTGAGCTCCCAGTCGACCGCGCGCCGCCCGAAGGGGACGTCGGTGCGGTCGTCCACCCGGACGCGGAACCCCGCCGCCTTCAGCCGGTCGCCCAGCTCGCGGACCTTGGCCAGAACCGCCTCGTCACCCTTGATCGCGAGGACGACGACCTGGATCTGGGCCAACCGCGGCGGCACCCGCAGCCCGTCGTCGTCGCCGTGGGTCATCACCAGGGCGCCGATCATGCGGGTCGTCGAACCCCAGGAGGTCTGCCAGACCAGTTCCTGGGTGCCCTCCTTCGTCAGGTACCGGGTGTTGAAGGCCTTGGCGAAGTTCTGGCCCAGCTCGTGGCTGGTGACCATCTGGAGGGCCTTGCCGTCGCCCATCATGCTCTCGAGGGTGAGGGTGTTGACGGCGCCCGCGAAGCGCTCCTTGACTGTCTTGCGGCCGGAGACGAAGTCGATCGCGAGGACGTTCTCCAGGAAGTCGCCGTAGACCTCGCGCTGGATGCGGGCGGCGAAGTCGCGGGCCTCCTCGTACGTGGCGTGCGCGGTGTGCCCCTCCTGCCAGAGGAACTCGGAGGTCCGCAGGAAGAGGCGGGGCCGAAGCTCCCAACGGACCACGTTGGCCCACTGGTTGATCAGCAGGGGCAGATCGCGGTAGCTCTGCACCCACTTGGAGAAGTACTCGTTGACGATGGTCTCGGAGGTGGGTCGGACGACCGCCGGCTCCTCCAGCTCCTTGCCGCCCCCGTGCGTCACCACGGCCAACTCGGGCGCGAATCCCTCGACATGGTCCGCCTCGCGCGTGAGGTAGGACTGCGGGATCAGCAGCGGGAAGTACGCGTTCTCGGTGCCCGTCTCCTTGATGCGGGCGTCCATCTCCGCCTGCATCCGCTCCCACAGTCCGTAACCGTACGGTCGGATCACCATGGTGCCGCGCACTGGTCCGTTGTCGGCCAGTTCCGCCTTGTTGATCAGATCCTGGTACCAGCGGGGGAAGTCGTCCGCCCGCGGGGTGAGAACGGGAGCCTTTGCCATGGCGCGATGGTACGGCCCCAAGTTGCCGGAATGTGAATTCTCGCCACAGGCACAGCCGGCGCACAAGCGGGGGCCCGAGACCCCTGGACGCCGTCGCGTACGGGGAGTTACCTGGCATACGGGGGAAGTGCGAGCGCACTGCACGGGGGCCACCTGATCGGTTATCGCGGCAACTCTCGGCGGATTGGGGCGCTTATCCATGACACCTACGCTCGTGCGGCAGCACCTGCCACTCGCGGGGCCGACGCCTCGCGCGGACCCGGGTGCACGCGCGCGTGACTGGTCGGAGATCCAGGAGCGGATGCTGGTCCCGCTCTACGAGGCCGTCTACGAGCGACTGGACGTGGGGCCCGGCACCAGGCTCCTCGCCCTCGGCTGCGGCTCGGGGCTCGCCCTGCTGATGGCGGCCTCCAGGGGCGCGGCGACCCTCACCGGTGTCGAACCCTCCTCACCCGACCGGCTGGCCCTCGCGCGCGAGCGCCTGCAGCCGAAGGAGCCCGGGGAACGGATCGCGGGCCCGCGCGGGGACGGGGGCGGCATCCGCCTCACGGACCGGTTACCGAAGGACTCGGCCGGCCCGGGCACGCGCGCGTACGACCTGGTGACCGCGTTCGAGCCGATCGGGTGTCTCGCGGGCGACGCGGACGGGCTCGGCGGTCTCCTCGCGGCCACGACACCGCTCGCCGCGCGCGGGGCGCCGGTGGTGCTCGTCGGCTGGGGTCCCCCGGAACGCTGCGCCACGTCCGCGGTGCTGCGGATCGCGACCAAGCTGGCCGAGCCGCTGCGCGGCAGCACGGTCCGGCTGCGCCCGGCGCTGCGCGACGACCTGGAGGAGGTCGCCGGGCGGGCCGGACTCAGGCCGGACGGATCGGGGCGGGTGGCCTGCCCCTTCGGGTACGCCGACGTGGAGAGCGCCCTCAAGGGCCTGCTGTCCACCGGACTGTTCGACGCGGCGGTCGCGGCGACGGACCAGGCGCAGGTCGACAAGGAACTGACCGAGGCGCTGCACCCCTACCGGCGCCCGGACGGGACGGTGTGGATGCCGAACGTGTTCCGGTACCTGATCGCGCGGACTCCCTGAAGCTCCCGCGTCCCCCGAGGACCACGCCTCCCCGTAGGCCTTCACCGGCCGCCTGACGCCCGTGCGCCGGTGCGCGTCCGCCTGCCCGTGCGCCCAGCCGCTTCCCGTCCTTACGCCGTGTGGGGCGCCCCTCCGCGAACGGAAGAGCGCCCCACACGGGCGTGCGGACGGGCTCGGCTCGACGCCGAGCCACCTGCGGCGGGCCGTCAGCCCATGAACTTCTTGAACTCGTCCGGCAGCTCGAAGTCCTGGGCGCCCTGCTGCGGCAGCCCGAGCGCGTTGCCGCCCTGGGCCTGGGCCTCGCGGCGCTGGGCCTCCTCCAGCTCCTGCTGCTTGCGCTTCATCGGGTTTCCGGAGCGCTGCTTGCCCTTGGCCTGCTTCGGCTGCTTCTTCTGCCGGCCGGCGCCGCCACCCATGCCCGGCATCCCCGGCATCCCGGGCATGCCGCCGCCCTGGGCCATCCGGGACATCATCTTGCGGGCCTCGAAGAACCGCTCGACCAGGCCCTTCACCGCGCTGACCTCGACGCCGGAACCCTTGGCGATACGGGCGCGGCGCGAGCCGTTGATGATCGTCGGCTCGTGGCGCTCGGCCGGGGTCATCGACTTGATGATCGCAGCCGTACGGTCGACGTCACGCTCGTCGAGGTTGGCGATCTGGTCCTTGATCTGGCCCATGCCGGGCAGCATGCCGAGCAGCTTGCTGATGCTGCCCATCTTCCTGACCTGCTCCATCTGGGCCAGGAAGTCGTCCAGGGTGAAGTCCTGGCCCTTCTTGGACGCCAGCTTGGAGGCCATTTTCTCGGCCTCTTCCTGACTGAACGTCTTCTCCGCCTGCTCGATCAGGGTGAGCAGGTCACCCATGTCGAGGATGCGGGAGGCCATCCGGTCGGGGTGGAAGGCGTCGAACTCGTCGAGCTTCTCGCCGTTCGAGGCGAACATGATCGGCTTGCCGGTCACCGAGGCGATCGACAGGGCCGCGCCACCGCGGGCGTCGCCGTCGAGCTTCGACAGCACGACACCGTCGAAGCCGACGCCGTCACGGAAGGACTCGGCCGTGTTGACGGCGTCCTGACCGATCATCGCGTCGACGACGAAGAGGATCTCGTCGGGCGAGACGGCGTCGCGGATGTCCGCGGCCTGCCGCATCAGCTCGGCGTCGATGCCGAGACGGCCGGCGGTGTCCACGATCACGATGTCGTGGACCTTGACCTTGGCGAACTCGATCGAGTCCTTGGCGACCTGGACCGGGTCGCCCACCCCGTTACCGGGCTGCGGGGCGTACACGGCCACGCCGGCGCGCTCGGCGACGACGCTGAGCTGGTTGACGGCGTTGGGGCGCTGGAGGTCACAGGCGACGAGCAGCGGCGAGTGGCCCTGCTCCTTCAGCCAGCGGCCGAGCTTGCCGGCGAGGGTGGTCTTACCGGCACCCTGGAGACCGGCGAGCATGATCACGGTCGGCGGCTGCTTGGCGAACCGCAGCCGCCGGGTCTCGCCACCGAGGATCGTGACGAGTTCCTCGTTGACGATCTTCAGGACCTGCTGGGCGGGGTTCAGCGCCTTGGAGACATCGGCGCCGAGAGCGCGTTCCTTGACGTTCTTGATGAACGTGCGGACGACCGGCAGGGCCACGTCCGCTTCGAGGAGTGCGATGCGGATCTCGCGCGCCGTGGCGTCGATGTCCGCTTCGCTCAAGCGCCCCTTGCCGCGCAAGTTCTTGAAGGTCGCTGAAAGGCGATCGGAAAGAGTATCGAACACGGCGGCGTCGGTCCTCGGAGTCGGGGGCAGTCTGAGCGTCTTCCAGGGTATCCGGCCGCGCAAGACATTCGTCCCCGCCTGCTGTAATCAGCGGGCGGGGACGCGTGCCACGCGGCACACGGTCACGCCCGCAGTGTCTCCTCCAGCTTGCGGGTCACCGAGGCGGCCTCGTCGCCCGGCAGCGGCGCACCCTCGGCCCCGGTGACATAGAAGGCGTCCACGGCGTTCGCGCCGAGGGTCGAGACGTGCATGCTGCGGACCCGCAGTCCCTCGTCCTCCAGGGCCCGGCCGATCCGGAACAGCAGCCCCGGCGCGTCCTGCGCGCGTACCTCGATGACCGTCGCGTGCCGGGAGGCCGCCGGGGCCACCGTCACCCGCGGCGGAGGCGCGACCACGCCCCGCCGGCGGGGATAGGCGGCGTCCCGTTCCGCGAGCCGTCCGGCGATGTCCAGCGAGCCGTCCAGGGCGCGTACGAGGTCGGCGCGCAGCCGGGCCGCCTGGGGCAGGGAGCCGTACTCGGCGGCGACCCGCCAGTTCAGCAGCAGGACGGTGCCCTCGACCCCGGTCGGCAGATCCAGGGCGCGCAGCTCGGCGGTGCGGACGGTCAGCCGGTGCATGGCGAGGACGCCGGCCACCGCGGGCAGCACGCCCGCCTGGTCGGGGACGGCGATGAGCAGTTCCACACCGAGCGGCTCGGGGTCGTCCGCCGGCCGGTCCTCCGTGGGGGGCTCGGTCTGGGCGCGCAGGGCCAGCACCGGGCTGCTGGTGGCGACCGCCTCGATGGCGAGCCGTTCCTGCTCGGCGGTGGGCGCGGCGGCGTCGGGCTCGTCCGGCTCGTCCCCGGCGAGCACCGCCGCCACCCGCTTGACCAGGTCCGCCACGAGCGAACCCCGCCAGGACGACCAGGCGGCGGGGCCGGTGGCCAGCGCGTCCGCCTCGGTGAGCGCGTGCAGCAGCTCCAGGGTGCTCTGCGAGCCGACCGCCTCGGCGACCGAGCGGACCGTGGCCGGGTCCTCCAGGTCGCGCCGGGTGGCCGTCTCGATGAGCAGCAGGTGATGCCGTACGAGCGTGGAGAGGACGGCGACGTCGACGCGGTCGAAGCCGATCCGGGCGGCGACGTCCTTGGCGATGATCTCGCCCGCGACCGAGTGGTCGCCGGGCCAGCCCTTGCCGATGTCGTGCAGCAGCGCGGAGACCAGGAGAAGGTCGGGGCGGCTGACCCGGCGGGTGAACTCGGAGGCGCGGACCGCGGTCTCGATGAGGTGCCGGTCGACGGTCCAGATGTGCACGGCGTTGCGCTGCGGGCGGCAGCGCACCCGCTCCCAGTCGGGCAGCAGCCGCGTGATCAGGCCCTCGGCCTCCAGCGCCTCCCAGACCTCGATGGTGGGCTGGCCCGAGCCGAGCAGGGTGACGAGCTGCTCACGGGCCTCGGCGGGCCAGGGCGTGGGCAGCGGGCGCACGGTGGCGGCGAGGCGCCGTACGGCGTGCAGGGAGAGCGGGAGACCGGCCTGGGCGGCGGCGGCCGCGGCGCGCAGCGGGAGCACGGGGTCGCGTTCGGGGCGTGCGGCGCGGGCGAGCACCACCTCGCCGTCCTGTTCCACCACCCCTTCGGCCAGCGGGGACCGTTCGGTGGCGGGTTTGGCACCGCCGCCCAGCATGGCGCGCAGCCGTGGCCGCACGGCGCGTGACCGCAGCACGCGCCCCACTTCGCGCCAGGTGACATCACTCGCATACGAAATGACGCGGGCCGCCTCGTACACCTGCCGCAGCAGCGTGTCGGCGTCCAGCAGGCCCAGCTCGGCGGCCACCTGGTCCTGTTCCTGGAGGGCCAGGCGGTCGGTGGCGCGGCCGGTGGCCAGGTGCAGGGCGTCCCGCACGTCGAGGAGCCGGCGCCGGGCGTCGTCGAGGCCCTCGCGGGGCGCGTCGGCCAGCCAGGAGGCGGCGACGGCCCGCAGCGCGGTGGCGTCCCTGAGCCCGCCCCGCGCCTCCTTCAGGTCCGGCTCCAGCAGGTACTGGAGCTCGCCCTGGCGTTCGGCGCGCTCGACGCAGAGTTCCTGCAGCTCGGGGAGGCGCTTGGGCGACTGGTTGCGCCAGTCGGCGAGGACGGCCGTACGCAGTCCCGCCGTGAGACCGGGGTCGCCGACGAGGTGGCGGGCGTCGAGGAGGCCGAGCTGGACCTTGAGGTCCTCCCCGGCGGTCTTGCGGGCCTCGGCCGGGGTGCGGACGGAGTGGTCCAGAGCGAGGCCCAGGTCCCACACGGGGTACCAGAGCCGGTCGGCGAGGGCGGCGACCGCCTTGGGGTCGGCGCCGTCGTGCAGCAGGAGGAGGTCCAGGTCGCTGCGCGGGGACAGCTCGCCCCGGCCGTAGCCGCCGACGGCGACCAGGGACACGCCCTTCAGGTCCTCGGTACCGGCCGTGAAGAGCCCCGACAGCCAGTCGTCGGTCAGTTCCGCGAGGGCGGAACGGCGCGGCGGCCCGGACCGCGCCCCCTCGGTGAGGAGGCGCAGCCGGGCCGCCGCGTAGCCGCTGGGTCCCGAGTCCTCTGCATCCTTGCGCACGTCCGTACTCGTCACCCAGCGACTCCTGTTCTGTTCTGCCGTCAGAGCGCGTCCGGGCCGCGCTCGCCGGTGCGGACCCTTACGGCCGTCTCGACCGGGAGGGACCAGACCTTGCCGTCACCGATCTTGCCGGTACGGGCCGCCTTGACGATGACGTCGATCAACTGCTCGGCGTCGTCGTCCTCGGCCAGCACCTCGATGCGGATCTTGGGAACCAGGTCGACCGTGTACTCGGCGCCGCGGTAGACCTCGGTGTGTCCCCGCTGACGACCGTAACCGCTGGCCTCGGTGACCGTCAGACCGTGGACGCCGAAGGCCTGAAGGGCTTCCTTGATCTCGTCGAGCCGGTGGGGCTTCACGACGGCGGTGATGAGCTTCATGCGTCCACCTTCTTGCTCGCGTCGGTGACCGCGGTCGGGAGGGCGGTCGTGCGGGCGGCGCCGCCGCCGGCCCCGCTGAAGTCGTATGCGGTCTCGGCGTGCTCGGCCTGGTCGATGCCGGCCACCTCGTCGTCCTCGGAGACCCGCATGCCGATGGTCTTGTCGAGGAGGAAGGCGAGGATCGCGGAGACCACCAGCGAGTAGGCGAGGACCGCGAAGACACCGGCGCACTGCTTCCACAGCTGGTCGAAGGAGTGGTCGCCGTAGAAGACACCGGTCGCCGTGGACTGGCCCTTGCCGCTGGCGAAGAAGCCGATCAGCAGGGAGCCGACGACACCGCCGACCAGGTGGACGCCGACGACGTCGAGCGAGTCGTCGTAGCCGAACTTGTACTTCAGGCCGACGGCCATGGCGCACAGCAGACCGGCGATGGCACCGACGGCGATCGCGCCGAGCGGGGTGACCGCACCACCCGAGGGGGTGATGGCGACCAGACCGGCGACCGCACCGGAGGCGGCGCCCAGCGTGGTGAACGCGCCGTGCCGGATCTTCTCGTAGACGAGCCAGGCCAGCATGGCGGCGGCGGTGGCGACCTGCGTGTTGACGAACATCAGCGCGCCGACGCCGTCGTCGTTGCCGAGCCACGAGCCGGCGTTGAAGCCGAACCAGCCGAACCACAGCAGACCGGCGCCGAGCATGACCAGCGGCAGGCTGTGCGGGCGCATCGGGTCCTTCTTGAACCCGACGCGCTTGCCGATGACGAGGATCACGCCGAGGGCCGCGGCACCGGCGTTGATGTGCACCGCCGTACCACCGGCGAAGTCGATGACACCCAGCTCGAAGGCCCAGCCGCCGGCGCCCCAGACCCAGTGCGCGACCGGGAAGTAGACGACCGTGGCCCACAGGGCGACGAACAGCGCCCACGCGGAGAACTTGACGCGGTCGGCCAGCGCACCGCTTATCAGGGCGGGCGTGATGATCGCGAACATCATCTGGAAGACCATGAACACGAAGATCGGGATGGTGTAGCCGTCCCACAGCTCCGTCAGGCCGATGTTGCTGAGACCGACCCAGTCGGAGTTCCAGCCGATGAGGCTGCCGGAGTCGGTGCCGAAAGCGAGGGAGAAGCCGTACAACACCCACAGGATGGTGACGATCCCGATGCTGATGAAGCTCATCATCAGCATGTTGAGCGTGCTCTTGACGCGGACCATGCCTCCGTAGAAGAAGGCGAGGCCCGGGGTCATGATCAGCACCAGGGCGGAACAGATGAGCATGAAGCCTGTGTTCGCGGACGACAGCGTGGGTGCGTCCGCCGCAAGCGTGATGGCTGCTGCCATCGGCGTCTCCTCGTCGTAGGTACGGCCCCGTGCGGGCGAAGCCAGAGCGGGTCGTGAGGGGTGGGCCGGTTATGCGCCATGAGATTCGCGCAGCGCGGTTTCGGTGGACGCCCCTCGTTGTTTCGCCGCTGTGACGAAGGCGCCTCGTGCGTTACGCCTCGATGAACTGGCTGATGTTCGTCGAGTGGATCGTTATCGTGGCGCAACCTTCGGAGAACGCAATAAACCGGCCGCGGGCGGCCTTCCGAATGACCTGGCATGGGGGAGCCGAGTCGGGCAGTTCGGGAGGGCCGGCCGCGGCCGGAGTCCAGGGTTGTGCTCGGTGGATCAGCCGGATCAGACCGCTTCGGCCGTCTCCGGCAGCTCGATGGTGAGGCGCTCGGTCAGGTCCACGACCTCGGAGAGATCCCCGAAATCGCGTACGGCGCTGTCGACGGTCTTTCGGATACGAGTGTTGACGCGCTCGGAGCGCACCTTCTTGGCCTGCTTCATGGCCTGGGTGGCGAGGGTGGCGCTCTGCTCGGGCTCGCGCTGGAGGAGGTGCACCGTGGCCATGCCGATCAGGTTCAGCACATACGACCGCTGGTGGTCGTGGTCGCCCGCGAACAGCTGCACGGCCTTGCGCATCAGGGGCTCGGCCAGCGAGGCGTAGGTGGGGCTGCGGCCGGCCACATAGGCGAGGTCGCGGAACGAGTGACTGTTCTCGCCGTAGAGCTCGGCCTCGGAGAAGAAGCGGATCCAGTCGGGGTCCGGCTCGTCCCACTCGTCCGACTCGGCGAAGGTGTCCTCGGCCATCCGCACCGCCCGCTTGCACCGGCCGGGCTGCCCCATGTTGGCGTAGGCGCGGGCCTCCATCGCATACAGCATGGACTGGGTGCGCGGGCTCGCGCAGTCCCGGCTGCCGTACTGCGCGAGGTGGATCAGTTCCAGGGCGTCCTCGGGCCGGCCGAGGTGGATCATCTGGCGGCTCATGCTGGACAGCACGTAACTGCCGAGCGGCCGGTCACCGGCCTCCTTCGCCGCGTGCAGGGCGAGCACGAAGTACTTCTGCGCGGTGGGCTGGAGCCCCACGTCGTAGCTCATCCAGCCCGCGAGCTCGGCCAGTTCGGCGGCGACCTTGAAGAGCCTCCTCGCGGTGGACTCGGGCTGCGGCTCCTGGAGGAGGTCCGTCACCTCGTGCAGCTGCCCGACGACCGCCTTGCGGCGCAGCCCGCCGCCGCACTGGGCGTCCCACTGCCGGAACATCACGGTGGTGGACTCCAGCAGGTCCAGCTCGGGCCGGGAGAGCCGGCCGCGGGCCCGGCTGGTCGGGATCGAGTCCGGTTCCTCGAGCGGGGCGGGCGGCGAGGGGACGAGCCAGCGCTGCATGGGCTCGATGAGGGACGGGCCCGCGCACAGGGCGAGCGAGGTCCCGAGGAAGCCGCGGCGCGCCAGCATCAGGTCGCTGCGGGAGAACTCGCTGAGCTGGGCCACCGTCTGCGGGGCCGTCCACGGCAGGTCCACACCGGTCACGGAGGGCACCTGGCGCGCGGCGCGCAGCCCGAGTTCCTCGACGGAGACGACACAGCCGAACCGCTCGGAGAACAGCTCGGACAGGATCCTCGGGATGGGCTCGCGGGGGTTCTCGCCGTCCAGCCAGCGACGCACGCGCGAGGTGTCCGTGGAGATGTGATTGGCACCCAACTGGCGCGCTCGGCGGTTGACTTGACGGGCGAGTTCGCCCTTCGACCAGCCGCTGCGCACGAACCACGAAGAGAGCAGCTCGTTCGGGCGCTTGTCCCCACCCGCAGCGTTGGTTCCGCTTCCGCCGTTGCCGCTCACTGGAACGCCCCCATCCCTGAGACCACTTGTCACTGAGTGCGCCAAGCCTTATCAGAATGCCGGTAAATACGGCCCGCCGTACGGTACTTGTCACCCTTCGAACGGAAAGCCGACTTGCCTCCGGCATACCCACAAGCGCATGTGCCTCCAGGACCCGCACACTCAAAGTAATCCTACGATCACGGCTCCGGCCACGAGGATCCCGGAAACGCCACCATTCGCCACCCCTTCGAATGAACTCCCGGTGGCTCGTACGCGATTCACTTGACATAGGACAGCCGGGAGTGAGCGGAGCGAAGCACTCAGGGGCGCGCACCGCCCGACACACCACCCGGAGCGCTTCCAGACGCCGCCTGGAGCGAGCGGTCGACGGGAAGCAGAAGCACACAGAGTCACGACGATCGATCGCTGCGTAACCATCGGCGCGTCGAACCCGTTGGAGGGGGCATGGGCTTCACGATCGGCGGCATTCGCGAGATCCGCTCCGGCGCGCGCAGGCGCGGTCGCTCGTCCGAGTGCACCGCCGTCGCCGAGTTCACGGGACTGTGGGGCTGGGACGCGGTGCCCGGCGCGCGGGCCGCGGCCGGCGTCTGCTCGTGCGGGCGCTCCGACTGCCGCGAACCCGGCGCGCATCCCCTGGCGTTCGCGCCCCGGGTCCCCGCCGGGGCCACGCTCGACGAGGTGAGCAGGACCTGGTCGGAGTTCCCGGGTGCCGCGGTCATGCTGCCCGTCGGGCGCGCCTTCGACGTGATCGACGTCGCCGAGCCCGCCGGCCGTCGCGCCCTGGTCCGGCTGGAGCGCATGGGTCTCCCCCTCGGCCCGGTCACCGCCACCCCCGAGGGCCGCACCCAGTTCTTCGTCGCCCCCGGCGCCGCCGCCGAACTGGCCGGCCTGCTCTACCGCATGGGCTGGGACGACCCGACCGCCCTGGATCTGCGCGGCCTCGGCCCCGGCACCTGCATCACGGCCCCGCCCTCCGACCGCGGCGGGCTCGGCCCGGTGCGCTGGCTTCGCCCGCCCGCACTGGACTCGGCCACCCGCCCGCCGGAGGCCCGCCTGCTGCTGGGCACCCTGGCCTATCTGGCCCACCGGTCGCGCGCCTGACCGTCAGGCGCGCACACAGCCGAGCGCCCGCTCCCACTGCACCTGGGGGCGGGCGCTTCTCGCTTTTCTGCGCCTGGACCGGCGCCGCTCTCGCGGATCTGGCTGAGCTCCGTCGTGGGACCTCGACGGATGGTTGCGGTCCAGGCGCGGTGGCCGATGGCCCTCAGTCGCCGATAAGGGCATCCACGAAGGCCTCGGGCTCGAAGGGCGCCAGGTCGTCCGCGCCCTCGCCGAGTCCGATCAGCTTGACCGGGACGCCCAGCTCGCGCTGGACCGCGATCACGATGCCGCCCTTCGCCGTGCCGTCCAGCTTGGTCAGGACGATGCCGGTGATGTTCACTACCTCGGCGAAGACACGGGCCTGGACGAGACCGTTCTGCCCGGTGGTGGCGTCGAGGACGAGCAGCACCTCGTCGAGCGGCGCGTGCTTCTCGACGACCCGCTTGACCTTGCCGAGCTCGTCCATGAGCCCGGTCTTGGTGTGCAGCCGCCCCGCGGTGTCGATGAGGACGACGTCCACCCCCATCTCCTTGCCCTCCTTCACCGCGTCGAACGCGACGGAGGCGGGGTCGCCCGCCTCCGGACCGCGCACGGTGTGCGCGCCGACGCGCTCGCCCCAGGTCTGGAGCTGGTCGGCGGCTGCGGCGCGGAAGGTGTCGGCGGCGCCGAGGACGACGGTCCGCCCGTCGGCCACGAGCACGCGCGCGAGCTTGCCGGTGGTGGTGGTCTTGCCGGTGCCGTTGACCCCGACGACCATCACGATGCCCGGCTTGCGCTCCTCGGGCTCGGTCTTCACGGTGCGGTCGACCTCGGTGCCGACCAGGGTGAGCAGCTCCTCGCGCAGCAGACTGCGCAGCTCCTCGGGGGTGCGGGTGCCGAGCACCCTGACGCGCTCGCGCAGCCGCTCGACCAGCTCCTGGGTGGGCTGCACGCCGACGTCGGCGGTGAGCAGCGTGTCCTCGATCTCCTCCCAGGTGTCCTCGTCGAGGTGCTCGCGGGAGAGCAGCGTGAGCAGGCCCTTGCCGAGGGCGTTCTGCGAGCGGGACAGGCGGGCGCGAAGGCGGACCAGCCGCCCCTCGGTGGGTTCCGGGACCTCGAGCTCGGGAACCTCGAGAGGGGGGGCGACGGGCGGTTCCTCGACGGCGGTGCCGGTCGAGCCGCCGTCGGGAAGATCCACCTCCTCTATCGTGCGGCGCGGTTCGTCGCGCGGCGTCTCGGCCTCGTCGCCGACGTGCGGCTCGGCCGGAGGGGCGGTGATGTCGGGCGCGGAGGGGGGCGGCGGGGGCAGCGACTTCTTCCGTCGGCTGCCGACCACGAGCCCGCCGAGCACACCGAGCACGACCACGGCGATGACTACAGCAAGGATGACGGTTTCCATAACGCGTCCAGTATGCGTGACCCCTCCCCGCCGGTGCGGGTGGCGACCCGGCCGCGCGTCAGTCCGTCGACCCGCTCTTGTGCAGCGCGGCCCTCGCCCGGAAGCGCAGGCGCAGGCAGCGGTCCTCGACCTCCGCGGGCGCGTCCGCGGGACAGCAGCAGTGCTCGGCGAGCCACCGCAGGTCGTCGGGGTCGAGCCAGAGGGCGACGCGCCCCCGCTCGGCCTCGCCCCGCGGGTCGCTCGGCACGGCGGCTCGGGTCATGGCCGGAGCGTACAGCCGGCTCGTACCGACCCATGGCCATCTGACACATCGTCAGCTACGGTCCCCCACATCCGCCGAAGGGGGCCTCCCATGCCCGTCACCGTCGTCCGTTTCAACCTCGTCGCTCCCGGCGCGACCCCGGCCGAGCTCGGTGTGCGGTACCGGGCCGCTCTGGAGATGGCCGCGTACGCCGACGAGTGCGGGGTCACGACCGTGCAGACCGAGGAGCATCACGGGGCAGAGAACAACTGGTTGCCGTCGCCGTTCGCCTTCGCGGGCGCCGTGCTCGGCGCGACCCGGCGGCTCGTGGTCACGGTCTCGGCGGTGATCGGTCCGCTGCACGACCCGCTGCGGCTGGCCGAGGACATCGCGGTGCTCGACCTGCTGAGCGGCGGCCGGCTGGTCACGGTCGCCGGGATCGGGTACCGGCCCGAGGAGTACGACCGGGCGGGGGTGGACTGGAAGCGGCGCGGGCGGCTCCAGGACGAGCTTCTCGAAACCCTGCTCAAGGCCTGGACGGGCGAGGAGTTCGAGTACCGGGGACGTACCGTACGGGTCACCCCGCGTCCGTCCTCGGCACCGCACCCCCTGCTGCTGGTCGGCGGCTCCTCGAAGGCGGCCGCCCGCCGGGCCGCCCGGCTCGGCCTGCCCTTCTTCCCCAGCGCGCACCTTCCGGAGCTGGAGGCGTACTACAAGGAGCGGCTCGTGGAGTACGGCACGGACGGCTGGACGATGATGCCGGCCGCCGAGACCCCGCTGCTGCACATCGCCGAGGATCCGGACCGGGCGTGGGCCGAGTACGGCGAGCACTTCCTGCACGAGGCACGGACGTACGCCTCCTGGCAGTCCGGCGAGATCCGCTCGGCGGTGCGGTCGGCGGCGGGCAGCGTCCGGGAGCTCCGGGACGAGGGGGTCTACCGGATCCTCACGCCGGACGAGTGTGTGGCGCAGGGGCTCGACAACCTCGTCCTGCATCCGCTGGCCGGCGGGATGCCGACGGCGGAGGGGTGGCGGGGACTGCGCCTGTTCTGCGAGAACGTGCTGCCCCGGCTCGACGGGTGAGCCGGGGCAGCGCGTCCTACGGGTATCGAGGAGCGGGCAGCGGGGATGTGGCCCGGCTCCTCGAGTTCAGGGGCCTCCTCGGGAGGCTCAGCCCATCTCCTCCAGCGACTTGCCCTTCGTCTCCTTGACGTACTTGAGGACGAACGGGATGGAGAGCGCGGCGAAGGCCGTGTAGATCACGTAGGTCGCGGAGAGGTTCCAGTCGGCCAGCGAGGGGAAGCTCGCGGTGATGGCCCAGTTGGCGATCCACTGCGCGGACGCGGCCACGCCGAGGGCGGCGGCGCGGATCCGGTTGGGGAACATCTCGCCGAGGAAGACCCAGACGACCACGCCCCAGGACAGGGCGAAGAAGAGGACGAAGACGTGGGCGGCGATCAGGGCGATCCAGCCCTGGGTGGCCGGGAGCTTGCCGTCGACCAGGTCGAAGGAGAACGCCCAGGCCTCCAGCCCGAGGCCGACGACCATGCCGACCGAGCCGATGAGGGCCAGCGGCTTGCGGCCGACACGGTCCACGAAGATCATCGCGATCACGGTGCCGATGATGTTGATGATCGACGTGGTGAAGGAGTAGAAGAACGAGTCCGTCGGGTCGACGCCGACCGACTGCCACAACGTCGAGGAGTAGTAGAACGCGACGTTGATGCCGACGAACTGCTGGAAGACCGACAGGCCGATGCCGACCCAGACGATCGGCCTGAAGAAGAAGCTGCCGCCGAGCAGGTCCTTGAAGGTGGACTTGTGCTCGCTCTTCATCCCGTGCTCGATCTCGGCGACGCGGGCGTCGAGGTCGATCTTCTCGCCCTCGACCTCTTCGAGGATGTCGCGGGCCCGCTCGTACTTGCCGACGGAGATCAGGAAGCGCGGGGACTCGGGGATCGCGAAGGACAGCAGGCCGTAGAGGACGGCCGGGACCACCATGACGCCCAGCATGACCTGCCAGGCCTCCAGGCCCATGAGCTTGCCGCGCTGGTCGCCGCCGGCGGCGTTCAGCAGACCCCAGTTGACCAGCTGCGAGATCGCGATGCCGATGACGATCGCGGCCTGCTGGAAGGACCCGAGGCGGCCGCGGTAGGCGGGCGGGGCGACCTCCGCGATGTAGGCGGGGCCGATGACGGAGGCCATGCCGATGGCGAAGCCGCCGACGACCCGCCACGCGGCGAAGTCCCACAGCGCGAAGGGCAGCGCCGAGCCGACGGCGCTGACGGTGAACAGCACGGCGGCGATCTGCATGACGCGGATACGGCCGATGCGGTCCGCGATGCGGCCGGCAGTCGCGGCGCCGATCGCACAGCCGATCAGGGCGATGGCGATGACCTGCGCCAGGGCCGCGGAGCCGACGTCGTAGCGGTCCCGGATGGCCTCGACCGCGCCGTTGATCACGGAGCTGTCGTAGCCGAAGAGGAACCCGCCCATCGCGGCCGCCGCCGCGATGAAGATGACGTGCCCGAGATGATCGGGGTGAGCCGTCCCGGCTCCTGACTTTTGCGCCTGCTCTGTGCTGGTCACGTTCAACTCCTCGGGCCGCCGGCAACGCCGCCGACGGGATCAACACCTCCAGATAGGTGGTACCTGAAGGTAAAAGCAACGGTGCCGAGACTATGCCTTCAAGTGTCGAAGTCAAGAGGGTCTGACTGTGACGTTTCAGCGCGCACGTGAGGAGCATGTGTTCAACTCTTGAAGAAACGCTCGGAGCTTGGTTTCTGGTACCCCGCTCCGGGCCGCTCAGCGCAGGCGCTGGCTGATGACCTTCGACACACCATCGCCCTGCATGGACACGCCGTACAGTGCGTCGGCGACCTCCATCGTGCGCTTCTGGTGCGTGATCACGATCAGCTGCGAGGACTCCTGGAGCTCCTGCATGATCCGGATCAGCCGCTGCAGGTTGGTGTCGTCGAGGGCCGCCTCGACCTCGTCCATGACATAGAACGGGCTGGGCCGGGCCTTGAAGATCGACACCAGCATGGCGACGGCGGTCAGCGACCGCTCGCCACCGGAGAGCAGGCTGAGCCGCTTGACCTTCTTGCCGGGCGGACGGGCCTCGACGTCGACGCCCGTGGTGAGCATGTTGTCGGGGTCGGTCAGGATCAACCGCCCCTCGCCACCCGGGAAGAGCCGGCTGAAGACGCCCTCGAACTGCCGTGCGGTGTCCCGGAACGCCTCGGTGAAGACCTGCTCGACCCGCTCGTCGACCTCCTTCACGACCTGAAGGAGGTCGGCACGGGTCTTCTTGAGGTCCTCCAGCTGCTCGCTGAGGAACTTGTGCCGCTCCTCCAGCGCGGAGAACTCCTCCAGGGCAAGCGGGTTCACCTTGCCGAGCTGCTGATAGGCGCGTTCCGCCGCCCGCAGCCGCTTCTCCTGCTCGGCCCGCAGGAAACGCCTCGGCTGGTTGCGCGGGTCCTCGGGGTCCTCCGGCAGCACCTCGCCCTCGGCGGGCGGCGAGGGCGGCACCGGCTGGTGGGGCCCGTACTCGGAGACGAGCCCCGCGGGCTCCACCCCCAGCTCCTCCAGCGCCTTGGTCTCCAGCTGCTCGATCCGCATCCGCTTCTCGGCGCCGAGCACCTCGCCCCGGTGGACCGAGTCCGTCAGCTTGTCCAGCTCGGCCTTGAGGTCGCGCCCGGCGGTGCGGGCGGCGGCCAGTTCCTGCTCGCGCCGCGCCTTGGCGGCATCGGCGGCGACCCGCTCCGCCTCGGCCCGCCCGAGGGACACCTCGACATGGGTGAGCAGTTGGCGCGCACCGGAGGCGACGGCCTCCGCGACGGCGGCCTCGTGCCGCAGCCGCTCCCGCCGCTGCTCGGCACGCGCGCGTGCCTCGCGTTCCGCCCGCGCGGCCCGGTCCAGCGAATCGGCCCGTCCGGCCAGCCCCTTCACCCGCTCCTCGTGCGTACGGACCTGGAGCCGCGCCTCCATCTCGGTCTGCCGGGCGTTGGCCCCGTCCGCGGCGAGCCGGTCGCGCGCGGAGGTGTCGGGCTCCTCCTCGACCGGCATCTCCTCGGCCACGGCCAGCCGTTCGGCCAGTTCCTCGGCCTCTTCCACGGCCCGGTCCAGCGCCTCCTGCGCCCGCGCCGCGGCCGCAGTGGACCGCTCGGCCTCACCGGCGGCGCCCCGCGCCTGTCCCGCGAGCCGCCCGAGCTGCTGGGCCACGGCCGACTTCTCCCGGTCGGCGGCCCGTCGCCGCTCCCCCGACTCCTCGACGAGCGCGGCACACTCCTTGCGCCGCTCCCCCGCCGCGAGCTGCGCCCGGGTCAACTCCTCGCACCGCACGGCCAGCTCCTCGAGCTCGGCGGCTGCCTCGTCGACGGACGCCTGAACCTCCAGCAGACTGGGCGCCCCGGCGGACCCGCCGTGCGCGAAGTGTGCCCCCAGCAGGTCGCCCTCGGCGGTGACGGCGGTGAGATCGGGCCTGGCGTAGACGACCTCCTCGGCGTCCTCCAGCGTGCCGACGACGACGATCCCCCGCAGGAGACGCCGTACGGCGGGCAGCAGATCGGCGGGGCCTCGCACGAGGTCGGCGGCGTACCGCGGTCCTTCGGTCTCCCGCGGCTCCTGGGGTACGTCGTCCGGAGCAGCGCTCAGCAGCAGCGCCGCCCGGCCCCCGTCCTGCTTGCGCAGCAGGCGGATGGCCTCGGCGGCCGCGGCCGGACCGGTCACGGCGAGGGCGTCCGCGGCCGCCCCGAAGGCCGCCGCGAGGGGGACCTCGTACCCCGGCGTCACCGTCAGCAGTTCGGCCGCCGGACCCAGCAGTCCGCTCAGCCGGTCCCGCGCGCCGAGCAGCGCGCCCGTGCCGTCCTTGCGCCGCAGGCCCATCGCCAGGGTCTCGTGGCGGGCCTGGGTCGCGGCGCGTCTGCGTTCGGCCCCCGTGAGCGCCTCGCGGGCGGCGCTGAGAGCGGCCTCCGCCTCGACGAGCCGCTGCTTGGCCGCCTCGTGCTGTTCCCCGAGCTCCTGGTCACCCGCGTCGAGGCCGTCGACCTCGGCCTTGAGCTCCTCGTACTCCTCCTGCGCGGTGACGGCCCGCTCCTGGGCCTCGTCGCGGGCGGCGGCGAGCCGGTCGATCTCGGCCTGGGCGGAGGCGGCACGCGAACGGGCCGCGTTGACCTGGCCGTTCAGCCGGGCCAGGCCCTCACGGCGGTCGGCGATGGACCGGGCGACGTCCTTCAGCCGCCGTTCCTCGACGGCGAGCTCCCGCTCCAGGTCGGCGCGGTGGGAGACGGTGTCGTCGAGCGCGTGCTGGGCCGCTTCGAGGGCGGCCTCCAGCTCGGCCTCCTGCTCTCGGACCCGGGCGGCCTCGCGCTCCATGTCCTCGGGCTCGCGGCCGCGGCGTTCCTCGGGCGGCGCGGAGGTGGCGCTCTTCACGCGTGCGTCGGCGAGCGAGATCGTGCCGCGGACGCGTTCGGCGAGCTGGGACAGCTCGTACCAGGTCTGCTGGGCACGCTGGAGGCGCGGTGCGAGCCGGCGGACCTCGTCCTCCAGGAGGGCCTCCCGCTGGAGCGCCTTGCGCAGTTCCTTCTCGGCGGCTTCCTTGCGCTCCTTGAGGGCGGCCTCGTCGGCGACCTCGGTCCGGAGGGCCTCGCGCAGTCGTACGAGATCGTCGGCGAGGAGGCGCAGGCGGGCGTCGCGCAGGTCGGCCTGGATGACGGCGGCGCGGCGGGCGACGGCGGCCTGGCGGCCGAGGGGCTTGAGCTGACGCCGTAGTTCGTCGGTCAGGTCCTGCACGCGCGCGAGGTTGGCCTGCATCGCGTCCAGTTTCCTGAGCGCCTTCTCCTTGCGCTTGCGGTGCTTGAGGACGCCCGCGGCCTCCTCGATGAAGGCGCGGCGGCCCATGGGATCGGCGTGCAGGACGGAGTCGAGCTGGCCCTGGCCGACGATGACGTGCATCTCGCGGCCGATGCCGGAGTCGGACAGCAGGTCCTGGATGTCGAGGAGCCGGCAGGTGTCACCGTTGATCTGGTATTCGCTGCCGCCGTTGCGGAACATGATCCGCGTGATGGTGACCTCGGCGTACTCGATGGGCAGCGCCCCGTCGGAGTTGTCGATGGTCAGGGACACCTCGGCGCGGCCCAGCGGGGGGCGGCCGGTGGTGCCGGCGAAGATGACGTCCTCCATCTTGCCGCCGCGCAGCGACTTCGCGCCCTGCTCGCCCATGACCCAGCTGAGCGCGTCCACGACGTTGGACTTGCCCGAGCCGTTCGGTCCGACGACGCACGTGATTCCCGGTTCGAACCTGAGCGTGGTCGCCGAGGCGAACGACTTGAACCCCCGGAGGGTCAGGGCCTTGAGGTGCACGGCGCTGGACTCTACCTTCCGGGGGTGTCTCACTCCATGAACCCGCGGTTTCACCCATGAACGCGCAGGGCACACCAAACGTTAAGAGACTGAAAGGGTGCGCGGGGGAAGCAAAAGAGCGAGCAGGACGACGGCGGGAAAGACGAGGCGGGGGAAAGAAAGAAGGGACGCCGAAGCGTCCCTTGCAAACTCTGACAACTTAGCGGTCCGACGCGGTGAGATGAGCCGCCCGACCACTGCGTGTGCCGTTGTGCAGCGGTGCAGCGATCAGGTGAGCGCAGGCTCCGCCTGGCGTGCGTCGATGCTCTCCAGAAGCGATTCGTGAGAAGCGGCAGCCGTCAGCGCGTCGTTCTCGGCCTGGATCCGTCCGAGCTCGGATTCCAGGTCCTGTACACGCTGCTGGAGCCGTCGCATCTCGGCGAGGAGTCGCGGGTCGGAGCCGCCGACGTAACCGAGAAGCGCCTTTGCCATGATGGATGGTCCTCCACAATGAGTGACCGACCGAAGCGGTGTGGGTCGTGAGGGATTCGCACCCGCGGTGCTTGCCAGGATCTTGGTGGTGCTGCCGTTCATCCATGCCAAACAGCTGAGGTGCGCGGGGTGCTTTCAGCGTCTCACCAAAAAGTTTGACGGTCAACACGATCACGCCCCGTATTGGCGGGCATCCCGGTGGCGCGCGGCCTGAACGGCGGCGCTGCGACTCCTGCGGGGCCCTCGGGGCGTGGCGATCATCCTGACGTGCGGAGCCTTCCACCGCAAGCAATTCTTGGCAACCACCTGCCCCTTTTCACTGGGGCAGGTGCCGTTGGCATGTACCGGCGCCCGTTCCGGGCCGCTCCGCGTGCGTTCCTCAGCGGATCGCGAAGCCGTCGTAGCCGCCGCGCGGTGTGTCCCATATCTCGGTGACGCCGTCCACCCGCCCGGGCGTGTCGTCGCCCAGGAGCCACCCGAGCAGCCCCTCACAGCCCGCTCGGGCCCCTTCCGCGACGACCTGGACCCGTCCGTCGGCCAGATTGAGAGCAAAACCACTCAGTCCGCCGATCTCCAGCGCCTTGGCCCGGGTGAACCAGCGGAAACCCACGCCCTGGACGTGTCCGCGCACCCAGGCGACCAGCCGTACATCCTCGTTCATGGGTGCAACCTAACCGGGCAAAGTCGCTCGGAGCACTTCCTCCCTCAGAGCCATGCGGTACCGTCCCCACCCAATGATTCTCATATGAAACTCACTCGATCGAGTGAGTCAGGTTGACCAGAGGGCGCAAGAGGCGCACGACGCCCCAGCACCCCAGCGCTTCGGCCGACCGCCGGGAACACCGCTTGGACGAGGAAGGCAAGGACATGGGACGCCACCGACGCTCCGCCGCCGGCCGCGCCGCCACGGGCCGCGCCACGGGGGTCACACAGACGCACGGCTCGCACGCGGACAGTCACACCCCGCAGGACCCGTACGCCGACGAGCGCCCCACGATGGGCATCGCGCCGTATCTGAACCCGGAGGCGTACGCCGACTCCGTCGCCAGAAGCCGGGAGTACCTGTACGCCACCGGCGACGAGTACGCCCACGACGACACCACGGTCTTCTCGGTGGACGGCTTCCGGCCCGACGACGGTGACCTGCGGCCGGGCTCGAACCGGGCGGCGGCCGGCCGCCGCCGCAAGCGCAAGGTCGCCACGCCGGTCAAGACGGGTCTGCTGGGTGTCTCCGCAGCCGTCGCCATCGGCACCGTCGCGGTGGCCACGGGCGTGGTGCCCGGTCTCGACAACTACCAGCTCGGCGGCGGCAGCGGCTCGGGCGACAAGGTGCAGGCCGCCGACTCCCCGACCAACTCGGCCTCCGAGCAGGGCGGCACGTCCGGCTCCGCCGCCGACACCGAACGCGGTGGTACGTCGACCAGCCGCGACGCCGGCCGGTCCACCTCGCCCTCCGCCTCGACGACGCCTTCCCCCTCCACCTCCACCGCGTCGGCGTCGCCGACCGAGACGGCCACCGAGGAGCCGCAGGCCACGCCCTCGAAGAAGCCGAAGACCACTCCGTCCAAGTCGAAGACGGCCACCAAGGCACCGGAGAAGTCCGAGTCCCCGGTGACGGTCTCGGCCGAGGCGCAGGCCGCGGCCGAGGTGCTGAAGCTGGTCAACGAGGAGCGGGCCAAGGTCGGCTGCAGTGCCGTCTCCGCCAACAGCGCGCTGTCGGACCTCGCCGAGAAGTTCAGCGACGACATGGCCGCGCGCGGCTTCTTCGACCACACCGACCCGGACGGGGCGACCCCGTGGGACCGGGCCGCGAAGGCCGGGATATCCGACCTCGGCGGCGAGAACATAGCCCGTGGCCAGGCCGACGCGGCCGCGGTCATGGAGGCCTGGATGAACAGCCCCGGCCACAAGGCCAACATCCTGAACTGCGACTTCAAGACGCTGGGCGTCGGTGTCCACCTGGGCTCCGGCGGCCCCTGGTGGACGCAGGACTTCGGCTACTGAGATAACCGCAGGTCAGACGGCTAAGACTGTCCCTGGGCCGTCTCCGGGCCGTCTCCCGCAGGTTCATCGTCGCGGAAGACGCGGTCCACGGCGGCCCGGGTGCGGGTCCCGCTGGACGGCATCAGATGCGTGTATGTGCGCAGGGTGAATCCGGGGTCATGGTGGCCCAGGTACTCGCTGAGAGCCTTGATGCTCTCCCCCGCGTCCAGGAGCACCGAGGCGTAGAAGTGCCTCAGCGCGTGCATGCCGTTGCCCCCCCGGTCTCCACGCCCGCAGCCCGAAGCGCCGGCCGCCACACTCGATCGTTGAAGCGGTTCCGATCGAGGGTCAGGCCGATGGAGCCGGTGAAGATCAGCGATGCCGTCACCGGAGGACCGTCGAGCGTCTTCCACGGCAAGGTGACCTTCACGGCCGGGTGCCGCTTCAGATGCGCAGCCAGCGCGAAGGCCACCGACTCAGGCAGAGGCACGTCACGTTCCTTGCCTCCCTTGGGTGCAGCGAACACCGCGCGATGACGTTGCAGCAGCTTGACCTGTCGGACCATGTGCATCACCCCACCGAGGAAGTCCACGTCCTCCACGGCCAGGCCGAAGACTTCCCCTTATTCTCGTGAGCGAAGGGCTCGCCGTCGCTCGCCCAGGCTCCGGGACCTACGTCCGACAGTTCCGTCCGATCCGGCGCGTGGCGAATGATCGCTTGGCTAAGGAGCGGTGGTCTGCGGGACAGTCCATCTGGTCTGCGGACGTGGCCCAGCGCCCCCTGGTGACCGACGTGCGGGTCTACGAGACGGAGGCACCCCACCAGGTGAGCCGCTGTCTCGACATGGAGCCGGGCGCACCCGTCATCGTTCGTAGCCGCAAGTTCGTCGTGGAAGACCGTCCGGTTCAGATGGCAACGTCATACCTTCCCGCCGAACTGGTACGCGGGACTGCCATCGCCCAGGAGAACACCGGCCCGGGTGGGAGCCACGCCCGCCTTGCCGAACTCGGAGCCGAACCAGTCCGATTCAGTGAAGAACTCCGTGCTCGCATGCCCAGCGAGGACGAGCGGGCCGCTCTGGGACTGGCTCCAGGCACGCCCGTGGTTGAGAGCGGCACCTCAAGGACTGATCAGTCTTCTCACGTCGTTCGGAAAGGGGCCGCGCACAGCGCGGCGGCGCCGACAAGGGGCGAATACATGCCGGGGCTACAAGGGGACAGCTACACGGCTCGCCCACCAGGCACAGACAAGGACACATGCCTCCGGCGTGGGCGCTCAGGCTCCAGGATGGCGGGGGCACCGTTCGCGAGTGCCGGCCGGTTGGTGGCGAGCGCGGGGAAGCTCCCATCCCGTCTGCCATCGACCCAGGCAGAGCCGAGCAGACGCGACCCAGGGCGTCAAGGTCGTTCGTACAGTGGTGCGCTCCACCTTGACGCCCTGAACCACGCCCGCTCCACCGTGTGTGGGTCGACGGCAGACGGGGTGGGAGCTGGGGCGAGTGGTGGGTGACGTCAGGTCAGAAGCGCGCCTAACCCCTTGGTGGTCAGTTGGCCGCCTGCTTTACTTCACGGATGTTTACGTGGCTCTGGGTCTTGGTTGGCACGGTGATCGGGACGATACTCGTGGCACGGCGAGCCCGGCGGACAGCTGCTCAGGCCGAAGCAGGTGAGCCAGTTTTCTTCCAGGTCGGGGCTAACCTGCCCGACGAGGGACGCCGATACAGCCTTGGCCGGGTGCAGGCCGGAAGCGAGTTCCGGTGGAAGCCTCGCTGGCCGTGGACACGGTTGCGTGAACTCCCGGCGGATCTGAACTACGTCTGCGCACGCGAAGCGACCTCGCGCGAAGCGTGGCAGCTCCCGACTGGTGCGCTGGTGATCGAATGTGAATCGTCTGCGGGGCCTGTACGACTCTGGACGCGCCCGGAATATGCACAGCACGTCGTGGTGATGATCCGGCGTACGGGTACCCCAAACCTTTCGGCGCCCTAGCCAGGTACAGCCGCTCGTTGCTCGCGGAAGACGGAAAAGCCGTGTTCCTGACGCGGGAGGGCGGATCCCCACCCTCCGGGCCGTCCCCGGGCCGTCAAAGGGTGCTCAACGACGACCAACGCCGACAACCACCGACAGCTAAGTCGCAGGTCGCAGCGTTGGTCGATCACACGGCCGCAGGTCAGAGACCCGGCCCTTCACTTCTTCGGCTACTAGGACCGAAGAGGGATCGAGCGGCGGGTACCGGACCCCGCAGAAACGATCAAGCAGCCTGGGTGCGGCCGGCCAGGAAGACCTTCGCGGTCTCGGCGACGCGCCGTCCCAGGTGTTCCGCCGTCGCCACGTCGGCCTTGTGGACGGCGTCCGGGCCCTCGTCGACGTTGGTCTGCGCGGCCGCGCCCAGGAAGACGCCGAGGCGGTTGAGGTCGTGCTCGGACGCGGTGCTGCTGTTCCAGCCGGGCAGCAGGCCGAGGTTGACCCAGTGCATGCCGAGCTGCGCGGCGAGGATCTGGAAGAACTGCAGCGTGTGCAGCTTGTCGCCGCTCTTGGAGCCCGAGTTGGTGAACCCGGCGGCGAGCTTGTCCTTCCACGCCTGGGTGGCCCAGCGCGCGGAGGTCGCCTCGGCGAAGGCGTGGAAGGCACCGGACGCGGTCCCCATGTAGGTCGGCGAGCCGAAGACGATCGCGTCGGAGCCGTCGAGCAGCGTCCACTGCTCCTCGGTGATCGCGTCGACCTCGATCAGACGCACCTCCGCCCCGGCGTCGGCGGCCCCGGCACGGACGGCCTCGGCGAGAACGGCGGTGTGGCCGTAGCCGGAGTGGTAGGCGACAGCGATAACGGGCGTGGACATGCGGCAGCACTCCTCGAACAGGGCAGGTCGAATGCGGTGACCCCAGGAAAGCACTAACTTTTAGTTAGTGCAACCTGCCGGATAGCGCTGCCTTCGAGTACGCTTGCGCCATGGACGTCACCCAGGAGCGCGCGGAGGACCGGGACCTCCCGTTCAACGTGTTCGCCAAGGCCTGCCCCTCGCGCGGCACGCTGGAGCACGTCACGGGCCGCTGGGGCGGACTCACGCTCGGGGCGCTGTACGAGGGCTCGCTGCGCTTCAACGAGTTGCGCCGCCGGGTGGACGGCGTGAGCGAGAAGATGCTGTCCCAGACGCTGCACGCGCTGGAGCGCGACGGCCTGGTGCACCGCGAGGCCCAGCCGACCAACCCGCCCCGCGTGGACTACGAACTGACACCGCTGGGACGCGAGGTGGCCGAGCGGCTGCTGTCCCTCATCCACTGCGTGGAGGGGCGCATGGGCGACGTACTCGCCGCCCGCGAGCGCTACGACGGGACGCGCGGCACCTTCTGACACTTCGGGCAGAAGTAGCTCGACCGGTTCATCCACGGGCGCCGCACCATCGGCGTGGCGCATCGCTTGCAGGGCAGACCCTCGCGGCCGTACGCGTCCAGCGACCGGTCGAAGTACCCCGACTCGCCGTTGACGTTGACGTACAGGCTGTCGAAACTGGTGCCGCCCACGGCGAGGGCCGCGTTCATCACGTCCCGGACATGGCCGAGGAGTTCGAGCGTGCGGGGACGGGTGAAGTTCGCGGTCGGACGGTCGTAGTGCAGACGGGCGCGCCACAGCGCCTCGTCCGCGTAGATGTTGCCGACCCCGCTGATCAGCGACTGGTCGAGCAGGGCGCGCTTGATGGTGGTGCGCTTGCGCCGCAGCGCCTGGTGGAACGCCTCGTCGTCGAACAGCGGGTCGAGGGGGTCACGGGCGATGTGCGCGATGACGTCCGGAAGGCCGTCGGGGGTGGTGTCGTGCAGCGACAGTCCGCCGAAGGTGCGCTGGTCGACGAAGCGCAGTTCGGTGTTCACCGCGTCCGCGAAGCGCACCCGGACGCGCAGATGCTTCTCGTCGGGGGCCTCGTGCGGCTGGACCAGGAGCTGCCCGCTCATACCGAGGTGGGCGAGGACCGCCTGGTGCGTGTCCGTCAGCGGCAGCCACAGATACTTGCCCCGGCGGCTGGGGGTGCCGATGCGGTGGCCCTTGAGCCGGTGCGCGAAGTCGTCGGAGCCGGCGACATGACGGCGTACGGCACGCGGGTGCAGCACCTCGGCCTCGGCGACCGTGCGATGGGCGACCCACCGCTCCAGACCGCGCCGGACGACTTCGACCTCGGGCAACTCGGGCATGGGATCCCCCGTACGGAGCGCCCGCCTCCCAACGGGGGGCGGGCGCTCGTCTCGTACTGCTGTTCTACTTTTCTGCCGTGCCGCTGTTCATCAGGCGGAGGCGGACTCCGGGTCCGGGCTGCCGTCGGCGGCCGGGACGGCCTCGACGGCCTTCGCCGCCTCGGCACGCTCGTCCGCCGCGGCCCGGATGGACCGCCATGCGGACTCGGCGGCCTGCTGCTCCGCCTCCTTCTTGCTGCGGCCGGTGCCGGTGCCGTACGAGACGCCTCCGACGCGGGCAGCAGCAGTGAAGGTCTTCTCGTGGTCGGGGCCGGTCTCCGTGACCAGGTACTCGGGGACGCCGAGGCCTTCGGTCGCGGTGAGCTCCTGGAGGCTGGTCTTCCAGTCCAGGCCGGCACCGAGGTTCGAGGACTTCTCGATCAGCGGGTCGAACAGGCGGTGAACCAGTTCGGAGGCCGCGTCGAGGCCCTGATCGAGATAGACCGCGCCGATCACCGCTTCGAGGGTGTCGGCGAGGATGGATGCCTTGTCCCGGCCGCCCGTGCCTTCTTCACCCCGGCCGAGCCGGATGAAGGAACCCAGGTCGAGGCCACGGCCGACCTCCGCCAGCGCACGCGAGTTGACCACCGCGGCCCGCAACTTGGCCAGCTGGCCTTCGGGCAGGTCGGGGTGGGTGCGATACAGCGTGTCCGTGACGACGAGGCCGAGCACGGAGTCCCCGAGGAACTCCAGCCGCTCGTTCGTCGGCAGACCGCCGTTCTCGTATGCGAAGGAACGGTGGGTCAGCGCACGCACCAGAAGGGCGGACTCGAGCTGATAGCCGAGCCGCCCTTCCAGAAGCGTGTGGGACGAGGCCGTGTTCTCCGCCTTTTTCTTGGCGGTCGTGTCCGCCTTGGCGTCAGACATGGAGCCTCTCACCAGCCGCTCAGACCTCGAGAACCTGGCGCTTGTTGTAGGTGCCGCAAGACGGGCACGCAATGTGCTGCAGCTTGGGCTCGTGGCAGCGCTCGCACGCAACCAGGGTGGGGACCGCAGCCTTCCACTGCGACCGGCGGTGGCGCGTGTTGCTGCGCGACATCTTCCGCTTCGGAACAGCCACGGCTACTTCTCCTGCTTCTCGTTGGCGCGCGCCGGTCGAGGCGCTTCGCCACTCATCTCGTCCTTCTCGCCGTCTTCGAGTGAACCGGCGAGTCCCTGCAATGCCGCCCAACGGATGTCGGTGGCGTCGTGGTGGTGGTCCGGGTCGTCCGTGAGCCGCGCTCCGCACTCGGAACACAGGCCCAGACAGTCGTCCTGGCACACCGGCTGCATCGGCAGTGCGAGCACCACCGCATCACGCAGCACGGGCTCGAGGTCGAACAAGCCGTCCTCGATGAAGAGCCTGTCCTCGTCTTCCTCGGCGTCGTCGACCGGCTCCGCTTTGGGGCGGCCCCGGTCGTCGGCGTCAGGGTACGAGAACATCTCCTGGAAGTCCGCTTCGAGCTCCAGCTCCAGCGGCTCCAGACACCTTACGCACTCCCCCTCGGCCTGTGCACGGGCGGTGCCTGTGACGAGCACACCTTCCATGACCGACTCGAGTCGGAGGTCGAGCTCCACCGGGGCGCCTTCCGGCACTCCGATCACTCCCTGGATCCCGAGATCCCGGGGAGCGTCGAACTCGCGGGTCAGGCGCTGTAGCGCACCAGGACGCCGCCCCAGCTCGTGCGTGTCGAACACGAGAGGCTTGCGGTGGTCGAGGCGGGCGTTCAGGGCCATTCCTGCTTTCGATCTTCTGAGCTCGGGGGACGCTGCCCTACTACGGTGCTGCGGGCAGCTGTGATCGCGGACGTACACGCGACCGAAGAGCCAGGATACTGGAGCATTCGCCCACAGCCCAATCCGGGGCCTTTTCCCGGGCTGCCCCGGTGCTACAGGCCGCGTTCCTGCTCGAAGGCGCGCAGCTGCTCGGCACTGATCATGCCGGTGTCGAAGAGGCTGGTCTCGTCGAGGGCGTATCCCTGCTGGACCTGCTGCTGGGGCTGCTGCACGGCCTGGTTCGGGTCGTACGGGGCCTGCTGGGTGTCGTAGCCCTGGACGGGGGCCCCGCCCGCCGGCGCGTAGTCGAAAGTGGGGGAGTACGGGTCGGCCTGCTGCTGGTAGCCGTAGGCGTCCTGCTGGCCGTAGCCCTGCTGCTGTTGCTGCTGATAGCCGCCGTAGGGGTCCGTCTGCTGCTGGTAGCCGTAGGCCGGCTGCGGTTCCGGCTGGTCGTACGGCTGCTGGACGGGCTGGGCCGCCGCGGCGTCCTGCTCCGCGAGGGCGGTCAGGTCGGCGAGGTAGTCGGCGTCGGAGGAGTGCTGGAACATCGTGGCGTCGTCGGCGAGGGCGCCGAGGTCGTCCGTGGCGATCCGGCCGTGCAGCTTCTGGCGGCCGCGGCCGACCGCGTCCAGGGTCTTGGCGAGGACCGCCTCGAAGGCACCCAGTTTGGTGTCGACGTAGGCGTCGGCGTCGCGGCGCAGGGTCTCGGGGTCGTGGCTGCGCTCGGGGGCGTCCTCGTCCTCGTAGCCGTGCTCGTCGGTACCGGGTCCGGTGCCGAGGAGCTTCTCGCGGCCGCGGCCGACGGAGCCGAGCGTCTTGGTGAGGACGACCTCGAAGTTCGCGAGCTTGGAGTCGACGTAGTCGTCGGCCTCGGCACGGACCTCCTCGGCCTCCTTGCGGGCCTCGGCGAGGATGCGGTCCGCCTCGGACTGCGAGCGGCGGGCGATCTCGGTGTCGGAGATCAGGGAGCCGCGCTCGGCGTGCGCGGTGGAGATGATCCGCTCGGCCTCCTGGCGGGCCTGCTCGACCATCTGCTCGCGGCCGCCGATCAACTCCTCGGCCTGGGCGAGGGAGTCGGGAAGGGCCCCGCGCACCTCTTCCAGCAGGGCGAGCAGGTCCGCGCGGTTGACCACGCACGAGGCCGACATCGGCATCGACCGGGCACTGGAGACCGCCGTGACGATCTCGTCGAGCTTCTTCTGCACGTCCACCGGTTGCTCGCCACTCTCTGCGCTGTGTTGGAGACGGACGGGACGACTGTACGGCCATGAGGTGTCCGCCGGACACCGGGTGACGGGCCGTCAGCGGACCGGTCCCGGGGTCAGTCCTTCCTGAGCCGTTCGCCCAGTGCTTCCAGGACCAGCGGCGGCACCAGGTGGGAGACGTCGCCACCCCAGGTGGCGACCTCCTTGACCAGGGAGGAGGAGAGGAAGCTGTACGTGGGGTTGGTCGGCACGAACAGCGTCTCGACGCCCGACAGGCCGTTGTTCATCTGGGCCATCTGCAGCTCGTAGTCGAAGTCGCTGACCGCCCGCAGACCCTTGACGATGGCCGGAATCTCGCGCTGCTTGCAGAAGTCGACGAGGAGGCCGTGGAAGGCCTCGACCCGGACGTTGCCGTACTCGGCGGTGACCTGGCGGATCAGGTCGATCCGCTCGTCGATCTCGAACAGGCCCTTCTTGGCCTTGTTGATCATGACCGCGACATAGACCTCGTCGTACAGACGAGAGGCGCGGGAAATGATGTCGAGGTGTCCGTTGGTGATCGGGTCGAACGACCCGGGACAGACGGCACGGCGCACTTGTGGTCCCTCGCTCTCCAGTCCGGTCATCGTGCGTCTTCGCACGTAGAGGCGGCGCGACCGTACCAAAACGTTCCCTCGCCGTAGCGACGGGCCCGAAGCGCCTCGAAGCCGTCCGGCCAGGGGAACTCCCCACCTCTGGTGCTGCGCTCCACGGTGACGAGGGCATCGGCCGCGAGCCAGCCCCCCGAGCGGAGTGTGAGCAGAATCTCCCGAAGATCGTCGTTCGAGACGGCGTACGGGGGATCGAGAAAGACGAGGTCGTACGCCTCTGCCGGCGGTGTCTGGATGATCTGCTGGGCCTTGCCGGCCCTGACCTCCGCGCCGGGCAGGCCGAGGGCCTTCACGTTCTCCCGGACCGTGCGCGCCGCCCGCGCGTCGGCCTCGACGAGGAGGGTGTGGCCCGCGCCCCGGGAGAGGGCCTCCAGGCCCACCGCGCCAGAGCCCGCGTACAGGTCGAGGACGCGTTCGCCGCCGAGGGGGCCGCCCAGCAGGGACTGCCAGGTGGAGAAGAGACCCTCGCGTGCGCGGTCGGAGGTGGGGCGGGTGCCGGTGCCTGGCGGGACCGCCAGGCGACGTCCACCGGCTGCGCCGGCGATCACGCGGGTCATCTCGGGGTCCTTGTTCGGGGGCGGGTACCCGTCCAGTCTGGCAGGCGCAGGTGTGCGGGTGCGCTCCGGCGGGAGCGGCCGCGGGCCGTGGACCGTCGCACCCCGGCGGCGGAGCCGCGCCCCGGGATCGCCCCGCGTCCCGGGGCGGCCGGCCTCAGCCCTTGTCCAGGTACTGCTCCCGCTCTTCGTCCAGGAGGGCGTCCAGGGCCGTGCGCAGGCCGGGCAGGGTCTCCAGCTCCGGGTCCGCGGCGACCAGGCGGGCCGCCTCCTCGCGCGCCTCCGCGATCACCTCCTCGTCCTCGATGACCGCGAGTACGCGCAGGCTGGAGCGGGCGCCGGACTGGGCCTGGCCCAGGACGTCGCCCTCGCGCCGCTGTTCGAGGTCGATCCGGGAGAGCTCGAAGCCGTCGAGGGTGGCGGCGACGGCGTCGAGGCGCTGGCGGGCCGCGCTCGCCTCCGGCATCTCGGAGACCAGGAGGCACAGTCCGGGCGCCGAGCCCCGGCCGACGCGCCCGCGCAGCTGGTGCAGCTGGGAGACGCCGAAGCGGTCGGCGTCCATGATCACCATCGCGGTGGCGTTCGGGACGTTGACGCCGACCTCGATGACGGTCGTGGCGACCAGGACGTCGGTGTCGCCCGCGGCGAAACGGCGCATGACGGCGTCCTTGTCGTCGGGGGGCATGCGGCCGTGCAGGACCTCGACCCCGAGGCCGTGCAGGGGCCCCTTGGCGAGCTGGTCGGCGATGTCCAGGACGGCGAGCGGCGGCCGCTTCTCGGCCTCGTCCTCGGGGGACTTCTTCTTGGCTCCGGCCTTCTTCGGGCTCCCCGGTTCGTCGACGTCGTCGCCGATGCGCGGGCAGACCACGTACGCCTGATGGCCGTTGCCGACCTCCTCGCGGACCCGCTCCCAGGCGCGGGCCAGGAAGTGCGGCTTGTCGGCGGCCGGGACGACATGGCTGGCGATGGGCGAGCGGCCGGCCGGGAGCTGGTCGAGGACGGACGTCTCCAGGTCGCCGAAGACCGTCATGGCGACGGTGCGCGGGATGGGCGTGGCCGTCATGACGAGCAGGTGCGGGGGCTGCTTGCCCTTGCCGCGCAGCGCGTCGCGTTGTTCGACACCGAAGCGGTGCTGCTCGTCGACGACGACCAGCCCGAGGTCGTGGAAGCGGACCTTGTCCTCGATCAGCGCGTGCGTGCCGATCACGATGCCGGCCTCGCCGGTGACGAGGTCGAGCAGCGCCTGCCTGCGGGCGGCCGTGCCCATGGACCCGGTCAGCACCACGACCTTGGTGGCCCGCTCGGATCCGCCCAGCATGCCGCCCTCGGCCAGCTCGCCCATCATCTCGACGACGGAGCGGTGGTGCTGCTGGGCGAGGACCTCGGTGGGGGCGAGCATCGCGGCCTGCCCGCCGGCGTCGACCACGGCGAGCATGGCGCGCAGGGCGACCAGGGTCTTGCCCGAACCGACCTCGCCCTGCAGCAGCCGGTGCATCGGATGGTCCGTCGCCAGGTCGTCGAAGATCTCCTTCGAGACCTTCTGCTGGCCTTCGGTGAGGGTGAAGGGGAGACGGGCGTCGAAGGAGGTCAGCAGGCCGTCGGCGGCGGGCTCGCGGGGGACGGCCGGGAGTTGGGCGTCGGCGTGGCGGCGACGGGCGAGGGCGACCTGGAGGACGAACGCCTCGTCCCACTTCAGCCGTGCGCGGGCGTCGGCGATGTCCGCCTTGGTCTGGGGGCGGTGGATCTTCAGCAGGGCCTCGGGGAGGGAGACCAGGCCGCGGCCGTCGCGCAGCGAGTCCGGGAGGGGGTCGAGCACCTCCTGCGCGCTGGGCAGGACGGTCTGGATCGCCTTGCCGATCTTCCAGGACTCCAGTTTCGCGGTGGCGGGGTAGAGCGGGATGAGGGCGCCGGCCCAGGTCTCGACCGATTCTTCGGTGTCGGCCCGCAGCAGTTCGTAGGCCGGATGGGCCAGCTGGAGGCGGCGGTTGAAGACCGAGACCTTGCCCGAGAACATCGCGCGCGTGCCCGGCAGGAGATCCTTGTGGGGTTTGTGGACGCCGCTGCCGAAGAAGACCAGCTGGAGCCGGCCGCTGCCGTCGGTGATGGTCACCTCCAGGCGCTGGCCCTTGCCCCGCGGGGCCTTGGCCGAGGCGAAGCTGTGCAGGCGGGCGTCGGCGACCTGGGCGACCACGGTGACGTGCTCGTCCATGGGGAGGTCGGCGAGGTGGGTGAGCTGGCCGCGCTCCTCGTATCTGCGGGGGTAGTGGTGCAGGAGGTCGCCGACGGTATGCAGGCCGAGGTGCTCGGCCATCACCTTCGCGGTGGCGGGGCCGAGCACTGACTTCAGTGGTTGTTGCAGTGGTTCTTTCAGCGCGGGCACGAGATCCATTGCACACCACGCCACTGACATTGCCGTATACGTGTCCCGAAACCCCTGGTCAGACGGCTCGTTCGGGCTCTAGGATGGCGCGCTCCGGCCATCATCCGCGGTCACCGCCCCACCGGGACCGCCCGACCCCGCGCCGTGCTCCTCCCCCAGCCCGCGGCGCTGCAGCGATGGACTCCCAGACCTCACAGCCATCCCAGGCACCCCAGCCGCCTCACACGTTCCAGGTCGACCTGCGTGGTCTGGTGGACCTGCTGTCCCATCACCTCTACTCCAGCCCCAAGGTCTACCTGCGGGAACTGCTCCAGAACGCCGTGGACGCGATCACCGCCCGGCGGGCCGAGGAGCCCGATGCCCCGGCGCGGGTGCGGCTGTTCGCGGCCGAGGGCCGGCTGCGGGTGGAGGACTCCGGCGTCGGGCTCACCGAGGCAGACGTGCACAGCCTGCTGGCGACGATCGGGCGCAGCTCCAAGCGCGCCGAGGGGCTCCAGGACGTCCGTTCGGACTTCCTCGGGCAGTTCGGCATCGGGCTGCTGGCCTGTTTCGTGGTGGCCGAACGGATCCGCGTGGTCAGCCGCAGCGCCCGCACGCCGGACGCGCCGCCGGTGGAGTGGACGGCGCGCGACGACGGCTCGTACACCGTGCGGACGCTGCCCCACGAGGAGCGCCCCGAGCCGGGCACCACCGTGCATCTGGTGGCCCGGGCCGGTGCCGCCGAGTGGCTCACGGAGCCGCGGGTGCTGGCGCTGGCCCGGGACTTCGGATCGCTGCTGCCCTACGACGTCCGGGTCGGCGACGAGGCGGTCACCGATCTGCCGGCACCCTGGAACCGGTCCTACCCCTCCCCCGCCAACCGGCGGGTTGCGCTGGCCCGGCACTGTCACGAGCTGTTCGGGTTCACGCCGCTGGACTCGGTGGAGCTGGACCTGCCGGTGGCGGGGGTCCGCGGGGTGGCGTACGTGCTGCCGTCAGCGGTGAGCCCTGCGCAACGTGCCGGTCACCGGGTGCACCTCAAGGGGATGCTGCTGACCGAGCGGGGCGAACAGCTGCTGCCCGACTGGGCGTTCTTCGTACGCTGCGTCCTGGACACCGACAGTCTGCGGCCGACGGCCTCGCGGGAGTCGCTCTACGAGGACGAGACGCTGGCGGCGGTTCGGGAGGCGCTGGGGGAAAGGATCCGGTCGTGGCTGACGGGTCTGGCCGCCGGTGATCCGAAACGGCTGGCGGCCTTCCTGGAGGTGCACCACCTGGGCGTGAAGTCCCTGGCGCGGCACGACGAGGAGATGCTGCGCACGATGCTGCCGTGGTTGCCCTTCGAGACGACCGACGGGCGACTGTCGCTGGAGGAGTTCGCGCAGCGGCACCCGGTGGTGCACTTCACGCGGACCGTGGAGGAGTACCGGCAGGTCGCGCCGATCGCGTCCGCGCAGGGCGTCGGGGTGGTCAACGGCGGTTACACGTACGACAGCGAGCTGGTCGAGGCGCTGCCGTCGGTGCGGCCTGGGACGGTGGTCGCCGAGCTGGACGCGGACACCGTGACCGCCCACCTGGACACCGTCGTCGCGGCCGACGAGCTGGCGCTGGCGGGCTTCCTGGCGGCCGCGCGGGCGACGCTCGACCCGCTGGGCTGCGATGTCGTCCTGCGGGCCTTTCACCCGTTGTCGGTGCCCGCGCTGCATCTCGACGACCGGGGGGCCCGGCACGAGCAGGCACGCGCGCAGGCCGAGGCGCAGGCCGACGATTTGTGGGCGGGCATTCTGGGCTCGCTGCGCGGGAGCGCCCCGCGCGCGCGTCTGGTGCTCAACCATCTCAACCCGCTGATACGGCGGATCAGTTCGTTGAACGATCCCGAGCTGATCGGCACCGCCACGGAGTCGCTGTACGGGCAGGCGCTGCTGATGGCGCAGCGCCCGCTGCGGCCCGCGGACTCGGCGCTGCTGAACCGGGCGTTCATCGGCCTCCTGGAATGGGCCACGCACGGGGAGTCGGCACACGGGGAGCCGACAGAGGAACAGGGCGGTCACTGATGAGCGAGATCACGGACTTCGACTCCCTCCGCCGGGCGATGGCGGAGAACGGCGAGCAGCCGGAGGGCCCGGCCCGCAACGCGCGCGCGGAGCAGCTGCTGGTGGAGGCCGAGAGGCTCGGCATCCCGCTCGCCGTGATCGAGGCGCTCGGGCACCAGCTGAAGGTCTACAACTACAGCTCCGAGAAGGCGAAGATGTTCGTCCCGTTCGCGCGGCTGCTGCGCATGTGGGACGAACGGCCCGAGGACTTCGACGAGTACGAGACGCACTCGCTGCACTGGGTCTTCAAGTGGATGTCGGCCGGCATGCTCGACCAGCCGCACGTGCCGCTGGCGTCGGTCGAGAAGTGGCTCGGCGAGATGGAGCACCGCTACCGGCTCGCCGGGCACTCCGCGCGGGCGGTGCGCAGCGCCGAGTTCAGCGTGGCCGCGCACGTGGGCGACGTGGAGCGGGCGGAGCGGGCGTTCTCCGCGTGGCTGGCCGCGGACCGGGACACCATGGCCGACTGTCACGCGTGCGAGCTGCACGGACAGGGCTGGTGGCAGGCGGAGCGGGGCCGCGACGCGGAGGCGCTCGCGCTGTGGGCGCCGGTCCTGGAGGGCGAGTACACGTGCGCGCACGAGCCGCACACGGTGCTCGCGTCGTCCCTGGTGCCGTTGCTGCGGCTCGGCCGCGCGGAGGAGGCCCGCGCGCACCATCTGCGGGGCTTCCGGCTGGTGCGGTCCATGGAGAGCATGCGGGGCGCCTACGCCGACCACGTCGAGTTCTGCGCGCTGACCGGCAACGAGGCGCGGGGCCTGGAGCTGCTCGCGGAGCGGCCGACGTACTTCACGGACGAGGGGCATCCGCACAGCAAGCTGGAGTTCCTCAGCGTGGTGGTGCTGCTCATGGGGCGTCTGTCCGAGCTGGGTCTCGACGGTCAGCGGGTGCCCGGGCCGGCCGGGCGGGAGTGGACGGCGTCGGAACTCGCGGAGCACGCGCGCGTGGAGGCCCTGGCGCTGGCCGCGCGCTTCGACGAGCGCAACGGCACGTCGTACGTCAGCGAGCGGGCACGCGCGCGTATGGACCGGCAGCCCCTGGTGGAACGGCTGCCGCTGGGCGTACGGGCGGCTCGTCCCGCCTCCGCCGTGGCCGCGGCGGCGCCCGGGGCCACGACTCCGGCTCCTGTTCAGGAGGCCGTCGAACCCGACCTGTCGGTCCTGCTCGCCGAGGCCCAGCGGCTGTCCGACACGCTCCAGCCGCATGCCGTGGAGGCGTGGGCGCGGGTGGCCCGGCTGGCCGAGGAGGTGGAGGGCGTCGAGCTGGCGGCGCGGGACCGCGCGGAGATCGCCGACCACGAGGCGATAGGTCTCGGTCCGGACGGCGCCGAGGCGTTCGAGCACGCCGCCGAGTTGTACGCGCGGGCGGGCGACCCCGGCGAGGCCCTGGCCGCACGCGCGCGTGCGGCGTACGTCCGTGCGCTGACCGGCGAGATCGACGAGGCGCTGGCGGCGGTCGCCGAGCCGTACGACCGGGTGCTCGCCCTGTACGCCGAGGGCGACACGGAGGTGCCGCAGGCGGCGGGCGTGCTGATGGGCCGGGCGCGGATCCTGATGCGGCGCGTCCACGAGGCCGAGGGGGAGGTCGTCGACGAGGCGATCCTCGCGGAGGCGGAGGCCGCGGTGCGCGAGCTTCTGGCGCTCGTCGAAGGGCGCGCGGGGACCGACGTGCGGCTCGCCGCCCGGGTCGCCGAGGGGCACGCGATGCTGGCGGAGCTGGCGACGCACTCCGGGAACCCGGAGGCGGGCGCGGAGCTGTTCGCGCGGGCCGCGGCGGAGTTCATCGCCACGGGTCTGCCGTGGTTCGCCGTGGAGTACGAGGCCCGGCTGGCCGGTCTCGCCCATCAGCTGGGTGACATGCGGGAGGCCGAGCGGGCCCTGCGGGCGGCCCTGGAGCACGGCGGACCGTACCTGGAGGCGGTCGGCCGGGCCCAGCTGCACCTCCAGCTCGCCGAGGTCGTCGGAGGCCGGGGGGAGGCCGAAGAGGCCGCGGAACACGCCCTGGAGGCGGCGCACTGGGCGGACGAGGCGGGTGCGGGCCCCACGCTCGGCGCGTGGGCGCGGCACCAGCTCGGCGGGTTCCTGGTGAGGCAGGGCCGCTGGGCCGAGGCCGCGGAGGTGCTGGAGTCCGCGCTGGCCGAACTGACCGCCGAGACGCACGGCGACGGCGCGGTCGTCCAGACGCAGTGGTGGCTGGGTGACTGTCTGAGCGAGCTCGGGGAACACCGGGACGCCGCCGAACGCCGGCTCCAGGCCGCCGAGATCGCCCGGCACTGGCCCGAGCAGCACGACCACGCGACCCTCGCCCACCTGGCCGCCGAGTCGCTCGGCCAGGCCGGTCTGCGCACCGAGGCGGACCAGGCGTACGCACGCGCGGGCGAGCTGTGGCGCGGCCTCGGCAACGTGCACGGGCTCGTCCGCTCGCTGCGCGCCCGCGCGTGGCTGGCCCTGCGCACCGAGGACGGGACGGACGCCGCTCGCGACCTGATGACGAGTGCCGTGGAGGAGTGCGCGGACGCCTTCGACGCGGCGGACGACGACGAGGCGCGGCTGCGGCTCGTCTCCGAACTCGGCCACACCCACCGCCAGTTCGGTGACCTGCTCGCCCGTTCCGCCGCCGAGGACGCCGACGACGACTCGATCCGGGCGACCCTGGACGAGGCGCTCTCCCAGATGGCCGAGGCCGTCGCGGTGTTCGTCGCCCTGGGCGAGGGCACCGTGCACGCCCGGACCGGCGCGGAGCTGGCCGCGGGCTGGCTGGAGACCGACCTGGGACGCCCCGCGGCGGCGGCGGCACGCGCGCGTGCGGTCCTGCGGGCTTACGCCGACGCCGAGGACGATGCCGACCCGGGCGCCCACAGCGGCGGCGACGAGGGCGGGGTGGACGAGACGGTGCGGGCGCGGCGGGCCGAAGCGGAGCAGTTGTTGCAGGCGGCGGAGGAACAGAAGGATCGTTGAACGATCCCGTCGCCCGACTCCCCCCTCCCCCCCCCGACTGCACCCCCTGCTTCACCGCCCGTACTGCACCCCTACTGCACTCCTACGCCGACGTCTACTCCACCCCGATCAACACCAACGCACCCTGCCGTCCTCCCCGGTACACCACCGTGTCCACGGCGAGGTAGGCCTCCCGCACCCGTGTCTCCAGGTGCTCGGCGACGCCTTCGGGCGCCTCGTCGCCGAGCACCAGGGTGACGAGTTCGCCGCCCGCCGCCAGCATGCGGTTCAGGACGGTCTCGGCGGCGGCGGTGACATCGGAGCCGATGACGGCCACGTCGCCGTCGATCAGCCCGAGGACGTCACCGGCCTGGCAGATGCCGGCCATGGTCCACGACTGGCGCTCGGCGACGGTGACCTCGGCGTAGCGGGTGGCGCCCGCCGCCGAGGTCATGGAGACCACGTCCTCGTCGAAGCGGCGGTCCGGCTCGTGCACGGCCAGCGCGGCGATCCCCTGGACCGCGGACCGGGTGGGGATCAGCGCCACCCGGATGCCCTCCGTGCGGGCCTGCTCGGCGGCCGCGGCGGCGGTGTGCCGCAGATCGGCGTCGTTGGGCAGCAGCACGACCTCACGCGCGTGTGCCCGTCGTACGGCCTCGACGAGCTCTCCGCTGGCGGGCGGCTCCCCGGGACGCGCGAGCACGGTGGTCGCGCCCGCCTCGGTGTACAGCCCGGCCAGGCCCTCGCCGGGCACCACGGCGACGACCGCCCGCTGGACGCGCTCGCGCGGCGGACGCTCACCACCGCGCGTGTGCGCGTCGTCGGCGCCGAAGTGGGTGATGCGGATCCGGTACGGCCGGCCCGCCTCGACGCCCGCCTCCACGGCGGCGCCCGCGTCGTCCACGTGCACGTGCACGTTCCACAGGCCGTCGCCGCCGACCACGACCAGCGAATCGCCCAGGGCGTCCAGCCGCTGCCGCAGCCGCGCCACGGCCGTGTCCTCGGCCTCCAGCAGATAGATCACCTCGAAGGCGGGACCGCCTTCACCGCTCTCGCCTTCCCCGCGGCCTTCGCCGTCCGGTCCGTCGCCGGCGCGGTCCGCCACCCGCGCGGCTTCCACGCGCCCGTGGGCGGCTGCTGCGGCAGCGGCTGCCGACACGGCGCCCGAGAGCTCCGGCACCTCCCCGGTGAACGTCTCCACCAAGGCCGCGAGAACCGCGACCAGCCCCCGGCCGCCCGCGTCCACCACTCCGGCGTGCTCCAGGACGGCCAGCTGGCCCGGGGTGGCGGCGAGCGCCACGCACGCCCCCCGGTAGGCCGCCCTGGCGACCGTCCCGCAGTCCCCCTCGGCTCCCTCCGCCGCGTCGGCGGCGGCCGAGGCGACCGACAGCACGGTGCCCTCGACGGGGTGGGCGACGGCCTGGCGTGCGGAGTCGGCCGCGTGCCGAAGGGCCAGGCCGAGCCCGTCCCCGTCGGTGTGAGGGGTCTCACCCTCGGCGGTGAGCACCTGGGCCATGCCGCGCAGCAGCTGCGCGAGGATCGTCCCCGAGTTCCCGCGCGCCCCGATGAGCGCGCCGTGCGCCATCGCGCGCGCGGCGTCGGCGAGAGAGGGCTTCCCGGCAGGCACGGAGCCGGCACCGGAACCGGCCTCGTAGCCGGCGAACACCGCCTCGACGGCGGTCGCCGCGGACTCGACGGTCAGGTACAGGTTGGTGCCGGTGTCCCCGTCCGCGACCGGATAGACGTTGATCGCGTCGATCTCCTCGCGCGCCCGGCCCAGCGCCGTGAGCGCCAGGCCGCACCAGGTACGCACCGCGAGAGCATCGAAGAATGTCTGCGGCACCTGCGCCACCTGCGCCTCCTTGAGCTGCTGGACTGGACGCAGCGTAGACCCCGGGCCGGGGTCCGCCGGAAAGCGGGCCGGGCAGGAGCGGGCGGGGACCGACCGGGGCGGGGGGCAGGGCCCTGAGCAGCCATGGTAGTTTCGTTGCACTGGCGCAGTCGTTGTATGCTGCTCCGGTTGCCCGATCCGCATCGGGCCATCCCCCTGGCAGCGCCACTCAGATCCTAGATCCTGATCCCGGCATGCCGGGATCATCCGTAAGTGCATCTGAAGTCTTTGGAGTGACCCGTGGCTGCCAACTGCGACGTCTGTGGCAAGGGGCCGAGCTTCGGCAACAACATCTCGCACTCGCACCGCCGTACGTCCCGTCGCTGGAACCCCAACATCCAGCGCGTCCGTACCGTGGTGGGCGGGACGCCGAAGCGCGTGAACGCTTGCACCTCGTGCATCAAGGCCGGCAAGGTCTCGCGCTGACGCACATCCCCCCACTCTCGACTCCGCTCGAGCCGGGGGGACCCCCAACGCGCGCGGCCACTGCTGGTTCGCTGCATAGAGCCGGTCCACCCAGGTGGGCCGGCTTTCTGCTGCGCCCAGGATCCCGGTGCCCCAGATCGCGGTGCCTCTGATCCCGGGGTCCTCGATCCCGGTGCCCCCAGATCGCGATGCCCGGGCTCCCGCCGCCTGCCAGACTCCGGGGAATGCGCTTCGGCATCCTGGGCACCCTCGACCTCCGCACCGGCGACAACACACCCGTCGACCCCGGCGGTCCCCGTCCCCGCGCCCTGCTCAGCCTCCTGCTGCTCGAGGCCGGCCGTGGCGTCTCCGTGGAGCGCCTGACCGACGGTCTGTACGGCGCCGAGCCGCCCTCCGGAGCGGGCAACGCGCTCCAGTCCCAGATCTCCCGGCTGCGCCGCCGCCTGGCCCCGCACGCGCAGATCGAGGCCACTCCCGCCGGCTACCGGCTGGCCGTCCCGCCCGACGCCGTCGACCTCCACCGCTTCGAGCGGCTGACCGGCCAGGGGCGGGCCGCTCTCGCCGCCGGGGACCCCGCCGGGGCGGCCACCCTGCTGCGCGAGGCCCTCGCCCTCTGGCGCGGCCCCGCCCTGCCCGACCTCCCCGACGCGCACGCCGAGCGGGCCCGGCTCGACGCACTGCGGCTGAGCGCCGTACAGGACCGGGTCGAGGCGGATCTCCTGCTCGGCGCCGGGTCCGACCTGGTGCCCGAGCTGCGGGGCCTGCTGACCGCGCACCCGCTGGGCGAGCGGCTGTACGGACAGCTGATGAGGGCCCTGCACGCGGGCGGGCGGCCCGCCGAGGCGCTCGCGGTGTTCGAGGAGGCCCGGCGGGTCCTCGTCGAGGAGTTGGGCGCCGACCCGTCGCCCGAGCTGGCCGCGCTCCACCTGGAGCTTCTCCGGGGCGGCGGGTCCGGTCGGTCCTCCCTGCCCGTGCAGCTCACCCGCTTCGTCGGCCGCGAGAGCGAACTGGCCCGGATCGCCGAGGCACTGTCCGAGGCGCGGCTCGTCACCCTCACCGGGCCGGGCGGCGCCGGAAAGACGCGGCTGGCCATCGAGGCGGCACGCGCGCGCGGTGAGGCGCCGCTCCTCCCCTCCCCCTCGGCGGCTCGTGAGGACGTGTGTTTCGTCGAGTTGGCGCCGCTCGCCGACGGAGCGCGGATCCCGTACGCCGTGCTCGCGGCGCTCGGGGTGCGTGAAGGGTTCCGTACGCCCGCCGGGGACGGCGCGGGCCGGCTGTCGGCGGTGCTGGAGGACCGCGAGCTGCTGCTGGTGCTCGACAACTGCGAGCACCTGATCGAGGACGCGGCCCGGCTGACGGCCCTGCTGCTCGCGTCCTGCCCCGGGGTGCGTGTGCTGGCGACGAGCCGGGAGTCGCTCGGGATCACCGGCGAGGTGCTCGTCCCGGTGCCGCCGCTGCCGCCGGATCCCTCGGTGCGGCTGTTCCTGGACCGCGCGCGTGCCGTGCGGCCCGGTTTCGACGGCCACGCGCGCGTGCCCGGCATCTGCGCGGCCCTCGACGGGCTGCCGCTGGCGATCGAGCTGGCGGCTGCCCGGCTGCGCACCCTGACCCCGGACGAGCTGGCCGACCGGCTCGACGACCGGTTCCGGTTGCTGTCCCGCGGCGACCGATCCAAGGCGCCCCGGCACCGCACCCTGCGCGCCGTCGTGGAGTGGAGCTGGGACCTGCTGGACGAGGAGGAGCGGGAGCTGGCCCGCCGGTTCACGGTGTTCTCCGGGGGTGCCACGCTGGACGCGGTGGAGACGGTGTGCGGGCTGCCGTACCCGGAGGACCTGCTGGCCTCACTGGTGGAGAAGTCCTTCCTGGAGGTGACCGACAGCCCGGCGGCGGCCGAGGGCCGGTACCGCATGCTGGAGACGATCCGGGTGTTCGCCGCGGAGAAATGCGCCGGTGAACCGGCCCTGCGGGACGCGCACGCCCGGTACTTCCTGCGGCTGGCCGAGCGGGCGGAACCGTGTCTGCGCGGCCGGGACCAGCTCCCCTGGCTGGCCCGGCTGGACGCCGAGCACGACAACCTGGACGCGGCCATGGGCCTCCTGACCGCCACCGATCCCTCCGCCGCCCTGCGGCTCATGGCGACGCTCACCTGGTTCCGGCGGCTGCGCGGGCTGCACGGCGAACAGCTGCCGCAGGCCCGCGCGCTGCTGGCGGCCGTGGGGGACGAGCCGGTCGGCGAGCCGACCGAGGAGTACGCGCTCTGCCTGATGAACACCGTCGCCGGGCGGGGCGACGACCCCGACGAGGCGGCGCGCGTCGCGCGCGCGGTGGTCGTGATGCGGTCACTGGACCGGCCGCTGCGGCTGCCGTTCACCGTGATCGTGTGGTCGCTCACCGGCGGCCCCCTGCTCGCCGCGGACGAGCAGGTCCGCGTCCAGGTCGGTGAGGAGCCGTGGGGTCACGCACTGCTCGACCTCGGCCTCGCCTACCAGGAGCTCTACGCCGGCCGCGCGACCGCCGCGGAGGCCTCCTTCGCCCGTTCCCTGGTGGGCTTCCGGGCCACCGGCGACCGCTGGGGCATGGCGAACTGCCTCGATCCGCTGGCCCTGTTCGCCGACGGCCGCGGCGACCACGCGCGCGCACTGGAGCTGCTCGACGAGGGGCTGGCGTACGTGCGGGAACTGGAGGCCCCGGAGGAGATCGCGGACCTGCTGCGCTCCCGCGCGGCCGTGCTGCTGCACCGAGGTGACGCCGAGGAGGCGGCCTCGCACTTCACCCGCTCCGCGGCGCTGGCCCGCACGGCGGGTGTGCCCGACAAGGTGGCCGGCGCCCGGCGGGGCCTCGGTGACGTGGCCCGGCTGTCCGGCGACACCGCCCACGCGCGCGTGCACTACGAGAGCGGTCTGGAGCTGTGCACCGCCACCTGGTTCAGCACGAGCGAGACGGTACGGCTCCTCGTCGGGCTGGGGCGCACTGCCGCTGCGGAGGGACAGGACGAAACGGCCCGGGAGTGGTTCGAGCAGGCCCGCGCACCGGCACTGGAGTCGTTCGACGTCCTGGCACTGGCCGATCTGGCCGACGCCCTGGCCTCCGTCGCCCCGCGACCCGAACGCGCGGCCGAGCTCCTGGGCGCCGCCGCGGGCCTGCGGGGCACGGTCCTCCTCGGCGACCCCGATGTCGTCCGCACGGTGAACGACGTCCGCGCAAGGCTGTCCCCGCAGGCGTACGACACGGCCTTCGCGCGGGGCCGCAGCCGGCGGTCGGCGGCGGTCGGCGAACCGCAGAGGGACGGCAAGAGGGCGGTAGGCGGGCGGTAAGCGGACGGTCAGCGGTCGCCGCGAGGCTCCTGCCCATGACGAAGACCCACAGCAGCCTCAGCCACCTGTCCGTCCTGATCTCCGGGGCGAGCGTCGCCGGTCCGGCGCTCGCGCTGCATCTCGTCCGGTACGGCGCCCGCGTCACCGTCGTCGAGCGGTCCCCGGATCTGCGCGCGGGCGGCTTCGCCGTCGACTTCCGGGGGCACGTCCACCGCGAGATCCTCACCTCCATGGGCATCTGGGACGAGATCCACGCCCGTCAGACCCGCATGGGCCGCCAGATCGTCGTCGCCGAGGACGGCTCGCCGCGCGTGGACCTGCCGGCCGAGATGATGAGCGGTGATGTCGAGATCCTCCGCGGCGACCTCGCGCAGATCATGTACGAACGCACGCGGGACCACGTCGAGTACGTCTTCGGCGACTCGATCGCCGGCCTCACGGACACCGCCGCGGGTGTCGACGTGACCTTCGAGGAGAACGTCCCGCGCCGCTTCGACCTCGTGATCGGCGCCGACGGCCTGCACTCGAACACGCGTCGGCTGGTCTTCGGCGACGAGTCCCGCTGGCTGCGCTTCTTCGATCACTACGTGGCCGCCTTCGAGGTCCCCAACGACCTGGGCCTGGACCGTACCGGCCGGCTGTACAGCGAGCCCGGCCGTGCGATCGCCCTGGGCAACTACGACGGCGACCCCGACCGCGCCGGAGCACTGCTGGTCTTCCGTTCGGAACAACTCGCCTACGACCGGGGGGACATCGCCGCGCAGAAGCGGATCCTCGCCGAGCGGTTCGCGGGAATGGGCTGGGAGGCGCCGAGGGTCCTCGAGGCGCTCACGGACGCCGACCGGCTGTACTTCGACGCGATCGCGCAGATCCACGTCGACCGCCTCGCCGAGGGCCGGGTGGCCCTGCTGGGGGACGCCGGGTACGGCGCGACCATGGGCGGCATGGGGACGGGCGCGGCCGTCGTCGGCGCCTACGTCCTGGCCGGTGAGCTGGCCCTCGCGGGCGGCGACCACCGGACCGCGTTCGCCGAGTACGAGAACAGGATCCGGTCCTTCGCCAAGGGCTGCCAGAAGATCTCCGGCAACGCGGGCCCCTTCTTCGCCCCGCCGACCGAGCGGCGCATCCGCAACCGGGACCGGATGTACCGGCTGCTCGGCTCGCCGCTGCTGGCCGGCGTCTTCAAACGGCTCACCGAGAAGGCGGCGACCGACATCAGGCTCCGGCCGTACCCCGGGTGAGATCCCAGCCGTGGTCCACGGGACCGATGCCGGCGCCGAGCGCGAACCCGGCGGCGATCGCCCCGGTGACGTAACGCTTGGCCGCCGCCACCGCCTCCGGTACGGAACTCCCCTGCGCCAGCTGTGCCGCGATCGCGGACGCGAGGGTGCAGCCCGTGCCGTGCGTGTGCCGGTTGTCGTACCTCGGCGCCCGCAGCCAGTGCTCCTCGTCCCCGTCCGTCAGCAGGTCGACGGCGGCACCGGGGAGATGGCCGCCCTTGATGAGCGCCCAGCGCGGCCCGTACGCCAGCACGGCGGCCGCCGCGTCCCGCAGCTGATCCTCCGACTCGACCCGCACGCCCGTCAGTTGGGCCACCTCGTCGAGGTTCGGGGTGGCGACGGTGGCGACCGGCAGCAGCTTCGTCCGTACGGAGTCCAGCGCGGAGGCGGCCAGCAGCGGGTCCCCGTGCTTGGAGACCCCGACCGGGTCGACGACGACGGGAGCACCGGTGCCCGCGAGCAACTCGGCGACCGTCTCGACGAGTTCGGCGGAAGCGAGCATCCCCGTCTTCACCGCCTGGACGCCGATGTCGTCGACGACGCTGCGGTACTGGGCGCGTACCGCCTCCACCGGCAGCTCCCAAGCTCCTTGCACGCCTTGCGAGTTCTGCGCGGTGACCGCCGTGATCACGCTCATGCCGTGCACGCCGAGCGCGAGCATCGTCTTCAGGTCGGCCTGGATCCCGGCCCCGCCGCCGGAGTCGGAGCCGGCGACGGTCAGCACCCGGGGCGGGGTCCCGAGCGCGCTCACGACTCCATGTCCCCGTCCCCGAAGTGGTCCCAGCCGCCCTTGCTGGTCCAGGGCGCCCCGTCGACCGTCACCTGGGGCAGGGCGGACGGGTTGAGCACCTCGCCGATCACCTTCCAGCGGGCGGGCAGCTTCACGTCCGGCGGGAAGGTCGCCACGATCGCGTGGTCCTCTCCCCCGGTCAGCACCCACTGGATCGGGTCGACGCCGACGGCCTGCCCGATGTCGTTCATCTGGGTGGGGATGTCGATGGCGCCGGAGCGGATGTCGATCCGGACCTTGCTGGCCTCGGCGATGTGCCCGAGGTCGGCGATGAGCCCGTCGCTGACGTCGCACATCGCCGTCGCGCCGAGCGAGGCCGCCGCCGGACCCGCGTGGTACGGCGGCTCGGGACGCCGGTGGGCCTCCACGAAGGCGCGGGGCGAGCGGAAGCCGCGGGAGAGGACCGCGTACCCGGCGGCGGACCAGCCGAGCCAGCCGGTCACCGCGACGAGGTCGCCGGGCTGGGCGCCGCCCCGGGTGACCGGCTCCTGGTTGCGCAGGTCGCCGAGCGCGGTGATCGACACCATGATCGTGTCGCCCCGTACGACGTCGCCGCCGACCACCGAGGCACCCGCGACCTGGCACTCGTCGCGCAGGCCGTCCATCATCTCGGACGGCCAGGTGACCGGCAGTTCCGCGGGCACGACGAGGCCGAGCAGCAGGGCCGTCGGCACCGCGCCCATGGCGGCGATGTCGGCGAGGTTCTGCGCGGCGGCCTTACGGCCCACGTCGTAGGCCGTGGACCAGTCGCGGCGGAAGTGCCGGCCCTCCAGCAGAATGTCGGTGCTGGCCACGACCCGGCGGTCGGGCGCGGCGACCACCGCGGCGTCGTCGCCGGGGCCGACCCGTACCGCGGGGGTGGTGGTGAGACGGGAGGTGAGCTCCCTGATGAGCCCGAACTCCCCGAGCTCACCAACAGTGCCCTTCATTGCCCTTTCGCCCCTTCTGTACCTGTCCGTGCCCGGTCGCGCGTAACCAGTGTCCTCGATACGGTCGAGTCAGCCGTCAACTTCTGTCGTGCCTGCACCCCGGCGCGCGAGCCGTGGTTCGCGCAGGTCTCCCCGCGGCGAGCGGCGACGCGATACCGTGGCGTTCCTTTTCCCCACATGATCCTCGTGGCCGCCCTGGAGGTTCCGTGGTACAGGCGTACATCCTGATCCAGACCGAGGTCGGCAAAGCGTCGACCGTCGCCGAGGAGATCGGCAAAATCCCTGGCGTCGTCCAGGCCGAGGACGTGACGGGACCTTATGACGTGATCGTGCGGGCCCAGGCCGACACCGTGGACGACCTCGGCCGCATGGTGGTCGCCAAGGTCCAACAGGTGGACGGAATCACCCGCACCCTGACCTGCCCGGTCGTGCATCTGTAGCCCCCGTCTAACCTTGGCCGGTGAACCTTTTCCGTCACCGGCCCATCGGCCTGCCCCCGCTCGCCCTCCTGCTGCTCGCGGTGGGCTGCTCCTCAGCAGACGGTGACACGTCGGTGGCGGTTCCCAGCCCCTCGGCATCGGTCACGAAGCTGTGCCGAAACCTGGACGAGGCGCTGCCGTCCACCGTGGACGAGTCCGGCCGCGGGGATCCCTCACCCGCGTCCGCGCTGACCGCGGGCTGGGGGAACCCGGCGATCATACTGCGCTGCGGTGTCGAACGACCCGAGAAGATGAGCGACGAGAACGCGGACGGGGTCGAGGTGGACGGCGTGGGGTGGCTGATGGAGGAGCGCGACGGCGGGGCGTTCCGGTTCACCACCACCCTGCGCAGGGCGTACGTCGAGGTGACGATCCCGAAGGACCGCGCGGGAGACGGCATGGCGCCGCTCGTCGACCTGGCGCCCTCCGTCAAGAAGGCGATCCCCGAAGGGATCGCCGACTAGGACGGGTCCTGGTTCGAGACCGGGTCAGCGCAGTCCGGTGGACCTGCGCAGGGCCGCCTGGACGAGGCGGTCCACCAGCTCGGGGTAACCGATGCCGGTCGCCTGCCACATCTGCGGGTACATCGAGATCGGGGTGAAGCCGGGCATCGTGTTGATCTCGTTGATGACGAACTCGCCCTCGTCCGTGAGGAAGAAGTCCGCCCGGACCAGGCCCTCGCAGGACGCCGCCTCGAAGGCCTCCACCGCCAGCCTGCGGACCTCCGCCGTCTCCTCGTCCGTCAGCGGCGCCGGGACGATCCCCGGGGTCGAGTCGATGTACTTGGCGTCGAAGTCGTAGTACGCGTGCGCGTCCGGCGGCGGGATCTCGGCCGGGACGGAGGCGCGGGGGCCGTCCTCGAACTCCAGGACACCGCACTCGATCTCGCGGCCCCGCAGCGCCGCCTCGACCAGGATCTTCGGGTCGTGGCGCTGGGCCTCGGCGATCGCCTCGTCGAGCCCGGAAAGGTCGTCGACCTTGGTGATGCCGATGGACGAACCCGCGCGCGCGGGCTTCACGAAGAGCGGCCAGCCGTGGTCGCCGGCGAAGTCGACGATCTTCTTTCGGGCGGCCGACTCGTCCCGGGCCCACTCTCGCGGCCGGATCACCACGTACGGGCCGACCTTGAGCCCGAAGGAGGTGAACACCCGCTTCATGTACTCCTTGTCCTGGCCGACGGCCGAGGCGAGCACACCCGCGCCCACGTACGGGACGCCGGAGAGCTCCAGCAGGCCCTGAAGGGTGCCGTCCTCGCCGTACGGGCCGTGCAGGACCGGGAAGACGACGTCGACCTCGCCGAGTGCCTTCGGCACCGATCCCGGCTCGTAGTAGACGACTTCGCGGTTGGCGGGGTCGACGGGGAGCACCACGCCCCCGTCCCGCGACTCGGCGAGTTCGTCCACGTCGGGCGTACGGCGGTCGGTGATCGCCATCCGCTCGGGTGCGTCGGCGGTGAGGTACCAGCGGCCCTCACGCGTGATGCCGATCGGCAGGACCTCGTACTTGGTCCGGTCGATGGCCCTGAGGACCGCGCCGGCCGTGACCACGGAGATCCCGTGCTCGGAGCTGCGACCGCCGAAGACAACGGCCACCCGCGGCTTGCGGACGGGCTGCTGAGGGCTCTGGGGGAGGTTCTCGGTGCTCATATCGGCTTGAGAGTACCCGGTGGTAGGGCCGGGAGTCAGCGTCCGCCCACCGGGTTCGCTCAGCGTCGCTCGGGCTTCGCGCTGCGCGACATCAGCTCCTTGAGGGCGACCACCGGAGGCTTGCCCTCGTGGACGATGCCGACGACCGTCTCGGTGATGGGCATGTCGACGCCGTGCCGGCGGGCCAGATCCAGCACCGACTCACAGGACTTGACGCCCTCGGCGGTCTGCCGGGTGACCGCGATGGTCTCCTGGAGGGTCATGCCCTTGCCGAGGTTGGTGCCGAAGGTGTGGTTGCGGGAGAGCGGCGAGGAGCAGGTCGCCACCAGGTCGCCGAGCCCGGCGAGTCCGGCGAAGGTCAGCGGGTCCGCGCCCATCGCCAGGCCCAGCCGGGTGGTCTCGGCGAGGCCGCGCGTGATCAGCGAGCCCTTGGCGTTGTCGCCGAGGCCCATGCCGTCCGCGATGCCGACCGCGAGGCCGATCACGTTCTTGACCGCGCCGCCCAGCTCACAGCCCACCACGTCGGTGTTGGTGTAGGGGCGGAAGTACGGCGTGTGGGAGGCGGCCTGGAGCTTCTGGGCGACGGCCTCGTCGGTACAGGCGACCACGGCCGCGGCGGGCATCCGGGAGGCGATCTCCCGCGCGAGGTTGGGCCCGGTGACGACGGCGATCCGGCCCGGGCCCACCTTGGCGACGTCGTCGATGACCTCGCTCATCCGCATGGTCGTACCGAGCTCGACGCCCTTCATCAGCGACACCAGGACGGTGTTCGGGGCGAGCAGCGGCGTCCAGTCGGCGAGGTTGGCGCGCAGGGTCTGCGAGGGGACCGCGAGGACGGTGAAGTCGGCGTCCCGGGCGGCCTCGGCCGCGTCGGCGGTGGCGCGCAGGTTGCGCGGGAGTTCGACGCCGGGGAGGTAGTCGGGGTTGGTGTGCGTGGAGTTGACCGCGTCGACGAGCTCGGGGCGGCGTGCCCACAGCGTCACCTCGCAGCCCGCGTCGGCGAGGACCGTACCGAAGGCGGTCCCCCATGATCCGGTACCGAAGACGGCCGCCTTCACGGACTTGCTCACTTGCTGTTCTCCCCCTCGTGACTGGTCTGCGCCTGCGTGGTCTTCGTGTGACCACTCTGCGCGTGGCTGGTCTGCGCGTGTCCGGACACCGCGCCGTCGATCTCCACGTCGATCTCCGCGGCGGTCTCGGCGCCCGACTCCGCACGGGCCTGCGCACCGAATACCGCCCCGGTCTCCGCCCGGGTGCGGCGGCGCTGCTCGATCCGCTCGCGGCGCGGGTCGTAGGGCGTCTCGGGCGCCTTCTCGCCGCGGATCTCCTCCAGCTGGGCGGTGACGGCCGCCATGATGACCTCCGTCGCCTCCTTGAGGAGTTCCGGGGTCATCTCCTGGCCGTAGAACCGCGTGAGGTCCACGGGCGGGCCGGCCAGCACGTGGTGGGTCTTGCGCGGAAGGAGGTTGGGCTTCCGGGCGTACGGCGGCAGCAGTTCGTTGGCGCCCCACTGGGCGACGGGGATCACCGGGCACTTGGTCTGGAGGGCGACGCGCGCGGCACCGGTCTTGGCGGTCATCGGCCAGCCGTCGGGGTCGCGGGTCAGGGTGCCCTCGGGGTAGAACGCGACGCACTCGCCGCGCTCCACGGCGTCGATCGCGGCCCGGAAGGCGCTCAGCGCGTCCGTGCTCTCGCGGTAGACGGGGATCTGCCCGGTGCCGCGCATCGCGGCACCGACGAATCCCTCCTTGAAAAGACCGCTCTTCGCCAGGAATCGCGGCACGCGTCCGCTGTTGTACTGGAAGTGCGCGTAGGCGAAGGGATCGACATGCGAATTGTGGTTCACCGCGGTGATAAAGCCGCCGTCGGCCGGAATATGCTCCATTCCGTGCCAGTCCCGCTTGATCAGAACCACCAGCCAGGGTTTGCAGAGGACCGCAGCGAAGCGGTACCAGAAGCCGATTCTGCGGCGGGGCACGCGGACACCTTCCTCTAGGACTTCCCATGGCCTGCTCCGGGGCCTGGGGGCCGCACAAGTGTCGCCCCGGGCCGCCGGTCTGTCGAGAACACGGTACGCCCGCGCGTCCGGCCGACGGATGGGCCGGGTGACAATGGCCGCGACAAGAGAGGGACGGTACGCCGGTGCAGTGGACCTTGGTCATACCCCTGAAGCCCTTGGCGCTGGCCAAGAGCAGGCTCGCGGACACCGCCACCGACGGGCTGCGCCCGGGCCTCGCCCTCGCCTTCGCCGAGGACACCGTGGCGGCCGCGCTGGCCTCACCTGCGGTGCGGGATGTGGCCGTAGTCACGGACGACGCCCTGGCCGGGCGGGTGCTGGCAGCCCTGGGAGCCCGGATCGTCGCCGACGAGCCGCGCGGGGGCCTCAACGCCGCCCTGGCCCACGGGGCCGCCGCCGTACGCGCCTTCCGCCCCGATTCCCCGCTGGCGGCCCTGAACGCCGATCTGCCGGCCCTGCGCCCGTCGGAATTGGCCCGGGTCCTGGACGCTGCCGGGGAATTCCCCCGCTCTTTTCTCCCGGACGCCGCCGGGATCGGCACCACGCTTCTCGCCGTCGCAGCCGGCCGTGAATTGCTTCCCGCATTCGGCACGGATTCCCGTGCCCGGCACCGCTCCTCCGGGGCCGTGGAACTCCGCACGGAGGGGGTGGATTCCGTTCGCCAGGACGTGGACACCGGCGAGGATCTGCGCGCGGCGCTGTCCCTGGGTGTGGGTTCCCGGACGGCCGCGGCGGCGGCGCATCTGCTGATTCCCGGGCAGTAGGCTGCCGCCATGCAGGCGACCGCATACACGTACGACCCCGACACCCGCAGCGGACAGGTGCTGCTGGACGACGGCACACCGGTGCCCTTCGACGCCCCGGCGTTCGACGCGGGCGGGCTGCGGCTGCTGCGGCCCGGGCAGCGGGTGCGGATCGAGGTGGAGGGGCCGAAGGACAGCCCCCGGATCACCCTGGTGACGCTCCAGACGTTCTGACGGGCTCGGGCTCCTCGCCGAGGGCCCCGGCGCCCGCCCGACACGCCGCGGGCCGGACTTCCGAGAGGGAGTCCGGCCCGGCGCGTGAGTGCCCCTGCTGTCCTACGCCTTGCGGGCGGTGGTCTTCTTGGCGGTGGTCTTGCGCGCGGTCGACTTCTTGGCGGGGGCCTTGGTCGCCGTCGCCTTCTTCGCGGCCGGAGCCTTCTTGGCCGTCGTCTTCTTGGCGGTGGCGGACTTCGCGGTGGTGGTCTTCTTCGCGGCCGCGGTCGTCTTCTTGGTCGTGGCCTTCTTCGCGGTGGTCTTCTTGGCGGTGGCCGTGGTCTTCTTCGCGGCGGCCGTCGTCTTCTTGGCGGCGGCCGTGGTCTTCTTCGCGGCGGCCGACGCCCTCTTCGCCGGGGCGGCCTTCTTCGCGGCGGCCTTCTTGACCGTGGCGGAAGCGCCGCCGGTCAGGCTGCCCTTGGGGGCCTTCTTGACGGCGACCTCGCCACCGCGCGGGAGCTTCTTCGAGCCGCTCACCAGGTCCTTGAAGCCCTGTCCTGCGCGGAAGCGCGGCACGGACGTCTTCTTGACCCGAACCCGCTCGCCCGTCTGGGGGTTGCGAGCGTAGCGGGCCGGCCGGTCGACCTTCTCGAACGAACCGAAGCCGGTGACCGAGACCCGGTCTCCCGCGACCGTCGCGCGGACGATGGCGTCCAGGACCGCGTCGACCGCCTCGGCGGCCTGCTGGCGGCCGCCCACCTTGTCGGCAATCGCTTCTACGAGCTGCGCCTTGTTCACGTCTTCCCCTTCGGAGACATTAGCCGGAACGAAACTGTTCAAGCTTTTTCGCACGTTAGGCAGATATATACCGCAAATCAAACACGAAACGGGCTAATCACCCTTGTGCCGCAACGAAATCGGCTGCTCCGGAGACGATCAACGCTCCCCTTCGGGCATTCGCCCCTCGTCGAGGTCCGCCATGAACCGCTCCAGACGCCTTGTCGCATCGGCGAGATCGTGCTTGGCCGCGGCCGTAATGACCAGCAGCTTCCGGGTCAGCGCCATCCGTACGCCCTCCGGGACTTGCAGTGCACGCACTCTTGTGTGCGCTTCCTTGAGCTGGTTCGCGACCGCCGTATAGAGCTCGAGTTGGCCGTCGTGTTCCATGCACAGATTGTGCCATCTGGGGCGAGTTGTCGCCCGCCCAGGGGGCAACTGCCGCCTCGAACGGCCGCTCCGGCACTTCCGGCGGTCGCTTCCACACCAGGCGCGTACCCCGGCAACAACCCCTCTAACGTGGGACGTTGGGAGGCAGGGCGAAGATTCACGGGGCCGAACGGGTGCAGACACAGCCGTACCCCCGATCGGACCGATCGGGGGTACGGCGGGGGTGTCGCGGTGGCCGAAACTCGACCTGCTCAGGGCCTGCTCGGGCCCCGGGGTCAGAGCTGGAGCGTCCTCGGCTTGTGCGTCGGGCGCTTGGCCTCGTAGGCGGCGATGTCGCCCTCGTTCTGGAGGGTGATGGAGATGTCGTCCAGCCCGTTCAGCAGCCGCCAGCGGGAGTTCTCGTCCAGCTCGAAGGAGGCGGTGATGCCCTCGGCCCGCACCTCACGCGCCTCGAGGTCCACCGTGATCTCGGCCTGCGGGTCCTGCTCGGTGAGCTCCCACAGCGCGTCCACGATCTTCTGCTCGATCACCACCGTGAGCAGGCCGTTCTTCAGCGAGTTGCCCCGGAAGATGTCGGCGAAGCGGGACGAGATCACGGTCTTGAAGCCGTAGTTCTGGAGTGCCCAGACGGCATGCTCACGGGAGGAACCGGTGCCGAAGTCGGGGCCGGCGACCAGAACGCTCGCGCCCTGCCGCTCGGGGCGGTTGAGGATGAAGGTCTCGTCCTTGCGCCAGGCCTCGAACAGCCCGTCCTCGAACCCGTCCCGCGTGACCTTCTTGAGCCAGTGAGCAGGGATGATCTGGTCGGTGTCGACGTTGGAGCGACGCAGCGGGACGGCCCGGCCGGTGTGCGAGATGAATGCTTCCATGACTGATCAGACTCCAGCGGGCGTACGGGTCTCGGCGTCGGACAGGTCGGCCGGGGAGGCCAGGTGGCCCAGGACGGCCGTGGCGGCCGCGACCTGCGGCGACACCAGGTGCGTACGACCGCCCTTGCCCTGCCGGCCCTCGAAGTTGCGGTTGGAGGTGGACGCCGAGCGCTCACCCGGGGCCAGCTGGTCGGGGTTCATGCCGAGGCACATCGAGCAGCCCGCGTGCCGCCATTCGGCGCCGGCGTCCTTGAAGACGACGTCCAGACCCTCGGAAACGGCCTGGAGACCGACCCGCACCGAACCGGGGACGACCAGCATCCGTACGCCGTCGGCGACTTTGCGGCCCTCGACGATGGCGGCGGCGGCCCGCAGGTCCTCGATCCGACCGTTGGTGCACGAGCCTACGAAGACGGTGTCCACGTTGATGGAGCGCAGCGGCTGCCCGGCCTCCAACCCCATGTATTCCAGGGCCTTTTCGGCGGCGAGGCGCTCCGAAGCGTCTTCGTACGAAGCCGGGTCGGGGACGGACGCCGAAAGCGGCGCGCCCTGACCGGGGTTGGTGCCCCAGGTGACGAACGGCGACAGCGCGGCGCCGTCGATGACGACCTCGGCGTCGAACTCCGCGTCCGCGTCCGTCTTCAGCGTCTTCCAGTACTCGACCGCAGCGTCCCAGTCCGCGCCCTCGGGAGCGTGGTCGCGGCCCTGGATGTACGCGAAGGTGGTCTCGTCGGGGGCGATCATGCCCGCGCGGGCGCCGGCCTCGATCGACATGTTGCAGATGGTCATCCGGGCCTCCATCGAAAGCTTCTCGATGGCGGAACCCCGGTACTCCAGGATGTAGCCCTGGCCGCCGCCGGTACCGATCTTGGCGATGATCGCCAGGATCAGGTCCTTGGCGGTCACGCCGTCGGCCAGCTCGCCCTCGATCGTGATCGCCATGGTCTTGGGGCGGGCCAGCGGCAGCGTCTGGGTGGCCAGCACGTGCTCGACCTGCGAGGTGCCGATGCCGAACGCCAGCGCGCCGAACGCGCCGTGCGTGGAGGTGTGGGAGTCGCCGCAGACGACGGTGGTGCCGGGCTGGGTCAGACCCAGCTGCGGGCCGACGACGTGCACGACGCCCTGCTCGACGTCACCGAGCGGATGCAGCCGCACACCGAAGTCGGCGCAGTTCTTGCGCAGCGTCTCCAGCTGGGCGCGCGAGACCGGGTCGGCGATCGGCTTGTCGATGTCGAGGGTCGGGGTGTTGTGGTCCTCGGTCGCGATGGTGAGGTCGAGACGGCGCACCGGGCGGCCGTTCTGCCGCAGCCCGTCGAAGGCCTGCGGGCTGGTCACCTCGTGCAGAAGGTGCAGATCGATGAAGAGGAGGTCGGGCTCGCCCTCGGCGCGCCGGACGACGTGGTCGTCCCAGACCTTCTCCGCGAGTGTCCTACCCATCGCTTTCCCTCCGGCCGGCAATGACGCACCGGCCCAACTAGAGATCTTGTGGAGGCGACGCCCGTTGCCCCTGTTCCCGGGCACCCGCCGCCAGGCCCGTTGGTCCGCGGGCCACCATGCGTCCAAGGGTTGCGCGTCTCACGGAAAAATGAACTTGCGTTTCACAGAGTGAGACGGGAGTATCGTTGCATGGACAACAGTAGCGGCGTCGGCGTTCTGGACAAGGCAGCCCTTGTCCTGAGCGCCCTGGAGTCCGGTCCGGCCACCCTCGCAGGCTTGGTCGCTGCCACCGGACTCGCACGACCCACGGCTCACCGGCTGGCCGTGGCTTTGGAACACCACCGTATGGTGGCGCGCGACATGCAGGGCCGTTTCATCCTCGGCCCCCGCCTGGCCGAGCTGGCCGCGGCCGCCGGCGAGGACCGCCTCCTGGCCACCGCCGGCCCGGTGCTGACGCATCTGCGTGACATCACGGGCGAGAGCGCACAGCTCTACCGCCGCCAGGGCGACATGCGCATCTGCGTGGCCGCGGCGGAGCGCCTGTCCGGCCTTCGGGACACGGTCCCGGTCGGTTCCACGCTGACGATGAAGGCCGGTTCCTCGGCCCAGATCCTGATGGCCTGGGAGGAACCCGAGCGTCTGCACCGCGGCCTCCAGGGCGCCCGCTTCACGGCGACGGCCCTGTCGGGCGTACGGCGCCGCGGCTGGGCCCAGTCCATCGGTGAGCGCGAGCCGGGCGTCGCGTCCGTGTCGGCTCCCGTCCGCGGCCCCTCCAACCGCGTGGTGGCCGCCGTCTCCGTCTCGGGCCCCATCGAGCGCCTGACCCGCCACCCCGGCCGTATGCACGCCCAGGCGGTCATCGACGCGGCCGCCCGCCTGTCGGAGGCCCTGCGCAGGACGGGCTGACGCCGACCGGGAAAGGGGCCGCCTCAACGCCGCGGCAGCCCTCGAACCGACGGCGTCACCGACCGACCCGGGGCACGGGGAACCGCGCCACCAGCCACAGCGCACCCGCACCACACCCGTGAGACACCGGCCGCGGCCCCCTACGGCGCGGACCGGTGGGCGAAACGGTCCCTCGCGTACCGCCCCCGCCCCTCCAGCGGAACCTGCCCATGCGCCGCCGCGAGGCCGAACGCCGGCATGTCCCCGTAGATCGCCTCGTACGACCCCTCCGGCACGACGTACGTCTCGTGCCAGATCCCCACGTGCCCGCGCACCTTCCCGCCCCGTTCCATGCGGTTGATCTTCGCCCAGGCCTCGTGGTGGAACGCGTCGGGCGCGGTCGCGTAGGCGTAGAGCTTCTCCTTCGACTCCCAGTACTGGACGACGTAGTACGTCCGCGGCGAGGCCGTCAGGAGCACCCGGGAGAGCAGACCGCGGCCCGGATCCTTCTTCAGCTCCGCCAGCATGCGGAACATCGCCAGCATGACCGGCACCCACTGGTGCACGGCCCAGAAGTGGTTGACGCGCATTCCGATCAGCAGGACGACCACGTCTCCCCGGGCGTCCGCGGTGGTACGGCTGGCTGTGAAGGACATGCTTGGATAGTGCCGCTAACCAACGAAGGGCACAAGGCATGCGGCTGGCCGAACTGAGCGAACGCAGCGGTGTGTCCACCGCGACGATCAAGTACTACCTGCGCGAGGGGCTCGTGCCGCCCGGCCGCCAGGTGAACGCCACGACCGCCGAGTACGACGACGAGCATCTGCGCCGGCTGCGACTGGTGCGGGCGATGATCCAGGTGGGCGGGCTGCCGGTGGCCACGGTCCGTGACGTGCTCGGCCATGTCGACGACGAGTCCCTGGGCCGCACGATCCGGCTCGGCGCGGCCCTGTGGGCGCTGCCGCAGGTCCCAGTGCCGGACGCGGAGGACGAGTACGTGCGCGCCGCCCACCTGGAGGCGGACGAACTGCTGGGCACCCTGGGCTGGTCGAACGCCCGGCAGTTGACGACCATCTCTCCCGCCTACCGCTCACTGGTGGTGGCGGTGGCCGCGCTGCGCCGGCTCGGCTACGACTGGAACGCCGAACTTCTCGTGTCCTACGCCCGGTTGATGCACCGGGCGGCCGTGCTGGACCTGGACTTCGTGGAGACCCGGGAGTCGGAGCCGGAGCGGATCGAGGCGGCGGTGCTGGGCGCGATCCTCGTCGAGCCGATGATGCAGGCGCTGCACCGGCTGGCGCAGGAGGAGGAGTCGGCGCGGCGGTACGGCTTCGAATGAGGCCGTACACACGGAAAGAGTCCGGATACGCGGAAAGCCCCCCGCCGAAGCGAGGGGCTTTCCGATTGCGTACCCCCGACCGGATTCGAACCGGCGCTACCGCCTTGAGAGGGCGGCGTGCTAGGCCGCTACACAACGGGGGCCTAGATCATGCGTTTCCGCAGATCAGAGCTGGTCTACCAGGACTCGAACCTAGAATGACGGTACCAGAAACCGTAGTGTTGCCAATTACACCATAGACCAAGGTGATTCAATGAAAAGCGTACCCCCGACCGGATTCGAACCGGCGCTACCGCCTTGAGAGGGCGGCGTGCTAGGCCGCTACACAACGGGGGCCCTAGCGATCCTGCATCGAGGTGAGAGGGAGCTACCCGAGCTCTCCTCGCGGGAAGGATCTGTACCCCCGACCGGATTCGAACCGGCGCTACTGCCTTGAGAGGGCAGCGTGCTAGGCCGCTACACAACGGGGGCTTCGTGGAGTAGATCTCCACAGGCGCAGATAAGCTCTGCGAGCTGGCCTACCTGGACTCGAACCAAGACTAACTGAACCAGAATCAGTCGTGCTGCCAATTACACCATAGGCCACTGGAACGCAAGCCCCGCAGGGGTTCTTGTTCTAGCGTTGCTCCTCCGGTTCCGGCCTTTCGGCCCGCTCCCCGGCGGCGCAGGAAGAACATTACCCGAAGGTGGACCGGGCTCCAAAACGGGTATCGGGGCCGAGGATCGCGGGCAGTTCGGCGAGCGAGACGATCCGGTGGCGCCCGGACGGGAGCTCGACGGTGGCCGTGCCGTGGCGGTCGATCCACACGGAGAGCAGTCCGGCGTCGGCGGCGCCCCGGCCGTCGATCTCCGGATGGTCACCGACGTAGGCCACCTGGTGCGGGGCCAGCGACAGGGCCTCGCAGGCCGCGAGGAAGGCGCCGGCCTCAGGCTTGGAGACGCCGAGTTCCGCCGCGCACAGGATGACCTCGAAACGGTCGTGGACGCCGAGGGTGCGCAGCTTGTGGTCCTGGACGTGGATGCTGGAGTTGGAGAGCACGGCGTGGCGGTGGCTGGCGGCGAGGTCGTCGAGCACGGGCAGGACGTCCGGGAAGAGCGACCAGGCCGCCTCGTAGTGCGCGTGGTACCGCAGGAGCCAGTCGTCGGCCTCCGCGTCGGCCATCTCGCGGTCCAGGAACGCCCGTACCCGGTCCCGGCGCTGGTCCTCGAAGGTGATCCCGCCCGCCGAGAACCGGGCCCAGTGCTCTTCGGTGACCTCCCGCCACCGCGCGAGTCCCGCCTCCGCGGTACCGAACCGGTCGAGCAGCCCCTCGGCGGTCAGATAGGACCGCATGCCCTCGCGGTCGGCGGTCGTGTAGTCGAAGAGGGTGTCGTCCACGTCCCAGACCACGGCGAGGATGCTCATGATCCAACGGTAACGCGGCGGCGGCCGCCCTGTCCGGGGGATGCCGAAGGGGCGGCACCCGGTCACCGGGTGCCGCCCCTCGGGCGCGGGTGCGGCTATGCGGCGAGCTTCGCCAGGGCCGCGTCGACGCGGGCCAGCGTCTTCTCCTTGCCCAGGATCTCCAGGGACTCGAAGAGCGGCAGGCCGACCGTGCGGCCGGTGACGGCGACACGGACCGGGGCCTGGGCCTTGCCGAGCTTGAGGCCGTGCGCCTCGCCGGCGGCCAGGACGGCCTCCTTCAGGGACTCGGACGAGGTCCAGTCGGCGGCCGCCAGCTTCTCCCGGGCCGTCGTGAGCAGCGCGTCGCTGCCCTCCTTCATCGCCTTCGTCCAGCTGGCCTCGTCGAAGACCGGCTCGGGGAGGAAGAGGAAGTCGACGTTGTCGGTGATCTCCGACAGCACCTTCAGACGGGTCTGGGCGTGCGGGGCGATCGCCTCCCACCTGGCCTCGTCGAAGTCCTGCGGGGACCAGGGGGCGTAGGGGGCCTTCAGCCAGGGCGCGCAGCGCTCCGTGAAGTCCTTCACGTCCAGCAGGCGGATGTGGTCGGCGTTGATCGCCTCGCACTTCTTCAGGTCGAAGCGCGCCGGGTTGGGGTTGACGTCCGCGATGTCGAAGGCCGCGGTCATCTCGTCCATCGTGAAGATGTCCTGGTCGGCCGAGAGCGACCAGCCGAGCAGCGAGAGGTAGTTGAGCAGGCCCTCGGGGAGGAAGCCGCGCTCGCGGTAGAGGTTGAGCGAGGACTCCGGGTCCCGCTTCGACAGCTTCTTGTTGCCCTCGCCCATCACGTACGGCAGGTGACCGAAGTGCGGGGTCCCCTGGGCGATGCCCAGTTCGGTCAGCGCCTTGTAGAGGGCGATCTGGCGGGGGGTGGAGGAGAGCAGGTCCTCGCCCCGCAGGACGTGCGTGATCTCCATCAGCGCGTCGTCCACCGGGTTGACCAGCGTGTACAGCGGGGCGCCGTTCGCACGGACGATGCCGAAGTCGGGCACGTTCTCCGGGGTGAACGTCAGCTCGCCGCGGACCAGGTCAGTGAAGGTGATCGTCTCGTCGGGCATGCGGAAGCGGACGATCGGCGTGCGGCCCTGGGCCTGGTACTCCGCCACCTGCGCGTCGGTGAGGTCGCGGCAGTGGCCGTCGTAGCCGGAGGGCCTGCCGGCCGCGCGGGCGGCGTCGCGGCGGGTGTCCAGCTCCTCCTGGGAGCAGTAGCAGTGGTAGGCGTGGCCGGCGTCGAGGAGCTTGCGGGCGACGTCGGCGTAGAGGTCCATCCGCTGCGACTGGCGGTACGGCGCGTGCGGGCCGCCGACCTCGGGGCCCTCGTCCCAGTCGAAGCCCAGCCAGCGCAGCGAGTCCAGGAGCTGGTTGTAGGACTCCTCGGAGTCACGGGCCGCGTCGGTGTCCTCAATGCGGAAGACCAGCGTGCCCTGGTGGTGCTTGGCGAACGCCCAGTTGAACAGGGCGGTGCGGACCAGGCCCACGTGGGGGTTACCGGTGGGCGAGGGACAGAAACGGACGCGTACGGGGGAGCCGGGTGCGCTAGCCACGCTTGACAACCTTGTTGGTGAGAGTGCCGATGCCTTCGATGGTGACGGCGACCTCGTCGCCGACGACCAGGGGGCCTACCCCTGCCGGGGTGCCCGTGAGGATCACGTCGCCGGGGAGCAGCGTCATGGCCTCGGTGATGTTGACGATCAGATCCTCGATCGAGTGGATCATCTCGCTGGTGCGGCCGAGCTGCCGCTGCTGCCCGTTGACCGTCAGCTGGACGGTGAGGTCGCCCGCGGTCTCGAGGTCCAGGCCGGTCTCCACCCAGGGGCCCAGCGGGCACGAGGTGTCGAAGCCCTTGGCCCGGGCCCACTGCTTCTCGCGCTTCTGGACGTCGCGGGCGGTGACGTCGTTCGCGCAGGTGTAGCCGAAGATCACGTCCTTGACGCGCTCCCGGGGGACCTCGCGGCAGAGCCGGCCGATGACCACGGCGAGCTCGGCCTCGTGATGGACCTCTTCGGAGAAGGCCGGGTACTGGATGGCGTCGCCGGGGCCGATCACCGAGGTGGACGGCTTGAAGAAGGCGAACGGGGCGTCCGGCACCTCGTTGCCCAGCTCGCGCGCGTGCTCGGCGTAGTTGCGGCCGAAGGCCACGACCTTGTTGGGCAGGACGGGCGGGAGCAGCCGGACCTTGCTCAGCGGCACCTTGGTGCCGGAGAGCTCGAAGTCCGTGAACGGGATGCCCTTGATGATGTCGAGGACGAGCTCGTCCGGCTTGTCGCCCTCGACCGCGCCGAAGGCGACGTTCCCGTCGATGGAGAACCTGGCGATGCGCACGGGTTGGTTGGCCCCTTGACTGAGCTGGCTGGAGTGTGACGCCCCAGGCTAACGCGGAAGGGCGTCCCCGGCCGGGGACGCCCTTGACATCCGTGGGTGGCCGCCTTGAGCATTCGGCGGCCCGTGCCCGTATCTCCGCGTGAAGATCTACTCCGCGACGGAGGCTGCCACCGGCACCTCCATGAGGATGGTGCGCTTGGGGTTCGCAGTCTGGGCGGGAAGTTCGACGGAGTGCTCCTGCTGCTCCGGGAGCTGGAGGTCGTCGGCGTCCGTGAGGTGCGCCAGGGTCGTACGCCGGGGGTTGGCGATCTTGTGGAACATCGTCGTCGTCTTCACTGTTGTACGTGACCCTGTCGTGTCCGGGCGTCCGGGAAGCCCTCAAGGGCCTCCGCACGGACGCGGTTTGTCGGATGTGCCATCCCTGTAAAGCGTCAGGCTAAACACGCGATTCCCGGTGAAGACGTGAAGGTCGCATGATCAGCGTGTGAGTTTGCTCACGAATCAAGGGGCAAAGCGGGCATTTCCGACCGTCGAGTGACCGTTACGAAACGGACATTGGCCACCTGAAGCGCTCATTCCGCTCCTGATCATGGCGACTGGGACACCACTCGATCGCCACCCCTTCACACCCTTATGTCCGCCTTATGTGGGATGGGTTTCTACATCCCGTAACTTGACCCTCACGTCGTGTCACGGATGTCACAGCCTGGCCAACGGGCCTTGTTGGAGATCCTGCACTGTGCTGGAATTCCTCGGACCGCCGCGGGATCGAGCCGGCGCACAGAGGGCGCTCAGCGCGCCCGGTGGCGGCGAGACAGGGGGAGCCAGCGCCGGTTACTCACGACCAATTGGGGGGCGTATTCAGGACGCCCCTCAACACGCCGACACCGTCCTTCCGTTCACGCGGAGGGACGCCTGGTCCAGAGGTTGCGACGCTAGTGCAGGGACGTTTCAAGAGGGATGGCAGCGCTTCGGCCGAGCCGGAGCCGCACGGCGGGACTGGCCCGATGGCAGTCGGCTCCTCGCCCCAGCACGCCCAGAACCCGGGCCCCAATCCGTCCGGCGACGGCGGTGAGCGCTCCGGGCGTCCCGGTGCGTCCGCGTCGCCGAGTTCTCCTCCCCCGGCTCCGACGAAGCCGCCGACCGGCCCCAGTGGCCCCGGCCCGCGGGTGGCGCTGCGCAACTGGCGCATCTCCACGCGTCTGGTGGCGCTGCTGACCCTGCCCGTGGTCGCGGCCACCTCGCTGGGCGCGCTGCGCATCAACCAGTCGATGGACGACATCCAGCAGCTCGACAACATGAAGCTGCTGACGGACATGACCAAGCAGGCCACCGACCTGGCCGACGCGCTCCAGGACGAGCGTGACCGCTCGGCCGGCCCGCTGGCGCACAACGGCAAGGCGACCGACCCCGGCATCAAGGGCCTGCGCGAGAAGACGGACCGGGCGCTGAGCGCCTTCCAGGACTCGTCGGAGGAGATCGACGGCGCCACCGCGGACGGCAACCTCCAGGGGGTCCGGGACAGCCTCGTCGGTCTGCTGAGCGACCTGGGCAACCTCGCCAAGGTCCGTTCGACGGCCTACGCGGAGAAGAACAACTCCACCCAGACGGTGGAGGCCTACCACCGCCTCATCACCAGCCTGCTCGACCTGTCCCAGGACATGGCGCAGGCCACGAGCAACCCGGAGATGATCCAGCGCACGCGTGCGCTGGCCGCCTTCTCCGCCGCCAAGGAGTACGCCTCCGTCCAGCGCGCCGTGCTCGCGGCCGCGCTGCCGGTGGGCAACACCGTCTACGGCGACCTCTCCGAGAACGACCGGCAGTACGCCGAGGCCGGACTCGAGAACCAGGAGTCCGAACTCGCGAGTTTCCGCAGCATCTACGGCGACGGCGGCGCCGAGGAGCTGCTGAAGCCGATCGAGCAGGGCAACCCGGTCATCGAGGACGCCGACACCTACGCCACCCGGGCGCTCAGCTCCTCCAGCGGCCTGGAGTCGCTGGACAAGCAGTCGTACCAGGACTGGCTCGACGCCAGCTCCACCAAGATCAAGCAGATGAACAACATCGAGCTCACGCTGCTCGAGAACATGGAGCAGAAGGCGCGTGAGCTGCGCGCCGAGTCGGAGCGCGAAGCGATCATCTCCGGTGCGCTCATCCTGCTCGTGCTCGGTGTCTCGCTGGTCGGCGCGTTCGTCGTCGCCCGGTCCATGATCCGTTCGCTGCGCCGCCTCCAGGAGACCGCCACCAAGGTCGCCCAGGACCGGCTGCCCGAGCTGGTCAAGCAGCTGTCCGAGTCCGACCCGCAGGACGTCGACACGTCCGTGGAGTCGGTCGGTGTGCACTCCCGGGACGAGATCGGCCAGGTGGCCGCGGCCTTCGACGACGTGCACCGCGAGGCGGTCCGCCTCGCCGCCGAGCAGGCCCTGCTGCGGGGCAACGTCAACGCGATGTTCACCAACCTCTCGCGCCGCTCCCAGGGCCTCATCCAGCGTCAGCTCTCGCTCATCTCCGAACTGGAGTCCCGCGAGGCCGACCCGGACCAGCTGTCCTCGCTCTTCAAGCTCGACCACCTCGCGACCCGCATGCGCCGTAACGGTGAGAACCTCCTCGTCCTCGCGGGTGAGGAGCCCGGCCGTCGCTGGACCCGTCCGGTCCCGCTGGTCGACGTGCTCCGCGCCGCCGCGTCCGAGGTGGAGCAGTACGAGCGCATCGAACTGGCCTCCGTGCCGACCACCGAAGTGGCCGGCCGGGTCGTCAACGACCTCGTGCACCTCCTCGCCGAGCTGCTGGAGAACGCCACGTCGTTCTCCTCCCCGCAGACCAAGGTCAAGGTCACCGGTCACGCGCTGCCCGACGGCCGCGTCCTGATCGAGATCCACGACACCGGTATCGGCCTCTCCCCCGAGGACCTCGCCGCGATCAACGAGCGGCTCGCCTCGCCGCCCACCGTGGACGTGTCGGTCTCCCGACGCATGGGTCTGTTCGTGGTCGGTCGGCTGTCCCAGCGGCACGGCATCCGCATCCAGCTGCGTCCCTCCGACTCCGGTGGCACGACCGCGCTGGTCATGCTGCCCGTGGACGTCGCCCAGGGCGGCAAGAAGCCTCAGCCCAAGCCCGGCCAGGGCAGCGTCGCGGGTGGTCCCGCCGCCGCGCAGGCCGCCGCGGGCGTCGCCGCCGCGCGTCGCCAGAACGGCTCGCAGAACGCTTCGCAGGGCGGTGCCCTCGGCTCCGCTCCCGGCGCCGGCGGCCGGCTCGCCGCCGGTCAGGGTCCCCGGGCCGCGCTGCCCGGCCGTGACGGCGGTGGCCGCCCCGGTGGTCAGCCGCCGCGCGGACCGCAGCAGCCTCCGGCCTCCCCCCAGCAGGGCCGACCGGCTCCGGCCGGTGCGGGTGCCGGCTTCGGCGGTCAGGCGCAGGGCACGCCGCAGGGTCTCCAGGCGGCCGGTACGGCCTCCCAGGGTGTGGACATGTTCGGCGGACGTCCGACCCAGCAGCGGGGCAACAAGGCCGATCAGGGCGGCCGCGGCCGCCAGCCGCAGCTGCCGCCGCGCGGTGGTCCGCGCGCCGAACTGCCGGGCGGCAACCCGCAGCCGCGGGTGACCAGCTGGGGCGACGAGAACGCCCAGCCGCCGGTCCCGCGCAGCCCGCTGGACGCCCCGCGCGGTCACGAGGAGCCGGACGTCGCCCAGACGTCGCGCATGCCCCGTATCGACGACCGGCAGGGTCCCGGCGCCACCGCCGAGATACCGGCGATCCCGCGCACCGACGACCGCCACAGCCCGGCGGGCCCCGCCGACTTCGGCCGTCCCGTCGCGAACGGTCTCCAGAGCACCGGCCAGTTCCCGGCCGTGGGCAACCCCCAGACGGGTCCGGGCGGACGGCAGGACACCGGCCAGTTCCAGCGTCCGGGCACGAACGGCCGGCCGGACCCGGCGCAGTTCCAGCGCCCCGGTACCAGCGGCCAGCAGGACGAGAACGGCTTCACCCGGTCCGACGTCTTCGGTGCCCCGGGCGGCCAGAACGGCTCGGCGGCTCCGAACCAGTTCGCTCCGCAGGCCTACGACAACGGCTCCACCGGCCAGTTCGCCGCACCCGGCTACGACGGCTCCTCGACCGGTCAGCACTCGCTGCCCGGCCGCCAGGACCCCTCGTCCACCGGCCAGTTCGCCGCTCCGCAGTCCGGCGGCTACGGCACCCCGGCGCAGCCGTCGGGCCCGCAGCGTCCCGTGGGTCGTCCGGAGCCGGAGGCACTGCCGCCGGCCTCGGGTCCCGGTGACGGGCGCACCCCGCTCTACGACACGCTGGAGACCAACTGGTTCCACGGTCAGCAGGCGGGCGGTGCGGCCCAGGCTCCGCAGCACCAGCAGCACCAGGAGCCGCAGGCTCCGGCTGCACCCCAGCGTCCCGCCGCCGCCAATGCCTCCTGGCGCACCTCGCCGAACGACGAACTCGTCCGGCAGGCCGAGCGGGTCAGGCAACCGGCCGCGGGCGGCGTCACCACGTCCGGCCTGCCGCGCCGGGTGCCCAGGGCGAACCTCGTCCCGGGCACGGCTCAGCAGCAACAGCACCAACCCGGTCCGCAGGTCTCGCGTGCGCCTGACGACGTACGCGGACGGCTGACCAATCTCCGTCGGGGCATCGCGCAGGGTCGTCAGGCCGGCAACGGTCAGACCGGCAGTTTCCCGAGCCCCACTCACCAGCAGGAGCGTTAGTTGAGTCAGATGAGCCAGGCGGCACAGAACCTGAACTGGTTGATCACCAACTTCGTGGACAACACCCCTGGGGTGTCCCACACCGTTGTCGTGTCCGCCGACGGGCTCCTGCTCGCGATGTCCGAGGGCTTCCCGCGCGACCGGGCCGACCAGCTGGCGGCCGTCGCGTCGGGGCTGACCTCGCTGACGGCCGGCGCCTCCCGGATCTTCGAAGGCGGCAGCGTCGCGCAGACCGTCGTCGAGATGGAACGAGGGTTCCTCTTCCTCATGTCCGTCTCGGACGGCTCGTCGCTCGCCGTTCTCGCGCACCCCGAGTGCGACATCGGCCTCGTCGGCTACGAGATGACGCTGCTTGTCGACCGAGCGGGCGCGGTCCTCACGCCCGACCTGCGCGCCGAACTCCAGGGCAGTCTGCTCCACTGACCCGCCCCAGCACTACCCACCTCACGAAATCACCGTCCGGCCGACACAATCCCCCCACCGGCCTCGACGGACGGCACGACTGACCGCGAATGCTGTCCCGCCCGGAGGATCCATGACCCCGCCCACCGCCCATCATGATCCGTACGCGGAGCCGTACGGGGATGAGGGCGACCAGCCGCTGGTGCGTCCGTACGCGATGACCGGCGGTCGGACGCGGCCGCGCTATCAGCTCGCCATCGAGGCGCTGATCAGCACCACGGCCGACCCGGCAGCGCTCATGGGGCTGCTCCCGGAGCACCAGCGCATCTGCCACCTGTGCCGCGAGGTGAAGTCGGTCGCGGAGGTCTCGGCTCTCCTGGCCATGCCGCTCGGGGTGGCGCGGATCCTGGTCGCGGACCTCGCCGAGGCCGGACTGGTGGCCATCCACCAGCCGGGCGGCGACGAGAACAACGGCGGCGCTCCGGACGTGACGCTGCTCGAAAGGGTGCTCAGTGGACTTCGCAAGCTCTGACGGGGGGCGGGCCACCACCTCCGCGAAGATCGTGGTGGCGGGAGGCTTCGGCGTGGGCAAGACCACGTTCGTGGGCGCCGTCTCCGAGATCAACCCGCTGCGCACGGAGGCCGTCATGACGTCCGCGAGCGCGGGCATCGACGACCTCACCCACACCGGGGACAAGACCACCACCACGGTCGCCATGGACTTCGGCCGTATCACGCTCGACCAGGACCTGATCCTGTACCTGTTCGGTACGCCCGGCCAGGACCGGTTCTGGTTCATGTGGGACGACCTGGTGCGCGGCGCGATCGGCGCCATCGTGCTCGTGGACACCCGCCGTCTCGCCGACTGCTTCCCCGCGGTCGACTACTTCGAGAACAGCGGCCTGCCGTTCGTCGTCGCCCTCAACGGCTTCGACGGCTCGCAGCCGTACCAGCCCGAAGAGGTGCGCGAGGCGCTCCAGATCGGACCGGACACCCCGATCATCACGACGGACGCCCGCCACCGCTCGGATGCCAAGAGCGCGCTGATCACGCTGGTCGAGCACGCGCTCATGGCGCGACTGCGGTAACTTTCAAGCACTCGGTGCCGTACGGCGGTTGTCGTAGACGCTCTGGAGCCGACTGTGGCCTTTGACACGGTCGGCTCCGGTGTTCATAACGTTTCGGCAGTGGAATCCACAGGTACCGACACGCGTCGCGGTCGCTTGGTCTCACTGCGCGCACGAAAGCCCCGCCTTTTGGCGGGGCTCGTTCTTTTTGACCGTTTTATCTGGGGCTTACATCACACCGAACCAGCGCTTTCCCATGTTTGGAAGAGCGCTGGTCGTCGTGCTGGAATGCCTGAACTGCCCAATAGTCAATGACGTACTCATGGTCGATGGCTGACCGGGCTCTGAGACACTGCGGCACGACGAAGGTGCCGACCGCCGAGAGGTTGTTGGTCGAGTGAGGCGAAGCAAGCAAAGTCCCGAGCCGGCGGCCCGGGGCAACTTCACCCCGCCGCCGCGCGGAGCGGCGCCCGCCCCTGTGCCCGGTTCGGAGCCGGCGTCCGCACCCGCGAAGAGCGGCGGCCGCCTCTCCCCGCGGAACTGGCGGGTGCCCACCCGGCTGAACGCGATCCTGCTCATACCCGTGGTCGTCGGCCTGGTCATGGGCGGCTTCCAGGTGAAGAACTCGATCGACACCTGGCAGGAAGCCCGCGACGCCGAGAAGACGGCGAAGATCGTGGCCGCCGCCGGCGAGTACGCCGAGGCCCTGCTCAACGAGCGGGACATCAGCGCCCAGCCGCTGCTCCAGTCCAAGAAGGACGACTCGAAGGTCAAGGCGGCCCGCGCCACCACCGACGCGAAGGCCACCGCCTTCCACGACGAGGTCGTCGGGATGCCGGACAAGGAAGGCCTCAAGCGCCGTCTGAAGCTGGTGGAGGCGGCCGAGCCGACTCTGACGAAGATTCGCGCCGCCGCCTACACCAAGGCCCTGGACCCGGTGAAGACCGAAGAGGGCTACGTCGCGGTCGAGCACCTGCTGATGGAGTTCTCCAACGAGCTCGGCCTCGGCACCGGCAACATCACGGCCTACGGCCGCACCGTCTACGCGGTCGCCCTGGCCAAGGGCGCCGAGTCCCTCCAGCGCGCCATCGGCATGCACCTGCTGGTCCGGCCCAGCCCCGACGAGACGGTCTTCCGGCAGCAGCTCACCGCCTTCACCTCGTACGCCTACCTCGAGGGCATCGCCCAGCAGGAGTACGTCTCCGGTGGCACCACCGAGGACGCCGCGCGGCTCACCGAGGTCATGAAGGAGAAGACCGAGGAGGGCGCGCAGCAGGCCGCCGACGCGAAGGCCAAGGCCGACGCCGCGGGCGAGGAGTTCACCGCTCCGCCGACCATGGACAAGATGATCCAGGCGATCGCCAGCGGGCAGGATCCGGCGAAGCTCGCCGAGCAGGGCGTCACCGCCAACGCCTGGATGACGGCCGCGACGCTGAAGTTCGAGGGTTACAGCCAGGTCGAGAGCGAACTCATCGACCGCGCGGTCACCGACGCCGGTCAGATCGCCTCCGACGCGCAGCGCGACGCCATCATCAACGGCGCCATCGTCATCATCGCCCTGCTCGCCGCGTTCATCGTCGCCAGTCTCATGGCCCGCCAGATGAGCCAGGCCATGCGCCAGCTGCGCAACGCCGCCTTCGGCATCGCCGAGCAGCGGCTGCCGATGCTGGTCGACCAGCTCTCGCGGACCGACCCGGGCCGGGTGGACACCCGTGTCCAGCCGATCCCCATCAACACCAGGGACGAGATCGGCGAGGTCGCCCGCGCCTTCGACCAGGTCCACCGCGAGGCCGTCCGACTGGCCGCCGAGCAGGCTCTGCTCCGGGGCAACATCAACGCGATCTTCACCAACCTCTCGCGCCGCAACCAGTCCCTGATCGAGGGCCAGCTGACCCTGATCACCGACCTGGAGAACAACGAGGCCGACCCGGACCAGCTGGAGAACCTCTTCCGCCTGGACCACCTCGCCACCCGTATGCGCCGCAACGGCGAGAACCTCCTGGTCCTCGCCGGCGAGGAGCCCGGCCGCCGCTGGGACCAGCCGGTCCCGCTGGTCGACGTGCTGCGCGCCGCCTCCTCCGAGGTGGAGCAGTACGAGCGCATCGAGCTGTCCGGCGTACCCGAGGCCGAGATCCACGGCCGTGCCGTGACCGACCTCGTGCACCTGCTCGCCGAGCTTCTGGAGAACGCGACCACGTTCTCCTCCCCGCAGACCAAGGTTCGCGTCACGGCCACCCGTCTCCCCGACGGCCGGGTCATGATCGAGATCCACGACAAGGGCATCGGCCTCACCGCCGAGGACTTCGCGGACATCAACCACAAGCTGGCCAACCCGCCGACGGTGGACGCCGCGATCTCGCAGCGCATGGGCCTGTTCGTGGTCGGCCGGCTGTCCGACCGGCACGGTATCCGCGTCCAGCTGCGCCCCTCGGGCGAGCAGGCCGGCACCACCTCGCTGGTCATGCTGCCGGACGCCATCACCCACGGTGGCGGTGGCGAGCAGCAGCAGCCGCGCGACGAGTTCACCGTCTCGCAGATCATCCCGGAGCAGAACTACGGCGGTGGCGGCGAGGACTTCAACAACGGTCTGCCGATGCGCACCGCCGCGGAGCTCGGCTTCGACGACAGCCAGTACGAGGTCCCCGACGACATCCGCGACCTGGACCCGGTGGGCCGCTCGCTGATGCGCGAGGAGCGCCGTGCGGCCCTGGAGACCCAGCCGGGTCAGCCGGGCCAGCCGACCGGGCAGCAGCAGTCCGCCGAGGGCTTCGACGCGCCCCGTCAGCAGCAGCAGTCGTACGACGCCGGGCAGAACGGCTACGACCCCGCCCAGCAGGGTGCCGGGGCCGGCTACGACAACGGTTCGACCGGGTACGCCGAGCAGCCAGCGGCGTTCGACCAGCAGACGTCGTACGAGGAGCAGCAGCGCCCGGCGTACGACGATCAGTACTTCGCGCCGAACGGTGGCATGCCGCAGGGCGAGTCGTTCTCCGGCAACGGCGGCCTTCCGCACAACGACGGCTTCGCGTCGAACGGCGGCTACCCGGACCCCGCTTATGCGGAGCCCGGCCGGGAGGAGCGTCCGGCGGCCCCCGCCGCCGCGTCCGAGGGCTTCCAGCCGTACCAGGAGCAGCAGTCCTACCAGGACGACTGGCCCCAGCAGAACGGCCACACGAACGGTTACCAGAACGGCTACCAGGACCAGTACGCTCCGGAACCGGAATCCACGCAGGCCGCTGACGCGGGTGAGCAGAACCGCGTAGGCTTCGACCGTCCGGGACCGTCCTCCTCCGCCTCCCACGCGCTGACCGACGCCGGTCTCCCCCGCCGCGGCTCCGCCGCAAGCGGTGCGAACGGCGCCCGGCCCGCGAAGCAGGAGCCGGCGCCCTCCCCCGCGGAGAGCAACGGCGGCGGCGACTCCTGGCGCTCGGCCAACGACGAGCGCTGGCAGCAGGCCTCCGCTCTGAAGAAGCCCAAGGCGGGCGGGGTCACCTCCTCCGGCCTGCCGCGGCGGGTGCCCAAGGCCAATCTGATCGAGGGCGCCGCCGAGACCACCCCCCAGGGAGGCCCTCAGGTCTCCCGCGCCCCGGAGGACGTCCGTGGCAGGTTGAGCAACCTGCGTCGGGGCGTCCAGCGCGGACGCAGCGCAGGCAGCAGTGAAACGAACGGCCAGGGCCTCGGTCCTGACAGCACCTACAACCAGGAGCGTTAGTGTGAGCCCGATGAGCCAGGCGGCACAGAACCTGAACTGGGTGATCACCAACTTCGTGGACAACACCCCGGGGGTGTCCCACACCGTGGTGGTCTCCGCCGACGGACTCCTTCTGGCGATGTCCGAAGGCTTCCCCCGCGACCGGGCCGACCAGCTCGCGGCCGTCGCCTCCGGTCTGACGTCCCTGACGGCAGGCGCCTCCCGGATCTTCGAGGGAGGCAGCGTGAACCAGACGGTTGTGGAGATGGAGCGGGGATTCCTCTTCCTCATGTCCATTTCCGACGGTTCCTCGCTCGCGGTTCTCGCGCATCCCGAGGCGGACATCGGCCTCATTGGGTACGAGATGGCCCTTCTGGTGGACCGAGCAGGTTCGGTCCTGACCCCTGACCTTCGTGCGGAGCTCCAAGGGAGCCTTCTCAACTAACAAACGAACGGTGCGTTTTGGCGTCCCGAGGCCGTAGGGTTTCGGGACGCGGCTTCCACGTGATGGGTGCCAGGCACATCGGAGGAGGAGAGAGAGTGGCAACACCCCCAGGCGGATCGAATTCGGGCAACTGGTCGTACGGCCCTGCCCAGGGCCAGGGCGACGGTTCCCAGAACCCGAACCGTTACAACTTCCCCTCCGCGCCCAGCCAGCAGCGGCCGTACACGCCCCAGGGTCCGCAGGGTCCCGGGCCGTCACCGTACGACCAGCCGTCGGCCCCGCGCATCCAGCCCGTGCAGCCGCACCGCCGCACCCCGGAGCCGGCGCCCGCAGGGGCGTCGAACAACCCGCTGGTGCGTCCGTACGCCATGACCGGTGGCCGGACCCGCCCGCGTTACCAGCTCGCCATCGAGGCGCTGGTGCACACCACTGCGCAGCCGCACCAGATGCAGGGCCAACTGCCCGAGCATCAGCGGATCTGCAACCTCTGCCGAGAGATCAAGTCGGTCGCCGAGATCTCGGCACTGCTGACCATCCCTCTCGGCGTGGCCAGGATCCTCGTCGCCGACTTGGCGGAGGCGGGACTGGTCGCCATCCATCAGCCCGGCGGCGACGAGAGCGCCGGCGGCCAGCCAGACGTGACACTGCTCGAAAGGGTGCTCAGTGGACTTCGCAAGCTCTAGCGGGGGTCCGTCCCGCTCCACCACTTCCGCGAAGATCGTGGTGGCGGGCGGCTTCGGCGTGGGCAAGACCACGTTCGTCGGGGCTGTCTCGGAGATCAACCCGCTGCGCACCGAGGCCGTCATGACGTCCGCGTCGGCGGGGATCGACGACCTCACCCACACCGGGGACAAGACGACCACCACGGTCGCCATGGACTTCGGCCGTATCACCCTGGACCAGGACCTGATCCTGTACCTGTTCGGTACGCCCGGCCAGGACCGGTTCTGGTTCATGTGGGACGACCTGGTGCGCGGCGCGATCGGCGCCATCGTGCTCGTGGACACCCGCCGTCTCGCCGACTGCTTCCCCGCGGTCGACTACTTCGAGAACAGCGGCCTGCCGTTCGTCGTCGCCCTCAACGGCTTCGACGGCTCGCAGCCGTACCAGCCGGACGAGGTCCGCGAGGCCCTGCAGATCGGTCCCGACACCCCGATCATCACGACGGACGCCCGCCACCGCGCGGACGCCAAGAGCGCGCTGATCACGCTCGTGGAGCACGCGTTGATGGCCCGCCTGCGCTAGGCCGACGGAGTGACAGGTGGGCGGCCTCTCCCGAGCCGGGAGGGGCCGCCCACCTGTTTACGCCGCGACGGCGGGACACGGAACGGCGATCACCTGCGGTGCCGGGCAGGCCGAGTCTCCGGCACCTGTACGAAGATCCCCGGCACACGCACGAAGAAGGGCCCCTCTCGGCAGAGGGGCCCTTCTTCGTGCGGTGAAGCGGCTGGAGCGGCGCGGCGCCTAGTGCCAGCTGTGCGGGGCGCGGAAGCCGCCCTCGCGCTCCAGGCGGCGCCAGCCGGCCTTGGGGCGGCCTCGGTGGGTCTCGGTGGGGGACGACTGGGCGGCCGCGCGGGCCAGGAGGATCGCCGTGATGGCGGCGACTTCCTCGGGCTCGGCGTGGCCCTTCTCGACGCGGATGTCGGGAGCGTTCATGGGTGCAAGTCTCCGTGGATGAGGTTTCCGCAGGGGATCCGGTGGGTTACCCGTGGGATCTGCCGGGTTACTGCGGGGGGTTGCCGTGCTTGCGCGAGGGCAGGTCCGCGTGCTTCGACTGGAGCATGGCCAGCGACCTGATGAGGACCTCACGGGTCTCGGCGGGGTCGATGACGTCGTCGACCAGTCCGCGTTCCGCCGCGTAGTACGGGTGCATCAGCTCGGACTTGTACTCCTTGACCATGCGGGCCCGCATGGCCTCGGGGTCCTCGGCCTCGGCGATCTGACGCCGGAAGATGACGTTGGCGGCACCTTCGGCGCCCATCACGGCGATCTCGTTCGTCGGCCAGGCGTAGGTGAGGTCGGCGCCGATGGACTGGCTGTCCATGACGATGTAGGCACCTCCGTAGGCCTTGCGCAGGATCAGGGAGATCCGCGGCACGGTCGCGTTGCAGTAGGCGTAGAGCAGCTTCGCTCCGTGCCGGATGATTCCGCCGTGCTCCTGGTCGACGCCCGGGAGGAATCCAGGGACGTCCAGGAAGGTGACGATCGGGATATTGAAAGCGTCACACATCTGGACAAAGCGCGCAGCTTTTTCCGACGCCTCGATGTCCAGGACACCGGCGAGGGCCTGCGGCTGGTTGGCCACGATGCCGACGACCTGGCCGTCGAGCCGGGCCAGCGCGCAGATGATGTTGCGGGCCCAGCGCTCGTGGATCTCCACGTACTCGCCGTCGTCGACGATCTCCTCGATGACCTTGGTCATGTCGTACGGACGGTTGCCGTCCGCCGGGACCAGGTCGAGCAGGACTTCGCCGCGGCGGTCGGCCGGGTCGGTGGACTCGGTGCGCGGGGGGTTCTCGCGGTTGTTCTGCGGGAGCAGCGAGAGGAGGTAGCGGACCTCCGCGATGCAGGTCTCCTCGTCGTCGTACGCGAAGTGGCACACGCCGGAGGTCTCGGCGTGCACGTCGGCGCCGCCCAGGCCGTTCTGGCTGATCTCCTCGCCGGTGACGGCCTTGACCACGTCCGGACCGGTGATGAACATCTGCGAGGTCTCGCGGACCATGAAGACGAAGTCGGTGAGGGCGGGGCTGTAGGCCGCGCCGCCCGCGCAGGGGCCCAGCATGACCGAGATCTGCGGGATCACCCCGCTCGCCCTGGTGTTGCGCTGGAAGATGCCGCCGTAGCCGGCGAGCGCGGAGACGCCCTCCTGGATACGGGCGCCGGCGCCGTCGTTGAGCGAGACCAGCGGGGCACCGGCCGCGATGGCCATGTCCATGATCTTGTGGATCTTCGAGGCGTGGGCCTCGCCCAGCGCGCCGCCGAAGATACGGAAGTCATGGGCGTAGACGAAGACCGTACGGCCCTCCACCGTTCCCCAGCCGGTGATCACACCGTCGGTGAACGGCTTCTTGGCCTCGAGGCCGAAACCGGTCGCCCGGTGCCGGCGCAGCTGCTCGACCTCCTGGAAGGACCCCGGGTCGAGGAGCAGCTCGATCCGCTCCCGGGCGGTCAGCTTGCCCTTGGCGTGCTGCGCCTGGGTCGCCTTCTCGCTCGGGCCGGCCAGCGCCTGGGCACGGATCTCGTGCAGCTCGGCCACGCGGCCGCGCGCATCCGTGGGTTCCGAAGGCTCTGCGATCGGCTCGCCCGTCGTCTCTTCCAAAACGGTCATGTAGTGACCTTACGAAGCCCACCAAGGAAAGAGGGACGTCGACTCCGTACAGTCTCCGGAGCGTTTTCCTGGTAGCCCTGAACAGAACCGGGCGGGCATGCAGCCGTTCCGACTGCTCAGAGGGGCCGGGGCTTGTAGGGGTCACACAAACCTCGGGGCTGAGACCCGCCTCACATTCCGGGCGTGCACATGCCCTCGCCGGAGTGAAACGGAGCGTCCGGACGGCGGTCCGCGACCGCCGGACTCCAGCGGGGCCGACGCCGAGGGACGCCGACACGAGCCGACGGACACCGGCAGACACTACCGGGGCGAAGATGTTGAACATTGAACGGAATAGGTCTACGGTCATCCGTGTTGACCTCGTTGAAGATTAAACATACTCGATCTTCTCGTCCCCAAGGAGCACGTCATGGGTATCTTCGGCCGCAAGAACACCGACGAGACCGTCACCGCCACCGCCACGGTGAGCCCCGAGCTCGCCGCCCTGACCGGCGACTACTCGATCGACCCCGCCCACTCGACGCTCGGCTTCGTCGCGCGCCACGCGATGGTCACGAACGTCAAGGGCAAGTTCAACGACTTCACCGGCTCGCTCCACCTGGACGGCACCGACCCGTCGAAGTCCAGCGCCACCATCGACGTCACGATGGACAGCATCGACACCGGGTCCGCCGACCGCGACGGCCACCTCAAGACCGCCGACTTCTTCAAGACCGACGAGTTCCCGACGATGACCTTCCGCGCCACCTCGGCCGAGGCGCTGGGCGGCGACGACTACCGGATCACCGGCGACCTGACCATCCTCGGCGTCACCAAGCCGCTCAGCATCGACCTGGAGTTCAACGGCGCCGCCAAGGACCCGTTCGGCAACGAGCGCGTCGGCTTCGAGGGCAAGGCCGAGATCCTTCGCTCGGCGTGGGGCCTGACCTGGAACGCGGCGCTGGAGACGGGCGGCGTTCTGGTCTCGGACAAGATCAAGCTGAACTTCGACATCTCGGCGATCAAGAACGCGTAAGCGCTCGGCTGAATACGGTGGAAATCGGCGAATAGGGGTCGGAAGCGAAGAGCTCCCGGCCCCTTTCCCCGTTCCCTGTCACAGTCGCGAGGCATGAGCACCAGGACCGGACCCCAGCACTACCCCGGCGCGAACCGCGACCACTGGTACCAGGACGACTTCGGCGGTGACCGCATGGAGGTCAACGTCGTCGTCCTGCACACCACCGAAGGGCGTTCGCTGCCCGACTACCAGGGCGGCTCCGCCGCGCCCAACCTGACGGCCGTGCCGGACTTCGCCGCCAGGAAGCTGAAGTGGTACCAGCACTTCGAGATCGACGTCTCCTCGCGCGCGCTGGTCAACAAGCGCGGCGGCGTCGAGACGAACACGCTGAACGTCTGCCAGGCGGAACTCGTCGGCACCTGCGACCCCGAAATGCACGCCAAGTGGAAGGCCCGCGGCCAGGCCCACGTCTACTGGCCGAAGGCACCGGAGTGGGCATTGCGCGCCGTCGCCGAATACCTGGCGTGGATGCACATCCACCACCATGTCCCCCTGCGCGGACCGGCGCTCTGGCCCGCGTACCCGAAGTCCGCCGGGAACGGGGGCGGTCAGCGGATGAGCGGGGAGCGGTGGAACGCGTTCAAGGGGGTGTGCGGGCACATGCACGTGCCGGAGAACGCGCACGGGGACCCGGGGGCGCTCGACTTCGAGGGACTGCTCGACTTCGCCAAGGCGGCGGTCCAGGACTGAGAACGGCCGGGACGTACTGGCGGCCGGCCGCGCCCCGGCGAGCGTGGCCGCCAGTCACGGACGGGCGGAGCCGCCGGTGGAGCGGCGAGGCCGCGCGGCGGCCGGTGGGGCGGCGCGGCGGCCGGTGGGGCGGCGCGGCGGCCGGTGGGGCGGCGCGGCGGCCGGTGGGGCGGCGCGGCGGCCGGTGGGGCGGCGCGGCGGCCGGTGGGGCGGCGCGGCGGCCGGTGGGCGGATGTGGCTGAATCAGCCCCCTTGTGTGAGGGCTTGCGGGGTTCCCATAATCCAGCAACAGATTTGACCTGACCATGCCAGCGCATGGACGTTTCTTTGCGGTGCACAGCTTCGCGGTGCGCAGTTCGTGTTGACATGCTCTCGTCAAAGCCAACCCCCCACGGAAGGCAGCACCTTGAAGAAACTCCTCACAGCGCTCAAGAGATTCGCAGCCGTCGGCGCGGCAGCCCTCGCGATCGCCAGCCTTCAGCCCCTCTCGTCCGCACAGGCCGCCCCCGCCCCCGTCGTCGGCGGAACCCGGGCCACGCAGGGCGAGTTCCCCTTCATGGTCCGGCTCTCCATGGGCTGCGGCGGGGCTCTCTACACCCAGCAGATCGTGCTCACCGCCGCGCACTGCGTCAGCGGGACCGGCGCCAACACCAGCATCACCGCCACCGCCGGCGTCGTGGACCTCCAGTCCACCACCGGCCGGGTCCAGGTGAAGTCGACCTACGTGTACCGGGCCCCCGGCTACAACGGCAACGGCAAGGACTGGGCGCTCATCAAGCTCGCCTCGCCCATCACCACCCAGTCCACCCTGAAGATCGCCACCACCACGCAGTACAACACCGGCACCTTCACCATCGCCGGCTGGGGCTCGGCCTCCGAGGGCGGCGCCCAGCAGCGCTACCTCCTCAAGGCCACCGTGCCGTTCGTGAGTGACGCGACCTGTCGCGCGTACAGCGGCTACAGCGGTCTCGTCGCCAGTGACGAGATCTGCGCCGGATACGCGGCCGGCGGCACCGACACCTGCCAGGGCGACTCGGGCGGCCCGATGTTCCGCCGGGACGCCAACAACGCCTGGATCCAGGTCGGCATCGTGAGCTGGGGCATCGGCTGCGCCCGGGCCAACGCCCCCGGCGTGTACTCCGAGGTCTCCACCTTCGCTTCGGCCATCGCCTCGGCGGCGGCCTCGCTCTGACGCACACCCCCCGTCGCACGACCACGGGCCCGGCACCGCTGCGTGCCGGGCCCGTGGCGTGTGCGGTACCGTCCTGAACCGTCAAGTCGCGCCACGGACACGGGGGTTGATGCAGGGCGTGCTGAGCGGTGATCACGTCGGGTTCAGCGGGGGGACCTACTACGGCCCCGTCACCGGCATGGCGGAACACCACCACCAGGGCCCCGCCCCCACGGCGACCGCCGCACTGCCCGTCCGGCCGGCCGCCTTCACCGGGCGCGACGCCGCCGTCGAGCAGCTGCTGGCCGCGCTCGGTCCCGGTACGGGCCCGGACGGAGAACCGGTACTGATCTCCGCCGTCGCCGGTCTGGGCGGCATCGGCAAGACGGCCCTCGCGGTGCACACGGCCCATGCCGCCCGCGAGCGTGGCTGGTTCCCGGGCGGCGCGCTCTTCGTCGATCTGCGCGGATACGACAGCAACCGGACGACCGCGGACCAGGCCGTGCTGTCGCTGCTGCGGGCCCTCGGCGTACGGGACGCGGACGTGCCCGCCACACCCGCCGACCAGTACGCGCTGTACCGCTCGCAGCTAGCCGGGCGGGAGCCGGTGCTCGTCGTCCTCGACAACGTCTCCGACCCGGCCCAGGTCGAACCCCTCCTGCCGGGCGAGGGCCGGCACCGTGTCCTGCTGACCTCGCGCGACACCCTGGACTGGCTGCCCACACGGCTGGTCCGGCTCGACGAGCTGGCACCCGACGCGGCCGTCGCCCTGGTCGAGCGGCTGCTGCGGAACACCGACCCGGCCGACGACCGGGCCGCCCGCGAGCCCGACGCCCTGCGTGAGCTCTGCGCGCTCTGCGGCCATCTGCCGCTCGCCCTGCTGGTCACGACGGCCCAGCTGCGCCGCCGTCGACGCCGTCCCGTGTCGGCGCTGGTCGAGGAGTTGCGGGAGGCCCAGGACCTGCTGGGCACCCTCAGTCACGGCACCGGCGGCGCACGCGATCTGCGCTCGGTGTTCGACGTCAGCTGTGCCCGGCTGGGCCCGGACCAGCGCCGGCTGTTCCGGCTGCTGGGGCAGGCGCCGGTGAACGACGTGAGCACACGGACCGCCGCCGTGCTGGCGGACCTCACCGAGTCCGCCGTACTGAGACTGCTGGAGGACCTGGACTCCGCCTCGCTCGTCACACCGTCCGCGGACGGCACCCGGTGGCGGATGCACGATCTGGTGCGGGCCCATGCCCTCGGCATCGGCCGGGGCGACCTCCCGACGGAACGGGACAACGACGTCGCACGCGCCCGCCTGCTCGCCCACTACGCCCGCCACGCCCGAGCCGCCGACGTCCGATGGCGCGCGAGCCGGTCCGCGATGCCGGACGGGGATCTGTTCGACGGCCGCGAGGCGGCGCTGGCCTGGCTGGACGCCGAGCGGGCGGGGCTCGTGGGCGCCACCGCCTGGACGGACCGGCCCGGCTGCGCGGAGCATGTCGTGGCGGTGGGCCTGAGCCTGTCCGGCTACCTCCAGCAGCGCCGGTACCTCGGCGACGCGGCGGCGGTGACACGGGCCGCCCGGGAGGCCGCCGTACGGTGCGGGGACCGGATGCACGAGGGATCGGCGCTGACCCACCACGCCAACGCGCTGATGAAGCTGGACCGACGTACCGAGGCGATCGTCGCGTCCCAGCAGGCACTCGCGATCTACACGGAGCTGCGCGTCCCGCACGGCGTGGCCACCGCCTCGTGCGCCGTCGGCAACGCCCTGTACGACCTCCGCCGGTTCGTCGAGGCGCTCACCGCCTTCACCGGCGCCCGGCGCGTCTTCGCGGAGCTCGGCGACCAAGACGGCGTCGCGAACACCTGGAACGGCGAGGGCCTGGTGCTGGCCGCGCTCGGCCGCCACCGCGATGCCAAGAAGGCCTTTCTCCAGGCCCGTTCGATCTACGCCGACCAGGGCAACCCCCTGTGGGAGGGCATCACCTGGCACAATCTCGCCACCGCGCTGGGAGACCTGGGCCAGGTCGGCGCCGCGCTGACCGCCTTCCGACGGGCCGCGGCCCTGCTCGTCGAGGTGGACGACTGGTACCGCGTCGCGGAGACACACCTGAACATCGCCACGCTTCTGGCCGCCGTCGGGCGGGACGGCGACGCCGCGGCCGCGTGGACGGCTGCCGCCGGCGCCTACGAACGGGCGGGCGCCCCTGACGCCGCCGCCGACTGCCGCCGCAGGGCAGCCGGCAAGGCCGGTCGGCACGACGACTCGCGCAGCTGAACCAGCGGCACCGGACCGGGCCTCAGAACCCGCCGCCGAAGTCGCCCCCGCCGCCTCCGCCGAAGTCTCCTCCCCCGCCGCCCCCGAAGCCGCCGAAGTCACCGGTGTCGAAGTCCGCGCCGGAGACGTCGCCTCCGTCGTACCCCCCGCCGAAGTCTCCGTAGCCGCTGCCGTAGTCGGAGGCGTAGGACGGGGCGGCCATGATGCCGCCGAGCATCGTGCCGACGAGGAGGCCGGGCAGGATGCCGCCGCCGAAGTAGCCGCCCGCCCAGGGGCCGTAGGCGGGGCCCGCCTCCCAGTACGGGCGGCGGCCGTAGTCGCTGTCCACCTCGCGGATCACCGGGTCGCGGCCGTCGGCCAGCCGGGTCGCGTCCGCTGCGCAGACCGGGACCTCGCGGGTGGCCCCGCCGGGCGGCGTCCAGGTGGCGTCGGCGACCGAGGGGCCGTGGCGGGGGTCGAAGAAGCACGGCGGCCGGCGTTCGGGCAGCGGCTGTCCGGTACGGCGGGCGGCCAGTCGGGCGAGGGAGAAGCGGCCGTCCTCCAGCGCCTGGGTGACGGGGCGGACGTCCTCGGGTCTCGTCGCCGCCGCCATGAACGACTTCGCCTGCTCATAGGCGTCCAGGGCGCGTTCGTAGTCGGCGCGCATGGGGTCGTCGGCGCCCGGCTCCGACGGACGGAAGTCCAGCCGGTCGAGCTCCTCGCCGAAGGCCGTGATGTCCTCGTCCACGACGACCCGCAACCGGTCGAGGGCGGCCCGCCGGTCCGCCGCGTGGCGTCGGCGGTTGCGCCGCACGAGGGTGTAGGCGCCCGCCCCGCCCGCGGCCAGCACCACGCCCGCCGTGATCAGCGCGGTGGAGGAGATCCCGTCACCGCCGTCCGAGGAGCTCCAGCTCTCAGGGGCCGAGCCGCCCATGTTCGCCAGGGCACGGTCGGTGAAGTCGGTCAGCTGGGTCTTGGCGTCGTCCTCACCCTGGACACTGGCGACCAGGTTGCGGACGGCCGTGCGGGACAGGACCGAGGAGTCGGCGCGGGCGTCGAAGCGGTCACCGAGGCGGATCGCGTACAGGCCGGTCACGCCGGTGGCGGTGCGCAGGTCCATGAAGAGGTCCGCCGTGGGGTAGCCGGCGGGCAGGACGGCGATGAACAGGGGCTTGTCGGCGCTCTCGATCTGCTTCTGGAGGGCGTGCGCCTCCGCCTGGGACAGCTGGGCGCTCGCCTCCGGATCGACATAGAGCGGCCCTTCGCGCAGGGACGCGGCGATCACCGAGACGCTCGTGGCCGCGGAGGCGCGTGGGGCGCCCGCCGTCAGGACCGCCAGAGCGGTCAGGACGGCGAGCGCCAGTGCGATCAGCGGTCCGGCAACGCTTCGGGTCGATAGAGCGACCTTCATACTTCGAAGCTACCCGAAAGCCATCGAAAGCGGTCCTTTCGGGCGGCCGGGAACGCGGTAGCTAGGCCGCCGCCCGGTACGCCGCCGTCAGCTGCTCCACCGCCCTTCCGTACCGGCCGGTCAGCAGCAGGTGGTCCGCGTCGGCGAAGGGCTTCGCGACCGCAGCCGTCACGGCCTGGCCCACCTTCTGCTGGACGAGGAGCCGGGCCTTCCCTACCAGCGCCCGGCCCACCTCGTCGGTGCCGGCCCGTTCGGCCACCGCGGCCGCGGCCCCCAGCCCCTTCAGGGTCGTCAGGCCGCCCTCCGGCACTCGGCTCAGCGTCGTCAGACCCCAGCCGTAGGGGAACTGTGGGTCGTACGCCGCGTCGCCGACGTTGATCGGCAGCTGGGCCTGGGCCTTCGGCCAGGTCACCGGAAGCTGTCCGGTGAAGGGCCGCCTGCCGTACAGGACGTCGGCCACGCCGTCGCCCTCCGTGCCCGGCAGCCAGGAGGCGACCAGCGCGTCGATGTCACCGAGCCGGTCGCCGATCAGCTGGGGCCGCCCGGACACGATCAGCACCGCGCACCTCATCGCGGCGCACACCTTGTCCACGGCCGCCCGGTCGGCGGCCGTCAGTTCCAGGTCGTTGCCGTTGCCGACGTCGCCGACGCCCTCGGCGTACGGGGTCTCGCCGACGACCACGACGCCGACGTCGTACCCGTCCGTCGACACGGAGGCGTCCCGGGAGTAGGTGACGTCGCCGCCGGCCTTCCGCATCCCGTCCAGGATCGTCGTGCCCTGGGTGATGTCGCCGGAGGCGCCCTGCCAGGTGATGGTCCAGCCGCCGGTCTGGTTGCCGATGTCGTCGGCGTTGGAGCCGGCGACGTACACCTTCTGGTTCTTCCTCAGCGGCAGGACCCCACCGGAGTTCTTCAGCAGCACCTGCGACTCGGCGGCCGCCCGGCGCGCGACGGCCCGGTGCCCGGCGGAGCCGATGGCGGACGCGCCGTCGGTGTCGGCGTACGGCTTCTCGAAGAGGCCGAGCCTGAACTTCTGCGTGAGGATGCGCGACACGGCGTCGTCGATCCGCCGCTCGCCGATCCGGCCGGCCTCGACCTCGTCGTGCAGCGTGGCGTGGAAGTCCTTGTACGCGTACGGGACCATGATCATGTCGAGGCCCGCGTTGACCGAGGTTCGGACGTCGGAGGCGTAGTCGCCCGGGAGCTGGTCGATGGCCGCCCAGTCGCTGATGACGAACCCGTCGAAGCCCATACGGTCCTTCAGCACGCCGTTCAGCAGGTCGGCGCGGGCGTGCATCTTCACCGGCCCCTGGCCGTCGCCCGCGATGTCGAGCGAGGAGTAGGACGGCATGACGGTGCCGACCCCGCGGTCCACGGCCGTCCGGAAGGGCGCCAGGTGCACGGCCTCGAGTTCCTTCCGGGTGACTTTGGTGATGCCCTGGTCGACGGTGTACGTGCCGGTCGTGGACGAGCCGTACGCGGTGCCGCCGTCCCCGACGAAGTGCTTGGCGGTGGCGAGGACCTTGTCGTCGTCCTTCAGGTCCGCGCCGCTCGCCCGGCCCTGGAGACCCTGGATCACCGTCTCCATGGCCTGGACCAGCGCCGGGTCCTCGCCGTACGCCTCGTAGGAGCGGCCCCAGCGTTCGTCGCGGGTGACGCACAGGCAGGGGGCGAAGTCCCAGGGGATCCCGGTGGCCCGGACCTCGGCGGCGGTCACCGCGCCGGTCCGCTCGGCGAGCCCCGGGTTCCTGGTCGCCCCGATGCCGATGTTGTGCGGCATGACGGTCGCGCCGACCAGGTTGTTGTGGCCGTGCACGGCGTCGACGCCGTAGATCAGCGGGATCTGGTAGCGGGTTGCCTGCGTCCGGAGCTGGAAGGCGTCGATCATCTTCGCCCACGCCTCGGGGGTGTTGGGCGTCGGAGTCGAGCCGCCGCCGGAGAGCAGCGAGCCGAGGTCGTACGCGGCGATGTCACCGGGAGCGGTGATCGCGCCGCGCTCCGCCTGGGTCATCTGGCCGGCCTTCTCCGCGAGGCTCATCCGCGACAGGAGATCGGCGACCCGCTTCTTCACCGGCAACTTGGGGTTCAGATACGGCAGTCCGTGCGCGTCGACCACGACCTGCGGGTTCTCGGACGGCGGCTTGGCGCCGGTGACGGTCAGCCGGAGCGGGACGGTCTCGGCGGACTCGGCCTTCTTGTCCTCGATCGTGCGGACGGCGACCGTGCGGGTGGCGCCGGAGGGGGTGCCCGCCGGGAAGGTGACGGTGCCGGTGACCGGGGTGTAGTCCTTGCCGGGCTCGGCGGTGCCGGTCGCGGCGGTCTCGTAGGCGACGGTGACGGGGTCGTCGAGGGGAGCGGCGCCGGTGGTGGCGACGGTGAGCCGGACGGCGGCCGCTCGGCCCTCCCGGACCGGGTACACGGCCGCGTCAGTGGTGACGGCGGCGCGCAGCGACTGGTCGGCCCGGCCGTACAGCTCCACGCCGTCCATGGCGAAGTCGCCCTTGACGCCGACGGGGAGGGTGAGGGCGTATCCCCACGTCTCGGTGAGGCCGAGGACCTGGTCGATGCCGCCGACGGGCTGGTAGTCCGTGCGATAGGTGAAGTCGGTGAAGGGAATCTCGACCTGTTTCCAGCCGGTCCAGTCGTCGGTGAAGGAGGTCGTCCAGAGCTCGGACGCCTCTCCGTTCGCCCCGCCGTCCTTGATCTCGAAGGCGATCTTCCTGCCGTTGTCCCGGCCCTCCCACCAGAACCGGACGCCCCGGTGGGCGGACCAGTCGTGGGCGGGCTCGGCGAAGGCGAAGTCGTGGGTGAAGCCGCCGTAGCCGCTGATGTCGTAGCTGCCGGTGAGGACCTTGTCGCCCTCGGGGGCGTCCGCACGGGCCGTCAGCCCGAGGGCGGGCGGGTCGTCGGTGTCGCCGCCCCAGGTGAAGAGGCCCTCGGCGGGCGGGCTCGCGAAGGGGATCTCCCCCTCGAAGCGGTCGACCGGGACGGGTGCGGGGTCGGGGTCGTCGGCGCCGGACGCGCCGGCGGCGGTGGTCATCGGGAGCAGTGCGGCCAGCAGGGTGGCGGAGGCGAGCAGGGCGGTTCTTCGCATGCAACGTCCCTCTACTCTCGTGGTCCACTCATGACTTAGATCACGCCGTGAGTTAACTGGTGGGCCGTTGCGCCGTCAAGACTTCACACCGGAACTGGTACGGCCGCAACACCCGTCCGGATCAGGGACGTTGTTCGTTCGACAGATGAACGCGCACCCCCTTGACGCGACCTGAAAGCCGTCATTTACTCACGCCTCGCACGCCCCTGTCCCCCACCTTCGAAAGGGCGGCGCTCCATGAGGAGATCCACTCGCGTCCTCCGGCTGCTCCTCGCCGGTCTGCTCACCTCCGCCGGGATCACCGCGGCGGTCGCGCCCGCGCACGCGGCCGGCGAGCAGGTCACGGCCTGGCTCACCACCACGGACGACGCCGGCGGCCGGCACGTGGTCCGCGGTCTGCAGGCCCAGCCCGCCTTCGCCTTCCAGGCGGGCAGCGGCGGCAGCGGCGAGAACATCACCGTCGACGAGAACACCGGGTACCAGACCTTCACCGGCGGCGGCGCGTCCTTCACCGACACCGCGGCCTGGCTGATGAACGGCAGCGGGGCGCTCTCCGCGGCGACCCGGGAGGCGACCCTGCGCAAGCTGTTCTCGCCGACCGAGGGCATCGGGCTGTCGTTCCTGCGCAATCCGATGGGCGGCTCGGACCTCGCGCGCTTCGGCTACACCTACGACGACGTCCCGGCAGGCCGGACGGACGCCGATCTGTCGGAGTTCTCGATCGCCCACGACCTGGCGGACGTGGTGCCGCTGACCCGGCGGGCCCGGGAACTGAACCCGGCGCTGACGGTGATGGCGTCGCCGTGGACGGCGCCCGCCTGGATGAAGGACAGCGGACAGCTGAACGGCGGCTGGCTCAAGGCGGAGAACTACGGGGCGTACGCGTCGTACTTCGTGAAGTACCTCCAGGCGTACCGGGACCAGGGCATACCGGTGGCGTACGTGACGGCGCAGAACGAGCCGACGTGCTGCTCGGGCTATCCGTCGATGAGCTGGAACGCCTCGGGACTGGCGTACTTCACGAAGAGTGAACTGCTGCCGAAGCTGGCTGCGGCGGGGCTGTCGACGAAGGTGCTGGCGCACGACTGGAACTGGGACACGTACGACGCGTACGCGGCGCAGACGGTGGACGACGCGGCGGTCCGCTCGCACCCGAACTTCGGCGGGATCGCCTGGCACGGCTACGGCGGGGACGTGGCGAAGCAGACGTCGGTGCACAACCAGTACCCGCAGCTGGACGCCTTCGGCACCGAGCACTCCGGCGGGACGTGGATCGCCGACCAGCAGCGCGAGGACATGCTCGACATCGTGAACCACACCCGCAACTGGGCGAAGTCGGTGACGAAGTGGTCGCTGGCCGTGGACCAGAACCGGGGGCCGCACAACGGCGGCTGCGGGACGTGCGACGGGCTGGTCACCGTGCACAACGGGGACGGGGCGAGCGGGACCGTCGACTACATGATCGAGTACTACTCGATGGGGCACCTGACGAAGTTCGTCCGGCCGGGCGCGCAGCGGATCGCGTCGACGGCGTCGTCGTCCGTGCCGAACGTGGCATGGCGCAACCCCGACGGCTCCAAGGCGCTGATCGCCTTCAACGACGCCTCGACCGCGAAGACGGTGACGATCAACTGGGGCGCGCAGCACGCGACGTACTCACTTCCGGGCAACACGTCGGCGACCTTCACCTGGTCGGGGACGCAGTCGGGTGACACGAGCCGGTCGGGGTCCTTCGTCGGGCTCGCGGGCAAGTGCCTGGACGTGGCGGGTGGCGCGACGGCCAACGGCACGGCCGTGCAGCTCTACGACTGCAACGGGTCGGCAGCCCAGCGCTGGACCGTCCAGCCGGACGGCTCGCTCCAGGCGCTCGGCAAGTGCCTCGACGTCGTCGGGGGTTCGACGGCCGACGGCGCGAAGACACAGCTGTACGACTGCAACGGAACCGGCGCGCAGCGGTGGTCGTACAACGCCACCACCGGCGATGTCGTGAACACGGCGGCGAACAGGTGCCTCGACGTCACGGACAACTCGTCGGCGAACGGGGCCCGGGGCCAGATCTGGTCCTGCACGGGAGCGGCCAACCAGAAGTGGCAGCTGCGGTAGGACCGGGGACTGCCGGTGAGCAGTGCGGGGGGCTGACGGCCGAGGGCGGGGCTGACGGCCGGGGCCGGGCCAACGGCCAAGGCCGGAGCGACGGCGAGGGCCGGGGCCAACGGCCACGGCCGGACCGACGGCCGGGGCCGAAGCCGGGGCCGGGGCCAACGGCCAAGGCCAGGGCCGAAGTCGGGGCCGGAGCCCGAGCCGGACCAATGACCAAGGCCGGACCGACCGCCAAGGCCGGACCGACCGCCAAGGCCAGGCCGACCGCCAAGGCCAGGCCGACCGCCAAGGCCAGGTCGACGGCCTGGTGATGGGCGGCCTCGGCGAGTTCGGGGCTCGCCGAGGCTCCTGCTCAGCGGCGCCTACTCGGCGGGCTCCACCTTGGCCCGCAGCAGGCCGTAGGTGTAGGCGTCCTCCAGGGCCTGCCAGGAGGCGGCGATCACGTTCTCCGCGACGCCGACCGTGGACCACTCGCCCGTGCCGTCCGTCGTGGAGATCAGGACGCGGGTGGTGGACTGGGTGCCGTGGACGCCCTCCAGGATGCGGACCTTGTAGTCGACCAGGTCGAGCTTGGCCAGCTGGGGGTAGATCTTCTCCAGCGCCACGCGCAGCGAGCGGTCCAGGGCGTTGACCGGGCCGTTGCCCTCGGCCGTCGCGACGATGCGCTCGCCCTTGGCCCACAGCTTGACCGTGGCCTCGTTGGCGTGGGTGCCGTCGGGGCGGTCCTCGACGATGGCCCGCCAGGACTCGACCTCGAAGTACTTCAGCGGCCGGCCCTCGACCTCGGCCCGCAGGAGCAGCTCGAAGGAGGCGTCCGCCGCCTCGTAGGTGTAGCCCTTGAGCTCGCGTTCCTTGACCCGCTCCACGACCCGGCCGACCAGTTCGCGGTCGCCGCCCAGGTCGACACCGAGCTCCTTGCCCTTGAGCTCGACCGACGCCCGCCCGGCCATGTCCGACACCAGCATCCGCATGGTGTTGCCGACCTGCTCGGGGTCGATGTGCTGGTAGAGGTCCGGGTCGACCTTGATCGCCGAGGCGTGCAGGCCGGCCTTGTGGGCGAAGGCCGAAACTCCCACGTACGGCTGATGCGTGGACGGCGTCAGGTTGACGACCTCGGCGATCGCGTGCGAGATGCGGGTCATCTCGCGCAGTTTGCCCTCGGGCAGCACCTTCTTGCCGTACTTCAGCTCCAGGGCCGCGACCACCGGGAACAGGTTCGCGTTGCCGACCCGCTCGCCGTAGCCGTTCGCGGTGCACTGGACGTGCGTCGCGCCCGCGTCCACCGCGGCCAGGGTGTTCGCCACCGCGCAGCCGGTGTCGTCCTGGGTGTGGATGCCGAGCCGGGCGCCGGTGTCGGCGAGGACCGTGGAGACGACCGCCTGGATCTGCGCCGGGAGCATGCCGCCGTTGGTGTCGCAGAGGATGACCACGTCGGCGCCGGCCTCGGCGGCGGCCCGGACGACCGCCTTCGCGTACTCCGGGTTGGCGCGGTAGCCGTCGAAGAAGTGCTCGCAGTCGACGAAGACCCGCCGGCCCTGCTCCTTCAGGAACGACACCGTGTCGCTCACCATCGCCAGGTTCTCGTCCAGCGTCGTGCGCAGAGCCAGCTCGACGTGTCGGTCGTGGGACTTGGCGACCAGTGTGATCACCCCGGCGCCCGACTCCAGCAGCGCCCTGACCTGCGGGTCCTCGGCGGCCTTCGCGCCCGCCCGGCGGGTGGCGCCGAAGGCGACCAGCTGGGCGTGCTTGAAGTCGATCTCCTCCTGGGCGCGGGCGAAGAACTCGGTGTCCCGCGGGTTGGCGCCCGGCCAGCCGCCCTCGATGAAGCCCACGCCGAAGTCGTCCAGGTGCCGGGCGATGGCCAGCTTGTCGGCGACGGTGAGGTTGATGCCCTCACGCTGCGCGCCGTCGCGCAGGGTGGTGTCGAAGACGTGGAACGAGTCGTCGAGTTCGCTGGTTGCGGTCATGGTCTGAAGGCTCCTGTGTTGGATCTCGGTCGTTACCGGAATGACCGGCTCCACCATCCCCCCATGTTCCCTCGCGCTCTCGCTCCCGGCTGTGGGTGGGCCAGAAAAGCGAAAAACCCCTCGCGGGTGCGAGAGGTCTGCGCGCGGGTCGAGGACGACGATGGCCGCTCGTACCTGGTCGTACGGAGCGGTCACTGCGGACCGGCGCGCCTGCTGCCAATAATCGTGGCGAACGAGAGCACGGCGGCAGTCTGGCACAGACCGTCCGTTTGCTCACCGGGTGTCTCAGGATGCGAACGGCGCGTTCTCATATCCCCGCCGGCCCCCATGTCCGCGGTCTCAGGCATCCGCGGTCTCACGCGTCCGCGAGCAGGCTCTCGGCCAGGAACTCGTGGACGTGCCCGAGGACCTGCTCCCGGCCGGTGCCCCGCAGTCCGATGGCCACATGGATGGAGAAGCCGTCGAGGAGGGCGCGCAGCCGGGCCGCGAACCGGTCGGGGTCCACGCGCCGGAACTCGCCCCGCGACACCCCTTCCGCCAGCAGGGCGACCAGGTCGCGGTGCCAGGCGCCCTCGATGGCCGCCTGGCGGTCCCGGGCGTCCGCGTCGACGGCGGCGTTCTGCGAGCGGTTCCAGACCTCCAGCCAGAGCGTCCAGTGCGGGTCGCGGTGGCCGTCGGGGACGTACAGGTCGACATAGGCGTCTAGGCGCTCGCGGGCGGGGGCGGCACGGGCCAGCAGCCGGGCGCGCTCGGCGCCGAGCCGGCCCTCGCTCCACTCCAGGGTGCGCAGCAGGAGTTCGTCCTTGGAGTGGAAGTAGTAGAGGAGATGGCCGCTGCTCATCCCGACCTCGCGGCCGAGCCCCGCCATGGTGAGCTTCTCCAGACCGCGCTCGGCGATCATCTCCATGGCGGCGGCGAGGACGTCCTCGCGGGGCGGCGCGTTCCTGCGTGCCCGTGCCGCTCCGGCCATTCCCGGCTCCCCTTCGTCTCGTCCCCGGATCTCAGACCCTCGGCTGCTGCTGGGTGATGCAGTGGATGCCACCGCCGCCGGAGAAGATCGTACGGGCGTCCACCAGGGTGACCGTGCGCGCGGGGAACAGGCGGCGGAAGACGCCCGCCGCGAGTTCGTCGCGCGGGTCGTCGAAGCCGCAGAGCACGACGCCGCCGTTGCAGAGGTAGTGGTTGATGTACGAGTAGTCGGCCCAGTGGCCGTCGGTCTCCAAGGCGGTCGGGGCGGCGACCTCGACGACCTCCAGACGGCGGCCCCGCGCGTCGGTCTGCGCCTTCAGCAGCCCGACGACCTCCTTCGTCACCTCGTGGTCGGGGTGGGCCGGGTCGGGCTGGTGGTGGGCGACGACGACTCCCGGGCGGGCGAAGGCGGCGACGATGTCGACGTGGCCGAGGGTGCCGAAGCCGTGCGGAGGGTAGTCGCCGGTGAGTCCGCGGGGCAGCCAGATGGCCTTGCGGGTGCCGAGCATGGCGTGGATCTCCGCCTCGGCCTCCTCCCGCGTCCACCCCGGATTGCGCTCCGGGCCGAGCTGGACCGTCTCCGTCAGCAGGACCGTTCCCTCGCCGTCCACATGGATCGCGCCGCCCTCGTTGACCAGCTTCGAGGCGTACGTCCGTGCCCCCGCGAGGTCCGAGACGTACGAGGCGATCTTCGCGTCGTGCTCCCAGCGGGCCCAGCCCTGGGCTCCCCAGCCGTTGAACGTCCAGTCGACGGCGGCGAGTCGCCCGTCCGCGCCGGTCAGGAAGGTGGGGCCGATGTCCCGCATCCAGGCGTCGTCGAGCTCGCGCTCGACCGTGTCGACGCCCGGACCGAGGAGGGCGCGGGCGTCCGCCGACTGTCCGGGGCCGCACACCACCGTCACCGGCTCGAAGCGGTGGACCGCGCGGGCGACCGAGGCCCAGGCGGCCCGGGACGCGGTCAGGTCGTCGGGGTCGTCGAAGGTGGGGTTGGGGCCCGGCCACGCCATCCAGGTGCGCTCGTGCGGGGCCCACTCGGCGGGCATGCGGAAGCCGTCGGCGGCAGCAGACATCAGCGGTCCTCAGAGGAAGTACAGGCGGTTGAGGGAGACGGACTCGGCCGGCTCGGAGCGCAGCGGCTCGCCGTCGAGGGTGACCAGGCCGGTGCGCTGGTCGACGTCGACCGCTCCGGTACGGGAGTTGCGGAGCAGGTCGGCGGGGCCGATGCCGCGGGTGCCGCGGACGGCGACCCTGCGGCGGCGGGTCGGCATCGAGTCGCCGCCCTGGTCGAGGGCGGCCCGGGCGACGAAGGCGACCGAGATGTCGGCGGGCGTGGCCCCGTACGCCCCGAACTGCGGTCCGAGGACCAGGGGTTCGCAGGTGTCGGTGGCCGCGCCCGGGTCGCCGACCACTCCGTACGCAGGGAAGCCCGACTTGAGCACGAGCTGTGGCTTGGCGCCGAAGTACTCCGGGCGCCACAGCACGATGTCGGCGAGCTTGCCGACCTCGAGGGAGCCGATCTCGTGCGCGAGGCCGTGGGCGATGGCCGGGTTGACGGTCAGCTTGGCGATGTAGCGCAGGACGCGCTCGTTGTCGTGACCGCCGTCCGGGGCGCCGAACTCGGCCTTCATCTTCCCGGCCATGGCGAACGTACGGCGGACCGTCTCGCCCGCCCGGCCCATGCCCTGGGCGTCGGACGAGGTGATGCCGATCGCGCCCAGGTCGTGCAGGACGTCCTCGGCGCCCATGGTGCCGGCCCGGATCCGGTCGCGGGCCATGGCGGCGTCGCCGGGCAGGTCGGTCTTCAGGTCGTGGACGGAGACGATCATGCCGTAGTGCTCGGCGACGGCGTCCCGGCCGAACGGGAGGGTGGGGTTGGTGGAGGAGCCGATGACGTTCGCGACGCCCGCCATCTTGAGCACGTTCGGGACGTGCCCGCCGCCGCACCCCTCGATGTGGAAGGCGTGGATGGTCCGGCCCTCCAGCACCTTCAGGGTGTCCTCGACCGACAGGCACTCGTTCAACCCGTCGCTGTGCAGGGCGACCTGTACGTCGTGCTCCTCGGCGACCCGCAACGCCGTGTCCAGCGCCCGGGTGTGGGCGCCCATGTCCTCGTGCACCTTGAAGCCCGAGGCGCCGCCTTCGGCGAGGGCCTCCACCAGGGGCGCGTCGGACGACGACGAACCCCGGCCGAGGAAGCCGATGTTGACCGGCCAGGCGTCGAACGCGTTGAACGCGTGCCGCAGCGCCCAGGGCGAGTTGACGCCGACGCCCCACACGGGCCCGAACTCCTGCCCGATGACCGTGGTCACCCCGGAGGCCAGCGAGGCCTCCATGATCCGCGGCGACAGCAGATGGACGTGGGTGTCGACGGCGCCCGCGGTGGCGATCAGTCCCTCGCCGGACACGATGGACGTGCCCGTGCCGACGACGACGTCGACCCCGTCGAGGGTGTCGGGGTTCCCGGCCCGCCCGATCGCGTGGATCCGGCCCTCCCGGATACCGATCGACACCTTCCGGATCCCCTGCACGGCGTCGATCACGACGACGTTGCTGATCACGACGTCACAGGTGTCACGGACGGCGGCGGCCTTGAGGTGCAGCCCGTCCCGGGCGGTCTTGCCGAAGCCGGCCAGGAACTCGTCGCCGTGCAGCTGGGCGTCGGACTCGACGCGGATGACGAGCCCCGAGTCGCCGAGACGGACGCGGTCGCCGGCCCGGGGACCGTGGGTGGCGGCGTACTCGTACGGGTTCATCGGGCCTGCCCCGCTGTCGCTCCCAGATACCCGCAGGCGGCGGCCCGGCGCAGGGCCTCGTCCTTCGCCCCCGGCGCGTCGAGCGCCCCGTCGACCAGGCCGGCGAAGCCGATCGCGATCCGGTCGCCGCCGATCGGTACGAGTCCGACCTCGCTGCTCTCCCCCGGCCCGAAGCGCACGGAGGACCCGGCGGGGACGGCGAGCCGCATGCCGTAGGCCTTCTCCCGGACGAAGTCGAGCCGCGGGTTGGCCTCGAAGAAGTGGAAGTGGGAGGTGACGGAGACGGGCACGGTCGCCGTGTTCGTGACCGCCAGCCGTACGGCCGCCTCGGGATCGGCGTGCTCGGACCCCGGCAGCAGGGCCCCCGGCGCCCGGTCCCCGAGCGTGCCCCCGGCGATCGGATCGCCGACGACCGCGAGACGCGAGCCGTCGTCGAAGACGGCCTCGACATGCACCTCGGTGACGACGTCCGCTACGCCCGGCAGCACGTCGTCCGGGCCGAGGACCGACCGGGCGCGTTCGATCGCCTCGGCGAGCCGGGCGCCGTCACGGGCGGCCTCGCACACCGTGTCCGCGATGAGCGCGGTCGCCTCGGGGACGTTCAGCCTGAGCCCGCGGGCCCTTCTCGCCCGGGCCAGCTCCGCCGCGCCGAAGAGCAGGAGGCGGTCCCGTTCGGTGGGGGTGAGTCGCACGTCGCCCTCCCTTTCTTTGAGCAGCACTCTAAACGTTCTGCTCAATGATCAGAAGACATGGCGAGAAACTTTTGAGCACTGCTCAAACATGGGCGGACCCCGAGAACGCCGCAGGGCCACCCCGGACGGAGCGGCCCTGACGGAGTGGCCCTGACGGAGTGACCCTGACAGAAAAGGAGCGACTAGCCCAGCTCGTGCATCCAGCCGTGCTTGTCCTCGGCCGTGCCGCGCTGGATGTCCAGCAGGGCCCGGCGGAGCCTGAGGGTGACCTCGCCGGGCTCGCCGCCCGACTGCTGCCACTCGCCGGCGGTGCGCTTGACCGTGCCGACCGGGGTGATCACGGCGGCGGTGCCGCAGGCGAAAACCTCCTTGAGGGCGCCGCTCTCGGAGTCACGCTGCCACTGCTCGACCGAGACCCGGCCCTCCTCGGCCTCGTAGCCGAGGTCGCGGGCGACGGCGAGGAGGCTGTCACGGGTGACGCCCTCCAGGATGGAACCCGTGAGCGACGGCGTGATGATCTTGTCGTCGTACACGAAGTACAGGTTCATGCCGCCGAGCTCCTCGACCCACTTGCGCTCGACCGCGTCGAGGTAGCAGACCTGGGCGCAGCCCTGGGCGGCGGCCTCGGCCTGGGCGAGCAGGGACGCGGCGTAGTTGCCGCCCGTCTTGGCGTCGCCCATGCCACCGGGGACGGCGCGCACGTGCTCCTCGGAGACCCAGATGGAGACGGGCTTCACGCCGCCCGGGAAGTAGGCGCCGGCCGGTGAGGCGATGACCAGGAACAGGTACTCGTTGGCCGGCTTCACGCCCAGGCCGACCTCGGTCGCGATCATGAAGGGCCGCAGGTAGAGGGACTCCTCACCGCCGTGCGCGGGCACCCAATCCTTGTCCTGGCCGACGAGCGCGTCGCACGCCTCGATGAACGTCTCGACCGGCAGCTCGGGCATGGCCAGCCGACGGGCCGAGCGCTGGAAGCGCTTGGCGTTCTGGTCCGGGCGGAAGGTGGCGACCGACCCGTCGGGGCGGCGGTACGCCTTCAGGCCCTCGAAGATCTCCTGCGCGTAGTGCAGGACGTTGGTGGCCGGGTCGAGGGGGATCGGCGCGTACGGAACGAGCTGACCGTCGTGCCAGCCGCGGCCCTCGGTCCACTTGATCGTCACCATGTGGTCGGTGAAGTGGCGGCCGAACCCGGGATTCGCCAGGATCGCCTGCCGCTCGGCTGCGGAGGTGGGACTGGCGGAGGGCTTGAGCTCGATCGTGGGCGTCGTCATGAGTAGCTGTCCTTCGCTTCCTGGCGAGCGTCTGGGCCACCCCGCGTCTTTCGGCCGGGGGTCCGGGGGGTGTCCCCCGGAAGATGCAGCACCGGTTGTAGTGACGGGCCGCGCTCACGCCCGTACGGCCAGTGGCCGGTGCCAGGACGTCCGAGCATTCCCTCATACCGCGGCTCCACGTTCGATTATCGCAAGCGGCGGACGAGGGCCAAAACGGCGTGAAATGAGACCCAGGGTTGATGGTGGCACCCGGCGGGGGACATGCGGAAGCCGCCGGGTGCGGATGCGGCCCGGCGGCTTCGAAAGGTTTCGCGCAGCGCGGGGTCAGCCGGCTACGCGTACGGCGAGCGCGTCACCGATCTCGGAGGTGCTGCGCGCGGGCAGCGAGCCGCGCTCCTCCAGGTCGACGGAGACGGCCTCCTCGATGCGGACCGCCTCGGCGTCATAGCCGAGGTGGCGCAGCAGCAGGGCGACGGACAGGACCGTGGCGGTGGGGTCGGCCTTGCCCTGGCCGGCGATGTCCGGGGCCGAGCCGTGCACCGGCTCGAACATGGACGGGAACTCGCCGGACGGGTTGATGTTCCCGCTCGCGGCGACGCCGATGCCGCCGGAGACGGCAGCGGCGAGGTCGGTGATGATGTCGCCGAAGAGGTTGTCGGTGACGATGACGTCGAAGCGCGCGGGGTCCGTGACGAGGTAGATCGTCGCGGCGTCCACGTGGATGTAGTCCGTGGTGACGTCCGGGAACTCCTCGGCCACCTGGTTGAAGACGTTCGTCCAGAGGTGGCCGGCGAAGGCCAGCACGTTGTTCTTGTGGACCAGCGTGAGCTTCTTGCGGGGGCGGGCCTGGGCACGGGCGAAGGCGTCCCGGACCACGCGCTCGACACCGAAGGCCGTGTTCACGGAGACCTCGGTGGCGACCTCGTGCGGGGTGCCCTCGCGGATCGTGCCGCCGTTGCCGGTGTACGGGCCCTCGGTGCCCTCGCGGACCACGATGAAGTCGATCTCGGGCTGGCCGGCCAGCGGGGTGGGGACACCCGGGAGGAGCTTCGACGGACGCAGGTTGACGTGGTGGTCGAAGAGGAAGCGCAGCTTGAGCAGGAAACCCCGCTCCAGGACGCCGGAGGGGACGCTCGGGTCACCGATCGCGCCGAGCAGGATGGCGTCGTGCCGCTTCAGCGCCTCGGCGTCCGCGTCGGTGAGCGTCTCACCGGTGGCGTGGTAGCGCCGGGCGCCGAAGTCGTACTCCTCGGTCTCCAGCTTCACATCCTGCGGGAGGACGGCGGAGAGGACCTTGAGACCTTCGGCCACGACCTCCTGGCCGATGCCGTCACCGGGAATCACTGCGAGATTGAGGCTGCGAGACATACGGGAACCGTACTCCTCGTCCCAGGGGATGACATGGACCGTCCGCCATACGGACAGAGAAGTCGTGGCGCGCGCTGGCGGCGCGGATCCGCGGTGTCGCGTGGGGTCAGGGTGCGACGCGGGTCCCGAAGTCCCGTTCGGGGCCCGCGCCGCACCCCGTGCGGGTGCGGCTCCCGGACTGCGGGGCGGTTCGGCTCAGTGGCCGGTCTCGCCGCCGTTGTCACGGCGGTCGAGGGCGCGCTGGAGCGCCGCGGCGGCGTTCTTCCGGTCGGACTCGGTCGTGCGGGAGATGTGACGGACTCGGCGGCGGACGGTCGTCTCGGCCATGAGAAATCGACTCCTTCGAATTCCAGGGAGTGCGGAAGGGGGTTACGAGACGCCGGATGGGGCGGGGAGCGGGCCGCAGGGGTTGCCTGCGCGGGGCCCGGCTCGCGACCGCCATTCGCTTGGTCGAGCGAGACGTTCGGCTCCTACAAAGCTAAGGGAGGAGCACGCGCCTGTCTCTACAATTACTCGGACTTCCTACTATCTGAGACGGCGCCCCGGGTCACCCGGTGCCGACCTGCGGTTTCGCCGACGACCTCAACTCCCGGACGAGCGCCCGGACGGCCGCGGTCGCGGCCAGCTCCGGGGTCGTGACATAGCCGACCTGACGGGTGGGCCGCTCCGGGCCGAGGTCGGTGAGCTGCGTCCCGGGGGGCGTCCGGGTGAGGGAGAGCGCGGGCATGATCGCCATCCCCAGACCGCTTCCCACCATCGACAGCACCGCCCCGTCGTCCTCGGCGCGGACGGTCGCCGCGGGGATCCAGTCCTGCGCGGCCCACCACGCGCGCGTGTAGGACGAGCAGTTCTCCGTCCAGTCGACGAGCGGGAGGGAGCGCGGGTCGGCGTGCCCCGCCGGGTGCACCAGCGCGTACGGCTCCTCCAGCAGCACGTCCCCCACCAGTTCCGGCGGGATCGGCGCGCTGGTGCCGAAGGTGGCGATCCCGAGGTCGGCCCGCCCCTCGGCCACCGCGCCGGCCGTCCCCGGACCCACTTCCCGTACGACGGTCACGCTCGCCTCGATCCCCGGATGCCGCGCGGCCAGCCGCTCCAGGACGGGCGGCAGCAGATACAGGGCCGCGCTGCGGAAGGCCGCGATGCGCAACGGTCCTTCGACCCGGCCCGTTCCGCCACCCGCGGCCCCGGCCCCCCGCGTCTCGGCGACCAGGGTCTGGAGCATCCGCAGCACGCGTCGGGCGTGGGCGACCGCGCGGGCGCCGGCCGGAGTGGGCCGGGCGCCGAACCGGCCGCGCTCGAACAGCACGACCCCCACCTTGCCCTCGATCCCGCGCACCGCGTGCGAGACGGCCGACTGAGTGGTCCCGAGCCGGGCGGCGGCGGCCGAGAAGCCCCCCTCGTCCGCGACGGCCACCAGAGTCCGCAACTCCTGCGGCGCGAGATCGACTGCGCTCACGCGAGGCTCCCACCTGCTGCCATGAGGGCGACTCATGGATCGGTCCGTTCCATGAACGCAACCCGCTGCCCGCCGGCCGCATTCCTGCCTACGGTCCCCTCCCATGACCAGCACCGCGCTCACCGTGCAGCAGACCGCCCGTCCGACCGGCTTCCCCACCCCCGGCCACTTCCGCTTCGCCGAGTCCCCGGTCCCGGAACCGGCCCCGGGGACGGCCCTGGTGGAGAACCTCTACTGGTCGGTCGACCCCTACCACCGCGAAATGATGGACGGCGACTTCGCGTTGAACTCCCCGCTGGAAGGACGCGCGCTCGGCCGGATCATCGCCACCCGCGATCCGGCTGCCCTCCCCGAGGGCGAGATCGTCTTCCACCGCCAGGGCTGGCGCACCCACGCGGTGGTCCGCCCGGAGGAGGTCAGACGGCTCCCCCGGTTCGAAGGGGTGCCGCTCTCGGCGCACTTGAGCCTGCTCGGCGGCACCGGCCTGACGGCGTACGTCGGACTCACCCGCGTCGCCCGGCTGCGTGAGGGCGAGGACCTGTTCGTCTCCGCGGCGGCGGGCGGGGTCGGCACGGCGACGGGACGCTTCGCGCGGCTCCTCGGGGCCGGCCGGCTGATCGGCAGCGCGGGCACGGCGGAGAAAGTGCGGTACCTGACCCGGCAGGTCGGCTACGACGCGGCCTTCGACTACCACGACGGCCCGGTCGCCGATCTGCTGGCGAAGGCCGCCCCCACCGGCGTCGACGTCTTCGTCGACAACGTGGGCGGCGAACACCTCGGGGCGGCGATCGGCGCGCTGCGGGAGCGGGGGCGGGTGGTGCGCGTCGGCACCGTCGGGCAGTACAACACGCCCGATGCGCAGCCGGTGGTGTTCGACCACGCCGACATGGTGGAGAAGCGCCTGCGCATGGAGGGCTTCCTGGTGCGCGATCACCTGGACGTCCAGGAGGAGTTGTACGAGTTCGCCGCGCCGCATCTGCTGAGCGGGGCGCTGGCGCTGGACGAGACGGTGGTGGACGGGTTCGAGCGGATCGTGGACGCGTTCCTGCTGATGCTGCGCGGCGGGAACACGGGGAAGATCCTGGTACGCCGGTCACCTAACCTCTAAAAGCCACTTGACCGGTTAGGTGATCGCATGGTGCACTCGTGTCATGACCCTCCACGCCGACCGCCAGGTCCGTCACCGCACCGCCACCGTCCGCGGCCACGAGGTCTACTACCGGGAGGCGGGCCCGGCCGACGCACCGGTCCTGCTGCTCCTGCACGGCTTCCCGAGCAGCTCCCACATGTTCCGCGACCTGATCCCGCTGCTCGCCGACAGCCATCGCGTCATCGCCCCCGACCACCTGGGCTTCGGCCGGTCGGCGGCGCCCGCGGACTTCCGGTACACCTTCGACGAACTGGCCGCCGTCACCGGGGAGTTCACCGAGCAGCTGGGCCTGAAGGAGTTCGCGCTCTACATCCAGGACTACGGCTCCCCCATCGGTCTGCGCCTCGCCCTCGCCCATCCCGAGCGGGTGACCGCGATCATCACGCAGAACGGCAACGCCTACGAGGAGGGGCTCGGGGCTCAGGCCTGGGCGCCGGTGCTGGCGCTGATCGCGGAGCGGACCCCGAAGACCGAGGCTGCGGTGCGCGAGATCAGCAGCCCGGACGGGATCAAATGGCAGTACCTGCACGGCGTTCCGCCGGAGCGGCAGGAGCTCGTGAGCCCCGACGCCTACGAGCACGACGCGGCCCTCATGGCCCGGCCCGGCCAGCCGGAGATCCAGCTCGACCTGATCTCCGACTACGGCTCCAACTTCGCCCTCTACCCGGCCTTCCAGGAGTACTTCCGCACCAGCCAGGTCCCGCTGCTGGCGGTCTGGGGCGCCGGCGACGAGATCTTCGTCCCGGCCGGCGCGCTCGCGTTCCGCCGCGACCTGCCCCGGGCGGAGGTGCACCTGCTGCCCACCGGGCACTTCGCCCTGGAGACACACGCGGGCCAGATCGCGGCGCTGGTCAGCGACTTCCTCAGCCGCGTCGGCACCCGCTGACGCACCCGCCGACGGAGAACGGGAAGGGGCCGGGCAGCAGCCCGGCCCCTTCCTCCGTCACGCTTCCGTCGCTGTACGACGACGCGTCAGCCCATGTGCGGGTACGCGTAGTCGGTCGGCGCGACCAGCGTCTCCTTGATGGCACGGGTCAGGGTCCAGCGCATCAGGTTCTGCGGCGCGCCGGCCTTGTCGTTGGTGCCGGAGGCGCGGCCGCCGCCGAAGGGCTGCTGGCCGACGACGGCGCCGGTCGACTTGTCGTTGATGTAGAAGTTGCCGGCCGCGTAGCGCAGCTTCTCCATCGTGTACGCGGCGGCCGCGCGGTCGCCGGAGATGACCGAGCCCGTCAGCGCGTAGTCCGACACCGACTCCATCTGCGTCAGCATCTCGTCGTACGCCTCGGCCGAGCTGTCGTCGTACACGTGCACGGCGAGGAACGGGCCGAAGTACTCGGTCGTGAAGACCTCGTTCTCCGGGTCGGTGCACTCGACGACGGTGGGGCGGACGAAGTAGCCGACCGAGTCGTCGTAGGAGCCGCCTGCGACGATCGTGCAGGTCGGGTCCGCCTTCGCACGGTCGATCGCCGCCTTGTTCTTGGCGAAGGACCGCTCGTCGATGACGGCGCCGACGAAGTTCGAGAGGTCGGTGACGTCACCCATCGTGAGGTAGTCGACCTCGGCCGCGAACTCCTCCTTGAAGCCGGAGTTCCAGATCGACGCCGGGATGTAGGCCCGGGAGGTCGCGCTGCACTTCTGGCCCTGGTACTCGAAGGCGCCACGGGTGAGCGCCGTCTTCAGCACCGCCCGGTCCGCGCTCGGGTGGGCGACGACGAAGTCCTTGCCGCCGGTCTCACCGACCAGACGCGGGTAGGAGCGGTACTTCTCGATGTTGGCGCCGACCGTCTTCCACAGGTACTGGAAGGTCTTCGTCGAGCCGGTGAAGTGGATACCGGCGAGGTCGCGGTGGTTGAGGGCGACCTCGGAGACCTCCAGGCCGTCACCCGTGACCAGGTTGATGACGCCCTTGGGCAGACCGGCCTCCTCCAGCAGCCGCATGAGCAGCACGGCGGCGTGGGTCTGCGTCGGAGACGGCTTCCACACGACCACGTTGCCCATCAGCGCGGGCGCGGTCGGCAGGTTGCCCGCGATGGCGGTGAAGTTGAACGGCGTGATCGCGTAGACGAAGCCCTCGAGCGGGCGGTGGTCGAGGCGGTTCCAGACACCCGGGGAGTTCGCCGGGGGCTGCTCGGCCAGGATCTGGCGGGCGTAGGCCACGTTGAAACGCCAGAAGTCGACCAGCTCGCAGGGACAGTCGATCTCCGCCTGCTGGGCGGTCTTCGACTGGCCGAGCATGGTGGAGGCGGCGAGCGTCTCGCGCCAGGGACCGGCGAGCAGTTCGGCGGCGCGCAGGATGATGGCGGCGCGGTCGTCGAAGGACATCGCGCGCCAGGCGGGCGCGGCGGCGAGCGCCGCGTCGACGGCGTCCTGGGCGTCCTGGCGCGTGGCGTTGGCGTAGGTGCCGAGGCGGGCCTTGTGGTTGTGCGGCTGCACGACGTCGAAGCGCTCACCGCCGCCCATCCGCCGCTCGCCGCCGATGGTGCAGGGCAGGTCGATCGGGTTGTCGGCCAGTTCCTTGAGCTTGGCCTCCAGCCGGGCGCGCTCCGGCGAGCCGGGGGCGTAGCCGTGCACCGGCTCGTTGACGGGGGTGGGGACCTGGGTTACCGCGTCCATGTCTTCCGTTACTCCTTCTGAGCGGGTGTTTCGAGCGGGGGGTGCGGGCTCAGCCCTTGCTGATCAGCGAACGGACGAAGAACCGCAGGCCGGCCGGCTTCTCCGCGAGCCGACGCATACTGCGCCTTCCCGGGGGACGACCCCCGGACCTCCGACGGAAAGGCCATTGCGCCTGCCTCGTCTCAGCCCCGGGTGAGCATGCTGCGGGCGAAAAAGCGCAGGTTGGCCGGCTTCTCCGCGAGCCGACGCATGAAGTAGCCGTACCAGTCGGTGCCGTAGGCGGTGTAGACGCGCATGCGGTGCCCCTCGGCGGCCAGCCGCAGGTGCTCGTCGCCGCGGATGCCGTACAGCATCTGGAACTCGTACTCGTCCAGCTTGCGCCCGGCCTTGCGGGCGAGCTCCTGCGCGATGGAGATGAGGCGCGGGTCGTGGGACCCGATCATGGGGTACCCCTCGCCCTCCATCAGCGTGCGCAGGATCCGGACGTACGCCTTGTCGATCTCGTGCTTCTGCTGGTAGGCGACCTCGGCGGGCTCCTTGTACGCGCCCTTCACGAGCCGTACCCGGCTGCCGCTCGCCGCCAGGCGGCGGGCGTCGGCCTCGGTGCGGAAGAGGTAGGCCTGGATGACACAGCCGGTCTGCGGGAAGTTCTTCCGCAGCTCCTCGTGGATGGCGAACATCGAGTCGAGGGTGGTGTGGTCCTCGGCGTCGAGGGTGACGGTGGTGCCGATGGCCGCGGCGGCCTCGACGACCGGGCGCACGTTGGCGAGGGCCAGCTCGTGACCGCCGTCCAGCGCCTGGCCGAACATCGACAGCTTGACGGACATCTCGACCCGCTCGCCGAGCTCCAGCTCCGCGAGCCGGTCGATCAGCGCCAGGTAGGCGTCCCGGGCGGCGGCGGCCTGCTCGGGGGTGGTGATGTCCTCGCCGACGACGTCCATCGTCAGCTCCAGCCCCCCGGCAGTGAGCTCCTCGACGATCGGGACGATGTCGTCGACCGTCTCACCGGGGATGAAGCGGTCCACGACCTGCTTCGTCACCGGGGCCGCCGAGATCAGGCGTCGCATCCGGTCGCTGCGCGAAGCGGCGAGAATCACGGGACCCAGCACGGGGCACCTCCACATACCAACCCATACGAGGCCGTTTCCCGACGATCGGGGAACGGCACGGAGAACCACCGTGAAACCTAAGGATCCCTCCGATCGTGGGCCATCGACAGCTGTCACGCATCCGCGTCGTGGATCTCAGACAGATGTATGAAGGGGCTGCGGACATGCGGGAGAATGCCTGAGTGACAGCCGACCACACAGGTGACCACCAGGAGCTCGTCGACGAGATCTCCGAGCTGCTCGGCGCCCCCGCGACCCTGGAGAACCGGGATTTCGAGCTGATCGCCTTCGGCGCCTACGACAGCGAGGGCGAGCTCGACGCGTCGGCGCTGGATCCGGTACGCACGCGCTCGATCCTGACCCGGCGCTCCACGGCCGCCGTCCGCACCTGGTTCGAGGGCTTCGGCATCACCCGCGCGACCGGCCCGGTCCGGATCCCGCCGACCCCGGAGGCCGGGGTGTACCGGGGCCGCGTCTGCCTCCCCGTACGGCACCGGGGGGTGGTCCTCGGCTATGTCTGGCTGCTCGACGACGACCCCGGGCCCTCGGACGCCCAGTTGGCGGCCGCGATGGAGGTGACCGGCCGGATCGGCGCCCTGCTCGCCGACGAGGCCCAGCACGGCGCGGACCTCACCCGGGAGCTGCGGGCGGTGCTCACCGCGCAGCCCGACTGGCAGCGGGACATGGCGGTGGCGGAGCTGCGCACCGCGCTCGGCGCCCGCGCGGACGGCCCGCACACGGTGGTGTGCGTGACGCCCTGGCCGTCCGCGGACCCGGACGACGCACCCTCGCTGCGTACGCTGCCGGGGGCGACGGCGCTGTGCACCGTCCCGTGGGGCACCGCGTCCCAGTCCCTGGCCCTGCTGGTCCGCCTGCGCTCGACGGACACCCTCACCCCGGCGACGACGGCGGCGGCCCGGCTGCTGGAGCGGGCGGGAGAGTCCGCCGCGGGAGTGGCCGCCGGTCGGGCCGGCCTCGCGGAACTCGGCGCCGCCTGGCAGGAGGCGTCGGCGTCGGCACGGGCGGCGCTCGCGGAGCCCGGCCTCGGCCCGGTCGCCCGGTGGGCGTCCATCGGCCCCTACCGCCTGCTGACCGCCCTGCCCCAGGACAGCTCCCAGGACCCCGCCGTACGGACCCTGTTGGGCCCCGCCCACCACGAACTCGCCCGCACGGCCGAGGTGTACCTCGACTGCGCGGGCCAAGCGGGCCGCACGGCGGCCGAGTTGGGCATCCACCGACAGACCCTCTACTACCGGCTGTCCCGGGTGGAACAGCTGACCGGCCTGGACCTGGACGACGGCGAGGACCGGCTGCTCCTGCACATGACACTCAAGGCGGCCCGGCTGCCCTGAGCCCCTCCGGGCCCGCCCGGACGGCCCGCCCGGTCAGCCCTTCGCGGCGCCCGCGATCACTCGGCGCAGCCCCTCGGTGAGCTGTGCCGCGTCGGTCGCCGAGTCCGGGTCGAAGAGCCACTGGACCATGAGCCCGTTGAGGAGGGTCTGGTAGAAGCGGCCCTCCGTGTCGACGGTCTCCTTGTCGAGTTCGTCCTCCGGGATGCCGTTGAACATGGGCACGATCCCCGACCTGCCCTCCTCCTGCGCCTCGGCCAGCAGCTTGCGCACCTCGGGGAGCCGGTCGCCCTGCACGATGAGCTCGAAGCTCAGCAGCCAGATGGCCCGCGTCCGCGGCACCGACCCGATGATGCTCGCCCACACCTCCTGGAAGCGCTCCAGCGACCCGGCGGCCGCCGTCATCTCGCCCCCGGCTCCCCACCCGGGGTCGAACTCGTCGCCTGCGCCCTCGATCAACGAGACGTACGCCTGCACCAGCAGCGCGTCCTTCGACCCGTAGTGGTAGCCGATGGACGCCAGGTTGGTCCCCGACTCCTTGACGATGTCCCGCGCGGTCGTCCGCAGGAACCCCTTCTCCAGCAGGCAGCGCTTGGCGCCCTCGAGCAGATCCTCACGGTGTCCCATGCCCGCCACCCTACCCCGATCCATACAACCGTCCTATACGCATGACTTATACAAGCGTTCTAGACAAGTGTTTAAGACGCTCGTACAGTCACCGTCATGACCCACTCGACGAACTCGACCGACGCGACCGACGCGACGAGCACGGTGTGCACGGTGAGCACCCCCGTACCTCCGGCGGGCCGCGCCGGCCGTCGTGAATGGACCGCGCTGGGCGTACTGATGCTTCCGCTCCTGCTCGTCTCCATGGACGTCTCCGTCCTCTATTTCGCCATCCCGGCGATCAGCGCGGACCTGGGGCCGACCGGCACCCAGCAGCTGTGGATCTTCGACATCTACGCCTTCGTGCTGGCGGGCCTGCTGATGACGATGGGCTCGCTCGGCGACCGCATCGGCCACCGCAGGCTGCTGATGATCGGTGCCGCCGCCTTCGGCGCCGCCTCGCTGACCGCCGCGTACGCGAACAGCGCCGAGACCCTGATCGCGGCCCGCGCGGTCCTCGGCATCGGCGGCGCGACCCTGATGCCCGCGACGATGGCCCTGATCCGCACGATGTTCACCGACCCCGGCCAGCGCGCGAAGGCGATCGGCATGTGGTCCGCGGTGATGACGGGCGGCATCGCGCTCGGCTCGGTGATGAGCGGTCTGCTGGTGCAGTACTTCTGGTGGGGCTCGGTCTTCCTGGTCAACCTGCCCGCGATGGTCCTGCTGCTCGTCCTCGGCCCGGCCCTGCTGCCGGAGTCCCGCGACCCCGCCCCCGGCCGCTTCGACTGGCCGAGCGTCCCGCTGTCGATGGCGGCCGTCCTGCCCGTGATCTACGGCCTGAAGGAGATCCCGTCCGAGGGCTGGCACCCGCAGTACGTCGTCTCGGTCACCGTCGGTCTGCTCTTCGCGGCCCTCTTCGTCCACCGCCAGCGCACCACGGCCGCACCGATGATCTCCCCGGCCCTGTTCCGCGGCCACGGTTTCGCCCCCGCCCTCGCCCTCAACCTGGTCTCCGCCTTCGGCATGATGGGCTCGGCGTTCTTCACCACCCAGTACCTCCAGTCGGTCCTCGGCAGGAGCGCGCTGGATGCGGCCCTGTGGGCGCTGCTCCCCTCCGTCCCGATCGGCCTGGCGGCCCCGGTCGCGACCTCCCTGGTCCAGAGGGGCGTCAACCGCGCCTACGTGGTCACGGCCGGCTTCGCGATCGGCGCGAGCGGCTACGCGCTGCTGGCCCTCGCCGGTACGGACTCGATGTGGCTCGTGCTCACCGCCTGCGCGGTCCTGGCCTGCGGGATCGTCATGGTCCTGTCCCAGATGACGGACCTGGCGCTGGGCGCGGCCCCGGTGGAACGGGCGGGCTCCGCGTCCGCCCTGCTGGAGACCGGCACCGAGTTCGGCGGCGCCCTCGGCATGGCCGTCCTCGGCTCCATCGGCACGGCGATCTACCGCCACGACATCCCGGCCACGGCCCCGGCCGAGGCCCGCGAGACCCTCGGCGGCGCCCTGGCGGTGGCGGGCCGTCTCCCTGGGCGCACGGGAGACGCCCTGACGACGACGGCACGCGAGGCGTTCACCAACGGGATGCACGGCGCGGCGATCGCCGGGGCGCTCCTCCTCGCCGGAGCGGCGGCAGCGGCTTCGGTCACGCTGCGGCGGATCCGGGTCGACGACGAGAAGTGACACAGGCAAAAGGAGCCGGGCGGACTGGATCACACCAGCCCGCCCGGCTCCTTCTTCGAGCCACGTTCAGTAATCCAGCCCGCCCGGCTCCCGCCTTCGAGCCACGTTCAGTAGATCCAGCCCGTCCGGCGTTCGAGGACGAGGCCCCTTCAGGGCCGAAGCGGGGGCCTGGGGGCGGCAGCCCCCAGAGGGTGCGGCAACCTCAGACGAGGTTCACCGCACGGGCCGACGTCGCGCCGATCTCCTCGGCGACCTCCGCCAGCACCCCGGCGGGCACCGTGTCGTCGACGGTCAGAACGGCCAGCGCCTCGCCGCCGACCGCCGCGCGGGCGACCTGCATGCCGGCGATGTTGATGCCCGCCTCGCCGAAGACCCGGCCCACGGTGCCGACGACACCCGGACGGTCCTCGTACTTGAGGACGACCATGTGGTCGGCGAGCGCGAGGTCGACGTCGTACTCGCCGACCGCGACGATCTTCTGGAGGTGCTTCGGACCGGCCAGCGTGCCGGAGACCGACACCTCCTCGCCGTCCGAGAGCGTGCCGCGCACGGTGACGACGTTGCGGTGGTCGGCCGACTCGGAGCTGGTGGTCAGCCGCACCTCGACGCCGCGTTCCTGCGCGAACAGCGGGGCGTTGACGTACGAGACGGTCTCGTCGACGACGTCCTCGAAGACACCCTTGAGAGCCGACAGCTCCAGCACCTTCACGTCGTGCTGGGTGATCTCGCCGTACACCTCGACGTCGAGGCGGACCGCGACCTCACCGGCGAGCGCGGTGAAGATCCGGCCGAGGCGCTCGGCGAGGGGCAGACCGGGCTTGACGTCCTCGGCGATGACACCGCCCTGGACGTTCACCGCGTCCGGCACCAGCTCGCCCGCGAGGGCCAGCCGCACCGAACGCGCGACCGCGATACCGGCCTTCTCCTGGGCCTCGTCGGTCGAGGCGCCGAGGTGCGGGGTGGCCACGACCTGGTCGAACTCGAAGAGCGGGGAGTCCGTGCAGGGCTCCTTCGCGTACACGTCGAGGCCGGCGCCGGCGACGCGGCCCTCCTTCAGCGCCGAGTACAGCGCCTCCTCGTCGACGATCCCGCCGCGCGCGGCGTTGACGATGCGCACGGTCGGCTTGACCTTGCGCAGCGCCTCGTCGCCGATCAGACCGACCGTCTCGGGGGTCTTGGGCAGGTGGACGGTGATGAAGTCGGCGACCTCGAGCAGCTCGTCCAGCGAGAGGACCTTCACGCCCATCTGCGCGGCGCGGGCGGGCTGGATGTAGGGGTCGTACGCGACGACCTTCATCCCGAAGCCGGACATGCGCTGCGCGACGAGCGCGCCGATGCGGCCGAGGCCGACGACACCGAGGGTCTTCTCGGCCAGCTCGACGCCCGTGTACTTGCTGCGCTTCCACTCGCCGTTCTTCAGCGCGGCGTTGGCCTGCGGAATGTGGCGGGCGGTGGCGAGCAGCAGACCGCAGGCCAGTTCGGCGGCGGTCACGATGTTGGAGGTGGGGGCGTTGACGACCATCACGCCGGCCTTGGTGGCGGACGGAACGTCGACATTGTCCAGGCCGACGCCGGCTCGTGCGACGACCTTCAGTTTCTTCGCGGCGGCGATCGCCTCGGCGTCCACCTTGGTGGCCGAGCGGATCAGGATCGCGTCGACATCGGCGATGGCCGGGAGCAGTTCGGCTCGGTCCGCTCCGTTGGCGTGCCGGATCTCGAAGTCCGGGCCAAGCGCGTCCACGGTCGCGGGCGACAGCTCTTCAGCGATGAGTACGACAGGTTTCGAGCTCACGTGAGTCCTCACAAGTCCAAAGCGTGCGGACGGCCGTCCCGACGGCCGCAGGCGGAGGAGGGGCTAGCCGCGTGGAAGACGCACGACGCTGTGGGCCTGACGCGTATGTAGTGCAGCAGTGTAGTGCCGCGACGGCGGTCGCCTCACGCCTCCGCGGAAGGATCACCCGTCCGTGGTGGACGGGATGGACAACGGGGCCGGAGCGAACTGCTCCGGCCCCCCGTCCCGAGGCCTTACGCCTCTTCGTTCACCCAGCTCATCAGCTTGCGCAGCTGCTTGCCGGTGGTCTCCAGCAGGTGCTCGGAGTCCGCGTCCTTGTACTCGTTGTACTTCTTCAGACCGCCGTGGTACTCGTCCATCCAGTTCTGGGCGAAGGTGCCGTCCTGGATCTCGGCGAGGACCTGCTTCATCTCGGCCTTGGTGGCGTCGGTGATGATGCGCGGGCCGGTGATGTAGTCGCCCCACTCGGCGGTCTCGGAGACGCTCCAGCGCATCTTCTCCAGGCCGCCCTCGTACATGAGGTCCACGATCAGCTTCAGCTCGTGCAGGCACTCGAAGTAGGCGATCTCCGGCTGGTAGCCGGCCTCGACCAGGGTCTCGAAGCCCGCCTTGACCAGCGCGGAGGTGCCACCGCAGAGGACGGCCTGCTCACCGAACAGGTCGGTCTCGGTCTCCTCGGTGAAGGTCGTCTTGATGACGCCGGCGCGGGTGCCGCCGATGCCCTTGGCGTACGACAGGGCCAGCGCGAAGGCGTTGCCGGTCGCGTCCTGCTCGACGGCGGCGATCGCGGGGACGCCGCGGCCCTCCTCGTACTGGCGGCGCACCAGGTGACCCGGGCCCTTCGGGGCGACCAGGGCGACGTCGACGCCGGCCGGGGCCTTGATGAAGCCGAAGCGCACGTTGAAGCCGTGGGCGAAGAACAGCGCGTCGCCGTCCTTCAGGTTCGGGGCGATGGACTCCTCGTAGACCTGGGCCTGGATCGGGTCCGGGATGAGGATCATGATGACGTCGGCCTCGGCGGCGGCCTCGGCCGGGGTCACCACGCGCAGACCCTGCTCCTCGGCCTTGGCCTTGGACTTGGAGCCCTCGTGCAGACCGACCCGGACGTCGACACCGGAGTCACGGAGCGACAGGGCGTGGGCGTGGCCCTGGCTGCCGTATCCGATGACCGCGACCTTGCGGCCCTGGATGATGGACAGGTCGGCGTCGGCGTCGTAGAACAGCTCGGCCACTTTGGGTTCTCTCCTTGAGTGCAGGTGTTGCGTCCCACCGTATGACGGCGAGCGGAAGGGAAGTTTCGGGGTCTCGGTATACGGGCGGTCGGTGATCACCGGCCGCCCGGATCCGTTCGTACGAAGACCGGTTACGTACTTACGCCGACCGGTCGAGAGCGCGCAGCGACCGGTCCGTGATCGAACGGGCGCCGCGGCCGATGGCGATCGTGCCGGACTGGACCAGCTCCTTGATGCCGTACGGTTCCAGCATCTTGAGCATGGCGGACAGCTTGTCGTTGCTGCCGGTGGCCTCGATGGTCACGGCCTCCGGGGAGACGTCGACGGTCTTGGCGCGGAACAGCTGGACGATCTCGACGATCTGCGAGCGCGTCTCGTTGTCGGCACGCACCTTCACCAGAACGAGTTCGCGGTGAACGGCCTGTCCCGGCTCCAGCTCGACGATCTTCAGCACCTCGACGAGCTTGTTGAGCTGCTTGGTGACCTGCTCGAGCGGCAGGGCGTCGACGCTCACCACGATCGTGATCCGGGAGATGTCGGCGTGCTCGGTGACGCCGACGGCGAGCGAGTCGATGTTGAAGCCCCGGCGGGAGAACAGGGCGGCGATCCGGGCCAGGATGCCCGGCTTGTTCTCCACCAGGACGGAGAGCGTGTGCTTGGACATGTCTTGTTACGTCTCTCTCGCTCAGTCGTCTTCGTTGTCGCCGAAGTCGGGGCGGACGTCCCGGGCGGCCAGGATCTCGTCGTTGGAGGTGCCGGCGGCGACCATCGGCCACACCATCGCGTCCTCGTGGACGATGAAGTCGACGACGACGGGACGGTCGTTGATGGAGTTCGCCTCCTCGATGACCTTGTCGAGGTCGTCGGGGGACTCACAGCGGATCGCGTAGCAGCCCATGGCCTCCGACAGCTTCACGAAGTCGGGGACGCGGGTACCGCGGGCGTCCGGGTTGACGTCGTTCGGGCCGGAGTGCAGCACGGTGTTGGAGTAGCGCTGGTTGTAGAACAGCGTCTGCCACTGGCGGACCATGCCGAGGGCGCCGTTGTTGATGATGGCGACCTTGATCGGGATGTTGTTCAGGGCGCAGGTGGTGAGTTCCTGATTGGTCATCTGGAAGCAGCCGTCGCCGTCGATGGCCCAGACGGTCCGCGCGGGCGCGCCGGCCTTGGCGCCCATCGCGGCCGGGACGGCGTAGCCCATGGTGCCCGCGCCGCCTGAGTTCAGCCAGCTGGCGGGCTTGTCGTACTGGATGAAGTGGGCGGCCCACATCTGGTGCTGGCCGACGCCCGCGGTGAAGATCGTGCCCTCGGGGGCGAGCTGTCCGACGCGCTCGATGACCTGCTGCGGGGAGAGCGAGCCGTCGGCGGGCTGGTCGTAGCCCAGCGGATAGGTCTCGCGCCAGCGGTCGAGGTCCTTCCACCACGCGGTGTAGTCGCCGGTCTGGCCCTCGCTGTGCTCCTTCTGCACCGCCTGGATCAGGTCGGCGATGACCTCGCGCGCGTCCCCCACGATCGGCACGTCGGCGGCGCGGTTCTTGCCGATCTCGGCCGGGTCGATGTCCGCGTGGACGATCTTGGCGTGCGGCGCGAAGCTGTCGAGCTTGCCGGTGACACGGTCGTCGAAGCGGGCGCCGAGGGCGACGATCAGGTCGGCCTTCTGCAGACCGGTGACGGCGGCCACCGAGCCGTGCATGCCCGGCATGCCCAGGTGCTGCGCGTGGCTGTCGGGGAAGGCGCCCAGTGCCATCAGCGTGGTGGTGACGGGCGCGCCGGTCAGCTCGGCGAGGACCTTCAGCTCGGCGGTGGCGCCGGCCTTGAGGACACCGCCGCCGACGTACAGGATCGGCCGCTTGGCGGCGGTGATCAGCTTGGCGGCCTCGCGGATCTGCTTGGCGTGCGGCTTGGTCACCGGGCGGTAGCCGGGCAGGTCCATCACCGGCGGCCAGGAGAACGTCGTCCTCGCCTGGAGGATGTCCTTGGGGATGTCGACCAGGACCGGGCCGGGGCGGCCGGTGGAGGCGATGTGGAAGGCCTGCGCGATCACCCGGGGGATGTCCTCGGCCTTGGTGACCAGGAAGCTGTGCTTGGTGATCGGCATGGTGATGCCGACGATGTCCGCCTCCTGGAAGGCGTCCGTGCCGATCGCCTTCGACGCCACCTGGCCGGTGATCGCCACGAGCGGCACCGAGTCCATGTGGGCGTCGGCGATCGGGGTCACCAGGTTGGTGGCGCCCGGCCCCGAAGTGGCCATGCAGACACCGACCCGGCCGGTGGCCTGCGCGTATCCGGTGGCCGCGTGACCCGCGCCCTGCTCGTGCCGGACCAGGACGTGGCGGACCCTCGTCGAGTCCATCATCGGGTCGTAGGCGGGCAGGATCGTGCCGCCGGGAATGCCGAATACCGTCTCGGCGCCGACCTCCTCGAGAGAACGGATGAGGGACTGCGCACCCGTCACGTGCTCGACGGTCGCGGAGTGCTGTCCTCCGGATCGGGGCCGCGGCTGCGGATGGGCCCCGGTGGCCTGCTCGGTCATCGGCATTCTCTTCTCGATGCTGAGGGTTTTACTGAGGGTCTTGCTCAGGGTCTTTCAGAGCTGCGGCACGAGGGCCGCGGCGGGTTTTGTGCAACAAAAAACCCCTCGTGCCAAAAGGCAAGCGAGGGGAGCGCGCCGGGTGTGGGTCGCTGGGAGTTCCGGGTCCGTCCGGAGCGTCACCAGCTTCAGCCGACGCGCTTTCCAAGTACGAGAATTCGGGTGCGCATGGCATTGACCCTCCCCCCGGCGCGCACCGACTGTCAAGTGGGTGGGACGGGAGTCTCATTATGTGAGCGAAGGGCACTTCCGCTCCCCAGGACGGCCGTGACTCCGCCGGCGACACCTCCGGCGTGGACACCACTGGTGTACACCCCCGCGCCGCCGCCCGCGAACGCGGGCTCGGCCGGTCCGTGCGGCACCGGATAGCGGCCGGTCGCGAGGGCCCGGCGCAGCCGGTACTCGTCGAGCGGCCCGGAGAACGCCATCCCCTGGCCGTGCGTACAGCCCATCGCGCGCAGGGCGACCACCTGCTCGGGCAGATCCACGCCCTCGGCGACGGACTGGAGCCCGAGGTCGGTGGCGATCCGCAGCAGCCCGCTGGTGATCTTGTGCAGCCGCGCGGACTCGACGACCCCCTCGACGAGCGAGCGGTCCAGCCTGAGTACGTCGACGGGGAGTCTCCGCAGCGCCGTGAGGGCCGCGTAGCCGCTGCCGAAGCCGTCTAGGGCGATCCGCACCCCGAGGCGCCGCAGCGCCCCCAGGCGGCGCTCCAGCTCGTCCAGCGGCACCCTCGGGTCGGTGTCGGACAGCTCCACCACCAGGGATCCCGACGGCAGCCCGTGCCGGGTCAGCAGCGCCTCCACGGAGCCCAGCGGCATCGACCGGTCCAGCAGCCGCCGGGCGCCCATCCGCACGACCACCGGCAGGGTGAGCCCGCTCGCGGCCCGGTCGGCGGCCTGCTCGACGGCCTCCTCCAGCACCCAGCGCCCCAGCTCGGCCGTCTTGTCGCTGTCCTCCGCGACCCGCAGGAACTCGGCGGGCGTGAAGAGCACCCCCTGCGAGGAGCGCCAGCGGGCCTGTGCGGCGACCGACGAGATCCGGCCGTCCTCCAGGCGCACCACGGGCTGGTGCAGCAGCGCGAACTCGCCGTCGTGCAGCGCGGCACGCAGCCGCGTGGCCAGCTCCGCCTTGCGTACGACGTCCTGCTGCATCTGCGGCTTGTACAGCTCCACCCGGCCCTTGCCGCCCGCCTTGGCGCGGTACATGGCGAGGTCGGCGTTGCGCAGCAGCTCACCGGCGCCCAGCCCGGCTTCGGCGAAGGCGACGCCGATGGAGGCGGCGACACGGACCTCGTTGCCGTCGATGAGGTACGGCTGCGACAGCGTGAGCCTGAGACGGTCGGCGAGTTCCACTATGTGGCGTTCCCGGGCGGTGCGGTCGCGGGTGCCGTCGCCGACGATCAGGGCCGCGAACTCGTCGCCGCCCAGTCGGGAGGCGGTGTCTCCCTTGCGGACCGCGTCCTGGAGCCTGCGCGCGGCCTGGACCAGCAGTTCGTCACCGGCCGCGTGGCCGATCGTGTCGTTGACGGCCTTGAAACCGTCGAGGTCGATGAAGAGCACCGCCGTGTTGCGCAGGGCGGGGCCCCGGTCGGAACTGCGGCGGCCGGACAGGGCCTGCTGGACGCGCCGGGTGAACAGCGCGCGGTTGGGCAGGTCGGTGAGCGGGTCGTGTTCGGCGTTGTGCTGGAGCTGCGCCTGGAGCCGCACCCGCTCCGTCACGTCCCGGCTGTTGAAGATCAGGCCGCCGTGATGGCGGTTGACGGTCGACTCGACATTGAGCCAGCCTCCCCCACTCTCGGCTTCGCTCGAGCGGGAGGTGCCCCCATCGCCGGAGCGGAAGCGGCACTCGATGCGCGTGGTGGGTTCCTCCTGGGGGCTGGCGGCGAGGAAGCGGCGCACCTCGTGCACCACGCAGCCCAGGTCCTCGGGGTGGATGAGGTCGGCCAGTTCGGAACCCACCAGGTCCTCGGCCGGCCGGCCGTAGACCCCGGCGGCGGCCGGGGAGACGTAGCGCAGGACACCGCTGGGCGCGGCGATCATGATGACGTCGCTGGAGCCCTGCACCAGGGAGCGGAAGTGGTTCTCCTTCTGCGCCAGTTCCTGGGTGAGGGTGATGTTGTCGAGCAGCATGATCCCCTGGCGCACCACGAGGGCGAGCACGACCGTGCCGCCGGTCAGCAGCACCACGCGGTCGACGCTGCGGCCGTTGAGGACGTTGTAGAGGATGCCCAGGGTGCAGACGGCGGCGGCGAGATAGGGCGTGAGGGCGGCCAGGGAGCCGGTGATGGGCCGGGTGACCGGAAACCGGCTGTGATCACCTCCCTGGGGAGGCGTCTGGTCGGGGCGCTGGGCGGAGGTCTGCGCGGAGGTCTGGCCGGATGTCCGCGCGGACACGGCGGCCACCGTGCGCGACGGCCTCTGGGTGCGGCGCCCCGTGGGGCGCGGGCCGGGTACGTGTTCGTGCACCACACGCGTGTGCCCCTCATCCGCGGCCGACCGTTGCCGGCGGGAGGCGGCCCAGGGCGCGTACGCCAGGAGCAGCGAGCCCGCGAACCAGCCCGCGTCGAGGAGCTGGCCCGAGCGGTAGTTGTTGTGCAGCAGCGGCGAGGTGAACAGGGCGTCGCACATGACGGTCAGCGCGAGCGCGCCGACGGCCGTGTTGACCGCCGTGCGGTTCACCGCCGTGCGCCGGAAGTGCAGCACCAGCACCATGCTCACCAGGGCGATGTCGAGCAGCGGGTACGCGAGCGACAGCGCTGCGTGCGCCACGCTCGGTCCGTCGAACTTCGCCGCCTGGGCGAGCGCGAGGCTCCAGGACAGGGTGAGCAGCGAGCCGGCGATCAGCCAGGCGTCCAGGGCCAGGCAGACCCAGCCCGCCTTCGTCATGGGCCGGGCGGCGAGCACGAGCAGCCCCACGATGGCGGGGGGTGCGAAGCACAGGAAGAACAGGTCGGCGAAGCTGGGGCTGGGCACGGGCCGCCCCAGGACCACCTCGTACCAGCCCCAGACCAGGTTGCCGAGGGCCGCCATCGCCGAGGAGATCGAGAACAGCAGCCAGGCGGGTCGAAAACGGACGCGGCGGCTGCGCGCGTAGAGGAAGCAGGAGACGGCGGCGGTGCCCGCCGCCGCGGTCAGCCCGAAGTCGCCCATGATCAGTGCGAGTCGGTCGGAGCCCCAGCCGAGCGCGGAACCGACGGCGTATCCCGCGCACAGGAGGGCGAGCAACATCTGATGGACCAGGGTGGTCCCGGGGCCGCCGGCGGACGGCGGCGCGGTACGCGGTGTCCCCGTCGAGGGCTGCGTCCGCAGCGCTCCGTCGAGGAGGGGCGTGGAGGTCGGCGGCGGACTCACCGCGTCCTCCCGGTCCGCGTCACTCCCGGATCCCTCGGGTCCCGGACCGCCGGTGGCGCGTGCTTCCCGTGGCCGCCGCCGCACCGGTGGCGGTGATGACCTGGGTGAGTGCCGTGACCGTGTCGGCGCGTGGTGGAGCGCCAGGGTCGCCGCCGGCGGTTCCGCCGCGTCGGATCGTTCGTCCATAGGCCGTGCATCGCCCGTCGCCCCCCTCGCAAGTCTGAAATGTCCATCCCTGACGCCGAACGTGCGCGGCGTAGCCCCTGTCGGGACGATACACCAGACTCGTCACTCAGGGACATAGTTCCTCTACGCTGCGTGACGATCATCGGCATATGCGCCCGGAAGAGGTACGGACCGCGTCCGGAGGACTGCGGAGGGTGCTGGAGCGGGACTGCAGGAGCGCCCCGGCCGTCACGATCCGTTCGCCGTGCCCGTAGTGAGGATCACGTTGCGCAGTGGCTCCCGGTTCACGAAGCGGCCCAACTGGTCCACCAGCAGGCGCACGGCGCGGGGCAGGAAGGCGGAGGTGGGCCCGCCGACGTGCGGGCTGACGAGGACGCCCGGCGCGCTCCACAACGGGTGACCCGGGGGCAGGGGCTCGGGGTCGGTGACGTCCAGCGCCGCGGTGAGGCGCCCGCTCTCCACCTCGGTGAGCAGGGCCTTGGTGTCGACGACCCCGCCGCGGGCCACGTTCACGAGCAGCGCGCCGTCCTTCATCCGGGCCAGGAACTCGGCGTCGACCAGGCCGAGGGTGCTGTCGTTCAGGGGCGTGCACAGGATGACGACGTCCGCTTCGGGGAGCAGGGCGGGAAGTTCGGCGATCGGATGCACGGGGCCGCGCGCCGTCGTGCGCCAGGAGCGCGCGACGCGCGCCACCCGCGCCACCTCGAAGGGCACGAGCCGGTCCTCGATGGCGGAGCCGATGGAGCCGTACCCGACGATGAGCACGTTCTTGTCCGCGAGCGCGGGCCGGAACCCGCTGAGCCACTCCCCCCGGTCCTGGGCCCGGACGAAGTCGGGGATCCCGCGCAGCGACGCGAGGACCAGGGTGAGCGTGAGCTCGGCCGTGCTCGCCTCGTGCACCCCGCGCGCGTTGCACAGCCGCACGCCGGGACGCAGCGACGCGAGGGCCGGCACCACGTGGTCGATGCCGGCGGACAGGGTCTGGACGACCTCCAGTGAGGTCATCGCGGGCAGCGGCCGCTGCCCGAGGCCGGCGGGCTTCATGTAGGGGACGACGTAGAAGACGCAGTCGGCCGGGTCTGCCGGAAAGTCCTCCTCACCGTTCCAGAAACGGTAGTTCGGCCCCTCCGGGAGGCCCTCGATCTCTTCCGCGGGGATGGGAAGCCAGACGTCAGCGCTCATGGTCAGGAGGCTATGTCAGGTACGCGCGCGTGCAGAGGTTAGGTTGGGGGCTCGGGAGAGGGAGGGTCACGGGCAGGTGGAGCGCAGGACGATCGGCGCGGGGGCGCTCGAGGTGGGTGCCGTCGGTCTCGGGTGCATGCCGATGAGCTGGGCGTACAGCGGGTCGCGGCAGCGGGGCGACGAGTCGCTCCGGGCGGTGCACCGGGCGCTGGACGCGGGTTCGTCCCTGCTGGACACCGCCGACATGTACGGCCCGTTCACCAACGAGCTGCTGGTGGGGCGGGCGTTGAAGGAGCGGCGCGAGGACGCGTTCGTGTCGACGAAGGTCGGTCTGCTCGTCGGTGAGCAGCACATCGTGGCCAACGGCCGACCGGGGTATGTGAAGCGGGCCTGTGACGCCTCGCTCCGGCGCCTCCAGACGGACGTCATCGACCTCTACCAGTTGCACCGGGCCGATCCCGAGGTCCCGGTCGAGGAGACCTGGGGCGCGATGGCCGAGCTCGTCCGGGCGGGCAAGGTGCGGGCACTGGGGCTGTGCGCGGTGGGTGCCCGAGGTGGTCGACGCTCCGGCGGCCTGTACGACGGAACGATTCGCCAGTTGCGGCGCGTCCAGCAGGTCTTCCCGGTGAGCGCCGTGGAGGCGGAGCTGTCGGTGTGGTCGCCCGAGGCGCTGGACACCCTGCTGCCCTGGTGCGAGGCGCGTGGCGTGGGCTTCCTGGCGGCGATGCCGCTAGGCAACGGCTTCCTCACCGGCACGCTCACTCCCGGCCAGGGCTTCGAACCGGACGACATGCGCGCCCGGCACCCCCGTTTCACCGCCGAGATGATGGCCGCGAACCAGCCGATCGTCGTCGGTCTGCGCCGGGTCGCCGCCCGGCACGGCGAGGCCGTGACGGCCGCGCAGGTGGCGCTGGCCTGGGTGCTGGCACAGGGCCGGCACGTGATCCCGGTCCCGGGCGCCAAGCAGGAACGCTGGGTGACGGAGAACGCGGCCGCGGCCGGCCTGCGTCTGACGCCGCAGGATCTGACGGAGGTGGCGGAGCTGCCCGGGGCACAGGGATCGTGGGAGTAGTCCCGCTTTCGGGTCGCGATGGCCCGGATCGGGAACCCGTGGGGCGTGAACGGCGTAGGACAGGTGAAGCCCGCCGCAGGAACCGCCGTGTCGAAGGGACCATGATCGTGCAACGTCGAGCTGTTTCAGCCGTGTTGGCCGCGAGTGCTCTGCTGGTGACGGGCGGCTGCTCCGCCGATGCCGGGGGGTCCCCGGGCGCCTCGGCCAGTGCGGCCCCGAGCAGTACGGCGGCCCAGGTCTCCCCGTCCGCAGAGGAGACCCCGCCCGCGAAGGGCACGGTCAAGGTGGTGCGCACGGTCGCCGAGGGCCTGAACACGCCCTGGGGCCTCGCACCCCTCCCCGAGGGCGGCCTCCTGGTCGCCTCACGCGACGAGGGCACGATCACCCGGGTGGACGCGGAGACGGGCAAGAAGACCGAGCTGGGCGAGGTGCCGGGGGTCTCGGCGGCCGGCGAGGGCGGCCTGCTGGGCCTCGCCCTCTCCCCCGACTACGCGTCGGACCACATGGTCTACGCCTACTTCACCTCGGCCTCGGACAACCGCGTCGTCCGGATGATCTACGACCCCGCGCGGCCCGCCGGCGACCAGCTGGGCGCGCCCGACACGGTCTTCAAGGGCATACCCAAGGGCATGATCCACAACGGTGGCCGGATCGCCTTCGGTCCCGACCGGCTGCTCTACGTCGGCACCGGCGAGAGCGGCGACCGGGGCCTGGCCCAGGACAAGAAGTCCCTCGGCGGCAAGATCCTCCGGCTGACCCCGGAGGGCGAACCGGCCCCCGGCAACCCGTTCCCGGACTCCGCGGTGTACTCGTACGGACACCGCAATGTGCAGGGGCTCGCCTGGGATTCCAAGCAGCGCCTGTTCGCCGCGGAGTTCGGCCAGGACACCTGGGACGAACTGAACGCGATCGTGCCGGGCGCCGACTACGGCTGGCCGACGGCCGAGGGCAGGTCCGAGGACACGAAGTTCCGGAACCCGACAGCCCAGTGGCACACCGACGACGCCTCGCCCAGCGGTATCGCCTACGCCGAGGGCTCCGTCTGGATGGCGGGACTGAAGGGGCAGCGTCTGTGGCGCATCCCGCTGAAGGGCACGGCGGCCTCGGCGGACCCGCAGGCCTTCCTCCAGGGCGACTACGGCCGGCTGCGCACGGTGGTGTCCGCGGGCGGCGACAAGCTCTGGGTCACCACCAGCAACACGGACGGCCGGGGCGACCCGAAGAAGGGGGACGACCGGATCCTGGAGCTGGAGGTGAGCTGAGCTGCGTCACCCGTCCTCCGCCGCCGGCTCGGAGGGCCGCACCACGACCTTTCCGGACGCCAGGTCTATCGGCCCGTGCCCGGGATCGCCGTCGCCGACGTCCTCCCGGGTCAGTTCCAGCCGGTTCTGCTCGTCCCGGGTGTGCTTGCGGCCCGGCGCGAAGAGGTCCTCGAATGCGTTGAACATCGTTCTCCCATGCCGGGCCGGATCACGGTCGGTGGCCTGTACGGCTTCCTCCCTGGTGGCTGGCCTGCCCCATTATCGCGCGATCAGCCGTTCTTCGGCCCCCGGCGGGAAGAGCCCCAGCCGGTGGGCCACCGCCGCCGCCTCACCGCGGCCCGAGACGTCGAGCTTGGACAGGATGTTCGAGACATGGACGCTCGCCGTCTTCGGGGAGATGAAGAGCACCTCGGCGATCTGCCGGTTGGTGCGGCCGGCCGAGACCAGGCGCAGCACGTCGCGCTCCCGGCTGGTCAGGCCCAGCGTGGCCAGCGGGTCGGTGGGGTCGGCCGGGGTGTCCGGCGGGCCCGCGACGGGGGTCAGGGACAGCCTGGCACGCCGGCCGAGCAGGGTCACGGCTTCGGTGAGAGGGCGGGCGCCGAGGTGCGCGGCGACCGCGTGCACGAGGCGCAGCAGCTCCGCGGCCCGGTCGCGCTCGTCGTCGCCGCCGACGGAGAGAAGGGCCTCGGCCAGGCGGTGCCGGGTGCGGGCGAGGTCGTAGGGCCGTTCCAGGCACTCGAAGGCGGCGACCACCTCGGACCAGTCCTCCGGGTCGGTCCGACCCTCGGCGCGCAGGAGCTCCGCGCGGACCCAGCGTTCGTGGGCCTGCCAGACGGGGGCGACGGTGGCGAGCCGCCGGGCGGCCGCCCGGATGCGGTCGAGGAGGTCGGTGCGGCCGGCGTCGGCGGCGGGGGTCGCACGGGCGTCGCCCTCGGCGGAGGCCGCGGCGAGCAGCAGGGGCCAGGCGTAGCGCTGGGTGCCGGGCCGGAAGTCGCGGTCGTGGGCGCGGGCGAGGTGGGCGCGGGCGTCCAGGGGGCGGCCCTGGGCCGCGGCGATTCCGATGGCGAGGCGGGCGAGGGGGAGGTGGTTCTGCGGGGCGTGTTCGTGGGAGCCGAAAAAGCCCTGTGCCGCGACCAGTTGACGGTCGGCCTCGGCGAGGTCGCCGCGGGCGAGGGCGAGTTCGGCGAGGAGGCCGGCGTGGAAGCCTCGGACCGCCACACCCCGGCCCACCCTTCCGGCGGCGGCGCAGGCCCGGTCGGCCTCGTCCCAGCGACCCAGGGAGAGGAGGGATTCGGCGAGGTTGCCCCATACCCACGCCTCGGCGTCGGGCGGTCCGTGCCGCTTGGCGAAGGCGAGGCCCTCCTCCAGGATCGGCACGGCCTCCCGGGAGCGGCCGATCCCCTCCAGTTCGGAGGGGAGGTTGACGTACGCGTTCAGCGCGACGGAGGGAGTGTCCTCGGCGAGCGCCTGTTCCCTGACCTCGTGCAGCTCCGCGAGACCGGCCTCGATGTGGCCGGCGTCGACCATGAGGACGCCGAGGACCTGGCGGGCGTCGAGCTCGGTCTCGCGGGCGCCGACCAGGCGGGCGTACTCCACGGCCCGCTCGGCGGCTCCATAGGCCTCGGGTCCCGGGACGTGCACCAAGGACCAGCAGGCGATGTGGGTGAGCAGTTCGGCGTGCACCTCGTTGGGCGGCAGACCGCGCAACAGCTCCTCGGCCCTGGCCAGTTCCTCGCGGCCGCCGCCCCGGCCCAGGGAGTGCGTCAGCCGGGAGCGCTGCACCCAGAACCAGGCGGAGCGCAGCGGATCGTCCTCGTCCTCCAGCAGGCGCAGCGCCCGCCTGGTGATCTTCAGGGCGCGTTCGCGTTCCCCGCAGTAGCGGCCGGCGACGGCGGCCTCGGCCATCAGGTCGAGGTAGCGCAGCGGTGTGGTGGCCGGATCGCAGCCGCAGGGGGGATAGGCCTCCGTGTGGTCGACGGGGCGCAGGGCGGCCCGGATGTCCTCGGGCACCGTCTCCCACAGCTCCATCGCCCGTTCCAGAAGCCGCAGTTGCTCGCTGTAGGCGCGTCGGCAGCGGGCCTCGACGGAGGCGTCCAGGACGGCGGGGAGCGCCTTCGCCGGGTCGTGGGCGTGGTACCAGTAGCTGGCCAGTCGCATGACGCGTTCGTCGGCGGGGACGAGGGCCGGGTCGGCCTGGAGGGCCTCGGCGTAGCGGCGGTTGAGGCGGGCGCGTTCGCCGGGGAGCAGATCGTCGCTCACGGCCTCGCGGACCAGGGAGTGGCGGAACCGGTAGCCGTCGCCTTCGGGGGTGGTGAGCAGGATGTTGGCGCCGACGGCGGCGCGCAGTGCCTCGATGAGGTCGTCCTCGGCGAGCCGGGCGACGGCGTCGAGCAGCCGGTACTCGACGGTGGAGCCGCCCTCGGCGATGATCCGGGCGACTTTCTGGGCGCTCTCGGGCAGCGCCTCGACCCGGACGAGCAGCAGGTCGCGCAGGGTGTCGGTGAGGCCGGTGCAGCAGCCTTCGTACGCCGCCACCGCGAGCTCCTCGACGAAGAAGGCGTTGCCGTCGGAGCGTTCGAAGATGTCGTCGACCTGGGCGGAGTCGGGTTCGGCGGCGAGGATGCCGGCGACCTGACGGCAGACCTCGTCACGGGTGAAGCGGGCGAGTTCGAGGCGCTGGACGGTGCGCAGCCGGTCGAGTTCGGCGAGCAGGGGGCGCAGCGGATGACGGCGGTGGATGTCGTCGGCGCGGTAGGTGGCGAGGACGACGAGACGGCCGGTGCGCAGGGTGCGCAGCAGATAGGACAGCAGATGGCGGGTGGAGGCGTCGGCCCAGTGCAGGTCCTCCAGGGCGACCACGACCGTGCGCTCGGCGGCAACGTGTTCCAGGAGGCGGGCGGTGAGTTCGAAGAGGCGGGCCATGCCCTCCTCGTCGTGGCGTCGTCCGGGGGCCGTCTCCCGCAGTTCGGGCAGCAGCCGGGCGAGTTCCTCCTCCTGGCCGGCCGCGGCGGCGGCCAGTTCGTCCGGCAGGGCCCGGCGCAGGGCGCGCAGTGCGGTGGAGAACGGGGCGAACGGCAGTCCGTCGGCGCCGATCTCGACACAGCCGCCGAGCGCGACGACGGCGCCCCCGCGGTGGGCGGTGGCGGCGAACTCCTCGACGAGTCTGGTCTTGCCGACCCCGGCCTCACCGCCGATGAGCAGCGCCTGTGGCTCTCCCGCGGCGGCGCGGGAGAGCGCGTCGTTCAGGGTGTGCAACTCGTCGGCTCGACCGACGAAGACGGGGCTGACGGACCGGGTCTCCACGGGGGCGAGCATCGCACGCGGGTGGGAGGCCGGCCCAGCGGATATCGCCGTGGCTCCGGCGGGAGGGCGGCCGACCCCCGTGCGGCCGCCCTCCCCCGCCCCCGCGTTCACGCCGGCCGGGCGAACCGGAGCCGATCGAGGAGATGGGTATGCGACTCGCTCCCGGCGCCGCCGTCCGCCCGCTCGGCGGCGCGATCGGCGGCCTCGCGGCGGGCGGCGCGACGACCGCGTACCACCTCGCGGGCCAGTCGCTCGTGCTCGGCCCGGCGGCGCAGTTCGGCGGAGCGGGCCTGCTGAAGCTCGTACTCGTACATGGTGTGTCCCCTGAGAGGTCGGTTGTTCCGGCTTCGCTTTTCGCGATGCCTCAACCTTCGTCTCCCAGGGGGGTCCGCCACATCGGGAGAGTTCCGCATCTTCGGCGGCGGACGGCGCCTTAGACGCGGCTGAGGGGCCTTAGGACGTCCGTGAATGACTCACGGTCGTCTAAGACCCCTCGTGACCTGCGGGTACTCAGCTCGCGGACGGCAGTCCGAGCAGGGCGTCGGTGTACTTGAGCACGGCCAGCAGCAGGCCGATGACGCCGAGCGCGACGCCGGCCCAGGAGACGGACTTGATCCAGGGGGCCTGCGGCCTGCCGGGGGCGCCGAAGGCGGGCCGGGCCAGGACGACCACACCGATGATCAGCGCGGTCAGCGCGAAGAAGCCGGCCCACAGCGCGGTGGTCTGCCAGGCATCGCCGTAGACCTCCTTGATCTGGGTGGCCACACTGGCGCTCGACGTGGTCTGGAGCTGTCCGACCAGCGTCTCGCGGGCGGCGGCGACGGTGCCGATCCAGCCGCCGGTGAGCGACACGAGACCGAGCGCGGCGGAGACCACGGCGCCGGCGCCCTGGCCGACACCGGTGGAACCCTCCGCCCTGTCGGCGCCCTCCTCGGCGAGGACCTCGTCACCGTCCTCGGTGTCGTCGGCGGTCGCGTCCTCGACGGCCTCCGCCTGGGTCGCTTCGTCCGGCGCCTCGGTCTTCGTGACGTCCACCTTCTCCTCGTCGCGCTTCGCCTCGGTGCCGGATTCCGTGCCGGCCTCGTCCACAGTCTTCGTTCCCATACCTCGCACCGTACGGACGCTCTCTGAGAGGTCCCTTAATGATCGTTGTGAGCGCCGCGCGCGCGTGCGTCGCGCCACTCCTGGGCGAGCACGGACCACACCTCGAGGTCGTGCCGCACCCCACGATAGGGGTACGCCTGCCGGCGGACGCCGTCGCGGGTCATTCCCAGCCGGCGGGCGACGTCCAGGCTGGGGGTGTTCCCCGCGGAGGCGATCCATTCGACCCGCTGGATCCCGCGCTGCTCCACCGCGAAGTCGATCAGCACCCGCATGGCCCGGGTGACCAGACCGCGCCCGGTACCGGCGGGTTCCAGCCAGCAGCCGACCTCGCAGTTCGCGTCCTCGGCGTCGAAGTTGAGGAAGAGCACACCGCCCACGAGCGTGCCGTCAAGCCACAGGCCGTGCAGCGAGCCGGTGTCGGCGGCGCGCATGTCGGCGTACCTCTGGAGCGCCTCCCGGGCGGTGGCCACGTCGGTGGCCTTCGAGCCGAACGGGACGTACTGGTTGATGAACTCCCTGCCGCGCTCCAGATGCGCCAGGAACTCCTCGGCGTGCCAGGGCTCCAGCGGGCGCAGTTCGGCCCCGTCGTCACCCAGCGATATCGCGTACATCCGGCCGCCGCTCCTTCTCCAGTGCCTGCACCACCTCGGTGAGCCTCTCATGGGCGGCACGGCATTCGGGCGGCTCGATGCTGATCCGCGGCAGGTGCCGGTCGAGCCGGCGGGGCAGCCACCAGTTGGCGCTGCCGAGCAGGTGCATGAGGGCGGGCACCAGCAGCGTCCGGAGAACGAAGGCGTCCAGGGCGACGGCGGCGGCGAGGGCGATGCCGAACATGGCGATCACCCGGTCGCCGCTGAGCACGAAGGCGAGGAAGACCGAGATCATGATGACCGCGGCGGAGTTGATCACCCGGCTCGTCTCGGCGAGGCCGACCCGGACGGCGCGCCGGTTGTCGCCGGTCTCCAGCCACTCCTCGTACATCCGGCTGACCAGGAAGACCTGGTAGTCCATGGAGAGGCCGAACAGCACCGACACCATGATCACGGGGAGGAAGGGCTCGATGGGCCCCGCACGGCCGAGCCCCAGCGCGTCGCTGCCCCAGCCCCACTGGAACACGGCCACCACGATCCCGAAGGCGGCGGCGACGGCGGCCACGTTCATCACGGCGGCCTTGAGCGGTATCCCGACGGACCTGAACGCGAGCAGGAGCAGCAGACAGCCCAGGCCGATGACGACGCCGACGAACAGCGGAAGCTTGCCGACGATGACGTCCGCGAAGTCGTCGTAGCCGGCCGTCACCCCGCCGACGTGCACGTCGAGGGAGGTGCCGGCCTCGGCGCGCGGCAGCACCTCGGTGCGCAGCCGGTCGACGAGGTCGCTGGTGCGCCGCGACTGCGGGGCGGACTCGGGGACGACGGTGAGGTACGCGGTGCGGCCGCCGGAGTCGAAGGTCACCGGTGTCACCGAGGCCACACCCTCGGTGGTGCGCAGGACGGTGTCGAGGTTGTCGAGGGCGAGCCGGTCCTCGGCGCCCTCGACGCGGGTCACCAGGGTCAGCGGTCCGTTGACGCCGGCGCCGAAACCCTCGGCGAGGAGGTCGTAGGCCTGCCGGGTGGTGGCCGATTCGGGCGCGTTGCCCTGGTCGGAGGTGCCCAGTCGGAGGGAGAGGGTGGGCACGGCGAGGACGGCGATGACGACGAGGGCGAACGCGCCGAGCAGCTTGGGCCGGCGCTCCACGAACGCCGACCAGCGGGCGGCGAGTCCGGTCGGCAGCTCCGGCTGGGGTCCGTGTTCGGCGAGCCGGCGGCGTTCGCGGCGGCTGAGGGCGCGCATGCCGATGAAGGACAGCAGGGCGGGCAGCAGCGTCACGGAGGCGGCGACCGTCAGGGCCACGGTCAGGGAGGCGGCGATCGCCACCCCGTTGAGGAAGCTCAGCCGCAGGATCAGCATGCCGAGCAGGGCGATGCACACCGTGGCGCCCGCGAAGACGACCGCGCGTCCGGTGGTGGCGACGGCGCTCGCGGCGGCCTCGGGGACCGTGAGCCCCCGCTTCAGTCCACGCCGGTGTCTGGTCACGATGAACAGCGCGTAGTCGATGCCGACGCCGAGCCCGACGAGCAGTCCGAGCATGGGCGCGAAGTCGGCGACGGTCATGGCGTGTCCGAGCAGCACGACGCCCGCGTAGGCGGTGCCGACGCCGACCAGGGCGGTGGCGATGGGCAGGGCCGAGGCGGCGAGCGAACCGAAGGCGAGGAACAGCACGACCGCGGCGACGACCACGCCGACGACCTCGGCGAGATGCCCGCCGGAGGACTCGGTGAGGGCGATCGCGGAGCCGCCCAGCTCGACCTGGAGGCCGTCGTTCTCGGCGGCTTCGGCGGCGTCGACGACGGCCCGCGCCTCGGCCTCGTCGATGTCCTCGGCGCGGTCCTCGAAGGTGACGGTGGCGTACGCCGTGTGCCCGTCCTCGCTGATCCGCGCCCTGCCCTGGTCGTCGTAGGGGCCGGCGACGGAGGCCACGCCGGGCAGGTCGGCGATCTTCTCCAGCGCGCGGTTCATGCTCTGTTCGACGTCGGCGGCGCGGACGGAGCCCGAGGCGGTGTGCCAGACGACGGTGTCGCTGTCGCCGCCGAGGTCCGGGAAGCCTTCCGTGAGCAGCCGGGTGGCGCGGTCGGACTCGGTGCCGGGGACCTCGTAGTCGTTGGAGTACGCGGAGCCGACGGCGAGTGCGGCGGTCGCGGTGCCACCGAGTGCCAGGAGCCAGATCAGCACCGCCATGAGGCGGTTGCGAACACACCAGCGTGCGAGGGCTGCCACTTGACGTGCTCCCGGAGGGTGACTTGTGGATCTTTGACCGGGAACAGTCGCGCCTGACCTGAACAGCCCGCAAAGAACGTATGAGCGATGTGGGGCCACTCTTACAGGCGAATCTGATCGTTTGCCGCGTTCGTGGTGCTTTTCACAGGAGTGGGAGACAGATCACAGGACAATAACGGCCGCTGTGTCAGGCCTCGTCGGGCACGTGTCCGTCAGGTACCTGTCGGCCGGGCACGTGTCAGTCGGGCACGTGTCAGTCGGGCACGTGTCAGTCGGCCTGGTCGCCGATCGCCATCACCATCACCCCGGCGATCAGCAGCCACAGCGCGCGCCTGGTACGGCCGCGGGAGCCCAGGAGGGCGGCGAGGGCACACACGGCGGCGCCGAGGGCGTAGGCCGCCGGGACGAAGGCGGGGGCGGAGCCGGTGAGGCGCAGGAGGGACGCGGCGAGTCCGGCGAGGGTGAGCAGCGCTCCGGTGCCGATCGCCGTCCAGCGGGCCCGACGGGCGTCCTCGGTGCCGTGTTCCTCGTCCGCGTCGTCGTCCGTGTCGTCCGGTTCGGCCGCATCCACTGCTTCGGTCGTTCCGGCCTGCGGGCCGTCGTCTATGTCGTCCTGTGTGTCGGAGTCGGTTCGTGCCCTCATGGCGGGCGAGCGTAGCGCGTCGAGCTGAGAAGAGAGACGCCCGGGGGGAGTGCGCCGGTGCGGCGCACTCCCCCCGGGCGCGAGGAGAACGGCGGGCTCAGCCCTCGCTGACGCCCAGCTTCTCCAGGATCAGCTCCTTGACGCGGGCCGCGTCGGCCTGGCCGCGCGTGGCCTTCATCACCGCGCCGACCAGGGCGCCGACCGCGGCCACCTTGCCGCCGCGGATCTTGTCGGCGATGCCCGGGTTGCCGGCGATGGCCTCCTCGACGGCGGTGGTGAGCGCACCCTCGTCGGAGACGACCTTCAGACCGCGCTTGTCGACGACCTCGTCCGGAGTGCCCTCGCCGGCGAGCACGCCCTCGATGACCTGACGGGCCAGCTTGTCGTTCAGATCGCCCTTGCTCACCAGCTCGGTGACCCGGGCGACCTGCTCCGGCGTGATCGCCAGCTCGTCGAGCGAGACGCCCGACTCGTTGGCGCTGCGCGCCAGTTCGCCCATCCACCACTTGCGGGCGGAGGCGGCGTCCGCGCCGGCGTCGATCGTGGCGACGATCGGGTCCAGCGCGCCGGCGTTCAGGATCGACTGCATGTCAAAGGCCGAGATGCCCCACTCCGCCACGAGGCGGTTGCGGCGGGCCAGCGGCAGCTCCGGCAGACCGCCCCGGATCTCCTCGACCCACTCACGGGACGGGGCGATCGGCACCAGGTCGGGCTCCGGGAAGTACCGGTAGTCCTCGGCCTCCTCCTTCACGCGGCCCGAGGTCGTCGACCCGGTGTCCTCGTGGAAGTGGCGGGTCTCCTGGATGATCGTGCCGCCGCCGTCGAGCACGGCGGCGTGCCGCTGGATCTCGAAACGGGCCGCGCGCTCCACGGACCGCAGCGAGTTCACGTTCTTCGTCTCGGACCGGGTGCCGAACTTCTCCCGGCCGTGCGGGCGCAGCGACAGGTTCACGTCGCAGCGCATCTGGCCCTGCTCCATGCGGGCCTCGGAGACACCGAGCGCCTTGATGAGCTCGCGCAGTTCACGGACGTACGCCCGCGCGACCTCGGGGGCGCGCTCGCCCGCTCCCTCGATCGGCTTGGTGACGATCTCGATGAGCGGGATGCCGGCGCGGTTGTAGTCCAGCAGGGAGTGGGACGCGCCGTGGATACGGCCGGTGGCGCCGCCGACGTGCAGCGACTTGCCGGTGTCCTCCTCCATGTGGGCGCGCTCGATCTGCACCCGGAAGGTCTCGCCGTCCTCCAGCTGTACGTCGAGGTAGCCGTCGAAGGCGATCGGCTCGTCGTACTGGGAGGTCTGGAAGTTCTTCGGCATGTCCGGATAGAAGTAGTTCTTCCGGGCGAAGCGGCACCACTCGGCGATCTCGCAGTTCAGCGCGAGACCGATCTTGATCGCGGACTCGATGCCGATCGCGTTGACGACCGGAAGCGCGCCGGGCATGCCGAGGCAGGTGGGGCACGTCTGCGAGTTGGGCTCGGCGCCCAGCTCGGTCGAGCACCCGCAGAACATCTTCGTCTTGGTGCCGAGTTCGACATGGACCTCGAGGCCCATGACGGGGTCGTACGACGCCAGTGCGTCCTCGTACGACACCAGGTCGGTCGTGGTGGTCACGGTGAAACTTCCCTCTCAGCCCAGCAGGACGTCGTCGTCGCCCAGCCGCTTCAGCTCGCGGTAGAGGATGGCGAGGCCGGTGACGATGGCGACGGCGGACACGGTGGCGTCGATCAGGACCAGGGTGTCCTTCTCGGCGCGGGCCTTCTTCAGCCGCTTGGCGACGCCGAACGCGCCGAACGCGGTCCCGGCGATGGACAGGTACGTACCGGACTTGGACTTCTTGAAGCCCTTGGCCTTGTTCAGTGCGCTCACAGCGACGGAGCCTCCTCGAGAAGCGGGTGACCCCACCTTTCCACGAAGGCTGCCTCGACGGCGGCGCCGACCTTGTAGAGCCGGTCGTCCTTCAGCGCCGGGGCGATGATCTGGAGACCGACCGGGAGGTTGTCCTCCGGGGCGAGACCGCAGGGCAGCGACATGGCCGAGTTGCCCGCGAGGTTGGTCGGGATGGTGCACAGGTCGGCCAGGTACATCGCCATCGGGTCGTCGGCGCGCTCGCCGATCGCGAAGGCGGTGGTCGGCGTCGTGGGCGACACGATCACGTCGACCTGCTCGAAGGCCTTCTCGAAGTCCCGCGTGATGAGCGTGCGGACCTTCTGCGCCGAGCCGTAGTAGGCGTCGTAGTAGCCCGAGCTCAGGGCGTACGTGCCGAGCATGATGCGGCGCTTGACCTCGGGGCCGAAGCCCGCCTCACGGGTGAGGGAGGTGACCTCCTCCGCCGAGTGGCTGCCGTCATCGCCGGTCCGCAGGCCGTAGCGCAGGCCGTCGAAGCGGGCGAGGTTGGACGAGCACTCGGACGGCGCGATCAGGTAGTACGCCGACAGGGCGAGGTCGAAGGACGGGCAGTCCAGCTCGACGATCTCGGCGCCCAGCTCCTTCAGCAGCGCGACGGACTCGTCGAACCGCTGGATGACGCCGGCCTGGTAGCCCTCGCCGCGGAACTGCTTCACGACACCGACGCGCATGCCTTCGACGCTGCCGTTGCGGGCGGCCTCGACCACCGGCGGGACGGGCGCGTCGATGGACGTGGAGTCCAGCGGGTCGTGCCCGGCGATGACCTCGTGCAGCAGCGCCGCGTCCAGGACCGTACGGGCGCAGGGGCCGCCCTGGTCGAGGGAGGACGAGAAGGCGACCATGCCGTACCGCGAGACCGCGCCGTACGTCGGCTTCACGCCGACCGTGCCGGTGACGGCGGCCGGCTGGCGGATGGAACCGCCGGTGTCGGTGCCGATGGCCAGGGGCGCCTGGAAGGAGGCGAGCGCGGCGGAGGAACCGCCACCGGAACCGCCGGGGATCTTGGTGAGGTCCCAGGGGTTGCCGGTCGGCCCGTAGGCGCTGTTCTCGGTGCTCGACCCCATGGCGAACTCGTCCATGTTGGTCTTGCCGAGGATGACGACGTCGGCGGCCTTCAGCCGCTTGGTGAGCGTCGCGTCGTACGGCGGGATCCAGCCCTCGAGGATCTTCGAACCGACGGTCGTCGGGATGCCCTCGGTGGTGAAGATGTCCTTGAGCGCGAGCGGGACGCCGGCCAGCGGGCCGAGCTTCTCGCCCCGCTCCCGCTTCTCGTCGACGGCGCGGGCCTGGGCCAGCGCGCCCGCACGGTCGACGTGCAGGAAGGCGTGGACCTTCTCGTCGACGGCCTCGATGCGCGCCAGGTGCGCCTCGGTGACCTGGACGGCCGTGAGCTCGCCGGAGGCGATCTTCGCGGCGGTCTCGGCGGCCGTGAGCTTGATGATGTTGACGTTGTCCGTCATGGCGGTTAGTCCTCCCCCAGGATCTGCGGCACCTTGAAACGCTGCTGCTCCTGGGCCGGGGCGCCGGAGAGCGCCTGCTCGGGGGTGAGCGACGGACGGACCTCGTCCGCCCGCATGACGTTCGTCAGCGGGAGCGGGTGCGAGGTCGGCGGTACGTCTTGGTCGGCGACCTCGCTGACGCGGGCGACCGCGCCGATGATGTCGTCCAGCTGTCCCGCGAAGTGTTCGAGCTCTTCGGGCTTCAGCTCCAGACGCGCCAGCCGGGCGAGGTGGGCGACCTCCTCGCGCGTGATGCCAGGCATGCAGCGTTCCTCTGGGGTGGAGTGAGTGAGTGTGTGGTTTGGCCCAATCCTAGGGTGCGGGACGGCATACCCGTGAAACGGTTCGGCTCGCCTCCCGGGTTCTCACCGGCGTCCCTCGGCTCCGGCGCCCTCGCCGAGCCTCGGGGCGCGGGAATCGGGCGGACCGGTGAACGCGCGGGCGCAGGGGCCGGCTACTCGTCGGACGCGGCTGCCGGGAGGGCCGCCGCGGGGCGCTGCCAGCCGCGTGAGCCGCGGGCCCGCAGCCAGGCCGTCGCCTCCTCCGGGGGCATCGCCGCGGCCACCAGCCAGCCCTGGACGGCGTCGCAGCCCAGGTCACGCAGGCGCTCCCAGGTCTCGTCGTCCTCGACGCCCTCGGCCACCACCAGCAGCCCCAGCGAATGTGCGAGGTCGACCGTGCAGCGCACGATCTCGGCGTCCTCGGTGTCGACGGCCAGCCGGGCCACGAAGGAGCGGTCGATCTTCAGCTCGCTCACGGGAAGCCGTCGCAGGTGCACCAGGGAGGAGTAGCCCGTTCCGAAGTCGTCCAGCGACATCTTCACGCCGTGCCCGGTCAGCGCGTTGAGGGTGTCGGCGGCGCGCTGCGGGTCCTCCAGCAGGACGTGCTCGGTTATCTCCAGTTGGAGCGCTCCCGCGGGCACTCCGTGCCGGGCCAGCCGGGCCGCGACGGAGCCGGCGAAGCCCGGGGTGTGCACGTCGCGGGGGGAGACGTTGACCGCGACCGGCACGTACAGCCCCTGGGCCCGCCACCGCGCGACCTGGCCGAGCGCCGTCTCCAGCACGTACTCGGTCAGATGGGGCATCAGCCCGGACGACTCTGCTATCGCTATGAACTCGTCCGGCGGTACCTTCCCGCGCTCCGGGTGCACCCAGCGGACCAGCGCCTCCAGCCCCGCCACCTGCCCGTCGAAGCGGACCTTCGGCTGGTAGTGCAGCTCGACCTCGTGGGCGTCGAGCGCCCGCCGCAGGTCGCCCAGCAGCCCGAGCCGGTCGGGAGTGTTGGAGTCGCGCTTGGACTCGTACACCTCGACGCCCGTACGGTCCCGCTTGGCCTGGTACATCGCCACGTCGGCCCTGCGCAGCATGCCCTCCGCGTCGAGGGCGTGGTCGGGGAAGACGGCGACGCCGGCGCTGGCCTCCAGGACGAGGGTGAGGCCGTCGAGGTCGAGCGGCGAGCCGAGGTCGGAGACCAGCCCGCGGGCGATCCGTGACGCCGACGTCGTCGAGTCGGCGACGGGCAGTAAGACGGCGAACTCGTCCCCTCCGAGCCGCGCGACCTCCGCCCCGCGGGGCAGGGCGAGCTTCAGCCGCTCGGCTATCTGGAGCAGCAGCCGGTCACCGGCGAGATGACCGAGGGTGTCGTTGACCGAACGGAAGCGGTCGAGGTCGATCAGCATCAGGGCGGCGCGGGCGCCGATGCGCTCCGCGTCGTCCAGGGCGGTCCAGATGCGTTCCAGCAGCCACTGGCGGTTGGGCAGCCCGGTCAGCGGGTCGCGCAGCTGCTCCTCGGCGCGGGCGCGGGCCATCCACAAAGTGGAGTCGAGGGCGATGAGCGGGATGGCGAACAGCGGCAGCAGGATCGGCTTGGCCACGGCCACCACGCAGATCAGCGGCGCGATGCCCAGCAGGGCGACCGCGACCAGGCCCTGCCTGACCAGGGCCGTGCGGGCGACGGTGGGCAGTCCGCCGGAGCGCGGGGCCTGCAGGTACCAGAGGAGAACACGGGTGACCGCGAGATAGGCGACGGCCACCAGGACCACCTGGGGGCCGGTGTAGACCGTCCAGCTGTCGGGGGTCCAGGGCCGCTCCACGGACGGTATCGGTCCGCAGGCGGCCAGCAACAGCGCGCCCGCGCCGATGCCGAGGATGTCCACCGCGCCGTGCAGGACGCCCTGCCGCCAGCGGTGGCGCCGGGCTATGCCGACCAGGACGACGACGGTGAGGCTGACCAGTCCGGCCGCCACCCAGCCGTACAGCAGCAGGACGGCGAGGGTGAGCGCGGCGCCGGAGCCGGTGCCGCCCCACCAGCGGGCGCGGCCGAGCAGGACCAGATGGCCGACGATGACGCCGGCCAGCACGGCCAGGGCCCAGCCGGCCGTGCCGGACGGGAACAGCGCGTGGTGGTCGGTGAAGGCGCGGTAGAAGCCGGCGCCGAGGGCGAAGGCGGCGGCGGAGACGACCGAGGCGGGCAGCGCGGGCCAGGACAGGTGCCGGTCGGCCTCGGTGTCGGGCATCCCGGGATGCGGGGCGGAGGTGACGCGGAGGTCCGGACCGGAATGCGACGTCGCGTACGGCGCGGTGTGCGGCACATACGCCTCCGCGCCCGGAGGCCGCTCGGAGCGCGCCGTCCACCAGCTCCCCCACCAGACGCCGGCGACCCGGCGTCGGCGCAGCCGTTCGTCCGGGGCGGCGCTCTCGGTCGGTTCCATTCCCGTCCCTCTCACAGCCGGCGGTGCCCACGCCACGCGGCCCGTTGCCCGACAACTCCGGGCGGCGCCGCGTTGGAGAACCCTTCCCCCTGCTCGCCAGGAGCACGGAGGTGCCCCGACCGCAGCTGGGCACGGCAGGCGCACGTCTCAACAGTAGGCCGCGGAAGGCTTCCACGGGCAGCGGTCGTCGACGGTTGCCCGAATGCGCCCCGGCCACCCGTATGCATCTGGTATGCGCCGATCGGGTGACCTTCAACCGCCACTCGTCGCTACTCCTCGGTCGGAAGGGCGACTTCGGCCGCTGCCTCGGGTCCCTGTTCCAGCAGGACGGTGAAGCCGTCTTCGTTCAGAACCGGCACCTTCAACTGCATCGCCTTGTCGTACTTCGATCCCGGATTGTCACCCACAACGACGAAGGATGTCTTCTTCGAAACCGAACCGGTCACTTTCGCCCCTTGGTTCTGCAGGGCGTCCTTGGCGCCGTCCCGGGTGAAGTGCTCGAGGGTGCCGGTGACGACGACCGTCAGCCCTTCGAGGGGACGCGGTCCTTCGTCCTCCCCGGAGCCCTCCTCCTCCATCCGGACGCCGGCGGCCCGCCACTTGCGCAGGATCTCCTGGTGCCACTCCTCCTCGAACCACTCCTTGAGCGAGGCCGCGATGATGGCACCCACCCCGTCGGTGGCCGCCAGCTCCTCCTCCGAGGCCTGCTCGATCCGCTCGATCGAGCGGAACTCGCGGGCCAGCGCCTCGGCCGCGACCGGTCCGACGTGCCGGATCGACAGCCCGGTGAGGATGCGCGCCAGCGGGCGTTCCTTGGCGGCCGCGATGGTCTCCAGCATGGCGAGCGCGTTCTTCTTCGGCTCACCCTGCTGGTTGGCGAAGACCGTGGCGATCTTCTCCTCGCCCGTCTTCGGGTCCCGCTTGGGCAGACCGCTGTCCTGGTCGAGGACGTACGCCTTGATGGGCAGCAGCCGGTCGATGGTGAGGTCGAAGAGGTCGCCCTCGTCCCGCAGCGGCGGATCGGCCGGCTCCAGCGGATGAGTGAGGGCGGCCGCGGCGACATAACCGAAGTGGTCGATGTCCAACGCCCTGCGGCCGGCCAGGTAGAACACCCGCTCGCGCAACTGGGCAGGGCAGGTGCGGGCGTTGGGGCACCGCAGGTCGATGTCGCCCTCCTTCATCGGCCGCAGCCCCGCCCCGCACTCCGGGCACTCGGACGGCATCACGAACTCGCGCTCGCTGCCGTCGCGCAGGTCGGCGACCGGACCGAGGATCTCCGGGATCACGTCACCGGCCTTGCGCAGCACCACGGTGTCGCCGATCAGAACGCCCTTGGCCTTGACGACCTCCTGGTTGTGCAGGGTGGCGAACTCGACCTCCGAGCCCGCCACCGTGACCGGCTCGACCTGGGCGTACGGCGTCACGCGGCCGGTACGGCCGACACCCACGCGGATGTTGACGAGCTTGGTGTTGACCTCCTCCGGCGCGTACTTGTAGGCGATCGCCCACCGGGGGGCGCGGGCCGTGGAACCGAGCCGTCCCTGCAGTCGGATCTCGTCGAGCTTGACGACCACGCCGTCGATCTCGTGCGCCACCGAGTGCCGGTTCTCGCCGTAGTACGCGATGAACGCCCGTACCGCGTCGAGGTCGCCGACCACCTTGTTGTGCGGGGAGGTGGGCAGGCCCCAGGTCTCGAGGAGGTCGTACGCCTCGGAGAGGCGGGTCAGTCCCTCGTAGCCCTCCAGGGCGCCGATGCCGTGCACGACCATGTGCAGCGGACGCGAGGCGGTGACGCGCGGGTCCTTCTGGCGCAGTGAACCGGCGGCCGCGTTGCGCGGGTTGGCGAAGGGCTTGTCACCCGCCCCGACCAGACGGGCGTTCAGCTCCTCGAACTTCTCCATCGGGAAGTAGACCTCGCCCCGGATCTCCACCAGGGACGGGACCCCGTCACCGGTGAGGCGGTCGGGGATCTCCGCGATGGTGCGCACGTTGGGCGTGATGTCCTCACCCGTGCGGCCGTCGCCCCGGGTCGCCGCGCGCGTGAGACGGCCGTTCTCGTAGGTGAGGTTGACGGCGAGGCCGTCGACCTTGAGCTCGCACAGGAAGTGGTACGCGGAGCTGCCCACGTCCTTGTGGACGCGCTCGGCCCACGCGGCGAGTTCCAGGTCGTCGAAGGCGTTGTCGAGCGAGAGCATCCGCTCGCGGTGCTGGACGGCCGTGAACTCCGTGGCGTACGCGCCGGCGACCTTCTGGGTCGGCGAGTCGGGCGTCCGCAGCCCGGCGTACTCCTGCTCCAGTTCCTCCAGGGCGCGCAGGAGCCGGTCGAACTCCGCGTCGCTGATGACGGGAGCGTCCTTCACGTAGTACCGGAAGCGGTGCTCCTCGATCTGCTCAGCCAGCTGCGCGTGCTTCTCCCGTGCCTCGCTGGGCACCGTCGTCTCCGCTTGCCTGTCGCCGGCCACCGTGTCGTCCTCCCGTTACTCTGGGTTGTCCGCGAGGGATCTCGCCGCCCGGACGCAGTGCGCGAGGGCCTCGCGCGCGTACGCGGGGGAAGCTCCCGCGAGGCCGCACGACGGCGTGAGCGTGACCGCCTCGGTGAGCAGCCCCGGATGCAGCCCCAGCCTGCGCCACAGCGTCCTGACACCCATGACGCTACCGGCAGGGTCCGACAATGGGGCGTCCACGCCCGGCACGACACCGGCGAACAGCCGGGTACCCCCTTCGACCGCCTCGCCGATCGCGTCGTCGTCACGCTCGGTGAGCAGCGAGAAGTCGAAGGAGACCGCCGCCGCGCCGGCCCGGCGCAGCAGGGCGAACGGGACGTCCGGGGCGCAGGAGTGGACCACGACGGGGCCGTCGCCGTGCACCCCGACGACCTCCCGGAGGGTGGCCTCCACGACCTGCCGGTCGACGGCGCGGTGGGTGTGGTAGCCGCTGGCGGTCTTCACCTGGCCGCGCAGGACGGCGGTCAGGGAGGGTTCGTCGAGCTGGAGCACGATCCGCGCGCCGGGCAGGCGGCGGCGCACCTCCTCGAGATGCAGACGCAGCCCCTCGGCGAGGGAGCCGGCGAGGTCGCGGCGGGCACCGTGGTCCGAGAGCACCGACTGGCCGTTCTTCAGCTCCAGCGCGGCGGCGAGGGTCCAGGGCCCGACGGCCTGCACCTTCACCTGGCCCTCGTAGCCCTGCGTGAACTCCTCCAGCGCGTCGAGGTCCTCCCCCAGCCAGGACCGGGCCCGCTTGGTGTCCCGGCCCGGCCGGTCACCGATCCGCCAGCCGCTGGGCTCCACGCGCGCGAACAGCTCGACGAGCATCCCCGCGGTACGGCCGATCATGTCGGCGCCCGGACCGCGGGCCGGCAGCTCGGCGAGGAACGGGAAGTCCTCGAAGGACCCGGTGGCGGCCCTGGCGGCCTCGCGGGCGTCACCGCCGGGCAGGGAGCCGACGCCGGTGGCGGGGCCGAAACTGAAGTGTGCGTTCACGGGGTGAAGCCTACGTAGCCGCGGGGGCGCGTCTCGCCCCCGCGGGCGGTCTCACCGCCCCGGACGCACCGTCAGGTCGTTGACCTCCGCGTCCCGGGGCAGGTCGACGGCCATCAGGATCGTCGTCGCGACCGACTCGGGATCGATCCACTCACCCGGGTCGTACTCCTTGCCCTCCTGCTGGTGGACCTTGGCCTGCATGGGGCTGGCGGTGCGGCCGGGGTAGACGGAGGTGACGCGGACGCCGTGCTCGTGCTCCTCGGCGCGCAGGGCGTCCGCCAGCGCCTTCAGGCCGTGCTTGGAGGCGGCGTACGCGGACCAGTCGGCGCTCGCCCGCAGGCCCGCCCCGGAGTTCACGAAGACCACGTGCCCCCTGGTGGTCCGGAGTTGGGGCAGGAAGTGCCGGGTCAGCTCGGCCGGGGCGATCAGGTTGACGTCGAGCTGGTGGCGCCAGGACTTCGGGGTCAGGTCGCCGACCGGCCCCAGGTCGACCACGCCGGCGATGTGGAGGAGGGAGTCCACCCGGTCGGGCAGCGCCTGGTGGGAGAAGGCCCAGCTCAGCTTGGCGGGCTCGGCCAGGTCGCCGACCAGGGTCCGGGCCCCGGGAAACTCCGCCGCCAGTTCCTTCGCGCGGCCCGCGTCACGCGCGTGCAGCACGAGTTCGTCCCCGCGCGCGTGCAGACGGCGGGCGACGGCCGCGCCGATGCCGGAACCGGCTCCGGTGATCACATGAGTAGCCATGCCCGCCATGCTCGCATCACCGAGGAGTCACTCGACGCCCTGCCCCGCGGCGGTGGCCGCTGATGTCACGGCTTCCAGGTACGCGAGGGCGCCGACCGCCTCCTCCGCGAAGAACACCAGGTCGGTCAGGGGGCGGGGCAGGAACCCCTCGTCCTCCATGCGCCGGAACTGCTCCTTGAGGCCGTCGTAGAAGCCCGCGGTGTTGAGCAGCACGACCGGCTTGTCGGTGTGTCCGTGCTTCTTCAGCTCGAGGATCTCGGTCGCCTCGTCCAGCGTCCCGGTCCCGCCGACCATGATCACGACGGCGTCGGACTTCTGCAGGAGGAGCCGCTTGCGCTCGGCGAGATCCCGCGCGACGACCATCTCGTCGGCCCCGGCCCGCGCCTTGGCGGCGAGGAAGTCCACCGACACCCCGCACAGCCGGCCGCCGGCCTCCTGCACACCGTCCGCGACCACCTTCATCAGCCCGGTGTCGGAGCCGCCCCACACGAGGGTGTGGCCGCCCTTGCCGAGGAGTTCGGCGAACTCGCGCGCGGGGCGGGTGTAGCGGTCGTCGAGGTCGGCGGCGGAGAGAAAGACGCAGATACGCATGCGGCCACCGTACGCGGGAAGAACCGGGGGCCCGCGGGCGCTGTTCCGGCATGACCCGAGGACACACGATCACCATCGAGCGGGGCGACCGGCACATCAGGGTCGTCCACGGGGGCCACGTGCTGGCCGAGACCGACCGGGCGCTCGCCCTGCGCGAGACCGGCTGTCCGGTGCGCTACTACATCCCCGCCGAGGACGTACGGCTCGACCTGCTGACCCCCTCCGACACCCAGACGTACTGCCCCTTCAAGGGAACGGCCTCCTACTGGTCGCTGCCGGACGCGGCGGACCTCGTCTGGGGCTATCCCGACCCCAAGCCCGACGTCGCCGAGATCAAGAACCACCTGTGCTTCTACGAAGTGGAGGTCTCGGAGGCGGAAGTGCCGCAAGCGGAGGTGTCGTAGGCCGATGACCGCCGTGCCGTGCGGCAGTCTGCATGGGCATGGACAAGAAGACCATTTCGCGCGACGGCACCGAACTCGCGTACGCACGCGCCGGCGAGGGGCCCGCGGTCATCCTGGTGAGCGGGGCGATGTCCACGGGCGGCACCATGGCGCCCCTGGCCGGCCTGCTCGCGGACCGCTGCACGGTCCTGCGGTACGACCGCCGGGGCCGTGGTGAGAGCGGCGACACGACGCCGTACGCGGTGGAACGTGAGGTCGAGGACCTGGCGGCCCTCATCGACGCGGCGGGCGGCGAGGCGGCGCTCTACGGCATCTCCTCGGGCGGCGCGCTGGTGCTGGAGGCGGCGGCCGCCGGGCTGCCGGTGCGGCGGGTGGCCGTGTACGAGACGCCGTACGCCCTGGACGAGGAGGGCGCGCAGGGACGCGCCGCCTACACGGCGAACCTCACCGAGGCACTCGCGCAGGGGCGGCGCGGGGACGCCGTCGAACTGTTCCTGCGGCTGACGGGGCTGGCCGAGGAGATGATCCGGGGCGCCCGCCGGTCACCGATGTGGGAGGGGATGGAGGCCATCGCGCCGACCCTCGCCTACGACGACGCCGTCCTGGGCGGCGGTGCGCCGCCCAGGGAGCGGCTGGCCTCGATCGCGGTCCCGGTGCTCGCCGTGGCGGGCGAGGCCAGTGCGCCATGGCTGCGCGAGGCGACGCGCGCCGTCGCGGACGCGGTCACGGACGGCACGTACCGCGAGCTCGAGGGCCAGACCCACATGGTGGACCCGGCAGTCCTCGCGCCGGTGCTGGCGGAGTTCCTCGGGTCGGGCGACTGACGGTCAGGACACCCCGGCCGTCGCCCGCACGGTGGCCGCGATCGTCGCCGAGCCCACCACGCGCGTGTCGTCGTACAGCACGATCGCCTGGCCGGGGGCCACGCCCCGGACGGGCTCCGTGAAGGTGACCTCGAGGGAGCCGTCGACGAGCTCGGCCCGCACCTCGGTCTCGCCGCCGTGGGCGCGCAGCTGGGCCGTGTAGGTGCCGGGGCCGGTCGGGGCGGCGCCGCACCAGCGGGGCCTGATCGCGGTCAGGGCGGCGACGTCCAGGGAGGCGGCCGGCCCGACCGTCACCGTGTTGTTCACCGGGGAGATGTCGAGGACGTAGCGCGGCTTGCCGTCGGCGGCCGGGGTGCCGATGCGCAGGCCCTTGCGCTGGCCGATGGTGAAGCCGTAGGCGCCTTCGTGGGTGCCCACCTTGGCGCCGGACTCGTCGACGATGTCGCCCTCGGCCCTGCCCAGCCGGTTCGCGAGGAAGCCCTGGGTGTCGCCGTCGGCGATGAAGCAGATGTCGTGGGAGTCGGGCTTCTTGGCGACCGCCAGGCCCCGGCGCTCGGCCTCCGCGCGGATCTCGTCCTTCGTCGTCACCGTGTCGCCGAGGGGGAAGAGCGCGTGGGCGAGCTGCCGGTCGTCGAGGACGCCGAGCACGTACGACTGGTCCTTGGCCATGTCGGAGGCGCGGTGCAGCTCGCGCGTGCCGTCCTCGTCGACGAGGACCTTCGCGTAGTGGCCGGTGCACACCGCGTCGAAGCCCAGCGCGAGCGCCTTGTCCAGCAGCGCGGCGAACTTGATCTTCTCGTTGCAGCGCAGACAGGGGTTGGGGGTGCGGCCGGCCTCGTACTCGGCGACGAAGTCGTCGACGACGTCCTCCCGGAAGCGGTCGGCGAGGTCCCACACGTAGAACGGGATGCCGATGACGTCGGCCGCGCGGCGGGCGTCGCGGGAGTCCTCGATGGTGCAACAGCCTCGCGCGCCGGTACGGAACGATTGCGGGTTCGCGGAGAGCGCGAGGTGGACGCCGGTCACGTCGTGGCCGGCTTCCGCTGCGCGGGCGGCGGCGACGGCGGAGTCGACCCCGCCGGACATGGCGGCGAGTACGCGAAGGGGGCGGGAACGCTGCGAGGTCTCAGTCATAACCCTTCCAGGGTACGGGTCCCCGGGAACCGGAGCCCGCGAGTATCCGTTGACGATCACAAGGGGCGAGGAAGGGCACGGACATGGGGGACGGGAAGAGCGACTCCGACCGGCGGATCGGGCGGCGCGCCCTGCTGATCGGCGGGGCGGCGGCCGCCGTCGGCACGGGCGTGCTCGCGCGTGACGAACTGGCGCGGCTGTACTGGCGGCTGCCGGGCGTGCGCAGGCAGCGGGTGGAAGGTGCGGTGGACTTCCGGGGCGCCCGGTGGGTGGCGGCGTCGGAGGCGAACTTCCGCTGGGCGGACCGGCCGGACGACTACGGGATCGACATGGTCGTCATCCATGTCACGCAGGGCGATCTCGACAGCGCGGTGAAGGCGTTCGAGGACCCGGGGCACAAGGCGGCCGCGCACTACATCGTCGGCAAGGACGGACACGTCACGCAGATGATCCGGGAGCTTGACGTGGCGTACCACGCGGGCAACCGCGCGTACAACGAGCGCAGTGTCGGCATCGAGCACGAGGGCTTCGTCGACCGGCCGAAGGACTTCACCGACGCGATGTACGCCGCCTCCGCCCGGCTGACCGCCGCGATCTGCCGGCGGTACGACATAGCCGTCGACCGCGAGCACATCATCGGGCATGTGGAGGTGCCGGGCACCGATCACACCGACCCGGGCGAGCACTGGGACTGGGATCGGTATCTGCGGCTCGTGCGGGAGGCGCAGGCCGCGGCCACCTGAGCACAGGCAATGTGATACAGGTCACATGTGCTCAAAATCGTGAACAGTTGATGAGAGCCGGCCGTCCGATGTGTCCCGCACCCCGAACATGACCTGCGTTCCACCAACTTGGCTTTTCTTCAAGGGAGTTGGGGCGCACGGCGGCCGCACAGCCTCCTCGGCTCACTCCTATGTTCGACCCAGTCTTCACATAGGCCTTAGCCCAAAGCTCCACGGCCATGACCCACACCACAGATCCCGCCTCCGGCGCGGGACGGCAGAGCAAGGGCGCCCACGCACGAAGCGACCGGGGCACCAAGGACGAGCGCCACACGAAGAGCGGCGAGACCAAGGGCGGGCACGGCAAGGGCCTGCACCGGCGCAAGTTCCTCGGCGGCATGGCGGGGGCGGCCGGGCTGGCCGCCGTCGGGACCGCCGGGGTCACCTTCTCCCTGCTGACCGGCGGCAACGGCAACAAGGCGTCCGCCGCCGACGCCACCGGCACCCTCACCATCCCCGACCTGCTGGAGGCCACCACCTCCGACGGCACCACCACCTACACCCTGACCGCGAAGACCGGCACCGGCGAGGTGCTCAGCGGCGTCACCAGCACCACGGCCGGCTACAACGGTGCGTACCTCGGCCCGACCATGAAGTGGACCAAGGGCGAAACGGTCCTGATGAACTTCACCAACACCCTGGGCGCGGACACCTCGGTCCACTTCCACGGCGCCCACATCCCGCCCAAGATGGACGGCGGCCCGCAGAACGCCTTCGCGGACGGCGTGACCTGGTCGCCCACCTTCGAGGTCCTCGACGAGGCCAAGACCCTCTGGTACCACCCGCACGCCCTGGGCACCACGGCCGAGCAGGTCGTCCACGGCCTGGCCGGGATGATCATCGTGGAGGACGACTCGGACGTCTCGGCCGCGCTGCCGAGCGAGTACGGCGTCGACGACATCCCGATCATCCTGCAGTGTCTGGCCGTCGACAGCACCGGCGACATCAAGTACGAGGCGGCCGGCTATCGCAGCTCCGGCGTCAGTTTCCCGGTGCTGGTCAACGGCACCAACGTCGACTCGACCACGCTCGGCTTCACCGCCGCCAAGAAGCGCACCCGCTTCCGGGTCCTGAACGCCTCCCCCGCCGACATCATGACCGTCCAGCGCGGCGACGGCGGAACGCTCACCCAGATCGCCACCGACCAGGGCTATCTCACCGAGCCCACCGAGGTGACCACGATCCGGCTGGTGGCCGGCGCCCGCGCCGAGTTCGTCCTCGACCTCGATGACGCGGTCACGCTCCAGGCCGTCGTCACCACCGGCTGGATCCGCGGCGGCAGCGGCACGTACGACTTCCTGACCGTGACCCCGGACGCCACCGATACCCCGGCCGCCCTGCCGAGCACGCTCAACACCATCGCCCGGTACGACACGAGCGACTTCACCGCGCGGACGATCACCCTCGGTCAGGGCACCGGCGGGACCATGACGATCAACGGCTCGGTGGGCACGAGCATGGCCGGGATGGCGATGATCAGCACCACTCTGGACGCCGAGGAGGTCTGGACGATCACGAACAGCACGCAGCTAGAACACTCGTTCCATCTGCATGACGTGCCCTACCAGGTGATCGAGATCAACGGCGAGGCGCCGACCGGCGTCGACCTCGGCTGGTTCGACACCTTCGAGGTGGTCGGCGGCGGCTCCATCAAGATCGCGATGAAGTTCACCGACTTCACCGACGACACGTACATGTACATGCTCCATTGCCATCTTCTCCAGCACGAGGACGAGGGCATGATGGCGGCCCTCATGGTCACGGACGGCTGACCCGGCCCCAGCGGGCCGGTCACGCCCCGGGCCGGTCACTCCAGCCTCCTGAGCAGGCTGCCGCCGGCAGTGGAAGTGCCGGCGGCAGCCCCTGGCCCAGCGCACCCGGGCCAGGTCCATGGTGGTGGCGGCGCCTGGCAACCGCCTTTGAACACGTCCGCCTCACCTCCGGTGCCGGCAGTGACCGCGGAGCCCTCCCGCGCGGCGCCCGGCGGCTCCGGTACCGCCGAGCAGGAACAACTTCCGTCGGGTGACGCGACGTTCGCGCGATGACTCGGCGGTCACGGGGTGGCTTTATGGCGGCAGGACGGAGCGGGAATGTGCACCGGAAGGTAGACCACCAGGCCGCAACTGTCGACACCTAGCCGCTGTATTGACAGGTGACCCCTAGATTCGAGTCGAGTGTCGACACTCGACGGAGTGACCGTCGGTGGCCGACGCCGAAGACCGTCGGCGCTACGTCAGTCCGGCGGCGCGCGCCCGCTCCACCGCCGGGCCGATGGCCTTGGCGACCGCCTCGACGTCGGCCTCGGTGGAGGTGTGGCCGAGGGAGAAGCGCAGGGTGCCGCGGGCCAGGTCGGGATCTGTGCCGGTGGCGAGCAGGACGTGGCTGGGCTGGGCGACGCCGGCGGTGCACGCGGAGCCGGTGGAGCACTCGATGCCCTGGGCGTCGAGCAGCAGCAGCAGGGAGTCGCCCTCACAGCCCGGGAAGGTGAAGTGGGCGTTGGCCGGGAGCCGGTCCACCGGGTCCCCGCCGAGGATCGCGTCCGGGACGGCCGTACGCACCGCGTCGATCAGCGAGTCGCGCAGGGCGCCGATCTCGCGGGCGAACCACTCGCGCTGTTCGGCGGCGAGGCGTCCGGCGACCGCGAAGGAGGCGATGGCGGGGACGTCGAGGGTGCCGGAGCGGACATGGCGCTCCTGGCCTCCGCCGTGCAGGACGGGTACGGGGGTGTGCTCGCGGCCGAGGAGCAGGGCGCCGATGCCGTACGGGCCGCCGATCTTGTGGCCGGAGACCGTCATCGCGGCGAGGCCGGAGGCCGCGAAGTCGACGGGGACCTGACCGAAGGCCTGGACCGCGTCGGCGTGCAGCGGGACATCGAACTCGGCTGCCACGTCGGCCAGTTCGCGGACCGGCAGGATCGTGCCGATCTCGTTGTTCGCCCACATGACGGTGGCCAGGGCCACGTCGTGGGGGTCGCGGGCGATGGCTTCGCGGAGCGCCTCGGGATGGACCCGCCCGTAGGAGTCGACCGGCAGGTACTCGACCGTGGCGCCCTCGTGCTCGCCGAGCCAGTGCACGGCGTCGAGGACCGCGTGGTGTTCGACCGGGCTGGCCAGGACGCGGGTGCGGGCCGGGTCCGTGTCACGGCGGGACCAGTACAGGCCCTTGACCGCGAGGTTGTCGGCCTCGGTGCCGCCGGAGGTGAGGACGACCTCGCTGGGACGGGCGCCGAGCGCGTCCGCGAGGGTCTCCCGGGCTTCCTCGACCGTACGGCGGGCCTGCCGGCCGGCCGCGTGGAGGGAGGAGGCGTTGCCGGTGACGCCCAGGTGCGCGGTGAGTGCCTCGACCGCCTCGGGGAGCATCGGCGTGGTCGCGGCGTGGTCGAGGTATGCCATGGTGGCCCCGATTCTACGGGGGCCGGGCGGCACGCCTCGCTGCCAGGTGAGCCCTTGCGGTCAGAAGCTCCAGGAAACCGTCGAGTCGGCCTGCATGAACGCCACCAGGACCAGAAGGTCGGCGACGCCCAGACCCAGTCCGAGGAAGGCGCGCCCGCGGCGGGCCGTACCGCGCCAGAGGGCGACCGACGCCAGGACGATGGCGATCGGGCCGAGGAAGACGTTGAGGACGAGCAGGCCGAGGAGACCGAGGACGAAGGACGCGACGGCCATTCCGTCGGTGTCCCGGATGCCGGTGCGGCGGGTGGCCGGTGCGGTGAGTTGCATGGCTGGTCAGCTCCTGTGGAGGAAAGTGCGACGGGTCAGTGGGTCGAGGTCTGCCGACGGCGGCCGTGGCGCTCGCGGAGCGCGAAGACACCGAGCCAGGCGGCGATCACGGCGGCGGCGACGAGGGTGAAGGCGAACGGCGCGTGGGCCACGGTGCCCATGACGACGCCGAACAGCAGCAGGGCCGCAACGAGGAACAGCATGGGATCGGATCCCCCTCCGTAAAGTTTGGGTGAACAGTTGTGGTTACACTTGTTCACTGACTCTTGAGTCTAGCGTGTACCCCGGCTTTCCAATTCCAGAGAACAGTTGTTAACTGGATGACATGAGTCACACCCTCGGCATCCGGCAGGCCCAGAAGCAGAAGACCCGGCAGGCGCTCATGGACGCGGCGCTGGTGCTGCTGGAGGAGCAGAGCCTGAGCAGCCTGGGGCTGCGCGAGGTCACCCGTGCCGTCGGGGTCGCCCCCACCGCCTTCTACCGCCACTTCCGCTCCACCGCGGATCTGGGCGTGGCTCTGGTCGAGGAGGCGCTCGGCAGCCTCCACCCGATGATCCGCACCACCGTGACCACGGCCGACACGAGCGAGGAACGCATCACGCGCGCTGTCGAGCTGATCGCCGGTCATGTGACCGCGCACCCCGCGCCCGTCCGTTTCATCGCCCGTGAGCGACATGGCGGAGTACAGCCGGTGCGGGAGGCGATCCGGGACCAACTGGCCCGGTTCGCCGAGGAGGTGAAGACCGAACTGGCCAAGGACGCCGAGGCGGAGGACTGGAGCGACGACGACCTGCTGATGCTCTCGCACCTCTACGTCGACCAGATGCTCGTCACGGCCTCGCTGTTCCTGGAGGCGCTGGAGTCCCCGCCGGAGGAGCAGGAGCGGGTCAGCCGGCTCGCCGCCCGCCAGATGCGGCTCATCAGCATCGGCCGCCGCCACTGGCTGGACTGACCGCCCCGCGACGCACCCGTACGCCACAGGGGCGGCGCACCCGTCGCCGGGTGCGCCGCCCCTGTGGTCGAACCGCCGTCAGCCCTGCTGCTGGGCCTGCTGTCCCTGCTGCCCCTGGCCGCCGCCCGGACCGCCACAGCCGCCGCCCTGACCGCCGCCGCCGCCGCCGCCGCCGGGGCCACCCTGACCGCCACCGCCGGGACCGCCGCTCGGCATGCCCGACGGGACACCGGTCGGCGTGCCGGTCGGTGTGCCCGTCGGCTGCCCCGAGGCGGCACCGGTCGGCGCGCCCGACGGGGCCCCCGAGGGGGCGCCGCTCGGCATGCCCGACGGGTTGCCGGACGGCGGCGAGCAGGACTGCTGGGCGGACGTCCCGCTGCTCGAGGAGGAGTCGCCCGAGCCACAGGCCACCAGGGCGAGGGGCGAGAGCGCCAGCAGCGCCACCGCGGGGACGAGACGGACGGGCATCAGCGCACGCTTCATGAGAAACAGCTCCGGAGATGATGAGGAGAACCTGAGACCGGAACTCAACCAACGGCGCTTAGGCCTTCCTTGGGGCCCCTCTGTCCCCCGCCTGTCAATCGGGTAAAGCACTTCTCAAGAAACCTTGCTGACCTGGGAGTTCACTCAGGTTGACCGGTCGGTGCGCTGGTACAGCTCCGTGACACGAGCTCCCGCGCACCGGGGCTCAGCCGAGCCTGACCCGGGCCAACTGCCGTGACTGCGCGACGAGTCGGTCCGCGCTGTCCCAGACCTCGGCGTCCTCCTCCAGGAAGCCGCCCGCGAGGTTGCGGGTGGTGATGGAGACGCGCAGCGGGCCGGGAGCCGGACGGCAGCGGACGTGGACCGTCAGCTCGACCGTGGGGACCCAGCCGCGCAGGCCGATCTCGAACGCGGTGGGCGGCAGGGCGTCCACCGCGAGGAGGAGGGACAGCGGGTCGGGGTCGCGGCCGTCCTTCAGACCGAACCAGGCCCGCATCTCGCCCTTCCCGGAGGGCTGTCCGAGCGCCCAGCCGAGGGTCGACGGGTCCAGCTTGAGCATCAGACGGTCGGCGATCGCGGAGCTGCCGTCCACGGGTGCCGGTCCGTCCTCGGGGCCGAAGCACTGGTCCATCGGCGGGATCGCCGGCGGCTTCGCCGTCGTACGGACGTCGTCCGGCAGGGTGTCCAGGTCGCCGTAGGAGGCGAGGACCCGGATCCGCTCGACCTCGGCGCCGTTCTCGTCGTACTGGAAGAGCGAGGCCTGGCCGGTGGAGAGGGTGCGGCCGGTGCGCACGACGTCCGTGCGGACGACCGCGGGGCCGGGCTGGGACGCGGTGAGGTAGTGCGCCGAGATCGTGAACGGGTCACGGTGCGGCAGCGCGTCCGCGAGCGCGCGGCCGAGGACGGCGAGAAGGTAGCCGCCGTTGACGGCGCTGATGATCGTCCAGCCGGCCGAGAGGTCGATGTCGTAGACGCCGGGCGCGCGTCGGGTGAGCGCGGTGTCGCGGTCGAACTCGAACTCGCCGTCTCCGGTCGGGGCCGTGACGAGGGCGACGGAGGCCGGCTCGGCCGCCGCGGTAGCTGCTTCTGGCATGCCTGAACCGTACAACAGCTCATTACTAAGCGGTAGCTTTGGCCGCTACGGCCGTGCGACGACCGCGCTACGGCCGTATGAACAGATCACGCCCATTCATGACCGATTCGGGGCTCACCGGTGACCGGTTCGGGTGAGCGGTCGGCAATTTCTTGGTAAGTGTCCGAACTCGTCCGTAACCTCGACGCCCGGATTCCCCTCTGCAAGGACATGAGCCTCACCGGGACTCCGTTCCTCTACACCCTGATCGCGCTGTCCGTGGTCGCCGTCGCGCTGCCGCTGCTGATGTGGTCGCGGCTGCGCGGGCCGCGGGTCCTGCGCGCCGCGGCCCGGATGGTGATGCTGCTGTTCGCCCAGGGCACGGCCGTGGCCCTGGTCTTCGTCCTGGTCAACAACGCCAACGGCCTGTACGACACCTGGGACGACCTGCTGGGCACCGGCACCCATGTGCAGCAGGCCGCCGACCTGGGCGCCGACGGCACCGGCGGAATCGCGCTGGACCGGCTGCCCAAGGTCCGGCAGACGTTCACCCAGGCCGAGGGGCCTGGCATGCACGCGGCGGGCGGGGTACGCGTCACCCAGCTCGAGGGCCGGGTCTCCGGCGTCAACGCCGAGGTCTACGTCTGGCTGCCCCCGCAGTACGACGAGCCCGCCTACGCGCACCGCTCCTTCCCCGTGGTGGAGCTGCTGCCGGGCTACCCGGGCTCCGCGAAGTCCTGGTACGGGACGCTGCACGTGCACGAGCAGCTGGCACCGCTGATGCGCGCGGGCAGGGTCGCCCCGTTCATCCTGGTCGCGCCGCGCACCACACTGCTGCCGGGTGTGGACACCGGCTGCGCCAACGTGCCGGGCACCGTCAACGCCGACAGCTGGCTCAGCATCGACGTACCGAAGATGGTCAGGGACAACTTCCGGGCCCAGCCCGCGCCCAAGGGCTGGGCGGTCGCCGGGTACTCCGCCGGGGGCCACTGCGCGGCCAAGCTCGCCGTCGCCCACCCGGACCGCTACCGGGCGGCCGTGAGCCTGTCCGGGTACAGCGACCCGATCGTCGAGCCCAACTCCCTCGCCGCGCAGAGCCCCGCCCTGCGCCGGGCCAACAACCCCTACCTGCTGCTGCGCAGGGCCACCGTGCCGCCGTCCGTGGCCCTCTACCTCTCCGGCCAGCCGAAGGACGGCTACGAGGCGGCCCTGGCCCTGCGGCAGGAGGCGAAGGCGCCGACGGCCGTGCACGTCGTCTACATCCCGAGCGGCGCGGGCGGCCACACCATGGCGCTGTGGCGGCCGCAGGTCGTGCCGGCGTTCCGCTGGCTGACCACCCAGCTGGACCAGCGCCCGGTGACCCCCGACGGGAAGGGAAAGGCGAAGGCGACTACTCCTCGCGCACCGTCGAGCGCCGATTCCAAGCGCGCGGCGCTCGCCAGTGGAACCGCATCGCGAGCAGCCGCAGCACGAAGGCCGTGACCGCTGCCAGGCCGCTGGCCAGCGGGGTGAGCACGTCGTAGTGGATGCAGAGCACCACCATGGTGGCGCCGACGAGCGCCGGGACCGCGTAGAGGTCGCGGTCCCAGCGCAGCAGTGAGGGCACCTCGTTGGCCAGCACATCGCGCAGCACACCGCCGCCCACGGCGGTGGCGAGGCCAAGCGCCACCGACGCGGTGAGGTTGAGGCCGTAGTCGTACGCCTTCGTCGTCCCCGTCACGCAGAACAGGCCGAGGCCGGCCGCGTCGAAGACGTTGACGCCCGTCTGGATGCGCTCCACCTGGGGGTGCAGGAAGACGACCAGGAGGGCGGCGAGGAGCGGGGTGAGGAAGTACCCCAGGTCCGTGAAGGCGGCCGGGGGCACGGCCCCGATGACCAGGTCCCGGAAGACTCCGCCGCCCAGCGCGGTGACCTCGGCGAGCATGGCGATGCCGAACACGTCGAAGTTCTTGCGGACAGCCAGCAGCGCGCCCGAGATGGCGAAGACAAAGATGCCGATCAGGTCGAGCGTGTGCTGGACGGAGGGGCTGAAGATTTGCTGGAGCACCCCTACATTCTCACCCAGCACGAAGCCCCCGCCTTACATTGCAAGGCGGGGGCTCGGTGTTACTTACTTCTCTTTGGCCGGAGCGTCGTCACCGGAAGCCTCCGGCGCGGCCTCGGCGGCCGCCTCGGTGTCCCCGGTGGCCTCGGCGGCCTCAGCCGGCTCGGCGGTCACGGTGGCCTCGGCAGCCGCTTCGGCCGCCACTTCCGCCGCCACCGCGGCCGACGTCTCCGCCGACTCCGCGAGCACCTCGTCGGCCACCAGCTCCGCCGCCTCCTTCGCGACGGTCAGCAGGACGGTGTCCTGCGGGGCCTGGTCCTCGAAGTTCTCCGGGTGGTGGCAGGCGACCTGCTGACCCGTCCGCAGCTCGACGAGAACCGGCTCGGTGGTCTTGCAGACCTGGGTCGCCTTCCAGCACCGGGTGTGGAAGCGGCAGCCGCTCGGCGGCGAGATCGGCGAGGGCACGTCGCCCTTGAGCAGGATCCGCTCGCTCTTGGCGTGCTTGCGCCGCGGGTCCGGGATCGGCACCGCCGACATCAGCGCCTTGGTGTACGGGTGCATCGGCGACTTGTAGAGCAGGTCGCGGTCGGCCAGCTCCACGATCTTGCCGAGGTACATCACCGCGATGCGGTCCGAGACGTGCCGGACGACCGAGAGGTCGTGCGCGATGATCACGTAGGTGAGGCCGAGCTCCTGCTGGAGGTCGTCGAGCAGGTTGACGACCTGCGCCTGGATCGACACGTCCAGCGCCGAGACCGGCTCGTCCGCCACGACCAGCTTCGGGTTCAGCGCGAGTGCGCGGGCGATGCCGATGCGCTGACGCTGACCACCGGAGAACTCGTGCGGGTAGCGGTTGTAGTGCTCGGGGTTGAGACCCACGACCGACAGCAGCCGCTGCACTTCCTTCTTGATGCCGCCCTCGGGCTCGACGCCCTGGAGCTTGAAGGGAGCGCCGACGATCGTGCCGATGGTGTGGCGCGGGTTCAGCGACGAGTAGGGGTCCTGGAAGATCATCTGCACATCGCGGCGCAGCGGACGCATGCCGCTCACCCCGAGGTGCGTGATGTCCTTGCCCTGGAACTCGACCTTGCCCGCGGTCGGTTCGAGCAGCCGGGTGATCAGCCGGCCCATCGTGGACTTGCCACAGCCGGACTCGCCCACGACGCCGAGCGTCTCGCCGGAGCGGACCTCGAAGTCGATGCCGTCGACCGCGTGCACCGCCCCGACCTGCCGCTGGAGCAGGCCCTTCTTGATCGGGAAGTGCTTCTGGAGGCCGGTCACCTTCAGCAGGACCTCGCCGGGGGCGGGGTCCTTGGTGAGGGTCGCGCCCTGCGTCGGGCCCTCGGCCTGCGCGGGGATCTTCACCGCTTTCTCGTCGTCACTCACAGCTTCGGCGCAATCTCTTCGGTCCAGATACGCTCCCGCTGCTCCGTGCCCAGGTGGCAGGCGGCCCAGTGCCGGCTGCCGACCTCGGCCAGCTCGGGCCGGACGGTGCGGGTGACGTTGTCCTTCGGGAGGTCCGCGTACGGGCAGCGCGGGTTGAAGGCGCAGCCGGACGGGATGTTGATCAGCGAGGGCGGGGAGCCCTTGACCGGGATCAGGCGCTCCTGCTGCTCACGGTCCAGCCGCGGCATCGAGCCGAGCAGACCCCAGGTGTAGGGGTGCCGGGGCTCGTAGAACACCTTGTCGGCCGGGCCCCGCTCGACGCAGCGGCCGCCGTACATCACCAGGATGTCGTCGGCGAGTTCGGCGACGACGCCCAGGTCGTGGGTGATCACGATGACCGCGGAGCCGAACTCCTTCTGGAGGTCACGGATGAGGTCGAGGATCTGCGCCTGGACGGTCACGTCCAGGGCGGTCGTCGGCTCGTCCGCGATCAGCAGCTCGGGGTTGTTGACCAGCGACATCGCGATCATCGCGCGCTGACGCATACCGCCGGAGAACTCGTGCGGGTAGCTGTCGACCCGCTTGTCCGGCTGCGGGATGCCCACCCGGTCGAGCATCTCGACCGCGCGGCGCTTGGCGGTCTTCTTGTCGACGTCGTGGTGGATCCGGTACGCCTCCACGATCTGCTGACCGATCGTGTAGTACGGGTGCAGCGCCGACAGCGGATCCTGGAAGATCATCGCCATCTCACGGCCGCGCAGCTTGCGCACGTGGTCCGGGTCGGCGGACAACAGCTCGGTGCCGTCCAGCCAGATCTCACCGGAGATCTGCGCCTTGCGCTTGCCGTACTGGCCGGCGGTGTGCAGACCCATGATGCCGAGCGAGGTCACCGACTTGCCGGAACCGGACTCGCCCACGATGCCGAGGGTCTTGCCCTTCTCCAGCTGGAAGCTGAGCCCGTCGACGGACTTGACCAGGCCGTCGTCGGTCGGGAAGTGCACCTTGAGGTCGCGCACTTCGAGGAAGGCGGTCGGCGCGGGCGAGGCGGGGGTGGGCTCGCCCACGGCCGCTCCGCTCTTGCTGAGTTCGGTCATGAGAGCCTCACTCGGGGGTCGATCACGGCGTACAGGATGTCCACCACGAGGTTGGCGACGAGCACCGCCAGAGAAGTGATCAGGGTGACGCCCAGGATGATGGGCAGGTCCTGGTTCTTGATGGCGTTGAGCACCGCCTGGCCGAGGCCGGGCAGGTTGAACGCCGTCTCGGTCAGGATCGCACCGCCGATGAGGGCGCCGAGGTCCATGCCGAGCATCGTCAGCAGCGGAGTCATCGTGGAGCGCATGGCGTGCTTGCCGATGACGGTGTGTTCCTTGAGGCCCTTGGCGCGGGCGGTGCGGATGTAGTCCTCGCCCAGGATCTCCAGCATGGTGGCCCGGGTGATGCGGGCGTACATGGCCGCGTACAGGAACGCGAGAGTGACCCACGGCAGGATCATCCCGCCGAACCAGCCGCTGAAACTCTCGTCCAGAGGTACGAACTGCCCGTCGAACAGGTCCAGTCCGTACACGAAGATCGACAGGGCGACCATGCCGGTGAAGTAGATCGGGAGGGAGACACCCGAGAGCGCGATCACCATCGCGCCGCGGTCCCACAGGCTGCCCCGCTTGAGCGCGGAGAGCACACCCGCCGAGACACCGAAGATCAGCCACAGCACGGCGGCACCGAGCGCGAGCGCCAGGGTCACCGGGAAGCGGTCGGTCAGCACCGGCCAGACGGCCTGCTCACTGCGGAAGGAGTAGCCGAAGCACGGAGCGGCGCAGTGGATGGAATCGCCACCGCCCGTGTAGGTCCGGCCGGCGAAGATGCCCTTGAAGAACTCCCAGACCTGGGCGTAGATCGGGTCGCCCAGGCCCAGCTTCTCGCGCACACCCTCGACGGCGGCAGGGTCGGCCTGCTTGCCCACGAAGCTCAAGGCGATGTCTACGCCAGCCCACTTGGGGATGAGGAAGAAGATGCCGAAGACCACCATGACGATGACCACGAGCATCACTGCGGCGGCGAACAGCCGCCTGATGAGGTAAGCGAGCACAGCTCTCGGCCCGCCGCGGACCACGGGCCACCGGAGATCGTCCGGTGGCCCGCGATCACGCCGCGCCGGCCTTCACCTGCCTTTCGTGCCGTTCGGCGGGTGTGCCGGGACTACTTCTTCGGGTTCTTCAGGCCGAGGTTGACGAAGTCGTACTGACCGCTGTAACCGTCGGTGGTGTAGACGTTCGCCAGGTTGTCCGAGCGCCAGTTGAGGAACCGCTCGAAGACGAAGGGCAGGTAGTACGCGCCCTCCATCACCTTGTGGTTGATCTCCGTGGCGATCTTGGTCTTGCCGGCGTCGTCCAGCGTGGTGACGTACGACGAGAACAGACCGTCGATCGTCTTGTCGTTGATGAGCGCGTAGTTGTTGTTACCGCTCTCGGAGATGTACTTGCTGTTCCACAGCGGCAGACCGAAGCCCTGGACGGACGGGAAGTCCGGACCCCAGCCCATGATGATGATGCCGTAGCCCTTCTTCTTCACGTTCGAGGGGCTACCGATGATGCCGGCGGTCTGCGAGCCGTCGTACTGGTCGATCTCGGCGGTGATGCCGATCTTCTTCAGCGACGCCTGGAGGGACTGGGCGGTGGCCACCTCGACCGGCTTGTTGTTACGCACCGCGATGGTGGTCTTGAAGCCGTTCGGCTGACCGCAGGCCTTCAGGGCCTCCTTGGCCTTGGCCTCGTTGCCGCTCTTGTTGGCACCGGAGATCTCGTACGGGTCGTACTTCTGGCCCTCGGCACCCGGGACGGACGGCGGCAGCATGTTGGTGCCGATGTCACCACCGGCGACCGGACCGCCGCGGGCGGTCTGGAGCGACACGTGGTCGGCGCCGAGGATGACGGCCTTGCGGCACTCGATGTTGTTGAACGGCGCGACGCTCTGCGGGAAGACCGCGTAGCGGACGTAACCGGTGACCGGGTTGTCCAGGTTGCCCTTGTGCTGCTTCAGGGCGGTGGTGCGGCCCTGCGGCGACATGCCGGTCTGGTTCAGGTCGAGGTCCAGGTCACCGCTGATCAGACGCTGGTCGAGCTGGTTGGCGTCCGAGAAGAACTGGATGGTGATCTGGTCCGGGTAGGCCTTGCGGATCGGGTCCGAGGCCTGCTTCCAGGAGGTGTTGCGGACCAGCTTGAGGTCCTTGCCCGGGCTGTAGGACGCGAACTTGTACGGGCCCGAGGAGAACGGCTTCAGGCCGTACTTGGACTTCGTGTCCTGGTCCTGGCGGACCGGCGAGGCCGAGACCAGCGCCAGCATCTCCTCGAAGTCCGAGTTGGCCTGCGGGAGGTGGAAGACGATGGTCTTGTCGTCGGGCGTGTCGATCGCCTTCAGACCCAGCTTGTCCGCGGACGTGTCCTTGTAGGGACCCTTGTACTCGCCCTTGGGGTCGAGCACGTCCTTGAGGTACGTCGGACCGCCGGACAGCACGTCCTGCGCCCACACGCGCTCGATGCCGTACTTCACGTCCTTGGACGTGATCGCCTTGCCGTCCTCCCACGTGATGCCGTCACGCAGGGTGTACGTGTAGGTCTTGCCGTCGTCCGTGACCTTCGCGGTCTCGGTGGCGAGGTCCGGAGTGACCTCGGCGCCCGCAGCGCCCGGCTCGGCCTTGTTGGTGACGAGCTGACGGCTGTAGTAGCGCGCGAAGTTCCACATCATGCCGTAGTAGCCACGCGTGGTGTCCCACGAGTCGGCATCCTGCGCGGCACCGAACTTCAGCGTGCCGCCCTTCTTGGCGGCGGAGGCCTGGGCGACCTTGTTGTTCGCGGCGTCGAAGCCGGCGGCACCGGAGCTCGAGCCCTTGTCGCCGTCGTCTCCACCGCCGCCGCACGCCGCCGTGGTCAGCAGCGCGGCGACCGCGGCAGCAGCGGCAAATGCCTGCTTCCGCCGCCCTGAGGTGCGTTGGGTAGTCACGATCTCGGATCCTCCGGATAGATGAGAGATACCCCGTGTGAAGACCACGGGACGGTTGGGGCGCCGTGTTTCGGCGGTTCTGCGGCTCGCTGTTCTCGCGGATCCCCGAGGGGGCGGATCAGCGGGAGGCCTTCGGGTCCAGCGCGTCCCGGACGCCGTCACCGAAGAGGTTGAAGGCCAGCACGGTGATGAAGATCGCCACACCCGGGACCACCATGTACATGGGGTCGGACTCGTAGTAGTCGATCGCGCTCGAGAGCATCTGTCCCCACGAGGCGGTGGGCGGCTTGACGCCGACGCCCAGGAAGCTGAGCGCCGCCTCGGTGAGGATGTTGGTGGGGATCATCATCGTCGTGTACACGACGATCGGGGCGACCAGGTTGGGCAGCAGTTCCTTGAACAGGATGTACAGCCGCCCCGCGCCCAGCGATCGGGCGGCCTCGACGTACTCGCGCTCACGCAGCGAGAGCGTCTGGCCGCGCACCACGCGTCCGATGTAGGGCCAGCCGAAGAAGCCGATGACCAGGATCATCACGAAGACACGCACGCTCGAACCGGAGAGGCCGAGCAGGTCGTTCGGCATGACGGAGACCAGCGCGATGATGAAGAGCAGCTGCGGGAAGGCGAGCAGACCGTCCATCACCCGGCTGATGAGGGAGTCGACCCAGCCGCCGAAGAAGCCGGCGAGGATGCCCAGCACCGTTCCGAGGATCACCGCGACCACGGCCGACAGGAAGCCGACCAGCAGCGAGATCCGGGCGCCGTAGAGGATGCGGGCGAAGATGTCGCGGCCGTTGACCGGCTCGACACCGAGCAGGTGGTCGCCGCTGACGCCGCCCAGGGAGCCCGTGGGCGTACCGAAGAGCGGGTCGATGAGGTTCTCGTGGTACTCGTTCGGGTCCTGCCCGAGCAGCCCGGTGATGACCGGCGCGAGGAGCGCGACCACGACCAGGACGAGCACGACGACGCCGCCCGTGAGGGCGAGCTTGTCCCGCTTGAGGCGCTCCCAGGCGATCCGGCCCAGGGAACGGCCCTGAACGGCCTTGGCGCCGCTGGAGGCGACCGACGCTTCCTCGGCCGCGCTCGGGGCCGCTTCCGCGGTCGGCTCGTGCAATGGTGCCGTCATCTGGCAGGGACCCCTCTCAACCGGCGGTAGCCGGCCCGCACTTGCCGCTGTAGCGGCGTGATCAGTCCGTAATACGCAGGGGATAAGTCCCCTGGAGCGGGAGTCTTCAACGCTTTGGCGATCTGTTGCCAGACTTGGCAGTGAATGGATGCGTAAACGTGATCCGGGTAGTGGGGTTCCGTTATCCGGACGGCGGGTAACGCCCCCCGGACAGTGGCTTATTGGGGCAGATCGGGCTAAAAACGGACCAATCGCCTTCATCTACGCGCGAAGAAGTCCGGTCTCCACTTTATGGCGGACCCGTGCCGGGGGTCAGTAACGTCCGGTGGGCGGATACCCGTAGCCGCCGGCGGGAGCCTGGGCCGGGGCAGGGGCGTGCGCCTCACGGTCGTAGAAGGGCCGGGCGGTGGCACGCATCCACATCACGACGGGGTCGTACTCGTCCGTCATGGCGACCGTCGACACCGGCAGCCCGTCCGGCACGGCCCCGATGGACTGCTGCATCATCGCCCGTACGGCGTCCACGGCCGGCGGGGAGGAGTCGTACACGTCGAGCCCGATGGCCAGATAGGGCGCACCGAGCGCCGGCTGCACCCAGGCGCGGCGCAACGCGCGGACCGCCGGGGTACGGTGGGCGTTCTGCGCGAGCAGCGCGTAGAACTGCGGGATCTCGATGCCCGGTTCGGACAGCCGCAGCGGCCCGGCCGGCTGGCGCTCCAGACCGGTGGCGATCCGGCGCAGGTCCAGCCACGGGATGCCGACCCCGCCGCCGGGGGCGTGCGGGTTCAGCCAGAGGCCGTAGTGGTCGGGGTAGAGGGTGCGGGCCACGTCCAGCCCGTCGACCACCTCGTACGACCTGTTCCAGCCACTCGCGCTGAGCTCCTGGGCGGAGGTGACGCAGGGGGCGTAGCCGTGGCCTTCGACCTCCATGTTTCCGTACTGGGCGTCCGGGGAGCCGGCCTGGCCGTGCCACAGCAGCATCCAGACCTGGCCGGAGGAGGGGGTCGCGAGCGCGCGCAGGAGCGCCTCGTAGGCGTCGTAGCGCCCGGGCGTGACCTGGCGCAGCATGTGCTCGACCGAGCCGGTCGCGGCAGTGCCAGCGCTCACTTTTTATCGCCCCTTCGAGAAGTTGCCCCGCGTCGGAGTCCAGCTTAGGCGCTCCGCTGGTCCGGCCGTTGAGAGCTCGAGGCTTGCCGTGATCTTCGGGCTGCGGATCGTGCGTGGCCGGGCACGCCCCGCGGCGGGGCCGCACCCGGAAGCGGCCCCGCGCCCCTCGGGTGGGTTCACCGGTCCCTCGTGTAGAAGGGGCGGACGCGGGCTCGCAGCCAGTCGCCCACCGGGTCCTGGGCGACGTCCAGGAGGACCAGGTTGACCGGCCAGGGGGCCGAGGTCCTGCCCAGAGCCCTGCCCAGGGCCTCCAGCGGCAGGGCCCTCAGGTCGCCTTCCATCTGGGAGAGTTCCACGCCCACGAACATCACCGGGTCCGCCGTCTCGATGGCGGCCAGGCAGCGGCGGGCCGTGCGGACCACGCCCGTGGCCTCGAACTCGGCCGAGGCCGCGGCCAGGAAGTCCATCGGGTCGTCCTGCCAGTCGGGCTCGTAGAGGCGGACCCGGCCGCCGGCCGCGGTGCCGTCCAGCGGGGTGCGGCCCGCCCGGCAGAGCTCGGCCACGGCCGGCGGGGGCAGCGGGACACCGACCACGCCGTCCGGGTTCACCAGGATGCCCACCTGCGGGGGCAGCCCCCGGGCGAACTCCACCGCCGGAGCGATCGTGAACGACATGTGCGAGCCGACGACCTGCCGGAACTGCTCCTCGGAGCTGAAGACCGGCACGTACACCTGGCCCTCGATCTCCATCGTGGGCAGGTCGAGGGGGCCGCTGTGCGGGCCGCCGCCACCGGGCAGCGGCACCCAGACGAAGCTGCGTCCGAGCACCTCGACGATCCGGCCGCCGGCTCCCGGCACGCCGAGGGAGACGGAGAGCACCTCCTCCAGCTCGTTGCCGGGCCATCCGCCGTGCGGATGGGGGTGTGCCTGCGCCGGAAAGTCCGCGGAGAAGTCCGTCGGAAAGTTCGCCGGGGGGAAATCCATCTGCCTACCGCCTGCTGAGAACCGCTCACTTCGCTGTGGCTGAAAGGCTAGCGGGTACCGGGGGTCGCACCCGAGCCCTGAAGCCTGTCTTCCGGATCTTGCCGGAGTCGCGGGACTTTGCGGACACGACCTAGCCCGTGAAACCGATGCGGCGCAGCGTGTCGGCCGCCGCGCGGTCGAGCAGCACCGCCGAGCCGCAGCCCTGGGGCAGCCGGCCCTTCTCCACCGAGCGCGCCAGCCGGGCGGCGGCGTGGCGGTGGCGCAGGAACGCGTACCGGGAGACGCCCCGGCCGCGCTCGCGCTGCCCCTCCAGGGCCGTGTCCGCGGCGACGTCCAGCAGCAGCAGGTGGAGGGTGCCGCCGCGGCGGCGGGCCTCGCGGGCCAGCCAGTCACGCACCCAGGCCTGGGTACCGCAGTCGTGCACGACGACGCCCTCGCCGCTGCGCAGCGCCCGGCGCAGTCCGGCGTAGTGGGCGAGCCGGACGAGGGGGCGGTAGAGGCCGTAGGGCAGGAAGCGGGGGGCGCGGGCGTCCCAGCGGTCCCGGGTGTCCTGGGAGTCGACGCGGATGCCCTGCACGGTCCGCCGCATGAGGGTGGACTTGCCGCTGCCGGGCAGACCGGTGACCACGACCAGGTCACGGGGACCGAAGAGCAGGCCGTGCGGGCTGCGGCCGGCCCGCTCGCGCAGGTCGCGGACGACGGGCGCCGACTGCGGGCCGCACGCCTCCCGGGTCGGGGCGACGGGCTGCGCGGGCAGCGCGATCCCCGAGCCGGTCGCGAATGCCGTGGACCTCGCCCTGGTCGTCCTGTTCACCGTGATCGTCCTCCCCTGGGGTCAGATGGTGTCCTCATCCCCACCGAGCGTAAAGAGAAGGTAATGCGCCACGCCCGGCGATTTCGTGCGCGTACCGACACAAGCCGGTTACAGATGCGGCCTGCCGTGATCGGGGCGAGCCGTGCAATGATGGCCGCGCCAACTGCATACCGGCCGTTTGAATCCGCGCGGGAGAGTCCTCAGCAGCAGCTTCGCTGGGGCGCCGAAGGAGCAAGTCCCTCCCTTGAATCTCTCAGGCCCCGTTACCGCGCGGGCGAGGCACATCTGAAAAGCGGGCCGCTGTCTGCAGTGGCCCCACCCAAGGTGCAAGTCATGACCGATCCCGTCGCGGGCCGTCATGGCGAACCTCTCAGGTTCCGATGACAGATGGGGAGGAACGACCTCGCCGTGCCGTCATGCCTTGGGAGACGAACGCCCGATGAGCAGTACCGACCCCGCATCCGACCAGACCGCCGCGCAGCGCCACACCGCCCTCGACGCGGTGCATCGTGCGCTCGGCGCGACGATGACCGACTTCGCCGGCTGGGACATGCCCCTGCGCTACGGCTCCGAGCGCGACGAGCACCACGCCGTCCGCACCAGGGCCGGGCTCTTCGACCTGTCGCACATGGGCGAGATCACCGTCACCGGCCCGCAGGCCGCCGCCCTTCTCGACTTCGCCCTGGTGGGCAACATCGGGGCGGTCAAGAACGGCCGCGCCCGCTACACGATGATCTGCCGGACGGACGGCGGCATCCTGGACGACCTGATCGTCTACCGGCTGGCCGACACCGAGTTCATGGTGGTGGCCAACGCCTCCAACGCGCAGGTCGTACTGGACGCGCTGGCCGAGCGCGCCGCGGGCTTCGACGCGGAGGTCCGCGACGACCGTGACGCCTACGCGCTGATCGCCGTGCAGGGCCCCGAGTCCCCCGGCATCCTCGCCGCCGTCACCGACGCCGACCTGGACGGCCTGAAGTACTACGCCGGTCTGCCCGGCACCGTCGCCGGCGTCCCCGCCCTCATCGCACGCACCGGTTACACCGGCGAGGACGGCTTCGAACTGTTCGTCCGGCCGGAGCACGCCGTCGAGCTGTGGCAGGCGCTGACCAAGGCCGGCGAGGGCGTCGGACTGGTGCCCTGCGGTCTGTCCTGCCGGGACACGCTGCGCCTGGAGGCGGGCATGCCGCTGTACGGGCACGAGCTGAGCACCTCCCTCACCCCGTTCGACGCGGGGCTCGGCCGGGTGGTGAAGTTCGACAAGGACGGCGACTTCGTCGGGCGTACGGCGCTGGAGGCGGCCGCCGAGCGCGCCGCCTCGCAGCCCCCGCGCGTCCTCGTCGGCCTGGTCGCCGAGGGCCGTCGGGTCCCGCGCGCCGGGTTCGCCGTCGTCGCCGGTGGCGAGGTGATCGGCGAGGTCACCTCCGGCGCCCCCTCCCCCACCCTCGGCAAGCCGATCGCGATGGCGTACGTCGACGCAGCCCACGCGGCGCCGGGGACGGCGGGCGTCGGCGTGGACATCCGAGGCAGCCACGAGCCGTACGAGGTCGTGGCGCTGCCGTTCTACAAGCGCCGGAAGTAGACACTGGGCGCGTTGGCGCCCGCCCGCGCGTGACCCTGCGCACATTCCGCTGCCCACGTGCGTTTCCCGCAGTCCCCCATTCACCAGCACCCTCCCGCGTACAGGAGAATTCAAGCCATGAGCAACCCCCAGCAGCTGCGCTACAGCAAGGAGCACGAGTGGCTGTCGGTCGCCGAGGACGGCGTCTCGACGGTCGGCATCACGGAGCACGCGGCCAACGCGCTCGGCGACGTGGTCTTCGTACAGCTCCCGGAGGTCGGTGACACGGTGACCGCGGGCGAGACCTGCGGCGAGCTGGAGTCGACCAAGTCGGTCAGCGAGCTGTACGCGCCGGTCTCCGGCGAGATCGTCGAGGTCAACCAGGACGTCGTCGACGACCCGGCGCTGGTGAACTCCGCTCCCTTCGAGGGCGGATGGCTGTTCAAGGTACGCACGGCGGGCGAGCAGGACGACCTGCTCACCGCCGACGAATACACCGCCTTCACCGCCGGCTGAGGAGTCGTAGACGCATGTCCGTCCTGAACACGCCCCTGCACGAGCTCGACCCGGAGATCGCCGCCGCGGTCGACGCCGAGCTGAACCGCCAGCAGTCCACGCTCGAGATGATCGCCTCGGAGAACTTCGCTCCGCTCGCGGTGATGGAGGCGCAGGGCTCGGTCCTGACCAACAAGTACGCCGAGGGCTACCCGGGCCGCCGCTACTACGGCGGCTGCGAGCACGTCGACGTGGCCGAGCAGATCGCGATCGACCGGATCAAGGAGCTGTTCGGCGCCGAGTACGCCAACGTGCAGCCGCACTCGGGTGCCTCCGCCAACCAGGCCGCGCTGTTCGCGATGGCCCAGCCCGGCGACACGATCCTCGGCCTGGACCTGGCGCACGGCGGTCACCTGACCCACGGCATGCGGCTGAACTTCTCCGGCAAGCAGTTCGACGTGGTCGCCTACCACGTGGACGACGCCGGCCTGGTCGACATGGCCGAGGTCGAGCGGCTCGCCAAGGAGCACCGCCCGAAGGTGATCATCGCGGGCTGGTCGGCGTACCCGCGGCAGCTGGACTTCGCGGAGTTCCGTCGGATCGCGGACGAGGTCGAGGCCTTCCTGTGGGTCGACATGGCGCACTTCGCGGGTCTGGTCGCGGCCGGTCTCCACCCGAACCCGGTGGAGTACGCCGACGTCGTCACGTCCACCACCCACAAGACGCTGGGCGGTCCCCGCGGCGGCATCATCCTCGCGAAGAAGGAGTTCGCGAAGAAGCTGAACTCTTCGGTCTTCCCGGGCTTCCAGGGCGGCCCCCTGGAGCACGTGATCGCGGCCAAGGCGGTCTCCTTCAAGGTCGCGGCGAGCGAGGACTTCCGGGAGCGTCAGGCCCGCACGGTCGAGGGCGCGAAGATCCTCGCCGAGCGGCTGACCGCGCCGGACGCCCGCGCGGCCGGGGTGAACGTCCTGTCCGGCGGCACCGACGTGCACCTGATCCTGGTCGACCTGCGCGAGTCCGAGCTGGACGGTCAGCAGGCCGAGGACCGGCTCCACGAGGTCGGCATCACGGTCAACCGCAACGCGGTCCCGAGCGACCCGCGCCCCCCGATGGTCACCTCCGGACTGCGGATCGGCACGCCCGCCCTCGCGACCCGCGGCTTCACCGCCGAGGACTTCGCCGAGGTCGCGGACGTGATCGCCGAGACGCTGAAGGCGCCGTCCCCGTTCGCGGCGGCCGACGCGGCGGCGCTCAAGGCCCGGGTCACCGCCCTGGCCGACAAGCACCCGCTGTATCCCGGTCTGAGCAAGTAGTTCCTTTTCCCGGGTGCCGCGCACACTGAGAGGTGTGGGCGGCACCCCGCACCACCCTGCATTGAGGAGTTCCCCGTGGCCATCTCGGTCTTCGACCTGTTCTCGATCGGCATCGGCCCGTCCAGCTCCCACACGGTCGGCCCGATGCGCGCGGCCCGCATGTTCGCCCGGCGGCTGCGGGGCGAGGGCCTGCTGGACTCCGTCGCGTCGGTGCGCTGCGAGCTGTACGGCTCGCTCGGCGCGACCGGCCACGGCCACGGCACGCCGAAGGCGGTGCTGCTCGGCCTGGAGGGCTCCTCGCCGCGCACGGTGGACGTGGAGGGCGCGGACGACCGGGTGGAGCAGATCAAGGGCTCCGGCCGGTTGCGGCTGCTGGGCTCGCACGAGATCCCGTTCACCTTCGACGACGACCTGGTCCTGCACCGCCGCAAGACCCTCCCGTACCACGCCAACGGCATGACGATATGGGCCCACGACGCCCAGGGCGCCGAGCTGCTGGCGAAGACGTACTACTCGGTCGGCGGCGGCTTCGTCGTGGACGAGGACGCGGTAGGCGCGGACCGCATCAAACTCGACGACACGGTCCTGAAGTACCCCTTCCGCACGGGCGACGAGCTGCTGCGGCTGGCGAAGGAGACCGGCCTGTCGATCTCCTCGCTGATGCTGGAGAACGAGCGCGCCTGGCGCACCGAGGACGAGATCCGGGACGGGCTGCTGGAGATCTGGCGGGTGATGCAGGCCTGCGTGTCCCGGGGCATGTCCCGCGAGGGCATCCTGCCGGGCGGCCTGCGGGTCCGCCGTCGGGCAGCCATGACGGCGCGTCAACTCCGGGCGGAGGGTGACCCGTTGGCGCTCTCCATGGAGTGGATCACGCTGTACGCGATGGCGGTGAACGAGGAGAACGCGGCCGGCGGCAGGGTGGTGACGGCCCCCACGAACGGCGCGGCCGGCATCATCCCGGCGGTCCTGCACTACTACGTGAACTTCGTGCCCGGCGCCGATGAGGACGGAGTGGTCCGCTTCCTGCTCGCGGCCGGCGCGATCGGCATGCTCTTCAAGGAGAACGCCTCCATCTCCGGCGCCGAGGTCGGCTGCCAGGGCGAGGTCGGCTCGGCCTGCTCGATGGCGGCGGGCGCGCTGGCCGAGGTCCTCGGCGGCTCCCCCGAGCAGGTCGAGAACGCGGCCGAGATCGGCATGGAACACAACCTCGGCCTGACCTGCGACCCCGTGGGCGGCCTGGTCCAGATCCCGTGCATCGAGCGCAACGGCATGGCCTCGGTGAAGGCGGTCACCGCGGCCAGGATGGCGATGCGCGGCGACGGTTCGCACAAGGTGTCCCTGGACAAGGTCATCAAGACGATGAAGGAAACGGGCGCCGACATGAGCGTCAAGTACAAGGAGACGGCCCGGGGCGGGCTGGCGGTGAACATCATCGAGTGCTGACCCGGCAGCGGGTCGCAGGGACAGGGGAGCTTCGCCGTATGAGTGGGTCGGTCAGCGCTGTCAGCAGCAGCGGCACGTACTCCTTCACCAAGCCGAACCGGGAGAGCGTCACGCTGGTCGCCGGGCTCGGGGTGGTGGGGGACGTGCATGCCGGGGCCACGGTGAAACACCGGTTCCGGATGGAGAAGGATCCCTCGCAGCCGAATCTGCGGCAGGTGCACCTCATACACGAGGAGCTCTTCGAGGAGGTGCGTACGGCCGGGTTCGAGGTGGCCGCCGGACAGCTCGGGGAGAACGTGACCACGCGCGGGATCGACCTGCTCGGGCTGCCCACCGGGACGCGGCTGCGGCTCGGCGGAGCGGCCGTGGTCGAGGTGACCGGGCTGCGGAATCCCTGCAAGCAGATCGACGACTTCCGGAAGGGCCTGATGAAGCAGGTCGTCGGTCGGGGTCCGGACGGCCGACCGGCCTTCAGGTCCGGGATCATGAGTGTGGTTCTCAGCGGGGGTGTGGTGCGGCCCGGGGACTCGATCACGGTCGAGCTGCCGGACGGGCCGCACCACGCCCTGCGGATCGTCTAGTCCCCGCCCTGGGGCGTGACTGACAGTGCGCGCCCGGCGGGAATGATCAGACGCGTCCTAGCCGCGGAAGGTCGCCGGGCGTTCCGGGCTCGCCTCGGCCAGAGCCTCGGCGACCGCCTCGGTGCCGGCCCGCAGCCCGTAGACGGGGGTGTCGGGCTGCTGGCGCCAGGAGTCGTCGATGCCGCCCGCGTCGACGGTGTCGAAGCCGAGCTCGTCGATCAGGGCGCGAACCTTCGCCTTCGCCGCCTCGTCGTCGCCGGCCACCGGGAGCGCCACGCGGTCGGGGTCGCCCGCGGCGAGCGGGCGGTCCAGGATGTCCTGGGCGTAGGTGCCGTTGAAGGCCTTGATCACGGGGTGGCCGATGTGGCGTTCGGTCCAGCGGCTCTCGGTGAGGCCCTCGTCCTCGATCTCCGCGATCCGGCCGTCGCGCTGCTGCGGGTAGTAGTTGTTGGTGTCGATGACGGCCACGCCGTCGGCCGCGCCGTCCAGGATGCCGGACGGCAGGCTCGGGATCGCCTTGAGCGGAATCGTGACCACCACGACCTCGGCGCCGCGCGCCGCCTCCTCGACGGTGACGGGGGTCGCTCCCGTCTCCTCGGCGAGATCCTTGAGCGTCTGCGGGCCGCGGGAGTTCGCGACGGAGACGTCGTGGCCGAGCGCGCTGAGACGCCGGGTGAGGTTGCCGCCGATGTTGCCCGCGCCGATGATGCCCGCGCCGATGATGCCGATCTTCATGAGAGGCCTTGCCTTCCGGGGCCGAGACGATTCGAATTCGATGCACATGCATGCACCTGATGGGGCCAACCCCGGCCGGCGGCGGGCTATTCCGGCTCCGCGACGATCCCTTCGAGATTCTCCGCGGCCCGGCACCAGCCGTCGAACGGATCCTCCAGTTCCGCCGTGAGGACGGCCGCCGCGGTCCCCGGGTCCCCGTCCGCGACGGCGCGGACCAGCGCCTCGTGGGCCCCGTCGGCGGTGTTGGGCTCCTGGACGCGCAGTCCGGTCAGGGCCAGGAGGTCGACCAGGCCCTTGCGCAGGACCGGGCCTGGGGTGCAGGTGAGGGGACGGCCGCACCCGTGCGCGCGGTGCTGTCCGCGGTCAACAGCGCGAGCGTGCGATGAGGGAGGTACTGCGCGCCGAGGACATCCACGTCGTCCGTGACGGCCGGCCCGTTCTCCAGGAGATCTCCCTCACCGTACGGGCCGGTGAACACTGGGCGCTCCTCGGTGCCAACGCATCCGCAGCCGGCGCCGTCCTGGTCACCCACCACCTGGAGGAACTCCCCGCGGGCACCACCCACGCCCTGCTCCTGCGCGACGGCCGCACCCTCGCCCAGGGTCCCGCGGCGTACGTCCTCACCGGCGACCGGGTCGGCAAGTGCTTCGACCTGCCGCCGGCGCTGGAACGGCACGGCGGCCGGTGGACCGTGCGCATCGAGCGCCGGTCATGAGGAGGGGGCGCCCCGCATCGCGAGGCGCCCCCTTTCCGCTCGTCTCACTTGTTCAGGTGCGCCCAGAACTCGTCGAACGAGAGGAGCTTGTCACCGTCGAGGTCGCGGCTCTTGATGATGACCTCGGCGACCGACTCGGTGACGTTCCAGTCACCCCCCTGGGCCAGGGCGGTCCTGAACTCGGCCGCGGTGACGAAGCCGTCACCGTCCGTGTCGATCCGCTGGAACTCCTTGCGCGCTTCTTCGATGTCGGCCACCGATCCGCCCCTCTTCGTCATGCCTTGCGGTCATACTCGCTGTTCTACTGACGCAGGTCAGGTTAACGGCCCTGGTGAGCGCGGAGTGCGGCGACCACCCAGGAGAACTCCTCGTCGTACGAGGGCTGGCGTCCGACGCCGTTCACGATCGCCGACAGGTGGCGGTACCGGGCGACCCGTACGTTCGAGGCGGCGGTCAGCCGGTCCAGGACGGCGGCCCGGTCGGCGTCGCCGAGCAGGTCCCGCAGAAGCTCCTCGGCCGCCGGGTCGCCGGGGGCGACGCCCTGCCGCAGCGCCGCGCCGCCGAGGTGCACGAGACGGCTCATGAACCACAGGGACGTGCCCGCCGGGACGTCAGGACCGCGGTCCGCCGCGTTGAACTCGACCATCGTCCGCATCAGCACCCGGAACTCCGGGTCCTGGATCAGCTCGGCCAGCTCCACCCAGGCGTCCACCTGCTCGGGAGCGGGATCGTCCGGCAGATCCGCCGCGGCGAACCGCAGCCGGGTGCGGATGTCGGGGTCGGCGGTGTCGAGGCCGTCGAAGATCTCCGCCGTGAAGTCGTCCAGAAGCCGTTTGCGTTCGGCCGCCGACAGCCGGGCCAGTCTGTTCATCAGGGTCATCTCCTCCGCGGTCGAGCCGCGTCGCGCCACGGACGACAGCACGGCCCGGGTCACCTTCAGCGATCCGATCTGTGCGTCCAGCGCCGTCACGTGCGCCGCCGCGACCTCCGCCACCGTCCGCTCCCCGGCCAGCACCCGGCGCACGTCGGCCAGCCCGAGGCCCAGCTCGCGCAGGGTGCGGATCAGCTCCAGACGAGCGACGGACTCGGCGTCGTAGAGGCGGTAGCCGCCGGCCGAGCGGGTCATCGGGGTCAGGACGCCCTCGTCGGACCAGTAGCGGATGGTGCGCACGGTCAGTCCGGTGGAACGGGCCAGCTCTCCGATGGTGAAAAGTCCGGTGCCGTCGTCGATCATGTGTGTGAGTGTGGGCCTTCCAGTGGGTGGAGACTCAAGGCGCGCGAAGGGAACCGGTGCGGTGGGGAACCTGCGGGACATTCTCGACGCGGCCGCGCGCGGTGTCTTCCCTCCCCCCGACGGCCGCACGACCGTCCTGTCCCAGCCCTCCCCGCGCGACGCGGGCGTCCTCTCCTTCACCGCGCACTCGGTGGTCTTCGTCGACGAGGACCCCGCGTGGGTGCACGACACACTCGCCGCCGCCGACTGCGACGCCCTCGCCGCGTCGCTGAGCCCCCGGTTCCTGACGGCCCTGCTGGACCGCACGGGCCGGGTCGCGGAGACGGTCGACGCGCTGGTGGTCGGCTCCCCGCTGCCGGGTCCGCCGTCCCTCGCGCTGACGGAGATCGAGGACCCGGACCATCCCCGGGTGGTCAGCTCGCGCAGGCGGCGCGACGAGGTGCGGGTGTGGGCCGCGGAGGGCGGCGTGGTCGTCCTCGGGCGCGGGGTCGCGGGCCGGCTGGAGGTCGCCGTGGAGGTCGAGGAGGGCGTACGGCACCGGGGGCTGGGCCGGGCCCTGGTGGGCGCGGCGCGGCACCTGGGCGGGGGCGAGCCGGTGTGGGCTCAGATCTCACCGGGGAACGCCCGCAGCACACGGGCGTTCCAGGCGGCGGGCTATCTGCCGGTCGGGGCGGAGGCGCTGCTCACCGTCCGGCGGGAGCCGGGCGTCGGGACGGTCAGTGCCACGGTACGTAGTTCAGGTTGCTCACACAGCCGCTGAGCACCTCGGTCTTCGTGGCCTTGTCGACGGGACAGGCGCCGAGGACGTACTGCCGTGCGATGCCGCCCGGGAAGGCCACCTCGACCTGGTCGGCGTACTTGTGGGTGTCGCCGATGGTGCGGTTGACGTCGATGCCGCCCGGGGCGTCGACGTAGTAGTTGTAGTTCGACTTCCAGCGCTTGTAGAGGTCGTGGTCGTAGGTCGTGGAGACGTACGGGGAGGGCTGGTTCTGCAGGACGTACTTCTCGATGTCGTACTGGCCGTCGACGACGTCCTTGGGGTGGAAGCCCTCGTCGAAGATGACCTCTGGCGCGCGGTTGTCGCTGCGCCACAGCGTGCCGCAGGTCGTGCGCCAGACCGGTGCCGGAGTGATGCGCGGGACGTCCACCTGCCGGTCGGCGGCGGCCTTGACGGGGTCGTCGAACTGGGGACAGGCGGGTGCGGCGGCCTTCGTCCTCGCCTTCGCGGGAACCTCGGCCGGTGCGGCGGCGGGCACGGCCGCCGTGGTCGCGAGGACGGCACCCAGGGAGAGGACGGCGGCGGCGACCCGCCGCCGGACGCGATTGATGATCATGCGCAGCACGATGTCGGTTCCCCGACGGCGAGTCGTGGATCATCACTCGATCGGCGGCGTGTCCCCGACCGGGGTGGATGGTCGGACGCGCCCTAGCGGAAGATGCCGGTGTGGCCGAGCGAGTAGCGGCCCGGCTGCGGGTAGACGGCCAGACCGTGCGGGCCCCTGCCGACCTTGATCCGGGCGAGCTGCTCTCCGGTGCCGGTGTCGATGGCGTACACCTCGGAGTTGTACCGCCCCGACAGCCACAGCACCTTGCCGTCCGCCGAGACGCCGCCCATGTCGGGGCTGCCGCCGTGCGGGAGGCGCCACTTCTTGGTGAGCGCGTTCTCGTGGAATTCGAAGACGGAGACGGTGCCCTCGCCGCGGTTGGAGACGTACATCTCTCGGGAGTCGCGGCCGATGTACAGCCCGTGGCAGCCCTTGCCGGTGTGCAGGAACTCCGGTTTGCCGAAGGTGTCGCCGTCGACGATCCACATCCCGTCGGCCATCATGTCCGCGATGTAGAACCGCTTCCCGTCGGGCGAGACCTTCACGTCCTGCGGCATGGCGCCCTTGAAGGGCAGTCTCTGCTGCCCGACGACCTTCATCTTCTCGGTGTCGACCTTCAGCAGTTCACCGCTGAACTCGCAGGACACGATGAAGTACCTCCCGTCGAGGGAGAAGTCGGCGTGGTTGACGCCGTAGCAGGTGACCGGTTCCGTCTTGATCCGCTTCATGGTGTGCGGGTCGCGGAAGACGAGTTCACGGTCGAGGGAGGCCATGACGACGGCGTATTTGCCGTTGGGCGTGAAGTAGAGGTTGTACGGGTCGTGCACCTCGACCGACTTGCCCGCCTTGCCGGTCTTCGGGTCGATGGGGGTGAGGGTGTGCCCCCGGTTGTTGTTGACCCACAGCGTCTTCATGTCCCAGGAGGGGACGACGTGCTGCGGCTGCCGCCCCACCCGGAGGGTCTCGATCACCTCGTACGTCTTCGGGTCGATGACGGAGACGGTGTCGGACTCGGTGTTGGGGACGTACACCCGGGACGGGAAGTCCTTGACCACCGGGGAGAGCTTGCCGGGGCGGTCGGCGGCGTAGACGTCCTTGGGGTCGAGTACCGGCGGCATGCCGGGCAGGCCTTCGACGACGGGCTTGCGGGCCTTCTTCGCCGGTGCGGGAGCGGCCGCCTTGGTGGCGCCGCTCCGCCCTTCCTCGGCTGCCCCGCCCCCACCGTCGGTGCCGCAGGCGGCGAGGACGGTGAGCGCGGCGCCGGAGAGCAGGGCGCTTTTCACGAGGTTGCGGTGCATCAGCCGATCAGCTCCGTGGTGGTGACCGCGCGCAGTCCGCGGCGGTCGAGTTCGTCGAGTACGGCGGGGAGCGCGGCGACCGTGTCCGCGTACCCGAAGTGCAGGCTCACGACGGACCCGTCCCGGATCCCGCCGAGGATGTTGCGGGCGACGGCGGCGGCACCGGGCGAGGTGAAGTCGAGGGAGTCGACGTCGTAGGAGAGGACGTGCGGGTAGCCGGCGCGGCGGGCCAGCGTCGCCACGAGCGGGGAGGCGCGGGTGGCGCGGGAGGGCCGGAACCAGGTGCCGATGGACCCGGTGAGCCTGCGCAGCCGCTCGGCGCACCCGGTGATCTCGGCCGCCGCCTCGGCCTCCGGCATGGCGTTGATGTCCAGATGGCGCTGGGTGTGGTTGCCGAGGTCGTGGCCGCCGTCGAGAATCCGGCGGGCGAGGCCGGGGTGTTCGTCCAGCCAGGACCCGACGGCCAGCACGGTGACCCGCGCGCCGTGCCGCTCGGCTTCCCCGAGCAGGGCCCGGGCGACGGAGGGCTCCCCCTGACCGTGGAAGGTGAGAGCGACCCGGGACCGACCGCTCGGACCGTGGCTGATCTGAGCGGGCTGCCGGGGAAAGGCACGGGGCGCGGGGGCGGCGAGCGGACGGGCGGGGGCCTTCGGGGCGCGGGTGGGGGCCGCGGGGCCCGGGGAGGCGGAGGCGGAGGCGGGGGCATGCGGGGCGACGGCGCCGGAAGGGGACTTGAAGGGCGAGCACGCGGCCGCGAACGCACCCCCGGCGACGAGCCCGGCGCCCGCCCGCAACACGGAACGACGGTCGGATGTGGTCACCCGCACCATTTAAGGGTGGATATGGGGCAATTCTGGCCATTGACGCAGCGCAGCGCGCCACCAGGGCATACGTGTGCAGCCCGTCCGGCCTTCGAGGACGAGGCCCGCTCAGGGCCGAAGCGGAGGCCTGGGGGCGGCAGCCCCCAGAAGACGGCCACGAGACACACCCGCACATACCCGGCCGACCGCCGGGGGCATCAGCGGTCGGCGACCCGCATCTCGAACCACGTCGTCTTGCCTCGGGGCAGCAGATCCACGCCCCAGCGGTCGGAGAGTTTGTCGACGAGGAACAGCCCCCGTCCGCTGACGTCCAGTTCCTGGACCGGCATCAGACAGGGCAGCCCCCGGGAGGGATCGCGGACCTCGACCCGGATCCAGCCGCGTCGGCGCCGCATCCGGAGGCCGAAGACCCGGGCACCGGTGTGCCGTACGGCGTTGCCGACGAGCTCGGAGACGAGGAGGACCACGTCCTCGGTCATCTTGGGGGTCAGCCCCCACTGGCGCAGGACGACGACCTGGGCCAGCCGGCGGGCCGTGGCGGCGGACTCGGGGCGGGACGGCAGCGGAACCTCGCCGTCCGTCGGGTTGCCGAACAACTCCAGCGCCTTCGACGCCCGTTCGTCCTCGACCGCAGGCGACCAGCGCGCCGCGGTCGCACGGCTCGGTCCCCGCGGCTGTTCGATGCCCTCCAGCCCCGCCATGCCCCCATCATGGCCGCCCGGAGCCCCCTCCGGGGCCGTTCCGACGGAATACGCCCCCCGGAATCCACCGTTCCGGATGGATCGATCGGCATATGCCGGGGGCAGTTCAAAGCCCGACAAACCGGGACTGACCTGCGGCGACAACTCGCCGGGAGATGCTCGGCGGGGCCACTCGACAAGGCAGGCTTAAGGTCGCCTTAAGGTTCCCATAAACCGCCCCATCGAGGGACCCGAATAAGACGCTCCGTCAATTGCAAGTGATTCCGGGGAGTTTGAAGGAGACCTCTCTCACAGGAACTTGGCCTTGCCCGGGCCTTCCTCGACGAAGCTGCGCATGCCGATCTCGCGGTCGGCGGTCGCGAACAGACCCGCGAACCAGTTCCGTTCGACCGCCAGACCCGTCTCGATGTCGGTCTCCAGACCGGTGTCGATCGACTCCTTCGCGGCCCGCAGCGCGATCGCCGGACCCTGTGCCAGCTTCGCGGCCCAGCGGTGCGCCTCCGTGTACACGTCGGCGGCCGGGACGACCCGGTCCACCAGGCCCAGGGCCAGTGCCTCGTCGGCCTTCACCATCCGGCCCGTGAAGATCAGGTCCTTCGCCTTGGAGGGGCCGACCAGCCGGGAGAGGCGCTGGGTGCCGCCGGCCCCGGGGATGAGCCCGAGCAGGATCTCCGGCTGGCCCAGCTTGGCGTTGTCCCCGGCGATCCTGAAGTCCGCGCAGAGCGCGAGCTCGCAGCCGCCGCCCAGCGCGTAGCCGGTCACCGCCGCGACGACCGGCTTGGGGATGCGGGCCACCGCCGTGAAGGAGTCCTGGAGGGCGCGGGCGCGCAGGACCATCGCGGTGTGGTCCATCTCCTGCATCTCCTTGATGTCCGCGCCCGCCGCGAACACCTTCTCACCGCCGTACACGACGACCGCGCGTACGTCGTCACGACGGGTCGCCTCCTCGGCGAGCTCCTTGAGCCGGTCCTGGGTGGCCACGTCCAGCGCGTTCATGGGCGGGCGGTCGAGACGCAGCGTGCCGACACCGTCGGCGACTTCGAGATTCACGGTCATGGCAGCAGGTTAACGCTGACTAACGGCGGCGGAGTCGGTGCGGTCGGTCACATCGGAGGGAGGAGACGACGAAGGGCCCGGTGCCGCGGGTCGCGGCGCCGGGCCCTTCCTGCAGTCATCGAGCGGGTGCTACTTCGTCCACTCCGCCCACGGGATGTTCCAGCCGTTGAGGCCGTTGGCCGGGTTGACCGTCGGGTCGGTGGAGTTCTTCACGACCACCACGTCGCCGACCATCGAGTGGTTGAAGAACCACGCGGCCGGCACACCGCTGTCGTAGCCGCCGCGCACGTCCCGCAGGCCGATGCAGCCGTGGCTGGCGTTGTAGTTGCCGAAGGCGTCGCCGCCCCAGTAGTTGCCGTGCACGAAGGTGCCGGAGTCGGTCAGGCGGATGGCGTGCGGGACATCCTTGATGTCGTACTCGCCGTCGTAACCGACCGTGTCACCGTTCATGCGGGTCACGGTGAACTTCTCGCTCATGACCATCTGGCCGTTCCAGGTGGCGTAGCCGGGCTTGCCGGTGGTGACCGGAATGGTCTTGACGACCTTGCCCTCCTGCGTGACCTTCATGGTGTGCTTCTTGGCGTCCACGACGGACACCTGGTCGCGACCGATGGTGAAGGAGACCGTCTTGGCCTGCTTGCCGTAGACGCCCTTGCGGCCCTCGACGCCGTCGAGGTTCAGCTTCACCGTGACCTTGGTGCCGGCCTTCCAGTACTTCTCCGGACGGAAGTCGAGACGGTCGTTGCCGAACCAGTGGCCCTGGACGTCGACGGCCGGCACGGTCGTGATGGAGATGGCCTTCTCCACGTCGTCCGGGTGGGTGATGCCCCGGGTGAAGCGCACCGAGAACGGCATGCCGACACCGACCGTGGAGCCGTCCTCGGGCGTGAAGTTGCCGGTGAAGGTGTTCTGCGGGCTCAGCGTGGTGAAGGACGAGTCCTCGGCGGCCGTACGGCCCTCGGAGTCCTTCGCGACCGCGTGCACCTGGTACTTGGTGGACCCGGCGAGGTGCGTGGCCGGCGTCCAGCCGACGCCGTCCGCGGAGATCGCGCCGGCGACCGCCGTCCCCTTGTCGTCCTTGACGACGACCTCGGTCAGTTTGCCCTTGGCGGCCGTCACCTTCAGGGCGCCGCTGGTGTCGACGTCCTTGGCACCGGTCTTCGGGGCGATGGTCACGACCGCCTCGGACTGCTTGCTCTCGGCGGTGGCCGAGGCGCCCTTGCCTTCGGAGCCCGCGTCCTTCGTGGACCCGGAGTCCGAGTCCCCGCCCCCGCCGCAGGCCGTGACGGCCAGCAGCAGGCCGCCGACGATCAGCGCCAACCGCTTGTCGCGGCCGCGCGAGCGCCCCCCAACCGACGCCCCCGATATCGGTCGCACGTTCAAAGTCGTTCTCCCCACTCCCCGGGCCCTCCCCGGGCCCGCACCGCGACGCGTCCCCCGCGTTCGCCGCATATTAACCACAAGGTCAACGGCCTGGACGGGCCAAGATTGTCACCGTTCAGTCCCAACTAGGACCGTGCGAACGCGGGGAAGGTTGCATCGAGGGGCGAGGTCATTTCAGGGCGCCGCCGGCGATCCACTCCTTCCAGGTCATGTTCCAGCCGCCGAGCCCGTTGTCCGGGGCGACCTGCTTGTCCTTGCTGTGCACGACCTCGATGACGTCACCGACGAGCGAGCGGTCGAAGAACCAGCCCGCGGGCGTGTCCGACGCGCCCCCCTTGACGTCCCTGAGGCCCACGCAGCCATGACTCACGTTGACCCGGCCGAAGACGTCCTCCGCCCAGTAGTTGCCGTGCAGGAAGGTGCCGGAGCTCGTCAGCCGCATGGCGTGCGGCACGTCCGGAATGTCGTACTCGCCCTTGCCGTTCGCCTTCTTGAAGCCGACCGTGGCGCCGTTCATCCGGGTCAGCTCCAGCATCTCGGTCACCACCATCTTCCCGTTGTAGGTGGTGTTCTTCGGCGCCCCGGCCGTGATCGGCACGGTGGCCAGCAGTTCGTCGTCCCGCCGCACCTGCATGGTGTGCTTCGCCGCGTCCACCAGGGACACCTGGCTGCGGCCGACGGTGAAGGAGAACGACTTGTCCTGGAGCCCGTAGACACCGGGCGCCCCCTCGACGTCCCGCAGCCCGAGCGTGACGGTGACCCGGGTGCCGGGCTCCCAGTACTCCTCGGGCCGGAAGTCGAGCCGGGTGTCGCCGAACCAGTGCGGCCGGATGTCCACCGCGGGTTCGGCCGTGACCCGGATGGCGCGCTGGACCGCGGCCCGGTTGTCGATCTCCCGGTTGAACTCCAGCGAGACGATCATCCCGGTGCCCACGGTGGAGCGGTTCTCCGGGGTGACGTAGCCGATGAAGCGCTCTTCGGGGACGTAGGTGGTGAAGGTGGTGTGCCGGGCCGAGCGGTTCCCGTCGCCGTCCAGGGCGACGGCGTCGACGGTGTAGCGGGCGGCGAGCCCGAGCCGGTCGTCGTCCGGCCGCCAGCTCGATCCGTCCGCGGTGATCCTGCCCGGGACCGGGGTCTCCTGGGCGTCCTGCGACCTGACGACCTTCACCGACTCCAGCCGCCCGCCCGGTGCCCGCACCAACAGCCGCTCCTCGGGCCGTACCCCTTTCGTTCCGTCCGCCGGGGTGACGCGGATGACGTCCTCGGGGGCCGGGGGTTTGCCGAGCACCCGGTCGAGTCCGCTCCGGCTGTCCTCGCCGGTGCAACCGGCGGCCCCGGCCAGTAGTCCTGCCCATGTCAGTACGGCGGCCAGTGCGACCCCCGCGCGCCGTGCGCGCCCATGTACGTGCCTCACATGGTGCCCAACGACCGGGCACGCTCCGGGGAAACGTGAGTGCGAGGGCCGCTCTGGGCAGAAAAGGGGGGAGGACGACGCGACGGGGAGCCGCGGCCGGGACACCGCGCGCTCTTTTCCCACGTCGTTCCATGAGCCGCGGGAGGCTGAACGGTGTCCAGCGCAGCCGAGCAGGAGGCGGTGGCGGAACTCGCCACGCCGGACACCGTCATGAACGGTGCATCGCGCAAGGTGCCGGGTCCACCCGTGTGGCCGGGCGCGTCCACACCGCTGGGCGCCCGGTTCCGGGTCGGCCCGGACGGGGTCGCGGGCACCAACTTCGCCCTGTGGGCGGGTGGGGCGGAGTCGGTCGAACTGTGCCTGTTCGACGAGGCCGGCCGGGAGACCCGTGCCCGCCTCACCGAGCTCACGCACGAGATCTGGCACGGCTTCGTGCCCGGGATCATGCCGGGCCAGCGCTACGGCTACCGGGTGCACGGCCGCTGGGACCCGTGGACCGGCGGCCGCTGGAACCCGGCGAAGCTGCTCCTGGACCCGTACGCCAGGGCGGTGGACGGCGAGTTCAGCCTGCCGCCGGAGGTCTACGGGCATGTCCGTGACTGGCCCCAGCAGCAGGTCGCCGACACCGTGCGCGACGAACGGGACTCGGCACCCCACGTCCCCAAGGGCGTCGTCGTGCACGACGACGACGACTGGGCCGACGACCGCCGCCCGAAGACGCCCTGGGCGGACTCGGTGATCTACGAGCTGCATGTGCGCGGCTTCACCCGGCTGCACCCGGAGATCCCGGAGGAACTGCGCGGCACGTACGCCGGGCTGGCGCACCCGGCGGCCGTGGAGCACCTGGTGAAGCTGGGCGTCACGGCGGTGGAGCTGCTGCCCGTCCACCAGTTCGCGCACGAGGACCATCTGCTGCGCAGGGGGCTCAAGAACTACTGGGGCTACAACTCCATCGGCTACTTCGCCCCGCACGCCGCGTACGCCTCCGCCGGGACGACGGGCGGGCAGGTCGGCGAGTTCAAGCGGATGGTGCGCGCCCTGCACGCGGCCGGCATCGAGGTGATCCTCGACGTCGTCTACAACCACACGGCGGAGGCCGGCGAGCTGGGGCCGACGCTGTCGCTGAAGGGCATCGACAACCGGGGCTACTACCGGGTGCAGTCGGACGCGCGCAGGTACGCCGACTACACGGGCTGCGGGAACACCCTGCACGTGGTCCAGCCCCATGTGCTGAGGCTGATCACCGACTCGCTGCGCTACTGGGTGACGGAGATGGGCGTCGACGGCTTCCGTTTCGACCTGGCGGCGGCGCTGGCCCGCTCCATGCACGACGTCGACATGCTGTCCCCGTTCCTCGCGGTGATCGCGCAGGACCCGGTGCTGCGGCGGGTGAAGCTGATCGCCGAACCCTGGGACGTGGGCTCGGGCGGCTACCAGGTGGGCGCCTTCCCGCCCCTGTGGACGGAGTGGAACGACCGCTACCGCGACGCCGTACGGGACTTCTGGCGGCACGCGCTGCCGGACGTGCGGGAGATGGGCTACCGGCTGTCGGGGTCGAGCGACCTGTACGCGTGGGGCGGACGCCGGCCCTACGCGTCGGTTAACTTCGTGACCGCGCACGACGGCTTCACCCTGCGCGACCTGGTGTCGTACGACCGCAAGCACAACGAGGCCAACGGCGAGGGCAACCGGGACGGTACGAACGACAACCGCTCCTGGAACGGCGGCACCGAGGGCGAGACGGCCGACGAGCGGGTCCTCGCGCTGCGGCGGAGGCAGCTGCGGAACCTGCTCACGACGCTGCTGCTGTCGACGGGCGTGCCGATGCTGGTCGCGGGCGACGAGCTGGGGCGCACCCAGCGGGGCAACAACAACGCCTACTGCCAGGACAACGAGATCAGCTGGGTGGACTGGGGGCTGCTCGAGGAGCCGGGGTGGCGGGCCCTGTTCGACCTGACCGCCCGGCTGATCGCGCTGCGCCACCGGCACCCGGTGCTCCGCCGCCGCGCCTTCTTCTCCGGGCGGGCGCATTCGGCGGACGGACTGCGGGATCTCGCCTGGTTCACCGAGCGGGGCACGGAGATGACCGAAGGGGACTGGTACGCGCCCGCGGCGACCCTCGGGATGTACCTGTCCGGACGGGACATCCCCGGCCGGGACGAGCGGGGCGTGCCGATCACCGACGACAGCTTCCTCGCCGTCCTGCACGCCGGGGACCGGCCGGTGAGCTTCGTCCTGCCGGGGGCGCCGTGGGCTGAGCGGTACGAGGTGGTCGTCGACACGTCGAGCGAGGAGCAGGGGGAGGCGCCGGGGGTGACGCACCCGGCGGGGATGCCGGTCACGGTGCCGGGGCGGGCGGTGCTGCTGCTGCGGGTGGTGGGGTGGGACAACGTTGCAGGCCCATGAACTCCCCGGCGGATTCCTGGTCCTGAGGCCGGCCGGCTGATCACATTGAAGCCACGCCCTGTCTCCTCCTGCCCCCCTTGCTCCGCTCTCCTCCCTTCGCTCCCTTCGCTCCCTTCGCTCCCTTCGTCGACTCCCCGCTGCGAGGATCCCGCATGCCCGAAATATCCCGTCGTGCGTTCGGTGGACTGGTCGGCGGCGGCGCGGTCACGGCCGTCGCCGCCGGTACCGGCACCGCCGAGGCCGCCGGCACGAGCACCGCCGAGACCGCCCCCGTCGAGCGCCCCTTCCGCGCCCGGACCGCCTCCGCCGCGCCGGGCCGCCGCCCCAACCTCCTGGTCATCCTCGGTGACGACCTGGGCTGGGCCGACCTGTCGTCCTACGGCGCCCCGCACATCAGGACGCCGAACCTGGACCGGCTGGCCCGGCAGGGAGTGCGCTTCACCGACGCGTACTCGGGGTCGGCGACCTGCTCCCCCACCCGGTTCAGCCTGTACACCGGGCGGTACCCCGGGCGCACCAAGGGCGGGCTGGCCGAGCCGATCGCCAACAAGACGCAGGGCCTGGACCCGAACCACCCCACCCTGGCCTCCCTGCTGAAGAAGGCGGGCTACTCGACCGCGCTGATCGGCAAGTGGCACTGCGGCTGGCTGCCGGACTACAGCCCCACCAGGTCCGGCTGGGACGAGTTCTTCGGCAATCACGGAGGCGTGCTGGAGTACTTCTCCAAGCTGGGCCAGCTCGGTGACTACGACCTCTACGAGGGGGACGCCGAGTACAAGGACCTGCGCTACTACACCGAGGTCCTCACCGAGCGGGCGGTCGAGTACGTCGGCCGGGACCACGACAGGCCGTGGCTGCTGAACCTCAACTTCACCACCCCGCACTGGCCCTGGCTCGCGGAGGACGACGCCGAGACGGGCGCCGAGATCGCGGCGAAGATCCGGGCCGCGAAGACCCAGGCAGAGGTCGGCCGGGCCCTGAACCACTACGACGGCGGCTCGGTCGAGAAGTACGCGCAGATGGTGGAGAGCCTGGACGCGGCGGTCGGCGAGGTCCTCACCGCGCTGCGCCGCTCCGGCCAGGAGGAGAACACGCTGGTGCTGTTCGCCAGCGACAACGGCGGTGAGCGGTATTCCTACAACTGGCCCCTCAGCGGCCAGAAGTTCGTCCTGCTGGAGGGCGGGATCCGGGTCCCGACGATCGTCCGCTGGCCCGCCCGCATCGACGGCCACCAGGTCAGCCACGAACCGAACGTCTCCCCCGACTGGACGGCGACCCTGCTGGAACTGGCGGGCGCCCGCCCCGATCCGGCGTATCCGCTGGACGGCACGAGCCTCGCCGGATACCTGCTGCGCGGTGAACGGCTCCCGGAGCACGACCTGTTCTGGCGGGTCCGGGCCAACCGGGCGCTGCGCCGCGGGGACTGGAAGTACTACCAGGACGCCACGAAGACCGACCACCTCTACAACCTGGCCGCCGACTCGCGTGAACAGGCCGACCTCGCCCCGGACCGGCCCGAGCTGCTCGCCGAGCTGAAGGCGGCCTGGGAACGGACCGCGGCCGGGCTGCTGCCGTACACCGACTGAGCGGTCCCCCCCCCATGCGGTGTACCACTCGGCGGAACGGTCGATCCGGGCGGCGGAGGCGACCGCCAGAACGACACCGACGCCGAGCAGCCCGTAGGGCCCCCAGGTGTGCAACTGCTCCCAGCGCCGTTCGATCTGCCGGTCCGCCGTCGTCATCTCCCCAGTCTGCACGGCCCCTCGCCTACTCCCAACGGAACCAGCGGGCCGCGGCGCCCGTCAGCAGCAGGATCCACATCGCCGGCACGCCCAGGTGGCCCCAGCCCGGCCAGTGGCCGGCCGCGGCCTGGTCCAGGGCCTGCGCGGCCACTCCGAAGGGGGTACAGCCCACGATGCGGGCCAGGACCTCCGGCATGGCCTGCACCGGCACCCACACGCCCGCGCAGAACATCGACGGGAAGAACACGGCGGAGCCGATCGCGCCCGCGATCTTCGTCGTGCGGGACAGGGCCGACACCACCGATCCGAGAGCCAGGGCGACCAGGACGGCCGACAGCAGGGCGAGGGCGTATCCGAAGGGCTGCTCCGGCAGCCGGACGTCGAAGCCGAGCCGTCCGACGACGAGGACCGGCAGAGCCGACAGCAGGGAGGCCCCGCCGTACACCGTCATCTGCGCGGACAGCAGGGCGGCCGGGCGGACCGGCGTGGAGGACATCCGGCGCAGGATGCCTCGCTCCCGGTAGCCGGTGAGGGTCTGCGGCATCGACTGGAGACCGCCGACGATCAGGCCGAGCAGGACGGCCACCGGGACGTAGGCGTCGACGGTGCGCAGCCCGCCGAGGTCGTCGTTCGGCCGCCGGAAGGACGGGAGGGAGCCGAGGATCACCAGGAGGAGCGTCGGGAAGACCAGGATCCAGAAGAGGGCACCGGGTTCGCGCCGGAAGAGGCGGACCTCGGTCCTCAGTACGGCGGTGCTCATGCCGCTGCCTCCTTCGTGGCGTCCTCGGCCTCGTCCTTCGTGAGGTCCAGGAACGCCTCGTCGAGCGTGGCGTCCAGAACGCGCAACTGGTGGGCGGTGACGCGGTTGCGGGCGAGCAGCGTGATGACCGCGTTGACGGTCTCGTCGGTACCGGTCAGCGTGATCCGGCCGTCCTTGGCGTCAGCCCCAGGCGTTCGGCGAGCGGACGCCAGTCCAGCGGGCTCGGGTAGAGCGCGGCGTACAGCTCCAGTGCCTCGCGGACGGTGAGTTTCGCCTGGAGCTCGCTCTGCTGGAGCTGGGTGCCGAGGACCCGGGCGGCCTTCTCGTGGTCGGCGACGGGGTCGAGGCCGGTGACCCGGACGCGGCCCGCGTCCGGCACCCGCAGGCCCTCGATGCACTCGACGGTGGTGGTCTTGCCGGCGCCGTTCGGGCCGAGGATCCCGAAGATCTCGCCCTCCTCCACGGTGAAGGAGACGCCGTCGACGGCCGCACGGCCGTCGTAGGACTTGCGCAGCTCGGTGACTTCGATGACGGGCATGGCACCAGCGTCGCGGGCGGCCCCGGGTCCGCACATCGGCCGACTCGCTCGAACGGGCCTCAGCCGATCGGTCGATGCGCCGGTACGACCCCTCGAACACGCAGGTCGTAGGACCAGCGGCCGAGCCGGGTCCGGCCAAAACTCGGTGGGCGTTGTCAGTGCCGGTCCGTAGGCTCGCGGTGATGCCCAGGACACCTGCAACCGCTTCCCAGGACCGCTCCGCCGTACGCTCCCTGCTGCGTCTGTGGCCGTACGTCCGTCCCGTGCGGATACGGCTGTTCGCGGCCGCCTTCGTCGCCGTGCTCGCCTCCTGTACGGGGCTGGTCATCCCGCTCGTCCTGAAGTGGATGGTGGACGGCCCGGTGGCCGACAAGGACACCGCCGGGGTCTGGCTGGGCGCGCTCTGCCTGCTGCTGCTCGGGTTCGCGGAGGCGCTGCTGTTCGGGTTGCGGCGCTGGCTGGTGGCGCGTCCGCTGTCGCATGTCGAGGCGGAGATGCGGGCGGAGCTCTACGGGCGGCTCCAGCGGCTGCCGGTGGCGTTCCACGACCGGTGGGCGTCGGGGCAGTTGCTGTCCCGGGCGACCGCCGATCTGGGGCTGCTGCGCATGTTCCTCGCCTTCCCGCTGACGTTCCTGCTGGTCAACTCGGTGACGATCCTGTTCGGGGTGGTCATCATGCTGCTCCAGGACTGGACGCTCGGGCTGGTCATCCTCGGACCGGCCATCCCGGTCGTCGTGATGTGCGTGTACTTCGAGAACCGGTACGCGGTCGTGGCGCGGCGCGCCCAGGACCAGGCCGGGGACCTGACGACGGTGGTCGAGGAGAGCGTCCTCGGGATCAGGATCATCAAGGGCTTCGGGCGGCACCGCAGCCAGGCGCGGGCCTTCCGGGAGCTGTCGTCGACGCTGCGCGGCACGGAGCTGCGCAAGGCGCGGCTGCTGGCCACGATCTGGGCCGTCATCGTGACGCTCCCGGAGGTGGCGATCGGGGCGGCGCTGGTGCTCGGCACGGTGCAGGTGGCGGACGGCGAGCTGTCCGCGGGCACCCTGGTCGCCTTCCTGTCCACGGCGCTCGCGCTGCGCTGGCCGGTGGACTCGATCGGCTTCCTGCTGGCGATGAGCCAGGAGGCGGCGACGGCGACGGAGCGCTACTTCGAGGTGATGGACGAGGCGCCCGAGGAGCCCGACGGCCGGGGCGGCCGGGCCGCCACGTCCGAAGGCGGTCTGCGGTTCGACGGCGTCACCTTCCGCTATCCCGACGCCTCCCCCGAGTCCCCGCCCACTCTCGACGGCGTCGACCTGCACGTCCGGCCCGGCGAGTCCATGGCGCTGGTCGGGGCGACCGGCAGCGGGAAGACGACGCTCACGGCCCTGGTCCCCCGACTGCACGAGGTGACCGCCGGCCGCATCACGCTCGACGGCGAGGACATCACCGCTATGTCCCGCGAGGAGCTGCGCTCGCGGGTCGCCGTCGCCTTCGAGGAGCCGACCCTGTTCTCCGCGAGCGTCGGGGAGAACGTCCTCATGGGAGCGGCGGACGGGGCGGGCGCCGTCGAGCTGGAGCGGGCGCTGGACGTGGCCCAGGCGGACTTCGCGCGCGCGTTGCCGCAGGGCGTCGAGACACAGGTCGGCGAGCAGGGGCTCAGTCTCTCCGGCGGGCAGCGGCAGCGCCTCGCGCTGGCCAGAGCCGTCGTCGGGCAGCCCCGGTTCCTCGTGCTTGACGACCCGCTGTCCGCCCTGGACGTGCACACCGAGGCGGCCGTGGAAGCGGCTCTGCGGCAGGTCCTCGCCGACACCACCGCGCTGATCGTGGCGCACCGCCCGTCCACCGTGCTCCTCGCCGACCGTGTGGCCCTGCTGTCCGACGGGCGCGTCACCGCCGTGGGCACCCATCACGAACTGCTGCGCAGCAACAACGAGTACGCCCACCTCATGTCCGGCGAGCCGACCGGATCACCGTCCGCAGAGCCGTCCGGAACATCGTCCGGGACACCGTCCGGAACTCACTTCGGGGAACAGGAGGCCGACCGCCGATGACCGCCCCCACCACCGCTTCCCCCGTCACCGACGACGACCCCGAAGTCCCCCCGCGGACCAGCGCCGACGACCCCTTCGACAAGGACGTCCTGCCCACCCCGCCCGGCGCCACGGGCGCGCTGCTGCGTTCCCTGCTCGCGCCCATGCGGGCGCGGGTGGCCTTCACCTCGCTCCTGCTGCTGCTCCAGCAGGCGGCCGTGCAGGCCGGCCCGCTGCTGGTGGCGTACGCCATCGACCGCGCCGTACCGGCGTTCCGGGCCGACGACCACGGGCCGCTCGTCGCGGTCGGCGTCGGCTATCTGCTGTGCGCGCTGGTCTCCGGCGGACTCCAGTACGCCTTTCTGATCGCCTCCGCCCGGGTCAACCAGGACGCGCTGCTCGATCTGCGCGGCCGGATCTTCCGGCACGCGCAGGCGCTGAGCCTCGACTTCCACGAGCGCTACACCTCGGGCCGGCTCATCTCCCGCTCCACCACGGACGTGGAGTCGCTGCGCGAGCTGCTCAGCGAGGGTCTCCAGGAACTCGTGACGGTGATCCTCTCCTTCCTCTACATCTCGGCCATGCTGCTCTGGCTGGACCTGGGTCTCGGGGCCGTCGCGGTGGCCTCCTTCGTACCGCTGTACCTCCTCGTCAGGATCTACCAGCGGCGCGCCGGGCAGGTGTTCCGGGCCCGCTCCACCGCGATCGCGGCCGTGATCGTGAAGTTCGTCGAGACGATGAACGGCATCCGGCCGGTGCGCGCGTTCCGCCGCGAGCCCGTCAACGACGCCGACTTCCGCGTCCTGAACCAGCGGCACGAACGGATCAACGGCAACGCGCTCCTGGAGATGGCCCGGTACGTCACCGGATCGCGGCTGGTCGCGAACACGGCGGTCGCGGGGATCGTGCTGTGGGGCGCCACCCGGGTGGCCGACGGCTCGCTGGAGCTGGGGGTGCTGGCGGCGGCGGTGCTGTATCTGCGGCGGCTGTACGACCCGATAGACCGGCTCGCCATGTTCCTCAACTCCTACCAGTCGGCGGCCGCCTCGCTGGAGAAGATCGCGGGGCTGCTCGCGCAGACCCCGTCCGTGCCCGAGCCGTCGGCACCGCGGGAACTGCCGCCGCTGGAGGGTGAGCTGCCCGGCCGGGAGGTCGTCTTCGACGGGGTCTCCTTCGGCTACCGCACGGGTGGCGAGATCCTCCCCCGCTTCGATCTGACCCTGCCCGCCGGGCAGACCGTCGCCGTGGTCGGCTCGACCGGCGCGGGCAAGTCCACGCTGGCCAAGCTGCTCGCCCGCTTCTACGACCCCTCCGGGGGGCGGGTGCTGCTGGACGGGGTCGACCTGCGCGAGCTGGCCGTGCCCGAACTGCGGCGCGGGGTGGTCATGGTGACGCAGGAGGCGTTCCTGTTCTCCGGCACGGTCGCCGAGAACATCGCCATCGGCCGGCCGGACGCGAGCCGGGAGGAGATCGAGCGGGCGGCGAAGGCGCTCGGCGCGCACGAGTTCATCAGCGCCCTGCCCGACGGCTACGACACCGACGTCCGCAAGCGCGGTGGTCGTATCTCCGCCGGGCAGCGCCAACTCGTCGCTTTCGCACGGGCGTTGCTCGCCGACCCGGCGGTGCTGATCCTCGACGAGGCGACCAGCTCGCTCGACGTCCCGGGCGAGCGGGCCGTGCAGGCGGCGATGGCGACGGTGCTGAAGGGCCGTACGGCGGTGGTGATCGCGCACCGGCTGTCGACCGTGGAGATCGCCGACCGGGTCCTGGTCATGGAGCACGGGAGGATCGTCGAGGACGGCAGCCCGGCCGGACTGATCGCGGGCACCGGCCGGTTCGCGGACCTGCACCGGGCTTGGCGGGACAGTCTGGCGTGAGCGTCCAGGGGGAACTACGGGGGCCGGAAGGACGAGTGGATGATCGACGCGTACGAGGATCCCGGCACGCCCGACAGCCGCGGCGGCTGGGCGTACCTGGCGTGGCTGGTGCGGTGCCAGCCGTGGCGGGCGCTGGCCGGGGCCGTGCTGGCCAGTGTCTGGATGGTGCTGATGGCGGTGGCGCCGTACCTGCTGTCGAAGGCGGTGGACGACGGCCTCGAGCCCGGTGACACGGCGGCGCTGGCCGGCTGGACGGCGGCCCTGTTCGCGGTGGGCGCGTTCAACGCCTGGGTGAGCATCATGCGGCACCGCACGATGACCCGGGTGCGCATGGACGCGTACGTCCGCACCACCAAGGTCGTCGTCGGACACACGCTGCGGCTCGGCGCCGCGCTGCCGCGCCAGGTGGGGGCAGCGGAGGTCGTCACCATCGGGGTGAGCGACGTGCACACGATCGCGGGCGCGCTGACGGTGATCGGGCCGGGCGTCGGCTCGGTCGTCGTCTGTGTCTTCGTCGCCGGGCTGCTGCTGTCGGTGTCGCCGCTGCTGGCGGCGGTCGTACTGCTGGGGATGCCGGTGGTCGCGGTGCTGGTCGGGCCGCTGATGTCGCGGTTGCAGGGCACGGAGACCGAGTACCGCGAGCGGCAGGGAGTGCTCACCGCGCGGATCGGCGATCTCGCGGGCGGGCTGCGGGTGCTCAACGGGCTCGGTGGCAAGGAGCTGTTCGCGGCCTCCTTCGACCGCGACTCGCAGCGGCTGCGGACGCAGGGCTACCGGGTCGGCGCGGTCACCAGCTGGATGCAGGCGCTCGGGGTGGGCCTGCCGACGCTGTTCCTCGCCGTGGTGACCTGGCTGGCGGCCCGGCTCGCCGCCCAGGGGGACATGACCGTCGGCGAGTTGGTGTCGGTGTACGGCTATGTCGCGGTCCTGATCGGCCCGGTGGCGTTCCTCGTCGACATGGGCTACCAGCTCAGCCGGGGTGTGGTGGCCGCCCGGCGCGTCGTACGGCTGCTGCGGCTGGAACCGGCCCCCGACACCGACACCAGCGCCGGCAGCGGAACCGACACCGGTGTCGCCGACGCGCCCGTCGAGCCGTCGGTGCTGCACGACCCCGTCTCGGGTGTGCGGGTGGCGCCGGGCCGGCTGACCGCGCTGGTCGGCGCCCGGCACGCGGAGGTGACCGCCGTCGTAGACCGGCTCGGCCGGTACGGCCCCACGGACGCCACCTGGGGCGGGGTACGGCTGGACGCCGTCCCGCTGGACCAGGTCAGGGAACGGATCCTGGTCGCCGACAACGAGGCCGACCTGTTCGCCGGGAGTCTGCGCGAGGTGGTGGGCGGACGGCGTGCGCCCTCCCCGGCGGACGTCGGGCGGGCGGTGCGGGCGGCGGCCGCCGACGACATCGTGCAGGGCCTGCCGGAGGGACTCGGGTCACCCGTGACCGCGCAGGGCCGCAGCCTCTCCGGCGGCCAGCGGCAACGGGTCCGGCTGGTACGGGCGTTGCTCGCCGACCCCGGGACACTGCTGGCCGTCGAGCCGACGTCGGCGCTCGACGCGCACACGGAGGCGGCGGTCGCCCGGCGGCTGCGCGCGGCACGGACCGGCCGGACCACGGTGGTGACCACCACCTCCCCGCTGCTGCTCGCCCAGGCGGACACCGTCCACTACCTGGTCGACGGAAAGGTGACGGCGACCGGCCACCACCACGACCTGCTGGAACGGGAACCGGGATACCGGTCCTTGGTGGCACGAGACACCGACGACACGGACGACACCGACCCGGTCCCGGGTGACGTTGCCGTGGGCGGGGACACGGGCACGGGTTCGGACACGGGCGCCGGTGCCGAGGAGGTCGTGCGGTGACGGTGGCCGACGAGGGCTCGGGCCGGTTGCCGGTGGCCGAGCCCGGTGACGTGCGGCGGGCGGCGGTCCGGCTGTTGCGGGCCGACCGGCGGGCCTTCGCCGGCGCCCTCGCCCTGAACGTGCTCGCCGCCGGGGCCGGCCTGGCCGGGCCGTGGCTGCTGGGGCGGATCATCGACGAGGTGCGGGCCGGACACGGCACCGGGGCCGTGGACCGGCTGGCGGCGGCCATCCTGGCGTGCGCGCTCGCGCAGCTGCTGCTGGCCCGCTGGGCCCGGTACGCGGGACACCGCTTCGGTGAGCGGACGCTGGCACGGGTGCGGGAGGAGTTCGTCGGGCGGGCGCTCGCGCTGCCCGCGTCGGTCGTGGAGCGGGCCGGCACCGGCGATCTGACCACGCGCGGCACCGCCGACGTGGCGGCCGTGGGCACGACCCTGCGGGACGCCGGGCCCGAGCTGCTGGTCTGCACGGTCCAGGCGCTGTTCACGCTCGGCGCGGTGTTCGTGATCGACCCGCTGCTCGGTGCGATCGGGGTGCTGGGACTGACCCCGATCTGGTTCGCGCTGCGCTGGTATCTGCGGCGGGCGCGCGCGGCCTATCTCGCCGAGGGCGCGGCCACCTCCGAGGTCGCCGAGATCGTCGCCGCCACCGCGTCCGGGGCGCGCACGGTCGAGGCGTTCCGGCTCCAGGAGCGGCGGACGGCGGCGAGCCGGGACGCGCTGGAGATCTCGCGCCGCACCCGCTTCCGTACCCTCCACCTGCGTTCGGTGTTCTTCCCGGTGATCGAGGTGTCGTACTCGCTGCCGGTGGCGGGCGTGCTGCTGCTGGGCGGCGCGCTGCACGCGCGGGGCGCGATGAGCCTGGGCGCGGTGGTGGCGGCCGCGCTGTATCTGCGGCAGTTCACCGAACCGCTCGACCAGATCCTGCTGCGCGTCGAGCAACTCCAGAGCAGTGGCGCCTCGTTCGCCCGGGTGGAGGGGTTGGCCAGGGCGCCGCGCGCCGAGCCGGACGGCGGGGCGCCCACTCCGGCGGACGACCGGATCGACGTGACGGGCGTGCGGTACGCCTACGAGCGCGGCGGCGAGGTGCTGCGCGGGGTCGACCTGACGGTGCGGCCCGGGGAGCGGCTCGCGGTCGTCGGCCCGTCGGGCGCGGGCAAGACCACGCTGAGCAGGCTGCTCGCGGGCGTGGACGCGCCGAGCGCGGGCACGGTGACGGTGGGCGGGGTGCCGGTCGCGGAGCTGGCGCCCGAGACACTGCGCCGGCAGGTCGTGCTGGTCACCCAGGAGCACCATGTCTTCCTCGGCACGGTCCGCGACAACCTCCTGATCGCCGAACCGGCCGCGAGCGACGCGCAGTTGTGGGCGGCGCTGGCCGCGGTCGGTGCCGCCGACTGGGTCCGGGAGCTGCCCGGCGGCCTCGATGCCGCGCTCGGCGGGGGCGGTATCCGTACGGACGGCTCGCAGGCCCAGCAACTCGCCCTGGCACGGGTGGTGCTGGCCGATCCGCACACGCTGATCCTGGACGAGGCGACGGCCCTGCTGGATCCGACCACCGCCCGGCACACCGAGCGGGCACTGGCCGCCGTGCTCCGGGGCCGGACCGTCATCGCCATCGCCCACCGCCTGCACACCGCGCACGACGCGGACCGGGTCGCCGTGATGCAGGACGGCCGTCTCACCGAACTCGGCACGCACGAGGCGCTGGTGACGGCGGGCGGAGCGTACGAGGCGCTCTGGCGGACCTGGCACGGGGAGCGCGCGGGGGACGGCCAGGCCCTGCCCCGGGCGGGAGGCGGGTCCGGAAGGGATCAGACCCCGTAGGCCCGCATGAACGTGTCCACCGCGGCCTCGGCCACCGCACGCGTCTCGGCCGCGGAAACACCGCGGGTGCCGAGGCGGGTGCGGGTCTCCAGGGGGGCGGTGAGCAGCGCCAGGTAGTGCTCCGCGGCGACGCCCGGGTCGCACGGCCGCAGCCGGCCGGCCAGCGCCAGTCGGGCCAGCCGGTCGGCCAGCGCCTCCGCGAGCCGCACCGAGGTGCGTGACTGCACCGCGTCCACCAGGTCGGGGGCCGAGCCGACCTGGGAGTACGTCAGCCAGCGCAGGGCGCGCGAGCGCTCGCCGCAGCACACCGTCAGCAGCCGTCGGCCGACGTCCTCCAGGGCCGCGGGCAGGTCGTCACCGGGGTCGCGCAGCCGCTCCAGGACGGCGAGGTTCTCGACCAGGACCATGTCGGCGGCGTCCTCCAAGGACTCCCGGAAGAGGGTCTCCTTGTCGTGCAGGTGGTTGTAGACGGTCGGCTTGGCGACACCGGCCGTCTCGGCGATCTCCTTCACGCAGGTCTGTGCGTAGCCGCGGCGGGCGAACACGGCGAAGGCGGCGTCGAGGATCGTCCGGCGCTTGTCGACGCGCTTGCCGATCCGGTCCCGCGGGGCCGGAGGCACGGCCGGACTTTTCGCGTTCACCCGCGCAGCGTACCGCCCTGTGTTGAACTGATCAGGCAACAGAATTGAACCCATGGGTTCAGTTGGGACATCGCCCCGGAGGAGGCGCACGTGATCGTCAACATCCTGCGGTTCAGCTTCAAGGACGGCACGAGCGAGAAGGAACAGGCCGCGGTGCTGGCCGCGATGCGACGTACGGCGTCCGTGGAGTCCGCGGCGTTCGGCGTCGTCGGCCGGGACATCGGGGACCCCGCCGAGGGCTACACCCACGCCTACTGCGCGGGCGTGCCGGACCTGGCCGCACTGGAGCGGTACATGCACGACCCGGTGCACCTGACGGGCGACCGGGAGATCCTGCCGCACCTCCAGCGCATCACGGCGGTCCGCCTCACCGACGAGAGCGACCCCGAAACGGGCGAGAGGGTGACGTCGCTGCACCTGGCCAAGGTCGCCAAGTACCCGGAGTGGGCACGGTCGTTGGCCTCGATCCCCGAGTCGCCCTTCTGAGTCACGCTTCCGAGCCGCGCTCCGAAGCCGCGCTTCCGAGTCGCGCTTCGGAGCCGCCCGGAAGAGACGGTCCGTATAGCGAACATGAACTACCGGACAACGAACCGTTTCCGGCCAACTTCCTGACGCGCTCCTGACAGATAGCGCAATCCACTGCCACTCTTCCCACTGCTGGTTCACAGCAACCCCACAGCTACGCCCGCTCCACGTTCCGCCTTTGTTCTGCGTACCGCCTTTGTCGTGCCCGCACGGCTCACCCGCCGTCGGGTCTCCCCTGGCCGCGTGACCCGTGGCCGCGCAGAAGGAGTCAGTGTTGAGCAGCAGTCCCTCTCGCAGACGCACCCCCCACAGCACCTCCCGTCGCGCCGCGGCCGTCGCCCTCGTCGGCGTCTCCGCGCTCATCGCCGCCGCCGTGCAGTCCGGCGCCGCGACCGCCGCCCCGGTGAAGGCACCGCAGGCGGCGAGTCAGGCCGACCCGGGCGCCGAGTCGATACGCCTCACCCCCGCCCAGCGTGCCGCGCTGATACGCGACGCGGACGCCGGCAAGGCGGCCACCGCCAAGGAGCTGGGCCTCGGCGCCAAGGAGGCGCTCGTCGTCCGTGACGTCGTCAAGGACGCCGACGGCACCCTGCACACCCGCTACGAGCGCACCTACGGCGGCCTGCCGGTCCTCGGCGGCGACCTGGTCGTCGAGACCGCGAAGTCCGGCGCCACCGAGGCCGTCACCAAGGCCACCCGGACGGCCATCAAGGTCGCCTCGCTCTCGCCCACCGTCAGCGCGGCCAAGGCGCAGAAGCAGGCGCTGAGCCTCGCCGCGGCCGCGGGCGCCGAGCAGGCGGACACCGACCGCGCCCCGCGCAAGGTGATCTGGGCGGCGAACGGCACGCCGGTCCTGGCCTACGAGACGGTCGTCGGCGGCCTCCAGGAGGACGGCACCCCGAACGAGCTGCACGTCGTCACCGACGCCACCACCGGCGCGAAGCTGTACGAGTACCAGGGCGTCGAGACCGGCACCGGCAACACGATGTACAGCGGCCAGGTGACCCTCGGCACCACGCAGTCGGGTTCGACGTACAACCTGACCGACGGGGCGCGCGGCGGCCACAAGACGTACAACCTCAACCGGGGCACCTCCGGCACCGGCACGCTCTTCTCGGGCTCCGACGACGTCTGGGGCACCGGCGCCGCGTCCAACCTGGAGACCGCGGGGGCCGACGCGCACTACGGCGCGGCCCTGACCTGGGACTACTACAAGAACGTGCACGGCCGCTCCGGCATCAGGGGCGACGGCGTCGGCGCGTACTCCCGGGTCCACTACGGCAACAACTACGTCAACGCGTTCTGGCAGGACAGCTGCTTCTGCATGACGTACGGCGACGGCTCGGGCAACACCCACCCGCTCACCGCCATCGACGTGGCCGGCCACGAGATGACGCACGGCGTCACCGCCAACACCGCGGGCCTCAACTACAGCGGTGAGTCCGGCGGCCTCAACGAGGCGACCTCGGACATCTTCGGCACCTCGGTGGAGTTCTACGCGCAGAACGCCTCCGACGTCGGTGACTACCTCATCGGCGAGGAGATCGACATCAACGGCGACGGCTCGCCGCTGCGTTACATGGACAAGCCGAGCAAGGACGGCGCGTCGAAGGACAGCTGGTACTCGGGGATCGGATCGGTCGACGTCCACTACTCGTCCGGCCCGGCGAACCACTTCTTCTACCTCCTGTCGGAGGGCAGCGGCGCCAAGGTCATCAACGGCGTCAGCTACAACTCCGCCACCGCGGACGGCCTTCCGGTCACCGGCATCGGCCGCGACAAGGCGGAGAAGATCTGGTTCCGCGCGCTGACCACGAAGTTCACCTCGACCACCAACTACGCGGCGGCCCGCACCGGCACGCTGGCGGCGGCCGGTGAGCTGTACGGCACGACCTCCACCGAGTACAAGGCCGTACAGGACGCGTGGGCCGGCGTCGCGGTCGGCGCCCGTTCCGGCGGGGGCGGCGGGGGCGGCACCTCCTTCGAGAACACCGCCGACGTATCGATTCCGGACAACGGGGCGGCGGTCACCTCCTCGGTCACCGTCTCCGGCCGGACCGGCAACGCGCCCTCGAACCTCGCGGTGGCGGTCGACATCGTCCACACCTACATCGGTGACCTCCAGGTGCAGTTGCTCGCCCCCGACGGCACGGCCTACACGCTGAAGGCGTACGGCACCGGCGGCAGCACGGACAACATCAACACCACGTACACCGTGAACGCGTCCTCCGAGGTCGCCAACGGGGTCTGGAAGCTGCGGGTCCAGGACAACGCGGCCCAGGACACCGGCTACATCAACAGCTGGAAACTGACCTTCCCGTAGGTCACAGGCCCCACAGGGCTCGCGCACAGCCGACCGACCGGCCTCGCACAGGACGCCGTCCCGGAGTCTCGACTCCTCCGGGGCGGCGTCCCCTTTTTGCCAGCGCCTTACCTACGCCCTGTTGGCCTTTGACCCAGGTCAAGTGCGTTTACATTCCGGCAATGTTCATCCGGCAGTTGATTTTCAGCCAACATCACTTCGGGGTCCTGACATGTACGCGCCTTGATGCCAGTCTTCCTGTCACCCGCCGCACAACTTCACAGCAGTCACGGACAGCCACCCCACGCTGCCCGGGCACCCCCACATCCAAGGAGCTTGTGTGACCTCCCTCTACGCGCGTCACAAGCGCACCACGCTGGCCATCGCCACCGCCGTCGCGGCCGGAGCCCTGGTCACCACCGGCCTGACCGCCGGTACCGCCGCCGCCCAGACCCCGGCGGACGCCACCGGTGCGACGCCCCTCGCCGTGCCCACCGCGCTGGCCCCGGCCGCCCGCACCGCCCTGATCCAGGACAAGCAGGCCGACGCGCCCGAGACCGCGCAGGAGATAGGCCTCGGCACCCAGGAGAAGCTGGTCGTGCGCGACGTCGTGAAGGACGCGGACGGCACGGTCCACACGCGCTACGAGCGGACCTACGCGGGTCTGCCGGTCCTCGGCGGCGACCTGGTCGTCCACGAGTCGGCCGCGGGCGCGAACAAGGGTGTCACCAAGGCGACCAGCACCACCATCAAGGTCGCCTCGCTCACCCCCGTCGTCACCGCCGCCAAGGCCGAGAAGCAGGCCCTGACCCTCGCCAAGGACGCCGGCTCCGCCAGCACCGAGGCCAGCGACGCGCCCCGCAAGGTGATCTGGGCCGGCAACGGCAGCAAGCCGGTCCTCGCCTACGAGACGGTCGTCGGCGGTCTCCAGGACGACGGCACCCCGAACGAGCTGCACGTCATCACCGACGCGGCCACCGGCAAGAAGCTGTACGAGTACCAGGGCATCGAGACCGGCACCGGCAAGAGCCTCTACTCGGGCACGGTGACCCTCGGCACGACCCTCTCGGGCTCGACGTACCAGCTGACCGACGGCACGCGCGGCGGCCACAAGACGTACAACAAGGCGCACGCCACCAGCTCCTCGGCGGGCACCCTGTTCACCGACGCGGACGACACGTGGGGCACCGGCGCCGCCTCCAGCTCGACCACGGACCAGACGGCCGCGGTCGACGCCGCGTACGGCGCGCAGGCGACCTGGGACTTCTACAAGTCGACGTTCGGCCGCAGCGGCATCAAGAACAACGGCGTCGCCGCGTACTCCCGCGTCCACTACGGCAACGCCTACGTGAACGCCTTCTGGGACGACAGCTGCTTCTGCATGACGTACGGCGACGGGTCGAGCAACACCCACCCGCTGACCTCGCTGGACGTGGCCGGCCACGAGATGACGCACGGCGTCACCTCCAACACGGCGGGCCTGAACTACTCGGGCGAGTCCGGCGGCCTCAACGAGGCGACCTCCGACATCTTCGGCACCGCCGTCGAGTTCTACGCGGCGAACACCTCGGACGTCGGCGACTACCTCATCGGCGAGAAGATCAACATCAACGGCGACGGCACCCCGCTGCGCTACATGGACCAGCCCAGCAAGGACGGCGGCTCGGCCAACTACTGGTCGTCCTCGCTGAAGAACCTGGACGTGCACTACTCGTCCGGCCCGGCGAACCACTTCTTCTTCCTGCTCAGCGAGGGCAGCGGCAGCCGGACCATCAACGGGGTCAGCTACAACTCCCCGACCTACAACAGCTCCACCCTCACCGGCATCGGACGCGCCAAGGCCGTCCAGATCTGGTACAAGGCGCTGACGACCTACATGACCTCGACGACCACCTACTCGGGTGCCCGCACGGCGACCCTGAGCGCGGCGTCGGCGCTGTACGGCTCGACCAGCACCGAGTACAAGGCCGTGGCGGCGGCCTGGACGGCCGTCAACGTCGCCTGACGATCACATAGTTGAAACAGGGCGGTACCCGGGACGAAGGCATCCCCGGGTACCGCCCTACTCTTGGCTCCCATGTCTTCGAAGGACTTCACGTACGACGATGTCGGCGCGACCCGCGACCGCCCCGGCCACTGCCCTCCGGGCTTCCACTCCCTCCACGTCCGCACCCGCCTCGGCGAGGGCCACGACGTCTTCCGCCGAGCCGCCGAAGCGGTCCTGACCTGGGAGATGCACCGCACCCTGGGCGTGGGCATGGACACCACCGCGGACCGGGCGGCCCCCGACGTCGACGTCACGGTCACCCTGGCCGGTCTCATAAAAGCCCCCTGCCGAGTGGTCTGGACGGTGGACGAACACCGGCGGGCCGGCTGGGCGTACGGCACCCTCCCCGGCCACCCCGAATGCGGCGAGGAGTCCTTCGTCGTCGACCGCACGGGGGACGGCACGGTCTGGCTGACGGTCTCCGCCTTCAGCCGCGGCGCGAAGTGGTACGCGAGGGCCGGCGGTCCGGCGACCCGCGGCTTGCAGCAGGCGTACGCACGCCGGTGCGGGGTGGTGCTGCGAGGGTTGTGCGGGGGCGACGAGTCTTAGCCGAGGACGCGTCACAGCGAGGACGAGTCAGGGCCGGGCGGGCCGCCCCCGCGCACCGCGCACCGCGCACCGACAGGTCAGGTACGGGACACCACGCCGCAGCCCTCGGAGTGCCCGGCGAGGTCCTGGCTGCGGTCGTACGGGTCCGTCGTCGGGCCGGTCGCAGGCGCGCCCGTGGGCTCGGCCGTCCCGAACTGGGGGTGCAGATAACCGTCGTACACGTCGCAGGCGGAGTTGCCGATCTCCTGGTCGTACTTCGTGACGGTGATCTTCCCCGGCGTGACGACCCACTTGGCGGGATCGAAAAGCTCGACGTCGATGACGCGGCGCACGATGGTGCGCTCCACCTCGGTCGGGGCGTCCTTGTCCACCCGCACCAGCGGATACACGAAGGTGTAGTCGGCGTGGACGACGACGGAGGCGCTCTCGCCCGCCTTGAACGTCATCCGTCCCCGCGTCTTGACCACGTCACCGGCCAGGCGCAGTTCGGCGGGGTCGAAGCGGCTGAACATCAGCACCGGGTCGTGCTTCTCGTCCGGCTTGCTCAGCGAGGTGTCCAGCAGGTCCAGCAACTCCTTCTGCCGCGGCTCGATCACGGAGAGCACTGTCTCGGGTCGTCCGCCGCGCAGGGTGGCCGGATCGAGGTTCGCGTCGATCAGCAGCTTCCTGGTCTGCTGAAGCGCCTGCTCCACCTGGGCCTTGGACAGCGATCCGACGCGGGTCGCCTTCGGCGGCACGATGCCGGCCGCGCCGTCGGCCCACTGCAACGCCGGGGAGCCCGCGAACGGCCGCTCGATCGTGGGGATCGCGACGCCGGCCGCGTCGGGCGCGCCGGTCGGGGCGGCGGTCTCCAGGGGCAACGGCGAGGCGGAGACGGCGGATCCGGGCTCGCCGACACCGAAGGGGTTCCCCGGCAACAACGACGGCCGCATCGCCACGACGACCAGAGTGATCACGGCGGGCACCCCGAGGAAGGCCCACAGCCGCCGTCTCCTCAGAGCCGCCCGCTCGTGCGTCTGCTGCAGATCCGCAACGGTTCGCCACCCCTTGGGCGTCGCCCCGCGCGCCTCCTGATGCCGCAGCCGCTCCGTGACCTCACGGGCTCGCGCGGACGGCTCCTTCGGCGCGGAGTCGGGTATCCCGCGTTCGCTGTCCTGGACGAACTTCGCCCATTCCTCATCGGATATGGAGCTGCCGTCCCCCTCCCCCTTTTCCGAACCGGATCTGTGCTCTTCGGACGGTCTGTCAGACACGCGCCGTCGGCCTCTCTCTGCGTCGGTCACCGGGCGGCACAGCCTATGTCAGCCCTGCTCAGGCGTGGCGAGAGGCCTGGTCTCGACCGGATCCCCGGGCTGCCACTCCTCGGAGCTCCACTCCGGCGTGGGAGACGGACGGGGCGGCGCGGGTGGCGGATTGGACCCCCGGTTGGGATTCTGCGCGACAGAACCCGACCCGCCCGACCCACCGTCACCCGTACCGGAGCCGCTCGACCTGCCGGAGCCGCTGCCCGCCTTCGCCGACGAGTCCTTCGTCGCCCGCGGCGCCGAGGTCTTCGACGGCGACGGCGAGGCCGACGCGGTCGCCGAACGACTCGGAGCAGGGCTCGGTGAAGCAACACCGCTCGACGGACTCACCGACGCGGACGCCGAGCCCGAGGGTGAACTCTCCCTGTCCGCCGACCCGTCGGCACCCCCGGCAGCCGAACACCCCACCAGGCACAGACCGGCCACCACCACGACAGTCCCCAGGACACCCGCCCCACGACGACGGACTCCGGACATCTCGGGTCTCACTTCGCTCACTTGCTTCATTCCGCTCATCCGCTGTTCCGACGTGCCGAACGCGCGGAATCCCCCCGCCCAAACGATCACGAGTGGGCAAGTTCTAAAGGATCTCCCAGCGGGAGCACAAGATATTCACACAGTTCCGTCGATCGAAGTGAACGTGATCACACGACATTCACCACACAACGCCCTCACCCGGTCACCCGGTCACCCGGTCACCCGATCTCCACCACCCGGGCCCAGGCCGGCGGCTCGTCCGGGACGTAGTCGGGGTCGTCCTCGTCGTACGACGCCGAGCAGCGGGGGAACAGGCCCACCACCGTGCGGCACGGCGGGCGGGTGCTCGGCCAAGGGGTCTGGCCGTCGGTCAGGGCGACGATGACGTCGGGGCCGGGCCGCGCGCGGAGGGCCTTGGTGAAACCCGCGCGCAGATCCGTACCGCCGCCGCCCATCAGCGGGATGCCCTCGCCCCGGCACAGCGGATGCACGATGCGGGCCGCCGCGTCGCACGGCACCACGGTGACCAGGTCGCGTCGGCCGCCCACGGCCCGGGAGATCGCGGCGACCTCCAGGATCGCGCTGCCCAGTTCGGCGTCGCTGACCGATCCGGAGGTGTCGATGACCACGCTCACCCGGGGCGGTCTGCGGCGCAGGCTCGGCAGGACGGTGCCCGGGACGCTCGCGGAGCGGCGGGACGGTCGGCCGTAGGAGTAGTCCTCCCCCGCGCCCGGGGCCGAGGCCGCCGAGCGGACCGCCGCGCCCAGCAACTCCCGCCACGGCTGCGGCGGATGGAAGGCCTCCTCCGCCCACCGCCGCCATCCCGCCGGGGCGGTACCCCGGCGGCCGGCGATGCCCTGCGCCACCCGGAAGCGGACGGCGTCCCGTTCCTGTTCGCTCAGGCCGTGCGCGCCGTCCGGGCCGAGGTCCCACTCCCGTTCCCGTCCGTCGACGCCGCTGCCGCAGTCCAGCCAGACCAGGTTCTGGGTGTGCGGCCCGAGGCGGAACTGGCGCAGGTAGTCCTCCATCAGCTCGCCCGGCCGCAGCCCGAGGGAGTCCGGCGTGACGGCGCCCTCCGGCTCGACCAGCCCGTCCCCGAACGCGTCGTCATTGATCTCGCAGTCGGCGGCGATGTTCATCCGCAGCTGTTCGCCGGGGCCGGTCAGCCCCCGCTCCCGGGCGACCCGTTCACTGCGCCCGTGGTGATCGCGCAGCAGGTGCGACACCTCGTGCACCCACACCCCGGCCAGCTCCTCCAACGGCATACGGTCCACGAACGCCGGTGAGACATAGCAGCGCCAGTGCCGGTCCACGGCCATCGTCGGGACCCACCGCGACTCCACCGGATGCAGGGCGAACAGGGCCGTCGCCAGGTAGGGCCGCGCCCGGGCGGCCTGCAGCCGGGCGGCGAAGAGCTTGTCGAGGTCCAGGGGCCTCGGCTGCACCGTGCCCCGGGGCCTGCCGGTGACGGCCCGCGCCTCGTCGGGGTTCATCGGCCTGTCGGGGCTCGGCGGCTTGTCGGGGCTCGTCGGCCCGTCGGCGCTCAACAGCTCGTCCGGGCTCATCGGCCCGCCTTCGCGGCGGCCGTGGTCCGCGCCGTCGCGCGATCCGCCGCCTGGTCCGCCCGCCGGGACAGGGTCACCACTCCGGCCAGCTTCTCGATCGACGCCGGTACGTCCCAGTCCTCCCGGCGCAGTGAGGCGAGCGTCGTCGCGGGGACGACCACCAGATCCGGGGCGCCGGTCTCCAACGCCCGTACGAGGAGCGCCCACGCCGCGTCCCAGCGGGACCGGTCGGGACGGGTACGGACGGCAGCCACGACACCGTCCAGCACGGCCTGGCGCAGATCGCCCCGCTCGGGCAGGTCGGCGCCCGCCGGGTCGGCGAGCAGTGTCTCGGGGTCGGGGAGGTCCATCCGGTCCAGGCTCGCCAGCAGTTCCAGTCCCGGGCCGTCGCCGACCGTGCCCCTGACCAGCAGGGAGAGTACGTCGCGGGAGGAGCCGGCGGCGGTCGCGAAGGCGATCAGGCTCAGGGTCATGTCCCAGCTGCGCGGCGACGGCCAGGCGCCGCCCCGGCGCGCTTCACTGCTGGGCAGCTGATGGACGAGCTTGGGGCGCGCGGCGAGCAGTCCGCACACCGCGCGCCGAGCGAAGTCCACGGCCTCCGGCAGCTTCGCCGGGTCGAGCCGGGGCAGGGTCGCCCGGGGCCAGGTCCCGCCGAGTCCGCGGACGACGACCTCGTGGTCGTGGGTCCACTGGAGGTGGACGAACCGGTTGGCCAGCGGCGGGCTCAGTTCCCAGCCGTCGGCGGCCGAGCCCCGCGGGTTGGCGGCGGCCACGATCCGCACCCCGGGCGGCAGGGTCAGCGCGCCGATCCGACGCTCCAGCACGAGGCGGAGCAGGGCGGCCTGCACGGCCGGCGGCGCGGTGGACAGTTCGTCGAGGAACAGCAGCCCCCGGCCTGCCCTCACGAGCCGCACCGCCCAGTCCGGCGGAGCCATCGGAACACCCTGCTCCGCCGGATCGTCCCCGACGATGGGCAGCCCGGAGAAGTCTGACGGCTCGTGCACGCTGGCGATCACCGTGGTCAGCGGCAGGTCCAGCGCCTCCGCGAGCTGGGTCAGCGCGGCGGTCTTGCCGATCCCCGGCTCGCCCCACAGCAGTACGGGGAGGTCGGCGGCCACGGCCAGCGTGAGGGCCTCCAACTGGCTGTCGGGACGCGGTTCGGTGGTGGAGTCACGCAACAGGGCCAACAGCTCGCCCGCCACGTCGAGTTGGGAGGTGGAAGCCGGGACGGAAGGGGTCAGGGCGGAAGAGGTCGGGTCAGAGGGGGGCGGAGTGGCGAAGAGGGTACGCGTGGGCATGGGTGTGGGCATGGGTGATCACCTTTGGGGTTCGAAGAAGTTCGCAGGAGTTCGCAGGACGAGAAGGGAGGTCAGCGAGGAACGCCGTGGCGTGGGTGCGCGCGCATGTGGCCGGGACGGCGGCGGTCCCGGCCGGGCCCCGGGCCGATCAGGCCGGCCCTGAACAGTCCGTAGGTGATCCGCCGTTGCGCGGCCGCCTCCAGTTCGTCCCGCAGAGCACCGTCGCGCAGGACCGCCTCGGGGCCCAGCAGCCCCTCCACGACGGCCAGCGCACCGGCGACATCACCGTGGACCAGGCGTTCGCGCACGCCGACGAGACAGTCCGGACGCCGGTGTGCCCGGTCGATCGCCTGGAGACAGGGCAGCGGAGTGCCGGTCAGTGCGGCCAGCAGTTCCTCGCGCCGGATCTCGGTCGGGTCGTGGTCCAGCGGAGCCAACACCCCGTCGACCAGGCCGATCCGGTGCGTCGCTCCCCGGCACTCCACGAGCCGGGCCCGTGCCGCCCGGTCCGGAAGCCGACCCGGTACGGGCGCCGCGTACTCCGTTCCGAGCTGCTCCGGTACGACGTGCTCCGGTACGAGCGCCGAGGCGACCAGCGGATGCAGTCGTCCGGCCTCGATCGCTCCCGCACGGATCAACTCCAGGTCGGGCAGCACCCAGGTCGCCGCGTCGGGCAGCACCGGCAGCGCGGAGACACAGCCCGCCGCACCGCGCAGGACAGGCCGCGCGTCGCGAAGTTCGCCCTCCTCGGCCTGATCCAGGACCAGCCGCCGCCCCGACCCGAGACGCACGAGGACGGAACCGGTGGTCCGCCCCTCCGCCCGCAGCACGATCCCCGCCTCGTCCACCCACCGGTCCACGGCACAGCCGAGCACCGGCAGTTCCGTGCCCCGCGCGGGCGGGTCGAGGACTGGCGGGTCGAAGACGGGCGGGTCGTCTCCAGGTGGTCGATCGGCGCCGCACCGCACCCGCAACTCACCCGTTCTGCGCGCGTCCCACAGGTGACGGTGCAGGTCGAGACGGAACCGTCGGTCGGGACGCGGATGCGGATGACGGCGGTCCCCCGCCATCGGGCCGGCCGCGTCCCACAGCGCGAGGCTGATCCGCTGCCCGGCATCCGCCCAGGCGGGCGGTGTCCGCACCACGAGATGCACGGGCCACCGGGTGTCTTCCCGCCCCGCGATGTCGTACCGGGCCAGGGAGACGGTCGCCCCCGGCCGTAGCAACCCGTCGGGAGCGACCCTCGGCAGATGCCAACGCAGCAGGTCAGGAGCCAGGTGCCGGAGATCGGACCGGAGTTGGGAAACGAATGCACGACCGTACGTCCGCGCCACGGCACGAAGGTCGAGGTCGATGTCGACACCTGCGGCGGCACAAGCACCGGCCCAGTCCCCTACACGGCGGCGGGCGGTCGCGGTCTCGATCATGGAGGCCGGCACGGCGAACTCGCGCACGCGCAGCCAGAAGGAAAGTCGGGAATCCTCGTTCGCGATCGGAGTGAGCATCAGCACTCACCTTGCGCGGACGGGGCCCCCGATCTGTCTACAGAAGAAGTAGTCATCGCCGGGGAGCATAGCCCTCCGACGGCGATCTGCCCACCGGATATCGCAGGACGAGCCCCCTCCGTGATGGGGGAAGATGCAGCCCGCCCCGAGGCGCCGACGTCACCCGTCGGCGCCTCGGGCTCATGGCGAGCGGTTACCGCAACACCACCCCCGCCCCTTCCACCGCCTCCTCCGACGGCACCTCCAGCAGGCCCAACTCCGCGCCGGAGGCCAGCAGTCGGTGGGCCGGGAGGATGCGGACCGTGTAGCCGTAGGGTCCGGTGCGGTCCAGGGACAGGGGGCCCTCGTAGAGCCAGCGGCCGTCCAGGTCCGGGCCGCCGGAGGGTTTCAGGGGGACCGTCGCCGCGTCCGTGATGCGGTCCTCCTCGTCGACCCGGCCCGAGACGGCCTGCACCTCGACGTCGTCGGGGGTGAGGTCGCCGAGGCCGACGCGGACCCGCAGCGCGAGGGTCGTGCCGAGTTCGGCGTTGGTGGTGGCCACCGACGTCTCGACATGGTCCACCTGCACCGCGTGCCAGCCCGAGCGCACCCGCTGTTTCCAGAGCGCGAGTTCGCGGGCTGTGTCGGGGGTCATCGTCCGGTGCGCGTGAGCGGCCGGCGTGTAGAGCCGTTCGACGTACTCGCGGACCATGCGTCCCGCCAGCACCTTCGGGCCGAGCAGGGTGAGGGTCTGGCGGACCATCTCGATCCAGCGGTCGGGCAGGCCCGCCCGCCCGCGTTCGTAGAAGCGGGGGGTGATGCGCTGTTCGAGGAGGTCGTAGAGGGCCGCCGCCTCGATGTCGTCGCGGTGGTCGGGGTCGGTGCCGACGCCGTCGGCGGTGGGGATCGCCCAGCCGAAGTCGGGCTGGAACCACTCGTCCCACCAGCCGTCCAGGACGGAGAGGTTGAGACAGCCGTTGAGCGCCGCCTTCATGCCGGACGTGCCGCAGGCCTCCAGCGGGCGAAGGGGGTTGTTGAGCCAGATGTCGCAGCCGGGGTACAGCTTCTGCGCCATCGCCATGCCGTAGTCGGGCAGGAAGACGAGGCGGTGCCGGACGCGGGGGTCGTCGGCGAACCGGACCAGTTCCTGGACCAGCCGTTTGCCGCCGTCGTCCGCGGGGTGCGCCTTGCCCGCGACGACGATCTGGATCGGCCGCTCCGCGTGCAGCAGCAGGTCCATCAGCCGGTCGCGATCCCTCAGCATCAGCGTCAGGCGCTTGTACGAGGGGACCCTGCGCGCGAAGCCGATGGTGAGGACGTCCGGGTCCAGGACGCCGTCGATCCAGCCCAACTCGGCCGTGCCCGCGCCGCGTTGGCGCCAGGAGGCGCGCAGCCGATCCCGTACCTCCACCACCAGCTGCTCGCGCAGGTCGCGGCGCAGCTCCCAGATGTCCTGGTCGGGGATGTCCGCGACGGCGTCCCAGCGGTCGGAGCCACCGACGCTCAGGGCGTCCTCGGCCCGACCGGAGCCGAACTGGCGGGCGCCGAGCCGCAGGACCTCCGGGGCCACCCAGGTCGGGGCGTGCACGCCGTTGGTGACGGAGGTGATCGGCACCTCTTCCGGGTCGAAGCCTGGCCACAGGCCGGAGAACATCTCCCTGCTGACCTGGCCGTGCAGCAGGGACACGCCGTTCGCGCGCTGCGCCAGCCGCAGGCCCATCACGGCCATGTTGAAGAGGTTCGGCTCGCCGCCCGGGTAGGTCTCCATGCCCAGCCGCAGGATGCGGTCGACGTCCATGCGCGGGAGCTCGGCCTGGGGGCCGAAGTGGCGGGCGACCAGCTCACGGTCGAAGCGGTCGATGCCGGCCGGGACGGGGGTGTGGGTGGTGAAGACCGTGCCGGCCCGGACGGCTTCGAGGGCGGAGTCGAAGTCCGACCCGGTGTCGGCGAGTTCGGCGATCCGTTCCAGGCCGAGGAAGCCCGCGTGGCCCTCGTTGGTGTGGAAGACCTCGGGCGGGGCGTGGCCGGTCAGCCGGCAGTACGTGCGTACCGCCCGGACACCTCCTATGCCCAGCAGCATCTCCTGGAGCAACCGGTGCTCGCTGCCACCGCCGTAGAGCCGGTCGGTCACCCCGCGTTCGCCGAGGTCGTTCTCCTCGACGTCCGAATCGAGCATGAGGAGCGGGACCCGGCCCACCTGGGCCAGCCAGACGCGGGCGTGCAGCTGTTTGCCGGCGGGGAGGGCGAGCGAGATCTGCGCGGGAGTGCCGTCGTCCTCCTTCAGGAGGGTCACCGGCAGTTCGTTGGGGTCGAGGACGGGATAGTGCTCCTGCTGCCAGCCGTCCCGGGAGAGCGACTGACGGAAGTAGCCGTGCCGGTAGAGCAGCCCCACGCCGATCAGCGGGACGCCCAGGTCACTGGCCGCCTTCAGGTGGTCGCCGGCCAGGATGCCGAGACCTCCGGAGTACTGGGGCAGCGCGGCCGTGACGCCGAACTCGGGTGAGAAGTAGGCGACGGCGGCGGGCAGCCCGGCGGTACGGGGCTGCGCCTGGTACCAGCGGTCGCCGGTCACGTAGTCGTGCAGGTCGTCGGCGGCGGCACTCAGCCTGCGCAGGAAACGGCGGTCCCCGGCGAGCTCGGTGAGGCGTGCCGGGCGGACGCCGCCCAGGAGTCTCACCGGATCGCCGTCCGAGACGGCCCAGCGCTCGGGGTCGACGGACTGGAAGAGGTCGCGGGTCTCCGCGTGCCAGGACCAGCGCAGGTTGCGGGCCAGATCGCTGAGTGGCCGCAGGGGTTCGGGGAGGAGGGGTCGGACGGTGAATCGACGGATCGCCTTCACATTCCACCTCGGCGTGCGTGAGGAAGAGACGCACGGCGGTGTGCGTCCACGTCGTCTACGAAGGTACCGGCGCCGACGCGGGCCTCGCTGAGGGCTGGCCGCCCGCGGACCTCGCTTTTCGGCCCGACCCGCGACAACGGGCCGAAACCCTGTTTCGTCCCGGTAGGCCACCTTGTGGCCTTTCGCCCCGCACGAGAGGCTGCCCAGTGGCGTACCCGGCGAAGTCGGATGAGTCGGTGGAGCCTCGTGCGCCGAGTCGAGGAGGGGAACTCGAACCATGGCACGGACGCGAAAGCGGCGTCTGCGCCGGGTGGGGGGCCTGACCGCGGTCGTCACGACCGTGGTCCTTTCGGCCGTCACCCCGCCCGCGCACGCCGCACCGGAGGGGAAGATACTCGGCGCCGGTCTGCCCGGTTCCGTCGGCGGAAGCTATCTGGTCACGCTGAAGGAGGACACCGACGCGGCGTCGAAGGCCGGGCGCGGTCTCGTCGGTTCGTACGGGGCGACCGTCAGCCGGACCTACGACACGGTCCTCAACGGGTTCGCCGTCGAGGCCGACGAGAGACAGGCCCGGCGCCTCGCGGCCGATCCGCGGGTGGCCTCGGTGGTCCAGGACACCCGGGTGACCCTGGATGCGGCCGGGGTCTCGAAGAATCCGCCGTCCTGGGGGCTGGACCGCGTCGACCAGCCGGGCCGGACGCTGGACAACAGCTACAACTGGCCGAATTCGGCGGGTGCCGGGGTCACGGTGTACGTGATCGACACCGGCATCCGGATCACGCACGCCGACTTCGGCGGCCGGGCGAGCCACGGCTGGGACTTCGTCGGAGGTGACCGGGTCGCCGCCGACGGCAACGGCCACGGCACGCATGTCGCCGGCACCGTCGCGGGCACGCGTCTCGGTGTCGCCAAGAAGGCCAGGGTGGTCGCGGTACGGGTGCTCGACAACGCCGGTGCGGGCACCACCGCGCAGGCCATCGCGGGCATCGACTGGGTCACCCGGCACGCGCACCGGCCCGCGGTCGCCAATCTCAGCCTGGGCGGCGGCTACAACGCGGCGCTGGACGCGGCCGTCCGCGCCTCCATCCGGTCCGGTGTCACCTACACCGTCGCCGCGGGCAACGTGGGACAGCCGGCCGCCCTGCACTCCCCGGCCGACGTGCGGGAGGCCATCACGGTCGGCGCCACCGACCGGGGGGACGCCAGGGCGGGCTTCTCCAACTACGGTTCGGCTCTCGACCTGTTCGCACCGGGAGTGTCGATCACCTCCGCCTCGTCCAGGAGCGACACCGGCCGGGTGGCCCACTCCGGTACGTCGATGGCGGCGCCGCACGCGGCGGGGGCGGCCGCGCTCCATCTCGCCGACCATCCGAAAGCCACGCCCGCCCAGGTCGCGCGGGCGCTGGTCGCGGGGGCGGTGAACGGCAAGGTTTCCGGCCGGGGACCCGGTTCGCCGAACAAACTCCTTCAGGTTCCACCGTTCACCTGACGGGGCTCCGAGGCCGGCTCCGTTCCCCTCGAACGGGGCCGGTCTTGTGCGTTGACAAACGCACGGGTAGTTAACAACGTGCCGGATTGCTCACCCGAATAGGGTGGAAGGCTCCTCCGGTACTCCCCCGCAGGACCCCCCTCCCCACCACATCCATCCGCCTACCCCCCGTTGATGCGGACAGGAGCGGTCATGCCAGCAAGGCACCACCCGTCATCACCCCCGACGCCTCGCACCAAGAACGACAAGAGCAGCAAGAACGGCAAGAGCCCCGACGGCGCCGGCAACGCCGAGAAGGACACCGCAGTCCCGGTGCTCACGCCCGCACCCGGTCCGCCTGCCCCGGAGCGATCCTCCTCGGGCGGCGACACCACCGCCGTCGGGCGCATACCCGTCCTGGACGTCCGCCCGTTCGTCCAGCAGGGTCGCCGGCCCGCCAAGGCGGTCACGGGTGAGACGTTCGAGGTCTCGGCGACCGTGTTCCGGGAAGGGCACGACGCCGTCGCCGCCAACGTCGTGCTGCGGGATCCGGACGGCAACCCGGGCCCCTGGACGCCGATGCGTGAACTCGCCCCGGGCACCGACCGCTGGGGCGCGGACGTCACGCCGGACGCGACGGGCCGCTGGACCTACACCGTGGAGGCCTGGAGCGACCCGGTCGCCACCTGGCGGCACCACGCCCGCATCAAGATCCCCGCGGGGATGGACACCGAGTTGGTCCTCGAGGAGGGCGCGCGGCTGTACGAACGGGCGGCCGGCGGAGTGCCGGAGGACCCCGACCGCACCGTGGTGCTTGCGGCGGCCGAGGCGCTGCGCGACGAGACCCGCCCGGCCGTCTCGCGGCTGGCGGCGGCGCTGACGCCGCAGGTAGACGCCGTGCTCGGCCGGCATCCGCTGCGGGAGCTGGTCACCGCGTCCGAGCCGCTGCCGCTGCTGGTCGAGCGGGAACGCGCCCTGTACGGCGCCTGGTACGAGTTCTTCCCGCGTTCGGAAGGGACCGCCGAGCGCCCGCACGGCACCTTCCGCACCGCCGCGCGCAGGCTGCCCGCCATCGCCGCGATGGGCTTCGACGTCGTCTACCTCCCGCCGATCCACCCCATCGGCACGACCTTCCGCAAGGGCCGCAACAACACCCTCGACCCCGGCCCGGACGACGTCGGGGTGCCCTGGGCGATCGGCTCGCCGGAGGGCGGTCACGACGCCGTCCACCCGGACCTGGGGACCATCGAGGACTTCGCGTGGTTCGTGGAGCGGGCGGCTGAGCTGGGCCTGGAGATCGCCCTCGACTTCGCCCTCCAGTGCTCCCCCGACCACCCCTGGGTGCAGAAACACCCCGAGTGGTTCCATCACCGCCCGGACGGCACCATCGCCTACGCCGAGAATCCGCCGAAGAAGTACCAGGACATCTATCCGATCGCCTTCGACGCCGATCTGGACGGTCTCGTCGCGGAGACCGTGCGGGTGCTGCGGCACTGGATGTCGTACGGGGTGCGGATCTTCCGGGTCGACAACCCGCACACCAAGCCCGTCGTGTTCTGGGAGCGGGTCATCGCGGACATCAACCGCACCGACCCCGACGTGATCTTCCTCGCCGAGGCCTTCACCCGTCCCGCGATGATGCACACTCTCGGCCAGATCGGCTTCCAGCAGTCGTACACCTACTTCACCTGGCGCAACACCAAGCAGGAACTGACGGAGTACCTCACCGAACTCTCGGGGGACGCCGCCTCCTACATGCGGCCCAACCTGTTCGCCAACACCCCCGACATCCTGCACGCCTATCTCCAGCACGGCGGCCGCCCCGCCTTCGAGATCCGCGCCGTCCTCGCCGCCACCCTCTCGCCGACCTGGGGCGTCTACAGCGGCTACGAACTCTGCGAGAACACGGCGCTCAAAGAAGGCGGCGAGGAGTACCTCGACTCGGAGAAGTACCAGCTCAAACCCCGTGACTGGGCGGCCGCCGAACAGGCGGGCCACAGCCTCGCCCCGCTGCTCACCCGACTCAACGAGATCCGGCGGGCGAACCCGGCCCTGCACCAACTCCGCGATCTGCACTTCCATCCGACCGACAAGGAAGCGGTGATCGCCTACTCGAAGAGGAGCTCGAAGAAGAGCGGTTCGAACACGGTTCTGGTGGTCGTCAACCTCGACCCCCACCACACCCAGGAGGCGACGGTCTCGTTGGACATGCCGCAACTCGGCCTGGACTGGCACGAGTCGGTGCCGGTGCGCGACGAGCTCACCGGCGAGACCTACCACTGGGGCAGGGCCAACTACGTGCGCCTCGAACCGGGCACCCGGCCCGCGCACGTACTCACCGTCCTGCGACCGTCCAACCCGCAGATCGGAGGGTCACCCACACCATGATCGTCAACGAGCCCGTTCCCGACACCTTCGAGGACACGCCCGCCAAGGACCGCGACCCCGAGTGGTTCAAACGCGCCGTGTTCTACGAGGTCCTCGTCCGCTCCTTCCAGGACAGCAACGGCGACGGCGTCGGCGACCTCAAAGGCATCACCGCCAAACTCGACTACCTGCAATGGCTGGGAGTCGACTGCCTCTGGCTGCCGCCCTTCTTCAAATCGCCCCTGCGCGACGGCGGATACGACGTGTCCGACTACACCGCCGTCCTCCCCGAATTCGGCGACCTCGCCGACTTCGTCGAATTCGTCGACGCCGCCCACCAACGCGGCATGCGCGTCATCATCGACTTCGTGATGAACCACACCAGCGACCAGCACCCGTGGTTCCAGGAATCGAGGAAAGACCCCGACGGCCCCTACGGCGACTACTACATGTGGGCCGACGACGACAAACAGTACGGCGACGCCCGCATCATCTTCGTCGACACCGAAGTCTCGAACTGGACCTTCGACCCCGTACGCAAGCAGTACTTCTTCCACCGCTTCTTCTCCCACCAGCCGGACCTCAACTACGAGAACCCGGCCGTGCAGGAGGAGATGATCTCCGCGCTGCGGTTCTGGCTGGACCTGGGCATCGACGGCTTCCGCCTCGACGCCGTGCCCTACCTGTACGCCGAGGAGGGCACGAACTGCGAGAACCTCCCGGCCACGCACGAGTTCCTCAAAAGGGTCCGCAAGGAGATCGACGCCCACTACCCGGACACGGTGATCCTCGCCGAGGCCAACCAGTGGCCCGAGGACGTCGTCGACTACTTCGGCGACTACGCCTCCGGCGGCGACGAATGCCACATGGCGTTCCACTTCCCCGTCATGCCCCGCATCTTCATGGCCGTCCGCAGGGAATCCCGCTACCCGGTCTCGGAAATCCTCGCCAAGACCCCCGCGATCCCCTCCCGCTGCCAGTGGGGCATCTTCCTGCGCAACCACGACGAGCTCACCCTCGAAATGGTCACCGACGAGGAACGCGACTACATGTACGCGGAATACGCGAAAGACCCGCGTATGCGCGCCAACATCGGCATCCGCCGCCGGCTCGCACCCCTCCTCGACAACGACCGCAACCAGATCGAACTCTTCACCGCCCTGCTGCTCTCCCTGCCCGGCTCGCCGATCCTCTACTACGGCGACGAGATCGGCATGGGCGACAACATCTGGCTCGGCGACCGCGACGCCGTCCGCACCCCGATGCAGTGGACACCTGATCGCAACGCAGGTTTTTCGTCCTGTGACCCCGGGCGGCTCGTTCTGCCGACCATCATGGATCCCGTCTACGGGTACCAGGTCACCAACGTCGAGGCGTCGATGTCGTCGCCCTCCTCGCTGCTGCACTGGACCCGGCGCATGATCGAGATCCGCAAGCAGAACCCCGCCTTCGGCCTCGGGACCTACACCGAACTCCAGTCCTCCAACCCGGCCGTCCTCGCGTTCCTGCGCGAGGCCCCCCTGACCAAGGAGGGAGAGGACGACCTGGTGCTGTGCGTGCACAACTTCTCGCGGTTCGCGCAGCCCACGGAACTGGACCTGAGCCGGTTCAAGGGGCGGTACCCGGTGGAGCTGTTCGGCGGGGTGCGTTTCCCTGCGGTCGGTGACCTGCCGTACCTGCTCACCATGGCGGGCCACGGCTTCTACTGGTTCAGGCTGCGCAGGGACGCGGCCTAGGCCGTGTCCGCGGCCTCGAACCCCGGGCGGGGCGGTTTCCGCCGCCCCGCCCGGGGCACGCATCAGTAACGCCCCGACCCCGACACCCGGGGAAAGGAATGTGACACCTATGGCGGCGACTGTCACACTTTCCGGCCGGACCGACCCCGGCCTCCTCGCTTCGCTGGACCCCCTGCTGCGGGAGTGGCTGCCCCGGCAGCGCTGGTTCGCCGGCAAGGGTCGTCCGGTCACCGGGTTCTCGCTGGTGGCGGCCACCGAGCTGCTGCCGGCCCACACCAGACCGGGGCTGTACCACCTGCTGGTACGCGCCCATCAGCCGGCGGTGCCCGGCGACTGCTACCAGCTCCTGATCGGCGCACGCGAGGCCCTGCCACCCCGGCTGGCGCCCGCGCTGATCGGCCATGTGACCCAGGGTCCGTTGGCAGGGCGGACCGTGTTCGACGCCCTGTACGACACCCGGCCCGCCGAGGTACTGCTGGAGGCGCTGCGCACCGGGGCCCGGATCGGCGGGCTGCGCTGCGAGCGGGATCCCGGGCAGGAGATCCGGTCCGGGCTGGTCCCGCGCCGGCTGACCGGCGAGCAGTCGAACTCGTCCGTCATCTATGGAGATACGTTCATTCTGAAGCTGTTGCGCCGGGTCGTGCCGGGCGTCAACCCCGACCTGGAGCTGCCGCTGGCGCTGGCCCGCGAGGGCTGCCCCCGGGTGCCCGCGCCGACCGCGTGGATGTACGGGGACCCGGGTGAGGGCGAGGGCGATGCGTACGTCCTGGCCGTGCTCCAGCCGTATGTGCAGGGCGCGGCGGACGGCTGGGAGCTGGCGCTGCGGGAACTGGCCAAGGGTGAGGACTTCGCCGCCGAGGCGCGAGCGCTGGGGCGGGCCACCGCCGAGGTGCACGGTGCGCTGGCCCGGGCGCTGCCCACGGCGACCCTGGGGCAGGCGCAGATACGGCCGATGGTGGACGGCATGACCGGGCGGCTGGACGCCGCCGCGCAGGCGGTGCCCGCGCTGCGCCCGTACGCGCCGGCGCTGCGCACCGCCTTCACCGCGCTGGCCGACCTCGCGGCCGAGGGCCACACCTGGACCGCCCAGCGCGTCCACGGCGATCTGCACCTCGGGCAGTGCCTGCGCTCGCCCTCCGGGCAGTGGTCGCTGATCGACTTCGAGGGGGAGCCCGCCAGGCCGCTGGCCGAGCGGCGGATGCCCCAGCCGACCGTGCGGGACGTGGCGGGCATGCTGCGCTCCTTCGACTACGCCGCCCACTCCGCGGATCCGCCTGCGCCGGCCTGGGCACACGCCTGCCGGGCGGCCTACTGTTCCGGGTACGCCGAGGTGGCGGGCGTCGATCCGCGCACCGACCCCGTGCTGCTGCGGGCCCATGAGACCGACAAGGCGGTCTACGAGGTGGTCTACGAGGCCCGGCATCGCCCCGACTGGCTCCCTGTACCGCTGTCCGCGATACACCGCCTCGCCGCACCCGACCTGCCTTGAGGAGGCTCCGTACGTGACTCCCCCGAAGAAGAAGGCCACCGCGAAGAAAGCAGTGACCAAGAAGGCGGCGGCCGACAAGGCGGCGAGGAAGAAGACGACGGGCAAGAAGGCAGGGGTCGACAAGGCGGCGGGCGAGAAGGCGCCGGTCGAGAAGACGGCGAGCGACAAGGCCACCGCCGAGGAGACGTCGGCAGCGGGAGCGACAGAGGCGGCGGCCGCAGCGACAAGGGCGGAGACAGAGGCCGAGGCGGCGGCAGCGGCAGCCGAGGAGGTCGCCGCGAAGGAGCCGGCGAGGCACCCCGTGGACGCCTCCCCCGAGGCCGGCGTCGACGCCGGCCCCTCCCCGACCGCCGTCGTGGAGCCCGTCGTCGACCCCGCCATCGGCCCCGCCGACCGTGAACGCCTGCTGCACGGCACCCATCACGACCCGCACTCCGTGCTGGGCGCGCACCCGGTGCCCGGCGGGGTCGTCTTCCGGGCGCTGCGCCCCTACGCGCGGTCCGTCACGGTGCTGTCGGGCGACCTGCGCGCCGAACTCCACGACGACGGCGACGGCTTCTTCTCCGGCCTGCTGCCCCTGACACAGGCCCCGGTCCACCGGCTCCTGGTGACCTACGAGAGCACCACCGTGGAGACCGAGGACGCCTACCGTTTCCTGCCGACGCTGGGCGACCTGGACCTGCACCTGATCGGCGAGGGCCGGCACGAGCAGTTGTGGACGGTGCTGGGCGCGCGTCCGACGACCCACCAGGGTGTGAGCGGCACCGCCTTCTCCGTGTGGGCGCCGAACGCGCGCGGGGTGCGGCTGGCCGGCACCTTCAACTTCTGGGACGGCACGGGGTACCCGATGCGGTCGCTGGGCTCGTCCGGGGTCTGGGAGCTGTTCGTGCCCGGGATCGGCGAGGGCGAGCTGTACAAGTTCGACATCACCCGCCCCGACGGCTCGCACACGCTGCGGGCCGACCCGATGGCGCGGCGCACCGAGGTGCCGCCGGCGACCTCGTCGGTCGTGCACGCCTCGCACTACGAGTGGGGCGACGAGGAGTGGCTGGCCCGGAGGGCCGAGATACCCGTGCACGAGGCTCCGTTCTCCGTGTACGAGCTCCATCTGGCCTCCTGGCGACCGGGGCTCACGTACCGGCAACTGGCGGATCAGCTGCCCGCGTACGTCCGGGACCTCGGCTTCACGCATGTCGAGCTGATGCCGGTCGCCGAGCATCCCTTCGGTGGTTCGTGGGGCTACCAGGTCACCGGTTTCTACGCGCCCACCGCCCGGCTCGGCACACCCGACGACTTCAAGTACCTGGTGGACGCGCTGCACCGGGCCGGTGTCGGCGTCCTGATGGACTGGGTGCCGGCGCACTTCCCGCGCGACGAGTGGGCCCTCGCGGAGTTCGACGGGCGTCCGCTGTACGAGCACGAGGACCCGCTGCGCGCCGCGCATCCCGACTGGGGGACGCTGGAGTTCGACTTCGGGCGGCGCGAGGTGCGCAACTTCCTGGTGGCCAACGCGGTGTACTGGTGCGAGGAGTTCCACATCGACGGGCTGCGCGTGGACGCCGTCGCCTCGATGCTGTACCTCGACTACTCGCGCGAGCCGGGTCAGTGGACCCCGAACGAGCACGGGGGCCGGGAGAACCTGGACGCGGTGGCCTTCCTCCAGGAGATGAACGCGACGGTCTACCGCCGCAGCCCCGGGGTCGTCACGATCGCGGAGGAGTCCACGGCCTGGGACGGTGTCACGAGGGCCACGCACCACGCGGGCCCGAGCGGCTTCGGCGGGCTCGGCTTCGGGCTGAAGTGGAACATGGGCTGGATGCACGACTCGCTGGAGTACATGAGCCACGAGCCGGTGCACCGCAGGTACCACCACCACGAGATGACGTTCTCGATGGTGTACGCCTACAGCGAGAACTACGTGCTGCCCATCTCCCACGACGAGGTGGTGCACGGGAAGCGCTCGCTGGTGTCGAAGATGCCCGGTGACTGGTGGCAGCAGCGCGCCGCGCTGCGGGCGTACCTGGCGTTCATGTGGGCCCACCCGGGCAAGCAACTCCTCTTCATGGGCCAGGAGTTCGCCCAGGGCGCGGAGTGGTCCGAGGCCCACGGCCCCGACTGGTGGCTGCTGGATCCGGCGTACGGCGCCGAGGCCGACCACCGGGGCGTCAGGGACCTGGTCCGCGACCTGAACACCGTCTACCGCGCGACGCCGGCCCTCTGGCAGCAGGACACCGACCCCGCCGGGTTCCAGTGGGTGGTCGGGGACGCGGCGGAGGACAACGTCTTCGCCTTCCTGCGGTACGACGCCGAGGGCTCCCCGCTGCTGTCCGTCTCCAACCTCTCCCCGGTCGTCCGCCACGACTACCGTCTCGGCGCACCCGACGACGTCCCGGCCTGGCACGAGGTCCTCAACACCGACGCGGCAGGGTACGGCGGCAGCGGTGTCGCCCATCCCGACCCGGTCAAGCCGGAGCCGCAGGGTCATCACGGCCGGCCGGCGAGCGTCCGGCTGACGCTGCCGCCGCTGGCGGCGGTGTGGCTGCGGCCTGCATGAGCCCTGCCCCCGGGCAACGGCCCGGGGGCGAATCTTTCGGCCGGTTGCCGGCCGGTGCGTCGGCGTGCGGGCGGAGGCCCGGTCCCCGCCGCACGTGATCACCGCACCGGCCGCGCACCGCGGTGATCACGGCGCGACCGTCGTGCCCTGCCGGTCCCGCGTTACGCCGGAGGTTCCCCGAGGGCCGCTGCCAGTGCCTTCGGGAGGCTCCTGCTGTGCAGCACCCCCAGCCGCTGCGTCGCCCGGGTCAGCGCCACGTACAGGTCACTGGTGCCGTACCGCGTAGGCTCCACCACCAGCACGGAGTCGAACTCCAGGCCCTTGGACTGGCGCGGGTCGAGCAGTACGACGCTCCGGGTCAGGTCCGGCTCGGCGCCCGCCGTCACCCCTTCCAGCCGGGCCGCCAGCTTCCGGTGCAGGTCGCGCGGGGCGATGACGGCGAGCCGGCCCTCGGCGGGGGTGAGTTCGCCGACCGCCTTGGCGACCGCGCCGGGGAGGTCGTCGGTGGCGCGCGCCCACGGCCGTACGCCGGTCGACCGCACCGAGCTGGGCGGCTCGAAGCCGGGGTGCTCCGCGCGGACCACCGCCGCGGCCACGTCCATGATCTCGGCCGGGGTGCGGTAGTTGACGCCGAGCCGGGTGTGCTCCCAGCGGTCCTCGACATACGGCTGGAGGATCTTGGACCAGGAGCCGACACCGGCCGCCTCGGCGGTCTGCGCCGGGTCGCCGACCAGGGTCATCGAGCGGGTGGGGCTGCGTCGCATCAACAGCCGCCAGGCCATCGGCGACAACTCCTGCGCCTCGTCGACGATGATGTGCCCGAACGCCCAGGTGCGGTCGGCGGCGGCGCGTTCGGCGGCGCTGCGGTGGTCGTCCTCCTCGTGGCGTTCGGCGAAGCGTTCGGCGTCGATGATGTCGTGCGCGGACAGGACCTCGGAGTCCTCCTCGTCCTTGTCCTCGAACTCGTAGGTGCGCGAGGCGTACGAGACGTCCAGGACGCCCTGCGCGTAGGCGACCTGGGTCTCCCGCTCGCGGTCGGCGCGGGCCCGCGCCACCCGGTCGTCCTCGCCGAGCAGTTCGGCCGCCTCGTCGAGCAGCGGTACGTCCGCCACCGTCCAGGCCCGGGTCACCGGGCGGCGGATGGCGGCCGCGTCGTCGTCGGAGACGTAGCCCACGGGGTCCGCGAGGAAGTCGGCGACCAGGCGCTGCGGGGTCAGGCGCGGCCACAGCTGGTCGATGGCGGCCCAGACCTCGGGGTTGTCGGCGAGCTCGTCACGGATCTGGGTGATGTCGCTCGGGTCGAGGAGGTTGGAGCCGTCGTAGGGGTCCGTGCCGATGCGCTCGGAGACCATGTCGGTGAGCGTGTTGAGGATGTGGCCCTCGAAGATCTCGCGGGCCGCGTTGTGCGGCAGCCGGGCGGCCCGGGTGCGCTCGCGGGCCATGTTCACCAGGCCGTCGTCCAGCATCAGGATCTCGCGGTCGTGCCCGATCGCGATCACCGGATCGGGCAGCGCCTGCCAGTCGCGCACGACGTCGGCGAGTACGTCCGCCATGTCGGCGCGGCCCTTCACGGCCGCCGCCGCCCGGGTGTCGGTCGCCGTCGCCTTCACGCCGGGGAAGAGTTCGCCGACCGTCGCCAGCAGCACCCCGGTCTCGCCCAGCGAGGGCAGCACCTCGCCGATGTAGCCGAGGAAGGCGGGGTTGGGGCCGACGATCAGGACGGCCCGCTTGGCGAGCAGTTCCCGGTGTTCGTAGAGGAGAAAGGCGGCGCGGTGCAGGGCGACGGCCGTCTTGCCGGTGCCGGGGCCGCCCTCGACCACCAGGACCCCTCGGTGCGGCGCCCGGATGATCTCGTCCTGCTCGGCCTGGATGGTCTGCACGATGTCGCTCATCCGGCCGGTGCGCGCGGAGTCGATCGCGGCGAGCAGCACGGCGTCGCCGGTCGGGTCCTCGTGGCCGGTGCGGGTGGCGTCGCCGATGTCGAGGATCTCGTCGTGCAGGGCGGTGACCCGGCGGCCCTCGGTGGTGAGGTGCCGGCGCCTGCGCAGCCCCATCGGGGTGTGACCGGTGGCCAGGTAGAAGGGGCGGGCGACGTCGGCGCGCCAGTCGATGAGGACCGGGGTGCGCTCGGTGTCCTCGGCACGCAGGCCGATGCGTCCGATGTGGTGGTTGGTGCCGGAGGTGAGGTCGATGCGGCCGAAGCAGAGGGAGCCGTCCACCGCGTTCAGCGCGGCGAGCAGCCCGGAGCGCTCGGCGACGAGGATGTCCCGCTCGAGCCGGGCCTGCATGGGCGTGTTGCCCTGGGCCAGCGCGTCAGTGACGGCGCCCTCGGTGTCGCCGCGCAGGGCGTCCACGCGCGCGTACAGGTCGTCGATGAATTCCTGCTCGCAGCGCAATTCACTGTCCGGAAAGTCGGCGTTTGACAATTCCACTCCCGCCCGCATATACTGTGCTCACTGAGCTTCTTTGCGACCTCATTCATGCGAAGTCGCGAACCATCGAATATACGCAGAGAAATCCCCCGAGCGCAATTGCTCGGGGGATTTCTTTGTGGTGCGGAGTCTCCGCCCGGTCAGTTCACCGCGCGCTCAGAGGACCTCGTCCAGCTCCGCCAGCAGCCGGCGCTTGGGCCGGGCGCCCACCATCGACTTCACGGGCTCACCGGCCCGGAACACCATGAAGGTCGGCATCGACAGCACCCTGTAGGCGTTGGTGGTCTCCGGGTTGGTGTCCACGTCCAGCTGCACCACCTTCAGCCGCTCGCCCTCCTCGGCGGCGAGCGCACTGAGCACCGGCCCCATCTGCCGGCACGGCGGACACCAGTCGGCGGTGAACTCCACCAGCACCGGCAGGTCCGCCCCCAGCACCTCCGCCCCGAAATCCGCGTCCGTCACCTCGGCCACCCCGTCCGCCTTGATCACCGTTCCTGCCCTCCCAGTTCGCACTCGGGCTCCGGACCCCCCGGAACCCGCGCCTCGGCGGCCAGCTCGTCGCGCGCCAGCTCGGCCCGCACGAGCTGCCCGGCGACCGTCTCCCGCACCGCCCGCAGCTCCCCGATGAGCGCGTCCAGCTCGTCCAGCTTGCGCCGGTAGACCGCGAGCGACGCCGGGCACGAGTCGCCGTCCGGGTGCCCGGCCCGCAGGCACTCCACGAAGGGCCGGGTCTCCTCCAGGTCGAACCCGAAGTCCTGGAGCGTCCTGATCTGCCGCAACAGCCGCAGATCGCCCTCGTCGTACGTCCGGTACCCGTTGTCGCCGCGCCGCGCGGGCAGCAGCCCGCGGGACTCGTAGTACCGCAGCGTCCGGGTGGTGGTCCCGGCCCGTGCGGCCAGCTCGCCGATGCGCATGCCTACGAACGTAAGGCTTGACGCCCACGTCAAGGCAAGAGCGGTTTCCGCTCGACCGGCGAGGTGAGCACGATCGACGTCGTCGTGCGCCCGAGGGCGGAGACCGCCTCGAGAACCCCCTCCAGGTGGACGGTGTCGCGAACGGCGACCTTGAGGATCCAGCAGTCCTCCCCCACCACGTGGTGGACCTCGGTGATCTCCGGGCGCTCGATCAGTTCGAGGGTCCTGGGGTGCTTCAGGTTGTAGCCGCCGTGCGGGTCGACCCGGATGAACGCCTGGATGCCGTAGCCGAGCCGGGCGGGGCTGACGTGTGCGCCGTAGCCGCTGATGACCCCCGCGGCCTCCAGCCGCCGCACCCGTTCCGTCACCGCCGCCGGACTCAGCCGGACCCTGCGGCCCAGCTCGCTGAGCTTGATCCGGCCGTCGGTCTGGAGCAGTTCCAGGATCTGCCGGTCCAGCGCGTCGAAGGCCACCGATGTTTCGTCGGCGGCGGCCCGTGAATGCCGAGGTTCTTTCGGTGCGACGGCCGGAACTCCCATGGTTACCCCTTCAGGACAGACGTGTACGCCGGGAGAATCATGGTCATGGAAATGACGCAGGAGGTAAAGGCCCGGGGGGTGGCGGCCCGGCAGGGAAATGCCCGTGAGGTATTGGTCATCGGCGGAAACCGCTATTTCGGAAAGCGGCTGATCGCACGCCTGCTGGCCGCCGGGGACCGGGTGACGGTACTGAATCGCGGTTCGTCCGCGCCGCCTCCGGGAGCGACCCACCTGATCGCCGACCGCGACGACGAGAACGCGCTGAACTCGGCGCTCGGTTCACGCGCCTTCGACGTCGTCGTCGACCAGGTCTGCTACACCCCGCGGCAGGCGGCGATCGCCCGCCGGGTGTTCGCCGGCCGCACCCGGCGTTACGTGCTGACGTCGACGGTCGAGGTGTACGAGTACGAGGACTCCGTCGCCTTCGTGCGGGAGCAGGACGTCGACCCGCTCGGCGTCCGGGTCGATCTCGAACTTCCGTGGCACGAACCGGAGTTCCTCGACTCCCACTACGGCGAGGGCAAGCGGCAGGCCGAGGCGGTGTTCGCGGCGGAGCCGCCGTTCCCCCATGTGGCCGTCCGCGTCGCCCATGTGCTGGGCGGGGACGACGACTTCACGGGACGGCTGGAGCACTACGTCTCCCGCATCCGCGCGGGTGAGCCGATCACCGTGCCGACGGTGAACCGTCCGGCGACGTACATCCATGTCGAGGAGATCGCCGACTTCCTGTTCTGGACGGTGGGCCAGGACTTCACCGGCCCGGTCAACGCGGCCTCGCACGGGACGCTGACCACGCACGAGCTGTGCGAGGCGGTGGCCGCGCATGTCCCCGCCGGCCGGGCGGTGTTCCAGGAGGTCGAGGTCGGTGAGGTGTCCCCGCTCTCCTTCCGCCGCTTCTACGGCATGGACAACACCCGCGCCACCCGACTCGGGTTCACCTTCGGCAACGTACGGCAATGGCTGCGGCGCGCGGCCGACGAGACCCTGGGGAAGGTGAACTGACGTGCGTCACCGCACCCTTGGCGGCATCCGTGTGAGCGCGATCGGGCTCGGCGCGATGCCGCTGTCCATCGAGGGCCGCCCCGACCGGGCCCGTGCCCTGGCCACGGTCCACGCGGCGCTGGACGCGGGCGTGACCCTGCTGGACACGGCCGACTCCTACCACCTGCCGGGCGCGGAGCCCGGCCACAACGAGCGGCTCGTGGCCCGCGCGCTCGCCACCTACGGCGGTGACACCTCCCGGGTGCTCGTGGCGACGAAGGGCGGCCGGGGCAGACCGGGCGGCGGCGCGGCGGACTGGACGGTGAACGGCGATCCCCGGCATCTGAAGAGAGCCGCGGAGGCCTCCCTGCGGCGGCTCGGTGTCGAGGCGATCGGGCTGTACCAGCTCCACAAGCCCGACCCGGCGATCCCCTTCGAGGAGTCCGTCGGCGCGCTGCGAGACCTGCTCGACGAGGGGAAGATCAGGCTGGCCGGCCTCTCCAACACGGACACGGACCAGATCCGCCGGGCCCACGCGATCCTCGGCGACCGGCTCGTGTCGGTCCAGAACCGCTACTCCCCCGCCGTCGGCGACAGCGAGCCCGAACTGCGGCTGGCGGCCGAACTGGGACTGGCGTTCCTCCCGTGGAGCCCCCTGGGCGGCATCTCCCGCAGCTCCCTCGACGGGCCCGCCGACCGGCCTTCCGACACCCTCGGCACCTTCCACGAGCTGGCCCTCGAGCTGGGCGTCAGCCCCCAACAGCTCTGTCTCGCCTGGCTCCTGACCCGCTCCCCCACGGTGATCCCCATCCCGGGCGCGAGCCGTCCCTCATCGATACGCGACTCGGCAGCAGCAACCGACCTGACCCTGACCGAGGACCGACTGACCCGCCTGAACGAGTCGGTGCAACGCCAACGGCAACGCCCCGCTTAGCGGGGCGTTGCCGGGGGGGGAGGCCAGAAGGAGGCCCGGGGAGTGGGAACCGGGCGGCCGGGCCACGGGGGAGTGCACGGCCGCCCGGAGTGGGTGGGGTGGTGGCCCGGGTGTCCGGCTCCGGTTCAGGCGGAGCCGGACACCCGGAGTCGGGAGGCCTAGGCCTTGGCGAGTTCCTTCTCGCCGCCCTCGCGCTGCTCGGGCACGTCCGCCGGGGCGGTCTCGACGCCGTCCTCGTCATCGTCGTCGAGCAGGGTCTTCTCGTCGAAGGGCAGCCCGCCGGCGAGCACCACCTGGACGCGCTCCTTGTCGATCTCCTTCGTCCAGGTACCGATCAGGACGGTGGCCACGGCGTTGCCCGCGAAGTTGGTGAGGGCGCGGGCCTCGCTCATGAAGCGGTCGATGCCGACGATGAGGCCGATGCCGTCCACCAGGGCGGGCTTGTGCGACTGGAGACCGCCGGCCAGGGTCGCCATGCCGGCGCCGGTGACACCGGCCGCGCCCTTGGAGGCGACGAACAGGAAGAGCAGCAGCGGGATCTGCTCGCCGAGCGACATCGGCGTACCCATGGCGTCGGCGATGAACAGGGACGCCATGGTCATGTAGATCATGGTGCCGTCGAGGTTGAACGAGTAGCCGGTCGGCACGGTGATGCCGACGACGGGCTTGCTGACACCCAGGTGCTCCATCTTCGCGATGAGCCGCGGCAGCGCGGACTCGGACGAGGAGGTGGACAGGATCAGCAGGAACTCCCGGGCCAGGTACTTGAACAGGGAGAGGATGTTCAGACCCGAGACGATCTTCAGCAGCGCGCCGAGCACGATGAAGACGAAGAGGAAACAGGTGGCGTAGAAGCCGAGCATCAGAACGGCGAGGCTCTTGAGCGCGTCCACGCCCGACGAGCCGACGACCGCGGCCATGGCGCCGAAGGCACCGATCGGAGCGGCCCACATCACCATCGCGAGGACGCGGAAGACGAGGCGCTGGATGTGCTCGACACCGCGCAGCACCGGCTGGCCGGCCTTGCCCATGGCCTGGAGCGCGAAGCCGCAGAGCAGGGCGATGAGGAGGGTCTGGAGGACCTCGCCCTCGGTGAAGGCGGAGACGATCGTGGTGGGGATGATGCCGAGCAGGAACTCGGTGGTGTCCTTGGCCTCGGGCGAGACCTGCGCCTGCCCGGTCTCCTTCACGGCGTCCGTGATGGCGAGGCCCGTGCCCGGCTCCAGGATGTTGCCGACGACGAGGCCGATACCGAGGGCGACCAGCGACATGACCATGAAGTAGCCGAGGGCGATACCGCCGACGGCGCCGACCTTGGCGGCCTTCCGTACGGACCCGATGCCCAGCACGATCGTGCAGAAGATGATCGGCGAGATCATCATCTTGATCAGGTTGACGAAGCCGGTCCCGATGGGCTTCAGCTCCACGGCGAAGTCGGGGGCCGCGAGACCCACGGCGATGCCGATGGCGACCGCGACGATCACCGCGATGTACAGGTAGTGGGTGCGGTCCCGCTTGACCGCGGGTGCGGCAGGTGCCTTGTCGGGGGTGCTGGCGGCCACGGCTGCCCTCCTTGACGTCTTCGTCGGCATCACCGGCGTGCGGCTCACGTCCGGGGTTTATGGGGGATTGCCGTGACTATCTCCCGCCCTGTGAGGGCGGTCACCCTTCCGTTCATTTAGTTCACACTTAACGCCGGGGGCACACTGACGACATGCGCATCCCCGCTCTGCCGAGACCCCGCAGCCTGGCCGGCCAGCTCTTCGCCATGCAGGCGGTGCTGATAGCGGTGCTCGTCGCGGGATACGCGCTGTTCACCTACGTCAGCGACCGCAACCAGGCCGAGGAGGCGGCGGGCCGCCAGGCCACGGCCGTGGCCCGGTCGGTCGCCGACTCACCCTCCGTACGGGCGGCGATCCGGACCGCGAAGCCCACGGCAGAGCTCCAGCCCTACGCCCTGCGGGTCATGAGGGACACGGAGGTCGACTTCGTCACGATCATGAACCCGGAGGGCATCCGCTGGACCCACCCGGACAAGACCCAGATCGGCCAGCGCTTCCGCGGCAACACGGCGAAGGCCCTGAAGGGCGACACCTTCACCGAGACCTACACCGGCACCCTCGGCGCGTCCGTGCGCGCGGTCACCCCGATCGAGGACGACGGCACGATCATCGGCCTGGTCAGCGCGGGGATCAAGGTCGAGTCGATCAGCAAGCGGGTGCAGGACCAGGTGACGGCCCTGTTCGCGGTGGCCGGCGGCGCCCTCGCCCTCGGCGCGATCGGCACGTACGTCATCAACGCGTCCCTGCGCCGCCACACCCATGGCATGAACGCGGCCGAGCTGAGCCATATGCACGACTACCACCAGGCCGCACTGCACGCGGTGCGGGAGGGGTTGCTGATGCTGGACGGACAGTACAAGGTGGCGCTGATCAACGACGGGGGCCGTGAGCTGCTGGGCGTCTCGGGAGAGGTGGTGGGCATGTCGGTCGCGGAACTGGGTCTGCCGGCCCCGCTGACGGGTGCGCTGCTCTCCTCGGAGCCCCGGGTGGACGAGGTGCACCTGACAGCGGACCGGGTGCTCGTGGTGAACACCTCCCCGGTCTCGGGCGGCGAGCGCCGCGGCAGCGTGGTCACCCTGCGCGATGTGACCGAACTCCAGTCCGTGATGGGCGAGCTGGACTCCGAACGCGGCTTCACGCAGGCGCTGCGCTCACAGGCCCACGAGGCGGCGAACCGGCTGCACACCGTGGTGTCGCTGATCGAGCTGGGCCGGGCGGAGGAGGCGGTGGACTTCGCCACGGCGGAACTGGAACTGGCCCAGGCGCTGACGGACCAGGTGGTCGCGGCGGTCAGCGAGCCGGTCCTGGCGGCCCTGCTGCTGGGCAAGACGGCCCAGGCGAACGAGCGGGGCGTGGAGCTGGTGGTGTCCCAGGAGAGCAGCCTGGACGACGGCCTGCTGCCGGATTCGCTCCCCGCCAGGGACCTGGTGACGATCCTGGGCAACCTCATCGACAACGCGGTGGACGCGGCCCAGGGCAGCACCCGGGCGCAGGTGACGGTGACCGCCGCCACGGAGGGCGCCGAGCTGCTGCTGCGGGTGGCGGACACGGGAGCGGGAGTGGATCCCGCGCACGCCACCCTGGTCTTCGAACGCGGCTTCTCGACGAAGCCGGCCGGGCCGGGCGGGCGGGGCCTCGGGCTGGCACTGGTCCGGCAGGCGGTACAGCGGCACGACGGGACGCTGTCGGTGGCGGAGGCCGCGGGCGGCGGAGCGGAGTTCCTGGTGCGCCTGCCGTTGCCGACGACGGCGGCCTCCGGTGCCGCCGCGTCCGGCCCCACCGGGTCCGCGTCGGGGTCTGGAGGCAAGGGATGACGAGCGAAGAGCCGATCAGAGTGCTGGTCGTGGAGGACGATCCGGTCGCCGCGGACGCCCATGTGATGTACGTGGGCCGGGTGCCGGGGTTCGTCGCGGTGGGCAAGGCGCACACCGGCGCGGAGGCCCGGCGCCTGCTCGACCGCACGCCGGTCGACCTGCTGCTGCTGGACCTGCACCTGCCCGACGCGCACGGGCTCCAGCTCGCCCGCTCGCTGCGGGCGGCGGGGTATCACGCGGACGTGATAGCGGTGACGTCGGCGCGGGACCTGACGGTGGTGCGGGAGGGCGTGTCGCTCGGCGTCGTGCAGTACGTACTGAAGCCCTTCACCTTCGCCACGCTTCGGGACCGGCTGGTGCGGTACGCCGAGTTCCGGGGGGCAGCGGGCGAGGCGAGCGGTCAGGACGAGGTCGACCGGGCGCTGGCTACGCTGCGCGCGCCGGGACCCGCCGCGCTGCCCAAGGGGCTGAGCGCGCCCACGCTGGAGCGGGTGACGGAGACCGTACGGGAGGCGGAGCAGGGGCTGACCGCGGCGGGGGTCGCCGAGTCGGTGGGCATCTCACGCATCACGGCCCGGCGCTATCTGGAGCATCTGGTGGAGGCGGGGAGAGCCGAGCGGAAACCGCTGTACGGGCAGGTGGGCAGGCCGGAACTGGTCTACCGCTGGGTACGGACGGCCCGGGGAAAGTGACCTCCACGCCCCCCGGACCACCCGCGACCGCCATCACCGTCGCCCCACTGTCACCCACCGTCACCTATCGCCGCGGCCATCGCTCACCGCCACCACCCTGACGCACCGCGGCCGCCGTCACTCACCGCCGCCCCCGAACGGAATCGCGTACCGCACGACGAACACGCCCAGTCCGGCCACCGCTCCCGCCTCGGCCAAGGACAGCACCAGCAGCCCCGCCGACACCTGTCCCCCGCCCCAGTACACGACCAGCGCGGCCGTCGGCACGACGCAGAACGCCAGCAGATCGACCACGCACTGCGCGATCTTCCGGGAGATCCGCCCGGGGCCGGCCCGGTGGTAGTTCTCCCACCGGAACGCCACCTCGGTCCCGGCCAGTTCGGCGAGCCTCGGCGCCAACTCCTGGCGCACATACCGCCCGACGGCCGAGATCTTCTCGTCATTGACCAGGTAGGTCCACCCCAGCACCACGCACACCGGCGGCAACGCGAGCAGCATCGACGTCCGTTCGGCCTGGGCCGCCGCGGCGATCACCGCCGCGACCACCGCCAGGGTCACGTACAACAGGTTGTCCCGGAACCCGATCCGCGCCTTCTGCTCGTCCTTGACGGTCTGGTACTCGGCGAGCAGCAACTGCCCGGCACTGACGTCCTGTTCGGCCATGGTGACCGCCCCCTCCCCCGATGATCCTGGCAGTACCTTAAGGGGGTGCCCGAGACCGAACCCATCGCCGTGGTCCTCACCGCGCTTCCCGTCGAGTACGACGCCGTGCGCGCCCTCCTGGAATCCCTCGACGAAGTCGTCCTCGACGACGGAACCCGTCTCGAACAGGGCCGGCTCTCCGGTACCGGCTGGACGGTGGCGCTCGCCGAGCTGGGCGAGGGTGCCCTGACCACGGCCGCGCTCACCACCCGCATCGTCTCCGCACTCGCCCCCGAGTGCCTGCTGTTCGTGGGCGTCGCGGGCGGCCTCAAGGACGACCTGCGGCTCGGTGACGTCGTCGTCGGCACCAAGGTCTACGCCGTCCACGGCGGCAAGCAGACCCCGCAAGGTTTCCTGGCCCGCCCCGAGGCCTGGCACGGCTCGCACCGCCTGGTCCAGGCGGCCCGCTCGGCGCTGCGGGACCTGGACGGGGTGCGGGCCCACCGCAAGCCGATCGCCTGCGGGGACGTCGTGCTGGCCGACGAGCGGTCCGCGCTGCGGGATCACATCCGACGGACGTACAACGACGCGTACGCCGTCGAGATGGAGGGCTCCGGGGCGTCCCACGCGGCGCATCTCAGCGGCCGGCTGGACGCCCTCGTCGTCCGGGGCATCAGCGACCTCGCCGACGCCGGGAAGAGCACGGCCGACGCGGAGGGCTCGCAGGAGCTGGCGGCGGGGCAGGCGGCCAAGGTCGCGCTGGCGGTCCTGCGCAAGCACGACCCACGCCCACGGAACGCCCCCGGCACCCGGGAGGAGCCCCACCCCGGCGCGGGCTCGGGCTCGGGTTCAGGCGGCGACACCATCACCTTCCAGGGCGGTACCTATTACGGACCGGTCGTCGGAAAGATCACGCGGCACAACTGACCGATCGGTCACCACCGTAGGTTCCTACAACCGGTGACTGTGTCCGAACACCCTGTAGTCACCGCACCCCGGGCCCCCTACCTTGTCCCCCGTGCCCAGACCTCCAGCCCACACCCGTCAGCCAGGTCCCCCCTTCAACGCCCCCGCGGCCCGCAGGCTCCGCGCGGCCCTCGGCATGACCCCGGACCACGTCGCCCACGGACTGCGCGCCTCCTACGCCCTGCCGCACGCCACCCCCGATCTCGTCGTCGCCTGGGAACGCGGGGCACTCACCCCCACGCATCCCGAACTCACCGCTCTCGCGGGCGTGTTGTGGTGTTCCCCGGGTGAACTGATCGGCAGGCCGCGCACCCTGCGCGAACACCGCGTCGCCCAGGGCTTCGCCCCCGAGGACGTCGCCCGGGCCGTGGGGCACGAGTTCCTGGCGTACACGCGGATGGAGGAGAGCGGGCAGTGGCGCGGCACGGACAGGCAGTCCGCGGCCCTCGCCGAGCTGCTCGACCTCTCGCTGCCCGACCTGGTCACCGTCACCGGCCTCGAAGCCAAGCTGGCGGACCTGCTGCGGACCGCCGCCCGCACCCGCTGGCAGGCGTACGTCAGACCCGTGGGCAGGATCGTGCCCCTGGACCGGCGGCTCCTGGAGGAGACCCTCCAGGAGCTGCACCAGGACTACCAGGGGCAGATGGTCGCCACGCTGAGCTGGGGCGACGGCAGTGCGGCCGGGGAGGCGAGCGACGCCGGGCGGGACTTCCTCGACCGGATCGTCGACACCTTCTGGACGAGTCTCGAGAACCGGACCGCCTAGGTCGTGTCCGCGCGGCAGCGCCCCGGGCCCGGCCTAGAAGACCGACTCCGCCTCGACGATCCGGTCCTTCGGCACCGTCTTCAGCTCGGTGACCGCCTCCGCCAGCGGCACCATCACCACGTCCGTCCCGCGCAGCGCGGTCATCCGCCCGAACTGGCCCCGGTGCGCCGCCTCCACCGCGTGCCAGCCGAAGCGGGTCGCCAGGACACGGTCGTACGCCGTCGGGACACCGCCACGCTGGACGTGGCCGAGAATCACCGGTCGGGCCTCCTTGCCGAGCCGCTTCTCCAGCTCGTAGGCCAGCGCCGTGCCGATGCCCTGGAATCGCTCGTGACCGAACTGGTCGATCGCGCCCTTGCTGTAGTCCATGGTGCCGTCGGCCGGGTGCGCGCCTTCCGCGACGCAGATCACCGCGAACTTCTTGCCGCGCGCGAACCGCTCCTCGACCATCTTCACCAGGTCGGTGGGGTCGAAGGGCCGCTCCGGCAGGCAGATCCCGTGCGCGCCGGCGGCCATGCCGGACTCCAGCGCGATCCAGCCCGCGTGCCGGCCCATGACCTCGACCACCATCACCCGCTGGTGGGATTCCGCCGTGGTCTTGAGGCGGTCCATCGCCTCCGTCGCGACGCCCACCGCCGTGTCGAAGCCGAACGTGCGGTCCGTCGAAGAGATGTCGTTGTCGATCGTCTTCGGCACGCCCACCACCGGCAGGCCGGCGTCCGACAGCATCCGCGCCGCCGTCAGCGTGCCCTCGCCGCCGATCGGGATCAGTGCGTCGATGCCGAAGTCGTGGATCATGTCGGAGGCGCTCTCGCAGGCCTCGCGCAGCCGGTCGCGCTCCAGGCGGGACGAGCCGAGGATGGTGCCGCCGCGGGCCAGGATGCCGCTCACGGCGTTGAGGTCGAGGCCGCGGTAACGGCCGTCCAGCAGACCCGCGTAGCCGTCTTCGAAGCCGATCACCTCGTCGCCGTAGTTGTCGACGGCGCGGTGCACGACCGACCGGATCACTGCGTTCAGGCCGGGACAGTCGCCACCTGCGGTGAGAACTCCGATGCGCATCGTGCTGTGTCTCCTGCTCGCTGTTGGTACCGGTGAGCCAGATTCGATTGTTTCACGCCGCCGAGCGGGCTGTCTCTTGACGGGCGCCTTAACTACGGCCAGAGGTATTGTCAAGAGGGATCTGCTCACCTAGGTGGGCGATTTTTGTGCCCCGTGCCCCGCGCCCCTGCACAGAGACGGAGAGCTCGCGTGACCCGCAGCGTGTACGTGACCGGAATCGACCGCGGCGACGGCCGTCAGGTCGTCGAGCTGGGAGTCATGGAGCTCCTGACCCGGCAGGTCGACCGGGTGGGCGTGTTCCGTCCCCTCGTCCACGACGGGCCCGACCGGCTCTTCGAGCTGCTGCGTGCGCGCTACCGGCTCGCGCAGGATCCGGCCACCGTCTACGGCATGGACTACCACGAGGCGTCCGCCCTGCAGGCGGAACAGGGGACGGACGAACTGGTCTCCACCCTCGTCGAGCGGTTCCACCGAGTCGCCCGCGACTACGACGTCGTCCTCGTCCTCGGAACGGACTACGCCGACACCCAGTTCCCGGACGAACTCGCCCTCAACGCGCGCCTCGCGAACGAGTTCGGCGCGTCCGTGATCCCGGTCGTCGGCGGCCGCAAGCAGCCCGTGGAGTCCGTGTTCGCGGAGACCCGCAACGCCTACCGGGCGTACGAGGTCCTCGGCTGCGACGTCCTCGCCATGGTGACCAACCGGGTGGCCCCGGACGACCGGGAGGAGATCGCCGCCCGGCTCGCGACCCGGCTGCCCGTGCCCTGTTACGTGCTGCCCGACGAGCCCGCGCTCTCCGCGCCGACCGTCGCGCAGATCAGCCACGCGCTGGGCGCGAGGGTGCTGCTCGGCGACGACTCCGGGCTGGCCCGTGACGCGCTCGACTTCGTCTTCGGCGGGGCGATGCTGCCGAACTTCCTCAACGCGCTGACCCCGGGCTGCCTGGTCGTCACCCCGGGAGACCGCGCCGACCTGGTCATCGGCTCGCTGGCCGCGCACAGCGCCGGCACCCCGCCGATAGCCGGGCTGCTGCTCACGCTCGACGAGGTGCCGAGCGCCGAGATCCTCACCCTCGCCGCCCGCCTCGCCCCCGGCACACCCGTCGTCTCGGTGCCCGGCAACAGCTTCCTCACGGCCGAGCAGCTGTTCTCCCTCGAGGGCAAGCTGAACGCGGCCACCCCGCGCAAGGCCGAGACCGCGCTGGGACTGTTCGAGCGGCACGTGGACACGGTCGATCTGCTCAGCCGCGTCTCCGCGCCGAGCACCGACCGCCTCACGCCGATGATGTTCGAGCACAAGCTCCTGGAGCAGGCCCGCGTCGACAAGCGCCGGGTCGTCCTTCCGGAGGGGACCGAGGAGCGCGTGCTGCACGCGGCCGAGGTGCTGCTGCGCCGGGGCGTCTGCGACCTGACGCTCCTCGGGCCCGTCGACCAGATCCGCAAGAAGGCCGCCGACCTCGGCATCGACCTCGGCGACTGCTCGCTGATCGACCCGGCCACCTCCGAGCTGCGCGACTCCTTCGCCGAGAAGTACGCCCGGTTGCGGGCCCACAAGGGCGTCACGGTGGAGCTGGCGTACGACGTCGTCTCGGACGTGAACTACTTCGGCACGCTCATGGTCCAGGAGGGTCTCGCCGACGGCATGGTCTCCGGGTCGGTGCACTCCACGGCCGCCACCATCCGGCCGGCCTTCGAGATCATCAAGACCAAGCCGGACGCCGACATCGTCTCGTCCGTCTTCTTCATGTGCCTGGCCGACAAGGTCCTCGTGTACGGCGACTGCGCCGTGAACCCCGACCCGAACGCCGAGCAGCTGGCCGACATCGCCATCCAGGCGGCCGCGACCGCCGCCCAGTTCGGTGTGGCGCCGCGGATCGCGATGCTGTCGTACTCCACCGGTACGTCCGGCTCGGGCGCCGACGTCGACAAGGTGCGGGAGGCGACGAAGCTCGTCCGTGAGCGGCGCCCCGACCTGAAGATCGAGGGGCCGATCCAGTACGACGCCGCCGTGGAGCCGACGGTCGCCGCGACCAAGCTGCCGGGCTCCGAAGTCGCCGGCCAGGCCAGCGTGTTGATCTTCCCGGACCTGAACACCGGCAACAACACCTACAAGGCCGTGCAGCGTTCGGCCGGCGCGATCGCGGTCGGGCCGGTGCTCCAGGGTCTGCGCAAGCCGGTCAACGACCTGTCCCGGGGCGCCCTGGTCCAGGACATCGTCAACACCGTCGCCATCACGGCGATCCAGGCCCAGACCCCGAACGAGAAGGCTTCCCAGCAGTGACCGCAACCCGTGTCCTCGTCCTCAACTCCGGCTCCTCGTCGGTGAAGTACCAGCTGCTCGACATGCGGGACAGCAGCCGGCTGGCGAACGGGCTCGTCGAGCGGATCGGTGAGCAGTCCTCCCGGCTCAAGCACACGCCCCTCGCGGCCGGCGGCGGGAGCCGTGAGTGGACCGGGCCGATCGCCGACCACGATGCCGCGCTGAAGGCCGTGGCGGAGGAGCTGGCGAAGGACGGGCTCGGCCTCGACTCCCCCGAACTCGCCGCCATCGGGCACCGGGTCGTGCACGGCGGCAAGCACTTCACCGAGCCGACCGTGATCGACGACGCCGTCCTCGCCGAGATCGAGCGGCTGATCCCGGTCGCCCCGCTGCACAACCCGGCCAACCTCACCGGCATCCGCACCGCGACGGCGCTGCGGCCCGACCTGCCCCAGGTCGCCGTCTTCGACACCGCGTTCCACACCACGATGCCGGAGGCGGCGGCCCGCTACGCGATCGACGTCGAGACCGCCGACGCGCACCGGGTGCGGCGCTACGGCTTTCACGGGACCTCGCACGCGTACGTCTCCCGGGCGACGGCGAAGCTGCTGGGCAAGGCACCCGAAGAGGTGAATGTCATCGTGCTGCACCTCGGCAACGGGGCGTCCGCCTCGGCCGTCGAGAAGGGCCGGTGCGTGGACACCTCGATGGGGCTGACGCCCTTGGAGGGGCTCGTGATGGGTACGCGCTCCGGGGACATCGATCCGGCCGTCATCTTCCATTTGGCGCGTGTTGGTGAAATGTCCATCGATGAAATCGACACTCTTCTCAACAAGAAGAGCGGGCTGATCGGGCTGTGCGGTGACAACGACATGCGCGAGATCCGACGCCGGATCGACGAGGGTGACGAGCGGGCGAAGCTCGCGTTCGACATCTACATTCACCGGCTGAAGAAGTACATCGGCGCCTATTACGCCGTACTCGGGCACGTGGACGCGGTCGCGTTCACCGCCGGGGTCGGTGAGAACGCGGCGCCGGTGCGGGAGGCGGCCGTGGCGGGCCTGGGTTCCCTGGGCCTGGCGGTGGACGACGAGCTGAACGCTGTACGCGGTGACGAGCCGCGGCTGATCTCGCCCGCCGGCGCGCGGGTGGCGGTCGCCGTGGTGCCGACGGACGAGGAACTGGAGATCGCCACGCAGACCTACGCACTGGTGCAAAAGACAAACTGAGCAGGAAAGCAACTGAGCACAACCCCTCTCATTTGTATCTTCCACCAGACGGAATATTCCGTAGCGAAACAAACCGATAGGATCGCCCCATGCGCCGTTCGAAAATCGTCTGTACTCTCGGCCCCGCGGTCGACTCCCACGAAATGCTCGTGTCGCTGATCGAGGCCGGCATGAACGTGGCCCGCTTCAACTTCAGCCACGGCACCCACGCCGAGCACCAGGGCCGCTACGACCGGGTCCGGGCCGCCGCCAAGGAGACCGGCCGGGCCATCGGTGTCCTCGCCGACCTCCAGGGCCCGAAGATCCGCCTCGAGACCTTCGCCGAGGGTCCGGTCGAGCTGGTGCGCGGTGACGAGTTCACCATCACCACCGAGGACGTCCCCGGCGACAAGACGATCTGCGGCACGACGTACAAGGGCCTGCCGGGCGACGTCTCGCGCGGCGACCAGATCCTCATCAACGACGGCAACGTCGAGCTGAAGGTCCTGGACGTCGAGGGCCCGCGGGTGAAGACGATCGTCATCGAGGGCGGTGTCATCTCCGACCACAAGGGCATCAACCTGCCCGGCACGGCCGTCAACGTGCCCGCGCTGAGCGAGAAGGACATCGAGGACCTGCGGTTCGCGCTGCGGATGGGCTGCGACCTGGTCGCGCTGTCCTTCGTCCGGGACGCCAAGGACGTGGCCGACGTCCACCGGGTGATGGACGAGGAGGGCCGCCGGGTCCCCGTCATCGCCAAGGTGGAGAAGCCGCAGGCGGTGGACAACATGGAGGACGTCGTGATGGCGTTCGACGCCGTCATGGTGGCCCGTGGCGACCTGGCCGTCGAGTACCCGCTCGAGAAGGTCCCCATGGTGCAGAAGCGCCTCATCGAGCTGTGCCGTCGCAACGCCAAGCCGGTGATCGTGGCGACCCAGATGATGGAGTCGATGATCACCAACTCCCGTCCGACCCGCGCCGAGGCCTCCGACGTGGCCAACGCGATCCTGGACGGCGCGGACGCGGTCATGCTGTCCGCCGAGTCGAGCGTGGGCGCCTACCCGATCGAGACCGTGAAGACGATGTCGAAGATCGTCACCGCGGCCGAGCAGGAGCTGCTCAGCAAGGGGCTCCAGCCGCTCGTGCCGGGCAAGAAGCCGCGCACGCAGGGTGGTTCGATCGCGCGCGCCGCGTGCGAGATCTCCGACTTCCTGGGCGGCCGGGGTCTGGTGGCCTTCACCCAGTCCGGCGACACCGCCCGCCGGCTCTCGCGCTACCGCGCGGCCCAGCCGATCATCGCCTTCACCACCGACGAGGGCACCCGCAACCAGCTGGCGCTCAGCTGGGGCGTCGAGTCGCACATCGTGCCGTTCGTGAACAGCACCGACGAGATGGTCGACATGGTCGACCAGCAGATCGCCAAGATCAACCGCTTCGACCCGGGCGAGATCGTCATCATCACCGCCGGCTCGCCCCCCGGCGTGCCCGGCACCACCAACATGCTCCGTGTCCACCACCTCGGTGGCGGCTCCCGCGACTGAGCGGGCGGCCCCGGCCGCCGGATGCGGCTCGTACGGCGCTGAGGGCGCCCCCTGTGGAACAGGGGGCGCCCTCAGCGTTTGTTGCGGCTCCCGGACGGGTCTGGGGACGATCGGCCGGTACTGCTCAGCCGGTCGTGTACTGGTGCAGGCCGGGGACGGTCAGCGTGCCGCCGAGCTGGCCCGCCTGCTGGACCTTCACGTTGGTGAAGTAGATCAGCGGGATGTTCAGCGGCGGCGGGCTCTTCGGGCTGAACGTGATGGGTATCAGGCCGAACAGGTTGCCGGAGATGCTCTCCGTGTACATGATCGTGTCGCCGTCACGGATGGTGGACGTGGTGCCCTTGCCCGCCTGCACGTGGTACGTCTTGCCGGACTGCTTGTCGTCCACCGTCTGGTGCAGGTCGCCGATGTCGGTGCCGTCGGAGATGACGTACTTCAGCACCTCCTTGACCGTGCCGTTGGCGGTCTTCACCTTGACGATGCCCTGGTAGTCGGCGCCCTTGAGGAGCAGCGAACTGGCGTTGAGGTACCAGGGGTCGTCGGGCAGCCTGATCTTGTTGTCGATGCCGCCCTCGTCGTCCGTGGCGGCGGGGCAGTCGTCGGCGTCCGTGGTGGCGCTCTCCGAGGGGCTCGGCGAGGCCGTGGCGTCCTCGGCGGCCTCCTCGGTGTCCTTCGCGGTGTCCTCGGCCTTGTCGGCGGTGTCCTTGACGGTGTCCTTCACCGTGTCGGTGACGGCGTCGGTGGTGTCCTTGGAGGTGCCGGACGAGTCCTTGCCGGAGTCGGAGGTGCCGGAACCGTCCGACGAACCCGAGCCGGAGTCCGCCGACGAGTCGCCGGTCGGCGCCGACTCCGAGGCCGAAGCCGACGGAGACGGGCTCGAACCGGCCGTCGCGTCGGTGTCGTTGCCGTCGAAGAGGTCCGTGATCGCGTCGCCGATGGTCTCCAGGACGTTCTTGTCCGTCGCGGAGGCCGAGGGGCTCGCCGTCGCGGTGTCACCGGACGTCGACGACTTGTCGGGCGCGGCGGCCGCGGAGGACGCGGCGGGAGCGGGCTCGGCCGTGTCGTCGGAACCTGAATCCGACGAACCGGAGTCACCCGTGTCGCCCGAGCCGCTCGACGTGTCCTTCGAGTCGTCCGTGGACTCGTCCTTGGAGTCGTCCTTGGAGTCGTCTGCCGATTCGCTCGCGCTCGCCGAGGCGGACGGTGACGGGGAGGCCGACGCGGAGGCGTCCGCGTCCTCCAGGGCCGCCACACAGTCCTTGTACTCGTCGATCGTGAGGCTCTTGGACGCCGGCTGGTCCTCGGCGTTGGCGAGGGTCGGCGTGAACCCCATGCCCATCAGGACCGCCGTCGGCATGGCCGCCAGGGCTATCGCCTTGCCGGCCGGCATGTGGAACCTGGTGAAGATCGGCTTCTTGGGTGCCGCGTGCCGCGGCCCGGTGGTTCTCACGCGGGCAGCGTCCACATCGCTCCCGGTGGAAACCTCGTCAGCCGGCACTGTGCCTCCCGTTCGCCCCGTTGGCCGGGCTCGTTCCTGACAGATCGTGCAGATCGTGCGGCTCGCCCGCCCCGTGGTCGTCCTTCGTGAAGGACGGCTTCTCGGTGGGGGCCGGGCCCGTGCTGTACGGGTTCTCGGTGAGGTCGCCCGCGTCGGCGGGAGGTGCGGGGAACGCGCCCTCGGGGGCGCCTCCGGCGGTCGCGCCGGCTTCGGGCCCCGGAGCCTGGGCGGGCGGTGTGCCCGGCACCCAGGACACGGCCATCGCCCCGCCGATCAGCGCGAACAGGAAGCCGATGAGGAAGCCGCCCAGGTTCGACACCGGGATGGAGACCAGACCGAGCAGGATCGCCGCGACTCCCGCGAAGACCTGTACGTGCTTCTGGAACCACAGACTGATGCCCAGAACGCCCAGCAGCACGCCGATGATCAGCGACCCCGCGCCCGCGGTGGTGGCCATCGCCAGCGTCAGGTGGCCCACCTGGAGGTGCGCGTAAGGGAAGTAGGCGATGGGGAAGCCGGCGAGGAGGACGAACAAGCCCGCCCAGAACGGCCTGGTGCCCCGCCATGCGCGGAACTGCTGCCTCCGGCGGGTGAACTGGCCGGGGGCGACAGGGGTCTCGGCGCTCATGGAAAACAGCTCCCTGGTGCGGCGTTTCTGTGGTGGTGGGTCGAAGTGCTGGTGAAGCCCCGGGCTTCAGACTGGACGGGCGGGGGCGCCACCGGCCCCCCCGCCCGTCAGAGAGTGCTTAGTAGCACTCCTTGACACCCGTCGACAGCGACATCTTCAGGCCGCTGAGCTTGAAGGTTCCGGCGGTGGTGGCCCACGCCGTCTGCTTCACGTCGGTCAGCGTGGCGGAGTCCGCCTGCTGGGCGAACCCGTACGGGTTGGCCGTGTCACCGCTCTTGAGGCCCGGACCCTTGTTGGCGTCCTTCGCGGCCACACCGATGTCGATGCCCTTGAAGACGGCGTCCGCCTGCAGGTCCTCGACGTCGATGTACAGGTTCTCTGCCTCGACCGGCTTACCGCCGCCGCCCGCCTTCAGCGTGAGGCTGACGGAACCGAGCAGCGGGATGTTCGGGGTGACCACGGACTGGCACATGTTCGTGATCGAGGCGCTCTTGAACGCCGAGACGGCAACGGCGTGAGCCGTCTTCTTGCCGTCGAGGGTGTAACCCGAGTCGATCGCGCCGTACTGCGAGAAGCCCGTGCCTTCGAGCTTGTCGGCCGTCACCTTGAACGACTGACCGGACACGCTGAACGACGCGGCCAGTGCACCCTGCGCGAGGGCGACACCTATACATGCCGTAGCGGCGACGCTGGGCACCATGACCACAGCGAAGCGCTTCCATCTGGTCCCGCCACGCACCTGGGACTCCATATTTCCTCCTTCTCGGACGTACATCTCCTGATCCCGTGAGCCCCCTCGGACGGCGGCTCAGCCGGGCAGGGATGGGAGAAGTGCTACGTCCTCGGGAAGGGGAGCGCCTGTCTCGGAGGCGCGAACCGCGCACCGATCACCGGCGATCACCCCCGAGCGACAACCACTGGTCGCGCCTGACACGCATCACGCACAACCTTGCTGGACAGGCTTCACCGCAGCGAAGACCCCCCTGTCCGAGAGCCGACTCCACTGCCGTCGGCTCTGCTCGGTGGGGACCCAGGAAAACCCGTTGACCCAACCGGCTGTCGGGGTACGGGATTGGACCGAGCGTGGCCGATCGTGGTGCATTCTCGCCGCCCGCACAAGGGGGTTCGTTACTCGCTAGTAACGGCCGGATAACCGAACAACGACCCATAGGTCTCGACCGGCAACACAGGGTGTCATCGATGCCCGGGACAAAGCTGTTGATCACTGGACAGAATCCGACAGAACAACGCCCAAGTCTTACTTGCAGTAACAGCGGCCGCGATTACCAAGATTTGGTAAAGCGCGGCCGCAGAGGAACCACATCGGCAGAACTTTCACTCCGGCACCACGGGCTCTGACGTTTAGTGACTGGTCAGAACCCGGCTCCCGCCGGATCAGAACAGGGCGCGCGCCAGCGCTCGCCGGGCCGCCGCGACCCGGGGGTCGTCCGGCCCTACCACCTCGAACAGTTCGAGCAGCCGCAGCCGTACGGCTTCCCGGTCGTCACCGGCCGTGCGCCGCACGGTGTCGATGAGCCGTCCGAAGGCGTCCTCGACATGACCGCCCACCAGATCCAGGTCGGCCGCGGCGATCTGCGCCTCGGCGTTCTCGGGCTTGTCCGCGGCGTCCTTGCGCACCTGCTGCGGGTCCATTCCGCCCACCCGCTGGAGCAACTCGGCCTGCGCGAGCCCGAGCTTGGCCTCGCTGTTGCCCGGGTCGTCGGCGAGCACGTTGCGGTACGCCTGCACGGCACCGCCGAAGTCACCGGCGTCCAGCGCCTGTACGGCGGCTTCGAGCAGCGCGTCGTAGGGCCCGACGGGCTCGGCCTCGACCGCCTCCACGGCACCCGCCTCGGCGTCGGCGTCGACGGTCAGGCCGGTGAGCCCGAACCGCTGCTCGGCGACCTGCACCAACTGGTCGAGGGTCTGCCGGATCTGCGCTTCGCCGGCGGCCCCCTGGAAGAGCGGCAGCGCCTGCCCGGCGACGACCGCGAAGACGGCCGGGATGCCCTGCACCCCGAACTGCTGCATCAGCATCTGGTTGGCGTCGACGTCGATCTTGGCGAGCAGGAAGCGGCCGTTGTACTCGACGGCGAGCCGCTCGAGGACGGGGCTCAGCTGCTTGCAGGGCTGGCACCACTCGGCCCAGAAGTCGATGACGACGGGCACCTCGGCGGACCGCTGAAGGACCTCCCGCTCGAAGCCCGCCTCATCGACGTCGATGACGAGATCGGCCGGGGAGACGGCTCCCGCGCCGCCCTGCCGTGCCGTTTCGGCGCGCGTCTGCTCCGCCTTCGCCTTGGCCTCCTGGGCCGCCTTCACCGCGGCGAGGTCGACGACTCCGCTCATGGACATGTTCCGTGGCTGCATGCGTCTATCCTCCCCCGTCCGCGCGCCTGCGTGAAAAGCGTTCCGAATACGTCCCGAACATCCCGAACATGAGCGCCGGGGTCCCCACCCCGCGCCCTGCCGGACCGGCGGCCCGCGCACGTCCCGCGCGAGCTTTCGCTACGAGTCGTAGCGTAATGGCACCGAGTGCCTCCGCAACACCCCGCCTCGGTGATCTCCCTCACGGAAGCCCATGACAAACCGCCGGTTATGGTCGGGGAATGCAGATCCGCACCCCCGCCTGTCGTACGGGCCGTCCGCGCAGCGCCGCGGCCGACACGGCGATCCTGGCCGCGACCCGGGAGGCGCTGGTCGAGCTGGGCTGGTCCAAGCTGACGCTGGGGGATGTGGCGACGCGCGCCGGGGTCGCCAAGACGACTCTCTACCGCCGCTGGGCCGGCAAGAACGAACTGGTCGTCGACGCGGTCGCGGAACTCTTCGGTGAACTCGAACTCCCCGACCGGGGCAGCCTCGCCGCCGACATCGAGGGTGTGGTCCTGCAGTTCGCGGCGATCCTGGCCCGGCCGGAGGCCAAGAGCGGCCTGATGGCGGCTGTCGCCGAGTCCACCCGCGACGACGCCCTGCGCGAGCGCATCCGCGCCTCCATCGTCGACCCGCAGAAGGACCTGGTGCTGGAGGGCCGCGCCCGCGCCCAGGCGCGCGGTGAACTCCCCCCGCAGACCGACCCGGCCGAGGCCGCGCGCACGGTCGACCTCATCTTCGACGTGGTGGCGGGTGCGGTGGTGCACCGCACCCTGGTCAGCGCGGAACCCGCGGACGAGGAGTGGGTACGCAGCTTCACCCGGGTCCTGCTCCTGGGCCTGACGGCGTCCACCGGCCCGTCCGAAGACCTCTCCGGCGAACACGTCTGAGGGCGGGGCCGCTGCTCGCCCCCGCCCCCGTCTACGCCCCCGCCGGCGCCGTCTAGAACCCCGCGGGCTCGGTGTACACCCCCCACTCGTCCCGCAACACGTCGCAGATCTCGCCCAGCGTCGCCTCGGCCCGCACCGCGTCCAGCATCGGCCCGATCATGTTGGAGCCGTCACGAGCGGCGCCCAGCATGGCGGTGAGCGCGCCCCGCACGGCCGTCTCGTCCCGAGCGGCCTTGCGGGCGCCCAACGCCCGCACCTGCTCGCGCTCCACCTCGTGGCTGACCCGCAGGATCTCCAGGTCCCCGGTCACCGAACCGGTGTGCGCGTTGACGCCGACGACCCGCTTCTCGCCCTTCTCCACGGACTGTTGGTACCGGAAGGCCGACTCCGCGATCTCCCCGGTGAACCAGCCGTCCTCGATCCCGCGCAGGATCCCGGAGGTGATCGGCCCGATCGGGTGCCGCCCGTCGGGGTGGGCCCGCAGCCCCCGCTCCCTGATCTGCTCGAAGATCTTCTCGGCGTCGGCCTCGATCCGGTCCGTCAGTTGCTCGACGTACCAGGAACCGCCCAGCGGATCGGCGACGTTGGCGACGCCGGTCTCCTCCATCAGCACCTGCTGGGTGCGCAGCGCGATCTCCGCCGCCTGCTCGCTCGGCAGCGCGAGCGTCTCGTCCAGGGCGTTCGTGTGCAGCGAGTTGGTCCCGCCGAGCACCGCCGCGAGGGCCTCCACGGCCGTACGCACCACGTTGTTGTACGGCTGCTGGGCGGTCAGCGAGACCCCGGCGGTCTGGGTGTGGAAGCGCAGCCACTGCGCCTTCTCGGACTTCGCCCCGTAGACGTCCCGCATCCAGCGCGCCCAGATCCTGCGCGCCGCGCGGAACTTGGCGATCTCCTCGAAGAAGTCGACGTGCGCGTCGAAGAAGAAGGACAGCCCGGGCGCGAACACGTCCACGTCGAGACCGCGGCTGAGCCCCAGCTCCACGTACCCGAAGCCGTCCGCCAGCGTGTAGGCCAGCTCCTGCGCGGCCGTCGCGCCGGCCTCACGGATGTGGTAGCCGGAGACGGACAGCGGCTTGTAGGCGGGGATGCCGGCCGCGCAGTACTCCATCAGGTCGCCGATGAGACGCAGATGCGGCTCGGGCTGGAAGAGCCACTCCTTCTGGGCGATGTACTCCTTGAAGATGTCCGTCTGGAGCGTGCCGTTGAGGAGGCCCGGGTCGACGCCCTGCCGTTCGGCGGCGACGAGGTACATGCAGAAGACCGGTACGGCCGGCCCGCTGATCGTCATGGAGGTCGTGACGTCCCCCAGCGGGATGTCCTTGAACAGGACCTCCATGTCGGCGGCCGAGTCGATGGCGACCCCGCAGTGCCCGACCTCGCCCAGCGCGTGCCGGTCGTCGGAGTCGCGCCCCATCAACGTGGGCATGTCGAAGGCCACGGACAGGCCCCCGCCGCCGTTGGCCAGGATCATCTTGTAGCGCTCGTTGGTCTGCTCGGCGTTGCCGAACCCGGCGAACTGCCGGATGGTCCACGTGCGCCCCCGGTAGCCGGTCGGGTACAGGCCGCGCGTGAAGGGGTACTCCCCGGGCCAGCCGATCCGCTCGAAGCCGTCGTACGTGTCACCGGGCCGGGGCCCGTACGCCGGCTCCACGGGGTCCCCGGAGAGCGTGGTGAAGTCGGCCTCACGCTTGCGCGAAGCGTCGTACCGGGCCTGCCAGCGACGGCGGCCCTCCTCGATGGCGTCAGCGTCCATGACTCAAATTTACTAGGACGTCCAAGTAAATGTCGATGGCTATCGGTCGGACATACCGGTGACTGTGCGTGTCCGACCGCCGTACACGCGCGCGTGCGGCGTGGGTACGGCGGCGGGACCGGTGCCGGAATCGGCGCCGGGACAGGTGCAGGAACTAGGCCTTGGCGGCCACGGGAGCCTCGTCGGCGACCCGGCCCTCCAGCTCGCGGCTGATCCTGCGCTCCACGAAGAAGGCGGCCGTCGGGACGGTCCCGGCGAGCAGCACCCACAGCTGCTTGCCCACCGGCCACTTCGCCTTGGACCCCAGGTCGAAGGCGAAGACCAGGTAGAGGACGTAGAGCCAGCCGTGCGCGATGGCGACGACGCGGGTGAAGTCCGCGGCCCCGTCGACGTCCAGGCCGTACTTGGCGATCATGCCCAGGCACAGCAGGACCAGCAGCACACCGGTGACATAGGCCAGGACGCGGTAGCGGGTCAGCACGCTCTTCTTCATGCCGACGAGCGTAACGACCCGTTCCGGGAGATCTTGCCCCGGGTCACCCCTGCCGGAGCCGGGTCACTCCTCGTCGAAGTCCTGCGCGGCGACCCGCAGCGGCCGGAGCATCGCGAAGATCTCCCCGCACTCCTCCGCGTCGTACACCCCGAGGCCGAAGTCCATCGCCATCAGGTCGCGGGTGGCCTCCTCGACGACCTCCCGGCCCTTGTCGGTGATGACGGCGAGGGTGCCGCGGCCGTCGTTGGGGTTGGGGCGCCGGGCGACCAGGCCCGACTTCACCAGGCGGTCGACGGTGTTCGTCACCGAGGTGGGGTGCACCTGGAGCCGCTCGCCGATCTTCGACATGGTCAGCTCGCCCTCCTTGGAGAAGGTGAGCAGCACCAGCGCCTCGAAGCGTGCGAACGTCAGGCCGTACGGCTTGACCACGGCGTCCACCTCGGCGAGCAGGATCTGGTGCGCGCGCATGATCGAGGTGATCGCGGCCATGGACGGCGTGTTCCCCCAGCGCTGCTTCCAGAGCTCGTCGGCGCGGGCGATGGGGTCGAACGGGAGACTGGGCGGTTTCGGCACGCCTCCAGACCTTACCGGCCGGTCATATCGTGGTCAGCCCCGTCTCGGCCTTCGGTCCGCCGGACCTCCAGGGCCGACAGTACGCAGCACACCGTCCCCAGCGCACCGGCCCCCGTGACCGCGGCCGCCACGCCCACCAGCTCCGCGGCCACCCCGGCGAGAGCCATGCCGACCCCCTGGAACGTCATGAGCCCGGCGGTGAGCAGCGTCATGGCCCGTCCTCGCAGCTCCTCGGGCACGTCCCGGACGATCCACTGGTCGAGGCCGAGGGTGTACGCCGACCCGGCGCCCGAGACCACCAGCAGGAGCAGCGAGACGGCGAGGCCGGGGTGGAGGGCGTAGCCGAGATAGGGCAGCAGGGTCACACAGACGAGCGGCAGCGCGATGCGCTCACGGGTGACCGGGCGCAGCCGGGAGCCCGCGTACAGCTCGCCGGCGATCGCGCCGACCGGCAGCGCGCACATCAGCAGGCCGAGGCCGGTGGGGCCGACGCCGAGGCCGTCGGCGTAGGGCGCGGACAGCGCCTCCGGGGCGACCGTGAAGGCCGGCGGCACCCAGAAGAGCAGCAGCAGCGCCCGTACGCGCCGGTCGGCGAGGATCTGCCGGGCGCCCTTGAGGGAGTCCGTGACCAGGGCGCCGCCGGTCCCGGCCCGGGCCGGGCGGCGGCGGGTGCCGAGCCGCAGCAGCGCGGCGGAGGCGAGGAAGGTGGCGACGGTGACGAGCAGGGCCTGGCGCGGGGAGGCGACGGTGAGCAGCAGCCCGCCGAGCCCGAAGCCGACGAGCAGCGCGCTCTGCGCGGTGATGCGCAGCAGGGAGCGGCCGAGGACGAACAGGTCGCCGTCGCCGAGGATGTCCGCGAGGGTGGCCATCCGGGTGCCCGCGAAGATCGGCGAGACCACGGCGAGACAGCAGCGCAGGGCGAGCAGCACGGCGAGGGGCGCGCCCTGCGCCGTCATCGGCACCACGCACACCGCGCACACCAGGTCGCAGCCCACGAGCACGCGCCGGGCCGGGAAGCGGTCGGCGACCCCGGCGAGCAGGGTGCCGCCGACGACGTAGGGCAGGAAGCCGAGGGCCCAGGCCAGGGCGCTCATCAGCGGGGAGCCGGTCAGGTCGTAGACGAGGACGGACAGCGCGATCTCGGCGACGATCACGCCGAGCATGGACAGCAGATGGGCGGCGAAGACGGCCCGGAACTCACGGACGGCGAAGACGCGCAGGTAGCCGGCGGGTGGCGTCCCGGTCGTGGGTGTCGCGGGCGTCGAGGGCGTCGTGACTTCTGGCATGGCAGCAGCGTGCTCGGCGGGGTGCGCAGGCCCTAGTGTTTCGGTCACCGCCGAATGTTCGAGAGGTGAGGTCGTGCCGTCGTACCTGCATTTCGGGGAGGACGACTTCCTGCGCTGCCGCTTCGCGGTGTCCCCGCTGTGGGAGACGCAGGAGGTCGCGCGCACCCTCAAGCGGCCCGACCGGCACGGCTACCACGCGCCCTGGCTGCGCCGGATCCGAAGCGCCGCCGAGGCGCTCGACCTGACCGGGCTGTGGCTGCTGATGCCGCGCCGGGGGCACTCCCCCGACTGGCTGTGCCCGCCGCCGGTCGGGCCCGCGGCCGGGTTCGAGGAGGAGCTCGCCGCGGTCCGGGCCGCCGACCCCGAGGCCGCCCTCGCGGACACCGCCCGCTCGCTGGCGGACACCCCCGGCGCGCTGGACTCGCCCCGGGGGCGGGCCTGGCTGGCGGATCCGGAGCGGATGATCCGGGAGCTGACCGGCGTCCTGGAGGAGATCTGGCACACCCTGCTCGCACCGGACTGGCCCCGGCTGCGCGCCCTGCTGGAGGCGGATGTCGCCTTCCACTCCCGGCGGCTGGCCGAGGTGGGCCTGGGCGGGCTGCTGCCGGAGATCAACCGGCGGTGCGGCTGGCGGGCCGGGACCCTGACCGTCGAATCGAACGGTGAGCACGAGCGGCACCTGGGCGGGCAGGGGCTGGTGCTGATGCCGAGCGTGTTCTCGTGGCCGGACGTCGTGAGCGGCTTCGACCCTCCGTGGCAGCCGACGCTCGTGTACCCGGCGCGGGGCATCGGCGGCCTGTGGACCGACACCACCGCCCACTCCCCCGAGGCGCTGGTCCGGCTGCTGGGCCGGGGCCGGGCCGGCGTGCTCGGCGCGCTCGACGATCCGGCGACCACCTCCGCCCTCGCCCACCGGCTCGGCCTGGCCCCGTCCTCGGTCTCCGCGCATCTGACGGTGCTGCGCGACTCCGGGCTGCTGGTGTCCCGGCGCTACGGCCACCAGGTGCTGTACGAGCGGACGCCGCTGGGGATGGCACTGGTGTCGGGCGGCGCTCAGTAGAGGCTGCGCAGGCCGAGGACGTCGCCCTTGCCGAGGGTGCGGGCGTCCGTGGAGCAGGCGAAGGAGTTCGCGTACATGGTCAGGTTCTCGTGTCCGGCGCCGGAGTGGCCGAGGCCGAAGACGTGCCCGGCCTCGTGCGTGGCGACGCTGCGGATGTCGTACGCGTGCGTGCAGGCGCCGGACGGTCGGTTCGTGAACGGGAAGTCGTGGGTGTTGAAGCGGACGTCGGCCTCGAGCAGTTCCTCGGGCCCGTCGGGCACCGGACGGCTCCAGGAGCAGGTCGTCGCGACGGCCTCGCCGCCGATGTCGCCCGCGTCCCACACGCTCAGACCGTCCCGGCGGGTGCAGCGGGCCGCGCGGTCGATGCCGGACTCGTTGCCGGTGCTCGACAGGAACCTGGCCTTCGCCTTGACCGTGTCGTCGAAGCCGCAGTCGTTGCGGCTGGTGGTGATGGTGGCGATGGCGTCCTCGAAGGCCCGCCGGCCCTCGGCGTGGGACAGCCGGCCGGGCAGGGGCCCGTCGCCGATGAACCACTCGTACGTGCCGTACTCCTTGCGGCCCGCGGTGGAGTAGGCGCCGTCGGTGCAGGGGGCGGGGGCGTCGGCGCGGGCCCTGGACACGGGTGCCGCCGCGCGGGTCGGCTCGTGGGCCGCCTCGTAGGCGTAGGAGACCGTTCCGTCGGCGGCGACCGTCAGGGTGAAACCGTGCGCCGAGCCGTCCACCGTGAGCGCGTCGACGCTGACCGTCGTGCCGGGTTCGGGCACCGCCACTCCGGTGCCCTCGTGGGTGACCACCCGGCCGACGGCGAGGCAGTCGAGGACGGACGAGCCGGCGGGCAGGTCGTCCACGGTCAGCTCGCCGCGGGCGAGCGCGCACGCGGGCGGCCGGGGCACCTCCCCCACGCAGACCACCGACAGCGATGCCGCCACCAGGAGCGCCGTGACCGCCCTGCCGACCAGTCCCGGTCCGCGCCGCCCTGCCACCGCACACTCCCCTTCAATGCCACGCCACCGCGCGGAACTTGATCGGCCTCGGGAGACATTAGCCAGGCGGCACCGGCCGAAAACCCCATCCGATATCACCCGTTCGAGCGACCACTCAAACGGGTGTTCCGTCGCTGTCCCTCCCGCTAGGCCGAGCGCTCCCCCAGATGCCGTTCCACCGTCTCCACCTTGGAGGTCAGGCCGTCCGTCACACCGGGGCGGATGTCCGCCTTCAGGACCAGCGAGACCCTGGGGGCCCGTTCCTCGACGGCGGCCACGGCGCGCTTGACGACGTCCATGACCTCGTCCCATTCACCCTCGATGGAGGTGAACATGGCGTCGGTGCGGTTCGGGAGGCCGGACGCGCGGACGACCCGGACGGCGTCGGCGACGTAGTCACCGACGTCCTCGCCGACGCCCAGCGGGGTGACCGAGAACGCGACGATCATGCCTTCGCCACCGTTTCCCGGCGGGCGCGGGAGGCGATGACCGCGTCCTCGGCCTCCCGGCGCAGCTTGCGCTCGGCGAAGAAGCCGCCGGTCGGCAGGACCGACAGGACGAAGTAGAGGGCCGCGGTCTTCAGGGACCACTTCGCACGGTTCCAGGCGTCCGCCCAGAAGAGCACGTACAGGACGAACAGCACGCCGTGGACCATGCCCATCACGGGCACCGCGTTGAAGTCCGTGGTCCGCTTCAGCACCGAGCAGACCAGCAGCAGAAGGAAGGAAACGGCCTCGGGGGCGGAGACCAGGCGCAGGCGGCGGAGGGCGGAGGCTGTCTTCAGGTCCACGGGTCACCTTCGGGGGGGGAGGTACGGCGACGAACAGGTCGGTTTGTGAATGCACGCACAAGCGTTCGCCCATTGTGGCAAACGGTCCACCTAAGGGTGCGTTCAGGGTCGTTCTCCACCCCCGGGTGCTGTTCGACGCACCCGTCCGGCCGATACCTTTCGCAGCGTGGCGATGTTTCGACTTCAAGGCAGCAAAGTGCTCGCCGTCGACGTGACCGGGGACGCCGTGAAGGCGAAGAACGGCTCGATGGTCGCGTACGACGGGCAGATGGCGTTCAAGAAGCTCAGCGGCGGCGGTGAGGGCATCCGGGGGATGGTCACCCGGCGGCTCACCGGCGAGCAGATGACCATGATGGAGGTGAGGGGGCAGGGCACGTGCTGGCTGGCCGATCGTGCCTCCGAGATCAATCTCGTGCAGCTCCAGGGGGACAAGCTGTACGTCGAGTCGAGCAACCTGCTCGCGACCGACGCCGGACTCAGGACCGGGACGAGTTTCACCGGTCTGCGCGGCGCGACCCAGGGCAACGGGCTGTTCACGACGACCGTCGAGGGCACCGGCCAGGCGGCCATCACCTCGGACGGGCCGGCCGTGGTGCTGCGGGTCAGTCCGCAGTACCCGCTGACCGTCGACCCCGGGGCCTACGTCGCGCACCAGGGCAACGTACGGCAGACCTTCCAGTCCGGTGTGACCTTCCGCACGTTCATGGGTGAGGGCGGCGGCGAGGCCTTCCAGATCCGGTTCGAGGGGGACGGCCTGGTGTACGTCCAGCCGAGCGAGCGCAACACGATCGCGGGGGATGTGTGAGATGACCTTCCGCGAGATCAACTCCAAGATGGTCGAGGCGACCGTCGTCCCCGGCCAACGACTCTTCAGCCAGCGCGGCGCCATGCTCGCCTACCGCGGCGAAGTGGCCTTCACCCCGAACGTCCAGGGCGGGCAGGGCGGGGTGATGTCCATGATCGGGCGACGGCTCGCCAACGAGGACACCCCCCTGATGACCGTCGAGGGCAGTGGCACGGTCCTCTTCGGACACGGCGGCCACCACGTCCAGGTCATCCGGCTCACCGGCGACACGCTGTACGTCGAGGCGGACCGGCTGCTCGCCTTCGAGGGCACCCTCCAGCAGGGCACGATGTTCCTGGGCTCCCAGGGCGGGGTCATGGGCATGGTCCGCGGCCAGGTCAGCGGGCAGGGTCTGTTCACCACGACCCTCAAGGGGCACGGGGCCGTCGCCGTGATGGCCCACGGCGGCGTCTTCGAGGTGCCGATCACCCCGCAGCGCCCGGTCCATGTCGACCCCCAGGCCTATGTCGCCCACCACGGCGACGTCCGCAACAAGCTGTCGACCGCGCTGGGCTGGCGGGACATGGTGGGCCGGGGCTCCGGCGAGGCGTTCCAGCTGGAGCTGAGCGGCAGCGGTGCGGTGTTCGTCCAGGCGTCGGAGGAGAAGCTGTGAGCATGTACGGGGCTCCGGGCGGCGGCCCGACGGTGCACGACCCGATGACCTTGCCGGTCGACGACAACGTGAACAGCTACACCTTCTGCGTGGAACTCAAGGGGAGCCAGTGGTTCCTCCAGAAAGGGAAGATGATCGCCTACTACGGGTCGATCGACTTCAACGGCATCGGACACGGCCGTCTGGACCGCCTGGTGCGCACTTCGTTCCATTCGCCTCTGCACGCAAGCGACTGGGTCGTGGCGGAGGGCTCGGGCAAGATGCTCCTCGCCGACCGGGCCTTCGACGTGAATTCCTACGACCTGGACGACGGCAACCTGACCATTCGCTCGGGCAATCTGCTCGCTTTTCAGCCAACTCTGTCGCTCAAGCAGTCGATCGTGCCGGGATTTCTCACGCTGATCGGAACCGGCAAGTTCGTCGCGGCATCTAACGGCCCGGTGGTGTTCATGGAGCCGCCGATCCGGGTCGATCCGCAGGCACTCGTCGGCTGGGCCGACTGCCCCTCTCCGTGCCACCACTACGACCACGGGTACATGACCGGCCTGATGGGCGGTCTACGTGCGCTGACAGGCCTCGGAGGGGCTTCCGGGGAGGAGCACCAGTTCGAGTTCGTGGGGGCCGGGACGGTGCTGCTCCAGTCGACCGAGCTGCTCATGGCCGAGCAGGCGACGGGGGCGGTTCCGCACGAGCCGGGAGTGCCCGGCGGGGGCGGCGTCCCCGGTGGGCGCGGTGGCCACGGCGCGCAAACCGGCGCACCGCGCCTTCCCGGACAGCTGGGGGACCTCCAGCGTCGCTTCGGGCTGTGAGCGGTAGTCTGCGGAGTGTGACATCGAACGCGTGCGCACCGTCACACCGCCCTCACTAGTTCGCCTTTCAACATTTTAGGTAGACTTCAATTATGGAGACCGAAACGGCCACGCGCTGGCTGACCGATGCGGAGCAGTGCGCCTGGCGCACCCACCTGGAGGTCAACAGGCTGTTGACGTACCAGCTCGAAAAGGATCTCCAACCGTTCGGCCTGACCATGAACGACTACGAGATCCTGGTGAATCTCTCCGAGTCGGAGGGCGTCCGGATGCGGATGAGCGACCTCGCGTCCGCCACCCTCCAGTCCAAGAGCCGTCTCTCGCACCAGATCACCCGCATGGAGAGCGCCAACCTGGTGCGCCGTGAGAACTGCGAGTCCGACCGCCGCGGCCTGTACGCGGTCCTGACCGAGCACGGCCTGGAGACGATGCAGAAGGTCGCTCCCCATCATGTGGAGTCCGTGCGGCGGCACTTCATCGACCTCCTCACCCCCGATGCCACGACGGAGCTGTCCAAGGCCCTGAAGCCCGTCGCGGAACACCTCCGCGGGCAGCGGGGACGCCCGTGAGGGACTCCCGCCGGCCGATCGGTTCAGGCGATCGGACCAGGTGATCGGTTCAGGCGATCGGCAGGCGGAGCTCGAACAGGGCTCCGCCTGTCGGCGTCTCACGGACCGTGAGCGTGCCACCGTGCCGGACGGCCACGTCGCGGGCGATCGCCAGGCCGAGGCCCGCCCCGCCGTCGTCACGGCCGCGGGCCTCGTCGAGCCGTACGAACCGCTCGAAGATCCGCTCCCGGTCCGCCCCGGGCACCCCGTCCCCGTCGTCGGCGACGTCGACGACGACCTGCCCGCCCGCCCTCCGCACGGTCACGGTGACGGCAGAACGGGCGTGCCGGTGCGCGTTGTCGAGCAGGTTGGCCAGCACCCGCCCCAGCTGCCCCCGCGATCCGGCCACCTCCCCGGGCGCCGGCTCCCCGGGCGCCGGCTCCCCGGGCTCCACCACCACCGTCACCTCCGGTCGCCCGGCCGCCTCCTCCCGGGCCAGCGCCGCCAGATCCACCCGCGCGCCGGCCACCGGCCCCTCCCCCGCGTCCAGCCGGGCGAGCAGCAGCAGGTCGGCGGCCAGCCGCTGGAGCCGTACGGTGTCCTCGACCGCGCCCGGCACGTCCAGCAGCCCGGGGTGCGCGACACCCACTTCGAGCTGGGTGCGCAGCGAGGCGATGGGGCTGCGCAGCTCGTGCGAGGCGTCGGCGACGAACCGGCGCTGCCGCTCCACGGAGGTCTCCAGCGCGGCCAGCGTCTCGTTCGTCGTGCGGGCGAGCCGGGCGACCTCGTCGTGGGTGTCCGGCTCGGGCACCCGGCGGGTCAGATCGGCGGCGGCGGTGATCGCGGCCATCTCCCGCCGGATGTCCTCGACCGGGCGCAGCGCCCGGCGGGTGACCAGCCAGGTCACTCCCGCGACCACGGCGAGCAGCAGGGGGAAGCCGATCAGCATGACGGTGAGCGCGGTGCGTACGGCGCTCCGCTCAGCCGCCAGGGACGCACCCGCGTACACGGTCAGCAGGCCCTTCTTCGGGTCCCGGACGTCCACGGCGGCGAAGCGGTAGTCGGCCGTGTCGCCGTCGACGGTCGCGGAGCCGTCGGCGAAACGGGTCTCGTCGCCGATCTCGCCGGGTTCGAGCGAGTCCTGGGCTGAGTCGTCGTCGGGGTCGCCGCTCGCGCCGCCCTCCCCGGGATCCTCCCCCGCTTCCTCTCCCGCCTCCTCCGAGAGGTCGTCCCCGGTGTCCTCCCGCGCCCGCGGCACACTCGTGCCGGCACCGCTGATCCGCTCCAGGTCCTCGGTGGCGGCGGCCTGCTCGCCGTTCGCGTCGACGACCTGGACCACCCGCTCGTCGTCGTCCAGCGAGGAGAGCCTGTCGTAGGGCGTGCCGAGGGCCAGTTGGGCGGCGACGGTCCGCGCGGAGCGTTCCGCCTGTCCGTCGGCCTGGCCGGTCAGACTGGAGCGCAGCGACAGCAGCACGGCCGTCCCCGCCGCGAGGAGCGCCACCGCGACCACGAACGTGGCGCCGAGCGTCGCCCGGGCCCGCACGGACCCGAACCGGCGGTTCATCGCGTCGCCTCCGGCCGCTCCAGCCGGTATCCGGCGCCGCGCACCGTCCGGATGAGCCCCGCGCCCAGCTTGCGGCGCAGCGCGCTGACGTACACCTCGACGATGTTGGGGTCGCCGTCGTAGGCGAAGTCCCAGACGTGGTCGAGGATCTCGGTCTTGGACACCACCTCGCCCGCCCGCACGACCAGCTGTTCCAGCACGGCGAACTCCTTGGTGGTCAGCGCGGCTTCGACCTCCGTGCCGCCGTCCCGCAGGAACACCCGCCGGGCGGCGGTGTCGACCTTCAGGTCGCCCAGGACGTGCACGGCCGGGGCCCCGGCGCCCTGTCCGCCCCGGCGCAGCAGCGCCTTCACGCGGGCGACCAGGACGACGTACGAGAACGGCTTGGTGAGGTAGTCGTCCGCACCCGTGTCCAGGCCCTCCGCCTCGTCGTACTCCCCGTCCTTGGCGGTGAGCATGAGGATCGGGACGTCGTTGCCGGCGGCCCGCAGGGTGGAGCAGACCCGGTAGCCGTTCATGCCGGGCAGCATGATGTCGAGGATGACCAGGTCGTACGGCGACTCGCTCGCCCGGTGCAGCCCTTCGAGGCCGTCGTGGACGACGTCCACGGCGTAGCCCTCGGCGGCCAGGCCGCCGGCGAGCGACCGGGCCAGTCGCTTCTCGTCCTCCACGATCAACAGCCGCATGGCACCAGGGTCCCAAACCGAACCTGAAGTGATCTTCAGGCTGCTTCAGCGTGCCTTCAGCTCCGTTCAGGCAGCTTGGTCCACGTCGAAGCCGAAGCAGGCCGAGAGCACACCGATCGGGAGGAACCCCATGAAGCGCAAGCTCGTCATCGCCGCCGTCGCCGCGTCCGTCGTGATCGGCGGAGGTACGGCGGTCGCCTTCGCGGACGACGAGGCGCGAACCGGCGCGGCCGAGGTGCGGGCCGCCGGGCAGGTGGCCGCCGACCGGGCCGAGGGGAGCACGGCGAGCTCCTCGAAGGCCACCGCCGCCGAGGTGATCGCGGCCGCGCTGCGGCACACGCCGGGCACCGCCGTCGGCGCCGACCGGGAGGACGACGGCGCCGACGCGGGCACCTGGCACGTGGACGTCGTCCAGGCCGACGGCGTCGAGCAGACCGTCGCCGTCTCCCCCGACACCGGCAAGGTCCTCGGCGTCCACCGCGACACCGACGACGCCGATGACACCGACGACGACGCCGACGACGCCCGTGCGGAACTCGCCGCGGTGAAGGACGCGGACGTCGACGCCCGCGAGGCCGCGCTGGCCGTCGCCGCCAAGGGCGCGGTGACCGACGTCGACCTGGACGACGACGACCGCGCCACGGTCTGGAGCGTGGACACCGCCAAGGCCGGCGAGTGGCAGGTCGACGTGCGCACGGGCAAGGTCACCCAGGAGCTCGACGACTGACCTGACGTCCGTCCGACCTACCGACCCGCCGGCCGTCAGGCGAGGGGCACGAGATCGCTCGTGCCCCTCCGGGCGCCTCCGGCGACGGCCGCCGCCGTCAGCAGCACCACCGCTCCGGTCAGCGCGAAGCACGCTGCCACCGGCAGCCGCCCGGCCAGCGCTCCGGCGACCGCGGTACCGGCCGTGCTGCCCGCGTTGACGGCCGTGTTGACCCACGCCCCGGCCCGCACCCGGGCCTCCGGCGCGGCGATCTCGTCGGCGATGAGATACGCCGTGGTGATCGCCGGCGACACGAAGAACCCGGCGGCCGCGACGGCGACGGCCAGCGCGCCGAGCCCCGGCGCGAGTCCCGCACCGCACAGCGTCAGCCCGAGCCCCGCCGTGAGCAGCGGCAGCCGCACCCCGGCCGACGCTTGCCAGGTGACGGCCCCGTTGAGCAGCCCGCCGACGGCACTGCCGGCCGACAGCGCGGCCAGCACCCAGGCGGCGCTCGCCCCGCCTGTCCCGTGCCCGTGGCGCTCGGCGAACGCCACGACCAGCAGATCGACCACGCCCAGCGCCAGCCCCACGCCCGCGATGGCGACCACCGGCCGCCCGAGGCCGCGCAGACCGCCGCCGGCCCGCCGCACGGTGGCCTTCCCCGGCCCCACCGCCCGCACGGCCGGCGACGACAGGAACCCGGCCGTGCCCCCGGCCATCAGGGCCGCCCCGACGACGATCCCCGCGGCCGGCGGTGCGAACCCGACGAGCACGCCGACCAGCAACGGCCCGGTGACGAAGAGGAGTTCCTCGGCGACCCCGTCGAGGCTGTACGCGCGTTGCAACAGGGCGCGGTCCGGGGTGAGCCTCCCCCACACCGCCCGCATGGTCGGCCCCAGCGGCGGCACACAGGCGCCCGCGGTGGCGGCCAGGGCGCCCAGCACCGGACCGGGGGCGCCGGCCGGGCGCGCCAGGGCCAGGGTGAGCAGGACGAGCACCGCGAGGTAGGCGGCGGTCATCGGGACGAGTGCCCGGCGTGGACCGTGCCGGTCGATGAGGGCCGCCCGGGCGGGCGACAGGAAGACGGTGGTGGCTCCGAACAGGGCCATCACGGTGCCCGCCACCGCGTACGAGCCCGAGGAGCGGGTCACGGCGAGCATCAGGGACAGCGGGACGATCCCGTACGACAGCCGTCCGGTCAGGGCGGCGGCGAAGGTACGGCGGGCGTGCGGAACGCGCAGGACGACGGCATACGAAGGCCGCACGGCAGGCGAAGCGGACATGAGGAGTTCCTCGACTCATGGCAGGAGAAAAAAGGGGACGCCTGATCGCCGCGAGCGGGGCGGCCGTATGCCGCTCACCGATCACGGGCCGAGGCGGGCCCTATGCCAAGAGAAGGAACATGAACGCGACCGTATCAGCGCGGCCCGGGGCCCGACGAGGGCTTTTTTGCGAACGGCTCGTCAGCGCGTCCCGGGGTCCGGCGGGAGGCCGTCACCCGCCACGGGATGTGCGGCCGGCCGGCTGTCCGGGCCGGTCGTGGCCGTGCAGGCCCTGATCATGCAGGCCCTGCCCGTGCCGGCCCTGCCGGTGCCGTCCGTCGCCTCCCGCCTCGGGCCCGTCCGGCGCCGTCCCGCCGAAGGCGACGCCGGGCCGCGACCGGCGCGCTGCCCGACCGCATCGCACGACGCGCACCGGGCCGGCGCCCCGGGCCGCGCCCTCCCCGCGCCGGTGGCACGTCCGCCGCGTGTCAGCCCTGGGTGAGCCCCGCGACGAGTTCGTCCGCCGCCCGGTAGGGGTCGAGTTCGCCGGCGACGATGCGCTCGGCGAGCGTGCTCAGCCGGCGGTCGCCGTGCAGGTCCCCGATGCGTTCGCGCAGGGCCGTGACGGCGATCGTCTCGACCTCGCGGGCGGCGCGGGAGCGGCGCCGTTCGGTGAGGACGCCGTGCTCCTCCATCCACGCGCGGTGCTTCTCCAGTGCTTCGACGACCTCGTCGATGCCCTCGGAGCGCGCGGCGACCGTCTTCACGATCGGCGGGCGCCAGTCCCCGGGGCCGCGGGCCTCCCCGAGGCCGAGCATGTGGTTCAGCTCGCGGGCGGTGGCGTCGGCGCCGTCCCGGTCCGCCTTGTTGACGACGTAGACGTCGCCGATCTCCAGGATCCCGGCCTTGGCGGCCTGGATGCCGTCGCCCATGCCCGGGGCCAGCAGGACGACACTGGTGTCCGCCTGCGAGGCGATCTCGACCTCCGACTGGCCGACGCCGACCGTCTCGACCAGGATCACGTCGCAGCCGGCCGCGTCCAGTACCCGGATCGCCTGCGGGGCCGACCAGGCGAGGCCGCCCAGATGGCCGCGGGTGGCCATCGAGCGGATGTAGACGCCGGGGTCGGAGGCGTGCTCCGACATCCGGACGCGGTCGCCGAGCAGGGCTCCGCCGGAGAACGGCGAGGACGGGTCGACGGCCAGCACCCCGACGCGTCTGCCCTGCTTGCGGTAGGCGGTGACCAGCGCGGACGTCGACGTGGACTTGCCCACGCCCGGTGAACCGGTCAGGCCCACCACATACGCGTTGCCCGTGAGCGGGGCCAGCGCCTCCATGACCTCCCTGAGCTGCGGGGACGCCCCCTCCACCAGGGAGATCAGCCGGGCCACGGCCCGCGGCCGGCCTTCCCTGGCCTGGGCGACCAGCGAGGAGACGTCCTGCATCACAGCTCCGTTCAGATCCGTTCAGGGTGAGACGTGCACGAGGGGCGCGTCGGTGCTCAGGCCTTGGGTACCCGCACGATCAGCGCGTCACCCTGACCGCCGCCGCCGCACAGCGCGGCCGCGCCCACCCCGCCGCCCCGGCGCTTGAGCTCCAGGGCCAGGTGCAGGACGAGGCGGGCGCCGGACATCCCGATCGGGTGGCCGAGGGCGATCGCACCGCCGTTCACGTTCACCTTTTCCGTGGAGACGCCGAGGTCCTTCATTGACTGCACCGCCACGGCGGCGAAGGCCTCGTTGATCTCGACCAGGTCCAGGTCGGAGACCTCCAGGCCGTCCTTCTTCAGGGCGTGCAGGATGGCGTTGGAGGGCTGGGACTGGAGCGAGTTGTCCGGCCCGGCCACGTTGCCGTGGGCGCCGATCTCGGCGATCCACGACAGGCCCAGCTGCTCGGCCTTGGCCTTGCTCATCACGACCACGGCCGCCGCGCCGTCGGAGATCTGCGAGGAGGTGCCCGCGGTGATCGTGCCGTCCCTGGTGAACGCCGGGCGGAGCTTGCCCAGGGACTCCGCGGTGGTGTCGGCGCGGATGCCCTCGTCCTTGCTGAAGACGACCGGCTCGCCCTTGCGCTGCGGGATCTCGACCGGGGTGATCTCGGCCTCGAAGATGCCGTTCTTCTGCGCGGCGGCGGCCCTCTGATGGCTCAGCGCGGCGATCTCGTCCTGCTCGGGACGCGCGATCCCGAGCCGCGTGTTGTGCTTCTCCGTGGACTCGCCCATGGCGATGTTCTCGAAGGCGTCGGTCAGACCGTCGTACGCCATGGCGTCGAGCATCTCGATCGCGCCGTACTTGAAGCCCTCGCGGGACTTCGGCAGCAGGTGGGGGGCGTTGGTCATGGACTCCTGGCCGCCGGCCACCACGATGTCGAACTCACCCGCGCGGATCAGCTGGTCGGCCAGCGCGATCGCGTCGAGGCCCGACAGACACACCTTGTTGATCGTGAGCGCCGGGACGCTCATCGGGATGCCGGCCTTGACCGCGGCCTGACGGGCCGGGATCTGCCCCGCCCCGGCCTGGAGCACCTGCCCCATGATCACGTACTGCACCTGGTCGCCACCGATCCCCGCACGGTCGAGGGCGGCCTTGATCGCGAAGCCGCCGAGGTCGGCTCCGGAGAAGGACTTCAGGGAGCCCAGCAGTCGTCCCATGGGCGTCCGCGCGCCCGCGACGATCACCGAGGTCGTGCTGTTGGAACCAGTCGAGTCAGTCATGAGCTGCGATTCCCCTTACCGGCCTGCACGGGCCGAGGAGTGAACGAGGGTTTACTTCGAATGTACTGAGTGGCACTCCGTGCCGTCATCGGGCCGTCAGTGTGATCGCGCGCACGTTGCGTAACCACCACGGCCGCGCTCCACTAACAGCATGCTGACGCGAATCGACCACATCGGGATCGCCTGCCACGACCTCGACGCGACCGTCGAGTTCTACCGTTCCACGTACGGCTTCGAGGTGTTCCACTCCGAGGTCAACGAGGAGCAGGGCGTGCGCGAGGCCATGCTCAAGATCAACGATACGTCCGACGGCGGGGCCTCGTACCTGCAGCTCCTGGAGCCGACACGACCGGATTCGACCGTCGCCAAGTGGCTCGACAAGAACGGCGAGGGCGTCCACCACATCGCTTTCGGTACGGCGGATGTCGACGCGGACGCCGCGGACATCAGGGACAAGGGCGTACGCGTTCTGTACGAAGAGCCTCGACGCGGCTCCATGGGGTCACGAATCACCTTCCTGCATCCAAAGGATTGCCACGGAGTACTGACAGAACTGGTCACATCGGCGCCCGTTGAGTCACCTGAGCACTGACCCTCGTACATATGGGCCGGTAGGGTTGGGGGCGGTCGCCGCTCACACCGGGGCGACCCGGTCCTGCCGTACGGCGGTGGGACGCAGCCGGGGTCCGGGTTTCGGGGGGCGAGCGTCGGGGCAGCAGCCCGTGCTCCGCCGTTGATCTGACACCATTCCCCGGGAGCCCCGTTCGGCGGATGGACGGAGCTCGTTCGGGAAGCTTGCGACCAGGGACGGATGGGACCGCGCAGTGCGGGGCTACGAGAGCCAGGAGCGGGAGCCGGCGGCTGACGTCGACCACCTGACTCGGTTCGAAGCCGAGATGAAGCGGCTGAAGACCGAGCGGGAAAAGGCGATCCAGCATGCCGAGGACCTCGGCTACCAGGTCGAGGTGCTGCGCGCCAAGTTGCACGAGGCGCGGCGCACCATCATGTCCCGGCCCGCCTTCGACGGCGGCGACATCGGGTACCAGGCCGAGCAGATGCTGCGTAACGCGCAGATGCAGGCAGACCAGTTGCGGCAGGACGCCGAACGGGAGCTGAGTCAGGCCCGGGCGCAGACGCAGCGGATCCTCCAGGAGCACGCCGAACAGGCGGCCCGGCTCCAGGCGGAGCTGCACCAGGAGGCGGTGGCCCGTCGTCAGCAGCTCGACCAGGAGCTGGCCGAGCGCCGGCAGAACGTCGAGTCGCACGTCAACGAGAACGTGGCGTGGGCCGAGCAGTTGCGGGCCCGCACCGAGGCTCAGGCGCGCCGGCTGCTCGACGAGTCGCGCGCCGAGGCCGAGCAGGCCCTGACGGCCGCCCGCGCCGAGGCCGAACGGGTGGCGGCGGAGGCCCGTCAGCGGCTCCAGGCGGACGCCGAGGCGACCCGCGCGGAGGCCGAGCAGCTGTTGCTGCGGGCCCGCACGGACGCCGAACGGCTGCTGAACGCCGCTTCCAGCCAGGCCCAGGAGGCCAGCGACCACGCCGAGCAGCTGCGCACCTCCACCGTCACGGAGGCCGACGCGGCCCGCCGGCAGGCCGGTGAGCTCAGTCGCGCCGCCGAGCAGCGCATGTCCGAGGCCGAGGAGGCGCTGCGCAAGGCGCAGGCCGAGGCCGACAAGGTGCTCACGGAGGCGAAGGCCACCGCCGAGAAGGCGCTCGCCGGCGCGGAGGCGGCCAAGGAGCAGCGCACCCGTACGGCGAAGGAGCAGGTCGCCCGGCTGGTCACCGAGGCCACCAAGGAGGCCGAGGCGACCAAGGAGGCCGCCGAGCAGCTCGTCGCCGACGCCCGCACCGAGGCCGAGAAGATCGTCGCGGAGGCCTCCGAGAAGGCCCGCACGCTCACCGCCGAGGAGAGCGCGACCCAGCTGTCGAAGGCGGCGAAGACAGCCGAGGACGTCCTGAACAGGGCGCAGGAGGACGCGCAGAACACCACCAAGGCCGCCGCCGAGGAGGCCGAGCGGATCCGCCGTGAGGCGGAGACCGAGGCGGACCGGCTGCGGGCCGAGGCGCACGACATCGCCGAGGAGCTCAAGGGCTCGGCGAAGGACGACACCAAGGAGTACCGCGCCAAGACGGTCGAGCTCCAGGAGGAGGCCCGTCGGCTGCGCGGCGAGGCCGAGCAGCTGCGCGCCGACGCGGTCGCCGAGGGCGAGAAGATCCGCGCGGAGGCCCGCAAGGAGGCCGTCCAGCAGATCGAGGAGGCGGCCAGGACCGCCGAGGAGCTGCTGTCCAAGGCGAAGGCCGACGCGGACGAGCTGCGCCAGAAGGCCACCTCGGACAGCGAGAAGGTGCGCACCGAGGCCATCGAGCGCGCCACCACGCTGCGCCGGCAGGCCGAGGAGACCCTGGAGCGCACCCGCGCGGAGGCCGAGCGCCAGCGCGACGAGGCGGTGGAGCTGGCCGAGACCATCACCTCGAACGCCGAGGAGGCCGCGCGCGAGCTGCGCGAGGAGACCGAACGCGGGGTCGAGGCCCGGCAGGCGGAGGCCGCCGAGGAGCTGACCCGGCTGCACACCGAGGCGGAGGCCCGGCTCGCCTCCGCCGAGCAGGCGCTGACCGACGCCCGCGAGGAGGCCGCGCGGATCCGCCGCGAGGCCGGCGAGGAGACCGACCGGCTGCGCTCGGAGGCCGCGGAGCGGATCCGCACCCTCCAGCAGCAGGCCGCCGCGGAGGTGGACCGGCTGCGCAACGAGGCCGCCGCCGACGCGTCCGCCTCGCGCGCCGAGGGAGAGGCCGTCGCGGTACGGCTGCGTTCCGAGGCCGCCGCCGAGGCGGAGCGGCTGAAGTCCGAGGCGCAGGACACCGCCGATCGGGTGCGCGCGGAGGCGCAGGCCGCCGCCGAGCGGCTCGCCACCGAGGCGTCCGAGACGCTGGCCGCCGCCCAGGAGGAGGCGCTCCGGCGCCGCCGCGAGGCCGAGGAGCTCCTCGGTTCCGCCCGCCAGGAGGCCGACCAGGAGCGCGAGCAGGCCCGTCGGCAGAGCGAGGAACTGCTGGCCTCGGCGCGCAAGCGCGTGGAGGAGGCGCAGACCGAGGCCGTCCGGCTGGTCGAGGAGGCCGACCGGCGCGCCGGCGAGATGGTGTCGGCGGCCGAGCAGCACGCGCAGCAGGTCCGGGAGTCCGTCGCCGGGCTGCACGAGCAGGCGCAGGACGAGATCAACGGGCTGCGGTCCGCCGCCGAGCACGCGGCGGAGCGCACCCGGCGCGAGGCCGAGGAGGAGGCGGACCGGGTCCGTTCCGACGCCTACGCGGTGCAGGAGCGGGCGGCAGAGGACGCGAACCGGGTCCGGCGTGAGGCGAGCGAGGCGTCGGAGGCGGCGCAGGCGCTGGCCGAGCAGACCGTCGGCGAGGCGATCGCGGAGGCGGAGCGGCTGCGCTCGGAGGCGTCCGCGCACGCCCAGCGGGTCCGCACGGAGGCCTCGGACGCCATCGCCCAGGCCGACCAGGACGCCTCGCGCACCCGCGCGGACGCCCGGGACGACGCCAACCGCATCCGCTCGGACGCGGCGACGCAGGCCGACACCCTCATCACCGAGGCCCGCAACGAGGCGGAGCGGCTCCAGACGGAGACCATCGCGGAGGCCGAGCGCCTCCAGTCCGAGACGATCGCGGAGGCCGACCGGCTGCGGGCCGAGTCGGTCGCCAAGGCGGAGAAGCTGATCTCGGACGCCGCCGGGGACGCGGAGCGGCTGCGTGCCGAGGCCGCCGAGACGGTGGGTTCCGCGCAGCAGCACGCCGAGCGGATCCGCACCGAGTCCGAGCGCGTCAGGACGGAGGCGGCCGCGGAGGCCGACCGTCTGATGAGCGTCGCCCGCGAAGAGGCCGACTCGACGCTGGACGAGGCCCGCAAGGAGGCCAACAAGCGGCGCTCCGAGGCCGCCGAGCAGGTCGACACGCTCATCACGGAGACCGCGGCCGAGGCGGACAAGCTGCTCACGGAGGCGCAGCAGCAGGCGCAGCAGGTCACGGCGGACGCGGAGGCGCAGGCCGACTCGATGGTCGGCGCGGCCCGCAACGAGGCCGAGCGACTGGTCTCCGAGGCGACCGTCGACGGGAACTCCCGGGTGGAGAAGGCCCGTACGGACGCCGACGAACTGCTGGTCGGCGCCCGCCGGGACGCGACCGCCATAAGGGAGCGGGCGGAGGAGCTGCGCGACCGCATCACGAGCGAGATCGAGGGGCTGCACGAGCGGGCCCGCCGTGAGGCCGCCGAGACGATGAAGTCGACCGGCGACCGCTGCGACGCGCTCATCAAGGCGTCCGAGGAGCAGCTCGCCAAGGCGCAGGCGAAGGCGAAGGAGCTGGTGTCGGACGCCAACTCCGAGGCGGGCAAGGTCCGTATCGCCGCCGTGAAGAAGGCCGAGGGGCTGCTCAAGGAGGCCGAGCAGAAGAAGGCGACGCTCGTGCGGGAGGCCGAGGAGCTCAAGGCCGAGGCGATCCGCGAGGCGCGGCGCACGGTCGAGGAGGGCAAGCGCGAGCTGGAGGTCCTGGTGCGCCGGCGTGAGGACATCAACGCCGAGATCTCCCGGGTCCAGGACGTGCTGGAGGCGCTGGAATCCTTCGAGGTGCCGACCGGCGGCAAGGACGGAGGCGTCAAAGCGGGCGCCGCCATCGGAGCGCCCCGATCGGGTGGGAAGGCGTCGGACAGCTAGCGGAATGTGTGAATTGCGTTAAAGTCTGAGGCCTTTGACCGGACCTTTGGCAAGCGCTCCGCCGCTCAGCCACCCAAAAGGGGTGTCATTCTCCAGATCAAACACGCATACGCTCGATGACACACCGCTCAGGCCCCTAGGATTCCACCTATCACCTCACCGGTCTCATTCGACAGGAACCCCATGAGCGACACTTCCCCCTACGGCTTCGAGCTTGTGCGGCGTGGGTACGACCGCGCGCAGGTGGACGACCGCATCTCGAAGCTCGTCTCCGACCGTGACAGCGCTCTGGCTCGTATCACTGCTCTGGAAAAGCGCATCGAGGAGCTCCACCTCGAGACGCAGAACGCCCAGGCTCAGGTAAGCGACGCGGAGCCGTCGTACGCCGGTCTCGGCGCGCGTGTCGAGAAGATCCTCCGCCTCGCCGAGGAAGAGGCCAAGGATCTGCGCGAGGAGGCCCGGCGCGCGGCCGAGCAGCACCGTGAGCTCGCCGAGTCGGCGGCTCAGCAGGTGCGCAACGACGCGGAGTCGTTCGCCGCGGAGCGCAAGGCCAAGTCCGAGGACGAGGGCGTCCGGATCGTCGAGAAGGCCAAGAGCGACGCGTCGCAGCTGCGTTCCGAGGCGCAGAAGGACGCGCAGTCGAAGCGTGAGGAGGCGGACGCCCTCTTCGAGGAGACCCGCGCCAAGGCCGCGCAGGCCGCCGCCGACTTCGAGACCAACCTCGCCAAGCGCCGCGAGCAGTCGGAGCGCGACCTGGCGTCCCGTCAGCAGAAGGCGGAGAAGCGTCTCGCGGAGATCGAGCACCGCGCGGAGCAGCTGCGTCTGGAGGCCGAGAAGCTGCGCACCGACGCCGAGCGCCGGGCCCGTCAGACCGTCGAGACGGCGCAGCGCCAGGCCGAGGACATCGTGGCCGACGCCAATGCCAAGGCGGACCGCATCCGTTCCGAGTCCGAGCGCGAGCTGGCGGCCCTCACCAACCGCCGCGACTCGATCAACGCCCAGCTGACGAACGTCCGCGAGATGCTCGCCACGCTGACCGGCGCCGCGGTGGCCGCGGCCGGCACGCCGTCCACGGACGACGAGCCGATCTCCCGCGGGGTCCCGGCGCAGCAGTCCCGGTAACGTCCACGGGTACGGCGACCGAACATCGGCGAAGCCCTTTGCCACTCCGGTGGCAGAGGGCTTTGTCGCGCTTTAGCGTGGCCGCATGATCGAGCTGTCTGGCCTGACGAAGCGGTACGGCGAGAAGGTCGCGGTGAACAACCTCACCTGCACCGTCAGACCGGGCATCGTCACGGGCTTCCTCGGTCCCAACGGCGCGGGCAAGTCCACCACCATGCGGATGATGCTGGGCCTCGACCGGCCGACCGCCGGGGACGTCCGCATCGACGGCCAGCACTACGACCGGCTGAAGGACCCCCTCAGGTACATCGGCGCCCTGCTGGACGCCAAGGCCATGCACGGCGGGCGCAGCGCCTTCAACCATCTGCTGTGTCTGGCGCAGAGCAACGGCATCCCGAAGAGCCGGGTGCACGAGGTGCTGGACACCGTCGGTCTCACCTCCGTGGCCAAGAAGAAGGCCAAGGGGTTCTCGCTGGGGATGGGGCAGCGGCTGGGCATCGCGGGCGCGCTCCTCGGCGACCCGCGGATCCTGATGTTCGACGAGCCGGTCAACGGCCTCGACCCCGAGGGCATCCACTGGATCCGCAACCTGATGAAGTCGCTGGCCGCGCAGGGGCGGACCGTGTTCGTCTCCTCCCACCTGATGAGCGAGATGGCCCTGACCGCCGATCACCTGATCGTGATCGGGCAGGGGCGGCTGCTCGCCGACACCTCGATGGCCGACTTCATCGCGCAGAACTCGCGCTCGTACGTCCGTATCCGTACCCCGCAGCGGGAGCGGCTGCTCGACGTGCTGCACGGCGCCGGGGTCCTGGTCGTCGAGTCCGGCAGCGGGGTGCTGGAGGTCGACGGCGACAAGTCCGAGCACATCGGGGAGCTGGCCGCGCAGCACCAGATCGTGCTGCACGAGCTGAGCCCCCAGCGGGCCTCCCTGGAGGAGGCGTTCATGCAGCTCACCGCGGAGTCGGTGGAGTACCACGCGCACACCGACACGCCCCCCGGCCCACTCGAACAGGTCGAGCAGCCCGGACCGCAGTGGGGCGACGACTGGACGAGGAGCTGATGATGGCGGCGACCCAGGTCATCCGGTCGGAGTGGACCAAGATCCGGTCGGTGGCCTCCACCGTGTGGACGCTCTCGCTCGCCGTGGTGGTCACCATCGCCCTCGGCATGCTGATCTCTGCGCTGTCGAGGAACGAGTTCGACAACATGAGCCGCGACGACCGGCTCTCCTTCGACCCCACCTTCATCAGCTTCGCCGGGATGAGCCTCGGTCAGCTCGCGATGATCGTGTTCGGGGTGTTGGTCGTGTCGAACGAGTACAGCACCGGCATGATCCGCACCTCGCTGGCCGCCGTGCCGCAGCGTGGCACCTTCCTGTTCAGCAAGATCGCGGTGGCCACCGGGCTCGCGCTGGCCGTGGGGCTGGCCACCAGCTTCGTCACCTTCTTCCTGGGGCAGGCCATGCTCGGCTCCCACAAGGCGTCGATCGGGGACACCGGAGTCCTGCGGGCGGTCATCGGCGGCGGTCTGTACATGACGCTCATCGCCGTGTTCTCGATGGGCGTGGCCACGATGCTGCGCTCGCCGATGCTGTCGCTCGGCATCCTGATGCCGTTCTTCTTCCTGATCTCCAACATCCTCGGCAACGTCTCGGCGACGAAGAAGATCGGCCGGTATCTGCCCGACCAGGCCGGCAGCAAGATCATGCAGGTGGTCACTCCGATCGACGACGACACCCCGTACGGGCCCTGGGGCGGGTTCGCCATCATGGCCGTGTGGGCCCTCGCCGCGCTCGCGGGCGGCTACCTCCTGCTGAAGAAACGCGACGCGTAACGCTTTGGTCTTTGCTTTCATTTGAGCGGAACCGTCAGCGCCCCGATATCCTCCTAACCCTTACGGGGGCGTGTGCCCTGCTGTCCTGAACCTTTCGATGGGTGCGGAGCATGATCGAAGCAGTCGGCCTGACCAAGCGCTACGGCGACAAGACCGCTGTGTACAACCTTTCCTTCCAGGTGCGGCCCGGCGCCGTCACCGGCTTCCTCGGGCCCAACGGCTCGGGCAAGTCGACCACCATGCGGATGATCCTCGGGCTGGACAACCCCACCTCCGGGACGGTGACGATCGGCGGCTACCCGTACCGCAAGCTGCCGAACGCCGCCCGCCAGGTGGGTGCCCTGCTGGACGCCAAGGCGGTGCACGGCGGCCGGCACGCCCGCAACCACCTGCTGAGCCTGGCCCAGCTGTCCGGCATCCCGGCCCGGCGGGTCGACGAGGTGCTCGGCGTGGTCGGCCTCCAGGACGTGGCACGCAAGCGCTCCAAGGGCTTCTCCCTGGGCATGGGCCAGCGGCTCGGCATCGCGGCCGCGCTGCTCGGCGACCCGCAGGTGCTGCTCTTCGACGAGCCGGTCAACGGCCTCGACCCGGAGGGCATCCTCTGGGTCCGCAACCTGATGAAGTCGCTGGCCGCCGAGGGCCGCACGGTGTTCGTCTCCTCCCACCTCATGAGCGAGATGGCGGTGACCGCCGATCACCTGATCGTGATCGGGCGCGGGCAGCTGCTCTCCGACATGAGCGTGAAGGACTTCATCTCGGCCAACTCCGCGGACTTCGCTCGGGTCCGCACCCCGCACACCGAACCCCAGCTGCGCGAGAAGCTGGCCTCCGCGCTCACCGAGGCGGGCGGCCATGTGCTGCCCGAGCAGGACGGCGCGCTGCGGGTGACCGGGCTGGCGCTGCCCCGCATCAGCGACATCGCCCACGAGAGCGATGTACGCCTGTGGGAGCTGTCGCCGCACCAGGCCTCGCTGGAAGAGGCGTACATGCGGATGACGCAGGGCGCCGTCGACTACCGGTCCACCATCGACCAGAAGGCCGGCCTCCAGCAGCAGCTCGCGCCCGGCGCACAGCCGCCCATGCCGGTGCCGGGCCAGGGCCAGCCGGGCTGGTACGCCCCGCCGCCCCCGCAGCACCCCGGATACGCGCCGCCGCAGCAGCCGGCCCAGGCGCCCCCGGCGGCCTCCTACGGGGCGTACGGCGCCCCCGGGGGCCCGGCCACGGCACCCGGCCCGAACGGTGCCAACCCGTACGTGCAGGCGCCCGCACAGGCCCCGGGCCAGCCGGCCGCCGCGTCGCCGGCGGCGGCACCGTCCGCGCCCGCCCCGGTGGCCGCCCCGGCCGAGCCGGCCCCGGCCGCTCCCGACGCTCCCGCCCCCGACGCCGCCCCGACCAAGTCCGAGGACGCCCGATGAGCACCCCGCAGCACCCGACGCCGCAGGCCGCGCCCGCCTGGCAGGGGGCGCCCGGTCCCGCGTACGCCGCGGCCGGCCCCGCCTACACCTCGCCGATCCCGATCGTGCGCACGCACCTCGGGCACGCCATCGCCTCGGAGTGGACGAAGATCCGCTCGGTGCGCTCCACGATGTGGACGCTGGGCGTGTTCGTGCTGCTCGTCATCGGCATCGGACTGCTGGCCGGCGCGGTCGTCGCCGCGAACGCGACCGAGGGCGACCTCGCGGGCGACACCGCCCTGTCGTTCGGCTTCTTCGGGCTGCTCCTGGGCAGCATGTGCGTCATCACGCTCGGCGTGCTGACCACGGCCTCGGAGTACGGCACCGGCATGATCCGCACCACGATGGTGGCCTGCCCGTCCCGCGGCCGGGTGCTCGCCGCGAAGGCGGTCGTCTTCTTCGCCGTCGCGTTCGTCGTGACGCTCGTGTCCTCGAGCTTCGTCGCCATGGTGGACGTGGGCATGCTGGGCGACGCCCGGCAGCCGACCGGCTCGGAGTGGCTCAAGGCCACCTTCGGAGTGTCGCTCTACATCGCGCTGCTCGGACTGATCTCGCTGGCCGTCGGCTCGATCATCCGGCACTCGGCCGGCGCCATCACCATCATGATCGGCGTCCTGCTGGCCCCGCTGGTCATCGCGATCTTCATGTTCTCGTCCTCGCTGGAGGACCTGCGCCAGGCCCTGTTCGAGTACTCGATCCCGAACCAGCTGAGCGTCTTCTACTCGTCCTCGCTCTCCGACAGCGGGCCGAGCGGCTGGGACCCGCTGTGGATCGCGCTCGGCGTGACCGCCGCCGTGCTCGGCGGCGCCTTCGCCCTGCTGGAGAAGCGCGACGTCTGACAGCTGACAGCTGACGGCTGACGGCTGACGGCTGACGGCTGACGGTCAGAACTTCGGCGCGTTACGGGACCGCCGCACCCCCGGGGTGCGGCGGTCCCGTGCGTTCCAGCACGCCTTGTGCCAGTGCCGACGGTCGTCGACGCCCGCGTGCTCGGGCCAGACGACGACATGCGGCACGCCGTCGGGGATCAGCTGGTCGCAGCCCGGGCACCGGTACGCCTTGCCCTGGGCGCTCGCACCGGCCACGTGCCGCACACTCCACTGCTCGCCCTGCCAGCTCTCCCCCGACTGCCAGCCGCCGTAACGGCTCGCGCGGTCGTCCTCGGCACTCTGGCCGGACGAGCCCTCACCCTTGGGGCGGTTGCGACGCGGGGACACGGGACACCTCACGGGGCTATACAGGGAGCAGGGTTGCCGTCCAGCCTACGCGGCGTGCGCGCGGGTACCCGTAGGGCAGCGAGCCCCCACAAGTCGCCCTCCCCGACGCCCCATTCTCCAGACAATCCGCAAATCTCTCCGCCAGGCCGTGTCCTCGGCACGTGTCAGACGGTTATGCCGGGTGGGGGAGCTCCGTGTCGGAGCCAAGGAAGCAGGAAAGTCCATGCGCGTTGGAAGTTTCGTGTTGGGAGCCCAGTTCCCCGGCCAGGGGCAGGGAGAGGCGCTGCACCGCGCGGTCCGCTCGGCCGAGGTGGCCGAGGAGGCGGGCCTCGACTCGGTCTGGCTGGCCGAGCACCACTTCGTGCCGTACGGCACGTGCCCGTCGGCGGTCACGCTCGCCGCGCTGCTGCTGGGCCGCACCCACCGCATCCGGGTCGGCACGGCGGTCAGCGTACTGCCCACCGTCCACCCCGTCGCGCTGGGCGAGCAGGCCGCGCTGCTGCACCTGACGAGCGGCGGCCGCTTCTCGCTGGGCGTGGGGCGCGGCGGCCCGTGGGTCGACCTGGAGGTGTTCGGCGCGGGCCTGGAGGCGTACGAGCAGGGGTTCCCGGAATCACTCGATCTGCTGGTGCGCTGGCTGCGCGACCCCTCGGTGGGGGCCGACGGCGAGCGGTTCCGCTTCCGCGAAGTCCCCGTCGTCCCCAGGCCGTCGGAGGCGCTGACGGACGGGTCGGGCCCGGAGGTCGTCGTCGCGTGCACCTCGCCGGCGAGCGTACGGCTGGCCGCCGAGCGCGGGCTGCCGATGCTCCTCGGCATGCACGTGGGGGACGAGGAGAAGGCCGAGATGGTCGCCGCGTGGCGGCAGTACGCGCGCGCGGCCGGGCGGTCCGGGGACGAGATCCGGGGCGCGGCGCATGTCTCGGCGGGCGTCTGCCAGATCGCGGACCGGCGCACGGACGCGGTGGAGACCCTGGTGAAGGCGATGCCGGGCTGGCTGCGGCAGGGGCTCGACGCGCATGTGACGGTGGACGGCCGGGCCCGCTCCATGCGGGACCCGGTGGCATACACCGAACTGCTCTGCGGGCTGCACCCGGTGGGCACCCCGCGTCTGTGCGTCGACCGGCTCGCGGCGACCGGCGAGCGGACCGGCATCTCGCGTTTCGCCCTGCTGGTCGAGGGTTCCGGAGACCTGGCGGCCACCGAGGAGAACGTACGGCGGCTGGGCTCGGAGGTGCTCCCCCACCTCCGGTGAACAGCCCAGCCGGCCGCGAGGCTTGCCGCTCCCGTACTGATGGAACCTCCCGCGTCAGGAGCGGCAAGCAACAGGCTCACGTGTCAGCAGTCCCGGAATTCCGGGGACTGGTTCAGCACCTGGCTGCGGACCGAGGTGAATCGGGCGAGCTTCTCGTCGACAGCCGGCTCCAACGGGAACACCGCCACCCGGTGGCAGTTCTGGAAGGCCAGCCGCACACCGAAGTGCCGCTGCAGCGCGCCGCGTATGGCGTCACTCGCGAGCGCGCGCAGCAACTGCCCGCGTGCCTGCTCGTCCGGCGGGGGCGTCTGGTTGTCGGCGAAGTCTCCGCCGTCCACCTTCAGCTGGGCCACCAGGGAGCTGACCATCTCCCATGCGTAGGGCAGGGAGGTCCGGACGCAGTCGACGAATTCTGCTTCGTCGACCTCGCCTCGCTCGGCCTGTTCGAGTAGGGCCGGTGAGACGTCGAGCGACATGGGTACTCCTCTCGCACCCCCGGGACATCAGGGGTTGCCGGACAGGGAAAGGGAGTTCGCATGCCGAAACATCGCACACGCTGAGTACACGCATCGCGACCTCCCGTTCACTACGGTAGGCAACGGACCGTGACCGCACCAGGAGAATGGGCACATAGGGAACTCCAAGTAGGCACACAATCGGCCACTGTCGAGCTGCTGCCGAACGATGGGTTACCAGGTCGAAAGGGGCGGGCCGGAAGGGGCGTCGGTTGAGGGTGGGGGTGGGGAGACGGGCGGGCGAATCGCGTGCCCGGTGGGGCGTCGGATAGCGTTGTGCACCATGCGTCTCGTCATCGCCCGGTGCTCCGTGGACTACGCCGGCCGGCTCACCGCCCACCTCCCCTCCGCGCCCCGTCTCATCCTGGTGAAGGCGGACGGCAGCGTCTCGATCCACGCGGACGACCGGGCCTACAAGCCCCTGAACTGGATGTCGCCGCCCTGCACGCTGAAGGAGGGCACGGGCGACGAGGAAGGCGTCTGGACCGTCGTCAACAAGGGCGGAGAGAAGCTCATCATCACGATGGAGGAGATCCTCCACGATTCCTCGCACGAACTCGGCGTCGATCCCGGCCTGATCAAGGACGGCGTGGAAGCACACCTTCAGGAACTGCTCGCCGACCGCATCGAGACCCTCGGCGAGGGCTACACCCTCATCCGCCGCGAGTACATGACCGCCATCGGCCCGGTCGACATCCTGTGCCGTGACGCGGAGGGGCAGACAGTCGCGGTGGAGATCAAGCGACGCGGCGAGATCGACGGCGTCGAGCAACTCACGCGCTATCTGGAGCTGTTGAACCGCGACCCGCACCTCGCCCCGGTGCGCGGTGTCTTCGCGGCCCAGGAGATCAAGCCCCAGGCCCGCGTGCTCGCCACCGACCGCGGCATCGGCTGCCAGGTCCTGGACTACAACGCGATGCGGGGCATCGAGGACGACAAGCTGCGGCTGTTCTGACCCACCGACCCGTACGACGCGAAGGGCCGGGTTCCCGAAGAGGAACCCGGCCCTTTCATGTGCCTGGAGGCTCAGATCATCGAGTCCGAGGAGGAGGGCGTCGAGTCCGCCCTGCTCGGCGACACCGGGGCACTTGAGGTGGTACCGCTGGCGGAGGTCCCGGTGGACGGGTCTCCGGTGGGGGTTCCGCCGGTCGGGTCGGGAGTCCCGGTCGGAGGCGTCGTGCTCGGCGAGCTGGACGAACTCGGCGACGACGACGGTGACGACGAGGGCTTCGGACTCGTGCTCGACGACGGCTTCGAGGTCGGCGTCGGGGACGACCCACCGTTCCCCGACCCCTGTGAGCTGCTCGCCTCCGACGACGGCTCCGCCTCTCCCGTGGGGGACGGGTCGTCCGAGGTGCCCATCGTTCCGTCCGGGCCCGGGTCCGTCGGCCTGCTGGTCGCCTCGCCCGTGTCGGCGGAGCCGCTGTCGTCCCCCGGGGTGTCGGAGTCCAGGCCGCCGTCGTCCAGGCCGGTGCTGGCGGAGGGGTTGACGCCGACCCGGTCAGAAGGGTCGTCGGCGTCGTTGTTGGAGGTCGCGCCGAGCGTCACGACCGTGCCGAGGACGGCGACGAGCAGCGCGCCCGCGCCGGCCGCGACCAGGTTGCGCTTGGCCAGGCTCTTCAGGCCGCCCCGGTTGTGACGGGCCGGCGGGCCGGCGGGCTCACGGCGGGCGACGACGGTCTCGGCCTCCGGCGGGTAGGTCGGGAGCACCGCCTGGATGCCGCGCGGCGGGGACGCCGACTCCTCGTGGCGGGCGTCGGGCACCTCCTCGCCTGCCGTCGCCGCCGCAAGACCGGGTGCATCCCCGGAGCGGTCGGTGACCAGGGCGAGGGCGCGGCGGCCGGCGACGGTCCCGCGCTTGTCGGCGATCGCCCCGCGCAGGGCGAGGGAGGCCTCCAGCTCGGAGCGGGCCCGGTCGAGGTCTCCGCCGCAGAGGGCGAGGACACCCATTTCGTGGTGGAAGTAGGCACGGTCGGCGGACTCCCCGGCGAGCCGGGCGGCCTCGGCGCCCTCGTGCAGGCTGCTCTCCCAGGCGCTCCAGCGCAGGCCCGCGGCGAAGGCGGGCGCGGCGGTGCGGGCGAGCTGGACGGCGGTGGACTCCTCGTCCTCGCCGGTTCGGGTCGTCGTGGGGACGATCACGACGAGGGCGGCGAGGACGGCGTCGGCCTCCGCGCAGACCCGCTCGGGCGTGACCGAGGGATGTCCGGCCCACCAGGCGTAGTGCTGGGCGGCGGAGTGGGCGCGGGTCTCGACGTCGTCGGCGTATCCGGCGGCCTCGAGCTGGGTCTGGACGCCGGCGGCGAGCCGGTAGCGGGTGCCGACCGGGGAGACGAGTCCGCAGGCGGCCAGTTCACCGAGGGCGGCGTCGGCGTGGGTGTCGCCGACCAGGGCGGGCAGGTGCGCCTGGTGCGGGACCTCACCGTCCAGGGCGACGGCGAAGCGCAGCGTCGCGCGGGCGGAGGCGCTGAGGCGGGCGGCGAGCAGCGGCGCGGGCGCGGCGGCCTCGCCGAGCGAGGGCAGGGGTATCTCCTCGGCCTCGCCGGCTCCGGCGAGGCCGTCGACGGCGTCGGCGAGCGGCCGGGCGTCCTCGAAGACACCGAACACGTCGACCGCGTCGGCGCCGGCCCGCAGCTGGTCGCGCTGCGAGAGCAGGGCGCCGGCCTGGACGAAGCGCAGCGGCAGGCCCTCGGACTCGAACCACAGGTCGCCGGCCCAGTTGGCCTCCTCCTCGGTGAGGACGCGGCCGACGGCGTGCTCGATCACCTCGACGCCGCCCGCGCGGTCCAGCCCGGTGAGGACGACCTCCTCGACGGCGGACTCCGCGGAGGGCAGCGGGGTGTCCGGGGTCGCGCCGAGCAGGAAGGCGCACTCGGGCGTCGCGTCCAGGAGTTCGTCGAGGGCGGCGCCGCCGAGGTCGAGGTCGTCGACCACGACGACCGCGCCGATCTCGCGGACCAGGGCACTCAGGTCGTCGCTCGCGGGGCGGTACAGGGGAGCGTCGTAGACGGCGTGGAAGAGGTCGTGCAGGAGGTCGGCCGAGGTGCGGCGGAAGCCGGTGAGGCGGACGACGCCGTCGGGGGCGAGGTCCTCGCAGTCCTCGGCGACGAGGTCGAGCAGGCTGGTGCGGCCGGAGCCGGGCGGGCCGGTGAGGCGGACGGAGCGGCCGCGGGCCAGCAGGCGGACCAGCTGTTCGCGTTCGTCCTGGCGGCCCAGGAGCGGCTGGGCGGGCCGGGCGGTTCCGGCGGGGGCCGGCGGCCGGGCGGCGCGCTCGGCCTCGGCACGCTGCTCCGCGGTGCGCTTGGCGGGGCGCTCCGGTATCTCGGTGGGCGGGCAGAGTTCTATCTCGCTGCCGTCGACCGGATTGACCGTGAGCAGGTGTTCGCCCGCGACGAGCCGCACGGTGCGGGCCAGCGTCGGCGTGTGCTGGCCGAAGTCGGGTGTGAGGGGGTCCCTGGACGGGCGCGGGCGCGGCGTGCCGCCGTCGTCGTCCTGGCCGTACTCCTCGGGTCCCCGGGTGTTCGGGTCCATAGGTTCAAGCCCCCCAAAAGCGTCGTGTGGCGGTAGCCCCTCCCGGCCTTGCTGCACACTGCGCTGTCGCTTCTGGTCCGGTGCCCGCTCGAGGGCTGAGAGCGGCGGGCAGACGAACCGTAAACCTTCGCACAGTATCTAGGACAGCCCGGGGTGCCGGGCCGCCCGAAGCGTCACAGTCTCGTGAGGATTGCGCCCGTCGCATGTTTTCCGCCGCAGGCCACGCCCCCTCGGGGATCAGACCCGGGGCAGGGACTCCACGCCGATACCGCCCTCGATCGCGAGGATCCGGTGCAGTCGGGTGGCCACCAGCAGGCGTTGCATCTGCGGAGGCACCCCGCGCAGCACCAGGCGTCGGCCGCACCGGCCGGCCCGCCGGTGGACGCCCATGATGACGCCGAGTCCGGTGGCGTCCCAGGAGTCCAGCTCGGACAGGTCGAGCACCAGGTCGCCGACTCCGTCGTCCACGGCCGTGTGCAGAGCCGTACGGGCATCCGCCGCGCTGCGGACGTCGAGACGGCCCCCGACGACCAGCTCTACGTGGTCGCCCCTGATGTGCATAGCGCTCCCCTAAGCGTGCGTCTCGTGCTCCGCGGTGGTGGTGTCCGGTGTTGCATCCTCTGACTGCGGGAAGCGGTCGGAGGTTGCCGTCTGTGAGCGAACCGATACCGAATTCACTCGCAGGGGTGAGGCCCATGGGGCCTGTGCGGTTTCGGTGCTTGTAGAAGCCCTGCCCGCTCAGGCGTCCGATGTCACCGGCGTCAACCATCCGGCGCAGCCGCTCCGCATGCCTCTCGGCGGGAGATTAGCGGGCGTGAGGCGCTGTGTGACCGGTTAGTAACGCGGCTCACGTCTCAGGGCGTGAGACGCCGGTCACGTCGTCAATTACTGTCCGATTCACGCCGATTGGACCGGGACTGACCGGGCGCCGACAGCAGTGACGAAGGGAACGGAACGGATCCTCCGGGACGGTCTAGATTGGCCGCATGGTCAATCTGACGCGCATCTACACGAGGACCGGCGACCAGGGCACCACCGCTCTCGGCGACATGAGCCGGGTCGCCAAGACCGACCTGCGGATCGCCGCGTACGCCGACGTCAACGAGGCGAACGCGGCGCTCGGCACGGCGCTCGCGCTGGGCGGACTGGACGAGGAGCTCGGCGTGGTGCTCACCCGGGTCCAGAACGACCTGTTCGACGTGGGCGCGGACCTGTCGACGCCGGTGGTGGAGAACCCGGAGTTCCCGCCCCTGCGGGTCGAGCAGTTCTACGTCGACCGTCTGGAGGCGGACTGCGACCTGTTCAACGAGCGGCTGGAGAAGCTGCGGTCGTTCATCCTGCCCGGCGGCACCCCGGGCGCGGCCCTGCTGCACCAGGCCTGCACGGTCGTCCGGCGGGCCGAACGCTCCACCTGGGCGGCGCTGGAGGTGCACGGTGAGCAAATGAACCCGCTCACCGCGACCTACCTCAACCGGCTCTCGGATCTGCTGTTCATCCTGGCCCGCACCGCCAACAAGGCGGTCGGCGACGTGCTCTGGGTGCCGGGCGGGGAGCGCTAGCGCATCTTGGCCGGTTCCCGCTCCGATCCGCCGTTCGGTCCGCCGTTCGGTCCGGACTTCGGTTCCGACTTCGGTCCGGACTTCGGGAACAGGGTGTAGCTCCCCGCGATGACGAGGTTGATGCCGATCACCCACAGCATCCGCAACTGCCACGCCCGCAACGAGTCGGTCTCGCCGTCCCCGCCGACGTACAGGACGGCTGCCTGGAGCAGCGCCACGGCGACCAGCGCGGCAAGGGTCCAGCGGCCCGCGACCTTCCATTCGTGGACGGCGCGGGCCCTGCCGTACTTCGGCGGCCGCACGGGCGGCGGGCCGCCGGCGAACCGGTGGGCGACCCGGGCGTCCGCCCACCTGACGGTGGAGTGGCCGAGGCCCACGGTGAAGCCGATGTAGACCGCGGCGAGGCCGTGCCGCCAGTCCGGCTCGGCGCCGTTCTTGAGGTCGATCGCGGTCACCACGAACAGCACGACCTCCAGCAGCGGCTCGCACAGCAGCAGGGCGAGCCCCAGACGCGGCATCCGGAACAGGTACCGGAAGGCCAGTCCGGCGGCCAGCAGCACCCAGAAGGCCACCTCACAGGCGATGATCAGTCCGACGATCACGGTTCGCTCCTCTCGCTCACCCTTCCAGGCTCCCGGGCGGAAGGGCCGGTCTCGTCGTCGGCGGTGACGAACTCGCGGTACATCGAAAGATGCAGTTCGGGACCGTTCCCGGGAAGCAGGCGGACGGGAGGCGGGGCGTGTTGGATGGAGGACATGGCCGTCCGAGAGCTGCACCGCCTGCGCCGACCGCACCGCTTCGACGTGTACATCGCGGTCGGCGGGCTGCTCGGTGGGCTGCTGTTGGTCGCCATCGGTCTGGGCACCCGGCCGTCCGACGATCCGATCGCGCTCCTGGACGGCCCCTGGCCGGTCCTGGTGCCGCTCTGCGTGATGGCCGGCTGCGAGGTGCTGCGCCGGGTCGCGCCGCGCACGGCCCTGCTGATCGGCACGGCCGCGATCGTCCTGGACACCCTGACCCAGGGCAACCTGTTCACGGTGCTGATGTACACCGACGTGATGTACGCGGCCGTCCTGTACGGCCCGCTCGCGTCGGCCCGCCGGATCCAGTGGATCACCGGACTGCTGACGGTGGCCGGGACGCTGGTGCCCTTCGCGGTGTGGCGGGTGCCGGAGGCCCTGCTGATCGGGGTGGTGGTCGGCATCGTGGCCTACGCGCCCGCCGCCACCGGCTGGATCGTGCGCAACCACCGCGACGCGGCCGAGGCGGCCCGACTGCGGGCCGAACAGACCGCGCTGCTCGCCGAGATGGACCGCACCCAGGCCGTCACGACCGAACGGGCCCGTATGGCGCGGGAGTTGCACGACATGGTCGCCAACCACCTGTCCGCCATCGCGATCCACTCGACGGCGGCGCTCTCGATCGACGACCCGGACACGTCCAGACAGGCGCTGTCCGTCATCCGCGAGAACAGCGTCGAGGGGCTGGCGGAGATGCGGCGGCTGATCGGGATCCTGCGCGACGGCAGCGGGGACCGCGAGCCCGCCGCGGCCCCCACCCTGGACGGCCTGGAGGCTCTCGTCGACGGTGCCCGCGCCAATGGTCTCGACGTCACCCTCGACTCCGAGCCCGGTGCGGTGCCGACCCCCGTCGAACTCGCCGCCTACCGGATCGTCCAGGAGTCGCTGACCAACGCGCTGAAGCACGCCTGTCCCGGCCGGGTCACCGTCGCCCTCGTCCGGCGCGACGGGGTGCTCGACGTGCGGGTGCGGAGCCCGTACGGCCATCGGGACGGGCCCCGCGCCCCTGGCTCCGGCGCCGGGCTCGTCGGCATGCGCGAGCGCGCGGCGCTGCTGGACGGCACGTTCGACGCCGGGCCGGAGGACTCGTACTGGACGGTGCGGGCCACGTTCCCCCTTACCGAAGGAGAGCCCCTATGAGCTCCGCCATCCGGGTCCTCGTCGCCGAGGACCAGTCCGCCGTACGCGCCGGGCTCGTCCTGATCCTGGGCAGCGCGTCCGACATCGAGGTGGTGGGCGAGGCGGCGGACGGGGAGCAGGCGGTGGCGCTGGCCCGGGAGTTGCGGCCCGACCTGGTCCTGATGGACGTTCAGATGCCACGTCTCGACGGGGTGTCGGCGACCCGGAAGGTCGTCGAGGAGGGGCTCGCCGACGTGCTGGTGCTGACCACCTTCGACCACGACGAGTACGTGTTCGGGGCACTGCGGGCGGGTGCGGCGGGGTTCCTGCTGAAGAACACGGAGGCCGGGGACCTCCTGTCGGCGGTCCGTACGGTGGCCGCCGGAGAGGGGCTGATCGCTCCCGCGGTGACCCGCCGGCTGATCGCCGAGTTCGCCGCGAAGCCGGTGCGGGCGCCGAAAGCCGACCTCGCCGTCCTGGACGCCCTCACCCGGCGCGAGCGCGAGGTGCTGGCCTGCCTGGGCGAGGGGATGTCCAACGCCGACATCGCCGGGCGCCTCGACATGGCGGAGGCGACGGTGAAGACGCACGTCAGCCGACTGCTGGGGAAGCTGGAGCTGCGCAGTCGGGTGCAAGCGGCGGTGCTGGCGCAGGAGTTGGGGATCCGGGCGGGATCCGAAGGGGCTCCGGAGGTTTAGCGGGCCGCAGTGGTCCAGACCTATTGACCTGTGGTCCAGACCTTTCTATTCTCGCGGCACCGTGGGCGTGAAGGCTCAGTCACGCCCCCCGACTCCCCCGAGGAGGCGCAGGATGCGCTTCAGACACAGAGCCGCGGCAGGGTTCGCGACGCTGCTGCTCCCGCTGGCCGGCCTGGTCGGCCTCGCGAGCCCCGCTCAGGCCGCCACGACCGCCACCGCCACCTACACCAAGGCATCGGACTGGGGCACCGGCTTCGAGGGCAGGTGGACGGTGAAGAACACCGGCACCACCGCCATCAGTTCATGGACGGTCGAGTGGGACTTCCCCTCCGGCACCTCCGTCACCTCCGCCTGGGACGCCGACGTCACGTCCTCCGGCACCCACTGGACCGCCAAGAACAAGTCCTGGAACGGCAGCCTCGCCGCAGGCGCCTCCGTCTCCTTCGGCTTCAACGGCGCGGGCGCCGGCTCCCCGTCCAACTGCAAGCTCAACGGCGACAGTTGCGACGGCACGACGGTCCCGGGCGACGCCTCCCCGTCCGCCCCGGGCACCCCGACCGCCTCCGCCCTCACCGACACCTCGGTGAAGCTGACCTGGTCCGCCGCCACCGACGACAAGGGCGTCAAGAACTACGACGTCCTGCGCGACGGCGCCAAGGTCGCCACGGTCACGACGAACTCGTACACGGACACCGGTCTGACGGCCGGCACGGACTACTCCTACACCGTCCAGGCCCGTGACACCGCCGACCAGACGGGCCCCGTCAGCGGCGCGGTCGCGGTCCACACCACCGGCGGCGGCACCACTCCCCCGACCACCGGCTCCAAGGTCAAGCTCGGCTACTTCACCGAGTGGGGCATCTACGGCCGCAACTACAACGTCAAGAACCTGGTGACGTCCGGTTCGGCCGCGAAGATCACGCACATCAACTACGCCTTCGGCAACGTGACCAACGGCCAGTGCGCGATCGGCGACTCCTACGCCGACTACGACAAGGCCTTCACCGCGGACCAGTCGGTCAGCGGCGTCGCCGACACCTGGGACCAGCCGCTGCGCGGCAACTTCAACCAGCTGCGCCAGCTGAAGGCCAAGTACCCGAACATCAAGGTGCTGTGGTCCTTCGGCGGCTGGACCTGGTCCGGCGGCTTCGCCCAGGCCGCGGCCAACCCGGCGGCGTTCGCGCAGTCCTGCTACAACCTGGTCGAGGACCCGCGCTGGGCCGACGTCTTCGACGGCATCGACATCGACTGGGAGTACCCGAACGCCTGCGGCCTGTCCTGTGACACCAGCGGGGCGGCGGCCTACAAGAACCTGATGCAGGCCCTGCGCGCCAAGTTCGGCACGGGCAACCTGGTCACCGCGGCCACCACCGCCGACGGCTCCACCGGCGGCAAGATCGACGCGGCCGACTACGCGGGCGCGGCGGCGTACGTCGACTGGTACAACGTGATGACGTACGACTTCTTCGGCGCCTGGGCGGCCCAGGGCCCGACGGCCCCGCACTCCCCGCTCACCTCGTACAGCGGCATCCCGCAGGCCGGATTCACCACGGCCGACGCGATGGCCAAGTTCAAGGCGAAGGGCGTACCCGCGAGCAAGCTGCTCATCGGCATCGGCTTCTACGGCCGCGGCTGGACCGGTGTCACCCAGGACGCCCCGGGCGGCACGGCCACGGGCCCGGCGGCCGGCACGTACGAGCAGGGCATCGAGGACTACAAGGTCCTCAAGACGTCCTGCCCGGCCACCGGCACCATCGCCGGCACGGCGTACGCGAAGTGCGGCAGCAACTGGTGGTCCTACGACACCCCGGCCACCATCGCCGGCAAGATGACCTGGGCCAAGAACCAGGGCCTGGGCGGCGCGTTCTTCTGGGAGTTCAGCGGCGACACCACCAACGGCGAGCTGGTGAGCGCCATCAACAGCGGACTGTCGTAACCGTCGTAGAAAAGTTCGCGTGATGAAGCGACATTGACGCTCCCCAGACTTCGTCCGGGGCCCCCACCCAGCGAGTGAATGCGGCGGCTACGCCACATTCACTCGCTGTCCGGGCGGGGCTGCCTCGAGCCACGCGAGGAATCCGGTCAGCGCGTCTTCGCTCATCGCGAGTTCGAGACGCGTGCCCCGGTGCACACAGGTGAGGATCACCGCGTCGGACAGCAGCGCCAGCTCCTCCTCGCCCTCGGGAAGACGGCGGCCGGCCACCTCGATCGAACCGCGCTCCAGGACCCGGCGCGGGCGGTAGGCGTACGAGAAGACGCGGTACCACTCGATGCGGTCGCCGTTGTAGCGGGCGACCCCGTAGCTCCAGCCCTTGCCGCTCGTGTCCGGTTTCTCGGAGACGTCCCAGCGCAGGGAACAGTCGAAGGTGCCGCCGGACCGCTGGATGAGTCTGCGGCGCAGGCCGAAGACGAACAACCCCAGCGCCACCAGGGCCACGACGATTCCGCACACAGTCAGAGCGAGGACCATCGACACCGACCTCCTCGTCTCCTAGGTACCGAAAATAGGTAACGGAACGGAAAAAACATCCATATCTGCCTCAGCCGCGGTCGGCTCCGGATTGCTCCGGTGCCGACCGCGGCTGAGTGACGTCAAGCGGTTACACGCTGGCTCAGCGCGAGGCCGCCGCACGCAGTCGTACGTCCGCGCGACGCTCGGCGGCGGCATCGCCCTCCGCCTTCGCGCGCTCGAGTTCCCGCTCCACGCGCTGGACGTCGATCTCGTCCGAAAGCTCGGCGATCTCGGCCAGCAGCGACAGCTTGTTGTCCGCGAACGAGATGAAACCGCCGTGCACCGCGGCGACGACCGTTCCACCATCACTCGTACGGATGGTCACCGGGCCCGACTCCAGCACACCGAGCAGCGGCTGGTGACCGGGCATGACGCCGATGTCGCCCGACGTGGTGCGCGCGACGACCAGGGTGGCCTCGCCGGACCAGACCTCTCGGTCGGCCGCGACCAGCGCGACGTGCAGCTCAGCAGCCAAGGTGGCTCCTCGGGTCACCACCCGGCTTTCCTGCCGGGTGTTGCGTATAAGTCTAGTAGGGCTCCGAGCACCAAAGTGTCGGGGTCCCGCCCCAGGACTCTGCCGGGGGTCCGGGGGGTGTCCCCCGGAAGATACGGCGTGGGCGTACGAAGAGGGGCGGGACGCACCCGCCCCTCTTCAAGAGCACGAGGCTCAGGAGACGCCGAGCTCCTTGGCGTTGGCCTTGAGGTCCTCAATGCCACCGCACAGGAAGAACGCCTGCTCCGGGAAGTGGTCGTACTCGCCGTCGATGATCGCGTTGAACGCGGTGATCGACTCGTCCAGCGGGACGTCCGACCCGTCGACGCCGGTGAACTGCTTGGCGACGTGGGTGTTCTGGGACAGGAAGCGCTCCACGCGACGGGCACGGTGGACGGTGAGCTTGTCCTCCTCGCCCAGCTCGTCGATACCGAGGATCGCGATGATGTCCTGGAGGTCCTTGTACTTCTGCAGGACCGTCTTGACGCGCATCGCGGTGTTGTAGTGGTCCGCCGCGATGTAGCGGGGGTCCAGGATGCGGGACGTGGAGTCCAGCGGGTCCACGGCCGGGTAGATGCCCTTCTCGGAGATCGGACGGGAGAGAACCGTCGTCGCGTCGAGGTGGGCGAAGGTGGTGGCCGGGGCCGGGTCGGTCAGGTCGTCCGCGGGGACGTAGATCGCCTGCATCGAGGTGATCGAGTGACCACGGGTCGAGGTGATGCGCTCCTGGAGGAGACCCATCTCGTCGGCCAGGTTCGGCTGGTAGCCCACCGCGGAGGGCATCCGGCCGAGCAGGGTCGAGACCTCGGAACCGGCCTGGGTGAAGCGGAAGATGTTGTCGATGAAGAACAGCACGTCCTGCTTCTGCACATCGCGGAAGTACTCCGCCATGGTCAGACCGGCCAGGGCCACGCGCAGACGGGTGCCCGGGGGCTCGTCCATCTGACCGAAGACCAGGGCGGTCTTGTCGATGACGCCCGACTCCGCCATCTCCTCGATGAGGTCGTTGCCCTCACGAGTGCGCTCACCGACACCGGCGAACACGGAGACACCGTCGTGGTTGTTGGCGACGCGGTAGATCATCTCCTGGATGAGCACCGTCTTGCCGACGCCGGCACCACCGAACAGACCGATCTTGCCGCCCTTGACGTACGGGGTCAGCAGGTCGATGACCTTGACGCCGGTCTCGAACATCTCGGTCTTCGACTCGAGCTCGTCGAAGTTCGGCGCCTTGCGGTGGATGGTCCAGCGCTCACCGTCGTAGGTCTCGTCGACGTTCAGCACCTCACCGAGGGTGTTGAACACCTTGCCCTTGGTGAAGTCGCCGACCGGGACGGTGATGCCCGTTCCGGTGTCGGTGACGGCGGCCTGGCGGACCAGACCGTCGGTGGGCTGCATGGAGATGGTGCGGACCAGGCCGTCACCCAGGTGCTGGGCGACCTCCAGGGTCAGCGTCTTCTTCTCGCCGTCGTTCGCCGGGTCGGCGACCTCGACGTGAAGGGCGTTGTAGATCTCCGGCATGGCGTCGACGGGGAATTCCACGTCGACGACCGGGCCGATGACCCGGGCGACGCGGCCCGTGGCAACGGCCGTCTCAACTGTCGTCGTCATTACCTGTCACTCCCCGCGGTCGCGTCGGCCAGGGCTGCGGAGCCACCGACGATCTCGCTGATTTCCTGGGTGATTTCGGCCTGGCGGGCCGCGTTGGCAAGGCGGGAGAGCGTCTCGATGAGCTCTCCTGCGTTGTCGGTGGCCGACTTCATCGCGCGCCGCGTGGCGGCGTGCTTCGAGGCTGCCGACTGGAGGAGAGCGTTGTAGACGCGGCTCTCCACATACCGCGGCAGAAGAGCGTCGAGGACGTCCTCCGCCGAGGGCTCGAAGTCGTACAGCGGAAGGATCTCGCCCTTCGGCGCCGACTCCTTGGCAACCTCGTCGAGGCTGAGCGGCAGCAGACGGTCATCGAGCGCCGTCTGCGTCATCATCGAGACGAACTCGGTGAAGACGATGTGGAGTTCATCCACGCCACCCTCGGCCGTGTCCTTCTCGATCGCCTCGATCAGCGGACCCGCGACCTTCTTGGCGTCCGCGTACGACGGCTCGTCCGTGAAGCCCGACCACGACTCCACGACCTTGCGCTCACGGAAGTTGTAGTGCGCGAGACCACGCCGGCCGACGATGTACGTGTCGACCTGCTTGCCCTCGGCCTCGAGGCGTGCCGTCAGCTGTTCCGCGGCCTTGATGGCGTTGGAGTTGAAGGCACCGGCGAGACCACGGTCGCTCGTCAGGAGCAGCACCGCGGACCGCACGACCGTCTCGGCCTGCGTGGTCAGCGGGTGCTTGGTGTTCGAGCCGGTACCGACCGCCGTGACCGCGCGGGTGAGCTCGGTCGCGTACGGCGTGGAGGCCGCCACCTTGCGCTGTGCCTTGACGACACGCGAGGCGGCGATCATCTCCATCGCCTTGGTGATCTTCTTGGTCGCGGTGACGGATCGGATGCGACGCTTGTAGACCCGGAGCTGGGCTCCCATGAGTCAGGTCCCTTCCTTACGTCACTTGGCCGCGGCCGGGGCGTCCTCGCCGAGAAGCTTGCCGTCCGAGGTCTCGAACTGCTTCTTGAACTCGGCGATCGCGTCGGCAATGGCGATGAGGGTGTCGTCCGACATCTTGCCGCCCTCCTTGATGGAGGTCATGAGGCCCTGCTCCTTGCGGTGCAGGTACTCCAGGAGCTCCTTCTCGAAGCGGCGGACGTCGGCGACCGGAACGTCGTCCATCTTGCCGGTGGTACCGGCCCACACGGAGACGACCTGGTCCTCGGTCGGCATGGGCTGGTACTGAGCCTGCTTGAGCAGCTCGACCAGTCGCTGACCGCGCTCCAGCTGCGACTTCGACGCGGCGTCCAGGTCGGAACCGAAGGCGGCGAACGCCTCCAGCTCACGGTACTGGGCGAGGTCGAGGCGCAGACGGCCGGAAACCTGCTTCATCGCCTTGTGCTGCGCGGAACCACCGACTCGGGAGACGGAGATACCGACGTTCAGCGCGGGGCGCTGACCGGCGTTGAACAGGTCCGACTCCAGGAAGCACTGGCCGTCGGTGATGGAGATGACGTTGGTCGGGATGAACGCCGAGACGTCGTTGGCCTTCGTCTCGACGATCGGCAGACCGGTCATCGAGCCGGCGCCCAGGTCGTCGGAGAGCTTCGCGCAGCGCTCCAGCAGACGGGAGTGCAGGTAGAAGACGTCGCCCGGGTAGGCCTCACGACCCGGCGGGCGGCGCAGCAGCAGCGACACGGCGCGGTAGGCGTCGGCCTGCTTCGAGAGGTCGTCGAAGATGATGAGGACGTGCTTGCCCTCGTACATCCACTGCTGACCGATGGCCGAACCGGTGTACGGCGCCAGGTACTTGAAGCCGGCCGGGTCGGACGCCGGGGCGGCGACGATGGTCGTGTACTCCAGCGCGCCGGCCTCTTCGAGGGCGCCACGCACGGAGGCGATGGTCGAGCCCTTCTGGCCGATGGCGACGTAGACGCAGCGGACCTGCTTGTTCACGTCACCGGAGCGCCAGTTGTCGCGCTGGTTGATGATCGTGTCGACGGCCAGGGCGGTCTTGCCGGTCTGGCGGTCACCGATGATCAGCTGACGCTGACCACGGCCGACCGGGGTCATCGCGTCGACGGCCTTGTAGCCGGTCTCCATCGGCTCGTGGACCGACTTACGGGCCATGACACCCGGAGCCTGGAGCTCCAGGGCACGGCGGCCGGACGTCTCGATCTCGCCGAGGCCGTCGATCGGGTTGCCGAGCGGGTCGACGACACGGCCGAGGTAGCCCTCGCCGACGGCGACGGACAGGACCTCTCCCGTGCGGGTGACCGGCTGGCCCTCCTCGACGCCGCTGAACTCGCCGAGGATGACGGTACCGATCTCGCGCTCTTCGAGGTTGAGCGCGAGGCCGAGGGTGCCGTCCTCGAACTTCAGCAGTTCGTTGGCCATGGCCGAGGGAAGGCCCTCGACCTTCGCGATGCCGTCGCCGGCAAGGGTGACCGTACCGACCTCCTCGCGCGAGGCCGCGTCCGGCTTGTACGACTGGACAAAGTTCTCCAGCGCATCCCGGATCTCCTCCGGCCGGATCGTGAGCTCCGCCATCTGGGTTCCCTGCTCTCCTTGTTGGGCCCGAAGTTTCACTTTGGGGGGATGGGGACTCCCCCCTGAAAGAGGTGAATCCTCTGCACGGCCCAACCAGGGCCGCCATCAGTTCGTACTGCGGTCTTGAGTTGCTGCTAGTTCGCCATGCGGCGGGCGGCGTCCTCGATGCGGTCCGCGAGGGAGCCGTTGATCACTTCGTCACCGACCTGCACCCGGATCCCGCCGAGGACCGCGGGGTCCACGTCGAGGTTGAGGTGCATCGGGCGGCCGTAGAGCTTGGCGAGGGCGGCGCCGAGGCGCTGCTTCTGCGGGTCGCTCAGCGGTACCGCCGAGGTGACGACGGCGACCATGCGGTCCCGGCGCTCCGCGGCGAGCCGGGACAGGGACTCGAGGCCCGCTTCCAGGCTACGTCCCCGGGGCGCGGTCACGAGGCGCGTCACCAGTCGCTCGGTGGCCGCGTCGGCCCGGCCGCCGAGCAGGCTGCGCAGCAGCTCGCCCTTGGCCGAGGCGGTGGCCTTCCGGTTGGTCAGTGCGGCGCGCAGCTCGGTGTTCGAGGAGACGATCCGTCCGAAGCGGAACAGCTCGTCCTCGACGTTGTCGAGCCTGCCGGCCTTCTGCGCGGCGGTGAGGTCGGCGATGTTCGCCAGCTCCTCCAGCACGTCCACCAGGTCGCGGGACTGCGACCAGCGCGAACGCACCGTGCCGGACACCAGGTCGGCGGTGGCACCGCTGATCTGGGCGCCGAGCAGGCGCTGGACCAGCTCGGCCTTGGCCTCGCCGGCCTGCGCCGGGTCGGTGAGGACCCGACGCAGCGAGACCTCGCGGTCGAGCAGCGCGGTGACTGCCGCCAGCTCGTCGGCGAGCTGCGCCGCGTCCACGGACGTGGAGTCCGTCAGCGCGTCGAGACGCTCACGGGCTGCTGCGAATGCCTCGCGGCTCGCTCCGTGTGCGGTCATCGAGACGCCTCGGCCTTCTCCTCGAGGTCGTCGAGGAAGCGGTCGATGACGCGGCTCTGGCGGGCGTGGTCGTCGAGGGACTCCCCGACGAGCTTGCCGGCCAGATCGGTGGCGAGCTTGCCGACGTCCTGACGCAGCGCGGACGCGGCGGCCTTGCGGTCCGCCTCGATCTGGCTGTGCCCGGCGGCGACGATCTCCTCGCGCTGGCGCTGGCCTTCCGCACGCATCTCGGTGATGAGTGCGGCGCCCTGCTCCTGCGCCTCCTGGCGCAGCCGCGCGGCCTCGTGACGGGCCTCGGCGAGCTGGGCCTTGTACTGCTCCAGAACGCTCTGGGCCTCAGTGCGAGCAATCTCGGCCTGTTCGATCCCGCCCTCGATGGCTTCCCGACGCTCTTCCAGAACCTTGTTGATGTTCGGAAGGAGCTTCTTGCCCAGGACGAAGAACACGATCGCGAACGCGATCAGACCGATGACGAGCTCGGGGATCTCCGGGATCAGAGGATTCTGGGCCTCCTCCTCAGCCGCGATTTGCAGCAAGGGCGAGATCACATCAGTTCCTTCCGTGGAATTCTCTCGTCGGCGTAGACCGGATCAGGACGTCGGGTAGACGAAGCCCATGACCAGACCGATCAGGGCGAGCGCCTCACAGAGGACGAAGCCGAGGATCTGGTTCTGACGGATCAGGCCGGCGGCCTCGGGCTGGCGAGCCAGCGCCTGGGTGCCGTTACCGAAGATGATGCCAACGCCGACGCCGGGGCCGATGGCCGCGAGACCGTAGCCGATGGCAGCGAGGTTGCCCTTGATTTCGACCGCGGCGAGGGTGTCGAGAGCGGACATGCCGTAACTTCCTTCTCTTTACACAGGCCGGTGGGGGTTGGCCACCGGAAGTTCAGGGGATGTTGATCAGGTGCTCAGTGGTGCTTGGCGAGCGCGCCCTGGATGTAGCTGCAGGACAGGAGGATGAAGACGTAGGCCTGAAGGGCCTGGATGAACAGTTCGAAGACCGTCATCACGATGACCATCAGGAACGAGACCGCCGAGTAGGCGATGCCGATGCCGTTGAGCAGGTACCAGGTCCCGATCGTGAAGATCAGGATCAGGACGTGCCCGGCGAACATGTTGGCGAAGAGCCGGACGGCGTGGGTGAACGGCCGGATGAACACGTTCGACAGGAACTCGAAGAACATGACCATCGGGAACACCGGGCCGAGCGACGGGTCGTAGCCCGTGATGTTCTTCCAACCACCGATGAAACCGTGGCGCTTGAACGTCACGCTCATCCACACGATGTAGACGAGAGCCGCGAGACCGACCGGGAACGCGATGACCGCGGTGGCCGGGAACTGCGCGATCGGGACGATCGACCACAGGTTCATGATCCAGATGAAGAAGAACAGCGAGAACATCAGCGGGACGTACTTCTCGCCCTCGCGCTTGCCGATCGTCTCGTAGACGACGCCACGACGGACGAAGTCGTAACCCGCCTCGCCGACCATCTGGAGCTTGCCGGGGATCAGCTTCGGCTTGTTGAAGGCCGCCCAGAAGAATCCGATGACGATGACGGTGCTCACCAGCGAGAGCAGCATCGGCTTGTTGAATTCGATGCCGCCGACGGTGAAGAGCGGTTCGAAGAGGAACGAGTGCAGGCCGGGGGTCGGGAAACCGCACCCGTCGAAAATATGACAGTCGGTCTCGAAGGCGAGCGTCTTGGCGTTACTCACCGCGAGCTCCTTCAGCGTGGCGCATGGGTACGGCAACCTCGATGTGTCGGCGCGGCCTGCGACCGCGGGACGGCACTGGACTGGACTTGCGGATGTGGGGGCGGCGACTGGGCTCCGAACCGTGAGACGTCACAGGCTCGACTGCCGCCCGCGCCAGCTCTGCCGCAGTTGTGGCGAGACCATAGCAAAAGAGCGGAAGTCCCTTTACACCGGCCCTACAGGTCACGACGACGCCCGAGCGGAATCCGGCTCGACGTAGAGGACCTTGGCCTTCATGTGCGAGACCACCTGGGCGGCGATCCACACCAGGGTGGCCGCCAGCAGCGTGAAGGCGAAGCATTTCGGGTTGAAGACCGAGGTCCCCTTGAACATGATCAGCACGATCATCAGCAGCAGGATCTGGGTGGTGTAGAGCAACAGCCCCATCGACTGGAACAGATGGGGAAGCTGGCGCGCGGTGCGCAGCAGCACCACCAGACCGCCACCCATGAACAGCAGGACGAGAGCCGCACCGAACACGGCGCCGAGCGCTCCCTTGCCGCCGGCAACGGCGGCACTCACCGCGACTCCCGCCACACCCGCGGTTGCGGTGGGCAGGGCACAGTGCAGGAGTGTTCGTACGTCGTTGGACTGCATGGCGGCAACTCCGCATTCAAGGGGGGCAGGGTGTCGTCATGGACGAGCGTAGTCCCGGCCCGAGGGGCGAGAGACCTCACGCCACCTCACTCCAATGAACCGTCGTAGTGCGGTCCTTCGGCTCTGTCCGGGGGGTTCTCGTGAACCGTATCACAAACTATTTGATGAGGTCTTTACCTGGCAGGTGTGCCCACTGTCACACATGAGAGTGACAGTGCGCGTCTGTGCAGAAACCGGGAGGGCTTGTCTGGTATTGGGGTGCTTTGCCCTGCACCGGTTCTCCCACGACTTGGCAATGCTCTAGTCAGATTCTTACCTTGGAGCTGCCTCGGCCACCGATCGCGGTGGCCCCGTTCGCCCCTGCCACCCCCACCGTCACAGGGCTCTGCGCGTCGCCGGCGGCGGGCTGCTCGGGGCCGGCCGGCCCGTACTGCCCGGCCGCCGCCTCGGAGTCCTGCGTCTGGGACGCCGGAGCCCGAGCCTCCTGCGCCTCGGCCGACAGGCCGCTCCGCCGCCGGTAACGCGGCGGCACGAAGGCCTCGGCCCAGCGCGGCGTGCGCGGCCGGAAGCGCGGCAGCAGGAGCAGCGCCAGACCGATCGCGCTGAGGATCACGACACCGAGGACGATCCACATGGAAGCCGCGTTGACGGAGTAGGTGAGCGCGCCGAACGCGATCAGCGCCGACCAGAAGTACATGATCAGCACCGCGCGGCTGTGCGAGTGGCCGATCTCCAGCAGCCGGTGGTGCAGATGCCCGCGGTCCGCGGCGAACGGCGACTGGCCGCGCCAGGTACGGCGCACGATCGCCAGGATCAGGTCGGCCGCCGGGATCGCGATGATCGTCAACGGCATCAGCAGCGGGATGTAGACCGGCACCATCTGGTGCACCGCGTTGCGCTCGGAGCCGGAGAACAGCCGCATGATGTCCGGGTCGACCTGCCCCGTGACGGAGATCGCGCCCGCCGCCAGCACCAGTCCGATCAGCATCGATCCTGAGTCGCCCATGAAGATCCGCGCGGGATGCATGTTGTGCGGCAGGAAGCCCAGGCACATGCCCATCAGGATCGCCGCGAAGAGCGTCGCCGGGGCGGCGGCCTCGATGCCGTACGAGTACCAGATGCGGTAGGCGTACATGAAGAACGCCGCCGAGGCGATGCACACCATGCCCGCCGCCAGGCCGTCGAGACCGTCCACGAAGTTGACCGCGTTGATCGTGATGACCACCAGCGCGACCGTCAGCAGGGTGCCCTGCCACTGCGTCAGCGCGACCGTGCCGACCAGCGGCACCGGCAGCCACAGGATGGTCAGACCCTGCATGACCATGACGCCGGCGGCGATCATCTGGCCGCCCAGCTTGATCAGGGCGTCGATCTCGAACTTGTCGTCCAGGACACCGATCAGCCAGATCAGCGCGGCCCCCGAGAGCAGGGCGCGCGGCTCGTTCGACTTCTCGAAGACCTCGTTGAGGTTGGTGAGATGGTCGGCGACCAGCAGACCGGCGCACAGGCCGAAGAACATGGCGATCCCGCCGAGCCGCGGAGTGGGTTCCCGGTGCACGTCACGGGCCCTGATCTCCGGCATCGCTCCGGCCACGATCGCGAACTTCCGTACCGGCCCTGTCAGCAGATACGTCACCGCGGCCGTGATGCAGAGCGTCAGCAGGTATTCACGCACGGGCTTCCCCACAGGTCTCGCTGGCCATCTCAGTCCCACACCCTAGCGATCGACTACCGCACGGCGCATATGTGTAAGGACAACCGGGTAGTGACGATGGTTTCACGTGAGGCTGTGCGCGGGGACGCACGGGGGTGCGCACGAGGGCGTGTACGCGACGCGCCTACCCCGTTTCAGCCCGGATACGGCGGGAACGCCGACGCCAGCTCGCGCACCTCCTCACGGGCCTTCCTGCTCTCGACCTCGTCCCGCAGCACCCCCGCCAGCAGTGCCGCGACCCGCGCCATCTCCTCCTCCCCCATGCCCTGCGTGGTCAGCGCCGCGGTGCCCAGGCGCAGGCCACGGGCGTGCGCGGCGATGACATCGGTGCCCGAGACATGCGGGAGGGCGCAGCAGTCGAGGACCATCCCGGCGGCCGCGAGCAGCCCGCGCGCGGTGCGCCCGTCGACACCGAGCGGTGCCGGGTCGGCGGTGATGAGGTGGGTGTCGGTCCCACCGGTGGTGACGGTCAGCCCCTCCCCCTCCAGGGCCGCCGCGAGAACCCTCGCATTGGCGACCACCTGATGGGCGTACACGCCGAACGCCGGGGTTGCCGCCTCGCCGAACGCGACCGCCTTCGCGGCGATGGTGTGCATCTGCGCGCCGCCCTGGGTGAACGGGAAGACCGCCCGGTCCACCCGCTCGGCGAGCTCACCGCCGCACAGCAGCATCCCGCCGCGCGGCCCGCGGAGCACCTTGTGCGTGGTCGCGCAGACGATGTCCGCGTACGGCACCGGACTGGGCGCCGCTCCCCCGGCGACGAGCCCGATGGGATGGGCGGCGTCGGCGATCAGATACGCGCCCGTCTCGTCGGCGACCTCGCGGAAGAAGGGATAGTCGATGTGGCGCGGATAGGCGGTGGACCCGCACACGATCGCCTTGGGCCGGTGCCCCCGGGCCAGCGTGCGGACCTGCTCGTGATCGATGAGCCCGGTCTCCGCGTCCACCCCGTAGGGGATGAAGTCGAACCAGCGGCCGGAGAAGTTGGCCGGCGACCCGTGCGTGAGATGCCCGCCGTCGGGCAGGCCCAGCGCCAGGACGGTGTCGCCGGGCCGGAGCAGGGCGGCGTAGGCGGCCAGCATCGCGGAGGAGCCCGAATGGGCCTGCACGTTGGCGTGCTCGGCGCCGAACAGCGTCCTGGCGCGGTCCACGGCGATCCGCTCGGCGATGTCGACGATCTCGCAGCCGCCATGGTGCCGGGCCCCCGGGTAGCCCTCCGCGTACTTGTTGGCGAGCGGCGAGCCGAGCGCGGCCAGCACGGCGGGAGAGGTGAAGTTCTCGGCGGCGATCAACTGGAGCGTCGACGCCTGCCGCTCCCGTTCCCCGAGCAGGATCTCGGCCAGCTCGGGGTCCTGCCGGCGCAGGACATCGGCCTCGGGGACATGGGTGACCGACATGGTGCGCTCCGGGCGTCGACGGTGACGTACGTCCAATGTAGGCCCGGGGTCGGGGGCGCGCGCGGCCGCTACGCCCTCGCGCGAACCCCGGTGAGAGCGGTGCCGACCGGAGCCCGATCCTCGACGCCGGCCGCCTTCAGGTCCGTGCGGTGAGCGCTGTGACCACCGACGAACCCGGGGCCTGACGTCGGCCGCCTTCAGGCGCGTGCGGGCACACCGGTGAGGGCCGTGACCACCGGATCCAGGGCCTGGTGTATCTCGTCGCCGATCGAACGGAAGAACGGCAGGGGCGCCCCGTACGGGTCGTAGACCTCGTCCGCCTCGAGGGTCGGGGCGAGCAGCCACCCGCGTAGCGCCGCCGCCGCGCGGACCAGGGCCCGGGCGCGCATCACCACGCCTTCGTCCAGCGGCGGGAGGGTGGCCGGGTCGATGGCGTTCACGAGGCGGGTGAACTCCTTCAGGGTGAAGGTGCGCAGGCCCGCCGAGTGGCCCATGGAGATGACCTGGGCGCGGTGGTCGCGCGTCGCCGTCAGGACCAGGTCGGCCATGATGACGTGCTCGTCGAGGAGCTCGCGGCCGGTGAACCCGGTGGCGTCCGCGCCGAAGTCGGCCAGCACGGTCTCCGCGTTGGCCTCCATGGACGCGCCCTCATGACCCCAGGTGCCCGCGCTCTCCACGATCAGCCCACGGCCCAGCACCCCGAGCCGCTGCGACACGAAATGCCGGGTCAGCCGCTCGGTGATCGGCGAGCGGCAGACGTTGCCGGTGCTGACGTGGAGGATGCGGAAGCTGTCGCGCGGAAACCCGAACGTCGTCGTCTGTTCCGCGGCACGTTCCCCGTTGCCTATGCCACGCCCCGCGTCAGGGGCTGTCAATTCGCCACCTCGAGGTCGGGTACGACCTTACGCAGCTCGTCCGCGGAGATCGCGCCCTCACGCAGCAGCAGCGGCACCTCACGGCTGACGTCGACGATCGAGGAGGGGACGTTGCCGGGGGTCGGGCCGCCGTCGAGGTAGACGGAGACGGAGTCGCCGAGCATCTCCTGGGCGTAGTCGCAGTTCTCCGGCGCCGGGTGCCCGGTGAGGTTCGCCGACGACACCGCCATCGGACCGACCTCCGTCAGCAGCTCGATGGCGACCGGGTGCAGCGGCATACGGACGGCGACCGTGCCGCGGGTGTCCCCCAGGTCCCACTGGAGGGACGGCTGGTGCTTGGCGACGAGCGTCAGCGCACCCGGCCAGAACGCGTCGACCAGTTCCCAGGCCATCTCGGAGAAGTCCGTGACGAGCCCGTGCAGCGTGTTCGGGGAGCCGATGAGGACAGGGGTGGGCATGTTGCGGCCCCGGCCCTTGGCCGCCAGCAGGTCGGCGACGGCCTCCGAGGAGAACGCGTCGGCGCCGATGCCGTACACCGTGTCGGTCGGGAGGACCACGAGCTCGCCACGGCGGACGGCGGACGCGGCCTCGCGCAGACCGGTCACGCGGTCGGTCGCGTCGTTGGTGTCGTATCGCCGTGCCATCTAGCGGGCCTCCTCGTACACGTACTGCTGGGGGTCGAAAGTGTGGGGGGTGCTCACGGCGTCGCCCGGCGGGCGGTCGCGAAGCGCGGGCGCTTGTTGAGGTCGGGGTGGTCGGCCGCGTCGGCCCAGCCCCGCTCCTCGGTGAAGATCCACGGCACCTGGCCGCCCTGGGTGTCGGCGTGCTCGATGACGACGACACCGCCGGGACGCAGCAGCCGGTGCGCGGTGCGCTCGATGCCGCGGATCAGGTCGAGGCCGTCCTCCCCCGAGAACAGGGCGAGCTCGGGGTCGTAGTCGCGCGCCTCGGGCGCCACGTACTCCCATTCGGTGAGCGGGATGTACGGGGGGTTCGAGATGACGAGGTCGACCTGGCCGTCGAGGTCGCGGAAGGCGTCCAGGGCGTCTCCCTGACGCAGGTCGACCCTGGACCCCTCCATGTTCTTGCGCGTCCAGCGCAGGGCGTCCTCGGACAGCTCCACGGCGTGCACACGCGAGCGCGGGACCTCCTGGGCGAGGGCGAGCGCGATGGCGCCGCTGCCGGTGCACAGGTCGACGATGCGGGGCTCGACGACGTCCATGGCGCGTACCGCGTCTATGGCCCAGCCGACCACGGACTCGGTCTCGGGGCGCGGTACGAAGACACCGGGGCCGACCTGGAGCTCCAGGTACCGGAAGAAGGCCCGCCCGGTGATGTGCTGGAGCGGCTCGCGCTGCTCCCGCCGGGCGATGGTCTCCCAGTAGCGGGCGTCGAAGTCGGAGTTCTTCACGGAGTGGAGTTCACCGCGCTTCACGCCGTGCACGAACGCGGCGAGCTCCTCCGCGTCGTTGCGCGGCGAGGGCACGCCGGCGTCGGCCAGCCGCTGGGTGGCCTGGGCCACCTCTGCGAGCAGCAGGTTCACGCAAGTCCTCCGTGTCGTACTCGTCGTGCGTACGTCCTACAACGCTTACGCGGCTGCGAGCTTGGCGGCCGAGTCCGCGTCGACGCAGGCCTGGATCACCGCGTCGAGGTCGCCGTCCAGGACCTGGTCCAGGTTGTACGACTTGAAGCCGACGCGGTGGTCCGAGATGCGGTTCTCCGGGAAGTTGTACGTGCGGATCTTCTCGGAGCGGTCGACGGTGCGGACCTGGCTGCGGCGGGCGTCGGCGGCCTCCCGCTCCGCTTCCTCCTGCGCCGCTGCGAGCAGCCTGGAGCGCAGGATACGCATCGCCTGCTCCTTGTTCTGCAACTGGCTCTTCTCGTTCTGGCAGGAGGCGACGACTCCGGTGGGAATGTGCGTGATGCGCACGGCGGAGTCGGTGGTGTTGACGGACTGCCCGCCGGGCCCGGAGGACCGGTAGACGTCGATGCGGAGGTCGTTCGCGTTGATCTCGACGTCGACCTCCTCGGCCTCGGGCGTCACGAGCACACCGGCGGCGGAGGTGTGGATCCGCCCCTGGGACTCGGTCGCGGGAACCCGCTGCACCCGGTGCACGCCGCCTTCGTACTTCATCCGCGCCCAGACGCCCTGCCCGGGCTCGGTGGCGCCCTGTCCGCCCTTGGTCTTCACCGCGACCTGGACGTCCTTGTAGCCGCCCAGCTCGGACTCGGTCGCGTCGATGATCTCGGTCTTCCAGCCGACGCGCTCGGCGTACCGGAGGTACATGCGCAGCAGGTCGCCGGCGAACAGGGCCGACTCGTCGCCGCCCGCGCCCGCCTTGATCTCGAGGATGACGTCCTTGTCGTCGGACGGGTCCCGGGGCACGAGCAGCAGCCGCAGCTTCTCCGTGAGCTCCTCGCGCTGCTTCTCCAGCTCCTTGACCTCGGCGGCGAAGTCCGGGTCGGCGGAGGCGAACTCGCGCGCGGTCTCGACATCGTCGCCGGTCTGCTTCCAGGAGCGGTACGTGCCGACGATGGGCGTCAGCTCGGCGTAGCGCTTGTTCAGCTTGCGCGCGTTGGCCTGGTCGGAGTGGACCGACGGGTCGGCCAGCTTCTTCTCCAGGTCGGCGTGCTCTCCGAGCAGCTCCTCGACGGCCTCGAACATGATGCGCTCCTGAATGACGTACGTGGGGGAAGGGCAAGCGACCAAAAACGCCGGTCCCGGCCGTGCCCCTGGGCGGGGACACTGCCGCGGACCGGCGAAGAGGTGCTCGCTACTTCGTGGAGCCGGCGGAAGCCTTGCCGAAGCGGGCCTCGAAGCGGGCCACACGGCCACCGGTGTCGAGGATCTTCTGCTTGCCCGTGTAGAACGGGTGGCACTCGGAGCAGACGTCGGCGCGGATGGAACCGCTCTCGATCGTGCTACGGGTGGTGAACGAGGCGCCACAGGTGCAGCTGACCTGCGTCTCGACGTACTCGGGGTGGATTTCGCGCTTCAAGGTGTCTCCTAGTTTCGGGAGGGCGCCGGGTCGCTGTCGCGGGATACGACCAACGTGAACCGGGGCCGACGTACCAGTCTGCCAGGACTGGCCGCATCCCCCAAAACCGGGGGGCGGGGGGATCTATTCCCCGGGCTGCGCGAAGGCCGTCAGGACGACGTCACGACCCCCGCCGCCTCGCCCGTGGCGGTGCCCTCGGTGGCGGTCTTCGGGATGGGCCGGTCGTTCTTCAGGGCCGTCCACACCTGCTTGGCCTTCGCCTCGGCGACGATGACCCGGTTGAGGTTGGACGGGTCGTACCGGACCGGCATCGTGACCATGTTCATGTTGTCCGCGCTGATGCCCTTGAGCCCGTTCGCGAAGGACATCAGGGAGTTCAGCGAGCCGAGCTCGGAATCCGCCGTGACGGCCTTGGTCGCGGTGTTGGCGAGGTCGTACAGCTTGGTGCCGCTGGTGAACAGGCCGACATGCTTGACCTGGTTGACCAGGGCCTTGATGAAGGCCTGCTGGAGCTGGATGCGGCCGAGGTCGGAGCCGTCGCCGACGCCGTGCCGGGTGCGGACCAGGCCGAGGGCCTGCTCGCCGGTGAGCGTGTGCGTGCCGGCCTTGAGGTTCAGGTGGCTGTCGGGGTCGTCGATGGCCTTGGTCGTGGTGACCGCGACGCCGCCGAGTTCGTCGATGAGCTCCTCGAAGCCGGAGAAGTCGACTTCCAGGTAGTGGTCCATACGGATGCCGCTGATCGACTCGACCGTCTTCACGGCGCAGGCGGCGCCACCCGTCGAGTACGCCGAGTTGAACATGACGTCGGACGCGGCGTCGTGCGTGACACCGCTGGTGTCGGTGCAGGCGGGGCGGTCTATGAGCGTGTCGCGCGGTATGGAGACCACGCTGGCCTTCTTGTGGCCCTCGTACACGTGGATGATCATCGCGGTGTCGGAGCGGGCGCTGCCGTCGTCCGTGCCGCCGCCGAGCTTCTTGTTGGCGCCGGAACGGGTGTCCGAGCCGAGCACGAGGATGTTCTCGGAGCCGTTGTCGACCTTGGTGGGCCGGTCGGTGCCCAGGGCCTGGTCGATGTCGACGCTCTTGATGTTGCCGTTGAGCTTGAAGTAGAGGTAGCCGACACCGGTGCCGCCCAGCACGAGGATGCCCGCGGCGGTCCACGCGGCGATCAGCACCCCCTTGCGTCGGCCACGCTGCCTGCGGTGGCGCGGACCGTTGCTGCCGGCCGCCCCGCTCGTCGTGCCGGTCTCACCCGGGGTTCCGGGCTCCGGCGTGCTCTCGGCGGACATGTGCTCCTCTGTTCTCGTGCAACCTCACCATCGTCACTCCGCCAGGTCAGACGGGGAAACTCGGGACAGGGTTGCACAACGCGTCGTGCCCGGTCCGTGACGGACCGGGCACGCCGCGTGACCCGGGTGAGCGAGGTCTACCCCCGCTCACCTGCGGGTTCGGCCGGACTCAGCCGAACAGGTCGTACTGCTTGAAAGACGTCCCGAGTGAGACCCTTGTGGCAAAGATCGCAGTGGTGGCCTTTCCGGTGCCCTTGTACAGGTACAGGGTGCCTGCCGGAGTGCGGGCCAGCAGGTCGGCCAGACCGTCGCCGTTGACGTCTCCGACGGCGGCGATGACGTTGTACGTGGTGTTGCTCCAGGTCGCGACCTTGATCCGGGCCGCGAAGGCGCTCGTGGCGGTGCCGTTGCCCTTGTAGAGGTAGACCGCGCCGGTGGCCTTGTCGCGGGCGATCAGGTCCGTCTTGCCGTCGAAGCTGAAGTCGCCGTGACCGCGCACGACGTTGTACGCGTTCCAGCCCGTGCCGTTCTTGACGGGCGCGGAGAAGGTGCCGTTGCCCTTGCCCGGGTAGACCCAGAGCGCGCCGGCCGAGTCCACGGCGAGCAGGTCCGGAAGGTAGTCGCCCGTGACGTCGCCGGGGGCGACGATCTGGGTGCGGGTCTTCCAGTTGTCGCCGATCAGCTTGGTCGCCCAGGTCCCGCTGGAAGGCAACCAGTGCTTCCAGAAGACGTCGCCGTCCGAGGTGCGGCGCAGGATCAGGTCCTGGTGGCCGTCGCGGTCCAGGTCGGTCTGGACGACGAGGTTGTAGGCGCTCATGGAGCCCCAGGAGTCGCCGCCGGCCAGCGAGGTGCCCTTGGAGTACAGGTCGCGCGCGACCTTGGTGGACGCGTTGCGCACCCACAGGTCGGCGAGGTGGTCGTAGTTGCGGTTGGTGTCGTCCATGCGCGGGTACGCGCTGGCGGCGTACGTGGAGATCTTGCTGAAGACGCTGTACGCGCCGCTCTCGACGCAGTCCTTCACGCCCCAGGACACGACACCCACGATGCGGTTCTCGCCGGCCGCGTTCTTGACGATCAGCGGGCCGCCGGAGTCGCCGTTGCAGGCGGTGGTGGTGCCCGTGTCGCTGCCGGTGGCGGGCGTGCCCGCGCACACCATGTGCCCCTTGAGGTACTCGGCGCCGTAGTAGCCCGAGCAGGTGGCGTTCGACTGGATCGGCAGCTCGGCCGTCTTCAGGGTGTCGGAGATGTCCTGCGTGGCGGAGCTGGTGCGGCCCCAGCCGTACAGCGTGGCCTTGGTGCCGGTCGCGTACGACGCGCTGTCGGTGTTCGTGGTCATCTTGATCGGCGTGGCCGTGACCGGCGTCTCCAGCGTCAGCACGGCGACGTCGTTGTCGAGCGTCGTGTCGCTGTACGACCAGTGGTTCCACTGCCGCGAGGGGAGCGAGACGGTGCCGCCGTGCGCGTTGCCGTCGGCGGACAGCAGCTGCGTGCTGCCCGTGATGACGAAGCCGTTGGCATACCAGTTGTAGCCCTTGACGCAGTGCGCCGCGGTGAGGATCTTCGTCGGCGAGATCACGGAGCCACCGCAGAAGAAGCCGATGTCGTCGCCGGTGGTGTCGGTGCCCCGGTCGTCGGAGTACCAGAGCTGGGCCATCCACGGCGCGGTGGCGATCGTCGTCGTGGTGCCGCCGATGATCTTCGGATTGATCTTGCTCGGGCTTGCGCTCGCGCTCAGGGACTCCTTGGCGCTCGCCCCCGGTGTCTCGTCACCGGTGACGGCGACAGCGGCCCGCTCCTTGAGCTCCGCGGCCGACATCGTCCGTGCGGGCGCCGGCGACGGTGGCGTCTCGGCGGCCTCGGCCGAGGACAGGAACAGCGCACCGGCGACCGCGGCGGCCAGACCGGCCGCGGCGACGGGCAGCGCGATCCGTATCCGGCGTCTGTGCCGACCGCCCCCTGACGTGGGTGTACCCACTCAGTCCCCCCTAGGGATCAAGAAAATCGAAAAAGTTCGATCTGAAGATTGCGTGAAGAGCGAGATCGTATCCCGCTGCACGGCACGGCCGAGGGCCGCCCCCTGCTGCAGGGGACGGCCCTCGGCCGGTGTTCGGCGGAACCACGTCAGACGTCAGACGTCAGTCATCAATCTTCAGTCGTCGGACGACAGTTGTCAGTCGTTGTTGCCCGTCGACGGCGTCGTCTTCTGGATCTGCATCAGGAACTCGCCGTTCGACTTCGTCTGCTTCATCTTGTCGAGGAGCAGCTCGATCGCCTGCTGCTGGTCGAGCGCGTGCAGCACTCGGCGCAGCTTCCAGGTGACGGCGAGCTCCTCGTTGCCGAGCAGGATCTCTTCCTTACGGGTACCGGACGCGTCGACGTCCACCGCCGGGAAGATGCGCTTGTCGGCGAGCTTCCGGTCGAGCTTGAGCTCCATGTTGCCGGTGCCCTTGAACTCCTCGAAGATCACCTCGTCCATGCGGGACCCGGTGTCCACCAGAGCGGTGGCGAGGATGGTCAGCGAGCCGCCGTCCTCGATGTTGCGGGCCGCACCGAAGAAGCGCTTCGGCGGGTACAGGGCGGTCGAGTCGACACCACCGGACAGGATGCGGCCGGAGGCCGGGGCGGCGAGGTTGTACGCACGGCCCAGACGCGTGATCGAGTCGAGCAGCACGACCACGTCGTGGCCCAGCTCCACCAGACGCTTGGCGCGCTCGATGGCGAGCTCGGCGACCGTGGTGTGGTCCTCGGCCGGGCGGTCGAAGGTCGAGGAGATGACCTCGCCCTTCACCGACCGCTGCATGTCGGTGACCTCTTCCGGACGCTCGTCCACCAGGACGACCATCAGGTGGCACTCGGGGTTGTTGTGCGTGATCGCGTTGGCGATCGCCTGCATGATCATGGTCTTGCCGGTCTTCGGCGGGGCCACGATCAGACCGCGCTGGCCCTTGCCGATCGGCGACACGAGGTCGATGATGCGGGTCGTCAGCACGCCCGGGTCCGTCTCCAGACGGAGGCGGTCCTGCGGGTAGAGCGGGGTCAGCTTGTTGAACTCCGGTCGCCCGCGCCCGGAATCGGGCGCCATGCCGTTGGTGGAGTCCAGCCGGACGAGCGCGTTGAACTTCTCGCGACGCTCGCCGTCCTTGGGCTGACGGACCGCGCCGGTGACGTGGTCGCCCTTGCGCAGACCGTTCTTGCGGACCTGGGCGAGCGAGACGTACACGTCGTTGGGACCCGGCAGGTAGCCCGACGTACGGATGAACGCGTAGTTGTCGAGGATGTCCAGGATGCCCGCGACGGGAATCAGGACGTCGTCGTCGGCGACCTGCGGCTCGGCGGCGCCGATCTCGTCACGCCCACGACGGCCACGGCGGTCGCGGTAACGGCCACGCCGGCCACGCCGGCCATCGCCGAACTCGTCGTCGTCCTGGGGGCCGTTGTCGCGCTGCTGGCGGTCCTGACGGCCACCGCTCTGCTGCTGACCCTGCTGCTGGCCACCCCGCTGCTGCTGGCCGCCACCCTGCTGGTCGTCGCCCTTGCGACGGTCGCCGCGGTCGCCGCGGTCGCCACGCTCACCGCGGTCGCGGCCGCGCTCACGGCGGTCGCGGCGGCGGCCCTCGCCACCGTCGGCGTCGCCCCTGGCGTCGCCCTGCGGCTGCGCCTGGGACTCGCTCTGCGCCGGGGCGGACGCCTCGGCCTTCGGGGCGGCCTTCGCCTCGGCGACGACCGTCTCCGGGCTGCCCGCGTCGGCGGTGGCGCGGCGGCGACGGCGCTCGGTGGGCGCGTCGTTGCTGGCCGGCTGGCCGGGGATCTCGATCTGCTGCTGGGCCACGGCCTTCTCGGCGGGGGCCTCGGCCTTGGCGGTGTCCGCCTTCTTCTCGGCGGCCTCGTCGCCGGTGCGCGCCTTGGAGGTGGCGCGGCGCTTGGGCTTGGTCTCGGCGGCGTCCCCGGCGGGGGTCGTCGCGGCCTTGGGAGCGGCTGCTCCGCCTCCCGCCTGCGCCTCCTTGATGACCTCGATCAGCTGGCTCTTGCGCATACGCGCCGTGCCCCTGATACCGAGGCCGGATGCGACCTGCTGAAGCTCGGCCAGCACCATGCCCTCGAGGCCGGTACCGCGGCGCCGCCGGGAGCCGGCACCGGTGGCAGGCGCGGAGGCGTCCGTGGCGGGCGCGGCAGCGGTCTCCTCGACACGTGCGCCCATCAGATCGGTGGTGTCGCTCACGAAGGGTCCTTCCCTGGAGCGGACGTCGGCCTGTCTGGCTCGGCGACCGGTTGTGCTGTCCGACTTCGGTCCTTGCTGTGGCGAAGCCGGGGCGGTGGTCCGCCAAAGCGGCGGAAGAGAATTTGCTGGTGATGGCGCTACCGCGACGTGCCATGACACTCAGTGTCACGCGGCGTGGTCGCACCAATTCCGGAGCGTGCCCTGTGGACCACTCAGCGTCGCTGTACTGCGTACTGCCCAGGTACGACGTACGGAACGCAGTGCGGCTTGGGGAGCTCCCGGAAGAATGTCTGTCCCGAAGGGGGACGCGAAGCACCTCGCCATGGTGGGGTCGGGTGCAGACTTGAGGTTAACACTACCGGATCCAACAAACATTCCCCCTCTCGAAATCCGGCAACCGTGCGCTTAAATGTCGCCGGAGTGGCTGTCACCAGCGGGTGCGAGCGGCAGTACGCACGCGCCCTTCAGGTCCAGGGCCAGGCGGTTCGCGGCCCAGTCCGCGCCGGCCGAGGCCTCGATCTTGTCGGCGGTGCCCGCGTCGGCCAGCGCCATCACGGTGGGTCCGGCGCCGGAGATGACGGCGGGAATCCCGTCGGCGCGCAGCCTTTCCACCAGTGCCGCGCTCTCGGGCATCGCCGGTGCGCGGTACTCCTGGTGCAGACGGTCCTCGGTGGCGGGCAGCAGCAGTTCGGGACGCCGGGTGAGGGCCTCGACGAGCAGTGCGGCCCGGCCCGCGTTGGCGGCGGCGTCGACGTGCGGGACGGAACGAGGGAGCAGGCCGCGCGCGGTCTCGGTGAGAACCGGCTTCCCGGGCACGAAAACCACCGGAACGATGGAATCGGCGGGCTCCATCCTGATCGCCCGCGCGGCGCCCGCCTCCATCCAGGACAGGCTGAACCCGCCCAGCAGACAGGCCGCCACGTTGTCCGGGTGACCCTCGATCTCGGTCGCGAGCTCGAGCAGGGCCGCGTCGTCGAGCTTGCTCTCGCCGCCTATGGTCACCGCGCGCGCGGCGACGATTCCGGCGCAGATCGCGGCGGAGGAGGAGCCGAGGCCACGGCCGTGCGGGATGCGGTTGGCGCAGACGATCTCCAGGCCGCGCGGCTGGCCGCCCAGGACGTCGAAGGCGGTGCGCAGGGAGCGGACGAGGAGGTGCTTCTCGTCGCGCGGCAGCGTCTCGCTGCCCTCCCCCGCGATGTCGATGTGCAGCCCGGAATCGGCCACCCGGACGACGACGTCGTCGTAGAGCCCCAGTGCGAGGCCGAAGGCGTCGAAGCCCGGGCCGAGGTTGGCGCTGGTGGCGGGAACGCGCACCCGGACGGGGGCGGCGCGGAAGGCGGGACCGGCCATCTCGCGATGACTCTCCTTGAGCTGCGGGACTGTCGAATGACATTCGATATGTACGGGAGACCTGTACGGAGAACCCTGGAGTCCGCGGAGACGACGCGGCAACGACACGGCGACGACGCGGCACTGCGGCATATGCGGCGGGCGGATTCAGTACAGCCTATCGAAGGAAGGTTCTGTGGCGACATAGGGCGCACGGGCGGCGCACGATGCGTGTCGTAAGCCCCCTGTGCACCCCTGCGCGGGAAAGCCCCCTGCGCGTCGCCCGCGAGTGACACGGGCGACGCACGGTCCGTCTACGCGAGGCCGAGGCGCTCGGCCGCCGTCACCGCGTCGACCGGCACGGTGACGGGCTGCGGGGCGCCGGCGACGGCCCAGTCGGGGTCCTTCAGACCGTTGCCGGTGACGGTGCACACGATCTTCTGCCCCGGGTCGACCTTGCCCTGCTCGGCGGCCTTCAGCAGACCGGCCACGGACGCGGCGGACGCGGGCTCCACGAAGACACCCTCCTGCGCGGCCAACAGCCGGTAGGCGCGCAGAATCTCACGGTCCGTCACCTCGTCGATGAAGCCGCCGGACTCCTCCTGCGCGGCCAGCGCGAACTTCCAGGAGGCCGGGTTGCCGATGCGGATCGCGGTGGCGATGGTCGACGGGTCCTTGACGACCTCGCCGCGCACGATCGGGGCGCTGCCCGACGCCTGGAATCCCCACATACGGGGGGTCCGTACGGCGATCTTGTCGGCGGCGTACTCCTGGTACCCCTTCCAGTACGCGGTGATGTTGCCCGCGTTGCCGACCGGCAGGACGTGGATGTCGGGGGCGTCGCCGAGCATGTCCACGATCTCGAACGCGGCCGTCTTCTGGCCCTCGATGCGCACCGGGTTCACCGAATTGACCAGCGCCACCGGGTAGTTGTCGCTCAGCGCACGGGCGAGCGTGAGGCAGTCGTCGAAGTTGCCGTCGACCTGGAGGATCTTCGCGCCGTGGACGAGGGCCTGGCCCATCTTGCCGATCGCGATCTTGCCCTGCGGGACGAGGACGGCACAGACCATGCCGGCCCGCACCGCGTACGCGGCGGCGGACGCGGAGGTGTTGCCGGTGGAGGCGCAGATGACGGCCTGCGCGCCCTCCTCCTTGGCCCGCGTGATGGCCATGGTCATGCCGCGGTCCTTGAAGGACCCGGTGGGGTTGGCACCCTCCACCTTGAGGTGGACCTCGCAGCCCGTGCGCTCGGAGAGCACCTGCGCGGGCACGAGGGGCGTGCCGCCCTCACGGAGCGTCACGACGGGCGTGCTGTCGGAAACCGGCAGCCGGTCCCGGTACTCCTCGATGATTCCGCGCCACTGGTGGGTCATTGCTGGTTACTCTCCTTCAACCCGCATGATGCTGGCGACACCCCGCACGGTGTCGAGCTTGCGCAGCGCCTCGACGGTCCCGGTGAGGGAGGCGTCGGACGCGCGGTGGGTGACGACGACGAGAGAAGCCTCGCCGTCGCTGTCCTGTCGCCCTTGCTGGCGAACCGTATCGATGGACACCCCGTGCTCGGCGAACACGGTCGCCACCTGGGCGAGAACACCCGGTTTGTCGGCGACGTCCAGACTGATGTGGTAGCGCGTGACGACGTCGCCCATCGGCGACACCGGCAGGGCGGCATACGCCGACTCGCCGGGCCCCGTTGCCCCGCTGAGCCGGTTGCGGCAGACGGCGACGAGGTCGCCGAGCACGGCGGAGGCGGTGGGAGCACCGCCGGCGCCGGGACCGTAGAACATGAGCTGCCCGGCCGCGTCCGACTCCACGAACACGGCGTTGTAGGCGCCGCGCACGGAGGCCAGCGGGTGGCTCAGCGGAATCATCGCCGGGTGCACGCGCGCGGTGACCGACCCGCCGTCCGCGGCCCGCTCACAGATGGCGAGCAGCTTGATGGTGCAGCCCATCTCCCTGGCGGAGGCGAAGTCGGACGCGGTCACCTCGGTCATGCCCTCGCGGTAGACGTCGTCGAGGCGCACGCGCGTGTGGAAGGCGATCCCGGCGAGGATGGCCGCCTTGGCGGCGGCGTCGAACGCCTCGACATCGGCCGTGGGGTCGGCCTCGGCGTATCCCAGGGCGGTGGCCTCGTCGAGGGCCTCCTGATACCCGGCGCCGGTGGAGTCCATCTTGTCGAGGATGAAGTTGGTGGTGCCGTTGACGATCCCCAGCACCCGGTTGACCTTGTCGCCGGCGAGGGACTCGCGCAGCGGCCGGATCAGCGGGATGGCACCGGCGACGGAGGCCTCGTAGTAGAGGTCCTCGCCGTGCTCCTCGGCGGCCGCGTGCAGCGCGGCACCGTCCTGCGCGAGGAGCGCCTTGTTCGCGGAGACGACGGAGGCGCCGTACTCGAAAGCGGTGGTGATGAGCGTACGAGCGGGCTCGATGCCGCCGATGACCTCGACGACGACGTCGATGTCGCCGCGCTTGACGAGGGCGGTGGCGTCGGTGGTGACGAGGGCGGGGTCGATGCCCTCACGGACCCGGGAGGGCCGCCGAACGGCCACACCGGCGAGTTCCACCGGGGCCCCGATCCGCGCGGCGAGGTCGTCGGCGTGCGTCGTCATGATGCGCGCCACCTCTGAGCCGACCACTCCACAGCCCAGCAGCGCCACCTTCAGCGGACGCGTACGCATCATCCGACCTCGTTTCCTCATACCGTCTACGGTTGTTTCCGGTTGCCCCAGTCTCACTCACCGGACCGGAGTTTCTATCCCTGGTCCGGATCGTGAGACATCTATTTCATTTTTACAGGGGCGGCAGACAGGAGATCTTCCGCCCTTTTCCGTCGGCGTATGCCGGCCGTTTCCGGCAGTCGTTTCCGCCAGCGGTCGTGTCCGCCGTCCCGCCGTCCGTTCCGCCCCCTGTTTCTCGGCTGTTCCCGACTGTTTCTCGACTGCTCCCAGCTGTTCCCGACCGTTCCCGGCTGCCCTCAGCCGACGTCGAGTCGCAGCAGGTCCTCCTCGGTCTCGCGCCGCACGATGACCCGCGACTCCCCCTCGCGCACGGCGACCACGGGCGGCCGCAGCACATGGTTGTAGTTGCTGGCCATCGACCGGCAGTACGCGCCCGTGGCGGGTACTGCGATCAGGTCACCCGGTGCCAGGTCGGAGGGCAGGAACGCGTCCTTCACGACGATGTCGCCGCTCTCGCAGTGCTTGCCGACGACCCGCGCGAGCATCGGCTCGGCGTCGGAGGTCCGGGAGACCAGCGCGACGCTGTACTCCGCGTCGTACAGCGCGGTACGGATGTTGTCCGACATGCCGCCGTCGACGGAGACGTACGTACGCAGCCCGTCGAGGGGCTTGATGGTGCCGACCTCGTAGAGGGTGAAGGCGGTGGGGCCGACGATGGCGCGCCCCGGCTCGACGGAGATACGAGGAGTGCGGAGCCGGGCGCCCTCGCACTCACGGGTGACGATCTCGGTGAGCGCCTTGGCGATCTCGTGGGGTTCGCGGGGATCGTCGTCGCTGGTGTAGGCGATCCCGAGCCCACCGCCGAGGTCGATCTCGGGCAGCTCGACGCCGTGCTCGTCGCGGATGTCCTTGAGCAGTCCGACGACCCGGTGGGCGGCGACCTCGAAGCCGGACATGTCGAAGATCTGCGACCCGATGTGGGAGTGCAGTCCGATGAGTTCGAGCCCGTCGAGCTGAAGAGCCCGCCGGACGGCTTCCGCCGCCTGTCCGCCCGCGAGCGGAATCCCGAACTTCTGGTCCTCGTGCGCGGTGGCGATGAACTCGTGCGTATGGGCCTCGACGCCGACGGTGATACGAATCTGCACCCGCTGCCGCTTACCGAGGGACTGCGCGACATGGGCGACGCGCACGATCTCCTGGAAGGAGTCGAGAACGATACGCCCGACCCCGGCGTCGATGGCACGGTGAATTTCGTCGACGGACTTGTTGTTGCCGTGGAAGGCGATGCGATCGGCGGGCATGCCGGCGGAAAGGGCGGTGGCGAGCTCGCCGCCCGAACAGACGTCGAGGTTGAGCCCCTCCTCGTGCAGCCACCGCACGACGGCCCGGGACAGGAACGCCTTGCCGGCGTAGAAGACGTCGGCGTCGGTCCCGAAGGCGGTACGCCAGGCACGGGCCCGCTCGCGGAAGTCGGCCTCGTCGAGGATGTAGGCGGGGGTGCCGTACTCCTCGGCGAGAGCGGCGACGTCGACACCGCCCACGGTCAGCACACCGTCGGTGTTTCGGGTGACGGTGTGCGCCCAGACCTTCGGGTGGAGGGCGTTGAGATCGGCGGGCGGGGCGGAGTAGTGGCCCTCCGGAAAGACGTCGGCGTGACGGGGCCCGGCGGGGTGGGCGGAACGGCTCATCTTTGGCGTGCTCTTTCAGAGATGGTCGGGTGCGTCGATGCCGAGCAGGGACAGGCCGCCGGCCAGCACCGTCCCGGCGGCTTCGGCAAGCGCGAGCCGGGCACGGTGGGCGGCCGAGGGTTTCTCCTCACCACGGGGCAGGACGATGGGGAGAAGAGGGGTGACGGCGTCGGCGACGGCGAGGAGATGCCGGGCGAGACGGTCGGGAGCGTGCTGTGCCGCCGCCGCGGCCAGGATGCGCGGATGGTCGGCGAGGGCGATCTCGAGTGCGCGTACGTCCGGGACGACTCCGGGGTGGGCGTCGAAGCCCAGGTCGGCGGCGTTACGGCTGAGCGCCCGGGTGCGGGCGTGGGCGTAACGGACCCGGAAGAGCGGGTTGCCCTCCCGCTGGGACAGGTACTCGGAGGTGATGCGGGGCCGGTCATGAGCGGCGGGGTGGAGCAGAGCCCAACGACCGGCGTCGCGACCGAGCGACACGGGATCGGCCGGGGCGGCGGGGACGGGACGCACGTTGACCTCGAGCGGAGCCGGCGCGTCGGACGTGCCGTACGCGTCGACCCCGACCCCGAGCACCTCGGTCCACTCCCGCTCGGGACGCGCCACACAGCTGGTACGGACGAGGGCGCCCTGCGAACGCAGCACACGGGCCACGACGTCCATGACGACGACGGCACGGACCTCATGCGGGGCATGCAGCTGCACGACCTGCCCGGTGGGCCGATCGGCGTACCCGTACCCCACCCCACTCCGGCCCTGGCTCCGCAGGATCTCGCTGACGAGCGCGACCGACCCCTGCGCCCCCTGCAGGCTGATGTTGAGAAACCCGGGCCCGGTGACGACGACGTCACCGACCCCGGCGGCACCGAGAAGATACGGCCGGAGAACCTCGGCGACCCGCTGCGGCGGCTGCCCGGCCGGCCGCGCGAGCTGGAGGGCGATGTTGGTCGCGTAGTCCCCACAGCCACCGGGCCCCGGAACGGTGACCACGGCCCGCGGGGGTACGACCACACTCAGCTCCCCGTCATCGACAGCACGACGCACCGCGCGCAGCACGGTGTGTGAGAGCTCGACGGGGGTCACGGGACAAGCGTAGGGGAGGAGGGGGGTGGGTAGGCGACCCGGTTTACCAGCGGTCCGGGATGTGGACCGGGAGGGGTCGGGAGGTGAGGAGGCGGGACATGGGGCGCAGAGGGGGATGGGGGCGGAGTGCTGGGCGGACCGCAATGGGCAATGGTTTCGGGCGGCAGGGCCCACCGGGACCGTACAGACCGGCACCTGACCTGGACGGGCGCCGGGACTTGATCTACCGACGTGCTGCTGCACCGCGTCACCGCTGCACCGACGCGTGTCAGATCTGCAGAACGGCCCTACTCGGCCCCTGAGCCCGCAGCGCCGGGCCCCGGCCCTGCACCCTTCCCCGCCCCTACGCCTTCCTCTGCCACGCGCACGGTCCCGCGCCCCAGCTCCAGACCCACACCTTCCCTGCGCTCCATCAACTCCCGTACGACGGAGACGAGTTCGGCAGGATCGAAGGGCTTGGCGAGGAACGCGTCGACGCCGACCTCGAGACCGGCTTCGACCTCGTACTGCGTACAGGCGCTGATGACGACAAGGGGGAGATCACGCGTCCGCGGATCGGCACGCAACCGAGCGGCGGTACGCAACCCGTCCAACCGGGGCATGACGACATCGAGCGTCACAAGATCCGGCTGCACCTGATGAACGACATCCAGACACTCGACGCCATCGCCCGCGGTCACGACCTCGATGCCCTCCAGCTCGAGATTGACCCTGATCAGCTGCCGGATGACCTTGTTGTCGTCCACAACAAGCACCCGGCCCGACGCGCCTGGCACAACTCGAGAGTAGGTCGGGACCGGCCACCGCGTCCGGGTTTTCCCCACTTCCACCCCGTGCGGGCGACCCACACCCCGCCCCGGACCCGCAGAAACCCGTTCATGAACACCCCGAGCGAGCTGGTAGTGTTCTACCCGTCGCCGCGAGCAACACCTCACGACCGACACGCCCCCGTAGCTCAGGGGATAGAGCAACGGCCTCCGGAGCCGTGTGCGCAGGTTCGAATCCTGCCGGGGGCACCTTGAATCAGGTGCCCAAAGACCCCGCCACCAGCGCTTTCGCTGAGGACGGGGTCTTGGCGTATGTGCAGCCATGTGCCGCTCGGAGCGGCTGTATGTCGGGTGCTGTGGACTATGCGTGGACTGGCCGCCGACCAGGAATCAGCAGGTCAACCCCGGAAAACGACGAGGCCCCCGGACCGTGGTCCAGGGGCCATCATGCCGCAGTGCGTGTGTCGGAGGTGTGTCGCGATCAGAGCCCGTTGCCGGGCTCGTCCTCCTGGCCGTCGTCCTCACCGAGGAGTTCGGCGATCCGGCGATTAGCGACGTCCTGCCGACCATCGAGGCACTTCGCGTAGCGGCTGAGGAGCACCTCGACGCTGTTGCCCGCGCGCTCCGCAACCTCGGTGGGGTCCACGCCGGCGTTGAGCCACGAGGAGAGCGCCGCGTGGCGCAGGTCGTACGGTCGAGCGGCGAGCGGCGAGCGGCGAGCGGCGAGGCCACCTGCTCCGGGGTGAGCGCCAGGTGCCGCGCCTCGTCCCAGACACGCCAGTACGTCGTCGAGGCGACCACTCCACCGCGATCATTGGCGAACAGCAGGCCGTCTTTGGCCGTGCCGAACTCCTGGGTGTGCGCGAGGAGTATGCGCACCAGGCAGGGCGGAGCCAGAACGATGCGGGGTTCGAGGGCTGTCCGCGATGCCCAGTGACGTCTCACGCTACGCCCCGCTCATCCCGTTTCGAACGCCACGAAAGCCCCGCTCAACGCCTGACATAATTTGTACCGAACGCATCTGAGATCAACTCCGTCAGCGCACGCCGCAACCTCAAGTTCCGCTCTGAAAAAGCCGATCAACACACGCCGGGGCTTTCTGCAAGCCATCATCCCGCCATGGGACTTCACATCAAGGCCAAGATCACCCGGCGCGCGGTAGTCTGCTCAGCCATCGCACTGCTCTCCGTAGCTTTCGTGGCCGCTCTCGTGTGGGGCCCCTGGTACATCGAGGACCAGCACATCCACGACAACAATGGGGCGCTGGTCCCGTCCGCGGGCATCATTATCACAGGTATCCGTACTGTACTGGTTGCCGTTGCCGCCAGTGCCATCGCAGGAATCGGCCTGTACTACACCCATAAGAGCCATCGACACGCCGAAAAGCTCTACCTGCACAGTCAGGACCAATTCGCTCATGCCCGCGATAAAGATCGCGAACAAGCTGAACTCACCCGCGAAGGCCAAGTCACTGATAGGTACCTGGAAGCCATAAAGCTGTTGGGCTCGGAAAACGTAACGCAACGTCTCGGCGGAATCTATAGCCTTGGTCGAATTATGCGCGACAGTGAGCGGGATTACTGGGCTGGCGCGGACGTTCTAGCTGCATTCGTGCGCACGTACGCTCGAAAGAACTCCTCAGGGAATGGTGAAGGAACGCACGTACATCGAGAGGACGTTCTCGCCGCACTAAACGTGATCGGCACAGCTCCAAGGCAGCCCAAAGGCTCGTCCCTAAGCCGATACCAGACGATTGACCTTTCAGGGACGGATCTAAGGGGATACGATCTGTACGACCTCGACCTAGATATGATCAAGTTTGATCGCGCAGACATGGCAGGCTGCGATTTGCAGGGCTCGACCCTTCGACGCAGCAGCCTTAAGGACGTCACGTTGCGAGAGGCCAATCTAGTGGGCGCGAACCTCTTCCGGACGAGGCTAATCAATGCGGATCTATCTCGAACGAACCTAACTCGTGCATACATGTCACAGGCCCACGTGCACGATGCAATCTTCGACAAAACAAACCTCAAGGAGACAATCGCTACCAAGATTTACGGCCTGCAATACAGTCAGGTCGACGACAGCTTGCACGATGAGAGCACGCAGTTTCCAGAGGGAATCAGGGACTGGCTCAAAACGAGGACGGAAGAGGAAGCGAGGGCAGCGGAGGAAGAAAATCTGCCCTAGATGAGTAGGCCGCGACATAAGGAAATTCTCCCGCCGCAATTGAGAGGCGCCAGCAGTCCTGAATGAGGCCAAGAAAGTGTCAGATGACCTCTGCTGTAACACGTCTGTCGACGAAGCCGACCTCATCGATGTGCGGAGCGGAAGGCGACTTCCGATTTGCTCTGGCTTCTCCTGCGCCCCGCGACACGCCTCCAACGCCGTGGACTGGCCGAAGGGCCGGATTCCGCATGGCCCTGGAAACGACGATGGCCCCCGGACCGTAGTTCAGGGGCCATCATGCCGCAGGGGACTGTGAGGGGTGCGTGGATCAGGGCCCGTTGCCGGGCTCGTCCTCCTGGCCGTCATCCTCGCCTAGGAGTTCGGCGATCCGGCGATTGGCGACGTCCTGTCGACCGTCGAGGCACTTGGCATACCGACTCAGCAGCACTTCAACGCTGTTGCCCGCACGCTCCGCAACCTCTGTGGGGTCTACGCCGGCGTTGAGCCACGAGGAGAGCGCGGCGTGCCGCAGGTCGTACGGTCGAGCGGCCAACGGCGAGGCCACCTGTTCCGGGGTGAGCGCCAAGTGCCGCGCCTCGTCCCAGACACGCCAGTACGTCGTCGAGGCGACCACTCCACCGCGTTCATTAGCGAACAGTCGGCCATCCTTGGCCGTACCGAACTCCTCGATGTGAGCCCGGAGCATGCGCACCAGGCGGGGCGGAGCCGGAACGATGCGGGTCTCGTTGGCGGGTCGATTCTTGAGGCCTCGGTTGTCGTGCACCTCCCCCGTTCCAGTCCACCGCTTCCCGACGGTCGGGCGGCTCTTCTCCAGGATCAGCGAGCCCCACCCTTTGTCCGGCAGTGTGCAGTCCGGACCCCGCAGAGCCACAGCTTCCGCCGGCCGCAGCCCACCGAAGTACATGCAGGCAAAGAGCGCGACGAGTCGGCGCCCACGGGCCCGGCGGTACCCACCGACGTACGAGACCGCGCCCAGAAGCTCAGCCGCCTGCCGGGGGTTCACCACGACTCGACGGTCAACTTCCTTGGTGACCTTGGGCAGCTTCCACTTCACGAGCGAGACCGGGTTCTCCGGGAGCTCCCCCAGCTCGACTGCGTAGGCCAGGGCGTTGAAGAGGACAGCCCGCTTGCGTCGCACCGTCTCAGCGGCAGCTGGCGCACCGGAAAGGGTGAGCTTGAGCGAGTCGAGGACGCTGCGGATGTCTGCCGGGTTCTTGAGCGTCGTCAGCGGTAGCGAGGCCTTGGCGACCCATCGAAGGGCGTTGGCGATGTCCACCGGCGGGGCCTCCTCGTCCGGGGCCTGGACGACGAAGGCCCAGCCGCGCAGGGCACGCCGCAACACATCATCCGCGGGGCGGCCGGCGCGGTCGCCCAGGAGGTGAGTCGTGACGAGCGTCATCGTCTCGTTCAGGCTGTCGCGGGAGTTCGGAGCGGCGTGCGGCCATTTCATGGCGACGTACGTCCGCGCGAAGTCGTACCAGGTGAGGGACTCTTTGATCGGCGCCATGGAGTCCGGGAGACCAGTTTCAGTGCTGAACGCCTCGCCCTTTTGCGCAGCCCGGAGCAGCTTTGCGCGGAAGTTGTCGGCGAGCGCCTTGGTCCGGAAGGTCCCGGAGAAGGGCGGGACCTCGCCGACCTTCCATCGCACGTCGTACGACGGCGTCTTGTACGGCCGCTTGCGGATGCTCCACACCTTCACGTCATGGGACTTCACGCCGCCTCCCCGAGCCCGTGGAGCCACGAGGTGAAGTCGCTGCGCCAGAAGCGGAGTTCACCGTTCGGGAGCTTGATCGCCTCTGGAGCCTGTCCCAGTTCGCGCCAGCGGTAGAAGGTGCGGCGGGAGACTCCGCCCAGCTCGGCGAGGATCTGCGGGACGGTCATCAGTTCGTCTCGTCGGCGGTCCACGACGAGTCTCCTTCCGTGTCCGGGGTGTCGGGTCGCCGTGAGGTGGCTAGCCAGGATTCGGCGGCGGTCAGGCCGGTACCGGCAACGCGCCAGTGCGAGAGGACGAGGACGGTGTCCGGGTCCGGGAGGGGGTGGCCGGCCAGAGCCGCCCGTTCGCGCGTGAGCGCTTCGTTGTGGTCGGCGCGTTCCTGGCGGAGGGTGCCGAGGGTGACGGAGTACGCGCGGGACTTGGTGGAGAAGTGGCCGCGGAAGCCGAGCATGTGAGCCCACTTGCGCAGCCGGAGTTCTTCGAGTTCGGGCAGTCCGCCGAGGTGCCAGCAGGTAAGGATCATCTGCCGGGCGTGGTCGGTGACGTCGGTGCCGATCAGGTCGGTGATGGGGTTGCGGATCGGGCGATCGATGGTGCCCGTCGCGCTCTCCGCGCCCTTGGTGGCGTACTTGGCGATGTAGGCAGCGACGGCCCGGCTGCTCAGGTGGGTGGTTCCGGCGAAGTCGGCGGAGCGGATGGGGCGGATGTCGAGCTGTTCGCCGAAGCGGAAGGTGTGGGCGCGGTCGTCGAGGGTCGGGCCGGGGGTCTCGGCGAGCCGGACGGCCGAGCGGATCGCGTCGGAGAGGAGTTCCGTCGTCGCCCAGACGGGCGGGGAGTCCTCGGCACCTTCGGGGCCGTCGAGGCGGATCACGGCATGGAAGTGCACGGCTCCGCGCCGCTGGTACTCGGCGACCTTGGCGTACGAGAGCTTGAGGCAGTGGCGCAGTTCGGAGCGGGTGATGTCCGCGCGGGAGGCGATCTGTTGGCGTAGGTAGGTGGTGAAGCGGGCCCACAGGGCACCGGCGTGCGCGTTCCAGAGGACGGCGGCGCGGTAGTCGTATCGCTCCGGGTTCAGCGGGGTACCGAGGGCGGGGTCGTCTTCCGGGTGGAGGCATCCGCAGCGGCAGCGACCGCCGCCGGGCCGGTTGTGGACGGGGCCGAAGGACGGCGCGGTGAAGGTGGCGAAGACCCGGGGGTGTTGGGCGACGGTCGGGCCGATCCCCTTGCCGCCGCTCAGGCCGGCCGTGACGAGGTGGAACGTGTCCTTGCGATAGACCTCGGCGCAGGCGGCGCAGCGGGTAGCGCGGCGGTTGTTGCAGCGGATGAGGAGCTGTCCGGCAGGAAGGTCGTGGTCGAAGATCTCGCGGACGATCTCGCCGGTCGCGGCGTGGACGTCGAGGCGGTGGCCCTCCATCCGTACGGGCCGCTCGCAGCCGCCGAGCCGCTGAACCTGGTGTGCGTAGGTGCTGAGGTCGCCGTGCTGGGCGAGGGCTGCCAGTTGGCGGATGGCTCCGGTGGAAGCCTCGGGGCGCATGTGCGGGTGCCTCCTTGGAGGGGCGGAAGTTCAGGACGGGCACCCGGCCTGCATAGGGGGCTAGACAGAGTGGGCAGGCCGGGATGCTGCGCAGATGAGGTCAGCGGCGGTCGCTCTTGAGAATCGAGCGGATGACGACCGCGCAGACGGCCACGGAAGCGGCAGTGATGGCGACCGCGAGGAGCATGGAGACGAGGACCGCGCCGACGACCAGGACCAGGGCTCCCCCACCGGCGGCGAGGGTGAGCACGCTGCCCGGGGTGAGTTGGACCGCCGGCCGGGTGGAGGCGGGGGCCGCCGGAACCGGGGCCGGGGCATAGGCGGTGGGGCTGTAGACCGACGGGCTGTAGGTCACCGGGGGTGTGCTGGCGGGCATCGGGGCGGTGTCCGGGCGGGGGTACTTGGGGGTGAACACGAGGCGGTCCCTTCTGTGGGTCAGTCGAGGAGCGTGGCGACGGCGGGGGCGAGAACGCTGTTGGCGACGAGGTAGCCGCCGAGGAGGAGCAGGGCGACCAGCCACCACGGCGGGCGGGCGAGCTGGATGCCGAGGACGGCGACGACGAGCACGGCGAACCAGAGAGGGACGGTCATGGCAGCGGTCTCCTGTCAGGCCTTGCAGCGGTGGGTGCGTGCGGCGAGTTCGGCGGCGGCGCGGCTGTCGTACTCGGTGGAGAAGTCGCAACGGGGCGCAGTGCAGGCCGCGAGGTGGCGGTTGCGGCCGCGGGCGATGTAGGAGGCGACCTGCACGGGGCCGATGCGGCGGACGTTGCGGAAGCGCGGGTTCACGGTGTTCGTCCCTTCTCAGAGGTGGGCGGCGACAGAGGGCGTCATGGACGGGGGCAGGCCGAGCCGGGCGCGGACGGCATCGGGGTCTGCGGCGAGACCGGTGGTGGCGCGGTGTTCCTCGGCCAGGGCCTGGGCACGGTCGACGAGGGCGGGCGGGAGGGTGACGGCCGGGGCGGGCGTCGGGGCGGGGACAGCCGCGACCGGTTCGGGGGTTGCGGGCGGCTCCGAATCAGAGTCCGGGCCGGTGACCAGGGCCGGAAGCGCGTCACGTTCGGGTGCGTCGACCGCAGTCGGGACGTGGGCCGGTTCGTTGTCCGTCTCGGGCGTAGCCGTGGCCGTGGGCGTGTCCGGGGTGCGTGGTGTGTGGGCGAGCAGGGTTCCGCCGAAGAAGGCGACGGCGGGCCAGCCGGCCACCACGACGCGGAGCGACGCGGGGACGTCGTCCAGGTCGAGGAGCCCGGCGGTGGCGATGTTGGCCCCGAGGGATGCGGCCAGGGCGATGAGGAACCACAGCCGCGGTCCCCCGGCCGGTTGTCCGGCGCGCTGCTGTTCGCGCATCCGGCGCCAGGCGGCGACGAGCAGCAGGTCGACGGAGACGGGGTAGGCCCATGCCTTCCAGCCGCCCTGTCCGGCCGCGTCGGCGAGGTCGTGAAGGTGCGAGAAGGACAGGGCACCCGCGATGACGGCTTGGACGATCACCGCATCTACGCGGGCGAGCTGGGCACGCATCGGCTCCCGATCCCTTCCGTGCGGTCAGTTGGCGGACTTGAGTGAGTCGGCACGCTCACGGGCCAGACGGGCCACCTCGGCGGCATCGGCGTCGCCAGGCGTGCAGGCCGCGATGCGCTCCAACAGGTCCGCCTTGCGGTTCATGAGCGCCGCATACTCGTCGGAGGTGCGGTCCGGGTTCTGGCGCAGCGCGGCCAGGTCGGCGATGAGTGCGCTGACCTCGGCGATGGAGGGGCGTGACATGGGCTTCCTTCCGGTTCGCGGCATGGGAGGGCTAGGGACTTGGCGCGAGGCGGTCACGCCAGCCGTGGGGAAGTTGGTGCGGCTACTCGGTCACCGGGCGGGCGGTGGGCACGCCGGCCGGGATCTGCGCCTTGGCGGACTCCACGGCGACGACGGGCCGGAAGGAGTCGAGGCGGGACAGTTCCGGCACCAGTGCCGCCGTGTCGCGGCAGATGGCCGCTGCCTCGTCGAGGGACAGGTGCGGTGAGCGGGCGCGGGACCAGCCGCCGGAGGAGTCGCCGACGATCGCGACGCCGGGACGTTCGGCCGGAATGGAGGTGGCGGCGAGGGCCGCTTCCGGGGAGATGTCGGCGAGCGCCATGTTCGCCGAGGACTCGTCATTGACCCGGTGGCAGATGCGGCCGGTGAGCTGGGCGCGAAGCATGGTCGCTCCCTTGCCGAGTTCAGAGCCGAAGCGCTGCCCGCACACTTCGAGATAGATGCCGGCCGCACGGCCGAGCTGGGCGATACGGATCAGCTTGGTGACCATGGCGTCGCGTCGCTTCTCGTCATCGCGGCTCGCGGCGAGGAAGAGTTCCGCCACCTCGTCGACAACGACCACGACCGGCACCGGCCGCACCTCGGCCGGCAGCCCCCACACGTCCGAGGTGAGCACAGCGTCCGGGCCCGCAGCAGACGAGAGACCGATCAGACGGAACCGTGCCTCCATCTCTTCCAGCAGGACGTCAAGGAGCTCGTTCGCCCGGTCCGGAGTGTCGGCGAGGGCAGACAACCGAGGTGCGAACGGAGCCAATTCGACGCCCCATTTGCAGTCGACCCCGACGAGGACGACCCGTTGCCGGGCCAGGCCGCACACCAGGTTCCGCAGATACACGGACTTGCCGGACTGCGTCGCGCCGAGGATGAGTTCATGCGGCACGGCGCGGAAGTCCCGTACGTGCCACCGTCCGTCATCCCGAAGCGCCAGCGGAAGGGTGAGCGGCCCACGCTGCTTCCACCGACGTGCGGGCTGCACATCGGAGAGCACGTCCCAGCCGATCAGGCGCAGTTCGAGCCAGCCCGGCTTGGTGGGGCGGATGTGCACGGCGTGCGCTGCCCAGGCGTGGCGCAGCCGGTCGGCCGAGGCCATGAAGTCCTCGGGAGCCTGCCCGGTCGCCATGCGCAGCCGCATCACGAGCCCGGACCCGGTCGGCCACGGCAGCGATCGCCGAGGCGGGACGGGGGCGGCTTCCCGCCCAATCATCCGGGCCGTGGCCCGACGGACGGCCGAGGCCGGGACCGTCAGGCCGCACGCGTCCATCGTGGCCCGGTAGGTGGTGAGTACGCGCAGCGCGACGAACGGGTAGCCGACCAGCCACCAGAACGCGACCGGTGCGCGGCGGCGCAGGATCAGCAGGGCGGCGAGTGCTAGCAGGCACAATGTCAGCGTCCAGACGGTGTCAGTCATGGCGTTCAGCCCTGCACCGGAGCCGGGGCGTTGACCATGACCGCGTCCGCGCGGTAGGCGATGCCGTGACGCATCCGCCCGCCGAACTCGCTCTCCCACGGCCGGGCGATGAGGCCGGGCAGGATGACCGGAGCTCCCATCACCAGACCCTCACCGATGCCCTTCTCGGGAACGGTGACCTTGATCAGGTCCGAACCGCCGGCCGCGATGAATACCAGCTCCAGCACCATGAGCCGGTCGTTGGTCACCGGGTCGACGGCGATCTCACCGGTCTGACGGTCCTTCACCTTGACCTCGGGCAGCTTGGTGACGAGGAGCGTCGCGGCCGAGACGTCTACGGGGATGACACGCATTTCGTGAACCTCACTTGGTTGGCGGTGCGTTAAGTCCGCTCCGCTGGGACCGGATACCCCCCTAGACAGCAGAGGGGCGACCCCTGAACTGTCTAGGGGGGTTGACGACTACGTTAACCGACGGACCGTCAACTGTCTAGGGGGGTATACGAATCGGTCTCGACGCACGAACGGCGTATGACCGGTCGCCGCTCCCGTGCTCGAATGCCTAACGTCGTGAGGCAAGGGGTTCGGCGCGCCTTGGACCGCAGCCAAGGTGAGGGCACCCAACAAGGCGCAGTCGCATCCCAGCCCTAGATCCTGCTGATAGCTTCACGCGCGTTTGCCGGTGGTATCACGCCCATCCGAACAGAAGCGGGGAGGCCGGTGAAGACGAGAGCCGCACCCGCCTGGCGCACGCTCACGGCTCTCGTGGGTTCAGGGTCATTCGGTTTAGGTGCCCTTGCAGTCTTTGCTACTCAGAACGGGACCGGCTCTGCGGCCCTCATCATGCTCGGCGGCATTTTGCTCACCCTCGCCATGCTCGGCAGCCAGATCGAAAGCCTTGAGTTCGGAGGCGCCACGCTGAGGATGCGGGCCGCCGCCGCAGACAGGTTTGAATTGGCGGAGGAGTCCGAGCGCCGGGGTGACATCGCTACCGCCACCAAGTTGCGTGCAGAGGCGAGCGCCTTGATGGACGCTGCGAGACCTATCGCTGCCGACTACAGCTCAGTACGACGGTCGATGCGTCCCGGCGCCTCGCGTACACAGGCCTTGGAAGAGGTGGTTGCCCGTGCGCGCCGCTTGGCGCAGGAGGAGTCCTTCGAGCCGGCCGAGGTCACGCGCTGGCTGCAGGACGGAACGGAGGAACAGCGCATCACCGCGTTGGCAATGATGCAGGCCAGCCCTGAACTGCGAAACTTCGAAGCCACCCTTGCCGTCATCGCCCAGTCGCGCACCCCGTTCGAGCAGTACCACGCCATGCTGCTCGCGGCGCAGATGGTCGACGTACTCGACGCAGACCAAGCCAGGCGGCTAGCTCAAACAGTAGAGGCGCAAAGGGGCGTTCGCTTCCGAATGGACTCGGATCGCCAGCAGCTTGGGATGGAGATCCTCCGGAAGGTGCGCGAGCGTCCACAGGGGCACTGACGGTCGGGCTCTCCCCGCAGAAGATGCCGTCAACGTCGCGACGTATCGCCCGCGGAGAAGGCGGGACGCAGCATCCAGTGCAGGGCGGTGGCGTCATCCTGTGCCTTGCCTCGAGGCCAGCGTCGGCCATCAGGGTCACTCGCCTCAGCGCTCCGTACACGCCGAAGCAGCTCCGCGGGCCCTGATGAGTCGAGGACGCGCAACGTCCCTTCCCAGGTACTGAGTGCGAATGAGTCGACGAGTCGCGTCGCACCGTCACTCAGCAGCGTCACGGACGCCAGCGATTCCAGCGGTACCACGCCGGTGAGGGCGTGCGCCGCCGCTTGCGGATCGGGCCCGGCGATCCAGAAGCCACCCGGCCGGTTGCGGAGCCCTGTCAGGGCGTCGCGGTACAGCGCCAAGGCAACCCCGTGTTCGGGTGAGCCTGTGAGCAGTTCATCGACCGGCGAGCGGAGGCGCTTGCCGACCTCGTCCAGGCGCTGATCAGTGACGACAGTCGTCTTACCGTCCTGGTCGGCGAGGAGGAGCGTCGAGTCACCAAGCACGAGGTATTCCAGAGCTTCCGCGCCAGCCCGGACGGCGACGACGGTACTGGTCGGACTGGCCCGATAGGTCAGGTCACAGCTGTCCTCATGCAGGGACCGAACGACTCGGATCGCGTCGGCCAGACAGTCGGCGAGCGGCCGGGCCGGGTTCGCCGTGATGGTGCTCAGCAGCAGCCCGCCGAGCGTTGAGGAGAACCAGGCGATGCCGTGCGTACACCCGGTCTCCGCACCGGCCACGCCGGCCCCGTCCAGGAGAACAGCCGCCCCGGCAGCCGCGGCGGCGAAGTCCTCGTTTTCCCGCCCCGGTTCAGCAGGTAGTGAGGCGAGGGCGACGTTCACGCCGTCGTCTCCTCGTCGTGCCGGTAGAGGGGGGTGAGCAGTTCGACGGACTGCGGTTCGCCGGTCTCAGGGTCGTATTCGACGCCGACCAGCGTGGAGAAGCGATGCTCTCCCACCTGGCCCCACAGCGTGCTCAGGTCGGAGGCGAGCAGCTGGACGACGCCGAGGGATCCTTCAGTGTGGATTCCGGCGAGGGCGAGCACCGAGCCGTTGCCGTCCGGACGGGGCAGCCGGCCAAGGTAGCCGACGTCGTACGGGCGGTTTGAGTCGGTGTCCTGCCCCGCGCGGTGTGCTGTGCCGGTACGACGGTCCACCAGCGCCCATGGTTCGCCATCGGGATGTTCCCAGCTGAGTACCGGATCCTGTGCGTAGAGGTCGCTCATGTCCTGGGACATGCCCGGCCCGCAGACGACGACCAGGCCGTCACGGTTGAGGTCAACCTCACCACTCACGAGCACGTTGCCGGAGCTGACATCGAGCCCGTACGACTTCGCCAGCTCCTCCAGGCGCTTCCCAGAGTTCACGTCAGCCATGGCGACGACCGTGCGCTTCTTGTCGTCGTCCCACCGAAGCGGAGTCACGACCGTGACGGCACCCGCACCGAGGAACGCACCCTCGGGCGCCGGGCCGGTATGCCGGATCTGATGGATCCGCCCGCGGCTCAGGCCGGCCTTCTCGGCGATCTGCGCGTACGACAGCCCTTGCGAGTGGAGGTCCTGAACCACACGACGGCGGAGTCGGGCCAGTTCGGTCACCTCCTGCTGAGCATCGGCCAATCGCGTCGTGACCTCACGCAGGAGCAGGTACGGATCATCAATCGCCATGATCCGCTGCAACTCGTCCGACATGACCACACCTCCTAGAAGTAACCAGGAGTCTAGGGCCCTAGACGGAATGGGCGGGAGCCGCCTGCCCGAATGAACACCGATCACATAGAAGCCGGCCCGGCGCCGAGGCACTCCACGAGGGCTCACCCGCTACTGCCCACGAGGCAGCTACGGATCACCGCCGCGCACGAACCCATCACGAGCCGTTCCGAGCCAGCTCGGCCCAGACGCAGCGAGCACCCGAGGGCCGGTCCTTCACTCCCCAGTCTTTGGCACAAGCGGCAATCATCATCAGACCGCGGCCATCCTCTTCCACGCCTCTGGCCACGCTTCGAACCTGCGGCTCCTCGTCTCCGCCTTGGTCGACGACTTCGACGCGGACCAGGTCGTCACGGAAGTGGACGACCACGAGGAACCATCCGCGGTACCAGCCGCTCCGCGTATGCCGGACAGCATTGGCCGCCAGCTCCCCGACGACCAGGACAGCGTCGTCGACGAGGTCTGGAGCCTCATCCTCAAGCAGGGCGGCGACGAAGTGACGGGCCTGTGCCACCTGCCAGGCCAGGCCGGGAAACATGCGGCACCAACTTTGGGACATGGGAACACTCCTCCTCGTCTAGGGGGCTAGACGACACAGCGAGCAGGGTATTCCCACGGATGACCAATGAGCCAGGCATCTTGAGGAATTATTCCTCTAACGGGTGGCGAAGTCTTCCATCTCCCGAAACTCCTGCATCACCCGAAGCAGGAGCTCTCGCACCTCAGAGCCGAAAAGCGCAGCCTCTTCGAAGCGCCGGAAGGTCTCCTCGTACGCGGCAACCTCGTCGGAGTCGTCCAAGACCCGCTCACCGCGGAAGGACTCAACAACAACCGCTCCCTGGTCGCACAAGGTGAACCCGTGACGAGGCAGGACCGGAACGGCCCGACGCCAGGGGATCACCCCGAGGCGCACAGTACTCAGACTCTCGACAGCCAAGAGCCGGTCGAACTGGGCAAGCATCAGCGAGGGATTCCCCGGCCAGGTCCGCAACACAGCTTCCGTCAGCACGAACACCGACTCGCGACCCGGCTCGTACAAGAGACTCTGCCGCTCGACACGCGCAGCGACAGCCCGACCGACTGCCTCAGGCGTCGAGTTCGGCGCGCTCGCGAACACGTGCCGGGCGTACTCGGCACTCTGGAGCATGGCCGGCAGAACGACGCACTGGAACGAGCGAACCAGCCGAGCAGACCGCACTGCCTCATCCAGGACCGACCCGGCAAGAGCCTCATCGTCGGATACCGCGGCGGCGTCCGGCGCAGCTTCCACGGCGACTAGGAGGTCACGCACCTCACGAGAGGTCAACTCGTCGAGATCGAGAGCCAGCGACAAGCGCCCCAGGACGTCGAGGCTAGGAACCATGCGCCCGTTCTCCACCTTGGACACGGTCGGTTGCCCCACGCCAGCCCGCTGCGCCAGAACGGCACCCGTCAGGCCAGCCTGTGTTCGGAGCCCTCGAAGGCGCACCCCGAGCGCCTTCATCAGCTCCCGCCGCTCACTCCCCATACCCAGGGTTCTACACCACTGAGCGGAGGGACCTGCCCTTAACAGTTGGGGACCGAGTCAGCGGCAGAGCTCCATGATGGTGTCATCGAAGTCTGGGAACTCGCGGGTCGCCTGCTCGATGACGGCAGCTGCCGGCTGCTGCTGGTCGGCCGCGAATCGTTCCGCGACGGCCATGAAGTCGGAGTTGAGCGACGGCGTCCAGTCGGGTTCGTCCGAGGTGGCCGCTTCGCAGGGGCCGAAGCCGCCAGCCAGCAGCCACAAGAAGGCGCTCAGATCACGTGCAACGACACCGGTCTCGCCCTCGGAACCAAGGAAGACCACAGGCTGATCGACAAGCGGGCAGCTGGGGCGGATCAACCAGAACGCCGCGAATCCGCCCGAGCCGTCCTGCCCAAACACGCGGAACCCGTCGCCACTTAGCTCTGCATTCCCAGTCCAGGCCCGGAACCAGTCCGTGGTCTCCTCCGCAGACAGGAAGGCTGCGAAAGGTTCGAAGTCGACCCCGTCGCCGTCGTTGTAATCGAACGGGACCGCCAACGCCGCGGCCAGGGCAGCTGGGAACTGTCGATCATCGGTATGGATCACGAGGACAGGCTAGCGACCGGCGTGTACCTGACGACTGCCGAGGATTCGCCTCTGCCGGCCACACCCCGGTAGCGAGACCATGATTCAAACTTTCTCTACTGGTTCAAGGCGGCTCGCTCCGCTCCCCGCGCGCGGCCCGGCCCCCGGCCGGGCCTGCGCTCCTGTCTCCGCCCCGCTCCAGCCCGGCCGGCGCCCGTGCCGCACACACAACGATCAGCCAACAAGCGCCAAAGAAAAGGATGGGGTGAGTCGTGAGTCGTGGCTGGGACGGCGGCTCCGCGGCTCAAGCAAGCCAATCAGGCACGGCCCTCGAAGATCGTGGCCCCAACGCCGCGCTCTGCCAGCAGATCTACAGCTACTCGACACTCCGGAAGTAGCGGCCATGATCACTCGCGCCCAACCAGATCCAATAAAGCCGCTATGCCGGCTTACGGACGAACGTGACCACACTCTCAGCAACTTGCGACTTCTTATACTCTCGCGCAGATCTATTCAACGTAGTCAATGTTCGCTTTACGGGAAATTGCTCCAGTCGCACGAGATCCCAACCTCGAGCGCGTGCCTCATCTACGCAAATGTCTGCCAGAGGCACGTGCTCATCTTTATAGTAAGAATCTTGAACTACCATGCAGAGATTTCCGCCGGGCCGCACGACTCGGGTCATTTCATCAAAACCGGACGAAAGGTCACGTAGGTACTGCCATGTCTGCTTCAGATAGTACCCGCTCGACGCTTTACTACTATGCGAGGAAACCCTCTTGATGAGGTCTTCAGCAACCACCCCTGGCTTGAACGAGTGATTGGATTTATCGCGAATAAGGGTGGTACCCATTAGTCCGGCCCGCAGTTCTCTGCTATTCATCACGTCCACGCCCAAGACCGCGAGCTCTCGACAATAAGCAATGCCATAATCAATGCGCGTCAGGTAGGGGGGGGAAGTCAGGATCACATCAATCGAACCAGTTCCGATTGGCAGACGATCTGAAGAGGCGGTTAGGAGAGTCGTAGTACCAGAGCCGAACGGCGAGGATTTCAGTCGCTCGATAAGATATTCCTGCTCCGCAGCGATCAGGCTATCCAGATCAGCATGTGTGATCTCAATAAGCTCATCGTATGTCCGAGCTCGCTTAACCCAGGTTGGATTAGTACCCTCGAACTTCTTGGTCACCATTCGGACAACACGAAAGAGACTCACCAAGCCCACAACGCGAGCCTCAAGGGGTTGGCCGTGAAGGCTGCTAGTCCATTCCCTTATCTGCTTAACCGTCGCTGCCGCAAACCAATTCGACAGCGCGTCCTTGGCGCCACCCAATGGCTCGACAGACCCTTGGGGCGAAAACGGTCGTTGACCCTGCGCTCCTACCTGACAGCGAAGTTGAGCAACCAAATTCGCTACAGGATTCCTATCGACTCCGAAGGAAGGGTGTCCGTCACACTGTGCGGCCAGCGTGGTCGTGCCGCTTCCATTCCACGGGTCTAGCACCACTTTCCTTGGATCGCCAGCCGACAGCTCATTGAGCTGCTTGCGGGCCCAATCAAAAGCGAAACCGGCGTAGTAAGGAAAAATATCGGCCAAACCAGCAGTGTCAATGGGCGGCTTCTTCGGCGACAAAACCCGTGGCTTCTCTAGGAAGTCGCTCGACACAGGCAGAGGTAGCTGCAAAACCTCGCTTGGTCCGCCCTGTGGGTGACTTCTCTCCACGGCCTCTTCTCGCTTACTCGAATGTCGATGGACTAATTGTACAGCACGCTTCAGCAGCGCCATCAAGGGGTATTTGGCTTTCTACCCTCAAGCCAATACCAAACCCCCAAGTGGAAATGTTGGATCAATTCGCTCAGACGATGAATCATCTGGCGGAGATCGGCAGGCCTCTTACTTCTGCCGATAACTGCCGGGTCCTCCGTCCAATGAGCAACGTTGTTTCTTTTGCTCTTGATTTCCTTGAGGAGCAGGGAGTCATTGGGGTCGTTTTTCCAGTCTCCCTGAAGGCCTAAAATCATCCACAAGGCCTGGAAATGCTTTTCACCGATAGTCTGCCCATCTGCCAGCTTGAAAAGGTCACCAAAATCCAAGACTGGGCGGGAATCCTGTTCATGCGACAGGACCGTTTGCACTATGCCCGCCCGCTCTATGAGCGAAGACACGTTATCGTTTCCGCACTTTCGGAAAGTTACCGAATCCATAGCGGCGACTAGCGAGGCCGGCAGGTGCCTTCGCTCAATTCCAAGACTTAGTACATCTGCCGCAAGCGCCGCAGGAAGCTGGCGCATGAGCTCCTCAAGTACTCCGCCCATAACCACATACGAAAGAGCTCTGTTTATCGCAGAGAAACCTTCGTGATCGAACTTCGTTGCCGCATGCGGGCTGGCCCCTTCTGCGCGATCCAGTGAATCGAGACGACGACGCTCACGGTCAAGTTGCTCTACCGCGCTCTCAAACACTGCATTGATTGTAAGGATCGCCATGTCAGGAGAAAAGTTCCTGTGAACGGAGGATCCTACCGCGCAGTTTGGGGCGACTGTTTGTGCCTGAGGTACTAAAACCTACCAACTTTTCGTCATTCGCCCATCCTGCCGCAGGCTTCTTAGGCTGCTTGCCTTCCTTAAAAATCCGTGCGATCCCAATAAGAACACCTTCGAGTTGATTGACTGGAGTCACAGAGACTCCTACTCGGGTGAAGTGCCCTCCAGTGACCGACCGCAAGTGAGAAACGGAATCAAGAAATAGCCTTCGATCCGCTTCAAGGTCAGTGTCATCGGCGCGACGTTTAATGTAATTGTTAAGGAATCCGATGACATCGCCGTCAAAGTCGTCCATTCCATCCATGTAGGCAAAGAATTTCAGCACGATCTCTTCTGCGGTACCATCCATCTTATTTTTGGGTTGCAGCTTCAGGAGCGACTTGTACTCTTCCGTACCTGCCAGCTCCTCTACCATATTATTGAACGGGCCACGGAACACGCAGCTGCGGATCTCCTGAGGCGTCAGGGCGACAGCACCTGCATTCAAGCGCCGGAAAAGTTCGAATCGCACTTCCGGATCCGACTTATCGCTAAGTACTTGAACGCGAACATATCGCTTGCCGAGCATTAGTCGGATCGGCATTGGGAGATCTTTGTAAGACAAGCCTGAGAATTTCTTCAGCTGATTAAGGTCGGTCAACTGGAGTGGCTTGTCAGCGAATTGCAGTTCTTCGGCGTTGGGTACATCGATGCCATAGAATTTCAGTATTGTGGCCGTGCGCTGTAGGCCATCAACGACGTCCCAAGTCCCGTCTTTATTGGTGGCCACAAAGATGGCCGGAATCGGGAGGCCGAGCAAAAGGGACTCAATTAGCGCGGACTGGACGGCATCCGGCCAGCGGAATTTACGCTGATAGGCCGGTGCTACTCGAATCTCTTCTTCTTCAACCATTCGGACGATCTCGCGAATCGACAGGTCAAAGTACTCGGTATCAACGGCTCGCCGATGAGTTTCCAACTCGGCCTGCAGATCAGTGGTGGTATCCAACCCCTTATCCTCCCATAGTAGGCAAAAACACTTATACGCTCAAATGCCACAAATAGACCACTCGGCTTGGGCCGTGATCGAGGATATTGTGACGGAGTAGGTAGCCACAATGTGGCCACTCACAATGTGCTCTTGAAGACGCACCCTCTCAGCTCCCGGGCTCTCTTCGACCACAGCAAGGGCGACAACTGGCAGTGGGTGGCTCAAGCCAGTCGGGCCAACGTCAAGCACGACGTGGGGGCGCTCCGTGCCAGGTCGACGCCGAGGCTGCCGCCACTCGCGTCTGCAACGAACTCCACACCTGAGATCGCCCACACCGCTTCCACGGCTATCGGCAAACGCGACATATGGAACTGGCGACTGATCTCCACACCGGTAGGTGAGCCTCTGCCTGACAAACTTGTAACGTGGCTGAGGCCAGCGGGGGTGCAGCGAGGCATACGCGTGCGTGATCGGCCAGCGCACCCACCGTCGTGGCTGACTGTCGTTGGCTGAGGTTCGTGCCACTGTCGTGCCAGATGCAGGGGTCACCCACGGTCAACGAAGGGGTCTCACCTAGAGTTTTTCGTGGACCGAGCAAGCATCAAAGCTCCAGGTCAGCACCGCCACTCCTCCGCCTCTCTCCTGTAGCGGGTGTCGCAGGTTCAAATCATGCCGGGGGTACTTCTCGTATGCTCTGGCGCATGCGACGCACCTTGGTGCTGCTCGCCCTCGCCGCTCTCGCGCTGGCCGGCTGCACCACTCAGGAGGACAAGGCCGCGAGGTACTGGAACGGCTACCGGTTCGGCGAGCAGACGGCGACGGCCTACGCGAAGCGCGTCCTCGACACTAACTTCACGTACTGCACGACCGGCGGGGAGGTGGCCGCCCGGCAGGACATGTGCACCCGCCCCGGCGGCCCCGACACCCGGTACCCCACCTCCGTGGGACAGCGGGAGTGCGCAGACGCGCTCCCTGACGGCCTGGATAGCGACGAGCGCGACGCATGGAACAAGGGTTGCATCACCGGCATGGTTCTCGGTGTGCCGGACGTCGTGACGTACGGGGCCGATCCTCAGAAGTGAGCCTCAGGACAGTCTTGTTGGCTGGCCAAGTCGTGCATCGGACGGCTGCGGTAGGGCATCGCCTGTCAGCTCTTCTTGGCAGGCGTCCCGGAGACGTTCGTCCATTTGAGCCGTCAGTTCAGTCAGCCGCGCGTACAGCGCCTGTTCTTGCTTGGACAGGTTTCCGGACTTCATCCTCGCCAACAACTCTTGCGTGGCATCGGACAGAACACCCAGGCAGGTTTGAGCCGCATCGTTGAAGCCGCGATCGTACACACTGAAGTAATAGGCGCGTGCGCTCTCCACCGCCCCGTCCTTGGCCGCCTCCCCTACCGCGTGGCCAATCTCGCGCCACACCTGCTTACCCCTCGACATATTGCCCCTCCCCTTCCCCATATTCGACAACGAGTTGCTGAAGGTACCGCCCGGCGGGCCCAGTTGGCGATCTCAACCGCTTACGCCCGGCTGGTGACTGCCTACCCCGCTGCGGGGCCTTCGCCGAGCGAACGGCTTGCGACCTGGATTCCGGAACCTGCGCTCACGCTGCGGCAGTAGCGCAACTGTGGAGGAGGCCCCCAGTGCCGAGCCTGTCACCAAGGCGAAACGAGGTCCCAATCCTCCTTCCTCCCCCTGTGAAGCAGTCCGTCCTCGACGCAGCTCTGCGCGCCGTCCTACGCGCGCCGCCAGCCCCAGGCGCTGTGTCACTGCGCCGCCGACACCCCGACGTCTTCAGCCCCGCCCGGGAGCTCACTCGGCAATGGTCAGGTCCCGTGGACTACCCGTGGACTCGCCCTGCCGAATTTGCCACGTGAAAGGCCGTGACCTGCTGCGTTGCCCGAGACTCAAGGGGCCTCCGGAGCCGTGTGCGCAGGTTCGAATCCTGCCGGGGGCACCTGGTACGAGGTGCCCAAAGACCCCGCCACCAGCGTTTTCGCTGAGGACGGGGTCTTCGCGTATGTGCCGGCAAATGCAGCCCGGAGCGGCCGTATGTCGGCGTCTGTGGGCGAGGCTCGGACGGGATCTTGAAGCATTCCCACAGGCGACGAGGCCCCTCTGAGTCGAGCAGCGCTGCTCCTCATTGTCGTCGTCCCGGTCTTGGACCATGTGCCGCGAGTGGAAGCATGAGCACGGCCAAGGGACCGTGGTGCCGTCCTCCATCGCCGGTCCGAAGACAGAACGAATGGACGAGTTGGGGGCCTCGTGGATGTGACCACGCTTGCCGTCGCGCTGATCAGTGTCGGCGGAACGCTAGGTGGAACTCTGGGCGGGGCAGTGCTCAGCCAGCGCGCCAGCCGGGCCGAAGCAGCCGAACAAAACCAACGTGCCGACCGTGAACGAGAGCAGGAGCGCGAGGGACAAGCGCTGCAAGCCAAGCGCGATCTCTATGCCCATCTGAACACCGCAGCTCGCGCTTACCGGATCGCCGCCCAAGACTCGGTCCGAGCGACCGAACGCGGTGAAAGCGTCGACCCGGCACTCCTCGATGCTGCCAAGGAAGCCTGGGCGGACCAGTACTCCCACGCGCAGATGGCATTGGCGAAGGACGTCCTGCAAGTGGCCTCGGCCCTCAACAGGTCGCTCCAAATCGGGTACTCAGTCGTCAAGCAGTTGCCGAGCAGCCCTGATGCCGGCGAGGCGTATCAGCGGGCAAAGACGTGGTTCAGCGGCCCACTGTCGGACGGCGTCTACCTGCTACGGGTCACACTGCGACACGACCTCGGCATCGAGGTCGACACCCACTTCGAGCAGGCACGGTTGCAGATGCTCACCGCACTCGACGCGTCGGAGAAGAACCTCGAGCGCCTACTCGCTGCAGAGCGAGTACAGGCCGCTGGATCAAGTTGACGGACAGCGCAAACGAGGAGGCCCCTGGATCGGACGTCCACGTTGTCGGCCAGGGGTATGGAGTGCGGAACCCGTCAGCCGTGGCGTGCCAAGCGGTTCAGCTCGGCTCCCACTCGCCGTTCCCCCGCCAGTCCCTTCTGCCAGGAGTCCCACTCTGTGGGGCGCCGCAGAAGCCTTGCGACTGCGGTGCCCCACCAGACCCCGGCCGGATCCATCGAGCAGCTCACGGAGGGACTCGCCGGGAGGGTTGACGGCCAGATCGTCCGCCGGTGTCAGAGGCGGCAGCATCGGCCGAGCTTCAGGCTCGGGTGACCTCTGCGGCGGGACTGCATCCGTGGTGTTCTGTACGTGGTGTGTCGGCACAGCGATCACGTCCTCGCGATGTTCACCGCGCAAGACCGTGATGTTCCCGGTTTCGAGGTCGGCCCAACCGACCGCGGTGCCGTCAGGCAGACTCGCGTACAGGCGATCATGCCCGTACCGCGTCCACCGCGTGACCTTCAGCTGCACGAGGCCCCCTCTTCACTCCGGGCCTGAACCATCGCAGCAGCCAGTTCTCAATCGCGGTACGCGGCTGTCGCGATCTCGATGAACGATCGGATCAACGGGTTGGTGTCACCCTCGTTCCACACCGCCACCACTCGGCTTGGCGCCATGTCGGTCAGCGGGACCACGGCCAGCTCTGCGGGCAGGTCGTGCCCGAGCGGGGCCAGGCCGACCGTGCCGTTCCACAGCACGGCCTGCAGGCATTCCTGGACGACGCGCACCACCGGGCCCTCGCGCGGCTCGCCGCCGTTCCAGTACGACTGCCAGATCGGGTCGGTTCCCTGCGGGAACTGGAACCAGTGACGTTCGCCCAGGTCGGCCAGCTGCAGCCGGTCGCGGCGGGCCAGCGGATCATCGGCGCGCAGGACCACGCCCACCGGATCGGTACGCAGCTCACGGACCGTCAGGGCGGTCTCGTCGAAGGGCGCCCGGGTCAGGGCGACGTCGACCAGTCCGGCGCGCAGCCCGCAGGTCGGGTCGGTCAGGTCGGTGTCGCGGATGCGGATGTCGATGCCGGGGTGGCGTCGACGGTAAGCGGCGGCCAGCCTGGTCGCTCCCGGGTCGGTGCTGTCGCCCAGGATGCCGACGGTGATGGTCGCGACGCCGGCCGCCGCGCTCACGCGTACGCGGAGGCGGTCGGCCTGGTCGAGCAGGGCCCGCGCCTCGTCGAGCAGCACCCCGCCCACCGGGGTGAGCGTGACGCCGACAGGCGAGCGGGCGAACAGCAGGGCACCGACCTCGGTCTCCAGCTGCTTGATCGCCCGGCTCAGCGGCGGCTGGCTCATGTGCAGTCGAGTGGCGGCCCGGCCGAAGTGGAGTTCCTCGGCGACCGCCACGAAGTAGCGCAGGGTGCGTAGCTCCACGCTGCAACGATACCCAAGCGGTATCGGCGTTACGGAACGGGTCTTGGACAGTTGCGGGGCCCTGGCGGTGCACTCGGAGCATGACGGAAGAAGCGAAGACCAGCGCACCGCAGGCCGATCACGCCGTATCGGTGGTGGGTCCCGACGACGGTGAAACGATCGTCCTGGGCACCACGCGCATGCGCGTCCTCGAAGACGGCAGTCGTACCGGGCACCGCATCGGAATCGCCGAGTCCGTGCTCGCCCCGCACACCCCCGGACCGCCGCAGCACCGCCACGCCCAGCACGACGAGGGCTTCTACATCGTCTCCGGCACGGTGCGGTTCACCGTCGGGGACACGGACTACGACGCCACCACGGGCACGCTCGTGATGGTCCCGCCCGGCGCCCCTCACACCTTCGCCAACATCACCGACCAACCCGCCGTCATGCTCAGCACGTTCACCCCCGACCTGTACGTGCAGTACTTCCGAGACCTCCAGAACGTGATCGTCAGCGGCCGGCCACTGACGCCAGAGGCCAGCGCCCACGCGATGAGCCGCTACGCGACCGAGCCCGCCACCGACCTCACCTGAAACCGGCGGGATGACACCACCCGGCCGTCCTCCACCTGACCAGCGCAGCCGGGGCGCTCCCCCCTTTCGACTTCCGGGTCACTCAGACCATGGCTCGGGCCTTCTCCAGGGGTTGCCCAGGGAATCGACGGGTCATCTGCAAGCCGGTGACCGTGGACGGGAATCATGAACATCGCGTATTGGATCGTCGCCGGACTGCTCGCCCCCTTCTACCTCTACGCGGGCGCGATGAAGGTGTTCCGTGGCCGAGATCAACTCCGCCCGATGATGGCCTGGGTCGATCGCATGCCCCTGCCCGCTGTCAGGGCGCTGGGGGCGGTCGAAATACTCGGTGCGACCGGGCTGATCCTGCCGCCCCTGACCGGCATCGCACCCTGGCTGGCACTGGCCACGGCCATCGGATTCGTGCTCCTGCAAATCGGTGCGATCGCCGTCCACCTGACCGGCGAGGACCGCCGGATCACACTCAACGTCGGGCTCATCGCCACCGCGGCCGCGGCCGGCCGGCTGGCCACCACCTGGCTGTGATCGAGCGCGGCTCTCGACCGGTGGCTGCGCCTGCGAGCCGGGGCGCCCCCTGGCCGCCGCTATTTCACCTGGGCATCCGACACGCCGTCATCGGTGTGCTGCTCGCTGACGCGTGCACCTGCTGTCGCTACTCGTGGACAAAGCCACCACGTGCCTTACGCGGCGGCGGGTCAGGGCTGTGCGTCGGCGTCGGCGTCGGCGTCGGCGTCGGCGTCGGCGTCGGCGTCGGCGTCGGCGTCGGCATCCTGCGTGGAGGGCGTCCTCGCCATCCGCGGACGCATCGAACGATGACCCACACCCGACGGAACGCCCACTTGGTCCAAGCTGACATGCACCTTGACTGCCGACCCGTAAAGCTGAAGCAACGTCGCACGGCTAGGGAGCACCATGCCTCACGAACAGTGCCAGGCAGCAAAAGCCAAACTCAAGCAAGCAGAGCAGCGAAAGAATCGCCTTCAGAGAGACCTGACAGAAGACGAAGCGAAGCTCGCCCACTTGAAGGCGGAATCGCCTCCGAACGCTGCGGCGATCGAGGCCCAAGAGCGCATGGTCGAGATCGACCGACGAGTCCTGGGAGCGGCCGAAGTGGAAGTCACCGGCTTTGAGGAGCTGGTTCACGCCCTCTGTGATGACCTGCCGTAGTCGTGCCGCTCAGGACGGCTCGATTGTCAGGCCGTCAATCCCGTCGGCACGGTTGCGCCTGTTCATGGTGCCGTCGGTTACTCGTGCGGGCCGGCCTCGGACGGCAGCCCAAGTAGCGGCATCCTCCGCGTCGCAACCCGCCCGACCCGATCCCATCGGTCCACTCGAACTGCGGGCTGCGTTCCCATCCCGAGACGAACGCCAGAACCAGACCCGCCACCGCGAGGCAGGCGACCAGCGTCAGCACCGCCTCTCCGGTGAGCTCCACCAGGAGTTCTCCCAGGAACGAGCCGACGCCTCGGATCGCGCGTAGGGCACGACTCCGCGCCGCAGAGACAGCTGTACGCCCCCTGAGCCGATCTCGAATGATCGAATTGGTGCGCCCCGCCGAGTCGGCCCCCATCCCCTGTTCTGGTCGCCGCAGCTTTGGCGCTCGGTCATGTCGGAATGAAACTCGGCCACCAGGGCGGGACGTTTCCCGGGCATCGAGGGGCGGGGTAGGAGTCGGCCACGCCGAGCCACGTCACCAGGAACCACGTGACGCACACGGTGAAGACGAGTCCCGCGGTCAGTGCTGCGCCTGGATGACGCCTTCCCAGCGTGCTGTACAGGACGACCCAGGCCATGGCTACGCCGATCCATATGAGAGGGGCGAGCAGCAGCAGCGTCATGCTGTTGGCCGCCGCGTTGACGCCGATGTCACACGCGGTCCAGATCCTGCCGATGATGGCGATGGAGACCACCGAGGCCAGGCCCCCGAAGAGGGTGCCGCACAGAGTCCCTCCGGACCGAGGTCTCGCGGGCCTCGGCGGTCCGGCTTCCGTCATCGTCTGTCTCCTCTTCTCGGAGTGGCGGAGACCAGCAAAGTGCGGGAAGCGGTTCCCTGGCGCCGCATCCCGAGCCGTCGTGAGGAGACGCGTCCGCCGGCGCTGGACCGCACCTGCGTGCGGTGGGGGTTGACGACCCTGCCGGAGTCGGACAGACCCGCCAGCTGTTCAGGGGGGATCTGGACGGCTCCGGTGATGTCAGACCCGTGCCGGATCATGTCGCCCGAGGGGCGCTCGATCTTGCTGGAGGGAACGTGGTGGATACCGACTCGGTACGGGATCTCGGGGTGCCCGACCGGCGCGAAGCTGTGGCGGAGGCGTTGGCCGCACTCGGGGCCGACGCGGTGGAGCTCCTGGTGCGGGAGTTGGCGAACGAGGAATCTCCCGTGGACTGGCGGCCGATTGCCGCCGTGCTTGGGCGGATCGGGGAGGCGGCCGCCTTCGACGGCCTTCTCCGCGGGCTCGCCTCCGCGGCCGGCGAGAACTCTCGCAAGCGGCTCGGCTTCGCGTTCTCCTCCTTTGGTGCGGCTGCCCTCGACCGCTACACCACCGCCCTCTCCCACCCCTTGCCGCACGTGCGCCGGATGGCCGTCCGTGGACTCCAGCGCTGCGGCGACGACGCGCGGGCCGCGGTGTCCGCCCTGCTGCCGCTGCTCGGGGACCCCGACCGGGAGGTCGCCCAGCAGGCGCAGGACGCCCTGGTACAGCAGGGCGAGCACGTCATTCCGCTGCTCCGACGCATCCGGGAGCGGGGGCCGGGCCGGCAGCGGGCGCGGGCGCTGACCGTGCTCGCCGAGCTCGGCGGCGAACCGGCGCTGTCCCGCGCCGACGTGGCCGCGATCGAACGACTCGTCCGCGTCAAGCTCCCCGACGACCGGCCGGAAGGGATGTGGGCGTGCTGGAATCACTGGATGGCCGTCCCCGGCGGTGACCAGACCGGGATCATGCACACCCTCGGGCTGGTCGACCCCAGACCCGTGACCTTCGCTCTCGGTAACGACATCGTCGACAGCGACAGCCACGGCTTCGGCCCGGAAGACCCCCGCACCGGTCACGAACGGGTCTTCGTGACACCCGAACTCGACGGCTGGACCCTCGTCCTCGGCGCCTGGTGCGACCCGTGCGGCGAGGAGCGCAGCGACGACGTCCTGCGCCTGTGCATCGAACTCAGCACCCGGTACGGCCAGGCGCACGCGTACTACTACGGCGGCCAGGGCGACGGCTCCGCCTGGATCGTCGCCGAGCACGGCACCGTCGTCCGGCGGTACTGCGAAACAGGGGAGGGCGAGGACGAATTGCTCACCCTGGGCGAGCCGCTCCCGTTCGAGCGGTCCCGCCGGATGGAGCTGGGCCTCACGCCGGAGTGGGATGCGGCGCAAGAAGACCAGGACGACGAGGACGAGTGGCGGTGGGCCGCTCACGACATGGCCGCCGACCTCGCCCACTCCTATGGCGCCAGCCCCTTGCACATCGGACCCGGCACGCGCTCACGAGGAACCGGCGTCATCGCCCTGACGCCTTACGGCCTCGCCCATGGCGTACCGACCGGGGCCTACCGCATCTGAAAGGGCCAGAACACAGCGATGCCGCTCGTAGGGGACGGGCTGGCACAGGGATGTGCTCACGGTGGTCGGACCGGCGATCGTCCGGCGGCACCTGTCACGGCTCGCGCCCTCCGCGCGCGCCGTCGTCCTGCCGCCCGCCCGGAACTCACTGCCTCTTGTGCGGTGGTGGCTCTGGTGCGGTGGGGCCGGGCCTTCGGTCCTCGCGCAGGAAGCACTCCACGGCATGACGCGTGCCTCGTAGGTGTAGAGATCCCTGACCTCGTCCTGGTGTTGCCTCTGGACTGCGTACTCGGTGTGTCCGGGCTGGTCGCCACCTATGCGCTCACCGCGCCGCCCGGCCCGCGCACCGCCCCACATCCGCTGTGACACGGAAGCCGGTGGGTTTACTCGGCACGCTTCCGGTTAGGCGTTGGCAGTGCTTGGTAAGAGGTACGCCCCCGGCCGGCCGGGGAGCGCCCGCCGGGTTCACTGTCGTCCGTCGCTCGGACTCACCCCGGATTGGAGCCCTTCGTATGAGCCAGCTGTCCCGCCACCCTGCCGAAGGAGGCTCGGCGGCCGATGTGTCCGCTTCCGGGGCCCGACACGGAAGCGGATCGCGGTGGCGGCAGGACGATCTCGATCTGCGCAACCGGCTGTACGGCCGCGCCGGGGTCGCCCGTGCCGAAGGGGTGCTGCTCGACCGCTACGGTCTCGGCTCCACCGATGAGGCGTTCGCGCTGATGAAGAACGCCTCCCAGCAGTTCAACATCAAGCTCTCCACACTCGCCGACGCCGTCGTACGCACACCGGCGCCCGACGCCGACGCCGAGCTGTGGTTCCCCGGCCGGGTGCGGCGCGGCCCGCCCGCGCTTCCCGGGCTCCCGGTGGAGCGCGGCAACGGCACCAGCCAGGGCGCTGTCATCGCGGCGACCCTGCAACGGGTGCTGTCGATCACCCAGACCCCTATGGGCAACGTCCAGCTGAGCGAGCGAGGCCGGCTGCGGCTGGCCCGGCACACCGGTCTGAACAGGTACTTCAGCGACTTCTTCGCCTTCGTCGACTCCCCGACCACCTCCTGCTCGCAGGCGGCCGGTCAGCGTCGGCAGGTCACCGTGCGGGACGTGGAGTCGGCGCCGGTGTTCGACGAGGCCTCCCGCCACGCCATCCTCCAGACCGGCAGTCGGGCCGCGCACAGTGTTCCGCTGGTGAACCGGCTGGGCGTCCCGCTGGGAATGGTGTCCTCCCATCACGAGCGGCCGCTGACCGGTTTCACCCAGGCCGAGCTGGCCGCGCTCCGGCAGACCGGAAGCGATGTCGGCCGGTGGCTGGCCTGGCACTGGAACACCGTCGTGCTGGACGCCCTGGAACATCTCCATGCCGCGGCCTTGCGGGGCCCTGGCGATGGGACCCGGTCAGCCCTGTGATCACGGTTGCCGCGGGCCGGCGGTGCTGTGGCGGACGCACAGGTCGACGGGGACGATCGTGAGCGGGCTTCCGGGGGTCGACGGGCTGTCGATGCGGTTCAGCAGGATGCGGAGGGAGATCGTGCCGATGTCCGTGAAGTCCGTACGGATCGTGGTCAGCGGGGGCAGGAAGTGGGCGGCCTCGGGGATGTCGTCGTAGCCGACGACGCTGACGTCCTCCGGGACCCGGCGGCCCGCCTCGTACAGGGCGCGCAGAACGCCGAGGGCCATCTGGTCGTTCGACACGAAGATCGCGGTGACGGACGGGGCCTTCGCCAGTTCGCGGCCCAGGTCGTAGCCCGAGTCGGCGCTCCAGTCGCCGAAGAGAGGGCTGTGCACCTCGGCTCCGGCCGCCTCGAGGGTGGCGCGCCAGCTCTCCGCCCGGCGGTCCGCCGAGGTCCAGCCCGCCGGGCCCGCCAGGTGGTGGACCGTGGGGTGGCCGAGCGAGAGGAGGTGCCGCGTGGCCTTGCGGGCGCCGGTGCGGGCGTCCGAGGTGACCATGGGGGTGCCGTCACCCAGGTCGTTGTCCATGACGACCAGCGGTGTGTCGAGGTGGGCCTCGGCGAGCGCGCGGGCCACCCGGACCTGGGGGGCGATCGCGATCACGCCGTCCGCGCCCTCCGCCGACAGCCGGTCCGCGGCCCGTACCACCGTGTCCCGGTCCGCGGTGTCCAGCGCGATCGAGCTCACCAGGTAACCGGCCTCCTGCGCCGCCGTGTTGATCGCGGTCAGGGTCGAGGCAGGACCGTAGCGGGCCGCGTCGAAGGAGATCACGCCGAGCATGCGGGTGCGGCCGCTGGCCAGTGAGCGGGCGCTGCTGCTGGGGCGGTAGCCGAGGGTGCGCATGGCCGCCCGGACCACCTCCCGGGTCTCGGCGCGGACGGCCGGGTGGTCGTTGAGCACCCTGGAGACCGTCTGCTTGGAGACTCCGGCCAGTTTCGCGACGTCGTCCATGACCGGACGTGAGCCCGCGAAGTTGCGTCTGCTGCGTCCCCTGGACGCCGGGCCGGCCGGGCCGTCGGCGGCGCTTCGGGTCATGGTGGGGGCTTCTTCCTCGGGACTGGTCCGGGGCCAGTCGCGCTGGGCCGCCCGGCGGACCCACAGGATAGGCCGGGCGGACGACGAAGCGCGGGTCAGGTCGTGCCGAGCCGCCAGGTGCGGGTCGTGATCCGCTCGGCGTGCCGTAGCTCGGCGATACCGGCCGGCGGGGTGACGGGAAGGTGGACCGCCGCGTCGGCGGCGAGCGGCAGGATTCGCAGGGTGAGCGGCTCTCCGGGCGGGAGTCGGTCGAGCGCGATGTCCCACGGGCGGCCCGTGAAGAACTGGTCGGCGACCAGTGTGTCCCCCACATGGGCGCGGGCCACGTCGCCGGTCCAGTGCAGGCGCAGCAGGTCGGATCCGGGCGGGGTCGGGGTGCCGGCGCGGGTCGCCGGGACGTCGACGCGGTAGACGGCCGCCTTCGTGTCGTAGTGCTCGTCGGCGGGGGCGCTCGCCCGGCCCAGCACACCCGTCTCCGGGGTCGGTGCCGGGCCCGCCGGGCGGAGCGCGGTGAGGATGGGGGCGGGGACGGTGGGCGCGTCCTCGTCGGGGACGAGTGTGTAGCGGGTCAGGGCGCCGTCCTGGCTCTCCTTCACGGTGGCACCGGGTGTCGTCGGCGGACGATGCGGGGCCGGGAGGACGGAGAGGGAGACCGTCGGGGCGGGGGTACGGGGTCCCTCGCCGTCCTCCCCCTGCGCGCCGTCCACCCCGTCCACCCCGTCCGCGTCGTCCGAGGGGCGGGGGTGGATGCGTACCTCGCCGTTCGTCGCGTCGAAGACCACGCCGTCGGGGCACAGGACGAGCCGCTGCGCGCCCCAGGCCTCGCCCCGGTAGGCGGTGCGGGCGGTGGCCGCGTCGAGCACCAGGAGGGCGACCCGGTCGCCGGCCGGTGTCTCCGTCTCGACCAGGGCGTCCGTGCCGGGGCGCAGGCCGGTGATCAGGATGCGGTCGCCGTCGGTCACGGCCGAGACGTCCGTACCGGACGGGGTGGCGACGGACCTCACCGTCCGTGCTTCCAGGGCGAGTTCGGGCGCGATGCCGTCCGTCGCCGCCAGGACCAGGACCGTACGGCCGTCGTCGTCCACGACCGTGCAGACCGGCTGTGCGGTGGCCCAGTCCAGACGCAGGCCACCCACGTCCAGGCGCAGCGGCCAGCAGAAGTAGGCGCCCGTGGGGACGGTGACGGGGGTGCTGGGGAGGGTGAGGGGCGGAGCCTCGGGGAAGCCGATCGTGAAGCTGGTGTCCGGGTGGTCCGGGAGTGGCTCGTGCGGCTGGTGGTTGGTGACGAAGAGGAAGCCCGAGGCGCGTCCGTCGCCGCGGACCGCCCAGCGCAGGGTGTCGCGGTCGTGCTGGCCGCGCGGACGGCCGTCCGGCAGTACCGACCGCATGGGGGCGATCACCTCGCCGAAGTCCGCCAACAGCAGGTGCTGAAGGCGGAGTTCGTCGTACGAGGGGCGGTACTGGCCGTATTCGCCGAGGGGGGCCTGGAAGTCGTACGTCAGGACCGGGAGGTCGTTGGGGTAGGCGGTGGCGTGGGACTCCTGGAGGGTCGTCCGCTCCCCCGCCGGGTTGGTGCCGCCGTGGAACATGTAGTAGCCCTGCCAGACCGAGCCGCAGCCGATCTTCGTCAGGCCGAGGGCGCCGATGTCGCCGGCGTCGACCCGCGGACGGCGGTGGTAGGCGACGGCCATGCCGCCGCCCAACTCGCAGGTGGCCCAGGGGAACTTGTCCGCGTAGGTGTCGGGATCCGTGCCGCGTACGGTCGTCGGGCGCAGGTCGGCGCCGATGCCCTCGTCGTCGCGCTGGTGGGTGAAGAAGAAGTGCTTGCGGCAGGTGTCGGGCCAGCCGCCGTCGGCCTCGGTCCAGAAGGCCTCGGGGTAGCCGCCGTAGAGGGGGAGCAGTTCGTCGTCGGGGAGGTGGACTCCTCCCCATGCCGTCGAGGTCCAGAGGGGGGCGCTGAGGCCGGCCTCCTGGGCCATGCGCTTCAGCGTGCGGAGGTGGCCGGGCCGGTCGTAGAGCTCGTTCTCGATCTGGATCGCGACGATCGGGCCGCCGTGCGCGCGGTCCAGGCCGTCCAGTTGCGACGCGATCGCCTCCCACCAGGGGCGGACGGCGGTCAGGTACGCCGGGTCGTCGGTGCGGGGGGCCGCGGTGCGGGCGAGTACCCAGTCGGGGAGGCCGCCGTTGCGGACCTCCGCGTGCGACCAGGGGCCGATGCGGGGAATGAAGTCCAGGCCGTGGCGGGCGCAGAGCCGGGCGAAGCGGCGCAGGTCGCGGTCGGCGTCGAAGCGGACACGGCCCTCGGTCTCCTCGTGGTGGATCCAGATGACGTACGAGGCGACGGCCGTGACCCCGCCCGCCTTCATCTTCAGCAGTTCCTCCTCCCACTCCCGGGCCGGGTACCGGGAGTAGTGGAACTCCCCCGAGACCGGGAACCAGGGGCGGCCGCCCCGGGTCAGCCAGCGGCTGGTCACCTCGACGGGGTCGGGGGCGGTGGGGGCGTCGGTGAAGGGGAGGTGGCCTCGGAGCGGGGGCCCGGAGGGGGGCGGAATGCTCACCCGGTGCCGCATCAGGACGGCTCCGGGCCGAGGTCGGGGGTGTCGGTGAGGTGGGCGTCCAGGGTGGTGGTGCCGTGCAGTTCGAGGACGACCAGCTCGTTGACGCCGGGACGCAGGGCGGGGGCCGGGACGTAGAGGGTGCGCTGCGGGCCGCGGCTCCAGTAGCGGCCGAGGTGGAAGCCGTTGACCCAGGCCTGGCCCTTCGTCCAGCCGGGGAGGGCGAGGAAGGTGTCGGCGGGGGTCCGCACCTCGAACGTGCCGCGGTGCAGGGCGGGTTCGGCGGAGGTGGGGTTCTCGGCCGGGGTGAATACAGCGGTGGCCGGTACGTCGTCCAGGGGCAGTGCGTGGGAGTCCCAGCCGCGCAGGGGTGTGCCGTCGAGCGTGACCGGGCCCAGCAGACCCTTGGGGACGCCGATGCGGGGGCCGTAGTTGACCCGGCCCATGTTCTCCACGAGCACCTCGAGTACGGCGTCGGGGCGGGGGACGTGGACGGGCAGGGTCTCGTCGTAGCGCTCGCGTTCGAGGACGCCCGCGGGGGCGCCGTCCAGGAAGACCTGGGCGCGGTCCCCCACTCCGCCGGCGAAGTGCAGGAGGCCCGCCCCGGGGGTGGGGACGGTGGTCCGGTACAGGGTGTACCCGGAGCGTTGGTTCAGCGCGTCGGCGGAGCGGGGGTCCGTGGCGTGCACGGGGCGGTCGGCGAGGGGGAGGAGCGGGGCGCGGTGGGTCAACCGGACGGTGGTCGGGGGGAGTTTGGGCGACGGGGCGGGCACCGGCTCGTCCGGGACCGGGGCGTGGCGGGCGATGACCTCACGGAAGGCGTGGTACTTCGGGCCGGGGTCGCCGCTCTCGGTGAGCGGGGCGTCGTAGTCGTAGGAGGTGACCGTGGGCACGTAGGCGTGGTGGTGGTTGGCGCCGTTGGTGTAACCGAAGTTGGTGCCGCCGTGGAACATGTAGATGTTGACGGAGGCGCCCGCCGACAGGAGCCGGTCGAGGTCGGCGGCGGCGTCCTCGGCGTCCCTTCCGTGGTGCGGGCCGCCCCAGTGGTCGAACCAGCCGATCCAGAACTCCCCGCACATCAGGGGGCCTTCGGGCTGTGCCTCGCGGAGCCGCCGGAGGGACTGGTCCACCCGGCTGCCGAACGTGCCGGTGGCGAGGACACCGGGCAGCGCGCCGTTCTTGAGGTGATCGCCGTCGGTCTGGTCGCAGGTGAAGAGGAGCTCCTCGACGCCGCGTGAGCGGAGCGAGTGCTCGAGGTGTTCGAGGTAGGCGATGTCGTCGCCGTAGGCGCCGTACTCGTTCTCCACCTGTACGGCGATGACCGGGCCGCCCGACGCCGCCATGTGCGGCAGGAGCGGTGGGAGGAGGAGGTCCAGGTAGCGGTCGACGACGTCCGTGAAGCGGGGGTCGCTGGTGCGCAGGCGGATGTCGGGGTCGGTGGTGAGCCAGTGCGGCAGACCGCCGCCGTCCCACTCGGCGCAGATGAAGGGGCCGGGGCGGAGGAGGACGTGCAGGCCCTCCGCTGCGGCCAGCCGCAGGAAGCGGGGCAGATCGAGGAGTCCGTCGAGGACGAGGGTGCCGGGTTCGGGCTGGTGGAAGTTCCACGGGATGTACGTCTCGACGGTGTTCAGGCCCATGAGGCGGGCCTTGCGCAGCCGGTCGGTCCACTGGTCGGGGTGGACGCGGAAGTAGTGCAGAGCGCCGGAGAGGATGCGGAACGGTTCGCCGTCGAGGAGGAAACCGTCGGAGGTCGTGGTCAGGGCTGGCATGCGGGTCCCTTCGTCGAAACGGACGTGCGGGTGCGTTCTCGTGCTCGGTTTCGTGCGCGGTCTCGTGCGTGTTCTCGTGCTCGGTCTTGTGCTCGTGCTCGTGCACGGTCTCGTGCTTGTGCTTCGGAGTGCCTGCTCGTCGGGGCGGACGTGCGGGTGCGCGGCTGTGCGGGTGCGTCGGTGTGCCTCGGGATGCCCGCGGGCGGCGACGGGGGCGGCCGCATCGCCCCGGGCCATCGGCGCCGCGTGGCGGCCGGGAGCGGCGGGGCGGTCACTGCGCGGGCTTCGGGTGGGTCGCTCGGGTCAGCCAGAGGGTGGCCGCGAGGCAGACGGCGGAGACCGCGGCGAGAAGGAGCGGGACCGCTCGGACACCGGACCACTCGATGACCTTGCCGAGCGCCGGGCCCGCCGCGACGCCGCCCATCATGGACGCGGCGATGACGACCGCGCCGGCCCGGCGGGCGTGCGGGGCGGCCCGGTGCAGCCAGGGCAGTCCGGTGGGGAAGATCGGCGCGATGAAGAGGCCCACCCCCGCGTAGGCGAAGGGCGCCAGGTCAGGTACGGCCGCGAGCAGAAGGCAGCCGGTCATGCCCGCGCAGGAGACCGTGATGATGGTCTGGGCGGAGAAGCGCAGCGCGATCGGGGCGGCCAGGAACCGGCCGACGGTCATCATCAGCCAGTACACCGAGGTTGCGGTGGCCGCGACGCCGGCGCCGTGCCCGACGGTCTCCAGGTGCGTGGGCTCCCAGCCGCCGACACCCGCCTCGATGCCGACGTGCAGCACGTAGAGGGTGACGAAGACGGCGAGGACGGACCGCAGGGCGCGGTCGGCCGGCGTCGACGCCCCGGTGGACGCGGGGTGCCGCGGGGTCTGCGGCGGCCGTGGCGGGCTGTCGCGTACGCCGCGCAGACAGAACAGCAGAGGCAGGTTGGCGAGCGCGAAGACCAGGAAGACGACGGGGTAGTGCTCGGCGCCCACCACCCCGATCAGGACCGGGCCGAGGATCGCGCCGATGCCGAAGTGGGCGTTGAGGATGTTGAGCATCGCGGTGGAACGGTGGCCGAAGCCGACCGCGAAGAGTTGGTTGAGGCCGTAGTCGATACCGCCGAAGCCGAACCCCGCCAGGAGCGCGGTGGTGAGGGCGAGGGGCCAGTTCGGCGCGATCGCGAAGCCTGCCGAGCCGACGGCCATCAGCAGATACGAGGCGGCCAGGATCCGCCGGTTGCCGGTACGGCCGTACAGCCGGTCGAAGAGGAGGACTCCCGCGACCCCGCCGACGAAGTGCGCGCTGAGCCCGAGCCCCGCGACGGAGGGCGAGAGCCCGAACTCCGCGCGCAGGGCCGGGATCGCGGGGCCGTAGAACGCCTGGAGAGCGCCGATGAGCATGAAGCCGACGCAGGAGGCGACCACGGCGGACGTGCTGAAGACGGGGGCGGAAACAGGGACGGGCGCGGTGCCGGTGACGTCGGTCGTGCCGTAGGTGGAGTCCGGCGTGGGTGAGCCGGCCGGGGCGCGCTGCGCCGTGGGGTGGTCGGTCACGCGGACTCCAGGGGGCGGACGGCCCACCTCTGCGTGGGCGTGCGGTTGGTGCTCCGACGGACAACGATGTTACCGGTAACATGCGGAGCGTCAAGATGCCTGGCGCGTAGTCGATGCTCTTGGACTCAGGGCCTCCGGGCATGGTCGGTGGGCCCCGGCCACCGACACCCGAGGCGCCGATCGTCAGCATGCGCACGCCGTCCGGCACCCCGGCCGCACCCGGGTGCCGACGGGCCGACCGGTGTCGTCCCGGGTACGGCTTGGTTGCGACAAGGACTAGTTGCCGCCGGGGAGTTGGGGGGCAGGCAGCATGCGACGTATGAGCCGAGACCGGTATGTCGACTTCCTGCGGGCGTGGGCGATCCTGCTCGTCGTGCTGGGCCATTGGCTGATCACCGGGCTGATCCGGCATCCGGACGGCGAGATCACCGCCCCGGAGCTGCTGGCGACCGTGCCCTGGACACAGTGGCTGACCCTGGGCTTCCAGATCATGCCGTTGTTCTTCCTCGCCGGTGGACACGCCGCCGGAGGCTCCTGGGCGCGGGCGCGGGCCGCCGGCGGGAGCGCCGCGGGATGGGTGGGGCAGCGCGCCGTGCGGCTGCTGCTGCCCACGGCCGTGTACAGCGGCCTCGTGCTGCTCGCCGTCGGGGTGTGCTCCGCGCTCGGCGTGGACCGCGCCACCCTCGCGCTGGTGGGGTGGGCGATGGCCATGCAGTTCTGGTTCCTGCCGGTGTACCTGCTGCTCAGCGCCCTGACGCCGGTGCTGTACTCCCTTCGCGAACGGTGGGGCCTGCGCGTCCCTGTGGGCATGGGCGTGGTGGGGCTCGGTGTCGGCATGCTCGTGGCGGCGGGCGACGCGTCCTCGCGCGGCCCGGCCGTCGAGGCGATCGGGGCACTCAACTACCTGCTCGTGTGGGGTGTCGTCTACCAGCTCGGCCTCTGCTGGCGGGACGGGCTGCTGGGCGGCGACGGGGAAACGGCGCCGCGGGCGCGGGGACGGGCGGTGGCCATGGCGGTGGGCGGCGGGGCGGGGTTCGCCCTGCTCGTCGGGCCCGGGCCGTTTCCCGTCAGTCTGATCCTGGTGACCGGGGAGGAACTGAGCAACACCAATCCCCCGTCGGCGGCCATGCTGGCGTGGAGCCTGGCTCAGGTCGGGGTGGCGCTGCTGGTCGCACCGGTCGTGCGACGGGTGCTGGAGCGGGCCCGGGTGCGGCGGGCGGTACGGGTGCTGGGGGCGGGCAGTATGGCGCTCTACCTCTGGCACATGCTGCCTGTGCTGGTCGTCGCCGCCGCCTTCTACCTGACCGGACTCGCCCCCGAACCCCGATACGGCTCGGCGGGTTGGTGGGCATTGCGGGTGCCGTGGCTGCTGGTGCTGGGAGGCGTCCTGGTGGGGGTGTTGCGGGCGTTGCGGCCAGTGGAGCGGGCGCTGGCCTCCGTGGAGGTGCGCGTGCGGCCCGGCGCGGGGATCCGGGGGGCGGCGGCCTGGCGGATGTGGGCCGGGCTCGGCGTGAGCGTCTGGGCGCTGACGTATTTCGCGGGGCACGGGTTCGCGTACGGCGGCGGGTTCCCGGTGTGGCCGGCCGCGGGGCTGGCACTGGGCGTGGTCACGCTGTGCGCGGCCTTCCCCCGCCGGGACGACGGGGACGGCGGAACCGACGGGAGCGACGCGGACGGCAACGACGGTGGCGCCGAGGACCAGGAGGCAGGGCGAGCACGGCGGTCGGGGCGGGCACGCCGGGGTCGAGGGGTGCCGGACGAGGCTGTCCGACTCGAACGATCCTCCGCGGAAAGGGAGGCACGCAGGTGAGGGCGTGAGGTCGGCGAGGCGAGTGAGGCGAGTGCAGCGGAGGTGGTGAAGGTGGGAGGGGTCGAGGTGGGAGGGGTCGAGGTGGGAGGGTCTGAGGTGGGAGGGGGTTGACGGCGGGGGTGGATTGCGGGCGGGGTCAGGCCGTGCGCTTGCGGGCCGTCGTCGTCTTCTTCGCAGCCGACTTCTTCGTCGTCCCCTTCGCCGTCGTCCCCTTGGCCGTCGTCTTCTTCGCGGCGGCCTTCTTGGCCGTGCTCTTCGTTGCCGCCGTGCTCTTCGACGCCGTCGCCTTCTTCGCCGGCTGCGTCGACCTCGCCGTCTTCGACGTCGACTTCCTCGGTGCCGCCGTGCTCTTTTTCGCCGTCGCCGTCGAGGTCGACTTCTTGCCGCCCGTCCCCTTGGGCGCCGTACGGGCCGACCTGCGCTGCGAAAGGTGTCTGACCTCGGCCCCGGACTCCGTCTCCTCCCCCTCCTCCTCCTCCTCCGCCTCCGTCTCCGAAGCGGCCTTCTCCGGTTCCTCGCCGCGCGACTGCTTCGCCGCCCGCACGCTCTTCTCCAGGGCCGCCATCAGGTCCAGCACCTTGCCGCTGGACGGCGCGGACGGGGCCTCGGGGGGTGTCTCGCCGGCCGCCTTCGCCGCCACCACCTCCTCCACCGCCTCGCGGTACTCGTCGTGCAGGTCCTCCAGGTCGACCTCGCCGAGGGTGTCCATCAGGGCGTCCGCGAGGTCGAGTTCCTTGTCGCGGACGGTGACCGAGGTGTCCGGGGCCACGCCCTCCGGTGCGCGGACCTCGTCCGGCCAGAGCAGACCGTGCATGGCGATCGCCTCGCCGACCACGCGGAGCATCCCGAGCCGCTCGCGGCCGCGCAGGGCGTACTTCGCGATCGCCACCTTGTGGCTGCGCTTCAGGGCCTCCCGGAGCAACGTGTACGGCTTCGCCGCCGGGGCACCGCCCGCCTGGAGGTAGTAGGCGGCGTCCATCTGGAGCGGGTCGATCCGGTCGGCCGGCACGAAGGCCACGATCTCGATGGTCTTGGCGGTCGGGAGCGGCAGATGGGACAGGTCCTCGTCGGTGATCGGGATGATCGTGCCGTCCGCGTCCTCGTACCCCTTGCCGATCTCCGCCGAGCTCACCTCGCGGTCCTCCAGCTCGCAGACCTTGCGGTAGCGGATGCGGCCGCCGTCCTCCGTGTGGATCTGGCGGAAGGAGATCGAGTGGCTCTCGGTGGCGTTCACCAGCTTGATCGGGATGCTGACGAGACCGAAGGAGATGGCGCCGTTCCAAATGGATCTCACGTGCAGCACCCTCCTGAATGAGCCTTATGTGATGGTTTCATGTGATTCTCATCGTATGACGCCGATCACTGAGGTGGAGGGGAGACGGCTCGCGCTCAGCAATCTGCAGAAGGTGCTGTATCCGGCGACCGGCTTCACCAAGGGCGAGGTGCTGCACTACTACGCGACCGTCGCCGACGCCCTGCTCCCCCATCTGCGCGACCGGCCGTTGTCCTTCCTGCGCTACCCGGACGGGCCCGACGGGCAGATCTTCTTCGCCAAGAACGTGCCGCCGGGGACGCCCGAATGGGTCACCACCGCCGAGGTGCCCCGGTCGGAGGGGCCCGCCCGGATGGTGGTCGTACAGGATCTGGCGAGTCTGGTCTGGGCGGCGAACCTCGTCACGGAGTTCCACACGCCCCAGTGGGTGATCCAGGATCCGGAGACCGCCGACCGGCTCGTCCTCGACCTCGATCCCGGCACGCCCGCGACCGTCGTCGAGTGCTGCGAGGTCGCGGTGTGGCTGCGGGAGCGGCTCGCGGCGGACGGGATCGAGGCGTTGCCGAAGACGTCCGGGTCGAAGGGGCTGCACCTGCTGGCGGCGGTGCGGGGGGCCTCCTCCGAACGGGTCACGGAGTACGCGAAGCAGCTGGCCGTGGAGGCTGAGCGGGCGATGCCCCGACTGGTTCTGCATCGGATGACGCGGAGTCTGCGGCCGGGGAAGGTGTTCGTGGACTGGAGTCAGAACGCGGCGCGGAAGACGACCGCGACGCCGTACACCTTGCGGGCGCGGGCCGAGCCGACCGTGTCGGCGCCGGTCACCTGGGAGGAGGTCGAGGAGTGCCGGTCCGTCGGGACGCTCACGTTCGCGGCCACCGACATCGCTCCGCGGCTTCAGGACTTCGGGGATCTGCTGGCGCCGCTGCTCGATGCGGGGCGGGCGGGGGCGGTGCCGTGAGGGGGCCCTCGGGCCTGCTCGGCTTTCCCTCGCCCCCGCCGCCCCTTCCCGTCCCGTCCCTGAGGGCTGCCGCCCCCGGACCCCCGCTTCGGCCCTGAACGGGCCTCGTCCTCAACCGCCTGACGGGCCGAGAAGCGAGCACCGGCTCCTCTCGCGACGCCGGTTCACACCCTCGCCCACGTCCCCCGGTCACGGGCCATCGCGTGCAGGGCCTCCACGTCGGCGGGCTTCAGTACGCCGCCGAGACGGGTCAGGTCGGGAAGCTCCGTGTCGGTCAGGACGCGGACCTCGCGCGGCGGGACGGTGACGGAGACGCCGGTCGGGCCGACCAGGGCCAGTACCGGACGGACCTCGGCCGTCAGGGCGTAGGACGCCCGGTCGGCGTCGGCGCGTACCCGGCGCAGCAGGGGCTGCGGGTCCCGGCGGCCCAGGCCGACCAGGGGGTCGGAGATCCGGACCCGTTGCTTACGGGCGTACAGCGCGTGGACCGCGAACAGGCCGGCCGGGCCGATGGCCAGGTGGTGGACGCGGTCGCCGCCGGGGAGGGGCAGGGAGTGCAGCGTGTGCCAGCCGGCGCCGTCGAGGCGGTCCAGGGCCACTCCGACGGCCTGCTCGGCCGCCAGGGCGCGGCGGCGCGGGTCGGCTCGGAGGCGGTGGGGGGTGCCCGGGTCGCGGTCCAGGTCGATCAGGAGGGCCTCGCCGGGGCGGTTGGGGGCCAGGTCGTCGTCCGGGTGGAGGGAGAGCCGGGCCAGCTCCGCGGGTGTGGGGACCGGGGGCGGGCCGACCGTGACCGGGCCCGTGATGAAGGGGCCGAGGGCCTCCAGGACGTCCTCTCGGCGGTTCTCGCCGATCAGGTTGATCCTGGCCGCCTCACGGTCGTACCAGGCGATGTTCCTGCCGTCCGTGAGACATACGTAGAGCCGCTCCTGGCCATGCCGCCAGGTCGGTATGACGCGCAGTCCGTTCATGCACCATCACCCCACGACCATGGGAACAGGAGGGGCGCTCCGGGGGCAAGAAGGCGGTTACCTTCGAGGGGAGTTGGGCAAGCACTGAGCAGCGGTCTGGAGAGGCGCCGTTACCGGGCAGCGCGTTTGGGGAGGCGCCGTTGCGAACCCGCAGGAAGCAACTCGACGTACCGCCTCCGGACCGTCCGTGGAGCGAGATCGTGCCCGGCCTGTGGATGGGCGGGCACGAGTTCCGGGGGCGCTCCGGTGAACTGGAACTCGCCGTGGTGCGGGGCGAGTTCGATCTCGTCCAGACGCTGACACGGGCCCGGCAGGGACATGGGCCCGATCCCGGGGTGCAGCATCACGTGTGGCCGATTCCGGACGGTCCGCTGGACGGGACCCAGCTCGCCGGGGTGATCCGGCTGGCGCGGGCCGCGGAGGACGCGATGGACGACGGCCGGACGGTTCTCGTCCGCTGCTACAGCGGCTACAACCGCTCCGGCCTGGTCATCGCCCACACCCTGGTACGCCGGGGGCACTCGACCGAGGAAGCGATCCGGCTGATACGGTCGCGGCGCTCACCGTGGGCCCTGCACAACGAGTTGTTCGTGGAGTACCTGCGGGCGGGGCTGCCGACGGCCAGGCTTTTGGAGGAACTGGCCGAATAATCGTTTCGCCATGGTCAGGACCCCGGCACCTCCAGCGCCCCACCACCCCCGGCCCACCAGTACGCAAAACGGACTTCCTTACGAATAAGGTGTACGGGCCTGACACCGTCGTATCCCCAGAGGAGTCACAGAAGTCCCGTGCCCCGCCGTAGTCCCTCCCGCCCCTCCGGTTTCTCCCGTCCCACCCGGCGTGGGCTCGCCGCCGTCACCGTCGCCCTGCTGGCCTCGGTCGCCGTGGGCTGCGGTGACGCGGGTGAGCTTCAGGGCGCCGGGGCGACGCCGACCGCGATCAGCCCGGACAAGCTCTGGCCGGATCTGACCCCCGCCTCCAGTCCCGCCTTCGACATCGGCGAGGTGGACACCGAGGTGGTGAAGGGCATCAAGGTGCCCGGCGGCGACATCCGCAAGGTGGACCCGTTCGCGGTCGTCCGCGAGGAGATCACCACGCATCCGGGCGACTACGCCGACGGGACCTACGACGAGACGGCCCGCCGGATGGCCGACTGCGGCAGGAGCGGGGCGGCGGGGAGCCGGTGCCCCGTGCTGAAGGCGTACTACCGGGACCTCACCGGCGACGGCCACGACGACCTGACACTGGGCTTCCGCCAGCTGCCCGGCAATCTGACGGCCGTCCGCGTGTACACCGTGCGCAAGGACAGGCTCGTCCAGGTCATGGCCTACGAGGACGCGGTGAGCGGGGTCGAACTGGCCGGACGGTCCGTGATCATCCGGGCCCCGTCGGAGGTCGCGGGCTACGAGTACCGCCTCCAGTGGACATGGGACCAGCAGCAGCGGGCGATGCTGCTCACCCACGACGAGATGCTGCGCACCGGGGGCCGGAAGTACTCGCCCCACCCCTCCGCTTCCTCGACCACCTCTGCTTCCCCGGCCCCGACCGCCTCCTCTTCCCCTCCTGCTCCCGCTCCCTCTTCCGCCTCCGCGTCGGCGAGCGGCCGATGAGGCTCGCGTTTCCCTCGTGGACCGGCACGCTCGCCGTGAAGGCCGCCGTCTTCATCACGGTGATGTGCTGTGCGCTGGCCGCCCTGCTCGGCGTACTGGTGCATGTCTCGGTGACGAACCAGACCGTCGGACAGGCCCGTGACCTCGCGCTCTCCCGGCTGAAGGACGCGACGGCGGCGTTCGAGGCCGGGGACACCCTCGAGTGGGGCGCGAGCCTCGATCCGCCGGGGCTGCCGGCGTCGCTGCGGGCGCTGGCGCTGGCCGGCGAGCGCGGCACGATGGTCGCCGACCATCAGGGGCGCGCGACGATGTGGGCGGCCGGTCCCGTCGACGGTGCGCGGGCCCTCGCGGTACCGGTCGACTACTCGCAGAGCGCTCGCACCATCGAGGCCCTCGACACCGCGATCCTGTGGTCGTCGATCCTGGCCATCGGCGCGACGCTGCTGGTCGGCGCCGTAGCGGTCACCCGGGTGACCCGGCGGCTGCACACCACCGCGCAGGTGGCCAGGCGGATCACCGCCGGCGACCTGGACGCGCGCGTGGACGACCGCCGCGCGAAGGAACCGGGCCGGCCGCAGGACGAGGTGGGGGCCGTCGCCGTCGCGCTGGACTCCATGGCCTCCTCGCTCCAGGGCAAGCTGCTGAGCGAGCAGCGGTTCACCGCCGACGTGGCGCACGAGCTGCGCACGCCGCTGACCGGGCTGCACGCGGCGGCGGAACTGCTGCCGCCGGGGCGGCCGACGGAGTTGGTCCGCGACCGGGTGGCGGCGCTGCGCACGCTGACGGAGGACCTGCTGGAGATCTCCCGCCTGGACACCGGGCGGGAGCGGCTGGAGCTGGACGCCGAGGAGCTGGGCGCGCTGGCGGTCCGGGTGGTGCGGACGGCGGAGGCTTCGGACACCTCCGGGGCCTCGGCGACCGGCACCGAGGTGACGGTCGTCCGGGACGCGCGCGTGGAGACCGACCGGCGGCGCCTCGAGCGGGTGCTGGGGAACCTGCTGGCCAACGCGCACCGGCACGGGCGGGCGCCCGTCGTGCTCACGGTGGACGGGCCCGTGGTCACCGTGCGGGACCACGGAGACGGCTATCCGGAGTACCTCCTCACGCACGGGCCGCAGCGGTTCCGTACCGAAGGCGGGGCGAAGGGGCACGGGCTCGGGCTGACGATCGCGGTCGGACAGGCGGAGGTGCTGGGCGCTCGGCTGACGTTCACCGACGCCCCGGACGGCGGTGCGGTGGCGACACTGACGCTCCCTCAGACGCCTCCCGCCAGGAGCGGCCTCCCCGATGGCGCAGCGTGACGGGCGACACGCGCGAACCGATCCTAATGTGGCGATTAGTCAGCTTCACCCTCTTCATGGAGGTATCGCCATGCCCCTGCGCACCACTCTCACCCGCCTCGCCATACTCACCGCAGCCGGCACCCTCGCCGCCACCGCGGCCGTCGCCCCGGCCATCGCCGACGACTGGGACGGCGACAGCCTCACCACCCAGGACGACGGCTCGTCCGACTGGCAGAACCAGGGCGGCGGAGGCGACCAAGGGAACCAGAACCAGAGTGGCGGGGGCGGCCAGGGCACCCAGAACCAAGGCGGGGGTCAAGGCAACCAGCACCAAGGTGGCGGGGGCGGCCAGGGCAACCAGAACCAAGGCGGGGGCGGCCAAGGCAACCAGCACCAAGGCGGAGGCCAGGGCAACCAGTCCCAAGGTGGAGGCCAGGTCAACCAGCACCAAGGCGGAGGCCAGGGCAACCAGAACCAAGGCGGGGGCGGCCAGGTCAACCAGCACCAAGGCGGAGGCCAAGGCAACCAGAACCAAGGCGGAGGCGGCCAGGTCAACCAGCACCAAGGCGGAGGCCAAGGCAACCAGAACCAAGGCGGAGGCGGCCAGGTCAACCAGCACCAAGGCGGAGGCCAAGGCAACCAGAACCAAGGCGGAGGCGGCCAGGTCAACCAGCACCAAGGCGGAGGCCAAGGCAACCAGAACCAAGGCGGAGGCCAAGGCAACCAGAACCAAGGCGGGGGCGGCCAGGTCAACCAGAACCAAGGTGGGGGCCAGGGCAACCAGAACCAAGGCGGGGGCGGCCAGGTCAACCAGAACCAAGGTGGGGGCCAGGGCAACCAAACCGGTCATAGCAGCCAGGGCAACCAGAACGGAAGCTGGCAGTCAGGTGGGGGCGACTGGCAGTCCGGGGCAGGCGACTGGCAGTCCGGCGGGGGTGACACCAACTGGCAGTCCGGCGGGGGTGACTGGCAGTCCGGCAACGGCAACCAGAACGACTCCCGCCGCTACCGCGGGCGCGTCACCGCGAGCGAACTGCTCCTGCGCAGCGCGCCCACCCGAGCCAGCCAGGTGATCCGGGTGGCCCATCGCGGCGAGATCGTCTCGATCTTCTGCAAGACGCCGGGCCAGAACGTCCAGGGCAACTCCCTCTGGTACCTGCTCACGGACGGCACCTGGGCCTGGGGCTCGGCGCGCTACATCGACACCATCGGGACGACACCTCGCTGGTGCTGATCCGGCACTGACACGAAAGCATCCAAGGCCCACAAGGGGTCATATTTGGGTAGGTTCCGGACATGACCAAAGCCGGAGTCGGACCAGGGACGGGAGCAGGGGCGGGAGCAGAGACGGAAGCAGGGACAGGAGCAGGAACCGGTGCGGGCACCACCAGTGCCGGAACCACCGTGGCGGCGGCCGACGCGCCCGCCCCCGCGGCGCTCCTCCCCCGGCGCCGAGGCGTCGAACTCTCCCTCATCGTCCTGGCCGTGCTGCTCTCCGTGTACGGCTACTGCGCTGTCGGCCTCGCGAAGGACGGCACCGTCCCGCCCGGCGCCGCCGGTTACGGCGCCGGGCTCGGCGTGCTCGCGCTGCTGGCGCACCTCGCGGTGCGGCTGCGCGCCCCCTGCGCCGACCCGCTGCTCCTCCCCATCGCGGTACTGCTCAACGGGATGGGCCTGGTGCTGATCTACCGGCTCGACCTGGAGACTCCGGGCGACCGGGCGGCGCCCACCCAACTCGTGTGGTCCACGCTCGGGGTGGCTCTGTTCATCATGGTCGTGGCCGCGCTGCGCGACCACCGTCTGCTCCAGCGGTACGCGTACGTCTGTGTGGTCGCCGCGCTCGCCCTCCTCGCGCTGCCGATCCTCTTCCCGGCCGTGAACGGCGCCCGTATCTGGATCCGGATCGCCGGGTTCTCCATCCAGCCGGGCGAGTTCGCGAAGGTTCTGCTGGCGGTGTTCTTCGCCTCGTACCTGGCGGCCAACCGCACGGCGCTGGCGTACGCGGGCCGGAAGATCTGGCGTTTCGAACGGCTCCAGCTGCCCACCGGGCGCGTCCTCGGTCCGATCGTCACGATCTGGCTGCTGAGCGTCGGAGTGCTGGTGCTGGAGCGGGACCTCGGCACGTCGCTGCTCTTCTTCGGGCTGTTCGTCGTCATGCTCTACGTCGCCACCGGCCGCACCGGCTGGATCGCCGTCGGGCTGCTGCTCGCCTCGCTCGGCGCGGTCGCCGTCGGCCGCCTGGAGCCGCATGTGCACAGCAGGGTCGAGGACTGGCTGCATCCGTTCGCGACGATCGAGGCCGGTGAGGGTCCCAACCAGCTGGCGCAGTCGCTGTTCTCCTTCGCGGCCGGCGGGATGTCCGGCACCGGGCTCGGCCTCGGCCACTCCGTCCTCATCGGCTTCGCCGCGAAGTCGGACTTCATCCTGGCGACGGCGGGCGAGGAACTGGGTCTGGTGGGCCTTTCGGCCCTCTTCCTCCTCTATGGCCTGCTGGTGGAGCGCGGCTACCGGGCGGGCCTCTCCCTGCGCGACCCCTTCGGCCGGCTGCTGGCGACCGGCCTCGCCTCGATCGTGGCGCTCCAGGTGTTCGTGATCGCGGGCGGGGTGACCGGGCTGATCCCGCTGACCGGCATGGCGATGCCGTTCCTGGCGCAGGGCGGCTCCTCGGTCGTCACCAACTGGGCGATCGTTGCGCTGCTGATCCGGGTGAGCGACTCCGCGAGGCGGCCGCGCCACGCCACCCTCGACGCGCCGCGCCGGGCCCCGCACGGCACAGCGCACCCCACACCGCACGACCCACCCCACGACCCGTCTCACGCCTCACTCCACGACCCACCCCACGACCCACCCCACGACGAGGATCCAAGGAGGCCCGGTTGACCCGGCACATCCGGCATGCCGCCGCCTTCTGCGCCCTGCTGCTGGTGGCGCTCCTGGTCAACGCCCTGCGCGTCCAGGTCGTCCAGTCCGGCAGGTACGACGACAATCCGGCCAACCGGCGCGACTCCATCGCCCGCTACGCCCAGCCGCGCGGCGACATCCTGGTCGACGGCGCCCCCGTGACCGGCTCCCGGGACACCGGTGAACAGCTGCGCTACGAGCGCACGTACCGCGACGGGCCGCTGTACGCGCCGGTGACCGGCTTCGCCTCGCAGCTGTACGGGACGACGTTCCTGGAGCACACCGGGGACGACGTGCTCTCGGGGGCCGATCCGATGCTCTCGCCGTTCCCGCTGTGGAACGACGTCACGCACGGCCGCCCGCCCGGCGGCAACGTGGTGACGACCCTGAACCGCCGGGCCCAGCAGGCCGCGTACGAGGGGCTGGGCGGACGCAAGGGCGCGGTGGCGGCGGTGGAGCCGTCGACGGGGCGGGTGCTGGCGCTGGTGTCCAGTCCCTCGTACGACCCCGCCGTGCTGTCCGGGAACGACGCCGCGGCCGAACGGGCCTGGGTGCGGCTGAACGGCGACCCGGACAAGCCGATGCTGAACCGGGCGGCGCGCCAGACGTATCCGCCGGGATCGACGTTCAAGGTGGTCACCGCGGCGGCGGCACTGGACGCGGGGGTGATCACCGACCTCGACGCGGCCACCGACTCTCCCGCCCCCTACCGGCTGCCCGGGACGACGACGGGCCTGACGAACGAGGGCCCCGGTTGCGAGGACGCGCCGCTGCGGGACGCCTTCGAGTGGTCGTGCAACACGGTGTTCGCCAAGCTCGGCGTGGACACGGGCCTGGCGCGGATGACCCGGACGGCGCAGGCGTTCGGTTTCAACGACGTGGACGTGCGGATCCCGTTCGCCGTCGCGCCGAGCACCTTCGACACCTCGCTCGACCAGGCGCAGCTGGCGCTGTCCTCGATCGGCCAGTTCAACACCCGGGCGACCCCGCTGCAGATGGCGATGGTGTCGGCGGCCGTGGCCGACGGGGGGCAGGTGCGGACGCCGTACCTGGTGGAGCGGACGACCCGGCGCGGCGGGGCCACGGTGGCCACGGCCGGTTCCCGCCCGTCCCGCCAGGCGATGCACCCCTCGACGGCGCGGTTGATGCGGGAGCTGATGGTGGACGCGGTGCGGGAGGGCACCGGCACGAACGCCGCGATCCCCGGCGCGGTCGTCGGCGGCAAGACCGGCACCGCCCAGCACGGTCTCGGCAACGCCGGGATCCCGTACGCCTGGTTCGTCTCCTGGGCGCGGGGCGAGCGGGACATGGAGCCGAGCGTGGCGGTCGCGGTGGTGGTCGAGGACGGGTCGGCGCGCCGCGGGGACATCACCGGGGGCGGGATGGCGGCGCCGGTCGCCCGGGCGGTGATGGAGGCGGTGCTCAAGTCGTGAGACGGGGGGTACCGGACCGCACAGGGGCGTCCTACGGTTCGCTCATGACTGACACGAGAGCTGAGAACGTGACCGACACCGCCGCTTTCGAACTCGCCCAGGTCAACATCTCCCGCCTCAAGTTCCCCTTGGACTCACCGGAGTTGAAGGACTTCGTGGACGCTCTCGACCCGGTCAACGCCACCGCGGAGGCGGCGGACGGCTATGTCTGGCGGCTCCAGTCCGACGGGGGTGACGCGACCGACATCCAGGTCTTCGGGGACTCCTGGTTGATCATCAACATGACGGTGTGGCGGGACATCGACGCCCTGACCACGTTCATGTACCAGGGGCAGCACCGCGAGCTGCTCTCGCGCCGCCGGGAGTGGTTCGAGCGGGTGGCGGAGGCGATGACCGCCCTGTGGTGGGTACCGGCGGGCCACCGCCCGACGGTCGCGGAGGCCGAGTCCCGCCTCCTCCATCTGCGCGCGAACGGCCCGACCCCGTACGCCTTCGGCCTGCGCACGGCCTTCCCCGCACAGGGCGCGGAGCCGACGACGTTCGCGGTACCGGAGGACCTGGGCTGCTCGGTCTAGCCGGTCGGCCGGTCCCGTCGGGCGAACCCGTCGGGCGAACCGGCCGGCCGCCGGCCCGGCCGCTCCCCCGCCGCCGTTCGGCCCGGCCGAGGGGCTAGGGGCTAGGGCGTGTCCGCAAAGTCGCTTGCTCGTTGGTCGGTTCGTGGTGCGTCGTCATGAGCTGAGCGATGAGTCGTGGGCGGTGATCGAACCGTTGCTGGCCCCTCCCCGGATGGGCCGGCCGGTGCGGGACCGCCGCCAAGTGGTGAACGGGATCTGGTGGAAGCTGTCCACCGGCGCGGCCTGGCGGGATCTGCCCGAGCGCTATGGGCCGTGGAAGACCGTCTACGAACGCTTTCGCCGCTGGTCGGCGGACGGCACCTGGGACCGCCTGCTCGCCCACGTCCAACAGCACTCCGACGCCGTGGGAGCCGTCGACTGGTCGATCGTATGCATCGACTCCACGACCGTGCGGGCCCACCAGCATGCCGCCGGGGCCCGAAAAGGGGGCCCTGGCCGGGCGAGGCGATCGGCCGGTCCCGCGGCGGACTGACCACGAAGATCCACCTCGCCTGCGACGGCCGGGGGCGACCCCTGGCCTTCACCCTCACCGCTGGCAACGTCAACGACTGCACTCAGTTCGAGCAGGTCATGGCCCGCATCCGCATCGAGCGGTGCGGGCCGGGCCGTCCTCGCACCCGGCCGGAACTGGTGGCCGCCGACAAGGGCTACTCGTCCACGAAGATCCGCACCTATCTCCGCCGACGAGGCATCAAGGCCGCCATCCCCGAGCGGATCGACCAGATCAACGGCCGTATCCGGCGAGGCGAGAGCCGGTGCCGGCTCAACCGCGCGGCCTACCGCCGGCGCAACGTCGTCGAACGCTGCTTCAACAGGCTCAAGCACAACAAAGCCCTGGCCACCCGCTACGACAAACGCGCCCGCCACTACCAGGCCCTGGTCACCCTCGCCTGCCTACGACTCTGGCTCCCCTGACTTTGCGGACACGACCTAGGGGCTAGGGGCGAGGGCTAGGGAAGCTCGATCCGGAACGGGCCGACGGGCCGGGGCCTGTTGTGGCCGCAGTCGATCTCGTTGCCGTCGACGTCCCCGACGTAGGCGGGCAGCACCTCGGCGTGCACGGTCACCGTCCCCGGCCTGTGGTCCACTTCGAACGCCTCGGACGTCCCGGCCGCCTCGGACACCCCGTCGCCCGGCCACCCGAGCGTCCAGATCACGAAGGTCTCGCCGGGTCGCATCCAGTGATCGCTGCCGTACGGCTCCAGAATGAGTTCGAGCAGCTCACTGCCGGAGTTGCGCACCCGGAGGGCGGCAATGGGCTGCACCTCGGCGGTCATCGGCGCCCCGCCTTCCCGGGCAGGGGCTCCCGACGCTCCAGCCACGGTGCGGGGACGGCGTCGACGCCGGTGCGGGCGGCCACGACGCCGCCGGTGATGGCGCAGGTGGTGTCGACGTCACCGAAGCCCTCGGCGGTGGTCCACAGCGCGGCGACGAGGTCGTCGGGGTGGCGGGCCGCGGACCAGACGGCGAAGGGCACGGTGTCGTCGGCGCGGATGCGCTGACCGTTGCCGAGGAGGTCGGAGGCCTTCCACGGCTCGGTGGTGAAGGGGAGTTCGGCGGCGCGGGCGAGGCCGTCGCGGGTGGCGCTGTCCGGGGTCAGCGCCACCACCTCGGCGAGGCCGAGCCGTCCCGTGGCCGAGAGTGCCGCCGCCACCGCCACGGCGACCGCCCCCGCGATGCCCTCCGGGTGGGCGTGGGTGACCTCGGCGGACCGGGTGGCCTGCTCGACGACCCGGGCGAGATCGGCGTGGAACCAGGCGCCCAGCGGTGCCACCCGCATCGCGGACCCGTTGCCGAGGCTGCCCTCGCCGCCGAAGAGCTCACGGCTGAACTCGGGCCAGCGGTCGGGTTCCTGGAGCAGTCGGGGCAGCAGCTGGTGCATGCCGTATCCGTAGCCGCGGGCCGGGTCGGCGTCGTGGCCGAGCGCGAAGGCGAGGGCGAGGTCCCGCTGCCGCACCTCCCCGTACTCGTCGAGCACCCGGACGAGGCCGAGGGCCATCGCCGTGTCGTCGGTCCAGTGCCAGTCCGGTTCCTCGGGCATCCGGCGGGCGCGGACCTCCTCGTACGCCTGCCGGGGATCCCGGAAGAGCGGGAACCAGCGCTCCCCGAACGCGTCCCCGAGGGCCAGGCCCTCCAGACTGCGGCGGGCGGCGTCGCGGCCGGCGTCGTTTCCGTGCGCGGAGCTCAAGTCGGTTCCCCCTACGGCTCGTAGGGGCCGATTCTCGCAGACCCCCGGTCGGCCCCCGGATCAATAAATGGTGCGTGAGGGATTGACGGCCTTGCTGACAAGCAGTCTCATAAGAGCCATGACGACCCTCACCGATGCCGACGCGCTGGAAGGGCTGCGGGACGCGCTGGGCCTGCTCAAGGACCGGGAGCAGGTGGCCGAGCGGCTGCTCGCGTCCTCCGCCAAGCACTCGTTCGACCCCGACAAGGAGCTGGACTGGGACGCCCCCTTCGAGGACGGCAAGTGGTTCTGGCCGCCGGAGCTGGTGTCGCTGTACGACACGCCGATGTGGCGGCGGATGAGCGAGGAGCAGCGGATCCTGCTGTCCCGGCACGAGGCCGCCGCGCTCGCCTCGCTCGGGATCTGGTTCGAGCTCATCCTCATGCAGCTGCTCGTCCGGCACATCTACGACAAGGCGGCGACGAGCGCGCATGTGCGGTACGCGCTGACCGAGATCGAGGACGAGTGCCGGCACTCGAAGATGTTCGCCCGGCTGATCACCCAGGGCGGGACGCCCTACTACCCGGTGAGCCGCGCCCACCAGAACCTGGGACGCCTGTTCAAGACGATCTCCACGACCCCCGGCTCGTTCACCGCGACCCTGCTCGGCGAGGAGGTCCTCGACTGGATGCAGCGGCTGACCTTCCCGGACGAGCGGGTCCAGCCGCTGGTCCGGGGCGTCACCCGGATCCACGTCGTGGAGGAGGCCCGGCACGTGCGCTACGCCCGTGAGGAGCTGCGCCGCCAGATGATGACGGCGCCGAAGTGGTCCCAGGAGTTCACCCGGGTCACGTCGGGCGAGTTCGCGCGGGTGTTCTCCGTGGCGTTCGTGAACCCGGACGTCTACACGAACGTGGGCCTGGACAAGCGGGAGGCCGTGGCGCAGGTGCGGGCGAGCGGGCACCGGCGGGAGGTCATGCAGACGGGATCGAAGAAGCTGACGGACTTCCTGGACGACATCGGGGTCCTGCGGGGCGTCGGGCGGCGGCTGTGGAGGTCGTCCGGACTGCTGGCGTGACCCGGTGGCGGGCACGGGGCGGGGGTGGGCGATTACGCTGCACGTCATGACCCCCGCCGCCCCGGCCTACCGTCGCCTCAGCGTCGAGGAGCGCCGCAGCCAGCTGCTCGAGGCCGCGCTCTCTCTCTTCGCGCACCGCGTGCCCGAGGACGTCTCGCTGGACGACGTGGCGGAGGCCGCCGGGGTGTCCCGGCCGCTCGTCTACCGGTACTTCCCCGGGGGCAAGCAGCAGCTCTACGAGGCCGCCCTGCGCTCCGCCGCCGAGGAGCTGCACCACTGCTTCGACGAGCCCCACGACGGTCCGCTGCTCCCCCGCCTGGCCCGCGCCCTCGACCGCTACCTGACGTTCGTCGGCCGTCACGACGCCGGTTTCAGCGCCCTGCTCCAGGGTGGCAGCGTCGTCGAGACGTCCCGGACGACCGCCATCGTGGACGGCGTACGGCGAGCCGCAGCCGAGCACATCTACAGCCACCTGGGGGTCCCGGATCCCGGGCCGCGGCTCCGGATGACCGTACGGATGTGGATCACCGCGGTCGAGGCGGCCTCCCTCATCTGGCTCGACGAGGACAAGCAGCCGCCCGCCGACGAGCTGCGGGACTGGCTGGTGGACCAGTTCGTGGCCGTCCTCACGGTGACCGCGGCGCGGGACGCGCAGACCGCCGAACTGGTCCGGGGTGCGCTCGCGGCGGAGACCTGATCGACACTGGTGCGGTGAAGAGCCAAGACACCCCCTTCGAGGGCGGCCCCATGGACGGCCGGGTGCTGCCCGTGCTGCTGGGCCCCACCGGGCACCCGCCGAAGACGTACCGCATCCCCGTCCCCGACGCGGCCGGCGGCCCGCCCACCGTCCTGGTCTACCGGCGCGTGCCGCGCGGCCACAGCCCGAAGCTCGGACTGCCCCAGGGCTGGAAGTACGAGTTCGCCGCCGAGGGCGACAAGGGCGCGGGCAGGTGGAGCGGCGGCCCGAGCGGACTGAAGTGGCCGTGGTCGAAACCCGGCACCACGCCCGGCACCGAGTCCGGCACCACGCCCGACGCCACGCCGGGCGGACGGCGGGATGACGCCGACGAGTGACCCCATTGCGCCGAACCGCGCCTCCAGCGCGCGGGCCGCGCACGTGCGCCTGATGCTCGCCCTACGGGATGGAGGGGCCACCCCGCAGCGGAGGTGATGGCGTGTCAGGAAGACTGCTGCGTCCGGCCTGTACGGTCGCCACGGCGGCGCTCGCCGTACAGGCCGTCCTGGGCCCGGGGCTCGCCGCGGCGGCACCGGAGCCCCCGGAGCCCGGCGAACGGACGGTGACGACACCGAAGACACCGAAGACACCGGGGACGCCGGACCCGGAGGAACCGTCGGCGGCCGAGAAAGACGACCCGGACGGCCCGGACGACGAAGAGCGGACCGTCGCCGAACTGCTGACGGAGCTTCAGCGGCTGTACCAGGAGGCCGAACAGGCCACCGAGGCCTTCAACGCCACCGAGGAACAGCTGAAGCGGCGGCGGGCCGAGACCGCGCGGCTGGACGCCGCCCTGGTGAAGGCCCGCCTCTCCCTGCACCGGAGTCGCGGTGCGGCCGGACGGCTGGCCCGCCAGCAGTACCAGGGCAGCACCGACATCTCCCCGTACGTACGGCTGCTGCTCGCCCGCGATCCGCAGCACGCCCTCGACCAGGGGCATCTGATCGGCCAGTTGGCGCGCGAACGGGCCGGGACGGTCGGGCGGCTGGCGAGCGGCGAACGCCTGGCCGACGGGCTGGCCCGCAAGGCCCGCGCCGCCCTCGACGAACAGCTCACCCTCACGGAGCGCCGGAAGAAGGAGCGTGACGACGTGACCCGGCGCCTGGCCGACGTCGAGGAACTCCTCGCCTCCCTCACCGCCGAACAGCTCGCCGCCCTCGCCGAACTGGAACGCAACAGCGTGGCGCGGGCGCAGGAGAAGCTCATGGCGTCCGGCGCGCTCGACGAGGACCGCAAGCCGTCGAAGGAGGGCGAGAAGGCCGTGCGGTACGCCGTACGGCAGATCGGGAAGCCGTACGAGTGGGGCGCGGAAGGCCCGAGGTCGTACGACTGCTCGGGCCTGACGTCCGAGGCCTGGGGGCACGCCGGGACACCGATCCCGCGGACCAGCGAGGAGCAGTGGGCGCACCTGCCGAGGATCCCGCTGAACCGGCTGCGCCCCGGCGACCTGGTGATCTACTTCCCCGAGGCCACCCATGTGGCGATGTATCTGGGCGCGGGCAAGGTCGTCCAGGCACCGCGAACCGGCGAACAGGTCAGGATCACCGAGATCGCCGCCCAACCGGTCCTCGGAGCCGTACGCCCGGACGCACCGCCCGCTCCCGCGAGGACTCCCGTCAAGAGCCCTGTCAAGACCTCTGTTCAGGCCCCGGCTCAGGCGCCCGAGACCGAACCCAGGTAGGCCGCCGTCTTCTCCGGCTCGTAGAAGAAGTTCTCGAAGTCGGCCGGGTCGTTGAAGGCGTTGGCGAAACGATCAGCCACGGGGGGCAGCTGTCCGGCCGCGCCCAGCAGGTTGATGATGTGCTCCGGCGGCGGGGCCAGCATCGCGTTGGTCCACTTGGTGACGTGCTGGGCGGTGTCCCAGTACCGGTCGAAGGTGGCGCGCATCCACTCCTCGTCGAACTCCTTCTCGCCGCGCTCGAGGATCGAGGAGAGGTACGCGGCCGCGCACTTGGACGCCGAGTTGGAGCCCTGCCCGGTGATCGGGTCGTTGGCGACGACGACATCGGCGACGCCGAGCACCAGGCCGCCGCCGGGGAGGCGGCCGACGGGGTTGCGGACGGTGGGCGCGTAGCGGCCGGCCAGGGTGCCGCCGGCGTCGGTCAGTTCGACCTTGGTGGCCCGCGCGTACTCCCAGGGCGTGAACTTCTCCATGAGCTCCAGGGTCAGGGAGAGGTGCTCGGCCGGGTCCTTGACGCCGTTGAAGACGTCCAGCGGGCCGCCGGGTATGCCCTCCCAGAACAGGATGTCCGCGCGGCCGGAGGTGGTGAGCGTCGGCATGACGAACAGTTCGCCGACGCCGGGGACGAGGTTGCAGCGGACCGCGTCCAGGTCCGGGTGCTCCGGGCGCGGGCCCAGTCCGTGCACGTAGGCGACGGCGAGGGCGCGCTGCGGCTCGCTGTAGGGGGAGCGCTCCGGGTCGCGGCCGAACATCTGGACGAGCTCGCCCTTGCCGGCCGAGACCATGACCAGGTCGTACGCGCGGGAGAAGTAGTCGAGGTCGGAGACCGCCGCGCCGTGGATCACCAGCTGGCCGCCGCGCTGGGCGAACGTCTCCATCCAGCCGGCCATCTTCACCCGCTGGTCGACGGACTGCGCGTACCCGTCGAGCCTGCCCAGCCAGTCGATCGCGCGCTGTGTCGGGCCCGGGTCGTGCGAACCGGGGGCCGCCACCGAGACACCGAGCCCGCCGATCTTCGGGGCCTGCTGCTCCCAGAAGTTCAGCTGGAGGTCGCGCTCGTGCTGGAGGGCGGTGTGGAACATGCACTGCGTCGACATGACCCGGCCGGAGCGGATCTCGTCCGCCGTCCGGTTCGACATCAGGGTGACCTCGTACCCGTGCGACTGGAGGCCGAGGGCGAGCTGGAGACCGGACTGGCCGGCTCCGACGACGAGTATCTTCCGCATGCGGGTGACTCTCCTTGAGGGGCCTTACTCGGGGGTTTCGTCGAGCGCGTGGCCCACCAGGGCCAGGAGGGTCTCGATCACCGAGATCCGGCGCCGCGCATCCATGATCATGACAGGTATGTGCGCGGGGATCGTCAGCGCCTCCCGCACGTCCGCGGGCTCGAACACCTCGCTGCCGTCGAAGTGGTTGACGGCGACGACGTACGGCAGCCCGCAGCTCTCGAAGTAGTCCAGCGCGGGGAAGCAGTCCTTCAGCCGGCGGGTGTCGGCCAGCACGACCGCGCCGATCGCGCCGCGCACCAGGTCGTCCCACATGAACCAGAACCGCTGCTGACCCGGCGTACCGAACAGGTAGAGCACCAGGTCGTCGTCGAGGGTGAGCCGGCCGTAGTCCATGGCGACCGTCGTGGTGACCTTCTCCGGGGTGCCGGTGAGGTCGTCTGTCCCCTCGCTCGCCTCGGTCATCAGCGCCTCCGTCTGGAGGGGCTCGATCTCCGAGACGGTGCCCACCAGGGTGGTCTTGCCGACGCCGAAACCGCCCGCCACCACGATCTTCGTGGCGATGGGGGCACGGGTGCGGTCCGTCTGCCAGGGCTGCAGGGGCTCGTCGGGCTCGGCCTCGACGAAGGGGGAGACGCCACGAGCGGCGTCAGAGACGACGGAGTCCACTCAGCACCCTTTCCAGCAGAGCGCGGTCGGGACGGCCCGTACCGTGAGCGGTACCGGTGCCGTACACACGGATCTTTCCCTGGTCCGCGAGGTCACTGAGGAGCACCCGGACCACGCCGAGCGGCATCTTCAGCAGCGCGGCGATCTCGGCCACCGTGCGCATGCGGCGGCACAGTTCGACGATGGCCCGCAGTTCCGGCATGACCGTGGACTTGAGCGAACCGTTCGTCAGTTCCTTGCGTTCTTCGGGAGCTTCGAGGGCCGCCACGAAGGTCTCCACCAGCAGGACGTGCCCGAAGCGGGTGCGGCCGCCGGTGAGCGAGTAGGGGCGCACCCGGGCCGGCTTGCGGTCGCCGCCCCGCACGGGGAGCTGTTGCCGGTCGCCCCGGGGCTGCTTCGGGATGGCGCTCACCGGACGCCCCCCGTCTCCTCGGACTCCAGTGACTGCCGTAGCTCGCTGCGCAGTTCCGGGGTCAGGACGTGTCCGGCGCGGCCCACGAAGAGGGCCATGTGGTACGCCACCACGCTCATGTCGCAGTCGGCGGAGCCGTGCACGCCGAGGAGCGAGCCGTCGCTGATCGACATGACGAAGAGGCTGCCCTCGTCCATGGCGACCATGGTGTGCCTGACCCCGCCGAAGGCCATGAGCTTGGCGGCGCCGATGGTGAGGCTGCCGATGCCGGAGACGATGGTGGCGAGATCGGCGGAGGAGCCGCGCGGGCCGGAGGGTTTCGCCTCGCGGGCCTCGCGGGCCTCGAGGTTGCGGCCCGGGTCGGAGGACAGCAGAAGCAGGCCGTCCGAGGAGACGACGGCGACGGACTGGATGCCGGGTACTTCCTCCACGAGGTTGGTCAACAGCCAGTGCAGGTTACGGGCTTCACTGCTCAGTGCGAAGGTACTGGGCGCGGTCAACTGCTTGCCTCCTCGACTGTGCCCCCCGTGCTTTCTTCGGCGTGTGCGCGTGCTTCTTGAGTTGTTTTTCGAGCTGCTTCGGGGGACGGGGCCTGGTTCTGGCCCGTCCGTTCGGCGATTTCGGCTTCCACGTCGCGGTAGCCGGCCTCCGCTCCTCGGCGGAACCCGCCCAGACGGCGGCGGAGGGCGTCCGCGTCGACGGAACCGGTCCGCTGGCGCGGGGCTTGGGTGGGTGCGGTGATCTTGGGGGTGCGCTTCGGGAGGCCCTTGTCCGTGACGAGCTCTTCCGGGGCGTCCGGTGTCCGGGCGTGTTCCGCCTCGGCCTCGCCCGCGGCAGGTCCTTCGTCGGGGGCGGGAGGGCTCGGCGGGCTGTCCGCGGGGTCGGCGGTCGCCGGGTCGGGGGCGAGGAAGGCGGCGGTGCTCTGCTCCCCCGTCCCGTCGGTCTCCTCGGCGTCCGCCGCGTCCTCGCCCTGCGGGCTCGGCAGCAGCAGTTCCATCGTCGTCTCGGCCGGCGTCTCGGCCGGGATCCGCGTCGGGGTCTCGGCCGAGGTCTGCGGCGGAGCCGGCGTCTCGGCCGGGAGGTGTGCCGGAGCCGGCGTGGGCGTCCCGGCCGGGGTCTCCGCCTGTCGTACCGCCTTCTCCGCCAGCGCGACCAGCGGGTCCGCGGGCTTCTTGCGGACCGGCAGGACATTGGAGTTGGCTTCGGCGTCCGCGCCCGGCAGCGAGAAGGACTGGGGGGTGGCCGCCGGGTTCGTCACCGGGATCGCGGCGGCCGGGGCCGCGGCGAGCAGCGCGGTCGGCAGGACGACGACCGCCGCCACCCCGCCCTGCTTCTGCTCGCGCAGCCGCACCCGCGCCCCGTGCCGGTGGGCGAGCCGGGCCACCACGTACAGGCCGAGGCCGAGACCCTCGTCGCCCTCCTGGTCGTACGGCGTCTCGGGGTCGAACTCTGCGAGGCGGGCGTTGAGGCGGCTCATCCGGTCCTCGGCCATGCCGATGCCCTCGTCCTGGACGGAGAGCATGACCTCGCCGTTCTCCAGGAGCCAGCCGGAGACCTCGACGGGCAGGTCCGGCGGGGAGAACGAGGTGGCGTTCTCCATGAGTTCGGCCAGCAGGTGGGAGAGGTCGTCCGCGGCGAAGCCGGCCACGTGCGCGTGCGGCGGGAGCGCGGAGATGCGTACCCGCTCGTACCGCTCGATCTCGCTGACCGCCGCGCGGACCACGTCCACCAGCGGGATCGGGCCCGCGTGCTGCTGGACGTGTTCCGTACCGGCCAGCACCAGCAGGTTCTCGCTGTGGCGGCGCATGACCGTGGCGAAGTGGTCGAGCTTGAAGAGCGTGGCCAGCCGGTCGGGGTCCTGCTCGCGCTCCTCCAGCCCCTCGATGACCGCCAGTTGGCGTTCGACGAGGCCCAGGGTGCGCAGGGCGAGGTTGACGAAGGTGCCGCCGATGCTGTCCCGCAGTCCGTCCAACTGGGCTGCGGAGTCGGCGAGTTCGGTGCGCAGTTCCTCGCGGGCGTCGGCCATCCGCTGGCGCTGCCCGACGAGGTGCTTGCGATCGGACTCCAGGGTGCCGACGCGCTCGTGGAGCGCCACGGCGTGCTCGTGCAGGGCGTTGACCGAGCGGACGACCTGGGCGAACTCGTCGTTGCGGCCGGTGAACCGGACCGGTTCCTCCGCCGCCGGGTGCTCGGCCCCCGCCAGTCGCGCCGATCCCCGGCGCAGGACGGACAGCGGGCGGGTGAGGCTGCGCGCCATGCCCGTGGCGACGACGACCGTCAGCAGCATCAGGGCGCCGAGGAGGGTGACGCGCAGCTCCAGGTCGGTGACGTCGTCGTCCCGCATCCGGGCCAGGTCCTCGGCGCGGTGGCCGTAGAGCGAGGACTCGACCCCGCGCATCAGGTCGACCCGGGCGGAGAGCGCGGCGTCGAGCTTCTTGACGCTGGTGTCGAGTTCGCCGTCGCTCAGCTTCGGCTGGTCGGTGAGCGCGGCGAGGTAGGCCTCGGCGGTGTCGACGTCACCGCCGGTGACCGTGGAGTCGTACGAGGCCACCGCCTCCTGCGGCGCGCCCTCCCGGAAGTCGGCGAGGGCCGCGTCGGAGCGCAGCCGGGCCTGCTGCGCGGCGGCGGTGAGCGCGTCGCGCTGCTTGGTGTCGGCGGCCGAGGAGACCTTCTCGGTGACCGACCGGCCGGTGACGGGGTCGTATTCGGTCTCGGTGCTGGTCGGCACGTTCAGCGCCGCGAGCAGCAGCCCCCGGGTCGCGGAGGCCTGCTGGACGACGGTGTCGAGCTCGGCGAGGGCGTACGCGCCGGAGCCCGCGCGGGGCGGCATCTCCTCCGCCAGCCGGTCGACGAGCACATGGAGGGCGGCGATGGCCCGGGAGTACGCCTCGTGCGCCTGGAGCGCGGTGCTCTTGCCGGTGAGGGCCGACTGGCGCACGGACGGCACGGCGGCGAGGGCCTCGCGCAGCGCCGCGGAGACGTCCGTCTCCGCGGTCAGCTCGCCCGCCTGCCGGTCCACCCGGGCGCTGCCCTGGGCCGAGGGCGCCTTGGACTTCACCCGGCCGGCCGCCACGTAGGTGGTGACCTCGTCGCGCTCGTCCGCCAGGGACTGGGCGAGAGCGAGGGCGTCCTGGGTCTGTTCGGCCAGGGTGACCAGGTCCTGGGAGTCCTTCAGCTGCCCGGAGGCGGCGAGGATCGAGGGGGCGCCCGCCCCGGCGACGGCGGCGGCCACGACGGCCACCGCGACGATCAGCCGGTTGCGTACATGGGTGGGACGGCCCTTGCCGACAGGGGTGCGCTCCGCGCCCCCCTCGGAGGCCGTCTGCCTGCCTGTACGCCGAGGCCGCGTCTTCTGCACCGGTGCTCGCATTCCTGACTCGTGTGCCATGGGCCGGATGTGACGCTCCGTCAACTGACGCGTACGTCCGGTACGGTTTCCGACCCTCCCAGTGCCGGTGGGCAGGGGCCTCGCATCGCTTGCCCCGCCACCCGAAGGAGTGAACATCGGGAAAGAGTTGGCGGGCAAGTTCCTCTGGCGCGTGCAGCGGCCTTGCCCGGCAGGCCGGTTGGACGTGGGCGGCGGGCTTTGACAGTATTCGCCGCCACGCATTCCCCGAGTGCTTCATTCCTACCCAAACCAGGCGTCTGACCTGCGGCGGCAGGTAAGTTCGGGGAGCGATGCCAGCCTTTTGCGAAGGCTGTGAAGGGGTCGTGCAGACTGTCCGAATGCGTACGGAACTTGTGTCGGAGGCCGGCGACCGGGCCCGCCCCAACGAGGACTTCGCGAGTATCGGACTTCCCGCCTCCGGACAGGGCGGTTCGCTCGTCCTGCTGGACGGGGTGACACCGCCCCCGGACGGCGCCGGCTGTCTGCATTCGGTCCCCTGGTTCACCGCGCGACTCGGCGGCGCCCTGACCGAACTGACCGTTTCGCTCACGGATGTTCCCCTGGCCGAGGCGCTCGCCCTTGCCATCGCGCGTACCGCCGGGGCCCATGCGGAAACCTGTGACCTTTCTCACCCGCGCACCCCGCAGGCCACCGTGGTCCTCGCGCGTTGGTCGCCGCGGACCGTCGAGTACCTGGTCCTGTGCGACGCGACGCTGCTGCTGACCGCCCCGGACGGCACGGTCACCCCCGTCCGCGACGACCGGCTGGCCCGTCTGCCGCGCACCCTGCTGCGGAGCGCCGAGGTCGTCGACGGCACGCTCCGCAACAAGGAGGGCGGGTTCTTCACGGCCGCGGCCGACCCCGGGGTGGCCGCCCGCGCGGTCACCGCGAGCGTGCCGCGCGCGGAGGTCCGCTCGCTGGCCGCGCTGTCGGACGGGGCCACCCGCTGGGCGGAGCTCTTCCGGGAAGGCGACTGGACGGACCTGTTCGCCCTCGTCCGCGAGGAGGGCGCGCGGGCGCTGGTGGAGCGGGTCCGGGCGCTGGAGCGGGCGGACGACGACGCCGGCCGGGGACTGCTGGGCCGGGCGAAGACGCACGACGACGCGACGGTGGTGTGCGTGGAGCTCTGACGGCGTCGCCGCGCCGTCGGCGCTACTTCTCCATCCCCCGGTTCAGCTGGTGGAGCAGCCGGGCCAGCTCCGAGACCTCTCTGCGGTCCCAGTCGGAGAAGTGGGTGACGTACCGCTCGCGGCGGGCCTCGCGGACCCGCCTCACCCGGGTGCGGCCCTCCTCGGTGAGGTCGACGAGCCAGGCGCGGCCGTCCGCCGGGTCCGGCTCGCGGGCGACCAGCCCGAGTTGCTCCAGGGCGCGCAGCTGGCGGGACATGGTGGCCTTGCCGACGCCGATGTAGCCGGCGAGTTCCGTGGCGCGCTGGCGGCCGCACTCCTCCAGCCGGACGAGGAGCCCGTAGGCGGCGGACTCCAGGTCCGGGTGGACCTCACGGGCCATCTCCCCCTGGTTGGCGCGGGCGCGGCGCAGCAGCACCGTGAGTTCCCGCTCCAGGGACAGGAACTCCCGGTCGCCCTGTTCCACACCGCGCGACGACGTGTCGGACCCGCTGTCGCGTCCGTCGCCGTTTGTGTCCTCGTGCACGTCAGCACCCCTGATCTCCGCCGGTCGCCGCCATCGGCGCAGCTCTTAAGTATTTCGCAGGCAGGGACCGGCGGCGCTTCCCAGGACCCCGGTGCGGGTCCGCGGCGGAACCGGGAAGGCCCGGGCCTCCCTCACGGGACCCGGGCCTTCGCCTTCCGGTCGCGTCCGTCACGCCGCGACCGGAACCTCCGGCGTCGCGCCGTTCATGGCGGGCGCGAGCGCCAGTTCCAGGACCTGGCGGACGTCCGTGACGGCGTGGACGTCCAGCTTGTCCAGCACCTCCGCCGGGACGTCGTCCAGGTCGGGCTCGTTGCGCTTGGGGATGACGACGGTGGTGACGCCCGCCCGGTGCGCGGCGAGCAGCTTCTGCTTCACGCCGCCGATCGGCAGGACCCGGCCGGTCAGGGACACCTCACCGGTCATCGCCACGTCCGTGCGGACGAGCCGGCCGGACAGCAGGGAGGCGAGGGCCGTCGTCATCGTGACGCCCGCGCTCGGGCCGTCCTTCGGGACCGCGCCCGCCGGGAAGTGGATGTGCACGCCCCGGTCCTTCAGGTCGCCCACCGGCAGCTCCAGTTCGGCGCCGTGGCTGCGCAGGAAGCTGAGCGCGATCTGCGCCGACTCCTTCATCACGTCGCCGAGCTGACCGGTCAGGGTCAGGCCCGCCGCGCCGGTCTCCGGGTCGGCCAGCGACGCCTCGACGAAGAGGACGTCACCGCCGGCGCCGGTGACCGCGAGACCGGTCGCGACACCGGGCACGGCGGTCCGGCGCTCGGCCGGGTCCTGGGCGGACTCGGGCACGTGGTGCGGCCGGCCGATCAGCCCGCGCAGATCCTCGTCCCCGATGGTGAACGGCAGCTTCCGCTCGCCCAGTTCGTGCTGGGCCGCTACCTTGCGCAGCAGCCGCGCGATGGACCGCTCCAGGGTGCGCACCCCCGCCTCGCGGGTGTACTCGCCGGCGAGCTTGCGCAGCGCGCTCTCGTCGAGGGTCACCTCGTCCTTGTCCAGGCCCGCCCGCTCCAGCTGGCGCGGGAGCAGGTGGTCGCGGGCGATGACGACCTTCTCGTCCTCTGTGTAGCCGTCGAGGCGGACCAGCTCCATACGGTCGAGCAGGGCCTCCGGGATGGCTTCGAGCACGTTGGCGGTGGCGAGGAAGACCACGTCCGACAGGTCGAGCTCGACCTCCAGGTAGTGGTCGCGGAAGGTGTGGTTCTGCGCCGGGTCCAGGACCTCCAGCAGGGCGGCCGCCGGGTCGCCCCGGAAGTCGGATCCCACCTTGTCGATCTCGTCGAGGAGCACCACCGGGTTCAGCGACCCGGCCTCCTTGATCGCCCGCACGATCCGGCCGGGCAGCGCGCCGACGTACGTGCGGCGGTGGCCGCGGATCTCGGCCTCGTCGCGGACGCCGCCGAGGGCGACGCGGACGAACTTGCGGCCCATGGCGTGGGCGACGGACTCGCCGAGGCTGGTCTTGCCGACGCCGGGCGGGCCGACGAGCGCGAGCACGGCACCGCCGCGCCGCCCGCCGACGACACCCAGGCCACGCTCGCCGCGCCGCTTGCGCACCGCGAGGTACTCGGTGATCCGCTCCTTCACGTCGTCCAGGCCGGCGTGCTCGGCGTCGAGGACGGCACGGGCGCCCTGGATGTCGTAACGGTCCTCGGTGCGCTCGTTCCACGGCAGTTCGAGGACGGTGTCCAGCCAGGTGCGGATCCAGGAGCCCTCGGGCGACTGGTCGCTGGAGCGCTCCAGCTTGTCGACCTCCTTGAGGGCCGCCTCGCGGACCTTCTCGGGCAGGTCGGCGGCCTCGACGCGGGCTCGGTAGTCGTCGGACTCCTCGCCCTCCTGTTCGCCGTTGAGCTCGCGCAGCTCCTTGCGCACGGCCTCGAGCTGGCGCCGCAGCAGGAACTCGCGCTGCTGCTTGTCGACGCCCTCCTGGACGTCCTTGGCGATGGTCTCGGCGACGTCCTGCTCGGCGAGGTGGTCGCGCAGCTGCTGGGTGGCGAGCTTCAGGCGGACCACTGGGTCGGCGGTCTCCAGGAGCTCCACCTTCTGTTCGGTGGTCAGGAACGGCGAGTAGCCGGAGTTGTCGGCGAGCGCGGAGACGTCGTCGATGGCCTGGACGCGGTCGACGACCTGCCAGGCGGCGCGCTTGCGCAGCCAGGCGGTGGCGAGCGCCTTGTACTCCTTGACGAGTTCGGCGACGTGCCCGGGCAGCGGCTCGGGGACGGTCTGGTCGACCCTCGTCCCCTCGACCCACAGCGCGGCGCCGGGCCCGGTGGTGCCGGCGCCGATCTTCACGCGGCCGCGGCCGCGGATCAGCGCGCCCGGGTCGCCGTCGGCCAGCCGGCCGACCTGCTCGACGGTGCCGAGCACACCGGTGCTCGCGTAGGTCCCGTCGATGCGCGGGACGAGCAGCACCCGGGGCTTTCCGGGCTCCGATCGGGCGGCGGCCTGAGCGGCCTCCACGGCGGCTCGTACATCGGTGTCGTTGAGGTCCAGTGGAACCACCATGCCGGGGAGCACGACCTCGTCATCGAGAGGCAACACGGGCAGGGTGAGCGGTGTGGACGGCGAAGCCATGATCTCCCCTTCGGCAGTCAAGTTGAGCTATGCCGACTCAATGCACGTGAGTCTCCGAATGTTCCCCGGGAGGCGACCCGTTCGCTGTGGGCGATCACGACTGTTCCGGCGGGCTGCTTCGCCCTTACGGTCGGGCGTAATGGTTCAACAAGTAATTCGGCTCTTACCAAGCCGCTCTCGGGGGTTCCTGTGGATCGTTTCGTCCAGGCATGGGTGGACGGGTGGGTCGTGTCGCGCGGGGCCGCTCCGCCCGTGGCCGAGCCGTGGGGCTGGACCGTCGACGTGGGAACGGGAATCCAGCACGTCACCCGGCACGTGTTCGGCGCGACGGACAGCGCGGTGTCGGAGCCGGCCGTCCGGAAGGTGGCGGGCGCGGTGACCGGGGCCGGCGTGTGGCTGAAGGTGTTCGCCGACCCGGCGGTGGTCGGGCCCTGGCTGGGACCCGGCTGGTGGATCGACCCCGAGCCCGGCTTCCTGATGACGGCCGAGCTCCCCGGCGTGCCGCCGGGTTCCGCCCCCGACGGCTACCGGACCCGCACCTGGGCGCGCGGCGGCGTGACCCGTACCATGATCGTCGCCCCGGACGGCTCCCTGGCCGCGCGCGGGCAGCTCGCCCCGACCGGCGGCACGGCGGTCGTCGACCAGATCGAGACCTCCCCCGGCCACCGCCGCCGCGGACTCGGCGCCCTCGTCATGCGGACCCTGCACCACGCGGCGGTCGCACAGGGTGCCCGGACCGGCGTGCTGGGAGCCACACCGCAGGGGCGGGCACTGTACGAGTCGCTGGGCTGGCGCGTCGAGTCGTCGCTGACGAGCGCGAAGTTCACGGGAGACGCGCAGGGGTGACGTCGGGTGGCCGAGGGGGCGCACCCTTCGGCGCCACACAACGGGGCACGCCCCTCGCGCCCCCTCTCCGTACCCCGCTCACTTCCGGCATTCACCCCGAAGTCGCCCGCCGCGCGACCACAATGCGCGTATGACCGATGACTGGAAGCGACGTCTCGACGCCCTCCACGCCGACCTGGTCCGCCGTGACGACCCCGTCGCCTGGGTGACGGAGGCGGACGCCGTCGAGGCCTCGCGCCGCTATCCGCACATCGCGCTGCGCGGACCCGTCTTCGGTGTCGCCGCACGGGACCGCACGGCCGCCGAGCCGGGCTGGCGGCTGCTGAAGCCGGTGGTGGACGGCATGCCCCAGCAGGCCCGGGACGGGCTCAACTCGCACCTGTGGTTCAAGGCGAAGGACGGCACCGACGACCCGGCCGCCCGGCGCGAGCTGCTGGCGGCCGTGGCCGTGCTGGAGCGGGCCCCGGCCGACGAGGTGGAGGCGCTGGGCGTGCGCTACCGGGTGGTGCGCGGCGACGAGTTCGCCCGGACCGGCGACGACGGTCTGGAGCCGCCCAGGCCCACCGACCTCGAGCCCGTGAGCCCGTCGTGGGAGGACCCGGGCGCCGCCCCGTCGCCGGACGTCGGGTATGTCCTGGACCCCGACCGGGACGAGGGCCCGATGGCGGGAGCCCTCCGGCTGGGCCTGCGCGACTTCACGTACACGGGTGCCCGCTTCCCTCCCGACGTGCGCGCGGACTCCGAGTGGGCGGCCCGGACGCACCCGGACGTGGTCCGGCTGCCGGTCGGCTTCTCGGTGGCCGAACGCGACGGGTCCGGCTGGACCCCGTGCGGGTCCCTGGCGGCGACCCCGCACGAGGCGCGCCGCTCGCTGTACGAGGGGATGGCCCGCGTCTGGGCGATGCTCTACCGCTTCGACGAGCACAAGAAGACCCTGTACGCGCGGGCCGCGGAGACGTTCCGGGCGGCCGGCCGGGCCGACGAGGCGAGCGTGGAGGACCGCCTGTTCCGGATCTGCCGCGTCGAGCGGATGGTCCGCCTGGGGCCCGACGGCCCCGAGCCGCCCCGCCCGTCGGACCTCGACGAGTACGGCCCCATGAAGCTCCACCCGACCCTGCACACGGACGGCACGGTCCAGTACGACGAATGACGGGGAGGGACCGGCGCCGACCGGCCGCCGGGCTGACGGTCAGCGGCGGGAAGCGGCCGGGAGAACGGTCAGCGGCCGGAGCGAGGATCGGCGCCGGGAAGCGGCAGGCGCCGGAGCCACGGCCAGGTGCCGACGCCTATCGCCAGCGCGATCAGGTGTCCCCAGTTCGTCATCGGGTCGGCGAAGGCGATCAGGTCCTGGAGCAGCATCCCGCCGAAGGCGACGAGCAGCGGCCAGCGCAGCCACGGTCCGAGCAGACCCGCCAGGGCGCCCACACTCGCGGCGACCCCGAAGCTGATGCCGTAGTCGAGGCGGTGCAGCGAACTGTCGGGCAGCCGGCCCACGAGCACGGCCAGGCCCACCGGCACCTCGGTCGCGAGGGTGGCCAGGACATGCCCGAGCAGGAAGACGACGGCCGTACGGACGCCGCCTACGCGCCGCTCCAGCGCCGTCAGGACGGCCAGGAAGCCGAGCGTGAAGGGGGAGGCGAGGCCGCCCGCCACCCAGAGCGCGCTGGCCACCAGCACCAGCACGGGCGTCCGCACCAGATGCGCGACATCGGTGCTGGAGCCCTGATGCAGGGCGTGCACGAGGGTGGGGCCGACGTGCGCGGTGAGAAAGGAGGTGACGGCGAGGACGGCCGCGTACGAAAGGGTGAAGGGGACGGGGATCCGGTTCCGGCGGCGGGGGGCCGCCTCGGCGGGCGCCTCGGCGGGCGCCTCTGCGGGCGACTCGCCCCGGGGCGGCGTGCGCTGGCCCGGGATGCCGTCCAGCAGCCCGCGGACGTCGGGCAGCGGCGGGCTCGTGGGTGCGGCCGTGCGTTCCACCGTGCGGCGCTCCTTCCGTTCCACCCCACCTTTCGCGCCGCACAGGTCCGCTGTCTGTGACCGACACCACGCCCGAGCCGATTCACAGCAAGCTCCGAGACTTCTCCCAGCCGGTTCCCACGCACCCCCGAGCCGCCCCGAAGCCACTCCGAACCCGTTTCGAACAGCCGTACGTCAACCTCATCGGCAGCCCACGAAAATCCCTCAACAAACCGTCAGGGAAGTGCCAGGATGGGCCGATGCCCATCCCGTACGACATCCCCGACGCGCCCGAAGTGCTGGACCGTCGCGAGGGCCCCTACGGTGAGGTGGTCCTGCGCCGGCACGGGGAGTTGCTCCAGATCATCGCCAACGGCTGCTTCCTGATGGACACCTCGGACGGCCGCTCGGAGCGGCTCCTGGTGGACGCCGCACTGGAAGCGCTGGACGGCCGCCCCTCGCCCGATCTGCTGATCGGCGGCCTCGGCGTCGGCTTCTCCCTCGCGCACGCAGCCGCCGATGCCCGCTGGGGCGCCGTCACAGTCGTGGAGCGCGAGCGCGCCGTCATCGACTGGCATCTCGACGGCCCGCTGGCCGCCCTCTCCGGGGACGCGCTCGCCGATCCCCGGTCGAAGATCGTCGAAGCGGATCTGCTCGACTACGTCAATGAGACATGCGACACGTTCGACGCGGTATGCCTCGACATCGACAACGGGCCCGACTGGACCGTCACCGAGGGCAACGACAGCCTCTATTCCACGGCCGGACTCGCAAGCTGCGCACGGGTGTTGAGACCCGGTGGGGTACTGGCAGTGTGGTCCGCCCGACCCTCTCCGGAATTCGAGGGAACCATGAGGAATGCCGGGTTCCAACAGGTGCGTACCGAAGAGATCCCGGTTGCCCGAGGCGTGCCGGACGTCGTACATCTTGCCGTCCGACCTGGATAGCAAAGCCGTGGTGACTCCCCGTACGCTGCACCCCTGACGCCGATCATTTACGCGTCAACCGCAGTCATGCGCAGACATGGGATCACCCCACTGGTTCCGGAAAGCACACTCAGGGGCGGGCGATGGAGCAGACACACACCGCACACAACAGCACGGCGACGGCGACGCCGGGCGCGCAGCGGCGCGTCCTGGTGGTCGAGGACGACCCGACGATCGTCGACGCCATCGCGGCCCGCCTGCGCGCCGAGGGATTCCTCGTGCAAACGGCGGGCGACGGCCCGGCGGCCGTCGACACGGCAGAGGCCTGGCAGCCCGACCTGCTGATCCTCGACATCATGCTGCCCGGCTTCGACGGTCTGGAGGTCTGCCGTCGTGTGCAGGCCGCCCGCCCGGTGCCGGTCATGATGCTCACCGCGCGCGACGACGAGACCGACATGCTGGTCGGGCTCGGCGTGGGCGCCGACGACTACATGACCAAGCCGTTCTCGATGCGGGAGCTGGCGGCACGCGTGCATGTGCTGCTGCGCCGGGTGGAGCGGGCCGCGATCGCGGCGACGACTCCGCGCAGCGGGATCCTGCGGCTCGGCGAGCTGGAGATCGACCACGCGCAGCGCCGGGTGCGGGTGCGCTCGGAGGACGTGCACCTCACGCCCACCGAGTTCGACCTGCTGGTCTGCCTGGCGAACACCCCGCGCGCGGTGCTCTCCCGGGAGCAGCTCCTCGCGGAGGTCTGGGACTGGGCGGACGCCTCCGGCACCCGCACCGTCGACAGCCACATCAAGGCGCTGCGGCGGAAGATCGGGGCGGAGCGGATCCGCACCGTGCACGGCGTGGGCTACGCGCTGGAGACCCCGACGCCATGAGTTCCGGGCCGGACGGGCCGAGAAGCCCCGGGGAGCCCTGGGGCCGGGTACGGCCGTTCTCGATCAAGACCAAGCTGGGTGCGCTGGTCGTCGTCTCGGTGCTGATCACCACCGGCCTGTCGGTGATCGCGGTGCACACCAAGACGGAGCTCCGCTTCATCACGGTCTTCTCGATGATCGCCACACTGCTGATCACGCAGTTCGTGGCGCATTCGCTCACCGCGCCGCTGGACGAGATGAACACGGTGGCCCGGTCCATCTCGCACGGCGACTACACCCGCCGGGTGAGCGAGAACCGCCGTGACGAGCTGGGCGACCTGGCCCAGACGATCAACGTCATGGCGGACGAGCTGGAGGCGCAGGACCGGCAGCGCAAGGAGCTGGTGGCCAACGTCTCGCACGAGCTGCGCACGCCCATCGCCGGCCTGCGCGCCGTCCTGGAGAACGTCGTCGACGGCATCGCCGAGGCGGACCCCGAGACGATGCGCACCGCCCTGAAGCAGACGGAGCGGCTCGGCCGGCTGGTGGAGACGCTGCTGGACCTGTCCCGTCTGGACAACGGCGTCGTCCCGCTGCGCAAGCGGCGTTTCGAGGTGTGGCCGTACCTGTCCGGGGTGCTGAAGGAGGCCAACATGGTCGCCTCGGCGCGCGCCACGATGGGCTCGGGCGGCAACCACACGCGCACCGACGTCCATCTGCACCTGGACGTGTCCCCGCCGGAGCTGACCGCGCACGCGGACCCGGAGCGGATCCACCAGGTCGTCGCGAACCTGATCGACAACGCGGTCAAGCACAGCCCGCCGCACGGACGGGTGACGGTGAAGGCGCGGCGCGGACCGCTGCCGGAGTCGCTGGAGCTCGAGGTCCTGGACGAGGGGCCCGGCATTCCGCGCTCGGAGTGGCGCCGGGTGTTCGAGCGGTTCAACCGGGGAGCCGTCCGCCGGCCGCACGGACCGGGCAGCGACGGCGGTACGGGGCTGGGGCTGGCGATCGCCCGCTGGGCCGTCGATCTTCACGGCGGCCGGATCGGAGTGGCCGAATCCGAGCGGGGCTGCCGGATTCTTGTCACTCTCCCGGGAGAGTTTTCCGTCCCAAGTTGACGTAAAGTTCGAACCGGAGCCACAAGATCCACCGACGTTCGCGCAGCCGGACACGTGTGATCAGGCAGCGGACCGTCCCAGGTCGGCACGGGTCCGCACGCTCAGCGTGCGCGACCTGCATCAACGCACCCCTTTTGACGCGCAACCGCGCTTGTTTCCCGCCATTTACAGCCGCGAAACGCGCTTTCCGATGTGACTTACGCGACGATGCACCGGCCCGGCCTGACCTTCCCCCTCCAGGGGGCGTAGCCTTTATTCCCGCTGTCCATCACCTTGTGAAGCGGAAGAGGGCGGTTGCCGCCGTGTCGCCACAGTCCCCCAGTAACGCATCGAGCATCTCGACCGACGCAGACCAAGCGGGCAAGAATCCCGCTGCCGCGTTCGGGCCGAACGAGTGGCTCGTCGATGAGATCTATCAGCAGTACCTCCAGGACCCGAACTCGGTAGACCGTGCCTGGTGGGACTTCTTCGCCGACTACAAGCCGGGGGCCGCCACTCCCTCGGCTCCGGCGGGTACTGCGGCCGCGGGGGCCGCAGCGACCACCACGCCCCCAGCACCGGCCGCTCCGGCCCAGGCGGCGCCCGCTGCTGCGGCACCCGCCGCGCCGGCTCCCGCACCGGCCGCCGCCCCGAAGCCCGCGGCCGCTGCTCAGGCCGCTGCTCCGGCTCCGGTGAAGGCGGCCCCGGTCGCCAAGCCGGCCGCCGCGAAGCCCGCGCCCGCCGCGGCCTCGGCCGCGCCGGCGCAGGGTCCGGAGTTCGTGACGCTGCGCGGCCCCGCCGCCGCGGTCGCCAAGAACATGAACGCCTCGCTCGAGCTGCCCACGGCCACGTCCGTGCGCGCGGTCCCGGTGAAGCTGCTGTTCGACAACCGCATCGTCATCAACAACCACCTCAAGCGCGCCCGGGGCGGGAAGATCTCCTTCACGCACCTGATCGGCTTCGCGATGGTGCAGGCCATCAAGGCCATGCCGTCGATGAACTGGCACTACGCGGAGAAGGACGGGAAGCCCACCCTCGTCAAGCCGCCGCACGTCAACTTCGGCCTGGCCATCGACCTGGTGAAGCCGAACGGCGACCGCCAGCTCGTCGTGGCCGGCATCAAGAAGGCCGAGACGCTGAACTTCTTCGAGTTCTGGCAGGCCTACGAGGACATCGTCCGCCGCGCCCGCGACGGCAAGCTGACGATGGACGACTTCACCGGCGTCACGGTCTCCCTGACCAACCCCGGCGGTCTCGGCACCGTGCACTCCGTGCCGCGTCTGATGCCCGGCCAGTCGGTGATCATGGGCGTCGGCTCGATGGACTACCCGGCGGAGTTCCAGGGCACCAGCCAGGACACCCTGAACAAGCTCGGCATCTCGAAGGTCATGACGCTCACGTCGACCTACGACCACCGGGTCATCCAGGGCGCCGCCTCCGGCGAGTTCCTCCGCGTCGTCGCCAACTTCCTCCTCGGGGAGAACGGCTTCTACGACGAGATCTTCGAGGCGCTGCGCATCCCCTACGAGCCGGTCCGCTGGCTCAAGGACATCGACGCCAGCCACGACGACGACGTCACCAAGGCCGCCCGGGTCTTCGAGCTGATCCACTCCTACCGGGTCCGCGGCCACGTCATGGCCGACACCGACCCGCTGGAGTACCGCCAGCGCAAGCACCCCGACCTGGACATCACCGAGCACGGCCTCACCCTGTGGGACCTCGAGCGCGAGTTCGCGGTCGGCGGCTTCGCGGGCAAGTCCCTGATGAAGCTGCGCGACATCCTGGGCGTGCTGCGCGACTCGTACTGCCGCACCACCGGCGTCGAGTTCATGCACATCCAGGACCCGAAGCAGCGCCGCTGGATCCAGGACCGCATCGAGCGCGCGCACAGCAAGCCGGAGCGCGAGGAGCAGCTGCGCATCCTGCGCCGGCTGAACGCGGCGGAGGCCTTCGAGACCTTCCTCCAGACGAAGTACGTCGGCCAGAAGCGCTTCTCCCTGGAGGGCGGCGAGTCCGTCATCCCGCTGCTCGACGCGGTGCTGGACAGTGCGGCCGAGTCGCGGCTGGACGAGGTCGTCATCGGCATGGCCCACCGCGGCCGTCTGAACGTCCTCGCGAACATCGTCGGCAAGTCGTACGCGCAGATCTTCCGTGAGTTCGAGGGCAACCTCGACCCGAAGTCGATGCACGGCTCCGGCGACGTGAAGTACCACCTGGGCGCCGAGGGGACCTTCACGGGCCTGGACGGCGAGCAGATCAAGGTCTCGCTGGCCGCGAACCCGTCCCACCTGGAGACGGTCGACCCGATCATCGAGGGCATCAGCCGCGCCAAGCAGGACATCATCAACAAGGGCGGCACGGACTTCACCGTCCTGCCGGTCGCCCTGCACGGCGACGCGGCCTTCGCGGGCCAGGGCGTGGTGGCCGAGACCCTGAACATGTCGCAGCTGCGCGGTTACCGCACGGGCGGCACGGTCCACATCGTCATCAACAACCAGGTCGGCTTCACCGCCGCCCCGGAGTCCTCGCGCTCGTCGATGTACGCCACGGACGTGGCGCGCATGATCGAGGCCCCGATCTTCCACGTGAACGGCGACGACCCGGAGGCCGTGGTCCGCGTCGCGCGGCTGGCCTTCGAGTTCCGTCAGGCGTTCAACAAGGACGTGGTGATCGACCTCATCTGCTACCGCCGCCGCGGTCACAACGAGTCGGACAACCCGGCCTTCACCCAGCCGCTGATGTACGACCTGATCGACAAGAAGCGCTCGGTGCGCAAGCTGTACACCGAGTCCCTCATCGGTCGCGGCGACATCACCCTGGAAGAGGCCGAGCAGGCGCTCCAGGACTACCAGGGCCAGCTGGAGAAGGTCTTCACGGAGGTCCGCGAGGCCACCGCGCAGCCCGCCGCCGGCGACGCCCACGAGCCGCAGGACAACTTCCCCGTAGCGGTGAACACCGCCGTCTCCGCGGAGGTCGTCAAGCGCATCGCCGAGTCCCAGGTCAACATCCCCGACTACTTCCACGTCCACCCGCGTCTGCTGCCGCAGCTCCAGCGCCGGGCGTCGATGGTCGAGGACGGCACGATCGACTGGGGCATGGGCGAGACGCTGGCCGTCGGCTCCCTCCTCCTGGAGGGCACCCCGGTCCGGCTGTCCGGCCAGGACTCGCAGCGCGGCACCTTCGGCCAGCGCCACGCGGTGCTCATCGACCGCGAGACGGGCGAGGAGCACACCCCGCTCCAGTACCTCAACGACGAGCAGGCGCGCTACAACGTCTACAACTCCCTCCTCTCCGAGTACGCGGTGATGGGCTTCGAGTACGGCTACTCGCTGGCCCGCCCCGACGCGCTCGTGATGTGGGAGGCGCAGTTCGGCGACTTCGTCAACGGCGCGCAGACCGTGGTCGACGAGTACATCTCGGCGGCCGAGCAGAAGTGGGGTCAGACGAGCGGCGTCACGCTCCTCCTCCCCCACGGCTACGAGGGCCAGGGCCCGGACCACTCCTCGGCCCGCGTCGAGCGCTTCCTCCAGCTCTGCGCCCAGAACAACATGACGGTCGCGATGCCCACGCTCCCGTCGAACTACTTCCACCTCCTGCGGTGGCAGGTGCACAACCCGCACCACAAGCCGCTGGTCGTCTTCACCCCGAAGTCGATGCTGCGCCTCAAGGCCGCCGCGTCGAAGGCGGAGGAGTTCACGAGCGGCCAGTTCCGCCCGGTCATCGGCGACACGACGATCACCGACCCGGCGGCCGTGAAGAAGGTCGTCTTCTGCGCCGGCAAGGTCTACTACGACCTGGAGGCCGAGCGTCAGAAGCGCGGCGTCACGGACACGGCGATCATCCGCCTCGAGCGGCTGTACCCGCTGCCGGGTGCCGAGGTCCAGGCGGAGGTCAACAAGTACCCCAACGCCGAGAAGTACCTCTGGACCCAGGAGGAGCCGGCCAACCAGGGCGCCTGGCCGTTCATCGCCCTGAACCTGATCGACCACCTGGACCTCGCGGTCGGCGCTGACGTGCCGCACGGCGAGCGCCTGCGCCGCATCTCGCGCCCGCACGGCTCGTCCCCGGCGGTCGGCTCCGCCAAGCGGCACCAGGCGGAGCAGGAGCAGCTGGTGCGTGAGGTGTTCGAGGCGTAGTCCTCACCCACCACGGGCGAAGGGCCCGGCTCCGGAGGTTTCCGGGGCCGGGCCCTTCGGCGTGCTCGGGCTTGACGGGCGTCAGATGACCTGGGGTTCGAAGTCCCAGTAGGGGCGGTTGCGGGACCGGGCCGAGACGGTGTGCGGGTGCTTGCTGCCGAGCGTCGAGTCGAGGTCCGAGAGGGCCTCCTGCTCGACCTTCTCGGCCTGCCGCCGGTCCCGCAGACCGCGCAGGTCCGCCGCGTACGCGATCCGCGCCGACAGAGTCAGCGGGTGGGTCCGGCCGAGCGACTCGATGGCCCGGGTCACCGTGTCCCCGCTGAGGTCGGCGGCGTTCTCGGTGTCGCCCACGATGTTGCGCAGGGCCGAGGCGTTCAGGGCGCAGCCCAGCGTCCAGGCGTGGTTCTCGCCCACCGCCTCGGTCATCGACGCCAGTGCCTGCTCCAGGAGGACGTGGCCTGCCTCCCGCTCGCCGACGTTGCGCAGGATCAGCGCCTGGTTGGCGCGGGCCCCCGCGACGAAGGGGTGCCCGTCGCCGAGCATCATCTCGTAGCGTGAGACGACGGCCTCGCTGAGCTCGTGGGCCCGGTCGATGTCGCCGTGCTCGCGGGCGAAGCAGCTCTGGGCCGTCGCGAAGATCAGGGTCAGCGGATGCGTCTCGCCCAGCACCCGCTCACCGCGCTCCAGCACGCTGGAGAGCATCTCCCCGGGCTCCTCCCACTCGATACCGCGCTCCCGGCCGCGATCACGTTCGCCCAGGCGGTAGCGGCACAGCGCCAGGTTGTGCTCGGCGCTGAGGGTCTGCGGGTTGTCACGGCCCATCACGAGTCGGCTCTCGCGCACGTTCTTCGCCTGGATGGACTCGGCCTCCGCGTAGCGGCCGAGGAGCCGCAGGTCGATGGCGTAGTAGATCTCGGAGCCGAGCGTCCACGGATGACGGGCCCGCAGCAGCACGCGCCGGGACTCCAGGGTCTGCCGGTCGATGTCCAGGGCTTCCTGGTAGCGCCCGAGCAGCCGCAGGGAGACCGCCAGGTTGTTCAGCGAGTTGAGGCTCCGCGAGTCCTGCTCGCCCAGCAGGTCGCGGTATCCGACCAGGACCCACTGGGAGAGTTCCAGTGCCTCGTCGTAGCGGCCGAGGCCGCGCAGGTCGGCGGCGAGACCGGCGGCGGCCCGCAGATGCTCCAGGTCCTGGGGTCCGCGCTCCGCCTTCAGGTGCTCGGAGGCGGCGCGGCTGAGGGCCTCGGTCCCGGCGTAGTCGCCGACGGCGCGCAGCAGGTTGGTGTAGTGGTAGCTCAGCTCCCAGATCCTGGGGTGGGTCGGGCCGAGCAGCTCGCGCCAGGCCTCCATCGCGCGCTCGCCGAGCTTGATGCCGGCGTTGTACTCGCCGGAGAAGTACATGTAGCGCAGACAGTTGAAGACCAGTCGCTGGACGGCCGGGTCCTGGGTCTGGAGCACGTCCGCGTACTTCAGATGCGGCACGATCTGGGCGTACCCCGGCCACAGGTCGGGGTCGGTGGGCCGGCGCGGGTCGGCCGCGGCGAGTGCCTGGCGTACGACGTCGATGAACTCTTTGCGGTCCCTGTCCGGCATGTCCTTGTGCACGATCTGGTGGACCATGCGGTGCAGGTACAGCGACTCGCCGGAGGCCGCCGCCTCGTCGCCGAGCGCTTCGTGGGACTCCAGGCGGACCACCGAGTACTGGCGGAGCTGGTTGATCGCCTTGTTCCACAGCAGGGGATCGTTGAGCAGTCCGGCGAGCTGCTCGGGCAGTGCTTCGCTGGACATCTCGCGCAGCAGGCGGACGGGGATGAAGCCCGGTGCGAAGAAGGTGCACAGCCGCAGCAGGTCGACCGACTCGGGGACCGTGTCGCGGAGTTTGTTCAGCAGTATCGACCACGCGGTCTGGAAGGCGAGCGGGAAGTCCGCCGACACCTTCACCACGTCGCTGTCGATGCCGCCGTCGAGCAGGGCGATGTACTGGCGCACCGAGAGGTCGGAGTCGTTCAGCCAGCCCGCCGTCTGGTCCAGCAGCAGCGGCAGGTCCTCCAGCGCGTCCGCGAGCTGGTCGGCCTCCGCCTCCGTCAGCCGCGGTGCGCGGCGCCGGATGAACGCCACCGACTCGTCGCGGGCGTAGACGGGCACCTCGAGCAGCTTGCTGTTGTGCTCGGTCCATTCCGGGTTGCGGGAGGTGATGATGACGTGGCCGGGGCCGGTCGGCACCAGGTCCCAGATCTGGTCGGGTTCGTCCGCGCCGTCGAGGATCAGCAGCCAGCGTCCGTACGGTTCGCCGCGGCGCAGCGAGTCGCGGACCGCGCGCAGCCGCTCACCGTACTCCTGGCCGGTCTGGAGCCCCAGTTTCGGGGCGAGTTCGGCGAGCAGCCGACGGTAGGTCACGCGCTTCTCGGCGTTGACCCACCAGACGACGTCGTACTCGGAGCCGAAGCGGTAGACGTACTCGGCGGACAGCTGGGTCTTGCCCACACCCGACATGCCGTAGAACGTGACCACGCCCGCGCCGGGCTCCGCGTTCCGCAGCACGTGGTAGGCCTCGTTGAGCAGCGACTCGCGGCCGGTGAACCGGGTGTTGCGGCGGGGCACCCCGCCCCAGACCTCGGGCATCGACGCCGGGAACCGGGGACCGCGGCGCGCCGCGTCGGCGGGCTCGGGCAACGGGTCGGTCGGCAGGTCCAGCCGGTCGAGCAGCCGGCGCTCGGCCTCTTCCGCGCCCATGTTGGTCAGGTTGACCGGGGCGAGGACGGCGGTCGCGGAGGGCACGGACGCCGAGGTGACGGAGACGGCGGCGAACCGGGACGCGTCGGGGGCGACGACCTCGCGCAGCGCCGCGTTCCACTCCTCCTGCGTCCGGGGACCGAGCTGGAAGTACCACTCGCTGACGACGATGAGGATGCGGCCCTCGGCGAGTTCCAGGTCGCGCAACAGGTCCACCAGGGGGACGTCCGCAGGGGAGTCCCAGCGCAGGTACACCACCCGCAGGCCACGACGTTCGAGCCGGTCCCCGACCCAGGCAGCCCAGGCCCGGTTGAATCCCGCGAAATGGATCGTGACCGTCTGCCTCGCGGCCCCTCTCCCGGTTGCCCCCACCGGCGTACGAGCTCCAGACATGCAGCGGCCTCCAGCGCGTAGTACCAAAATCCTAGAACCTCGGCGCGCCGTGCGTAAGTCCGCCGACTTCATCCACGCGTGCCTCGATTCGACGATCTTCGCGCACCGGGCGGCCCCTTGCAGGCCATCCTCATTCTTTCGGGCGTGGCACAGCGGGCGCATGACGTTGTGTCCACAGAGCGCGCGCGGCCTTCACATACGCCTGGGCCCGCGCCGTATGGTTCCGGGGCGCCGGATGGTCGGCCATGCGCTCGTAGGTGGCCGTCATCTCGTCGACGAACCGGCGTCCCCGGCGGGTGAGGTCGGGCGAGCCGACGAGTCCCGGCAGGGCCGCTCCGACCTGGGCGCGGTAGCGGGCGTGCCGCGACCAGGCGTACTCGCTGTCGGGCGGTGTGGTGCGCAGCGCGCGGCGCTGGTAGTAGTCCGCGAGGGCCAGGTGCGAGTAGATCCCCTGGAGCAGACCGTCGTACGGTCGGGGGTCGGTCTTCCAGGGGGCGAAGTAGCGGGCCTCCGAATCGGCGTGATGGAGGGTCACGAGGTCCCCCAGGGCGGCCAGTTTGGCGTGGTGCAGTTCGTGGACGAGGGTCTCGGCCAGGGCCAGGGCGTCCTGCGGGGTGCTGGAGAGCAGGGCGCCGAACGCCTCGTGCCGGGTCGCGCTGCAGCTGTCCCGTCCCTCGGCGCCGGGCGGCCGCTCCAGCGGCACCAGGCAGCGCAGCAGCGCCACCGCCTCGGTCACCCGGTGCGCGCCGCCGGTGCGCAGTGCGGCCTCGGTGCCCGACCAGGCCTGGAGCCAGCGTTTGCCGTCCCCGTCGTCGAGGTTCGCGGGTCCGCCGAGCGTCCGGTGGCGGGGGCCCGGTGCGACACGGTAGGGATCCACGTCGTCCAGGGGCATGGGGCCGCCGGCGGACGTCAGTCCGGGCAGGGCGTGCACGGGAGTCCAGGCGAGCGCGCCGGACCAGGCCCCGATCCCGCTCTCCAGACGCACGACGACGTCCGGCCCGTCGGGCTGGCGCACCGTCAGGCACCCTCCCCGGTGGGTGACGTCGACGGGGACGTCCCCTGTGGTGGCCGTGCGCAGCGAGCCGAGGGACGGCAGGGCGAGCACTCCGGCATACGCGATCAGCCGGACGGTGAACGGGATCCCGGCGCGGGCAGCCGCCACGGCGGCGATCGCGCTGAAGTGCGCGAGGTCCTGCCGGAGCCGGCGGGACCGGGGCTCGTCCGGGGGACCTGCGCGGCCGTCGAGTCCGTGCAGACAGCTCAGGGCCCATGGCCCGGTCAGCGGATGGAAGAGCCGGTCCCGGGCGGGCGAGAGCGCGGCACCCGGCGGGGTCGGGGGGACGGCAGCCGGTAAGGGGTGCGGCGCGCCGAGCGAGGAGTGCGACGCCCCGCGCGGGTCCTGTGGCGTTCCGGCCGGGCGGTGGGCGGTGCCGGGTGGCTGAACGTGGTCGGCCTCGGCGAGCAGGGACCAGTCCTCCAGCAGCCGGGCCTTTCGGCCGGGGGAGCAGAGCGCGGGGTCCGCCGCCTCGGCCGCGTCGAGGACCGCGCGCAGCAGCAGGAGCCGTCGGGTGTCCTGGTCCCGCACGAGAAGGGCCAGGGTGTCGGGGGTCCCCTCGGTACGGCCGAGTTCCACGAGGGCCCGGTCGGGGACCGTCGGCCTGGTCACGGTGGGCCTCCTTCCCGGGCTCCGGGGACGGCGGCGGCCGTGTCCGCGGCGAGCCGGCCGGCGACGTGGCGGATGAGGCGCTGGAGGTCCGCGCAGTACACGGACGGGTTGCGGAAGCCGTGCCCCGCCCGGTAGCGGTGGGCGTAGTGACCGCCTCCGCAGACGGTCAGCAGGGGGCAGGCCCGGCACTGGTCCGCGAGGGCCGCGGCGCCCGCCTGGCGGGCTGCCACCGCGGGATGCAGCAGCGCCTCGTCGAAGGCGTGCCGGAAGACGTCCAGGCCGGTCCGCGCGGCCCCGTCGTAGGCGGACTTCAGGGCGTCCACCTGTTCGATCGATCCGTCGGTCTCCACGACGACCGCGTCGAACGGCGCGAGGCCGAGTGCCTCGGTGACCGAGGGCAGCCCCAGCAGGAGCGCGACGCACTCCTCGAAGAGGCGGACCCGGGTCTCCCGCCGGCCGGCCCGCCACCAGCGGTCGAAGACGGCGCACAGCCACTCCCCGTGGCGGGCGTCCGCCCAGTGGGGCGGTGGGGCGGACCAGTTGCCGTGCGGCAGCAGGAAGTCCAGGCCGGGCGGTCGCAGGGTGAGGAGGGACTCGTACGTCTCCACCGGGTCCAGCGTGACGTCGACGACGGTGAGGATGCCGGCGTAGGCCTGCGGCGCCTGCTCGGCGACCAGCAGTGCCCCGCGCGCGGCGGCGGGCCAGGACGGGCGCCCCGCGTGGTCGACACGGCGGGCGTTGTGCGCGGCGAGGCCGCCGTCGAGGCTGACGCCGATCCGGATGCCGGCGTCGGCCAGGACGGCGAGGCGCCGCTCGGTGAGGAGGGTGGCGTTGGTCTGGACGGTGGCGTGGACCGTGCAGGCGGCCGGGACGCGGTCGCGCACCAGGGCGGTGAAGCGGGCCAGCTTCCCGGCGCCGGCCAGCAGGGGCTCGCCACCGTGCAGGACGAGGGAGATGTCCGTGAGGCCGTGGGTGTCGGCGTGTTCGGCAATACGGGTCGCGGTGCGCTCGAGGACCTCGTCGGCGGCGGCCGCGGGGCGGGTGCGCCAGGTGGAGTCGGGGCCCTCGTAGAGGTAGCAGTAGGTGCAGGCGAGGTTGCAGCGACCGTGCGTCTTCACGATGAACTGGCGGAAGGCCTGTCGAGACACTCCAGCACCCCCATGCCTAGGCCCTTGAGCCGCATTCCCGGGCGGGCACGGGTCACAAACCCCGCACGACCGAAGTTGTCCGAGTCGTGCACGGAAGAAACCGGAATCGACTCCAAGCGATCGAGTGACCGAATCGGGCGATCCGGTGGAGCCGACGGCGGTCGCCTCAGAGAGCCGAGGCGAACCCCCACAGCGGCTCGCTCGCCTGTCCCGCGCGGTCCCGCAGCTCCTCCAGCAGCTCCAGCAGCACGGGATGCTCGATCGTCCCCAGCTCCGTGAGACCCAGCGACAGCAGATCCGGCAGCGGCTCCCCCGCGCCGGGGGTCTCCGGCGCCACCGTCACCCCCGCGAACCCGTCCTGTGCGTCCATGCCCACCCCTCCCGACTCGCTCCGCTCATGTCACACGTTCCAGTGCGGCCAGCCGCCGCGCCGTCTGCTCCGCCGTCGGCTCGCCCGTGCCCAGGTGGTCGTCCGGCAGCCTCGACCACTCCGCGCGGGCCAGTCGGTAGGCCTCGCGGGCGGCACGCGGCCGTGCGGCCGCCTCGTAGGACATACCCCGCCAGTGGTGCGCCTGCGCACACAACTCGACGGCCTCATGGCGCCGACGACCGGTTTCGGCCACCCCCTCCGCCTCCCGGGCCGCCTCCGCCGCGTCGCGGAAGGCGTCGACCGCGAGGTCGAGCCGGGCCGGGCGGCGCAGGCTGCGATAGGCCTCGAACTGGACCTGGCCGAGCTCCAGTCGGCAGCGGGCGGCGAGCAGTGGATCGCCCGCCTCCGCCGCCGCGAGGCCGAAGAGGTGCTCGGCCTCGCGCAGGTCGACCCGGTCCCCGCGGGCCCGGTAGCGCAGCATCAGCGCGCGGCCGAGCAGCAGCAGCCGGTGGGCGACCTGGCGGCTGCCCGCCGGGGTCTCCATCCGGCAGTCCCGCAGCACGCGGATCGCCCGGGACAGCACGTCCTGCGCCCGTACCCCGGACTGGAGCCCGGCCAGCCGCAGCAGCGCCTCGCCCCACTCGGCGAGGACGTCGGCGTGCGCGGGCGCGTCACGGGACATCCGCTGGGCGGCCTGCGCGAAGCGGTCCGCGGCCACCTCCAGCTCCGCCGGTTCGCCCGACTCGGCGTAGCGGGCCACGGCGATCCGGCCGGCCCGCGCCAGCAAGGACGCGCGCCGGCCCTGTTCGCGCACCAGGGCGAGGGCCTCGTCGACCCGGGCCTGGGCGTCGTCCAGCGGGCCGCCCGCCTGGAGCAGCGCGTCGACCAGGTCGAGCAGGATGCGCACACGCGCGCGTGCCGACTCGGCGGTGTACGGCTCCGTGCCGGTGTCCAGGGCGTTGCGCAGTGACTGAGCGCCCTGTTCGGCGTAGAGGCGGGCCTGGACGGGATCGGCGGTGGCGCCGGAGAGACGCAGCAGGACCCGGCCGTGCTCCAGCGGGAGTTCGGGCGGGCGCCGGCGCCGGTCGGGCCAGACGTCGGCGAAGGCCTCCAGCATGCCGACGGCGCCCTGGAGCAGCGCGCTGTCCCCGCCGAGCCGCCACTGTGCCTCCAGGGCGCGCACCCGTTCCAGGGTGAGTTTCAGCGCCTGGTGCTCGTCGAGCCCGGGCGCGGCGCAGGCGACGGCGTACTCGCGGTCGGCGCGGCGCAGCAGGTCCAGGGCGCCGGTGCGGTCGCCGCGCCGCCTGCGGTCGGTCGCGGCCGCGTGCAACACCCGGGCCAGCACGGCCCGTTCCCGCAGCCGACGCGGGTGCGCGGTGGCCCGTTCCGCGGCCGCCTCGGCCTCCTGGAGGAGGTCGTCGCCGCCCTGCACCTCCCACAGCCGCAGGGTGCAGTGCGCGTACTCGGCCCACAGTTCGGGGTCCGCGCCCGTCCGCTCGCGTTCGGTGGCGCCGCGCAGCAGCTGCACCGCGTCGATGACGTCCTGGATCATGCCCTCGCTGTCGAAGCGCTCGATCAGCGCTCGGGCCCTGCGGACCGCCTGGTGCGTCGGCCGTTCCACGGGCTGTCCCGGTCCGGTCCGGCTTCCGGGGCTCTCGAACTGCTCGGGCAGCGGCATGAACCGCCGCAGCACGCGGGCCGCGACCTCCGCGAAGGGCTGGGGCACGGAGGCCTCCTCGCCGTTGCCGCCGTTGTCCCCGTGGTCGGCGTGGTCGGCGTGGTCGCGGTGATCCCCCTGGTCGCCGTTGTCGCCGTCGTCCGTGCGCCGGGTGGTGGGGGTGTACGGGCGGCCCGCGCCGCCGTCGCCGAGCTGGGCCAGGGCGAGGGCCGGGAAGTTGGGGCCGCCCTTGCCGAAGCGCTGCTCGATGTACTCCGAGCAGTGCTTGAGCACCAGCATGGCCTCGTCGCGGCCCAGCCGGGACAGCAGGGCGTCACGCACGTCGGGCTCGATGCGGTACCACTGGGCGCCGCCGTCGGCGTACTCCTCCGACGCGCGCGTGACCAGGCCGCCGACCAGCACCTCGGCGAGTTCGGCCGGCCCGGAGTCGGGCAGCATCGTGCGCTGGACGAGCTGCATCACGGGCAGGCACAGGGGTGCGGCGGCCAGGTACACGGCGAGCCGTCCGGCGGCCGGGGAGGCGCTGGAGCTGAACCTGCTGACCCGTTCGAACGGCGTGCGCCGGCGGTCGGCACGGGCCGCCGGGGCGGCCGGCTGGTCCGCGCGCACCCAGCCCACGGCCCCCGGGACGGGCCCCGCGCCGGCCCCGGACAGCAGCCTGGCCCAGGCGCCCAGGGCCACCGGCTCGGGCGGCAGCACCGGCACCGGCAGCGCTCCCCGGCGCACCTCCGCCGGGATCCCCGCGGGGGTCCGTACGCGCAGTGCGGCCGCTCCGCCCAGCGTCTCGCCGCGGCTCAACTCGCAGAACAGCACCGGCAGTCGGGTGCGGTTCCACAGGCGCTGCGGCAGCGGCTGGAGCACGGCGACCGGGCCCTGCCGGGAGAGGTGGTGCAGCAGCCGGTGCGCGTGGCCGCTGTGCCACAGGGGACCCGCGCAGTCGCTGACCAGCAGGACGATCCGGCGGCCGGTGGGATCGCTGAGCCGGTCCGCGGAGTGCAGCGGCGCCGCGTAGGCGTCGGGGCTGCGGCTGACGGCCGGCTCACCGTCCGGTCCCTGGTGCAGATGACTGACCTGGATGTCGGAGAAGGCGCCCAACTGGCCGAAAACCTGCTGAAGTTCGAAGAACAACCGGTCCCACACGCGCATCGAGGACGAGGCGTCCAGGACCAGCTGGAGCCGGGCGTCGCCCCGGGTGACGGCCCGGTACACGGGCAGGATCAGGCCGCCCGCCTGCGCGCTGCGCTCCGCCGTCGCCGTCTCGTCGAGCCGCATGCGCAGCGGCGGCGCGGGGCTGCGGTAGCGCTGCAACCGCCTTAATGCGCGCTGGAGTTCGAGCGGGGCGGGCAGCACGGGGGCGGCGGGTACGCCTACCGGCAGCGCGGCGGCCCGCCCCGCGCCACGGGTCCGCTCCACCCCGTCCTGCGGGACCGGGTACAGGCTCACCCGCCCGTCGGCCCCCACGTCCTGCGGCGGCCGCTCCGGCCGTTCGGCGCGGTCCCCCCGCGGCCGTCCGTCCCCGTCCTGGCCACGTCCGCCGTCGGGCCGGGGCGTGGGCCGGCCACCGGTTCCGGCGGGCGGGTCCTCCCGGTCTGCGGCCTCGACCGGCCGGGTCCAGCGCGCCAGCCAGAGCGCGTCGCACAACTGCGGCACATCGGGGTCGAGTCCGACGTCACGCAACCGCGCGACGAGTTCGGCGAGCGGATCACCGCCGCGCGGTACGGAAGGCGAGGCACCGCCGGGCTCGACGGAGCCGCCTCCGGCCGGAACGGCACCCGGGGGGCCTGGACGGCGGCCGTCGGACGGGACGGGGCCGTGGCGGGCCGCTGCGTCGGGCATCAGGCCCTCACCTCGGGCGGTCGAGTCGCTGGATGAGCAGGTCGGCCAGGCGGTCCCGACTGGGCGGCGCGGCCGCGTCGGTGAGGTAGATCGCGTTCAGCAACTGGTCCGCCGCGAGGAGTTCACTGCGCGACCGCTCCAGGAACCGCGTGATCAGATCGTCCCCCGCGCGCGCCGCCTCGTCACCGAGATGCGCGCGGACGAAGGTGGCGAGCCGGTTGTGGTCGGGGCGCCCCAGCTCCAGGTGGATGCACCGGCGCATCAGCGGGGCCGGGAAGTCGCGCTCGCCGTTGCTGGTGAGCACGACGAACGGGAAGGCGCGGCAGCGTACGCGGCCGTCCCGCACCCGGACCTTCACCCCGTCGGCGGTCAGCACCTCCGCCTCGCCGTCCGGCAGCCGGTCGGCGATGCGCTCCAGCTCGGGAATGGCGAACTCGCCCTCCTCCAGGACGTTCAGCAGATCGTTCGGCAGGTCGATGTCGCTCTTGTCGAGCTCGTCGATGAGCAGCACGCGCGGGGTGTCGGAGGGCAGCAGTGCGGTGCCGAGCGGTCCCAGCCGGATGTAGCTGCCGATGCCCTCGACCGCGCCCGGCGAGCCCGCCGCCGACCCGAACCCGCCCTGCGCGGCGATCTGCACGTCCTGGAGCCGGGCGATCGCGTCGTAGTGGTACAGCCCGTCCTGGAGCGCGGAACGGCTGACGATCGACCAGCGCAGCACGTTGCCGAGGCCGAGTTCGTACGCCACCGAGTGGGCCAGCGTGCTCTTGCCCGCGCCGGGACTGCCCGTGACGAGCAGGGGGCGGCGCAGATAGAGCGCCGCGTTGATCATCTCCAGCTCCTCGGCGCCCGGCCGGTGCAGTTCCGCCAGGTGCCGGTGGGCGCCGAGCCTGCGGTCCTGCGACCCGTCGCCGGAGCCGGCCGCGTCCCGGCTGGTGAAGTCCCGCCAGGGGGGCGGGTCGGGCAGCCGCTCGATGCCGTCGTGCGGTTCGCCGGCGCCTCGGTAGATGAGCCACTCACTGGATTCGGTCATGATCCGGTCCTCGTCACTCGTCCACCGCCGCGGCCGTCCGAACGTGCATCACGTTATCCATCCTGGAGGTGCCTGGTAAGGGGCCGACCGGCCCCGCGGGCGGGTGGGTTCAAGGGGCCTCCAGCAGGTCTCCGGTGCCAGGCAGCGGCTGGTGGGGATCGTCGTACAGCAGGGCGACGCCGTCGGCCCAGAACGACTCCGTGCGGCCCGCGCGCAGCCGCATACGGAGATCGTGCACGGCCTCGGGCAGGTGCTGCGCGGTGGGCGGTTCGGCGATGCCGTCGATCGTGCCGCGGTGGAACTCCCCGCAGACGGCGTCGGCCCGGCCGCGCCGCCGGCGCCACAGGGCCACGCCGTAGCCGCCGAGCACGATCCGGGCGAGCGCCTCCGCGTCGTCCTCGTAGCGGAGGTCGCCGTAGCGGCAGAGCACCGGGACGGTGCCGTGCGACAGGGCGCGCAACTGCTCCACGGTCGGTACGGGTTTGCGCAACCCCTCGTCGCAGTCGAGGACTTCGGCCTTGGCGCGGTGCGCGTGCAGCCAGCGCCACCGGGCCCGGCGCTCCGCGTCCAGGTCGTCCAGGTAATCCAGGTCGTCGGCACCGTCGACGCCGTCGGCTTCGCCCATGTCGTCCGGTTCTCCGCCGTCGTACGCGCCGAACGCCTCGTCGGGCATCCGGTCGCGGTCGGAGCAGCGCACGACGACCGGCCGCAGCGCCCCCAACGGCTCCTCTCCGGGCGTGAGTCGCCAGTTGTCGACCTCCAGGCCGAGCAGCGCGTGCGGCAGCGCCACCTGAAGGAGCGCGGGCCTGCCGGGCTCGTCGCAGTGCCGGAAGGCCTCCCCCAGCGGGCCGGTGAGGTGCGCGGGCAGGTCGGCCAGCGGAGTCCGCTCGGCCTGGTGCAGCCGGACCACCTCACCGCCGGGCGCGGCCACGGACACCGACCAGTCGCAGCGGTCCGGCTCCCAGCCACGTCGCACCAGTTCGAGCAGGGCGGAGGGCCGGGCCACGCTGCCGACGGAACGGGCACGCGCGCGTGCGTCGGGCCCACCACGCCGGTGCCGCCTGCGCCCGCCGGGGCCGTCCGTCGGGTGGATGCCGCCGGAGACCGTGTCGGGGGCGTCGCGCTCCGCCTCGTCCCGTCGGCGCAGCCGCTCGACGCGCTGCTCGGCGAGACCGGACCGGTAGCGGGCGCCGAGCCGCTGCGCGGCCTGCCACACCCAGACCCAGAGGGCCTTCTCGGCGTCCGGGGTGCTGGGCACGACGAACGGGCGCGGAGCGGACATCGCGCGCATCGCGTAGTCGAGGACGAGTTCCAGTGCCCCGTCGTCACTCGCGCTCTCGTACAGCGCTCCGAGGCCGTCGCGCCAGCCGCGCGGCGCGGGCAGCGGGGTGAGGGCCTGGAAGTCGGGGAGGGAGTCGAGGATGTCCAGCAGGCCGCGGGTGCTCTCGGGCGGCGGGAGTTCGGCGAGCCGGCCCAGCAGCTGGATCCGCTCGTCCGGGCTGAGGGTGCGGCCCGGCCGCGCGCCGAGCCTGCCCTGGACGTCGGTCCAGGTCTGCCGCCGGGAGGCCGGGTGGCGCTGACGGTCGCGGTGGTAGCGGTCGTGGGCGTGGAAGACCGCCTGGTAGAGGTCGCTGTGCTCGGCCACCGCCTCCGCGGGGACCCGCAGGGTGCGCAACTGCTCGATCCCGGTGGACGTGCCGCCGGGCCGGTGGTCCGAGCGCGCTTTCAGCACGCCGATCACCTCGCCGCGCTCGGGGTCGATCACCGGGCCGCCCGAGACGCCGTACGGCAGGTCGTTGTCGCCCAGCCGCATCTGCACGTCCGAGGACCAGCCGCCGATGGTGCCCTGCACGGTGAGCGTGCCGTCCAGGACCTGTAAGCGGCCCTCGTTCTCGGTCCAGCCGGCGTACAGCACCCGGCCCTCGCCGTAGTAGGCCGCCGGGCGCTCGGAGACGTACACACACTCGTGGTCGTCGACGGGCTCGGTCAGCTGGACCAGGGCGAGGTCCGGGGCGGGCCAGTTGCCCGCGGGCAGGGCCCGCCCGGCACCCTCGGCCCGGTCGGGAAGGGTCGCCACCACGCGGCCGGGGGCGGCGGAGGTGCCCCGCCCCGGCGCCGTCTCGTACACCACCGCGACCTCGCCCCCCTCCCCGCCGCAAGCCACGTGTGCGCAGGTCAGAACCCAGTTCGGGGCGACGAAGAAGCCGCTCCCGAGGAACGTGTCGGGCTCCTCCAGGGCATACCCGACGACCGGGCGATGAATGCGCACGGTCGCCGCCACGACGAGTCCACGCAGTGCACGACGGGCCGCATCCAACGCGTTCGATGCGCCCGGGGCGTGCCTGCCCGTCATTCCGCGCCCCCGCCCGCACTGCCGTCGGCGCCCCCGTGCATCGGCGCGCCGGGGGACGCGCCCGCGTGCCGGACCCGGTCCTCGTCGGACGACGAGCCGTCCCGCGCGCGGGGGTGCGCGCCGGTAGGCGCGGGGGGTGGTGCGTCGAGGTCCGGTGGCCCGCTGTTCCAGGTGAGGGTGACCGTGATGCCGGCCTTGGCCTCCCCGTCGGCGAGCAGACCCACGACCTTCCCGGCCTTGGCGGTCAGCTCGATGCCGAACTCGACGCTGACCTCGTCGGGCCGCACCGCGCGCAGCGGTTCGGCCAGCGACCGCGCGACCCCGGTGACGAGCGCGTGCAGGCTCTCCACGCTCGCCTCCACGCGCTCGGCGAAGCCGGTGTCGCTGTACGACAGCCGCCCGGACGGCGCCGACAACTCCCCCGCCCCCGAGATCCGGGCCCAGACGGGCGTTCCGTCCGGCAGCGCGATGCGCGCCACCCGCGTCACGTCCTCACCACTCATGACACTCCCCCGCTGTCCCCAGTCCCCCCGGCCCCGCCCGTCGGTGCGCGGGCCCGTCACGGGGTTCCGACCGCGCGAGGGCACCGGCGGCCCGCGGGACGCCGTCCCCCTGCGCCTATCCTTTTCCTGTCCCCTCCCCATCGGAGAGCGGATCTCTTCCTCCCCTCGCAGGAACAAGGGTCCTTCCCCCGAGGGGGGATCCCTATCCCTGCGACCGACCCACGGAGCACGATCCATGTACTTCACCGATCGCGGAATCGAGGAACTCGAGAAGCGGCGCGGCGAGGAGGAAGTCACCTTCGAGTGGCTCGCCGAGCAGCTGCGGACGTTCGTCGACCTGAATCCGGACTTCGAGGTGCCGGTGGAGCGGCTGGCGACCTGGCTGGCACGGCTGGACGACGAGGACGACGAGTAGGCCGTTCGCGACGGTTCGCGACGGTTCGCGTGGAGGGGCGCCCCGGGGGCGCCCCTTTTTGCGTGCGCGGAAGTGATCACCGAAACGGGTGTCTTGACTTTCCCTCACCGCGATATATCGTGTTTGACGGGAGACGCGATATGGCGTGTCGTGTCGCTGTCGTGGAGGAGGTCCGCACCATGTCCGAGTGGTCCGTCGCCGAGCCGAGGAAGCTCTCTTTCGACGAGCCCGTGAGCGAACTGCGCGTGCGCATCGTCGACGGCACCGTGAACATCGTGGGCACCGACGAGGGCCCCGCCCGCCTGGAGATCTCACGGATCGAGGGACCGCCCCTGGTGGTGAGCCATCGCGACGGGAACCTGACGGTGGCCTACGAGGACCTCCCCTGGAAGGGCTTCCTCAAGTGGCTCGACCGCAAGGGCTGGCGGCGCAGCGCCGTGGTCTCGCTGGCCGTGCCGGCCGGCACCCGCGTCGAGGTGGGCGTGGTCAGCGCCGGCGCGGTGGTCTCCGGCATCGAAGGCCGGGCCGAGGTGAAGGGGGTCAACGGCGACACGACCCTGGTGGGGCTCGCGGGCCCGGTGCGCACGGACACCGTCTCCGGAAGCGTGGAGGCCCAGGCCCTCACCGGCGACCTGCACTTCAACTCCGTGTCCGGCGATCTGACGGTGGTGGAGGCGGGCTCCTCCGTGAAGGCCGACTCCGTGAGCGGGTCGATGATCGTCGACCTCGATCCGACGAGCCGCCCCACGACCATCGACCTGACCAGCGTCTCGGGCGAGATCGCCATCCGGCTGCCCCATCCGGCGGACGCGCGGGTGGAGGCGAACACCGCGAGCGGCTCGGTCTCCAACGCTTTCGAGGACCTCCGGGTCAGCGGCCAGTGGGGCGCCAAGCGCATCACCGGCCGCCTGGGCGCGGGCAACGGCAGCCTGAAGGCGACGACGATCTCCGGCTCGATCGCCCTGCTGCGCAGGCCCCCGACGGAAGACGCGTCGGACTACGCGGCGGACGACGCCCGGCCCGACGAGCGGGAGGATCGGGAGGAGCAGGAGACGAAGACGGCGACCGGCGCACCGAAGCAGGCACCGGCACCTGCGGCGACACCGGCACCGGCACCGACGGCGGCAGCGGAACCGACCTCGGCCCCGGCGGCCGGTCCGGAGGGTGAAGCGCGCTCGGACCGGCCCATCGACTCGGGGGACAATGCCGTTTCCGGCCCGGGCGGCGAGAGCTCCTCCGGCGACCCGGCCGACAGCACGACCGACAAGAAGGTGCTCTGACATGCCTCCCGTCTTCGCCCACGGCCGTCTCCGCCTCTACCTGCTGAAGCTGCTGGACGAAGCGCCGCGGCACGGCTACGAGGTGATCCGCCTCCTCGAAGAACGCTTCCACGGGCTTTACGCGCCGTCGGCGGGCACGGTCTACCCCCGGCTGGCCAAGCTGGAGACCGAGGGCCTGGTCACTCACACCACCGAGGGCGGCCGCAAGGTCTACGCCATCACCGACGACGGCCGGGCCGAACTGGCGGACCGCAGCGGCGAACTGGCCGACCTGGAGCTGGAGATCCGCGAGTCGGTCGCCGAGCTGGCCGCCGAGATCCGGGCCGACGTGCGCGGCGCGGCGGGCGATCTGCGGCGTGAGATGCGGGCGGCGGCCACCGAGGCACGCCAGGGCACCGGGGCGAGCTCCACGGAGCCCGGCGAACAGGGTGAGTACGGGGAGTACGGCGACAAGGAGTCGTGGCGGGCCGCCAAGGAGGAGATGCGCCGCGTCAAGCAGGAGTGGAAGGAACAGGCACGCCGGGCCAAGGACGAGAGCCGCCGCGCCCGCGAGGAGGCCCAGCGGGCCCGCCGCCAGGCCAAGGAGGCACAGGAGCGGGCCCGTACCCAGGCCCAGGAAGAGGTGCAGCGCATCGCCCGCCGGGTCCAGGAGCAGGTCCAGGACCACTTCACCCGGGGCGACTGGCCGACCGGCGTCCGCGAGGGCCTGACGGAACTCGCCAAGGAGTTCGGGGACTTCGGCAGGGAGTACGGCAGGGACTTCGGCTTCGGCCGCACCGGCACGACGGGCTCCACGACCACCACGGCGGGCTCGACGAGCTCGACGGCGACCGCACATCCCGACGACTCCCGGACCGCGGACGAGTCCCGCACCGTGGACGCCTCCCGCGCCGCCGAATACTCCCGCACCCCGGAGGACTTCCCCGCCGAGTACGAACCGGCCTGGGCCCACGAGGACACAGGCGGCGATCCGGCCCGCGATCTGGACCGCCTGCTCGACCGCTTCCGGGACGACATCCGTGACGCGGCCCGCGACCACGGCGTCACCGGAGAGCAGCTCCGCGAAGCGCGCCGCCACCTGTCCACGGCGGCGGCGCACATCGGGGTGATCCTGCGAGCGCCGAAACCCTGACGCCCCTGGCCGACCCACTGCTCGACGGCAGACTGCCGGCCGGTGACCGCCAGACAGGCAAGCAGACAACAGGCAGACGGACAGGCGGGCGGCCCGCTCAGCCGGCCTTGGCCTCGGTCGCGGCCCCGGGCTCACCTCCTCGGCCGGCGCCGTACAGCACCCGGGTGAGGGACGCGTGGGTGACCCCGTGGTCGGCCAGGATCTCCGAGGGGACGCCCCGGCGGGTGGTGAGGGCAAGCAGCAGATGCTCGTCGCCGATGTGCCGCTCGCCCTGGGCGACGGCGACGCGCAGGGTGCCGGTGAGCAGGTCCTTGGCACCGCGGCTGAACGCCCGTCGGCCGGACCGCCCGCCGAACAGGCCGCCCCGGCCGGCGGCGGCCAGCGCTCCTTCGCCGTGTGTCTCCTCGACCCGGGACACGATCTCCGACAGGTCGATGCCCAGTCCGGACAGGGCGTCCGCGTCGGCCCGGGAGAGTCCGCCGCGGCGGCGTGTCTCGTCCAGGTCCCGCACCAGCCCGGCCCGCCCACCGGGCGGCAGACCGAGCGAGGCCAGCGCGAAGGAACCGCGGCTGCCCTCACGGTCGAGCAGGGACAGCAGTACATGTGTCTCCTCGACCCGCGCCGCCCCCTCCCGCTCGGCGTGCCCCATCGCACCCTCGACCACGGCACGGGCGTCCTTCGTGAACCGCTCGAACATCAATGCCTCCCGTACTTCTTGTGCACGGCCTGCCTGCTGACTCCGAGCTCCGCGGCGATCTCCTGCCACGACCAGCCCTGGTTGCGCGCACTGCGCACCTGCACCGCCTCCAGCTGCTCCAGCAGCCGGCGCAGCGCGGCGACGGCGCGCAGTCCGACCCGCGGATCGCGGTCTCCCGCGCGCTCGGCGAGATCCGTTGCTTCGGTCATGGTGTCAACGTACGTTGACACGGGAGACGTGTCAACCACAGTTGACACGCACGGCGAACGGCATGCAAAAGGCGGGCCCGGAACCCCGGACCCGCCTGCCGACAGGTCAGCCGTTGGTGAGCACGATCTTGCCGAACTGGTCGCCGGAAGCGAGCCGTTCGAAGCCCTCACGGGCCCGGTCGAGCGGCAGCACCTCGTCGATGACGGGGCGGACACCGGTGGTGGCGCAGAAGGAGAGCAGGTCCTCCAGTTCGTCCTTGGTGCCCATGGTGGAGCCGACGACCTTCAGCTCCAGGAAGAAGATCCGGGTCAGCTCGGCGTGCGAGGGCCGGTCACCGCTGGTGGCGCCGGAGATGACGAGCGTGCCGCCGGGCCGCAGGGACTTCACCGAATGGGACCAGGTGGCCGCGCCGACGGTCTCGATGACGGCGTCCACCCGCTGCGGCAGCCGCGCGCCGGGCTCCACCGCCTCGACGGCGCCGAGCTCCAGGGCCCGCTTCCGCTTGGCCTCGTCCCTGCTGGTGGCGAAGACCCGCAGTCCGGCCGCCCGGCCCAGCACGATGGCCGCCGTGGCGACACCGCCACCGGCGCCCTGGACGAGGACGGAGTCACCGGGCCGTACGCCCGCGTTGGTGAAGAGCATGCGGTACGCCGTCAGCCAGGCCGTGGGCAGACAGGCGGCCTCCTCGAAGGAGAGCTCCTTGGGCTTGGGCAGGATGTTCCAGGTCGGCACGGCGACCTGCTCGGCGAAGGTGCCCTGGTACCGCTCGGTGAGGATGGAACGAGGCTCGTCGGGCCCGACGCCGTGCCCGGTCTGGCCGATGACGGAGTGCAGGACGACCTCGTTGCCGTCCTCGTCGACCCCGGCGGCGTCGCAGCCGAGGATCATCGGCAGCCGGCCCTCGGGGAGTCCGACACCCCGGAGCGACCAGAGATCGTGATGGTTGAGGGAGGCGGCCCTGACATGGACGGTGCTCCAGCCCGGCCGGGCCTCGGGGGCCGGGCGCTCCCCCAACTCCAGGCCGGAAAGCGGCTGGTCGCGGTCGATTCGGGCGGCGTAGACGGCGAACATGCAGCCGACGATAGGGTCCGACGCCGTCAAGCGAAACCGGACGCCACTGTGAGACATACCCTCTTGCGCATCCCGCCCCACGGCGCAGACCGAGCCCCGGTCGGGTCCCGCCAGCCCGCCCCGGCGCCGATCGCGCACAGCCGAGGTACCTCCAGCGCACCAGGCGGCCAGACCCCACGACGCTGATCGAGCACCGGCGGGGTACTCCACCCCCACGGGGCAGACCGACCCCGGTCGGGTACCTCCGCCCCACGGCGCCGACCGGGCCCCGGTGAGGTACCTCCGCCCCACGGCGCCGATCGAGCGCCGGTCGGGTACTTCCGGCCCGTCCGGCGATCGAGGACGAGGCCCGTTCAGGGCCGAAGCGGGGGTGCGGGGGCGGCAGTCCCCGGGGACGGCGCCCTCGTCATCACCCGATCGGCCGGGTGGGTGGGCAAAAAAGTGGCCCCGCCGAAACCGACGGGGCCACCCACGCACACGTCAGCGACGCGCAACCCCTTCGGCCCGAGCAGCCGCAGCAACCGCCGCAGTCACCGCAGGGGCAACCCTCTCGTCGAACGGCGAGGGAATCACGTAGTCGGCGGCGAGATCGTCACCGACGACCCCCGCCAGCGCCTCGGCCGCCGCGATCTTCATGCCCTCGGTGATCCGCGACGCCCGCACCTGCAGCGCGCCCGCGAAGATCCCCGGGAACGCCAGCACGTTGTTGATCTGGTTCGGAAAGTCCGACCGCCCGGTCGCGACGACGGCCGCGTACTTGTGGGCGACGTCCGGGTGCACCTCGGGCGTCGGGTTGGCCATCGCGAAGACGAACGCGCCCTTCGCCATCGAGGCCACCGCCTCCTCCGGGACCGTCCCGCCGGAGACGCCGATGAAGACGTCGGCGCCGGCCAGCGCGACCTCCAGCGACCCGCTCAGCCCGGCCTTGTTGGTGAACCCGGCCAGCTCGCGCTTGACGTCGGTGAGGTCCTCGCGGTCCGCCGAGACGATGCCCTTGCGGTCGGTGACCGCGACGTCCCCGATGCCGGCCTCCACCAGCATCTTGGCGATGGCGACACCGGCCGCGCCGGCGCCCGAGATGACCGCGCGCAGCTCACCGATGCCCCGGCCGCTCAGCCGCGCGGCGTTACGCAGCGCCGCCAGCGTCACGATCGCCGTGCCGTGCTGGTCGTCGTGGAAGACCGGGATGTCGAGCGCCTCCTGGAGCCTGCGCTCGATCTCGAAGCAGCGCGGCGCCGAGATGTCCTCCAGGTTCACACCGCCGAACGAGGGCGCGAGGCGCACCACCGTCTCGATGATCTCGTCCACGTCCGTGCAGGCGAGCGCGATCGGAACCGCGTCCACACCGCCGAACTGCTTGAACAGAATCGCCTTGCCTTCCATGACCGGGAGGGAGGCCTCCGGGCCGATGTCGCCGAGCCCGAGCACGGCCGTGCCGTCGGTCACGACGGCGACGACGGACGACTTCCACGTGTAGTCGTTCACCAGCTCCGGCCGCTCCGCGATCGCGGTGCACACGCGAGCGACGCCGGGCGTGTAGGCGAGGGACAGGTCGTCCTTGTCGCGAACCGGGACGGTGGCCTGCACGGCCATCTTTCCGCCGCGGTGCAGCGCGAACACCGGGTCGAACGAGTCGAGGGGCTCCGCACCGCCCTCCTGGCCCGTTCGGTCGGCGCTCTCGCTGCGAGGATTGACGATCTCCGCTGCCACTGTGTCTTACCCCTTAGGTCTGCATGGTTTGAGGGTGGCCACTCCTGATTGAGAAGTGGGCGGGCATCGCGCGGGCCCCAGAGGTGATGCGTACGGGCGCCTGCGCGTCGGGCGCGCCGCACACGCGCCCTGAGCCCCGGATGAGGGGTGTAAAAATCCTTCTTACCGGACGGAGACCACAGCCGACGAGTCCATTCCGTGCAAGGTCACATGGCTCACTCTGTGGACCTTGGACAGAGGTCACCTTGAGTGACATGACTCATGCGCGAAGTCTCGCCAAGCTGCCCAGAACCCTTGACACGGACTCAAGTCGACGAACAGCGCGCACGCCGAGCGACCACACCATGAGATCAACCGAAGATCTTTCGGCCGGAACGGGGGATTCCCGCAGATGGTCCGGCTCCGTCCGGTCGTGATGTACCGGAGTGATGCGGTTCGGGGGTCGCCCGTTATCCGATTTTGACATGGCTGGCCCCCTGAATGGCGTAGTCCGAATGGCAAGATGCCGTAATCACACGAGGTCGCGACACCCGAAGGTGTGTGTTCTCGTCGACCCATCGGCATTTGTCGAACCATCGGCATCTCCATCCATCCGCCGGAGGAATCCACCATGACCGCAAGCTCCACCCGACGCTCGACCGCCGCGCGCACCCGCCTGGCAGCGGTCGGATCCCTCGCGGTCGCGGGCGCCTTGCTGCTCACCGCCTGCGGCGACCAGACCGAGGGCGGCAGCAGCTCCTCCGAGTCGTCGAGCGGCTCCGACAAGGCCCCCCTCTTCTCGAAGCTCCCGGCCGACATCCAGAAGGCTGGTGTCATCAAGGTCGGCACCAACGCCGAGTACGCCCCGATGGAGTCCGTCGAGGGCGGCAAGATCGTGGGCGTCGACCCCGACATCGCCGCCGCGCTCGGCAAGCAGCTCGGCGTCGACTTCCAGTTCACCTCGGGCGGCTTCGACACCCTGATCACCGCGGTCAACACCGGCCGCTACGACGTCGCCATGTCGTCGATCACGGACAACAAGCAGCGCCAGGAAGGCCTGGACGACAGCGGCAAGAAGCTCGGCACGGGCGTCGACTTCGTCGACTACTTCACCGCCGGCACGGCCATCTACGTCCAGAAGGGCAACCCCAAGGGCATCAAGACGATCGACGACCTCTGTGGTCAGACGGTCGCGGTCCAGCGGGGCACCACCTACGAAGAGGCCCTCCAGGCGCAGTCCAAGACGTGCACGGAGGGCGGCAAGAAGGCCCTCAAGATCGAGTCCTTCGAGAACGACACCGAGGCCCAGACCCGCGTGAAGTCCGGCGGCGCCGTGGCCGGCGTCAACGACTACCCGGTCGCCGTGGACATGGCCCGCAAGGCGGGCAACGGCAACACCTTCGAGGTCCTCGACAAGCAGTACGAGGCCGCTCCGTTCGGCATCGTCGTCAACAAGAAGAACACCCAGCTGCGTGACGCCCTGAAGGAGGCCGTCGACGCGATCATCAAGGACGGCTCCTACCAGAAGGTGCTGGAGAAGTGGGGCGCCGAGAGCGGCGCGATCAAGGCCTCCGCGATCAACGGCGGCAAGTGATCCACCCGCACCTCTTGAAGTCTTCGAAGGGCAGTCCCCATGACTGACAAGCTCGACAAGTCCTCCGCGGGCGGCGCACCACCCGAGGACACCCCACCGGTGGCCAAGGACTCGGCGTTCTCCGGCCCGCCGGAGGCCATCAAGGCCATCCCGGTGCGCCACTACGGCCGCTGGGTCAGCGCCGTGATCGTCATCGCGCTCCTGGCGCTGCTGGTCAACGCCTTCGCGAAGGGCGACATCCAGTGGGACACGGTCGGCGACCAGCTGTTCAACTCGACCGTCATCGCGGGCGCCGGACGCACCCTGCTGATCAGCGTCCTGTCCATGGTGCTGGGCGTGGTCCTGGGCGTTCTGCTGGCCGTGATGCGGCTGTCGAAGAACCCGGTGACCAGCACGGTCGCCTGGCTGTACATCTGGTTCTTCCGCGGCACCCCGGTGTATGTGCAGCTGCTGATGTGGTTCAACCTGGCGCTGATCTTCCCCGTCCTGAACCTCGGTCCGATCTACAAGGACGAGATGACGGACGTCATGACGCCGTTCATGTGCGCCCTGCTCGGACTCGGTCTGAACGAGGCCGCGTACATGGCGGAGATCTGCCGGGCCGGCCTGCTGGCCGTGGACGAGGGACAGACCGAGGCCTCGCACGCGCTCGGCATGAGCCACGCCAAGACGCTGCGCCGGATCGTCATCCCGCAGGCGATGCGGGTGATCGTGCCGCCGACCGGCAACGAGTTCATCAACATGCTGAAGACCTCGTCGCTGGTGTACGTGGTGACGTACAACGAACTGCTCCGCTCGACCTCGGTGATCGGCTCCTCGTCGTTCGCCGTGATGGAGCTGCTGTTCGTCGCCTCCATCTGGTACCTGGTCATGACCAGCGTCTTCAGCGTCTTCCAGTACTACCTGGAGCGGTACTACGCCCGCGGTTCGAGCCGCAGCCTCCCGCCCACGGTCTTCCAGAAGATCCGGGCGAACCTGCTCTCGATCGGCCGCGAAAGGAGTGCGTCATGACCGCGATGGTGAAGGCCGAGGGCGTTCACAAGTCCTTCGGCGCGGTCGAGGTCCTCAAGGGCATCGACCTGGAGGTCAAGAACGGCGAGGTGTTCTGCCTCATCGGCCCCTCCGGCTCCGGCAAGTCGACCTTCCTCCGGTGCATCAACCACCTGGAGAAGATCAACGCCGGGCGGCTGTACGTCGACGGTGAGCTGGTCGGCTACCGCCAGAAGGGCGACAAGCTGTACGAGCTCAAGGACAGCGAGGTCGCGCTGAAGCGCCGGGACATCGGCATGGTGTTCCAGCGGTTCAACCTGTTCCCGCACATGACCGCGGCGGACAACGTCATCGAGGCCCCGGTCCAGGTCAAGGGCATCAGCAAGGCCAAGGCGAAAGAGCGCGCGAAGGAGCTTCTGGACCGCGTCGGCCTCGCCGACAAGGCCGGGGCCTACCCCTCGCAGCTCTCCGGCGGCCAGCAGCAGCGCGTCGCCATCGCCCGGGCCCTGGCGATGGACCCGAAGCTGATGCTGTTCGACGAGCCGACCTCGGCGCTCGACCCGGAGCTGGTCGGTGACGTCCTCGACGTCATGCGCGACCTGGCCGAGTCCGGCATGACGATGGTCGTCGTCACCCACGAGATGGGCTTCGCCCGCGAGGTCGGCGACAGCCTGGTCTTCATGGACGGCGGCGTGGTCGTGGAGTCCGGCAACCCGCGCGACGTCCTGACCAACCCGCAGCACGAGCGGACGCAGGCGTTCCTGTCCAAGGTGCTGTAGCGGCACGGTGAACGAGAAGGGGCGGTACGGGATTCCCGTACCGCCCCTTTCCGCCGTTCGGAACCTGTCAGCGCAGGATGGCTGGTTCCGGCCTGTACGGGGGCTCGGTCACTTCAACGCCAGCAACAGGGTGTCGGAGGGTGACGCCCACACGGGCCTGGCCTCGCTGAAGCCCTGTTCGAGCAGCACACGAGCGTGCCAGGAGGCGGAGGGCGTGTCGCCCTCGGCGTGCTCGCCGTAGATCTCGAAGCGGCGGGCGGTCGGCCCGGCGAGGACAGGGTCCTCGGCGGCGAGCTGCCACCACTCGGCCCAGTCGAGCACCCCGTCGGCCCTGGCCTGATCCATGCGGGTGTGGCGCTGCGCGCGCTCCGCCGCGTTGATCCGGGGCGTCGTGTCGTCGATCATGTGGTCCGCGTTCATGAAGACACCGCCGTCGCGGACGAGTTCCGCGACCTGACCGTAGAGGGCAGCGAGGGGTTCGCTGTGCAGCCAGTGCAGGGCCGTGGCGGTCAGGACGGCGTCGTACGCGTCGTACGGCAGCCGGGCCGGCCAGTCCGGGTCCTTGAGGTCCGCCGTCACGAGGGTGACGCGGTCGTCGCCGTCGAAGGTGCCCTCGGCGATGGCGAGGAGCGCCGGGTCGAGGTCGACGCCGGTGCTGGTCGCGCCGGGGAGGCGGGAGAGCAGCCGGGCGGTGATGGTGCCGGTGCCGCAGGCGAGGTCGAGGACGCGCGGGGCGGGCCCGACGAGCCCCTCGACCATGTCGAGCATGATCCGGAAGCGTTCCTCGCGGTCGGGCATGTACCACTCCTGCTGGCGGTCCCAGCTCCGCTGCCAGGCGGCCCAGTCGGCGCCGGTCGTGACACCGGTCGTGACACCGTGCATGGCACCGGTCGTGGTCGTCTGCGCGTCCGTCATCGCAACCCTCCGCCGCGTTCGTCACGTAATACCCTGGAAGCACGAACGGCTGTTACCCCCGCCCGCACCCCGACCATAGAGCGCCACCGTAAGGACTACAAGTGGAACTGGCCTATTACTCGGACTACGCCGTGCGCCTCGTCAACAGCGAGGAACCGGCCCGGGGCAAGGACGCGCTGACCTCGGTCGAGGCAGTCCGCGCCCTTTTCGGCGGCAACCAGTCGGCGGGCCGTCGGGCCACCGACGCGGACGTCACCCGGTTCCGCTCGGTCCGGGCCCGCCTGCGCGCGGTCTTCGAGGCGGCCGACGGCGGCGACGAGACCCTCGCGGTGGACCTGCTGAACTCGCTCCTGCTGGAGTTCCCGGTGAGCCCGCAGATCTCCGGCCACGACTTCCGCGACGACGACGGCCGCCCGCTGTGGCACATGCACCTGGCCGACCACCCGTCGAACGCGACGGCGGGCTACGCGGCCATCGCGGCCATGGGCCTGGCGTTCCATCTCACCGAGTACGGCGTCGACCGCCTGGGCCTGTGCGAGGCGGGCCCCTGCCGCAACGCCTACCTCGACACCTCGACCAACCGCTCCCGGCGCTACTGCTCCGACCGCTGCGCCACCCGCGCCAACGTGGCCGCCTACCGCGCCCGCAAGCGCCTGGAGGCGGACCGGACGGCCGGCACCGGCCTCGCCGCCGACAGCGCCCAGCGCACCACCGCCAGCGGCGAACGCTGACCGGGCTTCAGCGGGCGGTAGCGCAGCCGCACCCTGCCCAGGATCAGCTCGTCGGGCACGGTCCCGTAGTCGGTGCTGTCGCCGCCGGCGTAGGTGTTGTCCCCGCGGACCCACCACCCGCCCTCGCGACGCTCCGCGGCCCGCTTGACGACGAGCAGGTCCTGCTGGAACGGATGCCGCAGCACGATCACGTCACCGACCCGGACCCGGGCGCCGTACTGCACCACCAGCCGGTCCCCCTGATACAGCGTGGGCACCATGGACGGGCCGGTCACCTCGGCCAGTCCGAAGAGCGCGGCCGCCCTCGCGCGCTCGGTCTCCTGCGACAGCTCCGGCATCGCCGGCACCTCCCCGGTCTGTTCCTCCACCAGTCTCAGTCTGACCCCGGACTTTTGTCCTAAGCCCATGGGGGCACTCGCGAAAAGCCGTCTCCCAGGGAGTAATGTCCCACCTGAGAAGACGATCACGAGGAAGGAACGCTCCATGCTTTCCCGCCTGTTTGCCCCCAAGGTCAAGGTCAGCGCACACTGCGACCTGCCCTGCGGTGTGTACGACCCGGCCCAGGCCCGCATCGAGGCGGAGTCGGTGAAGGCCGTCCAGGAAAAGATGGCCGCCAACGACGACCCGCACTTCCAGGCGCGCGCCACCGTCATCAAGGAGCAGCGTGCCGAGCTCGCGAAGCACCACGTCTCCGTGCTGTGGAGCGACTACTTCAAGCCGCCGCACTTCGAGAAGTACCCCCAGCTGCACCAGCTGGTCAACGACACCCTGAAGGCCCTGTCGGCTGCCAAGGCCTCGACGGACCCGAAGACCGGCGAGAAGGCCCTGGAGCTCATCGCCGAGATCGACAAGATCTTCTGGGAGACCAAGAAGGCCTGATCAAGGCCTGATCTTCGCCCCGGGCCGTCCGACCTGCACCGGCGCCGGTCGAAACGCCCACCTGTCCGCACCCGGTCCGCTGGCCGCCGAACAAGGCGACCCCGACGGCCCGGGTGCGGTCTCCTTTTCTCCCCCGCCCGGATGTCCGCCCTCCGTGCGATGCTGGCTCCGTGACCCTCGAGGACCTGAGACGGCTGCGGCAGGCACGTGACCGCATGGACCGTGAGTACGCGGAGCCGCTCGATGTCGCGGCGCTCGCGAGCACCGCGCTGATGTCCCCGGGCCACTTCCAGCGCAGCTTCCGCGAGGCCTACGGCGAGACGCCCTACGGCTACCTCATGACCCGGCGGGTCGAGCGCGCCAAGACCCTCCTGCGCCGCGGCGACCTGACCGTGACGGAGGTCTGCATGGCGGTCGGCTGCACCTCGCTCGGCTCGTTCAGTTCCCGCTTCACCGAGCTGGTCGGCGAGACCCCGAGCGCGTACCGGGCGCGGTCGCACGAGGCCGGCGCGGTGATCCCGTCCTGTGTGGCCCGGACGTACACCCGCCCGCTGCGCGGCAGGCACACCTAGGCTGGACGGCATGGACCTCAAACTCCACCAGTGTTTCGTCGCCGTCGACGACCACGACAAGGCCCTGCACTTCTACGTCGAGGTGCTCGGTCTCGAAGTCCGCAACGACGTCTCCTTCGAGGGGATGCGCTGGGTGACCGTCGGGTCGCCGCTCCAGCCGGACGTGAACCTCGTACTGGAGCCGCCGGGCGCGAACCCGGACTTCTCGCCCGCCGACCGGGAGGCGATGGCCCGGCTGCTCGCCAAGGGTGTGCTGCGCGGGGTCATCTTCACCACCGCCGACTGCGACGCGCTGCACGCGCGCGTGCAGGAGGCCGGCGTCGAGGTGCTCCAGGAGCCGACGGACCAGCCCTACGGGGTGCGCGACTGCGCGTTCCGCGACCCGGCGGGGAACATGCTGCGGTTCATGGAGCGGACCGGATGAGCGGACCGGTCCGCTGGGCCCACGTCTTCGTCGACCGGCCCACCCCGAGCTTCGCGCGGGCGTGCGACTTCTGGACCGCCGTCACGGACACGTCCCTCTCCGCACCCAGGGGCGAGGACGGGGAGTTCGTCACCCTGGTGCCGAAGGACGCCGGCGTCGACGCCTGTGTGAAGGCACAGGCGGTCCCGGACGGCGAAGGCGGCGCGCATCTGGACCTCTCCGTGCAGGACGTGCCCGGTTTCGTCGCGGCGGCACGGGAACTGGGCGCGGAGACGGCCGCCGCGCACGACGGCTGGGCCGTACTGCGCTCCCCCGCCGGACAGTTGTTCTGCGCGGTGCCGTGGCACGGGGAGTCCGTCCGGCCGCCCGTGGTGGCCGGCAGCCGCCTGGACCAGGTGTGCATGGACGTCCCCCCGTCGGCGTACGAGGCCGAAGTGGCCTTCTGGAGCGGCCTGTTGCCCGACTGGTCGGCCCGGCCGGGCTCCCGGCCCGAGTTCCACGTGGTCCAGCCGCCGCCGGGACTGCCGGTCCGCATCCTGCTCCAGCGGCTCGACGCGGAGAGCGCTGCCCGCGCCCATCTCGACCTGGCCTGCGGGCCCGGCGTCGACGCCGTACGCGCCCGGCACCAGGAACTCGGCGCGGTCCTCGTCGCCCGCCGACCCCACTGGACGGTGATGCGCGACCCGACCGGTGGCCTGTACTGCCTGACCGGGCGCGACGCGGAGACGGGCGGGCTGCCACGAGCCGCTTCGGCCTCGTACGCCGACGGCGGGACGTCCGACCACTGAGCGCGGAGTCGCCTACGGCCCCTCTCCCAGCGGCGCGCCCACCCGCAGGTTCCACCGTCCCGCCCGGCCGCTCAGGTCCACTGCGGTCAGCGGACGCACGTCGAGGCGCCAGAAGGCCGGTTCCGGCAGGCCCAGCGCACGGACGAGCAGGGCTCGCACGACGTCGGGTTCCACCACGGCGGTCACCCGCCCCGGAGTGCGGGCGATGTCCTCCAGCCAGGCCCCGGCCCGGTCGCACAGCTCCCGCACCGTCTCCCCGCCGTGCGGGGCATGGGACGGATCCGCCAGCCAGGACGCCACCGCGTCCGGCTCTGCGGCCGTCACCTCGGTGAGGGTCCGGCCGCGCCAGCGACCCACGTCGAGAGCGGCGAGCGCGGGTACCTGGGGCGCGGGCAGGCCCAGCGCCTCGGCGGTCTGCCGGCACCGGGTGGAGGGCGAGGCCACCGAGCGGTCCGCGCCGGGCAGCAGCGCCGCGACCGACCGGGCCCGGCGCACCCCGGCGGCGTCCACCTCACCGCTGCCGTCGTCGAATCGCGCCTCGCGCAGAGCCGAAGTGACCGCCGGTGAGATCAAGGTCACTCGGCTGGTCATCGGTCTCCGCTCGGTGAGGTCAGGAGGTCGGGGCGGCGGGGGTTTCGGGTTCCGTTTCGGATGCGGGTTCCTCTTCGGCCTCGGCGGCCGCGGCGGCCTTGTGCCGGGGGCCCGGTTCCACGTACGCCTCGCAGCGCGCGTTGTGACACGGGCCCGGCACCCAGCGCGGGACCCACGCGCCCAGCGTCTTGTGTCGCCGGACGACGGACTGCACTGGCTGCCCACAGGCGGGACAGACGCGTTGTTCCCGGTCCATGCCCTCCAGAGTAGGGCGGCACGGACCAGAGCGCTCCCCGCTGTACGTCAGTGTCGGTCAGCGTTCCCTGTCGTACGTCCGTACGACCGCGCCGTTGCCGAAGGAGCGCACCCCGCCGAAGGTGAAGCGGGCGATGTCGAAGCCGGTGCCGAACATCGGCATGCCGGCGCCGTAGACCATCGGGTAGGTCTTGATCACGAGCTCGTCGATCTCGTCGATCAGCTCGCCCGCGAGACGGGAACCGCCGCACAGGTAGATGCCGAGGCCGCCGTCCTCCGCCTTCAGCTCGCGGACCTTGTCGAGCAGACCGTCCGCGACGATCTCGACGTCCGGGGAGGGCGACTCGCCGAGGGTGCGGGAGGCGACGTACTGGCGCAGGTGCGCGTACGGGCTGGGGATGTCCTCCTTCAGCGCCACGTCGTAGCTGGCCCGGCCCTGGATGATCGTGTCGAACCTCTTGTTCTCCAGGTCGTCGAAGCCGAGCGCGCGACGGCCGTGGGTCGGCATGGTCTCCGGATACTCCGACTTGAGGAAGTCGAGGAACTCCTCGTCGACGTAGGCGACCATCGCCGAGCCGTCGCCGTTCACGTCTCCGATGAAGCCGTCGACGGAGCAGGCGATGAAGTACGTGAGCTTTCGCAAGTGGGGCTCTTTCCGTAGGCTGACTTTCTGACCACTCCAGTTGTAGTACTTCAGCTGTAGTGGTTGCAAGCGGGTTTCCCGGTGTTTCGGGAAACGGAGGCAAGTGAGAGAGAAGGTTCCGCATGGCCGGAAATCCGGAGCGCCGGGCGGCCCTGGTGGACGCCGGGGTGGAGGTTCTCGCACGCGAGGGCGCGCGAGGGCTCACGTTCCGTGCGGTGGACTCGGCGGCCGCGGTGCCGGTGGGCACCGCCTCCAACTACTTCACCGGGCGCGACGACCTGCTGCGGCAGATCGACGCCCGGCTGCACGTCCGGCTGGCGCCCGACCCCGAGCTGCTGGGCGCGCTGCTGGCGCAGCCGCGCGACCGCTCCCTGGTCACGGCGTTCATGCACGACCTGATGGCCCGCGCGACCCGTGACCGGAGCGGCTACCTCGCCCTGCTGGAGATGCGTCTCGAGGCCACCCGGCGCCCCGAGCTCCGCGCTTCCTTCACCAGGTCGGTGCGCGGCGACCTCGACCACGGCATGTTCTTCCACCGCGAGGCCGGCCTGCCAGGCGGCGACGAGACCGTCGTCGTCCTGTACCTCGCGATGCTCGGGCTGATCCTGGAGCACCTGACCCTGCCGGGCGTCCTGGACGGCGTCCTGCCGGGGGTGGGGGTGCCGGAGGGGCTGGTGGAGCGGATCGTGGCGACGATCGTCCCGGACGGCGCCGGGGAACCCGCGTAGGACGCACGGCGGCGGGCCCCGCACACCGTGGGGATGTGCGGGACCCGCCGTACCGGAACCCGCCGGAGATCAGTCCGGCTTCCTCCGTCGTCCCTCCTCGTCCTCCTCGTCCTCGTCCCTCCTGGACCTCGGACCGGTCAGGTCCAGTCCGGTCCTAGCTGCTGCGCCGGGTCACGAACTCCGCCAGGGACAGCAGGCCGCCCGCCGACTCCGGGTCCGGGATCGCCCGGGCCAGTTCGTGCATCGCGCGGGCCATACGGTCGGCCGCCTGCTCCTGGGCCCACTCACGGCCGCCGGCCCGTTCGACGGCCAGCGTCGTGCGGTCCAGGTCGGCCGGGTCGTAGGGCGCCGCGTACAGCTCGGCCAGTTCGGCGGCCGCCGGGGCACCGGAGGTCAGCGCGGCGACCACCGGCAGGGACTTCTTGCGGGCGGCGAGATCCGCGCCGGCCGGCTTGCCGGTGTGCCGCGGGTCTCCCCACAGGCCGATGACGTCGTCGATGAGCTGGAAGGCGAGCCCGGCCTCCCGGCCGAACGCGTCCAGCGCGTCCACGTCCTCCTCGGCCGCCCCCGCGTACAGCGCGCCCACGGCACAGGCGCAGCCGAGCAGCGCTCCCGTCTTGGCCTCGGCCATGACGAGCACCTCGTCGAGGGTGATCTCGGCGGGGCCGCGCTTCTCCATGGCCGTGTCCGCCTGCTGGCCGGCGCAGAGTTCGACCACACAGGCCGCGACCCGGCGGGCGGCCGCCGAGGACGCGGGATGCGGGTCCGCGGCCAGCAGCCCGAGGGCGAGAGCCTGGAGGGCGTCCCCGGCGAGGATCGCGTCGGCGTCGCCGAACACGGTCCAGGCGGTGGGGCGGTGCCGGCGGGTGGTGTCCCGGTCCATCACGTCGTCGTGCAACAGCGTGAAGTTGTGGACCAGTTCGACCGCCGCGGCTGCCCGCAGGGCCGCCGCGCGGGCCGCCGGGCCACCGAGCGCGGTGGCCGCGGCGAGCACGAGGGCCGGGCGGATCGCCTTGCCCGCGTTGGCGGCCGCCGGGGTGCCGTCCGCGTGCTCCCAGCCGAAGTGGTAGAGCGCGACCCGGCGCATGGAGCCGGGCAACGAGTCGATGGCTTGGCGCAGTTCGGGGTCGACCGACGCCCGGGAACGCTCCAGGATCACCGCCGCGTCGTGCCCGTCGGCCGGCCCCGGACCACTGTCGCCCTGGCTGCCGATGGGCCTCCGCCTTTCGCGCGTCTCACCCCGGTACCGCCTGATGGCGGAAGTCACCGCCAGCGGCCGATCTCGACGTTCTCCAGGACGCCCAGCGCGTCCGGCACCAGGACCGCGGCCGAGTAGTAGGCCGTGACCAGGTACTTGATGATGGCCTGTTCGTTGATGCCCATGAACCGCACGGACAGGCTCGGCTCGATCTCGTCCGGGATTCCGGACTGGCGCAGGCCGATGACGCCCTGGTCCTCCTGGCCCAGACGCAGCGCGATGATGGAGCTGGTGCGGGCCGCGGTGACCGGGATCTTGTTGCACGGGTAGATCGGCACCCCGCGCCAGGTCGGGATCCGGTTGCCGCCGACGTCGATCGTCTCCGGGACGAGCCCGCGCTTGTTGAGCTCACGGCCGATCGCGGAGATCGCGCGCGGGTGGGCGAGCAGCATCTTGGTGCCACGCCGCCTGCTGAGCAGTTCGTCGAGGTCGTCCGGGCCGGGCACGCCGTCGTGCGGCTGGAGCCGCTGGTCGTACTCGCAGTTGTGCAGCAGCCCGAACTCGCGGTTGTTGACGAGCTCGTGCTCCTGGCGCTCCTTGAGCGCCTCGACCGTCAGCCGCAACTGCTGCTCGGTCTGGTTCATCGGCTGGTTGTACAGATCGGCCACGCGCGAGTGGATGCGCAGGACGGTCTGGGCGATGCTCAGTTCGTACTCGCGCGGCCGGGCGTCGTAGTCCACGAACGTGTGCGGGATGTCCGGCTCGCCGGCGTGACCGGCGGCGAGGTCGACCTCCTTCTCGCCGTACTTGTTGGTGCGCTGTTCGGGGATCGCGCGCAGCTGCTGGAGATGCTCGCGCAGGGATTCGGCACGCTCCGCGACCTGCTCGACGTCCTGCCGGGCCAGGATCAGCACCGTGCAGGCCGTGTCCGCGCGGGCCGTGTACTCCCAGATGGCGTCCGCGTCGAGCAGCGCCTGGTCGCCGAAGTACGCGCCGTCCGCGAGGACGCCGAGCACCTGGTCGTCGCCGTAGGGGCCGGTGCCGACCTTCTCGACGCGGCCGTGCGCCAGCAGGTAGACCTCTTCGCTCTGGCTGCCGAAGGAGGCGATGACCTCGCCCGGACCGAACTCCCGCTGCCGGCAGCGGGAGGCGAGTTCCCCGAGCACCTCCTCGTCCTCGTAGGAGCGGAGCGCGGGCAGTTCGCCCAGCTCGGCCGGGATGACCTCGACGCGGTCGCCGGTCTTCACGAACGTGATGCGGCCGTCGCCCACCGCGTACGTCAGACGCCTGTTGACCCGGTACGTACCGCCCTGCACATCCACCCAGGGCAGATTCCGCAGCAGCCAGCGGGAACTGATCTCCTGCATCTGCGGTGCGGACTTGGTCGTGGTGGCCAGGTTCCGCGCGGCCGCGGTGCCGAGACTCTGCTGCGGCTTGCCCGAATCCGCGCGGACCTCTTCGCCTACCGACATGAGAAATGCCCTCCCGATTCATGCACGGACGCCGAACTGCGCCGATGCACTTCGTTCACGCGGCAAGCCTTCCATCACGGTGTGTGCTCGTGCTATTACCCGAAAGAGCGGGAATGGATCTACGTGGGCAGGGAAGAGGTACGTTTCACCGAACGGTGTTCGACAATGAGCGGGTGACCGACCTCCGCCCCCGCCTGCCCTCTCCCCTCCAGGAAGTGTCCGACGACCGGTTCGGGCGGTACGGCGTCCGGCTGCTGCTGAAGCGGGACGACCTGATCCACCCCGAACTGATCGGCAACAAGTGGCGCAAGCTCGTGCCCAACCTGGAGCGGGCGGCGGGACGGACGCTCCTCACCTTCGGGGGCGCCTACTCCAACCACCTGCGGGCCACGGCCGCCGCCGGCCGTCTGCTGGGACAGCCCACGGTGGGCGTGGTGCGCGGCGACGAACTGGCCGGCCGGCCGCTGAACCCGTCCCTGGCCCGATGCGCGGCCGACGGCATGCGCCTGCACTTCGTGGACCGCGCGACCTACCGTCGCAAGACCGAGCCGGACGTGGTCGGGCAGCTTCTGGACACGGTCGGCGCGCGGGACGCGTACGTCGTGCCCGAGGGCGGCAGCAACGCGGCGGCGGTCCGCGGCTGCCGGGCCCTCGGCGAGGAGCTGCGGGGCCGCACCGACGTCGTCGCCCTCGCCTGTGGCACCGGCGGGACCCTCGCCGGCCTGGCGGCCGGCCTCGCCCCCGGTCAGCGAGCCCTGGGCGTACCGGTTCTCAGAGGCGGGTTCCTGGGCGACGGGATACAGGCGCTGCAGGAGGAGGCGTTCGGCGGCAGGCGGGGCGAGTGGCGGCTCGACGAACGCTTCCACTTCGGTGGCTACGCCCGGGTCACCCCCGAGCTCGAGACGTTCGCGGCGGACTTCGAACGACGCCACGGAGTGCCGGTGGAACATCTCTATGTCGCCAAGTCGCTCTACGGCCTTGTCGCCCTGGCCGAGGAGGGCGCCTTCGCGCGCGGGACGACCGTGACGGCCGTGATCACGGGCCGCCCGTTCCCGTGAGACGACGGCGGACGGCCGCGCCTACGCCGTCTCCCGGAACGCCGCCGCCTCCTCCAGGTCCAGCCGGCGCAGCAGCGTGCGCAGCATCTCGTCGTCGATGTAGCGGCCGTCCCGCAGCCGGACGAACATCTCGCGCTCGGCGCTGATCATCTCGCGCGACAGACGCCGGTAGGTGTCGTCGACGGTCTCGCCGGTGACCGGGTTGACCTGCCCGAGGCGCTCCCAGACGGCGTTGCGGCGCCGCTCCAGGACGCTGCGCAGCCGGTCGGCGAGCGGCGGCGGCAGAGCGTTGCGCTCGTCGGCGAGCAGCGCGTCCAGGCGCTCCTCGGCGACCCGGGAGGCCTGTGCCTGGGCGTTGGCCTCGGCGAGCGTCGCGGCCTGCGGGTCGGGCTCGGGGAACTTCAGCAGGCGGATCAGCGGCGGCAGGGTCAGCCCCTGCACCACCAGGGTGCCGATGACCGTCGTGAAGGTGAGGAAGAGGATCAGATTGCGGTGCGGGAAGGGCTCCTCGCCGTGGTCAACGGTGAGCGGGATGGAGAACGCGATGGCGAGCGAGACCACACCCCGCATGCCCGCCCAGGCGATGACGATCGGTCCCCGCCAGGTCGGGTTCTCCTCCCGCGCGCGGATACGCGCCGACAGCAGCCGGGGCAGGAAGGTCGCCGGGTACACCCACAGGAAGCGCGCCGCCACGACCACGAGGAACAGCGCGACGGCGTACCAGGCGGCGTCCACGCCCTCGTAGGCGCCGAGACCCTTCAGGACGACCGGGAGCTGGAGGCCGATCAGCGCGAAGACCGCCGACTCCAGGACGAAGGCGACCATCTTCCACACGGCATCCTCCTGGAGGCGGGTCGCGAAGTCGACCTCCCACGCGCGGTGGCCCAGGTAGAGCGCGACGACGACCACCGCGATGACGCCGGAGGCGTGGAACTGCTCGGCCGCCGAGTAGGCGACGAAGGGGATCAGCAGGGAGAGCGTGTTCTGGAGCAGGGGTTCCTTGAGGTGGGTGCGCAGCCAGTGCAGCGGGGCCATCAGGATCAGGCCGACGGCGGTCCCGCCGACCGCCGCCACCAGGAACTCCTCGATACCGCCGGCCCAGGACGCGCCCTCGCCGACCACGACCGCGAGGGCCACCTTGTAGGCGGTGATCGCGGTGGCGTCGTTCAGCAGCGACTCGCCCTGGAGGATCGTGGTGATCCGTGACGGCAGGCCGACCCGGCGGGCCACCGCCGTGGCCGCGACCGCGTCCGGCGGCGCCACCACCGCGCCCAGCACCAGCGCCGCCGTCAGCGGCAGCCCGGGGACGATCAGATAGGCCGCCCAGCCGACGGCGAAGGTCGCGAAGAGCACGTACCCGACCGACAGCAGGGCCACCGGCCGCAGCTGGGCGCGCAGGTCGAGATAGGAGCTGTCGGTGGCCGACGTGTACAGCAGCGGAGGCAGCAGGAGCGGCAGCACGACGTCCGGGTCCAGGGTGTAGTCGGGCACCCCCGGCACATAGGACACCACCAGGCCGACCGCCACCAGCAGCAGCGGCGCGGGCACCGGGGTGCGCCGGGCCGCCGCCGCGAAAGCCGCACTGCCGGCCACCAGCAACAGCAGTGGCATCACGTCCATGTCCAGCCCGCCCTCGTTTTTCCGCGCGGTCGTCCGCACGCCCGTCGTAATCTGGCAATCATGAAACAGTGCACGCACGCCGACGCGCTGCCCCACCCGGAACCCGTCCCACTCGGCGAGACGTGTCCGGAGTGCCTGCGGGACGGCACCCACCCGGTGCAACTTCGGCTGTGCCTGACCTGCGGCCACGTCGGCTGCTGCGACTCCTCGCCCAGCCGGCACGCCACGGCGCACCACAAGGAGTCGGGTCACCCGGTGATGCGGACCTTCGAACCCGGCGAGAACTGGCGATGGTGCTTCGTCGACCATGTCCTCGTATGAGGAGCCCCGTATGAGGAGACCATGACGCCCCGGCCGTCCGGCGGGTACGGTTCGACCATCTGACGCCTGGGTACGTCAACCCGGCGCGCCCTGTTCCCATTTGGGCCGACCGACCCCTAGACACGGAGCGTGTTCACAGCTTTACTGTGAGTGACGCCAGGGGGTTGGGGTCCCGGGGACAGAAACTTGAGAGCGCGATAGCGTCACCGCTGCACCACACACGCGTTACCCCGGGGGGCGACCCTCGGCCCCGAAAAGCTTGTACCACCTTGGAGGTGAGGGTGTCCCAGATCGCAGGCGAGCCCGCGACCCAGGACTTCGTGGAAGTCCGGCTGCCGGCTGCGGGTGCCTACCTGTCGGTGCTGCGGACGGCCACGGCCGGCCTCGCAGCCCGTTTGGACTTCACCCTGGACGAGATCGAGGACCTGCGCATCGCGGTGGACGAGGCTTGCGCGATCCTGCTCCAGCAGGCCGTGCCCGGCTCGGTACTCAGTTGCGTGTTCCGACTCGTCGACGACTCGCTGGAGGTCACCGTCTCCGCGCCGACCACGGACGGACACGCCCCCTCACGGGACACCTTCGCCTGGACCGTCCTGTCCGCCCTCGCGGGCAAGGTGTCCTCCGCCGTCGACGAGGACAAGACCGTGACGATCAGTCTCTACAAACAACGCGGCGCGGGACCCGGGCCGGCGTGAGGAACGGGGACGGGCCGGTGCGGGACGAAGAGCGCGGCACACGGGAGCTGCCGGCCGAGAACGCCGAGATTCCAGTCTCTCCGGACGGTTCCCGACGCATGGCGGACGGCATCGACGGCATTCCCGAGCAGGCCCGGCCGCATCCGGAGGACGACTCGGTCCCCGCGCAGGCGGGCCTGCCGGAAGGTGCCGTGCAGGGCTCGCCTCGGGAGAGGCGGATCGGGGGCTCGCCCCCGGGCCGAGCAGAGGCGAGGGCTCGACAGAGGGCGACGGGCGGGACAATGAGCGAGCACCAGCGAGACGGCGAACAGAGCGTGCCGGGCACGCAGCACGAACCACCGGCCGCCCCTGTGCCGGCCACCCCCGTGCCGGTACCCCCCGCGCCGGGGGACCGCAGCGGAGCACGGGCGATGTTCATCGAGCTGCGCAAGCTCGAGAACACCAGTGCCGAGTACGCGGAGATGCGCAACCAGCTGGTCCGCATGCATCTGCCGCTCGTCGAGCACCTCGCGCGGCGCTTCCGCAACCGCGGCGAGCCGTTGGACGACCTCACCCAGGTCGCCACCATCGGCCTGATCAAGTCGGTCGACCGCTTCGACCCGGAGCGCGGCGTGGAGTTCTCCACGTACGCGACCCCGACGGTCGTCGGCGAGATCAAGCGCCACTTCCGCGACAAGGGCTGGGCGGTGCGGGTACCGCGCCGGCTCCAGGAGCTGCGCCTGGCGCTGACCACGGCGACGGCCGAGCTGTCGCAGCAGCACGGCCGCTCCCCCACGGTCCACGAGCTCGCCGAGAAGCTGGCGATCTCGGAGGAGGAGGTGCTGGAGGGCCTGGAGTCCGCCAACGCGTACTCCACCCTCTCCCTGGACGTGCCCGACACCGACGACGAGTCACCGGCGGTCGCGGACACCCTCGGCGCGGAGGACGAGGCGCTGGAGGGCGTCGAGTACCGGGAGTCCCTCAAGCCGCTTCTGGAGGACCTCCCGCCGCGCGAGAAGCGGATCCTGCTGCTGCGTTTCTTCGGCAACATGACCCAGTCGCAGATCGCGCAGGAGGTCGGCATCTCGCAGATGCACGTCTCGCGTCTGCTGGCCCGCACGCTGGCCCAGCTGCGGGAGAAACTGCTCGTCGAGGAATAGCGGCACAAGCGGTACAGAGGAGCGGCAGCGGGAAGGCCTACTCCGATGCGCGGCCCGGCCCCCGGATCCCGAGGGCCCGGGTCGTCTCGCCGTTGACGATCAGGACGAGCGAGGCGACGGCGGTGGCCGCGAGCGCGATGCCCGCCGGGATGGCCAGGCTGTCGGCCTGCAGAAGGTTGTAGGCCACCGGCAGCGCCATGATCTGGGTGATGACGGCGGGTCCCCGGCTCCAGCTGCGCAGGCCCAGCAGCCCACGGGCGGCGAGCAGCGGCAGCAGCGCGAGCACGATCAGCGTGACACCGCCCGTGACGGCCTGCTGTCGGTCGCCCGGGTCGCCACTGATCCCCAGGGCGAGCATGCACACCCCGCCGACGACCAGCGCCAGCCCCTCCAGGGCGACGAGCGCGGCGGCGTACGTCAGCCGGCGCGGGCGGGGTCCGGCGGTTTCCGGGGCGGCGGAAGTCTCGTCACTGCTCACCCCAGAAGGGTAGCCCGCACCTCTGAGCGGGCGCCGGGCCGGCCGCGCGCGAAGGCGTGGCGCTCGTGTCGAGGCTCACTCCGCGATCTCTTACCCGATCCCCACCTCGGCCTGTGCCCGGTACCACCCAGTAGGTACGCTGCAACTCATGCGTGCACTTCTCGTGGTCAATCCGGCGGCAACCACTACGAGTGCACGGACGCGCGACGTCCTCATCCACGCGCTCGCGAGCGAGATGAAGCTCGAGGCGGTCACCACCGAGTACCGCGGACACGCGCGTGACCTGGGCCGCCAGGCGGCGGACAGCGGAAACGTCGATCTGGTGGTCGCCCTCGGCGGCGACGGCACGGTCAACGAGGTGGTCAACGGCCTCCTGCACGCCGGCCCCGATCCGGAGAACCTGCCCGGCATAGCGGTGGTCCCCGGTGGTTCCACCAACGTCTTCGCCCGCGCCCTGGGACTGCCCAACGATCCGGTGGAGGCCACCGGCGCGCTGCTGGACGCCCTGCGTGAGGGCAGTGAGCGTACGGTCGGGCTCGGCCTCGCGGCGGGTACGCCGGGCACGGAGGACGAGGCGGTGCCCTCGCGCTGGTTCACCTTCAACGCGGGACTGGGCTTCGACGCCGGGGTGGTGGGGCGGGTGGAGCAGCAGCGCGAGCGCGGCAGGAGATCCACCCACGCTCTTTACATCCGTCAGGCCATGCGCCAGTTGTTGGGTGAGTCACAGCGCCGGCACGGGTCGATCACCCTGGAGCGTCCGGGTGCCGAACCGGTGACCGATTTGGTGCTGTCCATAGTCTGCAACACGGCTCCGTGGACCTATCTGGGCAATCGCCCGGTGTACGCGTCGCCTAAGGCCTCGTTCGATACAGGGCTCGACGTACTGGGTCTCAGCCGTCTGTCCACGGCCTCGGTTGCCCGATATGGCACCCAGTTGCTCACTTCGTCCCCCGAACGGGGCCCGCACGGCAAGCACGCCGTCTCCTTGCACGATCTGGACCAGTTCACCTTGCATTCGAAGGTCCCCTTGCCCCTTCAGATGGACGGTGACCACCTGGGGCTGCGAACAAGCGTGACGTTCACAGGCGTACGCCGTGCACTGCGTGTGATTGTGTGAGCAGAAAGGGCTGAAGTCCTTTCACTCGAACGTTTAGGCCAGGGTCCACCCCATGGAAGTACGGCTGTGACCTAGTCGACACCGAGGAATCAAAAAAAACTTTCCGGAAGGGGTTGTATCCGCCGCTGAGGTTTGCGAGTCTCTACGTGGCGATCGGGACAGCCCGCAACACCGGCATCCACTGATCACCGGAACCCCTCTTCAAACAACAGGACCGCGCCAGGGAACCTGGCTGGTGGCCCTTCACTTGTTGAGGGATTCGTGAAAGCGTTCACATTCACAAGCAACTTGCACGTAATACCAAGGAGAGGTAGCAGCCATGGACTGGCGTCACAACGCCGTTTGCCGCGAGGAAGACCCCGAGCTCTTCTTCCCCATCGGCAACACCGGTCCTGCGCTGCTGCAGATCGAGGAAGCCAAGGCCGTCTGCCGTCGCTGCCCGGTTATGGAGCAGTGTCTGCAGTGGGCGCTCGAGTCCGGCCAGGACTCCGGCGTCTGGGGTGGCCTCAGCGAGGACGAGCGTCGTGCGATGAAGCGCCGCGCCGCCCGCAACCGGGCCCGTCAGGCTTCCGCCTGACAACACCCGCCCCGCAAGCCTGAGCTTGGCGGCGCGTACAGCGAGTACGCATCTCCCGCCCCCGAGCCGCAGCGCGCAGTACCCCCGATGCGCAGCACAAGCTGGCAACGAGCATTCGAGCCCCGGACCCCTGAACGGTCCGGGGCTTCTTGCTGTGCGCCCACCGGGTCGGTCGGCCCGGTGGGCGCACGCCGTCCGCCCGTACCGTCCGCCCGCGCCATCGTCCGACCGCGCCGTCCGCCCGCGCCGTCGCGGGCCCGCTACTTCTGTGCGCGCACCGGGATGTCCAGGATCACCTGGGTGCCGCGCTCCGGCCCCGGGACCATGTCGAAGGTTCCGCCCAACTCGCCCTCCACCAACGTGCGTACGATCTGGAGGCCGAGGTTGCCGGAGGTGTGCGGGTCGAAGCCCTCGGGCAGCCCGACGCCGTCGTCCTGGACGGTGACCAGGAGACGCGTCTCCTTCGTGGTGCCGCCGCGGACCGCGGACACCTCGACCGTGCCGGTGTCGCCCTCGCCGAAGCCGTGCTCCAGGGCGTTCTGCAGGATCTCGGTGAGGACCATGGACAGCGGCGTGGCGACCTCCGCGTCCAAGATGCCGAAGCGTCCGCTGCGCCGGCCGGCGACCTTGCCCGGCGAGATCTCGGCGACCATCGCCAGCACCCGGTCGGCGATCTCGTCGAACTCCACCCGCTCGTCCAGGTTCTGAGACAGCGTCTCATGCACGATGGCGATCGAGCCGACCCGGCGGACCGCCTCCTCCAGCGCCTCCCGGCCGCGCTCGGACTCGATGCGCCGTGCCTGGAGACGCAGCAGGGCCGCCACCGTCTGGAGGTTGTTCTTCACCCGGTGGTGGATCTCCCGGATCGTCGCGTCCTTGGTGATCAACTCACGCTCGCGACGGCGCAGTTCGGTGACGTCGCGGAGCAGCACGAGCGCGCCGATGCGGGTGCCCTTGGGCTTGAGCGGGATCGCCCGGAACTGGATGACCCCGTCCTTGGCCTCGATCTCGAACTCGCGGGGCGCCCAGCCGCTGGCGACCTTGGCGAGCGCCTCGTCCACCGGACCCCGGGTCGGGGCGAGTTCGGCGGTGGTCAGGCCGAGGTGCTGGCCGACCAGGTCGGAGGCCAGGCCCATGCGGTGGTAGGCCGAGAGCGCGTTCGGGGAGGCGTACTGGACGATCCCGTCGCCGTCGACGCGGATCAGGCCGTCGCCGACGCGCGGGGCGGCGTCCATGTCCATCTGCTGGTTGGGGAACGGGAAGGAGCCGGCCGCGATCATCTGTGCGAGGTCGGAGGCGCTCTGGAGGTAGGTGAGCTCCAGGCGGCTGGGGGTGCGCACGGTGAGCAGATTGGTGTTGCGGGCGATGACCCCGAGGACGCGGCCCTCACGCCGTACGGGGATCGACTCGACCCGTACGGGGACCTCCTCACGCCACTCCGGGTCGCCCTCACGCACGATCCGGCCCTCGTCCAGAGCGGCGTCGAGCAGCGGACGGCGGCCGCGCGGGACGAGGTGGCCGACCATGTCGTCCTGGTAGGAGGTCGGGCCGGTGTTGGGCCGCATCTGGGCGACCGAGACATAGCGGGTGCCGTCCCGGGTGGGGACCCACAGGACCAGGTCGGCGAAGGAGAGGTCGGAGAGCAGCTGCCACTCCGAGACCAGCAGGTGGAGCCACTCGAGGTCGGAGTCGTCGAGTGCGGTGTGCTGGCGTACGAGTTCGTTCATGGAGGGCACGTCTGCGAGCGTACCCGTGGGTCTGTGCGGGGCCTAAACCTGTCGGCGGCGCGCGGTCGGCCGTGAGCGGCCCGGGCCCGGAAACACCCGCGGGCCGCGGCGCCTGAGAGGGACCCTCAGCCCTCCCGGCACCGCAGCCCGGAGCAATATCGGCCGCGGGGTGTGCGGTCCCGTCGACCGAAGGTGAGGAACCGGGGCAGTCAGGGCAGAGAGCTCCGGGTCCTCGGTCCGCCCTCCTGTGCGGGGAGGACGGAAGTTCTGTGTCGCGCTCCCCTCCATTGTGGACTAGACCACTAGGGGTGTCCATGTGTGGAAGGTCGTTCGTTGTTGTGGGCATTCGGACGCTCTGACATCCACAACGCAGCCTAGCCTGTGCGGGTTCCCGCGCGGGGCCAGTTACGCGCGGCATTTTCCGCGGATCCGCTCCCGGAGCGGTCCTCCTCCCCCTCCCGCGCCCGAAGACGGAGACGGTCGACTCTGTTAGATTGACCCCATAGATTGGTCTAAACCACATAGCCCTTCCGGGCCCCCCGTGCCCCTCTCAGAACGGCAGGCCAGCGTGGAAGTTGTCATCGTTGCGGACGCCCGGTCGGGCGGCGAGCTCATCGCCGAGGCCATGGCGCAGCTCCTGCGGCGCAAGCCGGACGCCCTGCTCGGCGTGGCCACCGGCTCCACCCCGCTGCCCGTCTACCAGGCGCTGGCGGCCCGGGCGCGCTCCGGATCGGTGGACACCGCGCGGGCGCGGATCGCCCAGCTCGACGAGTACGTGGGCCTGCCCGCCGAGCACCCCGAGTCCTACCGTTCGGTGCTGCGGCGCGAGGTGCTGGAGCCGCTGGGCATCGGCATGGAGGCCTTCCTCGGGCCGGACGGCACGGCCGCGGACGTACAGGCCGCGTGCGAGGCGTACGACCGCGCGCTGGCCGCGGCCGGCGGAGTGGACCTCCAGCTGCTCGGGATCGGCACCGACGGACACATCGGCTTCAACGAGCCGTGCTCCTCGCTGGCCTCGCGCACCCGGATCAAGACGCTGACCGAGCAGACCCGCGTCGACAACGCGCGCTTCTTCGACGGCGACATCGAGCAGGTCCCGCACCACGTCATCACGCAGGGCATCGGCACGATCCTGGAGGCGCGGCACCTGGTGCTGCTCGCCACCGGGGAGGGCAAGGCGGACGCCGTCGCGGCCACCGTCGAGGGACCGGTCGCCGCGGTGTGCCCGGCCTCCGCGCTCCAGTTGCACCCGCACGCCACGGTCGTCGTCGACGAGGCCGCCGCGTCCAAGCTGAAGCTCGCGGAGTACTTCCGGCACACGTACGCCAACAAGCCGGCGTGGCAGGGCATCTGAGGGGCACCGTCACCACCACCGACGACGAAGGCGCCGGACTCCTCTTCAGGAGTCCGGCGCCTTCGTCGTGGTGACGCTCAGGCGTGCGTGCCGGCCGCGATGACCTCCGCCGCCGCGCGGCCGCACACCCGGGCCGCGCCGTGGGTGGCGATGTGCAGGGCGCCGCGGGGCGGGGCCTGGGGGACGCCCATCTCGACGACGACCGTGTCCGGCCGCGCCGTGAGGAGGGTGTCGAGGGCCGCCGCCATCCACGGGTGCCGGTGCTCGTCGCGGACCACCGCCACGATCCGCCGCTCGCCCGCCGCGATCAGCGCCGCGTGTCCCGCGTCCGCACCCGCGAAACTGCCGGTCTCCGTCCCCGGCAGCAGCCGGCCCAGCTCCGCGGCCACGCCCCAGGGCGTCTCGTCGCCGACGGCGATGTTCGCGACCGGGGTGAGCGCGGCGACGTACGGCGGGTCGGTGAGCGGGGTGAAGACGTCGTCGCCGGCGAGGCGCAGTGCCCGGCGGGCGGCGATCAGCCCGACATCGGCTCGCCCGGCGCTGCGGCCCGCGCGCGCCGTGCCCTCGTCGGGACCGGCCGCGGCCGTGCTCCGCGGAGCCGTCCAGCGGGCCAGCGCCCGCACCCGCTGCGCCGCGTCCGCGAGGCGTTGCTCGGGGAGTTCGCCCGTGCGGACGGCGGTGACCAGGGCGTCGCGCAGGCGGCGTACCGTCTCGTCGTCCGCCAGGCCGCCGCCCACGCAGATGGCGTCGGCGCCGGCCGCGACGGCGAGGACGCTGCCGCGCTCGATGCCGTAGGTCGCGGCGACGGCCTGCATCTCCATGCCGTCGGTGACGATCAGGCCGTCGTAGCCGAGTTCCTCGCGGAGCAGGGTGGTGAGGATGCGCGGGGACAGGGTCGCCGGTCGGGCCGGGTCCAGGGCGGGGACCAGGATGTGCGCGCTCATCACGGCGCGGGTGCCGGCGGCGATGGCGGCTCGGAACGGGGTCAGTTCGCGTTCCGTCAGGACCGCGGGGTCGGCGTCGATGCGCGGGAGCGCGTGGTGGGAGTCGACGGCCGTGTCGCCGTGCCCCGGGAAGTGCTTGGTGCAGGCCGCCACGCCCGCCGACTGGAGGCCGGTGACGTAGGCGGCGGTGTGCCGGGCGACCAGGCCGGGGTCGGCGCCGAACGAGCGGACCCCGATGACCGGGTTCGCGGGGTTGGAGTTCACGTCGGCGGAGGGCGCCCAGTTGAGGTTGACCCCGCACTCCGCGAGGCGGCGGCCCAACTCCGCGGCGACCTCCAGCGTGAGCGAGACGTCGTCCACCGCGCCCAGCGCGTGGTTGCCGGGGAAGCTGGAGCCGGTGCGCACCTCCAGGCGCGTGACGTCTCCGCCCTCCTCGTCGATCGCGACCAGGACGTCGTCCCGCTCCGCGCGCAACTGCGCGGTCAGCGAGGCGAGCTGCTCCGGCGAGGCGATGTTCCGGCCGAACAGGCCCACCGACGCCAGACCCTCGCCCAGGCGGCGCAGCAGCCAGTCGGGGGCGGTGGTGCCGGGGAAGCCGGGTTGGAGGACCGTCAGGGCGTCACGGGTGAGAGTGTCGGTGCCACTGGCGATTGTCGTCATCGGGGGCGTTATCCCTTCACGGCGCCCGCGGTCAGCCCCGCGGCCATCTTGCGCTGGACGAGGAGGAAGAGGGCGACGATCGGTAGCGCCATCATGGTGGCGCCGGCCATCATCGGGGCGTACTCGGTGCCGTGCTTGGTGGAGAAGTTGCTGAGCCACACGGTGGCCGTCTGGTTCTTCTGGCTGAGCAGCATCAGGGCGTAGAGGTACTCGTTCCAGGCCTGGATGAAGCCGTAGACCGAGGTGGCGACCATGCCCGGCGCCAGCAGGGGGAAGACCACCCGGACGAAGGCCCCGGTGCGGGAGCAGCCGTCGACCATCGCGGCCTCCTCCAGCTCCTTCGGGATGTTGACGATGAAGCCGCGCAGCGTCCACACCGTGAAGGGGAGGATGAAGGTCAGGTACGTGAGGATCAGGCCGGTCAGCTTGTCGTACTGACCCAGGTCGTTCAGGAGCAGGAAGACCGGGATGATCATGGCGACGAGCGGGACCATCTGGACGGCCAGGATGCCCACGATCACGATCTTGCGGCCGCGGAAGGCGAACCGGGAGATGGCCAGGGCAGCCAGCATGCCGACGACGACGCCGATCGCCACGACCGCCAGGGAGACGAGCAGGCTGCGGCCCACCGGGCCCCAGAAGTCGGCGATGTGCAGCGCGCGGCTGAAGTTGTCGAGGGTGAGTCCCGTCGGCAGCAGGCTCGGGTCCGGGTCGATCGCGTCCTTCGCCGGCTTGAACGCGGTGTTGAGCATCCAGTAGACGGGGAAGCCCGCGACGACGAAGACGAGCACGCCGAGGAGGTTCCAGCCGGACTTCGACCTGCGGCGCCCGGACGGGCTTCCCGCCCGGCTCGCCTCGGAGGCAACGGCACTCATTCGACCTCTCCGATCTTCAGCATCTGGCGCATGTACACGGCGACCACCCCGAGCAGCAGCAGCACGGTGATCAGGGCGATCGCCGAGCCCTGTCCGTAGTCGTTGACGACGAAGGCGCGGTCGTAGGAGTACGTCGTCAGGATCTGGAACTCGGCTTCCGGGTGTCCGTTGCGCATGACGAAGACCTGGGGGAACACGCCCATGTCCCAGATGACCGACAGGGTCGTGAGCATCACGATGATCGGCTTGAGGATGGGCAGGGTGACGTACCGGAAGACGCCCCAGGCGCCCGCGCCGTCGAGGCGGGCGGCCTCCTCCAGTTCGGCGGGGACCTGGGTGAGGCCGGCGCTGAGGGTGATGACCACGAAGGGCACGGCGCCCCAGACGACGAGGAGCATGATGACCGCCAGCCCCTGCGGTCCGCTGGCGAACCAGTTGTGGCCGATCAGCTCGACGCCCGGCAGCCTGCTCAGGACCGCGTTGAGGATGCCGTAGTCGGCGTCGAACAGCCACTTGAAGACCGTGGTGGCGACGATGACCGGCATTCCCCAGCTGGCCACGAGCGCGATGTTCACGAGGGTCTTCACCCAGCCGGAGACCCGCTGGAGGAGCAGCGCGATCAGCATGCCGATGACCATCGTGAAGATCACGCAGCCGGCCGCGAAGACGATCGTGCGGAAGACGACCTGCCAGAACTCGCCGTCGCCCAGCACGCCCGTGAAGTTGTCGAACCCGACCGACTCGGCCGGCTGGAAGCCCCACAGCTGGGACTGCCCGAACTTCTGGAAGGAGAGGGTGACCAGCCGGACCAGCGGATAGCCCATCACCAGGGCGAGGACCAGCAGGCAGGGGGCGAGGAGCAGCCAGGGGGTCGTGGCCCCGCGGGAACCGCGGCCGCCGCGTGGTCTCTTCGCGCCGGGTCCGCCCGCGGGCGGTGGTGGTGGCGACTGCCGCGTCGGCGGCACTTTGGCAGTGGTCGTGTCTGCGGCACTCATCCGCGCGCTCCTCAGCGGTCCCTCGGGTCGTACGAAGGCGAAGCCCCGTACGGGTCGTACGGGAGGCAGGGCCCCGCCCCGATGAAGCCCTCCGGGGTCGACGGGGCCCTGCCCTCAGGTCACTTGGTGTTGATGACCTTGTCGATCGCGGCGTCCGCGTCCTTCGCGGCGGCCTCGACCGTCTTCTTGCCGGTGCCGATGCTCTGGAGCATGGTCTGCAGCACCTGGGCCTTCTCGACCTGGCCCCAGCCGGGAGCCATCGGGACGAACCAGTTGGACTCGGCGGCGGTGGCCGGGACCGCGGTGGCCGGATCGCTCTTGAGGGTCGCGAGGTCGGTCTTGTTGTTGGGCAGGTTGCCCTTGGCGATCAGGCCCTTCTGGCCGGACGGGCCGGTGAAGGCGTTGATCCACTCGGCGGCCAGGGCCTGCGCGTCCGACTTCACCGGGACGGCGAGGTCGGAGCCGCCCAGGAAGACGGGGAGGTTCTTGCCGGACGGACCGGGCATCACGAAGTTCTCGACGTTGTTCGCGAGCTTGCCGGTCTTGTCGTTCTCCTTCGCCGCGGCGGTCGCGCCCTCCCAGGCGGGGGCGAAGATCATGCCGGACTTGCCCTGGCCGTAGACGATGTAACGGTCGGACTCGTCCTTGGTCTTGTCGCCGTGCATGTACTTGTCGAGGACGTTCTTGAACTCGGTGAGGCCCTTGACGGACTCGGGCGAGGAGAGGTTGGCCTTCCACTCGCCGCCCTCCTCCTTGGCGATCGAGCCGCCGGCGTCGTAGACGAAGGACATGGCCGCGTACCAGTCACGGGTGGGCTGGTACCAGGCGGAGAACTTGTCGCCCTCCTTCTTCTGGACCTTGTCCAGGGCGGCGGTCAGCTCGGTGTACGTCTTCGGCGTGGTCTTGACGCCCGCCGAGGCGAAGAGGTCCTTGCGCCAGTTGGCGACCCGGCCGCCCGCGTAGTACGGGACGCCGTAGGTCTTGCCGTCGTAGCTCACCGAGGCCTTGAGGCCGTCGAGCCAGGCGGAGGAGTTGTCGAACTCGGCGGTGTCGAGGGGAGCGAAGGCACCCTTGACCATGTAGCCGAGCATCTCGGTGTTGCCCATCTCGACGACGTCGGGGGCCTTGTCGGTGGCGAGAACGGCGTCCAGCTTGGCGTTCTTGTCCGGCCAGCCGTAGTACTCATGGTTGATCTTGACGCCGGGGTGCGCCTTCGTCACCGCCGCGTCGGCGGCCTTCACGAGATCGGGCCAGTTGTTCTGCGCGTCGACGGTGAGCCAGACCGTCAGCTCCTTGGCGTCGGTGCCCTTCGAGTCCCCGCTGCCACTGTCGTCTCCGCACGCCGCGATGGAGACCATCATGCCCGCGATACCGATCGCGGCTATCAGCTTGCGCTTCACGCCATCCTCCTCAGGGATGCCACACCCCCCGCCCACGGGCCGGGAACTCGATCTGGACCAATGGTGTAGACCAGTGCGCAGAGCTTGGCTCAGACCAATAAGCCTGTCAAGGGTGGCCGAACCCCCTCCGAACAGCCGTTATGGGACCTACATATGCAGGAACCTTTAAGTAACAAGCCCTCGAAAACCCGGGCTCCGGAGGGTGCCGCTCCGGTAGACCATTTGCCCTGGTGGACTAGACCAGCAAAGGTTGCGACGGTATACAGAGGGATCACGGAACGGTGGGGCAGCATTCCCGCGTCCGTGCCACGATGTGAGCCGCGGCCGACGGCGTGTCGGCCATTTCGGCACCCGCAGCCGGGAAGGCAGGCCATGAGCACCGACGTGAGCAGTGCGGAGAACGAGGGTGGGGCGACCGTCCGTACCGCGCGTGTGCCCAAGTACTACCGCCTGAAGAAACACCTGCTCGACATCACGGAGACACAGTCTCCGGGCACCCCGGTCCCGCCGGAGCGCACCCTGGCGGCCGAGTTCGACACCTCGCGCACGACCGTCCGCCAGGCCCTGCAGGAACTCGTCGTCGAGGGCCGCCTCGAGCGCATCCAGGGCAAGGGCACCTTCGTCGCCAAGCCGAAGGTGTCCCAGGCGCTCCAACTCACCTCGTACACCGAAGACATGCGCGCCCAGGGCCTCGAGCCGACCTCGCAGCTCCTGGACATCGGCTACATCACCGCCGACGACCGCCTCGCAGGCCTCCTCGACATAACGGCCGGCGTACGGGTGCTGCGCATCGAGCGCCTGCGCATGGCCAACGGCGAACCGATGGCCATCGAGACGACCCATCTGTCGGCGAAGCGCTTCCCGGCTCTGCGCAGGTCGCTGGTCAAGTACACCTCGCTGTACACCGCCCTCGCCGAGGTCTACGACGTCCGGCTCGCCGAGGCCGAGGAGACCATCGAGACCTCGCTGGCCACCCCGCGCGAGGCGGGCCTGCTGGGCACCGACGTGGGCCTGCCGATGCTGATGCTCTCCCGCCACTCACTGGACCAGGAGGGCCGGCCGGTGGAGTGGGTGCGGTCGGTGTACCGGGGCGACCGGTACAAGTTCGTGGCCCGGCTGAAGCGGCCCACCGAGTAGCCCGCCGCGTAGAGGGTCTGTGGAGGGTCTTCCGCTGGGCTTATCCGTCACTTACATTGCCTGCGCATTACATCTGTGATCAAGGCGATCAGAGTGAGGGGACGGCCGCCGATGTCCGACGAGGAAACGAGGGAACCGGTGGTGACGCCTGCGCGCGTCGCCATCGCCCTCTGTCTGATCGCGCCCTTCGTGGCGATGCTGTGGGTGGGGTCGTACGCGAAGGTGGATCCGGCGTTCATCGGGATCCCCTTCTTCTACTGGTACCAGATGCTGTGGGTGCCCCTGTCCGCCGCGCTCACCGTGACCGCGTACAAGCTGTGGCAGCGTGACCAGCGCGGCCGCGCCGCCTCTTCTTCCGCGAAGGGTGGTGCGTCGGAGTGAAGGACGGCGTGAACGGCGTCGCGCTCGCCGTCTTCATCTTCTTCTTCCTGGCCGTCACGGTCATGGGCTTCCTGGCCGCGCGCTGGCGCAAGGCCGAGAACGACAGCCTCGACGAATGGGGCCTCGGCGGCCGGTCGTTCGGCACCTGGGTCACCTGGTTCCTGCTCGGCGGCGACCTGTACACCGCGTACACCTTCGTCGCCGTACCCGCGGCGATCTACGCGGCGGGCGCGGCCGGCTTCTTCGCGGTGCCGTACACGATCCTCGTCTACCCGCTGATCTTCACCTTCCTGCCCCGCCTGTGGTCGGTGTCCCACAAGCACGGCTATGTGACGACCTCGGACTTCGTGCGCGGCCGCTTCGGCTCGAAGGGCCTGTCGCTGGCGGTCGCCGTCACCGGCATCCTGGCGACGATGCCGTACATCGCGCTCCAGCTGGTCGGCATCCAGGCCGTGCTCGACGTGATGGGCGTCGGCGGCGGCGAGGACACCAACTGGTTCGTGAAGGACCTGCCGCTGCTGATCGCGTTCGGCGTGCTGGCCGCCTACACCTACTCCTCGGGTCTGCGGGCCCCGGCACTGATCGCGTTCGTGAAGGACACGCTGATCTACATCGTCATCGCGGTGGCGATCATCTACATCCCGATCAAGCTGGGCGGGTTCGACGACATCTTCGCCAAGGCCGGCGAGGCGTTCAGCCAGACCAACCCGGCGACGGGCAAGCCGCGCGGCGCGCTGGCACCGGCGGAACCCGGCCAGTGGACGTACGCCACGCTGGCGTTGGGCTCGGCGCTGGCGCTGTTCATGTACCCGCACTCGATCACGGCGACGCTGTCGTCGCGCAGCCGTGAGGTGATCCGCCGCAACACCACCATCCTGCCGCTGTACTCCCTGATGCTGGGTCTGCTGGCGCTGCTCGGCTTCATGGCGATCGCGGCCGGGGTCAAGGTCACCAACGGGCAGCTGGCGATCCCGCAGCTGTTCGAGGACATGTTCCCGTCCTGGTTCGCGGGGGTGGCGTTCGCGGCGATCGGCATCGGCGCGCTCGTGCCCGCGGCCATCATGTCGATCGCGGCCGCGAACCTCTTCACCCGCAACATCTACAAGGACTTCATCAAGCCGGACGCGACGCCCGCGCAGGAGACGAAGGTCTCCAAGCTGGTCTCGCTCCTCGTGAAGGTGGGAGCCCTGGTCTTCGTCCTCACCATGGACAAGACGGTCGCCATCAACTTCCAGCTGCTGGGCGGCATCTGGATCCTCCAGACGTTCCCGGCCCTGGTCGGCGGCCTCTTCACCCGCTGGTTCCACCGCTGGGCCCTGCTCGCCGGCTGGGCGGTCGGCATGGTCTACGGCACCTTCGCCGCGTACGGTGTCGCGTCCCCGACCCAGAAGCACTTCGGCGGCTCGTCGAAGGAGATCCCGGGCATCGGCGAGATCGGCTACATCGGTCTCACGGCGTTCGTGATCAACGTCGTCGTCACGGTGGTGCTGACCTTCGCCCTGAGGGCCGCCAAGGCTCCCGACGGCATCGACGAGACGAAGCCGGAGGACTACACGGCGGACGCGGGCGACCCGGGCGTGGCCGTGGAGCTGCCCCCGGCGACGGCGGGCGCCGGCCACTAGGTCGTGTCCCTGGGTACGCGATGGCCGGCCGGACGGGTCCTGGTCCCGCGTCCGTCTGGCCATCGCGTCCCGGAGGCGGTCCAGTTCGCGGACCCGCATGCCGACCCGGTGCGGGGCCGCCGGCGCCGTCCGGGAGCTCCCTCCCACAGGCACGGTGCCTGGAACACGCTGAGCTGCGCGTACCAGCAGCGTGACTGCTGGAGCACGGTCTCCGCCTGGCGGATCAGGTCGTTCCGGCGGTGGGCACCAGCCGGCGCGGATCCCGCATCGCCCTGGTGAGACAACGCCGCTTGGTCCAGCGGTACCACCGGAACAGGAAGAGCGCGGCGGCGATCGAGGCGGCGCGGATCGGGCCGACGAACTTGAAGACGGTGTCGAACCCCTGGCTGCCCTGCCGCCCCTGCCCGAAGCCGGTCGTGTCGTGCGTGACGGGGATGAACAGGCCCTCCCCGACCCGGGCGAGCAGCGCCGGCGCGGCGACCGGCCAGATCACCCTGGTGACGTTGGCGCAGGAGACCCGTCGGCGCCACTTCCTGGGGCGGGTGACGCCGCGGTGGCCCCCAGACGGATCGTCAGGGAGTGCCGGCGGCCGACGAACCCGTGTCCGACCCGGTGTCCCGCCCGCCGGGAGGCCGGTGTGGCCATCGGCGCGTCGCGCGGTCGCTCCTTGCCGGGCGGACGGCGAGCCTCGTCATGGCGTGCTCCTTGAGAGTTCCGAGAAGGCGGTTCGCGGAGACGGCGGACTCGCGGGACGGAGGATTCGCACGGCGCCGACGTCTGCTTCCATGGAATCGCTCCCGGCACGCTCCGCAACCCGGGACCGCGTCTGCGAACATCCGGTTTTCGTCCGCACACCCGAGCGGGACCGGCATCCCGTGCCACACCGGAACGATCTCACCCCGATCGCCTGTCAGCTGACGCTCTGAAACCGCCCCGACACAACATCTGGGGGTGGCGTGACAGGTGAGCACAAGATGTATGCTCATGCTCGCTGTCGCCGCAGGGGAATCCGGTGCGAATCCGGAACTGTCCCGCAACGGTGTACTTGCGTGCGTTCATACCTGTATGCGCACGCCTGTTCAGTCCGAGGTCCTGCCGACAGCGCGCCCGGCCGTCCGGTCCGGGTGCCCTGACGTCCGGGTCTCGTGGAGTGGGCCGGTGGACGCGACGCCCCGCGCGCTCGTGTGCTGCCCCCTGCCCTCCGCAAGGCCCACCGCCGAGCGAGGGAGAGCCCCCACGTGACCATCGCGCCAGCCGACCCGGTTTCCGTCACCGAGCTGGAGACCGACGGTCCCGGTACCGCGTTGCTGCGGACCCTGACCGAGCTGACCGCCGACCTGCCCGACGCCGACCCCGGCCGGGTCGCCGCCGTCGCTCTGCGCGGCCGGTCTGCACGGGCTGCCTCCGAGATCACCGCGGAGCTGCGCGAGCTGGCCACGGAGGGGGCCGCGGGCCTGATCTCCGAGGACCCCGCCTACTCGAAGCTGGCCGCCCGGCTGCTGACGATCAGCATCGCCGCGGAGGCCGCCTCCCAGGGCGTCACGTCGTTCACCGGATCGGTCGCCGTCGGCCACCGCGAGGGCCTGATCGCCGACCGCACCGCCGAGTTCGTGCGCGTCCACGCGGTCCGCCTCGACGCCCTGATCGACCAGCAGGCCGACGACCGCTTCGGCTACTTCGGGCTCCGTACCCTGCACAGCCGCTACCTCCTGCGGCACCCGATCACCCGCAAGGTCGTCGAGACGCCGCAGCACTTCCTGCTGCGCGTCGCCTGCGGCCTCGCCGAGGACGACACGCCCCGCTCCCTGGACGAGGTCGCCGCCCTCTACCGGCTGATGAGCCGTCTGGACTACCTGCCGTCCTCCCCCACGCTCTTCAACTCCGGTACCCGGCACCCCCAGATGTCGTCCTGCTACCTCCTCGACTCGCCGCTGGACGAGCTGGACTCCATCTACGACCGCTACCACCAGGTGGCCCGGCTGTCGAAGCACGCGGGCGGCATCGGCCTTTCGTACTCCCGTATCCGCAGCCGCGGTTCGCTGATCCGTGGCACCAACGGGCACTCCAACGGCATCGTGCCGTTCCTGAAGACGCTCGACGCCTCGGTCGCCGCGGTGAACCAGGGCGGCCGGCGCAAGGGCGCGGCGGCGGTCTACCTGGAGACCTGGCACTCCGACATCGAGGAGTTCCTGGAGCTGCGGGACAACACCGGTGAGGACGCCCGCCGGACGCACAACCTGAACCTCGCGCACTGGATCCCGGACGAGTTCATGCGCCGGGTCAACGCCGACGCCCCCTGGTCCCTGTTCTCCCCCGCCGACGTGCCCGAGCTCGTCGACCTGTGGGGCGAGGAGTTCGACGCGGCCTACCGCAAGGCCGAGGAGGCGGGCCTCGCGAAGAAGACCATCCCGGCCCGTGATCTCTACGGCCGCATGATGCGCACCCTCGCGCAGACCGGCAACGGCTGGATGACCTTCAAGGACGCGGCCAACCGCACCGCCAACCAGACGGCCGAGCCGGGCCACGTCGTGCACTCCTCCAACCTCTGCACGGAGATCCTGGAGGTCACGGACGACGGCGAGACGGCGGTCTGCAACCTGGGTTCGGTGAACCTCGGCGCGTTCGTCGACACGGCGGCCGGCGCGATCGACTGGGAGCGGCTGGACGAGACCGTCCGCACGGCCGTCACCTTCCTCGACCGGGTCGTCGACATCAACTTCTACCCGACCGAGCAGGCGGGCCGCTCCAACGCCCGCTGGCGCCCGGTCGGCCTGGGTGCGATGGGCCTCCAGGACGTCTTCTTCAAGCTGCGGCTGCCCTTCGACTCGCCCGAGGCGAAGGCGCTGTCCACCCGGATCGCCGAGCGCATCATGCTCGCCGCCTACGAGGCCTCCGCCGAGCTGGCCGAGCGCAACGGCCCGCTGCCGGCCTGGGAGAAGACCCGTACGGCCAGGGGCGTGCTGCACCCGGACCACTACGGCGTCGAGTTCAGCTGGCCCGAGCGCTGGGCGGCCCTGCGCGAGCGGATCGCGCGGACCGGCATGCGCAACTCCCTGCTGCTCGCCATCGCCCCCACCGCCACCATCGCGTCCATCGCGGGCGTGTACGAGTGCATCGAGCCGCAGGTGTCCAACCTGTTCAAGCGCGAGACGCTGTCCGGCGAGTTCCTCCAGGTCAACTCCTACCTGGTGCAGGACCTCAAGGACCTCGGCGTCTGGGACGCCCGCACCCGCGAGGCGCTGCGCGACTCCAGCGGCTCGGTGCAGGACTTCGCCTGGATCCCGGCGGATGTGCGCGCCCTGTACCGCACGGCGTGGGAGATCCCGCAGCGCGGCCTGATCGACATGGCCGCCGCCCGGACCCCGTACCTGGACCAGGCGCAGTCCCTGAACCTGTTCCTGGAGACGCCGACCATCGGCAAGCTCTCCTCGATGTACGCGTACGCCTGGAAGTCGGGCCTGAAGACGACGTACTACCTGCGCTCCCGCCCGGCGACCCGTATCGCCCGCGCGGCCCAGGCACAGGCTCAGCCCGAGAAGACCATCCCCGTGCAGCAGGCGACCGAGCCCGACGCCGTCGCCTGCTCCCTTGAGAACCCCGAATCCTGCGAGGCCTGCCAGTAATGACCACCGCACCCGAGAAGACCGAGAAGAACCTGCTCGACCCGGGCTTCGAGCTGACCCTTCGCCCGATGCGCTACCCGGACTTCTACGAGCGCTACCGGGACGCCATCAAGAACACCTGGACCGTCGAGGAGGTCGACCTCCACTCGGACGTCGCCGACCTGGCGAAGCTGTCCGAGGGCGAGCAGCACATGATCGGCCGGCTGGTCGCGTTCTTCGCGACGGGCGACTCGATCGTGGCGAACAACCTCGTGCTGACGCTGTACAAGCACATCAACTCACCCGAGGCGCGCCTCTATCTGTCGAGGCAGCTCTTCGAGGAGGCCGTCCACGTCCAGTTCTATCTGACGCTCCTGGACACCTACCTCCCCGACCCGGAGGACAGGACGGCGGCCTTCGACGCGGTCGAGAACATCCCGTCCATCCGTGAGAAGGCCGAGTTCTGCTTCAAGTGGATCAACGAGGTCGAGAAGCTGGACCGGCTGGAGACCAAGGCCGACCGCCGCCGCTTCCTGCTCAACCTGATCTGCTTCGCCGCGTGCATCGAGGGCCTGTTCTTCTACGGCGCCTTCGCGTACGTCTACTGGTTCCGCAGCCGGGGTCTGCTGCACGGTCTCGCCACGGGCACCAACTGGGTGTTCCGTGACGAGACGATGCACATGAGCTTCGCCTTCGAGGTGGTCGACACCGTCCGCAAGGAGGAGCCGGAGCTCTTCGACGACCAGCTCCAGGAGCAGGTGACCGCCATGCTGCGGGAGGCCGTCGAGGCCGAGCTCCAGTTCGGGCGCGACCTGTGCGGCGAGGGGCTGCCGGGCATGAACACCGACTCGATGCGGCAGTACCTCGAGTGCGTCGCCGACCAGCGTCTGTCGCGGCTCGGGTTCGCCCCGGTGTACGGCTCGGAGAACCCCTTCTCCTTCATGGAGCTCCAGGGCGTTCAGGAGCTGACCAACTTCTTCGAGCGCCGTCCGTCGGCGTACCAGGTCGCGGTGGAGGGCACCGTCGACCTGGACGAGGACTTCTGACCCTCCCTCTCTCCTCGGGCCTCCTGGGCCTCCCTGATCCGCCGGTCGGCGCGCCGGTCGCGCACGATGCCGAACACGGACGGGAGGACCAGGAGGACGAGGATCCCGAGGACCATGAGCATTCCGATGAGGCCTTCGATCTGGTTCGTGTTCATGGACATCAGTCTGCCGCCGGACACTCCTGACCGTGAGTGGCAGGACTGCCGCACACCTTCAAATTCCTGCCACTTCGGGTGCACACTGGCAGCATGCTGAAAAACGTGGCCGCCGTCCTGGTCGACGGTGTGCATCCCTTTGAACTCGGCGTCGTCTGCGAGGTGTTCGGCCTCGACCGGAGCGACGAAGGGCTGCCGGTGTACGACTTCGCCGTGGTGTCGGCGGAGGGACCGGTCCTGGGCACCCACGTCGGCGGGCTCACCGTGTCCACGCCGTACGGCCTCGACCGGCTGGACGAGGCCGACCTGATCGCCGTACCGGCCGCGGACGCGAACATCGACCGCGCATATCCGCCCGAGCTGCTCGACGCGCTGCGCCGGGCCGTGGACCGGGGTGCCCGGGTCCTCAGCGTGTGCTCCGGGGTGTTCGTGCTGGGCGCCGCGGGGCTGCTCGACGGCCGGCGCTGCGCCGTGCACTGGCGGCACGCGGACGTGCTGGCCCGCCGCTACCCCCGGACGGCCGTCGAGCCGGACGTGCTGTACGTCGACGAGGACCCGGTGATCACCTCGGCCGGCACGGCCGCCGGTATCGACGCCTGTCTGCACCTGGTCCGCAAGGAGCAGGGGCCCGAGGTCGCCAACCGGATCGCCCGGCGGATGGTGGTGCCGCCGCACCGGGACGGCGGCCAGGCCCAGTACATCGAGCGGCCGCTGCCCCGGTCGCGGTGCGACACCGTCGGCGAGGTGCTCGCGTGGATGGAGCAGCACCTCGACGAGGAGGTCACGGTGGAGCAGCTCGCGGAACGCGCCCACATGTCACCGCGCACCTTCGCCCGCCGGTTCCAGCAGGAGACGGGCACCACCCCCTACCGGTGGCTGCTGCGTCAGCGGGTGCTGCTGGCCCAGCACCTGCTGGAGGCGACGGACGAGACGGTGGACGCGATCGCCTGGCGCGCCGGCTTCGGTACGGCCGGCGCCCTGCGCCACCAGTTCGTGCAGGCGCTGGGGACGTCCCCCAACGCCTATCGGCGCACGTTCCGCGGCCCGCAGGCCGTCGCCTGAGCCGCGGCTCTCACCCGGACACCGCCCGCAGCAGCAGGCGGCGCGGCCGGAGCGTGATGCCGATGTGCGTCCGGTTGTCGGAGCCCGGCACCGGCTCGAAGCGGAACGCGGACGCCACCACCGCGGCGATCAGTGTCAGCTCGGCCATCGAGAAGTGGTCGCTCGGGCACTTCCGGTTGCCGACGCCGAACGGCGTCATGGCGTACTTCGGCACCTCCGGGGAGCCGCCGGGCAGCCAGCGGTCGGGATCGAACTCCGTGTGCCGCTCGTACGACCGCGGATCGCGCTGTACGGCGTACGGGCTGTAGACGATGTCGGCGCCCGCGGGAATGCGGTAGCCGCCGAGCTCGGTCTCGGTCACCGCGCGCCGGGTCAATATCCATACGGCGGGATACAGCCGCATGGTCTCGACGACGACATTGGCGGTGTGCTGGAGCTTTCGGACGTCGCCGAATGCGATCGGGCGGTCACCGACGACCCTTTTCACCTCTTCGCGGATCTTGTCCACCTGGTCGGGGTGCTCCGTGAGGACGTGGAGCAGCGACATGACCACAGAGCCGGCTGTTTCGCTGCCCGGGGTGAGTATCGCGATGACCTGGTCGTGGATCTCCTGTTCCCCGATCGGCTCACCATTCTCGTCCTTCGCCTCCAGCAAAGCCGTCAGCAAATCGTCCGGTTTTTGACCGGATGCACGGCGTTCGGCAATGATCTCGTCCACCAGCCGATGCAGATCGGCCAGCGCCCGGTTGAATTCGCGGTTGGCCGGAATCGGTACCCGATAAAGCGGCCCGAGGGGCACGACCATGCGCTGGTACATACCGGCGAACAGTGTGGCGAGCGCGGACGTGATGCGCTCGGACCGGGCGTCCATATAGCTGCCGCGCATCAGACAGCGCGCGGAGATGCGCACGGACACCCGGAAGGACTCCGCGGTGACGTCGAGGACCTCACCGTTCCGCCAGCGCTCGACGAGCGCGTACGCCTCCTCCTCCATGATCGGCCCGTAGCCGGGGATGGCGTCGAGCCGGAACGCGGGCTGGATCGTGCGCCGCTGGCGGCGGTGCAGCGGGCCGTTGGCCGTGGCCACGCCCTCCTTGCCGAGCAGGCTCTCCAGGGATTCCCACAGGGGCCCCGAGATGATGTAGTCCGGGCTGAGCGCCAGGGCGCCGGTGAGCTCCGGCGCGGTGACGGCGTACACCGTCTTGGGGCCGAGCCTGAGGCGGACGATGTCGCCGTGGTCGCGGAGCTGGGCCAGGAAGGCCAGCGGGTCGCGGGCCAGCTTCCAGCCGTGTCCGAGGAGCGGGACCCTGCCACCGGCCAAAGGTGGCTCACGCAGTTCGGGCGCCGCGGGGGACGCGGGTTTCACCGACTCGACGGTCATTTCTCACCTGCCGCTTCGTTGTTGACGTACGGGGGCGTGGACCGGTCGTCCCAGCTGTCGACCATGTATCGGCCGGACTCGTGGTGGAACCAGTAGACGGAACTGAACCAGTTCCGCATATTGCCGAGGCAGGACCGCACGGCGGCGCCGAGTTGATTTCCGCGGACCGTCCCGTCGGCCAGCCGGTCGGCGAGCCGTAAGACGTCCTTCTCGACGACGAGGAACTCGGAAATGCATTCCTCGACGCGTCGCCTGACTTCATCGACCGCCTCTTCCAGAGTCAGTCCCTCATGGGTGATGAGACTGATTCCGAGATTATGCACCTCATCGCCCGCTATCTCCTTGGGAAGCGAGCAGAGGTCGTTGTACCAGGCCGCGAATTCCTGACTCAGCAGCGCCGCACGGTGAAATGCGGGGTGTTTCCGCACCAGGTCCGGGAGTTCACGTCCCGCACTCGGCTCCAGCAGGTCGGTCCAGATCCAGTGCGCGAAGGTGAGCCGACGCAGCGCCAGGTATTCCTCGACTCCGGGAATGCGCCCTTCGATTCGGTTGTGGAATTCCTGGTCGTACGCCTCGATCACGGCGTGGAAGTGCCGGGTGAACCGGGCGTTCCAGGTACCGGGAAGGAAGGAGTGGAGCCGGCTCACACTGTCCGCGAGCCCGGCGACCAGCGGATCCGGGTGGCACAGATACTCCGCCGGGAAGTTCAGGGCCGCGTGCAAGCGGAACCTGAGCCGCCGCCAGGAGGACGTCCGGCCGTGCACGACGTCACGGTCGTGCCGGTCGTCCCAGACGAAGAACCACGCGCTGTAGTCGGCGATGGCCTGCATGACCTCGTCGGGTGCGCCGAGGTAGAAGCCCGCCATCAGGTCGGTGTAGCAAAGTCCGTCGGCATATTCTGCGACCTTGTCCGCCGGCATCAACCGCATTTCCAGCAGCCAGGAGCGCGTCTTCTCCTGCAACTGGGGCCAATACGGATGCAGTTGCCGGGGAAACGCCGCCTCGATGACCGGAAGAGAGAGCGAGGGAGGGACCGCGGGCACGGCCACCGTCGCTGTGGTGCTGTATGTGGTGCTGTATGGGAAAGCTGGCACGGACAACCCCTCTCAGCCGCCAGTGGGCACACACCCCTCACCCCGTGCCGGGCGTGCGCCGTTGCGTATCCCCGCACTTCCCATTCAGCACTACAACTGACCGTTCTGGGAACGGATTTGCTTCATTCACCACCCCAACATGCCGAGAATCCGCCCCTGCGTGACTGGTTAAGGATCAGCAGATGTGCAGTGGATGTGCGTAAGCGATCGAACGTCCGTCGGACACACGAACGACGCCCGGCCGGAGGGATCCCGGCCGGGCGTCGTGGTGGTGCGGGTGGGCTCAGTCGTTGGCGACCACGGGATAACGGGGCTCGTTCTCGGCCATCTGCCGCAGGGCATCCTTGCGTTCACGCTTGGACAGACGGTCGATGTAGAGGTAGCCGTACAGGTGGTCGGTCTCGTGCTGCAAACACCGAGCGAAGTATCCGGTGCCGCGCACCTTGATCGGATTGCCCTGCTCGTCCTGCCCGGTCACCTCGGCGTAGTCGGGACGGGCCAGCGGCGCGTAGGCGGTGGGCACCGACAGACAGCCCTCGTTGCTGTCGTCCAGCCGGCGCCGGTCGGCGGGCAGTTCGACGAGCTTCGGGTTGCAGACGACGCCGGTGTGCCGGGCGCCCTCGTCGTCGGGGCAGTCGTAGACGAAGACCTTCAGGTCGACGCCGATCTGGTTGGCGGCCAGGCCCACTCCCTCGGCGGTGTGCTGCGAGGCGAACATGTCCGCGACCAGCTGCCGCAGTTCCTCGCCGAACTCGGTGACGTCCTTGCACTCCTTGTGCAGCACCGGGTTCCCGACGACGGTGATCGGCCGCGAGGTGCCGGCCTCACGCCATGCCAGCTCGCGCGCCTCCGCCTCCTCGGTGTCGATGACGAAGCCCTCGTCGTCCACGGGGAGCACGCCCGCGTGCTGCTGATCGGTGTCCTGCTGCGCCATGACCGACGATGCCTTCCTCAAACAGACAGGGGGTGAATGCTCGATACAGGGTACGGGCAGCGCGCCCCCTCAGGGGCGCGGGGAACGGCGCGACCAGCCACGACGAACACGCGACCGAAAGCGGTCAGCAGACCTCTTCCAGGTCCCGCCAGTCTCTGGAATCGGGGCTGTCGGCGACCCACCCGTCCAGCAACGCCCGGACGAGAGAGGCCGGGGCGGCCACGCCGCACTCCCGCTCCGGCACCCACAGCTGCCCGTCCGTCCGGTGCCCGAGCGGACCCGGATGCCCCGGCTCGCTGTGGTCGTGCGGGTCGAGATGCTCACCGTCACCCTCGTCGGACGGCATCCGTGACTCCGAGCACATCCGGCAGAGCAGCCGCACCGACGACGACCAGTCCTCCGCCGCGAAGCCCGCGTCGGCCGCCAACTGCTCCAGCGCGTCCCGGTCGGACTCGGTGGCCGCCTCCAGCAGCACGACCCAGGTCGGCACGGGCGACGGCGCCCACAGCTCGATCTCGTCGAAGACCGGGTAGGAGTGGCCCGTGGCCGTGGTCCGCTCGCCGTGCGGGACCCCGTCGTGCAGCACGACCTCGCCCCAGCGCCTCCCGGACGACGGCAGCGGGATGGACAGCACCTCCATCCGGGCGGGGTCCAGCCGCCGCCCCCACACCACCTCGGCCTCGCCCTCGGGCGACAGCCGTACGGCCGCGCTGCCCAGCTCCATCCCGACCGGCTCGCCCGCGCCTATCGCGTTGCCGGGCACCCGCAGCCCGTACGCCTGCCAGGCGCGGCGGGCCAGCGGCCAGTCCTGGAGGGCGGTGGCCGCGATGCCCACGTTCCACCAGTCGGGGGCGCCGGCCTCGCGGTCGAGCAGGGCGACGGCGCGGAGCCCCGCCGTGCGGGCCTGCTCCCAGTCGTGCCGGAACTTGTGCAGCAGGGCGAGGTTGAACCAGGACTCGGACAGCCAGGGTTCCAGGTCCGCGGCACGTGTCAGCAGCGCGCCCGCGTCCTCGTACCGCCCGTCGCCGATCAGCGTGAACGCGCGGTCGGTGGCCTGCCGCCAGGAGGCGGAGGGCCGGTGCCGTCCCTTGCCGAAGATCCTCACGATTCCCGCCTGCCAGTTCCGTTCTGTGGGCTGGCCAGTGCCCCCGGACACTCTCTCCCTCGCATCCAACCACGTGTGGCCGGAGGGCCGCTCATTACCCATGGGTTACCCACCCACGGGCGAGGTCAGACAACGCCGCGAAAGCACCCTGGCCAGGGCCTCCACCACCTCGGGCGCGTACTCCCCGCCGGTGCCGAGGCGCAGCTCCTCCAGGGCGTCGAGTGGCCCACCGGGACCGCTGCCCCGGACCTTCTCCTCGTATGCGTTCACCACCCGGACTATGCGCGCGGCCACCGGCTGCTCCGGGTAGGGATCGGCCTGCCGCTCGACGACCGTGGCGACCTGGGCGCCCGCCCCGGTCTGGCGGACGACGGCCCCGCCGAGCAGCGCGATCCGCCGCTGCTGGGCCGCCGGCAGCCCGGCGGTGGCACCGGCCGGGACCGGGTCGACGAGGCTGAGCTGGCCGATGTCGTGCATGAGGGCCGCGTACTCCAGGACGGTCAGCTCGGGCTCCGGCAGCCCCAGGTCCAGGCCCACGGCCTGGCTGAGGGCGGCGACCCGGCGGGCGTGCCCGGCCGGGGTGTACCCGGCGATCTCCGTGGCCCGCGCCAGTGAGGCGATGGTCTGCCGGTAGGTGGCCCGCACCGCCGCGTACCGGCGCAGGGACAGCTGGGTGAGCAGCAGCGGCACCGAGAACACCGGCAGCGCCCACAGCCCGACGACGGCCACCGCGAGCGCCATCACCGCTCCCGTCGCGCAGACGGCCGAACCGATCCCGGGTACCGCCCGCAGCTCGTCCCGCAGCAGCGGGGTGAACGGCCAGCCGGTACGGGAGCGGGCGAGCGCGGCGGCGACCACGGCGTCGCACAGCACGGTCAGGACGAGCAGCGCGAGCAGCAGCAGCGCGTAGGCGGGCCCGCTCCAGCCGTCGAACACCCCCCGGTTGTGGAGGGGCTGGAAGCAGACGGCGGCGAACCCGACGGCCAGTACCCGCCGGACCAGGTGGTCGAGGACGGCCTGTCCACGGGCCAGCTGCGGCACGCTGCCGAGCAGGGAGGCGGCGACCACCACCGCCACGACCTGGGTGACCCCGTGCTGTGTGGGGTGCCCGGCGTGCCCTCCGACCAGCGCGTACGACAGTGACCCGGCGGCGCCGAGCGGCGCGGCCTCCCGCAGCCGGGGCCCGCTCTGGGGGCGGGTCAGCTCTCCGACGGCGACGAGGATCCCGAAGGCGAGCGCGACAGGGCGGTCCTCGACGCCCGTCAGGAACGTGCCGAGGAGGGAGACGCCGACGAGCAACGCGGCCGCTGAGTGGAGGGCGACGTGCGAGCGGCGGACGGTCATCGGCGTACCTCGGACCGGTCGTCGGAGCTCTGCGCGGGCACGGCCGGCCGGTCCTCCTCGGCGGTCACGACGGGATGCCAGCCGTCCCGGGCGATGACGTGCGCCAGCGCCGCGACCATCCGGGGGTCGAACTGGGCGCCCGCGCACCGCCGCAGCTCCTCCAGGGCGATGTGCACCGGCCGGGCCCTGCTGTAGGACCTGGTGGACGTCATGGCGTCGAAGGCGTCCGCGACGGCGACCACTCGGGCCGGCTCCGGGATCTGGCTGCCCACCAGCCCGTACGGATAGCCCTTGCCGTCGATGCGTTCGTGGTGGTGGAGGATCGCCGAGCGGGCCTCGCCGAGGAAGGAGATCCCGCGGGTGATCTCGTGCCCGTACTCGGGGTGCAGCTCGATCACGCGCCGCTCCTGCGGGGTCAGCGGCCCCTCCTTGCGCAACAGCCGGGTGGGGACGCCGAGTTTGCCGACGTCGTGCAGGATCCCGGCGAAGCGGAGCATGTCCTCGTCCATCCCCAGCTCGCGCCCGATCAGCACCGAGGCCTGGCCGACGCGCTCGCTGTGGCCGCGCGTGTAGCCGTCCTTGATGTCGACGGCCTGCACCAGGGCGCGGATGGTCGCCTGGTGAGCGGCGCGCTCCCGGTGGTACTGCGCGAACACCCACCACGACACGGCCATCGGGAACAGCACGAGCAGGGCGGCCACCGGCCCGTACGGGCTGAGCCACAGCACGGCCATCATCAGCCCGCCGAGCCCGTGCACGGCCAGCGGCGCCAGGGAGCGCAGGAACAGCCCCCGGCAGGCCCGCCGCAGCGGCAGCCCCTCGGCGAGCGCGAGCATCCCGCCGTCCAGCAGGGCGAGCGCGGCGCAGAACACCAGCACGGCCGCGCCGGCCGGCAGCAGCGCGTACGGCAGGTCGGAGCCGGCCACGGCGTCCCGCCCGCCGAGCGCGGCGTGCACCCGGGCGGCCGCCCACACGGCGAGCGACGCGTGGGCGGCCCGCCAGACCCGGCGCAGCAGAAAGGGGCGCCGCTCGACGTGCGAGAACAGCGCCCCGGGCAGCGGGACGAGAGCGGCCGCGGCCGGCGAGAGCAGGAACGCCCCGGCCAGCAGCACCGGGTGGAGGGTGCCGGCGAACCTGCGCCGGGCGAACCGCTCGCCGCCTGCGTACAGGGCGGCGAGCAGGGCGACGGCCCACCAGGGGGTGCGCGCGCCGGGCAGCGCGGGGAGCGTGCAGAGCAGGGCGCCGAGGGCGACACAGGCGGCGTATCCGCGCGCCCGCGCCGGAATCCCTTCCATGACGCCTCCCCCAGCCGTACCTGTCCGGGCTCAGGAGCCTAGGACGGCCGGGGGTGGGTCCGCGGGCGTATCACCCGCGGATTAGCACATTCGAGTGACGGCAGGGGTTTCTGGAAGGCCTTCCCGGAAGCGGGCTCCAAGGAAGCGGGCTTCCGGGAAGTGAGCCTTCTGGAAGCGGCTCAGGTCTCCTGGGCCGTCGCCGTCACGTCGTGCTCGGGGACGGCCTGGCCGGAGCGGATCAGGTCGATCCGGCCCATCACCTTGGCACGCAGGTCGGTCGGCACGTCGTCCCGCCCGCAGCACCGCTTGACCAGCTTCTTCACGGCCTCCTCCAGCCCGTACTTCTCCAGGCAGGGGGAGCACTCCTCGAAGTGGTGCTGGAACTTGTCCCGGTCCAGCGGAGGCATCTCGCTGTCGAGGTACTCGTACAGGTGGTCGAGGACCTCACCGCAGTCCGTCTCGTGCGGATCTCCGCAGCTCATGAGCCCGAACCTTTCGCTTCGTTCGACTCTCCGGCACCGGCCGGGACCAACCCGCGCTCACGGGCGTAGTCCTCGAGCATGCCGCGCAGTTGACGGCGGCCCCGGTGCAGCCGGGACATCACCGTACCGATGGGTGTCCCCATGATGTCCGCGATCTCCTTGTACGCAAAGCCCTCTACGTCCGCGAGATACACGGCGATCCGGAACTCCTCGGGGATGGCCTGGAGCGCCGCCTTCACGTCCGAGTCGGGCAGGTGGTCCAGCGCCTGCGACTCCGCGGAGCGCAGACCGGTGGACATGTGCGACTCGGCACGCGCCAGCTGCCAGTCCTCGATCTCCTCGGCCGCGCTGCGCTGGGGTTCGCGCTGCTTCTTGCGGTACGAGTTGATGAAGGTGTTGGTGAGGATCCGGTACAGCCAGGCCTTGAGGTTGGTGCCCTCACGGAACTGGTGGAAGGACGCGTACGCCTTCGCGTACGTCTCCTGCACCAGGTCCTCGGCGTCCGCCGGGTTGCGCGTCATGCGCAGCGCGGCCGAGTACATCTGGTCGAGGAACTCGAGCGCGTCCCGCTCGAAGCGCGCGCTGCGCTCGGCGGTGGACTCCGCGCCCGTCTCCTGGCTCACGCCCTGGCCCTCGGGCAGCTCCGCCTGGCCGTTGTCGGTCCCTGCGTCGGTACCGGTGACCGGACCCACCTCCTCAAGATCGCGGGTAGGACCGAAACCGATCCCACTCGAATCGGAGGATAGACGACTACCCGCGCCTGCCGCCGCTCCAATAGGAGCGGTCCTCGCCGCGTGCAGCACCGTCCAGTCCAGATCGGTGCGGCTGCTGCGGCTCGGGCAGATGGTCGAACCCATGCGGCGGACTTCCTCTCCCAATGACGTCGGTGCCGGTTGTTCAGCACTTCTGTCCGCCTCAACAGCGCCCGGTCCCTCCGCATTCCCCACCCGTCACCTCACCCGAGTGACGCGACCCAGCCGACGACTGCCGCGGTGACGACCTCCAGCGTCTCCTCCTGCGTGACCCCGGCCCGCTTGGGCACCGCGAACCCGTGATCGCCGTACGGCACCTCCACGAGGTCGTACCCGCCCGCGGGGAACTCGTCCGGTCTGCCGAAGGGGTCGTTGCCGCCCTGGACCACGAGGGTCGGTACCCCCGCCCCGAGCAGTTCGTCCGCGCGGGACCTCTCCGGCCTGCCCGGCGGGTGGAGCGGGAAGCCGAGCGCGAGCACGGCGTGCGCACCGAGCTCGCCTGCCGTCCGGCAGGCCACCCGCGCGCCGGCCGACCGGCCGCCCGAGATCACCGGCAGCCCGGGCGCGACGACGGCCGGCCAGATCCCGCGCCAGCCGATGTCGAGGGTCTTCGGCGCGGGCGCGACCTTCTTGCCCGCCACCCGCCAGGGCTGCTCGACGAGAGCGACGCTCACCCCGCGTCCGGGCAGCACGGCGGCGAGCGCCCGGAGGTCCCGGGCCTCGACACCGCCCCCGGCGCCATGGCTGACGGCGAGGACGAGCCGCGGCTTCTCGGCGCGGTGCCAGGTGATGCGGGCGGTACCCGCCTCGGTCTCGACCGTTTCGGTGCTCACGACTGTTTCGCTGCTCACGTCAGAAGAGTGTGCCCTCCTCGGGCCCCTCCAGCTCCTTCAGCAGCTCCGCGCCGTTGTTGCGGACGTTGCTGACGGCCGTGGACACCGGGTAGGCGCGCATCAGCCCGGCCGGCGGGGGTTCGAGGAGCGAGCGGAGGTCGTCGACGTCCGTCCGCGTCGGGTCGAGCCAGGCGTCCCAGCGGTCCGGGGTCAGCATCAGCGGCATCCGGGGGTGGATGTGGGCGAGGGCGTGCGGGCCGTCGGCGGGGGCCACGGCGAGCGGGGAGGTCTCCGCCTCGGTCGTGATCACCGAGCACGTCACCCACCAGGCCCGCGGATGGTCGTCGGGCAGGGTCCGGTCCCGCCAGAACTCGTACAGCCCGGCCATCGCGAAGACCGTGCCGTCGGCCGGGAGCACGAAGTAGGGCTGCTTGCGCGGCCGCTTCTTCTTGCCCTCGACCTCAAGGTCCCGCTCCTGGACGCCGGTGACCCACTCGTAGTAGCCGTCGGCGGGCAGGACGCAGCGCCGGGTGGCGAAGGCACGGCGGAAGGAGGGCTTCTCGTGGACGGTCTCGGCGCGCGCGTTGATCATCCGCGCGCCGCCCTCGGGGGTCTTCGCCCAGGAGGGGACCAGTCCCCACTTCAGCTTCCGCAGCTGCCGAACCGGCTGCTTGTCGTCGGCGTCCTTCAACGGACGGTCCAGGACGGCGTAGACCTCCTTGGTCGGCGCCACGTTGTAGTCGGGCTCCAGGGCCTCCTCGGGCTCCCACTTCTCGACCTCAAAGATTCCTGCGAGATCCTCGGGCCTGCGACTCGCTGCATACCGTCCGCACATACGTGCCACACTGCCAGACTCCGTGAGCCGAAAGGGAGCCACCAGAAAACATGGAGAGCACCGCCGCCCTCGCGCTGCCCGACCTGTGGGACCGCCTCGTCGGCACCCAGACCGACCCCGACCTGTGGGTGGTGGTGGCCACCGCGGTCGCCGCCCTCGCGGTCGTCGTGCCGCACACCCTGTGGCGGATATCGCGCAACGCCATCACCATCGCCCACGAGGGTGGTCACGGCCTGGTCGCGCTGCTGACCGGCCGCCAGCTGACCGGGATCCGGTTGCACTCCGACACCAGTGGCCTGACCCTCAGCCGGGGCAAGCCGCACGGCCTCGGCATGATCCTCACCGCGGCGGCCGGCTACACCGCTCCCCCGCTGCTCGGCCTGGGCGGAGCCGCCCTCCTCGGGGCCGGCCGCATCACCCTGCTGCTCTGGGTGGCCACGGCCCTGCTGGTCGTGATGCTGGTGATGATCCGCAACGCGTACGGCGCCCTCACGGTGGTCCTCACCGGCGGCACCTTCCTGCTGGTTTCCTGGCTGGCGGGACCGCAGGTGCAGGCTGCCTTCGCGTACGCGGTGGTGTGGTTCCTGCTGCTGGGCGGAGTACGCCCGGCCTTCGAGCTCCAGGCGAAGCGCTCACGCGGCGGCGCGGGCGACTCGGACGCGGACCAGCTGTCCCGGCTGACCCACGTACCGGCGGGCCTGTGGCTGTTCCTGTTCCACGCGGTGAGCCTGTGCGCCCTGCTGGGCGGGGGCAGGTGGCTGCTGGGGCTGTGAGGCGCTCCGGAGTGGCGCGTCACAGGGGTGCGGGACGTGACATCGGCGGCTCCGCCGCGGGGCGCGACCAGCCCCGACGGCGCCGCACCCGATGGACGGCCGACCACTAAAGTGGAGCCCATGGCCCCGAACCCCGCACACACCGCCCTCTGGCCCGCCCCGCACGCGAGCGAGGCCGTCGCCGCGACGGTCCACGTGCCGGGGTCCAAGTCCGTCACCAACCGTGCCCTGGTCCTCGCCTCCCTCGCCTCCGAGCCCGGCTGGCTGCGCCGCCCCCTCCGCTCCCGCGACACCCTGCTGATGGCGGCCGCCCTGCGCGAGATGGGCGTCGGCATCGAGGAGACCGTGTCGTCCAGCTCCTCCGGCGCGGGGAGCCCCGACGGCACCGGCGAGGCCTGGCGGATCCTCCCCGCGGGGCTGCGCGGACCTGCCACGGTCGACGTCGGCAACGCGGGCACGGTGATGCGCTTCCTGCCGCCGGTCGCCGCCCTCGCCGACGGACCCGTCCACTTCGACGGCGACCCGCGCTCGTACGAGCGTCCCCTGAACGGCGTCGTCGACGCGCTGCGGGTCCTCGGTGCGCGGATCGACGACGACGGTCGCGGCGCGCTGCCGCTGACCGTGCACGGCGGGGGCGCTCTGGACGGCGGGACGGTGGAGATCGACGCCTCGTCCTCGTCCCAGTTCGTGTCGGCCCTGCTTCTCTCGGCCCCCCGCTTCAACCAGGGCGTGGAGGTCCGCCACACCGGCTCCACGCTGCCCTCCGTACCGCACATCCGGATGACGGTCGACATGCTGCGCGCGGTCGGCGCGCAGGTGGACACCCCGGAGTCGGGCGGCGAGCCGAACGTCTGGCGGGTCACCCCGGGCGCCCTGCTGGGCCGGGACCTGACGATCGAGCCTGACCTGTCCAACGCCCAGCCGTTCCTGGCGGCGGCGCTGGTGACGGGCGGCCGGGTGCTGATCCCGGACTGGCCGGCCCGCACCACCCAGCCGGGTGACCGGCTGCGCGAGATCTTCACCGAGATGGGCGGTTCCTGCGAACTGGCCGACTACGGCCTGGTCTTCACCGGCTCGGGCTCGATCCACGGCATCGACGTCGATCTGAGTGACGTCGGCGAGCTGACCCCGGGCATCGCGGCGGTCGCCGCCCTCGCGGACTCCCCGTCCACCCTGCGGGGCGTGTCCCACCTGCGCCTGCACGAGACGGACCGGCTGGCCGCGCTGACGAAGGAGATCAACGAGCTCGGCGGCGATGTGACGGAGACCGCCGACGGTCTGCACATCCGCCCGCGCCGGCTGCACGGCGGGATCTTCCACACCTACGACGACCACCGCATGGCGACGGCCGGCGCGATCATCGGCCTGGCCGTGGAGGGCGTACAGATCGAGAACGTGGCGACGACGGCGAAGACCCTGCCGGACTTCCCCGAACTGTGGACCGGGATGCTCGGGGTATAGGGACTTTCGCCATGCGCCGCTACAGCAAGAACACCGACGAGGACGACATCCGCAGCCGCCCGAACCGCAAGGGCAACCGGCCGCGCACACACATCCGTCCCAAGCACGAGGACGCCGCCGAGGGCATGGTCCTCACCGTCGACCGGGGCCGGCTGACCTGTCTGGTCGACGACCGGATCGTGATGGCGATGAAGGCCCGCGAGCTGGGCCGCAAGGCCGCGATCGTGGGCGACCGGGTCGCGATCGTCGGCGACCTGTCCGGCAAGAAGGACACCCTGGCCCGTATCGTCCGCATCGAGAAGCGCACCTCGGCACTGCGCCGCACCGCGGACGACGACGACCCCTACGAGCGCGTCGTCGTGGCCAACGCCGACCAGCTCGCCGTGGTCACCGCCCTCGCCGACCCCGAGCCCCGCCCGCGTCTGATCGACCGCTGCCTGGTGGCGGCCTTCGACGCCGGCCTCACCCCCCTGCTGGTCATGACGAAGTCGGATCTGGCCTCGCCGGACAAGCTGCTGGAGCTGTACGGCCATCTCGACATCCCGTACGTCGTCACCAGCCGCGACGAGCTGGAGAACGGCGACGCGGCGGACCGGGTGCGCGCGTTCCTTGCCGGGCGGATCACGGCGTTCGTCGGTCACTCGGGCGTCGGGAAGACGACCCTGGTCAACGCGCTGGTCCCGGAGGAGCGGCGCCGGGTGACCGGCCATGTGAACGCGGTGACCGGCCGCGGCCGGCACACCACGACCTCGGCGCTGGCCCTGCCCCTGGCGGGCACGGACGACTGGGTGATCGACACCCCGGGCGTACGGTCCTTCGGCCTGCACCACGTCGACCCGTCCCGGGTGGTCCTCGCCTTCCCCGACCTGGTGCCCGGCACGGAGGGCTGCCCTCGCGCGTGCAGCCACGACGAGAAGGACTGCGCGCTGGACGCGTGGGTGGCCGAGGGTCATGCCGATCCGGCGCGGCTCTACTCCCTGCGCCGGCTGCTGGCCACCCGGGAGCGCACCGAAGGCGACTGATCCACCGGCTGACCACCGCGTTGTTTGCGTCCCCCCGGGCCCGGTAAGTGCATAATCGCACCGAGCCGGAGCCGGACCGGGCCGGGCGTACGGAGGGACAGCACATGGCGTGGCTGCTGGTCGTCGTGGCCGGGTTGCTCGAGACCGGGTTCGCCGTGTGCCTCAAGCTGTCCCACGGCTTCACGAGGCTCTGGCCCACCATCGCCTTCTGCGCCTTCGCCCTGGGGAGCTTCGGTCTGCTGACCCTCTCCCTGAAGAAGCTCGACGTGGGCCCCGCCTACGCCGTGTGGACGGGCATCGGCGCGGCGGGCACCGCGATCTACGGCATGGTCTTCCTGGGCGACCTGGTGTCGGTCCTGAAGCTCATCTCGATCAGCCTGGTGATCATAGGAGTGATCGGGCTCCAGCTGTCGGGGTCGGCTCACTGACCCGACCGGTCGGCCGGCTGTCTCTGCAGCGCCCCCCGCACCAGCTCCGCGACGCCGTCCTCCCCCGGCGGGGGCGCGGCCACACAGGACAGGGCGAGCCGGACGGCGAGTTCGCAGGAGCGGGCCAGGTCGGCGGCGTCGGCCCGGACGGCGCCGGGACCGGAGAGCACGGCCACGGCCCGGTCGCGGACGGCGCCCACCAGGTCACCGGGCGAGGGCAGCGGCCCGTCGGCCCGGCGCTGGGCCGGCACGGCGGAGGAGGACGGCACCGCCGAGAGCGTCGGCGAGGGCAGGCGCTCGCTCCAGAAGCCGGTGAGGACGGCCCGTACCAGAACGTTGTCGCGGGCGGCGGAAGCGGTCCACTCGGCGGTGGCGGTGAGCCTCTCCCGGGCGTCGCCGTGCACGGCCAGCGCCCGCTCGACCCCGGCGAGGTACCCGTCGACCTCGCGCCTCACGAGTGCCCGGGCCAGGCCCTCCTTGCTGCCGAACTCGTTGTACAGCGTCTGCCGGGACACCCCGGCCGCCGCGGCGACGTCCACCATCCGCACCGCGGCCCACGGCCGTAGTGCGAGCGCCTTGAAGGCGGCGTCCAGTAGGGATTCCCGCGCTGCAGGCATCATCGCCTCCCTGGGGCGAGCGGCTCTGCGCCCAGGTTTGACGCGGACGGGAGCACTGTCAAGGGTTCGCGGCGGGAACCGGTGGTTCACCGGCCGTGTCCACGGCTCCTCCACGTCCACCCCGCGGTCCCCTGTGGCCCGTTCTCACCTTCGGCGGATACGGTTCGTCCCATGCCGGACTACCACGACGACCTCCGACTCGCGCACGTCCTCGCGGACGCCGCCGACGCCGTGACCATGGACCGTTTCAAGGCCCTCGACCTCAAGGTCGAGACCAAACCGGACATGACCCCGGTGAGTGAGGCCGACAAGGCCGCCGAGGAACTCATCCGCGGTCAGCTCCAGCGGGCCCGTCCACGCGACGCGATCCTCGGCGAGGAGTACGGCGTCCAGGGCACCGGCCCCCGCCGCTGGGTGGTCGACCCGATCGACGGCACGAAGAACTACGTGCGGGGCGTTCCCGTCTGGGCCACCCTCATCTCGCTGACGGAGGCGGGCGAGGGGGGCTACCAGCCCGTGGTCGGCGTGGTCTCCGCCCCGGCGCTGGGCCGTCGCTGGTGGGCCGCGAAGGGGCACGGCGCCTTCACCGGCCGCAGCCTGACCTCCGCCACCCGGCTGCGCGTCTCCCGGGTCTCGGAGCTCTCGGACGCCTCCTTCGCGTACTCCTCGCTGACCGGCTGGGAGGAGCGCGGGCATCTGAACGGCTTCCTGGACCTGACCCGCGAGGTGTGGCGCACGCGCGCGTACGGCGACTTCTGGCCGTACATGATGGTCGCCGAGGGCTCGGTCGACCTGTGCGCCGAACCAGAGCTCTCGCTCTGGGACATGGCGGCCACGGCGATCGTCGTGACGGAGGCCGGAGGCACCTTCACCGGCCTCGACGGCCGCCCGGGGCCGCACAGCGGCAACGCGGCCGCGTCGAACGGCCTGCTCCACGAGGAACTGCTGGGTTACCTCAACGAGCGCCACTGAAAGACCCGCCCGAGACTCACAGATGAGCGCGCACGCCCTCAATTGGCTGCGCGCGCCCTCTTGTTGACCCCCGCTTTACCTGCCACGCTGACAGCACCCCCCACTTGTGAACTTGTGAATCCATGAACAATCGTGGGTTCTTAGGAGGTGGCTCCAGCCATGCTCGTCCGCGACGCCATGAGCACGGTGGTCCTCACCATCGGCCCCGCACACACCCTCCGTCAGGCCGCCGCCCTGATGTCCGCCCGCCGCGTCGGCGCGGCCATCGTCCTCGACCCGGACGCCGGCGGCATCGGCATCCTCACCGAGCGGGACATCCTCAACTCCGTGGCACTGGGACAGGATCCGGACACGGAACGCACCCACGCCCACACCACCAACGACGTCGTCTTCGCCGCCCCGAGCTGGACCCTGGAGGAGGCGGCGCAGGCCATGGCCCACGGCGGCTTCCGGCATCTGATCGTCCTCGACCGCGACGAACCGGCCGGCATCGTCTCGGTCCGCGACATCATCCGCTGCTGGGCGCCGGCGCGGCAGCAGGTACCGGCCTGAGCGCACGAACGGGCCGGGCCCCCGAAGGGAAGCCCGGCCCGTTCGCCCACGACAAGCGGTCCAGTGCTGTCAGCCGCGCAGGGCCTGGACCGCGGCCTCCAGCCGCTCGCCGTGGATTCTGTCGACTTGATCCTACAATGGACTTCATCCAATTCAATCCAGCATCTAAAGTCACACCTGTTCGGGACCTGGTCCATGTAGCTGCTAGGCTGATTCCATGAGCGATCTCCTGGAACGACTGCGCGGACGCGGCTGGCGGATGACCGCCCAACGGCGCGTCGTGGCCGAGGTGCTCGACGGTGACCATGTCCACCTGACCGCCGACGAGGTGCACTCCAGGGCCGTCGTCCGGCTGCCGGAGATCTCCCGGGCGACCGTCTACAACACGCTCGGCGAGCTGGTCTCGCTCGGCGAGGTGCTCGAGGTCGCCACCGACAAGCGCGCCAAGCGGTACGACCCGAACGCGCACCGCCCGCACCACCACCTGGTGTGCGCCCGGTGCGGGGCGATCAAGGACGTCCACCCGAGCGGCAACCCCCTGGCCGACCTCCCCGACTCGGAACGCTTCGGCTTCACGGTCTCGGACGTCGAGGTGACGTACCGCGGGATCTGCCCGAACTGCGCGGCGGCGTAACACCCTTCCCTGTGCGCGCAACCCTGTTGCGCGCACACGGCGGGCGTGCCCGCAAACGACTGAGGGCCGGAACCCTTTCGGATTCCGGCCCTCGGCCTTTAGTAGCGGGGACAGGATTTGAACCTGCGACCTCTGGGTTATGAGCCCAGCGAGCTACCGAGCTGCTCCACCCCGCGCCGTTGAATGCAACGTTACGTGAAGGGGAAGGACAAAGGCAAATCCATTGACCGGCACCTGTCGACGCAGGTCAGAGCACTTCAGCCCGGTCCACGTCCGACACGGGCCAGAACCCTTCAGCCCGCTCACTGCCGACGCAGGGTGAGCACACTCCAGCCCGCCCACCGCCGACACCGGGTCAGAGCACTTCAGCCCGGGCACCACCGGCACCGGGTCAGAGCACTTCGGCCCGCCCGGCGTTTGAGAACGAGGCCCGTTCGGGGGCCGACAGCGGGGGTCCGGGGGCGGCAGTCCCCGGGACGGGAAGGGGCGGCGGGGGCGAAAACCCGCCGTACGGGCCCCGTCGCCCCGGGCCCCAGCCCGGCCCCACGGCCCGCCCCAGAACAAGACACCGTCAGGCAGACAGCTCTTCCCGCAACGCGTCCCGCAACCGAGCCGCCCGCTCGGCCACCTCCCCCGGCCCCAGCGACACCGCCCGGTCCGCCCACCGCTGCCCCTCGGCCAGCTCACCGCGACGCGCGTAGACCAGGGCGAGCCGCAACGCCGCCCGCCCGTGCCCGGCATCGGCCGCCCGCGTCCACCACACAGCCGCCTCGGGCTCGCTCCCCTCCCGCGCGAGCAGCAGTCCGAGGTTGAACGCACCGTTGCGCGACCCGGCCTCCGCGGCCGTCCGGTACCACCGTGCCGCCTCGACCACGTCCCCGCGCGCGGCGGCCAGCATCCCGACCCGGACCTGCGCCCGCCGGTGCCCCTGGGTCGCGGCCCGCTCGTACCACTCCTCGCACTCGGTCTTCTCGTGCACGGTCTCCCCGAGCTCGTGCGCGGGCTGCGGCGGCCGCCGCGCGTCGAGCACGGCCGCCAGCCGGTACGCCGCCTCCGCGCTCCCGCCGCCGGCCGCGCACCGCAGATGCCGCTCGGCCTCCTGCTCGTCCCCGTCACGCAGCCGCGCGATCCCGACCTGGAGCGCCGCCTCGGTGTGCCCGGCGGCCGCCGCCCGCTCGTACCAGCGCAGCGCGACGCCCTCCTCGCCCCGCCCCGCGAACAGGATCCCGAGGTTGAACGCCGCGTCGACGCTGCCCGCCTCCGCCGCCTTGGAGAACCAGGGCTCGGCCCCGGCCGTGTCGCCGCCCTGGAGGAGCAGGATGGCCAGCGCGTTGGCCGCCTCCCGGTGCCCGGCGTAGGCGGCGCGCCGGTACCACTGCTCGGCCTGCACAGTGCGGCCCTGCTCGGCGCAGAGCAGGGCGAGGTTGTAGGCGCCGTTGTCGTCCCCGGCGTCCATCGCGGCCCGGTACCAGCGCTCGGCGGTCTGGGTCTGCCCCCGCTCGGCGTGCAGCGCGCCCAGCGCGTTCGCCGCGTTGCCGTCGCCCTCCTGTGCGGCCCGCAGCCACCACACGGCCGCGCTCTCGGTGTCGCCGGCGTCGCGCAGCAGGAAGCCGAGCGCGCAGGCGGCCCGCGCCTCGCCGTCCTTGGCGGACGTCAGGTACCAGCGTCCGGCCTCCTTCAGTTCGCCGCGCCGCTCCAGGATCGTCCCGAGGTGCAGGGCGGCCCGCCGGTGTCCGCGCGCGGCGGCCTGGCGGTACCACTGCTCGGCCTCCGCCCGCACGATGACACCGTTGTCATGCTCGCACCCGTCCGCGTCGCCGTCCGTGCGGGAGCCCCTGCACTCCTGGTGGTCGAGGGCTCGGGCCAGCCGGTACGCCGCTTCCCGGTGCCCCCGCTCGGCGGCGGCCCGCATCCACTGCTCGGCCCCGGGGTCCCCACGGTGCTCCAGCAGGTCGGCGAGGGCGTACGCGCCCAGCGCGTGCCCCTGCTCGGCGGACTGGCGCAGCCAGTACTCGGCGGCCGGCTCGTCGCCGCACTCGCGGCGGTGGCGGCCCAGGGCGTGCGCGGCGGCGGCGGAGCCGGCGACGGCGGCGACCCGCCACCATCCGGCGGCCTCGTCGGGGTAACCGCGCTGGTGGAGGAGGACGCCCAGGTTGTTGGCGGCGGCCCGGTCGCCCTCCGCGGTGGCGGCACGCAGGTGGGGCTCGGCTCCGTCGAGGTCACCGCGGCGCAGCAACATGGCCCCGAGGACGCTGACGGCCTCGACATCGCCGGCTTGCGCCGCGAGCCGCAGGCTCATCTCCTCGACGGCCTCCCCCGTCTCGACGGCGTCCGCCGTCTCGTCCCGGCTCTCGTCCGGGGTCGCTTCCTCACCGGAAGGCTGCACAAACCGCCCTGTCTCGAACAGAGTTGCCTTGTCCCCCATAACGTCCATCGTCGCACCACCCGCAACCCGGGTACACCTGGTATACCGCGGCCCGTAAGGTCACTTCAGCGTTTTGTCGACATGCCCACAGAGAGACAAGTCAAACACAGATCGCCCAACTCCCCACAGCGGCGCGGCCACCAGTCCCCCCGGCACATGCGTTCGCACACCACGAAGGCCCGGATCCTTTTCAGGATCCGGGCCTTCGTATTCAGTAGCGGGGACAGGATTTGAACCTGCGACCTCTGGGTTATGAGCCCAGCGAGCTACCGAGCTGCTCCACCCCGCGTCGTGTTCCACAACCGTATCACGACGCGGGGCGGGCAAGATCAGCCGCTGCTGGGACTGGGACTCGGACTGCTACTGGCGCTTCCTCCGGAGCTGCCGCCGGAGCCACCGCTCGGACTCGCCGAGCTCGTCGGGCTCGGACTGCTGCTCGCCTTGGCGCCCTTGTCGGCCTCGGCCTGCGCGTCCTCGGCCCGCTTCAGCGCGTCCTCGAGATCCTTCTGCGCCTTGGCGTACGCGTCCCAGTCGGGCTTCTTCAGGGCCTCCTGGCCGGCCGTGAACGCCTCCTGGGCGTCGGCCAACGCCTCCCGGACCGTCGGGTTGGTGGACGTCGGCGGTGTGGTCGTACCTCCGCCCTCGTCCGCCGGTGGCGGGGTCGCACCCTCCGCGCCGAAGACCTTGTTGAGGGCCTCGTCCAGGGTGTCCTCGAAGGCGGTATTGCCTCCGTAGGTCACCAACACCTTCTTCAGGAGCGGGTACTTGAGTCCGCCACCGCGCACATAGACGGGCTCCACGTACAGCAGACCGCCGTCGAGCGGCACCGTCAGCAGGTTGCCGTACTCGATGTCGGAGTCGCCGCCCTTCAGAAGCCTGATGGACTCGGCGATGTCCTGTTCGGAGTTGAACTGGCTCTGCACCTGTTTGGGTCCGTCGACGGTCGTACTGGTCGGCAGTTTCAGAACTCTGATCTTGCCGTAGTCGGGAGTCCCCGCCTCGGAGTCGACCGCCATGAACGCACTGAGGTTGTCCCGGCCGTTGGGCGTGAACGTCGTCGTCAGCGAGAACGCCTGTGCCTTCTGGTCCGGCATCTTCATGCTCAGGTAGTACGGCGGGACCGCGTCACCCGACTTGTTGGACGGGTCGTCCGGCACCTGCCACACCTCGCTGCCGCTGAGGAACGTCGTCGCGTCCTTCACGTGGTAGCGGGTGAGCAGTTCGCGCTGGACCTTGAACAGGTCCTGCGGGTAACGGAGATGGGCCATCAGGTCGGTCGAGATGGACGACTTGGACTTCACCGTGCCGGGGAACGCCTTCATCCAGGTCTTCAGGACCGGGTCCTCGGTGTCCCACTGGTAGAGCTTGACCTCGCCGGTGTACGCGTCGACGGTCGCCTTCACCGAGTTGCGGATGTAGTTGACCTGGTTCTGCTGGGCCACCACCGCGCGGTTGTCGTTGGTCGCGGTCAGCGAGTCGGCCGTGGTGTCGCCGAGGGTCGTACGGGAGGCGTACGGGTAGCCGTTCGTCGTCGTGTACGCGTCGACGATCCACTGGATCTTGTGGTTGACCACGGCCGGGTAGGCGTCGCCGTCGATGGTCAGCCACGGGGCGACCGCCTCGACGCGCTCCTTGGGCGTGCGGTTGTACAGGATCCGCGACCCCTCGCCGATGGCGCCGGAGTACAGGATCTGCGGTTCACCGAACGACACCGCGTACGCGGCGCGGTTGATCGGGTTGGAGAGGTTGACCCCGCTCTTGCCGGTGTAACTGGTGGTCTTCTCACCGGCGTCGTCGGAGTAGTCGATCTCCTTCTGGGGACCGCCGACGATCGAGTACGCGGTCGTCTTCTCGCCGTAGTAGATCCGCTGCTGGTACGTGCCCAGGTCGCCCTCGGAGGGCAGGTTGGACTCGGTGAAGAGCGGGCGGCCCTCGGCGTCGGAGGTGGTGCCCTTGGCGGCGACCACGCCGTAGCCGTGGGTGTAGCGGAAGTGGTTGTTGATCCAGTTCTGCTTGTCGACGCCCGCGAGGTTCAGCTCGCGCAGACCGATGACGGTGTCCTGGTCGGCGCCGTTCACGTTGTAGCGGTCCACGTCCAGGTTGGTCGGGAACGCGTAGTACTTCCGCATCTGCTGGAGCTGCTGGTACGTCGGGGAGACGATGTTCGGGTCCAGGACGCGGATGCTCGCCGTGGCGTCGACGTCGTCGCGCAGCGTCGTCTTGTCCTTGGTGGTGCTCGTACCCGAGTACTCGGTGACCTGTGCGCCGTCGATGCCGTACGCCTCACGTGTCGCCTTGAGGTTCTTCTCGACGTACGGGGCTTCCTTGGCCTGCTCGTTCGGCTGGACCTGGAACTTCTGGACGATCGCCGGGTACAGCCCGCCGATGAGGATCGCCGAGAGCACCATCAGGCCGAAGCCGATCACCGGCAGCTGCCAGGTGCGCCGCCACAGGGTGGCGAAGAACAGCAGGGCGCAGATGACGGCGATGCAGAACAGGATCGTCTTGGCCGGCAGGTAGGCGTTGGCGTCGACGTACCGCAGGCCCGTCCAGTTGTCCGTCGCCTTGAAGTCGCTGGACTTCACGGCCAGGCCGTAACGGTCCAGCCAGTAGGCGACCGCCTTCAGCGTGACGAAGATGCCCAGCAGCACCGACAGATGGCCGGTGGCCGCCGCGGTGGCGCGCGCGCCCGGGCTGGTGACGCGCAGCCCGCCGTACAGGTAGTGGGTGAGCGCGGCGGCGATCAGCGAGAGGATCGTGGCGGCGAAGCCGAAGCCGAGCAGGAACCGGTACCAGGGCAGGTCGAACGCGAAGAAGGACACGTCGAGGTGGAACTGCGGGTCCTTCTGGTGGAAGGGCACGCCGTTGACCCACATCAGCCAGGTCCGCCACTGACCCGCCGCCGAGGCGCCCGCGATCAGGCCGACCAGAGCGGTGATGCCGAGCAGCAGCCATGTCTTGTACGGCGCGATGCCCATGCGGTAGCGGTCGAGGCTCTGCTGCTCCACCGACATCGCGCTGAGCGGCGGCCGCAGCCGGTGCGCCAGCCAGATGTTGAAGCCGACCGCGAGGGCCATCAGCAGGCCGAAGACGAAGAACAGTCCGATCTTGGTCCACAACGTGGTCGTGAAGACCGAGGAGTAGTTCACCGAGCGGTACCAGAGCCAGTCCGTCCAGAACCCCGCGAACATCGTGAACGCCATGCCGATCACGGCTAGGACGCCCAGCGTCATGAGCAGGGTCCGGACGCGCCGGGACGGGCGGCCCACTCTGATCCGCGGCCCCGTGGGGCCTCCGCCGCGGTCCGGCATCTGGAAAGCCAAGGTGCGCACCTCGAAAGTCGCAGTTGATCCATCAGGCCCGCGTGTTCGTGGACCGTTCGCGGCCCCCGGTGATCGGGGGCCCACACCTATGCAACTTACTCACCGTTTACTCGGTTCCCGATTCCACCCCTGAACGAGGCAGGATTGTGACCATGTCCAACACTCCCATGGCGGCGAGCCCGCTCACCCGGGCCGTACTCGAGATCGACGAGTACGCCTCCGGCCTCGGCTGGGACCAGCCCGCCCGCCTTTTCGCCCTCGTAGACACCGCTCGGCTGCGAACGCAGGAACCGTCGCTCGCCGCCCAGCTCGGCCTTCAGGACGAGTCCGAGACCACCGGTCTCACCCCGATCGAGCAGGACGAAGTTCCAACGGACAAGCCGCTCGACGAGTTCCTCGCCACGATCGCCTGGCCCGACGCGGTGGTCGGCTGCGCCCTCACCGTGGAGCGTCTGATGCTGCCCCCGTCCGCCGAGGCTCAGGTCCCGCAGGGCCTGAGCGACAAGAAGCTCGCGAAGTGGGTCGCGGAGCACCCCGACCGCCAGGAGGTCCGGATCACGGTCGGCGTCCTGCGTGACGGCACCCGCGACTCGGCCCTCCGGCTGCGCGAGAAGGACGCCCCGACGGAGGTCCTCACCGGAGCGGGTCTGGTGCCGGGCCTCGCCGAGGCGTTGTCGGTGACGTTCGCGGAGTAGCCCTTCCGGCTACTTCGTGCACTTCGGCAGGTCCGCGGTGTCGCCGCCGCGGATGTCCTTGAGGGCGTCGAGGGCGTCGTCGATGGTGTTCACCTTGACGAGCCTGAGCCCCGAGGGGGTGTCCTTGGCGGCGGCCGCGCAGTTCTCCGCGGGGGTCAGGAAGTACTGGGCGCCCTGACTGCGCGCGCCGACCGTCTTCATCTCGATGCCGCCGATCGGCCCGACCTTGCCGGCGTCGTCGATGGTGCCGGTGCCGGCGACGAACTTGCCGCCGGTCAGGCTGCCCGGGGTGAGCTTGTCGTAGATGCCGAGCGCGAACATCAGACCGGCGCTCGGCCCGCCGACGTCGGCGAGCTTGATGTCGATGGTGAACGGGAAGGTGTGGTCGGTCCCGGCCGAGATCCCGACGATGGCCCGCTTCTCGCCGCTGTCGTCGGAGGTCGCGGTCGTGATGGTGACGTCCTGGGTCTTGGTCGCCGCCTTGTTCGCCTTCTCGGCGGCCGCCTGGTCCTTCGCCGGGACGATGCGGAAGACGACCTTTTCCCCCGCCTTGTGCTTGGTCACCAGCTTCGCGACGTCGCCCGGCTCCTTCACCGCTGTGCCGTCCACGGCCTTGATCACGTCACCGGCGTGCAGCCGGCCCTCCGCCGGGGAACCCTTCACCACCGTCGAGACGATCACCCAGGACGTCACCGGGATGTCCAGCTCCTTCAGGGCGGCGACCTTGGCGCTCTCCTGGGACTGGCTGAACTCCTCGGCGTTCTCCTGGGTGGACTGCTCCTCGGTCTTGCCGTCCGGGTACAGCGTGTCGTGCGGCACGACCTTGTTGTCGTGCGCGAGCCATCCGTAGACGGCCTCGACCAGGTTCATCCGGTAGTCGGCGCTGGTGACCCGCACGGTGGTCATGTTCAGGTGACCGCTGGTCGTGTAGGTCTTGCGTCCGGAGATCTGGAGCACCGGCTCGCCGCCGTGATCGCCCAGGGTGTTCACCGTCGGCCCGGGGGACATCTCCGCGTACGGCACGGGGATGAGTACGCCCGCACACAGGAGCGCGATCAGCATCAGGGTGGAGGCGAGCATCGTCGCGGTGCGGCGTGGCATGTCTCGACAGTACGGGACGCCTCTGTCAGCGCACCGTCAGGGCTGCCACCCGGGTCACGTACGCGAGTGGGGCTTCTCCATGGCCGCCCGGAAGCGGGCGTATCCGTCCAGCTCAGGGCCGTCGCTGCGGGCCTTCCGGGTCCGGTTGGCCCAAGTGCCCCACAGACCGGCGCCGATCGCGGCGACAAGCGGAATCAGCAACCAGACGAGCGCCGCCATGCCGACCTCCCAACCCCTGTGAGCCACCACAACTGACTGATCAGCAGATTAACCATCTGCACGGACAACGCTCACGGCAGGGGTGGGGTTACGCAACCGGAAGGGGATTCAGCAGGCGCCGACCCATTCGTCGGTACCGTCCGAGAACTTCTGGTGCTTCCAGATGGGCACTTCGTGCTTGAGATCGTCGATCAGCTTCCGGCAGGCCTCGAAGGCCTCGCCGCGATGCGGACACGAGACGGCGACCACGACGGCGAGATCACCGACTCCGAGATCGCCGACCCGGTGCACCGCGGCCAGCGCCCGCACCGGGTACTCGGCGACGACCTTCTCCGCGATCCGCCGCATCTCCGCCTCCGCGCCGGGGTGGCAGGAGTACCCGAGGGCGTCGACGTCGGCGCCGCCGTCGTGGTTGCGTACCGTGCCCACGAACAGCGCGATCCCGCCCGCCGCGTCGTCCCCGACGGCCTTGAAGACTTCGTCCAGCGAGAGCGCGGTGTCACGGACGGCGATCAGCTTGATGGGATCCTGCGCTGCCCGCTCGCCGGGATGGTCGTCGATGGCTGCCATACCCCCATCGTGCCGCACCCCGGGAAGCAGGCGAAATAGCGTGATCACCCGGCACGCACGCGTGCACTTCGGAGCGACCTACAGAAACAGCCCCTCCGGCGCTTGGACGAAGCCCCTTCAGGGCCGACAGGGGGGTCTGGGGGCACAGACCCCAGGGAGGGGAAGGGGCGGCGGGGGCGAAAAAACAGGCCTCGCGCCCCCACGCTCACCGCCGCCGGGCCTTCCGGGCCCGCCGCACCACGGCCGCCGCACCCAGCAGAGCGACCGTCGCGCCCGCCGCACCCGCCGCGGTGGCGTCCTTGCGCCCGAGCCGCCGACCGACGACGGTGTGCCGCCCGGCCACCTCCTCCAGCAGCTGCGCGAGGACCTCCTCATTGGTCCACCGCGGCCGCCACCCCGCGTCGTGCAGCCGGCTCCCGCTCACCACCCAGGGGTACATCGTGTAGGCCAGGTCCCCGGCGGGGGACGGCGTCAGCCCGATCCGGTGCAGCCGGGCGGCGGCGCCCAGCGCGACCGCCGAGGGCAGCTCCATGCGCCGGATCCCGCTGAGCTCCTCGACCTCCTCCTGCTCCAGCCAGCCGTCGCAGCCGACGGCCAGCTCGCCGTCGACCTTCTCCAGGACGGCGTACTCCAGGGCGCTCACCAGGTCCTCGACATGGCAGAACTGCCAGGCCGGCCGCGATCCGGCGACGACCAGCAGCCGCGGCGACTCGAAGTACCGCGTCAGCGCGGTGTCCGTACCGCCGACCAGCACCGCGGGCCGCACCACGGTGACGTTGAGCCCCGGATGCGCCCGGGGCGCGCGCCGGGCCAGCCGTTCGATTTCCAGAAGGTCCCCGACGCCGGTCGCCTCCGCCGTGGCCCGCAGCTCCGCGTCCTCCGAGAGCGGCAGCTCGTTGTCCTCGAGCGCGCCGTAGACCATCGCGGAGGTGCACAGCACCACCCGGTGCACCCCGGCCGCCGCGGCGGCCGTCAGCACGGTCTGCGTGCCGCGCACGTTGTAGGCCGTCCGGGCGGCGGCGTCACTCCCCAGGTCGAGGTCGAGCGCGAGGTGGACCACGACGTCCGCGCCGCGCAGCTTGTCGGCGATCGCCGGGTCGCGGACGTCGAGGATGTGCCACGTCGCCGCGTCGCACTCGCCGCGCCGCTCGTCGATGGCGACGACCTGCTTGACCTCCTCCGACGCGGCGAGCCGCTCGGTCAGCAGCGCGCCGATCCCGGTCGCGGCGCCGGTCACGGCCACGACGGGCCCGCGCGCGCCGACCGGGGTTGAGCGGTTTCGCGCTGCGCGAACCTGCGGATCTGGGGAACTCACCAGGTGTCTCCAGCGGTTGTCTTGGCATACGGGCGCGAGTGAAGCGTACGTACCAGGTGGCATCCATCCTGCCGCAGGCCAGGAGTCGGCGAAGCACCGAGGCCCGATCGAGCCGGGGTGTCTACGCTGGGTGGTGTTGCAGGGCAGTCGCCGCCGGCCGAGAACCGGTGGCCTTACCAGCCGAGGAACCCCGTGAGTGACACCCCATTCGGATTCGGCCTTCCGCCGGAGGAGCCGGAAGACGGCGACGAGGGCAAGAAGAAGGACCCGCAGAGCGGCGGTGGTCAGGGACCGGCCAACCCGTTCGGTTTCGGCGGGCTGCCCGGCGCCGGAGGCTTTGGCGCCCCCGGTGCGGACAACCCGCTCGCCGCGATGTTCGGTTCACTGAACCCCAACGACCTGGGCGCCGCCTTCCAGCAGCTGGGCCAGATGCTCTCCTACGAGGGCGGCCCGGTGAACTGGGACATGGCCAAGCAGATCGCCCGCCAGACGGTCGCCCAGGGCACCGCCGACGGCGTGAAGGACGCCAGCGTCGGCCCCTCCGAGCGCACCGCTGTCCAGGAGGCCGTCCGTCTGGCCGATCTCTGGCTGGACGACGCGACGTCCCTGCCGTCCGGCGCGGGCACGGCCGTGGCGTGGTCCCGCGCGGAGTGGGTCGAGGCGACCCTGCCCGCGTGGAAGGAGCTCGTCGACCCGGTCGCCGAGCGCGTCGGCGCGGCCATGGGCGATGTCCTGCCCGAGGAGATGCAGGCCATGGCCGGCCCGCTGATCGGCATGATGCGCTCGATGGGCGGCGCGATGTTCGGCTCGCAGATCGGCCAGGCCGTGGGCGTGCTCGCGGGCGAGGTCGTCGGCTCGACCGACATCGGCCTGCCCCTCGGCCCGGCCGGGCGTGCCGCGCTGCTGCCGGTGAACATCGAGGCGTTCGGCAAGGACCTGGGCGTGACGAAGGACGAGGTGCGGCTCTACCTCGCGCTGCGCGAGGCCGCCCACCAGCGTCTGTTCGCTCATGTGCCGTGGCTGCGCTCGCACCTGTTCGGCGCCGTCGAGGGCTACGCGCGCGGGATCAAGGTCGACACGGCCAAGCTGGAGGACGTGGTCGGTCAGTTCGACCCGCAGAACCCGGAGCAGTTGCAGGACGCGCTCCAGCAGGGCATGTTCCAGCCGGAGGACACCCCGGCGCAGAAGGCCGCCCTGGCCCGTCTGGAGACGGCCCTGGCGCTCGTGGAGGGCTGGGTGGACGCGGTGGTGCACGCAGCCGCGAAACCCCGTCTGTCGTCCGCGGACGCCCTGCGCGAGACGCTGCGCCGACGGCGCGCCTCGGGCGGTCCGGCGGAGCAGACGTTCGCGACGCTGATCGGCCTGGAGCTGCGTCCGCGCCGCCTGCGTGACGCCTCCCGCCTGTGGGCGTCCCTCACGGACGCGCGCGGGGTCGACGGCCGTGACGCCCTTTGGGCCCACCCGGACATGCTGCCCACGGCGTCCGACCTGGACGACCCGGACGGCTTCGTGCACCGCGAGCAGCTGGACTTCTCCGAGCTGGACAAGATGCTCGGCGAGGCGGCGAGCGGCGGCTCCGGCGACAAGCCGAACCTGAAGAAGGACGCCCCCGGGACCGACTCCAAGGACGACGACACCGAGTGAGCCTGTACGACGACGCGGTCCTCGTCCTGAAGGGGTACGAGGGCCAGGAGGAGCAGGAAGAGCTTCGCCAGGCCTATCTGGACCATCTCGGGGCGCACCCGGACGGCATGTGGAAGGCCTGCGGGGACGGCCACATCACGGCGAGCGCGCTGGTGATCGACCCGGAGCGCGGCCGGGTGCTGCTGACCCTGCACAAGAAGTTGCGGATGTGGCTCCAGATGGGCGGCCACTGCGAGCCGGCCGACGAGACCGTGCGGGCCGCCGCGCTGCGCGAGGCGACCGAGGAGTCCGGCATCGGGGGGCTGGCCCTGCTCCCCGGCGGCCCCGTACGCCTGGACCGGCATCCCACGCCGTGCGCGTGGCACTACGACGTCCAGTACGCGGCGCTCGCTCCGGCCGGGGCCGTGGAGGCCATCAGCGACGAGTCCCTCGACCTGCGCTGGTTCGCCTATGACGAGGTCGCAAGCGTGGCCGACGATTCGGTCGTACGGCTGCTGGAGGCGACTCGCGCGCGGCTGTGAGCCGGAGGCGGCCGGTGGGGCGGCTGTGAGCCGGAAGGTGGGTGACGGGCGGCTGTGAGCCGAGACGAGTAAGGGGCGACCTCCAGGCGGCCGCCCCCTACGTCTGCTTTCCGGTCGGTCAGCTCCAGGCGTTGCCCTGGTTCTGCTGCCGTACGCCCTGCTGTCCCATGCCGTACTGGGCGCCCAGCCCGGAGCCGATCTGGGCGTTCTGCGGCGGCAGCAGCTCGCTGGGCTGGACGAGCGCGTAGCCGGAGCCCATGAAGCTGAGCTCCCAGCCCTCACCCGTGTTGCCGCGCCGGCGCCACACTCCGGAGGAGTGCGTCTGGGCCTGCATCTGCACCCGCAGCCCGGTGGACCAGGCGACGATGGCGTCGGCGTCGCAGTTGACGTACTTGTCGGGCGTGACCTGCATCATCAGCGGTGCGCCCGAGGTCATCAGGGCGACCTTGCCGCGGCCGGTGATGTTGAGCTGGTACTTCCCGGAGCCGGAGATGCCGTAGAGGCTGTCGACGGCGATGACCTCGTGGTGCAGCGAGGAGTCCATGGCCAGGACATAGCTGCTGTCCACGGTCAGGCCGTCCTGCTCCACGTCCATGACGTGCACGTGCTGGGCGAGGTTGGCGAGGTACACCGTGCCCTGCCCGTGGCAGCGCATCAGGTCCAGGCCCTCGCCCGTGTGCGCACGCGCGCGTCCCTGCTGGTTGTTCTGGTACTCGGCGTCGAACTCCACCAGGCCCTGGTAGGCGACCATCGTGCCCTTGCGGGCGAGGATGTCGTCGTGGCCCTCGAGGCCGACCCGGAGCATCTGCTTGTTCTGGAGACTCCAGCGCTCCTGGGTCTGCGAGTCGTTGTGCGCGAAAAGTGAGCTCTGCATGGCGTTTCTGGCTCCCCCTCAGCCCCGGACCCGGAGGCGGTCGGTGCTGTCCTCACTGGGCTGGACGACGACGATGCCCTGGCCGGAGAAGGCCATCTGGTAGGCCTCGCCGCTGCCCCGGCCGATGAGCGACTGCGCCTTGAAGCTGCGCTTGCCCTTCACCTTGAGGTTCGGCGACCAGGCGACGAGCGCGTCGGGGTCGACGTACGTCTCGTCCTCGCCGCCGCCGCAGTCGACGACGATCGGCTTGCCCCGGGAGGTCAGCGCGACCCAGCCCTGCCCGGAGATCTTGGTGTTCCACAGGCCCTGGCCGGCGAACTTCGCGAGCCCCTTGACGCGCTCGACGCCCCAGGTGAGGTGCGCGTCGAAGGCGAGCAGGTTGGTGGCGTTGACGGAGATGCCGTCGCCGTTGAGGTTGATCACGACGACGTTGGCCCCGTAGTCGGCGAGGTAGAGCAGGCCGTCGCCCGAGCACTTCATCAGGGGCGCGCCCTCGCCGGTCATCCAGTCGCGCGCGATCTGGCGCACGGCCGGCGGGTTGGGCTCGTACTGCACGAAGCCCTCGTAGGCGACCATCGAGCCCACGCGCGCGAGGAGGTCGTTCCCGGTCTGGAGGGCGACCTTCAGCATGTGGTTGCCGTGGTTCTCCATACGGGCGGTGACGGGTGCGGGGGCGTAGCCCGCGAGTGACTGGTTCATGACGGGCTCCCTCAGACCTCGTACGGCTGGACGACGATGAAGTTGCCGGGAGCGCCCCGGAACTGGAGGTTGACGCTCTCCCCGGTGTCGCCGGGGTAGGCGTTGCGGCGCATGCGGACCTGGCTGGAGACGACCACCTGGGCGGCGGACGACCAGGCGACGACGGCGTTGCAGTCGGCGAACGTGGTGGGGGTGACCGGCAGGACGACGGGCGTGCCGTGCGTCTTGACGACGATCGTGCCGGTGCCCGTGAACTGCATGGTGAACAGGGCTCCGCCGGGGATGCCGTGTCCCTCGATGCGACGGACCTCGTACTGGAGGCTCTCGTCGAAGGCGAGGACGTTCTCCGCGGAGACACAGATGCCGTCACCCTGGAGTTCGATGGGGTGCAGCATGGTGGAGTTCTCGGCGAGGAACACCTGTCCCTGGCCGGTGCAGCGCATCAGCTGCATCTCCTGCCCGGTGGCGTTGCCGACGATCCGGCCCGCGAACCCGGCGCCCTTGTAGCTGAAGTCGACCTTGCCCTGGTAGAGGACCATGCTGCCCTGGCGGGCGAGCACGGGCTGGCCTCCCATCCCGAGGTCGACGCGGACCAGCTTCCTGTTCTGCTGCGTCCAGCGCTGTCCGGTGGGCGTCTCCTTGAACTGCTGGAGCGCCGCGGCCACTCCGGCACCGCCCTGGGGCGCGCCCTGCGGTACGCCGTAGGCCTGCTGGCCCGGGACCTGCCCGAACGGAGGCTGCTGACCGTAGCCGGGCGGCTGCGGCGGCTGACCGTAGCCGGGCGGGGCCTGCGGGGCCTGGGGCTGCTGGCCGTAGCCGGGGGGCATGGGCGCGGTCGGCGCGGGGCCCTGACCGTACGGCTGCGGCTGGGGCGGCTGGCCGTAGGGCGCCGGGGCCGGAGCGGGAGGCGGCACCTGGCCGCCGCCGGGCGGGGTCAGGGGCGCGACGATGGTCGGTGCGGCGTGCACCGAGGGCGCCGGCGCCGGGGCGGGCGCCGGCGGGGTCGCGCCGGGCGGGGGCGCGAAGCCCTGCGCGGCGGGCTGCGGCTGCGCCGGAGCGGGCGCGGACGGTGCGCCGAACGCGGGCGGGGCGAAGCCGGGAGTGGCGGCACCGGCCTGCGGCTGCTGCGGCGCGGCGGGCGCCTCCTCCTCCGCGACCTCGCCGCCGAAGTTCTTCAGCAGCGCGTCCAGACCGCCGTCGAAGCCCTGCCCGACGGCCGCGAACCGCCACACGTCCTTCAGGTAGAAGTCACCCAGCATCACGGCCCGCTCGCTGGAGAACTCGGAGCCGTTGAACGCGTAGCGGGCCACTTCCTCGCCACCCGCGACGATGCGGAGATAGCCGGGGTTGATCTGCGACATCTGCCCGGCGCCGTCGAGGGCCGCCGTGAAGGACAGCTTCTGGATCTGCGGCGGAATCCGGTCGAGGGTGATGCGGAAGGACTCCGTGTCGCCCGCCTGGGCGCCCAGGAGCTGGATGGACTCCTCGGGCGACTTCGGCTGGTTGAAGAAGATGAAGTACCGGTCGTCCGAGAGCCGCTCGTCGGCGTCGAGGCCGAAGCAGCTGATGTCGAAGGTCAGGCCGGGAGCGGTGATCTGCACGCCTACGTACAGATCGGTGCCCGCGGTGAGGTCACTGATCCTGGCCTTGTGGCCGCGCTGGAATTCCCTGGGCATGCGTAACGACCGTCCCCCATCCCGATTGTGAATGCGTCGCGTCAGGCTAACGGCAAAGTCGGACAACGCACGATGTCGGTACAGACCCGGTACACAACCAACGTCACGTGCCGGGGGACGGGCTCAGCGTGTACGCCGCAGGTCACTCCTCGCCGGCGGCGGGCAGGTGGGGCAGCCGATCGGCCGCGACGACGCCCTCGAGGTAGCCACGGGCGCGCTCGGTGCGCGGGTACGCCTCCAGCAGCCGCCAGAAGTCGGGGCCGTGGCCGGGCACGAGCAGATGCGCGAGCTCGTGGGCGAGGACGTAGTCGATGACGTACTCGGGCATGCCCTTCAGGCGGTGCGACAGACGGATGCTGCCCTCAGCCGGTGTGCACGAGCCCCAGCGGGTGTTCTGGTTGGTCACCCAGCGGACCGAGGCGGGCCGGGCCCGGCCGCCGAAGCACTGGGCCGACAGCCGCTCGGCGCGCTCGGCCAACTCCGCGTCGCCCGGGACGCGCCGACTCTCCTGGGCGGCGAGCTTGTCGAGCATGACGCTCACCCAGCGTTGCTCCTCGGCCTCGGACATCCGGGCGGGGATGAGCACGATGGTGCGATCGCCCTCGCGGTACGCGGAGACCGTCCGACGTCGACGGGCGCTTCTGCGGACCTCGATCGCGCTCGTTCGTGAGCCGCTCGGCGGCTGGCTCGTCGTGCTGCGCTGTGGTGTTCCGGCGCGGTGCAATGGGTCGGCGGACACGCCCCGACGTTACCCGCTGCACACGGGGGAAGTCCCGACTCCGGGACGGTCAGGTTCCGATCCGTCGTGCCGCGTTTGCCTCGTACGACGGATTTGTACGATGAACGCCCCTGCCTGTGGACAACTTTCGACGTGCCTGAGCGGGTCCGGGCATGCTGGCACTCGTCGGCGGAGCGAGGACACCCCCCACGCCCCCGCTCCGCCGATGTGACGGGGAGTTTCCAGGCATAAGGCATACGGGGGCCTTTGATGCATCCGATGGTGAAGCCCGCGCTGCGGCGCGGCTGGCGTGACCTCAACACCGTGCAGTTCGGGATGACACCGGCGCACGCGCTGACACTGGGCCCGGTGGACACGGCGACGGGCAGTTTCCTCGATCTGCTGGACGGCACGCGCGGACTGGAGCTGCTGCGCGAGGAGGGCCGCCGCATGGCCCTGCCCGACGGCCATGTCGACCGGCTGGTGGAGCGGCTGGCGCGGGCGGGACTGCTCGACGACGCGCGCGGCGGCGGGCCGGAGGCCGCCGATCTGCGGGAGCGGAAAGAGGTCCTGGACCGGCTGCGCCCCGACCTCGCCGCGCTGTCCCTCATCGCCGCGGAGCCGGGCGACGCGATCGAGCACCTGGCCGTCCGGCGCCGGCTGCGGGTCCAGGTGCGGGGCGCGGGCCGGGTCGGGGTGGCGCTGGCGGCGCTGCTCTCGGGTGCGGGGGTCGGCGAGGTGAACGTGCGGGACGGCGGCCGGGTCGAGCCGGGGGACATCGCACCGGGCGGCCTGTCCGCCGAGTCGGTCGGCGAGCGCCGGGACGAGTCCGCCCGCCGCGCCGTACGCCGGGCCGCCCCGGGCCCCGCACCCCGCAGAGGCCCGGGGTCACCGGCCGAGGCGGACACCCCCGGCCTCTCGCTCGTGATCATCGCCCCGCGGGACGACGTGTCCGTGCACGCGCCCGCCCCCTCGGCGGCGGAGCCTCTGATCGCCTCGGGCACACCGCACCTCTACGCCGGGGTCGTTGAAGGGACGGGCGTCGTCGGCCCGCTCGTGCTGCCGGGCGAGACGGGCTGCGCGGGCTGTCTCCATCTGGAGCGCACCGACCGGGATCCGGCCTGGCCGCGGCTGGTCGCCCAGTGGCACTCCGGGAGAAGGCGCGCGGCGCACGCCTGCGATGTGACGCTGGCCACGACCGTCGCCGGGCTGGCGGCCGCCCATGCACTCACCTTTCTCGACGGCCGGACCCCGTCGAGCGCCGGCGCCCGCTGGGAGATTTCCGTTCCCGCCCTCCAGTGGCACGCCCGTCCGGTATGGCCCCATTCCGCCTGTCTGTGCGGGGCCGCGGGGAAAGGTAAGCAGGAACACATCTCCGAGGACCGGGGAACGCACGCGACAATGGCAGTGCAGCATTCGCAGGAGTTCTGCCGTACGACGGACGCCGCGCGGCTGGCCGGTACTTGGAGGGCGCATGTCTGATCTTCCCCGGAAGGCGGTCACCCGGACCGCCAAACTCGCCGCGCTCCCGCTCGGCTTCGCCGGGCGGGCGACCTGGGGTCTGGGCAAGCGGATCGTGGGCGAGTCCGCGGAGATCGTCGGCCGCGAACTGCAGCAGCGCACCGCCGAGCAGCTGTTCAAGGTGCTGGGCGAGCTGAAGGGCGGTGCGATGAAGTTCGGGCAGGCCATGTCCGTCTTCGAGTCCGCCCTGCCCGAGGAGGTCGCCGGCCCTTACCGCGCGGCCCTCACCAAGCTCCAGGACGCGGCGCCGCCGATGCCGACCCGCACGATGCACTCCGTGCTCGCGGAGCGGCTCGGCGAGAACTGGCCCGAGCTGTTCCTGGAGTTCGACGACAAGCCGGCCGCGGCGGCCTCGATCGGCCAGGTGCACCGAGCGGTGTGGCACGACGGCCGGGAGGTCGCCGTCAAGGTCCAATACCCCGGGGCGGGTGAGGCCTTGCTGTCCGACCTCAACCAACTCAGCCGTTTCGCACGCCTGTTGGGCCCCCTGATCCCGGGTATGGACGTCAAGCCGCTGATCGCCGAGCTCAAGGACCGGGTCTCCGAGGAGCTCGACTACAGCCTGGAGGCACAGGCTCAGCAGGCCCACGCGGAGGAGTTCGCCGGCGATCCCGACGTGGTGATCCCGGCGGTGGTCCACCAGCGCGAGCAGGTCCTGGTCACCGAGTGGATCGACGGTGTACCCCTGTCCGAGGTGATCACCGACGGCACCCAGGAGCAGCGCGACCGGGCCGGCCAGTTGCTGTCCCGGTTCCTCTTCTCCGGCCCGGCCCGCACCGGCCTGCTCCACGCCGACCCGCACCCCGGAAACTTCCGCCTCCTGCCGGGCGGACCGGACGGCGAGGACGACTGGCGCCTGGGCGTCCTGGACTTCGGCACCGTGGACCGGCTCCCGGGTGGTCTGCCGGACCCGATCGGCGAGTCCCTGCGCATGACCCTCGACGGTGACGCGGAGGCGGTCTACGAACTCCTGCGCACGGAGGGCTTCGTCAAGGACTCCATCGAGCTGGATCCCGACGCGGTCCTCGACTACCTCCTGCCGATCATCGAGCCCGCCCAGGTCGAGGAGTTCACCTTCAGCCGTGGCTGGATGCGCAGCCAGGCGGCCCGGATCGCCGATCCCCGCTCCCCCGCGCATCAGCTGGGCAAGCAGCTCAACCTGCCGCCGGCCTATCTGCTGATACACCGGGTGACGCTCAGCACGATCGGCGTGCTGTGCCAGCTCGGCGCGACGGTGCGGCTGCGCGAGGAGCTGGAGGAGTGGCTGCCCGGCTTCCTCGCGGCGGACGTCCTGGAGGCCTTCGAGGCGGAGGAGTCGGTCGCGGAGGCGTGAGCGCCTGGGGCTCCTGACCGGACTGTGACGTGATTCACCACCACTCCGAGTCCAGTCGGCCTTCGATCGCCCTGAGGTTCTCGCGGGCGCAGGCCTCGCAGAAATAGCGCCGGACACCGTTCTCCACGGAGCAGGTCCAGGTGACGGGCGGGGGCTCCTCGGCCCGGGCACCGCAGCGGGCACACACGAGGGGGCGGGGCTCTGTCGGGGAAGCGCCTCGGTCACCGTCTCCGGGAGGACTCGTCATCTTCGCGACGATAACTCCGGGACGGTGGATCCTCCGCGCAACGCACCGCGGGGGCCGGTCCGTTCGGACGGACCGGCCCCCGCGGGGAGAGCTTCGCCTCCCCTGTCGGGAGGCCACCGCTTCAGGTGGGTGTGGTTACTGCATCACGGCCATGGCGAGCGCCCGCCGGGCGCGCAGCGAGGCGCGCTCGGCCCGTCGCTGCATCCGGCGAGCGGTCGCCAGGCGCAGTGCCCGGCGTTCCCGCTCGGCCTCGTGCAGTCGGTCGTGCATATGCGCACGAGCCAGGGCTTCTGGGATGAGTTGCATCTCGCGTGTCCTGTTCTGACGCGAGTCGTACGCGCCGGTGGTGGTGATGTCTTCGATCGCGGAGCCTGCGGGCTCGCTGGGGAACGGCTTCATCGGGGCCTGCTTCTTGGGGTCTTGCGTGAGGGGACGGTCGATCGTTCCTGCGGTGTTCATGCCGTGACCGGGTTCTTGCGCGGGCGGCCACGCGGCCGCTTCCGGGCGACGACAACTCCCTGGACGAACAGCTCGCCACCCCAGACGCCCCAGGGCTCGCGCCGCTCCTTGGCGCCGGCGAGGCAGGCCTCCATCAGCGGGCAGGTACGGCAGAGGGACTTGGCGTACTCGACGTCGGCCGGCGACTCGGCGAAGAAGACCTCCGGGTCGTAGGAGCGGCAGGGGACGGGTACGCCGAGGTTCTCGATGGCGTCGTCGAGCGCGGTGAGCGCCGTGAGCGGGGTCAAGGTGGAGTCCTCCGTGAGGCCGGGCGGGGGGATCGTTTCGGAAGGCGGTACTGACGGGGCGTGCGCTTCGAGTTGCACGGTTCGTCTTTCCTCGTCTGTCGGTCCGGTCCTGTAGGACCGGGTGTCGGCTGGGTACCGGGTCTTTTCTTGTCCCGAGGCCCCTTCGCTCCGCTGTCCCCGGGTTCGGGGCAAACAGAAGGGCCGCGGATCCCGGGTGGGTTCCGCGGCCCTGAAGGCGCCGGCCTGATCGACGATCAGGCTGGATCACTCCAGGGTTCTGGCCCACGGAAGGCCCACATCAGGTGGTGCTGCGTCGTCTGCTTCCGGGCTCCGGCACCGGCTGCCGTAAAGGCATAGGCGTGCGCCTGTGCCCCTACTGCTTCCAGTGCCTCGGTCGGTCGCTCATTGCGCTCGCGGCTGGGAAGAACCACGGAGGCAACGGAGGAGGACGCCGGCCGGTCGGCACGAATGCCGGACAGACCGGTGCCCAGGATCGAGGCGTCGAGCATGCACACGGAGACGACCGAGGGATCGGTCAGTTTGGCGGTGGAGCTGCGGTTGATGATGATCACTGGAATCGCCTCCTCTCGGCGTCTCGGGGGACCGGGGTGAATCCGGTCCGGCGGGTATGCAAGTACAGCACGGAATCAGGGCCTTCGAGAAGGCCGCCGTTCCCGTGTCTAAGAACCTATGGGGATTGCCGGGGCATGCGCAAACTATTTTTTCGACGAGTTCGGATCAGTTGCCCAGCCGTCCGCCCTCAGTCCCCCTCGTCGTCCCCTTCGACCTCTTGGCCTGCGCAGATGGCCAGGACATCGGCTCCGTAGCGGTTGAGCTTGCGGACGCCGACCCCCGGGATCCGCGCGAGCTCGCCCTCCTCCTCGGGGACGGTCTCGGCGATCGCCATCAGAGTCTTGTCGGTGAAGACACAGAACGCGGGCTGTCCCGCCTGCTGTGCCTGGACCGCCCGCCAGTCGCGCAGCCGTTCGTACAGCCCCTCGTCCATGTCGGAGGGGCACTCCTCGCAGCGCATCAGCTTCATCTCGCCGGCGTCGGTCAGGGTGCGCCCGCAGACCCGGCAGCGGGCCGGGGTCCGCTGGGTCCGGCGCCGCTCGACCGGGGCGCCCGCCGCGGCACCGGTGAAGCCGCGCTCGATGCCTCCGGTGCCCGCGACGCCCCCGCTGCCACCGCGGCCGGCGGCGGCGCCCGAACCGGGACGCAGGCCGTCGAGGAACCGGCTGGGGCGGCGGCTCGGACGGCCGCCCGGCGAGCGGGAGAGCGCCCAGGAGACATGCAGGCGCTCCCGGGCCCGGGTGACCCCGACGTAGAGGAGGCGGCGCTCCTCCTCGATCTGCTCGTCGGTCTTGGCGTAGGTGATCGGCATCATGCCCTCGGCGACGCCGACCAGGAACACGACATCCCACTCCAGGCCCTTGGCCGAGTGCAGGGAGGCCAGGGTGACGCCCTGGACGGTCGGGGCGTGCTGGGCGTTCGCCCGTTCGTCCAGCTCGGCGACCAGGTCGGCGAGGGTGGCGCCGGACTGCGCGGCGGCGAAGTCCTGCGCGAGGCTGACCAGCGCGGCCAGCGACTCCCAGCGTTCTCTGACGGCTCCGGAGCCGGCCGGCGGCTGTGGGGTCCAGCCCTCCCCCGACAGGACGGCGCGTACCTGGGAGGGCAGGTCGACGGCGTCCTCGAGGAGGGTGTCGTTGCCGCCGAAGCGGGCCGCGCCGCGCAGGGCGACGCCCGCCTTGCGGACCTCGGGGCGGTCGAAGAAGCGCTCCGCGCCGCGCAGCTGGTACGGGATGCCGCGGTCGGCGAGGGCCTGCTCGTACGTCTCCGACTGCGCGTTGGTGCGGAACAGGACGGCGATCTCCGCGGCCGGCACGCCGACGTCGAGAAGCTCGCGGATCCGGCGGGCCGCGCCCTCGGCCTCGGCGGGCTCGTCGGCGTACTCGCCGTAGCCGGGCTCGGGTCCCGGGCCACGCTGGGAGACGAGCTCCAGACGGTGGTCCGCGGCGCGGCCCCGGGCCTGGGAGAGCAGACCGTTGGCGAGGTGGACGACCTGGGGGGTGGAGCGGTAGTCGCGGACCAGCTTGACGACGGTGGCGCCGGGGTGGCGGGTGCGGAAGTCGAGCAGGTGGTCGGGGGTGGCTCCGGTGAAGGAGTAGATCGTCTGGCTGGCGTCCCCGACCACGCACAGGTCGTCCCGCTCGCCGAGCCACAGCTCGAGCAGGCGTTGCTGGAGCGGGCTGACGTCCTGGTACTCGTCGACCACGAAGTGCTGGTACTGGGCGCGGACCTGCTCGGCGATGTCGTGCCGGTCCTGGAGGACGGCGACGGTCAGCAGCAGGACGTCCTCGAAGTCGATGACCCCGCGCTGCCGCTTGAGGTCCTCGTAGGCCGCGTAGAGCTGGGCGATCTCGGCGGGGTCGCGGGGGATCGCGCGGCCCGCCTTGGCGGCGGACAGGGCGTAGTCGGCGGGAACGGTCTGGGTGACCTTGGACCACTCGATCTCCGCGGTGGTGTCCCGCAGCTCACCCCGGTCGAGACGGATGCGACAGGCGGCCGCCGCGTCGGCGACGAGCTGGATCTTGCGGTCGACGAGTCGGGGCAGGGAGCCACCGATCGCTTTCGGCCAGAAGTACTGAAGCTGACGCAGGGCCGCGGAGTGGAAGGTGCGGGCCTGGACGCCCTGGGCGCCGAGCAGGCGCAGCCGGCCCCGCATCTCTCCGGCGGCACGGTTGGTGAAGGTGACGGCCAGCACGCTGGAGGGGTTCAGGATGCCGGCGCGCACCCCGTAGGCGATGCGGTGGGTGATCGCCCGGGTCTTGCCCGTGCCCGCTCCTGCCAGCACGCACACCGGACCGTGCAGGGCGGTGGCCACCTCGCGCTGCTCGGGGTCGAGCCCTTCGAGCACCGCGTCGGCCGAGTCCGGTACCTGCGGGAAGAGGGGGGAGTGCGTTGCTGCTGTCACATGGCCATGCTGCCAGGTCGGCGGAGACGGGCGAGCCGGTTGTCCACAGGTGGGCCCTCGCAGTCGTATTAATGCGGCGCGTGTCACCCTCGGAGGTCCGTGCCTCGAGGGAACACACCCTCGGGGGCAGCCGCGGGACCGACGACCGGCGGGAATGGGGGCCGACGGGAATGGTGGCCCTTTCAAGTACGTTCTCCCACTGCGACCACCTGCCCCGACCCGCCGAAGGAGCACAAAAGACATGCTGGGCACTGTGACGATGTACAGCACCACGTGGTGCGGCTACTGCCAGCGGCTGAAGAAGCAGCTCGACCGCGAGGGCATCGGATACACCGAGATCAACATCGAGCAGGACCCGCAGTCCGCGGCGTTCGTGGAGAAGGCCAATGGCGGAAACCAGACGGTTCCGACCGTGCTGTTCCCCGACGGCTCCACGCTGACGAACCCGTCGCTGGCGCAGGTGAAGCAGAAGATCGGCGCGTAACCGCGTTCGGCACGCAGCCGCACGCGAGAAGGGCGGTCCCCCGAGGTGTCGGGGGACCGCCCTTCTCGCGTCGTGGGTCAGATGAAGCTGCGGGTCGGCAGCGGCTTGCCGTACCAGAGCTCGATCAGCCGGGCCGCGATGGAGATGCCGTAGGGGGGCAGCACCTCGCCGGCCTCGAAGGCGGCGCCGAGTTCGTCGCGGGAGAACCAGCGGGCCTCGTGGATCTCGTCGCCGTCGACGTTGATGTCGGTGGACGTGGCGCGGGCCATGAAGCCCAGCATGAGGCTGGACGGGAAGGGCCAGGGCTGGCTGGCGATGTAGTCGACCTGGCCGACGGTGATGCCGGCCTCCTCGAAGACCTCGCGGCGTACGGACTGCTCGATGGACTCGCCGGGCTCGACGAAGCCGGCCAGGGTCGAGAAGCGGCCCTCGGGCCAGTGGACCTGGCGACCGAGGAGGATGCGGTCCTCCTCGTCCGTGACGGCCATGATCACCGCGGGGTCGGTCCGCGGGTAGTGCTCGGCACCGCAGGCGGGGCAGCGGCGGATGTGGCCGGCCGCGGCGATCACCGTGCGCTCGCCGCAGCGGGAGCAGAAGCGGTGCAGGCGCTGCCAGTTCTCCAGGGCCACCGCGTGGACCATCAGTCCCGTCTCGCGCGGCGACAGCAGCAGTCCGGCCTCGCGCAGACCGGCCGGGCGCGCGGACTGGTCGATACGGCCGGGGAGCGCGTCCTTCTGGAGGGCGAAGTAGCTGACGCCGTCCTCGTCGGTCCCCAGGAAGTATCGGTGCGCCTCGGTGAGGGGCGCCTCGAACGACGGGGTCATGACGAGCTCGGTGTGGCCTTCGGACGTCTCGTCGATGAGGACCTGGCCGCCGGAGACGACGAAACAGCGTGTCGTGGGGTGGCTCCACGCCGCGGCGAGCCAGGCCTCGTCGAGCCGGTGGTGGGCGGCCCGGTCGACACCGCTCGGCGCGGTGAGCGAGATGGGTCGATCGGCGTTCTGGTCGGTCCAGGTGGTCACGGGTACTTCCAACTCCCCCGGTGGAACGGTTGTTTCGGCGGGCGGTTCAGCGGGACGTACGGCAGAGGGCGACCGGTTTCGGTGCGGTGTCGCGGTGCGGGGCGGTCTGTCCAGTGTGCCCCGCGCGCATGTCCGCTCCGGACCGTGCGGGGGCGTCAGGGCGCACGGCGCCAGTTCTCGGCCAGGTCGCCCCAGAGGTACGCGGTGGTCTCGACGCCCTTGAGGAGGAGGTCCAGCTCGACCTTCTCGTTCGGCGCGTGCCAGCCGTCCGAGGGGACGGAGATGCCCAGGAAGAGCACGGGGGCGCCGAGGACCTCCTGAAGGTCGGCGGCCGGTCCCGAGCCGCCCTCCCGGGTGAAGCGGACGGGCCCCTCGAAGGCACGGCCCATGGCGCGGACCACGGACCGTAGCGCCGGGTGGTCCAGCGGGGTCAGACACGGGCGCGTGGCCGGGCTGAACGTGATCTCGTGCCGGATCCCGGCGGGCAGCTGCTCGGCGGCCCAGGCGCGGACGGCCTTCTCCACGTGCGCGGGGTCCTGACCGGCGACCAGCCGGAACGACAGCTTCACGAAGGCCGAGGACGGAATGATCGTCTTGCTGCCCGGGCCCTGGTAGCCGCCGCCGATGCCGTTGACCTCGGCGGTGGGGCGGGCCCAGACGCGCTCCAGGGTGGTGTGTCCGGCCTCGCCGTGGGTGGCGCGCGACCTGGCGGTGCGCAGCCACCGGTCCTCGTCGAACGGCAGCTCGGCGAAGAGCTCGCGCTCGCGGTCGGTGAGTTCGACGATGCCGTCGTAGAAGCCGGGAACGGCCACGCGCGCGTGCTCGTCGTGCAGGGCCGCGACCAGGCGGGCGGCCGCGGTGGCGGGGTTGGGCACGGCACCGCCGAAGGAGCCCGAGTGGATGTCCTGGTCGGGGCCGGACAACCGGATCTCGCACTCGGCGAGGCCGCGCATGCCGGTGCACACCGTGGGGGTGTCCTCGGACCACATCCCGGTGTCGGAGACGATCACGGCGTCCGCGGCGAGCCGGTCCGCCCGCTCCTCGACGAGGGCGCGGAAGTTCGGGGAGCTGGACTCCTCCTCGCCCTCGATCAGCAGCTTGAGGCCGACGGCCGGGGCCTGACGGCCGGTGGCGGCGAGATGGGCGCGGACACCGAGGGTGTGGAAGAAGACCTGGCCCTTGTCGTCGGCCGCTCCCCGCGCGTACAGGCGGTTTCCGCGGACGACGGGCTCGAAGGGGTCGGTGTCCCAGCCGTCCTCGCGGGCGGCGGGCTGCACGTCGTGATGGCCGTAGACCAGGACGGTGGGAGCCTGCGGATCGCCGGACGGCCACTCCGCGTAGACGGCCGGAGCGCCCGGCGTCTGCCAGACCTCGACGGTCGGGAAGCCGGTCTCCTTGAGCTTGGCCGCGAGCCAGTCCGCGCTGCGCCGCACGTCGGGGGCGTGGTCGGGCTGTGCCGACACCGACGGGATGCGCAGCCATTCGGCGAGGTCGTCGAGGAAGGCATCGCGGTGCTGCTCGATGTACGTGCGGACTGCGCTGACGGCACTGTCAACGGTATGGCTCATGGTCACGAGCCTATCGGCCCGCACCGGCATCCTCGCCGGGCTCTTGCGCGGGGTCTACTCGCGCGGCCGGTCCGCCGCGGACGTCCTCGGCACCGTCTTCCCCGGTCAACAGGCGCTCCAGGGCGGCACGATCGGGCAGACCCTCCGGCCGTACGACGTCGCCGCTGCGTACATAGAGAAACGCCGCTGTGACGGATTCCACGGGCACACCTTGCTGCTCGGCCCACGCGAGCCGGTAGAGAGCGAGCTGGAGGGGGTCGGCGGTGCGGGCCCGGTGGGTCTTCCAGTCGACGATGTCGTAGGTGGCCGTGTCGCCGTCGCCCTCCTTGTAGACCGCGTCGATACGGCCCCGTACGACGCGGCCGGCGAGGGCCAGCTGGAAGGGGGCCTCGACGCGGTACGGCGTGCGGTGGGCGTACTCGGTGCTCTCGAAGGCTTCCTTGAGGGCTTCCAGGTCGCGTTCGTCGGCGATCTCGGCGTCGTCGCCGGGCAGCTCGTGCGGTTCCAGCAGGGGAAGCGTCAGCTCCTCGAAGCGTGCCTCCACCCATGCGTGGAACCGGGTGCCCCGGCGCGCGGCCGGTTGCGGGGGGCGCGGCATGGGGCGCGCGAGTTCCTGCGCGAGAGCGTCCGGGTCGGCGGCCAGCCGCAGGACCTGCGAGGCGGTCAGGGTCGTGGGAAGAGTCACGTCCGTGACGCTGCGGCGGGCGCGGAGCAGCTCGCCGGCGAGCGCGTCGAGGTCACGGTCCCAGGAGGCGACGGCACGGGCTTCCTCAGGGGTGAGGGAGGGCCTGCGCGGGCGGGTCACGGGAAGCTCGGGTGCCGTCGCCTGGTGCGGCACGAGGGGGGGAGCGTTCTCGAAGGGCGCGTCCCCGAACGGGTCCGACTCCTCGTACGGCGGCTCCCCGTACTCGGGATCGTCGTGCTCAGGCCTTTCGTACTCGGGCTCGTCGTAGTCGGGCTCGTAGGAGAGCTCGTCCTCGTCCGGTGGCGGGGGCCAGTCCGGGTCGTCGTAGGTGTCCGGGTCGTGGGTGGCACCCGGGTGGCCGTCCTGGTGCGAGGCGAGGTCCTCCAGGTGGGCGAGGACGGTCTCGGCGGCCGCGCGGCGGCGGGCGAGGGAGTCGTCGTCCAGGGGGAGCGGCCAGACCTGGTCGGCCGTCGGCCGGTGCAGGACGGGGTTCTCCGCCTCCTCCTCGGGTTCGTCCGCCCAGGCCTCGATCTCGCCGTGCCCGGCCGCGCAGTGTCGGTACAGCTCCTGGAGGAAGTCCGACGGGCCGCGGGGTTTCTTCTGTGTGGGGCCCCACCAGTGGCCGGAGCCGAGGAGCAGGGAGCGGGGGCGGGTGAAGGTGACGTACCCGAGGCGGAGTTCCTCGGTGTGCTGGTGGTCCTTCATGGCCTCGTGGAAGGCCTTCATGCCCCGCGCGTCCCAGGAGTCGAGGTCGGGGAGGGTGTCGGCGTCGCCGCGCAGTTCGTGCGGCAGCACCTTGGCCTGGGCGGTCCACTTCTCGCGGCCCTGGCCGCTGGGGAAGGTCCCGGTGACCAGGCCGGGGACGGCGACGACGTCCCACTCCAGGCCCTTGGACTTGTGCGCGGTGAGCACCTTGACGGTGTTCTCGCCGCCGGGGAGGGCGTTGTCGAGGCCCTTCTCGTACTGGGCGGCGGTGCGCAGAAAGCCGAGGAAGGCCAGCAGACTCGCCTGGCTCTCGCCCGCGGCGAAGGAGGCGGCGACGTCGAGGAAGTTGGACAGGGTCTCGCGGCGCCGGGCGGCCAGGGCCTGCGGGGACGCCGACAGTTCGACCTCGAGACCGGTGACGGCGAGGACGCGGTGCAGCACGTCCATCAGGGGGTCGGCCAGGGATCGGCGCAGGTCGCGCAGCTCGGTGGCGAGTCGCGCGAACCGCACGCGCGCGTCCGGCGAGAAGGGCAGCCCGTCGTCGTACCCGGCACCGCCGTCGCCGTACAGCGGCGTCTCCAGGAAGGTGTCGAGGGCGTCCGCGAGCGATATCACCTCGGACGGGTCCACCCCCTCGACGGCCTCGGCGAGCCGGCGGTCCGGGTCGTCGTCGCCCCCGCGCGCGTGGGTGACGAGCAGCCGTGCCCTCCGGCCCAGGAGTGCGAGGTCGCGGGGGCCGATGCGCCAGCGCGGGCCGCTGAGCAGGCGGACCAGGGAGGCGTTGGCGCCGGGGTCCTGGAGGACCTCGCAGACGGCGACCAGGTCGGCGACCTCGGGCAGGTGCAGGAGACCGGAGAGACCCACCACCTCGACGGGGATGTCCCGGGCGACCAGCGCGCCCTGGATCTCCGCGAAGTCGGTGGCCGTACGGCACAGGACGGCGATCTCACCGGGTGCCTTGCCGGTGCGCACGAGGTGGGCGATGGAGTCGGCGATCCAGTCCATCTCCTCGGCGTGCGTGTTCAGAAGGGCGCAGCGCACCACTCCGTCGCGTTCGGCACCGGGGGCCGGGCGCAGTGCCTCCACGCCCGCGTGCATGGCGCGCAGCGGCTCGGCGAGTCCGTTGGCGAGGTCCAGGAGGCGGCCGCCGCTGCGGCGGTTCTCGCTCAGCGACTGGCGTCGCGCCCTGCTTCCGTCGGTGTGCGCGAAGTGCTCGGGGAAGTCGTCGAGGTTCGCCACGGAGGCGCCACGCCAGCCGTAGATGGCCTGGCAGGGGTCGCCGACGGCGGTCACGGGGTGCCCGGTGCCGCCGCCGAACAGGCCGGCCAGCAGGATGCGCTGGGCCACCGAGGTGTCCTGGTACTCGTCGAGGAGCACCACCCGGAACTCCTCGCGCAGGATCGGGCCCACTTCGGGAACCTGGGCGAGCCGGGCCGCCAGGGCGATCTGGTCACCGAAGTCGAGCAGGTCGCGCTCCCGCTTGGCGGTCCGGTAGCGCAGCACCAGCTCGGCCAGTTCGCGCCGGGCGGCGGCCGTCTCGGGCACCTTGCGCAGGTCGGCGTTGGTGAGTCTGGCGCCCTCCAGGCCGTTCAGCAGTGCGGCGTCCCACGCGCGCAGGTCCTCGGGCCGGACGAGGTGTTCGGCGAGTTCGGCGTCGAGCGCGAGAAGGTCGCTGATCAGGTCGGCGAAGGAGCGGGTGAGCGACGGGTAGGGGCCGGGGGCCTCGCGGAGCACGCGGGCGGCGAGCTGGTAGCGGGTGGCGTCGGCGAGCAGGCGGGACGTCGGCTCCAGGCCGATGCGCAGGCCGTGGTCGGTCAGCAGGCGGCCCGCGAAGGAGTGGTAGGTGGAGATCACCGGTTCGCCCGGCGGGTTGTCCGGATCGATGAGGTCGGGGTCGGTGACGCCCGCCTCGACCAGTGCCTTGCGGACACGCTCGGCGAGTTCTCCGGCGGCCTTGTTGGTGAAGGTCAGGCCGAGGACCTGGTCGGGGGCGACCTGGCCGGTGCCGACCAGCCACACCACGCGGGCGGCCATCACCGTCGTCTTGCCCGACCCGGCTCCGGCCACGATCACCTGCGGGGCGGGCGGCGCGGTGATGCAGGCCGTCTGCTCCGGGGTGAAGGGGATCCCGAGGAGCTCCTTGAGCTGCTCGGGATCGCTGATACGGGCGGGCATGGGGAGAGGCTAGCGGCGGGCACTGACAGTCGATGACAAATCGCCCGCAGGGAAGGAGAGAAGCGCAGGTCAACACCAGTGGTGCGGTCCGTCACACGGGTCTGTCACTCGACCACGTGCCGTCCCTCGGGCCGGGCGCTGCACGAGGCGCGGAACGCGCAGTGGGTGCACTGCTGGCCCGCGGTCGGCGTGAAGCGCTCGTCGAGGACCTTGCCGGCCGCCGTGGCGAGCAGGTCACCGACCCACTCCCCCGCCGCGCCCTCGAGGGCCTCCTGCGCCTGCACCTTGGGCAGGCTCTCGCCGCCGTCCCGCTTGGCGGCGCTCTGCCGCAGCTGGACGAGTTCGGCACCGCCCGGAGCGGGCCGTACGCCGTCGAAGGCCTCGTCGACGGCGCCCTCGCGGACGGCGAGCTGGTACACGGCGAGCTGGGGGTGGCGCTCCACCTCGCGGGCGGTGGGCGCGTGTTTGCCGGTCTTGAAGTCGACGACGTAGGCACGGCCTTCGGCGTCGGCCTCGACGCGGTCCATCTGGCCGCGGATGCGTACCTCGTACTCGCCCGCTTCGAGGGTGACGTCGAAGTCGTGTTCGCTGGCGACCGGTGTGCGGCCCGTGCGGTCCATCACATGCCACTTCAGGAAGCGTTCGAGCGCCACGCGCGCGTGTTTCTTCTCCTGCACGGACTTCCACGGGGCGTCGAAGGCGAGGGCGTTCCACACGGAGTCGAGGCGCTCCATGAGGACGTCGAGGTCGGCCGGGGTGTGCCCGGAGGCGACCTCGTCGGCGAGCACGTGCACCACGTTGCCGAACCCCTGGGCGACGGTGGCGGGGGCGTCCGCCTTCACCTCGCGGCCGAGGAACCACTGGAGGGCACAGGTGTTGGCGAGCTGGTCGAGGGCGCTCCCGGAGAGCACGACGGGCTGGTCGCGGTCGCGCAGCGGCACCTTGCTCTCGGTCGGCTCGAACATGCCCCACCAGCGGTACGGGTGGGCGGACGGCACCAGGGGCCTGCCGTCCTCGTCGGCGAGCGCGGCCAGCCGGGCCAGCCGGCGGGCGGCGGCCTCCCGGAGGGTGGCGGAGGCCCGTGGGTCGACCGTCGTGGCGCGCAGTTCGGCGACCAGCGCGGCGACCGCCAGGGGGCGGCGCGGGCGGCCGGTGACGTCCTTGGGCTCGATGCCGAGTTCGGTCAGGAAGCGGGAGGGCTGGTCGCCGTCGTCGGCGGGCGCCTTCACTGCGGTGACGACGAGCCGCTCCCGCGCGCGCGTGGCGGCGACGTAGAACAGGCGGCGCTCCTCGGCGAGCAGCGCTCCCGGGGTGAGCGGCTCGGCGAGTCCGTCGCGCCCGATGCGGTCCGCCTCCAGGAGGGAGCCCCGGCGGCGCAGGTCCGGCCACAGCCCTTCCTGGACGCCGGCCACGACGACCAGGCTCCACTCCAGGCCCTTGGCGCGGTGGGCGGTCATCAGACGTACGGCGTCGGGGCGCACGGCACGCCGGGTGAGGGTGTCCGCGGCGATGTCCTCGGCCTCGATCTCGGCCAGGAAGTTCAGGGCGCCCCGGCCGCCGGTGCGTTCCTCCGCGCGCGCGGCGGTGGCGAACAGCGCGCACACGGCGTCCAGGTCCCGGTCGGCGTTGCGTCCGGCCGCGCCGCCGCGCCGGGCGGCCCGCTCCAGCCGCGTGGGCCAGGGCGTGCCGTCCCACAGGCCCCACAGGGCCTCCTCGGCCGTGCCGCCGCGCGCGAGGCCCTGCCGGGCCGCCGCCAGCAGTGCGCCGAGGCGCTGGGCACCGCGCGCGTACGTGGGGTCGTGGGCGACCAGCCGCTCCGGCTCGGCCAGGGCGCGCGTGAGCAGCTCGTCGGAGGGCGGCGGCAGCGCGTTGCCCGCGGCGCGCTCCTCCTCGCGCAGGGCTCGGCCGAGGCGGCGCAGATCGGCGGCGTCCATGCCGGCGAGCGGGGAGGCGAGAAGGGTGAGGGCGGTCTCGGTGTCCAGCCAACAGGCGTCCGCGCCGGCCGCGGGGGCCTCGTCCCCCGCCGGTGCCGCCGCGGAGGCCTCCGCCGTCGCCACCGCCCGCAGGGCCGTCAGCAGGGGTGCCACGGCGGGTTCGTGGCGCAGGGGGAGATCGTCGCCGTCGATGTCGAGGGGGACGCCGGCGGCGGTGAGGGCGCGGCGGACCGTCGGGATGGTGCGGGAGCCGGCGCGTACCAGGACGGCCATCTCGCTCCAGGGCACGCCGTCCTCCAGGTGCGCGCGGCGCAGGATGTCGGCGACGTTGTCCAGCTCGGTACCGGGGGTCGGGTACGTGTAGACCTCGACGCCGCCGCCGTCGCGTGCGGCGGTCAGCTCGCGGTGGGCGCGGACCTTCTCGGCCGGGAGGCGGGTCAGGGGCATGCGCTGGGTGAGCAGCCGGGTGGCGGCCAGGAGGCCGGCACCGGAGCGGCGGGAGGTGCGCAGGACCTCGACGGGGGCCGGACGGCCGTCGGGGCGGGGGAAGTCGTGGGGGAAGTCCAGGATGCCGTTCACGTCGGCGCCCCGGAAGGTGTAGATCGACTGGTCGGGGTCGCCGAAGGCGACCAGGCTGCGGCCGCCGCCGGCGAGGGCGTGCAGCAGCCGGACCTGGGCCGGGTCGGTGTCCTGGTACTCGTCGACGAACACGGCGTCGTACCGGGCGGCGAGCCGCTCGGCCACCTCGGGGCGGTGTGCGAGGAGGACCGCGCGGTGGACGAGTTCCGCGTAGTCGATCACGCCGTGCAGATCGAGCACGTCGAGGTACTCGGCGAGGAAGGCGGCGGCGGCGCGCCAGTCGGGGCGGCCGATGCGGTGCGCGAAGGCGTCCAGGGCCGCGGGGTCGAGGCCCAGCTCGCGGCTGCGGGCGAGCACCGCGCGGACCTCGTCGGCGAAGCCGCGCGTGGTGAGGCAGGCGCGCAGCTCGTCCGGCCAGCGCACATGCTCGAGACCGAGCCGCTGCAGGTCGAGCTGGCCCTCGAGCAGCTCGCGGACGGCCACGTCCTGCTCGGGGCCCGACAGCAGCCGCAGGGGTTCCACGAACAGGTCGGCGTCCTGGTGGGCGCGGATCAGGGCGTAGCAGTACGAGTGGAAGGTGGTCGCCTGGGGCGCGCGGGCGGCGCCCATGCGATGCGCCATCCGGTCCCGCAGCTCCACGGCGGCCTTGCGGCTGAACGTGAGCACCAGGATGCGCTCGGGGTCGCCGCCGCGGGCGATCCGGGCCGCCACGGACTCGACGAGGGTGGTGGTCTTCCCGGTGCCCGGACCTGCGAGGACGAGCAGGGGACCGGCACCGTGGTCAACCACCGAGCGCTGTGCGGCGTCCAGACGAGGGGGGCCCACCCGGGTCGGCGGGGTACGCACCAGCCGGTAAGCGCCACGGTCCCCCTGTCGCCCCTGGGGGTGCGACAGGCGCCTGGTGGAGGAAGAGGAGCTCACGTGGTTCGCCGGTCCTGGTGGGTGTACGGGTTGACGGAGCACCGATCGGGGCGAGCGGTGATCACGGGATGAGGGGGACGCGTGCAGCCGACGCTACGCCGACGAGCGGGCCGGAGGGACGGCTTCCGATTCTTCTCCCGAGGCCCTCACGGCCCTCACGCTCCTCCCGGCCCGGATGCCACACACGTCCTTCGCCCCTCGAACGTACGCCATGCCGCGGACGTGCCCCCTTTGCACCGTTTCCCCCGTACGGGGCACAAGGTCCCCTCCGCGCCGCCCGATGGCGGAAGCTGTCAGGTGTGACCTTCCGCGCGCTCGCCGCCGTCCCACCGCGCCCGCTTCATGTCGAGGCGCGGCAGGTGCCCCTGGGCGGCCCTGCTCGCCTGCTTCAGAGGGGTGCCCTCGGCGCGGTAGCAGGCCAGCGCCCGCAACTCGTGGCCCGGGAGCAGCATCCCGTCCGCGCGGACCACTCGCCACCACGGGACGGCGCCGCCGTAGAGGGCCATCACCCGGCCCACCTGTCTCGGCCCGCCCTCCTCCAGCCACTCCGCGACGTCCCCGTACGTCATGACCCGCCCGGGCGGGATCAGCTCCGCGACCTCGAGGACCCGCTCGGCGTACTCCGGCAGCGTGTCCGTGTACTCCGGGCGGGCGTCGTCCGGAAGGCTCTGCTCGCTCATCCGCCCCATCCTGCCCCACGGCACCGACAATGCGACGGGCCCGCGACACTGTGTGACCCTCGCCCCCGGGCGGCGCTTCAGGCAGACTGTGCGCCCCCGCGTTTGCACCCTGATGCCCCCGTGTGTCGGTGGGGCATGCCACCATCGTGCGGGCGGTGACACCGGTGATACGAGATCAAGAAGAGACGATGAAGCAGCAGGGCGTGCATCCTGAGGGCGCGGAAAGCACCTCTGACGCTGCCCCGCGCCCGGACACCACCGACGAGGCACGGGAAGAGGTGCACATCGACGAGGTCGAGGGCGACGAGCCGCTGCTCCCCGCGCGCGTGCACCGTCCTTCCGACCTGATGCGGCTGCTGGTGGGCGTGCTCGCCGTGGCCCTGCTCCTGGGCATCGCCGCCTTCGCACACGGGACGACCTCGGGTCTCGAACAGGACATCAACAAAGGCACCGGACAGGCCCCCGATCTCCTCATCAAGATCGCGGGACTGGCGTCCAGCATCGCGATCCTGCTGGTGCCGGTCGCGTTCGCGATCGAGCGGCTGATCAAACGCGACGGGCTGCGCATCGCCGACGGCGTCCTCGCCGCGGTCCTCGCGCACGGTGTGACCCTCGCCACCGACCTGTGGGTCGCCAAGGCCGCCCCGGGCTCGATCCAGGAAGCGCTCACCCAGCCCTCCCCCGGTGACATCCACGCCCTCACCGACCCCGTGCACGGCTACCTCGCGCCCGTCATCGCCTATATGACGGCCGTCGGCATGTCCCGTCGGCCGCGCTGGCGCTCGGTGCTGTGGATCGTGCTGCTCCTCGACGCCTTCTCGATGCTCGTCACCGGCTACACGACACCGTTCTCGATCATCCTCACGGTGCTGATCGGCTGGACGGTGGCGTACGGGACGCTGTACGCGGTCGGCTCCCCGAACGTGCGCCCCACGGGACGGACGCTGATGGCCGGCCTGCGACACGTCGGCTTCCGCCCGGTGAGCGCCGCCCGCGAGGAGGGGCCGGAGGCGGCGGAGAGCGACCGGGGCAGACGGTACTTCGTCACCCTGGAGGACGGTCCACCGCTCGACGTCACTGTCGTCGACCGGGAACAGCAGGCCCAGGGGTTCTTCTACCGGGCGTGGCGCAATCTGACCCTGCGCGGCTTCGCCACCCGCAGCAGCCTCCAGTCGCTGCGCCAGGCCCTCGAGCAGGAGGCACTGCTTGCCTACGCGGCCATCGCGGCCGGCGCCAACGCGCCGAAGCTGATCGCGACCTCCGAGCTCGGCCCCGACGCGGTCATGCTCGTCTACGAGCACACCGGCGGCCGCACCCTCGACTCGCTGGCGGACGACGAGATCACCGACGACCTGCTGCGCAACACCTGGCACCAGGTGCAGGCCCTCCAGTCGCGGCGCATCGCGCACCGCCGGCTCGCGGGTGACGCGATTCTGGTGGATCGTTCCGGCGCGGTGATCCTCACCGATCTGCGCGGCGGCGAGATCGCGGCCGGCGACCTGCTGCTGCGCATGGACGTCGCCCAGCTGGTGACGACGCTCGGCCTGCTGGTGGGCGCCGAACGGGCGGTGGCCTCAGCGGTGGGCGTGCTCGGACCGGACGCGGTCGCGGACTGTCTGCCGATGCTCCAGCCCATCGCGCTGACCCGCTCCACGCGCGCGACGCTGCGCCGACTGGCACGCGAGCGTGCGCAGCGGGAGCGCGAGGCGGTCCTGGAGGCCTCGCAGCAGGCCAAGCAGGCGCGCCTGGAGGCGGCAGGGCACGACACCGCGCCCGTCGTCCTCGAGAAGCCGGACAAGAAGGCCGTACGCGCGGAGGCGCGGGCCGAGAAACGGGCCATCGACGACGCGCTGGAAGAGGCCCGCGAGGAGGATCTGCTGACGCAGATCCGGCACGAGGTGCTGCTGATCCGGCCCCAGGCGCCGGTCGAGCCGGCCCGGCTGGAGCGGGTGCGACCGCGCACCCTGATGAGTTTCATCGCCGGTGCCATCGGCGCCTACTTCCTGCTGACGCAGCTCACCCACATCGAGTTCGGTCCGCTCATCGCCAACGCCGAGTGGGGCTGGGTGGCCGCGGCCGTGCTGTTCTCCGCGGTGAGCTACGTCGCCGCGGCGATGAGCCTGCTGGGGTTCGTGCCGGAACGGGTGCCGTTCCCGCGGACCGTGGCCGCGCAGGTCGCCGGGTCGTTCGTGAAGATCGTGGCCCCGGCCGCGGTCGGCGGGGTCGCCCTCAACACCCGCTTCCTCCAGCGCGCGGGGGTGCGGCCCGGTCTCGCGGTGGCCAGTGTCGGCGCCTCGCAGCTGTTCGGGCTCGGCTGCCACATCCTGATGCTGCTGTCGTTCGGCTATCTGACCGGTACCGAGAAGACGCCGTCGCTGTCGCCGTCCCGCACCGTCATCGCGGGTCTGCTCACGGTGGCGGTGCTCGTGCTCGTGGTGACCTCGGTGCCGTTCCTGCGCAAGTTCGTCGTCACGCGTGTGCGGTCCCTGTTCGCCGGTGTCGTGCCGCGCATGCTGGACGTGCTTCAGCGGCCGCAGAAGCTGGTCACCGGCATCGGCGGCATGCTCCTGCTCACCGCCTGCTTCGTGATGTGCCTGGACGCGTCGATCCGCGCGTTCGGCGACGAGTCGACCTCGCTCAGCATCGCCAGCGTCGCCGTCGTCTTCCTGGCCGGCAACGCGCTCGGCTCCGCAGCCCCGACGCCGGGCGGAGTCGGGGCCGTCGAGGCGACCCTGACGGTCGGTCTGATCGCCGTGGGTCTGCCGAAGGAGGTCGCCGCTCCCGCGGTGCTGCTCTTCCGTCTGCTGACGCTGTGGCTGCCGGTGCTGCCGGGCTGGCTGGCCTTCAACCACCTGACCCGCAAGGGCGCCCTGTAGGAGGACGCCGGCGCCCGTACCTCGTACGGCCCGCGCCCCGCGCGCGTGCCCGGGCGCGACCGCAGGATGGGATCATGCCGAACCCCTCCCGCCTGCGCGCCGTCGCCGTGACCGCCACCGCCCTGCTGCTGTCCTCCATGGTGGCGGGCTGCGGCGAGGACGCGCAGGACGAGGACCTGACGGCGCAGAAGCTGAGCTGGAAGGACTGCCCGGCCCCCTCCCAGGCGGAGGGCGGTGGCAGCGCCCCCTCCGCGCTGCCGGACGGCGACCAGTGGCAGTGCGCCACCATGAAGGCGCCCCTCGACTGGGACGACCCCAAGGGCGACACGATCGACATCGCGCTGATCCGGGCCCGGACGAGCGGCGACGAGAGCGACAGGATCGGCTCCCTGGTCTTCAACTTCGGCGGACCCGGCGGCTCGGGCGTCTCCACCCTGCCCGCCTTCGGCGAGGAGTACACGGCCTTGCGCACCCGCTACGACCTGGTCAGCTTCGACCCGCGCGGGGTCGGCCGCAGCGCCGGGGTGCGATGCGAGAACGACCAGCAGCTCGACGCGTACTTCCAGCAGGACGGCACACCCGACGACGCCGTCGAGCGCTCCGCTCTGCTGGACAACACCAAGGACTTCAACGCGGCCTGCGAGAAGCACGCGAAGAAGATGCTGCCGAACGTGCGGACCACGGACGCGGCCCGGGACATGGACCTGATGCGGCAGGTCCTCGGCGACGACCGGCTGTACTACTTCGGCATCTCGTACGGCACCGAACTGGGCGGCGTGTACGCCCACCTGTTCCCGAAGAACGTGGGACGCGCCGTCTTCGACGCGGTCGTCGACCCGACGCAGACGTCCGAACAGGGCTCGCTCGGACAGGCCAAGGGGTTCCAGCTCGCCCTCGACAACTTCGCCGAGGACTGCACGTCCAAGACGCAGGACTGCCCCGTCGGGGACACCGCGCAGGACGTGAAGGACCGGATCGCGAGGCTCCTCGAAAGCCTGGACGGCAAGCCGATCCCGGGCATCTTCCCGCGCGAACTGACCCAGAGCGCCGCGACCAACGGCATCGCGCAGGCGCTGTACTCGAAGGACTTCTGGGAGTACCTCACCGAGGGCCTGGAGCAGGCCTACGCCGGGGACGGCAAGATCCTCATGCTGCTGTCCGACCTGATGAACGGCCGCAACGAGAACGGCGAGTACAGCAACATCGCGGCCGCCAACATCTCCATCAACTGCGCCGACGACAAGCCCCGCTACTCCACCGCCTATGTGCAGCAGCGGCTGCCGGAGTTCCGGGCCGCCTCCAGCCTGTTCGGGGACTTCCTGGCCTGGGGCATGGTCAGTTGCACCGACTGGCCCGTCCCCGGCGCCGCCGACCATCCCGACGTGAGCGCGCCCGGGTCGGCGCCGATCCTCGTCGTGGGCAACACCGGCGACCCGGCGACCCCGTACGAAGGGGCCCGGAAGATGGTGGCCGCGCTGGGCCGCGGGGTCGGGGTCGAGCTGACGTACAAGGGGCAGGGGCACGGTGCGTACGGCAGCAAGAACACCTGCGTGCAGACGGCCGTGAACGGCTACCTGCTGAACGGCAAGGTGCCGGCCGCGGGGACCGTCTGCTCCTGACACCGCTGCGGATTCTCCGAGAAACCAGCAGGTCAAGACGTTATCCACAGGCCCCGACGGGTGGGCCGTGCGCCGCCTAATATGGCCTGACAGCCGTTCGCCGCCGAGCGCGGACGGCCTGCGAGGGGGGAAGTGCACATGGCGCGATTCGTACGGTGGACGGCGCTGGGGGCCGCCGCAGCGCTGCTGGTGGCGGGCTGTAGCAGCGGTGCGTCGGACGGGGACGGGGACGACAAGGGCGGCACGGCCGACGCGCAGCCCACCGCCTCCTCCGGAGCGACCGCCACGACGGCCGCGCTGCCCGCCTCGCTGACCGGGCAGAAGCTCGACTGGGGACGCTGCAAGGCCACCGCGGACTCCGCCGCGCCGGGCAGCGACTGGAGTTGCGCGACGCTGAAGGTGCCACTGGACTGGTCGAAGCCCGACGGCAACACGATCGGCCTCGCCCTGGTGCGCACCAAGTCCCGGGCGGAGGGGAGCAAGCGGGCCGGCTCGCTGCTGTTCAACTTCGGGGGCCCCGGCGGCTCGGGAGTGTCGACGCTCCCCTCCTACGGTTCCGCGTACTCCTCGCTCCGTGACCAGTACGACCTGGTGAGCTGGGACCCGCGCGGGGTCGGCGCCAGTGAGGGCGTCCGCTGCCGCACCGACAAGGGCATCCAGGCCGCCGAGTCCCTCGACTCCACCCCGGACACCCCGGCCGAGGAACAGGCCTACTTCAAGGACGCCACCGCATTCGGCAAGGGCTGCGAGAAAGCCGCCGGCAAGCTGCTGGCGCATGTGTCGACGACCGACACCGCCCGCGACATGGACCTGATGCGCCAGGTCCTCGGCGACGCGAAGATGCACTACTTCGGCATCTCCTACGGCACCGAACTCGGCGGTGTGTACGCCCACCTGTTCCCGAAGAACGTCGGGCGGCTGATCCTCGACGCGGTCGTCGACCCGAGCGCCGACTCGGTGGGCCACGCGCAGAACCAGGCACGCGGCTTCCAGCGGGCACTCGACGACTACCTGAAGTCGACGGGCCAGGACCCCGCGAAGGGCAGCAAGAAGATCGCGGATCTGCTCGACCGGATCGACACCGACCCGCTCCCCACGTCGGACGGGCGCAAGCTGACGCAGACGCTCGCGGTCACCGGCATCGTCCTGCCGCTGTACAGCAAGCAGGGCTGGCCGAGCCTGACCAGCGCCCTGAAGTCGGCGGAGGACGGGGACGGCTCCGAACTGCTGACGCTCGCCGACGGTTACAACGAGCGGGACACCTCGGGGCACTACGGCACGACGACCCACTCGCAACGGGTCATATCGTGCCTGGACGACAAGCAGCGGCCGACCGCCGAGGAGACGAAGAAGCTGCTGCCGGAGTTCGAGAAGATCTCGCCCGTGTTCGGGGACTTCCTGGGCTGGGACACGGCCGGCTGGTGCCACGACTGGCCGGTGGCCGGGCAGTACGACACCCCGGAGGTGAGCGCGGCGGGCGCGGCGCCGATCCTGCTGGTCGGCAACACCGGGGACCCGGCGACGCCGTACGAGGGCGCGCGGAAGATGGCGGACGAGCTCGGCAAGGGCGTCGGTGTGCTGCTCACCTGGAAGGGCGAGGGACACGGTGCCTACGGCAGCGGGAGCGACTGCGTCGACTCGGCTGTGGACGCGTACCTGTTGAAGGGGACGGTCCCGAAGGACGGCAAGGTCTGCTCATGACGACGGCGGGGGCTTCGCGCACTCGTGGTACGCGAAGCCCCCGCCGACCGGACCGGGTACCCCGGTGCGCGAAGGGAACAGCCGGGTCAGTAGATCGGCTTGCTCGGCTCGATCTGGTTGACCCAGCCGATCACGCCGCCGCCGACGTGCACGGCGTCCGAGAAGCCCGCGGACTTCAGCACCGCGAGGACTTCCGCACTGCGGACACCCGTCTTGCAGTGCAGAACGATCTTCTTGTCCTGCGGCAGGGCCTCCAGGGCGGTGCCCATCAGGAACTCGTTCTTCGGGATCAGCTTGGCGCCCGGGATGGAGACGATCTCGTACTCGTTGAGCTCGCGGACGTCGATGATCTCGATGTTCTCGCCGTCGTCGATCCACTCCTTGAGCTGCTTGGGAGTGATCGTCGAGCCGGCCGCCGCCGCCTGGGCCTCCTCGGAGACGACGCCGCAGAAGGCCTCGTAGTCGATGAGTTCGGTGACGGTCGGGTTCTCGCCGCAGACCGCGCAGTCGGGGTCCTTGCGGACCTTGACCTGGCGGTACTGCATCTCCAGGGCGTCGTAGATCATCAGGCGGCCGACCAGCGGCTCGCCGATGCCCGCGAGGAGCTTGATCGCCTCGTTGACCTGGATGGAGCCGATCGACGCGCACAGCACGCCCAGCACGCCGCCCTCGGCGCAGGAGGGGACCATGCCCGGCGGCGGGGGCTCCGGGTAGAGGCAGCGGTAGCAGGGACCGTGCTCGGACCAGAAGACGGACGCCTGGCCGTCGAAGCGGTAGATCGAGCCCCACACGTACGGCTTGTTCAGCAGCACGCACGCGTCGTTGACCAGGTAGCGGGTCGCGAAGTTGTCCGTGCCGTCGACGATCAGGTCGTACTGGCTGAAGATGTCCATCACGTTGTCGGCCTCGAGCCGCTCTTCGTGCAGGACCACATTCACGTACGGGTTGATGCCGAGGACGGAGTCGCGGGCGGACGCGGCCTTGGAGCGGCCGATGTCGGCCTGGCTGTGGATGATCTGCCGCTGGAGGTTCGACTCGTCGACCTCGTCGAACTCCACGATGCCGAGCGTGCCCACGCCCGCCGCGGCCAGGTACATCAGCGCCGGCGAGCCCAGGCCGCCGGCGCCCACACAGAGCACCTTGGCGTTCTTCAGCCGCTTCTGCCCGTCCATCCCGACATCGGGAATGATCAGGTGGCGGGAGTACCGGCGAACCTCGTCTACGGTGAGCTCAGAGGCTGGCTCGACCAGGGGTGGCAACGACACGGGGACTCCGTTGGTCGGTCGATCACTACAGTTGTTCTCCCCGTAACACTGCCATGGCCTTCTTCATTCCGAGACACCCGTTCCGATCCGCGAGACGAGTTCGTCCCAGTAGCCGGGCATGGTCGCCCAGGGGTCGACGAGGCCGCCGCGATCGGTGCCGTCGGTGAACCAGATCGTCGCGGCGCCCTGCCAGCGGGCGATGCGCAGCGCCTCGTCGAGGTGACCGCGCGGCACGCCGTGCACGAGGTGGCAGAAGCGCTCGGGCGGATGCTCCGCGGTCCACTCGGCCACCTGCGACCAGCGGTAGTCGCTCCAGGGGCCCGAGAAGGTGACCACCTGGTCGGCGTGCTCGGCGTAGCCGGGGTACGGGTGGGTGCCGTGCCCGAGGACGATGTGGGGCGCGTCGCCGAGGGTGCGGAGTGTCCCGACCGTGCGGCGCAGCCCGGGGAGTTCGGCGCGCCCTGCCGGGCACCGGTCCAGGAGGAAACCGTCGACCCGGTACCAGTCGAGGTGGCGCTGTGCGTCGGAGATCACCTCGGCGAAGGGACGGGCGCCGTAGCGGGTGTCCAGGCGCCCGAGCACCCGGACGCCGGCGTTGCGCAGCCGGCCCGCGGCCTCCAGGCAACGCGGGTCGGGGCGGACGCCGGGGCCGTCGGCGACGTCGAGGACGACCCAGTGCAGGGGTCTGCCGGAGCGGGCGAGTTCACGCCACTCGGCCGGGGCGAGAAGGGGGTGCGCTATACCGGGTACGCCGAAGCCGGTGCGGACGTCGGTGGTGCCGGCGCTCGCGGTGCCCGCCGGGGTTCCGGTCAGATACGACATGCCGCCTCCATCCAGATGTCGGCGAGGGACTCCTCGAGGTTGATGCGGGGCCGCCAGCCGAGCCGGTCGCGGGCGGTGCGCACATCGGCCTGCTGCCAAGTGCCGCAGCCGTCCGGATACGGGTACGCGACGGGGCCCGCGTGGTCGGACTCGGGGCGCGGGTGGCCGATGGCGGGCCGGAGGTGGACGCCGGGCGGCCCGTCGAGTTCGTGCAGTGCGCCTCCGTATCCGGCCACGCGCGCGAGGATCGCGGCGGCGTCGCGCAGACGGACGGCGCGGCCCGAGCCGATGTTGATGACGCCCTGCGCGGCGGAGAGCGAGGCCGCGTGCACGGCGCGGGCGACGTCCCGGACGTCGATGAAGTCGCGTTGCACGCCGAGGCCGCCGAGCTTGAGCTCGCCGTCGCCGGACTGCATGGCGCGGCGCATGGCCTCCGCGAGCCGGCCCAGCGGGGAGCCGGCGGGCGTGCCCGGACCGGCGGGCGAGAAGACCCGGAGCACGACGGCGTCCAGTCCGGAGCCGAGGACGAGTTCGGTGGCGGCGAGCTTGCTGACGCCGTACGGGCCCCCGGGGCGGGGCACGGCGTCCTCGGCCGTCGAGGAACCGGGCTGGCTCGGGCCGTACTCGGCGCCGCAGCCGATCTGCACCAGACGGGCGCCGCAGCCGCTGCGGCGCAGGGCCTCACAGACGGTGGCGACGGCGACGGTGTTGTGCCGGGTGAGTTCGCGGGCGCCGCCCCGGGTGGTGCCCGCGCAGTTGACGACGACCTGGGGGTGGACCGCGTCGAGGAAGCGGGTGAGCGCGCCGGGGCTGCCGGACGCGAGGTCGAAGCGGACGTCGGCGTCGTCGCCGCGGCCGAGCGCGGTGAGCTGGACGGCCGGGTCGGCGAGCAGACGGTCGGCGACGAAACGACCGAGGTAGCCGTTGGCTCCGATCAGCAGGACCCTCATCGTGCGGCTCCCGGGGTGTGCGCGGTGGCGGTGGGCGGGACCGCGGGGGCTCCGGTCGCCGCGTGTCCTCCGGCTGCTCCTGCGACCACGGGGGCGCCCGTGACCGCGGGTGCCCCGGTATCTCCGGTCGCTCCGGATCGGGAGGTGGTCATCTGGTCTCTCCTTCAAGCGTGTTGCGGTGGGGTGCGGCTGGGTGGAGGAACACGTGCGTCGCGTGGTCCGGGTGCGGCGGGGGATGCGGCGTGCGCGGTGACCGTGCCGCCGACGGCCGGCGTCGGCGGGGCGGGCGGGTACGGGGGCGCACACGGGTCGGCACGACCGGTCCATTCAGCGCGGCTGGTCCGTCCAGCACGGCTGGTCCGTCCAGCACGGCTGGTCCGTCCAGCACGGCTGGTCCGTTGAGCACAGCTGGTTCCTTCAGCACGGCTGGTCCGTTCGTGCGTGGGCCGAGGCCCTGGTCAGCGTGCGGGTCGCGTGGAACAGCAGGGTCAGCGCGGCGGCTCCGCAGACGAGGGACGGGACACCGGCCGGTCCCCAGGCGGCCACGAGGCTCTCCACGGGAGTGGCCAGGAAGCCGCAGCCGGGAAGCCGACCCGCGAAGACCGTGGCCGGGGCGAGCGCCTCCGCCGTGCCGACGGCTCCGAGGACGACCGCCGGGGCGTGGGTGAAGCCGTGCACGGTGAGGAGACGGACGAGGAAGAGGAGCGCGCCCAGGGTGAGGGTGTGGCCGTAGTCGGCCTGCTCGTCCAGGACCGCGGCGCAGAGCGGGGTCAGCGCGGCCAGCGCGCACAGGAACAGGGCGAAGGTGCCGAGCAGCAGCGGCTGCACGGAGGCGGCGAACTCCTCCAGGCCACGGCTGGTGTCCAGCCGGCGCCTGGCGCGTACGGCGAGGAAGTGGGCGCTCAAGGCGGCCGGCGCGCAGGCCAGGGTGAGGGTCAGCAGCGGGGCGGCGGCGAACGGCCAGGGGCCGCCCGTCGTCCCGTCGGGCAGGCCGTCGGGACCTCCGGCGACGGCGGCACGCAGAAGGCTGTCGCCGAGGGCCGCGTAGCCGAGGAGCCAGCAGGTCCAGGCACCCGTCCGGTGCGGGCCGGGGTGGGCGCCGCGGTGCGGGCTCAGCGGGCCCCGGCGCAGTACCGCACGCAGGGCCAGGACGACGGCGAGGATGCCGGCTGCGGCGACGAGCAGACACGTGCGCCCGTGGGTGAGGCGCACACCGGTCACGGCGGCGGCGCACAGGACGCCGGGCAGGAGGGTGAGCAGTGCCCGGTCCAGGCGGGGCCGCGAGGTCGCCGTGACCCTCGTGGGCGGGGGCGCGTCGCCGTCGCGGGGGACGCGCGCGTACATCTCCTCCGCGAGGGAGAAGACGTCCCGGTGGCGGAAGCGTGCGGCGGTGCGGTCGGTGACCCCGTGGGCCTCCAGGCCTGCCGCGATCTCCAGCGGGTCGACGGCGCGTTCGCACAGGTCACGGTGACGGTGCATCAGGGCCTTCACCGGGTCCGCGGCGCCCCGGCGGGGAGCGGCCGGCGTGCGCCCCTCGGCGCCGGTGTCGACACGCGCCCCGGATCTGCCCGGCGCCTGCGCAGCCCCCGGCACTCCGGGCGTTCCCGGTGACGGCGTTCCCGGCCGGTCCCGGTCCAGTTCTTCTAGCCCGCTCATCGTGCACCCTCCGTCGCGGCGATCGGCGAGGTGTCCCGTGCCGCCGGCCCCGCCGCCCAACCCGGTCCGCCCCGGGCGGTGACACGCGCGTCCGGACCGGCCCAGTGACCCGTCAGGCACGCCTCGGCCGGGACGGCGAACGGACGGGGGTCACCGTCGTCGAAGAGGAATCGCCGCACCGGGGCCTGGGCGACGAGCTCCAGGTAAATGCCGTGAAATGCCGTGATGTTCTGCTCGACGGTGAAGAGTTCCAGGGCTCGGGCGCGGGCGGCCGCGCCCAGGCGCGCACGGCGCTCGGGGTCGCGCAGCAGCGCCACGCACGCCTCGGCGAGCGCCCGCGGATTGCGCGGCGGAACGACCAGTCCCGTGCCGCCGATGACCTCGACCACCGCCCCGACGTCGGTCGACACGGTCGCGCGGCCGCAGAACATCGCCTCGACCAGGCCGACCGGGAACCCCTCGACGACGCTGGACAGGACGACCACCGCACCGGCCGTGTACGCCTCGGCGAGGGTGGGCGCGTCCGGGCCGCCGATCTCCTCGAAGGACACCGGGTTGTCGCCGACGGCGTGCGGTCCGTCCGCCTCGTCGGGGAAGAGCTGCGCGGCCAGCACCTTGCAGTGGCCGAGGTAGGCCTGCCCCTCCGCCCCGGCCGCAGCGCTGATGATCCGCAGGCGGGTGCGCGGTTCCTGCTTGCGCAGCTCCGCGAAGGCGTGCAGCAGGGAGACCAGGTCCTTCGCCGGTTCCACCCGGCCGACCCAGACCAGGGTGTGCGGATCGGCGATGTCGAGGGAGTCGCCCGCCTCGGCGAAGCGGGACGCGTCCATGCCCGGGTAGACGGTGCGCAGTTTGGCGCGGTCGGCACCGCATCGCTCCTGCCAGCGGCGGGCGTGTGCGTTGCCGGGGGTGACGCATGCCGCCTGTCGGTACACCTCGGCGGCGAGCCGGCCGTGGAAGGCGGCGACCAGCGACCGTACGGCGGGAGCCGTCTCGGCGGACGGCGCGGGCGCGGACCCCGCGGGCGAGGGACCCGTCCCCGAGCTCAGATAGTGCGTCCGCAGCCGGACCCCGTACTCGGTCACCAGCAGCGGCACGTCGAAGAAGTGCCGTGCGAGCAGCCCGGGCAGGGCCGCCGCACCGCCGGACGTGGCATGGCACAGGTCGACCGCGTCGAGACCCTCGCCCCCGTCGCCTCCGCCCGCGTCCCCGTACCAGTCGAGCGAGAGGGGGCGCAGGGCGCGTTCGAGGTGCGCGGCGACGGCGAGCAGCTCGGGTACGCGCGCCTCGCGCGCCGTACGCAGCGCGCCGGGCGCGCGACAGGCACGTTCCAGAGCGCGCACGGCACTCTCCGAGCGGAGTGCCCCCACCAGGCCGCCCTCGTCCCGGGCGAGTTCGGCGAGGCCGTACAGCGCGTTGGCGAAACGGTCCGCCTCAGCGGCCGCAGCGGCCCCCGGGGGGCCCGCCGGGTCCGGGGGGTCCCCCTCGCACAGCGCGGTCACCAACTCTCCGTACGACTCCGCGAAGCGCCGGCGCGCGCGCCTGCCGTAGGCGACCCCGTCGTCCTCGGCCGTCCACAGCGGTGCCGTGCGCACCTGGCTGACCTGCGGCGGAAGCTCGACCCAGCCCGCTTCCTCCTGGTGTTCGGCACGGCTGAGCGCGTAGACGTCGAACTCGTGCTGCCCGAGCCCGCGCACGAGCCGGTCGCACCAGAGTCCGGCGTCACCGCTCAGATACGGATAGCCGCCCTCCGTCAGCAGTCCGATGCGCACGCGCACTCCCGATCTCCCGTTTGGGGAGCCGCCGTTGACCCGGCGGCTCGCAGCGGGACGAACGTATGCGGACAAGGTGGTGGTGCGACGGACGGTTGTCCGTCGCACCACCAAAAGGGGTGAACGGTCGTAACTTTCCCGTGCGGGTCGCGTTCCGTCGCGCTAGGAGATCATCCGACTGCGCAACGTCACGTCACACGCGCCACAGGGGCCTCAGGCCAGGGCCGGCTCCCGTCGTTCGGCGCGTCGGCGGGCGGCGACCGCCGGGTCGAGCGCCGGTACGGCGGCCAGCAGCTGCCGGGTGTACGGGTCCCGCGGCGACTCGTACACCTCGTCGGCGGGCCCCTCCTCGACGACACGGCCGCTCCGCATCACCGCGACCCGATCGCTGACCTGGCGCACCACGGCCAGGTCATGGGCGACGAAGACCAGCGCGAGACCGAGTTCGCGCTGGAGCTCGCCGAGCAGGGCGACGACCTGGGCCTGGGTGGTCACGTCGAGCGCGGAGACCGGCTCGTCGCACACGATGACGCGCGGGTCGGCCGCGAGTGCCCGCGCGATGCCCACGCGCTGGCGCTGACCGCCGCTGAACTCGTGCGGGTAGCGGTCGTAGTGCGCGGCTTCGAGCCCCACACGCTCCAGCAGTTCCGTCACGCGCCCCCTGACACGTGCCTCGTCCCTCCCCCGCACGCCCCGCACGCGTGCGCGGAGCGGGTCGGCGATGGACTCACCGACGCTGCGTCGGGGGTTGAGGGAGGAGACGGGGTCCTGGAAGACCATCTGCACGGTCGGGTTCACCCCGGACGACACCCGGCCCTCGAACCGGACCTCGCCGGCCGTCGGCTCCAGCAGTCCGACCAGCATCCGGCCGAGTGTCGTCTTGCCGCTGCCGCTCTCCCCGACCACGCCGAGGGTCTCGCCCCGGTGGACCGTCAGCGACACGCCGTCCACGGCCGCGAAGGCCCGCTTGCCGCGCCCGAACTCGCGGCGCAGCCCGTGCGCCTCCAGCACGACCTCGCCCGACGGCTCGGTGGCCGGACGCCGTCCGTCCGGCTGCGACCCGCCCGCGGCCGGCCGCTGTACGCCGGAACGCGGTACGTCCGGCTTCCGCGGCCCGGCCCCGACCGCGCGGCGTGCCTCCACCCGGGGCACGGCTCCGAGCAGCTCGCGTGTGTACGGCTGCGCGGGAGCCGCCAGAACGGCTTGGACCGGCCCGTGCTCGACGAGTCGGCCGTGCCGCATGACCAGCACCTCGTCGACGCTCTCCGCCGCCACGCCCACGTCGTGCGTGACCAGCAGCAGCCCCATGCCGGTGTCCTCGCGCAGGGCGTGCAGCAGGTCGAGGATCTGGGCCTGGACGGTCACGTCGAGCGCGGTCGTCGGCTCGTCGGCGATCAGCAGGTCGGGTTCGCAGGCCAGCGCCATGGCGATGAGGGCGCGCTGGCGCATGCCGCCGCTGAACTCGTGCGGGCGCGACCGGGAGCGCCGGACCGGGTCGGGAATTCCCACCCTGTCCAGGACCTGCACCGCACGCGCGCGTGCCGTTCGGCGCGACACACGCGTGTGCACGCGGTACACCTCGGCGATCTGGTCGCCGATCGCGTAGTACGGGTCGAGGGAGGACAGCGGGTCCTGGAAGACCATCGCCGCCCGGCCGCCGCGCAGCCGCCGCAGTTCCTCGTCGGACGCGGCCTGTACGTCGGTCCCGGCGACCCGCACCGAGCCGCCGACGGCGGCCCCTGTGCCCCGGTGCAGCCCCAGGAGGGCCGAGGCGACCGTGGACTTGCCGGAGCCTGACTCGCCGACGAGGCCGAGGGCGGCGCCCTCCGCCAGGCGGAAGGAGAGGCCGTCGACGGCGCGCAGCGCGCCGAACTCGACCGTCAGGTCCGTGACTTCCACCAGGCTCATGCGAGCACCACCCGTCGGTCTGCCACCGCGTACAGGACGTCCGCGACGGCGTTGGCGAGGACCACGAAGAAACCGATGACCAGAACCATCCCGACGACCACCGGAAGGTCCACGACATTGACCGCGTGCACCAGTTCCTGGCCGATGCCGGGGAGCCCGAAGAGGGTCTCGGTGAGCACCGCGCCGCCGACCGCTGAGCCGAAGTTGTTGGCGTTCAGCGCGATGACCGGCGCGAACGCCCCGCGCAGCGCGTGCCGCCCGATGATCGACCGCTCGTCGACGCCGTACGCGCGGAAGGTGCGGATGTGGTCCTCGGCAAGGGTCTCCAGCATCGACGAGCGGGTCAGCCGGGCGAACGAGGCCGCCTCGATGAGGGCGAGCGAGAGCCAGGGCAGCAGCAGGTTCCACGCCCACTGTTCGGGGTCGTCGGTGAGGTTCACGTACTGCGGGAAGGGCAGCAGTTCGAGCTCGCCGCAGACGACGATCATCAGGATGAGGCCGATCACGAACACGGGCGTGGCCGTGCCGGCCAGGGTGACGGCGGTCAGGACGCGCTCGGTGAGCCGCCCGCGCCGCCAGGCCGAGAGCACACCGGTGCCGACGCCGAGGACCAGCCAGACCACCATCGCGCCGAGGACGAGCGACAGGCTCACCGGCAGTTTGGTCAGGATCAGCCGGGTGACCTGCTGGTCGCTCTGGTACGACAGCCCCAGGCAGGGCGCCGGGCAGTGCTCCATGGAGGTGCCGGTCGAGTAGTCCTGGCCGACGACGAGACCCTCGACGAAGTGCCAGTACCGCACGTAGAGGGGTTCGTCGAGGCGCAGTTGCTCGGCGACCTGGTGCACCTGCGCCGGCGAGCAGCGCGGCCCGCAGGTGATCTGGGCGACGTCGCCGGGGGTGACGTAGAAGACGACGTAGACGATCACCGAGATGGCGAACAGGGTGAGGATCGTGCCGATGCCCCGGCGCAGCACGAAGCCGCCGAAGCCGCCGAGACCGCTCATGAGGTCGTCTCCTTCTCGCCGGCGGTGTCCGCTCGGTGCTCCCGCCGGCGGCCCGTCCCCACCCGCAGCCGGGACGCCGCACGCGGGTCCAGCGCCGTGCGCACGCCGTCGCCGAGGACGGTCAGCGCGAGGACGGTCACGAAGAGGGCGCCGGCGGGCAGCAGCAGGTACTGCGGGGCCGCCTGGTACCAGACGTCGGCGGCGGTGAGCATCTGTCCCCAGGACGGCGTCGGCGGCTTCACGCCGACGCCGAGGAAGGACAGCGCGGCCTCGACGGTGATGTTCTGCGGTACGAGCAGCGCCGCGTAGGTGATGACGGGGGCGGCGAGCCCGGGCAGCAGTTCCCGGCGGGCGATCGGCCAGGTGCCCCAGCCGCTGAGCCGGGCCGCCGAGACGTGGTCGAGCCCCTTGAGGGTGAGCGTCTGGGCGCGCACCAGCTTGGCGATGTTGCCCCAGGAGAGCAGCCCGATGACCAGGGTGACCAGGACGGGCCGGGGGAAGCTCGCCGGGACGATCGCGAGCAGTGCCAACGACATGATCATCAGCGGCAGCGCGACGAAGATGTCGGTGATCCGGCTCAACAGTTGATCAACCCATCGGCTGCCGAGCGCGGCGGCGATGCCGAGGGTGACGCCGATGGCGATCTGGATGACGGTCGCGGCCAGCGCGACGCCCAGCGACACCCGGGCGCCGTGGACGAGACGGGCGAACAGATCGCGTCCGGTCTGCGGTTCGACGCCGAGCCAGTGGTCGCCGCCGATGCCGCCCAGCGGGCCGACGGGCACGCCCCCGCGCGCGGAGTCGATGAGGGAGGGGTGGTAGGTGGTCGGGTCCTGGCCCTCGAGGGCGGTGAGCAGCGGCGCGGCGAGCGCGACCAGGACGAGCAGCGCGACGACGACCGCCGCGACGAGGGTGGCGCGCTGCGCACGCAGCCGCCGCCAGAACTGACGGGCGCCCGAGGCCCCCGGGACGGACGCGGGGTCCGTACCGGGGGCCTGGGCGGCGATGACGGCCTCGGCGGCCGCCTTGGTGACTGCCTCGCTCACGGTGCTACTTCACCGCGACCTGCGAGGGATCCAGGACGCCGTCCCAGTCGCTGATGACGATGTTGCGGATGTCCTCGCCGTAGAGCCGCTTGTAGACGGGGTGGAACAGCGGCACGGTCAGCGCCTGCGCGCCGATCTTCTTGTCCAGGGCGCCCCACCTCTTGGCGGCGGCGTCGAGGTCGGTCAGCTTGTTGATCGCGTCGATCTCGGCATTGACCGACTTGTCGTTCAGGAAGCCCGTGTTGAAGTTGGCGCCGTCCTCGACGATCTGCCGGCCGTCGAAGATCGGGGCGAGGAACGGACCGCCGGAGGGCCAGTCGGCGCCCCAGTGGGCCAGGAAGAAGCCGGGCTCGGTCTTCACGTCGTGGATCGTGTCGGAGTAGTCGTTGTCCTCCAGGCCCTGGAGCTTGACGGTGATGCCGGCCTTCTTGAGCGCGTCCTGGATCGCGGTCGCGATCTCCGGGCTGGTCTCGAAGTCCTGGCTGTTGGAGTGGGTGAGGGTGATGGTCAGCCCGTTCGGGTGACCGGCCTGCTTCAGCAGCTCCTTGGCCTTCGCCGCGTCGCCCGTGCTGCCCGCCGGGAAGAGGTCGTAGGGCTCGTAGCCGAAGGACTTCTGGTTCGGCAGGTAGGTGGTGGCGGCCTCGGCGAGCGACGAACCGCCCGCCGCGTTGACGACCGACGACCGGTCGACGGCGTACGAGATCGCCTGCCGCACCCTGATGTCGTCGAACGGCTTCACGTTCGGGTTGAACGCGATGTAGTTGGTGTAGCCGAAGTGGCCGGTGCCGACCCGCGCGGCGAGTTCCTTGTCGCCGCTGACCTTGGCGAGTTCGGCCGGGCCGAGGTTGGTGTCCGTGGTGATGGCGGCGGCGTCCGCCCCCTGGGACGCGGACAGCCGCTGGTTGATCACCGAGGAGTCGAGCCCGGACCGTACGTCGATCTTGTCGGGGTACGCCTTGCGTTCGGCGTCCGTCTTCGCCGACCAGTAGGTGTTGCGCTCCAGGGTGAGCCGCTCGCCGTCGTTCTCGTTCTTGACGACCTTGTAGGGGCCGGACGAGACCGGGTGCTCCTCGTACTTCGTGCCGGTGTCCTTGGCCTTCGGGACGGGCGCGAACTGCGTCTGCGTGGCCAGGTACGGGAACTCGCCCTCGGGCTTGTTCAGATGGAAGACGATCGTCCGGCTGTCCGGCGTCTCGATGGCGGCGAGACCCTTGGAGTCCTTGTACGGCCCCTGGTAGTCGGCCGCGCCGACCAGCCAGTCCCGCAGGTAGGGCGCACCGCCGGAGAGCTCGGGCGCGAAGGACCGCTCGATGCCGTACTTGATGTCGGCCGAGGTGATCGCGGTCCCGTCCTCGTACTTCAGGCCCTCCTTGAGGGTGTACGTCCACTCGGTGGCGTCCTTGTTGGGGCGGCCGGTGTCGGTGGCGAGGTCGGGAACGACCTCGGTGCCGGGGGCGCCGTTCTCACGGTTGCGCGTGGTGAGGGTTCTGAAGACCAGGGTGGGGACCTTGCCGCCGCCGGAGGTGTAGAGGCGGGCCGGGTCGAAGTCCTGCTGGGGGTTGCGGTTCAGGACGGTGAGCGTCCCGCCCTGGTGCGGGGCGGAGTCGCCGCCGGAGGCCTTGGCATCGTTGTCCTCAGGTCCGCAGGCGGCGGCGCCCGCGGCCACCACCAGGCTGACGGATGCCGCGGCGACGCGGCGCGCTATGAGGGACGGGTGACGCATCGGAATGACGACCTCTCGGTTGGCGGTCTCGCCGCCCCTGCCGGGGCATCTCGGTATCCGAGACATGTGGACGAGGAGTGAGACGAACGTGAACAGACGTCTGCCCCGGCGCCGGGTCGTCGAAGAGCCGTGGCCGTGACCGGGTCACGGCTCGGAGAGAAGAGGAAATTCGCGACGCACGCGCCTGAGGGCGGCGTCAGCGACAGTGGATGTCGGCCACGCAGAGCGCGGTCACGCCGAAGAGCGCCAGCTCGATGGCGGCGCTGCTGTCGACGGGATGACTAGACCACATACGCAGCAATATGGAGGAACTTTTTGGGCATGTCAACGCGCCCCATGAGGCACCTGTCCGTCTCTGAGGCTCAACTGCCGGGATAGGGCCAGGCGTTGGGCAGGCAGTGGATCCCGTCGTGGTCGAGGAACTTCGTCTGCTGCTGCATGACGGGCGCCAGGTCGCCGTCCTTGTCACAGGTGACATGGCTGTAGCCGAGGCGGTGGCCGACCTCGTGGTTGATCAGCATCTGGCGGTAGGCGTACATCTTGTCGCCGAAGGTCTCCGACCCCTGGGCCCACCGGTATGCGTTGATCATCACGCGTTCGGTGGCGGCCGAGTCACAGGAGACGTTGTCCTCCGTGGTGTCCAGACCGGACTTGTCGCACCACACGGCGGTGGTGCCCGGACTGGCGAGCGTGATGACGAAGTCGGCCTCGCCCGACTGGATCCGCTCGAAGGTGCGGGCGCCGTCGTGGGCCCAGCTGCGGGGGTCGTTGAGCGTCTTCTGCACGGCCTGCGCGAAGAGTTCGCCGTCGAGCCCGAGGCCCTGTTCCACGTCCACGCGGTAGGTGTACTTCTGCCCCTTGCCGGGCGCCTTGTCGACGCCCGCGACGGCGTCGAACTTTCCCGAACCCTTGAGCTTGGCGCCGAGCGCGTACTTCATGTCCATCCGCTGCGCGTACGTCAGCGTGGCCGCGGCGCCGGGCGCGCCGGCGGACACGGACGGGCTCGGCCGGTCCTCCCCGCGCGCGGCGTCGTCGTCCACGGCCTCACGGGTCTGCCCGGAGGCGGACTGCGACCGGACGGAGTCGTCGTCCCGGCCGGTGGCGACCTGTCCGGCCACCACGACGGCCAGCACTGTGGTGACGGCGGCGGCCGCGATACCGGCGAACGCCCGCCCCTTGACTCCCTGGGCGGTCGCGGGCTCGCCGGTGGGCGGCGTGTCGCCGCCGTCGATGGCGGCCGGGCCGGTGGTACGGAAGGCAGCCTCCCGGTCGGTGTCGGTGGAGTAGGGATCCTGCTCACGCACGCGCGTGGCGGCGGACGGCCTCCTCGCGCGCGTGAAGACGTCCTCGTCGTCCTCACCGAAGGCGTCGAGGTACTCCTGACGCGGGCCCTGACGGGAACCTTGGCGAGGGCCCTGACGCGGACCGTCCTGGGGTATGGGTCGCTGACGCGGTATCACGGGCTGCCCGGTACCCGCTGATCGTCCCCTCAAGTCACCCCAGCCGCCCCCGCCTTCACGCTGCTCGGGGTGACCGCCCCGCACCTGCGGGAACCCATGGGCCGGAGTTCCGTCGGGAAACGGAAAGCGGGGCACTCCGTGCGAGGGGGTTCCGTCGTACCCCGGGGGCGGCACCTGGACGCGGGCGCCGCGCGGGTCCCCCTGGGGGGACGGCTCCGGAGGAGCCCCCTGCGACGCGCCCTTGGAGCCGCCTTTGGCGGCACTCCTGGGCGCGGGTCCACGCCGGCTGTGGCGTCCCACGTAGGTCTCAGCCTCCCGAGGTCTTGGTCGCGGTGTCGGCGAGCAGCTCCCGGAACGCCTTCGCCACCGTCTCGGGATACTCCATCATCGCCACGTGCCCGGCGTCGGGCAGCGTGAGCAGGCGGGAGTCACGGAAGGTACGGGCGGCCCGCTGCGCCATGCGGAAACCGACGAGCTGGTCGCGACCACCGTAGACCAGGAGGGTCGGCGCGAGGACGCGCTCGGCCTGGCGCCACAGCCCGTGCTGACCGCCCAGCGTGTACGCGCTGAGCAGGCCGCGCGTGGAACGCGTCATCGCGTCCCAGAAGTACGGCAGCTGAAGGCGCCGCTCCAGCTCCTCCACCGCATGGCGGAACGCGTCCGGGCTGACCCGCCCGGGATCGCCGTAACAGAGCGCCGTGACGCCGCGGACGCGCTGCTCGGCGGTCCACTCCCGGGTGAACCTGGTGAAGAGCGCGGCCACGCCGGGCAGCCCGACCAGTCCGGTGGGCACCGCCGTCCGCTGCACCCGCAGCTCGGGCAGCGCGGGTGACACCAGTGTCAGCGTCCGCACGAGGTCGGGCCGGACCGCGGCGACGCGCGTGGACACCGCGCCGCCGAGGGAGTTGCCGAACAGGTGCACGGGTCCGCGGTCGACGGCGTCGAGATAGCGGATGACGGCACGCGCGTGTGCCGTGATGGAGTAGTTGCCGTCGTCCGGCGGCGGGGAGTCGCCGAAGCCCGGCAGATCCACGGCCTCGCTCGCCACCACCCCGTCGAGCAGCGCCATCAGCGCGGACCAGTTCTGCGAGGAACCGCCCAGGCCGTGCACGTACAGCGCGGGCTCGAGCCCCTCGCGCGCGGGCGGCCTGGAGCGGACGGTGAGCGTGACGCCCGGCAGGCCGACCGACCGGAGCCGCTCGCCCTCGGCCACCCGGACCGCGATCGCCTTCGGCAGCACACTGGTGGGCGGCACGGAAGGCAGCTCGGTCGAAGACATGCGGGCAATGTTACGAGACGATCACGCGCGCTTTTGTGTGTTCGCCGTCACACGCGCGGGTCGCGCGCGCGGGGCTCACAGCGCCCCGGCGCCGCGCCGGAGCCATACCCACGCCAATCGGGGGCACTCCGCACAGCGATCGCATGGCGTCCGAAACGGGTGTCTCCTAGGCTCGTACCGAGGGCACCCGCTTGTGGCCCCTGCACCTCGCAGGGACGTTCGTAGGAAGGGAGCCCACCATGGCCGTTGACCCCACCGACCCGGAGACGTTCGAAGAGGACGACGACTTCGGGGAGATCGACGTCGAGGCGCCGGAGAACGACGCCGCCGAGCAGTCCAAGGACGTGATCCCGAGGCGCGACGACTCCCTGGAGGACGTGGATCCCGCCCGGGGCGACGAAGCCGATCTCGTCGAACAGGCCCGCGTCGTCTCCCTCGACGAGGACGACTATCGCTGACATGCGCCGAGCTGGAGCGCGGCGGAGTATGCCCGTAACATCCCGGTCCAAACCTGTTTACACCACTTTTGCCGTCGTCCAGTCCGTGAAATTCTGCACGCGCACCGCGCACAGCAGGGTTACCGAAAAGTACGATGGCGTCGCGGCGCTCACCGCATGAGGACCACTTTGGGAGGCGGCGTGACAGCCATCGAGCAGACAGAGGCGGCGCGCCCGCGAGGCACCCGCCTGCCGCGCCGTGCCCGACGGAACCAGCTGCTGGGCGCCGCCCAGGAAGTCTTCGTGGCGCAGGGCTACCACTCCGCCGCCATGGACGACATCGCGGAGCGGGCCGGAGTCAGCAAGCCGGTGCTCTACCAGCACTTCCCCGGCAAGCTCGACCTCTACCTGGCCCTGCTGGACCAGCACTGCGAGTCGCTCATCCAGGCCGTGCGCGGCGCGCTCGCCTCGACGACCGACAACAAGCAGCGGGTCCGGGCCACGATGGACGCGTACTTCGCCTACGTCGAGGACGACGGCGGAGCCTTCCGCCTGGTCTTCGAGTCGGACCTGACGAACGAGCCCGCGGTGCGCGAGCGCGTCGACAAGGTCACCACCGAGTGCGCCGAGGCGATCTGCGAGGTCATCGCGGAGGACACCGGCCTCTCGCGCGCGGAGTCGATGCTGCTCGCCTCGGGTCTGGGCGGCCTCGCCCAGGTCGTGGCGCGGTCCTGGCTGCACAGCGACCGCAGCGTGCCGCGCGACCAGGCGGTGCAGCTGCTGGCCTCGCTGGCCTGGCGGGGCATCGCCGGTTTCCCGCTGCACGGCACCGATCAGCACTGACCGCGGGGACGCCCGGCCGTTTGTTCCCGCCCGCTGTTCGCTCCTGGCGTGGACGGCCGCGCCGTGAACGTCCCCTCACCGGGCTAATGTGTGCAGCGTACGGCGCGGACGCCCGCGCACCTCATGACCGTCGGAGGGACATAGCCGTGGAGGTCAAGATCGGCGTGCTGCACGCACCCCGCGAGATCGTTCTGGAGAGCGGTCAGACTCCCGAGGAAGTCGAGCGCGTGGTGGCCGAGGCCCTGGCCGGAAAGTCGCAGCTGCTCAGCCTCGTGGACCAGCACGGCCGCAAGGTCCTGGTTCCGGCCGACCGCCTTGCCTACGTCGAGCTGGGCGAGCCCGCCCCGCGCAAGGTGGGCTTCGGCGCTCTGTAGGCGAAGCAACGCGAGTGGGGCCCGGCGACCATCTGGTCGCCGGGCCCCACTCGCGTTCTCGCGGCCGGACATCCCCGCCGCCGGATCGCCGGCCGGTTTCGCTGTCGGCGTCTTCTCCACAGATGGAGCACAAGTCGGCCACAGAGGAGGATTGCATTCCGCAGGTCACGGGTATGACGGGCTACGACCTTGGTGCACAGCCCCAACCGTCCGGGAGGGACCCACATGATCTTGGAAGCGCTCGGCTCCGCTGTGCTCGGTCTCGTGCTCGCGTGGGCGGCGGTCCACCGCTTCTCGCACCGTCTGCCGGTGCGCACCCTCGTCTTCGCGACCGGCGTCGCCGGAGCCCTGTTCGGTGACTTCGTCACCCACAGCGCGCTGGGCCCCGGCACCGCCCTGGCGAGTCTGCTCGGCGCGGGGATCGTCTCCGCCGCCTCGCTCTCCCTGCTGCTGCGCCCGGCCGGCCGACTCCGCCGGCGGTCGGCCCCGGCCTGAGCCCGGCGACGGCCGGCGGGAAAGGGCCCGCGCGGCCGCTCTCCTGCGCCGTCGCCGGCCGAACAGGCCCTAGGCCGCCAGCCCCAGCGCCGCCATCCGCTTGGTGTGCGCCTCGGTGATCCGGGAGAACATCCGGCCGACCTCGGCGAGGTCGAAACCGTCCGCGACACCGCCCACGAGCATCGTCGACAGCGCGTCGCGGTCCGCGACCACCCGCTGGGACTGCGACAGGGCCTCACCCATCAGCCGCCGCGCCCACAGCGCGAGCCGTCCGCCCACCCGCGGGTCGGCGTCGATCGCGCCACGCACGCGGTCCACCGCGAAGCCGGCGTGGCCGGTGTCGTCGAGCACGGCCAGCACCAGGGCGCGGCTGTCGGTGTCCAGGCGCACCGCGACCTCGCGGTAGAAGTCGCTGGCGATCGAGTCGCCGACGTACGCCTTGACGAGGCCCTCCAGCCAGTCCGACGGGGCCGTCTGCCGGTGGAAGCCGTCGAGCGCGGCGACGAACGGCTCCATCGCCAGCGTGGGCTCCTCACCGATCTCGGTGAGCCGGTTGCGCAGCCGCTCGAAGTGGTGGAACTCGGCCGACGCCATCTTCGCCAGCTCCGCCTTGTCCTCCAGCGTCGGCGCCAGCTTGGCGTCCTCCGCGAGCCGCTCGAACGCCGCCAGCTCGCCGTACGCCAGCGCACCCAGCAGATCCACGACCGCGGCCCGGTACTGCGGGTCGGCCGAGGCCGTCGTCCAGTCCTGTGCGGCGATGCCGGTGGCGGTGTTCTCAGGCTTGTCAGAGGTCGTCATGAAGCGCACAATAGCCCGCTCGTCGCACGGGGGAAGTCCCTGGTCAATCAGTGTGACAACGAAGACGTACGGGACCACCCCAGGCACTGTGACAACCACAACGTGACCGAATCGGCCATCGCGTGTGCGCGATTCCGGGGTATGGTGGTAATGCGCCTGCCGAATATTCGACGGGCCGCACGTATGAGGATGCCCGGTCGGTGGCCCGATCGGCTCCGACCCGACAGCCCTCCTCGCCCGTACGGCACTGTGCGTACGGAAACCCGGAGGGGACCCCCTCAGCGGTACGAGCGCTAGAGCGTCGGCAGAGGTCCCGTGTCCTGACGGCTGGCCCGTGAGGCAGTCGACGTCCCCCGGCACGGTCCTGACACGACCCCCGCGCTCGCCTCGCACCGCGCACACAGAAGAGGCAGCACCCTGACTACCACGTTCCGAGAGCTCGGCATTCTTTCCGAGACCGCTGAGGCCCTTGAGGCCGTCGGCATCATCAGTCCCTTCCCCATCCAGGAGATGACGCTCCCCGTGGCCCTCACGGGCACGGACGTCATCGGCCAGGCCAAGACCGGCACCGGCAAGACGCTCGGCTTCGGACTCCCGCTCCTCGAGCGCGTGACCGTCCCCGCCGACGTCGAGGCCGGCCGCGCCCGGCCCGAGGACCTCACCGACGCCCCGCAGGCGCTCATCGTCGTCCCCACGCGTGAGCTGTGCACGCAGGTCACCAACGACCTGCTGACCGCGGGCAAGGTGCGCAACGTACGCGTCCTCGCCATCTACGGCGGACGAGCCTACGAGCCCCAGGTCGAGGCCCTCAAGAAGGGCGTCGACGTGGTCGTCGGCACCCCGGGCCGACTGCTGGACCTCGCGGGCCAGAAGAAGCTCGACCTCAAGCACATCAAGTCGCTCGTCCTGGACGAGGCCGACGAGATGCTCGACCTGGGCTTCCTGCCCGACGTCGAGAAGATCATCAACATGCTTCCGGCGAAGCGCCAGACCATGCTGTTCTCGGCGACCATGCCGGGCGCGGTCATCGGCCTCGCCCGCCGCTACATGTCGCAGCCCACGCACATCAACGCCACGTCGCCGGACGACGCCGGCCGGACCGTGGCGAACACCAAGCAGCACGTGTACCGCGCGCACAACATGGACAAGCCCGAGATGGTGGCGCGCATCCTCCAGGCCGAGGGCCGCGGCCTGGTCATGGTGTTCTGCCGTACCAAGCGCACCGCCGCCGACCTGGCCGACCAGCTCCAGCAGCGCGGTTTCGCCTCCGGCGCGGTCCACGGCGACCTCGGCCAGGGCGCCCGTGAGCAGGCGCTGCGCGCCTTCCGCAACGGCAAGGTCGACGTCCTCGTCTGCACCGACGTGGCCGCCCGCGGCATCGACGTCGAAGGCGTCACGCACGTCATCAACTACCAGTCCCCCGAGGACGAGAAGACCTACCTGCACCGCATCGGCCGTACCGGCCGCGCGGGTGCCAAGGGCATCGCGGTCACGCTGGTCGACTGGGACGACATCCCGCGCTGGCAGCTCATCAACAAGGCGCTGGAGCTCGAGTTCAGCGACCCGCCGGAGACGTACTCCACCTCTCCGCACTTCTTCGAGGAACTCGGCATTCCCGCGGGCACCAAGGGCGTTCTGCCGCGCTCGGAGCGCACCCGCGCCGGGCTCGACGCGGAGGAGCTCGAGGACCTCGGCGAGCCGGGCGGCCGCGGAGCGCGCGGTCGCAGCGACCGGGGCGGTCGTGGTGACCGCGGTGGCCGTGGTGACCGGGGCGGTCGCGGTGACCGAGGCGGTCGCGACGACCGCGGTGGCCGCGGCGAGTCCCGTTCCGGCGACCGGACCGCGGAGCAGACCGAAGAGCGCGAGCGCTCGGCCCGTGCGCCCCGTCGCCGTCGTCGTACGCGCAACGGCTCCCCGCTCGACGCGACGCCCGCCGGGACCACGGCCGCCGAGCAGGCCCCCGTGGCCGAGCCGACGCCCGTGGCGGAGGAGACCGCAGGCCCGCGTACTCCGCGCCGTCGGCGCCGCACCCGCAACGCGTCCGCGCACGAGGCCGCCGTCGTGACGGCCGTGCCGGCCGGCGCGGCGACCGTCGAGCCCGTCGCCGAGGTCGCGGAAGCGGCCGTGGCGACCGCCGAGGGCACCGCTCCGCAGGCAGCTCCGGAGACCGTGGCCGCGCCGCGCCGCCGTCGTACCCGCAAGACCGCGGAGACCGTGCAGACCGTGCAGACCGCACCGGTCACGGTGACGGAGTCGCCGGCCGCCGAGGCCGCTGTCGACACCGCGGAGGCGACGGAGGCCAAGCCGCGCCGCCGCACCCGCAAGGCGACGGCTCCGGCCGAAGCCGTGGTCGAGACCGTCGAGGCCCCGGAGGCCATCGCGGCCACCGAGACCGTGGTCAAGCCGCGTCGCACCCGCAAGACGGCAGCCGCGGCCCCGGCCGAAGCCGCCGTCGACACGGCCGAGGCGACCGAGGCCAAGCCCCGCCGCCGCACCACCCGCAAGGCCACCGCCCCCGAGACGACGGCCACCACGGCCGACATCCCGGCCCAGGCCACCCAGGAAGCGGAAGCCACCAAGCCGCGCCGCACCCGCAAGACCGCCGCCACCACCCCGGCCCCGGCCGAGGCCGAGACCGCGGTCGACACGGCGGAGGGTACGGAGGCCAAGCCGCGCCGCCGCGCCACGCGCAAGGCGACGGTCCCGGCCGAAACCGCGACGGACACGGTCGAGGCCACCGAGGCCAAGCCGCGCCGTACGCGCAAGGCGGCTGCCACGGCCCCCGCGGCCCCGGCGACCGTCGAGGCCCCCGCGGCCGCCGAGCCCGAGGCCAAGCCGCGCCGCACCCGTAAGGCAGCGGCTCCGGCCGAGGTCGCGGTCGACACGGCCGAGGCCACGGAGGCGAAGCCGCGCCGTACCCGCAAGGCCGCCGCCACGGCGACGGAGCCGATCGCGGAGGCCGCCGCGGCCGCCGCCGCTGCGGTCAAGCCGCGTCGCACCCGCAAGACGGCAGCCGCGGCCCCGGCCGAAGCCGCCGTCGACACGGCCGAGGCGACCGAGGCCAAGCCCCGCCGCCGCACCACCCGCAAGGCCACCGCCCCCGAGACGACGGCCACCACGGCCGACATCCCGGCCCAGGCCACCCAGGAAGCGGAAGCCACCAAGCCGCGCCGCACCCGCAAGACCGCCGCCACCACCCCGGCCCCGGCCGAGGCCGAGACCGCGGTCGACACGGCGGAGGCGAAGCCCAGGGTGCGTCGCACCCGCAAGGCGGCGGCTACCGCCGAGCCCGCGGACGGCTGATCCACCGGCATGGCATGACGGCCCGACGGCCCGGTCCCTCCTCGGCGAGGGGCTGGGCCGTCGGCGTTCCCGGGAGAGGTACCACCGACGGCGCGCGGTGGGCCCTCCCGGTAGCCTCGGGGCGTGACCAGGCCCAGCACCAGCAGCCCCTTCCCGCCGCCCGCCGGCGCGCTCTCGTATCCGCTGCGGACCGAGCGCGGCGAGTTCGCCGTCGTCGACGCGCCCGTGCCCGCCGGTGTCGAGCAGCGGGGTGTCGCGCTGCTGATGCCCGGCTTCACCGGGAGCAAGGAAGATTTCCACCGGATGCACGAGCCGCTCGCGGCCCGCGGCTACCGGACCATCGCCGTGGACGGGCGCGGGCAGAACGAGTCCGACGGACCGGCTGTCGACGAATCCGCCTACGCCCGCGAGGAGTTGGCGCGGGACGTGCTGGCGCAGGCGGCGGCTCTCGACACCCCTGTGCACCTGATGGGGCACTCCCTCGGCGGTCAGATCGCCCGTGCCGCCGTGCTTCTGGACCACTCCCCCTTCCTGTCGTTCACGCTCGTCGCCTCGGGCCCGGCCGAGATCTCGGAGTCCCAGAAGCAGCGCGTGAAACTGCTGCACGACGCGCTCGCGGTGATGACGATGCCGGAGGTGTGGGAGGCGATCCTGGCGATGGGTCCGCCGGAGGAGGTCGGCGGTCCGGCCCGCGGCCCCGGCGACCCCGAGCTGTTGCGACGGCGCTGGCTGAACCACAAGCCCGCTCAACTCCTGGCGACCGGGCGCCAGTTGTGCGTGGAACCGAACCGAGTCGGTGAACTCGCCGCCGTTCCGCTGCCGTTCCATGTCCTGTCGGGTGCGCGGGACGACACCTGGCCGGTGTCCCTCCTCGACGACATGGCCGTGGAGCTGCGGGCGCACCGGACGGTCGTCCCGGGCGCCGAGCACTCGCCGAACCAGGACCAGCCGTTGCCGACGGCCCACGCGCTCGCCGACTTCTGGGACCGCCACCCCTGGTGACAGGGTTCCGTCCGGCCGGTCAAGCCCTAGTACTGCGTCTGCACGTGCTCCCAGAAGCCGTCCCGCAGGGCGCGTCTCAGGTCGGCCTGGCCGCGCAGGGAGTACTGGAGGATGCCTTCCGCCTCCACGAGGAGATCCTGGTCGACGGAGCCCGGGAGGTAGGGGTGGCCCGGCAGCAGCTCGGCCAGCGACTCCCTGCCCCGCGCCGCCAGCCACTTCGCCGCCACCTGCGCGCCGACGAAGCGGACGGCCTCACGGGTGGGCCGGTTGGCACCGGGGCCCTCGTAGGCCGGTGCGGTGCGCCGTGAGACGTACGGCTTGAAGAAGTCGAGGTCGAGGGTGCGCTGGCTGTCGACCTCCCAGAGCAGCGGCTCGGCCTGGTTGCGGCCTTCCGGCGCCTCGATGCCCCAGAGGTGCACCCGGGCGCCGTACCCCTGCGCGGCCTCCACCGCCGAGACCAGGTCCTCGTCGCCGCCCAGCAGGGCCGCGTCGCTGATGGCGCGGTGCCGGGCCAGGGACTCCAGGTCGGTCCGGATCAGCGAATCGACGCCCTTCTGTTGGTTGTTGGCGTTCAGATTACCCAACCGCACCTTCACGTCCGGCAGTTCGGCGATGGACTGCTGCTCGGAGGTGTGGATGCGGCGCCGGGCGCCGTCGTACCAGTAGACGCGCAGCAGCCGGCTGTCGGCGAAGATCGAGCGGGCGCGGTCGATGAGCGCCTCGATCAGGCCCTCGGCGTCGAGATCGAAGGCCCGGCGGTCCTCGGTCCCGGCCACCAGACGCCCCGCGGCCGCGTACAGGTACCCCGCGTCGACGAAGATCGCATGGGTCGAGGGTGTCTTGGCCACCTCGGCGAGCATGCGTGTCAGCAGCGCGTTCGTGCGGTCGATGCGGTCGGCGAGGGCCGGGAGGTCGTCGTTCATCGCCTCCATTGTTCCGGTGGTCACGCTGCGAACACAACCGGTCCCGTTCAGTCTCCGCAAACCCACTTACTCGTCAGTAATTAGTCGTTCGAAAAATTTCTTTAGCGTAGGGAATGTTTGTAACACGCATCCCGTTGACTCCCTGTGTAACCAAGTAGTTCTCCTCAGGAGGATGACCAGACGAAGGGAGAAGCCAATGCGCTTCGAAATCATGCGACTCGACGACGTCGACGGCACGCCCGTGGACTGCACCGTCGTAGACGCCGCCTCCGTCAACCGGATCGTTCAGCAGGCCGCCGCCATCGGGCAGCGGCTGTGGATCCGTCCGGCCGACACCTCGGCCTCGTAACACGGGTCCCCCAACAGGTTTCAGAGCCCCCCACGGCGATGCCGTGGGGGGCTCTGCTCGTACCGGGGTCCGGTCAGCCTGCCCGGATCACCTGAGTGATCCCGTTGATGATCTGCTGCACGGCGATCGCGGAGAGCATCATGCCCGCGAGCCGTGTCACCAGGACCACGCCGCCGTCCTTGATGACGCGGATGATCAGCAGCGAGTAGCGCATCACCAGCCACAGCACGACGTGGATGGCGAGGATGGCCACCCACACCGACACCCGCATCGCCGCACTGTCGGCCTTCTGCACGGCGAGGATGACGGACACGATCGCACCGGGCCCGGCCAGCAGCGGCATGCCCAGCGGGACGAGCGCGACGTTGACGTCCTTGGTCTGCTTCGGCTCGTCGGTCTTGCCGGTGAGCAGGTCGAGGGCGATCAGCAGGAGCAGCAGCCCGCCCGCGATCATCAGCGCAGGGACGGAGACATGCAGATAGTCGAGGATCTGGTGCCCGAGGAGCCCGAAGACGGTGATGACGCCGCCGGCCACGCAGACCGCCTGGAAGGCCATCCGCTTCTGCACCTTGCCGGGGCGCCCGGCGGTCAGCGCGAGGAAGATCGGGGTGATCCCGGGGGGATCCATGATGACAAAAAGGGTGAGGAAGAGGGAGCCGAAGACGGCGACGTCGAACATCAGTGCGGAAGCCTTGCGGGAAAGGGGGTGGGCCGGGACGCGTGGAGGTGAGCCTCAGGCTCCGCCGGTGCCCGGCACCGGGAACGCGCCGGTGGCGCGCCGGGTGATCTCCCCGTACACCTCGGGGTCGGTCGTGTACTCGCCGAGCACGCAGGTCTTGCGGCTGCCGTGGTAGTCCGACGAGCCGGTGACCAGCAGCCCCAGATCGGCCGCGAGCCCGCGCAGCCGCGCGCGCGTGTCCGCGTCGTGGTCCATGTGGTCGACCTCGATGCCGTCGAGACCTGCAGCCGCCAGTTCGGCGACCACGGACTCCGGCACCGTACGACCGCGCTTGCTCGCACCCGGGTGCGCGAAGACGGTGACCCCGCCGGCGCCCTTGACCAGCCGGATCGCCTCGAAGGGGTCGGTCTCGTGCTTCTCGACGTGGGCCCGGCCGCCGTCGGACAGCCAGTCCTCGGTGAAGGCGTCGTTCACGGTCGGCACGACGCCGAGTTCCACCAGGGCGGTGGCGACGTGCGGCCGCCCGACGGAACCCTCGCCCGCGATCCGCGCGACCTGCTCCCAGGTGACGGGGACGCCCAGCTCGTTGAGCCTGGCGACCATCGCCCGTGCCCGCGGCACCCGGTCGTCGCGCACCAGCTCACGCTCGGCGAGCAGGGCGGGCTCCTCGGGGTCGAACAGATAGGCCAGCATGTGCATGCTGATGCCGTCGACACGGCAGGACAGCTCGGCACCGGTCACCAGCGTGAGCCCCCGCGGCAGCGCGGCGACGGCCTCGGCATATCCCCGGGTGGTGTCGTGATCGGTCAGCGCGACGACGTCCAGACCGGCCGCGCCCGCGTTGCGGACCAGCTCGGCCGGGGTGTCCGTGCCGTCGGAGGCCGTGGAGTGGCAGTGCAGATCGATGCGCACGACGCAGACTCCAGGCGGTGACAGGACGGAAGGGGACGCTTCAGCATAGCCGGTAATCACGCCACCCCCGTCACACCCAAAACCACCAAGCACCCCCTACACGCACCCCACAGAACCCCCGGGCCACGACACACGAACGTCACCGATCCCCCGACCCGACGCCGCGACACACGCACGACACCGGCCACCCCTCAGGGGCGCGGGGAACTGCGCGACCAGCCACGACGGTGCGGCAGACACCCACGACCGGAAGCGCGACGCGCCCCCGTCAGTCCGGCCCAGCGGAGCGCTAGGGCTTGAGCAGGCGCGGCGACAGCGCCCCGCACGGCACCAGTTCCACCTCGGCCCCCGCGTCCCGCAGATCCGTGAGCACCAGCTCGTCGTACATCAGCAGCCCGGACTGCTCGGGCCACACCACCGCCCACAGCCACAGCCCGCGCGCCTCCCCCGCGAAGACGGCCCGGTCGTCCGGGGTGGCGGAGACATGCCAGAGCGGGGTGGGACGGCCGGCGGCCAGGACCTTGGCCTGCGGGGGTTTCTCGACGCTCATGTACGGACCGGGGTCCGGCCCGTCGACACCGGCATAACGCGCGCCGAGCCCGACGCCCAGCTCCTCGGCGACCAGGATCAGCTCACCCATACCGCCGAGCGGTCCCGGTCCCGAGCAGGCCACCGCGCTGGCACGGCCTCCACTGCGGTCGTCCCCCGCGTACGTCACGCCGGTGAAGAGCCAGCCGACCGGCAGCGGCCACGGCATCCACACCGGCACCTGCGTGCGATGCACGACGACGCTGAGAGCCTCGACGCTGGGCGGGATCACGGGCTGAAGCGGATGCACCGTCCCGTGCACATCGCACTGCCAGGAATCGGCGAAGAGTCCGGGAGCCCTGACCCGGCCACCACACTTCGGGCAACTGGGTTCGCCCCTCATAGAGCCCCACGGTCCTACCCGAGCACGCCCACGTCAAGGACGATCACCCGTCCGGACGGAAGTGACCGCCCCGCGACCGCCCCGGCCGGCCCTCGACCACCCCTCGCCTCGATATAGATGTAACTTGCATTAATTAGGCGATCTAACTTATCGTGTGTATATACCAACTACCTTCCGAGGGGTGAGCGGAACCATGGATTCATTCGATGCGGGAGCCGGAAGCATCCTGCGACAGCCGAAGGCGGTGTGGGCGACGGCCGGCGCGTCCGTCGTCGCCTTCATGGGCATCGGCCTCGTCGACCCGATCCTGCCGTCCATCGCCCAGGGACTGGACGCCACGGCCGGCCAGGTCTCCCTGCTCTTCACCTCGTACTTCCTGATCACCGCGTTCGCGATGCTGGTCACCGGCTTCGTCTCCAGCCGCATCGGCGGCCGCAGGACGCTGCTGGTCGGCCTCGCCCTCGTCGTCGTCTTCGCGGGCCTCGCGGGCACCTCGGGCTCGGTCGGCGAACTCGTCGGCTTCCGGGCCGGCTGGGGACTCGGCAACGCGCTCTTCGTGTCGACCGCCCTCGCGGTGATCGTCGGCTCGGCGGCCGGCGGCAGCGCGGCCGCCATCCTGCTGTACGAGTCCGCCCTCGGCCTCGGCATGGCGTGCGGACCGCTGCTCGGCGCGCTGCTCGGCGACGCCAGCTGGCGCTACCCGTTCTTCGGCACCGCGTTCCTGATGGCGATCGGCTTCCTGTGCATCACGGTGTTCCTGAAGGACCAGCCGAAGCCGGCCCGGAAGATCTCCGTCCTGGACCCGATCAAGGCGCTCGGGCACGGCGGTCTCGCCTCCGCCGCGGCCTCGGCGTTCTTCTACAACTACACGTTCTTCACCGTGCTGGCCTTCACCCCGTTCGTGCTGAACATGACCCCCTACAAGTCGGGGGCGGTGTTCTTCGCCTGGGGCGTGCTGCTCGCCGTCTTCTCGGTCCTCGTGGCGCCCCGGCTCCAGGAGCGGTTCGGCTCGCTGAAGGTGCTCGGCGGCTCGCTGGTGCTGCTCGCCGTCGACGTGTTCGTCCTCGGGTACGGCGACCACACCACGGCGATCGTCTGCACCATCCTGTCGGGCGCGTTCATCGGCGTGAACAACACCGTCTACACCGAGTTGGCGCTCGGCGTCTCGGACGCCCCGCGTCCGGTGGCGAGCGCCGGCTACAACTTCGTGCGGTGGTTCGCCGCCGCGGCCGCGCCCTACTTCGCGCCGAAGATCGAGGAGTGGACCGACATCCATGTCCCGTTCGCCGTCGCGGCGGTCACCGCGCTGCTCGGCGCGGTCGTGGTCGTCGTCCGACGCAAGGCGCTCACCGGCGAAGCCGAGGCACTGGAACCGCAGCACGCGTCGGAGGACGGGGTCTCGGTCTTCGCCGACTGAGCCGACCGGCCGTCAACTGACGATCGAAACCCTAGTGTTGGTGACATCGGTCACCCGGACCTCAATCGAGCGGGACGGACTTCCGGGACGGATCCCGGAGGTCCGTCCCGTTCGTCAGCCAGCGCTCCTGGAGGGCCTGGGCGCCGTGCACGCGCTTCCAGGCGGCCTCGTTGGGGGTCATGGGGAGCAGGGGCAGGAAGCGGACCGGATCGAGGGGCTCGTCGAGGTCGAGATCGTCGACCAGACCGCCCGGCTCGGCGACCAGGACCGAGGTGAACGGGGCGCCCGGCCACAGGGGTTCACCCACGTCGAGGGAGCTGCCGGGAGCCACGACCACACCCTCGACCTGCGGGGACGCGGCGAGCACGGCCAGCGGGCGGAGCACCTTGTCGGTGTCGGACGCGCCGGGCCGGACGGACAGCACCAGCTCGGCACGCGGTCCCTCGACGGGGTCGGCGAGCATCGCCGTCGGGTCGCTCATCGGCTGCGCGGACATGCCGAGCGTGGCGTAGCGGACGACGTCGCCCTCGTGGAAACGCAGCACCTCGAGGCGGTCCGTACCGAGGAAGGTGACCGCGGCGCGGGCGTCCGGCTCGCCCAGCGCGCTGCGCAAACGAGCCTCGACCAAGGGAAGAACATCAACCATGCGGCGAGCATAGAACTCGTCGGTGCTGGGCAAAGCAGCGCCTTGACACTTCAGTCGACTGCTATTCTGGCCCGGTGGTTCGGGGCAGCACGCAGAAGCGTCGCGATCTTGCCCCGACGCAGACGAGACTCCCTTACGAGGGACCGGCTGGAGGAGGTGGGGCTGTCATGGATCGAAGTCACCCGTGCAGTACCACTCGCTCTTCCTGCCGCTGACGCAGCTGCTCCGGCTTCTTGGCCCCCGGCTGGTCGCCATCTCTCGCGCTCATCTTCATGCGGAAGAGCACTTCGTTTCCTTTTTCACCTGATCTGCTCGATCTGTCTGATCTGCCAGATCTCTCCGGTCTGATTCAGTAGCGAAGCTCGCCACCGCGACGGAGCGGTGCTCCCCGCTTTGTGGACGTGCCAAACCTCCGCACTCAGGACGTCCTCATTCCGGGCAGTTCCACCCGTCGTGGCGGTCTTTCTTTGCTAGTCGCGAAGGAGCCTGCCATGTCGATGATCCGCGACCTCCGTGCCGTTGTCCGCCCGGCCCGTCCCTCCCTGCGCAAGGGGGGCGGGCGTACGGACACCGGCGCCTACGACACCACCCGCGACCCCGCGACGCCGTCGGCCGTCGTCGACTGCGCGGTCTACCGCGACGGCGCGCGCGTCACCTACGCGCAGCCCCCGACCCCGCAGGAGGCCATGCGCCAGGTGCGGCGCGACGGAGGCTTCGTGTGGATCGGCCTGCACGAGCCGACCGAGGCCGAATTCGCCGGTATCGCAAGCGAGTTCGGGCTGCACCCGCTGGCCGTGGAGGACGCCGTGCAGGCGCACCAGCGGCCCAAGCTGGAGCGCTACGACGACTCCCTCTTCACGGTCTTCAAGACCATCCACTACATCGAGCACGACCGGCTCACGGCCAACAGCGAGGTCGTCGAGACCGGTGAGGTCATGTGCTTCACCGGCAAGGACTTCTTCATCACCGTCCGGCACGGCGGCCAGGGCTCGCTGCGCGCGCTGCGCCACCGCCTCCAGGACGACCCCGAGCTGCTCGCCAAGGGCCCCTCGGCGGTGCTGCACGCCATCGCCGACCACGTCGTCGACGGCTACATCGCGGTCGCGGACGCCGTCCAGGACGACATCGACGAGGTCGAGACGGAGGTGTTCTCGCCGGGACGCAAGGGCACCCCGCGCGGCACTGACGCCGGCCGGATCTACCAACTCAAGCGTGAGGTACTGGAGTTCAAGCGCGCCGTGTCGCCGCTGCTGCGGCCGATGCAGCTGCTGAGCGAGCGGCCGATGCGGCTGGTCGACCCCGACATCCAGAAGTACTTCCGGGACGTCGCCGACCACCTCGCCCGGGTCCAGGAGCAGGTCATCGGCTTCGACGAGCTGCTCAACTCGATCCTCCAGGCCAACCTCGCGCAGGCGTCCGTCGCGCAGAACGAGGACATGCGCAAGATCACGTCCTGGGCCGCCATCATCGCCGTACCGACGATGGTGTGCGGGGTGTACGGGATGAACTTCGACTACATGCCGGAACTGCACTGGAAGTTCGGCTATCCCGTGGTCATGTCGGCCATGGTGGCGCTCTGTGTCGGCATCCACCGCACGCTGAAGCGCAACGGCTGGCTGTGAGGATCCCGGTACCGGCTGGCTAGGGTTGTGCCATGACAAGAGAGCTGCTGCTCGACCAGGCCCTCGTCGAGGAGGCCACCAAGAAGTCGGGCCTCGTCTGGGTCCAGGGCGCCGGTGAACCGGCCGCGCGTGCGCTGTGGCACGTGTGGCACGAGGGCGCGGTCTGTCTGGTCGGCGACGGAACCGGGGAGCAGCCGCTGTCCGGGCTGACCGAGGGCGGTTCGGCCGAGGTCACCGTCCGCAGCAAGGACAAGGGCGGCCGGCTGGTCTGCTGGACGGCGAAGGTCGTCACCCTCGCGCCGGGCTCCGAGGCGTGGCAGGCGGCCGTCGCCGAGCTCAAGGGCAAGCGGCTGAACGCGCCCGACGGCGAGGCGATGACCGAACGCTGGGCGCGCGAGTGCCGGGTGCTCCGCCTGGAGCCGACGGGGGCCACGCTCCCCCTGCCCGAGGGGGATCTGGCGGCGCGGCCCGTTCCCTCGCCCGCCACCACGCGAGAGCCGGCGCCGGCGGGACTGCCGAAGCTGCTCCTGCGCAAGCGCAGACGCGCGTAGCCGGTACCGCGAGCGGTCGGTACCGCGAGCGGTCGGTGCCGCGCGCGGCCGCTCACGAGGTCGGGAGCTGCTTCCCGTAGTCCACCGTCTCGTCCTTCGCCGGTTCCTCCAGGGCGAAGTCCTTGCCCCAGGAGGAGAAGCTCAGCGTTCCGGCTCCACCGGCGCGCTCCAGGCGCAGCGGGTAGGGCTTGCCCTCCAGCGACACGTCCAGCTTGCCGCCGGAACCGCCGTCGCCGGTGATGCGGATCGTCCGGACGCCGGACTGCTCGTGGTGGCCGTCGGTGGCCAGCGAGCCGTGCAACGTCAGCAGACCGTCGAGGAGGAGGTCCTTGTCCGTGAAGCCGCTGAACTTCTTGTACGAGGGGTCGCCCGTCGGCACCTTCACGTACTTGCCGTCGAGCTTGTCGGCGGCCGCCGTGTCCGAACCGTCCTCGCCGGACTTGCCGTCCTCCTTGTTCCAGAACGCCGCGTCGGCCTTCAGGTACAGCTGCTCGCCGACCCGCAGCAGATGGAAGGTGGCGCCCTCCGCGGTGACCGACCCGGTGCCGCCGTCCGCCTTCAGGCTCATGTCCAGCTTGTACGTGTGCCCGCTGGTGACCACGCTCCCGGAGAGCCGCACCGCGTCCACGGCACCGGCCGCGGCCTTCGTCTTCGCCTGGATCTGCGCGGCGGACAGCTTGCCCACCCCGTTCGTGCCCGCGTCCGGATCCTCGCCGCACCCCGTCAGTCCCATGCCCACGACCAGTGCGCACATCGCGCTCACCAGTGAGGCGCGGCGAGTTCGGCCCTGGGGAATCGCAGTCACAGAGAAGGCCGCCTTTCTGCGGGGGTGTGCTGAGCGGCGTACGGCAGCGTACCGGGGTCGCGGTGCGCGAGCTGAGCCAGTCCGTCCGGACCGCCCACCAGGGCGGATCCGATCGGGACGGGCTAGCCTGAAGCCCGCACGAGCGGGCAATTGGGAAAAGAACATCACCGGCAACAGAAGAAGGAGGTGCGGTATGGCGGCGGGCGCCCCGCGGATCTTCGTCTCGCACCTCTCCGGCGTTCCGGTCTTCGACCCGAGCGGCGACCAGGTGGGGCGGGTGCGTGATCTGGTCGTCGTGCTGCGGGTGCGGCGGAGGCCGCCGAGGGTGCTCGGACTGGTCGTCGAACTGTCCACCCGGCGCCGCATCTTCCTGCCCATGACCCGGGTGACCGGCATCGAGTCCGGCCAGGTCATCACCACCGGCGTGCTCAACGTCCGCCGCTTCGAACAGCGGCCCACCGAGCGCCTCGTCTTCGGGGAACTGCTCGACCGGCGCGTCACGCTCGGCGAGACCGGCGAGGAGGTCACCGTCCTCGACGTGTCGGTGCAGCAGCTGCCTGCCCGCCGGGACTGGGAGCTCGACCGGGTCTTCGTGCGCAAGGGGAAGAAGGCGAGCGCCTTCCGGCGGGCGAAGGGCGAGACGCTGACCGTGGAGTGGTCGGCCGTCACCGGGTTCTCGCTGGAGGAGCACGGACAGGGCGCGGAGAGCCTCCTGGCCACCTTCGAGCAGCTGCGCCCCGCCGACCTCGCCAACGTCCTGCACCATCTGTCGCCGAAGCGGCGCGCGGAGGTCGCCGCCGCGCTCGACGACGACCGGCTCGCCGACGTCCTCGAGGAGCTCCCGGAGGACGACCAGATCGAGATCCTCGGCAAGCTGAAGGAGGAGCGTGCGGCAGACGTCCTGGAGGCCATGGACCCCGACGACGCGGCCGACCTGCTCTCCGAACTCCCGGAGCAGGACCAGGAGCGGCTGCTGAGCCTGATGCAGCCCGACGACGCGGCCGACATGCGGCGCCTGATGTCGTACGAGGAGCACACCGCGGGCGGTCTGATGACCACCGAACCGATCATCCTGCGCCCCGACGCCACCGTCGCCGACGCCCTCGCGCGGGTGCGCAACCGCGACCTCTCCCCCGCCCTCGCCGCGCAGGTCTACGTCTGCCGCCCGCCCGACGAGACCCCGACCGGGAAGTACCTCGGCACGGTCCACTTCCAGCGGCTGCTGCGCGACCCCCCGTACACGCTGGTCAGCTCGATGCTCGACGACGATCTGCAGGCCCTGGCGCCGGACGCGGCGCTGCCCGTCGTCGCCGGGTTCTTCGCGACGTACGACATGGTCGCGGCGCCCGTCGTCGACGAGGCGGGCTCGCTGCTGGGCGCGGTGACCGTGGACGACGTCCTGGACCACATGCTGCCGGAGGACTGGCGGGAGACGGAGTTCCACCTCGACGAGGACGCGACCGAGGAGGTGGGCCCGCATGGCTCCTGACCGCGAGACCGGGCGCGTCGACCGCACCCCGGTCGGCGCCACGGCGACCAGCCGTCCCCGGGCCCGGCTGGACCAGCCACGGCCGCCCCGGCACCGGATCCTGCCCGAGTGGGACCCGGAGGCCTTCGGGCGGCTGTCGGAGCGCATCGCGCGGTTCCTGGGCACCGGGCGGTTCATCGTCTGGATGACGATCGTCATCATCGTCTGGGTGCTGTGGAACATCTTCGCCCCGCGCGACCTGCGCTTCGACAACTACCCCTTCATCTTCCTGACCCTGATGCTGTCGCTCCAGGCCTCCTACGCGGCCCCGCTGATCCTGCTCGCGCAGAACCGGCAGGACGACCGTGACCGGGTCAACCTGGAGCAGGACCGCAAGCAGAACGAGCGGTCCATCGCCGACACCGAGTATCTGACCCGGGAGATCGCCGCCCTGCGGATCGGTCTCGGCGAGGTCGCCACCCGCGACTGGATCCGCTCGGAGCTCCAGGACATGGTCAAGGAGCTGGAGGAACGGCGGGACGGGCATCGCGAACATGCCGTATTCCCGGCAGAACGGTCGCGGGGACGTGACGTAGAAGACCGGTGACGGGCTTACCTGCGCCCCCGCCGGGCCCCGTACCATCGTCCTTATGGCTAGCGAAGACGCGGTGCGCGAGGCATTGGCGACGGTGAACGACCCCGAGATCAACCGGCCCATCACCGAACTCGGGATGGTGAAGTCGGTGGAGATCGGCGTGGACGGGACGGTCGCGGTCACCGTGTACCTGACGGTCTCCGGCTGCCCGATGCGCGAGACGATCACGCAGCGGGTGACCGACGCGGTCTCCCGGGTCGACGGCGTCACCCGCGTCGACGTCACTCTCGACGTCATGAGCGACGAGCAGCGCAAGGAACTGGCGAACGCCCTGCGCGGCGGTCAGACCGAGCGCGAGGTCCCGTTCGCCAAGCCCGGCTCGCTGACCCGGGTGTACGCGGTCGCGTCCGGCAAGGGCGGCGTCGGCAAGTCGTCGGTGACGGTGAACCTGGCGGCGGCGATGGCGGCCGACGGTCTGAAGGTGGGTGTCGTCGACGCCGACATCTACGGTCACAGCGTGCCGCGCATGCTGGGGGCGGACGGCAGTCCCACCCAGGTCGAGAACATGATCATGCCGCCGTCCGCGCACGGCGTGAAGGTCATCTCCATCGGCATGTTCACCCCGGGCAACGCCCCGGTCGTCTGGCGCGGCCCGATGCTGCACCGCGCGCTCCAGCAGTTCCTGTCCGACGTGTACTGGGGCGACCTGGACGTGCTGCTGCTCGACCTCCCGCCGGGCACCGGTGACATCGCGATCTCCGTGGCGCAGCTGGTCCCGAACGCCGAGATCCTGGTCGTGACGACCCCGCAGCAGGCGGCGGCCGAGGTGGCCGAGCGGGCGGGCTCCATTGCCGTCCAGACCCACCAGAAGATCGTCGGCGTGGTCGAGAACATGTCCGGTCTGCCCTGCCCGCACTGCGGGGAGATGGTCGACGTCTTCGGCACGGGCGGCGGACAGTCGGTGGCCGAGGGCCTCACCCGCACGACCGGCGCGAACGTCCCCGTGCTCGGCTCCATCCCGATCGACGTCCGGCTGCGCGAGGGCGGCGACGAGGGCAAGCCGGTCGTCCTGACCGACCCCGAGTCCCCGGCGGGCTCCGCCCTGCGGGCCATCGCGGGCAAGCTGGGCGGCAGGCAGCGCGGTCTCTCGGGACTGTCGCTCGGCATCACGCCCAGGAACAAGTTCTAGCCCGGCGCTCCGGCCCGGCCGCGAGCCCCGCATCGCCTTCCCACGACAGCGGGGGCGCCGTCCGGCACGGACGGCGCCCCCGCTCTCGTACGGCTGATCAGGCGTAGGTCTCGATGTCCTTGATCATCGCGAAACCGAGGCCGTACGCGCTCATGCCCCTCCCGTACGCCCCCACGTGCACCCCTTGCGAGGTCGAGCCGGCCAGCACCCAGCCGAACTCCGACTCGCGGTAGTGGAAGGACGTCGGCACGCCGTCGACCGGCAAGGACAGCGTCGACCAGTCCGACCCCCCGAGGTCGTCGGCGAGGACCCACGCCGTCTCTGTCTGCTGGTCCAGCCAGTCGTCGCGCAGGCTGTGGTCCATCTGGCCCGGCCAGGTGAAGGTCAGCAGGCCCACCCCCGCCAGCCAGGCCGCCGAGGACACCGAGGTGGCCTCCAGCAGGCCCGTGCCGTCCGGGCTGCGCCGTACGGGGTTCGCGGCGACGGTCACCACGACCGCGAACTTCCCGCGGTCCTCACCGGCCGTCTCGTGCCGTACGGAGGGTTCGTCGCCGTGACCGATGGATCCGTGCTCGACGGCCCCGTCGGCCGCCGCACCCACCTGCATCAGCCAGCGCGGCCCCGTGAAGGCCTCGTCGAGGCCGTACCAGGGGAAGGGTGCCTCCAAGTAGCCGTCGACCGTACGCCGGGCGGAGGGGACCTGTTGTCCGCCCTCCGCGGCCGGCGTCTGCTCGACTGCCCGACTCGTCGTCTCCATGTGCCCGGACGCCTCCTCGTTCTCGACGGAACGACCGGCCCGCCCCCCTTCGGGCGTACTCGTCCGCTCCGCACAACAACCAGGCAGCATAGCCACCCCGCTCGGCGCTGCCGGGAAGCCGCCCGGCGCGTGCGGCGTGCGCCCCCTCACATCGGGGGGCGCGAGTCACTCAGGTGGCGTCCGCGTCGTAGGGCGGACGGTCGTCCTTGGCGGGCTCCTCGGGCTTCTTGGTCATGTCGATACGACCGTCCCCCGAAGACGCCGCCGAACCCGACGAAATCGCCGAGGCGGCCGAACCCGAGACGGCGGCGTCCGTGTCGCGGCTGTGGACCGCGTCCGTGACCTCGGCCATCTCCTTCTTCAGGTCGAAGCCGTTGCGGATCTCCTTGAGCCCCAGCTCGTCGTTGTCCAGCTGCTTGCGGATGAACGTCTTGGGGTTGAGGTCCTCGAACTCGAAGTCCTTGAACTCCGGGCCCAGTTCGCTGCGGATGTCCGCCTTGGCGCTCTCCGAGAACTCACGGATCTTCCGGACGGTACGCATCACGTCCTGGATGACCTTCGGGAGCTTGTCAGGACCGAAGACGAGCACGGCCAGGACGACGATCGTCACCAGCTCGAGCGGTCCTATGTCATTGAACACCTGAAGCTCCTTGCGATGTCCGCGGCCCTCGGCTCTCGGCCCTCGGTGGTCAAGTCGGGTCTTCCGTGGTCCGGGCCGGGTCCACGGTACCTGTCGCACCTGTCCGACCGGTACCGTCCGGGGGCGTCCGAGTACGTGTACACGGCCGGTTTTCCGCGTTGTTTGCCTTGTGGGACCGGGTTTCGGGACCCGACCTGTGACGTTTCTGTCAATCCCTGGGAAAGCGCCGGAAAAGGGGGCGGGCCGCGTCAGCCGCCGCCGGACGAGCCGAGGACCAGGGTGAGCGTGCGTTCCCCGCCGTCCCGTTCGATCGTCAGCGCCAGCCGGTCGCCGGGACGGTGGGCGCGGGTCTTGACGATCAGCTCCTCGCCGGAGTGGACGCGCCGGCCGTCGATCTCCGTGATGACGTCCCCCGCGCGGACGCCGGCCCGGTCGGCGGGCCCGCCCGCGGTGACCGGGTCGCCCGCGGCGCTGTCCGCCGTACCGACCCGGGCGCCGTCGCCCGCGTAGTCCATGTCGAGCGTGACGCCGATGACCGGGTGGGTCGCCCTGCCGGTGTTGATCAACTCCTCGGCGACGCGCTTGCCCTGGTTGACCGGGATGGCGAAACCCAGGCCGATCGAGCCGGCCTGGGCGGTGCCGGAGTCGGTGCCGTCGTCGGCGGAACGGATGGCGGAGTTGATGCCGATGACATGACCCTGCGCGTCGAGGAGGGGGCCGCCGGAGTTCCCCGGGTTGATCGGCGCGTCGGTCTGGAGGGCGTCGACGTACGACACGTCGCTCCCGTCCCCGCTCCCGCCGCCGGCGGTGATGGGTCGCTCCTTGGCGCTGATGATGCCGGAGGTGACGGTGCCCTCGAGGTCGAAGGGGGCGCCGATGGCGACGACCGGGTCACCGACCCGGACGTTGTCGGAGTTGCCGAGGTACAGGGGCTTCAGCCCCTTCACCCCGGTCACCCTCACCACGGCGAGGTCGTAGCCGCTGTCCCGGCCGACGACCTCGGCCTCGGCGGTCTGGCCCCCGTTGAACACGACGGTTATCCGGCCGTCGCCTCCGGCGGGCTCGACGACGTGGTTGTTGGTGAGGATGTGGCCGAGCGAGTCGAGCACGAAGCCGGTGCCGGTACCGGACTCCTCGCTTCCGCTGACATGCAGCGTCACGACGCCGGGCAGGGCGCGCGCGGCGATTCCCGCCACGCTGTCCGCGGACCGCCCGGTGGGCGCCGCGGCGGCCTGCGGCAGCTCCACCGGGTCGAGCCCGCCGTTGCGCTCCAGATAGACGCCCACGGCTCCGCCGAGCCCGCCGGCGACCAGCGCGATGGCCAGCGCTCCCCCGACCAGCCGCCCCCGCAGCTGCCTGCGCTGCTGGGACTCGGTGAGGACGTCCGTCCCGGGGTGCCGGCCGAGCCCGCCCGCACCCTGGTACTGAAGCGGCCCACCGACGAGCGCTCCGCGCCCCGGGCCTCCGGAAGCCGTGGCCCCGGCGAGGGGGTCGGCGGACCAGGGGTCGTAGCGCTGCCAGGGGTCGGCAGCAGGGAGCGTGGGCCCGGGATCCCCGCCGGACACCTGCCCCCCGACCGAACCGACGGCGGGTGCGCCGGGCACGGCGGGCGTCGCGGGCGACGCGACGGGCACGGCAGGTGCACCGGGCGCAGCGGAGGTGGCAGGTGCGGCGGGCATGACAGGTGCGGCGGGCATGACAGGTGCGGCGGGCGCGATCGGCCCGGCGGGCGCGGCGGACGGGACGGGCGTGGCCGGCGTGGTGGCCGTTCCGGGGCCCGCGGATTCCACCGTCGACGGCGATGTGGTGGGCGCGGGCACGGGTGTGCCCGGCGCGGCGCCATGCCCGGCCTGGGCGGGCGTGGCGGTCGCCGTCGGGTGCTGGACCGGTGGCGCGGGCGCCCAGGGGCCCGGTTCGCCGTACGGCGGGGTGCTGTAGGGGTCGGGATCGTGCAGGGGCTTGGGCCGCTCGTCGGTGACCGGTGGCGGCTCGGTGGGAGGCATCTCGGCGGAGACGACGGCGTCGGCTCGAACTGCCGGAGCCTCCGAGCCGATCCGCTCCGCCGGTGCCCCCGGGACAGCCAGGGCCTCCGAAGCAGCCGGAGCAACAGGCGCAACAGGCGCAACAGGCGCAACCGACGGGACTGGGAGTGTCGGCGGAGGAGCCGTTTCCGCTGCGGGGCGGCTCAGTTCGTAGTCGCCGTCGTCGGCGGTGGGTGCCGGCCGTGCGGGTCGGGCCAGTTCGAAGTCGCCTTCGTCCTCGGTCCTGGTCGACGGCTCGCGGCCGACGGCCTCCTCGGGGGCCGGCTCCGCCGTCGTGGCGTCGACCGGGTCCGCGGGGCTCTGTCGCCCCGGGGACGCCTGCGGTCGAGGCCGGCTCCACCACTTCGCCCTCGTGGGCTTCCCGTCGTCCATGCTCTCCCCCACCCGCCTTCGCGCCCGGCTGCCTGGCAGGGCGCGGTCCTCCCCGGATCCTCCCTGGATTCAACCAGGTTCGTGGCGGAGCGGCGCAGGGCCCGGGTCAGCGGGCGTTCTGCGAGGAAGGCGAGGTGGAGGTGGCGGGGACGGGTGCGGCGAGCAGACCGGGCCCGGTGACCTCCGCAGCGGTGGTCAGGGAGGTCAGGGTGATCGGCGGGGTGGTGCCGAGCGGGCGTATCAGCGGGGACATCACCGCGGCGCCGGCCACCATGGGCGAGGTGAGCCGGTGCAGGGCCTGTTCGACCGGACCGGCGGCCGGGGCGGGCACGCCGGGCAGCAGCGGTGCGGACACCTCGGTCGGGGCAGCGGGGGTGTCGCCGAACTGGCCGCCCTGGGAGAGCAGCGGGCCGACCGAACGGCGGCGCTGGTTCTCCGGCGACGTCGCCGAGCCCGTGCCCGGGGTGCGGGCCGGTGTCACATTGCTCCCGGAGCCCGCGCCCCCGCGACCGTCCGCGGTGGTGTCGATCGGCGCGACGGTCGTCATGCCGCCCAGCGCGATGGCGGCCAGCGACACCGCGCCGGCGGCGACGAACGCGAACCGCATACCGCGCGAACGCTCGGCGTCATGGCGGTCGCCACGGCCGACGGGGTGGATGCGGAAGCCGCGGTCCGAGGCCGGTGACAGGAGGGAGCCGTGGCCATGGGCGGGTACGTAGCCGAACTCGAACGGCTCGTCCCGTCTCGTTCCGCTCACTCCGAAGACTCCGTCGCCGAACCCGCCCCCGCCCAGGGGCGTGCCGCCGGCGTCCGGGTCGCCTCCCCCGGGAAGCCCCTGGAGGCGGGCCAGGAAGCTTTCGGAGGGGGCCGGCGGGGCGACTTCCGCGAAGACGTTCTTCAGCCGACGCTGCGCGTCGACCTCCGACTTGCATTTCGGGCAGGTCGCCAGATGCGCCAGCACCCGCTCGCGGGTGTCGTGACCGAGTTCGCCGTCCACCAGGGCGGAGAGGCGGTCTCCGAGGTGCTGCTCCGCGAGGAGCCTCTCGGCGGAGTTGTGTCGGGATCCACTCACGCGGTCGCTCCCCTTCCTCCTCCCAGAGCGGGCACGCGGGGTACGAAGGAGCGGCGCTCGGCACGCGCTTCGGGCGAGCGGTGCGCGAGGGCCTTGCGCAGCTGCGAACGGCCGCGGTGGATGCGCGAGCGGACCGTGCCCAGCTTGACGCCCAGGGTCGCGGCGATCTCCTCGTAGGACAGGCCTTCGATGTCACAGAGGACGACCGCGGCGCGGAACTCCGGCGCCAGGGTGTCGAGGGCCTGCTGGACGTCCGCGTCGAAGTGGGTGTCGTTGAAGAGCTGCTGAGGGGTGGGCTCCTTGCTGGGCAGCCGCTCGGCCGCGTCGTCGCCCAGCGCGTCGAAGCGGATGCGCTGCTTGCGGCGGACCATGTCCAGGAAGAGGTTGGTGGTGATGCGGTGCAGCCAGCCCTCGAAGGTGCCCGGGGTGTATGTGGAGAGGGAGCGGAAGACGCGGACGAAGACCTCCTGGGTGAGGTCCTCGGCGTCGTGCTGGTTACCGGTCAGACGGTAGGCGAGCCGGTAGACCCGGCCACTGTGCATGCTGACGATCTCCTCCCACGTGGGCGGAGTCCACGCCTGCCCGTCCGCGTCGGTGGAGAAGGTCGCGGTCTGGGCGGGGCCGGCGGCGGTGCCTGCGGCCTGGCTGTGGTCAGCAGCGGTGTCGTTCACGGATTTCGGCCTGCCTGCCGAACCGAGAAAGCGCCGCAGCACTCCTCCCCGATCCACGGGCGCGGCCGCACCTCCCCTGTCGGCTCTGGTGGTGATGTCCAGCGGAGCCCCTACCATAGCCACCTCGCCCGTTAGCTCCGGATAAGCGGTTTTACGAGAAATTGATCTGTGCTGATACGGCTCATACGGCTGCGTCAGCACTTGCTCGACACCCGGTCCCTCGTCGTGATCCAACTGTGTCCCCCCCGTTGTCGTTCCCACCCCTTCAAACGCGCGGTCCCATCTGCGGGTTCCCGGCGGCAACGGATACAGTCACGCCCAGGCAACCACGGGGACAGGAGAGGGTCATTAGCGGCAACCGGCAGGCAAGCTGGGCGTTCGCCGACGCCTATGCCGCCGAGGACGAAGCGCTGCACTGGGCCCGTGACCGGGCCCGCGAGGCAGGGCTGCGCTCGGTGTCGCCGAGCACGGGCGCCGCGCTGCGGATGCTCGCCGCCACCGTGGACGCCAAGGCGGTCGCGGAGATCGGTACCGGCACCGGCGTCTCCGGGATCCACCTGCTGCACGGAATGCGCCCGGACGGCGTCCTGACGACCGTCGACCCCGAGCCGGAGCACCAGCAGTTCGCCCGCCAGGCCTTTCGCGCCTGCGGCTTCGCCAGCAACCGGGCCCGGTTCATCCCCGGCCGCGCGCTCGACGTCCTGCCCCGCCTCGCGGACGCCGGCTACGACCTCGTCTTCTGCGACGGCGACCGCCTGGAACTCATGGAGTACCTCGCTGAATCGTTGCGCCTGCTGCGGCCGGGAGGACTCGTCGTCTTCGAGGGTGTCTTCGCCAACGGCCGCACGGTCGATTCCGGACCGCAGCCCACGGAGGTCATAAGGATCCGGGAGCTGCTGCGGGCGGTGCGCGAGAGCCAGGAGCTGGTGCCTTCGCTGCTCCCCGTGGGCGACGGACTGCTGTGCGCGGTCAAACGCTGAGTACGAAGGTGCGCGGATCGTGCCCGGCAAGCCCGTGGGCGGCCTTTGGGCCTTTCGGGCCGTGCGGCCCCGACGGACCGCGGGAAAGCTGACAAAACAACCGCTCCGGCACCCTGAAGGATGCCGGAGCGGTCGAAAGAGTAGGGTCGCTTGCGCGTCAGCCGACGACCTTCTTGAGGGCGTCGCCGAGCGCGTCGGCCTCATCGGGGGTCAGCTCGACGACGAGTCGACCGCCGCCTTCGAGCGGAACGCGCATGACGATGCCCCGCCCCTCCTTGGTCACCTCGAGCGGGCCGTCACCCGTTCGCGGCTTCATGGCCGCCATGCTCGTTCCCCTTCCTGAAACCAGCTCATCGCCAAAGCCGACGGCCCCGTGGAGGGCAGCCGCGGTCCAGCGTGGGACACACGACACCGGCATCGAACACATTGCTTCCAGGCCATTATCCCGCATCTCAGGACCCGATGACCAACATCAGTCGGCATCGCTTGGGCAACGCGCGCGAGCAAAACCACTCAATTCGGCGATGTGACTGCGATACTGCACCGCCGCACGGACTTCCGCGCACCGGAAACCGTCCCGAATTCTTTGACGCAGGTCACATGTCGGGTCCGGTCCATGGACGGTGATCTCCGCCATGCTGTCCTCGTACACCGGACGTACTGACCAGTAGTACGCCGGAGCCGCGACACGGAGGGGAAACGCCATGGCCGACACCGTGCTCTACGAGGTGAGCGACGGGCTCGCGACGATCACGCTGAACCGCCCCGAGGCGATGAACGCGCTGAACGTCGCGACCAAGGTCGCCCTCCGGGACGCGGTCCAGTCCGCGGCTGCCGACGACGCCGTGCGGGCCGTCCTGCTGACCGCCGCCGGCGAGCGGGCGTTCTGTGTGGGACAGGACCTGAAGGAGCACATCGGGCTGCTGGCCGAGGGCTCGACGCAGGTGATGAGCACGGTCGCCGAGCACTACAACCCGATCGTGCGGGCGCTGACCGAGGCGCCGAAGCCGGTGGTCGCCGCCGTGAACGGGGTCGCCGCCGGAGCCGGTTTCGGTTTCGCGCTGGCCGCGGACTACCGCGTCGTGGCCGACACGGCGTCCTTCAACACCTCGTTCGCGGGGGTCGCGCTCACCGCCGACTCCGGTGTCTCGTGGACCCTGCCCCGGGTGATCGGTCCGGGCCGGGCCGCCGACCTGCTGCTCTTCCCGCGCAGCATCACGGCCCAGGAGGCGCACGAGCTGGGTATCGCCAACCGCGTGGTACCGGCGGCCTCGCTGCGCACGGCGGCCGAGCAGCTGGCGCGGATGCTGGCCGAGGGGCCGACGGTGGCCTACGCGGCGATCAAGGAGGCGATGGCCTTCGGGTCCTCCCACTCGCTCGCCGAGACGCTGAACCGGGAGGACGAGCTGCAGACGCGGGCCGGGGCCTCCGAGGACCACGCGATCGCGGTGCGGGCCTTCGTCAACAAGGAGGAGCCGAAGTACCTGGGCCGCTGAGCCCGGTCACAGGAGCGCGGGAGCGGCTTCGGGGGCTGCGGGACCGTCCAGGGCGGTCGCGCGGTTCCCCGTGCCGCTCAAGGGGCGGTTCTCACCACGCAGGTCTCCAGGTGGTCGTCCACCAGGCCGCAGGCCTGCATCAGCGCGTACGCCGTCGTGGGACCCACGAAGCGCAGGCCCCGCTTCTTCAGGGCCTTCGACAGGGCCGTCGACTCCTCCGTCACCGCCGGCACGTCGGCCAGGGTCTTCGGGACCGGCCGGCCGGCCGGGTCGGGAGCGTGCGACCAGATCAGCTCGTCCAGGTCACCGGGCGCCCAGTCGGCCAGCACGCGCGCGTTGGCGAGGGTGGCGTCGACCTTGGCACGGTTGCGGATGATGCCCGGGTCGGCGAGCAGGCGGGTGCGGTCCTCGTCGGTGAAGACGGCGACCGAGGCGATCTTGAAGTCGGCGAAGGCGGTGCGGAAGCCGGGGCGTCGGCGCAGGATCGTGATCCAGGACAGGCCGGACTGGAAGGCCTCCAGGCTGAGGCGTTCGAACAGCGCGTCGTCGCCGTGGACCGGGCGGCCCCACTCCTCGTCGTGGTAGGTCACGTAGTCCGGCGTGGACAGGGCCCAGGGGCAGCGCAGCGCGCCGTCCGCGCCGGCGACGGCACTCCCGTCGCTCACTGCTGGTCCTCCGGGGCCGGCTTCTCCATGGAGACGTGGCCGCCGCCGGCCGGGGTCCTGGCGCCCGCCAGGGCGGACTCCAGGTCGGCGATGCGGGCGTCACGCTCGGCGAGTTCGGCGGCGACGCGGTTGAGGGCGTCGTCCACGTCGGCCATGCGGTAGCCGCGGACGGCCAGCGGGAAGCGGAGGTGGTCGATGTCGGAGCGGTCGACCGGGCGGTCCGGGGGCAGCGGGTCGTGCAGTCGCTCGGGGGCGACCTCCGGCAGCGGGCCGGTGCCCTCGCCGCCGCCCACCACGGCGAGTGTCACCGCCGCGACCACGACGGCGAGCGCGATGACCAGGAACAAGAACATAACCATCGGTGGGTCCCCACGCTCGGTGTGCTCGGAGTGGATCTGCTTGGGTCCGATCGTGCCATGCGGCTCCGACAGTTAGGGTCGCAGGCGGTGGATGTGCAGGACGTACCGGGAGAGGTCACAGGGGATGCTCAGGCTGGGCAGGCGTGAATTCGGCGCGCACGAGCCGGTGATCATGGCGATCGTGAACCGGACCCCCGACTCCTTCTACGACCAGGGGGCGACCTTCCGCGACGAGCCGGCCCTCGCACGCGTGGAGCAGGCGGTGGCGGAGGGCGCGGCCATCATCGACATCGGCGGCGTCAAGGCCGGGCCCGGTGAGGAGGTCACCGCGCAGGAGGAGGCCCGGCGGACCGTGGGCTTCGTGGCCGAGGTGCGGCGGCGCTTCCCGGACGTGATCATCAGCGTGGACACCTGGCGGGCCGAGGTCGGCGAGGCGGTCTGCGAGGCGGGGGCCGATGTGCTCAACGACGCCTGGGGCGGCGTCGATCCGCGGCTGGCGGAGGTCGCGGCGCGGTACGGGGCGGGACTGGTGTGCACGCACGCGGGGGGCGCCGAGCCGCGGACCCGTCCGCACCGGGTGACGTACGACGACGTCATGGCCGACATCCTGCGGGTGACCGTGGGGCTGGCGGAGCGGGCGGCGCGGCTGGGCGTGCCGAGGGAGTCGATCATGATCGATCCGGGGCACGACTTCGGGAAGAACACCCGGCACAGCCTGGAGGCGACCCGGCGGCTCGAGGAGATGGTGGAGACGGGGTGGCCGGTGCTGGTGTCCCTGTCCAACAAGGACTTCGTGGGCGAGACGCTGGACCGGCCGGTGAAGGAGCGGGTGGTCGGGACCCTGGCGACGACCGCGGTGTCGGCGTGGCTGGGGGCGCAGGTGTACCGGGTGCACGAGGTGGCGGAGACCCGGCAGGTGCTGGACATGGTGGCGTCGATCGCCGGGCACCGGGCGCCGGCCGTGGCCCGGCGGGGGCTGGCCTAGCCCCCGCCGGAACTCTCTCGCCCCCGCCGCCCCTACCCGTCCCGTCCCGGGGGCCGCGCCCCCGGACCCCTGCCTTCGGCCTCGGCGGGCTTGTCCTCGAGCGCCGGACGGGCTGACATTCCTAGCGGCCCGCCTCCTTCGACACCAGGGCCACCGCCTCCTCCACGTCGTCCGTGACGTGGAAGAGGAGGAGGTCCTTCTCGGAGGCCTTGCCCTGGGCGATCAGGGTGTTCCGCAGCCAGTCGATCAGGCCGCCCCAGTACTCCGTGCCGAAGAGGACGATCGGGAAGCGGGTGACCTTCTGGGTCTGGACGAGGGTGAGTGCCTCGAAGAGTTCGTCGAGGGTGCCGAGGCCGCCGGGCAGGACCACGAAGCCCTGCGCGTACTTCACGAACATCATCTTCCGCACGAAGAAGTAGCGGAAGTTCAGGCCGATGTCGACGTACGGGTTGAGGCCCTGTTCGAAGGGGAGCTCGATGCCCAGGCCCACCGAGATGCCGCCCGCCTCGGACGCCCCCTTGTTGGCCGCCTCCATCGCGCCCGGGCCGCCGCCCGTGATCACGGCCCAGCCGGCGTCGACGAGGGCGCTGCCGAGCCGTACGCCCGCCTCGTACTCCGGGGAGCCCACCGGTGTGCGGGCGGAACCGAACACGCTGATCGCCGGGGGCAGTTCGGCGAGGGTGCCGAAGCCCTCGATGAACTCCGACTGGATCCGCAGCACCCGCCAGGGGTCCGTGTGCACCCAGTCGGAGGGCGCCCGTTCGTCCAGCAGCCGCTGGTCCGTGGTGCTCGACTGCACCTGGTCCCGCCTACGGAGGACCGGTCCCAGGCGCTGTTCGTCCGGTGGCTGCTTCTTGCCCTCGGGGTTCCCTGTAGCCATGGTGAGCTCCCTCCGCGATTGAGCCTCCCCGGCTCGGGCGAAGCCGAGAGCCGGGGAAGTTTGTTCCACCTCAGCGTAGATCTACGCGGGTTACGGACGGGGGACGTCGGCGTGTCCGCCCTGAAGAGCCCTCGCGCCGAACGTCCCCTCAGGCGGTGAGCCAGGCCCTCAGCCGCTCCTCGCCCGCCAGGATCTTGGCCGTCTCCACGCGCTCGTCCCGCTTGTGCGCCAAGTGCGGGTTGCCGGGGCCGTAGTTGACCGCGGGGACGCCCAGCGAGGAGAAGCGACTCACGTCCGTCCAGCCGTACTTGGGCATCGGTGTGCCGCCGACCGCCTTGATGAAGGCCGCCGCGGCCGGGTGGGAGAGGCCGGGGAGGGCGGCCGGGCTGTGGTCGTCGACCACGAACTCCGCCACCCCGCAGTCGGCGAAGACCTCGCGGACGTGGGCGACGGCCTCCGCCTCGCTCCGGTCCGGCGCGTAGCGGAAGTTGACGGTGACGACGCACTCGTCGGGGATGACGTTGCCGGCCACCCCGCCCGTGATGCCGACCGCGTTGAGCCCCTCGCGGTACTCCAGGCCGTCGATGACCGGGTAGCGCGGCTCGTAGGCGGCGAGGCGGGCCAGGATCGGGGCCGCCGCGTGGATGGCGTTGGAGCCCATCCAGCTGCGCGCCGAGTGGGACCGCTCACCCTTGGTCTTCAGCAGGACCCGCAGGGTGCCCTGGCAGCCGCCCTCCACCTGGCCGTCGGAGGGCTCCAGCAGCACCGCGAAGTCGCCCGCCAGCCACTCCGGACGGTGCTCGGCCACGTGCTTGAGGCCGTTGAGGTCGGCGGCGACCTCCTCGTTGTCGTAGAAGACGAAGGTCAGGTCGCGGTTGGGCGCCGGGACCGTCGCCGCGATGCGCAGCTGGACCGCCACCCCGGACTTCATGTCGCAGGTGCCGCAGCCCCACAGGACCCCGTCCTCGTCCAGCCGCGAGGGGACGTTGTCGGCGATCGGGACCGTGTCGATGTGGCCGGCGAGGACCACACGCTCCGCGCGGCCCAGGTTCGTGCGGGCGACCACGTTGTTGCCGTAGCGGTCCACCGTGAGGTGGGGCAGCGCGCGCAGGACGGCCTCGATCGCGTCCGCGAGCGGCTTCTCGGTGCCGCTCTCCGAACGGAAGTCGACGAGCCGCGCGGTGAGTGCGGCGGCGTCCAGAGTGAGGTCAAGCGGGGTGTCGGCCATGCCGTCGACCCTAACGCGCCCACTGGGCGTCCAGCTTTTCCGCGCTCAGCGCACGGGCCTCCTACTCCTCAGTACTCTCCAGTACCTTGTACGCGTGCCAGAGCCGTCCCCCTCTCCCAAGCGCCGCGGCCGCCTCCTCCGTTTCGGGGCGGCCTGCGTGGTCCTGTCCGCCGTCGCGGGTTATGTCGTGGTGCAGTACGTCACCGGCGGCACGGACGATCCGGGCTGCCGGGTCGTCTCGGGCGGCGCGAACGGGGCGACGTACGAGTTCACGCCGGAGCAGGCGGTGAACGCGGCCACGATCGCCGCCGTCGGCACCAACCGGGCCATGCCCGAGCGTGCCGTGGCGATCGCGCTCGCGACCGCCCTCCAGGAGTCGGGGCTGCGCAACCTCACCCACGGCGACCGGGATTCGCTCGGCCTGTTCCAGCAGCGGCCCTCGCAGGGCTGGGGCACCGAGAAGCAGGTCACGGACCCGGCGTACGCGGCGAGCATCTTCTACGAGCACCTCGCGAAGGTCCGCGACTACACCGAGCTCCCGCTCACCGTCGCCGCGCAGCGCGTGCAGCGCAGCGGCTACCCGGAGGCGTACGCCAAGCACGAGCCGGACGCCACGGTGCTGGCCGCCGCGCTGACCGGGACGGCAGCGGCCACGCTGACCTGCAACGGCCGCTCGGCCACCACGCCGACGACCACCGGTCCGGACGCGGTGCGGGCGGCGCTGGTCCGGGACTTCGGTCGGGACGCGCTCCAGCAGGCGGGCTCGGAGGCCGACGCGCAGGACGTCTCGTCCACTTCCCCGGCGGCCCCGGACGCACCGGCCGCCGAGAGCGCTGGGCGGACCGTGACGCTGCCCGTGACCGAGGACACGACCTCCGGTGGCCGCAGTGTCGGCGAGCGCGGCTGGCAGCTGGCGCACTGGGCGGTGGCCAACGCCTCGGCGCTGCGCATCGAGAGCGTGTCGTACGCGGGCCGGGAGTGGGTCTCCGGGAACACCGACAGCCGGTGGCGGGCGACCGGCTCGACCAGCGCGGAGGCCGCCGGGGCGACGGGGGCGGGCGGCGGAAACGGCAGCGTACGGATCGTCACCGCGCAGTAGTACGGGTCGTCACTCGATCGGGTCACGTACGGACCGTTCGGGCGACCTGGTGCTCAGGTTTTCGCGCCGTCACCCCCGCATCCGGCGAATCCCTTGCGGACAAAGGGCTACAGGGGTTTGACGGACTTTCACATCGGGCGGTTTTTGCCCGTTTTTATCCGCAGGCGATAATGCGACGCATTGCCAACTCTTTACGTTGGCCGTGCGCAACCTTCGCGGGCTTCGAGCGGTAGTCACTGCGTCCGGGCCCGGACAGACAGACAGTCACAGCAGTCACAGACAGTCCTTGTTCTCTCCCGTCGAAGGAGCATCATGTCCCTCCCCCTGACCCGCCGGATCGCCCGTGCCGCGCTGCTTGTCGCTGCGGGAGCGGCCGCCGGGGTCGGTGCGGCCGGCTCCGCCGGCGCGGCCCCCGGCCTTCCCGCCGCTCCGAACCTCGGCGGACTGACCGCCCTGGACGCGGCGAGCGTCGGCACCACGGTCGACGGCGCGGCGCAGAACGTCACCGGACTCGCGGGTGAGACCGGTGGCAAGGCCGTGAAGCAGACGGTGCCGGCCGCGGGCAAGACCGGCGGCAAGGCCGTGAAGAAGGCGGCGCCCGCGGCACAGAAGACGGCCGGCGAGGCGGCGGGCTCCGCCGGGGGCCTCCTCGGGGACACCGCGTCGACCGCCACCAAGGGCGGACTGCCGACGGACTCGCTCACCAAGGGCGGGCTGCCCGGCGCCGAGACCCTGCCGGTGAAGAGCCTGCCGCTCGGCTGACGCCGCGGCCCTCGAGCCGGTGACGGGGTTCAGGGTGTTCCCTGGGCCCCGTCTCGTCGTTGCGGCAGGCCGGCCGGGAGGTGGGCGCGGGACGCGTCCTAGCGGGCGAGCCGCGCGACCGCCGCCGCGATCCGCTCGTCCGTCGCCGTCAGGGCCACGCGGACGAAGTTCTCGCCCGCCTCGCCGTAGAAGTCGCCGGGGGCCACCAGGATGCCCAGCTCCGCCAGGTGGGCGACGGTGGTCCAGCAGGACTCGTCGCGGGTGGCCCAGAGGTACAGGCTGGCCTCGCTGTGCTCGATGCGGAAGCCGTGGGCGAGCAGTGCCTCGCGCAGCGCGGTGCGGCGGGCCGCGTAGCGTTCCCGCTGCTCACGGACGTGGGCGTCGTCGCCGAGGGCCGCCACGGCCGCCGCCTGCGTGGTCGCCGACGTCATCATGCCGCCGTGCTTGCGGATCTCCAGGAGCGGGGCCAGGACGGCCGGGTCGCCCGCCAGGAAGGCCGCCCGGTAACCCGCCAGGTTCGAGCGCTTGGACAGCGAGTGGACCGAGACGATGCCCTCGTACGAGCCGCCGTTGACGTCCGGGTGCAGGACCGAGACCGGGTCGGCCTCCCAGCCCAGCTCCAGGTAGCACTCGTCGGAGAAGATCAGGACGCCGTGCTCACGGGCCCAGGCCACGATCCGGGTCAGCTCGTCCTTGGAGAGCACCTCGCCCGTGGGGTTGGACGGCGAGTTGAGCCAGAGCAGCTTCAGCCCCTCCGGGTCCAGGTCCGTGGGGTCGTCGTAGACCTCGTACCCGGCGCGGGCCAGGCGGGCGCCGACCTCGTAGGTCGGGTAGGCCAGGCGCGGGTGGGCGACCCGGTCGCCGGGGCCGAGGCCCAGCTGGGTGGGCAGCCAGGCGACCAGTTCCTTGGAGCCGACGATCGGCAGCACGTGCCGGTGGGTCACACCGCGGGCGCCGAGCCGCCGCTCCACCCAGCCGGTGATCGCGTCGCGCAGCTCGGGCGTGCCCCAGACCGTCGGGTAGCCGGGTGAGTCGGCCGCGTCGATCAGGGCCTTCTGGATCAGCTCGGGGACCGGGTCGACGGGGGTGCCGACGGAGAGGTCGACGATGCCGTCCGGGTGGGCCGCGGCCGTCGCCTTGTACGGCGCCAGCTTGTCCCAGGGAAAGGTGGGGAGACGGTCGGAGACTGCGGACACGGCTTCTGGCTCACTTTCTGGTACGGGAGCTGCCCCTTCACGGCAAACGCCTCGGCCCCGCACGGCGATCTGAGGCGATCAGGCCGTACGGGACCGAGGCGGCACGAGGTGCGGGCCGCTTTACTGGTTCTGCGGCGGCAGCGCGGCGACGAAGGGGTGGTCGCGCTCGATCAGCCCCAGCTTGCTGGCGCCGCCGGGCGAGCCGAGCTCGTCGAAGAACTCGACGTTCGCCTTGTAGTAGTCCTTCCACTCCTCCGGAGTGTCGTCCTCGTAGAAGATCGCCTCGACCGGGCAGACCGGCTCACAGGCGCCGCAGTCGACGCATTCGTCCGGGTGGATGTACAAGGACCGCTGGCCCTCGTAGATGCAGTCGACCGGGCACTCTTCGATGCACGCCTTGTCCTTGACGTCGACACAAGGCTGCGCGATGACGTAGGTCACGCTGTCGTTCCTCCTCGATAGGGCGCCGGCGGGCCTCCTCAGGCTCCGCCGCCTGGCGCGCGGGAGCGCGGCGTCGTCGATGCCCGCCTCTAGTATCTCCGTTCCTGGGCATGATCCGAACAGGAGGGGTGAACTGACCTGTGGAAATCTCGGCCGCCGGACGCCTCGAGGTCCGCGTCACCACTGCTGACGTGGGCAAACGTGTCTCCGTACGATGCCTGACCGAGGCGGGTACCGCCGGGGGGAAATTCACCGACACGGTAGGCGTTCTCACATCATGGGACGACGGTGTGCTGGTGATCACACGGAAGAGCGGTGAGAGCGTCCGCGTTGACGCGTCCTCGCTGGTCGCCGGGAAGGTCGTTCCGGCCGCCCCGGCCCGCCGCCGGGGTCCGGCCGCCCGCTACGAGGAGCTCGCGCAGGTCGCCTCCCGGGCCTGGCGTCCGCTGGAGAGCGCGCGGCTCGGCGAGTGGGAGCTGCGGGCCGCCGCCGGGTTCACCCGCCGGGCCAACTCGGTGCTGCCGCTCGGCGCGCCGGGCGTTCCTCTCGACGAGGCCCTGGACGTCGTACGGCATTGGTACGGGGAGCGCGGGCTGCCCGCCTATGTGCAGACCGCGACGGGGGCCGAGGGCACCCAGGAGCTGCTGTGCGCGGAGCTGGAGCGGCGCGGGTGGGTGCGTGAGGTGAGCTCCGAGTTGTGGATCGGGGCACTGGCGCCCCTCGCCGACGGGGCGGAGGCTGAGGGGGTGGTCCTGGCCCGGGAGGCCGACGAGGCGTGGCTGGCCCGGTATCAGCGCAAGGGGGTGAGCGAGGTGGCCCTGAAGGTGCTGGGAGCGGGACCGTCGGTGTGGTTCGCGTCGGTGCCCGGGGAGCCCGGCGAGGCTCCCGCCGCCATCGGGCGGTGTGTCGTGGACGGGCGCTGGGCCGGCTTCGCGGCGGTCGAGGTCGATCCTGCGCAGCGGCGGCGGGGGCTGGCCACCGTCGTGATGGCCGCGCTCGCCCGGCGGGCGCTGGAGGAGGGGGCGTCGGCGGCCTGGCTGCAGGTGGAGGAGAGGAACGCGGGAGCGCGGGCGTTGTACGCCGGGATGGGCTTCGCGGCGCATCACGCGTACCACCACTATCGGGAGCATGCGTGAGCGGGTTCGAGGCCGGCGAGGTACGGCGGCGGTTCGCCGAGGAGGCGCGGGCCGAGCGGCCCGATCTGGCCCTGCTGTGCCTGCTGATCGGCGCGGAGCCGGACCGGGAGCTGGACGAGGCCGCACTGGACGCCGCGCAGATCGAGCTGGACCGGCTGGCCGGAGAGCTGCCGTACCGGCCCGGCGGGCCGCGGGAGTGGGCGGTGGCACTGCGGGAGCTGCTCGGCGAGCGGTACGGGTTCCGTGGCTCGGCAGCGGACTACGAGCGGCTGGAGTCGTCGCTGCTGCATCGGGTGCTGGTACGGCGGCGGGGCCTGCCGATCCTGCTGTCCGTGGTCTGGGTGGAGGTGGCGCGACGGGCCGGGGCGCCGGTGTACGGGGTCGCGCTGCCGGGGCACTTCGTGGTCGGGTTCGGGCCGCCCGCGGACCTGGAGCGCCAGGTGCTCGTCGATCCCTTCGACGGGGGGCGGATCCTGTCGGGCGATGACGCGGATTCGCTGGTCACCGCGGCGACGGGGGCGCCGCTCGAACCGTCGATGCTGGTCCCGGCGGAGCCTTTGGACGTCGTGATGCGGATCCTGAACAACATCCGGTCGTGGGCCCTGGCCCGGCCGGAGCGGTCGGATGTCGCGCTGTGGGCCGTGGAGCTGGCACTGGCGGTGCCCTCCCATCCGGCACGGTTGCGGTACGAGAAGGGGCAGTTGCTGGTGCAGCGGGGGGACTTCGTCGGCGGGGCCGTGGAGCTGGAGGAGTACGCGGGGCTGGTGCAGGTCGTGGACGAGGGGACCGCGGAGCGGGTGCGCAAGGAGGCGTTCGCCGCGCGGGCGATGCTGAACTGAGGCCCGCGGGAGGCCCGTCGGCGGCCGTCGGAGGGCCACCAGAGGCCCGTCGAAGAGCCGTCGGAGGCTGGTGGGGGGCGCTGCCCCTCACAGCCAGCCCTTCTCCCTCGCCGTCCGCACTGCCTCGGCCCTGTTGCGTACCGCCAGTTTCTGTATCGCCGTCGACAGGTAGTTGCGGACCGTGCCCTGGGACAGGTGCAGGGCCGCCGCCAGTTCCGCGTTCGTCGAACCGTCGGCCGCCGCGCGCAGGACCTCGCGTTCGCGGTCGGTGAGGGGGTTGGCGCCGCCCGCCAGGGCCGCCGCCGCGAGCGTGGGGTCGATGACCCGCTCGCCCGCCAGGACCTTGCGGACCGCCTCCGCGAGCTGCGCCGCGGGCGCGTCCTTGACGAGGAAGGCGTCGGCGCCTGCCTCCATGGCACTGCGCAGATAGCCGGGACGGCCGAAGGTCGTGAGCACGACCAGCTTCAACCCCGGTAGTTCCTTGTGGAGTTGCGCGGCAGCCTCGATGCCCGTCGCGCCCGGCATCTCGATGTCGAGGAGGGCCACGTCGACGTCGTGGGCACGGGCGGCCGCGAGGACCTCGTCGCCGCGCGCCACCTGGGCGACCACCTCGATGTCGTCCTCGAGGCCGAGCAGGGCCGCCAGGGCCTCGCGGACCATCGACTGGTCCTCGGCCAGCAGGACCTTGATCATGCCACCACTCATGAGCGGGATCCTACGTCCGGCACCGGGCCGGCCGGGACCCGGGCGGTCAGCCGGAAGCCGCGCCGGACGCGGCCCGCCTCCAGGGTGCCGCCGGCCTTCTCCAGGCGCTCGGTGAGACCGGTGAGGCCGTTGCCGGGGCCCTTGCCGGAACCGCCGGACCCGTCGTCCTCGACGGAGAGTTCGAGGACGGGGCCGTCCAGGGTCTGGCGCCGCACCAGGTCCACCGTGCAGCGGGCGCCGCCGCTGTGCCGTACGACGTTGGTGATCGCCTCGCGCAGGGTCCAGGCGAGGGCGGACTCGCTCTCCTCGGGGACGCCGTCGAGGTCCGGTTCGGCCGGGATCACGGCGGTGATGCCGGCCGCCGTCAACGCGACCTGCGTGCCCGCGAGTTCGGCGGCGAGACGGGGCCGCCGATAGCCGGTGACGGCCTCCCGGACGTCCACCAGGGCCTGGCGGCTGACCTGTTCGATGTCGGCGACCTGCTGGGCGGCCTTCTCGGGATGGCCGGGGAGCATCCGGCCGGCGAGCTCGCTCTTGAGGGTGATCAGGGAGAGCGAGTGGCCCAGCAGGTCGTGCAGGTCCCTGGCCAGGCGCAGCCGTTCCTCGTTGGCGGCGAGCTGGGCGACCGTCGCGCGGGCCTTGCGCAACTCCACCGTCGTGCGGACCAGTTGGCTCACCCCGGTCATCGCGAAGCCGATGAGCAGGACCAGCAGGAGGAGGTTGAGCGCCTCCTCCTCGCCGGTGCGCAGGCCGACGAGGAGCATCACCGCGGCCGTGCCCGGGATCGTCCAGAACGCCACCCGCAGCGGGAGCACCATCCCGCAGGCCACGGAGACGTAGCAGTACAGGCCGAGCCAGGCGGAGCCGAGGGTGAGGCACAGGACGGTGGCGAGCACCGCCATGGAGCCGATCAGGGCGGCGACGAGCAGGTCGGGGTAGGGCGCGGCCCCCATGTCCCGGAAGAGCAGCGACAGGTAGACGGTGACGAACACCGCGAGGCCCAGCCAGCCGGCCACCGTGCCGCCGGTGGTGTGGTTGCCCGAGACCAGGTCGTGGACCGGCGAGCTGAGGAACACCAGCCAGACGCCGATCCACAGCAGCTTGCGCCGCCACAGCTCGCGCGTCGTGCGGGCGGTCTGGCCCAGCGCGATCGGCGGTCCGCCCCGGGCCTTCTCGGACAGCTGGTCGTCCGTCATGACGCTCACGCCTTCAGCGTGTCCTTCCGGTACAGCCAGGCCGCGCCGCCCGTGAACAGGGCGAAGAAGACGACCAGGATGACGATGTCCTTGGCATGCGGGGCCTGACTCTGCTCGATGGACTGCCCCAGGGCAGCGTACGCGTGCGTCGGCACCCACTTGGCTATGTCCTGGAGCCAGGTCGGGAAGGTCGTCGTCGGCATCCACAGGCCGCCGAGGATGGACAGGCCGAAGTAGGTGATCATCGTGATCGGGCGGACGGCGTCCCCGTTCGCGAGGTAGCCGATCGCCACGCCGAGGGCGGCGAAGACCAGGCTGCCGGCCCAGATCGCGCCGGTGAGGGCGCACCACTGCCAGGCGTCCAGCCGTACGTCCTTCACGGCCGCGGCGACGGCGAAGACGACGACGATGGAGGGCAGGCTGACCACGGCCGCGCTCGCCGTCTTCGCCAGGACGTAACCGCGGCCCGGGAGCGTGGTCAGGCGCAACTGCCGCACCCAGCCGCTCTGGCGCTCCTTGGCGATGCGTTCGCTGTTGCCCATCAGGACGGCCGTGAGGGCGCCGAAGGAGGCCATCGAGACCATCATGTAGGTCGGCAGGGTCAGGCCCGTGCCGTCGACCTTCTCCGTGCCGTCGGCGCTGCCCGCGATGAGCAGGAACAGGACAGACGGGTAGATCACCGAGAAGAACAGGAACTTGCGGTTGCGCAGGGCGCGGGTGAGTTCCAGCTTGATCAGGCCGTTCACTTGGACTTCGCCTCCTCGGCGGTGGTGAGGGCGACGAAGGCCTGCTCCAGGCCGAGCCCGGCGACTTCGAGGTTGCGGGGGTAGAGCCCGAGGCCGTAGACCGCGTGGACGGTGGCGTCGGCGTCGGTGGACTGGATGCGGACGGTCCGGCCGGAGACGTCCAGCGTGGTGAGGAACGGCAGGGCGCGCAGGGCTGCCTCGTCGATCCCGTCCGCCAGGTCGAAGGCGATCCTGCGCGCCCCCGCCTTGGCCTTGATCTCGGCCGCCGTGCCGTCGGCCAGGAGCCGGCCCCGGTGCAGGACCAGCACCCGGTCGGCGATCGCGTCGGCCTCTTCGAGGTAGTGGGTGGCGAACAGGACCGTGCGGCCCTGGTCGGCCTGCTCGCGCATGGTGGCCCAGAACGCCTGCCGGGTGGTGACGTCCATGCCGGTGGTGGGTTCGTCCAGGACGATCAGGTCGCTGTCGCCGGCGGTGGCGAGGGCGAACCGGACCCGCTGGGCCTGGCCGCCGGAGAGCTTGTCGACCTTGCGGTCGGCGATCTGGGTGACGCCCGCGCGGGCCAGCACATCGGCGACCCGGTACGGCTTCGGGTGCAGTCCGCAGGCCAGCGCGACCAGTTCGGCGACCGTGACCTCGTCCATCAGGCCGCCGCTCTGGAGCATCGCGCCGACCCGGCCGGCGACGATCGCCTCACGCGGGCCGGTGCCGAAGATGCGGACCGTGCCGCTGTCGGGCTGCTTGAGGCCGAGCAGCAGATCGAGGGTGGTCGACTTGCCGGCCCCGTTGGGACCCAGCAGCGCCACGGTCTCCCCCGGGCGCAGGGCGAGCGTCAGGCCGTCCACGGCCCGCACGTCCCCGAAACTCTTGCTCACCTGGTCGAACCCGACCACCGGTGCTGTCGTCGTCATGACAGCAATCGTCGCCCTGGGGCCGGGCGGGCGGCAGTGTCTGCCGTCCTCGGTGCCGCATGACAGATGTCATGCGGCACCGCCGTCGGATCAGCTCGGGTCGGTGTCGATGACCCCGGTCCGCTCCGTCTCGCTCTTCAGGGCCGGGCGCAGGGCGCTGATGACGTCCTGGACCGTGACGGCCGTCTTCTGGCCGGTGCCCCGGGTGATCAGCACACCGTTGAAGGTGCCGCCGTAGAGCTCCGTCAGCGCGGCCTGGTCGTAGCTCTCGACGAGCTTGCCGTTGACCGCCTTGACCTGGAGGAACTTCCAGAGGGAGTTCTTCGGGCTGAAGGAGACCGTGTGCGCCGCGTCGGTCATGACGGTGACCTTGCCGGACATCGCCGGTTCGGCGAACTCCTTCATCATCCGATCGACCTCGGCGTCGGAGATCGTCGGCTGCTTGTCGGTCGTCGGGACCTTCACCCCGGTGGCCGTGCCGGTCTCCACCTGGGTGCGATAGGCCTCGACGACGGCCTCCTGGGCCTGCGCCGCGTCGATGCCCTTGCCCGCCTTGCCGTAGACGGCGACGGCCTTGCCGGACTCGAACTTGATCGTGCCGTCGGTGGCAGAGCCGGCGCCGCCCGCGGCGGACTCGAGGGCCGCCTGGAGCTTCTCCTCGTCGACCGGCATCGCCGGTTCGACCTCACGGTGCTGCCCGAACAGCGAGCCGATCACGGAGACCGGGTTGTAGTCGCTCTTGGCGGCGTCGTCGACGGTGGCCTGCAGGTCGAACTGGAGGCCCGCCTGATCCGGCTTCAGGGTGACGGTGTCGCCGTCGACGGACAGCTTCAGTGCCTGGGTGACCCGCTTGCCGAACGCGTCGTCGAGCTTCTTGACGGCGTCGTCGCTGGTGCCGCCGCCGACGTCGACGCCGAGCACGGTGGTGCCCTTGGGCACGTCGGAGTGGTTCATCAGCAGGCCGGCGCCGTAGAGGCCGATCCCCGCGACGACCACCAGGCCGCCCAGCAGGGGCAGCTTGCCGCGGCCCTTCTTCTTTTTCTTCTTGGAGTTCCTGGATTCGCCCGCGGGCGCGCTCTGCGGGGCCGGGGCCGGGGCCGGCCCCTTCGGCGGGGTGTGCGGCAGCGGACCGTCGGTGCGCGTACCGCCCTGGCCGCCGGGCACGACGGGGATGCCGCTGGTGACGGTGTTCCCGGAGACGTTGTCGACGGGACGGCCGCCGTAGCCGCCCGCGCCCGGTTCGGGGGCGGGCTTCTGCGGGGTGAGGATCGCGGTGTCGTCGCTCAGGCCACCGCCGGGGAGACGACCGGGGCCGGGGCCGGCGCCGACGGCACGCGGACCGCCGGGACCTGCCTGCGCACCGGGGCCGGCCGGACCACCCGGACCGCCACGGCCGTTCGGGCCGCCGGGGCCACCAGGACCGGAGGGAGCGCCGGGCGGGCGGGTCACGCCGGGAGCGCCGTGCGGGGCGCCGTGCGGGGCGCCGCCCATCGGAGGCACCATCGGGCCGTCGCCGGTGACCGGACCGCCGGTCGGGCCCGCAGGGCCGCCCTGCGGGCCGCCACGGCCGCCGGGACCGCCGGGTCCGTCCGGGCCGTTGAAGTCGTAGGAGCCGCCGGGACCGGCCGGGAGAGCGCCCTGGGGGACCTGGCCTTGCGTGCCGTTCGGCACGCCGAAGCCCTGCTGGCCGTGCTGGCCCTGCTGGCCGTTGTCGGAGAAGTACGGCAGGTTGTCACGCCGCGGCTCGACGCCGCCTTGCCCCGGCCCCTGCCCCTGCACCGGCGGCTGGCCCGGCCGCGGGCCGTTGCCGAGCGGGCCCGCGGCGAGTGCCTCGGTGACGTCGAAGGAGCCCGTGCCGCCGCCGTGCCCCGGAGCCACGGGACCGCCGGTGGCGCCACCGGGGACCCCGGCGCCGTTGGTGCCGCCGGGACGCGAACCGCCCGGCACGCTCATGGAGCCGACCACACCACCGGGACGTCCGTTGCCCGGCCGCGCGCCACCCGGCGCACCGGCGCCGGTTCCGGCACCCGGTCCCGCCGCGCCGGCGGGAGCGGCCGCGGGCGCGCCCGTACCGGCGGCGGAACCGCCCGGCAGACCAGCGCCGTTGGTGGAGCCGCCGCCCTGTCCGCCCTTGCCCGGCCCGGACTTGCGGGGCGCGAACCAGTTGCTCGTCTCCGCGGCGGGTGCCGGTTCGGCGGGCAGCTCGAACGAGCCCGTGTCGGACGAGGAGTGGCCGACGGCGGGCGCGGACGGCGCCGACTGCGCGTCGGCACCGGCCTGGGCGTTGCCTTCGGGGCTGTCACCGCCCTTGCTCTCCGCGTCCGCGACGGGCGTGCGCATCACGACCGGCGGAATCGGCCGCGAACCCGGGATGTTGATGCGGATCCGGGTCGTCAGCGTGGTCTCGGTCTTGCGTTCCTCCGGCTGCGCGGACGAACGGCCCGCGTCCGCACCGCCGTCGGACACCACGGGGGTGCCGTACGGCGGCGTGCCCGAGGGGTATGCGGCTCCGCCGCGCCCGTTGGGCCCGGAGGACGGACTGTCAGTTTCACGACTCAAGGCAGGTTCTCCAGGTTGGCTCCGCCGCCCGCACGGCCTCACGGGCAGCTCGGCGGCGCGCACCACCATACTGGCCACTTCTGGCCCGTATCCCACGACCGCCGGGGAAACCCACACGGGACTCCCACGGGCGCGCCAGGGTGAAGTGGTACGTCACTTGCCAAGTCGGACGTCGCCGCCGACCGGTTGCCGCCCCAAACCAATGGTGGCGCAGATCACAGCAAGTGCCATGCCGCCGAGCAGGAAGAGGTACGAACCGCCTCCCGCGCCGAACAGGAAGTCACCCTCGGGACGGCCCGCCGTGCACAGGATGACGGAGATCATCCAGCCGGCGGCGGGCGCGACGGCCCCGGCGCGGCTGCCGAGCGCACGCGCCCCGCCGAGGAACAGCCCGGCCGCGCCCACGAGCGCGAGGAGCAGTCCGCCCGGGAACCAGCCGGCCTGGACGAGCGCCCCGGCGAGACCGGTGACGGCGCCGAGCAGCAGGAGCCCCGCACAGGCGGCGATCCGTCCGGCGGGGGGCATCCGCAGCGGCTGGGCGAGCATCGAACCGCGGTCGGACATCACGCCACCTCCGTCGCGTCGCCCGTACCGGCGAACAGGTCGGTCTCCCTCTTCCCGGCGGGCTCCCCGCGGACGAGTTCGTAGTACTCGATCGGGAACAGGGGCTGCGCGAGCTCGTTGGAGAGGGCGAAGTACTGCTCGCCGGGGGCGACTTCGACCTGGGTGGCATGCGCGCGCATCGCGGCGGCCTTGGCGGCGGTGTGCTCCGGGCCGCCCTCGATCGCGGCGGTGACCAGGCCGTCGTCCACCACGCCCGGCACGTCGGAGACGACGGCGCTCCGGGTGAAGGGCAGTTTCGGCAGCTCCTCCCGGAGCCTCGCGAAGGCGGCCCCGACGACGGAGCGCGGGACGCGGTTGACGTACACCTTGGGGATGCGCCACCCGGCGTCCTCGGCCAGCTCCGCGGCCCGCATGGCGACGCGATGGGCCTGGATGTGGTCGGGGTGGCCGTAGCCGCCGTCGTCGTCGTAGGTGACGAGGACGTGGGGGCGCACCTCGAGGACGACCTGGACGAGGGACGCGGCGGCCTCGTCGACGTCGGCCTGCCAGAAGCAGGCGGGGTCGTCGTTGTCGGGAAGGCCCATCATCCCGGAGTCGCCGTAGCGGCCGGGGCCGCCGAGCAGGCGGAAGTCGTCGACGCCGAGTTCGGCCATGGCGGCGGCGAGTTCACCGCGCCGGTGCTCCCCCAGGGCGGCACCGGTCAGATGCCGCAGCTCCGGCGGGATGACCTCGCCGCGTTCACCGAGGGTGCAGGTGACCAGGGTCACATGGGCGCCCTCGGCCGCATACCTGGCCATGGTCGCGCCGTTGTTGATCGACTCGTCGTCCGGGTGCGCGTGCACCAGCAGCAGACGCCGGGCGGCGCGAGCTGGGGGTCCCCCCGGCCGGAGGTTGGGGGAGGGGAGTTCCGTCATGGGGCCAACCCTACGAGGCGGGACTACATCTCCCGCGCAGGGGCAGACGCAGGGTCGGCACGCGTCAGAACTTGATGCTGCCGATCATGCTCGCCACGCTCGTCGTCAGGTCGCTGATCGTGGGCGCGATCGTCGAGGAGGCCAGATAGAAGCCGAGCAGGATGCAGACGACCGCGTGACCGCCTTTCAGCCCCGACTTCTTGACCAGCAAGAAGACGATGATCGCCAGCAGCACCACCGCCGAAATCGAGAGTGCCACGGCGGTTCACCTCCAAGGACCCGGGAACGTGGGGGCAAAAGCAGAACAAGGGAACTTGTAAATCCATACATCAGCCAGCAGGTTCATACCCACACAGCGCTAGTGATCATAACTATGTGTGGGTGCGCATCTCGCGGCGCACAGCCGCACAAGGGGGTCGCATGGCCAATATGGTCGGAGGATGACGACCGAGTCCGACTCCTTCCCCCGCAGGCACGCCCGCACCCAGCGTTTCACCCTCGGCGCGCCGCGTTCGTTCACGGTGGCCCCCGACAGCTCCCGGGTCGTGTTCCTGCGCTCCGGCTCCGGCACGGACCGCGCGGGTGCGCTGTGGGTCCTCGACCCGGCGGACGGCACGGAGCGCCCGGCAGCCGACCCGCGCGCCCTTCTCGGCGGCACCTCGGAGGACCTCTCGGCGGAGGAGCGCGCCCGCCGCGAGCGCAGCCGTGAGGGCGGCTCCGGGATCATCGGCTACGCCACCGACGAGGCCGTCGAGCTGGCGTCTTTCGCCTTGTCAGGGCGGCTTTTCACGGCGGAGCTGCGGGCCGGCACGGCGACCGAACTCGCGGTCCCCGGGCCGGTGATCGACCCCCGTCCGTCCCCCGACGGGCGGCTCGTCGCGTACGTCGTCGGGGGCGCCCTGCGGGTGGTGGGAGCCGAGGGCGACGACGACCGGGCGCTGGCGGAGCCGGAATCGGACACGGTTTCCTATGGATTGGCCGAGTTCATCGCGGCCGAGGAGATGGGCCGCTCGCGGGGGTTCTGGTGGTCTCCGGAGTCGGATCGACTGCTGGTCACGCGGGTGGACGACACGCCGGTGGAACGGTGGTGGATCTCCGATCCGGCCCAGCCGAAACGTGACCCACAACACGTGCCCTATCCGGCTGCCGGGACGCCCAACGCGGAGGTGCGGCTGTTCGCGTTCGGGCTCGACGGGGTGCGCACGGAGGTCGTCTGGGACCGGGCGCGCTATCCGTACCTGGCGCGAGTGCACTGGTCAGGGGCGGGGGCGCCGCTGCTGCTCGTACAGGCGCGCGACCAGCGCAGTCAGCTGTTCCTGGCGGTGGACACCGACTCCGGGGCGACCCGGATGGTGCACGCCGACGAAGATCGGATTTGGCTCGATCTTTTCCCTGGCGTGCCGTGCTGGAGCCCGTCGGGACAGTTGGTCAGGATCGCCGACGAGGGCGGCGCCCGCGTCCTGGCGGTCGGGGAACGTCCGCTGACGGGCGCCCAGTTGCACGTACGTGCGGTGCTCGACGTCACCTCCGACGACGTGCTGGTCGCCGCCTCGGCCGGGGCGGACGCGGCCGCGCCGGAAACCGGTGAGGTGCACGTCTACCGCGTCAACGAACTCGGCGTCGAGCGCCTCTCCCAGGAGCCCGGGGTGCACTCGGCGGTGCGCTCGGGGAACGTGACCGTTCTGGTGTCGTCGGTGCTCGACCGGCCGGGCAGCGTGGCGCGGGTACTGCGGGACGGGAAGCCGGCGGCGACTGTCCGGTCGTACGCAGAAGATCCTGGTCTGTCCCCCCGCGTACTCCTCACCGAGGGGGGCGCACGGCGCATCCCGTGCGCCGTGCTTATGCCTACGGACTACCCCGGTGACACCCCCCTGCCCGTCCTCATGGATCCCTACGGCGGCCCGCACGGGCCCCGGGTGCTGGCCGCGCACAACGCGCACCTGACCTCCCAGTGGTTCGCCGACCAGGGTTTCGCGGTGGTCGTCGCCGACGGGCGGGGCACCCCGGGCCGTTCCCCCGGCTGGGAGAAGGCGATCCACCACGACCTGACGGTCAGCCTGGACGACCAGGTCGAGGCGTTGCAGGAGCTGGCGAAGAGCCATCCCCTCGACCTCTCCCGGGTGGCGATCCGCGGCTGGTCCTACGGCGGTTGGCTCGCGGCCCTGGCGGTGCTGCGCCGCCCCGACGTCTTCCACGCCGGCATCGCGGGCGCCCCGGTGACCGACTGGCGGCTCTACGACACCCACTACACCGAGCGCTACCTCGGCGACCCGGCCACCACCCCTGAGGCGTACGCGAAGAGCTCGCTCGTCACCGACGAGGGACTCTCCTCACCCGCCGGACCCCACCGCCCGCTGATGATCGTCCACGGACTGGCCGACGACAACGTGGTCGTCGCCCATGCCCTGCGGCTCTCCTCGGCCCTGCTGGCCGCCGGCCGCCCGCACGAGGTGCTCCCCCTGTCGGGCGTCACCCACATGACCCCCCAGGAACAGGTCGCGGAGAACCTGCTGCTGCTCCAGGTGGACTTCCTCAAGCGTTCACTCGGGCCGGCGTAGTGCCGTAGGCACGGCAACGGGCCGGGAGACATGGCGCTCCCGGCCCGTTTACGGCACCCGCACGGCCGTACGCTGTTCAGAGTGGCCCGTCCGTATATCGGAATCGGGTCGGTCAAGTTGCCTGTGTGTTAACGCGGTTGCTGAGCAAATGTGCTGCTATGCACCGTCGTTGGTGTGATCATCCGGTGGTTCCTCGGGCGGGACCACCTGCTTCTCCTCCGCGAAGTGACACGCCGAGTCGTGCGCCGCGGGACCGGTCTCGAGCCGGAACTCCGCCGGGACCGCCAGCACCGGCACCTCCAGCTCGCACCGCTCCCGCGCCTTCCAGCAGCGGGTGCGGAAGCGGCAGCCGGAGGGGATGTTCGTCGGGGACGGGACGTCGCCCGCCAGGATGATCCGCTCCCGGTGCTCCCGCGCCTCCGGGTCCGGAACGGGCACCGCGGAGAGCAGGGCCTGCGTGTAGGGGTGCGTCGGATGGTCGTAGATCTCGGCGTCGCGGCCGATCTCCACGATCCGGCCGAGGTACATCACCCCCACCCGGTCCGAGATGTGCCGGACGATCGAGAGGTCGTGGGCGATGAAGAGGTAGGAGAGGTCGAACTCGCTCTGGAGCCGGTCCAGCAGGTTGATCACCTGCGCCTGGACCGACACGTCCAGCGCGGAGACCGGCTCGTCGGCGACGATCACCTCCGGGCGCAGGGCCAGCCCCCGCGCGATGCCGATCCGCTGCCGTTGGCCGCCGGAGAACTGGTGCGGGTAGCGGTTGATGTACTCGGGGTTGAGCCCGACGACGTCCAGCAGGTCCTGGACCTTCTTCCGCCGGTCGCCCTTGGGCGCCACCTCGGGGTGGATCTCGTACGGCTCCCCGATGATGTCGCCGACGGTCATGCGCGGGTTGAGCGAGGTGTACGGGTCCTGGAAGACCATCTGGATGTTGCGCCGGACGGCCCGCAGCGCCTTGCCCGACAGGCCGGTGACGTCCTCGCCCTTGTAGCGGATCTCCCCCGCCGTCGGCTTCTCCAGGTTGACCAGCATCTTGGCGACCGTGGACTTGCCGCAGCCGGACTCCCCGACGATGCCCAGGGTCTCGCCGCGGTGGAGGGTGAAGTCGACGCCGTCGACGGCCTTGACCGCGCCGACCTGCTTCTTGAACAGGATGCCCTGGGTGAGCGGATAGTGCTTGACCAGCCCGCTCACTTCGAGGATCGGCTCGGCCGATGCGGAACTAGCCATGCAGGCACTCCCTCCAGAAGTGGCACGCGCTCGTGCGGTCCGCGTCGGACTCGTCGACCTCGTACAGCGGGGGTACGTCCGAACGGCACACGTCCTGGGCCATCGGGCAGCGCGGGTTGAAGGCGCAGCCGGGCGGGATGTGCATGAGGTTGGGCGGCAGGCCCTTGATGGCGTAGAGCTCCTGGCCCTTCTGGTCCAGCCGCGGGATGGAGTCGAGCAGGCCTCGGGTGTAGGGGTGGGCCGGGGCCTTGTAGATGTCGTGGACCGGGGCCGACTCGACGATCCGGCCCGCGTACATCACGGCGATCCGGTCGGCCACGTCCGCGACCACGCCCAGGTCGTGGGTGATGAGGATCAGGCCCATGTGGTACTCGCGCTGGAGTTCCGCGAGCAGGTCCATGACCTGGGCCTGGACGGTGACGTCGAGGGCGGTGGTGGGTTCGTCGGCGATGATGAGCGCCGGTTCCAGGGCCATCGCCATCGCGATCATGATGCGCTGGCGCATACCGCCGGAGAACTGGTGCGGGTAGTCCCTGACCCGTTCCCGGGCGCCGGGGATGCGGACGCGGTCCATCAGTTCCACGGCCTTGTTCCGTGCGTCCTTCCTGGACATCCCCCGGTGCACGACGAACATCTCGCCGAGCTGGTCGCCCACCGACAGCACGGGGTTCAGGGACGACAGGGCGTCCTGGAAGATCATCGCCATCTCGGCGCCGCGTACCTTGCGGCGTTCCTCCTCCTTGAAGCGCAGCAGGTCCTTGCCGCGGAAGAGGATCTCGCCGCCGGTGATCCGGCCGGGCGGCACGTCGAGGATGCCCATGATCGCCTGGGCGGTGACGGACTTGCCGGAGCCGGACTCGCCGAGCACGGCGAGCGTCTCGCCCGCGTCCACGCCGTAGCTGACGCCGTTGACGGCCTTCGCGATCCCGTCCCGGGTGCGGAACTCCACGTGCAGGTCGCGTACTTCGAGCAGCATCCGGCCGTCACCTCAGCTTCGGGTCGAGGGCGTCGCGCACCGCGTCGCCGAGCATGATGAACGCCAGGACCGTGAGGGCCAGGGCGCCCGAGGGCCACAGCAGGGCGTGCGGGGCGTTGCGGATGTAGGGCGAGGCGGCGGAGATGTCGATGCCCCAGGAGACGGTCGGCGGTTTCAGCCCGACGCCGAGGTAGGACAGGGTCGCCTCCAGTGCGATGAACGTGCCGAGCGCGATGGTCGCCACGACGATCACCGGGGCGACCGCGTTCGGCGCGATGTGCCGCAGCAGCAGCCGGGTGTGGGTGGCGCCCAGGGCCCGGGCCGCCTGGACGTAGTCGTTCTGTTTGGCGGTGATCACCGAGCCGCGGGCGATCCGGGAGATCTGGGGCCAGCCGAGCAGCACCATGAACCCGATGACCGGCCAGACCGTGTTGCTGGTCACGACGGAGAGGAGGACCAGGCCGCCGAGGACGACCGGGATGGCGAAGAAGATGTCGGTGATCCGGGACAGGATCGAGTCCCCCGCCCCGCCGAAGAACCCGGCCAGACCGCCCAGCACGCTGCCGAGGAGGGCCACGCCGAGGGTGGCCAGGACACCGACCGTGACGGAGGTCCGGGCGCCGTAGACGACGCGCGTGTAGACGTCGCAGCCCTGGCCGTCGAAGCCGAAGGGATGGCCCGGCTGGGAGCCCTCCTGGGCCTTGGAGAGGGTGCACTTGAGGGGGCTCAGCCAGGTGATGGCACCGGGCCACAGGGAGATGAAGACCAGGAAGAGGATGACCAGGCCGGAGATGATGAAGACCGGGTTGCGGCGCAGGTCCCGCCAGGCGTCGGACCAGAGGGACCGGGCCTTCTCGGACGGCCCGGTGCCCTGCGGCCCGCCGGGTGTCTTCTCGAGGGTCTCGCCCTCCGCGGTGGCCAGGTCCATCGCGCCGCCCATGCCGGTGTCGGCGATGGCTCCGTCCTCCGGGGTACGGCCCGCGCCCGGCAGGTGCTCCGGCGGCATCGGCTCAGGCATAGCGGATCCTCGGGTCGAGTACGGCGTACAGCAGGTCGACGAGCAGGTTGGCCAGCAGGAAGACCAGGACGAGGACGGTCACGAAGCCGACGACGGTCTGGGTGTTCTGGCGGAGGATCCCCTGGTAGAGCTGGAAGCCGACGCCGTGGATGTTGAAGATGCGCTCGGTGACGATCGCGCCGCCCATCAGGGCGCCGATGTCGGTGCCGATGAAGGTGATCACGGGGATGAGCGAGTTGCGCAGCAGGTGCCGGGTGACGACCCGGCGGCGGGGCAGCCCCTTGGCGACGGCTGTCCGGACGTAGTCGGACCGTTTGTTCTCCGCGATGGAGGTGCGGGTCAGTCGGGTGACGTACGCCAGGGAGACGGAGGCGAGCACCAGGCCCGGCACGATCAGCTCACCGAAGGTGGCCTCCGAGGAGACCGACGGTTTGATCCAGCCCCATTCCACGCCGAGCAGCAGCTGGAGCAGCAGGCCGGTGACGAAGGTGGGGACGGAGATCACGACGAGGGTGAGCAGCAGGACCCCGCTGTCGACGGGGCGGCCCCGGTGCAGGCCGGTGATGACACCCAGGGTGATGCCGATGACGATCTCGAAGACGATCGCGACGATCGTCAGCCGGATGGTGACCGGGAAGGCCGTCGCCATCAGCTCGGTGACCGGCTGGCCGTTGAACGCCGTACCGAAGTCTCCGGTGAAGACGTTCCCCATGTAGGTCAGGTACTGCTGCCAGACCGGCTTGTCGAGACCGAACTCCTTCTTCAGCTGGGCGGCGGTGGCCGGGTCGCACTCCCGGTCGCCGCACAGGCCCGCGATGGGGTCGCCCATCACGTTCACCATCAGAAAGATCAGCAGCGTGGCACCGATGAACACCGGGATCATCTGGAGCAGACGCCGGATCACATACCGGCCCATGGCGGGTCAGCTGACCTTGATCTCGTTGTAGACCGGGACGGAGAACGGGTTGAGCTTGACGTTCGAGAGCCGCTCCGAGTAGCCGGCGCTGCCGTTCTGGTACCAGAGCGGGATGGCGGCCATGTTGTCGCGGACGACCTCCTCGGCCTGCTGGAAGATCTCCACGGCCTTGGCGGTGTCGGTCTCGGCGTTGGCCTGGTCGACGAGCTTGTCGAAGTCCTTGTTGGACCACTTGCCGTCGTTGGAGGAGGCGTTCGTGTAGTAGAGCGGCTGGAGGAAGTTCTGGATGAGGGGGTAGTCCATCTGCCACCCCGCCCGGAAGGGTCCGGTCATCTTCCGGTCGCCGATCTGGGTGCGGAAGTCCGCGAACGTGCCGACCGGGTTGCCGACGCAGGCCTTGTCGTTGTCGAGGGCGTTGTTGATCGAGTTGCAGACCGCGTCGACCCACTGTTTGTGCGATCCGGTGTCCGCGTTGTATGTGATCTTCACCTGGCCGCCGGGCAGGCCGCCGCCCTCCTGGATGAGCTTCTTCGCCGCGGCGGGGTCGTACTCGCAGGCGTCCCCGCACAGGCCTTCCTTGAAGCCGCCCTCCTCGCCGAGCACCGGGGAGGTCCAGTCGGTGGCGGGGGTACGGGTGTTCTGGAAGATCGTCTCGGTGATCTGCTTGCGGTCGATCGCGCGGGAGAGGCCGGTACGGACCTTGTCGGAGCCGGTGGTGTTCCACTTCTTGTCGTAGAAGGGGAAGGCCAGGGTCTGGATGATGCCGGCGGGGGTGTTCAGATAGCGGTCGCCGAGGTCGTTCTTGACGTTCTTGAGCTGGGCCGCGGGCACGTCGTCGACGAGGTCGAGGTTGCCGGCCAGCAGGTCGGTGTAGGCGGTGTTGTTGTCGGTGTAGACCTTCAGGGTCACGCCGCCGTTCTCCGCCTTGTCCTCGCCGGGGTAGCCGTCCCACTTCTTCAGGGCCATCTGGGAGCCCTTGGTGTAGGAGTCGATCGTGTACGGCCCGTTTCCGATCGGTTTCTTCAGCCAGTTCGCGTGGTCGGTGAAGAAGGCCTGCGGCAGCGGGGCGTAGGCGGGGTAACCCAGGGTGTCGGGGAAGGTGGAGAACTTCTGCTTGAGCTTGACGGTGAAGGTCCTGTCGTTGACGACCTTGAGCCCGGAGAGGACGTCGGTGGTCTGCGAGCCACTGGCGGGGTGGGCCGCGGTGTAGCCGTCGATGTACTCGAAGAAGTAGGCGTTCTTCTGGTTGTTCTTCAGACTCGCGGCGTAGTTCCACGCGGTGACGAAGGATTTCGACGTCACTTTCTCGCCATTGCTGAACGTCCAGCCGTCCTTGACGGTGATCGTGAAGTTCTGGGAGTCCGTGGTCTCGATCTTCTCGGCCAGCATGTCCTCGGCCGCGCCGGTCTCCGGGTTGTACTTCTTCAGGCTGCGGAAGATCATGTCGAGGACCTTGCCGCCCTGCACCTCGTTGGTGTTGGCGGGCTCCAGCGGGTTCTGCGGGTCTCCCCAGGAGGAGCTGAGCACCGCGCCGCCGTCGCCGCCGCCGCTGTCGCTCCCCCCGCCCCCGCACGCCGTCGCCGCGAGTGCTGCCGCCGCCGCGCATGCGGCCCACTTGGCGTGCGTGGCTCCACGCATGGATGCCTCCTCATTGACCGCGCTTTTACCTGAGCGCTGTGCCGTCAGCACCGAAGCACTGATCCATTACCAGTAAATATCAACTTAAAAGGTGCATTACGCACAGGGGCCGCGCCCAACGGGAGGCCATCGGAGGGCTATTCGGGGGACGGCACAAGTGCGCCGGAGGCCGGCAGCAGGATCCTGGCGGGGGGTCGAAAAGGATCTTCTTCGCAGGTCACAATGGATCTTCGGTGTAGTGCGCAACGGATCTTCACCATCCGATGCCGAACCGTTGGATTGCGACCCCGAGATGTACGCATTCCGACACCCCGGCGTCCGAATATCGAACCCCTTGCCCGTTTCGCGCAGTTGGCCCGAATTCAGACACGGAACGATCACGGCGCGCTACACGCGTAGCTACGATACGGTCAAGCTCAGGTAAAGAAAGTAAAGAGAAAACCAAGGGAGACCAGAATTTATTGACCGTGAACGAATTGCGTTGAAAAAGTCCGGCGTAGCCCGTAGGGAGTGCCCTGCGGAGTCATCAGACCCTCCCGTGGGCTCAGGAGCACCATGACCCCCCCAACTCCATCAGCGGCTGCCCCGCTTGAGGTGACCGACGAGAGCGTCGAGAAGTCGCCCACGCCCTCCACCCACAAGGGCAGCGAGGGCCGCTCTCCCGGACGGCTGGCGTGGAACCGCTTCAAGCGGGACCGCACGGGCGTCATGTCCGCGTGCATCGTGGGCTTCTTCTTCGTGATCGCCGTCGCCGCTCCGTTGATAGCCAAGCTGTACGGCAAGGACCCCTACACCACGTACGCCAGCCAGCGTCCCGAGCTGCTGAACCCGTTCGCCTACCCGTCGGGTCCGAACGGCGGCATGAGCTCCGAGTTCTGGTTCGGCATCGAACCCCAGCTGGGGCGCGACGTCTTCACCTTCCTGCTCTACGCGATCCGCAACTCGCTGGGCATCGCGCTCGCCGCCACCGTGCTCACCGTGGTCCTCGGTGTGGTCATCGGCACCACCGCGGGCTACCTCGGCGGCAAGACGGACTATCTCGTGGGCCGGGTCATCGACATCCTGCTGTCGTTCCCGTCCACGCTGTTCTTCATCGCCTTCATGCCGGTCGTGTTCGGGCTCTTCGTCGCTCCCGACGAGGAGATCCCGACCTGGCTGCGGGCCACGGCTCTGATCATCGTCCTTTCCGCCTTCGGGTGGGCGTCCATCGCCCGACTGCTGCGCGGCCAGGTACTGGGCCTGCGTGAACGGGAGTTCGTCGAGGCCGCGAAGGTCACGGGTGCATCACCGGGGCGTATCGTCTTCAAGGAGCTGCTGCCCAACCTGTGGACGCCGATCATCATCCAGACCACGCTGATGCTCCCGGCGTACGTCACCGCTGAGGCGGGTCTCGCCTTCCTCGGAGTCGGCATGATCGACCCGACCCCGGACTGGGGCGTCATGATCGCGCGGGGTGCAAGTTTCTACACCGAGGACCTCACCTTCATGCTCTTCCCGGGCCTGTCCATGGTGATCTTCGTCCTCGCGTTCAACCTGCTCGGCGATTCGGTGCGTGACGCACTCGACCCCAAGTCCAAGCGCTAGCTCCGGACCTCTTCAGGACCACGGCAAGGACGCCGGGGTGCCGGATCTCTCTCATCACTCCCACTTCAAGGCAGGCAGCATGTCCTTCTCGCGCAGAAACTTCCTCATCGCCACCGGCGTTGCCGCGGCGTCGACGTCGGTGCTGAGCGCCTGCAGCAGCGGCGACGAGGGGGGCTCCTCGCAGGACAAGGCCCCCAAGGTCACCGGGGCCAAGACCGTCGAGATCCCGGTCGGCACCAAGGCCGACTCCACCGGCCCGGCCCCCGAGGTGACGGGCGCGGTCAAGGGCGGGACGATCTACTCGCTCCAGCAGTTCGACATGGACCACATGGACCCGGCGCAGATCTACGTCTCGACCGAGGGCGCCATCACCGTGCCGATCATGCGCGGTCTGACCGGCTACAAGCTGGACGCCAAGGGCAACGCCACCCTGGTCGGCGACGCCGCGACCGACGCCGGCACCATGAAGGACGGCGGCAAGACCTGGACCTTCACGCTGAAGGACGGTCTGAAGTGGGAGGACGGCGCCGAGGTCTCCTCGGACGACCTCCGCCACACCTTCGAGCGCCTCTTCGCCACCTTCGTCACCGAGGGTCCGCGCTACGTCCAGGACTTCCTGGTGGGCGGCGACAAGTACAAGGGCCCGTACGAGGGCAAGAGCCTCTCCTCCATCGAGGTCGACGGCAAGACCATCACCTTCCGTCTCAAGGAAGCCCGCGCCGACTTCAACTTCACGCTCGCGATGCGCGCTTACTCCCTGGTGCCGAAGAAGCACGACACCAAGGAGAAGTACGACAAGCAGCCGATCTCCTGCGGCCCGTACAAGGTCGAGAGCCGCAACATCGGCAAGTCGATGACCTACGTGCGCAACGAGCACTGGGACCCGAAGACGGACGCGATCCGCAACGCCTACCCGGACAAGTACCTGTTCCAGATGGGCTACGAGCTGGTGGCGTCGACCGACCGCTGGATCGCGGACAAGGGCACCGACCAGTACGCGGTGCCGATCTTCAACGAGGTCGCGCCCGAGCGCATCGCCCAGGTCCTCACCAACGCCGAGCTGAAGAAGCGCGTCCTCACCGCGGTCGACACGGTCACCTACTACTGGCCGATCAACATGACCCGGATCACGGACCTCAAGGTCCGCCAGGCCATCAACTACGCCTGGCCGCACCAGCAGCTGCAGACCATCGGTGGTGGTGCCTACAGCCAGGAGATCGCCACCACGATCTTCGCCCCGGTGACGCCCGGCTACACCAAGTTCGACCTGTACGGCGTGGACAAGAAGCCGGGCGGCGACCCGGCGAAGGCCAAGGCCCTGCTGAAGGAGGCCGGCAAGGTCGGCCAGAAGCTGGTCATCGCCTACCAGCAGTCGGACACCGCGGTGAAGACCGCCGTCGCCATCAAGAACGCTCTGGAAGAGGCCGGCTTCACGGTCGTCAACAAGCAGGTCGACAAGTCGACCTTCTACACCCAGATCGGCAAGATCGACAACGACTTCGACCTGTTCGCGGCCGGCTGGAGCCCGGACTGGCCGAACGGCTACTCGCAGTTCTACCCCTGCTGGAGCGGCAAGAACATCGGCGACGGCCGCAGCAACTACGCCCAGCTGAACGACCCGAGCGTCAACAAGGCGATCGACGCGGCGTCCCAGATCGCGGACGTGGCGGAGGCCAACAAGGCCTGGGGCAACATCGACAAGATGATCATGGAGCTCGCCGCGGTCGTCCCGGACTACCACAAGATCCGTAACTACCTGTACGGCTCCAAGGTCGGCAACGTCATCTGGGACAGCGCCAACACCTGCGTCGCGCTCTCCAAGCTCTACGCCAAGAAGTAAGCGCACGCCCCCCGGGGGTGGCCGTCACCATGGCCACCCCCTGCGGTCCACCCCCCTCTCCTTACCGCGGCGACGGCGCCCCGTCCGGAAAGTCACGCCTCATGCTCCGCTTCCTTGTCCGCCGAGTCATCGGCGCGCTGGTCATTCTGTTGATCATCAGCGCCATCACCTTCTGGCTCTTCTACGCCGTGCCGCGTGACCCCGCCATGATGTCCTGCGGCAAGAACTGCACGCCTGAGAACCTCGCGCAGATCCGGAAGAACCTGGGCATCGACCACTCCATCCCGGTGCAGTACTGGTACTGGCTGAAGGGCGTCTTCGCCGGTCGCGACTACGCCGGTTACGGGTACTGCGACGCGCCCTGCTTCGGCTACTCCTTCGCCAACAACGTGCCGGTCTTCGACACGATCATGGACCGCCTGCCGACGACCCTCTCGCTCGCCTTCGGCGCGGCCGTCGTCTTCCTGGTCCTCGGTGTCGGCGCGGGCATGCTCGCGGCCCTCAAGCAGGGCAGGTTCCTGGACAAGTTCGCCAGCTCGGCGTCGCTGCTCGGCTCGTCGCTGCAGATCTACTTCGTCGGCTACATCGCGATGTACTACTTCGTCGCACAGCTGGGATGGCTCGACCAGCCGTCGTGGACGCCCTTCAGCGACGACCCGGTCGCCTGGTTCTCCGGACTGCTGCTGCCCTGGCTGGTCCTGGCGATCATCTTCACCGCCAACTACACCCGTATGACCCGCTCGCAGCTCGTGGAGCAACTGAGCGAGGACTACGTCCGTACCGCCCGCGCCAAGGGCCTGTCCCGGGCGAACGTGTTCTTCCGGTTCGCCTGGCGCGGCGCCATGGGCCCCATCGTCACGGTGTTCGGCATCGACCTCGGCACGCTGATCGGCGGCGCCATCATCACCGAGCAGACCTTCAGCCTCCCGGGCATCGGCCGGCTCGCGGTGAAGTCCGTGGACCAGAGCGACCTGCCGATGCTGCTCGGCGTGACCCTCCTGGCCGCCGGTGCGATCGTGTTCTTCAACATCATCGTCGATGCCGTCTACGCTCTCATCGACCCGCGGATCCGGCTCGCCTGACCTCCGCCAGACCCCCTACCTCTCGCATCACCCCCCAGGAGCGTCCCCGTGACGAGCACCGATCAGCAGCCCTTCCTCTCCGTCAGGGACCTGAAAGTCCATTTCTCCACCGAGGACGGCATCGTCAAGGCCGTCGACGGGCTCTCCTTCGACCTGTTGAAGGGCAAGACGCTCGGCATCGTGGGCGAGTCGGGCTCCGGCAAGTCGGTCACCAACCTGGCCATCCTGGGTCTGCACGACCGCGACCGCACGGCGATCGAGGGCGAGATCCTGCTGGACGGCAAGGAGCTGCTGACCGCCTCCGAGAAGCAGCTGGAGCGGCTGCGCGGCAACAAGATGTCGATGATCTTCCAGGACGCGCTGGCCTCACTGTCGCCGTACCACACGATCGGCAAGCAGATCGGTGAGACGTACCGCAAGCACACCGGCGCCTCCAAGAGCCAGTCGCGTGCCCGGGCGATCGAGATGCTGAAGCGGGTCGGGATCCCGCAGCCGGAGGTCCGGGTGGACGACTACCCGCACCAGTTCTCCGGCGGTATGCGCCAGCGCGCGATGATCGCCATGGCGCTGGTGTGCGACCCGGAGCTGCTGATCGCCGACGAGCCGACCACCGCGCTCGACGTCACCGTCCAGGCGCAGATCATGGACCTGCTCAAGGACCTCCAGCAGGAGTTCGGCACCTCGATCGTCTTCATCACGCACGACCTGGGCGTCATCGCCGACATCGCCGACGACGTCCTGGTGATGTACGGCGGCCGGTGTGTGGAGCGAGGCACCAAGAGGGAGGTGCTGCGCAGCCCGCAGCACCCCTACACGCTGGGCCTGCTGAGCTCGATGCCGAACCTGGAACACCCGGTGGACATCCCGCTCAACCCGATCCCCGGTTCGCCGCCCTCGCTGCTGAACCCGCCCACGGGCTGCCGCTTCCACCCCCGGTGCACCTTCGCCGAGAAGGTCGAAGGGGGCCTGTGCTCCAAGGAGCAGCCGCCGCTGGAGGTCACGAACGGCCGGGGTTCCGCCTGCCACCTGACCGCCGACCAGCGCGCCGAGTTCTTCACCGACCTCGCCGGCAGCGCCGCGAACTGACGTACAAGAGACGGGATTTCACCACCATGAGCAGCACCACTCCCCTCCTGGACGTCTCCGGGCTCACCAAGCACTTCCCGATCAAGGGCGGCTTCCCGATCCGGCGTACGGTCGGTGCCGTGCAGGCCGTCGACGGGCTGGACTTCCAGGTCGCCGAGGGCGAGAGCCTGGGCCTGGTCGGCGAGTCCGGCTGCGGCAAGTCGACGACGGGCCGGCTGATCACCCGGCTGCTGGAGCCGACCGGCGGCCGGATCTCCTACCGCGGCGAGGACATCACGCACGCGGGCCGCAAGCAGCTGGCCCCGATCCGCTCCGAGATCCAGATGATCTTCCAGGACCCGTACGCGTCGCTGAACCCGCGCCAGACGGTCGGCAAGATCATCTCCGGGCCCATGGAGATCAACGACATCCACCCGGCGGGCGGGCGCGAGGCACGCGTGCGCGAGCTGCTGGAGATCGTCGGTCTCAACCCCGAGCACTACAACCGCTTCCCGCACGAGTTCTCCGGCGGTCAGCGCCAGCGCATCGGTGTCGCCCGGGCGCTGGCCCTGGAGCCGAAGCTGATCGTGGCCGACGAGCCGGTCTCCGCGCTCGACGTGTCGATCCAGGCGCAGGTCGTCAACCTGCTCCAGAAGGTCCAGCGGGACCTGGGCATCGCGTTCGTCTTCATCGCCCACGACCTGGCCGTCGTACGGCACTTCTCGCAGCGCGTGGCGGTCATGTACCTCGGCCGGATCGTCGAGATCGCCGACCGCGACGACCTGTACGGCAACCCGCGCCACCCCTACACCCGGGCGCTGCTGTCCGCCGTGCCGGAGGCCACCGTGCAGGACGAGGGAGCCCCGGGCCGTGAGCGCATCCGCCTCGTCGGTGACGTGCCCTCGCCCATCAACCCGCCCTCCGGCTGCCGCTTCCGCACCCGCTGCTGGAAGGCGACGGAGAAGTGCGCGACCGAGGCCCCGCCGCTGGTGCAGGTCGAGGGCAACAAGCCCGGTCACCTGACGGCGTGCCACTATCCCGAGACGACGGATGTCCCGGCCACCGTGCCGGCGCCCCGTCTCGCCAAGGACCCCGAGGCGGCGGCCTGACACACCCCTTTTCGTCAGCCGCCCCCTTTCGGAGCGGACTTTCTCGGCCCATTGACCCGAGCCCATGAACGTCCGGTCCAGGGGACGAAGGCCCGCGCTCACCCGGCGCGGGCCTTCACTCGTACCGCTGGGCCCGCGGGGCCCGCCAGGGGCGCGGGGAACTGCGCGAACAGCCACAACGCACCCGCACCTGACGAGACGGACCGGAGCCACCACCCCCCTCAGGGGCGCGGGGAACTGCGCAATCGCCACAACGCGCCCGCACCTGACACCACGGGCCGGAACCACCCCCTCAGGGGCGCGGGGAACTGCGCAACCGGCCACGATCCACCCGCACCCTCCGACGCGCCGCAACCCGCCCACAACCCGCCCGCAACCCACCGCGCCCCGCCCGGCCGGTGGCAGCCGTGCAGCATCCATGCGCCAGCCGAACACCTCGCGCGCACACTCGTGACTCGAGTGGTTCGAGGTACGGGGGGTACATGGAAATTCAGCTGCTGGGCTGCGTCGAGGCACGGGCCCGCTCCGGCGACAAGCTGCCGCTTCCGCACGGCACCAAACTGCTGCTGGCGGCACTGGCCTGGACCCCCGGCGCGTTCGTCGCCGACGAGACGCTGATCGAGCGGGTGTGGCAGGAGCGCCGGCCCCAGCACCCGCGTGACGCGCTGTACATCCAGGCCACCCGGCTGCGGAAGGCGCTGCGGGCCGACGGGCAGCTGACCGAGGGCTTCGAACTGATCCGGAAGCGGGGCGGATACGTCCTCGCGATCGACGAACGCTGTGTCGACACCGCGCGGTTCCGCGCCCTGGTCCGGCAGGCGCAGCAGGAGGCCCGCGCCGGCGACACCGAGACGGCACTCGGGCTCTACGCACGGGCCCTGGAGCTGTGGCGGGGCGAGCCGCTGTCCGACGTGCGCACGGCCTGGGCGGAGTCGACGCGGGTGACGCTGCGACGTGAGCACCGGGAGGCGCTGGTCGGCAGCACCGAGCTGTACCTGCGCGTGGGACGGCACGAGGAGTGCCTGCCGCAGCTGCACTGGCTGGCCGAGATGCACCCCTTCGACGAGAAGGTCACGGGCCTGCTGATGCTCGCCCTGCACCGCGGGGGACGCCAGGCGGACGCGCTGGACTGCTTCCAGCTGCTGCGCCTGCGGATGATCGACCTGCTGGGCTGCGAACCGGGCCCGGAGCTGCGGTCCCTGCACGAACGGATCCTCGCCCGCGACCCGCGGCTGCGGCTCGGCAGCGCTTACGCCACGTCGGTCTGAAGCGGCTCAGCCGTCGAAGTGCTCGGTCAGGTAGAGGGTGAGGCGGGACTCGGCGTCCGGGGGGAGCTCACGGTGACGGTGGTGGGGCAGCGGGCGGGACGGGGCGGACGTCCCGGGGGGATGCCGGACGCCCAGCGCCGCGTACAGGGCGGTCGCCTCCGTCCTTGCCTCGCGCGCCGGGCCGGTGTCGCCGTGCGCCCCGTGGGCCGAGGCGAGGGCCGCCGTGGCACGGGCGTGCAGGAGGCGCTGGCCGGAGTCCCGGGCGAGGGCGGCGGCCAGGGTCGCCGCGTCGCGGGCCCGGGTGGGGGCGGCGTCGCTGCCGGTGCCGGCATCGGCGTGGGTGCTGGTGCCGGCGTCGAGGAGCGTCAGGGCGGTCGTGAGGTGGACGCGCGGGAGGGTGAGGGGGTTGCCGTCGGACGCGAGCCGTTCGGCGCGCTCCAGATGGTCCAGGGCGTCGGCCGGGCGGCCCTGGGCACGGGCCAGGTCGGCGCGGGCCAGCAGGACCTCGACGAGGCCCGCCCGGTGACCGGTGCGTTCGGCGATCTCGAAGGCGGCGTCGAGGTGTTCGGCCGTCTCCTCGGCGCGGCCCGCGCGCAGCTTCACCGAGGCGACCCCGACCAGGCTGTCGACCTGGCAGTTGCGGTTCTCCACCCGCCGGGAGACGGCGAGGGCGTCCTCGTAGGCGAGAAGCGCCCGGTCGTCCCGGCCGGCGTCGGCGTGGACCCGGCCGAGCGCCTCGAGGGCCACGGCCTCCGTGTAGGTGGACCCGGAGTCGCGGGAGACCAGGAAGCAGGTGCGCAGCGCCGCCGTCGCCTCGTCGAACCGGGCCTGCTTCTGCCGGACCAGGGCGAGGTTGACGAGGGCCATCGCGCGGTTGTGGTGGACCGTGTCGCCGATCAGGTCGAGGGCCGCGCACGCCGCCTCCTCGGCCGCGTCCAGGCGCCCCAGGGCGAGGTTCAGGGACGCCGTGTTGATCAGCATGATCTCCACGTTCTTGACGTTGTCCAGGGTGCGGTAGAGCGCGAGGGCACGGTCGTAGCAGGGCAGCGCGCGGCGCAGCTCGCCCAGCAGCTTGAGGGTGACGCCCTTGCCCTGGAGGCTGCCGGCCTCGCCGTACGTCCAGCCGGCCCGGCGGGCCAGTCGCTCCGCCTCCTCGTACTCCGTCAGCGCGCCCCGCAGATCGCCGTTGCGCCAGCGGGCGCTGCCCAGGGACAGGCACATGGAGGCCTGGCCGACCTCGTCCCCGCCGCGCGCGGCCACCTCCCGGGCGAGGGTGGCCAGCCGCATCCAGTCGGAGAGCGGCCTGCGGTGGTGGAAGAGGTCCTGGAGCGCGTCCACCAGCCACCACACGTACGGCGCGGGGCCGTGCTCGGCGGCGTGGCCGATCGCGGCCGCGATGTCGTCCCACTCGCCGTCGAACCAGGCGTACGCGTCCTCGGCGCCGTCGAACTCCCGCGGCAGGGAGCCCTCGACGGCGGGCGGGCGGGTGCGCATGACGTACAGGCCGGCCGTGGCGGCCGCGTTGACGACGCTCTGGAGGTAGTGGTCGAGGACGCGGGTGACGGCGGCGGCCCGCTCCGCGGGGGAGTCCTCGGCGGCCGTCCGGTCACGGGCGTACTCGTGCACGAGGTCGTGCCAGGCCGGACGGCCGTGCTCGACGTCGCGCAGCAGGTGGACCCGCTGGGCCAGCCGCAGCAGGTCGGCCAGGCGATGTTCGTCGGTCCCGGCGGCCGCGGCGGCCGCCGGGACCGACCGGCCGGTGCCCGGCAGCGCGCCCAGCGCGCGGAAGGCCCGCCGGGCCTCGTCCGGCAGCGCTCCGTACGACAGGTCGAGCGCGGCCCGTACGGCGACGGACTCCTCGCCCTCGACATGCAGCCGGGCCAGTCGCCCCCGGTCCGCGAGGTCACGGACGTAAGCCCGGATACTGCCTGGCCGGTCGCCGATCCAGGAGCCCGCGACGCACAGGGCGAGCGGCAGGTGGTCGCAGAGTTCGACGAGCCGCGCCGCGGCCTCCGGATCGGCGGCGACGGCCTCCGCGCCGACCGCGCCGCTGATCAGCTCCAGTGCGGCGGCACTGTCCAGGACGTCGCAGGACACCCGGTAGGCGCCGTCCAGGGTGACCAGGCCGCTGAGCTTGTCGCGGCTCGTCACCAGCGTCAGTGATCCCGCCGAGGCGGGCAGCAGCCGCCGTACGTACGACGCGTCGGCCACGTCGTCGAGGACGACCAGCACCCTGCGGTCCGCGAGCAGCGTCCGGTACAGCGCGGTCTGCGCCTCGGCGCCCAGCGGGATGTCGCGCGGGGCGCAGCCCAGGCCCTGGAGGAGCAGCGGCAGGGCCTCGCCGGGGGTCATCGGCTCGGCGTTGTCGAAGCCCCGCATGTCGAGGAAGAGCTGGCCGTCGGGGAAGCGGTCGGCGACCCGGTGGGCCCAGTTCAGCGCCAGCGCGCTCTTGCCGACGCCCGCCGGTCCCACGATCAGGGCGAGCGGTTCCGAGGTGCGCAGACAGGAGTCGAGGCGGTCGAGTTCACGGTCGCGGCCGACGAAACGACGTGGGGTGGGCGGGAGTTGGCGCGGCACGGGGCGCTCGGACGTCTGGGCGGACCGCTCGGGCGGGGCGGCTGCGGAGCGACCGCCGCCGCCTCGCAGCAGCCGCTGGTGCAGGTCCCTGAGGTCGGCCGAGGGCTCCATGCCGAGTTCGTCGACCATGCGCCGGCGCAGCGCGGTGTACAGCTCCAGGGCCTCGGCGCTGCGGCCGTCCTGGTGCAGTGCGCGCATCAGCAGGCCGTGCGGGCGTTCGCGCAGCGGGTGGGCGGCGGTCAGCCGGAGGAGTTCGGCGATGGCCTCGCGGTGCCGGCCGGTCTCGATCCCCGCCTCGGCCACACCCTCGCGGGCCACGAGGTGCAGTTCGGCGAGGCGTTGGCGCTCGGCCTCGCGCACGGCGACCTCCGACAGGTCGGCCAGCGGCTCGTCCCGCCACAGCGCGAGGGCCTGTTCACCGCTGCGCCGGGCCGCTCGCCAGTCGCCGTCGGCCGCGGCCCGCGAGGCGTCCCTGATGAGGTTCTCGAAGGCCAGCAGGTCGAGTTCGTCCGGGCTCGCGTGCATGACGTAGCCGGGCCGACGGGTGGTCAGTAGCTCCGTCCCCGCCGGGCCGAGGGCGCGCCGCACCTCCGCGACGAGGGCCCGTACCCGGGCCGCGCCCGCGCCGGGCGGCCGGTCGTCCCACAGGCACTGAATCAGCCGGTCGACGGAGACGACATGGTTGGCGTGCAGCAAAAGCACGGCGCACAGCGCGCGTTGCCGGCCGGTGAGTACGACGGCCCGTCCGTCGATCTCGACGTCCAGCGGTCCGAGCAGGCGGAACCGGGGCCGTGGGGTGAGCATTCACAGAACGTAGTCCAGGGGCGACTGCCGGGCAACGCCGACCTTCACGATCGGGAACCGACGGGTTCCCGGGCGTCGGGATCCGGCCAATTCCCGGAGGCCGGGGCCGGGGTGGCGACCGGGTGCCGCGCAAGGCGGGGCGGCCGGGCCCCGGGCGGGGCGGGCGCCGCGTGTCCCCCGTCGGTCGCCCGCCCCGGACAAGAGTCTCGCCGAGCCGTCTTTCCGAGCCCCTTCGGCGATCTTTCACCTGTCCTTCACCCCGGCCCGACCAGCGGAAACCCGCCCGACACGACGGGAGACGCGTACCTAGACGCCGGTGCGGCCGTCGATCAGTTCGCGCAGGATGTCGAGGTGGCCGTTGTGCCGGGCCGACTCCTCGATCAGGTGCAGCAGGATCCACCGCAGGTCCACATGACGGCCGTCGCCCGTCGCCCGCTGCGCCTTGGTGTCGAGGTCGTGCTCGGCGACCAGCTTGCGGTGCCGCTCGGCGTGTTCGGCATACTCGTCGAGCACCTGCGCGAGCGGGACGTCGACGGCGATGCGCATCTCGCGGTCGGGGTCCTCGTCGGTCCACGGCCCCTCGTCCTCCTCGCCGAGGAACACGACCCGGAACCAGTAGTACTCGACCCAGCGCAGATGGTTGACCAGGCCGCTCGGGGTCATCAGCGGCGAACCCGGCAGGGGCGCCTTGCGGGCGTCCTCATCGGAGAGGTCCTCGCACTTGGCGCGGGCGGTGTCGCGGGCGTAGTCGAGGAAGGTGGTGAGCTGGGTGCGCTCGTCCCACGCGGAAGGAGTGTCGTCTGTTCTCGTCATCGCGCTGAGCATGTCCGGCCCCCGGCCCGCCTGTCGAGGGAATTCGGATGTTCTGGATCTTGTCCTGTGCCGCGCCGAGGTGTGGCACACTGCCGCGGTGGTCGATCATTCGTTCGCTGATCTGACACTCGCCGCGCTGTACGACAGCATCAATCCGTGGGGGCCGGACGACGACTTCTATCTGAACCTGGTGAGATCCGCCGACTCGGTGCTCGACGTCGGCTGCGGCACGGGCCGGCTCCTCGCGCGGGCCGCGTCGGACGGCCATCCGGGGCGGCTCACGGGCCTCGACCCGGCGGCCGCGATGCTCGTACAGGCCCGGCGCCGCGCGCCCGGCGTGGAGTGGCTGCTGGGGGACCTCAACACCCGTATGTGGCAGGGCGACTTCGACCTCGCGATCATGACGGGCCATGCCTTCCAGGTGCTTCTCGGCGACGAGGAACTGCGCGGCGCGCTGCGGGCCGTACGGTCGGCCCTGAGTGACGCAGGGCGGTTCGTGTTCGAGACCCGCAACCCGGCCGCGCGGGCCTGGGAGAGCTGGACCCCGGACCGCGTCCGCGAGGTCACCGACGCGGAAGGGCGGGTCGTACGGGTCTGGCACGAGGTGGCGGACGAACCGTCCGGTGACCGGGTCACGTTCACGGAGACCTTCGACTCCCCCGGCTGGCCCCGGCGCCACACCGGCCGCGCCACCCTCCGCTTCCTCACCCCGGAAAGCCTGACCGGTTTCCTGGCGGAGGCGGGGCTGCGGGTGGAGGAGCAGTACGGGGACTGGGACCGAGGACCACTGACCCGGACAAGCCCGGAGATCATCACGGTGGCGGCACCGGCGGCCACTGCGAGGTGACGCCGAGCGGGAGCCTGGGGCCCGCAGGGCCCACCAGGGACGCGGGGAACTGCGCGACCAGCCACGACGAACCCGCCCCCGAACGCGCCGGGACGACAACGGAAATCGGGCGCCGACCGGGACGACACCGAAGGGCAGGGTCCCGGCGGGCCCGCACCGGGGATGAGGCGCCGGCCCGCCGGAGTCACCCGCGCCCCTCCTCCAGCGCAGCCAGCGCCGGGTCCAGCACGATGTCCTCCTCGCGCCCCTCGATCGTCGGCTCCTCCGGGAAGTGGCAGGCCGTCAGATGGCCTTCGTGGTTCCCGGAGATCCGGATCAGCGGCGGCTCCTCGGCCGCGCACTTGTCCTGCGCCTTCCAGCACCGGGTGCGGAACCGGCAGCCCGAGGGCGGGGCGATGGGCGACGGCACGTCCCCGGCCAGCCGGATCCGCTCCCGGGCGGCCGTCTCCCCGCCGGCGACGTTCACCTCGGGGACCGCGGAGAGCAGCGCGTGGGTGTACGGGTGCCGGGGCCGGGTGTAGATGGAGTCGCGGTCGCCGACCTCGATGATCTTCCCGAGGTACATGACGGCCACGCGCTGCGAGAAGTGCCGTACGACGGCCAGGTCGTGGGCGATGAACAGGAACGCGATGCCGAGCTCCTGCCGGACCTGCTGGAGCAGGTTGACCACCTGCGCCTGGATCGACACGTCCAGCGCGGAGACCGGCTCGTCGGCCACGATCAGCTTCGGCTCGAGCGCCAGCGCCCGGGCGACACCGATCCGTTGCCGCTGGCCGCCGGAGAACTCGTGCGGGAAGCGGTTGTAGTGCTCGGGGTTGAGACCGACGATCTCCAGCAGCTCGCGCACGCGTGCCTCGCGCCCGCCCGCGGGCTCGATCCCGTTGACCTCCATCGGCCCGGAGATGATCTTGCCGACGGTCTGCCGGGGGTTGAGGGAGGAGTAGGGGTCCTGGAAGATCATCTGGATCTCGGACCGGATCGGCGCCAGCTGCCGGCGCGAGGCGTGCGAGATGTCCTGCCCGCGGTACGTGATCGTCCCTGCCGTGGGTTCCAGGAGCCGGGTGATCAGGCGGCCGGTCGTGGACTTGCCGCACCCCGACTCCCCCACCAGACCGAAGCTCTCACCGGCCCGCACGCTCAGGTCGATGCCGTCCACGGCCTGCACCTGCCCGACCGTACGCCGGATCGGGAAGCCGCCCTTGACCGGGAAGTGCTTGGTGAGCCCCGCCACGACGAGCAGCTGCTCCCCGTCGCCGTCGGTGTCCGCCTCGCGCGGGGCGGGGAGAACGAGTTCCTCTTTCTTCACGTGCTCCTCCTGGCCTTCTTCACGTGCTTGCTCCTCAGGTCCTGCCCCTACCCCAGTCGGGGCTTGATCTCGTCCTCGAAGACGGTCCGCTTCTGCTCCGCCGTGAGGTGACAGGCGGAGGCGCGGTCCGGGGCCAGCGGGGGACGTTCGGTGACACAGCGATTGCCGCCCACCCGGTCCCGGAAGGTGCAGCGGGGGTGGAAGCGACAGCCGGAGGGCGGGGTCAGCAGCGACGGCGGGGCACCCGGGATGGGAGCGAGGGGAGTGCCCAGGTCCGAGTCGAGCCGGGGCATGGAGTTCAACAGACCCCAGGTGTAAGGGTGTTGCGGTGAGCGCAGCACCTGCTCGGTCGTCCCGCGTTCGACCGCGCCGCCCGCGTACATCACCATGATGTCGTCGGCCATGTCGGCGATGACACCGAGGTCGTGCGTGATGAAGATGATCGCGGTGCCGAACTCCCGCTGGAGGTCCTTCAGCAGGTCGAGGATCTGCGCCTGGACGGTGACGTCGAGCGCGGTGGTCGGCTCGTCGGCGATCAGCAGGTCGGGGTCGCAGACCAGCGCCATCGCGATCATCGCGCGCTGCCGCATCCCGCCGGAGAACTGGTGCGGGTAGTCCTTCGCCCGTTCCCGGGGGTTGGGGATGCCGACCTTGCCGAGCATCTCCACCGTGCGCTCCCAGGCGGCCTTCTTCGAGGCGCCCCGGTGCTTCATGTACGGCTCGGCGATCTGCCGGCCGACGGTGTAGTACGGGGAGAGCGCGGTGAGCGGGTCCTGGAAGATCATCGCGACCTTGTTGCCGCGCAGTTTCTCCAGTTCCGACTCCCGGGCCGTGGTCAGCTCCTGCCCCTCCAGCAGGATCTCGCCCTCGACGGTGGTGAACATCGGGTTGTGCAGCCCGAGGACGGTCAGGTTGGTGACGGACTTCCCGGATCCGGACTCGCCGACGATGCCGAGGGTGCGGCCGCGTTCGAGGTCGAAGGAGAGCCCGTCGACGGCCCGGACGGATCCGTCCTCGGTGCTGAAACTGACGTGCAGGTCCCGCACCGAGAGGAACGCGCCCGCGCCGGCCGGGACGGGCGCCCCGGCCTCCTTGGTCACAGTGGTCACGACAAAGCTCCTGACGACAGTCCGGGAATCGGCTAGGACAGCCGTACGCGCGGGTCGATGAAGGCGTAGCAGGCGTCGACGACGATGTTGCAGAGCAGGATCACGGCGGCGGCGAAGAGCATCACGCCCAGCAGCAGCGGAAGGTCGCTGAACTGCACGGATTCCACCGCGAGATGCCCGAGGCCGGGCAGTCCGAAGGTGTACTCGGTGATGATCGCGCCGCCGAGCATCGAGGAGAGGTCGATGCCGAGGATGGTGACGATCGGGATGAGGGAGCCGCGCCAGGCGTACCGGAAGAAGACGTACCGCCGGCTCATCCCCTTGGCGCGGGCGGTGCGGATGTGTTCCTCCTGGAGCTGTTCGATCATCGACGAGCGCGCCATACGGGTGTACTGCGCGGCGAAGATCGTGGACAGCACGACCCAGGGGATCATCAGCCCGGTGAACCAGGCGAGGGGATCCTTGGTGAGCTCGGTGTACCGGGGCTCGTCGAAGATGTGGGTCTGGTACACCAGCACGGCGAGGGCGAGCGGGCCCAGGAAGTAGATCTGCATCGAGCTGAGCACCATGGAGCCCGCGGTGAACGACTTGTCGATGAGCGTGCCGCGCCGCCAGGCGGCCAGCATTCCGGTGCCGAGTCCGACGAACAGGAAGATGACGGTGGCGCCGAGCGCGAGCGAGACGGTGAGCGGCAGCCGGTCCATCAGGGTCGACCAGACCTGCTCGTTGGTGTGGTACGAGTAGCCGAAACAGGGGGCGGGGCAGGGCCCCTGGGCGAAGTCGTCCCGGCCCGCGACCAGCCCTTGCAGGAAGATCCAGAACTGCTCGGGGATCGACTTGTCGATGCCGAGCGTGCGGTGGATGTTCGCCAGCGCGTCGGGCGTGCACGTCTTGCCGCACATCAGCAGCGCCGGGTCACGGGGCATGCCGAAGAACAGCAGGAAGGCGACGACGGTCAGCAGGACCAGGATCACCAGCGAGCCGAGGGTCCGGCGAAGGAGGAAGCGCAGCATCTCAGTGGCAGCTTTCGGGCTCGTGAGGCCGGCTCGTGGAGCCGGCTCAAAGGGCCGTGCGGGCCGGTGCGCCCCGTCGCGGAAGCGGGACGGGGCGCACCGGGCGCCGCGCTCGGGAAGGGGTTACTTCACAAACAGCCTGCGCGGGTCGATGCCGCCGATGACGTCGTCGTACACAAGGCCGCCGATCTTCGAACCGGCGATCTGGGTCTGCTTGTAGTACGCCGTCGGGATGTTGGAGACGACGTCCTTCACGATGTACTCGTTGATCTTGTTCCAGGCCTCCGCGGCCTTGATCGGATCGGTGATGGTGCTCGCCTTGTCGATGTCGGCGTTCACCTTCGGGTCGTTGACGTGCGAGTAGTTCGCGGCGCCGTCCTGGATCTGGCGTCCGTCGTAGAGCGGCGGGATGACGGTCGAGGCGCTCGGCCAGTCCGCTCCCCACGCGGTGTGGTAGATGTCGAAGTTGTTCTTGACCTTGCCGACCTGGTCGTAGTACGTCTCGGCCGGGATCTCCTGGCGCTGGACGTCGAAGCCGGCCTTCTCCAGACCCGCGGCCATGGCGGTGGAGTACTGCTGGCCCTCGGGGGTGTTGATGTAGCCGAAGGTCAGCTTCAGGCCCACCTTGCCGGCCTTCTCCAGGAGTTCCTTGGCCTTGACCGGGTCACCGGCCGGCTTCTTCTTCTTGCCGAACGGGTCGAAGTTCGGGTTGTAGCCGGAGACGGTGGGGCTGATCAGACCGCCGGCGACCTCGCGGGCCGCGGTGCCGCCGTAGGCGCGCACGAACGGGGTGATCGGCAGGGCGTAGGCGATGGCCTCGCGGACCGTCTTGTCCTGCATCTCCTTCTGGGTCAGGTTGATGTCGATCTGGCCCACGTACGGCTGGTAGCCGGCGACGGTGCGGGACTTCAGCGTGGCGTCGGCGAGGACCTTGGACAGGTTGCCCGCGTCGACCTCGTTGTTGAAGCTGACCGCGGTGGCGTTGGCCCCGGAGTCGTCGAGGATCGCCTTGGTGGAGTCCTCGTACTGCTTGTTGAACGCGAAGGTGAACCGGTCGATGTACTGGTGCCGTATCGGGTCGGTCTTCGGGTCCCAGTTGGTGTTCTTCACCAGGATCATCGACTTGCCGGACTTGAATTCCTGGATCTTGTACGGGCCCGCGGTCATCGGGGCCTTGTCGTACTTCTCCTTGGTGTCCTTCGCCTTCGAGACGAGCGAGTAGCCGGCCATGGCCAGCGCGTACGGCAGGTCGGGCTTGGCCTTCTTGAACTTGAAGACGATCGTCTTCGCGTCCGGCGTCTCCAGGACGGTGTCCGGCAGATGCTTACCGCCGTACGGGCCGCCCTTGAGCAGGTCGCGGTACCCGGTGCCCGGTGTGTCGGCGAGCCACTGCTGGATGAAGGTCGGACCGTTGGCGACGAACGGCGCGAACAGCCGCTCGAAGGTGTGCCGCACGTCGGTGGCCGTGATCGCGGAGCCGTCGGCCCACTTGACCCCGTCCTTCAGCGTGTACTTCCAGGTCTTGCCGCCGTCGGTGGTGGTGCCGCTGTCGGTGGCCAGGTCGCCGACGACCTCGTGCTTCTTGCCGTCCTCGCCGGTCGCCTTGTAGCCGGTCAGGCCGCGGTGGATGAGCTGCGACAGCGCCATCTCGTCGGAGACGTAGATCTGCCCGGGGTCGAGGTGCGCGTAGCTGTCTCTCTGGAGAACGGTGACCGCGCCTCCGGGTTTGGCACCGGGGACCTCGGTGGCCGGGCCGGTCGAGGCCTTCACGTCGCCGAAGTCGATGGAGGACTGCTGCCGTTGGGCGTTCTCCTTGTCGTCCTTGTTGCTGCCTTCCTTGCTGCCGCCCTCGCTGCAACCGGAGAGCACGAGCGCTCCGGCAGCGACCAGCGAGAGCGCGGCGTACGCGCGGCGTCCACCCTTACCCATCACTCGTTTCCCACCCATCTCTTTGAGTCCAGCAGTCTGTGAGTCCAAAAGACGTGATGTGCGGATCAGCGCGCCGTCTTGGGGTCGAAGGCGTCCCTGACCGAGTCCCCGAGCAGGTTGAACGCCACGATGAAGATGATCATCGAGACACCGGGGAAGAACATGTAGGTGATGTCGTTCTGCATCACGAGTTCGGTCGCCGCCTTGGAGAACATCTGGCCCCAGTCCGGCGTCGGTTCGACCAGTCCCACGCCGAGGAAGGACAGACCGGCCTCGGCGGTCACGAAGTTCGGCAGCATGTAGGTGGCCTGCACCAGGATCGGCGTGACCACGTTGGGCAGGATCTCCTTGCGGATGATCCGCCCCGGTGGCGCCCCGCTCACCTTGGCGGCCTCGATGAACTCCCGTTCCCGCAGGGCGAGACTGGTGCCGCGCAGGATGCGGCCGAGACTCATCCAGCCGAGGAACCACTGCACCGAGATCAGGGCGACGACCCGGACGTAGACGGGCGTCTCGTCGCGCGGGCTGACGAACAGGGAGACCACGACCGGCATGCTCGCGATGAAGAACAGCTGGGCCGGGATGGCGAGCAGAAAGTCGATCACCCGGCTGATCAGGAAGTCCGTCCTGCCGCCGAGATAGCCGGCCGCGACCCCTAGGACGATGCCGGTCAGCACGGTGGCGAGGGTGACCGCGAGGGAGATGCCCAGGGAGTTGCGGATGCCGTAGAGCAGCTTGGTGAAGACGTCGTAGCCGTTGCCCGGTTCCAGGCCGAACCAGAACTCGCCGCTGATCCCGCCGTTGGGCTGCACCGGCACACCCGCGCTGTCGAACAACTCCGGCCGTTCGTCCGCGTACACGGTGTACGGGTTGTTGCCGTAGAGCTTCGAGATCAGTGGGGCGAGCAGGCCGACCAGGAAGAAGAACAGCACGACGTAGGCGGAGATCACGCCCGTGCGGTCCCGCTTGAAGCGGAGCCACATGAGCTGACCGGGAGACCGGCCCACGGGCACCTTGGCCTCGGGCGCCGCCGTCGGCTCCTGGTCGCCGTCGACCACGACCGACGTACCGCCGCCCTCGATGTCGGTAGGACTTGTCACAGTTCGCCCATTTCACTTCACGGGTGTGGGTGTGCCGAGCCGGCGACGGACGCGGGCTGCTGCCGCGTGATCGCCGATCGGTGCATGAAGGGACGCCGGAGTGCGCCGCACGGACGGCTCACAAGAAGCCGCAGCCGGACGCGCGTAGCAGAACGGGAGGCCCAGGGTCAGTGACAGTCGCCGCGGGCGGGGGCGGACAGACCGGTGATGGACCGCATGGGCCGGTTGACTGGCATGGGGATCCTCCTTGTGACTCCACGTGTTCACCGACAGGAGGGGGCGCTCGTCCGACCTCCGACACCCCTGACGGAGGGTCAGACACCCCCTGGTGCTCGCGAGTCGGCGCTGTCCCCACAGCGCGAGACCCATTGACCCGAGCGTTACGCGGCTAACTATCTGGCATGCGCCATGTGCCGACCACCGTCTTTAAATCTCAATTCAGTCACAGCTGACGCCTAGATCTTCCAAAATCCGGACAAAGTCTCTGGCGTGAGAAGGGCGCGAAACGGACTTGTTACATGGGTATCGGGCGAGGATCTCCGCATTTCGGACAACAGTCACCGCGAGGGCTCCGAAAAACGGGTTGCAGAAAGCCCGGGTGCCCCCACGATGGGGACACCCGGGCTTCCGAGTGTGCTGCGGCGGTGAACTACCCGCGGATCAGCCGTGCTTGGCGCGGCTCGCGGTGCGGGCGCGGTCACGCTGGTCGAGCACGACCTTGCGGATGCGAACCGCCTCCGGGGTCACCTCGACGCACTCGTCGTCACGGCAGAACTCCAGCGACTGCTCGAGCGACAGCTTGCGCGGCGGCACGATCGCCTCGAACGAGTCGGCCGCGGCGGAGCGCATGTTGGTGAGCTTCTTCTCCTTGGTGATGTTCACGTCCATGTCGTCGGCGCGAGAGTTCTCGCCGACGATCATGCCCTCGTACACCTCGGTGCCGGGGTCGGTGAACAGCACACCGCGCTCCTGGAGGTTCGTCATCGCGAACGCGGTGACGGCACCCGCGCGGTCGGCGACCAGCGAACCGTTGTTACGGGTCGTCAGCGTGCCGAACCACGGCTCGTGGCCCTCGTGGATGGAGTGGGCGATGCCCGTGCCGCGCGTGCCGGTCAGGAACTCGGTCCGGAAGCCGATGAGGCCGCGGGAGGGGACGACGAACTCCAGGCGGACCCAGCCCGAACCGTGGTTGGACATGTTGTCCATCCGGCCCTTGCGGACGCCCATGAGCTGCGTGACCGCGCCCATGTGCTCCTCGGGGACGTCGATCGTCATGCGCTCGACCGGCTCGTGGACCTTGCCGTCGATCTCCTGGGTGACCACCTGAGGCTTGCCGATGGTCAGCTCGAAGCCCTCACGGCGCATCTGCTCGACCAGGATGGCCAGCGCCAGCTCGCCGCGGCCCTGCACCTCCCAGGCGTCGGGACGCTCGGTGTCCAGGACGCGGAGCGAGACGTTACCGACCAGCTCGCGGTCCAGGCGGTCCTTGACCTGACGGGCGGTGACCTTGCGGTCCTTGACCGCGGCCTTGGCCGAGGCACCCTTGCCGGTGCCGCCGCGGCCGACCAGCGGCGAGGTGTTCGTGCCGATGGTCATGGAGATCGCCGGCTCGTCGACCGTGATCAGCGGGAGCGCGATCGGGTTCTCGGGGTCGGCGAGGGTCTCACCGATCATGATGTCCGGGATACCGGCCACGGCACAGATGTCACCGGGGCCCGCCATCTCGGCCGGCTTGCGGGTGAGCGCCTCGGTCATCAGCAGCTCGGTGATGCGCACGTTGGAAAGGGTGCCGTCGCGCTTGATCCACGTGACGGTCTGGCCCTTGCGCAGCTCGCCCTGCTCGACGCGCAGCAGCGCGATACGGCCGAGGAAGTTGTCGGCGTCCAGGTTGGTGACGTGCGCCTGGAGCGGAGCCGCCTCGTCGTACTCCGGGGCCGGGACGTGGGACAGGATCGTGGAGAAGAACGGCTCCAGGCTGTCGCTGTCCTGCGGGACCGTGCCGTCCTCCGGCTTGGTCAGCGAGGCGACACCGTCACGCGCACACGCGTAGACGATCGGGAACTCGATCTGGTCCTCGTCGGCGTCCAGGTCCAGGAAGAGGTCGTAGGTCTCGTTGACGACCTCGTCGATCCGGGAGTCCGCCCGGTCGGTCTTGTTGATGCACAGGATGACGGGCAGACGCTGCTGGAGCGCCTTGCGCAGCACGAAGCGGGTCTGCGGCAGCGGGCCCTCGGAGGCGTCCACCAGCAGCACGACGGCGTCGACCATCGACAGGCCGCGCTCCACCTCGCCGCCGAAGTCGGCGTGACCGGGGGTGTCGATGATGTTGATGGTGATGACGTCCCCCCCGTCCTTGGGGTGGTACTTCACCGCCGTGTTCTTGGCGAGGATCGTGATGCCCTTCTCACGCTCCAGGTCGTTCGAGTCCATCATGCGGTCGTCGAGCGACTCTGCGGCGTGCGCGGCGAAGGCGCCGGCCTGCTTGAGCATGGCGTCGACCAGAGTCGTCTTGCCGTGGTCGACGTGGGCGACGATGGCTACGTTGCGAATGTCGTGGCGCGTGGCCATAAAGCGGCGTTCTCCCGGAGTGTGAGGGCGACCCTGCTGCGTACGTCTGTGTTACGCGGGCCCTGCCGGGCTTGACACGCCACGGCCTCACCCCATGGTACGTGGCCCGGCGGGGGACGGCCCCCGCAGGGCCACTCGGCTCACTTCGCGCTCACTTCACGGAGGGGCTCGCGGAGGCTTTCGCCCCCTTCTTCGCGCCCTTCTTCAGGAAACCCATGTCCTCGTAGACGGGGGTCTGGAAGCCGAAGGCACCGGCGTTGACCACGCTCTTCCGCACCGCGGTGAGCTGGGGGCGCTGATAGAGAGGAATCGATCCGGCAGCCGCCCAGATGCGGGAGTCGGCCTTGCGGATCAGGGACCGCTTCTCGCCCTCGTCCAGGGTCGAGACCGCCTGTTCGAACAACTGATCGACCTGGTCGGTGCCGACCCGGGTGTAGTTCTGCTCGACGCTCAGCGAGCCGTCGGCGGCCGGCACCGGCTTGGCGTAGATCGGCCGGGCGTCGGTGGCGGGGAAGGCGGACCCGGGCCAGGAGTACAGGGCGAGGTCGTACTGGCCGGAGGCGATGTGGTCCTTGAAGTAGCTCTCGTCCGAGACCTTGGTGATGTCCGTGCCGATGCCGACCTTCGCCAGCATCCTCGTGATCCGCGCGGCGACCGCCGCCAGCGGCTCCGACCCCGGCCCGGACGGCAGCACGAACCGCAGGCTGAGGGCCTTGCCGTCCTTGGCCAGCGCCTTGGCCGGGGCGGCGGCCGGCGCGGCGGTGCCCTTCGGGGCGTAGGCGCCGGGGGCGCCGCCGTGCACCTGCTTGAACTGCTTGCCGTCCTGGGCGAGCTGCCGGGGGCCGTCGTCGCTCCTGCGCGCGTTGCGCCCCTTGTCGTCCCCACCGACGACGTACGTGCCGTCGCCGTCCGCGGAGTCGTCGTCGGAGTCGCTCCGCTTCCCCTGTGACCCGCCCGCCTTCTTCCCCTCCGAGCCGGCCGCCTTCTCGCTCTTCTCCTGCTTCTCGACCGGGCCTCCGGGCACCCATCCGGCGTCCGCGAGCAGCGCCTGCGCCTCGGCGGTGTCCTGGCCGCCCAGCGCCCCGCTGTTGTCCGCGTACGCGTCCTGCCCGGCCAGGGCCAGATGGCTGCCGACCGGATCCGCGGGCAGACCGAGCGGCTTCAGCACCACCTTGGCCAGTTCCTTGCGGTCCAGCGCCCGGGCGACGGCCCGCCGCACCCGCTCGTCCGCCAGCAGCCCGTCCGCGCCGTTCAGCGCCAGCTGCGTGTACGCCGGCTCCAGCGATCTGCGCACCTCGAAGTCGCGCAGCGCCTTCTGCTGCTCTTCCCACTTCGCGATCGCCTTGCGCAGCTCGGTGCGGGCCTCGACCTCGTCCTCGGCCGTGTCCTCGTCCGAACCGTGGGCGAGCGCCCAGGAACGCAGCGCCTTCGCGGCCGTGCGCCCGGCGCCGGGACCGGCGAGCGGTCCGGCCGTGCCGTTCACGGCGCCGTCGACGCGCTGTGCGGCGGCCGGGTCGATCTCGGCCAGGTCGATCTTCCCGGCGGCCAGCGCGGACACCCGCTCGTTCCTCGGGACGGCCGTCAGCACGATCTCGGAGAGCTTGGCCGGCCGGCCCCACCAGCGGGTGTTGCGGGTGAGCCGGACCTGGTCGTTCTTGCGGTCGACCTTCTTCACCACGAACGGCCCGGCGGTCACCTTCAGCTTGCGGCGCGCCCCGTCGTTGAACGCGTCGGGCGTGCCCATGACGTCCTTCGGGTACAGCGGGGAGAACAGCGACCGCCAGTCGGCGTAGGTCCGCTTGAAGGTGACCCGGACCTCCAGGTCGTTCTCCCCGCGCTCGATCTTCTCGATGCGCTCGTAGCCGGCGTTGCGGGCTGTCCAGTAGGCACTGTCCTTGCCCGACAGGGCCCGCCACTGGGCGGCGAAGTCGGCGGCGCCGATCTCCCGGCCGTCGCTCCAGACGGCCTGCTGGTTCAGCTTGTACAGGACGACCTGCTTGGGCTCGGTGTCGACGACCTTCGCGGACTCCAGGTAGTCGGAGTCGCGCTGCGGGCGCCCGGTCGCGTCGAGCCGGTACATCGAGGGCAGGACGGCCTGGGCGACCCGCGTGGTCGTCGCGTCGGCGTCCGACTGGAAGGTGTTGAAGGTCTCCGGAACCGTGTCCACGGCCCACCGCAGTGTGCCGCCCTCGGCAACCTGGGCACGGCCGGCCGGGGCGATGTCCTGGCGGGCCAGGGGCTTGCCTGCCTCGTCCGCGGAGCCGCAGCCGGACAGCAGGGGCACCGCGAGCGCGCCCGCGGTGAGGAAGGCGACCGAGCGCATCACCGCGCGCGGGCCGACGCCGTCGTGGGACATCTCTGGTACCTCCGGTGAGCCGCTGCCGCCGGTGACCCGACACCCCGACATACATGGACGCGCATACGTCGACGCGGGTGCGTTTTGATCACGTTTGGCGGTATTTTGGAGTTGATCAGATCTACAGCTCACTGAAGAGGAAAGGGTTCGCCTGCCGTGGGCGACACGGCGGCAGGGCCTGCCAAGGCCACTCGTGCGGAGCAACGCACCCGCCAATCGCTGCACACGCCTTCACATCGACCGGTGTGACGCGCAACACTCTCAGGCGCATGAACGTTGCCGTCCAGGGCCCGGCCCACACGGAAGCGAGGACTGCTCATGTCCGTGCACGACGACCTGACAGCCGCCCAGCGCTGCCTCGACGACCTCTCCCGGTCCGTCGGCCGCCTGGAGCAACAGCTCGGCAGCACCGGCCTGGAAATGCGCCGGGTCCGTGCCGACGCAGACCATCTGAGGGAGAGCGTCGCGCTGCTGCGCGAGGCCGTCTCCCAGCCCGGCTCGTCGCGCAGGCCCGAGCTCGTCGCCATCCCCGACACCCCGTACGACGACTCCCTGTGGATCGACACGGACGACGAGGGACTCGGCGCCCGGGGCCGGCACGCCCCCTGACCCGGCACGCCCCCTGACCCGACCGGAGTCCTGAGTTGGCCACTGGTACGGAACCATCACCCACGGACCATCGTCCCCCGAGCGGCGTACGCAGCGCAGGACGCGCCGCGATCGCCGCTCCCCATCTGCGGACCGACCGCTGGTGGCTGGCCCCCGCGGCGACCGCCGCCGGCCTGCTGGCGTTCGTCGTCTACTCGACCTGGCGGGCCTTCGCGAACGCGGACTACTACGCGGCGCCGTACGTCTCCCCGCTCTTCTCCCCGTGCCTGGCGGAGAACTGCCAGACCATGCGGTCCGGCCCCAACTGGGACCTGTTCGGCAGCTGGTGGAGCCTGTCCCCCGCGATCCTCATCCTGATCTTCCCGCTGGGCTTCCGCCTGACCTGCTACTACTACCGCAAGGCGTACTACCGCGGCTTCTGGGCGTCGCCGCCCGCCTGCGCGGTGGCCGAGCCCCACAAGAAGTACACCGGCGAGACCCGCTTCCCGCTGATCCTCCAGAACGTCCACCGGTACTTCTTCTACGCCGCGATCGTCGTCGCCGGGATCCTGACGTACGACACCGCGCTCGCCTTCCGCGACGAGCACTACGCGTGGGGTCACATGGGCCTCGGAACCCTGGTCTTCCTGGTCAACATCGTGCTGATCTGGGCGTACACGATCTCCTGCCACTCCTGCCGGCACATCGTCGGCGGGCAGCTGAAGCACTTCTCCCGACACCCCGTGCGCTACCGGGCCTGGCGGTTCGTGGGGAGGCTGAACGCCCATCACATGCTGCTGGCATGGGTGTCGCTGGTGAGCGTGTCGCTCGCCGACCTCTACGTGTATCTCGTCGCGTCCGGCGCCTTCGACGATCCGAGGTTTTTCTAGATGAGTGGGGCCTGCTGATGTCCGTGGTCGACCGCCAGGAGTGGGACGTCGTCGTGGTCGGCGCGGGAGGCGCCGGACTGCGTGCCGCCATCGAGGCGCGCGAACGCGGCGCCCGCACCGCCGTCATCTGCAAGTCGCTGTTCGGCAAGGCGCACACGGTGATGGCCGAGGGCGGCATCGCGGCGGCGATGGCCAACGCCAACGAGCACGACAACTGGCAGGTCCACTTCCGCGACACCCTGCGCGGCGGCAAGTTCCTCAACCAGTGGCGGATGGCCGAGCTGCACGCCCAGGAGGCCCCGGACCGGGTGTGGGAGCTGGAGACCTGGGGCGCCCTCTTCGACCGCACCAAGGACGGCCGGATCTCCCAGCGCAACTTCGGCGGCCACGAGTACCCGCGCCTCGCGCACGTCGGCGACCGCACGGGCCTGGAGCTGATCCGCACACTCCAGCAGAAGATCGTCTCGCTCCAGCAGGAGGACCACCGCGAGACCGGCGACTACGAGTCCCGGCTGAAGGTCTTCCAGGAGTGCACGGTCACCCGGGTCCTCAAGGACGGCTCCCGGGTGAGCGGGGTCTTCGCCTACGAGCGCGAGACCGGCCGGTTCTTCGTCCTCCAGGCACCCGCCGTGGTGATCGCGACGGGCGGCATCGGCAAGTCCTTCAAGGTGACGTCGAACTCGTGGGAGTACACGGGCGACGGCCACGCGCTGGCCCTGCTCGCCGGTGCGCCGCTGCTCAACATGGAGTTCGTGCAGTTCCACCCGACGGGCATGGTCTGGCCGCCGTCGGTGAAGGGCATCCTCGTCACCGAGTCGGTGCGCGGCGACGGAGGGGTGCTCAGGAACTCCGAGGGCAAGCGGTTCATGTTCGACTACGTCCCGGACGTCTTCAAGGAGAAGTACGCCGAGTCGGAGGAGGAGGGCGACCGCTGGTACGAGGACCCGGACCACAACCGGCGCCCGCCGGAGCTGCTCCCGCGTGACGAGGTGGCCCGCGCGATCAACTCGGAGGTCAAGGCGGGCCGCGGCTCCCCGCACGGCGGGGTCTTCCTGGACGTGTCGACGCGGATGCCCGCCGAGGTCATCAGGCGCCGGCTGCCCTCCATGTACCACCAGTTCAAGGAGCTGGCCGACGTCGACATCACGGCGGAGGCCATGGAGGTCGGACCGACCTGTCACTACGTGATGGGCGGCATCGCGGTCGACTCCGACACGGCGGCCGCCCGCGGGGTGCCCGGGCTGTTCGCGGCCGGCGAGGTGGCCGGCGGGATGCACGGCTCCAACCGGCTCGGCGGCAACTCCCTCTCCGACCTGCTGGTGTTCGGCCGCCGGGCAGGACTGCACGCGGCGCAGTACACCGCGGGGGCCGGTGCGGAACGCCCGGCGGTGGAGGACGAGCAGGTCGACGCGGCGGCCGCGGAGGCGCTGCGGCCGTTCTCCGCGGAGGGCCCCGGGGACCGGGCGGACCACGCGCCGGAGAACCCGTACACCCTCCACCAGGAACTCCAGCAGACCATGAACGACCTGGTCGGCATCATCCGCCGCGAGGGCGAGATGGAACACGCCCTGGAGAAACTGGCCGAGCTGCGGGTACGGGCGTGGCGGGCCGGGGTCGAGGGACACCGGCAGTTCAATCCCGGCTGGCACCTGGCGCTCGACCTGCGGAACATGCTGCTGGTCAGCGAGTGCGTGGCCCGGGCGGCGCTGGAACGCACCGAGTCGCGCGGCGGGCACACCCGCGAGGACCACCCGACGATGGACCGCGCGTGGCGCAACGTCAACCTGCTGTGCGCGCCCGTCGACCCCGTCGACGGCCCGGCGGCGACGGACCCCGTCCGCGGCCGGATCGCCCTCACCCGCGAGACCACCGAACCCATCCGCCCCGACCTGCTCGCCCTCTTCGAGAAAGAGGAGCTGGTCAAGTACCTCACCGAAGAGGAGCTTTACGAGTGAGCAGCTACGAGGCCCGCTTCCGGGTGTGGCGGGGCGACATCGAGGGCGGCGGCCTGAAGGACTTCGAGGTCGAGGTCAACGACGGCGAGGTGGTCCTGGACATCATCCACCGCCTCCAGTCCACCCAGGCGCCCGATCTCGCCGTCCGCTGGAACTGCAAGGCGGGCAAGTGCGGTTCGTGCTCCGCGGAGATCAACGGGCGGCCCCGGCTGCTGTGCATGACCCGCATGTCGGTGTTCGACCGCGAGGAGACCATCACCGTCACGCCCCTGCGCGCCTTCCCGGTGATCCGCGATCTCGTCACCGACGTCGGCTTCAACTACCTGAAGGCGAGGGAGGTTCCGGCCTTCGTGCCGCCCGAGGGGGTCGGCCCGGGCGAGTACCGGATGTTCCAGGAGGACGTGGACCGTTCGCAGGAGTTCCGCAAGTGCATCGAGTGCTTCCTGTGCCAGGACACCTGCCATGTCGTCCGTGACCACGAGGAGAACAAGACGGCGTTCGCGGGCCCGCGCTTCCTCATGCGGGTCGCCGAACTGGACATGCACCCGTTGGACGCGGCCGAGGAGAGCGGCCTGGACCGTGCGCGCACGGCCCAGGACGCACACGGCCTCGGCTACTGCAACATCACCAAGTGCTGCACGGAGGTCTGCCCCGAGGGCATCAAGATCACGGACAACGCGCTGATCCCCCTGAAGGAACGCGCGGTCGACCGCAAGTACGACCCGCTGGTCTGGCTGGGTTCGAAGATCAGGAGGCGGTCGTCGTAGGCGTCGGGGGCAGCCGGGGCGCGTGTCCGGGACGCTGGGCGAGCGTCTGGAGGGCGAGCCCGCCGAAGTTGACGGCCATTCCGGCGAGCGGGACGTAGAAGTTCACCGCCAGGTCGCCGGAGGCCAGCGGGCCCAGGAACATGAAGAGGCTCAGGCCCAGGGCGCTCATCAGCACACCGGTGCCCCACAGCCTCGGCCGCTGCACCCGCCTGCGGCCGAAAGGCGGCACCCACTCCCGCGTCACGGCCGCGACGCCGGCCATCGCCATGACCGTCACGCAGACGACGGCAGTGACCACCAGACTCCAGTGCAGCATGCGCTCATGATCCCACCCGGGCCGCGGCGACGGGAGGGGTCCGCCGGATCTGTCGGACTACCGGACTACCGGACTACCGGACCCAGCCCTTCTCGTACGACGTCCAGTCCTGTTCGGTGGCCGCGAAGTCCACGTACGCCGCGACGCCGAAGTTCGCACGGTCGGCGTCCGTACGGGACAGTCCCAGCCGGACGCCCCGGACGGCGGCGGCGACGGTCTCCGCGTGATTCCAGTGGCCGAACCGGTTCTCGTGGTAGAAGGGCAGGCCCATCAGGAGGTCGGTGGAGGCCGGGGTGACCTCCAGGGCGAGCGAGGTCTGCTGGGCGACGTAACCGCCGTACGTGCTCTCCAGCGGCTGCATGGTGTCGTACGACATCACGGCGATCTGGTCGACGCGGCGGGCGACCTGGCCGAAGAACTTCTGCGACCACCACTTGGGGTGACCGGTGGTCGTGCCCCAGAAGGAGTGGAATCCGGGAACCGGATCGATCTGGTGGGCGGCGACGGAGAGTTGCGCGTTCCGGGCCTTGGTGACAGCCCGCAGGTCGTCCAGGAGGCCGAGGTAGTCGCCGTCGCCGGAGTGCAGCGGTTCGAGATCGAAGTGGGCGCCCTGGAAGCCGGCGGCGAGGATCTCGCGGGTGGACCGCACGACCGCGGCGCGGGTCTCGGCCCGCTCCAGCCGCATGCCGTTCGGGCTCTCGCTGGCGAGGACGTCGCCGAGCCAGGCCTGGACGCGGAGCTTCGGTGCCTCTCGGTGGACGGCGGCTATGAACCGACGCGCGCCCGCGTACGCCGACGCGGGGAGGGTGCCGTTGTGCTCCAGGGGGCCGGCGTGGACGTACAGGTCGCGGATACCGGTCTTCCCGAGCCGGTCGGCCAGCGCCTCGACGTCGGCGTCGGTCTTGCGGCCGTCGACCCAGGCGTGGCCCAGCCAGATGGCGTCCTTGCCGCGGGTGTACGTGCCGTCGGCCGGGTCGCCGAGGTAGTTCACGCGCAGGGCCGTCTCGGCGGCGAGGACCGGGACGATCAGGAGCAGGACCAGGGCGAGGACGCTGCGACGCACCAGCCGTCCGCGACGCCCGCGCCGACGGGGCGTCTCGGCTCCGGGACCGTCGCCGGTCCCGTTCCCCTCGGCACCGCCGGCGCCGCCCGTACCTCCGCCACCGCCCGCGGCACTTTCGTCGTCCGCCGCGAGGGGCCCCACCGGCGCCTCGACCGTCCCCGACTGCGGCTCTGCCTCCGGCACCCCGTTGACGTCCGTCCCCGGCTTCGGGTCGGTCTCCGACTCCTCCCGCGCGCCCTTCTCCGGCTGCGGTTCGGCCTCCGGTACCCCGTTCCTGTCCGTCCCCGACCGCGGATCCGCCACCGGCACCCCGTTCACGTCCGTCTCCGTCTTCGTCCGACCCGTTGGCCGTTCCATCGCGGTTCCCCCTCGCGTGTCGTTCCGCCCCAACGCCCCCGTGTCGGGTGCATCCCGGTCGCGTGGCCGTAATCGCGGCCATACGCTCCCAAATGTGACCTCTTCCATGCACCGGGGCCGGCCACGGCGGGCCGAGTCGCACATATCCGTGCGGGTGGCGCATGCCGTGCTGGGCGGTGCGGTCGGGGTCATGTGGCTGGTGTTGCCAGGGATGACGTCGGGTGGCGACGCTCCGGTTGCGATCAAGAACCCGGCGCCCGGCGCGAGCGCCGCCGCGGCCGAGGACGACGAGAGGTCCACCGTCGATCTGGTGCTGCCGCTCGTGGCGGTCGGCGCGGCCGGGGCGATCGCCGGATACGGGTACCTACGACGCGTCCGGCGTATCCGCGTCCGGACGACTCCCGGCGGGGCCGGCAGCCCACCGCCGCCGAGGTCGTCGCCGCCCCTCGCCGCGCTCGACGAGCAGGCCTGCGCGGCGCTGGTCGAGGCCGACAACCGGGTCCGGGCGGCACGCACCGAGCTCGGCTTCGCCGGGGCGCTGTGCCCGGCGGAGGACCTGGAGACCTTCCGCCGGGCCGTCCGCGAGGCGGAGACCGAGCTCGCCGCCGCGTTCCGGATGCGGCAGCGGTACGACGAGGGCGTGCCGGCGGAGGAGGCGGCCCGGGAGCACGCGCTCGCCGGGATCGTCGGACGCTGTGCGGAGGCCGGACGGCGGCTGGACTCCGTGGCCGGAGAGTTCGGACGGCTACGCGGCCTGGAACAGGGGCTGGATGAGGCGTTGCGGGTCGCCGAGGGCCGGTTCCGGGAGCTGGCGGGGCGTACGGGGGCCTCGGAAGCGGTGCTCGCCGGCCTCCGGGACCGGTACGCGCCCACGGCAAGCGCCTCCGTCACCGGGAGTGTCGAACAGGCCAAGGACCGACTCCTGTTCGCCACCGTCCGGCTGAACCAGGCCCGCCAGTCCGCCGATTCGGGGCGACCGGAGCGGGCGGCCCGGCAGCTGCGTGCCGCCGAGGGCGCGGTCGCCCAGGCGGCCGTCTTCGTCGACGGTGTCGACCGGCTGGCCGCGGAGCTGCGGTCGGCCGAGCAGACCGTGCCGGCCGCCCTCACGGGCGCTGAGGCGGAGCTTGCCTGGGCCAGACGTCAGGCGGACCCGTCGGCGCGACAGCGGCCGACCCCAGGACCGGCGACCCCACGCCCGGCCGATCCCCGCCCCGACGCGAGCGCGCCGTCCGGTGCCGCCGGGACGACCCCGGGCGGGTTCGAGGTCCGGCTGCTGCACGTCGACGCCGTGCTCGACTCCGTGCGGCAGGAGCTGACCGGCGGTCAGCCCGGGGACCCGGTCGGGGTGCTGCGTCGGATCGTGCGGGCGACCGCGCCGGTCACCTCGGGGCGGGCCGGGGTGCTGCCGGCCGCCGCGCTGATCACCGCCCGCACCGCCACCGCCGCCGCGGCCGACTTCGTCGCGACGCACCGGGGCGCGGTCGGCGCCACCGCGCGCACCCGGCTGGCGGAGGCGGAACGGCTCCTCGCCACGGGCGACCCGGCGGACCGTCCGCCCGCCGACCTCCTCGCCCTGGAGGCCCGGGAGCTGGCCGAGCGCGACGTACGCGCGCACGGGAACCCGTACGTGGGTGCCGTCGGCGGCGCGGAGACGGCCGGCACCGGCGGGGCCGTGCTCGGCGGCATCGTCCTTGCCGAGGAGCCCGAGGACGGGACGCCCGCGGGCTTCGCCGGCCCGGCACGGCACGGCCCGCCCAGGCGCGGCGCGGCCCCGAGTGACCACGAGTGACCGGCGCGACGGCCCGCCGGAGAGGGTCCAGAACAGGCCCAGAGCCGGTCCGGAAGAGGGTCAGAACAGGCTCAGCAACGCCTCCGCCGGGTCCGCCAGGCCCGTCTCGCCGTCCGGCAGCGGAAGTTCGAACCACACCGTCTTGCCGCGCGGAGTGCGGCGCGAGCCCCAGGCCGCCGACAGCAGGCCCACGAGCTGGAGACCGCGGCCGCCCTCGTCGGTGTCCCGGGCGCGGCGGCGGCGCGGCTGGACGAGGCCCGCGTCCCAGACCTCGCACACCAGGGTGCGGTCGAGGAGCAGCCGGAGCCGGATCTCGCCCTCGCCGTACCGCAGGGCGTTGGTGACCAGCTCGCTGACCAGCAGTTCCGTCGTGTCGACGAGGGGTTCGAGGTCCCAGGCCAGCAGCTGGCCGCGGGCGTGCTCCCGGGCCCGGCCCACGCTGCGCGGCTCGCGCGGGAGGGTCCAGTCGCCGACCGAGTCGACGGGCAGGCCCTGCACGCGTGCCATCAGCAGCGCGATGTCGTCCTCGCCGTGGTGCGAGTCGAGGGTGTTGAGGACGTGGTCGCAGACGTCCTCCAGCGGGCTGGAGGGGTCGGTGAGGGCTCCGACGAACGCGTTGAGTCCCTCGTCCAGCGGATGGTCGCGCGACTCGACCAGTCCGTCCGTGTAGAGCGCCAGCAGGGCGCCTTCGGGGAGATCGACCTCCACCTCCTCGAAGGGCTCGCCGCCGACGCCGAGCGGAAGGCCGGGCGGCACGTCGAGCATCAGCGCCGGCTCACCGGGTTCGACGAGCACCGGGGGCAGATGGCCCGCGTTGGCGAACGTGCAGCGCCGGGTCACCGAGTCGTAGACCGCGTACACGCAGGTGGCCAGGTACACCTCGGACAGGTCGGCCTCGCGGGGCCGACGGGCGGCCCGGGTGGCCTGCTGGACGCCTCCGGGGGTGCCGAGGCCGCGCGCGATCTCGTCCAGCGCGGAGAGGACCTCGGCCGGTTCCAGGTCCAGCAGCGCCAGCGTCCGGACGGCCGTGCGCAGTTCGCCCATCGCGACCGCCGCCCGCAGGCCGCGGCCCATGACGTCGCCCACCACCAGCGCCGTGCGGTGGCCGGGCAGTTCGATGACGTCGAACCAGTCGCCGCCGACCTCGCTCGGACGGCCGGTGGAGGCGTTGCCCGGCAGATAGCGGCAGGCGATGTCCAGGCCCGAGGCCACCGGGTCCCCGGGCGGCAGCAGCGACCGTTGCAGTATCAGCGCCCGTTCGTGCTCCCGCCGGTACAGGCGCGCGTTGTCGATACAGACCGCCGCCCGCGCCGCCAGCTCCACGGCCAGATCGCGGTCCCGGTCGCCGAACGGCTCGCTGCCTTTCGTCCGGGAGAACTGTGCGAGGCCGACGACGGTGTCATGGGCGACCATCGGGACGGCGAGGGTGGACTGCACGAGGCCGCCCTCCTCGCCGGGGATGGCCTGCGGGCGGGCGGTGCGCAGGGCGTCCGCGCAGGGCGAGTTGAAGGGGAAGTGGTGGACCGCGCCGACCGCGACGGGCGCGCCTGCGCCGGGGAAGGGGGCGTCGGAGACGGCGGAGGAGAAGGCGACCCGGCGCAGTTCGGCGCTGCCGTCGGCGAGGCCGGGCGGAGTCTCGTCGCCTGCCAGGAGGCCCTGGTAGAGGTCCACGGTGGCGAGATCGCAGAAGCCGGGCACGACGACGTCGAGGAGTTCGCGCGCGGTCGTCTCCAGGTCGAGGGAGTTCCCTATGCGGGCCCCCGCCTCGTTCAGCAGGGCGAGATTGCGCCGGGCCGCGGCGGCCTCGCGGGCGGCGGCGCGGCGGGCGGTGATGTCGGTGCCGAGCCAGGCGATGCCGATGGGCCTGCCGGTGCCGCTGTGCACGCGGTAGAGGTTGATCGACCAGTGCCGGCGTTCGTCGGAGCCGGGCACGAAACCGGTGACGTGCATGTCCGTGATGGAGTCGCCGGTCTCCAGGACCCTGCGCAGTGTCGCGCTGACCCGGTCGGCCTCGGGCCGGGGCAGGTAGTCGTGGACGCCCTTGCCGCGGTGGTCGTCGGGGGTGCCGCCGAAGATCGAGGCGAACCGGTGGTTGGCGCGGCGGACCCGCAGGTCGGGGTCGATCAGCAGGAAGCCGAACGGGGATTGGCCGAAAATGGCCTGCGAGGCGGCGAGGTCGGTCTCGATGCTGCGGAGCGTGCGGACGTCGACGACGATGCACACGGCGGCCTTCTCGCCGTCCAGGCTGCGCGTCGGCATGACGTAGACCTCGGCGAGGCCCTTCTCGCCGCGGCCGCCGCCGGGCACCGGGTCCGGCGTCCGGAACGGCACCACGCCGGTCCACTCCCGCCCGTCGAGGATCTCGGCCATCTTGCGCTGGCCGCGTTCGCGCAGGTCGGGGTCGATGAAGGCGTCGATGGGGTCCATGCCGACGGCCCGGTCGGCGGGGATGCCGAAGATCTGCTCGGCGCGCAGGCTCCACTGGTCGACGAGACCGTCGGGGCCGATCGAGAACGAGGCGACCTTGATGTAGTCGTAGATCGAACCGGGCGGACTGCTCTGCCACATGGCGTCACCTGGCGTCGCCGCCTCGCCCGGGCCGTCGGCGAGGCCGTGCGCGGCGTCGGCGGCGAGCGCACCCGCGGCCTTCGTCCTCGCGCCGCCCGACGGGTCCTCGGACTCCGTGGCCTTCGCTGGTATCTCGCTCACGCGAACCGTCCCCTCCAGCTCACCGCGTCCGGCACCGGTCACCGGCGGCGGCTGCCCGCAGTATCCAGCACTACGGGTCCACACGACACGGTGTTCACGATCACAGCACGGTCCAGGCGTTTTTTGGCCCGTCCCGCGACAACACTTCCAGTCTTCTAACCAGCGGACACGCCGTCGAACCACCTCTTCCGGGACCGTTCGGAGACCGGAACCGAACGGGCGACACCGCGAGCCCCGCTGTACACCGGCTCATCCCCGCGAGACGCCCCGTCAACCCGGCACCGCCAGTTCGAACCAGACCGTCTTGCCGGTGTTCCCGGGCCGGGTGCCCCAGCGGCGCGAGGAGGAGGCCACGAGCTGCAGTCCGCGCCCGCTCTCGTCCTCGGGCTGGGCGACCCGCTCGCGGGGCGGGTCCGGCAGCGGGTCGGAGACCTCGACCAGCAGGACGTCCGCCAGTCCTGCGGGGCGGACCAGACGGAGGCCGATGGGGCCGGTCGCGTGCCGCAGGGCGTTGGTCACCAGCTCGCTGACCAGCAGCGCCGCGATGTCGCTCAGACTGTCGAGGCCCCAGCCGTGCAACTGGCCGCGGACGGCACCACGGGCGGTGCGCACCGCACCGGGGTCCGCGGGGAACGTCCACTCGGCGCATTCTCCGTCGGTGTCGATCACGCCGATCACTTCCCGGGCCAGCGAGTACACCCATGTCCGGTTTCGTGGGGTTAATGGCCACATACCCGATATTCGGTGGGCAGTACCGCGCAGCGAGGCGCACTGTGGCACGAACGGCGTACGCGGCGACCCGCCCCCCGGACGAAGCACCCCCGGCTCGGACCCGACGCCGCTCGACGCGCCCTCGGCTCGACACCCTCGGCTCGGCGGATCCCCGGTTCGACGGACTCCGACCCAGCGGCGCCGGTTGCGCAAGCCCCGGTTCGACGGGCCCCGGTTCATCGGAGCCCGGTCCAGCGGCCCGGGCGTGGCAGGCCCCGGTCCAACGGCTCAGGTTCAGCGAGTCCCGGTTCAGCGGGACGCGGTGCCGAGCTTCGGGAGTGTCTCGCGCACCGCGGGCACGTCCTGGTCCAGCCAGTCGACGTCCCAGATCTCGGCCGGGGTGAGCCAGCGCAGCGCGTCATGGTCCTGGAGGGGCTCGGGAGCGGTGGAGCCGGGGCGCAGCCGGGCGGTCCACACCTGGAGGACGTAGGGCGGCCTGAGCGGCCACTCGCCGGGGACGCGCTCGACGGTCTCGGCCTCGACGCCGAGTTCCTCGTGCAGCTCGCGCACGAGGGCGGCCTCCGGCTCCTCCCCCTGCTCGACCTTGCCGCCGGGCAGTTCCCAGCGGCCGGCGAGTTCCGGGGGTGCGCTGCGGCGCGCGGCGAGCAGGCGGCCGGCGTCGAGCAGAGCGGCTCCCACCACCACGATCCGTTCCGTCATGTGCCGGAGCCTACGGGACCGCACGGAACGTCAGTTCAGCGTGCCGTCCCCGTTCTGGGCCTGGGCCTGCGCCTGGCCCTGGCTCTGCCCCTGGCCGATGCGCTCGACCCAGTAGAGCTGCTTGTGGCCGCGGCTGTCGAGGCTGTCCGCGATCTTCTGAGCCTCGGCCCGGGTCGCGTACCTGCCCACGCGGTAGCGATTGCCGTTGTCGTCCTGCCGTATGACGAGCCAGGGCAGGGAGATGGTGCTGTCGTTCATCGAGCCCCACGCCCCCTTCTCGTCCCGGCCCGCCCGGATCCCGTCCGCGGCACGCCTCGCGCCCCGCCCTCTAAGGAAACCGCAATCCGCATATGCCCGAGCGTACGCCTTACCTTTACGCACCGAACACGACTTTGCACAAAGAGGTACGCAACCAGCCAAGACGCAGGGGGCGCACGAGACCGAACGCGCCGTGCGCGCGCCGCGATGCGTCCGGTCGGCGGGGTTCCGGGCACCAACGGGACGACCTGCGGGAACAACCGGAAACGACCGGATTCCGACGGCACGCGGGCGGGTCCGCGGCGGGCGGATACCGGGGGCAACTGCCGGAAGGGTGTGCGCCGCCCGAAGAAGTGCGCTAGCGCCTCGGACGGCACCCCCGCCCCCACCGCTCCACCCACGCCGCCGGGCGGCGAACCCCGCCCCGCGCCGGGAGACGCTCCCGGCGCACTCCGGCGGTCACTTCACGGGCAGGTGGTAGGCGACCCGGTAACGGTCGGCCGGGATCACCACGTCGGCCGTCTCGACCGGGCGGCCCGAGGCGTAGTACGTGCGCTGGACGACCAGGACGACGTGCCCGGGGACACCGCCGAGGGCGAGGAGCTCCTCGGCGAGACCGGGCCGGGCGCCGACCTCCTCCGTGACGTTGTCGACGATCACGTCGATGGCGCGCATCCGTTCGACGACACCCATGCCGCCGAGCGGGCCCTCCTCGGGCAGCATGACGGGGGTGCGGCCGGTGACGGCGAGGGGCTCCCAGGAGGTGGAGAGCATCATCGCCTCGCCGGCCTCCCGGAAGACGTACCTGGTGCACATCACGCGGTCGCCGGACGCGATGCCGAGCCGCTCGGCGACGGAGACGCCCGCCTCGGCCTGCTCGCTGCTGGACTCCCAGGTTCCCCGCGTGTGCGCCTCGGCCTGCTCCTGGCGGAACGGCGTGGCGCCGCTCACGGGCCGGTAGCCGGAGCGGGCGATCCGGCGCGGCACGGGCCGCTCGCGCACATAGGTGCCCGAACCGGAGCGGCCCTCGACCAGCCCCTCGGCCATCAGCACCTTGCGCGCCTCGAGGGCGACGGTGTCGGAGACCCCGTACTCCTCCCGGATTCTCGCCTGCGAAGGGAGCCGGGTGTGCGGTGGCAGCGACCCGTCGGAGATCTTCTTGCGGAGATCACCCGCGACACGCAGATACGCCGGCTGCTCACCGAATGTCACTGGCCACTCCCATCAGGTTGTACAGACAGCTACAGCCTGGCAACCGTGGGTTGTACCGTGCAAGCAAAGGCCAGAGAATCACTCGATGTGATGACATGTGTTCGGGAAACGCTTTACCCAGGCACTTTCTCCCCGCTGTGGACGCGATCACACATCCAGGCCGCTGTCGCTGTCGCCCCCGCCCGCGCCACCGCTCCCGCTGTCGGAGTCCTCGTCGTAGGTGGGTGGCGTGGTGGCCAGGCCCAGAGCCTCGCGGGCCGTGACGGTGGTGGCCCCGTCGACGTATGCGTAGGCCGTGTCGTAGTGCTCGTAGAAGCCGTCGGCGTCGGTGGCCTTCTCCGCCGCCGTCCACTCCTCGGCCGCGTCCCGCATGTCCTTCACCAGGGCGGCCAGCGGCTTTTCCCGGGCCGGCGTCATCCAGAGGTGCGAGCCCAGCTGGTCCGCCTGATTGCCGGTCACTTCGCCGGTGTCACCGGCCCAGGTGCGGTTGCTCGTGAGGTCCTCCTCGGCGTACTCCTCCGGCTCCTCGAAGAGGACGTCGTCGACGGCGGCCATCGCCTTGAGGAAGGCGAACTGGTCGGCGTCGAGCGTCGACGCGTCGGCGCGCAGCGAGCCGGTCAGGGTGCCCTTCTCGTCCACGTTGGCGAAGACACAGGTGATCTCGCGGTCGCCCCAGCTCCAGCTGTCGGCGGTGGGCGTCAGGTAGTAGATGTCGACCTCGTCGGTCAGCGCCCAGGGGTCCATCGCGTAGGCGTCCTGGAGCGTGTAGCACTTGTCGTCGGCCACGTCCGTGACGTGGTCGTCGCCCGGGAAGCTGTCGCCGGTCAGCGGGACCGTGGCGAACACCTCGGCGTCGTGCTCACCGGAGCAGTCCACCTCGTCGACGTCGTAGACGTCCTCGTCGAAGGTCTCACCCGGCACGTCGAAGCAGTCGCCCTTGGCGAGCGCGAAGCTGGAGTTGCCGCTCGCACCCTCCTTGAAGCCGTCCCAGAAGTCGGAGGCGCCGCCCGTGGACAGCGCGAGGACCCACACCGCGAGTCCGACCGAGGACAGGACCGTGCCCACGATCGCCATCGCCTTGCCGCGCTCCCCCCGCTTCCTGATCTGCACCAGGGCGATGATCCCGAGGAGCAGCCCGACGCCAGGCAGGAAGCAGAGCAGGCCGAGGACGAGGGCGGCGATGGCCACGCCGTTGACCGGCGAGGGCCGGCCGTAGGGGCTGTAGCCCTGGCCCCAGACGGGATACGGCACCGCGCCGTACGGGGCCTGCGGGTACGGCGCGTGCGGGTACGGCCCCATCTGACCAGGCCCCGGACCCATCTGACCCGGACCCATCGGCCCCGGACCCATCGGACCCTGCGGGCCGTACGGCCCCTGGGCGTACAGGTCCTGCGGGGGCGGGGCGAACGGGTCCTGCGGGTACGGGCCCTGCGGCTGCGGAGGCTGGTACGGGTCCTGGGGCTGGTGCGGCCCGGGAGGCGGGGGTATGGACACGAGTACCGTGCTCCTGGTTCAGACGGTTCAGGCAGTTGTACGACTGCGCGCATCGTAAGCGCGGCACGACCAGGGGCGGAACGGAGATTCGCTTCAGGCGGCCGCGCCCGCCTCCTCGACGAGCAGCTCCCGGGCGCAGTCCCGGATCAGGCTGTGGAAGGAGAACCGGGCCGGGGTGTCCTCCCGGATCAGGTTGTTCTCGATCAGCGCGTCGAAGTGGTGTTCCACGTCCCCGGCCGGCAGCCCCGTGACGAGGGCCGCGTGCGCGATGTCGTAGGAGGCGGACGGCTGGAGGCTGATGAGCCTGCTGAACCGCCTTTCGGGCGCGCTCAGATGGTCGTAGGACACCCGCAGCACGGCCATCAGGTCGCGGTCGGCGGTCTGGAGACAGCGGGCCCGCTGCGCCGGGTGCGCGAGGCGCTCGACGAGGTCGGCGACGGCCCACGCCGGACGGTCGCGCAGCCGGGTCGCGGCGATGCGCAGGGCCAGCGGCAGCCGGCCGCACAGCTCGACGGCCTGCGCGACCTGTGTCGGCTCGCGCCGCGCGCGGGGCTCTCCGACGATCCGCCGGAACAGCGTCACGGCGTCGGCGGGCGGCAGCACGTCGAGGCAGAGCGGTTGAGCGCCGTCCAGGGCGGTCAGCTTGCGCCGGCTCGTCACCAGCACCAACGTGCCCCCGGTGCCCGGCAGCAGGGGCGTGACATGGGCGCTGTCCGCCGCGTCGTCGAGGACGACCAGGCAACGGCGGCCCGCCAGGCGTGAGCGCCACAGGGCGCTGCGCTCCTCCAGGCTGGGCGGGATCTCCTGCGCGGTGAGACCGCTCGCCTGCAGGAGGACGGCGAGCGCCTGCTCGGTCGGCACCGGCGACCGGGTCGCACTGAAGCCGTGCAGGTTGATGAAGTACTGCCCGTCCGGGTAGAGCTCGGTGACCCTGTGGGCTAGGCGCACCGCGAGCGTCGTCTTGCCGACCCCGCCCATGCCGTCGATCGCCACCATCACCGGCGAGCCGCCCGGCTCCTGTGCGGCGACGGCCGTCAGGGTGGCCAGTTCCGCGGTACGCCCGGTGAAGTCCGTGAGGTCGTGGGGCAGGTAGTGCCTGCCGTTCCCGGGCGGTGCGGAGGGTCCCGTCCTGCGGTCGTCGGACGGCTCGGCGCCGGCCGCCGTGAGGGTGGGTCCCCCCGAACCGTGCAGGTCCGGGGAGTCGGCGAGGATCTCCGCGTGCAGGGCGCGCAGCCGGGGGCTCGGCTCCAGGCCCAGCTCGTCCACCAGGAACCGCCGGCCCTCGTCGTAGACCGCGAGGGCGTCGGCCTGCCGGCCGCTGCGGCACAGGGCGATCATCAGGCTGCCGCGCAGGGCCTCCCGCAGCGGGTACTCCGCGATCAGCGCGTGCAGTTCCCCGACGAGGGAGCCGGTCTCGCCGAGCTTCAGGCGCAGTGCGACGAGGTCCTCCACGGCGGTCAGCCGCTGCTCGGCCAGCTTGACCGCGGCGCCGCAGACCGCCGGGCACTGGATCCCGGCGAAGGCCTCCCCGCGCCAGAGGTCGACCGCCGACTGGAGGAGCCGGACGGCCTCGGCGTACCGGTTCTCGCGCTCCGCCGCCTTGGCCGCGTGCACCCGGCTGACGAACCGGTGCGCGTCCACGGCGTCCTCGGGTACGACCAGGCGGTAGCCGACGTCCACGGTGACCAGGCTGGTCCCGTCGGACGCGGAGAGGATGCGGCGCAGGTCGCGGATCGCGTTGTGCACCTGCGGACGGGCCGACGACGGTGGGTCCTCCCACAGTTCGTCCACCAGCGCGTCCATCGGAACGACCCGGTTGGCGTTGAGGAGCAGCAGGGCGAGGAGCCGCTGTTGCCGCATGCCCCGGACGCGGATCGGGATGCCCGACTCACGCAGTTCCAGAGATCCCAGGACCAGGAATTCCATTTCTTCTGTCCCCCGATGTCTTTCAACTCGGTTCAGCACATGCCCCCGTGAATGTTCAGGGGCCCCAGGTGACATCGCCGTCGGTGTGGTCGCCCGCGGTGGTGCGGAGGTCACTCTCGACGGCGTGCGTGATGTTCTTCGGAGAATCCGTGACGGTCACCGTCATCGCCATTCCACCGAGAACGATCAGCGCGGCGGCGACGATTTTGGAGACACGGGTGCCCTGCATGGATTTTCTCCTCGATTGAGTGAATGGATTTCCGGAGTGAGTACTTCCGGACTCTTCAGCGGACTCTTCGGTGAAGTCTTCGGCGGCTTTCGTTCCGTCGATGGCTCAACTCTGCTCGGCGGGCGGGCCGGAGGGAACAGCAGACGGCTGGACGGAATGTGCAGCGGCCTAACCCGTCCACCCCGACCTGGGGAAACGCGAGACTCACGTGTCCCACCAGGGGCCGGGCACCAGGACGGCCCCGGAGGTCACGACGCCGTAGCCGAGCAGGTCCGGATGCTGTTCCACGGCCCGCCGTGACAGTCGCGCGGCGCTGTCCTCGGCCGCGTCCAGGGACTCGGCGAGGAGGAAAAGGCCCAGCGTGAGGCCCTCGCCTGCGTGCGCGTGCACGGAGACGTGTTCCAGGCCGTCGCTTTCCTCGGCGCACGAGGAAATGATCGCCGCCAGATCGGGCCGGGCGGACTCCTCGACAGGGGCGCGCAGGCGCACGTGGATGAGATACATGACTTCATCTTCGGCGCTGTTCAGCAGCCGTGGACCGGCTCACGATGGACGCTTTGTGCCATGGCATAAAGCGTCATACGACAGGGGTCCGAAAGGTGTCCCGGAAGCCGTCCTCGAATGGGCCGGGAAGGCCCTCGCGCCGGCCGGTATGCGGCGTGGTCCTCACTCTGGCACCACGGATGGTTGAAAGCCGAGCGATTGGCCGGAACCGTCCTCCGTGCCGCCGAGCCGCCATCCGCAGTTCAAGGTCAGTAAGCTCAGGGGCACTAAGTTTCGAACACAGTGTGTGCAGTGTGTGACAGCAACAGGGGGACTGCATCATGTTGGAGGTTCTGGGACTGGATGCCGAGGCAGAAGCCATCTACCGGTGGATGCTGGCCAATCCACTGGAGGGCATCATCGTCCTCGTGTCCCGGCTCGGGCTGCCGGAGGAACGGGTTCGCGCGGGGCTGGACCGGCTCAGCGAACTCGCCTTGATCCAGCCATCGGCCCGCAAGGGCATAGGCTTCCGGGCCGTCGGCCCGGAGACCGCCATGGAGGTGCTGCTGGCGCGCCAGCAGGCGGAGTTGGCGGCGCAGCAGATGCGCGTGGAGAAATCCAGAGCGGCGGCGGCCCAACTGATCGCCGAATGCTCCTCGCTGCGACCACGGGGCATCGACAGCGATTCCGAACAGCTGGACGGCCTGGAGGCGATCCGGGAACGGCTCGCGGAACTGGCCCAGTCGGCCCAGGTCGAGGTCGCCACGTTCGCGCCGGGCGGCGCGCACCGGGCCGAGGACCTCCAGGCCAGTCGCGCCCCCAACTCCGCCCTGCTCGACCGCGGGGTGCGGATGCGGACGGTGTATCTCGACAGTGTGCGCAACCATCAGCCCACCCTGGACCACGTCGGCTGGCTGCACTCCCGCGGCGGACAGGTCCGTACCGTGCCCGAACTGCCGGTCCGGATGATCATCTTCGACCGGTGCAAGGCGGTGCTGCCGGTCGACACGAGCGACGCCCGGGTCGGCGGGGTGGTGCTGAGCGGGGCGGGGACGGTCGCGGCCCTGTGCGCGCTCTTCGAGGGCGTGTGGAACACCGCGACGGCGCTGGGGAGTACACCGAAGTGCGAGGCGAAGGGCATGCCGCCGCAGGAGCGTGCCGTGCTCAAGATGCTCGCCCAGGGCTACACCGACGAGGCCATCGCCAAGCGCCTCGGCGTCTCCCCGCGCACGGCCCGGCGCACCGCCGCCACCCTGATGGAACGCCTGGACGCGCGCAGCCGCTTCGAGGCGGGGGTGCACGCGGTCCAGGACGGCTGGCTGCCCTCCTCGCGCTGAGCGCCGGGCACGGGTACAGGTAGGCCATACCGGGCGGTCGCCTCGGGCCCTGTTCGTCGCATTCCCGCCCGCCGCGCCCGGGGCGCGGTGGGCGGAGGTGCGACGACAGGGCCCGTACGGTCACGCGGGCACCGCGCCGGCGCGTGCCTCCTTGCGGTCGGCGAGGAGCAGGGCCAGGGCGGGGAGCAGGGTGACGGTGTAGATCGCGAGGACCCAGGTGAAGGAGTGGGCGAAGGCACCGGGCACCAGTCCGTGGCGCTCTCGGGCCGCCTGCTCCAGGACCACCGTGACCACGGCGAGGGCCACCGTGCCGCCGATCCGCTGGATCAGGTTGAGCTGGGAGGAGGCGTCCGGGATGGACTGCGGGCGGATCGACTGGAAGGCCCGGGTCATCGCCGGCACGATCGTCAGTCCGGTGCCCAGGCCCCGCACCACGAGGCTCGCGCACAGCAGCACGTACGAGGTGTCCGAGGACAGCGTGGTCAGCGGCACGGTCGCCAGCATCGTCAGGGTGATGCCGACGACGACGGTGCCGCCACCGCCCAGCCGCTTCATCAGCACCCGGCACAGCCAGGCCGCGGTGACCACGCCGAGGCCTCCCGTGGACATCAGCAGACCGGTCGTCACGGCCGTCTCGCCGCGGGCGGTCTCGAAGTAGAGCGGGATGAGCATCATCGGCGAGTAGAGGACGAAGCCCAGGCAGAAGATGTTGATCGCGGCCGTCCGGTACACCCGGTGGGCGAACAGGCGCACGTCGAGCAGCGGGTGGGCCGCGCGCAGTTCCCGTACGACGAACACGGCACCGCTCGCCACGGCGAGGACCAGCGGGACCAGGAAGGCCGCCCGCCCGTCGAGGGCGTGGTCGGAGAACTCGTGCACGGCCAGCACGGTGCACACGGTGCAGGCGGCCGAGGACACCAGGCCGATCACGTCCAGCGGCTTCGCGGCACCCTCCCTCGGGCGGTCCGCGGGGACCCGGCGCAGGGTGACGTAGAGCAGGCCGGCGCAGAGTGGGACGTTGACGACGTACACCGCGGACCATCCCCCGGCCTCGACCAGGAGGCCGCCGATCGTCGGGCCCAGCAGCGGGCTGATCAGCATGACGCTGCCGTTCAACGACTGCACCCGGCCCAGGTGTTCGCGGGGCACGCCGCTGGTGAGCAGGATCGTCGACACGGGGGTGAGCACACCGGCGGCGGCGCCGGCGACCCCGCGGGCCGCGATCAGCTCGGGCAGGCTCTGGCTGGCCGCGCAGGCCGCCGAGCCGAGCGCGAACAGCAGGATCGCGGCGGCGAAGACGCGCCGTGCACCGAACCGGTTGGCCAGCCAGCCGGTGGCGGGCATGGTGGCGGCCAGCGCCATCAGGTAGGTGGTCACCACCCACTGGACCTGGCCGATGGAGCCGAACCTGGCCGTGGTCTCGTGCAGGGACACGTTGACGATGGTGGTGTCGAGCAGGGCGAGGAAGCCGCCGGTGATGGCCGCGGCCATCGTGACGAGGGCGGGGCCGGAAGCGGCCCGCGGAGGGCTCGGCGCGTCCTCTTTGGTCTGTTCGGTCAGTGCCATGGGTGGGCGTCCTTAGCAGGGCGATGAGGTCAACAGGGCAGTGGGCCGGGGTGGTTCGCGCCGGTCGGGGCGTACCGGTCGGGGCGTACCGGTCAGTTCGGGGCAGGCGGCTCGGGCCGGTCGGCACGTGTCTGCCGGGGGCCCGGCGGCTCGGGTCCGTCAGCGTGTGTCGGTCAGCGCACGCTCGATGTCGTCGAGGACCGCCCCGGCCGCCTCGCGTGCGCCGGGGCGCCTGCGGCAGGACAGGGTCAGTTCGGTCTCGTCGCCGACCTGGCAGGTGCTCAGGAACATCTCGGCGTAGGGCACGAGCATCGGCAGCGTGGAGAAGCCGGTCGGCCGGAACCGGTCGGTGCGCAGTTCGGCGGTGTCGATCCGGCCGTGGTCGGAGATGATCGCCGTGCACGGGAACCGGGTGCCGTCCAGCTCCTGGGCCTCGCGCAGCGAGTTGGCGAAGGGGTTGCTGCGCAGGAAGTCCCCCTCCAGCGCGGCCACCTCGCGCTTGCCGAGCAGGGCCCGGACGACCTGGCCGTGCAGCCGCTTCCAGCTGTCGTCCCGGTGCAGGTCCAGGACCAGCCGGGAGGTGAGGTTGGCGGTGGAGCGGACCGTGCGGTCGTGGCGGCGCAGGTCCACCGGCACGATCAGCCGGCCCGTCTCGCCGCCCAGACGGCGGGAGAGGGCGGCGGCCACCCGGGCGGTGACCGCCGACGGGGCCGCCCGCACCCGGCGCCGTATCCAGAGCGGGGTGCCGTCGGCCGGTCCCTCGCCGAGGATCGCGGGCAGGCCCTCCAGCCGGGCGGGCGGCTCGGCGGGCGGCACCTTCCCGGCGGCCGTCCGGAAGTGGGTGTCGTCGACGACGGACGCCGCCCCGACCGGCTCCTCGCCGCGCAGCACCCGGAACACGTCGGCGATCCACTGCCGGAGCCCGCGGCCGTCGGTGACGATGTGGCTGGCCCGGACGACCAGCCGGGTCGGCGGCCCCGCGACGAGCCCGACCTCGCAGACCGGGCCGGTGACGACGTCCAGGTCGCGGTGGAAGAAGGGGGCGTCGAAGCCGTCGCCGCCGGGGAGTTCGACGACCGGCGGGAGCGGGCCGTCGGCGCGCCAGCCGGCACCCCGGCGCCGCACCGCGAGGCCGGGGCTCGCGAGGGTGGCGGACCGTACCGCGTCCCGCAGCGCGTCGGGGTCGATCCGGCCCTCGCCCTCCACGATCATCTGGATCAGCTGCGGGGTGCCGGTGGCCGCGGCGTTCAGGTAGCCGCGCTCGATCTGCGAGATACGGCGGGTGTAGGGCCGTACAGCGGCCGCTGTGGCTGTCATGCCGGCTCCTGGGTCGGGGTGTGCATACGGACGGGGGCGGGGGCGTCGGCCGCCAGGGCCAGGTGCATCGCCGGGGCCACCGTCGTCGAACGCACCCGGTACGAGCCCACGTTGGTGGGCCGCCAGCCCGGCCGCCACGCGGGCAGCCGGACCCCGGCGAACGTCTCCTTGGTGACGTGCGAGGCCTTGATGAGCGCCTCGCACTCGGCGAAGTCCCGGATCTCGGCGGGCTGCCGGCGGCCGAGCAGGGTGCCGAGCCACCGCATGGCGGCCGGACGGTCCCGCTCGTCCTGGAGATCCACCCCGATGTGCACCTGCCCGGCCGACAGGGCCACGGCGCTCCAGCCGTCGCAGTGCGCGACCGAGGCGGTGAGGTGGTGGGCCGGGACGTACCAGCGCTTGTGAACGTCCCGCGTGAGGTCCCGCGCCCCGATGTCGAGGCCGTACACCCGGGCGACGGCCTCGATGATCAGCGAACGGCCGGAGGCGTTGAGGCGGTGGCCCATGTGGTCGCGGGGAAGGTGCGGGTGATGGGTGACCAGGCAGTCGATCGGGGCAGGTCGCGCCGCGCCGCGCACCACCGGATCCATCACCAGCCCCAGCAGCGCCCCCATCACGCCTCCGTGTCGAACACGGCCGCCGCGTAGCTGCCTCCGTAGGCGAAGCTGGAGAGCAGCAGCCGGCCCTGCCGGGTCGGGGCGGTCAGCGCCGCCACCAGGCCCAGGGCGCCCGCGCTGCCGTAGGTCTCCCCCAGCAGTGCCTTGGGGGTGATCGTCGGGCGGTCGGCAAGGCCCGCGAGGCGCAGGGCCCGGGACTGGGCGGTGTCCACCAGGCTGTAGCCGGAGGCCGCCGAGACGACGGTGTCGATCTCGTCGGGCATGACCCGGGCCTCGGCCATCGCGCCGCGCAGCGCCCGTGCCCAGGCCTCGCCGTCGCGGCCGATCCGGCCGATGCCGGCCGACTCGCCGGAGGCGCCGTAGCCGCGCACCTTCGCCAGGACGTCCGCGCCCCGGGACGAGGCCGACCGCTCGCTCTCCAGGAGGACGGCCGCCGCGCCTTCGCTGAGCACCATGCCGCTGCGGCCGCCGGGGACCACCGGGCCGGAGCGCGCGTAGCCGGGGAGGCCGGCCTGGGTGGCCAGCGCCTGCTCGGGGAACTCGTCGGCGATCACGACCATGATCCGGTCCGCCATGCCGCGTGCGATGACCCGGGCGGCGAGCTGGAGGGCCAGGACGGAGCTCGTGCCGCCGTTGGCGATCGTCGCGGTGTAGCCGCGGTAGCGGTGCAGCATCGCCACGTGGCCGGCGGCCGCGTTGACGACCGTGTTGGCGAACAGCGCCGGGTTGGCGCCGCTGATGCCCTGCTGCAGCACGCCCTTGTGGAACTGCAGGACCGAGGTGACCGGTCCGTAGCCGGTGGCGAAGACGATGCCCGTGCCCTCGGCCTCGGCCCGCGAGGGCTTGCCGTGCCGGCCGTAGAGGTCGGCGACCGCGGCGGCGGCCAGCAGGCTGAGCGGGTCCATCCGGCGGGCCCGGCTCGGGTTGATGCCCCGGGACGCCGACTTGACGTCCACCCGGCCGACCAGCACCTCGCCCACGCCCCGGACGTGTTCGGTGGCGGTGAAGCAGGCGCGTTCGTCGTCGAGGGCGGCCACCAGGTCGGCGGTGTTGCCCGCGCCGCCCGCCAGCCCCGCGACTCCGGTGACGACGACCTCGTGGACCTGCTCGGTGCGGCGCGGGGCCGAGCTCGGGCGGCCCGGCCGGTTGAGGACGACGGAGGCGTTGTTGCCGCCGAAGGCGAAGGAGTTGGAGATGACCACCTCGGGACGGGCCCCGGCGCGGCCGGTGTCCGGGATGACGTCCAGGCCGAACGGCTGGTCCACGCCACGGGTGTTGATGGTCGGCGGCAGCGTGCCGCGGTCGATGGCCAGGGTGCTGACCACCGCCTCGACCGCGCCGGCCGCGCCGAGGGTGTGGCCGAGGATCGACTTGGTGGAGCTGGCCGGCGGCACCGAGGAGCCGAACAGCAGCTTCACCGCCTTCGGTTCGGAGGCGTCGTTCGCCGGGGTGCCCGTGCCGTGCAGGTTGAGGTAGTCGACGTCCTGCGGGGTCAGACCCGCCGTGTCCAGGGCCTGGGCCATGGCGGCGCAGGCGCCCTTGCCGCTCGGGTCGGGGGCGGTCTGGTGGTAGCCGTCGCAGGAGAGGCCGTAGCCGCCCAGCTCGGCGAGGACCCGGGCGCCCCGGGAGGCTGCGCGGTCCGCCGCCTCCAGGACCATGAACCCTGCCCCCTCCCCGAGGGTCAGGCCCGTGGACGCCGACATCGGCGAGCACGGCTCCGGGTCGAGCGCGCCCAGGGCGCTGAACCCGTACGCCGAGAGCGAGGCGAGGGGGTCGACGCCGCCGCAGATGACGTGGTCGACGTCCCCCTTCCACAGCAGCTCGGCCGCGTAGCCGAGGGCCACGGCGCTGGCCGCGCAGGCGTTGGACAGGACCACGCGCGGCCCGCGCAGGTCGAACTCGGCGGCGATGTAGTCGCCGACGCAGGGCAGTTGGACGGCGGCCGCCCGCTCCGCGTCCAGCTTCCCCTCGTGGACGAGGTCCGCGTGGACGCTCTCCAGCGTCGGCATGGCGCCGAGGCTGGAGCCGACCACGACCGCGACCCGGTCCCGGTCGACGGTGTCCAGGTCGAGCCCGCTGCTCTCCAGGGCCTCCCGGATGGCGGTGGCGGCGAGACCGTAGCAGCGGTCGACGTCGGCCGGCTGCTCGCCGGTGACCATGCCGGCCCACTCGGTCAGCAGCTCGGAGGTGTCCATGAGGGTGTTGGTGCGGATTCCGGAGGTGCCGGCCGCGATGGACGACCAGCCCTTCTCGACGTCGTCACCGGCACCGGTGATCAGTCCCAGGCCCGTCAGGGCGATTCTCGGCGTGGACATCAGGCGATCCGGGTGGTGAGGGAGCGGGCGATGACACGGGGCAGGGTCACGGTGCGCAGCGGGCGCTCTGCGGCCTGCTCGTCCCGGGCGGCCAGTTCGAGGCCGGAGACCCAGAACGGGGCGTCCAGGAGGGCGAAGACGAGCTCCTCCTCCGGGTTGGCGGAGGGCGCCTGCCACAGGACCGTGCCGATCTCCCGACCGGCCGCCGTCACCTGCGTGCCGGCCGTGAACCGGCTGTCCGCGGGGGCGGCCAGGGCGGTCAGCCGGGCGGTCTCGGCGGTGGGCCTGACCAGGTCGTCGGAGCCGCGGAACTCGCCGATCCGGTTCCAGTCGATCATCCAGGACAGGTCGGCCTCGTCGACCGAGAGACCGGCGAATCCGGCCGCGTAGACGGCCATGCCGGCCTCGGCCTGGACCCGGGCGAGGCCCTCGTCGCCGACCGGCGCGCCGCCCTCCTCACGGACCGCGGCCAGCACGGCGCGGTGTGCCGCCTCGGGGGCGTTGCTGATGAGCAGGTAGCCGTACTCGCCGGTGGTGCCGACGCGGGCCAGGTGGGCGAGCGCCGCCGGGTCGTCGGGCAGCGCGGACTCGGTGACGGCGTGCAGGGTCAGGCCCGAGATGTCGAAGTCGACGAAGCGCGCCGCGACCGACCAGGCCGTCGGGCCCTCGAACGCCGTGGCGGCCCAGCCCTCCGGCTCGATGTCGACCTCGACGCCCTCGGGGACGTCCAGCCCCTCGAGGTAGCCGCGCAGCTCGTCGGCGCTCACCCGGGTGCGGGGCAGCAGCCAGGCGTCCTCGCCGATCTCGAAGTGCAGCAGGATGGCGAACGGGGTGCCGTCGGCGTTCAGGGCCAGCACCTCGCGGACGGAGTCCGGCTCGACGAAGTCGCCCGACCTGGCCAGGAACTGGTCGAGCAGCGACAGCCGCTCGTCGCCCGAGACGCGGACCAGCGGGGCGTCGATCCGGTAGGCGCCGATGGTGGTGCGCACGGTGGCGTAGTCGTCCGAGGCGGTACGGAGGGCGGAGACGGTGGTGGTGGTCATGGTGTGGCGTTTCCTTTCGAAAAATGAAGTGATGGACGGTGGTTCAGGACCGGGTGGGTTCGCCGTGCACGGCGAACTGCCAGGCGCTCGGCCGGTGGGCCGGGGACACACAGCCGATGAGCAGGCCGGACGGGGTCGGACGGAGGACGAGTTCGGCCTCCGCGTGGGCGCCGTCGGCGGGCCGGCAGTCGAGCCAGCTGCCGTCGGCGAGTCGTACGGTGGCCGAGGTGGCCCAGATCTGGCGGAAGCCGGCCGAGCCGAGCTCCCATCGGGTGCCGGCCGAGTCGAGCAGCACGGTGGTCTCGCGCGGGGTGTTCGGGGTGAGCCAGAGGACGATCTCCTCCTCGCTGTCCGGGGCCTGGATGTCGGCCCGCACCGGCTCGGCGGTGTCCTCGGGGGCGGTCAGTTCCCAGCCGATCCGCTCGCGCGGGGCGAACAGGCCGAGCGGGTGCTTCTCCTCCCAGGCGGCCGGCCGCACGCCCCAGCCGAGACCGCTCGCGCGGCCGAACCGGCTGTTCTCCGCGGTGACCCACATGCCCGCCGACCAGCGGGGGTTGTAGCCGAAGACCCGGGTGCGCGGGTACGGGCTGCGCAGGACCTTGGTGGTGCCCTCCTTCCACGAGGTGACTCCGGCGGCGGAGGCGGTGAGCTCCAGCCGGCGGACGGCGCCCGGCTTCGGGGCGGTACGGGCGGGCCGTACGGCTTCGGTCCCCGCTTCCGTCCCCTCTTCCGTCCCCGCGTCGGTCCTTGCGTCCGCCGGGTGGAAGTCGGTCCGCAGCCGGGCCACTCCGTCCGGGCCGGCCGTCAGGCCGCGCTCCAGCAGGGCGCTGTGGATCAGCCGGACCGGCTCGCGGACCGGCAGTCCGATGCCCCACGACGTTCCCCGCCAGGCGAGCTCGGTGCCGGCCGGGACCACCTGGGAGGCGGCGACCGCCTCCGAGGCGTCGCGGACGCCGAGGCCGAGGCCGATCGGGTGGCGCTCGCCGTCCGGGTGGACGAAGGTGCCCTGCCGCAGGCCGACCGTCTGGAAGATCCGGCCGGGGCTGCTGGTGAAGGCGAAGTCCTGCCGCAGGGTGCCCTCGGTGAGGGTGACCGTGCCGACGACCTCGTCCTCGCCGCACCGCTCGGTGACCCGGACCCCGTTCTCGACGGCGACGATGTCCAGGTCGCGGGGCTCGCCCTCGCGCCAGCCCGCCGGGCGGTCGGCCCGGCAGCTGGGCCAGGTGGAGACGAACAGCGGGCCGTGGTGGCCTTCGCCCAGCACCGACAGCGTGCCGTCGTCGCCGTCCACCTCGCAGACCAGCCCGCCGGAGCCGAACCGGTGCGGTTCCGGCCGCCGCGGTGCGCGCACGTGGTACGGCGGTTCGGTGAGCCGCAGCGCGCGGGCGGTGCCGTCGGGTCCGGTGACCTCCGCCTCACGTACGACGCCGCGGTCGACGTCGACGCTCGCGGTGATCCGGAACTCGCCCAGCGCCAGGTGGTAGTCGACCGTGCGGACTCCGTCCACCAGCCGGACGTCGGAGCGCAGTTCGTCGTCCCGGGCCTCGGTGACCGTGCCGAAGCTGTTCAGTCCCCCGAGGGCCGACCTGACCTCCGGCCCCAGGTCCGCGAACACGCTGCGCAGGACCAGCGGGATGTAGTTGTGCAGTTCGACGTTGCCGTCCTCGCCGGGCACGGTCTGGCCCACGGAGACGCAGCCGACGCGCCGGTAGAGCTTGAACGCGACGCTGTTGGCCGGGTTGACGGTGAGCCGGAGCACGAGGCAGCCGGACTGCACCATCCACTCGACGGCCTCCGTGAACAGCCGGCCGGTGATGACGCCGTTGCGGTAGGCGGGGGCGACGAAGAACATGTCGGCGATGAGCTCACCGGCACGGGCGGAGCGCCGGCCGGTGTTGTGGAACAGGCCGAAGGTGCCCACCACACGCCCGCCGTCCACGGCCACGAGGAACGTCCCCGTGTCCCGTTCGGCCAGCTCGCGCTCCAGCTCGTCACCGGTGATGCCGCCCGCTACCGGGTTGGGGTTGTCGCGGTGGCGGTTGTAGAGCGCCGCGATGTCATGCGCGTCGCCCTCCTGGTACGGGCGGATCGTGATGGACATGCCTCACCTCCTTTTCTTCGAGGGTTCTTCGGTGGGACCCGGACAGAGGGGGTCAGGCCTTGCGGCCGGTGGTGACGATCAGGGAGCCGGCGGCGGCCAGTTCCGAGCCGACGCTCGCCCGCACCGACACCTGCCGGAGGCCGCCCAGCCGCTGGCCGAGCTTGGCGTCCAGGGTCAGCTGGTCGCCGGGGACGACGAGCCGGGAGAACTTCATCGAGCTGATGGACCCGAGGTAGCCGACGCTCGCGGAGGGGTCGCCGCCGCCCTCGGGCGCACCGGTGGCCTCTGCCGCCGCGGCTGTTTCGATGATCTCGGCGACGTACACGACGGCCACCAGCTGGGCCATCGCCTCGACGATCATCACGCCCGGCATGATCGAGTGGTCGGGGTAGTGCCCGGCGAAGAAGGGCTCGTTCACCGAGACGCTCTTCACGCCGCGGCCCGAGACGCCGGGGACGACGTCGTAGGCACGGTCGATCATCAGCATCGGCCAGCGGTGCGGCAGCATCCGCTTGATGTCGTCGGAGGAGTAACTGTGCTTCTGCTGGGGCCTGGCGGGGGCCTCGGAGGCGATCGTCATGCTCAGACCTCGCGGGCTTCGATGAAGTCGACCAGGGCGTTGATGGAGCCGAAGGCCTCGAAGTCGTCGTCGCTGATCAGCACGTCGTACTCGTTGTTGACCATGACGACGATCTCCAGGGTGTCCAGCGAGTCCATCTCCAGGCCGCGGCCGAACAGCGGCTGGTTGTCGGAGACGACGGCGGGCTCGACGTCCAGGCCGAGGCGGTCGATGATCATCGACTTGACCTTCATGTTCTTGGCCAGACGGGTCTCGGCCTGGGTACGGATGTCCTCGAAGGTGGCGACGGACACGGTGCGTTCCTTTCACAGAGGGATAAATGCTGTGCAACTGCTGGGTTCTGATGGCTAGTTGGGGATCATTCCGCCGTCGACGGTGAGCACCTTGCCGGTGATGTAGGAGGCGGCGGGGGCCGCCAGGAAGGCGGCCGCCTGGGCCACCTCGGCCGCGGTGCCCATGCGTCCCATCGGGATGACCTGGAGGGCCTCCTTCATGTGGGCCGGCGGCACCTTCTTGACCATGTCGGTGTCGATGAACCCGGGCGCGACGACGTTGACCCGGATGCCGCGCGGGGCGACCTCGTACGACAGCGTCTTGGCCATGGCGATCACCCCGCCCTTGCTGGCGGCGTAGTTGGCCTGCCCGGCCCGGCCGGCGATGCCGCTGGTGGAGGCGATGAAGACGATGGCGCCGCCGCTCGCGTACATCTGCTTGGTCGCCTCGCGGGCGGTGTAGAAGGTGCCGGTCAGATTGGTCCCGATGACCTCCTGCCACTTGGCGGAGCTCATGGCGGCCAGGTGACCGTCGGCGGTGACACCGGAGTTGAGGACGGCGACGTCGAGACGCCCCCAGGCCGCCTTCAGCTGCTTGTACATCGCGGCGACCTGGGCCTCGTCGGAGACGTCCGCCCGGACCGGCAGGGCCTCCCGGCCGAGTTCGCGGATCCGCTCGGCGACCTCCTCGGCCTTCGCCGCGTTGGAGCGGTAGTTGAGGGCCACGTCGCAGCCGTGCTCGGCCAGGGTGAGCGCGATCGCCGCGCCGATGCCGCGCGAGGCGCCGGTGACGAGGGCCTTGGTGCCCTCGGCGAAGAAGGTGCTCATGCGGCCCTCCCCGCCATCGCCGCGGTGACCCGGTGGCTGCCCGGGTCGAACCCCGCGGCCTCGGTGCCGAGGCCGGCCGCGGTGGCGGCCTTGAGGACCGCCTGGGCGACCGCGAGGTCGAGGATGCCGAGCCCGAAGGGCGAGAAGACGATCGTGCCGTCCGTGGCCGGCGGCTCGGAGCAGCCCAGCACGGTGGCGATCTCGGCGTGCACGAACTCCCGGTGACCGACCTCCTGTTCGGCCTGGTGCAGGGAGGTCCGCTCACGGACGGCGTGCTCGATGTCGTCGACCACGTTGTACGCGCCGAGCACCGAGCCGGTGCTCAGGTCGCGCAGCGACAGGTGCAGGATCACCTGGCGGGACGGGCGGTCGGGGTGGTCGGCCAGGTCGAGCCAGTACGTCGAGTCGGTGGTCGCGATGCTCACCGTCTGGGCGCCGAGCGCCGTGGCGACGTCACCGGTGCGGAAGGTGATCCCCGGGTACTCGCACTCCAGTTCGGCGGCGAACACCTCCGCTCGGCCCGGGACCACGTCCTGGAGCACCACGGTCTCGAGCTCGGGGTGGGTCAGGGTGAGGAAGGCGAGGACCCGCTGGTTGATCGTGCCGCAGCCGATGAGCCCGGCCGTACGCACCGGACGGGAGCCGTGCAGCGCGCCGCTGGCGAGGGCGGCGCTCGCCGCGGTCCGCGAGGACGAGATCTGGCTGCCCTCCAGCAGGGCCTGCGGATATCCGGTGTCGAGGTCGTTGAGCACCTGGACGGAGGAAGCCCGCTGGAGGCCCTGCTCGACGTTGGCCGGGAAGGAAGAGATCCACTTCAGGCCCATCACGGGCTCCGGTCCGCCCAGGTAGGCGGGCAGGGAGATGATGCGCGAGCCGGCGGGCCGCGGCGGGCGCAGGAAGCTGGAGAACGGCACCTGCGAGTGGCCCTGGCCGTGCAGCACGTAGGCGCTGCGGACCGCGTCGAGGACGGCGGGTCCGAGGCCTTTCAGGGCCACTGCGACATCGTCGCGACCGAGGATCCTCATGACTGACTCCTTTCGTGATCGGTGGTGTCGGGAACGGGGTTGTCGTCGGTGAGCGGGAATTCCTTGAAGCGGTCCTCGACCCAGGAGTCGGAGTAGACGGTGTCGAGGTAGCGGTCGCCGCCGTCGGGAAGGACGGCCACGCAGGTCGCGCCCGGTTCGATCCAGGACGCGGCGGCCTGGAGGGCGGCCACGACGGCGCCCGAGGAACCGCCGGCGAGGATGGACTCCTGGGCGAGCAGCTGCCGGCAGCCGCGTACGCAGTCGAAGTCGGTGACCTTGACGATCCGGTCCGCGAGGCCCGGCCGCAGCAGCGGGGGCACGACCGCCGCCCCGTGGCCGGGAATCGTGCGCCGGTGGGTGAGCTCCCACGGCTCCGGCGGTCCGAAGATCACGCTGCCGACCGCGTCCACCGCCACCACGTTCGTGGCCAGGCCGTGGTCGCGGATGTACTCGGCGCAGCCGCGCAGCGTCCCCGTGGTGCCGGCCGCGAGGAACAGGTGGTCGGGGCCGCCCGGGAGGGCCTCGTGGATCTCCCGCATGGTGTGGTGGTGGGCCCGGGAGTTGTGCTCGTTGGCGTACTGGTTGGGCCAGTAGGCGTCCGGGACGCTCGCCAGGAGCGACCGCACCCGCTCGATCCGGGCCGGCAGGTACTCGCCGGTGGCCGGGTCGCGGTCGACGACCTCGACCTTCGCGCCGTACGCCCGCATGATGGCGGCGTTCTGCGGGGTGGTGCGCGGGTCGATCACGCAGATCAGGTTCAGCCGGTAGAAGTTGCACAGCTGGGCGAGCGCGATGCCCAGGTTGCCGGAGGAGGACTCCACGACCGTGGAGACGCCGGGGACGAGCTTCCCCGCCCTGATGGCGTGCTCGATCATCGACTTGGCGGCGCGGTCCTTGATGGAGCCGCCCGGGTTGAAGCGCTCGCACTTGGCGTACACCTGGAACCGCGCGGGCGGGAACAGGCGGTCGAGGGCGACCAGCGGGGTGCCGCCGATCGTCGCGACGATGTCGGGGTCCCGGGTGCGGGTGGCACGGACCGCGAGGGCCGCGCCGTCGGAGGCGAGGACGGTCATTCCGGCACCTTTCTGCTGATCTGGAGCCGCAGTTCGCTGACGAAGCGCTCGCCGTCGGCGTCCGGCAGCCAGGAGTCCTCCGGAGCCGGCAGCGGCTCGCTGAGGGTGATGACGGCGTCGGGGTCGAGCCGGCGCGCGGCCCGGACGAGGTTGGCGAAGGACAGCACCAGCGTCGGGCTGGTGAAGTCGACGAGGGACGGCTTGGTCTCCTCGGGGAACTTGACGAAGAGCAGGTCGGGCAGGGCGTGTTCGGCCACCCACCGGCGGACGGCGAGATAGTCGCGCTCCCGCTCGGCCTTGTCGGGCAGCTCCGTTCCGGCGGCCGGCAGTCGCCAGGTCTCCCGGAACAGGACCAGGTCGTCGAGGCTCACGCGCGGGGCGTGCGGCCGGTCCAGGCCGATCTTGAAGGCGTCCGCGGCGATGATCGCGACGGGCACCGCGAGCAGCTCGGCGATGCTCCAGACACCCCCGTCGGGGGTGGTCGCGGTGACCGTGCCGTCCTTCTCCGCCAGGCCGACGGAGACCGCGGGGTCGACGCGGGCACGGTCGTCGTACGGAGCCCGGGTGAAGCCGATCAGCCGGTCGCCGGCGCCGATCGGGGCGGGCACCATGCGGCCGCTGTTGCGCTTCCACTCGACCGGCAGCAGCGGCACCAGCCGCCGGGCGCCGATCGCCGCGTTCACCTTGTCCCGCAGCGAGCCGGCGTCGGTGGTCCAGTCGAGGAACGGCAGGTCCAGTGTGGCCAGGCAGGCGTGCAGTTCACCGAGGACGGTGGTGTAGTCGCCGGCGTTGAAGGCGTCGACGGACCGGGCCACCACCTGCAGGTCGGGGCTGTGCACAGCAAGATGGGGTGAGCGCACCGGACCGGTCGCGAAGACCTCGCGGGCCCGCTCCTCGATGTCGGACACCGCCAGGCGTACCGGGGCCCGCTGTTCCTCGGCGAGGTGCAGCACCTCGCGCCACTTCTCGGCGAGTTCACGGGTCGCGGTCTCCACCGGGGTGGCGTGGTCACCCCAGAACAGCCCGAGCACCTGCGTCCACACGTCGGCGAGGGTGACGTCCCCGCGGCGGCGGGCCGCGGCCTTGCGGACGAACCCGGCGACCTCCGCCTCCACCAGCTCGGCGAGCCGGTTGCCGAACCAGTCCGCCGCGTCCGCGACCAGGGCCAGCGGACGGGCGATCCCGTCCAGGAAGTCCCGCCCCAGGTCCATCCGGCAGTCCCGGAGGGAGTCCTGGTAGCAGAGCGTGCGACCGGCGTACGCCTTGCCCTCGTCGCGGGAGGCCGACTGTCCCGTCGTCCGGACGAAGAACTCGTCCAGCCGGTCGAGCGCCGCCACGAGCTCCTCGGCGCTCGACGCGCGGTCGATGCCGTCGCGCAGCCGGTCGAGTCCGGTGAGGACGGCGTCGAAGCGGACGAACAGCTCCGGGTCGCCGATGCCGGCCACCCGTCGGCGCAGCACCTCCTCGGCACGGACGTCGACGGGGATGTTGGCGTCCCAGGTCAGCACCCGCTGCCGCAGCAGCCGGGTCAGGACCTTCTCCACCCGCTCCCGCGCCGTCGCCGGCTCCCAGCCGGTCGCCTCGGCGATGGCCTCGCCGGCGCGGTCGCCGTCCACCAGGCGCAGCACCCGGACGTCGTCCTCGCGCAGCCGCACCGTACGGCCGCCCTGCATCACGAGCCGGTCGCCGTCGAGATGCACGTCGGGCCGCAGCATCGGCGGGAACCACCAGCGGGCGCCCGGCTGTCCGGCCATCCAGTCGGCCAGCGCGGCCACCGTCCAGCGTTCGAGGAAGGTACGGCTGCGCGAGGTGAGCGACGGGCCGACATCGAGATCGACGGCGCGCTGCCCCTGTCCGACGGAGATCCAGGCCCCGGGGCCGAAGAAGCCGATGGTGTCGGCCTTGGCGCAGTACCGCAGCCAGTACATGGCGAGGGTGCGTTCGCGCTGCCGGCGCTTGGACTCCTTGCCCTTGCGCGCGGCGAGGGAGTCGAGGATCTGGTAGACGGTGCGGTTCTGCCAGGCGATGGCGGTGCGCACCTTGTCGTCGGTGGCGAGCCGGGCCAGCCGCCCGGCCTCGGCGTCGGTGTCGGCGCGGTAGGCGGCGCTGAAGGCCTCCTGGCCGTCCGTCCCGCCGCCGGCCTCCAGCAGCCGCGCCGCCAGGGCGGCGCGCGGTCCGCCGATCAGGCCGAGGCCGGAGACCGGGAAGCCCGCGCTGCGGAGCAGTCCGACGCCCCACACCCGCCACGCGCTGTCGCCCAGCCGGTACGACGGTCCGAAGGCCGTCCAGTCGAGCGTGCGGGTCGCTTCGAGCGTGCCGGTCATGCCGCCGCCCCTTCCGCCGCCCGTTGACCGAGCGCGGCCGCCAGCCGGGAGATCCCCTCGGCGATCCGCTTCTTCGGCACGTGGCTGAAGCACAGCCTGAGCGCGTCGGCGTTCTCCCCGCCGATGCCGAAGTGGGAGCCGGGCACGAAGGAGACCCCGTGCTCGGCCGCCGCGTCGACGAAGGTGTTCGTGTCGACGCCGTCGCGGTGCCGCAGCCAGATGTAGAAGCCGCCGTCCGGCCGCTGCCACGACCAGGGCCCGTCGGCGCCGAGCTCGGCGTCCAGCGCGTCGGCCATCAGCGTCGACCGCTCCCGGTAGCTCGCCCGGTAGGCGTCGACGAGGTCGGTCCAGCCGGACCGTGTGTGGAAGGCGGCGAGCGCCGCCTGGGCGAGCGCGGACGGGGACAGCGCCATGATCTCGGTCGTACGGCGCAGGGTGCTCGCGAGTTCCGCCGGCGCCGCGATCCAGCCGCAGCGCAGCCCGGGCGCGAACACCTTGGAGAAGGTGCCGAGATAGATCACCCGGTCGGGGTCGAGGCCCTGGAGGGTGTCGGTGGTCCGCCCGTCGAAGCCAAGCAGGCCGTAGGGGTTGTCCTCGACGATCAGCAGGTCCAGCTCCCGGGCCACGGTGAGCAGTTCCTGCCGGCGGGCGACGGAGAGGGTCGCGCCCGTCGGGTTCTGGAAGGTCGGGTTGCAGTACAGGAGGCGGGCGGTGCGGCCGTCGGCGCGCAGTCGGCGCACCGTCTCGCGCAGTCCCTCGGGGTCGAGCCCCTCGGCGTCCTCGGGCACCGCGTGCGGGTGCAGTCCGGCGGTGCGGAAGGCGGCCGCGGCGCCCGGGTAGGCGGGGGTCTGGCACAGGACCGTCTCCCCCGGGGCTGCGAGGCCCAGGGCCACCGCCATCAGCCCCATCTGGGAGCCGCCGGTCGGGACCAGGTTCTCGGCGGTGGTGCGCCCGCCCTCACGGGCCATCAGGTCGGTGATCGCCGGCACCAGGGCCCCCGCGACATGCGGGGTCGTGTACTGCAGGGCGAGCTTCCCGCCGAGCCGCAGGAGCCGGGAGAGCTGGGCGGACAGGACGTCCAGCGGCAGGACGTCCAGGTCGGGCAGGCCCCCGGCGAAGGAGATCAGATCCCCGCCCCGCTCGAACAGTCGCGGCATCTCCACCGCGGGTCGTGTGTCGGTCCACATGGCGGTCAGCTCCCGGTTCTGGCCGGCAGTGCGGCGGCCAACTGGTCCTGCACGGAAGCCAGCAGGCCGGCCGAGGAGGTGAGCGCCGGGTCGGCGAGCGCCTCGGGGTCGATCTCGATGCCGTACTGCTCCTCGACGGCCATCACCAGGGCGATCGTCTGGAGCGAGTCCACGCCGAGGTCCACGAGCGGGGTCTGCGGGTCGGTGACCGTGACGGCGCAGATCTCCTCGACGAGCTGGTCAAACTGCGACTGGTTCATGGGTGGTCCTCGTCTGTGTGGGCTGTCGTGTCGTCTGTCCGATGGGGCGGGGGTCGTCGGCGCGGACCAGCAGCTCGGCGGCCTTGCGGTCCGGTTTGCCGTTCGCGGTCAGCGGTACGGCGTCGAGGGGGACGATCCGGTCGGGCAGCCGGGCCCGGTCGAGGCGCAGCCGCAGCCGGTCGCGGACCTCTTCGGGCGTCAGCGAGGTCTGCACGGCCAGGAGCAGGGGGGCGTCCTCGGTCTCGGGCCGGAGCGCCACCGCCGCGATCACACCGGGGATCCGCTCGGCGGCGTCCTCGATCTCGGTCAGCCCGAGGCGGATCCCGCGCCGCTTGATCATGTCGTCGTCGCGGCCGACGAAGTAGAGCCGGCCGTCCTCGTCGAGGTATCCCTGGTCGCCGGTGTGCAGCTCCAGCGCGCCGTCGGCGCCGCGGACGTAGCGGTGCTGCGCCTCCAGGGGGATGCCCCAGTAGCCGGCCATCACGGTGGCGCCGGCCACGACGATCTCGCCGACCTCGCGGGGGCCGAGCTCCCGCTTGGCTCCGTCGACGATCCGGACCCGGTCGCCGGGGATGGGCCGCCCGACGGAGTCGGGGTGGGCGGCGTACTCGGCGGGGTCGAGGATCGAGATGCGCTTGCACTCGGTCATGCCGTACATCGAGGCGAACGCCGATCCCGGGAAGGCCTCGAGGAGTTCGGCCATGACGGCGCGGCCGGGTCGGGCACCCGTGTTGGTGAACAGCCGCACCCCGGTGGGCCGCCTGAGCCTGCTCTGGAGCAGGGCCAGCATCTGGGCCAGCGAGGGAACGAGCGGGACGACGGTCACGCCGTGCTGCTCGATCGTCCGCAACAGGCCCCGGTCGCCGCCGCGTTCGGCGAGGACGAGCGTGCCGCCGGTACGGGCGCAGAGCAGGGCCTGGTAGAGGCCGTAGTCGAAGGAGAGCGGGAGCCGGCACAGCACCACGTCGTCCGCGGTGTAGCCGAGGCAGGCGCCCACGGCCTCGACGGCCGCGATCATCTGCCGGTGCGGGCAGACGACGCCCTTCGGTCGGCCGGTGGTGCCCGAGGTGTAGATCAGCATCGCGACGCCGTCGTCCGGGATCCGGGCGGCGAAGCCGTCGGCGGGGGCGTCCCGGATCTCCTGCCGGGCCTGCTCGACCGGGACGGTCCGGCCGGCCCGCTGCCCCGCGCCGGGCGGGCAGATCGCCAGGGCGGCCGAGCAGTCCTCGACGATGCCGGCGACCTGGAGGTCGGTCAGGTCGGGGTGGACGGGGACGAAGACGGCGCCGATACGGAGGGTGGCGTGGAAGAGGGCGAGGAAGGTGCGGTCGTTGCCACCGGCGTGGACGACCCGCTGCCCGGGGGCGATCCCCTGGGCCCGCAGCCAGCCGGCCGCGCGGTCGACGTCCGTGCCGAGCTCGGCGTAGGTGAGGCTGCCGTCGCCGTCGACGACCGCGGGGTGGTCGGGGCGCTCGGCGCGGGCGCGCTCGAAGAGGTCAGACACCGGCATGGGCGGGTTCCTCCTTACGGGCGCTCTCGCCGATGCGCACGAGGGCCTTGCCGATGTCGCGGGCCGTGTTGACCGGGAGGACGTCGAGTTCGGGGTGGCGGCGCTTGAGGATGTTGGCGAGGGTGCGGGCGGGCGGCAGGGACACCGTCAGTCCGGGTGCCAGGCGGGCGAGGGTGTGCAGGCACAGGTCCCAGCGCACCGGCCGGACCACCTGGTCGACGAGCCGCCGGCGGACCGCCTCGGGGTCGGCGACCACCTCGCCGTCGGCGTTGGAGAGCAGGGCCCCGTGGGGGGCCGCGAAGTCGGTCGCGGCGACCGCGGCGGCGAAGGCCTGCCGCGCGGACTCCATGTACGGGGTGTGGAAGGCGCCCGCGACCGGCAGGGGTTTGACGGTCGACCCGTGCGGGGGATCCGCCGCCAGCTGCTGGAGGTGCTCGGTGAGCCCGGCGGCCACGATCTGGCCGGGACCGTTGAACGTGGCCGCGTACAGGCCGAGTTCGGCGATCCGCTCCAGCACCCGGGCCTCGTCGCCGCCGACCACGGCCGCCATCGAGGTGGGTGCCTCGGCGCAGGCCGCGGCCATCGCCCGGCCGCGGACCGCGGCCAGCCGTACCGCGTCGACGGGCGTGAGGGCTCCGGCGTAGGCGGCGGCGGTGAGCTCGCCGACCGAGTGCCCGGCCGCGACCGCGGTGCCCGCCGCCGCCAGCGCCTCGTGGGCCAGCAGGCCCTGGGCGACCAGCAGCGGCTGGGTGTTCTCGGTGCGGGCGATCTCCGCGGCCGAGGCCCGGGTGCCCAAGTGGACGAGATCGCAGTCCGCGGCCTCGGACCAGGCCCGTACGCGCTCGGCGTGGACCGGGTCGCGCAGCCAGCCGGCCATCATGCCAGGGGTCTGGGAGCCCTGACCCGGCGCCATGATTACGAACATGTGTTCTATCCCCCTTTCGTGTTGAGCCCGTTGCACGGCGCTCGGGCCGGCGGGCGGTGGGATGCGGATGGGATTCGGTGAGGTGAAGAGAGGTGAGGTGAAGAGAGGCGGGGCGGGATGGCGCCGGGTGGGCTGAGCTACTGGCGGCCGGTGCTCTTCGCGAACCGGCGGACGGCCATGAAGCCGAACCCCGCGAACCAGGCGACGATGTTGAAGACGGCGCCCGCCAGACTGGAGTGCTCGCCGCTGAAGCTGTAGCCGTCGGTGAGGGCGTAGCGGGCGAGGGTGGAGACGCCGTACATCGGCGTGTACCGCGAGATCTCGAGCATGGTGCCGCTCAGCGGGATGAACAGGTTGCCGAGGAAGGCCAGCGCGGTCATCGTCAGCCCCGGCATGTGCATCACGACGTCGGGCTTGAGGGCCAGGCCCAGCGAGATGCCGAGCGCCGCGAAGACCGCGGCCCCGAGCCAGGCGACGACCAGGGACGTCACCCACACCTCGGCGCCGGCGTGCGCGCCGGTGACGAAGCCCAGCACTCCGACGATGGCCACCGGCACGGCGGCCATCACCACCGAGCACAGGACCTTGACGAGCAGGTATCCGGGCGGGGCGAGCGGGCTCAGCGCGATCGTGCGCATCCAGCCGGCCGACTTCTCGACCGAGATGGTGGCCGCGGAACTGGTGGCGGCCATCGCGGCCCCGTACACGGCGAGGCCGATCATCATCCAGGCGGCGAAGTTGCCGTGCGGCAGCGTGCCGTGGGCCGGCGCGGTACGGAACAGGGCGAGGTAGAGGACGGCCGGGAGGAGGAGGGTGAAGATCGTGGTCTGACGGTTGAAGCGGCGGGCCAGCTCGTAGCGGACGAAGGTGGGGTTGACTCCGCTGAACGACGAGGCGCGGGGGCGGGCGGGCGGCGCGGTCAAGGTGGTCATCGCGGGCCCTCCTGGCCGGTGCGGCCGGCATGCGTGATGGCCATGAAGGCCTCCTCGAGGCTCCGGGGCGCGACCTCGATCTCGGTGGCGGAGGTCCGAGTGACGAGCAGCCGCAGCAGGGCGTCGGAGTCGGTGGAGTCGAAGTAGTGGCGATCGCCGCGGACCGCGACGGACCGCACGGACGGCGAGCCGGCCACCGAGGCCGCGTCCTGCGGGCTGATCAGCGCGGAGACGGTACGGCCGCTGATACGGGTGCGGATCGAGGAGGCGGACCCGTCGGCGACGACCCGCCCCTGGTCGACCATCACCACCCGGTCGGCGAACTGGTCGGCCTCCTCCATGTAGTGCGTGGCGAACAGGACCGTCATGCCGTGCCGGGCGTCCTCGCGGACGGTGGCCCAGAACTCGCGGCGGGCCGCCACGTCCATCCCGGCCGTCGGCTCGTCCAGCACCAGGAACTCCGGGTTCGACAGCAGCGCGATCGCGAACCGCAGCCGCTGCTGCTCACCACCGGAGCACTCGGAGACCCGGCGGTCCCGCAGCCTGGTGACGCCGGCCCTGCTCATCACGGTCTCCGGGTCGGCGCCGGGGTGCAGCGAGCCGAGCATCCGTACGGTGGCCTCGACGGTCAGGTCGGGCAGCAGCCCGCCGCTCTGGAGGACCGCGGCCACGCGACCGGCGCGCACCGCCTGCTGCGCCGCCTCGCCGAACAGCTCCACCTGCCCCGAGTCGGGCCGGGTGAGGCCCAGGAGCATGTCGATCGTGGTCGTCTTGCCCGCGCCGTTCGGTCCGAGAAACGCCACGACCTCGCCGCGCCGGATCCGCAGGTCCAGCCCGTCCACAGCGGTGAACTCCTCGCCCTTGGCGTCGGCGAACCGCTTCACGACCGCGCTGAGCACGGCGGCATCCGGTGACGTCACCTCCCCCGACGCCGGGCGGAGTTGGGTTTCGGTCATCTTCAGGTCCTCACGATCCGGTGGGGGGTGGCTTGACGAGAAACACTCTTGCGCCCGCCGCTATCCGCCCGAACCGAAGCGGCTATCCCTGCCCTATCGAGCCCCGGACCGACACACCGAGGAGGCCGGCAGAGCCGGTGATCCCGACCTGCCTCGGCACCCTTCCCACACCTCTGACCAGCACTTCCGCCCCGACTTCCGCCCCGTACTTCCGCCCGGCACTCGCGTCGGCCTCCGACGGGTGTCCCGGTCGCCCGCGAACCGCGGACCGCGGACCGCACTCGGCGCGGTGGCGAGAACCTCTTCGTCGCCGCCCCTCGATCGACCACACCGACCTGAACCCGGAAGGGTGGCCGGATGCCGTCGCACGCGGTCACTCCGGACGACACACCTCGTGACGGCCGCGCTCGCTAGGGTCGCCCCATGACCGCACTGCCCGACTGGGTGCGCCCGCCGCGCGAGGAAGGCTGGCTCGCGGAGGACCTGGACCGCACCTGGTACGCCCAGAGGACGTGAAGCTCGTCGTCGAGGCGGTCTCCCCCGAATCAGCCCACCGCGATCGCACCGTGAAGCTCCGCAAGTACGCGGAAGCCGGAATCCCGCACTACTGGTGCATCGAGGACGAGGACGGCGCCCCTGTGGTCCACGTCTACGAACGCGACGAGCCGACCGGCGCCTACGCGCCCGCCGGTATCTTCCGGGGCGTCCTGGAGCGCCCCGTGCCCTGCGAGATCAGCCTGAATCTCGACAAGCTCACTCCGCCCCGGCGTGACTGACAGGTCGGCACCGACGCAGGCAGCAGTACGGGTACGCAGGAGGGGCCGGGCTCCATGAGCCCGACCCCTCCTGACCTGTCCGCCCGACGAATCGCGGCGCGGAGCAATGCGTACGGCTACACGTTGAAGCGGAACTCCACCACGTCGCCGTCCTGCATGACGTAGTCCTTGCCTTCCATGCGGGCCTTGCCCTTGGCTCGGGCCTCGGCGACCGAGCCGGTCTCCACCAGGTCGGCGAAGGAGATGACCTCCGCCTTGATGAAGCCCTTCTGGAAGTCGGTGTGGATGACACCGGCGGCCTCGGGCGCCGTGGCGCCCTTCTTGATGGTCCAGGCGCGGGACTCCTTGGGGCCGGCCGTGAGGTACGTCTGGAGGCCCAGGGTGTTGAAGCCGACGCGGGCGAGGGTGGCGAGTCCGGGCTCCTCGGCGCCGACCGACTCCAGCAGCTCCATCGCGTCCTCCTCGTCCAGCTCGGCGAGGTCCTGCTCCAGCTTGGCGTTGAGGAAGATCGCCTCGGCCGGGGCGACCAGCGCGCTCTGCTCGGCCCTGAACTCCTCGTCGACCAGCTCGTCCTCGTCGACGTTGAAGACGTACAGGAAGGGCTTGGTGGTGAGCAGGTGCAGGTCGTGCAGGAGCTCCTCGCGCCCGGAGCCCTGGACGATGCCCGCGGAGAAGAGGGTGTCGCCCTTCTCCAGGATCGCCTGCGCCGCCTCGACCGCCGCGACCTTCGCCGCGACCTCCTTCTTGATCCGCGACTCCTTCTGGAGGCGCGGCAGGACCTTCTCGATCGTCTGGAGGTCCGCGAGGATCAGCTCGGTGTTGATCGTCTCGATGTCGTCCTTGGGCGAGACCTTGCCGTCGACATGGACGACGTTCTCGTCCTTGAAGGCGCGGATGACCTGGCAGATCGCGTCGGACTCGCGGATGTTCGCCAGGAACTTGTTGCCCAGGCCCTCACCCTCGCTCGCGCCGCGCACGATGCCCGCGATGTCGACGAAGTCGACGGTCGCCGGGAGGATCCGCTGCGAGGAGAAGATCTCGGCCAGCTTCGTGAGGCGGGCGTCCGGGACGCCGACCACGCCGACGTTCGGCTCGATCGTGGCGAACGGGTAGTTGGCCGCCAGCACGTCGTTCTTGGTCAGGGCGTTGAACAGGGTCGACTTGCCGACATTCGGCAGACCGACGATTCCGATCGTGAGCGACACGTTGCGACTTCCCGTGGTGAGAGGGCCGGAAGGCCAGTTCCCGGAGTGAGAGGGCCAGGGGCCAGAGAGCTGACCGGTCCCCCAGTTTACGGCGTGCCCGGCGCCGCCCCGGCGGACCTGTCGAACGCTTGGCCAAGCTCCGCCCCACGGCGTGTCCGACACCCGATTCGGCACATAAACCGACCTAAGTTGGTCCGGTGGAGCAACACAGGACGCGCCCCCCGGCCCAAGGCACCCGCCGCGACCCGCCACCCCTGCCACCCCTGCCGCCTCAGGCAGGCCGGGAGGCCGGTCGGGAGCCGGGCCGCAAGCAGCCGCGCCCGGCGGGTGGCCCCGGCAGGGCCGGCGCCGCACGTTCCGGCGGTCCCCGTCCCGCCCCCGCCGGGCGACGGCCCGCGCCGCCCCTGGAACGGACGGCGCGGACGGAGCGGGCGGAGCGGACGGGGCGCCGGATGCCGAACCCCCGGCTCACCGGGCTCGGCGGCGGGCTGTTCAGCGGGGTGCTGATGTTCGGCATCGGCTGCCTGGACCAGCTGCTGTTCGGTGCCTCACTGACGGTGTACAGCGTGCTGTTCCTGCCGGTGTGCCTGCTGACCGCCCTGTGGGTGCGCGGGGGCGACCTGCTGTCCGCGCCGGTCGTCGTGCCGATCGCCTTCGCCGTGGGACTGCTGCCCGTGTCCGAGGGCGGGAACGGCGTCGGGGCGCGGCTGATGAGTCTGGTGACGGCGCTGGCCACACAGGTCGGCTGGCTGTACGCCGGAACGCTCGTGGCGGGAGCCGCCGTCCTGGCGCGCGGACTGCGCCGGGCAGCGAACCGCCGACAGAACGCGAACCGCCGCTAGCCGCGGCCTGCCGTCGCCGACGACAGGCCACCCGGCACCGCCCCCGAGCAGCGCCACCGTCGGCCGCCGGGCGCCTGGCTCTGGTGGCTACCGCGGCGGGTGGTCGGGCGGCTACCGGGCGGGCGGCCGGCCGCCTGCCGCCGCCGCCGGCAGGTCACCAGGCAGCACCCGAGCGCCGCCGCCGGGCGGTCGGGCCAACCCGGCGGTCGGGCCGGGCGGTCGGGCCCAGCCGTCGGGTGGTCAGGCGGGAGGTCGGTCGGACGGTCTGGGGCTAGTTCCCCTTCGCCGCCCGCATCGCCGCTCCCACGATGCCCGCGTTGTTCTGCAGTTCGGCCGGGACGATCTCCGCCCGGATGCCTTCGATGAGGTGCAGGAACTTGTCGGCCTTGCGGCTGACACCGCCGCCGATGATGAACAGTTCGGGCGAGAAGAGCATCTCGACGTGGGCGAGGTACTTCGTGACCCGGCGGGCCCAGTGCTCCCAGGTCAGCTCGCCGTCCTCCCTGGCCTTGCTGGAGGCGCGCTTCTCGGCGTCGTGCCCGTGCAGCTCCAGGTGGCCGAGCTCGGTGTTGGGGACGAGGACGCCGTCGACGAAGAGGGCGCTGCCGATGCCCGTGCCGAACGTCAGCAGGATCACCGTGCCGCTGCGGTCGCGGCCGGCGCCGAAGGACACCTCCGCGACGCCCGCCGCGTCCGCGTCGTTGACCACCGTCACCGGCAGACCGCCCAGCCGCTCGCTGAAGAGGGCACGCGCGTCCGTGTCGATCCAGCTCTTGTCGACGTTGGCCGCCGTACGGATCGTGGAGCCGCCGGTGACCACGCCCGGGAAGGTCAGGCCCACCGGTCCCGTCCACTCGAAGTGCTCGACGACCTGCCGCACACCGTCGGCCACGCCCTCGGGCGTGGCCGGGTGCGGGGTGAGCACTTTGTGGCGCTCCTGAGCCAGGTCGCCCCTGTCCAAATCCACCGGGGCACCCTTGATCCCGGAACCGCCGATGTCCACGCCGAAGATCTGCATGGCCCTACGTTACGACGGTCGAATGACAGTCACTCACTCGGTCGAGGTGTCGGTCAGCTGTCCGCCGGACCGGACACCGCGTCGGGCGCGGCCTCGGACGCCGCACCGCTGCCGCCCCGCTGGGCCGCCAGGGCCGCCGCCTCCTCGCGCAGGTCACGGCGGAGCTCCTTGGGCAGCGAGAAGGTGATGTGCTCCTCGGCCGCCTTGACGAGCTCGACGTCCCCGTAGCCACGCTCGGTGAGCCAGGCCAGGACCTCCTCGACGAGGACCTCGGGGACGGAGGCGCCGGAGGTGACGCCCACCGTGGTCACGCCCTCCAGCCACGCCTCGTCGATCTCGCTCGCGAAGTCGACCAGGTAGGCCTCACGGGAGCCGGCGAGCTTGGCGACCTCGACGAGCCGCTTGGAGTTGGAGGAGTTGCGGGAGCCGACCACGATCACCAGCTCCGCCTCCGCGCCCATCTGCTTCACCGCGAGCTGACGGTTCTGCGTGGCGTAGCAGATGTCGTCGCTGGGCGGGGAGATGAGCTGCGGGAACTTCTCCTTGAGGGCGTCGACCGTCTCCATGGTCTCGTCGACCGAGAGGGTGGTCTGGGAGAGCCACACGATCTTCGACGGATCACGGACCTCCACCTTGGCGACGTCCTCGGGGCCGTCGACGAGCTGGATGTGCTCGGGGGCCTCGCCGGAGGTGCCGATGACCTCCTCGTGGCCCTCGTGCCCGATCAGGAGGATGTCGTAGTCCTCGTTGGCGAAGCGGACGGCTTCCTTGTGAACCTTGGTGACCAGGGGACAGGTGGCGTCGATGGTGGCCAGTCGCCCGCGCGCGGCCTCCTCGTGGACGACGGGGGCGACACCGTGCGCGGAGAACATGACGATGTTGCCCGGCGGGACCTCCTCCGTCCGCTCGACGAAGACGGCGCCCTTCCGTTCCAGGGTCTGCACGACGTACTTGTTGTGGACGATCTCGTGCCGGACGTAGACCGGCGCCCCGTACTGCTCCAGGGCCTTCTCGACGGCGATCACGGCACGGTCGACGCCCGCGCAGTAGCCCCGGGGGGCGGCGAGCAGGACACGGCGGCGGCCAGGCGAAGCAGTCATGCGTCCCATCGTAAGGCCGCGCCCGAGGGGTCGGAGATCACCGCTTTGGGGAGACTGGGCAGACCGGCGATGAGCCGACGGGGGGTGGCCAGGACCCGACGCGCGGAGGCACCGATGTCCGACACCGCCGACACCGGCACCCAGGACCGTCCGGCCCGGGAGGAACCCGGACGCCTGCGGCGGAGCCTGCGCTTCCGCGACCTGGTCGTCTACGGGCTGCTGTTCATCGCGCCCATGGCGCCGGTCGGCATCTTCGGCACGCTGGACGCGAAGTCGCACGGAGCGGTGGCGCTGGTCTACGTCGTGGCGACGGTCGCCATGGCCTTCACCGCCTTCAGTTACGCGCAGATGGTGCGGGTGGTCCCCCAGGCGGGCTCGGTGTTCGCCTACGCGCGCGTGGCGCTCGGGGAGAGGGCGGGGTTCGTGGCCGGCTGGATGGCGCTGCTGGACTACGTCCTCATCCCGGCCGTGGCGTACCTGTTCTCCGGCATCGCGATGAACGCGCTGGTCCCGGAGGTCTCCCGGTGGGTGTGGACGGCTCTCGCGGTCGTGATCACCACCCTCCTCAACCTGTGGGGCGTGCGGGCGGCGGCCCGCGTGGGCTTCCTGGTGCTGGCGCTGGAGATCGTCGTCCTGGTCGTCTTCGTGGTGTCCGCCGTGGTGGTCCTCGCGCGCGACGGTGCGGAGCGCGGCTGGCTGTCGCCGTTGAGCGGAGACGGCTCGCAGGGGGCGTTCGCGCTGTCCGCGGTGATCGGCGCGGTGTCGGTGGCCGTCCTGTCCTATCTGGGCTTCGACGCGATCGCGAGCTTCGCGGAGGAGGTCACCGGGGGCTCGGAGAAGGTCGCGCGGGCCCTGTTGTTCTGCCTGGCGCTGGCCGGCGTGCTGTTCGTGACGCAGACGTACCTGGTGGCGCTGCTGGAGCCGGTGTCGTCCGCCGAGCTGGCCGCCGATGCCGGCCGGCAGGGGTCGGCGTTCTATGACGCCGTGGACGTGTCCGTCGGTACCTGGCTGCACGATCTGGTGGCGGGCAGCAAGGCGATCGGGGCCGCGTTCGCCGCCCTGGCCGGACAGGCGGCGGCCGGCCGGCTGCTGTTCGCCATGGGACGTGAGCGGCGGCTGCCGCGGGTGCTGGCCCGGACGGACGGGGGCGTGCCGCGGGTCGCGCTGCTGTGTTCGGCCGTCGTCACGATGGTCGCGGCGGTGTGGGCGGCGCGCCGCGACGACGGGATGGACCACCTGGTGTCGGTGGTCGACATCGGCGCGCTGACGGCCTTCACCTTGCTGCACGCGAGCGTGGTGGGGTGGTTCGCGGTGCGGCGGGCGGGTGGCCCGGTGGTGTGGTGGCGGCATGTGCTGATGCCGGTGGCGGGTGCGGCGATCACGATCGCGGTGATCGTCGAGGCGTCGGGCACGGCGCAGCTGGTGGGCCTGATCTGGCTGGCGGTGGGGGCGGTCGTGCTGTTCGCGCAGCGCGGGAGGCCGGGGGTGGCCGCCTAAAGGTGCGCCGCCGCTCAGCCTGCCCTTTTCCCGGCCCCGCCCTGCTGCCTCGCGCCCAGGGGGCGGGACCCCCGGATTGTCGGTGGCGGCCGATACGCTCGGGCGCATGGCTGTGAACACGTCCGCGGACGCCCCGCTGCCCGTCGGCGAGGTCTCGCGGCTCATCGGAAGCTGGATCGACCGGCTCGGCGCGGTGTGGGTCGAGGGGCAGATCACCCAGTTGTCGCGACGCCCGGGTGCCGGCGTGGTGTTTCTGACGCTGCGGGACCCGTCGCACGACATCTCGGTGAGCGTGACCTGCTACCGGCAGGTCTTCGACGCGGTCGCGGACGTCGTCGGGGAGGGCGCGCGGGTCGTCGTCCACGCGAAGCCGGAGTGGTACGCGCCGCGCGGCCAGCTGTCGCTGCGGGCCGTCGAGATAAGGCCGGTGGGGGTCGGTGAGCTGCTGGCGCGGCTGGAGCAGCTGAAGAAGTCCCTGGCCGCAGAGGGCCTCTTCGCCCCCGCCCGGAAGAAGCCGCTGCCCTTCCTGCCGCAGCTCATCGGGCTGGTGTGCGGACGGGCCTCCGCCGCCGAGCGGGACGTCCTCGAGAACGCCCGGCACCGCTGGCCCGCCGTCCGCTTCGAGGTGCGCAACGTCGCCGTCCAGGGCGTGCACGCGGTGACGCAGGTCGTCCAGGCGGTGAAGGAGCTGGACGGCCTGGACGAGGTGGACGTGATCATCGTCGCGCGCGGCGGTGGCAGCGTGGAGGATCTGCTGCCGTTCTCCGACGAGCAGCTGGTCAGGGCGGTCGCGGCCTGCCGTACGCCGGTCGTCTCGGCGATCGGGCACGAGCCGGACAACCCGCTCCTCGACCATGTGGCCGACCTGCGCGCCTCGACGCCGACCGACGCCGCGAAGAAGGTCGTACCGGACGTCGGCGAGGAACTGGAGCGGGTGCGGATGCTGCGCGGGCGCGCGCGGCGGTGCGCGCAGGCGTTCCTGGAGCGGGAGGAGCGCGGGCTCGCCCACGCCCTCGCGCGGCCGGTGATACAGGATCCGCACCGGATGATCGACGAGCGGGCCGATCACGTCTCCTCGCTCGTCGACCGTTCGCGGCGCACGCTCGGGCACCTCCTGGACCGCGCCGACTCCGAGCTGACCCACACGCACGCGCGCGTGGTGGCACTCTCACCGGCCGCGACGCTGAAGCGGGGGTACGCGGTACTCCAGAAGGCCGACGGGCACGTGGTCCGGGATCCGGCCGAGCTGACGGCCGCCGAGACACTGCGCGCGCGGGTCGCCGAGGGCGAGTTCACCGTCCGGGTCGACGACGTCGACAACTAGGCACCAACGTCCACAACGACCACAACGACCACCGGGATTGGGTGCATGACGAGCAAGACGGACGAGGCGCTCGGATACGAGCAGGCCCGCGACGAGCTGATCGAGGTCGTACGGCGTCTGGAGGCGGGGGGTACGACGCTGGAGGAGTCCCTCGCCCTCTGGGAGCGCGGTGAGGAGCTGGCCAAGGTGTGCCGGCGCTGGCTGGAGGGCGCCCGGGCGCGGCTGGACGCGGCGCTGGCCGAGGAGGGCGAGGCGGAAGAGGGGGAGTGAGCGGAGGCACTCTCGGCTGGGGGGCTGCGGTGCGTCGGGCGTGTGCAGTGGCCCTGTGCCGCGGGCCGGCGAGGCGGGCCTGCGCAGCGGGCGCCCGTGAATCGGCCCCGTGCAGCGGGCCTGTGCAGCGGGCCCGTGAGGCGTCGCCCGGCGTCCCCCTCGCAGCGGCCCGTGCGGCAAGAAACCTGTGAAGCGGGTCACCTCGCTCCGACTTTTGTTGAACCTTGAACCTTCCTTGCGTACTCTCAGTGCCGTCAGCCTATCCGGACCGCGGTCCGGTACGGGATCCGGACGCCACCACCGAGGAAGTTCCCGCATGTCTCTCGTTCTCGACCCCACCGCCCAGGACCTGCTGTTCCGCGAGGCCCACACCGCGAACACCTTCACCGACGAGCCGGTGACCGACGAGCAGGTCCAGGCGATCTACGACCTGGTCAAGTACGGGCCGACGGCGTTCAACCAGACCCCGCTGCGCATCACCCTGGTCCGCTCCGCCGAGGCCCGCGAGCGCCTGGTGCAGCACATGGCCGAGGGCAACCAGCCCAAGACCGCCACCGCCCCGCTGGTCGCGATCCTCTCCGCGGACAACGAGTTCCACCAGGAGCTGCCGACCCTGTTCCCGGCCTTCCCGCAGGCCAAGGAGCTGTTCTTCAGCGAGCGTCCGGCCCGCGAGGGCGCCGCCGCGCTGAACGCCGCCCTCCAGGCCGCGTACTTCATCATCGGTGTCCGCGCCGCCGGCCTGGCCGCCGGCCCGATGACCGGCGTGGACCTCGAGGGCGTCCGCAAGGAGTTCCTGGACGACGACCACACCCCGCTGATGGTCGTCAACATCGGCAAGCCGGGCGAGGGCGCCTCCTACCCGCGCTCCCCGCGCCTGGCGTACGACGAGGTCGTCACCACCGTCTGAGACCGGTGACATGCGAAGAGGCCCCCGCCGAGCACGCCGGGGGCCTCTTCGCACGTCACCTCGCACGTCACCCCGCGGGGCTTGTCGCAGGGCTGGTCGCGGGTCGGAGGGCGCTCACGCCAGCTTCAGCGCGCCGGCCATCGCCGACAGCTGCTCGAAGGACCCCGTGCCCGCCACCACGGTGGTGGAGCCCGTCTCGCCCTGGAGAACGAGCGCGTCGTAGCGGCCGCCGGTGTAGCGGGTCCAGGTGCGGCCGCCGATCTGCTCGGTGACCTTGGTCGCCTTCGAGCCCTGGCTGGCCTCCTCGACGAACTCCGAGCGCTGCTGAGTGGACTGCTCGATCGCCACGTACTCCCCGTCGGGAGCGTGGAAACCGAGGTGCCATGCGTCGAAGTCGTCACCCTGGAACCGCACCGAGGTCGCCTTCCAGTCGTCGGACAGGCCCTCGGGCGCGGCCACCGGGTACGTCGCCGCGCGACGCGCCGTGAGGAGCTCGACGCGGTAGTCGACCTGCTGGACCTCGCGAGGGCGATCGTCGTGCGGGACGAAGAGGTATATGACCCACGCCGCGATCATGATCACCCCGAGGGAGAGAATCATGTCGCGGGCTGTCTTCTGCTTGCCGTTCGAACCTGCCACGCCCCTATCGTCGCAGGTGCCCGATGCGCTCATCCGTGGGGTCCCCTGCTCATTTTGTCGGACTGACGATAGAGTCGGGATCGAACCCTCATCCGGCCGTCGTCGTATCAGAAAGGTGCGCTCCGATGACCGAGCATCATCATTTGCCGTCCGAACTCGATGTCCCCTCCGAGGCCCCCGACCGCAACCTCGCCCTGGAACTCGTCCGGGTGACCGAAGCCGCCGCCATGGCCGCGGGCCGCTGGGTGGGGCGCGGTGACAAGAACGGCGCCGACGGAGCCGCGGTGCGCGCCATGCGGACCCTCGTCTCCACCGTGTCGATGAACGGCGTGGTCGTCATCGGCGAGGGCGAGAAGGACGAAGCCCCGATGCTCTTCAACGGCGAGCGCGTCGGTGACGGGACCGGGCCCGAGGTCGACATCGCGGTCGACCCGATCGACGGCACCACGCTGACGGCCAAGGGCATGCCGAACGCGATCGCCGTCCTCGCGGCCACCGAGCGGGGCGCGATGTTCGACCCGTCCGCCGTGTTCTACATGGACAAGCTGGTCACCGGCCCCGAGGCCGCCGACTTCGTCGACATCGACGCGCCCGTGGCCGTGAACATCCGGCGGGTCGCCAAGGCCAAGCGGGCCATGCCCGAGGACGTCACCGTCGTCATCCTGGACCGCCCGCGGCACGAGGGCATCATCGAGGAGATCCGGGAGACCGGGGCGCGCATCAAACTGATCTCCGACGGTGATGTCGCCGGCTCGATCCTGGCCCTGCGCGAGGGCACCGGCGTCGACCTGCTGCTCGGCATCGGCGGCACCCCCGAGGGCATCATCTCGGCCTGTGCCGTGAAGTGCCTGGGCGGTGTCATCCAGGGCAAGCTGTGGCCCAAGGACGCCGAGGAGCGGCAGCGGGCACTCGACGCCGGTCACGACCTCGACCGCGTCCTGACCACCGAGGACCTGGTGACCGGCGAGAACGTGTTCTTCGTGGCCACCGGCATCACCGACGGCGAACTGCTGCGGGGGGTCAGGTACCGGTCGGAGACCGCGACCACCGACTCGATCGTGATGCGGTCGAAGTCCGGGACGGTCCGGCGGATCGACTCCGAGCACCGGCTGAGCAAGCTGCGGGCCTACAGCGCGGTCGACTTCGACCGGGCCAAGTAGCCCCGTAGCCCGATCGGGCCGAGCAGCCCGGTGGTCCGATCGGGCCGAACGGCCCCCGCAGTGCGTGAGAGGGGCACCCCCGGTGCGGTGGGGGTGCCCCTTTCGCGTGCCCCGAGGATCTCGGCCCGCCGCTCAGCCCGCCGCCGCTATGCGGCCCGCCGACTGTGCCGCCTTCTTCAGTTCCACGTCGCGGCGGCGGCGCCGGGCGAGGGCCACCCGGCGTTCGGCGGCGGTCAGGCCGCCCCAGACGCCGTAGGGCTCGGGTTGGAGAAGCGCGTGTTCGCGGCACTCCACCATGACGGGACAGCGGGCGCAGACCCGCTTCGCGGCTTCCTCGCGGGAGAGCCGGGCGGCCGTGGGCTCCTTGGAGGGGGCGAAGAACAGGCCTGCCTCGTCGCGCCGGCACACCGCCTCGGTATGCCAGGGGGCGTCCTGATCCCTGTCGCGCGCTGGTACCCGCTGGGCCGGAACAGCGGCGACCTGCACGGGCGGATGCGGCGGTTGCAGCACGGGTCTACTCCTGACGACGGCTTCGCGAGCGAGAGACGATGCAGCAAGGCCTACCCGCTGTGCGCGCGCCTATGCACTGAGTTCCCGACCGCCGTGCCCGCAGCGCCTCGCGACGACCCCGCCGCCACCTCGCGACGCCCCCGCCACTGCCTCGCCGCCGCCTCGCGGCGAACTTCACGACCGTCAACGGTTCAGGTGCTTGCGCAAACCCCTGTCGACCTTGTGCTGAACCCGGTCGAGAATGTCCGCGACGAGCTTGCCCCGCTTCGGCCGGCCCTCGATGTTGCCCAGCACCGCCCAGCCGTCGACGTAGACCACCGGGGCGTCGGGCTGGGGCGAATCGAGCGCGTACACCTCGAAGTTGCCCAGCACCGCGCCGCCGGTGCCGCGCAGCGAGACGTTCTCCGGGACGCGGACCTCGACGTTGCCGAAGACCGAGATCGCCTTGATCACGACCTGCTGGTACTCGAAGAGCGCCTCGGTGAGGTCGATCTCGACGGTGCCGAAGACCGCGTAGGCGTGGATGCGGCGGCCCGCGCGCCAGCGGCCCCTGCGGACGGCGCTGCTGAAGATCGCGACCACGTTGTCGTCGGGGTCGGCGGGGATCGCTCCCGCGGTGGGCCGGCTGGGGGCGGAGGAGGGGGCTGCGCGTCGCTCGTGCGCGGCGGGCAGGTCCCGGACGAAGACCTCCAGCTCGCCGACCGTCTTGGCGGCCAGTACGCCCTCGACACGCTCCGCGTGCTCGTCGGCGGTCAGCCGGCCCTCCGCGAGAGCCTCGCGGAGCATGTCGGCGATACGGTCACGGTCGGCGTCCGAGGCACGCAACTCCGCGGCCGGCGCGGGGGCGGCGGTCTGCTTGTGAAAGTCCACGAGAAGCAGCGTACCGAAACACGATAGATCGCGATAGCCCCAGCCCGGAACGGGCGCCGCCGAACTGAGCCTTACCTCACAAGCTCGTCGGCGGCGGCAGGTCCTACGCTGGTGAGCGCCCGCCGATGGAGGCGGGCCCGCTGTCTGTCGAGTGAGGAATGGGCGAGATGCCTGAGTTCGCGTACACCGATCTGCTTCCCATGGGAGAGGACACCACCCCCTACCGGCTGGTGACCGCCGAGGGTGTCTCCACCTTCGAGGCCGACGGGCGGACGTTCCTCAAGGTGGAGCCGGAGGCGCTGCGCAAGCTCGCCGAGGAGGCCATCCACGACATCCAGCACTACCTGCGCCCGGCCCACCTCGCGCAGCTGCGCCGCATCATCGACGACCCGGAGGCCTCCGGCAACGACAAGTTCGTCGCGCTGGACCTGCTGAAGAACGCGAACATCGCGGCCGCTGGCGTGCTCCCCATGTGCCAGGACACCGGCACGGCGATCGTGATGGGCAAGCGCGGACAGAACGTGCTCACCGAGGGCGGCGACGAGGCGGCCCTGAGCCGCGGCATCTACGACGCCTACCTGAACCTCAATCTGCGCTACTCGCAGATGGCCCCGCTGACCATGTGGGACGAGAAGAACACCGGCTCCAACCTCCCGGCCCAGATCGAGCTGTACGCCGCCGACGGCGGCGCGTACAAGTTCCTGTTCATGGCCAAGGGCGGCGGCTCGGCCAACAAGAGCTTCCTCTACCAGGAGACGAAGGCCGTCCTGAACGAGGCCTCCATGATGAAGTTCCTGGAGGAGAAGATCCGTTCGCTCGGTACGGCCGCCTGCCCGCCGTACCACCTGGCGATCGTCGTCGGCGGCACGTCGGCCGAGTACGCGCTGAAGACCGCGAAGTACGCCTCCGCGCACTACCTGGACGAGATCCCGGCCGAGGGTTCGCCGCTCGGGCACGGCTTCCGGGACAAGGAGCTCGAGGAGAAGGTCTTCGAGCTGACCCAGAAGATCGGCATCGGCGCGCAGTTCGGCGGCAAGTACTTCTGCCACGACGTACGCGTCGTGCGCCTCCCCCGGCACGGCGCCTCGTGCCCGGTCGCCATCGCCGTCTCCTGCTCCGCCGACCGGCAGGCCGTCGCGAAGATCACCGCCGAGGGCGTCTTCCTGGAGCAGCTCGAGACCGACCCGGCGCGCTTCCTGCCGGAGACCACGGACGAGCACCTCGACGAGTCGGACGTGGTCCGCATCGACCTCAACCAGCCCATGGACGACATCCTCGCCGAGCTGACCAAGTACCCGGTCAAGACCCGGCTGTCCCTCACCGGCCCGCTGGTCGTGGCCCGCGACATCGCGCACGCCAAGATCAAGGAACGTCTCGACGCGGGCGAGGAGATGCCGCAGTACCTGAAGGACCACCCGGTGTACTACGCGGGCCCGGCCAAGACCCCCGAGGGCTACGCGTCCGGCTCCTTCGGCCCGACGACGGCCGGCCGCATGGACTCCTACGTCGAGCAGTTCCAGGCCGCCGGCGGCTCCAAGGTCATGCTCGCCAAGGGCAACCGCAGCAAGCAGGTCACGGACGCGTGCGGCACCCACGGCGGCTTCTACCTCGGCTCCATCGGCGGCCCGGCCGCCCGGCTCGCCCAGGACTGCATCAAGAAGGTCGAGGTCGTCGAGTACGAGGAGCTCGGCATGGAGGCCGTCTGGAAGATCGAGGTCGAGGACTTCCCGGCCTTCGTCGTCGTCGACGACAAGGGCAACGACTTCTTCCAGGACCCGGCGCCCGCGCCGACGTTCACGTCGATTCCGGTGCGGGGCCCGGGTCTGGTGTGACGCGTGTGATCCTGTGACGGACGCCCGCCCCTGATTGACGCAGGGGCGGGCGTCGTCGTCGGATCGGGGCGCGGTCAGCCGGCGCAGATGGTGAAGTCGACCGTGTCGCCCGGCTTGACGGTCTTCGGGGCGTGCGGGGTCACCTCGAGCACCGAGGTCGGCTTGCAGCCCTCGACGGCCTTCTTGGTGACGGTGCCGAGCTTCGTCTGCGTCTTTTCGAGCACCGGCTTGGCCATGTCCAGGCTGAGGCCCGCGAGGGGGAGCCGCGTGGTCGTACCGTCGCTGAAGAGGTACAGCAGGGTGGTGGCGTCGTCGTTCTCGGCGTCCGTGCCGGCCGCCGCCGGGGTCGAGCTGTCGCTCGCGACCGAGGTGGCCAGGGCCGTCCCGCCGCCCACCACGATGAGGGCGGCGGCGACGGCGGCGATGCCGATGGTCCGACGGCGACGGGTGCGGCGCAGGATCTGCGGCGCGTCGAAGTCGGGGGTCTCGGCGGAGTTCGCGAATCGGTTCATGGCGTTCGTCAGTTCCTCTTCGAAAGGTGTGCGGCCGGAAGACCGTGCATCGCCGTACGAGGTCATCGGATTCCTTCCGTGTGCCGCCGCGGTGAAGGGCCGGAGAGTGCGGGGAACTGACTTCGGAGCTTCTCGATGCCGCGGGCCAGCTGGGAGCGGACCGTGCTCGGCGTGATGCCGAGGTCGGCCGCTATCTCGCTGTCCGAGAGGTCGTCGAAGTATCGCAGCACCACCACTGTCCGCATCCGCATGGGCAGTTGCTGCAACGCGCGCACCAACTGGTCCCTGCTGTCGACCTGCCCGTACTCGTCCCCCGGAGCGACGGTGTCGCCGCCTTCGGCGTGGTGAGTCGTGGTCAGTCGGCGGAATCGCCGCCAGCGGTCGTTGGCCAGGTTCACCATGATCCGCCGGACGTAGGCGTCCGGAGCGTCCTTCGCCGCGATGACGCGCCACTTGCGGCAGGCCTTCTCCAGGGTCTCCTGGACCAGGTCCTCCGCCGCCTCACGGTTTCCCGTGAGGACCAGTGCGCCCCGGAACAACGCGGTCGACCGAGCGGCCACGAAATCCTGGAAGTCCGTCTCCACACGCTCCTCCCTTCCTGTCACCCCTCCTCGACGTGAGCGCGCCCCCGTCTGCTGCACGGCCCCGACGAGACCTGGGTCACATGCCGGACGCCATCCGGACGGCCCAGCGCGCGGAACATCCCGGCCGCCCCGATCGCTGTACCGGACATGAGCGAATACCGGATCGAGCACGACTCCATGGGCGAGGTACGCGTCCCGGCGGAAGCCAAGTGGCGGGCCCAGACACAGCGCGCCGTCGAGAACTTCCCCGTCTCCGGACAGCGCATCGAGCGTGCGCACATCGAGGCGCTGGCGCGGATCAAGGGAGCCGCGGCGAAGGTGAACGCGCGGCTCGGGGTGGTCGACAAGGACATCGCCGACGCCATCCAGGAGGCGGCCGCGGAGGTCGCCGAGGGCCGGTGGGACGAGCACTTCCCGGTGGACGTGTTCCAGACCGGGTCCGGGACCTCGTCCAACATGAACACCAACGAGGTGGTCGCCACGCTCGCCACCGAGCGGCTGGGCCGGGCCGTGCACCCCAACGACCACGTCAACGCCTCCCAGTCCTCCAACGACGTCTTCCCCTCGTCCCTGCACATCGCGGCCACCGCCGCCGTCACCCGCGATCTGATCCCCGCCCTGGAGCATCTGGCGGCAGCCCTGGAGCGCAAGTCCGCGGAGTTCGCCGACGTGGTGAAGGCGGGGCGGACGCATCTGATGGACGCCACGCCCGTGACGCTGGGCCAGGAGTTCGGCGGGTACGCCGCCCAGATGCGGTACGGCGTGGAGCGGCTCAACGCCTCGCTCCCCCGGCTCGCCGAGCTGCCGCTGGGCGGCACCGCGGTCGGCACCGGCATCAACACGCCGCCCGGCTTCTCCGCGGCCGTCATCGAGGAGGTGGCCCGTGCCACCGGGCTGCCGCTGACCGAGGCGCGCGACCACTTCGAGGCGCAGGGCGCGCGGGACGGGGTCGTCGAGACCAGCGGGCAGCTGCGGACCATCGCCGTGGGCCTCACGAAGATCGCCAACGATCTGCGGTGGATGGCTTCGGGGCCGCGCACGGGACTCGCCGAGATCAGCCTGCCCGACCTCCAGCCCGGCTCCTCGATCATGCCCGGCAAGGTCAACCCGGTGATCCCGGAGGCCGTGCTGATGGTCGCAGCCCAGGTCGTCGGGAACGACGCGACCGTGGCCACGGCGGGCGCGGCGGGCAACTTCGAGCTCAACGTCATGCTGCCGGTGATCGCCAGGAACGTGCTGGAGTCGATCCGGCTGCTCGCCAACGTGTCCCGGCTGCTCGCGGACCGGACCGTCGACGGGATCGTCGCGCACCGCGAGCGCGCCCGGGAGTACGCCGAGTCCTCGCCGTCCGTGGTCACGCCGCTGAACAAGTACATCGGGTACGAGGAGGCCGCGAAGGTGGCCAAGAAGGCGCTGGCGGAGCGGCGGACGATCCGCGAGGTGGTGCTGGACGGCGGGTACGTGGAACGCGGCGATCTGACGGTCGAGCAGCTCGACGAGGCGCTGGATGTCCTGCGGATGACACACCCGTAAACCCTCGTGCGCTTTCGCGCCCCCGGCGCGAGAACCGTGACGCGCGCCGCAGCGTCGTATGCCCATGGCACCTAATATCTGTGCATGGCAGACGGTGAAGCGGTGAGACGCGTGGGAACTGGTGGTGCGGCGGGCTTCTGGGAGCCCGGGAGCCGGATTCTGTGGCGCTACCGGGAGAACGGCGGGGTGAACTTCCACATCGCCCGCCCGGTGACCGTCGTGCGGGACGACGAGGAGCTGCTCGCCGTGTGGCTGGCCCCGGGCACGCAGTGCGTCAAGCCGGTGCTCGCGGACGGCACCCCGCCGCACCAGGAGCCGCTGCGCACCCGGTACACCAAGCCGCGTACCGTTGCGCGGGGACGCTGGCTCGGCACCGGGGTGCTGAAGGTGGCCCGGCCCGGCGAGCCGTGGTCGGTGTGGCTGTTCTGGGACCAGGGCTGGAAGTTCAAGAACTGGTACGTCAACCTGGAGACGCCGCTGGCCCGTTGGGACGGCGGCGTGGACTCCGAGGACCACTTCCTCGACATCTGCGTCTACCCGGACCGCAGTTGGGGTCTGCGTGACGAGGACGAGTTCGCGCAGGCCCAGCAGGACGGACTGATGGACCGGGCGGTCGCCGAACAGGTGAGGGAGGCGGGCAGCAGGGCGGTGGAGGTGATCCGCGCGTGGGGGCCTCCGTTCAGCGAGGGCTGGCAGCACTGGCGCCCGGATCCGTCCTGGGCCGTACCGTTGCTGCCGGAGGACTGGGACCGTACGCCCGCGCACATGTCCACATGAGACCCTTGATGCGCCCCCGGGCAACAAACGTAGGATCGTCCTCCGCAAGGCACGCTGGCAGTAACTCCCGGAGCAGACGCCGGGCCTGACCGAACGTCACCGAGGGGCGGCAGCACGTGAGCGAGGGGTACGAGGGCAACACCGGCGGGACGCTCGACGTCGGCCCCCAGGGCCGCGCGCGGTCCACCGGTGGCACAGGAACAACCTCTGACCACGCGGGAATTCCGTTCCGGGGGCACGTATTCCGGGTATCGGGTTTCCTGCGGGACCAACTGCGCGCGCGGCGCGCAGCCCCGGACGGACGGATTCGACACGCGTGACGGAGCAGCCCACCTCCTACGAACGCCCCCAGGGCGTCGACCCCACGGACCCCCGTGGGGCACTGCTGCATACCCAGGCACCGGCGCCGGGCCAGTCCGCCTTACCTCCCGACACCTCGGGTACGACGACGCCGCGCGGCAAGGGCGGAAAGGGTGGCATGGGCGGCCAGGGAGCCACGGGAATGGATGCGGCCGGTTCGGAGGCCGGTTCCGGCACCGAGCACTCCCAGCCGTCGGCGTCCGACGAGGCGATGGGGGCTCCTCCCGCGCGGGCCAAGCCGAGCGTGGGTGACCACCGGCCGCGCCCCGCGCCCGAGTCCATCCCGGCCCAGCCGGGCACCGACGCGCGCCCGGAGCGGGGTCCGGACGGGCAGGACCGGCGCGCCGGAGGGGCACTGACGCCCGGCCGGCCCACGCCGATGCGGCGGGACGGGGACCGGCTGCGCTTCGTGGGCGCCGCGACCCGGCGGATCGCCCGCGGCCTGGACCTCGACGAGATCGTGATGGGGCTGTGCCGGGCCACGGTGCCGACCTTCTCCGACGCGATCCTCGTCTATCTGCGCGACCCGCTGCCCGTGGGCGACGAGCGGCCCGCGGCGGACCGCATCATGCTGCGGCTGCGGCGCACCGACCGCATTCCGGAGGAACGGGACACCGAGACCGGCTTCGCGGCGCTCGCCCTGCCGCCGCCGGAACCGGGCGAGCTGACCGCCGAACTGTCGGCCGCGGTCGGCGAGCTGTGCGAGGTGCGGCCCGGCGGGGCGCTCGCGGAGGTGCTGCGCGGGGTGCGTCCGGTGTTCGCCGACCATCCGGCCGCACGCGCCGCGCTGCCGGAACTGCTGGGCGAGGACAGCACCTTGGCCATCCCGAGCGGTCAGCGGGCCGTCCTGGCCCCGCTGCGGGGCCGCCGCCGGGTGATCGGCGCCGCGGTGTTCCTGCGCCGTCCGGAACGCATCCCGTTCGAGAACGACGATCTGCTGGTGGCCGCCCAGCTCGCCACGCACAGCGCCCTGGGCATCGACAAGGCGGTGCTGTACGACCGTGAGGCGTACATCGCCGACGAGTTGCAGCGCACGATGCTGCCGGAGACCCTGCCGCGCCCCACGGGCGTGCGGCTCGCCTCCCGGTACCTGCCCGCGGCGGAGACCGCGCGGGTCGGCGGCGACTGGTACGACGCCATCCCGCTGCCGGGCAGCCGGGTGGCGCTGGTGGTGGGCGACGTCATGGGGCACTCCATGACCTCGGCGGCCATCATGGGGCAGCTGCGGACGACGGCCCAGACCCTCGCCGGCCTCGACCTGCCGCCGCAGGAGGTCCTGCACCATCTCGACGAGCAGGCCCAGCGGCTGGGCACCGACCGCATGGCGACCTGCCTGTACGCGGTCTACGACCCGGTCTCGCACCGCATCACCATCGCCAACGCGGGTCATCCCCCGCCCATCCTGCTGCACCTGGGCGGCCGGGCCGAGGTGCTGCGGGTGCCGCCGGGCGCGCCGATCGGCGTGGGCGGGGTCGATTTCGAGGCGGTGGAGCTGGACGCCCCGGCCGGGGCGACGCTGCTGCTGTACACCGACGGCCTGGTCGAGTCCCGGCTGCGGGACGTGGCGACCGGCATAGAGCAGCTGCGGGAGAAGCTCGCCGCGACCGCCCAGCTGACCGGCCCCGATCATCCGCCGCCGCTCGAGGCCCTGTGCGACGAGGTGCTCGACATGCTCGGTCCGGGCGACCGGGACGACGACATCGCGCTGCTCGCCGCCCGCTTCGACGGGATCGCGCCGAGCGACGTGGCCTACTGGTTCCTCGAACCGGAGGACGCGGCTCCCGGCCGGGCCCGCCGGCTGGCCCGGCGGGCGCTGTCCCGCTGGGGGATGGAGGACATGACCGACTCCGTCGAGCTGCTGGTCAGCGAGGTCGTCACGAACGCGGTGCGGTACGCCACGCGGCCGGTGACCCTGCGGCTGCTGCGCACCGATGTGCTGCGCTGCGAGGTCGGCGACGACGTGCCGCAGCTGCCTCGGCTGCGGCAGGCCCGGGCGACCGACGAGGGCGGCCGCGGCCTGTATCTGGTGAACCGGCTGGCCCGGCGGTGGGGGGCCACCCGGCTCAGCACCGGCAAGGTGGTCTGGTTCGAGTTGAACCGGAGCTGAGGCGAACGCGGTAACCACGCGGAGGGGGCGCCCGGAGATTTCCGGGCGCCCCCTCCGCTGTTGCTGCCGCCGGTGGCCGCTACTGGCCGAAGAGCGGGTCCTCCGGATCCTCCGACCCGGTCGACGGGTCGTCCGTGCTCGGTTCCGACGAGGTGTCACCCGTCGGTGTGCTGGACGGGGACGAGCTCGGCTTCGACGACGTGGACGGGGACGAACTCGTCGACGGAGAGGAGGACGGGGACGAACTCGTCGACGGGGACGAGGACGGGGACGTGCTCGCGGACGGCGAGGTGCTCGGGGACGGCGACGCGGTCTGCACCGCCGCGCCCTGGTCGGTGTCCAGGTCGAACTTGGTGACCTTGGTGGAGACGCCGAAGGTGTACGACGCCCAGATCTGCGCCGGGAAGCCGCCACCGTTGACGCGGCCCGCGTCCGAGGTCAGGCCGTTCGTCGCGCCGGTGAGCGGGACCTGGGGGTGCGGGGCCTTCGCGGACTCGCCGAAGAGGCCGACCGAGGTGACCAGGTCGGGGGTGTAGCCGGTGAACCAGGCCGACTTGTTGTTGTCGGAGGTACCCGTCTTGCCCGCGACCTTCTGGCCCTTGCGCAGCGGGTTGTCCCGCACGGACTTCTTCGCCGTACCGTCGTCGACCACGCCGGTGAGCACCGAGGTGACCGAGTCGGCGGCCTCGCGGCTGATGACCTGCTCCCCGATGGGGTCGGTGTGCTTGAACGCCGGGTGGGCGCTGTTCTCCGCCGACTTGATGAGCGCCGGGGTGACCTGCTTGCCGTGGTTGTCGAGGGTGGCGTAGACGCCGGCCATCTGCAGGGGGCTCGCGCCCATGGTGCCGAGGGTCTGGGCGGGCACGGCCTTGAGGTCCGCGGTGTCCATGCCGAGGTTGGCCGCGACCTTCAGCACCTCGGGCATGCCGACGTCGACGCCCATCTGCGCGAAGACGGAGTTGATGGACTTGTTGAGCGCCGTCTGGACGGTGACGTCGCCGTAGTCCTGGTCGTCCTCGTTCTCCGGGGCGAAGCCGATGTCGCTGCCGACGACCGGGCGCTTGCTGGTGCCGTCGTAGATCGTGTTCGCGGTGATCTGGTCGCCGTCCTGCGTCTTGGCGGCCTCGTCGAAGGCCGCGGCGAGGATGACCGGCTTGAAGGTCGAGGCGGGCTGGTAGTCGGTGCGAGTGGCGTTGTTGGTGTAGTGGTCGGTGTAGCCGGCACCGCCGTACATCGCCTCGACGGCGCCCGTCTTGGGGTTCACCGACACCGCGCCGGCCTGGACGTCGCCGTCGACCGAGCGCTTCTTCTTGTCCAGCTTGCTGGTCAGCTGTTCCTTGACGGACGTCTCCAGCGCCTTCTGCTTCTTCTTGTCGATGTTGAGCTCGATGTTCCAGCCGCCGCGCCTGACCAGGGCCATGCCCGACTCGTAGTCGTCGGCGACGCCCTGCGCCACCAGCTGCTTGGCCAGTTCGGTGTTGGCCGCGTCGACGAGGTAGCCGATCTGGCCCTCCTTGCCGGGCGCGGCCTTGGGCTCCTTGGGCACCGGGAACGTCATGGCGTCGCGCTTGCCCTTGTCCAGCCAGTCCTGCTCGACCATGTTGTCGAGGACGTAGTTCCAGCGGGCCGTGACCAGCTTCTTGCCGGTGTCGGAGGCGGAGGTCCAGTCGTACTGGCTGGGGGCCTGGAGCAGCGCGGCGAGATAGGCGCCCTGCGGCACGGTCAGCTTCTCGGCGTCGACGCGGTAGTAGGCCTGGGCGGCCGCCTGGATGCCGTAGGCGCCGCGGCCGTAGTAGCTGGTGTTGATGTAGCCGGCCAGGATGTAGTCCTTCTCCTTCTCCCGGTCCAGCTTCAGGGAGATGACCAGTTCCTTCAGCTTGCGCGTGACGGTCTGTTCCTGGGTCAGGTAGTAGTTCTTGACGTACTGCTGGGTGATCGTCGAACCGCCCTGCGCGCCCTTGCCCATGAGGGTGTTGAGGACACCGCGGGTGGTGCCCTTCAGGTCGACGCCGGCGTCGGTGTAGAAGGACTTGTTCTCGGCGGCGACGAAGGTGTGCTGGACCTCTTTGGGGATCTTCGCGAGTTCGACGTTCTCGCGATTGACCTCGCCGTCGCGGGCGAGGATCGCGCCGTTGTCGTACTCGTAGACGTTGCTCTGGAGGTCGGCGTCGGGGTTGCCCTCGGGGATCGGCGTGCTCATGTACAGCCAGAGGAAGGCGCCGATGACGGCCACGGTCAGGCCGAGGAAGGTGCCGAGGATCTTCTTCCAGGTGAAGAGCCGGCGTATGAAGCTCTTGTCCTTCTTGCCGGCCTTGCCCTTGGTGCCCTTGCCGCTCTTCTTCGCGCCCCGGCGGGCGGCCGCGCGACCGCCGGCCGCGGGAGCGGTGTCGGGCGCCTCGGCGGTCGCCACGGACTCCGCCGTCGAAGGGGTCGTCGAGTCCGTCTCCACCGAGCGGCCCCTGGGCGCCGCGCGGCGCCCACCGCGCTGTCGAGCTCGTCTCTCTTCCGCTCGTCCCATGAGTCCGCTCGCTCCGCTTCCTACTCGGCAGTCACACCAGTGCCCGGGGGCAGGGGCAGGTCAGCTCAGAAAGCTAACACCGCTGTCTATGACGAAGGGGTCTCGGTCCGGTCCGTACGGGGCGTGAGAATCAGCACCCCGCGCGAGGGAACCGCCCGGACGTCCCCACCGAGTCCGACGTACGAGAGTGGCACAGGGTTGCCATGAGGCGCTAAAGTGATATCACTTAGATAGGCCGCCGATTACTGAATCAGGCGGCGACGAGAAACGGGGACCCACCATGTCCACTCACGACCCCTCGGCCACCACCGAAGCCGCCACCGACACCGTCGACGTGCCCGAGATGCCCGCCCCGCGCGTGAAGGAGTTCCCGGCGCACAGCGTGGCCGGCGGACTCGCGCTGCTGCTCGGCCTGGCCGGACTGCTCGCCGGCGCCGGGATGATCGCCTTCGGCGCCCAGGTGGACGCGGCCGGCCCCAAGGCGGCGCTGATCACCGGCGGCATCCTGGTCGCCCTCGCCGCGTTCCTGGCGATGTGCGGGCTGAACACGGTGTCGCCGGGCGAGGCCCGCGTGGTGCAGCTCTTCGGCCGCTACCGGGGCACCATCCGCGAGGACGGACTGCGCTGGGTGAACCCCTTCACCTCCCGCGAGAAGATCTCCACCCGGGTCCGCAACCACGAGACGGCCGTACTGAAGGTCAACGACGCCTACGGCAACCCGATCGAACTCGCCGCGGTCGTGGTGTGGAACGTGCGGGACACCGCGCAGGCCAGCTTCGAGGTGGACGACTTCCTGGAGTTCGTCGCCACCCAGACCGAGGCGGCCGTCCGGCACATCGCCATCGAGTACCCCTACGACTCGCACGACGAGGACGGCCTCTCGCTGCGCGGCAACGCGGAGGAGATCACCGAGAAGCTGGCCATAGAGCTGCACGCCCGCGTGGAGGCGGCCGGCGTCCGGATCATCGAGTCCCGCTTCACCCACCTCGCGTACGCTCCCGAGATCGCCTCGGCGATGCTCCAGCGGCAGCAGGCGGGCGCCGTGGTCGCGGCGCGGCGGGAGATCGTGGACGGGGCCGTGGGAATGGTCGAGGCCGCGCTCCAGCGCATCGCCGAACAGGGCATCGTGGAGCTGGACGACGAGCGGAAGGCGGCGATGGTGTCCAACCTGATGGTGGTGCTGTGCGGGGACCGTGCGCCCCAGCCGGTACTGAACACCGGGACCCTCTACCAGTGAGTGATTCAGCCGGGGGTCCGACCCCTCAGCGTCGGCCGCAGCAGCGCAAGCAGGTGCTGCTGCGGCTGGATCCGCTGGTCCATGACGCGCTGGCCCGCTGGGCCTCGGACGAACTGCGGTCGGCGAACGCGCAGATCGAGTTCCTGCTGCGCAAGGCGCTCAAGGAGGCCGGGCGACTGCCCGGCGACACCGGACCCCTCCCCCGTCGCGGCCGGCCCCCCGGCGGCTCGACCCCCGGCCCCCCGCCCGCCTGACCGGCTTCGCCTCCCCCTCCCTCACGACAAGGGACAGCGAGAGCACCCTCGGACAAGCCCCCCCCCGGACGGGCCGGCTGATGCACGCCGCCCCCGAGGCAGACGCCGATCCTGTGGCAGACGCCGGGCCCGAGGCAGGGCGCCGGGCCTGTGGCAGAACAGTGACAATCGGCCCTCACCTGCGCACTCCCACTCACCGCCGCCACCTGCACACAGGACGTATACACACCGGGTATACACCGCATGTACAGTCCTCTCCATGTCCATCGGTCACACCCTCCTGGGACTCCTGGAGTCCGGGCCCCGCCACGGTTACGACCTCAAGCGGGCCTTCGACGAGAAGTTCGGTCACGACCGGCCGCTGCACTACGGCCAGGTCTACTCGACGATGTCGCGTCTGCTGAAGCACGGGCTCGTCGAGGTCGACGGCATCGAGGCCGGCGGCGGCCCCGAGCGCAAGCGGTACGCGATCACCGACGCCGGGATCACCGACGTCGCGCAGTGGCTCGCGACGCCCGAGAAACCCGAGCCGTATCTCCAGTCGACGCTGTACACCAAGGTCGTCCTCGCGCTGCTGACCCACCGCGACGCGGCCGACATCCTCGACACCCAGCGTGCCGAGCACCTGCGCAGCATGCGCATCCTCACGGACCGCAAGCGCTCCGGCGACTTCGCCGACCAGCTGATCTGTGACCACGCCCTGTTCCACCTCGAGGCCGACCTGCGCTGGCTGGAGCTCGCCGCCGCCCGGCTCGACAAACTGAAGGCCGCGGTGATCGCGTGAACGCCCCCGGGGGATCCCTGCTCGCCGCCGAGAACCTGCACAAGGCGTACGGGCCGACGATGGCGCTGGCCGGCGCCGAGTTCTCCATCCACCCCGGCGAGGTCGTCGCGGTGATGGGCCCGTCCGGGTCCGGCAAGTCGACGCTGCTGCACTGCCTCGCCGGGATAGTCACGCCCGACTCGGGTTCGATCATGTACGACGGTCGCGAGCTCGCGACGATGAGCGACGCCCGGCGCAGCGAACTGCGCCGCTCCGAGTTCGGCTTCGTGTTCCAGTTCGGGCAGCTCGTGCCGGAACTCACCTGCGTGGAGAACGTGGCACTGCCGCTCCGGCTGAACGGCACCCCGCGCAAGCAGGCCGAGCGCACCGCCCTGGGCTGGATGGAGCGGCTGGAGGTCGACGACCTGGCCAAGAAGCGGCCCGGCGAGGTGTCCGGCGGACAGGGGCAGCGGGTGGCCGTGGCGCGCTCGCTCGTCACCAGCCCGCGCGTGGTGTTCGCCGACGAGCCGACCGGCGCCCTGGACTCGCTCAACGGCGAGCGCGTGATGGAACTGCTCACCGAGGCGGCCCGGTCGGCCAGCACGGCCGTCGTCCTCGTCACGCACGAGGCTCGGGTGGCCGCCTACTCCGACCGCGAGATCGTCGTACGGGACGGGAAGTCGCGGGACATGGAGCGGGTCGTATGAGTCTGCGTCAGTGGTCCAGGGACCTGGGCCTGGGGGTCCGGTTCGCCTTCGCCGGCGGCCGGGAGGGCTGGATACGGGCCGTACTGACCGCGGTCGGCGTCGGGCTCGGCGTGGCGGTCCTGCTGCTGACGACAGCGGTGCCGAGCGCCATGGGGGTGCGCCACGACCGTGAACAGGCGCGGCTGGACTGGCCGTTCGGCAGCGAGCAGCCTGCCAAGGGTGACGACACCCTGCTGATCGCGCAGGCCGACACGACGTTCCGTGACAAGGACGTACGCGGTCGGCTGGTGGAACCCGAAGGATCGCGCGCGCCGCTGCCGCCCGGCCTGAGCCGGTTCCCGGCCGAGGGCGACATGGTGGTCTCGCCCGCGCTGAAGAAGCTGCTTGCCGCCGACGGTTCGGCGCTGCTGCGGGAACGGCTCCCGTACCGCATCGTCGGGACCATCGGGGAGAGCGGACTGATCGGCTCCCAGGAACTCGCCTACTACTCGGGCACCACCGAACTCGCCTCCCACATGGAGAGCTACGGGGCGACCCGGTTGAACGAGTTCGGGAACCCGAACCCCTCGAAGGAGGACACCGACCCGGTGCTGCTCCTGCTGATCCTCGTCGTCATCGTGGTGCTGCTGATGCCGGTGGCGGTGTTCATCGCCGCGGCCGTGCGGTTCGGCGGTGAGCGGCGGGACCGCAGGCTCGCGGCCCTCCGGCTGATCGGTTCGGACGGCCGGATGACCCGGCGTATCGCGGCCGGCGAGGCGATGGCCGGGGCGCTGCTGGGCCTGGTCCTCGGCACGGTGTTCTTCCTGATCGGCCGCCAGGTGGCTGGTTCGGTGGAGGTGATGGGCATCAGCGTCTGGCCCAGCTACCTCGACCCCTCCCCCGCGCTGGCCGCGCTGGTCGCCCTCGCGGTGCCGGCGGCGGCGGTCCTGGTCACCCTCTTCGCCCTGCGCGGTGTGGTGATCGAGCCGCTCGGCGTGGTGCGCACGGCGAAGCCCGCACGGCGTCGGCTGTGGTGGCGGCTGCTGCTGCCCCTGGGCGGCTTCGCGATGCTCTACCCGATGATCGGGCAGGGCCAGACCAACGGCGACTTCAACCAGTACCTGGTGAGCGGCGGCGTCGTCCTGATCCTCGTCGGCATCACCGCACTGCTGCCGTGGCTCGTGGAGACGGTCGTCGGCCGGCTCGGCTCCGGTGGCGTGGCCTGGCAACTGGCTGTACGGAGGCTGCAGTTGAGCAGCGGTACAGCGGCCCGGATGGTCAACGGCATCGCGGTGGCGGTGGCCGGTGCGATCGCGCTCCAGATGCTGTTCGCCGGCGTGGACGGCGACTACACCGAGGCCACCGGCCAGGACCTCACCCGGGCACAGATGCAGGTCCGGGTGCCGGACGGCGCTCCGCTGGCCGCGACCGCCCAGAAGTTCGCCGACACCAAGGCCGTCAGCAAGGTCACGGCCCTGTGGGAGGGCTACCTGGGCGACTCCTCCTGGAACAGCGAGAACGGCCCGAACCTCTCCACCGAGCTGACCGTGGGTGCCTGTCCGGCGCTGCGCGAGGTGGCGAAGCTGCCCTCGTGCAAGGACGGCGACATGTTCGTCCTCGACGGCGACGAGTACTCCGCAGACGGGCCGCAGATGAACAAGCCCGGCAAGAAGCTGTACATCGAACCGTCCAGCTCAGGGGAGAGCCAGGACGTCGTCTGGACCGTCCCCGCGGGCATCACCGAGGCCCACTCGGTCAAGGGCCTCACCGACTTCAAGCGCGGCGGCTTCCTGATGACGCCGAGCGCGCTGCCCGCGGCCGCCGAGAAGCTGGCCACCGGTGAGATCTACCTGTCGATCGACGAGTCCGTGCCCGACGCCTACGAGTACGCCCGCAACACGGCGTTCCACGTGGCTCCGCTGGCCGACCCGATGATGTGGTCGTCCACCCGGCAGGACACGAAGTTCACCACCATCCGCACCGGTCTGCTCGTCGGCTCCGCCTGTGTGCTGCTGCTGATCGGGGCGAGCCTGCTGGTCTCCCAGCTGGAGCAGCTGCGCGAGCGCCGCAAGCTGCTGTCGTCCCTGGTCGCCTTCGGCACCCGGCGCCGGACGCTGGGCCTGTCGGTGCTGTGGCAGACGGCGATCCCGATCGGGCTGGGTCTGCTGCTGGCCATGGGGGTGGGGATCACCCTGGGCGCGATCCTGCTGAAGATGACGGACACGCCGGTGGGCGTGGACTGGGCGAGTGTGCTGTCGATGACCGGCTGCGGGGCGGCCGTCGTCCTGCTGGTGACGCTGCTGAGTCTGCCCCCGCTGCTCAAACTGCTGCGGCCGGACGGCCTGCGCACCGAATGAGCGCGGCGAGCACCGTGAGCGCGGTGAGCGCGCGCTGAACAGACGGTCCCTCCCCACCCGGGGAGGGACCGTTCCGCGTTCAGAGCTGGTATTCCCGCACCACCCTGCGCACCTGGGCGAAGAGCATGCCGACGTTGACGGACTTGCGGCAGACGACCACCGCGACGACGTCCTGCTGCTCGGTCATCCGCACGAACAGGTGCGTGAGGTTCTCACTGTTGACGAGGATCTCCTGGAAGAAGTGGTTCTCGCTCTGGACCCCGCGCCGCTCCTTGAAGACGTCCTCGATCATCACGACCGTACGGCCCTGGAAGAGGTCGAGCGTCGCACCCGCCAGCAGGTCCAGGACCTCGGGCGGATGGTTGTCGACGGTCTCGTAGGAGAGCAGCATGCCGGTGGACATGTCGACGACGCCGGAGGCGACGCAGTCGGGGGCATCCGTGCGCAGTGACTTGACCAGGCCCATGACCTGGTCGGAGAAACCTGGGGTCATACGTTTCGTCGCCATCCCTTCAGACTCCTTCGGCGGTCTTCACGGTCGTCTCGGTCCGGTCGGTCAGGATCAGGTCGATGCGGCGCAGGGCGGGTTGGGTCGCCCGGTGCAGACGCTCCACGTCCATGCCCTCGTCGCCGAGCACGACCATCAGCGCGGTGTCGCCGACCGCGTAGAACGCGGCGCAGCCGTGGCTGCCGTAGGCCACCGTGCGGTGCAGGGCGCCGCGGGCGGTCGCCTGCGCGGTGCGGCGGGCGAGGCCGAGGCCGGCCGCGGCGAGGGCCGCGAGTCCCTCCGGGTCGATGGTGTCGGCGGTGTCGGCGGCTATGAGCAGTCCGTCCGCCGCCGCCAGCGCCGTGTCGGTGATACCGGTCACCTGCTCCCGCAGGCCGCGCATCTCCCGCGCGAGGGCTGTGTGGTCCATGAATGCAACTCCCCTAATTCTGATCGCATATGACCGTCTTCTTCGTGGGGGTCTACGTGGGGGGCGGATTCCGCTTGTTTCCTGCGTGGGGCTGCTATTTCGCCGTGGGGTTCCGCAGGCGGAAGAACTCCTTCCAGCCGGTGCCGTTCCGTTCCGTCGTGAGGGCTTCGTTGATGCCGCTGGCTCCTGGACGGCGGCGCGGGAGGGCCGTCGCCTCCGGCACCGGCACCGGCGGCTGCCGGGGCGGGGCCGGTTCGCGGGGGCGTATGCCGTGCCCGTCGGGCGGCAGCCGGACCGGGATCGGCCGGGGCGCTTCCACGCACTCCAGGAGCCCCTCGCCCAGCATCCGGGCCACCTCGACGGTCACGGTGTAGACCCCGCGCCCGGTACGGAAGGCGAGGTCCCGGGAGGTGCACCGGCCGTCGGCGTGGGCCAGCAGCTCGCGCTGGAGCACACCGAGCCGGCCGGCCGCGTAGGACAGGGAGGCGGGCACGGGCCGCTCCCGGTCCGGGCGCACCGGGTACGGCTGCTCCAGAAGCGCTCCGAGCTTGCGGGACGCCACCTGGAGCAGTCTCGTGGGCGGTTCGCCCACGGCGACCGGGGCGGGCGGTGCCCCGGTCGCCGGACCGCGCTCGCAGCCGTCGACGCTGCCCGCGACGACCGCGAACACGGCGTCCTGGAGAGCCATCGCGCAGACCACCCGGAGCTGGGCGGCCCCCGCGTAGCCGTGGGCGATCAGCCCGGCGGCCGGCCAGCGCGCGCCGCCCGACTCACGCACCAGCCCGGCCCACTCCTCGCCACCGATCCGGCCGGAGCGCAGCAGCAGCGCCTCGGGTGCGGGCGCGCCCGGCGACTCGACCGCGACGACCAGCCCGCCGTGCAGATGGAAGGTGCCGCCGGGCGAGCCGAGGACGCGCAGTTCCCCGGTGAAGCCGTCCCGGCCGCACGCGGCAAGGTCGCGTGCCAGCAGCTGGTAGCCCGACATCACTCCCCTTGGACCTCTCGCACATACGCCTGACGCGTAGCGCTGAGGAGGGAATGTGTATCAGTCCGTACGCATATTCCAGCGAGGGATTTCCGACCTGCCCTCAGCTGACGGAAGTTGCTCCGGGGAGGAACTCAATTCGCTTTGTTCGGAGCCCATTTGACCGGTTGAAAGACTGCGGCCGTTCCCTCAGGGAGCCTTGTCCGCGGGCGTCTCGGGCCCTGCGGAGCCCGCCGGAGGAGCCGCCGGGGACGCCACCGGTGCCACCCCTGCCGCTGTCGCGCCCCTCGGCCGTGGTGCGTGCCGCAGGGCCTGTTCGCGGGAGTAGGTGTGCAGGTAGCCCACCACCGTGTTGGTGACGGCCACCAGGGGCACCGCCACGATCGCGCCGCCGATGCCCGCCACCATGCCGCCCGCGGCGACCGACAGGACCACCGCCAGCGGGTGGACGCGTACCGCGCGGCCGAGGATGAACGGCTGCAGGATGTGGCCCTCGATCTGCTGCACGGCCAGCACGACCGCCAGGGTCATCACCGCGGTGAACACGCCCTGGGTGACCAGCGCGACCACGACCGCCAGCGCGCCGGAGGCGACCGCGCCGACGAGCGGGATGAAGGAGAACAGGAAGATGAAGACGGCGAGCGGGACGGCCATCGGCACATCGAGGAAGTAGATGCCGAGGCCGATGAAGATCGCGTCGATCAACGCGACTATCACCGTGCCGCGCACATACGCCGTGAGCGTCGCCCAGGCCCGCGGGCCCGCGCCGGCCACGCCCGGCCGGGCCGCGGCCGGCACCAGCTTGAGCGTCCACTCCCAGATGCGCTTGCCGTCGTACAGCAGGAAGAGCGTCGAGAAGAACGCCAGGAGGATGCCGGTCAGCGCCTCGACGACGACGGTGACGCCCTCCAGGCCCGCCGAGGTGATCGAGTCCGTGTTGTCGCCGATGGCGTCCCGCAGGTTCTTGGCGATGCCGTTGATCTGCTTGTCGGTGACGTGGAAGGGGCTGTTGAGCAGCCAGCGGCGCAGATCGTCGATGCCGTCCTGGACCTGGCCGGAGAGGTCGTCGATGTTCGCCATGACCTGCCAGGTCACGAACCAGCCCATCAGCCCGATGACGACGAACCCGAGAATCGCCGTCAGCGCGGTGGCCGCACCACCGGGGACTCCGGCCCGCTTCAGCCGGGCGACGGTGGGCTGGAGGAGCGCGGTCAGGAGCAGCGCGACCACGAAGGACATGACGACCAGCTGGATCGCGCTGATGGCCTTCATCAGGACCCAGACGGTCCCGGCGAGCACCAGCAGCCGCCAGCCCGCCTCGGCGGCGACCCGGACCCCCCACGGCACGGCCTGGGCGGGGTCGGGACGCGGGGCGGAGGGCACGAACTCCTCCGGGTAGGCCTCGGTGGCCGGTACGGCGGTGTCGGGCGGTGTCGGCGCCGGTTCGGCGGCGCTCTCCCGCCGCTCCCGCTCGACCTCGGCACGCCGTTCGTCGAGCCGCTCACCCATCTCGCTCAGTCCGGCACCGAGCCTGCCGAGCCATCCTGGAACTCGCGACATGATCCGTCCTCTTCCCCCGTCTTCCCCCACCACTCCCCCTGGAGTCGTCGGCCCCGGCCGTAACGACCGTACAGGGCGAAAGCCCCTCCCCCTAGGACGGGGAGGGGCTGCGCGGGGTTGAGCGGCCGAGGGCGGCCGCGGCTCAGTACGAGCCGTTGGCCAGCCAGTAGTCCCAGGCGTCGCAGGGACTGCCGTAGCGGTCGTTCATGTAGTTCAGGCCCCACTTGATCTGGGTGGCCGGGTTGGTCCGCCAGTCGGCGCCGGCGGACGACATCTTCGAGCCGGGATAGGCCTGGACGAGACCGTAGGCGCCCGACGAGGGGTTGACCGCCTGGTAGTTCCAGGTGGACTCGTGGTCCACGATGTTGCTGAAGCACTGGAACTGGCCGCTGGGCACCATCTGGCGGGCGATGGCCTGGACCTCGGCGACGGTGTACGAGGCCTGCTGCGGGAAGCTGCCGGCCGACGAGGTCGAGGTGACATCGTCGGCGGCTTTGGTCTTCGCGGCCTCGGCTGCCTTGTCCTTGGCTTCCTGGACGGCCTTCGCCTTGGCCACGGCCGCCTTCTGCTTGGCCACGGCGTCCTTGGCCGCCTGCTTACGGGCGGACTCCTCCGCCGTCTTCTTGGCGGTGGTGTCCGCGGCGATGGCCTGGACGTCGGCCTGCTGGGTCAGCGAGGCCGTCTGCACCTGGGCCTGCTGCCCTACGGGTAAGTCCGAGAGGAGGGTCGATTCGCCCGCCGTCGCCTCGGCGTCGTCGCCTGGCTGGGCCGCGCTGCCCTGGGCTACTCCCATGACAGCGCCGACAGTGGTGACCGCGGTGGCCGAGGCCACGGCGAATCCCCGGGCCGATATCCGGCTCACGCGGTTTCCTTCTGTTGTGCCGTCGGGTGGAGAACTGCACGACCAGGGCCGCGTGGACTCAGTACCAGTGGTTGGCCTGCCAGAACGACCACGCCTCACAGGGGCTGCCGTACCGGCTGTCCATGTAGTTCAGGCCCCACTTGATCTGGGTGGCCGGGTTGGTCTGCCAGTCGGAGCCGGCGGACGCGTACTTGCCGGCGGGCAGGGCCTGGAAGAGTCCGTAGGCGCCGGAGGAGGCGTTCACGGCGTGGTAGTTCCAGCTGGACTCGTGGTCCACGATGTTGCTGAAGCACTGGAACTGGCCGCTGGGCACCATCTGCGCCGCCATCGCCTGGATCTGCGCGATGGAGTAGGAGCTCTGGATCGGGAAGTCGCCCGCGCTGCGGCTGGCCTTGGCCTTGGCCTCCGCGCGGTCCTTGGCAGCCTTTTCGGCGGCCTCCTTCTTCGCGATCGCCGACTTGGCGGCGGCCTTGCGGGCCGACTCCTCGGCGTCCTTCTTCGCGCCCTCGTCCGCGGCGATGGCCTGTACGTTGGCCTGCTGCGTGAGGGACGCCGTCTGCACCTGGGCCTGCTGGCCCACGGGTATGTCGGCGAGGAGCGTCGCGTCGCTGGCCGTCGCTTCAGCGTCGTTGGGCTGCGCGACGCTGCCCGAGGCAACGCCGACGACGCTTCCGACAGCGGTGACCGCCGTGGCCGAGGCCACTGCGAATCCCCGGACCGAGATCCGGCTCACACGGTTTTCCTTCCAGCATCGCCCGCTTCGGTGACCCTGGCGGACGCAATCGTGCCCTTGTCGCTGGTCTCCGAACTGCGGGGTCACAGGAGACACGGGCCCGGTGGGCAACTCCCGGTGAAGGAGTGCCACATGGTGCACGGGCGGCATACGACGGTCGGTATGGAGTTGAAGGTGATGCTCAAGCGGTGCCGTACTGCTGGGGGCACAGATGTGTCGCATGCGGGGCCTGACAGGACTGAGACTTTGCCGTAACCAGACTGCGCAAGGCAATTCCGAGTTGCGTGTGAAAGCTCACACCCGTGGGGACCCTCGGGATTTCGCGAAACCCCCACATACGCCGGCGCCGCCCGACTAGGCTCACAGCCTTTGTCGGACGGCGCCAATCACCGCTTGCCCCCGGTCAATTGGGGCGGGTCATTCAGATCTGCCCATCCTCCAGCATTTCGGTCACAAGCGCTGCGATCTGGGACCTCTCGGACCTGTTCAGCGTGACGTGCGCGAAGAGCGGATGGCCCTTCAGTTTCTCGACGACGGCGACCACGCCGTCATAACGCCCGACCCGCAGATTGTCCCTTTGCGCCACATCGTGGGTCAGAACCACCCGGGAATTCGCGCCGATACGGGACAGAACGGTGAGAAGCACATTCCGTTCGAGCGACTGCGCCTCGTCGACGATCACGAAGGCGTCGTGGAGGGAGCGGCCCCGGATGTGGGTCAGGGGCAGGACCTCCAGCATCCCTCGTGCGGTGACCTCCTCGATGACCTCGCGGCTGGTGACCGCGGACAGCGTGTCGAAGACCGCCTGCGCCCAGGGGCCCATCTTGTCGGCCTCGGAACCGGGCAGATAGCCCAGCTCCTGTCCGCCCACCGCGTACAGCGGCCGGAAGACCATCACCTTCTGGTGCTGGCGGCGCTCCAGGACCGCCTCCAGACCCGCGCAGAGCGCGAGCGCGGACTTGCCGGTGCCGGCCCGGCCGCCCATGGACAGGATCCCGACGTCCGGGTCGAGCAGCAGATCGAGCGCGATGCGCTGCTCGGCGCTTCGGCCCTTGATGCCGAAGGCCTCACGGTCGCCGCGCACGAGCCGGACGTCGCCGTCGGCGGTGACCCGACCCAGGGCCTTGCCCCGCTCCGACTGGATGGTCAGGCCGGTGTGCACGGGAAGGTCGGCGACCTCGGGCACGTGGATGTGCCCCTCCTCGAAGAGGATGTCCACCTGCTCACCGGACAGGGTCAGTTCGGACATTCCGGTCCAGCCGGAGGAGCCCGTGATCGCGAGCTCCGCGCGGTACTCCTCCGCGAGGAGACCGACCGACGACGCCTTGATCCTCAGCGGGAGGTCCTTCGACACGACCGTGACGTCGAAACCCTCGGCCTGGAGATTGCGGGCCACCGCGAGGATGCGAGAGTCGTTGTCACCCAGGCGGTAGCCGGAAGGCAGCACGCTGGGGTCCGAGTGGTTGAGCTCGACACGGACGGTGCCGCCGAGTTCCCCGATCGGGATGGGGGCGTCGAGGCGACCGAACTTCACCCGGTAGTCGTCCAGCAGGCGCAGCGCCTGCCGGGCGAAGTAGCCGAGTTCCGGATGGTGCCGCTTGGCCTCCAGCTCCGTGACCACGACGATGGGGAGCACTACCTCGTGCTCGTCGAAGCGGGTCAGGGCGTTCGGGTCGGCCAGCAGAACGCTGGTGTCGAGAACATAGGTGCGCCGGTCTGGCATACGGCGCTTTGTGCTGGTCACCACGGAAGGACGTACCCCCTCGGATGAGGTCGGGGAGCGACGGAGTGGAGCTGGACCGGTTTCCGGCCGCTTCGCACGGGCCGAGAACCGGCCCCCCGCTGCTTCTTCCGTGCCGTGACCGCACGGTCGGGCTGGTGCAAAAGGGCCTCCCGGGCGGACGGCCCCGTGCCGCCCGCTGAGATCCGACACCCGTGGTTCGGGCATCGACCTGCTTGGCTTATGCCCTCGAACATGCGCCGCCATGCCACGGCATATGACGGCGCGCCGGTGAACTCCTCGTTACTTCCGCCCCAAACGGGGTACACGGGACGCCCTCGAAGGGCGTCCGCCGACTTGTGCCTCAGCCGCCGTAACGCCGGTGACGGGCCGCGTAGTCCCGCAGGGCGCGCAGGAAGTCCACCTTGCGGAAGGCCGGCCAGAAGACCTCGCAGAAGTAGTACTCCGCATGGGCCGTCTGCCACAGCATGAATCCGGACAACCGCTGCTCGCCGCTGGTCCGGATCACCAGGTCGGGGTCGGGCTGGGCGCCGGTGTAGAGGTGGCGGCCGATCAGGTCGACGCTGACGGAGTCGGCGAGGTCCTCCATCGAGGTCCCCCGGTCCGCCGCGTCCACGATCATCGAGCGCACGGCGTCGGCGATCTCCTGGCGGCCGCCGTAGCCGATGGCGACGTTGACCAGTATCCCGTCGACGTGGGAGGTGGACTCCTCGGCGACCTTCAACGCGGTCTGCACATGGGAGGGGAGGATGTCGGGGGTGCCGACGTGGTGGACGCGCCAGCGGCCGTCGGCGGCGAGGGTGCGGACGACGTCCTCGATGATGCCGAGGAGCGGGACGAGTTCGTCGTCGGGGCGGTCGAGGTTGTCCGTCGACAGCAGCCAGAGGGTGACGACCTCGACGTCCGTCTCGGTGCACCAGCCGAGGAACTCCTCGATCTTCTCCGCACCGGCGCGGTGACCGTGCACGGTGGTGGAACCCGAGGCCTTCGCCCAGCGTCGGTTGCCGTCCATGATGACGCCGATGTGCTTCGGCACCTGAGCGTGGTCCAGGTGACCTTCCACCCGGCGTGCGTACAGCCTGACCAGAAGGCCGCGCAGCTTGTCGCGCAGGTTCACGTGATTGTCAGCCCCTCCGTACGGTGCGGTCCCCGCGGGGCGCAGCCTACCCCTGCGGGGCTTGGACCGTTGACGGGGGTGGGAGGCGCCGCCCCCGCCCGAGCGACTGTGCCTGGGCAAAAAAAACGGGCCGGTCCGTGGGGGGGAGACGGACCGGCCCGAGGGGGGGTTTCCACCATAACCCTTCGTAAGTGATGCTGCGTGCATCGGCGCGCCACAACTACTCTCCGGAGTCGTCCGGCGACGCGCCGGTGGTCGCGGAATGCGTTGTTCATGGGTGGCTCATGGCCGGAACGCAACGGATTCCCAGGGGGATGAGCGCGATTGCCCGGGAAAGCTGAGGTTTTGGAGCAGCTTGAGGCTCGGTCGACCAGTTGCCCGTCCGTCCCTCCGACGGGCTACCCCGGCCGCGAACGTCCGCTTGACGCGGGCGTCACCGCGCAGCCCCCTCCACTGCGCGGTGACGTCCACGCAGCTTTGCGCACGCGAATTGCCCGAAGGAGAACTTACGCGAGGTCGACAGGGGATATGAACCGATCGCGATAACGATGTGGAAACTCTGTGGAGGCAGGATCCGGAGCGCGGGAGGCGGCGGGCGGGGCAGCGGGAGGCGGAGGACGGTTCCTGGCCAGTCCCGCACTACGGGCGGCGGGCCTCGAAGAGGTGGCGGGTGCTGTGCGCGACGAAGGGGCCCTCGGCCTCCATCTGCTCGTGCAGGGCACGGAGTCGGGGCCGGTAGGCCTCCACCGTGAAGCCCGGGACCATCCACACCACCTTGCGCAGGAAGTGGACCACGGCGGCGATGTCGTGGAACTCGACACGCAGCCGCTCCGTCCGCAGCCCGACGACCTCCAGCCCCGCCGCCTCCGCCCCGGCACGCTCGCGCTCGGGATGCCGGGCGCTGCTGACCTCCTCCGGCTGCGGCCCGAGGAAGTACTCGACGAGCTCGAAGACGCTGCGCGGACCGACGTGCTGGGCGAAGTAGGTGCCGCCTGGCCGGAGCACGCGGGCGATCTCTTCCCAGAGGGGCCGCACCGGATGCCTGCTGGCGACCAGGTCGAAGGCGGCGTCCGCGAAGGGCAGCGGGGCGTCCTCCGGGGACGCGACGACCGCGATGCCACGCGGGCCCAGCAGGGCGGTGGCCTTGGCGACGTTCGCCGGCCAGCCCTCGGTCGCGACGGTGAGGACGGGGGCCTTGGGGGCTGCCCGGCCGAGCGCGAAGTCCAGGACCTCCCCTCCCCCGGTCTGCACGTCGAGCGCGGCGCTCACGCCCGCCAGCCGTCCGGCCAGCGACATCGCGTACCCCCAGGAGGGCCGCGCCTCGGTGGCCCGTCCCTCGAACCAGGAGAAGTCCCACCCCTCGGTGGGGACGGCTGCCCCTTCGGCGAGCAGTGCCTCGAAGGCGGGGTCCGCGTGGTCGCTGTCGTCACCGGTGTCCCGGCCCTTGTCGTCCATACGGGGATGGTGGCAGAGGGGCCGCCGGGGTGCCGCCGATTTACGACGGCCCGTCACGCGTAGCGCAGCAGCACGACCCCGTTGCCGAAGGAGTGGGACTCGGTGAGGCGGAACACGGTCGGGATGCTCGCGTCGGTGTGCGGGAACAGGGGTTTGCCCCGGCCGACGAGGACCGGGTGGACGTAGACGCGGAGCTCGTCGACGAGGTCGTGGCGCAGGAACTCGGCGACCAGGTCGGCGCCGCTGAGCCCCAGGTCACCACCCGTCTGCTCCTTGAGCAGCGCGACCTCCTCGGGGACGACGCCCCGGACGATCGTGGTGTTCCAGTCGGCGTGTTCCAGCGTCCGCGAGTACACGACCTTCGGTTTCTCGCGCCAGATCGCGGCGAACTCGGCCATCGTGGCGGGGGTGTCCGGGTCGGCGTCCGCGGTCGGCCAGTAGTCGGCCATGAGCTCGTACGTGGTCCGGCCGCTGAGCAGGGCGCCCAGCTCTCCGACCATGTCGTTGAAGTGCTGGTGCAGTTCGTCGTCGACCTGGTGCCAGGAGATGTCGCGGTCCGGGCCCTCGATGTACCCGTCGAGGGACATCGACATGATCAGGACGATCTTCCCCATAGGAAGGTCCCCTCTTCGTGTTCCGGCTCGCTACGGTGCGAGGGATCCAGACGGTCCAGAGGGTAGCGACACGGCCGAGGGGAGACGGGATGGCGCGCTGGCGGGACGGGTGGGGAGAACTCGTGGTGGGCGACGGGGACGGGGGCGGTCTTCGGGTGCCCCTGGAGATCGCCGCCTCCTACCGGGCCCGTACCCGGGGGTTGCTCGGGCGGGACTCGGTGGACGGGGCGATGCTGCTGTCGCCCGCCGGCAGCGTGCACACCTTCCGTATGCGCATGCCGATCGACGTCGCGTATCTGGACCGGCGGCTCCGTGTCATCGCCGTACGCACCATGCGGCCGGGGCGGCTGGGCCTGCCCCGGCTGCGGTCCCGGCATGTGCTGGAGGCGGCGGCCGGGGCGATGGAGGGGTGGGGGTTGCGGGTGGGAGTGCGGGTGGAGGTGAGGGTCAGCCCGCCGTACGCGGGAACGTGACCTCCACCCGGCGGTTCTTCTTGCGGCCGGCCTCGGTGGAGTTGTCGGAGATGGGGTACTGCTCGCCGTAGCCACGGACCTCGAAGGTGATGCCCGGGTCGTTGAGGTCGCCCGCGAGTTCCGCCTGGACGGCGTCCGCCCGCTGCTTCGACAGGACGTCGCCGTGCGCGGAGGAGCCCAGGTTGTCCGTGAAGCCGAAGACCCGGACCACGGTGGTGTTGTTCTGCTTCTTGATCTCCGCGGCGATCGTGGCGATGCGGGACTTCGCCTCCGTGCCGAGCTTCGCGCTGTCCTTGCCGAAGAGGACCTCGGCCTGGAGCGCGAACGTCACGTCCGCGTTGGTGTCCTCCCGGCGCTCGTCACCCGACTCGTCCTCGACGACCTGCTTGATGTCTAGCACCTTGGGCTCGGCGAGGGTGCCGCCCTCGGGAAGCTTGAGGTCGGGGTCGTTGGGGTCGACCTCCACGGGCGCGGTGGCGGTGGGCTCGGTACCGGGGGGAACGCTGGGGGCCGTGTCGGCTTCGGCGGCGGGCGCCATGCCGACCATCACGAGGGTGGCCGCGGCCACCGCCAGAGTGAGACGTGGGGTCATGATCGGCCTCACCCGGAGATCTTGATGACCCCGCTGGGGAACAGCGGGAGTTGGAAGGAGACGTCCGTCGAGCTCGCGGGGGGCGCGGGGAACTGGAGGAAGACGTCGATGGCCTCCCCGGCCTTGATCGTCGAGAAGCCCGTGGTGGTGAGGGGACGGCCCTCGGTGTCACGCAGGACGTAGTAGCGCTTCTTGCTCTTGGAGTCGACGAGGGTCGCGCCGCCGAGGGATCGTCCGTTGTTGATGATCTCGGTTTCGTTGCCGCTCAGAGCGGACGGGATCACGACCGAGGCCCCGCTGTCGTTCTTCAGGGCGCCGTTGACGGTCACGAATCCGCCGGAGTCGCGCACGGCAGAGGTGATCTGGAGCAGGAGCCCGCTCGGGCCCTTCAGCTCGGCGATCGGTTCCTCCGACTGCCCCTCCTGCGGGTTCGGCTGCGACCCACCGGTTCGCGAGGCGGACGACGAGCTCTGCGGCTTCTTGTCGTCGTCGCCTCCGCCGCCGCAGGCGGCCGCGCCGACTGCCAGCCCGGTCACGACCGTGAGCGCGACCATCCCCCTGCGGGCTTTCGCAGTGAACCGCATGCTCATCACTCCGCTTCTTTCTGCACTCGTCGATCGCACGTCAGTCGGTGGCCAGGTGGACGTCGAAGAGGTCCTCGGGTCCGGGCAGATCGGTGGGATCGTCCGGGTCCAGTTCCCAGTTCCCACCCTTGCAGGTGAGCGTCGGCAGCACGTCGTCCTCGGCATCCTCGCCCGGCGGTTCACCCGACGGTTCGCCAGACGGCTCGGCCGGCGGCTCGGACGGTGGCTCGGAGGGCAGTTCGAACGTGCACAGGGACTCGATCACCGCGGTGGCCGAGGCGTGTGCCCTCGTGGTGCTCGTCACAGGGATCACGGAGTCACCGGCCGGCTTGTTCGCCTGGACGGTGACCCGGTAGCCCAAAAGCCCTTTCGACTCGCACTGAACGTCGCCCGCATCGTTCAGCGCCGCCAACTGGTCCGCCCGCCAGCACGCGTTGTCCCCGCCGTTCCCTTCGAAGATGTCCTGCCACTTCGTCGGGTCCCGGAGGTCCGCCTCCCACAGATCGGCGAGGCCGTCCCTGGTCTCCTGAGCCGCCGCCAGCGCCGCCGCGTCGGCGGCCGTCTGCGCGCCGTTGCGGTTCACCGCCGCCTGGCCGACCGCGAAGTAGGCGAACGCGAGAAAGAGCAGGCCCGCCACCACCACGATGTAGATGGGGAAGACCTGCCCTGCGTCGCCGTGCGCGCGATGTCGTGTCAGGGAGCCACCTTGTCGATCTGGGCCGTGAGCTTGTCGACGATCGTCTGGCCCAGGTTCGTGTTGGCGATCAGGACCACGATCGCCACCACCACCGCGATGATGCCCAGGTACTCGACGGCGGTCTGTCCCTTGTCGTTGTCGGCTCGGCGCCGCACGGCCCGCACCGTCGTGTTCGTCCAGCCGCTCACCCGGACCTTGGCCGCGACGGCGGTCTTCAGCAGCAGGTCGCTCATGGCGTTCCTCTCCATAGGTGGCGTGACCGGCAACGTACGACCGTGTGTCCACCTCGGGGAAGGGTCCCTGGGCCCAATCCCGGGCCCAGCCGGAGGTCCGGCGGCGTGTGCGGCGGTGGCTCATGAGGTCACCGCCGTGCCCAGCCACTTGGCCGCGGCCTCGGAGCGGCTGCTGCTGTGCAGCTTGGCGAAGATGCGGTTGATGTGGTTCTTGACCGTCTTCTCGCTGATGAAGCAGGTGGCGGCGATCTGCTGGTTGTTCATGCCCGACGCGATGAGGTCCATGATCTCCGCCTCCCTCGCGCTGAGTTGGAACCCCGCCCTCACTACCGAGGACGACTGTCTCACGATTGATTGCAATTGCGAAAGCGATTCCATGGAAGTCACAGAAAATAGGGGAGATGGGTCCGCTTTGGTGTGTGCATTCGCATCGTCTCGCAGGTGTGCCAGTACCGCTGTCGCCGCCGTCGGGGTGAAGTGGGCCCGGCCCCGGGTGACGTCCCGCACCGCCGACACCAACTCCTCCACGGTGAACTCCCCGTGGACGAGGTAGCCCCCGGCTCCACCGCGCAGGGCCTCCTGGACGATCTCGGCCTCGTGGCTGTACGTCAGCATCACGACCCGGGCGATCCGTACCAGGTGCGGAAGGGCCGAGAGTCCGTCCACGCCGGGCATGCGGACGTCCAGAAGGACCACGTCGGGGCGGTGCAGACGGGCCGCCTCGTAGGCCTCGCGGCCGTCCGCCGCCTGCGCGACGACCGTGATGTCCTCGCGGCCGGAGAGCAGGGCGGTCAGGCCCGCGCGGACCACCGGGTTGTCGTCGGCGACCACCACACGCACGGGGCAGGGCCTGGGCGGTGGCGGGAAGAGCGGCTGCTCGGCGCCGGGGCGGTGGGGCGGTCGGTCCGGCATCAGACGACCTCCTCTGTGAGCGCGGCCAGCGGGAGTTCCAGGCGCACCTCGGTGCCCCGGGAGTCGTGGCCGTGGCCGATGCGGATGCGGGCGCCGACGGAGGCGGCCCGCTCGGTCATGCCGACCAGGCCGAAGTGGCCGGTGCGGCGCAGCTGCTCGAGGGTGGCGCCGGCCGGGAGGCCACGGCCGTCGTCGCGGACGCTCAGGGTGAGGAGCTCGCCGTACACGGCCGCTCGCACCTCCACATGGGTCGGGGCGGCGTGGCGGTGGGCGTTCTCCATGGCCTCCGAGGTGATCGTGAGGAGCTGTCGGGCCACCGCGGGCGGGACGGGGAGCGTCGCGCGGTCGCCGGAGGCGTGGTAGCTGACCGGCAGGCCCGTCCGGTCCCCGAACACGTCCGCGTGGGCGGCCAGTTCGGGCAGGAGGTCGACGTCCTGCGCCGGGTCCGACTCCCGGCGGAGGTCGGTGAGGAGTTCGCGGGACTCGGCGGCGGCGCGGCGCGCGGCGCGGGCGACCAGCTCGGCGTGCTGTCGCACGATGACCGGGTCCATGCCCGGCGAGCCGGCCGAATGGGCCAGGGCGTCCGCGGCGAGGGCCACCCCGTGCAGCGTCTTGGCCACGGAGTCGTGCATCTCCCTTGCCAGTCGGGCGCGTTCGGCGGCGACCGCCTCGGTGCCGGCCAGCCGAGCCTTGACCGCGGTCAGGGCCTGGGTGGCCGCGCCGAAGCGGAGCATCAGGTGGCGCAGCGACGAGCCCATCGCGCCGGTGATGACGCAGAGGCCCGGCAGCAGCAGTCTCTCGGCGAGGCCGACGCCGGGCTCCTGCACGAGGGTCGCGTGGACCAGCAGCAGGATCAGTGACTGGAGGGACGCGAAACAGGCGGCGCCCCGCCAGCCGTAGACGATGCCGGCCAGCAGCGGGGTGCAGACGCTGACGTAGGCGAGCGTGGTGTCCGGCCCCGCCGAGATCAGCAGCAGGGTGCCGAACAGGGTGTCCACGGCCAGCAGCGAGGGGTGGCGCAGAAGGAGGGGGCCGAAGCGCTCCCAGTCGCGGAACAGGACGTAGGACCCCATGAAGGTGACGACCACGGCCGCGCCCACCAGGCGGGTGCCCAGGCCCGGGGCGGCGTTGAGGAGGGCCGCGGGCGCGGCGACCGCGATCATGGCCAGCCGGAACCCGAACACCTGCCGGCACATCGCCTGGAGCGCGTTGACCTGAAGAGGAACGCCCTCCAGTATCGGCACCTCGGCCTTCGGCACCCCGGTTTTCGGTACCTCGGCCTTCGGCACCTCGGCCTTCGGCAGCTCGGGGACGGTGCCGGTCGGCATGGTCTCCGCCGGTGCCTGGCCGGCCGCCCGCTCCGGGCGGCGGCGCCTCAGCACTCCGCCGCGCGCCCGCGCCCTCGTGCTCACCGTCGCGCTCGTCGTCGCCGTCGTCATGGCCGTCATCCCGTCCGCCTACTCGCCCGTGATCGAGGTGAAGTCCGTACCGGAGCCGAGCAGCATCCCCGCGCCGAGGAGGAGCATCGTCGCCGGGACCATGAACGTGGTGATCATCAAAGTGGCCTTGGGGACCGCGCGGGCCGCCTTGCGGCGGGCGTTCTGCGCGTCCGTGCGCCGCATGTCCTTGGCGATCGAGACGAGCGTGTCGACGATCGGCGCGCCGAGCTCCTCGCCCTGCTGGAGCGCCGTGACGAACATGGCGACCTGCTCGGAGTCGTTGCGGCGGCGCAGCTCCTGGAAGGCCTCGCGGCGGCTCACGCCGAGGTCCATCTGACGCAGCGTGATGCGGATCTCGTCCGCCCAGGGGCCCTCGTAGCGGGACGCCACCCGGTCGAGGGCCTGCCGGAAGCCGAGGCCCGCGCTCACCACCACGGCGAGGACGTCCAGGAAGTCCGGCAGGGTCCGCTCGATGGCGTCCTTGCGGACCCGGATCGCGGACCAGATGCCGACCTCGGACCAGAACGCGCCGAAGGCGAGCATGAGCAGTCCGACGAAGAAGCTGCCCTGGAGCAGCGCGGCGAACGCGCCGAGGGCGCCGATCGCTCCGTAGACGGCGCGCCGGGCCGCGTAGCGGTCGATGGTGAGGCCGCCCGGGTTGCCCGCGAGGTCTATCCTGCGCCGGTACCTGGTGACCTGCTTGGGGCCCATCAGCCGCAGGACGGCGGGGGCGTACCGCATGCCCATGCGGTCGACGAGCGAGCCGACGGCGCCGGTGCGCGTCGAGCCGACCTCCAGGGCCAGCGCGAGGTCGCTGGGCAGCTTCACGTCGGCCCGGTACATGCGGATGCCGGCGAACATGCCCCAGACGCTGAGGCCCACGGCGAGTGCGAGCAGAAGTTCCATCCCCTGTGCCACCTCCTGCTCAGACGTCGATACGGGACATACGGCGGATGAGGACGAAGCCGACCGCGTAGAGGCCGAACGCGATGATCACGCAGGCCTGGCCGACGGCCGAGCCCGTCATGCGGTCCAGCGTTCCGTCCTCGACGCTGTTCATGAGGAACAACGCCCCGACCCCCAGTGCGGGCACCGCGTAGGACGTCATGTTCACCTGCGACAGCTGGGTGCGGACCTCGCGCCGGGTCTCCTTGCGTTCCTCCAGCGTCTCCGTGAGGTTGCGCAGGGCGCCGACGACCTGACCGCCGGCCCGGTTGGAGAGGACCAGGGTGGTGACGAGGACGACCAGTTCGCGGGAGGGGAGCCGGTCGGCGAGTTCACCCAGGGCGTCGTCCATGGAGTGGCCCACCGCCAACTGGTTGGCCACCTTGCCGAGTTCCTCGCCCGCCGGGGCTTCCAGTTCCTCCGCCGCCATGCCGATCGCGGTGCGCAGCGCCAGGCCCGCGTGGGTGGCGTTGGCCAGGATGCGGGCCAGTTCGGGGAGTTGGTTGATGAACTTCTCGATGCGTTTCTGACGTTGCCAGTTGAGGAACTGCCAGGCCGCCCAGACGCCAAGGAGCCCGGCGATCGGGCCGAAGAAGGGGGCCAGGGTGGCCTGGCCGATCAGCCACAGGCCGGCCACCGCCGCCAGCATGTAGACGAAGAACTCGCCGGGGGTCACGTCCAGGCCGGTCGCCGCCAGCTTCAGCTCCAGCCTGCGGCCCGTCTCCGTACGGCGCAGTCGTCGGTCCAGGGTGCGGAAGCGGCGTCGACGGCCGGTGCCGGGGAGCTGGCCGGTGTAGGAGAGGCGCTCCACCAGCTCCGCCCGCTGCGCCCGGCCCCGTGCGTACGCGTGCAGGCCCGCGACGGCCAGGGCGCAGGTCAGGAGGGTTCCGCCGGTGGTGAGGGTGATCAGGGTCTCGAGGTCCATCAGCGTTACCGGGCTTCCCTTGTCGTCAGTTCGTGTGCCGCGCGCGCCACCCCGAACGCCTGCGGGATCGGCTGGCTCGCCATGTACAGGCGGTCCGCGGTGCGGCGTGGGAGGGGGAAGTACTCGAAGGCGCCGTGGACGCGGCCGTCGGCGGCCATCGGCCGGGCGTTGAAGCGGGCGATCGTCGCCAGCCGGTACGGCTCTCCGCCGTGGCTGTCGAGCACGGCTATCTCGGTGATGCGGCGGGCGCCGTCGGCGAAGCGGGTGAGCTGGACGACGACGTCCACCGCGCTGTTGATCTGGTCGTGCAGCGCGACGAAGGGGATCTCGACGTCCGACATCGACGCGAGGGTCTGCAGGCGCATCAGGGCGTCCTCCGCGCTGTTGGCGTGGACCGTGGCCAGGGAGCCGTCGTGGCCGGTCGACATCGCCTGGAGCATGTCGAGCGACTCACCGCCCCGGACCTCGCCGACCACGATCCGGTCCGGGCGCATCCGCAGGGAGTTGCGGACCAGGTCGCGGATGGTGATGCGGCCGTTGCCCTCGACGTTCGGGGGCCGGGACTCCAGGCGGATCACATGCGACTGCTGGAGCTGGAGTTCCGCCGAGTCCTCGATGGTGATGATGCGTTCGCCGTCCGGGATCAGGCCGGAGAGCGCGTTCAGCAACGTCGTCTTGCCGGTGCCCGTCGCGCCCGAGACGATCACGTTGAACTTGGCCTGCACGAGGCCCGCCAGCAGGTACAGCATCTGCTCGTCCAGCGAGCCGAAGCCGATCAGTTCGTGGAGGGTGAAGGACCGCGGGAAGCGGCGGATGGTGAGGGTGGGGCCGGTCAGCGACAGCGGGGGGATAATGACGTTGACCCGCTCGCCCGACGGCAGCCGCGCGTCGACCATCGGGTTCGTCTCGTCGACGCGGCGGTTGACGGTGGAGACGATGCGTTCGATCGTCTGCATCAGCTGGTCGTTCGACGCGAAGCGGATGGGGAGTTGTTCCACCCTGCCGCCCCGTTCGACGAAGATCGCGTCGGGGCCGTTCACCATGATCTCGGTGATCGAGGCGTCCTCGAGAAGCGGCTCCAGGATGCCCAGGCCCAGCGCCTCGTCGACCACCCGGCGGATCAGCTGTGAGCGTTCCACCGTGGACAGGACGGGACCTTCGCGGCTGATGATGTGTCCCAGGACCCGCTCCAGCCGCGCCCGGCGCTCGGCGGCGGCCAGCGAGCTCATCTCGGCGAGGTCGATCTCCTCCAGCAGCTTGGCGCGGTAGGAGGTCACCAGGTGGCCGTCCTCGCCCCGGCCGCCGTTCTCCTCGGGGGAGGTGATGCGTGCTCGCAGGCTCATGTCGGATGCCCTTCCCTCAGTGGTCGACCGGCATCGTGGCCGTCTTGTGGGCCTGGCCGAAGTTCCCGATGCCGGGAATGACGGACGGGATGGTGACGGTGGAGGTGACCCGGACCTCGTCGCCCAGGCCGGCCGCGCTGCAACTCACGTCCAGCCAACTGCTCGCCGCCTGCGCGCAGTCGGCGCCGTAGTCCTCGTCGAGGGACGCGCTGCGGGCCCCGGTCCGGGCCGCCGTACCCGCCTGCTGTGCCGCGTACGCGATCAGGCCCAGCTGTACGGCGCCGAGCGCGACCAGCAGCAGGAGAGGCAGGAACCCCAGGTACTCCAGGGCCACTTGGCCCCGGTCGCGGGAGCGTGCTCCTGCGCGTGCGCGGCGTCGGTAGGCCATCTCAGTCGCCGTCCTCTTCCTCGACGGCGCCCGCGTGACCGTGCACCGTGAACGGGAAGTCGATGGTGCCGGGGAACAGGACCGGGACCTTGAGGGAGACGTCCGCCGTGACAAAGCCGCTGCCGCCGCAATCGACCACGGCGTTCCCCTTCCACGCGTCCCCGAGGTTGTCCAGGCCCGCCTGCCGGCACGCCGCGAGCCGCTCCCCCGGAGGGGCCGCCGTACCCGCCCGCACCGCCTCGTCGGCAGCATGCCCCGCGAGCGTGAAGGTGTACCCCACGAGGACGAACTGCCACACCACCACCAAGGTCACGATGATCAGCGGTGTCATGCCGAGGAACTCGATGGTGACCTGGCCCCGGTCGCGTGCCCGATGTCCCCACATGCCGTTCACTCCCTCCGCCGCCGGAACCCGGCCGAGCCCCGGTCCCCGCCGCGCACCCGGCCGCCCGCCCTGCGCACGAGGGCGGTCTCCGGCGCCTTGACCAGCCCCAGTTCCGCCGCGAGCGCCCACAGGGCCTGCCGGACGGTGCCCTTGCCGTCGAGGGCGTGCACCCGGCCGGCGTCGACGGCGGCCTGGAGTTCCCGGAAGTTGGCGGGGACCGTGGTCGCGGCGATCGCCGTGCCGGTGATCTTCTGGATGAGCGGGGGCTGGATCTCCGTGCTCCGGGTGTGGCGGTTGACGACGACGGTCGTCTCCTCGGCCTTGCGGATCTGGAGCCGGTCCCACATGCGGACGGTGCGTTTGGCGCCGCGGACGGCGACGACGTCGGGGGTGGTGACGAGCAGGGCCCGCTCGGCGAGTTCGACGGCGGCCGCGCCCGCGCCGCTCAGCTGGGCGCCGCAGTCGACGACGACGACCTCGTAGCGGGAGCGCAGCGCGCCGATGATCTGGCGGGCGGCGCGGTCGGTGACCTCCTCGCCGCGTTCGCCCTCGCCGGGGGCGAGGAGGAGGGCCACGCCGGTGTCGTGCCGGAAGACGGCCTCGGCGAGGATGCGGGGCGAGATGTCGGTGATGGCGGCCAGGTCGACGACCGAGCGGCGGAACTGGACGTCCAGGTAGGAGGCGACGTCACCGGACTGGAGGTCGAGGTCGACGAGGGCGGTGGGGCGGCCGGACGCCTGGGCGGCGAGGGCGAGCTGTACGGCCGTGAGGGTGGTGCCCACGCCCCCCTTGGCGCCACTGACCGTGACGACGGTGCCGCCGACGCCGGTGAACACGTCGGCTCCGTGGCCGAGATGACGCCGTACGCCGACCGACCACTGGGCGACGGCCTGGACGCGGTTCGCGAGGTCCTCGTAGCTCAGCGGGAGGGTGACCAGGCCGCGGGCGCCGGAGTCCATGGCCGCGGCGAAGAGGCCGGGCCCCACGTCGGTGGTGACGAGGATGACGCCGACCGCGGGGAAGCGCAGGGCGACCTCCCGGACCAGCTCGAGGGCCGGTACGGGGCCGATGCGTTCGTGGACGACGACGACCTCGGGCAGTTCGTCGACCGACTCGGCGGCGAGCCGGGCGAGGGTGTCCACGAGCTGGGTGGAGTCGGAGACCGGGGCGACCGGTTCGGCGTCCGGGAGCTGGCTGAGCAGGGTGGTGAGGGAACGGACCGCGTCCGCGTCGCCGACGGCCGGGAGGATCCTCGTGGGCATGGGCGGCGGCCTCTCACTTGTCCGTGACGAGTTCGTAGGTACGGTCCTGGTCGGGGACCGTGGTGTCGCCGCCGGGCGCGACGAGGGCGAGGCGGACGCGCTTGGCGAAGGACTCGGCGTAGGTGATGCGCTGGGCGTCGAGCGTGGACAGCGCGAAGGTGATGGGGACCGCGTCGGTGGCCGACCGGTTCCGGTCGCTCTCGTCCGGCTCGAGGGCCTTGATCTGGCCTACGTCGAGGACCCGGGCGTTGGTGACGATGATCTTCGACTGGTCGGGATCGCTCTCCCGGGCACCCTCGAAGGTGGCGTACACGTTGACGGACGACCCCGGGGTGATCTTGCCGGCGACGCCGGTGGCCGCGTCGATCATGATGGCGACCTCCTGCTGGCCCGGCTGGAGGGCGGGCTGGTCGACGATCATGTCGCTCTGCAGCAGGGAGCCCTTCTTCAGCGTCGTCACGGCGATCTTCCCGCGGATGGCGGCGAGGTCGGTGACCGCGTTCTCCGACAGCCAGCGCTCCGGCATCTCGATCTTCTTGAACTGGCCCGCGTTCAGGGTGGTGTAGGGCGCCACGTCGGAGCGCAGCTCGTACGCCGTGACCTCGGGGCCGACCTTGGACTTCACGTCGTCGATGACGGAGAGAACGCCGGCGAACGCGCCGAGGGCGCACAGGACCGACAGGAGCAGGAGAATCACGCCGCGGCGCTGACGGGAGTTCATTAGCCGTGCAACCTCGTTGGGGGTCGGGTCGAGCGGACGGGAACAGGCGTGCGGTCGAGCAGGTCCGGCTGGTTCAGTCGCCCGCGGTGAGCGCGCGGGCGGCGGGACGGGCGGTGAGGTCGGATGGGGGCGGCGGGGTCGCGGAGCAGAAGACGCAGCGGTCGCCGATGACGTCGATGCCGCACCAGTGGCAGACGTTCTGCCGCACCGACGTGACCAGCTGGTAGAGGACCGACAGGTCGGGCAGGTAGGCGCAGAACTCGATCGCCTTGCCGGTGCCCCACCAGTCGGCGGACTCGGCGGGCAGGTGCGTCTCGCGCAGCCCCTGGACCCTCCAGGCGGGAGCGAGGACGTCGGTGACCCAGTCGGACTGCAACTGTCCGCGGGCGACGAGCAGCCAGGTGCCGAACTCCGGTCCGGGCAGCACTGTTTCGGGGGTGGCCTTGACCAGTTCCGGCTGCGGGTGGGCGAGCACACCGAACTGACTACCCGGAACCCATGACCTGGCATGCGACGTCAGGCCGACCACAGGCACCCGGTCGAGGCGGGCGACCGAGCCGAGCAGCGCGCCGGCGTGGAGGTAGTGGGTGAGCAGCCGGCCCGCGGAGGCGAGGACGCCGGGGCCGAGGTCGCAGGAGGCCAGCTGACGCAGCTGGCGGGCGAGGACGGCCGTCGCGAGCGGCGGGAGGTCGGGGCGGAAGAGCGCGATGCGGTCGCTCTCCAGGAGGGAGCGGATGGTGTGCAGTCGCTGCTCGACGGCGGCGGGGACGGACCGCGAGTACACGACGATCACATGCCCGTACTGATCGACGAGGGCCTGGACGGCGGCGAGGGCACGGTCCAGCGGCTGTCGGTCGAGGTCGGCGAGAACGGTGGCGGGCAGGGTGCGCTCGTCCTGCGGCGGCAGCGCCAGGTCGGCTCCGGTCACGGCAATGGCTGTTGGCACGCGCAGCTCCCCGATTCCCGCGGTCCGGCCCACCGGCGTTACTCCGGTGCACCGGGGTGACTTCATTGCGTGACTACCTCAGCACTGTATCCACGCCTCTGTGGCCGGAGAACAGCTTTCCCTGGCTGCCAAGCAACTCTTCTTCGCGCAAGTCCCGCCAAATCGGGGCAGGTTACGCACGCGCGTCCTCCACCGGCCCTCCACGGCCGGACCTCTTGACAACAGAATTGGTCTGGACCAACTTACTGTCATGTCCCCACTGAAACGAACGACACGACTCGGGTCGGGAGCCGCGGGCGTCCTCGCCGCCGCCCTCGCCCTGTCCATGACGGGCGCGGCTCAGGCGTCCGCCGCGGACCTGAACAACGCGAGGAACGCCGGCTTCGAGTCCGGCCTGACCAACTGGACCTGTTCGGCGGGCAGCGGTACGACCGTCTCCTCGCCTGCGCACGCCGGCGCGGCCGCGCTGAAGGCGACACCGGCGGGGCAGGACAACGCCCGGTGCGCCCAGACGGTGGCCGTGAAGCCCAACTCGACGTACACGCTCAGCGCGTGGGTCCAGGGCGGCTACACCTACCTGGGCGTGACCGGCACCGGCACGACGGACGTGTCGACCTGGACGCCCGACTCGGCGTCGTGGAAGCAGCTGTCGACGACCTTCACCACCGGCGCTTCGACCACGTCCGTGTCCGTGTACACGCACGGCTGGTACGGCCAGGCGGCGTACTACGCGGACGACGTGTCGGTGTACGGCCCCGACGGCGGCGGAGGCGGCGACCCGGCCCCGACGGTGCCCGGCGCACCGGCCGGGCTGGCCGTGTCGGGCACGACCTCGTCGTCCGTGTCCCTCGCGTGGAACGCGGTCTCCGGCGCGACCGGCTACTCCGTCTACCGCGGCGGTACGAAGGTGACGGCGGTGACGGGGACTTCGGCGACCGTGACCGGCCTCGCGGCCTCGACGTCGTACAGCTTCCAGGTCACGGCGACCAACGCGGCCGGCGAGTCGGTGAAGTCGACGGCGGTCACGGGAACGACGACCACCGGCAACACCGGGGGCGGGACCGTGCCCAGACACGCCGTGACCGGCTACTGGCAGAACTTCAACAACGGCGCGACCGTCCAGCGCGTCTCCGACGTCTCCTCCCAGTACGACATCATCGCCGTGGCCTTCGCGGACGCGACGACGACGCCGGGCGCCGTGACCTTCAACCTGGACTCCGCGGGCCTGGGCGGCTACACGGTGGACCAGTTCAAGGCGGACATCAAGGCGAAGCAGGCGGCCGGCAAGAAGGTCATCGTCTCGGTGGGCGGCCAGAACGGCACCGTGTCGGTGAGCGACCCGACGTCCGCGACGAACTTCGCGAACTCGGTGTACACGCTGATGCAGACGTACGGCTTCGACGGTGTCGACATCGACCTGGAGAACGGCCTGAACGCGACGTACATGTCGCAGGCGCTGCGGTCGCTGTCGTCGAAGGCCGGGTCCGGGCTGGTCCTGACGATGGCCCCGCAGACGATCGACATGCAGTCGACGTCGAACGGCTACTTCCAGACGGCGCTGAACGTGAAGGACATCCTCACGGTCGTCAACATGCAGTACTACAACAGCGGTTCGATGCTGGGCTGCGACGGCAAGGTCTACAGCCAGGGCTCGGTGGACTTCCTGACGGCCCTGGCCTGCATCCAGCTGGAGGGCGGCCTGGACCCGTCCCAGGTGGGCCTGGGCCTGCCGGCCTCGACGAGCGGCGCGGGCAGCGGATACGTGTCGCCGACGGTGGTCAACAACGCCCTGGACTGCCTCACCAAGGGCACGGGCTGCGGCTCCTTCAAGCCGTCGAAGACCTATCCCGCACTGCGGGGCGCGATGACGTGGTCGACGAACTGGGACGCGTCGGCGGGCAACGCGTGGTCGGCGGCCGTGGGCCCGCATGTGCACGGGCTGCCGTAGCGGCGGGGCCGTGCGGAGTCACGGGCAGCGGCCGAGCGGACAGCCGACGGCTGGTAGCCGGTAGCCGGTAGCCGGTAGCCGGTAGCGGAGGGTGTCGCTCCACGGGACCACCGTGGGCGGCACCCTCCCGTACGTCCGGCGCGTCCGCCGTCTAGTACCCCGTCGGACGGTAGTGGCCCAGTACCCAGGCCAGTTGGGCGAACCAGCCCTGCATCCGTTCCCTCGGCTTGGCCGTCACCACGCACTCGTAGACCCTGCCGTCCACGTGCACCACGGCGACCATGAGGGCCTTGCCGTTGGGGCTCGCCTTGTAGTGGACGCTGCGGACCTCGGGCCAGGGGAACTCGACCGTGATGTCGTACATCTCGAAGGCGACGCCCCCCGCGTCCACGACGACCGAGTTGTGCTTGTCGACCGCGAGGAACTCCGGACCGGGCGGCGGCTCCGCCTGCGGGGCGTACTGCGGGGCAAAGTGCTGCGGGTGCTGCGGGTGCTGCGGGTGCTGCGGGGCATACGGCGGCGGGGGCGGGCCGAAGCCCGGCGGCGGCGGAGGGGACGGCGGCTGGTCTGTCACAACGAAAAAGTACCCCCGCGATCCTGTGCGGCCACTTTCGGTCTCCCCTGAAACATTTCCCGCACCCCACCGCATTAGGGAGTTGAGGACAGTACGGCAACCGACACAGGGGGAACACTCATGAGGCAGGCCGCCCGCGCGGACGAGTACGCCGAGTTCGCGGCGGCCCGTACCGGGCATCTGTACCGGTCGGCGTGTCTGCTCACCGCCGGGGACACCCACCTCGCCGAGGATCTGGTCCAGGAGACCCTCGGCAGGCTGTACGTCCGCTGGGGTCGGGTGTCCCGGGTCGACAACCCGGCCGGCTACGCGCAGACCGTCCTCACCCGCACCTTCCTCGCCCACCAGCGGCGGCGCAGCAGCCGCGAGCGGGCCGTGGAGGCGTTCCCGGACGTGGCCGACGGCAGCGGTACCGACACACCGTTGCGGCTGACCCTGATGCAGGCCCTCGGGCGGCTGCCCGCCAAGGACCGGGCGGTCGTGGTCCTGCGGTACTGGGAGGACCGCTCGATCGAGGAGACCGCGGGCGCGATGAACGCGAGCTCGGCCGCGGTGCGGACGCGCTGCTCGCGGGCCCTGGGGCGGCTGCGGGAGCTGCTGGGTGAGGACATCGGCGAGTACGCCCGCCCTTGAGGCGTCCGGCACCCGACCCCCGGCACCGCGCCCCCGCACCGCGCACCCGCACCGCGTCCCTCGCCCCCGTACTTCGAACTCTTTTCGACCCCTCTCGCCGAAAGCGGTGGTTCACCATGCCCGTCGACCAGTACAGCGACCCCTTCGAGGAGCAGCTCTCCGTCGCCCTGCGGGAGGCCGGCGGCGCCTTCGACAGCCCCGCCGCGCTCGCCGCCGCCGGGCGGGCCCGGGGTGACCGGATGCGGCTGCGGCGCAGGACCGCGATCGCGGGGGGAGCGGCGAGCCTCGCCCTGGTGGGGGTGGGCGGGGCGCTGCTCGCGCCCTGGGGCGGCAAGCCGGCGTCCCTGCCGTCCTCCGTCGCCGCGTCCGGCAGCAGCGGTGCCAAGTCGGTCTACTCCCCCGACGACATGATCCGCACCCTCCAGCAGCTTCTCCCCGACGGCGAGTTCAGCAGGACGGACGCGCGGGGCACGGGCGAGGAGCGGCCACCGCTGGCGGTGGGCGTGTTCGACGACGGCAAGGGCAAGGGGTCCATCTCCGTGGGCCTGGGCCGGATCCCGGCGGACGCGGGTGAGATCGATCCGTCCACCGCCGTGATGCCCTGCCCGGACGCAGAGGAGACTCACCTCGACAGCTGCAAGACCGAGGTCCTGTCCGACAGGTCCGCGATCACCGTCTACCAGGGCTACGAGTATCCCGACCACCGCGAGAACCTCAAGTCGTGGGGCGCGGACCTGGTCACCCCGGCCGGGCACCATGTGAGCGTCATCGAGTGGAACGCCGCCGCGGAGAAGGGCGAGCCCGTCAGCCGCCCCGAACCGCCCTTGACGACAGGCCAGTTGAAGAAGCTGGCCGCGGCCTCGGAGTGGCGCCGGATCGCCGACGCCATCCCCGGGGAGGAGAAGAAGCCGGTCTCCCCGTCGGGCTCGTCCGCCCGGCCCGCGGAGATGGCCGGCTGGCTGATCCTGCGCAAGCTCGCTCTCCTGCTGCCCAAGGACCTGGACCGCGTCAAGAACGGCAGCCAGGAGACCGGGTACGGCTACTTCGTCGTCGACGACGGCAAGGGCGCGAGCCTGGTCCAGGTCAACGTGCAGCCCAACATGTCCGACGTGGCCGGCTCGCTGTACGGCTCCGGTGCCGAGACCCTCGCCGACGGCACGCGTGTCTCGGTGAAGCAGGGGCCGGGCGAGAAGGGCGGTGCGGGGGTCGTGATGTGGACCGTGGACACCCTGCGCAAGGACGGTCTGCGGGTGGTCGTCAGCGCCTTCAACGCCGCCGAGCAGGACCAGGCCGCGACCCGCGCGAAGCCCGCCCTCACGATCGAGCAGCTGCGGGCCGTCGCGCTCAGCCCCCGGTGGACGGCCACCGAGGACTGACGGACGGAGACCGCGAATGGACTGGCCCTCGGGTTCAGGCTCGGACGCCCGCCAGCAGGTCGAGGATCTCCCGCGTCGTGCCCGGCTCGCCGATCAGCGGGAACAGGTACGACACCCGGTGGTGGTGCGCGTCCTCGTCGATGTCGGTCATCGCGTCGACCGCGAACGTGACGTGGTAGCCGTGCTCGTGGGCGGCGCGGGCGGTCGACTCGACGCCGAGACTGGTCGCGATGCCGGCGAGGACGATCTGGGTTACTCCCCGGCGACGCAGCTGAAGGTCGAGGTCGGTGGCGTGGAAGGCGCCCCAGGCCCGCTTGGTGACCAGGATGTCGCTTTCGTGGCCGGTCAGCGGTTCGGCGATCGGGCCGAGGTCGTAGGGGCGGGAGCGGCCGCCGGCCAGCCGCGCCGCCTCGCTGCGGCCGGGCACCGCGTCGGCGCCGTCGGGCGAGGTGGACATGCGGACCAGGACGACGGGGGCGCCCGCGGCGCGGAAGGCGTCGGCGAGTTCGGCGGCCCGGGCCACCACGTCCGCCGCCGGGTACGGCACGGTGGGGGCGGCGAGCGTGCCGGCCTGGAGGTCGATCAGCACGAGCGCGGTCTTGTCGTCCAGCACGGTCACAGCCACGGCGACGGCACCTCTCCTAGGGGGTCAGCAGCCTAGGAGAGATGCTTGCGAAACTCAAGCTTGAGTTACGCAACCTCGAGCCGCGGTGATCATCAGAAGAACTCCGACCACGGCTGGTCCCAGACCTGCTTGACGCACAGCACCAGGAACAGCAGGCCGGCCAGCACCAGCATCGCGTTGCTCAGCGGTCCGTTGCGCCACTCGCCGGGCGTGCGGGAGGAGTTGAGCAGCCACAGCAGCGTCCCGGCCAGGAACGGCAGGAAGGCCGCGCCCAGCACGCCGTACAGGATGATCAGACGGAACGGCTCGCCCTGGAAGAGCAGCACGATCGGCGGGAAGGTCAGCCACAGCAGATACGCGCGGAAGGGCCAGGAGCGTTCCCGCTCGCCGGAGGCGACCTCCGCCCCGCTCGCGTCGCCGCGGCCGCGGTAACGGGCCACGAAGTCGGCGAACATCAGGCTCACGCCGTGCCACACGCCGATCAGGGAGGTGAAGGAGGTGGCGAAGAATCCGATCAGGAAGAACTTGGCGGTCGCCGTGCCGTACTCCGCCTCCAGGATGTCGCTCAGCTGGATGAGCCCCTTGTCGCCGCTCGCGATCGCCACGTTCGCGGAGTGCAGCAGCTCCGCGCCGACGAAGAGCATCGCGACGACGAAGATGCCGGTGGTGATGTACGCGACCCGGTTGTCGAGCCGCATGACCTTCATCCAGCCCGTGTTCGTCCAGCCCTTGGCGTTGACCCAGTAGCCGTACGCGGCGAGGGTGATGGTGCCGCCGACGCCGCCGATCAGGCCGAGGGTGTTGAGGACGGAGTCCTTCTCGTCCGGCAGGACCGGGAGGAGGCCCGCGAAGGCGTCGCCGAGGTTGGGGGTGACCCGGATCGCCAGATACACCGTCACCACGAACATGACGCCCACCAGGACCGTCATGACCTTCTCGAAGACGGCGTACTTGTTGAACCAGACGAACACCAGGCCCACCAGACCGCAGGCGATGGCCCACGACTCGAGGTCCATCACGTCCGGGAACAGCGCCTGGAGCGGCAGCGCGCTCGACGACATCGCCGCCGCGCCGTAGACGAAGCCCCAGACGACCACGTAGACGACGAAGAACCACGTCGTCCAGCGGCCGAGGCTCGCCCAGCCGTCGAAGAGGGTGCGGCCGGTGGAGAGGTGCCAGCGGCCGGCCGCCTCGGCGAGGGAGATCTTGACCAGGCAGCCGACGACCGCCGCCCAGAGCAGGGTGTAGCCGAAGTTGCTGCCGGCGATGAGCGTGGCCACCAGGTCGCCGGCGCCGACGCCGGTCGCGGCGACGACGATGCCGGGGCCGATGTACTTCCAACTGGATCTGCGGGGGATGGTGTTGTCGATGCCGGATGGTGCCTCGGTGTGTGTGGAGTTTCCCGTGGGGGGTCCCGTGGTGTCCGCCATGGAGGTCAAGAAAACCCAAAGAGGCCGCTCCGGCAAGGGTGCGTGCGGGATCTCCACCCGATGTGCTCACACTCCGGTCAAACCCGGGATCCCGGCCGACCGGCGCGGGCGCGGATAAACTGCGCGGCCGGCCGCTCGTCGCATTCCGCATGATTTCGGCCAGCGGCCCTTTGTCGTCTCTTGACCTGCTCATGCCATGCCTCGACGATGAGCGGCACCGCACCGCCGCACACAGCAAGCGCACAGCCCCCCACAACCCGGCTCCCCACAAGGAGAGTTCATGCGACTTCGCATTCGCGGCTCAGGCGCCGGCGCCACAAGCGCCCGCAGCGGCAGACGGACCGCCGTCCTCGCCGCACTGCTCGCCCTCGCTCTCGCCGCACCGGTCTCGGCGACGGTCACCGACGCGGCGGCGGGCAGCGCACCGAAGGCGGCCCCCTCCGCCGACGACATCCGCCAGTACGAGATCCACGTCCACCACAGCACCCCCCAGATGCGCACTGCGATCGCCGCGTCCGGGGTGAGCGTCGACGAGGCCGACGAGGAGACCGTCGTGGTCTCCGGCCGCGCGGACCAGGTGAGGAAGCTGCGCGCGCAGGGGTACGAGGTGTCCCTGCTGGGCTCGGCACCCGACCGGGTCGCCGAGGACGAGGTACGGCTCTTCGACTTCCCGACCGCCGACTCGAAGTACCACAACTACGCCGAGATGACGACGGAGATCGACCAGCGCATCGCCGCCTACCCGGGCATCATGAGCAAGCGGGTCATCGGCAAGTCGTACCAGGGCCGGGACATCGTGGCCATCAAGATCAGCGACAACGTCGCCACCGACGAGGCCGAGCCGGAGGTGCTGTTCACCCACCACCAGCACGCCCGCGAGCACCTCACCGTCGAGATGGCGCTGTACCTGATCCGCGAGCTGGGCGCCGGCTACGGCTCCGACTCCCGCGTCACCAGCATGGTCAACGGCCGCGAGATCTGGATCGTCCCCGACCTCAACCCGGACGGCGGCGAGTACGACATCGCCTCCGGCTCCTACCGCTCGTGGCGCAAGAACCGGCAGCCCAACTCCGGTAGCTCGTACGTCGGTACGGACCTCAACCGGAACTGGAACTACAGGTTCGGCTGCTGTGGCGGCTCTTCGGGGTCCACGTCCTCCGAGACCTACCGGGGCGCGGCCGCCGAGTCCGCGCCCGAGGTGAAGGTCGTCGCCGACTTCGTGCGCAGCCGGATCGTGGGCGGGAAGCAGCAGATCACCGCCGGGGTCGACTTCCACACGTACAGCCAGCTGGTGCTGTGGCCGTTCGGCTACACCACCGCGGACACGGCGACCGGGATGACCGCGGACGACAACGCCGCGTTCAAGGCCGTCGGGCAGAAGATGGCCGCGAGCAACGGGTACACCCCCGAGCAGTCGAGCGACCTGTACATCACCGACGGGTCGATCGACGACTATCTCTGGGGCACGCAGAAGATCTTCTCGTACACCTTCGAGATGTACCCGTCGTCGGCCTCCGGAGGGGGGTTCTACCCGCCCGACGAGATCATCGAGCGGGAGACCTCCCGTAACCGGGACGCGGTGCTTCAGCTTCTCGAGAACGCGGACTGCATGTACCGGTCCATCGGGAAACAGTCCCAGTACTGCGTCTAGGTACTGCGTCTAGTCGACGGCCTTGGCGCCGGCGTCCTTGACCTCGTTGTCCTCGGCCTCGGCGGCCTTGGTCCCGGTGTCCTCGGCGTCGGCGTCGCCGTCGGAGTCGGCGGCGTCGGAGTCGGCGGCGTCGGAGTCGGCGGCGTCGACCTCGACGACCTCGTCTTCGGCGCCCGCTTCCGCTTCGGCTTCCCCGTCCTCGAAGTAGGCGTCGAGGACCGCGTCCAGTTGCTCCTCCCACTCCTTGAAGCGGGACCTGGCCGTCGCCTCGATCTCGATTGGGTACCAGCGGCGGTCAGGGGTGTGCACCGTGATGGTGAACCGCTTGCCGAAGCGCGGTGCCTCGGTCTCGACCGCGCCGATCTCGTCCCAGCGGAACTCGCACGACTCCTCGTCGAGGCGGAGCCGGACGCCCTTGGCGTCGGCGGCGATCCGCGCACGGCGGTCGGAGGCCTCGAAGACGGGGCCCTCGACGGACTCGGCGGAGTCGTCCGGTTCCTCGGACCCGTCGGACGGGTCCGGCTCCGCCGCCCCGTCCGGGCGCTCCGGCGCCGCTGACTCCCCCTTCCCCGCCTCGGGCTCGACGGCGTCGACGCCGTCGTCCTCGGCCGGCCTCGTGTCCTCCGGCTCCGCGGTCACGGGCGACGTGAGCCCGGGGATGAATGCCGGGTCGAACCCGGCGCCCTCCAGGGGCTGGCTGCTCGAACCTATGCGCTGCTCCACAGCGGGCAGTATGGTCGAAGATCCTGTGCCGGACACAGTCAGCCCCTGACTTCGTTACCGGAGTCCTACACGAAGAGGCTCATTCCGGCCGCCATCACGAACCCGGCCACCGACAGCACCGTCTCCAGCACGGTCCACGTCCTGAGGGTGTCGCGCTCGCTGATGCCGAAGTACTTGGCCACCATCCAGAATCCGCCGTCGTTGACGTGCGAGGCGAAGATCGAGCCCGCCGAGATCGCCATGATGACGAGGGCCACGAAGGCCTGCGAGTGGTCCCCCGCGGCGAGCAGCGGCGCCACGATGCCCGCCGTCGTCACGATCGCCACCGTCGCCGAGCCCTGGGCGACGCGCAGCACCACCGAGATCAGGTAGGAGAGGACGATCACCGGCAGACCCACGTCGTTGAAGGTGTCCGACAGGGCCTGGGCCACCCCGCTCGCCTTCAGGACGGCCCCGAAGATACCGCCCGCGCCGACCACCAGCAGGATGTTGCCGACCGGCTTCAGCGAGGCCGTCGAGACCGTCTCCAGCGACTTGCGGGACCAGCCGCGCCGGATGCCGAGCAGGTAGTAGGCGAGGAGCAGGGCGATGGTCAGCGCCACGAAGGGGCTGCCGAAGAACTCGATCACCGAGCGGAAGGTGGACGGGTCCAGGGCGATCGAGGAGAACGTGGCGGCGAGGATCAGCACCAGCGGCGTACCGATGATGCCGAGGACCGTGCCGAGCGGCACCGGGTCCTCGCGCGGTACGACGCCCTGCGCCCGCTGCTCCTCGACGACGGCCCGCTTCGCCTCCGCCGCCGCCTCGACCATGTCCTGCGGCACGGCGACGAAGATGCGGCGGCCGATCCACGCCGAGAACACCCAGGCCGCCAGCACCGCGGGGAGACCGCAGACGACCCCCATGAGGACGACCCAGCCGAGGTCGACGTGCAGCAGGCCGGCGGCCGCGACCGGGCCCGGGTGCGGGGGCAGGAACGCGTGGGTCATCGACAGACCCGCGAGCAGCGGAAGGCAGTACAGCAGGATCGACCTGCCGCCCCGCTTGGCGGCCGCGTAGACGATCGGCGCCAGCACGAAGATGCCGACGTCGAAGAAGACCGGGATGCCGAAGATCAGGCCGGTCAGGCCCATCGCGAGGGGTGCTCGCCGCTCGCCGAACACACCGAGCAGCCGGGACGCCAACACCTCGGCGCCACCGCTGACTTCGAGGACCGCGCCGAGCATCGTGCCCAGCCCGATGATGATCGCGACATGGCCGAGGATGCCGCCCATCCCGGACTCGATGGTGGAGACGGCGTCCGAACGCTGCACGGTGCCGAAGAGTTCGGTCACGGACAGGCCGGCCAGCAGACCGACGGCTATGGAGACCGCGAGGAGGGCCACGAAGGGCTGGATCCTGACCTTGATGATCAGGAAGAGGAGCAGGGCGATGCCGAGGGCGGCGACCGTCAGCAGGCCCGCCGTGCCGTCGATCAGGAGAAGCAGTCCGCCGGTGTGGGGTGGGGCCTCGGCGGGGGTGGATGCCGCGAGCGGGAGGGGCATTCGGGGGTCCTCTGCTGGGGTTCACGGTGCTTTCGGGCAGGGGGTGTCGCGGCACGGCGTCCCCTGCGAACGGGGACACCGTGCCGTGAGGCGTTACGGCGTGCGAAAGTTGACGGAGCATCGGACGGACCGGACCGGACGGTCGGGTCGGTCGGTCGGTCGGCGCCGGGTGCGTCAGCCGAGGACGGCGAGGGCGTCGATCTCGACCAGGAGCCCGGCCGGAAGGCCGACGTAGACCGTCGTCCGGGCCGCGGGCGGGGCGGTGAGGGGCTGCTCCCCGAAGTACGCGTTGTAGAGCTCGTTGAACTCGGCGAAGTGCGCCGTGTCCGTCAGGTAGACGCGGATCATCATCACGTCGTCCCAGCTCGCACCGCCCTCCTCGAGGATCGCCTTGACGTTGGCGAGGGTCTGGAGGGCCTGTTCGCGCAGGGTGGGGCCCGCGGGCGTCGGGGGCTTGCCCTCCTCGGCGGGCAGGAAGCCGACCTGGCCCGCGACCTGGAGGATGTTGCCCTTCTTCACCCCGTGCGAGAACTTCGCGGGCGGGGTGGTGTGGGTCTTGGGGGTGAGGGCGGTCTTCTCGGTCATGCCGGGCTCATTCCTTCGGGGCTTCCTTGATCGGGGTTCTGCCGGAGTACTCGCCGCTGATCGCGTCCGCCGTGCGGCGAACCAGCGGGAGCAGGGTGAGGAGTTCGTCGGCGGTGACGACGACGTTCGGCGCGGAGACCGACATCGCGGCGACCACCCGGCCGTCGGCGCCCCGGATCGGCGCGGCGGCACAGTTGATGGACTCCTCGTGACCACCGAGGTCGGTGGCCCAGCCCTGTTCGCGCACCTTTTCCAGCTCGCGCAGGAAAGCGGGGGCGTTGGGGGTCGAACGGGCCGTGTAGAGGGGGTAGTCGAGCTTCTCGGCGATCACCCGTCGTTCGGGCTCGGGCAGGTCGGCGAGGAGCAGCTTGGCGACGGCGGCGACCGTGATGGCGACGGGCTTGCCGATCCGCGAGTACATGCGCACCGGGTAGCGGCTCTCCACCTTGTCGATGTAGAGGACCTCGCCCTCCTCGTACACGGCGAGGTGCACGGTGTGCCCGCAGGTCTCGTTGAGACGGGCGAGGTGCGGATGCGCGATCTCACGGATGTCGAGGTTCTCCATCGCCTCCTGGGCGAGGGCGAAGAGGCGGGCGCCCAGGCGGTAGCGCTGGTCGGACTGGCGGTAGACGAGGCCGTGCTCGTGCAGGGTGCGCAACAGCCGCAGGGCCGTCGATTTGTGCACGCCGAGGCGGTCGGCGACCTGTCCGAGGTCGGCGGGGCCCTCGGCGAGCAGCGGCAGGATGCTCAGTGCTCGGTCGACGGTCTGGCTCATGGGGTGGGTACCTCCTCGTCGGCCCGGTCTTCGGCGTGCGTCCAGCCGGGGCCGAGTCGAAGTCTCCCCCACGCGGCGTCGTCGAGGGCCGCGAGCCGGTCGGCGTGGTCGCGGGAAGGCGGCACGGCCAGGTCACCGGGGACGGTGAGGGCGGCGGCGGCCATCAGGTGCCCGTGCCGGAGGCGGTCGCGCACGGGCAGCCCGCGCAGGGTGGCGGAGAGGAACCCGGCGGCGAAGGCGTCCCCGGCGCCGACGGCGGCGACGACGTCGACGTGCGGGGCGGGGACGTGCAGGACGCGCCCCCGGTCGAAGACGGTCGCCCCGAGCGCCCCCTGTTTGACGACGAGCACCTCGGGGTCGGGGAACGCGGTCCTTACGGCGTCGACGCCGTCCAGGCCCCACACCTCGGCCGCCTCGTCCTCGCCCACGAACACCAGGTCGGCGCCGCGGGCCAGTTCGAGGAGGACCCGGGGGCTGTTGCCGTCCGTCCACAGCCGGGGCCGGTGGTTGACGTCGAAGGAGACGAGGGGCCGGCCGCCGGGCCGGGGGGCCGTCAGTTCCCGCAGCAGGCCGAGGCAGTCCGCGGAGAGGGCCGCGGTGATCCCGGTGAGGTGCAGCACCCGGCCGGCCCGTACGGCGTCGAGGCCGACGGTGTCGACGGACATCGCGGAGGCCGCCGACCCGGCCCGGTAGTAGGCGACCTCGTGCGCGTCGGTGGCCCGGTCGCCGGCGGTGCGGAAGTAGACGCCGGTCGGTCGGGCGGGATCGCGCCGTACGGAGGTCACGTCGACCCCGTAGGAGCCGATGGTCTCGACGAGATGGTCGCCGAACCCGTCCGCCCCCACCCGGCTGACCCAGCGCACCGTGTGTCCGGCCGCCGCCAGCGCGCAGGCCACGTTGGACTCGGCGCCGCCGATGCCCCGGTCGAAGGAGGGAACGTCGGCGAGGCGACCGGGCCGGGAGGGCAGGAAGGTGACCATGGACTCGCCGAGCGCGACGACGTCCACGGCGTCGGGGGCGTTGCAGGGTCCGGTGGCGGTCACGATCGTCTTGGCTCCCCGTACTGGTGAGGGTCGGCGGCTCCGTTGACCCCGTGTGGCCGAGATGTTAGACAGCAGTAAGCGATATACGCAATGGACGTTGCAGCTTGCGCAACGCTCCTGATCAGGAGGTTCCATGAGTACCGAGGCACTCGAGGCGCTCGCCCGACTGGCCGGGGAACGCGTCGACCACCGCTTCAAGGGCCTCCCGCCGGACGCCGACGGCCTCACCGTCGGCGAGCTGGCCGCCCAGCGCCGCAACCTCTTCAACGGCGGCTTCGCGACTCCCGTGCTGGCCCTCTCCGCCGAGCGCCTCGAACACAACCTCGCCCTCATGGAGACCTACGCGACCCGCCACGGGCTCGCCTTCGCCCCGCACGGCAAGACCTCCATGGCCCCGCAGCTCTTCCAGCGCCAGGTCGACCGCGGCGCCTGGGGCATCACCCTCGCGGTCCCGCACCAGGTGCGGGTGGCCCGGGCCTACGGCGTCCAGCGGGTCTTCCTCGCCAACGAACTGGTGGACCCGGCGGCCCTGCGCTGGATCTCCGCACAGCTCGACGCCGACCCCGCCTTCCACCTCGTCTGCTACGTCGACTCGGTGCGCGGGGTCGAGCTGATGGACACCGCCCTGCGCGGCGCGCGGCGCCCCCTGGACGTCGTCGTCGAACTGGCCGCGGGCGAGGGTGCCCGCACCGGGGTCCGTACGGAGACGGAGTGCGCGGCGGTCGCGGACGCGGTGGCCGCCGCGCCGACCCTGCGGCTGGTCGGGGTCGCGGGCTACGAGGGCGAGGTCCCGCGGGCCGACCCGGAGCGGGTGCGGGCCTGGCTGCACCGCCTGGTCGCCCTCGCCGTCGACTTCGACGAGGCGGGACGGTTCGCGGGCGCCGAGGAGATCGTGGTCAGCGCGGGCGGCAGCGCCTGGTTCGACACGGTCGCCGAGGTCTTCGCCGGGATCCCCGGCCTCTCCCTGCCGGTGCTGAAGCTGCTGCGCTCCGGCGCGTACGTCTCGCACGACGACGGCCACTACCGCAGGCTGACCCCGTTCAACCGGGTCCCCGAGGAGGGCGCGCTGGAGCCCGCGTTCCGGCTGTGGACCCAGGTCGTCTCCCGCCCCGCCCCCGACCAGGCCTTCGTCAACGCGGGCAAGCGGGACGCGGCCTACGACCTGGACCTGCCGTTCGCCCAGGTGATCCGCCGCGACGGCACGGAACGCCCCGCCACCGGTGTCTCGGTGACCGCGCTCTCCGACCAGCACGCCTGGCTGCGCACCGACGCCGAGGCGGACCTCGAGGTCGGTGACTGGGTCGGCCTGGGCCTCTCCCACCCGTGCACGTCCTTCGACAAGTGGCCGCTGATCCCGCTGGCCGAGGCGGACGGCACCGTCGTCGACTACATCCGCACGTTCTTCTAGGGAGTGGCAACGTGGAAGACCTCGTCATCCGGGACGCGGACGTCGTCGACGGCACCGGCGCGGACTCCTACCGCGCGGACGTCACGATCGACGACGGCAGGATCGTCTCGATCGTGAAGGAGGCGGCGGCCGCCGGCTGCCAGCGTCCGAAGGCGGTACGGGAGCTGGACGCGGAGGGGCTGGTCCTCTCCCCCGGCTTCATCGACATGCACGCCCACAGCGACCTCGCCCTGCTGCGCGACCCCGACCACAGCGCGAAGGCCGCGCAGGGCGTCACCCTCGAAGTCCTCGGCCAGGACGGGCTGTCGTACGCCCCGGTCGACGATCGCACCCTCGAAGGGGTCCGCCGGGCCATCACCGGCTGGAACGGTCACGGCGACGACCTCGACTTCGACTGGCGTTCGGTGGGCGAGTACCTGGACCGCCTCGACCACGGTTTCGAGGGCCGGGGCATCGCCGTCAACGCGGCCTATCTCGTACCCCAGGGCACGGTCCGCGCCCTGGTCGTCGGCTGGGAGGACCGCCCGGCCACCGACCGGGAGCTGGACCGGATGCGCCGGCTGGTCGCGGAGGGGCTGGAACAGGGCGCCGTCGGCCTGTCCTCCGGGCTGACGTACACGCCCGGCATGTACGCGCGAGGCGCCGAACTGACCGAACTGTGCCGGGTGGTGGCCGGGTACGGCGGCTACTACTGCCCCCACCACCGCAGTTACGGGGCCGGCGCGCTGGAGGCGTACGCGGAGATGATCGAGCTGACCCGCGAGGCGGGCTGCCCGCTGCACCTCGCCCACGCCACCATGAACTTCGGCGTGAACGAGGGCCGCGCCCCGGAACTCCTGACCCTCCTGGACAAGGCCCTGGCCTCCGGCGCCGACATCACTCTCGACACCTACCCCTACACCCCCGGCTGCACGACTCTCGCGGCCCTGCTGCCCAGTTGGGCGAGCGAGGGCGGCCCGCCGGAGATCCTGCGCCGCCTCGCGGACGACGACACGGCCGCCCGCATCCGCCACGACCTGGAGGTGACCGGCGCGGACGGCTGCCACGGGGTGCCGGTCGACTGGGACACGATCGAGATCTCGGGCGTGGGCGACGAACGGCTGGCGGACCACGTGGGGCGCACGGTCCACGCGTCGGCGCTCCTGCGCGGCGAGGAACCCTGGACGACGGCCCGCCGCCTGCTCCTCGAGGACCGGCTGGCGCCCACGATCCTCCAGCACGTGGGCCACGAGGAGAACGTCCGCACGATCATGCGCCACCGCGTCCACACGGGCGGCTCGGACGGCGTCCTGACGGGCGCCAAGCCGCATCCGCGGGCGTACGGCACGTTCCCGCGCTACCTCGGCCACTACGTACGGGAGTCGGGGATCCTGTCCCTGGAGGAGTGCGTGGCCCACCTGACCGGCCGCCCGGCGGCCCGCCTGCGCCTGCCGGACCGGGGCCTGGTCCGCGAGGGCCACCGCGCCGACCTGGTGCTCTTCGACCCGCGGACCGTGGCGGCGGGCTCCACCTACGAAGCCCCGCGCACCCTGCCCACCGGCATCCCCCACGTCCTGATCGACGGCCGCTTCGTCATCGAGGACGGCCGGCGCACGGACGTACTGGCGGGGCGGGCGGTCCGTCGCAGTCCCGTGTGACGGAACGCCGCGCCCGGTGGCCGGGCCCTACGGCTTGGGCAGGGTGCAGGCGGTCGCGCTCAGGTTGAGCTGGTTGCCGGTCGTGAAGCAGGCCGGGATCAGGTAGGTCTCCTGGGCGTAGTTGATGCCCTGGCGGACGGTGACGTTGCCGCTCGCGTCGACCTCACAGGGGTTGTTCTCCGTGCAGCGCGCGCCGTCCTCGTTGCCGGTGTTGTTGACGGCGACGACCTTGCCGGTGGACTGGTCGATCACCGGCGAGCCGGAGGTGCCGCCGATGGTCTGGCAGGCGGAGGTGTAACGGACCGAGTCCTTCCAGGTCCAGTCGCCCTCCTTCAGGCGGTACACGAACCCGTCGATGTTGCAGCTGTAGAGCCGCTTCCAGTAGCCGGACGCCACGGTGATGGCGGTGCCGGCGGTCGGGTGGGTGTCCTGCACGGTCAGCGCGGAGATCCCGTACGAGTTCTTGATCGTGGCGTACGTGCTGGTGAGCTGGTAGATCGAGACGTCCGTGTCGGTCATCGTCCCGTAGGCCAGCTTGCTGGCGCGCAGGGTCGCGACCCGCGTGCCGGCGGAGTTGAGCAGGCCGAAGGTGCGGCTGGAGGCCTGGTTGACGAGCACCTCGCCGGGCTCCGGGAAGCCGGTCGACAGGCAGTGGCCGTTGGAGAGCACCAGCGCCGGGTCGGTGTCCAGGGAGTTCGGGAAGCGGACGACGGAGCCGGAACAGTTGCTGAGCGCGACGGTCCCGGCGAGGTTGACGGCCTGGAGTGTCGGCGCGGCGGCGACCTTGGTGTCCGCGGAGGCCGAGGCGGCGGAGGCGGCGGAGGCCGTCGCGGGCTTCGCGCTCACCGGCGCGGCGACCGCGGGTGCCGCACCCGCCCCGGCGATGGCCAGGGCGAAGAGCACGGCAACGAGAGGCTTTCTCATGTGGGGGTCCCCTCTTACGACAGGGCGACCGGAGATCTTCCGGCCGCCCACTGATTTGTCATGCGCATTGTTAGTGCCGGAGGAGGGGAGAGCAAGGGTCGGCTTTCGGCCAGGCGACAGCCGGGCAGCAGGGGGTCGCGCCTGCCCGCCGAAGCCCTGACGTCGCAGGGTCGGCCCGCACGGGGATATCCTTGAAAGGACTCTCCGTGCCCATCGCGCCCCGTCGACAGTGCCCGAACCACGCCCGTCGCCGTGAGGGAGATCGACTCCCATGGACCTCAACACCATCACCGAGATCGTCCGGCGACCGTCCGGCCGGCCCGGCACGGAGTGGCGCGAAGGCGATGCCTGGCTCGCGGGCGGAACCTGGCTGTTCTCCGCCGAACAGCCGGATCTGCGCCGTCTGGTCGACCTGACGGCGCTGCACTGGGACCCGCTGGTCGCGAGCGACGCGGGCCTCGAGATCGGCGCCACGTGCACCATCCGTGACCTGTACGCCTTCACGCCACCAGGTGACTGGATCGCGGGACCCCTCATCGCGCGCGGTTGCGAGGCCCTGCTGTCCTCGTTCAAGGTCTGGAACGCGGCGACGGTCGGCGGGAACATCTGCCTGTCCCTGCCCGCCGGGCCGATGATCACGCTGACGGTCGCGCTCGAGGCGCGCTACGACCTGTGGGCTCCCGACGGGTCCACCCGCGTCGTCGACGCCCTGGAGTTCGTGACCGGGGACCACCGCAACGTGCTCGCTCCCGGCGAGATCCTGCGGCGCGTCGTGATTCCGGCGCGCGCCCTGAGGAAGCGCGCCGCCCACCGCCGCTTCACCCTGACCCGCCTCGGCCGTTCGACGGTGTTCCTGATCGGCACCCGGACCCCCGGGACGGACGACCTGCTGCTCACCGTCACGGCGGGCACCACACGGCCGGTGCGCATGGCGTTCGACGGCCCGCCCGACGCCCGGACCCTGCGGCAGAGCATCGACGCCGTCCCCGCCGACGTCTGGTTCGCCGATCCCAACGGGACCCCCGGCCATCGTCGCCATCTGACAAGGCACTTCGCCGAGGAGATTCGTCGCGAACTCACGGCTGGGACCTGACAACCCATGGTTGGGGCCTGACATGACCTACCTCGTGAACGGCAGGAGCTTCCACGAAGAACCCGAACCCGGCCAGTGTCTGCGCACGTTCCTGCGCGCGCTCGGCCACCACGGCGTCAAGAAGGGCTGCGACGCGGGCGATTGCGGCGCCTGCACGGTGTGGCTGGACGGCGATCCGGTGCACAGCTGCATCACCCCCGCCTTCCGCGCGGACGGCCGCGAGGTGACAACCATCGAGGGCCTGGGGTCACCCGGCGACCTGCATCCGATGCAACGGCGCTTCCGGGACGCCCCGGGGTTCCAGTGCGGTTTCTGTACCGCGGGGATGATCATGACCTCGGCGACCTTCACCGACGCCCAGAAGGCCGACCTGCCCCGGGCGCTGAAGGGCAACCTCTGCCGCTGCACCGGCTATCGGGCGATCGAGGACGCGGTGAACGGCGTGGTCGGCGTGGAGAGCGCCGCGCCGGGCAAGGCCGTCGGAAGGAGCGTCGGGGCGCCTGCCGCCGAGGACGTGGTGACCGGCCGCGCCGAGTTCACGATGGACACCCGCCTGGACGGCATGCTGCACCTCAAGGTGCTGCACTCACCGCACGCGCACGCCCGGATCGTCTCGATCGACAAGAGCGCCGCCCTCGCGGTTCCCGGGGTGCGCCGGGTGTACACCTGGCAGGACGTGCCGCGCAGACGCTTCACCACGGCGATCCACACCGACCATCTCGTCGATCCGGACGACACCCGCATCCTGGACGACACGGTCCGCTTCGTCGGCCAACGCGTCGTCGCGGTGCTGGCCGACACCGTCGGGGCGGCGGAGGAGGGCTGCCGCAGGACGGTCGTGGAGTACGAGGTGCTCCCGGCCGTGTTCGAGCCGCTGGAGGCGATGACGGAGGGGGCACCGCAACTGCACGGCTCGGACGACCCGTTCGTCCGCGATCCCGTCCACAACATCCTGCTCGAACTGCACACACACATCGGTGACGTGGACGCGGGGTTCGCCGAAGCCGACGTGATCCACGAGGGCACCTACTTCTCGCCCCGCGTGCAGCACGCGCATCTGGAGACCCACGGCTCGATCGCCTGGATGGAGAACGGCCGGCTGAACGTCCGCACCAGCTCGCAGTCGCCGTCGATCGCGAAGGTCAAGCTCGCCCATCTGTTCGCGCTGCGCCCCGACCGGCTCCGGGTGTTCTGCAAGCGCGTCGGTGGCGGCTTCGGCGGCAAGCAGGAGGTGATCTCGGAGGATCTGGCGGCGCTCGCCACCCTGGACACCGGGCGACCCGTCTGCTTCGAGTACACCCGTGAGGAGGAGTTCACCACGGCCTCGCCACGGCACCCGATGACGTTGACGGTCAGGCTCGGCGCGAAGGCGGACGGCACCCTCACGGCGTTCCAGATCCGCAATGTGTCGAACACGGGCGCCTACGGCAACCACGGCGGCGAGACGCTGTACGCGGGCGGCTCCGCCGTCATGATCTACCGCTGCCCCAACAAGAGGTACGACGCGTTCTCGGTCTACACCAACACCGTGCCGAGCGGAGCGCTGCGCGGCTACGGGATGACACAGCCGGCGTTCGCCGTGGAGTCGGCGATGGACGAACTGGCGCGCGCGTTGCACATCGATCCGCTCGAGCTGCGACGCCGGAACATCGTGCGGCCGGGTGATCCGCTCGTCGCCCTGCACGACGGCCCCGACGACGTGGCGTTCAGCGAGGACTCCCTCACGAAGTGCATCGACCTGGTGGAGGGCGCGCTGGCCCGGACCGCCGACCAGCCGTCCCCCGGCCCGGACTGGCTGGTGGGTACCGGCGTCGCGAGTTCGCTGCACGAGACCGCGCCCCCGACCGAGCACGTCTCCGAGGCCTGGGTGACGCTGCGGGACGACCTCGTCTACGAACTGGCCGTCGGGACGGTCGAGTTCGGCGAGGGCACGTCGACCGCGCATGTCCAGATCGCGGCGGGGCAGCTGGGTACGACACCGGCGCGGATTCACCTGGTGCAGTCCGACACCGACCGCACGGGGTTCGACACCGGCGCCTTCGCCAGTGCGGGGCTGTTCGTGTCGGGCAACGCGGTCCTGCGGGCGGCCGACGCGGTACGCGACCGCATCCTCGAATACGCCGCCACGTACACCGGCGTCCACCTCGTGCTGTGCTCGATGGACGACGAGGAGGTGGTCTGCGGGGACCGGCGGGTGCCGCTGGCCGAGCTCGTCGCGTCGGCCCGGGCGCGCGGCATCCGGTTCACCGCCGCCCGCAAGGCCTACGGCTCGCCCCGGAGCGTCACCTCCAACACGCAGGGGTTCCGGATCGCCGTCCACCGGGTGACGGGGGAGATCCGCGTCCTGCACAGCGTCCACGCGGCGGACGCCGCCGTGGTCATCAACCCCGCCCAGGTCCGCGGACAGATAGAGGGCGGTGTCGCTCAGGGGATCGGATTCGCGCTGACCGAGAACCATCACGTCGACGACGACGGCGTCATGGTGAACCCGAACTTCCGCAACTACCGCATCCCCACCTTCGCCGATGTTCCGCGCACCGAAGTGCTCCTGGTGGCCTCGACGGATTCCGTCGGCCCCCTGCGGTCGAAAGGGATGGCGGAGTGCTGCATCAACCCGGTGGCCCCGGCGCTGGCGAACGCCCTGCATGACGCCACGGGCGTCCGCTTCCGCTCGCTGCCGCTGACTCCGGAGCGGATCTACAGCCGGCTGATCGAGAAGCAGTCGGTGCCGACGGGCCCGGGCTCATGAGCACCGACCAGCACCAGGACGCGGCGGCGACCGCGATCATCGGCCAGAAGGTGCTGTCCAGATTCGAACAACAATACGAGTCATGGCAACGAAACGTGAACGCCGCCGCCGCCGACTACCCCGGATATCTGGGCGTCGAGGTATCCCGGCCGACGGAGCTCCAGCCCGAATGGGTCGTCGTCTACCGGTTCGACTCGGTGGCCCATCTCCAGGCGTGGATCAACAGCGCGACGAGACAGCGCCTCCTGGCGATCGGCGACACGTACCTGGACGGCCCGGGAACGCAGCAGGTCGTCAGCGGCGGCAGCCGGCCGGCGGATCCACTGGTGACGGTCGTGATCACGCACCATGTCGATCCCGCCCATGTGGACGACTTCCTCGCATGGCAGCGGCGTATGAGCCACGAGGAGGGGAAGTTCGAGGGATTCCGCGGGACCGAGCTGTTCCGTCCGGTCGAAGGCGTCCAGGCCGACTGGACCACCATGTACCGGTTCGACAATGCCGAGCATCTCGACGCCTGGCTGACGTCACCGAGGCGGCAGGAGCTGCTCGCCGAGGGCGCGAAGTTCAACGACTTCAGACTGCGCACGATCGACAACTCGTTCGGCAGCTGGTTCGCCTTCGACGAGAACGGCAAGGAGGCGCCACCGCCCTCGGAGACGAAGACCTCCCTCGCCGTCTGGGTCGGCTTGTACCCGACCGTCGTGCTGCTGACCCTCGCCCTGTCGCCGCTGGGCATGCCGTTCTGGCTCGGGCTGCTCGTGGGCAACCTGCTGTCGAGCTTCCTGATGAGCTTCCTCACCATGCCGCACTACGTGAACCGGCTCCTCGGGCGCTGGCTGCGGCCGCCCCCGGACGAACCGGCGGCGCGGACCAACCTCGTCGGCCTCGGCATCGTCGCCGGGCTGATGGCGTTCTGGGTCGCGGTCTTCTACCTCGTGACGACCCAGATCTGGACGCTGCCCTGAGCGATCACGGGCATGCCGGCGGAGCGGGCGGTCCGGCGCGGCCCCGGTGAGCGCCCCGCCTACCTGCCCCCCTTGTCCCGACCCCGGCCCTTCCCGGGATTGCCCTTCCCGGACCCGGACGCCGAGGCGGAGGGCGCGACGCTCGCCGCCCCGCTCGCGGCGGCTTCGCCCGACGACCCGGCCGAGGGCGCCTCGGACGCCGTGACCCCCGAGGACGGCACCGGAGCGACCGAGGCGGACGGCGTCGGCTCCACGGACCCGGCGGAGCCGCTCGCGGCCGGAGCCGGCCCGTCCGACGGGCTCACCGCGTCGTCCGGCGCCGAGCGCGTGCCCCCCTGCCTGCCCCGCTGATCACCGGCCGGATCCCCGGAGAAGGACATCCCCGCCACCACCGCGGCCAGCGCCACCGCTCCGACCGCCCCGGCGGCGGCCAGCACGCGGCGCGAAGGCCGGCCGGCCTTCCGGCGCGCGGCGCGCCGACGGTCCCCGCGGCCGCCCGGCTCCCCCTCCGGAGGGCGCGCCCGAGGCAGCTCGGCGGTCTCGTCGTACGCGTTCTCCCACCCATGGGCGGCCGCCGGATCGGCGTACCGCTCGTACGAGGCCGGATCGGTCTCGGCGTACGGGTGGTACACGATCGGCCGTACCGGAGGAACGCCGCTCTCACCTGGCCTGAACATGCCGCGGATTGTAGGGACAGGAGTGACTCCTGGGACAGCTACCGGCGATAACGACCCAAACCACCCGTCTCACGTGGCGGGAAACACGCCCCCGGAAGCGTTACCGGGCCGTAAGCTCCCAGACATGCAGGTGATCCAGTCGACCAAGCTCGCCAACGTCTGTTACGAGATCCGGGGCCCGGTTCTCGAGGAGGCGATGCGCCTGGAAGCGGCTGGTCACCGCATCCTCAAGCTGAACACCGGCAACCCGGCCGCCTTCGGCTTCGACTGTCCGCCGGAGATCCTGGAGGACATCCTCCGCAACGTCTCGACGGCACACGGCTACGGCGACGCGAAGGGTCTGCTGGCCGCGCGCAGGGCCGTGGTGATGCACAACCAGACACTCGGCATCGAGACGGACGTCGAGCACGTCTTCATCGGCAACGGTGTGTCCGAACTGATCGTCATGGCGATGCAGGGGCTGCTGGACGACGGGGACGAGGTCCTCGTACCGGCCCCCGACTACCCGCTGTGGACCGCCGCCGTCTCGCTCTCCGGCGGCACCGCCGTGCACTACCGGTGCGACGAGCAGTCGGACTGGATGCCGGACCTCGCCGACGTCGAGCGCAAGATCACCGACCGCACCAAGGCGATCGTCATCATCAACCCGAACAACCCGACGGGCGCGGTGTACGACGAGGCGATGATCCGGGGGCTGACGGACATCGCGCGCCGCCACAACCTCCTGGTCTGCTCGGACGAGATCTACGACAAGATCCTCTACGACGGCGCCACGCACACCCCGACCGCCAAGGTCGCCCCGGACCTGCTCACCCTCACCTTCAACGGCATGTCGAAGGCGTACCGGGTGGCCGGCTACCGGGTCGGCTGGATGGCGATCTCCGGTCCGCGCGCGCACGCCGACTCCTACATCGAGGGTCTGACGATCCTGGCGAACATGCGCCTGTGCGCGAACATGCCGGGGCAGCACGGGGTGGTGGCCGCGCTCAGCGGGCGCCAGACGATCAAGGACCTGGTGCTGCCGGGCGGGCGGCTCAAGGAGCAGGTGGACACGGCGTACGAGCTGCTGACGCAGATCCCGGGCGTGACATGCGTCCGCCCGAAGGGGGCGCTGTACCTCTTCCCGCGGCTGGATCCCACCGTCTTCAAGATCAAGGACGACCGGCAGATGGTCCTGGACCTGCTGCGCCAGGAGAAGATCATGGTCGTCCAGGGCACCGGCTTCAACTGGCCGGAGCCTGACCACTTCCGGGTCGTCACCCTGCCGACGGCGACGGATCTGCGAGACGCGGTGGGCCGGATCGCCCGCTTCCTGGACGGCTACAGCCAGCCGTAGCGGCGGTTCTATGGACGACTCAACTTTAGACGAGATCTAAGCTAGGATGGTTTCCTGACAGCACAGGAGGCCATCCTCATGTACGAGCCGATCCGCACCCCCGCTTCCCGTGGGTCCGCCCACACCACGATGGCCGGCAAGCCCTCGGACTTCCCCCACCGCTCCCGCGAGGAGGAGCTGGACATCCAGCTCGCAGCGCATCTCGCGGCGCTGCTCGCCGTCACCGACGAGCTCCGCGCGGCGGCACCGTCCGCCGACCTGGACACCGCGACCGCACGGCTCGCGCAGCAGGTGACCCGGTTGCGGGGCGGGCGGACGCCGGTCCGCTCCACCCTCGCCGCCGACCCGGCGGAACCGCACCTCACGGTCCTGCACGAGCGGGCGCACGCCCTGGCGGGCCGCGCCCTCCTCGTCGCCGCGTCCCGCGCGGACACCGCGGCGGCGATCCTGGCGGCCCAGCGCATGGACGCGCACGCCGCCGCCCTGGTGGAGAACAAGGAACTGAGCACCGCCGGCTGAACCCCCTCCCGGGCCCGTCCCGGGAGCTCCCCTCCGGGGACCCTGAACGGCCCCGGTCCGCGTGCACCCGCAGCGACGCGCGGACCGGGCGCCATTTTTTTCGCCCTGGTCGGAACCTCCCCTTCCTGTTGCGTTCCGGGTCACCCCCTTCACCCCCCGTTCACCCGGAGCACCCGGGAACGTGGGGTTCCGCGAGCACGCTCCCCCTGTGAGACGAATCGCAGGAATCGTCCTCGCGGTACTGCTGATGGCGGGTGTGGTGGTCGCCGTCGTCGCGGGCCGCAGTGATGAGGACAAGGGCACGGCAACGAAGACCGTGCGGATGGTGATCGGGTCGGAGAAGGCGGAGTTCTTCGCCGATCCGGACGTGGTGAAGGCCCTCGCCGCCAGGGGCTACACCGTCGAGGCCGAGACCTCCGGGTCCTGGGCCATGGAGGGGCTGGACCTCAAGGGGTACGACCTGGCCTTCCCCTCCAGCCAGGCGCCCGCCATCGAGCTGGCCGCGAAGTACAAGGTGCGGGGGACCCTCCCGCGCCCCTTCTACTCGCCCCTCGTCGTCGTGGCGCACAAGAACGCCGCCGGGGTACTCGCGGGCAACGGCCTGGCCACGCTGGACGCCGAACACCGCGGCACGCTGAAGATGGCCCGCTACCTCGACGCGGCCCGCGCCGACCGGACCTGGCAGCAGCTCGAGGGGGCCGAGAAGTACGGGGAGTTGACCGGCACCCTCTACCTGTCCAGCACCGACCCGGAGACCTCCAGCTCCGGCGCCCTCTACCTGGCCGCCGCGTCCTACGTGGCAGGCGGCGGCAAGGTGGTCGCGAGCGACGCGGAGGTCGAGCGCACGGCGCCCCTGCTGCACAAGCTGGTCAGCGTCCAGGGCGCCCAGCAGTCCAGCACGGACGCGGCCTTCCGGGACTTCGTCAGCGGCGCCGGCAACCCGCTCGTCCTGGTCTACGAGTCGCAGGTCGCCTCGCTCCTGGCCGACGGGCAGCAGCCGGACGACCTCGTGGTGCTCTACCCGGACACCACCGTCAACAGCGACCACACCGCCGTACCGCTCACCGAGGACGGCCGTGCACTCGCCCGGCTCCTCTCCACCGAGCCGGAGTTGCGCAGGCTGGAGATCCGGCACGGGTTCCGTCCGCAGGGCGTCACCGCCGAGTTCGCCTCGGCCACCACCTACCTCAAGCAGGAACTGACCGGCGTCCGCCAGGCGCCCGTGCCCACCTCCACGGTGCTGCACGAGCTGGCGCGACGGGCGCGCGGATAGGGGGAACAGCACATGACCGACGACAGCACCTTCACCCTCACGCCGCCCGATGCCGTCGCCGCCGTGCCGCGCGAGAAGGCCGGCGGGCTCGTGCCCGTCGACGACTCCGTCGTCACGGCCATGGCGACCAAGGCCGCCGCGTACGTCGAGGGGCTCGCCGCGCTCGACGCCCGCTCGCCCGAGTTCGCCGGCAAGGTCGGCGAGATCACCGCGCTCGGCGCCGGTGAGATGCGCACGGCCGCCGCGCAGTCCAACCGCATGCTGGAGCGGACCATCAGGAGCCTGCCGGACAAGGGCGGGGACGCCCAGTCGCAGGTCGCGGGCTCGCTCGTCGAACTCCGGCGCGTGGTCGAGGACCTGGACCCGCGTGACCTGCCGGCGTCCAAGGGGCGCAAGTTCCTGTCCCGGCTGCCCGGCGGGAACAAGCTGCGCGACCACGTCGCCAAGTACGCCTCCGCGCAGGGCACGCTCAACCGGATCGTGGGCTCGCTGCGCGGCGGCCAGGACGAACTGCGGCGCGACAACGCCGCGTTGCAGACCGAGCGCGTCCGGCTCTGGGAGACGATGGGCAAGCTCCAGGAGTACGTGGTACTGACCGACGCCCTCGACTCGGCGGTCGGGCAGCGGATCGCCGGCGCCGAGGCCACCGACCCCGAGCGGGCCGACAGCCTGCGCGCCGACGTCCTCTTCCCGGTCCGGCAGAAGCACCAGGACCTGCTCACCCAGCTCGCGGTCTGCGCGCAGGGCTACCTCGCCATGGACGTCGTACGCCGCAACAACGACGAGCTGATCAAGGGCGTCGACCGAGCGGCCACGACCACGGTCTCGGCGCTGCGCATCTCCGTGATGCTGGCCTCCGCGCTGGACCACCAGAAGAAGGTCATCGAGCAGGTCAACGCGCTGCGCGGCACCACCGAGGACCTCATCCGGGGCAACGCGGAGATGCTGGCGACCCAGAGCGGGGAGATCCAGCGCATCGCCGCCGACCCGGCGGTCGGCGCCGAGACCCTGCGCTCCGCCTTCCAGCAGATCTACCGCACCCTCGACGCCATCGACACCTACAAGGTGCAGGCCACCGAGGCGATGGCGGTGACCGTGGAGAACCTGACGGCCGAACTCCAGCAGGCGAGCACCTATCTGGACCGCAGCCGCTCGCGGGGCGCCCTGGAAGGCGGGCTCGCATGAGACGTCCGCTCCTCGCCCTGACGGCCCTCGCCCTCCTGCTGACCGCGTGCTCGGCGAAGAGCGAGGCCGAGGACCCCGACGCGCCCGAGCCGGGCACCCTGCGGATCCTCGCCTCCAGCGAGCTGAGCGACATGGCACCGGTGCTCGAACAGGTCCGCAAGGACACCGGCGTCAAGGTCAGGCCGACCTACATGGGCACCCTGGACGCCGTGAACCTGCTGGCGAAGGGCGGCACCGACGGGAAGTACGACGCCCTGTGGCTGTCCTCCGACGACTATCTGCGGCTGCGCCCCGACGCGGCGAAGAAGGTCGTCTCGGAGACGCCGATCATGTCGAGCCCGGTGGCCCTCGGGGTGAAGACCGGCACCCTCGCCACCCTCGGCTGGAAGGCCGACCAGGTCACCTGGACACAGATCGAGCAGGCGGTGCGGGACGGGAAGCTCACCTACGGCATGACCGACCCGGCCCGCTCCAACTCCGGCTTCGCCACGCTGATCTCGGTCGCCTCGGCGCTCTCGGGAGCCCAGTCGGCGCTCACCGACGCCGACGTCACCGCGGCGACGCCGAGGCTGAAGGAGTTCTTCGCGGGGCAGCAGCTGACCTCGGGGTCCTCGGGCTGGCTGGCGAGCGCGTACACCCGGCGCGGTGACGTCGACGCGCTGCTCAACTACGAGTCCGTGCTGAAGGGCGTCCCGGGGCTGACCGTGATCCGTCCCACGGACGGTGTCGTCACCGCCGACTACCCGCTCTCCTCCCTCGCCGCGACCGACGCGACGACCCGCAAAGACGTCAAGCGGGTCACCGACGCCCTGCGCACCGAGGCCGTCCAGCGGCTGATCACCACCAGGACGCACCGCCGCCCGGTCGTCGCCTCCGTACCGCCCGCGGCCGGTCTCGACACCACCCGCCGGCGCGAACTGCCCTTCCCCGGCAGCCGTTCCGTCGCCGACGGGCTGCTCGACGCCTACGAGAACGAGCTGCGCCGCCCGTCGCGGACCGTGTACGTCCTCGACACCTCCGGCTCGATGGAGGGCGACCGGCTGAGCCGGCTGAAGGCCGCCCTCGCCGACCTCACCGGAGACTTCCGCGACCGCGAGGAGGTGACGCTGATGCCGTTCGGGTCGGACGTGAAGAGCGTCGCCACGCATGTCGTCAGCCCCGCCGACCCGCAGACCGGACTGGCCGCGATCCGCGAGGACACCGAGGAGCTCACGGCCGACGGCGAGACCGCGATCTACACCTCGCTGGAGAAGGCCTACGACCATCTGGGCACCGACCGGGACGCCTTCACCTCCATCGTGCTGATGACGGACGGCGAGAACACCAAGGGCGACGACGCCGACGACTTCGACGCCTTCTACCGGGACGACCTCACCCCGGCCGGAAAGCGGATCCCCGTCTTCCCCATCCTCTTCGGCGACTCCGACCGCTCGGAACTGGAGCACATCGCCGAGCTGACCGGCGGCCGGCTCTTCGACGCGCAGCAGGGCTCGCTGGACGGCGCCTTCGAGGAGATCCGTGGCTACCAGTAGGTTCGTCGGGTACCTGGAGTCCCGCAAGAACATCGCGGGCAGCGCGGCCGGCCTGGCCGGACTGGTGCTGACCTTCACGGGGGCGGCGGGCGTGTACTGGCCCGTCGTGGTGGTCGGTCTGTACGGCGCGGGTGCGCTGCTCGCCCCGCCGGAGCGCCCGCCGCTGCCCGACTTCCCGGATCCGTCGGCCCAGTTGGACGCGTTGCGCGACGACTTCGAGCGGCTCGGCGGGTATCTCGCGGAGATCGAGCTGCCGCCGGCCGCCGCCGGCCGCCTCACCGAACTCACCGGCCTGCTGGCCGCGCTGCTGGAGCCCGGCTGGGTCGCCGAGGTCCTCGCCCAGGACCCGGAGGGCGTCCACGCGCTCTCCCGGGCCGTACGGCAGGACCTGCCCGAGGCCGTCGACAGCTTCGTACGGACGCGCTGGTGGACGCGGATGGCCCCCGGCCAGGAACCACCGGAGCGGCACCTGGAGCGCCAGCTGACGCTTCTCCAGGAGGAGGCCGAGCGGCTGACTGCCGGGCTCAGGGAGATCGAGGCGCGCCGCCAGGAGACGCACACGCGGTACCTGCAGGACCGTTCGCCCGACCAGCGCCCCACATAGGCGAAGGCCTGTCGTCGTCTCCGCGTCGGGGCGGACGGGGAGACGACGACAGGCCCATGGCCACGTACGCCGTTGTACGCGGCTCGCCGCATCGCACCGCGGCCGGCCGTGACGATCACTGGTCAGGGCAATCCCGTGCCGGCCGCGGAGTTCTCGGTGGGCCTCAGCCCAGGCGCTGCACCAGCGCGCGGTACTCGTCCCACAGTTCCTTCGGGGTGTGGTCGCCGAAGGTGTTGAGGTGCTCGGGGACCAGGGAGGCCTCCTCGCGCCAGACCTCCTTGTCCACGGTGAGGAGGAACTCCAGGTCGGAGTCGGCCAGTTCGAGGCCCTTGGTGTCGAGGGCGTCCTTGGTCGGCAGGATGCCGATCGGGGTCTCGACGCCCTCGGCCTTGCCGTCCAGGCGCTCCACGATCCACTTCAGCACACGGCTGTTCTCGCCGAAGCCGGGCCAGACGAACTTGCCCGCCTCGTTCTTGCGGAACCAGTTGACGTAGTAGATCTTCGGGAGCTTCGACTGGTCCTTGCCCTTGGCGACGTCGACCCAGTGGCCCATGTAGTCGCCCATGTTGTAGCCGCAGAACGGCAGCATGGCGAAGGGGTCGCGGCGCAGCTCGCCGACCTTGCCCTCGGCGGCGGCGGTCTTCTCGGAGGCCACGTTGGCGCCGAGGAAGACGCCGTGGTTCCAGTCGAAGGACTCCGTCACCAGCGGGACCGCGGAGGCGCGTCGGCCGCCGAAGAGGATCGCCGAGATCGGCACGCCCCTGGGGTCCTCCCACTCGGGCGCGATGATCGGGCACTGCGCGGCGGGGACGGTGAAGCGGGCGTTGGGGTGGGCGGCGGGGGTGCCGGACTCCGGCGTCCAGTCGTTGCCCTTCCAGTCGGTGAGGTGGGCGGGAGTCTCCTCCGTCATGCCCTCCCACCAGATGTCGTTGTCGTCGGTGAGGGCGACGTTGGTGAAGACCGAGTTGCCCCAGAGGGTCTTCATCGCGTTGGCGTTGGTGTGCTCACCGGTGCCGGGCGCCACGCCGAAGAAGCCGGCCTCGGGGTTGATGGCGTACAGGCGGCCGTCCTCGCCGAACCGCATCCAGGCGATGTCGTCGCCGATGGTCTCGACTGTCCAGCCGGAGACGGTGGGTTCCAGCATGGCGAGGTTGGTCTTGCCGCAGGCGCTCGGGAAGGCGGCGGCGACGTACTTGGACTCGCCCTGCGGCGGGGTCAGTTTGAGGATCAGCATGTGCTCGGCGAGCCAGCCCTCGTCGCGGGCCATGACGGACGCGATGCGCAGGGCGTAGCACTTCTTGCCGAGCAGGGCGTTGCCGCCGTAGCCGGAGCCGTAGGACCAGATCTCGCGGCTCTCGGGGAAGTGCGAGATGTACTTGGTGCGGTTGCAGGGCCACGGGACGTCGGCCTCGCCCTCGGCCAGCGGCGCTCCGAGCGTGTGCACGGCACGCACGAAGAAGCCGTCGGTGCCGAGTTCGTCCAGCACCGGCTGTCCCATACGGGTCATGGTGCGCATGGACACGGCGACGTAGGCGGAGTCGGTGATCTCGACGCCGATCGCGGAGAGGTCGGAGCCCAGCGGGCCCATGCAGAAGGGGACGACGTACATCGTGCGGCCGCGCATGGAGCCGCGGAACAGCCCCTTCTCCCCCGAGAAGATCTCCCGCATCTCGGCGGGCGCCTTCCAGTGGTTGGTGGGGCCGGCGTCCTTCTCCTGCTCGGAGCAGATGAAGGTGCGGTCCTCGACGCGGGCGACATCGGTGGGGTCGGAGGCGGCGTAGTAGGAGTTCGGGCGCTGGACCGGGTCGAGCCTCTTGAAGGTGCCCTTCTCGACGAGCTCGTCGCACAGTCGCTCGTACTCGGCCTCGGATCCGTCACACCAGACCACGTTGTCCGGCTGCGTCAGTTCGGCGATCTCGTTCACCCAGGAGACGAGTTCCTGGTGCTGGGTGGGGATGACGGGGGGAGCCGCGATGTCGCGCGCCACGATTGCTCCTAAATGAGGGATTTTTTGTTTGGAGGCCCCGTGGGGGCTGCGACCCGGATGCTTCGGATGGTGACCTTGGCGCTCATCCGGTGTCGACCGCACTCATTTGATCATCCGATGCTACCGCCCATATGTCCATAGGGCCTCACAGGTGAGCGGAGTGAGGATGGCCACGTGTAGCGGCGCCGTTTTGCGTCCACATGACGTTCAGCCGACGGCTTCTTGACCCGTCCCCGTGAGACGATGGCCACTCTTCACTCCCGGACACGCCGGACCGACACGTAACTTACGGTTCCGTAGGTACGATTCGTCCATGACTGCGTCCGTCCCCGACGCGCCCACGGACTCGCCGGCCGCCGGCCCCGCGTCTGTCGCGCACTCCCTGTCGGAAGAGATCAAGCCCAAGCTCCGCGGCTGGTTGCACCTCGGCATGTTTCCGGCCGCTCTCGTCTCCGGACTGGTCCTCACCGCCCTGGCGGACTCGCCCCGCGGCCGCATCGCCTGCGGAATCTTCGCCCTGACGGCCTGCCTCCTGTTCGGGGTGAGCGCCCTCTACCACCGCGGCAACTGGAGCCCGCGGATGGACGGCGTCCTGCGCAGACTCGACCACGCGAACATCTTCCTGATCATCGCGGGCACCTACACACCGCTCACCCTGCTGCTCCTGCCGGAGTCGAAGGGGCAGTGGCTGCTGTGGAGCATCTGGGCCGCGGCGATCGCGGGCATCGCCTTCCGGGTCTTCTGGGTCGGCGCCCCGCGTTGGCTCTACACCCCCTGCTACATCGCGATGGGCTGGGCGGCCGTCTTCTTCCTGCCGGACTTCATGCGGGCGGGCGGCATCGCCGTCATGGTCCTGGTGATCGTCGGCGGGCTCCTCTACAGCGCCGGCGGCGTGATCTACGGCATCAAGCGCCCCAACCCGTCACCGCGCTGGTTCGGCTTCCACGAGGTCTTCCACTCGCTGACCCTCGCCGCCTTCGTCGTGCACTACGTCGGCATCTCACTGGTGGCCTACCAGCACGGATAGCACCACTCTTCCGCCCTCTCCGGGCCACGGCTTCCGAGCCGTGGCCCTTTTTCGTGCGCCGGTTCCGCATACCGGGAGTCCATAGTGATTGACACGTACCATCTTTTGAGAGCTACTCTCATTTCATGGCTACTGTCACGAACTCTGCTGCGGTGGGGCCCGACCCCCGCCGCTGGTGGGCCCTGGGGGCCCTGGTCGCGAGCATGCTCACGCTCGGCTTCGACACGACGATCCTCAATGTGGCCCTCCCGACGATGGCGGAGCAGCTCGGCGCCGGCACCGGTCAGCAGCAGTGGATGGCGGACGCGTACATCGTCGTCTTCGCGGCCCTGATGCTCCCGGCCGGCCTGCTGGGCGACCGCTTCGGCCGACGGAACATGCTGATCACCGGGCTGGGGATCTTCCTCGTCGGCTCGCTGGTCGGCACGCTGGCCGGGGACGTGGACGCGGTGATCGCAGCCCGCGCGGTGATGGGCGTCGGGGCCGCGCTGGTCACGCCGCTCGCGCTGTCGGTGCTGCCCTCGCTGTTCGCGCCCGAAGAGCGCACCAAGGCCGTCGGCATCGTCTCGGCCGGCTCGACGCTGGGCCTGCCGCTCGGGCCGATCATCGGCGGCTGGCTGCTCAACCACTTCTGGTGGGGCTCGGTCTTCCTCATCAACATCCCGATGGCCGCGATCGGCATCGCCGCCTGCGTCTTCCTGCTGCCCGAGACCCGCGACCCGGCCTCCCCCAAGGTCGACATCGTCTCCACGGCGCTCACCGCGGCCGGTCTCGGCGCCCTCATCTACGCGATCATCGAGGCGCCCACCCGGGGCTGGGGCGACCCGCTGGTCCTCGCGATGGACGCCACCGCCGTCGTACTGATCACCGCGCTGGTCCTGCGCGAGCGCCGGGCCGCGCGGCCGATGCTCGACATGGGGCTGCTCGCCCACCGCGGCTTCCTGTTCAACACGCTCGCGGCGACGCTTCTCATGTTCGTGCTGTCCGGCCTGCTGTTCGTCCTGCCGCAGTACCTCCAGGCCGTCCTCGGCAACGACGCCCTCGGCACCGGGGTGCGGCTGCTGCCGATGATGGGCGGTCTGATCGTCGCCGCGCGGGCCGCGCAGCCCGTCGTGGCCCGGTTCGGGGCGCGCGCGGTGGTGAGCGCGGGCCTGGTGGTGCTGGCCTTCGCCATGCTGCTGGCCAGCCGGACGACGGTCGACTCCGGCTACGGCTTCACCGCGCTGTGGCTGTCGGTCGTCGGGTTCGGCTTCGGCTTCTCGATCGTGCCCGCGATGGCCGGCGCCCTGGGCACCCTGCCCACCGACCGCGCAGGCAGCGGCTCCGGCCTGCTGATGACCCTGCGCCAGGTCGGCGCCGCCATCGGCATCGCGCTGCTCGGCAGCCTGCTCGCGAGCGCCTTCCGCGACCGCCTCGACGTCACCGGTCTGCCCGCGGGAGCCGCCGACACCGCCGGGGACTCGGTGGTCGCCGCCCATCTGATCGCCGAGAAGGCGAACCTGACCGATCTCGCCGCCTCCGCGAACTCCGCCTACGTCCACGGCATGAGCCTGGTGCTGCTGGTGTGCGGCATCGCCGCGCTGGCCTCCGCGCTGCTGGCGGCCGCGTTCCTGCCGGGAACCGCACAGGCCGAGGAGGCCGCTGCGGTGGAGAGCGGGGCCGAGGACGCCGGTCCCGGCTTGGTCACCCCCGCGGCCGATGCCCGACAATGAGCCCATGACGGCCGCACGCACCAGCTCTCCCGCCGACCACCCGCAGCCGGGTCTCCGGGAGCGCAAGAAGACCAAGACCCGCGAGGCGATCCGCGCCGCGACCTACGCGCTGGTCAAGGAGCAGGGGTACGACGCCACGACGATCGACCAGATCGCCGAGCGCGCCGAGGTCTCGCCGTCGACCGTCTTCCGCTACTTCCCGACCAAGGAGGACATCGTCCTCACCGACGAGCAGGACCCGATCCTGCTGGCGCTGCTGCGCTCCCGGCCCGCCCGCGAGGCGGTGGCGGACACCATGCGGTACGTGATGCGGGAAGGCGCCCGCATGGGCTTCGACGAGGACCCGGACATGGCCCGGCTGCGCACCCACCTGATGGTCCAGGTCCCGGCGGTGCGCTCGCGGATGATGGAGAGCATGTCGGTCCTCGGCCGCATGCTCTGCGTCGCGATCGGCGAGCGCTCCGGCCGCGACCCCGACAGCCTGGAGGTCCGCGTCTACACGATGTCCCTGCTCGGCGGCCTGATGGAGACGGCCCTGTACTGGGGGGAGCACGGCCACGAGGACGACTTCGGCGCCCTCCTCGACCGCACCCTGGACGTCCTGGAACACGGCCTGAGCAAGGAAAACCGCTGAGCCCCCGCCCCTCCCCCGTGCCATCCTGACCAGGTGAACGCATTCGAGATCCGTGTCGAAGTCGCCCCGGAGCTGGCCCTGTTCGTCCCGCAGGCGCGGCGTGCCGGAGCCACCGCGCTCGCCGTCGACGGCGTCTCCACCCTCGGCCATGTCGTCGAGTCGCTCGGGGTGCCCCTCACCGAGGTCGGCACCCTGCTCGTCGACGGCCGTGCGGTACCGGTCTCGCACATCCCCGCCCGCGGCGAGTCGGTGACCGTCCGCCCGGTGACCCGCCCCCAGCGGATCCCGGAGGCGCCGCTGCGCTTCCTCCTCGACGTCCACCTCGGCACCCTGGCCCGCCGGATGCGTCTGCTCGGCGTGGACACGGCGTACGAGTCGACCGACATCGGCGACCCGGCGCTCGCCACCCGGTCGGCGGCCGAACAGCGCGTCATGCTGAGCCGCGACCGGGGCCTGCTGCGGCGGCGCGAACTGTGGGCGGGCGCGTTCGTCTACAGCACCGACCCCGAGGAGCAGCTCCGCGACGTCCTCGACCGGTTCGCGCCCGAGCTGCTTCCCTGGACGAGGTGCACCGCCTGCAACGGTCTGCTGCGCAAGGCCACCAAGGAGGAGGTCGCCGACCAGCTGCGCCACGGCACGCGGCAGTCGTACGACGTGTTCGCGCAGTGTCTGTCCTGCGGGCGCGCGTACTGGAAGGGCGCGCACCACGAGCAGCTGGTGGCCATCGTGGAGCGCGCCCTGGCGGAGTTCGCGGGCTAGCCCTTGCGCAGGTCGCCCTTTCCGCACGCGAGGCCGTCCCGGTCGGGGTCGAGCCCCAGCGGGTCGTCCTTGCCGTTGACCTTCAGCCGGCCGTAGTCGTTGGCCTTGAGCCAGGAGCAACGGGCGGCCGTCGTCTTCTTCACCGTCGCCGGGAACGCCGTCGGCACGCACACGTTGATCGAGCCGTAGTGCCGGTCGCAGCCGGAGACGGTCGGGCCGACCGCCTGCGAGGTCCGCTTCCTGCCGGGGCCGGTGACCTTGCCGGTCAGGTCGTCGGCGAAGGAGTGCACGTGCGGTGCGGCCTCGGTGCCCGAGGACACCGAGAACGTCGACGCGGAGTCCGCGGCGAGTCCGGCGGGGCCCTGGAGGTGCACCCACTTCGCCACCGACGGCACCCCGTTCGCGTCCACCGCGAAGAGCATGTACCAGCCGGGCGGCGCCAGGTTCGGGTTGCTCGTCACGTTGAGGTCGACGTTGTCGCCGTCGACGGACAGCGGGAGGTCCACGAAGCGCTGGTTCGGGTCGGAGGAGTGGGTCACCGCCGCCGGGCGGATCAGCTCCGCCTTGGCGATGGGCCGGTCGACCGTGATGCGCTGGGTGTCGCCGTACGTCCACTCCGTGTCGATGACCGACGTGATCGCCGGCCGGGTGCCCTTGAGCAGATAGGGCGGGGTGTAGATCGACACGTTGTGGTTCCAGGTGCCGTTGCCCGGGTTGTCGCCGGTCGACATCACCCGGCCGTCGGGCAGCAGGAACGAGGACGAGTGGTAGCCGCGGGCCTGCGGGTCGGCGGCGACGGGATCGAAGGTGTTCGTGCCGGGGTCGTAGATCGACGACTCGAAGACCGGGTCGGCCCGGTTGTGCAGCGCGCCGCCCGTCTCCAGCACCTTGCCGTCGGGGAGCAGCACGGCGGAGACGTACATCTTCCCCTGGTTGCCCGTCTCGGCGACCGGGCCGTTGCCGAGGTCCACCGTGCCCTGCGGGAGCGGCGGTCCGGCGACGTACGACGGGTTCGCGGCCTTCAGGTCGATGATGTCGGTGAGCCGGTTGCCGTCGGGATTGGAGTCGATGTTGCCGCCGCCGAGGGTGAGGACCCGCTGGTCCTGCGCCGGAGGCAGCAGAACGCTCGCCGACTGGTCGCGCTGGTCCTTGTTCTGCAGACCGGGGATCTGGGTGACCGTGTTGGCGTCGTAGTCGTAGATCGCCGAACCCGTGCCCGGGATGTTGTTGCCGAAGACATGGCTGCCCGAGTAGAAGAGGCGGCCGTCCTGCATCAGGATCATCGACGGGTACAGGCCCCAGTACGACCAGGTCTGGTTGACCTTCCACAGCGGCTGCCACTGCTGCTCGGCCTGCGAGAACAGCTCGGCCGTCACCGATCCGGTCGAGTCCTCGCGCAGCCCGCCGAAGGACAGCACGTCACCGTTGCCCATGACCGTGGCCGACGGGTACCAGTGGCCGTCGTTCATGTCGTTGGTCCTGCTGTACGTCTCGGTGACGGGATCGAAGACGTACGAGTCCTTGAAGCCCTCGTAGCCGTGCCCGCCGGCCACCGGGTAGGCCTTGTTGCCGCTCATCACGAGGACGCGCCCGTCCTGGAGCTGCACGTGCCCGGAACAGAACATGTCCTTCGGCGTGGGGACGACCTTGTAGCTGCCGTTCGCCGGGTCGTACACCGCCGACGTGAACGTGCCGGCGTTGAACTGCTCCTCACTGTTGCCCGAGCCGGCGATCAGCAGCACCTTGCCGTTGTTGAGGACGACGGAGTGCATGGAGCGGACCGGGTTCTGCGTGGGCAGCACGTCCCAGCGGCCGTTCGCGCAACTGTCGGCGGTGCCCGTGCAGGTCGCGGGCGGGAGGACGTCCGGCACCTGCTCCATCGTGTAGTCGTCGGTGGTCACCGAGCCGGTCCCGTAGACGGAGACGCCCCAGGTGATGCGGTCGGTGCCGGCCGGCACCGCGGGGGTGCGGACGGTGGCCTCGGTGTAGCCGGACGCCAGGTCCAGCGTCTTGAGGTCCGTCCAGTACTGCCAGCCCGCGGTCGTGTCGTGCCGGAAGAGCGTGACCGAGGTGTCGGGGGTCGTCGACTTGTACCAGAGCGACAGGTCGTACTGCTTGCCCGGCGTCGCCGCGGGCGCGCACTCCGCCGACTCGGTGATCAGCGCCTTGCGGTCGCCGTCGACCCGGCGGGTCAGCGTCACCTTCATCGCCTTGGCGCCGGTGTGCGCGTCCGAGGTGTGCGCGAAGGCGAAGTCGTTGTCGCCCCAGCCCGACTTCTCCCAGCAGTACGGCATGCCGTCCGTACCCGCCGTCTCGAAGCCGGCGTTCTTGATGAGGTTGGCGGCGGACGCGGGCTGCGGGCCGGCCAGCAACAGGCCTCCGGTGAGGCCGGTCACGGCCAGCATCGCGATCCGTCTGCGGCGTCTGTTCACACGGCTCTCCTTGCGGTGCGGCTCCCCCGCGGCCTCCTGCGGGGGAGGTAGACCAACGCTTCGGTACCGGCGAAGCGCACGGCGAACGTCGTCACCAGCGCCAGCGCGGTCGCGGACAGCGCGCCCATCCCGAACCGGTGCACGAACAGCGCGATCAGCGGGATGCGCAGCACCAGATCGGCGTTGGCGAGCAGCGCGAACCGGCCGGCCCTGTCCCACCAGCGGCGATGAGCCCGGCGGTCACGGAACAGCAGATGCTCGATGAGGACGAAGTTCCAGGCGACACCGAGCTGGTTGGCGAGGATCTCGGCCGGCACGTAGTGCAGTCCGGCGGCGGTGAGGGCCCACAGCCCCAGCAGGTTGGGCAGGAACCCGGTCGCCCCGATCAGCCCGAAGCCGACCATGCGGGCGACCGGCGACGCGGTGCGCAGTCCGACCAGGTGGCGCAGGAAGCGGAAGCCCTCCCGCGCGCTCGACTTGGACTCGCCGGCGAAGCGCTCCTCGAAGACGAACGGGACCTCGCTGACCGCGCGCGGGCGGCTGCGGACGGCGAGTTCGAGGAGGATCTTGTAGCCGAGCGGCCTGAGGACGTCGGCGGTGACCGCGCTGCGTCGGATCGCGAAGAACCCGCTCATCGGATCGCTGATGCCGTGCAGCTTCCGCGGGAACAGGGACTTCGTGAGCCAGGTGGCCCCGCGGGAGACGGCCACCCGGTAGCTGCCCGCGAGCCCGGCGCGGCTGCCGCCCTTGACGTACCGCGAGGCGACGACGAGCCCGGCGTTCGAGCGCTCCCCGGTGGCCACCAACTCCGGCACCAGGGACGGGGGGTGCTGGCAGTCGCCGTCCATGACGACGATCCAGTCCGAGCCGGCCGTCTTCATCCCCTCGACGACCGCGCCCCCGAGTCCGCCGACCGGTTCCTCCCGGTGCAGCACGGTCACCGGGAACGGGCAGTCGCGCGCCGCGTCCCGGATGACCTCGGGGGTGTCGTCGGTGGAGTCGTCCACGAAGACGACCTCGCAGGGCAGCCGGGACGGCACCGACTCGGTGATCCGGTACAGCAGTTGGCGGATGTTCGCCGACTCGTTGAAGGTCGGTACGACGATGGTGACCGCGCCGGGCTCGGCGAGCGCTGCTTCATCGGCTCGGCTCCGGGGCGCTCCTGCCGGTGTCGAGAGGCCGATCGTGCTCAGATCGGGGACGGGGGCGCTGTACTCGGTGTGTTCGTGGCTCATCGGACGCCTCCGGAGTCGGTCTGGATCCGCCGGATCTCGATCCGGTCCTCACCGGAGCCGAAGGTGGCCACCGGTGTCGAGTGCTCGAGAGCCGCCCCGACCTGCGGCAGGTCGCTCGCGTCCCGCCGGACGGTCGGCGAGGCGACGACATAGTCGATGTCCCGCCAGCCGTTCGGCAGGGTCTTGGTGACGGCCGGGTCGAGGTCGGCCTTGTAGAACCAGATGGCCCCGAGTCCGGGCCGGTAGCCGGCGTGCACCAGGTCCAGCCAGAGCGCGTCGTCCACCAGGACACGGGTGCCGTCCGGGTCCTCGACCGCGTTGGTCAGCCACGTGGAGGCCGCCCGGTAGGGGGCGTTGGCGTCGGCGGTGACGGCGGTGCGGTCGCCCTCGTACCAGCGCGGGACGACGTACGCGCCCGCCGCCAGGGCGAGGACGGCCGCGAGGGCGTAGCGGCCGCCGGTCCGCCACCGTGCCTCGTCCGGCCCGCGCCGTCTGCGCAGGACGGCGTGGGCGACGCTCGCCGTGCCGCCGGCGAGGACGAGCGCGAGGAAGGGCAGCGCCTGGATGACGTACATCGCGGGCAGGTAGCCGCTGGGCCGCATCGCGACCACCGCGAGGATCGCCACCGCCAGCGACGGTCCGGCGAGGGCGCGGGCGGTGACCGACCAGCGCCAGGTGAGCAGGAGCAGCAGCGCGCCCGCGAGGCCGCCGAGGATGAGCACCCGGTCGTAGTAGAGCCACGACCGGAGCGCGTCGTAGGACCCGGAGCCCTGGTCGAGGATGAAGCCCGACCCGGGTCTGGTCATCTGGTAGGCGATGCCGTCCCAGAGGGAGACATGGCCGCTGCCCGGCAGCAACTCGCCCTTGAGCAGGGCGAAGAGGGGATACGCGAGGCCGATCAGCACGCAGGCGGTGACCGCGCCGGTGAGGGCGAACTTACGGGTGTCGCGGTGGCTGTGCCGCCACATGGTGACGAAGACCGCCGGGAGGACGAAGAGCATCGTCTCCTTGGTGAGCACGGCCGTCGCGGCGGCGACGCCCGCCGCGAAGTGGTGCCAGAGGTGGCGGCTCGGCGAGGCGGCCAGGGTGAACGCGAGCAGGGTCCACATCACCGCGAGGTTGTCGAGGAAGATCTCCCGCTGAAGCACGACCGAGAGCGGGGAGAGCCCGAACAGGACCATGCCGAGCCCGGCCGCCCATCGGGGCAGCGACAGCCGCCGCCCGAGGACGTAGACGAGAACGGCGCCGGCCGCGCTGACGACGAGCATCGCGGGCCGCATCGCGCCGACGGTCATCGAGTCGGGGCTGATCAGCTTGGGAATCCAGGTCAGCAGGGCGAGCTGGATCCAGCCGAGGGGCGGGTGGTCGTACCAGTAGGTGTAGTGGGCCAGGCCCCTGCCCTCCTGGACGGCCCAGGCCTGGGCGAGGTAGGTGCCCTCGTCGTCGCTGAGGGTCGGGTAGTCGGCGATGTTCCAGCCCTGCACGACGAGGATCGCCACGAGGAGCACGCCACACAGGATCAGGTCGGGACGGGACCGGCGCAGCCGCTTCGACACGGCCGTTCGGCCGGTCGAACGCGGATCAGGCACAGGTCGGCGCTGCGCGGGGACCGTGCCGGTGGTCACCGCGGGAAGGGTGGAGGTCACGCAGGAACGTCCTCTCGGATCACTGCGGGATCGGAAGCGGGTCCGGCTGCGGTCGCGGGACCGGCTACGGTCCCGATCGCGGGTCCGGCTGCGGTCCCGGCTGTGGGTCCGGGAGTGGCGGCGGTCAGATGCGCGCCGACATGTGAGGTCAACTCCCAGTCGTTGCGACCGCGTTGTTCACGCCAGACGGCGCGCATCGCGGCTCCCGCGAGGAGGACCTGGTAGAAGGGTCCGCCCACGACGAGCTTGAGGTAGTGGACGAGGCGGACGCGCAGGCCGTACTGCTTGCCGAAGTCGTGCAGGCCGACGAGCTCGAAGACGAAGGTGACGAGTGCCGTCACGGCCGGCAGGAAGGTGACGAAGGCGATCCCGACGGGCACGTCGAGGAAGAGCGCGATCGCCACGTTGAGCGGGATGACGACCCCGGAGAACGCCTGGAGAAAGGGCGTCATGAGGGTGTAGCGGGCCAGCAACCGCTGCCCGAACCCGGGGAGTTGCTTCCAGTCCTTCTTCCGGTAGACCTGGAGGAACCCCTGGTTCCAGCGGGTGCGCTGCTTGAGCAGGGACATGAGCGAGCCCGGGGTCTCCTCCCGGGTCACCATGGCGGAGTCGTAGGCGACGACGACCTTCTTGCCGACGCTGGAGAGGCGGACACCGAGATCACAGTCCTCGGCCAGGCACTCCGGGTCCCAGCCGCCGGCTTCCCTGAGGGTGTGCGTCCGTACGAAGACGGTGTTGCCACCCAGCGGGATGAATCCTTTCTGCGCATGCAGATGGAGCCGGGAGCGGAACCAGAAGAAGTACTCCAGGCAGTTGCGCAGGCTGTACCAGCTGGAGTGGAAGTTGATGAGCTGCACCCCGCCCTGCACGACGTCGGCCCCCGTGGTCCGGAAGGCGTGGTCGACATGGGAGAGCAGCTCGGGATGGACCTGGTCCTCGGCGTCGAAGACACCGACGACATCGCCGCGGCAGTGCGGCAGCGCCGTGTTCATGGCCTTCGGCTTGTTCTTCTTCTCGTGGGTGTCGACGACTACACGGACGCGCGGGTCGCGTTCGGCGGCACTCTCGGCCACCGCCGTGGTCTCGGGGTCGTCGTGCCCCACGATGACGATGATCTCGAAGTCGGTGTGGCCGGACTCCAGCAGGCGCTGGATGGTGTGGTCCAGCACGGCTTGTTCGTGCCGTGCCGGAAGCAGCAGCGAGAAGGAGACGTGTTCGTCGCCGTCCGGGCTGCTGAACCGGGTGGAGGCGAGCACTTCGGGCGTACGCCACGCGTGCATCTGCCACCACAAGGTGAACGCCGCCATCCAGAACAAGGCCAGTGAGACGGCAGCGATGAAGACAGACGTGAGCAAGCAGATCCCCCCAGATCCCAGAGCCCCCTGTCGCGACGGCGTGTCACATCCGTCGCGTCACTGTGGAGAGACTAGGGGGACTCTGTGAAGTCCGGGAACTCTTCCGATAAATAGATTGTTTCGGAACTCTGTCGCTCGTAACGCGACTTATCCGAACACATGCTCAGCTTTCCTCTGCGGAGCCACGGCCCTCCGGTGGCGCTTCGTGGTCTTTCAGCCGCTGACCACGGTGGTCAACGCCGCGCGCAGTCGCTCCGGGTCGGCGGTCGGCGCGTCACACGTGAAGTTACGGCAGACGTACGCGGTCGGTTCACCATCGATCAGCGGGCGATCGGCGAGCAACGGGAACTCGTCACTGCCTGTCGTGCCGAACGCGACGACGGCCCCCGGGGCGGTGCCCAGAAGCGCCGTACGGTGCAACGCCGCCGAGGCCGGGTCAGCCCTGCCGGGAACCACCACGGCGACCTCGCGCGGCCCGTCGAGCAGCGCCTCGGCGGCGGCGAGCCCCCATCCGATGAACCGGGGCACCCGCGGCCCGAGCGCCTTCACGACGCCCAACGCCCGCTCCGCCGCTGTGCGGTGCGGCTCCGAGCCGGTGTGGGCGGCGTAGCTCAGCAGCGCGCCGGCGGCGGCGGTCCAGCCGGAGGGCACCGCGTTGTCGGTCGGATCCTGCGGACGCCGGATGAGCCGCTCGGCGTCGGCCGCGGTGTCGTACAGCGCACCGGACTCGGGGTCGACGAACCGGACGAGGACGTGATCGAGCAGGAATCCGGCGAACTCCAGCCAGACGCCCTCCCCGGTGACGGAGGCGAGGGCGAGGAACCCCTCGGCCACGTCGGCGTAGTCCTCCAGGACCCCCGCGTTGGCCCCGGCCTGTCCGTCCTTGCTGGTACGGGCGATACGGGCCTGCTCGTCCAGATGCAGCCGGACGAGGAGATCGGCGGCCCCGACCGCGGCCTCGACGAGATCCGGCCGGTCGAAGTAGGCGCCGGTCTCGGCGAGCGCGGCGATCGCGAGCCCGTTCCAGGCGGCGACGACCTTGTCGTCCCGGCCCGGGGCGGGCCGTCCACCGCGCTCGCGCAGCAGCCGCTCCTTGATCCCGGCGATCCTCTCCGCGTCGAAGACCTCTTCCTGCTGCGGGAGTTGGAGGACGGAGGAGCCGTGCTCGAAGGTGCCCTCTTCGGTGACGCCGAAGTAGCGGGCGGCGAGCTCGGCGTCCTGCGGCCCGAGCACCTCGGTGAGCTGCTCGGGCGTCCAGACGTAGTACACGCCCTCGACGTGCTTCCCGCTCCCGTCGTCACTGTCGGCGTCGAGCGCGGAGGCGAACCCACCCTGCTCGGTGCGGAGTTCGCGCACCATGAAGTCGGCCGTCTCGAGGGCGACCCGCCCGGCCAGCTCGCTGCCGGTGGCCCGCCAGAGATGGGCGTAGACCCGGCACAGCAGGGCGTTGTCGTACAGCATCTTCTCGAAGTGCGGCACGACCCAGTCACGGTCGACGGAGTACCGGGCGAACCCGCCGCCGAGCTGGTCGTAGATCCCGCCCCTGGCCATCCGTTCGCACGTGTCCCGGGCCATCTGGAGAGCGCCCTCGGCGCCGGTCCGCGCATGATGGCGCAGCAGGAACTCGATCACCATCGACGGCGGGAACTTCGGCGCGCCGCCGAACCCGCCCCGCTGCGGGTCGTACTCCCGGGTCAGCCCCAGCAGCGCCTGCGACAGCTGCTGCTCTCCGGGGGCCATGCCGTCCCCGTAGGAGATCTCCCGTCCCGCCAGATCCCGGACGATCTTCCCGGCGACCTCGGCCACCTCGTCCCGCCGCTCGGTCCAGGCCTGCCGTACCCCCTCCAGCACCTGCCGGAAGGAGGGCATGCCCTGCCGGGGCGCGGGCGGGAAGTAGGTCCCGAAGTAGAAGGGCTCGGCGTCGGGCGTCAGGAACACGGTCATCGGCCAGCCGCCCTGGCCGGTGGCCGCCTGCACGGCCTCCATGTAGACGGCGTCCACGTCGGGACGCTCTTCCCGGTCGACCTTGACGCTGACGAAGTGCTCGTTGAGGTGGTCGGCGGTCGCCTGGTCCTCGAAGGACTCGTGCGCCATCACATGGCACCAGTGGCAGCTCGAATACCCGACACTCAGCAGCACCGGCACGCCCCGCCTGCGCGCCTCCTCGAAGGCCTCCGCCGACCAGGGCCACCAGTCGACGGGGTTGTCGGCGTGCTGGAGGAGGTACGGGGACGTCTCATGGGCCAGTCGGTTCGGCATGGTGTCCATCCTGCCGCAGTACCCCGCCCGGCAGACGGCAGGCGCCCCCGGGCGATCACCGCCCCGGCCACCCGAGGGTCTTCGCCCCCTCGCTTCGCGGAGCCGCCCGCCGCACACTTGACCAAGGAAAGCTGTGACCTCCGGAGGGGGACGGGACATGCGGGACGGCCATAGGGCGGAAGCCGAGCGGTTGTTGGCGCGGGCCGTGGAGGAGGAAGTGCGGCGGTCCGGCGGGCGCAGCGACCGGCAGGTGCTGATGACGCGGGCCCGCGGCGCGCTGGACGCCATGGCGCAGACGGCCGCCGAGGAGTACGAGGCGTACGCGCGCGCCCTGGAGGAGACGGAGTCCCACCAGGTCAGTTTCGGACAGCGGTACGCGCGGGAGGGCGGGCGGACCCCCCTGCTGGTGGCGGGTGTTGCCGCCGTCACGACGGCGGTCGCCGATCTCGCGCTGGGCACCGGTCCGGGCACGGCGCTCGGCGCCGGGGTGGCCGTCGGCGTCGTCGGGGCCGCGGCGACCGTGGTGAAGGTGGCGGGCTCCCATCTGCCGGCCGCGCATCACCGGGCCGGCGAGGCGGGGCAGCCCGGCGGCGCCGAGCAACTGCGGCTGCAATGGCTCACCGCGCTGGAGGTGCGGGGCATCCGGCCGTTCCTGGATCAGCAGCGGATGCTGAGCGCGACGACCGGCCCGAAGAAGGCGCCGGGACCGCAGCTGCGCGGCGCCGACAAGAGTGCGGCGGCCCGCGGACGGACCGTGCTGGCCCAGTCGTTCACCCAACTACCGGACGCGTCGGGCCCGTTCGCCGGGCGCCGGACCGAACTCGGGCAGCTCCGGCAGTGGGTGCAGGCGGCGCGCGCCAGCACGCAGACACGGCCGACGGTGGTCGTGCTGCACGGACCCCCCGGCAGCGGCCGCACCACCCTCGCGGTGCGGGCCGCGCACGATCTGCGCGACCAGTTCCGCGGTGCCTGCGTGGTGGACCTGCGCGGCCACAGCGCGGAGGAGGCCCCACTGCCCACCCGGGACGCCCTGCTGCACCTGCTGAACCGGCTCGGCGCGCCCCGCGAGCAGCTCCTCTTCCGTGAGCGCTCCTCCCCGGACCAGCAGGTCAAACGGCTCACCGAGCTGTACCAGCAGCACCTGACCGGCCTGCCGGTCACGGTGATCCTGGACGACGCCTCGGACCCCGAACAGGTCCTCGCACTCGTGCCGGAACGTTCCGACAGCCTGGTCCTGGTCACCGCCCGGACCCCGCTGGGGCTGCCGGCCGAACTGTCCGCGTGGATGCACGAACTGGCGGTGCGGCCCCTGGACGCGGCGGGCGCGGAGGAACTGCTGGGCGCGGCCGCCCAGGACGCCTCCGGTCCGTACGACGCCGAATCCGCCGACCGCATAAGGGAGTTGTGCGGCGGGCTGCCGTTGGCGCTGCGCGTCGTGGGCTCCTCGCTCGGCCCGCGCTCACCGCGCGCGCTGGCAGCGGACCTGGGGGTGTACGGACCGGTGGAACCGGTCGAGCGCGCCCTGTGGCTGCGCTACACCGACCAGCCGGACGTGACCCGCAGACTGCTGCGCCGGCTGGCCCTGGCCGGACGGGCCTCGCTCGGGACGGCCGCGGCGGCCGCGCTCCTCGCCACGGACCGTGCGGAGGCGACCCGCCATCTCACGGCCCTCGCCGACGCCGGCCTGGTCGACCACGTCCGCGGCGACCGCTACCGCCTGCACGACCTGGTCCGCGCCTTCGCCCAGGCCCGGCTCCTCGACGAGGAGGAGCAGAACGAGCGCTCGGCGGCCCAGGAACGCCTGATCGTCAGCTACGCCGAGCTCGCCGACTCCGTGCTGCGACTGGTCGACGGCAACATGTCGACCCGCTCGGACCGCTTCACCCCGCACGGCTTCACCTCCCTGGACGAGGCGCTGCGCTGGCTCGACGACGAGTCGAGCTTCATCACGGCGACGCTGCGGCACGCGGAGGGCGTGGACCAGAACGCCGTACTGAGCCTGCTGGGCGCCCTGTGCGACTACTGCCTGCTGCGCGGCGACCTCTACCGGCTCGGTGAGATCAGCGAGCTGGCGCAGTCGGTCGGCCAGGACCTGCTGGTGCGGTCCGTGCAGTGGCGTACCGGTATCGCGGCCCGTCAGCTGGGCGAGCTGGACAAGGCCCGTACGACGCTCAGCTCGGTCGTCGACCTCTATCTCCAGGCCCACCACGACGCGGGGGCGGCACGCGCCCTGTGCTCGCTGGGCATCACCCTGCACCACCAGGGCCAGCTGACGGAGGCGGCGGCGAAGCTGCGGGAGGCGATGGACCTGCAGGCCGCGCCGGAGCTGGCCACGGACCGGGCCTGGACGATGCACGCGCTGGCGGCGGTCGAGCGGGACAGGGGGCATCTCGCCGAGGCCCTCGACCTGCTCACCCGCTCCCTGGTCCTGCACCGCCAGGGCGGCTCCGTGCACGGCGAGGCGTGGGCGCACTTCCAGCTGGGCCAGCTGAACCTGCGCCGCGGCGACGTCCCGCGGGCCGAGGCCGATCTGCGCGAGGCCCTCGACCTGTACGGCCGCACCCGCGACGCCCGCGGCGAGGCCTGGGCCCTGACCCAGCTGGCCCGGGCCCGGCTCATCTCCGGGGACCCGGGCCCGGCGGCGGAGGACCTGCGCCGGGCGTCGGCGCAACACCGGGACAACGAGGACGCGCGCGGTGAGGCCTGGACGGTCTACTACCTGGGGCTGGCCCTGGAGGAGACGGGCGACCTGGACCACGCCGTCCGCGAGCTGGAACGTTCCCGCTCCCTCTTCTCCCGTATGCGTGACGTCTACGGCCTGGCCTGCGCCCGCCACCACTCGGCCCGGGTGACCCGGGACCAGCGCGCCGCCCAGACCGGTTCGCTGCGCAACTCGGGCTTCGCCCGGCAGCTCCTGGTCGACGCGCGTGCCGACTTCCAGCGCATCGGTGTCGCCCACGGCGAGGCCTGGACCTGCCTGGAGCTCGCGATCGTCGACGCGGGGAACGCCCGTACGCAGGCGGCCCTGGCCCTGTGCGACGAGGCGGTCGGCCTGTTCGCGTCGTACGGCGACCGGCGCGGCGAGGACTGGGCCCGCTTCCTGCGCTGCACCCTGCTGCCCTACGCGGCCCCGGGCGGGGTCGAGGTCGGCACGGCGGTGGCCCAGGAGGAACTGGCCCAGCTGGTCCGCACCCACCACCCGCTGCGCGACACCCGACTGACCGAGTGCCTGGAGGCCTACGGGCTGCTGCTGGAACGAGGCATCCGCCTGGAGTCCGGCTGGCAGGCCTGGCGCCTGGGCCTGGTACCGGGCAGGCACGGCCGGGAGGTCATGGGGGTGGCGGTGGACGACGAGTAGCCGCCCCGCTCCGGGCACGGGCCCCGGGGCGGGGCGACGCCCGCCGGGGTGAGGTGGTCAGCCCGCACCCCGGCGCCACGCGTTCTCGCCGCGCGTTCGCCTCAAGACGTCGAGGAGGGCTTCCCCGTGCCGGCGGCGGAGGTCTGCTCCGGGTCCGTCGGCTCCTTGAAGTCGACCTTGCCCATGTGCTTGCTCATGGACTTCATCAGGCCCCACACCGCCACGGCCATCGCCGCGAAGACGATGAAGCCGAGGACGCCGGGGGTGACCTTGTTCTCGTCGACCTCCTTGGCGAGGGGGACGAGGTGCGTCATTGCCAGGCTCACGCTTGCGCTCATGTCAGGCATTGTCGCGGATGCCCGCAAAGAGGTCGTCCTCGGGGAGGGAGGTATCGACGCGGGACTTCGCGAGCTCGTACTCCTCCGTGGGCCAGACCTCCTTCTGGATCTCCATCGGCACCCGGAACCAGCCGCCGTCGGGGTCGATCTGCGTGGCGTGCGCGATCAGCGCCTTGTCGCGGATCTCGTAGAAGTCGGCGCACGGAACGTGCGTGGTGAGCGTGCGCTCCTTCTGGCCGAACTCGTCCCAGCGCTTGAGCCACTCCCCGTAGGGCGACTCCAGGCCGCGGTCGAGCATCGCGTGGTGCAGCGCCTCGGTGCGGGGCCGGTTGAAGCCCTGGTTGTAGTACAGCTTCGACGGCCGGTACACGGGACCGAACTCGGCCTCGGGGTACTTCGCGGCGTCGTCCGCGCCCTCGAACGCCACCATCGAGATCTTGTGGGTCATGATGTGGTCGGGGTGCGGGTAGCCGCCGTTCTCGTCGTAGGTGGTGATCACCTGGGGACGGAAGGAGCGGATCTGCTTCACCAGTTCGCCGGCCGCCTTGTCGACGTCCTCCAGGGCGAAGCAGCCGTCGGGCAGCGGCGGCAGCGGGTCGCCCTCGGGCAGGCCCGAGTCGATGAAGCCGAGCCACTCCTGCTTGACGCCGAGGATCTCGCGAGCCTCGTCCATCTCCTTCTTGCGTACCTCGTGGATGTGCTCCTCGATGTACTTGTCACCCTGAAGCTTGGGATTGAGGATGGAGCCGCGCTCCCCGCCCGTGCAGGTCACCACCAGCACGTCCACCCCCTCGGACACGTACTTCGCCATGGTGGCCGCGCCCTTGCTCGACTCGTCGTCGGGGTGCGCGTGAACGGCCATCAGTCGCAGCTGGTCAGTCAAGACTCAATCCTCGGTAAGTCGGCGCCCGGTGTGAACCGGCGCGATCGCAGGCTTCTATAGTGACCGAATCGGGAGGCGAATAATTCCGTGCCGGGAGGACGATCATGAGTACGGCGAGCACGCGACTCCCCGAGGGCCGCTACGGCCGTTCCTCGGACGAGCGGGCCGACCACAAGCTCAGGATCACCGGCGCCGTGCTGGGCGCTTTCCTTCTCGCCCTGGTCGGCTACTTCGCCTACCACTACGTCGGCCAGAACAAGATCAGCGCCGAGGTGATCACCTTCAAGGCGACCTCGGACGAGGCGGTGCAGCTCCACCTGGAGGTCCGCAAGGACTCGGGCGCGAGCGGCTACTGCACGGTGCGCTCGCAGGCGGCCGACGGCGCCGAGGTGGGCCGCGCGGACTTCCGCTTCGCCGGCTCGGACACACGCATCGACAGGACGGTCACGCTGCGTACGACGGCCAAGGGCACGACGGCGGAGCTGCTCGGCTGTCACGCCGACTGACGCCGACCGTCACATACTGACGCCGGGGCCGCCGGGCGAGCCGCATCCTCCGCAATACGTACACGCTGACCTGCGGTGACGTAATTCTGATGGCTTATGTCCTCCCCCTTCGGCCGCTGAATTGTTAGGCTCGTGGTTTCGCCCATCACCTGAGGAACATGCTTTTGGTAGGGCGATGCTTGTATTCCCAGTACCGACGAGGAGCACCTGTGACCCAGACCAGCGAGTCCGTCACCTGGCTGACCCAGGAGGCGTACAACAAGCTCAAGGTCGAGCTTGAGTACCTTACTGGTCCTGCGCGCACGGAGATCGCCGCCAAGATCGCGGCCGCGCGCGAGGAGGGGGACCTGCGTGAGAACGGTGGGTACCACGCGGCCAAGGAGGAGCAGGGCAAGCAGGAGCTCCGTGTGCGCCAGCTGACCCAGCTTCTCGACAACGCCAAGGTCGGCGAGACCCCGGCTTCCGCCGACGGCGCGGTGGCGCCCGGCATGGTCGTGACGATCGCCTTCGACGGTGACGAGGACGACACCATGACGTTCCTGCTCGCCTCGCGCGAGTACGCGAGCTCGGACATCGAGACCTACTCGCCGCAGTCCCCGCTCGGCACCGGCGTGATCGGCCACAAGGTCGGCGAGGACGCGGAGTACGAGCTGCCCAACGGCAAGAAGGCGTCCGTGCGCATCCTCAAGGCCGAGGCCTACAGCGGCTGACCGGCCCCCTGTCCGTCGCCCCGCTGTGACCGGCCCCCGGCGCCCACGCCGCCGGGGGCTTCGTCATGTCCGCAACGCTCAGGCCGTCGCCGAGCGGTACTTACGGACCGCCAGCGTCCGGAAGATCACGACGATCAGCACCGAGTAGATCAGCGAGGCCCAGACCGGGTGCTGCATGGGCCAGGCGTCGGACGCCGACTGGCCCGGGTTGGCGAAGAGCACCCGGCAGGCCTGGACGGTGGCGCTGAACGGGTTCCACTCGGCGATGTGACGCAGCCACGGCGTCATGTTGCTGGTGTCCACGAACGCGTTGGAGATGAAGGTCACCGGGAAGAGCCAGATCAGTCCGCCGGAGGTGGCCGCCTCGGGGGTGCGCACGCTCAGACCGATCAGGGCGCCGATCCAGGTGAACGCGTATCCGAGCAGGAGCAGCAGCCCGAAGGCGGCCAGGACCCGGGCGGCGTCGGTGCTGCCGTCGGAGCCGACCCGCCAGCCGACCAGGAGGGCGACGACCGCCAGGACGAGCAGGGTGAGCGCCGTCTGCACGAGGTCGGCGAGGGTGCGGCCGGTGAGCACCGCGCCACGCGCCATGGGCAGGGACCGGAAGCGGTCGATGAGGCCCTTGTGCATGTCGTCGGCGATGCCCGCGCCCGCTCCGGCGGTGGCGAAGGTGACGGTCTGCGCGAAGATGCCCGCCATCAGGAAGTTCGTGTAGTCGGTGGCGCTCGTGCTGCCGCCGATCTGCATGGACCCGCCGAACACGTAGGTGAACAGCACCACGAACATGATCGGCTGGATGAGCCCGAAGATGACCATCTCCGGGATGCGGGACATCCGGATCAGGTTGCGCTTCGCGATGACCAGTGAGTCGCGGACGGACTGTCCCAGCGGATGGGCGGGCTTGGGCGCCGCGCCGCGTACGGCGTCGGTGACGGCACTCATTTGACGGTCTCCCTCTCGCTCTGGCCGCTCTGGCCGCTCTGGCCGCGCGGGGCGTCCCGTCGGTCCTCTTCGCTCTCCTCGGCCTTCGTCTCGGCGACGTGTCCCGTCAGGGACAGGAAGACGTCGTCGAGGGTGGGGCGGCGCAGGCCGATGTCGTCGATCTCGATGCCTCGGCCGTCGAGCTCACGGATGACCTCGGCGAGGAGCTTGGCGCCGCCGGCGACGGGCACGGTGAGCTTGCGGGTGTGCTGCTCGACGGTGGTCTCGCCCTTGCCGAATCCGGCCAGTACCTCCGCGGCCGTGGCGATGTGTTCGCGGTCGTGCACCACGACCTCCACGCGCTCTCCGCCGGTGCGGGCCTTGAGCTGGTCGGAGGTACCGCGGGCGATCACCCGGCCGTGGTCGACGACCGCGATGTCGTGCGCGAGGTGGTCGGCCTCTTCGAGGTACTGCGTGGTGAGCAGCAGTGTCGTGCCGCCGGAGACGAGACGCTTGATCACCTCCCACAGCATCTGGCGGTTGCGCGGGTCGAGGCCGGTCGTCGGCTCGTCCATGAACATCACGGGCGGTGAGACGACCAGTGCCGCGGCCAGGTCGAGGCGGCGGCGCATGCCTCCGGAGTAGGTCTTGGCCGTGCGGTCGGCGGCTTCCGCGAGGCCGAACTGGTCGAGCAGTTCGGCGGCCCGGGCCTTCGCCGCGCCTGCCTTCATCTGGTAGAGCATGCCGACCATCTGGAGGTTCTCGCGGCCGGTGAGGTATTCGTCGACGGCCGCGAACTGGCCGGACAGGCCGATGGAGCGGCGGACCTCGTTGGGGTGCTTGAGCACGTCGAGGCCGGCGACCACGGCCCGGCCGCGGTCGGGGCGCAGGAGCGTGGTCAGACAGCGGACCGTGGTGGTCTTGCCCGCTCCGTTCGGCCCGAGCAGGCCCAGAACCGTGCCCTCCGGGACGTCCAGGTCCACGCCGTCCAGAGCCTTTACGTCGCCGAAGGTCTTCACCAGGCCTTCGGCATAGATGGCACCTGGCATAACAGTCTCCACGTCATTGAGGATTCTTCGGAAAGCCTAGGTTTGCACTTTTCGTTCCGCCCGATGAGAGGTGAGGGGAGCGGCGTGAGACACACCATAACGCGATGTATCGCGTCTCACAACGGTCTTTCTCGAACGGGTGACGAAGAGACTCGAAGCCGACTCCGAGCAGGCTCCGAGCAAGCTCGAAGCAGGTTCCGAGAGGGCTCCGACCTCGGTCGACACCCCGGTCGGCGTCAGTCGATGACGGTGTAACCGGCCTCGCCCAGGACTCGGCCGACCTCGGCGCAGTGCTCCGGCCCCTTCGTCTCCAGGTGCAGCTCGACCTCCGCCTCGGTCAGCCCCAGCCGGGGGTCGGTCCGCAGATGGCTCACGTCCAAGACGTTAGCGTCGACCACTGACAACGCCCCCAGAAGCGTGGCGAGGGCACCCGGCCGGTCCGTCAGCCGCAGGCGTACAGCCAGGTAACGGCCCTGCGCCGCCATGCCGTGCCGCAGGACGCGCTCCATCAGCACCGGGTCGACGTTGCCGCCGGACAGCACCGCGACGACCGGCCCCTCGAAGGCGCCGGGCGCGCTGAGCAGCGCGGCCACCGGACTCGCCCCGGCCGGCTCGACGACCAGCTTGGCCCGCTCCAGGCACAGCAGCAGCGCCGCGGCCAGCTCGTCCTCCGTCACCGTGCGCACCTCGTCCACCAGGTCGCCGACGATGGAGAACGGCACGTCACCGGGCCGGCCGACCTTGATGCCGTCGGCCATCGTCGCCGGAGTGCGGATCGACACCGGCCGCCCGGCCGCCAGCGAGGGCGGGTACGCCGCGGCCCCGGCCGCCTGCACCCCGACGATCCGCACGTCCGGCCGCAGCGTCTTCACCGCGACCGCGATGCCCGCCGCCAGCCCGCCGCCGCCGATCCCGACGACGATCGTGCGCACCTCCGGGCACTGCTCCAGGATCTCCAGGCCGACCGTGCCCTGACCCGCGATGATGTCGGGGTGGTCGAAGGGGTGGATGAACACCGCACCCGTCTCGGCCGCGTACTCCTGCGCCGCGGCCAGCGTCTCGTCGACCACCTGACCGTGCAGGCGCACCTCCGCGCCGTACTCGCGGGTGGCGCTGATCTTCGGCAGCGGAGCGCCCTGGGGCATGAACACCGTGGAGCGCACACCCAGCACCGTCGAGGCCAGCGCCACACCCTGCGCGTGGTTGCCCGCGCTCGCCGCGACCACCCCGGCGGCCCGCTCCTCCGGCAGCAGCCCGGCGATCCGGACGTACGCGCCGCGCAGCTTGAACGACCCCGTCCGCTGGAGGTTCTCGCACTTGAAGTGCACCGGCGCCCCGACCAGCTGGGACAGGTGCCTGCTGCCCTCCATCGCGGTCGTCCGCGCCACGCCCGACAGCATCTTCTGGGCCCCGCGCACATCGTCGAGGGTGACGGGACGCAAGGAGTCAGCCGTGCGGTAGCTCATGACTCCAGCATCGCAGTTCACAGGCGGCCACGAGCTCTGTGACCAACCTCCGAGACCGGTTTCCGCAGCGTCGGTACGACCCGCCTTCCAGCCGCGTACTCTGTCCCCCATTCCAGCAGCCCCTTCATGAAGTGAGCCCCCGGCCATGCCCACAACACCTGAAATGTCGATGGACATGACGACCGTCGGTGACACCGGTCTTCTCGACACCTTGCAGCACGAGGTCGCGGTGTTCGCCCGCCGTGCCGAACAGACCCGGCTCGGCGGCGTCGGGCAGGTGCGCAACTCCATGGACCGCGCCGCGTACCTGCTGCTCAACCGCCTCGACAAGGAAGGCCCGATGGGCGTCAAGGCACTCGCCGCGAGCATGGGGATCGACTCGTCCACCGTCACCCGGCAGGTGGCTCCGCTCGTCGACACCGGCCTGGTCAAGCGGACCTCGCACCCCGAGGACGGACGGGCCGTGGTGCTCCAGCTGTCCCCGCGCGGGCAGTCCCGCCTGGAGGAAGTACGGTCGTCCCGGCGTCAGTTGATGGCCGAGTTGACGGACGACTGGGCACCGGAGGAGCGCGAGACGTTCTGCGATCTCCTCACCCGCTTCAACACCGCCCTGTCCACCCGGATGGCGGCCCAGGGCGTACCGGGCGCGGAGCCGTCGTCGGCCGCTTCCTGAACCTGGGCGCACACGTGCGTGCGGCGACTTTCCGGCGGCCGTGCGCGGCTCTTGACCGAAAGCCCACCCCTGGCCTCATATGAGACCGGGGCGTATGGCCCTCCAGGGGGACGCCGTCAGGCGGGAGGCTCGGTGTGCGAGAGCGGCGTACGGCCCAGGAAGCCCGCCGGGCACGGGAGTTCGAAGCGTTCGTCGCCGGGGCGGGCGGGCGGTTGCTGCACGCCGCCACACTGCTCACGGCGGAGGCCCCGGCCGACAACCCCCGCGCGCGGCGCCTGCTGACGCTCGCCCTCGCGCACACGTACGCGTGCTGGGACCGGCTGCACGGCGAGGACCCTTACAACCGGGCCCGCGAGTATCTGGCCACCCGCTTCGCCCACGGCGCCTGGCACCGGTACGCCGCTCTGCCCCTCGGCCGCGGCCGGCCGCTCACTCCCGTCGGTCCGCTGGCACGGCTCACCCCCCAGGAGCGCCTCGTCCTGGTCCTGAGGCTCTTCGAGGGTGTCGCCGACGAACAGGTGGCGGCCCTGCTCGGCCTGCCCGTGGAACGGATCCGCACGGTCTGCGACCGGGCGACGGCGACGCTGTTGCATCCGCCTCGGGGCCCGGCGCCCGCGGTGCACCGGGCGAAGGCGGCGGCGTCGTGAACCGGCCCGAGCGGGAGGCCGCCGTACGGCAGCTCATGGAGCGGACCGCGCCGCACGTGCCGACGGAACTCCACGCGGACGTCGTACGCCGGGGCGGCCGGATCCTGCGCCGCCGGACGCTCGCCCGGCGGCTGCTGTGGCTGGTGCTGCTCGCGGCCGTGCTGGCGTTCACGGTCTGGGCGGTGGTCGCCCAGCCGTGGGTGGAGCCGCCGTCGCAGACGACTCCACCGCTGACCGGCTGGTGATCCGGAAAGCCGGCGGGAGGCCGTCTAGCCGAGAGCCTGCTGCAGGTCGGCGAGCAGGTCGTCGATGTTCTCGATGCCGACGGAGAGCCGGACGAGGTCGCCGGGGACCTCCAGCGCCGAGCCGACCACGGACGCGTGCGTCATGCGCCCCGGGTGCTCGATCAGGGACTCGACGCCGCCCAGCGACTCGCCGAGGGTGAACACCTTGGCGCGGTTGCACACCTCGACGGCCGCCTCCTCGCCACCGGCGACCTGGAAGGAGACCATGCCGCCGAACGCCCGCATCTGCTTGGCCGCGACCTCGTGTCCGGGGTGGTCGGGCAGCCCCGGATACAGCACGTTCGTCACGCGCGCGTGCCGGGTCAGCATGTCGGCGACCTTGGTGGCGTTCTCGCTGTGCCGGTCCATGCGCACCGACAGCGTCTTGGCGCCGCGCAGCACCAGCCAGGAGTCGAAGGGCCCGGCGACCGCGCCCATCGCGTTCTGGTGGTACGCCAGCTCCTCGCCCAGCTCCGCGTCGCCGGTGACCAGCGCGCCGCCGACGACGTCCGAGTGGCCGCCCATGTACTTGGTCAGGGAGTGCACCACGACGTCCGCGCCGAGCGCCAGGGGCTGCTGAAGGTACGGCGTGGCGAAGGTGTTGTCGACGACGAGCCGGGCGCCCGCCTCCCGGGCGACCTGGGCGACGGCGGCGATGTCGGTGATGCCGAGGAGCGGGTTGGACGGGGTCTCCACCCACACCGCCTTGGTCTTCGGGGTGATCGCGGCCCGCACGGCGGCGGCGTCGCTCGTGTCGGCGACCGACCACTCCACACCCCAGCGGGCGACGACCTTCGCGAAGAGCCGGAACGTGCCGCCGTAGGCGTCGTTCGGGATCACCACGTGGTCACCGGGGCTGAGCAGCGTACGCAACAGGCAGTCCTCGGCCGCCAGTCCGGAAGCGAACGCGAGACCTCGGCGGCCGCCTTCGAGGGCGGCGAGGTTCTCCTCCAGGGCGGTCCTGGTCGGGTTGGCGCTGCGGCTGTACTCGTAGCCGCCGCGCAGACCGCCGACGCCGTCCTGCTTGTAGGTCGAGACCTGGTAGATCGGCGGGACCACCGCGCCGGTGAGGGGATCGGCGGTGTTGCCCGCGTGGATCGCGAGGGTCTCGAAGTGCTGACTGATGTGCCTGTCGCTCATGAGGACCGAGCGTAGTCCGCTCGCGGGCCTGCTGCGGGACCGCGGGAGCGCGTGGGTGGGGGCGGCCGTCGGCGGACGACCCTCGCGGACGGCCCTCCCCCGACGTTTTTCCACAGGTTCGGGGGTGGGTTGGCCAATTGTCGGCGCGGTCTGGTTCGCTTGAGACATGGAGATTCTGTTCGTCCTGATGGCGCTGCTCATGATCAGCTTCGTGCTGCTGCCGTTCCTGCGGCGCAGGCGCGGCATGGTCGAGCAGGTCCCGGCGGGCCACCCGGACGCCGCGGACCCCGAGACCTACGGGTTCGTGCGCACGGAGGAACTGGACATCCGCATGCCCGGCCCCGACCAGGACCTGCTGGACGTCCTGGACGTGGTGCAGCACACGCAGGACTACCGGGCCGCACAGCAGCTGCTGGCCGGCACCGAGACGGCGGGCGAGCTGCGCTGGCAGCGCGTGCAGGCCTTCGCGGGCGCGGCGGCGCTGGAGCTCCAGCAGCGGCCGGGCGGGGTCAGCGAGACGCCGGGCGGGCAGTGGCTGCGGGTGTGGCGCACGGAGGCGCCCAAGGACGCGGGCGGCGCGGCGGTGCACGCCGAGTTCCTGGTGCAGCAGGCATGGCGGACGTCGACGCGGGGCACGGACGACTTCCGGATCATCATGGAGGAGGCGAAGGACGCCTGCGGTGAGGCGGCGCTGCTCTCCCCCGGTGACCCGATCCCGTACATCGTCGAGTTGTCGGTGGCCCGCGGTCTTCAGTACGACCAGAAGGAGTTCGAGCAGCTCTGGCTGAAGATCCTGGACCGCGCCCCGGCGCACATGGGAGCGCATCTGGCGGCCCTGCACTACTGGTGCGAGAAGTGGCACGGCTCGCGCGAACTGGCGAACGCGTTCGCGGAGGCGGCGGCCGCGCGAGCCCCCCAGGGCTCCCTCCTCGCGGCCATGCCGCTCTTCGCGGTCTTCGAGCACCTCCCCGAGGTGAACCTGGTCAGCAGCTTCTACCAGAGCGAGGTCGTGACGAAGGCGATGCACGGCGCGCTGTTCGCGGTGCACGCGGCCCGTCCCGACGACCCGATGCTGGCGCACGTCCGTCACCTGCTGATCTTCTTCCTGGTGCGCGCCGAGCGCTGGTCGGAGGCGATGAACCTGCTCATACACGTGGACGGCCATGTGGGCGCCCTCCCGTGGACCCTCTCCCCCGACCCGGCCGGCGAATTCGCGGTCTACCGGGCACTGGCGGTGGCGGGCTACGAGGCGAACGGCGGCAGCCCGGCAACACTGCCGCACTGACCCGGGCCATTCCGCCGCGACCGGGCGGACTGTCCGGTCCGGGGAGCGGGGGGGGCGGCCGGCGAGGCAGACAGCCGGGCCACGGAGCTGAGGCACGGAGCTGAGGTAAGCAGCCGGAGCACGGAACTGAGGCAGTCAGCCGTGGCGGGAGGGCCGGCGCAGGCAGCCGAAGCCAGGCCGGGGGCGGGCAGCAGGCACGGAGCTGAGGCACGGAGCAGGGGCTGTCCGCCGAGGCAATAGAGCTGAGGCGGGCCGCCGAAGCAGGAGGGCTGAGGCAGAAGGCTGAGGCAGAAGGCTGAGGCAGGCCGGAATCCGATGGGCCGTGTGCACGTTGACCGGCACGGACCCTCAGCGCCCCTTTGGAGACCGCATGTTCCCGCACAGCCACACACCCCGGCTCCTGACGCCCGAGCAGGCTCTGCAAGGCCGTCCGTCGCCGGTGTACTCCGTCCTCGACCGCCACACCGTCCTCGGCAACCGGCTCCTCGGCCCCTACCCCGAGGACCTCGAGGTCGCAGACTTCGGCCTGGGCTGCTTCTGGGGCGCGGAGCGCACGTTCTGGCAGCTGCCGGCAGGTGTGTGGTCGACCGTGGTCGGCTACCAGGGCGGCCACACCGAGCACCCCACCTACGAGGAGGTCTGCTCGGGCCTGACCGCCCACACGGAGGTCGTCCGTGTGGTCTTCGACCCGGCGGTGATCTCCTACGAGCGCCTCCTGAAGACGTTCTGGGAGTCCCACGACCCCACCCAGGGCTTCCGCCAGGGCAACGACGTCGGCAGCCAGTACCGCTCCGCGATCTACACCCACTCCCCTGCCCAGGCCACAACAGCCGAGTCCTCCCGCGCGTCGTACCAACGCGCCCTCACCACCTCGGGCCACGGCCCGATCACCACAGAGATCCTCCCGGCGTCGACCCTCCCGTTCTACCCGGCCGAGACCTACCACCAGCAGTACCTCGCCAAAAACCCGGGCGGGTACTGCGGGATCGGCGGGACCGGTGTGTCCTGCCCGATCGGTGTGGCGAGGGCCGACAGGTGAGCGGGGGACGAGGGCCGACGGGTGAGCGCTCGGTCCCTGGCTCGTCCGCCGACGGGCACTGGATCCTCGAAGCCAATCTGCGACCGTTCTGCGAGTCGGTCGCGGAGTTCTCGGGCCACCGCTTCGACGACTCCGACTGGCAGGCCATCGAGAACGCCCTCCCGGAGACAGACGCGGAGAGGCCCGACGGCTGGTACGACTACCCGCTGTCGGGCCGGGTACCGCTGACCTTGCTGGTCGCGGCCGACCCGGAAACGTCGGTCGTCTTCGTCCGGCTCACCGGCGAAGCCGGGGCCCGAACGAAGGCACAGATCGAAGCGGCGCTGTACATCTTCAGCACGTACGAGGCCGTCTGACACCGCCGGACAGTACGCCCCCAGTTCGGGCGGGAGCGTGGTCCCGGCCGCGGAATCCGCGGACGAGTGGCCCGCCCGAAACCAAGGGCGCCTTCCCCACGCGGCGTCTCTCGTGTGCCAGGGGTCCACACACGGTGAGCAGCGATTCCGGTATGACTTGCGTACCCATAGGGTGCATCCGTGACTGCCACGTTGAGTTCCACAAGAGCCCGCGCCGCGCTCCGTACGACGGCGCGTGCCTCCGCCGAGCTGCTGCTCATACTTCTGATGCTCGCGGTGACGTTGTGGATCCTGGGCCGGATGTGGTCGGTCGTCTGGCCGCTCGTGGTCGGCCTGCTGCTGACCACACTGACCTGGCCACCGACCCGTTTCCTGCTTCGTCGCGGGTGGAAACCCGCCCTCGCCGCAACGGTCGTGACGGTGCTGTTCCTCCTGGTCGCCATCGGCGTCGTGGCGCTGATCGCGGTACCGGTGGCATCCCAGTCCGGCGAGCTGACCGACGGCGTGGTCGACGGCATCCAGAAGTTGCGCGAGTGGGCCGCCGGGCCGCCGTTGAACATCGGTGACGCCCAGATCAACAAGGCCTTCGACACCGCGGTATCCCGCGCGCAGGACGGTCTCGGCAGCATGGTAGGGGCTGTCGTCACGGGGGTGAGCACCGTGGTGAACGGCTTGGTCACCGCCGTCCTGGCCCTCTTCCTGATGTTCTTCTTCCTCAAGGACGGTCCGCGGTTCCTGCCGTGGCTCGCACGTCAGCTGCCCGGTCGGCTCGCCACCGACGTCCCGGCCGTGGCCGCGCGCGGCTGGGACACCCTGGGTGCGTTCGTGCGTTCCCAGGCGGCCGTCGGCCTGCTCGACGCCGTCCTGATCGGCCTGGGCCTGTGGATCGTGGGAGTACCGCTGGTGCTCCCGCTGGCGGTGCTGACCTTCGTCTCCGCGTTCGTGCCGATCATCGGCGCCCTGTTCGCCGGTCTCGTCGCGGTTCTCATCGCGCTGGTCTCCAACGGCCTGACGGACGCGCTGATCGTGCTGGCCATCATCGTCGTGGTGCAGCAGCTCGAGGGCAACGTGTTCCAGCCCATGATCCAAAGTCGTGGGCTCGGCCTCCATGCGGCAGTGATTCTGCTGGCGGTGACGTTGGGCGGCAGTCTGGCCGGCATCGTGGGCAGTCTGCTCGCGGTACCGATCGCCGCGCTGATCGCGGTGGTCTGGAACTACGGGCGCGAGCAGCTCCGAGAGCCGTCCCCTCCGGGCACCGACACATCGGACGCCGGCGCCGACGCCACCGTCCCGTCCTAGGGCTGCGTCTCCACGCCTTCAGGGTCTCCTGCCCGACCGGGGCGCAGTGAACTGTGGTTCGTAAATCGGTGGCCGCCTGCACCAACCCACCCCACGCTGTACGCCATGGAACAACCGCGTCACGGGATCCGTGCGGCTTACACGGAGTCCACGATCACCGTCTACCAGGCGTACTCCCCGGAAATCGGCCTGCCCGCCGCCCGCGACGGCCGTTTTCCGACCGCGTGGAAGCGGGACAGGATGACGTGGATCATCAAGCAGCGTTCACAGACCTCATCCATGTTGCCGTCGCAGCAACGATCATCCGGCTCCGGACCAGAATCTAGGGGACAGCGGCGCAGGTGCGGTCGCCGGCGTCACCGAGCCGGAGCGAGGCCTCGGACGTTGTGCCGTCGTGGCTCAGCGACAGCTCAATGCTGCCCTTCGTGTAGTCCGGGAACCACACGGCATACAGTGTCCGGACGCCCTGCGCAACGGTGCCGACGCGGCGGACTTCCAGGGGCTTTCCGCCACAGGTCGCGGAAGTCACCTGCTGGTGGTCGGCGGCGAACAGACGAACCCAGCCGTCGGTGAAGAGGGTTGCGAGCGGGTGCACCCCCCTTGAGTCTTCGATGGCCATGGGCTTGGAAGCGCAGGCTCGCATGGAGAACGCAGCTTCGGCGACCGATGCCCAGCACAGTCGCTGGTCGCGGGTTTCCCAGGCGTAGGCGGCGCCGGTCGGCCAGGGCTCGACCAGCATCAGGCCCTGGGAGCCGGGGGCGTCGGCACCCACCGCCCCCGACGTCATCAGGGTGGTTCGGGTTGTGTTGATCACCTCGGTCAGGTCCGGATGCGAGGGAGTCGGCGCAGCGGTCGAGGCGGGGGCGCGGGAGCCGGACGGCCTCGCTGAACTCCCGTCGCCACCCGAGCAGCCCGTCGAGGCCGTGACCAGCAGTACCGCTGTCCCCAAGGCAGCGCGAAATCCGTATCGCATGAGCGTTCCTCCCCCGTGTGCACCCTGAGACCAGGGTGTGTTGCCGAGCACTGTCCTGGGACCCCTTCGGCGCTGAGCGCTCGGTGTCGCTCAGGCGTGCGTCGAGCTGACCAGTACGGCGGCCGACCAGCAAGCCGTCTGAGCAACATCTGAGCTCTGCCCCGAGCATCGCGTGCCGCTCCGCGAGAGGTCCCTGTAGAGACTCGAACCGGCTGCGACGGCCGGCCAGGGCGGCGAGACCGGAGACAGGAGACAGGAGACAGCTCACCAGTAGTGCCCGGCCGCAGTACCCGAACTGCCGTGTACTAAGGCGTCGTTCCAGCGGTGCGTGCCGCTTGCGGAAAGGTCTGTGAACGCGCCTTGACATGGGTCACAAGCGGCGTCCACAGCCCTCATCTGGGATGCCGGTGCGGTGACCGCACAGGCCCACCGGATGGGGCGCGCGTTCCGATGTGCAATGACGTCCGATCCAGTCACGCGCACCGCGCCCGGATGCCTGCGTGCGCCTGGCATGATCGCCGACATGTTCGAAGAGAAGTCGGATGCGCTCTCGCGGATGGCGGCCGCACACATGGCCATGCCGTTCCCGCCCGGCTTCCGCGGTCTGGACGTCGAGGATCAGGACATGGTGTCACTCGACGCAGACGTCTACGGCTACGCGGCGAGCGTCCTCGCAGGACCTCTCTCCGAACGGCACCGCGAAGGCCTCGCGCGGCTGGTGACGGTGTTCGACAAGGTCCTCCCAGCGATCGACGACGAGTACGCGACCAGGTACTACACGCACGTGCGCGGCATGGCCGTGCTGGCCGCCGAGGTCGAGAACCTGCGCGAGAAGTAGTGCTCTGACCGGGAACGGTCGGCGGGTCTGCTTCGGGCGGTTGGATGTGCGGTGGCTGCATCGGGCCGGGCGGTTTCCCACCTGCCTTTGCGGAGCGCGTGAGGCGACCGCGGATGAGAAAATCGGCGGTCAACTCGCCGAGCCGGAAGGGTCGCGGCAGGCTTGTGACGCCGGCGTGCGCGCCGACTGTCAGTGGCGAGGCCACCGCAACGATCAGCTGTCAGCCTGTGGACCTGACTCCGGGAGGGCTTCGAGTGGGCGCTGCGGCACGCGTGTCTCTCGCACCACGTGCGGGAACCGCATGCTGACCAGGCCGAGCGAACGGGCGCCGAAAGGCGTGCGGCGCGCGCCCTGACCCAACGGGTTGTGAACGGACCATCGCGGCGCGCACACGGTCATAGCAAGAGAAGCGCCGCCTTCCCGAACGGGCCCGAGCCCACCGCGGCCGTCGGTGGGCTCGGATCGTCCTTGCAGCTGGTTTCCGCTACTTCCCGAAGGCCTGGCGGAACTCGTCGACGATCTCGTCCGAGGCCCCGTTCGCACCGCACACCGGGACGACGCCGTTCTCGGCGGCCACGATGTAGCGCTCACCTTCCGAGAACGTCAGCGCCTCCGGCCGGCTCGCGTCGCTGTCGAGCACGACCGTCTCCGTGTCGCCGCCCTTCAACCAGTAGTCGACGCGGAAGGTGACCGTGGAACCCTTGATGGAGGTGACCGTTCCCACGAAGAGGGTCGGGTACCCACGCAGGGTGTCGGGGCTGGGTGCCACACACTTCTGGGTGCCGAAGCCGCTGTGGGTGGTGAGTGTCAGTGGGCCGGTCGAGGCCGAGTGCCCGTCGTCGTTCGCCATGACTCCTCCGGCGATGCCGCCGCCGAGCAGAAGCAGACCGGCAGCCGCCGCGAGTCCGAGGAGCTGACGGCGGCTCCGTCGCGCAGCGGTCGTCGCGGGGACCGAATCGCCGGTCCGGAGCGCGGTGTCGGTGGTCAAGATGTCCTCCACAAGTCGGTCGATGTCGGGCGGCGGAGCATGTGGGGTCAGCGCCGGGTCCGCGGACTTCAGCCGGGCCAGCAACTCGTCGTCATTCACTGACCGCTCCTTCCTTCATCTCTCTTGTGTCCGGACGGTTCGCCCTGCTTTCGCCTCAGCTGTTCGGCGAGTCTCTTTTTCGCCCGGTGCAGCCGGATGCTCACGGCGTTGGACGTCAGCCCGGTCGCCTCCGCGATCTGCCGGAGCGCCAGCCCCTCCCACGCCCACAGCCGCACCACCTCACGGTCCAGTGCCCCGAGGGCGGCGAGCGCGGCGTGCAGATCGCTGTGGTCGGCGACCCCGGCCGGCTGCTGCTCCTGCGTCCGGATCAACCGCTCCACCAGCCGGAGCCGGCGCCCGTCGGCACGCCGGGCATTCGCCAGGCAGCCACGCGCCACCCCGTAGCACCACGGCAGCACGTCATCGGGGTCGGGCAGGGAAGCCGGCGCCGACCCGAGGCCGGGGACGTCGTCAATACGGCGCCACAGCACCAGCATCGCCTCCGCCAGGATGTCGTCGACCATGTCGGCGCTCGTCCGTCGCAGCAGATACCGGTGCAACGGTTCCACCACCACGTGCGCCAGTCTTTCGAAGCGCGCCCGCTGCCTCTGGCGCGACTCCTCTTCCGTCATGGATTCCACAACCCGTCCTGTCCGGCACCGGCCGGATCCTTTCAGGCGTGGGCGTACGGACACTGATGGTGTCGCGAGATCCAATGAAGCAGGCTCGGACCAGCTGACCCAGCTCGCGCCGTGCAGGTCTCCCGCTGCAATCCAGTGCGCCAGCTCGCGCGCATCCCGCTCGGCAGATCGACGGGACGACCGCGGCACACCAGCAAGGTCTACGAACACCGCTTGACGTGGGCCATCAAGCGGCGTTCACAGCCCGCAAGGACACGTGCTTGGACCATGGGTTGTATCGGTCCTGTCGGGCCGGCCTGCCGCTGCGTAGATCATGGGGCTGTGATGAAGCGGACGAAGGACACGCCTCCGGTCGGGCAGCCGAACCATGAGCCAGAACTCACGGCCTACCAGCGGGACATGCGGAACCGGCTGCTCGCGGCCCCTGTGGTGCCCGCGCCCGAACCCTGGCGGCCCGTCTTCGAGTACGAGTACGGCGTCCCTGTCGGCGGACTTCTCGGCGTCGGTTTCGCGTCGCATCCCGACAGAGGCCATGACCTGGTCATGGTCGTCTCGCACGATGGTCACGGTCTCTTCGATGCCGTCACCGGCGAGAGGATCGCCAGGGACCGCGACCCCGACCCCGAGGACAGCACCCCCGACGCGGCCGCCGACCTGACGTGCCCCGGACTGGGACCGATCGCCGGCAGTCGCGTACACATCGCAGGGCTCTTCGGCGGAGGGTTGCACACCACGACCGAGGACGGCTGGACCCTGGAGGCCGTCACTCCGGCCTGGCCCAACGATCGTGTACTGCTCTCGACCGACGGCGGAATTCCTCACTCCGGCCCGTACGGAGAGCAGTGGTGGCACATCTTCCACTCCACTTACTCGGAACTTCGAGCCTTCGGTTTCTCTCCCTCAGGGGAGACCATCGCCGTCGCGACGAGCAGTGACGTATCCCTGTGGACCCGCCACCCCGGGCCCGGCAACGGCAGCGTCGCTCTACGCTGACCAATCCGCGACGTGGGCCCGACAACCACCCGAATAAGGGTCTGCGAGCGCGGCTTGACATGGATCGAGCCCAGCTTCCTGTGGATGACGTACCGCTGCGGGTGGGGCCTGAAGGAGGGTCAGGAGACCGTTCTCGCGGTGGAGGTCGGCCGGGAGGGCTTCGAGTGGGCGCTGCGGCACGCGTGTCCGTCGAGCTGCGCACCCGGAGTACACCCTGACCGAGCAACCTGGCAGCGTGAGTCGAAGCGCGCGCCCGCTCGTGTGCGGTGGGGCCCGTAGCGGGACCTGCGCCTCCTGCCGCTGCCGTACCGGTCCTTGCGACTCGCCACACCCTCGCGGGGACGCGGGTCTCCTGCCCGATCGGCGTGGCCGGCGCAGGTGGCTGAGCCCCTGTCGTCGGAAGCTGCGGCGATCCTGCGGGCGCTACTGGCCGGCTCGGATCCGGTGAGCGGTGCGCTACTGGCCCAGATTCCGCCACTCGGGTGGTGGGCACATGTGGCTGCGGCTATGTGACGGTCGATCTGGAAGCGGACCCTACAGCGGCGGCTCCAGCACCGTCGCACGACGATCCGGCCGCTGATGCGGGGTACAGCGCAGCGCACGCCCACTCCCGCCCGCCTACCTGACGGTGAAGTCGGATGCCTCGGTGTTCAGGGTCGTGGTGCCGTTCTGCGCGGTGGCCAGGACCGCGATGTGCCAGAGGCCGCGCGGGGACGACTCGGCGTCGGAACCGGTGACCTCGGCGGTGTAGGTGCAGCGCACGGTGTCCTCCCCGGAGGGCTCGCAGACGGCCGGCTCCGCCGCGGTCATGTCCTTGGTGGTCAGCTGCTTCTCGGCGAAGGACGAGTTCTCCGGCCATGCGAGCACCTTCACGCTCGTGACTCCGGAGGACGCCGTGACATCGGTGACGAAGGTCAACGAGCCGTCGCGGTCGCCGTCGGGAGCGGTGTAGCGGGCGGTACTGTGCGCCAGCGCCGGAGGCTGCTCCCCCGCGTGGGCGAGAGCGAAGGCACCGGCGCCGGCACCCCCGAGGACGACGACACCGGCGGCAACGGACAGAGCGATACGACGGGACACGGGATTCTCCGTAACTGAGTCAGCTGCATCGGGCCGGCGCGCCGGACCTCCGCGCCGCTGCACCGATGCTCGCCGCCCGGCCACCCGCCGGACATGAGCGCACCTACTCAACCCGGCCTGAGTAAGCCCACCGGACAGGCACCCGCCGCCGAAGACCGGTGGCCGCCTGCCCGGGCCGATCTCACGCTGTACGCCATGGAAGAGCCGCGACGCGGTGATCGTGCGCGTTGCGCCGTACGTCCCACGTGCAATCCACGATCAGCGCCTGCCGGACGTACTCGCACTCCCCGGCGACGTGACGCGCTCTTCCCTCTCGCACCCTCGCCCCCGAAATCCGTCACCCGGCTACCCCCGGGAACGCACTTGCCCCGCTGGAGACGAATGAGCTTCGGAACATATGCGCGCAGAGTGCGTGACGAACGGTTGCCGTTTGCCGGCGGCACACGGCATTGAGGTGTGCCGTCGGGAACTACCGCTCGGCTTCGACACCACGTGGGCCTGTCCGGCGGCCACCGCGTGCCCCGCTCCCGATCTGCGCAGGGACCCCCGCGGCCCTGCTGCGCGCGCTGGCCACCTTGGAGTGCGAGACAGCCCCGGTCGCGGCCCTTCCTGCGGTGTGCGAGCCTGAAATCATGATCCGGGAACTGAGCTGGTCCCCATGATTCCGGTCGCCGTGTCGCCTGTGCGCATCGAGGCGTTTCTCGATCCTCGGTTGTCCAGATGGATGTGGCTGGTGAAGTGGTTCCTCGCCATCCCGCATTACATCGTGCTGTTCTTCCTGTGGATCGCGTTCTCCTTCGTGACCGTCGTCGCGTTCTTCGCGATCCTGTTCACGGCCCGATATCCCCGGGCGCTCTTCGACTTCAACGTCGGTGTGATGCGCTGGAACTGGCGTGTCGCCTACTACGCCCACGCCGCGCTCGGTACCGACCGGTACCCGCCGTTCACCCTCGCCGAGGTGCCCGACTATCCGGCGCATTTCGACGTCGTCTATCCCGAGCGTCTGTCGCGCGGTCTGGTGCTGGTGAAGTGGTGGCTGCTGGCCATCCCGCAGTACATCGTCGTGGGGATGTTCGTCGGCGACTGGGGCTGGGGCGGGATGGACTGTTGGCACGGCGGCGGGCTCGTCTTCTACCTCTCCTTCGTCGCCGTGATCATCCTGGCCTTCACCGGCCGCTACCCGGTGCACCTCTTCGACTTCCTGCTCGGCCTGGCCCGCTGGGTCGCGCGGGTGGGCGCCTACGCGGCGCTGATGACCGACGCGTACCCGCCGTTCCGGCTGGACATGGGCGCACAGGCCTCCCCGCCCGCAGAGACCCGGGCCCCGGCGGGCGGGCCCGACCGGTAGCGCCCGTCGGCGCCGGAATTCGGTTGCCTCCGGCCGTCCCGTGGGGGCTCAATGGCGGGCATGGCTGACATCCAGGGCTCGTACGACGATCTGTTCACCGCCGTGCCCACCGCGCTGGCCGCGCTGCTGGACGGCGGGGACGTCGGCGGCTCGGTGGCCGTCTTCGTGGACGGCGAGCCGGTGGTGGACGTCTGGGGCGGGTTCGCCGACGCGGCGCGCGGTGTCCCCTGGCAGCGGGACACGATCGTCAACGTCTGGTCCGTCACGAAGACGATGACGGCGCTGTGCGCGCTGGTCCTGGCCGACCGGGGCGAGCTCGATCCGGACGCGCCGGTGGCCCGGTACTGGCCGGAGTTCGCGGCGGCGGGCAAGGACGCGGTGCTGGTACGGCACCTGCTCTCGCACACCGCCGGACTGCCCGACTGGGACGGCCCGGTGGCGGACATCTACGACTGGCAGGCCGCGACGGCACGACTGGCCGCGCAGGCTCCGCAGTGGGAGCCGGGCAGCGCGGCCGGGTACCACTCGCTCACCCAGGGGTTCCTCGTGGGCGAGGTCGTGCGCCGGATCACCGGCCGGAGCGTGGGTGAGTTCTTCGCCGACGAGATCGCCGGACCGCTGGGCGCGGACTTCCGGATGGGGCTGCCGGCCGAGCACGATCACCGGGTGGCGCTCACGGTCCCGCCGCCGTTCCGGGACGAGGACTACACGGCGGGCGCGGCCCGCGCCGACGTGGCCCGGACCGTGACGGCCGCCCCGACCGCGATCCGGCTCCGCGACGGCAACAGCGTGGCCTGGCGCCGGGCGCAGATCCCGGCGGCGAGCGGCTTCGGCAACGCCCGCTCGGTCGCCCTCGTCCAGTCGGCGATGGCCTGCGGGGGCTCCGTGCGTGGGGTGCGGCTGCTGTCCCGGGCGGGCTGCGACCGGGCCTGGGAGGAACAGTTCAGCGGCGAGGACCGCGTCCTGGGCATGCCGATCAGCTGGGGTCTGGGCTACGGGCGGTTCGGCGGCACGTACGGGTGGGGCGGTTGGGGCGGCTCGACGGTCATGATCGACCCCGAGGCCCGCGCGGTGGTGGCCTACGTGACCAATCAGATGCGCGAACCGGCGGAGGACACCCGGGGACTGGACCTCGTGATGGCCGCCTACGACGGTCTCCAGGGGCTCCGGGCCGGTGGCTGAGGCGTGAACCGGCCGAACCGGCCGCCCTTCGTGAGTTACTTGCCCGAGTCGTCCATGAGCCCAGGGGGGAAGTGCGCGTGAGCAGCGGTACGAAGAGCAGTGGTGGTCGGGTGTTCCTGATCGGCGGGGGGTGGGAGGAGACGGTCGTCGACGTCGTGCACGGGCCGTTCCTGCGCGCGGCCCGCGCCGCGTCGGGGGCGTCGAAGGCGTCGGGATCCGGTTCCGGGTCGACGCCCCGCATCCTCTGCGTGATCGTCGACGAGGGCGACGGAGCCGAGCAGTTCGCCCGGTACGACGTCGCGTTGCGGAAGGCCGGGGACTGTACGCCCGTGCCAGTGCTGGTGCCGATCGGGGAGCGGTTCGAGGTCGGCGCGGTGACCGAGGACGTGGCCGGGGTGTTCGTCTGCGGTGGGCTGACGCCCGCGTATCAGGAGGCGTTCGCCGAATCCTCCGGTCCGCTGTCCGCCCTGCTTCGCGAGCGGGGACTTCCGTATGCCGGGTTCTCCGCGGGAGCCGCGATGGCGGCGCGGGACGCGGTGGTCGGGGGGTGGCTGGTGGACGGGGTCGCCGTGTGTCCGCCGGACACCGCGGAGGACCTCGAGGAGCTCGATGTCCGGCCCGGGCTGGGGCTCGTGCCGTTCGCGGTGGACAACCATGCCGCGCAGTGGGGGACGTTGGGGCGGCTGGCGGCCGTCGTGGCGGGCGGCCGGCTGGCACACGGGGTGGCCATCGACGAGAACACGGTGGTGGAGGTCGGGGGCGAGGGTGGCGACGGCCGCGCGCGGGTGGCCGGGCGCGGCCGGGCCCATTGCGTGCGCCCCGCTCCGGGCGGCGGAGTCCTCGTCCGGTCCTACGGCGACGGCGAGTCGTTCCCCGTGTCCTGAACCCGAGATTCCGCAACCCTCCGGACCGGCTAAGGTAAGGCTCGCCTTAGTAGCGGTGATCGGAGCAGCTGTGCGTACGTCGAAGCGGAAGTCCGTCCTGGGCACGTCCGTCCCGGGCGCGTCTGCCGGGTCTGTCGGGACCGACAGGTCCGGCGGGACCGACAGGTCCGGCGGCCCTGCCGGGTCCGCCAGATCCGTCCTGTCCGTCGTGTCCCTCGTCGTCGGAGGGCTGCTGGTCGGATGCTCGGCCGCCGCTGACAACGATGCCAGGTCCTCGTCCGGGACCGACGGCGAGCGCAACCTGGTCGCCGGGGCGTCGGCGGGCCCCTCGGCCGCACCCGGCGTCCTCGCCGACGGCATGGGCGCGGACACCGACACCGACGGGACGTTCCCGCGCACGGTCAAGCACTTCCGGGGCACCACCACCGTAGAGGCGGAGCCGAAGAAGATCGCCGTGATCAGCACGGGGCAGCTCGACGACCTGCTCAGCCTCGGTGTCGTCCCGACCGCCTCCACCCGTGCCGACAACGCCGGTCTGGTCCCGGACTACCTGACGGACGCCTTCCCGCAGTACAAGGCGAAGCTCGCGGCGATGACCGACGCGGGCACCCGTCAGGCGCCCAACCTGGAGTCCCTCGCGGCCGTGAAGCCCGACCTGATCCTGGTCAACGACTCCCTGGGCGACCTCTACCCCAAGCTGTCCAAGATCGCGCCGACCGTGGTCACGGCCGGACAGGGCATCAACTGGAAGCGCGATCTGCTGCTCGTCGGCGAGGCGATCGGCAAGGGGCAGGCCGCGCGGAAGCTGCTCGACGGGATCGTCGGCGACGCGCGGACCCGGGGGGACTCGGTCGCGGGCGACCCGACCGTCTCCATGGTGCGCTTCACCCCGGACCGCACCCGGATGTTCGGCGTGTCGTCCTTCACCGGGTCGATCGCCGTCGACATGGGGCTCTCCCGGCCCGAGTCGCAGCGGTTCAACGCCATCTCGGAGGACATCAGCGCCGAGAAGATCGACACCGCGGACGGTGACTGGATCTTCTACTCGGTCCAGGGGGACGCGAGCGGGACGGATGCCGCGACCACGGTGGCCGGGCCGCTGTGGAAGGGGATGGGCGCCGTCAAGGCCGGGCAGGCCGTGCAGGTCGACGACGACCCGTGGTACCTCAACGCCGGTCCGACCGCCGCCCGCCTGGTCGTCACCGAGCTCGCCGACCACCTCGGCAGGTAACCGTCCCGTGAAACACCTCGCCTGGCCGGCGGCCGCCCTGCTGGTGACCGCGGCGGCCGTGCTCAGCCTCGCCGTCGGCACCCGCGCGGTGCCGCCGTCCGCCGTGCTCGACGCCCTGCTGCACGACGGGAGCTCACCGGACGCCCTCGTCGTGCGGTCCCTGCGGCTGCCGCGGACGGAGATCGGGCTGACGGCGGGAGCCGCGCTCGGTCTCGCCGGGGCGGCCCTCCAGGCGGTCACCCGCAATCCGCTCGCCGACCCCGGCATCCTCGGCCTCAGCCAGGGCGCCGCGGCGGGGGTCGTCCTCGCCGTCTCGCTCGGCCTCGCCGACGGCTTCTCCGGGTACGTCCGGTACGCCTTCGTCGGCGCCGTCGCCGCCGCGTGCCTGGTGTACGCCATAGCCGCCCGCGGCCGGGGCGGGGCCTCACCGGTGAAACTGGCGCTGGCCGGCACCGCACTGTCCGCCATGACCGCCGGTGCCACGACCGTCGTCCTGACCTCGAGTGCGGCGACCCTCGACCAGTTCCGGTTCTGGCAGGTCGGCGCGTTGAGCGGGCGCGACGCCGACACCGTCGTACGGATGCTGCCGTTCCTGGCGGTGGGCGCGGCACTGGTGCTGGCGTGCGCGCGTGGGCTGGACGCGCTGGCCCTCGGCGACGAGACGGCTCGGGCGCTCGGCCATCGAGTGCACACGGTACGGGTGTGCGCCGCGCTCGGGGCGACGCTCCTGACCGCGTCCGCGGTGGCCGCGGCGGGGCCGATCGCCTTCGTGGGTCTGGCCGTCCCGCATCTCGCCCGCCGGGTCACGCGCGGTGCCGCGCATCGGCTCGTGCTGCCGCTGTCGGCGGTGCTGGGCGCCGCGCTGCTGCTGCTCGCGGATGTGGCGGGACGGGTGGTGCGGGCTCCCGCGGAAGTGCCGGCCGGGGTGATGACGGCGTTGGTGGGGGTGCCCGTGCTGGTGTTGCTGGTGCGGCGGAAGGGGGCGGTGACATGACGCCCGGGACGCCGGACCGCCACCCCGGGTCGGCGGCCGCTACGACCGGGGTGCCGGCCGCGCGTCCGGCGGGTTCCGCGGTTCTGCGCCCCCACCCCCGGGTCTCCCTTCTCCTGCACCGCCGGTCCGCCGGTGTCGCCGTGGCCCTCGTGCTGCTCCTCGCGGCCGTCATGCTCGGCTCCGCCTGTCTCGGCCGGACCTACGTCCCGCCGGCCGAGGTGTGGCGCACCCTGCGCGGTGACACCGGTCCCTACGATCTGGTCGTGGGCGAGCTCCGGGTCCCGCGTATCGCTCTCGGCGCCCTCGTCGGCGCCGCACTCGGCCTGTCCGGTGCGCTGGTGCAGACCGTCACCCGCAACCCGCTGGCCGGACCGGACGTGATCGGGGTGAGCCACGGCGCCGCCGCCGCGACCGTCCTCGCCCTCGCCACCGGAGCCGTCACCTCGCCCGGCGCGATGCCCGCGGTGTCCGTCGCGGGCGGTCTCGCGGCCGCCGCCCTCGTCTATCTGCTCGCCTGGCGCCACGGGATGCAGCCGAGCCGCTTCGTGCTCACCGGTGTCGGCATCGGCGTCGCGCTGTCCGCGGTCGTCCAGCTGTACCTCACGGACAGCGAGCTGGAGGCCGCCGAGCAGGTCAAGCTGTGGCTCACCGGCAGCCTCAACGGCCGCGGCTGGGAGCAGGCGGGGCCGCTGGCCGCCGTGCTCCTGCTCGCGCTCCCCGCGCTGGTGTGGGCGAGCCGGGCCGCCCGCCCGCTCGGCCTCGACACGGACACCGCGGCCGCGCTCGGCGTACGGGTGGGCCGGGCGCGGCTCGGTCTGACCGTCCTCGGGGTCGTGCTCGCGGCGACCGCGACGGGCGCGGCGGGACCGATCGGCTTCGTCGCCCTCACCGCGCCCCAACTGGCCCGCCGCCTCACGCGGACCCCCCACCTTCCGCTGGTGGCGGGCGCGTTGACGGGAGCGGTGGTCCTGGTCGGCGCGGACCTGGCCGCCCGCACCCTGCTGCCGCCGCTGGAGATCCCGGTCGGCGCGCTGACCGCGCTGGTGGGCGGGCCGTATCTGCTGTGGCTGCTGGGGAGGGACCGACGCAACCCGTGAGGCGTCCGGCGCCCGTCCGGTGACGAGGAAGGCCCCCGGCGCGATGCGCCGGGGGCCCACTCACGGTCGGGAAGCCGCGAGGACCGTCACGAGGTCGACGGGGACCGTCACGAACTCCGCGAGGACCGTCACGGGATCCGCGAGGTCGGTCAGATCGTCGACGTGTCGATCACGAACCGGTAGCGGACGTCGCTGGCGAGCACCCGCTCGTACGCCTCGTTGATCTGGTCGGCGCTGATCAGCTCGATCTCGGCGCCCAAGCCGTGCTCGGCGCAGAAGTCCAGCATCTCCTGGGTCTCCTGGATGCCACCGATGCCGGAGCCGGCGAGGGTCTTGCGGCCGCCGATCACCGAGAACAGGTTGAGGGCGACGGGCTCCTCGGGCGCGCCGACGTTCACGAAGGCGCCGTCGGTCTTCAGCAGGGCCAGGTAGGCGTCCAGGTTCAGCGGGGCCGAGACCGTCGAGAGGATGAGGTCGAAGGTGCCCGCCAGCTCCTTGAAGGTCTTCTCGTCGCTGGTGGCGTAGTAGTGGTCGGCGCCCAGCTTCAGGCCGTCGTCCTTCTTGCGCAGCGACTGGGACAGCACGGTCACCTCGGCGCCGAGGGCGTGCGCGATCTTGACGCCCATGTGGCCGAGGCCGCCCATGCCGAGGATCGCGACCTTCTTGCCGGGGCCGGCGTTCCAGTGCTTCAGCGGGGAGTAGGTGGTGATGCCGGCGCAGAGCAGCGGCGCGGCGACGTCGAGCGAGAGGCCGTCGGGGATGCGGACGACGTAGTTCTCGTCCACGACGATCTTCTGCGCGTAGCCGCCGTAGGTGGGCTCGCCGTCCTTGCCGACGGCGTTGTACGTACCGACGCTGCCGCCGGTGCAGTACTGCTCCAGGCCGGCCTTGCAGTTGTCGCACTCACGGCAGGAGTCGACGAGGCAGCCGACGCCCACGCGGTCGCCGACGGCGAACCGGGTGACACCGGGACCCACCTCGGAGACGACGCCCGCGATCTCGTGACCGGGCACCATCGGGAAGATCGCCTCGCCCCAGCCCTCCCGGGCCTGGTGGATGTCCGAGTGACAGATCCCGGCGAACTCGATGTCGATCAGGACGTCGAACTCGCGCACCGCGCGGCGTTCGATCGTCGTGCGCTCCAGCGGAGCCTTGGCGGAGGGTGCGGCGTACGCGGCAACGGTGGTCATGCCCTGGATCTCCTAGCGGGGGGTTCGTGTTCCGGCCTGCCTTCCGGCCGGGTACGACGTCCAGCCTGCCCCATCGCACGACATTCACCCAGGTCACGCCTCTGCGTACGTCTGCTGTGCCTACCACTGGCGGGGTCAGGCTGGTGTGCGTACGACCGGGAATACTGGACGGCATGGACGAACACCCCGAACCTCCCGGCGCCCCCCTGGACCGGCGTGCCGAGCTCAGCGAGTTCCTGCGCACCCGGCGCGCCAGGCTGAAGCCGGAGGACGTGGGGCTGCCGGACTTCGGGCGCCACCGCAGGGTGCCGGGGCTGCGGCGCGAGGAGCTGGCGCAGCTGGCCGGGGTCTCGGTGGCGTACTACACGCGCCTGGAGCAGGGCAACGGGCGGAACGTGTCGGCGGAGGTGCTGGACTCCATCGCCAGGGCGCTGCGGCTCTCCGACGCCGAGCACGCGCATCTCACCCACCTGGCGAAGCCGAAGCACAAGAAGAAGCAGAGCGCGCCGCCCCAGCAGGTGCGGGGCCCGCTGCGGCAGCTGCTGGACACGATGGACTCGGTACCGGCGTACCTCATCGGGCGGCGCACCGAGATCCTGGGCTGGAACCGGATGGCGGCGGCCGTCTTCGGCGACTGGGCGGAGCTGCCGGTGGCGGAGCGCAACTGGGCCCGGCTGGTCTTCCTGCGCCCCGACTACCGGGACCTCTTCGTGGACTGGGAGCAGAAGGCGATCGACATCGTCTGCGCCCTGCGCATGGACGCGGGCTGCTATCCGGACGACCCGCGGCTGTCCGCGCTGGTGGGCCAGCTGTCGGTGAAGAGCGAGGACTTCCGGCGGCTGTGGGCGACCCACGACGTCAAGGAGAAGAGCCACGGCGTGAAGCTGCTGAGGCATCCGCTGGTCGGCGAACTCTCCCTGAACTTCGAGGGGTTCAGGCTGATGGGCGACGGCGAACAGACGATGGTGACGTATCACGCGGATCCGGGATCGGCCTCGGCGGAGGCGCTGCGGCTGCTGGCGAGCTGGGGCGCGGACGCGACGCGGGCGGGGGCCGGCTCCCAGACTCCGTCCGTCTGAGAGCCGCCCCTCCCCCTCGGGGGCCGTCAGCCCTGGTAGGGCGGAGCCGCGCCCCATCCCCACTGCGGCACCGGCTGCTCGGCCGGCGGCTTGGCGTCCGGGCCGGAGAAGTGGACGGCGAGCCGGGTGCCCCACTCCACATAGGCGAGGAACGCCGAACGGAACTCGGCGTCGGTCGGCAGACCTGCCTCGTCGGCCGCGTCCTGGACGAGGTTGACCCAGCGGCGGCGCTGGGGTTCGGTGATGTCCCGCCCGAAGTGCTTGGCCACCATGTGGCTGTGGCCGCCCTGGGTCGCCGAGTAGTTGTGCGGCCCGCCGAAGACCTCCGCGAGCCAGAGCGCGACGTGCTCGGCGTGCTCGGGGGCGAGGCCCGCGAAGACCGGCGCGAGCAGGTCGTCCTGGAGCACCTTGGCGTAGAAGGCCTCGGTGAGCCGGGCGAAGGCCTCCGCGCCGCCCGCCCAGTCGTACAGCGTGGGCACGGCGGAGCCCGTCCCGCGCACCGAGGTGGCCTTGTAGTGCCGCATCTCGTCGATGTGCCCGATGTACGGGCGGATCTCCGCGAGGAAGACGGGGAACAGGTCCGAGGTGCGGAAGCCCTCGAGGTGGTCTTCGGTCGACGTCCAGGTGATCCGCAGGATGTAGTGCCCGAAGTCCTCCTCGCAGCGGGCGAGTTCGTAGTCGACGCAGTGCGGGGAGGCCGCGAGCTCACGCGCGGCTCGGGTGTACGCGGCCAGGAACTCCGCGGACCGCTCCTCGGGGATCCGGTACCGGATGTACTCGACCGTGGTGCGGGGCGTGCTTGTCTCGGGTGCCGTCATGGGGCCACGCAAGCACGAACGGCCCGCCGGAGGCTTGTCTTCCGGCGGGCGTTCGCTCAGCGCTCAGCGAACCGGCGTCCTGCGCCCCCGTCAGGCCGACGCCGCGTTCTCCTTCACCGTGATCTTGCCCTTGCGGATCGTCGCCACGCGCGGGGCCTTCTTCGCGATCGAGGAGTCGTGGGTGACCATGATGAAGGTCAGCCCGTGCTCCTTCCACATGGTGTGCAGCACGTCCATGATCTCGTCGCGCATGCTCTCGTCGAGGTTGCCGGTGGGCTCGTCGGCGAGCAGCACCTTCGGCTGCTTGACCAGCGCGCGGGCGATCGCCACGCGCTGCTGCTGGCCGCCGGACATCTCGGACGGCAGATGTCCGAGACGCTCTCCCAGGCCGACGGACTTCAGCGCCTCGGCGGCCCGTTCGCGCCGCTCCTTGACCTTCACGCCGAGCGGGACGAGCGCGGTCTCGACGTTCTCCTGCGCGTTCAGCGTCGGGATGAGGTTGAAGGACTGGAAGACGAAGCCGATGTTCTCGCTGCGCACCTTCGTGAGCCTGGCCTCGGAGAGCTTGGCCAGGTCGACGCCGTCGAGGACGATCTCGCCCTCGGAGGGCCGGTCGAGCGCTCCGATCATCTGCAGCAGCGTGGACTTGCCGCCGCCGGTGGGACCCTGGATGACGAGCCGGTCGCCGTCCGGGATGGTCAGGTCGACCCCGGCGAGGGCGTGGACCGTCTCCTTGCCCCGGCTGTAGCGCTTGGTGACGCCTCTGAGTTCGTACATGGGGACAACAACTCCTGGTGTGCGTTCGTTGGTTGGGGGCGGTTCGGCTACTCGACGCGGCGCAGCGCGTCGGCCGGGCGCAGCCGGGAGGCGCGCCAGCCGCCGAACGCCCCGGCGATCAGACCGCCGGCCACGGCGAGACCCACCGCGACGGCCACCGTCGTGACGCTCACCGGCGCCGTCAGCGCCACGTCGAGGGTCTTGGCCGCCGCCTGGCGACCGGGACCGCCGAAGCCGCCGCCACCGCCGCCGGGACCGCCCTGGCCCCCACCGCCTCCGCCGCCGCCCAACTGGGCCTGGAGGGTGGGGCTGATGGCGGTCACGACGTACGCGCCGGCCAGTCCCAGGGCGATGCCCAGGGCGCCGCCCAGCAGCCCGTTGACCATGGCCTCGCCGACGACCTGCCGGGTGACGCGGCCGGACTTCCAGCCCAGCGCCTTCAGCGTGCCGAACTCACGGACGCGGCGGGAGACCGCCGAGGAGGTGAGCAGACCGGCGACCAGGAAGGCGGCGATCAGGACCGCGATGGACAGCCACTTGCCGACGTTGGTGGCGAGCGAGGAGGCCGTGGAGAGGGAGCCGGAGACGGTGTCCGCGAGGTCGGCGGAGGTCGTCACCGTGGTGCCCGAGACGTTCTTCTGGATCGTCGACTTGACGCTGTCGATCTTCTGGGAGTCGGTCGCCTTGACGTAGATCGTGGTGACCTTGTCCTTCGAGTCGCTGAGGGTCTGAGCCTGGGTCAGCGGAAGGTAGACGTTGGCGGCGGCGTCACCGCTGTCGGCCGTGGCGATGCCGATCACCGAGAACTTGACCTTGCTGATGGTCAGCGTGGAACCGACCTTGAGCGACTTCTCCTTGGCGTACGCCGAGTCGAGGACGGCGACCTTGCCGTTGTTCTCCGTGGTCTTGAAGGTACGGCCGCTGGTGATGGTCGAGGAGGTCAGCGGGCCGAGCGCGGGCTCGGTGACGTCGGTGCCGTAGACGGAGTAACTGTTGACGTCGAAGTTGGCTCCGCCACCCTGCACTTCACCCTGCGGCTGGCCGTTGCCGCCGCCGTTGGCACCGGCGCCGCCGCCCTGCCGGCCGTCGGCGCCGCCCGCGTTGTCGTTCTGCTGGAACTGACCGCGGGTGAACTGGCCGTCGACCTTGAGGACCTGGAGGCTCAGTCCGCCGACCGCGTCGGAGACACCGCCCTGCTTGCCGACCTTGGTGACGGTCGCGGTCGACAGGGTCTGGAAGCCCTGCACCATGACGCGGTCGGTGCTCTGCTCCGCGTCGGAGTCGTTGTCCTGCGCGTCGAACTGGAAGCGCGGCCGGTCCGAGGCGCTCGCGGTGGGCGAGGCGGCCTTGGTGACCGTCATGTCCGTACCCAGTCCGTACAGGGACTGGAGGACCTTGTCCTGGGCCTTCCCCATGCCGGACGACACGGAGGTGACCACGATGACCAGCGCGATACCCAGCGCGAGCCCGGAGGCGACGACGAGGGCCGCTTTTCTACGGCGGCGCAGTTCGCGCCTCAGGTAGGTGAAGAACATGGCCGCACGGTAGGTACCGCGCGTGATGAAGGGATAAGGCCGAAATAAGAGAACGATGAGAAGGCTGTGATCAACCCCGGAAACACCGGTGCCGCCCCTGGGGGCGGCACCGGAAAGCTGTGGGTCGACTGTCGAACCGACCGTCAGGAACTACCTCAGACGGCCGAACCCGCCTTCCACTGCGCCCAGTCCATGTTCCAGCCGTTGAGGCCGTTGTCCGGGGACACGGTCTTGTCGCCGGTGTTCTTGACCACCACGACGTCGCCGACGATGGAGTTGGTGTAGAACCAGTAGCCCGCCGTGCCCGAGTCGTTGGCGCCCTTGGTGTCGGACAGACCCACGCAGCCGTGGCTGGTGTTCACCGAGCCGAAGATGGACTTCGCGCCCCAGTAGTTGCCGTGCACGAAGGTGCCGGAGTTGGTGAGGCGGATGGCGTGCGGCACGTCCTTGATGTCGTACTCGCCCTTGCCGTCGTCATCGGTGAAGCCCACGGTCGCGCCGTTCATGCGCGTCTCCTTGAACTTCTCCGACATCACCATCTGGCCCTCGTACGTCTTGTTGTCGGGCGAGCCGGCCGAGATCGGGATGGTCTTGATGACCGCGCCGTTGTGCGTGATCTTCATCTGCTTGGTCTTGGCGTCCACGTAGGACACCTGGTTGCGGCCGACCTTGAAGGTGACCGTCTTCTGCTGGACCCCGATGACACCGTCGGCGCCCTCCACCCCGTCGAGCGCGAGCTTCAGCGTGACGGTGGAGTTCTCCTTCCAGTAGTCCTCGGGACGGCAGTCCATGCGCTGGGTGGAGAACCAGTGGCAGACGACCTCCTGACCGCTGGTGGAGGTGACCGTGACGCCCTTCTGCACGGCCGCCTTGTTGGTGATCTCCTTGTTGAAGTTGATCGACACCGGCATGCCCACGCCGACGGTCGAACCGTCCTCCGGCGTGAAGTTGCCTATGAAGCTGTTGTCCGGCGAGACCGTGGTGAAGGAGGCGTTCTCGTGCGCCACGAGGCCGCCCGAGTCCTTCGCCTCGGCCGCCACCTTGTAGGTGGTGGAGCGCTCGAGCTGCGTGTTCGGCTTCCAGCTGGTCTTGTCGGCGGAGAGCGCGCCCTCGACGGCCGTGCCGTCGGAGGTGGTCATCGTCACCGTGGTGAGCGTGCCCTTGCTCACCGTGACCGCCGCGGAGTTGTTGATGGAGGCGTTGTCCGAGCCGTCCGCGGGCGTGATCTTGATCTGGGCCTCGGAGGACTTCTTGGCCGCCGCCTCGTCGGCCTTGGCCTGCGAGGAGCTGCCTCCGCCGTCGGAGGCGTCACTGTCGCCGCCGGAACACGCAGAGAGCACCAGAACACCGCCGAGCAGTGCGGACGCGGTCATCAGACCTCGGCGCCGCCTACTGTCCGTCATCACACGCTTCTCCATCGTTGCCGATTGCCAGAACCCAGAGAGTCCCCGTAAGAACATCAACGCTACGACCGGTTCCTCCCGTTCCACATTCCCGAAGGTGTGGGGCACGCCACGTTCGTGGCGCGGATGATGCGGGTGTCGGTTCGTGCGCCTGGTGAGACGACGAAACCCCGGTCGGCGGTTGCCGTCCGGGGTGACGAGTTTCCCGGAACGCTCAGCCGATGCGCGTCTCTTCGCCGTCCGCCTCGTCATCCTCGTCGACATCATCCTCGTCGAGGTCCCACTCCGGCGAATCCGGGTCGTAGTCGATCCGTTCGCTGGACCAGGAGGCCTGCTGGAGCTCCACCCCGGGTACCTCACCGACCAGGTCGAACGGGTCGACGAGATAGGCGAGGGCCTCCGCCGTGTCCTCCGTCACAGCCCCCTCGGCGTGCGCGCGCTCGGCGTCGGGGAGCTCCGCGTCGTCGGCGATCCGCCGCAGCGCCGCCGTCGTCACGGCGTCCTCGTCGTGCACCTCGAGGAGAATATCCACTCTGATCCGCACAAAACGTGATGTCTCTTCAGTACTCATGGCCGGAGCGTACGGCTCACAGCTCCCGCAACTTTCCCGCGACCCGCGACTTTCATTAGCATCGGACCACACGGCCAATTCGCCAGCGCCACAAGGGGATCGATATTCCGTGTCATCCGCTCGACGTCCGTTGCTGACCGCCACCGCCGCGGGGACCCTGTTGGGTGCCCTGTGGTTCGTCCCGTCCGCGAACGCGTCCCAGGACACCCCGGCCAGAACGGGCACGACGACGCAGATCACGACCCAGGCACGGGCCGCGTCGACGACCACGACCGACACCACCACCGCCGGCGGCACGACCGGGACGACCGCCGACGGCACCACCGGGACGACCGCCAGGACGGTTGCCGATACAGCGGCCGACACCACGGTCGACGACGGCACCCGGCTCGCCGACACCGGCAGCTTCGACACGACCCCCTACGTCGTCGGCGGAACCACGCTTCTCGCGCTCGGCGCGGGCTTCGTGGTCTATTCCGTCCGCCGGGAACGTCTGGGTTTTTGAATCAACTTGACTGTTCTTTGACAGGCTCTTCATAGTTCGCTCATGAAGAGATCACCGGGGGCACGGCTGTGCGCCGCCGCCGCAACAGGCGCACTGTCGCTCTCCCTCCTCACCGCATGTTCGGACGACGGGTCGAAGGACTCCGCGGACTCCAAGGCCTCCGCCTCCTCGTCCGCCGCCTCCTCCTCGTCGGGTCCGGCCGCGAAGGCGCTCACCTCCGCCGAGCTGGAGAAGCTGCTGCTCGCACAGGGCGAACTCAAGGGCTACAAGTCCGAATCGGGCGACGACACCCTGCCGGCCTCCAAGTCCTCGGTGAAGACCGACAAGCCGGCCTGCGACCCGCTCGCCTGGGCCACGGCCGCTCTCGCCCCGGGCGACACGGACGCGAACGCCAGCAACACGGTCTCGGAGGACAAGGCGTCGGGTGCCACCGTGCAGCCGGAGGACTTCGCGGACGCCTTCGACGTCGACATGACGTTCGTGGGTCTCTCCTCGTACGAGGGCGACGGCGCCGAGAAGGCCATGAAGGCCGTCTCCGACGGCGTGACGGCCTGTGCCGGCGGGTACGGCCTGACGGCCGAGGGTGAGACCACCAAGGTCACCAAGGTGGTCGCGGAGAAGGGCGCCGCGAAGGGTGACGAGGCGGTGACCTTCGCCGCGGACGTCGACATGGACGGCGCGGGCACGGCCACCTTCCACACCCAGGTGGTGCGCAAGGGCAACACCGTCGCCTCGTTCTACACGGTGAACTTCGCCGCGATGTCGAAGGGCGGCGACATGGGCGCCGTCCCGGCGGCCGTGGTCGACGCGCAGGTCGCCAAGCTGAAGTAGCCCGCCGACCCACGCACTTCGAAAGGGCCCCGCCGCACGGCTGCGGCGGGGCCCTTTCGCGCTACCGGATCGCGCTACCGGAGCGGACCGGTGACCGTCTCCACCGCGGCGACGATCCCTCCGTCGCGCACGAAGGCGTCCGCCGCAGCGAGATCGGGCGCGAGGAACCGGTCGGGGCCGGGGCCCCGCACGCCCGCCTTGCGCGCCGCCTCGATGACCGCACGCGTCGCCGGCGCCGGGGTGAGCCCCTCGCGCAGCTCCACACCCCGGCCGGCGGCGTACAGCTCGACGGCGATCACGCGCGTGAGGTTGTCGACGGCGGTGCGCAGCTTGCGGGCCGCGGACCAGCCCATCGACACGTGGTCCTCCTGCATAGCGGAGGACGGGATGGAGTCGGCGGACGCCGGGACGGCCAGCCGCTTCAGCTCGCTGACCAGCGCGGCCTGCGTGTACTGGGCGATCATCAGCCCGGAGTCGACGCCTGCGTCGTCCGCGAGGAACGGCGGGAGGCCGTGGCTGCGGTTCTTGTCCAGCAGCCGGTCGGTGCGCCGCTCGGCGATGGAGGCGAGGTCGGCGACGGCGATGGCGAGGAAGTCCAGGACGTAGGCGACCGGGGCGCCGTGGAAGTTGCCGTTGGACTCGACGCGCCCGTCGGGCAGCACCACCGGGTTGTCGACGGCCGAGGCCAGCTCCCGCTCGGCGACGAGCCGGGCGTGCGCCATGGTGTCGCGGCCGGCGCCGGCGACCTGCGGGGCGCAGCGCACCGAGTAGGCGTCCTGGACCCGGGGCGCGTCGTCCTGGTGGTGGCCGGTGAGTTCCGAACCCGCCAGCACGGCCAGCATGTTGGCGGCCGAGGCGCCCTGCCCCGGGTGCGGGCGGATGGCGTGCAGCTCGGGGGCGAGCACCTTGTCGGTGCCGAGCAGCGCCTCCAGGCTGAGCGCGGCGGTGACGTCGGCGGACTTGTAGAGCATGTCGAGGTCGGCGAGGGCCATGACCAGCATGCCGAGCATGCCGTCGGTGCCGTTGAGGAGCGCCAGCCCCTCCTTCTCGCGCAGCTCGACGGGGGCGATGCCGTGCTCGGCGAGCAGCTCGCCGGCGGGCCGTACGACGCCGTCCGGGCCCTCCGCGTCGCCTTCGCCCATGAGGGTGAGGGCGCAGTGCGAGAGCGGGGCCAGGTCGCCGGAGCAGCCGAGGGAGCCGTACTCGTGCACGACCGGGGTGATGCCGGCGTTGAGGATGTCGGCCATGGTCTGCGCGACCTCGGGCCGTACGCCGGTGTGCCCGGAGCAGACGGTCTTCAGCCGCAGGAACATCAGCGCCCGGACGACCTCGCGCTCGACCCGCGGGCCCATGCCGGCGGCGTGCGAGCGGACGATGTTGCGCTGGAGCTGGGCGCGCAGCTCCGGGCTGATGTGCCGGGTGGCGAGGGCGCCGAACCCGGTGGAGACGCCGTAGACGGGCTCGGGCTTGGCAGCCAGCGCGTCCACGATCTCGCGGGCCGCGGCGAGGGCCGCCACCGCCTCGCCGGAGAGCTCGATCCGGGCGCCGCCGCGCGCCACCGCGAGCACGTCGGACGCGGTCACGCCGGACGTCCCCACCACCACAGTGTGCATATCCATATTCAGGAGCGTACGCAGTGAAGACCAGGATGTCACCAGTGGGTACCGGGTTCACCCCTTACCGAATAGGTCACATCCTCAACGCCGCCCCCTGAACCGCCGCCGCTCGGCGGTCCGCTCGTGGGAGGGCTCGTCGGCGAGGCGTACGACGGGATCGTCGGGGCCCTCCCGCCCGGCCACCACCGGCCGCGCGGCCCGCACCGCCTTGGCCCGGTACTGGGCGGCGTCGGCCAGCCGGAACAGCCGCCGGGCGGAGGACACCGGCCCGATGGGGTCCTCGGTGGAGGCGACCCCGCAGGCCACCCCCTCACCGAGCTCCAGCTCACCGGCCCGCCGACAGAGGTCGTCGGCGACCTTGACGACATCGTCGGCGAGCGGCCCGACGGCCAGCAGGCAGAACTCGTCGCCGCCGAGCCGGGCGGCCAGCGCGCCGGGCAGCATGGCCCCGCACAGCGACAGCACCGACCCGAACCGCTCGAGGAGCCGGTCCCCGACGGCGTGCCCGAGGGTGTCGTTGACCCGCTTCAGCCCGTTGAGGTCACACACCACGAGGCTGACGACGACCCCCTCCGCCCGATGCCGCTCGACCGCTTCCTCCAGCCGCACGTCGACGGCACGGCGGTTGGCCAGACCGGTGAGGGCGTCGGTGAAGGCGAGTCGGCGGGCCTCCTCCAGCCGCTCGGTCTGGGCGAGCCCGGCGGCGACGACGGCGGCGAGGACGGTGGCGAAGTCGGCGTCGGCGCGGTCGAAGACGGGGGTGCCCACGGAACGGGCGACATACAGCTCCCCCCAGGCGCGGCCGTGCAGCACGATGGGCGCGACCACACAGGAGCCACGGCCCCGGCGGCGCAGGGCGGCGACCCGCTGATGGCAGTAGCCGGGGCGCCCGGCGGCGGGGCCCTGGGCCGTCTCCACCCAGGCGTTGGGCTCGCCGCCCGCCACCCAGCGCTCGTGCAGGAACTCGGTGATCTCGGGGAACTGGTGCACCGGATAGGCCTCCCCGTCCGGGAACTCGTCCTCGTCTGCGGCCCGGTCCCCCACGTTCACCAGGACGCGCAGCCGCCCGAGGTCCCGCTCCCACACCGAGAGCGCGGCGAAGCCTCCGGACAGCGCCCGGCAGGCCCCGAGCGCGGCCGCACGCCACGACTCGCGGGGGGTGTGCGCGGCCGCCATTCCCTGCGCGAGCGCCACCACGGCCACCAGGCGTCTGTCCTCACCCATCTCCCCAGGCTAGGGACATTCAGCCAGAAAGGGGACACCGAAGCGCCACTGAGAGTGATGAGCGCACCTCCGGTCGCGTGTCGCCCGTCGACTGCCGCCCGCTCACTCGCCCGGCCACTGCGGCTTCCGCTTCTCGTTGAAGGCCGCCACCCCCTCCGCCCGGTCCCCGGAGAAGGCCACCGACCGCCACGCCGCGTCCTCGACCTCGAGCCCGGCCCGCAGGTCCAGCCCCTGCCCCAGGCGCAACGCCCGCTTCGCCGCCCGCAGGCCCACCGGCGAGTTGCCGCCGATCCGCGCGGCCAGCGCCAGCGCCTCCTCCCGGTCCTGCCCGTCCTCCACCAGGACGTCCACCAGACCCAGGTCCCGCGCCTCGGCCGCCGCCACCCGGCGCGCCGTGAACACCAGCTCGGCCGCCCGGGCCGCCCCCACCCGGCGCGGCAGCAACTGGGTCCCGCCGCCGCCGGGGATCACGCCCACCGACACCTCCGGCAGCCCGACCACGGCCGTCCCGTCGGCCACGATCACGTCGCACGCCAGCGCCAGTTCGAAGCCGCCGCCCAGCGCGAAGCCGTGCACCGCCGCGACCGAGGGCACCGGCAGTTCCAGCACCCCGGTGTACGCGGCGCGGGTGAGCGGCCGCTGCCGCAGCAGTTCGGCGTCGCTGAAGGAGTTGCGCTCCTTCAGGTCGGCGCCGACGCAGAACGCCCGCTCGTGCGTCGAGGTCAGCACCACCACCCGCACCTCCCGGTCCTCGCCCAGCGCCGCGCACGCCCCGGTGATCGACCGGGCCATGTCGGTGGAGACGGCGTTCATGGCCTTCGGCCGGTCGAGGACCAGCTCGGCGACGTGCCCGCCGTCCCCGTGCCGCCGCACCAGGACGAACTCCCCGAACCGCTCCTCGCTCATGCCACCGTTCCCGACACCGCTCACTACACCCTCCGGTTAACGCGGGTTAACAACGCTCGTCCGATCATCGCAGCCGGAACCGGGAGACGAAAGAGCGGACCGGCCTCATGAACCCCCCGTATCCGGGCCCCGGCTACCCGTTCGGGTGACATGCCGCCCAACTCCCCCCGCAACGCCCACGGGAGCGCATAACGTGCGTCCGCCCCGGCGCATCGGGGGCGCGACCGCACCGGGGAGAGAACGCGATGACGAGCACGCCGGTGAGCACGTGGACCGGGCCGTACGAGACGGCTGCGCAGGACGAGGCGGCGTCCGGGGACACCGGCGGGCTGTGGGCCCCACGCCCCCGGGGCCGGCACCGCCGTCCCCGCCCCCGCAAGGTGCTGTTCGCCGCCGGCGGCCTCGCGCTGGCCGCCGGGGTGCTGAGCCTCGTCCGGCTGACCCCCGACCCGGGCGGCGCCGGTGGCCTCGGCACCGCGGAGGCCGAACCCCGGCCCGAACCCGTCGCGGGCACCGCCGCCGACACCGCCGCCGACACGGACACGGACACCGACGCCGACCGCTCGGCCGGCCCGTCCACCCCCGTCGTGCCCTCGCCGACCGCGCCCAGCGCGATGGGCGGCGCGAGCCCCCCTCCGGCGCGCGAGGCGGGCCTGCTCCCGGGCGTCCCCGGCGCGCCGACGTCCGTCGCCCTCACCCCGGGCACCACCTACACCCCGGCCGCGCCGGCGCCCCGCTCCCCGGCGCCCGACACGAGCGCCGCCCCGCGGCCCACCTCGCCCCCGGGAACACCGGCACCCGCCCCGACCACGGCCGCGCCCACACCCGCGCCCCGGCCGGAGCAGCCCGACGCGCCACGTCAGCCGGGCGTCTGCGTTCCCGTCATCGGCCTCTGCGTGGACCCGCTGGGTGCCGCCGTGCCGAGGTCCTAGCCGTCGGCGTCGTTGCGTCGCGTCAGCAGCCAGGGCTCGACCACACCGAGACCGCGCACCGGCCGCTGCCACATCGGCTGGAGCGCGAAGCGGTACTTCGGCGGCTCCTCGCCCTCCTTCTCGGCGGCGGCCGCCTCCTCGGCGGCCTCCGCCTCCGAGGCCGGGGCGTCGCCGGTGCGGATCAGCTCCTCGGCGAAGGCGCTGTCGACGAGGACGGCGTCCCGGGGAGCTATCGACGTCAGCCGGGAGGCCAAATTGACCGTTGTGCCGAAGACATCGCCCATCCGGGTGGTGACCGTGCCGAACGCCATGCCGACCCGCAGTTCGGGCATCGTCTCGTCGTTGCTCATCGTCTCCACGAGCAGCAGCGCGATGTCGGCGGCGATGCCCGCGTCGTCGGCCGCGTACAGCACCTCGTCGCCGAGCGTCTTGATCAGCCGTCCGCCGCGGGCGGCGACCAGGTCGGCGGCGGTCGTCTCGAAGGCCTCGACGAGTTCGCCGAGTTCCTCCTCCTCCATCCGCCGGGTCAGCCGCGTGAAGCCGACGAGGTCCGCGAAGGCGACGGCCAGCCGCCGGTCGACCATCTCCTCGTCGTCGGCGGCCTGGACGACCCGGCCCGCCGAGGCGGCGAGCTGCCGGCGCCACACGTAGACGAGGAACTCCTCCAGCTCGGGCAGCAGCAGCTCGACGATGGGATACGTGACCTCGGTGCGGGTCATCCCCGGCTCGGGCGGCTCGGTCAGCCCCTCCAGGAAGGAGTCGATCTGCCATTCCGCCAGACGGGCGGTGGTCTGCCCGGTGGACCGGGCCACCTGTACGGCCATCGCCTCGCTCAGCAGCCCCGCCTCCACGAGACCGGCCAGGCGCCGCAGGGCGAGGACGTCGGCCTCGGTGAGCGCCTTGGCCTGCCCGATGTCGGCGAAGCCCATGGCCCGCCAGAAACGCGACGCCAGCTCCATGGAGACACCGGCGCTGCGGGCGGCCTGGAACGGGGTGTAGCGCCGCTCGGCGCCGAGGATGAGCTGTTCGAGGCGCAGGGCGAGAGGATGCGGGTCCTCTCCGGGGTCGCCCGGCTCACCCGGCTCGGCCGGCAGGTTTCCCCGGCCGTCCGCGCCCGCGCCGGAGCCCGTGTCGTCGACGGTCACGCCTGCTGCCCTTCCGATCTTCCGCGGTCAGGTATCGACCGGCCTCAACTCTACGGCAGGTGTGCGCCAGCTCACTCCGTCCGGTTCGGCGGGGTCACGTCACCCGGCGTTCGGTCACGCCGGCCTCAGATGCACGATGTCTCCCGCGCCCACCGGCTCCTGTACCCCTTCCTTCGTGGCGATCACAAGCCGTCCGTCCCCGTCGACCGCGACCGCCTCGCCGACGATCGACCGGTCTCCCGGCAGTTCGGCCCGTACCGTTCGTCCCAGCGTCGCGCACCCGGCCGCGTACGTCTCCTGGAGACCGCTCGACGCCGGGTCGCCGCCGGCCGCCCGCCAGCGCCCGTACCACTCCTCCAGCGAGCGCAGGACGCCCCGCAGCAGCGGGTCCCGGTCGGTGTTCTGCGCGCCGGCCAGGGCCAGCGACCCCGCCAGCGGTACCGGGAGCTCGTCCGCGCGCAGGGTGACGTTGAGGCCGACGCCGACGACCACTGTGTTCTGATCGGCCCGCCCGGCCCGCTCCGCGAGGATGCCGCCCGCCTTGCGTTCCTCTCCCCCGACGGTCACCAGCAGGTCGTTGGGCCACTTGAGTGCCGTGTCGACGCCCGCCGCCCGGGACAGTCCCGTCGCCACGGCGACCCCGGTGAGCAGGGGCAGCCAGCCCCAGCGGGCCACCGGCACCTCGCTCGGGGTGAGCAGCACGGAGAAGAACAGCCCGGAACGCGGGGGCGCGGTCCACCGGCGGTCCAGCCGGCCGCGCCCCGAGGTCTGCTCCTCGGCCACGAGGACCGCGCCCTCACGCGCCCGGCCGGCACTCGCCGCGTCGACCAGGTCGGAGTTGGTGGATCCGGTGCTCTGCACCACCTCCACCTGCGACCACAGCCCGCCCTCCCGTACCAGCGCCCGGCGCAGTGCCGGGGCGTTGAGGGGCGGACGGTCCAGATCGGACCACCGGCTGCCGCCCTCGTCTGCTGCATCTCGCGGTGTCATGCAAGCCACCCTAGGTGTGTTGAATGCCGCACTGCCGATCCCCAGGGCCAGCACTACTCTACGGATGAGTAACCGTCCCCCCTTTTGAGCAGGCAGGGAGCCACATCCCGATGTCCGAGCCGGAAGAGCGCCACGAGATCCCAGGGATCGACATCCACACCACCGCGGGCAAGCTCGCGGATCTCCAGCGCCGCATCCAGGAAGCGACGCACGCCGGTTCGGAGCGTGCCGTCGAGAAGCAGCACGCGAAGGGCAAGTTGACGGCCCGTGAGCGGATCGAGCTGCTTCTCGACGAGGGTTCCTTCGTCGAGTTGGACGAGTTCGCCCGACACCGCTCCACCAACTTCGGCCTGGAGAACAACCGCCCGTACGGAGACGGCGTCGTCACCGGTTACGGCACGGTCGACGGCCGACCGATCGCCGTCTTCTCCCAGGACTTCACGGTCTTCGGCGGCGCCCTCGGCGAGGTCTACGGCCAGAAGATCGTCAAGGTCATGGACTTCGCGCTGAAGACCGGCTGCCCGGTCATCGGCATCAACGACTCCGGCGGCGCCCGCATCCAGGAGGGTGTCGCGTCCCTGGGCGCGTACGGCGAGATCTTCCGCCGCAACACGCACGCGTCCGGTGTGATCCCGCAGATCAGCCTGGTCGTCGGCCCGTGCGCGGGCGGCGCGGTGTACTCGCCCGCGATCACCGACTTCACGGTGATGGTGGACCAGACCTCGCACATGTTCATCACCGGTCCGGACGTCATCAAGACGGTCACCGGCGAGGACGTCGGCTTCGAGGAGCTGGGCGGCGCGCGCACCCACAACGCGGTGTCGGGCGTGGCGCACCACATGGCGGGCGACGAGAAGGACGCCATCGAGTACGTCAAGCAGCTGCTGTCGTACCTGCCGTCCAACAACCTCTCCGAGGCCCCGGTGTTCCCGGAGGAGGCGGACCTGTCCGTCACCGACGAGGACCTGGAGCTGGACTCCATCGTCCCGGACAGCGCCAACCAGCCGTACGACATGCACTCGGTGATCGAACACGTGCTGGACGACGCCGAGTTCTTCGAGACGCAGGCGCTGTTCGCGCCGAACATCCTCACCGGCTACGGCCGGGTCGAGGGCCACCCGGTCGGCATCGTCGCCAACCAGCCGATGCAGTTCGCGGGCTGTCTGGACATCACGGCCTCGGAGAAGGCGGCCCGCTTCGTCCGCACCTGCGACGCCTTCAACATCCCGGTCATCACCTTCGTGGACGTGCCCGGCTTCCTGCCCGGCGTCGACCAGGAGCACGACGGCATCATCCGCCGCGGCGCCAAGCTGATCTACGCCTACGCCGAGGCCACCGTCCCGCTCATCACCGTCATCACCCGCAAGGCCTTCGGCGGCGCCTACGACGTCATGGGCTCCAAGCACCTGGGCGCGGACCTCAACCTGGCCTGGCCGACCGCCCAGATCGCCGTCATGGGCGCCCAGGGCGCGGTCAACATCCTGCACCGCCGCACGATCGCGGAGGCGGCGGCGAGCGGTGAGGATCTGGAGGCGGTGCGTGCCCGGCTGATCCAGGAGTACGAGGACGCCCTCCTCAACCCGTACGTCGCTGCCGAGCGCGGCTACGTCGACTCGGTGATCATGCCGTCCGAGACCCGCCGTCACATCGTGCGCGGCCTGCGTCAACTGCGCACCAAGCGGGAATCCCTCCCGCCGAAGAAGCACGGCAACATCCCCCTCTAAGGAGCCGCTGTGACGATCAAGGTCGTACGGGGCAACCCGACCCCCGAGGAGCTCGCCGCCGCCCTGGCGGTGGTCCGGGCCCGCGCCGCGGCGGCAGCGGCCGCACCGTCCGGCGCGGAGACCCCGAGGGACGCGTGGTCCGACCCCGCCCGCATCGCGGGACAGCGCCTGCCGCAGCCCGGCCAGGCGTCCTGGACCCGCACGTACTGGCCGAGCTGAGGGGATCCACCCGGGGCACGGGGGCCCGCAGCCGACGAACCACCGAACATCAGGTGAACGGCTGCGGGCCCACAAATTGAGTACGGCTACTCAGGCGCCGCCCCCGGCCGAGCGCCACGCTGGTGGCATGCTGTGGTCCGACCCCGAGAACGAGCCCCCCGAGGAACTCCGCGAGATGCAGGAGAGCCTGCGGAGACTCGGCCTCTTCCTCGCCCTGGCCATGGTGATAGCGATGATCGTGCTGGGGCTCAGGTAAAGCGCGCCACGCCGCTAGGCTGATCACATGCGCCGACTCGTCCTCGCCTCCCAGTCCCCCGCCCGGCTGAACCTGCTGCGCCAGGCGGGTCTCGCCCCCGAGGTGATCGTGAGCGGGGTCGACGAGGACGCCGTCACCGCCCCCACCCCGGCCGACCTGGCGCTCGCGCTCGCCGAGGCGAAGGCCTCCGTCGTGGCCGCGAAGCCCGAGGTCAAGGGCGCCCTGGTGATCGGCTGCGACTCGGTCCTCGACCTGGACGGCGAGGCACTGGGCAAGCCCGCGGACGCCGCGGAGGCCACCGCGCGCTGGAAGGCGATGCGCGGCCGGGCCGGGACGCTCCAGACCGGCCACTGCGTCTACGACACGCTCAGCGGGCGCTACACCTCCGCGACCGCCTCCACCGTCGTCCGCTTCGGCGAGCCGACCGACGAGGAGATCGCGGCGTACGTCGCCTCGGGCGAACCCCTCTACGTCGCCGGGGCGTTCACCCTCGACGGCCGCTCGGCCCCGTTCATCGAGGGCATCGACGGCGACCACGGCAACGTCATCGGCATCAGCCTGCCCCTCGTGCGCCGACTCCTGGCGCAACTGGGCGTCGGGATCACGGAGTTGTGGGCGCCGCCGGAGGCGTGACCGGCGCCGGCGCGACCGGTGGGGCGCCGCCGTCGCCCTTGCTGTCCTCCGGCTGCCGGGCCACGGGCCGCTCCTGGGCGTCGTACGTCATCAGGAGCAGCACGATCAGGGTGAGGACGACCACCATGAACAGGAACTGCGTCCAGCCCAGCAGACCCCACGCGAAGGCGCCCAGCAGGCCGTGCACGACCGCGGCGCTGATCAGCAGCACCCGGCCGACCCCGGCGGGCGCGCGGTCGCGCAGCGCCACCAGCAGGGCCACCAGGGCGCACAGGCCGAAGTAGAGGCCGAAGAGGATCCCGCCGACCTTCGAGGACGTCGACATGACGTCCGGGTCCATTCCGGCCAGGGACATGTCCTGCCGGTCCACCACGACGCCCATGAACCAGTTCAACGCGGCGACGCCGAGCGCCTCCGCGAAGAGCACGACCGCCACGATCCACGCCACCGGTCTGCGCACCACCGGTCCCACCCACTTTCGACCCCGACCCGAGCAAGGGTGCTGTTACCTGAAGTACGTTCGGAACATCCTGAACGCTACTAACGGGTAAACCGCGGGACAAGGGTTCTGCGCGCGGCAAAGAATCGTTGGGCCATTCGTAGGGACTCAACAAAGAAACGGAGTGTGCCGCAGCACGTGCTCACAGAGACCTTGGCCACATCGGAGGGCTAGGGTTTGCGGGAGGAGTGCTGCGTCCGGCGGTACTACAAGGGATTTCGCGGTCGAGTGAGCCTGGCATCACGCTCCGTGTGGGCAAGCTCACCTTTGGGGACGGGTCGAAGAGACGTGTCGGCAGTCCCTAAACTCGGCTTGTTTCAAGGAGGGAGCCTCAATCGTGCGCAAGGTGCTCATCGCCAACCGTGGCGAAATCGCAGTCCGCGTGGCCCGGGCGTGCCGGGATGCCGGTATCGCGAGCGTGGCCGTGTACGCCGACCCGGACCGGGACGCTCTGCATGTCCGCGCAGCGGATGAGGCGTTCGCCCTGGGCGGTGACTCTCCTGCGACCAGCTATCTCGACATCGAGAAGGTGCTGAACGCGGCACGGGAGTCCGAGGCCGACGCCGTTCATCCCGGCTACGGCTTCCTCTCGGAGAACGCCGACTTCGCGCAGGCGGTCCTGGACGCGGGACTTATCTGGATCGGCCCGCCCCCGCAGGCCATCCGTGACCTCGGCGACAAGGTCGCCGCCCGGCACATCGCCCAGCGGGCCGGCGCGCCCCTGGTCGCCGGCACACCCGACCCGGTCTCCGGCGCCGACGAGGTCGTCGCCTTCGCCGAGGAGCACGGGCTGCCGATCGCGATCAAGGCCGCCTTCGGCGGCGGCGGGCGTGGTCTGAAGGTCGCCCGGACGCTGGAAGAAGTCCCCGAGCTGTACGACTCGGCCGTCCGCGAGGCGGTCGCCGCGTTCGGCCGGGGCGAGTGCTTCGTCGAGCGGTACCTGGACAAGCCGCGGCACGTGGAGACGCAGTGCCTGGCCGACAGCCACGGCAACGTGGTCGTCGTGTCGACCCGTGACTGCTCGCTTCAGCGCCGCCACCAGAAGCTGGTCGAGGAGGCCCCGGCGCCGTTCCTCTCCGAGGCGCAGGTCGCCGAGCTGTACTCCTCCTCGAAGGCCATCCTCAAGGAGGCCGGCTACGTCGGCGCGGGCACCGTCGAGTTCCTCGTCGGTGTCGACGGCACGATCTCCTTCCTGGAGGTCAACACCCGTCTCCAGGTCGAGCACCCGGTGACCGAGGAGGTCGCGGGCATCGACCTGGTGCGCGAGATGTTCCGGATCGCCGACGGCGAGGAGCTCGGCTACGGCGACCCGGAGCTGCGCGGTCACTCGTTCGAGTTCCGTATCAACGGCGAGGACCCGGGCCGGGGCTTCCTGCCGGCCCCGGGCACGGTCACCACGTTCGCCGCGCCGTCCGGTCCGGGTGTACGGCTGGACGCGGGCGTCGAGTCCGGCAGTGTGATCGGCCCGGCGTGGGACTCGCTCCTCGCGAAGCTGATCGTCACCGGCGCCACCCGTGAGCAGGCGCTCCAGCGGGCCGCCCGCGCCCTGGCGGAGTTCCAGGTCGAGGGCATGGCCACGGCCATCCCGTTCCACCGCGCGGTGGTCAGGGACCCGGCGTTCGCGCCGGAGCTCACCGGCAGTCAGGACCCGTTCACGGTCCACACCCGCTGGATCGAGACCGAGTTCGTCAACGAGATCCCGGCGTTCTCGGCCCCGACCGACACCGAGGCCGAGGACGAGACGGACCGCGAGACGATCGTCGTCGAGGTCGGCGGCAAGCGTCTGGAGGTCTCCCTCCCGTCCTCGCTCGGCATGAGCCTGGCCCGCACGGGCCTCGCGGCGGGCGCCAAGCCCAAGCGTCGCGCGGCCAAGAAGTCCGGCCCCATGGCCTCCGGCGACACCCTCGCCTCCCCGATGCAGGGCACCATCGTGAAGGTGGCCGTCGAGGAGGGCCAGGAGGTCAAGGAGGGCGACCTGATCGTCGTCCTCGAAGCGATGAAGATGGAGCAGCCGCTCAACGCGCACCGCTCCGGCACCGTCAAGGCCCTGGCCGCGGAGGTCGGCGCGTCCATCACCTCGGGCGCGGCGATCTGCGAGATCAAGGACTGACCCCGGGAATCACCCGTGTCGAGGCGCCCGCTCCCCGGGCGCCTCGCCGCGTTCACGGCGCCGGTCCGGCTGTTTCAGCCCGTCCGGCTCTCGCGTTTCGCAGCACCGGCCAGTGAAATCCGGCCCGTCCGGCGTTTGAGGACGAGGCCCGTTCGGGGCCGATCGGGGGGCCTGAGGGGCGGAGCCCCCAGGTCACCCGTGTCAGATCTCCCGCTCACCCGCGCCGACGACCGCCCGAGGTCACCGACGGCGCAGGTCCGCGACCCGCGCCCGCTCCCCGCCGGGGGCCTGCTCCCCCAGCATCGACGCCGCCCGCAAGCCCGCGGCGGAGCCCGGCACCTGCCCCCGCCGCGGTGCCGGCAACGGCACGTCCCGACGCTGCTGCTGATGGCGCGCCGGGACCGCATCACCCCCCGGGCTCCCCGACGCCCCGGCCACGGCGATCTGCACCCCCTGGTCCGCCAGAGCCTGGAGCTCGGTGGCCGCACGGTCGTCGTGCGCGGGCGGCTCGTCGGTCACCAGCCGGGTGATGACGTCCGTCGGGACGGTCTGGAACATCGTGTCCGTGCCGAGCTTGGTGTGGTCGGCGAGGACGACGACCTCGGCGGCCGCCTGCACCAGCGCCCGGTCCACGGACGCCGACAGCATGTTGGACGTGGACAGCCCGCGCTCCGCGGTCAGTCCGCTCCCGGAGATGAAGGCCCGCGACACCCTGAGCCCCTGGAGGGACTGCTCGGCGCCGCTCCCCACGAGGGCGTAGTTGGAGCCGCGCAGGGTGCCGCCGGTCATCACGACCTCGACCCGGTTGGCATGGGCCAACGCCTGGGCGACGAGCAGGGAGTTGGTGACGACGGTCAGTCCGGGCACCCGGGCGAGCCGGCGGGCCAGCTCCTGTGTGGTGGTGCCCGCCCCGACCACGATGGCCTCGCCCTCTTCGACGAAGTTGGCGGCGAGGTCCGCGATGGCGGTCTTTTCGGCGGTCGCGAGATGGGATTTCTGCGGAAAGCCGGATTCTCGCGTGAACCCACCCGGCAATACCGCACCGCCGTGTCGGCGGTCGAGGAGTCCTTCTGCCTCCAGTGCGCGCACGTCCCGCCGCACGGTCACTTCGGAGGTCTGGACGACGCGGGCGAGTTCACGGAGCGACACGGCCCCGTTCGCTCGCACCATTTCGAGGATCAATTGACGACGTTCTGCAGCGAACACGAAACTGACAGTAACGCGGACGACCGTCTGCTTTCAGCTCTTTGCGCCGAATAGTAGAAGTTGTTCGCACAGGGGGACGGGGAGTGGTATAGGGCCCAGTTCCGGCGCCTTTGCCTCCCGCCTGCCCGGCAACCCGGCGACGACGCGCCGTCAACTCCCCGTGACCAGCGGGGAGTCGAAACCGGCCGTCAGACCTCGCCCGTCGTCTTGCGGGTGTGCAGCTGTCGCGCCACTTCCGCGATCGACCCGGAAAGAGAGGGGTAGACGGTGAACGCGTTCGCGATCTGTTCGACCGTCAGATTGTTGTCGACGGCGATCGAGATCGGGTGGATGAGTTCCGAGGCGCGCGGCGCCACGACCACACCGCCGACGACGATCCCGGTGCCGGGCCGGCAGAAGATCTTGACGAAGCCGTCGCGGATGCCCTGCATCTTGGCGCGCGGGTTGCGCAGCAGCGGCAGCTTGACCACCCGGGCGTCGATCTTGCCGCCGTCCACGTCGGCCTGGCTGTAGCCGACGGTGGCGATCTCGGGGTCGGTGAAGACGTTCGAGGAGACGGTCTTGAGGTTGAGCGGGGCCACCGCGTCGCCGAGGAAGTGGTACATGGCGATACGGCCCTGCATGGCGGCGACGGAGGCCAGGGCGAAGATCCCGGTCACGTCGCCGGCCGCGTACACACCGGGGGCGGTGGTCCGGGAGACCTTGTCGGTCCAGATGTGACCCGACTCGCGGACCTTGACGCCCGCCTCCTCCAGCCCCATCCCCTCGCTGTTGGGGATGGCGCCGACCGCCATGAGGCAGTGCGAGCCGGTGATGACCCGGCCGTCGGACAGGGTGACCTCGACCCGGTCGCCGACCCGCTTGGCGGACTCGGCGCGCGAGCGGGCCATGACGTTCATGCCGCGGCGCCGGAAGACGTCCTCGAGGACGGCGGCGGCGTCCGGGTCCTCACCGGGCAGCACGCGGTCGCGCGAGGAGACGAGGGTGACCTTGGAGCCGAGGGCCTGGTAGGCGCCGGCGAACTCCGCGCCGGTCACACCCGAGCCGACCACGATGAGCTCCTCGGGGAGCTCGGCGAGGTCGTAGACCTGGGTCCAGTTCAGGATGCGCTCGCCGTCGGGCTGGGCGTCCGGCAGCTCGCGCGGGTGGGCGCCGGTGGCGAGCAGCACGGCGTCGGCGGTGAGGGTCTCCTCGGTGCCGTCGGCGGCGCTGACGACGACCTTGCGCGAGCCGTCGAGGGCCTGCATGCCCTCCAGCCGGCCGCGCCCGCGCAGCACGCGCGCGCCGGCCCGGGTGACGGAGGCGGTGATGTCGTGCGACTGGGCGAGCGCGAGCCGCTTCACCCGGCGGTTGACCTTGCCGAGGTCCACCCCGACGACCCGGGCGGCCTGTTCCAGCGGCGGGGTGTCGTCGGCCACGATGATCCCCAGCTCCTCGTAAGAGGAGTCGAAGGTGGTCATCACCTCGGCCGTGGCGATCAGGGTCTTCGACGGCACGCAGTCGGTCAGCACCGACGCTCCGCCCAGACCGTCGCAGTCCACGACGGTCACCTCCGCGCCGAGCTGCGCGGCCACCAGCGCTGCTTCATAGCCGCCGGGTCCGCCACCGATGATCACGATCCGAGTCACGTACTCCATTGTCCCGCACAGGGGCCGGTGGTACTGCCCCGGGGTGCGCGGGGGGCGCCACTGTTACGAGAGTGACGCGTGCGCGGGCTGCCGTACTCTCCTTGCATGTCGCTCTACGCCGCGTACGCCGGCAACCTCGACGCGCGGCTGATGACCCGCCGCGCTCCCCACTCGCCACTGCGTGCCACCGGCTGGCTGAACGGGTGGCGGCTGACGTTCGGCGGCGAGCAGCTCGGCTGGGAGGGCGCGCTGGCGACGGTGGTCGAGGATCCCTCGGACCCCGGCGCGCAGGTCTTCGTCGCGCTGTACGACGTCGCCCCCATGGACGAGGACTCCCTGGACCGCTGGGAGGGCGTGAGTCTCGGCATCTACCGGCGCGCCCGGGTGCGGGTGCAGACGATGGAGCGGGAGGAGTCCGCCTGGATGTTCGTGCTGAACGGCTACGAGGGCGGCCTGCCCGCGGCCCGCTACCTGGGCGAGATCGCCGACGCGGCGGAATCGGCGGGTGCGCCGCACGATTACGTGATGGAGCTCCGCAAGCGGCCTTGCTGAGCGCGGTCGACTCTGGCTCGGAGCATCTGCGCGCCATCGGGAGATCGCATGGGCCCCAGCACGTATGCCGTCTACTACACGGTGCAGGCCGCCGAGGCCCGCGACCGGCTCGACGATCAACAGCGCACCTCGTTCGGCAAGGGCATCGCCCTGCTGGCTCGCGACCCGTTTCTTTCGGTGTCCAGACCCATAGGGTCCACCGGCGACCGTACGATCCGCCTGACCCAGAACACTCTCGTCGAGCACGGTCAGCCGCGGACGCCTGCTGATCTTCATCGTCGAGGTGTTCAACGACGAAGACGTCCTGATCACCGACGACTGATCGTCGCCCGGCGGTCCGCGCCTCGTTGGAAACGACAAGACAACGATCGCCATCCCGTGGGCTCTGTCATCTACGCGCGTAGGCCGGAACCGGCTACCCTCATCGCGTGAACGCATCTCTTCTCCCGGACGACATCCAGGGCGACCCGCACGCCGCGGCCGACGCCGCCGCCGCACGCCTGCGCGAACTGACCGGCGCCGAGACCCACGACGTCGCCCTCGTGATGGGCTCCGGCTGGGCACCGGCCGTGGACGCCCTGGGCGCTCCCGACGCCGAGTTCCAGGTCACCGAGCTGCCCGGTTTCCCGCCGCCCGCGGTCGAGGGCCACGGCGGCAAGATCCGCTCGTACCAGATCGGCGCGAAGCGGGCGCTGGTCTTCCTGGGCCGCACCCACTACTACGAGGGCCGCGGCGTCGCCGCCGTCGCCCACGGTGTCCGTACGGCGGTGGCGGCCGGCTGCAAGACGATCGTGCTGACGAACGGCTGCGGCGGCCTGCGCGAGGGCATGCGCCCCGGCCAGCCGGTCCTGATCAGCGACCACCTCAACCTCACGGCGACGTCCCCCATCGTCGGCGCGAACTTCGTGGACCTCACGGACCTGTACTCCCCGCGGCTGCGCACCCTGTGCAAGGAGATCGACGCCACGCTCGAGGAGGGCGTCTACGCCCAGTTCCCCGGCCCGCACTACGAGACGCCGGCCGAGATCCGGATGGCCCGCACCATCGGCGCGGACCTGGTGGGCATGTCGACCGTGCTGGAGGCCATCGCGGCCCGTGAGGCCGGGGCCGAGGTGCTCGGCATCTCCCTCGTGACCAACCTCGCCGCCGGCATGACCGGCGAACCGCTGAACCACGAGGAGGTCCTCCAGGCGGGGCGCGACTCGGCGACCCGCATGGGCTCCCTGCTGGCACAGGTGCTGGGCCGGCTGTAGGGGCGGTCGCACCCCGGCGCCGGTCCGTGCGGCTCAGCCCGTCCGGCGCTTGACGAGGCCCGTTTCCGGGCCGATGGGGGTCCGGGGCCGCAGTCCCCGGGAACCCGGACACGAGACGACGAGAGGTTGACACCGACGTGCACGACGTCATCGCCCGCGCCCACGCGTGGCTCGCCGAGGACCCCGACCCGGAGACCCGCGACGAGCTCGCCGCGCTCATCGAGGCCGCCGACGTCACGGAGCTCGCCGAGCGTTTCGCGGGCACCCTCCAGTTCGGTACCGCGGGGCTCCGTGGTGAGCTCGGGGCCGGGCCCATGCGGATGAACCGCTCCGTCGTGATCCGGGCCGCGGCCGGCCTCGCCGCGTACCTCACGAAGAACGGCGGGACCGGCGGCGTCGTCGTCATCGGCTACGACGCCCGTCACAAGTCGGAGGACTTCGCCCGCGACACGGCGGCCGTGATGACGGGCGCGGGCTTCCGCGCGGCCGTGCTCCCCCGTCCTCTCCCCACCCCCGTCCTCGCCTTCGCCATAAGGCACCTGGGCGCGGTCGCCGGCGTGGAGGTCACCGCCAGCCACAACCCGCCGCGCGACAACGGCTACAAGGTGTACCTGGGGGACGGCTCGCAGATCGTGCCGCCCGCCGACGCCGGGATCGCGGCCGAGATCGACGCGATCGAGGCCCTGAAGGACGTGCCGCGCCCGCAGGCCGGCTGGCAGACCCTCGACGAGGCCGTCCTCGACGCCTATCTGGCCCGCACCGACGCCGTCCTCGCGCCGGACTCCCCCCGCACGGCCCGCACGGTCTACACGGCGATGCACGGCGTCGGCAAGGACGTCCTGCTGGCCGCCTTCGCCCGCGCGGGCTTCCCCGAGCCCGTCCTCGTCGCCGAGCAGGCCGAGCCCGACCCGGACTTCCCGACCGTCGCCTTCCCCAACCCGGAAGAGCCCGGCGCGATGGACCTGGCCTTCGCCAGGGCCCGCGAGACCGGCCCCGACCTGATCATCGCCAACGACCCGGACGCCGACCGCTGCGCCGTGGCCGTGCCCCACGAGGGCGACTGGCGCATGCTGCGGGGCGACGAGGTCGGCTCGCTCCTCGCCGCGCACCTCGTCCGGCGCGGCGCCCGGGGCACGTTCGCCGAGTCGATCGTGTCCTCCTCCCTCCTCGGCCGTATCGCCGAGAAGGCGGGCCTGCCCTACGAGGAGACCCTCACCGGCTTCAAGTGGATCGCCCGCGTCGACGGCCTGCGCTACGGCTACGAGGAGGCCCTCGGCTACTGCGTCGACCCCGAGGGCGTACGCGACAAGGACGGCATCACCGCCGCCCTGCTGATCACGGAGCTCGCCTCCACCCTCAAGGCCGAGGGCCGCACCCTCCTCAACCTGCTCGACGACCTCGCCGTGGAGCACGGTCTGCACGCCACCGACCAGCTCTCGGTGCGCGTCCAGGACCTCTCGCTCATCGCCCGCGCGATGCGGCGGCTGCGCGAGCAGCCCCCGACCTCCCTCGCGGGCCTGGCCATCACCCGGGCCGAGGACCTCACCCTGGGCACGGACAAGCTGCCCCCCACCGACGGTCTGCGCTACACGCTGGACGGCGCCCGGGTCATCGTCCGCCCCAGCGGCACCGAACCGAAACTGAAGTGCTACCTGGAGGTCGTGGTCCCGGCCACCACCCACGCCGACCTCCCGACGGCCCGCAGCACGGCGGACGACCTGCTCACCGCGATCAAGCGGGACCTGTCGGCGGCGGCCGGCATCTGACCTCGCCCGGCGAGCCACGCGCCCGTGCCGGCCCTTCAGGCGCGGGCGCGCCGAGCGGAACACCGGATTGCGAGGCCTCCGCGGCCTGCGGGCCGCGCGCATCGGTCGATCCCTGACCGGAGGTGTCGCCGTCATCGTCGAGGCGGTCGGCGACCTCGGCGGTGGAGAGCCGCACCGGCACCCGTGGGGTGGGCCGCACAGCGGCGGGCGGCTCGCCCCACGGGTGCCGCGGATCCTTCGCGGGCCGGGCGGGCGTCAGGGCAGGAGCAGCACCGTCGCCGCGCCCACGATGCCGATGGCGATCCCGAGCGGCCACAGCGCACGCCCCCGTTGCCGCTCGTCGGCCGGAGCGGCCGGGCGGGTCGCCGGGTCCCGCCACATCGCGGTGATCTCGGCGGCGGTCCGCTCGTACGGGTGCAGCACGCCGAGCCTGCTCTCCAGCCACGGCCAGCGCGGCGAGGCCACCCGCCACTCCTCGAACGAGGCCCGCGTGCCGAGGATCCGCAGCCGGGCTCCCTCGCACTCCGCGGCCCGGACGTGGTCCCAGGCGAGGTGCCGGGTGCCGCTCAGACCGTTGAACCACAGACCCTCGTGGTCGGCGGTGACCCGCCAGGCGATCCGGCGCGGCAGCAGCAGGGCGGCGAGCAGCGTGGCGACCAGGCCGTAGCCGTACCTCCACCACCCGGAGTCCTCCCAGTAGAGCGGGAGGAACAGCAGCACCAGCCCGACGGCGAACCAGTCGGCCCATCCGGCACGCCACTTCCGGACCCCCGCGGCCGCCTTCAGGCCGGTCCGCTCGGCGACGACGACCGCGGCGGCGGCCCCGCGCAGCTCCTCCTGCCGGGCCTCCCGGAGCGCCTTCCCCCGCTCGGTCCTGGCCCGCCACCGGTACGCGAGGGCCGTCACCGGCCGCACGGGCCCCACGGACGCCTCCACCACCGGCGGCTCACCGGCCTTGTCGGCGGCCGCGAGGAAGACGACCTCGGCGCCGTCGTACGGGGTTCCGTACAGAACGGCCTCGCGCAGCGGCCCGGCGCGTTCGTCGTCGATCCGCGCGATCAGCTCCCGAAGGCTCTCGTCGTCGGCGTCGTCGGCGTCGTCCTCGGTCTCGTCCTCGTCGTCGTCCGCGTCGTCCTCGTCCGCGCGCGCGTCGAGCTCGATGGTGGAGACCGTGAACAGGGGTCGCAGCGCGGCGAGATCGTCGGCGGCGAAGACCTCGGTCTCGACGTCGCCGTTCTCCCGCACGAGCACACGCAGCACCGGGACGGGCTCCCGGCGCAGGCCGACGGCCCGGCGGCGGGCCGACGCGGCCGAGAGCAGCACGGTGAGGCCGAGCCCGGCGAGGCACCAGCCGGCCGCCGGGACCACCTGCCGGTCCTCGGCCAGGTCCCAGAGGCCCGCGGTGGCGTACAGGGCGCCTCCGGCGACGACCGTGCCGAGTCCGGACCACAGCAGGAACGTGCCCCGCTCCGCCCGTCCGCCCCCGGTCCCCGGTGCCCGGGGCACCTCGGCGGTCACTCCGCCGGCGGCCTCCAGCCCCGCGGCCCGCTGCCGCCTCCGCGCGGCCAGCCGCAGGCCCACGGCCACCCAGACGCCCACGAGCGCGGCCGTCAGCCCCAGCCGGACGGGCCAGGCGAAGTCCCCCAGCGTCGATACGACGGCAACGGCGAACGGCACGAGGACCAGGGCCGCCTCGGGCCGCAGCACCAGCCACACGACGTGCAGGGCGACCAGCGCGGCAGCCCAGGCGGGCAGTCCCGCGGACCGGTGCAGCAGTCCGGCACCGGCCGCGGCCACCACCGGCAGCGCCACGAACACGGACGTCCGCGCCCGCACGGGCACCCAGCGCGGCGGCAGCCCGCGCGTCCAGCGCCCCGCCTGCTCGGCGTCCCAGGACCGGCAGCCCTCGGGTATCGCCGCCCCCGGCAGCCGCAGAACCTCAGCAGAATCTGTACTCATATCGCTCCCCCGACCTACCGACCCACCAGATCCCCGGCCCCGCACCGGCCGTCACGACCGGGGCACGAGCCATGCCCGTGACCACAGCGGCACGCGCCACGCCCCTCACGACGGGGCACGTGCCGCACCCGTGACGATCAGCGCATGTGCCGATGATGACGAAAGACCCTGTGATCCACGGCAACGCCCGGATCACGATCCGCCCCAGCCGACTTCGACAACAACCCACCCCGCGACCGACCCCGGGCCTCCGGGCCCGCACCCCTGGCCCCGGGCCACCGCGGCCGCCCCCCCCTGGCCCCCGCGCGGCACCCCACACGCGACCCCCGGCCCCCCGCGCGGGGTGCGCCACTCTCACCCCACGGCCAGCAGAATCCCCAGCACCACGGCCCCCGCCACCGCCGGGCCCAGAATCTCCCAGGCCCAGCGCGCGGTCACCTCGCCCTGCGCGCTCTCCTCCTTCTCGCGCGCCCCCCACAGCTCCCGCAGCTCGTCCATGACCCGGTCGGTCTCGGCGCGCACGGGCCCGTCAGGTACGGCGGCACCGCCGCCACGCGACAACCCGCCACCGAGGCCGCCGCGGCCGCCGAACCCGCCGCCGCCCCGGGTGGCGTCCCGACCGCCGGTCCGCCCGGTCCTCTCCGCCGCCGCCTTGGACTCCCGCCGGTTCGCCTTCTTCCGCGCCCGCAGCGAGACAGGGATGGACCACAGCTGGAACTTCTTCCCCGACGCTGCGACGACCTCGTTGGAGTAGCCGGACCGCAGGGAGGCCACCTGCCCCCACGGCAGCACGATCACCCGGAACGGATTGCGCACCTTGAGCCGGTTCTGACCCGCGAACACGGCGGGCCGCAGCGTGAAGGCGACGATCAGCGGCACCAACAGGATCAGCGAGGCGAGCGCCAGCCACGGCGTGCGCCCGTCGCCCACGAAGATCGCGTCGAGACCGAGCCAGCCCACCAGGCCCAGCAGCAGCACGCCACCGGCCATGCCCGCGGGTGACCGGTAGACGCGGTCCTTGATCTCGGGTGCCGACGGCTGCGGCGGGGGTGACTGGTCTTCCGGGGTCGTCATGGCCCCGATTCTGCCCGACGCCCACCGACCCGCTCATCCGCAGCCCCGCCGTTGCCGACGAGCATGGATGCAACCGACGGGGTGTACAGCCGCTACGCGCGTAGATATGCTCGTCTGGTGACCATGCCCACCAATACACCTACCGCAGCCGACGCACTCACGGACGTCACGGCGTCCGACGGCTCGCTGCGCCGCTTCCTCCACGGGCTGCCCGGCGTCGACACGGTCGGCCTGGAGGCGCGCGCCGCCGCGCTCGGCACCCGTTCCATCAAGACGACCGCGAAGGCGTACGCCATCGACCTCGCCATCTCGATGGTCGACCTGACGACGCTGGAAGGCGCGGACACCCCGGGCAAGGTCCGGGCGCTCGGCGTCAAGGCGGTCCGCCCCGACCCGACCGACCGTACGGCCCCGACCACGGCCGCGGTCTGCGTGTATCCGGACATGGTCGCCACCGCCAAGGCGGCCGTCGCCGGCTCCGGCGTCAAGGTCGCCTCGGTCGCCACCGCCTTCCCGGCCGGCCGCGCCGCCCTCGAGGTGAAGCTCGCGGACGTCCGTGACGCCATCGCCGCGGGCGCCGACGAGATCGACATGGTCATCGACCGCGGGGCGTTCCTCGCGGGCAAGTACCTGAAGGTGTACGACGAGATCACCGCCGTGCGCGAGGCGTGCGGGACGGCCGCCCGGCTGAAGGTCATCTTCGAGACGGGCGAGCTGTCGACGTACGACAACATCCGCCGGGCCAGCTGGCTCGGCATGCTCGCGGGCGCCGACTTCATCAAGACCTCGACCGGCAAGGTCGCCGTCAACGCCACTCCCGCGAACACCCTCCTGATGCTGGAGGCGGTGCGCGACTTCCGCGCCCAGACCGGCGTCCAGGTCGGCGTGAAGCCCGCCGGCGGCATCCGCACCACCAAGGACGCGATCAAGTTCCTCGTCCTGGTCAACGAGACCGCGGGCGAGGACTGGCTGGACAACCACTGGTTCCGCTTCGGCGCCTCCTCGCTCCTGAACGACCTGCTGATGCAGCGTCAGAAGCTGGCCACCGGCCGCTACTCCGGCCCCGACTACGTGACGGTGGACTGATCACCATGGCATCCACGACTGCATCCGCATTCGAGTACGCTCCGGCCCCCGAGTCCCGCTCGGTCGTCGACATCGCCCCCTCCTACGGCCTGTTCATCGACGGTGAGTTCACCGAGGCGGCCGAGGGCAAGGTCTTCAAGACCGTCTCGCCGTCCACCGAGGAGGTCCTCTCCGAGATCGCCCAGGCGGGCGAGGCGGACGTCGACCGTGCCGTGCGGGCCGCCCGCAAGGCCTTCGGGAAGTGGTCCGCGCTGCCGGGCTCCGAGCGCGCCAAGTACCTGTTCCGCATCGCCCGGATCATCCAGGAGCGCAGCCGCGAACTGGCCGTCCTGGAGACGCTGGACAACGGCAAGCCGATCAAGGAGACGCGCGACGCCGACCTGCCCCTGGTCGCCGCGCACTTCTTCTACTACGCGGGCTGGGCCGACAAGCTCGACCACGCCGGGTTCGGAACGTCCCCCCGGCCGCTGGGCGTCGCCGGTCAGGTCATCCCCTGGAACTTCCCCCTGCTGATGCTGGCGTGGAAGATCGCCCCGGCGCTCGCCACCGGCAACACGGTCGTCCTGAAGCCGGCCGAGACCACCCCGCTGTCCGCCCTGTTCTTCGCGGACATCTGCCGCCAGGCGGGCCTGCCCAAGGGCGTCGTCAACATCCTCCCCGGGTACGGCGACGCCGGTGCCGCGCTGGTCGCGCACCCGGACGTGGACAAGGTCGCCTTCACCGGCTCCACCGCCGTCGGCAAGGCGATCGCCCGGCAGGTCGCGGGCTCGCAGAAGAAGGTCACGCTCGAACTGGGCGGCAAGGGCGCCAACATCGTCTTCGACGACGCGCCGATCGACCAGGCCGTCGAGGGCATCGTCAGCGGCATCTTCTTCAACCAGGGCCAGGTCTGCTGCGCGGGCAGCCGGCTCCTCGTCCAGGAGTCGATCCAGGACGAGCTGCTGGAGTCGCTCAAGCGCCGCCTCGCCACCCTCCGGCTCGGCGACCCGCTCGACAAGAACACCGACATCGGCGCGATCAACTCCGCCGAGCAGCTCTCGCGCATCACCTCGCTCGTCGAGCAGGGCGAGGCGGAGGGCGCCGAACGCTGGTCCCCGGCCTGCGAACTGCCCACGTCCGGCTACTGGTTCGCCCCGACGCTCTTCACGAACGTCACCCAGGCGCACACCGTCGCCCGCGACGAGATCTTCGGCCCGGTCCTGTCGGTCCTCAGCTTCCGCACGCCGGAGGAGGCCGTCGCCAAGGCCAACAACACGCCGTACGGCCTGTCGGCCGGCATCTGGACGGAGAAGGGCTCCCGCATCCTCGCGGTGGCGAGCAAGCTCCGCGCGGGCGTGATCTGGTCCAACACGTTCAACAAGTTCGACCCGACGTCGCCGTTCGGCGGCTACAAGGAGTCGGGCTTCGGCCGCGAGGGCGGCCGCCACGGCCTGGAGGCGTACCTCGATGTCCGATAAGACCGACAAGACCGATCAGCAGCAGCGGCTCAGCGTCTTCAAGACCTACAAGCTGTACGTCGGCGGGAAGTTCCCGCGTTCCGAGAGCGGCCGGGTGTACGAGGTGACCGACGCAAAGGGCAAGTGGCTGGCCAACGCACCGCAGTCGTCCCGCAAGGACGCCCGTGACGCGGTCGTCGCCGCGCGCAAGGCGTTCGGCGGCTGGTCCGGGGCGACGGCGTACAACCGCGGCCAGATCCTCTACCGCGTCGCGGAGATGCTGGAGGGCCGCAAGGGCCAGTTCGTCCACGAGGTCGCCGAGGCCGAGGGTCTGTCGAAGTCCAAGGCCGCCGACCAGGTCGAGGCGACGATCGACCGCTGGGTCTGGTACGCGGGCTGGACCGACAAGATCGCCCAGGTCGTGGGTGGCGGAAACCCGGTCGCGGGCCCGTACTTCAACCTCTCCTCGCCCGAACCGACGGGCGTGGTCGCGGTCCTGGCCCCGCAGGAGTCGTCCTTCCTGGGCCTGGTCTCGGTGCTCGCCCCGGTGATCGCGACCGGCAACACGGCGATCGTGATCGCGAGCGAGCGCTCCCCGCTCCCGGCGCTGTCGCTCGGCGAGGTGCTGGCCACCTCCGACGTGCCCGGCGGGGTCGTCAACGTCCTCTCCGGCCGTACGGCGGAGATCGCGGCGCCCCTCGCCTCCCACCAGGACGTCAACGCCATCGACCTGGCGGGCGCCGACGACGTGCTGGCGAAGGAGCTGGAGATCGCGGCGGCCGACAACCTGAAGCGCGTCCTTCGTCCACAGCCTGTGGACGACTGGTCGGCGGCTCCCGGCACCGACCGCATGACGGCCTTCCTGGAGACGAAGACGGTCTGGCACCCCACGGGTTCACTGGGCGCCTCGGGCTCGTCGTACTAGGAGGGTCACCGGCCCCAGGAACGCGGAAGCCGCGCCCGCCCCTCCGTCCGGGGGCGGCGCGGCTTCCGTCCGTGCGGGCCGGCCTCAGCTGCCCAGCGCCTTCGTGACGCCTCCCAGCACCTTCGTCACGTCCCCCAGCACCGGGACCGAGCCGATGGACTGCGCCTGCGCCACCGGCCCGGTGAGCATCTGGGAGGTCAGCGGCTTGAAGTCGGCGAGCTGGGTGCCGACGCCGTTGTCGAGCGGGTCGACGCCGGTGCCCGCGAGGGGGTTGGGCTTGAGGCCGGTGAGGGCCCCGGTGACGTACGTCAGGGAGCCGAGCGCCCCCTGCACGCCCGCCTGCGGGTCGAGCTGACCCACCGAGGTGGGCCTCGTCCGCACCACGTCGGCGACGGGCTCGCCGGTCGCCGCGGCGGCGGTCCCGGCGCCGGCGCCCAGCGCCACCCCGGCAGTCGCGAGGGCGGCGAGGGCGCGCCGGCCGGTGGAGGTCTGGGGAGAAGCGTGTCGGGCCATCGATGCCGCCTTCTGATGCGCAAGGTGATCAGGTCGACACGAAGGGTAGTTGAGGTGTGACGCGCGCATCAAAGCCGACCCGCGGGGTCGTTGACGGCCGGGGGGATGCCTCACACTGGTGTCCCGTGACCTCCCCTCCGCCCATACCGACGCGAGTCGTGCTGCTCTGCGGCCCTTCCGGCTCCGGCAAGTCCCTGCTCGCGGCCCGCTCCGGCCTCCCGGTGCTGCGGCTCGACGACTTCTACAAGGAGGGCGACGACCCGACGCTGCCGCTGGTCGACGGGAGTTCCGACATCGACTGGGACCACCCCGGCTCGTGGGACGCGGACACGGCCGTCGCCTCGATCGTGGAACTGTGCGGCACGGGCCGTACGAACGTTCCCGTCTACGACATCTCGCTCAGCGCGCGCACCGGCGCGGACGCGATCGACATCGGGCGGACCCCGCTGTTCATCGCGGAGGGCATCTTCGCCGCCGAGATCGTGAACCGGTGCCGCGAACTGGGCGTGCTGGCCGACGCGCTGTGCCTGAGCCGCGGCCCGGTGAAGACCTTCCGCCGCCGCTTCCTGCGCGATCTGAAGGAGGGCCGCAAGTCGGTGCCCTTCCTGCTGCGCCGCGGCTGGCGGCTGATGCGCTCCGAACGCTCGATCGTCGCCCGGCAGACCGCGCTCGGGGCGCACGCCTGCGACCGCGACGAGGCGTTGGGCCGCCTGGCGGCAGCGGCGGCGGGCCGCCACGCCCCGACGGCGCGTACGGCCGCCTAGGACGCTCACACCGGCGCGGGCGGACACGCAGAAGCGGGACTGGACGGACCCCCCGGCCCTCCAGCCCCGCTTCCTCGGTGCTCCCCCGTGTCCCCCCGGGGTGGTGCTTCCCCCGTGCTTGCGCGGTACCGCTCCGCCGACGTCCCCCGTCGGGCCCCCCGGTACCGCTTCCCCCGTTCTTCCCCCGTGTTCCCCCGTTCACCGGCTCCCCTGAGCGGAGCCGGGCCTTCCCCCGTTCACCCTCAGGCGACAAGCTCCCCGAAGGCGTCTTCCTCGTCACGGCCGAAGCTGAGGACCTCGTCCTCGCGCAGCCGGCGGAGCGACCGCCAGATGCTGGACTTCACCGTGCCGACACTGATGTCGAGGATCTCCGCGATCTCCGGGTCGGTGCGGCCCTCGTAGTAACGAAGGACCAGCATCGTCCGCTGGAGTTCGGGAAGCCGGGCCAGCGCCTGCCACAGGACCGCGCGCAGCTCGGTGCCGCGCATCGCGTCCGTGTCGCCGGCCGTCTCCGGCAGCTCCTCGGTCGGGTACTCGTTCAGCTTGCGGCGGCGCCACGCGCTGATGTGCAGGTTGGTCATCGTCCGGCGGAGGTATCCGCCGACCGCGGCCTTGTCACTGATCCGGTCCCACGCCCGGTAGGTCGAGAACAGCGCGCTCTGGAGCAGGTCCTCGGCCTCGAAGCGGTCGCCGGTGAGGTGGTAGGCGGTTGCGTACAGGGAGGCGCGGCGCTCCTGGACGTAGGCGGTGAACTCCGCCTCGGTCAGCGAGCGACGCTCCCCCGTGTCCTCCCTGTACGCGGCTCCCCCGTGAGCCGCCTGTTCCCCCGTGTCGACCACCGTCATGAAGGTGGTGTGCTGTCGCCCGGTGCCGCGAGCGCACCCCCGCCCGCTCACGGCACCGGACTTCTCGGAACCCCGGTGCACGTCGTGCAGACGCGTGACGACTGCGACTGCGTTGGTGCTCATACCGTGCAGCGTGTTCATCTCGCGCCCCCCGTCGTGGACTTCCGGTGTTCGGTCTCCTGCGCCGGTCCGGCTCCGCTGTGTCTCCGCGTCGCCTTGTCCGTGACCAAAAGATTGCCCGGGGCACTTCATCGCCGTGTCCGCCGACTGTCACAGACCTGTCACAGGGGCCTGTCACGACAACTCCACAGACCGTCCACAGGCGTCTGCGGTACGGCAGTTGACCAGGTCCGCGCAGGTCGCCTGGGACCCTGCCGGGGTGACTCCCGGCAGGGTGCTGTTCGACTCCCGCCTCCGCGCTTCGACGCGGACGCGGACGCGGTAGCAGCCCCTTTCCTCCCGGCCTCGCGCCCCGCCCGCGCCGGGCCCGGCGCGGGTTCCGCCTGCACACTCCCCGCTTTCGCCCCCCCCTTTCGTCGAAGTGCCCTTCGTGACCCGGCATTCACGACCACACGCGGACCACGCACGTCCAGCCCACGACCCCGTCCTCACCGGCCCCACCTCCCCCACCGGCCCCGCCACCGTCGCCGACGACCGGATGCGCGCCACCACCGCCCACCGCCTCGCCCGCGCGGGCACGTCCCTGGTGTGGCGGGGTGACTTCCAGGGCGCCCGCGCTCGGCGCACGCGTCCATCCCCACCACGGCGTCTTCGCGCCGACCCGGAGCGAGTACGTCGACCTCGTGGCGGACACTCCCCTGCCGACGACGGCACGGCGCGACCCGGCCGCGGCCGTCGCGTTCGACCTGGGCGCCGGCACCGGGGTCCTCGCGGCCGTGCCGGCCCGGCGCGGCGTCGGCCGGGTGGTGGGAACGGACCTCGGCCCGCGCGCCGTCGACTGGGCCCGGGACAGCGCCCGGCGGCTCGGGCTGGACGGGCGGATCGCGGTGGCTCCGGGGCTGTATCCGGGCGGGGGCGCCGCGTCCGGCCGCGCCGATCTCGCCGTCTGCGATCCGCCGTGGCTGCCCGGGCCGGCCGACCGCCGCCCTGGAACTGGGGGTGTACGACGAGGACAGCAGGATGCCGGGCGGGTTCCTGGCGGGTCTCGGGCAACACCTGCGGCCGGGCGGCGAGGGCCGGCTGATCCTGTCCGATCCGGCCGAACACCTCGGTCCGCGCACCCGCGAGGAGCTGCTCCGGCTCGTCGAAACCGCAGGTCTGCGGGTTGTGGGTCGTACCGGTGTACGGCCCCGGCACAGGCGTTCGCGGGATGCGTCCGACCCCCTGTACGCGGCCCGCGCCGCGGAAACCATCTCCCTCTGTCGCCTCACCACCGACCCACAGGTCGAACGACAGCCCCCTCATGGGCCAGAATGAGCCCGTGCCTTCCCTGTTGCTGATCGAGGACGACGACGCCATCCGTACGGCCCTGGAGCTCTCACTGACGCGCCAGGGACACCGGGTGGCCACCGCTGCCAGCGGTGAGGACGGTCTGAAGCTGCTGCGCGAGCAGCGGCCGGATCTCATCGTGCTGGACGTGATGCTGCCCGGCATCGACGGTTTCGAGGTGTGCCGGCGCATCCGGCGCACCGACCAACTGCCGATCATCTTGCTGACCGCGCGCAGCGACGACATCGACGTGGTCGTCGGGCTGGAGTCCGGCGCCGACGACTACGTCGTCAAACCCGTGCAGGGCCGGGTGCTGGACGCCCGGATCCGGGCCGTGCTGCGGCGCGGAGAGCGCGAGTCGAGCGATTCGGCGACGTTCGGCAGTCTCGTCATCGACCGCGCGGCGATGACGGTGACGAAGAACGGCGAGGACCTCCAGCTCACGCCGACCGAACTGCGGCTGCTGCTCGAACTGAGCCGGCGGCCGGGGCAGGCGCTGTCCCGGCAGCAGCTGCTGCGGCTGGTGTGGGAGCACGACTACCTGGGCGACTCACGGCTGGTGGACGCCTGTGTCCAGCGACTGCGGGCCAAGGTGGAGGACGTGCCGTCGTCCCCGGTCCTGATCCGTACCGTGCGCGGCGTCGGCTACCGCCTGGACGCCCCTCAGTGACACAACGGCAAGGGGGGCTCCGCGGCTGGTCCGCGGCGCGTAAGGGAAGACTTTCGCGGCTGCGTTTCACCAGCCTGCGGCTGCGGCTCGTCGTCGTCTTCGGGGCGGTGGCGCTGACCGCCGCGGTATCCGCGTCCGGCATCGCGTACTGGCTCAACCGCGAGGCCGTGCTGACCCGTACCCAGGGTGCGGTGCTGCGGGACTTCGAGCAGGAGATGGAGAACCGGGCGGGTTCGCTGCCCGAGCATCCCTCGCAGGACGAGCTCCAGCACACCGCCGGGCAGATGGCCAACAGCAGCCAGCGCTTCAGCGTGCTGCTGGTGGGCGAGGACTCCAGCGGCAAGACCGTCTACGGCAACTCGGGCGGCCTGAACGGGTTCTCGCTGGAGGACGTGCCCGGGGCGCTGCGTACGGCGGTGAACAAGCGGCAGGACGTCACGGGCGGCAACAAGTCGCCGTACCACCTGTACTGGCAGCGCGTCGTCGACCACGGAACGCCGTATCTGGTGGCCGGGACGCAGGTGAACGGGGGCGGGCCGACCGGGTACATGCGCAAGTCGCTGGAGCCGGAGGCCAAGGACCTCAATTCGCTCGCCTGGTCGCTGGGGATCGCCACCGGCCTCGCGCTGATCGGGGCCGCGCTGCTCGCGCAGGCCGCCGGGACCACCGTGCTGAAGCCGGTGCACCGGCTGGGCGTCGCGGCGCGGCGGCTCGGCGAGGGCCGGTTCGACACCCGGCTGCGGGTGTCCGGGACGGACGAACTCGCCGATCTGTCACGGACGTTCAACCGGGCCGCGGAGTCCCTGGAGAAGCGGGTCGCCGACATGGCCGCGCGGGACAACGCCTCGCGGCGGTTCGTCGCCGACATGTCGCACGAGCTGCGGACTCCGCTGACCGCCATCACCACCGTCGCGGAGGTGCTGGAGGAGGAGCTGGACGCCGAGTCGGGCAGCATCGACCCCATGATCGAGCCCGCGGTGCGGCTGGTCGTCAGCGAGACGCGGCGGCTGAACAACCTCGTCGAGAACCTGATGGAGGTCACCCGCTTCGACGCCGGTACGGCGCGGCTGGTCCTGGACGACGTCGATGTCGCCGACCAGATCACCCACTGCATCGACGCGCGCGCCTGGCTGGACGCGGTCGACCTGGACGCCGAGCGCGGCATCCACGCCCTGCTCGACCCGCGCCGGCTGGACGTGATCCTCGCCAACCTCATCGGCAACGCGCTCAAGCACGGCGGTTCGCCGGTGCGGGTGTCGGTGTCGGCGGCGGACGACGCGGTCGTCATCTCGGTGCGCGACCACGGGCCCGGCATCCCCGAGGAGGTGCTGCCGCACGTCTTCGACCGGTTCTACAAGGCGAGCGCCTCCCGGCCGCGCTCCGAGGGCAGCGGGCTCGGCCTGTCCATCGCGCTGGAGAACGCCCACATCCACGGCGGCGAGATCACCGCCGCCAACTCCCCGGAGGGCGGTGCGGTGTTCACGCTGCGGCTGCCCCGGGGCGTCCTGGAGCCGGCGGACCGGGGCGGCGAGGAGGACGACCGGGCCGTGCGCCCGGCGCCGTCCGTCCAGTCCATGCCCGTGCAGTCCGGGAAGTCCGTGCAGTCCGGGAAGTCCGTGCAGTCCGGGAAGTCCGCGCAGGACAAGGGGGACGCGTAGTGACCATGCGCCGTGCGACGGTACGACGGCTGCTCGCCGTGCCCGTGCTGGCCGGTCTGCTCGCCGGCTGCGGGATCCGGGCGACCGAGGTGCCGACCGACTTCGGGCCCGCGCCCTCCCGGGCGCGCTGCTCGCTCACCGAGCCGGACGTGACGTCACAGTCCGCACGGGCGGGCGTGCCGGTGCAGGTGTTCCTGCTGTGCGGTTCGTCGCTGGTGACCGTCGACCGGTCCGTGCGGGTGCCGGACGGCGCGGCGGACTTCGAGCGGCGGGTGCTGGTGGCGCAGGGCCTGCTCGACCAGCTCGCCGAGTCGCCGTCGGCGGGCGAGAAGGAGGCCGGGTACACGACGGACGTGCGCGGCGGCATGACGGTCGGCGGGCCCGGTGCGAAGGACCCCGACGACGCGCTGCGGCTGAGCACCCCGCCTGGCGACCTGACCTCGTACGCCCTCGCCCAGCTCGTCTGTACGTTCTCCGACTCGGCGGCGGCCGAGGGCGACGGCAAGGTGGTCCTGGGCGGCCCCGGATCCGACCCGCTGCGCCGCTACGAGTGCACCGACGAGGTCCGCTCCCGCCCCGGCAGCACGGAGCCCCCGTCCTCGGCGGTCACCGACAGCAGCTGACCAGGACCGGGCGTCCGGCCGGTGTGGCGGACGCCTCACGTGGCGCCCGGTGGCCGTGGTCGTCGCAGGTCACCGTCTGTCGGGAGGCGGTGGCGGCCGGGCGGGGCGGGTGACTCGTGCCGGTGTCGCGGGACGGGCCGGAACCGATCGTGCCGGGGGTCGCGTCTTGGGGGGCGTGCAGCGTCAAGGCTCCATCGGCGGCAGCGCCGCGATCCGCATCCGCGCGACCGGGATTCTCCTCCTGGCCGCCCATCTCGTGTTCGTCGCCTGGGTCGCGCTGCGCCCGCTGAACGTCCCCTGGGTGGTGCCGGCCAACCTCCATCCGTTCGACGGGATCCGGGCCGACCTGAGACTGGGCTGGCCCGAGGCGGCCCGGCGGATCGGCGAGGGGCTGGGACTGCTGGCCCCGCTGGGCTTCCTGCTGCCGCTGGTGCACGGCAGGATCCGGGTCTCGCCGCTCGCCTCCCTGATCCGTACGGTCACGGCGGGCGCCCTGCTGTCGCTGGGCATCGAGCTGTTGCAGACCGGGGTGCCCGGTCAGGTCGTGGATGTCGACTCGATGCTGCTGAACACCCTGGGTGTGGCGCTGGCGCATGTCGCGGTGGTGCCGGCGGCGCGCGCGTGGCTGCGCCGCAGGGACGAGCGCCGGGGGCGGGCCGCGGTCCGCCAGGAGGAGGCCGCTCAGGGTCTTACCCCGAGGATTCCCAGGGTCGGGGTCGCACCGTAGAGCGACGCTTCGTCCCCTTCGTCACCGTAGCGTGGAGGACAGATGGAGGGGCCGCAAGGGCCGCCTCCGGCAGACGCTCGCGAAGGAGCCGCAGATGTCCAGCCTCGCTCGCCCCACCCACGGCCGCATGATCGGCGGAGTGTGCGCCGCGCTGGCCCGGCGCTTCGGCACCTCCGCGACCACGATGCGCGTGATCTTCGTGCTCTCCTGTCTGCTGCCCGGCCCGCAGTTCCTGCTCTACATAGCGCTGTGGGTCCTGCTGCCGTCGGAGGACAAGGCGGCGCACACGGCCTGGTGACGGCCGTCCACAGCAACGCCGTCGGGGCGCGCCCGGTCTTTCCGGGTGCGCCCCGACGGCGTGTCGTGCGTGACGGGCGGTGCCGTTCAGCCCAGCGGGATGCCGTTCACCGGCAGGCCGTGCGTCGGCAGGCCCTTGAGCGGCAGACCACCGAGCAGACCGGCGACGGGCGCGGTGGGCCCCTCGGCGAGCAGCTTCTCGGCGACCGGCTGCGCGGCGGTCAGACCCGCACCGAGCGCCGGCTGGGCCTGCGTCAGCACCTCACCGGCCGCCGGCAGCGCCGAGGTCAGGTTCTCCGCCGGCAGCGTCCTGGTGACTCCGTCCAGGGCCTGCGTGGCGTCCGGGACGGCGGGGGCGGCGTTCGCGGCGCCCGCACCGACTGCGGCGAAGGCGGCACCGAGAGCGGCGACACCGAGGGTCTTGGCAGCAGACTGCTTCATGATGAATGCGTCCTCGAATGGGATACGGGGAACTGAGCGGTTCTCGACCGTAAACACGGAGGGGGGTCGGCGGCAAACATCGAAATGCGGACGGATGGTGAACACCCGCCCGCATTCCGTGCCCCGGAAAACCGCTACTCAGCCTTCGGTACCCGCAGAACCGCTGGTGGAGGCGGTCTGCTGGAACAGCCATTCGGACTTCAGCTCGGAATAGCCGGGCTTGATCACGTCACTGATCATGGCAAGTCGTTCATCGAAAGGAATGAATGCTGACTTCATAGCATTGACGGAGAACCACTGGAGATCGTCGAGCGTGTAGCCGAACGCATCGACAAGGTGCTCGAATTCCCGGCTCATGCTGGTGCCGGACATCAGACGGTTGTCCGTGTTGACGGTGGCCCGGAAGTGGAGCCGGCGCAGCAGGCCGATGGGGTGCTCGGCGTAGGAGGCGGCCGCTCCGGTCTGGAGGTTGGAGCTGGGGCACAGCTCCAGCGGGATGCGCTTGTCGCGGACGTAGGAGGCGAGCCGGCCGAGCTTCACACCACCGTCGGCGCCGACCTCGATGTCGTCGATGATGCGCACCCCGTGACCGAGCCGGTCGGCGCCGCACCACTGGAGGGCCTGCCAGATCGACGGCAGGCCGAACGCCTCGCCGGCGTGGATGGTGAAGTGGTTGTTCTCGCGCTTCAGGTACTCGAAGGCGTCGAGGTGCCGGGTGGGCGGGAAGCCCGCCTCCGCGCCCGCGATGTCGAAGCCCACGACCCCCAGGTCCCGGTAGCGGTTGGCGAGTTCGGCGATCTCCAGGGAGCGGGCCGCGTGCCGCATGGCGGTGAGCAGGGCGCCGACACGGATGCGGTGGCCGTTCTGCCGGGCCGTCCGCTCACCGTCCCGGAAGCCCTCGTTGACGGCCTCGACGACCTCTTCGAGGCTCAGTCCGCCGTCGAGGTGCTGTTCCGGCGCGTAGCGCACCTCGGCGTAGACGACACCGTCCTCGGCGAGGTCCTCGGCGCACTCGCGGGCGACCCGGACGAGCGCGTCGCGGGTCTGCATCACGCCGACGGTGTGCGAGAAGGTCTCCAGGTACCGTTCCAACGAACCGGAGTCGGCTGCCTCCCGGAACCAGATGCCGAGCTTGTCGGGGTCGGTTTCCGGGAGTTGGGCGTACCCGGAGTCCCGGGCGAGGTCGACGATCGTGCCGGGACGCAGCCCGCCGTCGAGATGGTCGTGCAGCAGAACCTTGGGTGCCCGCCGGATCTGGTCCGAGCTCGGGGTGATGCCCGCCTGGGTGCTCTGGCTCGTCATTTCCGCACTCTAACTCCTACGCGCGTAGACGGCGCGCTGTACAACTCCGCCGATACGTAACGGTGACCGCCCGGACAGGTGGAGTACAACGGCGCTTCTGACACTGTTCTGTCATGGCACAGGATGTGACGCCGGTTCGGACGGTCCGGCTGGGGAAGGCGCTCGGCCCCGCGCCGACGGCAGTGAGCGGGGTGGTGCTGCTGCTCCCGGGCGGCGAGGAGGTGTCCAGCCGGAGGCCGTCCGCCGTGTGGGCGGCCGCCTCCGTGCGGGGGTTGGGGCGCAGGCTGGCCCGGGCGGGACGCGAGGAGGGCCTCGCCGTGCACGCCGTGCACTACCGCTACCGCGGCTGGAACGGCAGCGAGGCGCATCTCGCGGCCGACGCGGCCTGGGCGGCCGACGAGGCCGTACGGCGTTACGGAGATGTCCCCGTGTGCCTGACCGGCGTCGACATGGGCGCGCGGGCCGCGCTGCGGACGGGCGGCCACGAGGCCGTCAACTCCGTGCTGGCGATCGCTCCCTGGCTGCCGGAGGAGGACATGGCCGCTCCACCCGAACCGGTGAAGCAGCTGGCCGGGCGGCGGGTGCTGATCGTGCACGGCACGAACGACGAGCGCTGCGACCCCGAGCTGTCGTTCCGGCTCGCGGCACGGGCGAAGAAGGCGAACCGGGACGTGTGCCGGTTCGAGGTGCACTCCGACGGCCACGGGCTGCACCAGTACCGCGGTGAAGTCCTCGCGCTGGCCGAGGACTTCGTGATGGGCGCACTGTTCGGCCGGGCGCTCTCCCGGCCGGTGGAGGACGCGCTCGCCGCGCCGCCGCCGCTGGGGCTGCGGATGCCGTTGGCCGTGGGGTTCGGCAGCTCGTTACGGCGCCCGGGCCGCCCGTGAGGCACGGCTCTCAGTTCGGCAGCAGGTTGCCCCTCCTCGACAACAGGAACTTCTTGAAGGCCGCCACGGGCGGGGTGTCCGGATGGCCGTCCAGCCAGGCCACGCCGATCTCGCGGGCGGCCCTCGGGGCCGTGACCGTCAGTTCCACCACTCCCGGGCGGGCCACGGCAGGCGGTGGCAGCAGGGCCACGCCCAGCCCCGCCGCCACCAGTCCGCGCAGGGTCTCGGCCTCCTCGCCCTCGAAGGCGATCCGGGGCCGGAATCCGGCCTCCTTGCAGAGGTCGTCGGTGATCCGGCGCAGGCCGTAGCCCGGTTCCAGGGTCACGAAGGTCTCGTCGGCGGCCTCGGCGAGGCGGACCCTTCGGCGGGCGGCGAGGCGGTGGTCGGCGGGGACGACCAGGCGCAGCTTCTGCTCGTCGAGGCGGCGGGCCACCAGGTCGGGGGCGTCCGGGACGGGGGAGGTCAGACAGAGGTCCAGCTCCCCCGCCCGCAGCCGCTCGAGCATCGCCTCGCCGTAGTTCTGGACCAGGCTGAAGCGGACGCGCGGGTGATCGGCGCGGAAGGCGTGGATCAGCCCGGGGACGGTCTCCGCGCCCATGGTGTGCAGGAAGCCGAAGGCGACCTTGCCGGTGGCCGCGTCGGCGTCCGCCCGGACCTCGTCGGCGGCCCGCTCGATCTCGCCGAGGGCGCGCTCGACAGAGGCGAGGAAGGTGCGCCCGGCGGGGGTGAGGGAGACCGTGCGGCCGTGCCGGGCGAACAGGTCGACGCCCAGGTCCTGTTCGAGGCGGACCATGGCCCGGGAGAGCGTCGACTGCGGGACCTGCATCTCCTGCGCGGCGCGCGTGACGTGCTCGGTACGGGCGACCCCGGCGAAGTACGCGAGCCTGGGGGCCAGCGTCCTCGCCATGTCCGCCGTGTCCGCCGCCATGTCTTCTGTGTCACTGGACGGTGACAGGCGAGCCTCTGACCTCTGCTGATGCACCATGGGAACGATTATGACGATTCCATGCATTGGACGGATGAGCCGGGGTGTACGTAACTTCGAGGCATGTCTCCCGCCAGTACCGGGGCGTCCACGATCGTGGGCGCCGCGTCCTCCGCTTCCGCCTCCTCCACTCCCCTCTCCGCCGACTCCCGTCTGGCCCCCGGCGGCCCCGGCTACCGCCGGATGAGCTTCGCGCTCTTCCTCGCCGGTGTGGCCACCTTCGCCCTGCTGTACTCCACGCAGGCGCTCCTGCCGCTGATCTCCGACGACTTCGGGGTGGCGGCGAGTCAGGCGAGCTGGACGGTGGCGGCGGCGACCGGCGGACTGGCGCTGTTCGTGCTCCCGATGAGCGCCCTGTCGGAGCGCTACGGGCGCCGTACGGTCATGACGGCCTCGCTGGGCGTCGCGGTCGGCGTGGGCATGCTGGTCCCGTTCGCGCCCTCGCTGGGCACGCTGGTCGTGCTGCGGGCGGTGCAGGGCGCGGCGCTGGCCGGCCTCCCGGCGTCGGCGACCGCGTATCTCGCCGAGGAGGTCCGGCCGAAGGCGCTCGTCACGGCGATCGGCCTGTTCGTGGCGGGCAACAGCGTCGGCGGGATGAGCGGGCGGGTCATCACCGGCTGGGTCGCTCAGGAGTGGGGCTGGCGGGTGGCCGTCGGAGTGATCGGCGCCCTCGCGGTGGCCTGCGCGATCGCCTTCCGCCTGCTGCTGCCGGCGCCGCGGCACTTCAAGGCGGGTTCACTGGCGCCCCGCGTGCTGATCGGCACGGTCCGCGAGCACCTCGCCAACCCGCTGCTGTGCCGCCTGTACGCGATCGGCGCGCTGTTCATGACGGTCTTCGGCGGCGTGTACACGGTGATCGGCTACCGGCTGACGGAGGCGCCGTTCTCCCTCCCCCAGGGCATCGTCGGCTCGATCTTCCTGGTGTACCTGGTGGGCACGGTGTCGGCGTCGACGGCGGGCCGGCTGGTCGGCCGCCTCGGCCGGCGCGGCGCGCTGTACCTGGCGGGCGGCACCACGGCCACCGGACTGCTGCTGTCGCTGGCGGACTCGCTGGCTCTGGTCCTGCTCGGGCTGGTCCTGATCACGGCGGGCTTCTTCGCGGGGCACGCGGTGGCCTCCTCGGCGGTCAGCAAGACGGCGACGACCGGCCGCGCCCAGGCCTCCGCCCTCTACCAGTCCGCGTACTACATCGGCTCCAGCGCCGGTTCCACGGTGGGCGCTCTGGCCTTCCACTCGGGCGGCTGGGCCGGCACGGTCTGCGTGGGTGTCCTGGCGGTGCTCGGCGTCGTGACGATCACGGTGTTCGGGACCCGGGCGGCCCGCCGGGAGACGCTGGTCGCCGCTCACTGAACGTCCCGCGGCCTTCCCGCGGTCCTCCCCCTGCTCAGGGCCGGTTGTCAGTGGTGGCGCATAGCCTCCGCGCGACGACCGGTACGAGCAGGGGGTTTTTCATGGAGTTCCGGATCGACCGCGGTGACCTCGCCGAGGCGGTGGCCTGGGCGGCCCGCGCGCTGCCCGCCCGTACGCCGGTACCCGTGCTGGGCGGTCTGCTGCTGGAGGCGGCGGCGGGCCGGCTGACCGTGTCGGGGTTCGACTTCGAGACGGCGTCGCGGATCGAGACCGACGCCGAGGTCGGTGCGGCGGGCCGGGTGCTCGTGCTCGGCCGCCGGCTCCTCGACATCTGCAAGGTGCTGCCGGACGGGCCGGTGAGCTGCGCCCTGGCCGGCACCCGGTTCACGGTCGAGGCGGGCGGCACCAGCTTCGGCCTGTCGACCCTCCCGCGCGAGGAGTACCCCACCCCGCCCGAGCCGCCGCGGGCGTACGGCACCGTGGACGCGGCCGCGTTCGCGACCGCCGTCGCCCAGGTCGCGGTGGCGGCGGGCCGCGACGACACGCTCCCGGTCCTGACGGGCGTCCAACTGCACCTGGACGGCGACGAGATGACGCTGTCGGCGTCGGACCGCTACCGGTACGCGGTGCGACGGCTGGAGTGGAAGCCGGAGGCGGCCGCCGAAGGGGTGGCGGAGGCGCTCGTGCCGGCCCGGCGGCTGCTGGACGTGACCCGGTCGCTGGCCCGGTCCGGGACCGTCCGGGTCGGGCTCGACGGGCCCTCGGGGGCAGGCCCGATCGGGTTCGAGGGCGGGCGGACGCGGACGGTGGTCCGGCGGCTGGACGGACGGCTTCCCGCCTACGGGAAGCTGTTCGACATGGCGGGGGCCGCGGTCGCCGAGGTGGACAGCGGGGCGCTGACGGAGGCCGTGCGGAGAGTCGCCGTGGTGGCGGAGGCGAACAGCCCCGTACGCCTGGACTTCTCGGCCGGATCCGTCCTGCTGCGCGCCGGGTACGGCGACGACGTGGCCACGCAGCGGCTGCCCGCCGGGCTGACCGGCGCCGAGGAGGTGACCGTGGCCTTCAACCCGGTCTACCTGCTGGAGGCGCTGACCTCCTTCGAGGCGCCGAGGCTGCGGGTGGAGCTGCTGGGCACGGGCCAGCGGGCGCTGCTCGGCGGGGCGGACGCGCCCGAGGTCCATCGGCACCTGCTGATGTCCGTGAAGCAGCTGGTCTGAGAGCACCCTTCAGACGCCTTGCACGTGCCGTCCACACGCCTTCTGCCTGGGCCTTTGCCAGCTCGGCGGGCCATTGTCAGTGGGCTGCGGTAGCTTCCGAAGTGCTGGGCGCGAAGACGCGTGACAGAACGGCCACAGGGGTGGGTGGACGATGGGCAACAGCACGGCGACGACGACCGACATCGACGTCGCACTGGAGAAGCACCGGACGGAACTGACCGGCTACTGCTACCGCATGCTCGGCTCCTCCTTCGAGGCCGAGGACGCGGTGCAGGACACCCTGGTCCGCGCCTGGCGGAGCTACGCGAAGTTCGAGGGCCGCTCCAGTCTGCGCTCGTGGCTGTACCGGATCGCGACGAACGTCTGTCTGGACATGCTGACGGCCGGCAACAAGCGGGCCCGGCCGATGGACCTCTCCGAGTCCACCCCGCTCGCCCGGGCGGCGCTCTCGCCCCGCCCCGACAACACCTGGCTGGAGCCGATGCCGGACGCCCGTGTGCTGCCGACGGTGGAGGACCCGGCGGAGGCGGCGGTCGCCAAGGAGTCGGTGCGCCTCGCGTTCATGGCCGCGCTGCAGCAGCTGCCGCCGAAGCAGCGGGCGGTGCTGATCCTGCGGGAGGTGCTGGCGTGGAAGGCGAGCGAGGTCGCCGAGCTGCTCGACACCTCGGTCGCCTCGGTCAACAGCGCGCTCCAGCGGGCTCGGGCGACCCTGTCCGAGCGGGAGACCGCCGGCGCGGACGCTGCGGTGTCCGACCCGTTGGACGAGGAGCAGCAGAAACTGCTCGACCGCTATGTGGCGGCCTTCGAGGGCTATGACATGACGGCGCTGACGGCACTCCTCCACGAGGACGCCATCATGACGATGCCGCCGTTCGACCTCTGGCTGACCGGCCACGACGACATCACGGGCTTCATGACCACGCTCGGCTCCGCGTGCGAGGGCTCGCGCCTGCTGCCGGTCCGGGTCAACGGCCTGCCGGGCTTCGCCCAGTACAAGCCGGACCCCGACAAGGGCGGATTCACCCCGTGGGCGATCCAGGTCCTGGAGATCTCAGACGGCCGCCTCACCGGGTTCCACTTCTACCTCGACACCCAGCGCTGGTTCCCCCTGTTCGACCTCCCCCTCCACCTCGAAGCGGAGACCGACGAGGTCGAGCAGGGCGCGTAGGGCCGGGTCGGGGGCACGCAGTCGTAGGTCTCCCCCGGCCCGCCGGGCGGCCAGCTGGAGCCGCGCCAGCAGGTCCACGGCGGTGAGCCCCGGCGGGCCGATGCCGGCGACGTCACAGACGACGACCGCGGCCCCGGTGGCCTCCATCAGCGCCCGTACGTCGTCGACGAGCCCGGTCACCCGGGGGCGGGTGACGGGGCCTGTCAGGGTGAACACGGGCGGTGTCGTCGATTCCACGATCGGTAGACCGGCGCGGGGCGCCCAACTCATCGAAAGCGGGCGATCCGCCGCCGGGCGACCGGTTCAGGCGATGCGCTCCAGCACCACGGGGGACGCGGTGAACCCGGTGCCGGCCGCGCCGATGTCGTACGAGCCGGTCACCGCCTCGAGTGCGTACGCGAAGCGCTCCGGGGTGTCCGTGTGCAGGGTCAGCAGGGGCTGGCCCGCCGTGACCGTGTCGCCGGGCTTGGCGTGGAGTTCGACGCCCGCGCCCGCCTGCACCGGGTCCTCCTTGCGGGCCCGGCCCGCGCCGAGGCGCCAGGCGGCGATGCCGATGTCGTAGGCGTCGAGACGGGTCAGGACGCCCGAGGCGCCCGCCGTCACCACGTGCTGTTCCTTCGCCGTGGGAAGCGGGGCGTCCGGGTCGCCGCCCTGGGCCGCGATCATGCGGCGCCAGACGTCCATCGCCGAGCCGTCGGCCAGCGCCTTCGCCGGGTCCGCGTCCTTCACGCCGGCCGCGTCGAGCATCTCGCGGGCGAGCGCGATCGTCAGTTCCACCACGTCCGCCGGGCCGCCGCCGGCCAGCACCTCGACCGACTCGCGGACCTCGAGGGCGTTGCCGGCCGTGAGACCGAGGGGGGTGGACATGTCGGTCAGCAGGGCGACCGTCTTCACGCCGTGGTCGGTGCCGAGGCCGACCATCGTCGAGGCCAGCTCACGCGCGTCCTCGATGGTCTTCATGAAGGCTCCGGTGCCGACCTTCACGTCGAGGACCAGGGAGCCGGTGCCCTCCGCGATCTTCTTCGACATGATCGACGAGGCGATCAGCGGGATCGCCTCCACCGTGCCCGTGACGTCCCGCAGCGCGTACAGCTTCTTGTCGGCCGGGGCCAGGCCGTCGCCCGCCGCGCAGATCACCGCGCCGGTCGTGTCCAGGACGTGCAGCATCTCCTCGTTCGACAGCAACGCGCGCCAGCCCGGGATCGACTCCAGCTTGTCCAGGGTGCCGCCGGTGTGGCCGAGACCCCGGCCGGAGAGCTGCGGGACCGCCGCGCCGCAGGCCGCCACCAGCGGGGCCAGCGGGAGCGTGATCTTGTCCCCGACGCCGCCCGTGGAGTGCTTGTCGGCCGTCGGGAGGGACAGCGCGGAGAAGTCCATGCGCTCACCGGAAGCGATCATCGCGGCCGTCCAGCGGGCGATCTCGCGACGGTTCATGCCGTTGAGCAGGATGGCCATGTTGAGGGCGGCCATCTGGTAGTCGGCGACCTCACCGCCGGTGTACGCGTCGATGACCCAGTCGATCTGCGCGTCGCTGAGCTCACCGCGGTCCCGCTTGGTGCGGATGACGGAGACGGCGTCCATGGCCATGGGTTTCCTTCCGGTGGTGCACGGTGGTGCACGGTGGTGCGGCAAGACGTTCCAGAAACCGCGCGGCCCCTCTGCGCCAGTCAGAGGGGCCGCGCGGGACTTACTTGGTGAGGTGGCCCGGGCCGAAGGCCTGCGGGAGCATGTCCGCCAGCGGCAGGATTCCCGCCGGCGTCTCCAGCAGCAGCTCCGGGCCGCCGAACTCGTAGAGCAGCTGGCGGCAGCGGCCGCACGGGACGAGGATCTCGCCCCTGCCGTCCACGCAGGTGAAGTGCGTGAGCCGGCCGCCTCCGGTGTTCTGGAGCTCCGAGACCAGCCCGCACTCCGCGCACAGGCCGATCCCGTAGGAGGCGTTCTCGACGTTGCAGCCCGACACGATGCGGCCGTCGTCGACGAGGGCCGCCACGCCGACCGGGAAGCCGGAGTACGGGGCGTACGCCCGGGACATGGCGTCCCGGGCCACCGTACGCAGCTTCTCCCAGTCGACCGCGGCGGCGGGCGGGGTCACTTGCCCTGTCCCTTCCGGTACGGCATGCCGTCCGCCTTGGGCATCCTGAGGGACTGGGCGGACAGGGAGAGCACCAGCAGCGTGACGACGTACGGCGCGGCCGTCACGACCTGGCGCGGGACCTCGTCCGTGCCGAGGTACCAGACGAACATCAGGGCCGAGATCAGCGCGGTGACGACGGCGGGGACGTACTTCTTCCTCCACGCCAGGTAGGCCGCGCCGAACACGAGCACGATCGCGAGCAGCAGGATCAGCGCGTGCACGTTGGTGGTACCGCCGCGCAGGTTGAGGCTGTCGGTGTAGCCGAACAGGCCCGCGCCGAGGGCGAGGCCGCCCGGCATCCAGTTGCCGAAGATCATCGCGGCGAGGCCGATGTAGCCGCGGCCCGCGGTCTGGCCGTCGAGGTAGACGTTCGAGGCCACGATGGACAGGAACGCGCCGCCGAGGCCGGCGAAGCCACCGCTGATGATCACGGCGATGTACTTGTACTTGTAGACGTTGACGCCGAGGGACTCGGCGGCCACCGGGTTCTCGCCGCAGGACCGCAGCCGCAGGCCGAAGGCGGTCCGCCACAGCACCCACCAGGTGGCCGGGACGAGGGCGACGGCGACGACGGTGAGCGGCGACAGGTCGGTGATCAGACCGCCGACCAGTCCCGCGACGTCCGAGATCAGGAACCAGTGCTTCTCGTTGAGCGTGTCCAGCCAGCTCGACAGGCCCGGCACGTCGAAGGTGCCCAGCGAGTCGATCGGCGGGGACTGCTTGGCGGAGCCTCCGTCGGCGTTCTCGAAGGTGAACTTCGACAGGTAGCGGGTGGTGCCGAGGGCCAGGATGTTGATGGCCACACCCGAGACGATGTGGTTCACGTTGAAGGTGACGGTCGCGATGGCGTGCAGGACGGCGCCGAGCGCGCCGCCGATGATGCCGAAGGCGACGCCCGTCCACGGACCCCATTGGTAGCCGGCCCAGGCGCCGAACCAGGTGCCGAGGATCATCATGCCCTCGAGGCCGATGTTGACGACGCCCGCGCGTTCGGCCCACAGACCGCCGAGGCCGGCGAGGCCGATCGGGACGGCGAGGCGCAGCGCCGTGGACATCTGGCCGGTGGAGGTGATGCCGTCCGCGCCGGTGATGAGCCGGACGACGGAGGTCAGCACCAGAACGCCCGCGATGATCAGCAGGAGGACCGGGAGCGAGATCTTGCGGCCGCCCTTGCCGGGCTGCTTCGCCTGCGGCTTGGCGATGGTCGTGGTGCTCATCAGACCGTCACCTCCTTCTTGGTGTTCTGGGCGGCGGCGGCGAGCTCGGCGCCGACGCGCTTCTGCTGACGGCGCAGACCCCACTGGCGTACGGCCTCGTACGAGATGACGACCGCGAAGACGATGAGGCCCTGCATGATCGTGGCGATCTCCTTCTCGTACGCCACCGGGGTCGCGTAGTCGAGGGCCGGGGAGGCCTTGTCGAGGAAGGCGATCAGGAGCGCGGCGAAGGCGATGCCGACCGGGTTGTTGCGGCCGAGCAGGGCGATGGTGATGCCGGTGAAGCCGAGACCCGTGGGGAAGCTCAGGCTGTAGGTGTGGGCGTCACCGAGCAGCAGGGGCAGGCCGGAGAGACCCGCGATGCCGCCGGAGATGAGCATGGCGGTCAGGACCATCTTCTTGGCGTCGACGCCGGAGGCCGCGGCGGCGGTCTCGGACTCGCCGGTGGCGCGCAGGTCGAAGCCGAAGCGGGTGCGGTTGAGGACGACCCAGTAGACGATGCCGAGCGCGATGGCGAGGAAGACCAGGCCGTAGATCTCGCCGACGTCCGCGCCGAGGTCGATGCCGGGCACCCAGCCGGAGTCCTTCATGATGCCGGTGGTGTTGTTGTTGCCGACCTGCACGCCCCACATGTTGTCGAGGGTGAGGTAGCCGATGACGCTGGTGGCGATCGCGTTCAGCATGATCGTCGCGACGACCTCGCTGACTCCGCGGGTGACCTTCAGGACGCCCGCGATGCCGGCCCAGAAGGCGCCGGTGAGGACGCCGACCAGGAGTAGCAGCGGGATCTGGAGGAAGGACGGCAGGGCGATGTTCGCGCCGACCACGGCGGTCATCATCGCGGCGAGGCGGTACTGGCCGTCGACGCCGATGTTGAACAGGTTCATGCGGAAGCCGATGGCGACCGCGAGGGCGGCGACGTAGTACATCGAGGCCTGGTTGACGATCAGGACCTGGACGTCGGAGTAGCCGGCCTGCTCCAGCATGAGCGTGTACGGCTCGATCGGGCTCTTGCCCGAGGCGATCAGCACGACCGAGGTCAGCAGGATCGCCGCGACGAGCGCGATGACCGGGCCGGCCACCGCGAGGAGCACGCGCTCCTTGTCGAACTTCTTCATCGGGCCTCGTCCTCCGGACCGGCAGCTTCCTCGGTGGTTTCCGCGTCGTCCACGTGTTCCAGGTGACCGGACGCGGCGCCGGTCATGGCGGAGCCGAGCTCCTCCGGGGTGATGGTGGCGGGGTCGGCGTCCGCGACCAGCGTGCCGTTGTAGATCACGCGCAGGGTGTCCGACAGACCGATGAGCTCGTCGAGGTCGGCGGAGATCAGCAGCACGGCCAGGCCCTCGCGGCGGGCCTCGCGGATGCGGTCCCAGATCTGGGCCTGGGCGCCGACGTCCACACCCCGGGTGGGGTGGGCGGCGATCAGGAACTTCGGGTTGTGGCTCATCTCGCGGCCGACGATCAGCTTCTGCTGGTTGCCGCCGGAGAGCGAGGCGGCGGTGACGTCGATGCCGGGGGTGCGGACGTCGAACTCCTCGACGATCCGGCGGGTGTCGGCCTGGGCGCCCTTGATGTTCAGCCAGAAGCCCTTGGCGTTGGGTGCCTCGGTGACATGGCCGAGGATGCGGTTCTCCCAGAGGGGCGCCTCCAGGAGCAGGCCCTGGCGGTGGCGGTCCTCGGGGATGTAGCCGACACCGGACTCGCGCCGCTTGCGCGTGTTCCAGGGGGTGATGTCCTCGCCGAGGAAGGCGATGGTGCCGGAGTCGGCGTTCTTGGTGCCGATCAGCGCGTCGATCAGCTCGGTCTGGCCGTTGCCCTCGACACCGGCGATGCCCATGACCTCACCGGCGTGGATGGTGAAGCTGACGTCGTCGAGGGCCTTCTTGACCTCGCCGCCGAGGGCGACCTCGGGCGAGATCATGCCGCTGACCCCGCCGGCCGTGGGCTCCGCCTCGACGCCCAGGGAGGCGCCGCCGCTGGCGTACACGGTGAGGTTGGCGACCTGGATGACGGGCTTGTCGGTGACCGTGGACTCGGCGGTCTCCGGGGTGGGCAGCTCGCTGCCGACCATCATCTCGGCGAGCTGGCGCGGGGTCGTCTCGGCGGGGACGGCCGTGCCGACGGTCGTACCGCGCCGGATGACCGTGATCTCGTCGGCGACGGACAGCACCTCGCCCAGCTTGTGGGAGATGAAGATGACGGACAGACCCTCGGACTTCAGCTCACGCAGGTTGTCGAAGAGCGCGTCGACCTCCTGCGGGACGAGCACGGCGGTCGGCTCGTCGAGGATGAGGGTCTTGGCGCCGCGGAAGAGGACCTTGAGGATCTCCACGCGCTGGCGGTCGGCGACACCGAGGTCCTCGACCAGGGAGTCGGGGCGCACGCCGAGCCCGTAGCGGTCGGAGATCTCCCTGATCTTCTTACGGGCGTTGCCACCGATGCCGTACAGCTTCTCGCTGCCCAGCACCACGTTCTCCAGGACGGTCAGGTTGTCGGCCAGCATGAAGTGCTGGTGGACCATGCCGATGCCGCGTGCGATGGCGTCGGCGGGGCTGGAGAAGCTCACCTGCTCGCCGTCGATCGCGATGGTGCCCTCGTCCGGCTTCTGCATGCCGTAGAGGATCTTCATCAGCGTCGACTTGCCGGCGCCGTTCTCGCCGACGAGGGCGTGCACGGTGCCTTTTCGGACGGCGAGGTGGATGTCGTGGTTGGCGACGACACCGGGGAAGCGCTTGGTGATCCCCGCCAGCTCTACCGCGATCGTCGACTGTGCGGTGAGCGGAGGGCTGCTGGACGCGTCGATGGCGCACTCTCCTTGGGAAAGGGGCCGCTCTACGCGCGTAGCGCCCCTGCTTTAAATAGTGCCCGGATCAGGTCGAACTTGAATGATCTTGATAGCCGCCATGGGGCATCTCGATCAGGTCTCGATCCGTTCCGAGCATTCTGCCGCGCGAACGGGGCGCGGGGAGGACATCCTTCCCGCGCCCGGTTCCGTGGCCGTAACGCTGCCATTACAGCGCTCCATTGGCCAAGGCCTCTGACGGAAGGTCAGGAGGTCTTCACCGTGATGGTGCCGTTCTTGATGCCCTCTTCGGCCTTCTTGATCGCGTCCTGGATCGCGGTGTTGCTCGCGAAGGCCGGGTTCGAGTCCGACACGCTCACGCCGCCGTTCTCGAGGCTGCCGCGGACGACACCGGTCGCCGGCTTGCCGTCCTTGACGGACTTGGCCAGCGTGTAGACCGCGCCCTCGACGTTCTTCATGGCCGAGGTGAGGATCGAGTCCTTGTACGCCTTCAGCGCGTCCTGCTTGTACTGGTCGGAGTCGACGCCGATGGCCCAGACCTTGTGGGCGTTGGCGGCCTTGATGACACCCTGACCGGACAGACCGGCGGCGGCGTAGACGACGTCCGCACCGGCGTCGATCTGGCCCTCGGCGGCGCTCTCACCCTTGTCGGGGCTGGAGAAGCCACCCTCGGCGGCGGTCTCGGTCAGGTACTGCGACTTGACCGTGACGCCCTTCTTGGTGTCCTCGACGCCCTGCTTGAAGCCGGCCTCGAACTTGTGGATCAGCGGGACGTCCACGCCACCGACGAAGCCGACGGTGTTGGTCTTGGTGGCCTTGGCGGCGGCGACACCGGCGAGGTAGGAGGCCTGCTCCTCGTGGAAGACGAGGTCGGCGACGTTGTCGGCCTTGATCTGCTCGTCGTCGACGATGCCGAAGGTGGTCTTCGGGTACTTGGCCGCGACCTCCTTGACGGCCGGCGCGTAGGCGAAGCCGACGCCGATCACCGGGTTGTAGCCCTGCTTGGCAAGGCTCTCCAGGCGCTGCACCTTGTCCGCGTCGGACTCGCCGTCCTGCGGCTCGACCGCGGTGGACTTGTAGCCGAACTCCTTGTCGGCCTTGTCCAGGCCGGCCGTGGCGGCGTCGTTGAAGGACTGGTCACCCTTGCCACCGACGTCGTACGCGAGCGCGAGGCCCAGGTTCTTGTCACTGCTGTTGGAGGAGGACGACGACGTGGAGGAGCTTCCGCAAGCGGAAACGGTCACGGCGAGAGCTGCGGTGGCAACACCCGCAACCGCGATTCGGGACACCCGGCGCATGGAACTTGACTCCTTTGTGCAAGCGCCCAAACCAGGCGCTGGTTCCGCCGCAGCGTAACGCGCGTAGACCAGACGGAAAAACCCTTCTGTCCGCTCCGTTACCGAGCTGTGGCCACAGTCGTGGTCAAGGTTACGGACAGCAGTACGCCCCTTGCGGGAGGCAAGGGGCGTATGGGCTGCAAGGACGCTCGGAAGGGCGTAGTCGGAGCCGGTCGGAACGGGTTTCGGGCCGTTACTTGGTGTTTACCGTGATCTTGCCGTCGATGATGTCCTGCTTGGCCTTGTCGACGGCCGCGACGACGTCCGTCATCGCCTTGTACTTCGGGTTGGTGTCGGCGAATCCGACACCGTCGTTGGAGAGGCTGCCGCGGACCACGCCGGACAGCGGCTTGCCCGCGTGGACGGACTTCACGAGGTCGTAGACGGCGCCGCCGACGTTCTTCAGCGCCGAGCCGAGGATGTAGTCCTTGTACGCCGCCAGCGCGCTCTGGCTGTACTGGTCGGAGTCGACGCCGATGGCCCACACCTTCTTGGCCGCGGCCTCGGTGATCACGCCCTGACCGGAGAGACCGGCCGCGTGGTAGATGACGTCGGCGCCTGCCTCGATCTGACCGCTCGCCGCGTCCTTGCCCTTGTCGGGGCTGGAGAAGCCGCCCTCCTGGGCGGTCTCGGTCAGGTACTGCGACTCGACCTTGATGTTCGGATTGACCGACTTGGCGCCCTGGACGTAGCCGGCCTCGAACTTGTGGATCAGCGGGATGTCCACGCCGCCGATGAAGCCGATGTGCGCCTTCTTGCTGGCCTTGGCGGCGGCGACACCGGCCAGGTAGGAGGCCTGCTCCTCGTGGAAGACCATGTCGGCGACGTTCTTCGCCTGGATCTGCTCGTCGTCGATGATCCCGAAGGTGATCTTCGGGAACTTGGCGGCGACCTCCTTGACGGCCGGCGCGTAGGCGAAGCCGACGCCGATCACCGGGTTGTAGCCGGCCTGGGCGAGCTGAGTCAGGCGCTGCACCTTGTCCGCGTCGGACTCGCCGTCCTGCGGCTCGATGTCCTGGCCGCCGATCTTGAATTCCTTCTCGGCCTTCTGGAAACCGGCGTAGGCGGCGTCGTTGAAGGACTGGTCGCCCTTGCCGCCGATGTCGTACGCGAGGCCGATGCCCTTGCCCGAGTAGCCGCCGCTGCTGGATTCCGAGTCACTCGACTTCGAGTCGGTGCTGGACTTCCCGCAGCCGGCGGCGGCGAGCGCGACGACCGCGACGGTCACCGCGGCCCGGGAGAATCTCGTCCTCCGAGATATCAGACGCATAGCAAGCACCCCTTCATCCCCACGGCGCCGTGACCGGCCCGCTTCCCCTTGGTGGCGCCGTTCAGGAGGGGCTCCCCAACAAGCCTTTCCCGGTGGCGATTCCGGCGCACAGTAACGCGCGTAGAAGCGGAGGGGAACGGGGTTTCTCCGGGCCGTTATCGATTCGTGCCGACGCGGGGTTACAAGCGCGTCCCCGGGGTTACGGGTGGGTGACACAAGGGGACGAAGGGGCGCCTTTCCGGCACCCCTTCGTCCGGGTTCCCTCGCCGGCTTCCCTCGCCGGAGTCACCTCACTGGGCGCGGGTCGCCGCGTCCAGCAGCGCGGCCGCCGTGAAGAGCTCCACGCCGACGGTGATCGCCGACTCGTCCGCGTCGAAGTCGCCCTGGTGCAGATCGCGCACCGTGCGCTCGCCGGGCGGGCGGACCCCGAGCCGGGCCATCGCGCCGGGCACCCGCTCGAGGTACCAGGAGAAGTCCTCGCCGCCGAGGCTCTGCTCGGTGCTCTCCACGGCCGTCTCGCCGCGCCGGGCGACCATGGCGTCCCGCAGCAGCCCGGCGACGTCGCCGTCGTTGACGACGGGCGGGACACCCCGCACGTAGTTGATCTCCGACTTGGCCCGGTGCAGGTTGGCGACCTCGTCGATCGCCGCGACGACGATGTCCGGGGCCTGCCGCCATGCCTCGATGTCCAGGCAGCGGACGGTCCCGGAGAGCTCGGCGTGCTGCGGGATCACGTTCGGCGCGTGGCCGCTCTCGATCCGGCCCCAGGTGACGGCCAGCCCGGCCCGGGTGTCGACGCGGCGGCCGACCAGCGCGGGCACATCGGTGACGACCCGGGCGACCGCGGTCACGAGGTCGGTGGTGAGGTGCGGGCGGGCGGTGTGGCCGCCGGGCCCGTCCAGCGAGATCTCCAGCCGGTCGCAGGCGGAGGTGATGGCACCCTCGCGCAGCCCGACCTTGCCCGCGTCGACCCGCGGGTCGCAGTGCACGGCGATGATCCGCCCGACCCCGTCCAGCGCCCCGCCCTCGATGGCGTCGGCGGCACCGCCGGGCAGCACCTCCTCGGCGGGTTGGAAGATCAGCCGCACGGGCCGCGGGAGCCGGCCCTGCCGGTGCAGCTCGGCGAGGACGAGTCCGGCGCCGAGGACGACGGTGGTGTGCACGTCGTGCCCGCAGGCGTGCGCGCGGTCCGGCACCGTCGAGCGGTACGCGCACTCGGTCTTCGTGTCCGGGATGGGCAGCGCGTCGATGTCGGCACGCATCGCGAGGACGGGCACGCCGTCGGCCCCGGCCCCCGCCACGCCTCCTCCGCCCACGGTCCCGATGTCACAGATGAGACCGGTCCCTACGGCGAGTACGCGCGGCTTGAGGCCCGCCCTCTCGAGGCGGGCCTTGATCGCGGCCGTCGTACGGAACTCCTGGTTGCCGAGCTCGGGATGCATGTGCATGTCGCGGCGGAAGGCCACGAGCTCTGCGCGCAGCGCCTCCGGCAAGGTGCCGGGAAGGGCGCCGGGCAGCGCACCCGGAAGTGCGCCGGGGAGCACGTCTTCCCCTGACGGATCGGCCTCGGACTCTCGGGACATCAGTTGCTTCACCCTCTGAAGGGTAGGACGCCGGGGCAGCCAACTGACCCGATCAACAAAAGTTCAACCCGTTAGGCGAAGAAAAGTTGGCCGCGCGGCGCATGGCTGCTGGGGTGGATGGGTAAACTCGCCGGCTTCTCGGTCGGCACCCACACTTCTTCCTTCCTTTCACGATTACACGGACCGCTAGAGGCACGCTGGGTCTGTCCACGTACCGGGACCGATCGATCCCGGAATCATCACCTCCGTGCAGCGGTTGCGCCACGCTGGGCGACGGCGCGGGGTCGACCGGGCACGGTGCCCTCATGGAGACGATGACGTGCGGGTGCGGCGAGGAGCGGATCCCCGGGGTGCTGGCGAGGGGCGTGGTGGCGCTGGCGCTGACCGGGCTGACGGTGATGGCCGTCACGGCGTGTGTGCTCGTGGGTGCGCTGTGGGCCATCACCCGGTGGCGCGACAGGGCGCACACCGAGCGCGAGGAAAGCTTCTTCGACGGGTTCGGCCGTTGGGAGGAGGAACAGGCGGAGCCGCCGCTCCCACGGGGCGGCGGCTCGTAGACACCCTGGTCCCGGCCCTCGTCAGACCACGCTCACCGCGGCCAGCCGGTGTACGTCCTTGGCCGTGCCCGTCACCCCGGACAGGAACCCCTGCGCTCTGGGCGAGGCGTGGTCCGTCAGCCAGGCCGGGTCGATGTCGCAGACCGCGACCCGGACGTCCGTGCCGGCCAGGGCCAGCGGCAGGGTGTGGACGACCGTGGAGGGGAAGCTGAGGACGGTCCGGCCGATGGGGCCGCGGCGGGCGATCAGTTCCAGCGGGAGGTCCGGGCGGACCACCTCCAGTCCCGTCTCGACGGCCAGCCGGTGGAGTTTCTCCGTGCTCTCCCGGCGGTGGGCGAAGTAGCGGGTCGCGCCGTGGGCCTCGGCCAGCGTCTGGACCGCCTCCACGTAGCGGTCGGCGTCCACCACGCCGGTCTCCACCAGCGAGGTGCCGACCATGTCCGCGCTCTTGGTCACCCGCGGCGGGCCGAAGCGGTCGCGGGTCCAGGCGAAGACGTTGGACGTGATCGTGACGCCGTCGGGGGCGTCCTTCATGGGCATGGAGGAGAAGACCTCGACCCCGCGGTCCGTGTCCGGGGTCAGCCGGCGGCGGGCCACGGAGGACACCGGGGCGAAGAGCACGTCGCGGGGGCCCGTCCGGCCGCCCTTGCGGTGCCAGCGGACGAGGCGTTCGCCGCGGGCCAGCTGGCCGACGAACTCCATCGTCGCCGTCCCGTCGTCCACCACGACCAGCTCGCTCGCCCTGGTGATGGTCAGCAACAGCTGGACGTAGCGGGAGAACGGGTCACCCATCACCATCCGTTCGGCGCGCCGCAGCAGCGGGGTGAGGCCGCCGATGGTGCGGAAGGGCGCCGTGGTGCCGCCGCGGGCCTCCTCCCAGCGGACCGTGTGCCCTTCCCGACGGGCCAGCTCGGCCATGCGGCGCAGCTGGCCGCGGGTCATCGGGTCGGTCGGGGACAGGACGACGAGGGTCAACCCCGCGCCGGGCTCCTCTCCCGGGTGGAGTTCCCGGGCGTGCGCCCACTCCAGAACGTTCAGGAGCTGCACCGGACTCTCGACGAAGGCGAGGGTGTGGGGGGTGTGGCCGGTGTTCTTCCCGGCGCGAGGACTCATCGTCGGACGACCATCCCGTAAGGCACTCGGAGGGGTATTCAGGTCACACCGCGACCGGTTCGCCCGCCGCCGCCGCGATCTCCGCCTCCGCGACGACGCCCGAGACGCGGCGCAGCTTCTTCATGGGGCCGAGCTCGGAGTCGTAGACCTTCTTGACGCCGTCGCCGAGGGAGGCCTCGATGGTGCGGATGTCACGGACGAGGCGGGTGAGGCCGCCCGGCTCGACGGAGGCGGCCTGGTCGGAGCCCCACATCGCGCGGTCGAGGGTGATGTGGCGCTCGACGAAGGTGGCGCCGAGCGCGACCGCGGCGAGGGTGGTCTGGAGGCCGGTCTCGTGGCCGGAGTAGCCGATCGGGACGTTCGGGTACTCCTTCTCCAGCGTGTTGATCACGCGGAGGTTGAGCTCCTCGGCCTTCGCCGGGTAGGTCGAGGTGGCGTGGCACATGAGGATGTTGTCGCTGCCGAGGACCTCGACCGCGTGGCGGATCTGGCGCGGCGTCGACATGCCGGTGGAGAGGATGACGGCGCGGTTGGTGGAGCGCAGGGCGCGCAGCAGCTCGTCGTCCGTCAGCGAGGCGGACGCCACCTTGTGCGCGGGGACGTCGAACTTCTCCAGGAAGGCGACCGCCTCGGTGTCCCACGGGGACGCGAACCAGGCGATGCCCTTCTCCTTGCAGTACTCGTCGATCTGCCGGTACTCGTCCTCGCCGAACTCGACGCGGTGGCGGTAGTCGATGTAGGTCATCCGGCCCCAGGGGGTGTCGCGCTCGATGTCCCACTGGTCGCGCGGGGTGCAGATCTCGGGGGTGCGCTTCTGGAACTTCACGGCGTCGCAGCCGGCCTCGGCGGCCACGTCGATCAGCTTGAAGGCGTTGTCCAGCTCGCCGTTGTGGTTGATGCCGATCTCGCCGCAGATGTAGACGGGCCTGCCGGGACCGACCTCGCGGGAACCGAAGGCGCGCAGACGGGAGTTGGTGCTCATGGCGCAGATGTCCTTACTGGGTGAGGGTGTCGAGAGAGGGTCCGAGGATCCAGCCGGCGATCTCCCGGATCGCGCCGTCGCCACCGGGGAGGGTGGTGACCGCGCGGGCGGCGCCGCGGACGACGTCGTGGGCGCTCGCGACCGCCACCGGCCAGCCCACGAGGGCGAAGCAGGGGAGGTCGTTGACGTCGTTGCCGACGTAGAGCACGCGCTCCGGCGCGATGCCCTGTTCCTCGCACCACTGCTTGAGCGCGAGGTCCTTGCGGTCGATGCCGTGCAGGACCGGGAGCTTCAGCTTCCGGGCCCGGGCGGCGACGACCGGGTTCTGTTCGGTCGAGAGGATCAGCATCCGCAGGCCCGACCTGCGCAGGGCGGCGATGCCGAGGCCGTCGCCGCGGTGCACGGAGACGAACTCCCGTCCGTCGGAGTCGATCAGCACCCGGTCGTCGGTCTGGGTGCCGTCGAAGTCGAGGACGACCGCGTCGATGTCGGCGGCCGTGGGGAGGGAGCCGGGCCGGTTCGTGTCGAAGAGCGGCGCCAGCGCCCGGGCCCGGTTCAGGTCGTGCGGGTCGTCGATCTCCAGGACCCGGGCGGGGTCGGTGCGGACGAGTTCCGTGCGGCCGAAGAAGCGGTGGCCGTGCGCGCGGAAGCCGTCGGTCGCCATGGCGTAGGCGGCGCCGGTCTCCAGGAGGTCCTGGGGCCGGTCCTGGCGGCGGGGGCGGAAGGCCTTGTCGTGGTTGACGCCGAAGCCGCCGGCCGGGCCGGGGCCCCCGTCGGCGTCCGCGCCCTCCGCGGCGTCCCCGTCGCGCCAGACGAAGCCGTGGAACGGGGCGACCGTCACCGCGGTGTCGGCGCCCTGCTCGACGACGGCCGCGGCGACCCCGTCGATGTCGTCGCGCACGAGGAAGGGGCTGGTGCACTGCACGAGCAGGACGGCGTCGACCGGGGAGCCGTGCAGTGCCTCGTGGGCGTCCAGGGCGTGCAGGACGGCCGCCTCGGAGGTCGCGGTGTCGCCGGCGATGGCGGCGGGCCGCAGCACGACCTCCGCGCCCGCCTCGCGCGCCGCCGCCGCGATGGCGTGGTCGTCGGTGGAGACGACGACGTCCGTCACGAGGCGGGTCGCCCGGCACTCGCGTACCGCGCGGGTGACGAGCGGTACACCGCCCACCGGTGCGAGGTTCTTCGCGGGCACGCCCTTGGAGCCGCCGCGCGCGGGGATCACCGCGAGCACACGGCGCACCCCGGCTGGTGAGTCGGACATGGACTTCTCTCCTTGACGGGTCACAGCTCCCCCATCCGCCGGATGACCGGGGCCACCCGCTGCACGCCGTGCCGGTAGGCACCGCGCGCCGCCCGGCGCACGATCTGCCGGACCGGACCCGGCTCCCGGTCGGCGGCGGGCGCGCCGGGCAGCGGGCTGCCGTCGGGGCCGAGGTGGTGGCGGGCGAGGATGCCGGGCAGATAGCCGGGCGCGGTGGCGGGCGTGTAGTAGGGGGTGAGGGGCGGAAGGCCTCCGGGACCGCTGAGCGCTCTGCCGATCCGCTCACGCGCCGCGTCGAAGGCCGTCGCGTACGAGCCGTCGGCCGCGACGCCCTGCCGGGCCACCCACTCCTCGTCGGGGGCGGGCCGGTGCCCGGCGTCGAGCTGGTCCCAGGAGGCGAGGCAGCCGGAGCCGGCGAAGTGGTGGTTGCCGAGCGCCTCGCGCACCCCGAGGTCGGTGAGGACGACCGTGGGGACCCGACGGTGCAGGGACTCCAGGGCGGCCGTCGAACTGACCGTGACCATGAGGTCGGTGCGGTCGAGGACTTCGCCCATGTTCCCGTACACCAGACGGAAGTTGGGCGGCGGATCGAGCTTCTGCACCAGCTTCTGGTAGGGCAGCTCCTCGATGTGGGTGGTGTGCTCGCCCGGCTTGGAGCGGAGCTTCAGCAGCACCTCCCGCTCCGGGTACAGCCGCGCGTGCCGCACCAGCCGGTCGAGCAGGTACGTACGGTCCCTGCGGTTCTCCGGCACGGAGGGCTGTGCGGCGAAGACGACGGTGTAGGGGTCGTGTTCACCCGTGTACGGGGCACCGCCCAGGAACGGCAGGGCCACTTCGGTCACCGAGGAGGCGTCGGCGCCCACGCCCTCGTACACGGCGCGGAATCGCTCCGCGTCCTGGCGGGAGTTGGCGAGGACGAGGTCGGCGCCGTGCCGCAGCAGCAGGCCGTCGGCGAGCTTCTCGTAGACGACGCCGACATAGCCGGTGACGACGACGGGGCGCTCGGTCCGTCCCTCCCAGATCCGCTTCAGGCCGTGCAGGATCGCCTGGACGCCGCCGCCGACCAGGGCGAGGACGAGGATGTCGTACGAGGTCCGCGTCATGGCGCGCAGGAACTCGAGCGCGGTGACCTCGCTCAGCGAGTCGGCGTGCACGCCGACCTCGGCCAGCTGGCGGGGGGTCGGGGTGGCCCGGCCGCGCAGCAGGAATCCGTCCAGGACGGGGGCGACTTGCGCCCCGCTCCCGGATCCGGCTTCCATGGAGGGCGCGATCCGCGTCGCGGTCAGCGCACCCCATTTCCATCGGGTGTCGGAGTCCGCGAGGACGGCAATCCGTGGGGGGTTGGCAGTACTTGCTGGCACAGCCAAGACGCTAGAAAGCAAAAGCCAGGCTTTGCCCAATCACCCCTCAACAAAAAGTTAACAGCGGACCACCGAACACCGAACTGGCCCGCTGAATAAGCGAAAGCGCAGGGGGTGCACCATTCCGACACATCGAGTTCACCCCCCGTATCCACACCGGCAAGTTCAGCCGCCGGGTGTCCTTCTAAGGTTTCGCAGGTGCCCAAGCTTTCCGTGATCGTGCCGTTCTACAACGTTCAGCAATACGCGCCCGACACCCTGACGAGCCTGCGTTCGAACGCACGCGAGGACTTCGAGTTCATCCTGGTCGACGACTGCTCGACCGACGCGACCTCGGAGATCCTCACGCGTGCGGAACGAGAACTGCCGGGCGCGGTGTTGGTCAGACACGAAAAGAACGGAGGGCTGGCGACCGCGAGAAACACCGGCATCGACAAGGCGCGCGGCGATTATCTGACTTTCCTGGACGGCGACGACTGGCTTGCGCCCGGATATTTCCCCCGGCTCCTCGCCTCCATCGAGCAGCTGGGGTGCGACTTCGTCCGCACCGACCATGTGCAGTGCACCGCGCGGGCCCGGAGCATTCACCGCGTGCCGCACGGCCGGCGCGGGACGGTGATGAACCCGCGGGAGGCGATCCTGCCCGCCGACCGGTCCACTTCGGTGGACTACGCCTACGCCTGGGCCGGCATCTACCACCGCCGTCTCGTCGACCGCGGACTGCTGCACTTCACCGACGGGCTGCGGACGGCCGAGGACCGTCCCTGGATCTGGAAGCTCCACCGGGAGGCCGACACCTTCGCCGTGGTGGGGCTGCTGGGCGTCTACTACCGGCGCGGAGTGGCCTCCTCCCTCACCCAGATCGGCGATGTACGGCAACTGGACTTCATCCGCGCCTTCGACCAGGTGATCGAGGAGACGGCGCGGGACGCCGAGGGCGAGAAGCTGCTGCCCAAGGCGGTGCGCACCTATTGCGCGATCATGACGCATCACCTCGGCTCGATCGAAAGGTTCGAACCCGCCGTGGCACGGAAACTGCGCTCCCTGTGCGCCGCCGCCCTGAAGCGCATGCCGCAGGACGTGCTCGCGGAGGTCATGGACTCGATGGACGTACAGCGGGCGAGTGCGCTGCGACGGGTACGGCGCAGGCCGGTGGCGGCACGGACGGTGGCCGTCTGATGCCTCGCACGACCCGGATCTTCTGCGTCTCGACCCTGTACGGCGCCGCGACCCTGGCCGCGGCCCTCGACGCCGGGCTCTTCGAGCCGACCGACCGCAGGCTGCTGCTCGTCACCAACAACGCGGTCAATCCGGAGATCACGCCGTCCGTCGACGCCATGCCGGGCTTCGCCCGGATCCGTGAGCGCTTCGACGAGGTGCTGTCCTGGAACGAGACCATCGCCCCCTTCCACCCCGGCGGCTGGGGCCCTCGCGGGGACGACATCCCGATGTGGGAGCGGTACGTACGGCTGCTGTGGGATCTCGGTGACGACGAGGTCCACCTGGCCGTGGAGTCCATCCAGGTGAACCCGGCGCTGGCGCTGTGCCAGATGTTCACCGGCGCGCCCGTCGACGCCTACGCCGACGGCCTGATGAGCTACGGCCCCACCCGCGACAAGATCGACCCGCTGGTCGGCACCCGGGTCGACCGGCTGCTGCACCTCGATCTGGTGCCGGGCCTCACCCCCCTGCTGCTCACCGAGTTCGGCGTGCCGCCGGTGCTGGTGCCGTCCGAGGCGTTCCTGAAGGTGCTGGGCGAACTGGCCGAGGACGAGACCGAGTTGCCCGCTCCCGCGGAGCAACCGGCGCTGCTGCTCGGGCAGTACCTGTCGGCGCTCGGCATTCTCGACGACGCCGAGGAGGAGGAGCTGCATCTGGGCATGGTGCGCGGTGCCGTGGCGCTGGGGCACCGCAGGCTCGTCTTCAAGCCGCACCCCGTGGCGCCCGCCCGCTGGTCCCGGCTGCTGGAGGACGAGGCGAGGAAGCTGGGCGCCGAACTCGCCCTTCTCGACCGGCCCGTCCTCGCGGAGGTGGCCTACCAGCGGCTGCGGCCCGCCCTCGTCGTCGGCTGCTTCTCCACCGCGCTGCTCACCGCCGCCGGACTGTACGGCCTCCCGGTCGCCCGGGTCGGCACCGGCACCGTGCTGGCCAGGCTCGCGCCGTACCAGAACAGCAACCGGGTGCCGCTCACCATCGTCGACGCGCTGCTGCCGGACCTGGCGGACGGGCCGGCGGTGGAGGCGTGGGCCATGCCGTCGGCGGAGCGGGTGGAGGAACTGGCCGCGCTGCTCAAGGCCGTCGGCTTCGCGATGCAGCCCAGGATCTACCCGGGGCTGCAGGCCGAGGCGGAGCGCTACCTCTCCACGCGCCTCGACCCGCACACCTGGCGCTACTTCAAGCGCCGGCGCCTGGCGGCGCTGGCCCTCCCCGGCGCCGTCCCGGGCCAGCTCGCCTTCATCCCGCGCAACGCGACCGTCCGCCGCCTGGCGCGCCGGGCGCGCGCCCTGAAGCGGGTGACCGGCAAGCGGTAGCGGCCTCGTCTCCGGAGAGCCCGTCACGTCTCCGGAGTACCCGTCGCGTCTCCGGAGTACCCGTCGCGTCTCCGGGGTGCCGGTCGCGTCTCCGACGTGGCGGTCGCTCCACGAACGGAAACATGACATACCGGGACAGCTGTTCATCCGATCGTCATTCTTACGCCGCCGGTGAGTCAACCGTCACTCATCCCGGACTTGTCGGAGCTGCATAGCGTTCCGTCGTCGAGCCGACGGCCAGGGCCGTCCCTCACGACGGAACACCTCTCATGACTCCCACGGAAGGTCCCAGGATGAGCGCGGCTGACCAGGCGGCGGCACCGGCCCCGACACCGGCACTCCGGCTGAACCTTCTCATCCCCGACCGGGCGCCGGTCCGGCCCCGGGCGGAGAGCCGGCTGCGGGCCCTGGACGGGCTGCGCCTGCTGGCGGCCCTGATGGTCTGCTTCTACCACTACGCCGGCAAGAACGGCGAGGTCGCGCAGTCCTGGCACCAGTCCCCCGGCCAGAAGTTCCCGACGCTGTCGCAGTTCGCCACCTACGGCAGCCTGGGCGTGCAGTTCTTCTTCCTGATCAGCGGGTTCGTGATCTGCATGAGCAGCTGGGGACGGAGCACGGGGGACTTCTTCCGCTCCCGGGTCGCCCGGCTGTACCCGGCGTACTGGGCGGCGATCGTCCTGGTCACCGCCGCGGGTCTGATCCTGCCGGTGGTGGCCTCGCCGCTGCGCTCGGACGAGATCCTCACCAACCTCACCATGCTCCAGCAGCCGATGGGCGTGCCCCGGGTGCTGGGGGTGGACTGGACGCTCTGGGTGGAGGTGCGCTTCTACGCCCTGTTCGCGCTGTTCGTGGTCTGGCGGGGCGTCACCTACCGCAGGGTGGTGATGTTCTGCTGCCTGTGGACACTGGCCGGCGTCTTCGCCCGGGTCGCCGACAACCCGCTGACCGACGAGCTGGTGATGCGTGACCACGCCCCGTACTTCATCGGCGGTCTGGCCTTCTACCTGATCCACCGCTTCGGCAACGACCTGCTGCTGTGGGGCATCGTCGGCTTCAGCTTCCTGCTCGGCCAGCGCTACTCGGTCACGGCCCTGTGGCACCCCGGCCCGCAGGGCCAGTTCCACCGCAGCCCGTACGTCATCCAGGTGATCGTCCTCGTCGCCTTCGTCGCCGTCGCCGCGGTGGCCCTGGGCTGGACGAGCCGGGCGAACTGGCGCTGGCTGACGGTGGCCGGAGCGCTGACGTACCCCTTCTACCTGATCCACGAGCACCTGGGCTGGTTCTTCATCCGGGTGCTGTACCGCGACTTCGGTCTGAACGCGTGGCTGACGTTCGGGACGACCATAGTGTCCATGCTCTGTATCGCCTGGCTCCTGCACCGGTTCGTGGAGAAGCCCGTCGGACCCCGGCTGAAGCGGGCGCTCGCCGCTCCGCGGAGGGCGCCGGAGTAGTCCGCGGGCCGGTGGGGGCCGGTCGCGCCCACGCGGCGGAGCCGCAGATCGGCACAGCCCCGCGCCCCTTCCGGGGCCCGGGGACCGTGCTGTTTCCGGTACCGGGGGTCTATCCCTGACGTGCCGTCGAGCGGATCCGGCGTACGGCCCGGCGTACCGCCGGGTGGCGGCGCAGGGCCTCGGCACGGATCGGGCCGCCGCCGGGGAGGCGCAGGCTGGTGAGGCGACGGCGCTTGAAGTAGCGCTGGTACGGGGACGCTTCGGTGAGATTCGCGGCGAGCCAGCTGACCGCCTCGGCGCGCAGGCTGTGGTACTTGCGGGACTGCATGCAGTACCCCACGGCCCGGATCAGCGGCGTCAGTTCCTCGGCCGCTCCCGCGAGTTCGAGCGGGGCGCCGAGCTCCGCGTGCTCCGCGTCGGGCAGCGCCACGTCGATGATGGTCAGCGGGACGCGGTTGCTGTTCTCGTACGGTGTGATGCGTTCCAGGAGCAGCTCCGTGCCGACCCGGGCGACGGGAATGCCGTAGAAGGCTGCGGCGGTGATCAGCGCGGTGGAGAAGCAGCCGATGACGAGCTCGGGCTTCAGGTGGGCGAAGACCGTCTCGGCGAGGATCGGTTCGTTCAGCACGGTGAGCCGCACGCCGAGTTCGCCGGCGGCCGCCTCCAGGGACTCGCTGTAGACGGCGGGCGCGCTCGGGTGCGGCTTGAACAGCACGTCCCGGTGACCCGCGCGGGCGGCGGCACGCAGCATGCGGACGTGCAGCCGCTCCTCCTCGTCCTGGGTGATCAGGTCGATCGCGGAGAGGTACTGGCCGAGGAGCACGGCGGTGGCCCGGTGGTCGGCCGGGAGCCGCTCGTCGAGGACGCCGGCACCGGACTCGCCGATCTGCGCGAGGACGTCGACCATCGCCTCGCTCGGCACCGCCTCGGGCCGGACGCCGTACTCGGACAGGAGCATCGGCCGCAGTCCGGGCACCAGGTCGAGGTGGAGCACGCGCGTGATGCGGCTGCTCATGCCGTGCGGGATGCGGTTGCGGGTCGGGCCGTAGCTCATCAGCCCGTCCGCGTACACGTGGATCGGGCTGTCCGCGAAGATGTCGGCGATCGCGCGGGACGGGTTGGCCTGGATGGACTCGCAGGCGATCTCGACCGGTTCCTCGCCCAGGTCCCAGGCGAGGCGTACGGCCTTCTCCCAGAGCCGGGTGTCCTGGGCGCGCGGCGACCAGCCGGTCGGGTGGTGCGGGGAGATGAACTCGTTCCAGGAGTACACCTGGTCGAACTCGGGGCGCAGCTTCTCGAAGCCGGCCATCCGGTCCAGCGGGGTGCCGACCTCCGGCGCGGCGGCCGTGTTGCTGACGACGAGGATGCGGCGGACGCCCTCGCGCGGGCCGAACCGACCGGCGCGGATCGCGGCGGTGACGGTCGCGGCCGCGTACTGGGTGGCCGAGCAGAACATCTGGATCATGCCGCCACGCCCTTCATACCGCCGCGGACCCGGCGCAGCACATGGACACGTTCCTCGCCCATCCCCACCACGGCCTCGCTCAGTTCCTCCTCGCTCATCGCGCCCAGCGCCTCGGCGGCCAGCCGCTTCAGCTTCGCGGCCACACTGCGCTCGAAGCGGCGCCGGTCGATCAGCTGGTGGGCGATGACGACGCAGAAGTTGCGCAGCGCCTTCCCGCGCAGCCGGTCGGCCTCGGGATCGTCGGCGAGCTCGGCGAGGACGAGGTCGAAGGAGCGGAAGAAGTCCAGCTGGCGCACGTCGCCGATCTGGGTGAGCGAACTGGCGATGCCCCGGCGGTAGAAGACCCCGTGCAGGCTGGCGACGACGTAGGACTCCGCCCTGCGGTGCAGGTCCCAGATCCACGGCCGGTCCTCGGCGGTGCGCAGCCCGTCGTGGAAGCGGAGCATGCCCCGGTCCAGGAGGCGGCGGTGGTAGACGCCGGCCCAGGCGTACGGATAGTCGACCATCGTGGTGTCGTCGACGGGGAGGATCGAGGTGCGCGGGTCGAGCGGGGTGTGGCGGCGGCCCTCGGGGGCCCGGTGGACGGCCCGCTCGATACCGGTGACCTGCACATGGTCCGTGCGCACGAAGTCGACGTCGAACCGCTCGACGACGTCCACCAGCCGGGCCAGATAGCCGGGCGCGAGCCAGTCGTCGCCGTCGAGGAAGGTGAGGTAACGGCCTTCCGCGACGTCGATGCCGGTGTTGCGCGCGGTGGCCAGTCCGCCGTTGTGCTCATGCCGGATCACCCGGCTGTTCCCCAGCCGCTCCGTCAGGGCGAGGAGCGCTTCGTAGGTCCTGTCCTTGGTGGATCTGTCCTCGACGAAGATGAACTCGAAGTCGTCCCGCGCATTGTTGACCAGACTGGTCACCGTCTCGGGTAGATACGACTCGATGTTGTAGCAGGGGACGACGACGGACAGGGTCGGTGTGTTGGCCACGTGTGCGCACCTGGATTCTCAGCGGAAAGTCAAGTGATCCTAAGAAAGTAGGATCAGCTTCCGCATGTCCCGTCGCCGACCCTCAGGTGAATTCGGCGTGACATCCGGATCGGGTCGGGAAATGGCAGATGAAGAACGGGTGAGCCGACGCCTCCCCTTTTCATCACCCCGTATTCTCGCGGAATTCGATGCTACGTTCGCGCACGTGACCGACATATCCACCGCACCTCCGCCCGCCGCGCAGCGCGGGCGGAGTCCGCACGGACCGGCATCGCGTCGGCTGCGCCTCGCCTCTCCCGCGGGGTGGACCACCGCCCTCACCACCGCCGCGCTGCTGATCTACACGACCCTCACCGCCGGTGTCTTTCTCGACATCCGCTATGTACTCGCCGCCCTGCGGACGACGGGTGCGAGCGGGCTCTCGCCGTCCGAGATATTCGCCCACCGGCCCTTCTTCTACCGCTGGTTGCTCGACGCTCTGGACTCCGTCACCGGCGGCTCGAACGCGGTGCGCGAGGCCCTCCTGCGGCTCATCGGCATCGCCCTGTGCGCGGCCGCCGGTCTGCTGCTGCACCGGGCCCTGCGCCGCCGTATGCCCGAGCGGGACGCGCTGCTCGTCTCGGGCCTGACCGCCCTCACCCTGGCCTTCGCGCCCGTCATCGACTACCTGCAGCCGGAGTGGTTCGCGATCGTCTTCGCGGCGGTCGGCGTCGCCGCCGCGCTGGGCGTCCGCGGCCGCTGGCAGGCCGCCGCGCTCGGCGCGCTGCCGCTCGGTCTCGCCGTGCTGATGAAGTTCTCCACCGCGGGCACCGCCGCGATGGCGCTTCTCGTGGTCTTCGCCGTGGACCGGGTGCGGGGCCTGCTGCTCGCCGCCGCGACCGCCGTCGGCACCGGCCTGCTGTTCGCGGTCAGCGCCTGGTCGGGCTCGCGCGAGCTCCAGTGGCTGCGCGACATGCCGCACATCAACGCGCACGCGCTGGGCAAGGACCCGATCGTCGTCTCCGACCTGCTGCTGCGGACCGCCGACTACCTGGGCGACCGGATCGCGGTGACGCCGGTGCTCGCGCTGCTGCCCGGCGCGCTGCTGCTGTTCGCCGCCACGCTCCCGTCGCGCCGGCAGCGCGTCGAGGCCGTGCTCGTCACGCTGCTGCTCCTCGTCGTCGGTCTGGCCGTCGTGGTCTACCAGGGCAACTGGTTCGCCTACCACGGCGAGAGCCTGCCGGTGGTGGCCGCGGCCCTGACCGCTCTCGCGATCGGCCGCTGGTACGGCGCACACGGCCGGCCTCCGCTGTGCCTCACCGTGCTCGCCCTTGTGTACGGGGCGCTGGCCCCGCTGCTCGCCCTCGTCCGTGCGGACGTCGACACGGACGTCGTCGCGTGGCTCGCCTCGGCGGCGGCGCTCCTCGCCGGGGTGGTGGACCTGCTGTGGGTGCGGGCACCCCGTCCGCGCGCCCTTCGCGTTCCGGTCGCCCTGCCGGTCCTCGCGGTCGTCGTGTGCCTGGCCGCGACCGTGTGGCCCCTGTCCGGGGTCCGCGTGATCGAGGGGCGGATCGTCACGACCAACGCGGAGCTCAAGGAACAGGCGCGGTCGGCGCGGTCGGCCGCCGGGCAGGTGGACGCCCGACTCCCCGACGGCGCACCCGTGTTGTACCTGACCTTCGGTCAGCAGGCCTACTACATCGGCCACCCGACCGCCTGCCGGTATCCCTTCCCCACCTTCTTCAACGTGCCCAAGCAGCTCACCGACGTGCCCTCGCTGGAGTCGACCCGGGAGAACGTGCGCTGCATCACGCAGGAGCACCCGGCCGCCTACGCCGTCTACCAGCCCAGCTGGCTCTCGCTGGGCATCATCGACCCGCGGATCGCCGCCGACATCCGCAGGGCGTACGAGTGCCCCGAGCCGGAGGGGCAGCAGCTCGTGGTGTGCACCGCGCGCCGCTGAGGCAGGAACGGCGCACAGGCACGGCCCCGGCGGTGAACTCCCCGCCGGGGCCGTGCTTCTCGTTCGGCGGTCCGGGTCAGGCGACGCCCGCGATGCGCGCCGCCTTGTGCCCCAGCTCGACCGAGTAGCTCTGCCCCCGGTCCTGCGGGTAGATCTGCGCCATCGTCGCGAGGGTCACCCCGCCGAGACGGGTCTCGTGGCCGGGGATCAGCGCCTTGTACTCGGGGGTGACCACGGGCTGGGCGAAGGGCGCCCGCGAGAAGTGCCAGTCCTGGATCCAGGAGCGGTCGAACTCCGGGTTCACCCGCTTGAGCCACGGCAGGAACCGCTCCAGCAGCTCGGCCGGCTCGGTGGTGAACCGCCAGTCGTCGCGCTCGACGTAGTTGCCCACGTAGAGGATGTGACGGCCCCCGTACTGCGCCGGGTCGATCATCTGCGTGTGCTCCACGACCGCCAGGAAGGGGAAGTCCGGCTCGTTGATGTTGAGCCAGTAGTACGGGATGGCGCTGCGGTCCAGCTCCAGCACGAAGCAGGTCGCCCCCAGGTACTGGTTGCGCCAGACGGCGTCGTCGGCGGGCGCGTCGGCGGCCTTGGCGAAGGCGGGCTGCGCAGTGGTGACGATCAGATGGTCGAAGGCGTACGAGGCGCCGTCGGCGGTGCGCACGGTGACCTGCCCGTCGCCGCCGTCCTGACGGATCGTCTCCATCCGCTTGCCGAACTCGACCTTGCCGCCGCGCTCGGCGATCCGGTCGGCGAGCGTCGCGTACACCCGCTCGAACCCGCCGTCCAGGTAACCGAGCTCGAAGGTGCGGCAGTGGACCCGCGCCCACAGCCAGGCCATGGACACCTGGTCGGCGCGGTCGCCGAACTTCCCGCGCAGCAGCGGCTCCCAGACGGCCTCCGTGGCGCGCCGCCCGGCCCACTTGCGCAGCCAGCTCAGGGCGGTGCGGTCGGTGAACCGCTCCCCGTCGCGCACGATCTTCAGCCAGGCCGACGACAGCCCGAAGCGGACACCGGCGGGCAGACCGTACAGCGGGGAGGTCAGCATCTCCAGCGGCGTGCTGAAGGGGTGGATGCGCCCGCCCCGGAACACACCGGTGGTGGTCTTGTGGAAGCGCAGGTCTCCGCCCAGGCCCAGCTCCTCGATGAGCTCGATCATCTGTCGGTCGCTGCGGAAGATGTGGTGGTAGTAGCGCTCCAGCGGCACTCCCCCGACGGGGATGGACGCGGCGAGTCCGCCGAGTTCGTCGGCGGCCTCCAGGACCGTGACCGCGTGGCCCTGCTTGACCGCGTCGTACGCGGCGGTGAGGCCGGTCGCTCCCGCGCCGATGACGCCGAGATTCATGCGAAACTCCACTTTCTGTTGAGCGCGAACTGGAAGACCAGCACCAGCGGCAGCGAGCCGGCCTTGACCAGGTTCGGATCGATGCCGAGCCCTCGGGAGAACACCGCGAGCAGGACGAACGTCAGGGCGATACCGGTCAGGCCGACGGCGTAGAAGCGCAGATAGCGCAGCAGCAGACGGTCGCGCTTGCCGAAGGTGAACAGGGCGTTCAGGACGAAGTTGTTGGTGATGCCGAGGCTGGTGGAGAGCACGTTGGCGACCTGCTCGTGCAGGCCGACCACGTTGTAGAGCAGCAGGAACGCGCCCAGGTCGAGGAGGACGCCGCCGGCGCCGACCAGCGCGTAGGTGATCAGCTGCCGGAGGTCGCGGGTGCGGGTGCCGGTGCCCTGCGGGATGTCGCCGCCGGCCGGGGCGTCGGTGCCGGTACGGGTGCCGGCCTGCACCATGTCCTCAGTGGCCATGGCCGGTGCCGTCACCGCCGGCCTCCGAGTCGTGCGAGATGACCTGCCGCACGGTGTACAGGGGCCGCCCCTGCACCTCGTTGTACGTCCGTCCGATGTAGCTGCCCAGCACGCCGAGCGACAGCATCTGCACTCCGCCCATGAACAGCACGACGACCATCAGCATCGTCCAGCCGGAGACCGTGATCTCGGGCCGCAGCACCTTCATGCCGAGCGCGTAGCAGATGCCGACGAGGGAGAGCGCGAGCACCGCGAAACCCAGCTTGGTGATCATCCGCAGGGGTGCGGTGGAGAAGCCGGTCAGGCCGTCGATGGCGAGCCGCGCCATCTTGCGCAGCGGGTACTTGGTCTCGCCGGCGAACCGCTCGTCGCGGTCGAAGTGCACCTCGCTCTGCCGGAAGCCCATCGAGGCGACCATGCCGCGCACGAACCGGCTGCGCTCCCGGAAGCGCCGCAGCTCTTCGGCGGCGCGTCGGTCCATCAGCCGGAAGTCGCCGGTGTCCAGCGGGATGTCCACGTCGGTGGAGGACCGCAGCAGACGGTAGTAGGCGTGCGCGGTGGCCCGCTTGAAGAGCGTGTCCTGACGGCTGCGCCGACGGGCGTGCACGACCTCCGCGCCGTCCCGCCAGGCGTCGATCAGCTGGAGGCTGACCTTCGGCGGATCCTGGAGGTCGGTGTCCATGACGATCACGGCGTCGCCGCGCGCCTCGTCGATACCGGCCGTGATGGCCATCTGGTGGCCGAAGTTGCGTGCGAAGTCGACGACCCGGACGCGCCGGTCGTTCTTCGCGATGTCTTCCAGGATGAGCGACGTGCCGTCGGCGGAGCCGTCGTCGACGTACACCAACTCGAAGGTGTACTCGGGGCGTTCGCGCAGTGCCGCCACGAGCTCCTCGTGGAAGTGGCGGATCCCGTCCTGTTCGTTGTAGACGGGCAGTACATAAGAGACGAGTGCGGCGCCACCCCGCTGACGGGGCACGCGGGACTCCTGCACCCGGCTGGATATGTCAGGCATTCGGCGAAACTAGGTGCGCGATGTGAACGCGATAAGAACGCGCGATGAGTGGCGCAATGCGGTGAATCGACAGTCGGATCCGGCTCGCGCCCCGGCCCGTCGGCCGTAGGTACGGGGCCTACCGCACCCCGTACCGCGCGGCGATTCCGGCCACGATGATCTCCAGACCTTCCCCGAACTGCCGGTCGTAGTCCTCGAAGATCTCCGCGCCCGCCTTCGCCGACAGCGGGAACTCGGCGAGCAGCCGTGCGCGTTCCGCCACGTCGTACCCCTCGCGCCGCTCGTCCGGCCGCGGGTGCACGCCCTGTTCCTCGGTGACGAACCCGATGGTGTACGCGTACGCGGTGGACGAGGCGCGTACGGCGTCGGCGAGGGTGAATCCGGCGGCCGTGAACAGGCGCAGGTTCTGCTCCATCTGGACGGCGTGGTCGGTGCCGGTGAAGCGGGAGCCGCTGAAGACCCGCGCGCCGTCGCGGTAGGCGAGCAGCGCCGCGCGCAGCCCGTGGTTGGCCTTGCGCGTCCGGTCCTGCCAGGTGTCGGCGGGGTCGAGTGCCGTGCCCGCGACCATCCGGCGGAACATCTCGGTCGCCATCTCGTCCAGCAGGGCCTGTTTGTCCTTGAAGTGCCAGTACAGGGCGGGCGCCTTGACGTCCAGCTCGCGGGCGATGGCACGCAGCGTCAGCCCGTCGAGACCTGCCTCGTCGAGCAGCCGGAGCGCGGTGTCCGCCACCCGCTTGCGGTCGAGGGGGGCGCGTCGTTCGGTACTCACACTTGACAGCTTAACGCCGTTAAGGCCATTCTCGTGAACGACGGAACTTAACAGCGTTAAGGAGAGTTGAGTGGATATGAACGTGGACGTCCTGATAGTCGGCGCGGGCCCCACCGGCCTCGCCCTCGGCATCGACCTGGCCCGGCGCGGTGTGCACGCGCTGGTGGTGGAACGCGGCGAGACCCTCGCCCCCGGCTCCCGCGGCAAGGGCCTCCAGCCGCGCACGATGGAGGTCTACGAGGATCTCGGCGTCCTCGACGAGATCCTCGCCGCCGGTGGCGCGTACCCGGTGGGCATGGTCTGGGCGGACGGCGAGCAGGTCGGCGAGCACGCGATGTTCGACCCGATGGAGGACGGCGAGGAGGGCTGCCGCTTCACCGTCCCCTGGATGGTCCCGCAGTGGCGCAACCAGGAGATCCTGCTGGCGCGGCTGACGGAGCTCGGCGGGACCGTGGCCTTCGGCCGTGAGGTGGCGCGGCTCGAGCAGGACAGCGAGGGCGTGACCGCGCACTTCGCGTCCGGCGAGCCGGTCCGCGCCCGGTACGCCGTCGCGGCGGACGGCGGCCGCTCGGCGGTGCGCCGCGCGCTGGGCATCGAGATGAGGGGCGAGACCCTCGACCCGGACGCGGCCCTGGTGGCGGACGTGCGGATCCCCGGCCTGGACCGGACCTGGTGGCATCTGTTCCCGCCGAGCGGGCCGGACTCGGGCTTCCTCGCACTGTGCCCGCTGGCCGGGACGGACCAGTTCCAGCTGGTGGCGCGGCTCCCCGGCGGGACGGATCCGGATCTCTCCCTGGAGGGCGTCCGCAAGCTGGTCTCGGAGCGCACCCACCTCGCGCCCGGGGCGGTGACGGAGCTCTTCTGGGCGTCCGACTTCCGCCCTCGCGCCGCCCTGGCGGACCGCTTCCGCGAGGGACGGATCCTCCTGGCGGGCGACGCGGCGCACGTCCACTCCCCGGCCGGCGGCCAGGGCCTCAACACCAGCGTCCAGGACGCGTACAACCTGGGCTGGAAACTGGGCGCGGTGCTGGGCGGGCGGGCTCCACAAGCCCTGCTGGACACCTACGAGGAGGAGCGCCGCCCCGTCGCCGAGCACGTGCTCGGCCTCTCCACCGCGATCCACCGCGAGGAGGCGAGGCGGGGTGCGTCGACCCGCCAACTGGGCCTGAACTACCGGCACTCGTCACTGAGCGAGGAGACCCGGGAGAACCCCGGTCCACTGTCCGCCGGCGACCGCGTCCCGGACCTGACGGTCGACGGCGTCCGTCTCTTCGACCGGCTCCGGGGCCCGGACTGGACCCTGCTGACCCTGCCGGACGGCGTGTTCCTGGTCCGCCCGGACGGCTATGTGGGCTGGGCGGGCACCACGGAGGACGGCCTCGCGTCCTACCGCGCACGGGTCGGCCTCGGCTAGCCGTCGCCGTCGCCGTCGCCGTCGCCGTCGAGGAGGGTGTCGACGGAGAGCTCGAGAGCGACACCGACGGACTCGGGAACGCGGACGGCCTGACCTCGCTGGTAGCGGAGGGGGTCGGGGTACTTGCCGTCGGCCGGGGCGGTGTGGAGGAGGATTTCGTCGTGTTTGCGATCGACCACCACGTAGACGGGGATACCAGCCTCGGCGTAGACCTCCGGCTTGCTGAGCGTGTCGTCGGACCAGTTGGAGGAGGTCACCTCCAGCACCATGCGGAAGACGTGTGGGGCATAGCAGTTCTTCCGTACGAGTGCGTCACCGATGTCAGCCTCGACGATCGACAAGTCCGGAATCGCATGAAATCCGCCGGCCCGGACGGCAACCACAGGCCGATACCTGGGCGAACCTTGAGACCGGCCCCAGCTCAGAACGCATCCGACGGCACGTACGTCCCCCAAACCCCCCGGAGGGCGTTGCACACCTCACCCACCGTCGCCCGGGCCCGCAGCGCGTCCTTCATCGGGTAGAGGACGTTGTCCTCGCCCTCGGCGGCCTTCTTCAGGGCGTCCAGGGCCGCGTCCACCGCCCCCTGGTCGCGCTCGGCCCGCAGCTTCGCGAGCCGCTCGGCCTGCTGGGCCTCGATGGCCGGGTCGACGCGGAGCGGCTCGTAGGGCTCCTCCGTGTCGAGCTGGTAGCGGTTGACGCCGACCACGACCCGCTCGCCGGAGTCGGTCTCCTGGGCGATCCGGTACGCGCTGCGCTCGATCTCGTTCTTCTGGAAGCCGTGCTCGATGGCCGACACCGCGCCGCCGAGGTCCTCGACCCTCTTCATCAGCTCGACGGCCGCCGCCTCGACGTCGTCGGTCATCTTCTCGACGACGTAGGAGCCCGCGAAGGGGTCGACGGTCGCGGTCACGTCCGTCTCGTAGGCCAGCACCTGCTGGGTGCGCAGGGCGAGGCGCGCGCTCTTGTCCGTGGGGAGGGCGATCGCCTCGTCGAAGGAGTTCGTGTGCAGGGACTGGGTGCCGCCGAGCACCGCGGCCAGGCCCTGGACGGCGACCCGGACCAGGTTCACCTCCGGCTGCTGGGCCGTCAGCTGCACGCCGGCCGTCTGCGTGTGGAAGCGGAGCATCAGCGACTTGGGGTTCTTCGCGCCGAACTCCTCTCGCATCACCCGCGCCCAGATCCGGCGCGCGGCGCGGAACTTCGCGACCTCTTCGAGGATCGTCGTCCGGGCCACGAAGAAGAAGGACAGGCGGGGCGCGAAGTCGTCCACGTCCATCCCCGCCGCCACCGCCGTGCGCACGTACTCGATGCCGTCCGCCAGGGTGAAGGCGATCTCCTGCGCCGGGGACGCGCCCGCCTCCGCCATGTGGTAGCCGGAGATCGAGATCGTGTTCCACTTCGGGATCTCGGCCTTGCAGTACTTGAAGATGTCGGCGATCAGCCGGAGCGAGGGCTTCGGCGGGAAGATGTACGTGCCGCGCGCGATGTACTCCTTCAGCACGTCGTTCTGGATCGTGCCGGTGAGCCGGTCGGCCGGGACGCCCTGCTCCTCGCCGACCAGCTGGTACATGAGCAGAAGCAGGGCCGCGGGGGCGTTGATCGTCATCGACGTCGACACCTTGTCCAGCGGGATCCCGCCGAACAGCACCCGCATGTCCTCGACCGAGTCGATTGCCACGCCCACCTTGCCGACCTCGCCGCTCGCGATCGGGGCGTCGGAGTCATGGCCCATCTGGGTGGGCAGGTCGAAGGCGACCGACAGGCCCATCGTGCCGTTGGCGATCAGCTGCTGGTAGCGGGCGTTGGACTCCACCGCCGTGCCGAAGCCCGCGTACTGGCGCATGGTCCAGGGGCGGCCGGTGTACATCGACGGGTAGACGCCCCGGGTGAAGGGGTACTTGCCCGGCTCGCCCAGCTGCCCGGCCGGGTCCCAGCCCGCCAGGTCCTCCGGCCCGTACACCGGCTCGATGGGCAGTCCGGACTCCGACTCACGCGCCATGGGTGTGATGCCTCCCGCTGAGCAATACCCGCTGCTTCGACCGCTCGGGTCACCTGCCGGTCACCCGTCCGGCCGGCCCGTAGGTTACCCGTCAGTACGGTCCGACCGTCCGACGGACTGTATCGGCGCGCGCCCACCCGGTGCAGAGGACCACGCTGGGACCTTCCTCACAGACTGTTCGCGGTGCCGGTCACCACAATGCCGCTCCGTTCGCGAGGCGTCATCCCGGGGGAACATCTCAGGCATGCGGATGCGGAGATCGATCGCCGTCCTGGCCGGCACGGCGGCTCTGGTGACGGTGTGCGGCTGTAGCGTTCAGGGCCCGGAGACGGACGGAGCGGCGCGCTCGCCCGTGCCTTCCGACGTCGGCCGGACGGCCTCGCCGTCGGCGCCGGCCCGGGCCACCACCGACGACAGGCCGAGCGCCCCGGCCACCGCCGCCCCGCCTCCCGCGGTCCTGTGGTCGCGCGGCGCCAAGGGACGCGACGTCCGCGAGCTCCAGGCCCGGCTGCGCCAGATCGCCTGGCTCTTCGAGGGGCCCACGGGAACGTACGGCGAGGTCACCGAGGAGGCCGTGAAGGGCTTCCAGGGCAAGCGCGGGCTGCCGGTGACGGGGCGGACGGACACCGTCACCTGGCAGCGGCTGCTGGGGATGACCCATGAACCCGGGGAGTGGGAGCTGTATCTGATGGGCGGCCAGCCGGCCGCCGCACCCGATCACCGCTGCCTGTCCGGACGGGTGCTGTGCATCGACAAGACGACCAGGACCCTGCGCTGGATGGTCGACGGCCGGACCCTGGCGACGGTGTCGGTCCGCTTCGGCTCGCAGTACACGCCTACCCGGGAGGGTGTGTTCCACGTCTACTGGAAGTCCCGCGACCATGTGTCCACGCTCTACCACTCACCGATGCCGTACGCGATGTTCTTCAGCGGCGGGCAGGCGGTGCACTACTCGTCCGACTTCGCCGCCCGCGGCTACGCGGGGGCCTCGCACGGATGCGTCAACGTGCGGGACCAGACGGCGATCGCGAGTCTCTTCGCGCAGGTCAGGAACGGCGACAAGGTCGTCGTGTCCTGGTGAGCGCGGCGGCGCGGGAGAGGCGTGAGGTGTTTGGGGCGCGAGCGGGACCGGGGGAACGTGTCCCGCCCGCGCCGAGCGCACGAGCCGGAAGTACGGGGGGAACCCCGGCTCTGTGCAAGGGCCGATGACCAGTCGGCTCACTTCTTACTGCGCTCCGGCCGCCGAAAACGTCACACCCCTGGCGAAGAAACTTCGCTGACCCGCGAAACCCGCAGGTCAGCGGTGGTGAGAAGACGAGTTTCCGCCGGAACGGCCGGAGCCGCCGCGGTCCCGACCGCCACCGTCACTGTGGTGGCCACCGCCGCCATGACCCTCGCCACGGCCACCGTGACCACGACCCCGGTCACGGTCGCCGTCACGGTCACGGTCGCCGTCACGGTCACGGTCACGGCCCCCGTCGCCGTCGCCGTCGCCGTCGTCGTCGGAGCCGCCCTTGTCGCCCGAACCGGACCTGTCGCCCGTGGCGCCGCCGCGGCCTCCGCGGTCGCTCTGGTTCTTTCCGGTGTCCCGGCCGGTGGTGCCGCTCGGAGCGCGGTCGTCGCCTCGGGAGTTGCCGGCGGCCGTGCCGTCGAGGACGCCCGCGCAGTACTTGGACAGGCGTGCCGGGCCACCCGCGAGGCGCTCCAGGGTCTGGCGGCTCTCGGTGTCCAGGGTGCGGCCGGCGCTCAGGTCACGGCAGGCGGAGGCCACGCCGGTCGGCCAGGTGCCGCGGGGATCCGGGGTGGCCGAGGGGGCGCCGTCCGTCTTCCCGTTCCCGGCGTCCTCGCGGCCGGTGGCGCCCGTGCCGCCGTCCGGTGTCGCCGGGTCCTCGTCGCCACCCGAGGCGTCCGGCGTGGGCGGGACGAGCGCGTGCTCGTCCGGGGCCACGGGGGCCGAGACGGATGCCACGGGACGGGCGGGTTCGGCGCCGTCGAACGGGGTCGGCAGGACACCGGTCCCGGCCGCGATCCCGCCCACCATCCCGGCGGCGAGCGCGGCGGCCAGTCCGAGCCGTACCGGCCTGCTCCACCGGGCCGGACGCCCGGCTTCCGGGACGCGCCCGCCGATGCGCACCAGTCCCGCGTCGGCGTCGTGCGCGAAGCGGAGCCGACCGCCGGCGGCGGCCGTCCCACCGTCGAAGCCGGCGGGACCCGTGGCGGGGCCGGCGGGAACGGCCCGTCCCGCGAGGTCGGCGCGGTCCGCGTGGGCCTTGCGGAAGGCGGCCAGCGCCGCGGCCTCACCGGGCAGTTCCTCGTCGGCGGGCAGGGGCTCGGCGGCCAGCGCGGCGAGCGCGCCGAGGGTCCGGGCGAGCCGCTCGGCCTCTTCCCGGGCCACGGCATCGACAGCGTCGACAGCGTTGTCCGGTGACTCACCGCGCAGCAGACGCTCCGCCGTTTCGCGATCGAGCCACCTGTCCTGCTTGTCGGCCATCACATGTCCTTCTGCGTCCGCGCGCACGTATGCGTCACACCGGCGGACGTCACCGCGCGCGAGCGCGGTTCTCGCTGGGACGGCAGTGCGTCGAGCGCGCCGGCCGTCTCCGGGTCCTCGCCGAGCAGTTCGGCGAGCTTCTTCAGACCGCGGTGCGCGGCCGTGCGCACGGCACCGGGCCGTTTGCCGAGCGTCTCGGCGGCCGTCTTCGCGTCCAGGCCCATGACGACCCGCAGTACGACGGCCTCGGCCTGGTCCTGCGGCAGCCGGGCTATGAGGTCCAGGGTGCGGCCGGTGGCCAGCGCCTCCATGGCCTCGCCCGCGGTGTCGGACTCGGCGGGCCGGCCGGTCAGTTCGGTCTCGTCGGCGACCGTCGCCGGGCGCCGGCCGCGCATGCGTATGTGGTCCAGCGCACGGTTGCGCGCGATCCGGGCGGCCCAGCCGCGGAAGCGGTCCGCGTCGCCGCTGAACCGCTCCAGGTCCCGGGCTATCTGGAGCCAGGCCTCGGAGGACACGTCCTCGGCGTCGAGGTCGCCGACGAGCGTGCGTACGTACCCGAGCAGCCGCGGGTGCACCGTGCGGTACACAGTCCGGAACGCGGTCTCGTCCCCGTTCTGTGCCGCGAGCACCGCGGCTGTCAGCTCCGCGTCGTCCCCCACGTCGTGGTTCCTCGGTCGATGGTGCGCGGTTTTCTGGACCGCAGGTCGTTGCGGTGGTCTGCCGCTTGGCCGTCCGGCGCGAAAGGCACGTTACGACCTGAAACCGCCGCACGTCCATGTCCGTAGAACATGCAACTAACTCGTGACGCGAGCGGGCGCGCGGGGGGTGTGACAGAAAACGCACTCATGGCGCTGTAGGAGATACGGGCCGCCGCGCGGCCCGTGCCGCGCGACGGCCGGGGCCTCTCCTGTGGGGGGTGGCGGCCTCGGCCGTTGCTTTGGCGGCAACCGGTTACTGGCCCTCGGCCCCGCTCTTGGCGGCCTGGGTGGCCTTGGCACTCTGCCCGACCTCGGGTGTCTTCCCGGCCTTCGGGGCAGGCTCGGCCTTCCGCGTCTTCCCGGCCCCGGCCTCCAGGCTCTTGCCGGCCTTCGGGGCCTTGCCGGTCTTCGGTCCGCCCCCGGCCGATCCCGATCCCGAGTCCGCTGCGGCTGCCGCCGCCTCGCAGTACGCCACGACGTTCTCCGCGCCGCCCGCCGCCGTCACGAGGCGCTGCCAGGCGGTGGAGTCCGTCGCCTTGCCTCGCCCGAGGACCTTCTCGTAGGCACGGCAGTGCGCGTCGGTGTCCTCGGCGCTCACGGGACGGTCCCGCTCGGTGGCAGCGGGCGGCCGAGGGCTCACGGAAACGGTGTCGGCGGACCGGGCCCCGGACGCGCCGGGCAGGGTTGCCGCAGGTTCGGGGCGACCCGCGCCGCCGGCGACGCCGTGCGGGGACGACCCGACGGCGGCGAACGCGACCCCGCCCAGGGTGAGTCCCGCGACCAGCACGGAGAGCGTGGCCCGCAGCGAGCGGGCCGTGTGCCGCCGGACCCTGGGCCGCCAGTCGTCCCGGCGCCGGGTACGGGCCTTGTGCGCACCCGCGTCCCGGGCGGCCCGAAAGGCGGCGACGGCCCGCCGCTCGCCGTCGCCGGGCCCGCGCAGGCCCTGAGCGTCGTGAGCGCGCAGGGCCTGAGAACTCAGCGCCCGGACGAGCAGCGCCTCCAGCGCGGGTGCCGCCGCCCCAGGCGCAGCCGCCCCCGGCGCGTCGGCGGTGGCTTCGTCGTCGGCAGCGGCGTCCACGGGGTGTGCGCGCCGACGGCTGTGGCCCGCGCCGTCGTTCAGCCGTTCGCCCATGTCCGTTCCCGCCTCTGTCCCGTCCGTCCGATCAGACCGTTCGACCTGGTGGCCGGGCCCGCCTCCGATCCATACGGTCCGGGGCCCTCGCCGTTCATGTCGACTCCCCCAGCGTTCGGGGGCCGCCATCCGTCACACCTTCGCCCGCGCCCGCGGCGCCGAGTTGGTGGGCCAGCCGCTTGAGGCCCCGGTGCGCGGCCGTACGGACGGCGCCGGGGCGCTTGCCGAGGACGCGGGCCGCGGCGGGCCCGTCCAACCCGACGACCACCCGCAGCAGCACCGCCTCGGCCTGGTCGCGCGGCAGCCCGCGGACCAGCTCGAGGGCGTGCTCGGTGGAGAGCGACTCCAGCGCCTCGTCGTGTGTGCTGTGCGGGCCGGCCAGGTCGAGGACGACGTCCTGGTCCAGCACCGCCGACCGGGGCCGGACCCGCAGCCGGCGCAGATGGTCGAGGGCCCGGTGCCGGGCGATGGTCGCGGTCCAGCCGCGGAACCCGGCGCCGTCGCCCTTGAACCGCCCCAGGTCCCGGGCGATCTCCAGCCAGGCGTCGGAGGCCACGTCCTCGGCGTCGTCGCCGACGATCCCGCGCAGGTAGCCGAGCAGTCCGGGCTGCACGATCCGGTACGCCACGGCGAACGCGGCCTCGTCGCCGTCCTGGGCCCGCGTCACGGCCGCGCCCAGTTCCCCGTCGTACGCCTGCGCGCGCCGGGGTTCCCCTCCCTGGCCCAAGACTGTCCTCGTTCGTGCGGAGTTCGTTCCGGCGCGCGACTCCCCCGCCGGACCCCGGGTCCGAACACGGCCACGCCCTCACGGTCATTCAGCGCCGGGCCGCGCAGAAGTGTCACAGCGGACGAATCCCACCACCGGGCCCGCCCGCGCGGAGCGGACGGGCCGGGGCTACCGCCGACCCCGCATCGCGTCCCGGCACAGCAGGCGCAGGGATCCGTGGCCGCCGAAGCAGCGGCGGGACTCGTCGAGGGGTTCCCAGAGGCGGCCGTCGGGGGTGCGGACCCAGTGGTCGCCGGCGGAGCCCCACCACTCGGCGCCGGTCTGCCGGACGATCACCTCGCCGGCGTAGGCGCCGAGCCCGCGCAGCACGTTCGCCACCGCGGTGTACGGCGAGCCCTCACGCCGCAGCTCCTCGATCATGCGGTCGACACGCCACAGGCTCTGCGCGGAGTGGTCGAGATGGGGCCGGATGCCGTCGGGCGCGGCGGCCACCGCCTCCGCCGCCCACCGCGCGGGCTTCGCGGCGGCGGAGGGACGGGGGGGCCGGTCGGCCCGGTCGGTCTGGTCGGTCTGGTCGCTCTGGTCGGTCGTCCTACGCGTCACATCAGGAAGAGCGAGGTCGGCGCGGGTTGCGTCACTCATATCCGGGGCCGTTCCGAGACCGGTGCAGGACCGCCCCACATCCCCCGCACTCCGCTCACTTACGTCCACGGGCCCGCCGCGAGACCACCGCGCGCAGCACCCGGCGGCCCTCCGTGGACACCTCGAGGGCCCGGCGCAGTCCGCCCGCGCCATGACCGGCGAGCACCTCCAGGACGGTGACCTGGCGGCGCAGCTCGGCGGCGACGAGGGGGGACATGCCCTCCGTACGGCCTTCCCGGCGGGAGCCGACCGGGGAGGCGTCCTCGGCCGGGTCGAGGAGTCGGTGGATCTGGAGCGAGGCGACGGAGCAGGCGTCGGCCCAGAGCCTCACCTCGGCGGCGGAGCGGTCGTCGGGTGCGGCGGCCAGCATCCGGCGGGCCAGGAGCTCGGCCTCGTCGCCCTCCTCCGCGGCCGACGCCAGCTTGCCGCGCGCCTGTTCCAGCAGCTCGCCCCAGTCGGCGGCGTCGGAATCCTCCGTGAGGGCCCCCCACAGCGGTCGCAGGAGCTCGTCGTCACCCCCGAGCAGGGGTATGCACCGATCCAAACAAGCCAGCCCACTGGCAGCCAGTCCGCGTTCGTCGGCCTGAGCGATCAGTTCCACCAGGCTCATCCGCGCCTCCCTCGCCAGGGCACCGACCTTACGGAGCCCGCACTTCCCCTTACTGCGTGCGACGGGCCAGGAGTGTCACAGGCGAGCCTTTTCAGCCAACTCCGCCAGGGCCACCGACTTCGCCGGTTCCACCGGCTGCACCGATCCCGCCGACGGCTCCGACCGGCGGCAATACCGCGCCCGGGCCCTGGAGCGCCTTCTCGTTCTGCATCCCCGTCAGCCGCAGGACGAAGGCGATCGCGAGGGCGGCCGCGAGGATGTCGACCGCGTCCGCGAAGATCACCTGGGTCATGGCGTCGTGGATCTCCGGGGCCGTGTCGGCCTTCCGGTACGCCTGGAAGCCCGCCCGGTCGGCGACCAGCGAGACGATCCACATCGCCCACCAGGCGTTGACCGGCCCGTGCGGCCGGGGGCGGTCCCAGGGGTTGCCGGGGCTGCTGGCGTCCCAGATGTCCAGCGCGATCCGGCGCGGGTACCAGAGGTTCACGATCGGTGTGAACCAGGCGCCGACCGTCCAGCCGCGCGACTTGCTGTGCCCGTCCGGCCGGAACACCTCGGCGTTGACCCGCACCCGGTGGAACCAGCACAGGAACACGACGATGCAGGCGAGCAGGGCCGCCGTCTGGCCGTAGGCGGCCCGGTCGAAGAGCCGGTCCGCGTGCCGGGCCCGGTCCGGTTCCCGGAGCGAGCCGGCGGCGATGTCGCCGGTGACATCGTACATGACGAAGTCCGCCCACAGGGCGAACAGGTCGGCGGCGATGACGAGGCCGAGCAGGGCGACGGTCGCCCGCGCGAGCAGGACAGGTGAGCGCAGCATGAGGATCCCCCGAGGTCCGTGCGGATGGCGGCCACGCCCGGCCCTCCCCTGGGCCTCGCGCGCGGCAGCACGCGGAACATACGGTTCACCGACGCCGTGCGTCCAGCGGAAATCAACCGAGCCTGTTCGCCAGGGCCGTGAACTGCGTCCAGGTCAGCGGGGGTGTCCCGGCGTCCCACAGTTTCTGCGAGGTGGCCCTCAGCGGCATCCGGATCCCGGCCGCGATCTGGTCCTGGGTCTGCGAGTTCGCGAGGTCGCACCACACCGAGAAGGAGCCGCCGAGGATCTGGGCGTCGTACTTCGCGGGGACCGGCGTCGTGCCGCGCAGCACCCGCGGGGTCCACTGCTCGTAGATCCGCTTCCCGGTCGGGTAGACGAAGTCGTTCGGTTCGCCGAGGACGTAGTACAGGTACTCGTCGTTGTAGTTGAGCATCTTGAGCCCGGCGCTCAGGTACTCGACCGGCGGCCGCGCCCCGATCTCCTTGCCGGTCCAGTAGGCGACCACGAGGTCGGAGGCCGGCTTGACCGACGTGCCGCGGAAGAAGCCGTCGTTCCACACCCGCATGGTGCGGTCGTGGGCGCGGACGGTGTCGGCGCGGTCGTTGAGCCAGCCGGTGGTGAGATCGGCGACGCCCGCGCCGGAGCCGTACCGGGCCGTCGCGGCGGCGGCCAGCTGGGGGTAGGAGGCCGCCGGACTGGAGACCGTCAGGGCCTGGTACTCGTCGCCGCCGAGGTGCCAGTAGGCGCCGGGGAAGACGTCGGCGTACTCGTCCAGCAGGTCGTCGAGAAGGTCCGCCGACTCGTCCTTGGAGATGTCGATCGCCCCGCGGGTCGCCACCCCGCTCGCGTTGCGCAGCTGGAGTTCGGGGTGGGCCGCGAGGACGGCGCCCAGGTGTCCGGGTGAGTCGATCTCGGGTACGACGGTGATGTGCCGGCTCGCCGCGAGGTCGACGATCTTCTTCACCTCTGCCTTGGTGAGGTGCGGGTTCGAGACGATCTCCGGGTGGCTGTCGGACTCGATCCGGAAGGCCTGGTCGTCGGAGAAGTGCAGGCCGAGCTGGTTGTACTTGAGATCGCCGAGCTCGCGCACCCGGTCCTCGATCCAGGCGGCGGTGAAGTGCTTGCGCGCGATGTCCAGCGTGAACCCGCGCTGCGGCTTGGCCGGCTGGTCCCGTACGACGCCCTCCGGCGCCGTACCGCCGGCGTGCACCTCCTGCTTGAGGGTGCGGGTGCCGTAGAAGACGCCCGCGTCGGAGGGCGCGCTGATGGTGACCCGCCCGCCGCGCACGGTCATGGTGTACGACTCCGGGTTCGCGCCCTCGTCGTCGTTGAGCGCCAGCCGCAGGTCCCCGGCGCGCACGTCGTCCTTCTCCCCGGCGTACGTCAGCCCCAGCTCGCCGGCGACCAGCCGGCCCTCGTCGGCGAGGCCGGCGTCGCTCACCACCACGCGGCGGGTGGACTGCGGCTTCCACCCGGGGCCGCGCGCCGGGGTGTGGGCGCTGACGGCGGGGATGGTGCGGGGGGTGCTGGAGAGGGCGTAGGAGCGGCTGGGCGTCGGGGTCGCGGCCTGCGCGGCGGCGGCGCCCGTGTCACCCGCGCCGGGCGTCCTCGCGGCGGCCTGCCGGGAGGCGGCCGATCCGGCCGGTGTCGTGCCGTCGTCGTCCGACGAGGCCCACACGCCGAGCCCGACACCGAGCGCGGCGACCAGCCCGCCCGCCATCACTGCCCGTGCCGCGACCTGTTGGTGCGGCTTCCTCTGCGGCGCCCGGCGCCGGTGCCTGTGCCTGCTCACTCCGCCCACCGTACGACTCCCGGCCGCCCGAAGCGCGTCGAGCCCGGCGTGACGGAGTCCACGACACATTCCGAAACTCTCTCGTTCGGGTGAAATTCAGGCATCGGTCAGACACGTCCTGACCGCTCTCGATAACGTGTCGACACACCTTTCACTGCATCCCCTGCCACATCACACGTGACGCGAGGATCCACGCTGCCTGCGCACCGTCTTTCCCCTACCTCCGGCTGCCTCGCCATACCGGCGCAGACCCGGACCTCACCCGCATCGCTGCCGGACGGTTTCAACACCGCCCCCGCCGCCGAGGCGCACCGCATCCTCCTCGCCTGCCTCCGCAGCCTCCGCTGGGCCCGCCGGATCGCCGACCACCGCCCGTATCCGACGCTCGACGCCCTGCTGGCCGCCTCCGACGAGGCCGCGTACGACCTGAGCCCGGCCGATCTGGCGGAGGCCCTGGCGTCGGAGTCCCTGCCCGGCCTGCCCGCGGACGCGTACGGAGCGGCGCACATGGCGTTGGACGCGGCCCACGCGGCCTACGAGGCCCGATTCGGACACGCGTTCGTCATCTGCCTCGACGGTGTTCCCCAGGAGGAGTCCCTGGACCACGTCCTGGAAGGCATCCGGTCACGATTGACAAACGATCCCGAGGACGAACGGGTAGTGGCGGCAGAGGAACTCCGGAGACTGGCAAGGCAACGGCTGACTCGGCTCGCTTGAGAGGCGGGACAGTGCCGGTGCGGCTCCGCCGCGGGGCACGACCGGCCACCACGGCGCCACATCCGGGCCCAAACAGGACACTCCACCCCAGATGCCGCAACGCTCACCCATCTGCGTGCCACTTTGATCACACAGGTAGGCCCGACGTAAGCCGAGCGCCAGCGCCTCGCTACGATGCTGGGGGCCGGTGGACCGTACCCGGCCGGGCCCGTCCGACACCCCAAGCCGGCAGGCCCCAATCCCCGCTCCCGGAGGGTTCTTCCGTGCCGGCTGGAACGCTGTACCGCGGCCGGGAAGGAATGTGGTCCTGGGTGGCTCATCGAGTCACCGGCGTCCTCATCTTCTTCTTCCTGTTCGTTCACGTGCTGGACACCGCCCTCGTGCGTGTCTCCCCCGAGGACTACGACAAGGTCGTAGCCACCTACAAGACGCCGGTCGTGGCGCTGCTGGAGTACGGCCTCGTGGCCGCCATCCTCTTCCACGCGCTCAACGGCCTGCGCGTCATCGCCGTCGACTTCTGGTCGAAGGGCCCGCGCTACCAGAAGCAGATGCTCTGGAGTGTCGTGGGCCTGTGGCTGCTGCTGATGCTCGGGGCGATCTATCCCGTGCTCGGCCACGCCGCTCGTGAACTGTTCGGGAGCTGAGACCGATGGCCACCACTGAAACCACCGCGGCCGGGATCGGCCCCGTCGAGGGCGGCTCTGTCTACGACGTGGACAACCCCGCGCCCTTCATCGAGCCCCCGCGCCTGCGCACCAAGAAGACGCCCAGGTCCACCCGGGGCAACTTCGAGATGGGCGCCTGGCTGTTCATGCGCCTGTCCGGCGTCGTACTGGTCGTCCTGGTCCTGGGTCACCTGCTGATCCAGCTCGTCCTGGACGGCGGCGTCTCCAAGATCGGCTTCGCCTTCGTGGCCGGCCGCTGGGCCTCCCCGTTCTGGCAGGTCTGGGACCTGCTGATGCTGTGGCTCGCCATGCTGCACGGGACGAACGGCCTGCGCACGGTCATCAACGACTACGCGGAGCGCGCGAACACCCGGCTGTGGCTGAAGGGCCTGCTCTACACCGCCGCGGTGTTCACCATCCTGCTGGGCACGCTGGTGATCTTCACCTTCGACCCGAACATCCGCTAGGCGCACGGGACCGAGGGACTGAGAGAAACACTCATGAAGATCCACAAGTACGACACAGTCATCGTCGGCGCCGGCGGCGCCGGTATGCGCGCCGCGATCGAGTCGACGAAGCGCAGCCGCACCGCCGTGCTGACCAAGCTCTACCCCACCCGCTCCCACACGGGCGCCGCGCAGGGCGGCATGGCCGCCGCGCTGGCCAACGTGGAGGAGGACAACTGGGAGTGGCACACCTTCGACACGGTCAAGGGCGGTGACTACCTGGTCGACCAGGACGCCGCCGAGATCCTGGCGAAGGAGGCCATCGACTCCGTCCTCGACCTGGAGAAGATGGGCCTGCCGTTCAACCGGACGCCCAACGGCACGATCGACCAGCGCCGCTTCGGCGGTCACAGCCGCAACCACGGCGAGGCCCCGGTCCGCCGGTCCTGCTACGCGGCCGACCGCACCGGTCACATGATCCTCCAGACGCTGTACCAGAACTGCGTGAAGGAGGGCGTGGAGTTCTACAACGAGTTCTACGTCCTCGACCAGCTGATCACCGAGGTCGACGGTGTGAAGCGGTCCGCGGGTGTGGTCGCGTACGAGCTGGCGACCGGCGAGATCCACGTCTTCCAGGCGAAGGCCGTCATCTACGCCTCCGGCGGCACCGGCAAGTTCTTCAAGGTGACCTCGAACGCGCACACGCTGACGGGTGACGGCCAGGCGGCCGTGTACCGGCGCGGGCTGCCGCTGGAGGACATGGAGTTCTTCCAGTTCCACCCGACCGGCATCTGGCGCATGGGCATCCTGCTGACGGAGGGCGCCCGCGGTGAGGGCGGCATCCTCCGCAACAAGGACGGCGAGCGCTTCATGGAGAAGTACGCGCCGGTCATGAAGGACCTGGCCTCGCGTGACGTCGTGTCCCGCTCGATCTACACGGAGATCCGGGAAGGCCGCGGCTGCGGCCCCGAGGGCGACCACGTCTACCTGGACCTCACCCACCTCCCGCCGGAGCAGCTGGACGCGAAGCTCCCGGACATCACGGAGTTCGCGCGCACGTACCTCGGCATCGAGCCGTACACGGACCCGATCCCGATCCAGCCCACCGCGCACTACGCGATGGGCGGCATCCCGACGAACGTCCAGGGCGAGGTCCTGAGCGACAACACGACGGTCGTCCCGGGCCTGTACGCGGCCGGCGAGGTCGCCTGCGTGTCGGTGCACGGCGCGAACCGTCTGGGCACCAACTCGCTGCTGGACATCAACGTGTTCGGCAAGCGGGCGGGTATCGCCGCCGCCGAGTACTCGCAGAAGGCGGAGTACGTCGAGCTGCCGGAGAACCCCGCGCAGCAGGTGATCGACCAGGTGGAGCACCTGCGCTCGTCCACCGGCACCGAGCGGGTGGCGGAGCTGCGTCGCGAGCTCCAGGAGACCATGGACGCGAACGTCATGGTGTTCCGCACCGAGCAGACGATCAAGACGGCGGTGGAGAAGCTCGCCGAGCTGCGCGAGCGCTACCGGAACATCTCGATCCAGGACAAGGGCCGACGGTTCAACACGGACCTGCTGGAGGCCATCGAGCTGGGCAACCTGCTCGACCTGGCCGAGGTCATGGCGGTGTCGGCGCTGGCCCGCAAGGAGTCCCGCGGCGGTCACTACCGCGAGGACTACCCGAACCGCGACGACGTCAACTTCATGCGCCACACCATGGCGTACCGCGAGGTCGGCGACGACGGCACCGAGTCCATCCGTCTCGACTACAAGCCGGTCGTCCAGACCCGCTACCAGCCGATGGAGCGTAAGTACTGATGGCAACTCCCGTTCTGGACAAGGTCGAGGCGGAGTCCGCGGCCTCTCCGTACATCACGGTCACCTTCCGGGTCCGCCGGTTCAACCCGGAGGTCTCGGCGGAGGCCGTCTGGCAGGACTTCACCCTGGAGATCGACCCGAAGGAGCGCGTCCTCGACGGTCTCCACAAGATCAAGTGGGACGTCGACGGCACGCTGACCTTCCGGCGCTCCTGCGCCCACGGCATCTGCGGTTCGGACGCGATGCGGATCAACGGCAAGAACCGCCTCGCGTGCAAGACGCTGATCAAGGACATCAACCCCGAGAAGCCGATCACGGTCGAGCCCATCAAGGGCCTGACGGTCCTGAAGGACCTGGTCGTCGACATGGAGCCGTTCTTCCAGGCGTACCGGGACGTCATGCCCTTCCTCATCACGAAGGACACGAACGAGCCCACGCGTGAGCGCTTCCAGACCGCCGAGGACCGCGAGCGGTTCGACGACACGACGAAGTGCATCCTCTGCGCGGCCTGCACGTCGTCCTGCCCGGTGTTCTGGAACGACGGCCAGTACTTCGGTCCGGCCGCGATCGTGAACGCCCACCGCTTCATCTTCGACTCGCGCGACGAGGCGGGTGAGCAGCGTCTGGAGATCCTGAACGACAAGGACGGCGTCTGGCGCTGCCGTACGACGTTCAACTGCACGGACGCCTGCCCGCGCGGTATCGAGGTCACGAAGGCGATCCAGGAGGTGAAGCGAGCGCTGATCACGCGCCGCTTCTGAGCCTCCGGCTCCCTGAGTTCCGCACACGGCGAGGGCCCCGCTCCTTGAAGGAGCGGGGCCCTCGCCGTGTCGCCGCGCCGACGTCCGCCGGTGTCGCCGCGCCGTCGTCGGGCGGTGTCAGCCGCGCAGGACGCGACCCTGCTTGTCGGTGCGGTCGTTGCTGGTCAGGAACAGGATGCCGTCGACCAGCGCCCAGATGCCGAGGCCGCCGCAGGTGAAGAGCTGGGCGATGCCCACGCCGACGGAGCCGACGTAGAAGCGTCCGATGCCGAGGGTGCCCAGGAAGAGCTGGAGGATACCGGCGACGATCTTGGACTTGTCGGAGTACGGACGACCAAGCGGGTCGACCCCGTAGGGGGCCTGCGGGGTGGGGACGGTCATGAGAACTGCTCCTGAAATGCCTGCGGGAGGCCGGTGCGGCCTGCTCCGAAATGGGGAGTCCAGGAGGGATGCGACGCGACAAGCACACGCGTCGACCGACGTCGACCGATCTCGACCCACGCCCTCGCACGGCTCCGCCATGCCAGGACGTCCCCCCTGTGACTGGTGAGCCTAGAGAAAACAGAGGGTAAAAAGGGAGTACAAAAGATCCATCGTTCCTGATCCGTGATCAAAATCAGTCAACTACGTTCCGGAGCACCGTCCACGCCACCGCGACACCGAGGACGAGCGTCAAACCCCTTGACCCCAGGCGCGGATGCCAGGTGCGGCCGTGCAGGCCCGCCCACATCCAGCGGACCAGCAGCGCGAGCGCGTACGGCGAGGCGAGCAGCAGGACGCGGTTGTCGAGCCAGGCCTGCGTGAAGTGACCGTGCATCAGGTCGTACACCATGCGGGTGCCGCCGCAGGCGGGGCAGAGCAGGCCGGTGACGAGCCGGAACGGGCACCGCGGGAGCCAGTGGCCGGGCTGGTGCGGGTCGGTGACGTAGAGATACGCGGAGCCGGCCGCGCCGGCGGCGAGCACCGTGAGGGGTGCCGCCGCCGGGTGCCGCAGCGCGGCCGAACACCTCACGGAGAGGCGCTCCGCGTCAGCCACGCAGGATCCGCCCGTCGGAGTCGGTCTTGTCGTCGCTGACCAGCAGGATGATGCCGTCGATCAGTGCCCAGATGCCGAGGCCGCCGCAGGTGAAGAGCTGGGCGAGGCCGATGCCGACGTCCCCCATGTAGAACCGGCCGACGCCGAAGCTGCCCAGGGTGAGCTGGAGAACGCCCGCGATGATCTTCGACTTCTCGGAGTAGGGGCGGCCCATGAGGTCGTACCCGTAGGGGGCCTGAGGGTCGCCGGTGAAGGTGCCGGGCGGTATGTAGCCGCCGGCGGGATAGCCGGGGCCCGGGTAGCCGGGGTGGGCGTAGCCCGGGTACGGCTGGCCGGGCTGGGCATAGCCGTAGGGGCCGGGGCCGGCGTCCTGCGGGCCACCCGGACCCCCGGGCCCGCCGGCGGGGTACCCGTAGCCGGGCGAGGGCGGCTGCGGCGACTGCTGGGGTTCTTGGGGCTGCTGAGGCTGCTGGGGCTGCTGGGGCGTTTCGGACAAGGTGAGTTCCCCCGAGGTCTGGTGATCGGATCATCCGCAGATGAGACGAGTGCGGATGAGTGCAGAACATCTTGCAGCAGAAATCCCGCCACGCGGAGACCGGGGTGCTCTTGACCGGATTTCGGGTCCCCCACGCCTAATCTGACGCCATGTCAGATGACCAGTCGTACGAGCTGCTCGGTTTCGACAACCTCCTGCTGCCCGTCGGGGACCTCGGCGAGGCGGTCGGCTTCTACGAGCGGGCCGGGTTCACGGTGGGGCTGCGGTTCGACGAGGCCGGGATCGCGCTGCTGAAGGTCGGGGGCGAGACGCCGGGGGTCCTCCTCCGGCACGAGGAGGCCCTGGGGCACCGGCCGCCGCCCCGGCCGTCCCCACGTGTCTGGCTGGAGGTGCCGGACGCGCGGGCGGCGGCGCGGCGGCTGACCGAGGCGGGCATCACCCCCCTGGATCCGCCGTTCTCCACGTCCACCGGCTGGACCGTCGAGATCGCCGACCCGTGGGGGAACGTCCTCGGGTTCACGGACTACCTCAAGCGGCCCGAGCTCGCGAGGCGTTAGGGCGGCGAGGCGGCGGCACCCGGCCCGCACTCCTTCAGTTGAACGTGTTCAAAACAAGCGCTACAGTCATCCACGACAGCGTTTTGAACGCGTTCAAGAAAGGGTGGGGAACATGGACCGCACGGTCATCGCCTACGTCGTCTACCTGGTCGTCAGCATCGGACTGACCGTCTGGGTGGCCAGGACCCTCAGCAGCAACGGACGGATCTTCCTCGCCGACGTGCTCCAGGGCAACGAGAAGCTCGCCGACGCCGTCAACCACCTCCTGGTGGTCGGCTTCTACCTCGTCAACCTCGGCTTCGTCGCCCTCTACCTGAGCGGCGACGACACCATCGAGGACACGCGAGGCATCTTCGAGGCCCTGTCGACCAAGGTGGGTGTGGTGCTGCTGGTGCTCGGCGCGATGCACCTGGCCAACGTGTACGTCCTCAACCGGATCCGGCGGCGCGGGGTCATGGAGCGGGAGCAGGTCCCGCCCGTCGCCCCGCAGGCCTGGGCCGCCCCCTCGGCGCCCACCGCCGGGGCGTGAGCACGATGGCCGCCGACCGGGCCACCGCCGCCGACCGGGACGCCCAGCGCGTCCCGGTCCGCCGGCTCACCGTGCTCCACGACGCCGGATGCTCCCTGTGCGGCTTCCTGCGCGACTGGCTGGGCCGGCAGCCGCAGCTGGTGCCGATTGAGTTCGTCCCGGCGGGGTCCGCGGAGGCGGCCGCCCGCTTCCCCGGCCTCGACCATCGCGCGACCCTCGACGAGATCACCGTCGTCGGCGACTCCGGCCAGGTCTACCGCGGCACCGCCGCCTGGATCGTCACCCTGTGGGCGCTGCGCGAGTACCGCCCGCTGTCCCACCGGCTGAGCACCCCCGCCGGGGCGAAACTGGCGCGGGGCGCCGTTCTCGCCGCCGCCAAGTGGCGCGACGGACAGGGGCGGTCCGTCGGCTGGGGCGGGGGCGTCTACCGCCGGGGCGACGGCTGGTCGTACGACCCGCAGCTGGGCTGGAGCTACCAGCCGCCCACCTGTGCCGACGGCACCTGTTCCACTGGCTAGGCTCGTGCATGTGCCCGCGAACAACGACGGTCCCGCCGAGGCCGCTTCCCCGTCCGAGCCCCATGAGGCCGCTTCCGCGACCGAACGTCATGAGGCCGCCCCCACGTCCAAGTCCGAGCAGACCCGCGCTCTGATCCTGGAGACGGCGATGCGGCTGTTCCAGGAGCGCGGCTACGACAAGACGACGATGCGGGCCATCGCCCAGGAGGCCGGCGTCTCGGTCGGCAACGCCTACTACTACTTCGCCGGCAAGGAGCACCTGATCCAGGGCTTCTACGACCGGCTCGCCGCCGAGCACCGGGAGGCCGTCCGGGACGTCCTGGCGCGGGAGAGCAGCCTGGAGGCCCGGCTGGCGGGGGTGCTGCGGGTCTGGCTGGAGGTGGCCGAGCCGTACCACGAGTTCGCGGTCCAGTTCTTCAAGAACGCCGCCGACCCGGACAGCCCGCTCAGCCCCTTCTCCGCCGAGTCGGAGCACGCGCGCGTGGAGGCCATCGCCGTCCACAAGGAGGTGCTCGCGGGGTCGAAGGCAAAGGTTCCGGAGGAGCTGCGCGAGGTGCTGCCCGAGTTGATGTGGCTCTCTCAGATGGGCCTCGTCATGTACTGGATCTACGACCGTACGGAGGGGCGCGAGCGCAGCTACCGGCTGGCCGGCCGGGGCGCGCGCCTCACCGCGCGGGGCGTGGCGCTGGCCCGGTTCCGGGTGCTGCGGCCGCTCGTCCTCGAGGTCCACGACCTGTTCACGGACTTCCTGCCCGGCATGACCAACGCCCTGCCGGACCCCGTGAAGAAGAGCCCGCCGGGCCAGGCGGGCTCCGAAAGCTCTGCGGGCCCTGAGGGCCCTGCGGGCTCTTCTCCGGATCGAGTCAGCTGACCTCCGCGGCCTCCTCCAGCTCCACGTCGTAGACCAGGGGCTCCCCCGCGACCGTCAGCTGCCGGGCGCGCTTCAGCAGGGGCGGCGCGGCCGTCGTCGCCAGCAGATACGTTCCCGGGGCCGGGACGGAGAGGATGTACGAGCCGTCGGCGAGGGAGGCCACGCGGTCCAGTTCCCGTCCGCCCTGCGACATCAGGGTGACCGTCGCGTCCTCGACCGGTTCACCGGCCGTGTTCCGGACGAAGCCGTGCACGACCGAGGCCGGCCCTTCGCCCGCCGCGGCCGTCGCCGGCGCCGCCGCGTCCTCCTTGGGCTCGACCGCGAGGTGCGGCAGCCGCTTCTCCAGCCACCCGGGCAGCCACCAGTTGGAGTCGCCGAGCAGGTGCATCGCGGCCGGGACCAGTGCCGTACGCAGGATGAACGCGTCCAGCGCGACGGCGGCCGCGAGGCCAACGCCCGCCATCGCGGCGCCCGCGTCACCGCTGAGCACGAAGGCGAGGAAGACACAGACCATGATCAGGGCGGCAGAGTTGATGACCCGGCTGGTCTCCGCGAGGCCCACCCGGACCGCTCGCGCGTTGTCCCTGGTGTGCACCCACTCCTCGTGCATCCGGCTGACCAGGAAGACCTGGTAGTCCATCGACAGGCCGAAGAGCAGGGACAGCATGATGACGGGCAGGAAGGCGTTGATCGGCCCTTCCTTGCCGAGGCCGAGCAGGTCGAGGCCCCAGCCCCACTGGAAGACCGCGACGAGGACACCGAAGGAGGCCGCGGCCGCGACCAGGTTCATCACGGCGGCCGTCAGCGGCACCACCAGCGAGCGGAAGGCGACCAGCAGCAGCAGGAAGCCCAGGCCGATGATGGTGGCGATGAAGAGCGGCAGCCGGTCGCCGGTGACCGTGGCGAAGTCCTTGGACACCGCCGTGACGCCACCCACGTGCGCCTGGGCCCCGGCCTCCGGGATGACGTCGTCGCGCAGCCGGTCGATCAGGGTGTCCGTCTCCGCGGACTGCGGCGAGGTCGTGGGCACCACCTGGATGACCGTGACCCCGCTCGCGGGCGGCAGGGCGGCCACCTGGGCGACACCGGGCGTGTCCTTGATGCCCTGGGTCAGGGCGGTGGCGTCACCGCCGTCCACGACCACCTGGAGGGGGCCGTTGAAGCCCGGCCCGAAGCCCTCGGCGAGCAGGTCGTAGGCCTTCCGGGTGGTCGTCGAGGCGTCGTCGTTGCCCTGGTCGGTGGCGCCGAGGCGGAGCGACAGCACGGGGAGCGCGAGGACGGCCATGACGGCCAGCGCGAGCGCGGCGATCGTCCGCGGCCGGCGCTGCACGCCCGTCGACCAGCGGGCCGCGGGACCACTCGACCTCTCCGGCTCCGGGCCGGTCGCGGCCAGCACGCGCCGCTGCTTGCGGCTCAGCACCCGCGCGCCGAGGAAGCCGAGCAGCGCGGGCAGCAGGGTCGTCGCGGCGAGGACGCTCAGCACCACCGTCAGGGAGGTGCCGATGACGACGCCGTCCAGGAAGCGCAGGTTGGTCACCAGCATGCCGGCGAGGGCGATGCACACCGTGCCGCCCGCGAACAGGACGGCCCGGCCCGAGGTGTTGAGGGCGACGACCGTCGACTCCTCCGGGTCCAGGCCGCGCAGGACGCCCTTGCGGTGCCGGGTGACGATGAACAGGGCGTAGTCGATGCCGACGCCGAGGCCGATCAGCGAGGACAGCAGCGGGGCCAGGTCCGGGATGTCGGTGACATGGCTGAGCAGCTGGGTCGAGAACAGGCCCATGCCGACGCCGAAGACCGCCACGGCGAGCGGCAACAGCATCGCGTACAGCGAGCCGAAGGCCAGGAACAGGACCACCGCCGCCGCCGCGAGGCCGACCATCTCGGCGAGGCCGGTGGGCGGTTCCTGCACCCGCTGGATGGCCTGGCCGCCCACCTCGACCTCCAGGCCGTCCTGTCCGGCGCCCCGCGCGGTGTCGACGACGTCCTGGACGAGTTCCTTCGGTACGGCGTTCGCCTGCTCGGTGAAGGTGATCTGGGCGTAGGCGATCCGCCCGTCACCGCTGATCTGCGCCGCGTCCGCCGCGTAGGGGCCGGTGACCCCGCCGACGCCCTTCATGCCCGCGATCTCGTCGAGCGCGGGCTGGATCCTGGACCGTACGTCCTGGTCCCGTACCGAGCCCTCGTCGACCTTCCACACGACCGTGTCGGTGTCGCCGGCGCTCGCCGGGAACGCCTTCTCCATCAGGTCGTACGCCTTCTTGGAGTCCGTGTCGGGGAGGGAGAAGACGTTCGCGTAGTCCGTGCCCGCCGTCGAGGCCGAGAATCCCAGGCCGAACAGCGCCCCCACCCAGAGCAACAGGACCACCAGCCGGTGCCGATAGCACCAGCGTGCCAATGCCGCCACGCTCAATCTCCTTCACCAGATCGTCGGTCGGTCCCCCAGGTCCTGGGCAACAGGATCGGCGGCGCCACGCGTGCGTGGACATGTGACGACCATGACTCTCAAGGAACTCCAAAGCGGGAACCGGCGCGATCGTCGGTGGGTCCGCCGATACTGGGGGCATGACGACGGCTTGCGGCACCGTGCTGGTCGTGGAGGACGAACCGAGCATCGCGGACGTCCTGGCCATCGCCCTGCGCTACCACCGTTTCGAGGTCATGACCGCGGGCACCGTCGGCGAGGCCCTCGCCCTCGCCGACCGCACCCGGCCCGACGTGGCACTGCTGGACGTGATGCTGCCGGACGGCGACGGCCGGGCGCTGGGGCGTGAACTGCGGTCGCGCAGGCCCGACCTGGCGCTGGTGTTCCTCACCGCGCGGGACGCGCCGACCGAGATCGTCGGCGCCCTCGGCTTCGGCGACGACTACATCACCAAACCGTTCGACATCGACGTGGTCGTCGCCCGCATCACCGCCGTGCTGCGCCGTACCCGGCCGGCCGACGTCCTTCCGCAGCGCCCGCCGCTGCGGTACGGCGACCTGGAGCTCGACGAGACGACGTACAGCGTGCGCCGCGCGGGCCGCTCGGTCGAGCTCACCCCCACCGAGTACGCGCTGCTGCGGTTCCTGGTGCGCAACGGCGGCCGGATCGTGCCCAAGGAGCAACTCCTGCGCCATGTCTGGCAGTACGAGCACACCCCGCCGGAGTCGACGGTCGTCGAGACCTACATCAGCTACCTGCGGCGCAAGCTGGACGTCCTGGGACCGCCGGTGATCACCACCCGGCGGGGCGTCGGATACGGGCTGGCGTGAGGCGGATCCACCGGCACGGCATCCACTCGCTGCGTGCCAAGCTGACGGCGGCGAACGTGGGGCTGCTCGCGCTCGGCATCGTCGTCGCGACCGCCGTCAGCCTGATGGGGATGCGGCACTACCTGCTCGACCAGGTGGACGCCGAGCTGACCAAGATGCGTGACTCGCTGGGCAGTTCGCGGCTCACTCTGCGCCAGATCGACTCGTTGTCCGTGCTGAGCGTGGTCAGTGACCGCCTCGTGCCGCAGGACACGGACAACCGGCCGGCGCCGGACTCGATCTTCACCGCCGTCGACGGCCGGGGCACCGCCCTCACCATCTTCGACGTCAAGCCCACCGATGCCCAGCGCGGCCTCGCGGACGCGGTCTCCGACCCGCTCGACCTCAGCACCGACGCCGACCCGCACGACGTCACGGTGCACGGCGACACGTACCGCGCGACCGCGACCCGGCTGCCCGACGGCACGTACATCCTGCTGGCCACCTCCACCGAAGCCCTCCACAAGGGCATAGCGAAGGCCCTGAAGCTCGACCTCGCCGTCGGCACGCTGCTGCTGGCCCTGCTCGCCTGTCTGACCCTGTTCAGCGTGCGGCAGCGGATGCGGCCGCTGGAGGACATGGTGGAGACGTCGTCGGCGATCGCGGAGGGGGACCTGACCCGGCGCGTGCCCTCCAGCCACCACCCCACCCAGGAGGTCGAACAGCTGCGGCTCGCCCTGAACTCCATGCTCCACCAGGTGGAGACGGCGTACCGCACGCGCGAGCACAGCACGGCCCAGCTGCGGCGCTTCGTGGCCGACGCCTCGCACGAACTGCGCACCCCGCTCTCCGCGATCCGCGGCTATCTCCAGCTGTACGACCAGGGCATGCTGGTCGAGCAGGAGGAGCGCCGGCGGGCCTGGGACCGGATGAACGGCGAGGTGGACCGGATGGGCCGGCTCGTCGACGAGCTGCTCACGCTGGCCCGCCTCGACCAGCGGCCCGAGCTGCGGCTGCGGGGCGTCGACGTGAGCCGGCTGGTGCGGGACTCGGCGCAGGACCTGCGCGCGCAGCAGCCCGGGCGGCCGGTGACGGTCGAGGCCGACGGAGCCGTGCTGGTGCGGGCCGACGAGTCGGGGCTGCGTCAGGTGCTGGGCAACCTGGTCGCGAACGTGCGCACGCACACGTCGGCCGAGGTGCCGGTGCGGCTCGGTGTGGAGCGGGCGGACGGGGTCGTACGGCTGTCGGTCGAGGACAAGGGGCCGGGGCTGGGACCGGAGGACGCGGCGCGGGTCTTCGACCGTTTCTTCCGGGCCGGGGGCGGCGCGGGCAGCGGTCTCGGTCTGGCGATCGTGCAGGGGGTCGTCCGGGCGCACGGCGGCGAGGTGAGCGTGCGGACGGCACCGGGCGAGGGACTGGCCGTCACGGTGACGCTGCCGGCCCGGCCGAAGGCCTGCGTCTGAGCGCGTGCCACCGAGGGGCCGGCCCGTGGGGCTTGTCTAGGTGGGGGCCGTGACCAGGGCCCATACCGTCTTGCCGTGCCGGCCTCTGCTCCACACGCCCCACGCGGCGGCGAGGTGCTCGACCAGGTGCAGCCCGCGGCCGTGTTCCTCCGACTCCCCCACCGACCGCGGCCGGGGTTCGAGGCGGCCCTCGTCGGAGACCTCTATGAGGCAGGAGCCGTCACCGAGGGCGGTGACGGCCACCTCGAACTCCCTCTCGAGGAGGGGGCCGTGGCGTACGACGTTGGTGGCCAGCTCGGACACGACGAGGACGGCGTCGGCCAGCGCCGGGTCGTCGGGGCCGTGCCCCCAGTCCGCGAGATGGTCCCGTACCCGGCGCCGGGCGAGACCGACGGACGCCGGATGCCGGGGCAGCCGGAAGGAGTTGCGTCTCAGCACGTCTGCTCCTCATCCCGTACACACCTCCGTCACATGGTGCCGCTTCGGGTGCCTGCCCGGTGCGACGGGGGCGCATGCCCGGCTCACGGGATCAAGTCCGCATGCCGGGTGGGGACTTCGGCTCAGATCCAGTCGAGTTTCCAGAGGCGGAACACGCCGTTGCCGTCCGCCAGGAACTGACCGCCTCCGATGTCGGCGCTGGTGACGATGTACTCCTTGCGCTGCCACAGCGGGACGACCGGCACCTCCTGGGCGATGACCTGCTGGAGGTCGCGGAAGTCGCCGGCGGCCCGGCTGCGGTCGGCGAACTGCCGGCTTCCGGCGATGTACTTGTCGACGGCCTTGCTGCTGTAGCCGGTGTTCATGGTGGAGTCGGTGCCGACGAGCGGGCCCGCGAAGGTGTCCGGGTCGGGGTAGTCGGCGACCCAGCCGACCGCGTACGCGTCGAGTTTGCCGGTGGCCCACCGCTTCTGGAAGTCGGTCCACTCGTAACCCTTGACGTCCACCTCGAACAGTCCGCTCGCCTCCAGCTGCCGCTTGAGCTCCTGGGCCTCGGCCGCCGCCGCGCCGCTGCCCAGGCCGTAGCCGTAGGTGAACTTCACCGGGATGCTCACGCCGGCCGACTTCAGCAGCTTGCGGACCTTCTCGGCGCTCCGGTCCGGGTAGCTGTCGAAGAAGGAGGTGGTGTGACCGGTGATGCCGGTCGGGATGAGCGAGTACAGCGGGTCGACGGTCCCGTCGTAGACGCTCGCCGCCAGCTGCTCGCGGTCGATCAGCCACGCCACCGCCTTGCGGACGTCCGTCTCGTGCAGCGGTGAGCCGGAGCGGGTGTTGAAGTACAGGTTGCGGGTCTCGGAGCCGTCGGCCTCGTAGACGCGCTGTCCGGGGTCGCTGGTGTCGAGGGCGGCCAGCACCGCGGGCGGCAGCTGACGGGTGGCGGCCTTGACCTTCTTGGCCTTCCAGGCCTTCTCCAGGGCCTGGGGGTCCGCGTAGTAGCGCAACTCGATCGGGGCGCCGGTCGACACGGCGCCCTTGTAGCGCGAGTTGGGCGACAGCAGGACCTTCTTGCCCTTCGTGTAACCGGTGAGCCGGTACGGGCCGGTGCCGTCGACGCTGCTGCCGACCCGCAGCCCGTCCGCCGGGTAGCGGGTGTGGTCGACGATCGAGCCGGCTCCGGTGGCCACCTTGAACGGGAAGGTGGCATCCGGCGACGACAGGTGGAAGGTGACCTTCAGGCCTTTGGCGTCCACCGACTTCAGGGTCGAGAACAGGGATGCCGGGCCGACATCCGAGTTGATCTTCTTGACCCGGTCGAAGGAGTACTTCACGTCCTCGGCGGTCACCTTGGAGCCGCTGTCGAAGGTGAGGTCGTCACGCAGCTCACAGGCGTACGTGACGAGGCTGCCCTTGTCGAAGGCACAGCTCTCGGCCGCGTCCGGCACGGGCGAGACGCCGCCCGGCTCGTAGGTCAGCAGCGACTGGAAGACGTTGCTGAACAGCGCCCAGGATCCGGCGTCGTAGGCGCCCGCCGGGTCGAGCGAGGTGACGGTGTCCGTGGTGCCGACCGTGATGGTCGCACCACCGCTGTCCTGCGACGGCAGCAACTGCCAGCCGCCCACTCCGACGACCGCGAGAACCAGCAGCGTCAGGAGTATCCGCATGCGAACAGATCGCATGGTGATGCCCTGCCTCCCCAGGCCGCCAGACGGGCCCAGTCCACAGAAAAAGTGCCGCTCCCCTTGGCGGCGGGCTCACCTAACCACACGTGTTTCGCCAGGGGGAAGAGGATTCTGGCGAGATGGGAAAGAACTTACCGACGCCTTGTTTCGACCGGGTTTCACAGCCTCTCCACAGGCTTCTGACCGGCCGTCAGGCGTGCGTCGAGGCCAGTTCGACGACGGTGATGTCGGAGGGGGCCCCGACGCGGGTGGGCGGGCCCCAGGCGCCCGCGCCACGGGACACGTACAGCTGGGTGTCGCCGTAGCGCTCCAGCCCCGCCACGGTCGGGTTCGCGGCGGCCGCGAGGAAGTTGCCGGGCCACAGCTGGCCGCCGTGCGTGTGGCCGGAGAGCTGGAGGTCGACGCCGTGGCGTACGGCGTCGTGGATCTGGACGGGCTGGTGGGCGAGGAGCACGCACGCGCGCGTGGTGTCACGGTCGCCGAGCGCGCCGGCGAAGTCGGGCCCCTGGCCCTCGCTCTCGCCCGCGATGTCGTTGACGCCGGCCAGGTCGAACCAGGGCAGCTCCGTACGGGCGTTCTCCAGCGGGTCCAGGCCGAGCCGTCGCACCTCCTCGACCCACTGTTCGGCGCCGGAGAAGTACTCGTGGTTGCCGGTGACGAAGAAGCTGCCCTGCCGGGCCTTCAGCCCCGCGAGCGGGGCCGCCGCCGGGCCCAGGTCCTTCACGCTGCCGTCGACCAGGTCGCCGACGACCGCGATCAGGTCGGGCTGCGTCGCGTTGATCGTGTCGACGACCTTCTGCGCGAAGCCCCGGCCGAGGACCGGGCCCAGATGGATGTCGCTGACGACCGCGATCCGGTAGCCGTGGGCGGCGCGCGGGAGCTTGGCCAGGGGCACCGTCACCCGCTTGACCCCGGGGCCGCGCAGCACGCCGTAGGTGCCGTAGCCGACCGTGCCGACGGCGGCCGCGGCCGCCGCACCGGCCACTACCCGGGACACGAAGAGCCGACGGGAGGGGGCCGAGGGGGACCGCTCCGGGCGCTCGGGCTCCGGGCGCTCGGACGCCGCACCCTCGGACGCCGACTTCCCGGACTCCGGCCGCTGGGACGCCGGACCGTCGGACTCCGGACCGTCGGACTCCGGCCGTTCGGACACCGGCCGCTCCGCCTCCGGACCGTCGGGCGCCGCCTCGGCGCGTTGCGGCCGCTCGGCCTCCGGTGCCTCGGAGGCCGGCGCTCCGATCGGGACCGGCTTCGGCTCGGGCTGTGCCGCGGAGGTCTCGGCGGGCGCCCGCTTCTCCAGGAAGCGGCGCAGCAGCGGCCGTACGGCCTCGCCGACGATCACGGCCAGCAGCAGGTAGACCGACAGGGCCAGCCACAGGAAGCCGGGCCAGGCCAGTACGCGCTGGAGCCAGAAGGGGGCGCCGGTGCGTTCGGCGACCAGGGCGCCGATCGCCAGCGCCCAGCCGCCCGCGACCAGCACCGCCCCACCGCGGCGCGCCCGGCCGGGGCCGCGGGTGGTGTCGCGGAACAGCCGCCGCCACAGGTACCAGTTGGCTGTGACCAGCACGGTCAGGGCGAGCAGGACGAAGACGATCACCATGGCTATGACGCCTGCCGCAGTGCGCGCAGACCGCGCAACCCGATGGCCCCGACGACCGTCCCCAATACGAAGGAGACGACAGCGAGCGTCAGGTGCACCCAGAAGTACGCCGTGGGATCGCCGTCGTCGAAGGCGAGCCCGCTGCTGTCCTTGATCAGGTTCTTGACGAAAGTGACCCAGATGACCCAGCTCCACACCCCGAAGGCGAGCAGGAACCAGGAGACGGGGCGGCTGAGCTTCATGGGTTCAGTATCACCGGCGGTTGTCCGGTTCCGTGACCGGGGTGGGGAGGGTGACGGGACTTCCCGTCGCGTGCCAGGTACGTTCTCCGTCGTGCCCGCACCCATGATGCAGACCGTCAGGCGAACCCTGCTGGTCACCTCCGCGACCCTCGCGTCCCTCGCGCTCACCGCGCCCGCCTCGCTCGCGGCGCCGAGCCCGTCACCGTCCCCGGCGGCGTCCGGATCGCCGTCCGCGTCGGCCTCGCCGTCCGGATCGCCGTCCACCGCACCGTCCGGGTCCGCCTCGCCGTCGGTCACTCCCCCGGCGAACATGTCGTCCTTGGGCGGTACGCGGCTGGGGCAGGCCGGGACGCAGGTGGCGATCGCGGGTGGCGCGCCGGTGCTGCCGAAGGACCTCACCGCACGGTCGTGGATCGTCGCCGACGCCGAGTCGGGGGACGTGCTCGCCGCGCACAACGCGCACTGGCGGCTGCCCCCGGCGAGCACGATGAAGATGCTCTTCGCCGACACCGTGCTGCCGAGGTTCCCCAAGTCCACCGTGCACAAGGTCGAGGCGAAGGACCTGGCGGGCATGGGGGCCGGTTCCAGCCTCGTCGGGATAAAGGAGGGCGAGACGTATACGGTCCACGACCTGTGGCTCGGTGTCTTCCTGCGCTCCGGCAACGACGCCGTGCACGTCCTGTCACAGATGAACGGCGGCATCGGCGAGACCGTCAAGGACATGAACGAGCACGCCGGGGAGCTCCAGGCCCTCGACACGAACGTCGTCTCCCCGGACGGCTACGACGCCCCGGGCCAGGTGTCCTCGGCGTACGACCTGACGCTGTTCGCCCGTTCGGGACTCCAGAAGCAGGACTTCCGGGAGTACTGCTCGACCGTCACGGCCAAGTTCCCCGGCGAGACGACGAAGAAGAAGGGCAAGACGACCCGCGGGACCTTCGAGATCCAGAACACCAACCGGCTGCTCAGCGGCGACTACGACATCTCCCAGTACCCGGGCATCGCGGGCGTCAAGAACGGCAACACCACCAACGCGGGCGCCACCTTCACCGGCGTGGCCGAGCGCAACGGCAAGGTGCTGCTCGTCACGGTGATGAACCCGGAGAAGACCGACCACAACGAGGTCTACAAGGAGACCGCCGCCCTGCTGGACTGGGGCTTCCAGGCGGCCGGCAAGGTGACGCCGGTCGGTGAACTGGTCGCGCCGAAGGGCACCGCGCAGGCCAGCGCGCAGCCCGGCGCCAAGCCGTCGGCCTCCGAGGAGGACGGACAGGCGGGCGGCGCCGGGGACGTGTCGGCGAAGCCGGTGGCGGGCGCGGTGACCGAGAACGGCTCGGGCGGCATGTGGATCGCGCTGGCGATCACCGGCGGACTGCTGGTGCTGCTCGCGGGCGGCGGGTACCTCGTCAACCGCCGCTGGCCGCTGCCGGACCTGGTACGACGTCGTCGCTGACGTCGATGTCCCGCGGGTTGTCGGGGACGCTGCCCGTCGCCGTCCAGGCCGCGCAGTACAGGACCAGCTTCGAGGTGAAGTTGATCCACAGCAGCAGGGCGATGGGCACGCCGAACGCGCCGTACATGCTCTTGGCGGCCACGCCCTGCATATAGCCGCTCAGCAGCAGCTTCAGCAGTTCGAAGCCGACGGCGCCGATGAGCGCGGCGACGACGAGGCGGCGGCGCGGGGGTTCGACGCCGGGCAGCAGGGTGAGGACGTAGAGCAGGAGCAGGAAGTCGGCGAGGACGGCGACGGAGAACGCGGCGACGCGCAGCAGCACGCTGCCCCAGCCCTCCTTGTCGATGCCGGACTGCTCGATGATCCAGCCGACCAGCGCCGAGGCGACGGTGGAGATGGCGAGGGTGAGCAGGACGGCGCCGCCGAAGCCGACGAGGACGCCCGTGTCCTTGACCTTGCGCAGGACGGGGTTCTCGTCGTCGTCGGGCCGCTCCCAGACGGCGCGCAGACAGTCCCGCATCTGGCCGACCCAGCCGATGCCGGTGAGCAGCAGCAGCGCGCCGGCGATGAGACCGACGGCGCCCGCGTTCTGGACCAGGCCGTTGATGTCCAGCTGGTCGGAGATGCCGGGGACCTGATCGGCGATCTTGTCCTGGAGCTCCTGCTGCTGGGACTCGCTCACCGTGGCGGCGGCGACGGCGGCGGCCACGGTCAGCAGCGGGAACAGCGCGACGAAGCTGACGAACGTCATGGCGGCGGCCAGCCGCGTCCACTTCACCCGGTCCAGTCGCTCGTACGACCGCCACGCGTGCGTGGCCATGAGGCGCGCGACCCACGGCCCGATGCCGGGGAGCTTCTTCAGCCAGTCCATGATCCGACTCTGCCCCTGTCCGGAGGAAAGACGCGGATATCGCCGATGCGGATATCGCGGAACACCAGAATTCGGGTACCCCGGGATCGCGGGACGGTGGCCGGTGCCGTGCCACCTGGTCGCGGCACGCGCGCGTGGCTCACCAACCGGCCACGGCCAGCGCGTACATGGCCAGCCAGGCCAGGCCGATGAGGGCGAGGGCGCGGTCGCCCAGGACGACCTCCTCGGGTTCGCCCGCGGTGCCCCGGTCGGCGAAGACGGCGTACCGCAGGACCGCCAGGATGAACGCGACCACGGACAGCTGACGCCAGGGCAGCACGCCCGGGTGCGGGACGCCGCCCTCCTCCAGGGCCCACAGGCAGTAGCCGAGCACGGCGACACCGGCCGCCAGCTGCCAGACGAATCGCAGGTAGCCGGTGGTGTACTCGGTGAGCAGCACGCGCGTGGCGCCCGCCGTGCCGGCCAGCTGGACGGCCTCGGAGTAGCGCTTGGCGGCGACCATGAACAGCGCCCCGAACCCGGTGGTGATCAGGAACCAGCGGGAGAGCGGGATGCCCAGGGCGAGCCCGCCCGCCATGGCCCGCATCAGGAAGCCGGTCGTGACGACGACGAGATCGACGACCAGGACGTGCTTCAGGCTGACGCAGTACGCCAGTTGCATGCCCAGGTAGGCGGTGAGCAGCAGTGCGACGGCGGGTGTCGTCAGCCGGGCCGCGGCGGCCGGTGCGAGGACCGCGAGGGCGACCGCGACGCCGTACGCGACGGGCACCGGGACCTGTCCGGCGGCGATCGGGCGGTGCCGTTTGGTGGGGTGGGCGCGGTCGGCATCGGCGTCACGGGCGTCGTTGACCAGGTAGACGGCGGCGGCGCAGGCGGTGAACAGGGCGAAGACGAGGGCGAGTCGGGTGACCGCGTGCAGGGAGAAGAGCCGGCCGGCCGCTGCGGGGGCGGCGACGACCAGGATGTTCTTGACCCACTGCTTGGGGCGGGTGGTCCGCAGGAGGCCGCCGACGAGGGTGCCGGGGCGGTCGCTCGGGGGCCGGGGGGCCGGCGGGCGGTGCGAGCGCTGTTGGTGGAGCAGTGCCTCAGCCATGGTGGCCCTCTCTCATCCAGCGCGCCCCCAGCCGCGCGGTGACCGCCCCCAGGGCCGCTCCCGCCGCCACGTCGGAGGGGTGGTGGACGCCGGCGACCAGGCGGGAGAGGCACATCGCGGCGGCGAGCGGCGCGGTGGCGTACGCCCCGAGCGAGCCGTAGGCGACGGCGGCGGCCGCGGCGGAGGTCGCGTGCGAGCTGGGGAAGGAGTGCCGTCCCGCGGTGCGCACGAGGGGTTCGACGTGGGCGGGGCGCGGGCGTCGGACGATACGTTTCATTCCCATGCTGGCGGCGTGCGCGCCCGCGGTGAGCGCGGTGGCGCGCAGCCAGGCGCCGCGCCGGGAGCCGTCGACGGCGGCTCCCGCGACGCCGGCCGCGAGCCACAGGGCGGCGTGCTCGCCCGCCCAGGAGAGGGCGCGCGCGACGCGGGCGACGCGTGGGTCCGCGCCCCGGGCGTGGAGCGCCGAGAGGATCCGGTGGTCCAGGTCGTCGAGTTCGTCCATGTGGACCCACTGTTCACGCCTGCGTCCTCGGAACTCCGGCAATATTGAGCGACATCCCATTAATCACCCATTTCGGGGAGTAATGCATGTTTCAAAATTAATCGCCCATATAGAGGCGATACGGTCGCGAGCATGCCTGCCGAGACCACTGCCGAGAACGTCTCCGTCACGGGATGGGGCCGCACCGCCCCCACCACCGCACGCCTGGTCCGCCCCCGGACCTACGCGGAGGCCGTGACGGCGGTCCGGGACTGCGGGCCTCGCGGAGGCATTCCCAGGGGCCTGGGGCGGGCCTATGGGGACGCGGCACAGAACGCCGGCGGGGCGGTGATCGACCTGACCGGACTGGACCGGATCCACGTCATCGACGCCGCCGACGGGAGCGTCCTGTGCGACGCGGGCGTCTCCCTGCACCGGCTCATGGAGGTCCTGCTGCCGCTCGGCTGGTTCGTGCCGGTGGCCCCCGGCACCCGGTACGTGACCGTGGGCGGCGCGATCGGCGCCGACATCCACGGCAAGAACCACCATGTGTCCGGGTCCTTCGCCCGGCATGTGCTGTCCTTCGAACTGCTCACGGCGGACGGCACGATCCGCACGGTGGAGCAGGGCACCGACCTGTTCGACGCGACCGCCGGCGGCATGGGCCTGACCGGCGTCGTCCTGACGGCCAGGATCCGGCTCCAGGCGGTCGGAACGTCACTGATGTCGGTCGACACCGAGCGGGCCGCCGACCTCGACGACCTGATGGCCCGGCTGACGGCCGGCGACCACCGCTACCGCTACTCGGTCGCGTGGATCGACCTCCTCGCGCGCGGTGCGGCCACCGGACGCGCGGTCCTGACCCGCGGCGAGCACGCGCCCCTGGACGCGCTGCCCGCCCGCGCGCGCAGGGCCCCGCTCGCGTTCCGCCCGTCCCGGCTCCCGGCCGCTCCCGCGTTCCTGCCGAGCGGCCTGCTCACCCGCACGACCGTCGGGCTGTTCAACGAGCTCTGGTACCGCAGAGCGCCCCGCGCGCGTACCGGCGAACTCCAGAGCCTGTCCGCCTTCTTCCACCCCCTCGACGGCGTCCCGCACTGGAACCGTGTCTACGGCCGCGACGGGTTCGTGCAGTACCAGTTCGTCGTCGGGTACGGCCGGGAGGACACCCTGCGCCGGATCGTGGCGCGCATCTCCGCCCGCCGCTGCCCGTCCTTCCTGGCCGTCCTCAAGCGGTTCGGGGACGCCGACCCCGGCTGGCTGTCCTTCCCGCGTCCGGGCTGGACCCTCGCCCTGGACATCCCGGCCGGACTGCCCGGCCTCGGCGCCTTCCTCGACGAGCTGGACGAGGAGGTGGCCGCCGCGGGCGGCCGCGTCTACCTCGCCAAGGACTCCCGGCTGCGCCCCGAACTGCTCACCACGATGTACCCCCGCCTCGACGACTTCCGCGCGCTGCGCGCGGAACTGGACCCGCGCGGGGTGTTCGTGTCGGACCTCGCCCGCCGGCTCAACTTCCAGGAGTCACCATGAAGGACGCCTTCGGCCTGCCCCAGTCCCTTCTCGTCCTCGGCGGCACGTCCGGCATCGCGCTGGCCACCGCCCGCCGGCTGATCGCCCGCCGCACCCGCACGGTGTGGCTGGCCGGGCGCCCGTCGCCCGCCCTGGAGTCGGCCGCCGCCGAGCTGCGCACCCTGGGGGCGGACGTGCACACCGTGCCCTTCGACGCGCTCGACCCCGAGTCCCATGAGACGGTCCTCGGCAAGGTCTTCGCCGAGGGCGACGTGGACGCGGTGCTGCTCGCCTTCGGCGTCCTCGGCGACCAGGCGAACGACGAGCGCGACCCGGCGGCCGCGGTGCGCGTCGCGCAGACCAACTACACGGGGGCGGTGTCGGCCGGGCTGGTCGCCGCGCGGGGCCTCCAGACCCAGGGCCACGGCTCCCTGGTCGTCCTCTCCTCCGTCGCCGGCGAGCGGGCCCGCCGCTCGAACTTCATCTACGGCTCCAGCAAGGCGGGCCTCGACGCCTTCGCCCAGGGGCTGGGCGACGCGCTGCACGGCACCGGCGTGCACGTCATGGTCGTACGCCCCGGGTTCGTCCGGACGAAGATGACCGCCGGGCTGCCGGAGGTGCCGCTGGCGACCACCCCGGAGGCGGTCGCCACGGCCGTCGAGCTGGGGCTGCGGCGCCGCTCGGAGACGGTGTGGGTGCCCGGCGTGCTGCGCGTGGTGATGTCGGCGCTGCGCCACGCGCCCCGCGGGCTGTTCCGCAGGCTGCCGATCTAGGGTCGGGGCGGGCCCTAGCGCGTCGGCAGCGTGCCGCGGTCGACGTGGGCCGCCTGCGGGGGTACGACCGCGCCCCCGAAGGCGTAGTCGCGCAGTTTGCGCCAGACGCCGTCGGCGCCCTGCTCGGCGAGGGCGAAGCCGGTGCAGGACCACTCGGCCTCGTAGTGGGCGAGCTCGGCGAAGGCCCGGTCCATCGCCGCCTCGTCGATGCCGTGCGCGACGGTGACGTGCGGGTGGTAGGGGAACTGGAGCTCGCGGGTCAGCGGCCCGGAGGCGGACCGGATCCGCTGCTGGAGCCAGGCGCAGGTCTCGGTGCCCTGGACGACCCGCACGTAGACCACCGGCGACATGGGCCGGAAGGTGCCGGTGCCGGACAGCCTCATCGGGAACGGGCGGCCGGCCGCGGCGACCTCGCCGAGATGCGCTTCGACGGCGGGCAGCGCGCTCGTCCCGACCTCGGTCGGCGGCAGCAGCGTGACGTGCGTGGGGATGCCGTGAGCCGCGGCGTCGCCGAAGCCCAGGCGCCGCTCCTGGAGCAGGCTGCCGTGAGGCTCCGGGACCGCGATCGACACACCGATCGTTACGGTCCCCACGTCTTCTCCTGTCGTCATGTCGTCATGGCGGGGTGTGTTGCCGGGTTCGTACTCAGTCGTACGGCTATCGACTGTACGGCCACAGCTGTGCTCTGGGCAGGCGCAGGGAAAGTGATGTGCAGCGCTCTGCCCAGAGGAACAGGTGTGCGGTGCGCCCCGAGTGCTTCCGCGTGCTTCCGAGCGCCGCTCAGTGCTTCGCGGGCAGGAAGCCCACACGCTCGTACGTCCGGGAAAGCGTCTCCGCGGCGACGGCGCGCGCCTTCTCCGCGCCCTTGGCCAGGATCGAGTCGAGCGTCTCGGGGTCGTCCAGGTACTGCTGGGTGCGGTCCCGGAACGGCGTCACGAAGTCGACGACGACCTCGGCGAGGTCCGTCTTGAGCGCGCCGTAGAGCTTGCCCTCGTACCGCTGCTCCAGCTCGGGGATGCCGGTACCGGTCAGCGTCGAGTAGATGCCGAGCAGGTTGCTGACGCCGGGCTTGTTCTCGGTGTCGTAGCGGACGACCGTGTCGGTGTCCGTGACCGCGCTCTTGACCTTCTTCGCGGTCGCCTTCGGCTCGTCGAGCAGGTTGATGAGGCCCTTCGGCGTGGACGCCGACTTGCTCATCTTGATCGACGGGTCCTGAAGGTCGTAGATCTTCCCGGTCTCCTTCAGGATGTGCGGCTTCGGGATCGTGAAGGTCTCGCCGAAGCGGCCGTTGAAACGCTCGGCGAGGTCGCGGGTCAGCTCGATGTGCTGGCGCTGGTCCTCACCGACCGGCACCTCGTCGGCCTGGTACAGCAGGATGTCCGCGACCTGGAGGATCGGGTACGTGAACAGGCCCACGGAGGCGCGGTCGGCGCCCTGCCTGGCGGACTTGTCCTTGAACTGGGTCATCCGGCTGGCCTCGCCGAAGCCGGTGAGGCAGTTCATGACCCAGGCGAGCTGCGCGTGCTCGGGGACGTGGCTCTGGACGAAGAGCGTGCAGCGGTCCGGGTCGAGACCGGCCGCGAGGAGCTGGGCGGCGGCCAGCCGCGTGTTCGCGCTGAGCTCCTTCGGGTCCTGCGGGACCGTGATCGCGTGCAGGTCGACGACCATGTAGAACGCGTCGTGGGTCTCCTGGAGCGCCACCCACTGGCGGACGGCGCCGAGGTAGTTGCCGAGGTGGAACGAGCCTGCGGTGGGCTGGATTCCGGAGAGCACGCGGGGTCGGTCTGAGGCCATGTCCATCATTGTCTCAGAGCGCGGAGACCGCCCGGAACGGGTCCCGGGCGGCCACGGGTCCGCCCGGGGTGCCGACGATGTCAGCCGAGGTCGATCTCCGGGTACAGCGGGAAGCCCGCCACCAGGTCGGTCGCCCGCCGGGAGATCTCGTCCGCGACCTTCGCGTCCAGGACATGGGCGGCCTTGGAGGGGGCGCCCGACTTCGTCGTGCCCGGCTCCGTCGTGGTCAGGACCCGATCGATCAGGGACGCCACCTCGTCCATCTCGGCCGTGCCCAGGCCCCGGGTCGTCAGCGCCGGGGTGCCGATGCGGATGCCGGAGGTGTACCAGGCGCCGTTCGGGTCGGCGGGGATGGCGTTGCGGTTGGTGACGATGCCCGAGTCGAGCAGCGCCGCCTCGGCCTGGCGGCCGGTGAGCCCGTAGGAGGAGGCCACGTCGATCAGGTTGAGGTGGTTGTCCGTGCCGCCGGTGACCAGGGTCGCGCCGCGCCGCGTCAGGCCCTCGGCGAGGGCGCGGGAGTTGTCGACGATGCGCCGGGCGTAGTCCTGGAAGGACGGCCGGCGGGCCTCCGCCAGGGCGACGGCCTTGGCGGCCATGACGTGCGGGAGCGGGCCGCCGAGGACCATCGGGCAGCCGCGGTCCACCTGGTCCTTGAGCGAGTCGTCGCACAGGACCATGCCGCCGCGGGGGCCGCGCAGGGACTTGTGGGTGGTGGTCGTCACGATCTGGGCGTGCGGGACCGGGTCGAAGTCGCCGGTCAGCACCTTGCCCGCGACCAGGCCGGCGAAGTGCGCCATGTCGACCATGAGGGTCGCGCCGACCTCGTCGGCGATCTCGCGCATGATCCGGAAGTTCACCAGCCGGGGGTACGCGGAGTAGCCCGCGACGATGATCAGCGGCTTGAAGTCGCGGGCCGAGACACGCAGGGCCTCGTAGTCGATCAGGCCCGTGGCCGGGTCCGTGCCGTAGGAGCGCTGGTCGAACATCTTGCCGGAGATGTTGGGGCGGAAGCCGTGGGTGAGGTGGCCGCCGGCGTCCAGGGACATGCCGAGCATCCGCTGGTTGCCGAAGGCCTGGCGCAGCTCGGCCCAGTCGGCCTCGGAGAGGTCGTTGACCTGGCGGACGCCCGCCTTCGCGAGGGCCGGGGCCTCCACGCGGTCGGCGAGGATCGACCAGAAGGCGACGAGGTTGGCGTCGATGCCGGAGTGCGGCTGGACATACGCGTGGCGGGCGCCGAAGAGTTCGCGGGCGTGCTCGGCGGCCAGCGCCTCGACGGTGTCCACGTTGCGGCAGCCGGCGTAGAAGCGGCGGCCGATGGTGCCCTCGGCGTACTTGTCGCTGAACCAGTTGCCCATCGCGAGGAGGGTGGCCGGGGAGGCGTAGTTCTCCGAGGCGATCAGCTTGAGCATCTCGCGCTGGTCTTGGACCTCCTGGCCGATGGCGTCGGCGACGCGCGGCTCGACGGCGCGGATCACGTCGAGTGCGGCACGGAAGGCGGTGGACTCGGTGGAGAGGGACTGCTGCTCGGACATGTCGTCGGCCTCCGGGGGCGTGGCGTGCGGTCACGGTTCTCGGTCTGGCCCAGGCGCACGGCACTCTTGTCGCTCACAGGCCGCTCCCCGATGGTCCGTCCCATCCCAGCGCGCCAGTCACGGCCCGCTCGTCAGCCTACCGGTCACGCCCGAATCCCAAGGTCCGGCGTCCACCATGCGAGCGACGTCGGACCCGCGCGGGACCGTGCCTCCGGTCGCTCTGGAGCAGCCGTCGGACCGGGGTCACGGGGCCTGGAGGATCACGTGGGGCAGGAAGCGGGCGTACTCGTCCGTGATCAGGCCCGAGGACTCACGGATGCCGAGGCCGGCCGACTCGCCCTCCACCGTCCACGCGCCGAGGACGACGTGGTTGCCGTCGAACGTGGGGAGGGGCGCCAACTGCTGGTAGCAGCAGGCCTCGTCGGTGCGCGGGGCGGGATCGCCGCCCGGTGCGTGCAGGGTGACGCCGGCGCCCTCGCGGCCCAGCAGCGGCTTGGCGACATAGCCGGTGGTGGCCGCCAGTTCGCGGGGGCCGTCGAGGTAGGCGGGGAGGAGGTTGGGGTGTCCGGGGTACAGCTCCCACAGAACGGCCAGCAGGGCCTTGTTGCTGAGGAGCATCTTCCAGGCCGGTTCGATCCACAGGGTGGTGCCGGTGCCGCCGCCGTTGTCGAGGGTGTCGAGGACATGGCCCGCGAAGCGGTCGGTGGTCAGCCACTCCCAGGGGTAGAGCTTGAAGCAGCTGCGGATGAAGCGGAGTTGACGGTCGACGAAGCGGCCGGACAGCGGGTCCCAGCCGATCTCCTCCATGGAGATCCAGTCGGTGTCCAGGCCGGCCTGCTCGGCGGTCTCCTTGAGGTAGGCGACCGTCATGAGGTCCTCGCCCAGCTCGTCCTCCGAGGAGTGCGCGAAGTAGAGCGGGCTGCCGGGCGGGAGCAGGGGGGCCTGCTTCTTCCAGGCGGCGACCAGGCGTTCGTGGAGGGAGTTCCACTGGTCGGCGCCGGGGAATCGTTCCTCCATCCAGAACCACTGGGGAGAGGCCGCCTCCACGAGCGAGGTGGGCGTGTCGGCGTTGTACTCCAGAAGCTTCGCCGGGCCGGTGCCGTCGTAGCGGAGGTCGAAACGGCCGTAGACGGACGGGAGTTCGGCACGCCGGTGCCAGGCCTCGACGACCGCCGCCGCGATCCGCGGGTCGGTGATGCCGAGGTCGGCGAGGCGGTCGGTCTCGACGAGGTGGGCGGCGGCCGCCAGGCACATGGTGTGCAGTTCCTCGACGGTCTCCTCCAGCGCCTCGACCTCGTCGAGGGTGAAGACGTAGTAGGCGCTCTCGTCCCAGTAGGGGCGCAGTCGGCCGTCGGGGTGGCGGGTGAGGGGGTAGACGAGACCCTGGTCCTCGACGGTCCGCTGCCAGTCGGGTCGGGGTTCGATGCTGTGACGTCGCACGGTGCCGGTGTCCTGTTCAGCCGCTCGGACGCTCAGCCGCCTGAACTGCCCTTGCCGACACCGCTGCCGCTGTCGCCGTCGCCGCCGAACCCGTTCCGGTCGACTCCGCTGCCGCCACTGCTGCTGCCGCCACTGCTACTGCTGCCACCACTGCTGCTGCCTCCGATGCTGCTGCTCGAGCCGGTCGAGCCGCTCGACCCCTTGCCCGGCTTGGTGAAGGAGCCGCCGTCGACCCAGGAGCCCTTCTTGTCGCCGCCGTAGTACCAGGCGGCGTCGGCGGAGGCCGTGGCGGACTTGCCGACCTTGCCGGACGTGCCGGACCCGGTGGACTTGCAGTTCTTGTCGGCGACGACCTTGTAGCCCTTGGTGAGGTTGTAGCTGTCGCGGTCGACGCATCGCTTGTCGGGGTCGGAGGAGCAGGCGGACAGGGCCGCCGCGAGCACTCCCATGCCGCCGAGTACGACCGTGCCCGAGCGAAGTCTGCGACGCGCGTCCGCCATGTTCCGTCTCCCCGTTTTCGCATCGCCCCTACGACGATTTCCGGCCGTCAGCCTAGACACCGTGCCGAGAGCGACCGAAGGCGGCCCGCCCACCAGCCGTTCCCCTACAGTCCTTTCGTGCTCTTCGGAATGGTGTGCGCCCTCGGCGCGGCGGTCTGCTTCGGTACGGCGACGGTGTTGCAGGCGATGGCGGCGCGGGCGGCCGTGGGCGGGAGCGGCGGGGACGCGGCGCTGCTGCTGCGGGCGGTGCGGGAGTGGCGGTATCTGGCGGGGCTCGCGCTGGACGGGCTGGGGTTCCTGTTCCAGATCGCCGCGTTGCGCTCGGTGCCGATCTACGCCGTGGGGGCGGCCCTCGCGTCGAGCCTGGCGGTGACGGCGGTGGTCGCGGCCCGGCTGCTGCGGGTGCGATTGAGCCGGACCGAGTGGGCGGCGGTGGGGGTGGTGTGCGCGGGGCTGGCGATGCTGGGTCTGGCGGCGGGGACGGAGGGCGAGGAGAGCGGACCGCGGGCGCTGCCGTGGGTGATGCTCGGCGCGGCGGGCGGGGTGCTGCTGCTGGGACTGGCCGGACGGCGGCTGGCCGGGCGCGCACGGGCGCTGGTGCTGGGCCTCGGGGCCGGTTTCGGGTTCGGGGTGGTGGAGGTGGCGGTGCGGCTGATCGACTCGCTCGACCCGTCGGAGCTGCTCACCGACCCGGCGCTGTACGCCCTGCTGCTGGGGGGCGGTGCCGCGTTCCTGCTGCTGACGACGGCTCTCCAGCGGGGGTCGGTGACGACCGCCACGGCCGGGATGGTGATCGGGGAGACGATCGGGCCGGCGCTGGTGGGCGTGGTGTGGCTGGGTGACCGTACCCGGGAGGGGCTCGGCTGGCTGGCCGTGCTCGGCTTCGCCGTCGCCGTGGCGGGAGCGCTGGCGCTGGCCCGGTTCGGGGAGGCGCCCGAAACGGCACCCGCGGCGGAGCCGGCACCGGAGCCGCCGGTCAGGCCATCGCCTCCGTGATGCCGTCCCACAGGCGGGTCCTCGCCTCCAGCGCGAGGGTCGCCGTCTCGACGGCCTCCTGCCAGCGCGTGTCGTCCGTCCCGCACAGGTCGGCGACCATCTGCATGGCCATGGGGGTGTGCTCCTCGCCGTCCACCTCGATGTGGCGGGCCAGGTAGTCGCAGAAGAGCGGGAACCGGTCGGTGCCCTCCTTCTTGATCACCTGGTCGAACATGTCCGGGATGAGGTCCTCCCGGGAGAAGGCGAAGGCGGCGGCCCGGCAGTGCAGCGGCCGGTCGGCGATGATCCGGAAGGTCGTGCGCACGAACTCCGCGGCGGGGGCGGGGGCCTGGGCGACCCGCAGCGCCGACGGCACGTCGTGACCCTCGCCGATCAGCGCGAGGAAGGTGTCGATCCGGGCGGTGTCCGCGTCCGCCTCGGCCATGCCGGCCCGGTACAGCTCGAAGTGGCTGGTGAAGCCGCCGTTCAGCTCGTCGCTCTCCTCGACGAGGACGATGTCGTTGATGAGCCGCCGGCTCACCTCCGAGCCGCGCGGCACCCAGGGGACGTCGACGCAGGTGAGGTCGCGCTGGAGCGACTTGAGCAGGGACATGAAATCCCATACCGCGAACACGTGGTGCGCCATGAAGACCGCCATGTGTTCCCGGCTGCTTATCCGCTGGTAGATCGGATGGGCGGTGACTTCTTTTCGGACCGGTTCTATTGCGGAACGAGCCCTTTCGATTCCCTCATGGGTCAGATTCCAGTCGTACCTGGACATGGTTCTCCTTCGACGGGGGAAATCGATCGTGCACTTCTCTCGGCGCACCGGCAAGCGCTTCCAGGAATCCCGGAGAAGTTACCGGCAGTACCGCTCGACAGAATGAGCCAAGACCGCCGAAAAGGCGGCCAAAAACCACGTTTCGGACAGTCGGCGACAGTTGTAGAAGTTTGAAGAACCTGTGAACGCAAGCGCTCTCTCCCGCGTACTCGACGGTGTGACCAGTAATCCCGTCACCGTCACCGCCGCATATCGCGTGGTGCCGGGCCGCGAGGCCGACTTCCACTCCTGGGGGTGGGCCATGCTGGGCGCGAGCGCACGGCAACCCGGCTTCCTGGGGGGCGGTGTACTTGTCGATGGAGAGGCGGAGTGGCATGTGGTCTATCGCTTCGCGACCGAAGGCACGGCCCGGGCCTGGGAGGACTCGGCCGTCAGGGTCGAGTGGGACGACCGGGCGCTGGGCATCGCCCGACAGACGGACCGCAGAAGCGTGCGCGGCTCCAAGGCCTGGTTCGACGCCCAGACCCCCGCGCCGAAGGCGCCGGCCCCGCCGTCGAAATGGAAGTTATGGTTCGTGAATATGAGCGCGGTTTTCCCGCCAGTGCTCCTCTTCAATCTGATCGTGCTTCCCTATCTCGGTGATCTCAATCCGTTCATTCGCACACTGCTGCTCTGCCTGTGCGTGACGGCGCTGGTCACCTGGATTCTTATGCCTCGCCTTCAGCGTTTCTTCAAGAAATGGCTGTATCCACCGCTCCAGGCGCTTCGCGGACGGCACAAACGACGGACCGCATAGCACCAGAGAACGACCCCAAGGAGGTGGGCGGGTGAAGACCCTGCTCATCGACAATTACGACTCGTACACGTACAACCTGTTCCAGCTGATCGCCGAGGTCAACGGCGAGGAGCCGGTGGTGATCCTCAATGACGCCCCCGCGGACGCCGTTCCCTATATCTCCGCCTTCGACAACGTGGTGGTGTCGCCGGGACCCGGGCATCCGTCGAAGACGCGTGACTTCGGCATCAGCGCCCGAGTGCTCGCCGAGTCCCCGGTGCCGGTGCTCGGGGTCTGCCTCGGCCACCAGGGCATCGCGCACGGGGAGGGCGGCCGGGTGGCACCCGCCCCGGAGCCGCGGCACGGGCATCTGTCGGCCGTCCGCCACGACGGTCGGGACCTGTTCCAGGGGCTGCCGCAGAACTTCACCGCGGTCCGCTACCACTCGCTGTCCGTACGCGAGCCGCTGCCCGACTCCCTGGAGCCGACCGCCTGGGCGGAGGACGGCGTCCTGATGGGACTGCGGCACCGCGAACGGCCCCTGTGGGGCGTGCAGTTCCATCCCGAGTCGGTGCTCACCGAGTACGGCCACCGGATGCTCGTCAACTTCCGGAACCTGACCGCCGAACGGGCCCGCAGGCCACGCACCAAGAACACCGCGGTCACCCCGGCCGCGGCGGCGATGCCGAGCCCCAGGGTGACCGTCCCCCGCCCGCGCCGGGCCGACCGGCCCGCCCTTCGGCTGCACACCCGCCGCATCGCCGAGGCGATCGACGCGGAGGCCGCCTTCACGCGGCTGTACGCCGACTCGCCGCGGGCGTTCTGGCTGGACAGTTCCCGGGTCGAGCGGGGACTCTCCCGCTTCTCGTTCTTCGGCGACGACAGCGGTCCGCTCGCCGAGTTCGTCCGCTACGACGTCGAGGCCGGCCACTGCGAGATCGAGCGGGCGGGACGGCCCACGCGCAAGGTCCGGGCGAGCGTCTTCGACTATCTCAAGCGGCAGCTGGCGAACCGTCGGGTCGACGCCACCGGGCTGCCCTTCGACTTCACCGGCGGCTATGTCGGCTACTTCGGCTACGAGACCAAGGCCGACTGCGGCTCCCCGAACCGGCATCGCGCCACCACCCCGGACGCCTGCTGGCTGTTCGCCGACCGGCTGGTCGCGGTGGACCACGAGAAGGGCTTCACCTACGCGGTCTGTCTGGCGGAGGACACCCCCCAGGCGGCCGGCGAGGCCACCGACTGGCTCGAGACCATGCTGGCCCGGCTCACCTCCCTGCCCGTCGAACCGGACCGGCGGCCACGGCCGACGCCGCCCGGGACGGACGGGACGCCCGGGACGGGTACGACACGGGGTGCGGCCGCACGTGAGGTCGGCGGGCTCGGACCCGGATCGGCGGGAGCCGGGCTCGGCACCGGCGGGACCGAAGTCCGGGCCCGGCTCCGCGCGGCCGGAGGCGGACTCGTGGTCGGACACGGGGTCGGGCGCGGGGACGGCGGGGCGGGCGGCGGACTCGGCGTCGGCGATCACGGGGTCGGTGACGTCGAGCCGTGGCTGGTGCGGGACCGGGAGACATATCTCGCGGACATCGCCGCCTGCCGGCGCGAACTCGCCGAGGGCACCAGTTACGAGATCTGCCTGACCGACGCCGCGGTGTTACCCGCTCCGGACGACGCGTACGGCTTCTACCGGGTGCTGCGCCGGGTCAACCCCGCGCCGTACGCGGCCTTCCTGAGATTCGGCGACCTCGACGTGGTCGGCTCCTCGCCCGAACGGTTCCTGCGGATCACCCGGGACGGTGTCGCCGAGGCCAAGCCCATCAAGGGGACGGCGCCGCGCGGTGCCGGTCCGCTGGAGGACGCCCGGCTCAGGGACGCGCTGGCGGCGGACGCCAAGACCCGTGCCGAGAACCTGATGATCGTCGACCTGCTCCGCAACGACCTGGGGCGGGTCAGCCGGACCGGGACCGTGCGGGTCTCCCGGCTCATGGCCACCGAGACGTACGCCACCGTGCACCAGCTCGTCTCCACCGTCGAGGGCCGGCTGCGCGAGGGCACCGACGCGGTGGACTGTGTGCGCGCCTGCTTCCCCGGCGGTTCGATGACCGGGGCGCCGAAGCAGCGCACCCTGGAGATCATCGACGGTCTCGAGACCGAGGCGCGCGGTGTGTACGCGGGTGCCCTCGGCTATCTGGGGTGCAGCGGCGGCGCGGACCTCAACATCGTCATCCGCACGGCCGTCCTGGCCGACGGTCTGATGCGGATGGGGGCCGGGGGCGCGATCGTCCTGGACTCCGATCCGGCGGCGGAGTACGACGAGATGCTGCTGAAGACGGCCGCGCAGATGCGGGCCCTGCGGGAGCACGGCGCGGCGCTCACCCGGGCGCCCGGGGAGCCGGAGCCGGCCGCGGCACGGGCGGGCGCGGGCCGCTCCCGGGGCACCACCCCCGGCCCGGCCGGTGCGAAGGGGGCCACCCGATGACGCCCCCGCGGTCGACGACGACCTCACAGCCCGCGACCTGGCCGGCCGATGGTCCCCATGGCTCCAGTCGCTCGGGTGGCTCCCGTGAGCAGGGGGTGGGAGTCGGGGTCGGGAATCTCGCCGCGGAGCTTGCCGCGCTCGCCGAGCGGAGTGGGTGGGGTGGGCGGGCCGCGTTTCATCAGGGGCACCAGGTGTGGACCCACGGTGAGGTGCACGAGCTGGGGGCGCGGGCGGCCGGGGTGCTCGCCGAGCTCGGGGTGCGGGCCGGGAACCGGGTGCTGCTGGCACTGCCCGACGGGATCGCATGGGTCGCGGCCTTCCTCGGCGTCGCCCGGCTCGGGGCCGTGGCCGTCCTGGTCAATCCCGAACTGCCCGCGCCCGAGCACACGTTCATGGCCGCGGACGTCGACGCCGTGCTGTGTGTGACCGGGCCGGGTCTCGAGGACCGTTTCCCGGACCGGGCGTGCCTCGGCGCCGACCAGTTCCTCGCGCTCGCCCCCGCCGCCGAGCCGACCGCCGCCCACCCGGTGGACGCGCGGACGCCGCTGTACGTGCAGTACACCTCCGGCACCACGGGCCGCCCGAAGGGGGTCGTGCACACCCACGGCGATCCGGGGGCGTACCACGCCCTCATCGGCCGGCGGCTGCTCGGGATCACCGAGGAGGACGTCACGCTGTCGGTGTCGAAGCTGTACTTCGCGTACGGCTTCGGCAACGCCTTCGTCTTCCCGCTCTTCTCCGGCTCCAGTGCCGTCCTGGTCGACCGGCGGCCGACACCGGCCGCCGTCGACGAACTCGTCGCCCGGCACCGGGTGAGCCTGCTGTACTCCGTGCCGTCGGCGTACGCGGCGCTGGTCGCCGACCGGGGCAGCGGTCACGCGGCCTGTTTCGCCTCGGTGCGCGCCGCGGTGTCGGCCGGCGAGGGCCTGCCGGACGGGCTCGGCGGACAGATCACCGAGCTGCTCGGCGCACCGGTGCTGGAGCAGATCGGTTCGACCGAGGCCGGTCACGCCTTCTGCGCCAACAGTCTCGGCCACGACCGTCCGGGCACCGTCGGGCGTCCCGTGCCGGGCTTCGAGGTGGAGCTGCGCGACCGCGCCGGGCGGCCGGTGCCGGACGGTACGGAAGGGGAGCTGTGGGTGCGCGGACCGACGGTGACACCCGGATACCTGAACCGGCCCGAGGAGACGCGGCGCACGCTGGTCGGCGGCTGGCTGGCCACCCACGACCGGGCACGCCGCGAGCCGGACGGCACCTACCGGCACCTGGGCCGCACCGACGACATGGAGATGGTCGGCGGGATCACCGTCTCCCCGCTGGAGGTGGAGGCCGTCCTGCGCACCCACCCGGCGGTCCGCGAGGTCGCGGTCGCCGCCGTCCCGGACGGGCAGGGCCGCACCCGCCTGCGCGCCTTCGTCGTCCCGACCACACCGACCGCCCCCACAACCCCCGTCACCCCGACCACCTCGACCGCTCCCCCGGACCCACCTGCCCCACCCGGCCCGCCCGGGCCCCTCGGATCCGCCGGACCCACCGGTCCCGCCGGACCCACCGGTCCCACCGGGCTCGCGCGGCTGGAGGCCGAGCTCGTCGCACTCGCGCGGGAGCGGCTCGCCGCGTTCAAGGTGCCGCGGGGTGTCAGCTTCGTCGCGTCGCTGCCCCGTACTCCCACCGGCAAGCTCCGTCGGCACCTGGTGCGCCAGGGGGCGTGGTGACCGCGTCCGCATCCCCGTCCATGTCCCCGCCTGTGTCCCCGTCCGTGTCCGAGAGGAACAGCCACATGTCGCAGCAACCCCTGCTCGCCGATCGCGGGTTCTACCTGGGTCCGTTGTTCCGGCGGGCTGCCGACCGGCACGGAGCCGTCTTCGTCACGTTGGACCGGCCGCTGGACACCCACCCCTCCCTCGGGGTCGACCTCGACTACCGGAAGCTGGCCGACGTGGTCGAGGAGTTGTCGGGCCGGCTGTGGGCGGCCGGGGTACGGCCCTCGGAACAGGTGGTCGTCCACAAGACGGACAACGTCGACATCGTGCTGCTGACCTGCGCGGTCTCCCGTATCGGCGCGGTCCCCGTGCTCCTCTCCCCCGGTCTGGCCGGTCCGGTCGTCGGGCAGCTGCTCGAACGGCTGCGGCAGCCCTGGCTGATCACCGACCGGGCCAAGCTGGAGGGGCCACTGAAGGACGCCGGCCTCGCCTCGCAGGTGCGCCGGACCCTCTCCGTCGACGACGCGCCCGGCGCCGAGCCCCTGGCGAAGTACGCCGGCGCCGAGCCGCCCGCTCCCGTACGGCTGCACCCGCGTGAGCCCGCCCTGATCACCCACAGCTCGGGCACGACCGGGGTCCCCAAGCTGGCCGTGCACTGCCCGAACACCATGTGGAACCGGCTGGTGCCGCAGAAGGCGATGGGCTGGCCCACCCGGGGCGAGACCGCCGCGCTGCACATGTCGTTCGTGCACTCGCGCTTCTATCACCTGCTCGGCGTCCTGCTGCACTTCGGCAGCCCGCTGGTGCTGATCACCGACCCGGAGCCGGCGAGCGTGGGACCGCTGCTGGCCCGGCACCGCCCCGGCATCGTCGAGACCCACCCCAACACCTTCGTGCTGTGGGAGGAGTTGGCCGACGCGCCCGGAGCTCCGCTGTCCCGGGTGAAGTCGTACGGCTCCACCTTCGACGCGATCCATCCGCGCACCGTACGACGGCTGCTGGGCGCCTCGCGTCGGCGGGCGCCGTGGCTGATCCAGCTGTACGGGCAGAGCGAGACCGGGCCCGTGGCGTTCCAGTGGTTCACCCGGCGCAGCGCGGAACGGGCGGACGGGCGGCGGGTGGGGATCGGGATCCCCGGCTTCACCCGGGTCCGGATCGCGGACCCCGACGGCAGGCCGGTCGCGCCCGGCACTGCCGGGCGGATCGAGGCCCGCACCAGGGGCCGCATCCTCACCTACCTCGGCGCGCGGGCGCAGTACGAGCGTCAACTCGACGGCGGCTGGTGGCAGATGGGCGACATGGGGTACATGAGCCGCCTGGGCGCGCTGCATCTGATCGACCGGGAGGTCGACCGGATCGACGCCGTGCACAGCAATCTGGCGGTCGAGGACGCGCTGATGGAGCGGCTGGAGGAACTCCGCGAGGTGGTGATCGTGGCCGGCGCGGACCGTGAGCCGGTGCCGGTGGTGTGCGTGCGGGGCGAACAGCCGCTCGACCCGGAGCGCTGGCGGGAGGCGACCGCCGATCTGCCCGCGATGGCCGAGCCGCGCCAGTGGCGGTTCGAGGAGCTGCCGATGACGGCGACCTGGAAGGTGAAGCGGGTGGAGATCACCCGGATGCTGACGCAGCTGACACAGACCCCGGCGAGCGTGCGCGCGTGAATCCCGTGATCGTGGTGGGCGCGGGTCCGGTCGGTCTCTCGGCCGCGCTGGCCCTGCGCGGGCACGGGCTGCCGGTCGTGCTCCTGGAGGCGGACCCCGCCGGCCGTGAACGGCCGGGCAGCCGGGCCCTGTTCGTGCACCGGGAGACCCTGCGGCTGCTCGACGGGATGTCCCCGGGCCTGGCCGCCGAGATCACGGCGTACGGCCGGACGTGGCACACCCGGCGCACCCTCTACCGGGGCCGCGAGGTGTACGCGCGCACCTTCCCGCCCCCGTCCGGGCTGCCGCCCTTCACGAGCCTGCGCCAGCTCGACACCGAGCGCTTCCTGCGTGCCGCGTGCGAGCGGGCCGGGGTGGACTTCGTCTGGGACGCGCGGATCGAGGACGTCCGCACCTCCGGGTCGGGTGTCACGCTCGTCGGCGAGGACGGACGGGAGTGGGGCGCGGGGTACGTCGTCGCCGCCGACGGGGCCCGCTCGGCCGTCCGGGGCGGGCTGGGCATCCTCCTGGAGGGCGTGCGCGGCGAGGGCTTCCATGTCGTCGTCGACGTGGCGGACGTGCCGGGCGCCGAGCTGCCGCTGGAGCGGGTCTTCCATTACGAGCATCCGGGCGTCGGGGGCCGCAGTGTGATGCGGGTGCCGTTCACCGGCGGCTTCCAGGTGGACCTCCAGTGCCGCGACGACGACCCGGAGGAGGCCTTCGGCACCGAGGACGCCGTGCGGGAGTGGCTGCCCGGGGTGGTGGGCGACGGGTACGCCGACCGGATCCTGTGGGTGTCCACGTACCGCTTCCTGCGCAAGGTCGCGGCCTCCTTCACGGACCCGCACGGGCGGGTGCTGCTCGTCGGCGAGGCCGCGCATCTCTTCCCGCCGTTCGGCGCGCGTGGCATGAACAGCGGGATCGCCGACGCGGCGGCGGCCGCGCAGGCCGTGGCCGCCGGGACGCCGGAGGCGGCGGCCGCGTTCGCGGAGGTACGGCGGGCCGCGGGGCTGTTCAACAGCGAGGCCGCCGGACTGGCCCTGGAACATCTGCGGCCACGGCGTCGGACCGTGCGGCTCAGACAGCGCGCGGCGGCGGCCCTCGCGCCCGTGCTGCCCTCGTGCGGCTCATGGCTGGAGCACGCGCCGTACGGACCCCGGGGCGGGGCGCCGGCGGTGGCGGGCGGGAAGTACTGAGGAGGACCGAGTGGGTGCACGACTGACCGTCGGTGAGGGGCTGTCGACGTGGACGCCCGGCCGCGGGCTGACCGTCGCCGCGGAATCCGTGACGGACGGGCCGCTGCTCGTCGCGGACTCGTGGCTGGTCCGCGAGGGCCGGGTGCGCGGGTACGGCCGGCACCGGGAGCGGTTTCTGCGGGCCTGCGCGGAGTGCGGCGGCCCGGGGCCGCGCCGGCTCGTCGAGTTCTGGCAGGACGTGACCGCGGCGCTGCCGCGCACCGGCGACTGGTTCCCGCGGGTGGAACTCACGGCCGGTTCAGCCGGTTCCCGGGAGTTGAGACTGCGGCTGCGGCCCGCCCCGCCGCTCGGCACGGAGGTGCGCCTCTGGTCCGTCGGCCAGCCGGACCGGCGGACCGCTCCCCTCCGCAAGGGCCCGGACCTGGACGTCCTGGCCCGGGTGCGGGGGCGGGCGATCGACGAAGGGGCGCAGGAAGGGGTGCTGGTCGGTCCGTCCGGGGTGGTGCTGGAGTCGGCCACCGCGAGCGTGCTGTGGTGGGAGGACGACACCCTGTGCCTGCCGCCGCCCCGGCTGCCCGTCCTGCCCGGAGTGACCGTGGGACTCGTCCGGGAGCGGGCCGTACGGTCCGGGATCACCGTCGCCCACCGCGAGCGGACCCTCGCCGAGCTGGACGGCCGGGAGGTGTGGACAGTGAACGCGCTGCACGGGCTGCGACCGGTGACGAGCTGGATCGGTGAGCCGATGACAGCCGGGCCCGCGGTACGGGCGCCGGAATGGCGGGAATGGCTGGAGGGACTGCCGGAGCCGCTTCCGGATCAATAGAGAACCGAGCGAAGAAACAAAAGGACGGGCATCGGCGAATACCGCAGATGCCCCGATTCCGCATGGCCCGGAAATGCTTTTCCCGGATGGTGCCCGGAATTATTTCTTGGCCGGCTGGTAGGCCCCCGGCACCATACGCGTCGCAATGGCGATCCGGTTGTACGCGTTGATGACCGTGGCCGCCCAGATCAGCGCCGCCACCTGGGCCTCGTCGAAGACCTCGGCGGCCTCGGCGTACACCGCGTCCGGCACCTGCCCGTCGTGCACCAGGGTCACCGCCTCGGTCAACGCCAGTGCGGCGCGCTCCCGGACGCTGAAGAAGGGGGTCTCCCGCCAGGCGTTCAGCGCGTAGATCCGCTGCTCGGCCTCGCCCTGGGCGCGGGCGTCCCTGGTGTGCATGTCGAGGCAGAACGCGCAGCCGTTGAGCTGTGAGGCGCGGATCCTGACCAGTTCCAGGATCTCGGGTTCGACCTTGGCGTCCTGGGCGGCGGAAACGGCGGCGCCGTGCAGGGATCCCATCGCGGCGGAAACATCGGGGGTTATTTTCTTGAGGGCCACGCGGGACACGGAATTGTTGTTCGTCATGGGGAGACTGTATCCGGGAAATCTATCCGGGAAAAGGAATTCCCGAGCCGTTCTCACCGAAAGGAAGCGCCGCGCACAACGCGTCCAGCGCGCCGGACCAGGCGTGGTCCGGCGGGGTCCCGTAACCGACGACCAGGGCGTCGAGGGGCTCGGTGACCGCGTCGGGGTGGCGGTGGCGGGGGGTGAGGCCGTCGACCGCGAGGCCCTGGTAGGCCGCCGCCCGCACGACCGCCTCCTCCGCGCCGGGCGGCAGCCGCAGCACGGCGTGCAGGCCCGCCGCGATACCGGTGACGCGGATCGCGGGGGCGTGCGCGGCCAGGGCCGCGACCAGCGCGTCACGGCGTCGGCGGTAGCGGGTGCGCGCCGCCCGGACATGACGGTCGTACGCGCCCGACGTGATGAACTCCGCCAGCGTCAACTGGTCCAGCACGCCCGAGGTGTCCACCCCGCCCTTGGCCGCCAGCACCTCCTCCGTGACGTCCGGCGGCAGCGCCATCCAGCCCAGGCGCAGGCCGGGAGCCAGTGACTTGCTCGCGGTGCCCAGGTACACCACGTGGTCGGGGTCCAGGCCCTGGAGGGCACCGACGGGCTGGCGGTCGTAGCGGAACTCGCCGTCGTAGTCGTCCTCCAGGACCAGCCCGCCGGTGTGCCGCGCCCAGTCCACGACGGCCGCCCGCCGGTCGTGGTGCAGCGGCACGCCCATCGGGAACTGGTGGGCGGGGGTGAGCAGGACCGCCCCTGCGCCCTTCGACGGCCCTGGGTCCGTCAACAGCCCCGTGTCCGTGCCGCGTTCGTCGACGGGCAGCGCGGTCATGGCCAGCCCGGCCGCCGCCAGCAGCCTCCAGTGCTCGTCCAGGCCGTACGAGTCGACGGCGATCGTGCGCACCCCGCGCGCCCGCAGGACGGTGCTGAGCAGTCTCAGGCCGTGCGCGAACCCGGCGCACACCACGATGCGTTCGGGGTCGGCGCGCACGCCGCGGGCACGGGCGAGGTAGCCGGCGAGGGCGGTGCGCAGTTCGACCCGGCCGCGGGGATCGCCGTAGCCGAGGGCGTCGGAGGGGGCGGCGGTGAGGGCGCGGCGGGCCGCCCTGAGCCACTCGGCGCGCGGGAAGGACCCGAGGTCGGGGGTGCCGGGGCGCAGGTCGTAGGCGGGCCGGCGGCGCTCGGGGCGAGGGGGCGCCCCGCCCGACGGCGGCACGACCCGACGCTCGGCCACCCGCGTGCCCGAGCCCTGGCGGGCGGTGAGCCAGCCCTCGGCGACGAGGTCGGCGTAGGCGTCGGCGACCGTGTTGCGGGCGATGCCCAGGTCGGCGGCGAGCGAGCGCGAGGAGGGGAGCCTGGTGCCGGCGGGCAGCCGGCCGCTGCGGACGGCCTCGCGCAGGGCGTCGGTCAGGCCCCGGCGCAGGTGCGGTCCGGTCGGTTCCAGATGGAGGTCGACGCCGAAAGTGGCCCAGGATCTTGCCATGGAAATGGACCATACCCCTGGGCTGCCCCGCTCCTAGGGTCGAGGACATGACGACGCACGCAGACCCCACGACCACCGACGAACAGGTTCTCTACGCTCCCGAGCACACCCCCCGGCTGAACTGGTCCGCGCACGCCCCCGAGGTGCTCAAGGCGATGCTCCGGCTCGACGCCGCCGCCCGTAAGGGCCTCGACCCGAAGCTGGTCGAGCTGGTGAAGGTCCGCGCCTCGCAGATCAACCACTGCGCGCTCTGCGTCGACATGCACAGCAAGGACGCGCTGGCGGCGGGCGAGAGCGTCGAGCGGATCATCCAGCTCAGCGCGTGGGAGGAGTCGGCGCACTTCTACACCGAGAAGGAGCTGGCGGCGCTGGCCCTGACGGAGGCGGTGACCGTCCTGACGGAGGGCTTCGTGCCCGACGAGGTGTACGAGCGGGCCGCCGAGCACTTCGAGGAGGCCGAGCTGGCGCAGCTGATCGCCGCGATCACGGTGATCAACGCGTGGAACCGGTTCGGCGTGACCTGCCGCCTGGTGCCGGGCCACTACCGGCCGGGTCAGCACGCATGAGCCGTACGAACCTCCTCGACCGCGAGGTCGGCCGGGCCATGTCCACGCTCAGCGCGGCCGCGAAGCAGGGTCTCGGCGACCCCGCGCTCGCCGAGCTCGTGGTGATCCGCGCCTCGCAGCTCAACCACTGCGCGTTCTGCCTCGACATGCACCTCACGATCGCCCGCGAGCACGGGGTGAGCGCCAAGCAGCTCGATCTGCTGAGCGCGTGGGAGGAGGCGGGGGACGTCTACGACGAGCGGGAGCGGGCCGCGCTCGCGCTCACCGAGGCGGTGACCGTCCTGACGGAAGGCTTCGTGCCCGACGAGGTGTACGAGCGGGCGGCCCGGCACTTCGACGCCCCGCGGCTCGCCCACCTCGTCGCGCTGATCACCGCCATCAACAGCTGGAACCGGGTGATGGTCGCCCGCCGTATCCCGCCCGGGGGTTACACGCCATGAGCGAGGTGGACGGCGTGAGCAAGGTGGACGGCTTCCGTCGGCTGCACCTCGGCCGGCTGCCGGACGACCCTCTCGTGCTGCCCGGCCCCTGGGACGCGGCCGGCGCCCGGGTGTTCGCCGAGGCCGGGTTCCCGGCGCTCGCCACGCCCAGCGCGGGCATCGCCGCCTCCCTCGGGTACGCGGACGGGCTGACCCCGGCCGACGAGATGTTCGCGGCGGTCGCCCGGATCGCCCGGGCGGTGGACGTGCCGGTGTCGGCGGACGTGGAGGGCGGGTACGGGCTGCCCCCGAAGGAGCTGGTGGAACGGCTGCTGGAGACGGGTGCGGTCGGCTGCAACCTGGAGGACTCGGTCGACGGCGTCCTCAAGGACCCGCACGAGCACGCCGAGTGGCTGGCCGAGGTGCGGCGGGCGGCGGGCGACCGGCTGTTCGTCAACGCGCGCGTCGACACCTTCGCGTACGGCGACGGGGACCCGGACGACGCCATCGGACGGGCGGCGGCGTACGTGGCGGCGGGCGCCGACTGCGTCTATCCGATCGGCGCCCCGGCGGCCGTCCTGCCGTTGCTGCGGTCCGGGACGCAGGGGCCGCTGAACGTGTTCGCGCAGGTCGGCGCGGGCCCCTCGCCCACCGCACTCGGTGAACTCGGGGCCACCCGCGTCACGTTCGGACCGGGACTCCAGCAGCGGGCGATGGTCCTTCTGCGGGATCTCGCCACCGAGCTGAGGCCGTGACCGTCAGGACAGCCACGCCTTCCACGTCGACGCGTGGCTGTCCACCCACTTCTTGGCGGCCGCCTCCGGAGTGAGCTTCTGGTCCGCGATCATCAGGGACACCTCGTTCTGGTCCTCCGTCGTCCACTTGAACTTCTTCAGGAAGGCGGCCGCCTTGCCGCCGTCCTTCGAGAAGTCCGCGTTGAGGTACTTCTGGAGCGGGGTGTGCGGGTAGCCGCAGGCCACCTTGTCCGGCTCCGCGTCGCAGCCCTCCTTGTAGGCGGGCAGCTTCACCTCGGTCATCGGGACCTTCTCGAAGAGCCACTGCGGGGCGTACCAGTAGGTGAGGAAGGGCTTCTTCTCCTTGGCGAACTGCCGCATCTGGGTGATCTGGGCGGCCTCGGAACCGGCGAAGACGACCTGGTAGTCGAGCTTCAGGTTCTGCACCAGGGCCTTGTCGTTGGTGACGTAGGACGGGGAGCCGTCCATGAGCTGGCCCTTGCCGCCGCTCTCGGCGGTGCGGAACTGCGACGCGTACTTGTTCAGGTTCTTCCAGTTCGTGACGTCCGGGTGCTGCTTGGCGAAGTACGTCGGGACGAACCAGCCGATGTGCCCGGTGACGCCGAGGTCGCCGCCGCGCGCGATCGTCTTCTTGTCGTCGACGTAGCGCTGCTCCTGGTCGGGGTGGCCCCAGTCCTCCAGGATCGCGTCGACCCGGCCCTGGCTGAGCGCGTCCCAGGCGGGCACCTCGTCGACCTGGACGGTGTCGACGCGGTAGCCGAGCTTGTGTTCCAGGAGGTACTGGGCGACGGCCACGTTGGCCTGCGCGCCCACCCAGGACTGGACCGAGAGGGTCACGGTCTTGGCGCCCTGCGCGTTGGCGAAGGGCGACGCCTGCTTGGTCATGTCGGCGGCGCCGCAGCCGGTCAGCAGCAGGAGCGCCGACGCCCCGGCGGTCATGGCAGTCGTACGAAGCCGCAGGTCACGAAGTCGCATGTCACGCTCCCTTCTTCACGCGGCGGTCGGCCGGCTGGGTCACCCGGTCGAGCATCAGGCCGAGGCAGACGATCGCGGCGCCGGCCACCAGACCGGTGGCGAGGTCGCCCTGGGCGAGCCCGAACACGGCGTCGTAGCCGAGCGCGCCGCCGCCGACCAGACCGCCGATGATGACGACGGCGAGGACGAGGACCACGCCCTGGTTCACGGCCAGCAGCAGCGCGGGCCGGGCGAGCGGGAGCTGGACCTGGCGCAGCTGCTGCGCACCGGTCGCGCCGAGGGACCGCGCGGACTCCATCGCCGCCGGGTCCACCTGGCGCAGGCCCTGCGTGGTGATGCGGACGACGGCGGGCAGCGCGTAGACGACGGCCGCCGCGACGGCGGGGGCGCGGCCGACGCCGAACAGGGCGACGACCGGGATCAAATACACGAACTGCGGCATCGTCTGGAACACGTCCAGGACCGGGCGCAGCACCTGTTCGACGCGGTCGCTGCGGGCGGCGGCGATGCCGGTCGCGAAGCCGAGGACGAGGGTGACGGCGACGGCGGCCAGCACCTGGGAGAGGGTGTCCAGGGACGGTTCCCACACGCCGAGCACACCGGTCGCGGCCAGCGCGAGGACGGCGGTCAGCGCGGTGCGCCAGGTGCCGATCGGCCAGGCGATCGCGGCGACCAGCAGCAGCACGGCCCACCAGGGCAGGCCCTGGAGGCCGGCCCTGAGGGGGTCGAGGACCCAGGTGGTGAAGTGGCCGGCCCAGTCGGCGGTGCCGCCGATCACGGGCACCCCGGAGTAGAGGTGGTCGGTCATCCAGTCGACGGCGTCGTTGACCGGGGCGGCGATGCTCACCGTCCAGGCGTCGGGCCAGTCGAGCCGGCCGACCGCGCGCCCGGCGAGCGCCACGGCCACGGCGGCGCCGGCGGCGTAGAGCCAGCCGGCCCGGTGGCTGCCCGGTTCGCCGTCGCCGGCACGGCCCGCGGCGGCCGTGACGCGGTCCAGGACGACCGCGAGGAGCACGATCGGGATACCGGCGGCGAGGGCGGCACCCACGTCGACCGAGGCCAGTGCCTGGTAGACGCGGTCACCGAGGCCGCCCGCGCCGATCACCGACGCGATGACCGCCATGCCCAGCGCCATCATGATCGTCTGGTTGAGGCCGAGGAGGAGTTCCTTGCGGGCCAGCGGGATCCGGGCGGTCAGCAGGCGTTGCCGGGCGGTCGCGCCCAGCGACTCCACCGCTTCCAGGACCTCCTTGTCGGCGCCGCGCAGTCCGAGCGCGGTGAGCCGGGCCATGGGCGGGGCTGCGTAGACGACGGTGGCCAGGACGGCCGCCGGGACGCCGATGCCGAAGACGAGCACGACCGGGAGCAGGTAGGCGAAGGCGGGCAGTACCTGCATGGTGTCGAGGATCGGGCGCAGACCGCGGTCCAGGCGCGCGGAGAGACCGCCGGCCAGGCCGAGCACCACGCCCACCACGACCGACACGAGGACGGCGACGATCATCAGGGCCAGTGTCTGCATGGTCGGCACCCACATGCCGAGCAGGCCGCAGGCCAGGAAGGCGGCCGCCGTGCCGAGCGCGAGCCGCACCCCGGCCACCCGCCAGGCGACCAGTGCGGCCGCCGCGGTGACCCCGGCCCAGCCCGCGCCGAGCAGCACCAGGTACACGGCGCGCACCGAGAGGACCACGCCGTTGCTGAGGTAGCCGAAGAAGTAGAGGAACAGGGGGTTGCTGTCGCGGTTGTCGACGATCCAGTCGCTGGCGCCGGTGAGCGGGTCGGTCAGGTCGACGGTGAGCGCGTGCGGCCAGGTGCCGCTGGACCACCGGGCGTTGGCCAGGGGGACGAGGATCGCGGCCGCGAGCGCGAGCATCAGGAGCTTGCGGACGGCCTGGTGTTTGAGGAAGCCCGGAAGGGCGACCCGGGGGGCGGGTGTGGTCAGCGTGGCCATCAGACCGCCTCCTTACGGGGCTCCGTTCCGACGGCGACGGATCCGGGCCCCCGTCCGGCCGGGACGGCTGCGGGGCCCGTGCCGGCCACCACGCCGAGCAGTCCCTCGTGGTCGACGACGCCCAGGCAGCGGGCCGAGTCCATGACCCGTACCGGGACGCCCGCCCGGGCGACCGCCTCGATGGCCTGGGACACCGTGGCGTCCGGGGACACGGCCGGGCCGGTGCCCGCCTCCTCCAGGGACGCGGGCCGCATGGCCGTACGCACCGTCAGGACCTGCTCGCGCGGTACGTCACGGACGAACTCGCGGACGTAGTCGTCGGCCGGGGAGCCCACGATCTCCTCGGGCGTGCCCAGCTGCACGACCTCGCCGTCGCGCATCAGGGCGATCCGGTCGCCCAGCTTCAGCGCCTCGCTGAGGTCGTGGGTGATGAAGACCATCGTGCGGCCCTCCTCGCGGTGCAGCCGGACGACCTCCTCCTGCATGTCGCGCCGGATGAGCGGGTCGAGGGCGCTGAAGGGCTCGTCGAAGAGGAGCACCTCCGGGTCGACGGCCAACGCGCGGGCCAGGCCGACGCGTTGCTGCTGGCCGCCGGAGAGCTGGGCGGGCCTGCGCTGTTCCATGCCGTCCAGGCCGACCTTGTCGACGACCTCCTTGGCGCGGGCGCGTCGCTCGGCGCGGCCCATGCCCTGGATCTCCAGGCCGTAGGCCACGTTGTCGAGGACCGTGCGGTGCGGGAGCAGGCCGAAGTGCTGGAAGACCATCGCGGCGCGGTGCCGGCGCAGTTCGCGCAGCCGGGTGCGGTCCATCGCACGGACGTCCTCGCCGTCGACGACGATGGTGCCGGCCGTCGGCTCGATCAGCCGGGTCAGACAGCGCACCAGGGTGGACTTGCCGGAGCCGGACAGGCCCATGACGACGAAGACCTCGCCCTTGCGCACGTCGAAGGAGACGTTGCGGACGGCGGCGGTGCAGCCGGTGCGGGAGCGGAGTTCGGCGGGCGGGAGCGCGGCGAGCTCGGGGTCGGCCGGGACGCTCTCGGACTTGGGTCCGAAGACCTTCCAGAGGCCGTCCACCGAGAAGACGGGGGCTCCGGTGTCCGCGGTGGGCGGCTTACGGGTGGCGGGCATGATCGTCATCGCGCATCGTCTCCGATCAGGTCGACGGCTTTCTCGCCGATCATGAGCACCCCGATCATGGGGTTCACGGCGGTCATGGTGGGGAACACGGAGGCGTCCGCGATGCGGATGCCGTCCAGGCCTCGGATCCGCAACCGTGGGTCCACCACGGCCAGTTCGTCGTCCTCGGCGCCCATGCGGCAGGTGCCCGCGGGGTGGTAGACGGTGTGTGCGACCTTGCGGGCGTACTCGCTCAGTTCCTCGTCGCCCGTGATGTCCGGGCCCGGCGCCACCTCGCGCTTGAGCCAGCCGGCCAGCGGCTCGGTCTTCGCGATCTCGCGGGCGATCCTGATCCCGTCGACGAGGGTGCGGCCGTCGTAGTCGTCCTCGTCGGTGAAGTAGCGGAAGTCGAGGGCGGGCTTCACGGACGGGTCCGCGCTCTCCAGGTAGAGCCGGCCGCGGGACTTCGGCTTGGGGATGTTGGGGGTCATCGAGACGCCGTACGGCGGGCGTTCGTAGCCCAGGCGTTCCGGGTTGTCCGTGAAGGGGACCTGGTAGAAGTGGAACATCAGGTCGGGGCCCTGGTGGGCGGGGTCGCGGCGCACGAAGAGACCGGCGTCGGAGTCCATCGCGGAGTTCTCCGGGAGCGGCCCGTGGGTCTCCCAGACGATCACCGACTCGGGGTGGTCGAGGAGGTTCTCGCCGACGCCGGGCAGGTCGAGCACGACGGGTATGCCGAGCGCGTCCAGGTCGGCCTTCGGGCCGATGCCGGAGTGCAGGAGGAGGCGCGGCGAGTCGACGGCGCCCGCGCACAGCACGACCTCACGGCGGGCCCGTACGAGGATCTCCTCGCCGTCCTTCGTGCGGACGTGCACGCCTTCCGCGCGGGTGCCGTCGAGCTCCAGCCGGTGGGCCCAGCTCTCCAGCAGGATCGTCAGGTTGGGCCGCTCGTCCATCACCGGGTGCAGATAGGCCACCGAGGCGCTCGACCGCTTGTTGGTCTCCGGGTGGTAGGCGAGGTCGAAGAAGCCGACGCCGTCGTCGAAGGGCTTGCTGTTGAAGCCCTCGACCCGCGGCACTCCGGTGGCCTGCCGAGCGGCCTCGACGAAGTCGCGGGCGATGGCGTTCCGGTCCTTCTCGTCGACCGGGACGATGTTGTTCAGCAGGCGCGCGTAGTACGCCTCCATCGGGACCGCGCCCCATCCCCGGGCGCCGGCCGCCTCCCACTCGTCGAAGTCGGACGGCAGCGGCTTGAAGGCGATGAGCGTGTTGTGGGAGGAGCACCCGCCGAGGACGCGGGCGCGGCTGTGCCGGATGTGGGAGTTGCCGCGCGGCTGCTCGGTGGTCGGGTAGTCGTAGTCGAGCTCGCCACCGAGCAGGCCCATCCAGCGGCGCAGGGTGAGGACGTCGTCGCGGCCGACGTCGCTGGGGCCGCCCTCGATGACGGCGACGGTGGTGTCCGGGTTCTCGGTCAGCCGGGAGGCGATGACAGAACCGGCGGTTCCGCCTCCGATGACGACATAGTCGTAGACATGTGCGTTCTCTGGCATGGGGGGTACTCCAGGGGCGTGCGAAGTCTTCGAGCAGGCTCGGGGCGGGCGGGGCGTCAGCCGGCGAACCAGCGGACGGGGCGCGGCGCGAGGTTCTGGTAGATGTGCTTGGACTCGCGGTACTCGGCGAGCCCGGCGGGGCCGAGTTCGCGGCCCACTCCGCTCTTTCCGAAGCCTCCCCACTCCGCCTGCGGCAGATAGGGGTGGAAGTCGTTGATCCAGACGGTGCCGTGCCGCAGCCGGCCGGCGACCCGGCGGGCCCGGCCCGCGTCGGCGGTCCAGACGGCGCCCGCGAGGCCGTACTCGGTGTCGTTGGCGAGCGCGACGGCCTCGTCCTCGGTGCGGAAGGTCTCGACGGTGAGGACCGGTCCGAAGACCTCCTCCCGCACGACCTTCATCTCGCGGTGGCAGCGGTCGAGAACGGTGGGCTCGTAGAAGTAGCCGGACTCCGGCCGCTGCGGGGCGGGTTCCGGACGCCGGCCGCCGGACCGCAGCACGGCGCCCTCCGCGAGGGCGGAGGCGACGTACGCCTCGGTCTTGGCGCGCTGCTGCTCGGAGACGAGCGGACCGCACTCGACGCCGTCCTCCGTGCCGCGGCCGAGCCGGATCTGCTCGGCCCTGCGGGCGAGTTCGGCGACGAAGCGGTCCCGGACCGACTCCTCGACGATGAGCCGGGAGCCCGCCGAGCAGACCTGGCCGCTGTGGATGAAGGCGGCGTTGAGGGCCTGGTCGACGGCGGTGTCGAAGGCCTCGTCGGTGGCGCAGGCGTCGGCGAAGACCACGTTGGGGTTCTTGCCGCCGAGTTCGAGGGCGACCTTCTTGACGGTCGGGGCGGCCGCCTGCGCGACCTTCGTACCGCTGACCAGGCCGCCGGTGAAGGAGACGAGGTCGACGTCGGGGTGCTCGGCGAGCCGGGCGCCGACCGTGTGCCCGGGTCCGGTGACGATGCCGGCGACCCCGGCGGGCAGCCCGGCCTCGAGGAGCAGGTCGATGAGCGCGATCGTCGTCATCGGGGTGATCTCGCTCGGCTTGACGACGAACGTGTTGCCCGCGGCGAGCGCCGGAGCGATCTTCCAACTCGCCTGCAGCAGCGGGTAGTTCCACGGGGTGATGAGCGCGCACACGCCGACCGGCTCGTGTACGACGACGCTGTGGACGTCGGGTGAGCCCGCGTCCACCACCCGGCCCGGGGACTCGGCGGCGACGAGTGCGGCGAAGTAGCGGAAGGCGTCGGCGACGCAGTCGATGTCGACGCGCCCCTCCTCGAGCGTCTTGCCCGCGTCCCGGCTCTCCAGCAGGCCGAGCCGTTCGCGATCGCGCACGAGAAGATCGGCGACGCGGTGCAGCAGGGCGGCACGTTCGGCGACGGGGGTGCGCGGCCAGTCGCCCTCGTCGAAGGCGGTGCGGGCGGCCGCGACCGCGAGGTCGGTGTCCTTCTCGTCGCCCTCCGCGACCACCGCGAAGGGGCGGCCGTCCGCGGGGTCGAGAATCTCGCGGGTCGCGCCGGAGAAGGCTTCCAGCCACTCTCCGCCCGCGTGGATCGTCCGGTGGTCGCGCTGTTCCGGCTGTTCCGTCCTGTCGGCCATGATCGCTGTCGCCTTCCGTTCCTGTTCAGTCCCCCTGCGTCACCTATGGGTCTGTCTCGGCGACGGCGTCCACATGCCCCCAACCTCTCATTGCATGCGCAATGTTTGGCCGAAAGTGCGCTGCATCACTGAAGTTATGGACATAAAGTGACAAACCGTATCCTGATCATGACCGCCCGGCCTGGACGGACCATGGACGCGGCCGGAACCTTTGACTAAAGTCAAAGAACTATGGAGCCAGTGCAGACGGAGCCGATGCCGGCTGAGCAGGTGCAGTCCGAGCAGATGGCGGCCGAGCAGGTGGCGGCCTTCCGCCGCTTCAACCGCTACTTCACGCGCCGGATCGGCGCCCTGGACGACCACTACCTCGGCCAGGGCCGCCCACTGGGCGAGGCCCGGCTGCTCTTCGAGGTCGCCGACGCCGAGACCGGCGTGTCCCTGCGCACGCTGCGCGCCCGGCTGGGCCTCGACGCCGGGTATCTGAGCCGGATGGCCAAGGCCCTGGAGGCGCAGGGCATGGTCCGGATCAGCGTGCACCCCGACGACAACCGGCTGCGGATGGTCGAACTGACCCCGGCGGGACACGTCGAGCTCAAGGAGCAGAACCGCCGCGCCGACGTGCGCACGACCGACCTGCTGACCGGACTCGACGCGCGACAGCGCGCGGAACTGACCGAGGCGATGGCCACCGCGCGCCGCCTGCTGCGCCTGGCGGCCATCACCGTCGAGCGGGTCGACGGCGCCGCGCCGGACGCCCGCGCCTGTCTGGAGGCCTACGCCGCCGACCTCACCGCCCGCTTCGGCAGCTTCACGGCGTCCGACCTGGTCGGCCCGGAGGAGGTCTCCGGCGCGACCGGCGCCTTCTTCGTAGCGCACGAGGAGGGACGGGCGGTGGGCTGCGGAGGGCTGCGCACGCTGGAACCCGGCGTCGGCGAGCTCAAGCACGTCTGGGTGCACCCGGACGCCCGCCGCCTCGGCCTGGCCCGGCGGCTCCTCGAACAGCTGGAGGAAGCGGCGGCCGAGCGCGGCCTCAACGTGCTGCGCCTGGACACGAACGCGTCGCTCACCGAGGCACAGGCGATGTACCGGGCGTGCGGGTACCGTGAGATCCCGGCGTACGTCGACCACGTCTACGCCGACCACTGGTTCGAGAAGCGGCTCACGCCGTCGGCGCCGCTGCGCTGACTACTCGGCGACCAGGTCCCGCACCGCACCGCGCAGCCAGGCGTGGGCCGGGTCGGCGTCGTGGCGCGGGTGCCAGGCCATGCCCAGCCGGAGCGGGGGCAGAGGCAGCGGCACCTCGAAGGAGACCAGACCGAGGCTCTCCGCCAGCGGCAGCCCCCAGGCGGTGTTGAGGCCCACCAGATCGGTGTCGCGGATGACGAACAGGGAGGAGGGCAGGGAACCGACGGTTCCCACCACCCGCCGCTCCAGGCCGAGTTCGGCGAGCGCGGCATCGACGGGCCCGTGCAGCTTGCCGCGCCGGGACACCAGGATGTGGTCGGCCTCCCGCGCGTACCGCTCGGGCGTCAACTCGCCCTCCAGCAAAGGGTGTCCGGCCCGGGCGACACCCATCATGCGGTCCTCGTGGAGCTGTTCGCGGTGCACCTCGGGGGCGGCCGTGTCGAGGACGCCCACCTCCAGATCGGCGGTGCCCTCGCGCAGGAACGGCGCGTCGATGTGGCTCTCGCTCAGGAAGCGGAGCCGGATACCGGGCGCCTCGGCGGCGATGCGGGCGTAGAGGGCCGGGCCGTGGGCGGCCGCGATGGCGTCGTGGCCGAGGATCGTGAAGGAGCGGACCACCGTCCTCAGGTCGGTGCCCTCGACCGGCGCGAACAGCGCCCGCGCCCGTTCCACGACCGCGCTCACCTCGGCCCGTGCGGCGATGGCTCGGGGCGTCGGCACCATCCGCCGCCCGGCCCGCACCAGGACCGGATCGCCGAGCGCCTTGCGGATCCTGCCGAGGGTGCGGCTCATGGCCGGTTCCGACAGGTGCAGGCGCCGGGCCGCGCCCTGCACGCTCTGCTCCTCCAGCAGCACATCCAGCGCGACCAGCAGATTCAGGTCGATGCCCAGGGGGCCGCCCGCGGATCCGTCCGCCGGCCCGATCGCGGATTGCGTCATACGCATTTATCCCTTGCAAAGGTTGCACTGGAAAGCAGGTCTGGCGCGAGCCTACGGTGACAGGGCCTGAAAGGGCATCCCACTCCGACGAGCTCCCGGGAGGAGCCGTGCCCTCGCACGCCCTGAAACGGTCCACCCTCCTCGCGCTGTGCGCCTGCGTGCTGGTCGCGCAGAGCATGGTCGCCGCGATCAACCTCCTCATCCCGCAACTGGGTTCGTCGTCCCTGCACCCGTCGCACACCGAGATCCTGTGGACCGTCGACGCCTACGTCATCGCGTTCGCCGGTCTGCTCATCCCGGCCGGCGCACTCGGCGACCGTTACGGCCGCAAGGGCGCCCTGCTCGCCGGGCTCGGCCTGTTCGCCGCGGGCGCCGCCACCAGCGCTTTCGCGCCCCACCCTGCGGTACTGATCGCGGGCCGGGGCATCTCGGGAGCGGGCGCGGCCCTCATCACCCCGGCGACGATGTCGATCCTCGTCCACCTCGCCGGCCCGCGGCGCAGGGCCCAGGCGATGGCGTCCTGGACCCTCGCCCTCGGCCTCGGCGGCCTGGCGGGCAACCTGGGCGGCGGCCTGGTCGGCCAGTTCCTGACCTGGCGGGCCCTGTTCGGCGCGATGGTCCCGCTGGCGGCGCTGCTGGCGCTCGCCGTGGCACTGACCACCCCACGCACCGACCGCTCCCCGCACAGCAACCTCGACCCGCTGGGCACCCTGCTGCTCACCGCCGGGCTGGTCGCCGTCCTCTTCGGCATCATCGAGGGACCGGACCACGGCTGGACCTCACCGCGCATCCTGGGCTCCTTCGGCGCCGGAGCGCTCCTCGTCGCCGCCTTCACGCTCCAGGCCCTGCGCTCCCGTACACCCCTCTTCGACCCCCGCGTGTTCCGCTCCCCCGGCCTGCGGGCAACCAGCCTCGGCCTGGCGACGGGCTTCTTCGGCCTGTTCGCGCTGTTCTTCGTCAACTCCCAGTACCTGCAGGACGTGAAGGGCTACGGGCCCGCCGTCACCGGGGTCGCGATCGTCCCCCTGATCACCGGTATGGCCCTCGTCCCGAAGCTGGCCGCCCGCTGGTCGGCGCACCCGCGCCCGGTGATCGGCACCGGGCTCGCCCTGATCGGCCTGGGCCTGCTCGGCGCGTCCACCGCGGACGCCGGCACGCCCTACGCGCTGTACGCCTGCTGGCTGCTGGTCATCTCGGCGGGCACGGGCCTGTCGATGCCCGCCCTCACCCTGGGGGTCGTCGCCTCCCTCCCCCACCACCAGGCGGGCCTCGGCTCCGGCCTCGGCACCTCGGCCCGGGAGATCGGCGCGGCCCTGGGCGTCGCGGTCACCGGCACCGTCCTGGCCGGCCACACCGACTTCACGGGCGGCATGGGCCCGGCCCTGCGCACGGTCGCCGTGATCGTCCTGGCCGCGACCGCCGTGGTCGTGACCGGCCTGCGTGGCCGGGGGGCGGCCGCCGATGAGGCAGTACCGGCGAACCGCCTGATCCCGGAACGGCGTTGAATTACTCTGCGTGTTCCAGGGGTTACACCGAGGAGCGTGCGATGCCATCGCGACGAGTGGTCACCGGACGGAGCCAGGAACCGCGCCGCCGGTTCGCCGAGGAACTGCGGCTGCTGCGCGGCGCGCGCGGGGAGAGCCTGCGTCAGGTGGGCGAGCGGCTGGGCTGGGACCCGTCCACGTTCGGCAAGATGGAGAGCGGGGAGTCGCTGGGCAGCCCCGAGATCGTCGAGGCGCTGGACCAGCACTACGGAACGCCGGGGTTGCTGCTGACGCTGTGGGAACTGGCGCTGGGGGACAACAGTCAGTTCAAAGAGCGGTACCGGCAGTACATGGCCCGCGAGGCGGAGGCGCGCGCCCTCTGGCACTTCAGCGTCAGCTTGCTGCCCGGCCTGCTGCAGACGTCGGCCTACGCGAGCGAGGTCATCTCGCTGCACGGCTCCAGGGACTCGGAACTCGCGCAGCATGTGAATGCCCGGCTCGGACGGCAAAGGCTGCTGGAGGGGAACGACGCGCCCCCGTTTCGCACCATCGTCTCCGAGGCGGTGTTGCGGACGCCGTTGCGCTGCGCGACGGCGTGGCAGGAGCAGTTGGAGTGCCTGCTGGAAGCTGCCGACCGCCCCAACATCACCGTGCAGGTGCTTCCGTTCGCCGCCGGTCTCCATGGACTGGCCAGCACCAGCCTGATGTTCCTCCGGATGCCCGACGGAACCACTGTCGCCCACGCGGAAAACGCCCACCGGGGTCAACTCATCCAGGAATCCTCCTCTGTTGAGCTGCTCCTTCAGCGTTACGATGCGATGCGTGACCAGGCGCTTTCCCCCGCCGAGTCACGCAAGTTCATCATGCAGCTCTTGGAGGAATTGCCGTGCGAGCCCTCGACCTGAGCAACGTGACCTGGCGCAAGTCCAGCTACAGCAACTCGGACGCCGGCGAGTGCCTCGAAGTCTCCGACGACTTCCTGAGCACCGCCAACTGGCGCAAGTCCAGTTACAGCAACACCACCGGTGGTGAGTGCCTCGAAGTCGCCGAAGGCATCCCCGCTGTCGTCCCCGTGCGGGACAGTAAAGCCCCCGACCGTGGCGCCCTCCTGTTCGATGCGGCGGTCTGGTCCGTTTTCGTCTCGTCGATCACAATGTCGGCGTGGCCGAACCGATAAGCGCAGAGGCAGAGTTGGACGACGGGACGCCCGTCAGATTCCTCCTCACGCCCAGGGCCGCCCCCGTCCCGGCGGGCGGTGACGGCCTCCCCGAGGGCATGGGCCGGGCCGTCCCCGTGGCCACCGGCGGCGCCGCCGTCGCCAGTTTCGCGGCGGGGGCGCTGAAGGCCGCGCTCAAGCCGCTCGGGCCGCTGCTGCAAGAGGTGCACGACGTCGTCTCGGCCGTGCCGGACCCACCCGCCGAGCTGAGCGTCACGTTCGGTGTCCAGATCGGGCAGGACCTGAAGCTCGGGATCGTGGGCGGGAACGGGCAGGCACATCTGACGGTGACCGCCAGTTGGAAACCGGCGCCCGGCGCGGAGTGAGCCATGGGATGGTTCGGGGGAACACCAGGTCACGGGGGCGGTGCGGAACCGGCCCCGGTGTCCGTCGGCGGGGCGGACGACGGCGACTGGTCGGGGGCAGGTCTCCTGCTCGGCGACGACCTGGTGCTCACCTGCGCCCATGTCGTGAACGACGCCCTCGGCAGGTCCCTGCTGGAGTCCCGGCCACCCGGCCCCGTGGCACTGCGTGTGGTCCTCCGGGGGGAACGGGACTCCGCCGAGTACTGCCCCGCCCGGGTCGCGCACTGGATTCCGCCGCGTGACCGGGACGGCGGCCCGGTGTCCGAAAGCACCGACGTGTGGTTCGGCGACCTCGCCGTACTGCGGATCGACGCCCCGTCCGGCCGCGCCCCCGCGCCACCCCGCCGGGCCGCGCTGCGGGCCGGGCAGGCGGTGCGCGCCTGGCATTGCAGCGGCCGCGAGGACACCTTCGCCGACCTGAAGGTCAAGACCGACCGTGGGCCCGTCGCCTACCTCGACGGAGCGGCCACCGGCATGGCGGTCAGCCGCGGCTTCAGCGGCGGACCGCTGTGGTCGCTGCACGACGAGGCCGTCGTCGGCCTGCTCGTCGCCCACTACTTCGTACCGCCCGTCGACACCACCGGGCAGCCCCGCCCGTTCAACCCCCAGGACCTGATCCGCCGCAGCTGGGGCTTCTCCTGGCAGACCGTCCAGGCCGAACTGCGTACCGTGGGAGCCCTGGAGAGCACCGAGCCGGCGCCCGTCGGCCTCGACGATCCGGCGTGCGTGGTGCTCATGCAGGAGATCGACAGCGCCCTGCCCACGGCGAGCGAGCGCGGCGGCATCGCCCGCCGACTGGCCTGGGAGTGCGGTGTCCCGCCCGGCAGCGAGGTCACCCCGCCCACGGTCGAGGAGTTCGTGTCCTTCCTCCTGACCCGGCCGCGGGCGCTGCCCGCCCTGATCGGGCTGCTGCGCCGCGACCGCCGCGACCCCGAGGCCGTCGACCGCATCCAGGCGGCGGGCCGGCTCTCACGCGTGCCGCGGCTGCTCTCCACGCGGGAGCTGCACGGGCTGCACGAGTTGCTGCGCCGCCTCGACCACGAGGTGGTGGGCCGGTTCGCGGAAGCGGTACGGGCCGCGCTGCCCCTGGCGGCCGCGTTCCCGGGCGGCGGGACGCTGGACGCGTTGATCGACCACCTGGAGACCCTGCCCGGCGACGGCCGCGCCGAGGACGGCGAACCCCGGGTCCCGGCGCTGCTGCGCGCGGTGGAGTACTTCGGCGAGCTCTGCGGGTCGCAGCGGGCGGGCGTGCGCCTGTGGTCGGACGGGGTGGCCGCCCGGCTCGGCATCCCGCGCTCCGCGATGGGCGAGCGGCGCTCGGACGCCCAGGAGTGGGGCCGGGTGCTGCGCGGCCGCTCCCTGCGCACCCGTGTCCTGGTTCAGGTGGGCCGGGCCGAGCCGGGCCGTCACCGGCTGCGGATCTGGTGCGACGAGGGGGCGGGTCCGCGCCAGGTGTCCACGGACACGTCCGTGTCGTACTCGGCGTCCGGGGCGGCCCGCGAGCTGCTGCGGGTCCTGGAGACCCTGGGACCGTCAGCCGTGGACGGGCAACGACCCCTGGTGGAGGTGCTGGTGGACCGGACCGGCCTCAACCTGCCCATCGACGAGTGGGAGGGGCACACCCCGGACCAGATCGTGCCCGGCGTCCTCGGCGTCGAGTTCCCGCTGGTCGTGCACTGTCCGGAACTTCTGCGCCGGCACGAGCGTTTCCTCCCCGACTGGCGGCGCCGCTGGAGCCGGCTCGACTCCGGCACGACGCTGGTCGTCTCGGACGCCACGCTCGATCCGAACAAGATCTACTACGAACTGATGGGCCGTCTCGACACGGTCCGTGTCTCCGTCGCCGCCGACCCGGCCCTACGGGACCGCGTCGTGCAGATCTGCCTCGCGGTGGGCGTCCCGGTCGTCGTGTGGGACCGCGACCGGGACGCCGACGGCCATGTGGTGGAGCGCCTGGCGGAGGTGGCCACCCGTGAGCTGCCCGAAGGGGTGCGCTCCTACCGCGCCAACACTCTGGCCCGCCCGCTGGAGTTTCCCGGCCGGCCCGTCCTGGCCTGGGCCGACGCCGACCGCACCGTGCCCCGGCTGCACCTGACCGACCCCCAGGAGAGCACATGACTTCCGCCGCCGAAGCGGACTGGCGCCTGTTCCGCGGCGACGGCGTGCCCCGTGCCGTCGCCCTGCCCGCGGCCCCGCCGTGGCGCCGTTTCGGGCCCGCCGGGGCCGGGCGCCAGGAACTGCCGTACCTCATCGAGCCGAAGCACGCGGACGTCGTCAACGCCGCGCTGCACCTGCGCCGCCCGCTGCTGGTCACCGGACCGGCCGGCACCGGCAAGTCCTCCCTGGCCCGGGCCGTCGCGCACGAGCTGCGGCTGGGCGAGCTGCTGCGCTGGCCCATCAACAGCCGTTCCACCGTGAAGGAGGCGCTGTACCAGTACGACGCGATCGGACGGCTGCGCGAGACCACCCTCAGTCGCGACCGGGGCGAACGCGAGCCGTCCATCGGCACGTTCGTCCGGCTCGGCCCGCTCGGTACCGCCCTGGTGCCGTCCCAGGTGCCGCGCGCCCTGCTCATCGACGAGATGGACAAGGGTGACGTCGACCTGCCCAACGATCTGCTCACCGTCTTCGAGGAGGGGGTCTTCGAGATCCCCGAGCTGACCCGCCTCCCCGAGGACGTCACCGACATCGAGGTGCAGACCGCCGACCACCGCGGCACGGTCCGGGTGCACCAGGGCCGCGTCCAGTGCGCCGAGTTCCCTGTCGTCGTCATCACCAGCAACGGCGAGCGCGACTTCCCGCCCGCCTTCCTGCGCCGCTGCATCCGCCTGGACCTGCCGGTGCCCGACGAGGAGCGGCTGCGCAGGATCGTCGCCGCGCATCTCGGGCAGGACGCGCTGCGGGCGGCCGACGACCTGCTGGAGGCGTTCCTGCGGCGGCGCGTGCCGGGTGAGCTGGCCACCGACCAGCTACTCAACGCCGTCTTCCTGCGCGCGGGCGGGGTCGACCTCGACGCGGAGGGCCTGCTCGACGCCGTGCTGCACCAGCTCACCGGGTCGATGTGAGATGTCCGGGGGCAGCGGGCTCGCCGAGGCGCTGCGGGTCCTGCGGGCCTGCGGCCACGACCTGGACGCGGAACAGGTCCTCGACGTGCTCTGGCTCGCCCGCCGGCTGCCGGCCGGCCCCGACGCGCCGCTGAGCCGGGGGCTGCGTCCGGCCGAGGAGCCGCCGCCCCCGCCGCCGAGCGCCCCGGCGGGTGGCGAGACGCCGCCGAGGTCGGCGCCGCCACCGCGGGGCGAGGACCTGCCCGACCTCACCTCGTCCTCCCTGTACGCGTCGGCCCGCCGTCCGCCGGCCCCCGCCCTGCCCGAACTGCGGCCCGCCCGGCAGGCCGAGCCGCGGTCGGCGATGCCGGTGCGGGTACCGGAGGGCAAGGCGCTCACCGACGAACTCGGACTGGGCCGTGCGCTCAGGCCGTTGCGGCGCAGACAGGCCAGCCGTCGGCGGCGCGAGATCGACGAGGAGCGCACGGCCGTGGAACTCGCCGAGACCCGGCTGCCGGACGTGGTGCTGCGGCCGGTACAGGAACGCTGGCTGCATCTCGTCCTGCTCGTCGACGACGGCCTGTCGATGCTGCTGTGGCACCGGCTCGGCGCCGAGCTGCGCGTCCTCCTGGAGCGTCTGGGCGCCTTCGCCACCACCCGCGTCCTCGGCCTGGACACCCGCTCCGCGGGCGAACCCCGGCTGCACGTGCGCCCCTTCCAGCCGGACAGCACGCCCGTGCCCACGACCACCGTCAACGACCCGACGGGCCGCACCCTGGTGCTCGTGGTGAGTGACGGCATGGGCCGGGCCTGGCGGCACGGGGCCCTGTACGCGCTGCTGCACTCGTGGGCGGCCCGCGGCCCGGTGGCGCTGCTGCACACCCTGCCGCCGGAGATGTGGGAGGCGTCCGGCATCCACGCCGAGCGCTGGCAGGCGACGACCCGGCGCATCGGCGGCGCCAACACGTCCTGGCGGATCACCGATCCGGTGCTGCCGCCCGAACTGGCCCGCTTCGCCGACGTACCGGTACCGGTCCTGGAGCCCTCGGCCCGGGCGCTCGGCGACTGGGCGCGGCTGCTCGCCTCGCCCGGCACCACCGTGGAGCTGCCGTTGCTGTCCCGGCCGACCCGGCACGCGGCCGTGACCGCCGCCCGTGACCTGCAGAGCGCCCAGCACTTCCGGGACGCGGCCACCCCGGAGGCGTACCGGCTGGCCGCGCATCTGGCGGCGGTCTCGCCGCTGTCGGTGCCGGTGATGCGTCTGGTGCAGTCGGCGGTGCCGTGGCCGGCGACGACCTCGCACCTCGCGGAGGTGTTCCTGGGCGGGCTGGTCCGGCCCGCGCCGGCCCCCGTGCCCGGTCCGCTGCCCGCCAAGCACCTGGTCTTCGACTTCACCGAGGAGTCGAAGGCGGTGCTGCTGGACGCCGTTCCGCAGGCCGAACTCCTCGGCACCAGCCGCAGCATCGGACGGCGCCTCGAGCAACTGGCGGGCAACTCGCCGGACTTCCCCGCCTGGCTGGCGCATCCGGACGGCTCGGCCGAACTCCCGGGCTCGCATCGGCCGTTCACCTCGGTGGAGCGGCGGCTGCTGACCCGGCTCGGGGTGTCGACCGTACGGCGCGACCGCGGGGCGGGACCGTCCCGTCCCGCCCAGCCGTCCGACCTGAGCGACGACTGGGGACAGCTCACGGAGTCCGACCCCCGGCGCATCGGTCCGTACGAGCTGCGCGGGCGGCGGCGCGGACGCCGCACGGTGGCGTACTGGGGCGTCACCGAGCGGGCCAACGGCAGCCGGGAACGGGCCGTGGTGCGTACCCCGCGACCCGATCTGCCCGCCGCCAACGCGCGGTTGATCGAGGTGGAGGCCCGGGTGCTCGAACGGCTCGGCGGCCAGTACGCCCCCGAGCTGCTCGGCACCGGTCTCGACGACAGCCCGCCGTGGCTGGCGATGGCCCCGATCGCCGACGAGGGCTCCCTCCGACAGCAGCCACCCCGCCTAGCCGAACTGCTGACCGCGGCCGCCGAGGACGGCAGCGCCCCCTTCGACCTGCTGACCGGACTGCTCGTCGGCTGGCATCTGTCGAGCGCGCTGAGCGTGTGCCATCTCAACGGGCTCGTGCTCTCCGACCTGAGCGCCGACGGCGTGTTCGTGCTGCGGCGCACGGTGGTGCTCGGCAACCTGTCGGACTGCGTGGTGGACGGCCGCTACGAGGGCACCGGCTCGGCCCCCACGGTCAAGGACAACATGCGCTCGCTGGGCGAGTTGCTCCAGCTGATCAGCAGCAGGGTCGGGGTGAACACCCCGGGTCTGCCGGACGGCATGCACCTGTGGCAGGGCGACGGATGGGAGAGCCTGCGCCTGCTGGTCCTGCGCTGCTTCGACCCGCTCCCCGCCGTGCGCCCGGCGGCGGGGGAGATCGCGGACGTCCTCGCCCGGTACATCAGCCTGGCGCGCGCGGTGCGGGACTCCTCGCCGTCACGGGTGCCGATCCGCCTCGCCCCCCGGGTGCCGCTGCGCCCGCCGCCCGCCGGGCCCGTGCGGGCCGAGACCGTGAGTCCGCTGCGGCTGCCCCGCTTCGGCACCGCCCGCCGGGACAGCGAGGCACTGCTGGAGCGGCTGCGCGTCCCGCTGGAGCAGGGCCGGCGGCTGACCGTGCTCGGCGCCCACTCGGGCACCGGGCGGACCGTCACGACGGTGGTTCTCGGCTCCCTGCTGGCCACCGTGCGCGGCGAGCCCGTCCTCGCCCTCGACGGACCGCCCACCGAACGGGCCCTGGACATCTATCCGAGGGGCCCGGTGACGGCCACGACGCGGGACATCGCGCTGCTGCCGCCCGACACTCCGTACGCGGGGATCCGGGCCCTCACCGCGCGTCTGGACTCCGGTCTGGAGATCGCCGGGTACGGCGCCCGGGCCGACCTCAATCCCGCACACGCGCAGGAGTACGCCCGGGTGCTGACCCTGGCCGATCCCTACTACGCGTTCGTGCTCACCAACTGCCTGCCGTCGCGCTCGGGCCGACCCGCCGAAGCGGTCCTGGATCTGACGGACCAGCTGATCCTGTGTTGCACCGCGTCCGACGCCTCCCTCGCCGACACGAGACGCATGCTCCGCGGGCTGCCCGAGGACCGGTCTCGGGTCCTGCTGAGGGACGTCGTCGTGGTGGTCGGCGGCCCGGGGAACACCAGCCGCCGTCTGCCCGCCGACTTCCCGCAACGCCTGGGCGTGGACGCCGAACGCGTCGTCCGCATCCCGTTCGACCCGGCGCTGCGCAACTCCGGCTTCGACGGCCTCGGCCGGCTGCGCCCGGCGACCACCCGGGCGTACCTGAAGCTGGCGGAACTCGTCACGAGCCCCGGAACGCACTGATCCCCGGGCAGCCGAAGCCACCCGGGGATCAGAAACAGTCGGCAGCGGTCAGGGACCGGCCGGCAGGGCTCAGATGAGGCCGAGGGCGCGGACCGCCTCGCGCTCCTCCGCCAGCTCCTGCACCGACGCGTCGATGCGGGCGCGGGAGAACTCGTTGATGTCCAGGCCCTGGACGATCTCGTACGAGCCGTCCTTGGTGGTGACCGGGAAGGAGGAGATGAGGCCCTCCGGGACGCCGTAGGAGCCGTCCGACGGGATGCCCATGGAGGCCCAGTCACCGTCCGCCGTGCCGTTGACCCAGGTGTACACGTGGTCGATGGCCGCGTTGGCGGCGGAGGCGGCGGAGGACGCGCCACGCGCCTCGATGATGGCCGCGCCGCGCTTGGCGACGGTCGGGATGAAGTCCTCGGCCAGCCACTTCTCGTCGTTCACGGTCTCGGCGGCGTTCTTGCCGGCGATCGTGGCGTGGAAGATGTCCGGGTACTGGGTCGCGGAGTGGTTGCCCCAGATGGTCAGCCGCTTGATGTCGGCGACCGTCGAGCCCGTCTTCTTCGCGAGCTGGGTCAGCGCGCGGTTGTGGTCGAGGCGGGTCATCGCGGTGAAGCGCTCGGCCGGTACGTCCGGGGCGGCGGCCTGGGCGATCAGGGCGTTGGTGTTGGCCGGGTTGCCGACGACCAGGACCTTGATGTCGTCCGCGGCGTGGTCGTTGATGGCCTTGCCCTGCGGCTTGAAGATGCCGCCGTTGGCCTCGAGGAGGTCACCGCGCTCCATGCCCTTGGTGCGCGGGCGGGCGCCGACGAGGAGGGCGACGTTGGCGCCGTCGAAGGCGACGTTCGGGTCGTCGCTGATGTCGATGCCCTGGAGCAGCGGGAACGCGCAGTCGTCGAGCTCCATGGCGGTGCCCTCGGCGGCCTTCAGCGCGGGGGTGATCTCCAGCAGGCGCAGCTTGACCGGCACGTCCGCGCCGAGCAGCTGGCCGGAGGCGATGCGGAAGAGCAGGGCGTAACCGATCTGGCCGGCCGCGCCGGTGACGGTGACGTTCACGGGAGTGCGGGTCATGGCGTTCTCCGTATGACAGCTGTCGGTGGGGCGTCCCTGCCCCTGGTGGGACGTACAAATGATCGATCTCTCGGTATCAAGAGATCCAACCAGCGGTCAGGCTATCGCGCCGTCGGGATCCCGGGCGTCCGGGGTTGTGTGGCCCGTCCCACAGAGTGGCCCCCGGCGGTCCCGAAGGAGCGGCCCCGGCCGGACGAAAGCGGCGGCCGCCGGTCCGGGAGAGGTGGAACCGAGCGGCCGCCGTGGAGGGGGTACCGGGTCGCGCCGGACTCCCGTGGGGGTACGGTTCGCGTGCCCGGGGCGAAGGCCGGTATTCCTGCCCGCTCCGACTTTTTTGCGCCAGGTTCCACCGACGCCGCTCACCTCACCCGTTCGGCCCAGCGTCGGGCCGTCTCAGGGCGTGCACCCCTGCTGCCCCGACGCCAGCACCGCGCACGCCGTCGCGTCCGCCGCGCTCTTCACCGCCACCATCGGGGTGTACGCGATCGTGTCGCCGGCCACCGTGACGGCGCCGGTCTGCCGCACCGGACCCACGGTCACCCGCACCCCGTCGCCCTGCGCGGCCCGGGTGATCCGGCCCCAGGCCGCCCCGCACGTCCTGCTGTAGCGGACCTCGACCAGGGTCGTCCCGACCGTCGCGATCTTCGCCGTCGTCACGAGGTCGCCGCTGCACCCCATCTCCTCCGCGTCCCGGCCCGTGCAGTCGGAGCCGGCGCACAGCACCCCGGAGGGCAGCGCGGTGCTCGGCGCGGCCGAGGCGGGCGACGGCGACCCGGTGGTGCCCACCGCCTGCTGCGGGCCCCCTCCGTCGGTCAGCAGGAACGCGCCCACGACGATCGTCACCACCCCCACGACCCCCGCGAGGAACAGCGTCGTGCGCCGCGGGCCTGAACCACCCGGGCCCCAGGCGGAACCGCGCTTCTCCCGCGTCTCGGGCGACACCGGCATCGTCGGTGACACGCCCGCCGGTCCCGCGACGCCCGGGGTCAACGCCATCCGGCCCGCGTCGAACTCCCGCACGTCGGGCGCCGGCCCGAACTCCCCCAGCGCGGCCCGCGCCTGGGAGATCCGGACGGCCTCCATGGTCCGGTCGTGCCGCGCCTCCGAGCGGCTCCAGGCCCGCTCGGCCAGTTCCCACATGGTGGTGAGATGGATGGGAGGCGTGCCGGTGACCTCGGCCAGCGCGACGATCGCGCCCTTCGGGGCGAGCAGCCGGCCGTTGAGATAGCGCTCCCAGGACGTCTTGCTGTAGCCCGTACGGTCGGCCACCACCGCGACACTCAGTCCCGTGCGGTCCACGACCCGCCGCAACTGCTCGGCGAACTCCCTCACCTGCGGGTCGAGTTCACCGGGCAGAGCCCTCCAGCGAGCCATCGAACCCCCTCCCTCCGCCAAGTCCCCCATTGGCCACGTTAGACCCGATGACGAGACGATTCGGGACACATGCCCGAACTGTCAACGTATCGACACGACGAGCGCACCTCCGCGCGACGAACGCACATCAGCCGAAGACGACCGCTCCCCCGACGGCGGTGCACAGCAGGGCCAGCAGAAGCAGGGCCGCATACAGCAGCAGGCGTCCCGCGGGCCGGGGCGAGGCCTGCGGAGCGGGCTCCTCCAGCCGGTCCCACCAGGGGATCGTCGGGTCGTCCCGGTACTCCTCGGCCGGGTTCGCCGGCACCGGCCGCGGCCAGACCTCGACGGCCAGCTCCCAGCGCACGACGTGCCGTTCGGCGTCCGCGCCGGCCAGACCCGCCACCCGGCACAGCGCGGCGACGGCCTGCCGGGGCGGCGGCTGAACGGCGTTGAGATAGCGCTGCCAGGAGGACTTGCTGTACGCGGTGCGCGCGCCGAGCGAGGCCAGGCTGAGGCCCGTACCGTCCTTGAGCTGCCGCAACTGCTCCACGAAGTGCCGTACCTCCGACGGCAGCCCGTCCGGCAGCGGCTGCCAGGCGCCCATCCCGCCCACCTTTCCTTCGATCCGTTGAGGGGACGACAAGGGACGGCCGGACGGTTCCCGGAGCGGGGGCGGCTGTGGCGGGGCGCGCACACCGTGGCGGAACGGTCACCTCCGTGCCACAGCGCCCCGCCGACTGTTGAACAGGCAGTTCAGGAGGGTGGAACGTGGAACGCGTCGGCGGCCCGTCCTCCTCGGGGGATGGGGACGGGCCGCCGACGCGTTGCGCTGCGCTCAGCTCGGCCTCGCTCAGCTCGGTCGGCTCAGCTGCTGACCGTGAAGTGCAGGGTGTCCTTCAGGAAGGGGATCTGGAGCCACGGTTCGGGCTGCGCCATCAGCGACAGCAGGACGATCGCGGTGCCCAGCACGGTGTACGTCACGATGTCGGTGAAGCGGGAGCGCACGGCGAGCATGCCGACCCCGGGCAGCAGCCAGCGCAGCACGGCGCCGACCAGCAGCCCGACGCCGATCAGGATCGTGCCGATCCGGAACACGTCGAGCGCGGTCACCAGCAGACCGAGCGCGACGATGCCCAGGACGACGATGATCGGCCACTGCCGCGCGGCCAACGCGTCACCGGGCGCGGCCCGGCCGCCGCCCTCGGGGCGCGCGGTGTCCCGGGTGAACAGCGGGAAGCGGCGGGTGGTGCGACGCGGCACCCCGTCGGCGTCGGGCGCGCTGACCGGGTCGCGCACCTCGATGCCGTCGATGCCCTCGGTGACGTCGGCGCTGTCGGTGCCGGCGGTGCTGTCGATCCCGACGGTGCTGTGGGCGTCGGTGACGTCGGCGCTGTCGGTCTCGTCGATGTTCCCGGCCTTGCCGGCGGTTCCGTCAGTGGGCACTGCGCTCCGCCGCCTCCACCACGTTGACCAGCAGCTGAGCACGGGTCATCGGGCCCACGCCGCCGGGGTTCGGGGAGACCCAGCCGGCCACCTCGCGGACGTCCGGGTGGACGTCGCCCACGATCTTCCCCTCCGCGTTGCGGGAGACGCCGACGTCCAGCACGGCCGCGCCCGGCTTCACGTCCTCGGCCCGGATCAGGTGCGCGGAACCGGCCGCGGCGACGATGATGTCGGCCCGCTTCAGGTGCGCCGAGAGGTCCCGGGTGCCGGTGTGGCACTGGGTCACCGTCGCGTTCTCGCTGCGCCGCGTCAGCAGCAGCGGCATCGAGCGGCCGATGGTGACACCGCGGCCGACGACCACGACCTCGGCGCCCTTGATCTCGACGCCGTACCGGCGCAGCAGCGTGAGCACGCCGTTGGGGGTGCAGGGCAGCGGGGCGGGCTCGTTGAGGACCAGCCGGCCGAGGTTCATCGGGTGCAGGCCGTCGGCGTCCTTGGCCGGGTCCATGAGTTCCAGGATCCGGTTCTCGTCGATGCCCTTGGGCAGCGGGAGCTGGACGATGTAGCCGGTGCAGGCGGGGTCGTCGTTCAGTTCGCGGACGACCGCCTCGATCTCCTCCTGGGTGGCCGTGCCGGGCAGCTCGCGCTGGATGGAGGCGATGCCGACCTCGGCGCAGTCACGGTGCTTGCCGGCGACGTACTTCTGGCTGCCGGGGTCGGTGCCGACGAGGATCGTGCCGAGTCCGGGCGTCACGCCCTTCTCCCTCAGCGCCGCCACCCGGGCGGTCAGATCGGACTTGATCGCGGCTGCGGTGGCCTTGCCATCGAGAATCTGGGCGGTCATGGACCCATCCTCCCGGATGACGGGCCCCCGGTTCCAATCCGGATGAACCCGGGCACCGGCGAACCCGGCTCCGGCCACCCCCTCGACGGGTCCGCCCGGTGCCGTTTCGGCCATGATCGGGAAGGTTGCACTTGCACAAAGCCTGCGGAATGCGGCTGGACAGGAGCACACCTGTCCAAGAACGATGGGGCTCCGCAGTATGCGGTCGGTGTTGGGGGGCAAACCGCTCATCTGAAGATGTTCCTCCGCGCACTCCGCGTCGTCCCCGCTTGTGCAACGGAGGAAAATCGCCATGAGCTTCGGCCCGCCCAACGACCCCTACGGTCAGCCGCAGAACCCCCAGCAGGGGCAGCCCGGTTACGGCTACCCCCAGCAGGGCCAGCCCGGTTACGGCCAGCAGGCGCCGCAGGGCGTCCCCCCGCAGGGGTACGGCCAGCCGCAGCAGCCCGGCTACCCCCAGCAGCCCGGATACCCGCAGCAGCCGGGTTATCCGCAGCAGGGTTACGGCTACCCGCAGCAGCCCGGCTACGGCGGTCAGCCGCCGTACGCGAACTGGGGCCAGCGGTTCCTGGGCACCCTGGTCGACATGCTGGTGTTCGCGGTGCCCTACGCCCTCGTCATCATCGGCAAGGACACTCCGGCGCTGATGGCCCTCGGCGCCGTCGCCCTGCTCGGCCTCGCGATCTGGCAGCTGATCCAGGAGGGCCGCACCGGCCAGACGGTCGGCAAGAAGGCACTGGGCATCCGCCTGGTGCGGGAGATCGACGGACAGCCCCTCGGTGTCGGCATGGCGTTCGTCCGCCGCCTGGCCCACTTCCTGGACAGCCTGGCGTGCTACCTGGGCTGGCTGTGGCCCGCCTGGGACGCCAAGAAGCAGACGTTCGCCGACAAGGTGTGCAGCTCGATCGTGATCCGCACGCACTGACACACGCCGTGACGCGCGCGTTGACGCACGCGCTGCGCCGCGGATGAACGCACGGCGGCCCCGGTCCCCCTCCTGGCTCCAGGAGAGGCGACCGGGGCCGCCGCGTCGATCGGGGAAGATCAGTGGAAGAAGTGACGCGTCCCCGTGAAGTACATCGTCACGCCCGCCTTCTCGGCGGCCTCGACGACCAGCTCGTCACGGACCGAACCACCGGGCTGCACCACGGCCTTGACGCCCGCCTCGACCAGGACCTCCAGCCCGTCGGGGAAGGGGAAGAACGCGTCGGAGGCGGCGTACGAGCCGCGCGCCCGCTCCTCACCGGCCCGCTCGACGGCCAGCTTCGCCGAGTCGACCCGGTTGACCTGCCCCATGCCGACGCCGACCGAGGCGCCGTCCTTGGCGAGCAGGATGGCGTTGGACTTGACGGCCCTGCAGGCCCGCCAGGCGAACGCCAGGTCGGCGAGCTCGGACGCGCCGAGCGCCTCGCCGGTCGCCAGGGTCCAGTTCGCCGGGTCGTCGCCGTCGGCCTGGAGCCGGTCCGTGACCTGGAGCAGCGCGCCGCCGCCGACGGGCTTGAGCTCGACGGCGCCCGCGGGGCCCTGCGGCGCCCTGAGCACCCGGATGTTCTTCTTCTTGGTGAGGGCCTCGAGCGCCCCCTCCTCGTAGTCGGGCGCGACGATGACCTCGGTGAAGATCTCGGCGACCTGCTCCGCCAGCTCCTTGCTGACCGGCCGGTTGACGGCGATGACGCCACCGAAGGCCGACAGCGGGTCGCAGGCGTGCGCCTTGCGGTGCGCCTCGGCGACGTCCGCGCCGACGGCGATCCCGCACGGGTTGGCGTGCTTGATGATCGCGACGGCCGGCTCGGCGTGGTCGTACGCGGCACGGTGCGCGGCGTCCGTGTCCGTGTAGTTGTTGTACGACATCTCCTTGCCGTGCAGCTGCTCGGCCTCGGCCAGACCGCCACCGCTGCCGTCCACGTAGAGCGCGGCGGGCTGGTGCGGGTTCTCGCCGTAGCGCAGGGTGCTCTTGCGCTCCCAGGTGGCGCCGAGGAAGTCGGGGAACCGCGACTCGTCCACCGGCGCGTAGGAGGACGCGAACCAGGAGGCCACAGCCACGTCGTAGGCGGCGGTGTGCTGGAAGGCCTCGGCGGCGAGCCGCTTGCGGGCGGCCAGGTCGAAGCCGCCGGACTGCACGGCCGAGAGGACGTCGGCGTACCGCGCCGGGCTGGTGACCACGGCCACCGACGGGTGGTTCTTCGCGGCGGCGCGCACCATGGACGGCCCGCCGATGTCGATCTGCTCGACGCACTCGTCCTCGGAGGCGCCCGAGGCGACGGTCTCCCGGAAGGGGTAGAGGTTCACGACGACGAGGTCGAACGGCGCGACGCCCAGCTCGTCCAGCTGCTGCCGGTGGCTGTCGAGTCGCAGGTCGGCGAGGATGCCGGCGTGCACCTTGGGGTGCAGGGTCTTGACCCGGCCGTCCAGGCACTCGGGGAAGCCGGTGAGCTCCTCGACCTTGGTGACGGGAACGCCGGCGGCGGCGATACGGGAGGCGGTGGAACCGGTGGAGACGAGCTCGACGCCGCTCTCGTGCAGCCCGCGCGCGAGCTCTTCCAGACCGGTCTTGTCGTAGACGCTGACGAGCGCGCGACGGATGCCCCGCTTGCTGCTCTCTGCCGTGACAGTGCTGTCGGCGGTCACTGGATAACTACCTTTCGTCCCTCAATGCGATAGCCGTTGCGGGCGAGCCGCCCCACGACCTCGACGAGCAGCCTTCGCTCGACTTCCTTGATGCGCTCGTGCAGAGCGCTCTCGTCGTCCTCGTCCCGGACCTCGACCACGCCCTGGGCGATGATCGGTCCGGTGTCGACGCCGTCGTCGACGAAGTGGACGGTGCAGCCGGTGACCCGGGCGCCGTACGCGAGCGCGTCCCGCACACCGTGGGCCCCGGGAAAGCTGGGCAGCAGGGCCGGGTGCGTGTTGACGAACCGCCCCCCGAACCGCGCCAGGAATTCCTTCCCCACGATCTTCATGAACCCGGCGGAGACGACGAGGTCCGGCTCGTGGGCGGCCACCGCCTCGGCGAGCGCGGCGTCCCACTCCTCCCGGCTCCCGAAGTCCTTGACCTTGCGCACGAAGGTGGGAATCCCGGCGCGCTCGGCCCGGGCGAGCCCCTCGACGCCCTCCCGGTCGGCTCCGACGGCGACGATCTCGGCGCCGTAGGCATCGACGCCGGTGGCCGCGATGGCGTCGAGGAGAGCCTGGAGGTTCGTACCGGATCCGGAGACCAGCACGACGAGGCGCTTGGCCACGGGCTTGGCGGCCACGGTGGGGGCCCTTTCTCGGGGAAGCGTTTGCACGGCCGGTTTATACATTCGTACGAATGCTTCGCGCCCCGGGATACGGGGAAGTCTACGAAGCGGCCGACCGTCAGCAACGATACCGGCACACCGGACGGCCCCCACGGGACGGGGGCGTGGCCGGAAGGTAGCGTCTGGGGCGAGCGGGCTCGGGAACGCGGTGGCGACGCGGTGCGTTCTGCAAGTGACGGCCCAGCTAGGCAGTACCAGCCCAAAACCGTTCATCACCAGCCAAAAGCCGATCACTAGCCGATCACTAGGGGAAGACGCCCACTTGATGCCGGACCGCAGTCTGCGACTCCTCACGCTCCCCCCGCAGTCACGGCAGGGAGGGGAGCGCGGCGCCGTGCTGCTGCGAGAGCGCCCAACCTCTCCCCCCGACGCCCCCTCGGGCGACAACTCGGGCGACAACCCGCCCCCCGAGGACGACAACCCCTTCGCCCCGCCCCCCGAGGGCACCCCGGACCGCCCCTGGCAGCCCCGGCGCCCGGCGGGCGGCGCCCCCGAGGGCGGACGCACCCCGTGGGGCGGCCAGTGGAGCGACCAGCAGCCCGGCCGCTCCCCCGGTGGCTTCGGCGAGCGCCCCGGCGGCGCCCCCGAAGGCGGCGGCCCCGGCACCGACCCGGCCAAGCGCTGGGACCCCACCGACCCCGCCCAGCGCCACGCGCGCTACGCCCTGCTCTGCGGGATGTGGGCCTTCTTCTTCGCGCTCTTCGGCTGGCCGTACGTGGCCCTGCTGCTCGGCGCGCTGGCCCTGAACTGGGGAATCAGCGCCCTGCGCGCCAAGCCGCGCACCCCCGACCCCGACGCCCCGCCGGCCCCGGAGCCCACCGGCCGCCCCCAGAAGACCGCCGCCGTCAGCGGCCTGGTCACCGCGTCCCTCGCCCTGGCCCTGGTCGCCGCGAGCTTCACCGCGCAGCTGGTCTACAGCGACTACTACACCTGCACGAACGACGCCCTCACCAACGAGGCCAAACAGTCCTGCGACGACCTGCTCCCCAAGGAACTGAAGAACATCCTGGGCGCCAACGCGTGACGTTCGGCCCGGACCGGCGTGCTTTCAGCCCGTCCGGCGCTTGAGGACGAGGCTCTTCGGGGCCGAAGCGGGGGTCCGGGGGCGGCAGCCCCCGGGGACGGGAAGGGGCGGCGGGGGCGAGAAACCCTGGACGGTCACCGCCCCACCCCACCCCCCTCACTCCCCTCCGAACCGTCCACTCCCTCGTCCTCCCCCGCCTCCCGCAACGCCGCCCACCGAGCCTCCCGAGCCACATCCCCGTGCCACACCGGCTCCACGTAACCCACGGGGCCCCTGGAATCCCTGAGGTCCAGTGGGTCGATGTGGTCCCAGGGGTGCACGGGGTCCCGGAAGTCCCTGGGGTCCCGCGGGTCCATGGCGTCCAACCGACCGACGGGATCCACCAGCTCGACAGGCGCGGGCGCAACCGCCGGTACGGGCGGCACAGCCTGCACGGCCTGCACGGACGCGCCAGTCTCGGCGGTGTCGCCATGCGCCACCGCACCGCGATACGCCACCGCATCGCCGCGCTCCACCGGCGAGAAGTCATACAGCTCGGCCCTCACCACCGAGCCGGCGGCAGCAGAACCCGCAGTACCGCCCTTCCCCGCCCTCGCCGCCACCCAGCGTCGCCACCCCCGCACGACCAAGGCCACCGGCACACCCACCCCCACGGTCCACAACACCACCGCACCACCCACCTGCCACCCCACCGGCCCGAACCGAGCCAACGCGGAAACCCCCAACGGCCCACCGGCCAACCCCGCGAGCGCTCCCATCAGCACCCCGCACATCACCCCCGCCAGCACCACACCCCCCGCGGTCCGCCCGCACGACCAGGCGCCCCCGGCCCCCGCCCCCCGAGCCACGAACACCCCCACCGTCACTCCGGCGACCACCGGCACCACCCCCACCGCCCAGTTCCACGGCGTCCCGCCCCCCGCCTCCGGCACCGCCGCCAGCAGGGGGAACGGCGGCAGCATGGGCGCCGGGTCGGAGGACAACGGCGCCACCACATGTCCGGCGCCGAGGACGTACCCCGGCCCGAGGGCGTACGCCGCCCCCCACACCGCCGCGTTCGGAACCAGCGCCACGCACAGCAACAGCACCGCGAACCGCCCCGACCAGCCCTCCGTCAGCTGGAGAAACGCCTCACGCGCCGCGCCCAGGTGCCATACCGAGGACACCGCCAACAGCGCCGCCCCGCCCCCGAAGAGCACCGCCGCCCCGGCCCCCGCCGCCCGCCCGGCGACCCCGAGCCGCTCCCGCCCGTCCGGCTCGAGCAGCAGCCGCCGCACACCGCGGGGCAGCACCAGCAGCGCGCTGTCGACGGGCCCGCGGGGACAGTCGTAGGCCGACCACACCCCGACCCCGGCGGCCAGCACCGCGACCGCCGGCACGCACACCGCCGTCCACGCCCACGAGGGCCGCAGTGCGCCACCGGTGGCGGCGTAGCAGGCGACGCCCGTCCCCACGGCGAGGTAGCCGAGCACGACACCCGCCCACGCCGTACGGGCACTCACGAGCACCGCACCCTCGTCGTCACCGGCGCCCCCGCCCACCGCGTCCCGCGCGGCGCGCCGCACCAGCCACACCGGCAACGCGAGCAGCAGCAGCGGGGTGACGCCGACCGGCGCCGGAACCCCGGACAGCGTGTCGACGCGTACCAGTTCCGCGCCATGGGCCAGCAGCCACAGCGCGGCGGCGACATGCAGCGCGCCGTCCGGCCCGCTGTCGGGATACGGCGAGCTGATCCACAGCACCATCACGAGCACGGCGAACGAACCGAGCCCGAGCCCGGCCGCGAGCGCACCACCCAGGAGGCCGGCGGCCAGCCCGGAGGATCGGTCACGCATCCGGCTGAGCAGGGGCGACAACGACAGTCGGCGAGCGGTCATCTGGGTCACGCCCGTCATGCTCCCAACGACACGCGCTTTCCCGTCGTAACAGGCGAAGTACCGTTGTGTCGCTCAATATACGTTTATGTACATTTTCGCGCGAAGGGTTCCCCTGTGACACAGAGCCCTGCCCCACTCCCCCCGCCCAAGCTGCGCCGACACCTGCGCGAGGCGGCCTCGCTGACACAGGATCAGGTCGCCGAGCGGGTGGGTGTCACCCGGGAGACGGTGCGCGCGTGGGAGTCCGGCCGCACGACACCGCGCGGCCGCAGGCGGGAGGCGTACGCGCAACTGCTGGCATCGCCGACCGAGGCGGACATGGTGACGAACACCCAGGAGGCAGAGCGCCCGCCCCAGGTGACGGTGTGCCTGAACAGCGACCCTGACCACCCCGAAACCCTGGAGATCCCAGCAGCCCCCGGAGCCCCCGGAGCCCGCGAAGTCCCCGAAGTCCCTGGCAGCACTGAGGGCGCTGAGGGCGCTGAAACCCCTGGAGGCCCTGGAGGCCGGCCCACCGGGACCACCCTGACACCCGCTCAGGCCTTCGACGCGCTCTACGCCTTCTGCGCCCCCGCCCTCGTACGGCAGGCGTACCTGCTCTGCGGCCGCCGCGAACTCGCGCGCGAATCGGTCGAGCAGGCGTTCCAAGTGGCCTGGCAGCGCTGGCCCGAGGTGGCCGTGGACCGGGACCCGGCGGGCTGGGTGCGGGCGACGGCGTACGAGTACGCGCTCTCGCCCTGGCACCGGTTCCGCCCCCGCTACCGCCACCCGGAGCCGCCCCCGTCCGACGCCGCCGACCGCGCGCTGCTGGACGTCCTGCTGACCCTTCCCGCGCCCTACCGCCGCACGCTCCTCCTCTACGACGGTGTGGGCCTCGACCTCCCGGAGACGGCGGCGGAGACGGAGGCGAGCACCCCCGCGGCGGCGAACCGGCTGTTGCACGCCCGTGAGGCGGTGGCCACACGGCTGCCCGAGCTGGCGAGCCCCTCGGCACTGCACCGGCGGCTGGCGGAGGTGGCGTCCGCCGAACGGCTGCGCGCGGCCGAGCCGACCACCGTGCGGGCGGGCAGCGAACAGCGAGCCCGCTTCTGGACCAGGGCGGCGATCGCGTTCACGGTCGCGATCATCGGCGCGACCGCACTGACCGTACGCACGGCCCCCACCCGCTACGAGCCCGCGGTGCCCCCCGGTGAGACGGTGCAGGGCGTGCCCCCGCGGTCGGCCCCCGGCACGCTCTCGGACGCGGAACTGAACCTGCGCGCCAAGCTGCGGTCCGGGATCCAGCACGGCCCGCAACGGCTGATCCCGCTGGCCGAATGAACCCGGCCCGCCCGGCCCGGCCCGGCACCCGCGACCCGCAAACGCCGGTGGGCCCGCTCCCCCCAAGGGGAACGGGCCCACCGGTACCCGGTCCGGAACTCAGCCGGCCGCGAGGATCTCGCGGGCCAGCTTCGCCGTCTCGGTCGGCGTCTTGCCGACCTTGACGCCGGCGGCCTCGAGGGCCTCCTGCTTCGCCTGGGCGGTGCCGGAGGAGCCGGAGACGATGGCGCCGGCGTGGCCCATGGTCTTGCCCTCGGGCGCGGTGAAGCCCGCGACGTAGCCGACGACCGGCTTCTTCACGTTGTCCTTGATGAAGGCCGCTGCCCGCTCCTCGGCGTCGCCGCCGATCTCACCGATCATGACGATCAGGTCGGTGTCGGGGTCGGCCTCGAACGCGGCGAGCGCGTCGATGTGCGTCGTACCGATGATCGGGTCGCCACCGATGCCGACGGCGGACGAGAAGCCGATGTCCCGCAGCTCGTACATCATCTGGTAGGTCAGCGTGCCGGACTTCGAGACCAGACCGATGCGGCCCGGCTTCGTGATGTCGCCCGGGATGATGCCGGCGTTCGACTGGCCCGGGGTGATGAGACCGGGGCAGTTCGGGCCGATGATCCGGGTCTTGTTGCCCTGCGACACGGCGTACGCGTAGAACGCGGCCGAGTCGTGGACGGCGATGCCCTCGGTGATGACGACGGCCAGCGGGATCTCCGCGTCGATCGCCTCGACGACGGCGGCCTTCGCGAAGGCCGGCGGCACGAAGAGGACGGACACGTTGGCGCCCGTCTTCTCGATCGCCTCGGCGACCGTGCCGAAGACCGGGATCTCGGTACCGTCGATGTCGACGGACGTGCCCGCCTTACGGGGGTTCACGCCACCGACGATGTTGGTGCCGTCCGCCAGCATGAGCTTGGTGTGCTTCATGCCCGTGGCACCGGTCATGCCCTGGACGATGACCTTGCTGTCCTTGTTCAGGAAGATAGCCATGGCTGTTCTGTCCCTCTTCCCTTACTTCGCAGCCGCGAGCTCGGCGGCCTTGTCGGCCGCGCCGTCCATGGTGTCCACACGCTGTACCAGCGGGTGGTTGGCGTCGGAGAGGATCTTGCGACCCAGCTCGGCGTTGTTGCCGTCGAGACGCACGACCAGCGGCTTGGTGACTTCCTCACCCTTGTCCGCGAGCAGCTGAAGCGCCTGGACGATACCGTTGGCGACCTCGTCACAGGCGGTGATGCCACCGAAGACGTTGACGAAGACGGACTTGACGTCCGGGTCGCCGAGGATGATCTCCAGGCCGTTCGCCATGACGGCGGCGGAGGCGCCACCACCGATGTCGAGGAAGTTGGCGGGCTTGACCCCACCGTGCGCCTCACCGGCGTACGCGACGACGTCCAGGGTGCTCATGACGAGACCCGCGCCGTTGCCGATGATGCCGACCTCGCCGTCGAGCTTGACGTAGTTGAGGTTCTTCGCCTTCGCGGCGGCCTCGAGCGGGTTGGCCGACGCGTGGTCGACGAACTCCTCGTGTCCCGGCTGACGGAACTCGGCGTTCTCGTCCAGCGAGACCTTGCCGTCGAGGGCGATGACGTCGCCGGAGGCGACCTTCGCCAGCGGGTTGACCTCGACGAGGAGGGCGTCCTCCTCGATGAAGGTCTTCCACAGCGTCACGAGGACGTTGGCGACCTTGTCGGCGACCTCGGCCGGGAAGTTCGCGGCCTCGACGATCTCACGGGCCTTCTCGGGGGTCACACCCTCGTTGGCGTCGATCGGCGTCTTGGCGACGGCCTCGGGGCGGGTCTCCGCCACCTCCTCGATCTCCATGCCGCCCTCGACGGACGCGATGGAGAGGAAGGTGCGGTTGGCACGGTCGAGGAGGAAGGAGACGTAGTACTCCTCCAGGATCTCCGGGGCCGTCTCGGCGATCATCACCTTGTGGACCGTGTGGCCCTTGATGTCCATGCCGAGGATGTTGGTCGCGTGCTCCACGGCCTCGTCGGCGGAGGCGGCGAGCTTCACGCCGCCGGCCTTGCCACGCCCGCCGACCTTCACCTGGGCCTTGACGACGGACTTGCCACCGAGACGCTCGGTGGCTGCGCGGGCCGCCTCAGGCGTGTCGATGACTTCACCGGCCAGCACCGGTACATCGTGCTTGGCGAAGAGGTCCCTCGCCTGGTACTCGAACAGGTCCACGCGCTTCCGTCCCTATCAGTGATCTCGCGGTTCGTTGTCTGCGTGGGCGTGCCGCGAGGGCAACGTGACGTCCGCCGTCTGTCAGTCACAAGGGAGGCGCACACGGTGTCCGAGCGCGCGGCATGTCCGTCTCGCAGGTTATCGCTGCTTGCAGGAGGCCCCTAAATCGAGGGTCACACCTGAGCGGTGATACCTGTCACATGATGCCGGGATCACTGGCACCCGGTGCCGGGTGTGAGGAGATCGAGAGGGGACGGGAAGGGCCTCACCGGGTTGGGGTTGACCCGGTGAGGCCCCCTGAACAGCCCCTTGAGGGCTCAGGTCGGTCGATCCTCACCCCAATGAGGACCACTCGACCCCACCCGTGAGGTTTCGGTCGGACGAACCGGTGGCTTTCGGCCGTCCGGGGGCCTGCCGCCTCACGGAGTCAACCGGTCAGACGCGTGACGCGCTGCCGTGGAACGTGGTTCGCGCGATCTGCGCGACGCCCCGAACGCGGAAGGCTCGGATGCTCGGGGCTCGGGGAGGGAGGGGTGCCTGCCCCTAGCCGGGGAAGACCGGGATGGTCCGGTGCCCGTCCCGGGTACCTGCCGCCTCGGAGCGCGCGGCACTGCCGGGCACCGGTCGCGGCGGGAATTGGTGACGCGGCGTGACGGCATGCGTGTCGCCGTGCCGGGACGCACCGCCGTCGAGCACCGACGCACCGCCGGCCAGCACACCGTCACGGTCACCGGCGGGCCCTCGGCGCACCGGCCCGGGAGCGTGAGCAGGGGCGTGCACGGGAGCTTGCCCGGTGCGGGCGGACGCGACGCGGTGACCGACGTCGACCGAACCGCCGCCGGTGCTCACCGGGCCGTACGATGCCGTCTCCGCGTCCACCGCCGCGTCCGCCGCCGTCACCTTCGCGGTCACCGGCTCCGGCACCGCGTCGGCGGTCTTCCGGTCGCCGAGCCCGTGTCCGTCCGGCGACGGGGTGGCCACGGCGCCCTGCCCGGGCACCTCCACGACCGGCACCGGGAGCGTCCGCACCGGAACCGACGGAAGGGCCGGAAGGTCGGGGAGAGCGGGGAGTACGGGGAGCGCCGGAAGGTCGGGGATGGCGGGCAGGTCGGGGAGGACCGGGAGGGCGGGAGGACTCGGGAGGCCGGTCGGGCCGGAGACGCCAGGGAGCTCGGGAAGATCTGCAAGCTGGGGGAGCTCGGAAAGGTCAGGGGGCTCGGGAAGGGCCGGCGAGATCGGCGGCCTCGGCGACGACGAGACGGGCGGCGACGAGACGGACGACGGGGAGACGGACGACGGGGAGACGGACGACGGGGAGACGGGCGACCACGACACCTGCGCCGAGAGCCGCTCACGCTGTTCACCCACGGCCGCCACCACGACGTCACCGGCCCCCGGAACCGAACTCAGGGTTTCGACCTGGTCGGTCACCCCGGCCGGCACGGACAGGACCGGGGCCGACCGTGCCGGTGCGGACAGTGCGGGTGCCGACCGTGCCGGTGCGGACAGGCCCTCCGCCGCGTGTGCCTGTTCCCCGCAGAGAAACCCGAGCGCGAACAAACCGCCCACCAGGAGCGCCAGTTGCACCACGCGCCGCCCGGCCGCGCCGCGCAGGACGCGCAGGATCCGCAGAGCGGCACCAGGCAGGGCGGTGGGCCAGGTCAAGGGGGGAGGTTCCTCCCGTGCGGCGACTACGTGGCCCCGATCCTTGCATGTGCGTCCCGCGTCGCGTCAGGCGGTGTCCGGCACGGGCAGCGGGCGCTTCTCGATCGCCGCCGCCATGACGTCCGGGAACAGATCGGGCGTGCAGGCGAACGCCGGTGCGCCCAGCGCCGCGAGTGCCGCCGCGTGCTCCCGGTCGTAGGCGGGCGTCCCTTCGTCCGACAGCGCGAGCAGCGCGACGAACTGCACGCCGGACGCCTTCATCGCCGCGACGCGCTTGAGCATCTCGTCCCTTATGCCTCCCTCGTACAGGTCGCTGATGAGCACCACCACCGTCTCGGCGGGCCGGGTGATCTGCGTCTGGCAGTACGCGAGCGCCCGGTTGATGTCCGTTCCGCCACCGAGCCGGGTGCCGAACAGGACGTCCACCGGGTCGTCGAGCAGGTCGGTGAGATCGGCGACCGCGGTGTCGAAGACGACGAGCCGCGTGCTGATCGACCGCATCGACGCCAGTACCGCCCCGAAGACCGACGCGTACACGACCGACGACGCCATCGAACCCGACTGGTCGATGCAGAGGATCACCTCCTTCTTCACTGACCGCGACGCCCGCCCGTACCCGACGAGCCGCTCCGGCACGACCGTCCCGTACTCGGGCAGGTAGTGCTTGAGGTTGACGGCGATCGTGCGGTTCCAGTCGATGTCGTGATGGCGCGGGCGGTGGACGCGCGTGCCGCGGTCGAGGGCACCGGTGAGCGCGGCCCGGGTGCGGGTGGCGAGCCGCTTCTCCAGGTCCTCGACGACCTTGCGGACCACGGCCCGTGCCGTCTCCTTCGTCGTCTCCGGCATCGCCTTGTTCAGCGAGAGCAGGGTGCCCACGAGGTGCACGTCCGCCTCCACCGCCTCCAGCATCTCCGGTTCCAGCAGCAGCGCGGACAGCCCCAGCCGGTCGATGGCGTCGCGCTGCATGACCTGTACGACGGAGGTGGGGAAGTACGTGCGGATGTCCCCGAGCCAGCGCGCCACCGACGGCGCCGAGGCCCCGAGCCCCGCCGAGCGGTCCCGCCCCGTCCGCGCCCCGCTCTCCTTTCCGTAGAGCGCGGTGAGCGCCCCGTCCATCTCGGCGTCCCGCCCGGAGAGCCCGTGACCGGTGCCGTCCGCCGTGTCGCCCCCGAGCACCAGTCGCCAGCGCCGCAGCCGCTCCTGTCCGGCCTCGGTCGTCGCCGCGTCGGTCGTCGTCATGTGCCCACCCCCGCAAACTCGTCGTCGGCCGGGCCAGGATCCGGTCCCGGCCCCGGTCCCGGCCCCGGTGCCAGCCCCAGCAGCAGCCGCACCACCGGCAGGACGGCGTCCGCGCGTCCCTCGTCGAGTCCGGCCGCGAACCCGGGTGTCCCGGAGCCCGTGCCCGGCCCGCCGCCCCGCTGCCCCGGGCCGCGCCGGACCAGCTCGCCGAGCGTTCTGCGCACCCCCGGTTCATACGCCGAGAACGTCCGCCGCAGCAACGGCAGTACGTCCGTGAACGCGTCCGCAGGCACCGCCGTGAGCCATCCGTCGACCAGCCCGAGCAGCCGTTCGTCGTGCATGAGGAGCAGTCCGCCCCCGGAGCCGCCTCCGACGAAGCCCTCGATCCAGGCGGCCGCGTCGGACGGCGGTGTCCCCGGTGACAGGGCGAGCCCCATCAGCCGCGCGGCCTCGTCCTGGTCCAACTCCCCCTCGTCCAGAAGCAGCCGCACGGCCCGCCCCCGGATCACCCCGGGCACGGTGTCCCGCCCGGAGAGCACCCGCAGCACCCCCCGCCAGCGCTCCCGCAGCCCGCCGCCACCCGGACGGGACTCACCGCCGAGGTCCCGGTCGCCCCCCATGGAGGCACCCGGCCGCCCCCCGCCCCCGTCCGTCTCCACGGCCCCGGAGCGGCCCCCCGCCGCCCCGGTCGCCGCCCCGGTCGGTGCGCCTGCCGATGCCCCGGCCGGTGCGTCGGCCCGTCCCGGGGTCGTCGACGTCTCCTCGAGCATCCCCACCGCTCCGTGCACCGCGTCCACCTGGCGCCGCATCTCGTCCGCCGCGTCGGCGTCCAGCGAGACGCAGGCCGGGGGGAGGCCGACGAAGACCCGTTCGGCGAGGCCGGCGGCCACCTCCGCCAGCGCTCGGGTGTCGGTGCCCCGTACGTCGCCGTAGCGCAGCGAACGCACCAGCGCGGGCAGGGCCTGGGCGAGATGACCGACGTCCGTGTCGAGTGCCGCCCGGTCGGCGAGGACCCGCATCACCGTCGGGAGCGCGTCCGACAGCCCGGCCAGGAGGCAGCGCTCGGCGAGCCCGGTCACCTCGGCGAGGCCCCGCGCGGCGACGGCGTCCGCTTCCGCCTTGGCGGTGGCCGCGGCGAGCACGGTCGTCCCCCACACCCCGGCCTCGGCGGTCCGCACCGACAGCTCCGGCTCCCACCGCAGCCGCCACGCCTCCCGGAACGTTCCCGTGCTGCCGGGCGAGGCGGCCGGATCGCCCCACCCGACACGCAGCAGCCGCAGCCGGTGCAGGAGCCTGCTGCGCTCGGCGTCGTTGTCCTTGCGCAGATCGAGCGCCAACTCGCGTGCGTCCGCCTCCGGTTTGAGCCGCAGTCGGCGCTGAAGCCGGTCGAGGTCACGCTGCAACGGCACGGCGGGCGCGCCGGCCGGCACCTCACCCAGGACGTCCCCGACCACCAGCCGGTCGCGTACCAGCGCCAACGGAACGTCCGAGCCCTCGCACAGCACCGCGCGCACGGCGTCGGACGTCTCGCTCAGACCGGGCAGCGGCCGGCCGCGCAGCGCGGCAAGCGTCTCGGCCAGCCGGACCGCCTCGATGACATGCGCCGAGGACACCATCCGGTCCTCCGCACGGAGCAGGACCGCCACCTTCGTCAGCCAGCGCTCGACCGGCCGGTCCGGCGCGCCGAACAGGTGGGCGTACCAGCCCGGCGAGTCGATACCCGCCCCGTACCCCCCGGCCCGGGCCAGTCTGCGGTGGGTCCACGGCACCCAGGTCAGGTCGGCCCTGACCTTGGGCAACCCCTTGAGCAGCGCCCGGTCGGCGGCGACGGCGACCTTCCGGCGCAGTGCGGGCACATGCCACGCCCCGCACACCACGGCCACCCCGGCCGCCCCGAACTCCCTCTGTGCCGACCGCACTTGGAGGCGCATGTACGCCTCCCGCACGAGATCCCGGCCGTCGCCTTGCTCCCCTGCTTCGGTTGCGCACGCCTCCCTCAGCGCCCCCATGGCCTCCTCGATCGCGGCGAACGGCGCGAACGGGTCCTTCGCGCCCGTCGACCGGTGCTCGACGACGTCCTCCCACCACCGCTCGGGATCGTCGTATCCGGCGACCGCGGCGAGCCGCCCGAGCGGGTCCCCCCGCACCCCCTCCCAGGCAACGGGCGCGTCGTCGTCTTCGCTCCCGTTGCCGCTCCCGCCCTCGTTCTGTCCGTCGGGTCGCGGCCCCTTCTCCCGCCCCGCCTCATGCCTCTCGCCGTGCCCCTTCTCCTCCCAGGCCAGGGTGTGGGTGGCCGGGAGGTCGATGAAGCGGGCGGGGACGCCGTGCTCCAGGGCCCAGCGGAGGGCGACCCATTCCGGGGAGAACTCGGCCAGCGGCCAGAAGACGGAACGGCCGGGTTCGTCGACGGCGTGGGCGAGCAGCGCGACCGGCGGCCGCATGTCCTCGTCGGCGGCCAGCGGAATCAACGCGTCTGCCTCGGGCGGCCCCTCGACCAGTACGGTCCGGGGCCGGGCGGCGTCCAGCGCCGCCCGTACCGCCCGCGCCGACCCCGGCCCGTGGTGGCGCACCCCGAGCAGCAACGGCCGGCCCGCCTCCGGGCCCTGGCCGCCGCCCTCCGCGACGCCCGTCATCCCCTGCCCTCACGCCTGCGGGGCCACCTCGTGTCGTCGTCCACAGCCACCCTCCACGCTCCGCGGGCCCACGCCCGGATCTCCTCGTTCCCGTTGCTTGCGTCGCTCCCGTTCACGCGCTCACCTCCCGGCAGGCCCGGTAGAAGTCCGTCCAGCCGGCCCGTTCCCGGACGACCGCCTCCAGGTACTCCTGCCAGACGACCCGGTCGGCCGCCGGATCGCGGACGACGGCGCCGAGGATGCCCGCGGCCACGTCCCCGGCCCGCAGTACGCCGTCGCCGAAGTGCGCGGCCAGCGCGAGACCGCCGGTGACGACGGAGATGGCCTCGGCGGTCGACAGCGTGCCGCTCGGCGACTTCACCTTCGTACGCCCGTCGGAGGTGACGCCTGCGCGCAGTTCGCGGAAGACCGTCACCACCCGGCGGATCTCGTCGATGCCGTCGGGAGCGGCCGGCAGGTCGAGGGAGCGGCCGATCTGGTCGACGCGCCGGGCGACGATGTCCACCTCGGCCTCGACGCTCTCGGGCAACGGCAGCACCACCGTGTTGAAGCGGCGGCGCAGGGCGCTGGACAGCTCGTTGATCCCGCGGTCGCGGTCGTTGGCCGTGGCGATGAGGCTGAACCCGCGGACCGCCTGCACCTCCTGCCCCAACTCCGGTATCGGCAGTGTCTTCTCGGACAGGATGGTGATGAGGGTGTCCTGCACGTCGGCCGGGATCCGGGTCAGTTCCTCGACCCGTACCGTCGCCCCCTCCGCCATGGCCCGCATGACGGGGCTGGGCACCAGCGCGTCGCGGCTCGGACCGTGCGCGAGCAGCTGCGCGTAGTTCCAGCCGTAGCGGATCGCCTCCTCCGGCGTGCCCGCGGTGCCCTGCACCAGCAGCGTCGAGTCACCGCTGACCGCCGCCGCCAGGTGTTCGGAGACCCAGGTCTTGGCGGTGCCCGGGACGCCGAGCAGCAGCAGGGCGCGGTCGGTGGCGAGGGTGGACACCGCGACCTCGACGAGGCGGCGCGGGCCCACGTACTTCGGCGAGATCACTGTGCCGTCCGGCAGGACGCCGCCGAGGAGATAGGTGGCGACGGCCCACGGCGACAGCTTCCAGCGGGCCGGGCGCGGGCGGTCGTCCTGCGCCGCCAGCGCGGTGAGTTCGTCGGCGAAGGCGTCCTCGGCGTGCGGACGCAATGCTTCCGCGGGCTCGTTCCCACTCGGTTGCACGGACGTCGGATCTGTCGTGGGATCTACGGACACGGACATGGCTGAGGCCCCCTCCAGCTCGGCCGGTTCGGCATCTGGTGTCCACCGTGCACCACGCCACTGACAATGCGATCCGACCTGCGAAAACGCCCTCCCGGCCACCCGCGAAGGACGGCCGCCCGACGGTCGGCGGCCGCTCGCCGGACCGATTGTCAGTGGTGGGATCTACCTTCGATGTCATGACTCAGCAGGGGGTGCGCTGGACGGCGGACCAGGTGCTGGCACTGGCGCCTGACTCCACGTCACGCAAAGCGGGAAGCAAACTCGGCACGGCCGATCCGTGGTCGGGCACGGGCAGTTCGCGGGAGGGGGCGGTATGGGGCTTGTGCGAGGGCAGCGGCGGCACGCCGTACCGGACGGTCGTCGACACCGCGGACGGGACCGGTCCGGCGTACAGGTGCAGCTGTCCGAGCCGTGAGTTCCCGTGCAAGCACGCGCTCGGGCTGCTGCTGCTCTGGTCGGGCGGCGAGGGGGCCACGCCGGCGGGACAGGCACCGGACTGGGCCGAGCAGTGGATCGCGGGACGCAGGCGCACACAGGAGAAGCGGGAGGCCGGCCCCACGGGTGCCGGGTCCGGCCCCGCCGATCCGGAGGGGGCGCGCCGCAGGGCCGAGCGACGCGCCGAGCGGATCACCGCGGGGGCGACGGAACTGGAGGAGCGGCTCGCCGATCTGCTGCGCTCGGGCCTGGCCGCCGCCGAGCAGTCGGGGTACGCGCTGTGGGAGGAGACGGCGGCCCGCATGGTCGACGCGCAGGCACCCGGACTGTCTTCTCGCGTAAGGGAGTTGGGGGCAGTTCCGGGGTCCGGGCCGGACTGGCCGGTGCGGTTGCTGGAGGAGAGCGCGCTGCTCCACCTCCTCGACCAGGGCTGGTTGCACCGTGAGCGACTGCCGGAGGCCCTGGCGGCGACGGTCCGCGCCCGCGTGGGTCTGCCGACCTCCCCGACGGGCCCGCCGGTCCGCGACCACTGGCTGGTGCTCGCCCAGTACGACACGCCGGACCCGAAACTGACGACCCGCCGCATCTGGCTGTACGGCACCGCCTCGGGCCGCACGGCGCTCCTCCTCTCCTACGGCGCCGCGGGCCGCGCACCGGAGCTCACGCTGCCCGTCGGCCTCGCACTGGAAGCCGAAGTGTCGGCGCACCCGGACGCGGGACGACAACGGGTCTCCCTCGGCGAGCAGTTCGCCCCACCCGTCCTCACCGGAACCCGTCCCCCCGGCATGACGACGACCGAGGCGACCGCCCGCTACGGCGAGACCCTGCGCCACGACCCCTGGCAGGACTCCGTCCCGGTGACGCTGGACAACGTCATACCGACCCCGGACGGCGCCTCCTGGCAACTGGCGGACGCCGAGGGCGACACGGCGCTGCCGCTCACCCCCGCGGCGGTCTCACGCCCCGGCCTGTGGCGCCTGGTCGCCCTCTCGGGCGGCGCCCCCGTCAAGGTCTTCGGCGAGTGCGGCCATCGTGGCTTCACCCCGCTGACGGCCTGGCCGACGGCCCCGGGAGAGGCGGTACGCCTGTGCTGAACCGACGCCCCGCATCAGCAACGACGGCCGCACCAGGCGCACCGTGCGCACCAACCGCCACGACGACGGCGGCAGAAGGACGGCAGCAGAAGGGAGTCTCATGAACGCCACCCCGCCTCTCCCCCCACCGACCGCCTGGGAGGACCTGGTCACCGCCGCCCTGCTCGGCACGGATCGCCGTACGCCCCCGGGCGCGGCCCCCGGCCGGACCGCGCCGGCCGCGCTCTTGGACGCGGCGGCCGCGGAGACCGTGCGCCGACGGGCCGGCCTGCGCCCGGGCCGGGCGGCCCCTCGGCCTGCGCCGGCCGCCGAGGATCCCCGTCCGGCACTGCCCGTCGCGGCGGCCCGCCGGCTCGCCTTCCTGCTGGCCGACCGCCCCGGCACCGGCACCGGTGGCCGCAGAGGCACCGCACCGGATCTCATGGAGCTGCTGCCCCAGTGGCTGACCGCGGTGAACGCCCGAGGGTTCGCCGCGCCCGCCGAGTCCCTCCCCGCCCTGCTCGACGCGGCGCGCGGGCGTACCGACCTGCGCCCGGCGGCGCTGGAGTTCGCCGGACCGCGCGCCCTGTGGCTGGCCCGGCTGAACCCCGACTGGCGGTTCGCGCTGCGCGCGACACCGGGCGGCGGCACCTCGCTGCCGGGCCCCGCGGAGACCGAACGCGCCGCGAAGCTCTGGCAGGAAGGCCTGTTCGCCGAGCGGGTGGCCCTCCTGGCGTCGATCCGCTTCCGCGACCCCGACGCGGCCCGCGAGCTGCTGACCGCGTCCTGGTCGACGGAGCGTGCCGAGGACCGGCTCATGTTCCTCGACTCGCTGCGCACCGGCCTCGGCCCCAGGGACGAGCTCTTCCTGGAACAGGCCCTGACCGACCGGAGCCGCAACGTGCGTGCCACCGCCGCGGAACTGCTCTCGGCGCTGCCGGGTTCGGCGCTCGCCGCGCGGATGGCGGTCCGGGCCGGCGCGTGCGTGGCGGTCGACCACACCCTGGACACCCCGACGCTTCTCGTGGAGGCCCCGCACGAGTGCGACGCGGCCATGGAACGCGACGGTGTGTCGGCGAAGGCGCCGCCCGGCCGGGGTGAGCGGTCCTGGTGGTTCGGCCAACTCGTGGAGGCGGCCCCGCTCGCCACCTGGCCGGCGCGCCTGGGCGGCCGTACGCCGGAGCAGATCGTGGCGTTGCCGGTGGCCGACGACTGGCTGGGCGAACTGCACGCGGCGTGGTGCCGGGCCGCCGTCCGGCAGCGCGACGCCGACTGGTCGCGCGCGCTGCTCGGGGTGCCGTCGGCGCCGGGCGCGGGCGGGCCGGGCGCGGTCTCCCTCGCCGAACGGGCCAAACTGCTGGGCACGCTTCCGGTGGCCGAACGGGCCGAGTGGGTCGCCGGTTTCATCGCAGCCCACGGCCTCTCGGAGGCGTTCCAACTGCTCGGCGTGTGCCCCGTGCCGTGGGCCACGCCGCTCGGCCGTGCCGTCGTGGACGCGCTCAACATCGCACGGGACGCAGGCAGTTACCCCTGGAGCTTCAGCGGCGTCATGGGCCTGGCCGAACGCTGCCTCGACCCCGAGGAGGCAACCCGCCTGGACGCCCTCCTGGCAGTACCGGACGAACCGGAGGACGCTTCCCCGGGCGCCGGCGGCTACTGGGCGGAGGCATTCCAACGACTGGGCAGGACACTGCGCCTGCGGGCGGTGATGGCAGCGGAACTCAAGCCCTAGAAGCAAGACCCAAACACGCGCCGGCCCACACCATCCACCCCACCCGACACCTCAGGAACGCCCGGCCCACACCATCCAGCCCGTCCGACACCTCAGGAGCGCCGGTCCATCCATCCAGCCCGTCCGGCGATTGAGGACGAGGCCCGTTCAGGGCCGACCGGGGGTCTGGGGGCAGCGCCCCCAGGGAAGGCCCGCCCAAAACCCCCGCACAACAACCCGCTCAGGCGCCGGCAGGCTGCCGCACGTTCGCCCGGACCCAGTCGACGATCGAAGCGGTGGTCGCCCCCGGCGTGAAGATCTCCGCGACCCCCTTCTCCTTCAACGGCGCGATGTCCGCCTCCGGGATGATGCCCCCGCCGAACACCAGGATGTCCGCCGCGTCCCGCTCCTTCAGCAGCTCGATCACCGCGGCGAAGAGCGTGTTGTGGGCCCCGGACAGGATGGACAGACCGATCGCGTCGGCGTCCTCCTGGATCGCCGTGCCGACGATCTGCTCGGGCGTCTGGTGGAGCCCGGTGTAGATGACCTCCATACCGGCGTCACGCAGCGCCCGCGCGATCACCTTGGCCCCGCGATCGTGGCCGTCGAGCCCCGGCTTGGCCACCACCACGCGGATCGGACCGGCTGCCACACCCATCACTGCCTCCATGAAGCGACTACGTCCATCCTCAACGGCACGGACACCCCGTGCCAGACCGCCCGGGGAAGTGAACGAACGTTATCGCCAGCATCCCGCAACCGGCAGTTTCACGGTGTGGACCGAGGGGGAAATCACACGAAGGGACACTTTCACCGCGCACCGATCCCCCGCACCACGGGGAACAGTCGCACCGGGAGCCGCAAAGAGGTCGCCGTACCGTCACGCCACAGGCCGCTGGCGTGGCGGTACGGCGCATCGGAAGGCACGATGGGCACGTAGGACAGGTAAGGCACGACAGCGGGGAGCCTCGTCGCCAGACCGGCAGGGTTCCTTGTCGTCATCGGTGTAACGGGTGTCACACAAGCCGTACACGCCCCGCACGCCAGGCCGCACCCGCCCCACTCCCTGCCGTGCCCGATCGACCTCCTCCACGCGACTTCCACGAGGGCACACGGGGGACAGAGAAGTCCTCAGCGTGCCGACAGGAGGTCGGCCATGAAGGTCACCCGGGCACTTCAGCCCTTTCTTCCGCTGTACCAGCGTCTGTTGCCGGACATGCGGACCCTTCCGGGCATCCTGAACCTCTCAAGCCTCCCGAGCCTGCCGAACCTCCCAGGACTCCCCGGCCTCCCCGGCCTGCCGAGCAGACTGGCCGGGCTGTCCCTGACGCTCCTCAAGGCGACCGCCCTGGATCTCGCGATCCTCGCGGGCCACCTGCTCCTCTACCCCTCCGGCATCGCCCAGGAGCGCCGCGCCACGGCCCGCCCCGCACTGCCCAGAGCGGCCGGCGGCGAGGACCCCGCCCAGCTGCCGACCAAGGCCCCGCCCCCGGTCGTCCTGCTGCACGGGTTCATCGACAACCGTTCCGTGTTCGTCCTGCTGCGCCGCAGCCTCGCCCAGCACGGCAGGCACCGGGTGGAGTCACTCAACTACTCCCCTCTGACCTGCGACATCCGGACGGCTGCCGAGCTGCTCGGCCGGCACATAGAGGAGATCTGCGAGCGCACCGGCAGCTCGCAGGTCGACGTGGTCGGACACAGTCTGGGCGGCCTCATCGCCCGCTACTACGTGCAGCGGCTGGGCGGTGACGGCCGGGTCAGGACACTGGTCACGCTGGGCACCCCGCACTCCGGCACCCGGGTGGCGCCGCTGGCGAACGCGCACCCGATCGTGCGCCAGATGCGCCCGGGCTCCGAGCTGATCGAGGAACTCTCCCGGCCGGCGCCGGGCTGCCGTACGCAGTTCGTCAGCTTCTGGAGCGACCTCGACCACCTCATGGACCCGCTGGAGTCCGCCTGCGTCGACCATCCCGACCTGTTGGTACAGAACGTCCGGGTGACCGGGATCGGCCACCTCGCCCTGCCTGTCCACCCGGCTGTCGCCACCGGCATACGGCAGGCCCTCGACATGGCACGTACGGGCGCGTCCGCCGGCGCCCGGACCGGCAGCCGAGCCGTCACCCGCACAGACGCCCAGGCCGACGACCTCACCGTGGCCTGACAACGGCCCCTGCCGGCCCCGCACGACCGTCCGACCGCCGCCCGACCACCCTTCGAGCGCCCTCCAACCACCCTTCGAGCGCCCTTCGACCGCCGTCCGATATCGAACGCTATTCGAACGTAGGGCCAAACCCGCGCCCGCCGTCCCCCGAAACACGGCCGAATGCCCCTTTCCCGCAGGCACGAAACCTGCGGAAGATTGTCGTGCCCGCGTACTGCCGGGTACAGTCGCCGCACTGCTCTGGCAGCCCCTGTTGTCGGCGAAAGAGAAGTTGGTGAACGACCGTCACCCGTCGGGGATCATGACCACCCCGACCCCGGCTTCCGACGCCGCTTCGGCGCACTACGCGTCGTACGGCACCCAGGAAGCCCAGTACGACGGCTTCACCACGTACCACGGTTACGAGACCGGCTCCTTCGACGCCGGCGCCCACGCCACCGGCCACTTCGCGCCGGCCGACCCGCTCTTCGGTGAGCTTCCGGGCGACGGCACGGCCCCCGCGACCGGCACGTACGACAACACCCAGTGGGGCACCGGCGGCCACCATGTCCCGGACACGGGCAGTCACCAGACCCTGAACTACGACGGGTACGCGGCCCAGCACCACGCCGCCCACGACACGGGCGCGTACGACGCCACCGCTTGGTCCACGGACCACCACCAGCAGCTGAACGCCGTCCCGCAGCAGGGAACGGCACCGGATGCCAGCGGACAGTGGGACGCGAGCGCCTGGCTCCAGCCCGACCAGCCCGTGAGCCCCGCCGACCAGACCCAGCAGTGGGAATGGGGCACGCAGGCCTTCGACACCGGCGCCTACGACGCCACGCAGTGGAACTCCGACGGCGACGAGGGCGCCCAGCAGGCCTCCGACGAGCACGAGCAGCAGGCCGAGGTCCCGTTCGACCAGCAGGCCACCGCCACCTTCGAACAGGTCGGGCTGCTCGACGAACACGCCCCGGCCGAAAGCGAGTTGTCCGACGACACCCCGCTGCTCCTCCTCGACGACCAGGAGGAGGCGGCCCCGGCCCCCGCGCCGGGCGGTCGGGCGGCCGCCCGCAACGCGAACCGTTCCCGGCGGCGGATGCCCGCGAGGCGCTCCGCGCTGCTGACCGTGGCCGTGCCCTCGGCCTGCGTGATGGGGGTCGCCGGGATCGCCGCGGCCTCGGTCGGCACGCTGACCGGCGGCGACGACAAGGACACCACGGCCTCCGCCTCGGACGCGCAGCCGGTGAAACCGTCCGCCGCCAACAACAAGCTGGACGCCCAGCTCGAGACCCTCAGCGCCGGGGCCGACGACTTCGCCGACCGGGCCAGCCGGACGCAGGAACGTCTCGACCTCAAGACGCAGCAGGAAGCCGAGAAGAAGAAGGCGGCGGCCGAGGCGGCCCGCAAGGAGCGGCTGCGCCCCAAATACGCCCTCCCGGTCGCGCAGCACGGCCTCAGCGCCTACTTCGGCCAGGCCGGCATCAACTGGATGTCCCAGCACACCGGTATCGACTTCCCCGTCTCCTACGGCACGACCGTGATGGCGGCGACCGACGGCACCGTACGGACGCAGTGGAACAGCGCCTACGGCAACATGATGATCGTGACGGCGAAGGACGGCACGGAGACCTGGTACTGCCACCTCTCCAGCTACCGCGTCTCCTCCGGTACGACGGTCAAAGCCGGCGACCCGATCGCGTACTCCGGCAACTCCGGCAACTCCACCGGCCCGCACCTGCACTTCGAGGTCCGGCCCGCGGGAGGCTCCGCGATCGACCCGCTGCCGTGGCTGCGCAGCCACGATCTCAACCCGACGTAGCCGCTCGACCCGACGTGAGCGCCCGAGCGCGACTGCGACCGCTCGGCTTGTCCGCATGAAGTGAGCCCCCGCCCCCGAAGCGGGGGCTCACTTCATGCGGACCGCAGTGAGCACGGACGCGGCTCCGGCAGCTACAGCTTCTCCACCGGCGCGTACCGCAGCAGCAGACGCTTCGGTTTGACGTCGCCGAAGTCGACCGTTGCCTCCGCGTTCGCGCCCGTGCCCTTCACGCCGACGACCGTGCCGAGACCGAACTGGTCGTGCGTGACGCGGTCACCGACGGCCAGCGTGACCACCGGCTTGTCCGCGGCGGACCGACGTGTCGCGAAGCCGGACGCGCCCGCGGCCGAGGAACGCGAGCGGGACGAGGACAGCGAGGCCGCCACACCGGAGACGGGACCGGAGGACACGGGCGCGGTCGCCCCCGTCCGCTTCCAGTCCACGTGCGTCGGCGGGATCTCCTCCAGGAACCGGGAGGGCGGGTTGTACGACGGCTGCCCCCAGGCGCTGCGCAGCGCGGACCGCGTCAGGTAGAGCCGCTCCCGCGCGCGGGTGATCCCGACGTACGCCAGGCGGCGCTCCTCCTCGAGCTCCTTGGTCTGGCCGAGGGCGCGCATGTGCGGGAAGACGCCGTCCTCCATGCCGGTGAGGAAGACGACGGGGAACTCGAGGCCCTTGGCGGTGTGCAGGGTCATCAGGGTGATGACGCCCGAGCCGTCGTCCTCGTCGGGGATCTGGTCGGAGTCGGCGACCAGGGCGACCCGCTCCAGGAATGCGGAGAGCCCGACCGGCGTCGTGCCGTCGCCCTCCGCCTCGCCGGTCTCCTGCTCGAACTCCAGGGCGACGGCGGCGAGTTCCTGGAGGTTCTCGATCCGCGTCTCGTCCTGCGGGTCGGTGGAGGCCTGCAACTCGGCGAGGTAGCCGGTGCGTTCGAGCACGGCCTCCAGGACCGTCGCCGGACCGGCGCCCGACTCGACGATCGTGCGGAGCTCCTCCATCAGCGCGTTGAACCGCTTCACGGCGTTGGTCGACCGCGAGGCCATGCCGTACGCCTCGTCGACACGCTTCAGGGCCTGCGGGAAGCTGATCTTCTCGCGCTGGGAGAGGGCGTCGATCATCGCCTCGGCGCGATCGCCGATGCCTCGCTTCGGCACGTTGAGGATCCGGCGCAGCGGCACCGAGTCCTCCGGATTGGCCAGCACGCGCAGGTAGGCCAGGACGTCCCTGACCTCCTTGCGCTCGTAGAAGCGGACCCCGCCGACGACCTTGTAGGGCAGGCCGACGCGGATGAAGATCTCTTCGAAGACACGGGACTGGGCGTTGGTGCGGTAGAAGACGGCGACATCGCCCGCCTTCGCGTCGCCCGCGTCCGTCAGTCGGTCTATCTCGTCGGCGACGAACTGCGCCTCGTCGTGCTCGGTGTCGGCGACGTAGCCGGTGATGCGCGCGCCCGCGCCCGCGTTGGTCCACAGGTTCTTGGGGCGGCGGGACTCGTTGCGCTCGATGACGGCGTTGGCGGCGGACAGGATCGTCTGCGTGGAGCGGTAGTTCTGCTCCAGCAGGATCGTCGTCGCGTCCGGGTAGTCCTCCTCGAACTGGAGGATGTTGCGGATCGTCGCGCCGCGGAAGGCGTAGATCGACTGGTCGGCGTCACCGACGACGCAGAGCTCGGCCGGCGGCACGTCGAACTCGCCCGGGGGTACGTCGACGGGGTGCTCGGAGGTGCCGACCAGCTCGCGCACGAGGGCGTACTGGGCGTGGTTGGTGTCCTGGTACTCGTCGACCAAGACATGACGGAACCGGCGGCGGTAGTGCTCGGCGACGTCCGGGAAGGCGCGCAGCAGATTGACCGTCGTCATGATCAGGTCGTCGAAGTCGAGGGCGTTCGCCTCGCGCAGCCGGGACTGGTACATGGCGTAGGCCTGGGCGAGGGTCTTCTCGAACCCGTCGGCGGCCTGGGCGGCGAAGTCCTCCTCGTCGATCAGCTCGTTCTTCAGGTTGCTGATCTTGGCGCTGAAGGACTTGGGCGGGTAGCGCTTGGGGTCGAGGTCCAGGTCGCGGCAGACCAGGGCCATCAGCCGCTTGGAGTCGGCGGCGTCGTAGATCGAGAAAGACGACGTGAAGCCGAGCCTCTTGCTCTCGCGGCGCAGGATGCGCACGCACGAGCTGTGGAAGGTCATCACCCACATCGCGTTCGCGCGCGGGCCGACGAGCGCTTCGACGCGCTCCTTCATCTCGCCCGCGGCCTTGTTGGTGAAGGTGATCGCGAGGATCTGCCCGGGGTGCACATGCCGCTCGGCCAGGAGGTGGGCGATGCGGTGGGTGAGCACGCGCGTCTTGCCGGAGCCGGCGCCGGCCACGATGAGCAACGGGGAGCCCGCGTGGGCGACGGCCGCGCGCTGGTTCTCGTTCAGCCCCTCCAGGAGCGCGGCCACGTCCAGGACGGGGCGCGGGGCGCCGTCGCGGTAGTGGGTGTCCCGGTCCGGAGGCACGTCGAACTTCCCGCCGAACAGATCGTCCGGAACCGACTCCGGTCCGTGATCGTCCTCGGGCGGTGGCGGGGGTTCCTCCTCGTGGGCGCGGGGGCCCTGGAGGTTCGCCAGGAAGCTGTCGTCAAAGAGGCTGCTCATCGCTCTCCGAGTCTAGGGGGCGCCACTGACAACCGGCCGCCGTCCCGGGAACATCTCCCGCCCTCACCCTCCGGGGCACCCCTGTCACGATCCGCGACCCGCACGACCGCGACGCGGGTTCTCGACCGAAGGTCACGAAAATGTATCGGGCATATCGCCCATCAACCTTCACACGGACCACACGAGTTGGCTACCGTGCCGAAAGGCCGTACGACCCCCACCGGCGAACCCCGCCGGACCGCACGGCCTCCGCCGAGTCCGACGCGTCCGCTCACGCCGACGGAACCGGGGAGTCACCGAGACCTCGGGGTGAATCGGCCCAACGCCCTTCCGGGGGCGGGCCGTAGGGCAACCCTTCCGACATACCTGCCCGAACCCTCCCCCAGTGCCTGACCAGCCGGGGAGAGACCCCCACCGCTGACCCGGCAGGCGGAGCACTGGAAGGAGTCGCCTCCCTTGGCGTCGCAGCACCGCAAGCCGCGCTCCGCGGGCGCGCGCGTGACGGGGATCCGCACCCCCGCCCTCGCCACCGCCGCCCTCACGTCCGTGGCCCTGCTCTCCCAGACGGCGAACGCCGCTCCGTCGGACGACGGCAAGCCCAGCCTGGAGGAGGTCGAGAAGAAGGTCGACGACCTCTACCGCCAGGCGGAGTCCGCGACCGAGAAGTACAACGCCGCCAAGGAGAAGACGACCAAGCAGCGCAAGCGCACCGACGGCCTCATGGACGACGTCGCCCAGCGCACCCAGAAGCTCAACGAGGCGCGGGAGGAGCTGGGTTCCTACGCCGCGGCCCAGTACCGCACCGGCGCCTCCGCGCCCGACACGGCGGCCTTCCTGCTCGCGGACAACCCGCAGGACTACTTCGACCAGAACCAGCTGATGAGCCGGCTGACCGACCGCCAGAAGGGTGCGGTCGACGACTACGTCACCGAGCAGTCCGCGACGATGAAGCAGCGGCAGGAGGCCACCGAGAGCCTCGCGACGCTCACCGACGCGCAGAACGACCTGAAGATCGCCAAGGCCACCGTCCAGAAGAAGCTCGGTGACGCGCGCGAGCTGCTGTCCCGGCTGACGGCCCAGGAGAAGGCGCGCCTCGCGGCGATCGAGAAGCAGCGGCGGGAGGAGGCCGCGCGCAAGGCGGCGGAGTTCGCCCGGCAGCAGGCGGCGGAGCAGGCCGCGGCCCAGCAGGAGAGCGGCGGCGCGTCGGCGGGCACGGGGTCCTCCTCGACCGCCCCTTCCGCCTCCGCCTCCGAGGACCCCTCGTACACCACCAAGGCCGAGAAGGCGCTCGCCTTCGCCCGCGCGCAGATCGGCAAGCCGTACGTCTGGGGTGCCACGGGCCCCGACTCCTACGACTGCTCGGGTCTCACCCAGGCGGTGTGGAAGGCCGCCGGCGTCACCCTCCCGCGCACCACCTACGACCAGGTGAACGCGGGCACCACGGTCTCCCTCGCCGACGCCCGGCCCGGCGACCTGATCTTCTTCTACGACGACGTCAGCCACGTCGGCGTCTACATCGGCAACGGCACGATGATCCACGCCCCGAAGCCGGGCGCGTACGTCCGCGAGGAGTCCGTCTTCTACGACGGCGAGTCGGGCATCCACAGCGTCGTACGCCCGGCCTGAGGACGCAGGGCGCGCGGGACGCAGGGGGCACACGTGCGTGGACCGCAATGGGCACGTACGCGTACGACAAGCGGCGCACGCGCGCGTGGGACACAGGGACACGTACGCGTGGGACACGCGGGACACGTACACGTGGGACACGCGGGGCACGCGCGCGTGGGGCCTCCGTTCTCGAGCGACATGGTCCGCCGCGCCCCTGCACCCGGGACCCCGGCTCGTACGCCACGCCCCTGCGCCCCCACCCCGGACCTGCGCGCACCCCCGGCACCGCCCCCCGCCCCTGCGCGCACGCCCCTCGCCCTGCGCCCGCGCGTATTTTCGTGCGCCCGCGCGCGTGCCCCGCTTCCGCAGCGCGCCGTGCTCCTTAGCATCGGCCCCATGTCAGGCTCCCCCGCCCTCCCGTCACCGGCCCCCTCCCCCGGCTCCCCGCTCGGCGTCTGGTGGGCGCAGCGGCCACCGGCGGCGGGGGCCGCGGTCATGGCGACCGGCATCGTGTCGATCGGACTGAACCTGACGGGATACGACGTCCTCTCCCGCGTCACGCTGGTGATGGCGGCCGTCGCGTGGGCGGCGCTGGCGGCGGACTTCGCCGTACGGCTGGTGCGCAGGCGCGAGCGGTGGCTGACGGAGGCGGGCACGCCCGGGGCGCTGAACGCGGTGGCGGCGACGACCGTGCTCGGCACACGGGTCACCACGCTCGGCCGGCACACCCTCGCCGAGGCGCTGCTGGCGCTGGCGGCGGTGCTGTGGCCCGTGCTGCTCGTGACCGTCGTACGGCAGTGGAAACGGGGCATGCCGGGGGTGGTGTTCCTGTGCTGTGTGGCCACCCAGGGGCTCGCCGTGCAGGGAGCGGTCCTCGCCGAGGCGGAGGCGGTGGCCTGGCTCGCGCACACCGCGCTCGTGCTGTTCTGGCTCGGGCTCGTGCTCTACGGCGTCGCCCTGGCCCTCTTCGACCTGCGGCAGGTGGCCGAGGGCGCCGGGGACCAGTGGGTGGCGGGCGGCGCGCTCGCCATCTCGGCGCTGGCGGGGGCGGGTCTCCTCGCGGCCGACGACGGGGGCCTGTACCTGTGGAACGCCGACGACACCGGCGTCCTGCGCACGGTGACCGTGGCGCTGCTGGTGTTCGCCCTGGCCTGGTACGCAGTCCTGCTCGTCGCCGAGGTGCGGTGGCCGCGTCCGCGCTACGACATGTGCCGCTGGGCGACCGTGTTCCCGATGGGCATGACGGCGGCGGCGACCCTGTCCGTCGCCGCCGCTGTCGACGTGCCGTCGCTGAAGGGGCCCGGGGAGGTGCTGCTGTGGGTCGCGGTGGCGGCGTGGCTGGCGGTCGCGGCGGCGGCCCTGGTCAAGGCGCTGGCGTCCGTCAGGTCCAGAGCACCGCGATGAAGATGTTCGCCACGGTCAGCAGTCCGACCAGGCCGAACAGGGGCTTCTCCACCGTCTCGTCGTCCCGCTTCACATAGACGAGGCCGAGGATCACGATCAGCAGGGCCAGCTTCACGCCGATCTTGATGTTGTTGACGTGCTGGTCGTCCGCCTGGTTGAGGCCGACCAGGATCACGCCGGTGACCAGCATCGTCGCCGCGCCGTGGAGCATGGCGGGGACGAAGCGGGCCGTGCCCTGGCCCATCGCCTTCATCTGCGTGAGGAAGCCGCCGAGGAGCGCGGCGATGCCGATGATGTGCAGGCCGACGAAAAGATGGATGAGTACGTCCATGAAGCCGGATGCTAACGAGCCGTGCTGGGGGCACTCGCCACCGGCCCTCCCCTCCGGCCACACGTGCATATATGCGCCCCATAGCACCCCGCCGCTCCGACGTGTCCCGAAATCGCCGTTTCGGTCAGCGCGCCGCGCGAACCCGACGGCCCGGGTCCGGGTTTTCGAGCATTTGTGATCATGACGCGGTCCGCTCGCGCCACTTCCGCACTTCGCGTTACCGGACTGTCACAGCCGGGCCTAGCGTCCTCCCCCAGGTGACCGGCTCCCCACCGCCGCCCGGGCCAGGGGCGGCAGTCGGCCACCACCGCCGAGAAGGTCCGGCGGCGTCCCGCTCCCCCTGTGCGGGCCGTCGCCGGACGCGTCAACCGCCCTCCGGGGCCGTCCGTCCGCTCCCCCGACGGCTCTCCGGCAGCTGTACGGACGGGCGAGGCGGTCGTACGAAAGGACGTGCAGTCCCACGTGGCAGCGCACCGCAAGCCCCGACAGCGCTCGCTCGGCGGCCAGACGGCCCGCACGGCGTTCACCCTCGCTCTCGCGGGCGCCGCGACGGCGACGGCCTTCGACGGGACCGGACAGGCCGAACCGAACCTGACTCCGGTCCAGGTCAAGGCGAAGGTGGCGAAGCTCTACCAGGAGGCGGAGGAAGCCACCGAGAAGTACAACGGCGCCCGGGAGAAGGCGACGGCGGCCGAGCAGCGACTGGAGAGCCTGCGGGACGAGGCGGCGCGCAAGGAGGAGAAACTCAACACGGCACGGGAGACGCTGGGTTCGATGGCGGCGGCGCAGTACCGCAGCACCGGGCTCGACCCGGCCGTACAACTGGCCCTCTCCGACGACCCCGACCGCTACCTCGACGGCGCCGCCTTCGCCGAACGGGCCGGGGACCGCCAGTCGGCCGCCGTCACCCGAGTACGCAGACAGCTGCGGGAGATCGAGCAGCTGCGAGGCGCCGCGCGTGTCGAACTGACCTCGCTCAAGACGCGCCAGGCCGAGCTGAGGACCCACAAGAAGACGATCACCGGCAAACTCGACGCGGCGCGGCGCCTGCTGAACCGGCTGACGGCGGCGGATCGGTCCCGGATCGGCGAGGGAACGAGCGGCGGCACCGCGAGCGGCCGCGCCTCACGCTCCTCGGCAGACGGCCGCGACGGCCTCCAGGCCCCCGGTAGCGCCACCGCCACCGCCACCGACCGAGCTCCCAACTCCCGTGCCGCGGATGCCGTTTCCTACGCCTACTCCAAGCTCGGCAGCCCCTATGTGTGGGGCGCGACCGGTCCGAACGCCTTCGACTGCTCGGGCCTGGTCCTCGCCTCGTACCGCTCCGCCGGCGTCTCCCTGCCCCGCACCACCTACGCCCAGATCGGCGCCGGGCAGCGGGTCTCCCGCTCCGAACTCCTCCCGGGCGACCTGGTGTTCTTCTACTCCGGCATCACCCACGTCGGCCTCTACATCGGCGACGGCCAGATGATCCACGCACCGAACCCGTCGGCTCCGGTGCGCGTGGCGCCCATCGACGAGATGCCGTTCGCGGGCGCGACGCGCGTCGTGTGAGACCGCCCGGTGAGGCGCGCCCGGTCAGGCGGCGCGTCCCTCACACCAGCCGTCGTGCCGTCGCCCAGCGGGTCAGCTCGTGCCGGTTGGACAGCTGGAGCTTGCGCAGCACCGCCGAGACATGCGACTCGACCGTTTTGACGGAGATGAAGAGCTGCTTGGCGATCTCCTTGTAGGCATAGCCCCGGGCGATGAGCCGCAGCACCTCGCGCTCGCGCTGGGTGAGACGGTCCAGGTCCTCGTCGACCGGCGGGGCGTCCGTCGAGGCGAAGGCGTCGAGCACGAACCCGGCGAGCCGCGGCGAGAACACGGCGTCGCCCTCCTGCACCCGGAAGATGGAGTTCACAAGGTCGGTGCCGGTGATCGTCTTGGTGACGTAGCCGCGGGCGCCGCCCCTGATCACCCCGATCACGTCCTCCGCCGCGTCCGACACGGACAGGGCGAGGAAGCGCACCGGCTGCTCGGCGTCGGCCATCAACGGAGCGCAGCGGCGCAGCACTTCGACCCCGCCGCCGCCCGGCAGATGGACGTCGAGGAGAACCACCTCGGGCCGGGTCGCGGTGATCACCGTGACCGCCTGGTCGACGTCCGCCGCCTCACCGACGACCTCGACGCCGGTCTGCTCGGTCTGGCCGATCTCGGCCTGTACTCCCGTACGGAACATGCGGTGGTCGTCGACGAGGACCACGCGCACATGGCGCCCGCCCGTGCCGTCGCCGGAGGTCTTCGCCGGCTCGGCCCCCTCCGCCGCTCCCGCCGTGCCGTTCGTGTCGGTCGGGTCGCTCATGACGTCTTCTCCGCCCTCTCCATCTCCAGTTCGACCTCCGTGCCGCCGTCCGGGACGGCCCGCAGTCGCGCCGTGCCCCCGTGGCGCTCCATGCGGCCGATGATCGATTCTCTGACGCCCATGCGGTCGGCGGGTATCGAGTCGAGGTCGAAGCCGGGTCCGCGGTCCCGGACGGACACGAAGACCGTTCTGCCCTCGACTTCGGCGTAGACCTGCACGGCGCCGCCCTCGCCACCGTACTTGGCCGCGTTCACCATCGCCTCACGCGCGGCCTGCATCTGTGCCCCGACCCGGTCGTCGAGCGGGCAGTCGCCGACGACCACGACCTCGATGGGGACGCCGTGCTTGTCCTCGACCTCGGCGGCGTTGCGCCGCACCGCGTCGGCGACCGTGGTCGGCTCGTCGGCCTCCTCCTTGCCGGTGCCCTCGGGTTTGTAGAGCCAGGTGCGCAGGTCACGCTCCTGGGCGCGGGCGAGGCGGCGCACCTCCCCGGCGTTCTCCGCGTTGCGCTGGATCAGGGTCAGGGTGTGCAGCACCGAGTCGTGGACGTGTGCGGCGACCTCCGCGCGCTCCTGGGCCCGGATGCGCATCAGGCGCTCCTCGGAGAGGTCCTGGGTCATACGGACCAGGTAGGGACCGGCGAGGAGCGTGATGCCCACGAGGACGGCGAGGGCCGCCTGGAGCACGGAGCCGAGGTGGGCGGCGGAGCCCTGGAGGACGAAGATGCCGGAGACACCGGCCGTGACGAGCAGGACGCCGGCGCCCGCGCGCAGGAGCGTGAGCGTACGGCGCCTGCGGCCGACCTCGACCCAGCGGGCCCGGCGCGCGTTGTCCGCCTGGCGCCAGACGAGGGCCACGCCCGCGCCGACGAGGACGGCGGGCAGCAGATACGCCTTGGCACCGCTGCCCAGATTCACATTGCCCACGAAGACCATGGCGACGACGACCATGAGGAGCAGCGCGACGATCTGCCCCTTGTCCGGTTTGCGGGCGACGAGCCTGCGACGGCCGTCGGGCGCGGTCTCGGTGCCGACGAGCGCCGGGGGCTTCTGCCCGCCGACCCCGCCGACCCCGAGCGGCACGAAGAACCAGAAAGCCGCGTAGAGCAGGGCGCCGAGACCGTCCGCCATGAACAGGCCGACGAAAACGAGCCGCACCCACACCACGGGCAGCCCGAGATGCCCGGCGAGCCCCCGCGCCACGCCCCCGAGCCAGCGTCCGTCACTGCTGCGGTAGAGCTTGCGCGGCGGCCGCGGTTCGACGAGTGGCACTGCTGCGGCTTCCGGCATGCCAACGATGGTCACACGGGCGCCGGTCCCGGGCATCAGGGTTCGCCCCCGAGACTCCCCTGATCTCCGGGGTCCTCGCCCGTCGAACGCCTCCCCCGCCCCGGCTCAGGGCCGATATCAGGGTCCGACCAGGGTCATTCCGACTGCCGCGAGGGCGGCTCGCCCGCCACCATGGACTCATGACAGATCACCAGCACGCCGCGGACGCCGTGCCCGACGGGGGCACCGCGCCCGACGCGGCCGCCCCGTCCCCCGGCGCCCGGGGCGCCGCGGGTGAGGAACCTCGCGCGCACGAGCGGGCGGGCGCGCACGAGAAACAGGGAGAGGGCGCAGGACACGGCCCGTCGGAAGGCCCCGGCCCGGACGCGGGCACGGATACGGACGCGGACGCCGACAGGACAGTGGTCGAGGCGGCCACCGAGGCCGCGACCGCCGCGGCGGCGGCCCGCACCGGCGCGACAGCCAACGGCGGGACGGACTCCGACGACGGTTCGGGAGGCGGAAACCGAGGGCCGGAAGAAGGTCCGGGCCCGGGGGGAGGCCGAGGACCGGGAGCGAGCCAGGGGGCAGGCGGAAGCCGGAGGCCGGGGGAAAGCCAGAGGCCCGGCGGAGGTCAGGAGCCGGGTGGCCCCCGGGCAGCACAAGCAGCCGAAGCAGTCGGGCCTCCGCCCAGGTTCCAACGGGACCGCGAGCACAAGGTGCTCGCCGGGGTGTGCGCGGGCCTCGGGCGGCAGTGCGACATGGATCCGGTGATCTTCCGGATCACGCTCGCCGTGCTCTCCGCGACCGGCGGCATCGGCCTCATCTTCTACGGCTTCGCCTGGCTCTTCGTCCCCTACTCCGACGACGAGCAGAACGAGGTGCGCAAACTCCTGACCGGCCGGGTCGACGGCCAGGCTCTCGCCGCCGTGCTGTTCGCGCTGGTCGGCTGCGGGGTGTTTCTGTCGATGCTGAACAACGGCAGCGTGCTGACCTTCGCCGTCGTCGTCTCCTTCCTCCTCGCGGGCGCCGGCTACTGGTCACGGCACCGGGACTCCTCGGACCCCGATCCCCTGGCCGCACAGGCCGTGGCCGACGCGCCGCCGGAGGCCCAGGCACCGCCCGTCCCCTCCGCCTACCCCTCCTGGTGGCGCGACCCCATCGTCAAGGACGGCACCCACGACGGCGGCACGGGCTATCTGTGGGGCCCGTGGGACGCCCGCGCCCGGGACATCACGGCGACCATCGACGTCGACCTCGTCGGCCACACGCGGCGCCCCGAGGACATACGGACCCTGCACAAGCCCTACGCCGGACCGCGCGGCCCGCGCTGGATCGGTGGCTGGCTCTTCCTGCTGGCCGCGGTCGCGGCCGCCCTCGTCACCCGGCTCACCTGGGACGACCACCCGCTCGGCACCAGCCTGCAGGCGGGGCTCGCGGCCGCGCTCATCGTGCTCGGCGTGGGTATCGCGGTCAGCTCGTTCCTGGGGCGGACCGGAGCGGGGTCGGTGTTCCTGGCGATCGTCACGGCGGGTCTCCTGGCCGGTACGACCGTCCTGCCCAAGGACATCGGGACGCACTGGATCGACACGGTGTGGCAGCCCGCCGCGGTGGCGGACGTACGGACGGCCTACGACCTGGGCACCGGGGACGGGACCCTGGACCTGTCCCGGCTGGAACTCGCGAAAGGACAGACGGTGAGCACCGATGCCGAGGTGGGGGCGGGCCGACTGCGGGTGATCGTCCCGCCGGACGTGACCGTGAAGGTGAGGATCGACGTGGGACTGGGAGACATCCAGCTGCCGGGCGACGACGAGAAGGATGTGGACGTGCAGCCGGGCAAGCACAAGGAGGTGACCCTGTCGCCGGCCTCGGGCGGCAAGGACGCCGGGACCATCGACCTCGACCTCCAGGTCGGCGTGGGACAGGCGGAGGTGGCCCGTGCTGCGTCATGAGTTCCGGCCCGGCAGGCTGGTCGCCGGCGCCTTCTTCACCCTCGCGGGCGTCATCTACGCAGGTGACGCGGGCGGCCTCTGGGAGACGCCGTGGTTCGTGGTGATCCCGGTCGTCACGGCAGGACTCTGTCTGGCGGGCGCGACGGGCGTCGTGGCGAGGAGCATACGCAGACGACGGGGCCCGTCCCGCCGGACCACCCCGGCCGGCACCGGCCCGGGCCCGGCCGCCTGATCGACTGACCGGCGGAGGGGCAGACGGGCTCACCGGCTCACCGACGAACAGGCTGGCCCCGGCCGACCAGCCGACCGGGTGACCAGCTCACCGACCCACCGACCCACCGACCCACCGACAGACAGGCTTCCGCACGGTCCACGCGTCGGTGGGGACGGCCGGTCGTGGGCCTACCTGGCTCGGGTCCCCGCTCGCTGTCGCCGCCTGGAGCGCCAGGCGGCGTCGAGGGACAGGACGGGGGCGCCGGCGAGAACCAGGGGCAGCCAGGCCATCAGGTAGGCGAGGTCGTTTCCGTAGTAGTACGGGTCCGAGGCCCAGCTCACCGTCAGCCACAGGCTGAGCGAGATCAGCGCGCCACCGAGCGCGGCCAGCCGGGTGAGGACGCCCAGCAGCGTGCCGATACCGACGGCGAGTTCACCGAAGGCCATCGCGTAGCCGAAGCCGACAGGGCTCTTCAGGGCCATGTCGACCAGGGCCGGGATGGCCGAGGAGTCACGGACGGCGCGCATGGTGTCGCCGATCGAGCCGGCGCCGCTGTCCTTCAGGAAGGCACCGTCGGTGAGTTTGTCGAGGCCGGCGTAGATGAAGGTGACACCGAGGAAGATGCGCAAGGGAAGGAGGGCGTACCGGGCGGCGGTGTCCCGCCAGTCGCGGCCGCCGCCGTCGAGATAGGGGGGGTAGGTATCCGTCCGCATGCCATGAGTCATCGCCCGTAGCCGCCTCTCGCCCGGAGTGGTGGGACCCCTCGACAGACCATACGTACGAAATGGGGGGTGCGCTCAACTGTTTGCACGAGCTCTCGGCACCACTGGTTCACTTCGCCCGACCGATTCACTGCGGCCCGTCGGCCCACCCGGGTCCGAGAGGCCCCCTCCACCCCACCGGTTCAGTACGGTCCGGTCGGGTCCGGTCGGGTCCGGTCGGGTCCGGTCGGGTCCGGTCGGGTCCGGTTCAGTCCGTGACGTCGATGGCGTACCGGTTCGTTTCCGCACCCGCGGCCGTGACGACCTGTACGTCCACCCGGCCCGGTTCCACGTCCGCCGGGACCGGGACGGTGAGGACGGCGTCGGTGGGGTTGCTGAAGCCGCCGGTGACCGGCACGAGGGGGACGTGCACATGGACCGGGCCGATGCGGACGACCATGCGGGAGAGCCGGTCGGCGGTCTGCGCGCCGGGCGGGACGAATCCGGCGCCGCGGATCTCGATGTCGTCGCCGGTTCGGATCGGGGCGTCGAGGTCGCCGGCCTCGCGGGAGCGGACGACGGAGAGGATGACGGGGCGGCCGCCCTCCGCGTACTTGCCGGCGAGGTAGGTCGCGGCCGAGACGAGGACCACGACCGCCAGGCCCCAGGGGAGGTCGGGCAGCTGGTCGGGGCGGCGGGCCAGCCGGACCGCGGCGAAGGCCAGCGCGACCGCGCAGATCACGACGTACTGGATGTCGGCGAAGGTACCGCGACCGGCGTCGTCGGTCAGCAGGTCGGCGGCCCGGGGGCGGTGGGCGCGGACCTTCTGGAGTCGCTGGCCGAGGACCCGCAGGCCGACCACCCGGCGCACCAGCACGGCGATCCCGCAGACGACGGCGAGGACGGTCACCACGCCGGCGCCGCGGGAGAGATCGAGCCCGGCGAGCAGCGCGTCGCGTTCGGCGTGGCCGGAGGCGGCGGCGAGCCGGCCCACCAGGACCAGTACCGCGTAGGCCACGAGCAGCACCCAGCCGACGGCGACCGCGCGGGAGGTGGAGAGGCGGTTGTCCTCGCCGATCACGGGGGCGAGGGCCCCGCCGCGCGCCCGATGGAACCAGGAGGCGGCGGTCAGCGCGCCGGCCACGACCAGCGCGGCGAGGAGTCCGGCGGTGCGGGCGTCGGTCCAGCCCACGCCGATGGCGGTCAGGGACTGCACCAGCAACAGCGCCACGACCGACACCCACACGGTGACCGCCGTGCGGAGCCACAGACGGGCCAGCCAGGCCTCGCCCTCGGCGCGGCCGCGTTCGGCGACGAGTTCCGCGGACTGGGTGAGCTCCTCGGAGACCCACTGGCGGGAGGCCGAGACGGAGTGGGCGACGGCGGCCGGCAGTCCGTGCCCGGCAGCGAAGCCGTCCCGCTGCACCAGGAACTCCGCCACCGCCCGCCGGTGTCCCGCGCGGGCCCCGTGCGGGCAGTCCCCGCAGGTACAGCCCCCCTCGTGAGTGCCCGGCCTCCTGCTCGACTCGGTGCCCTGTCTCGCCTCCTGTACCGCCATGTCCGACGCCCGCCTTCCCCACGACCCGATCGGATGGCGACCCTTGAAGGACCCTGTCTGGATCCCGGCCGCCGCACTGAGAACAACTCCCCCGCAATGACAGCGAATTGTGCCCTACGGCACACCCCTTGTTCCCGGCAGGTCTGGTCAGCGCGGGTGAAGCGGGCAGGGCCGTGTTGACCCGACTGCGAGAATTTCCGTATGGCCGAGATCATCCAGCGTGACGGGACCTGGGCCTTCGACGGCACATCGGTCAGGATCACCCCGGGACTCCACCGCTCCGTACCGCTGTTCCGGCAGACGTACGGGGAGATCACCGTGCCCCTGGAGGCGGTCGCCGGGATCGTCCACGAGCCCGAACGCAAGCGCGGGCGGCTGCGGCTGCGGCTGCGTGAAGGGGCGGATCCGCTGCTGCACGCCACCGGCGGCCGGCTCCCCGATCGGGCCGATCCCTACCGGCTCACCGTGGACGTGGACCGTTCCGGGGTCGCCGAGTACCTCGCCGAGGAGATCCGGCACGCACTGCTCCTCGACCAGGTTCCGGGCGAGCCGACCAAGGCGTACCTCCTGCCGGGTCCGCCGGTTCCGGTCTCGGTGCGTTCCTCCGACGGCACCGTCTCCTTCGACGGCACCCAGGTGCGGGTCGACTGGGCGGACACCTCGGACCGGGTGAAGCGGGCGACGGGCCCGCGCGTGATCAACGTCGGCGATGTCGTGCGGGTCGAGTGGCTGCCCAACTCGGGCCTGGAGGACGGCTTCCTGCGCTTCGTGACCCGGGAGACGGTGTTCTCGAAGCTGCCGGCCGAGAAGGACCCGTACGCCCTGGATCTGTGGGGGAACGTGAGCCGCGACCTGCTGACGGCCCTGGTCGCGACCGCGGTCACCGTGCGTCTCCCGCATCCCTCCACCCACACGGGTGCGGAGCGGGGGCACGAGCGCGACCAGGAACGTGAGCAGGTACGCGAGTCCGGGGACCTGGCCCGCGGGCGCGGGCTCGTGGCGTCCGTCCCGCCCCCGTCCGACCACCACGACGTACTGCTGCGCCGACTGCGCGAGTTGGGTGAGCTGCACCGGGACGGGGTGCTCACGGACGAGGAGTTCGCCCGGACGAAGGCGGTCGTCCTGCGCGGCTTCTAGAACGCGCACCGGCACGGCCTCCATCCGGCAAGCGGTCCATCCGGCACGCGGCGCCCATCCATCACCCGGCCCCCACTTCGCACGCGGCCTGCGGACACGGCTTCCGGACACGGCCTGCGGACGCGGTCTGCGGACCCGTCCGCCGGGGCGTGGCTCAGCTCAGCAGGTCCGGCTCGCCCCGGCTGATGTCCTGCCACAGCGGCTGGTAGTTGATCCACGCCACGAGGTCGCCGCCGAGCTGCTCCCGGGTCGCGACCGCCGCCCGGTGGTCGATCAGGACGGGCCGGCCCGCCGCCCGCGCGGTCAGCTGGACCTGGCTGGAGCGTTCCATCGACAGGAACCACCAGGCGGCGGCGTCCACCGAGTCGCCGACCGTCAGCAGCCCGTGGTTGCGCAGCACGAGCGCCTTGCGGGAGCCGAGCGCGGACGCGATCCGCCGCCCTTCCTCCGCGTCGACGGCCACGCCGGTGTAGGCGTCGTAGAGCGCGTGGTCCTCGTAGAACGCGCAGCTCTCCTGGGTGATGGGGTCGAGCAGCTCGCCGAGCGCGGCGAGGGCACGGCCGTGCACCGAGTGGCAGTGGGCGACCGCGACGACGTCCGGGCGGGCGGCGTGCACCTGGGCGTGCACGGTGAAGGCGGCCTGGTTGACGTGGTAGCGGCCCTCGACGACCTGTCCGTCGGCGTTGGCCAGCACCAGGTCGCCGACGGTGACGTGCTTGAAGGGCATCCCGAACGGGTTGACCCAGAAGCAGTCGTCGAACTCCGGGTCGCGGGCGGTGATGTGCCCCGAGACTCCGTCCTCGAAGCCGAGCCGCCCGAAGATGCGTACCGCGCCCGCCAGGCGTTCCTTGCGGTGTCGGCGCTCGTCCTCCACCGAGTCGTGCATCGGTGGCATCGCGAACTGAAGCCGGTCGGTGGGCAGGGGGGCAGGCGGCGTGGGCCCGTGCATCGGTCCTCCAGCACTGGTTGCTTTACGACGCGGAAGTTACCGTCGGTCAGTGCAAAAGGGCAGAGCCGTTATGTAAAGATGACGATTTCCGTCACCTTCGGAGCACACCGTGAGTCTCACCGACCGCCACATCACCGCCCTCATGCGCCAGATCGCGACGCGCAACGACATCGAGCTGGTCCATCCCTTCGCGGAGCTGGAGACGTTCGGCGCGCTGGTCTACCTCGCCGAGTGCTACGGCTTCCGCTACGAGAGCGTGCGCCTGGTCGGCAAGCACCGCATCATGCACGTCCAGCTGGTGCGCGACTCCAACCCCTGGGCGCGGCAGCGGGCCGCGGCGAACTCGGCGGCCTTCCCCGACCCGGGCCCCGGCCGCCCGGTGCCGGGCATGTACCTGGGCTCGCTCACCCCGGTCCCCGAGGTGCAGCCGGAGGTCGACGTGATCACGGCGCTCATCCGCCACGACGCCCTCGGCGCGGCCGCCAACCGTAAGCAGATGCTGGCCATCGGCTGGGGCTCGGCGATGCTGTTCCTGCTGATGGCGGTGCTGACCGGCAAGTACGCCGTCCTGCTCCCGCTCGCCGTGCTGATGCCGCTGTTCATGCTGGGCTCCCTCAAGGTCAACACGACCCGGCGGGCGAAGCTGGCCCAGCGGCTCACGGCGGCCGGCTGCACGCCGGTGCGGGACGCGGCGGGGCTGGAGCGGTACGTACGGCCGGTGCCGCAGGGTTTCTGACCCGCAGCGCTTCTGACCCACAGTCCGGGCCATACCCGACAGCGGATGTCGGGTATGGGGGCCACACTCGCCGTATGACAGCGAACTGGGCGGCCTTCGCCGCAGCCGAACCCGCACTCGCGAAGATCACCGAAGAACGCTTCGGAGCCTTCACGCATCACGTCCTCGCGACGCTCCGCAAGGACGGTTCCCCTCGCACCACCGGCATCGAGGTCCGCTTCCTCGGCGGTGAGCTGTGGCTCGGCATGATGCCGGACTCGCTCAAGGCCCTCGACCTGCGCCGTGACGCACGCTTCTGCCTCCAGGCCAACCCCGGCGAGGGCACCGGGATGGGCGGGGGCGACGTACGGATCGCGGGTCGGGCGGTCGAGGTGGCGGACGGGGAGGCGAGGGCGACGTACGTGAAAGAGGTGGAACCGCCGCAGCCGTTCCACCTCTTCCGCACCGAGCTGACGGAGGTCGTACGGACCTACGTCGAGGACGACACGTTTCTGGTCGCCCAGGTCTGGCAGCCCGGAGCGCCGGTGCGCACTCTCAGACGGACGTGACCCTTCCCTCGGAAGGGCCTACGTGCCTACTCCCACTCGATGGTGCCCGGCGGCTTCGAGGTCACGTCGACGACGACCCGGTTGACGTCGCGCACCTCGTTGGTGATCCGGGTGGAGATCTTCGCCAGGACGTCGTACGGCAGGCGCGACCAGTCGGCGGTCATCGCGTCCTCGGAGGAGACCGGGCGCAGGACGATCGGGTGGCCGTAGGTGCGGCCGTCGCCCTGCACGCCGACACTGCGGACGTCGGCGAGGAGGACCACCGGGCACTGCCAGATCTCACGGTCGAGACCGGCGGCCGTCAGCTCCTCGCGGGCGATCGCGTCGGCGTCGCGAAGCAGGTCCAGACGGTCCTTGGTGACCTCGCCGACGATCCGGATACCGAGGCCGGGGCCCGGGAACGGCTGGCGCTGGACGATCTCCTCCGGCAGGCCGAGCTCCTGGCCGACCATGCGGACCTCGTCCTTGAACAGCTTGCGCAGCGGCTCGATCAGCTGGAACTCGAGGTCCTCCGGCAGCCCGCCCACGTTGTGGTGGGACTTGATGTTCGCGGTGCCTGTACCACCGCCGGACTCGACGACGTCCGGGTACAGGGTGCCCTGGACCAGGAACTCCACCGCCGGACCCGCGTCCGCGATGATCTCCGCCTGGGCCTGCTCGAAGACCCGGATGAACTCGCGGCCGATGATCTTCCGCTTCTCCTCGGGGTCCGAGACGCCCTTGAGGGCGGTGAGGAAGCGCTCCTCCGCGTCCACGACCTTCAGCTGGACGCCGGTGGCGGCCACGAAGTCCTTCTCGACCTGCTCGGTCTCACCCTTGCGCATCAGGCCGTGGTCGACGTACACGCAGGTCAGCTGGGAGCCGATGGCCTTCTGGACGAGGGCAGCGGCGACCGCCGAGTCCACGCCGCCGGAGAGGCCGCAGATGGCGCGCTTGTCGCCGACCTGCTCACGGATGGCCGCGACCTGCTCGTCGATGACGTTGCCGGTGGTCCAGTCCGGGGTGAGGCCCGCGCCGCGGTACAGGAAGTGCTCCAGCACCTGCTGGCCGTGCGTGGAGTGCATGACCTCGGGGTGGTACTGGACGCCGTACAGCTTCTTCTCGTCGTTCTCGAAGGCGGCGACCGGGACGACGTCCGTGGAGGCGCTGACGCTGAAGCCCTCGGGGGCGGCGGAGCAGGCGTCGCCGTGCGACATCCACACGGCCTGCTCGGCAGGGGTGCCCTCGAAGAGGGTGGAGGACGAGCGGGAGACGTGCAGCTCGGTGCGGCCGTACTCCCGGGCGCCGGTGTTGTCGACCGTGCCGCCGAGGGTCTGCGCCATCAGCTGGAAGCCGTAGCACATGCCGAAGACGGGAACGCCGGCCTCGAAGATCGCGCGGTCGAGGCGGGGGGCGCCCTCCTCGTACACGGACGAGGGGCCGCCGGAGAGGATGATCGCCGCCGGGTTCTTGGCGAGCATCTCCCGGACCGGCATGGTGCTCGGCACGATCTCGCTGTAGACCCGCGCCTCGCGGACTCGACGGGCGATGAGCTGGGCGTACTGCGCGCCGAAGTCGACGACCAGGACGGTGTCGGGGGCGGCGGCAGTAGGAGTCGCTGATGACACGGGGGCCTTCCGGCGGTGGGGCGGGGTCTCTGTGTAACCCGATTCTACCGAGGTGGACGTGGGACCGGTCCCGGCACCGGACCCACCACCGCGTCTCAGGATGCGAACCGCCTCGCGAACCGCCTTGGACCTCATCCGGCGACCCTGCATACTGACCCCATGCTCACGCACCCGACCTTCGTCTTTACCTATGGCAACCGGCCCACCGGCTGCCATGGTCGTGCTGCTTGAGCAACTGACGAGCGACTTCCCAGGCGCCCCGGGCCGACAAGGCCCGGGGCGCCTGTCGTTTCTCCCGGGTCCTGCCGCTCCGGGGCACCCGTATCCACCACAGGAGCCCCCATGACCACCATCGACCTGACCGGCGCCCGCACCCCCGAGGCGGCAGACGTGATCACCGGCGCCCGTGAGCGCATCGACTCGCTCGACGACCGGATCATCGGTCTGATCCAGGAACGGATGGCCGTCTCCGCCGTCATCCAGGAAGCGCGGATCACCTCCGGCGGCCGGCGCGTGAACCTCTCCCGCGAGATGGAGATCCTCGGCCACTACAGGGACGCCCTCGGCAAGCCCGGCACGTCCCTGGCGATGACGCTGCTCGAACTGTCCCGGGGACGCGTCTGAGGTCGGGCGTCAGCTCGGCCCCCGTCAGACCCCTTCTCACCCGTACGGGCGCGTGACCGCATCCCGGACGGCTTCGTTGGTACCGGTGTCCGTTCCAGCCAGGGGCGGGCCCGGAATAACCACGCGTGGCTCGCCGGAGCGATGAGGCGTACGGATCGTGCCGTGCGCCGTGGGACCTCGCTCCGGGCAAGGTGACCGGACGGCAGGGGACAGCAGCCCGGTCACCCAAGAGAACGGCCGGCCTCGGGGACGCCCGGGGCCGAGCCGACCGGCGAAAAATGCAAAAATGCACAAGGGCTGGGTCAAACGGTTGCGGGCGCCGCGCTCATCCAGCACGATGCGTAGAAAGCCCCGACCAGCCCCAAATCCCCCTCCGGGCAACCATCTTCCGTGCGTTGCCCGCACTGCCACAGGTCCAGGCCAGCGGCGCGACCCCCCGGCGCCGCTCCCAGGCACCGGCGCTGCCCTGACGCCGGTGCTGACGATAAAGAAGGGCCTCGCGGATCCGTCCCGCGGGGCCCTTCGTCATGCCCCGGTGTCCGAGGGCGGCCGTCACACGCCGGACGAACCCGCCTCCGCCGACAGGCGTGACGCGCGCCACATGACGAACCCGCCTCCGCCGACAGGCGTGACGCGTGCCACATAAAGATTCTGTGAGCCCAGTACAACTGTTCACAGCCGTGGCCTGTCACACCTACCGAACCAAAGGCCACATCCCAACCCCCATGCGGAAGGCCTCCCACCGGATCCACCGAGGTCTTCATGAAGCTTCGCCGTACGCTCGTCACCGTGGCCGCGACGGCCGTCATCGCGCCGCTCGCCCTGCTGTCCGCGCCCGCCGCCTTCGCGGAGGAGAGCGGCTCGCCGTCCGCGAGCGCGTCCGACGGCACCTCCGCGTCGCCGTCCGGTTCGAGCGACTCGAGCCCGTCCGCCTCCGCCTCGGAGTCCGACACCTCGTCCCCGTCGGCGTCCGGATCGCAGAGCGCCTCCAGCTCCCCGTCCGGCAGCTCGTCGCCGTCCGCGTCCGGCTCGGGCAAGGCCTCCGCGAGCCCGTCGGCGAGCGAGAGCGAGGACGGGTTCGACCCGTACACGGACTGCAAGTCCTTCGAACTCGACGAGAAGCTCACCGCCCAGATCAAGGGTCTGCCGAGCAAGATCGTCGCCGGTTCCGGCTGGCACGACTTCGAGTTCGTCGTCGAGAACGACTCCGACCAGGACCTGAAGAACGTGTACATCGACTCCTTCATGGAGTACGGCGACGACACGGACGAATGGCTGTCCGAGGGCCTTGCCGTCATCCAGGTCAAGGAGGACGGCAAGTGGACCGACGGTTTCCAGGACTACTACGAGGACGAGGACGGCAAGAAGGTCAACGTCACCGGGTCGTTCGTGGGTCTGCTCGACTCGCTGGAGCAGGGCTCGACCGCCACGCTCGACCTGCGGGTGAAGGTCAAGGCGTCCGCGCCGGCGGGCTCCTCGTTCGCGCTGAGCGAGGCCGTCTACGCGGGCAAGAACTCCACCTGCTACGGCAACGGTGACTACTACGACGTCGAGATCCTCGCCGCCGGCGGCGACGCGGACGGTGTCGACGACGCCAAGCCGAACGGTGACAAGCCCACCGACGGCGCCAAGCCCCAGGGCGGCGCCAAGCCGATCAGCGGCAGCCTCGCCTCGACCGGTTCGAACTCCGCTCTGCCGATGATCGGACTGGTCGGCGGGGTCGCCGTGGTGGCCGGCGCCGGTGCGGTGTTCGCGGTCCGTCGCCGCAAGGCGGGCACGCACGCGTAACGCGCGTACAGACCAGCGAAGGGACCTGCGCTCGGAGGGGGGCGCAGGTCCCTTCGCCTTTACTGTTTGGGCGGGACGGCCGGCATGCCCAGGAACGGCAGGCGCAGCGCGCCGAACGCCTCCGCCGGGACCACCGGACTGACCGGCTCCACCGGCTTCAGCCGCTCGTAGGCCGCGCCCTGCGTCGGACGCGGGTCCGTCTCGCCCTTGTTCGGCCAGTACGACATCGCGCGCTCGGCCTGGGCGGTGATGGTGAGCGACGGGTTCACGCCCAGGTTCGCCGAGACCGCGGCGCCGTCGACGACCGAGATGCCGGGGTGGCCGTAGAGGCGGTGGTACGGGTCGATGACACCCGTCTCGCGCGAGTCGCCGATCGGGCAGCCGCCGAGGAAGTGCGCGGTGAGCGGGGTGCCCATCAGCTCGCCCACGTTGGAGCCGGCGAAGCCGTTGATGTCGGCGGCTATCGCGGAGGCGGCCTCGGAAGCGGCCCTGATCTGCTTGGGGTTGGGGGCGCCGTGTCCCTGGCGTGCCGTCAGCAGACCGCGGCCCACACCCGTCGGCTTCAGATACGTCGTCAGCGAGTTGTCCAGGGACTGCATCACCAGGCCGATGATGGTCCGCTCCGACCAGCGGCGGTTGGAGAGCGAGCGCAGGACGAGGAGCGGGTGGCGGGCCGCGTTGGCGAGCCAGCCGGCCACCCTCGACGAACCCTCCGCGTACGGCACTTGCAGGATCGACAGGCCGCCCATCGAGTTGGAGCCCTTGCCGTAGCGGACCGGCTCGATGTGGGTGCTGTCGTCCGGGTGGACGGAGGAGGTGATGGCGACTCCGCGGGTGAAGTCCACCTTCGCCGCGCCCGTCGCCTTGCGGTAGCGGCGGTCGTCGGTCTGCGCACCGACCAGCGCCTCCGAGTTGGTACGGGTCAGCTCACCCAACCGCTCCGAGAGGTGGGGGAGTTGACCGCCTGTCTTCATGCGGTGCAGCAGGGTCTGGGTGCCGTAGGTGCCCGCGGCGATCACCACGCGGCGGGCCTTGAAGACCCTGCCCTTCGCCTTGCGGCGGTCGTCGGTGGGGAGTGTGGCGACCGCGTAGCCGCCCTGCGAGTCGTCCGTGACCGAGACGACCGTCGTCAGGGGGTGCACGACCGCGCCCGCCTTCTCGGCGAGGTGGAGGTAGTTCTCGTTCAGGGTGTTCTTCGCGCCGTGCCGGCAGCCGGTCATGCACTCGCCGCACTCGGTGCAGGCCTTGCGGGCCGGGCCGACGCCCCCGAAGTAGGGGTCGGCGACCTGCTCCCCCGGCTCGGCCTTCGCCGTCCCGTCGGCGTCCTCGCCGTCGCCGAAGAACACGCCGACGGGCGCCATGTGGAAGGTGTCTCCGACGCCCATCCGCTCCGCGGCCGCCTTCAGATGCACGTCGGAGGGGGTCGTCGTCGGGTTGAGCCGTACGCCCAGCATGCGCCGCGCCTGGTCGTAGTACGGCTTCAGCTCCTCCTGCCAGTCGGTGATGTCACGCCACTGGGGGTCGTCGAAGAAGGGCTTCGGCGGTACGTAGAGGGTGTTGGCGTAGTTGAGCGAGCCGCCCCCCACGCCCGCGCCGGCCAGCACCATGACGTTGCCCAGCAGATGGATGCGCTGGATGCCGTACATGCCGAGCCTGGGGGCCCAGAGGTAGTTCTTCAGATCCCAGGAGTTCTTGGGCAGCGACTCCCGGGTGAAACGGCGGCCCGCCTCCAGGACACCGACTCGGTAGCCCTTCTCCGTCAGGCGCAGGGCGGTCACCGAGCCGCCGAAGCCGGATCCGACGACGAGGACGTCGTAGTCGTAGGTGTCCTGGGACACGTGCTCTCCTCTTTGAGAACGGGTGTGAGGGGGTGCGCGCCGGCGCGGGCGCCCTAGCGGAAGCGGAACGCCTTCATCAGCCGCAGACTCCGGCTCATGAACTCCGCGTACTTCTCGTCGTTCATGCCCAGTGCCGGGGCCATCGGGAGGAGGCGCTGCTGGGCCACCGTCTGGGCCTCGGTGTACTTGAGGATTCCCTCGGAGCCGTGGCGGCGGCCGAGGCCGGAGTCCTTCATGCCGCCCATCGGGGACTGGACGCTGCCGTAGGCCGGGGCGTAGCCCTCGTTGACGTTCACCGTGCCGGTGCGCAGGCGGGAGGCGACGTCGCGGCCGCGACGGCCGTCCTTCGTCCAGACCGACGAGTTCAGCCCGTACGGCGTGGAGTTGGCCTGCTCGACGGCCTCGTCGTCGGTCTTGAAGCGGTAGATCGAGACGACCGGGCCGAAGGTCTCCTCGGTGCAGACGGACATGGGTTCCGTCACTCCGTCGAGGATCGTCGGCTCGAAGAAGTACGGGCCGATGTCAGGGCGGGCCACCCCGCCGGCGACGACCTTGGCGCCCTTGGCGACGGCTTCCTCCACGTGCCGGGTCACCGTCTCCAGCTGGCGCTCGCCCACCAGGGAACCCATGTCGGCGCCGTAGGCCAGGGAGGTGCCCAGGCGCATGGCCTTGGTGCGGGCGGCGAAACGCTCGACGAACGCGTCCGCGATCGACTCGTGGACGTACAGCCGCTCGATGGAGATGCAGAGCTGACCCGCGGAGGAGAAGCAGGCGCGGACGGCGCCGGCCGCGGCCTTCTCGATGTCGGCGTCCTCGAGGACCAGCATGGCGTTCTTGCCGCCGAGTTCGAGGGAGACACCGACGAGACGGGCGGCGGCGCCCTGGGCGACCTCGCGGCCGGTACGGGTGGAGCCGGTGAACGAGACGTAGTCGGCGTGCCGGACGACCTCCGGGCCGACGACGGGACCCTCACCGAGGACGACCTGGAAGACCTCGGCGGGCAGACCCGCCTCGACGAGCAGGTCACGGGCCCAGAGAGCGGTCAGGCAGGTCTCCGTGTCCGGCTTCATCACGACCGCGTTGCCCGCGACGAACGCCGGCAGAGCGTCGCCGACCGACAGCTCCAGCGGGTAGTTCCAGGGGGCGATCTGGCCCACGACACCACGCGGGTGACGCAGTTCGGTCACCTTCGTCAGCGTCGGCATGGCGCCCGCGTGCCGCTTGGGGCGGAGGTAGGCGGGGGCCTTGCGGCCGTAGTGCCGGGCGGCGACGGCCACCGCCTGCACCTCCTCGTGGGCGTGCAGCCGGGCCTTGCCGGTCTCCAGCTGGATGAGGTCGAGCACCTCGGCCTGGCGCTCCAGCACCAGGTCGTGGAAGCGGAGCAGGACGGCGGCGCGTTCCCGCACGGGCGTCCGCTCCCAGACCGCCTGTGCCTTGCGGGCCGCCTCGAAGGCCTTCAGTACGTCGTCGGGCGTGGACTCGGGCAGGTCGGCCAGCTTGTCGCCGGTGAAGGGCGTGTGGTTGGCGGTACGGCCGGAGCCGGTCACCCCCTTGGTGAGCTGGGCGACCAGCTCCGGCGTGACCACGTCCGCGGCGGTACGGACGCCGGTGGGGGTGGGGGCGAGGGGGTTGGTACCGGTCGTGGTCGTCCCACTGATCTCGGTGCCGGTCTTTTCCGGGGCCTGCGAGTCCGTCATGAGGCGCAGAGTATGACGTGGGGAAGACTTTGGGTACCCGCCGGTAATACGGTTTCACCGACCGCACACATGGCGCCAGCGTTCACTGGCAACAAACCTGCTGATCAGGACGTCATGCCCGGTCATTTGCCGATCTCCAGGCGGTCGCGCGCCTCCTTGAACACCGCCGTGCCCTGCTTCTCCTCCGGCGTCCCCTTGGGCATGTCCACGCGCAGCTCGTACATGCGGGCGTCGGCGGTGAGGACGAACAGCTCCATGACACGGGTGGGGGTGTCGTCCAGGCCGTAGGTGGTGTCGGCGAGGGCGGCCCGGTCGCCGTGGAAGCTGGTGCGGGTGGTCTGGGTGCGTGCGTCCGGGGCGTGGCCGCTCCAGGTCTCGTGCGCCTCGGCGGCCCTGGCCATCGGGGCGGCGGGCGCCTTGTCCCAGAGGGTGAGGCGTACGTCGACCGCGCCCGCCGAGTAGACCACCAGGCGCGGCTGCCGATCCGCGTCGGTCTGCCGGGCGGACTGCCGGTACCGGCTCGGGAGGGAGAGGACGGCGGCCAGCCCGGCCTCGCGGTGAGCGACCCACCGCGCCCCCGCGACGGCGGAGGCAGGCACGGAGGCGGAGACGGAGGGAGAGGTGGAGGCAGCGGCGGAGGCGGACGGTTCCGTCGGCGCCGAACCGGCGTAGGTCACCGGCCGCCCCGCCGCCCCGCTGTCGGCTCCGCCGAGCCGGGCGCTCCCCCACCAGGTCCCGCCCGCGAGCAGCCCGACGAGCACGGCCAGAGTCAGCGAGCGACGCGCCGGCGGCCACCGGAAGCGGCCCGCACTGGCCGGGCCGGGCTCGGTGGCCGAGGCGGGGTGGGACTGCGGTCCGGGGCGGTCGTTCGCCTCGGGCCGCGCACTCGGTCGCGCCGGGTCGGACCGTGCCGCCCCCACGCGCACCGTTCCCGCGTCCTCACCGAACTCCCGCAAGGCCCCCATGTCCTGAGGCTCGACCCCCTCCGCCTTCTCCCCCTCCGCCTTCTCCTCCGCCGCTTCCTGCGCGTGCTCCGCCTCCTCCGACTCCCCTGTCCCGCGCTCCCCGCGCTCCCCGCGCTCCCCGGCCGGGACCGGTCGGCCCTCCGTGACCGCCGCGAGGATCTCGGCGACCTCCGCCGGGTCGGGTCGCTGTACCGGGTCGCGTACCAGGAGCCGTACGACGAGCGGGCCGAGCGGGCCGGCCTGTTTCGGCTCCGGTGGGTCCGCGGCGATGACCGCGGCGAGCGTGGACTCCACGGTCGTACGGCGGAACGGGGACCAGCCCTCCACGGCCGCGTACAGCAGGACGCCCAGGGACCAGAGGTCGGAGGCGGGGCCGCCGCCCCGCCCGGCCATCCGCTCGGGCGCGACGAACTCCAGCGAGCCGATGAACTCGCCGCTGACGGTGAGGGACTCCTCGCCCTGGATGTGGGCGATGCCGAAGTCGGTGAGAACGACCCGGCCATGGGGGTGCTCCCGCTCGAGCGAACTCGAGAGTGGGGGAGGGCCGAGCAGGACGTTGGCGGGCTTCACGTCCCGGTGGACGATGCCGACGGCGTGCGCGGCACGCAGGGCGCCGAGGACGGCGAGGCCGATCCGGGCGGCCTCGGCCGGGTCGAGGGGGCCGCGCTTCAGCACCTCGTGCAGGGACTCGCCGCGGACCAACTCCATGACGATCCAGGGGAGTCCGCCCTCCGGGTCGGCACCCGCACCCTCCTCGACCACGACGTCGTGGATGGCGACGGCGGAGGGGTGGTCGACCCGGGCGGCGGCCCTGGCCTCGCGGTGGAGGCGGTGGGCGGCCCGGCGGTGGAAGTCGTCCTCGGGATCACCGGGCAGCCGGGGCTGCTTGACGGCGACCTCGCGTTCCATGAGTTCGTCGCGGGCCCGCCAGACGGTGCCCATACCGCCGGAGCCGATACGTTCCAGCAGCCGGTAGCGCCCGCCCACCGTCCGGCTTTCGGCGCCGCCGGGATCCCCGTCGTTGCTCATGCCTCCATGACTACCACGATCTCCGGCGCCCTCACCTGCCCACGGCGAACCGTCCCGTTCCCAGCCGTCGCACCTCCACCGCACCCTGCCCCGCGAAGTGTGCGGGAATCACCAACTCCCTTTTCTCTGCAGCACGTTCGAGGATCCGGGTCCGCTGAGCCGCCGCGAGCGCGGGGTCGAGGCAGAAGCAGCTGCTGCACTCGGGCCGCAGCACCTGCACCGGGTTGTGCAGCAGGTCCCCGACGAACACGGCCCGTTCGCCGCGCGAGGCGACCCGCAGGACGGCCGAGCCCGGGGTGTGGCCGGGGGCCGACTCCAGGGTGAGGTGCTCGTCGATGCGGTGCTCCCCTTCCCAGAGCACCGCCTGCCCGGCCCGGTGCACGGGAGCGACGCTGTCCTCGTAGACCAGGCGGTCGTCCTCCCGTACGCCGCCGCCGTAACCGCCCGCAGGACCGAAGTGGGCGTCGTCGGCGGCCGGGAGGAGGTACGAGGCGCGAGGGAAGGTCGGCACCCACTCCCCCTCGACGTCCAGGGTGTTCCAGCCGACGTGGTCCGCGTGGATATGCGTGTTGACCACGAGGTCGACGTCCTGGGGGCGCACCCCGGCCCGCTCCAGCCGCCCCGGCAGGTCTCCCTGCCGCCGGTGGAAGTGCGGGAAGCCGGGCCGCTCCCGCCCGTTGCCGACACCGGTGTCGACGAGGACCGTCCGGCCGGCACTGCGCACGACCCAGGTCTGCAGCGCCGACATCACCCGGTCGCTGTCGGGGTCCCAGTGGTCCGGGGCGAGCAGCTCCCGGTGCTCCTTCCACACCTCGGGACCGCAACCGGGGACGAGGTCGGGAGCGGGCACGAAGAGGGACTGCCACTCGACCACCCGGAGGATCTCGACGTCCCCGACCGTGAAGCTCTGCACGTGTTCGTCAGTCATGTCGGCGAGCCTAGGGAGGCACCCGTGAGCGTTTCGATGCCCGAACCGCTCAACCGGATACGCGTCCGCCTCACCTACGCTTCCCCCATGGACGTGGTGAGCGACGCGATCGCCTCGGTGCGCACCGGACGGCCCCACTCCGACCGGTTGGGGGTGAGCGGGAGTTGGTGCACCCGGATCGCCGCCTACGACGGGGCCGGTTTCCATGTCGTCCTGGCGGGGAGCTGCTGGCTGCTGCCGGAGGGCGGTACGGGGATCCCTCTCGGCCCGGGAGACGTCGTGCTGCTGCCGCACGGTGCGGGGCATGTGCTGGCCGACGGGCCGGTGGACGCGGCGACGGCGGCCCGTGCGGTGCCGTTCGAAGAGGTCCGACCGCGTCACACGGCGGGTGACGTGGAGCTGCTGTGCGGCAAGTACCGGCTGGACCGCAGCCGTACGCACCCGCTCCTTGCGGAGCTGCCCCAGGTGGTGCACCTGGCGAACCGGGCCGACCGGCCGTCCGAACTCCGTGGCGCGGTCGACCTGCTGGCCCATGAGCTCGACGGCCGCGGGCCGGGTTCCTCCCTGGCCCTGCCCAGCCTGCTCGACCTGCTGCTCGTCTACATGGTCCGGGCGTGGCTGGCACGGGCCGCGACGGGCACCTGGCCGGCCGTCCTCGGCGACCCGGTGGCCACGGCCGCGCTGCGCGCGCTGCACGCGGACCCGGCCGCGCCCTGGAGCAACGACAGTCTCGCGGCCCGGGCAGGGGTCTCCCGGGCGACCCTGGCGCGCCGCTTCACCGCGCTGGTCGGCCGCCCGCCGATGGCGTACCTCACGTGGTGGCGGCTGACGCTGGCCGCGGCCCGGCTGCGCGACACGGACGCGCCGCTGGCGGCGGTGGCCCGGGAGACGGGGTACGGCAGCCCGTACGCCCTCTCCCACGCCTTCAGCCGGGAGTTCGGGACGACCCCGGGGAGGTACCGGGCCGCCACCGGCCAGGACCTGACCCGACCTGACCTGACCTAGAGCTTGTCGAGGTCCAGGTTGGCGATCGCCGTGCGGGCCACCTCGCGGCCCCGCGCCGTGAAGTCGCCCGCGCCCGGGTAGCCGATGGTGAGCCGGTACATGTCGCCGGCGGCGGACTTGTAGTAGAGGATCCGCAGCTCGCGCGGGCGGGGGTCCTGGGTGTCGTCGGTGGTGTAGGTGACGGTGTTCCCGGCGGCCTTCCGGCCGTGGAACGTGGCATTGTCGTCGGGCCGGGTCTTCGGCGCCTTCGGCATGTCGAGGCTGTAGCTGCCGTTCTCCTTGAACACGCCGTCGTCGGCGTACATCTCGGCGGCGGCGGACGCCTTGATCTCCTTGCCGGTGTCCTCCGCCTTGCGGTCCACCGACAGCACCACCGAGATGGCGCCGCTCGGGTCGGTGTAGCTGACCCAGTGGCTGTCGTCCGACTCCCGGTCGGGGACGCCCACCTTGTAGGTGTCGGGGACCGCCACCTTCGCGGTGACGTCCTTCACCTGGTGCTTCTCCCAGCCGTCCGGCAGCGGCCCCGCGAACGGGTCGGCGAGCACCAGGTACGCCGCCACCGCCGCCGCGACGAGCGCCGCGCCGAGCCCGGTCCACACCGCGCGGCCGAACCGGCGCCGGGCGCGTGGGACTTCCACCTGCCGTACGACCTGGGTGGGCTGGGGCGCCGGCGGGTTCGCGGCGGCCTCCAGCAGGGCCCGCACCCGTGCGGCGGCCGGACGGCGCGCCGGGTCCTTCTCCAGCAGACCGTTGACGGCCTCGGCGAGCGGGCCCTGGGCGGCGGCGGGCGGCGCGGGCACCGCGTTGAGGACGGACTGGAGTGTCGCCGGGGTGTTGCTGCGGCGGAACGGCGAGACGCCCTCCGTCGCCGCGTACAGCACCACGCCCAGGGACCACAGGTCGCAGGCCGGGCCGGGGCGCTGGCCCAGCACCCGCTCGGGGGCGATGTACTCGGGCGAGCCGACGAAGCCGCCGGTGTCGGTCAGATTGGTCTCGCCCTCGATCTGGGCGATGCCGAAGTCCGTGAGGACGATCCGGTCGTGGCGGCCGAGGAGGATGTTGTCCGGCTTCACGTCCCGGTGCAGGATGCCCGCCGCGTGCGCGGCCTCCAGCGCGCCGAGCACCTCCAAGCCGACCCTGGCCGCCTCCCGCGCGCCGAGCGTGCCCTCCTGGAGGGCGTCGCCGAGCGAGCGTCCGTGGACCAGCTCCATCACGATCCACGGCCGGCCGTCGACGACCGCCACGTCGTGCACGTTCACCACGGCCGGATGGTCCAGCCGGGCCGCGGCCCGCGCCTCGCGGCGCATCCGCTCGAACACGTTGGCCTGTTCACGTTCGGGAAGGTGGTCCGGTACGCGGGGTTCCTTGACGGCGACCTCGCGGTCCACCGTCTCGTCCTTGGCACGCCACACCGTGCCCATGCCGCCGTGCCCGAGCTTGGCGAGCAGCCGGTAGCGTCCCGCGATGAGCCGCCCGACGCCCGGCTCCTGCGGCGGGGCGACCTGGACGGGCACCGCGGCCTGCTGCTGCGGTGCCGGCCTGGGCGGTTGCAGAACAAAACTCGTCGTCTCGTCGGCCTCGTGGCCGGCGCCCCCGTCGAAACTCATGGGTCCATCCATATCGCGCCAGGCAGGCCGGTATCCACCGGCGGCGTCCACCGGTCACAGACCCGTGACGCGCAACGTTCCTTATCTCCCGTTTAGGTCGATACGGCGAACGTGTCGACCGCGACGTCGAAGTACTCCCGCGCCTCCCGCACCTTCCCGACCGGTGCCGACACCCACACGTCGTACAGCAGCCCGCCCTCCTCCCAGCACAGGTCGTACGTGTGCCGGGGACCCTCCGCCGCGCTGAAGCCGTTCCAGGTGAACTCCCAGAGGGCGGCGGGGCCCCCGCCGTGGCTGGTCTCGATGACCCGGCCGTCGTGGTAGCCCGGGTTGGTGTCCGGGCCCTTGGCGGCGGCCGACTCCATCACGGCGAGCGGGCCGCCGGGTGGTGCGGCGGCGACCTTGATGCCGAGCCGGAAGACCTGCCCGGGGGACATGTAGAAGACCCGCTCGCCCTGCGGTACGCGGGTGAAGTCCTCCGGCACGGCGAGCGAGAACCCGGCGGGGTCCACCGCCACGCGGTAGCCGGAGGGTGCGGTGGGCGTACCGGGACGGTCGTCCGAGGCGGGGGAGGCGGAGCCGGCCGTGGAGGACGCGCCCGGCCGGGAGGGCCGGGAGGACGGGGTGGCACCGGACGGGGAACGGGTGGCCGAGGAGGCCCCGGTGGGCGTGGGGCTCGTCGAGCCGCTCGCCGAGGACCCCGGCGCCGAACTCGTGGGTGTGCGCCCGCCGTCGCCGTCGCCGTTCAGCAGCAGCGCCGCCGCCGACACCCCCGCCCCCGCCATCGCGGCGACCAGCAGCGCGGCCACGAGCACACCCCGCGTGGAGCGCTCCCTGGCCGGTGCCTCCCAGCGCGGCCGGGGCAGGTCCGCCTGGGTCGGCGTGTACCTCGACGACACCGGCGTCGGCGTACGCCCGGTGTCCAGATAGGCGCGCAGCAGCCGCTCCGCCTCCTCGGCGCCCAGTCGGCGGTCCGGATCGCGTTCCAGCAGCCCCCGGACGACGGGCAGCAGCGGCTCGGCCTGCGCGGGTGTCCGGATCTCGGCGAAGACGACGGCGTGCAGGATGCCGCCCAACGAGTCGCGGCGGAAAGGGGATTCGCCGCTCAGCGCCGTGCACAGCAGCGCGCCCAGCGACCACAGGTCGGCTTCCGCGCCGGTCCGCGCCCCGGACATCCGTTCCGGCGCGGTGTACTCGGGCGAGCCGACGAACGACCCGGTCTCGGTGAGCGTGGTGGCGCCCGCGACCTGCGCGATGCCGAAGTCGGTGAGGACGACGCGGTCGCTGTCGCGTTCGAGCAGGACGTTGGCGGGCTTGATGTCCCGGTGCAGGACCCCGGCCGCGTGCGCGGCGCGCAGGGCCCCGAGCAGGGCGATGCCGATCCGGGCCGCCTCGGCCGGCTCGATCGGTCCCCGCGCGGCGATCCGGTCGGCGAGCGAGCCGCCGTCGATCAACTCCATCACGATGTACGGGCGTTCGCCGTCCTCGACGACGTCGTGCACGACGATGATGTGCGGGTGGCTCAGCTGGGCCACCGCGCGGGCCTCGCGCAGGGTCCGGTCGCGGCGGCCACGCGCCTCCTCGTCGGAGAGCGTGTCGTCCCGGGTCAGCTCCTTGACGGCGACACGCCGTCCGAGCAGCTGGTCGGTGGCGCGCCACACGACCCCCATGCCTCCGCGCCCGAGTCTCGCGTCCAGCCGGTAACGGCCCGCGATGACCCGTACGGTGTCCCCGCCCCCCTCTGTCCCCATGGGCTCATCATGCCCCACCGGACGTCACGCCTCCGGGGCGCCGTCCGGCCAACTACCGGGACGGACGGAACTCTACGAAGTCGGCTCCCGCCAGCTCTGCAGGACGGACTTGAACTGCTTGGCCGCCTCGGTCCAGTCCTCGGCGGGCGAGGACATGTAGATCACGTACTCGGTGCCGTCGCGGGACACGTACGTCTCCTCGATCGCGCGGCGCGGCCCCGGGAACTTCGTGTCCTTCGCCTGCGCGGTCCAGGTGTACTCCCACTCGGCGCCGTCCCGGTCCCGGTAGATGTTCCTCTCCAGGGTGACCCGGTTGTAGGCGACCAGCCGCTCGAGCTGCTGTTCGAGGTCGACCTGATGCGCGTACGGGTCGCTGAAGTCGGGGGACTTGTCGAGGGCGATACGGATGAAGTGCTCGCCGCCGTCGGGCGTGTAGTCGATCTGCTTGAGGTCGCCGTCGTCCTGGTACACCTCCCGCTCCCAGCCCTTGGGGAGCGAGAGCCCGAAGCCCAGCGGGTCGTTGATCTCCTGCCAGGAGTCGGCTCCCTGTTCGCCGGGGGTGCTCGTCCCGGTGGGGTTGCTCGGTCTCGGCGAGGTGGACGCCGTCGCGGACCCGTCGGTGTCCTGCCGCCCCTCGTCCCACTTCTGCCACGCCACGGCCGTACCCCCGCCGACCAGCGCGGCGAGGACGACCACGAGCGCCAGCACCCGACGACGGCGACGAGGCGGCTGGGACGGCCGGGTGTCCGGGCCCGGGCCGATGTCGGTCGGCCCCACGGCGGTCGCGGCGGTCACGGGGTGACCGGGAACGGGCGTCGCCGCCTCCGGCGCCACCGGAACGTACGCGGTGCCGGCCGTCGGGTGGGACTGGTGCGCCCCGGAGTGATGACCCCCGGCAGCGCGGTCGGGCCCCCCGTACTGCGTCGGCACGTAGGCCTGTGCCCCGCTGGGGCGCCGGCCCTCGGCCGCCTCCGCGAGGAGTTGCTCGGTCTCGGCGGTGTCGGGACGGGTGGCCGGGTCCTTGCGCAGCAGGGCGGTGATGACGGGGCCGAGCGGGCCGGCGTACCGGGGGTCGGCGGCCTCCTCCTCGACGACGGCCTGAAGAGTGGTCAGCGGCGAGGTGCGCCGGAACGGCGACCGCCCCTCGACCGCCGTGTACAGCGTCGCGCCCAGCGCCCACAGGTCGGAGGACGGGCCGGGGTCCTGACCGCGCACCCGCTCGGGGGCCAGGTAGTCGACCGAGCCGACCACCTCCCCGGTCCGGGTGATGGTGCTGTCGCCCTCGATCTGGGCGATGCCGAAGTCGGTGAGGAGGACACGGCCGTCGTGCGAGAGCAGCACGTTGCCGGGCTTGACGTCACGGTGCAGGACGCCGGCGGAGTGCGCGGCGCGCAGGGCGCGCAGCACCCACAGACCGATCCGGGCCGCCTCGGTGGGCTCGACCCGCCCGTCCTCCTTGACGGCGTCGGCCAGCGAACGGCCCTCGACCAGTTCCATCACGATCCAGGGCCGGCCGTCGTGCTCGAGCACGTCGTGCACGGTGACCACGGCGGAGTGGTTGATCCGCGCGGCCGCGCGGGCCTCCGCCCTGGTCCGCGCCAGCAGGACGGCCTGGTCGCCCTCCGCGACATAGAGCGCCGCCGTCAACTCCTTGATGGCCACCGCCCGGTGGAGCAGCTCGTCGTGCGCACGCCACACCCGGCCCATACCGCCGCTCCCGATGGCGTCGGCGAGCCGGTAGCGACCCGCCAGGAGCAGGCCCTGCATCTGATTCACGTTGCCCCGCAATGCTCTTGACAGCGCAAGCCTAAGGACCGGGCAGCTTCCGGGGAACCAGCAGGGTGCCAAGGTGACAGCACTGTGACGGTTGTCGCGTCCCCGGCCGGCGGGGAGCCGAACGGCACCGGGTGGGACCGGGTGGACCCGGTAGGGCGCTCAGCCGGTGTACTGGTAGGTGGCCGACGCCTGCTCGAACAGCCGGGTGACCTCGTCCCGCTCGGCCTCCGGACCCCTGACCTGCACGATGTGGTACCGCCCCGAGATGAGGATCGCGACATTGCGCACGTACAGCGCCCGCCCGTCGCCGCCGGTCCAGGTGAACTGCCCCTCGGCCATGGTCCGAGCGCCCACCGTCGTCGTGCGCAGCCCGGAGGCCGTCGCCCAGCTGGAGTCACGGTACGGCTGGAGTTCGCTCTCCTTCTCCCGCTGGTAGACCATCGGGTCGCTGCCGTTCGACGCCGCGCTGTCGCGGCCGGGTACGACGATCAGCTCGAAGTCGCCGTGCGTGTACACGACCTGGCCGCGCCCGTTCTTCGGGGTGCGGTCCCAGCCGTTGGCCACGGCGACCCGGAAGCCGGCGTCGTCCGCGCGGACGGTGAACCCGTCGGCGGCCTCCGCCCCGGACCCGCCGGTCTGCGTCTGGGTGGCCTCCGCGCCCGAGGACGCGGAGGACGGGGAGGCGCCGGTGCCCGGCGAGGTCTGGTCGGGCCGGGGCTCGCTGCTCGCCTCGGGAGCCTGGCCGCCCGGTGCTCCGGTGGCCCCGGTCCGCTGGGAGCCGTCCGTACCGGCCGCGCCCTCCTCGTCCGCCTTGGGCATGAACATCAGGGCGTACGCGATCGCCCCGGCCAGCAGGAGCAGGATCAGCACCAGCAGGGTTCGGCCCAGGCTGCGGGGCGAACCGCTCGTCTCCGGCCGGCCGCGTTTGTGCCGCGCGTGGGTGGCGGGCAGCCGGGCACGGCGTCTGCGCACCAGTTCGCCCCGGCGGCGGACGATCGGCAGCCGACGCGGATCGGTCGGCGGCGCGGCGACGACGTACGTGCCCGCCTCCGGCTCCGGCGCGGACCGCACCAGCGAACGCAGCCAGCCCCGCAGTTCCTCGAAGCCGAGGCGTTCGGTCGGGTCCTGGCGCAGCAGCGACTCCACGACCGGCCTGAGCGGTCCGCACTCCTCGGCGAAGGCCGGCGGCTCGGCGCACACCATCTGCACCAGTTCGGCCGTCGACTCCTCCGGGTAGGGCGCATGCCCCTGTACGGCCCGGAAGAGCAGCGCGCCCAGGGCCCACAGGTCGGTCGCGGGACCGATCGGCGCGGCCAGCTGCCAGTTCTCGTGCACCGGTCCGGCCTGCTCGGGCGCCCACCGCTCGGTGACCGGCCCGACCACGGCCATCCGCGCCTGACGCGCCCGCTCGGCGGCCAACGCGGTGGCGGGCCCGCGCCGGGGCACGCTCCCGGGCGTCCCGGCCACCGGCTCGTCCCACCGGGTCCCGCCCCGCACCTCACCCGACGGCACCTGGCCCTGGCCCTGTGCGGGCACCTGAGCACCGGGGACGGGCGGGAGCGAAGGGTGCGACGCCGGAGGGGTGGCATACGGTGCGCCGCCAGGACCGGGGCCCGGGCCGGCGGTGTGGCGGTGAGCGGGCTGTCCCTGACCGTACCCGGCGGGGCCGGGCACGGGCGCGCCCGTGACGCCGTAGGGGTCGGCGATCTGCCCGGGGGGATTGCCTCCCGGGCTCCCGTGGCCGTCGTCGGCCGGGGTACGGGCGCCGGGCAGGGCCGCACGTCCGTTCTGCTGCGCCTCCTGGGCCTCCTGCACCCGGGCCGCCGCCCGCGCTCCCGCGCGGTACGCGGCGATCGCCCCGGCACGCGCGGCCCGGATGTCTCCGCCGGTCTCCACGGGCGCCCTGCGGGCCACCGCCCCGGACGCCCCGCCGCCACCGGACGGCTCGCTCGCCGGCACCGGCAAGGCGCCGGACGCCCGCGCCTCTATGGCGGCCCGCCGAGCGGCCTCGGGATCGACCGCACCGGTACCGAGCCCACCCCCACCGGGGCCGACCCCGACGGCACCGACGGAACCACCGAAGCCGCCCGAGCCACCGGGGCCGCCGAGAACGCCCGGTCCGTCCTGTCCCTGTCGGGTCGGAGTCGCGGAAGCCCGGGGCCCGACGACGCTCCCGCCGGGGCCCGCGCCCGCGTTCCCGCGGCCCGCCGCGCCCCGCTCACGCTCCGCCGCGTCCGGTGCCGGCACCGGGTCGTAGCCGCACAGCGCCTCTTCCGCCGCGCCGACCGCCAGCCCGGTCAGCATGACCCGCCCGTCGTCACAGACGAGGACCGTGCGCGCGGTGATGTTCCGGTGCACCCAGCCGTGAGCGTGCAGCACCCGCAGCGCCATGAGCACGTCGGAGGCGACCTCGGCCGCCCGGTACGGCGTCAGCGGCTTCTCGGCGAGCAGCGCCGACAGCGGCCGTGCGGCCACCAGTTCACTCACTATCCACAGCGAGCCGCCCTCGGCGAACACGTCGAAGACCTGGTCGAGCCGCGGATGGTCGGGAATGCTCGCCGTGGCCTGCGCCGCCTCCATGGCACGCCGGACGACGGGGTCGGCGGGCCGTCGCGTTCCCTCATCCCCACCCACGCCCCGGGACCTCGGTCCCCGTGCCCCGCGTTCGCGCGCCGTGAAGCCCTCGGGCAACCCCTCCGCGTCGAGCACCTCGGCCTCGACGACCTCCGGCAACGGCACCTGGCGGACCAGGACTTCCTGCCCGCTGTAGGTGTCGAAGGCGCGCGTCTCGGTGAGTTCGTACTCGTCGGAGGGCGGCAACGGCAGGCGGTAGCGGTCGACGAGTACTCGACCCGCGTAGTCGTCCACGTTGCCTCCCCCGGCCGCCCGGTCGGTCAATTCCGTTCGCGTTGCGTGCCGTTACAGCCGTATCCGGCCGTATAGCTGGATGCGTACGGTCCGCAAGCACTCACGATACGTGCCGGAGGCAACTCGCAAAGAGGGGATGCCAGATCTCACGCCCGAACACGGCTGCTCGGCGGCCGCTACTTCTTGGGCGTGAACGTCTCCGTCAACGTCGTCCAGGTGGTCTGCCGCAGGTCGGTACCCCAGGCAGCGGACTTGGCCGTGTACATCAGCGCGTACCCGAGGCTGTCGTTCACGACGAAGCCGCGGTCGATGGTGCGGTACGCCGTCCCGCCGTCCGTGTAGGTGAACTCCCAGTCGGCCGTGTTCCAGCCGCGGTAGTCCACCGCCTGTATTCGGATCTTCTTGTACTGAGAGCGCGTCATGTAGCGCTCCTGGTTCTTCCAGTCGGCGACGGGATCACCCTTGGGCGTGGTCGTCCAGGCGACGAGCAGCTTCTGTCCGTCGGGCCCGGTGAAACGGTCGCCCGCGGAGTCCGAGGACTGGTACTTCCACCCCGTGGGCAGCCCGATCGAGTACCCCTGACCGCCCTTGTGCGTCGTCGTCCTGCTGTCCCCGGACGCGGAGACGCCGGATCCGGCGCCCCCGGCCGCGGAGGTGTCGCCCGACACGGAACCGGAGGACGCGGTGGCGGACTCCGAGGACGATCCGTCCGTACGGGTCCCGCTGTCCTCGTCCTCCTTGGTGTCGGCGCTCGCACTCGCGCTCCCGCCGGCCACCGTCCGGGAACCGCCGCCGCCCTTCGGGCCGCCGGCGGTGTCGTCGCCACCACCGAGGGTGAGGGCCAGCACGGTACCGAGCACCGCGAGCGTCACCACGACGGCGATGATCACCAGCGTCCGCTTGGGCACCACATCGGTCAGCGGTGCCCTGGGCACGGACCGCGGCGGCAGATCCGGCGGCGTCATCACGGGCCACCCGGAACTCCGCCCGACACCCCCGCCATTACCCCCGGAGCCAGCACCCGTGCCGCTGCCTGCACCTGTGCCCGAACCGGAACCGGAACGCGCCGCCGGTACGGACGGCGACGCCTGCGCCGCACCGGACACCGGCCCGGACGACGGCCTGGACGCCGAGGTCGGCGCCGACCCCGTCGTGGCCCGGGAGGCCGGGGCCGCGGGCGCGGCGGCGGAAGCGGTGGCCCCGCTTCCCCGGGCCGCACCGCCCTTCTGCGCCTCGCTCTTCCGCGTCTCGCTCTTCCGCGTCTCGGGCGCGCCCACGGAACCGGAAGCACTCGTACTGTTCGCCGGCTTGGCGCGGGCCGCGGCCGCCGAGGTCGCGGCGCCCGCCGCGACGGCGGCCTTGCGCACGGAACGGAACGCGCCGCGCAGCTTCTCGCCCGCCTCGGCGCCCGCCGAACTGCCCCTGCCTCCGGCGGCGTCCGGCAGCACCGGCAACGGCACGACCTTCGTCGCGTCCGCCGGCTCTGCGTGCCGCGGCTCGGGCGCGTGCAGCACCGCGTTGAACATCGCCCGCGCTCCGGCGTCGTCGAGCCGCCGCGCGGGATCCTTGGTGAGCAGGCCGTAGATGACGTCCCTCAGCGGACCCGCGTTCTTCGGCTCCTCCAACTGCTCGGTCATCACCGCGGTGAGCGTGGCGATCGCCGAACCCTTGTCGTACGGGGGCGAGCCCTCGACCGCCGCGTACAGCAGACCGCCGAGCGACCACAGGTCGGCCGCCGGGCCCGGCTTGTGGCCGCGGGCCCGCTCCGGGGAGATGTACGAGGGCGCGCCCACGAGCATGCCGGTGGAGGTGATCGACGGGTCGCCCTCGACCTGCGCGATACCGAAGTCGGTGAGCACGACCCGGCCGTCCTCGGCGATCAGCACGTTCGACGGCTTCACGTCACGGTGCAGGATGCCCTCGCGGTGCGCCGAACGCAGCACGTCGAGGATGGCCAGCCCGACCTCCGCCGCACGCTTCGGCTCCAGCACGCCGTCCTCACGGATGACCTCGGCGAGCGACTTGCCCTCGACGAGTTCCATCACGATCCACGGCCGGTCGTCCTCCTCGACCACGTCGAAGACGGTCACCGCGCTGTTGTTGCGGATCCGCGCGATGGCCTTGGCCTCGCGCAGCGTCCGCGTGATCAGCCGGCGCTTCTCGTCCTCGTCGATGTTCCCCGGGAACCGCAGCTCCTTGACGGCGACCGTGCGTCCGAGGGTTTCGTCCTCGGCGCGCCACACCGTCCCCATGCCGCCGCGGCCGAGTACATCTCCCAGCCGGTACCGCCCGGCGAGGAGACGTGCGCTCTTGTCCTGACGGGATGCTCCCGCCCGCTCCGCCTCCGACATGCGTCCCCTCATGCAACCCGCCCTGACAGAGCCTCCATTGTCCCTCACCCGACAAGTGCCCGACGCCCAGGGTGCCCCTCGTCCCCTCCCGACCGCACTCAGGAGCGGTGCATTCCGGCCAGAAGGTGCAGCGCACTCCGGCCACGGAGCCCCCACGAGCCCCTTTCGTCGGCCGGGGACCGGATGAAGTGAGGCGCGACCGGCCCTGGATGATGAGCCTTCCGGGAGTGAAGAGAAGAAGGGAGGAGCCGTGATGCGACCGCTTCGGAGCTTGGTGACCGTACCCGTGGCCCTCGCGATCCTCGGCCTGTTCACGACCGGCTCACAGGCGACCCCCGAACCTCCCACGGACTCCCTTCTCCCGCTGCTCCTCACCCGGGGCAAGGCGCCCGCCGCCGCCCTGCTGGCCCTGGAGGAGAGCGGTACCCGCTACGCGGAGGCGGGTCCGGGCGTCTCCCGGTCCGACCACTTCCGGGCCGGCAGTGTCACGAAGACGTTCCTCGCGACCGTCGTGCTCCAACTGGCCGCCGAGCAGCGGCTGTCGCTGTCCGACACCGTGGAGTCGCACCTGCCGGGTCTGGTGCGCGGGGCGGGAAACGACGGGCGCGCGCTGACCCTGCGTTCCCTGCTCACCCACACCAGTGGCCTGTACGACTTCACCCGGGACACCGAGGGCACCGTCCCCCTGCTCCCGCTGCAAGCCGTCCGTATCGCTGTCACCCACCCTCCGGTCGACCGCGGCCGCTTCGCCTACTCCAACACCAACTACGTCCTGCTCGGCCTGGTGGTCGAGCAGGTCACCGGCCGCTCGTACGCCACGGAGGCGGAGCAACGGATCATCGCTCCCCTGCGTCTGACGGGCACCTCCTTCCCCGGCTCCCGCACCTCTCTGCCCTCCCCGCACGGCCGCGCCTACACCCCGGACGGGACCGATGTCACCGAACTCGACCCGCGGGTGGCCGGGGCCGCGGGAGAACTGGTGACCACACTCACCGACCTGGACCGCTTCTACGCGGCGCTGCTCGGCGGCGAACTGCTGCCCCCGCGCCGGCTGCGCGAGATGCTCGACACCCGTACCGCACACGGCTCGTACGGCATGGGCCTGTTCCCCACGAAGCTCCCGTGCGGCGTCACGGTGTGGGGGCACAACGGCCGGATCTCCGGCAGCTACGTGCGCACCGCGGCCACCGTCGACGGTCGGCGTATCCTCACTTTCCGGGTGAACACGACGGCGATCGCAGACCCCGTCCTCGAACCGGCCCTGCTCGCCGCCGAGTTCTGCCCTCGCACTACGTAGAACGAGCCGGTCCCGAACGGAGATCCCGGATCGCTACACCCGTTCGAGTGAAACGACCACGCGAAAGCCGATTCCCCGGACGGACCCGACCGGGCAGGAATCGGGCAGGGCCCGGCCGGCCCCCGACCTGTGCCCGGCCGGCCCCCGACCTGTGCCCGGCCGGGGACCGACCTGGACCCGAGCAGGGAGGCGAACGGAACGTCAGAGCTGCACGATGTCCGGCGCTCCCAGGCGTGCCGCGTCCGCCGTCAGGTCGTCGGGCTGGCGCTGGGACTCGCGCTCGGCCTCCACCCGCTTCTCGTAGTGCTGGACCTCGCGTTCGATGTGGTCCTTGTCCCAGCCGAGGACCGGCGCCATCAGCTCGGCGGCCTCGCGGGCGCTGCGCGTGCCGCGGTCGAAGGTCTCGATGGAGATGCGGGTGCGGCGCGTCAGGACGTCGTCCAGGTGCCGTGCTCCCTCGTGCGAGGCGGCGTAGACGATCTCGGCGCGCAGGTAGTCGTCGGCGGCCTGGAGCGGCTCGCCCAGCGTCGGGTCGGCGGCGATGAGGTCCAGCACCTCCTCCGCCATCGCCCCGAAGCGGTTCAGCAGATGCTCCACCCGCACCACGTGCAGCCCGGTCCGCGCGGCGATCCGCGCCCGCGCGTTCCACAGCGCCCGGTAGCCCTCCGCGCCTATCAGCGGCACGTCCTCCGTGACGCAGTCGGCGACCCGTTGGTCGAGCCCGCGCACCGCCTCGTCGACGGCGTCCTTCGCCATCACCCGGTACGTCGTGTACTTGCCGCCCGCCACGACCACGAGTCCCGGCACCGGATGCGCGACGGTGTGCTCCCGCGACAGCTTGCTGGTGGCGTCGGACTCGCCGGCCAGCAGCGGCCGCAGCCCGGCGTACACGCCCTCGACGTCGTCGCGGCTCAGCGGCACCCGCAGGACCGAGTTCACATGCTCCAGCAGATAGTCGATGTCCGCGCTGGAGGCGGCCGGGTGGGCCTTGTCGAGGTCCCAGTCGGTGTCGGTGGTGCCGATGATCCAGTGCCGGCCCCACGGGATGACGAACAGCACGGACTTCTCGGTGCGCAGGATCAGACCGGTGGACGAGCTGATCCGGTCCCTCGGCACGACGAGATGGATGCCCTTGGACGCGCGGACGTGGAACTGCCCGCGCTCCCCCACCATCGCCTGGGTGTCGTCGGTCCACACACCCGTGGCGTTGACGATCTGCCGGGCACGGATCTCGTACTCCCCGCCGCCCTCGACGTCCTGCACCCTCGCGCCGACGACCCGTTCGCCCTCGCGGAGGAATCCCGTCACGCGCGCGCGGTTGGCCGCCTTGGCCCCGTAGGCCACGGCCGTGCGCACGAGGGTGGCGACGAAGCGGGCGTCGTCCATCTGGGCGTCGTAGTACTGCAACGCACCGACCAGCGCGTCCTTCTTCAAGGCGGGGGCGACCCGCAGGGCATGACCGCGGGTCAGGTGGCGGTGCGTCGGCAGGCCCCGGCCGTGCCCGCGGGCCATGGACATCGCGTCGTAGAGCGCGACGCCCGAACCGGCGTACAGCCGTTCCCAGCCCTTGTGCTGGAGCGGGTACAGGAAGGGCACGGGCTTCACGAGGTGCGGGGCGAGCCGCTCCAGCAGCAGCCCGCGCTCCTTCAGCGCCTCCCGTACGAGCGCGAAGTCGAGCATCTCCAGATAGCGCAGGCCACCGTGGATCAGCTTGCTCGACCGGCTCGACGTGCCCGACGCCCAGTCGCGCGCCTCGACCAGCCCCGTGGACAGGCCGCGCGTCACGGCGTCCAGGGCGGTGCCCGCGCCGACCACGCCGGCGCCCACCACCAGCACGTCCAGTTCTCGCTCGGCCATGGCTGCCAGTGACTCGGCTCGCTGTGCCGGCCCCAGTGTCGCTGTCCTCACCACTGCCTCCCGCTGTAGGTCGCGCCGGCCGCACCCTCAGGGCGAGATCCGGTTCGTATCCCCCATGCCCAAATTCTGACCGCGATGCCCGGCTTCAGCCACCACTCGCCCCCAGCCTGTGGACAACTCTCACGGAACCTGAACCGGCCTTCCGGAGAACACGGCGGAAAACGCAGCGGCCGACACGGCCGGTCACGGCCGGTCGGCACACCGCCCGAGCAGGCCGGTCGACACAACCGGCCAACACAGTCGATCAATCCCGCATAACGGTCATATTTACTCCTAGTCTGACATTGCGCTCGTCCACTCTGTCCACCGGGCTTGCGCACCTGTCCCACCTCGGTTACTGGGAAGGACGGCATACGCCATGCCCGCAGATCTCGCCGTCATCGGACTCGGCCCGTTCGGCCTGCCCCTGGCCCAGGCCGCCGTGGCCGCCGGAATCCCCACCATCGGCTACCGCACCGGCCCCGAGGCCGGCTCCCTCAGCCCCGCCGAACTGCGCCGGATGCTCTCGGGAGGCTTCCGGCCCGCCACCAACCCGGCCGAGCTCGGCCGGGTACGCACCGCCGTCATCTGCGCCCCCACCCCGCGCGACGCGGACGGCGGACTCGACCTGAGCCAGCTGGAGACGGCCGCCCGCACCCTCGCCGGGCACCTGCGCCCGCACACCACCGTGATCCTCGAGTCGCCCGTGTACCCCGGCGCCACGGAGGAATTCCTGCGGCCGCTGCTGGAGGAGACCTCCGGCCTGCGCGCGGGACGCGACTTCCACCTCGCCTATTCCCCCAGCCGGGTCGACCCCGGCAGCCGCGCCTTCAACCCGGCCAACACCCCGAAGGTCATCGGCGGCCTCACCCCCGCCTGCACCGAGTCCGCCGCCGCCTTCTACAGCCGTCTCACCGACAAGGTGGTACGCGCGCGTGGCCTGCGGGAGGCCGAGACCGTGCAGCTCCTGGAGACCAATTTCCGGCACGTCAACATCGCCCTCGTCAACGAGATGGCCGTCCTCTGCCACGACCTGGGCGTCGACCTGTGGGACGTCGTCCGCTGCGCGGAGACCAAGCCCTTCGGCTTCGAGACCTTCCGCCCCGGCCCCGGCGTCGGTGGCCACTCCGTCCCGCTGGACCGCACCGGCCACCCCGGCAGCCCGCTGCGCATGGTCGAACTCGCCCAACAGGTCAACAGCCGCATGCCCCGCTACGTCGTCCAGCGCGCCGCCGCCCTCCTCAACGAGCACGGCAAGTCGGCCCGGGGCGCACGCGTGCTGCTGCTCGGCGTCACCTACAAGCCCGACCTCGCCGACCAGCAGAACACCCCCGCGCGCGAGATCGCGATCCGCCTGATGGAGCTCGGCGCCGCCGTCAGCTACAACGACCCGCACGTCCCGTCCTGGAGCGTCCTGGACCGCCCGGTGCCCCGCGCCGACTCCCTCTACGAGGCCGCCGCGGACGCCGATCTGACGATCCTCCTCCAGCAGCACCGGACGTACGACCTCCAGGGCCTGTCGGTGAAGGCACAGCTGCTGCTGGACACGCGGGGAGCCACCCCTACGGGAGCGGCGCACCGGTTGTGAGCCGGGGCGCACACGGCCGCCCCGGGCTCCGGGGACTGCTGGCGTGCGCCACGGCCCGCCGGTAACGTACGGAACAGGCGGAGCCCACGGCAGCGGTCACTGCCGCAGGCTCCAGGATGGATCACGGAGTGTCCACCCCTAGTCGTGTTGGGGGCGGCCGCTCACCATCCGAAAACAGGCGGAGCCCACCGCAGTGGCCACTGCGGCAGGCTCCAGGATGGATCACGGAGTGTCCGCCCCTAGTTGGTATGGGGGCGGCCGCTCACCATCCGAAAAGACGCAAGATCCACCTCCTCCGGCACTGCATCGTCCGAAGACGGAGCCGGTCCCAGCGGGTGGGCTTGCGGTGACGGCCCATGGGCGCCCCCTTCCACGACGCCGCCCATGACCCGGTGGACGGCACGTTCAGGAACTCGGGCCGGGCCCCGAGGGCCGGGGTCCGGAACCATGTCCTTGGAAGGGGGCACCCCACACAACTGGGGCGCCGACCCGGACGCTATCGCCCGCGACCTCCCTGACCAGCCCGGTTCCGCCCTGAAGGCAACCGCCCGCCCCCGCTCCGCGTCACACGCCCCGGGCCGTCCGGGCATGCGAAAGGGGCCGGCCACCTCACCCGAGTGAGTTGACCGGCCCCTGCCGACGTCCTACGGAAAAGCGCCTATCGCCGGTGCACCGAGTCCGCGACCGTCACCTCGACGCGCTGGAACTCCTTCAGCTCGCTGTAGCCGGTGGTGGCCATGGCGCGGCGCAGGGCGCCGAAGAGGTTCATCGAGCCGTCGGGCGTGTGCGAGGGGCCCGTGAGGACCTCCTCGATGGTGCCGACCGTGCCGAGGTCGACCTTCTGCCCGCGCGGCAGCTCCTCGTTGACCGCCTCCATGCCCCAGTGGTGGCCGCGGCCCGGCGCGTCGGTCGCGCGCGCGAGCGGCGAGCCCATCATCACCGAGTCGGCACCGCAGGCGATCGCCTTGGCCAGGTCGCCGGACCAGCCGACGCCGCCGTCCGCGATCACATGCACGTACCGGCCGCCGGACTCGTCCATGTAGTCGCGGCGGGCCGCCGCCACGTCCGCGACCGCCGTCGCCATCGGGACCTGGATGCCCAGCACGTTGCGCGTGGTGTGCGCCGCGCCGCCGCCGAAGCCGACCAGGACGCCCGCCGCGCCCGTGCGCATCAGGTGCAGGGCCGCCGTGTAGGTGGCGCAGCCGCCGACGATCACCGGCACGTCGAGCTCGTAGATGAACTGCTTCAGGTTCAGCGGCTCGTGCGAACCGGAGACGTGCTCCGCCGACACGGTCGTGCCGCGGATGACGAAGATGTCCACGCCCGCGTCCACGACGGCCTTGGAGAACTGGGCCGTGCGCTGCGGGGAGAGCGCGGCCGCGGTGACCACGCCCGAGTCGCGCACCTCCTTGATGCGCTGCCCGATCAGCTCCTCCTTGATGGGGGCCGCGTAGATCTCCTGGAGGCGGCGGGTCGCGGTCTCCGCGTCCAGCTCGACGATCTCGTCGAGCAGCGGCTGCGGGTCCTCGTGCCGGGTCCACAGGCCCTCGAGGTTGAGGACGCCGAGGCCGCCCAGCTCGCCGATGCGGATGGCGGTGGCCGGGGAGACGACCGAGTCCATGGGGGCGGCCAGGAAGGGCAGCTCGAACCGGTAGGCGTCGATCTGCCAGGCGATCGAGACCTCCTTCGGGTCCCGGGTACGGCGGCTGGGGACGACGGCGATGTCGTCGAAGGCGTACGCCCGGCGGCCGCGCTTGCCGCGCCCGATCTCGATCTCAGTCACGTGTGTGGCCTTTCCCTGATGCGTTGCAGCGTCTTCCAGTATCGCCGACGGGTACGACAAGGGCGGCCCCGGAGTCTCCGGGACCGCCCTCGGTACGCCTTACGAACGCTTCACGCGCGCGTGGGGGTCACTTGCGGCTGTAGTTCGGCGCCTCGACCGTCATCTGGATGTCGTGCGGGTGGCTCTCCTTCAGACCCGCGGACGTGATCCGGACGAAGCGGCCGTTGTCCTGGAGCTCGGGCACGGTCCGGCCGCCGACGTAGAACATCGACTGGCGCAGACCGCCGACCAGCTGGTGGACGACGGAGGACAGCGGGCCGCGGTAGGGCACCTGGCCCTCGATGCCCTCGGGGATCAGCTGCTCGTCGGAGGCGACGCCCTCCTGGAAGTAGCGGTCCTTGGAGAACGACTTGCGCTCGCCCCGGGTCTGCATGGCGCCCAGGGAGCCCATGCCGCGGTACGACTTGAACTGCTTGCCGTTGATGAACAGCAGCTCGCCCGGCGACTCCTCGCAGCCCGCGAGCAGCGAACCCAGCATCACCGTGTCGGCGCCCGCGACCAGGGCCTTGGCGATGTCGCCGGAGTACTGGAGGCCGCCGTCGCCGATGACCGGGACTCCGGCCTCCTTGGCTGCGAGCGCGGCCTCGTAGATGGCGGTGACCTGCGGGACGCCGATGCCGGCGACCACTCGGGTCGTGCAGATGGAGCCCGGACCGACGCCGACCTTGATGGCGTCGGCGCCCGCGTCCACCAGGGACTTGGCGCCGTCGCGGGTGGCGATGTTGCCGCCGATGACGTCCACCCGCGTGTGGTTCGACTTGATCTTGGCGATCATGTCGCCGACGAGCCGCGAGTGGCCGTGGGCGGTGTCCACGACGATGAAGTCGACACCGCGCTCGATCAGGGCCTGGGCCCGCTCGAAGGAGTCACCGGCGACGCCGACGGCCGCGCCGACGAGCAGACGGCCCTCGGCGTCCTTCGCGGCGTGCGGGTACTTCTCCGCCTTGACGAAGTCCTTGACCGTGATGAGGCCCTTGAGGAGGCCCTCGTCGTCGACCAGCGGCAGCTTCTCGATCTTGTGCTTGCGCAGCAGCTCCATGGCCTCGACACCGGAGATGCCGACCTTGCCGGTGACCAGCGGCATCGGCGTCATGACCTCGTGCACGCGGCGCGTGCGGTCGGTCTCGAAGGCGATGTCGCGGTTGGTGACGATGCCGAGCAGCCGCTTGTTGCCGTCGGTGACCGGGACGCCGCTGATGCGGAACTTGCCGCACAGCGCATCGGCCTCGGCGAGCGTGGCCTCCGGGTGGATGGTGATCGGGTCGGTCACCATGCCGGACTCGGAGCGCTTCACGAGGTCGACCTGGTTGGCCTGGTCCTCGATGGAGAGATTGCGGTGCAGAACACCGACGCCGCCCTGGCGGGCCATCGCGATCGCCATGCGCGATTCGGTGACCTTGTCCATGGCGGCGGACAGCAGCGGGATGTTCACCCGCACGTTCTTGGAGACGTACGAGGCGGTGTCGATCTCGTCGGGAGCCATGTCCGACGGGCCCGGCAGCAGCAGCACGTCGTCGTAGGTGAGCCCGAGGGTCGCGAATTTTCCGGGCACTCCGTCGACGTTGGCAGTCATGACACCTTCCCCAAATGGCCTTGATCGGTGCGGATGTCCATGCTAACGGGAAGCGCACCTCCCGAATTCCACGGTGGAGTGTGACTCCGGGCTTCGTATGTTCGTACGGAAACGGTCGGCGCCCCGTTCATCGACGCCTGTTCCGAAGGGGCTGCTACGGACCGCTACTGCTCGGCGAGCGCCCGCAGTCTGCTCAGTGCCCGGTGCTGGGCCACGCGGACCGCCCCGGGTGACATTCCCAACATCTGGCCGGTCTCCTCGGCGGTGAGGCCCACCGCGATGCGCAGCAGGAGCAGCTCCCGCTGGTTCTCCGGCAGGTTGGCCATGAGCTTCTTGGCCCACTCGGCATCGCTGCTGAGCAGGGCGCGCTCCTCGGGGCCGAGTGAGTCGTCCGGCCGCTCGGGCATCTCGTCGGAGGGGACCGCCGTCGAGCCCGGGTGACGCATCGCGGCGCGCTGGAGGTCGGCGACCTTGTGCGCGGCGATGGCGAAGACGAAGGCCTCGAAGGGCCTGCCGGTGTCCCGGTAGCGGGGCAGCGCGAGGAGAACCGCGACACAGACCTCCTGGGCGAGGTCCTCCACGAAGTGGCGCGCGTCGCCGGGCAGCCGGGACAGCCGGGTGCGGCAGTAGCGCAGCGCCAAGGGGTGGACATGGGCCAGCAGGTCGTGGGTGGCCTGCTCGTCACCGTCCACGGCGCGATGGACGAGCGACCCGATCGTCCCCACGGCAGTGACCGCCTCGTCATCGCGCATCGGTCCATGGTGCACTGCGGCCGGACCGGCCGCGGCACCGTGCCCGTCGTTGTGCACCGAAGCGTTATGAGCAGGTGCGCCGGAACTCATCCCCTGCGCCCTCCCCTCCCGCTCGACCGACTCGTCCCCGAGGAACTCCACACCTCAAGGATGCGGCATCCGCGGCGAAACGAGCAGCGGGCACCCGGCGAGAGCCTGTGCCGCCCCCGTCCGCCGTGCGGTGGGAGGGGTCCTCGTCCGACCTCCGCACCGCGTCTGAGCAGGGAGGTTCACCCATGACCCCGCTCTCCTCACTGAATGACGGATGTCACCCGAACCCGGTCGGATCTGCCGGACGGCCGGGGGCCGCCCCGCCTCGAACCGGTCCGGCCCCGTCCCCCTCCGGACAGGTCCGGACCCGCACGGGCGGGCGGCGGGGACGGGAAGGCGGGGACGCGGCCTAACGGACCAGTCCCCACCGGAAGCCGAGCGCCACCGCGTGCGCGCGGTCCGAGGCGCCGAGCTTCTTGAAGAGCCGGCGGGCGTGCGTCTTGACGGTGTCCTCGGAGAGGAACAGTTCACGGCCGATCTCCGCGTTGGAGCGGCCGTGGCTCATTCCCTCGAGGACCTGGATCTCACGCGCGGTGAGTGTGGGCGCGGCGCCCATCTCGGCCGAGCGCAGTCGGCGCGGGGCGAGCCGCCAGGTCGGGTCGGCGAGCGCCTGCGTGACGGTCGCCCGCAGTTCCGCGCGCGAGGCGTCCTTGTGCAGATAGCCGCGGGCGCCGGCGGCCACCGCGAGGGCGACGCCGTCGAGGTCCTCCGCGACGGTCAGCATGATGATGCGTGCTCCGGGGTCGGCTGACAGAAGCCGCCGCACGGTCTCGACGCCGCCCAGGCCGGGCATGCGTACGTCCATCAGAATCAGGTCCGAGCGGTCGGCACCCCAGCGGCGGAGGACTTCCTCGCCGTTGGCCGCCGTCGTCACGCGCTCGACGCCGGGCACGGTCGCGACCGCGCGGCGGAGCGCCTCTCGGGCAAGCGGGGAGTCGTCGCAGACGAGGACGGAAGTCATGGCCGCCCTCCGCAGCTGATGCGCGTCACCTTGTGCCTCCAGGCTGTTACGAATCGTCACCTGTGCGGTCGACCGTCTCGGACGCCTGCCCGAGCGTTTGTGTTTTCAACCGCCACCGCACTCTCAACGACGGTCACTCGAAAGAGTTACGGGGCTGCATGCATTCTTCGGCACTCTACGTGAGGGGGCGGATACAGAGGAGGCAACCACACGGACCCTCAAGCTTTCATCACAAGCGATGCCCCATTCGGCCCCATTTCTTCCCTTTTACTGGTGTCTGAGGCTAGATTCGCAATGAGTCATATTTTCATCTCCTTAGATCGTAGTTGTACGGTCGTGGGCACCGTATCCGCTCTGAACGGCTACAAGGGGTCACGCAATGGCAGATTTCTCCCGCCTTCCCGGACCGAACGCGGACCTGTGGGACTGGCAGCTTCTGGCCGCCTGCCGCGGGGTGGACAGTTCGCTCTTCTTCCATCCGGAGGGTGAGCGCGGGGCGGCTCGGAGCGCTCGAGAGAACTCGGCCAAGGAGGTCTGCATGAGGTGCCCGGTCCGCGCGCAGTGTGCGGCGCACGCGCTGGCGGTACGCGAGCCGTACGGCGTGTGGGGCGGGTTGACCGAGGACGAGCGCGAGGAGCTGATGGGCCGGGCGCGCAATCGCCTGGTGTCGGCGTCGTCGGGCGCGAGAGACGCTTCCTCGAACACATGAAGGAACGTTTCTTCAAAGCGCTGTGAAGCGGCGGGTTCTCAAAACGGCGGGCACACACGTGTGTGCCCGCCGTTTTTTCGGCTGTTGTCAGCCGAGGCGCGCCGCCGCCCGCCCCAACTGCTCCAGCGTGGCCGACACCGCCGGCACCTGGGCCAGGTCGGGCAGGGTGAGCGCGACGATCTCCCGCCGCACCGCCGGTTCCAGGGTCACCGCGCGGGCGCCACGGGGCCGGACGGACTCGATCGCGAGCTGGGGCAGCACGGCGACGCCGAGGCCGGCGCCCACCAGGCCGACCACCGCCGGATAGTCGTCGGTCGCGAAGTCGATGCGGGGCGTGAAGCCGGCGCTCTCGCACACCTGCACCAACTGGCCGCGGCAGCGTGGACAGCCCGCGATCCACGGCTCGGCGGCGAGGTCGCCGATGGCGACGGACCCCGAGGGCCCCGTGCGCGCCAGGCGGTGCCGTTCGGGGACGAGGGCGACCAGCCGGTCCGTCAGCAGCGGCCGTACGACCAGGTCGTCCCATTCCCCCTCACCGGCCTGCTCGGCGTCACCGGTGCCCGTCACCCGTTCGTAGCGGAAGGCGAGAGCGATGTCGCAGTCGCCCTCGCGGAGCAGCTCGACCGACTTCGGCGGTTCGGCCTCCTCCAGGGAGACCCGGGTGCCGGGGTGGGCCGCGCGCAGGGCGGCGAGGGCGGTGGGGACGAGGGTGGAGCTGCCGCTGGGGAAGGACACCAGACGGACCCGGCCGGCGCGCAGTCCCGCGATGGCGGCGACCTCCTCCTCCGCGGCGGTCAGTCCGGACAGGATGCCGGCCGCGTGCCGGACGAGGGCCTCGCCCGCCTGGGTCAGGCGCATCTCCCGTCCGCTGCGGATCAGCAGAGGAGTGCCGACGGACGCCTCCAGCGCCTTCATCTGCTGGCTGACGGCCGGCTGGGTGCAGCCCAGTTCTCGCCCGGCCGCCGAGAAGGAGCCGGTTGCGGCCACGGCACGCAGGACGCGGAGATGACGGGCCTCGATCATGCGCCGAGCATAAGCGAGCCTTGGACAGCCGCGCGAATAATGCGTCGACACTTTGACCTCCGGGCTCGTACCGTGCCGCCATGAGGCTTCTGTCTGTCAATCTGGGCCGCCCGAAGGCCGTGCCCTACACCGACCAGCCGCAGGGCCTGACCGGGATCGACAAGCGACCGGTCGAGGGACCCGTGCGGGTCGCGGCGCCCGGCCCCAAAGGGGTCGGGGCGAGCGGACTGGCCGGGGACAGCGTGTGCCACCTGCGCCACCACGGCGGCGACGACCAGGCGGTGTACGCCGTCGCCCGCGAGGACCTCGACGACTGGGAGCGCGAGCTGGGGCGCACGCTGGCCAACGGCGCGTTCGGCGAGAACCTCACCACCACGGGTCTCGACGTCTCCGGCGCGCGGATCGGCGAGCGCTGGCGGATCGGCCCCGAGGTGGTGCTGGAGGTGACGTCCGGGCGGATACCGTGCAACACCTTCCAGGGCCACGTGGGCGAGAAGCGATGGGTGCGGCGGTTCACCGAGAAGGCGGCCACGGGCGCGTATCTGCGGGTCGTCGTGCCGGGTGAGATCCGCGCCGGGGATCCGGTGCGGATCGTCCACCTGCCGGATCACGAGGTGACGGCCAGGATGCAGTTCCAGGCCGCCACCACGCACCGGGAGCTGCTGCCCCGGCTGCTCGCGGCGGGCGAGGCGCTGCACTCGGAGTCACTGGCGGCGGCCAGGGAGTACGTGGCGAAGTACGGGAACGGGGACAGGCCCGGGGACTAGTCCGGGACCGGGGACTGGTCCGAGTCCGGGGGCTGGACCGGGTCCGGGAGCTGGACCGGGTCCGGGGGCTGGACCGGGTCCGGGACCGGGGGCTGGTTCGGGTCCGGGGGGACGGCTGCGGCAGGGATCAGCAGTTCCGCCACTCGTCCATCGGACAGGTCCGGGAACGGATCCGGGGCGGGTTCGGGGACAAGTCCGGTGGCGGTTGCGGGTGCTGAGTCGGCATCAGCCGAGCCGGTTTCGCGGGACGCGGCGCGGCGCGGCGTGCGCGGGCGTGCGCACGGAGTCTTCACCTTCGGGAGGCCGCGTGCAGAGAACGGACGCCCGTACTCCGGGTCACTAATCTTCTGCCATGACAACGGCTCTTATTACGGGTTCGACCGCGGGCATCGGTGCCGCGTTCGCGCGCAGACTGGCGGCGGACGGGCATGATCTCGTCCTCGTGGCACGGGACATCAAGCGGCTGCGCGAGCAGGCGACCGAGTTGCACGACCGGCACGGCATCGAGGCGGAGGTGCTGACGGCCGACCTCGCCACGGACGGGGGCATCGAGGCGGTGGCCGCCCGGCTCGGTGACCGCAAGCACCCCGTCGACCTGCTGATCAACAACGCCGGCTTCGGCAACAAGGGCCGCTATCTCGACGTGTCCATGGCCGACGAGCTGAAGATGCTCAAGGTGCACTGCGAGGCGGTGCTGCGGCTGACGTCCGCGGCGACGGCGGCGATGCGCGAGCGCGGGCGCGGGGGTGTCGTCAACGTGGCCTCGGTGGCTGCGTTCGTGCCGCGCGGGACGTACGGGGCGTCCAAGGCCTGGGTCGTGCAGTTCACCCAGGGCGCGGCGAAGGACCTGGCGGGCAGCGGGGTGCGGCTGATGGCGCTGTGCCCGGGGTTCGTGCGCACGGAGTTCCATGAGCGGGCAGGGATGGGCACGGACAACATCCCGGGCTGGATGTGGCTGGACGCGGACAAGCTGGTCGCGGCGGCGCTGCACGACCTGGCGCGCGGGAAGTCGCTGTCGATCCCCGACCCGCGCTACAAGGCTCTGATGGGCCTGGTGAAGGTGACGCCCCGCTCGCTGCTGGGCGGGATCAGTTCGAGGACGGGCCGGAAGTACGGGCCGCAGTAGCGGGCCGGGCGGTGGGCGGGTGGCGTCGGCGCTCCGGTGGGAAAATGGGCGTGACAGGGACCGGACCCAGGGGGGCCGGAGGCGGCGTCATGACGTTCGTACAGCTCATCGACTGCAAGACCAGCCGGTTCGACGAGATGGACCGGCTGATGGACACCTGGGTCGAACAGACCAGGGGCAAGCGGACCGCGTCGCACGCGGTGGTCGGCAAGGACCGCGCGGACGCCTCGCACTTCATCGAGATCGTGGAGTTCCCTTCGTACGAGGAGGCGATGCGGAACTCGAACCTTCCGGAGACCGACAAGGTCTTCCGGGAGCTGGTGGCCCTGTGCGACGAGATGCCGACCTTCACGGATCTCGATGTCGTACGGGACGAGCAGTTGTACGCCGGGACGGCACGGCGGTTCTTCGAGGCGATCGGCACGCGGGGCGAACTGCCGCCGCTCGACGGTCTGCTGGCCGAGGAGTATCACGACCACGATCCCGCCAACGAGCAGGACACCATGGGGATGGACGCGATGCGCCGGGAGGTCGAGATGTGGCGGGGCGGGTTCGACTTCGCCTTCTCCCTCGACGACCAGATCGAGCAGGGGGACCGCGTGTGCAACCGGTGGACCTGGAGCGGCACCCACAAGGGTGACTTCATGGGAATCCCGGCGACCGGGAAGCAGGTCGGCATGACCGGGACGACCGTCTTCCGGTGCCGGGAGGACGGGAAGATCGTCGAGGCCTGGTGGCAGTACGACCGGCTGGGGCTGATGGAGCAGCTGGGGGCGCTGGACGCGCTGGAGCGGTAGGCGACGCAGAGGCCCGGCACCCCTTGTTCGTGGGGTGCCGGGCCTCTGCCGTGCCTGCGACCTGGGTCAGTACCTGTCGACCCGGGCCGGTGTACCGACGCGCTGCGTCAGTGGGAGTGACCGTGGGAGTGGCCCGCGGCGGCCGGCTCTTCCTCTTCCTTCTTCTCGACGACCAGGGTCTCGGTCGTCAGGAGGAGGGAGGCGATGGAGGCGGCGTTCTCCAGGGCGGAGCGGGTGACCTTGACCGGGTCGATGACGCCGGCCTTGACCAGGTCGCCGTACTCGCCGGTCGCGGCGTTGAAGCCCTGGCCCTTGTCGAGCTCGGCGACCTTGGAGGTGATGACGTAGCCCTCGAGGCCCGCGTTCTCGGCGATCCAGCGCAGCGGCTCGACGACGGCGCGGCGGACGACGGCGACACCGGTCGCCTCGTCGCCGGTCTTGCCGAGGCCGCCCTCGAGCACCTTCGCGGCGTGGACGAGCGCGGAGCCACCGCCGGAGACGATGCCCTCCTCGACCGCGGCGCGGGTCGCGGAGATGGCGTCCTCGAGACGGTGCTTCTTCTCCTTCAGCTCCACCTCGGTGGCGGCGCCGACCTTGATCACGCACACGCCGCCGGCCAGCTTCGCGAGGCGCTCCTGGAGCTTCTCGCGGTCCCAGTCGGAGTCGGTGTTCTCGATCTCGGCCTTGATCTGGCCGACCCGGCCCTGGACCTCGGCGGAGTCGCCGGCACCGTCGACGACCGTGGTGTCGTCCTTGGTGACGGTGACGCGGCGGGCGGAGCCGAGCACGTCGACGCCGACCTGGTCGAGCTTGAGGCCGACCTCTTCGGAGATGACGGTGGCGCCGGTGAGGACCGCGAGGTCCTGCAGCATCGCCTTGCGACGGTCACCGAAGCCGGGGGCCTTCACGGCGACCGCGTTGAAGGTGCCGCGGATCTTGTTCACGACCAGGGTCGACAGGGCCTCGCCCTCGAGGTCCTCGGCGATGATCAGCAGCGGGCGGGAGGAGTTGGTCTGGATGACCTTCTCCAGCAGCGGCAGCAGGTCGGCGATGGAGGAGATCTTGCCCTGGTTGATGAGGATGTAGGGGTCCTCGAGGACGGCCTCCATGCGCTCCTGGTCCGTCACGAAGTACGGCGACAGGTAGCCCTTGTCGAAGGCCATGCCCTCGGTGAAGTCCAGCTCCAGACCGAAGGTGTTGGACTCCTCGACGGTGATGACACCGTCCTTGCCGACCTTGTCCATCGCCTCGGCGATGAGCTCGCCGACCTGCTGGTCCTGGGCGGACAGCGCGGCGACGGCGGCGATGTCGGACTTCTCGTCGATCGGGCGGGCGGTGGCCAGCAGATCGTCGGAGATGGCCTTGACGGCGGCGTCGATGCCCTTCTTCAGGGCGGCCGGGGAGGCACCCGCGGCAACGTTCTTCAGACCCTCGCGTACCAGCGCCTGGGCGAGCACGGTGGCGGTGGTCGTACCGTCACCCGCGATGTCGTTGGTCTTGGTCGCCACCTCCTTCACCAGCTGGGCACCGAGGTTCTCGTACGGGTCGTCGAGCTCGACCTCGCGGGCGATCGTGACACCGTCGTTGGTGATGGTGGGGGCGCCGAACTTCTTGTCGATGACGACGTTGCGGCCCTTGGGGCCGATCGTCACCTTGACCGTGTCGGCAAGCTTGTTGACGCCGCGCTCGAGGGCGCGACGGGCGTCCTCGTCGAACTTCAGGATCTTCGCCATGGGAGCGGTTCAGCCCTCTCGGAAAACGTGGGAGAAACGAACTGCGCCCCCAGCACCCGGCTTCACAAAGTCGCGGGGCCAGGAGCGCAGTTCACTGCAAAACTGGGTGAATTACTTCTCGATGATCGCGAGCACGTCGCGAGCCGAGAGGACGAGGTACTCCTCGCCGTTGTACTTCACCTCGGTGCCGCCGTACTTGCTGTACAGGACTACGTCGCCGACCTTGACGTCGAGCGGCAGGCGCTCGCCGTTCTCGAAGCGACCCGGGCCCACCGCGAGGACAGCGCCCTCCTGGGGCTTCTCCTTCGCGGTGTCCGGGATGACCAGGCCAGAGGCGGTGGTCTGCTCGGCGTCGAGCGGCTGGACCACAATGCGGTCCTCGAGCGGCTTGATGGCAACCTTGGAGCTGGTGGTCGTCACGATCCGACCTCCCCCTTCGGAGATCTCACGGGGCTAACTGTCTGAGGTGGCGACCAGGTGGATCCGTCGTCGCGGGTGCCGGACCTGCCCGTCGCGTGTTGGCACTCTCCAGGGGGGAGTGCCAGAACTGAGACTATGACCGCGATTAGCACTCGGTCAAGCGGAGTGCCAATGCCTGCGGCGCGTCGGCCGGATTTCAGCCTGGGTGAGTGGCCCTTTTGCCGTTGTGCGCCCGCGTGAGTCCCGTACCGGGGGCTGCCGCCCCCGGGCCCCCGCTTCGGCCCCGAAGGGGCCTCGTCCTCAATCGCCGGACGGGCTGAAACGCACGCGTCCTACAGATAGTCCTCCAGCCTGGCCACCGTCAGGCCCTGCTCCTGTACCCGCCTCAGCAGGCGTGTCGTCCGTTCCCTCAGCCCCGGGCCCGTCGACTCGTCCGGGGCCACGGCGATGATGTCGCCGGGGTGGAGGCGGTGGGGGCCGTGCGTGTAGGTGAGGTCGGTGGGGCCCATCGAGGCACGCCACAGGACGATGGCCGCGATGCCGCAGTCGGCGGCGGCGCGTCGGGTGGTCGTGTCGTAGGTGCCGTAGGGCGGACGGAAGAACCGGGGGCGCAGGCCGAAGCGGGCGCGGAGCTTGTCCTGCTGGCCGCAGATCTCGGCGCGCTGGCCGGCGTAGGGCAGGCCGCGCAGGGCCGGGTGGTCCAGGGTGTGGTTCTGGATGTTCGCGCCGACGGACCGCAGGCGCGCGAAGTGGGCGTAGCCCGGGCCCACCACGCTGTCCGTGAGGAACATGCTCACCGGAAGACGCAGCTCGCGGACCATGTCGACGAAACGGGGGTCGCGCTCGGCGCCGTCGTCGTAGGTGAGGAAGACGACCCTGTCGGTGGTCGGGACGTGGTCGACGACCGGCGGGAAGGCCGCTCCCGGGCTGCCCGCCAGGGAGCGGGCGGGGTGGCGCGGCGCGGGGGCCAGCGGGGCCGTCAGACCCCAGTGGCGGTACGCGTCCTGTCCGGCCGGGCCGTGCGGGCGGACCCGGGCGGCGGCCTTCTTGCCGAGCCGTTCGATCGGGTCGACGGACTGGGCGCAGCCCGCCAGGGTCGCCAGTGTCGTCAGGATCAGCAGTACGGCCGGCAGCCCCCGCGTCCTCACAGGTAGTCCTCCAGCCGCGCCACCGCGTACCCCTTCGCCGTGACCTTGTTCAGGAACCGGCGGACCATGTCGGGCATCGTGCCCTTCCAGTCGCCGCGGCCGCGGAAGTGGCTCAGGACGATGTCGCCGGGGTGGAGGTCCTGGTCCCACTCGCGGTACTCCCAGTGGTCGACGAAGACCTCCTCGGCCCAGAGCGGGGCGTAGCGCACGCCGCAGGTCTTCGCGGCGCGCAGGGTGTCCTGGTCGTAGTTGCCGAAAGGCGGCCGGAAGAGGGTGGGGCGCTTGCCGTAGCGCTTCTCGATCACGTCCTGCATGCCGCAGATCTCGCGCTTCTGGCGGGCGTAGGAGAGGGCGGGCAGGTAGGGGTGGCGCAGGGTGTGGTTGTTCAGTCCCACGCCCCGGTCCTGCATCTTCTTGAAGTAGTCGTAGTCGTCCTTGACCAGGTAGTCGCTGAGGAAGGCGGTGTACGGGATCTTCAGCTCGCTCATCATGCGCAGGAACGCCGGGTCCTTCTCGGCGCCGTCGTCGATGGTGAGGAAGACGATCCGGTCCCTGGTCGGGATCGTGGTGAAGACCGGCGGGAGGCCGAGTGCCTCGTGATCGTCGACCTCGAAGCCCTTGCGGGTGGTGATCTCCGGCCTGTTCGCGGGCGGCGCCGGGGGTGTCAACGGGACCTGCTTCAGGCCCCAGCGCTTCGCCGCGGCGACCCGGGCCCGGTGTGCGGCGCGGAGCCTGGAGGCGTACGAGTGCAGGGCGCGGGCGGGGGGCGCCGCGGGGGGAGGCCCTGCTTTCCGGGGCTGCTGGCCCGGCGCGGGGCGGGCCGCGCGGCCGGCGTCCTCGCCGCCTCCCGCGCAGCCCGAGGCGATGGTGGCCAGGGCGAGGACGGTGATCAGGCTCCGGACGCCCGCGCGTCGGCGGACCGGCCCGCGCCGACGCGATACCCGAGAACAGTCGCGCTTGTCATCATTTTGTACGACAGGTCCCATGGCGCCGGATCCTCGCAGCCGCCGCCCGGCAACCCCGCCCGACACCTCCGCCGAAGACACACCATCCACCGACTGGCCCAAAGGGACCCGCAGCGGCGGGCGGTGACCGGTGCCGCGGACCGCTGGTCGACAATGAGGTGGTGAACGACCTCGCTCCCCTCCTCACCACCGAGGGCCGTGCCCTCCTCGACCTGGTGCGTGGCACCGCTCCCGCCGACGAACTCGCCGTCGCCACCCGGCTGCGCCGCGAGCACCCGGCCGGCCTGGTGTCCGCGGCGCTCGGCCAGGCCCGGCTGCGCCGGCGAGCGGCGGCGAAGTTCGGGGCGTCGGACGCGGAGCGGATGTTCTTCACGCCGAACGGGGTGGAGCAGTCGACGCGGGCGAGTGTCGCCGGATACCGGGCCGAGCGGATGAAGGCACAGGGCGTGACGTCGGTCGCCGACCTGTGCTGCGGGATCGGCGGCGACGCGATCGCGCTCGCCCGGGCCGGGATCCGGGTGCTGGCCGTGGACCGGGACCCGGTCACGGCGGAGGTGGCGCGCGCGAACGCCGACGCGCTGGGGCTGAGCGCGCTGATCGAGGTGCGGGAGGCGGACGTCACCGAGGTGGACACCGGTGGCTACGACGCCGTCTTCGTCGATCCGGCGCGCCGAGGAGGCCGCGGGCGCATCTTCGATCCCGAGGCGTACTCGCCTCCCCTGTCGTGGGCGGTCGGCGCCGCCCTCGCCGCCCCGCGCGCCGCCCTGAAGATCGCGCCCGGCGTGCCGCACGAGGCGATCCCGGCCGAGGCCGAGGCCGAGTGGATCTCGGACGGCGGGGACGTGAAGGAGGCGGTGCTGTGGTTCGGCACCGAGCCAGGGGCCGTGCGGGCCACTCTGCTCCCGGGGCCGCGGACCCTGCTCGGCGCCGGGCTGCCCGACCCGGACGTCCGGCCGGTCGGGCGGTATCTGTACGAGCCCGACGGCGCCGTCATCCGGGCCCATCTGGTCGCCGACGTGGCCCGGGAGCTCGACGGCGGGCTGATCGACGAGACCATCGCCTACGTCACCGCCGACGCCCTGCGTCCGACCCCGTACGCCACCGCCTACGAGATCACCGACCGACTGCCCTTCAACGTGAAGAAGTTGAAGGCGCTGCTGCGGGAGCGGGGGGTCGGGATCCTGACCGTGAAGAAGCGGGGGTCGGCGGTGGAGCCGGAGGAACTGCGCAGGAAGGTGCTCCCCAAGGGTCAGGGGCCGCACTCGGCGACCGTGTTCCTGACGCGGGTGGCGGGAGCGCCGACGATGCTCGTCGGGGCCCCCGCCGGGTCGGCCGTTACTGCCGGTGGAGCGTCTTGAGCGGTGCCAGGTTCGGCTGGGCGCCGACCGCGCCGGGACGCTGCGCGGTGGTGTCCGAGGCGTCGCCGTCGGTGCGCGCGGCGAAGGCGCTCGCCGACGTGCTCGGCGGGATGACGCCGTTGAAGTACGGGGTGTACGTGACGTAGGCGCTGCCCGGGCCCATCGTCGCGCCGACGGTGTTCAGCGCGGCCGGGGAGATCGAGCTGTTGATGCCGAAGGCCGCCGTGAAGTTGACGCTGGCCGTCTCACGCTGGAAGTAGCTGGTGAGCTCGGCCGACGGGGCGGCGGCGCTGGTGGTCCACAGGAGCGGTCCGAAGACGTTCATCGCCGAGGCCGCCGACACGCCGTCGCGCCAGGAGCCGGAGTAGGCGAGGGCGGTCTGGCTCGGCGCGGACCACCAGAACAGGGCGATGGCCACCGAGATCGACGGGTCCGTGGTGCCCGAGATCGGGTAGTACGAGTACGTCGACGGCCAGCGCGAGAAGCTCGAGTGCGTCAGCGCGTACTTCGCCGCCGCCCCGACCGTGATGATCATGGTCTTGTCGGGGTTCAGGCTGTTCAGGTACGACTGCACCGACGCGGTCAGCTTGTTGCCGTTGGTGAGCACGACACCGCCCGCGCTGGCGGCGCCGTCCGAGCCGGCCGCGGCCGCCGCCGAGAGGGCAGCGCGGTACTCGGTGCCGCCGGCCAGGAAGACGTACTTGGGGGCGGAGGTGATCGTCCTGGTCACCATCACCGAGGTCGCGTAGCGGTCCGCGCCGGTCAGCCGCACGGGGACGTAGCCGAGCGCCTTCACCTGGTTGAGGACCGTGTTGTCCAGGACGGACGTGCTGCCGACCAGGTACACGGGCTTGCCGGGCTTCAGCATCCGCTTCAGCTCGTTCTTCGTCGTCGAGGACAGCCCGGTCTTCTGCGTCATCAGCACCGGGCCCTCCTTCCGGCCGGCCAGGGCGGGCGCGGTGACGGCGTACGCCGGGTCGTCCTGGTTGACCAGCACCGCGGACTTGGCGTCCATCAGGCCGGGCTCGCTCCCGCCGACGGTGTTCCAGGTCCAGCGGGAGGAGGCGGTGGCGGTGAGGTAGGGGTTGGCGCCCCAGATCCGCGCGGTGCCGTTCTTGCGCAGCGGCTGCCAGCTGGGGTTCCCGACGTGGTTGCTCTGCGTCGCGCCGGTGACCGCGGTCAGCTCGCCGGTCGTCGTGTCGACGTACTCGACGGTGTGCACGTCGTCGCTGTTCGGCGAGGTGTGGGCGTCGAAGAGGATCCGCTTGCCGGTGGGCGACCAGGAGGGGGCGGCGTACCGGCGCGGGCCGGCGGTGAGCTGCTTGACGTCGGTGCCGTCGGCGTTCGCCGTGAAGATCTGCGGGTTGCCGTCGGTGTCCTTGCGGACGAACGCCAGCTTGGTGCCGTCCGGCGACCAGGCGGGCTGCTCGGCGTCGGCCAGGGCGAGCTTGACCGTGTTCGCGGCGCCGTCGTAGACGTACACGCCGGCACCGGCGTTGCAGCTGCCGGCGCGGCGCTCGAACGCGACCAGGCCCTTGACGTTCACGCTCGGCTCGGAGTCACAGACGGTGGCCGGTTCCAGGTTCGCCGGCAGCAGCGGGCCGGGCGCCCACGAGGCGTCGGAGGGGCCGTAGGCGAGCTGGCCGCCGCTGGCGAAGACGACGTAGCGGCCGCCGTTCCAGAAGGTCAGGTCCTCGTACGGGGCGCTGGAGCGCAGGCCCTGCGCCCACGGCAGAGTGATCTTCTTGGTGCCGTTGGGCAGCACGCTGGAGATCTGGCCGGACACGCTGACCACGCGGCTTCCGTCCGGTGCCCAGGTGGCGTAGCTGCCCACGTTGGGGATGGTGCTGGTCTGGCCGGTGGCGGGGTCGATGAGCAACCCGCCGTCGTTGAGGATCTTGCCCTCGGTGCCCGGCCAGGGTCCGGCGTCGTCGGCGACGGCGCCGGGTACGGCGGCCAGGGTGCCCGCGGCGGCGAGCGCCGCCACGGTGGCGAGCGCCGCGGCACGGCGGCGCGTGAACAGTCTCAAGTTGTCGACCCCCGGGGATCACATGATGTCGTCGGAGCCGCGCGTGGGCCGGGTCGGGTCGGCGTCGTCCCCCGTCGCCGTTTCCCCTCGGCCGCACAGTCGTTTCACAGCGGCCGGATCACTCTAGGTCGCCCCCGCCACAAAGGGAACGCATTTGCGGCCGACACACGTTCGAAATTGCCGGGGCTTTAGGTGCGGGCTGCGGAGGTGCGAGCTGCGAGGTGCCCTCAGTTCGGTCGGCACTCGTCGGCCCGCGCCCGCAGCAGCTCGCGTTCCCGCTCGTTGCCCGTCAGCTCCGCGGCCCGCTCGAACTCGGCCCTCGCCTCCGCCGTCCGGTCCAGCCGCAGCAGCAGGTCGCCCCGGACGCTGGGGAGGAGGTGGTAGCCGCGCAGGGTCGGTTCGGCGACGAGACGGTCGACGATCTCCAGCGCGGGCCCCGGGCCGTCCGCCATCGACACGGCGACCGCGCGGTTGAGTTCGACGACCGGGGACGGGGTGCGGGCGGCCAGCAGCGCGTACAGGGTGGCGATGGCCGTCCAGTCGGTGTCCTCGTAGGTGTGGGCGTGCGCGTGGCAGGCGGCCACGGCCGCCTGGAGGGCGTACGGGCCGGGAGCGCCGGTGGCCACGGCGCCGGCCCGGTCCAGGGCGGCGATGCCACGGGCGACGAGCATGCGGTTCCAGCGGCGCCGGTCCTGGTCCTTGAGGAGGACCGGCCTGCCGTCGGGGGCGGTGCGGGCGGCCGTGCGGGACGCCTGGAACTCCAGCAGCGAGGCCAGACCGTGGACCTCGGGCTCCTTCGGCATCAGGGCCGCGAGCTGCCGGGCCAGCCGCAGCGCGTCCTCGCACAGCGCTGGGCGCAGCCAGTCGTCGCCCGCGGTGGCCGCGTACCCCTCGTTGAAGATGAGGTAGATGACGTCGAGGACCGAACCGAGCCGGGCCTCGCGGTCGGGTCCGTACGGCACCTCGAAGGCGATGTTCCTGGTGGCCAGGGTCTTCTTGGCGCGGACGATGCGCTGGGCGACGGTCGGTTCGGGGACCAGGAAGGCGCGGGCGATCTCGGGTGTGCTCAGGCCGCCGAGCAGGCGCAGGGTGAGGGCGATGCGGGCCTCGGCGGAGAGCACCGGGTGGCAGGCGGTGAAGACGAGCCGGAGCAGGTCGTCGTCGATGGCGTCCGGGTCGGCGGGCTCCTCCGGCGGGGCCGCCAGGTCCAGGCTGCGGCCGATCTCCTGGAGCTTGCGGGCGTAGTTCTCCCGGCGCCGGACCAGGTCGACGGCGCGGTGCCGGGCGGTTGCCGTGAGCCAGGCGCCGGGGTTGTCCGGCACCCCGTCGCGCGGCCACTGCTCCAGGGCGGCGACCAGGGCGTCCTGAGCCAGCTCCTCCGCGATGCCGACGTCCCGCACGACACGGGCGACGGCGGCGATGACGCGGGGCGACTCGAGGCGGAAGACGGTCTCGATGGCGGCACGGGGGTCCGGCGGTCGCGGGGCACGCGGATCCGGGGCGCCGCGGGGGTCCGGGGCGGTGCGGGGGTCCGGGGCGGCACGCGGATCCGGGGCGGTGCGGGGGTCCGAGGCGGGCTGTTGTTCCACAGCCCACCATCGAACACCCCGGCGGTCGTTCAGGCCAAGGAAGGCTCAGCCTTCCGCGATCTCCCGCACCTCACAGGTCACCGTCCAGTGCTCCTCGTGCACCTTCAGGAACCGCTTCGTCCACTCGACGGCCTCGGCCATGTCCTTGCACTGCATGAGCGCGTAGCCGCCGACGACCTCCTTGGACTCGGTGAAGGGTCCGTCGGTGAGGGAGATCTTCCCGCCCTCCCAGTGCGCGCGGACGCCCTGCGCGGACGGTGTGAGCCCGGCGGTGTCGAGCATGACGCCGGCCTTGGTGACCTCCTCGATCAGCTCGCCCATCCGCTGCATCAGCTCGGGACTGGGGCCCTCGGCGGGGGCGGTGGCCTCGTCGATCTTCACGAGCGACAGGTAGCGGGGCATGGTGACTCCTCGGATGCGGTGAGCCGGGTCCTTCCCGGCCTCTCATCCCTTCGTCGAACGGGGGACCACCGGATCGACACCCTCGCCGGACTTTTCCGGGGAATCTTTTCCGGCCGGCGTTTCCGCAGCTCGCGCCCCCTTCCGCGCCCGCTTCCCGGCTCCCTTCCCGTACGTCAGCCCGGCCGCCACCGCGCCCACCGCGAGCAGCGCGGCCGCCACCCAGTAGGCGGCGGAGTACCCGTCGACCAGCCCCTGCCGGCCGCCCGCGCCGTCCTGCCCCGCCGCGACCGTCACCAGCACGCCCAGCCCCACGGCCCCGCCCACCTGACGCGAGCTGTTGAGCAGTCCCGAGGCCATGCCGGTCTCCTCAGGGGCGACCCCCTCGGTGGCGGCCGTGCCCAGCGGGACGAAGCACATGCCGATCCCCACGCTCGCGACCGTCTGCGGCAGCAGCACGGAGACGAGGAAGCCGCCGTCCACCGCCACGGTGGCCGCGAACAGCGCGATGCCGACGGCGCCGATCAGGCCGCCGCCCAGCAGCAGCCGTCCGGAGCCGAGCCGGCCGATCGTGCGGGTCGCGATCACCGTGCCGGCCACGACGCCCGCGCAGAACGGCAGGAACGCGCTTCCGGCGGCCGTCGGTCCGTAGCCGAGCACCTGCTGGAGGTAGAGGGAGGTGAAGTAGAACGCGGCGAACTGGCCCGCCGACATCAGCAGGGCGAAGACGTTCGCCGCGAGCACCGGACCGTTGCCCAGCAGCCCGAGCCGCAGCAACGGCTGCCGCACCCGTGTCTCGGCCACGGCGAACGCGGCCAGCAGGACGACCGCCGCGGCCAGCAGCCCCGCCGACTGCCAGGCCGTCCAGCCGTAGGTCTCCGTGCGCACCAGACCGAGCACCAGCAGCGCGGTCCCGGCGGTGACGAGGAAGGCACCGACGACGTCGAGGCGGGCGCGCGAGCCCCCGCCGGTGTCGGCCGGTACGGCGGACCGGGCCAGGAGCAGCGCCGCCGCCACCACGGGCACGTTGACCAGCATGACCGAGCGCCAGCCCGCCCAGTCGGTGAGCAGGCCGCCGGCCAGCACGCCCACCGCCCCGCCCACGGCGCCGGCCGCGCCCCACAGCCCCAGGGCGCGTGCGCGGGCCGCCCCCGCCGGGTGGTTGACGGTGATCAGGACGAGCGCGACCGGCGCGAGCGCGGCCGCTCCGACGCCCTGCACGGCCCGGGCGGCGATCAGCTGCCCCGGCGTCTGGGCGAGCCCGCCGGCCAGGCTCGCGACGCCGAACACGACGAAGCCGGCCCTCAGGATCCGGCGCCGGCCGACGACGTCGGCGAGCCGGCCGCCGAGCATGAGCAGCCCGCCGAAGGTCAGGGCGTAGGCGTTGACGACCCAGGCCAGTGACTCGGCGCCGAAGCCGAGGCCGCGGCCGATGCCGGGCAGGGCGACGTTGACGACGGACACGTCCAGGGAGACCAGGAACTGCACGGTGAGCAGCACCGGCAGTAACCAGCGAGGGGTGTGCGACGGGGAGGGTGACTGAGGAGAAGCGTGCGGTGGGCCGGCCCCCGCGCATCGAGAAGCGGCAGATCGTGGACGTGGCCCGGCGGATCATCCAGGAGGAGGGGGTCGGCGCGCTCTCCATGCGCCGGGTCGCCAAGGAGGTCGGCGCGACCCCGATGGCGCTCTACCACCATGTGCGCGACAAGGACGAGCTGCTGATGCTCACGCTGTCGGGCATGGCGGAGACGTTCGCGCGGCCGGCGCTGCCCGAGCATCCGCGCGACCGTGTCCTCGCCACCGCGGTCCACATGCACGCGATCCTGAGCGAGGTGGACTGGGTCGTCGACGTACTGAGCCTCGGCGATCTGACCGACAAGGGCGCGCTGTGGATGCCCGAGGAGATCATCGACTCGGCCATCGCCTGCGGACTGTCCCCCGAGGCGGCGATCCACGCCTACCGCACGATCTGGTACGTCGTCCACGGCGCCCTGGTCTTCCGGCGCGCTGACGCCCGCCGCGCCGCCGACCCCGCCCGCAAGCCGTTCTTCCCCGCCCTCGTCACCCCGGACGACGCCGGTGAACTCCCCCGGCTGTCCGCGCTGGCGGACCGGTGGGAGGAGGTGACGGCCGACTACGACGTGGCCGCGCAGCTGGCGGCGGTGGTGGACGGTCTGCTGGGGCGTACCCGCGCCTAGGGCGTGTCTGACCTAGGGCGTGACGCCGCGCGCCCGGTGGGAATGGTCGGACGCGCCCTGGCGGGGCCGGTTCACCTCAGCGACGCCCACAGCTCGCTCGCCGCCGGTTCCTGTGCCACCACCCGGTTGGGGTCGGAGGGGGCCGCCACCACGGGCATGGTCACCGTCTTGAGGTGGGCGGCCGAGAGGCCCTGCAGGCTCTGGCCGAGCTCCATCAGCGCGGCGAGGGAGTCGAGGCCGGTGTCCGTCGTGAGGCTGCCGGTGACCGCGTCGGCGACCGAGTACAGCTCGGTGGGGCTGGTCAGCAGGTCGGTCGAGGCGATCTGCTCCAGCAGGGCCTTCACCAGCGTCTGCTGGAGGCCGATGCGGCCGAGGTCGCTGCCGTCGCCTATGCCGTGCCGGGTGCGGGCCAGGGCGAGCGCCCGGGTGCCGTCCAGATGATGGGTGCCGGCCGCGAGATGCAGATGGCTGTCGTCGTCGTCGATGTCCTCGTCGGTGGTGACGGTGACCCCGCCGAGCGCGTCCACGAGCTTCGCGAAGCCGGAGAAGTCGACCTCGATGTAGTGGTCCATGCGGATGTCGGTGATCGACTCGACCGTCTTGACGGCGCAGACGGGACCGCCGACCGAGTAGGCGGTGTTGAACATCGCCCCGTACGCCACCGCCGTCGAGCCGCCGTCGGACAGCGGGCAGGAGGGGCGGGTGACGAGGGTGTCGCGCGGGATGCTGACGACGGTGGCCGTCGTCCGGCCCGCGTCGATGTGCACGACCATCGCGGTGTCGGAACGGGCGCCCGAGCTGTCGCCGCCGCCGAGCGCCTGGTTCTCCTCGCCGCTGCGCGAGTCCGAGCCCAGCACCAGGATGTTCACGGCCTCGGTGGGCAGCGGGGAGGCGGACGCCGAGCCGGAGGGGGACGGGGCCGTGACCGCCTTCGCGGGGCGGTTGTCGCCGAGCGCGTTGTCGATGTCGACGCTCTTGATGTTGTCGTTGAGGTGCCAGTAGGCCCAGCCCGCCGTCCCGATGCCCACCACCAGGGCGGCGGCCAGGGTGAGACCGGCGGCCTTCAGCACTCTCGACCGCCGGCCGGCCTGTCTGCCCCCGTCGCCCTGCTCCTCGTGTCGCGTCACACACAGGAACGTAAGTCCGAATTATGAGCGAACTGTTAGGACAGCCGCCCCACGGCGAACTTCTTGTGAAAATCTCACGATCCTCAGCCCAGCGTCACCGTCGGTACCGGATTGCTGCCGCTCCAGCTCGCGTTGAACCCGAAGCTCACCGAACCCCCGTCCGGGACAGACCCGTTGTACGAGGCGTTCACGCATGTCACGGCCGCCCCCGACTGGGTGCAGCCGGCGTTCCAGGCCTGGGTGATCTGCTGGCCCGCGCCGTACGTCCAGGTCACCTTCCACGAGGAGAGCGCAGCGCCCGAGCAGGAGATCGTCACGTTCCCGGTGAACCCGGTGTTCCACTGACTGCCGACGCCGTACGCCGCCGTGCACGCGCCGGTCGGCGGAGGTGTCGTCGTGCCGCCCAGCGCCTCCGCGATGCCGTAGTACGCCGGTTTCGGCGCGTAGTTCGCGTCGTACGGCGTCGCCGCCCCCTGCCCCGGGAAGGTGCTCTCCACCCAGGAGTCGGAGTCGGTGAAGCCCCACACGGTGAGGTTCACGCAGCGCGCCACCGCCACACAGGCCGCGGTGACCGCCTTGTAGTCGGCCTTCTGCTGGGCCAGCTTGGCGCTGTCGGACGGGAGCGTCATCCGGATGTCCAGCTCGGTGATGGCCACGTCGACGCCGAGGTCGGCGAAGCGCTGGATGTTCTGCTGGAACGTGGACGGGACCTGACCGAGGATGAGATGGGCCTGCAGGCCGACCCCGTCGATCGGGACTCCCCGCTCCTTCAGTGACTTGACCAGGTTGTAGAGGGCGGTGCTCTTCGCGTTGACGCCCTCGACGTTGTAGTCGTTGATGTACAGCTCGGCGGCGGGGTCGGCGGCCCGCGCCCAGGTCAGCGCGTTGGCGATGTAGTCCGTGCCGAGGCCGTTGTACCAGAGGGTGGAGCGGTAGGTGCCGTCCTCGTTGAAGGGCTCGTTGACGACGTCCCAGGCGGCGATCTTCCCCTGGTAGCGGCCGACCTCGGTGTTGATGTGGTTCTGCAGCAGGGTGCTCAACTGGGCGGACGTCCAGGTGCCGTTGGTGAGCCAGTTGGGGTTCTGGCTGTGCCAGACCAGGGTGTGGCCGCGCACCTGCTGGTTGTGGGCCTGCGCGAAGGCCACGATCTGGTCGGCCTCCGCCCAGTTGAAGGAGCCCTGGGTCGGCTCCACCGAGCCCCACTTCATGGCGTTGCCGGGGGTCAGCGAGCCGAACTGCGCCCCGGCGATGTCGCCGTAGGTCCCGGTGAGCTTGGAGCCGGTGACCGCCGTGCCGACGACCTTGCCCTTGGCCGCCCCGAGGTCGCGCAGCGGGGTGTCGGCGGCGTGCGCCACTCCGCTGAGGAGGGCGCCGACGGTGGCCGCCCCGGCGAGCAGGGCGGCGAGACGTGCACGTATCGACGAACTGGAGGATCTCATTGCGGGTGCCTCCGAAAGTTTCGGTCGTGCAACCGATTGACTTCGGAGGAGTGTGGAGGTGTCCGTCACACCCGTCAATACGTCAACTTCCGGCCACCCGCGTTTCCGCGCCCTACCGGGCGGGCGGCGCCCCGGTGCTCGTCCGCACCACCAGGCTCGTCGCCAGCTCCACCCGCGTCGCCGTCGGCGTCTCCTGGGACGCCGAGCGCCCCAGCTCCAGCACCAGCCGGGCGGCCGCCTCGGCCATCTCCGTGAGCGGCTGCCGGACGGTCGTCAGCGGCGGGCCCACCCAGCGGGCCACCGGCAGGTCGTCGAAGCCGACCACGCTCACGTCCTCCGGGATGCGCAGCCCCAGCTCACGGGCGGCCTCGTAGCAGCCGAGCGCCTGGAGGTCGTTGCCCGCGAAGACGGCGGTGGGCCGGTCGGGGCGGTCGAGGAGCTCGCGGCCGAGCCGGTAGCCGGTCTCGTGGTGGAAGTCCCCGGTCTTGATCAGCTGCTGGTCGACCGGCAGCCCGGCCGTCTCCAGCGCGGCCCGGTAGCCGTCGATCCGGGCGCGGCTGCACATCATCTGCGGCGGCCCGCTGATCGCCCCGATCCGTCGGTGCCCCAGTTCGACCAGATGCCGGGTCGCGGCGAGGCCGCCCTGCCAGTTGGTGGCCCCGATGGACGGCACGTCGGCGCCCGGGTCGCCGGCCGGGTCCATCACCACGAACGGGATGGACCGGCTGGTCAGCAGCGCCCGCTGGGACTCGTCGAGCCCGGACAGGACCAGCACGACCCCGTGCGGGCGGCGGGCCGCCACCTGGTCGGCCCAGGTCCGGCCGGGTGTGAGCCGTCCGGCGCTCTCGCTGAGCACGACACTCAGCCCGGCGTCGCGCGCCACGTTCTCCACGCCCCGGATGACCTCCATCGCCCAGGCGCTCTCCAGCTCGTGGAAGACCAGGTCGATCAGAGGGGAGCGGGTCGCCTCGGCGCGGCGGCGTCGGTAGCCGTGGGCGCGCAGCAGTTCCTCGACGCGGGTGCGGGTCGTCGGGGCGACATCGGCGCGGCCGTTGAGGACCTTCGAAACAGTCGGTGCCGATACGCCGGCCTCACGGGCGATCTCCGCGAGCGTCGCGGTCTGCGTCGGCCGCGCTTCTGTCCGCGTTTCCACGGGCTCCGAGGGTGTCATGGCGGCGATCGTATCGCCACGCGACCTCTTGACGAACCTATTGCGACGCCATAGGTTCCCGGAACATTCGAAGTACAGCTCGAAACATTCGTACCACTTGCTCTCCGCACCGACTGTCCACCTGGTGGCTCACCGACCTCTGACAGGAGTTTCATGACCACCGCCCCCTGGCGTGACCCCGCCCTGCCCGCCGCCGCCCGTGTCGACGACCTCCTCTCCCGGATGACCCTGGAGGAGAAGACCGCCCAGCTGTACGGCGTGTGGGTCGGCGCCGCGACGGACGGCGACGGAGTCGCCCCGCATCAGCACGACATGACCGCCGACTACGACTGGAACGAGCTGATCACCCGGGGGCTCGGCCAGCTGACCCGGTCCTTCGGCACCGCGCCCGTGGACCCCGCGCTCGGCGCCCGTGCGCTGGCCCTCGCCCAGCGGCGGATCGCCGCGGCCGGCCGCTTCGGCATCCCGGCCGTCGCCCACGAGGAGTGCCTGGCCGGCTTCACCGCCTGGCGGGCCACCGCCTACCCGGTCCCGCTGGCCTGGGGCGCCGCCTTCGACCCGCCGCTGGTGGAGGAGATGGGCCGGGCGATCGGCCGCGACCTGCGCGCGGTCGGCGTCCACCAGGGCCTCGCCCCCGTCCTGGACGTCGTCCGCGACCCGCGCTGGGGACGGGTCGAGGAGACGATCGGCGAGGACCCGTACCTGGTCGGCACGGTCGGCACGGCCTATGTCCGCGGGCTCGAGTCCGCCGGGGTCGTCGCCACGCTCAAGCACTTCGCGGGGTACGCCTCCTCGGCGGGCGCCCGCAACCTGGCCCCGGTGCGGGCGGGCACCCGGGAGTTCGCCGATGTGACCCTGCCGCCCTTCGAGATGGCCCTGCGGGAGGGCGGCGCCCGCTCGGTGATGGCGGCCTACACGGAACGCGACGGCGTCCCGGCCTCCGCCGACCCCGAACTGCTGACCCGCCTCCTGCGGGAGGAGTGGGGCTTCACCGGCACGGTCGTCGCCGACTACTTCGGCATCGGCTTCCTCCAGACCCTGCACCGGGTCGCCGGCACCCCCGCGGAGGCGGCCCACCTCGCCCTGGCGGCCGGCATCGATGTCGAGCTGCCCACCGTGAAGTACTACGGCGAGACACTGGTCGCGGCCGTGCGCGCCGGCGAACTCCCCGAGGAGCTGGTCGACCGGGCCGCCCACCGCGTCCTGCTCCAGAAGTGCGAACTGGGCCTGCTGGACGAGGACTGGCAGCCGCCGAGCCCCGAGTCGGTCGATCTCGACCCGGCGACGAACCGCGCCCTGGCCCGCCGGCTGGCGGAGGAGTCGGTGGTCCTGCTGGACAACCCCGACGGGCTGCTCCCCCTCGCTCCCGACACCCGCGTCGCCGTGGTCGGCCCGCGGGCTGCCGACGCGCTGGCGATGCTGGGCTGCTACTCCTTCCCGTCCCATGTCCTCACCCACCACCCCGAGGTGGACCTGGGCATCGAGATCCCCACCGTGCTGGACTCCCTGCGGGGCGAACTCCCCGACGCGAAGGTCACGTTCACGGAAGGGTGCGGAGTCTCGGACCCGGACCCCTCCGGCTTCACCGAGGCCATCGCCCGCGCCGCGGAGGCCGACGTCTGCGTGGCCGTCCTGGGCGACCGGGCGGGCCTGTTCGGCCGGGGCACCTCGGGCGAGGGCTGCGACGTGGCGGACCTGACCCTGCCCGGCGTCCAGGGCGAACTGCTGGACGCGCTGGTCGCGACGGGCGTCCCGGTCGTCCTGGTCCTGCTCACCGGCCGCCCGTACGCGCTCGGCCGCTGGCACGGGCGGCTGGGTGCGGTCGTCCAGGCCTTCTTCCCGGGCGAGGAGGGCGGTCCGGCGGTGGCGGGCGTGCTCTCGGGCCGGGTGAATCCCTCGGGCCGGCTTCCGGTGAGCGTGCCGCGCGTGCCGGGCGGTCAGCCCTGGACCTACCTCCAGCCGCCGCTGGGTCTGGCCGGCGAGGTCAGCAACCTGGACCCGACCCCGCTGTACCCGTTCGGACACGGGCGCTCGTACACGGAGTTCGCGTGGGAGGACTTCTCCGGCCCGGACGCGGAGATCGGCACGGACGGCTCGTACGACCTGTCCGTCACGGTCCGCAACACCGGCGGTCGGGCGGGCGCGGAGGTCGTGCAGCTGTATCTGCACGACCCGGTGGCGAGCGTCACCCGCCCCGACGTACGGCTGATCGGCTATCAGCGGCTGGAGCTGGCGGCGGGCGGGTCGGCGCGGGTGACCTTCCGCTTCCACGCCGACCTGTCGGCGTTCACCGACCGCGCGGGACGCCGGGTGGTCGAACCCGGGGATCTGGAGCTGCGGTTGGGGACGTCCAGCGGGCAGGTGCGGGAGGTGGCGCGGGTACGGCTCGCCGGGCCGGTGCGCGAGGTCGGGGCGGAGCGGCGGCTGCGGGGCGAGGCGGACGTCCTGCGGGATTGACGTGTTCGCGGGCGCTGTCCCTCTGTGACACTGACGCGGTGAAGTCCCCCGAGTACGCGGAGCTTGCGGAGCACAGGGGCCGTCAGTGGCTGCTCGGCGGGCTGCTGCTGACCCTCGCCTGGCTGCCGCCGGTCGGCTTCGGGGCGGGGCTGCTCGTCCTCTTCGTGCTCTGGAGGGATTCGCCCGCCCTGACGCTGCTGATCCTCTTCGTCGCCATCGTCACGAGGGGCGTGCTGGGGGCGCCGGGGCCCCTCCCCGGCCGCGTCGTACGCCCCGCCGACGAACCGGAGCTGGCCGCGCTGGTCCAGGACGTCGCCGATCGGCTCGGCTTCCGCCGGCCGCTCCTCGTGCGGATCGTGCCGGACGTCCGGGCGTCGCTGGGCCGCGCCCGGGTCTCCGGGGTGCGCACCCGGGTCCTTCTCCTGGGCCTGCCCCTGCTGCGCACCCTGACCGAGGCCCAGCTGGCGTCCGTGATCGCCCACGAACTCGCCCACGAGCGGCACGTGTCCAGCCCGCGCGCGACCTTGTTGCGGTACTCCCGAGCCCGGTCGGCGGAGCGCCTGGAAGGCCGCTTCCGCCCCCTGGCCCCTCTGGCGGGCGCCCTGCTGCGCGCCTCCCAGCCCGTGCTGTGGCGCGCGGAGACGGCCGCCGACGCCGACGCGGCCAGGATCGCCGGTACGGCGGCGACGGCCGGGGCGCTGCGCCGGACGGCCCTCGTCGGCTCGGTGTTCGAGCGCCTCGGCGAGACCTGGCTGTCCCAGCTGGCCGAAGAGGAGTCCTACCCCGAGGACTTCTACGACGCCCTGGACGCCGCCCTCAGCGACCCGCACGTGGCCCGCCGCGCGGCCCGCGCCGCCGCGGAGGACGACGCCCTCGACCCGTACGCCACGGCCGACCACCCGCCCCTGCGACAGCGGCTGGCGGCCCTGCCCACCCACCCGGAGGCGCCCTACGGCCCCGCGCCCCTCGGTCTGCGCACGGCGGCGACGGTGGAGACGTGGTGCCTCCGGCAGATCACCGGGCACGAGGACGGCGGGACGGCCACCGACGGCACCCCGGTGCGCCTCCTCGGCACGGACGCGGACCGACGCCGGCAGCTGGAGGACGGCACGGGCCCCCTCCTGCTGTGCCTCACCACCCGCCGGAAGGCCCCGGAGGAGGCGGTGGCGGTCGCCCTGGACGCCATCGCCGACGGGACCTGGCCCCGGCTGGCCCGTCGGCTCGAACCGTCCCTGCGGCGGGCGCCCGCCGCCGCACGCGACCGGCTCGCGCGGAGCGCCCTCATGGCCGCCGTGAGCCGGACGCTCGTCGGGCCGCTGCGCGCGGCCGGCTGGACACCCGCGGGCCCCTGGCTCGACACCGTCCTCACCGCGCCCGACGGAGGCGATGCCGTCGACGTCCACCAGCTGGTGGGCGAGGCACTGGACAGCGGGGACCCGGGGCCGCTGCGCGCGCTGCCGATGTCCGCGGGACCGAGGGAGAAGACCGGATGAACCGCCCCGGCCCCGCCCTGCGCACCGGCCTCCTCGGCCTGGCCGTCGTCCTCACCGGCTACGCCCTGCTCGCCGCGTGGGCGGGGTGGCACGCCGAGCGCTACGCGGACGCCCGCGACCGGGCCACCGCACGGACGGTCGGCGTGGTCGTCGCGGACGGCATCGGCGACGACCGGGACGTCCGCGTGCGCTGGACGGACGACGAGGGCCGGTCGCACCTCCAGCGGTTCGCCGTCCACGGCACCGACCGCCACGCCGAGGGCGAGGACTTCCCCGTCGCCTACGACCCCGCCACCGCCGAGGGCTTCCCGGCCGACCCGGACGAGACGGCGCGGGAGGACGACCTCCTCGCCCCGGTCTTCCTGGGCACGGCGGTCGCCCTCCCCCTGGTCGGGATCTGGCTCTGGCGCGGCCTGCGCTTCCGCCTCACGGCCCGCCGCCGGGGCCGCCCGATGACGGCCCGGGTCCGCTGCGGCAGCCGCCGCCCGGCGATCTGGCCGAACCGGACCACGAGCTGGCTGTGGCTCACCTCCCCCGAGGGCACGGACCACTGGCAGCGGGTCATGTGGCACCCGGCCCTGGACTGCTTGCCCGCCGGGGCCCCGGTCACCGCCCACGGCTCACCCGGCCGCCCGACGGTGGTCGCCCTCCCCGACGGCACCCGCCTGGTCCCGCTCGGAAGGCTGCGCCACCGCCGTCCGCCGGGCATGTCCTTCGCCGACCAGGAGGCCGTCCGCGCGGATCTGCGGGACGCGTTCGTGCTCCCCGCCGACACCGTCGCACGCCCGACCGGTCCCTGGCGGCGCGGTGCCGTGACGGCCGCGTCGAGCACCGTCCTCGGTGTCGTCGCGGGCTTCGTCCTGACCGACGGGAGCCTGGTCCGGACGGTGACCTTCGCCCTCTGCGCGGGAACCCTGGCGACGTCGGTGTGGGCACTGTCGGCACCACAGCCGTAGCCGCAACCGTGCCCGTAGCGGGCGACGAGGCAGGGCGAGCGCACCGCACGGTGCTCGCCTGACTCCGTTCACCTCACGCCGTTCACCTCACGCCGTACGTTCGTCCCCCGTCGCGAAGTACCGGTCCACGTACTCCCCCGGCGGCAGCGTGCTCGCGCGCATGAGGGAGAACACCTCGGCGCCGTCGCCGGGCGTCCCGAACAGGGTGAAGGCCTGGGCGAGCCGCGCGTACTCGACGCCGTCGAGGTCCTCGCAGTACTCGGCGGCCTCGGTCTCCGCCCGCTCGATCGCCTCGGCCGCCGACCGCGCCGTCCACAGGGTGATGCGCTCCTCGTAGACGCCCAGGGGGCCGTGCCGGAAGACGCACCGGACGCCGTACCAGGACGGTTCGTCGGTCGGTTCGTCGGTCGGTTCGTCCGGGGTGGGGCCTGCGCACCCGCTCCTCGCGGACGGGCCCCGGCCGCTCACGTCTGGTCCGGCACCGGCTCGAACCGCCACCGGTGCGCGGCCCGGCTCACCAACGCCGCGTCGGGATCGGGAAGTTCGGGGAGGACGGCGTCGTAGTCGGCGTCCCACCAGGTGATGACCAGCACCCGGTCCTGCGGGGCGCGGAAGGTCTCCCGGCGCCTGGGCGCGGGCGCGAGATCCTGCGCCCGCGCCCAGGCCAGCAGGTCCTCGCCCCGGCCGGTGACCGCCCGGGCCTCCCACATCAGCGCGACCGTCATGAGTAGAGGTTGTCCTTGCCGGTCTCGTGGGCGTGGACATGGTCGTGGTCGTGCGGGCGGCCCGGCACATGCGGGTCGGTCACCGGCAGCGAGGAGTCCGCCGACAGGTCCCAGTCGGACGCGGCGCGTCCCCGGGCCACCATCTCCGCGCCCAGGGCCGCCACCATCGCGCCGTTGTCCGTGCACAGCTTGGCGCGCGGGACGCGCAGCCGGATGCCGGCGGCCTCGCAGCGCTCCTTGGCCAGGGCCCGCAGCCGGGTGTTCGCGGCCACGCCGCCGCCGATCATCAGGTGGTCGACGCCCTCGTCCTTGCAGGCCCGTACGGCCTTGCGGGTCAGGACGTCCACGACCGCCTCCTGGAAGGAGGCCGCCACGTCACGGACCGGGACCTCCTCGCCCGCCGCCCGCTTCGCCTCGATCCAGCGCGCGACCGACGTCTTCAGCCCGGAGAAGGAGAAGTCGTACACCGGGTCGCGCCGGCCGGTCAGGCCGCGCGGGAACGCGATCGCCGAGGGGTCGCCCTCGCGCGCGTAGCGGTCGATGACCGGGCCGCCCGGGAAGCCCAGGTTCAGCACCCGGGCGATCTTGTCGAAGGCCTCGCCCGCCGCGTCGTCGATGGTCGCGCCCATCGGACGGACGTCGGAGGTGATGTCGCTGGACAGCAGCAGGGACGAGTGGCCGCCGGACACCAGCAGCGCCATCGTCGGCTCGGGCAGCGCGCCGTGCTCCAGCTGGTCCACGCAGATGTGGGAGGCGAGGTGGTTCACCCCGTAGAGGGGCTTGCCGAGGGCGTAGGCGTACGCCTTCGCCGCCGAGACGCCGACCAGCAGGGCGCCGGCGAGACCGGGACCGGCCGTGACCGCGATGCCGTCGAGGTCCTTCGGGCTCACCCCCGCTTCCTTCAGCGCCCGCTCGATGGTCGGGACCATCGCCTCGAGGTGGGCCCGGGACGCCACCTCCGGCACGACCCCGCCGAAACGGGCGTGCTCGTCGACGCTGGAGGCGATCGCGTCCGCCAGCAGGGTCGTGCCGCGCACGACGCCCACGCCGGTCTCGTCGCAGGAGGTCTCGATCCCCAGAACCAGGGGTTCGTCAGCCATTGTTCTCGGTTTCCTGTGTCCCTTGTACCGGAGTCGGTACTGATGTCGATGGATCGGTCAGCCGCATCACCAGGGCGTCCACGTTCCCCGGCTGGTAGTAGCCGCGCCGGAAGCCGATGGCCTCGAAGCCGAAGCGTTCGTAGAGCTTCTGGGCGCGCACGTTGTCGATCCGGCACTCCAGCATGACCTCGGCGCACTCGAAGGCGGTCGCCGCGCGCAGCAGCTCCGTCAGCAGGCGGCCGCCGAGCCCGGTGCCCCAGTGGCCGCGGGCGACGGCGATGGTCTGGACGTCGGCGAGGTCTCCGGCCGCGGCCAGCCCCGCGTACCCGACGATCCGCTCGCCTTCGGCCGTGGTGTCGACCGCGACGAGATAGCGCCGGGTCGCCTCGGGGCCGCGGGCATGGGCCAGGTCGGACCAGAACATGCCCCGTGACCAGGCGTCCTCGGGGAAGAGGTCCTTCTCCAGCTCCAGCACGGGTTCGATGTCCCACCAGCGCATCTCACGCAGCACGGGCCGTCCGGTGGGGTTGGCGGCTTCGGTCACTTGGGGGTGACCACCTTGTAGTTCTTCGGCACCTGGGCGTCCGGCCGGCGCAGGTACAGCGGGCGGGGGGCCGGCAGCTCCTCGCCCCGGACGAGCCGCTCGGCGGCGAGCGAGGCGAGGGCGGCGGCCGAGACGTGCTCGGGCTCGTGCGCCTCGGGGAAGGTGTCCGGGTACAGCAGCGCGCCCGCGCCGACGGACGGCAGCCCGGCCACCTCGTCGGCGATGTCGGCGGGCCGGTCCACCGCGGGGCCCGAGACCCGGGTCCGGGAGTTGTCGTAACGCGCCCAGTAGACCTCCTTGCGGCGGGCGTCGGTCGCCACGACGAAGGGGCCGTCGAGGTCGGACGCGTAGGCGAGGCCGTCGAGCGTGCACAGACCGTGCACCGGGACGCCGAGCGCGAGCCCGAAGGTGTCGGCGGTCATCAGACCGACTCTCAGTCCCGTGTACGGGCCGGGGCCGACGCCGACGACGATCCCGGTGACGGCGTCGAGACTGCGCCCGGCCCCGGCGAGCAGCCGGTCGACGGCCGGCAGCAGCAGCTCGCCGTGCCGGCGCGCGTCCACCTGGCTCGAGGAGGCGATGACGTCCGTGCCGTCGTGCAGCGCGACGGTGACGGCGGGGGTGGCGGTATCCAGAGCGAGCAAGAGCACGCAAACAGCCTACGGCTCCCGTGCCCCGGACATGGCCGCACCGGTCGGAGGCGTGACGACTGCTAACGTCACCGCGAAACGTGACGTACGGGACAGACTGGGTGGTCGTCGATGCCAAGCAACAGCTCGACTTTCGTGGCCGGGCTCACCTCGGCGGCCCTGGCGACGGTCGCGTTCCTCACGTTCCAGGCGTCGGCGAGCGCACCCGCCGACCTGACCCGGCCGCAGCGCAGCGGCGCCCCCGCGAACGCGGCGAAGGCACCTCGGGACAAGGACCGTCCCGCCGCGCTGCCGGCCGACTCCGGCCTCGGCACGCGGGTGGTGTACTCGCTGGACGACGACCGGGTGTGGCTGGTCGGGGCGGACGGCGGGGTCAAGCGCACGTTCGAGGTCGCCCCCGGCAGTGTGGACCCGCTCCCGGGCACGTACGCCGTCACCTCCCGCGCGGCCGCGGTCACCGGCACCGACGGCACCCCCATCGAGCACGTCGTGCGCTTCACCACCGCGAACGACGTGACGATCGGCTTCAGCGCGGCGCTGGACGGCTCGCTGCCCGAGCCCGACCCGACGATGAAGACGGGCGGCATCCGGCAGACCGTCGCGGACGGCGACGCGATGTGGGACTTCGCGACGATCGGACAGGCCGTCGTCGTGATCCCGTAGGCGTGGCCCGGACTCGGGCCCGGGGTGCGGCGCCCGAGTATCCCGTGAACGTTCCGACGAGACGTCGGCAAAATGTTGCGTCGGGTGTCCGGTGCGTGGTCACATGGTATCAACTTCGTAGTTAGGTCTACCTAACTACGTCCGCCCCCGAACCTCAGGAGGCGTCCATGTCGGTCACCGAGCCCAAGGGCCGGCCGTCGCGGCCGTTCACGCTCGCCGGTGTGTCCATGCGTGATCTGCTGGCCTCGTGCGCGGCCGCGGAAGCCGTCTCGACGCCGCCGCGGCTGCCCGACCCGGCACTCACGGAGCAGCCGGTGGAGCGTCCCAAGGCGGCGTGAGCCCCACCGGCGCCCGGCCCCGCGCCACCCGTCCGGCCGACCGCACGCCGATCAGGGCGACCGCCCGTCGGTCAGACCGACAGCACGCCGAGGTCCGCCGAGGCCCAGCGCTCGCCGAGCCCCGTCACCGTCACGTGCCGCACCTCGTCCGTGGTGTCGCCGACGGCACGGTGGATGAGGACCTGGAGCCGGTCGTCGGTCAGTTCCTCGACCTTGCCCTCGCCCCACTCCACGACGATCACCGAAGCGGGCAGCGACACGTCGAGGTCGAGGTCCTCCATCTCGTCGAGCCCGCCGCCCAGGCGGTACGCGTCGACGTGGACGAGCGGCGGACCCTCCCCGAGGGAGGGGTGCACGCGGGCGATCACGAACGTCGGGGAGGTGACGGCACCCCGGACCCCGAGCCCCGCACCGAGCCCGCGGGTGAGCGTCGTCTTGCCCGCGCCGAGTTCCCCGCTGAGCATCACGAGATCACCCGCGCGCAACAGCTCGGCGAGACGACGGCCCAGCTCACCCATCTGCTCGGGGGAGTTGACGACGATCTCGACGCGGTTTCCGAGAGATCCGGGCTCAGCCGGGTTGTGCGCTGCTGCTGGTGCTTCCATAGCCGTTCACGGTAGCTCCTGCGGGCACGGCACCCGCGCGGGTGAGCAGGTCGGCGAGGCGGTCGGTGACCACTTCCGGGTGTTCCAGCATCACGAGATGCCCGGCGTCGGGGACGAGGACCAGCTCGGCGTCCGGCAGCAGGTCGGCGATCGCCTCGCTGTGCTCGCTCGGCGTGACCAGGTCCCCGATCCCGGCGAGCACCAGCACCGGCATGTCGGTGAAACAGGCCAGCGCCTCGGTCTTGTCGTGATCCGTGAACGCCGGGTAGAACTCGGCGACCACGTCGATCGGCGTGCCCTCGATCATCCGCTCGGCGAACCGCGCCACCGCCGGGTCCACGTCCCGCGACGCGAACGAGTACCGCTTGATGATCCCGGCGAAGAGATCGGCGGTGGCCCGCCGCCCCTTCTCCACCAGGGCCGCCTGCTGTCCCAGTGCCTTCAGCACTCCCGGCAGCACCCGCCGCACCGCGTTCACGCCCGCGACCGGCAGCCCGAAGTTGACCTCGCCGAGCCGCCCCGAGGACGTACCGACGAATGCGGTGGCGACGACCCGCTCGCGGATCAGCTCGGGGTACAGCGCGGCCAGGGCCATCACCGTCATCCCGCCCATGGAGTGGCCGACGAGCACGATCGGCCCCTCCGGCACGGCCGCGTCGATCACGGCCCGCAGGTCGCGCCCCAGCTGATCGATGGTGACCGGCTCGCCGTCCCGTATCTGGGCGTCGCCGCGCCCGGACCGGCCGTGACTGCGCTGGTCCCAGTGCACGGTCCGTACGACGCCCCGCAGGGCCGCCCGCTGGAAGTGCCAGGAGTCCTGGTTGAGGCAGTAGCCGTGGCTGAAGACCACGGTGACGGGGAGCGGGGCCTTGCGCCCGAAGAGCCTGCGCCGCCGGTTCGCCGGTCCGCCCTGCGGCTCGACGTCGTCGACCTCGTAGTACAGCTCGGTGCCGTCCTCGGCGTACGCCTTGCCGGGAGTGCCGCGCAGGCCGCCGTACGGCCCCGTCGAGTCGAGGGCCAGCCGGGCCTTCGCCCGCATGCCGCGGCCGACGGTCATCCGCTCCAGGGCGACGCCCGCCGCGGCGCCCGCGGCGATCACGCCTATCGCGGCGCCGGCGATGCCGGTCGCCCGGCGCCACCCCCCGCCCGCCCCCGTGGCGGAGGCGGCAACGACCGCCGAGGCGGCGCTCGCCACCACCTCCGCGCTGCTCTCGCTCACGTACCGCTCCTCTTTGGCCGATGCCCGTGTACTGACTGCGGGTTACCCGTCTTGGTCACTCATTCACATAGACGCGGGGTACGCGCGATCCGATGCGCGTGACGATCTCGTACCCGATGGTCCCGGCCGCCTGGGCCCAGTCCTGCGCCGTGGGTTCGCCGCGGTCGCCGGGTCCGAAGAGGACCGCCTCCGCGCCGGGGCCGGGCTCGTCGCCGCCGAGGTCGACGACGAACTGGTCCATGGCGATCCGGCCGGCCGCCGTCCGCCACTTGCCGGCCACCAGCACCGGACCGCTCCCGGAGGCGTGCCGGGGAACACCGTCCGCATAGCCGAGGGGGACCAGGCCCAGGGTGGTCTCGCCCGGGGTGACGTAGTGGTGGCCGTAGCTCACGCCGTGGCCGCCCGGGACGTGCTTCACCAGGGCCAGCGAGGCCGCGAGGGTCATCACCGGGCGCAGCCCGAAGTCGGCGGCGGAGCCCAGCTCGGGGCTCGGCGACAGGCCGTACATCGCGATGCCCGGTCGGACCAGGTCGAAGTGGGTCTCCGGGAGCGTGAGCGTGGCCGGGGAGTTGGCGATGTGCCGCACCTCGGGCCGCACGCCCTGCCGTTCGGCGTACGCCACCATCTCGTGGAAACGGTCGAGCTGGGGCGCGACGGAGGGATGCCCGGGCTCGTCGGCGCAGGCGAAGTGCGACCACAGCCCGGTGACCCGGAGCAGCCCCTCGCCCTCGGCCCGCAGCGCCTCGCCCACCAGCTCGGGCCAGTCGGCGGGCTGACAGCCGTTGCGCCCGAGCCCGGTGTCGGCCTTGAGCTGCACGCGGGCGGCCCGCCCGGCGGCCCGGGCCCCCTCGACTGCCTCCCGCAGGGCCCAGAGCCCGCTCACCGACACGTCGAGGCCGGCCTCGACCGCCTCCCGCCAGGGCCCGCCCGGCGTCCACAGCCAGCACATGATCCTGACGTCCGCCGGCAGCCCGCCGTCCGCGCGCAGCGCCAGCGCCTCCTCGGGCGTGGCGGTGCCCACCCAGCCGGCGCCGGCCGCGACCGCGGCGCGGGCGCAGGGGGCGGCCCCGTGCCCGTACCCGTCGGCCTTCACCACGGCCATGAACTCCGCGCCCGGCGCCTTGGCGCGCAACGTACGCACGTTGGCCCGCAGCGCGGCCAGGTCGATCTCGGCACGGGCGCGCGACGGGGTGGCGGGCGGCTTGGCAGTCTCACTCATCGCGCCCAGTGTCTCAGAGGGCCCGGACAGCCCCCTAAGTATCGGGCCGGTGCCCCCACACGTAGACCCGGTCGCCCTTCTTCAGCACGCTCCACAGCCTGCGCGCGTCACCGACGGTGAGATTGACGCAGCCCATGGAGCCGATGGTGGTGTGGATGCTGTCGTAGACGGCGTGGAAGGCCTGGCCGCCGTCGAAGAACTGCGCGTACGGCATGGGGGCGTTGTACAGCGTGGAGACGTGGTTCTTGTGCCGCCAGTAGACGGTGTGCCACCCCTTGCGGGTCGGGTACACGGCCCGTCCGCTGCGCATCGACACGGGTCCGAAGACGACCTTCGTCCCCTTCTGCACCCAGGTCAGTTGCCGGTCGAGATCGACGCAGGCGACCCGACGGGTCCGCACCGGACACTTCTTCCGGGCGTTGGGGTTCTTCCTCGCGGCGACGAGCTGCATCCGCGCCCAGGTGACGGGCCCGGCGAACCCGATCGCGGGCTCGATCCCCTGCTGCCGCTGGAACGCCCGGATCGCCTTGCAGTCGGCGGCGGACTGCTTCCCGTCCACGGTCAGCTTCAGCCACCGCTCGACCGCCCGCTGGTAGGGCCCGGCCCGCTTGCTGCACGCCACCCGGGTCATCACCTCGTCCAGCGGCACGTACTCGACGAGCGCGTACGTCCCGTCCACCGCGTCCCGCGGCTCGACGGCGTCCTCGGCGGCGGTGGGCGTGTACACACGCGGCGCGAGCACCTGGTCGGGCGTGTCGATCTCCCAGGACGGAGGTGCCGGAGGAGGAGCGGCGCGAGCAGGCGTGCCAAGGGGAAGAAGCGCGACGGCAGCAAGAAGCAGGGCCACGGTCCGTGTGCTGAACATCCGATCAGACAAGCGCGCGATCCGAGGCGCCCAGGGCTGCCGCGCGGCAGCGTCACCCTTTCAGCGGGGGGACTCCCAGCCCGTCCGGCGTGTGAGGGCGAGGCCGCCCAGGCCGAAAGCGGGGGGCTGGGGGCGGCAGCCGCCAGGGACGGGAAGGAAAGGGGCTGGGGGGGGGCGAGAGAACCCCCGGCCCCCTACCGCCGCACGTCCCGCCAGGCCCCCGCAACCGCCGCAGCCACGTCCTGCGCCCCCACCGGCGCCCCGTCCGCGGCGAACCGCCCCGCCAGCCCGTGCAGATAGGCCCCCACACTCCCCGCGTCCAACGCACTCAGCCCCGCCGCCAGCAACGACCCCGCAAGCCCCGACAGCACATCCCCGCTCCCGGCCGTGGCCAGCCATGCCGTCCCCGTAGCGTTCACCCGCACCGTCCCCGCACCACCCGCGTCCGCGACCAGCGTCGTCGACCCCTTCAGCAACACGGTCGCCCGGTAGCGGGCCGCCAGCTCCCGCGCGGAACGCAGCCGGGCCCCCTCCACCTCCTCCCGCGCGACCCCCAGCAGCGCGGCCGCCTCCCCCGCATGCGGTGTCATCAGCGTCGGCGCGGTCCGCCCGCGCACCGCGTCGGCGTCCGCGAGGCGCAGCCCGTCGGCGTCGATCAGCACCGGCACCTCGGCGGACAGCACCTCCGCCACCGTCTTGGCGTCGTCCCCGGCGCCCGGCCCGACGACCCAGGCCTGCACCCGCCCGGCCTGCCGGGGCCCCTGGTCGGACACGAGCGTCTCGGGGAACCGCGCGACGACCGCGTCCCCGGCCGGCCCCACGTACCGCACGGCCCCCGCCCCGCCCCGCAGCGCCCCCGCGACGGCCAGCACGGCGGCCCCCGGATACCGGGCGGAGCCGGCGGCGATCCCGACGACGCCCCGCCGGTACTTGTCGCTCTCGCCGCCGGGCACGGGCAGCAGGGCGGCCACGTCCGCGTGCTGAAGGGCCGCCAGCTCGGGCTCGGCGGGCAACTCGCCCCCGAGCCCGATGTCGACGAGCCGCACCGACCCGGCGTACTCCCGCGCCGGATCGACGAGCAGCCCCGGCTTGTGCGTGCCGAACGTGACGGTGAGGTCGGCACGGATCGCGCTCCCGTGCACCTCGCCGGTGTCGGCGTCGACACCGCTGGGCAGGTCGACGGCGACGACGACGGCCCGGGCCTCGGCGACGATCGCGGCCAGCGAGGCCGCCTCCGGCCTCAGTCCGCCCTTCCCGCCGATCCCGACGATGCCGTCGAGCACGAGGTCGGCCCGCCGGACGACCGCTTCGGCGCCGGCCGGCGCGACCGTGTGCCCGCCCGCCCGCCGCAGGGCCGCGAGCCCTCCGGCGTGCGTCCGCTCGGGCGCGAGCAGCACCGCGGTCACGCCCGCCCCCCGTCGGGCGAGCCGGGCGCCGGCGTACAGGGCGTCACCCCCGTTGTCGCCGCTGCCGACCAGCAGCACGACCCGCCGCCCGTACACCCGCCCCAGCAGGTCGGCACAGGCGGCGGCGAGCCCGGCGGCGGCCCGCTGCATGAGGGCCCCTTCCGGGACCCTGGCCATCAGCTCCCGCTCGGCACGACGGACGGTCTCGACGCGGTAGGCAGTACGCATACGGTCGAGTCTCCCCCGGACTCCCCCGCCACCGCACGCCGTCGGCTCACCCTGCGGTGCATCCTTCGGTTCACCGTGCGGTGTCCCCTGCGGTGCGCCCTGCGGCTCAGCCTTCGGCCACCACCACCGCCGAGGCGACGCCCGCGTCGTGACTCAGCGACACATGCCAGCTCCGCACTCCCAGTTCGGCCGCCCGCGCCGCGACACTCCCCTGCACCCGCAGCCGAGGCCGCCCGCTGTCCTCGACGTACACCTCCGCGTCCGTCCACAGCAGCCCGGGCGGTGCCCCCAGCGCCTTGGCGAGAGCCTCCTTCGCGGCGAACCGGGCCGCCAGCGAGGCGGTCCCACGCCGCTCCCCGCTCGGCAGCAGCAGCTCGCTCTCCAGGAAGAGCCGCTGGGCCAGCCCGGGCGTCCGCTCCATGGACGCCGCGAACCGCTCGATCTCGGCCACGTCGATACCGACCCCGATGATGCTCATGCCGAGCACCCTACGGCCGGACTGTCGCAGCCTGCTGCTAGCCTGCGGCGACTTGATCACGTCAGTCGAAGAGCAGGATTTCACCGCCGCACGCCCTGGGGGGCCAGCCCGCGTGCCGCGGACAGTGACGCCAGGGGGCGGAGGAATGACCAGCACCACCAACGGCATGGCCGGCGGCGGACCCACGAGCAGTTGGGGACCGACCTTCGACCCGTACGACAACACACCCGAGCTGATCCCGATGCGCACCGCCGCGCAGGCCGGACACTGGCCGACGGTGCGGGCCTGGTTCGCGGGCCTCGACTCGGTCGACAAGCTCTCCTCCGCCGTCGGCCTCCTCGCCGACATCCCCGGCGTCGAGAACTTCCTGGAGCGGGCGGCGGCGGAATCGCCCGACGACCCGCTGCCGCGCACACTGCTGGCCGAGAGGTACGTCTACATCGGCTGGGACATCCGCAGCGGCGCCCGCGCCCAGCACGTCTCACGGGACCAGTTCACCCAGTTCCACGACTGGCTGCGCAGGGCCGAGCAGCTGCTGATCGAGATCTGCGCCGAGCACCCCTCGTACGCCCCCGCCTGGACCGCCCGGCTGATGACCGCGCGCGGTCTCCAGCTGGGGCAGGCCGAGGCGCGCCGCCGCTACGACCGCCTGTCCGCCCACCACCCGCACCAGTACCACGCACAGGTCCAGCTGCTCCAGCAGCTGTGCCCGAAGTGGAGCGGCTCCTGGGAGGCGGCGCACGGCTTCGCCCGCGAATGCGCGACCGCGGCGCCCGACGGCTCGACCTCCGGCGCCCTGGTCGCCCTCGCGCACATCGAGCGCTGGCTCGACCTGGACAGCGGCGAGGACGCGGCCTACATGCGCGGCCTGTCGGTCCGCGACGACCTGCGCAACGCCGCCCAGGTCTCCGTGCTGCACCCGGCCCACCGGCCCGACTGGAACTCGCTCGGCGCGCACAACGCGTTCGCGTTCGCCTTCTCGCTCGGCAACCACTGGGAGTACGCGGCCCCGCACTTCGCCTTCATCGGCGACCGCGCGACCGAGTCCCCGTGGCACTACGTGCCCGACAAGAAGTCCTCGTTCCTCAAGTCCCGCAAGGCCGCGCTGGAATCCCGAGGAGGCGGCACCCGATGAGCACCGACCTGCACGCGCACGACGATCTCGCCGCCCTCGCCGGCCTCGTCTCGCACACCACCACGCAGCACATCCCCACCCTCTACGCCCCCGCCTCCGGCAACGAGATCACCGCCGGCCTCTTCTTCCGGGTGGGCCGCGCCGACGAGACCCTGGCCACCGCCGGCCTCACCCACCTCGTCGAACACCTCGCCCTGCACCGCCTCGGCCTGTCCGATCTGCACTACAACGGCGCGACGGCGAACGCGTACACCCTCTTCCACGTCACCGGCAGCGAGGAGGAGGTCGTCAAGTACCTCAACAGCGTGTGCGCGGGACTGCGGGACCTGCCGATGGAGCGGCTGGAGACCGAGAAGGAGATCCTGCGCACCGAGGCGGCCGGCCGGGGCAGCGGCCCCCAGCACCAGATGCCGCTGTGGCGGTACGGCGCCCAGGGCTACGGCCTGTCCAGCTACAACGAGCTCGGTACCTGGAGCCTGACCCCGGACCAGGTGCGCCACTGGGCCGAGACCCGCTTCACCAGGGACAACGCGGTGCTGTGGATCACCAGCGACCGGGTCCCCGACGGCCTGGACCTCACGCTCCCGCAGGGCACCCGCTTCCCCGCTCCGGCCGCGACCAGCGCCCTGCCCAGGACCCCCGCGTTCATCAGCGGTGACGACGGCCATGTCGTCCTCACCTCGGTGCTCCGCCGCTCCACCGCGGGCAGCGTCTTCGCGGACGTCCTCGGCCGGGCCCTCTTCCAGGACCTGCGCCAGGAGGGCGGCTACTCCTACTCCGCGGAGGCCGACTACGCCCCGCGCGACGCCGACTTCGCCACCCTCACCGCGTACGCGGACTCCCTCCCGCAGAAGCAGGACGCGGTCGTCGGCGGCTTCGTCGACACCCTCGCCCGGCTGCGCGCGGGCCGCATCGAGCAGTCCGAACTGGACTCCGCCCGCGCCAAGCTCCTCAAGATGTACGACACCCCCGACCTCGCGGCGGCCGCGCTCCCCTCGTACGCGCTGAGCCTGCTGCTCGGGCACCGGATCCTCACCCCCGAGCAGCACCGGACCGAGCTGAACGCGGTGACCACGGACGACCTGCGCGAGGTCGCCCGGGAGACCTGGGACAACGCGCTCCTCCAGGTACCGGGCCGGGGCGTCGACTGGGCGGGCCTCACCCTCGCCCCGCAGCACTCGCAGGCCGCCGTGACCGGCACCCGCCACCAGTCCCTGGAGGACGAGGAGGTCACCCTGGTCATCGGCGCCGAGGGGGTGAGCCTGCTGACCCCGAGGGGACCGGTCACCGTCCGCTACGACGCCTGCGCGGCAATGACCGCCCGCCCCGACGGCGCCCGCACCCTGACCGGCCACGACGGCTTCTCGGTCACCGTGGAGCCCACCCTGTACCGAGGGGTGACGCCGGAACGCACAGCCGCGCTGGACGCGGCCGTACCCGCCCGGGCAGTGGTGCGGATGCCCGCGCGCGAGCCCGATCACATCCCCCAGCCGCGCAAGCGGACCTCCGGCCCGCGGTCCGCCGGCAACGGCCGCTCCACGGTGGGCTGGACCGTCGCGCTCTGGCTGGTCGGCCTGCTCGCGGCGGCATGGGGATTGCTGTGCGGGATCATCACGGCCGACGAGGCCTCGGCCAGCGCCCCGGAGTGGGACGCGGTGACGGGCATCTGGATCCTGGAACTCCCCCTCGCCTTCGCCACCTGGAAGATCTACGCGGCCAGAAGGCAACGCGTCCGGAGCTGACAAGCGCCCCTGGGGGCAGAGGGCCGTCGCAGACGGTCCAGCCCCCAGGGGCGCGGGGCCCTGTCGATCTGCGGCTCCGCCGCGTGGGCGCGACCAGCCACGGCGCACCCGCGCGCGGCGAGAACCCCCGCCCCCTCAGGCGCCCCCGCTCAGAACCGCCTCACTCCACCGTCACCGACTTCGCCAGGTTCCGAGGCTGATCCACCTCGTTGCCCCGCGCCGTCGCCAGCTCGCACGCGAACACCTGCAACGGAACCGTCGCGACCAGCGGCGACAACAGCACCGGCGTGACCGGGATCCGCACGAGATGGTCGGCGTACGGCACCACCGCCTCGTCCCCCTCCTCCGCGATCACGATCGTCCGCGCCCCCCGGGCCCGGATCTCCTGGATGTTGGAAACGATCTTGTCGTGCAGGACGGACCGCCCCCGCGGCGACGGCACCACCACGACGACCGGCAGATCCTCCTCGATCAGCGCGATCGGCCCGTGCTTCAGCTCACCCGCCGCGAACCCCTCCGCGTGCATGTAGGCGAGCTCCTTCAGCTTCAGGGCGCCCTCCAGCGCGACGGGATACCCGACGTGTCGCCCGAGGAACAGCACGGTGTCCTTGTGGGCGAGGGACCGGGCCAGCTCCCGCACCGGCCCCATGGTCTCCAGGACCCGCTCGACCGCACCGGAGATCTGCGCGAGGTCCCGGATGACGGCCCGGATCTCGTCGCCCCACTTGGTGCCGCGCACCTGACCCAGATACAGCGCGACGAGATAGCAGGCCACCAACTGCGTCAGGAACGCCTTGGTCGAGGCGACGGCCACCTCCGGTCCGGCGTGCGTGTACAGCACCGCGTCCGACTCCCGGGGGATCGTCGACCCGTTGGTGTTGCAGATCGCCAGCACCTTGGACCCCTGCTCCCGCGCGTGCCGCAGCGCCATGAGCGTGTCCATCGTCTCCCCGGACTGGGAGATGGCGATGACCAGGGACCGCGAGTCGAGGATCGGGTCCCGGTAGCGGAACTCGCTGGCCAGCTCCACCTCGCACGGGATCCGGGTCCAGTGCTCGATGGCGTACTTGGCGATCAGGCCCGCGTGGAAGGCCGTACCGCACGCGACGATGACGACCTTGTCGACCTCCCGCAGCTCGGAGGCCGGGATCCGCACCTCGTCGAGCGACAGCGCGCCGGAGGCGTCGATGCGGCCGAGCAGGGTGTCGGCGACGGCCTTGGGCTGCTCGGCGATCTCCTTGAGCATGAAGTAGTCGTAGCCGCCCTTCTCCGCGGCCGACGCGTCCCAGTCGACGTGGTACGACCGGACCTCCGCCGGCCGACCGTCGAAGCCGGTCACCGTCACACCGTCCCGCCGCAGCTCGACGACCTGGTCCTGACCCAGCTCGATCGCCGACCGGGTGTGCGCGATGAACGCGGCGACGTCCGAGGCGAGAAAGGCCTCGCCCTCCCCGACGCCCACCACGAGCGGCGAGTTCCGCCGCGCGCCGACCACCACGCCCGGCTCGTCGGCATGCGCCGCGACCAGCGTGAACGCCCCCTCCAGCCGCCGGCACACCAGCCGCATGGCCTCGGCGAGGTCGGCCGTCACCGAGAACTCCTCGGCGAGCAGATGAGCCACGACCTCGGTGTCGGTCTCGGAGAACAGCTCGTGCCCTCGCTCGGCCAGTTCGGCCCGCAGTACGGCGAAGTTCTCGATGATCCCGTTGTGCACGACGGCGACCCGCCCGGCGTTGTCCAGATGCGGATGCGCGTTGGCGTCCGTCGGCCCGCCGTGCGTGGCCCACCGGGTGTGCCCGATGCCCGTCGTCCCGGTCGGCAGTGGCCGGGCCGCGAGCTCCTTCTCCAGATTGACGAGCTTGCCCGCCTTTCTCGCGGCGGCCAGCCCTCCGTCCGCCAGCACGGCGATCCCCGCCGAGTCGTAGCCCCGGTACTCCAGCCGCCTCAGCCCGGCCATCACGACCTCTAGCGCCGACTGAGACCCCACGTATCCCACGATTCCGCACATGCGCGGCAGCCTACGACCGAATCCCGCCCGGAAAGGGCCTCCGCGTGCCCGATTTCGGAAATTCCCACGGCTGTACGCCCCCTCGGCCGGGCGTGACGGACCCCACCCACCATCCTGTTCAAACTCCGTTAACAATGGACTGTGATCTCTCCGGTCTCCCCGATGCCCCGGAGCGCCCACCGGCACAGGCCGGAGGCGACTCCCTTCGTCGACCTCACCCGATCCGAGTGGAGCGCGCTGCGCGAGAAGACTCCGCTGCCGCTGACCGCCGAGGAGGTCGAGAAGCTGCGCGGCCTCGGTGACGTCATCGACCTCGACGAGGTGCGTGACATCTACCTGCCGCTGTCGCGCCTGCTCAACCTCTACGTGGGCGCCACCGACGGCCTGCGCGGCGCCCTGAACACCTTCCTCGGCGAACAGGGCTCCCAGTCCGGCACCCCGTTCGTGATAGGCGTCGCGGGCTCGGTGGCGGTCGGCAAGTCGACCGTCGCCCGGCTCCTCCAGGCCCTGCTGTCCCGCTGGCCCGAGCACCCGCGCGTGGAGCTGGTCACCACGGACGGCTTCCTGCTCCCCACCAGGGAACTGGAGGCCCGCGGCCTGATGTCCCGCAAGGGCTTTCCCGAGTCCTACGACCGCCGCGCGCTGACCCGCTTCGTGGCCGACATCAAGGCGGGCAAGGGCGAGGTCACCGCGCCCGTCTACTCCCACCTGATCTACGACATCGTCCCGGACCGCAAGCTCACCGTCCGGCGCCCCGACATCCTCATCGTCGAGGGCCTGAACGTCCTTCAGCCCGCCCTGCCCGGCAAGGACGGCCGCACCCGCGTCGGTCTCGCCGACTACTTCGACTTCAGCGTGTACGTCGACGCGAGCGCCGAGGACATCGAGCGCTGGTACCTCAACCGGTTCCGGAAACTCCGTCAGACGGCCTTCCAGAAGCCGGACTCGTACTTCAGGAAGTACACCCAGGTCTCCGAGGACGAGGCCGTCGACTACGCCCGCACCCTCTGGCGCACCATCAACAAGCCCAACCTGGTGGAGAACATCGCGCCCACCCGGGGCCGGGCCACCCTGATCGTCCGCAAGGGCCAGGATCACAAGGTCCAGCGCCTGAGCCTGCGAAAACTCTGACGGCTACCCTGCCTCCATGCTGCACCTGCGTCTGATCACCCCGTCGGGCAGAACCGACGACGTGGTCGCCCTGATCGAGAACACCGTCGGCACCACCCACCTCGTGGTGGTGCCGGGGGCGGCCCGCAACCCGGCCGGCGATGTCGTGATGTGCGACGTGGCACGCGAGGCGGGCGACGAACTCCTCACCGGGCTACAGGAGTTGGGCCTGGACCAGACCGGTTCGATCGCCGTGGAGAACATCGACCTGTCGCTCTCGCTGCGCGCCGACAAGGCCGAGGCGGAGGCACCGGGCGAGGGCGCCGACGCGGTCCTGTGGGAGCACCTCACGGACGCCACCCACGAGGAGTCGACCCTCTCGGTCACCTACCTCGCGTTCATCACGCTCGCCACGATGATCGCGGCCTGCGGTGTGGTGCTCGACAACGCGGTCCTGATCGTGGGCGCGATGGCCGTGGGCCCGGAGTTCGGCCCCCTGGCCGGCGTCTGCACGTCGATCGTGCAGCGCGCTCCCCGCCTGGCCCTGCGCTCACTGATCGCCCTGCTGGTCGGCTTCGCGGTGGCGATGGCGGCGACGGTGGGCTTCAGCCTCTTCATGGACGCGATCGACCTGTTCAGCAAGGAACAACTGGAGGCCGACCGCCCCCAGACCGGCTTCGTCTACGCCCCCGACGCCTTCTCCTTCATCGTGGCCGTCCTGGCGGGCGCCGCCGGCACCCTCTCCCTGACCTCGGCGAAGTCCGGCGCCCTGGTGGGCGTGGCCATCTCGGTCACGACGGTCCCGGCAGCCGCCAACGCCGCCGTGGCCCTCAGCTTCGGCGACATGGCGCAGACCCGGGGCTCGACAGAACAACTCCTGCTGAACCTCCTGGGCATCATCCTGGCAGGCACCCTGACCCTGCTGGCCCAGAAGTACCTCTGGGCCAGACAACGGCAACGGGGCAACGCGGGCTAGCGCGGGCCCCTGCTGCCAGGAGCCCGACGGAACGGGTCGACACCACCCAGCCACAGGGCCTTCCGAGGCCCGACGGAACAGGGTCGACACCACCCCGACACAGAGCCTCCAGAGGCCCGGCGGAACGAGTCAGCACCGCTGGCCACAAGGCCTTCAGGGGCGCGGGGAACTGCGCGACAAGCCACGACGCAGCCGCAGCCCGCAACACACAGAACCCCGAACCCGCCCCGAAAAACCGGCCCCGCCGCTTAACCCAGCGCCGACTTCACGACATCGGCCAGCCGCCCGGCAACAGACCGGGCCTGGTCGATATCCGCGGCCTCGACCATCACGCGCACGAGCGGCTCGGTCCCGGAAGGCCGCAGCAACACCCGCCCGGTGGCGCCGAGTTCCCGCTCCGCCTCCCCGACGGCAGTCGCCAGCTCGGCAGAGTCCCCGACCCGTGACCTGTCGACGTCGGGCACATTGATCAGCACCTGCGGCAACCGCTCCATCACCGAGGCCAGCTCCCGCAGCGAACGCCCGCTCTCGGCGATCCGAGCCGCCAGCATCAGCCCCGTCAGCGTCCCGTCACCGGTCGTCGCGTGGTCGAGGATGATCACGTGCCCGGACTGCTCGCCCCCGAGCGCGTACCCGTGCTCCTTCATCTCCTCCAGCACATACCGGTCGCCGACGGCGGCCTGCACGAGCTGGATCCCCTCCCGCTCCATGGCCAGCTTGAAGCCGAGGTTCGACATGACGGTCGCGACAACGGTGTCGGACCGCAGCGCTCCGTGTTCCCGCATGGCCAGCGCGAGCACCGCGAGAATCTGGTCGCCGTCGACCTCGTCACCCGTGTGGTCCACGGCCAGGCACCGGTCGGCGTCTCCGTCGTGCGCGATGCCGAGGGCGGCCCCGTGCTCGATGACCGCGGCCTTCAGCTTGTCCAGGTGCGTGGACCCGCACCCGTCGTTGATGTTGAGCCCGTCCGGCTCGGCTCCGATGGTCACGATCTCCGCGCCGGCCCGCGTGAACGCCTCCGGCGACACCCGGGCGGCGGCGCCGTGCGCCTCGTCGAGGACGATCTTCAGCCCGTCCAGCCGGTTGGGAAGCACGGCGATGAGGTGCGCGACGTAGCGGTCGAAGCCTTCGTCGTACGAGCGCACGCGTCCGACGCCGCTGCCGGTCGGCCGGCTCCAGGGCGCACCGGTGCGGTGCTCCTCGTAGACGGACTCGATCCTGCCCTCGAGCTCGTCGGCCAGCTTGTGGCCGCCGCGGGCGAAGAACTTGATGCCGTTGTCGGGCATGGCGTTGTGGCTGGCGGAGAGCATCACACCGAGGTCGGCGCCCAGCACACCGGTGAGATAGGCGACTGCGGGCGTCGGCAGCACGCCGACCTTCAGCACGTCCACGCCGGCGCTCGCCAGACCGGCCACCACGGCGGCCTCCAGGAACTCCCCGGACGCGCGCGGGTCCCGTCCGACGACTGCCACCGGCCGGTGGCCCTCGAACGTGCCCGCCTCGGCCAGCACATGCGCCGCCGCGACGGACAGGCCGAGCGCCATCTCCGCCGTCAGATCCGCGTTGGCGACACCGCGCACGCCGTCCGTGCCGAAGAGTCGTCCCACTTGTCCTCCTGAGGAAGCGTCAGTTTCAAAAGCCGTGCGGGTGCGTCGGACGATCGACCGACCAGTCGGTCGACGGCGGCTCCGCATCCAGGCATTGGATGCCCTGAACATCCGATCACACAAGCCTTTGAGCACCTTGTGCCGTTATACGCCCACGGCTGCGAGAAAACGAACGCCCCGGCGACACTGTGGCGTGCCGCCGGGGCGTTCGGAGTACGTACGAGCGAACCGCGCGGGTCCGACCCGGAATACGTACGAGCAGGCAGCGAAGCTTAGCGCTTGCTGTACTGCGGGGCCTTGCGGGCCTTCTTGAGACCGGCCTTCTTGCGCTCGACCGCGCGGTCGTCACGCGTGAGGAAGCCGGCCTTCTTGAGGGCGCCACGGTTGTTGTCGACGTCGGCCTCGTTCAGCGCACGGGCGACACCGAGACGGAGCGCACCGGCCTGACCGGAGACACCGCCACCCGAGATACGGGCGATGACGTCGTAGCGGCCTTCGAGCTCGAGCACCTTGAAGGGCTCGTTGACTTCCTGCTGGTGCACCTTGTTCGGGAAGTAGTCCTCGAGGGTGCGACCGTTGATCTTCCACTTGCCGGTGCCCGGAACGATCCGGACGCGGGCGATGGCGTTCTTGCGGCGACCCAGGCCGGCGGCCGGCTGGGGCTCGCCGAAGCGGGAGGCGAGGGACTCCGAGGTGTACTCACCCTCGACGGGGACCTCGGACTCGGTGGTGTAGCTCTCGATGTCGACGAGCTCGGTCTCTTCGAGCGGCTGCTCGGCAGTGGTCTCGGCCACGGTTCTCCTCAGTTCTTTTCAGCTAGGGGTGTGGCCGGAATTACTGCGCGACCTGGGTGATCTCGAACGGCACGGGCTGCTGAGCCGCGTGCGGGTGCACGTCACCCTTGTAGACCTTCAGCTTCGACAGCATCTGACGGCCCAGCGTGTTCTTGGGGAGCATGCCCTTGACGGCCTTCTCGACGGCCTTCTCGGGGTTGTTCGCGAGGAGGTCGTCGTAGCGCACGGAGCGCAGACCGCCCGGGTACCCGGAGTGGCGGTACGCCATCTTCTGGGTCCGCTTGTTGCCGGAGAGGTGCACCTTGTCGGCGTTGATGATGATGACGAAGTCACCGGTGTCGACGTGGGGCGCGTAGATCGGCTTGTGCTTGCCCCGGAGGAGGGACGCGGCAGTGGTGGCGAGACGGCCCAGGACGATGTCCTGAGCGTCGATGACGTGCCACTGGCGCGTCACATCGCCGGGCTTGGGGCTGTACGTACGCACGGTTCGTAGCCTTCGCTTCTTCAGTGAATTGGTCCTGACAAGGTCACCGAAGACGATCACGACAGCCCAGACCGCACTGCGGTGACGCAAACCGCGTGCTGGTCGCTGGTCATCGGCCCGGTGGACCGGTGTAAGGGCCCGTCCCGTGAGAAGAGCAAGCCAATACACAACGAAGATGCAGGATACCCGCGTCTCGGGGGCCGGGTCAAAACGGGCCTGCCATCCGATCACACGTGAGCATGTCAGCCTGACCGGAACCCGCCGCCGGAAACCCCCTTCCGGAGTGGCCTGCGCCACACTACAGGTCCCGGCCTGCGAATATGCCGCACCAACCACCCGGAGATGTCACGTTTGCCCGCACTCGCGCCGGGAACACCGGGGACTTCAGCGCAGGTTGAGGCGGAACAGCATCCCCCGCTCCCCGTCTAAGATGCGGCCCATGAGCTATGGGCAGGGGGGACCTCAGTCCCAGTGGGATCCGTGGAAACCGAACTCCCAGCAGCCGTGGACCAGCGGCGATGACGGCCGGACCCCGGACTGGGCCGCGCTCGCGGAGGCGTCCGAGACGCGCAACAAACGCCGTCGACTGTTCTTCATAGGCGGCGGCGCGCTCGCCACGCTCGCCATCGGCACCGCCGTGGCCATGGCCGTGGTGTCGGCGAACGGCAGCGACGAGGCGAACAAGCCGACCTCCTCGCTGCCCGCGACCGACCTGCCGAGCGCGTCCACCACGCCCTCCTTCGCGCCGACCAGCGCACCGCCTCCGCTGGACCCGAAGGAGTTCGTCGCCAGCAAGGCCAAGGACACCGCCCCCAACGGCCCCGACCTGCTCTTCCCCGGCACCCAGCTGACCATGGGCTCGGCCGTGTACAAGAAGGGCCCCAAGGCCGACAGCACCACCTGCACCACGGGTGTCCAGGGCACCCTGCCCAAGGTGCTCACCACCAATGACTGCACTCGCCTCATGCGCATCACCTACACCAAGGGCAACATCGCGGTCACGGTCGGTGTGGCGGTCTTCGACACCGAGGCGCAGGCCCTCAAGGTCAAGAGCCAGGCCGACAAGCAGAGCATCGTCAAGGCCCTCACCGGCGGGGACGTCAAGACCTTCTGCGACGGCGCGATCTGCCGCTCGACGACCAACTCCTACGGCCGGTACGCCTACTTCACCATCACCGGCTTCACGGACGGCAAGGACGTGACCACGAAGGACACGGCCGTCTTCGCCGCGGGCGACGACCTCGCGGAGTTCACCTTCCAGCGGATCCGCCAGCGCGGCGAGGCCCAGGCGTCGGCGGCGGCCGCGAACTGACCGCGGACGCCGACGCGGGGCCGGCAGGTCAGCAGCACCCGGCCCCGGGCAGCGTCCGCCTGTTGCGCGCCTCCTTGTTGCGTGCGGCGAGCAGCTCGTCGGCCGGGTAGCCGACCTCCTCCAGCGTCAGCCCGTGCGGCCGCACGACATGCACGGCCGAGTCCCGCACGCCCGCGGCCAGCACCTTCCCGGGCCACTCCGGCCCCCGGTGCCCGTCGCCGACGAACAGCAGCGCCCCGATCAGCGAACGCACCATGTTGTGGCAGAAGGCGTCGGCCCGGACGGTCGCGGTGACGACCCCGTCCTCGCCGCGCACCAGGCTCAGCTCCTGGAGCGTGCGAATGGTCGTCGCCCCCTCACGCCGCTTGCAGTAGGCCGCGAAGTCGTGCTCGCCGAGCAGCCGCCGGGCGGCCTCGTTCATGGCGTCGACGTCGAGCGGCCAGTCGTGCCAGAGGACATGGCTGCGCAGCAGGGGGTCGACACCCCCCGGGTTGTCGGTGACCCGGTACGCGTAGCGCCGCCAGATCGCCGAGAACCGCGCGTTGAACCCGGCGGGCGCCTCGTCCAGGGACCAGATCCGCACATCCTTGGCGAGCCGCCCGGCGAGCCGCTTGAGCAGCTTCTCCCGGTGCTCGGCCCAGAGGTCCTCCGGCAGGTCGACGTGCGCCACCTGCCCGCGCGCGTGCACACCGGCGTCCGTCCGCCCGGCCACGGTCAGCTCGTACGTGGTCTCCCTCGACCGGGTCACGGTCCGCAGGGCGTCCTCGATCTCCCCCTGCACGGTCCGCCGCCCGCCGGCCTGCTTGGCCCACCCGGAGAACCCGCTCCCGTCGTACGAGAGGTCCATCCGCACCCGTACGAACCCGGGCTGTACTTCGTCACTCACTCCTGGATCCTCTCAAGCCTGCGACCTTCGGAGACGCCTCCGGAGGCCCTCCGAAAACGACCGCGGAAACGCGGAACGGGCCCGCCCCGAAGGGCGGACCCGTCCACTGCGAAGCGATGCCTCAGGCGTCCTTGGACTCCTCGGCCGCAGCCTCGTCGGCGGGCTTGGCGTCCTCGACGGCCTCGTCCTTCTTGAGGCTGTCTTCCTTGACCGCACGCTTGGTGGCGGCCTCGGCCTCACCAGTGGCCTGCTGCGCGACGGTCAGCGCCTCGACCAGCTCGATGACAGCCATGGGCGCGTTGTCGCCACGACGGTTACCGATCTTGGTGATGCGGGTGTAGCCACCCGGGCGGTTCTCGTAGCGCGGGCCGATCTCGGTGAAGAGCGTGTGCACGATGCTCTTGTCCGTGATCACCTGGAGCACCTGACGACGGTTGTGAAGGTCGCCCTTCTTCGCCTTGGTGACCAGACGCTCGGCGTACGGACGCAGCTTGCGCGCCTTCGCCTCGGTGGTGGTGATGCGGCCGTGCTCGAACAGCGACTTCGCGAGGTTCGCGAGGAGCAGCTTCTCGTGCGCGGCGCTGCCGCCCAGACGGGCACCCTTGGTGGGCTTCGGCATGGTCTTTCTCCTAGGTGTCTGCCCCGGCCGTATCAGGTACCGGGGTCAGTATCCGAGCAGACGGTTGTCTGTCGAAGATCCAGACCCCCGAAGGGGCCTGGAAGCGGCGCGGGGAGCTGCGCGACCAGCCAAGACGGTCCCGCAGCCCACATCCGGCCGATTCGCGGAGCGACTAGTACTGCTCGGTCTCCACGAATCCCGCGTCCGCGTCGTCGTCCGCGCCGAACGCGTCCGCCGCTGCGGTGGGGTCGAATCCGGGCGGGCTGTCCTTGAGCGCGAGGCCCATGCCGGCCAGCTTCGCCTTGACCTCGTCGATGGACTTCGCACCGAAGTTGCGGATGTCCAGCAGGTCGGCCTCGGAGCGGGCGACGAGCTCACCCACGGAGTGGATGCCCTCACGCTTGAGGCAGTTGTACGACCGGACGGTGAGCTCGAGCTCCTCGATCGGCAGGGCGAGATCAGCGGCGAGGGCGGCGTCCGTGGGGGACGGGCCCATGTCGATGCCCTCGGCGTCGATGTTCAGCTCGCGGGCGAGACCGAACAGCTCGACCAGCGTCTTGCCGGCGGAGGCCATGGCGTCACGGGGACGCATCGCCTGCTTGGTCTCGACGTCGACGATCAGCTTGTCGAAGTCGGTGCGCTGCTCGACACGCGTGGCCTCGACCTTGTACGTGACCTTGAGAACCGGCGAGTAGATCGAGTCGACCGGGACGCGCCCGATCTCCTGACCGAGCTGCTTGTTCTGCACGGCGGAGACGTAACCGCGACCGCGCTCGACGGTCAGCTCCATCTCCAGCTTGCCCTTGCCGTTGAGCGTGGCGAGGACGAGGTCGGGGTTGTGCACCTCGACACCGGCCGGGGGCGCGATGTCGGCGGCGGTGACCAGACCCGGGCCCTGCTTGCGCAGGTACATCACGACCGGCTCGTCGTGCTCCGAGGAGACGACCAGCTGCTTGATGTTGAGGATCAGGTCGGTGACGTCCTCCTTGACGCCCGGCACGGTGGTGAACTCGTGCAGCACGCCGTCGATACGGATGGACGTGACCGCCGCACCCGGGATCGAGGACAGGAGGGTCCGGCGGAGGGAGTTGCCGAGGGTGTAACCGAAGCCCGGCTCCAGCGGCTCGATCACGAACCGGGAGCGGAACTCGTCGACGACCTCTTCGGTCAACGAGGGACGCTGAGCAATCAGCATGTTGCGATCCTTCAGTCATGGACGCCCGCTATTTGACGCCCTGCTGTTAATGCAAGGGTACGGGCGGCACGCCTCCGAGGAGACGTACCGCCCGGACCCCGGTCAAACCTGAGACAACCGTGCGTCAGACGCGGCGACGCTTGGGCGGACGGCAGCCGTTGTGCGGAGTCGGGGTGACGTCCTGGATGGAGCCGACCTCGAGGCCCGTCGCCTGCAGGGAACGGATGGCGGTCTCACGACCGGCGCCCGGGCCCTTGACGAAGACGTCGACCTTGCGCATGCCGTGCTCCTGCGCGCGACGGGCAGCCGACTCGGCGGCCATCTGCGCGGCGAACGGCGTGGACTTGCGCGAGCCCTTGAAACCGACGTGGCCGGCGGAGGCCCACGAGATCACGTTTCCGGCCGGGTCCGTGATGGACACGATCGTGTTGTTGAACGTGCTCTTGATGTGCGCCTGGCCGTGCGCGACGTTCTTCTTTTCCTTGCGGCGCACCTTCTTGGCAGCGCCCTGACGACCCTTGGGGGGCATCTACAAACTCCTACGGGGAGGTGGTCGGTCCTACAGCGAAGACCGCTGATGAAGCGTTGTCCCGCTGAGGACTACTTCTTGCCCGGCTTCTTCTTGCCGGCGATGGCGCGACGCGGGCCCTTGCGGGTACGAGCGTTCGTGCTGGTGCGCTGACCGCGGACAGGCAGACCACGACGGTGACGGAGACCCTGGTAGCAACCGATCTCGACCTTGCGGCGGATGTCGGCCTGGATCTCGCGACGAAGGTCACCCTCGGTCTTGATGTTGGCGTCCACGTACTCGCGGATCGCGACGAGCTGCTCCTCGGAGAGGTCGCGAACGCGGGTGTTCGGGTCGACGCCGGTCGCTGCCAGCGTCTCCTGGGAGAGGGTCCGGCCGATGCCGAACACGTAGGTGAGGGCGACCTCCACACGCTTTTCGCGCGGGATGTCGACACCGGAAACGCGTGCCATTCAATGGCTCCAGTTGATCTTCGGAGGTCTTCCGCAGAACCGACTCCCATCCGCCGGCCTCCTCATGTCACTCATTGAGCGACCGAGGATTAGGTACGAATGGGTCCCCGGCCTCCGAGCCGGGGGTATCAGGAGGGAGAACCCGCCTGGGATCTGCGTATGAACAAATTCAGCTCGCGTCGCGCGAAGTCTCTGCGATATCGATGCAGAGGGTGTGATCTGTAAGCGATCAGCCCTGGCGCTGCTTGTGGCGCGGGTTCTCGCAAATGACCATGACCCGACCGTGACGGCGGATCACCCTGCACTTGTCGCAGATCTTCTTGACGCTCGGCTTGACCTTCATTGGGTGAGGTTCTCCGGGTCAGTTGCCGACAGCCCCGAACGCCCGACCGGGCGCACGAAGACCTTGGGCAAGATCTACTTGTAGCGGTAGACGATCCGGCCACGCGTCAGGTCGTACGGAGACAGCTCCACCACGACCCGGTCGTCAGGGAGGATACGGATGTAGTGCATACGCATCTTGCCGCTGATGTGTGCCAGGACCTGGTGGCCGTTCTGGAGCTCGACCTTGAACATGGCGTTCGGAAGAGACTCGACGACAGTGCCCTCGATCTCGATGGCACCTTGCTTCTTGGCCACGCTTCGCCCTTCGAATCGACTACCTTGATCGACTCCCCTGCGTTTCCCCTAAGGGTGCATGCAGACATGCGGGTGCACGAGAGCCGACGAGTCAGTCTACGTCAGGCCCCGCGGAAACACGAATCCTGAAGTCTGCCCCACAGAGGAGATCCTTAAGCGAAGCCCCGGCCCCACCCGGCATCCCAGCCCGACCCGACGTGCCTTCAGCCCGTCCGGCGTTCGAGGACGAGGCCGTCCAGGCCGAGAGGGGGGGTCTGGGGGCGCGCCCCCCAGGGACGGGTAAGGACGGGGGCGGCGGGGGCGAGAAACCCCACAGCGCGCCCCGGGAGGGGAACCTCAGGCGAGGGGGTCCGGCGCCGCCACGACCCCGTGCTCCGCCAGCTTCGCCTTACCACCGTCGACAGCCGTCAACACCAGCGGACCCGCCTCCGTCAACGCCACCGAGTGCTCCCAGTGCGAGGACCAGGTCCCGTCGGTCGTGATGACCGTCCAGTCGTCCTCGAGCACCTCGGTCCGCGGGGTGCCCAGGGACACCATCGGCTCGATGGCCAGGCAGAAGCCGGGGACCAGCTTCGGCCCCTTGCCCCGCCTGCGGTCGACGTAGTTCAGCAGATGGGGGTCCATGTGCATCTCGGTGCCGATGCCGTGGCCGCCGTAGTCCTCGACGATGCCGTAGCGCCCGCCGCCCGGCTTCGGCTGACGCCGGATGTACGTCTCGATCGCGCGGGAGACGTCGACGAGCCGGCCGCCCGTCTTCATGGCGGCGATGCCGGCCCACATCGACTCCTCGGTGACCCGGGAGAGCTCGATCAGCTCCGGAGCGTGCCCCGAGCCGACGAACGCCGTGTACGCCGCGTCACCGTGCCAGCCGTCGACGATCGCGCCGCAGTCGATGGAGATGATGTCGCCGTCCTTGAGGACGACCTCGTCGGAGGGGATGCCGTGCACCACCACGTCGTTCACCGAGGTGCAGATCGTCGCGGGGAAGCCGCCGTAGCCGAGGAAGTTCGACTTCGCGCCGTTCTCCGCCAGGACCTTGCGGGCGACGTCGTCCAGGTCCTTCGTCGTCGCCCCCGGCACCGCCGCTTCGCGCGTGGCCGCGTGGATGGCGGCGACGACCAGCCCCGCCTCACGCATCTTGGCGATCTGCTCGGGGCTCTTGATCTGCACCATGGGGGGCCTGCGCTCTCCGTCACTCAGGTCGGTCGGGTTACGTATGCACACAACAGTACGGCCGTGGTGTCCCGAAGGACTCCACGGCCGTACGGGGAGCGACGACTACTGGTCGTCGCCCTCACGCTTCAGTGCGGCCAGCGCACGGGCGGTGACCTCTTCCACCGGTCCCATGGCCTCGATCGTCACGACCAGGCCCTGCGACTTGTAGTAGTCGATGATCGGCTCGGTCTGCGTGTGGTAGACCTCGAGCCGCGTGCGGACCGTCTCCTCGGAGTCGTCGTCCCGCTGGTACAGCTCGCCGCCGCAGACGTCACAGACGCCTTCCTTGGCGGCCTTCTTGTACGTCACGTGGAAGACGTGCGAGGAGTCGTTACGGCAGATGCGCCGACCGGCGATCCGCTTGACGACCTCCTCCTCCGGGGCCTCCAGGTCCAGTACCGCGTCCAGCTTGATGCCCTCGATGGTGAGGAGCTCGTCCAGCGCCTCGGCCTGCGAGACGTTGCGCGGGAAACCGTCCAGCAGGAAGCCGCGCTCGGCGTCCGGCTGCTCCATGCGGTCCTTGGCCATGGCGATGGTGACCTCGTCGGGGACAAGGTTGCCGGCGTCCATGTAGGACTTCGCGAGTTTCCCGAGCTCCGTCTGCTGGCTGATGTTGGCGCGGAACAGGTCGCCCGTGGAGATGTGCGGAACGCGGAGCTTCTCGGCCAGACGTGTGGCCTGCGTTCCCTTTCCGGCGCCCGGCGGCCCGACGAGGACGATACGCATCAGCGGAGGAACCCTTCGTAATTGCGCTGCTGGAGCTGGCTCTCGATTTGCTTCACCGTCTCGAGACCGACACCCACGATGATCAGGATGCTGGTACCACCGAACGGGAAGTTCTGGCTTGCCCCGAAGCCAACCAACGCCATCGTCGGTACAAGAGCGATCAGACCCAGATACAGCGAACCCGGCCAGGTGATCCGGTTGAGTACGTAGGAGAGGTACTCAGCGGTCGGTCGGCCAGCCCGGATGCCCGGGATGAAGCCACCATACTTCTTCATGTTGTCGGCTACTTCCTCGGGGTTGAAGGAGATAGCCACGTAGAAGAACGCGAAGAAAACGATCAGCAGGAAGTACATGCTGATGTAGATCGGGTGGTCACCCTTGGTCAGGTTGGTCTCGATCCAGGTCTTCCAGGTGGACGTTCCGCTGGAGAACTGGGCGACGAGAGCCGGGATGTAGAGCAGCGACGAGGCGAAGATGACCGGGATCACACCGGCCTGGTTCACCTTCAGCGGGATGTACGTCGAGGTACCGCCGTAGGACCGGCGGCCGATCATGCGCTTCGCGTACTGCACGGGGATACGGCGCTGGGCCTGCTCGACGAAGACCACCAGACCGACCATGACCAGGCCGACCAGGATGACGGTGCCGAACTCGATCCAGCCGCCCGCGAGCGTGCCCTGCTTCTTGATGGCCCACAGGGCCGAGGGGAAGGTCGCGGCGATCGAGATGAACATGAGGATCGACATGCCGTTGCCGATACCGCGGTCGGTGATGAGCTCACCGAGCCACATGACCATGGCCGTACCGGCGGTCATGCAGATGACCATGACGATGGTGGTGAAGATCGCGCGGTCCGGGACGATGCTCGAGGCGACCGTGCAACCGGAGAACAGGGCGCCGCTGCGGGCGGTGGCCACCAGGCCGGTGCCCTGAAGAATGGCGAGCGCCACCGTGAGGTAGCGGGTGTACTGCGTGATCTTCGCGGTGCCGGCCTGGCCCTCCTTCTTGAGGGCTTCCAGACGCGGGATCACCACGGTCAGCAGCTGAAGGATGATGCTCGCGGTGATGTACGGCATGATGCCCAGCGCGAAGATGGTGATCTGGAGCAGCGCGCCGCCGCTGAACATGTTCACCAGACCGAAGAGGCCCTGGTTGCCGGACGCCTCGTCCACACACCGCTGAACGGACGTGTAGTCGACACCGGGAATCGGAATATGCGTTCCGAGCCGGTAGATCACGATGATGGCGAGCGTGAAGAGCAGCTTCTTGCGCAGGTCGGGCGTCCTGAACGCCCGGGCGAACGCGGTGAGCACGGTGCCTCCTGCGACCCCCGCGCATCTGCGTCAAGGGTGACGGTCTTGAGGGTCCAATAAGAACAACGACAACGACAACGACATGTGTAACGGTCGACTGCCGCTCAAGGTGCCCCATGGGAAGCATCTTGTGAAAGTGGGCAGCGCAGGTCACCTTACCGGCGAGAGTGCCGCCGTAGGAACGACCAACCGGGGATACCCCAAATGTGGGGTATCCCCGGTCGGGATCGCTCAAGTCATCGAGACGCCTGTGATGTTCAGACGAGCTCGGTGACGGTACCGCCGGCGGCGGTGATCTTCTCCTTGGCGGACCCGGAGACGGCGTCGACCGTCACCTGGAGCGCCACGGAGATCTCGCCCTGGCCGAGGACCTTGACGAGGCTGTTCTTGCGAACGGCGCCCTTGGCGACGAGGCCCTCGACGGTGACCTCGCCACCCTCGGGGTACAGCGCCGCCAGCTTGTCGAGGTTCACGACCTGGAACTCGGTCTTGAACGGGTTCTTGAAGCCCTTGAGCTTCGGAAGACGCATGTGGAGGGGCATCTGCCCACCCTCGAAGCGCTCCGGAACCTGGTAACGGGCCTTCGTGCCCTTGGTACCACGACCGGCCGTCTTACCCTTCGACGCCTCACCACGACCGACACGGGTCTTGGCGGTCTTGGCGCCCGGGGCGGGACGGAGGTTGTGGATCTTGAGCGGGTTGCTCTCCGCCATGATCAGTCGACCTCCTCAACCGTCACGAGGTGGCGGACGGTGTGCACCATTCCGCGGAACTCGGGGCGGTCCTCCTTGACGACCACGTCGTTCAGGCGCTTGAGCCCGAGCGAACGCAGAGTGTCGCGGTGGTTCTGCTTGCTGCCGATGTACGACTTCGTCTGCGTGATCTTGAGGCGAGCCATTACGCACCAGCCCCGGCACGCGCACGAAGCAGAGCCGCGGGAGCGACGTCCTCGAGGGGCAGACCACGGCGAGCCGCGATCTCCTCGGGACGCTGCAGGCCCTTCAGGGCCTCCACGGTCGCGTGCACGATGTTGATCGCGTTCGACGAGCCGAGCGACTTCGACAGGATGTCGTGAACGCCGGCGCACTCGAGCACGGCACGCACCGGGCCACCGGCGATAACGCCGGTACCGGGGGAAGCAGGCTTGAGCAGGACGACGCCCGCGGCCTTCTCGCCCGTGATCGGGTGCGGGATGGTGCCCTGGATACGGGGGACCTTGAAGAAGTGCTTCTTGGCCTCCTCAACACCCTTGGCGATGGCGGCCGGCACCTCCTTGGCCTTGCCGTAACCGACACCCACGGTGCCATCGCCATCGCCCACTACGACGAGCGCAGTGAAGCTGAAGCGACGACCACCCTTCACAACCTTGGCGACACGGTTGATCGCGACGACGCGCTCAACGTACGCGGTCTTCTCGGCGGCAGCAGCGCCGCCGTCACGGCCCTTCCGGTCCCGCCGCTCGCCGCCACCGGCACCGCTTCCGCGGCGCTGGGGTCCAGCCATTGGATTACCTCTCTCTTTTTCCGCTAGCTACGCAGCGACCTAGGTCGCTAGCGCGACGGGCGACTCAGAACTTGAGTCCGGCTTCGCGGGCGGCGTCCGCCAGGGCGGCGATGCGCCCGGCGTACTGGTTGCCACCACGGTCGAATACGACAGCCTCGACACCGGCGGCCTTGGCGCGCTCGGCGACCAGGGCGCCGACCGACTTGGCCTGCGCGGACTTGTCGCCCTCGCCGCCGCGGATCGTCGTGTCCAGGGTCGACGCCGACGCCAGGGTGTGACCCTTGATGTCGTCGATGACCTGAGCCACGATGTGGCGGTTCGAGCGTGTCACGACCAGGCGCGGACGCTCAGCCGTACCCGAGATGTGCTTACGGATCCGGATGTGGCGACGCTTGATCGCGGCACGCTTGTAAGCGTCGCCCTTGAGGATCTTCTGTCCGTATGCCATGGCTTACTTACCCGCCTTTCCGACCTTGCGGCGGATGACTTCGCCCTCGTACTTGACACCCTTGGCCTTGTACGGGTCGGGCTTGCGCAGCTTGCGGATGTTGGCCGCAACCTCGCCGACCTTCTGCTTGTCGATGCCCTCGACCGAGAACCGGGTGGGGTTCTCGACCTTGAAGGAGATTCCCTCGGGGGCCTCGACGGTGATCGGGTGGCTGTAACCGAGCGCGAACTCGAGGTTCGAGCCCTTCGCGGTCACGCGGTAACCGACACCACTGATCTCGAGCTTCTTCACGTAACCCTGGGTCACGCCGGTGATCATGTTCGCCACCAGCGTGCGGGACAGGCCGTGCAGGGCCTTGCTCTGACGCTCGTCGTTGGGGCGGGTGACGTTCAGAACGCCGTCCTCACCCTTGGCGATCTCGATCGGCGCAGCGACGGTGTGGGTCAGCGAGCCCTTGGGGCCCTTGACCGCAACCGTCTGGCCGTCGATGGTGACGTCCACGCCGGCGGGAACCGTGATGGGGAGCTTGCCAATGCGCGACATAGCTGTTTCCTCCGTTCCCTTCCGCTACCAGACGTAGGCGAGAACTTCTCCGCCTACGCCCTTCTTGCCGGCCTGCTTGTCGGTGAGGAGACCGTGCGACGTGGAGATGATCGCCACGCCGAGGCCGCCCAGCACCTTGGGCAGGGAGGTGGACTTCGCGTAAACCCGGAGACCGGGCTTGGAGATCCGCTTGATGCCCGCAATGGAGCGCTCGCGGTTCGGGCCGAACTTGAGCTCGAGGGTGAGGTCCTTGCCGACCTCGGCGTCCTCGACCTTCCAGCCCGTGATGAAGCCCTCCTGCTGGAGGATCTCCGCGATGTGAGACTTGATCTTGGACGCCGGCATCGTCACGGAATCGTGGTACGCCGAGTTCGCGTTCCGCAGACGCGTCAGCATGTCTGCGATCGGATCAGTCATGGTCATGAATTGGCCTGTGGCCTCTCTCGCCGGGGTTTCCTGGTGCGCCATCCCTCTCCCCGATCCGAGACGGGGCGGGTGCGGCGCGGTGGACCTACGGCGTAGTAAGTCGTACGGGCGACCATCAGGTGCCCAACCCTCCAAGCCTAAGCCATGAAGAGGTGGGCACCTGACACGCCCATTGCTTACCGAGAGCCTCTGGAACCCCTAAAAAGGGGGTTTACCAGGAGCTCTTGGTCACGCCCGGCAGCTCGCCGCGGTGAGCCATCTCACGAAGGCACACACGGCAGAGGCCGAACTTGCGGTACACGGAGTGGGGACGGCCGCAACGCTGGCAGCGGTTGTACGCCCGCACAGCGAACTTAGGCTTACGAGCAGCCTTTGCGATCAGAGCCTTCTTCGCCATCTCGCTCACGCCTCCTTGAAGGGGAAGCCGAGGTGACGAAGGAGCGCACGGCCCTCAGCGTCGTTGGTCGCCGTGGTGACCACGGTGATGTCCATACCCCGGACACGGTCGATCTTGTCCTGGTCGATCTCGTGGAACATGACCTGCTCCGTGAGACCGAAGGTGTAGTTGCCACGGCCGTCGAACTGCTTGGGGGACAGACCACGGAAGTCGCGGATGCGCGGAAGCGCGAGCGACAGGGTGCGGTCCAGGAACTCCCACATGCGGTCGCCACGAAGCGTGACGTGGGCACCGATCGGCTGACCCTCACGCAGCTTGAACTGCGCGATGGACTTGCGGGCCTTGGTGATGGCCGGCTTCTGACCGGTGATGGTGGTCAGGTCACGGACGGCACCGTCCATGAGCTTCGAGTCACGGGCGGCGTCACCGACACCCATGTTGACCACGATCTTGACGAGGCCGGGGATCTGCATGACGTTCTCGTAGGAGAACTCCTCACGCAGCTTGCCCGCGATCTCCTCGCGGTACTTCGTCTTGAGACGCGGAGTGGTGGTGGTAGCCATCAGATGTCCTCACCCGTCCGCTTGGCAACGCGGATCTTGTTGCCCTCGTCGTCGAAGCGGTAACCCACACGCGTGACGACCTTGTTGCCGTCCTTCTCAACGACCAGCTGGACGTTGGAGACGTGGACAGGCGCCTCGGTCGTGACGATGCCGCCGGCCTGCGAACCCTTTGCGGTCGGGCCGGCCTTGGTGTGCTTCTTGACCCGGTTGACACCCTCGACCAGGACGCGGTCCTCACGGGGGAAGGCCGCGATGACCTTGCCCTGCTTGCCCTTGTCCTTACCGGTGATGACCTGAACCAGGTCGCCCTTCTTGATCTTCATGCTTACAGCACCTCCGGAGCCAGCGAGATGATCTTCATGAACTTCTTCTCGCGCAGCTCCCGGCCGACCGGGCCGAAGATACGGGTGCCACGAGGGTCGCCGTCGTTCTTCAGAATGACAGCGGCGTTCTCGTCGAAGCGGATGTACGAGCCGTCCGGACGGCGACGCTCCTTGACGGTGCGAACGATGACCGCCTTGATGACGTCACCCTTCTTCACGTTACCGCCGGGGATCGCGTCCTTGACGGTGGCGACGATGACGTCGCCGATGCCCGCGTAGCGGCGACCGGAGCCACCGAGCACACGGATGCAAAGGATTTCCTTCGCACCAGTGTTGTCGGCGACGCGCAGTCGCGACTCCTGCTGGATCACGTCTATCTCCTGTGTGTCTGCCGGTTCCCCGCAGGGGCCTCGTGAGAGGACCCCTGCGGAGCCTGGCGGAACTGTCCTGCGAGGGATGCCCCGCAGGCCGACTTACTGGAATTCCCTTGCGGGAACTACCTACTTGGCCTTCTCGAGGATCTCGACGACGCGCCAGCGCTTCGTGGCGGACAGCGGCCGGGTCTCCGCGAGGAGGACACGGTCGCCGACGCCCGCGGCGTTCTGCTCGTCGTGAGCCTTGAGCTTGTTCGTACGGCGGATGACCTTGCCGTACAGCGCGTGCTTCACACGGTCCTCGACGGCGACGACGACGGTCTTGTCCATCTTGTCGCTGACGACCAGACCCTCACGGGTCTTGCGGAAACCGCGCGCCTCGGGGGTGTTCTCAGTCACGTTGCTCTCGCTCATCAGGCGCTCTCCACCGTCTCGATGCCCAGCTCGCGCTCACGCATCAGGGTGTAGATCCGCGCGATGTCCTTGCGGACGGCCTTCAGCCGACCGTGGTTCTCGAGCTGACCCGTCGCCGCCTGGAAGCGGAGGTTGAACAGCTCTTCCTTGGCTTCGCGGAGCTTGTTGAGAAGCTCCTCGTCACCCAGTTCGCGCAGCTCGGACGCCTTGGTACCGGCCGACATCACGCTTCACCTGCCTCGCGCTTGACGATCCGGCACTTCATCGGCAGCTTGTGGGCTGCGCGAGTGAGGGCCTCACGGGCGATCTTCTCGTTGGGGTAGGACAGCTCGAACATGACCCGACCCGGGTGCACGTTCGCGATCCACCACTCGGGAGAACCCTTACCGGAACCCATGCGGGTCTCGGCAGGCTTCTTCGTGAGCGGGCGGTCCGGGTAGATGTTGATCCAGACCTTGCCACCACGCTTGATGTGGCGGGTCATCGCGATACGGGCCGCCTCGATCTGGCGGTTGGTCACGTACGCCGGCGTGAGGGCCTGAATGCCGTACTCGCCGAACGAGACCGTCGTACCGCCCTTGGCCTGACCACGGCGCTTCGGGTGGTGCTGCTTGCGGTGCTTGACCCTACGGGGGATCAGCATGTCGGTCAGGCCTCCGTTCCGGTGCTCTCAGCCGGAGCGGCAGCCGGAGCGTCGGCCTTGGGGGCCTCGGCAGCGGGAGCCTGCTGCGGCTTGCGACCGCGACCGCCACGCTCGCCACCGCGGCCACCACGGGCCGGGCGGTCAGCGCCGCCACGGGCCGGGCGGTTGCCGGCGCGGGCAGCAGCGTTCTCGGCGCGGACCTCGGCGATGTTCTTGACATCGCCCTTGTAGATCCAGACCTTCACGCCGATGCGGCCGAAGGTCGTCTTGGCCTCGAAGAAGCCGTAGTCCACGTTCGCGCGGAGCGTGTGCAGGGGCACACGGCCCTCGCGGTAGAACTCCGAGCGGGACATCTCGGCGCCACCGAGGCGGCCACCGCACTGGATCTTGATGCCCTTGGCGCCCGCCTTCATCGCCGACTGCATGCTCTTACGCATGGCGCGACGGAAGGAGACGCGGGAGGAGAGCTGCTCGGCGACGGCCTGAGCCACCAGCTGAGCGTCGACCTCGGGGTTCTTGACCTCGAGGATGTTCAGCTGGACCTGCTTCTTGGTCAGCTTCTCCAGGTCGCCACGAATACGGTCGGCCTCGGCGCCGCGGCGGCCGATGACGATGCCCGGACGCGCGGTGTGGATGTCGACGCGGACCCGGTCACGGGTGCGCTCGATCTCCACCTTCGAGATACCGGCGCGCTCCATGCCGGACGTCATCATCCGACGGATGGCGACGTCCTCGCCGACGTACTCCTTGTAAGACTTGTCGGCGTACCAACGGGACTTGAAGTCCGTGGTGATGCCGAGCCGGAACCCATGCGGGTTAACCTTCTGGCCCATTACCGGGTTCCTTCCTTACTGCTGACGACCACGGTGATGTGGCTGGTCCGCTTGCGGATCCGGTAGGCACGGCCCTGGGCACGCGGACGGAACCGCTTCAGGGTCGGACCCTCGTCGACGTACGCCTCGGAAATGAAGAGGCTGTCGGCGTCAGTGTGGTCGTAGTTGTGCGCGGCGTTGGCAATGGCGCTGTCCAGCACCTTGCCGACCGGCACGCTCGCGGCCTGCGGGGCGAAACGCAGGACCGCCTGAGCCTCCGTGGCGTCCATGCCACGGATAAGGTCCACCACCCGGCGGGCCTTCATGGGCGTGACGCGGATGTACCGCGCCTGGGCCCTGGCTTCCATGGTTGTCCTTCCAGTGTCTGTCATGGTCATTCCACCCCGCGTTAGCGGCGCTTCGACTTCCGGTCGTCCTTGACGTGACCCCGGAAGGTGCGCGTCGGCGAGAACTCGCCGAGCTTGTGGCCGACCATCGACTCGGTGACAAACACCGGAATGTGGGTCTTGCCGTTGTGCACCGCGATCGTGTGACCCAGCATGGCCGGGATGATCATCGAGCGACGGGACCAGGTCTTGATGACGTTCTTGGAACCGGCTTCGTTCTGGGCGTCCACCTTCTTTACGAGGTGTCCGTCGACGAAGGGCCCCTTCTTGAGACTGCGCGGCATCTAAACCCGCTCCTAGCGCTTCTTGTTCGTCTTGCGGCGGCGGACGATGTACTTGTTCGAAGCCTTCTTCGGCGAACGAGTACGACCCTCCTTCTGACCCCAGGGGCTGACCGGGTGGCGACCACCGGAGGTCTTGCCCTCACCACCACCGTGGGGGTGGTCAACCGGGTTCATCGCCACACCGCGAACGGTCGGGCGGACGCCCAGCCAGCGCTTACGGCCGGCCTTGCCCCAGTTGATGTTGCTCTGCTCGGCGTTGCCGACCTCGCCGACCGTGGCGCGGCAGCGCTGGTCGACCAGACGGATCTCACCGGACGGCATACGAAGGTGGGCCATCGTGCCCTCCTTCGCGAGCAGCTGCACCGAGGCACCGGCGGAGCGGGCGAACTTGGCGCCGCCACCGGGACGGATCTCGATCGCGTGGATCGTGGTACCGACCGGGATGTTGCGGAGCGCCAGGTTGTTGCCCGGCTTGATGTCGGCCCCGGGACCGTTCTCGACGCGGTCGCCCTGCGACAGGTTGCGCGGCGCGAGGATGTAGCGCTTCTCGCCGTCGGCATAGTGCAGCAGCGCGATGCGCGCGGTGCGGTTGGGGTCGTACTCGATGTGCGCGACCTTCGCCGGCACGCCGTCCTTGTCGTGACGACGGAAGTCGATCACTCGGTAGGCGCGCTTGTGTCCGCCACCCTGGTGGCGAACGGTCACACGACCGGCGTTGTTACGGCCGCCCTTGCTGTGCAGCGGGCGGACCAGCGACTTCTCCGGCGTGGACCGCGTGACCTCGACGAAGTCGGCGACGCTGGAGCCACGACGGCCCGGCGTAGTCGGCTTGTACTTGCGGATTCCCATTATTCAGTCCTCGTCCGATATCGGACGATCCGGACCGCCCTCAGGCGGTCGGACCGCCGAAGATGTCGATACGGTCGCCCTCGGCAAGGGTCACGATCGCGCGCTTCGTGCCGGCACGCTGACCGAAACCAGTCTTCGTGCGCTTGCGCTTGCCGATGCGGTTGATCGTGTTGACGCCGGTGACCTTGACCGAGAAGACCGCCTGGACGGCCTGCTTGATCTGGGTCTTGTTGGCGTTCGGGGCGACGATGAACGTGTACTTGTTCTCGTCGAGGAGCGCGTAGCTCTTCTCCGACACGACCGGCTTCAGCAGCACGTCACGGAGGTCCGTGAACGCCTTGCTGGGCGCGGTGACGACGGTGTTCTTGCCTTCGGTGGCGTGGCGCTTCGCCTTGGCGACGCGCGCGGCCTTGGCGACCTTGGCCGCCTTGGAGGCGATGCTCGGGTGACGCGTAGCCATCAGGCGTCACTCCCTTCGGTGTCGTTGGCCTGCGGGCCGGCGACGAAGGACTCGAGAGCGGCCTGGGTGAAGACCACGTCGTCCGAGACGATCACGTCGTACGTGTTCAGCTGGCCCGGCTCCAGGATGTGCACCTGGGGCAGGTTGCGGGCGGACAGCCACGCGGCCTCGTCGGCGCGGTCGACGACCAGGAGCAGGTTCTTGCGCTCCGAGATCTTGCCGAACAGCGTGCGAGCGGCCTTCGTGGAGGGAGCCTCGCCCTCGATCACGCCGGTGACGACGTGAATGCGGTTGTGGCGGGCCCGGTCGGTGAGGGCGTGACGCAGAGCGGCAGCCTTCATCTTCTTCGGGGTCCGCTGCGAGTAGTCACGCGGCTGCGGGCCGTGGACGACGCCACCGCCGGCGAACTGCGGCGCGCGGGTCGAGCCCTGGCGCGCGCGGCCGGTGCCCTTCTGACGGTAAGGCTTCTTACCGCCACCGCGGACTTCACCGCGGCGCTTGGTCTTGTGCGTGCCCTGGCGGGCAGCCGCGTTCTGCGCGACGACGACCTGGTGGATCAGCGGGATGCTGATCTTCTCCACGCCGAAGATCTCCGCGGGGAGCTCGACGCTTCCGGTCTTCTCGCCTGCAGGCGAAAGGATGTCAACAGTGCTCATCGGTACCTCAGGCCCCCTTGGCCGCAGTGCGGACCAGGACGAGGCCGCCGTTCGGACCGGGGACAGCGCCCTTGATGAGCAGCAGACCCTTCTCCGCGTCAACGGCGTGGACGGTCAGGTTCTGGGTGGTGACACGCTCGTTGCCCATGCGACCCGCCATGCGGAGGCCCTTGAACACGCGGCCCGGGGTGGCGCAGCCACCGATGGAACCGGGCGAGCGGTGCTTGCGCTGGGTGCCGTGTCCGGCGCCGAGGCCCTTGAAGTTGTGACGCTTCATGACACCGGCGAAGCCCTTGCCCTTGCTCTTGCCGGTCACGTCGACCTTCACGCCGGCCTCGAACACCTCAGCGGTGATCTCCTGGCCCAGCGTGTACTCGGAGGCGTCCGCGGTGCGGATCTCGACGAGGTGGCGACGGGGGGTGACGTCGGCCTTGGCGAAGTGACCCTTGAGGGGCTTGTTCACCTTGCGCGGGTCGATCTCGCCGAAGGCGATCTGGACGGACTCGTAGCCGTCACTGTCGTTCGTACGGACCTGGGTCACGACGTTGGGGCTGGCCTTGACGACGGTGACGGGAACAACACGGTTGTTCTCGTCCCACACCTGCGTCATGCCGAGCTTCTCGCCCAGGATGCCCTTGATCTGCTTAGCCATTCTTCAGATCACCGGCCCCTAAAGCTTGATCTCGATGTCGACACCGGCCGGGAGGTCGAGTCGCATCAGAGAGTCAACGGTCTTGGGAGTCGGGTCGAGAATGTCGATCAGGCGCTTGTGCGTGCGCATCTCGAAGTGCTCGCGCGAGTCCTTGTACTTGTGCGGCGACTTGATGACGCAGTACACGTTCTTCTCAGTGGGCAGCGGCACCGGGCCCGCGACCGACGCACCAGTGCGGGTCACCGTCTCGACGATCTTCTTCGCCGAGGAGTCGATGACCTCGTGGTCGTAGGCCTTGAGCCGGATGCGGATCTTCTGTCCCGCCATGGCTACTCAGTAGTCCTGTCTCTTCTAACGCTCTGGAACCAGATGGTCCGTTTACTTCGTTTCTCCGACCCACGCGGTCGGGTGTGTCGCGCTCTCGCCGACACAGATGCCCCTTGTTCGAACATCCCTGCTGGGAAAGCACGGCCCTTCCGGAACCGCAAGCCGGGGACGAAAGGTCCACCGGGTGCCTGGTCGGCGCTCTATTGACACTTCCCGAAAGATTCCCGTACGTCCGCCCCAGCGCTGCCAACAGGCAGTTAGGGCGACGAGTACTGTGGGACTCGCTTTCGGTCCTCCCGGCGGGAGGCGCGCAACATCAACACTCGACCGAGCAACTCCGACAGTCTGCCATATGGGGCACTGCCTCCGCCAATCGAGCCGGAGACAATACCCCGGACGTGACGTAGGTCAAACGCTCACCCGGTCGAGTACGGGCCTTTCCGCGCCCGGACGTGAGGTCGGTCACCGTGAACCCGTTCGAGGGCTGCGGGTAACAACGGGTGCATCCGACCGACGGCAGACACGGAGACCGCGTGAACAGCCCCCTGGCAGACATGACGAGGACGCCTCCGTCATCGCCGACTCCCTGACCCGACCCGAGCTGTTCGGGGAGATCTACCACCGGCACGCGGCGGTGATCCACCGGTACGCGGCCCGCCGGCTGGGTGAGGACGCGGCCGAGGACATCACCGCCGAGACCTTCCTGGCCGCGTTCCGAGCACGGGGGCGCTACGGCGTCGCACGCGTCGGCGCACGGCCCTGGCTCTACGGAATCGCCGCCAACCTGATCGGCAAACAGCGCCGTACCGAGGTGCGGGCGCTCAGGGCCCTGGCCCGCACGGGCCGCGACCCGGTGGCCGACTCCTGGACCGACCGCAGCGACAGCCGGGTCACCGCGCAGGCCGCGCAGGGCCGCCTGGCGGGCGCGCTGGCCGGTCTCTCGCGCGGCGACCGGGACGTCCTGCTGCTGGTGGCCTGGGCCGACCTCGGCTATCAGGAGGTCGCCGAGGCGCTGTCCATCCCGGTGGGCACGGTGCGGTCGCGCCTCAACCGGGCCCGCAGAAAGGTCCGCCGCGCACTCGGTGACGTCGACCCCACGTTCGTACGCGACTCCCCGGAGGTGATCGGCCATGGCTGAACCGGCGATGGACGAGATGACAGCGGTCCGGCAGCTGCGCGCCGACGCCCCCGTGCCCGACCTCGCCCGGCTCGCCCCGGCCCGTCGGCGGCTGCTGGACGAGATCGAGGGACGACCCCGGCACGGAAGGGCCGGATGGAAGCTCAAGGCGGCCGGAGCGGTCGCGGCGGTGACGGCAGCGGCGCTCCTCTCCACCCTGACACTCCACGAGGACGACAGGACACCCACGCAGCCGGTTCCGACGGCGACCCCCCGGCCGACCTCGTGGGTGTTCCACCAGGTGCGGTTGGACATGGTCTGCGACGTGGGCATGAGTACCTTCGTGTACAGCGAGGCCGGCGGGCTCCAGCTGTCACCGGTCGGAAAGCGACCGTGCGACACGAAGACGAACACGGCGACGAGGACGTCGATCGACTCGAGCCGCTGGATCCGCTACGACGGTCTGTCCACGGCCGCGCCGATCCAGAACACCGGCGATCCGGACGACGTGTCGGTGTGGGACGACCCCAGCAGACCGTCGTCGAGGACGATGCTCGCGCCCCGGGAAACGGACGCCCTGCTGGCCTCCTTGCCCGACGACCCCGACGCCGCGCTGAGGTCGATCCTCAGGAAGTCCGTCCCCACCCGCAACACCAGCGCCTGGCGGCTGACCCAGGCCCAGCGCGATTTCGACGAGGTGGTCGAGGTGCTCTCGGGAGCCTCCGCCGTCCCTCCCGACAAGGCTCGGACGATCCACCGGATCATCACGGGCCTGGAGGGGGCGACCGAGCCGGTCAGGGCGACCGACGGCGCGGGACGGGAGGTCCTGGCGATCGGTGTCGACGGCAACTTCCGTGACTACGCCTGGGAGCGCAACAGCATGCAGGTAATGCTCGACCCGCACACCTTCGCCTACCGCGGTGTCCGCTGGGTGGCCGGAGTGAGCTACTACGTGGGAGGCAAGGCCTCCGGAGGACCGTTCGTGGCGAAGGGGACGGTTCTCGGCACGGCCACCCGTGTCGCCACCGTCGTCGTCGACAAGGCCGGCGACCGGAACTGAGCCACTGAGGCGACAACAGCACGCGAAAGGGCCCGTACGACCGAAGTCGTACGGGCCCTCTCAGGTGCTCAGCTCAGGCTGGAGCTACCAGATCGATCAGCAAGAACTACTTGGTGATCTTGGTGACCTGGCCGGCGCCCACCGTGCGACCACCCTCACGGATGGCGAACTTCAGGCCCTCTTCCATGGCGATGGGCTGGATGAGCTCCACCTTCATCTCGGTGTTGTCACCCGGCATCACCATCTCGGTGCCCTCGGGGAGGGTCACAACGCCCGTCACGTCCGTCGTACGGAAGTAGAACTGCGGACGGTAGTTGTTGAAGAACGGCGTGTGGCGGCCACCCTCGTCCTTGGACAGGATGTAGGCCTGGGCCTCGAAGTCGGTGTGCGGCGTGACCGAACCCGGCTTGATGATGACCTGGCCGCGCTCGACGTCCTCGCGCTTGATGCCACGGAGGAGCAGACCGACGTTCTCGCCCGCCTGGCCCTCGTCGAGCAGCTTGCGGAACATCTCGATGCCGGTGACCGTGGTGGTGGTCTTCTCCTGCTTGATGCCGATGATGTCAACGGTCTCGTTGACCTTCAGGACACCACGCTCGATACGGCCGGTGACGACCGTACCGCGACCGGTGATCGTGAAGACGTCCTCGACGGGCATGAGGAACGGCTTGTCGACGTCACGCTCGGGGGTCGGGATCGCCTCGTCGACGGCAGCCATGAGGTCGAGAACCGACTGACCCCACTCGGCGTCGCCCTCGAGCGCCTTGAGCGCCGAGACCTTGACGACCGGCAGGTCGTCGCCCGGGAACTCGTACTCGGAGAGGAGCTCACGGACCTCGAGCTCGACGAGCTCCAGGATCTCCTCGTCGTCCACCATGTCGGCCTTGTTCAGGGCGACGACGATGTAGGGAACGCCGACCTGGCGGGCCAGGAGCACGTGCTCCTTGGTCTGCGGCATCGGGCCGTCGGTGGCGGCCACGACCAGGATCGCACCGTCCATCTGGGCGGCACCGGTGATCATGTTCTTGATGTAGTCCGCGTGACCCGGGCAGTCGACGTGCGCGTAGTGACGCGTCTCCGTCTGGTACTCGACGTGCGCGATCGAGATCGTGATACCGCGCTGACGCTCCTCGGGAGCCTTGTCGATCTGGTCGAAGGCCGAGGCCTCGTTCAGGTCGGGGTACGCGTCGTGCAGCACCTTGGTAATGGCGGCCGTGAGGGTCGTCTTACCGTGGTCGATGTGACCGATGGTGCCGATGTTGACGTGCGGCTTAGTCCGCTCGAACTTCGCCTTCGCCACGGGGGTCCTCCTGGGAGTGGTTCTGGAACGCCTTGCTTCATCGGCGCCAGGTGATCTTTGCTGGAAAGCCCGGGTCCAGGGGGCAAACATCCGGGGATGCGGTTGTTTGCCCCTTGAGGCTCCGGAGTCAAGCCTACGGCGTGTAAACCGAGTGTGTTACTCGCCCTTGGCCTTCGCGATGATCTCCTCGGCGACGTTCCGCGGAACCTCGGCGTAGGAGTCGAACTGCATCGAGTAGCTTGCGCGACCCGACGTCTTGCTGCGGAGGTCGCCGACGTAGCCGAACATCTCCGACAGGGGCACCAGGCCCTTGACGACGCGGGCACCGGCCCGCTCCTCCATGGCCTGGATCTGACCACGGCGGGAGTTGATGTCGCCGATGACCTCGCCCATGTAGTCCTCGGGCGTGGTGACCTCGACGGCCATCATCGGCTCGAGCAGCACGGGGCTGGCCTTGCGCGCGGCCTCCTTGAAGGCCTGCGAACCGGCGATCTTGAACGCGAGCTCGGAGGAGTCCACCTCGTGGTAGCCACCGTCGAGCAGGATCACGCGCACGCCGGTCATCTCGTAACCGGCGAGGATGCCGAACTGCATGGCCTCCTGCGCACCGGCGTCGACCGAAGGGATGTACTCCTTCGGGATACGACCACCGGTCACCTTGTTCACGAACTCGTACGAGGCGTCGCCGCCCTCGATCGGCTCGATCGCGATCTGCACCTTCGCGAACTGGCCGGTACCGCCAGTCTGCTTCTTGTGCGTGTAGTCGACCCGGTCGACCGCCTTGCGGATGGTCTCGCGGTAGGCGACCTGCGGCTTGCCGACGTTGGCCTCGACCTTGAACTCACGGCGCATACGGTCGACCAGCACCTCGAGGTGCAGCTCGCCCATGCCACCGATGATGGTCTGGCCGGTCTCCTCGTCCGAGTGGACCTGGAACGACGGGTCCTCTTCGGCCAGGCGCTGGATCGCGATGCCCAGCTTCTCCTGGTCGCCCTTCGACTTGGGCTCGATGGCGACCTGGATGACCGGAGCCGGGAAGTCCATGGACTCCAGGATCACGGGCTGCTTGTCGTCGCACAGCGTCTCGCCGGTCGTGGTCTGCTTCAGACCCATGACGGCGACGATGTCGCCGGCGCCGACCGACGCGATCTCCTCACGCTTGTTCGCGTGCATGCGGTAGATCTTGCCGATGCGCTCCTTCTTGCCCTTGACGGAGTTCAGCACGGCGGTGCCGGACTCCAGGCGGCCCGAGTAAACCCGGACGAAGGTGAGCTTGCCGAGGTGCGGGTCGCTCATGATCTTGAACGCCAGCGCCGACAGCGGCTCGTCGTCGGACGGCTTGCGCTTGACGATCTCCTCCGGGTCCTTGACGTCGTGGCCCTCGATGGCCTCGACGTCCAGGGGGGAGGGGAGGTAGCGCACGACCGCGTCGAGCAGGGGCTGAACGCCCTTGTTCTTGAACGCGGTGCCACAGAACACCGGGGTGACCGTGGTGTCGTTGGACTTGCCGGACGCGATGGTGATGCGACGGATCGCGGCGTACAGCTGCTCCACGGAAGGCTCCTGGCCCTCCAGGTACAGCTCCATGATCTCGTCGTCGTTCTCGGCGACGGTCTCGACGAGCTTGCCGCGGTACTCCTCGGCAGCCTCGGTGTGGGTGGCCGGGATGTCGACGACGTCGTACATCTCGCCCTTCTCCGCCTCGGCGGACCACACGAAGGCCTTCATCGTGACCAGGTCGACGACGCCCTTGAAGTCGGCCTCGGCACCGATCGGCAGCTGCATGACGATCGGCTGCGCGCCGAGGCGGCTGCTGATCATGTCGACACAGCGGTGGAACTCGGCACCGGTCCGGTCGAGCTTGTTGACGAAGCAGATACGCGGGACGCCGTAGCGGTCCGCCTGACGCCAAACGGTCTCGGACTGGGGCTCGACACCCGCGACGCCGTCGAACACCGTCACGGCACCGTCGAGCACGCGCAGCGAACGCTCCACCTCGACGGTGAAGTCGACGTGGCCCGGGGTGTCGATGATGTTGATGGTGTGGTCGACATCGGCAAGCGGCCAGTGACAGGTGGTGGCAGCAGAGGTGATCGTGATGCCACGCTCCTGCTCCTGCTCCATCCAGTCCATCGTGGCGGCGCCGTCGTGGACCTCACCGATCTTGTAGGAGACGCCGGTGTAGAACAGGATCCGCTCGGTGGTGGTCGTCTTGCCCGCGTCGATGTGGGCCATGATCCCGATGTTGCGGACCTTGGCCAGGTCAAGTGAAGTGGTAGCCATAAGGCTTTCGTCTTCTCTCGGTCTCGATGTGGGTAGCGACTACCAGCGGTAGTGCGCGAAGGCCTTGTTGGACTCGGCCATCTTGTGGGTGTCCTCGCGCTTCTTCACAGCGGCGCCGAGGCCGTTGGACGCGTCGAGAAGCTCGTTGAGGAGGCGCTCGGTCATGGTCTTCTCGCGACGGGCGCGGGAGTAACCGACGAGCCAGCGCAGCGCCAGGGTGCTCGCGCGACCCGGCTTGACCTCGATCGGGACCTGGTAGGTCGCGCCACCGACACGGCGGGACTTGACCTCGATGGTCGGCTTGATGTTCTCGAGAGCGCGCTTCAGCGTGATGACCGGGTCGTTGCCGGTCTTCTCGCGCAGGCCCTCCATGGCGCCGTAGACGATGCGCTCGGCGGTGGAGCGCTTGCCGTTCAGCAGCACCTTGTTGATGAGCGACGTGACAAGAGGAGAACCGTAGACCGGGTCGATGATGACCGGGCGCTTCGGGGCAGGGCCCTTACGAGGCATTGTTTACTTCTCCTTCTTGGCGCCGTAGCGGCTGCGGGCCTGCTTGCGGTTCTTGACACCCTGGGTGTCAAGCGAACCGCGGATGATCTTGTAGCGAACACCGGGCAGGTCCTTCACACGGCCACCACGCACGAGCACGATGGAGTGCTCCTGCAGGTTGTGTCCCTCACCCGGAATGTAAGCAGTGACCTCGATACCGCTGGTCAGACGCACACGCGCGACCTTACGCAGGGCCGAGTTCGGCTTCTTCGGGGTGGTCGTGAACACACGCGTGCAGACGCCGCGACGCTGGGGCGAACCCTCGAGTGCGGGCGTCTTGTTCTTCTCGACCTTGTCCTGCCGGCCCTTCCGGACCAGCTGCTGGATCGTAGGCACTACTTCTCCGGTTTCTGTGTGCCGAATGGTGAAGCTAACCTGGAACTTCGCCGACCCACGCGGTCGGGTGTGTCGGATCCGGCGGACTTCCGCCGCGAGGCAGGAAGAGGCGCAGATCACGGTGGCCGCTAGCTAGGCCCCGTGTGCGGTTGAAGACACGCACGAGGGCCAGGGCACACCCCAGGCACAAGGTCTGAGCGTACCTAGCGCATTCACTCCGGTCAAAACAGAAGCCCCGCCCCCGACACGCCGGACGTTTACGAGCGCCGCCCCAGCCCCTGTGATACCGGCCCCGCAGAGTCCGCGGAACCTCCCGGGGGCGACGCCGGGGACGGCACGGTCGGGTCGCCGCCGGCCCGGAACGGCCCCTTCGCGGCGCCCGCCGCCGTGTCGTGACCGATGAAGTACGTCGGACGGTTCTGCACGGCCGTGTAGATGCGGCCGACGTACTCGCCCAGCAGGCCCACGCACACCAGCTGGACCGCGCCGATGAACAGCACGCCGATGAAGAGGGACGTCCAGCCGGGGACGGTGTGCTGGAAGGCGTGGGCGCTCAGGGTGTAGACCATCAGGGCCAGGCAGACCAGGAACGCGAAGCCGCCCAGCCAGGTGGCGATGCGCAGGGGCGCCGCCGAGAAGCCCGTGACGCTGTCGACGGCCAGCCGGATCATCCGGCCGAGGGGGTACTTGCTCTGGCCCGCCGGCCGCGGGGCGCGCTCGTAGCGGACCTCGCCGCTGGGAAAGCCCAGCCAGGGCACGAGAAGGCGGTAGACCCGCTGCTGGTCCGGCAGGGCCTTCAAGGCGTCCACCGCGGCCCGGCTCAGCAGCCGGAAGTCACCGGCCTGGGCCGGCACCGACGGTCCGGCGAGCCGGCGGACGAGCCGGTAGTACAGGCCCGCCGTCCACCGCTTGAAGCCGGTGTCGCTGGCCCGGTCGGCACGGATGCCGTAGACGATGTCGAGGCCCTCGGTGCGGGCCAGCGCGAGCATCTCGGGAATCTTCTCGGGCGGGTCCTGGAGGTCGGCGTCGATACTGACGACGTACGCGCCGTGCGCCCGGTCCAGGCCCGCGGTGAGGGCGGCCTGGTGGCCGGAGTTGCGGCGCAGGCCGATGACCCGCAGTTCCGGCCAGCCGAGCCGGAAGGCGGCCAGCAGCTCGGCCGTGCGGTCGGTGCTCCCGTCGTCGACCGCGACGACCTCGTAGCCGACGCCGAGCTCCGCCAGGACCGGGCGCAACCGGCTGACCAGCGCGGGCAGAACCTCTTCCTCGTTGTACATGGGTATGACGACCGACAAGACGGTCGCCGTGGCCGTGGTGTTCGGCGCTTCGGTCACCCGTCCTCCCCCAACCTGTGGCGCACATGTGCGACTCTGTTGCGATCTTATGACCACACTCTTATGACCACACTTCACGATCATCCGGACAGCGGTGCCGCCCCTGGTGTCCGGCGATCGGTCGAGGGGGGACCCCAGCGATGAGCACGGCTTCCAGCGACACGGCGACGGGCCCCGCCGTGCCCGACGGGCCGGAGGAGCGCTCGCGGAGACCGCGCCGCCTCACCCTGCCGGACGGTGTACGACCGTACCTCGCTCCGCTGCTCCTCTACGGCGTCACGAAGCTCGTGGGCCTGACCGTGTTCGCCTGGCTCCTGGAGTCGGCCGACGAATACCAGAAGAAGAACCCGCGTTTCGGCGGCGGCGCCCACTGGTGGGACGTCCTGGCCACCTGGGACGGCTGGTGGTACCTCCAGGTCGCCGAGAAGGGGTACGACCCGCGCCCGCTGGAGCAGCTCGCCCCGGGCGGGCTGTTCACCGTCAAGCAGAACTCGGTCGCCTTCTTCCCGCTCTACCCGGGCCTGATCCGGGGTGTCTCCGAGATCACCGGGCTGGGGCTGTACGGCTCCGGGATCCTGGTCTCGGTGCTCGCCTCCTTCGTCGCGGCCGCCGGCATCTACGCCGTGGTCTCGACGCTCGCCGGGGTGCGCGCGGGCACGATCGCGGCCGGGCTGTGGGCGGTGGCACCCGGCGCGGGCGTGGAGTGGGCGGTCTACTCGGAGTCGCTCTTCGTCGCCATCGCCGCCTGGTGCTGCTACTGCGTGATGAAGCGACGGTGGGTCGCGGCGGGGCTGCTCGCCTTCGTGGCCGGGCTCAACCGGCCGACCTCCGCCGCGCTCATCGGCGCGGTCGGACTGGCCGCGATCGTCGCCCTGGCCCGGCGGGAGAGCAGGCGCGAGCACGGGATCTCGGGACCCCTGTACGCCATGTTCGCCGCGCCGCTCGGCCTGCTCACCTACATCACCTGGGTCGGCCTCAGCATGGGCGACCTCACCGCGTACTTCACGCTCCAGCGCGAGGGCTGGGCGCACTACTTCGACTTCGGCTCCTACACCCTCGACGTGCTGGGCAACACGGCGATCGGTCGCCACAACTACCTGTTCGCGTTCTCGGTCCCCGACCTCCTCGGCGTCCAACTGGTGCTGGCGCTGCCCTTCCTGATCGCGCTGATGCTCCGCAAGAAGCCGCCGCTGGTGCTGGTCGCGTACACCCTGGCGAGCGTGATCACCGTGCTGGGCACCCAGCAGATGTTCGGCAACACGGGGCGCTACCTGCTGCCGGTCTTCCCGCTGCTGCTGGCCCCGGCGGCGGCACTGAGCCGGCTGAAGTGGCCGAGCCTGGCGGTGTTCTTCGGGACGGCGGCCCTCGCGTCGGGGTGGTACGCGCACTACGTGATCTTCGAGTTGGGCATTCCGTAGACCCGGTGCGGTGATCCGTGCACTGCCCCGGCACGGTGATCCGGTGTGGTGAAGGGGCCGGAGGTCACCGGGCCCGGCGGGTGGCGCGTTCGGCGGCGAACACGTCCTCCAGCCGGAACAGCTGGGCCCGCCCCGCCTTGCCGGCCGGCTCGAGATGCCCCAGCTGGACCCACTTGCGAATGGTGGCGGGGGCCACACCGACCTCCTGGGCCGCGAGAGGGCCGGGAATCAGGGTCGGTCGCCCGGCGGTGCTTCGATCCGCGGTGCGTCGGTCGGCGGTGCGTCGGTCGGCGGTGCTCATGCGCGCGCCCACTCCCCCTCGTCCCAGGTGTGCCGGTAGGCGGGGTCGTCGTGGCAGCCGCAGTCCGGTTCCGGGCAGCGGCAGGCCGGATTGACGCAGAGGACGGCCGCGCGGTCGGGGAACGCGCGCAGGGAGACGGAGTCGCACCAGGGGCAGCGGCCGGCGACCCGTACGACGGTCTCGGTGTCGCCCAGCGCGCGGGCGCAGCGGCGGGCCATCCGGCGGGTCTCGTCGCGTACATGCGCGGCCAGGACGGTGTCGGCGGCCACGCGGTCGAGGAGGGACGCGATCCGACGCAGCCGCTCGGGCACGGAGGCGCGGCGCGGACGGGGCAGTCCGAGCCGGTCGCGTACCGCCTCCTCCAGTTCGAGCACGCCGTCGGTGATGTCACGGATGGCGTCGGAGACATGCAGGCGGAGCGGGGCCGCGCCGTGGCCGGGCGCCACGAGGCCGTGCCGCTGCTGGAGCAGCAGCTGCTCCTCGCGCTCCTCGCGCAGGCGGGCGCCGAGATCGGCGGGGGGCGTCGACGCGGCGGGGCGGTGGGCGGAGGTCGTGCGGCCGGGGACCAGTTCCGTGGACAGCTCGGGGAACTGCTGGAGGAGGGTGCCGATCCAGAGCGCGGCCTGGGCGGTGGGGCGGTCCTGGCAGCCGTCAGCCACGGGTGCCTCCCTGGGCCGGGAGGTGGGCGAGGCCGGCGGCCGGAGCCGGAGCCGGCGGGAGGAGATGCGCGGGCACGGGGACCGGGCGGCCGGAGCGCCAGAGACGGCCACCGCAGACGCCGTCGAACCAGTTGTCGGCCGGTGCCACCGCCTGCTCGCAGGCCCGCCGCACGCGGCAGCCGGCGCAGGCCCGGAGCGCGGGGGCGGCGACCTTGGCCTTCTTGGAGAAGACGACCCGCGGGGAGAGCCCGGTACAGGCGGCCGCGGACTGCCAACCGGGGGCTGATGGGCAGGAACTCGTTTCGGGCGTGGACATGGGACCCCCCTGGGTTCGGGAACGAGCCGTACTGGGTGAACGCCCTCCAGACTTACAGATTGCGTGCGCGCCCGCAACGAAATTCAGAGCGGCCAGGGCTCGCGGCGTCCCTCGAATCTCCACGAACCGCACAAACTTTCCTCAGTGCTTGCTCGAGAGCACGTAATTCCGCGCGCGCAAGCAAGCTAAACTCTTGCCCACCCCCGAAGGAAGAGAGAAAGACATGACCAACCAGGGCTTGGACGCATTCGCCGCGTGGGTCGAAGACCTCATGCGCGAACGCGGCTACGACATCGACAGTCCACGCGGCGGCGGCAAGTCGAGAATCGCGGACGAAGCCGGCGTGCACCGTGCCGCGGTCACCCGTCTGCTCCAGCGGCAGAGCATGCCGGACCTCGAGACCACCCGCAGGCTCGCCCGCGTGCTCGGGGTGCCGGTCCGCGACATGCTCATCCGCTCCGGCCGACTGACCGCGGAGGAGCTGGCCGACCCGCACGACTACCTGGCCTCGCCCGCGCCCAGCGCGGATTTCGGCCGCCGCCCCACGCTGGAGGAGGTAGCCGACCTGCTGGGCGTGCCCGCCGACCGGCGGGAGATGTTCGTCCGGGTGGTGGAGCAGTTCCTGCCGAGCGAGGCCGAGGCCGGCGTGGCGCAGGTGCGTGAGGACCGGCGCGTCCTGGTGGAGACGGCCGCGGCCGCACCCACCGCCGACTGACCGAACCGAACCAGCGAGCCGAACCAGCGGTCGTATGCCATACCGGTCGCATGCCGTACCGGTCGCACGTCTACCGGCCGCACCGCGTACCTGTTACGAGGCCGTGCCGGATCCGATCAAGGGGCACCCGTGGGCCGACGGGAGCTCCGGTCGAGGGCGTTACGGCTCGCCCGCGTTTCGGGTTACGCCCGCTCTCCCCCTTATGCCTGCTCTCCCCCTCCGACTCTCCCCTCTCCTCCTTCTCTCCCCGCTCTCCCTCCCGCCCCTCTCCCCCCTCCTGGCCTGCGCTCCCGCCCCTCCCGTATCTCCTTTCCCATCTCTCTCGCCGTTTTAGTTGCGTGCGCGCACGCTCGTCTGTCACAGTTGGTGCAGCGGCGGAGCTGTGCCCGCGAGCCCCCAGCGGGCCGCACCCGCCGCCGTACGCCGGGCCGAGGCGCCGCGCGCCTCCCCTTCCCCGCCCCCGCGCGGCGCCCGCCCGGCGACTTCCCCTTCTTCACGGCGAGGTGACCCGGCATGACCACACCCACCCCACCGAGCGCCTTCCCGGACGTCGAGGCCCTGGTCGTCGACATCCTGGAGGCCGACTCGGCGCTCTCCACGGCGCTCGTCGCCGTCGAACCGCCCGCGAACTTCGACGGCACGACCGCCGCCGTCCTCGTCAACCGGCGCGGCGGCGCCTGGATCGGCGAGCTGCACGTCGACCAGCCCCTGATCGAGCTGGAGGTGTACGGCCCGACCAAACAGGCCGCGCACGTCCTGGCCAACTCCGCCCGCCGCGCGCTGCTGGCCGCGGCCGGCAACCGGTACGGCACGAACCTCATCACCGAGGTGGAGGAGCAGGACGGCCCGCGCTGGCTGCCCGACTACCTCTACTCCGCGGCCAACCGCTACGTCGGCGTGGTCAAGGTGTTCCTGGACGTCCACTGAGACGTCCACCGAGACATCCGCCGGCCATCCGCCGACACACCCCGCGCGGGCGGTTCCCGCTCCGCGCCCCACCGACCGAAGGCCCCGCCGTCCGTACGGCGGGGCCTTCGCCGTACCCGGAGCGCTTGTCCACCGGGCGACGGCACCCAGCAACACCGCACCACTCCACACCCCGTCACACCCCTCTGTAAGGAGACCCATCCATGGCAGGAACCAACTCCTCCGAGATCCGCATCGCAGGTGTCGGCCGGCTCTACGTCGCCGCCGCCGACACCAAGGTTCCGACGACCTTCTCCACCGACCCGTCCACCGACTGGGCCACCGGTTGGAAGAACCTCGGCTTCACCTCCGGTGAGGGCGTCACCTTCAGCAAGAAGGACAAGCTGGAGCCGGTCGACGTGTGGCAGGCCGTGAGCCCGGTGCACTTCGTGTACTCGGACCGCGACCTGACCCTGAAGTTCTCGCTGATGCAGTTCAACGAGGACACGCTGCCGTTCTTCATGGGCGGCGGCGCGGTCGAGGCGGTCACCGGCTCGACCGGTGTCTACAAGTACGAGATCGCCGACCGCCCGTACGCCGACGTGCGCGCCCTCGGCCTGGAGTTCACGGACGTCCGCGCCTCCGACGGCGCCACGGTGACCTACCGCTTCGGTGTTCCGCGCGGCCAGGTCACGGCGGCGGACGACATCAAGCTGGCCCGCAAGTCGGCGGCCCAGCTCGGCATCACCTACACGGCGATGGCCGCCGCCGACGGTTCGGCGCTGGCCAGCTTCGTGATGAAGGACGCCGCGTACGCGGCGTCCTGACCCACCGGGGCGGGGCGGGTCGGCCGGCACCGGCCGACCCGCCCCGCCCCGGACCCGCACCGCCTTTCCACAGCCCCAAGGCCAAAGACCCAAACCCCAAGGCAACAGACCCAAGGACCCAAGGAGCACCCATCGCCATGGCCCGATTCGACGTCAACGCCGCCCGCGCCCAGCGCCTCGAAGCCCTCGGCCGCACCTGGTCGTTCGAGCTGGACGACGAGAGCTTCACCCTGCCCACGGAGCTGACCCGCGCCACCGCGAAGGCGCTGCGCGAGCTCGACGACAACGACGTGGACGGGCTGCTCGGGCTGCTCATGGGCGAGCAGCAGTTCGCCCGCTTCGAGCGGCACGAGGTCACCATGCAGGACATCGCAGCGATCCTGGAGGCCTACGGCAAGGAGACCGGGCTCGGCCTGGGGGAAGGCTGAGCCTCGTCGGGTTCGTCGACGAACACGCCGAGGCCCTCGAAGCGGACCTGCTCCGCTATTACGGGATCGATCTGCTCGACTGGCACCGTGAGCGCCTCTCCGCGCGGCGGCTCGCGGTGCTCGTCAAGCAGTTGCCGCGCGACAGCGCGCTGAACCGCGAACTGCACGGCGAGGCGGCCGAGTGGTCGGTGACCGACCATCTGCTGGCCGCCGTCGTGGACCATCTGGCGGCCGCCAACTGGATGTTCGCCTGCGTCAACTCGGAGGAGGGGGACCAGCCGGACGCCCCGGCTCCGGTGCCGCGTCCGACGGAACCGGCCGCGGACGGCACCCACGGCGCGGGCGACGCGTACGAGGAGCAGGAGGACCACGGGGTGCACGCGGGGTACGAGGAAGCCGGCGCGCGTTCCGGGGGCGTCGGGCGGTCCGCCCCGGGGGCGGTTTCCACGGCGGACGGGTCACGGGGACCCGGGCCGGACGAGGCGCCGTCGGCGTTCCAACTGGCCCGCTTCTTCGGCTGATCCGCCCGGTCACCCGGCTACCCCGGTCGCCCGGTCACCCGCCGGACGGTCGGTCACGGCGTGCCCGTCGGCTCCGCTCAGCGGGAGCCCGACGGGCCGTTCTGCTCGTCCCGGCGCCGGCCGCCGGCCCGGCCCTCCAGTTCGTCCGCGAGGTCCCGGGCTCTGTCCGAAAGCAGCCGGGGCCGGGGTTCGTCGCGCACGCCCTGCGGCTCGACCGGCTCGTCGACCGGCTCGACCGGTTGCGACCGCTCGACGTCGTCCGTCTGCTCAGCCCGCTCGGGCTGAGCGGGCTGAGCGGGCTGAGCGGGCTGCTCGGGCTCCTCGGGCTCCTCGGACTGCTCAGTCCGTTCGGGCCGCTCCCGCGGTGGCCGTTCCGCGGTCCCGGCGCCGTCCGGCCTGCGCGCCCTCTCCCGTCCGGTGGCTCCGCTCTCGCCGGGCAGGGCCAGCGGGGGGACGCTCGGCCGGCCGTTGCGCCGGACCACCGGCCGCCGTTCGGAGGGCATGACGCGCTTCCCCCGCACCTCACGGGCGGAGAGCAGGATGTCCCCCTCGGCGCCGGAGCCGGCCTCGGCCCCACCGGCCTCGCCCGCACCGTCGGCCTCGTCCTCGACGTCCCGGTCCTCCTCGTGCGACCCCCTGGCCGGGCTGCTCGCGCTCGTCGGGCCGGTCGGGCTCGTCGTCCCGACAACGTTGGCCGTGCCCGGGTCGCCGTAAGGAGCCTGCTCGCTCCCGTCCGTCTGCCCTGCCGGGGCAGGCGACGGCACCGGGGTTCCGTCCGCCACCGAACGTTCCCGTTCACCGCGTTCCTCCACGCGCGTCCATGCGGAGGGAGGGCGCAGCAGTTCGACATAGGGAAGCGGAATGACCTCGCCACCGCGCTCGTGCTCGCGCTCCCCCTCGGCCCGTCGGGCCCGGCGGGGACGGTGGCCGGTGCGGGCGTCCTCCTGGCCCTGGAGGTAGGCGGCGGTGATCCGCTCCTCGTACGCGCGGCGGATCGCGGGCAGTTGTTCGTCGACGACGTCGGCCCAGCCCGCGCTGTACGCGGCCAGTTCCCGCCGGTCGAGTTCGCTGCGGGGAAGGACCACCAGGTCGTCCGGTTCATGGCCGAGCAGGAGGACCAGCTCCGAGACACGGGCGATGAGATGCGGCAGATCGGAGGCCTGTTCGAGCCAATCGACCACATGCTCGCGCCGCACGTCGCTCGCGTCCCCGTCCACCCCGTAGGCCTTGCTCTCGTCCCCTGGCCCCATCGCGCCCCCGCGCGAGGACGGCTGTCCGTCGCCGTCCACCGTCGTCTGGCGGTCACTCAGTTCCCTTGTGGAGCGCCGCTGTTCACCTTTTCGTATCCGACGGGAGAACGGCCGGATCCTACTCCACGAACCTGGGCGGCACTTCGGCCGGACCCGGCATTACCGCAGGTCCCGACCGCTGAACGGCGGGTGCTCCTCGCCAAACACGGAACGACACCACAGGATTACTCGTACACTAGTTCGAACACGCGTTTCGAACGCCCCAGAGGCGCCACCTGTACCACAGCCCAGCGGACAGACCGGAAAGCAGGCCGACATGGTGACTGGCACGAGCAACTCCCCGAAGCAGCCGATCGACACCTACACCCGCCTCGCCCACCTCCTGCACACCACATCCCGCGACCGCGAGGCCCTGCTCGACCGGGTGTACGAAGAGCTGCTCGCCCGGGAGTCCCGCGCCTACGCGGCCGGCTGGTCCGACGCCCTGACGGAGGCGGGGCGCTCCCGGCATCCCCGTCGAGGCCGGTCCTGAAGACCGCCGGAACTGTGGCCCCCCCGGCGAGTACGGTCCCGGCATGACGATCGAGCAGCTGGGCGGCAGCTTTGTCGCCGCCGCCACCGGCACCCTCTGCATACTGATGGCGGTCCAGGTCATGAGCCGATGCCGCCTGCGGTTGCGCGGAGTCAGAACGACCGCGGAACTGGTCCGCTTCCGCGAGGCGATGGAGGAGGACGGTCACGAGCTCTACTACGCCGTGGTGACCTTCGCACTGCCCGACGGCAGCGAGGTGACGGCGGAGACGAGCGAAGCCGTCCGCCATCTGCCCCGCGGCATACAGGAGGGCGACCTCACCGAGGTCCTCTACGACCCGACGGCACCGAGCGTCTTCACTCTTCCCTCTCTCCTGCCGGGGCGGCTCAGAACGACCGAGATCCTCTCGCTGTGCGCCGGCTGCCTCGGCCTGGCCGTCACCACATGGCTGATCCTCGCGGATACGTTCTGAGAGAGCACACCCGCACACCCGCCCCATCCGAAGAGGGCCCGGCTCCGGCAGCCGGGCCCTTCCTGCTGTCCAGGGAGGACGCATGGCCAATCGAGATCTCGCAACTCTCGACGGGGACCTGAAAACAGCCGAGAACGACATCAAGGACATCAAGAAGGAGCTGGGGTCCACGCCCTCGGGAAACCCCAGACCCGTTCTGCAGCGGATCACCGACCTGGAGCAGTTGACCAATCCGGCCGCTGTGAAACTCAAGAACGATGTCGCAACCCATAGCGCCGAAATTCAGAAGTTGCAGGCAAAGATAAAAGAAACCCGCTGGATGATCATCGGCGGCGTCGCCGCGCTTCAGCTTGTCAAATTTGACATGCAGCTCCTTAAAGTCGACATCACCTTCATCAAGGAATGGAAACTGAAGGACGTCATCCAGGATTTCAAGACCGCGAAGGCCCGCGCGAAAGCACTGTTCAGCGCACAGGCCAAGGCGGACCTGGCTGCGGATAAGCAGCGAAAGGCTGACGAAAAAACACTCAAGGAAGAATTCGAGAAAACCCTCAAAAAACTACCGGATCGGGTCGACAAGATCGAGGATGTCCTGAAAAGTGCACGCGACGCGGCACGCGACGCCCGGAACAACCGAGATGGGCTTCCCAAGAGCCACAAGGGAATCGAAGCCAAGGACCCTCGGATCGGCCCCGTCACGAAGGACGTCGGCAAATTGCGCGACGCCGTGGACGCACTTACCTCCGCGCTCGACGGCCTGGGCACCTGACCAACGAATTGAGGGAACATGTCTCTCGTACAGTCGCTGAAGAGAACCTCCAGCGCTCTTGCGGACTTCAAGGGAAAGTCCACGGCCGCCGGCGCGGCCGCCAAGGAAATCGGCGACAAGGCTCGCACCGCGGACTCCGGCCTCAAAAATCTCAAGTCGTCCGCCCAGAGCTCCAGTAGCGAGCTCAAGAACCTCAAGACCGCCTCCGACCAGGCCGAGAAGTCGCTCGGCAAGGCCGGGAAGACCGGGTCCAGTGCCGGTACGAACCTCGGCAAGTACGAGTCCGGGGCAGGCAAGGCGGCCAAGGGCCAGGACAAGATGAACAAGTCGATGAAGGGCAACTTCTTCGGCATGCTCATGGACCTGCTCGCACCGCTCATCGAGAAGGTCGTCGAGATGGCGACCAAGTCGAAGACCATGCAGAAGGTCCTCAAGACCGCCTTCGACGTCATCAAGTCCGTGATCGGCACCGTCATGAAGGCCATCGGGCCGATCATGAAGAACGCGGCCAAGCTCATCAAGTCGGTCTGGACCGGCATCAAGACGGCGATCTCGGCCGTCGTCAAGGCCGTCGCCACGGTGATCAAGACCTACGTCGCCATCTGGAAGAAGGTCATCACCACCGCGCTGAACGCGATCAAGACGGTCGTCTCCAGCGTCTGGAAGGGCATCAAGGCCGTCATCTCGCCGGTCGTCAACTGGGTCAAGTCCGCGATCCCGAACGCCTTCAGGGCCGTCAAGGACAAGCTGTCCAGCATCTGGGGCGGCCTCAAGGGCATCGCGGGCCGCGCCTTCGACGGCATCAAGAGCGCGGTGAAGGGCCCGATCAACGCGGTCATCGGCATCATCAACCGCGCGATCGGCGCCCTCAACGGCATCAAGGTGTCGATCCCGGGCTGGGTCCCGGGCGTCGGCGGCAAGACCTTCGGCGTCAGCCTGCCCAGGATCCCCATGCTGGCCACCGGCGGTGTCGTCATGCCCCGCTCCGGCGGTGTCCCCGCGATCCTCGCCGAGGCCGGTGAGGCGGAGGCCGTCCTGCCGCTGAGCAAGCTGGACCGGCTGCTGCGACGGGCCGCAGCCCAGGGCCCGGCGTACGCCGGAGCCGCCGGGGCCGGCGGCGCGCTGCACATCGAGCACTACTACGCGGCCGAGAACAGCAGCCCGCAGCGGACCGCCGACGCACTGATGTTCCTGGCGAAGGCACGCGGATGAGCGCCGCCGCGCTGCCTGCGGGAGGCGGGGCGGCCGACCTGTTCGCCGGGGTGGCCCCGGCTCTCCAGGCCTTCCGGTCCCGGCTGGGACAGAACACCGCCGCGGCGCGCTCTCTGGCCGGCCGGATCAAGAGTGCCGCCACCGGCGTCGACGCCCTCCGTTCCGCCGCTTCCCAGGGCGCCACCGCCGTACGTCAGGTCAAGACCGGCGCCGACGCCGCGAGCCGCTCCGTCACGAAGACCGGGCAGACCGCCACCACCGCCGCCTCCGGCATCAAGTCGGCCGGCACCCGGGCCAAGGGCGCCGGCAAGTCGCTCGGCGCCCTGAACTCCGCGTTCGGCGGTGTCTTCGCCATCGTCGGCGCGCTCATCGAGGCCTCCGGCGTGCTCGGCGACCTCATGGGCGCCTTCGGCACCGCCATGACCATCGGCGCCGGCGTGATGCTGATCATCAACGCCCTCACCCGCGCCAACCCCATCGGGTTCGTCACCGGTCTCCTCCTGCCCGTCGCCGGCTGGCTGCTGGACCTGGCGCTGAACTCCGAGACTGGGCAACGGCTGATGGAACAGCTCGCCACCCTCGTCCTGAAGTACGTCGAGGGCTACCTGACCGTCATGACCCCGCTGCTCAAGGCCATCGCGAGCGCGGTGAACACGTACGTCACCGGATACCTTGCCGTCATCACCACCGCGCTCACCGTCATCGGCACGCTCCTCGGTACCGGCTTCGCCGTCCTGAAGGCGCTGACCACCGGGGACACGCGAGCGCTCAGCGGCAAGGTGTCGTCGGTCTGGCGGGGGTTCAAGGACGCGGTGCGGCCGGCGCTGGAGTGGATCACCAGGGACGTCCCCCGGATGTTCACCCGGATCAAGGAGGCCACCTCCCGCACCCTCGACGCGATGGGCAGGTTCGTGACGACCGGCGCCCAGACCGTCGCCGGTGTGGTCAAGGGGCCGATCCAGGGACTCATCGCCTTCGCCAACTGGGTCATCGACGGGCTCAACTCCCTGAGTTTCTCGATCCTCGGCAAGAAGTTCGGCATCCACCTGGACAAGATCCCGATGCTCGCGGAGGGCGGCATCGCCGTCCCAGGCGCCGCCCGGGGTGCGGGCCGGGTGCTGCCGCTGACCACCCTGGAGCGGCAGCGGGCGCTCGCCCGGCACAACGGGGCGCCGACGTCCCGACCGGCTCACCGGGTCAAGGAGTTCCACGAGAGCGCGGGCACGGGCGCCCGCGGCACCGCGGAAGACCTGCTCTTCCTCGCCTCCGCCCACGCCTGCACATGAGAGTGAGGTGACGGCCGCCATGGCCGAGATCACGACAACCGCATACACCGACGATGTGGCCCCCGGCTCACTCATCACCCGCGACGGGCAGATGCAGTGGGCCGGACTGCTGATGGGCCCCGGCACCTCCTACGAGATCGACCGCGGCGGCCTCAGCGGCTGGGAGGACCTGCCGGAGTACGACTCCTCCGACGCCGACCACCCCACCGCGCACGGCGCCTGGCCGGGACGCCCGCTACGCCAAGCCCCGCAAGGTCGGCGGCACGGTGTGGACCGTCCCGGCCCAGGACGACACCGCCTCCTCGCTCACCGCCACCCGTGTCCTGCGCCAGGCCCTGCTGCTCGGCGACGCGGAGCGCTGGCTGGCGGTGCGGCTGCACGGCGAGACGCTGGCCGTACGGGCCCGGGTCAGCCAGCGGGTGCTGGCGGCCGACCGGACGTACACCACTCAGGGCGTCTCCCGGGCGTCCGTGCAGTGGTACGCCACCGACCCGCGCCGCTACTCGGTGACCGAGCAGACCGCCGTCACCGGCGCCCCGCAGCCGGAGAGCGGTCTGACGTGGCCGCTGACCTGGCCGCTGTACTGGGGGCAGGCGGCCTCCACCGGGGACGTCAACGCCGACAACGGCGGCTCCGCACCCACCCATCCGGTGATCACCTTCACCGGCCCGTGCGCCAACCCGACGGTGACCGACCGGACTTCGGCGCAGCGGCTGCGCTACGAGATCGCGCTGGCCTCGGGCGACGAGCTCGTCGTCGACACCGCCGCCGGCACGGTCACCCTCAACAGCACCGCTTCCCGCCGGCACACCGCGGCCGCGGACAGCAGCCCCGAGGAACTCTTCGCGTTCGCCCCCGGCCGCGCGCAGCTGGCCTTCCGACCCGACACCTACGGCTCCGGCGCCCAGATGACGGTGCGCTGGCGAGAAGCGGAGTGGTGACCCCATGACCGTGCGAGCCGCGTGGCTCACGGAGACCGGCCAGACCCGGGAGGACACCCGGGTCACCCTGTCCGGCCTCCTCACCCCGAACGCCCTGGTCGCGGAGAACATCCCGCTCAAGGCCCGCGGCGGTATCGTCCCCGGCGGCTTCGCGCTCAGCGGCGCCACCGGGGGCATGACCCTCACGATCGGCACCGGCCGCGCCTTCGTCCAGGGCGGCCGGACCAACCAGGGCACCTACGCCGTGGCGGTGACCGAACCCGAGAGCCTGACGATCGAGGACGGCGACCCCACGCACCAGCGGATCGACCTGGTCGAACTCGTCGTCCAGGACAGCACCTACGACGGCACCGCGGACACCGTGGCACGCGTCCGCCTGGTCAAGGGCACCCCCGCGGCCGCGCCCCAGCAGCCGGTCGGTCCCGACGGCAGCACCCTGCCGCTCTACCGGATCCTGGTGCCCGCCGGGGCGTCGGCCGGCTCCGGCGGACTGGCCTGGGACTCCGCCGTCACCAACCTGCGCTACGCCACGGTGGCGCTCGGCGGGATCGTCCCCGCCGCCGGCTTCAGCGGCGCGTACGCCGGCCAGTACCGCGACAACGCCGGCGTCCTGGAGCGCTGGGACGGCACCGCCTGGGTCGCGTACCCCAAGGGCGTCGGCGGGATCCCACCGGCCGGCACCCTGACCGCGGGCAGTTACGCCGGCCAGTACCAGGAGGACCCCACCGGTCCGCTCCAGCGCTGGAACGGCAGTGCCTGGGTCGCGTACCCGAAGTCCGTCGGCGGCATCGCCCCCTCCGGCACCGTCGCCACGGGCGGCTACCCCGGCCAGTACCGCGAGGACTCCGCCGGTCTGCTCCAGCGCTGGAACGGCAGTGCCTGGACGTACGCGGAGGGCCGCACGACCCTGCTGCTCAGCGTCTCGCAGACCAGCGAGCAGTCCGTGGTCCACAACACGTGGACGCAGATGGCCCTGCAGAGCACCGACGTGGACGACGCGGCCGGCTGGTCGGGGTCCAACACCTACACGGTGCCGAGGGCCGGCTGGTGGCGGGTGTCGGGGTCCGTCACCTGGCTCCAGCAACCCTCTACGGGCTCGCGCGGCGCACGGATCTACCTCAACGGCGGCGGAGTCGCACGCGCCACCTGGCTGATCGGCGCGGGCCCCGGCGCGACCTCGGTCGGCGGCAGCGCCCTGATCAGGTGCGCCGCCGGCGACAAGCTCGCGCTCTACGGGCTGCAGAGCTCCGGCGTGACCATCAACACCCTCGGCGGCTCCGGCTACTACACCAACTTCACCGCCGAATGGCTCAGGTCCTGACGCGTCCTGACGGACCCTCACCTCACCCACGCACCTCCGGAGTTCGCCTCCGAAGACCACAGGAGACCAGCAGATGAACCTGCGCAGCTCATGGGTGGCCGAGACCGGCCAGACCCGCGAGGACACCCGCCTGACCCAGCTCGGCGCGACCACCCCCGCCAACCCGCTGGACGTCCGCTCCGGCATCCTGCCCGGCTCCTACGACGGCCAGTACCGCCTCTCGGGCTTCTGGATGGAGGGCGGCGCGGGCACCATGACCGCCGTCGTCCACGAGGGCCGGGCCGTCGTCCAGGCCGACAGCAACCAGGGTGCCTACCCGGTCACGCTGGCCGAGCCGATCACCCTCACCTTCGCCGACGGCGACGCCTCCTACGGCCGGATCGACGTCGTCGTCCTGCGCGTCTACGACGACCTGTACGACGACTCGGGCTTCACCAAGGCCGCCGTGGAGATCGTCCGGGGCACGCCGGCGGCCACCCCCGTCGTGCCCGCGCTCCCGGAGATCGTGCTGCCGGTCTACCAGGTGGCCGTCCGGGCCGGCATCAGCGCCGGCAAGGGCGGGATCAACTGGAGCACCGACGTGACCGACCTGCGCACGCCCACCGTCGCGGTCGGCGGCATCCTGCCCGTCTACGGCGAAACCGGCAACGGCGCCTACCCGGGCCAGTACCGCGACTCCGGCGGCGCCCTCCAGCGCTGGGACGGCTCCGCCTGGGTGTCCTACCCCAGCGCCCTGGGCGGCATCGCCCCCTCCGGCGCCGTCACCACGGCCAGTTACACCGGCCAGTACCGCGACAGCCCCGCCGGACTCCAGCGATGGAACGGCACCGCCTGGGTGACGTACCAGCCGGTCCCGACCTGGACGAACTACACGCCGGTCTGGCGCTGCGAGACCGGCGTGGCGCCCACCCTCGGCAACGGCACGCTGGCCGGGGCGTACGTGAAGACGGGCACCGTCGTCACCTTCCGGATCTACCTCAAGATCGGTTCGACGACCAACCTGTCCACCCAGTCCGCCGACGGCGACTGGACCTTCTCGCTGCCGGTCGCACCGGTCTCCACCGCCTGGAAGCTGGACGGGCGGGTGCTGAACGCGGAGGCCTTCGACGACTCCGCCGTCCTGCTGTACCAGGGCAGCGGGCTCCTCGCGGTGGCCAACGGCGGAGTCGTCCGCTCGCTGCGCGACACCCTCAAGACCGGCACCAGCCCGTGGGACAAGTCCGCGCCGTTCACCTGGGCCGTCAACGACATCCTCTCCATCCACGGCACCTACGAGTCGGCCTCCTGAGGAAAGGACACCCCCATGACCGTACGTTCCGCCTGGCTGTCGGCCGACGCCCAGACCCGGGAGGACACCCGGGTCACCCAGATCGGGGCGGTCACCCCGGTCACCGACATCAAGGGCCGCTCCGGGGTCCTGCCCGGCTCCGAGAACGGCCTGTACCGGGTCACCGGTCTCTGGCTGAACGGCACCGCCGGCGGCATGACCGCCACCGTCGGGGTGGGCCGGGCCGTCATCCAGACGTCCGTCGCCCGCGGCGCCTACCCGGTCGCCGTCACCGAACCGGTCCCGCTCACCTTCGACGCCGGCGACCCCCAGTTCGGCCGCGTCGACCTCGTCGTCCTGCGGATCTACGACGACGACTACGACGGCTCCGACCGCACCGAGGCCGCCGTCGAGATCGTCAAGGGCACCGCGGCCGCCACCCCGGTCGCCCCCGCCGCTCCGGACGCCTCCCTCGTCCTGTTCACCGTCACCGTGGCCAAGAACGCCGGGGCCGGCAGCGGCGGAATCGACTGGGACAACGCCCGCGTCGATCTGCGCCCCACCACCGTCCCGCTCGGCGGCATCCTGCCGACCCGCTCCGACGACACCGCTCCCGGCGGCTACCCCGGCCACTACCGGGACGTCAACGACACGCTCCAGCGCTGGAGTTCCACGGCCTGGGTGCCCTACCCCAAGGGCGTCGGCGGGGTCGTCCCGGCCGGGGTGCTGACCACCGGCGGCTATGTCGGCCAGTACCGCGACTCCTCGCTCGGCCAGCTCCAGCGCTGGAACGGCGGCGCCTGGCAGCCGGCCGTTCCGGGGCCCGCCTTCGTGCAGTCGCTGGACGCCGGGACCACCGCCTCGACGACGTACACGGCCGCGCTGGCCTCCACCACCGTCACCGCGCTCACGCTCGGCTTCACCGCTCCGCCGTCCGGCTCCGTGATCATCGGCCTGGGCGCCCGGATGTCCTCGGGCGGCGAGACCGCGCAGGCGCACATGTCCCCGCAGGTCACGCTGGGCTCCACGGTGATCTGGGCGGCGGACGACGAGCGGGCCGCGTCCGGTTCGGGCGCCGTGTCCAAGTCGACGTCGACCCAGCTGCGCCTGAACTCCCTCACCGCCGGCTCGACCTACACCGTCACCGCGATGCACCGGTCGAGCAACGCGAGCTTCACCTGCGCGTTCGACACCATCTTCCTGCGCGTCGACCCGATCGCCTGAACCACCGTCCCGCTCCCGCCCGTTCTCCCGAAAGGAGTCGACCATGCCCCTGCGCTCCGGATGGCTCTCCCCCGACGGCCAGTCCCGTGAGGACACCCGCCTGGTCTCGCTCGGCGCCCTGACCCCCACCTCGCCCGTCGCCACCCGCTCCGGTGTCCTGCCGGGCTCCTCCGACGGCGCCTCCCGCATCTCCGGCTTCACGCTCACCGGCACGGCGAACAGCATGTCCGCCACGGTCAGCCCCGGCCGTGCCGTGCTCCAGAGCACCGACGCCAGGGGCGCCTACCCGGTCGCCCTCACCGAGTACCTGCCCGTGACGTTCCCGGACGGCAACGCCCAGTACAACCGCATCGACCTGCTCGTCCTGCGGATCTACGACGACGCCTACGACGGCTCGGGCCGCACCGAGGCCGTCGTCGAGATCGTCCCGGGCACCCCGGCCGCGGCCCCGACGGTACCGGCGGCGCCCGGCCTGTCGCTTCCGCTGTACGAGGTCACCGTGCCGGCCAACGCGAGCGCGGGCACCGGCGGCATCGCCTGGGCCTCGGCACTGCTCGGCCGCCGCACCGCCACGGTCGGCGTCGGCGGCATCCTCCCGGTGACCACGGACACCTCCAACGGCGCCTACCCCGGCCAGTACCGGGACCTGAGCGGCGTGATCCAGCGCTGGTCCGGCACCGCCTGGGCCGACTACCAGCCGCCGCTCGTCGTGGAGACGACCAACACCGGGGTCACCGCCCAGGGCAACTGGTCGCTGTCGTGGTTCGGCGCCCGACGCACACGCGGCGTGTGCTCGTTCACCGTCGGACTCACCCGCATCACCAGTGCCCTCACCGCGACGGCCGCCGGCACCACCAACCCGGGCAATGTCGGCGACGAGCTGATCTGTGCCCTGCCGACCGGCTGGCGGCCGGTCGTCGAGACCTACGCCTCCGCGAGCGACGGCTTCGCCGACGGCGCCGTGCGGATCGCCGCCGACGGCTCGGTCCAGCTGATCAGCTGGTCGACCAGCGGTGTCATCCAGGTCGGCAATGTCCTGCGCTTCTCCGCCTGCTTCGTGCTGTGAGCGCCGACCGACACGGCCCTGGGAGCTGACCGCCGTATGTCCACGACCACCACCCCCTACCGCGCGATCTTCTGCGATCTGCGCACCGACGACACCATCGACATCCTGCCCCTGCGGGACGTCACCGTCGACGACTACATCGGCAAGGCCGGGTCCCTCTCCGGCACCGTCCCCGTCCCCAACGCGCAGGTGGCCGCCCGCGTCCGCCGCATCGAGGAGGGCCGCACCGCGGTCTACCTCCAGCGCGGCAACGACCTGTGGTGGGGCGGCATCATCTGGACGTCCACCCTGCAGAGCGACGACCGGGGCGTGCTCACCCTCGGCATCCAGGCGGCCACCTTCGAGTCGTACGCCGGCCGCCGCCGGATCCGCCAGGACCTCACGTTCTCCGGGAGCGACGACCAGCTGGAGGTGGCGCGGCGGCTGTGGCGCCACCTCCAGACCGGCGAGCTCGTCGACGACGGCACGCCGCCGCTGCCGACCGGCGGCGACATCGGCGTCACCTTCGGGCAGGAGCTCTCCGGGGTGCGGCGCTCGGTGTCGTACCGCGACGGCGACGAGACCGTCTACCTGGAGGCGATCGACGCCCTGGCCGCCCTGGAGAACGGCTTCGAGCACTACATCGCCGTCTACCGCGACCCGGTCACCGGCACCCGGGTCCGCCGGCTGCGGCTGGGCAGCCCGAAGATCACCACCGGCAGCACCGACCTGGTGATGGACCGGCCCGGCACGATCCTGTCGTACACCTTCCCGCGCGACGCCACCCGCGGCGGGACCACCGCCCGGGCCCGCGGCGCCACGGACAACACCAACCAGGCCGTCGAGTCCCGTCCGCTGTTCGCCGACGCCGACATCCCCGACGGCGAAGCCCTGATCAAGGTCGGCTACCCGCGGATCGACCTCGCCTCGGACCACAACGACATCGCGAGCACGACGATCCTGCGGTCCCTGGCCAACGCCGAACTCGCCGAGGGCACCGGCGCCGTGGTGATCCCCGAGATCAGCGTCCGCCTCGACGACCTGGTGCCGTCCGCGCTGCTGGGCCGCACCGTCCGCCTCCGGATCACCGACGAGTGGTGGACCGAGGGCCTGGACGCCCGCTACCGGATCATCGGCGTCAAGGTCAGCCCGGCCCAGCGCGGCCGCCCCGACACCGCCGAGCTCTACCTGGAGGACGCCTGATGCCTCAGCTCCCCGAAGACATCATCGACCGGCTCACCCAGATGGAACGCCGCATCCAGCAGCTGTCCACCGCCGTCAACACCCGCCCCGCCCTCAACACGATCACCGGCGGCGAGGTGGAGATCAAGGACGGCACCCTGAAGGTCACCGACGGCGGCACCCTGCTCGTCCAGCGGCCCGGCAGCACCGACACGATGTTCCGGGTCGGCTCGTGGAAGGACGCCGAGTACGGTCTGGAGATCCACCGCCAGACCGGCAGCCTCGCCATGACCCTGTTCAACGGGGACGGCAGCGCCAACTCGCTCCAGCCGCTGCGGATCTACGACAACGGCAACCGCGAGATCTTCTCCGACGACGTCAACAGCGGCGGCCTGGCCCGGCCCTGGCTGGCCATGCTGCCCCCGCAGGACACGGCGGCGTCACGCTGGCCGCAGACCGCCTCGACGGCCTGGGCGACGATCGCACTGTCGTACAACCCGGTCTGGCAGCCGAAGATGCGGCTGCGGCTGAGCACCGCGGCGAGCTCCGGCGCGGCCGGCCAGGTCCGGGTGCTGGTGAACAGCGCCCAGTGGGGTCCCACGGTCTCCGCGGGCACCGAGTTCGACTACACGGACCTGATCAGCACCACCTTCTCCTCCGTGTACACCACCACGGTCAAGGTGGAGATCCAGGCCATCGTCACCAGCACCTCCGGCACCGTCCACGCCACCCCGGTCCTCATGCACGGCCGCCAGAGCTGACCCCGACACCACAGGAAGGCAGCGCGTCCATGGACATCGACCCCACTCAGCCCTGGGGCCTCGCGATCGACTACGCGGGCCGGGCCACCCTCACCGAGAGCGGCCACACGATCCACGTCAACGTCTCCGACACCAGCCTCAGCTCGATCGTCGGCCCCGACTCAATCAGCGGAACCTACTCGCCGGTCAACGTCACCGCCCAGTTCACCGAGACCGGCGAGGGCGGCGCGGTCCTGCGCGGCACCGGCCGCGTCACGATCATGCCCGTCGGCACGGACCCGGTCGTCCCCGACCCGACGGCCGTCCAGCGCGCGGTCGCCGAGGCCCTGACCGACTTCGCGACCGACGCGGCGGCCTACGTCGCCCTGTGCGCCCAGTGGCAGCCGGACGACGACGCAGAGGACGGCGACGGCACCACCCCGGGCCCCGGGACCGCACCGGACCCGAACACCGGCGCCGATCCCGAGACCGCCGCCGACACGGCCGCCGAGACAGGCACCGCCACCGAGGCCGACGCCGGCACCAGCACCAGCACCAGCACCAGCACCGACGGCGACCCCGCCATGGTCTGAGGCCACCGCACCGACAGGAGAACCACCCCGCCACCCCGAGCCGCTCCCCCGCCGGCCGGGGTTTTCTCATGCCCGAACACTCCCCAGGGAGGCACCACCATGGCCAACCCCCTCTCCGCCGACGCCCTCGTGTCCGCACTGCGGGCCGAGGGCGTCACCGTCGTCGAGCACTCCGGCTGGCGCACCAACAATCGCAACCACAAGGGAAGTTGGGGACCGGTCAACGGAGTGATCGTGCACCACACCGTCACCTCCGGCACCGGCAACAGCGTGAGCCTGTGCTTCGACGGCCACTCCGCCCTGCCCGGCCCCCTCTGCCACGGCGTGATCGCCAAGGACGGCACGGTCCACCTCGTCGGCAACGGCCGCGCCAACCACGCGGGCAGCGGCGACGGCGACGTCCTGAGGGCCGTCATCGCCGAGAAGGCGCTGCCCGCGCCGAACGAGAACGACACCGACGGCAACGTCCACTTCTACGGCTTCGAGTGCGTCAACCTCGGCGACGGCAAGGACCCTTGGCCGGCCGTCCAGTTGGAGGCCATGGTCCGCGCCTCGGCCGCGCTGTGCCGGGCGCACGGCTGGTCGGCCGCGTCCGTGATCGGCCACAAGGAGTGGACCAGCAAGAAGATCGACCCGCGCGGCTTCACCATGGCCGACTTCCGCGCCAGGGTCGCGACCCGGCTGGGCAAGCCGACCACCCCGAGCACCGGCACCGGCACCGGCACCGGCACCGGCACCGGCACCGGCACCGGCACGCCGCAGTACCAGCCCTTCCCCGGCGCCGCATGGTTCCGGAAGAACCCGAAGTCGCCGATCGTCACCGCGCTGGGCAAGCGCCTGGTCGCCGTCGGCTGCTCCGCCTACAACTCCGGCCCCGGCCCGCAGTGGACCGAGGCCGACCGTCTCTCCTACGCCAAGTGGCAGCGCAAGCTCGGCTACACCGGCTCCTCCGCCGACGGCTGGCCGGGCGCCAAGTCCTGGGCGGCGCTGAAGGTCCCCCACAGCTCCTGAGAATCGAGGCTCCCGATGTCAGAGGCCGCCAAGCGCACCCTCCGTACCGTTCTCCAGACCGCTGTCGGCCTGTGCGTGCTGCTGCCGACGGTCGTCGACGCCGCCGGCATCCCCGGCACCCTGCCCTGGGCCGCCGCGGCGCTCACCGCCGCCGCCGGCGTGACCAGGGTCATGGCCCTGCCCGCCGTACAGACCCTGCTGCCCTCGTGGCTGCGTACGGACACCCCGGCCGGCGGAAGGCCCAGCGAAAAGAGCGACGCGTGAACGAACCCTTCTCCGACCCGGCCGCCGTGGCCCTGGAACTGGAGCGGCTGCGCGGCACCGTCGAGGCCGGCTTCGCCCGCGTCGACGGCTCGCTCGCCCTGCTGGTCCAGCGCAGCGACCAGACCGACAAACAGATCGCCGACCACGAACAGCGCCTCGACGCCCTGGAACGCTCCCGCTGGCCACTCGCCAGCATCGGCGCCCTGGCCGCCCTCGCGACGGTCGGCGTCACCGCCTGGGAGCTGACCGGCCGTTAGCGCGGGTCCCCGGACATGCCGAAGGGCGGCCACCCCGTACGCAACGGGGTGACCGCCCTTCAGTACTTCAGACGTACGCCTTACTGGTTGTACGGACCGTAGTCGTAGTCCTCCAGCGGAACGGCCTGGCCGGAGCCCGTGCCGAACGGCGAGTAGTCGATGTCGTCGTAGCCGACGGCCGAGTACATCGCGGCCTTGGCCTCCTCGGTCGGCTCGACCCGGATGTTGCGGTAGCGGGACAGACCCGTACCGGCCGGGATGAGCTTACCGATGATGACGTTCTCCTTGAGGCCGATCAGGGAGTCGGACTTGGCGTTGATCGCCGCGTCCGTCAGCACCCTGGTCGTCTCCTGGAAGGACGCCGCCGACAGCCAGGACTCCGTGGCCAGCGAGGCCTTGGTGATACCCATGAGCTGCGGACGACCGGAGGCCGGGTGACCGCCCTCCTGCACCACACGACGGTTCTCGACCTCGAACTTCGAGCGCTCGACGAGCTCGCCGGGCAGCAGCTCGGCGTCGCCGGACTCGATGATCGTCACCCGGCGCAGCATCTGCCGGATGATGATCTCGATGTGCTTGTCGTGGATCGACACACCCTGCGAGTTGTACACCTTCTGGACCTCGCCGACCAGGTGGACCTGGACGGCACGCTGACCCAGGATGCGCAGCACGTCGTGCGGGTTGGTGGCACCCACGGTGAGCTTCTGGCCCACCTCGACGTGCTCGCCCTCGCTGACCAGGAGACGGGCACGCTTCGAGATCGGGAACGCCGTCTCGTCGCTGCCGTCGTCCGGCGTGATGACGATCTTCTTGGTCTTCTCGGTCTCCTCGATCCGCACGCGGCCCTGGGCCTCGGAGATCGGGGCGACACCCTTCGGGGTACGGGCCTCGAAGAGCTCGACGACACGCGGCAGACCCTGGGTGATGTCGTCACCGGCCACACCACCGGTGTGGAAGGTACGCATCGTCAGCTGGGTACCGGGCTCACCGATGGACTGGGCGGCGATGATGCCGACCGCCTCACCGATGTCGACCAGCTTGCCGGTGGCCAGCGAGCGGCCGTAGCACATGGCGCAGGTGCCGACCTGGGACTCACAGGTCAGGATCGAGCGGGTCTTGACCTCCTCGACACCGTGGCGCACGAGCTGGTCGATGAGCACGTCGCCCAGGTCCACGTTGGCCGGCGCGATCACCTTGCCGTCGATGACGACGTCCTCGGCGAGCATGCGGGCGTAGACGCTGGTCTCGACGTCCTCGGCCTTGCGCAGCACGCCGGCCTCGTCGTGCGAGGCGATCCGCAGCTTCAGACCGCGCTCGGTGCCACAGTCCTCCTCGCGGATGATGACGTCCTGCGAGACGTCCACCAGACGACGGGTCAGGTAACCCGAGTCGGCGGTACGCAGGGCGGTGTCGGCCAGACCCTTACGGGCACCGTGCGTCGAGATGAAGTACTCGAGGACGGACAGGCCCTCACGGAACGAGGCCTTGATCGGACGCGGGATGGTCTCGTTCTTCGCGTTCGACACCAGACCACGCATACCGGCGATCTGCCGCATCTGCATCATGTTTCCTCGGGCACCCGAGTCAACCATCATGAAGATGGGGTTCGTCTTGGGGAAGTTCGCGTTCATCGCCTCGGCGACCTCGTTGGTCGCCTTGGTCCAGATCGCGATGAGCTCCTGCGTGCGCTCTTCCTTGGTGATCAGACCGCGCTCGTACTGCTTCTGGACCTTCTCGTCCAGCGCCTCGTAGCCCGCGACGATGGCCTTCTTCGCCTCGGGGACGACGACGTCGGAGATGGCCACGGTGACACCGGAACGGGTGCCCCAGTAGAAGCCGGCCGCCTTCAGGTTGTCGAGCGTCGCCGCCACGATGACCTTGGGGTAGCGCTCCGCGAGGTCGTTGACGATCTCGCCGAGCTGCTTCTTGCCCACCGAGTAGTCGACGAACGGGTAGTCCTCGGGCAGCAGCTCGTTGAAGAGCGCACGGCCCAGGGTCGTCCGCAGGCGGAAGGTGTCACCCTGCTGCCACTCCGGCTCGCCCTCTTCGCGGGCCGGCGGGGTCCAGCCGCGCGGCGGGATGGTGCCCACCGGGAAGCGGATGTCGATCGCCGACTGCAGCGCGAGCTCACCGGCGTCGAACGCCATGATCGCCTCGGCCGTGGAGCCGAACGCGCGGCCCTCGCCCTTGGTGTCACGCAGCTCGCCGTCGGTGGTGAGGAAGAACAGACCGAGGACCATGTCCTGGGTCGGCATCGTCACCGGACGGCCGTCGGCGGGCTTCAGGATGTTGTTCGAGGACAGCATCAGGATGCGGGCCTCGGCCTGCGCCTCCGCGGAGAGCGGCAGGTGGACGGCCATCTGGTCACCGTCGAAGTCCGCGTTGAACGCGGTGCAGACGAGCGGGTGGATCTGGATGGCCTTGCCCTCGACCAGCTGCGGCTCGAAGGCCTGGATGCCGAGGCGGTGCAGGGTGGGCGCACGGTTCAGCAGAACCGGGTGCTCGGCGATGACCTCTTCGAGGACGTCGTACACGACCGTGCGGCCGCGCTCCACCATGCGCTTCGCGCTCTTGATGTTCTGCGCGTGGTTCAGGTCGACCAGGCGCTTCATCACGAACGGCTTGAAGAGCTCCAGCGCCATCGCCTTCGGCAGACCGCACTGGTGCAGCTTCAGCTGCGGACCGACGACGATCACGGAACGCGCGGAGTAGTCCACACGCTTGCCGAGCAGGTTCTGACGGAATCGACCCTGCTTGCCCTTCAGCATGTCGCTGAGGGACTTCAGCGGGCGGTTACCGGGACCGGTGACCGGGCGACCACGACGACCGTTGTCGAAGAGGGCGTCGACGGCCTCCTGGAGCATGCGCTTCTCGTTGTTCACGATGATCTCGGGCGCACCGAGGTCGAGAAGGCGCTTCAGGCGGTTGTTCCGGTTGATCACACGGCGGTACAGGTCGTTCAGGTCGGAGGTCGCGAAGCGGCCACCGTCCAGCTGCACCATCGGGCGAAGGTCCGGCGGGATGACCGGCACGCAGTCCAGCACCATGCCCTTGGGGCTGTTGCTGGTCTGCAGGAACGCGGAGACGACCTTCAGGCGCTTGAGCGCACGGGTCTTCTTCTGGCCCTTGCCGGTACGGATGATCTCGCGGAGGCGCTCGGCCTCCTCGTCGAGGTCGAAGGACTCCAGGCGCTTCTGCAGCGCCGCGGCACCCATCGAGCCGTCGAAGTACGTGCCGAAGCGGTCACGCAGCTCGCGGTAGAGCAGCTCGTCGCCCTCGAGGTCCTGGACCTTGAGGTTCTTGAAGCGGGCCCACACCTCGTCGAGACGGTCGATCTCGCGCTGTGCACGGTCGCGCAGCTGCTTCATCTCCCGCTCGGCGCCTTCGCGCACCTTGCGGCGCACGTCGGCCTTGGCACCCTCGGCCTCGAGCTCGGCCAGGTCGGTCTCGAGCTTCTTGGCGCGGGCCTCGAGATCGGCGTCGCGACGGTTCTCGATCTGCTGACGCTCGACGGAGACGTGCGCCTCCAGCGAGGGCAGGTCACGCGTACGGCGCTCGTCGTCGACGTACGTGATCATGTACGCCGCGAAGTAGATGACCTTCTCGAGGTCCTTGGGAGCCAGGTCGAGCAGGTAGCCCAGACGGCTCGGGACACCCTTGAAGTACCAGATGTGCGTCACGGGAGCGGCGAGCTCGATGTGGCCCATCCGCTCACGACGCACCTTGGCGCGGGTCACCTCGACGCCGCAGCGCTCACAGATGATGCCCTTGAAGCGGACACGCTTGTACTTGCCGCAGTAGCACTCCCAGTCCCGGGTCGGACCGAAGATCTTCTCGCAGAAGAGTCCGTCCTTTTCGGGCTTGAGCGTGCGGTAGTTGATCGTCTCGGGCTTCTTGACCTCGCCGTGGCTCCACTGACGGATGTCGTCAGCGGTAGCCAGACCGATCCGGAGCTCGTCGAAGAAGTTGACGTCGAGCACTATGCGTCAATCCCTCTCAGGGTTGTAAGTCTTAGGGTCTGATACGGGGGTCCCGGGGCCGGCAGGGCTCAACGTCGTGAGCCCTGCCGAACTCCCGTCAGACCTCTTCGACGCTGCTCGGCTCACGCCGGGACAGGTCGATGCCGAGCTCCTCCGCAGCGCGGAAGACATCCTCGTCGGTGTCGCGCATCTCGATGGACATACCGTCACTGGACAGCACCTCCACGTTCAGGCAGAGAGACTGCATCTCCTTGATGAGCACCTTGAAGGACTCGGGGATGCCAGGCTCGGGGATGTTCTCGCCCTTGACGATGGCCTCGTAGACCTTCACGCGGCCGGTGACGTCGTCGGACTTGATCGTCAGCAGCTCCTGGAGGGCGTACGCGGCGCCATAAGCCTCCAGCGCCCACACCTCCATCTCACCGAAGCGCTGACCGCCGAACTGCGCCTTACCACCCAGCGGCTGCTGGGTGATCATCGAGTACGGACCGGTCGAGCGGGCGTGCAGCTTGTCGTCGACCAGGTGGTGCAGCTTCAGGATGTACATGTAGCCGACCGAGATCGGGTCCGGGAACGGCTCACCGCTACGGCCGTCGAACATCCGCGCCTTACCGGTCGGGAGCACCATGCGCTCGCCGTCGCGGTTCGGAATGGTGTGGTTCAGCAGGCCCGCGAGCTCGTCCTCACGCGCACCGTCGAAGACCGGGGTGGCCACGTTGGTACCCGGGGCGACCTGGTCGGCGCCGATGCCCTGGAGCCGCTGCGCCCAGTCCTCGCCGAGACCGGAGACGTCCCAGCCGCGGCTGGCGAGCCAGCCGAGGTGGATCTCCAGCACCTGTCCCGGGTTCATTCGGGACGGCACACCCAGCGGGTTGAGGATGATGTCGACCGGGGTCCCGTCCTCGAGGAACGGCATGTCCTCGATGGGCAGGATCTTGGAGATGACACCCTTGTTGCCGTGACGGCCGGCGAGCTTGTCACCGTCCGTGATCTTGCGCTTCTGCGCCACGTAGACCCGAACCAGCTGGTTCACGCCCGGCGGCAGCTCGTCGCCTTCCTCACGGTCGAAGACGCGGACGCCGATGACCTTGCCGATCTCGCCGTGCGGCACCTTCAGCGAGGTGTCACGGACCTCACGGGCCTTCTCACCGAAGATGGCGCGCAGCAGGCGCTCCTCCGGGGTCAGCTCGGTCTCACCCTTGGGCGTGACCTTGCCGACGAGGATGTCACCGGCGACGACCTCGGCACCGATACGGATGATGCCGCGCTCGTCGAGGTCGGCGAGGACCTCCTCGGAGACGTTCGGGATGTCCCGGGTGATCTCCTCCGGGCCGAGCTTGGTGTCACGGGCGTCGACCTCGTGCTCCTCGATGTGGATCGAGGAGAGGACGTCGTCCTGCACGAGGCGCTGCGACAGGATGATCGCGTCCTCGTAGTTGTGACCCTCCCACGGCATGAACGCCACGAGCAGGTTCTTGCCCAGGGCCATCTCGCCGTTCTCGGTGGCCGGGCCGTCGGCGAGGACCTGACCGGTGATGATCCGGTCGCCCTCGTTGACGATGACCTTCTGGTTGACCGAGGTGCCCTGGTTGGACCGGGAGAACTTGGCCAGGCGGTACGTGATGTACGTGCCGTCGTCGTTGGTCGTGGTGATGTAGTCCGCGGAGACCTCCTGGACCACACCGTCCTTCTCGGCCTTGACCACGTCGCCGGCGTCGACGGCGGAGCGGTACTCCATGCCGGTGCCGACCAGCGGGGCCTCGCTCTTGATGAGCGGCACGGCCTGACGCATCATGTTCGCGCCCATGAGGGCACGGTTGGCGTCGTCGTGCTCGAGGAACGGGATCATGGCGGTCGCGACCGACACCATCTGGCGCGGCGAGACGTCCATGTAGTCCACGTCGTCACCGGGGACGTAGTCGACCTCACCGCCACGGCGGCGGACCAGGACGCGGTTCTCGGTGAAGCGCAGGTCGTCGTCGAGCGTGGCGTTGGCCTGCGCGATGACGAACCGGTCCTCTTCGTCGGCCGTCAGGTAGTCGACCTCGTCGGTGACGACACCGTCGGTGACCCGGCGGTACGGCGTCTCCACGAAACCGAACGCGTTGACGCGGCCGTAGGAGGCGAGCGAACCGATCAGACCGATGTTCGGGCCTTCGGGGGTCTCGATCGGGCACATGCGTCCGTAGTGGGACGGGTGCACGTCACGGACCTCGAAGCCGGCCCGCTCACGGGACAGACCACCCGGGCCGAGGGCGTTGAGACGACGCTTGTGCGTCAGACCCGACAGCGGGTTGTTCTGGTCCATGAACTGCGACAGCTGGCTGGTGCCGAAGAACTCCTTGATGGAGGCGACGACCGGCCGGATGTTGATCAGGGTCTGCGGCGTGATCGCCTCGACGTCCTGGGTCGTCATGCGCTCACGCACGACGCGCTCCATACGAGCCAGACCCGTACGGACCTGGTTCTGGATGAGCTCGCCGACGCTGCGGATACGACGGTTGCCGAAGTGGTCGATGTCGTCGGTCTCGACCATGATCGAGCGACCGGACTCGCCGACCGTCTCGGTCTCCCCGGCGTGCAGCTTCACCAGGTACTTGATCGTCGCGATGACGTCCTCGACGGTCAGGACACCCGCGTTGAGCGGGGCCTCGCCACCGAGCTTCTTGTTGACCTTGTAGCGGCCGACCTTGGCCAGGTCGTAGCGCTTGGGGTTGAAGTAGAGGTTCTCGAGCAGCGTCTGCGCGGCCTCACGCGTGGGCGGCTCGCCCGGACGCAGCTTGCGGTAGATGTCCAGCAGCGCGTCGTCCTGGCCCTGGGTGTGGTCCTTCTCCAGGGTGGCGCGCATGGACTCGTACTCGCCGAACTCCTCGAGGATCTGCTCGGTGGTCCAGCCGAGAGCCTTCAGAAGGACGGTGACGGACTGCTTGCGCTTGCGGTCGATACGCACACCGACCATGTCGCGCTTGTCGATCTCGAGCTCCAGCCAGGCGCCCCGGGACGGGATGACCTTGGCGGAGAAGATGTCCTTGTCGGACGTCTTGTCGATGGAGGAGTCGAAGTAGACACCCGGCGAACGGACCAGCTGCGACACGACGACACGCTCGGTGCCGTTGATGACGAAGGTGCCCTTGTTGGTCATGAGCGGGAAGTCGCCCATGAAGACCGTCTGGGACTTGATCTCGCCGGTCTCGTTGTTGGTGAACTCGGCCGTCACGAAGAGCGGGGCCGCGTACGTGAAGTCGCGGTCCTTGCACTCGTCGATGCTGTTCTTCGGAGGCTCGAAACGGTGGTCGCGGAAGGTCAGCGACATCGACCCGGAGAAGTCCTCGATCGGAGAGATCTCCTCGAAGATCTCCTCCAGACCGGACTTGGTGGGGACGTCCTGACCGGACTCCAGGGCGGCCTCGACGCGACCCTTCCAGGCGTCGTTGCCGAGCAGCCAGTCAAAGCTCTCGGTTTGCAGCGCGAGAAGGTTCGGAACCTCGAGGGGCTCCCTGATCTTTGCAAAGGAGATGCGCAGCGGGGCGGTGCTGGCGGCGTTGTTCGTATTCGAGATCGAGGCGTTGCGCGAGGCGGCCAAGAGGGGGTCCTTCCGAGGGCTCGGACTCACTACGCGCGTACCGGCTCCTCATCCTGCGCGCAGAGACAGAAATCCCAGGTGGGGGATTGTCTGGTCGTCCGGCTCAAGTGAGGGCATGCCCCTGGTGACGGGCAGGGAACAGCTAACAGGCAGCGCAAAGGGTCAGTGTAGCCACTTGGCACACTGATGTCCAGTGCGGGTTTCTGGAGACCCTCGTAGTTCTCAACGCCCTCGGTCTGCTAGCCCTCAACGCACGGTGATACTGCCCTCTTCGCCGTCGATCCATGCCTCGGATTCGGATCCTTGTGACGACGCGTCCTGAGAATTGCGCGCTGCGTGCGGTTCGTCAAGGCCCCCCTGCGCGAACTCGGGCGCCGGAGACACGATGAAGATCACCATACCCCCCGGTCAAGCAGGTGCAAGGCAACCGTGGTCACGCTCCCAGGAACGCCGAAGAGCGACCACCCAGATGGATGATCGCTCTTCGGTGCGTGAGCGTTACAGCCCCGGAGGGACTGATTCAGCCTTCGCGTCCGGTCGTCGCCGACCGGGAGGTGTTACTTGACCTCGACGGAGGCGCCGGCAGCCTTGAGGGACTCGGCGGCCTTCTCAGCGGCCTCCTTGGCGACCTTCTCGAGGACGGGCTTCGGAGCGCCGTCGACGAGGTCCTTGGCCTCCTTCAGACCCAGGGAGGTCAGCTCACGCACGACCTTGATGACCTGGATCTTCTTCTCGCCGGCACCGGTGAGGATGACGTCGAACTCGTCCTGCTCCTCGGCAACCTCAGCGGCGGCGGCCGGGCCGGCCGGGGCAGCGGCGACCGCGGCGGCGGCGGTGACGTCGAACTTCTCCTCGAACGCCTTCACGAACTCGGAGAGCTCGATGAGGGTGAGGTTCTCGAACTGCGCGAGCAGCTCTTCCTGGGACAGCTTCGTCGCCATGGTGGGCGATCCTTCCATTCAATTCGGCAGGTGCCGGATGTACATGTCGGCGGGCGTACGTTCGGCCCGCGTCGACCGCCACGTCATGCGGCGGTCAAAGTGCGAGCCGAGTTACTCGGCACCGCCCTGCTCGGCCAGCTTGACCCGAAGCGCCTCCGCGGTGCGGACGAACTTCGACGGAAGCGCCTGGAAGAGCGAGGCAGCCTGGGACTGCTTGCCCTTCATGGCGCCCGCCAGCTTGGCGAGCAGAACCTCGCGGGACTCGAGGTCCGCAAGCTTCTTGATCTCGTCGGCGGACAGCGCCTTACCGTCAAGGACACCGCCCTTGATGACGAGGTTCGGGTTGTCCTTGGCGAAGTCACGAAGACCCTTCGCCGACGTCACCGGGTCACCAGTGATGAAGGCAACCGCCGTCGGACCGTTGAACAGGTCGTCGAGCGTCGAGATCCCGGCCTCGTTGGCCGCGATCTTGGTCAGCGTGTTCTTCACCACGGCGTACTGGGCGTCTTCACCGAGCGAACGACGCAGCGTCTTGAGCTGCGCCACGGTGAGACCCCGGTACTCGGTCAGCACAGCGGCGTTCGAGCTGCGGAACTGGTCCGCGAGCTCGGCTACCGCGGCAGCCTTGTCGGGCCTTGCCATAGAGCGTCGGCCTCCTTCCGGGTGATGAGGACCGCTCAGAAGGGGCTGGGACAAACGAAACGCCCCGGCGCAGGCGCACGGGGCGTAGCTCGACCGAACGAATTCCATGGAAGGATTTCGGTCCGGGAGCGTATCCACTGACACCTGCGCGGGTCGTCCGCATTGCAGCGGATCCTTCGGCCACCGCCCCCTCTTGCGAGAGCACGGCAACGACCAGCGGTCTTTGGCTTCTCGAGGAGCGTACGTGAACGGGGCGCCGTCAAGCAAATCCGCCCGTACGGGGCCGGTACGGGCCTCAGTCGCGGGCCTTCTTCAGCTCCTCGGCCATGTCCACGGTGTCCGAGGTGGCCGGCGCCTTCACGGTCACGGGCTTGCCGAAGTCGAAGAACGTGAGGGTGAGGTCGAGCTCGCCGCGCCGCCCGAAGCCCTGCACCCGCAGCTGCCGCGTACGGTCCTCGGCGTCGACCCACAGGTCCATGGTGAGTTCGTCCACGCCCTGCTTCTCGTACTGGGCGAGGCTCTTCTCGGTCCGCTGCCGGACGCTCTTGTCCTCGTCCTCGTAGGAGGCCCGGATGTCGTCGACGGTGGCCGTGCCCGTGTAGTGGGTGGTGCGGACGCCGTCGACGGTCTCGGTGCCGGCCTGCTCCAGGTCGTCGGCCGCGGCGAGGAAGCCGCCCTCGTGGGAGGGGTTGTCCCGGACCCGGTCCACCATCGTGCCGGTGTCGACCTTGATCCCGCTGGGGGTGTCGGAGCTGCCCGGCGCCCCGAACTTGATCCAGTGCTTGCCGTTCTCGTCGGCTTCGTCGGTGCCGACGTACAGCACCCCGCCGACCAGCCGGAACTCACCCGTGCCCTGGTCGGGCCCGCTGAGCGCGGTGGACTTCAGGCTCATGGCCGGCGGCTCGACGCCGATCGATGCCTCGGCCTCGATCCGGCCCTCCTCCGGCGTCCGGCCGGTCATGCGGTAGCGCAGGGACACGGTCTCCTCCGCCTTCTCCGCGGCCCGGGTGACGGCGGCCGCGGCGGCGGAGTCACCCCCGCTCTCCGTGCCCCCCGCCGCCGCACACCCCGCGACGAGCAGCGCGGACAGCCCGAGGACACCCACGGAAGACCTCATCCAACTTCCCCCAGAAACCGAGACAGCGAACACACGGTCGATTCACAGCAAGACCGTGAAGGTATCCCAGGGGATCGGGAGAGGGCCCGTGAATTACGAGCCGGTACCCGCCCCCTGCTGCTTCACCAGCTCCGAGAAGTCCGCGGTGTCGCTCGCCGGAGGCACCTCGGCGGAGACCTCGGTGCCGTAGTCGGTGTAGTACGCGGTCTGGGCATAGGCGCCCGCCGTGGTCTCGCCCTTCTCGACCTTCTTGACCAGCAGATCCCGGTCGTCGACCCAGATGTCGACCGTCTCGGTGGTGACGCCGGCCTGCTCCAGCGTCTTCCTCAGGTCGTCGAGCTGGCTCTGGCTGAGGTTGGAGTTCTTCTCGGCGAGGTCCGCCACCTCCACCGTCCCCGAGTAGTGCGTGGTCCGCTGCCCCCGCACCTTCTCGTCGCCGACCTCCCGCACGTCCCCGGAGGCCAGCAACAGCTTCACCGACTGGTTCGGGGTGGTGTTCTGCATCTGGTCCTTCAGATACGCGCCGGAGCTGCCGCCGAGGCTCTCCAGGTCGTCGTACGCGTATCGGATCCAGTGCCTGCCGCCGGCCTGCTCCGCGAAGGAGTCGCCCATCCTCGCGTAGTAGGCGTCGGGCAGATAGCGGGCCTCCATCGACGTGGTGCCCATCTGGCGCATGGTGTCGGCCATGGTTCCGCCGGTGTACGTGATGGTGAGCGTGCCGGTGAGGCCGTCCCCCCAGGCGAGAGCGCCGTCGGCGGTCATCGACATCACCGAGCCCATGGTCGTGGTCGACTCGACCTTCGCGGAGTCGGCGCCGTCGGTGGACTTCTCGGCGGTGCGCAGGGCCGCGATGGGGCTCAGCCGGGGGCTGCCGTCCCCGCCCTTCCCGGAGCCGCCGGAGCCGCCCGAACCCTCGGAGCCGCCGGAGCCGCCGCAGGCCGTCACCCCCGTCAGCAGAGCCGCCGCGACGATCGAGAGGCCCGCGCGGCGCAGGTTCCTGCACTTCATTCGTCCCACCCCCATGGATTCCTGTCACTGAACGCTAACGCACAGCACTGACAGTCGTACGAAAAAGATACGTACGGCAAAAGGGACGAGCCCCGCACCTCGAAAGGTTGCGGGGCTCGTCACCGACTGAGGGTGAGCTGTCAGGCTCAGACCGCGGCCGGGTCCTCCTCGACGAGAAGGTTGCGGGTGCGGTTCGGGTCCACCAGGATGCCGGGGCCGATCGTGGTGCTGATCGCGGCCTTCTTGATGTAACGACCCTTGGCGGCGGACGGCTTCAGACGGAGGATCTCCTCCAGGGCCGCGCCGTAGTTCTCCACCAGCTGGGTGTCGTCGAAGGACGACTTGCCGATGATGAAGTGCAGGTTCGAGTGCTTGTCGACGCGGAACTCGATCTTGCCGCCCTTGATCTCCGTGACGGCCTTGGCCACGTCGGGGGTGACGGTGCCGGTCTTCGGGTTCGGCATCAGACCACGCGGACCGAGCACGCGGCCGAGGCGGCCGACCTTGCCCATGAGGTCCGGGGTGGCGACGACGGCGTCGAAGTCCAGACGACCCTTCGCGACCTCGTCGATCAGTTCGTCGGAGCCGACGATGTCGGCGCCCGCGGCCTCCGCGGCCGCAGCACGGTCACCGGTCGCGAAGACCAGGACCCGGGCGGTCTTGCCGGTGCCGTGCGGCAGGTTCACGGTGCCACGGACCATCTGGTCGGCCTTGCGCGGGTCGACACCCAGGCGGAAGGCGACCTCGACGGTGCCGTCGAACTTGCTCGTGGAGGTCTCCTTGGCGAGACGGACGGCCTCGAGCGGGGCGTAGAGCTTCTCCCGGTCGATCTTGGCGTCCGCAGCGCGGAGGGACTTGCTGCGCTTGCTCACTACTGCTCCTGTGTGTCTTGAGGAGTCGTGGTATGGGCCGAGCAGGCCCTGCCACGGTGCTACGAAGGTGCTACGGGGCTGGTGATCAGCCTTCGACCGTGATGCCCATGGAGCGGGCGGTGCCGGCGATGATCTTCGACGCGGCGTCCAGGTCGTTGGCGTTCAGGTCGGGAAGCTTGGTCGTGGCGATCTCACGGACCTGCGCCTCGGTGATCTTGGCGACCTTGGTCTTGTGCGGCTCGCCAGAGCCCTTCTCGACACCAGCGGCCTTGAGGATCATCTTCGCGGCCGGCGGCGTCTTGGTGATGAAGGTGAAGGAGCGGTCCTCGTAGACCGTGATCTCCACCGGAATCACCCAGCCACGCTGCGACTCGGTCGCGGCGTTGTAGGCCTTGCAGAACTCCATGATGTTGACGCCGTGCTGGCCGAGCGCGGGGCCGACCGGCGGGGCCGGGTTGGCCGCACCAGCGTTGATCTGGAGCTTGATGAGCCCCGTGACCTTCTTCTTCTTGGGAGGCATTGCTCTCTCCGGGTCCTAGTGAGAGTTTTCAGCCGTCCGGTCCGGATGATCCGGATGGAGGCATACCGCACAACGATAACGGGTATCCATGCGCGGCCAAAAACCGAGCAGGTCAGACCGTCCCCCGCAAGCGGGAGGTGCCCCCAGCGAGAGCGTGGTCTGACCTGATCGGAGGCTTGTGCTCCAGAGGAGGATCAGTTCTTCTGGATCTGGTCGAAGCTCAGCTCGACCGGGGTCTCGCGACCGAAGATCTCGACGAGGCCCTTGACCTTCTTCGAGTCGGCGTTGATCTCGTTGATCGTGGCCTGGAGCGTGGCGAACGGGCCGTCGGTGACGGTGACCGAGTCGCCCACCTCGAAGTCCAGCACCTGGACCTCGACCTTGCGGGACGGAGCCGGCTTGCCCTCGGCCTCGGCGGCCTCACGCGCGGCCTTCTCCTCGGCCTCCGGGGCGAGCATCTTGACGATCTCGTCCAGGGTCAGCGGGTACGGGTCGTACGCGTTGCCCACGAAGCCCGTGACGCCGGGAGTGTTGCGGACGACGCCCCAGGACTCGTTCGTCAGGTCCATGCGCACCAGCACGTAGCCGGGGAGCTTGTTCTGACGGATGGTCTTGCGGTCGCCGTTCTTGATCTGGACGACCTCTTCCTGCGGCACCTCGGCCGCGAAGATGTAGTCCTCGACGTTGAGCGAGACGGCGCGCTGCTCCAGGTTGGTCTTCACGCGGTTCTCGTAGCCGGCGTACGTGTGGATGACGTACCACTCGCCGGGGAGGGTGCGCAGCTCCTCGCGCAGGGCGACAACGGGGTCGACGGGCTCGGCCGGCTCTTCTTCCTCGGCCTCGTCGACGACGTCCTCGGTCTCGACGTCCTCGTCGGCTTCCTCGTCCTCGACGTGGAGTGCGGCTTCCTCCGCGGGTTCGCCCGCTTCGGCCTCGGCAGCCTCGAACTCGTCCACCTCGTCCGCACCCTCGACGATGTCGAGCTCGTCGTCCACGGACTCTTCCGGCTCGATGGCGTCGTTCAGGTTCTGGTCAGACACGGTGGCTGCTTCTTCCTGGATACATAGGGGTGGAACATGCGAAAGGGGCGCCGGATACCTCGGCGCCCTTCGCTCTAGGCTCAGCCAAAAACGTACTTGGCGGCGTGGCTGAGTCCATAGTCAATCACGGTCACCAGGCCGATCATGATGACGACAAAGACGATCACCACGGTCGTGTAAGTCGTCAGCTGACTCCGCGTGGGCCATACGACCTTGCGGAGCTCTGCGACGATCTGGCGATAGAAGAGCGCGAGACGCTTCAGCGGGCCCTTCTTGGCGCGCTTGCCGCCCTTGCGGGTCTTCTTCTGCGCCTCAGGCACCTCGTCCTGGGCATCAGGCGTGTCGATGGAGCCCACGGCATCCGCCATTCGTCCTCACCTGTTCCCGGGTCGTGGCCGTGCCGCGCCCGGTCTGAGCCGCACGGCGATGCATTGCTGGACGTACATGCGCTGCGCACACATCCTGGTGACGGAGTGTGTAGCAGGGCCGGAGGGACTTGAACCCCCAACCGCTGGTTTTGGAGACCAGTGCTCTACCAATTGAGCTACGACCCTTTGTGTGTTCCCCAACGTACCGCATCCGACCGGGTGCTCGGTGTGCACCTGTTGGGGCGCGGCTGTCGAAGGCCAACGACGTGTGAGTGTACGTGGTCTTGAGCGCCTCGTCGAACGGAAAGCGGCCTTGATCGGAATCACTCTGATGTTCAGTCGGCTGACCAGTCCGTGAAACCCGTGTGCCGGGGCGGTTTCCGGTCTGAAACCATGGGTGCCATGAGCGCTGCAATCCCTCCCACCGAGCGCCGGGTCTCCGCCCGCGTCGGCGCGATCTCCGAGTCCGCCACCCTTGCCGTGGACGCCAAGGCCAAGGCCCTGAAGGCCGCCGGACGTCCGGTGATCGGCTTCGGCGCGGGCGAGCCCGACTTCCCGACCCCGGACTATGTCGTCGAGGCGGCCGTCGAGGCCTGCAAGAACCCCAAGTACCACCGCTACACGCCGGCCGGTGGTCTCCCCGAGCTGAAGGCCGCGATCGCCGCGAAGACGCTGCGTGATTCGGGCTACGAGGTGGACGCCTCGCAGATCCTGGTCACCAACGGCGGCAAGCAGGCGATCTACAACGCCTTCGCCGCGATCCTCGACCCGGGCGACGAGGTCATCGTCCCGGCGCCGTACTGGACCACGTACCCCGAGTCCATCCGGCTGGCGGGCGGTGTCCCGGTGGAGGTCGTGGCCGACGAGACGACCGGCTACCGGGTCTCGGTCGAGCAGCTGGAGGCGGCCCGCACGGAGAACACGAAGGTCGTGCTCTTCGTCTCCCCGTCCAACCCGACCGGCGCCGTCTACAACGCCGAGGACGCCGAGGCGATCGGCCGCTGGGCCGTCGAGCACGGCCTGTGGGTGATGACGGACGAGATCTACGAGCACCTCGTCTACGGCGACGCGAAGTTCACCTCGCTGCCGGGGATCCTCCCCGAGCTGCGCGACAAGTGCATCGTGGTCAACGGCGTCGCGAAGACGTACGCGATGACCGGCTGGCGGGTGGGCTGGATCATCGGCCCGAAGGACGTCGTCAAGGCCGCCACGAACCTCCAGTCGCACGCCACCTCGAACGTCTCCAACGTGGCGCAGATCGCCGCGCTGGCCGCCGTCTCCGGTGACCTGTCGGCCGTCGAGAAGATGCGCGAGGCCTTCGACCGGCGCCGCAAGACGATCGTGCGGATGCTGAACGAGATCGACGGCGTCCTCTGCCCGGAGCCCGAGGGCGCGTTCTACGCGTACCCCTCGGTGAAGGCGCTGCTCGGCAAGGAGATCCGCGGCAAGCGTCCGCAGGACTCGGTCGAGCTGGCCGCGCTCATCCTGGAGGAGGCCGAGGTCGCGGTGGTCCCGGGTGAGGCGTTCGGTACGCCGGGCTACCTGCGGCTGTCGTACGCGCTGGGCGACGAGGACCTCGTCGAGGGCGTGAGCCGCATCCAGAAGCTGCTGGCGGAGGCCAGGGACTGAGTTCGGACCACTCCCGTGAACAGTCTGCGGGCCGTCTCCCCTCGGGAGGCGGCCCGTTGCTTTGTGCGAGCAAGACCACGATCGGGGAAAGCGCTACCGGGACGACCGGAAGGTACGGCAGGATCCTGGAATGGAGCGTGTACGTGATGTCTCTGAGCTGCCGAAAGCCCATCTGCACCTGCACTTCACCGGGTCGATGCGGGCCACCACCGTGCTGGAACTGGCCGACAAGTACGGCGTGCACCTGCCGGACGCGCTGAACGAGGCGCTGACCAGCGGGGAGCCACCCAAGCTGCGGGCCACGGACGAACGGGGCTGGTTCCGCTTCCAGCGCCTGTACGACGCGGCGCGCTCGTGCGTACGCGAGCCGGAGGACATCCAGCGGCTGGTGCGGGAGGCCGCGGAGGAGGATCTGAAGGACGGCTCGGGCTGGCTGGAGATCCAGGTGGACCCGACGTCGTACGCGCCCCGGCTGGGCGGGCTGATCCCGGCGCTGGAGATCATCCTGGACGCGGTGGAGACGGCGTCGCGCGACACCGGGCTCGGCATGCGGGTGCTGGTCGCGGCGAACCGGATGAAGCACCCGCTGGACGCCCGCACCCTGGCCCGGCTGGCCGTGCGGTACGCGGACCGGGGGGTGGTCGGTTTCGGGCTGTCGAACGACGAACGCCGGGGCATGGCGAGGGACTTCGACCGGGCCTTCGCGATCGCCCGGGAGGGCGGGCTGCTGTCCGCCCCGCACGGCGGCGAGTTGACCGGCCCCTCGTCCGTCCGCGACTGCCTGGACGACCTGGACGCGAACCGGCTGGGGCACGGGGTACGGGCGGCCGAGGATCCGCGGCTGCTGAAGAGGCTCGCCGACCGGGGCGTGACCTGCGAGGTGTGCCCGGCGTCGAACGTGGCGCTGGGCGTGTACGAGAAGCCGGAGGACGTTCCGCTGCGGACGCTCTTCGAGGCCGGGGTGCCGATGGCCCTGGGCGCCGACGACCCGCTGCTTTTCGGCGCACGCCTGGCGGCCCAGTACGACATCGCCCGCCGCCACCACGCCTTCACGGACGAGGAGTTGGCGGAACTGGCCCGCCAGTCGGTACGGGCCTCGGCGGCGCCGGAGGACGTCAGGGCGAAGCTGCTGGCGGGCGTGGACGACTGGCTGGCGTAGCGCGGCGGGCGGAGGGCGCGGGTCGGCTGGGGCGTGTCTGACCATGCGCGTCGGATCGGCGCGCGGCGTCCGGTGCGGTGCATCGCAAGGCGGAGGATCGCCCGCGTACCGGATGCACTCATCCGCGTACCGGATGCACCCGGGTGATCCGACGACGCGGCGAGGTGCCGTGCCGGGCGTCGCGCGCCCGGCGGGAACTGCCAGACGCGTCCTAGAGCCCGGCGCCCACCATCACCGGCTCGTTGACCAGCGTGACCCCGAAGGCCTCGCGCACCCCGGCCACGACCTCGCGGGCCAGCGCCAGCAGGTCCTCCGTGGTGGCCGCGCCGCGGTTGGTGAGGGCGAGGGTGTGCTTGGTGGAGATCCGGGCGGGCCCGCTGCCGTACCCCTTGGTGAAGCCCGCCTTGTCGATCAGCCAGGCCGCGGAGGTCTTGGTGTGTCCCGCCCCCGCCGGGTAGGCGGGCGGCTCCGCGCCGTCGCCCAGCCGCTCCTTCACGCGCGCGTGGAACGCGGCGAAGTCGGCGTCGGTGAGGATCGGGTTGGTGAAGAAGGAGCCGGCCGACCAGGTGTCGTGGTCCTCCGGGTCGAGGACCATGCCCTTCCCGGCGCGCAGTTTCAGCACGGTCTCGCGGGCCTCGGCGAGCGGCACCCGGTCCCCGGGCTCGACGCCCAGCGCGCGTGCCGTCTCGGCGTACTTCAGGGGCGCCGACAGCCCGTCCGCGTCCTCGAGGGCGAACCGGACGCGCAGGACGACATACCGCTCGGGGTCGGCCTTGAAGCGGCTGTGCCGGTAGGAGAAGGCGCACTCCTCGTTGGTGAGCGTGACCGTCCCGCCCGCCCGGCGGTCGTACGCGATCACCTCGGTGATCGTCGTGGAGACCTCCTGGCCGTACGCCCCGACGTTCTGGATCGGGGTCGCGCCCGCCGAGCCGGGGATGCCGGCCAGGCACTCGACGCCGGCCAGCCCGGCTTCCACGGTGCGGGCGACCGCGTCGGTCCAGATCTCGCCCGCGGCCAGCTCCAGTCGTGTCCCGACGAGTTCGCAGCCGCGCGTGGCGATGCGCAGGGCGGTGCCCTCGAAGCCCTTGTCGCCGATGACGAGGTTCGAGCCGCCGCCGACGATGAGCAGCGGCGTACCGTCGGCGTCGGCCTCGCGTACGGCTGCGATCACCTCGGCGTCGGTCGTCGCGGTCACCAGCCTGGTGGCGGGACCGCCCAGCCGGAAGGTGGTCAGCGGGGCGAGCGGGGCATCGTGGAGTTCCAGCACGCGCCCCAGCCTACGAGACACGACCGACAGCCCCGCCCGCCCCGGCCCCCGACAGCCCGATCCAGCCGCCCCTCGCCGGTCACCGCACGCGCGCGTGCCGGACGCATCCGGGCACTTCATGTGCCGTGTGTCTCAGCGGGCGGCGGGCTCCAGCACGGGCGCCGGCTCGGAGCCGGCCTCAGGGCCCGCCCCGGAGTCCGTCGCCACGAGGTCCGCTCGCCGCCGGGCCGGTATCAGCAGGGCGGCGAACCCGGCGAGGGCCACCACCGCCGCGCCCGTGACCAGCGCGGGCCGCAGCCCGTCGACGAAGGTCTGGCCGGACTCGTATCCGCCCTGCGCCGCGAAGATCGACGACATGATCGCGATACCGAGGGCCCCGCCGACCTCCCGCAGCGCGTTGTTGGCGCCGGAGGCGATCCCCTGCTCCTGCGAGCGGACGCTGGACATCACCAGGTTGGAGGCCGGGGCGAAGAACAGCGCCATGCCGATGCCGCTGACTATCAGACCGGGCAGCTGGGCGGCGTAGGAGGCGTCGACGGTCGCCACAGCGGCCATCCAGCCGAGACCGGCGGCCTGGAGGAAGAGCCCGGTGGCGACGACCGGCCGGCCTCCGACGCGGTCGGAGAGGATGCCGGCGATCGGTGCGACGAGCATCGGCATACCGGTCCACGGCAGCATCCTGAGGCCCGCCTCGGTGGGCGAGTAGCCGAGGACGCCCTGCATGTACTGGCTGAGCAGGAAGATCGAGCCGAACATCCCGAGGAACATCAGCAGGCTCGCGGCGTTGATCCCGGCGAAGGCACGGGACCGGAAGAGGCGCATCGGCAGCATGGGGTTCTTGGCCCGCAGCCCGTGCAGGACGAACCCGACGAGCAGGACGGCGCCCGCGAACAGGCCGGTCAGCACGAGCGGGCTGGTCCAGCCGTCGGCCGGCCCGCGCACCAGGCCGTAGACGAGCCCGAAGAGGCCGCCGCTGGCGAGCAGGGTGCCGGGGAAGTCGAGCGGGGCGCCGGTGCCGTAGGACTCGGCGAGACGCAGCCGGGCGAGCGGAAGCAGCGCGAGGCCCAACGGAACGTTCAGCCAGAAGATCCAGTGCCAGGACACGTGTTCGGTGAGGCTGCCCCCGATGAGCGGCCCGGAGGCGACCGCGAGTCCGTTGACCGCACCCCAGATGCCGTAGGCCATTCCGCGCTTGGCGGCGGGCACGGCGGCCGTGAGGAGGGTGAGCGTCAGCGGCATCATGACGGCCGCGCCGACACCCTGGACCGCGCGGGCGGCGATGAGGGAGCCGATGCCGGGGGCCATGGCCGCGGCGGCGGAGGCGACGGTGAAGACGGTGAGTCCGACGAGGAACATCCGCCGTCGGCCGAACCGGTCGCCGAGCGCCGCGCCGAACATCAGCAGCACGGCGAAGGTGAGCGTGTAGGCGCTCACGGTCCATTCGAGGTCGCCGAGCCCGCCGCCGAGATCCTCGCGGATGGACGGCAGGGCGGTGGTGACGACGAGGTTGTCGAGGGCCGCCATGAACCCGGCGACGCTGGTGATGACGAGGGCCCAGACGGCTCCCCCGCGACGTGCGGTCTGCTCTGACATCGCTCCCCCAGCGGGTGATCTTCGGTTAGTAATTGATGACTAACTTTCGCGCCCATGAAAAGGCGCCTTCGACGGCGACGGCGAACCCGCCGCCCTCGCTATTTCTCCAGCCGGCCCTTGATCCGAGCCGAGGGATACATCCCTTCCCAGACCCGGTCTCCGGGCGCGAACCCCATGGCCACCAGGCAGTTGACGAGCATGCCGTACGCCATGAAGGTCGTCGTCTCGTTCACGTCGGCACCGAGCGGCACATGGACGGTGTCCCAGAGCCGCATCCACCCGGCGCGCACGGCCTCCCCGAAGCCGTGGTCGCCCTCCGCCTCCGCGGCGGCCACCGCGACATACGTCTGCATCTGCATCATCAGCCGTTCGGGCTGCTCCGCGAGGACCCTGGTGTACGCGTTCGCCATGGCATGCAGGGCCTCTTCGCCCTCCAGCCCCCTGGCGGCCTCCTCGAACGTGCGGACGGTGTCGTCCATGCAGCGCTCGGATGCCGCGAGGAAGATCGCCCTCTTGCCCGCGAAGAGCCGGAAGAGATACGGCTGCGAGACACCCACCCGCCTGGCGATCGCCTCGGTGGAGGTGCCGTGATAGCCACCCCGGGCGAACTCGCTCGTCGCCGCGCGGATGACGCTCTCGCGCCTCTCGTCTGCGCTCATCCTGACCATGCGACAAAGTTAGTGCTCAATCACTAACTACGTCAAGGCCTGTCAACGCGTAAGGGGCGCCTCTCCCTGGAGGGCGCCCCTTACGTCGTGTGTGCCGCCTCGGATCAGGCCAGCCGTACGACCGCCCGGGACATCCCGAGGACCTTCAGCCCGCCGCTGGTCACGGTCAGGTCGACCCGCACGGTGTTGTCGTCGAGCTTGGCGCCCACCTTGCCGGTGACCTCGATCACGGCACCCTGGTCGTCGTTCGGGACGACGACCGGCTTCGTGAAGCGAACGCCGTAGTCGACGACCGCGCCCGGGTCGCCGATCCAGTCGGTGACGACGCGGACCGCCTCGGCCATGGTGAACATGCCGTGCGCGATGACGTCCGGCAGGCCCACCTCCTTGGCGAACTTCTCGTTCCAGTGGATGGGGTTGAAGTCCCCGGAGGCACCCGCGTACTGCACCAGCGTGGCGCGGTTCACAGGGAAGGACCGGGCCGGCAGTTCGGTGCCGACCTCGACGTCGTCGTAAGCGATCTTCGCCGTCATCGGTTCCTCACGCCTTCCCGTCCGTGGCGTCCACGGACTCCACGGATTCCGCCGGCTCCGCCGCGCGGGCGACGAGCTTGGTCCAAGCGGTCACGACGTGCTCGCCGCTCTCGTCGCGGACCTCGCCACGGATGTCCAGGATGTCGTTGCCGGCCATGGACTTGACCGCCTCGATGGTCGAGGTGACCGTGAGCCGGTCACCGGCGCGCACCGGGCGCCGGTAGGCGAACTTCTGGTCGCCGTGCACCACCCGGCTGTAGTCGAGGCCCAGCCGAGGGTCCTGGACGACCTGTCCCGCCGCCTTGAAGGTGATCGAGAACACGAAGGTCGGCGGCGCGATCACATCGGCGTACCCGAGCGCCTTGGCGGCGTCCGGGTCGGTGTACGCCGGGTTGGCGTCACCCACGGCCTCGGCGAACTCGCGGATCTTCTCCCGACCGACCTCGTAGGGATCGGTGGGCGGGTAGGTCCGCCCGACGAAGGACTGGTCGAGCGCCATGGCCTCGGCACCTCCTGGTTGCTCTGCTGCTCCGCTGCTCTGTTGCTGTACCGCTCAGCGTTGCTCTACTGACCGGTACGGGTCGCTCAACGACACGAGGCCGCCCCCGATCACTCGGGGACGGCCTCGCATACGAGCCTGATTTATCGCGTTTCGCGGTGCGCGGTGTGCGCATTGCAACGCGGGCAGTGCTTCTTCATCTCCAGTCGGTCCGGGTTGTTACGCCGGTTCTTCTTGGTGATGTAGTTCCGCTCCTTGCACTCCACGCAGGCCAGCGTGATCTTCGGGCGGACGTCGGTGGCAGCCACAGGAGTGCTCCTTGACGAACGGATGGGACATATAACGCATGAAAGAGTAGCCGATCGAAGGACCGACCCCACAATCGGCTACTGTCAGTAGCGGTGACCGGACTTGAACCGGTGACACAGCGATTATGAGCCGCTTGCTCTACCGACTGAGCTACACCGCTTTGATGGGATCAGGTCCCGCCTTGCGACGGGAACCTCACCCACCAGAGCCCCAATACGGAATCGAACCGTAGACCTTCTCCTTACCATGGAGACGCTCTACCGACTGAGCTATTGGGGCGAGCGATGAAGACATTACACGGTCCGCAGCCGTTCACCCAAATCCGTTTCGCGGGGCCCTCCGGGACCGCCCGGAGGGCCGATTCCCCAAGGTCCCAGCGGCCTCCCGGGCCCCTCCCGCACGCCGGACCACACCGGTACGACTATTGCGCTCCTCCCCGCTCGCGCCGAAACGCCGTCCTAGGCTCGACTCACTCTGCGTGATCTTGCGTCCCCGCGACCGCGCGTCACCCGCGTCCCCGCGCAGTGCCGAGCCGAGCCCCTGGAGCGCGATGCCCGACAGCCAGCCGCAGCCGCCCCCTTGGCCGTCGTCCTCGTCCGGCGCCGCGGGAGGTCCGCCGGACCCGGCCGCCCTCCTGCTGAGCGGGGCGCGCCTGACGGACGGCCGGACCGTGGACGTACGGCTGGGCCGCGGGCGTATCGAGGCGGTCGGCACGGCGGGCAGCCTGACGGCCGGCCCCACCCGCGGCGGCACACGCGTGGACCTCGGCGGCTACCTCCTGCTCCCCGCCCCCGCCGAGCCGCACGCGCACGCCGACACCGCGCTCACCGCCGATGCGGACGGCCCGGTCTCGTACGCCCCCGAGGACGTCCAGCGCCGTGCCACGGAGGCCGCGTTGCTGCAACTGGGCCACGGTGCGACGGCGCTGCGTGCTCATGTGCACGTGGGCGACGTCCAGGGCCTCGGCGCGCTGGCCGCCGTACTGCAGGCCCGGCGTTCGCTGCGCGGGCTCGCCGAACTGACGGCGGTGGCGATGCCGCGGGTACTGACCGGGGCGGCCGGGGCGGACGGGCTCGCGATGCTGCGGGACGCGGTGAAGATGGGCGCCTCGGTCGTGGGCGGCTGCCCGGACCTGGACCCCGATCCGACGGGCTACGTGGAGACCGTCCTGGAGGTCGCCTCCGAGCACGGCTGCCCCGTCGACCTGCACACCGACGCCGCCGACCCGGCCCGCCTCGCCCGTCTCGCCGCGATGGCCGGCGGTCTGCGCCCCGGCGTCACCCTGAGCCCCTGCGGCGGCCTCGACGACCTCCCCGCCGATACCGCCACCCGCACCGCCGACCAACTCGCCGCCGCCGGCGTGACGGTGGTCTGCCTCCCCCAGGGCGGCTGCGGCACCGTCGACCACCGGGACGCGGCGCCCGTACGGCTGTTGCGCGCGGCCGGCGTCCGGATCGCGGCGGGCAGCGGGGCGTTGCGGGACGTCTCCAATCCGGTCGGCCGCGGCGACCCCCTGGAGGCCGCCTACCTGCTCGCCTCCCGTCACGGCCTGCGCGCCGAGGACGCGTACGACGCCGTGAGCACGTCCGCGCGAGCCGCGCTGGGCCTCCCCGAGGTCCGCGTGGAGGCGGGCTTCCCGGCCGACCTCCTGGCCGTCCGCGGCGACCGGCTGGCGGGCGCCCTGTCCCTGGCGTACAGCAGGATCGTGATCCACCAGGGCCGCGTGGTCGCCCGCACGAGCGCCGTCCGCGAGTACCGCAGCTCGACAGCCGCCCCGGAGTGGGGCCTGCCGAGGCAGGGGCGGGGACAACCGTCGTAGGACGGCGGGGGCGGGCCGGGGAGTTGGGCCGGGACTCGGGTGAGGTCGTGCGGCGGATGCGGTTGTCCGGGCGTACGGTCGGAAGCATGCGCATTGTCATCGCTGGTGGTCATGGTCAGATCGCGCTGCGGCTGGAGCGTCTGCTCGCCGCGCGCGGGGACGAGGTCGCGGGGATCATCCGCAAGGCGGAACAGGGGGACGACCTCCGGGCGGCCGGCGCCGAACCGGTCGTCCTGGACCTGGAGTCGGCGTCCGTCGAAGCGGTCGCGGAGCGGCTGCGGGGCGCGGACGCGGCGGTGTTCGCGGCGGGTGCCGGCCCGGGCAGCGGAGTGGGCCGCAAGAACACCGTGGACAAGGGCGCGGCCGTCCTGTTCGCGGACGCGGCGGTCCGGGCGGGCGTACGGCGCTTCGTGGTCGTGTCGTCCATGGGCGCGGACCCCGATCACCAGGGTGACGAGGTCTTCGACGTCTACCTGCGCGCCAAGGGCGAAGCGGACGCGCACGTGCAGGGCCTGGACTCCCTCGACTGGACGATCCTGCGCCCCGGCGCGCTCACGGACGACGCCGGCACCGGCCTGGTCCGCCTGGAGGCCCGCACGGGCCGCGGCTCCGTCCCCCGCGACGACGTGGCCACCGTGCTGGCCGAACTGCTGGACACCCCGGCGACGTCCGGCCTCACCCTGGAACTCATCAGCGGCTCGACGCCGGTACCGGTGGCGGTCAGGGCAGTGGCGGGCAACTGAGGAACGCCGTGCTCCGGTAGACGCCCTGGAACGCCAGAACGCCAGAACGCTAGAAGAGGGGCAGCTGTCCCGGAAACTCCGGGACCACATACCCGTCCAACGACGCCTGGGCCGCGCCCAGTTGTGCCGTACTGCGCGAGCCGGGGCAGGAGACGAGGTCCCCGGTCCCGCGCGCCCCCGGCGGGTCGTGCCGGGCGAACCGTCCGGCGACGACGGCGATCTCGCGACGGCATACGGGGCAGGTTCTACGACGACTGGACGCGCTGGACATGTCGTCAGTCTGCCCCAGTGGGCCACGCGGGTACCGCACGGCGGGACGCGCCCCGCTCGCCGCGCGGAAGTGCGATCACCTCCCTAGCATCCGTACACGTGGCACATACCTTCGAGGAACTCGTGGAGAAGCAACGCGCGGCCGACGAGGCACACGCGAGGGTCGAAGCGCTGCGGGACACGTACGGCGCACCCACGGCCACCCCATGGCCGGAGATCCAGACCGACACCTACGAAACCGCCTGGCGCGCCTGGCGCGACCTCGCCCGCGACGTACAGGCCGCGGTGACCGAACACGCCAAGGACGAGAACAGACCACGCAACGACATCGAGGCAGAGGTGAAAAGAGCGGCGAAGACGCCCGCGCCGGAGGTCTCCGAACCCCCGGAGGACCCTGCCGAAGGGAAGTGAAGCGGGTCGGCGCCGCCCAGGAGCCCGAACGGCCCCCTGCCGGCGGCGTCGGCCGGACGGTGCCGCGGCTCAGCTGACGTGCCGGGTGGGTGGACAGGTCACGACCAGTTCACCTGTGACCGGTTGGGCTCCGGAGCAACGGCGATCGCACACTCCGCCACTTCGAACCGACGTCGGCCGACCGCCCGTATGATCTTCACCACGCTGCGCGATCCACCTGGCCCAGTCCTGGAGTGGAACCACAGTTCGTTGCGGACATCCCGTCCACACACGTCCACACACGTGGGGACAGAACGTTCGAATGCGAGACAGCGGGAGACAGCGCACCGCTCACCAGGGAACATGACGAAGGGCCCGTGACCTGCTGCGTAAGCAGGTCACGGGCCCTTCGTTCTCAGCGTGGCGGCGCCAGGATTCGAACCTGGGAAGGCTGAGCCGGCAGATTTACAGTCTGCTCCCTTTGGCCGCTCGGGCACACCGCCGGGTTTGCCGCCTGTTCGAACCGCTTTTCGGCGGTGCTCCCTGGCAACGACGTAAACGATACCCGATGCCCAGGGGTGCTTCGCCACCTGATTCCTCGCCGCCCGGAGCGTGCGGGATGACTAGGCTTGAGCGGATGCGGCCCGGGACCACGCCGGGCTCGGCGGTCGCCCCCACGCACGCCGATACGCACCCGACACGCACCCCGATACAAGGAGCCACAGGACATGGCCGACTCCAGTTTCGACATCGTCTCGAAGGTCGAGCGGCAGGAGGTCGACAACGCCCTCAACCAGGCCGGCAAGGAAATCTCGCAGCGCTACGACTTCAAAGGCGTCGGCGCCTCGATCTCGTGGTCCGGCGACAAGATCCTCATGGAGGCGAACTCAGAGGACCGGGTCAACGCCGTCCTCGACGTCTTCCAGTCCAAGCTGATCAAGCGCGGGATCTCCCTCAAGGCGCTGGAGGCGGGCGAGCCCCAGCTCTCCGGCAAGGAGTACAAGCTCTTCGCGGAGATCAAGGAGGGCATCTCCCAGGACAACGCGAAGAAGGTCGCGAAGCTCATCCGCGACGAGGGCCCCAAGGGCGTGAAGGCCCAGGTGCAGGGCGAGGAACTGCGTGTCAGCTCCAAGAGCCGCGACGACCTCCAGACCGTCATCACCCTGCTCAAGGGCCAGGACTTCGACTTCGCTCTGCAGTTCGTGAACTACCGGTAGTCGGCCGGACAGACGCGAGCCGGACAGCTGTGAGCAAGGGTGGGCGCCCGCGGGGTGCCCACCCTTCTCGTTCGGTCCGCCGCGGAGGCGCTCAGTCGCGTGAGTTGCCGAACAGCAGGCGATAGACGATCAGCAGCACCAGCGAACCGCCGATCGCCGCAGCCCAGGTCGCGCCGTCGTAGAAGTCCTTGGTGATGGGGTGGTCCAGCCAGCGGGCCGATATCCAGCCGCCGATGAACGCGCCCGCGACACCGATGAGGGTCGTGCCGATGAAGCCGCCCGGGTCGCGGCCCGGCAGCAGCACCTTGGCAATGACTCCGGCCAACAACCCCAGGATGATCCAGCTGATGATGCTCATGTCCTGAACCTGCCCTTCCGTGCTGTGCCCGCGCTGTCCGGACACTGTGATGTCGCTCGCTCCGGACGGGCTGTGCTCGTTTCCGTCGCGCCCCGCGTCCTGCGTCGCACGCGGGTTCGGGTCGTGTCGATGAGGACGACGTCACCAGGACACACGGTGGTTCCGTCGATCAGTAGGGTGCGGCCCATGACACAGTCCGGATCACGCGCCGAGCTGCGGCGGACGCTCGGCCTCGGCGACGCCGTGGTCATCGGGCTCGGCTCGATGATCGGTGCCGGCGTCTTCGCGGCGCTCGCTCCCGCCGCGCAGGCCGCGGGCTCCGGGCTGCTGCTCGGACTCGCACTCGCCGCGCTGGTCGCCTACTGCAACGCCATGTCGTCGGCGCGACTTGCCGCCCTGTATCCGGCCTCGGGCGGCACGTACGTGTACGGGCGCGAGCGGCTCGGCGCGTTCTGGGGGTATCTGGCGGGCTGGTCGTTCGTGGTCGGTAAGACGGCCTCCTGTGCGGCGATGGCTCTGACGGTCGGTGCGTACGTCTGGCCCGCGCAGACGCACGCGGTGGCGGTCGCGGCCGTGGTGGCGCTGACCGCGGTGAACTACGGGGGCGTCCAGAAGTCGGCCTGGCTGACGCGGGCGATCGTGGCGGTGGTCCTGGCGGTCCTCGCTTCCGTGGTGGTCGTGTGCCTGAGGTCCGGCGCGTCCGACGACGGGCGGCTGGACGTCGGGATCTCCGGGGGTGCCGGCGGGGTGCTGACCGCCGCCGGTCTGCTGTTCTTCGCCTTCGCCGGGTATGCCCGCATCGCGACCCTGGGCGAGGAGGTGCGTGACCCGGCACGCACCATCCCCCGCGCGATCCCCCTGGCCCTGGGGATCGCTCTGGTCGTGTACGCGTGCGTGACGGTCGCTGTCCTCTCCGTGCTGGGGCCGGGCGAGCTCGGGCGGGCGGGGGCGCCGTTGGCCGACGCGGTGCGGGCGGCGGGGGCGCCCGGGCTCGTGCCGGTGGTACGGATCGGGGCAGCGGTGGCGGCGCTGGGCTCGCTCCTCGCCCTCATCCTGGGCGTCTCGCGCACGACGCTGGCCATGGCCCGGGACCGGCATCTGCCCGGCGCCCTGGCCGCCGTCCACCCGCGCTTCCGGGTACCGCACCGGGCCGAGCTCGCGGTGGGCGCGGTGGTCGCGGTCCTGGCCGCCACGGTGGATGTCCGGGGCGCGATCGGGTTCTCCTCCTTCGGTGTGCTGACGTACTACGCGGTGGCCAACGCGTCGGCCTGGACGCTCGATCCGGCCCCGGCGAAGCGGATGCTGCCCGCGGTGGGGCTCCTGGGCTGTGTGGTGCTCGCGTTCGCGCTGCCGAGGACCTCGGTGCTCGTGGGAGCGGGGGTGCTGGCCGTGGGCGTGCTCGCTTACGGGGTACGGCGGCGCCGGTCGGGCGCGCGGTAGCCGTACGACAGCGACGACGGGCTGCGGGCGGCGGACCGCGGCGGGCGGGTGCCGGGCGATGGGTGCGCGGCGGCAGGCCGTTACGGCGTCGTCGCCCCGGTCGCCGCCGTGCGTATGCGGAACTCGGTCCAGGGGGTCGGTTCCAGGTCGTCGTTCAGGGAGTCGTACCAGCCCGTGCCGTCGAGCCAGGAGTGCAGCCAGGCAGTGAGGCTGGGGGCGTCGACGAACCAGGCGTGGTCGGGGTCGCCGGGGTTCGGTTCGAAGAGCAGGACCGTCGCCTGCGGAGACCGGCAGTCCACGCACGCGTACATCGCGCAGCCCCAGTGGGATATCGGCAGGACGCCCTCGGGCCAGGGCCAGTCGGGGTCTTCGCGACCGCTTGCGCGGTTGGCGAGGTACTGCGCGACGGCGGCGGGTTCACCGGACGGAGAGCTGTCGAGCAGGGGCAGCAGGCCGTACTCCGGGCCGAATCCGCCGTCCCCTATACGCAGGTAGAGGTCGGCGAGCAGCGGCGGCAGACGGAAGCCGAGTGCGGCCTCGGCACGGGCCACGGTGGCCGCGTCCACGGGGTCGGGGAGCGAAGGCCAACCCCAGGGGCGGGTGGTGGCCGCCTTGGCCGCCACCTTTGCCCACAACTGCTCGTTCTCGGTCATGCGTTCATGATGCAGGCCGCCACTGACAACCGAGCCGGCCTGTGGACAACCCTCCGCCTGTGGACAACCGGCGAGCTGCGGGCCGCCGTCGAGCATTCGGCCGCCCGGCCACTGACGAGGCGTGGACAACGAGCCGATCGGGGCCCGCCCCCTCAGCGCGAGGCGAACGGCTGGTCCGAGGGCACGATTTCACGGCCCAGCGGGAACAGCGAGACCGGAATCAGTTTGAAGTTCGCGATGCCGAACGGGATGCCGATGATGGTCAGGCAGAGGAGCAGGCCGGTGACGATGTGCCCGATGGCCAGCCACCAACCGGCCAGGACCAGCCAGAGCACGTTGCCGACGCAGGAGGGCGCACCCGCGTCACGGCGCTCGATCGTCGTGTAGCCGAAGGGCCAGAGGGCGTAGACGCCGATGCGGAAAGCAGCGATGCCGAAGGGAATGCCGATGATCGTGATGCAGAGCAGCGCTCCCGCGGCCAGGTAGGCGAGGAACAGCCAGAATCCGCTCAGGATCAGCCAGATGACGTTCAGGATGGTCTTCACTGGTGGCGACCTGCCATTTTCTCGAGCCGGGCGATACGGTCCGCCATCGGCGGGTGCGTCGAGAACATCTTGGAGAGTCCCTGGCCCGGACGGAAGGGATTCGCGATCATCATGTGGCTCGCGGTCTCGATGCGGGGCTCCGGGGGCAGTGGAAGCTGCTTGGTGCCCGTCTCCAGTTTGCGCAGCGCGCTCGCGAGGGCCAGCGGGTCGCCGGTGAGCTGCGCGCCCGAAGCGTCCGCCTCGTACTCACGGGAGCGGCTGATGGCGAGTTGGATGACGCTGGCGGCGAGCGGGCCGAGAATCATGATCAGGAGCATGCCGAGGATGCCCGGACCGTCGTCGTCGTCCGAGCGGCCGATCGGGATCAGCCAGGCGAAGTTGACCAGGAACATGATCACGGAGGCGAGCGCGCCGGCGACCGAGGAGATGAGGATGTCCCGGTTGTAGACGTGGCTGAGCTCGTGGCCGATGACGCCGCGCAGTTCGCGCTCGTCGAGGAGGCGCAGGATGCCGTCCGTGCAGCACACGGCGGCGTTGCGCGGGTTGCGGCCGGTGGCGAAGGCGTTGGGTGCCTCGGTCGGGGAGATGTACAGACGGGGCATGGGCTGTCGGGCCTGGGTGGAGAGCTCGCGCACCATCCGGTACAGGGCGGGAGCCTCGAACTCGCTCACCGGGCGGGCACGCATCGCGCGTAGCGCCAGTTTGTCGCTGTTCCAGTACGCGTACGCGTTGGTGCCGAGCGCGATCAGGACCGCGATGACCAGCCCCATGCGGCCGAAGAAGCTGCCGATGACGATGATGAGTGCGGACAGTCCCCCGAGGAGTACTGCGGTCCTGAGCCCGTTGTGCCGGCGGTGCACGGTACGCCCTCCAAGTCGTGCAGCAGGGGAACCCTTTGCTTGCGAACCTTGCTGTTGTCCGGTGGCACTGTGCCGTGATGTCACATCCAGTGCACCTTCCCGTACTGGTCAACGCCAGGCGGGAGGCACTAGTTCCCTTGTGCCTGCGGGCATGGGTGTGGGCCGTCCGGGTGAGGACGGGGGCATGCGCGCGCGTGCGGGCTCAGAAGAGGCCGGTGTCGGTGAAGCGCAGGACCAGCTGGGGTGCTCCGGAGAGGGCGATGCCGAGGGCCGCGGTGAGGGTGATGGCGGCGGTGAGCGGGGCGGGGACGCGGTGCTTCTCGGGCTCGCCTTCGGGGGCGCGGAAGAGCAGCGCCGTCCACTGGAGGTAGTAGTACAGGGCGATCACCACGTTGACGGCCATGACGACCGCGAGCCAGCCGAGGCCCGCGTCGACGGCTGCCGAGAAGACGGTGACCTTCGCGAAGAGACCGATGATGCCCGGCGGCAGTCCGGCGAGGCAGAGCAGGAAGAAGGCCAGGAGGAGGGCTGCCGCCGGGTTCTTCGCGTAGAGGCCCCGGTAGTCCGTGATCCGGTTCGTCGCGCTGGTACGGCCCACCAGGGCGGCCACCGCGAAGGCGCCCAGGTTCACGGCGGCGTACATGAGGGCGTAGGCGACGGTCGAGCCGATGGCGCGCTCGGCGTCGTCGGAGTACGCGGCGGCGGCGATCGGTACGAGGAGGTAGCCGGCCTGGCCCACGGAGGACCAGGCGAGCAGGCGTACGGCGCTGTACGCGCGCGTGGCTTGCTGACGGAGGGCGCCGACGTTGCCGACGGTCATGGTGAGGGCGGCCAGCACGGCCAGTGCGGGGCCCCAGACATCGGCGTACGAGGGGAAGCCGATGACGGTGACGAGGATGAGGCCGGAGAAGCCGACGGCCTTGCCGACGACCGACAGGTAGGCGGCGATGGGCAGGGGGGCGCCGACGTAGGTGTCGGGGACCCAGAAGTGGAACGGGACGGCGGCCGTCTTGAAGGCGAAGCCGATCAGGGTGAGGACCACGCCGGTCTGGGCCAGGGTGTCCAGTCGGCCGTCGACGTGCTGGATGCGTTCGGCGACCTGGGTGAGGTAGAGGGTTCCGGTCGTCGCGTACACGAAGCTGATGCCCAGGAGGCTGACGGTCGTCGCGGTGACGGACGACAGGAAGAACTTCAGGGCCGCCTCGGAGGACCTGCGGTCGCCGTGCCGGATGCCGACCAGGGCGAAGGCGGGCAGGGAGGCGACCTCCAGGGCGACGACGAGGGTGGCGAGGTCGCGGGAGGCGGGCAGCAGGGCGGCACCGGCGGCGGAGGACAGCAGCAGGAACCAGAACTCGCCTTCGGGGAGTCGCCCGCGCGCGTCCTTCAGGGCGGTGACCGACAGCAGGGCCGCCAGCAGCGCTCCCCCGAGCACCAGGAACTGGATGACGAGGGTGAAGCGGTCTGCCGTGTAGCTGCACACGCGTGTGTCGCCGGTCAGGCAGAAGGTGGAGCGGTCGCCGTCCAGGAGGGGCAGGAGGAGGGCCGTGGCGGCGGCGAGTCCCGCGACCGACAGCCAGCCGAGGAGCGGCTTGCGGGCGTCGCCGACGAAGAGGTCGGCGACGAGGACGACGAGGGCGACGACCGCCGCGAGGGTGGGCGGCGCGATGGCCGGCCAGTCGACGGACTGGACCACCGACTCGGCCGCCAGGGGGTGGAACACGGGCTGGGCCAGGGCGCTCATCGGGTGCCTCCTGCGAGGAGCTGTTGCACGGCCGGGTCGGTCAGCCCGAGGAGGGCCTTCGGCCACAGGCCGGCGACGACGGTGAGGGCGACGAGCGGGGCCCAGGCCGCGAACTCGTAGGTCTGCACGTCGGCGAGGCGCGGAGCGTCCTGCGGGACGACACCCATGCAGACGCGGCGGACCACGACGAGCAGGTACGCGGCCGTCAGCAGGGTGCCGAACGCGGCGATCGCCGTGAAGGTGAGGAAGGCGGGGCGGCTGAGGTCGGCGGCAGGGTTGAAGGCGCCGAACAGGGCCAGCATCTCGCCCCAGAAGCCGGCGAGGCCCGGCAGGCCGAGGGAGGCGACGGCGGCGAAGGCGAGGAGGCCGCCGAGGCGGGGCGTCCTGCCGTACAGCGCGGCGCCGGTCTGCTCGGCGAGGGTGTCCAGATCGGTGGTGCCGGTGCGGTCCTTCAGCGCTCCGACCAGGAAGAAGAGGAGGCCGGTGATGAGGCCGTGGGCGATGTTGGCGAACAGGGCGCCGTTCACGCCGGTCGGGGTCATGGTCGCGATGCCGAGCAGCACGAAACCCATGTGCCCGACCGAGGAGTAGGCGATGAGGCGTTTGAGGTCGCCTTTCGCACCCCGTTTGGCGAGGGCCAGGCAGGCCAGGGATCCGTAGATGATCCCGACGACGGCGAAGGCCGCGAGGTAGGGCGCGAAGGTGCGGAAGCCGTCCGGCGCGACGGGCAGCAGGATCCGGACGAACCCGTACGTGCCCATTTTCAGCAGCACTCCGGCCAGCAGGACCGAACCGACGGTCGGGGCGGCGGTGTGGGCGTCGGGCAGCCAGCTGTGCAGCGGCCACATCGGGGTCTTGACGGCGAGCCCGATCCCGATCGCGAGAACGGCGATGACCTGCACGGATGTGGTGAGCGACCGGCCGTTGTCAGTGGCGAGTGCCACCATGTCGAAGGTGCCCGCCTTGATTCCGATCAGGAGCAGGCCGAGCAGCATGACCACGGATCCGAGCAGCGTGAACAGGATGAACTTCCAGGCGGCCTGGGTCCGGCCCGCGCCGCCCCAGCGGGCGATGAGGAAGTACATCGGGACGAGGACCATCTCGAAGGCGAGGAAGAACAGCAGCAGGTCGAGGACGGCGAAGGCCGCGAGGGTGCCGGACTCCAGGAGGAGCACGAGCGCGACGAAGGCCTTCGGGGACGGGTCCGGAGTCTGCTGCGTCGGCGGCTGTTGTTGCCGCCTGAAGTAGGAGTACACCGCGCACAGGAAGGTCAGCAGCGCGGTCAGGACCAGCAGGGGGAGGGAGATGCCGTCGATGCCGAGGTGGATGCGCACGTCGAGTGCGGGGATCCAGCTGATGTCCGTGGTGGCCTGCATCTTCGACGGATGGTCGTGGTCGAAGCCGAGCGCGAGGACGATCGCGGCGACGAGGATCGCGCCGGTCACGGTCATGCCGTGGCGCAGCACGGCCTGCTCGGGTGACTTCCCCTTCAGCCCGGGCGGAGCCGGCAGAAGAGCGGCGGCGGCGCCGAGGAGCGGGCCGACCACGATGAATGCCAGAAGGAACTGCATCACGGACTCGTTGATATCGATCACGCCCGCTCACGCTCCCGAAGCGACGAGAAGGGCGGCGACCGCCAGGACGACGGTGCCGGCGAGCAGCGCGCTCACATAGGTCTGGACGTTGCCGGTCTGGCCGCGCCGTACGGCGGCCCCCAGCCAGCGGGGCAGGGCGCCCGCGCCGCGTACGTAGGTGTCGACGACCTCGCGGTCGAGGAACCGGACGAGACTCGCGCCGGCCTGGACCGGGCGGACGAACAGCGCCCGGTACACGGCGTCGAGGTGAAAGCCGACGGCGGCGTGGCGGTGCAGCGGGCCCAACAGGAGCCGCCCGGGGTCCGCCGGGTCGGGGGCGGAGGCCACGTCTCCGTAGGCCGGCGCGTGCGTCGCGATCGCCTCGGCCTCGACGAGTCCCGCGTCGCCCTCGGGGTGGGCGGCGACCGCGCCCAGCGGTACGCGGGCGGCGAGCCCGGCGAGATGGCGCCAGGCGGCGTACGCGACGAGTCCGCCGGTCAGGGCCACACCCGTGCCCAGGACGGACGTGGTGAGGGTCGGGGCGAGGTCGTTGCCGTCGAACCAGTCGGGGAGGGTGCGGTAGGCGAGCCCGCCGAGGGCCAGGGACGGGACGGCCAGGACCCACAGCACCACGGTCATGGTCAGTGGCTGGCGGCCGTGGTCGGGGGCCTCGGCGCCCCGGCCGTGGAAGGTCAGCAGCCACAGGCGGGTCGCGTAGGCCGCCGTGAGAAGGGCGGTGAGCAGGCCGGCGACGAGGACGATCCAGCCCGCGGTGCCGGGCGCGTGCTCGGTGTGGCCCGCGGTGATGTGCTCGGCGGCGCCGAGCACCGACTCCTTGGAGAAGAAGCCGCTGAACGGCGGGATCGCGGCGAGCGCGAGAAGCGCCACGGTCATCGTCCAGTAGGCGTCGGGGACGCGGTCGCGCAGGTGGCTCATGCGGGACATGGCGGCCAGCGAGTTGGTGCCGGCGGCGTGGATGATCACGCCGGCCGCGAGGAAGAGCAGCGCCTTGAACGCGCCGTGCGAGAGGAGGTGGAAGACGGCGGCACCGCGGTCGCCGACGGCGAGGGCGCCGGTCATGTAGCCGAGCTGGCCGATCGTCGAATAGGCGAGGACGCGCTTGATGTCGTCCTGGGCGAGGGCGGCCAGGCCCGAGCCGACCATGGTGACGGCGGCCATCACGGCGAGGGTCACCATCGCGGCCGAGGACGCCTCGAAGACCGGGAGGAGACGGGCGACGAAGTAGACGCCGGCGGCGACCATCGTCGCGGCGTGGATCAGCGCGGAGACGGGGGTGGGGCCCGCCATCGCGTCCGGGAGCCAGGTGTGCAGGGGGAACTGCGCGGACTTGCCGGCCACGCCCGCGAGGAGCAGCAGGGCGACGAGCGTCGGGTGGTCGAGTCCGCCGTGGGCGACGGTGGCGAGGACCTTCGTGATCCGGAAGGACCCGGCGTCGGTGGCGAGGGCGAACAGGCCGATGAGGAAGGGGACGTCGCCGAGTTTGGTGACGAGGAAGGCCTTGATGGAGGCGGCGCGGGCCTCCGGGGTCTCCCAGTAGTGGCCGACCAGGAAGTAGGAGCAGATGCCCATGACTTCCCAGCCGACCAGCAGCACGATCAGGTCGCCGGAGTAGACGACCAGGAACATCGCGGAGGTGAAGAGGGAGACGAGCGCGGCGTACGAGGGGTAGCGCGGGTCCTCGCTCAGGTAGCCGGTGGAGTAGATCTGCACGCAGGTGGCGACGAGGCCGACCACGACGGCGACGAGGGCGGCGAAGCCGTCGATGTACAGCGCGAGTTCGATCGGGATCGAGCCGGTGGGGGTCAGTTCGGTCGCCGCGGTGACGGAGGCGTCTCCGCCCTGGCGTACGGCGACGATCGCGGCCAGTACGAACGCGGCGAGGGTCGGCAGGACGGCGAGCGGGCGCACGAAGCCGGGAGCGGTGCGGCCCAGGAGCAGTCCGGCGGCCGCGCCCAGGAACGGGAGGAGGGGGACGAGGACGGCGAGGGTGGTCGTGGTCACGCGGTGGCCTCAGCCTTCTCGGCGGCCGTTCCGGTCGCGGGGGTGTCACTGTCGGGGCCGTCGGTCGCGGGGCTCTCGTGGCCTTCGGCGGTGTCGCGGAGACGGTCGATGTCCGCGGTGCCTCGGTTGCGGTGGACGGCGAGGACGATCGCCAGGCCGATGCCGATCTCGGCGGCGGCGATGGCGATGGTGAACAGGGTCAGGGCCTGACCGGAGTGCAGGGTCTCCTCGGCGGTCCTGCTGAGCCAGACGTCGAAGGCGACCAGGTTCAGGTTGACGGCGTTGAGCATCAGCTCGACGGACATCAGGACGAGGATCGCGTTGCGGCGGGCGAGGACGCCGTACAGGCCGGTGCAGAAGAGAAGAGCGGACAGGACGGCGGGATAGGTGAGGTGCATCAGCGGGTGCCGTCCTGCTCGGCCGGGTTCTCCCGGGCGTCCGGAACAGAAAGGGAACTCTCTGTGACGGGCTGGGAACTCTTGGTGGTGTTCCGGGAGTTCACAGGGGGAGAGCTCGACTCCGCCTTCGCCCTGCGGGACAGGACGATCGCGCCGACCAGTGCCGCGAGGAGAAGGACGGAGAGGGCCTCGAAGGGCAGGACCCAGTTCTGGAACAGGCTCGCGCCGGTGACCTCGGTGGAGCCGGCGGCCGGACCGTCCAGATCGATCCAGGTGGCACGGAAGGCGTCGACGACCACCCAGACGAGCGCGGCGGCCGCGGCGACGGCCACCGTGAGAGCGGCCCAGCGGTTGCCGGAGTCCGCGTCCGGGGAGTGGCCGATGGGGGCCTTGGTGAGCATCAGACCGAAGAGGAGGAGCACGACGACGGAACCGACGTAGATGAGGACCTGCACCCAGGCGATGAACTCGGCGGTGAGCAGGAGGTACTCGACGGCGAGGCCGCCGAGGGCGACCACGAGCCACAGGGCGGCGTGCACCAGTTGCTTGGTGGTCACGGTGACGAGGGCGGCGCCGAAGGTGACCAGCCCGACGAGCAGGAAGGCGATCTCGACGCCGGTCGGGGAGAGGAAGCCGTGGTGTGCCTGAGCGAGGGTCACGATTCTCCTCCCTGGGGTGCGTTCGGCTCGGGTGGCTGGGGGGCGTTCGACGCGGCCTGGGCCGCCGCCAGCTTCTCGGCCGCCTTGCGGGCGGCCGCGATCTCCTTCGGCTCCTCGGCGGCGGGGTCGAGGGCGGGTGGGGCCGGGACGGTCCACATCCACTCGCGGAGCTTGTCGCGTTCGTGGGTGAGTTCGCGGATGTCGGTCTCGGCGTACTCGAACTCCGGTGACCAGAACAGGGCGTCGAAAGGACAGACCTCGATGCAGATACCGCAGTACATGCAGAGGGAGAAGTCGATGGCGAAGCGGTCGAGGACGTTGCGGCTGCGCTCGCGGCCGCCCGGGGCGGCGGGCGGGACCGTCTCCTTGTGGGAGTCGATGTAGATGCACCAGTCGGGGCACTCACGGGCGCAGAGCATGCAGACCGTGCAGTTCTCCTCGAACAGGCCGATGACGCCACGGGTGCGGGGCGGGAGTTCGGGCTGGGCGTCCGGGTACTGCTCGGTGACGGTCTTCCGCGTCATCGTGCGGAGGGTGACGGCCAGGCCCTTGGCGAGGCCACTGCCGGGGATGGGGGCCATTACCGGATCACCACCTTGACGATGCCGGTGAGGGCGATCTGGGCGAGGGAGAGAGGGACGAGGAGGGTCCAGGAGAGCTTCTGAAGCTGGTCCTCGCGCAGGCGGGGATAGGTGACGCGGAGCCAGATCACGACGAAGGCGAGGACGGCGGCCTTGAGGAGGGTCCAGACCCAGCCGAGGCCGTCGGCGCCCCAGGGGCCGTGCCAGCCGCCCAGGAAGAGGACGGTGGTCAGACCGCACAGGACGACGATTCCGGCGTACTCGGCGAGGAGGAAGAGGGCGAAGCGCAGGCCGGTGTACTCGGTGTACGCACCGAAGATGATCTCCGAGTCGGCGACGGGCATGTCGAAGGGGGGCCGCTGCAGTTCGGCGAGACCGGCGACGAAGAAGACGATCGCGCCGGTGATCTGCCAGGGCAGCCACCACCACTCGAAGGCGTCGACGATGCCGGGCAGGGACACCGTGCCGGCCGCCATCGCCACCGAGGCGGCGGTGAGCAGCATCGGGAGTTCGTAGGCGAGGAGCTGGGCGGCGGTGCGCAGGCCTCCGAGAAGGGAGAACTTGTTGGCACTGGCCCAGCCGGCCATGAGGGAGCCGAGCACGCCGACGCCCATCACCGCGAGCACGAAGAAGATGCCCGCGTCCACGACCTGGCCGACGGCGCCTTCGCCCGGGCCGATGGGGATGGCGAGGAGCACCAGGAGATACGGGAGGAGGGCTACGGCCGGTGCGAGCTGGAAGATACGGCGGTCCGCACCCGCGGGGACGATGTCCTCCTTCTGTACGAACTTGACGCCGTCCGCGACGAGCTGGGCCCAGCCGTGGAAGCCGCCCGCGTACATCGGCCCCAGGCGGCCCTGCATATGGGCCATCACCTTGTGTTCGGTCTGACCGACGATCAGGGGGAAGGTGAGGAAGACGACGAAGACGACCAGGAGTCGCAGGGCGACGTCGAGAGCGTCGTTCACTGCTGGCCTCCTGTGGGGTCCTCGGAAGCGGGGGGTTCCGTGCCGTCGGTACGGGCGGGCGTGCCGCGGGCGGGCGAGGGCTTCTCGACGGGGTCCGGCTGCTTGGGCGTGGACGTGGCCGTCCCCGGCGCTACCTGTTCAGGGCCGGCCGGCTCCGGGGCCTGAGCCGACTCCGGGTCCGAGTCCTCAGCGGACCCAGGCTCCTGAGCCGACTCCGGCTTCTGATCGGGCTCCGGGTCCGGCGTCCGGTCCGGGTCCGACTCCTGGCCCGACTCCGGCTCGCGGCCTGCCTTCGGCGCCTGGCCTGCCTTCGGCTCGCGGCCCGACTCCGGCTCCCGGTCCCGGTCCGGTTCGGGGCTCTGCTCCTGCCCAGGTTCCTGTTGCTCGCCGGGCTCTGGGGTCTGGTGTGGCTCGTCGAACGCCGGGCGGGCGTGGTGCCACGGGGCGTCGGAGCTGCGGGGGGCCGTGGAGGGGCGGGTGGGGGTGTCGGGGGGTGCCGTCGGGGGCTGCGTGTGCTGGGAGGCCGAGCCTTGGGAGGCGCTGCGCGTGCGGCGCGGTCCTGCCGGGGGTTGCGGGGTCGACTCGGGGGCCGTCGGCTCCGTCGGCGCGGCGGGCTCGGTTCCTGCGGCGCCCGGGGGCTCCGTGGCGCCTGCCCGTTGTGACGCCGAGCCCGCGCTCGCGCTTCGGGCTCGGCGGGGTCCGGCCGGCGTCGTCGGAGCCGAGGAAGCCGCCGGCCCTGAGGAAGCCGCCGGAGCCGAGGGAGCCGTAGAAACCGAGGGATCCGAAGAAACCGGAGAAGCCGGAGCAGTTGGTGAGGTTGGTGGGGTTTCTGTGGTCGGGGGGGTCGGCTGGGTTGCTGAGCCGTCCGATGCCGTGCGGGCGCGGCGGACCGGGCGGTCGCCTGCCGCTCGTCCCGCTGCCGTGCGTCCCGCCGCCGCTCGGGCCGGGCGGGCCGGGGCGGGCGGGAGTTGACCCTTCAGGGGACCCCATTCGTTGGGGTCGGGGACGCCTGGGGGGAGCATCTGGCGCCGCTTGGGGCCGCCGTGCTCGGACTCTCCGGGCTCCTTCGCGCCGGGCCAGGCCTTGGCGACGCGGGCGGCGAGGACGAAGTCCTTGCGCAGGGGGTGGCCTTCGAAGGTCTCCGGGAGGAGGAGGTGGTTCAGGGCGGGGTGGCCCGCGAAGGTGACGCCGAACATCTCGTGCGTCTCGCGTTCGTGCCAGGCCGCGCCGGCGTAGACGTCGACGGCGGAGGCGAGGGTCGGTGCCTCGTGCGGGATCGTCGTACGCAGCAGCAGGCGGCGCACCGGAGAGAGAGCCACCACGTGCGCCGAGACGCGGAAGCCCGTGCCCGGTTCGTCGACCGCGCTCAGCCAGTCGAAGTAGGTGCAGGTCAGGCGGTCGCGGGCGACGCGCAGGGCGTCGATCCAGGACGTCGGCGGGACGTCGACCGTCAGGACGTCGTACGACTCCTCGGCCGTGGCCTGCGGGCCGAAGAGCTCGTCGGCGGGGGCGGGGAGCCAGCCGATCGTGGTCATCGGCCCTCCTCCGACGACGCGGCGGGGGACTCGGCGGCCGGGGGCCGCACCAAGCCGCTCTGCAGGGCGGCCGGCGAGGGACGGGAGACGGCCGGGCGGGACGGGGTCGGGCCGTAGCGCTCGTGCAGGGACTCCCGGGCGATCTTCTCCTGGAGCTTGAGGATGCCCTGGAGAAGCGCCTCCGGGCGCGGCGGGCAGCCCGGCACGTACACGTCCACCGGGATGATCTGGTCGACGCCCTTCGTCACCGAGTACGAGTCCCAGTAGGGGCCGCCGCAGTTGCTGCACGCGCCGAAGGAGATGACGTACTTCGGCTCGGGCATCTGCTCGTAGAGACGCTTCACGGCCGGGGCCATCTTGTCCGTGACCGTGCCGGAGACGACCATCAGGTCGGCCTGGCGGGGGCCCGGCGCGAAGGGGATGACGCCGAGGCGGATGAAGTCGTGGCGGGCCATCGACGCGGCGATGAACTCGATCGCGCAGCAGGCCAGGCCGAAGTTGAAGACCCAGAGCGAGTAGCGGCGGCCCCAGTTCAGGATCACCTTCATCGGCTCCGGGGCCAGGCGGGCCAGGGTGCCCAGGCGCTTCGGCTCCGGCAGCGGTACGGGTTCCGAGAGCACCTGTTCCGACTGTTCCGGGTGTTCCGGGTGCTCCGGCGCATTCACGTTCGGCGTCACGTCCATGTCAGGACGCCCTTCTTGTAGGCGTACAGCAGGCCCACGGCCAGGAAGCCGAGGAAGATGAACATCTCCACGAGCGTGGCCGCGCCGTAGCCGGGGGCCGCGAAGACCGTCGCCCAGGGGAAGAGGAAGATCGAGTCGACGGCGAAGATCACGTAGAGGAAGGCGTAGACGTAGTAGCGGACCTGGGTGTGGGCCCAGCCCTCGCCCACGGGGTCGACGCCGCACTCGTAGGTCAGGAGCTTCTCCGGGGTGGGGACCACCGGGCGCAACAGGCGCCCGGCGCCGAAGGCCACGGCGACGAACAGCACGCCGACGACGGCGAGCAGCCCGACGACGGAGTAGGACTGGAAGTAGTCCGCCGCGAATTCCGCCGCGACATCGACGGTCCGTTCCCGCACGCCCGTCCCTCGCTCCCTGACCTCAGTCTCTTCGACGACAGGCCCGTTCGACGATCTGTACGCACGGGAGTCTAGGCCCTGATAAAGGGACGGTAAGCAGCCCGTCACACCTCGTCTTGCGGGGCGGGGGTTTTCCCCCGGCCGAGGAAGGCGGCAGACCTCATGGCGCGGCGCCCCGCGGCGCGGCAGGCTAGCCCATATGACCGCTTCCGCCAGCCGATCCGCCTCCGCCCCGAACAGCTCCGGCAAGGAGGGTTCCCACCCGGACGGCTTTCAGCCGGGCGGCTCCCCCCCGAGAGCCGCCCCCCTCACGACCGCCGCGCCGGGTACGACCGGGCAGGACGCCGAGCGTCTGCCTCCGGCCCGTCTCGCCTACGACCCGCAGACGTGGAAGGAGATCACGCACCTTCTGACGAACCTGCCGATGTCGTTGATCGGGTTCACCTATGTGATGACGGTGATCGTCACCGGCGCCGCGATGACGGTCACCGTCGTCGGGTTCCCGCTGCTCGCGCTCGGACTGGCCGGGGCGCGGCTGCTGGGCCGGTTCGAGCGGGGGCGGGCGCGTCTGCTGCTCGGGGTGCGCATCGACGAGCCGAGCCCGCTGCCGCTGCGCAGGGCGGGCGGGCTCTTCCAGCGGTTGTGGCTGGTGTTGAAGGACCCGGTGGCCTGGCGCACGGTGCTGTACGACCTCATCCGGCTGCCCTGGGGAGTCCTGACGTTCAGCGTGGTCCTTCCCTCGCTGTTCGTGCTGTGGCCGGTGCTGCCGTTCCTGGCACGGGGGCTGACCAACGCGGACCGGGCGATGGTGCGGGCCCTGCTGTCCCCCTCCGACGAGCTGGAGCGGCGGATCGCTGAGCTGGAGTCTGACCGCGGGATCGTGGTCGACACGGCGGCCGCCGATCTTCGGCGCATCGAGCGCGATCTGCACGACGGGGCGCAGGCCCGGCTGGTCAACCTGGCGATGGGGCTGGGCCTGGCGAAGGAGAAGCTGCTGGAGGGGCAGGCCGACGACGTCGTGGCGGCGATGGTGGAGGAGGCGCACGGCGAGGTGAAGCTCGCGCTCCAGGAGCTGCGGGACCTGGCACGCGGGATCCATCCGGCCGTCCTGACCGACCGGGGGCTGGACGCGGCGCTGTCCTCCGTGGCCTCGCGCTGCACGGTGCCGGTGAAGGTGACCGCCGACCTGACGTCCCGACCGGCGCAGGCCATCGAGGGCATCGCCTACTTCACCGTCTCGGAGCTGCTCCAGAACGTCAGCAAGCACAGCGCGGCCAGGTCGGCCTCGGTCGACGTGTGGCGGACCGACGACCGGCTGCTCATCCAGGTGTGGGACGACGGCCGGGGCGGGGCACGGCTCGACGGCGGCTCGGGGATGCGGGGGCTGGCGGAGCGGCTGGACGCCGTCGACGGGCTGTTCATCGTGGAGTCGCCGGTGGGTGGTCCCACGACGGTGACCGCGGAGTTGCCCTGGCGGAATCGCGGACAGAGCGGATAGCGGACGGGGTCGATAGGGGGTAGAGGGGCGGGCGAGGTGGCGGCCGTGGGAGGTAGGGAAAACCCCCCTTCCAAGACGCCGACGGACTCCATGGTCCACGCGCTCGCCGCCTAGCAGGGTTGGAGGTACGGATCGACAGCTGCGGGACGAGCAGGACGAGTAGAACGGACGACGCCGATGGCCACGCAGTACGGGCAGTACGGGCAGCCTGACCAGTACGGGCAGTACGGGCGCATTGACCAGTACGACCCGGGGTACGGGCATCGCGACGGCGGGCGCCGGCACCTGTTGCCGACGGGACTGCGTGAGCCGCTCACGGCGCGCCACTGGCGCGAACTCGTCTATGTCCTGCTCGGCCTGCCGATCGGCATCGTGCTGTTCACCTTCACGATCACGATGCTGTCGCTGGGGGCCGGCCTGCTGGTGACGTTCCTCGGCATTCCGGTGCTGGCGGCGGGGCTGGCCGCGGGCCAGGGCTTCGGAGCGCTGGAACGGGCCCGGGCGCGTGGGCTGCTCGGCCTGCAGGTCGCCGATCCCGAGCCCCTGCGGCCTCGGGGCAAGGGCGCGATGGCCTGGATGGCCGCCGTCCTCAAGAGCGGAACGTCGTGGCGGCAGGCGCTGTACGCGGTGCTGCAGTTTCCGTGGGCGGTGTTCTCCTTCTGCGTCGCGCTGACCGTGTGGTCGTTCGGCTGGACCATGCTGACGTATCCGCTGTGGTTCTGGGTCTTCCCGATGTACGGCGGTCAGGGCGGGCTCCAGCTGTACGGCGACGAGCAGCACAGCGTCTACCTCGACAACCCCTTCGAGATCACCGTGACGGCGCTGGTGGGACTGTTGATCACGCTGGCCACCCCGTGGATCGTGCGGGCGCTGACGACGGTGGACCGGCTGCTGGTGCACGGGCTGCTCGGACCGTCGTCGCTGGGGGCGCGGGTGGTGGAGCTGGAGTCCGACCGGGGGGTCGTGGTGGACACGGCGTCCGCCGATCTGCGGCGCATCGAGCGCGATCTGCACGACGGGGCGCAGGCCCGGCTGGTGGCGCTGGCGATGGATCTGGGGCTGGCGAAGGAGAAGCTGCGGGAGGATCCGCGGGAGGCGGCGCGGATGGTGGACGAGGCGCACGGTGAGGTGAAGACGGCGTTGCAGGAACTGCGGGACCTGGCGCGCGGGATCCATCCGGCGGTGCTGACGGACCGGGGGCTGGACGCGGCGCTGTCGGCGGTGGCGTCGCGGTGCACGGTGCCGGTACGGGTGGATGTGGATCTGGCGGAGCGGCCGGCGCCGGCGATCGAGGGGATCGCGTACTTCACCGTCTCGGAGCTGCTCCAGAACATCAGCAAGCACAGTGGGGCGCGGTCGGCCTCGGTCGATGTGTGGCGGGTGGAGGACCGGTTGATGCTGCAGGTGGTGGATGACGGGGTGGGAGGAGCGGATGCCTCCGGCGGCGGGTCGGGCTTGGCCGGGCTCGCGGGGCGGCTGGACGCGGTGGACGGAATTCTGGTGGTCGATTCGCCGACGGGCGGGCCTACCCGGGTGACCGCGGAGTTGCCCTGGCGCGGGAACGGGGTCTGAGCCGCAGCTTCCCTCGCCCCCGCCGCCCCTGCCCTTCCCCTCCCTGGGGCCGCCCCCTGGGGGCAACCGCCCCCAGACCCCCGAGGCCTCGGCCCCCAGGCCTCACGACCGCGCGGGCTCCCGGGTCCGGCTCCGGCTCCCGGCTCCCGATATCGGCCGAAGGGCCTCGTCTTCGAACTCGCCCGTCCGGGGTCGCGCCCGGGCGGGCTGGTTGTCGTCACGCCGTTTCCGCCCGGTGGCTCCCTCCGAGGCCGAAACCGGGTGGGTCAAGGCCTGATTCGCGCCGTCCTCGTCGTGGCCGGGCTCCTCGGCGGGTACAGACGGGCTCGTTGCTGGAATGCTTGACTGGTTCTACCAACGGGGTGGACGGCTGGGGGGCCGAGGATCGTGGAGGACAGGGTGCGGGTGGTCATCGCCGAGGATTCGGTGCTGTTGAGGGAGGGGCTGACCCGGTTGCTGACCGACCGGGGGCATGAGGTGGTGGCCGGGGTCGGGGATGCGGACGCTCTGGTCAAGACCATTACGGAGCTCGGCGACGAGGGCGCGTTGCCCGATGTCGTCGTCGCGGACGTGCGGATGCCGCCGACCCACACGGACGAAGGGGTGCGGGCCGCAGTACAGCTGCGCAAGGCACATCCGGGGCTCGGGGTGCTGGTGTTGTCGCAGTACGTGGAGGAGAGGTACGCCACCGAACTGTTGGCCGGTTCCAGTCGCGGGGTCGGGTATCTGCTCAAGGATCGCGTGGCCGAGGTGCGGGAGTTCGTGGACGCCGTGGTGCGGGTCGCACAGGGCGGTACCGCCCTCGACCCGGAGGTCGTCGCGCAACTGCTCGGGCGGAGCAGGAAGCAGGATGTGCTGGCCGGGCTCACCCCGCGGGAGCGGGAGGTCCTGGGGCTGATGGCCGAGGGGCGGACGAACTCCGCGATCGCCCGGCAGCTGGTCGTCAGCGACGGGGCCGTGGAGAAGCACGTCAGCAACATCTTCCTGAAGCTCGGCCTGTCGCCGAGTGACGGGGATCACCGCCGCGTACTGGCGGTCCTCACCTATCTCAATTCCTAGCGAGGTGGCACTGTGCCTTTCGTCGAGCGGGGGAACTCGGTGGATGCGGCGAACAGGCAGTGGAGAACCGTGGTGTGATCCGGAGCGTCTACCGGATTCGCGCCGGGCGGCGGGAAATCATGAAAAGCGGGGGTGCCGGGCCGTCTCGGGACAACGACCGTCATACGAATGGCCGAGGTAAGGCGACCCTTACAGACGTAGGGTTGATCCGTGGATGGCCTTCGGGAAGGCCCTCCGGGACAGCCACCTCGAGGGAGGTCCAGTTCAGTGACCAGTCAGGTCAGCAGCCCAGCGGAACAGGACGACGGAACCGACGGAACCGACGGGACCGTCGTGGGAGAGCAGCGCAAACCGGGTGGGACGAAGGACGTCCGTCGTCTCGACCGGGTGATCATCAGGTTCGCGGGCGACTCGGGTGACGGTATGCAGCTCACCGGCGACCGCTTCACCTCGGAGACCGCGTCGTTCGGCAACGACCTCTCCACCCTGCCCAACTTCCCCGCCGAGATCCGCGCCCCCGCCGGCACCCTCCCCGGCGTCTCCTCGTTCCAGCTGCACTTCGCCGACCACGACATCCTCACGCCGGGTGATGCGCCCAATGTGCTGGTCGCCATGAATCCGGCGGCGCTGAAGGCCAACATCGGCGATGTGCCGCGCGGCGCGGAGATCATCGTCAACACGGACGAGTTCACCAAACGGGCGATGCAGAAGGTGGGGTACGCGGCCTCGCCGCTGGAGGATGGATCCCTCGACGGTTACCAGCTCCACCCGGTCCCGCTGACCACCCTGACCGTCGAGGCACTCAAGGAATTCGACCTCACCCGTAAAGAGGCCGAGCGCAGCAAGAACATGTTCGCGCTCGGCCTCTTGTCATGGATGTACCACCGGCCCACCGAGGGCACCGAGAAGTTCCTGAAGTCGAAGTTCGCGAAGAAGCCCGACATCGCGGCCGCCAACCTCACCGCTTTCCGTGCCGGGTGGAACTTCGGCGAGACGACCGAGGACTTCGCCGTCAGTTATGAGGTCGCCCCGGCCGCGAAAGCGTTCCCCGTCGGCACCTACCGGAACATCTCCGGGAATCTCGCTCTGGCGTACGGGCTGATCAGCGCGTCCCGGCAGGCCGATCTGCCGCTGTTCCTGGGGTCGTACCCGATCACGCCGGCCTCCGACATCCTGCACGAGCTCAGCAGGCACAAGAACTTCGGCGTGCGGACGTTCCAGGCCGAGGACGAGATCGCGGGGATCGGCGCGGCGCTGGGGGCGGCCTTCGGCGGGTCCCTCGCCGTCACCACCACCTCAGGGCCCGGGGTGGCGCTGAAGAGCGAGACCATCGGGCTCGCGGTCTCGATGGAGCTGCCGCTGCTGATCGTGGACATCCAACGGGGCGGGCCGTCGACCGGCCTGCCGACCAAGACCGAGCAGGCCGACCTGTTGCAGGCCATGTTCGGGCGAAACGGCGAGGCGCCGGTGCCGATCGTCGCGCCCCGCACACCCGCCGACTGTTTCGACGCGGCCCTGGAGGCGGCCAGGATCGCGCTCACCTACCGCACGCCGGTGATGCTCCTGTCCGACGGCTACCTGGCCAACGGTTCCGAGCCCTGGCGGATCCCGGAGCTGGACGAGCTCCCGGACCTGGCCGTGCAGTTCGCCCAGGGGCCCAACCACACCCTGGACGACGGCAGTGAGGTCTTCTGGCCGTACAAGCGGGACCCGCAGACCCTGGCCCGGCCGTGGGCGGTCCCGGGCACGCCGGGGCTCGAGCACCGCATCGGCGGGATCGAGAAGGAGGACGGGACCGGGAACATCTCCTACGCCCCGGCCAACCACGACTTCATGGTCCGCGTCCGGCAGGCCAAGATCGACGGCATCGACGTCCCCGACCTCGAGGTCGACGACCCGCACGAGGCGAGCACCCTGGTGCTGGGCTGGGGGTCCACCTACGGGCCGATCACCGCCGCGGTCCGGCGGCTGCGCACCGCGGGTGAGGCCGTCGCGCAGGCCCATCTGCGGCATCTGAACCCGTTCCCGCGCAACCTGGGCGCGGTGCTGGAGCGCTACGACAAGGTCGTCATCCCCGAGATGAACCTCGGCCAGCTCGCCACTCTCGTACGGGCGAAGTACCTGGTCGACGCCCGTTCGTACAACCAGGTCAACGGCATGCCGTTCAAGGCGGAGCAGCTTGCCGCGACGCTCAAGGAGGCCATCGATGGCTGAGACCTCGACGGAAGGCACGGGCACGATCGAGGCGCTCTCGCTCGTCCCCAAGGCCGCGGCCCGGCAGTCCATGAAGGACTTCAAGTCCGATCAGGAAGTGCGCTGGTGCCCCGGCTGCGGTGACTACGCGATCCTGGCGGCCGTCCAGGGCTTCATGCCGGAGCTGGGGCTGGCCAAGGAGAACATCGTCTTCGTGTCGGGCATCGGCTGCTCGTCGCGCTTCCCGTACTACATGAACACGTACGGCATGCATTCCATCCACGGTCGGGCGCCGGCCATCGCGACCGGTCTCGCCGCCTCCCGGCGGGACCTGAGCGTGTGGGTGGTCACGGGCGACGGCGACGCGCTGTCCATCGGCGGCAACCATCTGATCCACGCCCTGCGGCGGAACGTGAACCTGAAGATCCTGCTGTTCAACAACCGGATCTACGGGCTCACCAAGGGCCAGTACTCGCCCACCTCGGAGATCGGCAAGATCACGAAGTCGACGCCGATGGGCTCGCTGGACGCGCCCTTCAACCCGGTGTCGCTGGCGCTCGGCGCGGAGGCGTCGTTCGTGGCACGGACCATCGACTCCGACCGCAAGCATCTGACGGAGGTGCTGCGCCAGGCCGCCGCCCACCCCGGCACGGCGCTGGTCGAGATCTACCAGAACTGCAACATCTTCAACGACGGCGCGTTCGAGGCGTTGAAGGACCGGCAGTCGGCCGAGGAGGCGGTGATCCGGCTCGAGCACGGACAGCCGATCCGGTTCGGGGCGGACCGCGCGCGGGGCGTCGTGCGGGACCCGGCGAGCGGCGATCTGAGGGTCGTCACGGTGACCCCGGAGAACGAGGCGGACGTCCTGGTCCACGACGCGCACGCCGCGTCCCCGACCACCGCCTTCGCGCTGTCCCGGCTGGCCGACCCGGACACCCTGCACCACACGCCGATCGGCGTGCTGCGCTCGGTCGAACGGCAGGTCTACGACACCCAGCTGGCGGACCAGCTGGACGCGGCGATCGAGCAGCACGGCAAGGGCGACCTGGGGGCGCTGCTGGCGGGCGGCGACACCTGGACGGTCGTCGGCTGAGGCGCGGAGCGGTTCACGAGGCCCGGGAGCGGAGTTCCCGGGCCTCGTCGTATGTCCGGCGGGCCTGCTCCACGTCCGGCATCCGGGTGTGCGTCCACAGGGCGAGCGCGCGCACCTGCTCGGCCGCCTCCCGGCCGAGGTCGGTCAGGGAGTAGTCGACGCGCGGCGGGATGACCGGCTTGGCGTCGCGGTGCACCAGGCCGTCGCGTTCGAGGGTCTGGAGGGTCTGGGTGAGCATCTTCTCGCTGACCGGCCGGCCCACCGCGCCGATCGCCCGGCGCAGCTCGCTGAACCGGTGCGAGCGGTCGAGCAGCTCGATCAGTGCCAGGACACCCCAGCGGCTGGTGACATGTTCGAGGACGAGTCGGTGCGGACACATGCCCTCCACTTCGACGCTTCCCACCTGCATACTTACTGCCATGCCAGTACCTTACTTCAAAGTAGGTACTTTCGCTTGGTTAGTGCTTCTCCTAGGGTCGGTGGCAGACCCGCAGCCCCCACTAGGAGTTCTGAGCCATGAGCATCGTCGTCACCGGAGCCACCGGACACCTCGGCCGTCACGTCGTGGAGCAGTTGCTGGAGAAGGTTCCGGCGGAGCAGATCACGGCCGTCGTGCGCGACGAGGCCAAGGCCGCCGACTTCGCGGCCCGCGGCGTACGACTCGCCGTCGCCGACTACAACGCCCCCGAGACCTTCGGCAGCCTGTTCGCCTCCGGCGACAAGGTGCTGCTGATCTCGGGCAACGAGTTCGACAAGGGCCGCCCGGCGCAGCACCAGGTCGTGATCGACGCCGCGAAGGCGGCCGGGGTCGCGCTCCTCGCGTACACCAGCGCGCCGGGCAGCCTGAGCGCGGCGCTGGCGGACGACCACCGCGCCACCGAGAAGGCACTGCTCGCCTCCGGCCTGCCGTACACGCTGCTGCGCAACGGCTGGTACCACGAGAACTACACCGAACAGCTCGCCCCGGTGCTGGAGCACAACGCCGTCGTCGCCGCCGCCGGTGAGGGCCGGGTCTCCTCCGCCTCCCGCGCCGACTACGCGGCCGCGGCCGTCGCCGTGCTGACCGGCGAGGGCCACGAGAACCAGACGTACGAGCTGGGCGGCGACGAGGCGTGGAGCTTCGCCGAGTACGCGGCCGAGCTGAGCGGGCAGACCGGCAAGGAGATCGTCTACAACTCCGTGCCCGGCGAGGTGCTCACCGGCATCCTGACCGGCGCCGGCCTGCCCGAGACGTTCGCCGCGATCCTGGTCGGCGTGGACGCGTCGATCGAGAAGGGTGAGCTGGTCGTCTCCAGCGGCGACCTGTCCCGGCTGGCGGGCCGCCCGACGACTCCGCTCGCCGAGGCGATCACGGCCGCGCTCAAGGGCTGACCCTCCCCCCGAGGGCCCTCCCGCCGCCCCGCACCGCGCCACCCCTGCCTGTCATGACCGTATGGCGATACGGGCATGACAGACAGGGGCGCTCGGCGTTACCTTCGTCCACGCATGCCTGAACGTGAGAAGGAGGGGCCCCGTGGCCGGGACGTCGAAGAGTGAAGGCCGGACAGGCCTGCTGAACGGCCTCGCGGCGTACGGGATGTGGGGGCTGGTCCCCCTCTTCTGGCCCCTGCTCAAGCCGGCCGGGGCGACCGAGATCCTCGCCCATCGCATGGTGTGGTCCCTGGCCTTCGTCGCCGTCGCGCTGCTCGTCGTGCGGCGTTGGGCGTGGGCCGGTGAGCTGCTGCGGCAGCCGCGCCGGCTCGGGCTCGTCGCGATCGCCGCGGCCGTCATCACCGTGAACTGGGGCGTCTACATCTGGGCCGTGAACAGCGGCCACGTCGTCGAGGCGTCCCTCGGCTACTTCATCAACCCGCTGGTCACCATCGCCATGGGTGTGCTGATCCTCAAGGAACGGCTGCGTCCCGTGCAGTGGGCGGCGGTCGGCGTCGGCTTCTCGGCGGTGCTGGTCCTGACCATCGGCTACGGCCGCCCGCCGTGGATCTCGCTCACCCTCGCCTTCTCCTTCGCCACCTACGGGCTGGTGAAGAAGAAGGTCAATCTCGGCGGGGTCGAGTCGCTGGCCGCCGAGACCGCCATCCAGTTCCTGCCCGCGCTGGGCTACCTGCTGTGGCTGTCCGCGCACGGCGGCCTCACCTTCGCGACCGAGGGCATCGGACACGCGGCCCTGCTCGCCTCCACCGGTCTCGTCACCGCGCTCCCCCTCGTCTGCTTCGGCGCGGCGGCGATCCGCGTGCCGCTGTCCACGCTGGGTCTGCTCCAGTACCTGGCGCCGGTCTTCCAGTTCCTGCTCGGCGTCCTCTACTTCGGCGAGGCCATGCCCCCCGAGCGCTGGGCCGGGTTCGCGCTGGTGTGGCTGGCGCTGGTGCTGCTCACCGGCGACGCGCTGCGCACCTCGCGCCGGGCGGCCCGCACGCTCGGCCCCGCGTTCACCGAGAGCAGGGCCGCGGCGCCTGGCGCGACCGACCCGGCCGGCGCGATCGGTGTGACCGCTGCGACCGGCGCGACCGGTGCCGTTCAGGAGGCGGAGAGCGTGGCCTCCGGCGTCTCCGGCACAGCCGGCGGTGCGGCCGTCGCCGCCGTGCCCGCCATCTCCGGCGTGCCCGGCGCCCCCGCACCGGAGGCGGGAGTCTCCCCCCTCACCAAGCCGTAGACCTCCGTCACCTCCGTCACCTCCGTCACTGCCGTCATCGCCGTTCGAAGGCATGGACGGCAGCGACGGGATCGGCGGGAGTCGACGGGATCGGAACGCGACGGTCCGGTTCGACCGCCCCGGCGGTGTCGCGGCGTGCGGGAGGCCGACCCGGTGCGGGCCTGCTAGAAGTGGCTGCATGACCGAGACATCTGGAGTACCCGAGGCCGGGCCCACGCCCGTGCACTGGAAGCTCGTCGTCGACGCAGCCGACCCGCACGCGCAGGCCGATTTCTGGGCCGGAGCGCTGCACTACGAGGTCGAGGACAACAGCGCGCTCATCGAGCGGCTGCTGGAGCTCGGCGCGCTGCCGGGGGCGGCGACCCTGGAGTTCCACGGCCGCCCGGCCTTCCGGGACCTGATCGCCGTACGCCACCCCGACGACCCGTTCGACGCCGACAGCGGGACCGGGCTCGGACGGCGGCTGCTGTTCCAGCGGGTCCCGGAGGCGAAGACCGTGAAGAACCGGCTCCATCTCGATCTGCATCCCGGTGCGGAGCTGCGCGCCGGAGAGGTCGAGCGGCTGACGGTGCTGGGGGCGAGCGTGCTGCGCGAGGTGAAGGAGCCGTCCGGGCAGTGGGTGGTCATGGCGGATCCGGAGGGCAACGAGTTCTGCGTGCACTGAGGGACCCCAGGGGCTTCGCTATGTGAACCCGTTGTCCGGATAGCGCTCTTGACGGAGTGTTGGCCTCGGCTTCACCATCCAGTCACCCCATTCACTGTGGATTACCTGTGGGCGTCCAGGTGCTCGACGGTCGCCCACGGGTGTCCCGCTGGAATTCGGAGCCCCCCACCATGAAGCTCCCCGTTTCCGGGCGGGCGACGGTCACCGCCGTCGTCGCAGCCGTCACCCTGCTCGCCACCGGATCCATAGCCGGGGCGGCACCCGCCCCCGAGCCCAGGGCGATCGCCGCCGCGCCCGACATCCCGGTGGCCAACGTCAAGGCCCACCTGACCCAGCTCCAGTCCATCGCCACCGCCAACGGCGGCAACCGTGCGCACGGCCGCACCGGCTACAAGGCGTCGCTCGACTTCGTGAAGGCCAAGCTGGACGCCGCCGGATACACCACCACCATCCAGCAGTTCACCTCCTCCGGCCGCACCGGCTACAACCTCGTCGCCGACTGGCCCGGCGGCGACACCGGCCAGGTGCTGATGGCCGGGTCCCATCTGGACTCCGTGACAGCGGGGGCCGGCATCAACGACAACGGCTCCGGCTCGGCGGCCGTCCTGGAGACGGCGCTCGCCGTGTCCAGAGCCGGCTACCACCCCACCAAGCACCTGCGGTTCGCCTGGTGGGGCGCGGAGGAGCTGGGCATGGTCGGGTCCCGGTACTACGTCAACAACCTCTCGTCGGCGAACCGGGCCCGCATCAGCGGCTACCTGAACTTCGACATGATCGGCTCACCGAACCCCGGCTACTTCGTCTACGACGACGACCCGGCCATCGAGAAGACCTTCAAGGACTACTTCACCGGCCTCGGCGTCCCGACGGAGATCGAGACCGAGGGCGACGGCCGCTCCGACCACGCCCCCTTCAAGAACGCGGGCGTACCGGTGGGCGGGCTGTTCAGCGGCGCCGACTACCTCAAGACGGCGGCGCAGGCGGCCAAGTGGGGCGGCACGGCCGGGCGGGCCTTCGACCGCTGCTACCACTCCTCCTGCGACACCACGGCCAACATCAACGACACGGCCCTGGACCGCAACTCGGACGCGCTGGCGTACGCGGTCTGGGCCCTGTCCTCCTGATCGACCGGGTGGCCGCTACGCGCCCGACTTCCGGGCGCGTTCGGCCAGCCGGAGCATGCGCGCGCGGGCCGACTCCAGTTCCTCGACGTCGTCCGCGGCCGGGCCCTCCTCGGTGGTGAGCTCCGTCCACAGGCCGAGGAGTTCGGTCCCCAGGTTCAGTCCCTGCAAGGGGTCGCGTACGGCACGCCAGGCCGTCGCCGCGCTCTGCACGTTGCCGTACGCGGCCTCCGGGTCCCGGGTCCCGCGGTGGATGCGGGCCAGGTCGAGGGATGTGTGGAAGGAGCGCAGCGGGTCGCCTGCCAAGTAGGCGATGTATGCGGTGAGTTCGCGCAGCCGGAGCACCTCGGGGTGCTCGGGTCCCAGCGTTGCGGACGCCTCCAGCACGGTCCGCTCGGCGAGTGCGGCCGCCGTGTCCGTACGGCCCGCCCGCACGGCCTCGTTGATCCGCGCGAGCGGTTCCGCGAGGAGGGCCGGGGTGCCGCCGTCGCCGTGGAGGGTACGGGGGTCGTCCCCGAGCACCGCCTCCGCGACGGCGTCGAAGCCCCGGGCGGGCGTGGGCTTGGGGCCGGGGTCCGGGTCGAGCGCCGAGTCGGAGATGAGGTCGTCGGGGAGGAACGGGGTGGGCGTGGAGCCGGACTTGGCGGCGGGCGTGGGGGCGGAGGCGGGCGTCGGGAGCGGCAGCGGGATCGGGGCCGAGGTGGGAACCGGGGTCAGGGTCGAGGTGGGGACCGCGTCCTGGGTCGGCTGCGCGTCCATCGTCGGAGGCGGGCCGAACACGCCCGTCGGGGCGGTGACCGTACCGGGAGCCGGGGTGTCCCCCGCCGCGTATCCGGATGCCGGCGCCGGTGCCGACCGGGCTTCCCTCTCCGCTTCCTGCTCGGGCACCGCGCGCAACGGGAACGTCGGGGCCGCGTCCCGCACCGGTTCGGACACCGGGCGCAGGAAATGCGTGGGCTTGTCGCGTCGCGGCCGAGCGGGCTGTTCGTCCTCGACGGGCACCGGCGTGTCGGCGGGCTCGGGGCCTGCGGCGGGCACCGGCGTGTCGGCCGGCACGGAGACCACGGCGGGCGCAGACGGGTCGGCCGAGGCAGCGACCTGCGCGGGCATGCCGGCCGGGGCAGGCGCGGCGGCCGGGGCAGGCGCGGGCGGGCCGACCGGGGCGGCCGTGGCGGTGGGCTCGGGCGTGCCGGTGGGCGCGGTGCTCCGCGTGTCCGGTGCTGCCTCCCCCCGTGCCGCCGCCGACGGGGTCGCGGCCGCGGGCGTCCGCAGGGGATCTGCCGTGAAGTGGCTGGAACCGTCCGGGTCCACGCGCAGGGCGACGACGTAACCGATGCGTTCGTCGTGGACCGTGGCGAGGACCGGGTGTCCGGTGGCGAGGGCGATGCGGTGGAGATGGCTCAGGACGGCGCGCTGGATCTCCTCGCCGTCGGCCGCCACGACCGGGACACCGCCTATCGTCGCCGTCCCGCCCCCGCGGACATGGACATCGAGCGGGGCCACCACGACGGCCGTGGGGCCGGCGTACTTCTGTTCCCGCTTCTTCTCGCGGCTGAGTCGAGACATCGGTTCCTCACTCGGATGCGTCGTCACGATCCGGTCGTCCAGGCACGTGTACGTGGACACGTACTGTTGAGTCTCTCCGAGCGCTCCCGGTCCACGCGTCACCGCGACGTCACAGCCTCGTTCCAGGAACCCACGCCCCGCTCCCGGGGCAGCTCCGGGACCACCATGATCAGGGGCGCCCCGGGGGACGGCGACGACTGGGAGGAACACGGGTCATGGGGACGACGGACGGGCAGCGGGGGCCGGAGATCTGGATCCGCGGGCCGGTGGCCGCACCGGATCCGGTACCGATGCCGTACGCCTCCACCGCCGCGCCCCGACGCTTCTCCTGGGTCTGCACGCACGGCGGGGCCGGCGGCTCCACGCTCGCCGCGGTCTACGGCGGCCACGACTGCGGACGCGCGTGGCCCGGCGCCGGGGATCCCCCGTCCGTGTTGCTGGTCGCCCGCACCCACGCGGCCGGGCTGGACTCCGTCCTGCGGACCCTGGAGGTCTTCCGGCGCGGCGAGGCTCCGCGAGGGCTCGACCTGGACGCGGTGGTGCTCGTCGCGGACGCGCCCGGCCGGCTGCCGCGGCCGCTCGTCCAGCGGGTGAAGGTGATCGAGTCGGTCGTCGACGTGTACCGCGTCCCGTGGGTGACGAACTGGCGCCTCGGCGAACTGGGCGGGCCCCCGCCACGCGAGACGGAATCCCTGTCCCGGCTCACCGGGGCACACTGACCAGGCGCGGAGGGCGGGGTGGGGTCCGGGCCCGTGGCGTGGCCGCCGGTCGTGGAGATCGCCGCGGCCGTGCGGGCGGGGCGGCTGTCGGCCGTGGACGTGACCGGCGAGGCGCTCGCGCGGATCGCGCGGATCGACCGCTCGCTGTGTGCCTTCGCCGAGGTGTGGGAGGAACGGGCGCGGTCGTGGGCGTGTGAGGTCGACGCCCGGGTCGCCGCGGGCGAGCGGCTGCCGCTGGCCGGGGTGCCGATCGGCGTGAAGGGGCGTCACGGGCTGCGTGCGGCGGGCCCGCTGGTCGCCGCCGGATGCGTGCCGGTGGGGGCCACGGCCGTACCGGGGCCCGGCACCCCCTGGCAGACCTGGGGCCTCGGCGCCCACGGCCGGACCCTCAATCCCTGGCGCGCCGACCGCACGCCGGGCGGCTCCTCGGCCGGGTCCGCGGCGGCGGTGGCCGCCGGCCTGGTCCCACTGGCGACCGGCAGCGACGGCGCGGGCTCGGTGCGGATCCCGGCCGCTTGGTGTGGCGTGATCGGCCTGAAGACCACGAACCGCCGGCCGCCCGGGGAGGGATCGGCATCGGCCGCCCGGGGCGTACCGGACTGGCGGCGCCCGGCGTACTCGTACACCACGCGGCGGACGCCGAGGCGTACTGGCAGGTCATGGCACCGAGGGCGGGGGCGGGGCCCGTCCCCTCACCGGGTCGTGGCGCGCCGGTCGCCGTCTTCTCCGCCGACCTCGGCTTCGCCGACCCCGACCCGGAGCCGCTCGCCCTGGCCCGTGCCGCCGCCGGACGCCTCGCCGAGGCGGGTGTCGTACGGCTGCTGCCGTCCTCCGACGCGCCTCTGCGGCTGGCGGACCCCGCGCCGGCCTGGCTCGCGCTGCGCACCCCGGGCTCCGCCCCCCGCACGGCCGAACGCGTCCGGAACCTCAACGACCGTCTGCTGGCCGACCTCTTCTCCCGCGCCGACCTGCTGCTGACCCCGACGACGCCGAACGCCGCGCACGGTCACGAGGGCCCGGGCGACCGGTACTCGACCGCGCTCACCTGGGCGTTCAACCTGAGCGGGCATCCGGCGATCAGCATCCCGGCGGGGGTCGGCGCGGACGGCTGTCCCGTGGGCCTGCAGTTGGTCGCGGCACACGGCGGCGAGACGGCACTCCTGGCAGCCGCCCGAGCCGCTCAAGCCGCCCACGCCGTCTGAGCCGCCCACGCTGCCCACGCCTCGACGTGCCACCCGACCTGGCCGTGGCCCTCGCCGCGCCCTCCGCCTCCGATGAACGCCCGCGCTAATACTTGCGCACACATATAATGCAGGTGCAGACTATCGTCGTACGCCGACTACCTGGGGGATTGATCATGACCCGCCGCAGTTTCCTGTTCGTGCTGGGCAGCAGTCGTCCGGACGGCAACACCGAATTGCTGGCCCGCGCGGCCGCCGAGCAGTTGCCCTCCGACGTCGAGCAGACGTGGATCAGCCTGGCCCGTCACCCGCTGCCCGACTTCGAGGACCAGCGCCACGACAGCGACCACGTCCGCCCCACCGAGGGCAACACGGCGCTGCTGCTCGACGCCACGCTCGCCGCGACGGACATCGTGATCGCGTCCCCGCTGTACTGGTACTCGGTCTCCGGCCAGACCAAGCGCTACCTGGACCACTGGTCGGGCTGGCTGCGCACCCCCGGCCTCGACTTCAAGGCGACGCTCGCCGGACGCACCCTCTGGGGCGTCACCGCGCTCGCCGACGACCAGCCCGTGGTCGCCGATCCGCTCGTCGGGACGCTCAACAACTCGGCCGCGTACATGGGGATGTCCTTCGGCGGGGTGCTGCTCGGCAACGGCAGCAAGCCCGGTGACGTCCTCAAGGACACGGAGGCGCTGACTCGCGCGAAGACCTTCTTCGCGGGAGAGGCGCCGGCGGCGCGCTTCCTGTGGGAAACCCGCTGAGACCTGCGCCCGATGCCTACGCCGTGAGGCCTGCGCCCTGAGGCCTGTCCCGTGCCGCCTAGGCCGTGATGTCCCTCGTCGTGAAGCGTGCCCAGGCCGCCGAGCCGAAGACGGCCGCGTACAGGGCCTGGAGGCCGAGGTTCTTCTCCAGGTCGTCCCAGTAGACCGGCTCGCGCATCAGGTCGGCGAAGGACAGCCAGTGGTGTGAGAAGAAGTACGGCTGCAGGGCGTGCAGTTGGGGGATCTGGTCGAGGATCTGGACCGTGATCAGCAGGCCCACCGTCGTCGCCATCGCCGCGATGCCGCTGCTGGTGAGGGTGGAGACGAACAGTCCGAGCGCCGCCACGCCGGTCAGGGAGGCGGCAACGACCAGGGCGATCAGCAGCGCCCGCAGCAGCCCGTCGCCGAAGCCGATCCGGGTGCCGGAGATCGTCGTCAGGTCGCCCAGCGGGAAGAGCAGCGCCCCGACCGTCAGCGCCGAGGCCGCGACCACCAGCGTGGCCACCAGGCAGAAGATCATGACGGTCGCGTACTTGGCGAGCAGCAGGCGGGTGCGGCCGGCCGGGGCGACCAGCAGATAGCGGAGCGTGCCCGCGTTCGCCTCGCCGGCGATCGAGTCGCCCGCGATGACCCCGATCGCCATCGGCAGGAAGAACGGCAGGGTCACGGCCAGCGCGGTGAAGACCAGGAACAGCCCGTTGTTGGTCACCTGGGAGATGAAGGCCGGACCCTCGCCACCGCCCCCTCCCCCGCCGGACGAGCCGTCGCTCGTCTCGATCTTCACGGCGATCCCGACCAGCACCGGCACGGCCGCCAGCACGCCCAGCAGCGCGAGGGTGCGCCAGCGCCGGAAGGTGGTCAGCAGTTCGCTGCGGAGCAGCCCGAAGGTCCAGGTCCAGTTCACCGTCCGCGCCGATGTCGATGCCTGCGGCGATGCCGGTCCCGGTGCCTGCGGCGATGCCGGTTCCGGCGTCCGGTTCCGGTCGTCCAGCGTGTCAGCCCGCGACATCGAATCCCTCCCCCGTGAGAGCCACGAACGCGTCCTCCAGGGAGGCCCGCTCGACGGCGAAGCCGCGGACGCGGACGCCCGCCGACACCAGCGCGGCGTTCAGGTCGGCGAGATCCCGCTCCGGGGGCGGGGCCTCGGCGCTCACCCGGTCCTCGCCGAGGACGACATCGTCCGCCCCCTGCTCCTTCAGCACCCGGGCCGCGTCCGCCGGGTCCGGCGTCGTCACGACCAGTCGGCCGCGTGTCCCCGCGGCGAGGTCGGCCACCGGGCCCTGGACGAGCAGCCGGCCCTGCGCCATCACCGCCGCGTGCGTGCACACCTGCTCGATCTCGTCGAGCAGGTGCGAGGAGAGGAAGACGGTCGTGCCCTCCGCGGCCAGCTCCCGGATCAGCGAGCGGATCTCCCGCATGCCCTGCGGATCCAGGCCGTTGGTCGGCTCGTCGAGGACGAGCAGCCGACGGGGCTGGAGCAGGGCGGCGGCGAGGCCCAGACGCTGCTTCATACCGAGGGAGTACGCCTTCGCCTTCTTGCCGGCGGCGGCCGTCAGGCCCACCCGCTCCAGCGTCGCCGAGACCCGCGCACGCCGGGTGTGCGGATCGGCGGTCGGGTCGGCGGCGTCGTAGCGGAGCAGGTTGTCGCGGCCGGAGAGGAAGCCGTAGAGAGCGGGACCCTCGATGAGGGTCCCGACGTGGGGCAGTACGGCCCGCGCGGCCCGCGGCATGGGCTGCCCCAGGACACGGGCCGAGCCGGCCGTGGGCTCGATGAGTCCCATCAGCATGCGGATGGTGGTGGTCTTGCCGGAGCCGTTGGGGCCGAGGAAGCCGAAGACGCTGCCCGCCGGGACGGTCAGGTCGAGGCCGTCCACGGCGAGCTGTCCGCCGCGATAGCGCTTGGTGAGGCCGCGGGTGTGGATGACGGCGCCGTCGTCCACAGGCACCCGTACGGACTCCGGCACGGGCTCCCGTACGGACTCCGGCAGGGACTCGCGCATGGACTCCGGCACGGACTCCCCCATCGGCTTTCCCCTCCGGCTCTCCCGGCCTCCGGGTGTCCGGAGGCCGGCCTCTGTCCTACGTCACCCGCGCCGCCACTTCATCACTTCACCACTCGACCACTCCGCATGCTTCGGCCGCTCGGCCTACTTCGCCGCGTTCGCCGCCTTCACCAGCGTGTCCTTGGTCACCGCGCCGACGTAGACCTTGCCGTCGTCCGTCATCAGGGCGTTGATCAGGCGGGTGGAGAAGACGGTGCCGGAGCCGAACTTGCCGGTCACCTTGTCGCCGAACGAGCCGAGGAAGCCGCCGAGGTCGCCGCCGGCCTCCGCACCCGAGGGCATTCCTTCGCCACCGGTGTCGAAGACGGCGACGGACGTCCAGCCCTCGCCGAGGACATTGAGTCCGTCGAGGCCGTCGAGGCCGTCCGCGCCTTCGACGCCTTCGAGGTCCTTCGCGAGGTCGTCGGACTTGCCCGAGTGCCCGGGGGCGCTCTCCCCGACCTCGTCGCCCTCGGTGACCTTCGCGCCCTTGGGAGCGGTGAAGTCGAAGGTGGACGCGGCGGGCTTGGCGAAGCTGACCTGGGTGAAGCCCGCGTCCACAACAGCGGCGCCACCGCTCGCCGGGGTCAGCGTGAACTTCAGCGGCAGGCCCGTCTTCGCGTCCACGGCCACACTGATCGCGCCCACCGTGGAACCGGACTGCTTCGGCTTGACCAGCAGCTTGTAGGCGTCACGGCCGGCGACCTGGACGGTGCCGTCGACGGTCACGGAGGTCGTGTCGTCGACCGCCTTCAGGGCGTCCTCGGTGAGTTCCTTGGGCGTGGTGGGGACCGGGTTCTCCGCCTTGCCGGAGCCCTTGCCCGCGCCCTCGCCTGAGCTCTCGTCCGCGGTCGAGTGGTAGACCTCGTTGGAGGCGCTGTCGTACCCCCACACGTCCTTGCCGTTGTGGATGACGCTGTACTCGGCGGCGTTCTCCAGCAGCGAGAGCTTCTGCCGGTCCGGGCCGTCGGCGGCGACGCGCAGGGTGTGCGTGCCGGCGGCGAGCTCGGTGAGCTTGGTGGACGGGTCGGCGGACGAGCCGTCGCCGCCCTGGGTGGCCCCCGAGAGGAGCCCGCTCTCCAGTCCGCCGAGGTCGGGCAGCCCGAGATCGGTGCTGATCTTCACCGTCCCGGACAGCTGCTGCACGTCCGAAGCGGCGATCTTGTCGAGGAGCTGCTGTGCGGTGATCTTCGGCAGGTCGGGGTCGCCGGAGTCGGCGAGCGCCGGGACCAGCCCGATCGTCGCCGCCGCCACACCGATCACGGTGACCGGGACGATGTACCGTGCGGCCTTGCGCCGTCCGAGGCGCAGGTCGTCGGCTTCCGCGCCGGTCGACTCCCCGCCGGTCGTGGTGTCGTCGGATGCCTTCGGTGCCATGTGTGCCTTACCTCCGTCGTCGGCGGCGGCTGGTCATCTCGCGCCTGAACGTCCCCACCCCAAGCCGCCATTCTCACCCGAATCGGTGAGGAGTGGTGTTTTCCGTGGTTCCCATCTGACCAAATCGGCCATGAGGAAGCGTCAACCCGAGGGCTCAACTCCACATACGCCTGCGGTATGACACGAAGGTGACGAGGCGGCATCCGACCCGTAGGGGTCCCCCGGGGTCAGCCCGCCCGGTGGACCACTGCGTCGCAGAGTTCCATCAGCGCCGCCTTCGCGTCGCACTCCCGCAACGGCGCCAGCGCGGACCGCGCTTCCTTCGCGTACCGCACGGTGTCCCGGCGGGCCTGCTCCAGCGCCGGGTGGGCGCGGAGCGCCTGAAGCGCCTCGGTGTGCCGGGCGTCGTCGGTCAGGTCGGAGTCCAACAGCTCGCACAGGGCGATGTCCTCGGGCAGCGACAGCCGCGCCGCCCGCTCCCGCAGCCGCAGCACGGGCAGTGTGGGAACGCCCTCGCGCAGGTCCGTCCCCGGCGTCTTGCCCGACTCGTGCGAGTCGGAGGCGATGTCCAGGACGTCGTCCGCCAGCTGGAAGGCGACGCCGAGCCGCTCGCCGTACTGCGTGAGCACGTCGACGACCGTCTCGTCGGCGCCGGACATCATCGCCCCGAAGCGGCAGGCCACGGCCACCAGCGAGCCGGTCTTGCCACCGAGCACGTCGAGGTAGTGGTCGACCGGGTCCCGCCCGTCCGTCGGCCCCGCGGTCTCCAGGATCTGCCCGGTGACCAGCCGCTCGAACGCCTCCGCCTGCACCCGCACCGCCTCGGGCCCGAGGTCGGCCAGGATGTGGGAGGCACGCGCGAAGAGGAAGTCACCCGTGAGGACGGCGACGGAGTTCCCCCAGCGGGTGTTCGCGCTGGACACCCCGCGCCGCACGGCCGCCTCGTCCATCACGTCGTCGTGGTACAGCGTGGCCAGGTGGGTCAGCTCCACCACGACGGCCGAGGGCACCACGCCCGGCGCGTACGGGTCACCGAACTGCGACGCGAGCACCACGAGCAGCGGCCGGAACCGCTTCCCTCCCGCGCGCACGAGATGCTGGGCGGCCTCCGTGATGAACGGGACCGCACTCTTGGTGGCCTCGAGCAAGCCTTCCTCGACAGCCGCCAATCCGGCCTGGACATCGGCTTCCAGAGCCTGGTCCCGCACGCTCAGCCCGAACGGCCCGACGACGGTCACGAGGGGTCTCCTGTCTGCTGGTGTCTACTGGCGATTACGCGGTTTGTCGATAGGTCTCTGCCATCACTCAAGTCAGCGTATCCGGTCACGTTTCGATCACCGATAGCCCCCACGTCCCGCGGGCTCGAATGGACTCGCCCGGGAGGCCCCCGCAGGCCAGGCGGCATCGGATCACGCCCGATATGGTTTCGATCAGCTCATATGAGCGGACATGAAGAGAGTTTCCGGGAACCGGAGATTCATGTCCCGGACCGGGACTCCCGTCGGCCCGGCGGGCCCGCCGGACCCCTCTTCACGTGACGACGATCACGCATTCTCTTCCCTCTCCCCCCGCGACGCGTCGGGCGCGAAGGAAGGCAATTCCCCTCCGCTCCCCTACGCCACCCATTGCCGATGCTTTAACAATGAGTTGGGCCTAATGCCCGATTCGCCACTCTTGTGAACGCTGGTGAGTTGGCTCACTCCCCACGGAGATCCGGTCCGGGTTCACCGTTCACCGATTCCCCGCACCCCTCAAGCAAGTTGAAGGTTTGCACCCACAAAGGATCAAGCACCCCATAGGTCACAGACCAAGGTCAATAGGGGTGATCTGTGAATCCGGTACTTGTTTCGGACATGTGCTCTCGCATACGTTCCCGGCCTGTCGGGCGGAACGCCGAATCCTGCCGCCGCCCGAACACCCATCGATAACGCTCGGCAGGAGCGGGGGAACCAGGTAAGTCGCCGGAACGGCATTAAGGACGTCTTGGATATGCAAGACGTTTCGGACATGTCGTACGGCTTGGGGTAAAGCCGCGACCGTCAGGGCGCGACCGGGCAGCTCCCGCCCGAACCCGACAGCTCACCTCGCAGGCGCCGGAGAGGAAATTCGACATGCCCGCTGCCGCTCAGCCGCGCCGCAACCGTTTCATCCGCACGCTCGCCGTCGCCGCCACCGGCGCGGCCGTGCTCGCTCTCCCCGTCCTCGGGGCGACCACCGCCTCCGCGGCGACCCCGGCCGTCTCCACGGCCACCAGCCTCGGCTACGCCAACAACCTCGACGGCTGGATCCGCGCCTCCCTCCAGGTCATGGGGCAGCACGGCATCCCGGGGACGTACAACGGCATCTACCGCAACGTCATCCGCGAGTCCTCCGGCAACCCCAACGCCATCAACCTCTGGGACTCCAACGCGGCCGCGGGCATCCCGTCCAAGGGACTGCTCCAGGTCATCGACCCGACGTTCCGCGCCTACCACGTGAACGGCACGTCGTGGGACTCGTACGACCCGGTCGCGAACATCACCGCCGCCTGCAACTACGCGGCCGCGCGCTACGGCTCGATCGACAACGTGTTCGGCGCGTACTGACCGTCCCGCCGGCCGGTCACCGGTGTCGGCCGCCGATGTCGGCCACCGGTGGCCGGTAGCCGGTAGCCGGTAGCCGGTAGCCGGTTACGGAAACAGACGTTCGAGGACGACGGCCACGCCGTCGTCCTCGTTCGACGTCGTCACCTCGTCGGCGACCGCCTTGAGCTCCGGATGCGCGTTGGCCATGGCGACGCCCCGGGCCGCCCAGTCGAACATCGGGATGTCGTTGGGCATGTCCCCGAAGGCGACGGTGTCCTCGGGCCGCAGCCCCAGGTGTTCGGCGGCCAGGGCCAGGCCCGTCGCCTTGGTGACCCCGCAGGGCTGGAGTTCGACGGTGCCCGGCCCCGACATGGTGACCGTGGCCAGCGAGCCGACCACCGAGCGGGCCGTCGACGCCAACTCGTCGTCGGACAGCGTGGGATGGCGCAGCAGTACCTTGCTGATCGGCTCGCACCACAGGTCGTCGCGCCGACCGACGCGCAGGGCGGGCAGCGTCGGGTGCGGCATCCGGTAGCCCGGCTCGATGAGCGTCAGCCCGTCGACACCGTCCTGGTCGACGGCCGCGTACAGCTGCCCGACCTCCGCCTCGATCTTGCCGAGCGCGGTCTCGGCCAGCTCCCGGTCCAGGGTGACCGACCACAGCAGACGGTCCGCGCCGGCGTCGTACAACTGCGCGCCCTGCCCGCACACCGCGAGCCCCCTGCTGTGCAGCCGGTCGAGCAGCGGGCGCACCCGGGGCGCGGGCCGTCCCGTCACCACCAGGTGGCGTGCGCCGGCGGCCGCCACCCGCGCGAGCGCGTCGAGCGACCGGTCGGAGAAGGTGTCGTCGCCGCGGAGCAGCGTCCCGTCCAGGTCGGTGGCGATGAGGGAGTACGCGGTGCGCGCGGCATATGCGGTGGGTGCGGCCATGATCAGAGAATACGGATCCCAGGCCCCACGGGTTCGACGCGAACCGGCCGACGTCCAAGTCCTGTCCGGTTCTGCCAACTCCCCTTGTACGCCTGGCTCAAGCCTGGCTGCCGACCGACTCAATGAAACGGCTTTCTGGCACATCGCCGGGTAGCGGACGGTTAAAGGCCTCTGCACCGATTGGCAACAACATAAGACGCTACCTACCGCGATGCCCAGGTGGACCGGTACCGTCCAGGTGTCCAGGGGGGACTTGATCGGGGGGTCAGGTTGAGCAGTGGGCGCATTCGTGTGCTGAGGCCGCAGGACCTCGGCGAGGGGGAGAGGGAGCGGTGGCGCGCGCTGCGTGCCGCGTCGACGCTGCCGCGAAACCCCTTCATGGAACCGGAGTTCACCGACGCCGTGGGCCTGGTACGGCCACGCTCGCGGGTGGCGGTGGTGTATGAGGGGCGTGAGCCGGTCGGCTTCCTGCCCCACGAGCGGGGCCGGCTCGGACAGGGCCAGGCCCTCGCGTACGGCGTCTCGGACGCGCAGGGCGCGGTGCTGGCCCCGGGTCTCGGGCTGAACGCCGACGAACTGATGCGGGCGTGCGGCCTGTCGAGCTTCGGCTTCGACAACCTGGAGGCGGAGCAAGGGCTGTTCGTCCCGCATGCGGCCGAGGAGTACGCCTCCTATGTCATCGACGTCGAAAAGGGTTACGAGACCTATGAGTCCGTGCTGCGCGCCCAGTCGCCGAAGTTCCTGAAGACGACGCTGGCCAAGGAGCGCAGGCTCGGCCGCCAGGTCGGGGAGGTGCGGTTCGTGTTCGACGAGCGCGATCCGGCCGCGTTGCGCACGCTCATGGCGTGGAAGTCCGCGCAGTACCGCAGGACCGGCCGCCGGGACCGGTTCGCACAGCAGTGGATCACCCGGCTCGTGGACGTGCTCTCCGAGACCCGCGCGCCGGAGTGCTCCGGCACGCTCTCCGTCCTCTACGCCGGCGACCAGCCGATCGCCGCGCACTTCGGACTGCGTTCGTCGACCGTCCTGGCCTGTTGGTTCCCCGCGTACGAACCGGAGTTGGCGAAGTTCTCGCCGGGCCTGGTGCTGCATCTGCGGATGGCCGAGTCGGCCGCCGTCGAGGGCATCGGGCTGCTCGACCTGGGGCGGGGCGCGGCCGAGTACAAGGACTCGCTGAAGACCGGGGAGCTTCCCGTGTACGAGGGAGCGTGGTCGCGTCCGGGGGTGGGCGCCGCGCTCTACTGGCTCAGCCGTGAGCCGTCCCGCCGGGCGCATCACTTCGTGCGCGGCCGGCCGAGGCTCGCCGCGGCGGCCGCACGGACATTGAAGGGCGCGGGCCGACTGCGCCGACCGTGACGGGCGGCACCGGCCGACCGGTGTGACGGGTGTGACGGGCGTGAGACAAGGGGGGTTCATGTACCGCGCTGCACGTGCACAGCAGGAGATACAGAGGTTCCTGGACATCGAGCCGGTGCAGGTCGCCGAGCTGGAACTGGACGACGGGGGTGCCCTCAGACCGGGACCGGGAAGTCCGCCCGTCACGCACGGTGAGGTGTTCGTGCTGGTCAGAAGGGGCGGGCGGCCGATCGGAACGCTGCTCGGGTCGGTACCGGAGGGAGCGGACCCGAAGACCGTCCTCATGGACCTGGCCACGCGCGAGCAGGCCCCCGGGCCGCCTTCGGCGGGACCCGCGGAAGGGGCCGCCCCGGTCACCACGGCCCAGGCCGTCGTGGCCCGGTCCGTCATGGCCTCGGCCGAGACCGCTCCGGCCGCCGCCGTCCCGACCGCCATGGCCCCGACCGCCACACCCTCGGCCTCCGCCGTCCCGGCGGTCACGGCCCCGACCGACACCACCGCCCCGGCCGCCGTCGTCCCGACCGCCACAGCCCAGGCCTCCACCGCCCCGGCCGCCGCCGTCCCGTTCACCACCGTCGTCGTCGCCACCCGTGAGCGCGCCGAGAAGCTCGCGTACGCCCTCGACTCGCTGCTCGCCCAGGATCATCCGGACTTCGAGATCGTCGTCGTCGACAACGCGCCCGTGACGGACGCGACCCGGGACCTGGTCGAACGCAAGTACGCCGAACGCGTGCGGTACGTCACCGAACCGGCGCCCGGTCTCGCCGTCGCGCACAACAAAGGCGTCGAGACCGCCCACGGCGAGGTGATCGCGTTCACCGACGACGACGTCGTGGCGGACCCGCGCTGGCTCACGGAACTCACCGCGCCCTTCACCGCCGACCCGGGCCTCGGCTGCGCCACCGGCCTGATCCTGCCGGCCCGGCTGCGGACCCCCGCCCAGGTCCTCCTGGAGAGCCACGGCGGCTTCGCCAAGGGCTTCACGGCCCGCACGTACGACCCACAGGACCCGCCCGCCGACGAGCCGCTGTTCCCCTTCACCGCGGGCCGCTTCGGCTCCGGCGCCAACATGGCCTTCCGTACGGAGGTGCTGCGGGCGGCCGGCGGCTTCGACCCGGCGACCGGAGCGGGGACGCTCGCGCGGGGCGGCGACGACCTCTACGGGTTCGTCCGGGTTCTCGCCGGGGGCCATCGGCTCCACTACACCCCGCTGGCCCTGGTCTGGCACCACCACCGGGAGACCTGGCGGGACCTGGAGACCCAGGCGTACGGCTACGGCGCCGGCCTCACCGCCTACCTCACGGCGATCCTCGTCAACCGGCCCGGCCTGCTGCCCGCGTTCCTGGCCCGGCTGCCCCGGGGGCTCGCCCACGCGCGGACGCTGACGGCGAGCCGGGAGGCTGAACCCGCGGCGGACGGCGCGCCCGGCGGTCACGACGCCCGGACCCACGCCTGGCCCGCCCGGCTCTCCCGGCTCCAGCGGCGCGGCATGCTCTACGGGCCGGTGGGCTATCTGCGGGCCCGGCGCGCGCTGCGAGGTGCTGCGCGATGACGGCGTCCGCACACAGAGCCGGCGAAAACCGCGACGGCAACAGCGGCGGCAACGGCAGCAACGGCAGCAACGGCAGCAACGGCAGCATCCCGGTGTTTCTGTATCACGCCGTGATGGAGGAACCGCCCGGCTGGATCGCCGAGTTCACCGTCAGCCCCAAGCAGTTCGGCGAACACCTGGACGCCGTCGTGGACAGCGGCCGTACGCCCGTCACGATCAGCGCGCTCGCCGACCACCTCGCGGGGCGGGCGCCGCTGCCGCCCCGGCCCGTGCTGCTCACCTTCGACGACGGCTTCGCCGATCTCCCCGGTGCGACCGCCGAGGCGCTGGCCGGTCGCGGACTGTCCGCGACCGCCTACCTCACCACCGGAGCGATCACCCGCGGCGGACGCAGTCTGCTGCCGCCCGCGCCGATGATGACGCTGGAGCAGGCGGTCCAACTCGAGCGGTACGGCATGGAGATCGGCAGCCACACCGTCACCCACGCGCAGCTGGACACCCTCGCGCCGCGGGCGCTCGAGCACGAACTACGGGCGTCCCGATCGGTGTTGGAGGACGCCCTCGGCCACCAGGTCCGTCATCTCGCCTACCCGCACGGCTACAACAGCGGACGGGTCCGGCGAACGGCGGCGGCCGCTGGCTACGAGACGGCCACCGCCGTACGGCACGCGCTCAGTTCGGACCGCGACGAGCACTACCGCATCGCCCGGCTCATCGTGCGCCGCGGTCACACCGTCGCCGACGTCCGGGGCTGGCTGGCGGGATCCGGCGCCCGTGTCGCCCCGTACCGCGACGGACCGAAGACGGTCGGCTGGCGCTGGTACCGCCGCGCCCGCGCCGTCGTGCAGGGACCGGTGTTCGCAGGTTGAGCCGAGTTCGACGTTTTGGTGTGAAAAGAAGAGAAAATTCCTATAGTTGCCTTGAGGGAGGGGAGCCTCGACGTGCAACAACACGTGCCCGTACCGAGCACCGAGAGCAGCGAGCTGCCCACCCCTGACCACTCCACGGGACCGGGAAGCCCCGGCACTCCGAGGAGTCCGGGTAGCCCGGGCAGTCCGGGTAGCCCGGGCCCGACCACCGACGGTGATCGCAGACCCTGGCGGATCCCACGCCGTCCACCGGACACCGGCCTGCTGACGCTGCTGCTCGCCGCCGGGCTGTGGGTGTACGCACTGCCCCGCATCGGCTTCCGCGAGATGGGCGACTACGGCCTGCTGGACCGGCTGCCGGTCGCCTACTACCTCTCGTTGCTGGTCCTCACCGCGGGTTTCGTCCTCAGTCTGCGGCGCGCGGGCACCGCGCCCTGGTGGCCGGCCGCGCACTGCGCCGCGCTGCTCCTCGCGCTGAAGGCGCCGCCGGCGGTGCTGTACGACGCGGTGCGCTACCCGTGGGCCTCCAAGCACGACGCCATCGTCGACACGTTGCTCGCCAACGGTGAGCTGCGACCGGGCGCGGCGCTGTCGGGCAACATGTCCGCGTACGACCAGTGGCCGGGCTTCTTCACCCTCAACGCGGGCCTGGTGCGCGCCTTCGGCGTGGAGAACGCCGCCGTGTACGCCAACTGGGCGCCGATCATCGTCGGCCTGCTCATGATGCCGGTGCTGGTCCTGATCTACCGCACCTTCTGCGAGGACTGGCGGCTGATCTGGACCGCCGTGTGGATCTTCCAGCTCGCCAACTGGGTGGGCCAGGACTACTTCGCCCCGCAGGCGCTCGCGTACCTGCTGCATCTGACGGTCCTCGCGGTGGTGCTGCGGCACTTCGTGCGGCCCGGGTCCGCCGGACGGCTGCGCGACCGCACCTTCCTCGACCCGGTGGCCGCGCCCGTCCCACCGCCGACGGGGAGGAAACAGCGCGCGGTGTGCGTGGTGATCCTGGCCCCGCTGATCGCCGCCATCAACGCCACGCACCAGCTCACCCCGGTGATGCTCACCATCTGTCTGGTCGCGCTCAGCCTCACCCGCCGCTACCGCAACTACGGGCTGCTGGTCGTCGCCGCGCTGCTGATGCTCACCTGGGACCTGACCATGGGGCGGCCGCTGTTCGTCGAGACGCTCTCCACCGTCAGGAAGTCCATCGGCGAGCTGACGGAGAACTCCCGCGCGGGCTACGCGGGGCAGCTCACCGGGCCCGGGCCGGAACTCGCGGGCACCGCCAACGTGGCGATGGTGCTCGCGGTCGCCGTCCTCGCCGGGACCGCCGTCGTACTGCGGCGCCGGCTGACCCGCAGCGCGTTGCCCCTGCTGCTGGTGTCCGTCGCCCCGGTACCGCTGTTCGCCGTCAACGACTACGGCGGCGAAATGCTCTTCCGTGTCTATCTGTTCGCCCTGCCCGGTGCGGCCTTCTTCGCCGCCGCCGCGCTCGTGCCGGCCGTCGCGGGGACCCACCGCAGCAGGGCGAAGGCACTGCGGCGCAGGACGGCAGCCTTCGCGCTGCCGGTCGTCCTGCTGGTGCTGCTGGCCGGCTTCCTGCCGTCGTACTACGGCAAGGAGAAGATGTTCTACACACCGCCGGACGAGACCGCCCTGGTCATCAGGGCTCTCGACAACGCTCCCGACGGCTCGCTGATCCTCGCCACCAGCGGCTCCTTCCCGCAGGCACTGCACCGCTACGACCGTCTCGAGCACTGGTTCTTCGCCGAACAGGCGCTGCCCGAGAACGAGAGGATGCTGAAGGATCCGGCCGGCTATCTCGCGGACGGGATCCCGCCGGGCACGAAGGCGTACGTCGTCCTCACCCGCACCCAGGACATCTACACCACCGGAGAGGGTCTGCTGCCGCCCGGCGGCTTCGAGACCCTGCGTTCGAAGCTGTCCGCCTCGCCCCTCTTCCGGACCGTCGAGAGCCATCCGTACGGCGTTGTCCTGGAGTACCGCCCGGCCACCCGATGAATGACCACAAGGTGATCGAAGTGACGACCACAGGCTCCGAGGACATCAGCAACGGGGACATCGACAACGAGAACACCGCCGACAAGGACCACGGAGACCTCGGCCCCGGGGATCTGGGTTACGGGGGCCTTGGCCACGAGGGACCGGGTCGCAGGGACCTCGGCCACGGAGAGCCGGGCCACAGAGAGCTGGGTCACGGGGATGTGGTGGGCCACAGGGAACTGAGCACCGGGGACGCGGGCGCCGGGGTCGTGGGCGTGAGCGCCGGGATCACGGGCGAGGCCGAAGGGGCCGAGGGCGGCAGGTTCACCTCGACGCACCTGAGAGTCCTCGTCGCGGCTTCGGGCTGGGCGGCGCTGGCCGCCACCGCCGTACCCGGCCCCTCTCCGCTGCGCTGGATCCCGGTGCTGCTGTTCGTCCTGTTCGGTCCTGGCTGCGCGGCGCTGTATCCGCAGCCAGGTCGCCTGGCCTCCGGCGCCAGGCTGGAGGCGGTCGCGCTCGCCGCGCCCATCAGCCTCTCGCTCGGCGTGCTCACCGCCACCTCGCTGTTCCTGGTGAAGACCTTCTCGATGACCGCCTTCCTGGTCTCGCTCGCCTGCTTCACCACGGTCACCGCGGTTCTGCCGGGGCTGCCGTTGCCCGCCGCTCGGCGCGGCGCGATCGAGCGCGCCAAGGTCAGGCGCGGGCCTTCCGGCGGCAGTGACACATGACGGGGCGGCATCGGCTGCGCGGACCACGTAAGCCGGCCGAACCGGACGGGGTGAGGGGCGTCGAGAACCACACGGGGGACGGGTTGAGGGACGACTTGGGGGACGGGTTGGGGAAAGGCCTGGGGAACGGGTCAGGGGACGGCCTGGGCCACAGCTCGGGGGACGACGGGCTGGAGAAGGGCTTGGGCCACAGCTCGGGGGACGACGGGCTGGGGAACGGTCCGGGGAGCTCCCCGGCGGACGCCCCGAGGAGCGACCCGGCAGGCGTCCCGAGAAGCGACCCGAGAAGCGCGAGGCGCACCTACGCGGCTGTCGCGATGGTGGCGGTGGCCGCGCTGCTAGCCGGGCTCGGCATCTGGGCCGGCCGCTCCGAGGACCCGGACCCCGCGGCGGACGCCCTGCCCGACAACGCGGCCTCGGGTGAGCTGCCCACCGGACCCTGCGCCCCCACCGACACGCTGGTCCCGCCCTGCGGCGCCTGGTGGGGCGCCGCCGTGCCGTACGCCGAGGACGGCTCGCTCAAGGACGCCGTGCACGGCTTCGAGAAGAGGATCGGCCGCAAGCTGGACCTCGTCTACAACTACCACGACATGTCGGGCACCCAGCTCGACGGGGAACTGCTCACCCCCGACGAACAGGAACTCGGCAAGGACCGGCTGCTCATGCTGGCCTGGGAGTCCACCGTCTGGACCGAGCCGCACCACGAGAACTGGACGGAGACCCAGCTCGGCTGGAAGAACATCGCCTCCGGCAGGCTCGACGAGAAGATCCTCGATCCGCAGATCCGGCGTATCAAGGCCTACGGCAAACGCGTCTTCCTCTCCTTCGACCAGGAGACCGACGCCCGCATCAAGGAAGGCGCGGGCACCCCGGAGGAGTTCGTCGCCGCGTACCGCCATGTCCGCGACCGGTTCCGTGAACTGGGCGCCGACAACGTGGTGTGGGTGTGGACCGTCTCCGGCTACCTCGGCGGCGCGGCCGACATGAAGGCGCTCTACCCCGGGGACGAGTACGTCGACTGGATCGCCATGGACCAGTACAACTACTACCAGTGCCACGGCACCACGGACTGGAAGGACTTCCTGCGCAGCCAGCGGCCCAGCTACGAGTGGCTGCGCGAGAACATCAGCGACGAAAAGCCGGTGATGCTCGCGGAGTTCGCCACCGCACCGGACGCCGACGCCCCGCAACGTCAGCGCGACTGGTACACCCAGATCCCCGCCGCCGTGAAGAAGCTCCCGGAGGTGAGGGCGCTGGTGCACTGGAACCGGCCGACCTCCGAGAAACCCGTGTGCGACCTGACCGTCAACGAGGGCCCGGGCCTCGAGGGCTACCGGGAGGCGGGCAGGAACGGCTATTTCCACCAGCCCGTGCCGCCCCGCTGACCGCGCCGCGCGGCTGTCCGGCCCGCACCCGGCCACGGGTGACGAGCGGCAGGAACGCGGCGGCGAGGACGAGCACGACGAACAGCGGCACGGCCGCCGGCGCGAGTTCCTCCCGCCACACCCAGCCGCCCACCGCGACGAGATACAGGACGCCCCAGCGCCCCGGCCACGTCAACCACCGGTCGGCGCCGCCGAGCAGCAGCCACAGAGGTACGAGACCCAGCAGCTGCACGGCCGGCGGTGCCCAGCGCAGCAGCGGTTCGGGCCCGTCGAGTCCCGTCCCCTCCGCGAGGAGACCGGCCGCCTTCGCGTACCACGCCCCACCGACCGGTGACGGCTCCCGGCCGAAGGCGAGAGGTACGGCGTACAGGGCGAGCAGCACCGAACCCAGCGCCGCCCCCGGCAGCAGCGGGCCGCGCGCCGCGCGCAGTGTCACCGCGCCGACGAACACCACGAGCAGCAGGCCCCCCGCGACGAGCGCCGTGAGCGGCAGTGCCGCCAGCAGCTGACGTCCGGTCAGCACCTCTTCGGACGGTCCGCCGAGCCACGGCAGCCGGCGCAGCGCCGTCGTCCAGAAGGCCGCGGTGGCCACGCCGAGCAAACCCCACAGTCCGCCCGCGACCCACCGCTCCCGGCCCTCGGCCTGAGCGGACCGCCCCCGCGCGACCTCCCGAGCCGAGTCGTCCCGCCCCCCGGCCCCCCCGGTCTCCTTGCTTCTCCTGCCGGCGTCGGACTCGTGCGGGGGCCGCCTTATCAGCGCCAGCGTGTCCGCCTGCAGCGCCTCGCGTTCGTACCCGGGACGTCCTATGAACAGGGTGACCGTGTCCTCGTCGACGCCGTCGCGTTCGTACGCCGCACGGCGCGCCCAGTTCGTGCCGTAGCCGGCGGTGGCGTTCAGCCGTGCCCAATGGGTGCCGTAGGCCGGGGCGGCGGAGGAACGGCGGACGGACGGCCGGTCGTTGCGACGCAGCGCGGACCGCAGGCCGAAGGCGGAGACGGCGGCGATCAGCGTCATGCTGATCAGCACCGCCCAGCCCGCGCCGGCGATCCCGGCCGGGGCGAACAGCAGAGCGGCGCTGCCCAGCACCAGCGTGCACATGGCGCCCTGGAGCGCGGCGAGGACCCCGGTGCGGCCCTGCACCCGCAGCACCCCGATGTACAGCTCGACCACGACCCGGGGCAGCGCCCCGGCGGCCAGCAGCCGCAGCACGGTGGTGCCGTGCTCGGCGTAGTCCTCGTGGAACGGCAGCAGGATCTGCGGGGCGAACACCACCAGGACCAGCACCACCGGCACCAGCAGCAGCGTCATCCGGCGCAGCGCCCCGCGCACACCCTCGGCGAGCTGGCGCGGATCGTGCGAGGCGTGCGCGGTGAGGGAGGAGGCCATGTTGATGGCCATGAACTCCATCGTGCCGCCGACGGTGTACGCCACGTAGAAGTAGCCGTTCTCCGCCGCGCTGAAGCGGACCGCGACCATAACCGGCAGCAGGTTGATCATCGCCAGGCTGAACAGCGCACCCAGCGAGTCCCCGACCAGGAAGCGGCCCATCTCCCGCAGTCGGGGAGGCTCCAGGTCACGGTCGGCGGCGGCCTGGCGCGGGATCAGCCGACGGAAGATCAACCAGCCCAGGGGCAGCGTCGAGAACGCGATCGCGACGGCCCAGGACACGAAGATCCCGAGCGCCGGCAGCGCGGTCGCGCACACGGCCAGCAGGATCAGCTTGCCGACGGAGAACACCGCGTTGCCGACGGGCACCCAGCCCGACCTGCGCAGGCCGGTGAGCACCCCGTCCTGGAGCGTGAGCAGCGCCCACGCCACGCACGCGACGACGAACGCCGTGCCCGCGGCGGCCGTGCCGAGCGGCGCGTACGTCGCCCCCCACAGGTCCAGGGTGAGCAGGAAGACGAAGGCGGCGACGGCCACGACCACCGAGCTGGCCGCGTACGCCCGCCACACCAGCGAGCCCGTGGCCCGCCCCGCGCGCGGCACGAAGCGGACGACGGCCCCGATCATCGTCGTCGCCGTGATGCTGGCGAGCAGCCGCATCGCCGCGATCGCGGCCGAGCCCTGGCCGACGGCCTCCTCCGAGTAGTAGCGCGCGGCCACCAGCCAGAAGCCCAGCCCCAGCACGGCGGAGACGCCCGTGCTGAGCATCAGGAAGTAGGCGTTCTTGAACAGGGATTCGGAGCCGCGCGTGTCGTCGGCCGGGGTCGTGCCCGCCGCCGCCTCCTGGCCGGCGGGCGGCGCCGAGGGTTCGGGTACCTGGATCTCGGCCTGCGTCTCAGCCACGGGTCGGCTCCAGCCCTCCCGGCGCCTCGGCCGGCCGTACGCCGGACTCCTGGAGCACCTCGACGACCTGCCGGGCCCGCAGGGGATCCACGGGCAACGCGTGCCGGGCGAACCAGCGGGCCCCGGCGGGATCGGGCGACGGGTCGGTGAAGGCGGCACCCGCGTAGTCGTCCAGAGGCGGGTCATAGAGGTACCCGACGACGATGCCCCGCCGCGCGAGCGCCGCCCTCGCGGCGTCCCGGTCGGCGACGAACAGGGGTACGCGGAAAAGGGGTTGGACCCGGTCGGCGCGGGCCGCGCCGGGCCGCGCCCACGGTGTGGACAGGAGCAGCTCCGTGCCTGCCCGGCAGGCCGCCAGCACCTCGTCCAGGCGGTCGAGCCTGCGGCCGATGCGGCCCGCTCTCAGCGGCCCCGAACGCAGCCGGTAGTCGTGCATGTCGACGCGGACCCAGGAGTCGTGCGCGGTGAGGTCCGGTGCCGAGGCGACGGCGCGGGCCAACTCCGCCGGCCGCAGCGGCATCCGGATCTCCTCCCGCTCCATCAGCCCGAGCAGCCGCATCGTGGCCCAGGCGGCCCGCCGCAGCCGCAGCCCCCGCACGGTCGCCTCCGCGTACGGCCGGACGGTGTAGGCGAGTTCCGCCGTGAACCGCCCCGGCAGCAGCAGGTCCTCGCAGGTCTTCACCAGGGCCTCGCGCAGCCCCGGGTCGGCGCAGGCCAGGAAGCCGCCGGCCTTGGCACCGACATGCTTGGAAAGGCTGAAGACGGAGGCGTCCCCCCAGGCCCCGACCGGTCTGCCCCCCACTTCGCTGCCGATGGCGTGCGCCCCGTCCTCGAACAACGGGATGCCCAGCGCGTCGCACTTCTCCCGCAGGCGGGGTGTGTCGTCCGGGTTGCCGTACAGATTCGTCGTGAGGACGCCGGAGAGCGAGCCCCACACCTCGTCGGGCACGGCATCGACGTCGATCGACGCGTCCAGCGGGTTCAACGGCGCCTGCACGGGCCGCAGTCCCGCCGCGAGCAGCACGAAGAAGATCACGTCGTCGTTGACCGGCGACATCAGTACCCGTCCGCCGGGCGGACACCAGTGGCGCAAGGCCACGTACAGCCCGAATCTGCACGACGGTACGTACACACATTCCCGGCCGAGTCTGTCGCGCATGGTCGCTTCCAGCCGTTTCGGCCGTGAGCCACGCCGCGCCGACCCGAGGCCGGCCTCCCCTATGGCCATCCGCCCCCCAGTTGTGCCAGGGGAAGGCCCCCTCCCCGAGGCCTTCCAGCACCCGCCCAGAGTCTCCCGTTTCGCACCGCTCCGTCAAGATTGCGTACCGGCCGGTGGACGACTTCGGGTGAGCAACCGGAAGCGGAGAGCTGCCGGCCGACGTGCTTCGCCGGCCCGGCCCCCGTGTCACTTCCACGACGTCAGCCGTAACGTGTGGCGCGGCTCGGCCCACCCGCGCGACACCCGTTCGAGGTCCGGCGAGCCCGACATGGCGAGCACCAAAGAGCGCACGAAAGAGAGGCAGTACCCGATGCCCCCCTTCGACCTTCCCGAGGGCGACCCCTTCGGCCCGCACAACCTCCCGTACGGCGTCTTCTCCCTCCCGGGCTCCACGGAGCGGACCGTCGGCGTCCGGCTCGGCGACCATGTCCTCGACGCGGGCGCGGCGGCCCGCGCGCTCGGCTCGCCACACGCCGGTCTCCTCGCGTCGCCGACGCTCGACCCGCTGCTGGCGGCGGGTCGCACGACCTGGTCGCAGGTACGCCGCGCCCTGACGGAGTGGGTGACCGACCCCGCCCACCGGCCCACCGTCGAACCGCTCTTCCATCCCCTGTCCGGCGTGACCCTGCACCTTCCCTTCCAGGTCGCCGACTACGTCGACTTCTACTCGTCCGAGCACCACGCCCGGAACGCGGGAGCGATCTTCCGTCCGGACGCCGGTGACGTCCTCCTGCCCAACTGGAAGCACCTGCCGATCGGCTACCACGGACGGGCCGGCACGGTCGTGGTCTCCGGCACGGACGTCGTCCGCCCGTCGGGCCAGCGCAAGGCTCCCGACGAGCCGGCGCCCGTCTTCGGCCCTTCCGTGCGGCTCGACATCGAGGCCGAGGTCGGCTTCGTGGTCGGCGTGCCCTCGCGGCAGGGCAGCCCGGTCGCGCTGGCCGACTTCCGCGAGCACGTATTCGGTCTGTGCCTGCTCAACGACTGGTCCGCCCGCGACCTCCAGGCCTGGGAGTACGTCCCTCTCGGCCCGTTCCTCGCCAAGTCGTTCGCCACGTCGGTGTCGGCGTGGATCACCCCGCTGGAGGCCCTGGAGAACGCACGGGTGGCGCCCCCGGAGCGGACCCACCCTCTCCTCCCCTACCTGGACGACGCGGCCGCCGAGCCCGGCGGCTACGACCTGCGCATCTCCGTCGCGCTCAACGGTCAGGTGATCTCCGATCCGCCCTTCTCCACCATGTACTGGACGGCCGCCCAGCAACTCGCCCACCTGACGGTCAACGGCGCCTCCCTGCGCACGGGCGACCTGTACGGCTCGGGCACGGTGAGCGGCCCCCACCCGCACGAGCGCGGCTCCCTGCTGGAGCTGACCTGGAACGGCCGTGACCCGCTGGAACTCCCCGACGGCAAGCGCACCTTCCTGGAGGACGGCGACGTGGTGACCCTGTCCGCCTGGGCTCCCGGCCCCGGCGGCACGCGAGTGGGCCTGGGAGAGGTGAGCGGACAGGTGATCGCCGGGTGAAGCGGCCGGGAGCGGGCCCGGTGTCGGGAGCAGGCCCGGTGTCGTTGCCGGTGCCGGTGCCGGTGCCGGTGGCTGTCCAGGTCCCCGTGGCGGTGTCGGTGGTGGTGTCCGTGGCGGTGACCAACCCGGTGGCGGGGCGGCTGACCGTGACGAGGCCGCCGAGTCGGGGCGGACGGGGCTGAATCGGGGCCTCGCCGTGGGCTGACTCCCGGAGGAACCGCCGTCATACTGGCGGCGGGCACGGTCCTCGTGCCGAGCCCGCCGCCCATGGCAGGCCGCACGCGCGCGGGTACGCCGTAAGCACCCCGCTCGCACGTGGCCCACGCCCCCTTCCCGACCAGGATCCGGAGCCCATGGCATGACTCTCTGCCTGCTCCTGCTGAGCGTCGTCGCCCTGTCCGCCGCCGTGCCGGCTCCGCGCGCACTCACCCGGTCCGCCTGGCCCGAGCGGGAGCCGGTGATCGGGCTGTGGGTGTGGCAGTGCCTGGTCGCCACGGTCCTGCTGTGCTGCCTGACCGCCCTGACCCTGGGCGCCGCCGCCGTGTTCCACACCGTGCGCGCCCGGGTCTTCGCCCCCGCGCCGCCCGGGGTCTCCGAGGCGTACGACCTCTCCGCCGCCCCCTTGTGGGCCGCTGCCCTGACCTTGCTGCTGGCCTGCGGAGCCGCCTGGACCACCGCGATGCTGGCCCGCGAGCTCGTCGAGGCGCGCCGACGCCGCGGCCGGGCCAGGGCCCACCTGCGTGAACGCGCCCCCGACCTGCCCGCGGGCCTGCCGTCCGCGCGGGGCCCGCTGCTGGTGCTGGAGGACGAGTACCCGGACGCCTGGTGGATGCCGGGCAACCCACCCCAGTTGATCGTGACGACCGGCGCCCTGCACCGCCTCACCTCCCACCAGCTGGACGCCGTCCTCACCCATGAGCGTGGCCATGCCCGCGCCCACCATGACTGGCTGCTCCACCTGTCGACCGCCCTTGCCACCGGCTTCCCCCGTCTTCCGCTCTTCTCCCACTTCTGCGACCAGACCCACCGCCTGGTCGAACTCGCCGCCGACGACACGGCGTCGCGCCGCTGCGGTCACCTGACCACGGCGCTGGCCCTGATCGAGCTGAACCAGCACCGGGGCGTCCTGTCCTGCGCCTCCAGCCACCGTCTCCTGGGCGAGCGGGTCGACCGCCTGCTCCAGCCGCCCCCGCGCCTGCTCCGCAGACAGCGGGCGCTGACGACGACGGTGGCCACGCTGGTGCCGCTGCTGCCCCTGCTGATCACCTTCGCCCCGGGGCTGACGGCGTTGGCCTGACGGCGTCGTCCCGACGGCGTTGTTCTGAGGGCGTTGTTCTGACGGCGTTGTCCTGACGGCGTCGTCCCGACCTGGCAGATCTTGTGTAAGTCGGTCATGTTCTCGCAGGTCAGCCCCTTGTCTGACGCCCCCGCAGGTGGCGCAACACTCCGGCAACACCGCTTTTCCTACTGGCTCGCTATGGTTCGAAACATGCCACCCACCGACCGCATCCGAGACCACGCCGGCCAGGGCGCGACCACCGTCGCCGCCCACCGTGCGCGGCGTCGGCTGCGCGCGGACCAGGCCCGACAGCTCGCGGACCTCCTGCGCCGCCAGCTGCTCACCGACGGCTTTCCGGACGGCACGCTCCCCCACGAGTCGACCCTCGCGACCGACTACCGCGCCTCCCGCAACACCGTCCGCCAGGCTCTCGACCTGCTCCGGGCGGAGGGACTGGTGGAGCGCCTGCCGGGCGTCGGCACGGTCGTCGTGGCACAGAAGTACCCGCACGGCCTGGACCGTCTGATGGGCCTCGCGGAGACCCTGCACGAGCACGGCCACGTCACCAACGAGGTCCGCACGATGGGCCCCGTCGCCGCGCCCGCCCCGGTGGCCGACCGCCTCCACGTCCCGCCCGGCACCGACGTGCTCTACATCGAACGCCTGCGCCGTCTGGGTGGCCTCCCCCTCTCTCTCGACCTCACCTACATCCCGCTCGACATCGGCACCGCCCTGCTCGGCGCCGACCTGGAGAACACCGATGTGTTCCGGCTCCTCGAGGCCGTCACCGGCCAGCGACTCGGCCACGCCGAGATCACTCTCGAGGCGGTGACCGCGGACGCCCACTCCGCCGCCGTACTGGAGGCGCCGCGTGGCGCCGCCGTCCTGATGCTCGAACGCCTCACCCACCTCGCCGACGGCCGCCCGGTGGACCTGGAGTTCATCCGCTTCCGCGGAGACCGCATCTCGATGAGCGGTCTCCTGCACCGCGCCCTCTGATCTCTCCCACCGACCTCTCCCGTCGGCATCGCTCCCGTCCCCTTCTCCGCCCTCATGCTCGCCCCCTCTTCTCCGCTCTCTTCTCCGCCCTCAACCCTTCATCGCTCGGCACGGCCTCATCGGTTCACCGCCGAGCAGGATTTCTCAGAATTTCTCGGGACTTTTCTGGAGACAGCCATGACCCTGGCACCGCAGCGGGCCGACGTGCCCGTGACCATCGACGAGTCGAAGTGCATCGACGGCTGCACGCTCTGTGTGGACATGTGCCCGCTGGACTCCCTCGCCATCGACGAGAGCAACGGCAAGGCCTACATGCACGTCGACGAGTGCTGGTACTGCGGCCCGTGCGCGGCTCGCTGTCCCACCGGTGCCGTCACGGTCAACATGCCCTACCTGCTCCGGTGAAAGGCCCGAACCTCCATGAAACCCAAAGCGAAGAAATCCCGGGCGATCGCCGCGTCCGCCGCCCTTCTCCTGCTCCCCCTCACCGGATGCGGCAGCGCCGAGGCCGGTAGCGGCTCCACGGTCACCGTCACCGTCGGCTACCAGTCCAAGACCATCAACACCGTCACGGCGGGCACCCTCCTGCGCTCACTCGGCTACTTCGAGAAGGAGCTGAACGCCCTCGGCGACGGCACGACCTACAAAGTCGACTGGCAGGACTACGCCACCGGCGCCCCCATCACCGCGCAGATGACCGCCGGCAAGATCGACATCGGCTCGATGGGCGACTTCCCGCTCCTCATCAACGCGGCCCGCGGCAAACAGCTCGGCAAGCCCACCCACCTGGTCTCGGTCACCGGCTACAACCTCCGCGGCGGCCTCAACACCATCGTCACGGCGCCCGACTCCAAGCTCGCCTCCATCGAGGACCTCAAGGGCAAGAAGGTCTCCACCAGCATCGGTTCCGCCGCCGACGGCACCCTCGTGCGGGCCTTGCAGCGCGCCGGCATCGACCCGGCCAAGGGCATCGAGAAGCTCAACCAGCAGCCTGCCGTCGGGGCGTCGGCCCTCTCCGCGGGCAGTGCCGACGCGCTCTCGCAGTTCGTCGCCTGGCCCGGCCTGCTCGCCTATCAGGGCAAAGCCAAGGCCCTGTACGACGGCGCCCAGCTGGACCTGCCGACCTTCCACGGCGTCACCGCCCGCGAGGACTTCGCGAAGAAGCGCCCGTCCGTGCTGGAGGCGTTCCTGAAGGCGCAGTCGGAAGCCACCGGCTACCTCGGCACGCACCCGGTGGCCGCCGCCGAGAAGGTCGCCGAGGCCACCGGTCTGCCCGCCGAGGTCGTCTACCTCTACAACGGCGCCCACGGCATCTCCACCTTCGACCCGGCCGTCAAGCCACAGCTCGTCGCCGCGCTGAAGGAGGACGTCTTGATCCTGAAGGCGGCCAAGCTGACCGGAGACGTCGACGTGGACTCCTTCGTCGACGACCAGTACGTGAAGAGGGCGCTCGGCCCGTCCTACGCGAAGCAGCTCGCCGCCGCCCCCGCACCGGCCGCGAGCGAGGTCTGGCCCAAAGGCGCCGAGGAGACCCGTACCTTCAAGACGCCCGCCGAGCTGCTGACCTACGTCGCACAGCACAAGGACGACATTCGCGCCGCCTACGTCCCCGACGCCACCACGGGCACCCTGTGGTTCGCCGACCAGGCCGTCTGGGTGGCCGACGGCACGACGCTGCTGCCGTTCGTCGCCCCGGCGACCGCGCAGGCCTACGTCGACGCCCACGGCGGCGCCCGCGTCGTCACGTACGCCGACGCGCTGGGGCGGGCGTCGTGACCCGGTATGCGCTGCGAGTGGCCTCGGTGGGAGCCGCCCTCGGCCTGTGGCAGCTGCTGACCAGCCTGGACATCGACCTGTGGTTGCGTTTCTCGCAGTTCCCCACGGTCGCCGACGTGGCCCGCGCCTTCGCCGACCGCCTGGCCGGCGACGACTACTGGACCGACCTCACCGACAGCCTCACCCGCATCGTCACCGGGTTCCTCCTGGCCGCCGTCCTGGGTGTGGCCACGGGCGTGCTCGTGGCGCGCTCGCGCCTCGCCGAGGACCTGCTCGGACCGATCCTCGAAGTCGTCCGCCCGATTCCGGCGATCGCCCTGGTGCCCGTCGCGATCCTGCTCTTCCCCTCCAACGAGCAGGGCATCGTCTTCATCACCTTCACCGCCGCCTTCTTCCCGGTGCTGGTCTCCACCCGGCACGCCGTCCGCGCGCTGCCACCCGGATGGGAGGAGGCAGTGCGCACCATGGGCGGCGGCCGGTGGCGGATCCTCGGCTCGGTCGTCCTGCCCGGGGCGCTGCCGGGCATCTTCGGCGGCCTGTCGGTCGGCATCGGGGTGTCGTGGATCTGTGTGATCTCCGCCGAGATGATCTCCGGTCAGTACGGGGTCGGCTACCGCACCTGGCAGGACTACACGGTCGTCGACTACCCGGGGGTCTTCGTCGGCATGGTCACGATCGGCGTGCTCGGCTGGGCCACGTCCACGGCCGTGGAACTCCTCGGCCGCCGCCTCACCCGCTGGCTGCCCCGCACCTCGTACGTCCCCACCGGCCGGGCCCGGCCCAGGAGTCCCCGACCGTCCGCTCCGGCACCGGCGGCCTCGTCCGCCGTCCCCACCCGGCCCGAAACCGAGGAGGCGCGCGATGAGCACCTCGTCTGAGACCCGCGAGACCACCCGTACGGACACCGACGGCGCGACCACCGCCACGGCCACCACCACCGCGACCGGTACGGCCGTACGCGGTACCCGGCTCACCCTCCGCGCGGCCACCCTCGGTCGTCCCGACGCCGCCGCCCTGGCCGATGTCGACCTGGACGTCCCGCCGGGCGAGATCCTCACCGTCGTCGGCCCCTCGGGCTGCGGCAAGTCGACGCTGCTGCGCACGCTGGCCGGGCTGCTGCCCGCGCTGACCGGATCCGTGGAGCAGGACGGCCGGCCGATCGGCGGGCCGGCGGCGGACCGTGCGTTGGTCTTCCAGGAGGACGCCCTGCTCCCGTGGCGCAGCCTGCTGGCCAACGTCGAACTGCCCCTCGCCATCCAGGGCGCACCGCGCGCGGAGCGCAGGAAGCAGGCCGCGGCCTGGCTCGAGCGGGTCGGACTGGCCGACCGCGCCAGGCAGTTGCCGCACCGGGTCTCCGGGGGACAGCGCCAGCGGACGCAACTGGCCCGGGCGCTCGCCGCGGGCCCGCGCGCCGTCCTCATGGACGAACCCTTCGGCGCCCTCGACGCCCAGACCCGCGCCGGCATGCAGGACCTGCTGGTGGAGGTGCTGCACGGCACGGGCGCCACCGTCGTCTTCGTCACCCACGACGTGGACGAGGCCCTGTTCCTCGGCGACCGCGTGGCCCTCCTCGGCGCGGGCCGCCTCGTCGCCGTACGGGACGTGCCGCGTCCACGCGACCGCGCCGCCCGTGACGACCCCGCGCGTGTGGCCCTGCGACGCGATGTCCTGACCTCACTGAGCATCTGAAAGGCACCCCGGTGGACACCCTCCTCCAGATCCCCGCGCTCGGCGACGCCGAGGAGCTGACCTGCGACGTCCTCGTCATCGGTGGCGGTACCGCCGGCACCATGGCGGCCCTGACCGCCGCCGAGCACGGCGCGGACGTCCTGCTCCTGGAGAAGGCCCATGTCCGGCACTCCGGGGCCCTCGCGATGGGCATGGACGGCGTCAACAACGCGGTCGTCCCGGGCCGCGCCGAGCCCGACGACTACGTCGCCGAGATCACCCGCGCCAACGACGGCATCGTCGACCAGTCCACCGTCCGCCAGACCGCCACCCGGGGCTTCGCCATGGTGCAGCGCCTGGAGTCCTACGGCGTGAAGTTCGAGAAGGACGAGCACGGCGACTACGCGGTCCGCCAAGTCCACCGTTCCGGCTCCTATGTGCTGCCCATGCCGGAGGGCAAGGACGTCAAGAAGGTGCTGTACCGGCAGCTGCGGCGGCGCGAGATGCGGGAGCGGATCCGCATCGAGAACCGGGTGATGCCGGTGCGCGTGCTGACCTCTCCCGAGGACGGGCGCGCCATCGGGGCGGTCGGCTTCAACACCCGCACGGGGCAGTTCGTCACCGTCCGCGCGGGCGGGGTCGTCCTCGCGACCGGAGCCTGCGGCCGCCTCGGCCTGCCCGCCTCCGGCTACCTGTACGGCACCTACGAGAACCCCACCAACGCGGGCGACGGCTACGCCATGGCCTACCACGCGGGCGCCGAGCTGACCGGCATCGAATGCTTCCAGATCAACCCGCTGATCAAGGACTACAACGGTCCTGCCTGCGCCTACGTCGCCAACCCCTTCGGTGGCTACCAGGTCAACCGGCACGGCGAACGCTTCGTCGACTCCGACTACTGGTCGGGCCAGATGATGGCCGAGTTCGCGGCGGAGGTCGCCAGCGACCGGGGCCCGGTGTACCTGAAGCTGAGCCACCTCCCCGAGGAGTCGATCTCGGCCCTGGAGTCGATCCTGCACTCCACCGAGCGTCCGACCCGGGGCACCTTCCACTCCGGACGCGGTCACGACTACCGCACGCACGACATCGAGATGCACATCTCGGAGATCGGCCTGTGCGGCGGTCATTCGGCCTCGGGCGTACGGGTCGACGAGCACGCCCGCACGACCGTCCCCCGCCTGTACGCCGCCGGTGACCTGGCCTGCGTCCCGCACAACTACATGATCGGCGCGTTCGTCTTCGGCGACCTGGCCGGCTCGGACGCGGCCCGGTACAAGGCGTACGACGGTGAGCTTCCCGCTGACCAGCTGCGTGAGGCGCACGAGCTGATCTACCGCCCGTTGCGCAACCCGGAGGGCCCTCCGCAGCCCCAGGTCGAGTACAAGCTGCGCCGTTTCGTGAACGACTACGTGGCCCCGCCGAAGTCGGGCGCGCGGCTGTCGTTGGCCCTGGAGTCCTTCGAGCGGATGCGCGACGACATCGCCGAGATGGGTGCCCGCACCCCGCACGAGCTGATGCGGTGCGCGGAGGTCTCCTTCATCCGTGACTGCGCGGAGATGGCCGCGCGTGCCTCCCTGGCCCGTACCGAGTCCCGCTGGGGCCTCTACCACGACCGCCTCGACCACCCTCGCCGCGACGACGACTCCTGGTTCCATCACCTCGATCTGCACAAGTCCCCCTCTGGTGCGATGGAGTTCACGGCCCGTCCCGTGGCTCCCTATCTGGTTCCGGTCGACGAGTTCACCCCCGTCGGCGGCCCCTCCCGGCCGCTCGGCGAAGTCCACCCCGAGGACGTGGCCACGGCCGGTTCACGGGACGTGGCACCCGTCGCCACCGGGGCCGGGGCAGCCGCCCCGCCGGTCACGGACAGCTCGGCGCTTCCGGCGCCCGAACCCACCCTCGATCAGTCCTCCCCTCAGTCGGCCGTTCGTCTCCTCGAACTCGTCGCCCTCGCCGAGGCCGAGGCCGAGCCCGAACTCGACTCCCTGCTGCCGTACTTGACCGACGCCGTGGCCGCTGTCCGGCGCGAGGCCGTCGCCGTCCTCACCGAGACCGTGCCGTCGGGCACCGGTCCGGCCCTCGCCGAGGCGTTGCGCGACCCCGCCGCGCAGGTGCGTGCCGCCGCGGCGGCCTCGCTGCGCGAACTCGTCGAGACCCTGCCGGCGGAACCGGCCCTGCGCGACGGCCTCGCCGCCGCCCTGGCCGAGCCCGACCCCGTCGTCCGCGCCGCGGCCCTGGACGTGCTGCGCGCCCTGCGCCTCGGTGACGCCGCCCTGTTCGCCGGCTCTCTCACCGATGCCGACATCGCCGTCCGTATCGAGGCGGTCCGCGCCCTGGTGTCCGTCGACGCCGCCGAGGAACTGGCCCGCGCGGCGACCGCCGACCCGTCCCGCGAGGTTCGCGTCACGATCGCCAAGTCCCTGGCCACGGTGGCCGCCGGACGCCTGAGCGAAACCTCCCCGACCGACGCCGACCCCAGCGCCGCTCTCAGCGCTGGCTCCGGCTCCGGCTCCGATGCAGGTATCTCCGTCGAGCAGGACGCCGTCCACGCGGCCCTCGTCGGGCTCGTCGACGACCCCGATGCCCTGGTGCGTGCCGCCGCCTACGGGGCGTTGGGCACCACCGGCTGCCCGGTGCCACTCGCCGCGCGGGCCGTGACCGCCCTGGCCGACCCTGCCTGGCAGGTCCGCGCCGGTGCCGCCAGCGCGCTCTCGGTGGCCCACCCCGACACGGCGCTCCCCGTCCTCGCCAAGGCCCTGGCCGATCCGAACGCCGACGTACGCAAGGCCGCCGTCCTGGCCCTGACCCGGCACCGAGCTTCGGAAGCCGCCCGCGCGGCCCTCGCCACGGCGACGACGGACTCCGACGCGGACGTCAGGGCGTACGCGACGCGCGCTCTATGACCAGCCGGGGCGGCGCTTCCGCCCCCTGGCCCCGGCCGCCTTCCAGAGCCCCCGTGCCCAGCTCCCGCCTCTCAGTCCCCTCCCTCGGTCCCCCGTCCCGCGCCCCCCCGCTCGGTCCCCCTCCATCGGTCCCCTACATCCAGTCCTCGGGCTCCGGCTCCGCGTCCATCTCGGGCCAGTAGTCCTCACCACCCGGATCCGTTGCCGCACCCCGAGCGGTGTCGGGAGCCGGGCTCTCAGCGGGTCCCGGAGCAGCGGCGCCCGGTGCCCCGCCCAGTGCGGCCAGCACCGCGATCACGCCCTCCCCGTACGTCACCAGCTTCTTCTCACCGACCCCGCTGATGCCTCCGAGCTGCTGCACCGAGGTCGGCCAGGCCGTGGCGATCTCCCGGAGCGTGGCGTCATGGAAGATGACGTACGCCGGGACGCCCTGTTCACGGGCCTGCTCGGCACGCCAGGCACGCAGGGCCTCGAAGGCCGGCACCAGTTCCGCGGGCAGCTCGGCCACGGCCGCCTTGGACTTGCTCCTGCCGGAGGAGGAAGAGCCCGACGCTTTCGACGTCGCCGGCTTCTTCGGCTCCTTGCGCAGCGGCACGTCCCGCTCGCGGCGGAGCACCGACCCGCTGGCCTCCGTCAGCACCAGCGTGCCGTACTCGCCCTCGACCGCGAGCAGCCCCTGCGCCAGCAACTGTCTTACGACGCCGCGCCATTCACCCTCGGAGAGGTCCTCACCGATGCCGAACACCGACAGCTGGTCATGGTCGAACTGGATCACCTTGGCCGAGCGCTTGCCCGTCAGGATGTCGATGATCTGCACCGCGCCGAACTTCTGCCCGCGCTCCCGCTGGAGCCGCACCACCGTCGACAGCACCTTCTGGGCCGCGACGGTGCCGTCCCAGGTCTCCGGGGGTGTGAGGCAGGTGTCGCAGTTGCCGCAGCCCGCCGGCTCCGGTTCCTGGCCGAAGTAGGCGAGGAGCTGTCCGCGGCGGCACTGGGCGGTCTCGCACAGCCCCAGCATCGAGTCCAGGTGCGCGGCGGCCCGCCGACGGAAGGCCTCGTCACCCTCACCGGACTGGATCAGCTTGCGCTGCTGTATGACGTCGTTGAGGCCGTACGCCATCCATGCGGTGGAGGGCAGTCCGTCGCGGCCGCCACGCCCCGTCTCCTGGTAGTAGCCCTCGATCGACTTGGGCAGGTCGAGGTGGGCGACGAACCGTACGTCCGGCTTGTCGATACCCATGCCGAAGGCGATGGTCGCGCACACGACCAGGCCGTCCTCCCGCAGGAACCGGGACTGGTGCGCCGCGCGCGTGCCGGCGTCCAGACCCGCGTGGTAGGGCACCGCCTCGACGCCGTTGCGGGAGAGGAACTCGGCCGTCTTCTCGACGGAGTTGCGCGAGAGGCAGTACACGATGCCCGCGTCGCCCGCGTGCTCCTCGCGCAGGAAGCTCAGCAGCTGCTTCTTCGGGTCGGCCTTCGGCACGATCCGGTACTGGATGTTGGGCCGGTCGAAGCTCGCCACGAAGTGCCGGGCCGACGGCATGTTCAGCCGCTGGGTGATCTCCTCGTGCGTCGCGCGGGTGGCCGTCGCCGTGAGGGCGAGCCGCGGGACGTCCGGCCAGCGCTCGCCGAGCAGCGAGAGGGACAGGTAGTCGGGGCGGAAGTCGTGGCCCCACTGGGAGACACAGTGCGCCTCGTCGATCGCGAAGACCGAGATCTTGCCGCGGGAGAGGAGGTTCAGGGTGGAGTCGAGGCGCAGTCGCTCCGGTGCCAGGTAGAGCAGGTCCAGCTCGCCGGCGAGGAACTCGGCCTCGACCACCCGCCGCTCGTCGAAGTCCTGCGTGGAGTTCATGAACCCGGCGTTCACGCCGAGTGCCCGCAGCGCGTCCACCTGGTCCTGCATCAGCGCGATCAGCGGCGAGACGACAATGCCTGTACCCGGCCTGACCAGGGCGGGGATCTGGTAGCACAGCGACTTGCCGCCGCCGGTGGGCATGAGGACGACCGCGTCTCCGCCGGCCACCACGTGCTCGATGACCGCTTCCTGCTCGCCGCGGAAGGCGTCGTATCCGAAGACCCGGTGCAGCGTGGCCAGCGCCTCGCTCTCGGTCTGCTCCGGTGTCCCGGTGATCGCTGTCATCGCGCTGATCCCACCCGTCCCGCCCATCGTCTGGTCCCCCGTACGTCGTCCCTCGACCACTGCCTCCACGATAGGGGTCCGGACTGACAGCGCCGGAGTTATCCACAGGCTCGTTCCGGTGACTCCGGGTGACGGGCGCGGGAGGATCCCCGTACTCGACCGCCCGTCCGACGCCGACGGGCCCGGCCCCCCGCCTGGGGAACCGGGCCCGTCGTACAGGCAGACGCAGGTCAGCGCACCTGCTCGGAGCGGCTCAGCGAACGAACACTCCCGCCTGGTTCGCCAGGTCCAGGAAGTACTGCGGTGCCACGCCGAGCACCAGCGTGACCGCCACACCGACCGCGATCGCCGTCATCGTCAGCGGTGACGGAACGGCGACGGTCGGGCCCTCGGGCCGCGGCTCGCTGAAGAACATCAGCACGATCACGCGGATGTAGAAGAACGCCGCGATCGCCGACGAGATCACACCGACCACGACCAGCGGGGCCGCGCCGCCCTCCGCCGCCGCCTTGAACACGGCGAACTTACCGGCGAACCCGGAGGTCAGCGGGATACCGGCGAAGGCCAGCAGGAACACCGCGAACACGGCCGCCACCAGGGGCGACCTGCGCCCGAGCCCGGCCCACTTGGACAGGTGGGTCGCCTCGCCACCGGCGTCGCGCACGAGGGTGACCACCGCGAACGCGCCGATCGTCACGAACGAGTACGCGGCCAGGTAGAAGAGAACCGACGAGACGCCGTCCGGAGTGGTCGCGATGACACCCGCGAGGATGAATCCGGCGTGCGCGATGGACGAGTACGCCAGCAGCCGCTTGATGTCGGTCTGTGTGATCGCGACGATCGCGCCGCCCAGCATGGTGACGATCGCGACGCCCCACATGACCGGCCGCCAGTCCCAGCGCAGGCCGGGAAGGACGACATAGAGGAGACGCAGCAGCGCGCCGAAGGCGGCCACCTTGGTCGCCGCGGCCATGAAGCCGGTGACCGGGGTCGGCGCGCCCTGGTAGACGTCGGGCGTCCACATGTGGAACGGCACCGCGCCCACCTTGAACAGCAGCCCCATGACGATCATCGCGGCGCCGACGAGGAGCAGCGCGTCGTTGCCCATGGTGTCGGCGAGCGCCGGGTTCACGTTCTGGATGGTGCCGTCGACGACCTGCGCGATCGTGCCGTAGGACACCGAGCCCGCGTACCCGTAAAGCAGTGCGATACCGAAGAGGGTGAACGCGGAGGCGAACGCGCCGAGGAGGAAGTACTTGACCGCGGCTTCCTGCGACATGAGCCGCTTGCGGCGGGCCAGCGCGCACAGGAGGTACAGCGGCAGCGAGAAGACTTCCAGGGCGATGAACAGGGTCAGCAGGTCGTTGGCCGACGGGAAGACCAGCATGCCGGCGACCGCGAACAGCAGCAGCGGGAAGACCTCGGTCGTCGTGAACCCGGCCTTGACCGCGGCCTGTTCACTGTCGCTGCCGGGCACGGAGGCCGCCTGGGCGGCGAAGGAGTCGACCCGGTTGCCGTGCACCTCGGGGTCGAGGCGCCGTTCGGCGAAGGTGAACAGGCCGACCAGGGCGGCCAGCAGGATCGTTCCCTGGAGGAAGAGGGCCGGTCCGTCGACCGCGATCGCGCCCATGGCCGCGATGCGTGCCTTCGTGGTGCCGTATCCGCCCTCCGCCAGCGCGACCACCGCGGCGAAGGCGGCGGCCAGCGCCACGACGGATACGAACAACTGTGCGTAGTAGCGGTGCTTGCGTGGCACGAACGCCTCGACCAGCACTCCGATGATCGCCGCGCCCAAGACGATCAAGGTGGGCGACAATTGCCCGTACTCGATCTTCGGCGAGTCGATCTTCGAGATCGGTTCGGCCGCGGTTGCCGCCGTTGTCCACAGGCTGTGGACGGCTGATGCGCTCACTTGGCCGCCTCCACCTCGGGCTGGGGGTCCTTCTTGTGTACGTCGGACAAGGTCTGCTTGACCGCCGGATTCACGATGTCCGTGACGGGCTTCGGGTAGACGCCCAGGAAGATCAACAGCACGATCAGCGGGGCGACCACCACGAGCTCACGCGCGCGCAGGTCGGGCATCGCCGAGACCTCGGGCTTCACCGGGCCCGTCATCGTCCGCTGGTACAGGACGAGCGTGTAGAGCGCGGCGAGGACGATGCCGAAGGTGGCGATGATGCCGATCGCCGGGTAGCGCGCGAACGTGCCGACCAGCACCAGGAACTCGCTCACGAAAGGCGCGAGTCCCGGCAGCGAGAGCGTCGCCAGACCGCCGATCAGGAAGGTGCCGGCGAGCACCGGGGCGACCTTCTGCACCCCGCCGTAGTCGGCGATGAGCCGCGAGCCGCGCCGGGAGATCAGGAAGCCCGCGACCAGCATCAGGGCGGCTGTCGAGATGCCGTGGTTGACCATGTAGAGCGTCGCGCCGGACTGGCCCTGGCTGGTCATCGCGAAGATGCCCAGGATGATGAACCCGAAGTGCGAGATCGACGCGTACGCCACCAGCCGCTTGATGTCCCGCTGGCCCACAGCGAGCAGTGCCCCGTAGATGATGCTGATCACCGCGAGGACGAGGATGGCGGGCGTCGCCCACTTGCTCGCCTCCGGGAACAGCTGGAGGCAGAACCGGAGCATCGCGAAGGTGCCGACCTTGTCGACGACCGCCGTGATGAGCACGGCGACCGGGGTGGTCGCCTCACCCATGGCGTTGGGCAGCCAGGTGTGCAGCGGCCACAGGGGCGCCTTCACGGCGAAGGCGAAGAAGAAGCCCAGGAACAGCCAGCGTTCGGTGTTCGTCGCCATGTCGAGCGTTCCGTTGGCGCGGGCCTCGGCGATCTCCGTGAGCGAGAAGTTCCCGGCGACCACGTAGAGGCCGATCACCGCGGCCAGCATGATCAGACCGCCGACCAGGTTGTACAGGAGGAACTTCACGGCGGCGTACGACCGTTGCGTGGACGCCACCTCCTCGCCGTGCTCGTGGGCACGGTCCCCGAAGCCGCCGATGAGGAAGTACATCGGGATCAGCATGGCTTCGAAGAAGATGTAGAAGAGGAAGACGTCGGTCGCCTCGAAGGAGATGATCACCATCGCCTCGACGGCCAGGATCAGGGCGAAGAAGCCCTGGGTCGGCCGCCAGCGCTTGTTGCCCGTCTCCAGCGGGTCGGCGTCGTGCCAGCCCGCGAGAATGATGAACGGGATCAGCAGCGCGGTCAGCGCGACGAGCGCGACCCCGATGCCGTCCACGCCCAGTTCGTACCTGACCCCGAAGTCCGCGATCCAGGAGTGGGATTCGGTGAGCTGGTAGCGGCCGCCGTCCGGGTCGAAGCGGACCAGGACGACGATCGCGAGGGCGAGTGTCGCCAGAGAGAACACCAGGGCCAGCGATTTGGCGGCGTTGCGCCGGGCGGCCGGTACGGCGGCCGTGACGACCGCCCCGATCGCCGGGAGCGCCGCCGTCGCTGTCAGCAGAGGAAAGGACATCGGTATCAGACCGCCCTCATCAGCAGGGTCGCGGCGATGAGGACCGCCGCACCGCCGAACATCGAGACCGCGTACGACCGCGCGAAGCCGTTCTGCAGCCGGCGCAGGCGCCCGGAGAGGCCGCCGACCGAGGCCGCCGTACCGTTGACGACTCCGTCGACCAGGGTGTGATCGACGTAGACCAGGGAGCGCGTGAGGTGCTCGCCGCCGCGGACCAGGACGACGTGGTTGAAGTCGTCCTGGAAGAGGTCACGCCGGGCGGCCCGGGTGAGCAGCGACCCGCGCGGGGCGACGACCGGGACGGGGCGGCGGCCGTACTGGGCGTAGGCGATCGCCACGCCGATCACGAGCACCACCATGGTGGCGAGGGTGACCGTCAGGGCGCTGACCGGGGAGTCGCCGTGGCTGTGGCCCGTGACAGGCTCCAGCCAGTGCAGGAAACGGTCACCGATGCTGAAGAACCCACCGGCGAAGACCGATCCGAACGCCAGCACGATCATCGGGATCGTCATGGACTTCGGGGACTCGTGCGGGTGCGGCTCGTGGCCGTCCGCGTCGGGCTGCCAGCGCTTCTCACCGAAGAAGGTCATCAGCATCACGCGCGTCATGTAGTACGCGGTGATGGCCGCGCCGAGCAGGGCGCAACCGCCGAGGATCCAGCCCTCGGTGCCGCCCTTGGCGAAGGCCGCCTCGATGATCTTGTCCTTGGAGAAGAAGCCGGACAGGCCCGGGAAGCCGATGATCGCGAGGTAGCCCAGTCCGAAGGTGACGAAGGTGATCGGCATGTACGTGCGCAGGCCGCCGTACTTGCGCATGTCGACCTCGTCGTTCATGCCGTGCATGACCGAGCCCGCGCCGAGGAACAGCCCGGCCTTGAAGAAGCCGTGCGTCACCAGGTGCATGATCGCGAAGACATAGCCGATGGGGCCGAGGCCCGCGGCCAGCACCATGTAGCCGATCTGCGACATGGTCGACCCGGCCAACGCCTTCTTGATGTCGTCCTTCGCGCAACCGACGATCGCACCGAACAGCAGCGTGACGGCACCGACGACGGTGACGACGAGCTGCGCGTCGGGTGCGCCGTTGAAGATGGCCGCGGAGCGGACGATCAGGTACACACCCGCCGTCACCATCGTCGCCGCGTGGATGAGGGCCGAGACCGGGGTCGGGCCCTCCATCGCGTCCCCGAGCCAGGACTGGAGCGGCACCTGGGCGGACTTGCCGCAGGCGGCGAGCAGCAGCATCAGGGCGATGGCGGTCAGCTTGCCCTCGCTCGCGTCACCCGCGATGCCGGGCTCGCCCTCCGCCCCCAGCAGCGGGCCGAAGGCGAAGGTGCCGAAGGTGGTGAACATCAACATGATGGCGATCGACAGGCCGATGTCGCCGACGCGGTTGACCAGGAAGGCCTTCTTCGCGGCGGTGGCGGCACTGGGCTTGTGCTGCCAGAAGCCGATGAGCAGGTAGGACGCGAGTCCGACGCCCTCCCAGCCGACGTACAGCAGCAGGTAGTTGTCGGCGAGGACGAGCAGCAGCATCGCCGCCAGGAACAGGTTCAGATAGCCGAAGAAGCGGCGGCGCCGCTCGTCGTGCTCCATGTACCCGACCGAATACAGGTGGATCAGCGAGCCGACGCCCGTGATCAGCAGCACGAACGTCATCGACAACTGGTCGAGGCGGAAGGCCACGTCCGCCTGGAAGCCCTCGACCGGGATCCAGCTGAACAGGTGCTGCGTCAACGTCCGGTCCTCGGCGTCCTTGCTCAGCAGGTCGCTGAAGAGGATGACACCGAACACGAAGGAGACGGACGACAGAAGCGTGCCGATCCAGTGGCCGACGGCGTCGAGCCGGCGGCCGCCGACCAGAAGGACGGCCGCTCCGAGCAGGGGCGCCGCGATCAGCAGCGCAATCAGGTTCTCCACTATTCTTCCGACCCCTTACAGCTTCATCAGGCTGGCGTCGTCGACCGAGGCCGAGTGGCGGGAACGGAACAGCGACACGATGATCGCGAGTCCGACCACGACCTCCGCGGCGGCGACGACCATCGTGAAGAAGGCGATGATCTGGCCGTCGAGATTGCCGTGCATCCGGGAGAAGGTGACGAACGCGAGGTTGCAGGCGTTGAGCATCAGCTCGATACACATGAAGACGACGATCGCGTTCCGCCTGATCAGCACGCCCGTCGCACCGATCGTGAACAGAAGAGCCGCGAGATAGAGGTAGTTGACGGGGTTCACTTCGACGCCTCCTCGGTCCGCTTCAGGTGTGGCGGCTCGATCGCGGCCCGCTCCAGGCGCTCCTCGGCGCGCTGCTCCAGGGCCTTGAGGTCGTTCAGCGCCTCGGTGGACACGTCCCGGATCTGACCGCGGTCGCGCAGCGTCTTGCTGACAGTGAGCTCCGACGGGGTGCCGTCGGGCAGCAGACCCTGGATGTCCACGCCGTTGTGCCGCGCGTACACACCGGGCGCGGGCAGCGGCGGTACGTGCTTGCCCTCACGGACACGCTCTTCGGCCAGCTCCCGCTGGGTCTTGGCCCGCTCGGTGCGCTCGCGGTGGGTGAGCACCATGGCGCCGATGGTGGCCGTGATGAGCAGGGCACCGGTGATTTCGAAGGCGAAGACGTACTTGGTGAAGATGAGGGCGGCGAGGCCCTCCACGTTGCCGTTCGCGTTCGCCTCGGCGAGGCCGTTGAACTCCGTCAGGGAGGCGTTGCCGATGCCGGCGATCAGCAGGATGCCGAAGCCGAGGCCGCTGAGGAGGGCCAGCCAGCGCTGACCTTTGATGGTCTCCTTCAGGGAGTCCGCCGCGGTGACGCCGACGAGCATCACCACGAACAGGAACAGCATCATGATCGCGCCGGTGTAGACGACGATCTGCACGATGCCGAGGAAGTAGGCGCCGTTGGCGAGGTAGAACACCGCCAGGACGATCATGGTGCCGGCGAGGCAGAGCGCGCTGTGCACGGCCTTCTTCATGAAGACGGTGCACAGGGCGCCGATCACCGCGACGGTGCCGAGCACCCAGAACTGGAAGGCCTCGCCGGTCGAGGTGGAGTAGGCGGCGAGTTGCGCGCTCATCGGCCGACCACCCCCTGCGATGTCGGCTCGTCCGTGCCGGACGTGGCGGCGGCATCCTGCGGGTCCTCGCCCTTGGAGATGGCCGGCTGCTGTTCCGTGCCGGGCGCCGCCTCCGTCACCAGACCCCGGTAGTAGTCCTGCTCGTCCGTACCCGGGTAGATCGCGTGGGGCGAGTCGACCATGCCCTCTTCGAGGCCGGCGAGCAGCTGTTCCTTGGTGTAGATCAGGTTGGCGCGGCTGGAGTCGGCGAGCTCGAACTCGTTGGTCATCGTCAACGCGCGCGTGGGGCACGCCTCGATGCACAGGCCGCACAGGATGCAGCGGGCGTAGTTGATCTGATAGACCCGCCCGTATCGCTCGCCCGGGGAGTAGCGCTCCTCGTCGGTGTTGTCCGCGCCCTCGACATAGATGGCGTCGGCGGGGCAGGCCCAGGCGCACAGCTCGCAGCCGACGCACTTCTCCAGGCCGTCCGGATGGCGGTTGAGCTGGTGCCGTCCGTGGAACCGGGGAGCTGTGGTCTTCTGCACCTCCGGGTACTGCTCGGTCAGCCGCTTCTTGAACATGGCCTTGAAGGTCACGGCGAAGCCGGCCACGGGGTTCTGGAAGCCAGGCGTCGTCTGCCCGGCCTCCTTGGGCTCCTCAGCCATCGGACGCCTCCTTTCCATCCAGCGATCCGTCACTCACAGCGTCCACTCCACCACTGACAATGAGCTCTCGTTCCTGGTGGGGGCGGCGTCGGGGCACCGGCGGCAACTCCTGTCCCGGCAGTGGCGGTACGGGGAATCCGCCCGCCATCGGGTCGAAGCCGGCAGGCTCGGCGGGGGCCTGCGCCTCCTTGCCCGCGTTGCGGAACATGTCCGCGATGAAGGACAGCAGCAACAGGGTCAGGACACCGCCGCAGACGTAGAGAGCGATCTCGGCGAAGTCGTAGTTCTCGTTGCGCAGGGTCCGTACGGTCGCGACGAGCATCAGCCACGTGACCGAGACGGGGATCAGGACCTTCCAGCCGAGCTTCATCAGCTGGTCGTAGCGGACACGGGGAAGCGTGCCGCGCAGCCAGATGAAGAAGAACAACAGCAGCTGCACCTTGACGACGAACCAGAGCATCGGCCACCAGCCGTGGTTCGCGCCCTCCCAGAAGGTGCTGATCGGCCAGGGAGCCCGCCAGCCGCCGAGGAAGAGCGTGGTCGCCACCGCGGAGACCGTCACCATGTTCACGTACTCGGCGAGCATGAACAGCGCGAACTTGATCGACGAGTACTCGGTGTTGAAGCCGCCGACCAGGTCGCCCTCGGACTCCGGCATGTCGAAGGGGGCGCGGTTGGTCTCGCCGACCATCGTGATGATGTAGAGGATGAAGGAGACCGGCAACAGCAGGATGTACCAGCGGTCCTGCTGCTGCTCGACGATCGTCGACGTCGACATGGACCCCGAGTAGAGGAACACCGAGGCGAACGCGGCGCCCATCGCGATCTCGTAGGAGATCATCTGCGCGCAGGAGCGCAGTCCGCCCAGCAGCGGGTAGGTGGAGCCGGAACCCCAGCCCGCCAACACGATGCCGTAGATGCCGATCGAGGCGACCGCGAGGATGTAGAGCATCGCGATCGGCAGGTCGGTGAGCTGCATCGTGGTGCGCTGGCCGAAGATCGAGACCTCGTTGCCGGCCGGGCCGAAGGGGATCACCGCGATCGCCATGAAGGCCGGGACGGTCGCGATGATCGGCGCGAGGACGTACACCGCCGTGTCCGCGCGCTTGACGATGAGGTCTTCCTTCAGCATCAGCTTGATGCCGTCGGCGAGGGACTGGAGCATGCCCCAGGGACCGTGCCGGTTGGGTCCGATGCGCAGCTGCATCCAGGCGACGACCTTGCGCTCCCAGACGATGGCGAACAGCACGGTCACCATCAGGAAGGCGAAGCAGAAGACGGCCTTGACGACGACCAGCCACCAGGGGTCGTGGCCGAACATCGAGAGGTCTTCAGCGGCGAGGTACGGGCTCATGCCTCCACCTCCTTGGGCGCGTCGGCGATGAGCGTCGCCGGGCCGATGCGGACAAGGGCGCCGGGCGTCGCCCCGGAGTCGGAGGCGACGCCTCCGCCCGTGGAGTTCAGCGGGAGCCAGACCACCCGATCGGGCATCTGCGTGATCAGCAGCGGGAGTTCGACCGCCCCCGCGGGCCCGGTCACGGCGAGGATGTCGCCGTCCTTGACGCCCACTTCGGCGGCCGTGGCGGGCGACACGCGCGCGTGTGCGGCGTGCCGCGTCCCGGCGAGCGCTTCGTCGCCCTGCTGGAGGACACCCTGGTCGAGCAGCAGGCGGTGTCCGGCGAGGACGGCCTCCCCCGCGGCGGGACGGGGCAGGTGGGCCGCGGTCTCCAGGGACTCGGAGGCCCGAGGCCCGTCCCACGCGCCGAGCCGGTCGAGCTCCGCGCGCGCGGTGCGCAGGTCCGGCAGGCCGAGGTGGACGTCCATGGCGTCGGCGAGCATCTGGAGCACGCGCGCGTCGGCGGGCGCCGGCCGGCGTGTCATCTGGTCGGGCTTCAGTGCCGCCTCGAAGAAGCGGACCCTGCCTTCCCAGTTGAGGAAGGCGCCGGCCTTCTCGGCGACCGCGGCCACCGGGAGGACGACATCGGCGTGCTCGGTGACCTCGCCGGGCCGCAGCTCCAGCGACACGACGAAGCCCGCCTCGGCCAGCGCCGCACGCGCACGTGCCGGGTCGGGCAGGTCCGCGACCTCGACGCCCGCGACGAGCAGCGCCTGGAGTTCGCCGGACGCGGCGGCCTCGACGATCTGCCCGGTGTCCCGGCCGTAGCGGTGCGGAAGTTCGGCCAGTCCCCAGGCCGCGGCGACCTCCTCACGCGCGCGTGGGTCGGTGGCCGGACGGCCGCCCGGCAGCAGCGACGGCAGAGCGCCCGCCTCGATCGCGCCCCGCTCGCCCGCCCGGCGTGGGATCCACACCAGTCGGGCGCCGGTCGCCGCGGCGGCCCGCACGGCGGCGGTGAGACCGCCGGCCACACCGGCCAGCCGCTCGCCGACGACGATCACCGCGCCTTCGGCCCGCAGCGCCTCGGCGGCCTTGCCGCCCGCGTCCTCCAGGCCGACGCCGCCCGCGAGCGCGTCCAGCCATTCGGTCTCGGTGCCCGGGGCGGCCGACAGCAGCGTGCCGCCCGCCTTCTCCAGGCCCCGGGTGACGTGTGTGGCCAGCGAGAACACCCGCTGTCCGTGCTTGCGCCAGGCCTTGCGCAGCCTCAGGAAGACGCCGGGCGCCTCCTCCTCCGATTCGAACCCGACCAGCAGGACGGCGGGCGCCTTCTCCAGGAAGGTGTACGTGACGCCCGTACCGTCGAGGTCACGGCCGCGGCCGGCGATGTGGGCGGCCAGGAAGTCGGCCTCCTCGCTGCTGTGCACGCGCGCGCGGAAGTCGATGTCGTTGGTGTCGAGCGCCACGCGCGCGAACTTGCTGTACGCGTAGGCGTCCTCGATGGTGAGGCGGCCGCCGGTCAGGACGCCTGTCCTGCCGCGCGACGCCAGCAGGCCCTGGGCCGCGATCTGCAACGCCTCCGGCCAGGAAGCCGGTACGAGGTCTCCCTCGGCGTCGCGCACCAGAGGCGTTCCGAGCCGGTCCCGCTGCTGGGGGTACCGGAACGCGAACCGCCCCTTGTCGCAGATCCACTCCTCGTTGACCTCGGGGTCGTTGGCGGCCAGGCGCCGCATGACCTTGCCGCGCCGGTGGTCGGTGCGCGTGGCGCAGCCGCCGGAGCAGTGCTCGCAGACCGACGGCGAGGAGACCAGGTCGAAGGGCCGGGAGCGGAATCGGTACGCCGCCGAGGTCAGCGCGCCGACCGGGCAGATCTGGATGGTGTTGCCTGAGAAGTACGACTCGAAGGGGTCGCCCTCGCCGGTGCCCACCTGCTGGAGCGCGCCCCGCTCGATCAGCTCGATCATCGGGTCGCCCGCCACCTGGTTGGAGAACCGGGTGCAGCGCGCGCACAGCACACACCGTTCACGGTCGAGCAGCACCTGCGTGGAGATCGGCAGGGGCTTCTCGTACGTCCGTTTCCTGCCCTCGAAGCGGGACTCGGCCTGGCCGTGCGACACGGCCTGGTTCTGAAGGGGGCACTCGCCGCCCTTGTCGCAGACCGGGCAGTCCAGCGGGTGGTTGATGAGGAGCAGCTCCATCACACCGTGTTGTGCCTTCTCGGCCACCGGTGAGCTGAGCTGGGTCTTCACCACCATGCCGTCCGTACACGTGATCGTGCAGGACGCCATCGGCTTGCGCTGGCCCTCGACCTCGACGATGCACTGCCGGCACGCGCCGACCGGATCGAGGAGGGGATGGTCGCAGAAGCGCGGGATCTCGATGCCGAGCTGCTCGGCGGCCCGGATGACCAGGGTGCCCTTGGGCACGCTGATCTCGGCGCCGTCGATCGTCAGCGTCACGAGATCTTCCGGCGGGACCGCCGCCTCGCCGCCTCCGGAGGGAGCGCTGGTGGTCACCGTCATGCGTTCACCTCCGTGTGCTTGTCGGCCCAGACCGTCGACTTGGCCGGGTCGAAGGGGCAGCCGCGGCCCGTGATGTGCTGCTCGTACTCCTCGCGGAAGTACTTGAGCGAGGAGAAGATCGGCGAGGCGGCGCCGTCGCCGAGGGCGCAGAAGGACTTGCCGTTGATGTTGTCGGCGATGTCGTTGAGCTTGTCGAGGTCGGAGAGGACTCCCTTGCCGGCCTCGATGTCCCGCAGCAGCTGCACGAGCCAGTACGTTCCTTCACGGCACGGGGTGCACTTGCCGCAGGACTCGTGGGCGTAGAACTCGGTCCACCGGGTGACGGCCCGCACGACGCAGGTCGTCTCGTCGAAACACTGGAGAGCTTTGGTGCCCAGCATGGAACCCGCGGCACCCACTCCTTCGTAGTCAAGAGGGACGTCGAGGTGCTCCTCGGTGAACATCGGCGTCGAGGAGCCGCCCGGTGTCCAGAACTTGAGCCGGTGCCCGGGTCGCATGCCGCCGCTCATCTCGAGGAGCTGGCGGAGGGTGATACCGAGCGGGGCCTCGTACTGGCCGGGGCCGGCGACATGGCCGCTGAGCGAGTAGAGCGTGAAGCCCGGGGACTTCTCGCTCCCCATCGACCTGAACCATTCTTTGCCGTTTTGCAGAATCGCGGGAACTGACGCGATCGATTCGACGTTATTCACCACAGTCGGGCACGCATAGAGGCCCGCGACAGCAGGGAAAGGAGGGCGCAGCCGCGGTTGACCACGGCGGCCTTCGAGCGAGTCGAGCAGCGCGGTCTCCTCACCGCAGATGTACGCGCCGGCGCCGGCGTGCACGGTGAGTTCGAGGTCGAGTCCGCTGCCCAGGATGTTCTCGCCGAGGTAGCCCGCCGCGTAGGCCTCGCGCACGGCCTCGTGCAGCCGCCGCAGAACGGGTACGACTTCACCCCGCAGATAGATGAAGGCATGAGACGACCTGATGGCATAACACGCGATCACAATGCCCTCGATGAGGCTGTGCGGGTTCGCGAAGAGGAGCGGGATGTCCTTGCAGGTCCCGGGCTCCGATTCGTCGGCGTTGACAACTAGATAGTGCGGTTTTCCATCACCCTGCGGAATGAACTGCCATTTCATTCCCGTCGGGAATCCCGCGCCGCCCCGCCCGCGCAGACCGGAGTCCTTGACGTACGCGATCAGGTCGTCCGGCGACATGGCGAGCGCCTTGCGGAGGCCCTCGTACCCTTCGTGCCTTCGGTAGACGTCCAGACTCCAGGACCGGTCCTCGTCCCAGAAGGCCGACAGCACGGGTGCGAGCAGCTTCTCCGGGCTGCTGCCCTTCAACTCGGGTGCCAAGGTCATCACTCCCCCTCCTCGGCGGTAGGCCCTGCCGGGTGAGCTGGGTCGGAGGCCGACGTGTCCTGTGGCGCGTCGTGCGAACTCCGGTGCTCCGCGGGCGACGGCTCGTGCACCGCCCGGTCCTGCGGCTCGTCGTGCGGCCCGCCGTCCCGCGGGTGGACCACGCGCGCGGGTGCGGTCTCTCCCCTTGCCAGGCGAAGACCCACCAGCGACGCCGGTCCCGCACTGCCGCTCGCCTCTACGGCCCCGTCCCGCTCGTCGGGGAAGCCCGCCAGGATCCGGGCGGTCTCCTTGAAGGTGCACAGCGGCGCACCGCGCGTCGGCGAGACGGTGTGACCGATCCGCAGGTCGTCCACCAGGCGCTTCGCGCTCTGCACGGTCTGGTTGTCGAAGAACTCCCAGTTGACCATCACGACCGGCGCGAAGTCACAGGCCGCGTTGCACTCGATGTGCTCCAGGGTGATCTTGCCGTCGTCGGTGGTCTCGCCGTTGCCGATGCCCAGGTGCTCCTGGAGCTGTTCGAAGATCGCGTCGCCGCCCATCACCGCACACAGCGTGTTGGTGCAGACACCCACCTGGTAGTCACCGCTGGGGCGGCGCCGGTACATGGTGTAGAAGGTGGCGACCGCGGTGACCTCGGCCGTGGTCAGTTTCAGCACGTCCGCGCAGAACTGCATCCCGGTGCGCGTGACGTGCCCCTCCTCCGACTGCACGAGATGCAGCAACGGCAGGAGCGCGGACCGGGAGTCGGGATAGCGGGCGATGATCTCGCGCGCATCCGCCTCCAGCCGGGCCCGGACGTCGTCCGGGTAGGCGGGCGCGGGCAGTTCGGGCATACCCAGGCTGACGCCCCGCTCGGAAGAAGAGGTGGTCACCGGTCGACGCCTCCCATAACGGGGTCGATGGAGGCGACGGCGACGATGACGTCGGCGACCTGGCCGCCCTCGCACATCGCTGCCATGGCCTGAAGGTTGGTGAAGGACGGGTCCCGGAAGTGGACCCGGTACGGGCGGGTGCCTCCGTCGGAGACGGCGTGCACCCCGAGTTCGCCCTTGGGTGACTCGACGGCCGCGTACGCCTGTCCCGGCGGGACGCGGAAGCCCTCGGTCACCAGCTTGAAGTGGTGGATCAGGGCCTCCATGGAGGTGCCCATGATCTTCTTGATGTGGTCCAGGGAGTTGCCCAGACCGTCGGGGCCCAGGGCGAGCTGGGCGGGCCAGGCGATCTTCCGGTCGGCGACCATGACAGGGCCGGGCTGCAGCCGGTCCAGGCACTGCTCGACGATCCGCAGCGACTGGCGCATCTCCTCCAGGCGGACCAGGAAGCGGCCGTAGGAGTCGCAGGAGTCGGCGGTCGGGACATCGAAGTCGTATGTCTCGTAGTCGCAGTACGGCTGCGCCTTGCGCAGGTCGTGCGGGAGGCCGGTGGACCGCAGGATCGGGCCGGTGGCGCCGAGGGCCATGCAGCCGGCCAGGTCGAGATACCCGACGTCCTGCATGCGGGCCTTGAAGATGGGGTTCCCGGTGGCGAGCTTGTCGTACTCGGGGAGGTTCTTCTTCATCTTCTTCACGAACTCGCGGATCTGGTCCACCGCGCCGGGCGGCAGGTCCTGGGCGAGTCCGCCGGGGCGGATGTACGCGTGGTTCATCCGCAGGCCCGTGATGAGCTCGTAGATGTCGAGAATCATTTCACGATCACGGAATCCGTAGATCATGATCGTGGTGGCACCGAGTTCCATGCCACCGGTGGCGATGCACACCAGGTGGGAGGACAGCCGGTTCAGCTCCATCAGGAGCACCCGGATGATCTTGGCTCGCTCGGTGATCTGGTCCTCGACACCGAGGAGCTTCTCGACGGCGAGACAGTAGGCGGTCTCGTTGAAGAAGGACGTCAGGTAGTCCATGCGCGTCACGAACGTGGTGCCCTGGGTCCACGTGCGGTACTCGAGGTTCTTCTCGATGCCGGTGTGGAGGTAGCCGATGCCGCAGCGGGCCTCGGTGACCGTCTCGCCCTCGATCTCCAGGATCAGGCGGAGCACCCCGTGAGTGGAGGGGTGCTGGGGACCCATGTTGACGATGATGCGTTCGTCGTCGGCGCGGGTCGCGGACTGGACGACCTCGTCCCAGTCGCCACCGGTGACCGTATATACAGTGCCCTCGGTGGTCTCACGTGCGGATGCTGACTGCGTGCTCATGAGTACGACCTCCGCTGGTCCGGAGCCGGGATCTGGGCGCCCTTGTACTCGACGGGGATGCCGCCGAGGGGGTAGTCCTTGCGCTGCGGGTGGCCCTGCCAGTCGTCCGGCATCATGATCCGCGTCAGGGCCGGGTGACCGTCGAAGACGATCCCGAAGAAGTCGTAGGTCTCGCGTTCGTGCCAGTCGTTCGTGGGATACACGGAGACCAGGGACGGGATGTGCGGGTCGTCGTCCGGGGCGCTGACCTCCAGGCGGATCAACCGGTTGTGGGTGATCGAGCGCAGGTGGTAGACGGCGTGCAGCTCACGCCCCTTGTCGTTCGGGTAGTGCACGGCGCTGACGCCGGTACAGAGCTCGAAGCGCAGGGCCGGGTCGTCGCGCAGGGTGCGGGCCACACGGAGCAGGTGCTCGCGCTCGACGTGGAAGGTGAGCTCGTCGCGGTCGACGACCGTCCTCTCGATCGCGTTGGCGGGGAGCAGACCCTGCTCCTCCAGCGCGCCCTCGAGTTCGTCGGCGACCTCGTCGAACCAGCCGCCGTAGGGCCGGCTCGCCGCTCCGGGGAGCCGGACGGAGCGGACCAGGCCGCCGTATCCGGAGGTGTCGCCGCCGTTGTTGGCGCCGAACATGCCGCGCTGGACGCGGACCTCCTCGCCGCCCTGGCCGCGCTGACCTGGGAGGTTGGAAGCGGAAAGATCCTTCTCGGGGTTCACCCCGTTCGACCCGTTCGAGGGGCCGTTCGCGCCATGGGTGCCGTTTGCGTCGCTCACCGCAGCAGCCCCTTCATCTCGATCATGGGCAGGGCCTTGAGCGCCGCTTCCTCCGCCTCGCGGGCCGCCTCCTCGGCGTTCACGCCGAGCTTGCTGTTCTGGATCTTGTGGTGGAGCTTGAGGATCGCGTCCATCAGCATCTCGGGGCGCGGCGGGCAGCCCGGGAGGTAGATGTCGACGGGCACGATGTGGTCGACGCCCTGCACGATCGCGTAGTTGTTGAACATGCCGCCGGAGGAGGCGCACACGCCCATGGAGATGACCCACTTGGGGTTCGGCATCTGGTCGTAGACCTGCCGGAGCACGGGTGCCATCTTCTGGCTCACCCGGCCGGCGACGATCATCAGGTCCGCCTGACGGGGCGAACCCCGGAAGACCTCCATACCGAAGCGCGCCAGGTCGTAGCGGCCGGCGCCGGTGGTCATCATCTCGATGGCACAGCAGGCGAGGCCGAACGTGGCGGGGAAGACGGACGCCTTGCGCACCCAGCCCGCGGCCTGCTCGACGGTGGTCAGCAGGAATCCGCTCGGCAGCTTTTCTTCGAGTCCCATGGCTAAAGGCCCCTCAGTCCCATTCCAGGCCGCCGCGCCGCCATACGTACGCGTACGCGACGAAGACGGTGAGCACGAAGAGCAACATCTCCACGAGCCCGAAAACACCCAGGGCGTCGAAGGTGACGGCCCAGGGGTAGAGGAAGACGATCTCGATGTCGAAGACGATGAAGAGCATCGCCGTCAGGTAGTACTTGATGGGGAAGCGCCCGCCGCCGGCCGGCGTGGGGGTCGGCTCGATACCGCACTCGTAGGCCTCGAGCTTGGCGCGGTTGTACCGCTTCGGCCCGATCAGCGTGGCCATGACCACGGAGAAGATCGCAAAGCCTGCCCCGAGGGCTCCCAGTACGAGGATGGGCGCATACGCGTTCACCGCTCCTCGCTCCTCTCAGTCGGCACTGACTGCTGGCGATGACGTCGGACTCTGCGGCCCCAGGCCCCCGAACCCCACCCGTCCCGGCGAAGATCGCGAACATGTGAAGCAGGTCACAAGCCCAACTGCCTCGCATCTTATGCCCGCCGCTCTGTGATCTGCGACACGGGGTATTACACAAGCTTTGTGATCTCCACCACCTGACGAAGGATCATGAAGTCATATCGACAGTGATCTTCATACGTGAAGCGTCAGAGTGATCACAAGAAGTGACATTTGCGCTCGTCACCGCAGGAATCGAGAGTCGTCTCCATATCAAGAGGCTTCCCTTGCATGCAAATTGGTGATGGACGCAGTGCCCTGATAGAGGCGCGCATTCACACATCAGGGGGAGGCGGGGTCGGGATGTGGACGTGTGTACGCGTTCACAAGCGGAGGTGGCCGTGCCGGACGCGCGAGACGCGGCCGCTGCGGTAACCGTTCCGTGACCTCCGCCACATCCGTGAGGGGGGCCTAAGAACCGGGCTTGGCCAACGGTCTCAACCGGTGGTAGGTGGCGGGCAATCCGGGCGTAACGACGAAAGTCCATGATCACAGGCTTGATCACCTGCGTCCGCAATGTCCGTTACGGCGTCAATAAAGAACCCAGGCCAGGGAATTTGGGGCGCCCATTGAACAACTGTGGCGCAGCACACGTTTCTTGAAGGTATGGAGGAGCCCCTGATACCGGTTGTACCCATGTCCCACACCGCTCACATACGCAGCCACCGGAAACCCCGCCGCAGCGCGTCGACGATCGCGATGCGGGCCGGAGTCGCCAGTGGTGTCCTCGGCACGCTGGCCGTCGCCACAGCAGCTGGCTCGGCCAACGCCGCCGAGCCGGTGACGCAGACGCTCGAACTGCCCGTTCTCACGGGCGACCTGGCCGCCCAGGTCGCGCAGTCCGCTCAGGCCACGCAGCAGGCCGCGGCGAACTACCAGCTTCAGGCAGAGCGCGACGCGGCAGCCACCGCAGCCGCCAAGGAGGCCAAGAAGGACCTCGCCGACGCCAAGGCCGAGGCGAAGAAGAAGGCCGAGGCCGCCCGCAAGGCCGCCGCCGAGCGGGCCACGCGCGCCGCCGAGCGGACCACGCTCACCTCGACGTCGGGCAGCAGCAGCTCCGACAGCACGAGCAGCTCCACGGCGACGGGTTCGGCCGCGGCCGTCATCGCCTTCGTGAAGGCACAGATCGGCGACGCCTACGTCTCCGGCGGCACCGGCCCGAACTCCTGGGACTGCTCGGGTCTCATGCAGACCGCCTTCAAGCAGGTCGGCGTCGACCTGCCGCGCGTCTCGCAGGACCAGTCGACCTTCGGCACCCAGGTGTCGCTGGACAACCTGCTGCCGGGCGACATCCTCTACTGGGGCAGCGCGGGCAGCGCGTACCACGTGGCGGTGTACGTCGGCGACGGCATGTTCGTCGGCGCGCAGAACCCGTCCACCGGTGTGGCCGAGAAGCCGATGTCGTACGACCCGCCGACCGGCGCGGTACGGGTGCTCTGACACCCCCGGGTGCCCCTGAGGGCACCGCACGCACGCAAGGGCCGCAGCCGCTCGGGGGCAGCGGCCCTTCGAGCACTGCCGACGCGCGCGGCCGGTACGAGCGGCTCCGCGCGGCGCGGCCGCTCTCCTGACGCGCGCGCGGGCTCAGCAGCCGCCTCCAGAACGCGCGTAGAGGCCCCTCGGCCGCCTCCCGTCGCCTCCAGGACGCCTGGGGGCACCACCCCGTTCCGGGACCGCGCACGGGCGCGCCGGCCGGTCTCGTGGACATGCCTGCCACCCTCCGCACCGCCGACGGGACCGGGGCGGCATCACATCGAGCGTGATGTACCGACATGTCGGACACACCGTCAATCCCAGCGCCGACTCGGCTCGGTCCGGCGCAGTCGGGCTGTGGCTGTGGCTGTTCGACGTGTGCGAGGAATCGATCGAGTCGTGAGCGGATCCGGGCCGACCCGGGGCCGGGTCCGGAGCAGCTCCGACCGGACGCCCGGCAGGAGCCGGGAGGGCGCACCGCCGCGAGCGGCCGGGCGAGGGCAGGCCAGTGGGCGGCGGGCACACGTGGCGGGCGGCAGGCAGACATGGCGGGCCGGCGGGAAGGGGGCTTCGCGCCGGCCCGCCGGTGCTCCGCTTCCGGAGGGCCCCCGCCGTGGTCAGGCCTTCGGGGCCACCTTGCTCAGGCCGTTGATGATGCGGTCCATCGCGTCGCCGCCCGTGGGGTCGGTGAGGTTGGCGAGCATCTTCAGGGTGAACTTCATCAGCAGGGGGTGGGTCAGGCCGCGCTGGGTCGCGATCTTCATGACCTTCGGGTTGCCGATGAGCTTCACGAAGGCGCGGCCCAGCGAGTAGTAGCCGCCGTAGGTGTCCGCGAGGACCTGCGGGTAGCGCTGGAGGGCCAGTTCGCGCTGGGCGGGGGTGGCGCGGGCGTGAGCCTGCACGATGACGTCGGCGACGATCTGACCGGACTCCATGGCGTAGGCGATGCCCTCGCCGTTGAACGGGTTCACCAGGCCGCCGGCGTCGCCGACCAGCAGCAGGCCCTTGGTGTAGTGGGGCTTGCGGTTGAAGGCCATGGGGAGGGCGGCACCGCGGATCGGGCCGGTCATGTTTTCGGGGGTGTAACCCCAGTCCTCCGGCATGGACGCGCACCAGGCCTTGAGCACCTCGCGCCAGTCGAGCTCCTTGAAGGAGTTGGAGGTGTTCAGCACCCCCAGGCCGACGTTGGACGTCCCGTCGCCCATGCCGAAGATCCAGCCGTAGCCGGGCAGCAGACGGTCCTCGCCCGGGCCCCGGCGGTCCCACAGCTCCAGCCAGGACTCCAGGTAGTCGTCCTCGTGGCGCGGGGAGGTGAAGTAGGTGCGGACCGCGACGCCCATCGGGCGGTCCTCGCGGCGGTGCAGGCCCATCGCCAGCGAGAGACGGCTGGAGTTGCCGTCGGCAGCCACCACGAGCGGGGCGCGGAAGGTGACTTCGCGCTTCTCGTCGCCCAGCTTGGCGTGCACGCCGATGATGTGGCCGGTGCGGTCGTCGACGATCGGGGCGCCGACGTTGCAGCGCTCGTAGAGGCGGGCGCCCGCCTTCTGGGCCTGGCGGGCGAGCTGCTCGTCGAAGTCGTCTCGCTTGCGGACGAGTCCGTAGTCGGGGAAGGAGGCGAGATCCGGCCAGTCCAGCTGGAGGCGGACGCCGCCGCCGATGATGCGCAGGCCCTTGTTGCGCAGCCAGCCGGCCTCCTCGGAGATGTCGATGCCCATGGCCACGAGCTGCTTGGTGGCTCGCGGGGTGAGGCCGTCGCCGCACACCTTCTCGCGCGGGAACTCGGTCTTCTCCAGGAGGAGTACGTCGAGTCCGGCCTTGGCGAGGTAGTACGCGGTCGTGGAGCCGCTCGGCCCCGCGCCGACGACGATCACATCGGCGGTACTTTCGGAGAGGAGCTCGTTCACGGCGGTCACGGCGGGATCTCCCCAAGTTCGGAATCTTCGTGCCGACCGGCACTGGACATGGGCAGTCTATTCAGCAGAATTGATCACCCGGCTGAAGGGCTGCCCCGTGAACCGAGCTCTCCCCGTAGTACGGCTGCGTGTCCCCACGGACGAGGACGCGGTCACCTGGCACCGGGTCTTCGACGACCCGGACGTGATGGAGTTCCACGGCGGCAGGTCCGCGGAACTGTCCGCCTACGAGGAGCTCACCGCCCGCCAGCGCCGGCACGACGCCGAGCACGGCTTCTGTCTCTGGACGATGCTGGACCGGGACGACCGGGTCATCGGGTTCACGGGCGCCCAGCCGTGGCCGCAGCAGTGGGGGCCCAAGGGCGAGATCGAGATCGGGTGGCGGCTCGGGCGGGAGCACTGGGGACAGGGGTACGTGACGGCGGCCGCGCAGATGACGCTGGAGCGGGTGCGGGCGGCCGGGGTGCCGGGGGTGGTGGCCATGGTCGACGCGCGCAACGTGCGGTCCATCGCCGTCACGGAGCGGCTGGGCATGCGGCTCGCGGAGGTCTTCACGACGCCGGAGCCGAAGCGGGAGGGGCGCTGCTACCGCCTCGCCTGGTGACCTCTGCCACTCAACCGGAGAGTAACTCTCCGTAGTCGTTGGCTACAGAAAGACACTCAACCCTTCCGGACGACACCCCCGTGCGGTTACCCTTCCAGTACCGCTGGGGGTGACATTTGTGCTCATACCACCCAAGACACCCGACGTGTGCGTGCCGAGACTCGTCGGCCTGATGGCCGTGGACGCGCGCGAGGCGGCCGCGGCGCAAGGTGTGCTGCTGGCCGCACCGGACCGGCCCGAGTTCCACCGCGCGGTCGTGGACTACGTCGTACGGCAGTACCCGCCACCCGGTGTCGAGGTGCCGCGCGGCGCCGTCGTCACCGTGTGGTTCGAGTTCGGCGAAGGAGAGGGCGGCGGAGGCGCGGGCGTGCGCGAGCCTCGGGTGCCCAGACCGGGCGGGGGCGGGCTGCAGCGCGAGCTGGACCGGCCCGGACATCCCTTCGAAGCGATCACCGGCTGACGGCGAGGCAGCCGGCCCGAGCCGCGTCGTAGGTCTGAGCCGTGCCGGTGGTCCGAGCCGTGCCGGTGGTCCGAGCCGTGCCGGTGGTCCGAGACCCCCCAGGCCCGAGCCGTGGCTGCGATCCGCGCCTCAGGCTTCCTTGAAGCCCCGGTGCAGGGTCACCACGCCGCCCGTCAGGTTGCGCCAGGCGACCTTCGACCAGCCGGCCTTGCGCAGGTGCTCGGCGAGGGCGGGCTGATCGGGCCAGGCGCGGATGGACTCGGCGAGGTAGACGTAGGCGTCCGGGTTGGAGGAGACCGCGCGGGCCACCGGAGGCAGCGCGCGCATGAGGTACTCGGTGTAGACGGTCCGGAACGGCGCCCAGGTCGGGTGCGAGAACTCGCAGATCACGACGCGTCCACCGGGCCGGGTCACCCGGTACATCTCGCGCAGGGCCGCGTCGAAGTCCTGCACGTTGCGCAGGCCGAAGGAGATGGTGACGGCGTCGAAGACGTCGTCCTTGAAGGGCAGTCGCGTGGCGTCCCCGGCGGTGAACGGCAGCCAGGTGTGGTTCTTCTTTCCGACCTGGAGCATGCCGAGGGAGAAGTCGCACGGGACGACATAGGCGCCGGTCCGCGCGAACGGGAGGGAGGAGGTCGCCGTACCCGCGGCGAGGTCCAGAACCTTCTGGGCGGGGCGGGCGTCGACCGCCTTCGCGACCTCCTTGCGCCACCTCCGGTCCTGGCCGAGCGACAGGACGTCGTTGGTCAGGTCGTACCGTTCCGCCACGCGGTCGAACATCGAGGCGACTTCGTGGGGCTGCTTGTTCAGGGAAGCACGGGTCACCCGCCCATTGTGGCAGCCCCCTCCTCACCGGCTCACGGCAGGAGCCTCGGCTTCTTCCGTGCCGCGACGTCCTCGACCCACCCGCAGAGCAGCACGAACAGGGCGATCAGCAGCCAGCCCACGCCGAACATGAACCACTGGCTCTCCAGCGGCAGGTACTTCTCGAAGGCGGGGATGTCCCAGAACCGGTCGATCAGCGGCACGGCCAGGATCAGGGCGATCTCGTGCCAGAGGTAGATCGTCACCGCGCGCGCGTTGAAGACGGTGACGATCCGGTTCGTGCGCCGGAAACGGGTGAGCCAGGCGAAGTCGATCCCGAAGTGCGCCTTCGCCCACATCAGCAGCATGACGAAGCCCGCCGACCAGAACGCCTGCGCGACGGGGTCCTCGTCGAGGTCGTAGGTGCCGAACTCGGCCTGGTGAGTGAAGGCGTACCAGCCGCCGAACCCGATCGCCGCGAGCGACATCACGACCACCAGGGCCGGCTTCATGCGCTGGAGGACGCCGTCGCGGTGCGCGAAGCCGAGCATCCAGCAGAAGAGGTACGTCGACAGGTCCCACATCGCGGTGCCGACGCGGTTGTCCGGGCCCGCCCAGACGAAGGTGAGCACCAGGACCGGCGCGAGGGAGAGTGCCAGCACGGCGACCGGCGCCAGCCGGAACAGCCGTAGCAGCAGCGGGGAGAGCAGGACGAACCAGAGGTACGTCCGCAGGTACCAGAGGATCTCCCAGGCCTGCTCGCCCCAGGCGTTGCCCGGCGGGTCGCCCAGCGGCACGACCCAGTAGACGATCTCCCAGCCCGGCATCCAGTCGTGGATCAGCATCGCCAGGACGACGAAGACGCCCCAGAACCAGAAGGGGGGAAGGAGCCGGCGGAAGCGGCTCTTCACCACCTTCAGCGCCGGACGCTCCAGGGACTTCGCCATCAGGGTGCCGGCCAGGCCGAACATGATCCCCATGGACGGGAAGACCATGCCCGCCCAGGCCCAGCCGAAGGTGTGGTAGGCCACGACGCGGATGAGGGCCAGGGCTCGGAGCGTGTCGAAGTAGCGGTCGCGTTGGGGAGCAGCGGGCTCGGACCGGGGCGGGGGTTCCTCCGTCACCTTCTCGGTGACGGTCGTCGCCTGAGCCTCGGGCTCCCGAACGGCATCCGGGTCCTGGTCCGCGTTCGGGTCCGCGTCCACCGCCGGCAGGGGCGCCGTCTCCTCGACGGCGACACCCTGCCCGTACGCCGCGTTCTGCGCGTACTCCTGCGCATACGGCTGTTGCGGATACGGCTGCTGGCCGTACTGCTGTGGGTAGGGCTGCTGCGGATACGGCTGCTGCCCGTACCCGTCGTACCCGTGCGGGTACGACGACGGCTGCCCGTACTCATGGCTGTACTGCTGCCCCGGCCCGTGCCCGTACCCCTGCCCGTAGCCGTCTCCGTGATCCGGACCCGGCCCGTACCCCTGGCCGGAGCCCTGGCCGTAGCCCTGCTGCTCCCAGCTCATCAGCTCGCCCCGGCGGGGGTGCCGACCTCGCCGGTGCGCTTCAGCTTCTGCCAGCGCAGGCGGCCGCCGGTGAGGGCGGTGATGCAGGAGTGGATGAGGACGAGGTACATCATCTGGCGGTAGGCCAGTTGCTGGAGCGGCATCATCAGCAGGTACCGGTACTTCTCGCGGTCCAGGCGGAACGCGTAGGCCGCGCAGCCCAGTTGGACGCCGAGGACCGCCAGCCAGGCCAGCAGGGCCGCCTGGAAGTCGATGAAGATCATCGAGTAGATCGTGAACACGTCGATGAGCGGGGCGAAGACCGGCGTGATGATCTGGAAGAGGACCACGAGCGGCATGCCCACCCGGCCGAAGCGACCCGAAGGCCCCTTGTCCGTCAGGGACTTGCGGTGCTTCCACAGCGCCTGCATGGTGCCGTAGGACCAGCGGTAGCGCTGGGACCACAGCTGCTTCAGCGAGCCGGGCGCCTCCGTCCAGGCCTTGGCGTGCTCCTGGTAGACGACCTGCCAGCCCCCGCGGTGCATGGCGATGGTGATGTCGGTGTCCTCGGCGAGGGTGTCCTCGCTCATGCCGCCGACCTCGAGCACGGCCTCGCGGCGGAACGCACCGATCGCGCCGGGGATGGTGGGCATGCACCGCAGCAGGTCGTACATGCGGCGGTCGAGGTTGAATCCCATCACGTACTCGATGTGCTGCCAGGCGCCGATGATCGTGTCGCGGTTGCCGACCTTGGCGTTGCCGGCGACCGCGCCGACCTTCGGGTCGGCGAAGGGCTGCACGAGCTGGTGCACGGCGTCCGGCTCGAAGACGGTGTCGCCGTCCATCATCACGACGATGTCGTAACTGGCGCTGCGGACACCGTTGTTGAGGGCGGCCGGCTTGCCCGCGTTCTCCTGTCGGATGACGCGGACGTTGGTCATGCCGAGGGCCCTCGCCGCCTCGCGCGAGATCTCGGACGTGTTGTCGTCCGAACCGTCGTCCACGATGATGATCTCGATCGGATGGGTGCTCTTCGCCAGCGACTTCAGGGTGTTGGCGATGCACTCCTTCTCGTTGTACGCCGGGACGATCACGCTGACCGGCCGGGTGACGGTCGGCCCCCAGCTGAAGCGGCGCTTGTTGCGCTTTCTGTAGTGCCGGCGGGCCAGGATCAGCATCATCCCGAACCGGCCCATGACGGCCACGCCGACGATCATCAGCCCCACCGACAGCGTCGGGACGGTCCACTCGGCGAGGGTGACCGCGGCGATGAGGGCCTTGCCCTCGTAGAGCGTCACGCCGGTGGCCTCGCGGTGTGCCGCCTGAAGCCGGTTGATGGTCTGACCGGTCCCGCCGTTCGCGCCGGTGCCGCCTTCGCCGTCGGGCACGTTGCCGGGCTGCTCGCCGGCAGCCCCCTCGGTCGCGGTCGATCCCTCGGTTCCCGTCGTCCCCTCGGCCGCCGTCGCCGCGCCGGCCCCGGCCGCACCCGCGGCCTGCTGCTGACCCGCGCCGGAGGCCTGCCGGGCGGCGGCGTTCTGCTCCTGCATCACACCGCTGATGGTGGTGAAGGTGTAGCCCGCGGCCTTCATCTTCTTGATGTACGTCGGCAGCGCCTTGATCGTCTGCGAGCGCTCGCCACCCGCGTCGTGGAAGAGCACCGACGCGCCCTTGCCGTCCTCCGGCGTGGCCCACTTGATGATCTTCGAGACGCCCGGCTTCTTCCAGTCGTCACTGTCCGTGTCGACGAAGACGCTGGTGTAGCCGTCTTCACCCAGCTTCTTGTAGATGGGCCAGCTGTAGTTGTCGATGGCGTCCGTCTCGGAGGAGTACGGGGCGCGGAAGAGCGTCGTCGTGATGCCGGCCGCGCCCGCCAGCGCGAGCTGCGTCTGCTCCATCTCGCGGTCGACGCGGGCGTCGGACTGGTAGGAGAGGTCGACGTGGGTGAAGGTGTGGATACCCACCTCGTTGCCCTCCTCGACCATGTCCTTCACGATGCTCGGGTAGCGCGAGACCATCGAGCCGACCAGGAAGAACGTGCCGGGCACGTCGTACTCCTGGAGGATCTTCAGCACCTGGGGCGTCCAGGTCGGGTTCGGCCCGTCGTCGAAGGTCAGCGCGATCGTCTTGTCCGGCACGGAGACGGTGGTGGCCTGGCCGCCCTGGAAGGTCAGGATCGGGCCGCCGTCGAGGACCTCGTCGGGCACCTTGCCGGCGCTGGCCCCGGTACGCACGCGCTGGTCCCCGCCGACCTCGGCGCGCAGATAGCCGTCGAGGAGCATCACGCTGGTCAGCGCGAGCAGAAGCAGCAGGGCGAGGATGACACGCGGTTTCTGCAGCGCCGCGGCCTTGCCCGCCGCCCGCGACATGCGGGTCGGGGCACGGCGGCGGCCGCGCGAGGAAGTGGTCGTCATGGGAGTGGCTGAACTCCGGTCAGTTGGCGGCCGCGGAGGCGGTCGCGGTCGGGGCGGAGCTCGGCGGCTCGCCGGTGGCGACGCCCGTGGGCGGAGTGCCGGTGGGCCTCGAGGGCGGGGTGCCGATACCGCCCTGCGGCTGGGCGCCGCCGGGGCCGGAGTTCTGGGAGCCGCGCGGGCCTCCGTTGCCGAACGGCAGCAGGGAGGACGGGGCCAGGGAGGTGCCCCAGCCCATGAAGGCGGCGCCGAGGACGACGGCGTACACAAGACAGCCGACCCCCATGAGGAGGCCGATCCGGCGCAGCAGCTTGGACCTGCGCCCGGAGTTGTCAACGAACACGGGCCCCTCGGCGGAGGCGTCGTCACGTTTGCGGCTGCGACGGCTGCCGCGAGCAGCGGCACGGCTTTCGATGGCAGGCTCGGATTGCATTCCACGGATATTAGAGAGCCTTTATGTGGCACAAACTCTGCGCTGCTTGTGAGAGACCCATGAGAAACAGGTGAACCTGTCTCTTCCCTGAGAGATCCCCGAATCTCCTGCGCGGCACCTGCCCGTCATGGGAGGGTTGATTATCCCTTTTGGGCGGGTGGATATCACCTTTTGCGCGGTTACCTCCATGAACTGTCTGTGTGTCCACTGTTCCCGCGCGATCCGCCCACTTGTGAGACATTTCCATTTGGGAAACGTGCTTTGTTTCCATGCTGAGACAGAAATCACGAGAGCGGGTGCATACGCAATGAGGAGTTTCCTGATGCCGATGGCCGGGGTCACCTGCCTGTTTGCCCTGGCCGTTACAGGATGCTCCGCGGGGTCCGACAGCACGTCGGACGCGGCACCACCCGCGGAGAGCGAACAGGCGAACAGTCCCTCACCATCGCCCAGCGCCACATCATCGAGTACCGGCACCTCCTACGCGCCCTACGTGAGCGCGGTGGAGGCCGATGACAACGACTCGGCCGGCTCGCCGACGTCGTACAACCTGGCGTTCGTCATCTCGAGCGGCAGCGGCTGTACGCCGAAGTGGAACGGTACGAACGCCATCGACGACTCCGCCGTGAAGTCCCGTATCTCGGCGCTGACCGAGTCGGGCGCCACGGCACGCGTGTCCTTCGGCGGGGCCTCCGGCAAGGAGTTGGCGGCCACCTGTGACAGCGTGTCCGAACTCACGGAGGCGTACGGCGAGGCGCTCGACGCGGCCGGCTCCACCCAGGCCGACTTCGACATCGAGGGCGACGAACTGACCGACTCCGACTCGGTCGCCCTGCGCTCCCAGGCGATCGCCGCCCTCCAGGAGGAACGCCCGGAGCTCGAAGTGTCCTTCACCCTCCCGGTGATGCCCTCCGGGTTGGACGCCGACAGCCTGGCGCTGCTGGCGTCCGCGAACAAGTACGACGTCCAGGTCTCCACCGTCAACCTCATGACGATGAACTACGGGGAGTCGTACGCCGGAGACATGGGCGGGTACGCGGTCACCTCGGCCACTGCCGCGCAGGCGCAGCTCAAGAAGGTGTTCGGGACGACGGACGCCGCCGCTTGGAAGGGGATGGCGCTCACCTCGATGATCGGCACCAACGACGTCGACAACGAGACGTTCTCGCTCTCGGACGCGGCACAGGTGCGTACGTTCGCCGAGGAGAAGGGCATCTCCTGGGTGTCCATGTGGTCGACGTTCCGCGACCAGCAGTGCGAGGACGGCTCCGCCACGGATGACGCGTTGACCAATTGCAGCGGGGTCGAGCAGAGTGCGGGAGCGTTCGCGGAGGCGTTCACGGGCTGAAGAAACCGGGGGGTTCCCCGCTCAGCGCCGTCGGTACACCAGGCGGCCCTCGATCACCGTGGCCACGCAGGTTCCCGCGCCCCGGGTCGACAGGGCCGCCTCGTCGGGCACGTCGAAGACGGCGAAGCGGGCGGCGGAGCCGCGTTCCCGGGGCGGGGCGAACTCCACCGGCAGGCCGCAGGCGTACGGGTCCAGCGAGGGCACCCCGCCGAGGCGCGGCGCGGGCCGGCTCACGACCGCCAGGCCGGAACGGGTCACGACGTCCCGCACCGCGCGCCGGCGCAGTTCCTCGCAGGCCACCGCGACCGTGCCGTGGGCCAGCATGCGCTGCACGCCGCGCCGGGCGCTCGCGCCCCAGCGGGCGTCGTCCGGCGCCAGTGCCGTGAGCGCGTCACCGGTCAGCGGCTCGGTGCCCAGCTCGTCGGCCTCGCGCGGGTCGGGGTGATAGGCCCCCTCCAGCAACTCCGTGCCGTGCGGGTTGACGAGACCGGGCGTCAGGATGCCGGGCCACCGGCGCACCCGCGCCGCCGGATACGCGGCGACGAGCTGCTCCAGCGGACCGGCCTCGGCGATCCCGGCTCCCTCGACGGCCAGGGCGCGGCCGCGGGAGTCGGCGTGAATCGTCAGCAAGAGGGCCCTAGTTGGAAGCGAGGAGCTTCAGTTCGGGGTGCGCGGTCCCGCCGGCGATCGCGGTCGACGAGATGTGGGACATGACCCGCTCGTCCACCGGGTCGTTCGCCGGGTCGTCGTGCACCAGGAGGTGCTCGTAGGTCGTCGCGCGCTGGGCCGGGACGCGGCCCGCCTTCCGGATCAGGTCGATGATCTCGAGGCGGTTGGAGCGGTGCTTGGCACCGGCCGAGGAGACGACGTTCTCCTCCAGCATGATCGAGCCGAGGTCGTCCGCGCCGTAGTGCAGGGAGAGTTGGCCGACCTCCTTGCCCGTCGTCAGCCACGAGCCCTGGATGTGCCGGACGTTGTCGAAGAACAGCCGGGCGATCGCGATCATCCGCAGGTACTCGAAGAGGGTCGTCTGGGTGCGGCCCTTCAGGTGGTTGTTCTCGGGTTGGTACGTGTACGGGATGAAGGCCCGGAAGCCGCCCGTCCGGTCCTGCACGTCACGGATCATCCGCAGGTGTTCGATGCGCTCGGCGTTGGTCTCGCCGGTGCCCATCAGCATGGTGGACGTCGACTCGACGCCCAGCCCGTGCGCGGTCTCCATGATCTCCAGCCAGCGCTCGCCGGACTCCTTGAGCGGGGCGATCGCCTTGCGGGGACGGGCGGGGAGCAGTTCGGCGCCGGCGCCGGCGAAGGAGTCGAGTCCGGCGGCGTGGATACGGGTGATGGCCTCCTCGACCGACACCTTCGAGATCCGCGCCATGTGCTCGACCTCGGACGCTCCCAGCGAGTGGATCACCAGCTGCGGGAACGCCTCCTTGATGGCCGCGAAGTGCTTCTCGTAGTACTCCACTCCGAAGTCCGGGTGGTGCCCGCCCTGGAACATGATCTGCGTGCCGCCGAGCTCGACGGTCTCGGCGCACCGCCGCAGGATGTCGTCGAGGTCGCGCGTCCAGCCCTTGGCGGTGTCCTTGGGGGCCGCGTAGAAGGCGCAGAACCTGCACGCCGTGACGCAGACGTTCGTGTAGTTGATGTTCCGCTCGATGATGTACGTGGCGATGTGCTCGGTACCCGCGTACATCCGGCGGCGTACGGCGTCGGCGGCGGCGCCGAGCGCGTGCAGGGGGGCGTCACGGTAGAGGTCGAGGGCCTCTTCCGGGGTGATCCGCCCGCCGTCCGCGGCACGGTCGAGCACAGACTGGAGGTCGGCCTTCTCGGGCACCGGAGCGTCCCTTTCGTCAAGGGTTGTGGACGGACCGAACCAGCCTACGCCAGCGGTCCCGGCACCCGGACGTCAGGCCGCGTACGCACCGATCAGCAGCCCGGCGAAAGTCCCGGCGAGCATGAACGGCCCGAAGGCGATCACCGTCTTGCGGCCGGCCCGTCCCACGACGGCCAGGGCACCGCCGTACAGCGCCCCGAGCAGGAACGCGGCGAACGTGCCCAGCATGACCGTCGCCCAGCCGTACCAGCCGAGGACGGCGCCCATCGACAGCGCCAGCTTCACGTCGCCGTACGCCATGCCGCCCGGGTTGACGAGATGCAGCACGAGATATCCGGCGCCGAGGCCGAGCGCGCCGAACAGGGCCGTCGTCCAGTCGCCGGCGTGCTCGGGCAGCAGGGCGGCCGGGCCCAGCAGGACGAGGGCGGCGGCCGCGAGCGGGAGAGTGAGCGGATCCGGCAGCCGGCGCACCCGCAGGTCGACGGCGGCCAGCAGCACCCCGACCGGCGCGAGCAGCAGCCAGACGACGAGTTCGGGCCGCAGACCGGTCGCGGCGGCGAGCGCGGCGCAGACGGCAGCGGTGAGCAGGGTGAGACCGACGGCACCGGGCGCGCGGAATCCGGCGGGGGCGGTAGAGGTGACAGGGTCAACGGGAGCGGCGGAGGTCGCAGGACGCGCGTCTGCCGTGGACTCCGACTCCGACTCCGGCCCCGATCCCGGCTCAGGCCCCGGCTCCGGCCCCGGCTCTGGGCTCGGCCCCGGCCCCGGCTCCGGCCCCGGCTCTGGGCTCGGCCCCGGCTCGGCGCATCGGCCGCATCTCGCCCGCCCGAGCCACCCCCGGATCGGGTGCCCGCCCGGGCAGGTCGACCGCCAGCCGCCGTCCCTCTCCTCCCACGGCACGGAGAACCGGTGGACGGCCCGCGGCAGCAACGCCCCCGCGATGGCGCCCCAGAGCGCCGCGATCGTGACCAGTGCCAGGTCACCGGGAGGTGTGGTCATCGACAGAGATCCTAGGGAGGTGGAGAGACCCTGACACTGACGCATCCTCATGAAGCCTGCACGGAATCGGCCACGAAGAACCTCGCAACCGGTCGAACGTCCGTGCCATCATCCCCGGATGCGGCAGGAAGAACGGGGGCTCGGATGGCGCTTCTCCCGGTGAGCCGGGCGACCTTGGAGTCCGACGCCAGGGTGCTCGCGACGGTACGCGCGATCGGCGAGCGCCGTGGCGTGGACTACACGGACGACGCGGTGGTGAGCGAGTTGCTGGCGGAACGGCGGCGAGCGCTGGAGGCCACCCAGCGCGGACCGCTGGTGTGGGTGGGAGGCCTCACCCTGGTGACGGGTGTGCTCTGGCCCTTCATGGCGCAGATGGTCCCGGCGCTCTCCGAGCGACTCCCGCTCTCGTACGCCCCCGCGGGTCCCCTCCTCGTCATCGCCGTGGCCACGCTGAGCGCCGTACACATGCGCTGGAAGCGCGAATTGGTGCACGGCTCGCTCGTCGGCTACCGGGAGGCCATCGGCGTGGCCCGGGCCCACGGCTTGCCGGTGACACACGTACCGGCATGGCTGGAGGGCAAGTCGTACGGCGGGACCGGGAAGGGAGCGGCGCCGGTGCCCACGTACGAAGTCGTCCGGGAGGAGGACAGGGGGGCGCTTCCGCCTGGGCCGACGGCTGCTTCGGCGACCTGGGCGGCACCGGACCCGTCGACGGTGAGCCCAGGAACGGCCCCGCAGCCGCCGACACGGTCGGCCTCCTCCGTCCCACCGCCGGCGCGGACGCCCGCCCCGGTCCCCCCGAACCCCGTCCCGATCCCTCCGAAGCCCGCCGCCGTCCTCTCCTACGAGCAGACCGCCGACGAAGGCGGATGGCACGACGAGGGCGGCTGTCTGCTGCTGTTCGGCGGGGTGCTCGGCACGGCGTGGGGTGTGTCACAGGACATGCCGGTCGCCGTCGTCGGTGCCCTGCTCCTGGTACCGCTCGCCGTACGCGTGTGGGTGCTGGGCAGCCGGCAGGGCAAGGAGAAGGCGCGGCTGCGCCAGGAGGCGCTCGCCTACGTCCGGACCATCGCGGCGGCCCAGGCGGCCGGCGCGCGGGTGCCGGAACTGTCGCCCGCGTTGCGGAAGTTGCTCGAGGAGGAAGAGGGAGCGCCGACCCGGGAGTAGCCCGTCGCCGGCTACCTCCCCCGCGCCGCCCTGCTCCTGCCCTTGCCCTTCTTGCGCAGTCTCCTCATCCGGGCCCGCTCCTCCTCGCGGCGCGCCGCGGTCACCGTGCCGCGTCGGCGGTACCAGAGCCGGCCGAGCAGTGCGGCCGTGGCCGCGTAGGAGAGGAACGCGCTGCCCGTGCCCGGGATGTACGCGCACATCGTGGCGCCCGAGCGGCAGTTGCGGCCGGGCAGGGCGCCGAGGACGTACATCGGCGCGCCGAAGGCCACCGCCCAGCAGACCGCTCCCCCGATCGCGAGCCCGACCCGCGCCGGGCCGGTACGACCGCGGTCCGGGTTCCGGTCCGGGGAGGAGAACCAAGCGCCACCGGCCCAGCCGGCCACCGACAGCAGCCCGAGCACCGCGCCGGCCGTCCAGCCGCCGCCGGGCAGGTCCACCAGCGCCGGTGCCGTGAGGCGCACGAACCATCTCCACAGGCCCATGGCGAACAGCAGGACGGCGAGGAGGGCCGCGAGGAAGAGGACGCCGCCGGCGATGCCCCAGCCGGCCCGGGATCGGAACCCGACCCGGAACCGGCTCATGGTGCGACCGAAACGGTTCACTGTCCGACCTTCGACATGCGGGCCACCGGATTGCCCTCCGCCGCGCTGTCCGAGGCGTACGTCAGGTCGTCGCCGGTCGGGGTGAGCCGGATCGTGTGGGCCTCGGGATTGCAGCCGCTGTGGTTGTTCTTGGACCCGATCGAGGTGGCGACGACCTCCTTCGCCGTCACCTGCTTCAGTGTCAGGACGTCGAGACAGATGCCGCCGAGCACATCGGTCTGCCGCAGCTCCCCCAGCTTGTCGCCCACGTCGGCCTGTCGGACCGTCACCCGGAAGGTGCCCATCGGGAGCGTGCCGCCGAGGCCGCTGCCCTCGCCCTCCCAGGTGCCGACATAGCGGGCCGGAAGCGCGGTGGGCGCCTGCGAGGCGGCCGGGCCGGAGCTCGAACCGTCCGCCGGCGCCGAGGAGTAGGCGTCGCTGCCGGAGGCGTCGTTCCGTTCGTCGTCGCCCGGCAGCATGCGGAACAGGAACACCGACCCGACCGTGACCGCCGCCATCGCCCCCGCGACCGCCAGCGCCACGGTGCAGCTCAACCGTCGCCCGCGCCCGCCCTCCCCCGGAGTCGCGGTGGCGGCCACGGTGACGGAGACCTTGCCGGGCCGGTCCGCGCCGCTGGCCGCCGGCTCGGCGTCCCTCGGCTCGGGGACGAGACGCGGTCGGTCGGCCGGGGTGACGGCGCCCCCGCCCATCACCGGCGGCGGCCCGAACTCGCCCAACGACACCGCCGGCTTCCCCGAGGTCACCGCCGGACTGCTGAACCCCACCGGCCCGGACGCGACCGGTTCCGCCCCGGCCCCCGTCCCCTCCAGGTTCAGCAGCTGTACGGCGCTGCGCCCCAGTTGCTCCACCAGCGCACCCGGCAGCCATCCGCCCGCCACCAGCCGGGCCGCGCCCTCGGGGGCGAGCCGCCGGGCCACCTCGGCGGGGGCCGGGCGGGCGGTCGGGTCCTTGGACAGACAGGCCTCGACCACCGCCCGGAGTTCGCCCCGCAGCCCGCTGTCCGGCTCGCCCAGCTCGGGCTGTTCGTGGACGACCTTGTAGAGGAGGGCGGCCGACGAGTCCCCGGGGAACGGGGGCTGCCCGGTCGCCGCGTACGCCAGCACCGCGCCGAGGGAGAAGACGTCGGCCGCGCCGGACGCGACCTTGCCGAGGATCTGCTCGGGGGCCATGTAGCCGGGCGAGCCGACCGAGACGCCGGTCGAGGTGAGCGACGCCGTGCCGTCGGTGGCCCGGGCGATGCCGAAGTCGATGAGCAGCGGGCCGTCCACCGTCAGCAGGACGTTGGACGGCTTCACGTCCCGGTGCACCAGGCCCAGTTCGTGCACGGCTCCCAGCGCCTCCGCCAGCCCCGCGCCCAGCACCCGCACGGAGTGCTCGGGCAGCGGTCCGCCGCCGGAGGTGACCGCCGCGGCCAGGGACGGACCGGCCGCGTAGCCCGTGGCGACCCACGGGACCGTCGCCTCCGGGTCGGCGTCCAGGACCGGCGCGGTCCACGCGCCGCCGACCCTCCGCGCGGAATCGACCTCGCGCCGGAAGCGGGCGCGGAACTCCTCGTCGAGCGCGAGGTGCGGGTGCACGATCTTCACGGCGACCGTGCGGCCGCCGGCGCTGCGGCCCAGATAGACGCGGCCCATCCCGCCTGCGCCGAGGCGGCCGAGCAGCCGGTAGGGACCCACGGTCGTGGGTTCGTCGGCTCCGAGCGGCTGCATTGGACGTCCACCTCTCCCCCGAAAGGCGCCCCCGCGGGGCCCCGTAGGACTCGGCAGCAGCGTAGTGCCGTGGCTAGGGCCCGAGCAGCTCGACCTTCACGTCGGCCGGGAAGCCCGTCGTCGGGCCGACCCGGCGGGCGAACTCGGTCACGGCCTCCAGCTGGGGCGCGCCGAAGCGGAAGTCGAGGGTGGTGAAGTACTGCTCGAGCACCCGCTCGTCGAACTCCTCCCAGCGGGCCGCCTGCTCGGCGACCTTGCCGACCTCGTCGAGGGAGAGGTTGCGGGACTCGATGAAGGCCTCGTGGACCTGACGGGTGATGACCGGCTCGCGCTCCAGGTAATCCCGGCGGGCCGCCCACACCGCAAAGACGAACGGCAGGCCGGTCCACTCCTTCCAGAGCGCCCCGAGGTCGTGCACCTCCAGGCCGAACTTCGGTCCGTCCAGCAGGTTGGCCCGCAGCGCCGCGTCTCCGATGAGTACGGCCGCCTCGGCGTCCTGCATCATCAGGCTGAGGTCGGGCGGGCAGGTGTAGTAGTCCGGCCGGACGCCGAAACGGTCCGCCAGCAGCAGCTGGGCGAGACGCACGGAGGTCCGGGAGGTCGAGCCGAGGGCGACCCTGGCGCCGTCCAGCTCCTCCAGCGGGACCTGGGAGACGATCACGCAGGACATCACCGGGCCGTCGCAGCCGACGGCGATGTCGGGGAAGGCGACCAGGTCGTCGGCGTTCTTGAGGAACTCGACGAGGGTGATGGGCCCGATGTCGAGGTCGCCCGACACCAGTCGCTCGCTGAGCTTCTCCGGGGTGTCCTTCGTCAGCTCGAAGTCGAGGAGGGTGCCGGTTCTCGCGAGCCCCCAGTAGAGGGGCAGGCAGTTGAGGAACTGGATGTGGCCGACGCGCGGCCGGGTGCGAGAATTGTCCACATCGCGAGGCTAGACCCCATCGGATACCGTGGGCACTCCACCCCCTCGGTCAAGCCCTTCCGGGCATGTTCAAACATCCGGGTGACGTGATCTTGACCTCTATTGCTTTCGGCTGCCTGCATGCTAGGCTCGCCGCAAGTTGCAGTTTGGTTTCCCTTGCAGTACAGAGCCTGCGGAGCATGTAACCGCGGGCTCTCGTCGTTTTCAGACGTATGCAGTTGTGCGGCACTTGCTTTCACGCTTGCAGGGTTCTGGAGCAGGGCAACCCTTTGGGCCCAAGGAGGGCTTATGGCTACCGGAACCGTGAAGTGGTTCAACGCCGAAAAGGGCTTTGGCTTCATCGCCCAAGAAGGCGGCGGCCCCGACGTCTTCGTCCACTACTCCGCGATCAACGCGCAGGGTTTCCGCTCGCTCGAGGAGAACCAGCAGGTCTCCTTCGACGTGACGCAGGGCCCGAAGGGTCCCCAGGCGGAGAACGTCACCCCCGTCTGATCTTCAGAACCCTGAGATCGCAAGTCTGAGAGCAGTACCCAAGGAGCCCTGTGCCGGTAGGCACGGGGCTCCTGCCTTTGCCCTCCGGCCGTCACCCGCCGGCTCCCCGCCGCCGCCTCGCGCCCTCCGGCCGGCTCACACGTGCTGCATCACCAGGACGAACGTCGTGCCCGGCACCAGCGCCTCGTACGAGTGCGGCACATCCCCGCGGTAGGTCATGTAGTCCCCCGGTTCCAGTTCCACCGTCTCCCCGGCCGGCCCCGCCTTCACCCGGCCCGTGCTCACCACCAGATGCTCGACCGTGCCCGGAATGTGCGGCTCCGAGGTCCGCGCCGCGCCGGGCTCGGCCCGCAGGTGGTAGATGTCCCGCCGCGCGCCCGGCGGGCTGGCCGACAGCAGAGTGGCCACGTAGGGCGCCTGCTCCGAGGCGACCGTGGGCCCCTCCCCCGCCCGGATCACCCGGACCGCCGACACCGGCGGTTCGACGAGCGCGGCGAACGGCACGCCCAGCGCCACTCCCAGCGCCCAGATCGTCTCCATGCTCGGATTGCCGCTCGCCGCCTCCAGCTGCGACAGCGTGGACTTCGCGATACCGGCCCGTTTGGCCAGCTCGGAGAGGGAGAGCCCGGCCCGGGTGCGTTCGCGGCGCAGGGCGGCGGCGATCCAGTCGAGGGGCAGACGGGACGGGGGCCGGGGCGCGGGCGGGGGCGCGGCTTCGGGCATGTCGTTCGCTCCATCGGTACGTGCGTTCGCCTTGACGAACAGTGGCCGGTCTGTCCATTGTAGAAAACATGCGTTCGCCACAACGAACATCCCCTCCTCCGCCCCCGCCCCCTGCTCCGGCTCCGGCTCCGGCTCCGGCTCCGGCCAGAGCGACGCGAAGCCTGGTCCGCGACAGTTCGCTCGTCTGGCTGGCCGGTGGCGTGGTGGGCGTCTCCTTCGGCGCTGTCGCCGTGGCGGGCGGGCTGCCGGTCTGGGTGCCGGTGGTGATGTCCGTGGTGGTGTACGCGGGCTCCGCCCAGTTCAGCGCGGTCGGTGTGCTGCTCGCGGGGGGCGGTCCGCTCGCCGCGGCCGCGACCGGGCTCCTCCTCAACACCCGCAACGCCGCGTTCAGCCTCGCGGTCGCCGACCTCCTCGGCCCCGGCCGCGCGACCCGGCTCCTCGGCGCGCACCTGGTGACCGACGAAACGGCCGCCTTCGCGCTCGCCCAGCCGGATACCGCCCGCCGCCGCGCCGCGTTCTGGATCTCCGGGATCGGCCTGTTCGCCGCGTGGAACACGGGCGTGCTCGCCGGCGCCTTCGCCGGAAGCGCCCTGGGCGACACGGCGGACTACGGCCTGGACGCGGCGTTCCCCGCCGTCCTCGTCGCCCTGGTCCTGCCCGCCCTCCGCGAGCAGACCCGCCTGCGACGGCCGGCGGCACTCGGCGCCGGCCTGGCCCTGGCGGCCACACCGTTCGTACCGGCCGGGGTGCCCGTGCTGCTCGCGCTGGCCGGGCTGGGGCTGTACGGGTACGGCCGTGAGGCGGCCGCCAAATGAACGCGACGGTCGCCCTGATCCTGATGCTGGCGGTGGGCACGTACGCCCTGCGGCTGGTGGGCCCCGCGCTGCACGGACGGGTGGAGCTCCCCGCCCGGGTCCAGGAGCTGCTGTCCGCCGGGGCGGTGGTCCTGCTGGTCGCGCTGCTGGCGACGGGCGCGCTGACCGAGGGCGGCGGCTTCACCGGGTGGGCGCGGCCGGCCGGGGTGCTGGCCGGTGGGGCCCTGGCGATGGGGGTTCCCCCGCTCGGGCGCGGCCGGAAGTGGGGGAAGGGCGCGCCCTTCCCGGTGGTGGTGCTGGGGGCGGCGACGGTGACGGGGGTGCTGCGTGCGATGGGTGTGGCGTAGAACCGCCCCCGCTGTCAGTGCCGGCTCCTAGGCTCCCCGCCCATGACCGCCACCCCGGACCCCACCTCCGTCGCCCCGGACCCCGCCTCCGCCACCCCCACCTCCCCCCACTTCGTCGCCGCCACCCGTGCCTTCTACGACGCCATCGCCGAGGACTACGCCGAGCGCTTCCGTGACGAGCTGGCGGCGAAGCCGCTGGAGCGGGCCGTGCTCAGTGCGTACGCCGAGCTTGTCGGCGCCGGTGGCCGGGTGGCGGACCTGGGGTGTGGTCCCGGCCGGGTGACGGGGTTTCTCGGTGCGCGCGGGCTCGACGTCTGCGGGCTCGACCTGTCGGAGTCGATGCTGGCGGTCGCGCGGCGCGAGAACCCGACGATCCGTTTCGAGCGGGGCTCGATGCTGGAGCTGGACTTCGCCGACGGGAGTCTCGCGGGGGTCGTCTCCTTCTACTCCTCCATCCACACCCCTGTGGAGAAGCTTCCGGCCCTCTTCACCGAGTTCCACCGCGTGCTCGCCCCCGGCGGTCATCTCCTCCTCGCTTTCCAGGTCGGTGACGAACCGCGCCACTTCGACCGCCCGTGGGGCCACCCGGTCACCCTCGACTTCGAACGCCGCCGCCCGGAGCGGATGGCCGAGCTGCTGACTGCGGCCGGATTCGCGGTGCTGTGGCGCACGGTGCGGGAGCCGGTCCTCGCCGAGTCGACCCCGCATGCCTTCCTGATCGCCCGCAGGCCGACCGCGCCGGACGTCTGAGCTTTGGGCATGGGGTGACACAAACCGGGTACGGGAGTGGTCAGCGAGGTTTGGGAAACTGATGGGTATGGACATCGATCGCAGGAACAACGTCACGGTCACCGGCAACCCGCAGGGGCCGACGGTGGTTCTGGCGCACGGATTCGGCTGTGATCAGAACATGTGGCGGCTCACCGTGCCCGCCCTGGCCGAGAAGTACCGGGTGGTGATGTTCGACTACGTGGGGTCGGGCCGCTCGGATCTGTCCGCGTTCTCGGAGGCCCGCTACTCCTCCCTCGACGGTTACGCGCGAGACGTGGTGGAGGTGTGCGAGGCGCTCGATCTGCGCGACGCGGTGTTCGTGGGGCACTCGGTCAGCGCGATGATCGGCGTACTGGCCGCCGACATGGCCCCGGAGCGCATCGGGGCGCTGGTGATGGTCGCCCCGTCGCCGCGCTACATCGACGACGCCGACTACCGCGGCGGGTTCAGCGCGCCGGACATCGACGAGCTGCTGACGTCACTGGAGTCGAACTATCTGGGCTGGTCTGCGGCGATGGCCCCGGTGATCATGGGGAACCCGGAGCGGCCCGAGCTCGGTGAGGAGCTGAAGAACAGCTTCTGCGCCACCGACCCGGACATGGCGCGTGTCTTCGCCCGGACCACGTTCCTGTCGGACTCGCGGGACGACCTGAAGAGCGTGCGGGTGCCGACGCTGGTGCTGGAGTGCACCCAGGACGCCATCGCGCCCCGGGAGGTCGGCGCCTTCGTCCACCGGTCGATCCCCGGCTCGACGCTGATCACCCTCGACGCCATCGGGCACTGCCCGCACCTGTCCGCGCCCGAGGCCACCAACGAGGCGATCACCGGCTTCCTGGCCGGGCTGCGGTGATGTGCCGGACCGGCCGGCAGACCGACCCGGCCGATCCACATCCCGATACCGACCCCGCCATCGGTACCGGTACCGACCCCGGCACCGATGTCGACGCCGACAACGGGAAGGCCTCGGACGCGGCGTTCGCCGCACTGCTGGAGGACAGCGCCGAGGACCTGTACGAGAGCGCGCCGTGCGGATACCTGTCCATGCTGATGGACGGCACCGTCGCGAAGATCAACACCACCCTGCTGGACTGGCTCGGACTCGACCGGGAGGCGGTGGTGGGCCGGATGCGGTTCACCGACCTGCTGACCGTCGGCGGCAAGCTGTACCACGAGACCCATTTCGCGCCGCTGCTGCGCATGCAGGGCCGGATCGACGGCATCGCGCTCGAGATGAAGCAGGCCGACGGCGTCCGGAGGCCGGTGCTGGTCACCTCCGTGATCAAGTACGGCGGTGGCGGCGAGCCGCTGCTGATCCGCACCACCGTCTTCGACGCCCGGGACCGCCGTGCCTACGAGGAGGAGCTCCTGCGCGGCCGGAAGGCGGCCGAAGAGGCGCGCCGACAGGCGGAGGCCGACCGCGCCAGGTTGCAGGAGGCCCTCGCGGTGCTCCAGCAGTCGCTGCTGCCCGCCACCCTGCCGCCGGTGCCCGGGATGGAGACGGCCGCCCACTACTGCACGGCCTCCCCCGACCGGCTCGGCGGGGACTTCTACGACGTCTTCCCGATCGACGGCAAACACTTCGCGTTCTTCCTCGGCGACGTGTGCGGCAAGGGCCCCCAGGCCGCCGCCGTCACCTCGCTGACCCGCTACACCCTGCGGGCCGCCGCCCTGCACGACTCCGACCCGGTCGCGGCCCTGTCGACGCTCAACAAGGTGCTGCACGAGCGGTACTCCGCCGGCGGTGATCCGCGCTACTGCACCGCCGTCTTCGGGGTTCTCGAACCCGACCCCGCGACCGGGCAGGTCACCGTCCGCATCGCCTCGGGAGGCCATCCGCCGGCCCTCGTCCTGCGTGCCGACGGCACGGCCGACTTCCTGCCCACGCCGGGCGGTCTCCTCGTCGGCGTCCTGCCCGACGCCCGCTTCGTCGCCGCCACCACGGTCCTCGCCCCCGGCGACACCCTCCTGCTCTACACCGACGGACTCACCGAGGCCCGTACCGGCGAGGACCGGGAGACCCTGTACGGGGACGAGGCCCTGCGCGCCTTCGCCGCCGAGCACGCCGGACGGCCCCCGCAGGCCGTCGTCCAGGCCCTGACCGGCCTGCTGGACGAGTTCGGCGACGGCCTCGACGACGACACCGCCCTGCTCGCGCTCGGCGTCCCCGCCCCCGACCCCGACCCGGCGACGAAGAGCACCCGATGAGCCCGCTGAAGATCACCACCCGAGACACGGCGACCGGTCCCGTCCTGGCGATCCTCGGCGACCTCGACTACGCCCACGCCGACGAGCTGCGTGACCTGCTCACCACGCTGACCCTCCAGCCGGGCCAGCGCCTCGTCCTGGACCTGGCCGGCATGGACTTCTGCGACTCCAGCGGCATCACCGCGCTGATCGCGGCCCACCACCACGCCCAAGCCGCCCACGCGGACATCGCGCTGGCCGCGGTTCCGGCCAACACCCTGCGCATTCTGCGCATCGTCGGTCTCGACCAGATCTTCCCTCTCCACCCCGACAGCGAGAGCGCCGCCCGAAGCACCCGCCCGAGCCGCTGATCGAGAGGCGGCGGTCCCTGCACAATGGGGCCATGATCGAGGTACCGCAGGCCTTCGCGAGCACCACCGTCCAGCGAGAGGGAAAGCCCGGGGCGGACTGGGTCGAGGGACTCCCCGCGCTGGTGGCCGAGTTGCTCGACCGCTGGGACTGCGCACCCGACGGTGAGATCGTGCACGGCGGCGTCGGGATCGTCGTACCCGTGCTGCGACGGTCCGACCGGACCCCCGCCGTCATCAAGGTGTCCTTCCCGCACCCGGGCAACGTCCACGAGCCCGACGCCTTCGCCGCCTGGAGCGGAGCGGGTGCCGTACGGCTCTACGAGCGGGACGACGCGCGCTTCGCGATGCTGCTGGAGCGGGTGCGGACGTCGTCCCTCGCCGAGGTCGAGGACACCGAGGAGGTCACCGTCGTCGCCGGGCGGATCAGCCGCCGCCTCGCCGTTCCCGCGCCGGACCGCCTGCCCCGGCTGAGCGACATGGCCGACGGCTGGAAGCGGCAACTGCTGCTCGACCAGGCGGAGTTCGACCGGGCCCTGCCCGCACGTACCGTCGACGCGGCCCTGGACACCGTACGAGAACTCGGGCGCAGCCAGCCCGATCTGCTCGTCCACGGTGACCTGCACGCCCGTAACATCCTGCGCGCCGAACGGGAGCCGTGGCTCGCCGTCGATCCCAAGGGGTGGGCCGGGGATCCCGCGTACGACGGCGGCACCCTGCTCAAGCCGCTGATCTTCGGGCATGTGGTGCGGCACGGCCCGGGAAGCGACGGAGAGCTGCGCCGGGTCGCCCACCGCATCCTGGACCACTTCGCGGAGGCCGCCGGACTGGACCGCGAACGCACCCGCCGCTGGGCGCAGTTCCACCTCGTCCAGGCCGCCTTCCACGGGCGACACCACGGGTTCCGGGTCGCCCGTGAGGGGCCCCGCCTCGACCTCGTCACCCAGTTCGTGGACCGGCTGGCACAGACACTCACCCCGTACCGGCACCCGTCCCACCCCTAGAGTCCCCCGGCGAGGTCGAGGGCCGCGATGTAGCCGAAGGTCATCGCGGGCCCGATCGTCGAACCCGCGCCGGCGTAGCTGTGCCCCATGACGGCGGCGCTGGCGTTCCCGGCGGCGTACAGGCCGGGGATCGTCGATCCGTCGGCGCGCAGCACGCGGGCCCTGGCGTCCGTGCGCAGGCCGCCCTTGGTGCCGAGGTCGCCGGGGACGATCCGGAAGGCGTAGTACGGCGGCAGCCAGAGGGGTGCGAGGCAGGAGTTGGGGAGGACCGAGGGGTCCGTGTAGTAGTGGTCGTAGGCGCTGTCGCCGCGCTTGAAGTCGGTGTCCTTGCCCTTGAGGGCGAGGGAGTTGAAGCGGTCGACGGTGGAGCGGAGCGCGGCGGCCGGAACACCGATCGAGGCGGCCAGGGCGTCGAGGGTCCAGGCCTTGCGCGCGGCGCCCGAGGTGTACCAGTCGTCGGGGAGCACGAAGGTCGGGGCGATGTCCTTGAACAGGTACCGGTTGCGGTAGTTCTGGTCGACGACCAGCCACGCCGGGATGTCGGGGGCGGTGGGGTCGAGGTCGTACATCGTGTGCACCACGTCGCTGTAGGGGCCGGCCTCGTTGACGAAGCGGGCACCGGCCTGGTTCACCAACAGGCCGCCGGGCAGGGTGCGTTCGGCGAGGCAGAAGTAGGGCTCGCCGGGCAGCGGGATCGCGGGTCCCCACCAGGCGTCGTCCATCAGCGCCAACGCGCCGCCCGCGCGTTGACCGGCGCGTATCCCGTCTCCCGTGTTCTCCTTCGCGCCGACCGTCCACGCGGTCCCGATCGGCTGCCGCTGGTACTGCGCCCGCATCGCCGCGTTGTGCTCGAACCCGCCCGAGCCGACGACGACACCCCGCCGGGCCCGCACGAGTCCCGGCACCCCGTCGCGCGTGACGACGGCCCCCGTCACCACTCCCCCCTCGACGTACAGGTCGGTGAGCGGGGTGTTCAGCCACACCGGCACCTGGGCGGCGAGCAGGCCGGCCCGCAGGCCCGCGGCCAGCGACTGCCCCATGGTGAGCGGCTTCTGCCCGAGCAGAGCAGCCCTGGTCCCGCGCGCCAGACACTCGGTGGCGACGGCGGCCCCCTTGACGCTCACGGCGGCCAGCGCCAGCCACTTGTAGTCCGCGCTGAACACGACCATGCCCGCCGGCACGGCCATGTACGGCGGGTTGAGGCGGGCGAATTCGGCTCCGAGGAGGTTGCCGTCCAGCTGGTCGGGCTCGACGGAGCGGCCGCCGGGCAGCCCGCCCGGCAACCCCGGGTAGTAGTCGCTGTACCCCTCCATCCAGCGGAAGCGCAGCGGACTGTTGGCCATGACGAAGGAGAGCATGGCGGGCCCGTGCGCGAGGAAGGCGGCCTGGCGGTCGGCGGGGACGTCCGCCCCGACCACGGCGGCCAGATAGGCGGCCGCCTTCGCGGGCGTGTCCGGGACCCCGGCGGACAGGATGACGGAGTTGTTCGGGATCCAGATCCCGGCGCCCGAGCGGGCGGCGGACCCGCCGAACGTCGGTGCCTTCTCGACAACCACACAGCTGAGCCCACGCTTGGCGGCCGTCAGCGCGGCGGTCATCCCGGCCGCACCGGAGCCGATGACGACGACGTCGTAGGTGCCGAGGAGGGGGAGGTCGGCGGCGGCCGCCTCCCGGCCGACGGCGGCCAGCGCCAGCCCGGCACCGGCGGAGGCGCCGAGCACGGCCCTCCGGGAGGGAAGGCCGACTTGTCTCACAGGGTCCGCGCTCGTGGTCATGGCCACTCCAGCCAGAGGGGAACGAATGGATGGATTCGGGTGCGGAGCCCGGAATGTCGCGCGAGGGTCTTGTGAAGTCAAGGGCTGAGCGGTAGTTCCGCCCAGACCGTCTTGCCGATGTCCCGCTCCGCGACGCCCCACGTGCGGGCCAGCACCCAGACGAGGATCAGCCCCCGGCCGCCCTCCTCCTCCGGGTTCGTGACGATCCGCAGTCGCCGGTCCGCGCGGGCGTCGCTCACCTCGACACGCAGCGTGTCCTCCGGGAGCAGCCGGAGCCGCAGCTCGAAGTCCCGGCCCGGGACGCGTCCGTGCGTGACGGCGTTGGCGGCCAGCTCCGCGACCACCTGCTGCGCGGTGTGGTTGGCGTCGCTGCCGTGCGGATGCCCCCAGGCGGTGAGCTGGTGACCCGTGAGGCGACGGGCCAGCCGGGCGCCGCGCGGCGTCGCGCTGAGGCGCAGGGTCAGCTCACCGAGCGAGGCGTCCCGGGTGGATTCCAGGGTCGATTCCCGGGTGGAGATCTGGGTGGAGATTTCGGAGTTCACCTGACTGAGCGTGGCCGGTTGTCCCTACCCTGACCAGGAGCGGCATGGCGACTCTGTGTAGTTGTACGGCTGCGGTGGGGCAGACGTACGGGTCGTCGGCCGTGACCACGGAGGCGGGAGGGTGGTGGCGCACGTGACGGAGGACCGCAGGCCGGAGACACCGGCGGAGGCCGACGGGACGACAGGGCTGTTCACGGCCCTGGGCAAGATGCTGAAGCTTCTGCGGGAACGCAAGGGGCTCACGCAGAAGGAGTTCGGGGAGCTGGTCGGGTACGGGCCGGACGCGATCTCCGCGATGGAGCGGGGCGTACGGACGATCCGGCCCGAGGTACTGGAGAAGGCGGACGAACTGCTGGACGCCGGGGGCCTGTTCAAAGAGGCGATTCCCGAGGTCCGGGAGGCGATGAGCCGGGTTCGGACGCGGCATCCGGAGTGGTACCGGAGTTACGCGGCACTGGAGGCGGAGGCCGTTGAGCTGCACTTCTATGCCAACCAGGGGGTGCCTGGCTTGTTGCAGACCCGGGACTACGCGTGGGCGATGTTCTCCCGCAGACGGCCGCTGCTCGACGAGGAGACGATCGAGAAGCGCGTGGCCGACCGACTGTCACGCCAACAGGTCCTGGATCGCTGGCCTTCGCCAACCGTCAGCTACGTACTCGAAGAGGTCGTGTTGGATCGGCCCATCGGCGGGCGGGTCGTCCGGGAGGAACAGCTGAAGCAGTTGCTGCGCCTAGGGGACCGGCGGAATGTGGAGATCCAGGTGATGCCGACCAGGATCGAGAATCACCCCAACATGGGCGGCGCATTCAACTTGCTGACACCCAAGAAACACCCGCAGGTGGCATACACGGAAGTGCAGGGATACCCCCGCTTGATCACCGACCTCCAAGAGGTACGGACGATCGCGGACCGCTATGGAATCATGCGGGCAATTGCTCTCTCGCCCGAGGATTCGCGGGCGTTGATCGAGATGAAGCTGGAGGGGCTATGAACAGCGAGAACCTCACCTGGTTCAAGTCCAGCTACAGCGACGGCGAGGGCGGCGAATGCCTCGAAGTCGCTTACGTCTGGCGCAAGTCGACGTACAGCAGTGGCGAAGGCGGCGAATGCCTCGAAGTGGCCGTCTGCCCCCGGACCATCCACGTCCGTGATTCCAAGAACCCCGACGGCCCCCGCCTCTCCCTCGCGACCGGTGCCTGGGCCGAGTTCCTCGCGCACGCAGTGAAGTAGTCGCCTCAGCGCAGCACCGCCCCCAGCAGGTCGGACCCCAGTGCCGTCAGCGCGGGCAGGTCGAGGGTGTAGCGGACGTAGCGGCCGTGCCGCCGGGCCGTGAGCAGGCCCGCGCGGCGCAGGACGGCGAGGTGGCGGGAGACCTCCGGGGGTGTGAGGTCCCATGCGTAGGCCAGCTCACGGTTGGTCTGCGGGCTGCGGGCCAGGGTGCGCAGCAGCCGTAGCCGTACCGGATGGGCGAGCGCCTCCAGCCGCAGGGTGACCGTCTCCAGCGACACTTGCTCCGGCTCCGGCTGCGCCGCACTCGGCTCGGCCACCGGGTACTGCACCACCGGCTGCCAGCCGGGCGCGTGGACCGCCACCAGGTGCGGGCGGCCGAAGACACTCGGGATGAAGGTGACCCCGGTGCCGTGGGCGGTGGTCGCCTTGTCCTGAAGCTTGTCCACGATGATCCAGTCGCCCTCCGGTGCGAGGGTGACCGCGTCGGAGACCGACGCGATCGCCGCTCCGATGCCCTGGCGCTTGAGCAGGTCGTTCTTCAGGCGCAGGTCGGTGGCAAGTCGTACGGCGGCGCCCGCCCAGGCAGCGTCGAAGAAGGCCTCGCCGCACTGTTCGAGGGTGTCGCGCACCCGCGCCCGTACGGCGGCCGGGTCGGCGAGCAGCCGTTCCGCGAAGGCCTCCTGCAGTGCGCCGCGGGACTGGGCCAGGTCAAGGGCCCGTTCGCGTGCGGTCGCGTCGGTGAGCGGCGACCGGGTGCCGAAGTGGACCCGGTTGCTGCCGCAGGTGGTGACGAGCGCGGCGGTCACATACCGCTCGTCGTCGATCCGGTCCACGTCGTCCAGTTCCTCGGCGAGGGTCGGCCGGGGCCGTGAGGGAATCAGGAAGTCGGCCTGTGAGGAACGCCAGAGGAACTCCGCCTCCCGCAGCCGCTCGGCCAGTTCGGGCCGCAGCCCGGTCCAGACGTCCCCGGCCCAGTCGGCGAGCTGCGGATGGTGCCCGGGTTCGGCCAGCACGTGCAGCATCGCCGTCAGCTCGGCCAGCGGGGAGGCGGCGAACCGCAGTCGCTCGGCCGGCAGCCCGCCGATGTCGATCCTCAACGTCATCCCTCATCATCACCGACCGCCCGGCCGACGGCGGTGTCGGTTGACGGTGTCCGTCAACCGACGTGCCTGGCCCGGCGGTCGAACTCACCGTTGCCGCCATGGCAATCACCAGCACCGCGAAGATCCGGCCCCGCGCCCTCGTCCGGGCCTCCGGAGGACCCCGCTATGCCGTCGCCCTGGCCGTGGACGCGCTCGGCACCGGCCTGCTGCGGCCCTTTCTGCTGCTCTACGGGGTGACGGTGCTGAGGCTGTCCGCGCCGGTCACCGGTATCGCGATGACGGCCGGCATCGTCGTGGGCCTGGTGTGCATGCCCGCGGTGGGCCGCTGGCTGGACCGGGGCGCGCGCAGCACGGTCGTGGCGGCGTCGATGCTGGTGCGGGTGCTGGGTGTGGCGCTGCTCCTCGCCACCCCGGCGGGGCACGCGTGGCCGTTCGCAACGGCGGCGCTCTTCCTCGGCATCGGCAACCAGGCCTGGCCGGCCGCCCATGCCGCCCTCGTGGCCACGGTCGCCCACGGCCGGGAACGCGACACCGCTCTCGCGGCGGGCCGCGCCCTGCGCAACGCGGGCCTGGGCACGGGCGCGCTGATCGCCACCGCGTGCCTGGCGGGCGGTACCGCGGCTCTGCAGGCGCTGGCGGCCGTCACAGGAGTCGCCTATCTCGCGGCGGCGACCCTGGCGTGGTCGGTCCACCTGCGCGCGGACCCGGCGGCAGCCCCGGCCGAGGCGGGAGCCGCCGACGCAGCTCCCGCTCCCGCCCCCGCTCCCGCCCCCCGGATGCGCGCGCTGCTGGCCGCCAACGTGGTCTACGTGTTCTGCCTCAACGTGCCGGAGATCGCGCTCCCCCTGGTCCTGGTGACCCAGTTGCACGCGTCCCCGGTGTGGTCGGCGGCCGTCTTCGTGGCCAACACGGTGCTGGTGGTCACCTTGCAGGTTCCGGTCACGATCCTGATGTCCCGCTTCTCGCGGCGGAGCGTGCTGGCTCTCGCCGGCGTGGTCCTCACCGCGTCCTACCTGGGCTTCCTCGCGGCCACCTCACTGGGACACGGGTGGGGTGCCCCGGCCGTCGCCACGGTGTCCGTGGTCTGCACCCTCGGCGAGATCGTCTACGCGGGCAGCGCCACCGCGCTCGTCACCGTCCTGGCCCCGGCCCACGCCCTGGGACGCACCCTCGCCCGCTTCGAGCTCTCCACTGGCTTCGGCCTCGCCGTCTCCCCGGCGGTCATCACCGCTCTCGCGCCCCACGGCCCGGCCGCGCTCTGGGGCGGCCTCGCCGGTGCGACACTCCTCTCCGCCGCCGGCGTCGCCGCCGAGAAGGATCAGGGAACGCAGCCCAAGGACTCCGGAGCCGGGCCCAGCGGGTCCGCCACCAGCACCTGCGGCGCGCTCAACGCCTCCTCGTAGGCCTGCCGCTCGAAGACGAACGGGCCCAGGGGCAGTTCGCCCCACTCCTCGCGCTCCGGGTAGTGGAAGCCGGACCAGGTGACCCTCGTGGGCGTCACGGCGACGCGGGCCATGAGGGGCCAGCACTGCCAGATGCCACAGGGACAGCCGAGGAGCGGGGTCCGGCCGGCCGTACGCAGAAACGGGTTCTCGGTGAAGTCGAGAACGCCCAGCCCGCCGTGCTGACCCCAGATCAGCTCGGCCGACTCCCGCTCCTGGTCCTCGAACTGGCCCTCCAGCTCCGGCCGCCACAGCTCCCGCGTGGCCCATGCGGTCAGCGCCCGCAGATCGACTCCGTCGACGCGGGCACCCCAGACCGGGGCGGCAGGGCGATCGTCCCAGGGACAGTGGAAGAACTCGATGCCGTTCACCATCCGCATACTCCCCGGCCGAGAGGCACCCCGCGAATCCTTTGCCGCTTCACAGCAGGTGACACGGGTATCGAGCGGTTCGGTGGTACGTCCCGCGGGCATGATTGCCGTCTGTTGCGGGGGCAACTGCCAAGAGGGGGGCGTCAGATGGCGTTCGGAAGCAGCATCGTCATGGACCAGCCGAGAACGATGTTCGCCCATGTGCTGAGTGTGCGGGGGGTCGCGGTGGTGGTCACCAATCACCGGGTCCAGCCGCTTCCCATGCGGCCCGAGAAGGGCAGCGGCAAGGGCGTGATCGTCTGCCAGGCATGCGGCGGGCAGTTCCTGGTGACCGTCCAAAGTCGCGACCGCACCACCGCCAGGCGGGTCCGCTACTTCGTTCTCGGCCTCATCGGCCTGGCCCTCGGCGCCTTGCTGCTCTGGCTGTCCTTCGACGTCGCCATACAGCCGGACGGCCCGGACAGCGACCTGGACACGGACGTTGCTTCCTGGCTCGCGTACACCGGCATAGCCGGCGTCCTTCTCCCCATCTTCGGCCTGGGCTACCTCAGCAACGCCCGCAGGTACGACGGCGTCGGCAATCTCCGCCGCGTCAGTGAGGACGGCACCAGGTTCGTCCGCGCCTCAGGGCACAAGCTGCTGCCGAGCAAGTAGGAACACGCACCGCCTCCCTAGTGCTGGTACAGCCCCTCCACCTGGTCCGCGAAGTCCGCCAGGACCGCCTCGCGGCGGAGTTTCATCGAGGGGGTGAGGTGGCCGGCGTGCTCCGAGAAGTCGGTCGGGAGGATGGCGAAGCGGCGGATCGACTCGGGGCGGGAGACCAGCTTGTTGGCCTCGTCGATCGCTCGTTGGAGCACGGCGTGCAGGTCCGGGTCGTCCATCAGCAGCTCCACCGGGACCGGGTGCTTGCCGTTCATCTGGCGCCAGTGGGTGAGGCCGTCCGGGTCGAGGGTGAGGAGGACGGAGACGTAGGGGCGGCCGTCGCCGAGGACCATGGCCTGGGAGATCAGGGGGTGGGAGCGCAGCCAGTTCTCCAGGGGCGCGGGGGCCACGCTCTTGCCGCCCGCGGTGATGATCATTTCCTTCTTGCGGCCGGTGATCGTCAGATAGCCCTCGTCGTCCAGTTCGCCGATGTCGCCGGTGGGCAGCCAGCCGTCGGGGGTGGCGGGGACCACTCCCCCGGCCGCCGGGTCCCAGTAGCCCCGCAGGACGTGTTCGCCGGCGATCAGGATCTCGCCGTCCGCCGCTATGCGGATCTTCGTCCCCGGCAGGGGCCAGCCGACCGTGCCCAGGCGGGGCTTGAGCGGCGGGGTCACCGTGGACGCTCCGGTCGTCTCCGTCAGGCCGTAGCCCTCGTAGATCTCGATGCCCGCGCCGAGGTAGAAGGCGGACAGGCGTTGGCCGAGCGGCGAGCCGCCGCAGATGGCGTGGCGGACGCGGCCGCCCATGGCGTTGCGGATGCGGCGGTAGACGAGCGGGTCGTAGATGGTGCGGGCGGCGCGCAGGGTGGCCGCGGGTCCGGAGCCGGTGCCGGTCTTCTGCGCCTCGACCGCCTCGCCGTAGCGGCGGGCCACGCCGACCGCCCGGTCGAAGGAGGACAGCTTGCCGCCGGCCTCGGCCTTCGCGCGGGCGGTGTTGAAGATCTTCTCCAGCATGTACGGGATGGCGAGCAGGCAGGTGGGTCTGAAGGCCGCCAGGTCCGGGAGGAGTTCGTCGGCCTTCAGGCTCGGGGCGTGGCCGAGGCGGACCCGGGCACGGACGCAGGCGATGGCGACCATGCGCCCGAAGACGTGGGACATGGGGAGGAAGAGGAGGACGGAGAGGTCCTCGCCGCTCGACTTGAAGACCGGGTAGAGCAGTTCGATCGCGTTGTCGACCTCGGCGAAGAAGTTGCCGTGGGTGAGCGCGCAGCCCTTGGGGCGGCCCGTGGTGCCGGAGGTGTAGATGAGGGTGGCGAGGGTGTCGGGGACGAGCATTCCCCGGCGGATCTCGACCTCGGCGTCCGGTACGTGCTCGCCCGCCTCGATCAGCCGGTCCACGTGCCCCTTCTCCATCACCCACAGGTGGTGCAGGTCGGGCAGCCGGTCGAGTTCGGGGCCGAGGGCGGCCGCCTGGGCGGTGCTCTCGGTGACCAGGGCGACCGCGCCGGAGTCGTGGAGGATCCAGCGGGTCTGGAAGACGGAGGAGGTCGGGTAGACGGGGACGGTGACCAGCCCGGCCGCCCAGGCCGCGAAGTCGAGAAGCGTCCACTCGTAGGTGGTGCGGGCCATGATGGCGAGCCGGTCGCCGGGCACGAGACCCTCGGCGATCAGCCCCTTGGCCACCGCGTGGACCTGGGCGGCGAAGCGTTCGGCCGTGATGTCCGTCCACTCGCCGTCCTGGCCCTTGCGGCTGAGCACCACCGACTCGGGGACGGCGGCCGCGTTGTCGTAGGGCAGGTCGGCGAGCGACCCGTACGTCACCGGGCGGGCGAGCGCCGGGACGGACGCCTCCCGGACCACGCCGTCCAGTCGTCGTGTCTCGGGTTCCACCAGGGTGGGGGGAGCGTCGGGGTCGGCGAAGGCCGAGCCGTCGGCTGGGTACGGGGTGGACACGGGCGACTCCCTGGGCGTGCAGCGACGAAACTGCTTGCTGCATGACGTACGTGCCTCAAGTACCGAGGCGTTCAACCGGGATGCCCCCTAAGAAAGGGGTTACCGCCAGTTAGGTAGGGGATCGTACGGCGCGCACGTGTGGGGCTTGTGCGTGTTCCGGGATGTTCCGGGGCTGGGGATGTGCAATCTCGGGGGTTATATGAGGAATCTTCACGTTCGTTCCAGAATTGCGGTGACCCCCTGGCCGCCCGCCGCGCAGATCGAGATCAACCCCCTTGCGGGACCCTCCCGTTCGGCCAGCAGCTTGGCCAGGGTCGCCACGATGCGGGCGCCGGTCGCCGCGAAGGGGTGACCGGTGGCGAGGGAGGAGCCGGCCACGTTCAGACGGTCGCGGTCCACCGGCGCCAGCCCCTGCTTCTCCCAGGCCGCGAGCGTCGCCAGCACCTGGGAGGCGAAGGCCTCGTGGATCTCGAACAGGTCGAAGTCCTCGATGCCCAGACCGGTCCGCTCCAGCATGCGCGGGACAGCGTACGCGGGCGCCATCAGCAACCCGTCCTCGCCGCCCGCGACATCGCCGCGCACGAAGTCCACGGCCGCCGTCTCGTACGCCGTCAGGTAGGCGAGCGGCTCCAGGCCGCGCGCCTCGGCCCACTCCTCGGAGGCGAGGAGCACGACCGCCGCTCCGTCCGTCAGCGGCGTCGAATTACCCGCCGTCATCGTCGGGTCGGGCCCGTCGGTGCCGAACACCGGCTTCAGCGCGGCCAGTTTGTCGACCGTGGAGTCCGGGCGCAGGTTCTGGTCGCGGGCCAGGTCGCGGAACGGGACCACCAGGTCGCCGAAGAAGCCGCGTTCGTAGGCGGCCGCGAGCCGCTGGTGGCTGGTGGCCGCCAGTTCGTCCTGGGCCTCGCGCTCGACGCCCCAGGCGCGGGCGGTGACCGCCGCGTGCTCGCCCATGGAGAGACCGGTGCGCGGTTCGGCGTTGCGCGGGATGTCGGGGATCAGATGGGAGGGGCGGATCTGCGCGAGGGCCTTGAGGCGGTCGCCCGTCGACTTCGCCCGGCGGGCCTCGAGGAGGATGCGGCGCAGCCGGTCGTTGACGCCGAGCGGGGCGTCGCTGGCGGTGTCGGCGCCGCCGGCGATCGCGGACTCGGTCTGACCGAGGGCGATCTTGTTCGCGGCGGCGATCACGGCTTGGAGCCCGGTGCCGCAGGCCTGCTGGATGTCGTAGGCGGGGGTGCGGGCGTCGAGCTTCGAGCCGAGGACGGTCTCGCGGGCGAGGTTGAAGTCGCGGCTGTGCTTGAGCACGGCCCCGGCGACCAACTCGCCCACCACACCGGGCACATCGAGCGCGTAGCGGTTCGCCAGACCGTTCACGGCCGCCGTCAGCATCTCCTGGTTGGAGGCGGTGGCGTAGGGGCCGTCGGAACGGGCGAAGGGGATGCGGGTGCCGCCGACGATCGCCACGCGGCGGATCCGCGGCAGTTCCGGCCGGGGCACGGGCGCGCCGCTCTCCGCGACCTTCAGGTGGCTCACCCGCCGGCTCGCCCGTGACGGTTCCGAGGTACTCATCTCGACCTGCTCCTCACCCGTGACCTAGACTTACCCACGGTAACCTTACTCCAGAGTAAGCACCCGGTACGAGGTGTGCGCCGAGCCCGTGGGAGATCATCATGGCCGACCGCTATCTGAGCTTCACCGCCACGGCCCCCGGCCGGTTCCTCACCGCACGGCTCGGGCTCCCACAGCCGGCCGCGCTCAGCCGCTGGACAGCCGAACGTCCGTCCCTGGAAGGCCACTTGCTGCACCTCACGGCCGGCGGGCCGTCCGGGCTCGACCTCGCGCCGGTCCTGGCCCGCACCGGACTGCCCACGGCCACCGAAACAGCCGGAACCACGACCGGATCCACCGGCGGATCCACCACCGGGTCCACCGGCCCCGCCGCCGTCGTCCTGGACGCGACCGGCGTCCGGGACGTCGACACGCTCGCCGAGGTCCACGCGGCCCTGCACCCGGTCGTACGGTCGGTCGCGGCGAGCGGGCGGGTCGTCGTGCTGGGCGCGCCCCTGGACACCCGGGACCACCACCAGGCGGCCGTGCAGCAGGCCCTGGAGGGCTTCGTGCGGTCCCTCGGCAAGGAGATCGGACGGGGCAGGACCGTCAACCTCGTCCGGCTGTCCGACGCGTCCGCCGCCGAGTCCACCCTGCGCTTCCTGCTCTCCCCCAAGTCGGCGTACGTCAGCGGCCAGGTGATCGGGGTGGGGGCCGCCGAGGGGCCCGACGGCCCCGTCGACTGGACCCTGCCCCTCGCCGGGCGCACCGCGCTCGTCACCGGCGCCGCCCGCGGCATCGGCGAGGCCGTCGCGGAGACACTCGCCCGGGACGGCGCCCACGTCGTCGTACTGGACGTACCGCAGGCCGCGGAGGACGCCCGCCGGGTCGCCGCGCGGCTGGGCGGCAGCGCCCTCACGCTCGACATCACGGCCGCCGACGCGGGCGAGCGCATCGCCGCCGAACTGCCCGACGGGCTGGACGTACTGATCCACAACGCGGGGATCACGCGGGACCGGCGACTGGTCAACATGCCCGCCGAGCGCTGGAGTTCGGTGCTCGACGTCAATCTGGCGAGCGTGCTGCGCACCACGGACGCGCTGCTCGCCAAGGGCGCCCTGCGGACAGGCGGCCGGATCGTGGCCACCGCGTCCATCGCCGGACTCGCGGGCAACGCGGGGCAGACGAACTACGGCGCGAGCAAGGCGGGCGTCGCCGGTCTGGTCCGGTCCCTCGCGCCGCGCGCGCTCGCCGAGCACGGGGTCACGGTCAACGCGGTGGCGCCGGGCTTCATCGAGACGAAGATGACGGCCGCGGTGCCGTTGTTCATCCGCGAGGCGGGGCGCCGGATGAACTCCCTCGCGCAGGGGGGCCTGCCCGTCGACGTGGCCGAGACGACCGCCTGGCTCGCCCACCCCGCGTCCGGCTCGGTCAACGGGCAGGTCGTGCGCGTGTGCGGCCAGAGTCTGCTGGGGGCGTAGTGACCGGCGTGGTGACCACCCTGTCCGGGCCTCCGTCGCTCGGTCCCCTGCTCGCCCTCGGCGCGCTGCGCTCCCCGTTCAAACGGCCCGGGCCGGGCGTCACGTTCCCCGGCACCGGCGACCGGCTCGTCCTGCCCGACCTGCGGGTGGACCTGGCCCGGCTGGCCGCCTACGAGCGGGTGTGCGGCTTCCCGACCGGCGAGGACTCCCTGCCGCTCACGTATCCCCACGTCCTGGGCTTCCCGCTGGCCATGCGGATCATGAGCGGCCGCGGCTTCCCGCTGCCGCTGCTCGGCCTCGTCCACACGTCGATCGAGATCACCCGCCACACCACCCTCGCGGCCACCGGCAGCTACGAACTCACCGTGCACGTCGAGCGGTTGGCCGCGCACCGACGCGGGACCGAGGCGGTCGTCGTCACGGAGCTGCGGGACGGCGGCGCGCTCGTGTGGGAGTCGACGAGCACGTATCTGGCCCGGCACCGCACCGAGGCCGCGCCCGCTGAGCGGGAACCGGAGCCCGACCCGCTCCCCGTGCTCGACGAGTGGCGGCTCGCCGCCGACGTCGGACGGCGTTACGGCGCCGCGTCGGGCGACCGCAACCCCATCCACCTCCACCCGCTCACCGCCCGTCTCTTCGGCTTCCCCCGGGCCATCGCGCACGGCATGTGGACCGTGGCCCGCTGCCTCGCCGCACACGGCACCCCCCAGGCCGTACGGGTGCGTGCGGAGTTCCGGGCACCGGTCCTGCTGCCGGGAGCGGTGACCTTCGCGGCGGACGGCGAGCGGTTCGAGCTGCGCGGGACGGGAGATTCGGGACGGGTGCACGTGAGCGGCCGGGTGGATCCGCTCACGCCGTGACCGGCCCCGGGTGACGGGCCCCGGGTGACGGGCCCCGGGTGACGGGCCCCGGGTGACCGGCGCGCCGCTTCGCCGGCAGGGCGACGATTGCCCCGTCCGTCGCGGGACGGCTCCGCCGGATCGCCCGGTGATCCTGCGCGATCGGCCCCCGACACTGCCCTCGAGGTCCTTACCCCGGTCGCGTCCGGTCGAGCACAGTGGTGGGTTCAGATGGCTCTGTCGCTGAAGGGAGCGTCCATGCGCGCGCAGGACCAGGAGAACGACCTGGGTGGCAACCGCCGGTCCAAGGCCGGGAGAGGCTCCGCACGGTCGTCGCTCCCGGGGCCGGCGGCGGGACTGCTCGCCCTCCAGCGCTCGGCGGGCAACGCGGCGGTGACGCGTGCCATCGAGGAACAGCGGCACGAGCACGGCCCCGGCTGCGGCCACGCGGACCGGTCGGTCCAGCGGGCCGCGGAGACCGACGAGACGCAGCAGGCCGCGGTGCAGCGCCGGGTGTCGCTGGCCGAGGTGACCGGATCCGGCGGCAGCGGTCTGGACCCGCGCATCCGGGCCAAGGCCGAGCAGGCGTACGGAATGTCGCTCGGTCACGTGCGCGTGCACAACGACGCGACCGCCCAGCGCGCGAGCGCCGACTTCCAGGCCCACGCCATGACCGTCGGCCACCACATCGTGCTCGGCTCGTCCCAGGTGGACGACGAGACGATGTTCCACGAACTCGACCACGTCCGGCAGCAGTCGCAGGGCCCGGTGGCGGGCACCGACAACGGCTCGGGCGTGAAGGTGTCCGACCCGGGCGACGCCTTCGAGCGTCAGTCGGCCGCCAACGGCCGTCTCGTCGCGCAGGGTTCGACCCCCGATCTCTCGCTGCCCGGCTCGGCGGGCCACGGGGCTCCGGTACAGCGGGCGGCGGCCGGGACCGGCGAGCGGCAGAACGTGCAGCGGATGCCCAAGGAGGCGACCAAGTCCAAGGCCGGCAGGGGCGGCAAGAAGGCGACCGTGGCACAGGCGATCACCAGGGCGCTCGTGCAGAACCACGGCTGGAAGGAGTACGGCGGGCAGCAGAACAAGACCGTGCACTTCCCGATCGCCTCCGACAACGCCCCCGCGCACGCGAAGAGCGAGGGGCTCAAGGGCGCCGCGCTGAGCGCGATGTACCACGGCACCGACAACATCCGGAAGGAACGCTCCTTCTCGGCGGAACGCCCGGAGCAGGCCCTGCGCTGGATCTCCACCGTCACCTTCAACTACCTCAACGACCTGCGCAAGCAGCCCGAGGAAGTACAGGCGGGCGTGAGCGCCGTCCAGCAGGAGGGGCCGGAAGGCGCGGCCACGCGGTTCCAGCTGTACATCTCGTCGAACAAGGACGGCGCCAACAAGGCACTCACCGACCTGTACGAGGGCAAGGCCAGCGCCGCGGAGTTCCTCACCGCCATCCTGAAGGCCGGCGAGCCGAACCTGTCCAGCCGCACGGCGCTCGAACAACGGCACGCCCAGAAGCTGGCCTCACGTCTGCTGGGTGACGGACAGGGCAGGGACGCGTACAGCGCGGTTCTCCAGGCTCTCGGTGGCTCGGTGAACGTGCCCGCGAAGCGGGAGGACGCCGCCACGGACGGCCTGCACGCCGAGCGCCGCATCGTGGAGAGCGCGCCGGCGGGAAGCGTCTCCGCGATCGCCGGGGTCAAGCGGCCCTGCATGGTCTGCTACATGGAGCTCTTCGTCGGCGACGACTCCAAGCGTCCCGGCCCCTACTGGCCGAGCAAGGCCTCCAACATCGGGGAATCCGACTACACCATCGCGAACGCCGACATGCTCGCGCTGCGCATCCATACGGCGGCGATGACGGGCGGCGGCACGCACGTCAGCCTCCGGGTCGACTGCGAGGGCCAGGAGCGGGTGGACACCGGGTACGGTTCCGAATCCGACTCCTCGGCCTCGGACAGCGAGCAGGCCCCGGTGCTGGTACCGGCGGACGCGATGGACCTGAGCTGAGGCGACCGCGTGGCCCTGCCGGAAGCCCTCAGGCCTCCGGTGGGGTCCAGGGCCGCCCCTCCATGAGGTTGCCCAGGCCTGCCCAGGCGAAGTTCATCAGGGTCGCCGCCGCCTGCCGGGCCGTGGTGCCGTCGGCGGTGTTGGCCCAGGCGGCGAGGGCCTCGGCGGCGCCGACCAGCGCCTCGGCGAGTCCGGCGACCTCTCGTTCGGGCAGGTCGGGGTCCCGGTGCGCCTCCCTGGCCGCGACCACGATCAGGTGCGTGACGAACGCGACGATCTCCTCGCGCATCGCCGTGACCTCGGCGGCGAAGGGCTCGCCGTGCGTGCGGGCTTGAAGATGCAGGACGGACCAGGCGTGCGGATGCTCGGCGGTGTGCGCGAAGAACGCCCGCAGACCGTCCCAGAGTTGGCGGTCGGCGGGCAGGTCGGTGCGGACGCCGGTGCGCACCGCCGCGACGAGCGCCTTGGCCTCGCGCCGGATGCAGGCGGTGAAGAGGTCTTCCTTGGAGTTCAGGTACAGATACACCAACGGCTTGGACACGCCCGCGAGTTCGGCGATCTCGTCCATGGACGCGGCCATGTACCCCCGGCGGCCGAAGGTCTCCACGGCGGCGTCCAGCATCTGCTGCTCACGGACCGCACGCGGCATCCGCTTGGTCTTCACGGTCCCCATGGACACAGCGTAGTTGGGCCCGCTCGGGTCCCGGCCCGGCCCGCCCCGCCGCGTGACGACTACGAGGTCTGCGCCTGGCCCTGCGAGCGCGTCGCCTCGTCGATCGAGGCGTCCTCCTGGGACTTGTTGGCCTCCAGGTTGGCCTTCATACGGTCCACCCGCTGCACGACGTGCACCGAGGCACGGTCGCGCTCCTTGCGCAGCACCACGAAGCTGATCGGCGCGGAGATCACCAGCGAGAGCAGCAGGATCCACATGATGTTGGAGTCGCCGAGCCCGCGGGGCACGACGCCCGAGTAGACGAGACCCCAGACGACCACGAGGCAGCCGGCGAAGACACCGAGGCGCATCAGTGTGTAGCGGAGCATGTCAATCCACTCTTCCGATTCCAAAAGGGGCCGTCATCCAGTGAAGCACGCCGGGGTGCCGATCTTGCATCGGGGTGCGAGCGGTCACAGCCGTCACGTCAGGGGCAGCAGCATGATGATGTCGTCGCGGTCGTCGCCCGGCGCGACCCTGATGGCGCCGGGCACCCGGCCGACCTCCTTGTAACCGCAGGAGCCGTAGAAGTGCTCCAGGCCGAGCCCGCCGCGGCAGGTGAGCCGGATCGCGTCGATGCCGTCGAAGGCGCGGGCCTCCTCGGCGGCGGCCGCCAGCAGGTCGCGGCCGTAGCCCTTGCCCTGGTGCCGGGGGTGGACCATCACCGTGTAGAGCATCACCCAGTGGGTCTGGAGCCGGTGGGTGTTGAAGCTGAGGAACGCCGTCGCCGCCACCTCGCCGGCCGCGTCGTGTCCGACGAGCAGCCGGGTACGACCCTCGGCCATCTGGACGAGGTGGCGGACCAGTTCCGGCCGGACCGTCTCGCGCTCCACCGGCGCCACGAAGCCGACGGCTCCGCCCGTGTTGGAGACATCCGTCCACAGGTCGAGGATGCCGTCACGCAGGGCGGGGGTGACGGCGGGGTCGAGAGTGAAAGTAAGGGCCACGAAAGGATGGTAATCCTTACGCAGCCCCGACTTCCAAGTCCCTGCTCCTGCCGCCTCAGACCCGCATCGGCTGCGGCGACTCGCGGAGCGCCGGGTCGGGGCCGTCGTACTCGCGGATGATCTCGTAGCGGGTGTTGCGCTCCACCGGGCGGAAACCGGCGTCCCGGATGAGGTCCAGCAGGTCGTCGCGGGTCAGCTTGTTCGGGGTGCCGTAGTTGTCGGCGTCGTGCGTGATCTTGTACTCGACGACCGAGCCGTCCATGTCGTCGGCGCCGTGCTGGAGCGCGAGCTGCGCGGTCTGGACGCCGTGCATGACCCAGAAGACCTTGACGTGCGGGACGTTGTCGAAGAGCAGCCGGGAGACCGCGAAGGTCTTGAGGGCCTCCGCGCCGGTCGCCATCTGGGTGCGGGCCTGGAGCCGGTTGCGGACCTTGCCGTCCTGCATGTCCACGAAGTCGTGCTGGTAGCGCAGGGGGATGAAGACCTGGAAGCCGTTCGTCTCGTCCTGGAGCTCACGCAGGCGCAGGACGTGGTCGACGCGGTGGCGGGGCTCCTCGATGTGGCCGTACAGCATGGTGCACGGGGTCTTGAGCCCCTTCTCGTGCGCCAGCCGGTGGATGCGCGACCAGTCCTCCCAGTGGGTGCGGTGGTCGACGATGTGCTGCCGGACCTCCCAGTCGAAGATCTCGGCGCCGCCGCCGGTCAGCGACTCCAGACCGGCGTCGATCAGCTCGTCGAGGATCTCGGAGGCGGACAGCCCGCTGATCGTCTCGAAGTGGTGGATCTCCGTCGCCGTGAACGCCTTCAGGGAGACGTCCGGGAGCGCGGCCTTCAGCTCCCGCAGCGAGCGCGGGTAGTAGCGCCACGGCAGGTTCGGGTGCAGGCCGTTGACGATGTGCAGCTCGGTGAGGTTCTCGCCCTCCATCGCCTTGGCGAGCTTCACCGCCTCCTCGATGCGCATCGTGTACGCGTCCTTCTCGCCCGGCTTGCGCTGGAAGGAGCAGTAGGCGCAGGAGGCCGTGCACACGTTCGTCATGTTGAGGTGCCGGTTGACGTTGAAGTGCACGACGTCGCCGTTCTTGCGGGTCCGCACCTCGTGCGCCAGTCCGCCCAGCCACGCCAGGTCGTCCGACTCGTACAGCGCGATGCCGTCCTCACGGGTCAGCCGCTCACCGGCCCTGACCTTCTGCTCCAGCTCGCGCTTGAGTCCGGCATCCATGCCCACACCTCTCTACGACTTCTCTTCGACTTCCTACGACGCCACCGACCACCAACCGTACGGCTACACCTCTTCGGGAAGCTCCCCGACCCGGTTCTCCCACTTGGTGGAGAGCACGATGGTGGTACGGGTCCGGGACACGCCCTTGGTCCCGCTGAGCCGCCGGATGATCCGCTCGAGACCGTCCACGTCGTTCGCCCGCACCTTGAGCATGAACGAGTCGTCGCCGGCGATGAACCAGCAGTCCTCGATCTCGCTGAGGTCCTTCATCCGGTTCGCCACGTCCTCGTGGTCGGCGGCGTCGGAGAGGGAGATGCCGATGAGGGCGGTGACGCCGAGGCCGAGCTGGGCGGCGTTCACCGTGGCGCGGTAACCGGTGATGACACCGGCCGCCTCCAGCCGGTTGATGCGGTCGGTGACACTGGGTCCCGACAGACCGACGAGGCGTCCCAGCTCCGCGTAGGAGGCCCGGCCGTTCTCCCTCAGGGCCTGGATGAGCTGCCTGTCCACCGCGTCCATGCGATCGAAGCCTTCCGATGAGGAGAGATGAGGAGTGTGGGGGGGGGAGTTCCTGAAGCGGGTGTTTCTGAAGCGGGTTTCCTGAAGCGGGTGTTCCTGAAGCAGTGGTGCGTGCCGCCCGCGCCGTCCGCGTCCGACGCTCAGGCGGGAGGACGGGAGCCGCCGCCGATCTCGCCCTTCCAGCGGCGGTACAGCCCGTGCCCGACACCCGCCGCGTCGAGGACCCGCCCGGCGACGAAGTCCACCAGGTCCTGGATGTGGGTGGCGCCCGCGTAGAAGGCCGGAGAGGCCGGCACGACGCTCGCACCCGCCTCGTCCAGGGCGACCAGATGACGCAGGGTCTGCCCGTTCAGCGGGGTCTCCCGTACGGCCACGACCAGCGGACGCCGCTCCTTGAGCGTCACGCTCGCCGCCCGCTGGAGGAGGTCCTTGGAGAGCCCGAGGGCGACCCCGGCCACACAGGCGGTGGAGGCGGGCACGATCAGCATGCCCTTCGTGGCGTACGACCCGGAGGAGGGCCCGGCGGCCAGGTCCCCGGCCGCCCAGTACCGCACCCGGTCGCCCCCGCCCTCGCCTTCGAGGTCCACGTCGAAGGTGCCCGGCTTCCCGTCGGCCCCCCGCGCGAGCCATTCCCGCAGGTCGTCGCGCCAGTGCGCGTCCCGGAAGGAGATCCCCGTCTCGTCGAGCAGGGTGAGCCGCGAGGCCCGGCTGACGACCAGGTCGACACTCTCTCCCGCGGCGAGCAGCGCGCGCAGCACAGCGGCGGCATAGGGCGTACCGGACGCCCCGGACACCCCCACGATCCAAGGCACGCGCTGCGTTTCTCCTGCGTTCACACCTTGAGCGTACCGGTGGGCGGAGAGGTCTTCAGGACCGGTCGGCCCTGGAGCCCGCGTGCCCCCTGCGCTCCCTCCGCCCGCCCGTTCACCCGGACGGAGTACACGGACGGATCACGCGGACCGCCCGGCCCTAGACCGTGAGCCCCCGCACCAGCAGGTCGATCAGCGCGCACCCGAACAGGCTGATGCCGATGAACCCGTTCGTCGAGAAGAACGCCCTGTTCAGGCGGGTCAGGTCGTGGGGCCGCACGATCGTGTGCTCGTAGACGAAGGCACCCGCGACGATCACCAGGCCGAGCCAGAAGAAGGCGCCGGCGTCGGTGGCCAGGGCGTACCAGACGAACAGGGCCGTCGTGATCGCGTGGCAGACCCGCGCCCCCCAGACCGCCGCCGGGATGCCGAAGCGGGCCGGAACCGACATGACGCCGACCTCGCGGTCCGTCTCGACGTCCTGGCAGGCGTAGATCAGGTCGAAGCCGCCGATCCAGATGCCCACCGCCAGGCCCAGGATCACCGCGTCCCAGGACCACTCGCCGGTGATCGCCAGCCAGCCGCCGATCGGGCCCATCGCCTGCGCCAGGCCGAGGATGGCCTGCGGGAAGTTCGTGAAGCGTTTGCCGTACGGGTACACCACCATCGGGATCACCGCGATGGGGGCCAGGGCCAGGCAGAGCGGATTCAGCAGCGCCGCCGCGCCCAGGAAGATCACCAGGGCGATCAGGGCGCCGGTCCAGGCGTGCCGCACCGACATCGCGCCCGTCACCAGCTCGCGCTGCGCCGTGCGGGGGTTACGGGCGTCGATCTCGCGGTCGATGATCCGGTTGACCGCCATGGCGAAGGTACGCAGGCCCACCATGCAGACGGTGACCAGGAGCAGCCTGCCCCAGTGGATGTTCTCGTCGGTCTGGAACATCGCCGTCAGCGCGGCGATGTAGGCGAAGGGCAGCGCGAAGACCGAGTGCTCGATCATCACCAGCCGCAGGAAGGCCTTGGTGCGTCCTGGCTGCGGAAGCGCTGCGGAAGCGGAACTCACAGGCCGTACTCCTTCCAGCGGCGGTCGACCTTCGCCGCCGTATCCGGGTCGGACAGCACCATCTCCGGCCAGCCGCCGTCCCGCGTGTACCCCTCCTCGGGCCACTTCCGCGTCGCGTCGATACCCGCCTTGCCACCCCAGAACTGCTGGTAGGAGGCGTGGTCGAGATGGTCGACCGGGCCTTCGACGACGGACAGGTCACGGGCGTAGTCGGTGTTGCCGAGCGCCCGCCACGCGACCTCGTGCAGATCGTGGACGTCGCAGTCCGCGTCGACGACCACGATCAGCTTGGTCAGGGACATCATGTGGGCGCCCCAGACCGCGTGCATGACCTTCTGCGCGTGCTTGGGGTACTTCTTGTCGATCGAGACGATCGCGCAGTTGTGGAAGCCGCCGGCCTCGGGCAGGTGGTAGTCCACGATGTCCGGGACGATGATCTTCAGCAGCGGGAGGAAGAAGCGTTCCGTGGCGCGGCCCAGCGGGCCGTCCTCCGTCGGCGGCCGGCCGACCACGATCGACTGGAGCAGCGGGCGCTTGCGCATCGTCACGCAGTCGATCTTCAGGGCGGGGAACGGCTCCTGCGGGGTGTAGAAGCCGGTGTGGTCGCCGAACGGGCCCTCCGGCAGCATCTCGCCCGGCTCCAGCCAGCCCTCGATCACGACCTCCGCCTGCGCCGGCACCTGGAGCGGCACCGTCTTGCAGTCGACCATCTCGATCCGCTTGCCCGCGATGAAGCCGGCGAAGAGGTACTCGTCGATGTCGCCGGGGAGCGGGGCGGTGGAGGCGTACGTCACGGCGGGCGGGCAGCCGAAGGCGATCGCGACGGGGAGCTTCTCGCCCTTGCGGGCCGCGACCTGGTAGTGGTTGCGGCTGTCCTTGTGGATCTGCCAGTGCATGCCGATCGTGCGCTTGTCGTGGCGCTGGAGGCGGTACAGGCCGAGGTTGCGGATCCCGCTCTCCGGGTCCTTGGTGTGCGTCAGGCCCAGGTTGAAGAAGGAGCCGCCGTCCTGCGGCCAGGTGAAGAGGGCGGGGAGGGCGTCGAGGTCGACGTCGTCGCCGTGCAGGACCACCTCCTGTACGGGCGCGTCCTGGGGCTTCACCTTCTTCGGCGGGACGTGCGTCATCGCGCCGAGCTTGCCGAACGCCTCGCGGACGCCGACGAACCCGTGCGGCAGCTCGGGCCGCAGCAGTCCGCCGATCTTCTCGCTGATCTCGGCGTAGGACTTGAGGCCGAGGGCCTTCAGGAGCCGTCGGTCGGTGCCGAACACGTTCATCGCGAGGGGCATGCTCGACCCCTTCACGTTCTCGAAGAGCAGCGCGGGGCCACCGGACTTCTGGACCCGGTCGACGATCTCCCCGACTTCCAGATACGGATCGACCTCAGCCTTGACGCGCTTGAGGTCGCCTTCGCGTTCCAGTGCCCTGAGCAGGGAACGAAGATCGTCGTAAGCCATGTGTCCCAGTATCGCCGAGGCCCGTCCGGCGCCGACGCGCGCCCCGCACTACGCCCGCCGCACCGCCGCGCGACGCACCCCGCACCGCCTCGCGGCCGGCCCTCGCGAAGGCCCCTCCCGGTCGGCCCTCTCGCTCCGTTCATCCGCACGGCCCGCCCGCGAGGGCACGTTTTCCGCCACCCGCTACCCTGGCCCGGTCACCGGGGCGCTCCCGCGCCCCCGTCGCCGTCACCGTCTCCTGGGGGAACCCGCCACCATGCTCAGGTATCTGCCGTTCCTGCTGGTACTGGCGCTGTGGATCTACGCCTTCATCGACTGTCTCAACACTCCCGAGGAGGAGGTGCGGGGGCTGCCGAAGGTGGTCTGGGTCATCATCATCCTGCTCTTCGGCGAGGTGCTCGTCGGTCCGGTCGCGTGGCTGGTGGCAGGCAAGGCACGCCGCGCGCCCGTGGGCGGTGGCACTCCGGCCGAGTCGCCCCGCGGCCGACGCGCCGAGTGGGTCGCGCCCGACGACAACCCCGAGTTCCTCAAGTCCCTCAAGGAGGACAAGGGAGAGGACGAGAAGGACGACGAGGCTCTCCTCAAGGACTGGGAGGCCGACCTGCGCCGCCGCGAGGACGAGCTGAAGCGCCGCGAGTCCGGTGAGGACCCCCAGCCTCCGCAGACCTGAGACACGCCGACGGCGCCCTGCGGTCTCGGTGAGACGCGGGCGCCGTGGCGTGGACGCAGGGGGGCCGCCGTACGGGCGACCCCGGGGCGGGGACGGATCCTAGGCCGCGTCGTGTTCGACGGACCTGGGCGAGCACTGGGAACCGTTCTGCCAGTAGCAGCCGACCTGGACGAGTCCGTACCGGTAGTCCGAGCCGGTGCCGGCGACGGGCCGGGCGTCCCGGCCGAGCGTGCGCAGGATGTCGCGGGCATTGCCCTGGCAGTGGCCGGAGGTCAGGCACAGCGCGGCGGAGCCGGTGACGAAGGGCGCGGCCATGCTCGTGCCGGAGAGGAAGCCGTGGTCCTCACCCAGCAGCGTGGCGCGGGTGGGGAGAGTGGAGAGGATGTCGGTGCCCGGGGCCGCGATGTCCACCCACGACGCTCCGTAGTTGGAGAAGGGCGCCCGCTGGTCGAACACGGTGGTGGCGGCGACGCTGATCGCCTCCGGGTAGGCCGCCGGATAGTTCAGCGCGGTCGTACCGGCGTTGCCCGCTGAGGCCACCACGGCGACGCCCGCCTGGGTGGCCAGCCGGACGGCCTGGTGCACCAGCGGGCTGTCCACCGAGGTTCCCAGACTCAGGTTGGCGACCCGGATGTTCTTCGCCTTCGCGTTGCGGGCGACCCAGTTCAGGCCCGCGATGAGGTCGGAGAAGAGCCCTGAGCCGCTGTCACCCAGGACCTTGACGTTCCACAGGCGGGTGCCGGGGGCGGTGCCCTCAGCGCCGATGCCGTTGTTGAGCGCCTGGATGATGCCCGCGACGTGCGTCCCGTGGCCGTGGAGGTCGTTCGCGCCGGGCGAGGTACTGAAGTTGGCGTTCCCGGCCACCCGCAGGTCCGGGTGACCGGCGTCCACACCGGTGTCCAGCACCGCCACCCCGACCCGGGCGGCCGCGGGCACCCGGAATCCGTGCTCGGAGCCCGCCACGGCGCCGATCCGGAAGAGGCCCCACTGCCCGGCGAGCAGCGGGTCGCCCTTGTACGCGACACCGCCCCCGTCCGCCCTGCCCGTCCGCTGCTGCGGCGCCTGGAGCGAGGAACCGGCGACCGGTTCGGGCAGGGACACCAGCCGGTCGGGTTCGATCGAGGCGACCTGCGGGTCGGCGCGAATGGCCTCGATCTGGGCCGCGGTCGCCTCCAGGGCGTAGCCCTTGAGGGCCGCCCCGTCCACGGTGGCGTCGAAGACATGGCGCAGCCGGCTCCCGCCGTCCGACGCCTGTCCCTTCGCCTGCTCCTCGGCGACCTTGCCCGGATCGGCGACCGTGTCCTTCAGCTGCACGATCCACCGCTCCGCCGAAGCGGGCTCGGCGGCCTGCGCGGAGCCGGGCACGACCGCGGCGGCCGTGAGGGCCGACAGCGCGGCACAGGCGACCAAACCATTACGGAGCGGAATCTTTCCGAGTCTTCGCACCAAATCCTCCACACCCTGCACACCGAAGATCGACAAAGCAGGACAATATGAGTGGTCAGATGTTCCCCGGAGGCGACTCACTCGGGATCGTCCGGACCGGTCATGAAATCACCTGATCGGACGTGCGAGCCCAGCGCGCGGGTGAGCCGCTCCAGAGGTCCTTTCGCAGGACACGTGCTCTACGCTGACGGCGACAGCAGCGCGACCGAGGACAGCCGTTTCGATGAGCCCCGAGCAGCAAAGCGGCCAGGCCACCGCCGAGTTGACGCAGGACGCCGCCCTGCGTGGGGAGCCGGCCCGGTCGCCGGCGCCCGACCGGACGCGGCGGTCACCGAGCCCATGAGGTCCGGCCCGGCGGCCGACCGCCCGCTGCGCTCCGTCGACCTCGCCCGCCTCGCCGGGCTCTCGACCCAGCAGATCCGCAACTACGAGGAGGCGGGCGTCCTGCCGCCGGCCGAGCGCACGGCGTCCGGCTACCGCACCTTCACGGACGTCCACCGGCAGGCGCTCACGGCCTACCGGACGCTGGTGAAGGGGTACGGCCCCGTGGTGGCGGCCCGGATCATGCGGACCCTGCACGCCGGCGACGTCCCGGCCGCCCTCGCCCTCGTGGACGCCGCGCACGCCGCGCTGCACGAGGAGCGCGGCGCGCTGCGGGCGACCGGCGAGGCCCTGGCAGCGCTGGGCCCGGCACCGCCGGTCCCGGCGCAGACGCGGCGGGAGGCCGGGGAACCACCCCCGGCGCCCCGCTCCGGCCTGCGCATCGGCGAGGTCGCCGCGCTGCTGGGCGTACGGACGTCGGCGCTGCGGGTGTGGGAGGCGGCCGGGCTGCTCAGCCCGACGCGCCAACGGGGCACCGGATACCGCGTGTTCGGCCCCGCCGACGTGCGCGACGCCCGAGTGGTCGACTCCCTGCGGCGCGGCCGCTACCTGTTCCGGCAGATCCGCCCGGTGCTCGATGGCCTGCGCCGGGAGGGCGGCGGCGAGCCCCTGCGCGCGGCGCTCACGGCCCGCGGGGAGGCGCTGACGGCCCGCACCCACGCGATGCTGGAGGGCGCGGGCGCCTTCCACGGCTACCTCGCCCGGGTCACCGCAGCCGGGACGACGACAGGATCGACAGCAGATGGGCCGGGACCATCACCCAGGTGATCGCGGCGATGGCCGCCAGCGCCCAGCGGGTGGGCCCGACACCGCCGGTCGCCGCGTCCAGGGCGGCCACGGCCAGCAGGACCAGGGAGGCCTCGATGCCGTTGGTGACCCGGTGGATCTTGAAGGCGGCGGCGAGACGGCGCAGTGAGGCGACGCCCTGGGAGCGGGGCGCGGTGGCCTCGTCGTCGGCGACGGCGAGGCCACGCCGGGCCCGGGCCACGTCCACCAGGTCGGTCGATGCCTTCAGCAGCACCACACCGAGCGCGGTCGCCAGACCCAGCGACACCCAGCCGTTGAAGCCCGCCCAGCCGCCGAGGCCGGACTCGGCGGCCCGGAAGCCGAAGCCGATCATGAGTGCCGCGTCGGCCAGATAGGCGCCGAGCCGGTCGACGTAGATGCCGGTCGCGCTGTTCTGTCCCTTCCAGCGGGCGACCTCGCCGTCCACGCAGTCGAAGAGCAGGAACAACTGCATCAGGAGCGCGGCGAGCACGGCCCCCGCGAGACCGGGGACGAGCAGGGCGGCACCGGACAGCACCCCGCACACCACCATCGTCCAGGTCAGCTGGTCCGGGGTGATCCGGGTGCGCACCAGCTGGCGGGTGAACCGCAGCGAGACGCGCCGCATGTAGAGGCGTCCCGCCCAGTGCTCGCCGTTGCGGCTGGCGAGCTTGGCCTGCGGCTGGCAGACCTCCCGCAGCTCCTCCAGCACAGGAGCAGCAACCATGAACTTTCCTTCCGCCCGGGGCTCAACTGCCGCGCCTGCGGCGGTGATCGGCACAGGTTACTTGACCCGCTCCCGGACATTTCCTGGGGGATTCCGGCCCGGTCGGGTGCGGTGTCCCGCCCCGCCCGACCACACGATCGCGTGAGCGCCCGCGTCAGAGCGGATCCCACCGGGAACGGATCGAGGTGAAGACACGCACCTTGCCGAGGAGGAGCCATGGACCGGGTGGAACGAGTGGACCGGCCGGACCGGCTGGACCGGGCGACGGCGCGGTCGTGGCTCGCCACCGCCGTCGAGGAGGCGCGGGCCGGTCTCGCCGAGGGCGGCATCCCGATCGGCGCCGCGCTCTACGGCCCGGACGGCACCCTGCTGGGCCGCGGCCACAACCGGCGCGTCCAGGACGACGACCCCTCCACGCACGCGGAGACGGCCGCCTTCCGCGCGGCGGGGCGGCAGCGCTCGTACCGCGGCACGACGATGGTGACCACCCTGTCCCCCTGCTGGTACTGCTCCGGGCTGGTCCGCCAGTTCGGCATCTCCCGGGTGCTCGTCGGCGAGGCGAGCACCTTCCACGGCGGCCACGACTGGCTGGCGGAGCACGGCGTCGAGATCGTGCTCCTCGACGACTCCGAGTGCATGGCCCTGATGCGCGACTTCATCGCGAAGAACCCGGCTCTCTGGAACGAGGACATCGGTGACTGAGCCCGCTGCCGCCCACGCCTCCCGCATCCCGACCGTCGACCTCGGGCCCTGGCTCTCCGGCGACGCCGACGCACGCGCCGCGATCGCCCGTACCGTCGACGACGCCCTGCGGACCGCCGGGTTCCTGCTGGTCACCGGGCACGGGGTCGACCCCGCCCTGCGCGACCGCATCCGGGAGGCCGCCCGGGCGTTCTTCGTGCTGCCCGCCGACGTCAAGCAGGCCTACGGCGCGAAGGTCGGCGGGCGCGGCTGGCTGGGGCCGGGCGCGGAGGCCAACGGGTACGCGGAGGGGACGGAGACCCCGCCGGACCTGAAGGAGTCCCTGACCTTCGCCACGCACGAGCCCTTCGACGACCCGGTGGTCAACGCGGAGTGGTACGCGCCGAACGTGTGGCCCGCGGAGGTGCCGGAGCTCCGGGGCCTGTGCGAGGAGTACCTGAACCGGATGGGTGGGCTGGAGAAGCAGCTGCTCTCCCTGCTCGGGGAGGCCCTCGGCCTCGGAGCGGACTTCTTCTCCCGGCACATGGATCATCCGACCTACGGTTTCAACATCAACTGGTATCCGGGGACGGAGGTCGTCGGCGAGCCGCAGCCGGGCCAGTTCCGGATCGGCCCGCACACCGACTTCGGCACCGTCACCATCCTCGACCGGCAGGTCGGCAAGGGCGGGCTCCAGGTCTGGACGGACGAGGGCGGCTGGGAGGACGCGCCCTTCGCCCCGGACGCCTTCACCATCAACATCGGTGACCTGATGGCCCGCTGGACGGGTGACCGCTGGCGCTCGGGCAGGCACCGCGTACTGCCGCCCCCGGCCGACGCGCCCGCCGAGGAGCTGATGTCCCTCGTCTACTTCGGCGAGTGCACCCCGGGGACGCTCGTGGAGTCCGTCCCGGCGCCCGTCGGCCGGGTGGCGTACGAGGCGGTCGACTCGCATGTGTATCTGCGGGGGAAACTGGACTCGATCACGGTGGAATGACGGCCTCATTCCGCTCACGTCCGGAAGTTTCGTGACCCAACGGACACCAGGCGATCTGGCACTTACCAACTCCCTCTCCTTACCCTTGCGTCGGGAACCGAGCCCTGGGGGAGGTGCGCGGTGCACAGACGGTTGTACGGGCGTGGCGCGCTGTTCGACGTCGAGCCGTCCGGTCTCGTACCGCGACTCGTGGGGATCCGGCCGTACGAGCTCCACGCGGAGAAGCCCGAACACCCCGCAGGGCCGCCCCTGCTGGTGCTGGCGGGCGGGCGGGGCCTGGGAAAGAGCGCGGTGCTCGCCGAGTTGTGGGACGCCTACACGGAACACACCCGCAGGGGTGAGGCCCGCAGACGTACCCCGGTCGCGTTGATCGACTGCGAGGACGAGCAGTTCGCGCGGCCGCCGCACGAGGAGAGCCCGGAGTCCTGGTCGCCGGTGTGGCAGGCGCTGCTGGTCGTCGCCGAGCAGCTGACGGAGCCGGTCCGGGCGGCCGGGCAGCTCACCTTTCCGCGGCTGACGGCCGGGCTGGTGGCGGTCCGGGCCAGCGACTGGAGCGGCCGGACCGACTCCGACCGCATCCGGCGGGAGCTGGTGCGGATCCTGCTGCTGAACGAGCGCGCCTCCCGGTTCAGCCTGGCCGGGCGGTGGGCGGCCAAGGTCGCGTCGAAGGTGATCGCGGCGGCGAGCGGCGGGGGCCCGTTCGTCGCGGCGACCGTCGAGGCCACCCTGGAGGCGCTCTCCGAGGGCGTCACGCACCGCAAGGAGCAGAAGCCGGCCACCTGGTACCGCTCCTATCCGAACGCGGGCGGCAACGCCAAGCGCGGACTGCTGCTGCTCGCCGGGAACTTCCGGGCCGGTGGCACCTCGCGCGAGCACGCCGAGCGCTGGCTGGTGCGGGCGCTGCTCGCCGACCTGGCCGAGGCCTACTCGGGGCTCGGCTCGCATCTGACCCGGCTGGGCCGGCCGCTCGTGCTGCTGGACAACGCGCGGAGCGGCCCGGGCCCCGGGCTGCTGGACGCCGTCCTGCGGGACCGGGCGGACGGGGTCGCCGACCAGGTGGTGTGGGTGGCGACGGTACGCGGCGCGAGCCATCCGGCGCTCGGCGACGCCGTACGCCGTGAACTGCCCGAGGTGGCCCGGGCCACGGACTGGGAGCCGGGCAGTTCGCCCTCCTCGCGGGCACTGCTCGTACCGCTGCCGCCGCTGTCCCCCGACGACACCCTGCACATGGTCGGCGCGGTCTGCGACGACACCGAGCTGCCGCCTCGGTTCCCGCACGCCACACACCGGCTGACGGGCGGGAACCCGCTCGGCATCGTGCTGCTCGCGACCGCCGCCCGGCAACACCCGGGGCGGGCGGCCTCGTTGGGGCGACTGCTCACCGCGAAGGTCAGGCTGGAGGAGGGGCAGGCCGACGACGGCAGGCCCGCCTACGCCGAGCTGCTGGGCCGCCTGGTCCCCGCCGACCGGCTCGACGAGCTGACGGTCCTCGCGGCCGCCCACGACCACGACTCCGCCGTGGCCCTCGCCGACGCACAGCTCCCCGACGACTTCGGCTCGTCGGGCGTCCGGTCACTGCGGGCGCGGCTCGCCGCGGAGGGACTGCCGACCGCGCCGGGCCACTTCGTCGGCGACCCCTTCACCCGCACCCTGCTGCTGCTCCGGCTGCACCACCGGCCCGCCGACCACGCCAAGTGGCGCGAGGTGCACGAGACCCTGATCCGGCACTACACCCACGCCGACGGACAGGACCCGGACGACCAGGACCCCGCCCACGCCCGGTACCGGCTCTACCACGAGCTGGCGCTCGGCGACACGGCCGGCGCGGTGGCCTACCTGCGCGACACGTTCGCCGGTCTGCGCACCCGCACCTGGCTGGACACCCTCCGGTTCCTGGCGTCCGCGCCCTACTTCCACGCGCACGACGCGGCAGGCCGCGACTTCGACGGCCAGGACGACCGCCGGTCGGCGATCGCGCTGGGCCGCACGGACGCCGGCCATGAGCCGCCGGACGGCGTGAACGCCGCCCTCCATCTGCGGATACGGCGGCTGCTGCACGCCGTCTGGCAGGTGACCGACCCGCTGGTGCTGCCGGACCCGAAAGTGTGCGGGCGGCTGGAGTTCGAGCTGCTCCAGCTGTCCGACCAACGGCCCGCCGGGGGCGCGCTGCTGTTCGCGACCTCCCAGACCTGGCCCCGGGACGCCCTCGCGGGCCGCCCGCTGCGCACCCCGGCCGAGGACGACGACGGCGACACGGACGGCGCCGGGCACGGACCGGACGACGGGGACGGGGTGGCGTGATGGCCGACGGGGACGGGGTGGCGTGATGGCCGACGGAGTCAGAAGCCCGCTGGTGCGGTGGCTGCGGGAGATCTGGGAGATCCGCCTCTACCGCTATCTGGCACTGCTGGTCACGGCCGCCGTGCTGACCGGGCTGGTCTTCGCCGTGCGGGCGGTCACCGACGAGGACCGCTCCTGCGCGCCCGGGGTGGCCCGTCCGGCCGGCAGCGACGAGTGCGTGGGCGTGGCCACGGGCGCGTACGACTTCGGGCATCCCCAGCTGCGGGACGCGGTGCGGGCGATCGACCGGGAGAACGACCGGCTCAAGGCGGGCGATTACGTCACGGTCGCGCTGATGCTGCCGTACACCGCCTCCACCCCCTCGACGCTCAGCGACATCCAGCACGAGGTGCAGGGCGCCTACCTGGCCCAGTGGCAGGCCAACCACACCTCCAACGGCCAGGCTCCGGCGATCCGCCTGGTGCTCGCCAACCCGGGTGCCACCAGCGACCACTGGGAGACGATGGTCGACCGACTGGAGCGGATGGCGAAGGGCGCCGACCGGCTCCGCGCGGTCGCCGGGGTCGGGCAGAGCACCGACAACAACAAGAAGGCCGTGGCGGAACTGACCCGGCGGGGCATCCCGGTGGTCGGCGCCTCCATCACCGCCGACAACCTCGCCAACGGGCAGAACGGCAAGGACCCCTTCCCCGGCCTGGCCCGGGTCTCCCCCACCAACACGGACGAGGCACGCGCCCTGGCCTCGTTCGCCAAGGTCGACGCCGGCCGGGCCCTGCTGGTGTACGACAAGCCGGGCGACCCGTACACGCGGACGCTCCAGACGTCGTTCGCCGCGCTGCTGAAGGGTTCGCCCTACGAGCCGCAGCCGTTCACCCCGCCCGCCGACCGCACCCAGGAGGGGACGACGGCGAACACCTTCCGGCAGATCACCCACCTGGTCTGCGACACCTCCGCGGAGACCGACACGATCCTGTTCGCGGGCCGGCACACGCAGTTGCGACAGTTCGTCAACGCGCTCGGCACGCGCGGCTGCCAGAACCGGAAGTTCACGGTGCTGACGGGCAACGAGGGCTCGTACCTGTCCGGCGACAAGAAGCTGGACCGCACGGCCCTCACCCACAACCTCTCCGTCCGCTACACCTCGCTCGCCCACCCGGACGCCTGGGTGAACGCCCCCGTGACACTGCGGGGCGGTTCGGCGGCGGACGCGAAGGTCCTCACCGACCTCCTCGCCCGCAGCGCCCGCGAGCCGGTCGGCCCGATCGGCGACATCGCCCTGGAGGACGGCCAGCTGATCATCGGCTTCGACGCGATGACGCTGGCCGTGCACGGCATCCGCGAGGCCACGCCCGACGGCGCGACCGCCCCGCCCCTCGCGGACGTCGGCCTCCAGTGGCCGCAGGTCAAGGGCTCGCTGCGGGTGAGCGGGGCGAGCGGCTGGATCTGCCTGGATGTGCACGGCAATCCGTACGACAAGGCCGTACCGATCGTGGAACTCCACCCCGACGGCGGCTCCCGCTTCGTCCGCATCGCCTGGCCGGAGGGCAAGCCCCCGACCACGGAGTGCCTGCCACCGTCCTAGCGGCTCAGGAGCCTGCCAGGATTTCGATCAGCCGTTTGAATCCGGCGCGCCGGCCGGGTTCGGTGCCGGACCGTGTTCCGCACGGTCACGGGCGCTCGCCCGCCTTGTCGACGACGGCGCGGCGCTGGACGGCAGTGTCGCCGAGCACTGTCCCCTTCTTCAGTCCCCGGTAGTCCCGGGTGAGGATCGCCCGCTGCCCGAGAAGTTCGGCCGTCTTCTTGTCGAAGGTCCACTCGAAGCGGATGGGCAGCTGGCTGTCCGTGCGCGTGATCCCGACGCCGTGCCGCCCTCGGGCATCGACCGAGTCCTCGATCACCCTCACGCCGGGGACGCGGGCGATCGCCCGGTAGAGCGCGGCGCACTGCGCCGACGGCATGATCGAGTCACTCAGCAGCTTGCCGGCCAGCTGCAGCACGGCCTGGTGCTCGTCGTAGGTCCCGTACAGCGTGGTCCCGACCCAGGCGGCCTCGTAGAGCCGAACGGATGATGTGACCAAATAGTCGTACATCGCGTCCGGGTCAGCGGGCAGGGACTTCAGGAACCGGTGGCTGAAGGTGTTGCCGTAGATCTCCTGTCCCGGCTGCCCGGCCGAACGGAGCAGCTCGCTGCCGTCCCTCCCGTTGCGCACCATGGTCTGGCGGCTGCCGTCCACGGAGACCCATACCTCTGTGTGGTGCAGGGGCACGAAGACCAGCTTCTTGTCCAGCCCGGTCTCGAAGAAGGACTTCACGGTGTCGACATAGACGAACTGGTCGTCGCGCATCCTGCCGTCCCCCTGCTGGTGCTCGGCCGCCAGCGCGACGTCCTCCAGCAGAGCCGCCACCGACGTGACGCGCGGCCCCGCGTCGGCGCCGCCCGACGACGGCAGCACGGTGAACGTGAGGGCTGCGACGGTCGCCACGGCGGCCGCCGCGAGCGCGGGTCGCACCCACCGCTTCCGCGGTTTCGCGACGGCTTCGTCGGCGTGCCGGATCTCGGTCATCAGATGCTCCTTGAGGAGTCGGTGACGGCCCGGCGGAAGGTCCTGTTCAGGCAGCTGATTCATCGGTTTCCCTCCCTGCTGGGCCTGACCGCCGAGGCGCGGTCTTCACCTCTCACCTGTCCGCGCACGGCGGGCGGTTCCCTATGTTTCGCGAGCTTTGCCCGCGCCCGCGAGAGCCGTGACCGCACGGTGCCCACGGGCACCCCCAGCGCCTCGGCCGCCGCCTCGTACCCGAGGCCCGACCACACGCACAGCGCCACCACCTCGCGCTCGGCGCGCCGCAGCCTCGCCAGCGCGGTGCGCACGGCGGCCAGTCGCACGGCGTCGTCCACCCGGTCCGCCACCTCGTCGGCGAAGTCCCGCACCGTCTCCTCGCGCGGCAGCCGCGCCACCGCGGCCGCGTGTCTTCGGGCCGCGCGGCGGACGTTGCGGGTGACGTTGGTGGCTATGCCGAGCAGCCAGGGACGCGGGGAACCGCCGTCCTCGTCCAGCCGCTCGCGCAGCCGCCAGGCGTCCAGGAAGGTCAGCGAGACGATCTCCTCGGCGGTCGTCCACTCCCCCGTGAGCCGATAGGCGTGGTTGTAGACGGAGCGCGCGTATGCGTCGAAGAGCTCGCCGAAGGCGTCGTGGTCCCCCGCGCGGATGCGTTTCCTCGAGATGCTCAGATGCGTATCCACACCCTCTGCCTGTCCGTACGACGAAGGCCGGTTCCCGTGACGTGGGTCACGGGAACCGGCCTTGGCCGGGGCGGGGTTCAGACTCCGGCGTACGAGTGCTTTCCGGAGACGAAGATGTTGACGCCGTAGTAGTTGAACAGCCAGCAGCCGAACGCGATCAGGGCCAGGTAGGCGGCCTTGCGGCCCTTCCAGCCGGCCGTGGCCCGGGCGTGCAGGTAGCAGGCGTAGGCGACCCAGGTGATGAACGACCAGGTCTCCTTGGGGTCCCAGCCCCAGTAGCGGCCCCAGGCGTCGCCCGCCCAGATGGCGCCCGCGATGATCGTGAACGTCCACAGCGGGAAGACGGCCGCGTTGACGCGGTAGGCGAACTTGTCGAGCGAGGCCGAGGCGGGCAGCCGGTCGAGGACCGAGTTGGCGAACTTGCCGGGCTTGCCGCCGGTCGCCAGCTTGTTCTCGTAGGCGTCCTTGAACAGGTACAGGATCGTGGCGACCGCGCCGACGTAGAACACCGCGCCGCAGAAGATCGCGGTCGAGACGTGGATGTACAGCCAGTACGAGTGCAGCGCCGGGACCAGCTGGTCGCTCGCCGTGTAGAGGACGGTGACGGCGAGACCCAGGTCCAGCAGGACCGAGGTGATCAGGAACAGGCCGAGCCAGCGCACGTTCTTCTTCAGCGCCAGCAGCCCGAGGTACACGCCGACGGCCACCGTGGAGAAGGTGAGGTTGAACTCGTACATGTTGCCCCACGGGGCCCGCTCCACCGAGGCCGCGCGGGCGATCACGCCGCCCAGCTCGACCAGGAACGCGAGCACCGTGAGGGAGATGGCGATACGGCCGTACATGTCGCCCTGCTCGTCACCGCCGTGCGCGCCGGGCCCGTCGGGCACATCGCGCGCGCCGGCCGCGGAGCGCACGACGACCTGCGGCCGCTCCAGGACGGCCGTCCCGCCCTTCTTCCTGGCGGTGACGGCCGGGCCCTTGGCCGCGGTCGTGGCGGTGAGCGCGGCGGCGGTACGGCCGACCTTGCTGCGACTGCCGAGGAGCCATTCGGCGATGTACGCGAAGAAGGCCAGGGTGTAGACGGCCATCGCGGAGTAGATCAGCGTGTTGCTGATGCTCGCGAGGTTTTCGTTGGTGGCGGCGGCAAGCTCCGTGGTGGCGGCGAGAGTCACTTCTCAGCCCCTTCGGCAGGTACGACTTCGGGTTCGGGGGATGCGGAGGATGCGGGCGGTCCGGGGGTGTCGGGATCCGGGGTCGAGGGAGTCTGGTCGTACAGGATCCCGGCGAGGTCGCCGAGTTCCTCGGGCACCTTGGCCGACTCGCTGCGGCCGAGTCCGCCCATCTCGACGACCGTCACCCCGTCGTCGCCCTTCACCGCGCGCACCCACACCCGGCGGCGCTGGAGGAACAGGGAACCGGCGAGGCCGAAGATCGCGGCGATGGCCCCGCCCAGCGCCCAGCCGCTCGCGGGCTGCTGGGTGATCTGGAAGTTCGCCCACTCCTTGGTGCCCTCGTAGGTCACCGAGCCGGCGCCGTTCGGGAGGGTCATGGTCTCGCCGGGCTCGAGGTTGTCCCGGAGCTGAGCGCCCTTGGAGTCCTTGAACTCCTTCATGTGCGACTTGTCGAGCTGGTACACGCTCTGCGGGATGCCCGAGTTGACGCCGAGGTCGCCGTGGTACGGCGTCAGGTTCAGCACCGGGTTGCGCAGCGCCGGAAACGTCGAGGCCGCCTCGCTGCCCTTGGTGTACGTCGGCAGGAAGAAGGCCGAGATGCCCAGCTGCTCACCGACGCCCTTGGCGTCCCGGTAACCGTCGAGGACCTTGATCACACCGCTGGAGGTGATGTTGGAGTCGAGCGGCAGCAGCGGCACCGCGTCGCGGTAGACGACGTCGCCCTTGCCGTCGCGGACGGTGATGACGGGCGCGTAGCCGTGGGCGGTGAGGTAGATCTTCGAGTCGTCGATCTCCAGCGGGTGGTTGACCTTGACGACGGCCTTCTTGTCCTTGCCGTAGGCGCCCACGCTGTAGGTGATGGCGGACTGGAAGGTGCGCGCGGTGCCCGTGTTGGGACCCGAGGTCTCGTACGTGCCGGTGAACTTTTCCAGGGTGAAGCTGAACGGGTTGAGGTCGTCGGTGCTGAAGAGGTTGCCGGACTTGAAGTCGTTGTACTGGGTGAGGGTGTTGGAGAAGCCGTCGCCCTCGACGACCAGCTTGTTCCCCTCGGACTTGTAGAGCTGGCCGCAGGCGAAGGCGACCAGCATCACGATCAGCGCGATGTGGAAGGAGAGGTTGCCGACCTCACGGAGGTAGCCCTTCTCCGCTGCGACGGCGTCCCCGGCCGGGTGGGCGCGGAAGCGGCGCTTGCGCAGCAGGGTGAGAGCGGCCTCACGGACCTGTTCCGGCTCGGCGTCGGTGCGCCAGGTCGTGTACGCGGGCAGCCGGGTCAGCCGCTTCGGCGCACCCGGCGGGCGGCTGCGCAGCTGACCGACGAACTGCCAGGTGCGGGGCACGATGCAGCCGATGAGGGAGACGAACAGCAGGATGTAGATCGCGGAGAACCACACCGAGCTGTAGACGTGGAAGAGGCCGAGCCTGTCGTAGATCGGCGCGAGCGTCCCGTGGGCCTGCCGGAATTCGGCGACCTTCGTCTCGTCGGTGCCGGACTGCGGGATCAGCGAACCGGGGATCGCGCCGAGAGCCAGCAGCAGGAGCAGCAGCAACGCGACCCGCATGGAGGTGAGCTGCCGCCAGAACCAGCGGACCCAGCCGATGAGCCCCAGGGCGGGCCCACTGGCCAGCGTGTCCACGGGCGCGGTGGACAGCTGGGAGCCGGCGGCGCCGAGATCCTGCTCGTCGGAGGCGGCCGGGGTCTCGCCCGGGGCGGAGCCGACGGTGCTCTTGCTCATGAATCAGATCCCCACAGTGAAGCCGACGGACCAGGACTGGATGTCCTGCACAAGGCGGTCCCAGGCACCGGTCAGCAGCAGCAGACCGGTCACGATCATCATCGTGCCGCCGATCCGCATCACCCAGGCGTAGTGACGCTTGACCCAGCCGAAGGCGCCGAGCGCCTTGCGGAAGGCGACCGCGGCGAGCACGAAGGGCACACCGAGGCCGAGGCAGTAGGCGACGGTCAGTATGGCACCGCGGCCCGCGCTTCCCTGCTGGGAGGAGAGGGCGATCACGGAGGCGAGGGTCGGGCCGATGCACGGGGTCCAGCCGATGCCGAACAGCGCGCCGAGCAGCGGGGCGCCGGCCAGCCCGGCGACGGGCCTCTTGTGGAAGCGGAACTCCCGCTGGGTCATCCAGGGCATCAGCCCCATGAAGAAGACGCCCATGAGGATCATGAGCACACCCAGCACCTTGGACAGGACATCCTGGTTGGCCTGGAGGTTCTCGCCGAAGTAACCGAACAGGGCCCCGCTGGAGACGAACACGGCGGTGAAGCCGAGGACGAAGAGCGAGGCGCCGGCGACCATCCGCCCGCGGCGGGCCTCGGCCAGGTCGGTGCCGGCGACGCCGGTGACGTACGACAGATAGCCGGGGACGAGCGGCAGGACGCACGGCGAGAAGAAGGAGACGAGCCCGCCGAGCAGCGCGATCGGCAGCGCGACCAGCAACGCGCCGTTGAGCACGGTGTCGTTGTAACCCGTCGCGGCGAGTGTGGTGACCGCGCTCACGTCACTTCTCCGCGAGGACGGGCGCGATCATCTTGCGCAGCCTGTCCTCGCTGAGCGCGGCCAGCGACCGGGCCGCGATCTTGCCCTCCCGGTCGATGACCAGCGTGGAGGGGATGGCCTGGAGGCTGAGCGTGCCCTTCTTGAAGCGCAGCAGCAGCTTGCCCTTCGGGTCGGACAGGCTGGGGTAGGTGATGCCCTGCTGCTTCTCGAAGGCGAGGGCGTTGTCGTTGCTGGTGTCGAGGGTGTTGATGCCGACGAACTGCACACCCTGGCCCTTGAGGTCCGTGTAGACCTTCTGGAAGCCCGGCGCCTCGGCACGGCACGGGGCGCACCAGGAGCCCCAGACGTTGAGGACGACGACCTTGCCCTTGTAGGCGGCGATGTCGAGCTGTCCTCCGGCGACGCTCTTGCCGGACAGGTCGGGGGCCGCGGCGCGCGTGCCCTTCTTCGCGGTGGAGATGCCGTCCTTGCCCATCACGAAGTTGGTGTCACCGCCTCCTCCGGCGGTTCCTCCGGAGGTGCAGGCGGACAGCAGCAGTGCGGCGACGGCTCCGCCGGCGGCCGCGGTCAGGGCGGCACGGCGCGAACGGTTCCGGCTGGTCGAGCACAGGGGGGCGCGGCTGGCGGCACTCATGTGAAAAGTTTCGCATGCCCGTTCTGGGGATCTTGCGCACCCCCCTTGCGGGGAGAAAACCCCATTTCAGGCAGCGTTGGCGGCGGTACCCGCCGAGGTCGAGGCAGAGGTGGACGCGGAGGGGGTGCTTGCGCCCAGGAACGTCTTCCAGCCCCCGGCGGGCTGCTGCCCGACTTCGAGGGTGCGCAGCTTCTCGAGGACCTCCGGCTTCTGGACGTCGATCCAGTCCACGAACTGCCGGAAGGAGACCAGCCGTACGTCGGCGCCCTTCTCCTTCTCGCGCGCGATGTGCTTGAAGGCCTCCTCGACGGCGTCCATGTAGATGCCGCCGTTCCACTGCTCGAAGTGGTTGCCGACGAAGAAGGGCGCTCGGTTAGTCTCGAATGCCCGCTTGAATCCCTGTATGTACGCCTGCGAGGACTGCTGCCGCCAGCCCGGGTAGTTGTGGCTGGGCGCCTTGGTCGAGTTGATCGACTGGTTGGCGAGCATGTTGTAGTCCATCGAGAGGACCTCGAAACCACGGCCGGGGAAAGGTATCTGCTGCAACGGCAGATCCCAGATCCCGTCCTTCTTCTGCGGCCACACCTGACGCCCGCCCGGCGAGGAGGCGTCGTAGCGCCAGCCGAGGGCGCGGGCGGTGGGCAGCAGGTTGTCCTGGCCGAGCAGACAGGGCGTCCGGCCGCCGACGAGTTCCTTGTCGTAGTCGAAGGGCAGCGCGGGCAGGTCGCTCCAGCCGGTGTTGGTCCGCCACTCCTTCACGAACGACTTCGCCTGGTCTATCTCGCTGCGCCACTGCTTGGGCGTCCAGTTGCCGACGGTCCCGTTCCCGGAGCAGAAGTGCCCGTTGAAGTGGGTGCCTATCTCGTGCCCCTCGAGCCAGGCGCGGCGGACGCCGTCGAGCGTCATCCTGACGTGCTCGTCGGTGAGGTAGCCGATGTCGGAGGCGCCGCGCGGGTTGTTCGGCGGGTCGTAGAGCCGCTTCTTCGACTCGGGCAGCAGATAGAGCCCGGAGAGGAAGAAGGTCATGCTCGCGCCGTGTTCCTTGGCGAGGTCGAGGAAGCGCGTGAAGAGTCCGTTGCCGACCTCGCCGGCCCCGTCCCAGGAGAAGACGACGAACTGCGGCGGCTCCTCGCCGGGCTGGAGCGGCACGGGCTTGGCCGGCTGGTGGGGCTGCTTGCCGGTGAAGGAGGTGGAGCCGTCACCGATGGGGCGGGCGGTGACCTTCGGGCTGGGACTGCCGGAGGGCTTGCCTGAGCCGCTGGAACCGCCGGGGGTGCTCGGCCCGTCCGAGTTCGTGAGGCTGCCACAGCCCACGAGTCCGGCAGCGGCGGCGGCCCCGGCGCCGAGTCCGAGTGCTCCCCTTCGGGTGATGGCGCGCATGGCAACCCCGTTCGTCACATTTTCCGATGGTCACCCATTCAGAGGACGTGACGAACGAGGAGGTTCCGCCGATAGTTCCGGATTCCGTAACAGAGGGGCTTGTTTCAGCCACGGCACCCGGCCGCGTGTTCCGGTGGCCGGATCCGATGACCGAACCCGGCAGCCGGCGTCGGAGGGCGGATCCGGCCGGGCGGTGGGCCTACGCCCCGAAGGCCTTGCCCTTCCCCTGCACCGGCTTGGCGCCGGCCCGGAGATGGGCGGGCACCAGGTCGATGGCGGGCTCGCTGTAGCCGACGGACACGATCCTGTCGCCCTGGTACGTGAAGGTCGTCAGCGAGGCGAGCGTGCACTGCCGCTTGCGCGGGTCGTGCCACAGCCGCCGCCGCTCGACGTAGGACCGCACGATCCAGATCGGCAGCTGGTGACTGACGAGCACCGCCTCATGCCCGCGGGCCGCGTCCTTCGCCGCGTCCAGCGCACCCATCATCCGGACGACCTGGTCGACGTACGGCTCGCCCCAGGACGGCTTGAACGGGTTGACGAGGTGCTTCCAGTTCTCGGGCCGGCGCAGCGCCCCGTCCCCGACACCGAAGGTCTTGCCCTGGAAGACGTTCTCCGCCTCCAGGAGCCGCGCGTCGGTGGCCAGGTCGAGCCCGTGCACCTTGGCGATCGGCGTCGCCGTCTCCTGCGCCCGCTCCAGCGGGGAGGCCACGACGTGGGTGACGTCGCGGGAGGCGAGGTGCTCGGCGACCCGGTCGGCCATCTGCCGGCCCAGCTCGGAGAGGTGGTAGCCGTCGAGACGGCCGTAGAGCACCCCGTCGGGGTTGTCGACCTCACCGTGCCGCATGAGGTGGACGACGGTGAGGTCCTTGTTGCCCGAGGTGTTCTCGAGGGCGTTTTCCGGGGTGGTCATGCCGCTGTGGCCTCCGCAGCCGCTCGGGCCGCCGCCGGGAGGGCGTCGGCGATTCTCTGGACGGCCTGGTCGTCGTGGGCCGTGGACACGAACCAGGACTCGAAGGACGAAGGCGGCAGGTACACGCCGTTCGCCAGCAGCGAGTGGAAGAAGGCGGTGTAGCGGAAGGACTCCTGCGCCTTGGCGTCCTCGTAGTCACGGACCGGCCGGTCCGTGAAGAAGACGGAGAACATGTTGGAGGCGCTCTGGAGCGTGTGCGCGACCCCCTCCTTGGCCAGCGCCTCCGACACCAGGGACTGGACCCGGGTGGAGACGTCGTCGATCCTGGCGTAGGCGGCGTCGTCGAGGAGCCGCAGCTGGGCGAGCCCGGCGGCGGTCGCCACGGGGTTCCCGGAGAGGGTGCCGGCCTGGTAGACGGGCCCGGCGGGGGCGAGGTGCGCCATGATGTCCGCCCGCCCGCCGAAGGCCGCGGCGGGGAAGCCACCGCCCATGACCTTGCCGAAGGTCATGAGGTCGGGCCGCACGCCGTCGATCCCGTACCAACCGGCCCGGCTGGTCCGGAACCCGGTCATGACCTCGTCGGAGATGAAGAGCGCGCCGTTGTTCTGGCAGGCGTCCTTGAGCCCCTGGTTGAAGCCGGGAAGGGGCGGCACGACCCCCATGTTGCCCGGCGAGGCCTCGGTGATCACACAGGCGATCTCGCCGGGGTGCCGGTGGAAGGCCTCCTGCACGGCCTCGAGGTCGTTGTACGGCAGGACGATGGTGTCGCCGGCCTGGGCGCCGGTGACGCCGGGGGTGTCGGGAAGCGCGAAGGTCGCGACCCCGGAGCCGGCCGCCGCGAGGAGCGAGTCGACGTGCCCGTGGTAGCAGCCGGCGAACTTGATCACCTTGGTGCGCCGGGTGAACCCGCGGGCCAGCCGGATAGCCGACATGGTGGCCTCGGTGCCGCTGGAGACGAGCCGCACCTCCTCCAGGGGCTCGATGCGGGCGACCATCTCCTCGGCGAGCGCGACCTCGCCCTCACCGGGCGTACCGAAGGAGGTACCGCGCGAGACGGCCTCCTGCACGGCGGCGATCACTTCGGGGTGCGCGTGCCCGAGGATCATGGGCCCCCAGGAACAGACCAGGTCGACGTACTCCCGGCCGTCGGCGTCCGTCAGGTACGGGCCGGTGCCGGACACCATGAACCGGGGCGTGCCACCCACGGCACGGAACGCGCGCACCGGCGAGTTCACACCCCCCGGCGTGACGGCGGACGCACGGTCGAACAGCGCCTGCGATACAGGCGCATCGTATGAATAGGGCAGTTCGCTCATGACCTGCGACTTCTCCGACCTTCTCCGACTTGCTGGACTCCGGTTGTCAGTGACCTCCCAGGGTAGGCCAGCGGCGATCGGGGCCGGCGGGGCCGTCATCCGCTTCACCATCTGCGAAACTGAGTCGGAACGGGCCTGGTAGACGTAGCTCACACCGACCGTGTGTCCAGTGGCTGCGAAGATCCTGCGGACAGGTGTTTCAACGCACGTTTCGGCGGGCGGCCGTGGGGGAGGTCACTGACACGATGATCGGGTTGCGCGGCGGGGGCCACGCGTCCTAGAAAAGCAGTCGGGTGGAGATATGCATCGCGGTGGTGGACTGGGCGAGGGGACGGACGACCTGGGTCCTCGACGTGCCCGGCGGGGAAGGCACCGGCGCGACGCGGAGGAAGCCAACGAAGCACGTCAGACGCAGGCACAAGGTGTACCGAGTGAGCCCGAGCGGATCGACCGTATCGATCAGATCGACCGAATCGACCGAATCGACCAGATCGAGCGGTTGGACCAGGTCGAGCGGTTCGAGCAGGCCGAGCGGCGAGTCGACCAGCGGATCGATCCCCTCCGGGCGGGGAGCAGGAATGGTGGTCGGGTGGGGGTGACGTACAAGTACTTCGGCGCGCCCGACGGCGCGACCGCGGCCCGCGTCCCGATCTCGATGCGCCCTGAGGAACTCGGCGGCGACGAACTCGGCATGAACGGCATGTTCACCAAGATCAAGCCGGAGACTATGGCCGCGATGGTGCTGACCGGCATCGAAGGCGTCCCCCTCAGCAAGGTGCCCCCGCTGGAACTGGTCGTCCTCCATCCCGACTACGCCGTGGTGAAGCTCCCCATGACGGTCGTGGATCCGCTGCGGGACATAGGCGAGGAAGCGGTGGGCGCGGCGGCCTTCATCTGGTCGACGGTCCCGGACCGGGGCGGCCCCCGGGACGCGTTCAACGTGTACCAGCTGCTGCACGAGTGGCAGGACTTCAGCCACCGCCTGCACGAGGCGGGGCATCAGCCTTATTGCCTTGTCTGGCCCTGACCTGGGGTTTCAGTGGTGGCGGGCGGGGTCTTCGGGCCTCGCCCTTTTGAGTGCCGGAGGTGGCCGTCAGACGGCCTGGGCACATTGAGGGCGCATCGGCCAAGAAGCTGAACCCCGGCGGTCATCCACAGCCTGGGGACACCGTCATCCTGCCCCGGGCCGAGCGAACCCTGGCCGCGATCGGCACCACCGTTCGCCACATCGCGGCAGCCGCGAACCAGGCCTCACCGAGAAGGCGGCGCCGTCCGCCGACGCACTCACGAGTCGAAGGCCGGCGCCGGGGCCCGACCGGCGATCACCAGGGCTCTGCTCATGAGGTGCGTTCCAGGAGCATGGCCATGCCCTGGCCGCCTGCGGCGACGACCGTGATCAGGGCGGTGGCGAGGTCGTCGTGGCGCAGGGCGGTGACGGCGGTGGTGGTCAGCCGGGCTCCGGCCGCGCCGTAGGGTTCGCCGAGGGCGATCGAGCCGCCGTGCGGGTTCATCCGTTCCGGGTCCAGGCCCAGTTCGGCGCAGTAGGCCAGGATCTGCGCGGCGAAGGGTTCGTTGCCGGCGACGGTGTCGATGTCGGCCAGGGACAGGCCGGCCCGGGTGAGTGCGGCCCGGGTCGCTGTGACCGGGACGGGGCCCTCGGTCTCGGGGGTGCCGGCCGACACCGCGGTGGCCAGGATTCGGGCCAGCGGTGTGTGGCCATGGGCGCGGGCGTAGTCCTCGGACATCACGACGACCGCGGCGGCGCCGTCGGAGAGTGGGGCGCTGTTGCCGGCGGTGACCCGTCCGTCCGGGCGGAAGCGTGGTGGCAGCGCAGCGAGGCTCTGCTCGCTCACCCCGGTGCGCGGGCAGTCGTCCACCGTGGCGGTCGTGCCGTCCGGGACCTTGACCGGGACGATGTCGCCGAAATGGAAGCCCTCGGCGAGCGCCAGTCGGGTGAGGCGGTGTGAGCGGGCCGCGTAGGCATCCATGTCGCTGCGGGTGATGCCGTAGAGGTCGGCGGTGTTCTCGGCGGCCAAGCCGACCGGAATATAGGGGTCGGGGACCTCGCCACGCTTACGAGGATCGCTCCAGGGGCCCGTTCCCGGGCCCGAGCGCTGAACCGTGCGCCGGCCGGCCCGTCGGAAGGCCGGGTTCTCGGTGCCGGGCCAGGTGTCCGAGCTGCCGTGGGACAGCCGGGACTGCGACTCGACCCCCGCCGCGACGACCACGTCGGCGTCGCCGCAGCGCACTGTCTGCGCGGCCATCCGGATCGCTTGGAGCGAGGAGGTGCAGAAGCGGTTGACGGTGACGCCGGGTACGTGGTCCCAGCCGAGCAGGACGGCGGCGATCCGGGCGATGTTGAAACCCTGCTCGCCGCCGGGCAGGGCGCAGCCGACCATCAGGTCGTCCACGTGGGCGGGCTCCAGACCCGGGGTGCGGGCGAGGGCCTCGGCGACGGTTCGGGCGAGCAGGTCGTCGGGCCGCACGGCGGCCAGGGCCCCCTTGTGAGCGCGGCCGATGGGGGTACGGACAGTGGTGGTGATCACGGCGTGCTGCATGGCGGACGTCCTGTGGTGTGCGGTTGCTACGGGTGGCGGTCAGAGGTGCAGGGCGGGGCGGTGGGTACGCAGCCACTGGTCCAGGTCCAGGACGAGTTCCAGTCCCTCGCGGGGGAACCGGTCCGTGCCGGAAGGCTCCAGCAGCAGGCTGCGCACGGCCCCGGTGTCCAGGAGGTCGGCGGCAGGGCTGCCGTCGGCCAGGAGGCGGCCGACCTGCTGGGTGAGCGCGGTGCGGTAGGCGGGGTCGCGGACCATCGGGTAGGGGCTCTTGCGGCGGGCCAGGACCGGTTCCGGAAGGAGGTCGGTGACAGCGGCGCGCAGCAGGCTCTTCTCCCGGCCGTCGAAGGTCTTGAACTCCCAAGGGGTGTTGAAGACGTACTCGACCAGGTGGTGGTCGAGGAACGGGACCCGGACCTCCAGGCCCAGTCCCATGCTGAGGCGGTCGGCCCGGTCCAGCAGACAGGGCAGGAACCTGGTCAGGTTGAGGTGACCGTCGCGCCGCAGCACGGCCTCGGCCGGGGAGGTTCCTGGCAGGTGCTCGAGTTCGGCGACCGCGGTGCTGTGGAGGTCGGCGCGGTGCGCGGGAAGGTCCAGGGCCGCTGCCAGGGCGGGTTCGAGCAAGCGGGTGAGATCGGCCCGGTCCAGAACAGCGCTCCAGGGAAAGGATTCTGCCGCCGCGGCCTCATGAGTGAACCAGCGGTAGCCGCCGAAGAGTTCGTCGGCACCGTCCCCGGCCAGGGTGACCGGGAAATGCTCCCGTACCGCCCTGAACAGTTGGAGCAGCGAAGTGTCGAAGTCCCCCAGGGTCAGTCCGTCGCGCAGGCGCCCGACCTGGGCGCGCCATACGGGGTCGGCCAGATCGCGGGCTTCCAGCGGCACTCGGCGATGCGAGCTGCCCAGGTGGCGCACCATCAGTTCGGCATAAGGGCCGTCGGGGTCGCGTCCCATCGCGTCCTGGCCGGACGCGCGGGAGCCGAGGTCCACGGAGAGCGTGTGCAGGGTGCCGGCCGTGAGGCGGCCCAGGGCGGCGATGGCGCTGGAGTCGAGTCCCCCGGACAACAACACGCTCACGGGGACATCGGCCCGGAGCTGCCGGGTGACGGCCCCGTCCAACAGGGTGCGCACCCGGGCCACCGTGGTCGGCAGGTCGTCGCGATGCTCGAGCGGAGCCAGCGACCAGTAGCGACGAGTGCGCGCACTCTCGGGCGTGAACACGGACACGGTGCCCGGGATGACCTCGTTCAGGCCGGCGAAGACACTGCGCCCGGGGGTTTTGATCATCGGATGCGCGGACAACAGCAGCTCTCGCATGCCGTCCAGGTCCAGCCGCGCAGACACCGCGGGATGCGTCAGCACCGCCTTCGGCTCGGAGCCGAACACCACGCCGTCGCCGACCCGCGCGTAACACAGCGGTTTGACCCCGAGGCGGTCGCGCACCAGGGTCAACCGCCGCGGTCCCGGCTCCCAGGCCGCGTACGCGAACATGCCCTCCAGCCGCTCGGCAGCCAGCTCGCCCCAGGCGTCGACCGCCCGCAGCACCACCTCGCTGTCGCCACGAGTCCTGAACCGATGCCCGCGCGCGGTCAACTCCGTGCGCAGCTCCGCATGGTTGTAGACCTCGCCGGTGAACACCACCACCAGCGCCGTGCGGCCGCCGCGCTCCAGCACCAGCGGCTGCCGGCCACCGACCAGGTCGACCGTCGCCAGACGCGTGTGCCCCAGACCTCCCGCGTCCTCGGCCCAGACCATCGAGGCGTCCGGCCCGCGGCAGGCCAGGGTCTCGGTCATCTCCTTCAGCGAGGTGTCCTCGGTTCCTCGGGGCGCACAGCCCGCGAACCCGGCAAAGCCGACCAGCCCACACATCGTTGAAACTCCCCGGCCCCGGCACAAGGGCCCGCCGTATGTTCCAGAGCAGGACATCCCGGTGCCGACACCGCACCGGACGGACGCCCGTGGCCGGGCCCAGCGCACCGGCCACCACCACTGGAACGACCAAGATCCGACCAGGTCACCGCCCCGTCCGTAGAAAACCCGCAACGCATACGGACCACCGGCACGGACGCGTCCGTGCGACCCGCGGATGACCCCGACGTGCGGCGCACACCGCCGGGTGGTGCAATGGACATGGTGGCGAGGGTGCGCCTGCGTGGAACCGCACCGCAGCGAATCCGGCCTCGTCGCGGCCGTACCGGCTCGCCGACGTCGGCAGCCCGCACCGATGCCCAGGTGCTTCCTCCACGGGGGCGAACGAGGCGGACGACCACACCACGGGCCCCGAACAGGTCCGGGCACCGGGCTCGTCCGCCGTTGACCGGCCCCGCTCGGACAACGGTTGGGATCCCCAGGACGTGGGGTGCCACGCACAGTCGCGTCGGCCGTGCCCCCCGACCGGCAGGAGGCTCCATGCACAGGGACTCCGGGGCGCGCGGTCGCCTCGTACGGCGTTGGTCCGCACGGCTCGCCCTCGTCGCCGGGCTCGCCGCGGTGGTGGTCCTGCTCGTGTTCGCCGGAATCAAGAGCATCGCGCTCCTGGGCGCCGGTCTGGCCGGGCTGGCCATAACAGGAGCGAGCCTGTGGTGGGCGCTGACCCAGCGTGGAATCCGCAGGCTGCTCGCCTTCACCCTGGCCGCCGTCGCCCCGCTTGCGGTCCTGGCGCTCTACGCATGGGCAGAGCTGCTCTGGGTCGTACTCGTGTCCCTCGCCCTGTGGGCCCTCGCGGTCTCCGTCGGCAGAGCGGCACTCAGCAGGGACAGGGCGCCGGCCGGGCCCCCGGAGACGCGGACTGCTCCTCCCGAGCGCCCCTTCCTCATCATGAATCCACGATCAGGCGGGGGAAAGGTGGGGAAGTTCCACCTCAAGGAGAAGGCCGAGGCGCTCGACGCCGACGTCCTCCTGCTGGACACGGCTCATCAGCAGGACGTGGTCGCGCTCGCCGACAAGGCAGTCGAAGACGGCGCCGACCTGCTCGGAGTCGCGGGCGGTGACGGCACGCAGGCCCTGGTCGCCGGAGTCGCGGCCAGGCACGGCATTCCCTTCATGGTGATCTCGGCCGGAACCCGCAACCACTTCGCCCTCGACCTCGGCCTGGACCGGGAGGACCCGTCGACCTGCCTGGATGCCCTCACCGACGGCGTCGAACTCCGCGTCGACCTCGGTTTCATCGGTGAGCGGGCCTTTGTCAACAACGCGTCCTTCGGCACCTACGCGGCGGTGGTGCAGAGTCCCGCCTACCGCGACGACAAGGTCCGCACCATCCTCCAGACGCTTCCCGACCTGCTGACCCACCGACGCGGTCCCCGGCTGACCGTCCATACCTCGGACACGGCCATCGACGGACCCCAGGCCGTGCTCGTCAGCAACAACCCCTACGGGATGGGCGACCTCGCCGGCCTCGGACGCCGTGAGGTCCTGGATTCAGGTGCCCTCGGCGTCCTGGGCGTCAACGTCGACAACGCCGCGCAGGCAGCCGAGTTGCTCGCGGAGAAGCACGCGCCCGGCCTCACCAGCCTGACCGCCCAGGAGGTCGTCATCGATGCGGACGAGCCCGAGATCGAGGCCGGGGTCGACGGTGAGGCACTGACCCTGCCGACGCCCGTGCAGTGCACGATCCACCCCCGGGCTCTGCGCGTACGCGTACCACGCCACCGCCCTGGCGTGCCCCCGAGGGCCCCCATGGACTGGCGGCAACTGCGAAAGCTGGCGGTGAGTTGAGGGGCCGTTGTCCTTCCGGACGTGATCGGTGGGCCCGTCTGCGCATGCCACCGGCTGACCGGCCTGCAACCGAGCCTCGGCTGCACGCCGAACAGGGCGTGGTGGTCGGCCCGAAGCCCCCTGCACGACTCAGGGCGGGGGCTGTGGACCGGAGGCGCCTCCCGGTTGTCGGCGCCGATCGACAGCACCCATGATGATCTTGATCGCGAGCCCGAGGATGACGAGATCAGCGATCATCTGGCCGGTGACCACGAGCCGAGCCGCCTCACTCTTGGCCGTGACGTCACCGAATCCGACCGTCGCGAAGACGGTGACGGCGAAGTACAACCCGTCGGTGTGCGTCAGCGGCCCGCCGAAGTTTTCGGCCGACATCGCGGCCATGACGACATAGGTGCCGGCGAACAGCAGCAGGAACAACGGAACACTGGTGGTCAGCGCTTCGACGGCCCGCAGAACCGGGAACGGTGACCGGAAGATGGAGCGCACCTGAAACGCGACCAGCCCGATGAACACCAGCAACCCGATCACCAGTGTCGTGACGGCGAACCAGGCCGAGGAGTGGTCCAGGGGCAGCAGAAAGTACAAGGTCACCAGCGCGGTGGCGGCTCCCACGATCCGCAGGACCACCCGCACGATCATGCGGCGCGGGAGTCTGGCCCCACGCCGGGTGTCCGGCCCTGGACCGGCGCTGTCAGTCACTGTTCGCGGTGTGTCAGGGAGGGTTCACCGACGGCGGCGCGCACCCAATCGTGAGCGCTGCCGGGGTCGAGGGCGGCGAGAAACTCCGTGAGCGTGCCCTCCCAGCTCTCTTCCGCACGTGTCGCCGCCGCAGCGGCGACCATCTGCCGCGTGTCCGTGTCCTTGCAGCGAACCAGCGTGACGGCGGCATCGGGGCCGACTTCCGCGAGGATCCTTTGGGCTTGCTGCGCTTTGGATCCGACGTGACCTTTGCGCACCTCAGCGGCGTGAGCCCCGACCCTTGCGCCTTTCAGCGTGGCGAACAGGCCCATGAACCCGGCCGTCCATGCGAGGGAGATGCGGAACAGGGCGTTCACGAAACCGTTGGCCGTCAGCACGCGGGACTGGGTCACCCTCAGCGAGCCGTCGGCGTTTCCTGTGATCACCACAGCAGTGGTGCCGTCCGTGCGGGCCTTCCTGCGGAAGCCTCGCCCGAGCGACACCAGCATGTGTTCGGCGTGATGGCGGTTGTCGAAGTCGGCGATGACTACCGATTCCTGCCCGGATTGCGCGACCGAGGTGGTCTCCGACGTCATGGGGAGCGTCCTTCGCAGCCGAGGGACCGAGATCAAGACCTGGCTGAGGGCACAGCCACACCTGCTCGATGGGCTTGATGTCCCATTTTAGCCAATCAGAAGCTCGTCGCCCTATCGATCACGAGGAGCGCGGGTTCGTCACCCGCGTGCCGCGTCCTGCTGGTCCGGCCGGCCGGGTTGGCCGACGCTGGACGGGAGAGTGTCGTCGAGGTGGGAGAAGCCATGGAACGCCAGACCAACCGATGTGCTGTTGTCGGGGTGGCCGTCATGCTCGGCTGGGCTGGTCTGACCGGCTGCTCGTCGGACGACTCTTCGAGCTCCCCCGCTTCCTCGGCGGCTTCCGTCGTGAAGTCGGGTGCGTCCGAGCTTGCCTCTGCGGCCGCTTCCGCTGAGGCGGCCGCCTCGTCTGCGCTGGGCAAGGTGAAGGGCGGCCTGGACGCCAAGGCGGACGTCACGCTGGGCAGCGTCGCGACGAGTTCCGACGGCAAGACGGAGGTCCCGGTGACCATCGCCAACCACGACTCGAAGTCGAGGAGCTACATCATCGTGGTCAACTTCAAGAATCGGTCGGGCAACTTGGCCGACGTGATCGTCCTCGACGTCCCCGAGGTCGCCGCAGGCAACCCCGCCAGGGCCACCGCTCGGAGCAACCGGGACCTGACCGACGTGACCAGCGAGGTCCGCGACGCATTGCGGTACTGATCTCACAACAACCGGCGCCGAGATCAGTCGACCTCCTTGGCGGCCTGTTGGACGGCCTTGTCGACGTCCTTCGCGCTCACGTCGAGTTCCTTGGCGATCCGCTTCTCCGCTTTGAGCTGGGCCTTGTCCAGCGCCTGCGAGAGCGTGCTTTCGCCGACGATGACCAGGGCGGCCTGTCCCTCGTCGATGAGGTCGCCGAACTCCTTGACGTCTGCCCGGGACATGCCGCGCCACAGGTGACCGCTCACGCCACCGACGGCGGCGCCGACGGCGGCTGTGCCGATGATCGCCGGAGGGAACAGCAGGCCGACGACCGCACCGGCAGCGGCGCCGCCCCAGGCCCCGTGCCGGGTGGCTGTCTCGTCCTTGTTGACGTGGACCTTGCCGGTGTCGTCCTTGGTGACGACGGACGCGTCATAGGTGCCGACCGCGCCGACCGCATGGAGATCCTTGACGACCTCGTAATCGGCTCGGGCCGTGGCTTCGCTCGGGTAGGTGCCGATGAAGATGAAGACTGCGTCCGGGGTGGCCATCGTGTGCTCCTGCCATTCGTCGAGTGCGGCTGGGTATCCGTGTCGGTCGGCGAACTCCACCTCACTGGGCCGCCAGGTCTTGTCGATGGGCTGCTCGGGGCTGTAGCAGCACTCCCCCATCCGGATGGACGGCCGTCAGCACGCCTTGGCCGCGGCCGAGAAGGCGGCTAGACCGCCAGGAGCTTCCTCTTGGCGCGCTCGAACTCCTCCGGAGTGATGTCGCCCTTGTCCTTGAGGGTGGACAGCTTGCTCAGCTCGTCCACGGAACCGCTCCCGGTCCCCGCCGTCGTCCGGATGTACTGCCGGACGGCCTCCTCCTGCTCCTGGACCTGCTTCACGTCCCTTTCGCCCATGCTCTTACCGCGGGCGACGAGATAGACGAAGACGCCGAGATAGGGGAGCACAAGCACGAAGACGAGCCATCCCGCCTTGGCCCAGCCGCTGAGGCTGTGGTCGCGGAACAGGTCCGTGATGACCTTGAACAGCAGGAAGAACCACATGACCCACAGGAACAGCCACAGCATCGTCCAGAACAGGTTCAGGAGGGGGTAGTCGTCCATGGTTCGCTCCGATCACGGATGCGGCGCGCGGTGAGGCGTGATGCCGGTCCACCGTCGTCAGCCGAGGGTTCGTGTCAGTCGGCGGGTTCGACCTCGCTCGGCCGCCATGTCCTGTCGAAGAAGGGCTGTTCGGGGCTGTAGAGGCGCAGGATGCCGAACCAGCCTTTCCCCGGGGTCGTCTGGATCCAGGTGCCTTCGGCCGCGTCGTCGGGACGCTCGGGGGCGAGATGGAGGATGGTGATGCCGTCCTGGTTCATCCAGATTGTCGAACACCTTCTCGCACGTGTCCGCGTCCGGAATCCCGTCTGTGAATCGCAGCGCGCCGATCCTCGTCTCCACCACGTCAGGTGTGGTCACCGACGGGGGAATCTCAGCGAATTCGCCCATGGCATCATGCTGCGCGCTCCGTGGAACATCCGCATCCGCGGCGGGTGGCGTGACAGGCACGCCCCCCACTCCACTTCTGGGGGGTGGCCAGGCAGCACCGCACCCGCCGGTCACTCACCCAAGATCAGTCACACGGGCCCGGCCGTCGTGCAATCAGCGCGAGGTGCGTGATCTGCGCGAGGTCCACGTCGGTCCGGCTTCCGTTTCCCGCCCGCGGGTGCGCTTACCCAGGGAGGTCAACCCAACGTGCACATATCGACACTTTGCTCTCCTAATGGTGATCAGTGGGATCTCGCCCATAGCCGTCCCCGGGAGTGTCATGAGTACGCCGCCCGAGCCATCCGACGTCGCACCTCCCGCCCCGTCGCAGCCCAGGCGCAAGGGCTCGCGTGCCGGACGGATCGCGATGAGCACCGTCTCGGCCGTGCTGATCACGCTCACCTGCATCCTCGTACCGGTGTCCCTCATCACCGTCTGGGTGCACGACATCGTGCTGGACACGGACCGGTACGTGTCGACGGTCTCCCCGCTCGCGTCGGACCCGGCGATCGAGGCCGCAGCCGTCCACCGTATTTCCGAGGCCGCCGACGCCAAGGTGGACGGCGCCCAGGTCACGTCCGACATCGCGGCGTGGCTGGAGTCCCAGGGGCTCCCGCCGCGTGCGGGTTCCGCGATCAAATCTCTGGGCCCGCAGCTGGACGCGGCCGTCGACCAGACCGTCACCAAGGTGGCGACCCGCTTCGTCGAGAGCGACAGGTTCGAGAACATCTGGAACGGGGCCAACCGGGCCGCCCATTCGGCAGTGGTCCACGCGCTCACCGGTGAGGGCCGAGGCTCCGTCGAGGTCAGCGACGGCACGGTCACCCTCGACGTCGGAGCCGCTGTCGAGCAGGTCAAACAGGATCTCGTGGACGCAGGGCTCTCCCCGGCCGAGAAGATCCCGGACGTCGACAAACAGATGGTGCTCTTCCAGTCCGACCAACTGGAGAAGATCAGGGACGGGGCCCATCTGCTCGACGTCGTCGGCAACTGGCTTCCCGTGCTGACGGTGGTGCTCGGGGCGATCGGGGTGATGCTCGCCCGGCGCCGTCGCCGAGCCCTGGTGACCACGGCCCTCGGCGCGGCCGTGGCCTGCCTGATCCTCGCCGTCGGTCTGGCGATCGTCCGCCGCTACTACCTGGACCATCTGCCTGCGCAGGTGCAGTCACCGGATGCCGCCGCGGCGGTCTTCGACACACTCCTCCGCTTTCTGCGAGTCAGCATTCGCACCGCTCTCGTCCTCGGGGTCGTGGTGGCGATCGGCGCCTATCTGTCCGGCGCCGGTCGTCTGCCGCGTGCCGTACGGGGAACGGCCGAGCGCACAGCCGACTCCGCCGCGCGCTGGGGCGGCGCTCACGGGATGCACACCGGAAAGGTCGGCGCCTGGGTGGACACCCACCGACGGTGGCTCACCGTCGGTGTACTGCTCGTCCTTGCGCTGGTGTTCGCGCTCTGGAACCACCCGACGGTGCTGACCGTCCTGCTGCTGGCGCTCATCCTCCTCGTCGTACTCGCCGTGGTCGCGTTGTTGGCCGCCGACGGTCGCACCGGAGAGCCGGCCGAGCATTCGGGTGAGCGGTAGCTGTCGCTGCCGTCTGCATGTGCCCTCAGCGGCTCGACGAGGGCGAGAGAACCCGGCGAAACGCGAGCAGGGCCTCCACCCCTGGCCTCGCCGCCGCGGACGAAGCGGCCGCCTCAGGTGGCTGATCCGGCTCCGATGCGCTGTACAGGCTTTGCCCGTTGCGACAGGAAGAGTGGGACACCATGAGTGGTGGCAGCGCGTGGACAGGAGCCGCGGTCGCGGCCGTCACCGCCGGCTATGCGCTGTTCTCGCGTCGGCTCGTCTCGACGCCGGTGTCGGCTCCGATGGTGTTCACCGGCTTCGGCGTGCTCATCGGGCCGATCGGGCTGGACGTTCTCGACCTGGGTCATGACACCGGCCCGGTCCTGACGTTGATCGAGGCCGCGCTGGCCCTCCTGCTCTTCACCGACTCGATGACCGTGCGCCGACGCGACCTGCGCACGGGCGGCTTCCTGCCCCTGCGCCTGCTGGCCGTCGGCCTGCCGTTGAGCATCGGCTTGGGGTGGCTGCTGGCGTGGCCCTTGCTTCCGGGCCTGACCCTCTGGGAGTTCGCGTTGCTCGGCGCGGTTCTCGCCCCCACGGACGCGGCGCTCGGCAAGACCGCCAGTTCCAGCCCGCGTGTCCCGGCCCTCGTGCGCCACGGGCTCAACGTCGAGAGCGGACTGAACGACGGTCTGGCGCTGCCGTTCTTCCTCATGTTCCTCGCCGCGATCCCCGGCACGATCGCCTCCGAGGAGGGCGTGGACGGAGTGTTCTGGCGGGCCCTGGTGGTCAGCACCGCGGTGGGGCTGGCCTTCGGCTGGGTCGGAGGGTGGCTGTTGACCCTCGCGCGGGCCAGGGGCTGGGTGACAGGTGAATGGCAGCAGGTCGTCGTCCTGGCCGTGGCGTTCTGCGCGTACAGCGTGGCGACGGCCTTGGACGGGAGCGGCTTCATCGCCACCTGGATGGGAGGCTTCGCCTTCGGCGTCGCACTGCGCAAGGGCGAGGCGGCGGACGGGAAGCCGACGCACGGGGAGCCGACGGACGGGGAGCCGGCCAAGGAGCGACCCGCGGACCTGGCCGAGTACGCGGGCGGGCTGCTGGGGTCCCTGAGCTTCCTGGTCTTCGGCGCGGTTCTGCTCGGCCCGACACTGGAGCACCTCGACTGGCGGATCATCACGTACGCGGTGCTCAGCCTGACGGTGGTCAGAATGCTCCCGGTGGCGCTCGCGCTGGCCGGCACCGGCATGCGGCTGCCCACCCTGGCCTACGTCGGCTGGTTCGGACCCCGCGGCCTGGCCTCCGTGGTCTTCGGACTCCTCCTGGTGGAGGACCACGTGCCCGGGATCGAACTGCTGGGCCGAGTCATCGCGGCCACCATCGGCCTCAGCATCCTGCTGCACGGCATGTCGGCCCCGTACTTCGCCGACCGCTACGGGAACTGGTACGACGCCGTAAAGGCCACCACCCCCGACCTGCGCGAAGCCCAGGACACGCCGGAAGGTTTCGGCAAACAGCACAGCGGCTCACGACGCCTGCGCTGAGCGGGCGGGATCCGTCGGCGCGATCCGCCACCGCCAACCGGGTGGCCACGGCCCTGCGCCCGGCCGGATGATCACCGGTATGCACCGCTCTGCGCCGGTCTGCCCGCCCTCAGGCGCCAGGCCCTGATGAGCTCTAGGGTTGAGGGAGATCCCGGGGGCGCGGAATCCGTTCCTTTCGCCCGCCTCCCCCTCTCGGGCCCCGAAACAGACCAGGAGGGCATGCCACATGTCCACTGCATCGGAAACCCCAGTCCTGGACACCCTCGCCGCCATGACGGTCGACTCGATCGAGCGATGCGGGCTGGCCCCGGACATGCTCCTGCTCACGCGCATCGCGGCACTCGCCGCCTCGGACGCCCCGCCGATCTCCTACGCGGCCCATATCGACCCCGCCCTCAGGACCGGCGTGACCGCAGACCAGCTCCAGGACGTCCTGGTCGCCATCGCGCCCATCGTGGGCACCGCTCGCGTCATGACGGCAGCGGGCAACATCGCCGCGGCAATCGGCATCGCCATCGCCGTCGCCGATGCCGAGATCGAGGCGCAGGGCTGAGAGCAGACCCCCACCCGGCATCCTCGACGATCCGTACGGCCGGCATCGGGCAGAAGGCCACAGAGTCGCCCTTCTGCCCGACGTGCCCCGTGCCGGACGTTCCCACGCGGCCGCAGGACCAGGCAGGAAGGTCTTCGATGTCCCAGAACGCGACCACGGCCATGCGCGCCGCACCCCACACCACGCCCGAGGACCGCGCGGCTCTCGGCAAGGAGGCCCGGCGCCTCTCACCGCGGTCGGGCCACGCCGTGTACCGGCCGTCTCCCGACCGGCCGGACCCGCTGGCGATCCTGGAGGCGCAGTCCGCGGCACGGGTGCCCGAACTCGTCCCGATCCGCTACGGCCGGATGATGGAGTCCCCGTTCCGCTTCTACCGGGGCGCCGCCGCGATCATGGCGTCCGACCTGGCCGGCAGCCCGGTCTCGGGACTCACGGCCCAGCTGTGCGGGGACGCGCACCTGCTGAACTTCCGTCTGCTCGCCTCGCCGGAGAGGCAGTTGATGTTCGACATCAACGACTTCGACGAGACCCTGCCGGGCCCCTGGGAGTGGGACGTAAAACGGCTCTCGGCCAGTCTCGTCATCGCGGGCCGGGCGAACGGCTTCGACGACGACGAGCGCGCCCGCATCGTGAGCTCGACGGTCCGCTCCTACCGCGAGGCGATGATCCGCTTCGCCGGCACGGGCAACCTGGACGTCTGGTACGCGAAGATCGACGCGGACCTCCTCGAGACCCTGGCCACAGGCCGGCTCCACGGAACGAAGCGCGGCCAGAAGAACCTGGCCCGCGCCATGGCGAAGGCCCGCACCCGCGACAGTCTGCAGGCCTTCGACAAGCTCACCGAGACGGTCGACGGCGAGCCGAGGATCGCGGCGGATCCCCCGCTGCTCATCCCGGCCGGCGACCTGCTGCCGGACGTCGAACGCAGCGCCCTGGAGCGCCAGTTCCGCGGCCTCATCGAGCGGTACGGCCGCACTCTCGCCTCCGACCGGCGCACACTCCTGGAGGACTACCGACTGGCCGACGTCGCCCGCAAGGTGGTCGGCGTCGGCAGCGTCGGCACCCGATGCTGGATCTTCCTCCTGCTCGGCCGGAGCGACCAGGACCCGCTCTTCCTCCAGGCCAAGGAGGCCGACACCTCCGTACTCGCCGCACACGTCGGCACGAGCCGATACCGCAACCAGGGCGAACGGGTCGTCTCGGGCCAACGCCTGATGCAGGCCGCGAGCGACATCTTCCTCGGCTGGGAACGGGTGGACGGCATCGACGGCAAGCAGCGCGACTTCTACGTCCGCCAGCTGCGGGACTGGAAGGGCATCGCCATGCCGGAGAGGATGCGGCCGAAGGACATGCAGGCGTTCGGCGAGCTGTGCGGCGCCACCCTGGCCCGCGCCCACGCGCGGTCCGGCGACCGCATCGCGATCGCCGCCTACCTGGGCAGCGGCGACTCCTTCGACCGAGCACTCGCCACCTTCGCCGAGGCATACGCCGACCAGAACGAACGCGACCACCAGGCCCTGGTCGACGCCGTACGCGCGGGCCGGCTCCCCGCGGAGGAACTGCCGACGGCCTGACCCGGTCGAGGACACCCGGCTCGCCCTGCCGCCCGTTCGTCGTCCTCCTCACCCGGCGGCCCGGCGGACGACGGCGGGCACAGCCGCCACGATGCCGGATCCCAACACCGCCTTCACAGAACGCACGTTCGACGGCTCGGACCTCGCCCTTTTCAGTGGGTGCGGCGCACGCTCGATGCTCTCAGGCGTCGAGGGTGACCTTGCCGAGGCGGCTGACCATGGCCGGATCGCGGTGGTCGAAGAACAGGGACTCCCCGGTGTCCAGGGCGGCGACGGCGGCCATCTGGTCGTCGGTGAGCCGGAAGTCGAAGACGTCGATGTTCTCCGCCATGCGCTCGGCGCGGACCGACTTCGGGATCACGACGACCTCGCGCTGGATGAGCGCCACGGACTTGTCGTGCGCGGTGGCGATCTCGCTGAGCACCGGGTGGGTGAAGAGGTGGTTGCGGCCCTCGGCGAAGGGGCCCCACGACTCGATCTGGACCCCGCGCTCGCGCATGATCGCCTGGGCGGCGGTGCGCTGGTGGAAGGGGTGGGTCTCGATCTGGTTGACCGCCGGCGTGACCTCGTTGTGGTCGATCAGGTCCGCATACAGCCGTACCCGTCGGACGGCGGCGCCTCACGGTCGGTGCTCCATGCGGGCACGCGCTTTGGCGCGACGGTGTCAGCGCCTCGGCGGGCCGCCCACCCGCGTGCGGGACGCCGACCGCCGTACGTCGACGACAGGCAGGCCGCCCCCCTCACCAGCACCGAGCCGCGGCCGCCCGAGCGGCAGCGCCGACCGGCGTCGGCGGCTCGCCCTCGCGACGGGAACTCCCGTTGTGGGTCCGGTCGTTCGGGTTCACGGAACGTGTCGACCGCCACGGGGACGGGGCTGGTCTTCGAGCGACCCCGCATGGTGAATGATGATCTGACAGTCACTCACGGCGGTTCATCCGGTGGTGGGACGCGAGTCCAGGACGGAGCCAGGCAGCATGACCTCTCCCCTCAGCGGCAGCAGCGACGCCGGTAGCGGCGGCACCGGCAGCCCCTTCTTGAAGATAGACACGAGCAAGCCCCACCCCGCCCGGATGTACGACTACTTCCTCGGCGGGAAGGACAACTACGAGGTCGACCGGGACGCCGCCGAGCAGTTCATCAAGGTGGCACCTGAGGTGCGGGACGGGGTCCGCGCCAACCGGCACTTCATGCACCGCGCCGTCCGGCACGTCGTCGCGGAGGGCGGTGTCCGGCAGATCCTCGACATCGGTACCGGCCTGCCCACCGAGCCCAACGTGCACCAGATCGCGCACTCCATAGCCCCCGGGACCCGGGTCGCGTACGTCGACAACGATCCGATCGTCAGCACCCACTCGATGGCCCTCATGGCCGACACCGACCCCGGCGCCGACGCCCACACCTCGGTCGTCCTGGCCGACCTGCGGGATCCGCGCGCCGTCCTCGACCACCCCGACGTCCGCAAGATCATCGACTTCGACGAGCCCGTGGCGCTGCTGCTGGTGGCCGTCGTGCACTTCCTCGCCGACGCGGACGACCCGGACGCCGTCGTCGCAACGCTCCGCGACGCGCTGCCCACCGGTTCCTACCTCGTCCTGTCGCACGCCACGGGCGACGTCCACGAGGACCGGCGCGAGAACGCGGCCTCCGTCTACAACAAGGCCAGCGCCTCCCTGAACCTGCGTCCCCACGCCCGCGTCCTGGACCTCTTCGGCGACTTCACCCTCCTCGACCCGGGCCTGGTCCCGGTCCCGAACTGGCGCCCCGAAGAGCCCCCGAAGCACGACGCCCCACCGATCGGCATCTACGGCGGAGTGGCCCGCAAGAACGACTGACCCACGGGCGGGGCGATGGAACGGCTCAACGGCCGGTCAGCGTAGGGCGGTTGTCTGCAAAAGGTGGCGGGCCTCGTGGTGGGCCGGGGTTTCGGTCTGTTGGGCCACCTGGCGGAAGGTGTCCTGGGCGGGGCGGGCCGGCCAGTCCGGGGGAAGGTGGCGGGACGGGAGCCGGGGGTCGGTGCGGATCGTCCAGAGCCATTCGCTGACCAGGCGCAGGCGGGTGCCGATCGGGTCCTCGCCCGGTCCCGCGTTCAGGTGGGCCGTCCAGCGCTTGTCGAAGGAGACATAGCGGGCGGCGACGCTCTCCAGGTCCCAGGTGTCGCGGATCATGAGGCCGATGTCGGTGGCCTCGTCGGCGGAGGCGTGGAAGATCTTGACGTGGGCGGTGAGGCCGAGTTCGGCGACGACGGAGGCGACGTCGACCTTCCCCGGCGCGATCCACAGCCCGCTGTACAGCGCGCCGAACCCGGACCAGGCGAGCCGTGAGCGCAGGTCGTGGCGCTCGCGCTGGCGGGACTCGGGGAGCGAGAAGCCGAGCAGCGTCCAGTCGCCGTCCCAGTCGTCGTTGACCGCGCCCTCGCGCCAGATACGGGTGCGGCCGTCCCGCAGTACGCGGGTCGCCTGCTCGGTGAGGCCGAAGTACATCTTGCGGCCCTCCCGCTGCCGCCGCAGCAGGCCCCGGCTGACCATGCGGGTCAGCGTGGACCGTACGGCCTGTTCACCGACGCCGACGCGGCCGAGTACGTCGATGATGCTGCCCGAGTAGACGCACAGGTCGCCCTCTTCCAGGACGTGGTTGCCGAAGAAGGCGAGCATGAGCGACTGCGGGCGCAGCTGTGGGGCGCCGCCGTCCGAGGTGTCCGGCACATCGTGTGGCATGTCGTGTGGCATGTCGTGCTGCATGGTGTCCGGGATGTCGTCGTCCTCCACGGAGGAAAGGGTACGACCGCCCGCCGGAGGGTGCGGCGGGCGGTCGCGGGGGCTATCGGCGGTCGGCCGGGGGGGCGAGGTCGTACGGGCGCAGGTAGGGCGTGGGGCGGTACGCGACGTAGCGGGTGGGGGTCGTCGGATCGGCCGCCGTGGCACGGGAGTTGAGGGCGGCCGGGTCGGTGCCTCGCCAGTGCCCGGTGGAGAGGCGGTCCTCCAGGGCGTGCAGGGCGGCGAGCTGCTCGGCGGGGCTGAAGGTGCAGTGGCCCGCGTTGTCGACGTACGCCTGCCGCAGCAGGGCCGAGGACCCGGCGGCGGTCACGGCCCGGCGCAGGGCGCTCTCGGTCTGGACCGGGACGAGGGCGTCACCGATGGTGTGGACGGAGAGCTGCGGCTTGGTGAGCTTGCCGGTGAAGGAGCTGGTGCCGCTCATCCATGCCGCCGCGGCCGGGTCGGCGGCGATGCGCGGGGCCCGGTTCAGGGCGGCCAGGTCGGCCGTCAGGGACAGCCCGGCCTTCCTGTACAGCTCGGTGACCTCCTTGCGGACGGAGGACCGGCCGAGCAGCTTGGCGTAGTCGACGCCGGTGTTCCAGGACATGTTGCCGCCGGCCCTGACCTCGGCCTCCTGCCGCCGGTTGAAGGCGGCGATCTTCAGCAGCCCCTTGACGGCGTCGTACTGGTTGGCCTGCTGCGCGTCCCAGTCCGTCGCGGCGGGCCGGGGCTGCGTCGGCTGGTTCCAGACCGGGATGTTGTGCAGGGCGGCGGCGAGGGCGATCCGGGCCCGGCCGGCGGCCGTCGTCTGCGCCGAGTCGACCGCGGCCGTCAGGGTGTTCGCCGCCTCGGTGGCGGCCGTCTGGTCCGCGAGGTCCACCAGCGGGACGTCGGAGCCGGGCGCGAGGAGGGTCTTGACGGCGAAGGCCGGGTCGAGGGTGTTGTTCCAGTTGGCGACACCGCCCTGGACCAGTCCGCACAGCGCGACGGAGCCGTCGATGCGGTCCGGGTGGCGTTCGGCGATGGCCGTGGTGACGAGCCCGCCGTACGACCGTCCCCAGGCGATCGTCCGGCCGGCCGCGCCGAAGCGGTCGGTGAAGGCGGCGAGCGCGGCGAGCTGGTCGGGCACCGCGTCCGTCACCGCCCAGCCCGTCGTGGCGTACGAGGAGCCGACGAGCGCGTAGCCCTTCTCGAGGAGGAGGGTCTTCGTGGCGTCGTCCGGGGCGTCCTGCGCGGGGTTGGCGGGGCCGGACGTGTAGCCGTGGCTGAAGAGCAGCACGGTTCCGTTCCAGGCGGCGGGCACGTCCATCATGTACGCGGCGCCGGAGGGGAGTCGGCCCTCGACATGGCTCGTGTCCGCCGCGGCTGCCGCCGTCGAGGCCGGAAGGGCGGTGACGGCGAGCAGGACGGCAGCCGCCCAGGCGGTGCGCGGCCGGGACCGGGCGGGGACGGGGGTGGAGGTGGGGGTGCGGGTGGGAGGCGTCATGCGGAGATCTCCTGCGTGTGGGGGGCGTCGGAGCCTTCGGCGGGGTCCGCGGTGTCGGAGAGGGACGTCCGACTGGTCTCGCGCACGAAGAGGACGGTCACGGCCGTGATCGCGGCGCCGCCGCAGAGCAGCAGGGAGACGGGGGTGCTGTTGCCGCTTCCCGCCACCAGGCTGCCGGCGATCATCGGGGAGAAGCCGGCGCCGATGAGGGTGGCGCCCTGGTAGCCGAGGGAGGCGCCGGTGTAGCGGACCCGGGTGCCGAACATCTCGGTGAGCAAAGCGCCCAGCGGGCCGTACATCGTGGACTGGGCGATGCCGTGACCGAGGACGACGGCGAGGATCAGCAGTCCGGGCGACCCGGAGTCGACCAGCGCGAGGACGGGGAAGGCCAGTGCCGCCGAGGCGAGCGCCCCGGCGAGGACGACCGGACGGCGGCCGACCCGGTCGGAGAGCGCGGAGGCGCAGGGCAGCACGACGAGGGCGACGGCGGCGGACACCGTGAGCGCGGTGAGCACCTGCGGGCGGGCGTAGCCGATGCCGGTGGCGTACGCGATCAGATAGCTGGTGAGCAGCGACTGGGCGGTGAAGGCGCCGATGCCGACACAGCAGGCCAGCAGGACCGGGCGCGGTCGCCGCAGCACGTCGAGGATGGGCAGCCGCGACTCGGCGCGGTCCTTCTTCACCTCGGCGAACAGCGGGCTCTCGACGACCTTGAGGCGGACGAAGAGCCCGACGCCGAGCAGCACCACGCTCAGCAGGAACGGCACCCGCCAGCCCCAGGCCGCGAACTCGTCCTTGGGGAGGGTGACGACGAGTGCGACGACGGCGGTGGAGAGCAGGGAGCCGAGCGGGGCCCCCATCTGCGTGAAGCTGGACCACAGTCCGCGCCGCCGCTCGCCCGCGTGCTCGACGACCATGAGCGTGGCGCCGCCCCACTCACCGCCGATGGCGAGGCCCTGCACGACCCGCAGGGTGATCAGCAGCACCGGCGCCCACACGCCGATCGTGTCGTACGTGGGCAGCAGTCCGACGAGGAAACTCGCGCCACCCATCAGGCCCATGGTGAGCAGCAGCATCGACTTGCGGCCGAGCCGGTCGCCGAAGTGCCCGAAGAGGATGCCGCCGAGCGGGCGGGCGACATAGCCGGCGGCGAAGGTGCCGAACGCGGCGATGGTCCCGACGGCGGGGTCGGCGCCGGGGAAGAACAGCTCGCCGAAGACGAGGGCGGCGACGGTTCCGTAGACGAGGAAGTCGTAGAACTCCACGGCGGTGCCGAGCAGTCCGGAGGCGGCGACCACGCGCAGCTGCCGGGTTCGTTCGGCGGTCGTGGACTTGGACGGGGACGGGGACGGTGACGGTGACGGTGATGCGACGGGGGACGGGGGCATCGCGGTCTCCCTAGACCGGGGGAAGGACACACCGTGAAGTTAGGCCTTCAAATGACCGCCGTCAATAAAGTGCACAACATTGGCCCAGGGTGCGGGTCCCCGTCTCCAGCGGAGCACGGTGACCCGCCCGGGTCATGGCGGAGCTTGTACGGGCCGCACGGCACGCATAGCCGTGCGGCCCTTGCGGGCCGTGCGGGTCAGGCCGCGAGCGTGGCGGGTTCGGCCGCCGGCTCCTCCTCCAGCAGGTCCGCCAGGGTCGCCCGAGCCCGTGCCACGCGCGAACGCACGGTGCCCACCGGACAGCCGCTCGCCTCCGCCGCCTCCGCGTAGGGCAGCCCGGCGAGCTGCGTGAGGACGAACGCCTCCCGCCGCTCGGCCGGGAGCGAGGCCAGCAGGTCCAGCAGGACGACGCCGTCGTCGAAGCCCGGCAGGTCGCGCGGCTGAGAGCGCTCGGCGGCCAGCTGCCAGTCCGGTACGTCGGACAGCCGGGGCCGGGTGGCGGCGTACCGATAGCTGTCGATCACCGCCCGGCGGGCGATGGACAGCAGCCAGGAACGGGCCGAGGAACGGCCCTCGAACCGGTGCAGGCTGCCGAGGGCGCGCAGGAAGGTGTCCTGGGCGAGGTCGTCGACCGCCTGGGGATCGGCGCACAGGTGGGAGACGTAGCGCAGGACGTCGCGGTGCAGAGCGCGTACGAAGCGCTCGACCGCGTCCGCGTCACCGGCCCGGGCGGCGAGCGCCCACGCGGTGATCGACTCGTCGAGTGCGGCCTGCGACGCATGGGGGGCACAGGAGCCATGGGAGGCACGGGTTGCCTGAGGTGCCGGGGTTGTTCGGGTTGCCTGGGTTGCCTTCACGGCAGACGTGATCACCTGGTGTCCTTCTCGGATCATCCACGAGGGCATGAGGGTGAGACGGCCCCGCGCCCGTCTGCACGGGCGTACGGCCGTGGCCCGGGGCGCGCAGGGGCAGCCCCGGGTCGCCTGCTGCCGGCCTGTCGTCGGACGTCGAAAGTCAGACGTCGGACGCCAAACGTCAGATGTCAGACGTCAGATGTCAGACGGCGGCAGCGGTCCCCAGGGGCGGACCCCGAGTGGTGATCGCGTGGGTGAGAAGGAGCAGCCGGGGCGCTCGTGCCGAGCGGCGGCGGCGGAACCGGACCCGTGGCCGGTCCGGCGTGACGGGCACGGCGAGCAGCAGCCGCAGTGGCGCGGCCAGCCGTCCGGCCACGGCCCGCAGAATCCGGAACGCGGCCTTCTCGCCGTGCGCCAGCCACAGCCCGCACAGCAGCGCGGCGAGCAGGTGGGCGGCGAGCATGCCGAACGAGGAGGAACCGACCTCCCCGACGCCCTCCCCCAGGTGACTCATGTGGCCCATGTGACTCACATGGCTCATGTGGCCGATATGACTCACGTGATCCATGTAGCCCATGTCCATGTGGCCCATGTCCATGGAGTCCATGTGCAGGGAGTCCATGTGCGTCGAGCCCATGTCCATGGCGCCCATGCCCGCGGACGCCGCGGCACCGGACTCCGGCCCTGCCAGCGAGAACGCCGAGTGCAGGGCCGTCTGGGCGGCGACCACGACCGTCACGATCAGCGGCAGCCCGCGCTCCCGGCCCGCCAGGCACCAGCCCGCGATCCCGGTGACGGCCACGCCCGCGGCCAGCGCCCACACGGGCACCTCGGCCCCGGACATCATCACGTGGCCCAGGGCGGCGAGCAGCACGCAGACAGCCGCGAACAGCGCGGCCCGTAGCGTGCGAGTACACCACCCAGCAGTCATGGCGCCTCATCCTCGCATTCGGACACCGCCCGTCGTACGGGGGTACGGAATTCACCCCCGTCCGGAACTCAATCCGCCGCATATGACCTACCTCACCCCACCTCCCCTCGCCTCCCCTCGGCTCACCCTGCCGACCACGGCGCGTGGTTCCCCCGAAGGGTCTAGTCCACCGCGCAGGAGGCGCCCGCCCCGCCGACTCTGGGACGGGGCGTGTCTGTCGTGCCATGTCCATCGAGCAGCGGAGGTACCGGTGAGCGGTTGCGCCGAGCGCGTGCGGATCGCGGTCATCGGGGACTGCCCCGTCTTCCGGCACGGCATCTCGAACCTGATCAGCTCCGCTCCCGACCTCCACCTGGTCGCGGCCGCACCGTCGATCGAGAGCGCGGACGGCAGCCTGCGCGGCGCGCAGGTCGTCCTGATGGACCTCCAGCAGCCCGCCCCGAGACTCACCGCGGCCGTGACGAAGCTGCACAGGCGAGGACATGCCGTCCTGGTCGTGTCGTCCTCTCCGCAGATCGACGCCGTCCAGGTGATCCGGGCGGGAGCCAGCGGCTATCTGAGCCGGCAGGCGGAGGCGCACGAAGTACTGACGGCGATCCGGACCGTGGGCTCGGGCCGTAGCTATGTCTCCGCACCCGCCAGCCGTCTGGTGGGGCTGTCCCCGCATTTCACGGACCGGGAGCAGGAAATCCTGCGCCTGCTCGCGAATGGTTCAACGGACCACGAAATCGCCGCCGCATTGGGCATCAGCAAACACACCGTCCATTCGCACCTCGACCGGATCGGCGAGAAAACGGGCTCCCGACGCCGTCCCGATCTGACCCGAATCGCCGTGGAACACGGTCTCACCGGCCTGGAATAGAGCCGTCCGTGGGATCCGCCGTGGGTAGTCCTACCCCGCGCGCCGTGGGTAGTTACTGCCCTTGACCTGCGACGAAGGAAGCCCGATCTTGGGAGAGGATCACTTCACCGCGTCAGTCGGGACAGCGAGCAGGCGTCGATGAACCGTGTTTCTCGGAAGCCTTTCGCAGGACGAGCTGACGAGCTAGGAGAAGTTATGCGCAAGCGCTTCAAAGTTCTCGCCGTCGCAGCGATATTCCCGCTAGCGGGCAGCGCTGCACTCGCCACGGCGGGTCAGGCAGGAGCTGACCCGAACAGCGGAACCGTGTTGGTCACCGGAAAGGTCGCCGACTGCGACAACGGAAACTCGCCAGTCGAAGTAAAGGTGGTCGCGGGTCAGGAGACGCGCACCGACGACAGTGCGGACGTCGAGGACTCGAGCACCTACTCGGTCACCTTCAAGAAGATCGACAAGGGGGCCGGCACCAAGGCAACGGCCACCGTGAGCTGCGAAGACGACACCTACAAGAAGAACTTCACGATCAAGCGCCCGCCCACCGTGGGTTCGACGACCCAGAAGATCAACCTCTCGCCTCCGTAGTCCTGCCGCACTCTCTCGGCCGGGCCTCGCCCCCCGAGGCCCGGCCGACGTGCGCCGGGGTGCCCGTGGCCACGAGGTGGGCCTCAGCCTCCGTCCTCGCCCGGCCCGTCCGGCAGACCGCCCCCCACCGTGAACCCGATCACCGAGCCGCCCCCCGCCCGCCGGAAGGCGAAGGGTGCGCCCCCGTGTGCCAGGGCCACCTCGCGCACGATCGACAGGCCAAGACCCGAGCCCGGCAGGGAGCGGGCGTCGGCGGCACGGTAGAAGCGGTCGAACACGCGGGTCAGATCGGCCTCGGCGATGCCGGGGCCGCGGTCGAGGACCTCGACGCGGACGACCCCCGGCCGGGACGGTCCGGTGACGGCGATCTCGACGGGCGCCGCGCCCTCGCGGTCGAACTTGGTCGCGTTCTCCACGAGGTTGGACACCGCCCGCTGGAGCATCGCCGGCCGGCCGTAGAGGGTGGTGTCACCGCTCGTCCGGATCAGGACCGGCCGTCCGGTGCGGCGCCGGGCGAGGCCCGCGATCTCCTCCGCGATGTCGGCGAGGTCCAGCCGCCGCGGCGGCTCGGTGTCGGACTGGCCGGCCGCGAGGTCGACGAGCTCGTTGACCAGGTCGGTCAGTTCCCGGGCCTCCTGGGTCAGATCCGCCACCAGTTCGTCACGGGTGTCCGGCGGCAGTTCGTCGATGCGGCGCAGCAGCGAGATGTTCGTACGCAGTGACGTCAGTGGCGTGCGCAGTTCGTGCCCCGCGTCCTGGACCAGCCGCCGCTGGTCCTCCTCCGACTGGGCGAGCCGGCCGAGCATGCGGTCGAAGGCGCGGCCCAGCCGGCCCACCTCGTCGTGGCCGGTGACCGGCACCTGCACGCCGAGCCGGCGGGTGCGGGCGACGTCCTCGGCGGCGGTGGTGAGGATCACCAGGCGGTGGGTGATGCGCCGGGCCAGCCACCAGCCGAACAGCCCCGCGGCGGTCACCACCGCGATCATCAGGATCAGGGTGCGCTGCTGGAGGGCCCGCAGCAGGTCCTCGGTGTCGCTGAACTCCTGCGCCACCTGCACCGCGCCCCGGCCGCCGCCCAGGGAGACGGTCGCGATGCGGTAGACGTCGCTGCCGACGTCGACGTCCTTGTGCTCGGTGATCCGCCCGGCGGCCGCGGCCGCCGCGATCGTGCGGTCGGCGGGCCGGACGGGCAGTCCGGGGCTGCCGCTGTCCACGACCGAGCCGTCCGCGCCCAGCACCTGTACGTCCGTACGGGCCGGCCGCACGATGTCGTGTCCCGGCGCGGACGAGGAGAAGTCCTCCGGCGCCATCCGGTGGTCGCGCACCTCGTCCCGCAGGTCCTGCACGACCTCGTCGAACACCGACTCCTGGTCCACCCGGACCAGCCGGGCGGCCGCCGAGTACGACAGGACGCCGACGAGCACGGTGACCGCGGCCGTCACGGCCGCGAAGGACACCGCGAAGGTGGTCCGCAGCGACACCAGCTTCGGTCTCGGCCGGGACAGCAACCGACGCAGACGGCTCACTCGCGTCCTCGTCTCACTGTCGCCCTCGTCTCCCCGCTCGACCTCGTCACTCAGTCTTCCCGCAGCACGTAACCCACCCCGCGCACGGTGTGGATCAGCTGCGGGGCACCGGGCTGGTCGAGCTTGCGGCGCAGATAGCCGACGTAGACGGCGAGGTTCTTGGAGCCGGGACCGAAGTCGTAGCCCCAGATACGGTCGTAGATCGTGGAGTGGTCCAGGACGATCCCGGCGTTGCGCGCCAGCAGTTCCAGCAGCTCGAACTCGGTCCGGGTCAGCTCCAGCTCGCGCCCGCCCCGCCACGCGCGCCGCGCCTGCGGGTCCATCCGCAGCCCGGCCGCCTCCACATGCCGCTCCGTACCCCGCTTCGGGGCTTCGGGTACCGGCACGGCGGCCTCGGGGGCGGCATCGGGGTTGGTGCGGCGCAGCAGTGCCCGCAGCCGGGCGAAGACCTCCTCGACGTCGAACGGCTTCACGACGTAGTCGTCGGCGCCCGCGTCCAGACCGGCGATCCGGTCCGCGGTCTCCACCAGCGCGGTCAGCATCAGGATCGGCGTGCGGTCGCCCTCGGCGCGCAGCACCCGGCAGACCTGGAGGCCGTCGATGCCGGGCATCATCACGTCGAGGACGAGCACGTCCGGCGGGTTCTTGTGGGCGTGCGCCAGCGCTTCGACCCCGTCGGCGACCGCGGTCACCCGGTAGCCCTCCAGGGCCAGGGCGCGTTCCAGGGCGTTGCGGATGGCACGGTCGTCTTCGGCGAGCAGCACGGTGGGAGGCACCATGCCAGTCTGCCAAGGCCTCCGGCGGTTGGGCGGTGGGGACGGTCCTACGATCACCCTTCTTACTGGGCTCTCACCGTCCGACCGGGTGGGCGTACCCGGGGGCTGTCGCCCCCCGGACCCCCGCATCGGCCTGACCGGCCTCGTCCTCAATCGCCGGACGGACCGGATCTCCCCGTCCGGCGCTCAGGAGGTCACCGGTGACCGGTCACCGGGCGGCCAGGGCCGCCAGCTGGTCGGCGAACGGGACCACCGTGAACCCGCTCTTCTCGGTCCTGTCTGTTTTCTCGGCCTTCTTGTCCCTCTCGTCCTGCACCGGTGCGGACGGCGTGGACGGTGCGGACAGGCCCGTCATCAGCGTCGCCAGCTCGGCCGCAGCCCGCTCGATCCGCTCGGGCAGGCCCTCCGCGCCCCAGTCCTCCGAGGCGGCGTAGACGGCGGTCGGGACGACCACGGCGCGCAGGTACGAGAAGAGCGGCCGCAGGGCGTGCTCGAGTACCAGCGAGTGGCGCGCGGAGCCGCCCGTGGCGGCGATCAGTACCGGCTTGCCCGCCAGCGCGTCCGGGTCGATCACGTCGAAGAACGACTTGAACAGGCCGCTGTAGGACGCGGAGAACACGGGGGTGACGACGATCAGCCCGTCCGCCGCCGTCACCGCCGCCAGCGCGGCCGCCAGATTCCGTCCGGGGAAGCCGTTGGTGAAGTTGTGGGCGATCTCGACGGCGAGGTCGCGCAGCTCCACGACCTCCACCTCCACGTCCGCCTCCGGAGAGGTCCGCCCGGCGGTCGCGGCCGACAGCCGGTCGGCCAGCAGCCGGGTCGACGACGGGACGCTCAGCCCCGCCGAGACGACGACGAGCCTCATGCGACGTTCACCCCTTCCTGGGTGGCCTGGACGGCCTTGCCGGCCTGGGCCGCCTCGAGCAGCGACTCGTGGGTCGGCGCGTCCGGCACGTCGGCCGGCCGTCCGACGGCGAACTCCTTGCGCAGCACCGGCACGACCTCCTCGCCGAGCAGGTCGAGCTGCTCGAGCACGGTCTTCAGCGGCAGCCCCGCGTGGTCCAGCAGGAACAGCTGGCGCTGGTAGTCGCCGGCGTACTCGCGGAACTTGAGCGTCTTCTCGATGACCTGCTCCGGCGTGCCGACGGTCAGCGGGGTCTGGTCGGTGAAGTCCTCCAGGGACGGCCCGTGACCGTAGACCGGCGCGTTGTCGAAGTACGGCCGGAACTCGCGCACCGCGTCCTGCGAGTTCTTCCGCATGAAGACCTGCCCGCCGAGCCCCACGATGGCCTGCTCGGGCGTGCCGTGTCCGTAGTGCGCGTACCGGGCGCGGTACAGCTCGACCATCTGCTTGGTGTGGTCGGCCGGCCAGAAGATGTTGTTGTGGAAGAAGCCGTCGCCGTAGAACGCGGCCTGCTCGGCGATCTCGGGCGAGCGGATGGAGCCGTGCCAGACGAACGGCGGCACGTCGTCCAGCGGGCGGGGCGTGGAGGTGAAGCCCTGGAGGGCGGTGCGGAACTTGCCCTCCCAGTCGACGACGTCCTCGCGCCACAGCCGGCGCAGCAGGGCGTAGTTCTCGATGGCGAGGTTGATGCCCTGCCGGATGTCCTGGCCGAACCAGGGGTAGACCGGGCCGGTGTTCCCGCGCCCCATCATGAGGTCGACGCGCCCGTCGGCCAGATGCTGGAGCATCGCGAAGTCCTCGGCGATCTTCACCGGGTCGTTGGTGGTGATGAGGGTGGTGGAGGTGGAGAGGACCAGCTTCTCCGTCCGCGCGGCTATGTAGCCGAGCATCGTCGTCGGCGACGAGGGCACGAACGGGGGGTTGTGGTGCTCACCGGTGGCGAAGACGTCGAGGCCGACCTCCTCGGCCTTCTGCGCGATGGCGACCATGGCCTTGATCCGCTCGCGCTCGGTCGGCGTACGGCCCGTGGTGGGGTCCGGCGTGACATCGCCGACGCTGAAGATCCCGAACTGCATGGTCGCTCAACCTCCAAAGTTGTTGACCGTTAAACTATACCTGCCGAACACCTCCCTCGTCCCCACTATTCCGCCGACCGGCACGGGTGCCGGTGGCGCTGTCGGTGGCGCTGTCAGTGGGCCGTCCTACGATCCGGACATGGCCACCCCACGCCGTGACACCCGAGGCATCGTCGACGCGGCGGACTTCCTCGCACGCGTGCGCTTCCGCCGCCCCGAGCCGGCCCCGCCCCTGCGCCCCTACATCGAGCACTACTGGCTGATCGACTGGGACCTGACCGAGCCGTACGTCTCCCACGTGGTCCCGCACCCCGCGGTCCACCTCGTCTTCCAGCGGTTCGAGGGGCAGGAACCCTTCGTCGAGATCGCCGGCGTCCAGCAGGGCCTGTTCAGCCAGAAACTGGAGGGCCGGGGGCGGGTGTGCGGCGTCAAGTTCCGCCCGGGCGGCTTCCGCCCCTTCGCCCCCGAGCACCCGGTCTCCCACTGGACGGGCCGCCGGGTCCACCTCACCGGCATCGACCCGGCCCCGGTCCTGGAGCCGGCCGACGAGGAGGCCCGGGTGGCGGCCCTCGACGCACATCTCCTGGCGGCCCGCGTCCCCCGCCCGGACCCCCAGGCCGACCTCGCGATGACGCTCGTCGACCGCATCCGCACCGACCGCGCGATCCGCAGGGTGGCGGACCTCGCGAACGACGAGGGACTGTCGGTACGTCTGGTCCAGCGCCTGTTCGCCGCGTACGTCGGCGTGGGCCCCAAATGGGTGATCCTGCGCTACCGCATCCACGAGGCCCTGGAACGGGCGGAGGCCGAGAGGACGGTGGACTGGGCAGCCCTGGCCGCGGACCTGGGCTACGCGGACCAGGCCCACCTGGTCCGCGACTTCACCACGACGGTCGGAATCCCCCCTGCCACCTACGCCAGGCATCGCGGCCCATGAGCGGCCCCGAACCGAGCCACACACGGCTCCACCGCACGGACGCGGACGCGGCCAGGCCACTGCGCCCGGGCTGAGCCCCACCGCCCGGACGCACGTACAGCTCCCCCCACGTGCCACAGCCGACTCCGCCCGGCCACGCAGGGCCTGCCCCCGCAACCCGACCGCAGATCGGCTCCCCCACGTGCCGCACCCGACTCCGCCCGGCCCCGGCGGTCCAGCGGCCCCCGGCCCTCAGCCCCCGGCTCCCGGCTCCCGGCTCCCGCCTAAGGCACCAGCACCAGTCGCCCCCGGACCCCGCCCTCCGCCAGTCGTGCGTGTGCCTTCGCGGCGTCCTCCAGTGCGAACGTGTCCGCCACCCGGAGGGTCAGCTCGCCCGCGTCCACCGACCGCACCAGCTCCGCCAGCCGGGCCCCGTCCGCGCTCACCTCGACGGCGTCGGTCCGCACCCCCCGCTCCGGCGCGGGCTGCGCCTGCGGAATCACCCCCACGTACGCGCCCCCGTCCCGCACCAGGGCGAGCGCCTCGGCACCCAGCACCGCCGCGTCCAGCACCGCGTCGAAACTCCCCTCGCCGCCCGGGAAGCGCGTGCCCCCCAGCGACCGGACGAACTCCTCGTCCTGCGCCCGAGCCAGCGCGGCGACCGTCACGCCGCGCCGCGCGGCCAGCTGGACGGCATAGCCGCCGACCGCTCCCGCACCGCCCGTGACCAGCAACGAATCCCCCGGCGACAGGGCCAGCAGCTCCAGCGCCTGCGCAGCGGTCAGCGCGTTCAGCGGCAGCGTCGCCGCGTGCACCGCGTCCACGGAAGCCGGCGCGAGTGCCACCGCGTCCGCGTCGACGACGACGTACTCCGCGTGGGCACCCAGCGGCTTGACCATCCCGTAGTCGAGCGCCACGACCTCCTCCCCCACGTTCCAGGCGGCGGCCACCCCCACCGCGTCCACGGTCCCGGCGACGTCCCAGCCGAGTCCGACCTGCTTGCCCGCGCCGCCGAAGACCCCGGAGCGCACCCCGGCGTCCACCGGGTTCAGCGCGGCCGCCGCCACCTTGATCCGCACCTGACGGGCGGCCGGCTCCGGCAGCTCCGCGTCCACGAGCTCGACGGCCTCGGGCCCGCCGAACGTCCGCACCACTGCTGCACGCATGACAACTCCCCTGGATAGGCGGGTACTTGCGGGCATCTCCCGCTTCCCTCTTGCTGTCACAACCCTAGGAAGAGTTACTATCCAGGGGGAAGTAGTTACCTGAGGGTGCCTACGTCACCAGGAGGAGAGTCACCATGGCCACCACGACCGCCGCCCAGCGGCGCGAGCAGGCCCGCAGCGAGTACGACGCCTTCCTTCGCAGCTGCCCGACCAACCAGCTCCTGGACCGCCTCAGTGACAAGTGGGTCAGCCTGGTCGTCTCGGCCCTCGCCCCCGGCCCCCAGCGCTACAGCGACCTGGCCCGCAGGATCGCCGGCGTGAGCCCCAAGATGCTGACCCAGACCCTGCGCACCCTGGAACGCGACGGCATCCTGACCCGCACGGTCACCCCGTCCGTCCCCGTCCGCGTCGACTACGAGCTGACCCCCCTCGGCAGCAACCTCGCGCTGCTGCTGACGGCCGTGAAGGACTGGGCGGAGATCCACTTCGACGAGGTCCAGGCGGCCCGCCGACGCTACGACGCGGATGGCACCGACGTCTGAGCGGTACCGAGCGGTACCGCTCAGCGCCTCAGTGCCCTCAGTGCCGTTCAGGAGGTGAGCGGCAGCGCGTCCATGTACGCGTTCGACGGCTTGCGCACCTTCTGCACGCCCCGCGCGTCCAACGCGACCGCCGCCGACGACGTGCCCAGCGTGCCGCTCCCCTGCCAGGTCCCGGTGACGTTCACCCAGGTGTCGGCCTTCGGCGCCGCGATCCCCCGGACCAGCACCTTCACGGACGACGCGTCCGCCGCACAGCAGTTCACGATGATCCGGGTCAGGTACCAGCCGTCCTGCTCCCCCGGGGCCGGGCTGACGAACCCGGTCATCACGACCGCGCGGCCCCGGATGGCCCGCGACCGGTCCTGCTGCACCCGCTGGGTGAAGTCGGTGAGCGTGATCGGCAGCGGGGAGGTCGCGGGCAGCGGATCGAAAGCGTCGTCCTGCACGGCGACGGCCTTCGTCGGCTCCCGCGAGGCCGTGTAGGAGCCGAGCGCGGGAGGCGCGTAGAAGAGCAGGCTCAGCACGGGCAGGAACAGCAGCCAGGCGACCCGCGGAACACGGGAGTGATCGTGCCCGTGCCCCTCCTGCCCGTGCCCCGGCTCGCCGTGCTCCTCCGTCGGCGGGGCGGCCCACGCCTCCGCCACTCCCAGCACCAGCAGCAGCACCCCGGAGGCGACCAGCAGCGGCCGCATCCCCTCCTTGACGTACCGCAGGTATTCGTCCGTGAACAGCGAGGTGTGCAACAACCCCAGCCCACCCAGTACCAGCAGCCCCACCTGCACGAACCGCCTCACAGCAGCACCCCTCCGATCACCGCGCTGCACACCACGGCCACCACCGCCGTGGCCGCTGAGAACCGCACCGCGAAGGCCCGCCCGAACGTGCCCGCCTGAAGCGCGATCAACTTCAGGTCGACCATCGGCCCCACCACCATGAACGCCAGCCGCGCGACCGGCGAGAACCCGCTCAGCGAGGCCGCCACGAACGCGTCCGCCTCGCTGCACACGGCCAGCACGATCGCCAGCGCCGCCAGGAACAGCACCGACAGCCACGGCGAACCCGCGAAGGTGTCGAGCAGCGTGCGCGGCACCGCCACGTTGAAGGTCGCCGCCGCCATCGCCCCCACCACCAGGAAGCCCCCCGCGTGCAGGAAGTCGTGCTGGAAACCACGCCGGAACTCCGTGAACCGGCTGCGCCCCGGAACATGCCCGGTGTGCCGGACGACGGTGGGCTTCAACCACTCCTCGCGCCCCAGCCAGAGCCACAGCCAGCCCATCGCGGCGGCGGTGACCAGCGAGGCGAGCAGCCGGGCCAGCACCATCTCCGGACTGCCCGGAAAGGCGACGGCCGTGGCGGTCAGCACCACCGGGTTCACGGCGGGCGCCGACAGCAGGAACGCGAACGCGGCGGCCGGGGTGACCCCCCGCCCGATCAGACTGCTCGCCACCGGCACCGACGCGCACTCGCACCCCGGCAGCACCACACCCGCCATCCCCGCGACCGGCACCGCCAGCGCGGCCCGCTTCGGCAGCAGCCGGCTGAAGACCCGGGCCGGCACGAACGCGTCGATCGCCCCCGACAGAGCCGTGCCCAGCAGCAGGAACGGCAGCGCCTGCACGGTCACGGCCAGACACACCGTCCGCCACGCCTGCATCGCCGGCTGGTCCAACGACCGCCCGACGAGCACCAGCAGCACACCCGGCACCACCGCCGCGCCCAGCAGCAACAGCGGCCAGTGCCGCGGCAGCGCACCCGCCGGGCGGGCCTGCGCCGCCCGCACTCCCTCGGCCGCCGCCGCGGACGGCCGTATGTCCGTCTCCTGCATCCCGCCCTAGACCCGGCCTTCCCGCAACCGTGCGACCTGGACCGCGCCGAACTCCACCGTGCGCCGCATGTGCCGCACGATCACCGCGAGTTCGCCGTCCTCCAGGTCCTCGAAGAGCGGCATCCAGTCGCCGCCCAGCCGCTCCCACATCCGCCTGAACTCCGCGAGCCGCTCCGGCACCGTCACCACGAGGACCCGCCTCCGGTCGGCCGCGTCCCGCTCCCGGACGACGTAACCCGTCTTCTCCAACCGGTCCACCAGCCGCGTCGCCGACCCGGTGGTCAGCCCCGTCAGCTCGGCGACCCGGCCCGTCGTCACCGGCTCCCGCTCCAGCATCAGCAGGTTCAGACACTGAAGATCCGTGGGATGCAGCCCGAGACGGTCGGCCAGAGCCTGGTTGAACAGCGCGTACGCGGCCACGTACCGACGCGACACCACGGACAGCTCGTCCAGCAGCCGCGAGCGCACGTTCCCGGACATCGCACCCCTTCGTCGGCACCGCCGTCAGCGCCGTCCGCAGATCGTACGACGCTCCGCTCCCTCGACCGTCAGAAGAAGTAGGCGTCCCCGGTGTCCAGGACCAGCACCTGCTGCCGGTCGTTGGACCGGTTGCGGTCCACCGCCCCACCGCCCCACAGCGTGTCGACGGCCATCGTCACCTCCGTCGGCCGCCCCCGCAGCCACACCCGCAACGCGATCCGCTCCCCCGGTCCGTCCGCGGCCAGCGCCCCCGTCCGGCACACCACCTCCTGGCGGCCCGTCCGCGCGCAACCGGCCGGCAGCCGCTGCGCCCCGGCCACCAACGGCACCGACCAGCGAAACCGCACGGTCGAGTCGGAGACGTCCTCCGGACCGTGGTTGCGCGGGGTCAGCACGACGTCGACCCGGCCGGCGCCCATGACGGCGGAGCCGTGGTACGCCAGGTCCGCCTCGGTCGCCTCCCCCACCGTCCCGGCCGCCCGCGCGGGCGCGACCCCCACCCCCACCGCCAGCACCGCAGCCCACACCGTGAGACCTCGCATCCAGCGCATGCCACCACTCCTCGATTCCTCGATCGGAAACCGCCCGGGTACGAAGGGCCGGGTACGAAGGGGATGTATCCCACGCCCGGCGCCCGGCAGGCGCCCTCCAACAGGTGACAGCGCCCGGCCGTGCCAAGCTGCCGACATGTTCGTCCTCCGGTCCGCCGCCCTGTTCGTCGTCGCCGCGCTCTTCGAGATCGGCGGCGCCTGGCTGGTCTGGCAGGGCGTACGCGAGCACCGGGGCTGGCTGTGGGCGGCCGGCGGTGTCCTCGCCCTCGGCGCGTACGGCTTCGTCGCCACCTTCCAGCCCGATGCCCACTTCGGCCGCGTCCTCGCCGCGTACGGCGGCATCTTCGTGGCCGGCTCGCTGCTCTGGGGCGCGGTCGCCGACGGCTATCGCCCCGACCGCTGGGACGTGACCGGTGCCCTGGTCTGCCTCGCCGGCATGGCCGTGATCATGTGGGCCCCGAGGAACGGCGGCTGACCCCGATACCCTGGGCGGCAGCCGGTCGTATGAACGAACACCCCCGTGTACGAGGAGCAACCTATGGCCACCGCCGCACCGTCCGCCGCCTCCCGCATCGCCGTCGTCACCGGTGCGAGCAGCGGAATCGGCGCCGCCACCGCCCGGCAGCTCGCCGCGGCCGGCTACCGGGTCGTCCTGACCGCCCGCCGCAAGGACCGCATCGAGGCGCTGGCCGAGGAGATCACGCGGACGGGCGGCTCCGCGACGGCCTACCCGCTGGACGTCACGGACCGCGCGGCGGTCGACGAGTTCGCCGGCGCCTTCAAGACGATCGGCGTCCTCGTCAACAACGCGGGCGGCGCGCTCGGCGCCGACCCCGTCGCCACCGGCGACCCGGCCGACTGGCGCACGATGTACGAGACGAACGTCCTCGGCACCCTCAACGTCACCCAGGCCCTGCTCCCCAAGCTGGTGGCGAGCGGCGACGGAACGGTCGTGGTGGTGTCCTCGACCGCCGGTCACGGGACGTACGAGGGCGGCGGCGGCTATGTCGCCGCCAAGCACGGCGCCCACGTGCTCGCCGAGACCCTCCGCCTGGAGATCGTCGGCCTGCCGGTCCGCGTCATCGAGATCGCCCCCGGCATGGTCAGGACCGACGAGTTCGCCCTCACCCGCTTCGGCGGCGACGCGGACCGGGCCGCCAAGGTCTACGAGGGCGTCGCCGAACCCCTCACCGCCTCCGACGTGGCCGAGACGATCACCTGGGCGGTCACCCGCCCCAGCCACGTCAACGTCGACCTCCTCGTCCTGCGCCCCCGCGCCCAGGCGTCCAACACGAAGGTCCACCGGGAGCTGTGACGGCCGAGGAGGGGACCGCGGGCCAGGACCCGGACGCACGGGAACAGCGCTCACTGGAACAGCGCCGCCTCGCCCAGGAGACGAAGAACGAGCGCCACATGTGGGTCTTCCTGGCCTACTTCCTCTTCGGCATCCACATCGTGGCGTTCGTGATGATCTACGCGGTGCGCCACGCGAAGTGACGGCCGCCGCGCCATAGGGTTTCCCCGTGGACAGACACATACCGTTCGAGACGCTGCACAACTTCCGTGACCTGGGCGGATATCCGACCGGCAGCGGCCAACGGGTCCGCGCGGGCCGGCTGTTCCGCGCGGACTCGCTCGGCAAGCTCCGACCGGACACCCCGGACTGGGACCGCTTCCTCGCCCTCGGCGTCCGCACGGTGATCGACCTGCGTCACCCCTGGGAGATCGAGGCGCGGGGCCGGGTACCGGAGGACGACTCCTTCACCTACCGCAACCTCAGCATCGAGCACCGCCCCTACGACCAGGCCGCGTTGACCCCGGACGTGGACCCGGGCCCGTACCTCTCCGCCCGCTTCATGGAGGTGGCGGAGGACGGCACGAAGGAGATCGCGGCGGCCCTGGAACTGGTGGCCGAGGCGCGGGAGGGGCTGGTCTTCCACTGCGCTTCGGGCAAGGACCGCACCGGACAGCTGGCGGCCCTGGTCCTGGGCCTGCTGGGCGTCCCGGACGAGGTGATCATCGAGGACTTCAGCCTGACGGAACTGGCGACCCCGGCCCTGCTCGCCGACTGGCGCGCGCGGAACGACGGCCGCTCCCCGGCCTGGCCGTCATTCGGCCGGGCCCCCGAGTCGGTGATGCGGCTGTTCCTGGAGGCGCTGCGGGCCCGTCACGGCTCGGTGGAGGCGTATGTGACGGAAGCTCTCGGCATGGACGCCGAGGCCTTGTCGGCCACCCTCCGCGCTCGCCTCCTGGAACCGGCCCCCACCGCCCGGCCGGAGTTGACCCACCGCAGGGCGGAGCCGCTCGACGCCCCTCTCCTGGTCCGCCTGCGCGACACGGCGGCCCTGTGGCAACTGGCCCGGGGCATCGAGCAGTGGCAGCCCGGCGAGAAGACCGCGGCCCACTTCGTCGACCGCATGCGCGAGGGCGAGGTCTGGCTGACGTACGCGGACGGCGCGGTCGCGGGCGCCTTCGAGCTCTGGTGGGACGATCCGGCCGCCTGGGGCCCCCGCCCGCCCGAGGCCGGCTACATCCACCGCCTGATGACGACCCCGCACACCGCCCCACCGGGTACGGGCCGCAGGATGCTGGCCCAGGCCGAGTCCCGCATCACCGCGGCCGGCCGTCCCTACGCCCGCCTCGACTGCCTCTCCACCAACCCCCGCCTGCGCGCGTACTACGAGTCCGCGGGCTACACGGTCGTCGGCGAACAGCGCGCCAAGGAGGGCGGCACGGGAAGCCCGTACGCGGTGACCCTGCTGGAGAAGCGGCTCGGCTGAACCCACACGAGTGAACCTCGCCGATCACCCGATCGGCGGACGAACTGGCGATCCAGGCTCGCGCCAGACACGTGAAACACAACGGCCCTCGTCCGGGACCGGCATCCCCGACGAGGGCCTGACCAGCATGGAAGGAATCCCTTCCGCATGGCTGACTGCGAGCCTGTCGCTCACCAGTTCATGGACCTCAGGGTCCCGGAGTACGCGTACATGTTCGGCTTCCTGCAAGCGGACGGGAATCTGTACCAGGGCATGGGTCGGAAGGGATGCCTCACCAGAAGCTGACGCCTCACTACAGCAACATCACCGCGCGCACCCGATCCACCAACTTCGCCGAATCTCACAGTTCGACCACCTGGTCGCTCTGTTCCCTCGAGGCCAGGACCACACTCAACGAACTCGGACTGCCTTTACGCGCAGAAAGTCACCGGCGCCGAGCGCAACATCAAACGCAATACCCGGGACTCGATCTACAACATCCTCTACACGAAGGAGAACGCCCAGAAGCTGGCAGCGGACCTCTACTACAGCGACTGCCTGTCTCTGGAGCGCAAGAAGACCGCAGCAGACTCATTGGTCGGGTGGGTCCGGCCGGCAGACATGAAGGTCGCGCCCCAACGCCGTCGCTGGACAGCACACGAGGACCGCGTCCTGCTGCGTCTGAACAGCGACGCCGCGGCGGCGCAGGAACTCGGCCGGACCGAGAACAGCTGTTCCGTCCGTCTCTGGCGACTGCGGACAGGCCAAGTCCCGGTACCGACCGCGTGATAGGCGGTGAGGCCCCGCCCTGGGGCCTCACCGGTCAGCCCTTCACACAGATGAACTGCTTCAGCTTCGCCACCACCTCGACCAGGTCACGCTGCTGATCCATCACCTGATCGATGTTCTTGTAAGCGCCCGGAATCTCGTCGAGCACTCCGGAGTCCTTGCGGCACTCCACGCCCCGCGTCTGCTCCTCCAGATCCCGCACCGTGAAACGCCGCTTCGCCGCGTTCCGGCTCATACGCCGACCCGCTCCGTGCGAAGCCGAGTTGAACGCCTTCTCGTTTCCGAGGCCCTTCACGATGTACGAGCTGGTACCCATCGATCCGGGAATGATCCCGTACTCACCGGAACCGGCGCGAATCGCACCTTTACGCGTGACCAAAAGGTCCATGCCCTCATACCGTTCCTCCGCCACGTAGTTGTGGTGGCAGGAGATCTCGGTCCCGAAGGTCGGCTTGGCCTTCTTGAACTCCTTGAGGACAACGTCCTTCAGCAGCGCCATCATGATCGCCCGGTTGTACTTGGCGTACTCCTGGGCCCAGTACAGATCGTTCCTGTACGCGGCCATCTGCGGGGTGTCCGACACGAAGACCGCCAGATCGCGGTCGACCAGTCCCTGGTTGTGCGGGAGTTTCTGGGCGATACCGATGTGATACTCGGCCAGTTCCTTGCCGATGTTCCGCGAACCGGAGTGCAGCATGAGCCAGACCGAATCTGACTGATCGAGGCAAATTTCGATCATATGGTTGCCGCTTCCGAGCGTCCCCATCTGCCTTCCTGCCCGCTCCTCACGGAACTTCACCGCCTCCGCGACTCCGTCGAACCGCGTCCAGAAGTCGTTCCACCCGCCGGTTGCCGCCGGACCGTGGAACCGCTCCGGGTCGACCGCGGTGTCGTGCATTCCGCGGCCCACCGGGATCGCCTGCTCGATCTTCGAACGGAGCCGGGAGAGATCGCCGGGCAGGTCGTTCGCCGTGAGCGAGGTCCGGACCGCGGACATTCCGCACCCGATGTCGACGCCCACCGCCGCGGGACAGACGGCGCCCCGCATCGCGATGACCGAGCCGACCGTCGCGCCCTTGCCGTAGTGGACGTCCGGCATGACCGCCAGTCCCTTGATCCACGGCAGGGTCGCCACGTTCCGCAGCTGCTGGAGCGCGCCCTCCTCGACCGACGCCGGGTCGGCCCACATACGGATGGGTACCTTCGCGCCCGGCAGCTCCACGTACGACATATCGTCCTCATTCCCCCGGATTAAATACAAAAGCCTTAGATCGCAAAACCGGCGCCAAGGTCAACGAAAAGGACAGCGGACCGGCATCCACAGCTCCACGTGCGATACACATTGTCTCCAGGGGCCGCCCCCGTCCGGCAAGCGAATAACCAGCGGGGACACCGGGCCACCCACATCACCTGAACCGTCGAGAGGAGCCGACCGTGCAGCGGAAGGCATACGTACCCGGCGTCGTCGCGCTCCTCGCGGCGCTGCTGGCCGGCTGCACCGGCGGTTCGGACGAAGGCGGCTCGACGGACAACTCCAACCCGGGCGAGGCGGGGACGGCCAGCGCCGTCGCGCAGCCCGGCAAGTACGACACGCTCCCCGAGGCCTGCGGTGTGGTGAGCCGGTCCACCCTCGACTCGCTCCTCCCCGGCATCAAGCAGCTCGCCGACGAGGCGCAGCGCGACACCGCCTACGCGGGTGAGGCGACCCAGACGTTCGACACCGACCGCAAGGTGGGCTGCCGTTGGAAGGTGGAGTCGACCGACGCCACCGACCATCTCCTCGTCGACTTCGAGCGGGTCGTCTCGTACGACAACGCCGTGAGCGACGACAACCAGGCCGAGGCCCTCTTCGCGCAGAAGGTGACCGCGGCCGACCTTCCCGCACCCACCGCCTCCGCCACCGGCGCGGCGACCGGCTCCCCTTCCACGAGCCCGAGCACCTCCCCCTCGACGACGACCTCCCCCTCCGCGGCCGTCTCCGCGTCGGCCTCGCCCTCGGCCTCCTCCACCGTCACGCCCGCCGACCTCCAGCCCCGCCTCCTGGAGGACCTGGGCGACGAGGCGTTCATCGACGACGCGCTCAGCAGCTCGGGTTCGACGGCCAAGCAGCGCACGGTGACTGTGGCGTTCCGCACGTCCAACGTCATGGTGACCATCCAGTACGAGGAGCAGCCGGCGACCGTCGGCACGGTGCCGGACAGTGAGGAAATGCAGGACAAGGCCCGGAAACTGGCCGCGCAGCTCGCCGACTCACTGGCCGGCTGAGGGCACTTCGGCCCGGTTCGGGCCGCACCCGCAAAGCCCTCGAAGCGGAACCGCACAGCTTCTTCACCGACTACGGTGGCCCCTCGGACCCGATCCGACCGCAGGAACCACGAGCGTCATGAGTGAAGGAACCATGCAGCGACGAGCCCAGCGAGACGGCCAGTTTGACCAGCGCGAGCAGCGTGCCGAGCGAGTGAACCGTGCCGGAGGGCTGAACCGCCTCCTGGCCGCCGCGGTCGCCGTCCCGGTGATGCTGTTGGCCGCGGGCTGCTCCTCGGACTCCGGCTCGGGCGACGACGCGAAGGACGCCGGCGCCTCCACCGGTGCCGGTTCCGGCACCGACTCCGCGGCGAGCTCCGCACCGACCGTGCAGGCGGCGGCGTACAAGACGCTGCCCGAGGCGTGTGCGGTGGTGTCGAAGAAGACGCTGACGGAGCTGGTGCCGAAGGGCGCGGCCAAGGGCAAGGAGGGGACGTCCAGCGACACCGCGGCCCGGGCCAGTTGTTCCTGGTCCAGCCTGGCCAACAACGGTGTGAAGGGCTCGCAGTTCCGCTGGCTGAACGTTTCGCTGCTGCGCTTCGAGTCGGACGCGACGACCGGTGACGGCGAGTCGCAGGCGAAGACGTACTACGCGAAGCAGGTCAAGGATGCCCAGGCGGTGTCGGGCGCGAAGAACGTGAAGTCGGCGCCGGTGGCCGCGACGGGTGACGAGGCGAACTCGGTGCGCTACGACCTGAAGAAGTCGGAAGGCGCTTTCAAGCAGCAGACGGTCGTGGTGCGCGTCGAGAACGTCGTGCTCACGCTCGACTACAACGGCGCCGGTCTGGCGGGCGACAAGGCGCCGAGCGCGGAGACCCTGACGAAGTCGGCGGAGAAGGCGGCCAAGGAGGCGGTGGCCGCCGTGCGGTCGGCCAACGGCGAGGGCGGCAGCGGCGGTTCGGACACGTCGGCCACCAGCCCGTCCCCGTCCGAGTCGGCCTCCTCCGCCCCGAAGGCGACGCCCTCCAAGTCGTCGTCGGCGACCCCGAAGGCGACGGCCTCCAAGGCGGCCGCGGCGGCACCGAAGGCGTCCGCCTCCGCGAAGAGCTGACGGACCGGCAACACGTGCGCCGCACACATGTGCCACCCTGTTGCGCGCAAGAACACGCAAGGGGAGGGGAGTACGGGTGTCCGCGCCAATACAGCTGACCCGGACGCACCGCGTTCTCATCGGCGTGGTCGTGACCGGCGCCGTGATCATCGCCGGAATCGGCTTCGCCGGTTCGTACGCGGCCGTCCGGGAACTGGCCCTCGAGAAGGGCTTCGGCAACTTCTCGTATGTTTTCCCGATCGGTATCGACGCGGGTATCTGCGTCCTGCTGGCCCTGGATCTGCTGCTGACCTGGATCCGCATCCCCTTCCCGCTGCTGCGGCAGACGGCGTGGCTGCTGACGGCGGCGACGATCGCCTTCAACGGCGCGGCGGCCTGGCCGGACCCGCTGGGCACGGGTATGCACGCGGTGATCCCGATCCTGTTCGTGGTGTCCGTCGAGGCGGCCCGGCACGCGATCGGCCGGATCGCGGACATCACGGCGGACAAGCACATGGAGGGCGTGCGCCTCACGCGCTGGCTGCTCTCACCGCTGCCCACCTTCCTGCTCTGGCGCCGTATGAAGCTGTGGGAGCTGCGCTCCTACGAGCAGGTGATCAAGCTGGAGCAGGAACGTCTCGTCTACCAGGCGAGGCTGCGTTCCCGCTTCGGCCGTGCCTGGCGCCGCAAGGCCCCGGTGGAGTCGCTGATGCCGCTGCGGCTGGCCCGTTACGGCGTCCCGCTGGCGGAGACGGCCCCGGCGGGTCTGGCGGCGGCGGGCATCGAGCCGGCCGTGCTCCCTCCGGCGCCGGTCCCGGCGGCCGCGCCCCAGCAGGAGCTGACTGCGGCCGCCCCGGTCGACGCGGGCGTCCGTGCCGTCGAGGCCGCTCCCGTGCCCCGGCAGGCCCAGCAGGCGCCGCAGGTCGGTCACGCGCCCGTCCCCGCCCCCACGGAGGAGGAGCAGAGCCCGTGGTTCCAGGCACCGCACGAGGTGGCGTACCAGGGGGGCTACGACCCCACGTACGACCCCTCGGAGCAGTACGCCCAGTGGTACGAGGAGCAGCAGCAGGCCGAGCAGTACCAGGACCAGTACCAGGAGGAGCCTCCGACGCAGGAGCCCTCTCCGGAGGAGACCGGTTCGTTCCCCATCCCGGTGGGTCCGGGCCGCAGCCGCGAGCTCGGTGAGGGCGGCGGTACCCCGGTGATCGAGCCGGACGAGGAGGCGTACTACCAGGTGTTCCGCCAGTCGATAGACGGCAGCTTCCCCACGCCCGGTGTCCTCGGCGACAACATCCAGGCGACCTACGGCACGACCATGAGCCCCAGCGCTCTGAAAACGCTTACGGAGCGCTTCCAGCACCGCTTCAACACGGAACTGGAAGAGGACCACATCGCGTGATCCGCGCGAACGAGGAGGGGGCGCCCGGTCCAGTACCGGGCGCCCCCTCCTCGTCGTACGCCGCCTACTCCCCGAGCAGGGCCCGCACCCGCTCCTGGCCCACGGCCAGCAGCAGGGTGGGCAGCCTCGGGCCGGTGTCACGCCCCACCAGCAGGTGGTAGAGCAGGGCGAAGAACGTCCGCTGGGCGGTCTTGATCTCCGGCGGGAGTTCCTTGGGGGTGGCGTCGGCGGAGAACCCGGCCTGGACCTTGGGAACGCCGTAGACGAGGTGGGTGAGTCCGTCCAGCGACCAGTGGTCGGCGAGTCCGTCGAGCAGGAGCCGCAGGGACTGCTGTGAGGCCTCGTCGAGGGACTTCAGCAGCTCGGCGTCGGCTTCGGCGCGGACGATGGTGCGCTGGTCGGCGGGGACGTGGGTGTTGATCCAGGCCTCGGCCTTGTCGTACCGGGGCCGGGCCTCGTCGAGGGAGCCGAGCGGGTTCTGCGGGTCGAGGTCGGAGAGGATCCGCAGGGCCTGGTCCCGGTGTCCGGCGGTGATGTCGGCGACGGAGGCCAGCGTGCGGTACGGCAGCGGCCGGACGGTGCGCGGCAGCTCACCGGCAGCCGTGCCCACCGCACGGGAGTGCGCGGCGATGTCGGCCGGGAGCGCCGAACCCTCGGCGACCTTGGCGTCCAGCTTGTCCCACTCGTCGTAGAGCCGCTGGATCTCCTGGTCGAAGGCGATCTTGAAGGACTGGTTGGGGCGGCGGCGGGCGTAGAGCCAGCGCAGCAGCTGCGGCTCCATGATCTTCAGCGCGTCGGCGGCGGTGGGGACACCGCCCTTCGATGACGACATCTTCGCCATGCCGCTGATGCCGACGAAGGCGTACATGGGCCCGATGGGCTGCTCGCCGCCGAAGATGCCGACGATCTGGCCGCCGACCTGGAAGCTGGACCCGGGGGACGAGTGGTCGACGCCGCTCGGCTCGAACACGACGCCCTCGTACGCCCAGCGCATCGGCCAGTCGACCTTCCAGACCAGCTTGCCGCGGTTGAACTCGTTCAGCCGGACGGTCTCGGCGAATCCGCAGGCGGCGCAGGTGTAGGACAGCTCGGTGGTGTCGTCGACGTACGAGGTGACCGTGGTGAGGTCCTTCTCGCAGTTGCCGCAGTAGGGCTTGTACGGGAAGTAGCCGGCCGAGCCGGACGAGCCGTCGTCCTCGTTCGCCGCGCCCGATCCCTCCGCCGCCTCGAGCTCGGCCTCGTCGAGCGGCTTCTGCTGCTGCTTCTTCGCGGGGGCCTTCTTGGTGCGGTACTGGTCGAGGATGGCGTCGATGTCCCCGCGGTGCTTGATCGCGTGCAGGATCTGCTCGCGATAGACACCGGAGGTGTACTGCGCCGTCTGGCTGATGCCGTCGAACTCCACGCCGAGCTCGGCCAGCGACTCGACCATCGCGGCCTTGAAGTGCTCGGCCCAGTTCGGGTGGGTCGAGCCCTGCGGCGCCGGGACGGAGGTCAGCGGCTTGCCGATGTGCTCGGCCCAGGAGTCGTCGATCCCGGCGATGCCCTGCGGCACCTTGCGGTAGCGGTCGTAGTCGTCCCAGGAGATCAGGTGGCGGACCTGGTGTCCGCGACGGCGGAGCTCGTCGGCGACCAGGTGCGGGGTCATGACCTCGCGGAGGTTGCCCAGGTGGATGGGTCCGGAAGGGGAGAGTCCGGACGCCACGACCACAGGTTTGCCGGGGGCCCGACGCTCCGACTCCTCGATGACCTCATCCGCGAAACGGGAGACCCAGTCGGTGGTCTCGGTGCTCAGAGCCACGATCGGCACGTCCTCTTGTTCTGAAGGCTTCCGGGTTTGAAGTGCGTTCCATTGTCCCAGACGGCCCCGCGCCCGGGAAAACGGCTTTACCCCCCATGGGATACTGACTGCGTCTATCCATCCCCACGAGGAGAACGGCACCCACTCCTATGGCCCCGGTCACGTCCCTCAGTCACTCCGTCGAACAGCACCTCACGTCCGCTCTCTCGGCCACCCTGCCGGAGGCCGCCGGCGCGGACCCGCTGCTGCGACGAAGCGACCGGGCCGACTTCCAGGCCAACGGCATCCTGGCGCTGGCCAAGAAGGCGAAGGCGAACCCGCGGGAGCTGGCGACGCAGGTCGTGTCGCACGTGGTCACGGGTGACCTGATCGAGGAGATCGAGGTCTCGGGCCCCGGCTTCCTGAACGTGACGATCACCGACGGCGCGATCACCCGGAACCTCGCCGCGCGGTACGCGGACGTGGACCGCCTCGGCGTGCCGCACTCCGCCGCGCCGGGCACGACGGTCATCGACTACGCCCAGCCGAACGTGGCGAAGGAGATGCACGTCGGTCATCTGCGGTCGGCGGTCATCGGCGACGCGACGGTGCAGATCCTGGAGTTCACCGGCGAGAGCGTGGTGCGCCGGCACCACATCGGCGACTGGGGCACCCAGTTCGGCATGCTCATCCAGTATCTGGACGAGCACCCGCACGAGCTGGACCACAAGGATTCCCAGGTGAGCGGCGAGGAGGCGATGTCGAACCTCGACCGCCTCTACAAGGCCGCGCGCAGGCTGTTCGACGCGGACGAGGAGTTCAAGACCCGGGCCCGACGCCGGGTGGTGGACCTCCAGGCGGGCGACCCGCACACGCTCGCGACCTGGCAGAAGTTCGTCGACGAGTCGAAGATCTACTTCTTCTCCGTCTTCGAGAAGCTGGACATGGAGATCCGGGACGAGGACATCGTCGGCGAGTCGGGCTACAACGACATGCTGGCGGAGACCTGCCGCCTCCTGGAGGAGTCCGGGGTCGCGGTCCGCTCCGAGGGCGCCCTCTGTGTCTTCTTCGAGGACGTCAAGGGCCCGGACGGCAACCCGGTCCCGCTGATCGTCCAGAAGTCGGACGGCGGCTACGGCTACGCGGCGACCGACCTGTCGGCGATCCGTGACCGTGTCTTCAACATCAAGGCGAGCACGCTGCTGTACGTGGTGGACGCCCGTCAGTCGCTGCACTTCAAGATGGTCTTCGAGACGGCACGCAGGGCGGGCTGGCTGAACGAGGACGTCAAGGCGCACCAGTTGGCGTTCGGCACGGTCCTCGGCAAGGACGGAAAGCCGTTCAAGACCCGTGAGGGCGAGACGGTCAAGCTGGTCGACCTCCTCGACGAGGCCGTCGAGCGGGCCACCACCGTGGTCCGGGAGAAGGCCGTGAAGGTCGGCCTGTCCGAACCGGAGATCGTGGAGAACGGCCGGTACGTGGGTGTCGGCGCGGTGAAGTACGCCGACCTGTCGACGTCCGCCGTGCGGGACTACAAGTTCGACCTGGACCAGATGGTCTCGCTGAACGGCGACACGTCCGTCTACCTCCAGTACGCGTACGCGCGTATCCAGTCGATCCTGCGCAAGGCCGGCGAGGCCCGCCCGGTCGCTCACCCGGAGCTGGAACTGGCTCCGGCGGAGCGGGCGTTGGGCCTGCACCTGGACCAGTTCGGCGAGACGGTGCACGAGGTCGCGGCGGCGTACGAGCCGCACAAGCTGGCGGCGTACCTGTACCAGCTGGCCTCGCACCTGACGACGTTCTACGACCAGTGCCACGTGCTGTCCCCCGACAACTCGCCGGAGGTCGTCGAGAACCGCCTGTTCCTGGTGGACCTCACGGCCCGCACCCTCCACCTGGGCATGGCCCTGCTGGGCATCCGGACGCCGGACAAGCTCTGACCGACCGGCGGCACCCAGGGACGCTCGACGTACCGCGGCCCGTCCTCCTTCCGGCTTCCGGGGAGGGCGGGCCGCGGTCATGTCCGGGTACGTCAGCCGGCGAACCGCCTGAACGCCGCGCGGGTGCCCGACCCGGCGATGCCGTCGATCTTTCCACGACCGGGGACCGGGTGGACCGGGCCCCGGAACCAACTCCTCGCACCCGCACGTCCTCGCCTTCGACGACACGAGAAGACCAGTGCAAGGAGCGGCGGTTGGGCGGCGCGGACGACCCGTCGATCATCGACGTCCTGATCGCCTTCCTGCTGGTCGGAGGCGCGGGGGTGGTCATCCCGGCCGTCGTCGTCCTCCCGCTCGTCGGCCTGGGCATCTGGCTGACGCACGTCTGGCGCCGTCGGCGCGCGAGACACTCCGCCTGACGGCCGTCGCGGACCGGACGGGACACAGCGACCCGGGCCGGTGTCAGTGCCTGCCCTTACAGTCACCGGCATGGCGACTCTTCCCAATCCGCTCCCCAAGCTGGCCTCCGATCCCAGCGGCCGCTCCCTCGGCCTCCGGCTCCCGCCGGGCCGGCTGATCGACACGACGGACGAGGGGGTGTGGCACGAGCCGTTGCTGTGGCACGCGGAGCAGTCCGCCTCCTCGGGCAACTGGACGGCCCTCGGCGGGACGGCGGGGCGGGCCGGGCTGCTTCCGGTCCTGGTCGACCTCGGCGGCTCCCAAGGCGGCCCGTCGGAATGGGAGTTGATGCCCGCCGAGGTGTCGTACCCCGGGGACCACGACGCGGAGGAGGTCCTCGCGGAGTACTGGCAGGAGTGTGCGGCGGACGGCGAGGAGTGGCCCGGTCTCGCCGCGCCCGGCACCCTGACGGCGGATCCCGACACGCGCGCCGCACAGATCGCCGACACCCTTGCGGAGCAGGCGCCCACCTGGTTCAGGTCGCCGCATGTCGCCCTGGTCCCCGCCCGCCGCAGCGCGGACGTCCCGGCGGCCGTCGGCTGGTCGGGCCCGGCCGACCACGAGAACGACACCGCGCGTCTGTGCGCCGTCCTGCGCTCCTGGGAGGACCGCTTCGGCATACGGGTCGTCGGCCTCGGTTTCGACGTCCTGGCCGTATCCGTCGCGGCCCCGCCCGGCACCCTCGCGGAGGCGCGGTCGATCGCCGCCGAGCACTTCGCGTTCTGCCCGGACAACGTCCTCCAGGGCCCGGGCACCCTGGAGGCCTACGCCCAGCAGCTCGTCGGCCAGCCCACCTGGACCTTCTGGTGGGACTGATCCGCGCTACCCGGTGAGCCCCCGCCCCAGCCTGCGCAGCCCCTCCCCGATCTCCTCCGGGGTCTGCGTCACGAAGCACAGGCGCAGGGTCGAGCGGTCGGGTTCACCGGCGTAGAAGGGGGCGCCGGGGACGTACGCCACGTCCTGGGCGACGACCCGCGGGAGGAGGGCCGTGGTGTCGTACGACTCAGGGAGCCCCAGAGGAACATCCCGCCCTCGGGGCGGGCCCACACCGACCCTGCCGGGAGGGCGTCCGCGAGGCCCGCGAGCATGGCGTCCCGGCGCTCCCGGTACACGGCGGCGACCCGGGCCACGTGCGCGTCCAGGTCGAAGGCGGTCAAGTACCTCGCCGCGGCCAGCTGGTTGACGGTCGGGGTGTGCAGGTCGGCGGCCTGCTTGGCGACGACGCAGGCCCGGCGCAGCTCGGCCGGCGCGCGCAGCCACCCCAGCCGGATGCCGGGTGCCATGACCTTGGAGAAGGAGCCGAGCAGGACCGTACGGTCGCGGGCGTCGGGGTGGGCGGCGATCCAGGGGACGCGCTCACCGTCGTAGCGGAGTTCGCCGTAGGGGTCGTCCTCGACGACCCACAGACCGTGCCGGGCCGCGACCGCGGCGACCGCGGCACGGCGCTCGGCGGGGAGGGTGCGGCCGGTGGGGTTCTGGAAGGTGGGGACGGTGTAGAGGAGCTTCGGCCGTTCGCGGACCACCAGGTCGGCGAGTGCCTCGGGGTCCAGGCCGGCCTCGTCCCCGGGCACGGCGACGATCCTCGCTCCGGCCAGCCCGAAGACCTGAAGGGCGGCCAGGTAGCAGGGCGCCTCGACGAGCACCGTGTCGCCGGGGTCGAGGAGAGCGGTCGCCAGCAGGGACAGGGCCTGCTGGGAACCCGTGGTGACGAGCAGGTCGTCGGCGGTCGTGGGCAGACCACGGGCCGTCGTCCGCGCCGCGAGCCCCTCACGCAGGCTCGGCTCGCCCTCGGTGGTGGCGTACTGGAGGGCCTGGGCCGGGGCCTCCTCCAGCGCGTACCGGAACGCTGCGGCCACGCCCTCGCGGTCGAACAGCTCCGGCGCGGGCAGCCCGCCCGCGAAGTTGATCACCTCGGGGCGGCCGGTGACGGCGAGGATGTCCCGCACGGGCGAGCCGCCGATCGACCGGACCCGGGCGGCCAGTGAAGGCACGGAGGCCGGAACGGATGCGGGGCCGGGGACGAAGGCGGGGGCGGGCGCACTGGGCGACTCGGCTGCGACAGTCATGCCCGCACCCTAGGGAGATACGTGCCGCCTACACACGGGTTTCTGCCATGTGGACAGCGGCACGCGTTCACACCTTCGTGCCCGTCGCCCCGTACACGTTGATGTCGTCGTCCGTCACGTCGTCGATCCCGCGATAGCGGATCTTCTCGATGTCGTCGAGGGCGGCGAAGTCGTCCGGCGCGATGCCGGGCGGGGCGGGCGCCGGCCCCGGGTTCCACCGGTGCACGGGCACGACCCCGGGCGCGTCCAGGACGAGGCCCGGGGTGTCGCCGAACAGCCGCTCCACCTCCGCCCTCGACCGGAAGACGAAGGTGAACCCGCGCTCCGTGTACGTCCGTTGGACGGCACGGGTCGGCTCGGGATGCAGCTCGTCGGTGAGATGGGTGAGGACGACCCTGCTCCCGGCGGGCAGCCCCGCCACCAGCTCCCGCAGCACGGGGTGGGCCGCCTCGTCCTCGACGAAGTGCAGGACCGCGACCAGGCACAGGGCGATCGGCTCGGCGAAGTCGAGGGTCCTGGCGGCCTGTTCGAGGATCCGGGCGGGCTTCAGCAGATCGGCGTCGAGGTAGTCCGTCCGCCCCTCAGGACCGCTGGTCAGCAGCTCCCGCGCATGCGCGAGCACGACCGGGTCGTGGTCGACGTACACCACCCGCGCCTCGGGGACGAGACGTTGGGCGATCTGGTGCACGTTCTCCCCGGTGGGCAGCCCGGTACCGAGGTCGAGGAACTGGCGTATCCCGTCCTGCGCGGCCAGCTTCGTCACGGCCCGCCGCATGAAGTCGCGGTTGTGCCGTACGTCGAGGTAGCCGCGCGGGTTGGCGGCGAGGGCGGCGGCCGCGGCGGCACGGTCCACCGGGTAGTTGTCCCGGCCACCGAGGAACACGTCGTAGACGCGGGCGGGATGCGCCCGGGTGGTGTCGATCCCTGCGGACTCTGCGGACAAAGGGGTTCTCCCTGGGCAGTCGGGCGTCCCACATCCCGTCCCGGAGGGGCACTGTCTGCGCAGGTCGGAGGCTATGGGACCGGACCGGCGTCCCGACTTGCACGGCGGATGTGGAAGGTCGGAGGCCGTACGACTCAGGCTTGCCCCATGCCCACACGCCCCACTCCCCCCACTCGCCGCCGCGTCCGTCTGCTCGCCGTCGCGCTGACCGCCGCCGCGGCGCTCACCCTCACCGCGTGCCACGACGGCGAGGGCCTGCGCGACGAGGGCCCGTCGGCCGCCGGCACCCTGACGGGGACCGGCACCCTGACGGGATCGAGCCCCCTGACCGGGTCGAGCGCCTACGGCGCGGTAGAGGCTCCCGCCCGCTCCCACGCGGACCCGCCGAGCGGGAACTCGTAGTCGGGGCGCCCGTTCTCGCCGCTCGTGCGGAACGGCCTCCCCTTGTCGTCGATCGTCATCGTGCCGTGCCGTGCACCGCTGGACCAGGACAGCTCCAGATACCAGCGCACGTCGTACGCGGAGGCGTCGGCGGTGACGTAGTAGACCTCCGGGTCCGACTCGCTCACCTTGAACGGGAAGTTCTTGTGCCCCGCCTCGGGCACCAGCGCCGGCCGCGCCGCGTCGAGGGCGACGGAGAAGGCACGCGTCGGCACACCGCCACCGCAGCCGACGCCCGGGTAGCCCATGGCGTAGTCGTTCCAGGCGAGCGGCGCGGCCTTGCCGACGGTCCGGACCGTCAGGCTGTCCACGACGACGGTCTCCTCGCCGGTCCCCTGCACGGTGAGCTCCAGATACTGCTCCCCCGCCGACACGGCCCCGTGCCGGGCCACCCACGCGGGCGCGTCCTGCTCGACGGGCGGCGGCCCGACCTGCCCCGGCCCCCGCTCGATCAGATAGCGCTGGCTGCAGGGGCTCTCCCAGGCGTACGGGCGGGTGGTGACCGTCAGCGGGACGCGGTCGCCGGCCGCCGCGCCCGGCGCCGGCGAGGAACCCGCGGTGGCGGAGCCCGACGGGGAGGCGGACCGCGAGGCCGAGACGGAGGCCGTCGGCGACGCGGACACGGACACGGACGGCGACGCGGACGGCGAGGACGTGCTCCCCGTTCCCCGCCCCTGCACGGACGGCTTGGCGGCCGCACCGACGCTGTCCCCCTCGCCGGACCCACCGGACGGCAGGGTCAGGGCGAGCGCCAGGGCGACCGAGCCGAGGGCGGCCACGACACCGACCCCGGCGAGGGCCAAGGAGCGTCGGGTGGGACGGGTCCGCTCGTCCCCCACGACCTCGACGACCGCTCCCCCGGCCCCGGCATCCCCGGCCTCGGCATTCACGACCCCGGCGTCCACGACCGCCGCCCCCGCGACGGCGTCCGCCTCAGCCGTACTGCCCTTCCTCCCCCGCACCGCGTCCGCCAGCACCCACCGCCGGTGCAACTCGACGAGCTCCTGAGGTGACGCCTTGCAGAGCCGCGCCAGCCGCTCCACGGGCGCGTAGTCCGTGGGGACGGCGTCCCCGTTGCAGTAGCGGTGCAGCGTCGACGTACTCATGTAAAGCCGTTTCGCGAGCATCCCGTAGCTCAGCCCGGACCGCTCCTTCAACTCTCGCAGCAGCTCGGCGAACTCGGTCGCAGACACCGTTCCTCCACTCCCCATGTCCCATCCCCGCGTTCCAGGGATGGTCCGTTTCCCCAGGTCAGACCCGTTGCGGCCATTCCAGCGTCCCTGATCGTCCGCCGGCCGTGGCGGCCGGGACGGATCCCCGCACAAGCTTTGGCCATCCAAGCACGCCGCTTCAACCCGGCATTCCGGAAGAGGACTTCACAATGCGTATCCGCCGCACCAGCCACCTGCTCGCCCTCACCGCCCTGGCCGCCCTCGCGCTCACGGCGTGCCAGGACGGGACGGGCGTGAAGGACGAGGGCGCCTCGCACCCGGCGTCGTCGACGGCCACGGCGGCACAGCCCACGCCCGGCACGGACAAGGGGACCGGCGCCGGCACCGGCACGGCCCCGACGAAGGACACGACGGGCTCGGCCGGCTCATCCGGCAAGGGCGGCACGACGGACGGCAAGTCGGGCGGCAACACCGGCTCCGACACGGGCGGCGACACGGGCGACAAGGCCGCCGACACCGCCTCCGACAGCCGCGTCCTGTGCAACGGCTCGAACACCAGGGTCACCGCACAGACGGTCGCCCGCCCGCTCAACCACATGCTGCTCACGGTGACCAACACCGGCAGCAAGACCTGCGACCTGACCTACAACCCGGTCCTGCGCTTCGACGAGATGCAGTGGGTGCCGCAGGCCGCGAAGGAGACGCAGCCGCAGGCGGTGACGACCCTCGCGCCCGGCGAGTCCGGCTACGCGGGCGTGCTGCTGTCCGCCGCCGACGGCAGCGGCGAGGGCGGCCAGACGGCCAAGAAGCTGACGGTCGCCTTCCAGGGCTACACCCCGAACAGCGACGGCGGCGCCTCCGCGACGCCGACCCTGCCCGCCAAGGGCGTCTACTACGACAGCTCCCTGGCGGTGACGTACTGGCAGCAGGACATGGACGACGCGCTGTCCTGGTGAAAGGGAGCGAACTACCGCAGCTTCTGGGCCACTTCGGTGGCCCAGTAGGTGAGGATGTTCCGCGCTCCGGCCCGCTTGATGCCGGTCAGCGTCTCGAGGATCGCCCGGTCGCGGTCGACCCAGCCCTTCTCGGCGGCGGCCTCGACCATCGAGTACTCGCCGGAGATCTGGTAGGCGGCGACCGGCACGTCCACGGCGTCGGCGACCCGGGCCAGGATGTCGAGGTAGGGGCCGGCCGGCTTCACCATGACCATGTCGGCGCCCTCCTCCAGGTCCAGCGCCAGCTCGCGCAGCGACTCACGGAGGTTCGCCGGGTCCTGCTGGTAGGTCTTGCGGTCGCCCTTCAGCGACGAGCCGACGGCCTCCCGGAACGGGCCGTAGAAGGCCGACGAGTACTTGGCGGTGTAGGCGAGGATCGAGACGTCCTCCCGGCCGATCTGGTCCAGGGCATCGCGGATGACCCCGATCTGCCCGTCCATCATCCCGCTGGGCCCCACGACATGGGCACCCGCGTCGGCCTGGACCTGTGCCATCTCGGCGTACCGCTCCAGGGTGGCGTCGTTGTCGACGCGCCCCTGTTCGTCCAGCACCCCGCAGTGGCCGTGATCGGTCGTCTCGTCCAGGCACAGGTCGGACATGACGAGCAGGTCGTCCCCGACCTCGGCCCGCACGTCCCGGATGGCGACCTGGAGGATCCCGTCCGGGTCGGTCCCGGGCGTGCCGAGCGCGTCCTTCTTGGACTCCTCCGGCACGCCGAAGAGCATGATCCCGGAGATCCCGGCCTGTACGGCCTCCAGCGCGGCCTTCTTCAAGCTGTCGCGCGTGTGCTGCACGACACCGGGCATGGCCTGGATCGGCACCGGCTCGCTCACGCCCTCCCGCACGAAGGCGGGCAGGATGAAGTCGGCCGGGTGCAGCCGGGTCTCCGCGACCATGCGCCGCATGACGGGGGTGGTGCGCAGCCGCCGGGGACGCGTACCGGGAAAGGATCCGTACTTCGTCATGGCCTCTACGCTACGCCCGGCCCGGGGGCACCTTTGCCGACGCCCCGTCGGCCCGAGGGAGGGCCACCGCCCCGCCCGTGTGCACCGTGCACGCCCCGGGTCCATCCTGGAAGGAAGCACCCGGACGGCCACTCCTGCGCTCGAGGAGGCCGCGATGACCGCCACGCACCACCCCACCCCTGACCTCTTCGCCCTCTCCGACGTGCACGGCCCGGTGCTGCGTCCCGGGGACGAGGGCTATGACGCCGAGGTGGCCGCCTTCAACCTGGCGGCCCGGCACGCCCCGGACGTCGTCGTGGGCGCGACCGGCGCCGACGACGTCGTGTCGGCGATGCGCTGGGCCGCGGCCACCGGCACGCCCGTCGCCGTCCAGGCCACCGGACACGGCGCGAACTTCCCCCTGGACGGCGGTCTGTTGATCAACACCGCCCGGATGACCGACGTGTCGATCGACGTCGGGGCGCGAACCGCGACCGTCGGCGCCGGCGTGAAGTGGCGGCTGCTGCTGGAGGCGTCGGTCCCGCACGGCTTGTCCGCGCTGCACGGCTCGGCGACCGACGCCGGGGTGGTCGGCTACACCCTGGGCGGCGGGCTGCCGCTGCTCGGCCGGGCCTACGGGTTCGCCTCCGACCTGGTCCGTTCCCTCCAGGTCGTCACCCCGGACGGCACCCTGCACGAGACGGACGCCGACCACGAGCCCGACCTGTTCTGGGCACTGCGCGGCGGCAAGGGGAACGTGGGCGTGGTGACGTCACTGGTCACCGGGCTGGTGCCGCTGAGCCACGTCGTCGGCGGTGGCATCTACTGCGCCGGCGAGCACGCCGAGCCGCTGCTGCGTGCCTACGCGGACTGGGCGCCCACCGTGCCGGCCGAGATGTGCACCGGCTTCACCCTGCTGCGGCTGCCCCCGCTGCCGATCATCCCCGAACCGATGCGCGGCCGCTTCTTCGCCCGCGTCGCGGTCGCCTGGACCGGCGACCCGGCCGCGGCGGACTCCCTGCTGGCGCCGCTGCGCGCGGCCGCGCCGGTCGAGTTCGACACGGTGGCCGACCTGGACTGTCGCAAGGTCGACGAGATCTACCAGGACCCGCAGGACCCCATCCCCGCCCGCGAGTGCTGCGCGCTGCTGCGCGAGCTGACCCCGGAGGCCGTGGACACCCTGCTGGCACAGACCGGCCCGGACGCCGGCGAGGACTACCCGCTCCTCATGGTCGAGCTGCGCCACATGGGCGGCGCACTGGCCGAACCGGCCGCCGTCGAGGACGCGGTCTGCGCCCGCGACGCCGCGTACCTGCTGGAGTCGGTCGGCGTCCTGGCCGGCCCGGAGGCCGCCGCGGCGGTGGAGGCGGCCACGGCCGCCCTGTACACCGCGATGGCGCCGTACGGCACGGGCCGCACGATGGTCAACCTCCACGGCACCCCGGGCGACGGCGCCGACCGCGCCCGCGCCTGGACCCCCGAGGTGCACGACCGTCTGCGCCGCACGAAGGCGACGTACGACCCGCACAACCTGCTGCGCCAGGGGCACACGGTCGTGCCGGTCCCCTGACGCCCCCGGCCGTTACGTCGCCCGCCTCCGCCGCGCACCCGGACGCCGCTCGCTCGGCCGGCTGACCGGGTCGCCGGCCTCCTGGGCCGCGGCCCGTCGGCGCAGTCCGAAGTCGGCCAGTGCCTCGGCCAGCTTGAGCGCGGACGGCTCGGGCGCCATGACGTCCACCCGGAGCCCGTGCTCCTCGGCCGTCTTGGCCGTGGCCGGGCCGATGCAGGCGATGACCGTCACGTTGTGCGGCTTGCCGGCGATGCCCACCAGGTTCCGCACGGTGGACGACGACGTGAAGAGCACGGCGTCGAACCCGCCGCCCTTGATGGCCTCCCGCGTCTCCGCCGGCGGCGGCGAGGCCCGCACGGTCCGGTAGGCGGTGACGTCGTCGACCTCCCAGCCCAGCTCGATCAGCCCGGCGACCAGGGTCTCGGTGGCGATGTCGGCGCGCGGCAGGAACACCCGGTCGATCGGGTCGAAGACCGGGTCGTAGGGCGGCCAGTCCTCGAGGAGCCCGGCGGCCGACTGCTCGCCGCTCGGCACGAGGTCGGGCTTCACACCGAACGCGACGAGCGCCTTCGCCGTCTGCTCGCCCACCGCCGCGACCTTGATGCCCGCGAAGGCACGCGCGTCGAGCCCGTACTCCTCGAACTTCTCGCGCACCGCCTTGACGGCGTTCACCGAGGTGAAGGCGATCCACTCGTAGCGGCCCGTCACCAGGCCCTTGACCGCCCGCTCCATCTGCTGGGGGGTGCGCGGCGGCTCGACGGCGATCGTCGGCACCTCGTGCGGCACGGCGCCGTACGACCGCAGCTGGTCGGAGAGCGACACCGCCTGTTCCTTCGTACGCGGCACGAGCACCTTCCAGCCGAACAGCGGCTTGGACTCGAACCACGACAACTGGTCGCGCTGGGCGGGGGCGGAACGCTCACCGACCACGACTATCACCGGCCGGCCGCCCTCGGGCGAGGGCAGCACCTTCGCCTGCTTCAGCGTCTGCGCGATCGTGCCCAGGGTCGCCGTCCACGTCCGCTGCCGCGTCGTCGTACCGGCCACCGTGACCGTCATCGGCGTATCGGGCTTGCGCCCCGCCGACACCAGCTCGCCGGCCGCCGAGGCCACGGAGTCGAGGGTCGTCGACACGACGACCGTGCCGTCGGACGCCCCGACCTCGGTCCAGCAGCGGTCCGAAGCCGTGCGCGCGTCGACGAAGCGGACGTCGGCGCCCTGCGCGTCCCGCAGCGGCACACCGGCGTACGCGGGCACGCCGACGGCGGCCGCGACACCGGGTACGACCTCGAAGGGAACACCGGCCGCCGCGCACGCGAGCATTTCCGCCGCCGCGTACGTATCAAGTCCGGGGTCCCCGGTCACCGCACGGACGACCCGCCTGCCGCCCCGCGCGGCCTCCATGACAAGATGTGCGGCATCGCGCACAGCGGGTACCTCAGCGGTTGTTGACGTGCCGTCAACGATCGTCGGGAGGGGCGCGCCCGTGCCCGGAGGAGGGTCCGATGGACCCGCTTCCGCGTTCACGACGGCGACGCCCGGCCTCGCGTGCGTCCGTACGACGTCGAGCACCTCGTGCTCGGCGACGAGGACGTCCGCGTGCGCAAGCGCCTCCACGGCGCGCAGAGTCAGTAGTCCCGGATCCCCGGGTCCGGCACCCAGGAAGGTGACGTGCCCGTGTTCAGGACCAGCGGCTGGAAGGGCGGTGGGGCTCACAGTGCTCGCTCCCCCATCAGACCGGCCGCGCCCTGGGCGAGCATCTCGGCTGCGAGTTCGCGACCGAGCGCCATTGCCCCGTCGTGCGTCTCGGGCACGGGACCGGTGGTGGACAGCTGCACCATGCGCGTGCCGTCGGTGGTGCCGACGACGCCACGCAGGCGCATTTCGTTGACAATCTGCCCGTCGGCCAGCAGGTCGGCAAGCGCGCCCACAGGGGCGGAGCAGCCGGCCTCCAGGGCGGCGAGCAGGGACCGTTCGGCGGTCACGGCGATCCGGGTGAACGGGTCGTCGAGCTCACCGAGCGCGGCGATCAGTGACGCGTTCTCCGCGGCACACTCGATCGCCAGTGCTCCCTGGCCGGGAGCGGGCAGAACCGTGTCTATCGACAGGAAGTCGGTGACCTCGTCGATGCGGCCGATGCGGCTGAGGCCGGCCGCCGCCAGCACCACCGCGTCCAGCTCGCCGTCGTGCACGTACCCGATCCGCGTGTCGACGTTCCCGCGGATCGGCACGGTCTCGATGTCCAGCCCGTGGCTGCGCGCGTACGCGTTCAGCTGCGCCATCCGGCGCGGCGAACCCGTACCGATGCGCGCTCCGCGCGGCAGGTCGGTGAACTTCAGCGCGTCCCGGGCGACGATCACGTCGCGGGGGTCCTCGCGCACCGGTATGGCGGCCAGGACCAGGTCCTCGGGCTGCGTGGTCGGCAGGTCCTTCAGCGAGTGAACCGCGAAGTCGACCTCGCCCTTGGCCAGCGCGTCCCGCAGCGCGGTCACGAAGACGCCCGTGCCGCCGATCTGCGCGAGGTGCTCGCGGGAGACATCGCCGTAGGTGGTGATCTCGACGAGTTCCACGGGCCGTCCGGTCACCTGGCTCACGGCGTCCGCGACCTGCCCGGACTGGGCCATGGCGAGTCTGCTTCGCCTCGTCCCCAGTCTCAGTGCCTTCGTACTCATGCCGCTCATGCCGGCCCTCGGCTCTCTGCGTTCTTCTCGGTGCTTTCCTCGGCCCGGGACACGGCGGCCACCGCTTCCGGGTCGAGGTCGAACAGGGTCCGCAGCGCGTCCGCGTACCCGGCGCCGCCGGGCTCGGCCGCGAGCTGCTTGACCCGTACGGTCGGTGCGTGCAGCAGCTTGTCGACGACCCGCTTCACGGTCTGGGTGATCTCGGCGCGGTGCTTGTCGTCCAGGCCGGGCAGCCGCCCGTCGAGCCGGGCGATCTCCGTGGCCACGACCTCGGCGGCCATGGTGCGCAGGGCGACCACGGTCGGCGTGATGTGCGCGGCCCGCTGTGCGGCGCCGAAGGCGGCGACCTCGTCGGCGACGATCCGCCGCACCTGGTCGACGTCGGCGGCCATCGGCGCGTCGGCCGAGGCCTCCGCCAGCGACTCGATGTCCACCAGCCGCACGCCGGCCAGCCGGTGGGCGGCCGGGTCGACGTCCCGCGGCATCGCGAGGTCGAGCAGGAAGAGCACCGGCTCCGGCCGGACGAGCGTGGCGACCGGCTCGGGTCCGCGGCGCTCGGGGATCCGGCCGAGGGTGGCGGCGGTCGCGGCGAGCGCGGTGATCAGCTCGGCGTCGGCCTCGGGGGTGCGGCGAGCGGTCGGCCGGCGGTCCACGGTCGCGTTGTCGACCCAGGCGGCGTGCTGCTCCAGCGTCGCCGCGTCCATGCCGGCTACGGCGGCCTCGCCCAGCACGGAGAACCCGGACTGCTGCACGGGGGCCTGCTGCACGGCGGCCAGGTCGAGGGGGCAGTTCTCGTCGGTGCCGACCGAGGTGGGCGGCAGCGGCCGTACGTCCGTCGCCGCGGCCTCGTCCTCGAAGGCGACGGGTGCCCCGGTGCGGCCCTCGACGGCCTCGGCGACCGCCTCCGCCGTCAGGACCAGGCCCGTCGCCCCGGTACACGAGACGGCCACGTCGGCACGTGTCAGCTCGGCCGGCACCGACTCCATCGGTACCGCGCGGGCCGACACGTCCGTGTCGCCGCCCTCGGTCAGTATCTGGGCGAGCCGCTCGGCCCGGTCGGGTGTGCGGTTGGCGACGACGATCTCGGCGACCCCGGCGCGCGCGAGCGTGGCGGCGGCCAGCGAGGACATCGAACCGGCGCCGATGACCAGCGCCTTCTTGCCCCGCGCCCACGCGGTCACGTCCCCGCCCGCGGCAAGCTGTTCCAGGCCGAAGGTGACCAGGGACTGCCCGGCGCGGTCGATGCCGGTCTCGGAGTGGGCGCGCTTGCCGACCCGCAGGGCCTGCTGGAACAGGTCGTTCAGCAGCCGTCCGGCGGTGTGCAGCTCCTGCGCCCGGGCCAGGGCGTCCTTGATCTGTCCGAGGATCTGCCCCTCGCCGACGACCATGGAGTCCAGCCCGCAGGCCACCGAGAAGAAGTGGTGGACGGCGCGGTCCTCGTAGTGCACGTACAGGTAGGGGGTGAGCTCCTCGAGCCCGACCCCGCTGTGCTGGGCGAGCAGCGTGGAGAGCTCGGCGACACCGGCGTGGAACTTGTCCACGTCGGCGTACAGCTCGATCCGGTTGCAGGTGGCGAGGACCGCGGCCTCGGCGGCCGGTTCGGCGGCGACCGTGTCCTGGAGCAGCTTGAACTGGGCGTCCGTGGACAGCGAGGCCCGCTCCAGCACGCTGACCGGAGCGCTGCGGTGACTCAGCCCGACGACGAGGAGACTCATGCCGGCATCACGGCGGGTACGTCCCCGTCGGGTCCCTGGTCGGTGGAGTCGGCTCGGCCGGCCGGGGCCGGTACGGCGTTCTCGTTCGCCGCGGCCTCCTCGCCGGCCTTGCGCTGCTCGTGGAAGGCGAGGATCTGGAGCTCGATGGAGAGGTCGACCTTGCGCACGTCGACGCCGTCCGGGACGGTCAGCACGGTCGGCGCGAAGTTCAGGATGGACGTGACGCCGGCGGCCACGAGCCGGTCGCAGACCGCCTGGGCGACGCCCGGCGGGGTGGTGATGACGCCGATGGAGACGCCGTTGTCGGAGATGATCTTCTCCAGGCCGTCGCTGTGCTGGACGGAGATCCCGGCGACCTGCTTCCCGGCCATCGCGGGGTCGGCGTCGATGAGCGCCGCGACCCGGAAACCGCGCGAGGCGAAGCCGCCGTAGTTGGCGAGGGCCGCGCCGAGGTTACCGATACCGACGATCACGACCGGCCAGTCCTGGGTGAGCCCGAGCTCGCGGGAGATCTGGTAGACGAGGTACTCGACGTCGTAGCCGACCCCTCGCGTCCCGTAGGAACCCAGGTAGGAGAAGTCCTTGCGCAGCTTGGCGGAGTTGACCCCGGCCGCGGCCGCGAGCTCCTCGGAGGAGACCGTGGGGACCGAGCGCTCCGACAGTGCGGTCAGCGCGCGGAGGTACAGCGGAAGCCGGGCGACGGTGGCCTCGGGAATCCCTCGGCTACGGGTCGCCGGTCGGTGAGTTCGGCCAGTTGCCACGGTGCTCCTGCGGGTAGAGCGGGGCTGTAGGCGGTCACACGTACCCAGACCGCCCCGTCGACAGCAGGCTATGTCTTTGTGAACGCGTGCACAAAGATGGTGTCCGATTTGCCCGGCCAACGTGACCGGGGTCACGCGCAACATTCCAGGGGGCAAAACCGCCACTCTCCTCGTGAATCCCGCCCCCGAGACAAAACCGCCATCGATCCTAAGCGACGTTCGGTACAACCTTGTACTGCTCGGTCAGTTCCTCACCCGGCCAGTTCTTTGCGCAGGCGACTCTCGTCCACCCGCCAGAAGGTGTGCTGCCTGCCGTCGACCAGCACCACCGGGATCTGCTCCCAGTACTGGTCGTACAGCTCACGGTCGTCGGCGATGTCCTTCTGCTCCCAGGACACACCGAGTTCCCCGCAGACCTTCTCGATCACGCGCTCGGCGTCGTCGCACAGATGACAACCGGACTTACGAATGAGGGTGACCGACCGCTCGCCCGGAGCGGCCTTACGTCGAAAGAGGGGAGTCATACCGCCATTCTCGCGCTTCTTTAACGGCGCAGTCGCGGAGAGTTCACACCCTTCGAACCTCTCGGCTCGGGAACCACCGAACAGACTGGCTATGCTCACGCCATGGCCGCTCTAGGATGGCTCACTCCCCGTAGGCGCTCCGCCACGGCGCGGAGCGTGTTGGCAGGCGAGGCCTCGGCGGAGGCAGCCCGCAAGTCCACCCAGGAAGCTATGGACTCCCAGGAGACCCTGGCGCCCCTGGACACTTCCGACCGGGAACCGCAGTTCCCGGTGCACGGCGACGCGATGGCCGCCGCCTTCTTCGACCTCGACAACACCGTGATGCAGGGCGCCGCGCTCTTCCACTTCGGCCGTGGCCTGTACAAGCGCAAGTTCTTCGAGACCCGCGACCTGGTCCGCTTCGCCTGGCAGCAGGCCTGGTTCCGGCTGGCCGGCGTCGAGGACCCCGAGCACATGCAGGAGGCCCGCGACTCGGCGCTCTCCATCGTGCAGGGCCACCGGGTCTCCGAGCTGATGTCGATCGGCGAGGAGATCTACGACGAGTACATGGCCGAGCGCATCTGGCCGGGCACCCGGGCCCTCGCCCAGGCGCACCTGGACGCGGGCCAGAAGGTGTGGCTGGTCACGGCGGCCCCGGTGGAGATCGCCCAGGTGATCGCCCGCCGCCTCGGCCTGACCGGCGCGCTGGGCACGGTCGCGGAGTCCGTCGACGGCGTCTACACGGGCAAGCTGGTCGGCGAGCCGCTGCACGGCCCCGCGAAGGCGGAGGCGGTACGCGCGCTGGCGGCGGCGGAGAACCTGGACCTCTCCCGCTGCGCCGCCTACAGCGACTCCCACAACGACATCCCGATGCTCTCCCTCGTCGGCCACCCCTACGCCATCAACCCCGACGCCAAGCTCCGCAAGCACGCGCACAACCTCGACTGGCGGCTGCGCGACTACCGCACCGGCCGCAAGGCCGCGAAGGTCGGCATCCCGGCCGCGGCGGGCGTGGGCGCGGTGGCCGGCGGCACGGCGGCGGCGATCGCGCTGCACCGACGAAGGCGATGACGAAGGCGACAACCAGGGCGATGACGACGGCTGCGACGACTGTGCGGCCGTCACGACCGAGCGGCCGAGGCGCAACAGCCCGGCCGCTCTTTCGCATTACCGGACAACACCCCACACCGGACACCGGACCCGGCCAATCCGACGGCCTTACCCGCGTAACCCCCCGTCCAGTCCTGTTGTCCGCGCTCAGCCACAACACGCCCTGGACCGACCCGAAACTCGAACCATTTCGATCAACAATCGTTCACCCTATGCAACTTGATCGAGCGTCAATAGGCCACAGAAGCGACGTAATCGATGATTTGAGCAACTCGGTGTAGCAGGGCCTGCACGAAGCGTTATTCTCCTCAGACGCAATCCGGTACCCCTTCCGTCGCTACGACGGGTGAATGGTTCCGTACTGCACGTGATGCAAGCTCTGCCTCTGGGAGTCCCGTGTACCCACACGTCGGGGTTGACACCTCGGGCCTGGCTACGCTGCGCGCAACGGTCGCTACGGTCCATGACCTCTTGCGCGGCGTCGTCCCCACCGCGTACGCCGTCCCCGCCTTCGCCACCACCGCTCCGCTCGGCCCGTGCTACGCACTGGCCGACGGCAGCGCCGCGGTGGGCAGACGAGGACGCTCGGCCGGCGCGGCCACCGCCCGTCGGCCGGCCGCCGACAGTGACAGCGCCCGCATGATGGACCTCGTCGAACGCGCCCAGGCCGGCGAGGCCGATGCGTTCGGGCGCCTGTACGACCAGTACAGCGACACGGTCTACCGCTACATCTACTACCGGGTGGGCGGCAAGGCGACCGCCGAGGACCTGACCAGCGAGACGTTCCTGCGCGCCCTGCGCCGCATCGGCACGTTCACCTGGCAGGGCCGCGACTTCGGCGCCTGGCTCGTCACCATCGCCCGCAACCTCGTCGCCGACCACTTCAAGTCGAGCCGTTTCCGGCTCGAGGTGACGACCGGCGAGATGCTCGACGCCAACGAGGTCGAGCGCTCGCCCGAGGACTCCGTCCTGGAGTCCCTCTCCAACGCGGCGCTTCTGGACGCCGTACGCCGACTCAATCCCCAGCAGCAGGAGTGCGTGACGCTCCGGTTCCTGCAGGGGCTCTCCGTCGCCGAGACGGCGCGCGTCATGGGCAAGAACGAGGGCGCCATCAAGACGCTCCAGTACCGGGCCGTCCGGACCCTCGCCCGCCTGCTGCCGGAAGACGCCCGCTGAACCCGTCCCCCACCCACGACCGACGCCACACACTCCGTGACGCCAACTCACCTTCAGTGAAAGTCCGTTGTCTTCCCGATCCGATCATCCGCAGTCCGTAACCCAAGTGCCGCGCCAGTCGTTGTGCGGGATACAGGCTCCCTGTGGTCACGTCCTGGCCGACCCCGATCACTCGATCGTGTGGATCCGGTCCAGGGCGTGCAACCGTCAGGACCCCAGGGGAGTCGACCGTCATGACGAGAGGAGGTGCCGCCAGTGATCGCGAACGTATCGGCGCACCGGCGGGCGAGCGCCTTCGCCCAGGCCTTGGAGGAGCAGTCCGACTGCTCCGCCCAGGGCACGGCGGCCGAGCAGACCGAAGGACCACCGCCGGCGCCGGCCGCTGCGGACCAGACCGGGCAGGGCCATCTTCTGGCCCTCGCCACGAGTCTCGCCGAGCTGCCCAAACCGGAGTTCGATCCCGAGGTCAAGGTCGTCCAGCGGGCCCAGTTGGTCGCCGCAATGGAGGCCATGCTGCAAGCGGGCACCGCGGGAGGCGAAACGGCGGACCCTTCGGTGCCGGAGCAACGCTCCCACCGGGCCAGGGGCACTCATCGCGCCAGTCCCCTGGGCAAGTTCCGACCGCGTTCCCGCCTCGCCAAGGGCCTCACCGCGGGCGGCCTCAGCGTCGGCGTCGCGGCGGGCGCCTTCGGTGGAGTCGCGGCCGCGAGTTCCGACGCCCTCCCGGGCGACGGGCTCTACGGGCTGAAGCGCGGCATCGAGGACTTCAAGCTCAACTATCTGGCCGACGGCGACGACGAGCGCGGTCGGACCTATCTCGACCAGGCCTCCACCCGGCTCAGCGAGGCCCGTCGGCTCATGGAGCGGGGCCGCAGCGGCGACCTCGACCACGAGTCCCTCGGCGAGATCCGACGCGCCCTGAACGGCATGCAGCACGACGCGTCGGAAGGCCACCGGCTCCTTCACGAGGCGTACGAACGCGACCCGAACTCCCTGGGCCCCATCCAGGCCCTCGACGCGTTCTCCCGCTCGCACCGCGAGGTCTGGGGCGCCCTGCGCGACCGCCTGCCGGTCCAGCTCGGCGACGTCAGTCAACAGGTCTCGTCGGTCTTCGAGGCCATAGACGAAGAGGTCGCCCCGCTGCAGTCCCTCCTCCCGCGGCCCCCGGCCCCGGGCGGCGGCGGCACCCGCGAGGGCACCGGCCCGGCGTCCACCGGCACCTCGGACACCGGCCGCCACGCGACCACCCCGGGCACCGGCCACAACCCGACCGACGGGACCGGCGCCGACACCGGAAGCCCCAGCAAGTCGTCCACCTCCGGCACCACCGACGACGGCCTGCTCGGCGGCAACACCGGCGGCCTCCTGGATCCCCCGAAGGACACCGGCAGCACCGCCCCGACCCCCCTCGTCCCGAGCACCCAGCCGGACGTCACCCTCCCACCCCTCCTCCCCGGCCTGCTCCCGGGCCTGGGCATCGACAGCGAGGACGCGGAGTAACCCGAGCAACCCCAACCCATACGGCTGTGGGGGCGCCCCTCTCGAAAGAGGAGCGCCCCCACAGCCGTACCCGAAAAGCCTGCCCGGAAGAACACCGACCGCCGCTGCACGACCGGCCGGCCCCGGCCCCCGGGGCCACTTGTCAGAAGAACACCGACCGCCGCTGCACCAGAAGCTTGTAGAGCGTGTGCTGGATCTGTTCCCGTACCTGGTCCGTCAGGTTGAACATCAGCATCGGGTCCTCCGCCGCCTCCGGCGGGTAGCCGTCCGTCGGGATGGGCTCGCCGAACTGGATCGTCCACTTCGTCGGGAGGGGGATGCCGCCCAGCGGTCCCAACCACGGGAAGGTCGGCGTCAGCGGGAAGTACGGGAACCCGAGCACCCGTGCCAACGTCTTCGCGTTGCCGATCATCGGGTAGATCTCCTCGGCCCCGACAATCGAGCAGGGGATGATCGGAGCTCCCTGGCGCAGTGCCGTGGAGACGAAGCCGCCCCGGCCGAACCGCTGGAGCTTGTAGCGCTCGCTGAAGGGCTTCCCGATGCCCTTGAAGCCTTCCGGCATCACCCCGACCAGCTCGCCCTGGCCGAGCAGCCGTTCGGCGTCCTCCGCGCAGGCGAGGGTGTGCCCGAGCTTGCGGGCCAGCTCGTTGACGACCGGCAGCACGAAGACGAGGTCGGCGGCCAGCAGGCGCAGGTGCCGGCCCGCCGGGTGGTGGTCGTGGACGGCGACCTGCATCATCAGGCCGTCCAGCGGCAGCGTCCCGGAGTGGTTGGCGACGATCAGAGCGCCCCCTTCCGCCGGGATGTTCTCGACGCCCTTCACCTCGACGCGGAAGTACTTCTCGTACAGCGGCCGCAGCAGGGACATCAGGACCTGGTCGGTCAGCTCCTCGTCGTAGCCGAAGTCGTCGACCTCGTAGTCGCCCGTGAGGCGCCGGCGCAGGAAGGACAGCCCACCCGCGATCCGCCGCTCCAGGCCGCCCGCGTCCTTGTCCAGCCGTTCCTCACCTGTCACATGAACATCATCCTGCCCAACCGTCCTGGTGGGCAGGGGCTGGACCTCACCGGCCTCACCGATCTCCCGGACCGGCGCGGGCTCGCCGTTCCGGCGCCGGCTCACCGCACCCCGGCGCCGGGGCGGCCGCGTTACGGCGCTCCCCCGGGACCGGTCGTCGTCGAACGGAATGACCTTGGCATCCGCCATCGTTGATGCGCTCCTCAGTTGGCGCTCTGCGTCGGGAGGTGGACCGGGGGGTGGCCGCCGCCCGGCAGGGACGCGGCGATCCGGTCGACGGCCCCGGCAACGGCCTCGGGCGGCAGGAGTCCGGGTCCGTGACTGCGCGCGAAGTCCGCGAAGGTCTCCGCCGTGGTGTACCGCGGCGTGAACCCCAGCGTCTCGCGCATCTGGTCCGTGGACACGACCCGGCCGTGGGTGAGCAGCCGGATCTGCTCGGGCGAGAAGTCCGTCATGCCCAGCGTACGCACCAGCGACCCCGCCCAGGTGACGGCGGGCAGCAGCAGGGGCACGGTGGGCCGCCCGAGCCGCCGCGAACACTGCGACAGCAACAGCGCCCCGTCCCCGGCGATGTTGAACGTGCCGCTGTTGAGGGTGCCGCGCCGCGGTTCGTGCGAGGCGATCCGCAGCACCTCGATCACGTCGTCCTCGTGCACGAACTGGAGCCGGGGGTCGTAGCCGAGCACGGTGGGCAGCACGGGCAGCGAGAAGTACGCGGCGAGCGGCGTCTCGGCGGTCGGCCCCAGGATGTTGGCGAACCGCAGCACGCAGACGGCGACATCGGGCCGGCGCCGGGCGAACCCGCGCACATACCCCTCGACCTCGACGGCGTCCTTGGCGAAGCCGCCGCTGGGCAGCGACTTGGGCGGGGTCGTCTCGGTGAACACGGCGGGATCACGGGGCGCGGACCCGTAGACGTTGGTGGAGGACTTGACCACCAGCCGCTTCACGTTCGGCGATTTCTGACAGGCGCCGAGCAGCTGCATGGTCCCGATGACGTTGGTCTCCTTGACCGTGGTCCGGCTTCCCCTGCCCAGCGCGGTCGCCGTCACGTCCAGGTGGACGACGGTGTCGGCACCGGTCTCGGCGAGCACCCGCGCGATGGTGGGCTGCCGGATGTCGGCCTCGATGAAGTCGGCGCCCCCGAGATGGTGCTCGGGCCGCACCGCGTCCACGGCGACCACCCGGTCGACCTGTGGATCACGCTGGATCCGTCGTACGAACCGGCCCCCCAGCTGACGGGCCACTCCGGTAACGAGCACGACCTTTCCCAAGATCAGCGCCTTCCTTCCGTCCTGGAACCGCCGGCCGCCCTGCCGAGTTCCCGTCTGCGGCCAACCTAGCGGGTCGATGTTGCGCTGTGATGACCGCCCGATGCACGAAGTGACGAGATCTCTTCGGTCATACGACCAGATCAGCCATGGTGCACGTCCAGGCACACGCACGGCGTTCAGCCAACCGTACGAGCACCCGGATATGCGTGTGGCCCCCCACCGATAACACGGTGAGGGGCCACACCACGCCTACGCGGCTCGCGTCGCGCGAAGTAAGTGCGTGCGCCTACTTCTGCTCGCGCTTACTTCTTGTTGCGACGCTGAACGCGCGTGCGCTTGAGCAGCTTGCGGTGCTTCTTCTTGGCCATCCGCTTGCGCCGCTTCTTGATAACAGAGCCCACGACTACCCTCGCTCACTTCTCATCACTCGGTGCTGGGCGCCATGGGCCCATACGACCTACGAGGGGCTAGCCTACCCGCCTGAGCGCTGAGGTCGTAATCGAGGGGCGAGAGGGGCCCGAGACGGCCCTGAGGCCGGGCCCCGCCCAGAGGCCTGCCCTGCCGGACAGGCCCTGGCCGTCAGGCGGTTTCCACCCCCACGTAGCTCTCGCGGAGGTACTCGTGCACCGCTTGCTCGGGGACACGGAAGGACCGCCCCACCCGGATCGCGGGCAGATGACCGCTGTGCACCAGTCGGTACACGGTCATCTTCGACACTCGCATCACCGAGGCGACTTCCGCCACGGTAAGGAACTGAACCTCGTTCAGAGGCCTCTCGCCAGCTGCACCCATGACACACCTGAACCTTCCGCACTCGACTCGACGGCCACCGGCTTCCCCTTCCGGTGACTCTTCGTCGCTGCGTGCTCACTCCCCAATGTAGGGGCGGGTGATGCGAGTGGGGAAGAGGTGCACCCATCAGCGGCCTACTGTGACAGACACGCTCGATTGAGTACGTAGCGGGTCAGCGGCCTGTAGTAAGCGGACCGCACGGCGTCATCAAGTGGAACGACGACGGAGACGACCCCCTCGGCCTCCCCCACGAACAACGCGGGATCGTCGGTGTCCGCCAGCCCGATGGCCTCGAACCCCAGCTGACCTGCCCCGCAGACCCATCCGTGGTCCCCGATGACCAGCCCGGGCAGCGGCCCCCCACCCTCGGCCGCCGCCGCCAGCGCGACCCGAACCGGGAGCGGCGAATGGCTGTGCGCACCGGTCGCACAACCGGCGCGTTCGACACCCGCCTCCCGGACGACCGCGACTCCCCGTACGTAGTCGAGGTGGTGTGTACGTAGGCCGAACCGGGTCGTTATGTCGACACAGTGACCCTGCGCCGGGGTGAGGACATCACATCCCGCCGCCGACAAAGCGTCCGCAACGGCGGCGTAGAACCCCAGCAGCCGATGCGGATGCCCGGTGCCCAGCAGCACGGGCGCGCCACGCTGGGCGACGGAGGCGAGCCGCTTCGCGAAAGCGTCCAGCGCGGCCAGCGTGCGCTCAGGATCGATCACATCATGCCCGGAAACACAGCCGGGATCGGCCGAAACTCCACACTTGTCGGCCATCAGCGCGATCAGATCCCGCTGCCCCCAACTCCACTCGGGATCAAGCCCGATCAGCACCCGGGGATCACGAGCGGCGAAGAGCCGATAGCTCCGCAGGCTCTCCTCCCGGGAGGTGGCCACCGTCCCGGCCAACCGCGCGGCAAGCAGATGCGCCCGAAGCGCCCCGGCACTCAACACAGAAGCGATGCTGCCGGACGAAGCCCCGGCCCGCGGCAGAACCCCACCAACACCGCACAGTTGGCGTAAGCCCCTCCGGCCCTGGCCGGGGAGTTCGAACACCGGCCAGTGTCCTTCAGCCCGTCCGGCGATCGAGGACGAGGCCGTCCAGGCCGATACAGGGGACGCAGGGGGCAGAGCCCCCTGACGAGGACGGGAACGGGTGAGGGGGGCGGGGGCGAACCCCACAGCGCCCACCCGCCACACCCTCTACGGCAGCAACCCCCGCAACGGGAACACCGCCCGCCGCGTGGCCAACACCGCCTGGTCCAACCGATCGGCGGGGTCGTACCCCGACTCCCACCCGGCCCACTCCACCGGCCACCGCCCGTCGGTCATCCGCATCGGCCCCAACTGCCGAGTACGAGCGAAGACCTCCTGCCGCCACCCCTCGGGAATCACCGTCTCCGGCGCCACCGGCGCCCCCGCCGCGACCCCCACCAGATGCGTCCACGACCGCGGCACCACTTCCACCACCGCGTACCCGCCCCCACCGAGCGCGACCCACTTACCCCCGGCGTACTCGTGCGCCAACTCATGACAGGCCACCTGCACGGCCCGCTGCGCGTCGAGAGACACCGCGAGATGAGCCAACGGGTCCTCGAAGTGCGTGTCGGCCCCGTGCTGGGTCACCAGCACATCCGGCCGGAAGTCGGCGATCAGCTCCGGCACCACCGAGTGGAACGCCCGCAGCCACCCCGCGTCCCCGGTCCCGGCCGGCAGCGCGACGTTCACCGCCGACCCCTCCGCCCGCTCCCCACCGGTCTCCTCCGGCCACCCGGTCTGCGGGAACAAGGTCCGAGGATGCTCGTGCAGGGAGATCGTCAGCACCCGCGGGTCGTCCCAGAACGCCGCCTGCACCCCGTCCCCGTGATGCACGTCCACGTCCACGTACGCGACCCGCTCGGCCCCCAGCTCCAGCAACCGGGCGATCGCCAGCGAAGCGTCGTTGTAGATACAGAACCCCGACGCCCCGCCCGGCATCGCATGATGCAACCCACCCGCGAAGTTCACCGCGTGCAGCGCCTCGCCCCGCCAGACGGCCTCCGCGGCCCCGACGGACAGCCCGGCGATGAGGGCGGACACCTCGTGCATCCCCGCGAAGGCCGGATCGTCCATCGTCCCCAGCCCGTACGACTGGTCCGCCGACCCCGGCTCCACCGACGCCGCCTTGACGGCCTGGACGTAGTCCTCCCGGTGCACGAGCCGCAACGTGGACTCCCCGGCGGGCTTCGCCGCGACGACGTCGACCTCCCGGTCGAGCCCCAGGGCACCGACCAGCCTCCGGGTCAGATCCAGCCGAACCGGATCCATCGGATGCTCGGGCCCGAAGTCATAGCCCGTTACTGCCTCGTCCCACATCAGCTGTGCGCGGCCGCTCATGCCCGCCACCGTATCGGTCCGGTTGAGCGGCGAACGACCGGGCGTACACCAACGTCACCAGCACCAACACCATCGGCACCACCATCGCTCCCCGATAGGTCCAGGCGTCCCCCAGCGCCCCCACCAACGGCGAACCGATCAGGAACCCGACGTAATTGAAGATGTTGAGACGGGCGATCGCCGCGTCCGAAGCCCCCGGGAACAACCGTCCCGCCGCCGCGAACGTCTGCGGCACCAACACACACAGCCCCAGCCCCACGAGCGTGAACCCGAGCATCCCGACCCACGCCCCGGGCGCGACGGCCACCACCGCGAACCCCGCCGCCGCCACCAGAGCCCCCAGCCGCACCACCGCCGCGGCCCCGAACCGCCGCACGCCGAAGTCCCCGATGGCCCGCCCTAGCAGCGTGGTCACCATGTAGACGTTGTACGGAACGGTGGCCAGCTGCTCGCTGCTGCCCAGCACGTCCTGGAGATACTTCGCGCTCCAGTTGGAGACCGTCGAGTCCCCGATATAGGCGAAGGTCATCACCAGACACAGCGGCAGCAGCACCTTGAAGACGACACCCGTACCGCCACCTCCCGACTCGGCTTCCTCCGCCTCGCCGTGCTCCGCCTCGCCGTCCTCCGCACCCCTGTCCACATACCAACGGCTCCCCACCAGGACGGCCGGCAACAGCACGGCCACCACCGGCAGATACGACACCCACAGCGCGAGATGCCAGTGCGCCCCCACCCACGCCAGCGAGGCCCCCACGATCCCGCCCAGGCTGTACACGGCATGGAAGCTGAGCATGATGCTGCGCCCGTACGTCCGCTGAAGACTCACCCCCAGCATGTTCATCGAGGCGTCCAACGCCCCCACCGCGAGGCCGAAGACGGCCAGGGCGACACCCAGCTCGGCCATCCCCCGCCCCGCTCCGACCCCGAGCAGCGCCAGCAGCACCACCGGCTGGGACCACCTCAGCACCCGGCTGGGCGGTATCCGCTTCACCAACTGCTCGGTCGACACGCTTCCGACCCCGGCCAGGATGGGTACCGCGGCCAGGAAGACGGGCAGCAGCGCGTCCGAGACCTCGTACCTGTTCTGGATGGCCGGGATCCGGGTCACCAGCAGAGCGAAGGCCGCGCCCTGGGCGAAAAAGCTGAACGCCAAAGAGGCCCTACCGCGCCGCAGCACTTCTGTCATGGCGGCGAGCGTAGGGCCCCTGCGTACTCGTGGGTAGATCCAGCCAAAGATGAATTCTCCTCAGCTTTGCCGGACTTCACCGGGCGAGGACGACCTCGGGCGCCTCGACCTCGGTCTCCACGGCCTCCCCGGCCCTCGTCTCGAAGGCGACCATAGCGGCCATCGGCCCGGCACCGAGCGCCCCGCCGACCACGAAACCGATCCCCATCGCCACCACCATGACCACGGAACCGAGCCACACCATGGTGTCCACCGGCACCGTGTACGCCCCCACGACCCGCACGACGCACTCGACGAGCAGCACCACACCCCACACGACCGAGAAGGCCCGCTCCCGCTTGCGGAAGTCCGCCGACGCGACCGACGCGCCACTCTCCAGCCGAGCCCAGGCCGCCTCCCTGACCGCGTCGCCCTTCACCAGGAACGGCTTGACCGCGGCCGTCATCATCGGCCTCCCCAGCGCCACGGAGACCAGGATGCCGATCCCGATCGTGCTGCTGACCCCGCTGTCCTTGGCCAGCATCAGCCGCGGATCACCGGAGACCAGGCTCAGCACCAGTCCGACGATGTTGACGACGAGAATGAGCCCGGCGAGCCCGTTGACCGTCCGCCGGCTGACCGCGCTCCACAGGGTCCGCCCGGCCGGGACCAGGCTGCTCCAGGCGAGAGCGGCGAAGGTGCTCATCCCGAACGCGCCCTTGAAGAGGTAGTACGACCCGAGCGGCACCGCCACGTCCACGAGGAGCGGGGCGAAGGCGTTCTGCTTCTTGTGCTGGTTCGTCGTCATGCCCATAGCTTCGCCGCCGGGAGGGGTCCCCCAGTAGAAACGATCGTCCGGAGCTACGCATGACAAATGTCAGCCCGACACCGGAACGTCCGTCAGATCAGCAGGTCAGGCAACTGCCCCAGATCGGAGAAGAGTTGAGTGGCGCCCGCGAGCTTCGCGGCCGGCGTCATCGCGGTGAACCCGTACACGTCCATCCCGGCCGCCACCGCCGCCCGCACCCCCAGCGGACTGTCCTCGACGACCACACACCGCTCCGGCGCCACCCCCATCCGCCGAGCCGCGTGCAGGAAGAGATCCGGCGCCGGCTTCCCCTTCCCGACATCCTGCGAGCTGAAGATCCGCGCGTCCTCGAACCACCGGTCCAGCCCGGTCTTCCGATGCCCTACCCGAATCCGCTCATGGCTCCCGGACGACGCCACGCAGTAAGGCACCCCGTCCGCGGTCAGCTTCGCGAGGACGTCCACGGCGCCCGCCACGGGCTCCAGCTCCCGCTCGAAGGCCGCGAACACCCGGCGGTGAAACGTGTCGTCGAACTCCGCCGGCAACGGCTCCCCGGTGCGCTCCTGGACCAGGTCGTGGACACGGTGCATCGCGGACCCCATGTAGTCACGGATGGAGTCCTCGTACGAGGTGGGATGCCCGATCTCGGTCAGATAGGCGGCGAGCAGCCGATTGGAGATCGGCTCACTGTCCACCAGGACACCGTCGTTGTCGAAAATCACCAGGTCGTAGCGCATGACCAAACCCTAAACGAGCCCGAACGCAGAAAACCCCCGCACCGTGAGGTGCGGGGGTTTCCCGTAATATTTGTTCGGCGGTGTCCTACTCTCCCACAGGGTCCCCCCTGCAGTACCATCGGCGCTGTAAGGCTTAGCTTCCGGGTTCGGAATGTAACCGGGCGTTTCCCTCACGCTATGACCACCGAAACACTATGAAACACATGCAGCCGCACCATGCCGTGACCATGACATGGGGCCGTTCGTGGTTTCAGAACCAACACAGTGGACGCGAGCAACTGAGGACAAGCCCTCGGCCTATTAGTACCAGTCAGCTTCACCCATTACTGGGCTTCCACATCCGGCCTATCAACCCAGTCGTCTACTGGGAGCCTTAACCCCTCAAGGGGGTGGGAATACTCATCTCGAAGCAGGCTTCCCGCTTAGATGCTTTCAGCGGTTATCCCTCCCGAACGTAGCCAACCAGCCATGCCCTTGGCAGAACAACTGGCACACCAGAGGTTCGTCCGTCCCGGTCCTCTCGTACTAGGGACAGCCCTTCTCAATATTCCTGCGCGCGCAGCGGATAGGGACCGAACTGTCTCACGACGTTCTAAACCCAGCTCGCGTACCGCTTTAATGGGCGAACAGCCCAACCCTTGGGACCGACTCCAGCCCCAGGATGCGACGAGCCGACATCGAGGTGCCAAACCATCCCGTCGATATGGACTCTTGGGGAAGATCAGCCTGTTATCCCCGGGGTACCTTTTATCCGTTGAGCGACGGCGCTTCCACAAGCCACCGCCGGATCACTAGTCCCGACTTTCGTCCCTGCTCGACCCGTCGGTCTCACAGTCAAGCTCCCTTGTGCACTTACACTCAACACCTGATTGCCAACCAGGCTGAGGGAACCTTTGGGCGCCTCCGTTACTCTTTAGGAGGCAACCGCCCCAGTTAAACTACCCATCAGACACTGTCCCTGATCCGGATCACGGACCCAGGTTAGACATCCAGCACGACCAGAGTGGTATTTCAACGGCGACTCCACAACCACTGGCGTGGCTGCTTCAAAGTCTCCCACCTATCCTACACAAGCCGAACCGAACACCAATATCAAACTGTAGTAAAGGTCCCGGGGTCTTTCCGTCCTGCTGCGCGAAACGAGCATCTTTACTCGTAGTGCAATTTCACCGGGCCTATGGTTGAGACAGTCGAGAAGTCGTTACGCCATTCGTGCAGGTCGGAACTTACCCGACAAGGAATTTCGCTACCTTAGGATGGTTATAGTTACCACCGCCGTTTACTGGCGCTTAAGTTCTCAGCTTCGCCAAGACGAATCTTGACTAACCGGTCCCCTTAACGTTCCAGCACCGGGCAGGCGTCAGTCCGTATACATCGCCTTACGGCTTCGCACGGACCTGTGTTTTTAGTAAACAGTCGCTTCTCGCTGGTCTCTGCGGCCACCCCCAGCTCGAGCAGCAAGTGCTCTCACCAGACGTGGCCCCCCTTCTCCCGAAGTTACGGGGGCATTTTGCCGAGTTCCTTAACCATAGTTCACCCGAACGCCTCGGTATTCTCTACCTGACCACCTGAGTCGGTTTAGGGTACGGGCCGCCATGAAACTCGCTAGAGGCTTTTCTCGACAGCATAGGATCATCCACTTCGCCACAATCGGCTCGGCATCAGGTCTCAGACTATGTGAACGGCGGATTTGCCTACCGTTCGTCCTACACCCTTACCCCGGGACAACCACCGCCCGGGATGGACTACCTTCCTGCGTCACCCCATCACTCACCTACTGCAAGTCTGGTTCGTCGGCTCCACCACTTTCCTTTCCCCGAAGGGTCCGGAACGGCTTCACGGACTTAGCATCGCCTGGTTCGATGTTTGACGCTTCACAGCGGGTACCGGAATATCAACCGGTTATCCATCGACTACGCCTGTCGGCCTCGCCTTAGGTCCCGACTTACCCTGGGCAGATCAGCTTGACCCAGGAACCCTTAGTCAATCGGCGCACACGTTTCTCACGTGTGTATCGCTACTCATGCCTGCATTCTCACTCGTGAACCGTCCACAACTACCTTCCGGTGCTGCTTCACCCGGCACACGACGCTCCCCTACCCATCCATACGGGCGTTGGCCCTGTTGTATGAATGACACGACTTCGGCGGTACGCTTGAGCCCCGCTACATTGTCGGCGCGGAATCACTAGACCAGTGAGCTATTACGCACTCTTTCAAGGGTGGCTGCTTCTAAGCCAACCTCCTGGTTGTCTGTGCGACTCCACATCCTTTCCCACTTAGCGTACGCTTAGGGGCCTTAGTCGATGCTCTGGGCTGTTTCCCTCTCGACCATGGAGCTTATCCCCCACAGTCTCACTGCCGCGCTCTCACTTACCGGCATTCGGAGTTTGGCTAAGGTCAGTAACCCGGTAGGGCCCATCGCCTATCCAGTGCTCTACCTCCGGCAAGAAACACACGACGCTGCACCTAAATGCATTTCGGGGAGAACCAGCTATCACGGAGTTTGATTGGCCTTTCACCCCTAACCACAGGTCATCCCCCAGGTTTTCAACCCTGGTGGGTTCGGTCCTCCACGAAGTCTTACCTCCGCTTCAACCTGCCCATGGCTAGATCACTCCGCTTCGGGTCTTGAGCGTGCTACTGAAACGCCCTATTCGGACTCGCTTTCGCTACGGCTTCCCCACTCGGGTTAACCTCGCAACACACCGCAAACTCGCAGGCTCATTCTTCAAAAGGCACGCAGTCACGACGCACCGAGTAAACTCGATGCGCGACGCTCCCACGGCTTGTAGGCACACGGTTTCAGGTACTATTTCACTCCGCTCCCGCGGTACTTTTCACCATTCCCTCACGGTACTATCCGCTATCGGTCACCAGGGAATATTTAGGCTTAGCGGGTGGTCCCGCCAGATTCACACGGGATTTCTCGGGCCCCGTGCTACTTGGGTGTCTCTCAAACGAGCCGTTGACGTTTCGACTACGGGGGTCTTACCCTCTACGCCGGACCTTTCGCATGTCCTTCGCCTACATCAACGGTTTCTGACTCGTCTCACAGCCGGCAGACTGTGAAAGAGAGATCCCACAACCCCGTACACGCAACCCCTGCCGGGTCTCACACGTATACGGTTTGGCCTCATCCGGTTTCGCTCGCCACTACTCCCGGAATCACGGTTGTTTTCTCTTCCTGCGGGTACTGAGATGTTTCACTTCCCCGCGTTCCCTCCACACTGCCTATGTGTTCAGCAGCGGGTGACAGCCCATGACGACTGCCGGGTTTCCCCATTCGGAAACCCCCGGATCAAAGCCTGGTTGACGACTCCCCGGGGACTATCGTGGCCTCCCACGTCCTTCATCGGTTCCTGGTGCCAAGGCATCCACCGTGCGCCCTTAAAAACTTGGCCACAGATGCTCGCGTCCACTGTGCAGTTCTCAAACAACGACCAGCCACCCATCACCCCGAACCCTTAACGGATCCGAGTGCACTGGGGCCGGCATCAGAAGGACGAGCAACGCTCGCACCCTCAGATACCCAACAGCGTGCCCGACCGACTCCCGTCCGAAGATCATGCTTTCCACGCTCTTACGAGCAGTACTTGCAGCCTCCGACCCGGAAACCCGGCCGAATAATCAACGTTCCACCCATGAGCAACCAGCATCGGACGTACGCCGATGTACTGGCCTCTGAACCAGCCCCCGAAGGGACAGGCTTAGAAGTGCTCCTTAGAAAGGAGGTGATCCAGCCGCACCTTCCGGTACGGCTACCTTGTTACGACTTCGTCCCAATCGCCAGTCCCACCTTCGACAGCTCCCTCCCACAAGGGGTTGGGCCACCGGCTTCGGGTGTTACCGACTTTCGTGACGTGACGGGCGGTGTGTACAAGGCCCGGGAACGTATTCACCGCAGCAATGCTGATCTGCGATTACTAGCAACTCCGACTTCATGGGGTCGAGTTGCAGACCCCAATCCGAACTGAGACCGGCTTTTTGAGATTCGCTCCACCTCACGGTTTCGCAGCTCTTTGTACCGGCCATTGTAGCACGTGTGCAGCCCAAGACATAAGGGGCATGATGACTTGACGTCGTCCCCACCTTCCTCCGAGTTGACCCCGGCAGTCTCCTGTGAGTCCCCATCACCCCGAAGGGCATGCTGGCAACACAGAACAAGGGTTGCGCTCGTTGCGGGACTTAACCCAACATCTCACGACACGAGCTGACGACAGCCATGCACCACCTGTACACCGACCACAAGGGGGCGCCTGTCTCCAGACGTTTCCGGTGTATGTCAAGCCTTGGTAAGGTTCTTCGCGTTGCGTCGAATTAAGCCACATGCTCCGCTGCTTGTGCGGGCCCCCGTCAATTCCTTTGAGTTTTAGCCTTGCGGCCGTACTCCCCAGGCGGGGAACTTAATGCGTTAGCTGCGGCACCGACGACGTGGAATGTCGCCAACACCTAGTTCCCACCGTTTACGGCGTGGACTACCAGGGTATCTAATCCTGTTCGCTCCCCACGCTTTCGCTCCTCAGCGTCAGTAATGGCCCAGAGATCCGCCTTCGCCACCGGTGTTCCTCCTGATATCTGCGCATTTCACCGCTACACCAGGAATTCCGATCTCCCCTACCACACTCTAGTCTGCCCGTATCGAATGCAGACCCGGGGTTAAGCCCCGGGCTTTCACATCCGACGCGACAGACCGCCTACGAGCTCTTTACGCCCAATAATTCCGGACAACGCTTGCGCCCTACGTATTACCGCGGCTGCTGGCACGTAGTTAGCCGGCGCTTCTTCTGCAGGTACCGTCACTTTCGCTTCTTCCCTGCTGAAAGAGGTTTACAACCCGAAGGCCGTCATCCCTCACGCGGCGTCGCTGCATCAGGCTTTCGCCCATTGTGCAATATTCCCCACTGCTGCCTCCCGTAGGAGTCTGGGCCGTGTCTCAGTCCCAGTGTGGCCGGTCGCCCTCTCAGGCCGGCTACCCGTCGTCGCCTTGGTGAGCCATTACCTCACCAACAAGCTGATAGGCCGCGGGCTCATCCTTCACCGCCGGAGCTTTTAACCCCCACCCATGCGAGTGGAAGTATTATCCGGTATTAGACCCCGTTTCCAGGGCTTGTCCCAGAGTGAAGGGCAGATTGCCCACGTGTTACTCACCCGTTCGCCACTAATCCCCACCGAAGTGGTTCATCGTTCGACTTGCATGTGTTAAGCACGCCGCCAGCGTTCGTCCTGAGCCAGGATCAAACTCTCCGTGAATGTTTACCGGTAATCCGGTCGACACCACGAGAGCGGAACAGCCAGGCGGAATAAGCCCGGCCGTTCACAGCGTCCTCGCTGTGTTTTGTTTCAAAGGAACCTCATCCTCGGCTATCACTGCCGGGGACGGGGTATCAACATATCTGGCGTTGATTTTTGGCACGCTGTTGAGTTCTCAAGGAACGGACGCTTCCTTTGTACTCACCCGAGAGACTCTCTCAGGCTTTCCTCCGGGCGCTTCCCTTCGGTCTTGCGTTTCCGACTCTATCAGATCTTTTCTCGACCCGATTTCCTCGGTGCTTTCCAGGTTCCCGCTTTCGCGTTTCCCTTTCCGGCGGTTCCGACTCTATCAGATCCTTTCGGGCCTGATTCCCAGTCAGAGGGGGCTTGTCTTCCCGGCTGTTGGGCCGTTCCGACGAGTGAGACTTTAGCGGATTCCCGGCCCCCGAAGCCAATCGGGGCCCTGCGTCCTTTCGAACGCGGATTCCTCATTTCGCTAATACACATGACAACGACACGACGGCAGACGAATCGACTGCGCGTCGAGAAGTGGTTGGTACCTGCGGAATGGCTGTCCGGGGACCGACCGGGGTCGGCGCTCACGTCGAACAACTCGGAGAACACTACGTATCGGGTCGGGGTGTGTCAACTCATGTCCCTCGGGCACCCCTGAGGCGTACTCTGACGGACATGACTACGCGTACGTGCACCCAGCTGTGGTGGGCCGCCTGACGGCGGCCGTGCTCACGTATGCACTCAACGGCCGCCGCTTCGGCGGCCGTTCTCGTTTCTCCCTCCAGGGTTCCAGAGGGTCGGCCGGCCGGAGTGGCGGTCTCGACCAGGAGGTGGAGAGATGAAGCGGGTCTTCAGCGGGGTCAAGCCGACCGGGCATCTGACGCTGGGGAACTACCTGGGCGCTCTGCGGCAGTGGGCCGAGGTCGACCAGCACCGGGCGGACTCGCTGTTCTGCGTCGTCGATCTGCACGCGCTGACCGTGGAGCACGATCCGGCGCGGGTGCGTCGACTCAGTAGGCAGGCGGCGACGCTGTTGCTGGCGGTGGGGCTGGATCCACAGTTGTGCACCGTGTTCGTACAGAGTCATGTGGACGAACACGCGCGGCTGTCGTATCTGCTCGAGTGCGTGGCCACGGACGGCGAGATGCGGCGGATGATCCAGTACAAGGAGAAGTCCGGGCGGGAGCGGGAGCGCGGGGGCAGTGTGCGGCTGTCGTTGCTGACCTATCCCGTACTGATGGCGGCGGACATCCTCGCCTACGGGGCCGACGAGGTGCCGGTCGGCGACGACCAGGCCCAGCATGTCGAGCTGACGCGCGATCTGGCGGTGCGGTTCAACCAGCGGTACGGGCACACGTTCGTCGTACCGAAGGCCACGCATCCGGCGGTGGCGGCGCGGGTGATGAACCTCCAGGAACCCACGTCGAAGATGGGCAAGAGCGATGACTTCGGGCCGGGGATCGTCTATCTGCTGGACGAGCCCGATGTGGTGCGCAAGAAGGTCATGCGGGCCGTCACCGACAGCGGGCGGGAGGTCGTGTACGACCGGGAGGAGCGGCCGGGGCTCGCCAATCTGCTGGAGATCCTCGCCGCGTGTACGGGCGGGGAGCCGGAGGCCCTGGCCGGTGGTTACAGGTCGTACGGCGCATTGAAGAAGGACACGGCCGACGCGGTGGTCGAGGTCCTGCGGCCGGTGCAGGCCAGACACAGGGAGTTGTGCGCGGATCCCGTCCATGTGGAGGGGGTGCTGCGGGACGGGGCGGCGAAGGCCCGGGCGATGGCGCGGCCGGTCGTGGACAGCGCCTATCGCGCGATCGGGTTGCTTCCGCCCGCGCCGGAGCCGGTCGCCGATCGGGTGCTGAACGCGGTCCGGTAGGCGCGTGGGCTGGTGGCGAGGCGCGATGCGAAGTGCTGGCGCATCGTGACCTCGCTGCCGAAGCCGGCCCGTCGGGCCACCTCGGGCATGGGGAGGTCGGTGCGTTCGAGGAGCTTCTGGGCGGCGGCGATGCGCTGGTCGAGGAGCCAGCGCAGGGGGGTGGCGCCGGTCTCGGCCGTGAAGTGGCGGGCGAAGCTGCGGGGGGACATGCCGGCTCGCGCCGCCAGTGCGGCGACGGTGAGTGGTTCGTGCAGGTGGCGCAGGGCGTGGTCGCGTACGGCGGCGAGGGTGTCGGCGTCCCGGTCGGCGCGGGGGGTGGGGTGTTCGATGAACTGGGCCTGGGTGCCGGTGCGGAAGGGGGCGGTGACCATCGAGCGGGCGATGGTGGCGGCCGCCTCGGCGCCGTGGGAGCGGCGGACCAGGTGGAGGCAGAGGTCGATGCCGGCTGCCGTGCCGGCGGCGGTCCAGATGTTGTCGTCCTCGATGAAGAGGGCGTCGGGGACGACGTTCACTCGGGGGTGGTGTGTGCGGAGGAGGTCGATCAGGCCCCAGTGGGTGATCGCTCGGCGGCCGTCGAGCAGGCCGGCCTGGGCGAGGGTGAAGGCGCCGCCGCACAGGGCCGCGAGGGTGGTGCCGCGGGCGTGGGCGCGGCGGAGGGCGTCCAGGACGGGGGCGGGTGCGGGGGTGACGTGGTCGTCCAGGCCGGGGACCAGGATCAGGTCGGCTCGGGAGAGCCAGGTGAGGGTGCGGTCGGGGGCGAGGGCCAGGCCGCCGCGCATCGGGACGGAAGCGCTGTCGGTGGCGACTCGGCGCAGGTCGAAGGCGGGGGCGCCGCGGTCGGTGCGGTCGGTGCCCCAGACCTCGGTGATGACGGACACGTCGAAGGCGCGGATGCCGGGGAAGGCGACGAGGGCGACGCGGTACGCAGGGTCCACGCCTGGCAGTAAACCATCGATCGCTGTCTTCCGACCTGCTGGGGTGGGGGCGGTCCCGGCGGCAGGATCGAAGGCATGGATATCGCGGAGAACGCAGCGCTGGTGGTCGTCGATGTGCAGAAGGGCTTCGAGGAGCCGGACTTCTGGGGGGCGCGGAACAATCCCGGGGCCGATGACAACATCGCCGCGCTCATCGACGTATGGCAGGGGACGGGACGGCCGGTCGTGTTCGTGCGGCACGACTCGGTGAAACCGGGGTCGCCGTTGCGGCTGGGGTATGAGGGGAACGACTTCAAGGAGTACGTGGAGGAGCGGCGCGGGAAGGGCTCCGGGGGCGAGCTGTTCCTGACCAAGACGGTGAACTCGGCGTTTCTCGGGACGCCGGATCTGGGCGCCTGGCTGACCGCGGAGGGGATCTCGCAGATCGTGGTGGCCGGGATCCAGACGAACATGTGCGCGGAGACGACGGCGCGGATGGGCGGAAACCTCGGGTACGACGTGCTGTTCGCGTACGACGCGACGTACACGTTCGACCTGGAGGGTCCGTTCGGCTGGCGACGGAGTGCGGAGGAGATCGCGCAGGCGTCTGCGGTGTCCCTGCACGGGGGTGGGTTCGCGCGGGTGGTGACGACCGAGGAGCTCGTGGGGGCGGCCGGTCTCTGACCGCCCCGGGCGGCGTCAGTCCTTCTTGCCGGAGGCCAGTTCGCGGCTGCGGTCGCGGGCGGCCTCGAGGGCGGCGATCAGGGCGGCCCGTACGCCGTGGTTCTCGAGTTCGCGGATGGCGTTGATGGTGGTGCCGGCGGGGGAGGTGACGTTCTCGCGGAGCTTGACCGGGTGTTCGCCGCTGTCGCGGAGCATCGTCGCGGCGCCGATCGCGGACTGGACGATGAGGTCGTGGGCCTTGTCGCGGGGCAGGCCGAGCAGGATGCCCGCGTCCGTCATGGCTTCGACCAGGTAGAAGAAGTACGCCGGGCCGGAGCCGGAGAGGGCGGTGCAGGCGTCCTGCTGGGACTCGGGGACGCGGAGGGTCTTGCCGACGGCGCCGAAGATCTCCTCGGTGTGGGCGAGGTGGGCGGCGGTGGCGTGGGTGCCGGCGGAGATGACGGACATCGCCTCGTCGACGAGGGCGGGGGTGTTCGTCATGACGCGGACGACCGGGGTGCCGGCGGCGAGGCGCTCCTCGATGGAGGCGGTGGTGATGCCGGCGGCTCCGCTGATGATCAGGCGGTCGGCGGGGACGTGCGGGGCGAGCTCGTCGAGGAGGGTGCCCATGTCCTGCGGTTTGACCGTGAGGATCAGGGTGTCCGCGGTCTTGGCGGCCTCGGCGTTGGTGACCGGGGTGACTCCGTAGCGGGTGCGGAGTTCTTCGGCCCGCTCCGGGCGGCGGGCGGTGACGAGGAGGTCCGCGGGGGGCCAGCCGCCTCGGATCATGCCGCTGAGGAGGGCTTCGCCGATCTTGCCGGTGCCGAGGACTGCGACTTTCTGGGTCATGGCTGGGGGGTCCTCCGGAGGTGTGCGTCGTCCGTCGTCCGGGGTCATCCTCGCACCGGGGGCGGGGGGTCGGTCCGGGTGTCCGGTGGGCGGACTGCGGTTTTCTCGCCCCCGCCGCCCCTGCCCTGCCCTGCCCGGCCCTGGGGGCTGTACCCCCAGCCCCCTTCGGCTGGACGGCCTCGTCCTCGAGCACCGGGCGGGCCGGAAGGTCACGCCGTGCGGCGTCGGAGGGTGGCGGCTCCCAGGCACAGGACCAGGAAAGCGCAGCCGCCGACGATGAGGACGTCTCGTACGAAGGTGGCCGTCATGTCGGTGTGGGTGAGGACCTCGTTCATGCCGTCGACCGCGTAGGACATGGGGAGGACGTCGGAGACGGCTTCCAGGGCGGGGTGCATGGTGTCGCGGGGGGCGAAGAGGCCGCAGAGGAGGAGCTGGGGGAAGATCACCGCCGGCATGAACTGGACCGCCTGGAACTCCGAGGCCGCGAAGGCGGAGACGAAGAGGCCGAGGGCGGTGCCGAGGAGGGCGTCGAGGAGGGCGACCAGGAGGAGGAGCCAGGGGCTGCCCGTGACGTCCAGGTCGAGGAACCAGACCGCCAGGCCGGTGGCCAGGGCCGACTGGATGATCGCCAGGGTGCCGAAGGCGAGGGCGTAACCGGCGATCAGGTCGCCTTTGCCGAGGGGCATGGCGAGGAGGCGTTCGAGGGTGCCCGAGGTGCGTTCGCGCAGGGTGGCGATGGAGGTGACCAGGAACATGGTGATCAGCGGGAAGATGCCCAGGAGGGACGCGCCGATGTTGTCGAAGGTGCGCGGGCCGCCGTCGAAGACGTAGCGGAGCAGGAACAGCATCACGCAGGGGATGAGGACCAGCAGCGCGATGGTGCGGGGATCGTGGCGCAGTTGGCGCAGGACCCTGGCCGCGGTGGCGGTGGTGCGGGAGAGGCTCAGGGCGCTGGTGGTGGGTACGGGGGCCGGAGCCGGGGCGGTGGGCGTGGTCGTGGTTGTGGTCGTGGTCATCGGGTCGTCTCCTTCGTGCGGGACTTCGTGCTGGTCTCCTTCGTGGGGGTCTCCTTCGTGCGGGCTGCCTCTGTCGCCGCGTCCACCAGGTGCAGGAAGGCCGACTCGACCGTGTCGGCGCCGGTGCGGGTGCGCAGGTCCTCGGGGGTGGCGTCGGCGAGGATCTCGCCCTCGCGCATGAGGAGCAGGCGGTGGCAGCGCTCGGCCTCGTCCATCACGTGGGAGGAGATCAGCAGGGTCGCGCCCCGGGTGGCGGCGATGTCGTGGAAGAGGTTCCACAGGTCGCGGCGCAGGACCGGGTCCAGGCCGACGGTCGGTTCGTCGAGGACCAGGAGTTCCGGGGTGCCCAGGAGTGCCACGGCCAGTGAGACGCGGTTGCGTTGACCGCCGGAGAGGTTGCCGGCGAGGGCGTCGGCGTGGGTGGTGAGGTCGACGTCGGCGATGGCCCGGGTGACGTTGTCGTGACGGCGGTCCGCTGCCGCTCGGCCCGGGTCGAGGATCGCGGCGAAGTAGTCGAGGTTCTGGCGGATCGTCAGGTCGTCGTAGACGGAGGGCGCCTGGGTGACGTAGCCGATGCGGGTGCGGAGGGTGGGGTGGCCCGCGGGCCGGCCGAGGACGTCGAGGGTGCCGGTGATCTTGTCCTGGGTGCCGACGATCGAGCGCATGAGGGTCGACTTGCCGCAGCCGGAGGGGCCCAGCAGGCCGGTGATCTGGCCGCGGGGGACGGTGAAGTCGAGGGTGCGCAGGACCGTGCGGGGGCCTCGGACGACGGACAGGTTCTCGGCTCGTACGGCCGGCGCGGGAGGTGGGGCCTGGGTCGTGCCCTCGCCGGGTGGGCGGGACTCCGGCTTAAAATTCATCATGCGATGAATAATGCTCCGGGGTGCGCTGGGGCGTCAAGTGGCGCGGGCTCGTGGGGGTGGTGCGGATCCGTGGAGGTGGTGCGGACGCGCACGGGGGGCGGTGAAGGCGTGCCGGGTTAGCGCAGATCCATGGGGGGCGCAAGCGTGCCGGAGTGGCGAGGCGCGCCGAGATGGTGCGGGCGTACGGGGGCGGCGGAGGCGCGCCCGGTGGCGAGGCACGCCGGAGTGGAGGCATGCCGAGATGGCGGAGGCGCGTGGGGGCGGCGCAGGTCCACGGGCGCGGCGAAGGCGTGCGGGGGCGGCGCAGGCGTGCGGGGGCGGCGCAGGCGCGTGGGGGGTGGCGCAGGCGTGTGGGGTGGTGTTGGAAGCGGATGTTCCGGTTCCTTCGCTTCCGTGTTCACCGGGTCACCACAGGAACCTCCCGTGCGGCCGGGCGTTTCAACTGACAATGGAATTCATGCGCTTCCGGAGCGGCGGGCTCGCCCTCGCTCCGGTCCGCGCGGCTTCGTCGCCGTGCCCTCCCCCGGTGCGGCGCGCCCACGCATCTCCCGTTTCCTCCTGGAGGTGCCGTCGTGTCGCTCCGTGGTGTCCGTAAGGCCGATCTGTTCGCTTCCTTCGTCGTGTTTCTCGTCGCGCTCCCCCTCTGTGTGGGCATCGCCGTGGCCTCCGGTGTGCCCGCCGAGCTGGGGCTGATCACCGGCATCGTCGGCGGGCTGGTGGTCGGGGCACTGCCCGGCGGCAGCCTCCAGGTGAGCGGGCCTGCGGCGGGGCTGGCCGTGCTCGTCCACGAGGCCGTACAGCGCTACGGCGTGGCGGCGCTCGGCGTGCTCGTCCTCGCCGCCGGGCTGGTGCAGCTGGGGCTCGGCGCGCTGCGTCTGGGGCGGTGGTTCCGGGCCGTGTCGGTGGCCGTCGTGCACGGGATGCTCGCCGGGACCGGACTGGTGCTGGTCGCCGGGCAGGTGTACGCCCTCGGGGACGCGGCCGCGCCGGGCGGCGGGCTCGACCGGCTCACCGGGTTGGTGTCGCTGCCCGGGCGGGTGGATCCCGTGGCGTTGTCAGTGGGGGGTGCCACGATGGTCGTGTTGCTGCTGTGGGGGCGCTGGCGGCGTGGTGCGCGGCTGGTTCCGGCGCCGTTGGTCGCGGTGGCGTCGGCGGCGGGCGTGACGTGGGTGTTCGACCTGGAGGTGCGGCGGGTCCAGGTGCAGGGGCTGTGGAATGCCGTACGCGTGCCGGGCGCGGCGGATCTCGGACGGCTGACGGAAGTGGGGGTGATCGGGACCGTAGTGGCGTTCGCGCTGATCGCGTCGGCGGAGTCGCTGTTCGGCGCGGCGGCGGTGGACCGGCTGCCTGACGGACGGGGGACGGACTACGACCGGGAGTTGATGACACAGGGCGCGGGCAACGCCGTGTGCGGGGTGCTGGGCGCGCTGCCGATGACGACCTTCATCGTGCGGAGCGCGGTCGCGGGAGCCGGGGGTGCCGTCTCCGAGGGGGCGCGGGCTGGCGCGCGGACCAAGGCGTCGCGGGTGCTGCACGGGGTGTGGCTGCTGCTGTTCGCGGCAGCGCTGCCCGCGGTGCTGGGGGCCGTTCCGGTCGCGGCGCCGGCCGGGCTGCTGGTGTACGTCGGCTGCAAGCTGGTGCCCTGGCGGGAGGCCTGGAAGCTGTGGCGCGGGCAGCGGGCGGAGGCCGTCGTGCTCGGGGTCACGGCGGTGGCGATCGTGGCGGGGAACCTGTTCGAGGGGGTGTTGGTCGGGCTGGCGCTGGCCGTGGCGAAGACGGCGTGGGAGATCAGCCATGTGCACGTCGAGACGGAGGACCGGGGAGACGCCGGACTCGTCGTACGGGTGCGGGGGCATGCGACGTTCCTGCGGCTGCCGAAGTTGCTGGACGCGTTGGACGCGCTGCCGCCCGACCGCGCGGTGCGGCTGGAGCTGGGCGGGCTGCGGCATGTGGATCACGCGTGTGCGGCGGCCCTGGCGGGGTGGGCCGCCGCACACGGTCAGGCTCTGGTCGCGAGCAGCAGGACGACGTCGTAGACCTCTTCGACGAGTCCGTCGGGGAAGGCCCGCATCAGGTGGTCGCGCTCCTCGGCGAGGAAGGCGGTGCTCGCCTCCTCGCCGTGGACCAGGAACAGCGAGTGGCTGCCGATGTTGGCCAGGTGCGTGTCGACGGGGACGCGGCGGCTCCAGCGGACCTCACGGCGGGTCAGTCCGAGACGGCCGGTGGGGTCGACGACGCGGGCGTTCACGTTCTTGGTGTTCGCGGGGATGCTCTCCCCGAAGTACCGGTCGATGCGCTGGGCCGCCTCCGCGAGCCAGGGCACGTCGAGGGCGCCGGTGTTCCACCACAACGCCAGCGCGCCGCCCGGACGCAGGACGCGCAGGGCCTCCGGGACCGAGTGGGCCGGGTCGGTCCAGTGCCAGGACTGGGCGTAGGTGAGGAAGTCGAGGGAGGCGGTGGCCAGGGGGAGGTGGTTGCCGTCACCTCGGACGATCGGCACGTCGGGGAGGGTGCGGCGGAACTGCGCGGCCATGCCGTCCCCGGGCTCGACGGCGATGACGTCGGCGCCACGAGCGTGCAGGAGTGCGGTCGCTATGCCGGTGCCGGCCCCGACGTCCGCGACCCGTGCCCCGGCGAGGGGGCGGCCGGCGAACTCCTCGATCGTGTCGAGGAGGGCGGCCGGGTAGGAGGGGCGGTTGGCGGCGTACTGGGCCGCGGCGGAGTTGAAGGAATGGGCTCGGGTGGTGTGCCCGGGAGTGTCGGGGGAGGACGTCATGGGGCCATGGTGGCCGGAGGCGGGCGGGAAGGGGAACAGTCCGGGTCTGTCCCACAGGCCTGTGGGGCAGGCCCGTGGGACAGGCCCGTGGGTCGGATCTGTGGGCCGGGTCGGCTGCGGCGACACGGTCCCCCTCCACGTCCTGCTGCTCCCCGGCGGCACCAGCACGGGGAGGGGGGTCAGCCGCGGCGGCGCTTCTTAGACGGGTTGCCCGTGCGGCGGGTGGAGCGGCGTTCGTACTGTTCGCGAGCCGTGTCGTACTCCTCGCGGTGGAGCCTCTCGCCGGGTGCCTCGGTGAGGGTGCGGAAGAAGTACGCGAGCAGCGCGCCGACGAAGCCGACGGCGAGCAGACCGCGCAGGGAGGCCTGGCGGTCGGGGTCGGGGCGCTTGGCGAAGCCGTCCCAGGTGTGGCGGAAGGCGAGTGCGGAGCAGATCGCGAACATCACCACGACCAGGACCGTCACGAAGCTGCCCAGGTCGGCGATCGCGATGCCCTCGTATGCGAAGCGGAGGACGAGGCAGGAGACGGTGACGGCGGCGAGGGAGCCGACGGCCGCGGCGATGCGGCGGGCCGCGTAGCCCCGGTGGCCGGGGTCGTGGTCCACCCAGGTGGTGCCGAAGAAGCGGAGGGGCTCCGGGCGGGGCCCGGAGCCGGCGGGGCCTCCCGGCCGGCCGACGGGGGTGCCGGTGGGGGCGCCCGCCGCGCCGGTCGAGGTGTCCCGGGAGCCGGCCGAAGTGTCCGGGGTGCCGTTTTCGTCGCTCACGGGACGATTATGGCTCCGGGCGGGGGCGGGCTCCCGGGTGGGTTGCTCGTGGACCGGTCGATGGCCGGTCCGAGGCCCGGCGAAAGCCAGTCGAAAGCCAGTCCGAACCCTGGTCCGAGGTTGCGCCTCGGACCAAGGATCGGACCAGGGCTCGAGTCCGGGGCCTGATCCTGATCCTGGCACGATCAGGGGTCCGCGTCCGGGTCCGGGTCCTGGTCAGGGTCCGGGTCCTTATCCGGGTCCCGTTCCGGGGCCGTGCTCGGATGCGGGGCCGGATGCGGGGCCGGTTCGCGTCAGGCGCAGTGGGCGGCGACGTAGCCGTCGCTGCCCGTCCGCACGTACGCGTCCGAGACGAACTGGCTGTCGCCGATGTTGTCCCAGATGTTCGTCGTGCCGTACGGACCGGACACCGAGGTGCCCGGTGTCTGGCAGAAGATCGGGACCTTGGTGCCCTCGGCCAGGACCTTGACGACCGGGTAGCTCGTACCGGGGCCGCTGCGGACGTTCAGCCGGACGCCCGGGGCGATCGGGTAGTACGTGAGGGCCGCCGCAGCCGTCGCGACGGCCTCCGCCGTCCCGCCGCTCGCGGCCTCTTCCACTTCCACACGGTCAACAGACATGAGAAAACCTCCCCCGTCGAACCCCATGACTGCCATGGGGCCACGTTGATTCCCCTAAAACACGCAATGAAACACATGTGCAGGATTCGCACACGGAGGCTAGCAAGCCGCCTCTGTCCCGTACGAGTCATCGACTAGGCTCCGTGCGTCGCGCGCGCGGTTGAACAGCACGGGGGTGGTTGGTCCATGACGCCACAGCGCAACACCGGGGCGGGCGCGGAAGCGGAACTTCCGGAGTACGCCGGCCACTACCGCCTGGACGAGCGTCTGGGCTCCGGTGGCATGGGCGTGGTGCACCTGGCCCGGAGCACCTCCGGGATGAAGGTCGCGGTGAAGGTCGTCCATGCCCAGTTCGCCCGGGATCCCGAGTTCAGGGGCCGCTTCCGGCAGGAGGTGGCCGCCGCTCGGCGGGTGAGCGGGGCGTTCACCGCGCCCGTCGTCGACGCCGATCCGGAGGCCGAACGGCCTTGGATGGCCACCCTGTTCATTCCCGGTTCGACGCTCGCCGAGCAGGTCAAGCAGAACGGCCCCATGCGCTCCGGCGAGTTGCGGCGGCTGATGGCCGGGCTCGCGGAGGCGCTGCGGGACATCCACCGGGTCGGGGTCGTGCACCGGGATCTGAAGCCGAGCAACGTCCTGCTGGCCGAGGACGGGCCGAAGGTCATCGACTTCGGCATCTCCCGGCCGAAGGACAGCGAACTGCGCACCGAGACCGGCAAGTTGATCGGTACGCCGCCGTTCATGGCGCCGGAGCAGTTCCGGCGGCCGCGGGAGGTGGGGCCGGCCGCCGACATCTTCGCGCTCGGGTCGGTGATGGTGCACGCGGCGACGGGACGCGGGCCGTTCGACTCCGACAGCCCGTACGTCGTCGCCTACCAGGTCGTGCACGACGAGCCGGATCTGACCGGCGTGCCGGGGAACCTCGCGCCGCTGGTGGTGCGTTGTCTGGCCAAGGAGCCCGAGGACCGGCCCACGCCGGACGAGCTGATGCGGGAACTGCGGTCGGTGGCGGCCTCGTACGACACGCAGGCGTTCATACCGTCGCAGCGGGCGCTGGAGGAGTCCGACGCCGAGTCGGCGGGCGCGGCCGGGCCGGAGGGTGCGGAGGAGCCCGCGGGGGCACCGGACCGGGCAAGAGCGCGGTCACGCGGCCGGCGCCGGCGGGTGGCCCTCGCGGTCGGCGCGCTGGCCGTCGTCCTCTCGGGCGGCTCGGTCCTCGCGACGCAGCTGCCCGGCGAGGACGACCCGGGCCGGGACGCGCGGGGCAAGGCGGGCGGCTCGCAGTCCGCGTCGCCGGCCTTCACCCCCTGGAGCACGCGACCGGCGAAGAGCAGTACCGGCGCGGGTACCGGTGCGGGCACGGGCGGCATGCCCCAGTGCGCCTACGACGCGCGGCGGCTGCTCTGTGTCCAGAAGGGGCTGGTGTCGGCACTGGACGCGTCCGACGGGCGGGTGCTGTGGCGGCATGTCCTCACCGACGACGACGGGCCGAGCCAGGCCCCGGTGCTCTCGGGCGGACTGGCTCAGGTGATCACGCATTCGGGCAAGCGGATCGAGGCGCTCGACCCGGCGTCGGGCGCCACCCGCTGGCAGCGCGACCTGTCGGACTACCCGGGTGTCCGGAGCGTCGGCGGCACCCTGTTGCTGACCGCGGCCGACAACACGGTGACCGGGGTGGACGCCGCGACGGGGAAGTCGGTGTGGAGCCGGCGCATTCCGGGGCTGAGCGAGCCGTACTTCACGGCGTTCCCGAAGGATCCGCTGGCGTATGCGTCGACCACGTCGGACGACGGGCGCACCCGGATCACGGCCGTGGATCCCGCGACCGGGAAGGTGCGCTGGGACGAGCGGCTCAGCGGCACACTGCGTCTGGTGGGCACCGTGGACGGCAACCTCGTCCTGCTGTCCCAGGGCAACGACTACGGCACGGTCGACGCCGTGGTGCGCTACTCCCCGCGGGACAAGGGGTCGCTGCGGGTGAAGCTGCGCGTCGCGCTCCAGGAGGCGCAGGCGACCGTGCAGGGCGACCGGGTCTACCTCCTGGCCTTCGACGGATCGCTCGTCGCCGTCGACACGGTCCTGGACAAGCAGGTGTGGTCCCTGCAGACGTCGGTGAGCCGGGGTTCGGTACCGGCCGCCGACGGCGAGCACGTCTACTTCAGCGCCGCCGACGGACGGCTCCTCGCCGTGGACGCCGAGAAGGGCAAGCTCGTCGGGCAGACGACGCTGCGGCTCGGCGCCAACTCGGACGAGGTGGTGGCCACGCTGCCCGCGCCCGAGGCGGTCGACGGACACGTCTACGCCGGCGCGCCGGACGGAACCGTCTTCGCGGTGGACGGACGGGACCCGGCCGACTGGTGAGAGCGGACGGGGGCGACGGGCCGGTGGCAGCGGATGGCTGACGGCAGGCCGGTGACAGCAGGCCGGTGGCAGCGGACAGGTGACGGCAAGCCGGCGACAGCAGGCCGGTGACAGCGGACAGGTGACGGCAAGCCGGTGACAGCAGACCGGTGAGACGCGCCGAGGGCCGCCCCCGTACGGCGGAGACGGCCCTCACAGCAACGCTTGCCCGACTGCCCGGTGGTGACTCCGGGTGGTGACTGCCCGGCGGGTGACCGCCAGGTGGCGGGCGTCAGCCCAGCTTCGACACGTCCCGCACCGCGCCCTTGTCGGCGCTCGTCGCCATCGCGGCGTAGGCCCGCAGGGCGGCGGACACCTTGCGCTCGCGGTTCTTCGGGGCGTAGACGCCGCCGAGGGCCGCCTCGCGCCGCGCCAGCTCGGCGTCGTCGACGAGGAGTTCGATCGTGCGGTTCGGGATGTCGATGCGGATGCGGTCGCCGTCCTCGACGAGGGCGATGGTGCCGCCGGAGGCCGCCTCGGGCGAGGCGTGGCCGATCGACAGGCCCGAGGTGCCGCCGGAGAAGCGGCCGTCGGTGATCAGGGCACAGGTCTTGCCGAGGCCACGGCCCTTGAGGAAGGACGTCGGGTAGAGCATCTCCTGCATGCCCGGGCCGCCCTTGGGACCCTCGTAGCGGATGACGACGACGTCGCCGTGCGTCACCTGCTTGTTGAGGATCTTCTCGACGGCCTCCTCCTGCGACTCGCAGACGACGGCCGGACCCTCGAAGGTCCAGATCGACTCGTCGACGCCGGCCGTCTTGACCACGCAGCCGTCGACGGCGATGTTGCCGCGCAGGACCGCGAGACCGCCGTCCTTGCTGTAGGCGTGCTCGGCGGAGCGGATGCAGCCGCCCTCGGCGTCCACGTCCAGGGCCTCCCAGCGCTCGGACTGGGAGAAGGCCTCGGCGGAGCGGACGCAGCCGGGGGCCGCGTGCCACAGTTCGAGCGCCTCGGGCGAGGGAGAGCCGCCACGGACGTCCCACGTCTTCAGCCAGTCCGCCAGGGACGGGCTGTGGACCGAGAACACGTCCTCGTTGAGCAGGCCCGCGCGGTGCAGTTCGCCGAGCAGGGCGGGGATGCCGCCGGCGCGGTGCACGTCCTCCATGTAGTACGTGCGGTCCTTCGCCACGTTCGGCGCGACCTTGGCCAGGCAGGGCACGCGGCGCGAGACCTCGTTGATCTCCTCCAGGCCGAACGGGACGCCCGCTTCCTGGGCGGCGGCGAGGAGGTGCAGGATCGTGTTGGTCGAGCCGCCCATCGCGATGTCGAGCGCCATCGCATTCTCGAAGGCCGCGATGGTGGCGATGTTGCGGGGCAGGACCGTCTCGTCGTCCTGCTCGTAGTAGCGGCGGGTGATGTCCATCACCGTGCGCCCCGCGTCCTCGTACAGCGCCCTGCGGGCCGTGTGGGTGGCCAGCACCGAGCCGTTGCCGGGGAGGGAGAGGCCGATGGCCTCGGTCAGGCAGTTCATCGAGTTGGCGGTGAACATGCCGGAACAGCTGCCGCAGGTCGGACAGGCGTTCTCCTCGATACGGAGGATGTCCTCGTCCGAGATCTTGTCGTTCACGGCGTCGGAGATCGCGTCGACCAGGTCGAGCGTGCGGACGGTGCCGTCGACGAGCGTGGCGCGGCCGGACTCCATCGGACCGCCGGAGACGAAGACCGTGGGGATGTTCAGGCGCAGGGCCGCGTTCAGCATGCCCGGGGTGATCTTGTCGCAGTTGGAGATGCAGATCAGGGCATCGGCGCAGTGCGCCTCGACCATGTACTCCACGCTGTCCGCGATCAGGTCGCGGGAGGGCAGGCTGTAGAGCATGCCGCCGTGGCCCATCGCGATGCCGTCGTCGACGGCGATCGTGTTGAACTCGCGCGGGATGCCGCCGGCCGCGGTGATCGCCTCGCTGACGATCCGGCCGACCGGCTGGAGGTGCGTGTGGCCGGGCACGAACTCGGTGAAGCTGTTCGCCACCGCGATGATCGGCTTCCGGCCGATGTCCGCACCGGGTACACCGGAGGCGCGCATAAGGGCGCGGGCGCCCGCCATGTTGCGGCCGTGGGTGACTGTGCGGGACCTCAGCTCGGGCATCGTCGCTCGCTCCTTCAGAGACTGCGATCAGAGACTTCTGACTGCTAACGAGCGTACGCCGGTCATCCAGGGGGCGGACACGGCGTCCGTATACCGGGACGTATGTCTCACCTCCGAGCCCGCGTCCGAGCCGCGTTCGGGCCGCGTCTCACGGCCCGGTCAGGTGCCCCTGTACGACCGGTGCCACGCGCGCGATGATCAGCTCCAGGTCCGCCGAGGCCAGCGGCTCCACCTTGATCACGTACCGCAGCATCGCGCAGCCCACCAGCTGCGCCGCCGCCAGTTCGGCGCGCAGCTCGGCGTCCGGCAGATCGAGCCGGCCGGCGATCCGACGCAGCACCTGGGAGGCGACCAGGCGGCGGAAGACGGCGGCCGCGGTGTCGTTGTTCACGGCCGAGCGCACGATCGCCAGCAGGGGCTTTCGGGTCGTGGGGTTCTCCCAGACGCCGAAGACGAAGCGGGCCAGCCGCTCGCCGACCTGGTCCAGCGGGCCGTCGGCGACCGCTTCCGGGGCGCCCAGCGCCGGTGCGAAGGCGACCTCGATAGCCGCCTCGAAGATCTGCTCCTTGGTGCCGAAGTAGTGGTGCACCAGGGCCGGGTCCACGCCGGCGGCCTTCGCGATACCGCGTACGGACGTCTTGTCGTAGCCCCGCTCGGAGAACTCCTCGCGGGCCGCCGTCAGGATCAGGTCCCTGGTGTCCGCCGACTCCGAACGAGGGGGGCGGCCGCGCTTGCGGGCGGTGACGCCGGTCATCGGCGGGGCACCTTCGCCGTGGGGGACGCGGTCGACGAGGCCGTCGACGAGGCGGAGGCCAGGTGCAGGCGCGTGAAGGCCAGGGCTTCCGCCAGGTCGGCCTCACGTTCGGCGCTCGACATCGCGCGCCGTGTGTTGACCTCGATGACGACGTGCCCGTCGAAGCCGGTCAGCGCGAGCCGTTCCAGCAGCTCGGCGCAGGGCTGGGCGCCGCGGCCGGGGACCAGGTGCTCGTCCTTGGCCGAACCGTTTCCGTCGGCGAGGTGGACGTGGCCCAGGCGGTCGCCCATGCGGTCGATCATCTGCATCGCGTCGGCGCGGGCCGTGGAGGCATGGCTGAGATCGATCGTGAAGTGCCGGTAGTCGTCCTTCGTGACGTCCCAGTCGGGCGCGTACGCGAGCATCTCGCGGTCGCGGTAGCGCCAGGGGTACATGTTCTCGACGGCGAACCGTACGTCCGTCTCGTCCGCCATCCGCCAGATGCCCGTGACGAAGTCCCGCGCGTACTGGCGCTGCCAGCGGAACGGCGGGTGGACGACGACCGTGCTCGCGCCGAGCTTCTCCGCCGCCGCGCGGGCCCGCTGGAGCTTGGTCCACGGGTCGGTCGACCACACCCGCTGGGTGATGAGCAGGCAGGGAGCATGGACGGCGAGGATCGGGATCCGGTGGTAGTCGCTGAGTCTGCGCAGCGCGTCGATGTCCTGGCTGACGGGGTCGTTCCAGACCATGACCTCGACGCCGTCGTATCCGAGGCGCGCGGCGATCTCGAACGCCGTCGCCGTCGACTCCGGGTAGACCGAGGCCGTCGACAGGGCGACCTTCGCATCCGGGATCCGCACGACTGGCTCTGCCATGGGGGACAGGTTACGGGGTGCGGTCACCCGGGTGCCGGGCCCCCGGCCGCCGTTGTGGTGTTCGCCACGCAAGGGTGCGGGCACGGTCTGGTGGCCCGTGCCCGCGCGGCGGAGCCGGCCGGATCACGGCCGCCCGCCCCGCGGGTCCGTCATTCCGACCGCATGTGATCGAGTTTGCGCAGGATGACGCCCTCCCTGAGCGCCCAGGGGCAGATCTCCAGGTTCTCCACGCCGAAGAGGTCCATCGCCCCCTCCGCGACCAGCGCGCCCGCCAGGAGCTGGTTGGCACGGCCCTCGGAGACGCCCGGGAGCTCCGCTCGCTGGGCGGTCGTCATGCCCGCCAGGCGGGGCACCCAGGCCTCGAGCGACTCGCGCTTGAGCTGCCGCTGGGCGTACGGGCCGTCGGTGGAGCGGGCGGCGCCGGCGATGCGGGCGAGCTGCTTGAACGTCTTCGAGGTGGCGACGACGTGGTCGGGGGTGCCGAAGCGCTTGAACTCCCCCACCGTGCGGGCGATCTGCGCGCGGGCGTGGCGGCGCAGCGCCCGTATGTCCTCGGGGTCGGGCGGGTCGCCGGGCAGCCAGCCTGCGGTGAGCCGGCCGGCCCCGAGCGGCAGCGAGACGGCCGCGTCGGGCTCCTCGTCGATGCCGTAGGCGATCTCCAGGGAGCCGCCGCCGATGTCCAGGACCAGCAGCTTCCCGGCGGACCAGCCGAACCAGCGGCGGGCGGCGAGGAAGGTGAGCCGGGCCTCCTCGGCGCCGGTGAGGACCTGGAGCTCGACGCCGGTCTCGGCCTGCACGCGCGCGAGGACGTCGTCGGCGTTGCTGGCCTCGCGCACGGCGGAGGTCGCGAACGGCAGCAGGTCCTCCACTCCCTTGTCCTCGGCGGCCTGGAGCGCCTCCTGGATCACGGCGATCAGTTTGTCGACGCCCTCCGGACCGATCGCGCCGTCCTCGTCGAGGAGTTGGGCAAGGCGCAGTTCCACCTTGTGCGAGTGCGCCGGCAGGGGGCACGCGCCCGGGTGTGCGTCCACCACCAGCAGATGCACCGTGTTCGATCCCACGTCGAGGACACCGAGTCTCATGTAGGGAACGCTACTGCCCACAGGGACCTCGGCCGTCCCCGAAGCGGCCCCTGGCGACTTACCCTGGACGAGTGCCAAAGACGAACAAGGCAAAGACCGACAAATCGACCGGCGGTTCTTCGCGGGCGAAGCCGGTGAAGCCACCGAAGAAGTCGAACAAGGCCCAGGCAGCGGCAGCGAAGGCGTCGGCCGCGGACGAGAAGGGTCTCGATTTCGCGCGCGCGTGGGTGGAGTTCCCCGACCCCGCGGACGACGAACAGGTCTTCCGGTGTGATCTGACCTGGCTGACCTCTCGCTGGAACTGCATCTTCGGCAGCGGCTGCCAGGGCATCCAGCCGGGCCGCGCGGCAGACGGCTGCTGCACCCTGGGCGCCCACTTCTCCGACGAGGACGACGAGAAGCGCGTCGCCGGGCATGTGGCGCGGCTCACGCCGGACATCTGGCAGCACCACGACGAGGGCGTCCGGGACGGCTGGGTCTCGGAGGACGACGAGGGCTCCCGCCAGACCCGCCCGTTCAACGGCTCGTGCATCTTCCAGAACCGCCCCGGTTTCGCGGGCGGCGCGGGCTGCTCGCTGCACATCCTGGCTCTCAAGGAGGGCCGTGAGCCGCTGGAGACCAAGCCGGACGTCTGCTGGCAGCTGCCGGTGCGCAGGACGTACGACTGGATCGACCGGCCCGACGACACGCGCGTGCTCCAGGTCTCGATCGGTGAGTACGACCGCCGCGGCTGGGGGCCGGGCGGTCATGACCTGCACTGGTGGTGCACGTCCGCGACCTCGGCACACGGCGCGGGCGACCCGGTGTACGTCTCCTACCGACCGGAGCTGACCGAGCTGATGGGCAAGGCCGGCTACGACCGCCTGGTCGAGCTGTGCGAACAGCGCCTCGCCTCGCAGCTCCCGCTGCTGGCACCGCATCCGGCGGACCCGGCGAACGCGCCGGGCTGAGGAGCTGACGGGCCGAGGGGCTGGCGCGCCGGGCCACTCGGCCCCTGCGGGACGGCCGGGATCCCGGCCCGCGCCGCCTGCGGCCGACCCCTACGCCGTCGCCGGGCTCGGCGGGTCGCTGTCGTCGGACGGCGGGGTCGGATCATCCGAGGCGGTCGGGGACGGGTCGCCCGGAGTGGGCTCCGGGTCGGAGGAGGACGGCGGATCGGTCGGCGTGGGATCCGGGGAGGACGGCGCCGTGGGCGTCGGTTCCGGGTCGGACGACGAAGGCGGGCCGCCGGGGCCGCCCGGTCCTGGGCCGTTGCCCGGGTCCGAGGGGCCGGGCGCGGTGCCGTAGCCCTCGATGGAGACGACGGCGCCCGCCGGAGCCACGGCCACGCGCGCGTGCCAGTGTCCGGACGGCTCGCGCAGATGATCGACGTACACCTTGATCGTCACCGACTCCCCGGGCTCCAGCGTGCCCGTGGAGCGGCTCAGATAGAGCCAGGAGGCCGCCGTGGTGGCCGACCAGCGGACCGGCCCGTCGGCGTCGGCGGCCGCGGTGAGGGTGATGAAGGTGGTGTCGCCGCTGTTGGAGGCCGTCACGGAGAGCTTGCCGGCCGCGCTCCTGCCGAGTCCCGTGACGCTGACGACCTCCACTGAGACATCCGGTCCATCGCCCTTGGGGAGGCCGGCCCCCGGGCGGGTGCTGGCGTTCCCCGCGTTCTCGTAGCCGCCGACCGTCTCGCCGTCGAGGCTGTCGGGGTCGTGCGCCTCGCTGGCGCTGGCCGAGCGACCCTCGACCCCCTCCCCCGTCGGTGTGCCCCGGTAGGCAGCCCACAGGGCGAGCACGGGAGCGGCGACGACGGTGGCGACCACGGTCGTGGTGACGGCACGCGCGCGGAGTCGCTCCCGGCGGGCGGCCCGGTCCTTGGGGTCCATCGGGAAGCCCCGCCGGTCGTAGCGCGGTGCGGCGGCTCCCCGCGCGCGTGGGTGGTGACCCATGGCCACGTGCAGTTCCGCGCGGGGCGCCGACAGGACGGGCAGCTCGGCGGGGGTGACACCGGCTCCGGGCCAGCGGCCGGGGACGGCGCGTTCGGCGGCCCGGCGGCAGCGCGGGCAGTCGTCGACGTGCCGCACGAGCTCGCGGCGCAGGGCGGCGCTGAGCACGAGCTGGTTCTCGCCGGTGAGACGGGCCACACCGGGACAGCCGCCGGTCTCGACGACGGCGAGCGCCGCGCGCGTGCGCTCGACCTCGCAGGCGGCGGAGGCGAGCAGTTCGCGGGCGGCGGCCAGGTCCTTGCCGAGGACGGCGGCGACCTCGTGGGGGGCGAGGTGGTGGCGTACGGCGAGTTCGAGCGCCTCGCGCTGTTCGGGGGTGGTGCCTGCGGCCTCCGGCCAGGCGAGCTGGGTCAGCTCACGCCGCCGCTGTTCCCTGGCCTCGTCGGAGGCGGGCGGGCCCGCCGAGGTCGGGGCGGTCGGGGCGCTCGTGGCCGTCGCGGGCTTCGCACCCGGATGCCGGCGGGCGCCGTTGCGGGCCGCCGCGTGCGTGGCCTGACGTTTCTGCGCGCCCTGACGTTTCTGCTTGGCCTCGGTGAGTTTGCGCAGGCACGCCCAGCGGGCCAGCGCGTAGAGCCAGGCCCGGCGGTCGCCCGCCGCTTCGGGGCCACGCTGGCCACGCCGTTCGGCGAACGCGAGGACGTCCCCGAGGGCGGCGGTGGCCGCTTCGTGGTCGCACAGGACGGACAGGCAGTAGGTGAACAGGCCGTCGAGGTAGGGCTCGTAGCGCGCGGGGGGTCGCTGCGCGAGCGTGCGCGCCGCAGCGCCGTCGCGCGCCTCCCGGTGCGCCCGGTGCGCGCCGGTCGTGCGGGTCGAGATTTCCGGGCTGCTGCTCATCACCCGTGCGACCGTAGGCGGCGCGGAACCAGGTCTTCTTGTCCCTTGAGTCCTTTTAATCCGTACGGGTGAAACGATCCCTCATAAGGGGACCGGGAAGGGGGGTCCCATGGCTCGTTCGTGACGGGGCGTGGCCAAATCACAAGGGGTGCCCGTCCCCTCCCGGAGGGCTCGGGCCCGCGCGGGGCGAGGAAGAGGCGGTCAGGACGGGCACCCTGCGAGGCCGGTTGTCCACAGGCGCGTCCGGCTGTCGGTGGCGGCGGTTACGGTTTCCCCATGGCTGCCCGCACGAAGACCACCAAGGACCGTCCGTCCTACCGCTGCACGGAGTGCGGCTGGCAGACGGCCAAGTGGCTCGGCCGCTGCCCCGAGTGTCAGGCCTGGGGGACGGTCGAGGAGTACGGCACGCCCGCGGTCCGTACGACGACGCCGGGGCGCGTCACGACGTCCGCCCTGCCCATCGGCCAGGTCGACGGACGGACGGCCACCGCCCGCCCCACCGGCGTGCCCGAGCTGGACCGTGTCCTCGGCGGCGGTCTCGTACCGGGCGCGGTCGTCCTGCTGGCCGGCGAGCCGGGCGTCGGCAAGTCGACCCTCCTGCTGGACGTGGCGGCCAAGTCGGCGAGCGACGAACACCGCACGCTGTATGTGACCGGTGAGGAGTCGGCCTCCCAGGTCCGCATGCGCGCCGACCGCATCGGCGCCATCGACGACCACCTGTATCTGGCCGCCGAGACCGATCTGGCGGCCGTCCTGGGTCACTTGGACGCGGTGAAGCCGTCACTGCTGATCATGGACTCGGTGCAGACCGTGGCCTCGCCGGAGATCGACGGAGCGCCCGGCGGCATGGCCCAGGTCCGCGAGGTCGCCGGCGCCCTGATCCGCGCCTCCAAGGAACGCGGCATGTCCACGCTTCTGGTGGGCCATGTCACGAAGGACGGCGCGATCGCCGGCCCCCGCCTCCTCGAACACCTCGTGGACGTGGTGCTGAGCTTCGAGGGAGACCGCCACGCGCGCCTGCGCCTGGTGCGGGGCGTCAAGAACCGCTACGGCGCCACCGACGAGGTGGGCTGCTTCGAACTGCACGACGAGGGCATTACGGGCCTTGCCGACCCGAGCGGACTTTTCCTGACCAGGCGTGACGAACCGGTCCCGGGTACCTGTCTGACGGTCACCCTGGAGGGCCGCCGCCCCCTGGTCGCCGAAGTACAGGCCCTCACCGTCGACTCGCAGATCCCCTCGCCCCGCCGCACGACGTCCGGCCTGGAGACGTCCCGGGTCTCGATGATGCTGGCCGTCCTGGAGCAGCGCGGCAAGATCAGCGCGCTGGGCAAGCGGGACATCTACTCAGCGACGGTCGGCGGCGTGAAGCTCTCCGAACCCGCCGCGGACCTGGCGATCGCCCTCGCCCTGGCCTCCGCCGCGAGCGACACCCCGCTGCCCAAGAACCTGGTCGCGATCGGCGAGGTCGGCCTCGCGGGCGAGGTCAGACGGGTCACGGGCGTCCAGCGCAGGCTCTCGGAGGCACACCGCCTGGGCTTCACCCACGCGCTCGTGCCGAGCGATCCCGGCAAGATCCCCGCGGGCATGAAGGTCCTGGAAGTCGCGGACATAGGGGACGCCCTGCGGGTCCTGCCGCGCTCCCGTCGACGAGACGCCCCACGGGATGCGGAGGAGCGCCGGTAGACTTTGCCCTGGTCTCGCCCGTCCGTACGAAACGAGTGCGCGAAACGGGAGCATCCCAGACCTGTGACCGGAGGAGTGCAGTGGCAGCCAACGACCGGGCGGCAGCTCCCGGAAAGTCCGGTGGGAGTTCCGGTGCCGACGGCCTGATGCGCGCCGCGCTGAGCGCGGTGGCTCCCGGCACGGCCCTGCGTGACGGCCTGGAGCGGATTCTTCGCGGCAACACCGGCGGACTCATCGTGCTGGGCTCCGACAAGACGGTCGAGTCGATGTGCACGGGCGGGTTCGTCCTGGACGTGGAGTTCGCGGCCACGCGCCTGCGCGAGCTGTGCAAGCTCGACGGCGGCATCGTGGTCTCCTCCGACCTGTCGAAGATCCTGCGGGCCGGCGTCCAGCTGGTGCCGGACCCCACGATCCCCACGGAGGAGACGGGCACCCGGCACCGCACGGCGGACCGGGTCAGCAAGCAGGTCGGCTTCCCGATCGTCTCCGTCTCCCAGTCCATGCGTCTGATCGCCCTGTACGTCGACGGACAGCGCCGCGTCCTGGAGGACTCCGCCGCGATCCTGTCCCGCGCGAACCAGGCGCTCGCGACCCTGGAGCGCTACAAGCTCCGCCTGGACGAGGTCGCGGGAACGTTGTCAGCGCTGGAGATCGAGGACCTGGTGACGGTCCGGGACGTCTCCGCGGTGGCCCAGCGTCTGGAGATGGTGCGCCGCATCGCCACCGAAATCGCCGAATACGTGGTCGAACTGGGCACGGACGGGCGACTGCTCGCCCTCCAGCTCGACGAGCTGATCGCGGGCGTGGAGCCGGAGCGCGAGCTGGTGGTCCGGGACTACGTGCCCGAGCCCACGGCCAAGCGATCCCGCACGGTCGACGAGGCGCTGTACGAGCTGAACGCGCTCAGCCACGCCGAACTCCTCGAACTGTCCACGGTGGCCCGCGCGTTGGGCTACACCGGCTCTCCCGAGGCCCTCGACTCGGCGGTCTCGCCCCGCGGCTTCCGCCTGCTGGCGAAGGTGCCGCGGCTGCCCGGCGCGATCATCGACCGTCTCGTCGAGCACTTCGGCGGCCTCCAGAAGCTCCTCGCCGCGAGCGTCGACGACCTTCAGACGGTGGACGGCGTGGGCGAGGCACGGGCCCGGAGCGTCCGCGAGGGCCTGTCACGGCTGGCGGAGTCGTCGATCCTGGAGCGTTACGTCTAGCCGGTCGGCATGTCCGGGTCGGTCTAGTCGTCCTTCAGCACGAACGACGTCTGTGCCTTGGCAAACCCGGGCGCCTTCGCCTCCACCAGGTACGTACCCGCCCCGGCCACTCCCGCCGGAGGCGTCGCGCACTCGGGGGCGCTCGGCTTGCGGTCCCACTTCACGGTGTACGTGAAGCTGTTCCCGGCCGGCACCCGGTACAGCAGGCTCCCGGCGGTCCTGGGGCAGTCGGCGGACGACCAGTACGCGTCGTCGCCGCCCGTCTGAGTGATCGTCAACACCGCGGTCCTCGGCCCGAGATCGACCTTGCAGTCGCTCCCCGAGGCGTTCTTCGCGATGAGTTGGAACGTGGGCGTCCGGTCGGGCGAGTAGGAGTTCTGGACACTGCGCAGGGTCAACGTGACCACCCCGGCGGTGCAGTCGGGCAGGGTCGTCCCGGCCGGCAGCGTCGTCCCCGTACCGCTGCCGCCGTCACTGCCACCGCTTCCGCTGCCGCTTCCACTTCCGTTGGCGCCGTCGTCGGTGCTCCCGGCTCCCGCCGAGTCACCGGCCGAGCCGCCCGACCCGGCGCCGCCGTCCGCACCCGATCCCGAGCCGGACCCGCTGGAGGTGCCGTCGCTCGACTCGTCGCGGCCACCCGGGTTCTGGCTGATCGCCGGCCCTGATCCGGACGGTCCCGGCGTGATGGAGGAGGCGGGATTCTTGCCCCCGCCGCCGTCGGCGCCGTTCTTCTTGCCGCCCCCGCCCGAGGTCACCACCCACAGAGTCAGCAGCGCCAACAAGGCGAACACGGACAGCAGTACGACCCTCCGACGCCAGTAGATGGAGGAGGGAAGCGGCCCGACCGGATTGCGCAGAGATCCCACGGCGCAAACTGTACGAGAGATCGACGGCTTCGCTGGCCCCACCCGCCGCCAGGATCGCAACTTTTCCGGATCATCATCCCGGAAACCGTTTCCCCCGTACCTGACTCCGGTCCGCGCGGCCGCCCCGCCTTGCCGATCGCACCCGTTGCACCTCTGGCCACGGCCCCGGGAACACGCGCGTGACGCGCCCGCGGGACCTCGCCCGGCCGAGTGGCGGTACGCGCGCGTGCCCCGGTCCGCATGGCAGGATCGGAAGGGCCATGACTGCGCCCACGAAGCCCCCGCACCGCTCCCCCGCCCGCTCCGACGCCGACGCCACCGCGGCGGATCTGCACGCCCCGGTGATCGACTGGTTCGACGAGAACGCCCGTGACCTGCCCTGGCGGCGCCCAGAGGCCGGCGCGTGGGGCGTGATGGTCAGCGAGTTCATGCTCCAGCAGACACCGGTCAGCCGCGTGCTGCCGGTCTACGAGCAGTGGATCGCCCGCTGGCCGCGCCCCGCCGACCTGGCCGCGGAGTCCCCGGGCGAGGCCGTTCGCGCGTGGGGGCGGCTCGGCTACCCGCGCCGCGCCCTGCGGCTGCACGGCGCGGCGGTGGCGATAACGGAACGGCACGGCGGCGACGTACCGTCGGGCCACGCGCAGCTCCTGGCGCTGCCCGGCATCGGCGAGTACACGGCCGCGGCCGTCGCCTCCTTCGCCTACGGGCAGCGGCACGCCGTCCTGGACACCAACGTCCGCCGCGTCTTCGCGCGCGCCGTCACGGGTGTGCGGTACCCGCCGAACGCCACCACGGCCGCCGAGCGCAAGCTGGCCCGCGCCCTGCTGCCCGACGACGAGCCGACCGCCGCGCGCTGGGCCGCCGCGTCCATGGAACTCGGCGCGCTCGTCTGCACGGCGAAGAACGAGACGTGCGTGCGCTGCCCGATCGCGGCACAGTGCGCCTGGCGGCTCGCGGGCAAGCCGGAGCACGACGGCCCGCCGCGCCGGGGCCAGACGTACGCGGGCACCGACCGGCAGGTCAGGGGCAAGCTGCTCGCCGTCCTGCGGGACGCGCACACCCCCGTGCCGCAGGCCGACCTCGACCGGGTGTGGCACGAGCCGGTGCAACGCGCGCGTGCGCTGGACGGTCTCGTCGCGGACGGACTCGTGGAGCCGCTCCCGGGCGGGCTGTACCGCCTGCCGCTGACCTGACGCACGGTCATTTCACAGCTGTGCGGCTTCATCACAACCGCCGTCGGGCTTTTGTCACGCCCGGCGGCTGTGCAAATCACCTCATAGCCGAGCCATTCGGCCTGTGTCTCTACCCCGAACCTCTTTCCGTTACACAACCGACGGACAGCTGAGCGCTGGCCGCAGGCTGCCTCGGACAACGCCGTGACAACACCTCCGTAGCTTCATTCGCGTACCCGGCAGGACCACGAGGGCTACAGACCACAGGCAGTGAACCGGCGGCGGCAGTCCGCCGGTACGGGGAATTCGGAGGCGGTTGACCATGGCACAGGGCGAGGTGCTCGAGTTCGAGGAATACGTCCGCACGCGGCAGGACGCGCTGCTGCGCAGCGCCCGCCGCCTGGTCCCGGACCCGGTCGACGCGCAGGACCTCCTCCAGACCGCGCTGGCCCGGACGTACGGCCGCTGGGACGGCATCGCGGACAAGCGACTCGCGGACGCCTACCTGCGCCGGGTCATGATCAACACACGTACGGAGTGGTGGCGGGCCCGCAAGCTCGAGGAGGTTCCGACCGAGCAGCTCCCGGACGCCCGTGTCGACGACTCCACCGAGCAGCACGCCGACCGCGCCCTGCTGATGGACGCGATGAAGGTGCTCGCTCCGAAGCAGCGCAGTGTCGTGGTGCTGCGACACTGGGAGCAGATGTCCACGGAGGAGACGGCCGCCGCCCTCGGCATGTCGGCCGGAACGGTCAAGAGCACGCTGCACCGGGCGCTCGCCCGGCTCCGCGAGGAGCTGGAGGCCCGCGATCTGGACGCACGCGCGCTGGAGCGTGAGGAGCGGGAGCGTTGCGCGGCGGCCTGACCGAGGCCGGGCCCACACCGGCCCGAAGCACCATCCAGGCGGCGATCACGGCGATGTCCGTGCTCGCCGCCCTCGCCCTTTCCGTCTCCGCCTGCGCCACCGGTGGCACCGGCGCCCGTGACGAGGGTCCGGCCCACGCCGACGCGGTGGCGGGCGCCACCGCTTCCCCGTCGTCCGTCTCCACCGGCCCCCCCGACCGGGCGGAGGCGGTCCGGCTGATCAAGGACGACCCGCAGGTCTCGGCCGAGGTCAAGCGCGAGTTGCAGCCCTGCGTCGGCGACGAGTACCCGGTGGACGTGTCGTACGGCGACCTCACCGGCGGCTCCGGCGACGACATCATCGTCAACGTCCTCACCTGCGGTGACGCCGTCGGCGTGGGCTCGTACGTGTACCGGAAGGACGCCGGCGGCTACCGGAACGTCTTCCAGGCCGAGGAGCCCCCCGTGTACGCGGAGATGGACCGGGGCGACCTGGTGGTGACCAAGCAGGCGTACGAGAAGGGCGACCCGGTCTCCGACCCGTCCGGTGAGAACGTGATCACGTACCGCTGGACCTCGGGCCGCTTCGTGAAGGAGTACAGCTGGCACAACGACTACAGCAGCGTCGTCGGCGACCTCCCGACGGTGGCCCCGGAGGCCGGCTGACCTGCCCCGACGCGATCTGCCGAAAGAATCCCCGGCAGCGTGAACCGATCGGGCCGCTCGTTCCGATCAATGGGTGGACGGGCAAGGACGGTCGGGAGGGGCAGGCACGGGCAAGGACGGACCGCACGGAGAACGGACATGGATCGCGCGCGAAGTGAACGCTCGCCGTGCTCCACGCGTCCAAGCAAGGGGCACACCCGACAGTTCACCGACAGGTGAGCGACAGGACGCAGGCGGAAGCCCGTCAGACTGACGACCCGCGCACGCACACGAGACCGCATACGAGAACTGAGAGCACCGGGATGGCAGACCAGACCCACGTCCTGTTCGTCGAGGACGACGACGTCATCCGCGAGGCCACCCAGCTCGCCCTCGAGCGGGACGGCTTCGTGGTCACCGCGATGCCCGACGGCCTGTCGGGCCTGGAGGCGTTCCGTGCCGACCGCCCCGACATCGCGCTGCTGGACGTCATGGTGCCCGGCCTGGACGGCGTGAGCCTGTGCCGGCGCATCCGGGACGAGTCGACCGTGCCGGTGATCATGCTGTCGGCGCGTGCCGACTCCATCGATGTCGTCCTCGGTCTGGAGGCCGGTGCCGACGACTACGTGACCAAGCCCTTCGACGGCGCCGTGCTGGTCGCCCGGATCCGCGCCGTGCTGCGCCGCTTCGGTCACGCGGGCGGAGGCGACCGCGCCGAGCCCGCCGCCTCCACGGCCGGTGGTGTGCTGTCGTTCGGCGATCTGGAGATAGACACGGAGGGGATGGAGGTGCGCCGGGCCGGGCAGCCGGTGGCGCTGACCCCGACCGAGATGCGCCTGCTGCTGGAGTTCTCCTCGGCTCCGGGCACGGTCCTCTCGCGCGACAAACTGCTGGAGCGGGTGTGGGACTACGGCTGGGGCGGCGACACCCGGGTCGTCGACGTCCATGTGCAGCGGCTGCGGACGAAGATCGGCCAGGACCGTATCGAGACGGTCCGCGGTTTCGGCTACAAGTTGAAAGCCTGAGCGGGGCAGGGGCAGGAGGATGCGGGGGATGATCCGGCAGCTGGTTCCGGCTCGCAGGAAGCGCGTGGGCATCCGCACGGGGCTGCGGTGGAAGCTGAGCGCGGCGATCGCGCTGGTCGGCGCGCTGGTGGCGATCGCGCTCAGTCTGGTCGTGCACAACGCCGCCCGCGTGTCCATGCTGGACAACGCGCGCGACCTCGCGGACGAGCGCGTCCAGATCGCCCAGCGCAACTACGAGCAGTCGGGACCGCTCAACTTCCACTTCCCCAACATCAAGATCGACGACTCCCGCCTGCCGCCGTCGTTGCGGGAGAAGGTCCAGGAGGGCCGCCGGGCCACCTTCGTCTCCGACCGTACGGGCGGGGTACCGGACATCTGGGCGGCCGTGCCGGTCAAGGACGGGCACGTGCTGTCCCTGCACACCGGCTTCACCGACCGCAGCACGGACATCCTCAACGATCTCGACCAGGCCCTGGTGATCGGCTCCATCGCGGTCGTGCTAGGCGGCAGCGCGCTCGGCGTGCTCATCGGCGGGCAGCTCTCGCGCCGGCTGCGCAAGGCGGCGGCCGCGGCGAACCAGGTCGCCAGCGGCGAGTCGAACGTGCGGGTGCGGGATGCCATAGGCGGGGTCGTCCGGGACGAGACCGACGATCTGGCGAGCGCGGTGGACGCCATGGCGGACACGCTCCAGGAGCGGCTGGAGGCCGAGCGCCGGGTCACCGCGGACATCGCGCACGAACTGCGCACCCCGGTGACGGGACTGCTGACGGCCGCCGAGCTGCTGCCTCCGGGCCGGCCGACCGAACTGGTCCTGGACCGGGCCAAGGCCATGCGCACCCTGGTCGAGGACGTGCTGGAGGTGGCCCGTCTCGACGGCGCCTCGGAGCGCGCCGAACTGCAGGACATCGTGCTGGGCGAGTTCGTGGCCCGACGGGTCGCGGCCAAGGATCCGGACGTCGAGGTGCGGGTGGTGCACGAGTCGATGGTCACGACCGACCCCCGGCGCCTGGAGCGCGTGCTGTTCAACCTGCTGGCCAACGCCGCCCGGCACGGCAAGCAGCCGATCCAGGTCACCGTCGAGGGCCGGGTCATCCGGGTCCGCGACCACGGCCCCGGCTTCCCCGAGGACCTGCTCGCCGAGGGACCCAGCCGCTTCCGCACCGGCAGCGCCGACCGGGCCGGGCACGGACACGGTCTCGGGCTCACCATCGCGGCAGGCCAGGCCCGGGTACTCGGCGCCCGGCTGACCTTCCGCAACGTACGGCCCGCGGGGGCCCCTGAGCACATAGCCGCCGAGGGTGCCGTCGCCGTCCTGTGGCTGCCCGAACACGCGCCGACGAACACGGGAAGCTACCCGGTGATGCCGTGACGGCGGACACCGTACGGCTCGTGGCACGTCGGTGGCACGCGGCGCGGGGATGAAGGCCGGACGCTCAGCCGAAGTCCTTCGAGAGGTCGGGCTCCTCGCCGCGCCGGGTCAGTGAGTACCCGTTGCCGTTGCCGTCGCGGAAGCTCGCCTCGATGCCGTACGGCCGCTCCTTCGGCTCCTGAAGGAACTCCCCCGCCCTGAAGGTCTCGTAGCACCCTCGCCGACGAGCTTTCAGCGCCGCGGAGGACTCGATGGGCAGGGTCGGGGTCGGGGCGCTTCTTCGAAGTTGCTCCCGTCGCGGGGAAGCCGCCGGCCCATGGCATCGGGTGGTACCCCCGGATCAGGGAGCACTGCAGCCGACGTGGGCGGTCCGGTCCGTCCCTCGGCACCGGGAGAGCGGCGCCGGCTCGGGCGTACGAAAAGCGCAGGCCCCCCGGGGCGGACACCGCCGGGGGGCCTGCGCTGACAACAGCGCGGTCAGACGGCCTCGACCAGGGGCGGCTGCGTCGCGGCCGCGTCGTCGGCCGACTCGCCGTCCTTCTGCGGACCCGCTCCCTTGAGCGGGACCTCCTTGACGAACACCGCCGCCACCAGTGCGGTCACCGCCACCACGGCGCCCAGCAGGAACGCCGAGTGGGTGCCGGACGACACCGCGTGCTGGTAGGCCTCCCGGGCCGCGACGGGCAGCTTGGCCAGGCTGGCCGCGTCCAGTTGCGCGGACTGCTCGGTGATCTTCGAACCCAGCGCGCCGGCCCGCTCGGACATGACGTCCTGGACTCGGTTGTTGAACAGCGCGCCCATGATTGCGACACCGAAGGAGGAGCCGAGCGTACGGAAGAGGGTGGTGGACGAGGACGCGACGCCCATGTCCTTCATCTCGACGCTGTTCTGGGCGACCAGCATCGTGATCTGCATGAGGCAGCCCATGCCGAGACCGACGACGGCCATGAACACACCGGAGGTGAGGCGGCTGGTCCCGGTGTCCATGGTGGACAGCAGGTACAGGCCGATGACCATCGCGACGCTGCCGACCAGCGGGAAGATCTTGTACTTGCCGCTGTTCGTGGTCACCCGGCCCGCCACCATCGAGGTGACCAGCATGGCGCCGAGCATCGGCAGGAGCAGCAGACCGGAGTTGGTCGCGGAGGCGCCCTGCACCGACTGCTGGTACAGCGGCAGGAAGAGGGTGGCGCCGAACATCACGAAGCCGGTGACGAAGCCGATGATCGACATCAGGGTGAAGTTGCGGCTGCGGAAGATGTGCAGCGGCACGATCGGCTCGGCGGCCCTGGTCTGCCAGAACACGAACCCGATGAGCGAGGCGACGCCGATCCCGATGAGCTCCATGATCCGCGCGGACGACCAGGCGTACTCCGAGCCGCCCCAGGTGGTGACGAGGACGATGGAGGTGATGCCGACGGTCAGCAGGGTGGCGCCCAGGTAGTCGATCCGCGACTGCGAGCGCTTCTTCGGCAGGTGCAGAACGGCGCTGATGAGGGCCAGCGACACCACGCCGAGCGGCAGGTTGATGTAGAAGGACCAGCGCCAGCCCCAGTTGTCGGTGATGGTGCCGCCGACCAGCGGGCCACCGATCATCGCGAGCGCCATGACGCCGGCCATCATGCCCTGGTACTTGCCGCGCTCCCGCGGCGGGATGAGGTCACCGATGATCGCCATGACGCCGACCATCAGACCACCGGCACCGAGGCCCTGGATCGCGCGGAAGCCGATCAGTTCGCCCATGTTCTGGGCCATGCCGCTCAGCGCGGAGCCGATCAGGAAGATCACGATCGACGTCATGAAGGCGCCCTTGCGCCCGTACATGTCGCCGATCTTGCCCCAGATCGGGGTGGAGGCCGCGGTCGCGAGGGTGTACGCGGTCACGACCCACGACAGGTGCTCGAGCCCGCCGAGTTCGCCGACGATCGTCGGCATCGCCGTGCCCACGATCATGTTGTCGAGCATCGCGAGCATCATCGTGATCATCAGCGCGAGCAGGACGACCCGCACGCTCCTCGGTGGTTTCTCCGCCTCGGTCTCGACCGTCTTCGTGTCCGCCATGATTGCCACTCCCCTGGGCTTCCCCCCGGTCGGCCACTTACTTGCCGCCCGGCTAGTTGACTACACTGGGAAGGTAGACCTGCAACTAGCCGGGCGTCAAGTAAGTTTCCGCATCTAACTAGCCGGACGGCAAGTAAGTTTCACGGGGACACGAGGCCCACGAGAATGGACGTCACCATGGACGGCACGAAGCAGCAGCGGCGCGGCAACACCCGCCAGCGCATCCAGGACGTCGCACTCGAACTCTTCGCCGAGCAGGGCTACGAGAAGACCTCCCTCCGCGAGATCGCGGAGCGTCTGGAGGTCACCAAGGCGGCCCTGTACTACCACTTCAAGACCAAGGAAGAGATCATCGTCGGCATCTTCACGGATCTGACGAAGCCGATCGAGGACCTGATCGAGTGGGGCGCGAACCAGCCGCACACCCTGGAAACCAAGCAGGAACTCATACGGCGCTACAGCCGGGCCCTCTCCGAGGCGACCCCGCTCTTCCGCTTCATGCAGGAGAACCAGGCGACGGTGCGGGAACTCCAGATCGGCGACTCGTTCAAGGACCGCATGCGAGGTCTGCGCGACATCGTCATCGACCCGGACGCCCCCCTCGCCGACCAGGTCCGCTGCGTGAGCGCCATCTTCACGCTGCACGCCGGCATGTTCTTCCTGCAGGACCTCGAAGGCGACCCCGAGGACAAGCGTGCAGCCGTCCTCGAGGTCGCCATCGATCTGGTGACGCAGGCGCACCAGGGCACCTGATCACCTGGGCGTCAGACCTTCACGCCCTTGCTGTGCAGGAAGGTGACCGGGTTGATCGCCGAACCGTAGTTCGCGGTCGTACGGATCTCGAAGTGCAGGTGGGGACCGCTGGAGTTGCCGGTGTTGCCGGACAGGGCGATCTTCTGGCCCGTCTTGACGATCTGGCCGACCTTCACGTGGATGCTCGAGAGGTGGGCGTACTGCGAGTAGACGCCGTTGGCGTGCTTGATCACGACGGCGTTGCCGTAGGCGGGGCCGTCACCGGCGCCGTTGCCACCGGCCTTGACCACGGTGCCGCCGTGCGCGGCCATGACCTTGGTGCCGCTCGGCACGGCGAAGTCCTGACCGCTGTGGGTGGACTGCCACATCGCGCCGGCCTGGGCGTAGCCGGCGGACAGCGTGTACTTCTTCACCGGGTCGATCCAGGAAGCGGCCGAGGCGGCCGTCTTGGCGGCGGTGGGCGCGGCGGCCGGCGCAGCGGCGGACGCCACTCCGCTCCCCAGCACGACCGAGGCGCCCAGGGCGGCGGCGCCGACGGCCACGCGAGTGCGGAGCTGGGACGTACGGGAAGAACGGAACGTGACGCGCTGGAACATCGAAGACCTCATGGGGACGGGGACAGAGGAAACCACCCGGCGTGAACCTCCGCCGGAGTGGCCATCCCTTGGTAACCCCGAGGCCCACAGACCCCCAAACGTGTGATCTACGACGGAACCTAGTACTTCACCCCAAAACTTCCCACTTCTTGACAGAACACCTTTTACGGACACATGCGACGCTCGCCCACGCCGGAGGCCTGAGCGAGAATCGAGACCTCCGTGGCGTTCGTCCTTTTTAGTCCGATTTGGGTTACTACTACCCACCCTAGTAAGGTCCGGATCGCCTGTGCGCCATGTCACCGGCCGTCCCCTGCAAGGGACTTCGGAATGTGACGGCGACTACTCCCGTACCCCGCAGGGCACTTGTGACCCCGCTCACGTCGCGTGCACGGGTCTGTGATCGGGCTCTCATCGGCCTCTACCGTCCAGTAACCCGCTGGTTCCCCTCAGGCCACCCCCAGCGATCAGCATGCTCACGACACCGGCAGTGCAAGGACGCGAGAGGACCCCACACATGACCAGAGGCAGCTGGACGCGCCGCATCGCCATGACCGCCGTGGCGACGGCAGCCGTCACGGCGATGGCCGTACCGGTCGGCGCCCAGGCCGCGACGGCCACCGGCACCTCCACCGTCGCCACCGCGGCCGCGGCCGCCGCCGAGGACGTCGACTACGCCACCTGGCAGCAGGACTGCCAGGCCGTGGTCGACCAGGCCCTGCCGGCACTGAAGCAGCGCATCGCCGCCACCAAGCCGGGTGAGAAGCAGGCGATCGTCTTCGACATCGACAACACCACCCTGGAGACCGACTTCGGCTTCAGCTACCCCCAGCCGGCCAACAAGCCCGTTCTCGACGTGGCCAGGTACGCCCAGGAGCACGGCGTCTCCCTGTTCTTCGTCACCGCCCGCCCGGGCATCATCTCCGGGGTGACCGACTACAACCTCAAGTACGTCGGCTACAAGGTCTCCGGCCTCTACGTGCGCGGCTTCCTGGACCTCTTCAAGGACGTCGCCGCCTACAAGACCGCCCAGCGCGTCGCCATCGAGTCCAAGGGCTACACGATCATCGCGAACATCGGCAACAGCGCCACCGACCTCTCGGGCGGCCACGCCGAGACGACGTACAAGCTGCCGGACTACGACGGCCAGCTGTCGTAGGCCCCTGCCTGGCCGTGCGGAGCCGCGGAACGCGCTGGTCCCGCAGAACGCGTGTGGTGCCCGCGGAACGCGTGTGTGGTGCCCGCGGAACGCATGCGAAAGGGGCCGGTGCTGTGAAGCACCGGCCCCTTTCTGCGCTCAGCCCCCGAAGGGTCAGGCGTCCTTGCTCAGGTTCGGTCCGGCGCCGCCGGCCGCCTGCTCGATCGGCGGGACGTCGGGCAGAGCCGACTTCTCCTCGCCGCGGAAGGTGAAGGTCTTGGTCTCACCCTCGCCCTCGGTGTCCACGACCACGATGTGACCGGGGCGCAGCTCGCCGAAGAGGATCTTCTCCGAGAGCGTGTCCTCGATCTCGCGCTGGATGGTGCGACGCAGCGGACGCGCACCCAGCACCGGGTCGTAACCCTTGGTGGACAGCAGCTCCTTGGCGGACTGGGAGAGCTCGATGCCCATGTCCCGGTCCTTCAGGCGCTCGTCGACCTTGCCGATCATCAGGTCGACGATCCGCAGGATGTCCTCCTGCGTCAGCTGCGGGAAGACGACGACGTCGTCGACGCGGTTGAGGAACTCGGGGCGGAAGTGCTGCTTGAGCTCGTCCGAGACCTTGTTCTTCATGCGCTCGTAGTTCGACTTCTTGTCACCCGAGGCCGCGAAGCCCAGGTTGAAGCCCTTGGAGATGTCCCGGGTGCCGAGGTTGGTCGTCATGATGATGACCGTGTTCTTGAAGTCCACGACCCGGCCCTGGGAGTCGGTCAGACGACCGTCCTCCAGGATCTGGAGCAGCGAGTTGAAGATGTCCGGGTGGGCCTTCTCGACCTCGTCGAAGAGGACGACGGAGAACGGCTTGCGGCGGACCTTCTCGGTCAGCTGGCCGCCCTCTTCGTAGCCCACGTATCCGGGGGGCGAGCCGAAGAGCCGCGACACCGTGTGCTTCTCGCTGAACTCCGACATGTCGAGGGAGATCAGCGCGTCCTCGTCGCCGAAGAGGAACTCGGCGAGCGCCTTGGACAGCTCGGTCTTACCGACACCGGACGGACCGGCGAAGATGAACGAACCACCGGGACGCTTCGGGTCCTTGAGGCCCGCACGCGTACGACGGATCGCCTTCGACAGCGCCTTGACGGCGTCGACCTGGCCGATGACCCGCTTGTGGAGCTCGTCCTCCATGCGCAGCAGGCGGCTCGACTCCTCCTCGGTCAGCTTGAAGACCGGGATGCCGGTGGCGGTCGCGAGGACCTCGGCGATCAGCTCGCCGTCGACCTCGGCGACGACGTCCATGTCGCCGGCCTTCCACTCCTTCTCCCGCTTGGCCTTGGCCGCCAGGAGCTGCTTCTCCTTGTCGCGGAGGGAGGCGGCCTTCTCGAAGTCCTGCGAGTCGATCGCGGACTCCTTGTCGCGGCGGACGCCGGCGATCTTCTCGTCGAACTCGCGCAGGTCCGGCGGCGCGGTCATCCGGCGGATGCGCATCCGCGAACCGGCCTCGTCGATCAGGTCGATCGCCTTGTCCGGCAGGAAGCGGTCCGAGATGTACCGGTCGGCCAGGGTGGCGGCCTGGACCAGCGCCTCGTCGGTGATCGAGACACGGTGGTGCGCCTCGTACCGGTCACGCAGACCCTTGAGGATCTCGATCGTGTGCGGCAGGGACGGCTCCGCGACCTGGATGGGCTGGAAGCGGCGCTCGAGGGCCGCGTCCTTCTCCAGGTGCTTGCGGTACTCGTCCAGCGTGGTCGCACCGATGGTCTGGAGCTCACCGCGGGCCAGCATCGGCTTCAGGATCGAAGCGGCGTCGATGGCGCCCTCGGCGGCACCCGCACCGACCAGCGTGTGCAGCTCGTCGATGAACAGGATGATGTCGCCGCGGGTGCGGATCTCCTTGAGGACCTTCTTCAGGCGTTCCTCGAAGTCACCGCGGTAGCGGGAACCGGCGACCAGGGCGCCGAGGTCCAGGGTGTAGAGGTGCTTGTCCTTGAGGGTCTCGGGCACCTCGCCCTTGACGATGGCCTGGGCGAGGCCTTCGACGACGGCGGTCTTGCCGACGCCGGGCTCACCGATCAGGACCGGGTTGTTCTTGGTGCGGCGGGACAGCACCTGCATGACCCGCTCGATCTCCTTCTCGCGCCCGATGACCGGGTCGAGCTTGGACTCACGAGCGGCCTGGGTGAGGTTCCGGCCGAACTGGTCGAGGACCAGGGACGTGGAGGGGGTGCCCTCGGCAGGACCGCCGCTGGCACCGGCGGTCTCCTTGCCCTGGTAACCGGAGAGCAGCTGGATGACCTGCTGCCGCACCCGGTTGAGATCTGCGCCCAGCTTGACGAGGACCTGGGCGGCGACGCCCTCGCCCTCGCGGATCAGGCCGAGCAGGATGTGCTCCGTGCCGATGTAGTTGTGTCCCAGCTGAAGGGCCTCGCGGAGCGACAGCTCCAGGACCTTCTTGGCACGGGGGGTGAAGGGGATGTGCCCGGACGGGGCCTGCTGGCCCTGGCCGATGATCTCCTCCACCTGCTGGCGGACCGCCTCGAGCGAAATCCCGAGGCTCTCAAGGGCCTTGGCGGCGACACCCTCACCCTCGTGGATCAGGCCCAGGAGGATGTGCTCGGTGCCGATGTAGTTGTGGTTGAGCATCCGGGCTTCTTCCTGAGCCAGGACGACAACCCGCCGCGCGCGGTCGGTGAACCTCTCGAACATCGTTAATCGCTCCTCAGAGCGGTCAGGCAGTGGGGGGAACTTCCCCTCCCTGTCCTTCCGCAGCTTAGTCCCGCAAGCGGGGACCGCTCATTCCAACTGCCGACACCGTCGATGGCCTCCTGACCCCGAACGCCGACATCTGCTCCAACCCGATGGTGCGAGACGATGTTCCCGCAGGCCAGGCAGTTACCCCAGTCGCCAGTACGCCGATGGCGAACGTGAGACAGCCTTTCCTGCGTGTCGCCCCCTCCCACTAGGGATGTCTTACCCGCTGCAACCGACAGTCCATGCCGTGCGCACCGGTCCCCTCCGCTATGGGCGAACAACCTTGCGTGTCCCGACACCCCCACACGCCCTGTTTGTCGACACAGGGCGCATCCGTTCAAACACCCAGCGTAACTCGCGGGCCTTTTCGACGGTTGCACTTGGCATGGTTGGCTCCGTCCCGCCGGCTGTCTGCTCGGCCGCCGCTGCGATCCTCACGGTCCCTCTCCCCCGACGGCCGCTCGACCCGGACGATCCGGCCGACCGGATCCGCGGCTGGTACGAGAACGAACTGGGTTGGCCGACGGTGCCCGGGGAGCCGGTACGACTTTTGGTCGGCGAGCGCTTCGACGTGCTGGACGTGCCGGCCGAGGCGGGCCTCGCGGCGCTGCGGCGACTCGCGCCGGGCTCGCCGGTGGCCGTGCGGGGCGACCGGATGCGGCTCCTGGTGGCGGCGGGCGGCGCGGAGGAGGTGCCGGGGATCCTTCAGTGGCTGGAGTGGGGCACGCTGCCACTGGATCTGACGGCGATCGGCGCGGGCGAACTCATCGAGGCGCCCCTGCCACCCCCCGGCGGGAGCCAGGGCCGCGATCGGGGCCTGAACCGTCCCGGGCCGGTGCAGGGGGCCGCTGTCTGGCTGCGGCCCCCCGTGGCAGGGCGCGAGGCCGAGGCCTCGCTGCCGACGATGTCGGCACTGGGGGGCGTTGGGGGCGCCCCCGATCTCGTACGGCTTGTGGACACGCTGGCGACGCACTGTCACCGTGTCCGGCTGCGGCGCGCGAGCGCTCAGCCGTTGGCCTTCTCGTAAGCCTCGCGAATGGACGCGGGAACGCGGCCGCGGTCATTGACCTCGTGACCGTTCTCCTTGGCCCACGCGCGGATCTGGGCGGTGTCCTGGCTGCCACCGGTAGCGGCGCGCGCCTTTCCGCGTCCGCCCGAAGCACGGCCACCGGTACGACGGCCACCCTTCACGTAGGGCTCGAGAAGTCCACGGAGCTTGTCCGCATTGGTAGTCGTGAGGTCGATCTCGTAGGTCTTGCCGTCCAGCGCGAACGTGACGGTCTCGTCCGCCTCGCCGCCGTCGAGGTCGTCCACAAGAAGGACCTGAACCTTCTGTGCCACCGGATTTCCTTTCATCGAAAACGTGAGGGCCGGGGGTCCGCGGCGTCCGCCGTTTAGCCGCGCCCTGTTATATGCAGTACAGCAGTACGTCGGAAAGCAAACCGCTTTTGCTGGGAAAACACAAACCCCCGGCGAGGGCCCACAGCCCGCCCCCAGCCCGGAAACGTGCGCGTTTCGGACATAGGGAACCCGGGCAAGGCGGGTCACTGTGAATGGACGTCGACGATCACAGATGCAGAAGCATCCGACTGTTGCCCAAGGTGTTCGGTTTCACTCGTTCGAGTCCGAGGAACTCCGCGACGCCCTCGTCATAGGAACGCAGCAGCTCCGCGTACACATCGGTGTCGACCGGCGTCTCACCGATCTCCACGAAGCCGTGCTTGCCGAAGAAGTCGACTTCGAAGGTCAGGCAGAAAACGCGTCGAACCCCGAGCCAGCGTGCGGTGTGGAGCAACTTCTCCAACAACTGGTGGCCGATGCCCGCGCCCTTCAGCCCGGGCTTCACCGCGAGAGTGCGGACTTCCGCCAGGTCTTCCCACATCACGTGCAGGGCGCCGCAGCCGACCACCTCGGCGTTGTCGTCGCGTTCGGCGACCCAGAACTCCTGGATGTCCTCGTAAAGCGTCACCGTCGCTTTGTCGAGCAGGATGCCACCGCGGACGTGGGCGTCAAGGAGACGGCGCACGGCGGAGACATCGCCGGTCCGGGCCCGGCGGACGGTGATGGCTTTAGCGGTGACTTCGGGGTTCTCGGCCGAGGGACTCTCTGCTGACATGTGCGGACGCTATCGCCCGTCGGACTCCGTCGCCGAGCCGGGGTTCTCACCGGTACTCCCCGTACTCCCCGGACTCCCCGGAGTTGCGGGTTCGGCAGTTTCCGGGCCCTGGACCATGCGTACGGCGTCGCGCAGCGCGAGCCGCTGTTCCTCGCTCATCATCCCGAAGAAGGCGACGAGAGCGGCGGCGGGGTTGTCGCTCTGTGCCCAGGCGTCGTTCATCAGGGCGGCCGCGTAGGCGGCCCGGGTCGAGACCGCCTCATATCGATAGGCCCGGCCTTCGGCTTCCCGGCGCACCCAGCCCTTCTGATGGAGATTGTCCAAAACGGTCATCACCGTGGTGTAGGCGATGGACCGTTCCTGCTGAAGGTCTTCCAGGACTTCTCGAACGGTCACCGGGCGGTTCCACTTCCACACCCGCGTCATGACCGCGTCTTCGAGTTCTCCCAATGGGCGAGGCACAGCTCAGAACAATAGTGGGAGATCTCACCAATCGCGTGCCGGACGTGCGCTTTCATCGGCAAACGGGAACAAAAAGGGCGTGCGGCTCCGAAAAGAGCCGCACGCCCCGGGCGATGCGGAAGCGTCGCGGGTCGGTCAGGCGTCGGGGCCCGCGGAGGCCTGACGGGCGCCGTCCGCGCGCGCGAGAACGGCGTCGACGGCCGCGTCCTCCTTGGCCTTGTTGGCTCCGCCCTGGGTCTTCACGATCACCCTGATCACACCGATGAAGAACACGGCCATGACGACGGGAGGCACGAGCGCGGAGACATAGTCCATGGATCCAGGGTAGCCAGGGCGGAACGGGACATCGGGGCGGGGTCGCCCGTGTCAGCCGGCGGCCAGCCGCTGCTGTTCCGGGTTGGCGGGCGGCGGGGCCGGTCTGCGGCGCGGGAAGACCTCGCCCGGCGTCGGGACGGGCCGCCGGGCAGGCTCCGGGGCGGGCTCAGCGGGCACCGGACCGGGAGCGGGCGTGGCGGGCTTCCCGGCGGGTTTCCTGCGCGGCTCCTCGCCCGGGCGCCCGCCCGGATCACCGGCGAGGACGGACGGACAGGCGCGGCCGTCCTCGGAGAGGCCCCCGGGAAGGGCCAGAAGCCGGGTACGGGACGCCGGGACGGTGGGAGCGGCCTCCGGGGCCCTGCGGACCGTCCGGCGGGCCAGACGGGCGCGCACGTCCCGTTCGGCGAGCACCTGGCAGCGGTCCAGGAGGGCGGCGGCCGTGGGGTTGCCGCGCAGGGCGCGCAGGGCGGCGAGGTCGTCGGGCTCGGGCCGGTAGCCGGTCGGCAGTACCTCCTCGAGGAGGGTGAGGTAGCCGGCGGCGGTGCCGGGAAGGGCGGCGCGGTACCGGGCGAGGTCGGCCACCAGGAAGGCCCGCAGGCGGGCGGCCTCGCGCGTCGCCTCGTCGAGGGACTCGGCGAGGCGATGGCAGTCCTGGATGTCCTCGGCGGAGACAGGGCCGGGGTGAAGGGCGAGGGCAAGGGCGCGGCGGAGCACACGCAACTCCTCCGTGCCGAACGCCATGCCGCCGCGAGATCCGTAGGGCGTGGGCATGCCGCGACGATACGCGCTAATCAGACAAATTCGACATAAGGGACGGGCGTGGCGCGTCCGTGATCCGCCCTGGTGGCCCCGCCTGCCGGATCACCCGCCTCCGCCCGTCCGCCTCCACCCGCCCGTCGGTCCTGGTTCGCCCGCCCCCGCGCGGGCCCGCGGAGGCGTTCCCTCTCACATGCGGGACACGTTCCGCTCGTACACCAGGCGCAGCCCGATCAGCGTCAGCCACGGCTCGTGCTCGTCGATCACGGAGGACTCGCCGAGCACCGTCGGTGCCAGCCCGCCCGTCGCGATCACGGTGACCTCGTCCGGGTCGTCCGCCAGCTCGCGGGCCATCCGGGTCACCACGCCGTCGACCTGGCCGGCGAAGCCGTAGACGATCCCGGACTGCATCGCCTCGACCGTGTTCTTGCCGATCACACTCCGCGGCCGGGCCACCTCGATCTTGCGCAGCATCGCGGCCCTGACGCCCAGCGCCTCGACCGAGATCTCGATGCCGGGGGCGATGACCCCCCCGACGTACTCCCCGCGCGCGGAGACCGCGTCGAACGTCGTCGCCGTGCCGAAGTCGACGACGATCGCCGGGCCGCCGTAGAGCTCGTTCGCCGCGACCGCGTTGATGATGCGGTCGGCGCCGACCTCCTTGGGGTTGTCGAACAGGATCGGCACGCCCGTCTTCACGCCGGGTTCGACGAGCACGGCGGGCACGTCGCCGTAGTAGCGCCGTGTCACCTCGCGCAGTTCGTGCAGCACGGAGGGCACGGTCGCGCAGATCGCGATCCCGTCGATGCCGTCGCCCAGGTCGTCCCCGAGGAGCGGGTGCATGCCCATGAGGCCATGGAGCAGCACGGCCAGTTCGTCCGCGGTCCGGCGAGCGTCGGTGGAGATCCGCCAGTGCTCGACGATGTCCTCACCGTCGAAGAGGCCGAGCACGGTGTGCGTGTTGCCCACGTCGATCGTCAGCAGCATGGCCGGTCCCCGTTCCCTACTCAGCCGCTCGCAGATCCAGACCGATGTCCAGGATCGGCGAGGAGTGCGTCAGGGCGCCGACGGCGAGGAAGTCGACGCCGGTGTCGGCGTACGCCTTGGCGTTGTCCAGGGTCAGCCGGCCCGACGCCTCCAGCAGGGCGCGCCCTCCGACGACGCCGACGGCCTCCGCGCACTCCCCGGGCGTGAAGTTGTCCAGCAGGATCAGGTCCGCGCCGGCGTCGACCACCTCGCGCAACTGGTGCAGGGTGTCGACCTCGACCTCGATCGCGACGTCCGGGAACGTCTCCCGCACGGCCTCGAAGGCCTGGGCGACGCCGCCCGCGGCGACCACGTGGTTGTCCTTGACCAGAGCCGCGTCGGACAGCGACATGCGGTGGTTGACGCCTCCGCCGCAGCGGACGGCGAACTTCTCCAGGGAGCGCAGTCCCGGCGTCGTCTTGCGGGTGTCACGCACGCGTGCCTTGGTGCCGTCCAGGGCGTCCGCCCACGCGCGCGTGGCGGTGGCGATGCCGGACAGCCGGCACAGCAGGTTGAGCGCGCTGCGCTCGGCGGTGAGAAGGTCACGCGTGCGCGTGGTGACGGACAGCAGCTTCTGGCCGGCCTCCACGCGGTCGCCGTCCTCCACGTGCCGCTCGACCTCGAACTCGTCCGTGCAGACGACCGAGACGACCGCCTCGGCGATCCTGAGGCCCGCCACCACGCCCGCCTCGCGCGCGGTGAAGTCGGCGGTGGCGACCGCCTCCTCGGGGATGGTCGCGACGGTGGTCACGTCGACGCCGTGCGCCAGGTCCTCCTGGATGGCGACGTTGGCGATGTCCTCGACCTCCACGGGGTCGAGACCGGCGTCGGACAGCAGCTGGGCGAGCGCGGGGTCGAGCCCGCACTCCGCGTATTCGGCGTAACCCTCGCCGGCGAAATCGGTGTCTGCGTCGGCGCCACAGGCACAGCCGTCGCCGCAGCCGCCGCTCTGGGCGAGGGGAAGGTCGGGGGTGCTCACGTCTGTCACTGCTCCTGGAGGTGCTGCCGGGTCGGGGGGAAGTCTGCGGTATCGGTGGTGTGTACGGCGAGCGTGCGGTCCGGATTCAGCCGGACCACGATGTGGCGGTGCCAGTTGGCGTCGTCGCGGTCGGCATGGTCCTCACGCCAGTGACAGCCGCGGGTCTCCTCGCGCTGCCGGGCGGCGGCGACCAGGACCCGCGCCACGCACAGGAGGTTGGTGGCCTCCCAGGTGTCGACGCCGGGCTCGGCCGTCTTGCCGTTCTCGTCGAGGGCGTCGCGGGCCTCGGCGTGCAGCCGCACCAGCTGGTCGGCCGCCTTCTCCAGGGACTCGGCGGAGCGCAGGACGCCCGCGCCGTCGGTCATGATCCGCTGGATGGCGAACCGGGCCTCCGGGGCGAGGAGCGGGTGTGCCGGCTTCTCCGGGCGCTCGACCGGCGCGGGCACCCGCGCGTGCAGGCCGTCGTCCGTCCGGCTCTCCACGATGTCGGTGACGATGCGCTCGGCGTAGACGAGGCCCTCCAGGAGCGAGTTCGACGCGAGCCGGTTCGCACCGTGCACGCCGGTGCAGGCGACCTCGCCGCACGCGTACAGGCCCGGCACGGTCGTCCGGCCGCGGGAGTCGGTGCGCACGCCTCCGGAGGCGTAGTGGGCGGCCGGGGCGACCGGGACGGGCTCGGTGACCGGGTCGATGCCGTGGACGCGGCAGGCGGCCAGGATCGTCGGGAAGCGGTGCTCCCACATGTCGGCGCCGAAGTGGCGGGCGTCGAGGAACATGTGCTCGGCGTCCTGCTCCTGCATGCGGCGCATGATGCCCTTGGCGACGATGTCGCGGGGCGCCAGCTCGGCCAGCTCGTGCTGCCCGACCATGAAGCGCACGCCGTCCGCGTCGACCAGATGCGCGCCCTCGCCGCGTACGGCCTCGGAGACGAGGGGCTGCTGACCCTCGGCGTCCGCGCCGAGGAACAGCACGGTCGGGTGGAACTGGACGAACTCCAGGTCGGAGACCTCCGCACCCGCGCGCAGGGCGAGCGCCACGCCGTCGCCGGTGGACACCGACGGGTTGGTGGTGGCGGAGAACACCTGGCCCATGCCGCCGGTCGCGAGGACGACCGCGGGGGCGTGCACGGCGCCCACACCGTCGTGCTGGCCCTCACCCATGACGTGCAGGGTCACGCCGGCGGTACGGCCGTCGGCGTCCGTGAGCAGGTCCAGCACGAGCGCGTTCTCGATCGTGCGCAGGCCCCGCGCGCGTACCGCCTCGACGAGCGCCCGGGAGATCTCCGCACCGGTCGCGTCGCCGCCCGCGTGGGCGATACGGCGGCGGTGGTGCCCGCCCTCGCGGGTGAGCTCCAGGCCGCCTTCCTCGGACTCGTCGAAGTGGGCGCCGGTCTCGATCAGCCGGCGCACGGCGTCGGGGCCCTCGGTGACGAGGATCCGTACGGCGCCCTCGTCGCACAGGCCCGCGCCCGCAACCAGCGTATCGTCCAGGTGCTGCTCGGGTGTGTCCCCCTCGCCCAGGGCCGCGGCTATGCCGCCCTGCGCCCATCGGGTGGAGCCGTCGTCGAGCCGGGCCTTGGTGACGACGACCGTCGTCAGGCCGGCGGCCTCGCAGCGCAGGGCCGCGGTCAGGCCGGCGACGCCGGAGCCCACGACCACCACGTCCGCGGCGATGCTCCACCCGGGCGCGGGTGCGTGCAGTTGTATGCCTGTGCTGGTCACGAGGCGGCTCCGAAGGTGAGGGGGAGGTTGTCGATCAGCCGGGTCGTCCCGACCCTGGCGGCGACGGCGAGGACGGCCTCGCCGGTGAAGTCGTCCTCGATCTCGGTGATCTCCGTGAAGTCCGAGGGGTCGACCAGCGCGAGGTAGTCCAGTTCCAGCGGCGGGTCCAGCCGGGCGGCCTCGTCGAGGACCAGACGGGCCGCCGCGCGGATGGCCGCCGGGTTGCCGGGGGCGGCCTTGGCGACGGCGTGCGCGTCGGCCGCCGCGCGGGACTCCCCTATGGCGCTGAGCGCCTCGGCACGCGCGCGCGTGGCGGGCACCTGACGCGCGCGTGCCCGCAGCGCCTCCTGCGCGGCGTGCCGGTCGCGGCCCGCGAACAGGGCCTGGGAGAGCGCCAGCGCGGTGCGCCGGCCCGCGGCGGACAGATAGCGGTTGCGGCTGGACAGGGCCAGCCCGTCCTCCTCGCGCACGGTGGGCACGGCGACGATCTCCACGCCGAAGTTCAGGTCCCGCGTCATGCGCCGGATCAGGGCGAGCTGCTGGGCGTCCTTCTGTCCGAAGAGGGCGATGTCGGGCCGGGTGAGGTGCAGCAGCTTGGCGACGACGGTGAGCATGCCGTCGAAGTGTCCCGGGCGGGAGCTGCCCTCGAGCCGCTCCCCCATGGGTCCCGCGGTGACGCGGACCTGGGGCTCGCCGCCCGGGTAGACCTCGTCCACGGAGGGGGCGAACACGACGTCCGCGCCGGCCTGCTCGGCGAGCTTGAGATCGGCGTCCAGGGTGCGCGGGTAGCGGTCGAGGTCCTCGCCCTGGCCGAACTGGAGCGGGTTGACGAAGACCGTGACGACGACCTCGCCGTCCGGCCCGGCGAGCTCCCGGGCGGTGCGGACGAGAGTGGCGTGGCCCTCGTGCAGGGCTCCCATGGTCATCACGACGGCCCGGCGGCCGCCACGCGTGCGTGCGTGCAGTTCGGCGGCGGTGCGCAGCAGGGTGGTGGTCATCCGGCATCTCCTTCGGCGCCGTGCGTGCCCGGGGCACCGGGGCTTCCGGGAGTGCCGTGGGCCTCGTCGGCGAGTACCCCGAGGAGGTCCTCGGCGAGCTCGGGCTTGAGGAGCCCGTGGGCGAGCGCGCGGTCGGCGGTCGCGCGGGCCATCGCCAGGTAGCCGGCCACGGTCTGCGGGGCGTGCTCGCGCAGCTCGGCGACGTGCGCGGCGACCGTGCCCGCGTCGCCGCGCGCGACGGGGCCGGTGAGCGCGCCGTCGCCGGAGCGCAGCGCGTTGTCCAGGGCCGCGCCGAGCAGCGGGCCGAGCATTCGGTCGGGGGCCTCGACGCCCGCCGTCCGCAGCAGCTCCATGGACTGGGCGACCAGGGTGACCAGGTGGTTCGCGCCCAGGGCGAGGGCCGCGTGGTAGAGCGGCCGGTTCTCCTCGGCGATCCACTCCGGCTCGCCGCCCATCTCGATCACCAGGGCCTCGGCGGCCAGCCGCAACTCCTCGGGCGCGGTGACGCCGAAGGAGCAGCCCGCCAGGCGCTGGACGTCGACGGGGCTGCCCGTGAAGGTCATCGCCGGGTGCAGGGCCAGCGGGAGCCCGCCCGCGCGCAGGGCCGGGTCGAGGACCTTCGCGCCGTAGCGCCCCGAGGTGTGCACGATCAGCTGGCCGGGCCGTACGGCGCCGGTCTCGGCGAGGCCTTCCACGAGCCCGGGCAGGGCGTCGTCGGGGACGGTCAGCAGCACCAGGTCGGCGCGCTGGAGGACCTCGGCGGGCGGGAGGAGGGGCACGTCGGGCAGCAGCAGCGCGGCTCGCCGCCTGGAGGCGTCGGAGACACCGGAGACGGCGACCGGGCGGTGTCCGGCGAGCTGGAGGGACGCGGCCAGGGCGGGGCCCACCCGGCCGGCGCCGACGACGCCGACGGCGAGCCGCGCGGGGCGGTCCCTGGGGTCTGGCTGTTGGGCTGTACTCACGCGACGGAGGCCTTCCGTTCCAGTCCGCTCCGGGTACCGGACGATTTCTCGTCATGTTAACGCTATCCGTCCGGGGAGCGTCCGGTTGTCCACAGGCTGTGGGTTATCCCACCCGTTCCCGACCTGCGCCCCAGGGGGGCGGCCAGGGGCCGGAAACGCCCGTGGCTCCGCGGGCCGTCGCACGGCATCATCCGGTGCATGACGAACACGGCGGAACACGGCGAGGAGAAGTCGGCGCAGCAGCGCCTGCGGGAGCGGCGGGCGGCCGCCTACCGGACGGCGGAACGCGTCCTGTCGCGCGACGGCGCGCGGGGCACGCTGCGGGACCGGCTCGCGCTGCTGCACGAGGCCGCGCCGCAGGTCCACGACCTGGACGAGCCCGCGGACCTCTACGGCGACGGGGTCGTGGCGGCGCTGGAGGAGCGGGTCGCCGGGCTGCTGGGCACGGAGGCCGCAGCGTTCTTCCCGACCGGCACGATGGCCCAGCAGGTCGCCCTGCGCTGCTGGGCGGGACGCACCGGCAACCCCACGGTCGCGCTGCACGCGCTGAGCCATCCCGAGGTGTGGGAGCGGGGCGCGTTCGGCACCGTCAGCGAACTGCGCACGGTCCGGCTGACGCGCGAACCACGGCTGCCCACGGCCGAGGAGGTGCGCGCCTTCGAGGAGCCCTTCGGGGCGCTGATGCTGGAGCTGCCTCTCAGGGACGCCGGCTATGTGCTGCCCTCCTGGGAGGAGCTGACCGAGATCGTGGAGGCGGCACGCGAGCGCGACGCGGTGGTGCACTTCGACGGCGCGCGCCTGTGGGAGACGACCCACCACTTCGGCCGACCCCTGCGGGAGATAGCGGACCTGGCCGACAGCGTCTACGTGTCGTTCTACAAGTCCCTCGACGGCTTCGGCGGCGCCGCGCTCGCCGGGCCGAAGACGCTGGTGGACGAGGCGAAGACGTGGCGGCACCGCTACGGCGGGATGGTCTTCCAGCAGTTCCCCACCGCCCTGGCGGCACTCGTCGGCCTGGAGCGGGAACTGCCCCGGCTGCCGGAGTACGTGACCCACGCGCGCGTGGTGGCCGCCGCGCTGCGCGAGGGGTTCGCCGAAGCGGGCGTGCCGTGGGCACGCGTGCACCCCGAGGTACCGCACACGCACGAGTTCCAGGTCTGGCTGCCGTACGAGGCCGATGTGCTCGCCGAAGCGGCGGCTCTCCAGGCCGAGCAGACGAAGGCGATGCTCTTCGTCGGCGCCTGGAGCCGCGGAGGGCCGGGGCTGTCGTACACCGAGGTCACCGTCAGCTCCGCCGGACTGACGTGGACGGCGGACGACGTGAGGGCGGCGGGCGTGGACTTCGTGGGCCGGGTGGCCGAGGTGGTCAGCAGCTAGGACGCGGGCGCAGCCGGCGGGCCAGGGCCTGCCGCAGCCGCCCGTGGGCGGGTCGGCCCGCGAGAGCCGCGCGGAACTGCTGGTAGTCCCGCAGCTCGCGCATCACCCGCCAGTCGTGGGCTCCGGGCGCGGGCACGACGGGGTCGCCGTGCTGCCGGGCCCGGTAGGCGTCGAGGGCGTACTGCTGCGTCATGCTCATGGCTGATCCCTCTCGGAACGAACGTGGTTCGGATGCGGACGAACTCTGGTCCGGACGCGGCCCGGACGTGGTCCGGACGTGGTCCGGGCAGGGGAGGACGTGCGGACGAGAGCCCGGGAGGGCAGTTGCGCGGCTGCCCCGGCCTCCTCAGGCTGCGCCCGGCCGATGCCCGGCGTCGCGTCGATTGACGACGGCCGTCAATCGAGGACCGCGTTGTCAGCGGCGCGGTGCACCATGAGGGCATGAGCCTGAGCATCGACATCGCGGGGCTGCGGCCGGAGAGGGTCGCGGTCGTGCCCTCGCCCCTGGCCGAGCTCGGCATGGCGCTGCACGCGCTGTCCGAGCCGGGGCACCATCCCGGCCTTCAGGGCTGGGTCACCGGCGTGACCGCCGGGCTCGACTCGCATCTGGCGGACCAGATGTGCGAGGCCGACTTCCTGTGGCGGACGACGTTCTCGGACATCTTCCTGCCGTACGCGGGCATCCCGGGCAGAAGCACGCTCCCCGGGGCCACGCTCGCCGAGGAGCTCGACCTCCTGGACAAGCTGACGGACGAGCAGTTCGTGGACTCCGCCCTGGAGTTCACCTGCGCGCCCGGGTACGACGTGCCGAGCCCCAACGTACTCGCCGACCCGAAGCTGCGCCGACGCGCCTTCGAACTGGCCGCCACGCGCGGGCCGCGGCAGGTGCGGTTCACCCAGCGGCTGCTCGACGACCCGCCCCGCGTGCGTGCCTGGCTGAGGCAGTTCCTGGAGGACTGCGACGAGGCGTTCTTCGCCGATGTCTGGGCCCGGGTGCGCCTCCCGCTCGCCACGGACGCCCGCTACAAGACGGATCTTCTGCGCCGTAAGGGCCTGGCGGAGGCCCTCGCCTCGGTGTCCTCCGCGGTGACGCTCGACGTCGACGCCGCGCGGATCACCGTGGACAAGCTGGTCCAGGGCCGCAGCACCACCGGGGACGGCGGCCTGCTGCTGGTGCCGACGAGCCTCGGCTGGCCGCACCTGATGGTGCTGCACCGGTACGGCTGGCAGCCGGTGCTGCACTACCCCGTCGGCTCGCCGGAGCTGGCCTCACCGCCCTCGGTGGAACAGCTGACCCTGCGGATGAAAGCGCTGTCCCATCCCGTGCGGATGCGGATCTGCCGCCTGCTGGCCCGCAGTGCGTACACCACGACCGAGCTGGCCCAGGTGCACGGCATGACGGCCCCCGAGATATCCCGGCACCTCGCCGTCCTGAAGAAGGCGGGCCTGCTCACCACCCGCCGGCGCGGTCGCTATGTGCTGCACCAGCTCGACGTGACGGTGGTGGCCCGGCTGGGCAGCGACTTCCTGGAAGGGATGCTCCGCTAGCCGTCGGCGCCCCGCGGAGGCCGCAGCGGCCGCACGGGTCCGTGCGCGTCAGCCGTGACCGCCGGCCCGGACGATCCCCGTCTCGTACGCGAGGACCACCACCTGGACCCGGTCGCGCAGCCCCAGCTTGGTCAGGATGCGGCCCACGTGGGTCTTCACGGTCGCCTCGGAGAGCACCAGCCGGGCCGCGATCTCCCCGTTGGACAGCCCCTGGGCGACCAGCACCATGACCTCGCGCTCCCGCTCCGTGAGCCGCTCCAGCTCCTTGTGGCGGGGCTCCTTGCCGGTGGTGGGCAGCATCGGCGCGAACCGGTCGAGAAGGCGTCGGGTGGTGGACGGGGCGACCACCGCGTCGCCGCTGTGCACGGAGCGGATGGCGGCGAGGAGCTCGCCCGGCGGCACGTCCTTGAGCATGAACCCGGAGGCGCCCGCCTTCAGCCCGGAGAAGGCGTACTCGTCCAGGTCGAAGGTGGTCAGGATCAGCACCTTGGGCGGTTCGGCCTCGGCGCAGATGCGCCGGGTGGCCTCCACGCCGTCCAGCTTCGGCATACGGACGTCCATGAGCACGACGTCGACCGCCGTGGAACGCACCACCTGGAGGGCCTCGACGCCGTCGCCCGCCTCCGCCACGACCTCCATGTCCGGCTGGGCGGCGAGCACCATCCGGAACCCGGTGCGCAGCAGCACCTGGTCGTCGACGAGCATCACGCGGATCGTCATCGAGTCCTCTTCCGTCTCTTCTGTCTCTTCGTTGCTTCTGTTGCTTCTGTTGCTTCTGAGCTGTTTCGGTCAGCTGTTTTGGTCAGCCGGTGCGCGTGGCATCGGGGGCGTGACAGGTGTCACCAGGGGCGTGCGTCGGCTTCAGTGCGCGGGTTTGAGCGGGAGCAGGGCGCTGATGCGGAATCCTCCGCCGGGCCGCGGGCCCGCGTCCAGCGTTCCGCCCACCATGCCGACGCGCTCGCGCATGCCGATCAGGCCGTGACCCGCGCCGTCGGCGCCGCCCTCCTCGTACAGCTCGTGCGGGGCGCCCTTGCCGTCGTCCTCGACGAGCAGGCCGAGACCGTCGTCGAAGTAGACCAGGCGCACGCTCGCGCCCGTGTTGGGCCCCCCGTGCTTGCGCGTGTTGGTCAGCGCCTCCTGCACGATCCGGTACGCCGTCAGCTCGACGCCGCTGGGCAGCGGCCGCGGCGTGCCCTCGACCTTGAAGTCCACGGGCAGGCCCGAGCCGCGGCACTGCTCGACGAGGTCCTCGATCTGCTCGACGTCGGGCTGCGGCACGTACTCGCCGCCCTCCTGGTGCTCGCCGGTGCGCAGGACACCCAGCAGGCGGCGCATCTCGGCGAGGGCCTGACGGCCCGTGGAGGAGATCGTCTCCAGGGCCTTCTTCGCCTGGTCGGGCGCGGCGTCGAGGACATAGGCGGCACCGTCGGCCTGCACGACCATCACCGACACGTTGTGCGCGACGACGTCGTGCAGCTCCCGCGCGATGCGGGCGCGCTCGGCGGCGACCGCGACCTTCGCCTGCGCCTCGCGCTCCTTCTCCAGGCGGGCCGCGCGCTCCTCCAGCTGCGCGAAGTACGCGCGACGGGTACGGATGGAGTCGCCCAGCACCCAGGCGAGGGCGAACGGCACCGTCTGGAAGACGATGACCGCGACCTGGCCCGGCACGCTCGCGTTCTCGTGCGGCCAGCGCAGCTGCGCCAGGGTGGCCGCGCCCAGCGCCATGACCAGTGCGAGGCGGGAGGCCCAGCGGGCGCCGGTCGCGGCGACCGTGTAGACGATCACCAGCAGGGAGAAGTCGGCCGCCGTGACCCCGACGTTCAGCACCAGCTGGGCCAGTCCGAGCGCCGCGGCGAGCACGAGCATCTGCTCGGGCATGCGCCGACGCAACGCGATGACCAGGCACAACAGGAACACGACCGGCACCAGCAGCACCATGGAGTCGGTGCCGCCGCGGTCCTGGCCCGCGGTTCCGGCAGCCGCGGAGATCCCGAACAGGACGAGGGCCCAGAAGCCGTCGACCCCGGTCGGGTGTCTGCGGAGGAAGTCATAGAGGCGCTGCACGTAACCCAGCGTAGGGAAGCCCGATGCGTGCAGGGGTCAACCGGAGGGCCGATCCGGTCCGGGCGCGCGTACTCCGCAAGGTGGATGCCGTGATCACCTGTACGCCTAGTCTGACCGGGTGGTGGACAAGGCGACGGGCTCGGGCGGGTGGCGCGGCTGGCGGGCGGCGACGCAGGCGGCGCTGTACGGCGTGGACGGAACGGGCGGCTTCTACCGGCGCTCCGAGGGTCCTGCCGGGCACTTCCGTACGTCCGTCCACGCGTCGCCGCTGTTCGCCGCGGCCGTGGCCCGGCTGCTGTGCCGGGTCGACGAGGCGCTGGGCCGGCCCTCGTCGCTCGACTTCGTCGACATGGCTGCCGGGCGGGGCGAACTGGTCACCGGAGTGCTGGCCGCGCTCCCCGCCGATGTGGCGGCACGCACACGCGCGTACGCCGTCGAACTCGCCGACCGCCCTGCCGGCCTCGCTCACCGGATCGAGTGGCTGCCCGAGCCTCCACGGCAGCTCACCGGGCTGCTGTTCGCCAACGAGTGGCTGGACAACGTGCCCGTCGAGGTCGCGGAGGTCGACTCCGCGGGCGTGGCTCGGCTGGTGCTCGTCCGGGACACCGGGACCGAGCGGCTCGGCGAGCGGGTGTCCGGCGCGGAGGCGGAGTGGCTCGCGCGGTGGTGGCCGACGGCGGGCGAGGAGGGGCTGCGGGCGGAGATCGGGCTGCCCCGGGACACGGCCTGGGCGTCCGCCGTCTCATGCCTCGAGGGCGGGCTCGCGGTGGCGGTGGACTACGCGCACACGGCGGCCGCGCGCCCCCCGTTCGGGACGCTCACCGGCTTCCGGGAGGGGCGTGAGACGCCACCCGTGCCGGACGGTTCCTGCGACATCACGGCCCACGTCGCGCTGGACGCGTGCGCGGAGGCGGGAGCGACGGCGGCGAAGGGCGCGGCGCGGGCTGCCGTCGGCGCGCGCCTGCTCACACAACGCGCCGCACTGCGCGCCCTGGGCATCGCCGGCGCACGCCCCCCGCTGGCGCTGGCGTCCACGAACCCCTCCGCGTACGTGCGCGCCCTCGCGGGCGCCGGAGAGGCCGCCGAGCTCCTCGCGCCGGGAGGGCTGGGCGACTTCGGATGGCTGCTCCAGCCGGTCGGAATTCCCCACCCGCTCGCCCCGGAAGCCGAAACGGGCTGACCGTCCGCGGCATGCCCCGGCCGCCGCCCGGCCTACTTGTCGATGTCCCCCACCACGAAGAACATCGACCCGAGGATCGCCACCATGTCCGAGACCAGCGTGCCCGGCAGCAGTTCGGTGAGCGCCTGGATGTTGTTGTACGAGGCCGAACGGAGCTTCAGCCGGTACGGGGTCTTCTCGCCCTTGCTGACGAGGTAATAGCCGTTGATGCCGAGGGGGTTCTCGGTCCACGCGTACGTGTGCCCCTCGGGCGCCTTGAGGACCTTCGGGAGCCGCTGGTTGATCGGACCGGGCGGCAGCTCCGCGAGACGGTCCAGGCAGGCGTCCGCGAGGTCGAGCGCGTTGTACGTCTGCTCCAGGAGGCACTCGAAGCGCGCGAGGCAGTCGCCCTCGGTCCGGGTCACCACCTTGAGGGTGTCCCGCAGCTCCCCGTACGCGAGATAGGGCTCGTCCCGGCGCAGGTCGAAGTCGACACCCGAGGCACGCGCGATCGGCCCGCTCACGCCGTACGCGTGCACGTACTCCGGCGCGAGCGTTCCCACGTCCCGCGTGCGCCCCCGGAAGATCTCGTTGCCGATCACCAGATCGTCGAAGACGTCCATGCGCGAGCGCACGGCGGCGACGGCGGCACGCGCGCGTGCGGCCCATCCGGCCGGCAGGTCCTCCTTGAGGCCGCCGACGCGGTTGAACATGTAGTGCATGCGCCCGCCGGAGACCTCCTCCATCACGTTCTGGAGCACTTCGCGCTCACGGAAGGCGTAGAAGACCGGCGTGATGCCGCCCAGCTCCAGGGGGTAGGACCCCAGGAACATCAGGTGGTTCAGCACCCGGTTCAGCTCGGCGAGCAGGGTACGGGTCCACACCGCGCGCGGGGGGACCTCCATGCCGAGCATCCGCTCCACCGCGAGGACCACGCCCAGCTCGTTCGAGAACGCCGACAGCCAGTCGTGGCGGTTGGCCAGCATGATGATCTGGCGGTAGTCGCGTGCCTCGAACAGCTTCTCCGCGCCGCGGTGCATATAGCCGATCACCGGCTCCGCCTGCCGGATGCGCTCGCCGTCCAGGACGAGCCGCAGCCGCAGCACACCGTGCGTGGAGGGGTGCTGGGGGCCGATGTTGAGCACCATGTCGGTGCTCTCCGCGGCACCGCCGATCCCGACCGTGGTCTCCGTCGTAGGAGTCATGGGCACAGTCTCCCCTACGTGCTCCGCTACGTACGCTGACGGTATGGAAACGGGGAGCCCGGGTGGCGCGGGGACGACGGCGGCCGGACCGGAGTGGATCGGACTGCCGCCGGGACTGTTGCGGATGCGGCGGCTGCTGCTGGTGGTGTGGCTGGGGCTTGCGGCAGTCGGCGCCGGGCTGCTGCTCGGGCTGCTCGTCGGCCCCGCGTGGGCCGCGTTCGCGCTACTGCCCCTGGCCGGCATCGGATGGGGCTGGGTGCTGCTCGGCCGCAACTGGCACTCCTGGCGGTACGCCGAGCGGGCCGACGACCTGCTGATCAGCCGGGGCGTGCTGTGGCGCGAGGAGACCGTCGTGCCGTACGGGCGCATGCAGCTCGTCGAGGTCACCTCCGGGCCCGTCGAGCGGCACTTCGGGCTGGCCAGCGTCCAGCTGCACACCGCGGCGGCCGCGACCGACGCGACCATCCCGGGCCTGGACCCGGCCGAGGCGGAACGGCTGCGCGACCGGCTCACCCAACTCGGCGAGGCCCGATCGGCGGGGCTGTGACGACCCCGGGCGTCGAGGACGATGTACCCGACGTACCCGCCACGGCGGACACCACGAACACTGCGGACACCCCGGAGACACCTGAGACACCGGGAACACCGGACACTCCCCGCACCCACCCCGAACGTCCCGTCACCGAGCGCCGACTGCATCCCGTCACGCCGTTCCGGCGGGCGTGGGCGCCGATCGCGGTCCTCGTCGGGTGGGCCGTGCACGACCCCAACCAGGCGCAGGAGCAGCTGACCCGGCTGACCACCACGACCCTGCTGATCGCGCTCGCCGTCCTCGTCCCCGCGGCCTCCCTCTACGGCTTTCTGACCTGGTGGTTCACCCATTTCTCGGTGACCGACAGCGAACTGCGCATCCGGACCGGCCTGCTGTTCCGGCGCGCCGCGCACATCCGGCTGGAGCGCATCCAGGCGATCGACGTCAGTCAGCCGCTGCTCGCGCGGATCGCGGGCGTCGCGAAGCTCCGGCTCGACGTGGTCGGCGCCGAGAAGAAGGACGAACTGGCCTTCCTGGGCGAGGAGGAGGCCCGGGTCCTGCGGGCGGAGCTGCTCGCGCGGGCGGCCGGTTTCGCGCCGGAGACGGCGCACGAGGTGGGCGAGGCGCCCGCGCGCGAGCTGCTGCGCGTACCGCCGCGCGAGCTCGCGATCGCGCTGGTGCTGACCGGCGCGACCTGGGGCGCGCTGGTCGCCGCGCTCGTCGTGCCGCCGGTGCTGTGGCTGGCCACCCACAGCGTGTGGACGGTCCTCGCGACCGGCGTGCCGCTGCTCGGCGCGGCGGGCGCGAGCAGCGTGGGACGGTTCGTCGGCGAGTACGACTGGACGGTCGGCGAGTCGCCGGACGGGCTGCGGATCGATCATGGGCTGCTGGACCGTACGCACGAGACGGTGCCGCCCGGGCGGGTGCAGACCGTGCGGATCGTGCAGCCGCTGCTGTGGCGGCGGCGCGGTTGGGTCAGGGTCGAGCTCGACGTGGCCGGCTCGGCCAACTCCGTACTCGTGCCGGTCGCCCCGCGCGAGGCCGCGGAGGCCGTCGTCGCGTGCGTGCTGCCCGGGGTGAGCGTCCCGGCCGGGACCTCGCTGTCGCGGCCTCCGCGACGGGCCGGGCGCTGTGTTCCGCTGTGGTGGCGGGGCTACGGGATCGCCGTCACGGACGCGGTGTTCGCCACCCGGCACGGACTGCTGCGCCGCAGCCTGGCGCTCGTCCCGCACGCCAAGGTGCAGAGCGTGCGACTGACACAAGGGCCCTGGCAGCGCCTCTGGCGGCTCGCGGACGTCCATGTGGACACGGGGGCCGACAAGACCGTCACAGCCCGGCTGCGGGACGTACAGGAGGCCGCGGAGCTGCTCCGGAGCCAGGCCGAACGGTCTCGGACCGGGCGCCTGGACGCCCGGTCCGACCGGTGGATGGCATAGGACATCTCGGGAGACGGCGTCAGGAGACGGCGCTGCGCAGTCCCTGAAGGTCGATGTGCTCCGTCTCGTCGTGGGCGGTCAGGTCGATCACCTGACCCACACCGCGCGCCGCCTCGTCCAGCGGCTTGAACTCCGCCTCGGACTCGGCCTTGTGCAGGGCGAGGGCCTCCTGGCCGACGACATCGGCCAGATCCTCGTTCTGCACCGCCTCCAGGGCGTAGGGCGCCGACGCGCTCTTCGTACCGAAGAAGTCGAAGCCTCCCTCGGCCGTCGGACGCCGCACCGGCTGCGCGGCCGGTACGACGGCCACGGCGGTCGGCACGGCGAAGTGGCCGGAGGGGCGGCGCTGCACGGCGCCGGCGGGACGGGGGACGAGCGCACCGGCTCCGGTGGCGGACGGGAGGGAGGTGTCGGTGGGGGCGCCGGTGGGGGCGGAGTACACCGGCGGCGCGGGCCGCACGGGCTCCGCGTGGACCAGGTGCTCGCCCGCCACGGCCGCTTCCGGGGCGTTCTCCTCCGCGTCGTCCGCGTCCGCGGCGGCGGGAGCCTGGTCGCCCGGGGTCTGGTCGCCCGGGGCCTGGTCCTCCGCACTCTCGTCGTCCGCGCTCCGGTCGTCCGAGACCGTGTCGGCCTCGGCGGCCGTGTGGGGGGCGGCCGCGCGCGCGTGCTCGTCGACCGCCTCGGGCTTCCCCTGTGCTTCGTCCTCCTGCGCGGCCTCCGCGTCGCCGCCGGCGGCTGTGGCGCCGACGTCCGCGGAAGTCGCCCGCGCGGGCTCCTCCTCGGCGTGGTCCTCGATCTTCGTGACCTTGACGCCGTCGGTGTCGAACCGGGCCAGGGCCGCCTGGGCCCGCAGGAACAGCTTGGACCCCTCGGGAGAGAAGACCGCCGAAGCCGTCGGCTCCTCCTCGGCCTCCGCGGTCTCCGCGGCCGTTTCGGCCTTCTCGGCCTCCGCGCCCGACTCGGCGGTGGCGTCGCCGGACTCGGCAGAGTCGGCAGAGTCGTCGAGCCCGGCCTCCTCGGCCGACGCCTCGACGGCATCCGCGCCTTCGGTGTCCTCGGTGTCGTCGGCCTCCCGCGCGACGACCGCGTCGGCCGGCTCCGCGTCCTGCGCCGCGCGCGCGGCGGGCAGCGCGGGCGTGGGCGCGGCCTCTATCTCGAGCAGTCGGCGGCCCTCCAGGGCGCTGGCCCGCTCGGTCTCGGCCGTGGCATAGCGGCGCAGCAGCGCGGCGTGCTCGTTGCGCAGGCCCGCCAGTTCGGTGCGCTTGGACCGCAGGCGCTGCTCCAGCTTGACGCGCAGCTCACGTGATTCGTCGAGGTCGCTCTCGAGTTCGGCGACCCGTTCCTCGTAACGCCACTCGTCGCTGGCACGCGCGCGTGCCAGATCGGCGACCTGTTTGCCGGCCTGCATGTCCCAGCGGCGCATCACGTACGCGCCGAGGATCGCCGTCGCCGCGGCGGCCGCGGCCAGACCACGGAGCGCCATCGGCTCCGTGAACACCCAGGGGCCGAGGGCGCAGACAAGGGAGACGCCTGCGATTGCCGAGGGAGGCAGCAGCCTGTGCAAAGGCGGGGAATGGCGGTGACGTCCACGTGGCATGGCCAGAAACTTACCGCGCGTAGGCGAATGTTGGCGCCCCGCCCCGCAAAAACACGGCCATACCGAAGTCTTCACAGGGCATCAGGAAACAACGCGGTCACGGAATTCGACAAGAAGCAAGATCATTTCCTGCCGGGGTGCCCCGAACAGCCCTCATGAACCCCGGCCGAGCCACCCGGCACCCCCGGCCTCCGCCACCCGTCAGCCCCCTCTTCGGCGTCCGTCGGCCTCCTCCTCGAGGACCGTCGACCCCCTGCTCGACGACCGCGACCCCGCCTGCTCGACGACCGTCGCCCCGTCCCGGCATTCGACGCCCGCCACCCCGCCTCCGGCATTCGGCATTCGGCGCCCGCCGCCCGGCCCCCGCCGTCGGGTGCCGCTCACCGGTCGCTCAACCGCCCACTGATCCACTCGAGCGTGGGCGGGATCTCCCGCCGCCAGGTGTTGAAGTTGTGCCCGCCGCTTTCCAGGATGATCGACGAGATCCTGGTCTTGCCCGTGGCCTTCGCCAGCCCTATGAACTTCTGCGTGGCCTTGAAGTTGGATTCTCCGACCTTGCTGCTGGTGACGAGCAACGAGGTGTCGGGAGCGGAACGATTCTTCAGAAACCAGTGCAGATCCGCCTCGTTGCGCAGGGTCGCGTTCCCGTGGAAGAGGTCGCCCGTGGTCGGGTCGTTCGGCGCCTTGTAGTAGGCCGACAGGCCCGCGCCCGCCCCGTAGACCTCCGGGTGGTGCATCGCCAGCTTCAGCGCGCAGTAGCCGCCCGTGGAGTCGCCGATGATGCCCCAGCTGCCGGGTTTCCGGCCCACCCGGTAGTGGGCCGTCACGGCGTCCGGCAGGTCCTTGGCGAAGAACGACTCGGTCTGCGGGCCGCCCGGGATGTCCACGCACTCGGTGTCCCGCGGCGGCGCCACCGTCGGCCGCATCATCACCAGGATCATCGGTTGCATGCGCCCGTCCTTGGCGAGCTGCCGCGCGGTACGCGGGTAGTGCAGTTTGTCCACCAGCGCCTCCGCCGTTCCGGGGTAGCCCGTGAGGACGACAGCCGCGGGGAACGTACGCGTGCGGTACTGCGGGTCGAAGTACTCCGGCGGCAGGTACACGTACGCCGGCGTGGCTATGTGTGTCGTACGTCCGTTGACGGCGATCTTCTGGATCTGTCCGCCGTACTGCGGACGCGGGCTGCCGCCGCCGTCCACGCGCCGGGTGTCGACCACCCGCAGCGGCCCCGCCGGGGCGCCACCCGCCGCGTGGTCGACGACCACGCCCTGGTCCGTCTCCCGGCCGAACAGATCCGCCCAGCTGGCGTAGAAGCCGAACGCCTGGTTGGCGGTCAGCCCCACCGCCACGAACAGCGCCAACTGGGTGGCGAGCAGCAGCCCGACCCGCCCACTGACGGCCCGCCAGCCGGTGCGGGCAAGGCGCGGCCACAGCCATACCGTGCCGACGAACAGCAGTAAGGCGAACAGCACTGACAGCAGCAGCGTTTTGTCGCTCGTGAGCCCCATGCGGTGGTTTCCTGCCTGCTCTCCGTCCGGGATCCCGCCCGCTCCCCCCGACTCCTTCGCGAGGGCTTGTCCCGGACTTTCCTTGGCCTTTTCAGTGGCTTTGAGGAGACGAGTGAACCTCTCTCCTCAAGACACCGTCCTAGAGGGCGCAATGTCGCCGGATGCCCGAATCGGGCCCGGGTCCAAGGTCTCTCGCGGAACTACGGGATGCGATGTCTGTCACTCAAGATGGGGAAATGTCGGGCGGGGTTCCGCACCGATCAAGCCGGGTGCGGCAGATAGTGCGAGGTCCGCGCCCCGAGTCCGTCCCTGCCCTGGTCGCCCGCGCCTGTGCCCTCGTGGGCCTGCTGGATGTCGCCGGAGGCGTCTTCCCGCGGTTCAGGCACAGCCGTATGCACACCTTCGCCGAGGTGTTGCCCGGCTCGTTCGGGCCGTTCGCGGCGGCGCTGTCGCTCAGCGCCGGCGTCCTGTTGCTGCTGCTCGCCCACGGCCTCAGGCGCGGCAAGCGGCGCGCGTGGCGCGCGGCAGTGGTGCTGCTCCCGGCCGGCGCGGTGGCCCAGTTCGTGTACCGGCACTCGATCGTGGGCGCGCTCATCTCGGTCGCGCTCCTGGCTCCGCTGCTGTTGCACCGCGACCAGTTCGCGGCACTGCCCGACCCGCGCAGCCGCTGGCGCGCGCTCGCCAACTTCGTCCTCATGGGCGCCGGTTCCCTCGGTCTGGGTCTGATCATCGTCAGCGTCCACCCGCGGCGTCTGATCGGCGACCCGAGCCTGGCCGATCGCATTACGCACGTCCTGTACGGCCTCTTCGGCTTCGAGGGCCCGGTCGACTACCAGGGCAACACCTCCTGGACCGTCGCCTTCTCCCTGGGCGCCCTCGGCTGGATCACCGCGGTCACCACGATCTACCTCGCCTTCCGCCCCGAGCACCCGGCCGCCCGCCTCACGGAGGAGGACGAGGTGCGCCTGCGTGCCCTGCTGGACAAGCACGGCCGCCGCGACTCCCTGGGCCACTTCGCGCTGCGCCGCGACAAGGCCGTGGTCTTCTCGCCCAGCGGCAAGGCGGCGGTGACCTACCGCGTCGTCTCCGGCGTGATGCTCGCCAGCGGCGACCCCATCGGCGACGTCGAGGCCTGGCCCGGCGCCATCGAACGCTTCATGGACGAGGCCAAGGCCCACTCCTGGACGCCCGCCGTCATGGGCTGCTCGGAGACGGGCGGCGAGGTCTGGACCCGTGAGACCGGCCTCGACGCGCTCGAGCTGGGTGACGAGGCGGTGGTGGACGTGGCGGATTTCTCCCTGGCCGGCCGCGCGATGCGCAACGTGCGCCAAATGGTCAAACGCATCGAACGCGCCGGTTACGAGACCCGGGTACGGCGCGTCCGTGACCTCGGCGAGGCCGAACTGGAGCGCATCCGGCGGGCCTCCGAGGACTGGCGCGGCACCGACACCGAGCGCGGCTTCTCGATGGCCCTGGGGCGTGTCGGCGACGCCGCCGACGGGGACTGCCTCATCGCCACCGCGCACAAGGCCGACGAGGTCCCCGGCGAGTACGGCGACCTGAAGGCGATCCTGCACTTCGTGCCCTGGGGCCCGGACGGCGCCTCCCTGGACCTGATGCGGCGCGACCGCTCGGCCGACCCGGGCATGAACGAACTCCTGATCGTCGCCGCTCTCCAGGCCGCCCCGAAGTTCGGCATCGCGCGCGTGTCGCTGAACTTCGCCATGTTCCGCTCGGCCCTGGCGCGCGGCGAGAAGATCGGCGCGGGCCCGGTCCTGCGGGCCTGGCGCGGGCTGCTGGTGTTCCTGTCCCGCTGGTTCCAGATCGAGTCGCTGTACAAGTTCAATGCCAAGTTCCAGCCGCGCTGGGAGCCCCGCTTCGTCGTCTACCGGGCGTCCGGCGACCTTCCCCGCATCGGCTTCGCCGCCATGCAGGCCGAGGGCTTCGTCAGCCTCGCCCTCCCGCTGCCGCGCTTCCTGCGCCGCCGCTCCGCAGCGGCACGCGTGTGTACGCACGCGGTGGCGGAGAGAGACGTACGCGCGGCCTAGGAGCGGCGATGCCGGCCGGCGGGCAGCGGGCCCGCGCCACGAGTCCGGCCCGGGTGCAGGCCCCGCCCCCTCCCGGCTCCGCGGGCTTCCACCCGGGCCGCACCGCGGCCCGGCACCCTGCTGGGCCTACGCTGAACGCATGAGCAAGCAGAGCGGACGCGGGCGCGTCGTCGGCCTTCCGGAATGGGACCGCTGCGCGGTCATGGGAGTCGTCAACGTGACCCCCGACTCCTTCTCCGACGGCGGCCGCTGGTTCGACACGACGGCCGCCGTCAAGCACGGCCTCCAGCTCGTCGCCGAGGGCGCGGACCTCGTGGACGTCGGCGGCGAGTCCACCCGCCCCGGCGCCAGCCGGGTCGACGAGGCCGAGGAGCTCCGCCGGGTCATCCCCGTGGTCCGCGGCCTCGCCTCCGAGGGTGTCGTCGTCTCCGTCGACACGATGCGCGCCTCCGTCGCCGCCCAGGCCCTCGCGGCCGGTGCCGCCCTCGTCAACGACGTCAGCGGCGGCCTCGCCGACCCGGCGATGATCCCGGCCGTCGCGGACACGGGCGCCCCCTTCGTCGTCATGCACTGGCGCGGCTTCCTCGAGGGCGGCAACGTCAGAGGCGTCTACACCGATGTCGTCGCCGAGGTGGTGGACGAGCTCCACGCGCGCGTGGAAGCCGTCCTGGCGGGCGGCGTCTCCCCCGACCGCATCGTCGTCGACCCGGGTCTCGGCTTCTCCAAGGAGGCCGATCAGGACCTCTCCCTGCTGGCCCATCTCGACCGGCTGCACGCCCTCGGTCACCCGCTGCTCGTCGCGGCTTCCCGCAAGCGGTTCCTCGGCCGTGTCCTGGCCGGCCCGGAGGGCGCGCCGCCGCCCGCGCGCGAGCGCGACGCCGCCACCGCCGCCGTCTCGGCCCTCGCGGCGGAGGCGGGCGCCTGGGCGGTCCGCGTGCACGAGGTGCGCGCGACGGCGGACGCGGTACGGGTCGCCCGTGCCGTGGAGGGAGCGCGCGCGGAAGGCAGCGCGCCGGGCGCGGGCGCACCACGCCCGGCGCACACCGCCACGGGCGAACCCGCGACCGCGACCCCGGACGCACACCGCGGCGGGCACGGCCCGAGCGGCACAGAAGGAGTCCGGTGAGCGCCCCCCACACCGACGTCGAGCAGGTCGAGGCCGCCAACACCGCCTTCTACGAGGCACTGGAGCAAGGCGACTTCGACGGGGTGTCCGCGCTCTGGCTCACCCCGGCCGACCTGGGCGTGGACGAGACGTACCACGACCCGGCGGACGTCGGCGTGATCTCCTGCGTGCACCCCGGCTGGCCCGTGCTCACCGGCCGGGGCGACGTGCTGCGGTCGTACGCGCTGATCATGGCGAACACCGACTACATCCAGTTCTTCCTCACCGACGTGCATGTCTCCGTCACCGGCGACACCGCGCTGGTGAACTGCACCGAGAACATCCTCAGCGGCGGCCCGGCGCCGGAGGACGGCGAGGAGCTCGGGCCGCTCGTCGGCCAGCTGGTGGTCGCCACGAACGTGTTCCGTCGCACCTCCGACGGATGGAAGCTGTGGTCGCACCACGCCTCCCCGGTGCTGACGGAGAACGACGAGGACGACGGTCCCGATGACCCCGAGAGTGACGAGAACCCCTCCTGAGCGGGTAGGCGGACCACAGGAACGGGGCAGGAGGCCCTCGGATGGCCCACAGGGACCAAGAAGTGGTTGGAATCACGAACCGTGGGTAGGGGCGGCTACCAGCCTGTGAGCAGCCGGGTTCCCGCAGGGAAACACCCGGTGAAAAGTCCTGACTCCGGCCCGGGCCACCGTGGCCGGAGCCCGGGTCTGTCGGTGCTCGCGGGTAGATTCGTTCGAGGCCGGGGTGCCGCCCGCACCCGGACGCACCGGCCGAAACCGACGACTGCAGGAGTGATTCGCGTGGATCGTGTCGCGCTGCGCGGCCTGAAGGCCCGCGGGTACCACGGCGTGTTCCCCAAGGAACGCGAGGAGGGCCAGACCTTCATCGTGGACCTCGTCCTGGGCCTGGACACCCGACCGGCCGCGGCCGACGACGACCTGGCGAAGACCGTCCACTACGGCATCGTGGCGGAGGAGGTCGTCGCCGTCGTCCAGGGCGATCCCGTCGACCTCATCGAGACGCTCGCCGAGCGCATCGCCCAGGCCTGTCTGAAGCACGAAGGGGTCCAGGAGGTCGAGGTCTGCGTCCACAAACCGGACGCGCCGATCACGGTCCCCTTCGACGACGTGACCGTCACCATCATCCGGAGCCGAGTATGACCGCGTTCTTCACCGAGGGTCAGAGCGACCCGACCGTACAGCCGGTACCCGCCTCCGTCGTGGAGAAGGTCGACGCCGCCGACACCACGCTGCACAACCCCCAGCGGGCCGTGATCGCCCTCGGCTCCAACCTGGGCAACCGCCTGGAGACCCTCCAGGGCGCCATCGACGCCCTCGAGGACACCCCGGGCGTACGCATCAAGGCCGTGTCCCCGGTGTACGAGACGGAGCCGTGGGGCGTCGAGCCCGGCAGCCAGCCCTCGTACTTCAACGCGGTGGTCGTGCTGAAGACGACCCTCCCGCCGTCCTCCCTGCTGGAGCGGGCGCACGCGGTCGAGGAGGCCTTCCACCGGGTGCGCGACGAGCGCTGGGGCGCGCGCACGCTCGACGTCGACATCGTCGCGTACGCCGACGTCGTCGACGACGATCCGCACCTCACCCTCCCCCACCCCCGCGCCCATGAACGGGCCTTCGTCCTCGCCCCCTGGTACGACGTGGAGCCCGAGGCCCAACTGCCCGGCCGCGGCACGGTCGCCGGTCTGCTCGACACCGTGACCCGCGAGGGCGTCGCGGCACGCAAGGACCTGGAACTCCACCTGCCCGAGTAGTCGTTAAGGTCGACAGGACCACTGCCCGCGGGATGTCCATGCCCGCGGGCTCGGGGGAGTTGAAGGGACACCGTGAGAGAGCTGCGCATCAGGGTGCTGGCCGGCGTGTTCGGCGTGGCCGCGATCCTGTCCTGGGCCGGAGCCCGCCTGTGGAACTCGATCGGGACCCTCCCCAGCGTCCCGCTGGCCGCGCCCATCGTCCTCGCCCTGATCGCCGTGGTGCTCGTGGCCACCGCACTGTCGCTGCGCGCCCGGCTCAAGGCCCAGCGTGAGCGCCGCCCCGAGGCCAAGGGCGTCGACCCGCTGATGGCGGCCCGCGCGGTCGTGTTCGCCCAGTCCAGCGCCCTGGTGGCCGCCCTCGTCTCCGGCATGTACGGCGGGACGGGCGTCTTCCTGCTGGAGTCCCTGGACATCCCCGCCCGCCGCGACCAGGCCATCTACGCCGGTTTCTCGGTCCTGGCGGGCATCGCGGTCATAGCGGCGGCCATCTTCCTGGAGCGCGTCTGCAAGCTGCCCGAGGACGACGATCACGACAAAGGGGTGGCGTCACCGGCGTGACGCCTCCCGGGTGAGCGCAGGTCCCGTCAGCGCGCCATGATCAGGCTCATCGCCTCGTTGCGCGTCGCCGCGTCCCGCAGCTGTCCCCGCACCGCCGAGGTGATGGTCTTGGCGCCGGGCTTGCGGATGCCCCGCATGGACATGCACATGTGCTCGCACTCGATGACGACGATCACGCCTCGCGGCTCCAGGATCTCCATCAGGGAGTCGGCGATCTGCGTGGTGAGACGTTCCTGCACCTGGGGACGGCGCGCGTAGACGTCCACGAGACGGGCCAGTTTGGACAGGCCGGTGATCTTCCCGGTGGCGGACGGGATGTAGCCGACATGGGCGACACCCCTGAACGGCACCAGATGGTGTTCGCAAGTACTGAACACCTCGATGTCCTTCACGAGCACCATCTCATCGTGTCCGAGGTCGAAGGTGGTCGTCAGCACGTCCTCGGGCTGCTGCCACAACCCCGCGAATATCTCCTTGTACGCCCGCGCCACCCGAGCCGGCGTCTCCCGGAGACCCTCGCGGTCCGGGTCCTCGCCGACCGCGATCAGCAGCTCGCGTACGGCGTTCTCGGCGCGCTTCTCGTCGAACTCGCCGATGGCGCCCTCGCCGTCCAGCGTCACGGGGTCGGTCATGTGGTGCCTCGTTCCTGTGCGGGTCACGCGTGTGGGTCACGCGCCTCATCGCGGCGTGGATGACATCAGACGAAAAATGCCGCGCCCCCCAGGCTAGAACCTGGGGGGCGCGGCATCCATTCCGGGCCTGGTGGGGCTCCCGGGAGCCGGATCAGCTCTCGGGGCGGTCCTCCGGGGCCGGCTCGGTCACCGGGGTGGGCTCCACCGCGGTGGACTTCGCCGTGGAGATCGCCGGCGTCGCGCCGTTGGCGCCGTTCGTCAGTGCGAGCTCCCGGGGGGAGAGCACCGGCGGACGGGTGGACGGCGTGCGCCGCGAGGAACCGGTCCAGGCGGGCCGGGCCGGGCGCTTGACGATGGCGGAGAAGACCTCGGCGATCTGCTCCTTGTTCAGCGTCTCCTTCTCGAGCAGCTGAAGCACCAGGTTGTCGAGGACGTCGCGGTTCTCGACCAGGATCTCCCAGGCCTCGTTGTGCGCCGTCTCGATGAGCTTCTTGACTTCCTCGTCCACCAGCGCGGCGACCTCTTCCGAGTAGTCGCGCTGGTGAGCCATCTCACGGCCGAGGAACGGCTCGGTGTTGTCGCCGCCGAACTTGATCGCGCCCAGTCGCTCGGTCATGCCGTACTGGGTGACCATCGCGCGGGCCGTGGCGGTGGCCTTCTCGATGTCGTTCGCGGCGCCGGTGGTCGGGTCGTGGAAGACCAGTTCCTCGGCAGCGCGACCGCCCAGCATGTAGGCCAGCTGGTCGAGCATCTCGTTGCGCGTGGTCGAGTACTTGTCCTCGTCCGGCAGGACCATCGTGTAGCCGAGGGCCCGTCCGCGCGACAGGATCGTGATCTTGTGGACCGGGTCGGAGTTCGGGGAGGCCGCCGCGACCAGGGCGTGTCCGCCCTCGTGGTACGCGGTGATCTTCTTTTCCTTGTCCGACATGATCCGGGTCCGCTTCTGCGGGCCCGCCACGACGCGGTCGATGGCCTCGTCCAGCGAGTGGTTGTCGATGAGCTTCTTGTCGCTGCGCGCCGTGAGGAGCGCCGCTTCGTTCAGCACGTTCGACAGGTCCGCGCCGGTGAAGCCCGGGGTACGGCGGGCGACGGCCGACAGGTCGACGTCCGGAGCGACCGGCTTGCCCTTCTGGTGAACCTTGAGGATCTCCAGACGGCCCTGCATGTCCGGACGGTCGACCGCGATCTGGCGGTCGAAGCGGCCGGGACGCAGCAGCGCGGGGTCGAGGATGTCGGGACGGTTCGTGGCGGCGATGAGGATCACGCCACCCTTCACGTCGAAGCCGTCCATCTCGACGAGCAGCTGGTTCAGCGTCTGCTCGCGCTCGTCGTGGCCACCGCCGAGGCCGGCGCCGCGATGGCGGCCGACCGCGTCGATCTCGTCGACGAAGACGATCGCCGGGGCGTTCGCCTTGGCCTGCTCGAAGAGGTCACGGACCCGGGAGGCACCGACACCGACGAACATCTCGACGAAGTCGGAACCGGAGATCGAGTAGAAGGGAACGCCCGCCTCGCCGGCGACGGCGCGCGCGAGGAGCGTCTTGCCGGTACCGGGCGGGCCGTACAGGAGTACGCCCTTGGGGATCTTGGCGCCGACGGCCTGGAACTTCGCCGGTTCCTGGAGGAACTCCTTGATCTCGTGGAGTTCCTCGACGGCCTCGTCCGAGCCCGCGACGTCGGCGAAGGTCGTCTTCGGGGTGTCCTTGGTGATGAGCTTGGCCTTGGACTTCCCGAAGTTCATGACTCGGGAGCCGCCGCCCTGCATCTGATTCATCAGGAACAGGAAGACGACCACGATGAGGACGAAGGGGAGCAGGGACAGCAGGATCCCGACGAAGGCGTTCTGCTTCGTCGGCGAGACTGTGTATCCGTCCGGGATCTGCTTGTCCTGGTACTTGGTCTGCAGCGTGTTGGCAATGGTCACGCCTTGGTCGCCGATGTAGCTCGCCTGGATCTTCGAGCTGTCCTTGACCTTTTCGCCGTCCTTGAGCGTGACCTTGATGGTCTGCTCGTCACCGGTGGTGAGCTTGGCCGACTCGACCTTGTTGTCGTTGATCGCTGCAATGACCTGGCCGGTGTCCACCGTCTTGTAGCCGCCGGACGAGCCGACGACCTGCATCAACACGACCACGGCAAGGACGGCCAGCACGATCCACATGACCGGCCCACGGAAGTATCGCTTCACGTCCATCCATACGGAGCGGTGTCGCCCCGTCCCTCCTGCCATAGTGAGTTTGATAAGACAGTTCTTCTGACGGTACCCCAGCTTTGTCGCGCGGAGCCGCACGGGACGGCTGGCGCACCCGTCTGCATGCTCCAACGGCGAAAGGCCCGCCGAGGTTCCCGATCTTCGTACGGGGCTTGGGCCCTTCGGGTTTCAGCCGCCGTAGACGTGGGGCGCGAGCGTACCGACGAACGGGAGGTTGCGGTACTTCTCGGCGTAGTCGAGGCCGTAGCCGACGACGAACTCGTTGGGGATGTCGAAGCCGACCCACTCGACGTCGATGGCTACCTTGGCGGCCTCGGGCTTGCGCAGCAGCGTGCACACCTTGAGGGAGGCGGGCTCGCGCGAGCCGAGGTTGGAGAGCAGCCAGGACAGGGTCAGGCCGGAGTCGATGATGTCCTCGACGATCAGGACGTGCTTGCCCTTGATGTCGGTGTCGAGGTCCTTGAGGATCCGCACCACTCCGGAGGACTGGGTGCCCGCGCCGTAGGACGACACGGCCATCCAGTCCATGGTGACGGGGGTGGACAGGGCTCGGGCGAGGTCGGCCATGACCATCACGGCGCCCTTGAGGACACCGACGATGAGCAGGTCCTTGCCCGCGTACTCCGCGTCGATCTTCGCGGCCAGCTCTACCAGCTTCGCGTCGATCTCTTCCTTGGTGATGAGCACCTCTTTGAGGTCGGTGCCCATGTCTTTCGCGTCCACCCGCATCACTTTCGGTTGTCCCACCGGCCACCGGGACCGCCCACGACCACGTAAGCGGTCCTGCCGGAGGGCCCGGATTCAGCCTTGCCGAATCACCAGTCTGCCACCCTGGCGCTGGGCGACGACTTTGCCGGGGAGATTGATGACCCCCTGGCCGCGCCAACCGGTGATCAGCCGGTCGACCTCCTCGATGTGCCGGGCGAAGAGGGAACCGGCCGGAGCACCCGCCTCGATGGCGGCGCGGCGCAGGATCCGACGGCGTACGGCGGGCGGCAGGGCGTAGAGCTTGGCGCACTCCAGCAGACCGGCGGCGTCCCGTACGGAGGCCTCGGCCTGGCCCGCCCAGGCGTCGAGGGCGTCGGCGTCGTCGCGGGAGAGCTGGGCCGTACGGGCGAGCGCCTCGACGACGCCCTTGCCGAGGGCCTTCTCCAGGGCGGGCAGCCCCTCGTGGCGCAGCCGGGAGCGGGTGTAGGCCGGGTCGGCGTTGTGCGGGTCGTCCCAGACGGGCAGGGACTGGACCATGCAGGCCTTGCGGGCGGTCTGCCGGTCGAGCTGGAGGAAGGGGCGGCGATAGCGGCCGTCGGCCCCCGAGACCGCCGCCATCCCGGACAGCGAGCGGATGCCGGAGCCGCGTGCGAGGCCGAGCAGGACGGTTTCGGCCTGGTCGTCGCGGGTGTGGCCGAGCAGGATCGCGGCGGCGCCGTGGCGGACGGCGGCGGCGTCGAGGGCGGCGTAGCGCGCGTCGCGGGCCGCGGCCTCGGGCCCGCCTTCGCGGCCGACGGTCACGGCCGTGGCCTCCACGGGATCGAGGCCGAGTTCGCGCAGGCGCAGGACGACTTCCTCGGCGCGCAGGTCGGAGCCGGGCTGGAGGCCGTGGTCGACGGTGACACCGCCGGCCCGGATGCCGAGCCGGGGCGCCTCGAACGCGAGGGCGGAGGCGAGCGCCATGGAGTCGGCGCCACCGGAGCACGCCACGAGCACGAGCGGCGGTGCCGGTCGCTCGTGGGAGCCCGTCTCGGGGGTGGGGTGGTCGTTGAGGATGTCGTGGAGTACGCGGCGGACCGCCAGGCGTATCGCCGCGACCGCAGGATGGGGACCCACTGTCCGGTTCCCTTCATGAAGTTGTCGGGGGTGAACCCGAGGTTCGGTCACGCAGAGTGTGTAGATGGTGACAGAACCGGGCCGTTCCCCGAGCATTGCACGCCTGCCCAGGGCTCACGGTCCCTCGGACGGGTGATTGAAGGGGCGTTCGCCTGCCGTCGGCCGGATTCGTTCATCGCCGTTCCGGCGGGTTCATGACTCGGTCTTGCGGTGCACTCGCGTGACCCATTCCGCCGGCTTGGCGATCTCGGCCTTGGTCGGAAGTGTGTTCGGGGAGGTCCATACGCGGTTGAAGCCGTCCATGCCCACCTGGTCGACGACGGCCCGTACGAAGCGCTCGCCGTCCCGGTACTGCTTGAGCTTGGCGTCCAGGCCCAGCAACTTCCGCAGGGCGATGTCCAGTCGGGAGGCGCCCTTGGCGCGGCGCTGCTGGAACTTCTCGCGGATCTCGGCGACGGACGCCACGACTTCCGGGCCCACTCCGTCCATGACGAAGTCGGCGTGTCCCTCCAGGAGGGACATCACGGCGGTGAGGCGGGCGAGGATCTCCCGCTGGGCGGGCGTCTGCACCAGCTCGACCAGGGAACGGCCGCCGTCGTCCTCCTCGCCCTCGGGCCGGCCGCCGGAGAGGGACTGGGCCGCTTCCCTGACCCGCTCCAGGAACGTCATGGGGTCGACGTCGGTCTCGCCCAAGAACGACTGGATTTCGCCCTCGAGGTGGTCCCGCAGCCAGGGCACGGCCGAGAACTGGGTGCGGTGGGTCTCCTCGTGGAGGCACACCCACAGCCGGAAGTCGTGGGGCTCCACGTCGAGTTCGCGTTCCACGTGAACGATGTTCGGCGCGACGAGCAGCAGTCGGCCGCCGCCGTTGGCCCCGGCGGGGAGCGCGCGGGTGGCGGGGGCGAAGGTCTCGTACTGGCCGAGGACCCGCGAGGACAGGAAGGACAGCAGCATGCCCAGTTCGACACCGGTGACCTTGCCGCCGACGGCGCCGAGGACCGCGCCGCCGGGGGTGTTGCCGCGCCGTTCCTGCATCTTGTCGAGGAGCGGTTTGAGGATCTCGCGGAAGCCCGCCACGTTCGCCGCCACCCAGCCCGGGCGGTCGACGACGAGGACCGGCGTGTCGTGGATGTCCTCGGTGCCCATACGAGTGAAGCCCCGGACGTGTCCCTCCGAGGCCTTGGCGTGTCGGCGCAGTTCCGCGACGACGGCTCGCGCCTCGTCGCGGCTGACCTCGGGCCCCGGCCGCACGAGCCGGGTCGCGGTCGCCACCGCGAGATTCCAGTCGACCATCCCCGAAGAAGCAGCGCCACCGATGCTCGTCATGCGTCAACCGTACGTGAGCGCCGCCGTCGGGGGCAGGCCGCAGGAGACCGGTCAGGGAGATGTCGGGGTCGGGGCCGGGGGCGGCTCGGGGGTGCCGGGCCGCGCCGCTCAGCGGCAGCCGCACCCCGCCAGTGCCGTCGCCGCCCGGTCCAGCGCCACCTGGGCCGCCGCCGGGTCGGTCGTGCCGGCGGCCAGGAGGGCGAACGCGAGGAGGCGGCCGTCCTGGTCGACGACCGTGCCGGCGAGGGTGTTCACACCGGTCAGGGTGCCGGTCTTGGCGCGCACGACGCCGGCCGCGCCCTCCGTGTAGCGGCTGGTGAGGGTGCCGGTGAAACCGGCGACGGGAAGGCCGGTGAGGACGGGGCGCAGGTCGGGCCGGCCGGCGTCGCCGGCCTTGACCAGGAGGGCGGTCAGGAGGTTCGCCGTGAGCCGGTCCTCGCGGTCGAGACCGCTGCCGTCCTTGATCCGGACGCCGGTCAACGGCAGTCCGAGCTTCTTCAGTTGTGCCCGGACGGCCTTGCCGGCGCCGGCGAAGTCGGCGCGGACACCGGTCGCGACGGCGGTCTGGCGGGCGAGGGCCTCGGCGATGTCGTTGTCGCTGTTGGTCAGCATCCGTTCGACCAGGACGGACAGCGGGGGCGAGGAGACCGTGGCGAGGGTCGTCGCGCGCGTGGTGGCCTTGGACGGTCCGGGGGCCGAGGTCTTGATGCCGGCGGCCTTCAGGAACTCGGCGAACTTGCGGGTCGCGTCGGCCGCCGGGTCGCTCACGCGGGTCGTCGGGCCGCTGGTGGAGTCGTCGGTGCGGCCCTCGTCGGCGGACAGGGCGGTGACGGCGGCGAGGTTGGGGTTGACCCCGATGGGGTGAACCTGGGTTCCGGCGAACAGCGTCGTGTCGTACGAGAGCGTCACCTGGGTGAGGCCGCGCTTCTTCAGGGCGGCCGCCGTGGAAGCGGCGAGGCTGCGCAGGTCGGCCCAGCCCTCGGCGTCCGCGCGGGCCGTGAGGGTGGGGTCGCCGCCGCCGACGAGGACGACTTCCCTGGTGTCGGGTTCCAACGCGGCGCGGGTGGTGAGGCGGCGCTCTCCGCCCATCGCGGAGAGCGCGGCGACCGCGGTGGCGATCTTCGTCGTGGACGCCGGGGTCAGCGCCTCGTCGGCCCCGGAGCCGTACAGCCGCTTGCCGGTGGCCACGTCGACGACCACGGCGGTCCGCCGGGCACCGAGGGCCGGATCGCCCAGGAGGGGGTCCAGGACGCCCGAGAGGCCCGTGCCGGTCGGAAGGGCGTCCGGGGCGGACTTCACGGTGTTGGTGGCGCCACCGAGGCCCGCGAGGACGGAGGCGGCGCTCGGCGCGGGCCGCGGCGCTCCGGCGGCCGTGTCGGAGGTATCGGACGAATCGTCCGGACGGCCGTGATCTGTGCCACCCGGCTGTTCCAGGGCGGCGGCCCGGTCCCGCTCGGCCGTACGCTGACCGGTGGAGTCCCAGGGGCCGGCGGCGGTCACCACACCGGCGGCCAGCGCCAGCCCGGCGGTCGCCGCACCCGCGGTGTACTGCCACGACCTGGTGTTCGGACCGGCCTTCGTGATCCGCTCGAGCTGCGGCTTGGCCGCCTGTGTGAGCCGTGCGACCTGCGGCTTCGCGGCCGCCGCCACACGTGCGAGACGAGGCCTTACGATCCCTGCGGCCCGTGCCAGACGCGGTCGAACGGCGTCCGTGACCCGCACCACGTGCGGTCTCACGGCCCGCCAAGGCCTCAGCTCTGGCACGAACACCAGCCCCTTTCGCGATCACACTGCGGCGTGAGGGACACTTAACCACCAGAACTATGTGCTGATCATGGAGGAGCCACCGGTGGAGTTCGACGTCACGATCGAGATCCCGAAGGGTTCGCGGAACAAGTACGAGGTGGACCACGAGACCGGTCGGATCCGCCTGGACCGTCGACTCTTCACCTCGACCGCCTACCCGACCGACTACGGATTCGTCGAGAACACTCTCGGCGAGGACGGTGACCCGCTGGACGCGCTGGTCATCCTGGACGAGCCGACGTTCCCGGGCTGTCTGATCCGCTGCCGCGCGATCGGCATGTTCCGGATGACGGACGAGGCCGGCGGCGACGACAAGCTGCTGTGCGTCCCGTCGACCGACCCGCGCGTGGAGCACCTGCGGGACATCCACCACGTGTCGGAGTTCGACCGTCTGGAGATCCAGCACTTCTTCGAGGTCTACAAGGACCTGGAGCCCGGCAAGTCCGTCGAGGGCGCCGACTGGGTGGGCCGCACCGACGCCGAGGCCGAGATCGAGCGGTCCTACAAGCGTTTCAAGGACCAGGGCGGCCACTGAGGTCTCTGTCGCCTGATGCCGTCGGAAGGGTCGCACGCGTACGCGTGCGACCCTTCCGCGCGTCTGTGCGCATACTGAGGCCTACGGAAGGTGTCGTTCAGGGAGCGTTGCTGAGTGTCGGAGGCGGAGGACCGCAAACCGCAGTCGGACGAGGCGAGGAGTGGCTTCGACCCCGAGATCACGTCCGAGTTCGCGATCCCGGCGGGGCTCGCCGTCCCCAGAACCGGCGGTGAGCCGGAGACCACGTCGGAGTTCGCCGTCCCGAGCGGCTTGGACGTGGGCTCGCCCGCCGCCGCGGAGGGCGAGGGATCGGCGTTCAGCCTGCCGAGCACGTACAGCGCCCGGCAGGCCCCGTCGGCCTTCACGCCGGCCGAAGGCGTGCCGGTGGTGAGTCTGATCAAGGACCTGCCCTGGCAGGACCGGATGCGCACGATGCTGCGGATGCCGGTGGCCGACCGGCCCGCGCCGGAGCCGGGGCCGAAGGCGGAGGAGGGCGGCCCGGCCGTCCCGCGCGTGCTCGACCTGACGTTGCGTATCGGTGAGCTGCTGCTCGCGGGCGGGGAGGGCGCCGAGGACGTGGAGGCGGCGATGTTCGCGGTCTGCCGCTCCTACGGGCTCGACCGCTGCGAACCGAACGTCACCTTCACGCTGCTGTCGATCTCGTACCAGCCGTCCCTGGTGGAGGACCCGGTGACGGCGTCCCGGACGGTCCGTCGCCGGGGCACCGACTACACGCGCCTGGCGGCCGTCTTCCGGCTCGTGGACGACCTGAGCGACCCGGAGAGCCATCTCTCCCTGGAAGAGGCCTACCGGCGGCTCGCGGAGATGCGCCGCAACCGGCATCCGTACCCCACCTGGGTGCTGACCTCGGCGAGCGGGCTGCTCGCGGGCGCGGCCTCGGTGCTGGTCGGCGGCGACCTCGTCGTGTTCGTGGCGGCGGCGCTCGGCGCGATGCTCGGCGACCGGCTGGCGTGGCTCTGCGCGGGGCGCGGGCTGCCGGAGTTCTACCAGTTCCTGGTCGCCGCGATGCCGCCGGCCGCGATAGGCATCGCGCTGACGCTGGCGCACGTCGAGGTGAAGGCGTCCGCGGTGATCACCGGTGGGCTGTTCGCGCTGCTGCCCGGACGGGCGCTGGTGGCGGGCGTCCAGGACGGCCTGACCGGTTTCTACATCACCGCTGCCGCGCGCCTGCTGGAGGTCATGTACTTCTTCGTGGGCATCGTGGCGGGCGTGCTGGTGATGCTCTACGTCGGTGTGCAGCTCGGCGCGCATCTCAATCCCGACGCGGCCCTGGGCATCACCGAGCGGCCGCTGTGGCAGATCGGCGCGTCGATGCTGCTGTCGTTGACCTTCGCGGTGCTGCTTCAGCAGGAACGATCCACCGTGCTGGCCGTCACCCTGAACGGCGGTGTGGCGTGGTCGGTCTACGGCGCGATGCACTACGCCGGGGAGATCTCGCCGGTCGCCTCCACGGCCGTCGCGGCGGGTGTGGTGGGCCTGTTCGGGCAGTTGCTGTCGCGCTACCGGTTCGCTTCCGCCCTGCCGTACACGACCGCCGCGATCGGGCCCCTGCTACCGGGATCGGCGACCTACTTCGGGCTGCTGGCCATCGCGCAGAACGAGGTGGACGCGGGGCTGGTGTCGATCACCAAGGCCGCGGCACTGGCGATGGCCATCGCGATCGGCGTGAACCTCGGGTCCGAGATCTCGCGGCTGTTCCTGCGGATCGGCTCCGCCGAGAAGCGGCGGGCCGCCAAGCGGACGCGGGGCTTCTGAGCCTCTAGTAGCCCTGGTTGTCGTAGGGGTACTGGCCGTTCTGCTGAGCGCCGTACTGCTGCTGCTGGGGCTGCTGTCGGGGCTGCTGCTGCCAGTCCTGGGGGTACTGCTGCTGTTGCGGGTACGGCTGCTGCTGGGGGTACTGCTGCTGACCGTAGTAGTCGTGCTGTTCGGCCTGGCCCTGGTTCTGGCCCTGGTTCTGACCGTGGCCCTGGTTCTGACCCTGGTTGCCGTACGGGTACTGCTGGTCGTGCTGGTCGATCCGGCGGAGCTGGGTCGTCGCGTCGTCCATGACCGGGGGCTGCTGCTGGTGGGGCCGGTGCTGCTGCCCGGGAGCCTGCGACGGGGTCTGCTGCGGGTTCTTCTTGGCCTTCGAGCGGGCCCGCAGGAACTCGATGATGATCGGGACCACGGAGACGAGGACGATCAGGATGAGGATCGCTTCGATGTTCTTCTTGACGAAGTCGATGTTGCCCAGCCAGGAGCCGAGCAGGGTGACGCCCGCGCCCCACAGGACACCGCCGATGACGTTGAAGATCAGGAAGGAGCGGTACCGCATGCCGCTGACGCCGGCGATGATCGGCGTGAAGGTGCGCACGATGGGCACGAAGCGGGCCAGGACCAGGGACTTCGGGCCGTACTTCTCGAAGAACTCGTGCGCCTTGGTGACGTTCTCCTGCTTGAAGAGCCGGGAGTCCGGTCGGTTGAAGAGCGACGGCCCGACCTTCTTGCCGAACATGTAACCCGCCTGGTCGCCCAGGATCGCGGCGACGCAGATCAGCGCGACCGCGCCCCACAGCGGGAAGTCCAGCTGGTTCGACGTGATCAGCAGGCCGGCGGTGAACAGCAGGGAGTCACCGGGCAGGAAGAACCCGATCAGCAGGCCGGACTCCGCGAAGACGATGAGCAACAGGCCCCAGAGACCGAAGTTGTCGAGCAGGTAATTGGGGTCCAGCCAGCTCGGTCCGAGGGCGATCGTCGTCACGGTTCCGGGCTCCTGATGGGTGGGGGAAGGGTACGGCGTCCATGGTGCAGCCGCACAAAGCTATCAACGCAATGTGTCCGCCCCAGGTTCCACGGATGTCTCCGGGATGCACTGTGGGCCCGCTGGGACGAAGCTGTGAGCCATGGGCATCGAAGACTACGGCGGCGGGCAGGGCCCCGAGCCGGACGTACTGGTCGTCACCACGAACGACGTATCCGGTTTCCGGGTGGAGAAGGTCATCGGCGAGGTCTTCGGGCTGACCGTGCGCTCACGGCACCTGGGCAGCCAGATCGGCGCGGGCCTCAAGTCGATGATCGGCGGTGAGCTCAAGGGCCTGACGAAGACCCTCGTCGAGACCCGCAACCAGGCCATGGAACGCCTCGTCGAGCAGGCACGCGCGCGTGGAGCCAACGGCGTGCTGATGTTCCGCTTCGACGTGACGGAGGCGGCGGAGGTGGGCACCGAGGTGTGCGCGTACGGAACCGCGGTGGTGCTGGTCCGGGAGTAGGCGGTGCCGGTCCGGGAGCGGCCCCCGAGCCCTCGAGCTCCCGGGCGCCCGGACCAGGACCCGATGCGCCGTCACCCGCACGCCGCCTCAAGGCGCCTTGCGGCGGCCTGTGCCGCCCTACGCCGCCCTACGCCGTGTGCCGGGCCGCGTTCGCCGTGATCGCCTCCCTGAGGTGCTCGGCGAGGCCCGGGCGCATCGCGTCGTAGAACGCCTTGAAGCGCTCGTCGGAGACGTACATCTCCCCCAGACAGCGGTGCGTCTCGTACGAGCAGTCGTAGAACCACTTACTGATGTGCTGCCGGTGTTCCTCGGCCATGTTCATGGCCGCGTCGCCGACCGACGGCTCTCCGGCGGCCATCAGGTCCGTGTAGCGCTCGCTCCAGTCGTCGACCTCGGCCTGGAGACGCTTCCAGTCGTCCTTCGTGTAGCGGGCGGCGCGGCGCTGCGACTCCGCGTAGGCCTCGGTGCCGCCCCAGCGCTGCTCCGCCTCTTCGGCGTACCGCTCCGGGTCCTTGTCGCCGAAGACCTCGAACCGTTCCTCGGGTGTGAGGTTGATGCCCATCTCGCGTGCCTCCATCGCGTGTTCCACGGCCGCGGCCATCTTCTGCAGCTGCTCGATCCGGGCGGTCAGCAGTTCGTGCTGCCGGCGCAGGTGCGCGCGCGGGTCGGCCGCCGGATCGTCGAGCAGGGCCGCGACGTCCTCGAGCGGGAAGCCGAGCTCGCGGTAGAACAGGATCCGCTGGAGCCGGTCGAGGTCGGCGTCGTCGTAGCGCCGATGGCCCGCGTGGCTGCGCCCGCCGGGGACGAGCAGGCCGATGTCGTCGTAGTGGTGCAGCGTGCGCACCGTGACACCGGCGAATCCGGCGACCTGTCCTACGGAGTAGCTCACTTCGTCCGCTCCCTTCTCGTACGCGCTCCACGGTGCGTCCTCACGCCGCGTGAGGTGCAAGGGGATTCCGCCTCGTCCGCCACCGCCCGGATGTCATGTCCGGTTTGCCCGCTTATCGTGAGCCCGTGGCCCAGGACACCGCACAGCAGCCGCCCAGCGTTCCGGCGACCCCGGCACGCGTCCTGCTGCCGTCGATCCTGCCCGCCCTCGCCATCGGAGTGCTGGCGAGCCTGATGCTCCTGCTGGTGGAGGGTGCGGCCGAGCAACTCCAGCACGTGCTGTGGCAGAACCTCCCGGACGCGCTGGGCGTGGGCCGGTACTCCGTGCTCTGGATGATGGTCATGCTCACCATGACGGGCGTGCTGGTGGGGCTGGTGGTGTGGAAGGTGCCGGGGCACGCCGGTCCCGACCCGGCCACGATGGGGCTGGACGCGCGCGTGCTTCCGCCGGTGGTCCTCCCCGGGCTGCTGGTGGCGACCGCGCTGATGCTGGCGGGCGGACCCAGCCTGGGCCCGGAGAACCCGATCATCGCCGTGAACGTGGCGGTCGTCTTCTGGCTGGGCCACCGGTTCCGGCCGCAGGCGCCGGGCGCGGTGTGGGTGATGCTCGCGGAGGCGGCGACCATCGGCGCGCTGTTCGGTACGCCGGTGGCGGCGGCGCTGCTGATCTCCGAGGCGCTGGCGGGGCGGCAGACCAAGGGGCCGCTGTGGGACAGCGTCTTCACACCGCTGGTCGCCGCCGCGGCCGGCGCGATGACGACCACCTTGGTGGCCCATCCGAGCTTCGACATGCACCTGCCCCCGTTCGGACAGCCCGGTTGGGACGACCTGCTGGCGGCGATCGTGGTCGCGTCGGCGGGCGCGGTGCTCGGCATGTGCGGCGTGTACGCCTTCCCGTACCTGCACGGCGCCTTCGCGCGGCTGCGGCACCCGATGCTGATCCTCCCGGCCGGCGGGGTCGTGCTGGGGCTGCTGGCGGCCCTGGGCGGCCATCTGACGCTCTTCAAGGGGCTGGACGAGGTCGCGGAGCTCGCCGCCGACCCCGACGGCTGGACGGCCGGGCAGTTCGCCACGATGACGGTGGTGAAGATGGCCGCGCTGGTCGTCGCCGCGACCTCCGGATTCCGGGGCGGGCGGATCTTCCCTGCCGTGTTCGTGGGCTCCGCCCTCGGTCTCACCGCCCATGCGCTCGTGCCGGGCGTCCATCCGGCGGTGGGCGTGGCCACCGGCGTGCTGGGCATCCTCCTGGCCATCACCCGGCAGGGCTGGGTGAGCCTTTTCGTCGCCGCCGTCCTGGTCGCCTCGCCGTCGATCATCGCCCTGCTCTGCATCGCCTCGCTGCCGGCCTGGCTGCTGGTGACGGGACGGCCGCAGATGCAGTTGCGCGCGGACGGAACTTCGGTCCGCTGACACCCGTTCGATCCATCAGGAGGCACTCCCATGGCGTTGCACAAGGGTCCCCAGAAGTCCGACGAGCGTCCCCTGTCCGTGAACCCCTTCTACGGTGAGGCCGATCCGGTCAGCGGCATGATCGAGGCGCCGCCCAAGCACCGGCTGCCGGACGGCCCGACGCCACCGTCGGCGGCGTACCAGCTGGTGCACGACGAGCTGATGCTGGACGGCAATTCACGGCTCAACCTGGCCACCTTCGTCACCACCTGGATGGAGCCGCAGGCCGGCATCCTGATGGCGGAGTGCCGGGACAAGAACATGATCGACAAGGACGAGTACCCGCGCACCGCGGAACTGGAGCGGCGCTGCGTGGCGATGCTCGCCGACCTGTGGAACGCGCCCGACCCGTCGGCGGCCGTGGGCTGTTCGACGACCGGGTCGAGCGAGGCGTGCATGCTCGCCGGGATGGCGATGAAGCGGCGGTGGGCGCAGCGCAACGCCGACCGCTACCCGGGTGCCCGGCCCAACCTCGTGATGGGCGTCAACGTCCAGGTCTGTTGGGACAAGTTCTGCAACTTCTGGGAGGTGGAGGCCCGCCTGGTTCCCATGGAGGGCGAGCGCTTCCACCTCGATCCGCAGGCCGCGGCCGAGCTGTGCGACGAGAACACCATCGGCGTCGTCGGCATCCTCGGCTCCACCTTCGACGGCTCCTACGAACCGATCGCGGATCTCTGCGCTGCCCTCGACGCCCTTGAGGAGCGCACCGGACTCGACATCCCGGTGCATGTGGACGGCGCGTCCGGCGCGATGATCGCCCCCTTCCTCGACGAGGACCTGGTGTGGGACTTCCGCCTCCCGAGGGTGACCTCGATCAACACCTCAGGGCACAAGTACGGGCTGGTGTACCCGGGCGTCGGCTGGGCGCTGTGGCGGGACAAGGATGCCCTGCCGGAGGAGCTGGTCTTCCGGGTGAACTACCTGGGCGGCGACATGCCGACCTTCGCCCTCAACTTCTCCCGGCCGGGCGCCCAGGTCGTCGCGCAGTACTACACGCTGCTGCGGCTGGGCCGCGCGGGCTTTCGGGCGGTGCAGCAGACCACGCGGGACGTGGCCCGGGGCATCGCCGAGCGGGTGGAGGCGCTCGGCGACTTCCGGCTCCTCACCCGGGGCGACGAGCTGCCGGTGTTCGCCTTCACGACGGCCCCGGGCGTGGACTCGTACGACGTCTTCGACGTGTCACGGCGGCTGCGCGAGAGCGGCTGGCTGGTGCCCGCGTACACGTTCCCGCCGAACCGGGAGGACCTGTCCGTCCTGCGGGTCGTGTGCAGAAACGGCTTCTCGGAGGACCTCGCCGACATGTTCGTGGAGGACCTGTCCCGGCTGCTGCCCGAGCTCCGCCGGCAGTCGGCGCCGCGGACCCGGGACAAGACCGCGGCGACCGGGTTCCACCACTAGGGCCTGCCCGGGCCACCCCGCTCAGTGGCTCATGCGGGCGAACTTCCGGACTGCCAGGGGGAAGAAGACCGCCAGCAGGGCCAGGGGCCAGGCGGTGGCCGCCCACAGGTGGGCCGGATCGGCGCCCAGGCCGCCGAACAGGTCGCGTACCGCGGTCGCCGTCCGGGACATCGGGTTCCACTCGACGGCGGTGCCCAGCCAGCCGGGCATCGCGGCGGGGGCGGCGAGGGCGTTGGAGAGGAAGCCGACCGGCCAGACCAGGATCTGCACGGCCTGCACCATCTCCGGTTTGCCGGCCACCAGCGCCAGATGGATGCCGATCCACAGCATCGCGAAGCGGAAGAGGAGGAGCAGGCCCACCGCGGCCAGGAAGGCGCCCGGCCCGCCCTGGGGCCGCCAGCCGAGCGCGAGGCCGACGACGATCAGCACCGCCAGGCCCACGGCCGACTGGAGCATGTCGGCCGCCGAACGGCCCACCAGGACCGCGCCGTCGGCCATCGGCATGGCGCGGAACCGGTCGATGACACCCTTGTTGAGATCCTGGGTGACGGCGAGCATCGTGCCCTCCAGGCCGAAGGCCATGGTGAGCGCGAGCATGCCGGGCATCAGGTAGTCGAGGTAGTCGCCGCTCACCCCGCGGCCGCCGCCGACCAGGTAGCCGAACATCAGCAGCAGCATCACGGGGAAGACGAGCCCGACGACCAGGCGGCCCGGCTGCCGTGCCCAGTGGGCGAGTTCACGCCGGGTCATGGTCCAGGAATCGGTCAGCGCGTACGTACTCACACGGTCTCCTTCGTACGGTCGTCCTGCCCGGTCAGGTGCAGGAACACCTCGTCCAGCGTGGGGCGGCGCAGGGCCACGTCCTCCGCCTCGACGCCGGCCTCCTCCAGGGCGCGGACGACGGCGGAGAGGGCGGCCATACGGTCGGTGACCGGGGCACTGAGCAGGCGGCGGTCGGGGTCGACGGTGACGTCCTCCTTGGGCAGGGGCAGCAGTGCGAGGGCCGCGCCCAGCAGGCCCGCGTCGCGCAGGACGACGTCGATGCGGTCGCCGCCGGTCAGCGCCTTCAGCTCGTCCGCCGTGCCGTCGGCGATCACGCGGCCCCGGTCGACGACGGAGATCCGGTCGGCGAGCTGGTCGGCCTCCTCCAGGTACTGGGTGGTGAGCACGACCGTCGTGCCGCCGCCGACCAGCGAGCGGACCGCGGACCACACCTCGGCGCGCCCGCGCGGGTCGAGGCCGGTGGTCGGCTCGTCCAGGAAGAGCACCTCCGGGTCGGTGCCGTGCCGGTTCCCGATGAGGGAGGCGGCCAGGTCGAGCCGGCGGCGCATGCCTCCGCTGTAGGCGCGGACCGGCTTGCGGCCGGTGGCGGTGAGGTCGAAGCGCTCCAGGAGTTCGTCGGCGCGCACGCGCGCGTGGCGGGCGCCCAGGTGGTGGAGGCGGCCGAACATCTCCAGGTTCTGACGGCCGCCCAGCTCCTCGTCGAGGGCGGCGTGCTGGCCGAGCAGTCCGATGCGCAGGCGGACCTCCCTGGCCTGGCGCACGACGTCGTGGCCGGCCACCTCGACGCGTCCGGAGTCCGGCCGCAGCAGCGTGGACAGGATCCTGACCAGGGTCGTCTTGCCCGCGCCGTTCGGCCCGAGTACCCCGTGCACGGTGCCGCGGGCCACCGTGAGGTCGAGCCCGTCCAGTGCCTGTGTGTCGCCGTACCTCTTGCGTACGCCTTCGACCGTGATCGCCGTGTCGGCCACGAAAGTCCCCCAACCCATCCGCTAATCAAACTTGACTACTGAGGCAAGGTAACGCCACGGGCCGGGCTCGTCAAACTTGATTAGCGGGCATCTCCCGGATGCCGCTCATCCGTGGCGTACGGGTTCTCCTCGCCCTCCGCGAGGACGCCGACGAACGGCTCGCCCTCCCCCGCGAAGGTGTACGCGCCGCGCTCGATCCGCGCGATCAGGCCCCGCGTCCACGTGGCCTCGGCGTCGGCCGTGTGGATCCAGAGGTTCATGATCTCCCCGATGTGGCCCAGTTGCTCCGGCCCGTCCTCGGGGACGTAGTGCTCGGTGACGGCGGAGCGCCACTCCTCGATGCCGTGGATGCGCTCCTTCAGGAGCGACACGGCCTCCGCGCGCGGGAGGTCGACCACGAAGCCGATGGCCGCCGACTTCACGTCCGTCTTCTGGTCGTACGAGGTCAGGGCGTCGCGCAGCAGCCTGAAGTACTCCTCGGTACCGGCCTCGGTGATCTCGTACTCGGTGCGCGGCGGGCCGCCCGCGGTGGACGGGGCCGTCTCGTGCTCGCGCAGCAGCCCCTGCTTCGCCATCTGCTTCAGGGCGTGGTAGATCGAGCCCGGCTTGGCGTTGGACCACTCGTGGGCGCCCCAGTACTCCAGGTCGCCGCGCACCTGGTAGCCGTGGGCCCGCCCGTGCTGACGCACGGCGCCCAGCACGAGAAGACGGATCGCTGACATGCGCCCAGGTTATGGCGTGGCGGACACGCGCCCGTCGGGTGCCCGGGCACATGTCCGCCGCGCTGCCGAAGCGCCGAGCCTCAGGGGGCCGGACGGCTCAGAACGGGAATCCGCTGCGGCCGTGCTGGACCGAGATCCACTTCGTGGTGGTGAAGGCCTCCAGGGTCGTCTCGCCGTTGAGGCGGCCGACGCCGGAGTTCTTCTCGCCGCCGAAGGGGACGATCGGCTCGTCGTGGACGGTGGCGTCGTTGACGTGGAACATGCCGGTGACGATCTGCTTGGCGAAGGCGACGCCCCGCTCGATGTCGGCGGTGTGGACGGCGCCGCTGAGGCCGTACGGCGTGTCGTTGGCGATGCGGACCGCCTCCTCCTCGCCGTCGAAGGTGTTGATGAAGACGACCGGGCCGAAGACCTCCTGCTGGAGCAGGGCGGAGTCGGCGGGCAGGCCGGCCAGCACGGAGGGCTCGACGAGGTTGTCCGTGGTCGTGCCGTGCAGCAGGGCGGTCGCACCCTCGGCGATCGCCTGCTCGACGGCGCCGGTCACGGCCTCCGCCTGCTGGGAGTTGATCACCGGGCCGATGGCGGTCTGCGGGTCGCGCGGGTCGCCGGCCTTGAGGGTCTTCACCTTGGCGACGAACTTCTCGGTGAACTCGTCCGCGAGCGAGCGGTCGACCAGGATGCGGTTGGCGGCCATGCAGACCTGGCCCTGGTGGACGAAGCGGCTGAAGACGGCCGCGTCGACCGCGTAGTCGACGTCGGCGTCGTCGAGGACGACGAAGGCGCTGTTGCCGCCGAGTTCGATGATGGACCGCTTGAAGTGCGAGGCGGCCACGGTGGCGACATGGCGGCCGACCTTGTCGGAACCGGTGAAGGAGATGACCCGCGGGATCGGGTGCTCCAGGAAGGCGTCGCCGATCTCGGCGATGTCGGTCACGACGACGTTCAGCAGACCCGGGGGCAGACCGGCGTCCTCGAAGAGCTTGGCGATCACGGTGCCACCGGCGATCGGGGTGTTCTGGTGCGGCTTGAGCACCACACCGTTGCCCAGGGCCAGCGCGGGGGCGACGGACTTCAGCGACAGCAGGAAGGGCACGTTGAACGGGCTGATCACACCGACGACACCGACCGGCTCCCGGTAGACGCGGTTCTCCTTGCCGTCGATCGGCGAGGGCAGGATGCGGCCCTCGGGACGCAGCGCCAGGTGGATCGACTCACGCAGGAACTCCTTGGCGAGGTGCAGCTCGAAAGCGGCCTTGCCGAAGGTGCCGCCGGCCTCGGCGACGAGGACCTCGCTGATCTCCGCCTCGCGCTCCTCGACCAGCCGCAGCACCTTCTCGAAGACCGAGCGGCGGGCGTAGGCGTTGGTCGCGGCCCACTGCTTCTGGGCGCGGGCGGCGGCACGGTAGGCGTCGTCGACCTCGTCGACGGTGGCTATGGTGATCGAGGCCAGCTTCTCGCCGTCGTAGGGGTTGAAGTCGATGATGTCCCAGGACCCGGTCCCCGGACGCCACTTACCGTCGATGTACTGCTGGGCCAGGTCAGTGAAGTAGGACGTCATGTGATCCCTCAATCCCCTGCTGCGATCGGCTGCGATCGATCGGCATCACGATCTGATCACACGTCATCGTACGGGGGTTTCAAGGGAGTTGGGGCCGATCCAGGAGGTGCCTAGGGGAATCCCTAGGACAGCTGGATCAGTCCGCGCAGGAGGTCCCGGCTCTCGTCCGGCCCGGGGCTGTCCTGCTGGAGCTCCTTCAGCGCCTGCTCGTACTGCGCGACGTCCTCGCGCTTGTCGAGGTAAAGGGCGCTGGTGAGCTGCTCCAGGTAGACGACGTCCTGGAGGTCGGACTCCGGGAAGCTCAGGATGGTGAAGGCGCCGGACTCGCCGGAGTGCCCGCCGAAGCTGAACGGCATCACCTGGAGCCGTACGTTGGGGCGCTCGGAGATCTCGATCAGATGCTGGAGCTGTCCGCGCATCACCTCGCGGTCGCCGTACGGCCGGCGCAGCGCCGCCTCGTCGAGGACGATGTGGAAGTCGGGGGCGCTCTCGGCGACGAGGTACTTCTGCCGTTCCAGACGCAGCGCCACCCGCCGGTCGATGTCGGCCGCGTTCGCACCCTTCATGCCCCGGCTGACGACCGCGTGGGCGTACGCCTCGGTCTGGAGCAGGCCGTGCACGAACTGGACCTCGTACGCCCGGATCAGCGCGGCCGCGCCCTCCAGGCCGACGTAGGTGGGGAACCAGTTGGGCAGGACGTCCGAGTAACTGTGCCACCAGCCCGCCACGTTGGCCTCACGGGCGAGTCCGACGAGCGCCTGGCGCTCGGTGTCGTCCGTGATGCCGTACAGCGTCAGCAGGTCCTCCACGTCCCGGGTCTTGAAGCTCACCCGGCCCAGTTCCATCCGGCTGATCTTCGACTCCGAAGCCCTGATCGAGTAACCCGCCGCCTCGCGCGTGACGCCGCGCGCCTCACGCAGTCGCCGTAGTTGCGAACCGAGCAGCATCCGCCGCACCACCGATCCGGGCTCTCCCGCGCTCACGTTCGCCAGCCTCCCCAACCGTCTTAGGGGCCGCAGTCTGCCACTAAAACACTTCGAGCAGTACTCGTCCGATTACAGAGATGGAAAGAAGACAAAGGATACGTACAACGCGATGCGAGGGAACAGTGAGGGGAAAGCAAGAGAAGTGGCTCTGATGGGCGAGAAGTTGGCGGAAAAAATGGCCAAGAAGCGGTACGGGCGGGTCCATTTCGGTCACGTGCACGTGCATCTGCCCTTGCATCCGCAGTGCGCATCGGAAACCATGGTCTCGCGCCACCGCTGCATCGCAACGACCGCGAATCCCGGGAGTGCCTCGCATGGGGACGAATGGATCGACCATGCTCGAGCCGTTACGGCAGGGCCTTCCGCCGCTTGATCCCGCGGCCGTGTCCAACGCCGCCTCGTGTGCCCTGCCCGCCCGCTTCGAAGCGGTGCGCGAGGCCCGGCAGTTCACCAAGCGGACCCTCGGCCAGTGGGATGTCGGCGACCGTTTCGACGATGTCTGTCTGGTCGTCTCGGAGCTGGTGACCAACGCCCTGAGACACGGAGTCTCCTCCGACGACGTCCCGCACGTACCGGACCGGCAGCATCCGCCCGTGCGGCTGCACCTGATGCGGTGGACCGAACGGCTCGTGTGCGCGGTGCGTGATCCCAGCCGGGAGAGTCCGCTGCCCCGCGAGAGCGACGACTTCTCGGCGGAGTCGGGCCGCGGCCTGTTCCTCGTCGACTCCTTCGCCGACAGCTGGGGCTGGCACCCGCTCTCCGGCAGCCTGGGCGGCAAGGTCGTCTGGGCGCTCTTCCGGCTGCACACGCCTGCCGAATGACGAACCGCGGCGCGCTCTGACGCCGCGGTTCTACGCGCGTTGCCCGCCGCTTTCGCGCGACAAGTCCGAAATCCCGGTGCGCGCGGAGGAGAGACGGAGCAGGGGCGGAGGAGAGACGGAGGAAGCGGCCGAGCAGAGGGCGAGGGCGTCGAGGGACGTCAGCTCGCGATCAGGTGGTCGAACTCGCCGTCCTTGATGCCGAGCAGCATCGCCTCGATCTCCGCGCGGGTGTAGACGAGTGCGGGACCGTCGGGGAAACGCGAGTTGCGCACGGCCACGTCACCGCCCGGCAGCCGTGCGAACTCGACGCAGGAACCCTGCGAGTTGCTGTGCCGGCTCTTCTGCCAGGCAACCCCGTACAGCTGTGTGGCCGTCATGCCGTTGTACACGTCGTGCCCCCCGTCAACGTGGTGGTCCACAGGTCGCTCCCTGGTGGTGCACTGGCTCGTGTGGCCATTGGTGCCGTGGTCAACTGTCCCGGATCATAACCCCGTTCATGTGCAGACGCATGAGCAGATGCACGTGCACGCGGGGTGCCTGCCTGGTTACAGCTTTGACGCCCGCTTTACCCGGCGTTCCGCCCCGCACGTCCGGGTCGGCGGTCGACGTCGGGTCCACGTGAAAGTCGTCCGGATCGAACTACTCCTGCACTAGGAACAGACGCATGGCACGGCCGTCCTGTTCCGTCGACGCGGGAACGGATCGGCTGCCGGGGGCCGGTGCGCGGCGGCGGGGCCGTCCCGAAAGGAGCCGTTCCGGCGGATGCCCGTCATCCGCTCGGCACGGTAGGACGTCCTCCGGATGTGGCTCCGCCCGGTGCGCGCCAGTGCCGCGGGGCGGCGGGCGGCACGGCGGCCGGGCACACCGCCGGCGTCCCGGCCGACGCCGAAACCCCCCGACACCTGTCCGTCCGAGGAGACCCGACCGGTCCGCCACCCCGACCGGCGACGGTCAACGGCGACAAGCCGCCGCCCCCGCGCACGACGGTGAAGTCGGCCGCGAGGGCGGGACGGGGACGGCCCGACGCCGTAGCGACGCCTCGGCTCACTGCCGGACCGACGGCCGCTCCGAACGGCCAGGGCGAGTAGACGGCGTAGGTGAATCCGCTCGTACGGGTGAGGGGCAGAACGTACGGAGACAGCGGGCCCGGAAGTACGGATGGAGCCGCTCCCGGGCGGGGCGTGAGTGGACGGGAAGGACGCGTACAGGACAACCGCGGGAAGGGGCGGGGTGGGTCAGCGGGGGGTGGTGTACGGGAGCAGGGCCATTTCTCGGGCGTTCTTGATTGCTCGGGACAGTTGGCGTTGCTGCCGGGCCGAGATGCGGGTGACCCGGCGGCTGCGGATCTTGCCTCGGTCCGAGAGGAACTTCCGCAGGAGGTCGGTGTTCTTGTAGTCGATGTACGTGATCTCGGCCTGGTCGAGCGGGTTGGGGCGGGACCTGGCGGGCCGGCGCTCGGTCTTGCGGGGCATGGGTCAGACCTCCAGGAGGGTGTCGAAGGCCGGCGGCAGCCGCTTCCAGGCGGCCCGGCCGGCGGCGTACTCGGCGTCGGTGAGCAGGCAGGACTCCAGGAGGTGCGCCAGGCCGTCCCGGTCCAGGCCGGGGGACGTGAAGACCAGGTGCTGGCAGCAGTCGCCGTGCTCGGGGTGCCAGTCCAGCGCGGCGGCGGCGCGCCGCACCGGCGGGACCATGTCCCAGGCCGCGTCGGGCAGGGACGCGAGCCACGGACCGGCCGACTCCACGCACAGCGCTCCCCCGGCGGCGTCCCAGTGGAGCAGGACGTCGGGTCTGTCGGCGAGCCAGAACCGGCCCCGGCTGCGGGCGGCCGCGCAGGTCAGGTCCTCCAGGGCCGCGTACAGCCGCTCCGGGTGGAACGGGCGGCGCCGGTGCCAGACGAAGGTGCTCACCCCGTGCGCGTCGGCCTCGGCGGGCAGCAGCGCGCAGGCCGGGTGCTGGGCGGCGGCGGCCGACTCGACGTCGAAGCCGGCCAGCACCGCCTGGGCGAGAGCCGACCGCGCGTCCGCACGGCCGGCCGGCCCGATCCGGACCTGGCGGGCCGTCGGGTGCAGTTGCGCCAGCAGCTCGCGGTCCTCGTCGTCGGCCTCCTCGGAGTCGACGACGGCCAGCACGGGCGCGTACTCCAGCTGGCGCGCGAAGGTGTCGGCGACCGTGCGCCGGTCGGTGGCGGCCGCGGCGAGACCGCACTCGGCGAGGTCGTCGCCGTTGCCGAGGCAGGGCAGGAGCAGCGCCGGATCGACGGCCGTGACGACGCCGGTGACCGTGAGCCCGCCGGCCACGACCACCTCGGCCATGGCCTTGGGCTCGACGGAGTCCCACAGTTCGACGACCGCGAGACGCGTGCTGCCGTCGTCGGCGAGACGGCGCAGCTCGGGGACGAGATCCTCACGCAGGGCGCAGCAGGCGCAGTCGTTGACCAGGGGCGCCTCGCCGGCGGAGAGGATGCCGGTGGCGTCGCCGACGGTCCGTACGACCGTGCCCGCCACGGCCGTCGAGAGGTCGTGGTGGAGCACGACGCTGCCCGGGACGTCGGCGAGCAGACGCGCGACCGTCGTCCGGCGGGCGTCGGCGTGCAGCCCGCCGACGATCACGACCGACATGTTCACGCGCCGCCCCGCTTCCCGTAGCGGCGCTCGAAGCGCTCGACCCGGCCGGCCGTGTCCAGGACGCGGGCGGTGCCGGTGTAGAAGGGGTGGCTGACGTAGGAGGTCTCGACGTCGACGACGGGGTAGGTGTTGCCGTCCTCCCACTCGACGGTCTTCCCTGCCGTCGTGGCGGTCAGCGTCGAGCGGGTGAGGAAGGCGTGGTTCGCGGCGCGGTCACGGAAGACGACAGGACCGTAGGCCGGGTGGATTCCCTTGCGCATGGCGGTGGTTCAGCGCTCCTCTCGGAAGTCGACGTGACGGCCGACGACGGGGTCGTACTTGCGCAGGGTCATGCGGTCCGGGTCGTTGCGGCGGTTCTTGCGGGTCACGTAGGTGAAGCCCGTGCCCGCCGTGGACCGGAGCTTGATGACCGGGCGGAGTTCGTTGCGTGCCATGCTGGTACCTTACTGAAAATGAATTCCATTAGCACTACCGTCCCTGACATCGACCGAGGAGAGGTACGTCACCCGTGTCCGCGCACTGCATGCTGACCGGCGCCCAGCCGGGCTTCGGCAACCGCATCTCCCACTCCCACCGGCGCACTTCGCGCCGCTTCGACCCCAACATCCAGTCCAGGCGCTACTGGCTGCCGAGCGAGCGCCGCCACGTACGGCTGCGGCTGAGCACGAAGGGCATCAGGACCGTCGACACGATCGGCGTCGAGGCGGCCGTGGCGCGCATCCGCGCGCGGGGGGTGCGGATCTGATGGCGAAGAAGAGCAAGATCGCGAAGAACGACAGGCGGCAGCAGACCGTCGCGCGGTACGCGGCGCGGCGGGCCGAGCTGAAGGAGATCATCCGGCGGCCGGAGTCGACGGACACGGAACGTGAGGCCGCGCAGCGGGAGTTGCGCGCACAGCCGCGGGACGCGAGCGCGACGCGCGTACGCAACCGGGACCAGGTGGACGGGCGCCCGCGCGGGTACTTCCGGACGTTCGGGCTGTCCCGGGTGAGCCTGCGGGAGCAGGCCCACGCCGGACATCTGCCCGGGGTCCGGAAGTCGTCCTGGTAGTCACAGGCCACCCCCAGTGTTCCGCAGGGGCTTGCTGGTAGCTTGCTGCGGTCCCTTACCGGGCCGTACGGCCTCACGGTCCGTACGGTCCGCGGTCCGTGCGGTCGACCCGGTCGGCCGGCTACAGCTTGGGAGCTTGCAGTGACTTCGGCGATCTTCTCGCGGGGCGCGTCCCGTCGGCCGGTGCGGGCCTCGGCCGTTGCCGCGGCCGCCGCGCTGGCGGGCGTGCTCGTGCTGACGGGGTGCAGCGACGACGGGGGGTCCGACGACGGCTCCTCGGCGACGCCCACGACGGCGACCGGAGGCACGAGCGGCGCGACGGACTCCGCTTCCGCCTCGGCCTCCGTCTCCGCCTCCGGCGAACTGGAGGGCAGCTGGCTCGCCACGACGGACGGCAAGGCCGTCGCCCTGATCATCACCGGGAAGCAGGCCGCCCTCTTCGTGACCGGCGGAACCGTGTGCAGCGGGACCGCCGGCGAGGAGGCGGGCATGCAGATGATCCACCTCAAGTGCACCAGCGGGACGGACGACCGGACGACCGGCATGGTCGACTCCGCCGACGCGAAGTCCCTGAAGGTCACCTGGTCGGGGTCGGTCGGCAAGGAGACGTTCGCCAAGGCGGAGGGCGGCCAGTGGCCGTCGGGGCTGCCGTCGGCCGGCCTCGGGTAGTCCGGACGTCCTCTCAGGTCGTTCCGAAGGACCTCGGAAGGCTCTGGTCGGGAGGCACTCGGAAGGCTTCGCGAGGCCCGGAACGGCCCGGACGACCCGGGTAGCGAAGCGGTCACGAGAGCGGGGGCGCGCGACACGTGCACGCGCGCGTGCGTGATGATCCTTCGAGCACCGTCACGAAACCCTAGGGATCACTCATGCGCGCCGTTCCCCTCACCGTCACCGCTCTCGCCGCGGCCCTGCTCCTCACCGCCTGCGGCGGCGGGGACGACAGCGGCTCCGGCACCGACGAGAGCAAGGCCTCCGGATCGACCGCCTCCACCGGCGCCAGCGGCAGCGCCTGCGACCTCGGCCAGGAGGTCGGCCCCGTCAACGCCGCTCCCGCCGCCGGTGACAGCGGCAACGTCACCGTCACGCTCACCAACAAGGGCGCGGAGTGCACCCTGGACGGCTTCCCCACCGTGGAACTCACCACCGACGGCGGCTCCACGACCGTCCCGAAGGACGAGGCCGCCGAGGCGCAGGCGCTGACCCTCCCGGCGCAGGGCACCGCCACCTTCACGATCACCTACGTGCGCGGCGAGGACGGCGGCGACCAGAGCCTCGCCGTCAAGACGGTGAAGTACGGGCTGCCGGGCGGCTCGGCCGATCTGAGCTTCCCCTGGTCGTACGGCGATGTCGCCCTCAAGAGCGAGAAGGTGCCGGACGCGACGGTGAGCGCCTTCCAGCAGGCGGGCGACTGATCCACCGGGCGCCTGGCACCGACCCCCGCCCGGGTGTCACGGCAGCCGGGGCCGGGACCGCATCCTGGCCCGGTCCGCCGCTTCGGCGCCCTCGGTCCAGCCCGCCTCGTCGGTGACTCCCCGCAGGCGGGTGGAGACCGTCTTCGGGAACATCCGGTCCGTCGCGGCGGTGACCGCGACCTCGCGGGAGGCGAGCACCGGCAGCAGCTCCGCGGTCACCTGGGTCTCGGTGGCGGCGGTGACCTCGCCCAGACGGGCGCCGATGCGGTGGGCGTAGGCGGCGAGGAAGGACTGCCGGAAGGTCTTGGTCCGCCTGCGGCCGCCGGCCCGCTGGGCCGCCTCCGCCTTCGCCATCGCGGACTGCGCCTGCACCAGCAGCGAGGTGTAGAGCAGCTCCACCGCCTCCAGATCGGCCTCGAAGCCGACGACCGTGGAGAAAGCGAAGGGCTCGTTCCACACCGCCCGGCAGTGGTTCGCGTCGGCGACCGCGTTCAGCAGCACCGCCTTCGCCTGCTCGTACGGCGGCTCGACGCCGATCCGGCAGGCGCCCGGCGCGTCCGGGGCCGGCGCCTGGGCGTCGAGCAGCGCCTCGTCGACGCTGTGCCGGGCCATCAGCTCCTGCGCCTTCGCCGTGAGCGCCTCCGCCTCCTGCGGAAACCCGGTCGCCTCGGCCTTGGCGAGCAGCGCGCGGATGCGGGTGAGCATGCGGGAGTGCGAGCCCGGGCGGGACTGCCGGTGCGGTTCGGATTCCTGGAGGGGTTCGAGGGCGGGCAGGCGCAGCAGCAGGCGGTAGAGCTCCAGAACCGTGGTGGCGTGCGAGAAACGGTCGGTGGCGGGCGCGGGCGGAGTGTCGGCGGACAACTCCGCCAGCTGGGCCGCCCAGCGCCGTCCACGCGCCCGGTCGTCACGCGCCTGCGCGCGGACCAGCTCCGTCACCAGGCCGACGTGGACGTCGTCCAGCTCGCGCCGTACGAACCGTACGAGGTCGGCGGGCTGCCAGCCCCGTCGCCAGGCCGCCGCCACGAACTCCTCGCCCCGCCTGGTCAGTTCGGCGTCCGCCGCGCGGTCGGCGGCGAGGAGCGAGGCGCCGGTGTCGAGGGTGGCGTCGGCGGTGTCGTAGAGCGCCGCCCGGAAGGCGCGTTCGACGGTGCCGGACGGGCCGTCGGACGGGCCGTCGGACGGGCCGTCGGACGGGCCGTCGGACGGGCCGTCGGACGGGCTGCTGTGGTGGGTGCTGCTCACCGGTCGATCGTGTCACGGAGCCCGGCGCCGAAGCCCATGGGAGTGACAACCTCGGGTTGACACCCATCCACTGTCAACCTACGGTTGACATATGACGTCTCCGCGACCCGCCGCCACCTCGTCCGTCCGTCTCGACGACCTCATCGACGCCATCAAGAAGGTCCACAACGAGCCGCTCGACCAGCTCCAGGACGCCGTCATCGCCGCCGACCACCTGGGCGACGTGGCGGACCACCTCATCGGCCACTTCGTCGACCAGGCCCGCCGCTCGGGTGCCTCCTGGACCGACATCGGCAGGAGCATGGGCGTCACCCGGCAGGCCGCCCAGAAGCGGTTCGTGCCGAAGGAGTCGGCCGACCTCGACGCGAGCCAGGGCTTCACCCGCTACACCCCCCGCGCGCGGAACGCGGTCATGGCCGCGCACAACGCCTCCAAGACCGCCGGCAACGCCGAGGGGCTGCCCGCACACCTCGTCCTCGGCCTGCTCGCCGAGCCGGAGGCGGTCGCGGCGAAGGCGATCGTCGAGCAGGGCGTCTCCCTGGACTCGGTCCGCGAGGCCGCGACCGCCGCCCTCCCGCCCGCCGTGGCGGAGGCACCCGAGCTGGTCCCCTACAGCCCGGACGCCAAGAAGGTCCTGGAGCTCACCTTCCGCGAGGCACTCCGCCTAGGCCACAACTACATCGGCACCGAGCACATCCTGCTGGCGCTGCTGGAGTTCGAGAACGGCGAGGGCGTCCTCAGCGGCCTCGGCGTCGACAAGACCGGCACCGAGCGGTACGTCGCGAAGGTTCTGGCCACGGTCTCGGTGCAGCAGGAGCAGGGGCAAGGGCAGGGGCAGGAGTAGCCGTCAGGGGCGGGAGTGACGGTCAGGGGCGGGAGTGACGGTCAGGGGCAAAAGCAGCGATCAGGGGCGTTGTCAGACCCTCCTGCCACACTCGCAGCATGGCCGACCGGTGGGCACTCGCTCCGGCCGAGGACGGTGGCGCGGAACTCGCCCCCCTCGGTCCCGGCGGGCTGCCCACCGGCCCCGTGCTGCGGGAGGCGGACCTGGCACGGGCCGTGCGCGAGCGGCCCGACGTCACCCGGTGGGTCTGGCGCTCCACGGCCGAGGTGTACCCGCGTCTGCTCGCCACGGGGGTCCGAGTAGAGCGGTGCTACGACGTCGAGGACGCCGAGACCCTCCTCCTGGGTCACGAGGGGCGCTCCGGAGAGCCCCGCTCGGCGGCCGCCGCGCTGGCCCGGCTGCGCGGTGGCCCCGTACCGCAGGACCCGCCGCAGCGCTCCGCCGCGCCCGGCGCACAGTCCTCGCTGTTCGAGGCGCAGGACACCGCCGTCCGGCTGCCGCTCGAAGACCTCCTCACCGTCTACGCCGAGCAGCAGCGGCGGCACGAGCTGGCCGAACACCCGGCGCGGATGCGGCTGCTGACTGCGGCCGAGTCGGCGGGGATGCTGGTGGCCGCCGAGATGAACCGGGCCGGGCTGCCGTGGAGCGCGGAGGTGCACCGCGCGGTCCTGCACGACCTGCTCGGCGAGCGGTACGCGGGCGGGGGCGAGCCCCGGCGGCTGGCCGAGCTGGCCGACGAGGTGTCGGCCGCCTTCGGGCGCCGGGTCCGCCCCGACCTGCCCGCCGACGTGGTCAAGGCCTTCGCGCAGGCCGGCATCCGGATCAGGTCGACCCGGCGCTGGGAGATCGAGTCCCTCGACCACCCGGCCGTGAAGCCGCTTATCGAATACAAGAAGCTGTACCGCATCTGGGTGGCTCACGGGTGGTCCTGGCTCCAGGACTGGGTGCGGGACGGGCGGTTCCGGCCGGAGTTCCTCGCGCACGGCACGGTCACCGGGCGCTGGGTGACCAACGGCGGCGGCGCCCTCCAGATCCCCAAAATCATCCGGCGGGCGGTGGTCGCCGACCCGGGCTGGCGGCTCGTCGTCGCCGACGCCGACCAGATGGAGCCGCGCGTGCTGGCGGCGATCTCCCGCGATCCCGGACTGATGGAGGTCGCCGGCCGGGAGAGCGACCTCTACCAGTCCGTCTCCGAGCGCGCCTTCTCCGGCGACCGCGCCCAGGCGAAACTCGCCGTCCTCGGCGCGGTCTACGGCCAGACCTCCGGGGACGGTCTGAAGAACCTCGCCGCACTCCGCCGCCGCTTCCCGCGCGCGGTGGCGTACGTCGACGAGGCGGCTCGGGCCGGCGAGGAGGGACGGCTCGTGCGGACCTGGCTCGGCCGGACCTGCCCTCCGGCGAGCGGGGCGGGGGACGAGGGCACGGAGGAGGCCGGCATCCCCGTCGACTCCGCCGGCCTCGGCGTTCCTGGCGGTTCTGGCAGTCCTGGCGGAGACGACGACACCGCTGCCGACCGGCAGTGGGTGCCGGGGTACGCCTCGACCAACGCACGCGCGCGTGGCCGGTTCGCCCGCAACTTCGTCGTCCAGGGCAGCGCCGCCGACTGGGCGCTGCTGCTGCTCGCCGCGCTCCGGCAGGCCTGTGCGGGGATGGCGGCCGAGCTGGTCTTCTTCCAGCACGACGAGGTGATCGTGCACTGTCCGCAGGAGGAGGCCGAGACGGTCGTCGCCGCGATCCGGGAGGCGTCCGACCTGGCCGGGCGGCTGACGTTCGGGGAGACGCCGGTGCGGTTTCCGTTCACCACGGCGGTGGTGGAGTGCTACGCCGACGCGAAGTGACCGGGCTCGGTCGGGTGAGATCGCTTCGGCGGCGCATCGGCGGCGCTGCGGCGGCGCACCGGACTCCGGCGGTTCGGATCAGGGCAGCCCGGGTTCCGGAATCTCGCCGTCCGCCGGCTCGCCCTTCGCCCCCTCGGCCTTCGTCCCTTCGACGTCGGCCACGTCAGCCTTCGCCCCGTCAGCCTTTGTCCCGTCGGCTTTCGCGAGTTCGCGGGCGAAGTCCCGTACCAGGTCGTGCGGGGTGTAGTGGCCGTATGCGTGCTCCTCGAGGAGCGCCACGTCGACGAGCCGGTTCAGGGCTGACTCGGCGCGGGGTTCGTCGGTGCCGGTGAGTCGGGCCAGGAGGGGGGCGTCGTACGTGGGCAGGTCCAGCGTGCCGATCCGGCGCAGGGCGAGGGCCGCGTCCCGGTCGGCCTGGCGTCCGGACGCGGCAAGCGCGTCGTGGGCCACGGCGAGGGAGCGGCGGACGCTGAGATCGTCGTACTCCAGGTGGGGCAACCTGCTCTCGGTGTCCGCCAGTTGACCGGCCAGCCCGTCCGGGGTGAGGGCGCTGCGCGCGGCGAGTCGGGCGGCGACGACACGCAGTGCGAGCGGGAGGCGGCCGGTGAGGTGGACGAGAGGATGCGCCGCGTCCAGAACGGCACGCCCCTCGCCCGGACCGGACGCCGCACGCAGCAGGGCCGCGCTGTCCTCGCCCGACAGCGGCCCGAGCGGGAAGCGGTGGGCGCCGTCGAGCGTGGTCAGCGGCGAGCGGCTGGTGACGATCACCGCGCAGCCGGGGCCGGCCGGCAGCAGCGGGCGGACCTGGGAGGCGGTCGCGACGTCGTCCAGTACGACGAGCGTGCGGGTCGGCGCGAGCAGGGTCCTCAGCAACGCGGAGGCGGCGTCCGGGTGTTCGGGGATGTGCCGGGGTTCGGTACCGAGGTCGCGCAGCAGGGCGGCGAGCGCCTGGGGTGCGGTGAGAGGGGCCATGCCAGGGGTGGCGCCGTGCAGGTGGAGGTAGAGCTGCCCACTGGAGAAACGTTCCTTTAGGGCGTGTGCGATGTGCAGCGCGAGCGCGCTCTTGCCTACGCCGGCCATACCGCTGAGGACGACGACCCGACTGCCACCGGCAAGGGAGTGGTGGAGGAGGCCCAGGAGTTCCACGCGTCCGGTGAAGTGGGCAGGCGGAGGCGGCAGTTGCGCCGGTTGGGTGCGCGGGCGGGCTAGACCGGGTGCGGACTTGGGCGTGAGCACGGGCGCGGGCGCGAGCGGGGCCTCGGTGGTCGGGGGGGGGGAGGTGAGGTGGTCGGCGTCGCAGCCGCAGTCGGCGTCACAGCCGGAGCCGAGATCGGAGCCGGAGCCTGCGTCGGGTCCGGAGCCACGGTCGGCGTCGCAGCCGGAGCCGAGATCGGAGCCGGAGCCGGAGTCGGAGTCGGCGTCACAGCCGGACTTGGAGCCGGAGACGGGCGATCGTCGGTCGTAGGAGCCAGCACCTCCACGTGGGCGTCGCGTATCGCCGGGCCCGGTTCGATGCCGAGTTCCTCGGCGAGGCGGGCTCGCAGGTCGCGATGGACGGCGAGGGCCTCGGCCTGGCGGCCGGTGCGGTGCAGGACGAGCATCAGCTGACGGTGGTAGGCCTCGCGCAGCGGATGGTCGGCGGCCAGGGCCGTCAGCTCCGGAACGAGCCGCTCGAACGACGCTCCGCCGAGGGCGAGTTCGGCGTCGTAGCGCCACTCCAGCAGGAGCAGCCGGGCCTCCCGCAGGCGTCGTACGAAGGAGTAACCGCCCAGGTCGGCCGGGAGTCCGCTCAGCGGGGTGCCCCGCCACAGCGCGAGTGCCGCCGCGCACTCGCGCGCGACGCGTTCCCAGTTCCGGGCGGCGTGCGCGCCGCGCGCCGCGGCGACGTGCCGCTCGAACACGTGGACGTCGAGCTCGCCGTGCTCGACCCGGAGCCGATACCCGGGCGGCACCGCGCGCAGCCGCGAGGGATCGTCGAGCAGCCGACGCAGCCGGGTCGCGTGATTGTGCAGCGAGGCCTGCGCGGACGCCGGCGGCGCGCCGCCCCACAGCGCCTCCTTGAGCGACTCGACAGGCACGATCCGGCCCGCGTCGAGGAGCAGGGACGCCAGCAGGGCACGTACCTTCGGACTGCGGACGATGTCGTAGGGAGGGACGCCTGCCTCGCACTCGGCGTCCGGCGCGTCGGCCGTGTACAGCACCGGTGGGCCCAGCAGCCCGAACCGCAGCCCGTACCGCCGCATCACGCCGCCCATCGCCCTTCCACGCCCGGTCCGTACCGAGGGTCTGTACCTGAGTCGTCTTGCCGAGTCGACTTGCCAAGTCGCACTACGAGTCGCATGCGAGTCACATCACCGAGTGGCTCTGCCGAGTCGCTCGCGCTCGGGACGCGCACCCAGCCGCCCTACCGGAACACCAGGTGACCAGCGGCAACGCGAAGGGCCGTTGGCCACATGTTAGCGATCCGTTGGCGCGATCTGATGTGATCACATCATCGGAATCGGCCCGACGGTGCGCGCGTATCGACGCGCAACTCGGGGGAGTGTCGCCGCCGCGGCCGGATCCGGAGGCGCGCGGGGCCTCGGTCGGCGGAGGTGACCGACCGGGCCCTGCGCCCCGTTCCGTTCCGGACGTACCGCGCCGTGCCGTTCCGGCCCCGTACCGGTGGTTGGTCCCGACGGCCCCTCAGATGACCGGCGGCCTGCCCAGCCGGGTCAGCCGCCACACCGTCCGCCACCTCATGGGCCGCCGATGTCCGGCCGGCTTGCGCACGCCTTCCGCGAACCCGCCGAACCAGGCCTTGAGACCGCCGAGCGAGCGGGTCCGCAGGAGGGTGACGGCGATCCAGACACCCAGGTGGACGGGGATGAGGAGCAGCGGAAGGTTGCGGCGGACCAGCCAGACCCGGTTCCGGGCCGTGACCCGGTGGTATATCGCGTGCCGGGCGGGCGAGGTCTTGGGGTGCTGGAGGAGCAGCTCGGGCGCGTAGAGGATCTTCCAGCCGGCGTCGGTGGCGCGCCAGGCCAGGTCGGTCTCCTCGTGCGCGAAGAAGAACTCGGCGGGCCAGTCGCCGGTCTCCGCGAGCATGGCCATGCTCAGGGCGTGGCCGCCACCGAGGAAGCCGGTGACGTACCCGCCCTGCATCGGGTCCGAGGCGCCGACGCGCGGCACGTGCCGGCGCTGGGTCTCGCCGTGCTCGTCGGCGATACGGAAGCCGACGATGCCGAGGCGCGGGTCGGCGGCGTACAGGTCGCGGACGCGGCTCAGCACGTCGGCGTCGACGAGCAGGCCGTCGTCGTCCAGTTCGACCACGACGTCCACGTCGCCGTACTCCCGCAGCCGGGCGAGGGCGACGTTGCGGCCGCCGGGGCAGCCGAGGTTCTCGTCGACGTCGATCGTGGTGACCTCACCGGGCAGGAAGAGGCGTTCGGCGAAGTCGGGAAGTTCGCAGCCGTTGCCGACGATCACGATGCGGGCGGGCGCCAGGTCCTGCTTGGCCACCGACTCCAGCAGCGCGTCGACCTCGGCGGGCCGGTTGCCCATGGTCACCACGGCCACGGCGATCCTCGGCTGCGCCGCGTGCCCGATGTCCCCCACGTCCACCACGTCCCTCACTCCGTCCGGCCCTCGACGCGACCGCGTCCCGTCCACGTGCGGGCCCGTCGTTCACCTAGATGTTGCCTCAGGTGCGGGCGTTGCTCCGACGCCGCCTCATTTTGCTTCCCTTTTATGCCGGTTCCGCCTAAGCGGGTTCCGCCGATCCGGTCCCGGTTCCACCGATCCGGCCCCGGCTGCGCCGGTTCTGGATGCTTCGGCCCCTGCCACGTCGGTTCTCGACGGCTCGCCTCGGTTCTCGACGGGTCGCCTCTGAATACGTCGGCTCCGGACACGTCGGTTCAGCCGCGTCGGTTTTCCCTGCGTCGGACGAACTTGAGTCCCGACCAGTCCTCCCCCAGCGCGGCGACCTTCACGTCCACGACGCCGAGGGGCAGGAAGAGGTGGCGCAGGGCGTTCTCGGTGATGTCGCTGACGTGTCCGGCCGCCTTGCGGGGCCAGGCGATCCAGAGCATGGCGTCGTCGGCGAGGTCGCGGACCAGGGCCGGGGTCTCGGCGGCGAGGTCGGCGTGGCCGCGGTAGAAGGCGACGGTGATGTCGGCGTCGCGGGGGCCGCCCGGGGCGACGTGGACGCCGTCGGGGAGGCCGGGGACGTCCCACCCGGCCGGGGCATGTCGCAGTCGCACCCGATGGCCGGGCTTGACGCCGAGCTTCTTGGCGAGGGGGGTGCCGGAGTAGCCGCCGGTCGCGGCCGAGTCGCTCACGGTCTCACCGTAGCCTCGGACCGGACCTGCCCCCGGTCGGAACCACCTCACCTGGAGGAACAGCCGTGCCCTTCCGCTGTGCCGTACTCGACGACTTCCAGAACGTCGCGACGACCCTCGCCGACTGGTCGGCGCCCGCGTCGGGCGAGGAGCTGGAGGCCGTGTCCTTCACCGAGCACTTCGTCGACGAGGACGAACTCGCCGCGACGCTGGCCGACTTCGACTGTGTGGTCACCCTGCGGGAGCGCGTCCCCTTCCCGGCGTCGCTGCTGGACCGTCTCCCCCGGCTGCGCCTGCTGGTCGCCTCCGGCATGCGCAACTCGGTGATCGACCACGCGGCGGCGAAGGCGAACGGCGTGACGGTGTGCGGTACGGAGAGCTCCTCGACTCCACCGGTGGAGCTGACCTGGGCGTTGTTGCTGGGCCTCGCGCGCGGGCTGGTGCGGGAGAGCACCGCTCTGCGGGAGGGCGGGCCGTGGCAGTCCACGGTCGGCGCGGACCTGCACGGGCGGCGGCTCGGGCTGCTGGGGTTGGGGAAGATCGGCGCGCTGGTCGCCCGGGTGGGCCTCGCCTTCGGCATGGAGGTGAGCGCGTGGAGCCAGAACCTGACGGCGGAGCGGGCGGCGGAGGTGGGCGTGCGGCCGGCCGCCTCGAAGGAGGAGCTTCTCTCCGAGAGCGACTTCGTGTCGATCCACCTCGCCCTGAGCGACCGCACCCGGGGGCTGCTCGGTCCCGCCGAGCTGGCGCTCCTCAAGCCGACGGCGTACCTGGTGAACACCTCGCGGGCGGCGATCGTCGACCAGGAAGCGTTGCTGACGGCGCTGCGCGAGGGCCGGATCGCGGGCGCCGGCGTGGACGTCTTCGACGTCGAACCCCTCCCCGCCGACCACCCGATGCGAACGGCTCCCCGCCTGCTGGCCACTCCGCACCTGGGATACGTGTCCCGGGCGAACTACGAGCGGTACTACGGGCAGGCGGTGGAGGGGATCCGTGCGTATCTGGCAGGGGCGCCGGTGCGGGTGCTGGGCTGAGTCGGCCGGGTGGCCGACGACTTCAGAAACGCGCTACGCCGCGTTCAGTTCGCACCACACGAGCTTGCCGCGACGCCCCATCCGGGACAGCGGCTGCCAGTGCCAGAGGTCCGAGCAGGCCCGGACGAGGGCCATGCCGCGGCCGTTCTCGGCGTCGGCGAGGTCCTCCAGCGGTCCCGGCGGCTCGGGCGGCTCGGGGTCCGCGTCCCAGGCGCCGATCTGGAGGATGCCGTCCCGGAAGCGGAGGCGTAGGCAGGCCGGTCCCTTCGTGTGCAGTACGGCGTTGGAGACGAGCTCCGAGGCGAGCAGTTCCGCGGCGTCCACCAGGTGGATCAGGCCGTGCAGGGTGAGGATCAGACGCAGGGTGCGGCGGCAGACGGTCACGGCGCGGGGGTCGCCGGGGATGTAGAGGGAGTACTCCCAGGGTTCGGACATGCGTCAACTCCGAGTGGCGTGAGGGGATTTACGCGCGGTGGCATTGCCGCAGCCGTCGTGGCAGGACGGAGCGGTGCACTTCCGCAGCGTGTGCGGTGCGTCACTGACAGTAGACCTGGATTTCCAGGTCAAGCAACCCGGTCCCGTAATCTGGCCCCGAACGAGTCGCGCTCACAGGCGCGTTGAGAGGAGTGACCGATGGGCTTGAGGCGCGAACCGACGGCACGTCAGGTGCGCTTGGCAGTGGAGCTGCGCAGGCTCCGCGAAGCGGCCGGCCTCAAGGCGCGGGAGGCGGCGGCCCTGCTAGGAGTGAGCTCCACCCAGATCAACCAGATCGAGTACGGCCAATCGGGCGTGAGCGAGAAGAGGTTGCGCAGCCTGGCCTCGCATTACGCCTGCATGGACGAGGTGTTCATCGACGCCCTGGTGGCGATGGCGACCGACCGGACACGAGGCTGGTGGGAGGAGGACCGGGGTCGACTGCCTTCGGCATTTCTGGACCTGGCCGAGCTGGAGCACCACGCCACATATCGGGCCGACGTGGAATGTCTGCACGTACCCGGCCTTCTGCAAACCGAGGATTACGCCCGCGCGGTGTTCGCATATCGGGTGCCCGAACTACCCGACCACGAGCTGGCATTGCGGGTGGCGCACCGCATGCGACGCAAGGCGATCATCGAGCGGGCGGATCCCGTCCCGTACGAGGCGGTGATTCATGAAGCGGCACTACGCATCAGGGTCAGCGACCGCGCCGCCGCCCGCGCCCAACTCGCCCACATCCTTGACCTGTCCGGGGTGGACCACGTCACGGTGCGGGTGATCCCCTTCGACCGCGACGGCTTCGCGGGAGCTTGGAACACCATGATGTTGGCGGGCGGTGCGGTGCCCAAGCTGGACTCGGTGCAGCGCGACGGGCCGGAAGGCACGGCCCTCGTCGACTCCGAAGCCCAGCTCGGCGCCCTTCGAACGCTCTTCCGTAAGCTGAAGGCGGAGTCGCTGGATCCCGCATCGTCGCGCGACTTCATGAGCAGGCTGATGAAGGAGCTGTGAGGCGCGCTGTGACCACTCCCGGCAGCTGGCAGAAGTCGTCCTTCTCCGGAGGATCCGACGGCAACAACTGCCTCGAACTCACCTCCACCACCGCCACCCTCCGCCTCCGCGAAAGCGACAGCCCCACCACGATCCTGACCACCACCCCGGCCGCCATGGCCCACCTGCTGGCAGGCATACGCAACAACAACCCGAGCTGAGTTCTGGACGGCCGACCTCACCGCTCAGTCCTTCCGTTCACACGACGATGCAGGTCATGGCCGCCCACAGCAGGGGCGAGTGCTCGATCCGGCCACCCGACCGCCAGTGGTCGAGCTGCTCGCGCTGCCAGCGGCCGATCGCCCGCACCGGGTCACTGTGCTCGTGGGCGGTGTCGACGGCGACGATCGCCTCCGACAGCGGGCGTACGGACGCGGACAGACCGGCCAGCCGGTGGAACGCGAGGTTCGTCGGCAGCACCCAACGGGTGGCGGTGACCAGCTCCGCACCGTTGTGGATCATCGCCGTGGCCGGCCCGAACGACTCGGCGAACCGCAGATCGCCGCCGCTCTCGCAGCCGATGAGGGCGACCCGGCGTGGCGCGGGCCAGATCCTCGCGCCCGGTTCGCCGTCCGCGCGCAGGGGAAGCGTGCCCAGCAGCAGGTCCTTCGCCGACAGCGGCCGATGACCGCGGACCGGCTCGGCCAGGCCGACCGTCTCCGGACCGCAGCACAGATGGAGCGTGCCGTCCTCGCTCTGGCCGCCCTCGACCGGCGCGCCGCTCACATGCCCGACGTACATCAGCCTGCGCGCCCCCTTGCGGAGCACGTCGCCCAGCCAGTCCCGGTCCAGGTCGGTGCGGCGGAACGCCTCCGCCGGGGCGGCGACCGACGGCACGACGCCACCCGCGTCGAGACGGCGCCGGACGAGCGACATCAGCTCCGGGTCCGAGCCGGGCGGCCCGAGGACCGAGCCGAGCGGGGAGTCGGCCCGGAATCCGGGCACCCGGGGGTCGAGGACGAGCACCACCGCGTCGGCGACCGCTCCGGTGCCAGTTGTGGCGCCGGTTCCTGCACCTGTCCCAGCACCCGTTTCGGCATACGTTTCTGCAGGTGTTCCCGCGCCCGTTCCCGTGACCGTGCCCGGATCCCCGTTCGCCTCCCCGTCCGACGCCGGACGATCGGCGGGGTCGCCTTGCCGCAAGGACGCCGGCGCGGTGGTCACGACGTCCGCCAGATCGATGAGCCGTACGTCGCTCGCCTCGTCGACGGCAAGCAGTTCCCACGGCACCTGGGCGACCCGGGGCGACGGCTGGATCCGCACCAGCGGACGGCCCGCGCGCGCCGACACCTGACGTATCTGCTCCGTCAGCCCGGCCGGCCACAGCGCCTCGGCCAGCACCCGCGCGAGCCGCAGCTCGGACAGGTACCCGGCCAGCGCGCCCGAGTCGAACGCCCGCCGCATCCCCTCGGCGCCCGCGACCGCCCCCGGCAGCGCGTCGGCCAGCGCACGGACCGCCCGGTCGACCTCGTCGGCGGGCCCACGGCCGGTACCGAACCCCCGGGCCCCGCCCGCCCACGTCCAGGTCATGAACAGGTCACCGGCGTCGGCCAGCCGGACCTGCACCACCGGGCGGCTCGTCAGGTCGTCGGTCGTCCAGAACGGCGTCTCCGCCTCGCCGACGATCCGTCGGTGATAGCGGAACTCGGCCGCCGCGATGTACTCCTGGAGCGCGACGCGGCCGGATTCCGACGACATCCGCACCTTCGACGGCGGCGCCACGCGCAGTCCCGCGGAGGCAGCGACCTCCGCCGCCCCGCCCCCGAGCGTCATCGCGCCGTCGACGGGCTCGTACGTCTTCATGCCCGCGCTCGGGAACACCGGAGAGTCGGACGTCGCCGAGCGCGGCGTACGGTCGAGCGCCAGCGAGGCACCCGCGCAGCGGTGCTCCGCCAGTTCGAAGAGCAGTCCCTGGTCCTGTCGGCGCACCGCGAGACGGAAGACCAACTGCATCGCCTCGTCGGCGAGTTGCAGCCACTGGCTGCGCGCGTGAGCGGTGACGAAGTCGAAGCGGGCCGCCTCCAGGGCCAGTGCGGCGGGAAGGGCGACCGAGATCGCCGTACCGATGGACTCCGACTCGCGGTCGCCGTGGTCGGTCCGGTTCAGGTTGTCCTCGAGGGTGCGCGCGAGCAGGAGGTCGACCTGTGCGCACCGCTCGTACACCTCCCGCTCCTGGTACACGTCCCGGGCCTGCTGGGCCAGCCGCTTCATCTCGTCGATGTCGCCCCGGTCGTAGGCGTGTTGGGCGCCCAGCAGCATGCTGTCGGCGGCGGCGACCGCGGCACCGAGCCGCTCGAACCGGGCCAGGCTCGCCCCCAGCAGGTCCTCCGCACCGGTGGCGTCGCCGCGCTGCCCGGCGAGAAAGCCGCGGGCCTGTTCACAGACCGCCAGGTCACCGAACCGCCGCTGCCGCTCGAAGAACGCCGACGCCTCCGCGAACAACCGTTCCGCGAGATCGAGCTCACCCCGGTGCATCGCGGTGTACGCCCGGTGCGCGAGCAGCGACTGCTGCTCACCGGTGTCCCCCATCGCCCGGAAGCAGTCCTCCGCGCGGGCGAAGTAGTCCTCGGCCGGGTCGAACCGCCCGGTCGAGGCGCAGATCAGACCGAGGGCGACCAGCAGCCGCGGGACGGTCTCCACCGCGGTCGCCGGCGTGGTGGACAGCAACCCCGCGGCCTGTTCCTCCGCCGCTCCCCACTCGCCCCGCTCGATCAGCAGATGCACCCGGTTCAGACCCAGTTCGGAGGTGCGCAGTCCGTCGGGATCGTCGAACTCGGGCATCCTGACGGCCGCCTCGTCGAGACAGGCCAGCGCCTCGTCCAGGCGCCCGGTCCTGCGCAGCAGGTCGGCCCTGGCGAGCAGCGTCCTCAGCAGCATCTCCAGCCACAGCTGACGGCCGCGCGGCCCCATGGGCACCGACGCGATACCGTCGAGGAGGGCACGGGACCGCTCGACGGCGTCCTCCGCCCCGCCCAGGTCCGTGGCGGTGAGCCGGACACTCGCGATGTTCGACAGCAGATGCGCCCGCAGGAACCGCACGTCGGGCGAGTCCTCGAAGGACTCGGCCACGGCGAGCAGTTCCTCGTAGACGACGACCGCGGCGGCGAGATCGGCGGCCAGCTGGTGTTCCTCGGCCAACGCGAGCCCGCTGTCGAACGGCTCCCCGTACAGCCGCACCACCGCACCGCCCTCCCCACCTCCGCGCGCGTCGCCTTCGGGGTCAGGGTCTTCAGGGCCAGGGCCTGCCTCATCCGAGCCTGCGTCCCCCGGGCTTTCGTGCGGCGGGCCTTCATGCGGCGGGCCTTCATGCGGCGGGCCTTCATGCGGCGGGCCTTCATGCGGCGGGCCTTCATGCGCCGGGCTCCCGCTCTCCCGGCCCTCGTTCCCCCGGCCCTCGTTCCCCCGGCCCTCGTTCCCCCGGCCCTCGCTCGCCCCGCGCTCGCTCTCGTCCATCCGTCAGTAGTCCTCTTCCGCGGCGGTGGCGACGGCGGCGATCTCGGCGAGGAACGGTCCCGAGGAGGCGTCGTGCGGTGAGCCGTCGTAGGCAAGGGGCTGGGCCGCGGTGGCGAGCCGCCGCCGGACCAGCGCGCGGATCGCGTCACGGTCGGCGCGGTCCTCGGGACCGCCCGGCCCCGGGTCGAATCCCGGCAGCAGCACCTCCACCTCGAAGCGTGGCGGCACGGCACCGTCCGGACCGTGCGGGTCCAGATCCGCCCGGCCGGTCCACACGTCGTTCCGCCTCGCCAAAGGCACCCGAGTCCGACGACCGCCGTTCACCCCGACCTCGGCGACGAGGGGCGCACCGGCGACGGGCGCCGCGACGTGCGCGACGATCTCGACCTCGATCTGCCGTCGTGCGCCGAGTGCGCGAGCGGTCCAGGACACCGCGGTCTCGGAGGCGTCGACGAAGCCGGGCGGGTAGCGGCGCCAGTCGTTGGTCCCGGAGCCCCGGGCGATCACCCGGCCGCCCGCGACGAGCGGATCGCCCGCCGCGAGGGCATAGCCGTCGCGCCGAACGAACAGCGCGCCGACGTCGACCGTCGTACCGCCCGGGCGGTGTTGCTCCAGGGCCGACCGGAGCCGGCGCAGAGCCTGCCCGTCCAGCCCGGCGCCGTCCGCGGCGTCGTCGAGCAACCGCAGGACGCTCTCCAGATGCCGTGCCGTGTCCGCCGAGGGAGGCGCCGCGCGCCACCACTGGATCAGCGGGTCGAGCGCGGCCTGATGATCCTCTATCAGTTGGGCCGCGCAGCCATCCGGTCGGTCACCGAAACGGTCGCGGCCGCCATGGCGGTCGCCGAAGTCGCCGAAGTCGAGGAACCCGTCGAAGTCGTCGAAGTCGCCGAATGCGTCGAACAGTTGCTGGCACCAGTGAGTGAGCGCGGCCAGTTCCAGGCCGAGCACGTCCGGTTCCAGCGCCGGTATCCCGTCCACGTACGACGCCGGCCACCACCGGGCCGCCCAGTGCCCGAGACCCAGCCGGGCGGCGGCGCCCGCGAGAGCGGTCACGTCCGCCGTCACCCGTACACCGGCGGGCTCCCCTGCCACGCAGGTCTGCACGGCGGCGGCGGTGCGCTCGCCGTAGAGCGCCCACAGCCACTGCTGCGCCCGCCCCACGTCGTGCACCTCCGCCAACGGCAGCCCCGGTTCTTCGCAGACGGGCCAGGACAGGACCGCCCCCGATACGTCGAGAACGGCCCGGGCGAAGTCGGGGCCACCGCCGTCCTCGGCCGGGCCGGGGGCCGGTCCGGGGGCGATCCGGATCGTGCCGTCCTCGCCCTCGCCCCGTGTGACATGGACGTCGACGTGGGCCCGCGCCATCACGCGCTCCTCGGCTCGACCGCTGCCGCCGGGGTCGCCCGGGTCGTCGGGCTCCCCGGCGCCGCCGACAGTGTGCGCAGCGCCGACCGGACCCTGGCGCGGTGGTCCATCATCACCGAGCGGGCGACCCCGTCGAGCACCGCCCAGGCCGACGCGGCGTCCGCCAGCGACGCCCCGCGGACGTCCCGGCCGTGCAGCCGCACCCACAGCCGCCGCATATAGGCGGACCAGGGGCTGCGAAGGTCCTGGGCGAGGGCGTCCAGCACTCCGCCGCCGTCCGGGACGGGGCGGGGAGAAACGGTCATCCTGCGGGCGCGCAGGACCGAAGCCTCCCGCCGCCAGCGGCTGTTGACGGCCCGATGCGCCGCCGTCCGCCCCGGCGCGGACTCCCCGGTGCCCAGCGGGTCGAGGCCGACCGCGAGCCGGCCGCCGAGGACCACGGCGACGCGCAGGCTCTCGTCGTACAGCCCGAGCGGTGCGCAGCTGCGGCCGACCTCCCGCCCGACGAGCTCGGGCACCGTCGGCAGTTCCTCGCGCCGGGCCGACGACTGCAGGACGACGAAGAGCCGTTCGAAGAGCGTGCGGTCCAGCGGCGCGGGGAGCGTGGCCGTCGAGGCTCCCCGGCCGACCTCCGGCCGCGGCGGCACCCGGTGCCCGGTCAGCCCCAGATGCGCCGGCAGATCGTCACGGCCCCAGACGCCGTCCGCGTGCGCCCACAGCGCCCGGCCGAGCAGAGCGCCGTGTCCCGCCTCGACCATGGCCCCGTACTCCGGCGGGTCACCGGCCCCGCCCGGCGCGCCGCAGGCCTCCAGGACCTCGCCCGCGAGCGCGACCGCCGCGACCGCTTCGGCGGCCGGGGCCGGCCGGCGGCTCTCCCACCCGCCGGCCAACTCACCGTCGAGCCGGGCGCGCCGGACGGCATCGGCGAGGTGGTCCTTCAGCACCTCCACCGTGCGCCCGCCGACCCCGTCGGCCACCTCCTCGACCACGGCCCTGGCCACCGCGTCGGCACCGGCCGAGGGTGCTCCGTGCTCGGTGGCCAGCTCGAAGCAGCGCTGGAAGTACAGGTCCTGAGGGTTGCCCGCCACGATGCCGAGCGCGCGGCGGGTCCGCTTGAGCAGGGTGAACCACTGTGCCGTCGCCTCGAGCCGCGTCCCGCACTCCCGGATCAGCGCGTCGAGGCGCGCGGCCTGCGCCGGTCCGAGGAAGTCCACCGCGAGTTCGGGGCTCAGCGCCGGCCTGACGACCAGCGGCAGCAGTATCAGCTTGACCGTCCGGGTCAACGGCGCGCCGCCGGGGCCGCTCAGCGATTCCAGCCCCGGCCCGAGGCCACGCCAGGCGGTGTCGATCACCATGGCGCGCGGTCGGCGCTCGCCGGTCGGCTGGCTCGGGGACGACATGCCTGGAGCGTACGTCGTCCGGAAACGGGCGGGCGAACCTGGGATCGGTAGGCGTTCCCGGCCTTCTAGCGTCCCCATCGTGGACGCGTTCCGGATCGCGCACGACGAGGTCAGTACCGAACCGCGCCGCACATCACCAGAGGTCACCAGACATCACCGGTTGTCGACGAGAAGGGGAAGCCGTCATGGGAATCTTCAGGAAGCGCCACCAGACCCGCGAGGAACGGGCCGCCGAGATCGCCGGCAAGGTGGCCGGCGGCAAGGGCTTCTACGGTCGCGCGACCCGCGCATTCCTCGACGCCGAGGACTTCGCCAGGGTCCAGCAGTCGATGAACGCGTACAACTCCGGCCTCGGCGTACAGCAGTTGCTCGCCATGGGGGTGCCGACCATACCCGCCGTCGTCGTGTCGATCGGCGACACCGGCAAGCTGGTCAACTTCGACCCGGTCGTCGACCTGGTCGTCGACCTGGTGCCCCAACCGACCGGGGCCGCCGAGCGGATCACCCTCCGGACGATCGTCTCGAAGCTGCGGATACCCCGCGCCGGCGACCAGGTCCTGCTGATCGCCGACCCCGCGCGGCCCGGCGACTACCTGTACGCCGGGGACGGCGTCACCCCGTGAGGCCGGAGCCGTCCGAAGTCCCGGAGCCGTCCGAAGTGCCGCCGCCGTCCGAAGTGCCGGAGCCGTACGAGGTGCCGGAGCCGTACGAGGTGCTGGTGACCGACACCGTCCTGATCTCCTTCGACGGCCGGATACTGGAGCTGTTCGGCTACTCCGACACCCACCGCATCCACATCTGGCAGGCACCCCGGCTGGAGTTCGGCACGGGCCGCAACCCCCGGATGACGATCGTCACCGGACGCGGCACACGTCACTCCCTCCCCTACGACGCGCACCGGCTCGACGGCCTGCGCGCCCTCGCGGAGCGGCTGGCACAGAGCTCTCCCGAGCGGCCGGAGCCCTGAGATGACCGACGGCGGGAACGACGGCGGGAACGGCAACCCCGAGCCGACGCAGGTCTCCGACATCGGCCTCTACGGCACGGTGGTCCTGTACTCCACCACCGTGGGCATGTGCGTGTGCGGACCGGTCATGCTGGGCTTCACCGTCTTCGCCGATGCTCCCCTCCTGCTCGGGGGCATCCTGTCCACGCTGCTCTGCACGCCCCTGGGCATCGGGCTCTGGGCCCACGCCTCCCTCGAGAGAGCCGACAACCGGCGGCTCGACACCGTCGGGGTCAAGGCGACGGCGGAGGTCACCGACCTGACCGCCTGGGAGGACGGGGACGACGCCGGTGTCACGGTCGCGCTCCGCATCGGCGGCCCGGGCTTCCGCACGTTCGAGACGACCTGGAAACGCTCACGGCACCCGGCCCTGCGCGTGGGTCTCCGCCTGCCGGCCGTCGTCGACCCGGCCGACAACCTGTTCCGTGTCTCCCTCTGATCGGCACAGAAAGGCCGGCACTCGATGGGCGGTTACGAGCTACTGGAGCTGTGGTGGGTGGTGCCCGCGGGGCTGGCGCTCCTCGGCTACGCCCTCTCGCTCACCGGACTGACCCGGGCCCAGCGCGCGGTATGGGTGAAGGCGCGGATCGTGGCCGTGGAACCGCCGGCCCACGGCGCGTCCAAGAGGCCCGGCATACCGGTGACGCTCGCGTTCCAGGACCCGTTCTCCAAAACGCAGTTCACCCTGTCGAACGCGGGCAGCCACGGCTACTCGGTCGAGGAAGCCTGGGTGGGCCGGGAACTACAGGTGCGCTACCCCCGCGGGCAGCCGCACCGGTTCCGCGTCACGCTCGACACCCCGCAGGACAGGAACGGTCGGGTCGGCCCCGACTGCGCGACGATCCTGCTCCTCATCGGCCTCGTGATCCACGCGGCCGTCGTCCGGGGCTACCCGTACGCGCTGCTCGGCTTCGGCGCCCTGCTCACCGTCTTCGCGGCGGCCAGTCCCGACATCCGCACCGCGCGCACCCGCGACGCCCTGCTCTCCTCGGCCGTCGCCGCCCCGGCCCGCGTCGTGGCCGTCACCAGGGACGTCTACACCGACGGTGAGGGCGACGAGATCGTCAACCACGCCCCCGTCGTCACCTTCACCACCCAGGACGGCACCCACGTCACGGTCCTCTCCCGCGACGGCATCCCCGACCCGAGGCACTCCCTCCACCGCGAACTGACCCTTTACTACGCCCCCTCCGACCCGGCCGTCTACACCCCCGACCTCACAGCGGACCGCCGCGCCAACGAAGGAGCCATCGGCTGGATCATCATCCTGCTGATCACCGGCCTGGCGTCGATCGCGACCGGCGCGGCCCTGCTGTGACGCCCGCCCCCGGGCTCGCCAAAAGCAAAAGCCCCAGGTCACGGCGAGTGAGTCCTGAGGCTTCGGCAGAGCCGCCTTCGGGATTCGAACCCGAGACCTACGCATTACGAGTGCGTTGCTCTGGCCATCTGAGCTAAGGCGGCGCGCTGTCCGCACCATGGTGCGATCAGCAACGTCGGTAAGTCTACACAGTTTCCAGGGGTGCTCCGAACAGCCCCCGGGAGCGGTCCTCCCGGGGGCCGAGGGCCGGCACCGGGCGGTCTACTTGCAGCGCTTGCCGTCCGCCGGAGGCGTTCCGTGGAGCAGGTAGGTGTCGATAGCCGAGTCGATGCAGGCGCTGCCGCGGCCGTAGGCGGTGTGGCCGTCGCCCTCGTAGGTGAGGAGGCGGGCGGAGGTGAGCTGGTGAGCGAGGGACCGGGCCCAGCGGTACGGGGTCGCCGGGTCGCGGGTGGTGCCGACGACGACGATCGGGGCGGCGCCCTTCGCCTCGATGAGGTGCGGCTCACCCGTGGGCCTCACCGGCCAGTAGGCGCAGTTCAAGGAGGCCCAGGCGAGGCCCTCACCGAAGACCGGGGACGCCTTCTCGAAGGCCGGGAGTGCCTTCTCGACCTGATCGGGGGTGGAGAAGGCGGCGGGGAGGTCGAGACAGTTCACCGCCGCGTTGGCGGCCATCAGGTTGGCGTAGCGGCCGTCGGCGTCCCGCTCGTAGTAACTGTCGGAGAGGGCGAGCAGGCCCGCGCCGTCCTTGCTCTTGATCGCCGAGGTCAGCGCCTCGCGCAGCTGCTCCCAGGTGCTCTCGTCGTACATCGCCGCGATCACGCCGGTGGTGGCGAGGGCCTCACCGAGCTTGCGGCCGTCCTGGTCGCCGGTGGGGATCGGGTGCGCGTCGAGTGTGCGGAAGAAGGCCTTGAGGTTCTCGCCGACCTTGGCGGGAGCCGTGCCCTTGCCTCCGAGCGGGCAGTCGGTCCGCGTGACGCAGTCCTTCGCGAACGACTGGAACGCCGTCTCGAACCCCGCCGTCTGGTCCAGGTTCAGCCGCCGGGCGGGCAGCGACGGGTCCATCGCACCGTCCAGGACGAGCCGGCCCACCCGGTTCGGGAAGAGCCCCGCGTACGTCGCGCCGAGGAACGTCCCGTACGACGCCCCCACGTACGTCAGCTTCCCGTCACCCAGGACCGCGCGCAGGATGTCCATGTCACGGGCCGCCTCCACGGTGGAGACGTGTCGCAGCAGCCGTGCCGAGTGCGCGCCGCAGCCCTCCGCGAACTCCTTGTACGCGTCGACGAGTTCGCCGGTCTCCCGCTGGTCGTCGGGGGTCGTGTCCGTCTGCGTGTACGTGTCCATCGCGCGCCCGTCGAGGCACTCCACGGGCTCGCTGCGGGCCACGCCCCGCGGGTCGACGGCGACCATGTCGTAGCGGGCGCGGACTCCTGCGGGGTAGCCGATGCCGGCGTACTGCTGGAGGTAGCCGACCGCCGAGCCGCCCGGTCCGCCCGGGTTCACCAGCAGCGAGCCGAGCCGCTTGCCCGGGCCGGTCGCCTTCTTGCGGGCAACCGCGAGCCGGACGTCGCCCGCGCCCGGGTCGGCGTAGTCGAGCGGCGCCTTCAGGGTGGCGCACTCGAAGCCGGGCACGCCGCAGCCGCGCCAGCTCAGCTTCTGCCCGTAGTACGGCGCGAGCGCCGACGGCGTGGCCCGCGGCAACGCGACGAGCGCCGCCACCACCGTCGAGCCGGCGGAGCTCGTCGACTCCGCGGCGGAACAGCCGGAGACGAGCAGCGCGGTGAGCGAGAGGAGGGTGACGCCGGTACGGGACCTGCGGAGAGAGCGCCTCATGTACATCCAGCGAGCGTAACTCTGCGCAATGTCACGAACGCGGTACGTACGCGAACGGACACGGACGAGTGACGTCGTCAACCCAAGATCGACGTCGGTGTCGGTCCAGCGGTCGGCATCGGCCCGGTGACCGGCCTCGGCCCGGCGGTCGGTACCAGTCCGGTGGTCCGTACCGGTCCGCTCGCAGTCGTCGGTGTCAGCCCGCTCTCAGGGCCATCGTCATCGCCTCCACCGCCAGCAGCGGAGCCACATTGCGGTCGAGGGCCTGTCTGCATCCGGCGATGGCCTCGATGCGGCGGAGGGTGGACTCCGGGCTGCTGCCACGGGCGAGCCGCTCGAGGGCGTCCTCGGCGTCCATGTTGGCGATCGCGACGCGGGAGCCGAGCTGGAGGGCGAGGACGTCGCGGTAGAAGGCGGTCAGGTCGGTGAGCGCGAGGTCGAGGCTGTCGCGCTGCGTACGCGTCCTGCGGCGCTTCTGCTTGTCCTCCAGGTCCTTCATCACACCCGCCGTGCCGCGCGGCATCCGACCGCCCTGGGCCGCGCCCATCGCCGCCTTCAGCTCCTCGGTCTCCTTTCCGTCCATCTCCTCCGCGAGCTGCTTGGCGTCCTCGGTCGCCGCGTCGACCAGCTCCTGGGCCGCACGGAGACAGCCGCCGACGTCGTCGACGCGCAAGGGCAGCTTCAGCACGGCCGCGCGGCGCTCGCGGGCGGCGGGGTCGGTGGCCAGCCGGCGGGCCCGGTCGACGTGCCCCTGCGTGGCCCGGGCGGCGGCCGCGGCGACGGCCGGCTCGATGCCCTCGCGCCGGATGAGCATGTCGGCGACGGCGTCGACGGAGGGCGTGCGCAGGTTCAGGTGCCGGCAGCGGGAGCGGATGGTGGGCAGCACATCCTCGAGGGAGGGCGCGCAGAGCAGCCAGACCGTCCGCGGGGCGGGCTCCTCGACGGCCTTGAGGACGGCGTTGGCGGACTTCTCGTTCAGCCGCTCGGCGTCCTCGACGAGGATGATCTGCCAGCGGCCCGTGGCGGGCGAGGTGTACGACTTGCGGACCGTGTCGCGCATGTCCTCGGCGAGGATCTGCGAACCGACCGCGGCGACGGTGTTGACGTCGGCGTGGGTGCCGATGAGCGCCGTATGACAGCCGTCGCAGAACCCGCAGCCCGGGACGCCGCCGAGCGCCCGGTCCGGGCTCACGCACTGGAGGGCGGCGGCGAAGGCCCGCGCCACCTGGCCGCGACCGGCGCCGGGCGGACCGGTGATCAGCCAGGCGTGCGTCATCTTCGACGTCTCGGGCGGCGGGGTGGCGGTGCCGGCCGCGGTGACGAGCGCGTCGGCGTCCCGAGCGGCAGCGGCGAGCTGCTCGCTCACCTTCTCCTGCCCGACGAGGTCGTCCCACACGGTCATGCGTCACGCCGCCCTTTCGTCACGTTTCGCGTTGCGGCTTCCATTGTGCGGGGAGCCACTGACAATCGAGCCACGGGTGAGGCCGGTCGTCCCGCCGCCGACCGACGGCGGGACGTCCGGCGGTGCCGGAACGCTCAGCGGCGTCGGCCCCGCCCGCGGCCCTCGTCGTTCCCGTCCTCGTCCCGGCGCGGGCCCAGCAGTTCGTCCGCCAGCGTCGGCAGATCGTCCAGCGGGGTCTCCTCGGCCCAGTCCGGCCGGGGGCGCTGGCGAGGCGTGCCCTCCTCGTCGACCTGCGGCAGCTCGCGCGTACGGTCGTCGGCCCCGTCCGGCCGCGCTCCGCCCTGCTCGCCCCGCTCGTCGCGGAAGTACCCCGGCGGCACCCGGTCCGAGGGGTTCCGGTCCCGCACGGGAGGCAGCACGGCCGTCTCGTCGGCAGGGTTCCCGTCGCGCACCGGAGGCAGCACGGCCGTCTCGTCCTCGGAGCTGTCGCCGCGCACCGGAGGCAGGACCGCCGTCTCGTCGGCGGCCCCCGGCGGAATCGAGGGCTGCGGCAGCTCGGCCGTCACCTCGGCGTCGGCCCCGCCCGCGGAGCCCTGCTGCTTCCCGGATCCGGACGCCGTCCCGGACGTCCTGGAGGGCTGCTCGGGTTCCTTGTCCATGCGGATCGGCGGCAGCACCGCCGTCTCGTCCACCGGCCCGCCCGACGCGTTCGTCGGAGTCACCACCGGCGTCGGCACGGTCACGGCCTCCGGCGGGACCGCCGAAGCCGACGAAGCCGCGGTCGCCGTGGGGCGCACCGGCTTCGGTCCGACCTGTGCCGCGGCTGCGGCCTGCTCCGCCGCGCGTCGGGCCTGCTCGGCCCGCAGCAGCGCCTCCTCGGCCTTCCGCTGCTTCTCCAGACGCCGGGCCTCGGCCTCGGCACGCAGCCGCGCCTCCTCCTCGGCCTGCCGACGGCGCCGCTCCTCCTCCGCCTTGCGGCGGGCCTCCTCCTCGGCGCGGGCCTTCTCCTCCGCGAGGAGCCGGACCCGCTCCTCCTCTGCGCGCCTGCGGGCTTCCTCGGCGCGCAGCCGCGCCTCCTCGGCCTGCCGTTCGGCCTCGCGCCGCTGCGCCTCCTCCAGCTCGCGCCGCTTGCGCTCCTCCTCCTCGGCGCGCAGCTTGGCGAGCTGCTCCTGGCGCTCGCGCTCCAGGCGCTCCTCCTCGGCCTTGCGAGCGGCCTCTTCCTCGGCCTTGCGACGGGCCTCTTCCTCGGCCTTCCTGCGCGCCTCCTCCTGGGCCTTGATCTCGGCCTCGGACAGCGGCAGCAACTGGTCGAGCCGGTGCCGGACGGCCGTCGTGACCGCCTCGGGCTCCTGGGCCGCGTCGACCACCAGGTAGCGGCCCGGGTCGGCGGCGGCCAGCGTGAGGAAGCCGGAGCGCACGCGCGTGTGGAACTCGGCCGGCTCCGACTCCAGCCGGTCCGGCGCCTCCGTGAACCGCTCGCGGGCGGCCTCCGGCGACACGTCCAGCAGGACCGTCAGATGCGGGACCAGGCCGTTCGTCGCCCAGCGCGAGATCCGCGCGATCTCGGTCGGGGACAGGTCGCGGCCCGCGCCCTGGTAGGCCACGGACGAGTCGATGTACCGGTCGGTGATGACGACCGCGCCGCGCTCCAGGGCGGGCCGGACGACCGTGTCGACGTGCTCCGCGCGGTCCGCCGCGTACAGCAGCGCCTCCGCGCGGTGCGAGAGCCCGGCGCTGGAGACGTCCAGCAGGATCGAACGCAGCCGCTTGCCCACGGGCGTGGCCCCCGGCTCACGCGTGAGGACGACCTCGTGGCCCTTGGCCCTGATCCACTCGGCGAGCGCCTCGGCCTGCGTGGACTTGCCGGCGCCGTCACCGCCCTCCAGGGCGATGAAGAAGCCGGTCCCGACCGAGGTCTGCACCGGGTCGTCGCCGCCGAGCAGCGCGTCCCGCAGGTCCTGCCGCAGGGGTACGCCGGAACGGTCGTCGACCTTGGCCAGCACCAGCGCGGCCACCGGCAGCAGCAGCGCGCCGACCAGCATCAGCGTGAACGCCGCCCCGCCGTGTGCGAAGACGAACTTGCCGCTTTCCAGCCGGTGCGGCCCGATGAGCGCCGCCACCAGCGGGGCGATCACCGCGCCCAGCGCCACCACGACCCGTACGACGGCGTGCAGGTGCTCCGTCGTCCGCGCCCGGCGGTGTTCCTCGGTCTCCTGGTCGAGCAGGGCGTGCCCGGTGTTGGCGGCGACGCCCGCGCCGACGCCGGCCAGGGCCAGGATCAGCAGCACGCTGGTGACGTCCGGGACCAGCCCGGCGGCCAGCAGCGCCACGCCGGTGAAGGCGATGGCCAGCGCGAGCAGCCGGCGCCGCGACAGCGACGCCAGCACCTTCGGCGCCGTACGGACGCCGACGACGACCCCGCCGGTCAGCGCGAGCACGAACAGCCCGTACATGACCGGACCGCCGCCCAGGTCCTTGGCGTGCAGCACGGCCACGGCGACGGCGGCGGCGATCGCCCCGGCGACGGCGGCGCAGGCGAGGACCAGCAGCGGGATCGCGCCGGTGCGGCCCGCCTCGACGCCGGTGGCGGTCCTGGGCCGGCGCAGCCCCTCGAGCGGCGACCGCGCGCGCGGGGTGCGCAGTCCGGGCAGCTCCAGGAAGGTCACGATGGACAGCGACCCGGCGAAGAGCCCTCCGGCGACATACGAGGCGAGGGCCGCCTGGTGCTGTCCGAACCAGTCGATCCCGGCACCCAGAAGATTGTTGAACAGTGCCGCGACGACCAGCGTGGCCGCGCCCAGCGGGATCGTCACGAAGCCCGTGCGCAGCGACAGGCGGCGCAGGGCGTCCATGTGGTCGGGCAACGGCCGGACGGTCGCGCCCTCCAGCGGCGGGGCGGGCAGCAGGGCCGGGGACGCGCTCTCGCGGGCGACCGTCCAGAACCGCTCGGCCACCCCGGTCACGAACACCGTGACGAGCAGCAGGGCCAGGGCGTCGTCCGGCGTCCAGTCGATCCACAGCGGCGCGACGATCAGCAGCGCGGCGCGCACACCGTCCGCGCCGACCATGGTCCAGCGGCGGTCGAGCGGGCCGTCCGGCGAGGTCAGTGAGGTCAGTGGGCCCAGGAGGACGGCGCCGAAGAGGAGGGTGGCCAGAATCCGCACCGCGAAGACGGTCGCCACCGCGAAGGCCACGCCGCGGTAGCCGCCCCCGAAGGAGCCCTCCACGATGGCCGCCTGGAGGACGAGAAGGACGAACACCAGGAGTGCGAGGGTGTCTCCCACCCCGCTCACCAGCTGTGCGCTCCAGAGCCGCTTGAGCTGCGGCTCACGCAACAGGGCGCGCACAGCGCGCTCGCGGGAGTCCGCCACCAAGGCGTCGTCCGGTGCCGGGTGGTGGGCCGTTGGCTGCTCGGCTCGCGTCATGCTTTCAGCCTATCGGCCGCGACTGACACCCTGTCGCCCCCGTCCACGCGTGCGACCGCCCCGACACCAAAGTGATGCCGGGGCGTTGGTTTGACAATCCGCCGTGGTGGAACGGTGACGGGCTCCGTCGCCGATCAGGCGTCCGGCCGGTCGTACCGGCGGGCACCCGATCCGTCAGGTGACCAGCCGGGTGCCGGCTGTGCGATCAGCCGCGCGATCACTCCTCCGACGAAGCCGGGGAAGCCGTCGCCTTCTTCGTGACCGTCTTCTTCGCCGTCGCCTTCTTGGCCGTGGTCGTCTTCGCGGCGGTCTTCTTGGCGGCCGTCTTCTTCGCCGGGGCCGCCTTCTTCGCCGTCGCCTTCTTCGCGGGCGCCTTCTTGGCCGTCTTCTTGGCCGGCGCCTTGGCGCGCTTCTCGGCGAGCAGCTCGAAGCCGCGCTCCGGGGTGATCTCCTCGACGCTGTCACCGGAGCGCAGGGTCGCGTTGGTCTCGCCGTCCGTGACGTACGGCCCGAAGCGACCGTCCTTGACGACGACCGGCTGTCCGCTGACCGGGTCCGTGCCCAGCTCCTTCAGCGGCGGCTTGGCGGCGGCCCGGCCACGCTGCTTGGGCTGGGAGTAGATCTCCAGCGCCTCTTCGAGGGTGATCGTGAAGAGCTGGTCCTCGGTCTGGAGGGACCGCGAGTCCGTGCCCTTCTTCAGGTACGGGCCGTAGCGGCCGTTCTGCGCGGTGATCTCCACGCCCTCCGCGTCGGCGCCGACGACACGCGGCAGCGACATCAGCTTGAGGGCGTCCGCCAGCGTCACCGTGTCCAGCGACATCGACTTGAACAGCGAGGCCGTACGCGGCTTCACGGCGTTCTTGCCGGTCTTCGGGGTGCCCTCGGGGAGCACCTCGGTGACGTACGGGCCGTAGCGGCCGTCCCGGGCGATGATCTGGTGACCGCTCTCCGGGTCGGCACCGAGCTCGAAGTCGCCGCTCGGCTTGGCGAGCAGCTCCTCCGCGAGTTCGACGGACAGCTCGTCCGGGGCCAGGTCCTCGGGCACGTCCGCCCGCTGGTGACCTTCGGCGTCCTTCTCTCCGCGCTCGATGTAGGGGCCGTAGCGCCCGACCCGCAGCACGATGTCGTTGCCCACCGGGAACGACGACACCTCGCGCGCGTCGATCGCGCCCAGGTCGGTCACCAGCTCCTTGAGGCCGCCGAGGTGGTCCCCGTCGCCGTTGCCGGCTTCGGCCGCGCCGCCGTGGCCCGCGCCTTCGCCGAAGTAGAACCGCTTCAGCCACGGCACGGCCTGCGCCTCACCGCGGGCGATGCGGTCGAGGTCGTCCTCCATCCGGGCGGTGAAGTCGTAGTCGACCAGTCGGCCGAAGTGCTTCTCCAGGAGGTTGACCACGGCGAAGGACAGGAAGGACGGCACGAGTGCCGTGCCCTTCTTGAAGACGTAGCCGCGGTCGAGGATCGTGCCGATGATCGACGCGTACGTCGACGGGCGGCCGATCTCGCGCTCTTCGAGCTCCTTGACCAGGCTGGCCTCGGTGTAGCGGGCCGGGGGCTTGGTGGCGTGCCCGTCGACCGTGATCTCCTCGGCGGTCAGCGGGTCGCCCTCGCCGACCTGGGGCAGCCGGCGCTCGCGGTCGTCCAGCTCCGCGTTCGGGTCGTCGGCACCCTCGACGTACGCCTTCAGGAAGCCGTGGAAGGTGATCGTCTTGCCGGAGGCGCTGAACTCGACGTCGCGGCCGTCGGCCGCGGTGCCGCCGATCTTCACCGTGACGCTGTTGCCGGTCGCGTCCTTCATCTGGGAGGCGACCGTCCGCTTCCAGATCAGCTCGTAGAGCTTGAACTGGTCGCCGGTCAGACCCGTCTCGGCGGGCGTGCGGAAACGATCACCCGACGGGCGGATCGCCTCGTGCGCCTCCTGCGCGTTCTTGACCTTGCCGGCGTACGTGCGCGGCTGGGGCGGCAGGTAGTCGGCGCCGTACAGCTGCGTGACCTGGGCGCGGGCGGCGGTGATCGCCGTCTCGCTCAGCGTCGTGGAGTCCGTACGCATGTACGTGATGTAGCCGTTCTCGTACAGCTTCTGCGCGACCTGCATGGTGGCCTTCGCGCCGAAGCCGAGCTTGCGGCTGGCCTCCTGCTGAAGCGTCGTCGTACGGAACGGGGCGTACGGCGAGCGGCGGTAGGGCTTCGACTCGACGGACCGGACGGCGAACCGCGTGTTCTCCAGGGCGACGGCCAGGGCGCGGGCGTTCACCTCGTCGAGGTGGAGGATGTTCGCGCTCTTGAGTTGTCCCAGGGAGTCGAAGTCGCGGCCCTGCGCGACCCGCCTGCCGTCGACGGTCTGGAGGCGCGCGACCAGCGACGACGGGTCCGACACGTCGCCGGCGCGGCCGGTCGAGAAGGTGCCCGTCAGGTCCCAGTACTCGGCAGAACGAAACGCGATGCGCTCGCGTTCCCGCTCCACGACGAGACGGGTGGCGACGGACTGGACACGGCCGGCCGACAGGCGCGGCATGACCTTCTTCCACAGGACCGGCGAGACCTCGTAGCCGTAGAGACGGTCGAGGATGCGGCGGGTCTCCTGGGCGTCGACGAGCTTCTGGTTGAGCTGGCGCGGGTTGGCTACGGCGGCCCGGATCGCGTCCTTGGTGATCTCGTGGAAGACCATCCGCTTGACCGGGATCTTGGGCTTGAGGACCTCCTGGAGGTGCCAGGCGATCGCCTCGCCCTCGCGGTCCTCATCGGTGGCGAGGAAGAGCTCGTCGGATTCCTTGAGGAGATCCTTGAGCTTCTTTACCTGCGCCCGCTTGTCGGCGTTGACCACATAGATCGGCTGGAAGTCGTGTTCGACGTCCACACCGAGACGGCGGACCTCGCCCGTGTACTGGTCCGGCACCTCCGCGGCGCCGTTGGGAAGGTCACGGATGTGCCCGACGCTGGCCTCGACGATGTAGCCGGGGCCGAGGTAACCCTTGATCGTCTTCGCCTTGGCAGGCGACTCGACGATCACGAGTCGGCGGCCGCCCTTCGCGGTCTCGCTGGTCGGGGACAACTTCGCTCATCTCTCCGGTCGACGCTGGGGCCTCACCCAGGCCTTGCTCCCGGGGTCGGGTCATGGTGACGCTGCGGAGTGTGACGGTACATCCCGCCCCCGTGTCAAACGGGAAAAGCCCGCAACGGCCACTCGAACGGTAACCCGACTACCGCCATTCCTGCCGCCCGGAGTACCGACCGGCCCTTTTCCGTACGACCGGAACGCGTCTTCCCCTTTACCGGCGCGGCCACGTTCACGCGGTTCGAACGAGGGTCCGGCGAGATCCGCGAAGGGGGCCTCGGAGTCGGCCCCGTAGGCACTTCCGCAGGTGGTCACGGAGGCGGCTTCAGAGCCGGGTGAAGCACCACACCCCGACGGCCAGCGCACCGACGGAGGCCAGGGTCGCCAGGGTCGCCGATGCGACGGGGCTCACATCTTGGGCCACGGGTTCACGGTGCCGTACCCGGATCATGGTCCACATCAGCAGTGCGGCCCCGAACAGGGCGAACACCGCTCCCGTGAAGATCGTCGGCCCGGTCTCCATGATCGTCCCCGCCCCTTTTGCTCGGCCCGCGCCTGCCCCGGCCACGGGAGGCTGTCACGCGCGGGCGGCGCCCCGGCGAACCCGAGGTGAACGCCGGGGTCACGCGTGGGGTCGGAGGCCCCGGCGAGCCGTCGGCCGGGGCGCGGTCGAGGCACGGGCGACGGCCCCTCGGAGCAGGGCCCCGGGCGGTCCGGAGTGCGACGGAGCACACCGAACCCGGTGCGGGCTCATCCGGCCGACTTCGCCGACTTCGCCGTTGTCGATCGGCTCACATTGCATACGATCTTGACGAATCGGCGCCGAGCGCGAAGAGAACATGGAGAGCGGGAAGAACGGGCCGGCGGGAAGAACGGGTCGGAGCGGCTGGCGCGGCACGAGCGGGCGGCGCACCGGAAGACGTTCCGGACGACGTCCCGGATGACGTCGCAGGGGATGTCCCGGATGACGTCGCGGGCGATGTTCCCGACGGCCGACGGCGTCGCGGGCGATGTTCCGGATGACATCCCGAGTGGCGTCCCACATGGCGTTCCGGGTGACGCTCCGGATGCCATCCGGTGATCCGCTCCGACGGTCCAGGCCGGCCGGGTCCGAGCGGAACCGGCCGGATCCGGCCGGTTCCGCTCGGGTCACTCCGCCGGTTCGAGGAAACCCTGCTCCACCAGAAGGCGGATCTGGGCCGGAGTGCGGTCCCGCAGCAACACCGGATCCTCGCCGACCAGTTGGGCGATGGCGTCGAGAATGCGGCCGGCGCTCAGCGAGCCGTCGCACACGCCGGCGAAGCCCGCGCCGACCGTGTCCACCTTGGTGGCCCGGCGCATGCCGCGGTGCTGGCGCAGCACGACGTGCTCCGGGTCCTCGGCGCCGGGCAGTCCGACCTGCTCCTGGACGACCTCCGTGGCCAGCCGGAAGCGCCCGGCGAGCAGTGCCGCGTCGTCATGGGCACGCAGATAGTCCAGCCGTCCGAAGTGCGCCAGGACCGCGTCGCCCAGCGGCTGCTCGACCGAGTGCGGCCACTCCTCCACCGTGATCACCGGCTCGGCGGCCGTCGTCCTGCGCAGCGTGATCCAGCCGAAGCCGACGGCCTTCACCTTGCGTGCCTCGAACTCGTCCAGCCAGGTGTCGTAGTGCGCCTGGTACTCGGCCAGGTCGCCACGGTGATCACCGGCGTCCCTCAGCCAGAGCTCCGCGTACTGCGTGACGTCCTGCACCTCACGCTGCACGATCCACGCGTCGCACCCGCGCGGCACCCACGACCTGAGCCGGTCCTGCCAGTTCTCCCCTTCCACGTGCTGCCAGTTGGCGAGGAACTGCGCGAACCCGCCCTCGCTCAGCCGTTCCCCCGCCCCTTGAACGAGCGAGCGGCACAGATCGTCCCCGCCCATCCCGCCGTCGCGATAGGTCAGTCGGGCGCCCGGCGAGATCACGAACGGCGGATTCGACACGATCAGGTCGTACGTCTCGTCGTCCCGGAGCGGTTCGAACAGCGAGCCCTCGCGCAGGTCCGCCGCCGGAGCCCCGGACAGCGCGAGCGTGAGCGCGGTGATGTGCAGCGCGCGCGGGTTGAGGTCGGTCGCCGTCACGCGCGTGGCGTGCTGGGCGGCGTGCAGCGCCTGGATGCCGGAGCCGGTGCCGAGGTCGAGGGCGGCGGAGACGGGCGTGCGCACGGTGATACCGGCGAGGGTCGTCGACGCGCCGCCGACGCCGAGGACGACAGCGGTGTCCGCCTGGCCGCCTTCGCTCCCGCTGCCGCCCGCCCCACCGACCGCGCACCCGAGGTCGGAAACGATGAACCAGTCCTCGCCGCCCGGCCCGCCGTACGGCCGTACGTCCACGGTCGCGGCGACCTCGTCCTCACCCGTGGGGACCAGCCAGCCGCTCTCCACGCACGCGTGTACGGGCAGGAACTCCTCCACGCGCGCGTGCGGCACGGGCTGCTGGAGCAGGAAGAGGCGGACGAGTGTCTCCAGCGGCGTGTCCCCGCGGGTCGCGCGCAGCGCGGGGACGGTCTCGCTGCGGGCCAGGGCGGCGTAGGCGGGCGCGCCGAGCAGGTCGAGGAGACCGTCCGCGGTGAAGGAGGCCGCGAGCAGCGCCTCGCGCAGCCGGGCGGCCACGTCGGGGCGGTCGGCGGAGGGCAGGGGGGAGAGGGTGGCGTTACTCACGCCCCCCATTGTCTCCCGTCACCACTCGGGGCGCGTTCCCCCGGATCGTTCCGAGCCGCGCGGCCTCAGCTGGTCGTCGCGCGGGCCGAGGCGGAGGTGGCCACCTTCTTGCAGCTGGCCTGGTTGGCCATGGCGTTCTTGACGTCACCCTGCTCGAGGTTCTTCAGCGCGGTGTTGCCGCTCTTGCTGAGTTCGCCGAGGTCGGTGGCGATGTCCTGGAGACCGTCGGCGAACTTCGCCTGGTCCTTCGTGTCCAGCGCGTCGACCTGCTTCTTCAGGCCCGCGTAGGAGGTGGAGAGAGTGGTGAGCGCCGAGACGGCGTCCTTCTGCTTCTTCTCGCCGTCGTCGACGCCGGGCGGCGTCCCGGCCTTCTGGACGGCCTGGGCGAGCGCTCCGTAGGCGTCGGACATGTCCTGGAAGGCCTGCGAGTCGGTCTTCTGGACGTTCGCCGGAGCGTTGTTGTCCGTGGCGGCCTGCTTGATCGCGGCGTTGGCCGCGTCGACCTTCGCGTCCTGGGCAGGCAGTGCGTCGCAGACCTGCTTGGCCCAGGCGTCGAGCTCCTTGTTGCCGTCGTCGTCGCTGCTGCATCCGGTCAGCGCCAGTACCAGTACCGCACCGCCGGACATCACGGCCGCGAGCTTCTTGTTCACCGGGTTGGTCCCTTCCATGGCTCTCGGCCCCGGAACATACACGGCAACCGGGCGAGAACCCCAGAACGAATGTCCGCTATCTGGATTATTAAAGCCATTTGTACCAGGAGAGAGAAGGCTCACGGCTCGGGCACATGCTCAACACAACGGGCGGGCGACGCGACAACGCGCGACACCCGCCCGCCCCTTGAGCTGGGCCCCGGTGGGCTGGTCTACGAAATCACCGCCGGGTCGGCGGACTTGGACGAGGAATCGGCGTTGTCTTCGTCACCCACGGCGATCCCTCGCCGCTTGGAGATGTACACCGCGACCACGATGACCGCGAGTGCCAGGACGGCGACCAGGATCCTTACGCCGATGCTCTTGTCCTCGCCGTAGCTGAACTTGATCACGGCGGGCGCGATGAGCAGCGCCACGAGGTTCATCACCTTCAGCAGCGGGTTGATCGCGGGGCCGGCGGTGTCCTTGAACGGGTCGCCGACCGTGTCGCCGATCACCGTGGCCGCATGGGCCTCGCTGCCCTTGCCGCCGTGGTGACCGTCCTCGACGAGTTTCTTGGCGTTGTCCCAGGCGCCGCCGGAGTTGGCGAGGAAGACGGCCATCAGCGTGCCGGAGCCGATCGCGCCCGCCAGGAACGCGCCGAGCGCGCCGACTCCGAGGGTGAAGCCGATGAAGATGGGCGCCAGCACGGCGAGCAGTCCGGGGGTGGCCAGCTCGCGCAGGGCGTCCCGGGTGCAGATGTCGACGACCTTGCCGTACTCCGGCTCCTCGCTGTAGTCCATGATCCCGGGGTGCTCGCGGAACTGCCGCCGCACCTCGAACACCACGGAACCCGCCGACCGCGACACCGCGTTGATCGCCAGCCCCGAGAAGAGGAAGACGACCGCCGCGCCCGCGATGAGGCCGACGAGGTTGTTGGGCTGCGAGATGTCCATCATCAGGCTCATCGGAGCGCCCGCGCCGGAGAGCTTCTCCCCGACGTCCTGCGCACCCGTCGTGATGGCGTCCCGGTACGACCCGAAGAGCGCCGACGCCGCCAGGACGGCGGTGGCGATGGCGATGCCCTTGGTGATGGCCTTGGTCGTGTTGCCGACGGCGTCGAGGTTGGTGAGCACCTGCGCGCCCGCACCCTGGACGTCACCGGACATCTCGGCGATGCCCTGCGCGTTGTCGGAGACCGGCCCGAAGGTGTCCATGGCGACGATCACGCCGACCGTGGTGAGCAGCCCGGTGCCGGCCAGCGCCACCGCGAACAGCGCCAGCATGATCGACGTACCGCCGAGCAGGAACGCCCCGTACACCCCCAGGCCGATCAACAAGGCGGTGTAGACGGCCGATTCGAGGCCGACGGAGATACCGGCGAGGACGACGGTGGCGGGGCCCGTCAGCGACGACTTGCCGATGTCGCGCACGGGTCGGCGGGTGGTCTCGGTGAAGTAGCCCGTCAGCTGCTGGATGACCGCGGCCAGGAGGATGCCGATCGCCACCGCGACGAGGGCGAGGACGCGCGGGTCGCCGCTCTTGCCGTGGATCGCCGCGTCGGTGACGCCGTCGAGGTCGGCGTACTTGCCGGGGAGATAGAGGAAGACGGCCACCGCGACCAGCACGAGCGAGATCGCCGCGGAGATGAAGAAGCCCCGGTTGATCGCGGTCATGCCGCTGCGGTCGGTGCGCCGCGGGGCGACCGCGAAGATGCCGACCATGGCGGTGAGCACGCCGATGGCGGGGACGAGCAGCGGGAAGGCGAGCCCGGCGTCGCCGAAGGCCGCCTTGCCGAGGATCAGCGCGGCGACCAGGGTCACGGCGTACGACTCGAACAGGTCGGCCGCCATGCCCGCGCAGTCGCCGACGTTGTCGCCCACGTTGTCGGCGATGGTCGCGGCGTTGCGCGGGTCGTCCTCCGGAATGCCCTGCTCGACCTTGCCGACCAGGTCGGCGCCGACGTCGGCGGCCTTGGTGAAGATGCCGCCGCCCACCCTCATGAACATGGCGATGAGGGCCGCGCCGAGTCCGAATCCCTCCAGCACCTTCGGCGCGTCGGCCGCGTACACCAGCACGACGCAGGCGGCGCCGAGCAGACCGAGCCCCACCGTGAACATGCCCACGACGCCGCCCGTGCGGAATGCGATCTTCATTGCCTTGTGCGAGACGGCGGTGAGATCCTTTTCCGGTTCACCTTCCGCCGGAGTCGCTTCCCGGGCCGCCGCGGCGACGCGGACATTACTGCGCACGGCGAGCCACATGCCGATATAGCCGGTGACCGCGGAGAACCCCGCGCCGATCAAGAAGAACACCGATCGTCCGGCGCGCTGATTCCAGTCGTCCGCGGGCAGCAGCAAGAGCAGGAAGAACACCACGACGGCGAAAACACCGAGCGTGCGCAGCTGCCGGGACAGATACGCGTTGGCGCCTTCCTGGACCGCCGCCGCGATCTTCTTCATGCTGTCGGTGCCCTCGCCTGCCGCGAGCACCTGGCGCACCAGTACGCCCGCGACCACGAGTGCGGCCAGGGCGACGACCGCGATGACCACCACGAGCAGGCGATTGCCGTCGGTCAGCACTGCGGCTGCGAAGGTTGTGGAGTGGTCCAACCGATGAGGGGTAGAAAGCCCCGCCATTCGTCCTCCTTGACGCTTGGGCTGAGCTCAAGATGTGGACGGATTGTAGGTACCGGAACCTGATCAAAACAGTGTGCGGCAAGCGGAATTCGCCTTCGCACGCAAAACCCGCACGATCTCGCTCGGTAATGGCTTGAAGGCATTCAGGTTCGTGAATTGATTCACGATATTCGCGGCAAGATTCACTGCGCCAAGATTCACTGCGCCGAGATTCCAAGATTCATTTCACGGAACCACTGTAAGCGCGGTCGCCGAGGTCCGCACATGCCGAAGGGCCCTACGAGGTAGGGCCCTTCGGGTGAGTGAATCGCGAGGTTCGGGTCAGGACAGCGTCGCGGTCGCCGGCGTGGTCGGCCAGGTCATGCGGATCAGCCCGCCGTGCTCGCCCGCGGAGACCTCTACGTCGTCGACGAGGCCGCTGATGACCGCCAGGCCCATCTCGTCCTCCTCGGCCTCCACGTCGACGCCTCCGCCCGAGCCGGGCGCCCGGTCACCGGGCGCCGAGCGCGGTGCTTCGTCGCCGACCTCGATGGAGAACTGCTTCTCCTCCTCGATCAGCGACACCTTCACCGGCGCGGTGATGCCACCGGTCTGGTGCAGTCCGACGGCACGGGTGCAGGCCTCGCCGACGGCGAGCCTGACCTCGTCGAGGACGGCCTCGTCCACTCCGGCCCTGCGCGCCACCGCTGCCGCCACCAGTCGGGCGGTCCTGACGTGCTCGGGCAGCGCGCTGAAGCGGAGTTCAACGGTGGCCATGCGTCCCCCTCGGAACTACGGGCGTGCTGTCGGGGGGCCGGGCCACCAAGCCCGGACCCCCTCTTTGTTCAACCAGCCGTGCCGGGCCACACGGGCCCGGGACGACGTGGTCAGTCGGTGGCAGCGACCGCTTCGTCGACCGAGGTGTGGATCGGGAACACCTTGGTCAGACCGGTAATGCGGAAGATCTTCAAAATACGCTCCTGGTTGCAGACCAGACGGAGCGAGCCCTCATGGGCACGCACCCGCTTCAGTCCACCGACCAGCACGCCGAGCCCGGTGGAGTCGAGGAAGTCCACGCCCTCCATGTCGACGACGAGGTGGAAATTCCCGTCGTTCACCAGCTCGACCAGCTGCTCGCGCAACTTGGGCGCGGTATATACGTCGATTTCGCCACCGACCTCGACGACCGTACGATCGCCGACGGTACGGGTCGACAGAGACAGGTCCACGGATCCTCCAGCACCTTGCTATCGAGCGGTCGCCCCTCGGAACACCTGGGCAGGAGTCCCCGGGACGGTACGCCAGCCGCCATGGCATTCAATCACTTACCGGCAGGCGTGCACGACGCCTTGGCCCCATTGTCCGTCACGCCAGTGACACACTCGGTGCCGATGGCCAAGAATCACCGATCCGATCGATCCTCGCCCGAGGCCGTGCCCCGCCTGTCCCCGGCCACGGTCCTGGACCGGCTCGCCCCGGGACCGAACCGGGCATCGCGCATCACTCATACGGAGCACTTGCCCCCGCGTGAGGGCCGCCATGCCGTCTGGCCGGACCGGATTCGCCCCGAGGTCATCGCGGCCGTGCAGGCCTGCGGCATCGAACACCCCTGGGCCCACCAGGCCCGGGTCGCCGAGCACGCCCTCGACGGCGAGTCCGTGGTCGTCGCCACGGGCACCGCGTCCGGCAAGTCCCTGGCGTACCTCGTACCGGTCCTCTCGGCCCTCCTGGACGGCTCCGAGGCCCCGAACGGCCGCGGGGCCACCACCCTCTACCTGGCCCCCACCAAGGCCCTGGCGGCGGACCAGTGCCGCTCCGTGAAGGAACTTTCACAACCGCTGGGCATCGCCGTCCGGCCGGCCGTGTACGACGGCGACACCCCGTTCGAGGAACGGGAGTGGATCCGCCAGTACGCCAACTACGTCCTCACCAACCCGGACATGCTGCACCGCGGGATCCTCCCGTCCCACCCCCGCTGGTCCTCCTTCCTGAAGTCCCTGAAGTACGTCGTCATCGACGAGTGCCACACCTACCGCGGCGTGTTCGGCTCCCACGTCGCCCACGTGCTGCGCCGGCTGCGCCGCCTGTGCGCCCGCTACGGCGCCTCCCCGGTCTTCCTGCTGGCCTCCGCGACGGCCGCCGACCCCGCGGTGGCCGCCGGGCGCCTCACCGGCCTCCCGGTCGTCGAGGTCGCCGACGACGCCTCACCCCGCGGTGAACTGGTGTTCGCCCTCTGGGAGCCCCCGCTCACCGAGATGGTGGGCGAGAAGGGCGCACCCGTCCGGCGTACCGCCACCGCCGAGACCGCCGACCTGCTGACCGACCTCGCCGTCCAGGGCGTACGCACCGTCGCCTTCGTCCGCTCCCGGCGTGGCGCCGAGCTGATCGCGGTGATCGCCCAGGAGCGCCTCGCCGAGGTCGACCGCTCACTCGCCCGGCGTGTCGCGGCCTACCGCGGCGGATACCTCCCCGAGGAACGACGTGCCCTGGAGCAGGCCCTGCACTCGGGCGAACTCCTCGGCCTCGCCGCGACCACCGCCCTGGAGCTAGGCATCGACGTCTCCGGACTCGACGCCGTCCTGATCGCCGGCTACCCGGGCACGCGCGCGTCCCTGTGGCAGCAGGCCGGCCGCGCGGGCCGGTCCGGGCAGGGCGCGCTGGCAGTGCTCGTCGCCCGGGACGACCCGCTGGACACCTTCCTGGTCCATCACCCGGAAGCGTTGTTCGACCGCCCGGTCGAGTCGACCGTCCTCGACCCCGACAACCCCTACGTCCTGGCCCCGCACCTGTGCGCGGCGGCCGCGGAACTTCCGCTGACCGACGAGGATCTGCCTCTGTTCGGACCTGAGGCCGAGGGCCTGCTGCCGCAGCTGGAGGCCGCGAAACTGCTGCGCCGCCGGACCAAGGCCTGGCACTGGACCCGCCGGGAACGCGCCGCCGACCTCACGGACATACGCGGCGAGGGCGGCCGGCCCGTCCAGGTCGTCGAGGCCGGCACCGGCCGGCTGCTCGGCACGGTCGACGCGGGCTCCTCCCACACCGCCGTCCACGAGGGCGCCGTCCACCTCCATCAGGGCCGCACCTATCTCGTGCGTTCCCTGGACCTGGAGGACTCCGTCGCCCTGGTCGAGGAGGCCAGCCCCCCGTATTCGACGGTGGCCCGCGACACGACCTCGATCTCCGTCCTGGAGACGGACGTCGAGATCCCCTGGGGCCAGGGCCGGTTGTGCTACGGCTCCGTCGAAGTCACCAACCAGGTCGTCTCCTTCCTGCGTCGACGTGTCATCACCGGTGAAGTCATGGGCGAGTCGAAGCTCGACCTCCCTCCTCGTACGCTGCGCACGCGTGCCGTGTGGTGGACGGTGACCGAGGACCAACTGGACGCGGCCCGGATCAACCCCGAGATCCTCGGCGGGGCCCTGCACGCCGCCGAACACGCCTCGATCGGCATGCTGCCCCTCTTCGCGACCTGTGACCGCTGGGACATCGGCGGCGTCTCGGTCCCCCTCCACCCCGACACCCTGTTGCCGACGGTCTTCGTCTACGACGGCCATCCCGGCGGCGCGGGCTTCGCGGAGCGGGCCTTCCACACGGCCCGTGCCTGGCTGACCGCCACCCGTCAGGCCATCGCCTCCTGCGAGTGCGACGCCGGCTGCCCGTCCTGCATCCAGTCCCCCAAGTGCGGCAACGGCAACGACCCACTCCACAAGAGGGGAGCCGTACGGCTGCTCAAGGAACTGCTGCGGGAGGCTCCTGTGGAGAAGGCTCAAGAGGGGGAGCCTCCGACAGCGCCGGAGACGGAGACGGGGCCGGAGACGGGGCCGGAGGAAGAGTCGGCGCCGGGGTCGGGTGCGGCTGCGGGGGCAGATGCGGGGTCGGTACCGCGTCCGCAGGCCCCGCCCGCGCCCTGACCTCGGCCGCGAACAGCCCCCGTCCCGACGCCGCCGTCACGTCCGAGATCCCGCCCACGACGACGCACCGCACCAGTCGCGCCCCCTGAGCCCGGGCCACCCGATCCGCCCGGTCGCAGGCCTGCGCGACGCCGTCCGCCCCATGGTCGGCGGCCGCCAGCGCCGCGAGGTCGGCGCCGCCGGCGGCACGGTGCCGGGCCGCCACGGCCTGTCCGAGGGCGAGCACGATCCCGAACACCACGCACAGCACGGCGATCGCACCCACACTCCAGACGGTGGCGGAACCCCGGTCCGTGTCCCCGTGACGCCCTCCGCGGTACCGCCCGCCGAGGACCCGGGCCCACATGGCCCCATCTCCGCGCCCCACGCCCCTCACGGCGCGTCTCCCAGCGACTGCTGGGCGCCTGCTGCCGCACCTCGGGGGTCACCGGGCACGCGGGCGGGATCTGGCGCGCCTCGGGGGTCACCTGGCACGCGGGCATCACCCGGCGCGCCTCGGGCCTTCTCAGCCGCCCCTACGCCCTTCTCGGCCGTCCCCACGGCGTTCTCAGCCGTCCCCACGGCGTTCTCAGCCGCCCCCACGGCGTTCTCAGCCGTCCCCACGGCGTTCTCAGCCGCCCCGTCAGGCTCCTCCCCGGTCCCCACGGCCCCCTCCTCCGTCCCCACGGCCTCCTCCGCCGCCGCCACGGCCTCCTCCCGCACCTCGAAGGGCAGGCCGCGCAATGCCGGTGGCTTGGCCACGACCACGACGCGGACCTGGTCTCCCTCCCGGCTGATCGTCACCTCCGCTCCGCGCGGGGCCGTCGCGCGGGTCACGTCGCGGACCGCGTCCACCGGGTCCTGCCGGGCCGCAGCGCGGGCGCCGGTCCTGGCCGCGTCCACGCACTGGATCTGCGCCGCCATGACCAGCAGCCCCCACACCAGCGCCGTCGCGAACACCACCAGCACCGGCAGCACCACGGCCGACTCCGCCGTCACGAACCCCCGGTCCCCGGCACACGCCCACCGGCTCGCGCGCCGAGGCTCCCGTCCGCGCTCACGCCCCCGCACTGAGCGCCCGCTTCACGATGGCCTGCAGCTGAGCCGCGACCACCTCGCTCGTCACCACCTGGTAGAGGAGCACCGCGAATCCCACGGCAGCCACGATCCCCATCGCGTACTCGGACGTCACCATCCCCGCGTCACCGCGCGCCGCACGCACCCGCACCCTGCACACCAGGGCGCTCAGCCGCGCCCACACCGCCTTGTACATCTCAACCCCCTCGAGGTTCCGTTGTGTTGATCTCTGTCCCTGGTTCGGCTACTTCGTTTTCGACCATTCGCCGCTCGACCGCTCGAACCTCTCGACCTCTCGGCCGTTCGCCGGTCCACCCCTCGGCCCCTCGGCCCCTCGGCCATCCGCTGGTCGCCGGCCGGCTCTTCAGCGACCCGCGCAGTCGCTCCTCGTCGTTCACTTGGTCCACTCCCTCATCGACCACCCCCTCCCAGCACTCCGCCCGCGAGCCCGATGACGATGGGCAGCACACCGACCGCGATGAAGGCGGGCAAGAAGCACAGCCCCACCGGCACGGTGACCATGACGGCCGCCCGCCGGGCCCGAGCCGTCGCGGCGCGCGCCCAGTCGGCCCGGGTGTCGGCGGCGAGCCGGGCGACCGGTCCGGCCGCGGGCAGTCCCGAGACGTCGGCCCGCTCCAGCAAGCGGGCCAGGGCCGCGGCATTCGGTATCGAGGCCAACCTCCGCCACGCGATGGCCGGTTCGCCGCCCAACCGCACCTCGGCGGCGCCACGGGCCAGCCCTTCCCCCACGGGCCCGCCGAGGGCCTCACCCACGGCCTGCGCCGCGATCACCGGGCCGGCTCCCGCCGCGATGCACGCGGCCAGCAGGTCGGCCGCGAGCGGGAGTTGGCGTGCCGCAAGCTGGGCATCGACCTCGCTCACCCCACCCGCCGCCTGTTGCCGACGACGCCACCGCCCCAGCACCACCGCGCCGATCAGCCCCAGTACGAGACCGGCGACGCCACCGAGCACCACCCATCCGGCACCGACCACCAACGCGTCGGGAAGCCACCGCCGTACGGCCTTCCGCAGTCCGGCTCCTCGGACGGTCGCCGCCGTGGCCGAGGCGAGCAGTTCGGCCAGGCGCCGCCGTGCCCTGCGTCGGCGTCGCGCGGTCTCCCACCACCGCGTCAGCCACCAGAGGGCCACCACGATCCCCACGGTTGCCCCCAGCCTGTGGACAACTTCCACGCTCGCGCCTCCTCCGTCCACGTCACCCACCTCCCTCTCGTCACCCTCACTTCGCTTCCGCGTGGTGGACGATCCGCAGTGCCCACCACATCCCCACGCCTTCAAGCACTCCGCCGACGAGCAGGCAGCCCAGCCCCGCTCCGGTGTGCAGCAGGACGTGCAGCGGGTCCGCTCCGAGCGCGGCGCCCAACACAAGGCCCAGGACCGGCAGGCCTGCGAGCATCACCACCGTGGCGCGCGGACCGGCCAACTGGGCGCGCAGATCGGCACGCTGCTCGCGCTCCGCGCGTAACGCCGCCTCCAGCCGGTCGAGTCCGGCGGCGAGACCGGCGCCCTGGTCCACGGCCACCCGCCAGCACGCGGCGAGTCCCAGCAGGCCGTCGGCACCCGGTTGCCGGGCGGCGATCGCGAGAGCCTCGGGTACGTCGCCGCCGAACCGTGCCGCCGCCAACACGGAGGGCTGCGCCGCGCCCAGTCCTCCGGAGTCCTGCGCGGCCCGGCGCAGCGCCTCCCCGGGCTGCCGGCCGGCGAGCACCTCCCCGGCCAGCGCCGCGCACAGCGCGATCACCGCGTCGCCTCGGCGCTCCCCCGCCCGTCGGGTCTCGGCGGCCTGCCGCGCTCGGCGCAGCAGGGGTACCCCGGCCGCCCCCGCGACGACCGGCAGCACCGAACCGCCCAGCAGCGCCAGGATCAGTCCGGCGACCGGTGCCCACCATTCGGGTCGCCAGCGTCCCCGGAGCTTCCGGAGCTCGCCGGTGAGCTGCCGCCATGGCGGGGGCCCGCTGCCGGCCGCGCCGCCGCCGGCCAGGAGCAACTGCGCCCGTCCGGCCCCTGAGTACGGTCCGCCCATCAGCCAGGCCGCCGCTGCGGCACAGGCCACGGCCGCAGCCATCGGCATCTCACTCATCGCGCCCGCCCGTCCCTTCGCTCGCCTCGCCCCGCAGCAACTCCCGCAGCCGCTCCCAGCCCCGCTCGTAGGCGAAGGCGTCCGCCCGCCACCGCAGTGCCGGCACGGTCCGCACCAGCCCGGACGGGTCCCGCTCCAGCACGTGCACCTCGGCGATCCGCCGCCGCCCGGCGGGGTCGCGTACGAGGTGCAGGACCACCGACAGGGCCGCCGCCAACTGGCTGTGCAGCGCGGTCCGGTCGAGCCCGGCCGCCGTGCCGAGCGCCTCGAGCCGGGCGGGGACGTCCGCGGCGGCATTGGCGTGGACGGTCCCGCACCCGCCCTCGTGGCCCGTGTTGAGCGCGGCCAGCAGATGAACGACCTCCGGCCCGCGCACCTCACCCACGACCATCCGGTCGGGCCGCATCCGCAGGGCCTGCCGCACCAGGTCCTCGAGGGTCACGAGCCCCGCCGCTTCCTGGTTGGCGGGTCTGGTCTCCAGTCGGACGACGTGCGGGTGATCCGGCCGCAGCTCCGCCGAGTCCTCGGCGAGCACGATCCGCTCCCCCGGCCCGACCAGGCCCAGCAGCGCGCTCAGCAGGGTGGTCTTCCCGCTGCCGGTGCCGCCGCTGACCAGGAAGGACAGTCGCGCCCGCATCAGATCCCGCAGCACCCTGTCGCCGCCCGGCGGCACCGTGCCGGCGGCCACCAGCTCGTCGAGCGTGAACGCCCGGGGCCGTACGACGCGCAGCGACAGACAGGTGCAGCCGACGGCGACCGGGGGCAGCACCGCGTGCAGTCGCGTCCCGTCGGGCAGCCGGGCGTCGACCCAGGGCCGCGCGTCGTCCAGGCGCCGTCCGGCCACGGCGGCCAGACGCTGCGCGAGGCGCCGTACAGCCACCGCATCCGGGAAGGAGACGCCGGTGAGCTCCAGACCGCCGCCCCGGTCGACCCAGACCCGGTCCGGAGCGGACACCAGTACGTCGGTCACCCTGGGGTCGGTGAGCAGGGGCTCCAGAGGCCCGCTGCCGATCAGTTCGGAGCGCAGTTGCTCGGCCGCGCCGAGGACCTCCGCGTCCCCGAGGACCCGCCCCTGTTCGCGCAGCGCCTGCGCCACGCGCGCGGGTGTCGGTTCGGCGCCGCTGTCGGCGAGCCACTGCCGTACCCCGTCGAGCAGCGTCCCCGTCGCCTTCGCCCGTTCGAGACCGGCCGGCGTGCTCATGAGCCACCCGCCTCGGGGAGCGCGCGCTCCCAGAACTCCTTGCAGAAGCGGGCGAGCGGCCCCCGAGCCGTTGCGCCCGGCGGTGACTTGCCGCCGTCCGGGCGCAACAGTCCCGATTCGACGGGCACCTCGCCGGCCAACGGCAGGCCGAGCAGCCGGGCCACCTCGCTGTCGTCGAGTCCGGGCGCGTAGGGGCCGCGCACCGCCACCCGCAGGTCGCGCAGCACCATGCCGACGGCGGAGGCCACGCGCTTGCCCGCCGCGACGGCGCGCAGTTCGGCGGGGACCACGAGGAGCCCGAGGTCGAGCTGGGCGAGGATCTCGGCGACGCCGTCGTCGATGCGGCGCGGGAGGTCGACGACGACCGTGCCGCCCCGGCGCCGGGCCGCCGCCAGCACCGCGCGTACGGCCTGGGGCGCGATGGCCACGCAGTCGCCCCGGTCCCAGCTGAGCACCCGCAGCGAGTGCAGCCTGGGCAGCGACTCCTCCAGGGCGCTGCCGCCGACCCTCCCGCGCGAGGCGGCGAACGCGGGCCAGCGCAGACCTTCCGTGCTCTCGCCGCCGAGGAGGACGTCGAGTCCGCCGCCGAGTGGATCGGCGTCGACCAGAAGGGTGCGCAGCCCTTCTCGCGCGGAGGTGACGGCGAGGGCGCACGCGAGCGTGGACGCTCCGGCGCCGCCGCGTCCGCCGATGACGCCGACGGTGAGGGCGGGCCGTCCGACGCCCTCGGCGACGTCGGCGATGCGGTCGACCAGCCACTGTTCGCCGTCGGGCAGCATCAGGACGTGGTCGGCGCCGATCTCCACGGCGCGCTGCCACACCCCGGAGTCGTCCTGGTCGCGGCCGACGAGGACCACTCCGCGCCTGCGGGCGGCCCCGCGGACACGGCGTGCCGCGTCGTCGCCGACCAGGACGAGTGGCGCCGACTCCCAGCTCCCCCGGCGTTCCGGCACCGAGTGGTGCACCTCCGGTGTGGCGCCGGCGGCGGCGCACAGGCGCAGCAGGTCGTCGAGGAGTCCCGCGTCCTCCGTGACGATCAGTGGCTTGCCCGGTCCGCCTCCGGTGGTGGGCGGCGGGTCGTGTGTGACGGCTCCGGTCACGATTTCCATCCCCCTTCACTGCGGGGCGCGCAGTCGCTGCGGTCCCGCGATTCCCAAACGTGTGAAGAACCGGCAGCCGGTCTCCATATGAACGGCCGACAGAATCCGGCCGAACGCCCCCGGCAATCGGAACCGGCCGTGTGAAGCCGACCCGGAGCGGACGCGTTGGAATCACGGTGCAGTGAGCCCGGAAATCGTGTGGATCTTGGTGGAAAACTGTGGACGAGCGGGTGGTTGTGAATATCGCTGTCACCCATACCGGTGAGCCCCGCACCATCTGCTGTGCGACTTCCGCAGAGGAGTCCGACGACTACGCACAGTGACGGCGAGTGGGCAAGCAAAAGAGGCGGCCGCAGCCGCCTCGGTGCGGCGCAGTGGCCGCGTTCAGAACTGGAAAACCCGCCCGGACATGCGACGACCCCCGCCGGGGGGGAGAGCGGGGGTCGCCTTCACGGCCGACTCGGGGGGGGAGGAGTCGGACCGCGTTAGCACGGTCGCGAACGATCCGTGACTTCCATGGTGTACCCGAGAGCCTTCTCAGGCAAACCCACGCGCCCACCTTACGCCGAATGGGCTGCCCCTATGCTCATGGTTGTGGAAAACCACTCCTTGCCCCGCACAGCGGCCTTCTTTGACCTGGACAAGACGGTCATTGCGAAGTCGAGCACGCTCACCTTCAGCAAGTCCTTCTACCAAGGCGGTCTGATCAACCGCAGGGCCGCCCTGCGGACCGCATACGCCCAGTTCGTCTTCCTCGTGGGCGGTATGGACCACGACCAGATGGAACGGACCCGCGAGTACCTGTCCGCGCTCGTGCGCGGCTGGAACGTCCAACAGGTGAAGGAGATCGTGGCCGAGACCCTTCACGACCTGATCGACCCGCTGATCTACGACGAGGCGGCCTCCCTGATCGAGGAGCACCACACGGCCGGCCGTGACGTGGTGATCGTGTCCACGTCGGGCGCCGAGGTGGTCGAGCCGATCGGCGAACTGCTCGGCGCGGACCGCGTGGTCGCCACCCGCATGGTCGTGGGCGAGGACGGTTGCTTCACCGGCGAGGTGGAGTACTACGCCTACGGCCCGACGAAGGCGGAGGCGATCAAGGAGCTGGCCGGGTCCGAGGGGTACGACCTCTCGCGCTGTTACGCCTACAGCGACTCGGCGACCGACCTGCCGATGCTGAAGGCGGTAGGGCACCCGCACGCCGTGAACCCGGACCGGGCCCTGCGGCGCGAGGCCGTCGCACGCGGGTGGCCGATTCTCGACTTCCACCGGCCGGTGCGCCTCAAGCAGCGGATTCCCTCGTTCTCCGTACCTCCGCGCCCCGCGCTCGTCGCGGCCGCGGCGATAGGAGCGGCGGCGGCCACCGCGGGCCTCGTCTGGTACGCGAACCGGCGCCGGGCGACGGCCGTCTGAAGCGGCGCCCGAGCTCGGGGGCGGCCCGTCACCGCTCAGGGACGCCCGCTTAAAACCCGTTTGGGAGCAAAAGCAAAGAACTGGTGCCAGCACTTCCGCTTGTCGGGGTCCAGGAGTACAAAGGACTTAACGGCCCGCGAGACCAAGGACATCCGAGAGGATCACCTTAATAACGCATTTGGCCCCACGGACCGCGCATGACCACTGGGCACCCACGCGACGTCGACCCGTCGATTACGGGCCAGCCGCACCAGGTCACGGGCAAAGTTACCGGCCTGATGGGCAATATATCGAGGACGCTTGGTAACCGGGTGAGCATGCCAGCGGCGGTACGAGAACTCGTACCGCCGCAACCCTTTGTGAGGCCCCCGCGAGGGGGCCTTTTCCGTACCCGCGCCTCACGCGCGCGTGGGGCTCACGCCGCCCCGCGCTGCAGCGCCTCGCACACCGCCGTCGACTCGCGGGCGCCCAGCTCGACCGCCCTGCCGCAGTGCGCGATCCAGGCCGCCATGCCGTCCGGGGTGCCGGAGACGTAGCCGTCCAGGGCCGCCATATAGGCCGCCCGCCCCAGCTCGGCATGCCCGACCTCGGCCGGGCAGACCGACTTGGGGTCGAGGCCGCTGCCGATCAGGACGATGCGCTCGGCGGCCCGCGCGACCAGGCCGTTGTGGGAGGTGAACGGACGCAGGGCCAGCAGCTCGCCATGAACGACGGAGGCCGTCACCAGGGCGGGCGCGGAGCCTCCCGCGATGATCAGCTCGGACAGCCCCTCAAGCCGGCCGGCCACTTCGGCCGCGCCCGGCAGTGGCAGCTCGATCAGCGGCTCGTCGACCGCCTCGCCCGCCTGTCGCGGACGGCCGACCTCGTCATCGCTGGTCGCCGCGGCCACCAGATGCAGCCGCGCCAGCACCCGCAGCGGCGACTGCCGCCAGATGGACAGCAACTGACCCGCCTCGGCGGACAGCCGCAGAGCCGCACCCATGACGCGCGCCTCGTCGTCGGCGCCGAAGTCGGTGCGCCGACGCACCTCTTCCAGGGCCCAGTCCGCGCCGGACAGGGCCGCCGAGCCGCGGGCGCCGCGCAGTGCGGCCTCGGAGGTGATCTCGGTGCTGCGGCGACGCATGACACGGTGGCCGTAGACCCGGTCCACGGCCTTGCGCATGGTCTCGACGGACTCGGCCACACCGGGCAGGGAGCCCAGGGCCGCGAGCGGATCGGCGGACGCGCCTGTCGTACTCATGAGTACGACACTACGCAACCAGCGCGCGCACCCCACGAAGGAGTGGTCTTCTTCACGCACGCGTGCCACTCAAGGCAATCACCCCACTACCCTTTGTGAACATGAAAATTGCTTTCGTCGGGAAGGGCGGCAGCGGCAAGACCACCCTGTCCTCCCTGTTCATCCGCCACCTCGTCGCCGACGGCGGGCCCGTGATCGCGGTCGACGCGGACATCAACCAGCATCTGGGGCCCGCTCTGGGCCTCGACGAGGCGGAGGCCGCCGGGCTGCCCGCGATGGGCGACCGGCTGCCGCTGATCAAGGACTACCTGCGCGGCTCCAACCCCCGGATCGTCTCCACCGAGACGATGATCAAGACGACACCGCCCGGTGAGGGCTCCCGGTTGCTGCGGGTGCGCGAGAACAATCCGGTGTACGACGCCTGCGCCCGGCCGGTGGAACTCGACGGCGGCGCCGTCCGTTTGATGGTCACGGGCCCCTTCACGGACGCCGACCTGGGGGTCTCCTGCTACCACTCCAAGACAGGAGCGGTGGAACTGTGCCTGAACCACCTGGTGGACGGACCTGACGAGTACGTCGTGGTCGACATGACCGCGGGCTCGGACTCCTTCGCCTCCGGCATGTTCACCCGCTTCGACATCACGTTCCTCGTCGCCGAGCCGACCCGGAAGGGAGTCTCCGTCTATCGCCAGTACAAGGAGTACGCCCGCGACTTCGGTGTCGAGCTGAAGGTCGTCGGCAACAAGGTGCAGGGCCAGGACGACGTCGACTTCCTGCGCGCCGAGGTCGGGGACGACCTCCTCGTGACGGTCGGCCACTCGGACTGGGTGCGCGCCATGGAGAAGGGCCGGCCGCCCCGGTTCGCGCTCCTGGAGGACGCCAACCACCAGGCCCTGCGCCTGCTGCGGACGACCGTCGACTCGGCGTACGAAGGGCGCGACTGGGAGCGCTACACACGGCAGATGGTGCACTTCCACCTGAAGAACGCCGAGTCCTGGGGCAATGAACGGACCGGGGTCGACCTGGCTGCGCAGATCGACCCCGGGTTCGTCCTCGGCGAAAGCCTCACGGCGTCCGTGTGACGGCCTCCGTGTGACGGTTCCTGTGTGACGGACCCTGTCGGTGAAGGTTGCCGCCGGGTCACCACCTCGCTGCGGCGCCCGTCGGCTCGGGTGCCTACTGCCTGCCCGCCGGAGCCCCGGGCACGCCCTTCGGGGCCGGGGCGGGGCTGCCGGACAGGAAGGACGCCCAGCCGGGCTTCGGTGACTCACCGACCTCCAGCGTGCGCAGCTTGGCCAGGGCCTTCGGGTCCTGGGCGTCCAGCCAGTCGGCGAGCTGACGGAAGGACACACAGCGCACGTCCGGCTTGTTGCAGACGTTCTCGACGACCTCCTCGACGGCGCGCATGTACGTGCCGCCGTTCCAGGATTCGAAGTGGTTGCCGATGATCAGCGGTGCGCGGTTGCCGTAGTAGGCCCGGTCGAAGCCCTTGAGCAGGCCGTCACGCATCTGGCGACCCCAGAACGCGTGCTTGTCGGGGTCGCCCTGACTGGTGCTGCCGGACTGGTTGACCATGAAGTTGTAGTCCATGGTGAGCTGCTCGTAGGAGTGGCCGGGGAAGGGCACGAGCTGCATCGACAGGTCCCACAGGCCCTGCTTCCTGCCGGGCCACACCTGGTTGTTGACGCCGCTGGTGTCGTAGCGGAAGCCCAGCTCGCGGGCGGCCGTCATGAAGTTCTTCTGGCCCTCGAGGCAGGGGGTGCGGGCTCCGATGAGTTCCTTGTCGTAGTCGAAGGGCAGCGGAGCCGCGTCCTCGATGCCGGTGTTGGTCTTCCAGGTCCTCACGAAACGCTTGGCCTGGTCGATCTCGTCCTTCCACTCCTCCACCGACCACTCTCCGACGCCACCGTTCTTCCCGCAGAAGTGGCCGTTGAAGTGGGTGCCGATCTCGTTGCCCTCCAGCCACGCCAGGCGCAGCTGCTTCACGGTGTCGGCGATGCCCTGCTCGTCGTTGAAGCCGATGTCGGAACGGCCCGGCGAGTGCTGCGGCGGCTTGTACAGGTCGGCCTTCTCCTCCGGCAGCATGTACACGCCGCTGAGGAAGTACGTCATCGTCGCGTGGTTGGCCTTGGACACCTGGCGGAAGTGGGAGAACAGCTTCTGGCTGTCCTCGCCTGCGCCGTCCCAGGAGAAGACCACGAACTGCGGCGGCTTCTGGCCCGGCTTCAGCCGCTCGGGGCGGGGCAGGTGGGGCTGCGCCCCGGTGTACGCGGTGGAGCCGTCACCGATCAGGCGGACGACATTCTTGGGGGCGGCGGGTGCCGGCTTGGCCTTCTGCGGGCCCGGTACCCCCTCCTCCGAACCATGGGAACCCCCGGTTCCCGTCGCGCAACCGGCGAGCGATGCGGCGACAGCCGCGGCGACCACTGCGCCCGCGGCGATCCTCTGGGTGGCGGCCATCTTCCGCCCACCTTCTTCCTTCTCTCGGCCAACGCCGACGAGGGCGTTCTCTGGTGACGCGCCGGGACGAGCCGGCAGCGCCGTCAAGGTCGCACGGAGTCGAGAAGGAATTAGTACGACAAGCCGATAAAAAGGCCACTTCACTCTCGTGGATGATTACCTGCACCATTTGCCGCAAAAGTCCATGCTTGGCCTTTACTCTGCATTACGATCTGTTTACCGAGCGTTGATTTTCATCCCGCCGCTGCACGCCGTGACCCACGGCCGCGACCGCCCCCGCCCCAACCGGGGGACCACATGTTCCGCGACCGCGCTGCCCCGGAGGAGACGGGAACCATGTCCGCCTGCGCCCCCACCCGCACCGACCACTCGACGCGCGCCGAGCGCATCCACCCGACCCACAGCCCCCCACCGGCCCCGCACCGCCGCTTCCGCATCGCGGGCGCCGACGTGTCCGCCTCGATCGCGGTCTTCCTGATCGCCCTGCCCCTGTCCCTCGGCATCGCCCTCGCCACCGGCGCGCCCCTCCAGGCCGGTCTCGTCGCCGCCGCCGTCGGCGGGATCGTCGCCGGGTGGGTCGGCGGTGCGCCGCTCCAGGTCAGCGGCCCCGCGGCCGGCCTGACCGTGGTCACCGCCGACCTCATCCAGCGCTACGGCTGGCGGACGACATGCGCCATCACCGTCCTCGCCGGACTCGCCCAGCTGGGTCTCGGCTGTCTGCGCGTGGCGCGCACCGCCCTCGCCGTCAGCCCCGCCATCGTGCACGGCATGCTCGCCGGCATCGGCGTCACCATCGCCGTCGCCCAACTGCACGTCGTCCTCGGCGGCACCCCCCAGAGCTCGGTCCTCGACAATCTCCGCGCCCTGCCGGCCCAGTTGGCCGGACTGCAGCCCGCGGCCGTGGCCGTGAGCGCCCTGACTCTGACCCTGCTGCTGCTCTGGCCTCGTATCCCCGGCCGGGTCGGCCGCCTGGTGCAGAGAGTGCCGGCCGCACTCGTCGCCGTCACCGGCGCCACCGCTACAGCCGCGCTCGCGGGTCTCACCCTGCCCAAGGTGGACCTGCCGTCCTGGAGCAGTCACGCGCTGGCGGGGATGCCCGAGGGACCGGTGCTCGGACTCATGGCCGCCGTCCTCACCACCACCTTGGTGTGCAGCGTGCAGTCGCTGCTCGGAGCGGTCGCCGTGGACAAGCTGATCGCCTCGCGGCCGGACCTGCTCAGCGCGCGCTCCACCCGTGTCGGCCGCTCCGATCTGGACCGCGAGCTGCTGGGCCAGGGCGCGGCCAACATCGTCTCCGGAGCACTCGGCGGGCTGCCGGTGGCGGGCGTGGCCGTGCGCAGTTCGGCAAATGTCCAAGCCGGTGCCGTGAGCCGGAACTCGACGATGCTGCACGGCGTTCTCGTAGTAGTCGCCGCGCTGCTGATGGTCCCGATCCTGGATCTCATCCCGCTCGCCTCACTCGCCGCCCTCGTGATGGCCGTCGGCATCCAGATGGTGTCCCTGCACCACATTCGCACGGTGACCCGCCACCGTGAGGTGCTGGTGTACGCCGTCACCACCCTCGGCGTGGTCGTCCTCGGCGTCCTGGAGGGCGTGACGCTCGGCATCGCCGTGGCCGTCGCCGTCGCCCTGCACCGCCTGGCCCGCACCCGGATCACACATCACGAGAGGGAAGGAGTCCATCACGTACACGTACGAGGCCAGTTGACGTTCCTCGCCGTGCCGCGGCTGAGTCGCATCCTGCATCTCGTACCCCAAGCCACTCATGTCGTCGTCGAGTTGGACGGCTCCTTCATGGATCACGCGGCGTACGAGGCACTGCAGGACTGGCAGAAGACACACACCGCCCGAGGTGGCTCCGTCGAGCTGACCGGCCGCCGCTCCGGCGGGGCGCCCGACACCGGTACCGACGTCGAGGCGGAAACCGAGGCAAGCGTCGGCCCCCGCAGCAGTGCCGGCTCCGGCATCGGCACAGGCCTCGCCACCAGCCCCGGCACCGGAGAAGGTGGCTCGACCGCTTCCCCAGCTCTCGATCCTGTTCGCGCCGGCGAGGTTCCGATCGCGGACTGCCGCTGCCGTCCCTGGACGCCGTGGCGCAACCACCAGTGCGAAGTACCACGGGAAACGACACAGACCCCACAGACCCCACAGGCATCGACACCGACACCGCTGACCGCGCAGTCTGCAGAGTCGACCGACGCAGCACGCCCAGCGGAAGTGACAGCGACAGGGGCGCCCGAAACTGCCCGGAGGAGGGGAAGGAGCGAGAAGGCAGAGTCCACCGAGGCAGCGAAGCCAAGAGAGCCGAAGCAGCCGTCGCAGCCCGAACAGCCGGGTCAGCCGGGTCAGCCGGGCGAGGAAAGGCAGCCAGGGGCTTCCATCGAGCCGAGTGGGCATCAACTGGTGCGTGGCATCAGCGCGTTCCAGCGCAACACCGCACCGCTGGTGCGGGGTGAGCTGGCGCGGCTGGCCCGGGAGGGACAGCGGCCCACCCAGCTCTTCCTCACCTGCGCCGACTCCCGGCTGGTCACGTCGATGATCACCTCCAGTGGTCCGGGCGACCTGTTCGTGGTGCGCAACGTCGGCAACCTCGTGCCGCCGCCCGGCGAGGAGAGCGGGGACGACTCGGTGGCGGCCGCGATCGAGTACGCGGTGGACGTGCTGAAGGTACGGTCCATCACGGTGTGCGGGCACTCCGGGTGCGGCGCCATGCAGGCATTGTTCGACACCGAACCGGGCGGTGCGCGGACCCCGTTGCAGCGGTGGCTGCGGCACGGTGTGCCGAGCCTGGAGCGGATGGCCGACGACGGCCGCCCTCGCGCCCGACTGGCCGGGCGGGCACCGGTGGACGCGGTCGAGCAGCTCTGCCTGACCAATGTGGTGCAGCAGTTGGAGCACCTGCGGGCCCACGAGTCGGTGACCCAGGCCCTGCGGAGCGGGGCGTTGGAACTGCACGGGCTGTACTTCCACGTGGGTGAGGCACAGACGTACCTGCTCACCGAGACGGCCTCGGGCGACGGCGAGTTGTTCGGTCATGTGGGAGAGGCGGGCGTGCCGGCCTGAACCGGCGCGACGCCTACCCGACGTCTCACGGCGCGGGCCGGGATGTGAAAGGCGTTACACCGGCTGAACTCCGTCCGCTCCGTGTCCGTGGGTACGGATGCCCCCTGGGTCGATCCAGGGGGCGGCCCCCGGCCACCGTGAGCAGGGTCGAGAAGCAGCGACCCTCTACAGGTCTAAACCAATTTTTGGTCGGGCCTTGTCACCGGACCCCTGGGTCTGATGAGCTGTGGCCTGGGACACAACGGACACGGACACCCTTCGAGAGGGAGATGTCGTGAGCAACGAATCCTTGGCCAACCTGCTCAAGGAAGAGCGCAGGTTCGCGCCGCCCGCCGATCTGGCGGCCGACGCCAACGTCACGGCGGAGGCGTACGAGCAGGCCAAGGCTGACCGGCTGGGCTTCTGGGCCGAGCAGGCGCGTCGGCTGACCTGGTCCAAGGAGCCGACCGAGACGCTGGACTGGTCGAACCCGCCGTTCGCCAAGTGGTTCAAGGACGGCGAACTCAACGTCGCCTACAACTGCGTCGACCGGCATGTGGAGGCCGGCAACGGCGACCGGGTCGCCATCCACTTCGAGGGCGAGCCCGGCGACAGCCGCGCCATCACCTACGCCGAGCTCAAGGACGAGGTGTCGAAGGCCGCCAACGCCCTGCTGGAGCTGGGGGTGCAGAAGGGCGACCGGGTCGCCGTCTACCTGCCGATGATCCCCGAGACGGCGATCGCGATGCTGGCCTGTGCCCGGATCGGCGCCGCGCACTCGGTCGTCTTCGGCGGCTTCTCGGCGGACGCGCTGGCCACCCGCATCCAGGACGCGGACGCCAGGGTCGTCATCACCTCCGACGGCGGATACCGGCGCGGCAAGCCGTCCGCGCTGAAGCCGGCCGTCGACGACGCCGCCGACCGCGCGGGCAACGTCGAGCACGTCCTCGTCGTGCGGCGCACGGGCCAGGACGTCGCTTGGAACGACGAGCGTGACGTGTGGTGGCACGAGATCGTCGAGCGTCAGCCGGCGGAGCACACCCCGGAGGCGTTCGGCGCGGAGCACCCGCTGTTCATCCTCTACACGTCGGGCACCACGGGTAAGCCGAAGGGCATCCTGCACACCTCCGGCGGCTACCTCACGCAGACCGCCTACACCCACCACGCGGTCTTCGACCTGAAGCCCGAGACGGACGTCTACTGGTGCACCGCCGACGTCGGCTGGGTCACCGGGCACTCCTACATCGTCTACGGGCCGCTGGCCAACGGCGCGACGCAGGTCATGTACGAGGGCACCCCGGACACCCCGCACCAGGGCCGCTTCTGGGAGATCGTGCAGAAGTACGGGGTGACGATCCTCTACACGGCGCCGACCGCGATCCGTACGTTCATGAAGTGGGGCGACGACATCCCCGCCAAGTTCGACCTGTCCTCCCTGCGCGTGCTCGGCTCGGTCGGTGAGCCGATCAACCCCGAGGCCTGGATCTGGTACCGCAAGCACATCGGCGGCGACCGGACACCGATCGTCGACACCTGGTGGCAGACCGAGACCGGCGCGATGATGATCTCGCCGCTGCCCGGCGTCACCGCCACCAAGCCCGGCTCCGCACAGCGGCCACTGCCCGGCATCTCCGCCACCGTCGTCGACGACGAGGCCAACGAGGTGCCCGACGGCGGCGGCGGCTACCTCGTCCTCACCGAGCCCTGGCCGTCGATGCTGCGCACCATCTGGGGCGACGACCAGCGCTTCCTCGACACCTACTGGGCACGCTTCGAAGGCAGGTACTTCGCCGGCGACGGCGCGAAGAAGGACGACGACGGCGACATCTGGCTCCTCGGCCGTGTCGACGACGTCATGCTCGTCTCCGGCCACAACATCTCCACCACCGAGGTCGAGTCCGCGCTCGTCTCCCACCCGGCCGTCGCCGAGGCGGCTGTCGTCGGCGCCGCCGACGAGACCACCGGACAGGCCATCGTCGCCTTCGTCATCCTGCGCGGCACGGCCGACGCCGAGGACAAGAACCTCGTCGCCGACCTGCGCAACCACGTCGGCACCACCCTCGGCCCCATCGCCAAGCCCCAGCGGATCATGCCGGTCGCGGAACTGCCGAAGACCCGCTCCGGCAAGATCATGCGCCGACTGCTGCGCGACGTCGCCGAGAACCGCCAGCTCGGGGACGTCACCACACTGACCGACTCCACCGTCATGGACCTCATCCAGGCGAAGCTCCCGGCCGCACCCAGCGAGGACTGAGCAGGTCAGGGAAGGGCACCCGGCGACACCGCGCCGAGTGCCCTTTTCACCCCTACCGTGGGGATCACCGGATCCCTCCCGACGCACTTTGGGTAGGCTGAAGAAAAAGGTGCGCCGGGAAGTCTGGTCGGCATGTGCTCACTGCTGCCCACCGACCGGAGGCCCCCACCGTGTCCGCGCCCCGCAACACCGCTCCCCGCAAGGTCTTCGGACGGCTGTCCCTGCCCGAGCGGAACTTCGTCGCGGAGGCGCTGCGTGCCGAGACAGTCGGCGGTGTGCTGCTGCTCGCCGCCGCCGTCGCGGCGCTGATCTGGGCGAACGCACCCGGGCTGCACGACAGCTACGAAAGCGTCAGCCACTTCCACTTCGGACCCGCGGCCCTCGGACTGAACCTCTCCGTCGAGCACTGGGCGGCCGACGGCCTGCTCGCGATCTTCTTCTTCGTCGCCGGTATCGAGCTCAAGCGAGAACTCGTCGCCGGTGACCTCAAGGACCCCAGGGCCGCCGCGCTCCCCGTGGCGGCCGCGCTGTGCGGGATGGCCGTACCCGCGCTCGTCTACACCCTCACCAGCCTCAGCGACGGTGGCTCGTTGGCAGGTTGGGCGGTGCCCACGGCCACCGACATCGCGTTCGCGCTCGCCGTGCTCGCCGTCATCGGCACGTCCCTGCCGAGCGCGCTGCGCGCCTTCCTGCTCACTCTCGCGGTCGTCGACGACCTGTTCGCGATCCTGATCATCGCGGTGTTCTTCACGAGCAGCATCGACTTCGTGGCGCTGGGCGGCGCGGCCGTCGGCCTCCTCGTGTTCTGGCTGCTGCTGCGCAAGGGCGTGACCGGCTGGTACGTCTATGTCCCCCTCGCACTCGTCATCTGGGCGCTGATGTACAACAGCGGCGTGCACGCCACGATCGCAGGCGTCGCGATGGGCCTGATGCTGCGCTGCACGACGCGCGAGGGCGAGGAGCACTCCCCCGGCGAGCGGATCGAGCACCTCGTCCGACCCCTCTCCGCAGGGCTCGCGGTGCCGCTGTTCGCCCTGTTCAGCGCCGGTGTGGCGATCTCGGGCAACGCGATCGGGGACGTCTTCGGCAAGCCGGAGACGCTCGGCGTCGTCCTCGGTCTCGTCGTCGGCAAGACGATCGGCATCTTCGGCGGGACCTGGCTGACCGCCCGCTTCACCCGCGCCTCGCTGAGCGAGGACCTCGCCTGGGCGGACGTCTTCGCCGTCGCGTCCCTCGCCGGCATCGGCTTCACCGTGTCGCTGCTGATCGGGGAGCTCGCCTTCGAGGGCGACCCGGCCCTGACCGACGAGGTCAAGGCCGCCGTCCTGCTGGGCTCACTGATCGCGGCCACTCTCGCGACGGTCCTGCTCAAGCTGCGCAACGCCGAATACCGCCGGATGTGGGAGGCCGAGGAGCGCGACGACGACCTCGACGGCATCCCGGACGTGTACGAGGAGGACGACCCGGCCTACCACCTGCGCATGGCGGAGATCTACGACCGCAAGGCCGCCGAGCACCGCCGTCTAGCCGAGGAGATCGCCCGCGAGAGCGGCCGCGAGGAGGCTCTCGGGGAGGCTCAGGAGGAGCCCGGAGAGGGGCCGACGCGCGCCACGGGCCTGCCTAAGTGACGGGCGGGGCAGGCGGGGAGGGCAACCGTCCGGCATGATCTGACGGGACGGTACAAAAGAAGCCAGAAGCAGCACAGCAGCAGAAGAGGGAGAACGCGATGAGCGCACCCGACGGCAGCCCGGTCGGCGCCGAACGCAGCATCGGCCAGCTGTTCGCCTCGGCGACGACCGAATTGTCTGCGCTGGTGCACGACGAGATCGCGCTGGCGAAGGCGCAGCTGAAGCAGGACGTCAAACGGGGAGCGACGAGCGGTGGGGCGTTCTCGGTGGCCGGCGCGGTCCTGCTGTTCTCCCTTCCGATGCTCAACTTCGCCCTGGCGTACGGCATTCGGACCTGGAGCGACTGGAACCTCGCGATCTGCTTCCTGCTCTCCTTCGCGGCGAACGTGCTCGTCGCGCTCGTCCTCGTCCTGATCGGCGTGGTCTTCGCGAAGAAGGCGCAGAAGAGCAAGGGCCCGCAGAAGGTCGCCGCGTCGATGAAGGCGTCGGCGGGCGTCCTCCAGAACGCCAAGCCGCACCCGCGGCCCGAGCTCCCGCAGGACCGGGTCCCGGAGGCCATCGAGGCTGTGGCACGCTCGTCGTCATGACGGACCCCGCCACCCCTCCGGCCCAGCCCGCTTCGCTCGTACGGCCGGACGCCGTCTGCGGCGTGCAGGTCACCCATCGCGAGGTCGCCGCAAACGGTGCCCGCTTCCACATCGCCGAGGTCGGCGACGGTCCGCTGGTCATGCTCGTCCACGGTTTCCCGCAGTTCTGGTGGACGTGGCGGCACCAGCTGGTCGCGCTGGCCGACGCGGGCTTCCGGGCCGTCGCGATGGACCTGCGGGGCGTGGGCGGCAGCGACCGTACGCCGCGCGGCTACGACCCGGCCAACCTGGCCCTCGACATCACCGGTGTGATCCGCTCCCTGGGCGAGCCGGACGCCGCGCTGGTCGGCCACGACCTGGGCGGCTACCTGGCCTGGACGGCGGCCGTGATGCGCCCCAAGCTCGTCCGGAGGCTCGCCGTCTCCTCGATGCCGCATCCGCGGCGCTGGCGCTCGGCGATGCTCGCCGACGTCCGGCAGACGACCGCGAGCTCTCACATCTGGGGGTTCCAGCGGCCGTGGATCCCCGAGCGGCAGCTCACCGCCGACGACGGCGAGCTGGTGGGCCGGCTGATCCGCGACTGGTCCGGGCCGAGGCTGCCGGAGGACGAGGCGGTGGAGACGTACCAGCGCGCCATGTGCATCCCCTCCACCGCGCACTGCGCCGTCGAGCCGTACCGGTGGCTGGTGCGCTCGATGGCCCGGCCGGACGGCGTCCAGTTCTACCGGCGCATGAAGCGGCCCGTGCGCGTGCCCACGCTGCATCTGCACGGGTCCCTCGATCCGGTGATGCGCACCCGGAGCGCGGCCGGCTCCGGGGAGTACGTCGAAGCGCCGTACCGCTGGCGGCTGTTCGACGGGCTCGGCCACTTCCCGCACGAAGAGGATCCGGTCGCTTTCTCCACCGAACTGGTCAATTGGCTGAAGGATCCCGAGCCCGATCGGTGACCGCGCCGTCGCGCCCGGCACTCGGTCCTGAACGTCTGTACGACGAACAGCCAAATGCCCGGCGCATAGGCCAATTGGCCGCTCTGAGAACGGTTATCGACCTTGGGGCAGGGGCAGACGTCGGTGTATGGGCTGGACGCACGACTACAGTGACGCACCACGCAACCGCCGCTCGGCCAACGGCCTGAGCCCCCATCAACGAGGTGCCGACCCGCAACTGCCGGGCTCAGACCTCCGGGTGGGCATTCCGCGCATCCTGCGCCGCCGGGCCCGCTGGGTCTCGGTCCGCCTGCGTCACCCTCGAGGCTGACCCGGCAGAGGATCGCCGAGGAGGCCCTGTGCGGGCCCCCTGTGCGCCCCCCGCAGCGGGGTACTCCCTACGGCTCCTCAGAGGGCGCAGCTGTCGCTGTCCACCTGTTGGCCCGCGGTCCGCCCCTCGGTGATGTCCTGTTGGATCTCGTCCGCGGTGAGGGCGTAGCCGGTGTCGGCGTCGTCGAGGGACTTCGCGAAGACCACGCCGTACACCTTGCCGTCGGGGGTGAGCAGCGGGCCTCCGGAGTTGCCCTGACGGACCGTCGTGAACAGCGAGTACACGTCACGGCGCACGGTGGTGCGGTGGTAGATGTCCGGCCCGTTGGCCGTGATGCGACCACGCACACGCGCGGCACGGACGTCGTACGACCCGTTCTCCGGGAACCCGGCGATGATCGCGTCGTCGCTGCTCACCGCGTCCTTGGTGGTGAACTGCAGCACGGGCGCGTCCAGATCCGGTACGTCCAGGACGGCGATGTCGCGCTTCCAGTCGTACAGGACGACCGTGGCGTCGTACTTGCGGCCCTCGCCGCCTATCTGGACGGTGGGTTCGTCGACGCCGCCCACGACGTGCGCGTTGGTCATGACGCGGCGCTCGCCGAAGACGAAGCCGGTGCCCTCCAGAACCTTGCCGCAGCTCTCCGCGGTGCCCATGACCTTGACGATGGAGCGCTGCGCGCGCTTGGCCACCGCGCTGTTCGCCAGGGCCGGGTCGGGCGGCTGGACGTCGGTGATCGGCTCGTTGGAGAACGGGCTGAAGACCTGCGGGAAGCCGTTCTGCGCGAGGACGGAGGAGAAGTCGGCGAACCAGGTGTCGGCCTGGTCGGGCAGCGCGTCGGACACCCCGTGCAGCACCTTGGAGCTACGGACCTCCTTGCCCAGCGTGGGCAGGGTGGTGCCGGCGAGAGCGGACCCGATCAGCCACGCCACCAGCAGCATCGCCACGACGTTGACCAGCGCGCCGCCGGTCGCGTCCAGCGCGCGGGCCGGGGACCAGGTGATGTACCGGCGCAGCTTGTTGCCGAGGTGGGTGGTGAGGGCCTGGCCGATCGAGGCGCAGACGATCACGACGATGACCGCGACGACGGCGGCCGTGGTGCTCACCTCTGAGTTGTCGGTCAGCGCGTCCCAGATCACGGGCAGCAGGTAGACGGCGACGAGGCCGCCCCCCAGGAAACCGATCACCGACAGGATGCCGACGACGAAGCCCTGGCGGTAGCCGACGACCGCGAACCAGACGGCCGCAACCAACAACAGGATGTCCAGCACGTTCACCGCTTCGCGCCTCGCCTCATGAATTCGCGGTCACCACAGGTCGGCCGGGGGTCCGACCCGCCGCGAAGCGGCGATGGGGCAGAGCTTCCCCCGGGCAGACACAGCACGGTGGACACCCTGTCATGACCGCCAGTCGAGCGGGACCTGCTTCTCGCGGTCCCAGGGTTGCTCCCAGCCCGCGAAGTGCAGCAGGCGGTCGATCACACCGGCCGTGAAACCCCACACAAGGGCGGATTCGACCAGAAATGCCGGGCCGCGGTGGCCACTGGGGTGCACGGTCATGGCGCGGTTCTCCGCGTCCGTGAGATCCGCCACGGGAACGGTGAAGACGCGGGCCGTCTCCGCCGGATCGACGACGCCGACCGGGCTCGGCTCGCGCCACCAGCCCAGGACCGGGGTGACGACGAAGCCGCTGACCGGGATGTAGAGCTTGGGCAGCACGCCGAAGAGCTGGACGCCGGCCGGATCGAGCCCGGTCTCCTCCTCGGCCTCGCGCAGGGCGGCCCGCAGCGGCCCGTCACCGTGCGGGTCGCCGTCCTCCGGGTCGAGGGCGCCGCCCGGGAAGGACGGCTGGCCCGCGTGCGAGCGCAGGGAGCTGGCGCGCTCCATGAGCAGCAACTCGGGACCGCGCTCGCCCTCGCCGAACAGGATCAGGACGGCCGACTGGCGCCCAGCGCCGTTCTCCGGGGGCAGGAAGCGGCTGAGCTGGAGCGGCTGGACCGTCTCCACGGCGTGCACCACCGGGTCCAGCCAGGCGGGCAGGCCCTCTTTGCTGAGCGTCACCGCACCGCCCTGCGTGTTGCTCGCGCGTGTCATCGCCACACCACCCCCCGTTCTGCCTTGTCCAACGCCCGGGAACCGACAGATCGTTCCGCGGGTCGTCCCCCGATCGCGTGCGCCTTGCGTGTCCCGTGTGTCCCGTGTGCCCTGCGGGACTTTTGCGTCGCGCGGGTCGTGCGTGCCCTGCGGATCGTGTGTGCGCTGCGGGTAGTACAAAGCGCACGGGTCGCGGGCATGCGTAGGCCGGGGCGCCCCGCGCCGACCGTCCGGCCCTCGCCGGTCCGTCCCTCGTCGGTCGGTGCAGCCTGCTCGGTCTGTGCGGGCTCCTCGGGACGGGCCGCCCGTTCGGTCCGTGCGGCCCGGCCGGTGCGGGCCGCCGTCCGCTCTTCCGTCATCCGGCCCCCAGCGGCGGGGCCGGCCTGCCGCCCGCGTCCAGGTAGGACTGGGGCGGGTTCAGGCGCTGGCCGGGGAAGCCGCCCTTTTCGTACTTCAGGAGCTTCTTCGCCTTCTCCGGGTCCGTCTCGCCCTCGCCGTAGGCCGGGCAGAGAGGAGCGATGGGGCAGGCGCCGCAGGCGGGCTTGCGGGCGTGGCAGATACGGCGGCCGTGGAAGATCACATGGTGCGAGAGCATCGTCCAGTCGCTCTTGGGGAAGAGCGCGCCGACCGCCGCCTCGATCTTGTCGGGCTCGGTCGCCTCGGTCCACTTCCAGCGCCGTACGAGCCGCTGGAAGTGCGTGTCCACGGTGATCCCGGGCCGGCCGAACGCGTTCCCCAACACCACGAAGGCGGTCTTGCGACCGACGCCGGGCAGCTTGACCAGGTCCTCGAGCCGACCGGGGACCTCCCCTCCGAACTCCTCCACCAGGGCCTTGGAGAGACCCATCACCGACTTGGTCTTGGCCCGGAAGAACCCGGTGGGACGAAGGATCTCCTCGACCTCCTCCGGGTCGGCGGCGGCCAGATCCTCGGGAGTGGGGTACTTGGCGAAGAGGGCGGGGGTCGTCTGGTTCACCCGGAGGTCGGTGGTCTGGGCGGACAGGACCGTGGCGACCACCAGCTGGAAGGAGTTCTCGAAGTCCAGTTCGGGGTGGGCGTAGGGGTAGATCTCGGCGAGCTCGCGGTTGACGCGGCGGGCACGGCGGACGAGAGCGGTGTGGGACTCGGGCTTCCTGACAACGGCACCCTTGCTCGCGGCACCTTTGCTCACTGCGCCCTTGTCCGCGGGGGCCTTTCTCGCGCCGCGCCCGGCCGCGACCTTCGCCACTGCCGCTTTCCCGCTGCCGGCCGCTTTCCCGCCGTCGGCCGTGTTCCCGCTGTCGGCCGCTTTCTTCGCAGGCATTTCGTTTGTCACCTTTGCCGTTTTCCTACCACCGCCGGGGCCCTGTTCGCCCACAGCGGAAACGCGACGTACAACCACCCGCCCAGCCCCCTTGGCCTGTGCTCTCACCGGCGATTTGGACACTCGGCCAGCCTAAAGCCCGGCACCGACATCCGCCCCGGACCCTGAAGATCGGCCCCCAATTGGACCCCTGCCGCTTACCTCGGGACACGTGTGCGGCATCCTTGTGACAGATCACACTGTTTGGACCGTCCAGCAAAATGGGGAACACGGTCCCCTGGTAAGCGGGGGAGCAAGATCCCCTGAGCAGGTCGACAAGGAGAGAACTCGTGGACGACGTTCTGCGGCGCAACCCGCTCTTCGCGGCACTCGACGACGAGCAGGCCGCGGAACTGCGCGCCTCCATGAGCGAGGTGACCCTGGCCCGTGGTGACTCCCTCTTCCACGAGGGCGACCCGGGCGACCGGCTCTACGTCGTCACCGAGGGCAAGGTCAAGCTCCACCGCACGTCCCCGGACGGCCGGGAGAACATGCTGGCCGTGGTGGGTCCCAGCGAGCTCATCGGAGAGCTGTCGCTCTTCGACCCGGGTCCGCGCACGGCGACGGCCACCGCCCTCACCGAGGTCAAGCTCCTCGGTCTCGGCCACGGCGACCTCCAGCCCTGGCTGAACGCCCGGCCCGAGGTGGCCACCGCACTGCTGCGTGCCGTCGCCCGGCGCCTGCGCAAGACCAACGACGCCATGTCCGACCTGGTCTTCTCGGACGTCCCCGGCCGCGTGGCCCGCGCCCTGCTGGACCTCTCGCGCCGCTTCGGCGTGCAGTCCGAAGAGGGCATCCACGTCGTCCACGACCTGACGCAGGAGGAGCTGGCCCAGCTTGTCGGCGCGTCGCGCGAGACCGTGAACAAGGCGCTGGCGGACTTCGCCCAGCGCGGGTGGCTGCGCCTGGAGGCGCGGGCGGTCATCCTGCTGGACGTGGAGCGACTGGCCAAGCGGTCGCGCTGACGCCCGGTTCCGGCCGTACGGTGCGCAAGGGGGCCGTCCCGGGGGCTGCGCCCCCAGACCTCCCTTCGGCCCTGAGGGGGTCTCGTCCTCAGGCGCCGGACGGGCTGGACAGCCCTGACCGGCGCTGAAAATGCGGCGGCGCCCCACGCCCCTCGGTGCACAGTGACCCTATGACCGAAACGGTTCCTCACCGGGGTCTCGACTCCCGGGGCCACATCGCCCGTGAAGGCTCCCTCGCGCGTGTGCCGTCCGCGTTCCGGCCGGTCGTCGTGGCGGCTCGGGACCGGATCCCGGGCGTCTTCGGAGCCCGGCTGCACAGCGCGTACCTCTACGGGTCGATTCCGCGCGGTACCGCGCGCGAGGGCCGCAGCGATCTGGACCTTCTGGTGGTCCTGCGTGAGGAGCCGACCGAAGCGGACCGGGCCGACGGCCGTGCGCTCGACGAGGCCCTCGACAAGGAGTTCCCGCAGATCGACGGCGGCGGCACGCTGCTGGTCGGCCACGCGCGCGTGCTGAGCGACCTGGAGAGGCACGACCTGGGGTGGTTCCTGGCGTGCCTGTGCACGCCGCTGCTCGGGGAGGACCTCGCCGAGCACCTCCCCCGCTACCGCCCGGACTCCCTGCTCGCGCGCGAGACCAACGGCGACCTCGCCCTGCTCCTGCCGCGCTGGCGCGCTCGCATCGCCTCGGCGGGCGACTCCGAGGAGGTCCTGCGGCCTCTCGTCCGGTTCATGTCCCGCCGCCTCGTGCGCACCGCGTTCACGCTCGTCATGCCCCGCTGGAACGGCTGGACGAGCGACCTGCACGAGATGGCCGAGGCCTTCGGCGCCTACTACCCGCAGCGGGCGGAGCAGCTGTGGGCGGCGGCCGCCCTCGGGTACGAACCGAGCGGCGACCGCGCCGTCGTCTCGTCGTACGTCGACGACCTCGGCCCCTGGCTCGCCGAGGAGTACGCGCGCGTGCACGGCGTGAAGGCCGACAGGCCGGAGGAGCCCTAGGGCGTGTCCGACCAGGCGCGTCGGATCGGCGTGCGGCGTCCGGTGCGGTGCATCGCAAGGCGGAGGATCGCCCGCGTACCGGATGCACTCGGGTGATCCGACAACGCGGCGAGGTGCCGTGCCGGGCGTCGCGCGCCCGGCGGGAATGGTCAGACGCGCCCTAGGCCGGGCCCTGGATGAGCCCGTGCTCCCTCAGGTACTCCAGCTGCGCCCGCACGGACAGCTCCGCGGCCGGCCACAGGGAACGGTCGACGTCGGCGTACACATGGGCGACGACGTCGGCGGGGGCGCGGTAGCCGTTCTCGACGGCCGTCTCGACCTGGGCGAGGCGGTGGGCCCGGTGGGCGAGGTAGAACTCCACGACGCCCTGTGCGTCCTCCAGGACCGGCCCGTGGCCCGGCAGGACGGTGTGGACGCCGTCGTCGACGGTGAGGGACCTGAGCCGCCGCAGGGAGTCCAGGTAGTCGCCCAGGCGGCCGTCGGGATGCGCGACGACGGTCGTGCCACGGCCGAGGACCGTGTCGCCGGTCAGCACGGCCCGGTCGGCCGGGAGGTGGAAGCAGAGGGAGTCGGCGGTGTGGCCGGGCGTCGGGACCACCCGCAGCTCCAGACCGCCCACCGTGATCACGTTCCCGGCGGCCAGACCCTCCTCGCCCAGCCGCAGCGCCGGGTCCAGGGCCCGCACCTTCGTGCCGGTCAGCCCGGCGAAGCGGGCGGCGCCCTCGGCGTGGTCGGGGTGGCCGTGCGTCAGCAGGGTCAGGGCGACGCGCTTCCCGGCCCGCTCGGCGGTGTCGACGACCGCGCGCAGGTGGCCGTCGTCCAGCGGGCCCGGATCGATCACGACCGCCAGGTCGGAGTCGGGCTCGGAGACGATCCAGGTGTTCGTGCCGTCCAGGGTCATCGCGGACGCGTTCGGCGCGAGGACGTTGACCGCGCGCGGGGTGGCCGGGCCGGAGAGGACTCCGCCTCGCGGCTGGCCGGGGAGAGCGGCTGCGTCGGTCATGCGAAGGGGCCTTCCATGGGGCTGGGCGGAACGTCACCTCGGCGGCGGACGGCCGGCACGGCACATCGAGGCGCTCCAGGCGCCACGAGGGGCCCGCGAAGGACCCGTCCTCCGCCGGGCGGCCGGCTTCGATGGCCGCTCGCGCCCGTACGCCCACGGATGTCCGTCATGCGGTGCCCCCGCGCGTCGCGTCGATCCCGCCGGTCGCGTCGGCCGCGCCGCTCCCGCCGGTCGCCCCGATCGGGATGTGCTTGGTGAACTCGTCGTGCCCGGGCCACGACAGCACGACCTCGCCCTCCTCCAGGCGGGCCTCCGCCAGGACGGGCGTCAGGTCACGGCCGGGGGCCGCGGCGAGCGCCTCGGCGGCCGTGGCGTACGGGACGAGCCGGCGCAGGGTCGCGATGGTGGGCGGCATCATCAGCAGCTCGCCCCTGTCGTACGAGGCCGCCGCGTCCGCCGGGCGGATCCACACCGTGCGGTCGGCCTCCGTGGAGGCGTTGCGGGTGCGCTGGCCCTCGGGGAGCGCGGCCACGAAGAACCAGGTGTCGTAGCGACGGGACTCGAACTCCGGGGTGATCCAACGCGTCCAGGCGCCGAGCAGGTCGGAGCGCAGGACCAGGCCGCGGCGGTCGAGGAACTCGGCGAAGGACAGTTCACGGGCGGCCACGGCGACCCGGTCCGCCTCCCAGTCGGCGCCCGTGGTGTCACCGACGACGGAATCGGGCGTGAGCCCGGCGAGCAGGACGCCCGCCTCCTCGTAGGTCTCGCGTACGGCCGCGCAGACGATCGCCTGGGCCGCCGTCTCGTCGACACCGAGCCGTTCTGCCCACCACGCGCGCGTGGGGCCCGCCCAGCGGACGTGGAGGTCGTCGTCGCGCGGGTCGACGCCGCCACCGGGATAGGCGTACGCGCCTCCGGCGAAGGCCATGGAGGCGCGTCTGCGCAGCATGTGGACGACGGGGCCGCCGTCGGTGTCCTTCAGGAGCATGACGGTGGCCGCGCGCTTCGGGACGACCGGGGTGAGGGTGCCGTCCGCGAGCGCGCGGATGCGTTCCGGCCAGTCCTGGGGGAACCACTGCCCATTCGCCATGGGCGCGAGGCTATCCCGTGGTGCGCGAATGTTCGAGAGGCCCCCGAGGTCAGAGCGCCTCCACGGGGCGGCGGCGGGGACGTCTCCGGGATGCCGGCTCGGCACCCGGGAGAGGCGTCCGCAAGGCGCCCACAGGGCGAAGGCGCCTACGGGACGGAAAGCGACTACGGGACGAGTTCCACCTGGATCTCGACCTCCACGGGCGCGTCCAGCGGCAGCACCGCGACGCCCACCGCGCTGCGCGCGTGCACGCCCTTGTCGCCGAGAACCTCGCCCAGCAGCTCGCTCGCGCCGTTGAGGACGGCGGGCTGGCCGGTGAAGTCCGAGGCCGACGCCACGAAGCCGACGACCTTCACCACGCGCGCGATGCGGTCCAGGTCGCCCGCGACCGACTTGACGGCGGCCAGGGCGTTCAGCGCGCAGGTGCGGGCCAGTTCCTTGGCCTCCTCGGGGGTGACCTCGGCGCCGACCTTGCCGGTGATCGGCAGTTTGCCGTCCACCATGGGCAGCTGGCCGGCCGTGTACACGTACGGGCCGGACTGCACGGCCGGCTGGTAGGCCGCGAGGGGCGGCACGACCGCCGGCAGGGTCAGCCCCAGCTCGGCGAGCCTCGTCTCGACCGCGCTCACGCCTTCGCCCGCTTCAGGTAGGCGACGAGCTGCTCCGGGTTGTTCGGCCCGGGCACGACCTGGACGAGCTCCCAGCCGTCCTCGCCCCAGGTGTCCAGAATCTGCTTCGTTGCGTGGACGAGCAGCGGCACGGTTGCGTATTCCCACTTGGTCATGGGGCCGACTGTATCCGCTGTCGCCCGAGGGCCCGTTCCACAGGCCATGTGGCCGATATCGCCCCCCCTTGTCCACAGCAGCCCGATTGCCTCGGGCGCCGAATGGTTACGCTCGAAGACGTGAGCAGGCTCCAGGTCGTCAGCGGTAAGGGCGGGACCGGCAAGACGACGGTCGCCGCGGCCCTCGCGCTGGCCCTCGCCACGGCAGGGAAGCGGACGCTTCTCGTCGAGGTGGAGGGCCGGCAGGGCATCGCACAGCTCTTCGAGACACAGGCATTGCCCTATGAGGAACGCAAGATCGCGGTCGCCTCGGGAGGCGGTGAGGTGTACGCACTGGCCATCGATCCCGAACTGGCCCTTCTGGACTACCTCCAGATGTTCTACAAACTGGGAGGCGCCGGACGGGCCCTGAAGAAGCTCGGCGCCATCGACTTCGCCACCACCATCGCGCCCGGCCTGAGGGACGTGCTCCTCACGGGCAAGGCATGCGAGGCGGTACGGCGCAAGGACAAGAACGGGCGGTTCGTGTACGACTACGTCGTCATGGACGCCCCGCCCACGGGACGCATCACCCGCTTCCTGAACGTCAACGACGAGGTCGCCGGGCTGGCCCGGATCGGCCCGATACACAATCAGGCACAGGCCGTGATGCGGGTGCTGAAGTCGTCGGAGACGGCCGTGCACCTGGTGACGCTGCTCGAGGAGATGCCCGTCCAGGAGACCGCCGACGGTATCGCCGAGCTGCGGGCGGCGAAGCTGCCGGTGGGGCGGGTGATCGTCAACATGGTGCGGCCCGAGGTGCTGGACGAGGACGGTCTGGAACTCGTACGGACCGTGACTCGTTCTTCCGTCGCCCGGTCGTTGTCCGCAGCCGGGCTCGGCGGGGCGCGGCGCGGGGGGCACGCCGAGCGGCTGGTGGATCCGCTCCTTCAACAGGCCGAGGAGTACGCCGAGCGGTACGCGCTGGAGCACGAGCAGCGCGCGGTCCTCGGCGAACTCGACCTGCCGCTGCACGAACTGCCCTTGCTCGCCGAGGGCTTGGACCTCGCGGGCCTGTACCAGCTCGCCAACGAACTGCGGAAACAGGGGATCGCATGAGTCCGGACCAGGCTCACGACCAGGGAAACACCCGGCGCCGACTCTCCCCCGCGCCCGTACTGGACCTCGATCCGCTGCTCGACGACCCGGCGACCCGCATCGTGGTCTGCTGCGGCTCCGGCGGCGTCGGCAAGACGACCACGGCGGCGGCGCTGGGGCTCAGGGCGGCCGAGCGGGGCCGCAAGGTGGTGGTCCTGACCATCGACCCGGCCCGCCGGCTCGCCCAGTCCATGGGCATCGACTCGCTGGACAACACCCCGCGCCGCGTCAAGGGCGTCGAGGGAGACGGCGAACTGCACGCCATGATGCTCGACATGAAGCGCACCTTCGACGAGATCGTCGAGGCGCACGCGGACGGCGACCGGGCGGCCTCGATCCTGGGCAACCCGTTCTACCAGTCGCTCTCGGCGGGCTTCGCGGGCACGCAGGAGTACATGGCGATGGAGAAGCTGGGGCAGCTGCGCGCACGGGACGAGTGGGACCTGATCGTCGTCGACACACCGCCGTCCCGCTCGGCGCTGGACTTCCTGGACGCGCCGAAGCGGCTCGGGTCGTTCCTGGACGGCAAGCTGATCCGTGTCCTGCTCGCGCCCGCCAAGGTCGGCGGCCGCGCGGGAATGAAGTTCCTGAACGTCGGGATGTCGATGATGACCGGCGCGCTCGGCAAGCTGCTCGGCGGGCAGCTGCTGAAGGACGTGCAGACGTTCGTCGCGGCGATGGATTCGATGTTCGGCGGCTTCCGCACGCGCGCGGACGCCACGTACAAGCTGCTCCAGGCGCCCGGCACGGCGTTCCTGGTGGTGGCGGCTCCCGAGCGGGACGCGCTGCGGGAGGCCGCGTACTTCGTGGAGCGGCTGGCCGCCGAGGACATGCCGCTGGCCGGCCTGGTGCTGAACCGCGTGCACGGCAGCGGTGCCGCTCAGTTGTCCGCCGAGCGGGCGCTCGCCGCTGCGGAGAACCTCGACCTGGTCCATGTCCGCGCGGCGGAAAATCTTGAAGAGCCCCGCATTGTGGATCAGGACGGCGGGAAAGCTGGTCTTCGTAACTCTCCCGACACGTACGGCAGTTCAGAATCTCCCGCAACCGATCCGGAGCGCGACGCCCCCACCGGCGCGAACCGGCACACGGCCACCGACACGGACCGGACAGCGAGCGCCGACGCGAACACCGGCGCGGACGCGGACCGGACCGTGGACGACCTCACCGCAGGCCTGCTGAGGCTGCACGCGGAGCGCATGCACCTGCTCTCCCGCGAGCAGCGCACGCGTGACCGCTTCACCGCGTTGCACCCCGAGGTGGCGGTGTCCGAAGTGGCCGCGCTGCCCGGCGATGTGCACGACCTCACGGGCCTGCGGGACATCGGGAACCGGCTCGCGGCCAACCGGCCGGAGCTGCCCGAGACTGCCGACGCCTGAGCCGAGGGTTCTCCTCAGCCCACCGCCGCGTAGTTCTCGTAGATCTCGTCGTCGTCGAGCGGCAGGATGCCGGCCCCACGCTCGTACTCCGAACGCGCCGTCTCCAGCAGGCGGCGCCAGGAGGTCACAGTCGGACGCCTGCGCAGCAATGCGCGGCGCTCGCGCTCGGTCATGCCTCCCCACACACCGAACTCGACGCGGTTGTCGAGCGCGTCGGCCAGGCATTCGGTGCGTACCGGACATCCGGTGCACACCGCCTTGGCCCTGTTCTGCGCTGCTCCCTGAACGAACAGTTCATCCGGATCGGTAGTGCGGCAGGCAGCCTGCGCACTCCAGTCGGTTACCCAGCCCATACCGGCGCCGTCCTCTCCCGAATCGAGGCTCCCCCACGGCGGCAGCGGCATATTCACCGCCGCCAGTTGAGGACGTTACGGAAGGTGGGCACAGCGCAACACCCCCTTCGGGCCCAATCTTGAATGGCCCGAACGGACTATGCGTAAGCGGCAGATCACCCGGGGGAGTGAGCCCGCGACATATGCGACTTTCCCGGCAACCGGGACAGTTCAGTTGAGTCACAACGGACGCCGGGTGACACACAAGGCGGATTCGGACACGTCCCCACCAAAAAAGTCGGGGAACCTCCGGAACGATTCGGGATCGCCGGACGTATTGATACGTAGCCCTGCTGCTGTGACAGTTGAGAGCAGCTTAGGCCAAGGCATTGACGCGTGTCCGGCGAATGAGAACGTAGGCTGCCCTCATGCCAAAGAAGCGCTCGGGCGGTGGTCTGTCGCCAACGCAGCAGGCCGCCAAGTTCCTCGGTGTCAGTGTGCTCGCAGGAGCGGTGCTGGCCGGTATCGCCCTGCCCGCGTTCGGCGCGCTGGGCCTCGCCGCCAAGGGGTCGGTGGAGTCGTTCGACGAACTCCCGGCCAACCTCAAGACGCCCCCGCTGAGCCAGCGCACCACGATCCTCGACGCCGAAGGCGGCCAGATCGCCACGGTCTACTCGCGGGACCGCACGGTGGTCGACCTCAAGAACATCTCGCCGTACATGCAGAAGGCGATCGTCGCGATCGAGGACTCGCGCTTCTACGAGCACGGCGCGGTCGACCTGAAGGGCATGCTGCGCGCGCTCAACAAGAACGTGCAGAGCAGCGGGGTCTCCCAGGGTGCCTCCACGCTCACCCAGCAGTACGTGAAGAACGTCTTCGTGGAGGAGGCGGGCGACGACCCGACGAAGGTCGCGCAGGCCACCCAGCAGACCATCGGCCGCAAGATCAAGGAGCTGAAGTACGCGATCCAGGTCGAGGAGGAGCTCGGCAAGAAGAAGATCCTCGAGAACTACCTGAACATCACGTTCTTCGGCGAGCAGGCCTACGGCGTCGAGGCGGCCTCACAGCGCTACTTCTCCACGCACGCCAAGGACCTCACCCTCCCCCAGGCGGCGCTGCTGGCCGGCATCGTCCAGTCCCCGACCGTCTACGACCCGGTCAAGGACGACGTCACGGCCACCAACCGCCGCAACGTCGTGCTGAAGCGCATGGCCGAGGTGGGCGACATCACCGAGGCGGAGGCCGCCAAGGCGCAGAAGTCGGCGCTGGGCCTGAAGGTCAAGCAGCCGAAGAACGGCTGCATCACCGCCGTGAAGGGCGCCAGCTTCTTCTGCAAGTACGTGGAGCGCGTCTTCCTCAGCGACCCGGTCTTCGGCAAGACCAAGGAAGTGCGGGCGAAGCTCTGGAACCAGGGCGGCCTGACGATCCGGACGACGCTCGAACCGCAGTCCCAGAAGTCCGTCCAGGACTCGCTCAAGGACCACGTCTACAAGTCGGACAAGGTCGCCGCGGCCGCCACGCTCGTCGAGCCCGGCACCGGCAAGATCCTCGGCATGGGTCAGTCGAAGCCGTACGGCTACGGCAAGAACGAGACCGAGTACAACTACTCCGTCAACGCCTCCATGGGTGGCTCGAACTACGGCTTCCCGACCGGCTCGACCTTCAAGCCGTTCGTGGCCGCGGCCGCGCTGGAGGAGGGCCGCCCGGCGAACCAGAGCTACCCGGCGCCGTACGAGATGCCGTACCCGGAGACGGTCCAGACGTGCAGCAGCAAGCCGTGGACCAACCAGGGCAACGACAAGCTGGAGAACGAGAGCGAGTCCGAGAAGGGCCCGTACCAGCTGAGGAAGGCCATGGAGCTGTCGGTCAACACCTACTTCGTGCAGATGCTCGCCGACATCGGCATGTGCCCCGTGGTGAAGATGACCGACAAGCTGGGCGTGGTCCAGGGCAACGGCGACAAGGTCCCCGAGGTGCCCTCGTCGATGACCCTCGGCTCCACCGGCCTCTCCCCCCTGACGATGGCGACCGCGTACGCGGCCTTCGCCAGCCGGGGCATGTACTGCACCCCGATCGCGATCGAGTCGATCACCCAGACCGTGGGCGGCACGAAGAAGTCGCTGGAGGTGCCGAAGTCGACCTGCTCGCGTGCGATGAGCGAGAAGACCGCGGACACCATCAACACGCTGCTGAGCGGTGTGACCGACTCCGGTACCGGCAAGCAGGCCGGCCTGTCCGGCCGCGCCAACGCCGGTAAGACGGGTACGACGGACTCCCGCAAGAACGCCTGGTTCGTCGGCTACACCCCGAACCTCGCCGGCGCCGTCTGGGTCGGCAGCGCCACTCAGAAGGTCGAGATGACCAACATCACCATCGGTGGCGTCTACCACTCCCAGGTCTACGGCGGTGACACCCCCGGCCCGATCTGGCGCGACGCCATGACCGGCGCGCTCGAGGGCAAGGAAGCCCCGCCCTTCAACCTCGTCAACATCCCGAACCCGCCCGACAAGGACCGCGGCGACGAGAACGACGACGATGACAACGGTGACAACAACGGCGACACCGGGGGCAACGACGACGGCTTCCTCACCGGTCTGCTCACCAACGGCACGACGAACGGCGGGAACTCGACCGGCGGCAACGACGGAGGCACGTTCTTCCAGGGCCAGAGCAACGGCAACGGCAACGGCGGACGCGGCTGAGACCGGTCCGACGGTGGGGCATAGCGAACGGCCCCTGCTTCTCGTACGGAGAGGCAGGGGCCGTTCGACGTGCGGGACCGTTCGACGTGGTGCCGTTTCGACGTCCGGGGCCGGTGGCGCTCGGCGGAAGCTGACGCTCCGCCGAGGCGCGTGGCCGTCACGTGGACGGGGTCAGGCGGTCATACCGCGAGCAGCTTCTTGACGACCGCGGCGACACGGCCGCCCTCGGCCAGGCCGGCCACCTTCGGGTTCACGATCTTCATGACGGCGCCCATCGCCCGGGGCCCCTCGGCACCGGCCGCCCTAGCCTCCGCGACGGCCTGGGCGACGATGTCGTTCAGCTCCTCTTCGCTGAGCTGCTTGGGCAGGTAGGTGGCGAGCAGCTCGCCCTCCGCCTTCTCCCGCTCGGCCGACTCGGCCCGGCCACCCGCCGCGAAGGCGTCCGCGGCCTCGCGGCGCTTCTTCGCTTCCTTGGTGATCACCTTGAGGACCTCGTCGTCGGAGAGCTCGCGCTTCTCCTTGCCCGCGACCTCCTCCTTGGTGATCGCGGTGAGCGTGAGCCGGAGCGTCGAGGAGCGGAGCTCGTCGCGCTCCTTGATAGCGGCGTTGAGGTCTTCCTGAAGCTTCGACTTGAGCGTGGTCATGGGTTGATTGTCGCAGGTGTCGGCGGCCGCACGCCCGCCGATTTAAGGGGCGGCGGGGCAAAGGCTTTTGACGGCGTCTGACACGATGGACGTATGCGCGCGCGATACGGAGTTCCCCTGTCCATTGCAGCGGCCGGCGCCGCCGGCCTGGTGTACGCGGCGGGCTTCGAGGCCCGCTCCTTCCGCCTGCGGCGGGTGACGGTCCCCGTCCTCCCGGCCGGGATGCGCCCCCTGCGCGTGTTGCAGGTCTCCGACATCCACATGGTCGGCGGCCAGCGCAAGAAGCAGCGCTGGCTGCGTTCGCTGGCCGGCCTGCGCCCCGACTTCGTGATCAACACCGGGGACAACCTGTCCGACCCGGAGGCCGTGCCCGAGGTCCTGGACGCCCTCGGCCCGCTGATGGAGTTCCCGGGCGCGTACGTCTTCGGCTCCAACGACTACTACGGCCCGACGCTGCGCAACCCCGCCCGCTACCTCTTCGAGAAGGCTCAGGGACGCCACGGCCTGAACGGCAACGCACCCGCCGTCAACGTGGTCCACAACCCGTGGGAGGACCTGCGCGACAACTTCGACGCGGCTGGCTGGCTGAACCTGACGAACACCCGGGGCGCGCTGAAGGTCGAGGGCGTGTCGATCGAGCTGACGGGCGTGGACGACCCGCACATCAAGCGCGACCGCTACGCGCAGGTGGCCGGTGGCCCGTCGGCGTCGTCCGACTTCTCGATGGGCGTCGTGCACGCGCCGTACCTGCGGGTCCTGGACTCCTACACGGCGGACGCCTATCCCCTGATCCTGGCCGGCCACACCCACGGCGGCCAGCTCTGCATCCCCTTCTACGGCGCCCTGGTCACCAACTGCGACCTGGACACGGGGCGCGTGAAGGGCCTCTCCACGCACACGGCGGAGGGGCACACGTCATACCTGCACGTGTCGGCGGGATGCGGAACGAGCCGCTACACCCCGGTGCGGTTCGCGTGCCCGCCCGAGGTGACGTTGCTGACGTTGGTCGAGAAGGAGTAGGGCGAGGCCCCAGAAGGGGCGGCTGTGGCGGAGGGGCGGCAGAGGGTCCCTCGAACGGCCCTCCCCTATCGCCCCTTCTGTCACATTTGCCTAGCTTGAGGGTATGACCGCGCCGATACCCAGGGACATCCCGGATCTGCCCGCGATCCCGCGGACCCACGCGCTACTGCTCTCCTCCGTCCCCGCCTCGGCGGTGGTCGACCCCGTCCGCCGCCCACTGGCCGCCGTCCTGCGCCTGCTGCTGGCCGGCACGGCGGCCGCGGGCGTGACGCTCGCCCTCCTCCTCGGCAGCCCCCTGCGGGTCCTGAGCCACTTCGCGATCCAGAGCAACATCCTGCTGGCCCTGGTCGCGCTGCTGTCCGCCCGCCGCGCGTGGACGGCCCGCCGGCCCCTCCCGGCCGCCCTGACGGGCGCCGCACTGCTCTACGTCACGATCACCGGCCTCGTCTACCACCTGGTCCTGGCGAACGCGGCGACCCCCTTCTCCGTGACCGGCACGACGACCGCCCCCACGGGCTGGCACCTGGTCGCCGGGCACCTCATCCACACGGTGACACCGACAGCCGCCGTCCTTGACTGGCTGCTGCTCACACCCCCGGGCCGACTGCGCCTGCGCCGGGCCGCCACCTGGATGATCTACCCCGTGGTCTACCTGGCGTTCTCCCTCATCCGCGCCCAGCTGATCCCGGCCGGCGCCCCGGGCCGCTACCTCTACCCCTTCTTCGACGTCGAGGCCCACGGCTACAAACACGCCCTCGCCAACGCCCTCCTCCTCGGTCTCTCCTTCTACGCCCTCGCGGTCCTCCTCGTGGCCCTCGACCACGCCCGCCCGAACCCGATCAGTCACCGCGCCAAAACCGGATTTCGTCTCGGGCCACCGGTGGGCTAAAGTAAACGACGTCGCCGCGACAAGCAGGACAAGCAGCGACATCGGGGTGTAGCGCAGCTTGGCAGCGCGCTTCGTTCGGGACGAAGAGGTCGTGGGTTCAAATCCCGCCACCCCGACAGCTAAGTAGCAGATCAGAGGGCCCTTATCGAATCGGTAAGGGCCCTCTGGCGTTGCTGCGTGTCCAACTGCGTGACTATCGATTCGTGAGTGTTCGACTGCGTGAGTACGACTGCTACGGCCGCTGCGGCTCGGTGCCGAAAATGCCGTACATGGCGACCGCAACGGTCTGGATGACGAGCCTGATCTGCTTTCGGTACACCTCCTCCGTCACCGCCGTAACGGAGGACCCGACGAGCCGGGAGGTCTCCTCCAGCGGGATGCCCCGGTCGGAGCCGACTCTGCGCGGTCTGCCGTTCCGGCCGGTGCATGTACTTCTCCGGCGGGGCGGCGACGAGATACGCGTGGATCTGTAGGCCTGCCGAATGACGGGGAGCGTCGACGAGCGCATCACAGGCGCGCCGGCCCTAACCCGTTTCCTGCACGGCGGGTGTCGAGGCGTCGGCGGGGCGGGCGGTGTGGGCCTCGGTGGATGGGGACGCTGTGGCGTCGGGAACCGTGGTGGCGGGGGAGGGGGTGGCTGTCGGGGTTGGGCCCGTGGTTACCGTGAGGCTGGTGCCGAGGTGGATCCGGGCGTGGAACCACCGGGCGTCCTCGGTGGTGAGGGCGATCACGCCGGCTGTTACGTCGTAGTCCCCCCGGGCCTCGATGTCCGGGGCGAAGGCGCCGACGTAGAGCAGGCCGCCCTTCCCGTCACGCAGCTGGACCGCGTACGCGACGTTCACCACGGTGGTGCCTTTGGAGGGCACGTCGGCGGCCATCGCTATCCGGACCGGCTTCGCGACCACCGTCATCGAGGTCGTGCTCGTGGGCCCGGGCGGGAGGTCGAACGTCGAGAGGATCGGCATCACCCGGCCGCCGAACGTGAGGTCGCTCCCGGGCAGGTCGAGCGTGCCGGAGACGGGTACCGGGGTGGCCGACGACGGTGGGGCGGAACCTGAAGACGCCCCGGCGGAGATCCCGCGCCCGGCCGGGCGGTCCGGGCCCTCGCCGAGATGCAGGGTCAGGGCGAAGCCCAGCAGCGCGAGGGCCGCGGTCCCCGCACCCAGGGTCGTGGCGGCACGGCGGCGGCGCCTGCGGCGCATCGCCAGGGCACGTGTCTCGGGGCCGCCGACGATCGGAGCGGTCGCCCGTGCGGCGGCCAACTCGCGTAGCGCGGCGGACAGTTCATCGGACACGGCGGCTCTCCTTTCGGACCGGCCCGTCGGCCTCGTCGACGCCTCCGTCGGCCTCGTCCTCCGCGAGTCGCTTCGCCAGCTCTGCTCGCCCCCGGAACAGTCTCGCCTTGACCGTCCCCACGGGCGCGCCGGTCTCGGAGGCTACCTGCTCCACACTCAGGTCGCACAAATGGTGCAGCACGATCGCCATCCGTTGAGCCTGGGGCAGTTCGCGCAGGGCGGCCACGAGCGCGGTGCGCTCCGGGCCGGGACCCGGGGTGGAGTCGGGCGGCGGAGTGCGCCGTACGAGTTCCAGCCAGCGCCTCGCGCGCCGCCAGCGGCTCACCGCCAACCGCATGGCCACCGTGCGGATCCACGCCTCGGGAGCGCTGTCCGACAGGAAGTGCTGTCGCCGGTCCCAGGCCCGTACGAACGCTTCCTGTACGACGTCCTGGGCCTCGCCGTGGTCTCCGGTGAAGGCGTAGAGCTGTCCGGTCAGCCGGGGGAACGCGGTCGCGTAGAAAGCGTCGAACTCGTCCTCGGTCATGCCCCCACCGGAATCTCTGGCCTTTCCTTGCAACCTCGCCACCTCCGTCGTGCGTACAGGTCGCGTAGGTCGCGTAGGTCGCAGCCGGCGAAGCGCAACCCCACCAGGAAGACGGCGTACACGGACTCCAGGCTCCCTCTCCCCTGACGGTGTTGGCTCACTGCCTGCTCAACCTACTTGCACGACCGAACGGTTGCCCGACCAGGACGGACGGCCCCATGCGTCCGGCCACGACCGAGTTCCCGAGCCGAAGGACCGCCCACGTGCCACCGACCCCCGACGTACTCCCCGCCCACCCCGTCCGCCCCGTGGTACTCGCCGCCGCCGGCCACGACTTCGCCGCGTACGCCCGGACGCACTGGTCCCGGCTGGTCGTGACCGCCCGGCTGCTCACCGACGATCCCGGTGCCGCGGAGGAACTGGTGCGGAGAACGCTGGTGCGGATGTGCGCGCGGTGGCGACGCGTTCCGCGCAACGACGTGGATTTCCATGTGCGGCGCTGTCTGGTGCGCAACCACCTGCGTCGGTTGCGCGGACGACGGGCCGCGCGCCGACGGGCCGTTGTGGTGCTGCGGGTCTGGGAGGGCCTGGCGGACGCGGAGATCGCGCAGCTGCTGGGCTGCTCGGTGGGGGCGGTACGTGCTCAAGCCAGACACGGTCTGAAGGAGACCGGCGCCGAACCCGGGCAGCTGCGTGAGGTGTTCACCCGTGCCGCCGCCCGGAACGCCGTCCCGTCCGAGGTGCCGCTGGCCGAACTCCAGACCGAGGGCCGCATCCGGCGACGGCGCCGCCTCGCCGTGGCCTCGGCCGCCTGCGTGGCGCTGCTCACACCCGTCGCCCTCCTCGCCACCGACCGTCTCGGCGGCGGTGCGCAGGACGGGACGTCCGGAGCCGGGCCGGGGGGCGGCAGCCGTCAGGCCACGAGCCCGATCCGGGTCGTGGCGCCGGGCGAGCGGGTGACCGCCGGGGCGGGGGTACGGATCTGGCTCACGGCCGACGGCGCGCACTGGTCGGTGCCCCTCCCCGGCGACGACAGTGACCGCCCCCTCGACGAACCGGGCGTCTCCCTCCGGGTGGACAGCGTGACCGGCGGGTTCTTCCTGTCGGGCCTCTTCCACGGCCTGAGCGGCGAGCCGGGCCGCGTCGAGGTGAGAACCGGCGACGGCGGCACAACCACCGCGAAGGTCCTCGTCCTGGCGGGCAGTCCGGGGTGGGGCGTCTGGTACGCGAGCACGCCGCTGCCCAGCAAGAACGTGCAGGCGCTCCTCTCCATGGGCGGCGACGATCGGGTCGTCACGGTGTACGACGACTCGGGCAGGGTCGCCGCACGGTCGGACCGCGAGTGGTGGCGGGTATGAACCTGATCGAGGACGGGAACCGGGACGGGGGCAGGGGCGGGCCGGACGGGCTGCCGCGACCGGGGCGCGCTGCGCGGCGGCCGGGCAAAGGGATGCTGTCGAGGCGCCGGCACCGTGAGCGCGCGCCGCTGCGGATCCGGTTCCGGCGCAACCGGGGCCGACGGCTTCGCCGGCTCCTCTACGCCTTCCTCACGCTGCTCGCGACGCTGTGCGCGGCGGCCGTCGTGGCGTACCACCTGACGTCCATTCCGAAGCCGCACCCCGAGACCGTCACCCAGAGCACCGTGTTCCTCGACGCGGACGGCGCCTATCTGGGCCGGCGCGGACCGGTCGACCGGCAGGACATCCCGTTGTCCGCGGTCCCCCGGCATGTGCAGGAGGCGGTGATCGCCGCGGAGAACCGTTCCTTCCGTACGGACAGCGGGATCTCGCCGAGGGCCATCACGCGGGCCGCGCTGGCGACGCTGACGGGCGGCGACCCGCAGGGCGGCTCCACCATCACCCAGCAGTACGTGAAGAACGCGCTGCTGAGCCCGGAACACTCGTTGGCCCGCAAGGCGCGTGAGGCGCTCATCGCGATCAAGCTGGACCGCACCCGCACCAAGGACGAGATCCTCGAGGGCTATCTCGACACCGTGTACTTCGGGCGGGGTGCGGCCGGGATACAGTCCGCCGCGCGCAACTACTTCGGCGTGGACGCGAAGAGCCTGACGGTCGCGCAGGGTGCCGCGCTGGCGTCCATCCTCAACATCCCCTCGTACTACGAGAAGGCGGGCTCCGATCCGAAGGTGACCGCGAAGCTGGAGAACCGCTGGGAGTGGGTGCTCGACGCGATGGCCGCGAGCGGGAGCATCACGCCGAAGCAGCGGGCCGCGGCGCGTTTCCCGGCGTTCCGGTTCTATCCGCCGGGCGAGACCGAGGGGCAGCGGCAGTACCTGATCGACGTCGCCGCGAAGGAGGCCGCCGACCGGCTCGGCATCACCGAGGACCGGCTCGCGAGCGGCGGCTACAGCGTGACGACCACCTTCGATCTGGCGCTGCAGGACAGCGCCACCCAACTGGTGCAGAAGCATCCGGGGGGCAAGAAGGGCGTGCGGGTGCACACCGCCGTCGTGGGCATGGTGCCCGGCGACGGAGCGGTGCGGGTGCTGTACGGGGGCTCGGACTATGCGCGGCAGTCGTTCAACGACGCGGTGAGCGGGGCGGTGGAGGCGGGGACGGCCCTGGATCCGTTCAGCGCGGTGGAGCACGCGGGCGAGCCCTTGAGCAAGCTGCTGAAGATGCCTGCGCCGACCCCGCTGGACCTGGCGTCGGCGTACGCGACGGTGGCCGCGGAAGGCAGGTACACCAGCCCGTACACCGTCGCACGCATCACCCGGGCGGGCCGCACCGTCTACCGGGCGCGTCCCGACGTGCGGCAGGTCCTGGACGAGAAGGAGGCGCTGGTGGCGGGCGCGCGATCCGGGGCCGGACCGACGCCCGTCGCCGTCGCCGTCCATGCCGGTGCCGGTGCCGGTGCCGGTGCCGGTGCCGGTGTGGCCGCGGGCTCGGCGGAGGCGAAGGGTTTCGCCGTCGCCGGGGCGGGCGGCGGCATCACCCGGCGGACCGTGTGGACCACCGGGTACGACGGCCGACTCGCCCTGACGGTCGCACTGTTCGCCGACCGGGCAGGCAGCAGGAAGGGCACGACGGTGCCCGCGCAGCTGCCGAACGAGCCGTCGCCGACGGACTTCGCACAGAGGGTGGCGACGGGCATCTGGGACGCCGCCACCTCGAAGGGCGGGGCGAAGGACGGGCCCTGATCTTCGCGCCTATTTCCCGGCCACCGTCCAGGGCACACCACACCGGAGGCGGGCGGCGACGGCGAGGGACGCGACCGCGCCGGCTACGAGCAGAGGGTGCCCGACCAGCCATGTCTGAGCGCCCTCGAACGGGTCGCCGGTGGTCAGCCTCGCGCGTTCGAGCATCCAGGACACCGAGAACACGAGCCCGATGACGGCCACCCCGATGCGAAACGCGGGGTAGACGGTCGTGCGGGACAGCACGATCAGCGACGGCATGATCAGGGCGACGACGAGCAACTGGGTGAGTTCGATGCCCAGGTTGAAGCCCAGCAGCGTGGTCACGAGCGACCCTCGGTCCAGGCCGAGGTCGCCGATGAGCGAGGCGAACGCGAGGCCGTGGACGAGCCCGAAACCCGCGGCGATGAGTACCTCGCCGCGCGCCACCAGCGGCCGTATCGCGTGGACCGCCGAGACGGCGATGGAGAAGGCGATCAGCGTCTCGACGGGCCGTGACGGGACGTGGATCACTCCCGAGGCCGCCAGGGCGAGGGTGAGCGAGTGGCCCAGGGCGAACGCCGACACGACGTGCACGACGCGTACGAGGCTGCGGCGCGGCGATGCGACTCCGGTGGCTCTGCTGACTCCGGTTTCTCCGGTTTCTCCGGCGACTCCCGTGCGCCATCGGCCGCCGACGGCCACCAGCGGGGCGGGGATGAGCAGCATCAGCAGGAACAGGAGGTGGTCCGCGCCCTCACCGACATGCTCGATGCCGAGCCCCGCCGTGGTGACGAAGCCCTTCAGCCAGGAGCCCTCGTCGGCCGGGACCCGCAGGCTCTTGGTGTCCCAGTCGAGGACGCCGAGGGTCTCGGCGTCGTCCGTCTTGAGGATGCCGCGGTCGAAGTCGTACCGGACGGTGGCGATGACCTTGTGGGTGAGGAGTTCCTCGACGATGACGTCGTAGCGCAGACGGAAGTCGGTGACCTGTCCGTCCGGTGGGCGGATGGTGAGCGGGTAGACGAGGTGCGCCGTCCCGTCGATCGTCCGCACCGACCCCGTGCCGAGCCCCACGGTCCAGGGGTCGCCGTCCTCGCCGACGGCGCTGATGTGCTGCGCCGTATAGCGCTTGAGGAAGGACCGGTCCTCGCCGAGCACGCTGGTGCGGGTGAGGTCGCGGGCGACGGCGATCGCCAGGCGGTCGATGGGCAGCTGTACCTCGCCCTCGACCCGGTCGTCACGGATGTCGAGCAGGACGGCCGAGGTGCTCATCGGGTGGGCGGCGGCCGGTGACGCGAGGCCGCCGACCAGCAGGAACGCCGAGAGCAGCAGGGCGGAGACGAGACGGCGCACGGACGTCACTCCCAGCCGTAGTCGGAGGTCTCGTCCCGGAAGATCGTGTGCTGGTGGATCTCGTCGGTCGAGGCCCCGGGCTGGTTGGAGAACTCGATCCAGGCGGACGGCCCGTCGAGGCGGACGTACGTCTGGTCGTTGTCGATGGTGGTTCCGCCGCTCCAGCCGATGTACGTCTCGTCGTACTCGGCGACGTACTTGGCCAGGAGCCGTGCCGCGGCCTTCTCGTCCAGGTCGTCGACCCAGGTGCGCAGCATCGCGGTGACCTTCGCCTGCTGCTTCTTGGTGAGGCTGCTGACGAGGACGCCCTCGGGTTCGGTCGGGAAGGGGCCGTCGTTGCCCGGGCCGAGGTAGAGGTCGTCGAAGCTGCCGTCGATCTCGGCGGCGGCCAGTTCGTCGGCGGTGAGCGACTGGACGGCGCCGATGGTGGCGGCCCGCTTGTCCGCGAGCGGGGCGTAGGCCTTGTCGTCGAGGATGAACTCCTCCGGCTCGACCGCGGTCAGGGTGGGTGACATGGTCACGTTGTTGCCGGCGTAGGTGATGTTGTACGCCGCGTGGTGACCGCCGTACTGGACGGTGAACTCGCCGGTCTTGCTGGGCTGTCCGAAGAAGGAGAGGTAGTACCACTCCGAGCCGAAGTTGGCGCCGCCTCCGCCTCCGCCCGGACCGCCGGGGCCGCCGGTGGCGCCGTCGGTCGGGGCTCCGGAGGGAGGCGTGCGGGTGGCGGTGGGGGAGGCGGTGGGGGAGGCCGACGCGCCGTCACCGGTGTCCTCGCTGTCCGACAGCGACGCGAGGTAGTCGTCCGCCTTGCGGATCTCGACGAGTTCCTCGTAACCCTGCTTGCTGAGCGCCGCCTCCATGACCTTCATGGCCGCCGCGTCCTGCGCGTCGGTGAGGTCGCCCAGCTTCAGGCCGTTGCGCTCGACGACGGGCGTCGGGAAGTTCGACCAGCCGGTCTTCTTCGCCTCGTCGTCGAAGTCGTAGAGGACGGCGTCCTTCTGTTCGTCGGACAGAGTCGCGAGGAAGGCGTTGGCGGCCTTCACGACCTCGGCGGTGTTGGCGCCACCGGCTCCGGTGCGGGCCGCGGAGGCCGGGACCGCCTGCTTGGCGACCGTCGCCGAGGCGGACCCCGGGTCGAACGCGAGATAGCCGACGGTACCGAGGGCGATGCTGAGGCACGCGGCGAGCACCACGGGCCGGCGCAGAACCGGGCGGGTGTGGGAGGACATGGGACTCCTGTGGCCTGAGGGTGGTGGGGTCCTCCATCGTGGGAGAGCGGTCTCAGAGCGCGGCCGGAGCCAGTCCGGAATTGGATGAGAAGGGGCTCACAGAACGCTGTGCGAGCATGCTCGGATGCCGGAACGTGTCCTCGTCGCCGACGACGATCGTGCCGTCCGCGAAGCCGTCGAGCGGGCGCTGGAGCTGGAGGGGTACGACGTCGTCACCGCCGGTGACGGTGTGGAGACCCTGGTCCTGGCCCGCAGGGAGTCCTTCAGCGCGCTCGTCCTCGATGTGATGATGCCGCACATCGACGGTGTGGCCGTGTGCCGTGTGCTGCGCGCCGACGGTGACCGCACCCCCGTGCTGATGCTCACCGCACGGGCCGGGATCCCCGACCGGGCGAACGGTCTGGACGCAGGCGCCGACGACTACCTGCCCAAACCCTTCGAAGTGCCCGAACTGCTCGCACGTCTGAGGGCGCTCCTGCGTCGGGCCGTGCTGACGGCATCGCCCACCGCACCGGCCGAGAGGAAGAAGGAGGGCCACGAGGAAGACGAGGGTTCGCGCTCCGGTGACGTGCTGCGGATGGCGTCACTGCGCATCTCCCCCGGCACGCGACGCGCCTGGTGGGGGGCGGCGGAACTCCGGCTGACCAGAACCGAGTTCGACCTGCTGGAGCTTCTGGTGCGCGACGAGGGGCTCGTCCTGGACCATGCGGCGATCTACCGGCGCGTCTGGGGTCCCGACGCCGGTGTGGACGCGAAGAATCTCGCCGGATACATCGGCTACCTGCGGCGCAAGCTCAGCGATGCCGGGGCACCCGACCTGATCCGCACGGTACGCGGCGTGGGTTACGCGGCGCGGCGGCCATGAGCCTGCGCTCGCGGTTCGCGCTCGCCTTCGCCGCCGTCGGTGCCGTGGTGGCGGTGACGGTCGGTGCGCTGAGCTACCTCGCCGCCTCCGACAGCGTGTTCGCGGAGGTCGACCGGACGCTGCGGTCGACCACCGTGGCCCTGACCCGTGGCATGGAGAAGCGCCAGGAGCAGACTCCGGCCGACCCGGCCGGCCGAAGCCCCGGCGCCCAGGATCCCGGCAGTCGGACCCCTGCCCCCTTTCCCGGGCTGGACCTGCCCGCCCCGGGAGGTGAAGCGGCACCGCAGCCGGTCCTCCAGGCCGTGGCCCGGGACGGTACGCCCGTCCGCCTGAGCGGCCCGCTGGCGAAGCTGCCGGTGTCCGACGCCGCGCGCGCCCTCGCCGCCTCCGGCGAGGCCGGGCAGTCGGACACCACCGAGATCGACGCGGGCGGTCACAGCTACCGCCTGCTGACGACCGCACTCGGTGAGAGCCGCGGCGCCCTGCAGGTGGCCGTCCAGGTCGACCAGACCCGCCAGGTGCTGGCCGGCATGGCGCGACAGATCGCGGCGGCCAGTCTGGCGGTGATGCTCGTCGCGGCGGCCGCGGGCCGTTTGCTCGCCGGACGCGTCACCCGGCGGCTGGCCCGGCTGGCCGAGGTCGCCGAGGAGGTGAGCACGGACGGCCGGGTCACTCACGACGCCACGGAACCGGTGGGCGGACGCGACGAGGTCGGGCGGCTTTCCGCGTCCATCAGCAGGATGCTCGGCCGCATGGTCGCCGCCCGCGCGGCCCAGGAACGGCTGGTGCACGACGCCGCCCACGAGCTGCGGACCCCGCTGACCAGCCTGCTGGCCAACGCCACCGTGCTGCACCGCGTCACCGAGCTGTCCCCCGACTCCCGCGACCGGCTCCTCGACGACGTCCAGCACGAGACGCGCGAACTCGGTCACCTCGTCGACGAACTCGTCGAACTGGCCCTGGCGGGCGGCCGCGAGGAGACCGAGGAATCCGTGGACCTGGCCGAGGTGGCGCGGCGAGCGGCGCGACGCGTCTACCGGCGCACCGGACGCCTGGTCCATGTCGACGCCGACGACTCCGTGGTCCGCGGCCGCCCCCAGGGCCTCGAACGCGCCGTGGGCAATCTGCTGGAGAACGCCGCCAAGTTCGACGCCGACGGCGACGAGCCCATCGAGGTACACATCCGCCGGGGAGCGGTCACCGTCCACGACCGGGGGCCCGGCATCGAAGCCGACGACACGCGTCGCGTGTTCGACCGCTTCTACCGGGCCGACAGCGCTCGCGGTCTGCCCGGCTCCGGACTCGGCCTCGCCATCGTCCACGACGTCGCGGAGACCCACGGCGGATCCGTGTCGGCGGGTACACGGCCCGGCGGTGGCGCCGCGGTGGGCTTCACGGTGAGCCCATCACGTCTTCTGCCGACCTCCCGCCCACCGACGGAGGCTGCGGCAGCGGACTGACCGCGTCCACGCGTCCACGCGTCCGGGGAGGACACCTCAGGGGTGCGGCGCCGGGGGTGGAGTCGTCCGCGTCCGCCGTCGCGCGGGTCGTCGGCCGTGAGCCTTCCGCGGAGTCGGTGGAGACGGTCCCGGTCCCGCGACGGGCGTCCCGGAGCGGGCGTAGTGGAAGGCGGCGATGCGCTCGCTGTGCTGCGAGTTGAGCCGGTGGATGAGGAACACCCCGAGGGCGATCATCCCGAGGATCACGATCACGGTCACGAACGTCTCCACGGCCCTCACCTCTCCATCGGCTGATGCGGCATCGCTGCGGTGCCGGCCGGGCCACGTGGACGTGCGGCCCGGTCGGTCTCGGACGCAGTCCGCAGGCGCGCCGCCTCCTCCATCAACCGGCTCGCGGTCGACGTGCCCCGTGGGTCGCCGGCGGCGGCCATCAGCCAGGCTGCCGAGACGGGGTCCGTCCGCGGCGGGACCACCAGCAGGTTCCAGCGGCCCAAACGGTAGGAGAGCAGCAGCAGTTCGTGCGGGTCCTGCTCGGCCAGGAACCAGCCGACGTTCACCACGTGCCCGGCGACAGTCACCTTGCGCGGGACGACCGGCCAGTGGGTGGGATTCACCGTGACCCGGGTGATCCGCCCCCACAACGGATCCAATACCGCTGTCAGGACCGGGAGTTCCGCCGCCAGATCGCGGGAGCGGGGCCACCATGCGCCGTCCAGCAGCGCCGGGGCGGAGCCGACGGGAGCGAGCGACAGACGGAGGGATGACGAGGAGAACCGGTCTTCGCCTTCGAGTGTCGGCGAGGGAATGACGGTCGCAGTCATGACGCGAACCCTGCCCCGGGCCGGTGGCGACCGGCCCGGCATAGTGAATCGCCGAAAACGACACGGGCATGTAAGCCGGTGCGCGAAATGTCCTCGGTCGTTCCAGGCTACTCCTCGGACAGGGCGAACGGGCTTCGCCGACCGGTCCGCCGACCGATCCACCAGCCCGTCCGCCAGCCCACCAGCCCGTCCGCCCGTCCGATGTCAGGAGTGAGCGTCTGCCGCGGCTGCCATGGACAACTGTGCGGCCTGCTCGGTGGTGTCCGGAGGGACGACCAGCAGATCCCAGCGCCCTTGGCCGGGCGCCAGCAGGACGACGGTGTCCTGGGCGGATGCCGCCACGGATCTGCGCAGTCGTACGACCTGGTTGCAGACGAGGGTCCGGCCGGGCGTCGCGGACCACTTCGACCCGCTGACGGTGACGCTGGTGACCTGGCCCCACTCGGGCGGCAGCCCGCCCAGGAGAAGAGGGAGTTCGGTGAGCAGATCGTAGGAGCGGGGCCACCATGCACCGTCGATGGGCCGTGGCATGGTGCCGCGGGGCGCCAGGCTCAGGCGGAGGAGGGGATGGGAGGGAAGCGGGGGTTGCAGTGCGATGGTCATATCTGCTCCTGTCGGCTGCCGTAGAGCGGTCGCAGCTGTGGGCGGTGGTCGGTAGGCGTGAACCGCCCGTCCCTTTTGCCCGGGTGGGGGTGGGCCCCTCCGGCGAGGGCGCGGTCGGGGGAAGCGCTGCCCCTGCCGGAGGGGGACGGAGGTGCCGCGGGGGCGGCGATCAGCGGCTTCTGCCGTCCACGAACGACTGTCCGCGCGAGCCGTCGCCCTCGCGCCTCGGAGGAGAGCTGCCGGTGTCATCACAGGCGAAGAACCAGCGGAGCGCGTCGGCGACCTGCCGGGCGACCGCCGGGTACGACGACACCCTCGGCGCGGGCGAGGCACGATCGGACAGGTGAGCGGCTTCGGCTGCCATAAGGCGGAACCTGCCTCGAGCGCGGAGCACCCGGTGTGGTCGAACCAGGAGGACGAGACCGGCCTGAACGCCGGTGTACGAAGGATCCTCGCAACCCCAACCTACTCCCCCACGCCCCGGCACGACGCGGTTCCATGACGGCGGCCCGCTCCGGGACCCCGGACCGGGGCCTGTCGCTCCGCCACCGTTGCGGGCGGCCGCCCGGCTGGTGGCCGAGCGAGGGGCCGAGCACGTGACCATGCAGGAGGTCGCGGAGGCGGCCGGGGTGGGAAAGGGCACGCTGTTCCGCCGGTTCGGCGACCGCGACGCGCTCCTGCTCGCCCTTCTCGACGAGGCGGAGGCCGAGTTCCGGGAGGCGTACGTCTCCGGTCCCCCACCGCTCGGACCGGGTGCCCCCGCGAGGGACCGGCTGGTGGCGTTCGGCTGTGCGCTGATCGAGCGCATCGCGGCCGAGACGGACCTGGGCGCCGCGCTGGGGCGTCAGGTGGTCCACGAGCGCCGCCACGCCTCCGGCACCGGCCGCGCCTTCCACCGTCACGTCTCGACCCTGCTCCAAGAGGCCGGAGTCGACGGGGACCACGACATGCTCGCGCACGCCCTGCTCGCCTTCACGAACTTCGAGACGACGGACTACCTGCACGTCGGGTGCGGGGCCTCCGTCGCGCGCCTCCAGGCCACCTGGGCGGACCTCGTACGGCGGGTGACCCCCGCCGGGCGTCCGGCTTCCGGCGCGGGGTGAAGGTCGCCGTCGCCGTCCGCCAGGAGGTCGATGCGAGGGTGGGGGCCGCCGTCGTCGGGCGGCGCACCTTCGGCCTCGGTCCGGACCCGTCGGGCGGCCCGCCGCGGCCCGGCGTCCCGAGCTTCGTGGTCACCCACCGGGCCCGCACGCCTTCAGGCCGCCTGGGCCGGCAGTCGCCCCTCCTTGACGGCGGTGACGAGTGCCTCGTGGTCGCGCTCGTTCTGGTCGGCGTACTGCTCGGCGAACGTCACCAGCGCCCGGTCGAAGCTGTCGCCGCCGCCCAGATAGGCGGCGATGGCGATCCGGTCGCCGGATCTCGCGTGGGCCCGGGCCAGCGTCGCGCCGCACAGCGCGCCGAAGGTGCGCATGCCGCGGGGCACCATGTCCTCGGCCACGGCGACCCACTTCCAGTCCCGCAACTGCCGTACGTAGAAGTCCCGTCGCCGGCCGTCGATGCCCTCGACGCGCTCCCAGCCCAGGAAGATGTCGCTGGTGGCCTGCATCAGCCGTTGTCCGGCGACCACCCGCTCGCCCTGCGTCCGGTACGTGCTCACCCCGGCGAAGGGCGCCAGCACCGACTCGTCGGCCTCCTTGGCCTGGAGGAACAGCGGATCCTCGTCGTCCCTGCCGAGCAGCAGCACGATCCAGCAGCGGGTGCCCACGCTGCCCACGCCGACGACCTTGCGGGCGATGTCGGCCACCCGGTACTGCTCCAGCAGGTACCGCCGGTCCGACTGGATGGACTGGCCGTAGCGCTCGATCAGCCGGCGGATGCCCTTCTCCACGTCGCCACCGCGGCCTTCACCGGGCAGCAGGTCGTCGAGACGGGTGATGAGCGGGGGGTCGGGGGCGATGAGGCGCCTGCCGTCGACGACATGGGTGAGCTTGTCGAAGACCTGGAGGGTGTCGTGCGAGAGCGCCTTGGTCACGGCCCGCGCCCACCGCTCGCGGCCCCGCGCGGACAGGTCCGCCCCGAACCGGTCCCGTACCCAGTTGACGTCGAACTGGGCGTACCAGACGGCCAGGTTGCCGAGTCCGGCGAAGGACCGCATGCTCTCCCGGTACGACCGCACGGTGGCCCGTACGATCCTGGCCCGCTCCTTCGTGCTGAAGCCGTTCGCCCGGCCCGCGATGACGAGGCTCGCGGCCAGGCGCTTGACGTCCCACTCCCAGGGACCCGGCAGCGTCTCGTCGAAGTCGTTGATGTCGAACATGAGGCGCCGCTCGGGTGAGGCCAGCAGCCGGAAGTTCAACATATGGGCGTCACCGCACAGTTGGGTGCGCAGCCCCGTCGTCGGGGTGTTCGCGAGATCGGACGCCATGATGGCGGCGGCCCCCCGGTAGAACCGGAACGGCGACTCGGACATCCTGCTGTAGCGGATCGGCACGAGGCCGGGCAGCCGGGTCGCCGACTGCTTCTCGATGATCTTCAACGGGTCCGGGCGCTTCGGTCCGGGCGCGAACTCGGCGTGGCTGGAGCGGGGCGCGTTCGCCCGCGCGGCCTTGCCCAGCGCGGCCCGCTCCTTCGGGGCGCGGTGCCGCACGTCGTGTCCGTCCGGTTGGTTGTCGGTCATGGCTGCGGCTCCGTGGGGTGGTCTCGCCGGACGCCCGGGGCGCCGACGAAGGTCATGGCCATGGCGAGGTTGCGGGCTCCCTTCGGCCGATCATGAGCGGTCCGCGAGCCCCCGCCTCGACGGGAGCGCGGTCGGCGTCGGCCGGTCCGAGCGCCCGGACGCCTGCCGCATCGCCGGTGTGTCCGCTTCCAGGGCACCAGGGATCCAGGCCGCAAACTTCACCCGCCTCGGGTGATCTCCCGGCCCCGGCCACGCCGCAGGCTCGGAGAGGCAGTGCCGCACATCGCGCGGCACCGACGAAGTGAGGAATCCGCCATGACCACGAGCACGGTGCACCACAGGTCGTCCGCGTCCGAAGCGACCGCCGGCGGGCTGGTGACGTTCGCCGGCGTGATGCTGTTCATCGCCGGTGTCCTCGATCTGTTCCGGGGCATCATGGCCATCGCCGACGACGACATCTACGTCTCCACCCCCAACTACGTCTTCAAGTTCGACCTGACGAGCTGGGGTTGGATCCAGCTCGTCCTCGGAGTGATCGCCATCGGCGTGAGCGTCGGTCTCTTCTCGCGTGCCACCTGGGCGCGGGTCGTCGCCGTCGGCATCGCGGGGCTGCTGATCATCGCCAACTTCCTGTCGATCCCGTACTACCCCGTCTGGTCGCTCACCCTGATCGCGCTGTACGCCTTCGTGATCTGGGCCCTGTGCACGGCCCCGCGGGAACGCTGAGGCGCGGGCGGCCGGGTCGCGGCGAGCCGCCACCCGGCTGACCCCGTTGGCGGGTCGTGGACGCGTTCCGCGTGAGCGTGGCGAGAATGCGACCATGCCCCCCACAGCGGATACGCACGGGAGTTCGAAAACGGCGCAGATCGTCCTGCTGACGCTCGCGGCGGGCCAGTTCCTGATGGCGCTCGACAGCTCCGTCATGAACGTGTCGATCGCCACGGTGGCCGAGGACGTGGACTCGACCGTGACCGGCATCCAGGGCGCGATCACGGCGTACACCCTCGTGATGGCGATGCTCATGATCCCCGGGGGCAAGGTCGGCGCGCTGATCGGCCGCAAGCGGGCCTTCATGATCGGCTGCGTCATCTACGGATGCGGGTCGCTGACCACGGCGCTCGCCCCGAACCTGCCGGTGCTGCTGATCGGCTGGGCACTCCTGGAGGGGATCGGGGCGGCGCTGATCCTGCCCGCGATCGTGGCGCTCGTCGCCGGCAACTTCACCGTGGAACGCCGCCCCGCCGCCTACGGACTCGTCGCCGCCGCCGGGGCGGTCGCCATCGCGCTCGGGCCGCTCATCGGAGGCGTCGCCACCACGTACTTCTCCTGGCGCTGGGTGTTCGCCGGGGAGGTGATCCTCGTGCTCGGCATCCTGGTGCTGGCCCGGCGGGCCGCCGACGCGGTGCCCGACCGGCGGCCGCGCATCGACCTCGTCGGGGCCGTGCTCTCCGCCCTGGGGCTCGGGATCTTCGTGTTCGGCGTCCTGCGCTCGTCCCAGTGGGGCTGGTTCCGGCCGAAACCCGACGCACCCTCCTGGCTGGGAGTCTCGCCGGTCGTCTGGCTGATGCTCGCGGGCCTGTTCCTGATCTGGGTCTTCCTCCGTTGGGAGACCCGGCTCGTCGGCCGGGGCAGGGAGCCGCTCGTGCAGCCGGCCCTGCTGGGGAACAAGCAGCTCACCGGCGGCCTGACGATGTTCTTCTTCCAGTACCTCGTGCAGATGGGCGTGTTCTTCGTCGTACCGCTCTATCTGTCTGTCGCGCTCGGTCTGTCGGCGCTCAAGACCGGCGCGCGCATCCTGCCGCTCTCGCTGACCCTGCTGGCCGCCGCGATCCTGATCCCGCGGCTCCTCCCGAACGTCTCACCGCGCAGGGTCGTGCGGTACGGGATCCTCGCGATGTGCGCGGGTGCGGTGATCCTGATGGCCGCGCTCGACGCGGACGCGGGCGCGGAGATCGTCACGATCCCGCTGCTGCTGATCGGTCTCGGCATGGGCGCGCTGGCCTCCCAGCTCGGCTCGGTCACCGTTTCCGCGGTGCCGGACGAGCAGAGCGCGGAGGTCGGTGGCGTCCAGAACTCCGTCACCAACCTCGGCGCCTCGATCGGCACGGCGCTCGCCGGATCGATCATGATCGCCACGCTGACCACCTCGTTCCTGACCAGCATCGAACAGAACCCGGCGGTCCCGACCGAGGTCAAGAGCCAGGCGAACGTTCAGCTCCAGAGCGGGGCGCCCTTCCTGTCTGACGCCCAGCTCAAGACCGTCCTCGAGGACGCCGACGCGACCACGGCCGTGACCGACGCCGCGCTCGACGCGAACGCGGAGGCACGACTCGACGGCCTGCGCGCCGCCCTCGCCGTCCTCGCGCTCGCCGCCGTCCTCGCGCTGTTCTTCACCCACCGGATCCCGACGACCCAGCCGGGCTCGGCCGAGCGGTAGGGGGGCCTCCGCCCTACGCGTCACCGAGCCGTAGCGGGCGGCCTCCGTCCTACGCGTCAGGCCCCGCCTCCGGACGCGGGGCCGGGACGGTCACCGTCGTCTCCGTCGAAACCCGAGGTTCGTCACACGCCGCACCGTTGGCCACCGGTCCCTCCCCTCGTGCGGACCGGTGACGAACGGTGCGGGCGGAGTCGACCACGCCATGACGGCGCGGTTCGCGCGCCGGGCGCGCGGTCGCCCGCGTTACGCCCGGTTCATGCGCTTCTGCCTCCGGATCCTGCCAGCTGAGGCCCGAACCGAGGAGGATCCGATGTCCGGTCAGCCACTTAACCGCAGGTCAGCCATATAAAGTGGTTTTTCCGGTCCGGATTGCAGGTGCGGGGGAAGTTAGGGGTGGAGGCCTTGAGTTCCGACTCGGGCGCACGCACAGCCTTCGCGGAACGACTCGCGCTGCTGTACAAGGAGGCGGGCAACCCTCCACTCAAGCGCGTGTCCGAGACGGTCGCCCGACTCCAGCGGGTCGACGAGCGGGGACGGCCCGTAAGGGTGTCCACCCAGCGGATCAGCGACTGGCGACGGGCCAGGAACGTACCCGCCCAGTTCGCCGCCCTCGCCGCCGTGCTGCACGTCCTGATACCCGAGGCGCGGCGCGCGCGGCCCGCACCGGTGTCCACCGGGCTGTACGACCTCGGCCAGTGGCAGCGGCTGTGGGAGCGGGCGGTGGCCGATCCGGTCGTCGGCGATGTCCCCGTCGCCCCGGTGACGGAGGAGGAGGGCGAGCGGCCGGCGGCCGAGGCTCAGGGTGTCCCCGGAGGGGTGTGCCCCTACCGCGGGCTCGCCTCGTACCGCGAGCAGGACGCCCGTTGGTTCTTCGGCCGGGAGCGGAGCACGGAGGCCCTCGTCGCCCAGCTTCGCGCGGCGGAACGGACGGGTGGCCTGGTCATGCTGGTCGGCGCCTCCGGGGCGGGCAAGTCCTCCCTGCTCAGCGCCGGTCTCGTGCCCGCCCTCCAGAACGGTGCGGCGGCCGACCGGAACCGCGGCGGCCGGGCGGCGAAGACCGGCGGCTCCGCCCGGGTTCTTCAGCTGGTGCCGGGCGCCGATCCACTCGCCGAGCTGACCAGCCATATCCCCGAGCTCGCCCCTTTCACCACATCGACCTCGACCTCCGCCTCCGGCGCCGGCTCTGACGCCGGCTCGACCTCGACCGCAGCCACTGCCGCCGGCGGGAAACCCGGCACCCCCGGCTTCGCGCGGGCCGTACGGGAGGCCGTCACCGCCTGGGCGCGACGAGACGCGGGCGCCCCCTCCGAAACCTCCACCTCTTCCGAAGCTTCCGCTTCTTCCGAAGCTTCCGACTCCTCCGACCCCTCCGGCCTCCCGGCCCGCCCCGTCATCATCGTCGACCAGTTCGAGGAGGCCTTCACCCTCTGTCCCGACGAGGCGGACCGGCGCCTCTTCATCCAGCTCCTGCACGACGCCTGCACCCCGGCCGACACCGGCACGGCCGGAAGGCCGTTACCGCCCCCCGTCCTCGTCGTCCTCGGTGTCCGCGCCGACTTCTACGAGGAGTGCCTCAGCCACCCCGAGCTCTCCGACGCGCTCCAGCACCGGCACATGGTGCTGGGGCCGTTGTCCACTTCGGAGCTGCGCGAGGCGGTGACCGGGCCGGCCAGGGCCGTGGGGCTGGAGCTCGAGCCCGGGCTGGCGGAGCTGATCATCCGTGAGGTGACCGTCGACGGCCCGCGCGGAGCGCACGCGGGCGCGCTTCCCCTTCTCTCGCACGCCCTGCTCGCCACCTGGCAGCGCCGGAAGGCGGGACGGCTGACGCTGGCCGGCTATCGGGCGGCGGGCGGCATCCAGGGCGCGGTGGCGGCGACCGCCGAGCGGGCCTGGTCCGGGCTCGACCCGGCGGCGCGCACGGCGGCCCGGCTGCTCCTGATGCGGCTGGTCCGGCTCGGCGAGGACACCCAGGCCACCCGGCGCCGGGGCACCCGTCGGCAGCTGGCGGAGGAGTCGGCCGACCCCGGCAAGACGGAGGAGTCGCTCGAGGCCCTGGTGCGCGCCCGGCTCGTGACCCTCGACGCGGAGACCGTCGAGATCACCCACGAGGCGCTGCTGCACGCCTGGCCGCGGCTGCGCGACTGGATCGACGAGGACCGCAGCGACCATCTGCTGCGTCAGCGGCTGGAGGAGGACGGACGGGCCTGGGACAGCTCGAACCGTGACGCGGCGCTGCTCTACCGGGGCTCCCGGCTGGAGCAGGCCCACAGCTGGGCGAAGTCCGCCGGCGACACCTTCCTGACCCGCAGCGCGGTGGAGTTCCTGGCCGCGTCGGTCAGGCTGCGCAGGCGCATCGTGTGGATCAGCCGGGGCGCGGTCTCGGCGCTGGTGGTGCTGGCGATCCTCGCCGTCGGCGCGGCCGTGGTCGCCTGGCAGCAGCGCAACGACGCCGTGTTCGAGCAGGTGGTCGCGGAGGCCGACCGCGTCCAGTACACGGATCCGTCGCTGTCCGCGCAGCTCGACCTGGTGGCGCACGACCTGCGGCCGGACGACGCGGGCACCAACAACCGCCTGATCTCGATCGTGAACGCGCCGCTGGCCACACCGCTCCTCGGCCACACCGGTGCCGTCTACCTCACCTCGTTCAGCCCGGACGGCAAGGTGCTGGCCACCGCCAGCTACGACCGGACCGTCCGGCTCTGGGACGTCGGCGACCGGTCCCGCCCCAAGCCCCTGGGCAAGCCCCTCACCGGCCACCGGAGCTGGGTGAGCAGCGCGGTGTTCAGCCCGGACGGCCACACCCTCGCCAGCGCGGGCGACGACGGCACCGTCCGGCTGTGGGACGTCCGGGATCCCGCCCACCCGCGCCCGCTCGGGAAGCCCCTGACCGGCCACACCGGCACGATCTACCTGCTCGCCTTCAGCCCGGACGGGCGGACCCTGGCCTCCGCGGGCGAGGACCACACCGTGCGGCTGTGGGACATGACCGCGCCGGGCCGGCCGACGTCGCTCGGCGCGCTGACCGGCCACACGGCCGCCGTGCGCTCCGTGGCCTTCAGCCCGGACGGCCGGACCCTCGCGGCCGGCGGCGACGACAACACGATCCGGCTGTGGGACACGGCCGACCCGCGCCGGCCGGAGCGCATCGACAAGGTCCTGACGGGTCACACCGACACCGTGCACTCGCTGGACTTCAGCCCCGACGGGGACACCCTCGCCAGCGGCAGCACGGACGACACGATCCGGCTGTGGAACGTGACCGACCCCGGCCGGGCGACCCAGCTCGGCCCACCGCTCACCGGGCACACCGGCCCCGTGTGGTCGGTCGCGTTCAACCCCGCCGGGACCATGCTGGCCGCCGGCAGCGCGGACAGCACGGCCACCCTGTGGAACGTGAGCGACCCGGCGTACCCGTCGCAGGTCGGCGAGCCGCTCGCGGGGGGCAGCGGCGAGATGTACGCCATCGGCTTCAGCCCCGACGGCCGGACCCTCGCCACCGGCAACGGCGACAGCAAGGTCCGGCTCTGGTCGGTCCCGACGTCGGACATGATCGGTCGCAGCGGCGCCTTCCGGCCGGACGGGCGGGTACTGGCCACGGCCGCCCGCGACGGCAGGGTCCGGCTGTGGAACGTGGCGGACCCCGACCGGCCCGTGACGCTGGGCGCGCCCTTCATGCCCGACGACGGCAGCGAGCGCACGCTCGCGTTCTCGCCCGACGGCCGTACGCTCGCGGTGCTGACGGCCAACCGGGCGGTGTATTTGTGGGACGTCACCGACCCGGCCCGGCCGGTCTCCGCGGGGCCGCCCGTCGAGCTGCGCACCCGGTTCCTGGGCCCCGACGCGCTGGCCTTCGCGCCGGACGGACGCACCCTGGCGACCGCCTACGACGACCGCACCATCCAGCTGTGGGACGTCGGCGACCCCGCCCACGCCACCGCGCTCGGCTCCCCGCTCACCGGGCACAAGGGGTTCGTCAACGCCCTCGTGTTCAGCCCGGACGGACGCACCCTCGCCAGCGGCAGCGCGGACCACACGGTACGACTGTGGAACGTGACCGACCCCCGGCACGCCACGCCCGTCGGCAAGCCGCTCACCGGGCACGTAGGCCCGGTCAACGCGCTCGTCTACAGCCCGGACGGCCATACGCTGGCCAGCGGCAGCGACGACGACACGGTACGACTGTGGGACGTGACCGACCCGGCGCAGGCGTCCCGGCGGGGCTCGCCCCTCACCGGCCACACCGAGGCGGTGGTGTCGCTGACCTTCAACCAGGACGGCGACACCCTCGCCAGCGGCGGCAACGACAACACGATCCGGCTGTGGAACGTGACCGACCCGACCGGGGCCTCCCCCATCGGACAGTCGATGAGCCCCAACGCCAAGACCGGCAACTTCCTGTCCTTCAGCCCCAACAGCACCATGCTCGGCGTCTCCAGCGGCGCGGACACCGTACGGCTGTGGAACCTGGACGTCGACGAGGCGATCAGCCGTATCTGCGCGACCACGCGAGGCGTGCTGACGGCCGACAAGTGGCACGAGTACCTGCCCCGGCTCTCCTACGAGCCCCCGTGCGAGGACTGACCGGGAGAGTGATCCCGATCACAACGGCAGAGCAGCTGAGGAGTCGGCTCCCGCCGACCCGGCAGCCTTGTTAGCCTTGGCCATAGCCCGGTCGCTGGTGCATCCCCCGTCGCCAGCGACCGGGCCTTTTCCTGCCCTTTCCCCGGCCGGAACCGCCCTTTTCCCGCTGCTTTCCTGCCCGGCCCGTCCCGGTGAGCCCTCGGTGCACCCTCGGCGGGTCCCGGTGACCGGGAGTCGTAGGCTGGCGGGGTGCCGATATCCAGCAAAGTGATCGCGGTCCGTGACCACCGGGGGCGCGAGCGCTCAGGGCGCCTCGATCTCCCGGAACTTTGCCCGGAAGTGCCCTCGTGAGCCGACGCATCGTCATAGTCACCGCCGTGCACGCCCCTTCGGCCCGGTATCTGTCCGAGGCCTACGAGTCGCTGCGCACCCAGGAGTTACCCGCGGGCTGGGACTGGCACTGGGTGATCCAGGAGGACGGCACGACGGACGAGGTCGCGCCGCACATCCCGGACGACACCCGGGTGACCTTCCGTCAGGGACGCCCGGGCGGGCCCGGAGTGGCCCGCACGATCGCGCTCGCCCACGCCGAGGGCGAGTACGTGAAGGTCCTGGACGCCGACGACCGGCTCGCGCCCGGCACCCTCGCCCGCGATCTGGCCGCCCTCGAACGCGATCCGGGCCTCGGCTGGGCGACCTCGAGCGCCCTGGACCTCCTGCCGGACGGCTCCACCATCGGCTTCCCCGGCGATCCCGCCGAGGGGCCGATCGAGCGGGGGGCCGTGCTCGACCACTGGAAGGCGAACGACTTCCGCGCGCCGGTGCACCCCGCGAGTCTCTTCGTACGGCGGGACCTGCTGACCGCGCTCGGCGGCTGGATGGCCCTGCCGGCGTCCGAGGACACCGGCGTCCTGCTGGCGCTCAACTCGGTGAGCCGCGGCTGGTTCTCGGCGCGGACCGGACTCCTCTACCGGAAGTGGGACGGTCAGGTGACGGGCCAGTCCGCGCATACCGACCCCGCCGAGCGGGAGGCGCGCATGGCGGTGGTGGAGGCGCGGACCCGGGCGCTGGAGTCCTTCCGCTGGAGCTACCCGCCCCGGGGCGCCCCCAGAGGCTGATGGCCTGCGACGGGCAGCGCTCGGCCGCGTCCCGCACCTCCGGGTCGTCGCCCGTGTCCTCGCGTCCCGGGATGACGGCTCCGAAACCGTCGTCCGCCGTGGTGAACACGGAGGACAGGCGGAAGGCGCACTCGCCGGAGCCGTAACCGAGTTCGCGGTTCACAAAGACCGTCATACGACGGGTCTGCCCTCCGGCCCTCTCACTCGACCGGCCCGCCGGCCAGGGCCATCCAGTGGGCGACCCTGCGCAGCGTGGCCTCGTCCACCCGGTCGACCAGGGTCCGGACGGCCGTCACGTCGTCCGGCGCGAGATCGTAGAGGCCCGCCTTGCTCAGGCCCGCCATGAGGACCTGGTGCCGACGGTCCTCCATGCGTTCCGCGAGCTTGGCATGGCCGGGCCGCGCGACGCCGTCACCCGACGGCGGGGGCGCGGCCTCCGGCGTGACCGCGGCCGGCGACGGGTCGAAGCGCTGCCACTCACCGTCCTTCGGCCCCCACAGAGCGACGGCGACCTCGTCGCCCCGGGCCCGTTTGACCTGCGTCATCTCGCCGATCGCGTACAGCACAGGGGCGCGGTCGGGGGATTCGGCGCCCGGCCGCCAGGACGTCGAGGCCGGGTCGTAGAACATCGCCACCCAGCGGGGAACACCCGGCGGCTGCGGGCTCCGGGGAGGACGGGTCGGACGATCCGGTTCGGTCTCCATGGCGCTCGCCCCTTCCGTGTCGGCATCGGTGTCGGTATCGGTACGGGTGACGGCTTGAGCACGCCAGGGCGACCATAACTGACGGACCGTCAGCTCACCAGACGGCCGGAGCGGACAGCTGCCGACCGGCACGGATTGCCGAACCGGGTGAAAGGGGGGAACGCGAAGGTCTAGATGCCGCCGGCGCTCTCGCGGGTGAGCGCCACTTCCCGGTGCTCGTTGCAGCGCGGAAGGACGGTGAGGTCCACGTCCGGGTGCCTCTGGTGGGCCTGGAGAGCGGCGCTGACCAGCGTCATGAGCAGGTCGATGTCCGTCTCGCACTCCAGATGGACGGTCACCCAGGGCGAGCCGGGCAGCAGCCGGATCGCGCTGGAGTGCCTCAGGTCCCTCTCGAACCGGTGGATCGCCTTGCCGGTGAGATGCAGGTCGACACTCCGGTCGGAGTGGAAGTGCGCGATCTCGACCCCGCCCGAGCGCAACGCCCGACCGGTGCCGCAGCTGGGCCGGACCTCAGCGAGGTCGGGCCAGGTCGCCAGTCGTGTCAAGGCACGCGAGGCCGCCGTCATGGCCCCATCATGAGGCGCTAACCGCCCGGCCACCAGGGGTTGAGGGAGCCTTAACCGGGCTGTATCGCGGAGAGTTCCACCCCTCAGTTGTTCCACGACTCGTCGTAGGGGTCCCGTGGGGTCGGGGTCGGTGTGGCGGTGGTGACCTTGATGAAGGGGATGGGGCCGTTGTTGACGGGATCGTGGGTGGTGCGAGGGGTGTAGGTGCCGGTGACGGTCAGCCAGGTGTCCGGCTGGAGAACCGGTGGGATGTCGCCGGTCAGGCCGACCTTGACCGGCTGGGCGTCGGCGGCGCAGCAGTTGAGGGCCATGCGGACCAGATAGGGCGTGCCGTCGTGTTCCAGGGCCACGAAGCCGGTCAGGCGGACCTCGCGGCCGGTGAGGGTGCGGCCGTGGTCGTATACGGCTCGGCCCGCGTAGTCGACGACGCTCAGGGGCAGCGGGTCCTTGGCGGAGAGGGCCGGGTAGGCGAGGGGCTCCTGGAGGGCCGTGCCCGTCCTGGTCGCGCTGTACGAGCCCAGGGCAGGCGGGGCGACCAGGATCAGCGCCAGGAGGGGGAGGATCAGGAGCCAGGCGACCCGGGGTTCGGGGTGGGCGTGCCCGGCTCGGGCGCTTTCGGCTTGGGTGCTTTCGGGGCGGGCGTGTTCGGGAGCGGCCTGTTCGGGAGCGGCCTGTTCGGGAGCGGCGAGGGTGCCCGCGTCTGCTTTCCGCTGCTCCTGTTTGTGTTCCTGCTGCTCCTGTTTCTGCTGGTCCTGCTCGTCCTTCGTCTTCGTCTTCGTCCTGCGGTGTTCGTACCAAGCCGTCGCCAGCGCCGTGACGATCAGGATCGCGCCGGACGCCAGCAGCAGCGGGCGCAGGCCCGCCTTGACGTAGCGGAGGTAGAGGTCGGTGGTGCCGGCGTGCAGCAGGGCCGCGCCGAGGAGGAAGAGGACGGCCGCCTGGGACTGTCGGTTCACAGCAGGACCCATCCCGTCAGGACCGCCGCCACGATGGCCAGCGCGAAGGTCGCCGGGGCGAAGCGCAGCGCGAAGCTCCGGCCGAAGGTGCCCGCCTGCATCGCGAACAGCTTGAGGTCGATCATCGGGCCGACCACCAGGAAGGCGAGCCGGGCCGTGAGGGAGAACTGGGTCAGGGACGCGGCGACGAACGCGTCCGCCTCCGAACAGATGGACAGGACCACCGCGAGGACGGCCAGTGTCAGGACGGCGACCGCCGGGTTCTCCGCGGCCGTGCGCAGCCAGCTCTCCGGGGCGACGGCCTTCAGGGTCGCCGCCGCCATCGCGCCCAGGACCAGGAAGCCGCCTGCGTGCATCACGTCGTGCCGGACCGAGTCCCAGAACGCGGCCCCCTTGGTCTCCCCCTCGTGCGGCGCGTGGGCCGGCAGCCGCAACCAGTCCGAGCGGCCCAGCCGTTGCCACAGCCAGCCCATCGCGCACGCCACGAGCAGACTGGCGACGAATCGGGCCAGCACCATCTCGGGGTTGCGGGGGAAGGCCACGGCCGTCGCCGTCAGCACGATCGGGTTGATCGCCGGGGCGGAGAGCAGGAAGGCGAGCGCCGCGGCCGGGGTCACGCCCCGGCGGACCAGGGCGCCGGCCACCGGAACCGACGCGCACTCGCAGCCGGGCAGCAGCGCGCCCGCGACCCCGGCGACCGGGACGGCGAGTCCGGGGCGGGACGGCAGGGCGCGGGCGAAGAAGGAGGGCGGTACGTAGACCGCGATCGCCGCCGACAGCAGCACCCCCAGCACCAGGAACGGCAGCGCCTGCACCACCACCGCCACGAACACCGTCGTCCAGCTCTGCATCACCGGGGCGGACAGCGCGCGCCGGATGGGACTCTGCAGCAGCACCATCAGGAGCAGCAGCATGGTCAGGACCAGGGGCGAGGTGAGCCGCCCGGGCTCGTCGGGCGGCGCGGGAGGCGCGGGAGGTGCCTGCGGTCGGTCCCGGCGGGCGCCCTCCTCGTGCGGGGCCGCTCTGGTGATGGCCACGGGTCGCGCACCTCCGGCTTCCGTGTTCTCCCTGATGCCTGTTTCTCGCATTCCCTCCCCTTTCATACGGGAGTTCCGTACGGGGTGTTCACCTCATCCGTGGAACCTCCCGTCCCGGTGAGGCAGTCTTCTCCCTCGTGGGGAGCGTTCCGAATCAGGGTCAGCCGCCGGGCACCGCCGGCGCGCACATGGTGGTGTGCGGTGACGACGGTCTCGCGCACCGGCTCGCCGCCGAACTGCGGGGGGTGTACGAGGAGCAGGTCACGCTCGTCGTGCCGCCCGCCGAGCGGACGGTACGGCCGCCGGTCGTGGGGCGGGCCCGGGCCGTGTCCGCTGCCCTGCTCGACCGGGTGGTGAGCGCGGCCGTCAACCGGGCGGCGGGCAACGGCACACCCACCGCCCCGAGCGAACCCGTGGGCGGACAGCGGACCTTGGAGGCCGTGGAGGCCACCGAGGCGGTGCTCGCCGAGGCGGGTGTGGAGCGGGCCGCCGCGCTGGCGCTCGTGTACGACGACGACGAGACCAACATCCGGGCCGCCCTCACCGCTCGCCGGCTCAACCCCCGACTTCGGCTCGTCCTGCGGCTCTACAACCGGCGGTTGGGCCAGCACATCGAGGAACTCCTCGATCAGGCAGCCGCGCTGGCCGCCGAGAGCGCGGGCGCAGCGGGGGACGCCTACGACACGTCCGCCGGTGACGCCTCGACCACCGTGCTGTCCGACGCCGACACCGCGGCCCCCGCGCTCGCCGCGACCGCCGTCGTCGGCACCAGCAAGGTGGTCCAGACGGACGGGCTGCTGCTGCGCGCCGTGGAGCGGCCGCCGGCCGGGCCCGGGGAGTCCGACCCGCCGGGCCTGCCCACGCTCGCGCTGCTCTCCGCGATCGGCAGCGACCCGGCCTTCGCGGACGGTTCCGAGGCCAGCGGTGAGCAGGGGCCGCTGCTGTTGCCCGACGCGGCGGCCGTACGGGAGGCTGCCGCGTCCGGGAGGCGCGGGTCCGTCGTCCTGGAGCAGGTCGCCTACTCCGCCGGGCCCGCGTTGCCGGCCGGGCGGGGCGTCGGGGTCGTGGTGCCGTTCGCCTCGCTGTTCTCGCGGCGGCTGCGGTGGTCGCTGGCCGGGCTGGTCGGCTGTGTGTTCGCGCTGGCGGTGGCGTTGTGGCTGGTGACCGGCATCCATCCGCTGGGCGCGCTGTATCTGACGCTGCTGGATCTGTTCGCCATCAACGACCCGGCCGTCGGGGCCACCACCGAACGCCAGGTCCTTCAACTCCTCTCCGGGCTGATGGGGTTGTTGCTGCTGCCGGTGCTGCTGGCGGCGGTGCTGGAGGCGCTCGGGACGTTCCGCGGGGCGGGGACCCTGCGCCGGCCGCCCCGGGGTCTCGGCGGACATGTCGTGCTGCTCGGGCTGGGGAAGATCGGCACGCGGGTGCTGACCCGGTTGCGTGAGCTGAACATCCCCGTGGTGTGCGTCGAGGCCGGGCCGGAGGCGCGGGGGCTCGCGGTGGCGCGGCGGTTACGGGTGCCGGTGGTGCTGGGGGACGTCACGCAGGAAGGGGTGCTGGAGGCGGCGAAGATCCACCGCGCCCATGCGCTGCTCGCGGTGACCAGCTCCGACACGACGAATCTGGAGGCCGCGTTGTACGCGCGGTCGCTGCGGCCCGATCTACGGGTGGTGCTGCGGCTGTACGACGACGACTTCGCGACCGCCGTGTACCGCACCCTGCGGGCCGCGCATCCGCAGGCGCTGACCCGGAGCCGGAGCGTGACGCATCTCGCGGCGCCGTCGTTCGCCGGGGCGATGATGGGGCGGCAGATCCTGGGGGCGATCCCGGTGGAGCGGCGGGTGTTGTTGTTCGCCGCGTTGCAGGTCGGGGGGCATGCGCAGTTGGAGGGCAAGACGGTCGGGGAGGCGTTTCGGGCGGGGTACTGGCGGGTGCTGGCGCTGGACACCGGCCGTGAGGGTCAGGGCGGATCCGGACTGCTGTGGGACCTCTCGGACGCGTATGTCCTGCGGGGCTCGGATCGGGTGGTGCTGGCCGCCACCCGGCGGGGGCTGGCGGAGTTGCTGCGGCGCAGGCGGCGAGGCGGGTCGGAGGGCTAGGCCCCCCCGACCCATCGGGGCGAGCCGCTGCCCACTGGGCGAGCCCGTGCCCACCTGGGCGAGCCCCCGCCCAGCGGGCCCTCGCTCCCGCCCAGCGGCAACCGGCTCCCAGCCGTCGGGGCCCGGCTCCCGGCCGGAGGGTTTTCGCCCCCGCCGCCCCTGCCCTTCCCGACCTCGGGGGCTCCGCCCCCGAACCCCCGCTCCTCAAACGCCGGAGGGGCTGAGAGTTGCGGAGGGGCCGAGAGCTGGGCGGGGGCTGGGAGTTGGGCAGGTGCCGAGAGCTGGGCAGAGGCTCGGAGTTGGGCGGGGGCTGGGAGTTGGGCAGGGGCTGGGAGTTGGGCAGGGGCTGGGCTGGGAGTTTCGGTAGGGGCGAGGGGGGATCAGATCGGTGCTTACCGGGTCAAATGCCGCTCCGCGAACTCCAGTTCCAGTCTGACCTGCTTGATGCGTTCGTCCACCACCAGCGAGCCGTGACCCGCGTCGTAGCGGTACACCTCGTGCACCGCTCCCCTCGTCTCCAGGCGCCTGACGTAGTTGTCGATCTGGCGGATGGGGCAGCGGGGGTCGTTCACACCGGCCGAGATGTAGACGGGGGCTCGCACCTTGTCGACGTACGTCAGCGGGGACGAGGCCTCGAAGCGCTCCGGGACCTCCTCGGGGGTGCCGCCGAGCAGCGTGCGGTCCATCGCCTTCAGGGCCTCCATCTCGTCGTGGTAGGCCGTGACGTAGTCGGCGACGGGGACGGCCGCGATGCCCACGGCCCACGCGTCGGGCTGGGCGCCGAGGCCGAGGAGGGTGAGGTAGCCGCCCCAGGAGCCGCCGGTGAGGATCAGCCGGGCGGGGTCGGCGAGGCCCGAGCTCACCGCCCACTCCCGGACCGCCTCGATGTCCTCGAGCTCGATCAGGCCCACCCGGTGCTTCAGGGCGTCCGTCCAGGCGCGGCCGTAGCCGGTGGAGCCGCGGTAGTTGACGCGGACGACCGCGTAGCCGTGGTCCACCCAGGCCGCCGGGGCCGCCGCGAAGGCGTCGCTGTCGTGCCAGGTCGGGCCGCCGTGGATGTCGAAGACGGTGGGCAGCGGGCCGGTGGCACCGGCGGGCCGCTGGACCAGCGCGTGGATGCGGCCTCCGGGGCCCTCCACCCACACGTCCTCCACCGGGACCGAGCCGGGGGACTTCATGCCGGGCGGGTCCAGGACCACTTCGCCGGTCGTCGAGCGGACCGCCGGCGGCCGGGCCGCGGACGACCACAGGTACTCCACACTGCCGTCCGGACGGGCCGTGGCCCCGGAGACCGTGCCGGGCGGGGTCGTGATCCGCTCCAGCGCGGCGCTCGCGAGGTCGTAGCGGAACAGTTCGCTGCGGGCCTCGAAGCTGTGCACGATGAGCAGGCCCGAGCCGTCCGGGTACCACTCGGCGCTGACGTCCCCCGGCAGGTCCAGGCCCAGGTCCGTCTCCAGACCGGTCGCCACGTCCCAGACCAGGGGCTCCCAGCGGCCGCGGCGCTGGTGGCCGATCAGCAATCGGGTGTCGCCGTCGACCGGGGCGAAGCCCAGCACCTCCAGGCCCAGCTCCTCGACGCCGCCCTTGGTGTCGTCCAGCTCGGCGACCTTCGAGCCGTCGGGGCGCAGGACCCGCAGCGCGGAGTGCATCGCGTCGCCGTGCTCGGTGTGCTCGACGGCGATGAGGGAGCCGTCGTGGGAGAGGTCGCCCACGCCGGCGGACTCCCGGTGGCGGTACAGCTCGAAGGGGGGCTCGCCGATCCGCGCCACATGGATCGTCGTGCCCTCCTCGTCCGTGGAGCGGCCGACCACCGCGGTACGGCCGTCGCGGCCGAGGGCCAGGCCCGCCGGGTAGGAGGCGTCCAGGCCCGGGGTGGCGGGCTCGTCGGCTCCGCCGCCGAAGGGCTGACGGCGCCAGACGCCGAACTCGTCGCCGTCCTTGTCGTCGAACCACCAGATCCACGCGCCGTCCGGGGAGAGCACGCCGTCCGTCGTGCCGTTGGCCCGGTCGGTCACCTGGCGCTGGTGGCCCGTGGCCCGGTCCCAGGCGTACAGCTCGTACGTCCCCGTCGCATTGGAAACGAACAGGGAGCGGTCCGGCGCGTCCTCCGCCCAGTCGGGCAGCGACACCCGGGGCGCCCGGAAGCGCTTCTCCCAGTCGGGCATCTCCTCGTACTGCTCGGGTGCGGCGGACCCGTTGCTCTCAGTCATGACCCCATATTGCCCGCCCGCGAGGGCAATGGGACGCCAAGGTCCCCAGGCTGTGGATAACTTCCCACCGACTTCGCACCTCCTTCCCACCAATGAGCCCCGCCCGACCCTCACCCGAGCCCCGCCCGAGCCCCGCCCGACCCTCGCCCGAGCCTCACCCCGCGGGTCGGCGTCCGGTGCCCGCCCCGTACCGTGGAGGGCGTGTACCGGTTCCTGCTGACGCCCCGCTGGTGGGGGATCAACGTCTTCGTGCTGCTGGCCATCCCCTTCTGCGTGTTCATGGGGTCCTGGCAGCTGAGCCGGTTCGAAGCGCGGGTGGACGACCACCGCAGCGCGAAGGAGCAGGCCGAGTCCGCCCGTACGCAGGCCGCGCGACCGCTGGCCGAGCTGCTGCCCGTGGACAAGTCGACCTCCGGCCGGCGCGCCACCGCCACCGGGCACTACGGCACGCAGTTGCTGGTGCCCGACCGGCAGCTGGACGGCAGGGACGGGTACTACGTGCTGACCCTGCTGCGCACGGACGGCGGCAAGGCGCTGCCCGTGGTGCGCGGCTGGCTGCCCGGCAGCGCCGACGCCGCGAAGGCCCCGAAGCCGCCGGCCGGTCAGGTCACCGTCACCGGCACGCTCCAGGCCTCCGAGACGCCGGGCGACAACGGGGTGAGCGCACAGGGCGGCCTGCCGGCCGGGCAGACCTCGGCGATCAGCGCCGCGTCACTGGTCAACCTGGTGCCGTACGACCTCTACGACGCCTGGGTCACGCTCGACACCGCCGACTCGGGGATGACGGCCGTGCCCGCGACCGCGGCGGCCGACACGGGCCTCGATCTGAAGGCGTTCCAGAACCTGGGCTACACCGGCGAGTGGTTCGTCTTCGCCGGGTTCGTGGTGTTCATGTGGTTCCGGCTGCTGCGCCGCGAGGTGGAGTTCGCGCGGGACGCGGAGCTCGGCATCTTCCCGGAGGAGCCCGGGGGATCCGAGGAGCCCGGCGCCGGATCGGCCGATCGCCACGACCACGGACAGGTTCAGGAGGACGCCAGCACGCCCGTCCGGTAGATCGTCCCCGCGCACGCGTCGGACACCGTGGCCACGCTTGTGGGGGAACCGCTCTCGGCCGTGTAGGTCACGTTCACGCTGCCGGCGACCGTGCCGTCCTCGGTGTACATCTGGGCCGAGGTGCCGGAGGTGGTCTCGCCGGTCGTGCTCGACTGCTCGGTCGGAGTCGGGGACGGGGACGCCGAGCCGCCGCTGTCGCCGCCGCTGCTGCCGCCCGTGGTGGGGCAGGTCTCGGAGGGCACCCAGGCGAACTTGACCTCATAGGCCGAGCCGGGGGCGAGCGCGTGCTGGGCGACGTAGAGGGAGGGGTCGGGCAGGCCGGCCGCCACGTCCCCGGAGGCGTGCTCCACGACGGTGATCTTCGAGGCGTCGGCGGCGCCCTGGGCGCCGAAGGTCACGGAGACCGCGCCGCTGACGGTGCAGGTGGCGCTGGAGGCGTTCTGGACGAGGAAGGTGCCGTAGACGGTGCCGGCCGAGTCGGGGACGTCGACGCTCGGAGTGCCGGCGTCGAGCTGGTCCGCCGTACAGGCGGGCGCACTCGCCGCGGACTCGGAGGTGGGCCCGGCGCCACTGGAGGCGGTGCTGCCCTCGGACTCCTTGCCCTGGCCGGAGTCGGTGGCGCCACCCTTGCCCTGCTCACCGGTCTTGCCGGAGGAGTCGCCGACCTTGCCCGAGGAGCCGCCGTCGGGGCCCTTGCCCTGATCCGCGCCCCCCTGCGCCTGTGAGGCCTGGCCGGCGATGGAAGGGTTGGCGTCGGAACCGCCGGCGTTCGAGACGTGCAGTACGGCCGGGACGGCGGTGCCGAGGAAGAGAGCCGCGGCCGCCATGCCGACGGCCGCCTGCCGCTTGCGGGCCCGCCGTACGGGAACGGCCCGCCGCAGGTGGTCCAGCGAGCCGTCGCGCGGCTCCATCTCCTGGACGGCGTCGTGCAGCATCCGGCGCAGTGCCAGCTCGTCCGAGTCGAGCCCGTCGGGGCTCTGTTCGTCGAGGTGGTGGTTCACGGTTGAGTTCCCAGCGTGCGATTGCTTCGGCTCTTGTGCGGACGACGAGGACGTCGGCTCGTGCCACGCGTACGGCTCGTGGCGCTCGTGACTGTCGTGACTGCCGTGTGAGCCCTGCCCTTCGGCTTCCCCGCTCACGCCGACGCCTCCATGGCTATGCGCAGGGCGGCTATGCCGCGCGAGCCGTAGGCCTTGACCGAGCCGAGCGAGATGCCGAGGGTCGCGGCGACCTGGGCCTCGGTCATGTCGGCGAAGTAGCGCAGCACGAGGACCTCGCGCTGCCGGCGCTGAAGGCCCTTCATCGCCTTGATGAGCGAGTCGCGCTCCAGCTGGTCGTAGGCGCCCTCCTCCGCGCTGGCCATGTCCGGCATCGGCTTGGAGAGCAGCTTCAGGCCGAGGATGCGGCGGCGCAGGGCGGAGCGGGAGAGGTTGACGACCGTCTGGCGCAGGTAGGCCAGGGTCTTCTCCGGGTCGCGGACGCGTTTGCGCGCGGAGTGGACGCGGATGAAGGCCTCCTGGACGACGTCCTCGCAGGAGGCGGTGTCGTCGAGAAGGAGGGCGGCGAGACCGAGCAGCGAGCGGTAGTGCGCCCGGTAGGTCTCGGTGAGGTGGTCGACGGTGGTGCCGGCCGCCTCGGCGGTCTCGGCGGCGACGGTCGCTTCGGCTGCTTCGGCGCCGTCACGCTGGCTGGGGACGCGGGCGGGCCGCGCTGCGGGCATGGGCGCGATCACCGGCATGCCACCGGGCGAGCCGGGCATACGGGGTCGGAGGACGGCCCGCGGCGGCCGAAGGGCCGCGCCGCGGGGCGCCACTGGGAGTTCGAGTACCTCTGCCACGCCAGTTGGACACACTTCCCCCCGTAGGGGTTGTACGCGTCCGGCGTCACTTTTGCGTCGACCAAGGCCCCGCGCACCCGTCTCATCTGTCCCGCTCTTCCCCTATATGCCATATGAACGGGCGTCCCCACGCCCAGATCACCGCGTCCCCGAACGCTGTGATCGTTCACACGTCTGCGCACACCCCGCAGGGTGTCCGCAAAGACGCTCCCCGCCCTGCGCACGGTTGCGGAGAGCGGGGAGGAAAATCTTCGGATGCCAAAGGTGTCCGATACAAGTGGTTCGGACCATCGACCCGCTCACACTGCACTGGAGATCCTACAAACCCACCAAGGCCTGGCCAGCGCTTTTACTTGCGGCAGCACCTCGCCGGACGCCGGTGCGGCCGCCTCAGGACAGTTCGGCCGCCACCAGCTCCGCGATCTGCGCGGTGTTCAGCGCGGCCCCCTTGCGCAGATTGTCCCCGCACACGAACAGTTCGAGCGCCGTCGGGTCGTCGAGAGCCCGCCGGACCCGGCCCACCCAGGTCGGGTCGGTGCCGACCACGTCGGCGGGCGTGGGGAACTCCCCCGCGGCCGGATTGTCGAACAGGACGACACCGGGCGCCGTCGCGATGATCTCGCGGGCGCCCTCCACGGTGACCTCGTCCTGGAAACGGGCGTGCACGGTGAGGGAGTGCGTGGTGACCACCGGGACGCGCACACAGGTCACCGCCACCGGCAGCTTCGGCAGCCCGAGGATCTTGCGGGACTCGTCCCGCACCTTCATCTCCTCCGACGACCAGCCGTCCGCGCGCAGCGACCCGGCCCACGGGACGACGTTCAGCGCCACCGGCTCCGGGAAGGGCCCGGTGTCGTCGCCGACGGCCCGCCGCAGGTCACCGGGGCCGGTCCCCAGCTCGGTGCCGGCGACCAGCGACATCTGTCGCCGCAGCGTCTCCACCCCGGCCCGCCCGGCCCCGCTCACCGCCTGGTACGACGACACCACCAGCTCGCGCAGCCCGTACTCGGCGTGCAGCGCGCCCAGGGCGACGATCATCGACAGCGTCGTGCAGTTGGGGTTGGCGACGATCCCGCGGGGCCGGGTCCGCAGCGCGTGCGCGTTGACCTCGGGAACGACCAGTGGCACCTCCGGGTCCATCCGGAAGGCGCCCGAGTTGTCGACGACGACCACGCCCTTGGCGGCGGCGATCGGCGCCCACTGCGCCGCGACCTCGTCGGGCACGTCGAACATGGCGACGTCGACCCCGTCGAAGGCCTCCTCCGACAGGGCCACCACCTCGACCTCCTCGCCGCGCACGGCCAGCTTGCGGCCGACCGAGCGCGGGGAGGCGACGAGGCGGATCTCGCCCCAGATGTCGGCCCGCTGGGAGAGGATCCTGAGCATGACCGAGCCGACGGCCCCGGTCGCTCCCACGACCGCGAGGGTCGGCCGCACGGTACTGGCCATCAGCGGCCGGTGCCCCCGTAGACGACGGCCTCGTCGCTGTCGGAGTCGAGCCCGAAGGCGGTGTGCACGGCGCGCACGGCCTCGTTGACGTCGTCGGCGCGCGTCACGACCGAGATGCGGATCTCGGAGGTCGAGATGAGCTCGATGTTGACGCCCGCGTCGGACAGGGCCTTGAAGAAGTCGGCCGTGACGCCCGGGTTGGTCTTCATCCCGGCGCCGACCAGGGAGATCTTGCCGATCTGGTCGTCGTAGCGCAGCGAGTCGAAGCCGATGCCGGCCTTGTTCTTCTCCAGGGCGTCGATGGCCTTGCGGCCCTCGGCCTTGGGCAGCGTGAAGGAGATGTCCGTCAGACCGGTGGAGGCCGCGGACACGTTCTGCACGATCATGTCGATGTTGATCTCGGCGTCGGCGATCGTCCGGAAGATCACGGCGGCCTCGCCCGGCTTGTCCGGCACGCCCACGACCGTGACCTTGGCCTCGGAGGTGTCGTGCGCGACACCGGAGATGATGGCCTGCTCCACCGGCTTTTCCCCTTGCTGCTGTGTCTTCGGAACGAGTGGCTCACTGCTGACCCACGTGCCCTGGAGTCCGCTGAAGGACGAGCGGACATGGATCGGGATGTTGTAGCGGCGGGCGTACTCCACACAGCGGTGGAGCAGCACCTTGGAACCGGAGGCCGCGAGCTCCAGCATGTCCTCGAAGGCGATCCAGTCGATCTTCTGCGCCTTCTTCACCACGCGCGGGTCGGCGGTGAACACGCCGTCCACGTCGGTGTAGATCTCGCAGACCTCGGCGTCGAGCGCGGCGGCGAGGGCGACGGCCGTGGTGTCGGACCCGCCACGCCCCAGCGTGGTGATGTCCTTCTTGTCCTGGCTGACACCCTGGAACCCGGCGACGATGGCGATGTTGCCCTCGTCCAGCGCGGTCCGGATGCGCCCCGGCGTGACGTCGATGATCCGGGCTTTGTTGTGAACCGAGTCGGTGATGACGCCTGCCTGGCTGCCGGTGAACGACTGGGCGCTGTGACCCAGGTTCTTGATCGCCATCGCCAGCAGGGCCATGGAGATCCGCTCTCCGGCGGTCAGCAGCATGTCGAATTCCCGGCCGCTGGGCATCGGGGATACCTGCTCGGCGAGATCGATCAGCTCGTCCGTCGTGTCGCCCATCGCGGAAACGACCACGACCACCTGGTGGCCGTTCTTCTTCGCTTCCACGATCCGCTTGGCGACGCGCTTGATGCCCTCGGCATCGGCTACGGAGGAGCCTCCGTACTTCTGCACGACAAGGCCCACGTGCGCTCCTCGCTCAGTTTGTCTGTTTCCGCACATACGCCCTTGTACTGCGGGTCGGCTCAGTCTAACGAGCGCCCGAAAACCACCTCCCGAGTACCGCATGGTGAGACTCGGCGAGACTCGCGGAAGAGGCCGGAAAGGGGTCCGGACGCCCGTCGTCGGGTCTTCCCTTCCCACTGACGCCGAAGTGATAGCTGTGAATTAAGTTTCAAGCACTATCGTGCGGCTGTGCACGTACTCCTCGTGGAAGACGACGAACCGGTCGCCGAGTCGCTGCGGCGCGGGCTGAAGCGCTACGGCTTCGAGGTCGACTGGGTCACCACGGGCGCCGCCGCGCTCGCCCACTCCGACCCCTACGACGTCGTCCTGCTGGACCTGGGCCTGCCCGACACCGACGGCCTGGACGTGTGCAAGGCCCTGCGCGAGCGCGGCGACGTCCCGATCATCGTGATCAGCGCCCGCAGCGACGAGACGGACCGGGTGGTCGGCCTGGAGCTGGGCGCCGACGACTACGTGTCCAAGCCGTTCGGGGTGCGGGAGGTCATCGCGCGAATACGAGCGGTGATGCGGCGCGTACGGCGGCGCACGGCGGACGAGGACACGACCGGCGGCGCGGACCGCTACGGCACCCGGCTGACCGTCGACCGCAAGGCGGCCCGCGTCCACGTGGACGGCGCGGAGATCGCGCTCGCGCCGAAGGAGTACGACCTGCTGTCCTTCCTCACCGAGGAGCCGGGCGCGCTGATGTCGCGCGAGCAGATCATGGAAGCGGTCTGGGACGCGAACTGGTTCGGGCCGACGAAGACACTGGATGTGCACGTGGCGGCGCTGCGGCGGAAGTTCGCCGGGGTCATCGCCATCGAAGCGGTGCGGGGGGTGGGCTTCCGGCTGGAGATGGTCGGCGGGGCCGCTCCCGCCGGCCCGATCGGGCCGGTCGGCCCTGGCGACCCTGGCGACCCTGGCGACCCTGCATCATGATCAAGCAACTCATCCGCAGCTATGTGCTGCTGGTGGCCGTCGCCATCCTGCTGTTCACCGTGCCGGTGGCCTTCACGCTCACCGCCCAGCTGCGCGGCGACACCGAGGTGTCCATCGCACGCGAGGCGACCACCATGGCGCTGCTGTTGGGCAACGGCGACACCGCCTCCTGCCAGGCGCTGGAGGAGATGGCCAGGGCGTACGCCGTGGAGACCGAGGACGAGGTGCAGGCCACCACCACCGCCCGGTGCACACCGGCACTGCCGCGCCCCGAACGGGACGCGGCACTGGCCGAAGCCCTGGAGCGGGGCCGGCCGACCACCGACTGGGGGTCGGACTTCATCTGGGGCCGCGACCTGGTGATCACGGTCCCCGCGAAGGAAGACGGCCAGGTCGTCGGCGCCGTACGGATCGTCTACTCGACCTCGGGACTCACCCACAGGCTGTGGACGATCTGGGGCTTCCGGGCGGGCCTCGCCGTGACGGTGCTCGGCGTGGCCGCGCTGATCGGCGCGGTCGTCGCCCGCCGCATCACCCGCCCCCTGCGCCAGCTGAACGACATGGCGAGCAAGTTCAGCGACGGCGACCTGACGGCCCGCTCCCCCGTGACGGGCCCCCAGGAGACCCGGACCCTGGCCCGCACCCTCAACCAGGCCGGCGAACGCCTCGACACGCTGATCGCCTCGCAGCGCATCTTCGTGGCGGACGCCTCGCACCAGCTCAGGACGCCGCTGACGGCGCTCCGCCTCTCCCTGGACAACATCGCGGACGGTGTCGACGACGAGTTCGTGCGGGAGGACGTGGAGCAGGCCACCGCCGAGGTGGTGCGGATGAGCCGGCTGGTCAACGGCCTGCTGGTGCTGGCCCGGGCCGAGGCCAAGGTGACCGCGGCGGAGCCGCTGTCCCTGACGGACATCGTGGCGGAACGCCTGTCGGTGTGGAGGCCGGCCGCCGACGAGCGCGGAGTCACCATCGCGCTCAAGGGGAGTGTTGTCGACGACCGGCCGTCTGTGCTGGCCAGCCCCGGTCATCTGGACCAGGTGCTGGACAACGTGCTCTCGAACGCCCTGGAGGTGTCACCCGACGGCGGGACGATCATCGTCCGGACCGAGGCCGGGGCCAGGGAGGTGGTCCTGTCCGTCGCGGACGAGGGACCGGGCATGTCGGACGCGGAGAAGTCCCGCGCCTTCGACCGCTTCTGGCGCGGCCAGGGCCTGACCGGGCGCTCCGGTTCCGGGCTCGGCCTCTCCGTCGTCAAGCAGCTGGTGACGGACGACGGCGGGACGGTGGCCCTGGCGGACGCGCCCGGGGGCGGGCTCTCGGTGCGGATCAGCCTTCGGGCATCGCGGACGAGTGGTGGTTGACGATCTTCCACACGCCGTCGCGCTTCTCGTACTCGTAGGTGTAGCGGGCCTCGACGACGCGCTTCTTGCCGGTGTCGTGGTCGGTGAGCGTGAACGCGTAGACGCCGGTGTCGATGGCGGAGTCGCTGTCGAGGACGTTGACGATCGTCCGGACCTTCTTGCCGACCGGCTTGTTCTGGAGGAAGTGCTCGAAGTAGTCGACGATGCCGGCGCGATCGGTGCGGACCTTGTTGGAGACGGTGGGCAGCAGGACCGCGTCCTTGGCGTAGCGATCCGCGACGATCTCCGCGTCACCGGTCCGCAGCGCGGCGTTCCAGCCGTCGAAGAGGGCGGCGATCTGCTTCTTGGTGGGCTTCGAGGGCTTCTCTGATCCGGCCGCACTGACTCCGACCGACACCGTGGCGGCGGTGACGACGGCGGTGGCGGTGACGAGGGCGGCGCGTATGCGGGTCGTGCGGGTCATCGCAACTCCTGTGCGGCTTGCTGCTGTTGGGATGACCCAAGACTCGCGTCCGGCCGGTTAGCGCCCGTGCAGCCCTCGTACAGGGGACGTCCAGCACCCGGCCAATTCTCAGGAGGCGGTCTTCCGCCCCCGGTCCCGGACCAGGCTGACACCGGCCCCGAGCGACACGACGCCCATCCCGACGGCGGTCATCACGCCCTGCGATCCATCGACCACGAAGGGGGCGACGGCGGCGACCGCGAGGTTGAAGAGGAAGAGGAACCACAGGACGGGACGGGAGGAGAGCAGAGCCTTCATGACGGCCTTCCTTGAGCGGGAGTCGGTTTCGCTTGCGAGATCAACGATCCCGTCCCGGGCCTGCGGGAACGAGGGAGCGCACTCCCGAAGGCATGGTGTAGGCAGGTACACCATGACGAGCGGGACGAGTGAGGCACTGCTGGCGGGGATCGTGCTGCTGGGTTCCTGTGTGCAGTGGCTGACCGGGATGGGCTTCGCCCTGGTCAGCCGTCCCCGCGCTGGTGCTGCTGCTCGGCCCGGCCCAGGGGGTCGTCCTGGCGAACTGCGCGGCGGGCGCGTACGCGTGGACTCAGCGCTTCCCCCGCACCGCCCGGACCACCTCGGCCACGGCCCCCAGGATCCCGGCCCGGTCCTTCGACTCGGTGCCGTGGAGGGCGGAGCGGACGACGAGAACGGCGGCTGCGGCGACGATCAGCAGGCCGAGAACGCCGCAAGCCGCGGCGGCGAGAACCGGGTCCATGGTGATTCCTTCGCAAGGTCGGGTGGTGCGGGTCGGTGACGTCGACGAAGGTGCCGAGGCCAGGGCGGCCGACGGGCGGGCAATCTGCCGGATCGGAGCTTGCCGCCCAGGTCAGAGCGGTACTTTGAGTCCTTCCGAGTCGCACGACTCGGACGACTCGGAGGCACACGCGGTACGAGGACGGGGGCCATGGCGGAAGCGGCCAAGTACGAGGAGCAGTTGACCCGGCTGGTGAACCTTGCCGGGAAACCCAAGAGCCCAGCTGTCTGCGCGGAGATGCGGAGCCTGCTGCCGCGCGGCGCGGAGGCTCCGCACCCGAACACCGTTTCGGACTGGGTGGCGTTGCGTACCGTGCCCCGGGACGACGGCCAACTGGAACTCCTGCTCACGGCGCTGCAGAACCTCGCCCGCGACCGACAGAACCGGCCTGGCCTGCGCTTCGCTCCGGTCGGCGACTGGCACGCCTGGGCGGGACGGGCCAGGGAGCAGCGCAAGGCGAACACCAGGCCCTCGGCGCCGAACCGTTCGTCCACCACGAACGGGCTGACCTGGCGCAGGAACGTGGCAGGCTCACCCGTCTGGCAGCTGCTCGCCGCGGACAGGGCCGGGGAGTCCGACGCGTTACTCGACCAGGCACAGCAACTGGCCGATCTGCTGGAGGAGCTGTACGCGGAAGCGCGGCACGCCCTCGACGACGACCCCTGGCACGACGAGCACCTGGCCCGCCGGATCTCCCGCCGGACGAATCAGCTGGTACTCCTTCTGTGGCGCGGCAGGGAGGGCTTCCTGGACCCCGCCGAGGCGGCGTTGATCGCGCTCCTGCCCTTCCTGTACCAGACACACCGAGCCCGCACGGCGGTGGAGCTGTCCCACATCGAGCCGACCGATCTGAGCCACCGGTCCGCGCCGCATCCGGAGCGGCGGATGTACGAGAAGCTGCTCCGCGCGCATGAACGGCTCGTACGAAGAGCCGAGTTGGGCGGCCTGGCCGACCGACGGGACGACGGGCGTCCGCTGATCGGCTGGTGGCTCTTCCATCAGTGGGCGGGGCGGCAGCCGGGGCGGCTGGCGGACCTTCTCTCGACCGTGGAGGGGGACGGCTCCGGCCTCGACGACATCGCCGCGGTGCTCGCGCCCGACCTCCTCTCCCGGCTGCTGCACTGCGCCCACGCGGGTCCGGCGGAGCTCTTCGACCGCGCTCGCCCGGACCATCTGCGCGAGGACCCGTTCCAACTCGACTTTCACGGACAGGACTTCCAGGATGTGCGTGAACGGCTGGTCGGCTCGCTGTTCGCCGTCGCGCACGCCCTGACGATCGAGGTCACGGCTCTGCCCTCGGTGATCGTCCGGCACGTCGGCATCCCGGAGGCACTGGACCCCGGTGCGCTCCTGGGCACGCTCGAGAACGCGTCCTGGCTGCCCCGTCGGGACGGCGTCGGCCTCAGGGCCGGCTGCCGTCACCCCGCTGTCGTGGCCGCCCTCAACGAGCACGCCGAACGGGTCGAGTCACTGCTGCGTGCCGTACGCCGGTCCGGCCCAACCGAGTTCGCCGCGCTGCCGCTCTACACCTGGGCCGACGAGGTACGCGAGGTAGATGAGACGGGCAAGCCGGTACCGGTCGACGGGATCATCCGCTTTCGCCTCGACGAGGAACGCGTCCAGGAACTCCTCATGGGAGAGAACCTCTACCGTGACCGCTCCCTCGCCATCCGTGAGCTGTACCAGAACGCCCTGGACGCCTGCCGGTACCGCAGAGCCAGGTCCCGGGCTGCCGACCCGTACAGCGAGTACAAGGGCCGGATCACGTTCACTCAGGGCTACGACGAGGTCGAGGGCCGCCACTACCTCGAGTGCCGGGACAACGGCGTGGGCATGGACGAGCTGACCCTGTCCGAGGTGTTCTCGCAGGCCGGAGTCCGCTTCACCGACCTCCCTCGCTACCGGGAGGAATCGCAGGAGTGGCAGGACAGCGGGGTCGCCCTGCATCCCAACAGCAGGTTCGGGATCGGGGTGCTGAGCTACTTCATGCTGGCCGACGAAGTGCGGGTGACGACCTGCCACATGGATCGGATCGACGGCAAGCTGACGGAACTCGGCGTCCTCATCACCGGGCCCGGACACTACTTCCGTGTACGGCCCACCGGTCGCCCCGGGACGATCGGTACGACCGTACGGCTCTATCTGCGGGACGGGGACAAGGCACCCTCCTGCGTGCGGGAGATGCGTCGGTTCCTCGGGATCGCGGGGTTCAGGACGACGGCCGCGTACGAGGGACGACCGCCGGTGACCTGGGACCCAGGGGTCATGCAGACCCGGGAACCCATGGCCTTCCAACCGAACGGCTTCGCGGCCCACGGAACCACCGCGTCCTGGACGTCCGGTCCTCAGGGCGAGGACGGCCAGGTCGTCTGGTGCGCGAACGGCGGAGGCCTCCTGGTCGACGGCATCCACGCCGAGCCCCGGGAGAAGCTGGGCATCCTGAGCAGCCCGGACGACTCGCCCCGGCTGCGCGGCGTCGTGGTCAACCTCACCGGTGCGACCCGGCCCTTGAACCTCTCCGTGGACCGCGCGGAAATTCTGGACCCCGACCTGCACAGGATCGTCGAACAGCTGATCAGAAAGGCCCTGCCGACGCTCATCTCCGCCGACCCGCCGATCCTCACCCATAAGTGGCTCAGCGACGTCGCCGACCACAGTCTGCGGCTCGCGGACATCGTGACCGAAGCGGCCGGGGCGGCGGGATACGTACTGGACATCAGGGGCACGTCGTCGGCGATGACGGTCGCCGGGTTCTTTCCCGCAGACCCGTCCCTCATCGGCGAGGACGTTCCCTTCGGCGGCTACACCAGGGGCGTCGCGGACGGTGCCACCGCGCTCTGGCGGCTGCTCGCCCACCGCCCGCACGCCACGCTGGCCGCGCTGACGGAACTCGTGCCGGAACTGAGCCGGGTGAAGAGTGTGCTCCCGGCGCGCCCTTCGGACTATTTCGCACGAACGGAGATCCAGCGCGGGGGCCATTGGCAGGAGCGCGGCTGGGTTGCCGATCGCGACCGCACAGATCTGACCCACCCGGGCCACGCACTCCTCCTCGCCGGGATGTGCGGTTGCTCGTACCAGGAGCTCTTGGCCCGTATGGCGGTGCTGCGCCTGCCGACTCCACCGCCACCCAACGGCACGCCCTCGGCCGATGAGATCGACCTCGCGCTCGTCGCCGTCAGCTCCTTCTCCCCCGGGAGAACGGTGCCGCCCGGGCACCTGCTCAAGGCGCACCTCGAGTTCGGCATCAGCATCGACGAGGCAGCACAGCGGATGCGTATGTACGGCCTCCGCGTCCCGGAACAGGGCTCCTCCCCAGGCGACGCGGACGAGCTGACACTTCGGCTGCTCAGCGCGAACCTGAACGGCGAGGCCCCCTGGCTCGACATCGACCGCGAGGTGCTTCCGACCCACCTGTACCGGGCCCACTCCACCCTGGGCGTGGGTGTCGGGGAGGCCATCCGGCGCATCTCGGCATTCGGTTTCACCATCACGGGCACGGAAGCGATGTCGGACGAGCCCGACGAGAGCACTGTGCGTCTCTTCCGCGCCCTGGGAGGCTTCTTGACCTCCACGACGTCCATCTCGGTCCTGCGTGTGCTCGACGCAGCGACCGAGGTCAAGCGTCCCGTAGCAGAGGTGGTGCAGGCGCTGCGTGCCCATGATCTTCTCGTGGAGATCAGCCCTGCCCTCGAACTGCTGCCTCTTGAGGCCCTCGCGGACTCGGTGGCGTGGGGCATGAGCACCACCGACTGGGCGGAGTTCGACGACGGAACGGTGCCGCCAGGTCTGCTCGCCCGTGTCGCTGCCAGACGTAGCGGTGGCTCCGTCGAGGACGCTGCCCGGTTCTTCAGCGATCTGGGCTTCGAAACCCCTTCTGTGCTGCCCCGAACGGCGGCCCACTCGGACGAGACGATCCTCAGTCGCGACGTCGACGAACGCGCCCCCTGGCTCCGGACGGGCGATCTCATCCCTCTTCTTCACGTGGTCAGGGCATCTGTCCGCACCGGCGTGCCGACCACGGAAGTGGCCGCCCGGCTCCGCACCTACGGTCTGGTGTCGCCGGACGTGCCGCTTCCTCCCCCATCGAGACCGGAGGGGAGCTTCAGGGTGGAGTCCTATGTCCGCGACCTGAGCGCGGGCTACGAAGGCCCGCTGTCCACGAGCGAGTCGGTACCGCTGCACTATCTGCTGTACATCGCGTCCCAGGTGTCGACGGATCCCGGGTCCGTCGTGGACTCACTGGCCGCCTATGGCTTCCAGGTCGACCGCGACCGGTTGAACCGGCTCGACGAAGCGGACCGTCTGTTCGTGCAGACCCTGACCATGCAGGGCGACCTGCACCTGACCCAGTCCCTCACCGATTTCACCGACTTCACCGACATCGTCGGCAGCTCCGGCCTGCCGGCCCGCGACGTCATCCAGCTGCTCGACCGCCTCGACGTGAACCTCGAAAGCGTCCGCGAAGCCGCCCTCACCGCGCTCCCCAACGTCCCGGGACTGGTCATGGAGCCGGAGGGCACGAGTCCCTCCGGTGAGCAGGCGGACGTCAGCCCTTGACCGGCCCCAGGCCCAACTGTCCGCCGATCTCCTCCTCCATGACCCGGCCCGCCTCGAACTCGAGGGTCTCGTCGCCCAGGGGGGACTGGTCGGTGTCGAGGCCGTTCAGTTCCTCGAGGGGCTGGTCCAGGCGGATGTGGGCGAGGACCGAGTGCAGGGCGCGCAGGGTCGCCGAGGCGGTGGAGCCCCAGTTGGAGAAGTAGGAGAACTGCCACCACCACAGGGCCTCCGTGGTGCGGCCCGCGCGGTAGTGGACCATGCCGTGGCGCAGGTCGGCGATGACGTCGGCGAGGTCGTCGGAGATCCGGGCCGGGACGGGCGCCTTGCGGGGCTCGTAGGGGTCGAAGACCTCCGAGTAGACGTCGACCGGCTCCAGGAGGCGGGCGAGGTTCTCGCGGAGTTCGTCGGCGTCCGGCTCGAAGCCCGGGTCGGGCTCGTAGCGCTCGTCGGGGACGATGTCCTCATGGGCGCCGAGGCGGCCGCCGGCCAGGAGCAGCTGGGAGACCTCCAGGAGGAGGAAGGGGACCGCCAGGCCCGGCTCGTCGCCCTTCGCGACCTCCGTGACGGCTACCAGGAAGCTCTCGACCTGATCCGCGATCTGGACCACGAAATCGTCAGGGTTGTGGTCGGTCGCGTGCAGCGTGGCGTCAGACATCTAGGAGTCGTCTCCCCTCGAAGGCGCGACCGAGGGTCACCTCGTCCGCGTATTCCAGGTCGCCACCCACCGGGAGGCCGCTGGCCAGGCGGGTGACCTTCAGGCCCATGGGCTTGATCATGCGGGCGAGGTACGTGGCCGTCGCCTCGCCCTCCAGGTTCGGGTCGGTGGCCAGGATCAGCTCCGTGACCGTCCCGTCGGCCAACCGCGCGAGAAGTTCTCGTATACGCAGGTCGTCGGGACCGACACCCTCGATGGGGCTGATCGCGCCGCCCAGGACGTGGTACTTGCCGCGGAACTCACGCGTGCGCTCGACCGCCACGACGTCCTTCGGCTCCTCGACGACGCAGATGACGCTCGGGTCGCGGCGCGGGTCGCGGCAGATGCCGCAGAGCTCCTCCTGCGCCACGTTGCCGCAGGTCGCGCAGAAGCGGACCTTCGCCTTGACCTCCATCAGGCACTGCGCGAGCCGCCGTACGTCCGTCGGTTCCGCCTGGAGGATGTGGAAGGCGATCCGCTGCGCGCTCTTGGGACCGACGCCGGGCAGTCGCCCCAGCTCGTCGATGAGGTCCTGGACCACGCCTTCGTACAACGGACTGCCGTCCTTCCTGGGGTTCCTTGCGGTACGTACGGTAGTTGGCCGAGGCCGGTCTTAGAAAGGCGGACCGGTCCTAGAAAGGCAGTCCCGGGATGCCGCTGCCGCCACCCAGGCCCTGGGCCAGCGGACCGAGCTTCTGCTGCTGGAGCGTCTGCGCGTTCTCGTTGGCCGCGTGGACTGCCGCGACGACCAGGTCGGCGAGGGTCTCGGTGTCGTCCGGGTCCACCGCCTTCGGGTCGATCCGCAGGGCGCGCAGCTCGCCGGAGCCGGTCACCGTGGCCTGCACCAGGCCGCCGCCCGCCTGTCCGTCGACCTCCGTGTTCGCCAGCTCCTCCTGGGCACGGGCCAGGTCCTGCTGCATCTTCTGGGCCTGCTGGAGCAGCTGCTGCATGTTGGGCTGGCCACCACCGGGAATCACGATCAGCTCCTGTGTCCTACGACTGTCGGGCGTGCCTTCGGGCGGGTTTTTTCCCGCTCGGCACGAGCCTACGTGGTCTGTGCGGGTGTCGCCCCAGCACTCTTTCGAGTGAGTCAGGTGTGAGGCCTATACCTGATCAAGGCCCACTTCCGGGCGTAAAAGAGATGAAACCTTCCTCTTCGCCACCCATTGGGAGGTAGGAAAGGTCCGGCGCAGCAGCATCAGGCGTCACGGTTGTCACGCAACGTGAACGGTCGGATCGGTCGGGTTCCATCGGTCGGGATCAGTAGGGAGTGCCGGGTGGGTCAGCAGCCGGAGATGCAGCCCGAGGGTCCGCCTCAGGACGGGCGGAGTGAGGGCGCGGCCGGGCTGCGGCCGGGCGACCTGGCCGGGCGGACGTTTCCGCTCGGGGACTGGGGTGAGCCAGCCGAGCGGCTGGACGAGCTGTACCGGTGGGTGGAGCGCGGGGCGCTGGAGACCGCCGCCTGGTACCTCGCGGACCGGGTGTGGAAGCGGCGGGGCGCCCGGGTGCTGCGCACCGGGGCGGCGGCGGGGGCGGTGTGCGCGGCCGCCCTGCCGTTGCTGGACCTCACCCGGGTGCTGGGCGGTATCGCTCCCTGGGGATATCTGGCGTTGCTGATCGCGGTGGCGTGTGCGGCGGTGGACCGGTTCTTCGGCGTGACCTCCGGCTGGATAAGGGACGTGGCCACCGCGCAGGCCGTGCAGCGCCGGCTCCAGGTGCTCCAGTTCGACTGGGCCTCGGAGAGCGTCCGGGAGGTGCTGGGCCCGGCGGAGGGTACGGCGAGCGAGGCCGCGGAGCGGTGTCTGGCGGTGCTGCGGCGGTTCTCGGAGGACGTCTCGGAGCTGGTGCGTACGGAGACGGCGGACTGGATGGTCGAGTTCCGGACCGGGCCGGCGCCCATGGGGATCCAGGGGGCGGTCGCCTCCGGCGGGCGGGCGGACGTGGGCGGGGGCTACGGGCGGATTCCGATGCCGCCGGGGGCGAACGCGCGGCCGAACATGCCTCGGCAGCGGCCGCCCGAGCCTCGGTGAGGAGGCGGCTTCGCCGCGCTTTTCGCCCCCGCCGCCCCTTCCCGTCCCTGGGGGCTGTTCCCCCAGACCCCCTTCGGACTGGACGGCCTCGTCCTCGATCGCCGGACGGGCTTCATCGGCACAGGCGCATGCCCTCCGGGGTCCGGACGTTGGCGCGACGTTCACCGCCGGGTGTAGGTCAGTTTCTCCCCGGTGCCGGTGTTCACCCGGCGCAGCGTGCCGTCGGCGAGCAGGGTGACCTCGGAGGCGGCGCCCGGGCTGCACGAGGAGAGGGGTTCACCGGCGGTGACCTTGGACGGGCCTATCTTCAACGGGCCTTCGCCGCCCGGCTTTTCGGAGAGGGCGGCGCTGAACTCACAGTGGTAGCCGTCCCCGTCGGCGACGAGGGCGAGCACCGCGTCGCCCACCTTGCCCTGGGCGAGGGTCAGCCGGCGCGTGTTCGTGCCGCTCTCGTTCTCGATCGTGGTGGTCCAGGTGCCGAGGTAGGCCGCCGGGACCACCCCGTCCGCCGAGGACTCGGAGGGGGACGCGGAAGGAGACGGCGACGAGTCCGGCGCGGGCAGCTCCGAGGCCTTCGCCGAGGAGGACGTCGAGCCGCCGGACGTGGTGGGCGCCGCGCTCGCGGCGGCATCGTCGTCACCGTTCATGAACGCGTACACCGAGCCGCCCGCGGCGATCGCGACCACCAGGGCGACGGCGACGAGCACGGCGGTCGTCCGGCCGCTGCGGCGCGGCGGCTCCTGCGGGCCGACGGGGCCGGCCGGCCCGTACGGGTCGTGCGCGGGAGCGGCACCGGGTCCCGCGGGGCCGTCCGCGTACGGGTTGTACGGCGCCGCCCCGCCCGGCGCCGCGGACCAGGCGGCCGGCAGCTGCGGGTGACCGTAGGCGGCCGGGGCCTGCTGCGGATGCTGCTGGGGGTAGCCGTACACCGGGTGGGCCGGGGCGGCCTGTCCGCCGGGCCGGCGGGGCTGCGCCGGGATGCCGTCGGCGCCCGCGACCAGGGTGGGGCGGTGGTCAGGCGAGGGCGCGTGGCCGCGCGGGCCGGAGTGTTCCGGGAAGGCCTCGGGGGCGGTCGCCGCCTGGTCGAGGAGGGTGGGGCGCGTTCCGTGGCCGGAGGGGGACGGGGCCGCGCCCGCCGGGTCCTCCACCTCCAGCAGTCGCACGGCGTGGCGGCCGAGCTGCGCCACGAGGGCACCGGGCAGCCAGGGGTCGCGGGAGCGGCCGTCGGAGACGGTGTCGTCGACGCCGGTGAGTTCCAGGACGCGGTCGAGGGAGGGGCGGGCGCCCGGGTCCTTGCGCAGACAGGCGCGGACCAGGTCCGCGATGCCCTCGGGGACGCCCGAGAGGTCGGGTTCGTCCTCGGCGATGCGGAACATCAGGGCGTGTGCCGCACTGTCGGCGGAGCCGAAGGGGAGGGTGCCGGTCGCGGCGTAGGTGATGACCGAGCCGAGGCAGAAGACGTCGCTGGCGGGCGTGACCGGGTCGCCGCGCAGCTGCTCGGGGGCCATGAAGCCGGGCGACCCGATCACCGCGCCGGTCTGGGTCAGCCGGCTGTCGCCGGCCACGCTCTCCAGCGCCCGCGCGACGCCGAAGTCGATGACCCGGGGCCCTTCGATCGTGACCATCACATTGGACGGCTTGAGGTCACGGTGGACGATCCCGGCCGCGTGGATGTTGGCCAGCGCGTGCGCGAGCCCGGCGGCGAGGATGCGCACCGACCGCTCGGGCAGCGGACCGTGGTCGTGGCTCACCACCTGCTGGAGGCTCGGCCCGGCGACATAGCCGGTGGCGACCCAGGGCACGGCGGCCTCGGTGTCGGCGTCGAGGACGGGCGCGGTCCAGAACCCGCCGACCCGCTGCGCGTTGCGCACCTCCTGCCGGAACCGTGCCCGGAACTCCTCGCGCGCCGCCAGCTCCCGCCGGACCAGCTTCACGGCGACCGTGCGCCCCCGGTCCGAGCGGGCGAGGTAGACCTGCCCCATGCCGCCCGAGCCCAGCCGCGCGAGCAGCCGGTAGCCGCCGATGCGCTGCGGGTCCCCCGGGCCCAGCTTCTCCATCGCAGCGCCGCCTTTCCCGCACATGTGTGATCGAGACATGTGCAACCCAGCCGAGAATAATCCGGCGGTTCGGGGAGTAGTGCGGTGCGGTGTCTACGGTTGCGTAACAGCGGGCTCCAGGCCGTCCAGCACCTTGGACAGCCGTTCCAGTACATGGACGGCCTCGGCGAGCTCCGCCTGCCCGAACGCCTCCGCCAGCCGGTCGGCGAGAGCCTCGTGCCCCGGGTGGATACGGGCGACCGCGGCCCGCCCGGCCTCCGTGGGCGCGAGCAGCTTGGCGCGCCGGTGGGCGGGGTTGGGCCGGTACTCGGCGAGGCCCTGCTCCACCAGCAGGTCGGCGACGCGCTGGACGCTCTGCCGGGTGATGCCCATGGCGCGGGCGATGCCGGACACGGGCAGCGGGTCGCCGAGCACCGCGCCGAGCACCTGCCACCGGGCGGCGGTGAGCCCGGCGGGCCCGGCCAGCTCCTCGGCCACGGTGAGGAACTGGCCGTTCAGCCGGAACACCCCGAGGGCGCTGCGGCTGAGCAGATCCTGCCGCTCCCTGCTCACCGGCCGGCCGTCGCCTTCTCCAGCACCTCGTACGCCGCCGCGTCGGAGTCGTGGAACAGCCGGTACCAGGCGTCCAGCACCTCGCCCTCGTACACGCCGAGCAGCCGGAAGATCTCGCGCGCGAAGGCGACCGGCTCGGTCGGGCCCGCGGTGATCAGGTTCGAGTCGGTGACCGCGTCCGCCTCGACGTACCGGTCGCCGCCCGCGTAGCCGGTCGCCGCCAGGTAGAAGGAGACCGCGCCGGTGTGGTCCCGGTCGTCGAGCAGGCCCTCCCGGGCGAGTCCCGCGGTGGCCCCGCAGATCGCGGCGACGGGCACCCCGGCGTCGAGGAACGCGCGTGCCGTGCGGGCGAAGGGCGCGAGGTCGTCGGACGTGTCCCAGAGGTCGGCGCCCGGCAGGATCAGCAGGGAACCGTCCTCGGGCCGTACGGCGTCCAGCGCCAGGTCGGGCCGGATCCGCAGTCCGCCGATGCTGACCACCGACTCCCCCGACCCGCCGACCGTCCGGATCTCGTACCCGTTGCGCGCGAGGTACGCCGTCGCGAACCCCGTCTCCCAGTCGGCGAGCGTGTCGTACACGGCGAGATATACCGGCTTGCTGCTCATGGCTCCTCCTAGCGAGCGAAATCCTTATGACAGCAGCCTGTCATTTCGACAGCAGACTGTCAATACACTCCGAGCCTCCGTCCCCCGGGCCGACCCCGGCCCCGGACCCCTCCCCACGCCCGACAACCTGTCGCGGAATCGCCCCCTCCACGGAACAGGACGCCGATACCGCTTCCGCATCGCGGACATTTACGCTCACTGGCATGACCCCTCAGTCCAGCCCCCAGGCCGGCGCCGCCGTGAAGGCCGCGGACCGCGCGCATGTCTTCCACTCCTGGTCCGCCCAGGAGCTCATCGACCCGCTCGCCGTGGCCGGCGCGGAGGGGTCGTACTTCTGGGACTACGACGGCAAGCGGTACCTCGACCTCACCAGCGGGCTCGTCTACGCCAACATCGGCTACCAGCACCCGAAGGTCGTCGCCGCGATCCAGGAGCAGGCCGCACACCTGACCACCTTCGCGCCCGCCTTCGCCGTCGAGGCCCGTTCGGAGGCGGCCCGGCTGATCGCCGAGCGGACCCCCGGCGACCTGGACAAGATCTTCTTCACCAACGGTGGGGCCGACGCGGTCGAGCACGCCGTGCGCATGGCCCGGCTGCACACCGGGCGCGCCAAGGTGCTGTCCGCCTATCGCTCGTACCACGGCGGCACCCAGCAGGCCGTGAACCTCACCGGCGACCCGCGCCGCTGGGCCTCCGACAGCGCGACGGCCGGGGTCGTCCACTTCTGGGCGCCGTACCTGTACCGCTCCCGCTTCTACGCGGAGACGGAGGAGCAGGAGACCGCGCGGGCGCTCGAGCACCTGGAGACGACGATCGCCTTCGAGGGGCCGGGAACGATCGCCGCGATCATCCTGGAGACCGTCCCGGGCACCGCCGGGATCATGGTCCCGCCGCCCGGCTATCTCGCCGGGGTACGGCAGCTCTGCGACCAGTACGGGATCGTCTTCGTCCTGGACGAGGTCATGGCCGGGTTCGGGCGCACCGGTGAGTGGTTCGCGGCCGACCTGTTCGACGTGACGCCCGACCTGATGACCTTCGCCAAGGGCGTGAACAGCGGATACGTGCCGCTCGGCGGGGTCGCCATCTCCGGCGCGATCGCGGAGACCTTCGCCAGGCGGCCCTACCCGGGCGGTCTGACGTACTCCGGGCACCCGCTGGCCTGCGCGGCCGCCGTCGCGACGATCAACGTCATGGCGGAGGAGGGCATCGTCGAGAACGCCAGGAACCTGGGCGCCTCGGTCGTCGAGCCGGGGCTGCGGGAACTGGCCGAGCGGCACGGATGCGTCGGCGAGGTGCGCGGTGTCGGCATGTTCTGGGCCCTCGAGCTGGTGAAGAACCGGGAGACCCGCGAGCCGCTCGTGCCGTACAACGCGGCGGGCGAGGCCAACGCGGCCATGGCCGCCTTCGGCGCGGCCGCCAAGAAGGCCGGGGTGTGGCCGTTCGTGAACATGAACCGCACCCACTTCGTGCCGCCGCTCAACGTCTCCGAGTCCGAGATCAAGGAGGGCCTCGCGGCCCTGGACACGGCACTTTCGGTGGCCGACGAGTACACGGACTAGAACCGGCCGAGGTCCGGACGGGGCCGCACGGGACCGGACGGGGGCCGCAGGGGGCCTGACCGGGAGCGCACGGGGGCCGCACAGGGACCGCACGGGACCGGGCGAGGGTCGGTCCCGGCGCTTTGGCGGGTCGGTGGCACGGCGGGGCATGGCGAGTCCGGTCAGGAACCCCTTCAGGGGCGCGGGGAACCGCGCGACCGGCCCCCACCGGCCCGCCCCCGGGAACGCGGCAATCGTCCAAGGTCTTGATTTCGTCGAACGCGTAAGGTGGCGTGCTCGTACATACCGACGAGCACGCCGCTTTTCCCGCACCTGACGATGGAGACGCCCCGACCATGCCCGGCAGCACCGGCAACGGAGCCGTGACGCGCAGCACCCTGCGACAGCAGATCGCCGACGCGTTGCGCGACGAGGTGCTGGGGGGACGGCTCCAGCCGGGCCAGGAGTTCACCGTCAAGGAGATCGCCGAGCAGTACGGCGTCTCCGCGACCCCCGTCCGCGAGGCCCTCGTCGACCTCTCCGCGCAGGGCCTCCTGGAGGCCGACCAGCACCGGGGCTTCCGGGTCCACGAGTACTCCGTCGCGGACTTCCGGGGCATGGTCGAGGCGCGCAGCCTGATCATCGAGGGGATGTTCCTCGCGTTGGACGAGGGCCGTCAGCGCCACCACAACTACGAGGACCCGCGGACCGCCGCCGCCATAGCGGGGGTGCGCCGCCGCGGCGAGGAGGCGCAGCGGGCCGCGGCCGCCGGTGACCTCACCGTCCTCATCGGCTACGACCTGCGCTTCTGGCGCGAGCTGAGCGCCCTGTTCGGCAACCCCTATCTCGCCGACTTCCTGCACCGGCTGCGGCTCCAGTCCTGGGTGTGCACCGTGCAGCACCTGCGTCGGCTGACCGATCTGCGCGGCCACCTGTGGTCCGGCCACACAGAACTGGTCGACGCCCTGTACGACCGCGACACCGCCACCGCCCGGGCGATGCTCGCCGCGTACAACGACGGCTCCATCGCCCTGATCGAGCGACTGGCGGCGGAATGAGCAGGGCGCACGCCCCCGGCCCGCCCGCCCCCGGCACGTCCCCTACCGGCACCCCCGCGCACCGCACCGCGCCCGTCGACCTCTCCGTCGTCATCCCCGCCTTCAACGAGGAGCGCCGGCTCGGCCCCACCCTGGACGCCGTCACCCGCTACCTCGACGCGACCGGGAGCCACTGGCGCACCTGGGAGATCCTGGTCGCCGACGACGGCTCCACCGACGCCACCCGTGAGCTCGTCACCGTCCGCCGCGACCCCCGGGTGAAGCTCGTCGCGGGCTCCGGCAACCGGGGCAAGGGCCACGCCCTGCGCCGCGGTGTCGCCGCCGGCCGGGGCCGCCAGGTACTCGTCATGGACGCCGATCTCGCCACTCCCGTCGAGGAGTTGGAGCGCCTGGAGAAGGCGCTCGCGGACGGCAACGCGGCGGCGATCGGCTCGCGGGCCGTACCCGGCGCGACCCTCGGCGACCGCCAGCACCGGATACGCGAACTCGCCGGCCGGGCGGGCAACCTGCTCATCCGCGGGACGACCCTGCGCGGGACGCGCGACACCCAGTGCGGGTTCAAGCTGTTCGACGGCGACAAGGCCCGTGCCGCCTTCGCCGCCTCCCGCCTCAACGGCTGGGCCATCGACGTGGAGGTGCTGCGCCACTTCCAGCGGGTCGGCTGGCCGGTCGCCGAGGTGCCCGTGCACTGGTCGCACCAGCCCGGCTCGAAGGTCCGTCCGGCGGACTACCTCCGGGTCCTGCGCGACCTGGTCCGGCTCCGGATCCCGGTGCCGAGACCCGCGGACGTCGTCGCCGTCCTGCTGTTCCTCGCTATGGCGGTGGCCCTGTACTCCGGTCGCCTCCTCGACCCGGCCCACCGCTACCTCACCGACTCCCTCCAGGACCAGAACCAGTGGGAGTGGTTCTTCGCGGTGACCGCCGACAACATCGCTCACCTGCGCAATCCCCTCTTCACCGGCCTCCAGGGCGCCCCTGACGGCGTGAACCTGATGGCCAACACCACGATGCTGGGCCTGTCCGTCCCGCTCACGCCCGTCACGCTGCTGTTCGGCCCGGCCGTCACGCTGAGCCTGGTGATGACGCTGGGCCTGGCCGCGACGGCCGTCGCCTGGTACCGGCTGATCGTGAAACGGCTCGTCCGCCAGCGTGCGGCCGCCTTCGCCGGAGCCGCGCTGGCCACGTTCGCGCCGCCCATGATCAGCCACGCCAACGCGCACCCGAACTTCGTCGTGCTGTTCATGATCCCGCCGATCATCGACCGCGCGCTGCGGCTCACGGCCGGTGAACGGGTCACCCGGAACGCGGTCGTCCTCGGCCTGATGGCGGCCTACCAGTTCTTCCTCGGCGAGGAGCCGCTGCTGCTCGCCGCAATGGGCATGCTGCTCTTCGCGGCCGCCTACGCAGCCGTGCGCCCCGACGTCGCACGGAACGCCGTACGGCCCCTGCTGAACGGTCTGGCGGTCGCCGCCGCCGTCTGCCTCCCGCTCGTCGTCTACCCGCTGGCCTGGCAGTTCTCCGGCCCGCAGAGCTACACCGGCATCGACCACGGCACCGCGCCCGGCGTCGCCAACTCCGTCCGGTCGCTGCTCTCCTTCGCCGAGCGCTCCCTGATCGCGGGCGACGCCCACCGCGCCGACGCCCTCTCCCTGAACCCGACCGAACAGAACGCCTTCTACGGCTGGCCGCTGGCGCTGCTCGCGTTCGCGATCGCGGTGGGGCTCCGGCGGCGCCCGGCGGTCAAGGCGCTGGCCGTCACGGCGGCGGCCGCGGCCGTGCTGTCACTCGGCTCGCGCATCCACCTCCCGCTCACCGACACCACCGTCCCCGGCCCCTGGGCGGCGCTGGCCGGTCTGCCGCTCTTCGATTCGGTCATCGAGAGCCGGGTGGCGCTGGTCTGCGCCCCGCCGCTGGGCATGCTGCTCGCCCTGGCGGTCGACCGCCTCGCCCAGGCCCGCCGGCTGGGCACGCAGTACGCCGGTCTGCTCGCCGTCTGCCTCGCCGTGCTCCCCCTCGTCCCCGCCCCGCTGAGGTCAGAGCCGCGCGCCGAGGTGCCCGCCTTCTTCACCGACGGCACCTGGAAGACCTATGTCCGGGGCGACGAGACCCTGGTCCCGGTGCCGCTCGCCGAACCCGAGGACGCCGAGGCGCTGCACTGGCAGACGGCGGCCGGCCTCGGCTTCCGGATGCCCGGCGGCTACTTCAACGGACCGTACGGCGAGGGCGACCGCACCGGCGTCTACGGCGTCCCGCTGCGCTTCACGGCGAGTCTGCTGCGGGACGTGCGGTACACGGGCGTCGTCCCGGTGATCGACGCCCGGGCCCGGGCCGAGACCCGCGAGGACCTCGCGCACTGGCGGGCGGGCGCCCTGGTGCTGGCCCCGCAACCGCACGAGGACCGGCTGCGTGAGACGGTGGAGAAGCTGGTCGGCCGGCCGGGTAGGCGGGTGGCCGGAGTGTGGGTATGGGATCTGCACAGGGGGAGCTGATACGGGTCGCACCGACTAGTCTTCCCTGACCGGTCAACGTACTGAGTGAGGAGCTCTCTTTGGCCTGTGACCTGTGGCTGGTGCCACTCGTCGACGTGTTGTGCCACACCCCCGACAATCCCTTCGCCGACGAACTCGCCCAGTACAACAAGGTGCTGGCCGAGGCGGGTCTGCCGCCCGTGCCGGTGTACCAGTACATGCCGGGGCTGTCCGGCGAGGTCGCCCCGGTGGCCGGCTTCGACTACGACGCCCTGCACTTCCTGCGCCGCGCCTACCTCCTCCAGGTGTGCGGGCTGCCGGTGACGCCGGTGGACGCGCTGGGCGGCGACTACGAGCAGCTCCTGGAGATGTTCGAGGCGACGGCCCAGCAGTCGCACCTGGTCTGGCACTACGACCACGCGGGCGCCTACGTTCCGGTCGACTTCCCGCAGCCTCTGTCCAACGACGAGCTCCTCGCGGGCGGCGGACCCCTGGGTTCCGCGCAGTCCCTGCTGCGGGAACTGGAGTTCGTGGCCCCGTCGATCGGCATCGATCCGGCCAATCCGCCGTTGGCTCCGCAACCGCCCGCCGGGCCCACGGAGTTGGAGGAGCCCGCCGTTGCGGCGCCGTACGACTCCAGCCCCTTCGCGCGCGAGCGGCACGTGTGGCTCGGGCTGCACGCGGCGGCGACGCGGAGTCTGGCGCAGGGGTCGATGATCGTGTTCAGCTGAGCGGCCGGCCGGGTGGGCGGTCAACGGCCGAGCTGCGAGAGGCCCTTCTGCACGTCCTCCCTGTTCATCACCGGGGTGTAGGAGATCTCGGCCCCGAGGTGGAGGAAGAACGGCTCGCTGAGCACGGGCATCTGCGCGCTCTCCTCCATGTCGAAGAACAGGAAGGCGGTGCGCTTGCCGTGGTCGGTGGTGAAGTAGGCAGCCTCGGGCTTGAGCTGCGCCATGGACTCCTCGATCAGCTTCCCGAGGGTGCCGTTGCGGATGGCCTCGTTCGCCTTCTCGGTGTCCATGGACGCCTTCAGCATCATGCGCATCGCAGTCACTTCCTTCTGGTCGACACACATGTCTGTCAACCCCAGGATATGCCCGTATGCGGCATTTATCCCTTGACGCGGGACCGGCCGGCCGACGTCAGAAGACGGCCGTGCCGGCCTGTGTCAGCTTCCAGTTGGCGGCGGCGAAGTCGGCCGGGTCCAGGGTTCCCTCGGACGTGACGTAGTCGATCATCAGCTGACGGATCTCATCGGTGGAGCTGTAGGCGATGTCGGCGGCGGCCATGTGCGGGTAGCCGCTGCCGCCGTTGGCGCGGTAGTTGTTGACGGCGACCACGAAGACCTGGTCGTCGGTGACGGCGGCGCCGCCGTAGGTGAGGTTCTTGATCCGCGCCCCCTCCGCCTGCGCGATGTCGATGTCGTACGAGACGCCCGCCGCCGTGTCGTACATGTAGTCCCAGAAGCTGTTGGCGTTGGTCAGGGCCGCGGTGTCGACCGCCGTGCCCGCCGGCACCTGGTGGTAGTACTTCGCCGCGAACTCCAGGTAGTCCTTGAGCTGGGCGCCGGTGAGCTTCTTGCCGTACAGGGTGTTGTCGTAGATGTAGAGCCCGGCGATGTCGCGGATGGTGACGTCACCGGCCGGGATGTCGGCGGTGCGGCTGAAGGGCGCGGCGACCGAGATCAGGGGCAGGGCGGCGTCGGCGGCCGACAGTCCGGCGGCCACCGCCTTCATCTGGACCTCGTGGATGAAGTCCATGATCGGGACGTCCTTCCAGCAGGACTCCGCCGCCGAGAGGTCCTGCGTGCAGGTGCCCACGGCCGTGTTGACGTACTTCACGACCAGGTCGTGGTCGGCCTCGAGGAGCCTGGTGATCTCCGGGTCCTCGTCGACGGTGCGGGGGTCGAGGGTCTGGGCCTTCTTGCCGGTGACCTTCCAGCGTCCGTGGTGGAGTTCGAGCTCGAAGTCGAAGACGGTCAGCCGGTAGCCCCAGCAGTACGGCTCGGAGAGCAGGACCTCCTCGCCGGTCTCCGCGTTCTTGACGGTGTACGAGGGAACCTCGACGTGGGTGTGCCCGACGAGGATCGCGTCGATGCCGGGGACCTGCTCGGCGACGAGGTTGGAGGCGTTCTCGACGTACGGGAGCGCGTCGCCGTAGGAGGTGGAGCCGTCGAGGCCGGAGTGGTCGGTCAGGAAGACGACGTCACAGCCCAGCGCCCGCAGTCTCGGCACGTACTTCTTCGCCTGCTCCACCAGCCCCGGGAAGACCATCCTGCCGCTGACGTTGTCCTTGTCCCACAGGGCGATGCCGGGGTTGGTCAGGCCCAGGATGCCCACCTTGATGTCGGGGGCGCCGGGGACGCGGATCTTCTTGACCGTGTACGGGGCGAAGGCGGGCCTGAGGGTCTTGGCGTCCAGCGCGTTCGCGCCGAGCAGCGGGAAGCGGCACTGCTGCTCGAACTTCCGCAGCACCTCGATGCCGTAGTTGAACTCGTGGTTGCCGAGGGCGGCGGCGTCGTAGCGCATGTGGTTCATGGCGACGGCCATGGGGTGCTTCGGCCCCTGCTTGCCGTCGGTCCCGGTGATCGGGGCGACGCGCGCGAAGTAGTAGGCGAGCGAGGTGCCCTGGATGATGTCGCCGGCGTCGACGAGGAGGACATGCCCCTCGCCCTTCGCCGCCCGCTGCTCCTTGACGAGCGTGGCGATCCGGGCGACCCCGACCGAGTTGCCCTTGCTGTCCGTGTAGGCGGCGTCGGTGTAGTAGTCCCAGTCGAAGACGTGACTGTGCAGGTCGGTGGTGCCCAGGATGGAGAACGACCAGGTGCGGGGCGTCTTCTGGGGCGCGTGACCGGCGTGGCCGGCGGCGGCCTCTGCGGTGCCGGAACCGACCGCTCCCGCGACGGCCACGGCCGCTCCGGTGACGGCCGACCTCTGCACGAACTCACGTCGGTTCATGGGGTTCACGGGCATACGGGGCTCCTGGAACTGGTACGGAGGAGGGGCAACTACCCGCGTAGATGCTTGCTTCCGCCAGTTACGGGCGTAACCGCGAACAGGCCATGGGCCGGTCAAGGATGTCCAAGACCGGCCCAAGCCGAGGTACCGCCGTGGGACTACAGGAACGAGTTGATCTCGATCGTCTCGTCCCGGCCCGGGCCCACGCCGATCGCGGAGATCGGGGCGCCGGACATCTCCTCCAGCGCCTTGACGTACGCCTGGGCGTTCTTCGGCAGGTCGGAGAAGGACTTCGCCTTGGTGATGTCCTCGGACCAGCCGGGCAGGGTCTCGTAGATCGGCTTCGCGTGGTGGAAGTCGCTCTGCGAGTACGGGAGTTCCTCGACGCGCTTGCCGTCGATCTCGTACGCCACGCAGACCGGGATCTGCTCCCAGCCGGTCAGGACGTCGAGCTTCGTCAGGAAGAAGTCCGTCAGGCCGTTCACGCGGGTCGCGTAGCGGGCGATGACCGCGTCGAACCAGCCGCAGCGGCGGTCACGACCGGTCGTCACGCCCCGCTCGCCGCCGATGCGGCGCAGCGCCTCGCCGTCCTCGTCGAACAGCTCGGTCGGGAACGGGCCCGAGCCGACGCGGGTCGTGTAGGCCTTCAGGATGCCGATGACCCGGCTGATCTTCGTCGGGCCCACGCCCGCGCCCGTGCAGGCGCCGCCCGCGGTCGGGTTCGACGAGGTGACGAAGGGGTACGTGCCGTGGTCGATGTCGAGGAGCGTGCCCTGACCGCCCTCGAAGAGGACGACCTTGTCCGCCTCCAGCGCCTGGTTGAGGAGCAGGACCGTGTCGGTGACGTACGGAGCGAGCTTCTCCGCGTAGCCGAGCAGTTCCTCGACGACCTGGTCGACCGCGATCGCGCGGCGGTTGTACAGCTTGGTCAGCAGCTGGTTCTTGCCGTCCAGCGCCGCCTCGACCTTCTGGGTGAGGATCGACTCGTCGTACAGGTCCTGGACCCGGATGCCGACCCGGTTGATCTTGTCGGCGTAGGTCGGGCCGATACCGCGGCCGGTGGTGCCGATCTTGCGCTTTCCGAGGAAGCGTTCCGTCACCTTGTCGACAGTGACGTTGTACGGGGTGATGATGTGCGCGTTGCCGCTGATCAGCAGCTTCGACGTGTCGACGCCGCGCTCGTTCAGACCGCTCAGCTCGGAGAGCAGGACCGACGGGTCGACAACGACACCGTTACCGATGACCGGCGTACAGCCGGGTGACAGAATTCCCGAAGGGAGCAGGTGGAGTGCGTACTTCTGGTCGCCCACGACGACCGTGTGGCCGGCGTTGTTGCCGCCCTGGTAACGCACTACGTAATCCACCGAGCCACCGAGAAGGTCGGTGGCCTTTCCCTTGCCTTCGTCACCCCACTGAGCACCGAGCAGCACAAGTGCGGGCACGCGCGTACACCCCTTCCGGGTGGGGCATGTCCAAGGCCAGGGGCGTACGCGGTGGTTCTTTCCACCGCGTGCACCACGTGCACCGCGACCGTCGTCGGTCGCCGCTTGTCGGACCCGGATGCCCCGGAATAGACCAAGCCCCTGGCGCAATAGCGCAAGGGGCTCTTGCACAAAGATGCTACCCGAGGAAGCGAGGCAGGACCGAGGTGGCGACTTTCGCGACGTCCGATCAGCTGCTGGTGATCATCGATCCGGTCGCCCGGCGCTGGGACGGGGAGTCCGTACGCATCGCGAAAGACGTGCTCAGCGCGGGTGCGGCGAGTACGAAGGTGTGCCTCCCCGAGGACCAGGAGGAATTCGCCCGGGTGCTGGCCCGGCGGGGCTCGCGGCGGCCGGTGGTCGTCGGCGACGACCGCGCGCTGATGCGGGCGGTGGCCCTGCTGCACCGGCAGCGGGCCCTGGCCGAAACCGTACTGTCGATGGTGCCGGTGGGCGCGGGCCTGGGCGTCTCGCACGCCCTGGGGGTGCCCTCGGGTGCGGTGGCGGCGGCCCGGGCCGTCCTGGACGGCGCCGAGCGGCGTCTGGACGTACTGGTGGACGACAGCGACGGGGTGGTGCTGGGCGCGCTTCGGATCCCGCCGGTGCCGCTCGCCGCGCAGTCGGAGCCGACCGTGGCGGAGGCCGGGCTCGCGCAGGGCGGCGGCCACCCCTGGCTGCGCAGCTATCAGTCGCTCTTCCGGACGCTGGTGCCGTCGCGGCCGTCCCGGCTCTCCGCCGCCCCGGCCATGCCCGGCCCGGCCCGGCTGCGGATCGAGGTCGACGGGGTGACCCTGGTCGACCTCGACCAGCCGGTGGAGGCGGTGTCGGTGACCCCGGGGCCCTCGGGCACGGCGATCGTGGAGGTCCGGCCGCTGTCCCTGGGCGCGGTGGCCGTGCCCCTGGAGGCGCGTGGGCGGACGGTGACCGTCTCGGGCGCGGACTTCCGCTACCGCGCGGACGCGATGGTCGCGGGGCCGGTACGCGTGCGCACCTGGACGGTGCGCGAGGGGGCGCTGGGGCTGATGCTGCCGGGGCGGTGAGTCAGGCACTGCCCGCTGTCCTTCGGGGCCCCGAAGGAGGTGGGGTCATCGACGTCATGACGCGCCCTCCCCTCGCCACGAAACCATCCGCCGCTCAGGGCAGTCGCTCGACTACAGCCTCGTCGCCGGATTCGTCCTTCAGGGCCACCCCCGACCGGCCCACCTCCCGGGCCCCGGCCAGCAGCCCGACCAGCTTCCCCGCCGCCGTCTCGTAGTCCAGGCCCAGCGGCGGGCGGATGTTGGACAGGCAGTTGCGGTCGGCGTCGGTGGTGACGCCCGGCACGGGCCGGTGGGTCAGGTACACGCCCAGGGAGTCCGCCGCCGACATGCCGGGGCGTTCGCCGACGAGGAGCACCACGGCCGTGGCGCCCATGGCATGCGCGACGTCGTCGCCGAGGGCCACCCGGGCCTGTCCGGCGAGGACGACGGGCGCCACCCCGGTGCCGGACGGCAGCCGCGCGGTCGTCGCCCGGATCATCGCCGCCGCGTGCTCGTGCACCGCCCGGCTGGAGAGCCCGTCGGCGACCACGAAGACGACGTCCCACTCGCCGGTGGGCAGATGGGCCCGGTCGACGGGGTTCAGCCGGCGGCCCAGGTCGGGGCGCTGGAGGTAGGTGAGGCGGTCGGGGGCGGCGCTGCGGACCCGGACCACCGAGGTGCCGGTCAGCTGCGCGGCCACCGCGTCCGGGTCGAACGGCGAGTGCACCGCGTCCCGGGCGGCGGCATGCGCCGCCTGGAGTTCCAGGCGGTGCCGGGTGGGCAGGGCGGAACCGGCCCGGCCCAGGCCGATACGGGCCTGGGTGCGCAGGCGCAGGGACGCCCACAGCTCGCCCTGGCCGTCGGTGACCTGGTTGTCCGTGATCTGGTTGTCCGTGATCTGGTTGTCGGTGATCTGGTTGTCGGTGACCTGGCTGATGGTCATGCCGCGAGCTCCCGTCCGGTGGCGCGTCCGGTGGTCCCGGTCCCGGTGGTGGCGATCTCCGTCAGCGGGTGGGCCGTTCCGGACAGGTCGCGGATGCCGCCGCGCGGGTCCAGCAGCCCGATCGAATCCAGCCACGCCTCGAACTCCGGCGCCGGGCGCAGCCCCAGCACCTCCCGCAGGTACAACGCGTCGTGGTACGAGGCCGACTGGTAGTTGAGCATGATGTCGTCGCCGCCCGGGGTGCAGATCACGAAGGAGGCCCCGGCCACGCCGAGCATCGTCAGCATCGTGGCGATGTCGTCGTCATCGGCGTCGGCGTGGTTGGTGTAGCAGATGTCCAGCCCCATGGGCAGGCCGAGCAGCTTGCCGCAGAAGTGGTCCTCCAGGGCGGCGCGCAGGATCTGCCGGCCGTCGTAGAGGTACTCCGGGCCGATGAAGCCGACGACCGTGTTCACCAGCAGCGGGTCGTAGCGGCGGGCGACCGCGTACGCCCGTGCCTCGACCGTCTGCTGGTCGACCCCGTGGTGCGCGCCGGCGGAGAGGGCGCTGCCCTGCCCGGTCTCGAAGTACATGACGTTCCGGCCGACCGTCCCCCGCTCCAGCGCCAGCGCCGCCTCGTACGCCTCGTCGAGCAGGCCGAGGGTGACCCCGAAGGAGGCGTTCGCGGCCTGGGTGCCGGCGATGGACTGGAAGACGAGGTCGACGGGGGCGCCCCGCTCCATCAGGTCCACGCTGGTGGTGACGTGGCACAGCACGCAGGACTGGGTGGGGATCGCGTACCGCCCGATCACCCCGTCCAGCAGTTCCAGCAGGTCCCGTACGGCCTTCGGGCTGTCGGTGGCCGGGTTGATGCCGATCACCGCGTCGCCGGAGCCCAGCAGCAGACCGTCGAGCAGGGCGGCCGCGACGCCCGCCGGGTCGTCGGTCGGGTGGTTGGGCTGGAGCCGGGTGGCCAGTCGGCCGGGCAGCCCGATGGTCGAGCGGAACGCGGTCACCACCCGTACCTTCCGGGCCACCGCCACCAGATCCGCGTTCCCCATGAGCTTGGAGACGGCGGCCACCGTCTCCGGGGTCAGTCCCGGCGCCAGCGCGGCCAGCGTCACCGCGTCCGCGGCCTCCGACAGCAGCCACTCCCGCAGCTCCCCGACCGTCATCGAGGCCACCGGCGCGAAGGCGGCCGGGTCGTGGGTGTCGAGGATGAGCCGGGTGACGTCGTCGTCCTCGTAGGGGATCAGGGGCCGGGTCAGGAAGTCGGTCAGCGGCACCTCCGCCAGCGCCCAGCGCGCCGCGACCCGCTGCCGGGCGTCCTGCGCCGCGAGACCGGCCAGGCGGTCGCCGGAGCGTTCGGGGCTCGCGGCGGCGAGCAGCCGGGCGAGCGAGTCGAAGCGGTATCGCTCGCCGCCGAGGGTGGAGGTGTAGGCGCTCATGGCGGCGACCGTACGAGGCGCGTGTTGCGACCAGATTTCTAAAGGTCTGGTTGACAAGCATTTAACGTCCCGACACCCTTGACCGACTCATTCGGGCTACAGACTTCCGGTCCAGCACACCAGCGGACGACCAGGAGAGGGGCCACCCCGATGGCAGTGGACGAGGGCGTCGCCTCAGCGGCGGACACAGCGGCGAAGTCAGGCGAGGAAGGCACCGTTCACCGGCTCAAGCCCAACGCCATCGGCCTGCTCGGGGTGGTCTTCATGGCCGTCGCGACGGCCGCGCCGATCACCGCGATGACCGGCAACGTGCCCTTCATGGTGTCGTCGGGCAACGGCATCGGCGCCCCGGCGAGCTACCTCGTCGCAATGGTCGTCCTGGCAATCTTTTCCGTCGGCTTCACTTCGATGGCGAAGCACATCACCTCGACGGGCGCCTTCTACGGCTTCATCTCCTACGGCCTCGGCCGCTCGGTCGGGCTCGCCTCGGGGCTGCTCGCGACCTTCGCGTACGTGGTGTTCGAGCCGGCGCTGATCGGCATCTTCTCGACCTTCGCCACCACCACCCTCCACGACCAGACGGGCCTCGACATCCCCTGGTGGGCGTTCGCGGTGCTGATGCTCGCGGTCAACGCGACGGGCACCTGGTTCGGCGTCTCCGTCGCCGAGAAGCTGCTCGTCGTCCTGCTCGCCACCGAGGTGACGATCCTCGCGGCGATGGCGATCTCGGTCGCCTTCCACGGCGGCGGCCCGGACGGCTTCAGCATCGACCCGGTCAACCCGGTCAACGCCTTCAAGGGGACCAGCGCGGGCCTCGGGCTCTTCTTCGCGTTCTGGTCCTGGGTCGGCTTCGAGTCGACGGCGATGTACGGCGAGGAGTCGCGCAACCCGAAGAAGATCATCCCCAAGGCCACGATGATCTCGGTGCTGGGCGTCGGCGTCTTCTACGTGTTCGTCTCCTGGATGGCCATCACGGGCACCGGACAGTCGTCGGCCGTGAAGGTCGCCGGCGACAACCCGCTCGGCCTGTTCTTCGGCCCCACCGAGCGGTACGTCGGCCACTGGGCCGTCGACGTCATGCAGTGGCTGATGATCACCGGTTCGCTGGCCTGCGGCATGGCCTTCCACAACTGCGCCGCCCGCTACATGTACGCGCTGGGCCGCGAGGGCGTACTGCCCTCCCTGAAGAACACCGTCGGCCGCACCCACGCCCGGCACGGCTCCCCGCACATCGCGGGCCTGGTCCAGACCGTCGTCTCGGCCGTTCTGATCGGCGCGTTCTGGGCGGCGGGCAAGGACCCGTACACCGGTACGTACGTGCTGCTCGCGATCCTCGGCACGATGGCGATCCTGGTGGTTCAGGCGGTGTGCTCGTTCGCCGTGCTGGTCTACTTCCGCTCCCACCACCCCGAGAGCCGGCACTGGTTCAGGACGTTCACCGCCCCGCTCGTCGGCGGCGTCGCGATGCTCGCCGTGGTCACGCTGCTGGTGTCCAACATGGGGGTGGCGGCGGGGCCGGAGTCGGGTTCGCTGGTGCTGAAGGCGACGCCGTGGCTGGTCGCGCTGATCGCGGTGGCCGGCGTGGGCTACGCCCAGTACCTCAAGCGGCGGGACCCGTCCCGCTACCTGCTGCTGGGGCGGACGGTGCTGGAGGAGACGAAGGAGCGCTAGCGAGGGCTAGTCCTCCCCGAACACCGTCACACGGTGGACGCGCCACCGCTCCATCATGGCCGAGATCTCGCCTTCGATGAACTCGAAGAAGGCGAGCGTCTCGGCCATGCGGCGTCCGGCCGGCGTGTCCGAGCCGAGGCTCAGCACGCCCTCGCGCAGCGCGCCCTCCCACCGCTTGATGAGGGTGTCGCGATTGGTCAGCGCCTCGTACCACTGGTCGCCGTGCACCCGGTAGCGCTCCCGGCGCGAGCCGGGCTCCCGCTCGCGGGACACCATGTGCGTCTGGGCCAGGTAGCGCACCGCGCCGGAGACGGCGGCGGGACTGATCCGCAGCTGTTCACCCAGCTCGGCGGAGGTCATCACACCCTCGTCGGAGGAGAGGAGCGCGGCGAAGACCCGCGCCGCCATGCGCTGCATCCCCGCCTCGACGAGCTGGGCCGCGAAGGACTCGACGAACTTCGACACGGCCTCCGCGTCCCGCCCGTTCTCGCTCATGCCCGCATTCTAACGGTTCTTCGCACGATTCCTTAACTTCACAAATTTCTGAAAGAAGCGTACGTTCGGTGCCATGACGAAGGCCATCTCGGTGTCCGGACTGCACAAGTCCTTCGGCCGCGCCCACGCTCTGGACGGCCTCGACCTGGAGGTCGAGACCGGTGAGGTGCACGGCTTCCTCGGCCCCAACGGCGCCGGCAAGTCCACCACCATCCGCGTCCTGCTCGGCCTGCTGCGCGCCGACTCCGGCGCCGCGCAGGTCCTCGGCCGCGATCCGTGGACGGACGCGGTCGAGGCACACCGCCGCATCGCGTACGTCCCGGGCGACGTGACCCTGTGGCGCAACCTCTCCGGCGGCGAGGTCATCGACCTGTACGGCAGACTGCGCGGCGGCCTGGACGCGGCCCGCCGGGCCGACCTGATCGACCGCTTCGAACTGGACCCCACCAAGAAGGGCCGTACGTATTCCAAGGGCAACCGCCAGAAGGTCGCCCTGGTGGCCGCGTTCGCCTCCGACGTCGACCTGCTGATCCTGGACGAGCCGACCTCGGGCCTGGACCCCCTGATGGAGGAGGTCTTCCAGCGCTGCGTGCGGGAGGAACGGGACCGCGGCCGGACGGTCCTGCTGTCCTCCCACATCCTCAGCGAGGTCGAGGAGCTGTGCGACCGCGTCAGCATCATCCGCAAGGGCCGCACGGTGGAGACGGGCTCACTGGCCGACCTGCGCCACCTGACGAGGACGAGCGTGACGGCCGAACTCACCCACTCCCCCAACGGGTTGGCCCACCTGCCGGGCGTGCACGACCTCGAGGTGCAGGGAAAGCACGTGACGCTGCACGTCGACACCGACAAACTCGACGCGGTACTGCGGTCGTTGGCGGACTCGGGCGTACGGTCGCTGAGGTCGACGCCACCGACGCTGGAGGAGCTGTTCCTGCGGCACTACCAGGAGACGCGGGCATGACCACGCTGGCGGGCACCGGCCCGCTCCTGCGCTTCGCGCTGCGCCGCGACCGGGTGTTGATCCCCGTCTGGGTGGCCGTGAACACCCTGATGATCCTCTCCATGCCGAACACGCTCGAGAGCCTCTACGGCACCCCGGCCGACCGGGCCGACCTGCTGCGGCAGCTGGACACCAACGCCTCCCTGCGAGCCCTGATCGGCCCCGTCTTCGACGACTCGCTCGGCGCGCTGACGGCCTGGCGGGTGGGCGTGTACGCGGGCGCGCTCGCCGCCGTGACGAGCCTGCTGATCGTCGTACGGCACACCCGTGACGAGGAGGAGAGCGGCCGCCAGGAACTCCTCGCGTCCGGCATGGTCGGCCGCCGCGCCTCCCTCACGGCGGCCCTGCTCGCGGCGGGCGTCGCCAACGCCGTACTGGCCCTGCTGGTGACGGCGGGACTGGCCGGCCAGGGAGCGGCGGGCGCGGTCGCGTTCGGCCTCGGGCTCGCCGGGGTGGGCATGGTGTTCGCCACGGCGGCGGCGGTCCTCGCGCAGCTCACCGAGAGCGCGCGACTGGCCCGGGGACTGACGGCCGCGGTGCTGGGCGCGGCCTTCGTCCTGCGGGCGGCGGGCGACTCGTCGACCGACGCCGGTGCGTCGGCGCTGACCTGGCTGTCCCCGCTCGGCTGGCTGGAGAACCTGCGGGCGTTCGCGGACGAGCGGTGGTGGGTGCTGCCCCTGTTCGCGGCGGCGGTCGTGGCGCAGGGCGCGCTGGCGTACGGGCTGGCCGGCCGCCGGGACGTGGGCATGAGCTTCCTGCCCACTCGACCGGGCCCCCCGACAGGACGTCTGGGCACGGCCTCCGCGCTGGCCTGGCGGCTGCAACGGGGCGCGGTGCTGGGCTGGAGTGTCGGCTTCTTCCTCGCGGGGGTGGTGTACGGCGGGCTCACCGAGGGCGCGGCCGACCTGGTCGCCGACAACGACAAGGCCCGCGAGATCTTCGAGCGGATGGGCGGCCGGTCGGACCTGACGGACGCGTTCCTCGCCTCGATGATCGGCATGCTCGGCCTGATCGCCGCCCTGTACGTCGTGTCGTCCGTCCTGCGGCTGCACGGCGAGGAGACGTCGGGCCGCGCGGAACCGGTCCTGGCGAACGCGGTGGGCCGACTGCGCTGGGCGGCCGGTCACCTCCTGACCGCCTTCGGCGGCGCCACCCTGATCATGCTCCTGGCCGGGCTGGGCTTCGCGGCGGGCTACGGCAAGGAGATCCTGCCGATCATGGGCGCCTGTCTGGTGCAGCTCCCGGCGATCTGGCTGGTCGGCGGCCTGGCCGTCCTGCTGTACGGCACGGCCCCGCGGCTGGCGCCGGCCGCGTGGGGTGTGGCGGGCGCGATCCTGCTCATCGGCTGGATCGGCCCGGCCCTGGACGCCCCGCAGGCCGTCCTGGACCTGTCGCCCTTCGGCCACCTGCCGAAGCTGCCGGGCGGCGGGATGGAGTGGGGGCCGGTGCTGGTGCTCTCCGCTGCGGCTGCGGCCCTTGTGGCCGCGGGGCTCGCGGCGCTGCGACGGCGGGACCTGACGACCTAGGGCGCCGGCCGACCGAGTTCACCATGGCGGTCGGCGCACGGGGGCCGCACGAAAACCGGGAGGCGCCGCGTGGGCGTCTCCCGGTCGAAGCAGACGGCGAGGAAAGCGAAGGAACTTGTTTCATTGCAGGAAATTGAGAAGGAAGCCCCTTCATGGCCTCGCCGTGGGCAACGCTAGCAGTCAGCCCGGGATCAGGTCGCGCAGATTTTCGAGCGTGATGACCCGGGAGTCCGGGTGCAGCCCCTCGGGACGTTCCAGACCGATGTACGTCACGGGCTCGGTCGGGACCGGCTCGCCGTCCCACAGCTCCGCGTCCGTGGTGTCGCCACACATCAGGTCGATCAGGTACCACACCGTCAGCTGCTCGCGCTCCACGATCGCGCGCACCACCTTGGACACCGACACCTGGTTCTCCTCGACCCGGTTGGCCGACGAGATGCCCTTCAGATACAGGTGCAGCCACTTCGCGCGCCACCGGCCGTCGTCCTCGCGCAGGAACACCAGCGGCAGCGCCACCCGACCCGCCCCGCGAAGGTCCGACTTCATCCGCACCGTGCGCGGCTCGAACGGCCGGCCCTTCTGCTCACCGTCGCGCAGCATGAAACCGAAGAACGACTCCTCGACCTCCTCGAAGCTCTCCCCGGCGTAGATGTTGACCTGCGGGACGATGAACGAGCCGCGTATCCGGTCCAGGGACAGGTCGATGAACTCCGAGGCCCCGTCGGGCGCCTCGGTGACATCGCCGGAGTGCCTACCCCCGACAGCCGTGAGGGAGGTGTAGGAGAGCCAGGAGTCGGTGCGGTAGTCGGCGTGCAGGAGCAGCGCCGAGAGGTCGAAGTCCGTCCGGTTCCCGGTCTCCTTCCAGTACACGAAGAAGCGCAGCCGCTCGCCGTCGACCGCGGAGACGGAGCCCCTGGGCAGCACGCCGAGCCCGGCCGCGGTCGCCCTGCCGCTGAGCGGGAGCGCCACGTCGAGGACGTCCGGGTCGACGAGCAGCCGCCCCGGCGCCGGAAGCCTGCGGCGCAGCTCGGCGTCGAGGGCGGCGATCAGACGATCACGGTCGGCGGCCGGTACGGGCGGCCGGTGGTCGGGGGTCACCCAGGCGCGGCCGCAGCGGTTGACGAAGATGCGGGGTTCGTCGGTCTCCCGCTCCCGGTTGTGGAAGTGCTCGCGGACCGAGAGCACGACCCGGCCGGAGACCTCGGGGGCGACCCGCACGGCGGCGGCCACCACCGCGTCCCGCTGCTCCTGGTCGGCGGCGATACGCAGCAGAAGGTCGAGGGCGCGGAACAGCTTGCCGGGAGCGGACTCCATCAGCCGCACCGCACCGAGGACGTCGAACGCGTCGAGCAGCTTCTCGAAGCGGCTGTCGTGGGACAGCGCCTCCTTCTCGCCCCGGGCCACGGCGAACACGTCGGCGGCGTGCGGCCAGCGCGGGTACTCGTGCGGGTGCAGACGCTCGCCGAGCCGCTTGAACGGCTCGCGGTACGCGTGCACATCGGCCAGCTTCGCGGGGTTCGCCGCGATCACGGCGTCGAGGCCCGCGAGCAGCGCACGGCGGGCCGGCCGCGAGAGCGCCCGGAACCGGGTCGGCTCCCGCAGCGTCACGTCGCCGCCCGACAGCGCGCAGGCCAGCCGCAGCACATCGACGACGGTGTCCAGCAGGAGGTCCGCGCCGACGGCGAGGCGGGCCTCGTTGACGACCGCCCGGTTCTCCCGGACCGGGATCGCCTCCGGCTGGGGGCCGGGCGCGCACCGCTCGGCGAGGGCCTTGAGATCGCTCAGGTGCTCCTCGCCCAGGGGCGTCGTGCTGCCCGCCAGTGCCAGGTACAGGTCGGTCAGTTCGTCGTCCAGGTCCCGCCCGAGGTGCAGGACGGTCACCCGGTCGCCCGCCGAGGCGATCAGCTCGTCCTGCGCCGCGCGCATCTCCTCGTAGGTGTGCTGGTAGCGGCCGTAGGTGGGGAGGCTGAGCAGGTCCAGGACCCCGTGGGCCAGCTGCGTCAGCACGTTCTCGCGCGCCTTGTCGTCGCCGAGCGCCTTCGCCACACACCGCATCCAGAACTCTTCGGTGTCCGGCACGTTCGCCGGGAAGTCGATGAAGTACACGTTGTGCCGGACATGGTCGCCCACCATCTCGCTCACGGTGCGCAGCGTCCGCCGCGCGGTGTGCACGACCGCGGCCTCGGACAGCCCCGACAGCCGTTCCAGCAGCTCCGCCGAGAGCTTGAAACCCACGGACGCCAACGCCGCGTCGAACTGCCGCGCGGCGGTGGCCCCTTGCCCGGCGGAACCCTTCGGGGAGGGAAGACGGTGGGTGTGCCGGATGACCAGCGGTTCGAGACTGTGCGCCATCCGGGGATGATCGCAGAGGCGCACGAGCAGACGCACGAGAGTTTCCCGCACGCTCTCGCCGCCGGCTGCCCCGGACCCGCAGGTGGCCGACCCGAACCCGTCGCCGGCCGATCGGGATCCGCAGGTGGCCGACCCGGACCCGTCGGTGGCCGACCGGACCCGTCGTCGGCCGCCCCGGACCCTCGGCTGTCGGCCCGAACCCGTCGGTGGTCGGCCGGCGGGTCGTGCGGGCGGGGCTTCGGGCGGTGGGGCTTCGGGCGGGTGGGGAACCCCCGGCGGGCGGCGTGCGTCCGTATCCGGCATGGGACAACGCACGCAGGCCGCCGGCGGGTGCCTCGCCATGGCGCTCGGCTGGGGCGCGGGACTCACGGTGTGGTCCGTCGACGTCCGCTCCCGCCTCTGGCGCTTCGAACAGGCACCCGACTGGAGCGTCCTCTACGCGGAACTGCCGCTCGCCCTGCTGGGCGGGACGGCCGCGGGCCTGGCCCTGTGGGCCGTGTTCGCCCGCATCCGCCTCAGAGGGTCACGCTGAGCCCCTCCAGCCCCCGGATCACGAAGTTCGGCTTGCGCCGGGGCTCCGCCGCCAGGGCCAGGGTGGGGGCCCGTTCCAACAGGGCCGTCATCGAGGCGGCCAGCTCGATACGGGCCAGCGGCGCGCCGATGCAGTAGTGGATGCCCGCGCTGAAGGAGATGTGCGGGTTCTCGGGGCGGCTGAGATCGAGCCGGTCCGGGTCGGCGAAGACGGCCGGATCGTGGTTCGCCGACCCGAAGAGCATGGCGATCTCGGCTCCCCGGGGCACGGTGGTCCCGTCGATCTCGATGTCGTCGAGCACCCACCGCTCGAACAGCTGGAGCGGGGTGTCGTACCGCATCAGCTCCTCGACGGCGGAGGGGACGAGCGAGTGGTCGGCGCGCAGCGCGGCCAGTTGCCCGGGGTTCCTGAAGAGCGCCCACCACCCGTTGACGGTGGCGTTCACGGTCGCCTCGTGCCCCGCGTTGAGCAGCAGCACCGCGGTCGAGATCATCTCCTGCTCGGTGAGCCGGTCGCCCTCGTCGTGCGCGGCGATGAGACCGGAGATGAGATCGTCGCCGGGCTCCTTGCGCCGCGCGGCGATCAGCTCCAGCAGATACTCGGAGAACTCCACCGAGGCCCGCACGGCCTTCGCCGCCGTCTCCTTCGACGGGCTGAGCTCGTACATCCCACAGATGTCCGCCGACCAGGGCCGCAGCGGCCCCCGGTCCGCCTCCGGGATGCCGAGCATCTCCGCGATCACGGCGACGGGCAGCGGCTCGGCGACATCGCTGAGCAGATCGCCCCCGCCCGCCGCCACCAGCCGGTCCACCAGCTCCCCGGCCAGCCGCCGCACATACGGCTTCAGCCGCTCCACCGTGCGCGGGGTGAACGCCTTCGACACCAGCCGCCGGATGCGGGTGTGGTCCGGCGGCTCCAGGTCGAGCATCCCGTGATCGTTGAGCGTGTGGAACGGCTCCTGCTCGGCCGGTGGCGCCGTCCGCCCGAAGTCCTCGTGCGTGAACCGGTGCTGATACGTCCGCCCGAGCCGCCGCTCCCGCAGCAGCGCCGAGACATCCGCGTGCCGAGGCACCAGCCACTGGTCGGTCGGCTCGTAGTAGATCACCCGCCCCCGCTCCCGGAGCTCGGCGTAGGCCGGGTAGGGGTCCGACACGAAGGCGGGATCCCAGGGGTCGAACGAGAGAGCGTCAACTACTGCCATGAACGGACGCTAGCCGGTGGAGGAGCTGCTGACCAGGGGGTCCTGCGGAACGGCGATCAGTTGCTCCCTCAACGCGCGGACGGCTGGACGACCGTCGGGCCGCCCCGGTGGGGCGTGGCGACGTGCCGCTCGGCCGGTTCGGGCAGCGCGTCGACGCAAGCCCGCGAACAACCCAAGCACCGGCGGACGACGACCCGGTGTGCGTCCTAGCCCGGGGTCACCAGTCGGGCCTCGTAGGCGAAGACCGCCGCCTGGGTGCGGTCTCTCAGGCCCAGCTTGACCAGGATCCTGCTCACGTGGGTCTTGATGGTCGACTCCGCGACCACCAGCCGGCCGGCTATCTCCAGGTTCGACAGGCCCTGGGCGATGAGGACCAGTACCTCCGTCTCGCGTTCGGTCAGGTCGCCGTAGGCCGCCTGCGCCGTCGCCGACAGTCGCGGGGTGTCGGACAGCTTGGAGAACTCCGTGATCAGGCGCCGGGTGACGGACGGGGCCAGGAGCGCCTCGCCGGCCGCCACCACCCGCACCCCGTCGGCCAGTTGGCGGGCCGACGCGTCCTTCAGCAGGAAGCCCGAGGCACCCGCGCGCAGCGCCTGGTAGACGTACTCGTCCAGGTCGAAGGTCGTCAGTACCAGGACCTTCGCCGAGCCGTCCGCCGCGACGATCTCCCGCGTCGCCTCGATGCCGTTCAGCTCCGGCATGCGGATGTCCATCAGGACCACGTCGGGCGCGAGCTCGCGGACGCGGTCGATCGCCTCCCGGCCGTTGACCGCCTCGCCCACGACCTCGATGTCCGGCATCGCGTTCAGCAGGACCGAGAAGCCCTCGCGCACCATCATCTGGTCGTCGGCGATCAGTACTCGGATCGTCATGTTCCACTCTCGCTCGCGGCGGGCACCGGCAGGAACACCGTCACCTCGTAGCCGCCCGTCGGGGTCGGCTCCGCCGTCATCTCGCCGTTCAGCATGCCGACTCTCTCCCGCATTCCGGTGATCCCGTGGCCGGCCCCGGGTGAGGGCTTGACCAGGGACGGGTTCGGCGGTGCGCCGTTGACTATCCGCAGTCCCAGGCCGCCCAGTACATAGCCGATCTCCACGCGGGCGCCCGCCCCGGGGGCATGGCGCAGCGTGTTGCTCAGCGCCTCCTGGACTATCCGGTACGCCGACAGCTCCACGCCCTGCGGCAGCTCGCGCACCGCGCCGGTGACCGTCTTCTCCACCTCCAGGCCCGTCTCCCGCACGTTGGCGAGCAGCCCGTCCAGTTCGGCGAGCGTGGGCTGCGGGGCGTCGGGGACCTCGTAGTCCTCGGCGCGGACCACGCCCAGAACCCGGCGCAGCTCCGTGAGAGCCGCCACCGCGTTCTCCCGGATGGTGGCGAAGGCCTTCTCCAGCTCCGGCGGCGGGTTCTCCACCCGGTAGGGGGCGGCCTCGGCCTGGATGGCGACCACCGACATGTGGTGGGCGACCACGTCGTGCAGCTCGCGGGCGATCGTGGTGCGCTCCTCCAGCAGGGTGCGGCGGGAGCGCTCGTGCGCGGTCACCGTCTGCTGGGCCGTGACCTTCTCCTCGGCCTGCCGGCGGATGTGCCAGACGGTGACGGCGAGGAGGAGGATCGCCGAGAAGACCAGCATGGGCGCGACGTTCGTGAAGTAGTGGCCCCAGCTGAAGACGGTCTCGGCGACGAAGCCGTAGGCCGCCGTCACCATCCACATCCACGCCGCCGTGCGCGGGCGAGTGCGTATCGCCACGACCGTCAGCACGATCAGATGGGCGGCGAAGCTGCCCGGCAGCCAGGGCCACTCGGTGTACGTGGTGCCGATGACCGCGACGACGGTGGTCCCCGCGAGCGACAGCCAGAACGCCCCGACCGGCCGCACCAGCGTCAGCAGCACCGGGGCCAGGGCCAGCAGCCCGGTCGGCAGACCGACGCCGCTGCCCTCCGAGTCCGCCCAGGCGATCAACATCGCCAGGACGCCGGCCGCCCCGACCACCGCGTGCCGGGACCAGGCCGCGTACTCCCGCCTGCGGCCCTTCAGGCGGCCCAGGACACGTCCGGCGGGCTCCTTGCGGGGCAGCGGGCGGTAGGCGAAGGCGTCGTGGAAGAGGTCCTCCCGCAGGCCGCGCAGGGTGTCCACGGCCGCCCGGAACTCCGGACTGCGCGGCCGGTAGGCCTCGTAGGAGTCGTCCGGGTCGTCCGGGCGCGTGGTGTGCGTCTGCGTCGTCTCTGTCACGTTGAGAACGGTAGGCGGAGGAGGGGGTCCCGGTCGTCACCAGTGAGAGGGGTTCGTGCGGATCCCTCTCAAGTACTACGGGTCCGACGCGGAGCCATCGCTCAGTACCCCGACGGTCTCACCAGCCCCGACTCGTACGCGAACACCGCCGCCTGGGTGCGGTCCCGCAGCCCCAGTTTCACCAGGATGCGGCCCACGTGCGTCTTCACGGTCTGCTCGGCCACGAAGAGGTGGTCGGCGATCTCCGCGTTGGACAGGCCCTGCGCGATCAGGGTGAGCACCTCCGTCTCGCGCTCGGTGAGATCGCCGACCCGCTCCTTCAGCGGGGCTCTGGGCCTGCCGTCGAGACGGGAGAACTCGGCGATCAGCTTGCGGGTGATGACGGGCGCGAGCAGGGCGTCGCCGGCCGCCACCACCCGGACCGCCTCGGCGAGCCGGTCCGCGGAGGCGTCCTTCAGCAGGAAGCCGGACGCCCCGGCCCGCAGCGCGTCGTACACGTACTCGTCGAGGTCGAAGGTGGTGAGGACCAGCACCTTGATGTGCGGATGCGCGACGGTGATGCGCTGCGTGGCCTCGATGCCGCCGAGCTCGGGCATGCGAATGTCCATCAGGACGACGTCCGGGGCGAGTTCGTCGACCTTGGCGACGGCGTCCAGGCCGTGCACCGCCTGCCCGACCACCTCGATGCCCGGGTGGGCGTTGAGCAGCACGGTGAAGCCCTGCCGGACCATCTCCTGGTCGTCGGCGATCAGTACGCGGATGGTGCCGCCGGTCGTCATGAGGTTCCTTCTCCTGTCGGGGGCGGGGCGCCCGCGTCGTGCACAGCGTCCATGCCGTTCATGCCGTTCATGCCGTCCCTGTCGTCCGGGAAGACGAGTTCGAGGCCCTCGGGGGTGGCGGGATCCGCGGAGTCCGCTCCGGAGCGGGAGGCGGGGAGAGCGTCCGAGCCGTCGCCGGGCGTCGCCGCGCCGTCCCGCGGGAGGAACGCCGACACCGCGAAACCGCCGTGCAGGGTCGGACGGGCGCTGACATGGCCGCCCAGCATCATCGCCCGCTCGCGCATCCCGAGCAGACCGTGCCCCGCCCCCGGGGAGGACGGTACGGGTTCGCGCGGGCGGGAGTTGACGACCTCCAGGTACAGGCCATGGCCATCGTGGGTGACCTCCACCCGCACCTGGGAACCCGGCGCGTGCCGCAGGGCGTTGCTGAGCGCCTCCTGGACTATCCGGTACGCCGACAGCTGCACGCCCGGCGGATACACCGGGGCCTCGCCCTCGACGGTGGCGACCACGTCCAGCCCCGCGGCGCGGGTGTTCTCCATGAGGGCGTCGAGGCGGTCGAGCGTGGGCTGCGGGGTGTCCGGGGCGGCTCCGGTGCCCGCCGCGCCGAGTCCGTAGGGGTCCTCCGGGTTCTCCGAGCGCAGCACCCCGAGCACCCGGCGCAGTTCGGCGAGCGCCTCCAGGGCGTTCTGCCGGATGCCGGCGAGGTTCTCCTTCAGTTCCTCGGACGGGTTCTCCACCAGGTGCGGGGCGACCTGGGCCTGGATGGAGATCACCGACATGTGGTGGGCGACCACGTCGTGCAGTTCGCGCGCGATCCGGTTGCGCTCCTCCAGCAGGGTGCGGCGGCCGCGTTCCTCAGCGGTGATCGTCTCCTGTTCGACGAGCTGGGTACGGGCCTCGCCGAGACCGCGAAACGCGGTGCCGACGAGCACGACAACCCCGCAGATCGCGACCGCGGTGACCCCCGTCGAGGTGTAGGTCGCCCCGCCGATCAGACCCTGGACCACCCAGGTCGTCACGGCGGTGGCGGTCAGCGCCGCGAGTGCCACCCGAAGGCGTGCGCGCAGCGCCAGGAGCAGGAGCACGAAGGCGTGAGCGAGGATCTCCGCAACGCTCCAGGGCCAGTCGGGTCCGGGCAGCGGGTGCCCCACCAGGGTCGGCCGCGCGGCCACCGCAGCGACGACGGTGCCGGCCAGGGACAGCGTCCACGCCGGGACCGGCCGCCACAGGGCGAGCACCACGCCCGCGCCCTGTGCGAAGCCGGTCAGGACCGCCAGTTCCGTGCCCAGGCCGTAGCGGCCCATCTGGTCCGTGCCGGCCAGCGCGATACCGAGGGCGATCCAGCACACCACCACGTACGCCGGGATCCGCAGTATGCGCAGTGCTCGAAGGCGCAGTCCCCGCAGACGCGGTGCGCCGCCGGTCGGGCGGGCCGCGCCGGGGGTGTCGCGGCCGGCGCCACGGCGGGCCGCACGGCCGGTGGGTACGAGGGCCGCGCGGTCGGGTGGGCTGCCGCCCTCAACGGAGGTCTCCTCGCCGTTCACGGGCTCAACCCTAGGCACTGGGGGCCGCCTTCGACTCCGTCCGGCCGGAGCGGTGGTGGACGCGGATCACCCGGGACCTGCGGCCGCCGGGACGGCGTGGCCCGCGTTCACAACCGTGGAACGCCGCCCGGCACACCCCCAGCACCAGGGCGAAGACCGGCAGCCACAGCAGCCGGGCCGCCACCCACTCCAGCCCGTCGGGAACCGTGTGCAGGCCGGGCAGGCGGCCCGCGAACAGGCCCGTCGCGGTGGTCGCCATCATGGCCGTCTGGTGCCAGAGGAACACCGTCATCGCCGAGAGGTTGACCAGCGCGACCGCCGCCCAGGCCAGCGGCCCGCGCACGGCCCGGCGCAGCCGGTCACGCAGTAGCAGCGCCAGTCCGCACTGGGCGAGACCGAAGGTGACGGCGGCCAGCGTCGGCGGGTTGAGGTTGGACACCGCCGCGCCCGGCACACCCACCATCGACGCCGGGTATCCGGCCCAGCCGACGAGCAGTGCCGTCGCCACCGCTCCGCCGACCAGGAGCAGCCGACCCGCGCGGGGGCGCTCCAGCTCACCGCGGGTCCAGGCCGCGCCCACGGTGTACGGCACCAGCCAGCCCGCCACCACGTTCACCCAGCCCAGCCACGCCGGGCCGCCCAGGCCGAAGCGCACCAGGTCCACATGGAGGACGACGGCCAGCGGCCACAGCGGGTTGAGCCGGACCAGCAGCGGGGTCGCGGCCGTCAGCACGGCGAAGACCAGCAGGAACCAGAGGGGGGACAGCGCCAGCTTGACCACGGTGTGCACGGTGACGAAGGACGCGCCGCCGAGCAGGAGGCCGACCGCGGCGACCGTCCACACGGCCAGCAAGGCGGCGACCGGGACGAACAGCCGCGCCAGCCGGCTTCTGAGCCATGCGCCGTAGGTCCCACCCCGCGCGCGGGCCGAGGCGAGGCTCCGGGTCGCCACATGGCCGCCCACCATGAAGAACACCGCGAGGGTCTGGAACATCCACGACACCGGGGCCAGCCAGGGCATGGGCCCCAGCGGGCTCGCGGCCCGCAGGGTTGCGCCGTCGGCGACGAGCGCCGTCACCAGCCAGTGGCCGAGGACGACACCGAGGATCGCCAGTGCCCGCAGGGCGTCCACGGCCCGGTCGCGCTGCGGCGGCGTGGCGGCGTCGATCCGGACGGCGGCCCGTCGGATCCCGAACAGCGCCCGCCCCTGCGCACCAGGCTCCTGGGTCTCATGCTCCGGTGCCTCACACACCGGTGACTCACGCTCCTGGGTCTCACGCACCGGTGACCTCCGAGGTCTCGCCGAGGACGATCCGGGCGATGTTGGCGAGGGAGGGCGAACCCGGCCTGAAGTAGTCGCTGTGGCCGCCGGAGCCCGCCGCGAAGACACGTGCGCCGAACGACGGGGACAGGGGATCGGTGCCGAAGCCGACCGTCGTGCCGAACAGGTCGGCGCTGACGTGCGGGACGTCGGCCACCCAGTCGTCGGCGCCCCGGGCCGCCCAGATCCGCGCGCGGGTGCGCAGGTCGGCCGCCGACGCCGCGCCCGTGCCCGGGCTGCCGAGGAGGACGAGATCCGTCACGTCCAGGTGCGGGGCGGCGCGGCCGCACACCACCGTGCCGTACGAGTGGCACAGGAGGGTGAACCGGGAACCCGGTGCGGTGACGGCGCGCAGCTCGCGCAGGAACTCCCGCAGGTCCGGGGCCGCTTCCTCGGCGCGGTCGGGGGTGATCACGGTGGCGCTGATCGTGCCGGGGGTGGTGTAGCCGAGCCAGGCCACCACCGCCGTGCGGAGGCCGGCGCCGGTCTGCCCGGTGAGCCGGTGGTGCAGTGCGGCCGCTCCCGCGCGGAAGCGTCCGAAGGTGTCCAGCGAGGTGTCGGAGCCCGGCACGAGGACGGCGACACGGTCGGCGTGGGCGAGGTCCCCGAACACCTCGACCGCCCGGCCGGAACCCCGGCCGTCGAAGGAGAGCAGGTTGCGGGACGGAGCGGCCAACTCCCTTTCGGCGGCGGCGCGGTGACGGTCCCCGTGGTCGGCGGCCATCCCGGACGCCAGGGTGGCGTTGGCCCGGTTGGCGGCGTACGCCCTCTCCAGCGTCGCCGCCGTCAGCGGGGCGAGGGCGGCGGGGGCCGGGGCCGGGATCCGCGGCCGGGCCGCCGCCGCTGTGAGGGGGACGACCACGGCGGCGGTGATGAGGCCGGCCAACAGGGCGCGGAACCAGTGCCGCCCTCCACGCGTTTCCCTCGCACGGCGCCACCGCCCGCGAAAACGAAGCTCCGCCATCCCGCCCTCCCCCGCCACAGCGCCCGGCCATCGGGCCTTTCTGGCTTGGAAGTTACGGATCGGCGCTCGTCGTTCGCGTCCCGCTGAGGAGCTCTTCTTCGACGTAGCTCTCAGGTACTACGGGTACGACCTAGGGGACTTCACCCCGCCGGACCGCCCCGCCGGACCCTCCGCCGGACCCTCCGCCGGACCGGGGTCACGGCTACCACGCCAGCTGCGCGATCTCCTCCGCCACCACCGCACACGCGTCCGCCGCCGGGTCGATCAACGGGAAGTGGCCGACGTCCTCCAGGAGGGTCAGCCCCACCACCTCCCCCGCCTTCGCCGCCGCGTCCGCGTACGCCTCGGCGACCGCCTGCGGGACGACCAGGTCGGTGCGGCCCTGGACGAGGGTCGTCGCGACACCCGTCGGCAACAGCAGCGCGGGGTCGGCGTACGGCCGCCGCTCATCGAACTGGCCTTCCCCGCCCAGGAGTTGGTGGGCGGCTCCGCCGCACACGTCCAGCTTCTCGGCGACCGCAAAGTCGGCGATCGGGGCCAGCGCGACGACGCCCCGCAGCCAGGCCGAATCCCCGGTGCGCCAGGGCGCGTCGGCGGGCAGCACATGCCGGGCCGCCGCCCACAGGGCGAGGTGGCCGCCCGCCGAGTGACCGGTGAGCACCGTACGGCGGGCGTCGGCCTGCGGCACGGCCTCCCGGACAAGGGCGGGGAGGGCATCGAGGGCCGCGGCGACGTCGTCGAAGGTGTCCGGCCAGCGGCCCGCGACCGGGGATGTCCCCCCCGGGGCGGGGTTCTCGGCGCCCCGCCGGTACTCCACGTTGGCCACGGCGAAGCCGCGCTGGGCCAGGAAGTCCGCGAAGGGCGTGATGTGCCGCCGGTCGTACGGCGCCCGCCAGGCTCCGCCGTGCAGCACGACGACGAGTGGGACGGACCCGCCCGGGCCGGCCTGCGCTCGCGGAACGTAGAAGTCGATCACCTGGTCGGGGTGATCGCCGTACGCCGTGGTGACGTCGGGCTCGACGGGCGGATGCGCGAAGGCCGACGCCTCCTCGGCGGCGGCCCGGGCTGCGACAACGTCGTCCGGCATGCTCCAACCTCTCAGCGGCGAAACGGATTTGGCGGACCAGGTGAGAATTCGGCCGTTGGCCGGGACGGTATCAGGCCCGTGACGTGCGCGGACACGCGGATGTCACGCTCGGTGAGAGGCAACCGGTCCAGGTAAACGGTTCTGCTGTGCCGCCGCCCCGGCAGGCCCGCCCGCCGGGAAACCCTCTGGGCGTATCCCTAGGTACGCCCGGAAGACCCGGCCGGTTCAGCCCACCAAGGAGACCGTCACCGCCGCCGCGGTGGTCAAGGACCGCGCGCCCTGGACCTGTCCCGCGTCCGCGCCCGGAGATCACCGCCTCCGTCGACGTCCCCGGCTACCAGCCGAGCCAACCTGGCCGAGGCCGACCGCCCCTCGTTCGCCCTCCGCGACCGCGGGCGCGCTGCGATCCTCAACACGGGATACGACTGGCCGCAGGGCGAGCTGACTGTCGACCTCCTCGGGGCCGATGAGCCCAGCTCGGTCGCCGACCCGGCCATCGCGTGCGCGATCCTCGCGGCAGCCGACCACGTCGACCCGGCCGCCCTCAGGCGGACCGTCCTGCTGGGCGAACTTGGTCTCGACGGCCGCGGCCGCGTCACCGACCAGACCCTCGCCGGTGTCCGCTTCGCCGACCTCTGCGGCTACAAGCGGGTGATCGTCTCCTCCACTGCGGCGACCACGATGCCAGCCAGCAAGGGTGACCCAACCGACCCTGACGTGCAGTTGGGACAGCAAAGGCCCCACCCTCGAAGGTGGGGCCTTATTTGCACGGAATCCGAGATCGGTTCCCGAAGAGGCTTTTGGAGCTGCCGAGTTGGTAGCGTCACAGAAGCTGAGTAGCCGGTGACTTCAGCTGATCAGCAGGGGGCGCCTGAGCCGACTGTTTCGACGCGGACGCACTCGGGCGCGCCCCCACCAACACAAGCGCAGTCTCGCACCTTCGGCTATCCCAATGCACGTCATACGGCGATTGGATACCCGGCAGCCCGGTGCGAGCACGGAGAGCAATGTTTGATCAACTGTTCGAAGTCGTACCGCACGGCCTTGAGCTGCTCTGGGAGTTGTTCGTCGCGATGGTCTTCGCGCTGCTCGCCGCTGTCTTCCTGGAGCGGATGAAGCGGGCCCGGCGAGTCCCGCGCCTCGCGCTTCCCCGGATCGCTCTCGACCTGACGAAGCCCGCCGTGGTGTTCGTGCTCCAGGTCGTCGCCGTCCTCGCCGCCCTGTCGATCTTCCACCTGATGGGAAAGCTGTGAGTACGACCCAGGAGACCCCGTCCCGCCCCCCGCAGGGGCGCAAGCGCCTCCCCATCAACGAGAGCCGTCTGCCGTGCGCTCGCCGGCTCGGCGAGATGCTCCAGAAGAACTGCCCGCCCCCGACCATGCTCAGGCTCGCCGACATCGCGGTGGCGGTGCCCACCAGCGTCTCGACGGTGTCGCGAGCGATGCGGGCTGCGAAGGTGCCCATCTGGGAGAACGTCGAAGGCATGGCCGCCGAGTTGTACGTCCACCGCGACAAGATCGCCGAGCCGGAGAACTTCCCCCTCCGGGAGACTTGGTATGCGACCTGGCTCGCCGCCTGGGTGGAACAGGGCGGCAAGCCGTACAACATGCCACCTCCTGGACGCAAGCACCTCCCGGGGTTGGCCGCCGTCATCAGGCCCGGCACATCCGTCCTGCCGGGGATGGCCAGGACCGTGCTGCGCGTGGCCATCGTGCTGCTGCCCGTGGTGATCGCGCTGCTGGCGATCATCGCCGCGAGCATCGGCGTGAACAAGGCCGCCAACCACGCCCCGCCGGGGTGGCTCTGGTGGATCATCAACGTGGACCTCGCCCTCAGGGTGCCGTTGATGTTGTCCTTCCAGCGGATCGTCGAGGAGTTCCTGCGTCACCACTTCGGGAGGAACGGACGTGTGAGCCGTTGGATGGGGGACAAATACCGCTGATACTGATAAAATGCCCGAAATTGTACAGAAGGTGTGATCCGTGAAGTCTGGCGGTTCACCGTCCGAGGCCCTCGCCCCCACCCGGGGCGGGGGCCTCAGGCGTGCGACCACCAAGAACGCGACGGATTGCCCGAAAGGACTGTTCAGCCACCATCTGCGCCCGTCTTGATCGCCCACCGATCCGGAGTCGCCCCGTGTTCCACTTCCACGGCTCGATCCCATCCGACATGTGCAGCATCGTCCACGAGCACGTATCCCTCTGAACCGACGTCACCGACGTCTGCTGCGGCGACTTCACCGTCGAGAAGGCCATCGCCTCGCTCGGGAAGAACGTACGAAGACGACTCGCTTCCCCCGTGGGCCGACGACGAAGCCGACGACGAGACCGCGCACGCCGACGCGGCTTACCTGGCAGGTGAGAAGAAGCTGTTGGCGTCCGCGTGGACGGCCATGCAGGCCGCCGACCCGATGCCCGCTGCCCGGTTCGCCGAGCCGACCGCTGAAGAACTCCCGCCCGGCAGCGGCGGCGTCCACTACAAAGACAGCCGCGTGTACGGCTGGGTCGCCCAAGCCGGTGAGCCCCACGCGGGCTACCCCGGGAAGAAGCTGACGATCGAGTCCCTCGGCACGCTCGACCTGACGCACTTCCTCCGCGCCCGGTTCGCGCTCGACGACGGCTCGTTCATCAAGGCCGGTGTGATGACGATGGACGTCGGTCACCACCGCGACGGCGCCGAGTGCGAGACAGCCTCCTGCCAGTTCGACGACACCAGGACGGTCGGCGCGACCGTCACCGTCGGCATGAACGACGGCGGCCTCTCGTTCAGCGGCGCGGCAGCACCATGGCTGAGTGAGGGGGACCGCGCGGTGTTCGCCGCCTACCAACAGTCGTATCACCTGCGGTAGGGCAACGGCGGCCAGCTCCGCGCCGTGCTGACCGTGCCGGTGCCCGGTCATTCCTGCCGCTCCTGGCGGCGCTGTCCACCGTGGCGGAGCGATCGAACCTGGCGCTCGCGGCCTCCGCGGCGGGCTTCCTGCCCGCCATGGACACCGTGTACGGACAGTGCATCCGGACGGCGGGAACAGGTGTCGCGCCCACCCCAGCCGTGGACGTGGAGGCCCTCGACAGCGGGCCCCTCATCGACCTGATCGCCGACGCCGTGACCCGGCGCCAGAACGAACGCCGTGCCGAAACCGAGTTCATGGCCGCCCTCGTCGCCCCGCAGCGCGCCCGCCGCCGTACGGAGCGGAGTGATCTGACATGCCATGTGCCTGCAAGCGAGGGGCCCAGGCCCGGTACGAGGGCGTCGTCACCACCGACGGCAAGGAGAAGGTGGTGTCCTCCTCGGGCAGTAGGGCAACCGCCGAGACCGTCGGCAAGCGTTACGCCGGGAGCATCATCCGCGAAGTCCCCTCGCGGGGGACAGGCGAGAAGGGCGCGCGGTGAAACCGCGCCTGCAACGTAACAAGGCCCCCCGGCCGCAGCTGGAGGGCCTCGCTGCGTTCCAGAACTCAGCCGAGCATCAGCCCTTTCTCCCGGGTGCCGCGCAGCACTACCGTGGAGGCTGAGGCAGCGCCGACCGCCTGAGCGACGGCACTTACCTGATCTGCGGGGAGTACCGAGGCCAAGACGATCACGAGCGCGCCGACAAGGATGAGCTTGAGACGAGGCTTGCGGTGGAGGGGGTGGCGGGGGCCATCATGGGTTGAGGGCGTCAGCACTACTTGCCGTCCTATCTGCCGCAAGAGCGGCGGTCCGGCCACCAGGCATCCAGATGCTTGCCGGCTAAGGCGCCTGGTGGCCGACGAGTTGACGTAGCCAGTTTCACGACTTCCTTGAAGCCCCGTAAGGGGGTCGAGACAATGAGTCACATCGTGAACTCAACAGGCGACATCAATTAAGGGGACTATGCCTCGCCGCGCCACCCCGCTCAATCCGGAAGACGGTCCACTCGCCCGATTCGCGTTGGCTTTACGGCAGTTACAGGATGAAGCTGGCTTTGATGCACCGTCCGTGCAAGTCATTGCCGCCAAGACCGGTATCCCGCGGGCCACGCTGCACCACGCCATGCGCGGGTCACGCATGCCCTCCCTTCCCGTGCTTGCAGCGCTGGTGCGCGCTTGGGGCGGCGACGAGGCAGAGTGGGTCAAGTTCCGCAGCAGGGTCGAGGACGAACGTGAACGCGCTCGGCTCGAACTGATCGAGGAGCTCGGCCAGCTGAGGCCGCCGCGCGACGACTACCCCGACTACGACGACTGGCCTACATCCGGGGAGAATTCAGGCCTCGGGCCTTTGCCGTCTCGCAATGAGATGGTTCGCATCCTGGTCCGCCGGTTGGCGGACCTTGACCACCCCAGATACATCAAGATCCTCGACGAGGGGACCCTTGAGGAGTACGTGCGCTCGGGACACCACGGGGCCCCCGACCTTCCGCACCTGCGCGAGAGAGACAAGGCAGACCGTCGAGCGCAGCTGGCGAGGCAGGCAGCGTCCGAGGAAGCAGAGGACATCGCGAACGCGGCGACGGAATGGGCCGCACTGCGATACCGCGCAGGAAATCCAACAATCCGAACGATCTCAAAGGACGCCCAACTGCCGTACTCCACCGTGAGCAAAATGCTGCGCGGCCTGGTGGACCCCGTCGCCGAGCCTGCGGCCACAGAGTCAGTCTTCAACGCGTTGCGGTCACTGACCGTCCACGACCGTGCTTCTCTCGATGGGACACATACGTCGCACGAGTAGTCGGCTGGGGGGCAACGATCAGTCCGCTCACCAAGCCAGCGAGCTGCTATCTCCACAGACGACCGTGGTTTTGGGCCGGGTCTCCAAGATCGATCCTTTGGAGACTCGGCCCCCTGGAAGAGTTCTCGCTTCCCGAGGACATCATCGCCCTCAACGACGAAGAGCTGGACGCCCTCCTCGACGGTGCGATCACCACTTTCGACGCGATGTCGCGCAGCAGCACCGTCACCACCGACGACCTCGTCCGACTCCGCGAGCTGGCCACCGGTGTCGAGAACATCCGCGCCGAGAGGGCAGAGCAGATCGCAGCCGCGCAGCAGGCCGCCGCCAAAACAGGCCCTCGCCGCCACTATGCGCGGCAACGACCCCTAGCAGGCCGCGACCACAGACGACCGAGCCGGCCCCCGTCGAGGCCGAGCCCGCCGGACCCCGCCCGGGTCAGCCACCGGACCCGCCACCCGGGTCTGTCCGCGGGCGGGCCACCGAAGGCCCCGCCCGGGTCAGCGCAGTTCCTCCGCCAGCACCCGCGCCGCCCGCTCCACGTCCGCGAACCCGACGTACAGCGGGGTGAAGCCGAAACGCAGGACGTCCGGGCGGCGGAAGTCACCGACGACTCCGCGCCCGATCAGCCGTTCCATGACCTCGCCTGCGTCCTCGCAGCGCAGCGCCACCTGGCTGCCGCGCTCCTCGTGACGGACCGGAGTCAGCGACTCGACCCGCCCCTCGGGGACGTACGCGGCGACGCATTCCAGGAAGAAGTCCGTCAGGGCCAACGACTTCGCCCGCACCGCCTCGACCGAGACGCCGTCCCAGACCTCGAGCGCCGCCTCCAGGGCCAGCATCGACAGGATGTCCGGGGTGCCGACCCGCCCGCGCGGGGCACCTGCCGCCGGCTCGTACGTCTCCCGCATACCGAAGGGCTCGGCGTGCGAGTTCCAACCGGGCAGCGGTGAGTCGAACCGGTCCTGGAGACCACGGCGGACGTACAGGTACGCAGGTGAACCCGGTCCACCGTTCAGGTACTTGTAGGTGCAGCCGACCGCGAGGTCGACGCCGTGCTCGTCGAGACCGACGGGCAGGGCGCCCGCGCTGTGGCACAGGTCCCAGACGGCGATCGCGCCGACCGCGTGCACGGCGGCGGTGAGCGAGGGGAGGTCGTGCAGCCGCCCGGTGCGGTAGTCGACATGGTTGAGCAGCACGGCGGCGGTGCGCTCCGACAGCGCCGCCGGCACCTCGCCCGGTGTCACCGCACGCAGGGTGCGGCCGGTGAGACGGGCCGCGGACTCGGCGATGTAGCCGTCCGTGGGGAAGGTCGTCGCGTCGACGAGGATCTCGTCCCGGGCGCCGTCCACCAGGCGTACCGCTCCCACGAGTGCCTTGAAGACGTTGACACTCGTCGAGTCGCCGACCACGATCTGGCCGGCCGCCGCGCCCACCAGCGGGGCGATCAGGTCGCCGATCCGCTCGGGCGCCGTCCACCAGCCGCTCTCGTCCCAGGAGCGGATCTTCAGCGCGCCCCACTGGCGGCGTACGACGTCCTCCACGTGCCCGGGGACGGAGCGCGGCAGCGCGCCCAGCGAGTTGCCGTCGAGGTAGACGCCGTCGTCGAGGAGGAACTGGGCGCGCTTGCCCGCCAGTTCGTCGCCGCCGTCCAACTCCTTCGCCCTGGAGGCGAGCTGCTCGAAGCCGGGGCGCTCAGACATGGGACCTGGCCGTCCACAGCTCGGGGAACACGTTCTTCTGCGCGCGCTTCTCCAGCCAGGCCACGCCGGCCGAGCCGCCCGTGCCGGCCTTCGCGCCCATCGCGCGGCGGGTGGCGACGAGGTGGTCGTTGCGCCAGCGCCACACCAGCTCGGCGACGTCCGTCAGGGCCTCGCCGAGGCGCGCGATCTCGTCACCCTCGTCGCCCGCGTACACGGCCGTCCAGACCGCCTCGACCTCCGTCGAGGGCTCGTACCGGCGCGAGATGTCACGCTTCAGGACGGCCGCCGGGATCGCGTGACCGCGCCGGGCCAGCAGCCGCAGCACCTCGTCGTACAGGCTCGGCTCGTGCAGCGCCTTCTCCAGCTCCGCGTGGACGCGGGGCGCGCCGCGGTGCGGGACCAGCATGGACGCGGACTTCTCACCGAGCAGGAACTCCATGCGGCGGTACATCGCCGACTGGAAGCCGGAGCCCTCGCCGAGCGCGGAGCGGTACGAGTTGAACTGCGCCGGGGTCAGCTGCCCGAGCGGCCGCCAGGACGCGTTCAGCGCGTCCAGCTCGCGGACGGACCGCTTCAGCGCGTCGATCGCCACCGGCACCCGGTCCTGGCGGAGCGCCTGCGCGGCGGTCTCCCACTCGTGCACGATGACCGTGAACCACAGCTCCATGACCTGGGTGGTGACCAGGAAGACCATCTCTCCGGGATCGTCGGAGAGGGTGTGCTGGAGGTGGGTGAGCACGTCCGCCTTGACGTAGTCCTCGTACGGCGTCGTGCCGGCGAAGTCGAGATGCGGGGTCTCGGGCTCCGAAGCCTCTTGGGGCTGAGCCTGCTGGGACATCGCTGTCTCCTGTTGTGTACTCCGGGTAGCGGTCCGCCCCTGCCGTTACCGACACGGGGGCCCCGGTCCCCACCGGCACATACTGCGCAATGCTCTCCCGAAAACGCAAGGCCCGCCTGGTCACACCAGGCGGGCCCGGGAAGAACACGCAGGTGAAGGGCTATCCCAGGGTCTGGGCCGCGGTCGGCGAGGAGTCCTTCAGGAACTGCGAGCAGCGCTCCCACTCCGCCTGCTCGCCGATCGCCTGCGCGGCGCGGGCGAGGCCGTGCAGGGCACGCAGGAAGCCGCGGTTCGGCTCGTGCTCCCACGGCACCGGGCCGTGGCCCTTCCAGCCGTTGCGGCGCAGGCTGTCCAGGCCGCGGTGGTACCCCGTACGGGCGTACGCGTACGACTCCACCACGCTGCCCCGCTCGAACGCGTCGTCGGCGAGCTGGGCCCAGGCCAGCGAGGACGTCGGGTACTTCGCGGCGACGTCGGCGGGCGCCGTGCCGTTCGCGAGGAGCTCGCGCGGCTCGGGGTCGTCGGGGAGGTGGGTCGGGGGCGGTCCCCCGAGGAGGTTTTCGTGAATGGACATGCGTCCAGTCTGCGCCATCCGCGGGCCCTCGGCCCCGGCCCGCCGGGGAAACCCGGACAGCCGTCGCGCCCGGGACCCGGCTAGGACAGCCGTCCCTTCGTCCGCTCCCCCTCGAGAGGCGGCGCCAGCACGCTCCCGTGCGTCCTGCACTCCGGCCTGCGGCAGTCCGGGGCCGGGCGGCGCACCGTCGTGAAGGCGACCGCCGCGCCCACCACCAGCACCCCCGCGCACAGCACCATGGCCCGCCGGAACGCGTCGTCGAAGGCGGTGGCCGAGCGGTACGCCTCCGAGCTCATCCCGGTCAGCAGGGGCAGCGCGGCCACCGCGACGAGACCGGCCGCGCGGGCCGCCGCGTTGTTGACGCCGCTGGCCACCCCGGCCCGTGAGACGTCCACGGACGCCAGCACGGTCGCGGTGAGCGGGGCGACCAGCGCGACCATGCCGAAGCCCAGCACCAGTACGGCGGGCAGGACGTCGGCGGCGTAGGACGCGCCGGGCCCGACACGCAGCATCAGGAGCATCCCGGCGGCGCACAGCAGCGGGCCGACGGTGAGCGGGATCCGCGGCCCGATGTGCTCGGCCAGTTCGCCGGAGCGGGCGGACAGCAGCAGCATCAGCACCGTCGTCGGCAACAGCGCCGTACCGGCCCCGAGGGCGGACCAGCCGACCACGACCTGGAGCTGGACCGCGGACAGGAAGAAGAACCCGCCGAAGGCCGCGTACACGCACAGGGTGACCAGGTTGACGGCCGTGAACTGGCGGGACGCGAAGATGTCGAGCGGCAGCATCGGGTCCGGGTGGCGGCGCTCCACCGCCACGAAGGCGAACCCGGCGACCAGTCCCGCGACCGCCGCCCCCGTGACGACCCCTACGGGTCCGCTCCGGGCCTCGATCAGCGCGTAGGTGACGAGGGCGAGCGCCAGCGCGCCCAGGAAGGCGCCCAGCACGTCGAAGTGCCCGTGCCGACGCCCTGCCCCACCCCCGGTCACGCCTTCGGCCGCGCTCCCCGCGGCACTCCCGGTCGCGCCGGAGCGGACGGGCCGCCCGTCCGACTCCGGTACGTGCCGCAGCGCCACCGGCACGCACACCACCGCCAGCGGCACGTTCAGCAGGAACACCCACCGCCAGCCCGGACCGTCCACCAGCCAGCCGCCCAGGAACGGCCCCACGGCCGCCCCCATGCCTCCGAACCCGGACCACAGGCCCACCGCCCGCCCCCGGTCCTCGGGGTGGAAGGAGGCCTGGATGAGCGCGAGGGAACCCGGCGTGAGGAGCGCGCCGCCGACCCCCTGCAACGCCCGGGCGGCGACCAGCACGCCCGCGTTCGGGGCGATGCCGCACAGCAGCGAGGCGACGGCGAACCACACCACCCCGACCACGAACACCTTGCGCCGCCCGTAGTGGTCGCCCAGGGAGCCGCCGAGCAGGATCAGCCCGGCCAGCGTCAGGAGATACGCGTTGACGGTCCACTGGAGGGCCGCCAGGTCGGCGTCCAGGTCGCGTCCGATGCGCGGGAGCGCGACGTTGACGACCGTCGAGTCCAGCAGGGCCATGCTGGATCCGAGCACGGTGGTGAGCAGGATCCACTTGCCCTGCGGTGAGGCCAACCGGACGTCAGGCATGCCCCCAGGTATACAGCGAGCCCGGCGCCGTAGACAGACGCCGGGCTCACCCGTACCCGTGGTACCTCCGGAGCACCTCCAGGAGTCCGGAGGTGCCTTCCGGGACTACTTGATCTTCTGGCCCGCCGAACGCAGGTGCTGCGTGGCCTCCAGGACCCGCGCGGCCATGCCCGCCTCGGCCAGCTTGCCCCAGGTCCGCGGGTCGTAGGTCTTCTTGGAGCCGACCTCGCCGTCGACCTTCAGGACGCCGTCGTAGTTGCGGAACATGTGGTCGGCGACGGGACGCGTGAAGGCGTACTGCGTGTCCGTGTCGATGTTCATCTTGACGACGCCGTTCTCCAGCGCGGTCGCGATCTCCTCCGGGCTGGAGCCGGAGCCGCCGTGGAAGACGAAGTCGAACGGCTGGGAGCCGGCCGGCTTGCCGTACTTCGCGGCGATGCCCTCGTTCAGCTCCTTGAGCAGGTCGGGGCGGAGCACGACGTTGCCCGGCTTGTACACGCCGTGGACGTTGCCGAAGGACGCGGCCAGCAGGTAGCGGCCCTTGTCGCCCAGACCCAGCGCCTCGACGGTGCGCACCGCGTCGTCGACCGTCGTGTACAGCGAGTCGTTGATCTCGTGCGAGACGCCGTCCTCCTCGCCGCCCGTCGGGGTGATCTCCACCTCGAGGATGATCTTCGCGGCGGCGGTGCGGGCGAGCAGTTCCTGCGCGACGGTGAGGTTGTCGGCGAGGGTCTCGGCCGAGCCGTCCCACATGTGGGACTGGAAGAGCGGGTTGCGGCCGGCCTTCACGCGCTCCTCGGAGATCGCGAGCAGCGGACGGACGAACCCGTCGAGCTTGTCCTTCGGGCAGTGGTCCGTGTGCAGCGCGATGGTGACCGGGTACTTCTCGGCGACGATGTGCGCGAACTCGGCGAGGGCCAGCGCGCCCGTCACCATGTCCTTGCTGTACTGGCCGCCCGCGAACTCGGCGCCACCCGTCGTGATCTGGACGATGCCGTCGCTCTCCGCCTCCGCGAAGCCGCGCAGTGCCGCGTGCAGGGTCTGGCTCGAGGTCACGTTGATGGCCGGGTAGGCGAACTTGCCTGCCTTCGCCCGGTCGAGCATCTCGTTGTAGACCTCGGGGGTTGCGATGGGCATCTGTCCGCTCCTTGGTATCTGCGGGTTGGCGATCTGTCGATCTGCGTACTACGGCCCTGACCTAGACCTGGGGTGCGACGTCATCGTCGGCCCCATCTTTCCAGACCTGGGCGAATGGTCCATGCCTGGTCCACGCCCCGGTCAAGTGCAGGTCAATACGGCCCGTCAGTCCAGACCCAGTTCATCCTTCGAGAAGGCGAACAGGTACGGCACACCGGCGCCCTCACGGATCTTCTCGTCGGCGCCGGTCGCCCGGTCCACGATCGTCGCCACGGCCACGACCTCGGCGCCCGCCTCGCGGACGGCCTCCACCGCGGCGAGCGGCGAGCCGCCGGTGGTCGAGGTGTCCTCGACCACCAGGACGCGTCGGCCCTTGATCTCCGGGCCCTCGACCCGCCGCTGGAGCCCGTGCGCCTTCGCCGCCTTGCGGACGACGAAGGCGTCCAGCTTCTTTCCGCGCGCGGCGGCCGCGTGCAGCATGGCGCCGGCCACCGGGTCGGCGCCCATGGTCAGACCGCCCACCGCGTCGAAGTCGAGCTCGGCGGTCAGGTCGAGCAGCACCTGACCGACCAGCGGAGCGGCCTCCCCGTCGAGGGTGATGCGGCGGAGGTCGATGTAGTAGTCCGCCTCCAGACCCGACGACAGGGTCACCTTGCCGTGCACCACGGCCTTGTCCTTGATCTGCTGCAGCAGCGCGCCACGTACGTCCGTCATGCCGCCCAGCTTAAAGGCGAAGCCAGAAGGCCGAACTCAGAGCCGGGTCCACTGCCAGGTGGTGGTGGCCTCCAGCGGATCCAGGGGCGTGACCAGGCGCGGAAGCGTGTTCAGGCCGTCGGGCGGGCCGGTCTGCGGCTCCACGCACACGGCCGCCTCCTGCTCGTCGTAGACGACGACCCACTCCTCGGGGCTGGTCATCTTCAGCTCCAGGCGGCCCGGCCAGGTGAGGCCGACGGCGACACCGCCGGGCATGCCGAAGCAGTCGTCCCAGGGGCCGGGCTTCGGCTCGATCCGGTTGCCGGTCGGCAGATGGTCGTCGCCGCGCTCCTCCTGCCACGCCGCGTCGAACGAGACCCGCACGTCCTGGTCGTCCGGGCCGCCGAGGTTGCGGTTGAACCAGGGGTGCCAGCCGATCTGCGCCGGGAAGGACGAGCCGTGCGTCTCCACGGCCATGGCGAGGGTCAGGGTGTCCTCGGTCAGCGTGACCACCTGGGTGACCCGGCCGGGGTAGGGCCAGGGCTCCACCAGGTCGTACGTCAGGACGGCCTCGTCGGCGGTCCGCCGCGCCACCTTCCAGGCACCGTCGCGGACGGTGCCGTGGATGGCGTTGGGCGCGGCGTTGAGCGGCATCTGGCGGACGGTTCCGCCGTCCCGGAAACGGCCGTCGCGGATCCTGCCGCACCAGGGGACCATCGGGAAGCACCCGAAGCGCTCTCCCTGGCGCAGCAGTTCGAGGCCGCCGACGCGCAGCCCACCGACCCGGCCGCCGTTGCCCGGATGCACGGTCACCTCCGCGTCGCCCGCGGTCAGCGTGATGTCTTCGTCACTCACGGGACGACCCTACTGGGGCGGTCGGACCGGTGCGGTGGCGGACCGGTCCGAGACGCGGGGCGGGGCACCGGGCCGCGCTGTCGACCCGCGTGGACGTGTCGGTCCTCAGCCGCGCCGGCGCAGCGCCCTGCCCACCACGATCGCCGACGCCACGACCAGCGCGGCCGCCGGAGCGGCCCACCGCAGCGTGCTGTTCGGTACGACGGTCTGCGGGGCCGGGACCGGCGCGTAGCGCCCGCGCGGCGGGGCGTGGTCCACCTCCTCGGCGCTGCGTCCGATCATCGTCCGGCGCGCGTGCGCGGCCTCGGCGGGCGGCTCTCCGGGTCCCGCGAGGTCCTCGAGCCCGGCGGGCGACACCTCCGCCTCGAAGACGGTCCCGGGGACCGGTGATTCGTCGACGTCATCTATGTCATCGACGTCATCGTCCGCGTCGACGTGATCGGCGGCGTCGTCCACGGCCTTCACATCCACGGCTTCCGCCGCCTTCGCCGTTTCCGCCGTTTCCGCGGCCAGGTTCGCCGCGAAGCGGTTGAGCAGCCGGGTGACCGCCGAGTCCACCGCCTCCGACGGCAGCTCCGCGATCCGGCCGTCCGCCGACGCCGTCCCCTCGAAGCGGAGTGTCGTGCCCGCTTCCGCCTCCCGCAGCCACAGCGTGAGGATCGGTTTCACCACCCCGCTGCCGCGCACCTCGGTCGCGTCGCCCTCCAGGGCGTACGCGCCGTCCTCGCGCGGGGAGACCCGCAGGGCACCCCGGTAGGTGATGGTGTGGCCGCCGACCCGCACCTTCAGCCGTCCCGCGACGGGCTCGGTGCCCGCGTCCTGCTGGAGCCCGGGGACCGCCCGGGCCACCTGCGCCGGATCTGCGAGAGCCGCCCTCAACCGCTCGGCCGGAACCGGAACGAACACCTCTTGCTCCATGACATCGGAGCCTACCCAGCAGGTACCGGAAAGCACCCGGCGAAACCGGGATTCGGCTCCGCCGGGCCCCGGCCGGTGATACGCACCCGGCGCCGGGTCAGTACCGCGGATGCACCAGCGTCGAGGGCCGCAGCCCCGTCACCCGGGTCGCCTCCGCCGCCCGCGCGTCCGCCGTCAGCTCCGCCTGGGTCAGGGTGCGCGGGGGCTGCTCGTGCCGGTCGAGTCGCAGCGGCGGGCGGGTGTCGGCGGTGGCCAGGACGAAGCCCCAGTCGCGGGGGGCCCGGGAGCCGCCGGCGGTGTCGGGGTCCGCGGTGCGGCCGGCGTCGCGGCCGTCCACGCGGTAGGGGGCGGTGTGCAGGCCCGCCGCGCGCATCGTCGCCTCGACCGTCCAGAACGCGCGCGGCCGGCCGGCGACCGGGCCGGCGTGCACGACGAGGCGGCCGCCCGGGGCGAGGGCGCGGCGGGCGAGGCCGTAGAACTCCTGGGAGTAGAGCTTCGTGCTCGCCGTCATGCCGGGGTCGGGCAGATCCGCGACGACCACGTCGTACGTCGCCGGAGGGGCCCCGCGCAGCCACTGGAAGGCCTCCCCCGTGGCGACGTGGACGCGCGGGTCGCCGTAGACGTGGTCGTTGAGGCGGGACAGGCCCGGGTCGGTGCGGGCCAGCCTGACCAGGCCGGGATCGAGCGCGACGACGTCGGCGCGGCGCACACCGGGGTGGCCGAGGACCTCGCGGGCGGCCAGGCCGTCGCCACCTCCGAGGATCAGCACGCGCGCGTGGGGGCCGCTCATCGCGGGCTGGACCAGGGCCTCGTGATACCGCCGCTCGTCGTGGCCGGCGAAGCGGAGCCGGCCGTCCAGGTAGAGGTCGAGGGGCCGGCCGTCGGTGCCGCCGGTGAGGACGATCTCCTGGACGCCGGTCCGCACCGCCACGCGCACGTCGTCGCCGTACACCGCCTGCCGGGCCGCCCGTTCGAAGTCGTCGACGAGGACGGCGGCGGAGGCGAGGACGCCGAGGACGGTGATGTTGGCGACGAGCAGCAGACAGCGGGCCCGGCAGGTGAGGTCGCGCCGGAAGAGGCCCAGGACCAGGGCGGCCCCGGCCACGACGTTGACCCCGCCGGTCAGCAGGGAGCTGGTCAGCTGGCCCAGGAAGGGCAGCAGCAGGAACGGGAAGGCGAGGCCGCCCACCAGCGCGCCCACGTAGTCCGCGGCGAACAGGTCGGCCACCGCGCCGCCCGCGTCCTGGCGGCGGATGCGCTGGATGAGCTCCATGAGGAGGGGCACCTCGGCGCCGATGAGCACACCGATGGCGAGGGAGAACGCGACGAGGAGCACGCGGGGGCCGTGGGCCCACACGCCGCCCCAGTCGCCGGTCCAGGCGAACACCGCGTAGAGCGCCATGGCACTGCACCCGCCGACCAGCGCGAGGGTCGTCTCCAGGGCGCCGAAGCCGGCCGCGGCGAACCGGCGCAGCCGTTTGGCGGCGAGGGAGCCGATGCCCATCGCGAAGACCATGACGGACAGCACGACGGAGGCCTGGGTGACGGAGTCGCCCATCAAGTAGGAGGCGAGTGCGACGAGTTCCAGTTCGTACACGAGACCGCAGGCCGCGCAGACGAAGACGCACGCGAGGACCAGGAACCGCCCGGTGGCCGGCCGGACGGGGAGCCGCGCGGGCCCCGGCGGGGGCGGCTCCCGGTCCGGTCGGACACCGGGCGGGGCCGGTGCGTGCGGTTCGATCACGACTGCGACGTTACGTCACGGCCTGGTTGCCCTTCGTCACCCACACGTGTGGAATCCGAGGTCGTCGGCGCAGCGGACGTTTGAGCCGTCGGCGCCTCAGGCTCCTTGGGCGGAGGCGCTCACGGACTGGCCGGGATCGCCCGACCGGACCCGGACACCCACCCTCGTCCTGGTCGCCACCAGCTGCCCGTCCTGCGGGTAGGCGTGCCAGGTGCGCCAGTGCACCTGGCCGTCGCTGCGGTGGGCGAGCAGGGCGGTGAAGGCGTGCGGGCTGCCGGGGAAGACGCCGGCGAGGCCGTGCGGGTGCTCGGAGACGAGGGCCAGGAGTTCCTGGGCGCGGCCCGCGAACTGGCCGGGCGAGAGCTCCTCGACGCGCGCCGCGAACTCGTACTCCCAGTCGCCGACCCGCTTGGCGACGCCCAGCGGGAGCGGGGTGCTGCTGCCGGGAAGGCAGGCCACCGTCTCGGAACAACTGCCCTGCTCCTCCTCCAGCAGCACCTGATGCGATGCGCCGAGCAGTCTCAGCTGCAACCTGGCAGCGGACAGTTCGAGGTCGAGTGTGGCGAGGGCGGGCAGCGGCTCTCGCCCCAGGGCCCAGGCGAGATCGGCCGCGCGCGTGTCGGTGTAGGAGGTGTTCAGGGTCGTGAGCATGGATCGGCTCCGCGGAGACGCAAAGAAAGGAGGGGGCAGGTCGGCGCACCCCGGTCGAAGCCGGGAGAACGGCCCCGGTCGGCCCGGTCCGGAAGGTCGTCCGTACGGGACGTCCGAAGGGGTCCGAGGGGCTGCGTTGGTCGTCTAGAGGGAATCATGAACTGCGGTGGCTCCACAGCGTTTTTACCCAACTTCGTGGGGTTTCCATCCCTCGGGGGGTCCACAGCTCAATTGTTCAACTTTGGCGTACCCCGGGCGGCCCAGGTGTGCATCCGCGCGCCCCACATGAAAGCGGCGACCGCGGGTAGACAATGCGGCCGCCCTGACCGTGCGACCGCGGAGCCCGTGGTCGGGTCGGGCCCCGCGGTCCGGATGCGGCTCCCCCGCGGGGAGCTCAGCTGCCCCGTGTCAGCTGCCTCCGCCGCATCCGCCGCCTCCGCCGCAGGACGATCCGCCGCCCCCGCAGGACGACCCTCCGCCGCAGGAGTGGCCTCCGTGGTGACCGCCGCCGTCTCCGCCGCTGTCTCCGCCGGCCCACCAGCTGCTGCCGCCGCCGGCCGCGCTGCCGCCGGCGCTGTACCGGCGCGGCCGGCCGCCGCGGTAGGACCTCGCGGCCCCGCGACTGCGGGCGTTGGCCAGTACGGCCGCCACGAACACGATTCCGATCACCGCCAGGATGATGCCGAAGACCATGGCGCCACCCTCCTTCCGTGTCCCCCGAAGCGGCCCCCCGTGGGCGCCTCGCGTGGCGTCTGAGCGCCGCGTGAACGGGGGATGCCCGCCCGTCTCATCTGCCAAAGCAGAGTTGAGGAACTCCAGAGCTTCGGCGCAGGATGACGGGCATGACCTCCACCGCGCGCCCCTTCCTCAACCGCCGTCTCGCCGAGTTCGGGACGACGATCTTCGCCGAGATGTCCGCCCTGGCCGCGGCGACCGGCGCGATCAACCTGGGGCAGGGTTTCCCCGACACCGACGGCCCCGAGGAGGTCCGCGAGGCGGCCGTGCGGGCGCTGCGGGACGGGCGCGGCAACCAGTACCCGCCGGGCCCCGGCGTCCCCGAGCTGCGTACGGCGATCGCCGACCACCAGCTCCGCCGCTACGGCCTCTCCTTCGACCCGGACACCGAGGTCCTGGTCACCGCGGGCGCCACGGAGGCCATCGCCGCCACCCTGCTCGCGCTGCTGGAGCCGGGCGACGAGGTGGTCGCCCTCGAGCCGTACTACGACTCCTACGCGGCCTGCATCGCGATGGCGGGCGCCACGCGGGTGCCGGTCACCCTGCGCCCGGACCCCGAGCAGGCCCGTTTCCGCCTCGACCTGGACGAGCTGCGCGACGCGGTCACCGGGCGCACCCGGCTGCTGCTGATCAACACCCCGCACAACCCGACCGGCACGGTCCTGACCCGCGAGGAGCTGACCGCGATCGCCGAGCTGGCGGTGGAGCGGGACCTGCTCGTCGTGACGGACGAGGTGTACGAGCACCTGGTGTTCGACGAGGCCGAGCATGTGCCGCTGGCGACGCTGCCCGGGATGCGGGAGCGGACGGTCACCATCGGGTCGAGCGGCAAGACATTCTCGTTCACGGGCTGGAAGGTCGGCTGGGTGACGGCGGCGCCCGGACTGGTCACGGCGGTGCGCTCGGCGAAGCAGTTCCTGACGTATGTGTCGTCCGGCCCGTTCCAGTACGCGGTCGCGGAGGCGCTGGCCCTGCCCGACAGCTACTTCGCCGACTTCCGCGCGGACATGCGGGTCAAGCGCGACCTGCTGGCGGCGGGGCTCGCGGACGCGGGCTTCGCGGTCTTCCGCCCGGCCGGCACCTACTTCGTCACCACGGACATCCGCCCGCTCGGCGAGTCCGACGGCTTCGCCTTCTGCCGCTCGCTGCCCGAGCGGGCGGGCGTGGTCGCCATCCCGAACGCCGTCTTCTACGACCACCGCGAGGAGGGCGCGCCGTTCGTGCGGTTCGCGTTCTGCAAGCGGGTGAGCGTGCTGGAGGAGGCGGCCACCCGGCTGAAGGCACTGGCTCTCTGAAGGGGCCGGCCCTCGAAGGCACTGGCCCTCTGAGCTGCCGGCCGGCCGAGCCGGGCGCGACGCGGCCGGGCCGACGCGAGCGGGCGCCCGTCCACAGGCTGTGGACGGGCGCCCGCTCGGCGTACAGGCAGGGTGTGGACTAGTTGTCGCCCTCGGCGCCCTCGGCGCCGTCTTCGGGCTTCTCGTCGGCGTCGTTGACCGCCGACTCCAGGCCCAGCTGCTCCACGAGCCACTTGTCGAACTCGATCGCCGCCCGCACCCAGCTCACCGTCGAGGAGACGAAGAGCTCGATGTTCACACCGGCGCCGATCAGCAGCTGCGCCTCGCCGATGAGGCGGACGGTGCCGTCGTCGTGGGTGTGGGTGTAGACCTTCGGCCACAGGGTGCGGCGGTTCCAGTCGTCGATCGACTCGAGCAGCGCCACCTTGTCGTCGATCTTGTGGGGCCGGTCGTAGAACGTCCGCACCGAGTAGACCGCCTGGTCACCCTCGCCGCGGAACATGAAGTACGTACGGAACTCCTCCCACGGCGCCGCGAGGTCACCCTCGTCGTCGACGACGTACTTCAGCTCCATCTGGTCGAGGAGCTGCTTCACGAGATCCTGATCCGGGACGACGGGGCCCGCCGGTCCACCCTGGGGCTGCGGCTCCTGCTGGCCCCCGAAGTTCGGAATCGAGGACGGGTCGATGCTCACCGTGATTTTCCCTTCGTACGGATCCCGCCATCCTCCCCCATGCGGGGAGGGGGGTGGCAAGCCCAGCACGGGCCTGTCAGCCCTGAGCTGACATGATCCGGCCTGTTGCGCGAAGACGCGGTGACGGGTGGAGGGGAATCGCATGGCGAACGGGCGAAGCGAAGCCGGAGTGCCGCCGGGGCCGGGGCCGCGGGGGCGGACCAGATGGGGCCTGGTGGCGGCGGTCCTGGCCCTGCCGGTGCTGCTGGTGGGCGGCCTGCTGGTGCTGCTCGTCGTCTCGGTGCTGACCGACGACGAGGAAGTGGACGGGACCCGGCTGAAGAAGGTGCCCTGTGCCGAGGCGCTGGCGTTCGGCGGGGCCGAGCTGCCGACGGGCGCCCAGGATGCCGCGTGCACGGTGCAGTCCTGGCTGGACACGAACTACCAGGCCGACTTCCGGATGCCGCGCGCGGGCTTCGAGGCCTGGCTGGCCGACACCTATCCGGAGGCGCCCGAGCCGGGCGGCCCGGGGACCCAGGCCTGTGTGCACGGCTCGGACTACTGCTTCCAGCTCGACGTCACCGACCACCCCGGGACGGACGCCTACTACGTCAACGTGAACGTGACGCACGTGAACGCCGAGACCGTACGGGTGCGGTACTCGGCGTTCACGACGTGAGGTGAGCCGCGGGGGCGGGGGCGGGGGCGCTACAGCGTCTTGCCCGACTCCGCCGTCGCCGGGCCCACGATCAGGCCCTCGCCCTCGCCGAAGGTGTCCACCCGGACCGTGTCGCCGTCCTTGATCTCGCCGGCCAGGATCTCCTTGGCGAGCCGGTCGCCGATGGCCGTCTGGACCAGGCGGCGCAGCGGGCGGGCGCCGTACGCCGGGTCGTTGCCCTCGTCGGCGAGCCAGGCCAGGGCCGCGTCGGTGACCTCCAGGGTGAGGCGCCGTTCGGCGAGCCGCTTGGCCAGGCGGTCGATCTGGAGGCGGGCGATCCGCTCCAGCTCCTCCTTGTTCAGGGCCGAGAAGACGACCAGGTCGTCGAGCCGGTTGAGGAACTCCGGCTTGAACGAGGCCCGCACCACCTCCAGGACCTGCTCCTTCTTCTCCGCCTCGGTGGTCACCGGGTCGACCAGGTACTGGCTGCCCAGGTTCGACGTCAGCACCAGGATGGTGTTGCGGAAGTCGACCGTGCGGCCCTGGCCGTCGGTCAGCCGGCCGTCGTCCAGGACCTGGAGCAGGACGTCGAAGACCTCCGGGTGCGCCTTCTCCACCTCGTCCAGCAGGACCACGCTGTACGGGCGCCTGCGCACCGCCTCCGTGAGCTGGCCGCCCTCCTCGTAGCCGATGTAGCCGGGGGGCGCGCCGACCAGGCGGGCGACGCTGTGCTTCTCGCCGTACTCCGACATGTCGATGCGGATCATGGCCCGCTCGTCGTCGAAGAGGAAGTCGGCGAGGGCCTTGGCCAGCTCGGTCTTGCCGACGCCGGTCGGGCCGAGGAAGAGGAAGGAGCCGGTGGGGCGGTCGGGGTCGGCGATGCCGGCGCGGGAGCGGCGTACGGCGTCGGAGACGGCCTGCACCGCCTGCGCCTGGCCGATGAGGCGACGGCCCAGCTCCTCCTCCATGCGCAGCAGCTTCTGCGTCTCGCCCTCCAGGAGGCGGCCCGCGGGGATGCCGGTCCAGGAGGCGACGACGTCGGCGATGTCGTCCGAGCCGACCTCCTCCTTGACCATGGTGTCCTTCGCGGCCTCCTCCTCGGCCTCGGACGCGGCCTCCAGGTCGCGCTCCAGGGTCGGGATCTCGCCGTACAGCAGCTTGCTGGCGGTGTCGAAGTCGCCGTCGCGCTGGGCGCGCTCGGCCTGGCCGCGCAGCTCGTCGAGCTTCTCCTTCAGCGCGCCGACCCGGTTGAGGGACTGCTTCTCCTTCTCCCAGCGGGCGGTGAGCAGGCGCAGCTCCTCCTCCCGGTCGGCGAGGTCGCGGCGCAGCTTCTCCAGCCGCTCGCGGGAGGCGGCGTCCGTCTCCTTGCTGAGCGCCAGCTCCTCCATCTTCAGCCGGTCCACGGACCGCTGGAGCTCGTCGATCTCGACCGGCGAGGAGTCGATCTCCATGCGCAGGCGGGAGGCCGCCTCGTCGACCAGGTCGATGGCCTTGTCGGGGAGGAAGCGGGAGGTGATGTACCGGTCGGAGAGGGTCGCGGCGGCGACCAGGGCCGCGTCCGCGATCTGCACCTTGTGGTGGGCCTCGTAGCGGCCCTTGAGACCGCGCAGGATCGCGATGGTGTCCTCGACCGACGGCTCCGCCACCAGCACCTGCTGGAAGCGGCGCTCCAGCGCCGGGTCCTTCTCGATCCGCTCCCGGTACTCGTCGAGCGTCGTCGCGCCGACCATGCGCAGCTCACCGCGCGCGAGCATCGGCTTGAGCATGTTGCCGGCGTCCATCGCGGAGTCGCCGCCGGCGCCCGCGCCGACGACCGTGTGCAGCTCGTCGATGAAGGTGATGATCTGCCCGTCGGAGTCCTTGATCTCGGCGAGGACGGTCTTCAACCGCTCCTCGAACTCACCCCGGTACTTGGCGCCCGCGACCATCGCGCCGAGGTCGAGCGCGACGAGCCGCTTGTTCCTGAGGGACTCGGGCACGTCCCCCTTGACGATCCGCTGGGCGAGCCCCTCGACGACGGCGGTCTTGCCGACGCCGGGCTCGCCGATGAGGACGGGGTTGTTCTTCGTGCGCCGGGAGAGGACCTGCACGACGCGCCGGATCTCCTGGTCCCGCCCGATGACCGGGTCGAGCTTGCCCTCGCGGGCGGCGGCGGTGAAGTCCGTCCCGAACTTCTCCAGGGCCTTGTACTGCCCCTCGGGGTCGGCGCTGGTCACCCGGCGCCCGCCGCGGGACTTCTGGAAGGCCTCCTGGAGCTTCTTCGCGGTCGCTCCCTGCCGGGCCAGCACCTCACCGGCCTGTCCGCCCTTGGCGGCGATGCCGATGAGCAGGTGCTCGGTCGACAGGTACTCGTCCCCCAGGTCGCCGGCCCGGCTCTGCGCGTCGGCGATGACGGACAGCAGCTCGCGGTTGGGCTGCGGGGGCGCGACGGTGGACCCGGTCACGCTGGGCAGCGCGCCGAGCACCTTCTCGGCCCCAGCCCGCACGGCCGCCTGGTCCGCGTCGACGGCGGCGAGGAGATCGACGATGTTGTCGTTCTCCTGCCCCTGGAGCAGAGCGAGCAGCAGATGGGCGGGGATGAGGTCGGCGTGTCCCTGGGACACGGCCCTGTTGCTGGCCGCGTTGATCGCGTCCCGGCTCCGGTTGGTCAGCTCGGCGTCCACGTTCGCTTTCTCCTCCTGGCGTCAGCAGTCTCCCGTGTCTGACTCAGTCAGCGTACACAAAGTTGAGTCTATTCCGCTCAAGGTGTGCGCGGGAGTCCGGGAACGGGTTAGGTTCCGGACCATGGCCGCATACCCCCAGGACCCGGGCGCCCCGGACGCGCCGTACCTCGCCTTCTGGCGCGAACGGCACCTGTGCACACTGACCACACCACGTCCGGACGGCAGTCCGCACGTGGTTCCGGTCGGAGTGACATACGAACCCGGGGCCCGACTCGCTCGGGTCATCGCCGACAGGCGCAGCACGAAGGTCGGCAACGTCCTGGCGGCGGGGCCGGACGGCGCCCGGGTCGCGGTGTGCCAGGTGGACGGCCGGCGCTGGGCCACCTTGGAGGGCAGGGCGTACGTGCGCGGGGAGCCGGACCGGGTCGCGGAGGCGGAGCGCCGGTACGCCGAGCGCTACGGGCGCACACCGAGCCCGAACCCCGCGCGCGTGGTGATCGAGATCGAGCTGACCCGGGCGATGGGTCGCGGCTGACCCGGGTGAGGCGGATGACCAGATCCGTCCCCGTCGTTTTTCGGCCAACGCTCAAGCGGGTGCATGTGCGGAAATGTCCCCGCAAATTACAGCGGCGTCACCGTGTTCAGGTCACGGTGACGCCGCTGCGGGGGGAAGCACCTGAGCGATCTGTTACGACGGGGGAATCGCGTCAGGCACTGCGGGGGGTGGCTGAGATGGTCTTCAGGGGCGGGGTCTCGGGCTCCACGAGCCTGTGGTCCCGCTGGTCCAGGTTCACAAAGATCATTCCGTAACGAATGGCGCACCGCACGGGCTGCGGCGCCCCCCGGGGCTTGCGCAGGCACCGGTAGGCCCGTACGTCCTCGTCCTCGTCGCGCGTCACGACCACCGGCTCGCCGAACACGGTCACCATCAACGAGTCACCACTGTGGGGGATGGCGGTGACCAGGTCGATGAAGTGCCAGCCGGAGCGGTAGGCGGTGGCCATTTCGCGGCGGAAGGAGCGGTCGTCGGGTGGAGTGGTCATGACTCGGCGACCCACGTACTGTCGCTGGGAGCGACCCACGTACTGTCACCCGGCACGTCTGCCGCCGTGATCACCCACGTGCTGTCACTGGGCGCGACCCACGTACTGTCCGCGGGCGCCGCGACGGTCTCGGTACCCGTGCTCCAGGTACTGTCGCGCGCCGTGTCACCCGTCGTCCCCGCAAGGCCACTCAGCGCCCCGAAGGCCAAGGCGGCGGAGAAGGCGGCGGCAAGCGCCGAGCGAAGCATTCTCTTATGCATAGTCGGCTTCGTCCTCATTTGAAGGTCACCTCTCCCCCGTCCACTACGACGATGGCCCATTCGGGCACGTCATGGCCACACAATCGATGCATCATGTTCCTGCACGTTCAGGACCCTGGGGGGTGGAGATTTGACGAAAAATGAGACAAAGCAGACACATCCTCATGCGTCGACTGAGCTGTGCGAGGAAGGTCGCCGTCTCTATGGGAACGCTCTTCGGACGGGCCGCATAGCCCGTGCCGACGTGGAGCCTGCTCCGTGTTTGATGGAGTTCGCCCTGCTTCATGCGGACCCCGACGACGCGAACTGGCTACGTCCGGTGCCCCCGTCGATCGCCCTGTCCCAGCTGCTCAACCCGATCGAGCGCGAGATCACCCAGCGCAGACGGCTGTCGGTCGAACTCGCCGACGCTTTCGAGCCGTTCATGACCCTCAGCGCCCAGCCGACGCCGACCACGCACTCGATCACGGTGCTGGAGGGCATCGACCGGATCAACGCGGCACTCGATCTGGCCACCTCCCAGTGCCAGACCGAGATGCTCACCGTCCAGCCGAGCCGCCGGCGCCTCGAACACACCCTCGTACAGGGCCTCGAGCGCGACAGACCGCTGATCGAACGCGGCTGCCGGATCCGGACCCTCTACCAGCACACGGCCCGGTACAGCCCCGAGACGCTGGCCTACGTCTCCCAGTTCACCGACGGCAAGGTGGAGTACCGCACCATCGACGAACTCGTGGAGCGGCTGATCATCTGCGACGAGACCGTCGCCTTCATCCCCACCCGGGACGACGGACAGGTCGCCCTCGAGCTCCGGCACCCGGGGCTCGTCCGCTACCTGATCAAGGTCTTCGAGTTCATGTGGGGCCGCGCGGTCCCGCTGGCCACCGGCGCCCCCTACGAGACCGCCCCCGACGGCATCACGGACATCCAGCACTCCATCGCCAAGCTCCTCGTCGAGGGGCATGTCGACGAGGCCATAGCCCGCCGTCTGGGCATGAACGTCCGCACCTGCCGAGCCCACATAGCGAAACTCGCCACGGCTCTGGGCAGCGGCAGCCGCGCCCAACTCGGCTTCCTCATAGCCCAGTCGGGGATCCTCAAACAGGAACCCTGACCGTGCGGGCGGGCCCGGAACCGAGAACCGGGACCGGCACGCCCGCGCTCCGCCCGGCTGTCCACCGCCCACCACCAGCCGTCCTCGAACAGGAGAGAGACTCGCAGTGAACGCGCCGCCGCACGCCCACCACGGCGTGGAGAACCTGTGCGCCGCCGGCACGAACCTCTACGAGGCGGCCCTGCGCGACGGACGGATCAAGACCGAGGAGACCGAGACGGCGGCCCCCTGTCTGCTGTCCTTCGGCCTGCTGCACCCGGTCGTGGACGACCCCGACCAGCTCGAACCCGTCTCCCCGGCCCTGGCCCTGCACCGGCTGCTGCGCGCCTCGGGCACCCGCATCGCCGACGAACGGCGCCGCGAGGAACGACTGGCGACCCTCTTCGAACCCCTGATGCGGATCACCGGCAGCCGCACCGCCGCCGCCGATCCCGCCTCCCTGCGGCTCCTCAGCGGCACGGAACAGATCAACGGGGCCATCACCGAGGCGACGGCCGAGGCGACGGACGAACTGCTCTGCATCCAGCCCAACGTCCACTACAGCGGGCCGCGCGGCGAGACGGCCCAGACCGTGGCCATGGCTCGCGACCAGGCCCTGCTCGACCGCGGCTGCCGCATCCGCACCCTCTACCAGCACACCCAGCGCCACCAGCCCCTCGTCCTGGCCCGCTACGAGCAGCTCCGGGGCGACGTGGCGGCCCGGACCCTCGACGAGGTCACCGACCGCCTGATCGTCATCGACGGCAAGGTCGCCTTCATCCCCGCCGGCGAGGACGGCCGACTGGCCCTGGAGGTCCGCCACCCCGCCCTCCTCACGTACTTCACCATCACCTTCGACCGCCTCTGGCGGCTGGCCACCCCGATGTACCCGCAGGCGGTGCACCGCCCGTCCCTCAACGGCGTCACCCCCCGACAGCAGGCCATCGCCGCCCTCCTCGTCGAAGGGCACACCGACGCCGTCATCGCCGACCGCCTCGGCATGAACATCCGGACCGCACGCGTCCACATCGCCAAACTCGCCACCACCCTCGGCAGCGAGAGCCGCGCCCAACTCGGCTACCTCATCGGGCAGTCGGGGATCCTTGACCGGGAACAGAACCGGGACCGGGCGCAGGAGCAGGAGCCGCGGCCGGGTCCGGACCGCCCCCCGGCGCCGGAAGACTGACCGACGGCGGCTCCGCCTCCCCGGACGGCCGGTCGAGGCCGACCTGCGCGATCCGCACCCCCAGCTGGGTCCGGCTGGCCGCGCCCAGGGTCTCCGAGAGCCGGGCGATGTGCGCACGGCAGGTGCGGACGCTGATGCCCAGGCGCTCGGCGATCACCGCGTCCTGATGCCCCTCCGCCAGCAGTGCGGCGATGGACTGCTCCCGGTGGGAGATGCCCTCGATCCGGGTCTCGGGCAGGGGCGCGGTGAGCGGGATCGCCAGCCGCCACAGCCGCTCGAAGACCGTCACCAGGTAGGAGACCAGGGCCGGGTGGCGCAGCTCCAGGGCCATCGTGCGGTCGGTGTTCGCCGGGATGAAGGCGACCGTGCGGTCGAAGAGGATCAGCCGGTCGATGACCTCGTCCAGCGTGCGGGCCTCCACCGCGTCGCCCATCAGCTCCAGGTAGGTGAGCAGGCCCTGGCCGTGCCGGGCGACGTGGTTGTAGATGTCCCGCATGCGCACACCCCGGCCGCGCAGCTCCAGCGCCCGGTGCAGGCCCTCCGACAACTCGTGCTCACGCCGGATGCCGCCGGGCTGCACGGTGAGGACCTCGGTCGTGCACGCCACGGTCGCCGCGTCCAGGGCGGCCTGGATGCGGGAGGCGCCGTCCAGGACCCGGATCGCCGCGCCCTCGCCGGCCGACCCGCCCCGCGCGGGACCGCCCAGGCCCGCGTACCACTCGAAGGCGGCGACCGCCGAGCCCATCCGGCGCCCGCTCGCGCTCACCTCGTCGTACAGACCGCGCAGCAGCCGGGTCATGACCTCCTGCGGGGAGGTCGGCACCAGCCAGTCCATGTCGTCGGGGTCCGGGTGCAGCAGGGCGAGTTCCAGGAGGCACGGCACCGGCTCGGCGTCGGTCCGCGCCACCCGACCGCGCCGCACGGCCCGGGAATACACGCGATCCCCGGCCTCGCACAGTCGGTCGGCACCGTGTGGATGCTCCTCCGTCCCGTGCCCGGCCATCGCCCATCCCACCCCCGCCGTACGCCTCTTCCGGAGCGCAACTATGCGCGGCCCGGACCAGCTCCGCAACACGGCTGCCCCGGCCGACGCCTGGGAAAACCACCGTTCTGTTCCTGTTTCTCCCGGCCTCCTCCCCTCGCACTGCAACAAGCTGACGGTGGTGCAGGGCGCTCGCGACAAGGCATGGTGGGTTCCGCTTGCCCCCGGGTGCTCCCCACTCGGGGGAGGGCACAGCGGGGGAGGGCACAGCCCGGGGGAGGGCACAGCCAACCCGGCCGGACCACGGGGGAGTCCGGCCGGGCCCAGGCCACGGGCCACCACACCCGCAGTGCCCCGCAGACACACCGAGCACCCGTGCACTCCCGGAAATGCCGGAGTGATCGCCGTGTCACGTAACCCACTTAACGTCGGCCCATGGCGGACATATTTGACGCGTACGCGCTGGCCGACGCGTGGGACGAGATGTTCGAGCGGCCGGGTGAGGTCAGGACCGCCTATGAGCCGGTGCTGGCCGCACTACAACCCATCGAACCGGGTGAACTGCGCTTCAGGGCCGACCAGATGGCCCGCGCCTTCACCGACCGCGGGGTGACCTACGCCTTCGCGGGCGAGGAGCGGCCCTGGCCGCTGGACCTGGTGCCGAGGATCCTCGACGCGCTGGAATGGGATTTCGTACAAAGAGGGGTCGCCCAGCGGGTCAGAGCCCTGGAGGCCTATCTCGCCGACGCCTACGGGCCCTGCCGCGCCTTCGAGGACGGTGTCGTCCCCTGGCGGCTGCTGCTGGGCTCCCCGCACTTCCACCGCGCCGCCCACGGCGTCGAACCACCCGGCGGGGTACGCATCCACGTCGCCGGCATCGACCTCGTCCGGGACGAGGCGGGGGACTTCCGGGTGCTCGAGGACAACGTGCGGGTCCCCAGCGGGGTGTCGTACGTCATCGAGAACCGGCGGGCGATGACCCGGGTGTTCCCCTCGCTCTTCGACGGGCAGCACGTCGTGCCGGTGGACGGCTATCCCGCGCGGCTGCTCGCCGCCCTGCGGGCCGCCGCGCCCGAGGGGACCGCGGACCCGCGGGTCGTCGTCCTCACCCCCGGCCCCAGCAACGCCGCCTACTTCGAACACGCCCTGCTGGCCAGGCTGATGGGCGTGCAGCTGGTCGAGGGCCACGACCTCCTGTGCCGCAACCACCGGGTGTGGATGCGGACCACCAAGGGCGAGGTCCCGGTCCATGTCGTCTACCGGCGGCTCGACGACGACTTCCTCGACCCGCTCCACTTCCGCCCCGACTCGGTGATCGGCTGCCCCGGCATCATGACCGCGGCCCTGGCCGGAAAGGTGACCCTCGCCAACGCCGTCGGCAACGGCATCGCGGACGACAAGCTGCTGTACACGTACGTCCCGGACCTCATCCGGTACTACCTCGGCGAGGAACCGGTCCTCCCCAACGTGGAGTCGTACCGCCCCGACGAACCCGGGCAGCTCGACGCCGTCCTCGACCAGCTCGACCGGCTGGTCGTCAAGCCCGTGGACGGCGCCGGCGGGCAGGGCATCGTCATCGGCCCGAAGGCCGACGCCAAGACCCTGGCGAAGACGCGGAAGGCCGTCGCCGCCGACCCGCGCGGCTTCATCGCCCAGCGGCCCGTGGCCCTGTCCACCTCCCCCACCCTCGCGGGCGACCGCATGGCACCGCGCCACATCGACCTGCGGCCGTTCGCCGTCAACGACGGCACCGACGTCTGGGTGCTGCCCGGCGGACTCACGCGCGTGGCCCTGCAGGAGGGCAACCTGATCGTCAACTCCAGCCAGGGCGGCGGCTCCAAGGACACCTGGGTGCTCGCCGAGGGCCCGGCGGAGGGCCCGGCCGCCCTGCCGGCCGACGACGCGCCCCCGGCCGTCGCACCCCGCCAGCTGGGCCCGGACGGGGTCCCCACCGCCGTACAGGAAGGGGCGCAGCAGCAGTGAACGACGTGATCCTCTCCCGCATAGCGGAAGCGCTGACCTGGACCGGCCGCTACGTCGAACGGGCCGACGCGACCGCGCGCATCCTCGACGCCTACCTCCACCGCATGCTGGAGGACCCCTGGCGCGACGAGGACGCGGCCTGCCGGTCGCTGTACGCGATCCTGGGCGTCGACGCGGGCCCCGACACGGTCGACATGCGGCAGGTCCTGGACCAGCTGGCCTTCGACTCCCGCTCCACCTGCGCCATCGAGGGCGCGCTGGGCGCCGCCCGGCTGAACGCGCGCAGCGCCCGCGAGGCCGTCTCCTCGGCGATGTGGGAGTGCCTGAACGCCACCTGGCACGCCCTCGCCGACCAGCGCCGCGCGGCCTCCCGTACGGGCCCCTACGGCTATCTGGAGCTCGTCCGCAGCCGCGCGGCCCTCTTCTTCGGGCTCGCCGACTCCACGATGAGCCGCGACGACAGCTGGCGGTTCGTCGTCCTGGGCCGGAGCCTGGAGCGGGTGGACATGACCGTGCGGCTGCTGTCGGTGCGCGTCCTGGACGCCGCCCACGCGCCCGACTGGCCGACCCTGCTGAGCGCCTCCGGCGCCGACGAGGCGTACGCGCGCGTGTACGGCGGTTTCGGCGACACCCCGAGAGTGGCCGAATTCCTGCTCCTGGACCGGGACTTCCCGCGTTCGGCGCTGCACGCGCTGACGACGGCCGAGGAGTGCCTGAGTGCGCTCGGCCGCCCCCGGCAGGACCCGGCCCGCCGTCCCATCGGCCGGCTGCGCACCCGCCTCGAGTACCTCGACTCGCCCGCCCTGGAGGAACAACTGCCACTGCTCCTCGGCGACTTGCAGTCCGCCTGTATGGCGTCGGCGGAGGCGGTGGCGGAGCGGTTCTACCCGTACCAGGGGCCCGTCGTGTGGGCCCAGGAAGGAGCGTGAGCACGATGACCACCGCGGCCACCACCCGCAGACTCCGCATCCGGCACACGACCCGTGTCTCCTACACGCAGGCCGCCGTCCTCTCGCACAACGAGGTCCGGATGACCCCCCTCACCCTGCCGGGCCAGACGACGCTGGACTCCCGGGTGACCGTCCGCCCGGCGGCCGGCACCTGGTCGTACTGGGACTACTGGGGCACCCAGGTCACCGCCTTCGAGCTGATGGACCCGCACGCGGACCTCACCATCACGGCGTCCAGCCTGGTGGAGACGGCCCCGCCGGGCGCGCTGCCGCCGGCCCCGGGGTGGCCGGAGATCGCCGCACGCGCGGCCGGCTCCCGTCTGCTGGAGTTCGCCGGCCCCACGGCCCGTACGACGGTCCCGCCGAAGCTGGTGAAGAAGGCGAGGAAGGCGGCCATGGGCCTGGACCCGCACGGGACGGCGGTGGCCGTGTCGGCGCTGGTCGCGGACCAGGTGTCCTACCTGCCCGGCGTCACCGGCGTGAACACCTCGGCCGCCGAGGCCTGGGACCAGGGCGCCGGGGTCTGCCAGGACATCGCCCATGTCACGATCGCGCTGCTGCGCGGCCTGGGCCTGCCCACCCGGTACGTCTCCGGCTACCTCCACCCCGAGCGGGACGCGGAGCTGCACCGCCCGGTGGCCGGGCAGAGCCACGCCTGGGTCGAGTACTGGGCCGGCGACTGGCACGGCTACGACCCGACGAACCGGACCCGGCCCGACGAGTCCCACGTCGTGGTCGGCCGGGGTCGCGACTACGACGACGTCACCCCGCACAAGGGCATCTACCGGGGTGTCGCCGGCGGGCCGCCGGAGGTCACGGTGGAGTTCACCCGGGTGGCGTGAGCGGCGGTCCGGGCGGATGCGGTCCGGGCGGGCGCTCGGCCCGCCCGGAGTCCGTGGCTCGGATCAGAGCAGGTCGAGAGCCTGGCAGGCGGCCTTGTACTTGGCGGTGCAGATCTCGGAGACCTTGTAGATGCCGTCGGCGACGATGGTCGACTTGATGTTGCTCTTCGTCAGCGCGACCACGGTCACCAGCTTGGCCGGGATGTCCTTGTTCGTCGGGCTGTCGACCCGGTCGCGGGTGAGGGCGTCGAACTGGATGTCGCGGCCCTGGACCTTGGCGACGGCGGCCTCGGCGGCGGCCTCGGCCTCGTTGGGGTACGGCTTGTAGACGCTCATGAACTGCTCGCCGCTGATGATGCGCTGCACGGCCGCCAGCTCCGCGTCCTGGCCGGTGATCGGGGGCAGGTCGCCGGAGCTGACGCCCGCGGCCTTGAGGGCCTTGATGATGCCGCCGGCCATGGCGTCGTTGGCGGAGTAGACGCCGGCGATGTTGGACACGCCCAGCGCCTCGATCGCCTTCGTCATGTTGGCCTCGGCGACCTCGGGGCTCCACTTGTCGGTGTCGTACGACTTCGCCACCGTGACCCGGCCGTTGAGCTCGTTGAGCGCGCCCGCCTTGAACTGCCCGGCGTTCGGGTCGGTGGGCGAGCCGTTCACCATGACGATCTTGTCGCTGGCCTGGAGGTTGGGGATGGCCTCCGCGAGGGTGCGGCCCTGCACCTCGCCGACGAGCTCGTTGTCGAAGGAGACGTACCCGTCGATCGGTCCCTGGGCCAGGCGGTCGTAGGCGATGACGGGGATGCTCGCGTCCTTGGCCTTCTGCACCATCGTGGCGATCGACTTCGAGTCGACGGCGTCCAGCAGGATGACGTCGACCTTCTCGTCGATCATCTTCTGCATCTGGGTGAGCTGCGTCTTGGCTTCCCCGGCGGCGTTCGCGTACTCGGTCCTGCCCTTGTTCTCGGTGAGCTCGGCGACCTTCTTCTTGATGATGGGGTAGTCGAAGTCCGCGTACCGGGTGTTGGTCTCCTCCGGCATCAGCACGCCCACCGTGACGTCGTTGCTCCGGGTCGGTGTCGCGCTGCTGCTGTTCTCCGACGCCCCCAGCATTCCGCACCCGGCGAGCGACAGGGACATCGTGGAGGCGACCACAGCTATGGCGATACGACGCATTCGGGGGCTCACTTCAGGTGCGTTCGGTGCGATTCCGGACACATGGGTGTCACATGTAGACCCAGGTGTCTGAAAAGACAACGCGGCGGCGGCCGTCGGCGTCAAGCGGAACTACTTAACGAAGTAGCAACATCACACTCCGCTCAGCGGGTGAAGACGCATGGAGAGCACGCGGAGACGTTGAAAAGACCTGGACAGAGAACCAGCCAACGCGTGGGCAAAAAGTCGCACAACCAAGGCCGTTCGTCGCGGGTCACGATCACGACAGCCTTCCTTCCGACCCGAGGAACGCGTGAATCCCGCCAGACTCGCCACGGCCGTCGCCCTGACCACGACCGGCGACCTCCTCACCTCCGCCGTCGCCGCCGCCCGAGGACAACTGCCTCCGCAGGGCACGGCGGAGCGGAGCGTGCCCCCCGGATACAGGCCCGTGACCAGCGGAATTGTCGCTTCCGGCGCTGTTGCGAAGTGGTGACGGAGCGACGATTGATCACCTGTGGAATCCGGGTGAAGATGAGTGCACCGCGAGCCGCCGGGGGGACAAGCAGTACCGGCGGGCGGTCACTCTTCCGGTTCCCTTGTCTGCCTTCTCGTCGCGCTTCTCGCTGTGCTTCTCGTTCGTCGTGCTTCTCGTTCGTCGTGCTTCTCGTTCGTCGCAGCTCTCGCTCGTCGCGCTTCTCGCTCGTGCCTTCGCCGCCGTCGTCACGGCGTGCCCTTGCTGATCGATTCCTTGGGGGGATTCATCATGTCCGCTGGTTCCGTCGCCGCCCGCCGCATCCGCACCGTGGCCGCGACCGCCGTCGTCACCGCAGTCGCCGGCGCCGCCTTCGTCCCGGCCACCGCTGTCGCCGCCGACAAGGCGGGCGGACACGCGCTGAAGATGACGCTGGGCGCGCCCGCCCCCACCGGCCCGCTCAAGCGCGGCGGGGCGACGGAGTCGATGATCCTCACGGTCGCCAACTCCTCCGACAAGGCACAGGACTTCTCGGCCTGGCTGCCGGGCACGCCGGACGGTCCGAGCCCGGTGCTGAAGGACTCCATCGTCTTCGACGTGACCGCGGTCGACGCGCCCGCGACCAAGTCGGCGATCGGGCGGCAGGACGGCTCCTTCCAGGGGCTGTTCTTCCCGGCCACCGGGAACGCGGCGTCCACCTTCTCCATCCCGGCGAAGACCGAGTACACCTGGAAGGTCACGGTCGGCCTCGGCGCCTCCTACCCCACCAACGACGGTGACTTCACCCTCACCGCCGGGCGGCTGATCGGCGACACCGACGACGACCCGTCCCGCAACACCCAGGTCTTCAAGACCGACCCGGCGATCACGCCCGGCAAGCTGAACGTGGCGTGGGAGCAGAAGACGGGCGCCGTCGCGCGGCCCGGCCAGCGTGCCGAGCTGGTGCTGAACGCCACGGCCACCGGCCCCGGCGAGTTCCCCGCCGAGCTTCAGCGCACCGTGTCGGCCCAGCAGTTCCGTGAGGGCGCGGGCCACCCCGACTTCGTCCTGGAGGCCGAGGTCGACGGCAAGATCGTCAAGCTGGAGGAGTCCAACGACAGCGAGTGGGAACTCCCCGCCATATCCAAGGGCTTCGGCTCCTCCAAGGGCACCGAGAGCATCAAGCTGTACCTCTCCCTGGGGAAGAAGAGCGACATCAAGAAGGACACCGTCGTCCCGCTGGAGGCGCTGTTCTCCATGGCCGACTCCTGGGGGTTCAACGGCGCCCAGACCAAGGTGAAGGCCGGCCCGACCCTGGTCACCCCGCCGAGCGGTACGCCGTCCACGACGCCGTCGGCGTCCGCCTCCGCCTCCGCGTCCGCCTCGGCCTCTCCGTCGGCGTCCGCCTCCGCGGCCACCACCACGGGCGGCACGACCGGCGGCACCACCAACACCACGAGCACCACCGGTTCGCTCGCCGCCACCGGTTCGGACGGCGGTGCCCTCTACGGCGCTCTCGCGGCCGCCCTGCTGGCCGTCGGCGGTGCGGCGGCCTGGTTCGGCACGCGTCGCCGGCGGTCCGCGCGCGTCTGATCCCCGACGGACGACACGAGGACGAGGACGACGGACAGGGGAGGGGCCCGGAGGCGACTGCCTCCGGGCCCCTCCCCTGTCCTCGGTGCCGCCGTCGGCTCAGCGCGCCCCGGGGTCGTACTTCTTCAGCGAGGCCTGGACCTCGGCGGCGTACGCGCCCTCCCACCACGGGACCGTCTCGACCAGCACCGGCTTGGTGCCGGAGGCGAGGACGAGGGCCCGGCCGGGCGGCATCGCGCCGAGGTCGGAGACCTGGAGGACGCGTTCGCGGCGCGTGGACTCGCTGATCGCGCGGTTGCCGGACCAGCCACCGAACTCCGACTCACGGCTGGTCTGGTACTCACGCAGCTCGTACTCGCCGGCCAGCTCGCTCAGGTCGCCCAGGAAGCGGGTGTCCGAGACGCCACCGCCGTAGACGCGCACGTTCGCGGCGGACCACAGCTTCTCCATGCCGCGCTCGCCCCACACCTCGATGCCCTGCGCCCAGGACTGGAGGATCGTCATCAGGATGATCCCGCGCGAGCCGTAGTGCGAGTACAGGTCGGGCAGGGTCCGCCAGCGGCACACGTTGGCCGCCTCGTCGAGGACGCCGACGAGGGGCAGCGGGAGTCGGCCGCCACGCTGGGTGGTGGCGTACTCCTCGGCCGCCTCGACGACGGCCACGGTCAGCGCGGTCACCAGCGGCCCGGCGGAGTCGCGCCCCTCCCGGCTCAGCGAGTACAGGGTGCCGCCGGTGCGGACGAACGCGTGCGGGTCGAACTCGCCCGCGTACTCGTCGGCCGGGGGCGTGACCCACCGGTTGACCTCGGGATTGACCAGGCAGGACGCCATCTGCTGGGCGACACCGTAGATGCCGCTGCGCTGCTTGTCGGGGGCGTTGATCACGCCGGCCAGCCCGTCCGCGGACATGGCGTGTCCGGCGCCGCGCAGGATCCGCTCCGGAGCGTCGTCCTTGGGGTTGGACAGCCAGGTGTAGATCTGGGTGATCGGCGCCTTGGCGCAGGCGGCGGCCAGCAGCAGGTTGGCGAGCAGGTCCTGGCCGGCCGGGTCGAAGAAGGCGTCGGTGGAGGCGTTGGCGTCCCGCGAACCGCTGGCGAAGTGGTCGGCCATCTTGCGGGCCTTGGCCACGTCGGTGACGTACGACAGCGGGTTCCACCACCAGCTCGGCTCCTCCTGCGCGACCTGCTGCGGGTCGAACACCCACACCGGGCCGCGCGCGGTCCGCGGACCCCGGGTCGCGTCCACGATGTCGCGCTTGTTGGAGGTGACGAGGACGGCGCCGGGCCCGTCCAGGATGGCGGGAATGGCGCGCCGGGTCGTCTTACCGGTCCGCGGGCCCCAGATGTCGACGTGCATGTCCTCGTACGACCCGTACAGCGGCTGACGCCCCTTGACGGACCGTCCGATGAACACGCCGGGCGTGCTCGACTGCACGCCGAGGCGCTCGGCGGTGGCGGCCGCGCCCTTCATGGTCAGCTTGCCGAGCTCCTCGCCCTTCGCGAGGTGCTGGGCGGCGCCGTCCACCTTGGGCTTGTTCCTGAACCGCTCCCGCACCCGGTAGGCGGCCAGGCCGAGGATCCCGACCACCACCGCCTCACCGGCCGCGACGGCACTGGCCGCCGAGCCCGGCCAGCTGTAGTCGCCCTTGATCACCTCGACGAGGAACGTCAGCGGGTTGGCGGGCGGCGCCGGCTCGTCGGCATACCCGGCCCCGACCTTCGCCGCCAGCCAGGCACCGGCCCCGACGAGGAGCACGACCGCGACGGCGATGACGATCTCGAAGGTCCAGTCGTCCTCGGCGCGGGGTTTCTTCTGCTGTTCTGCGGTCACCCGCGGGTCCGTCCTTTCTGGACTGTGGACTTGCTGAGTTGTCTGGGGGGTGGGGGTGCTGGGAGGCGGTGGCCGGGAGGGCCGGGGTCAGGCCTTCTCCGGAGCGAAGACGAAGACACCCTCGCTCGTCGCCAGCAGGGCGTGGCCGTCGGACGTGCGCTCCAGGACGTCGACGTCGTCGTTCAGCGAGGAACCGGGCTCCAGGCCGGAGGCCAGCACCTTCTTGGTGCGCATGTCGAGCGCCGCCAGCCCCAGGTCGCTGACGGACGCGTACAGGACGTCGCCGGTCGGCAGTGCCACCGGCTCGATGTCCTGCTCGTCCGCCTCCTGACGCCAGAGCTCGTCGCCCGTCTCCGCGTCCCAGGCGACCGCGCCTCCGCCGAACTGGGTGACGACGCTCTTTCCGTCCGCGGAGAGGACGACGACCGGCTCGTGCGCGTCGTTGGGGTCGAGGAAGGTCTTGGGGCCTTCCACGAGGGTGCGCCCCGTTCTGAGGTCGACCACCGTCAGGAGCGCGTCGTACGTGTCGTCCTTCAGGCCCCAGGCGAGCAGGCCCTTGTCCCCGGAGAGCGGGAAGAGGGAGGCGGCCGCCCGGTCGCCGTCCGGGGTCTGCGCCGCCACGGCGGCGGGCAGGGTGACGCCCTCCGTGTCCCACAGCTCCTTGCCGGTGAGCCGGTCGGAGACCTGGAGCCGGTCGCCGCTGACGTAGAACTCGGCGAGGGACGTCGCCACCCGGTAGCCGAAGCCCGTGCCGATCGGCGCCTGGTCCTCCCACCGGTCCTGGACCTCGACGGTGGCTCCGCCGCCGAGCGGGGCGTAGGAGCCGCTGTCGTTGCCCTCCTTCAGCCGTACATGGCCGGCCTCGACGGTGTGGTCGGTGCCGTCCTCGCCGTCGTAGGCCGAGCTGCCCAGCTTCTCGCCGGAGGGGGCGTACATGGTGTACGTCGTCCGGACCGACTCCTTCTTCAGGCCGCTCGCCGCGGTCACGTCGCCGTCGACGGCCAGGAGGGCGGGTGTGCCGTCCTTCCACTGGCCGATGGTGAAGAACTCGGCGGGCGCCGGATCCCGGTCGCTCGACCAGCCGTCGGCGGGGATCGTGACCTCGACCGACTTGCGTTCCCGGCCGGTGGCCGCGTCGAGGAGGCGGGCCCGGAAGAGGTACTCCTCCGGAGTGCCGCCGGTGCTGTCGGGGTACGTCGTCGCGTCCTCGGTGAGGACGACGGCGTCACCGAGGACGCAGGTCTGCGAGTGGTCTCCGACGGCCCTGCTCGTGGCCCGCGCGACCGGGTCGCCGGGGCATCCCGAGACACCGTCCGCGGTCAGGCTCCACACGGGCTTCCGGGCCAGGCCGGGCAGTGCGGCGCCCTCGTACGCGGGGCCCCGGGCGACGGACGCGGAGGCCTTGGGCGTCGCCTTCCCGTCCGTCGCGCCGCCCTTCCCCGTGTCGTCGCCCCCGCCGCAGCCCGCGACCAGCCCCAGTGACACCAGGGCCCCGGTGAGGGGAAGAAGGTGACGCCTCATCTGTTGGTTCATGCTCCTGTTCCGCTGTCTGTGCCGTCGCCCTCGACCGCGTTCGTGCCCTGGGGGATCGGCACGCGGTAGACGCCGGTGATCGTGTCCTGGTAGTCCCAGTTGCTGAACTCGACGGACTTGCCCGGGCGCGGGGCGTGGATGATCTTGTGGCCCTTGGGGTCCCAGACCAGGCCCACATGGCCCGAGTGGCCCGCCTCCGGCCGGAAGAAGATGACGTCGCCGGGCTGCGCCTCGGACAGCGACACCTCGTACTTCTTGAGGTAGGGCTCCTGCGTGTAGGTCGTCGTACCGATGTTGATCTTCCCGGCGCTGGCCATGTAGTACGCCCACTGCGTGAAGCTGGAGCAGTCGAAGCTGGTGGGGTTCTCGCCCTGGAGCCGCGGGGCGCCGAACACGTACGGGACCCCGATGCCGCGCTGCGCCCAGCCGAGGACCGCGCGGATCACCGGGTCGTCGGCGTCGGGAAGGACACCGGAGGCGCCCGCGCCGTCCGGGGCCACCGCGGCGCCGCCGTTCTCCTCGGCGCAGTCGGCGTACTGCGCGTCCCTGCTGCTCTCGTCGGATCCCGGGACGGTCCCGTAGTCGGGGTTGGCGGTGACCTTGCCCTTCATCCACCCGTCCGGGTCGACCATGCCCGGACCCTTGTCCTGGCCGCCCACGAACGGGTTGTCGACACCGGGAACGAGGACCTCCCAGTGCAGGTGGGGTCCGGTGACGTTGCCGGTCGCGCCGACCGTGCCGATCTGCTGACCGCGCTTGACGGTCTGCCCGACGGACACCTTGATCGAGGTCTGGTGACCGTAGAGCGTGATGACCCCGCCCGCGTGCTCGATCTTCGTCATGTTGCCGTACGAGCCGCCGGGACCGGCGTGGACGACCTTGCCGTCGGCCGGTGCGTAGATCGGGGTGCCGCTGGTGGCCACCAGGTCGAGGCCGGTGTGGTAACCGAGGCTCCACATACGGCCGTTCTGGTGGTACGGGGTGCCGACGGTGTACGTGCCCTGCTTCATGGGCCACTGCCAGTCCTTGCCGGTGGTGGGCTCCTTGGCAAGGGGGAACGACACGGTCGTCGCGTAGCCGGCGCCGATGCTGCCGCTGTCACTGTTGCCGCCGATGTCGCTGCTGTACGCGGCCAGGGACATCGCGGTCGTGCTGCCGTCACCGCTGTCGTCGTCCAGCGCCGGCGTCGACCAGGAGCGGGCCGGGGTCGCGACGATGCTGAGCGCGGAGCCGGGCTGGGCGTTGTTGCCGACCGGTTCGGGAATGTCCGACTGCTTCCCGAGGGTGGGGAAGCCGGGGTTCTTCTCGATGGTCTCCTTCAGATGCGCGTACCAGCGCTTGATGAGGTCCTTGTCGCCGGTGAGCACCCCGCGGTAGCGCGCGGCCTGGGTGAGGACGACCCGCGGGTAGATCGTGTTGGCGGCCGTGGAGCCGGAGTAGATCTGGAGCGCCTTGAAGGGAGCGGTCTCGGCCTTCTTGGCGTGCAGGAAGTTGGCGGCGGCCCAGGCCGCGTCGTCGATGTTGTACAGGTCCTTCGTGCCGTCGCCGTTGCCGTCGGCGCCGTAGTCCGTCCAGGCCGGCTTGCCGAACTGGAGGATGCCCATGTAGCCGAGGGAGTTCTTGCCGCCGGGCGCGGCCGAGGGGTCCTGGCCGTACTTGGTCTCCTGGTACATCTGCCCGGCGATGAGCGTCCAGTCGAGGCCGTCGTAGCGGGCGGCGGCGCGCATCGCGGCGAGGATCATCTTCGGCGGTATCTCGTTGCGCGCCGTCTCGCTCGGCATGTACATCTTGCCGGCCGGCATGACCGGGTTGGTGGCCGCGGCGTCACCGGTGTTGCCGGCGTTGGCGTTGTCGGCGTAGTCGCCGCAGGAGGCGGCCGCGGCACCGGCGCCCACCCCGCCGATCATGCTTCCCACAAGGACCAGGACGAGGGTGCCGACCCCGGCGATGGGCAGGCAGCCGACACCGCCGGCTATCCACATCCACTTGTTGTTCTTCTTGTCGCCGCCGCCACCCTGACCGCCGCCGCGCTGGGTCGCCGCCTTGGCCGCCTTCGCGGCCTTGGCGACCTTCGCCGCCTTGCTGGCGGCGGCCAGTACCGCTGGTGCAACCATCCCGGCTCACACCCCCGAGTCGTCGGACGCGCCCACGTCACCGAGGCCGAAGACGTCGAACCCGGAGACGAGCCATTCGCCGCTGTCCTCCTTGACCGTCACCAGCCACTCGTTGGACTCGGTCGTGGTCTGCCCGTCCGCGGTGTGCGTGGCGGTCACCTTGACCAGGGTGGACATCGAGCGGCCGCTGTCACGCACCAGGTCGTCCGAGACCAGGGCATCGCGCACCACGACGGCCTCCCCCTTGGAGGAGCACTGCTCGGCCTGGCAGGTCGCCCACTCCTTGCCGGTCGGCAACGAGGTCGCGGCCTTCATCCGGTCGTCGTTCGTGGTGAGCCGGACCAGCGGAACACTCCAGGTCGCGGCATTGCTCTCGTGGTCGTACGTGGTGAGACCGGCCATGTACTGGACCATGGCGGCGTGCGCCTTCACGGCTTCGGCGGCCGAGACGATCGGGGCGACCGCGGTGCCCTGCGATCCGTCGCCGTCGGCTCCCTCCCCGTCCGAGCCGGCGGCGCTGCCGTCCGAGGTGGCCGTGGGCACCGCGGAGCCGTCCTTGGCGTCACCGCCGTCGCCCTCGTCGTCTCCGTCGAAGACGGTGAACACGGTGAGCACGGCGATCAGGAGAAACCCGAGCACCCCCAGGGCCAAGAGCCCCGTGCGCTTGTTCTCCGCAGGCAAGTCCACGTTCCCGCGCCTCCCTTGTGCTGAGCCGGTACGGCGGGTGACCGGGACACGGTAGGGGGAGGCGGAAGCGGGGAGTCGGGGGAATTCCCGTCGAGGAAAGCGCGGCCGGCTTCGGGAAAGAGGAAAGGGGAAGCGGGAGTGCGTGAAGGGGAAGGGTTTGCCCCGGTCGGGCTCGGCCGGGCGTGGTCACTCCGTCCGGGCCCACTTCACCGCGGTGCCGTGGGCGACGTACCAGAACGTGCCCCCAGCGGTCGACGCCACGCGGAGGGAGACGCAGAGCACCCCGTCACTCCTCTCGTACGCCGTCTTTTCGCCGGTCCGGCGCTCAGGAAGGCCGCGGATCCACCGGCAGCGGGTCGAACGGGTACGCCGTATGCCCGTCCTTGGGTGAACAGGCCGCGAACGGACCCGAGTCGGCGTCCATCAGGACCCGCAGATGCGGGTCGGCGTGGTGCAGCCACCACGTGGACATGCCGAGCGCCGGGTCCTGGCGCAGGTGCTCCCAGGCCAGCCAGAGCGCGGACAGGCGGGCGCCGGCCTCGGGGTGCTCCCACCACCTCGGGCACCAGGTGGCCGTGCTGCCGTTGACCCGGCGGCGGATCATCTGGGCGAGATAGTCGGAGACGAAGACGAAGACGTCCGCGAAGTAGAACTCCGGCTCCTCGGAGCCCTCTGCGGTGCCGGACATCGTTGCCCCCATCGGTCGTTCGGTCGAGCTACGGCTGTCGGGTGATCGGGCGGCGCCCGGCCGGGTGCCGCGTGATCAGGTCAGGACGATACCGAGCAGCAACAGCACCACCACGACCGCACCCATCACGATGCGTGCCGTCGGGTCCTCGCGTTCCCACAGGTCGTGGACGACGGCCCAGCCCGTCAGACGCGCGGCCCGACCGCTGTGGATGTCGGAGGCGGACGCCTGCTGCTCCTCGTCCATCCCCTCCTCGTCCGGCGACGACAGCTCGGGATCCTCGTCGAAGCCGACCGGCATCCCCTGCTGCTCCTGCGCCACCAGGACCATCTGCTCGAGGAGTTCGGGAATCGTGTTCGGCGTGAGGGGATAGGCGAACGTCCCGTACGGCGTCTCCACGCACAGGCTGGCCTGCCAGGGGTTGCCGGGCTCATAGCCGTCGACCCAGGCGCGCTCGGCCTGGAAGACCTGCGGGGCCTGGGCCGGCTCAGGCGCCGGTACGGCGACGGGGGCGAAGGCAGGAGCAGGAGCAGGGGCAGGAGCAGGAGCAGGAGCAGGGACCTGCTGGACCGGCGGAGCCTGCTGGGGGATCTCCCAGGTGCGCGGGTCGGGCTGCTCCGGGGGTTGCGGCTGCTGCGGGTACTGCGGCTGCTGCGGGTGCCCGTTGTGGTCGGTCAACTCTCGTCCTTCGCCGGGTCCGTCGGGTCCAGGGGGTGGTGCCGGGTGGCGGTACCCAGCACCTCGGGCACACGCGCCCAGCGCATTCTGGGCCCAGGACGGGCCGGTACGGCACGGCGCCTTCCCGGCGTGTCCCTGTCACTTTTCCCGGCCGGTTTCCTCACGGACGCGGCATCGGGAATTCCCGCAGTCCCGGCGAGGAAAGCGACACCGGTCCGGTGACAGGTCTTTGTCACACTGCCAAGCGCACCTGGCCGGGCCAGGGCCCGTCGTGCGGTGCGGTCGTGAACCCGCCCAGGCGGACGGGGAACCGACTCGCTGGAGTAACCGACTCGATGACAGACCACAACAGCCCTGCTGGCGCGGTCGGCGGAGGCCAGCCTTCCGGGCAGCCCGGGTCCTTCGGTCCTTCCCAGCAGCCGCCGCAGCAGGCGTGGCAGGGGCAAGGGCAGCAGGCCCCCGCCCCGCAACAGCCGCAGCCGCTGCCCTCCGACGCGGCCCGCGCCCAGGTCGCCGCCGCCTGGGTGCGCAGCACGCCCCGGGCCGGCCAGGCCGCCGTCCCGTCGCTGCCGCCCCGTGAGACACGGTCCCAGGGCGAGTCGAAGAAGGAGAAGCGCGAGCGTGAGCGCGCGGCTCGCAAGGCGGCGTACGAGCAGAAGAAGGCGGAGAAGGAGCAGCGCAAGCGGGGCGGCACGGCGACGGCCGCGGCCACCGCGCCGGCACCCACGCCCACCACGGCCGCCCAGCACCCGCCCCAGCACGGCCACCAGGCCCCCGCGCACAGCTCTTCCACGATGTCGCTGAGGGCCACGGCGGCCCCGACCGCGGGCGCGACCGCCCCGGCCGCAGGCACCGTGCCCCCCGGCGCCGTCACCCCGGGTGCCGCCACCCCCGGCCAGGCCGCCCCGAGGCCCGCCTCCGCGCGTGACTTCGACGTGCCCAAGCCCGGCGGCCGTATCTCCGGCGGCGGGCGCCGTACGCACGTCGCGCTCCGCGCCACCCTGCTGATCACGACCTGCGTGTTCGCGCTGGGCTCGTGCGGCGTGATGGGACTGGTGATCGGCAAGTCCTCCGGCACCACCACCGCCGGGCTGGACTCCTCGGACGCCACCCGGTACCGCCTCACCGAGTTCCCCACCGAGCAGGCGGCGGCCTTCGCGGAGCAGTACGCGCAGCTCTGCATGACGTTCACCCCGGACACCTCGTCCGCCCGCCGCACCGACCTCGCCCGCTACGCCTCCGCCGGTGTCGACCCCGACTGCGGCTGGAGCGGTGAGGGCACCAGCAAGGCCGTCTCCGTCACCTGGGACGGCACCGCCGAGAAGCTTCCCGAGTACGGCGACCACGGCCGCTACATCGGGGTCCAGGTCCGCACCGACGACGGCACGCTCACCACCCTCACCGTCCCCGTGTACGTCCAGAACCTCAAGACGGGCGAGGGCATGCGCGTCTCCGGCGACGTGGGCCAGATGCCGCTGCCGGCCGCCGCGGACGTGCCCGAGGTCGACCAGGGCGACGAGGTCGTGGACGACACCCTGTCCACGCAGCTCCAGAAGGAGGTGCTGCCGGGCTACTTCGAGGCCTGGGGCGCCTCCGACGCCACCGCCATGGCCCGCTTCCTCACGCCGGACGCGACCCTGACGGCCACCACCGGTCTGGCCGGCCGCCTGACGGGCCCGCAGATCGGCACGGTCGTCGCGCTCGTCCCGGCGAGCGCCCAGGACACCAAGCCGTACGCCTACGACGCCGGACAGGCCGTCCAGGTGCGGGTGGCCGTCGACTGGACCGACGCGAAGGGCGTCGCCGTTCGCCGCGCGTACCGGATGACGATGGTCAACACGGCCCAGGGCTGGTTCATCAAGGACGTCCGGGGCGGCGTGCTCGACGCCGAGGGCGGCCGGGCCGACAGCGACACCGACACCGCGACGGGAACGGCGTCACCTTCGGCCGGCGCCTCCGGAGCCCCCTCACCCTCCGCCTCCGCGGCCGTCCCGTCGTCCACGGCCAAGCCCGGCAAGCCCTGACCGGACCGCGCCGCCCACACCCCCTACCACTACCGCCGCTCCACCACCCGAGAGGAACCACCATGTACCTGGCCGCCGGTACGACCCTGAACGACATGTTCGGGCAGATCGAGGACATCCTGCGTAACGCGGGCACCATGGTCGCCGTCATCGCCCTGCTCATCCTCGGCATCCGCATGCTTCTGTCGATGAAGCGCGGCGACGGCATGCGCGAGGCCTTCCAGGGCTTCGGCATGATCGCGCTGGCCGCCCTGATCATCGGTGGCGCCGGCGGCCTCGCCGGTGTGCTGATCGGTCTCGGCAGTCAGATCGGCGGCGGCAACTGACGGACCGCTCGGGCCTAGCCCGACGCACCGTCAGCAGTCGTCCCAAACAGGGGAGTTCGCAGACATGAGCCAGGAGGCACCCGAGCCGCTGGTCGCGTACGACCACACCGATCTGGTCAACCGCCCCAAGCGGATCTGGAACTGGGGCAACATCCCGCTGCCCGGACTGCTGCTGCCCGCACTGGGCGCGGCCTTCGGCTTCGGGCTGGTCTGGCTCATCACCCTGTTCACCGTGTCGGCGTTCCTGCCCTTCCTCGGCATGTCGATGTGGACGTCGGTCCTCTACTTCGGGCCGCCGTTCGGCATCTACTTCGTCTGGGGGCGCCCGCTGCCCTCGGCGCTCACCCTGAGCCAGCAGCTCGTGGTGTGGACCGACTGGTGGTTCCAGCCCAAGCGGCTGCAGGGTCTCGCCGCGGACCAGGAGCCGGAGCAACTGCACTGGCAGGTCATCCTCTTCACCCCGGGTTCGCCGCGCTGGCAGGCCCGCTACGAGGCCGCGCGCCGCGTCGCCGCCGAGCGCGGCACCGCGTTCGCCGCCTCCAGGCGCTGACCCCGCGATCACCCCACCACTTCCCGACGTCGACTACCGCAGGATGAGTCCTCCATGTTCATGATGATCCTTCTGGGCGGGGCGGCCGCCTTCTTCGTGGTCGCCATGATCATGGCCGCCTCGTCTAGCAAGAAGAACGGCCAGGGCGGCTCGAAGCAGTCGTCCTCGGCGCGTTCCAAGCCGTCCGGCTCGTCGGCCGCCGCGCGCCGAGAGGACCTCCGCCTCCCCTACCGCTACGCCGACGACATGATCTTCGTGCACGGCGACTCGGTGTGGACGGGCATCGTCCTGCCCAACGCCATCGACGAGTACCTGAACGCCGGCGAGCTCCAGGCGATGGCCGAGGGCCCGGCCCGCGGTCTGCTGAACCTGGCCCGCGGCGACCGCAACGTCGAGTGCCACTACCGCAAGGTCTACCAGCCGATCACCGCGCTGACCTGGGCGGAGGACCTGAACGCGGTCGCCTGGGACCCCACCGAGAACTACAAGGCGTACAACCTGCGCAAGGCGGAGTACCAGGAGCGCATCGGTGCCAAGCGCGAGCGCAACATCCTGCTGGTGAAGCTCGGTTCGCTGAAGCGCACCAACGGCGGCAGCGGAGTCCTCGCCCAGGACGACGAGCCGTACGACGAGCCCGGTCTCCTCCAGGGCGTCCGCGGCGCCGCCGACCAGGCCGCCGCCACGGCGACCGGGGTCGCCGACGAGTACCTCTCCCCGCACGTGCTCGCCGAGTGGACGCAGACGGCCGTCGAGGTCCACGAGAGCCTCGAGGGTCTGAAGGGCACCCCGCTCAGCCGCGAGGAGCTCGTCTGGCTGATCCGCAAGCCGCTCCACGGCGACCTGCCGGTCCCGCCGGAGCCGGTGCTCGGCTCGCGCGCCTGGGGACCCAACCAGTTCGACCTGGTGGTCGACTTCTCCGGCGAGAACCGCAAGACGCACATCGTCCTGAACCAGTACGACGAGGTGACGGGCGAGCAGCAGACCAGCTACACCACCACCCTCGTGGCCGCCAACTGGCCCGCGGAGACCCGCTTCCGCCAGTCGACCGCGTGGGCGCGCTACGCCGCCCAGCACGTGGACTTCCCCGTCGAGATCGACATGCGGTTCACGCTCATCCCGTACCTGAAGTTCAAGGACCGCGCCGACAAGATCCGCGGCAACCTCGTGGACGAGATGAACGACATGGCCAACTCCGGCCGCAGCCCCGACACCAAGCTGGCCACCCAGGTCACCCGCGCCCAGGAGCTCGTCGACGACATCGACGAGCACAAGATGCCGGGCATGGAGGCGCAGATCCGCTTCACGATCTCGGCGCACGACGTGAAGGAGCTCGAGCGCCGGCGCCGGGTCCTGGAGATGCAGTTCAAGCAGGACCTGAAGGTGACCCTGCTGCGCCCGACCCGCCAGCAGTGGCGGCTGCTCCAGGCGCAGCTCCCCGGCGACGCGCCCAAGCTGCCGATCGCGCCCTACCTCCGACTCCAGGAGGTCGAGCAGCTCGGCGCCGGACTGCCCACCGCGGGAACGGAGTTGGGCGACAACCCCGAGCACCGTTCCGGCAAGCGTCTGGGCTGGGTCGGCAACCTGGTCGGCTGGGCGGGCAAGATGCCGGTCCACTACTCCCTGCACGTCGGCCCCGCCCGCAACGACGGCGGTGGCCTGGCCATCGTCGGCGCCTCCGGCGGTGGCAAGTCCTCGCTGGCCCTCCAGAAGTTCTACGAGGAGTCGGAGTCGGGCGTCCGCTGCCTGGTCATCGACCCGAAGACCGACTTCGCCCAGCTCTGCTACTACCTGGGCTTCGGCGCCCAGGTGAACGACCCGGACTTCGCGGGCGACGCGGAATCCGGCCTCCTCGGCACCCCGGCCAGCAAGTTCCAGCCGGTGAACCCCGAGTTCTGGGCGGAGACGGAGGTCGTCGACCTCCTGAAGGGCCAGGCGGGCGTACTGGACCCGTGGGTCATCGCCCGCGACGTCCCCGCGGGCCGCCTGCTCGCCGAGTCCATGCTCCGGGGCTTCCTCGGCGACGAGGACTACCAGCGCGTACGTCTCCCCGTCATCGAGGGCATGGCGACCGTCATCGGCCGCTACAACTCCGCGATCCGCCAGGCGGTCGAGCAGGGCTACACGGCCCGCGACGCCGAACTCGCCGTCCCCCGACCGACGTTGTGGCAGGTCGTGGACGAAGTCGTCGCGGCGTACGACCACGCGGTGGCCAGCGGAGACCGCGAGGCGATCAAGGACCTGAAGCTCGCGCAGATGCTCCTGACCGAGCTGCGCACGCTCCCCTACGCCCGTCTCTCCTTCGCGGAGCGCCCGCAGCCCCTGTCCAGCATGCGCAAGCGCCGTACGGTCATCACCCTGCGCGGCTTCCAGTCGCCCGCGGCCTCCGACCCGCGCAGCTGGAACCCGGCGGAACGCCTCGCGGCGACGGCCCTCATGGCGGTCGTGGAACTGGGCAGCCAGATGCTCGACGTCGGCTACGAGAAGAACCCGGTGACCGGCGAGATCGGCCTGCGCCCGAAGGCGCTGTTCGTCGACGAGGCGTACGTCGTCACGGCGACCGAGTCCGGCCGCGACCTGATGCGCCGCGCGCTGAAGCAGGGCCGCTCCTACCTGGCGGTCACCGTCCTGATCACCCAGCAGGCCATCGACCTCGTCCAGATCGAGGACTCCGAGGCCCGCAGCGGCGGCGCCAACCAGATCCACACGGTCTTCGCCTTCAAGCAGAAGTCGGCGCAGGAGGCGTCCATGGTGGCCCCGCTCCTGGGCCGCCCGGAGAACGACCCGAAGGTCATCGCAGCCCTCCAGGAGCTCCGCACCGGCGTCTGCCTCCAGCGCGACGCGGACAAGCGCGTCGGCACGGTCGCCGTCGACCTGGTCTTCAAGGAGATCCTCGCCGCCACGGACACCAACGGCACCACCCGCCCGGCCCGCCAGGGCGTCAACCCACCGCTGAGCGTCTGGGACTGGACGTTCCTCCAGGAGGCGGAGGAGGACCCGGCACAGTCGGCGACCCCGGCGAAGGAAACGGCGACGGCGACGGCTTCGGCATGACGCGCCTCACCGGTCCCACCCACACGCACACCCACCGAGGAGTCCGTTCCACCGTGCGCCTGTCCAGAAGCCTCGCCACCGGGGCCGCGACCCTCGCCCTGCTCGCGACGCTGAGCGGGTGCGGGTCGGACTCGGAATCCGGCTCGGAGGCCAGCACCGGGGCGGACTCCGTCTTCGGCTCGGACGCCGGCTCGGGTGGCGGCAGCGGACAGACCACGACCGGTGGCCTGCCCCAGGCGTCGGACACGGAGTCCATCGCGAGCTACCTGAACCGGTACACCCCCTGCCAGAGCGTGGCGACGGGCGACGAGTACGACGGCGGGCACGACGGTGACGCCTGGGGCACGGACGAGTCGGAGGACCCGGCCTGGGGCATCGAGGAGCGCGCCGTGTGCACGGACGGGTCGGACCGGCCCATCGCGCTGCTCACCGTCTCCGACATGAAGGAGTTCCAGACCGCCGCCAGGGCGAGCGGCGACGAGTTCCTGGTCGGCGAGGACTTCGCGGTCGTTCCGGTCGGTGACGAGGCGATCCGCAGCCTCCGGCAGTCCGACCTGAGATTCCTGACATGCGATGCGGACCTCGCGGTGCCGAGCGGCTTCGAGAAGGAGCCGGCCCTCGTGGACGGCTGCGTCCTGACCAACTACGTCCCCGAGTAAGGCGAGACACACCATGCGAATCAGGCGAGCGATCACCATCGGCGCCCTGCTCCTCATGTCGGCGTCGCTGACGGCATGCGGCGGCGACGACAGCGACGCCGGGAACAGCGACGGCGACGGCAAGAACAGCGCGAGCGCGAGCACCGGCGCCGGCAAGGGCGACAGCGGTGAGTCGGCGAGCACGGAGCTGCCCGAGGCGTCGGACATGGCGTCCATCGCGTACTACCTCAACCAGTACGGATCCTGCCTGGATCTCACACCGGGCGCCGAGTACGACGACTCCTCCCTGGCAGACCATGATCCCGCCTGGGGCGATGACAACATGACCCGCGACCCCGCTTGGGGGATCAAGGAACGTGCCGTCTGCCGGGACAACTACGACGACTCCAGCACGCTGCTGGTGCTGTCGGACATGAAGAAGTTCCAGACCTCCATGCACGCCGAGAACTACGGGTCCATCCTGATCGGCAAAAACTTCGCGGTGGAGCCGGGCGGCACCGAGACGATCGAGGACCTGAAGGCCTCCGGCCTCGTGGCCCTGTCGTGCGATCCGGAACGCCAGATCCCCAGCGGCTACAAGCAGGAGCCCGCGCAGGTGGACGGATGCGTCCTCACGAACTACTACGCCAACTGATCCCTCCGAAGGGCTTTTCATGCTGACCCGCTTCCGGCCGCGCTCCGGCCGTCCGGCACGGCCCCGGACGAGGCGCTCCCTGCGCGAGAAACTCATCAGCACCGGCATCGCCGCGCGGGCCATGCTGTTCCTGGTGCTCGGGGTGATCGCGCTCTCGTTCTCCGCTCCACAGCAGGCGCAGGCCCTCTTCGACACCTGTGACTGGGCGCAGCAGAGCATCAACCAGAAGGCCGACATGCCAGGCCCCGCCGCGGAGAACATCTTCCCCTCGGTGAAGCAATGGGACGGGAAGCGCGAACTCGTCGCCGGGGCGACGAAGATGGACGGCCCCGCGTCGAAGTACACGCTCTACGAACTCAGCGCCATGCGCGGTCTCAACTGGGCCTCGACCCAGCAGAGCCAACACGACGCGAAGCAGGGCGAGCGCGGGCAGGCCGCCGACGACGACGAGTGCAGCCTCCAGAACGAGATCTACAACAGCGTCGCCCAGGCCATCTTCGACCTGAGCAAGATCATGAGCCGGGCCGCGATCAGCATCAAGGAGATCTCCTCCAACCCCAGCCCGCTGGCCGCCCTCTACGACGGCACGGTCTCGGGTGACGACAGCGTCGTCGACCGCCTGAACAACGGCGTCTTCAAGCTCGCCGTGCCCACCATGATCCTGCTCACCGGCCTCTGGGTGTTCGGCAAGTGGCGCAAGGGCGACATGCGCGAGGTCTGGTCGGGTGTCGGCTGGGCCGCGTTCGTCGTCATCGCCGTGTCGGCGTTCCTCGTCAACGGAAACTACGTGGCCGTGGTCGAAACCGCCGACTCGGGAATCGCGCAGGGAAACGCCGCCCTGACCGAGGCCGTGCTGGACGGCGCGATCGACGGTGTCGACCCGCCCTGCGACCTGCCCGACAACGCACCGCAGCGCGGCATGCGCATCTCCAGCTGTGCCATGTACGACACCCTCGCGTTCCGCCCCTGGGCCATCGGCCAGTTCGGCGACCCGGGCAAGGCTCGCATGGAGTACAAGGGCACCGAGAAGTGCGACTTCGGCACGGGCAAGCGCTGCACCGACCTGCGGGTCAAGCAGGTGGTCATCCAGTCGGTGACGAACATCGAGTACTACCAGCACCCTTCGCCGGTCGAGGTCGAGGAAAAAGAAGTAGGCGACATCATCAAGGCGAAGGAGAACCAGTACGGCGAGCTGCGTCACTACATCGCCGAGAACGAGAATGCGCGCATCTACGAGCAGTGGTCCGGCGACAAACCCGCCAACCGCATCAGCATCGGGGTCTACGCCCTGATCGCTTCGCTCATCGTCGGCCTGATGGTGGTCGTGCTCAGCGCCCTGACCCTGCTGTGGCACGCGGTCACGCTCATCATGGTGATCCTGTTGCCCCTGGTCGCGATCATCTCGATCCACCCGACGCAGCAGAAGCTGCTGCGGGGCTGGTGGCAGACCTTCGTGCACAGCTTCGTCCTGCGCGCCGGATTCGGCGTGATCCTCACGATCCTGCTGCTCTTCTACCAGCTGATCCTGCCGCTTCAGGTCCCGCTGGGCATGCAGTTGCTGATGCTCCTGCTGGTCACGGTCGCAGTGATCATGCTGCTCAAGAACCTGCTCTCCGGGAAGTTCAGCCCCCAGGTCGCGGGCGCTGACGACGCTCTGGGCGTCGGGGACATGGCCGGCAAGGTGACGGCCATGGCTCCCGGCCTGGCCGCGTCCGCCGCAGGCTCCACCGCCCGCACCACAGGCCGCGTCGCGAGCACCACGGCCAAGGGCACGGCACGCGTGACCGGCAGCACGGCACGCGGGACCGCCTGGGCGGTGGACAAGCTCGCCTTCAAGGGCAAGGGCCGGGCCAAGATGCAGGAGAAGGGCTGGCTCGGTCAGTCCAAGCGCGAGCAGCGGCAGACGGCCTACCAGAGTTCGCAGGTGGCTCAGAAGAACTACGAGCGGGAATTCGGCGAGGGAGGCCAGGAGTCACCTGCTTCGGAGCCGCCCCGCACCCGAGGCCGCCGCGTCAGCGGGTCCAGCAGTGCGCCGGCTCCGCAGTCCACGGCGCCGACCGAGTCCCGCCCGGCACCCGCGCCCGCGCCCGCGCCCGCGCCTGCTCCCGCACGGCCGGCGCCGGCCCCCCGCCCCCGGCCCGCCGAGCCCCCGGTGGCACCCACCCCGCCTCCGAGGGACCCGCGCGGCCCCAGCGGCCGCGTCTAGCCCCGCCCTGCCACCTCCGCCTCCCCTCCCACACCAAGGAGCCATCCGATGCCCGCCCTGACCGCCGACCGCAGTCCCGACCAACTGGTCGCGGAACTGGAGCGGCTCATCGGCGTGGACTGGCCCACGGTGTGGGCGGGGGTCCCGGAGGACGCGGAGAAGCGGGCGAGGTGGTGCGCCGGGTTCGACTGGCGTCCGCTGTGGGCCGAGGCGGGACTGCGCGTCCGTACGGCCCTGGGCGGCCGCCTGTACCTCGCCTCCGCCACCCCCGGCGGCCCGGTGACCCGGATCGACCACACGGTGTGGTCGGCCCGGGCCCGGGACACGGACGAGAACGCCCTCGTCACCGACCTGGCGGAGGCCCACTGGACCGCCTGCCTGACCGCCCTGCGCGGCCTGCTGGGAAACCCGACCTGGCACGGCGCCTGGGACACCCCGGACTTCCCGGAACTGCCGGGTCGAGGGCCCTGGTACAGCCCGCAGTGGCGCCTGGACCAGCATGATCCGTACCGGGTCGCGGTGTGGCGGTTCCGCACGCCGGGAGCCCCTGTGTTCGAGCTGAAGGCAACGCTGGGAACCGGCTCCGAGGATCGGCCGACACCGGCCGATGCGAGGATCGAGCTCAGCTGTCATGGTCCTCGCGAGCCCGACGACCATGAGCCGGCTCAAGGCACTGACGTACGAAGAAACTGAGGCGGGAGCACACATGCCGACTTACGAGATCGAGGAATCGCCGCAGCACCTTGCCCAGGAGCTGACCGGCCTCGGGCACGTGGACTGGCCCGCGGTATGGGCCGGCCCGCCCACCCCGGGCCGCGCACTGGACGACTGGTGCGCGTTGTTCGGTTGGAAGCCGCTGCCCGAGGATCGCGTACTCGCCGTGCGTACCGCGACGGGTGGCCGACTGAGCCTCACGCCCGTCGTCGAGGGCGGGTGGAGCCCGGTCAGGTCGCTCGGCTGGACGACGTGGCATCTCAGGGCCGAATCGTCCGGAGAGAACGACTCGGTACTCGAGGAAGCCGCAAGCGTATGGCCCCACTACGAAGCCGCCGCCAGGGACGTGCTCGGAGCGCCGGAATTCTCGGGCGGCTGGGACGCTCCCGACTTCCCCGAAGGCCGAAGCCACCGGCTTCCCTCCCGTGAGAGGCGTCTGCGCAACCGCAATCCGTACCGACTCGCCGTATGGCGGGGCGCGAGCCCGGAGGAGCCGGTCATCATGCTCGAAGTCTTCAGCGGGGGAGTGACCCCCACGGGGGTGGGCCTCCGTGGCGTCACCATCAACGTGGACTGCTACCCGCAGGAGATCGAGTGAGCGAGGCCACCGCCGTTCGGACTCCCGTCCAACAGGCCCTTGCCCGGCAGACCGCCGCAGCTGCCGCTCTTCCCGAGGGAGAGGGCGAACGCATCGCCTACGAGATCATCGAGGCTGCGGACAAAGCCGGGAAGAGCCCCCAGGAGTACATCGTCGACTACGCCAGGAAGCTCGACGTCAAAGCCCCCCGCGAGGGCATGAAGTCTGCTTTCTGGTCCTTCGGCATTCCGCACCCCGATCTGCCGCAGGACCAGGTACTCAGCAGCCAGTTCCTGGCCTCCGTCTGGACCGATATGGAAAACGCGAGCGTCGACGGCAGCGCGCGTTACCTGGAGGGCACGCCTGGCGGGGAGGAACTGGGCCAACTCCACCTGTGGGACGCCGATGTGTACACGGCCCTGGGCCTCAACAAGGCACAGGGCGATGCCCTGGCCCGTGACGCCTGGAGCGCCCTCTCGGAGAACTACGCCAAGGCCACCGATGGTGAGGCGATCATCTTCACCGGAGAAATGGTGCCGTGGAGTGTCGCCTATGAGACGGAGATGCCCCAACTGCGCTGCACGACGGGGCCGGAAAACATCCACTTCATGTACGACCTCCCAGAGGACGTGCTGAAGGGGCTTCCGTCCGAGAGCAGGCAGTTGCTGTCCGAAGGCTGGGTGCGCTCCCACGTACATTTCCGCGCGCCCGACGAGAACAACCCACCGCCCCAGAAGTACTGGACCGCCGGCTACCTCGATGTGGAGCAGCTCAGGTCGTTGCCCACACCGGAAGCCCAGCGCGCGGCCGTCCTGGAAGTCTGCGCCCGTGTGGCCACTCTGGACGGCGTCGGTCGTGAGGCGGACGTCGAGCGGCTCGTCGAAGAGATCAAAGTGCTGCGCCCCGATCACGAGGTGGTTCTGCCCAGCGTCGAGGAGCAGCAGTCGCAGGTGCCCACAGCAGCGCCGGCTTCCGAGATCCGGACCCACGCCCCGTACCTCCCCGGCGTCACGGTCAACGCCAAGACGGGACCGGCCCCCCTCGAGTCGCTGACACTCCCGACAGCGGGGGAAGCCGCCGTACCGGCGCACAGCTTCCTCCCCGGCGTCACCCCGCAGGCGAAGTCGGTCGTCGCCCCGAACAGGACCGACACCCCGACGGCTCCCCCGAAGGCGCCTCCGGCCCCGGAGCAGTCGAACGACACCGGAATGGGAGTGTGACCGGCCCATGAGCCGCACTCCGGGCAACGCCCGCACCCCGCGCACCACCCCGCGGCCCGCCGCCGACCGGCCGGACACGCCCACCGCCGAGGCACCGACCGCCACGGCACCCGCCGCCCCGGCCCTACCGCTCCTCCGCCGTTTCCTCCGCCAGGAGAAGAGCGACGCCTGGGCCGTCCGTCTCCTCCCCCGCATCGTCTTCGGCGTGGCCGCGCTGTACACGGTGATCACCCTCGCCTCCCAGAACGGCTCCAGCTTCTTCGCGGTCGTCGCCGCGCTGCTCCTCGGCCTCGCGCTCTGGCTCCTGCGCCGCCGCACCCAGCTGCTCCTGGCGATGGGGGTGAGCATCCTCGCCATCGCCTTCACCGGCTACTTCTCCGCGGTCGGCGACGCGGCCCGCACGAGCGAGGACGCCGGCGCCACCGTCACCGGCACAGCCGCCTTCGGCTACTGGGCGCTCGCCGGAATGGCGCTCCTCGGCGCGTGGATGGTGAAGGAGCACCCGGGCCGACGGGGCATCACCGTCGTCCTCGCGGATGTGATCCTCGTCATCGCGTCCGTCGTCGGGATGTTCCTGCCGGAAGCGGGTGTACCGCTCGGATTCCTCGGCGTGATCGGCGTACTGGCCATGCGCGGAAGCAGCGCGAAAGCGGTTGCAGGCCGGGCCCGCCAGGCACTTGGCCGCCTGCGGACACGCAAAGCCAGTGCCCCGTCGGACAGTTGAGGCCCGTGTGAACGTTTCGTCTCGTCACTGTGCCAAGTCGGCACATGCTTTGCAGATGCGTTGCACGGGGTTGACGGAACGTTTTAGGCTCCCCCCCGATCACGTATCACCACGGGGGACAACACACATGCCTATGGCCAGCCATACGGCGCTGCCCACGCGCCCCGCGCGCGGGCCGGTACGGGGAGCGGGGGCGGGAGCGGGGGCCCACACTCCCGACGCCGCTCTGCCCTGCCAGCGCCGACCGGACGTCTTCCAGCACCCGCTGCTGGAGGCGCCCACGGACATTCCGTACACCTCGCCCGAACAGCGCCACCAGCACCTCGTACTGCTTCGCACCGCCCGCGACCTGTGCGCTTCCTGTCCGTTGTGGGCGGAATGCCTCCAGGACGCCGTCGCCCACGCCGAGCCCTACGGCTACGCGGCCGCGACCACTCTCGACGACCGTCGCTGGATCCGCCGCGCCCTCGGCGTCGGCGACGCGAACGGCGACCTGCCCACGCACACGGTGGACGGCCCCGGCGCGGGCCCCGGCTACAGCTCCGGCGAGACGTCCCGCCGGCTGCTGCGCCTGCGCTCCCGCAGCACCGACACGGCCGCCCGGCACGACGCCGAGGGCGGCCGGCCCACGCTGGAGCGAATCCTCGACGCGTTCGACGCGCGCCAGGACCAACTGGCCAGGCCACGACGTGAGTTGCCCGGCATCCCGAGGCAGTTGCACGAGCACACCAACACAGAGCAGCCGCACGGCAGCGGCCACCGTCCCAGACACACCCACCCGGAAAGCAGGAGCGAGGACATGGCAGCGGCCGAGTCCGGGCAGCGGATCGCCTTCTCGTACGAGGATCCCGCCCAGGCCGTACGACAGGCTCTGCTTGCCCCTCTGATCCGCTCCGCCCTGCCCACGCTCACCGGCCTGGAGCAGCTGGTCACGATGCTGGCGAGCGTGCCCGGCGGCGAGATCGCGCCGGAGATGCCGGACACCATCCGCGCCGCGCGGAAGGCCGTGGAGGCACTGACTCCGCACGGCGGCCGGGACTCCGCCGAGGCCTCCCCGGACCCCACCGGCCCACTCCGCGCCCTCACCGGCTCGGTCTCCGTCGAACTCGCCACCACCGATCCGGTGGCGGCCCTGCGTCGTGACTTCCTGGAACCGCTGCTGCGCGAGCTGGCCTCCTCGCTCGCCAACATAGAGAAGGTGGCGACCATGCTGGCCGCGACCGAGGCCTCGGACGGCGACGAGATCCACCTGGAGCCGATCCGCACCGCGCTGCAGGGCATCCGCGCGTGCCTCCCGCATCCGGCCCCGACCGGCAAGACGTCCACGGGCACGGGCCAGACCGCCGCCCTCGCACCCTCCGGCGCCCCCAGCATCCGGGCGGCCGTGGAGACGGCCGTGTCGACCTTCCCCGGCCCCTTCTCCGCCCGTGACGTCCTGCGCGCCCTCCCGCCCGGCGTCTACGGCGACCCGTCGAAGACGATCAGCAACGTGCTGTCCGCCCTCGTCAAGTCGGGCCGTCTTCAGCGCCTCGCCCGAGGCACGTACGCTCGCACCGTCGACGTCACCATGGACGTCGCCGTGGACGTCCCCGAGCAGGACGAGGCGAAGAGCGCCTGAGCCGGAACCGAGCCGGAAGGAACCCCGACCCCCGATGACCGAACCGACGCCGCCACCCCCCGCCACGGCGGACGCCCAGGTGCACGTCTTCTCCCCCAACGCCGGCCTGATCGACGGCGTCCCGGTCACCGCCCCGCCCTACGGCGACATCCAGGACGTGGTCCTGGCGATCCTCCAGCAACGCGCCCAGCAACTCGGCGCCCCCACCCCGGCCACCATCACCGACAACCGCTACGGCGGCGCGATCCGCCTCCTGATCCACCCGGACGGCACGACGGAACAGCTGGGCTGAGACAGGACGTACGACAGGTCCAGCCCCTCCCTCGGCAGCGGGGCGGGGCGGAGACCCGGGGGATCACCGGTGACCGTCGATGACGTGCTGCGCCACGCCCGCCCGGCACGGGGCGACGTCCGGTACGCCGACCCCGAGGCCGTGGGCCGGGTCGTGGCCGAGGCCCTCGAAGAGGCACGGTCGGCGCGTGAAGACCTGGACGAGCGGAGCTGTGCACTCGCCGGTACCGCATCGTCCCGCACTGCACGGGCCCCGTGCCCGAGCAGCCGGCCCCAGGGCCCGCCCCCGAACCGGCCCGGGCAGCAGCCGGGAAGCCACAGGTGACCGATCAGGCCTGAGGACCGCTCCGGCCGGGCGGGGGGCTGACCTCGTCGATGTCGGCGAGAATCTTCCGTGTGAGGTCGATGTCCATCTCGAGGATGTCGCGGTCGAACTTTGCCGGCTCCCGCTCGTAGCGGGCCCTGCCCACCTCGGAGGTGAAGGCGGAGGCGGGAACCGCGTCCTGCCCCGGAGGAATGAACTTCGGAACCTCCTCGGACGCGGCCAGCGCGTACGCCATGGCTCCCCGATACTTGTGGTGCTCGGATTCGGGTGAGTTGAGCATCTCCAGTCCTGCGCGGCGCGAGACGTCGTGCGCGACCTCGACGAACTCACCGGGGTCGATGATCTCGGAAGGCTCAGGGCCGCCGAAGGCCGGCGGAGGCGGAGGGATCTCGTCGGCCATCAGGAAGGCGAAGTTCCGGTTGCGGCCGCACTGGGTGCACGGCCCCTCGTACACGGCGACGATGCCGTCACCGCGCTGCTCCAGGCGGTGCCGGCGGACGAAGTCGGAGCTCCCGCACTCGCATGGGTGCAGGTCCATGTACAGGTGCGCTTCAAGTGAGGAACGGGCTCTCAACATGGGATGATCCTAAAGTCTGTTGTGCGGTGTGCGTATGTACAGAGCCTGGGGGAGGGCATCACGTGGACACATCGGCCGATCCGCAGATCGTCATGGGCACGCTCCGGCCGGGCGGACCCGTGCAGCAGCAAGATCTCGTGTGGGCCGCGAGGCGGGACATGGGTGCGGTGGCTGCCGTCGTCCTGGGGGACCGACTGACCTCCCTCACCCCGGCTCAGACCGAGGACGGCCGTCAGTATTTCGTGTTGCAGGACAGCCGAGGGGAGTCCGCCCAGATCTGGGTGGACGCCATTCCGCTGACAACGGGAGCGATCGCCGACACGGCGACGAACACCGCCTCGCAGAACTACGTCATCCGTGTGTCCGACCGCCTTCCGACCGCGATGCTGGGACGAGTCCTCGCGCACGAACTCGGTGAGCTCGCCGCCGTGCGCGAACGCGCCGCCGATGGCCTCACCCCCGTACGGGAAAGCCTCCTGCGCGAAGGGGCCGAACTCCCCGCGCACCAGGAGCTGTCCACAGCGGACCGAGGCCGCATAGGTGAGCTCAACTGGCTCGCCGCACGGAGCGCGGCCCCCGACCTTTCCCCACAGCAGCAACTGGAAGCGCGTGCGGAGTTCTCGGCGCTGCTTGATCCGTACGGCATCCGGCCGACCGTCCCCATGAGCGACGAGGAAGCGTTCCGCCCCCAGGAGAGGGCGGCACGCGTGCGATACCGGGTGTCTGCCGATTTCCTCTCCGCCGGCTCCCGGCGCTTGCTCACCGCCCTCGCCCACCCCATGGAGAACCTCTCCCCCGCCGACGCCACCGCGCTCCAGGCTTCCCGGGACGCCGCGCTGCGGGCCGAGCGGCAGGTCGAGGCGTTCATCGGGCGGCGTGACGTCACCATGCCCATGCCCGGCTACGACCAGAACGGGCTGCCACTCCCCCGCGACGAGCTGGAACCCGCCGCCGAGCGGTGGGCCGAGTACCGCGCCCAGGTCAGCGAACGCACCGTACGGACGCTGGAGGGGCAGCTCGCCGAAGGGCAACTCCCCCTGCGCAAAGTCGTGATCGGCGGCGGGGCGAGTCTCACCGGGCGGGATCCGGAGGCGCTGCTGGTGGACGGGGCGGGCCGCTGGCACCTGGACCCCGGTGACGGGATCGTGCAGTCGGCGGACCAGGACCGCGACCTCGCCCAGTGGATGGGCGTCGACCCGTACTCGGCGGTCGAGGATCCCCGGCACCGCATCTCCATCCACGCCGTCCGCGTATGGGAGGACCAACTCGCCACGCAGGGCGACGTGGTGAACGGCCACGCCCGGCTGCGCCTCGGGCAGAACGGCGAACTCCTCGCCGAAGTACGCACGTTGGGCGAGGACGGCGCGGAGAGCGCGACCCCCCTCTGGGTGGCCTGCGACGGCACCCCCAGCATCGCCACCGGCCTCACACCGGAACTCGTACCGGGAACTCCGCGCGGGGAGTTCGCCGTGGAGAGCCGCAGCGAAGCCGTACGGCTGATCAGCGATCGGCTGCGGGAGCTGGAGGGGCAGGGGTTCGCCGGTGCGGGCGAGATGCGCGCCTGGTTGACCCGGGCGGAGCGGGGCGGCACGGACGCCGGTACCGTGCTCGGCGCCCTGAACTCCTACGCGGCACTGAAGGACGCCCTCTCGGCCGGCCTGGACACCGCGGACGAGACCCGCATGGGCAACTGCTTCACCGCTCTCGACTCGACGCAGAAGTGGGAGGCGGCGCGGAAGGCCGCGGAGGGGCGGGCGCTGCTGGGCGACGAGGTCGCCGAGAGCCGTTTCGACCCGCACGCCGCCCAGGAGTGGATCGTCGTGGGTTCCGGCGGAACGGCCGTCGCCAACGCGGAGATCATCCTGATCCAGAATCCCGACGCCCACGTCACGATCATCGGCTCGAGGCCGCCGCCGGCGCTGCAGCACCAGGTCCAGTTTCCGGCGATGGAGGCGAAGTACGGCCACGGCGAGGGCGGCGAGAGGCGTCTGAACTTCGTCGAGGCACGCGTCGGGGCCATCGAGACGTACCAGGACGAGAAGGGCGAGACCCGCTTCCAGGTCCCCTACGTCGAAAAGGGAACCAAGGAACAGAGAGTGGCCCGCAGCGACGGCTACGTCACCAGTCTCGGCCGCACCAACCCCCTTCCGCCCGCCCTCCAGGTCCTCGCCGACGAGGTGCGCGACCGGGGTGGGGAGATCTCCGGGGACCTGCTGTTCGACAAGGACGACCAGTACATCGGCTACGGGCTCACCTTCGCCGTGGACGGCAGGGAGCACCGCGTCGACGTGGACGGCGCGGCCTCCTGGCAACTGCCACGCGAGATCTTCGCCCCGGAGACGGGAATCCAGGGCCGGCTGAACGGGATGGGTGTCCGCGGTCTGCCCTCCGAGACCGGCAACGCGGCTCCCGGCTTCTCGCCCATCGCCCGCCAGAGCGCCCTGCGCGCACGCGCCGTCGCGGCGGCAGCGGCGGGCGACCCCGAAGCCGTGCGACGGCTGTCGACTATCCCGGAACGCTGGCGGCGCCCGGACCTGGGCCAGGACCAGGGTCAGAGTCAGGACACGAGCAAGGACACAGAGAAGGGCACGGGCACGGAGGCAACGCCACCGGCTGCGGGCACGGGCAGCGCCATCCCGCCCCAGGAGAAGGCCAAGCCCGCACCGGAACGGGAACGGGAACAGGAACAGGAACAGGAACAGGAACAGGAACAGGAACAGGAACAGGAACAGGAACAGGACCGGGTAGCAGAACCGGACCCGGAGCCCGTCCCCACCCCCGAATCGGCCACAGCCGCGGGCCCGACCCCGACGACAACCCCGTCCCCGACCCCGACGGCAGCCCCAACTCCGGCACAGGCACCTGCCTCTGCATCGGCCCCGGCCTCAACGACGCCCCCGGCACCCGCCCCGGACTCGTCCCCCGCCCCGGACATCCCCGGCTCCCACCTGTGGCAGATGGGCGTGCCCCGGGGCGGCGGCAACCGGCCCCCCGCTCCCGTCCGGAAGCCGGAGCAGCAGCCGCCGGGTCACGAGCGGCCGGAGCCGGGCGTCGACATGGGCGAGTGACGGCCGTAGAGAACGAGGCAGGGGCCCGGAGACGAATCTCCGGGCCCCTGCCTCGTGCGCGTGTGCCTCGGTCCTGAGGTTCTGAGTTCTCAGTCGGACGACGGCTGCGACCGCTTGGGCCGCCAGACCACCAACGCGCTGGTCTGCTGTACCTCCTGGTACGGCACCAGGTCCCGCCGGTAGGAGGCGTGCACCGCCGCTTCCCGCTGCTGCATCGCCGCGGCCGCGCCGTCCAGCGCGGCCTCCAGCTCCGCGGCCCTGGCCTGGAGCGCGGCCACCTGGTTCTCCAGCTCGATGATCCGCTTGATGCCGGCCAGGTTGATGCCCTCGTCCTGGGACAGGGCCTGCACCGTGCGCAGCAGCTCGATGTCGCGGGCCGAGTAACGGCGTCCCCGGCCGGCGGTGCGGTCGGGGGAGACGAGACCCAGGCGGTCGTACTGGCGTAGCGTCTGCGGATGCAGGCCCGAGAGCTGGGCCGCCACCGAAATGACGTAGACCGGAGTCTCCTGGGTCAGTTCATACGGGTTACGCCGACGGCCGTCCATCACTCTCATGCTCCCTTCGCGGCCTCGAACAGCTCCGCCCGCGGGTCCTCGCCCGCGGTCGCCTCGCGATACGCCTCCAGCGCCTCACGAGCCTTCCCCGACAAGTCCTTCGGAACACTCACCTCGACGGTGACCAACAGGTCGCCGCGGGTGCCGTCCTTGCGGACCGCGCCCTTGCCCCGCGCCCGCATGGTGCGGCCGTTGGGCGTGCCGGGCGGAAGCTTCAAGGTCAGGGACGGCCCGCCGAGCGTCGGCACCTTGATCTCGCCACCGAGTGCCGCCTCGGTGAACGTCACCGGCACAGTCACCGTCAGGTTGTCCTCCTTGCGGCCGAACACCGGGTGGGCGCCGACATGGACGACGACGTACAGGTCGCCCGCCGGTCCGCCACGCTCGCCCGGGGCGCCCTTGCCGCGCAGCCGGATGCGCTGACCGTCCGTCACCCCGGCGGGGATGCGGACCTGCATGGTCCTCGACGACTTCGCGCGGCCGCTGCCCTTGCAGTCCAGGCAGGGATGCTCGGCGATCAGGCCGCGCCCCTTGCAGTCAGGGCAGGGATCGGTCAGGGAGAAGCCGCCTCCCGAGCCCCGCGCCACCTGGCCCGTGCCCACACAGGTCGGGCACACGCGCGGGGTGCCGTTCTTGTCGCCCGTCCCCGAACACGCCTTGCAGGGGGCCTGCGAGGACATGCGCAGCGGGACCGTCGCGCCCTCGATCGCCTCCGTGAAGGTCAGGGTGACCTCGGTGTCGATGTCCTGGCCGCGCCGGGGCTGGGTACGGGTCGTGCCGGGGCCGCCGCGGTTGAACAGGCCGCCGAACACGTCCCCGATGCCGCCGCCGAAGCCGCCCTGGGCACCGCCACCCTGAGCGCCGCCTCCGAAGAGGTCGCCCAGGTCGAAGTTGAAGTTGCCGCCCGCGCCCGGGCCCGGGCGGAAGCCGCCGTTGCCGAAGAGGGCGCGGGCCTCGTCGTACTCCTTGCGCTTCTTGGGGTCACCGAGGATGTCGTTCGCCTCGGAGATCTCCTTGAAGCGCTCCTCCGCCTTGACGTTGCCCTTGTTGGCGTCCGGGTGGAACTCGCGGGCGAGCTTCCGGTACGCCTTCTTGATCTCGGCCTCGGTGGCGTCCTTGGGGACGCCGAGGACCTTGTAGAAGTCCTTCTCGACGAAGTCTTTGGTACTCATCCTCGACGTCCCTCCTCCCCATCACTCATCCGGTCGAGCTCAGCCCTCGTCCGGGCCACCGCTCTCCTTGTCGTCGGCCGCCTCGGCCTCGTCGCCCTTCGCCGCCTGTGCACCGGGCTGCGGTTCGGCGACGGCCACCCGCGCGGGGCGGATGGTGCGCTCGCCGATCCGATACCCGGGCTGAAGGATCGCCACGCACGTCGTCTCGGTGACGTCGGGCGCGTAGCTGTGCATCAGGGCCTCGTGGATCGTCGGGTCGAAGGGCTCGCCCTCCTTGCCGAACTGCTGGAGGCCCATCTTGGCCGCGACGGTCTCCAGCGATTCGCCCACCGACTTGAAGCCGCCGACGAACTCGCCGTGTTCCCGCGCGCGCCCGATGTCGTCGAGGACGGGCAGGAGCTCGGTCAGGAGGTTCGCGATGGCGATCTCCTTGACCGCGATCCGGTCGCGCTCGACCCGGCGGCGGTAGTTCTGGTACTCGGCCTGGAGGCGCTGGAGGTCCGCGGTGCGCTCGCCCAGAGCGGTGCGCACCTGGTCCAGCTGGGCCACCAGACCGGCTGTCTGGTTCGTGTCCCCGGCCGGGGCCGACCCCGCCGCCGAAGCGGAGGAGGAATCGGCCTTCGGCTCGGCGTCTTCAGGGGTGGCGCCGGAGGGGACGTCGGGCTTCTCCTCGAAGCCCGGAGTCTCCTCCGTCACGCGGCACCGTCCTTGCGCTCGTCGTCCACGATCTCGGCGTCCACGACGTCGTCGTCCGCCTTCGGGGCGTCGGCCTTGGGAGCGTCGGCACCCTGACCGGCCTGGGCGTCGGCGTACATGGCCTGGCCGACCTTCTGCGAGACCGCGGCGACCTTCTCGGTGGCCGTGCGGATCTCGGCGGTGTCCTCGCCCTTGAGCGCGGCCTTCAGCTCCTCGACGGCGGCCTCGACCTCGGTCTTGACCTCGCCCGGGACCTTGTCCTCGTTGTCCTTGAGGAACTTCTCCGTCTGGTAGACGAGCTGCTCGCCCTGGTTGCGGGACTCGGCGGCCTCGCGACGACGGTGGTCCTCGTCCGCGTACTGCTCGGCCTCCTGGCGCATGCGGTCGACCTCGTCCTTCGGCAGCGAGGAGCCGCCGGTGACGGTCATCTTCTGCTCCTTGCCGGTGCCGAGGTCCTTGGCCGTGACGTGCATGATGCCGTTGGCGTCGATGTCGAAGGCGACCTCGATCTGCGGGACGCCACGCGGCGCCGGCGGCAGACCGGTCAGCTCGAACATGCCGAGCTTCTTGTTGTAGGCCGCGATCTCGCGCTCGCCCTGGTAGACCTGGATCTGCACCGACGGCTGGTTGTCCTCGGCCGTCGTGAAGATCTCCGAACGCTTCGTCGGGATCGTCGTGTTGCGCTCGATCAGCTTGGTCATGATGCCGCCCTTGGTCTCGATACCGAGGGACAGCGGGGTCACGTCGAGGAGCAGGACGTCCTTGACCTCACCCTTGAGGACACCGGCCTGGAGCGCGGCGCCGATGGCGACGACCTCGTCCGGGTTCACGCCCTTGTTGGCGTCCTGACCGCCGGTCAGCTCCCTGACGAGCTCGGCCACGGCGGGCATCCGGGTCGAACCACCGACGAGAACGACGTGGTCGATCTCGGAGAGGTTGATGCCGGCGTCCTTGATGACGTTGTGGAACGGCGTCTTGCAGCGCTCCAGCAGGTCGGCCGTCAGCTGCTGGAACTGGGCGCGCGTGAGCTTCTCGTCCAGGTGCAGCGGGCCCTCGGCGGACGCCGTGATGTAGGGCAGGTTGATCGAGGTCTCGGTGGACGAGGACAGCTCGATCTTCGCCTTCTCGGCGGCCTCACGCAGACGCTGCAGCGCCATCTTGTCCTTGGCGAGGTCCACGCCGTGGCCGGCCTTGAACTGCTGCACCAGGTAGTCGACGACACGCTGGTCCCAGTCGTCACCACCGAGGTGGTTGTCACCGTTGGTGGCCTTCACCTCGACGACGCCGTCACCGATCTCCAGGAGGGACACGTCGAACGTGCCGCCACCGAGGTCGAAGACGAGGATCGTCTGGTCGTCCTTGTCGAGGCCGTACGCGAGCGCGGCCGCGGTGGGCTCGTTGACGATACGAAGGACGTTGAGACCGGCGATCTCACCGGCTTCCTTCGTCGCCTGACGCTCGGAGTCGTTGAAGTACGCCGGGACGGTGATGACCGCGTCGGCCACCTTCTCGCCCAGGTAGGCCTCCGCGTCGCGCTTGAGCTTCTGCAGGATGAACGCGCTCATCTGCTGCGGGTTGAAGTTCTTCCCGTCGAGCTCGATCGTCCAGTCCGTGCCCATGTGACGCTTCACGGAGCGGATGGTCCGGTCCACGTTCGTGACTGCCTGGCGCTTTGCCACCTCGCCGACGAGCACTTCACCGTTCTTGGCGAAGGCGACGACGGACGGCGTGGTCCTGGCACCCTCGGCGTTGGTGATGACGGTGGGCTCGCCGCCCTCCAGAACGCTGACGACGGAGTTGGTTGTGCCCAGGTCGATGCCGACCGCACGTGCCATGGTGATCTTCCTCCAGCTGACTTGAGTGGAACGGACTCAAGTGTGCACGAGGCTCACCTCTCGGTCAACAGACCTGAGTCGCGCCCACTCAACTCTTATCCGTTCCTTACGCGCAAGGAAGCGCTGACCTGCGGCGATACGGATCGACCGGTTCGCCGCACACCGGGTTCCGGGTGGTGCGCCTGGTCCTCGGATTGACGCCGGGGTGCGTACACCGGCGCCGAACCCGACCCCGGACGCTGCTCGGGGCGGGGCGCGGAACGACCCGCGAGCCGCACCTCGCGAGGAGCACCACCGGCACCATGACCGGCACCGCCGGCCCCCCGTACGGCACCCGCGGCACGGGCACGCCGAACCCGCCGGTCTCGTCGGCCACGCGCGCGTGGGGGCCCGTACACCGCGACCCGCAGCATCCCGAGCACGACGACGAGTGCCCCTCCGGCCACCCACAACACCGCCTGCGCGTCGGCCCATCCGGCGTGCACCAGCACACCGACGAGCACCGCGGCGAAGGCCGCCACCGCGACCAGGACGGTCACGCCCTGCGCGGTGAGCCCCAACCGCCTCAGCCGGTGGGCGAGATGGTCGGACGCGCCGCGCAGCAACGGCCGTCGGGCCAGCCGCCGGGACAGCACGACCAGGACGACGTCGGCCGCGGCGACCGCGGTGAGCGCGACCAGCACCCCCGCGCCGGCGACCGGATCGTGCCCCGCGCGGGCGATCACGGCGGCCGCCGCGAGGAGGAACCCCGCGAAGAGCGATCCGCACGCCCCGAGGGCGACACGCGCGGGAGGCCAGTTGTGCATCAGGAAGCCGGTCAGCGCGGCGGCGAACACGCTCAGCAGTACCGCCAGCCCGTCCATGACCTCGACGGCGGCACAGGCGGCCACGCCGAAGGCGGTGACGACCCCGACGGTTCCGGCCACTCCGTCGGCGTGGTCCAGCGACCGGAAGGCGAGGGCGACGAAGGTGATCCAGCCGACACCGGCCACTCCGGCCACCACCCCCGTGTCGCCGTACGGCACCACGAAGGCGGCCGCGACCGCCGTACCGATCACCAGGAACCGTGCGTTGAGCCGCCACACGTCAGCGACCAGTCCGAGCGCGGCGACGGCGCCCCCGGCGGCGAGCAGCACCTCGATGCCGTCACCGAGCGGGGCGATACCCGTCCAGTCCCCGGCGACCGCGACGAGACAGGTGGCGAGCACCACGGCGGCGCCCCCGAACAGAGGCACCCGCCGCTGCCGCTGCCGCCGGTCGAGCAACCCCAGGCGCAGGGCGGGCACGCGCAGCAGCGCGGCGAGGACGGCGGCGAGGAACAGGGCGGTGATGGCGGCGACGATCCCGTAGAGCACGGATATAAATTAGTCACATATGTACCAATTTGGTACGAATAACACGGCCGATTCACCACCGGATCCCAGCCGGACCCCAACCGGAACCCGACACTCCCCCCACCCGAACCCGACCCGAACCCCACCCGAACCCGACCCGAACCCGACCTGATTCTGAGGCAACCCTCAGCGACTGAGATCACTCCGCACCCCGCTACAGTGCGACGGAGAATACGGGGTAGTCTCAAACGGACTGCATAAGTTACCGCTTAGTAATTTCCCTCGCAGGCCCGAGGAGCCCCCAAATGCAACTCGCCGCGATCATCGTGTCGCTGCTTCTGACCGTGGTCGGCGTCGCCCTGATCGCACGTGCCATCGGCCAGTTCGTCCGGTACTTCAAGCTGGGCCAGCCGCTCCCCGCCGGAACCCGGACAGACAACCCCTACGCGCGCAGCGTGACGCTGGTACGGGAGTTTCTCGGCCACACGCGGATGAACCGCTGGGGCATCGTGGGCTTCGCCCACTGGTTCGTGGCGATCGGCTTCCTGACGCTGCCGCCGACCCTCGCCCAGGCCTTCGGCCAGCTCTTCGAGGCCGACTGGGTGCTGCCGGTCATCGGCGACTTCCTGCCGTTCGAGCTCTACATCGAGTTCATCGGCGTGATGACGATCCTGGGCATCGTCGTCCTCATGGCGATCCGCCTGTTGAACCTGCCCTCCCGCGCGGGCCGCAAGTCCCGCTTCGCCGGCTCCAAGTCCGGTCAGGCCTACTTCGTCGAGTACGTCATCCTCACCATCGGCCTCGCCATCTACGTGCTGCGGGGTCTCGAGGGTGCACTGCACCACGTGGAGCACTACGAGGCCGGTTACTTCGCCTCGTACCCGCTCGTCCTTGCCTTCAAGGGGCTCGGCGTCACCACGCTCCAGAACCTGGTCTACCTCGTCGCGATGATCAAGATCGGGACGTCGTTCATCTGGATGATCGTGGTCTCGCTGAACACGAACATGGGTGTGGCCTGGCACCGTTTCCTGGCGTTCCCGAACATCTGGTTCAAGCGCAACGCCGGCGGCGCCACCGCGCTGGGCGCCCTGCTGCCGATGACGTCGGGCGGCAAGCCGATCGACTTCGCCGACCCCGGCGACGACGACGTCTTCGGCGTCTCCCAGGTCGAGCAGTTCTCCTGGAAGGGCCTGCTGGACTTCTCCACCTGCACCGAGTGCGGCCGCTGCCAGTCCCAGTGCCCCGCCTGGAACACCGGCAAGCCCCTCTCCCCCAAGCTCCTGATCATGTCGCTGCGCGACCACGCCCACGCCAAGGCCCCCTACCTCCTCGCCGGCGGCGGCAAGACCATGGAGGGCGAGGAGAAGGCGTCGGCCGAGCAGCTGGCGGGCGTGCCCGCCGCCGCGCTCGCCGAGGCCGAACGCCCGCTGATCGGCACCGCCGAAGAAGGCGGTGTCATCGACCCGGACGTGCTGTGGTCGTGCACCACCTGCGGCGCCTGCGTCGAGCAGTGCCCCGTCGACATCGAGCACGTCGACCACATCGTCGACATGCGCCGCTACCAGGTGATGATCGAGTCCGCGTTCCCGTCCGAGGCGGGCACCATGCTCAAGAACCTGGAGAAGAAGGGCAACCCCTGGGGCCTGGCGAAGAAGCAGCGCCTGGAGTGGCTCAAGGAGGTCGACTTCGACATCCCCGTCGTCGGCCGCGACATCGAGGACCTCTCCGAGGTCGAGTACCTGTACTGGGTCGGCTGCGCCGGCGCCCTCGAGGACCGCGCGAAGAAGACCACCAAGGCCTTCGCCGAACTCCTGCACATCGCGGGCGTCAAGTTCGCGATCATGGGCGGCGACGAGAAGTGCACCGGCGACTCCGCCCGCCGCCTCGGCAACGAGCCCCTCTTCCAGGAACTCGGCATGGACAACGTCATGTCCCTCAACGCCGCGTTCGGCGAGGAGACGGACGACGACGGCAACGTCACGGCCGAGTCGAAGAAGCCGAAGTCGGCGAAGAAGATCGTCGCGACCTGCCCGCACTGCCTCAACACCCTCGGCAACGAATACCCGCAGCTCGGCGGCGACTACGAGGTCATCCACCACACCCAGCTGCTCCAGCACCTCATCGACGAGGGCAAACTCATCCCCGTCACCCCGGTCGAGGGCCTCATCACCTACCACGACCCCTGCTACCTGGGCCGCCACAACAAGATCTACACGCCCCCGCGCGAGATCATCGCGAGCGTCCCCGGCCTGCGCAACGAGGAGATGCACCGCCACAAGGAACGCGGCTTCTGCTGCGGCGCCGGCGGCGCACGGATGTGGATGGAGGAACGGATCGGCAAGCGCATCAATAACGAGCGCGTCGACGAAGCCCTCTCCCTCAACCCCGACATCGTCTCCACCGCCTGCCCGTTCTGCCTCGTCATGCTCACCGACTCCGTCAACGGCAAGAAGAACGAAGGCAAGGCCAAGGAGACCGTCCAGGTCGTCGACGTCTCCCAACTCCTCCTGGAGTCGGTCAAGACCCCGGTCGACGACGAGCCCCCCGCGGGCGAGGCGCAGACCGAGAACGAGCCGGAGCCCCAGCCGGTGGAGTAGCCCGAACGGCTGCACCCCCAGCTGCTCCCCAGCCGTACCGACGCCCCCGTGGCCACGGGGGCGTCGCCGTTCACGCTTTCACTCCCCCTCCCCGTTACGCCCTCCCCCGTTCCCCTCACGCGCGCAACCCCTCCGCCCCCTACGGCCCTGCCCTGAAGAACCACTGAATCCCGCCCCGTTACTCCCCTTAGGGGATGTCACAGCTCGGCAGCAAAGCCGTGCCCGGACGGTCGGCCCCGCCACGTCACTCTCCGGGACCAGGTACGTTCGAAGGCGTGGCTGGATTCAGGATGGGACGCGGCGGCCGGGACAACCGTGCCCCGCAAGCGCGACCGCAAGACCCTCCGTACGGGCAGCAGGCGCCCCAGGGACCGTCGCGGTCCTCGGGACCGTCGGGACCCTCGGGGCCGTCGTACGGCTACCCGTCGGCCCAGCCGCCGTACCCGCAGCAGCGTCCGCCGTACGGCGGCACGGGCGCGGGCGGCGGACAGTGGCCGCAGGCGAACGGCGGAGGGCACGGCGGCCAGAACGGCGACGAGCCGGAGTACTTCGGCGGCGACGCCCCGTACGGCGCTCCGGGCGGCCCCGGTGGGCCCGGCGGCCCGGGGGGTGCCCCGCACGACCCGTACGCCGCGAACAATCCGGGGCACACCCAGGCCTTCTCGATCGACGACCACCACCAGTACGACCAGTACAACCAGGGTGGTACGTATCACGCGGGTTCCGCTCCGGCGGGCCCGGTCGGTCCGCGTCTGCACTGGAAGGAGCTGCTGAAGGGCATCGTCCTCAACCCCAAGCAGACCTTCCTCCAGATGCGGGACTACACGATGTGGGGCCCCGCCCTCGTCGTCACGTTCCTCTACGGCCTGCTCGCGGTCTTCGGCTTCGACGACACGCGCGCGGACGCGATCAACGCGACGCTGTCCAACGCGATCCCGATCGTCCTGACGACGGCCGTCGCGATGGTGCTGAGCTCCTTCATCCTGGGCGTGGTCACCCACACCCTGGCCCGCCAGCTCGGCGGCGACGGCGCCTGGCAGCCCACGGTCGGCCTCTCCATGCTGATCATGTCCCTCACGGACGCCCCGCGGCTGGTCGTCGCCATGTTCTTCGGCGGCGACGCGTCGTTCGTGCAGCTGCTGGGCTGGGTGACGTGGGTGGCGGCCGGCGCCCTGCTGACCCTGATGGTCAGCCGCTCCCACGACCTGCCGTGGCCGAAGGCGCTGGGCGCGTCGTCGATCCAGCTGATCGCACTGCTGTCGATCGTGAAGCTGGGCACGTTCTAGAACCTGGCGGACACCGGCAAGGGCCCCCGACGGATGGTCGGGGGCCCTTGGCATGCCATCACCGTAAGCAACATTTAACGATCACCAGACGCAATGAATCATCCAAAATGCCGCATGTCGCACCATGACAACTACAGAGCGTAATATATTGTGACTGTTCCCTACACCTCCTACAAGGAGTGCGCGTGAAAGCTCGCTTTGGCGTGAGGCGGGGAACGGCGCTCGTGGCCGCCCTGCTGGTCGCCGTCATCGCCTTGATCCTCCCGGGATCGGCGGTCGCCCGGACGGACGACGGCCGAGCCCACTCCGACCACTGGGGCGTGATCGCCCGCAACACGATCGGCTCGCCGGTCGCCGAACTCCGCAACGGCCCCTTCGGCCCGTTCGGCGCCACGGGCACTGCCGCCAGGCCGCCGTACGGGCGTGGCAGCCTCGGCATCGAGGTGTCGGGCGCCGCACAGGCGGTGACCCCGACAGTGGTCGAGAAGGTCGACTTCGGCAATGAAGTGGACTTCTTCGGGAAGCAGCTGCTGGGCCTGCGCCGCATCGGCTTCCACGTGTTCCAGACGGGCGAGAACGTCGGCTACGGGGGCACCACGCCGAACATGCCGAACATCAGGTTCGAGATCGACCCGAACGTGACGGGAAGCGACGACTACTCCACGCTGGTGTGGGTGCCGGCCTCGTCCCCGGTGACGAACGGCTGGAGCCCCTTCCTCGACGCCACACGCACCGGCTACTGGTACCTCACGGGCAACGAGACGACCTGCACGCGGGCCGCCCAGTGCACCTTCGCCCAGCTGAAGGCCTCGTTCACCAACGTCAACGCCAAGCCGACGGTCTACACGGTCGCCGTGGGCAAGGGACGCGACTTCATGTGGACCGGCGCGGTCGACGGCCTCCGGCTCAACGACTACGTCTACGACTTCGAGCGGGACGGCGTCAAAGTACTTCGCGCGAAGTGACGTACAGAGACGCAAAGCAACGCAAAATAGCGCGAACTAACGCGAAGTGACGAACGGTAACGCGGAGAAACAGAAGAGAACATGAGCCGGATCGGGCCGGCCGCCACCAGAAACGGCCGGCCCGCCTCGCTCATGCCCCGGACGGCCCACTCCGGGAGGGCCGGAGGGCCATGCCGCGCGGGGCGCTAGAGGGCTTCCCTGGAGGGCGTGACGGCCTCGCCCGCCTTACGCACCACCGGCAGGACGCTCCACGGGAAGTTGATCCAGTCGTCGGTCCGCTTCCACACGTACTCGCACTTCACGAGCGACTGCGGCTTCTCGTAGACGACGGCGCTGCGCACCTCGGCGACGGCGTCCAGGCAGAAGTCGCGGACCAGCTTGAGCGTCTTGCCCGTGTCGGCGACATCGTCGGTGATCAGGACCTTCTTGTCCGAGAAGTCGATGACGTTGGGGACGGGCGCGAGCATGACGGGCATCTCGAGCGTGGTCCCCACCCCGGTGTAGAACTCCACGTTCACCAGGTGGATGTTCTTGCAGTCGAGGGCGTAGGCGAGCCCGCCGGCGACGAACACTCCGCCGCGGGCGATGCTCAGCACGACGTCGGGTACGTAGCCGTCGTCGGCGATGGTCTGCGCGAGCTCACGGACGGCGGTGCCGAACTGCTCGTAGGTCAGGTTCTCCCGCGCCACGCCCGCGCCGCCCAGGCCGTCGCCGCTCACACCTGGGTCCGGTGGAAGTTGAGGAAGGACCGGGAGGCCGTCGGCCCGCGCTGGCCCTGGTACCTGGACCCGTACCGCTCGCTGCCGTACGGGGACTCGGCCGGCGAGGTGAGCCGGAACATGCACAGCTGGCCGATCTTCATGCCGGGCCAGAGCTTGATCGGCAGGGTGGCGAGGTTGGACAGCTCGAGCGTCACATGCCCGGAGAACCCGGGGTCGATGAACCCGGCGGTGGAGTGGGTGACCAGCCCGAGCCGCCCGAGGGAGGACTTGCCCTCGAGTCGCGAGGCGAGATCGTCGGGAAGCGTGATGACCTCGTAGGTACTCGCGAGCACGAACTCACCCGGGTGGAGGATGAAGGGCTCATCGCCCTCGGGCTCCACGAGCCGGGTCAGGTCGGCCTGCTCGACGGAGGGGTCGATGTGCGGGTACCGGTGGTTCTCGAACACCCGGAACAGCCGGTCCAGCCGTACATCGATGCTCGACGGCTGCACCATAAATTCGTCGTAGGGATCGATCCGTACTCGCCCGGCGTCGATCTCGGCCCGGATGTCCTTGTCTGAGAGAAGCACGTCCCGAGGATACGCAAAGCGCGCGGAGCGACCACCATCGGACGACTCCGCGCGCCAGACCGGCGGCGCCTCCAGCGCCTCCGGCTCCTGTTGCCGCTACCGCTTCTCGAGAATTACCGGTACAGCACTCCGCAACCGGGTGCATCGGGGGCACCGGACGAGCCGCCCGGGACCGAGCCGCTCGGCCTGCTGCATCGGGAACGAAGCGGTGCTGAACACGTGCCCATCGGCACAACGGACGACGGTGCGCTCCATCAAGTCCTAGAGTCCCTTCCCCAAGAGCCCTGTCCGGCTGCTGCCCGCCGGACCATGAAAGCCACATTACGGGACGAACGGGACGACCCTCCAGGCGGCACTCCGACCCCGCCCGACCCCACTTCCAGCACCCCACCGTACGCCCCAACTCCGGCCCCTCGCACCCGGATCCATCCCCTGAAACGCCCTCAGGCCCCACGGCTTCATCGCCCGGGGCCTGGCATGAGGTAGAGTGACGGAGCGTTCCGACACCGGTCAAACCGGCGTCTTACGCGGGTGTAGTTTAATGGTAGAACATCAGCTTCCCAAGCTGAGAGCGCGAGTTCGATTCTCGTCACCCGCTCCACGAAGAAGGCCCAGGTCATCGACCCGGGCCTTTTTGCTGCGCTCGGCGATCACTCACCGTGTGCCGGATTCGTGCCAGGACGTTGATCGTCCGGAGCGCCCGTCCTCGAGGGATACGCGTCGTCCGCGAAGTCCGGGATGCAGGGCTCCCCGTCCCCCTCACGGAAGCCGGCCCGACGGTCCGCGAAGTCGACCTTGCGCTGCGGGTCTACGCCGCTCAGGTTCCGAACACGCCCAGCCGTTCCCCCACAGTGAGCGCCCCAGAGGCAGCCACCAGCATGAAGATGCCGATGCCGCCGAGTACATGGGTTGCCCACGGCATCGCTTGCCGCAGGCCGCCAGATGCCTCACGCCTACGCGCAACACGGAAGCGCCGGAGGAACAGAGCCACGCCCAACAGGCAGAGGGCCGCACCCCCGAGCTGCATCAGCCTCAGGCCCCATTGAAGAAGGGCAAGAAGCACGGTTGAGATCAGCAACCCCACAGCCGCCCCCCATTCGCATACTCATCCGATTCCACCTCCCGCGAATCGGGTGGGTGTCGCCACACTGGCCGTCCGTCGCGCGTGGGCACTGACGCTGACCGTTCCCTCCGGAGCTTCGGGAGCTTCGGACCAGAGGGTGTCCGTGCCCCACTCGTGCCCGATCGTACGGGGAGCTTCGGGGAACCACGGTGGGGACCGGGCGTCGCACAGCACGACGGCCGCTGACTGTTTCGCCCGGTCAGGAGCCGTTCACCTGTGGCGGGTGTGGGGTTTGGACCCACGGAGACATCGCTGCCACGACGGTTTCGAGATCGCTCACAAGTTGACCCACCCAGAGGGACTCCGCCGGCCTGGACATGCCCGTCACACCGGAAATGGTGCAGTCGATGGGCACGGAACGTGGCTGGGGCAATCCGGAAACCGGTTGTGCCTGTGGCATGTCCATGCGAAAGATGTGCGCATGATGCGACCCGCGCGTGCGCTGCTTCCCCTTCTCCTGCTGCCGGTTCTCCTCACAACAGGGTGCGACGCGGGCAAGAACGGCGGGACGGCCGCCGACAGCGCCGACCTCGACGCCGCCGCGCGCGACTGGGGTGTCGCGCCGGAACTCGTCTATGTCACCGAGGTCTCCGGCTACACCGTGTTCCAGGCGTCGGTCGGCGCGTACGACGACGAGTTCGTCGCCGCATATCGGTCCGAGGAGGGTGCCACCAAGTTCGGCCTCTTCGTGGGCAGCGGCACGATGACAGCGGAGAGCTGCCCCGAGCAGCCGCTGGGTGAGGTGTCGGACAAGCAGGTCACCTGTGAGCACGACGGCGACGCCTGGTACCGCACGGCAGGTGACAGCCACGAATACGCGGTGCCCGACGACGGCGTGGTGATTCGTCTGATCGCCGACTCGGACACGGTCGACCGCGCCGTTCTGCGCAAGGCGGCCGAGGCGGTCCACCGCCCGGACGACGCCGAATTGGCCGCACTCCTGCCGACCACCGACAACGCGGACACGTGAGAGGACGGCACGAAGTCGACTGACGGCCCACTTCGTGACAGGTCCCGCGGCAGGCGCGGACGCGGATCCGTCTCGGCAGTCAGTTGCCCATGAACGCAGGTGTACGCGCCCGCCCACAGCACAACCACCCCACCACGTACCTTGCGCGGCGGGCGGTCAGGCCGGGGCGTCGGCGTCCTGCGCGGAGGCCGCGAACGCCTCGGGGCCCTGCTCCGCCGCCGCCGGGTCCATCCACATGACCTGCCAGCCGTGGCCGTCGAGGTCGAAGAAGCTGCGTGAGTACATGAAGCCGTGGTCCTCGGCGCCGTCCGCCTCGGAGCCGCCCGCCGCGAGGGCGGCGGCGCTGACCGCATCGACCTCATCACGCGATGACACGCTGAAGCAGTACAGCGCCAGCGTGTGCGTGGTGGGATCGGCCATCGGCAGTTTCGCGAACTGCGCGAACTTCTCACGGCTGAGCAGCATGACGAAGGCGTGCTCGCCGACCAGCATGCAGGCCGCGGTCTCGTCGGTGAAGTTCGGGTTGAAACCGAACCCGAGATCGGTGAAGAACGCCTTGCTGCGTTCGAGGTCCGCTACGGGGATGTTCACGAACAGCATGCGGCCGGGGTGTGCGGGATTCGTCATGGCGGGTCTCCAGTCGGCGTCTCGGTGGCGTACGTCCCGGTAGACCGGCCCGGTCGGCGGAACTCATCGGTGGATCTTCGCCGACCACCCGAACAGCAGATGCCTTCGCTTGGATGCCTGCGCGGCACAGGCTGTCATCGAGCCAGAACCGGCACACGGCATCATGCAGGCGTGATCACCATTCATCTGAAGTATGAAATCGACGCCGACAAGCTCGAGGATTTCGAGGAGTACGGTCGCCGTTGGGTCCGGCTCGTCAACCGTTTCGGCGGGACGCACCACGGCTACTTCCTGCCGAGTGAGGGCGACAGCGACATCGCCTACGCCCTCTTCTCCTTTCCCAGCCTGGCCGCGTACGAGCAGTACCGCACGGACAGCATGTCCGACCCGGAATGCCAGGAAGCATTCCGACTGGCTCGTGACACCCGCTGCATCAGGCGGTACGAGCGACGCTTCCTGCGGCCGCTCGACAACCTGTCCTAGGTCGGCGGGTGCGCGGTGCGACCCATCCGGCTCGGTGCCGGTGGTTCTGTCCAGCCGTGTCGGGTGGCGTGTGCGCCGAGTTGCATGCGGGTGCGGACTCCGGCCATGTCCATGAGGTGGCGCAGGCGGCGGTGGAGCGTCCGGGGTGACAGGCCCAGCTGGGTTGCGGTCGTCTGGTCGGTCAGGCCGGCCAGCAGGAGCGCAAGGATCTTCCGGTCGAGGTCGGTCGGGCCTTCCGTGCCGAGTTCGACGGTGGTTTCGGCTTCTCCGCCGGGGCCCGACAGTTCGAGGGGGTGGGCGGTGCGCCATACCGTCTCGAACAGCGCGTCCAGGGCGTCCAGCAGGCCGCTGCGGTGCAGCAGTACGGCGCCGGGCTCTCCGGCCGGTGTGACCGCGAGCGGGACCAGGCCCAGGTCGGCGTCGGCCAGCACGAGTTTCATGGGCAGCTGGTCGGCGACGCGCAGCTGCACGCCGTTGCGCAGTGAGTCGATCGCGTCGGCGACGATGCCCGGCTCCGCCAGCACGGCCCGGTCCAGCACCGCCCGGAAGTGCACGCCGCGGCCGATGGCCATGGGTTCGGCCGTGTTCTCGTCGGGCGGGACGGCGAGGAACGGTGCGGTGATGAAGCTGCGGACCTGCGTGCGGGCCGCCTGCTGTACCTGGAGGAAGCGATGGCGGATGGCGTCGACGCCCGTGACGACCTCGATCAGGTCGTCGATGCTGCTCCCGGTCATCGCCGCCCGGTGTTCCTCGGCGAAGGTCACCAGTGCCTGTTCGGCCCTGCGCAGTCCGTCCCGGCGCTGGCTGATGAGCGCGCCGAGCGCCATGGCCGGCGGCGCGGTGGTGAACCGCTCGTCCGCCGACCGGATCACCAGACCCCACTCGACCAGGCGGGACAAGGCCTTGTCGACGTGGGCCCGCGGTACGACGAGCAGATCCGACAGCGGAGCCGCGGTGGTGTTCGGCCTTCCGAGCAGCGCCCGGTAGACGCGCTCGTCAGCGGGTTCGAGGCCCAGAACATCCAGCATCGGCGACCGACCCTCTTCCGCTTGCCGCAGCGGGGAGAGTATGCGCCACAGCGGCAGACCTTGAATAGTCCCTGCTGGGAGCGGGTGTGAGGGGAAGGGCCCCGGAAAGTCGCCTCCCCGGGGCCCGGCCGTGCGGCTCATCGCCGGTTCATCGTCGGTTCATCGCAGGCCGTACGCCCGGATGATGTCGTTCCTGACGCTGAAGCCGCGGTCCGTCCCGGCGCTCGCGCGGACCGAGAGGAATCCGCCGGGCTTCTTCGCCGTCCTGAACGAGCCCTCCCAGTAGCCGCCGGCGCCCTTGGTCAGGGCCACCTTCTGCCAGGTGGCGCCGTCGTCGTACGAGACGTCCAGCTTCACCGTGGTGACCTTGCCCGGCACGGTGCCGAGGTCCATCGACACCGGCTTGAGCGCGATCCGCCGGGTCGCGTCGGCCTTGACGTCGCCGTGCAGGTCCGACTCCAGCCTGTAGTCCAGGTTCAGCACGGAGAACGGCACGAAGTCGTCCGAGTCGACGGTGCCGGACAGGAACGTCCACTCGGTGTGGGTGCGTGTCGACAGCCGGAAGACGTCACCGGGCCGCTCCACGTCGAGGACGGCGCGGTAGGGCAGGTTGCCCGCCGGCACCTCCTGCCACTGCATGTCCCCGCTGACCGGGTTGTCGTGGATCAGCGTGTCGCCCTGGAAGATCTGCAGGTGGGACGGCGTCTCGCCCCACGGCAGGTAGCCACCCAGCCGCATGGTGTCGCTGGCGGACGCCCACGCCTGCACGTTCCAGGTCATGTAGTTCTGCCAGCGGGAGTTGTAGACGCCGAACGACTCGCTCTGGCCGGGCCTGGTCGCCGGAGCGAACCAGTCCAGACGGGTGCTGCTGCCCCTGGCGTACGTGTTGTCGCCCGACACCATCGTCCACGGCAGGGCGCCGTCGGTGCCCTGCGCGTGGAACTCCCGCCAGACCTGGCCCGGGGTCACCCATTCGGTGCGGGTGCCCGGGTGCCGCTCGAGTTCGGGGAGGTTGAACGACGGGCTGAGGGTGAAGTCGGACCGGTAGCCTTCCGCCGACCTGCCGCCCGCGGCCGAGTAGTAACGGGCGTCGATCCGGGCGAGGTCACGCTGGGTCGGCCTGTAGACGAGGGCCCGGTCGGGCACCTGGCCGGGGTAGTCCCGGGTCAGGTCGTACACGTACGGCGTGTACTCGGTCTGCTTCGCGGTCAGCTTGAAGCGGCCGGCCCTGGCCATCGCGACAAGGGCCTTGCCCGCGTCGCGGTGCACGGTGGCGACCGGGATGCTCGATTCGCCGACGTACTCCACCAGGGCACCGACACCGTCGTTGACCACGATCAGCGCCTTCGCCCCGGCCGCCACCGCGGCCTCGGCGCGCTCCTGCGGCGAGACCTCGTCGCTGCGCTCGACGACGACGGCCCTGCCCCTGGCCCTGACCTTCTCGTAGGCGGCCGCCGAGCCGTCGCCCGCGTAGACGGCGTCCAGCCTGTCCGTGGCGGTGCCCAGGGTGCTGCCAGCCTGCACCACCGCGTCGAAGTGGAGGCGACCGCCCAACGCGCTCAGGCCGAGCTGCGGTTCGCCCTTGCGCCAGCGGGTGGTGAGGATGAACTCGCCCTGCTTCATCGGCTGCGTGGGCGCGACGTAGACGTCGTCGTACGTCGGCGGCAGCACGTAGGCGCTGCGGTAGTCCAGGTACGGGTCGAGGCCCTTGTAGTGGACGTTGAAGTCGACCTTGCGCTGGCGGTCCTCGGTGCGCTGCGGCGCCTCGGTCTGCAGCAGGCGTGCCTTGCTCGCGTCCAGCACCACGTCCGCGGAGCCGTCCTCGATCACGGTCTCCGGGTCGACCAGCACGGCCAGACCCGAGCGGTCCGCCTTCTCGCCGGTCACGTCGAGGTACCCCGCGACGGTGTACAGGCCGGGTGCCATGCGCAGGGTGGTCGAGCCGTCGACGTAGACGTTCCACGGCCAGACGTCACCGGCCAGGTTGATGCCGACCCAGCCCGCGGCGGGCTTGCCGTCCCGGCCGACCAGCTCGATGTTCAGGTCGTAGCGCTCCTCCTCCTTGAGGAGTGCCACGGACGTGCGGGTCACCGGCTTCCCGGTGACCGTGTCGGTGGCTGTCACGTAGCCGACGTGCCGCCCTGCCGAGGCGGTTCGCGGGTCACCGGTCACCGGGACGGCGGCGGTGCCGCCCGCCGGGACGGTGACCGTGCCGGCTCCCAGCGCGAACGGGCCGCCGCCGTCGGTCAGCGCCAGGTCCAGCGTGACGTCGGCGGAACCGGTGTTGGTGAAGGTCAGGTCCTTCGTGACGGCGACGTCGCTCGGCTCGTGCGGCCAGGTGTAGTTGCCGAAGAAGAGCGAGCCGGTGGCGCGGACCGTGGTGCGCACGGCGGCGGCCACGTCGAGGCGGCCGGTGCCGACCTCGTACGGCGAGTACCCGTCGTCCAGGCCCTTCGCGGTGCTCATCAAGTGTTCCTTGAGCTGCGCGCCGGTCCAGTCCGGGTGCCGCTGGGCCAGGATCGCCGCCGCGCCGACCACGTGCGGGGTGGCCATGGAGGTGCCGCTGATGGTGCGGTACAGGCCCTCACCGCCGTCGGTCATGTCCTGCGAGCGGGCCGCGGTGATGTCCACGCCGGGCGCCGCGATGTCCGGCTTCATGCCGCCGGAGTAGGCCAGCGGGCCGGTGCTGGAGAAGGACGCCAGCCGGTCCTGCTTGTCCGTGGCGGCCACGGTCAGCGCCGAGGCGGCCGCGCCCGGGGCGGAGATGCTCTCCGGGCCCGCGTTGCCCGCGGCGATGACGAACAGCGTGCCGTACTGCGCGGACAGCGCGTCGACCGTCTGCGACATCGGGTCGCTGCCGTCCGTCGGGTAGGAGTCGCCGAGACTCATGTTGACTACGTCCGCGCCGGACTCGGCGGCCCACTGCATGCCGGCCATGACCCAGGAGTCCTGGCCGTAGCCCTCCGCGCCGCCGAGCACCTTGCCGACGAACAGGTCGGCGCCGGGGGCGACGCCCTTGTTGTCGCCGCCTGATGCGGCGCCGGAACCGACGATCGTGCCCGCGACATGCGTGCCGTGGCCGTTGACGTCGGTGACGCCCTCACCCGGCACGAAGCTGGTCGTGCCGTCGATCAGCCCGGCGAAGTCGGGGTGGTCGACGTCGATGCCGGTGTCGAGCACCGCGACCTTGACGCCCTTGCCGGTGTAGCCGGCCGCCCAGGCCTCGGGCGCGCCGATCAGCGGCACACTCTCCTTCAGGGCGGCCTTCACCCGACCGTCGAGCCACAGCTTCGACACACCCGCGCCCAGCGTCGCGCTGCCCTGCGGCGCGACGGTGGTCCAGAAGGTGCGGGCCTGCCGCTTCTCGGTGCTCAGCGCGGCACCGCGGATGCCCTTGAGCTTGCGGGTCAGCCTGCTGCCCCTGGGGGCCGTCGGCTCGGGCTCGGCGGCGGAGCGGGACTTCGGCCGGGTGTATGCCGCGATCAGCGGTACCGCGGCCGACTTCGCGTCGTCGTAGCCCATCTCGATCAGGTCGGTGACGTTGAACAGCCGGCGGTCCAGCTTGTCGGTGCCCAGCAGCGGAGCCGCCTCGTCCGGGATGACGAACAGGTCGCCCTTGATCTCCTGGATCTTCACGCCCCCGACGGCGTTGTCCGGACGGTCGACGTCGGCGGTCTGCTTGCCGTCGGCCATCGTGGTGACGGTGACGATGTCGCCGGTGACCAGGGTGACCTTGTGGGTCGCCGAGGACCTGGCGGGGACCGTGGGCTTGCTCGGAGCGGCTTGTGCGGGCGCTTGCAGAACCGCGAGCCCCGACGCCAGCAGCGGCACCGCGGTGGCCGCGCAGACGAGCCGCCTGCGTCTGCGCCGAAAGGCGGAAGAGTGAGAGGGGGAGGACATGCCATGGGTCTATCGGCCGGTTCACGCCGCCGTGAAGGCCGGACGACGGCAAGTCCTCGCCATGGCAAGGACTTGCCGACCGCAAACCGCGTACGTCCGGGCAAGGCCGCACTTTTCGCAGCAGTCGCACTCTTCCGAGCAGGGGGCACTTCATGCCGGCGCCGAGTGGCGATCGGGGTGTGCCGCCGGACCGAGCGGGGGAGCGGAGCGGGCAGCGGTGCCCGGAGTCCGTGAACTGCCTTGCGCGTACAACCCGCGCACAGCCCGACCCGCTTGACAGGGACGGGGTGTCGTGAGGTGATCCACACACCGCAGATCCGTGGGGGGATGTCGTGTCGCAGGTGGCCGTGACGCTGGCTGGTGCTGACTCGCCGGGTGAGCATCTCCAACTCGCGGCCTTCACGGCCGCGGCCGCTGTCTTCTTCATCTGGGTGGGTCGCAGACAGCGCAGCACCGGGCGCAGTCTGATCGCCCCCGACGAGACGATGAGAACCGCCGACCGGCTGGTCCCACCGCCGGCGCCGACCCGTGGTCACCGAACCGCCGGGTGTGTGTGGATCGGGGTGGGTGGCGTCTTCGTCCTGCCGGCGGTGTTCAACTTCGTGGCGGCGATCCGGGGGCTGATCGGCTAGGCCTGGGTGCGGCCCTGTCGACGGCGTCACGGTCGGGCGCGGGCGCGGCCGGATCGGGCGCGGCTGAATCGGGCGGGGGACAACGAGGGGCGGATCACCGCCCGTCGTCGACGACCGTCACGCGGGCGACGACGACGGGGACACCTCCTGCACGGGCACCGGGCCGGGTCGGGTGGATAGCAACACCCTGACGACACCGGCCTGTTCGAGAGTGATGCGTCCGGCGCCCGTTCCCGCCCGCACCTTCAGGCGTTCGGCCACGGGGCCGGTGACGGCCAGCGGCACGCCCGACACCGTCACGCGCAGGGTGTCCCGCCGTCGCCTCAGCGTGACCCGGGCCGGTCCTCGATCGCCCGCGCCGAGCGCCGCCTCGACGATCCGGTACGCCGACAGGGCCACGGCGGGGGGCAGGTCCCGGGCGGCCTCCGGCAGGCCCCGCAGGGTCACGTCCCGTCCGGTCGCGCGCACGGTCCGGCAGAGCGTGTCCAGGTCCGCGGCGGTGGGCGCCGGGGCCAGCTCCTGCCCTGGATCCTCCGACTCGCCCAGGCTGTGCAGGAGTTCGCGCATGGCGGCGAGTGCCGACCGGGCCTCGGCGGCCACCGCCTCCAGCCGCCCCTGCCGGGCCTGTTCGACCAGTGCCGCCGTGAGGTGCAGGACGGCGTCGCGCAACTTCGCCGCCAGCCGGTGCCGTTCGGCGTCCGCGGCCCGTTCCGCGTGCCACAGCGCGCCGGCCAGCGCGAAGTCGTCCAGGGCCAGGATCCGCAGCCGTCGGCGCCGCACGGCGATCCCGGCACCCCACAGGCCGGCGAACACCGCGCCCAGCACCATGGCCAACGGCACGAACATCACCACGGCGGTGGGCCACATCGACTCCTCGCCCGACAACGCGCCGTCCGCGCCCGCCGTCGCGACAAGGGCCCCGGAGAGCGAGATCGCCGCCGCGCCCCACGCGGGCCAGGCAGGAACGGCTCCCCGGCCGTACACCGCCACCGCGTACACCGCCAGCAGCTCCGCGAGCGCTCCGCCGGCGAAGAACACGAACACCCGCGACGGCAGCCCGGCCCCGGCGACCGCCGCCGGCCACAGCCACGACGTGGCCAGCACGCCGAGGAGCGCCCGCCACGGGGCACGCCGCCGCCACAGCAGCGGCACCGCGTGAACGGTCAGCAGCACGGCCACGACGAGCAGGCCGGGCACCGCGGCGCGCAGGCTCGCGCCTGTCCACTCCTCCGCCGTGACCAGGGCGAACACCAGGGGAAGGAGCGTCGCCGTGCACACCAGCGCGGGATCGGCCAGGCGCTGTTCCCGCAGCACGTCGCGCCGGCCCGCGCCCTCGGGCGGACCCCACGGCCCCGTGACGTCGGGCAGGGTGGCCCGGACCCGCCAGCCACCGCCGGGTGCGGGGCCGGCCGTCAGTTCCCCGCCGACGGCCGCGGCCCGCTCCTTCATCCCCGTGACACCGCGTCCCGACCCCAGACCGTCGACGGCGTCGACGCCGTCCGGTGCCGAACCGCGCGGGGGAGCATTGTCGACGCTCAGCTCCAGGACGCCCTCCCCGCGCAGGACGCTGACGTGCGCGGCGGAGCCCGGTGCGTGCCGCAGGGCGTTCGTCAGTGCCTCGCGGACGATCCCGTGCACCGCCTCGGCCGCCGGTCCGGCCAGGTCGTCGGGGAGCACGGCGTCGATCGGTCGCCCCAACCGGCCGAATCCGGCGATGAGTTCCTCGATGCGCGCGGTCATCGGAGGGGGAGCCGGACGGTCGGCTTCGCGGAGCAGACCGACGAGCCGTTGCAGCGCCGTCAGGGTCTCGGTGCCGGTGCGCTCGGCGAACGACAACGCCTCGGCCGTCAACTCGGGCCTGCTGTCGCCGAGTCTTCGCGCGGCGTCGGCCGTGATGACGACCGAGGTCAGGTGATGGGCACTCACGTCGTGCAGTTCACGGGCCAGACGCCGCCGTTCGGTGTCGCCCGCCCGCCGCCGGGTCTCCTCCGCGCCCGCCAGCAGGCGGGTCGCGAGCGACCGTCCCTTGAGCCACTGCCGGCGGGCCTCACCGAGCCCCGCGCAGACGACGTACAGGAGCGCGCCGAGCACCCACTCGGAGGCGAGCGCGGGCCGGAGCCCGACATGGACGAGGGACAGGAGCCACTCGACGCCCACGGCCGCGGCGACCGCGCGTACGGTCACGGGCACGGGGCACCGGACCGCGACCGAATACAGCGCGACCGGCGCGCCCGCCCCGAAGTAGCCGTCCTGCCAGGCCATTTGGCCCACCAGGAGAGCGCCGAGGGACCAGGCCAGGGCCCGGACCGGGGCCTGTCGTCGACGGCCCAGCGCGGCCGTCTCCACGACCAGCGCGCCGAGCACGGCGACGAGTGCCGCCGCCCCGGGCACCTCCTCGCCGGCCAGACCGGCTCCGGGCCACAGCCAGGCGATCTGTCCGGTCGCCAGCAGTGCGGGGAGCAGGCAGTTGCGTATCGTCTCCATCTCGGCACGAGCGTAGGGCGGGGTGCGGCGGCGCGGTACCGGCCCCGGGGAGGAGGTCGCTCTCCATCCTCCGACAGAGGCGTCGTTCGTGCCCGCGGCCGATGTGGGGAATCGGGCCCGCGGGGAGGCTTGTCGCCATGACGCATCCGCTCGCCGCCCCGGTGCCCGCGCCCCTCCCCGAACCGCTCCCCTATCACCGCATGGCCCGCGTCTCGGCACGTCACCGATGGTGGCGGCCCGTGCTCGGCACCGGGTTCACGGCCGTGGCGTGCGTGCTGGTGGCCGGGCTGATCTACGCCCTCGGTTCCGTCCTGGGCGCGGCCGAGGGTTACCCCGAAGCCGCCGACGGGACCGTCGAGTTCGGCCCCGTCTCCGGCACCGCCCTCGACCTGCTGGCGATCGCCTCCGCCATACCTGTCGTCCTGCTCGCGGTGCGCTGGATCGGCCGTCGCCCGGCGGGCACGGTCTCGGCCGTGACGGGCGGACTGCGGTGGCGCTGGCTGGGGCGGTGCGTGCTGGCGGCCCTCCCGGCCCTCGCCGTGACCACCGGCGCCATGCTCCTGCTGCCCGCGGACGATGCCCAGCCGTCGCGGTGGGCGGGCTGGGAGGTCTTCGGCCCGGCCCTCGCCATGCTGGTGGTCCTGGTACCGCTGCAGGCGGCCGCCGAGGAGTACGTCTTCCGCGGCTGGCTCACGCAGGCGGTCGGCGCCTTCCTGCGCTCTCCCTGGTGGGCGCTCGTGCCCCAGGCCGTCCTGTTCGCCGCCGCCCACGGCTGGGGCACCCCGTGGGGCTTCGCCGACCTGGCTCTGTACGGAGTGGTGGCGGGCTGGCTCACCGTACGCACCGGCGGGCTGGAGGCGGCCATCGGCCTGCACGCCGTGAACAACCTGCTGGCCTTCGGCGTCTCGGCCGCCGTCGTCGACGGCCTCAAGAGCGACGACACCGCCGCGGACGCTCCCTGGCAGCTCGTGGCCCTCGACCTGGTCGGCATCGCCCTGTACACGGCGGCCGTCCTCTGGCTGGCGCGTCGGCACACGCCGACCCGCACCGTCCCCACGCCGGCACCGGCCCCGGTCCCGCCGCCGTGGCCCTTCCCCGGCCCGCACCCCCAGGCCCTCGCCGCTCACGTCCCTGTCTCCCGGGACGGTGCCCCGGCCCCTGTGCCTGTACCCGTCCCGGTCCCGTACGCCGACCGCACGAACGTGTCGGACCTGCCCCCGAAGTTGCATGATCCGCAACGCGACTGACGGTCCGTCGGCATGGGAACGCGGCGGAAGGGCACCCGGAGGAGCAAGTCGAAAGTGAGGAGCGCGAGGCCCGTTCGGTCCGTGCAACCGACAACCGGGAGTATTCGATGACGAGTTACGGCAGCTCTTCCACCGCATCCTCGGGATCACGCACCAACGGCCTGGCGATCGCGAGCCTCTGCTGCGGCATCGTCGGACTGTTCATCCTGAACATCGTCCTGGGGCCGCTGGCCATCGTCTTCGGTGCCGTCGCCCGCCGCCAGGCGGCGGTCAGGAACGGCATCGGAATGGCGAAGGCCGGCATCATCCTCGGCATCGTCGACGTGGTGCTGTGGATCGTGCTGCTGGCCGTCGCCGCCAACAACGGCGGATTCAGCTGGTACGTGGGCGGCTGACCGACGCGGACACACGGCGGCGCCGGGCCGAGGAGACAACCTCGTCCCGGCGCCTCCGTGTTGGCGCAGGAAGTTCGGGGTCAGGCGTAGGGTCCGGGGTCCGGAGGATATGCCTGTTGGTCCCGCCTCCGCCTCGGTCGTCGCCGTCCGGCCATCGCCCTGTTCCGTGACCGCCGCGACCGCCGCCGTCACAAAGTCCGATATGTTCCATATGTGCGCATGGGTGGTGTCAAGCCGGATACCCGTACGGCATGGCACGGACACTGAAGCCGCACAAGCGGCACGGCGAGCAGACGGCGGACCGTGAGGGCGGGACCGGGCAGGATCCGGTCGCCGCCGGTCCGGACGAGCAGGTGGAGCGGCAGGCCCCTGACAAGCCCACGGACCTGCCCAAACGCTCCTGGGGAGCGGTCCTGAAAGGCACCCTGAAGGAGTTCAAGAAGGACGAGCTGGCCGACCGTGCGGCGGCCCTGACCTACTACTCGATCCTGGCGCTGTTCCCCGCGCTGCTGGCGCTGGTGTCGCTGCTGGGGATCGTCGGGCAGTCGGCCACGCAGGCGGTCCTGGACAACATCCAGAAACTCGCGCCGGGCGCGGCTCAGGACGTCCTGCGCAGCGCGGTGCAGCAGATGCAGGGCAAGGGCGGGGTCGGCTCGGTCATGGCGATCGTCGGTCTGGTGCTGGCGGTGTGGTCGGCGTCCGGCTACGTCGCCGCGTTCATCCGCAGCGCCAACGCGGTCTACGACATCCCCGAGGGCCGTCCGGTGTGGAAGGTGCTGCCGGTGCGGGTCGGCGTGACCGTCGTACTGATGGTCATGGCGGTGATCAGCGCGCTGATCGTGGTGTTCACCGGCAGCCTGGCCCGACAGGTCGGCACCACCCTCGGGGTCGGCGACACGGCGCTCACCGTGTGGTCGATCGCCAAGTGGCCGGTGCTGATGGTCCTGGTCACGGTGATGATCGCGGTCCTGTACTGGGCCACTCCGAACGCACGCGTGCGCGGCTTCCGCTGGGTCACGCCGGGCAGCTTCCTGGCCCTGCTGATCTGGATGGTCGCGTCCGCCGGGTTCGCGCTGTACGTGGCCAACTTCGGCTCGTACAACAAGACCTACGGCACGCTAGCCGGCGTGATCATCTTCCTGGTGTGGTTGTGGATCACCAACCTGGCCATCCTGCTCGGCCTGGAGTTCGACGCGGAAATGGTCCGCCAGCGAGCCGTCGCCGGTGGCCACCCGGCCGACGACGAGCCGTACGTCCAGCCGCGCGACACCCAGAAGTGGGACGAGGAGGACCGCCGCCGCCTCGGGTCCTGACCCCGGCGGAGGCGGCCGGGGCCCACGGTCGGCACCCGTAGCCTGCACCCACGGCATGCACCCCGCGGTCAGGACACCCTCGGGCAGGACGCCGTCCGTCAGGACACCGTCCGCTCCTGGAGCGGTTCGAGGGAGATGTGCGGGGACAGGGCGCGGAGGAAGTCCGGCGCGTCGAAGATCTCGCCTGCCGAGGCGACACCCACCGTGCGGGTCCGGCCGGTGAGGATGCGGTGGACCGCCTCCACCGCGAGCGGCGCGCTGACGGCGTAGATGTCCCGGCCGCTCGCCACGGCGCGCCGTTCCGTGTCGCCGGAGCGTACGACGACGTCGACGACGAAGGTCTGGTCGGACCGACCGGCCCCGTCGGCCGCCGTCGGCGCCGGTGTGTCCGGGGCCGCGAGGTCCGTGGCCGCCTCGGTCGTCATGTGGGTGCGTACGACGGGGACGGCGAGGTGGCTGGGGAGGGTGACCACGTCGGCCATCGTGAACTCCCCGACGACCTCCCTGGTGCCCATCGGCTCGGGGAAGGCCCACTTCAGGAGCGTCGGACGGTCGTCGTGGTACTCCAGCCGCCCGCCGGTGTGACGGACGCGCCGGCCGCCGCGCCGCTCCCGGGAGACCGTACCGGCGGTGCGCGTCCCGGGGGTCGGGTGCCAACCACTCAGTCCGTACGCGACGGTCGCCTCGTCGGCCGCCGTCCAGTCGCCCATCGCGGCGGTGGCCAGCAGATCGCCGAGACCGCCGTAGAAGGCCATCGCGGGGACGATCACGGCTCCCGCCGCGCGGGCACGGTCCGCGAAGTGCGCGAACGTGTCGAGGTTGGCCTCGATCTCGGCCGCCACATCGACGTACGGGATCCCGGCTCGCAGTGCCGCCTCGATCAGCGGAGCGGCGGTCGTGGCGAAGGGCCCCGCGCAGTTGATCACGGCGTCCGCGCCGGCCAGGGCACGGTCGAGCGAGGCCGGATCGTCGACCGACGCCGGCCGGACCTCGAGTCGGGGTGCGGAGGCGGACGCCGATACGGATGCCGATACGGGCGCGGATGCCGCCGCCGCTCGCAGCTTCTCGGCGTCGCGGCCGGAGAGGACCGGGACGAATCCGCGGTCCCGCAGCTGTGCCACCACGAAGCGTCCGGTGTGGCCGTACGCGCCGTACACCGTCACCGTCCGCCCAGACCCCGACGCCGTTCCCGAGCCCGAGCCCGTTCCCGATCCCGATCCCGATCCCGATCCCGATCCCGATGCCATGGTTTCTCCCCCGCCTTTGAAGGATCCGTGATCCGTGTGATCCGCGTGATCCGTTGAGAACATCCTGGCGAGGGCGGGCGTCTCCGTGTGAGTGTCCGGAACGACATGCCCCGTACACTTTCGGACATGGGCACCGTCGCGCTGGCCGTCACCGAGGGGATGCTGCACTTCGAACTGTCCATGGCGTACGAGGTGTTCGGCGCCGCTCCGGTCGGCGTGACCGTCCCCTGGTACGAGGTCGAGGTCTGCGGGTCGGACGCCGTGCGGGTCGGCCGGTTCCGGCTGGAGCCCGACCAGGGGCTCGACCGCCTCCGCCGCCTCAGGGGCGCCGACACGGTGATCGTCCCGGGCTGGGCGGACGTCGACGAGGAGCCGCCCGCCGAACTCGTCGGCGCGGTGCGCGCGGCCCACGAGGCGGGTGCGCGCGTGGCCTCCCTGTGCACGGGCGCGTTCGTGCTGGCCGCCGCCGGGCTGCTGGACGGCAGGCGCGCGACCACGCACTGGGCGCACACCGAGGTCCTGGCCGCCCGCTACCCGCGGCTGGAGGTCGACCCGGACGTGCTCTACGTGGACAACGGCAGCGTGCTCACCTCCGCGGGCAAGGCCGCCGCGATGGATCTGTGCCTGCATCTCGTCCGCCTCGACCACGGCTCGTCCGTCGCCAACGCGGTCGCCCGCCGCCTGGTCGTGCCGCCGCACCGGGCCGGCGGCCAGGCCCAGTTCGTCGCCGCCCCGGTGCCCGCCCGGGACGACCACCCGCTCGCCTCGCTGTTCCCCTGGGCGATCGAACGCCTCGACCGGCCCCTCACCGTGGAGGACCTGGCCCGCCGGGCGGGGATGAGCTCGCGCACCCTGGGTCGCCACTTCAGGACGGTGACCGGCACCACCCCGCTGCAATGGCTGCTGACCCAACGGATCCGCCGAGCGCAGGAGCTGCTGGAGACCACCGACGACGTCGTCGACGTCATCGCGACGGCCACCGGCATGGGCACCGCCACGACACTGCGCCGGCACTTCAACCGCACGGTCGGCGTCCCTCCGGACACCTACCGCCGAACCTTCCGCACACGGCCCGGCGCCGACCCGGCGCGGGCCACAGCAGCGCAGGACACATAGGTGCAGGCCACACAGGCGCAGGGCACACCCTCGTCCGCACGACGCATCCCGCCGTGACCGCCCACACGGCCGCCGGTCCGGAGACGCTGGAGGAGGCGCTCCAGATCATCCGGCAGCTGTTCACCGGCGAGCAGACGCGCCACCACGGCGGGCACCACACGGTGGAGAACGCTCTTCGGGGACGGCTGGGCGGGGGTGTCAGTCCCGGACGAGCTGGTCGGCCAGGCGGTGTGCCTGGGCCAGCAGCGTTCCGTACGTCACCAGCGCGTCGGGGTCGTCGGGCACGGCTCCCGGCAGCTGCCGGCGGAACTCGTCGAGCGTGCGGTGGAGCTCCTCGACCGCCTCGCGCAGTCGCTCCGCCGCGCGGTCGTCGGAGCCGCCCGGGGCGAACCGGGTCCGACCGTACAGCCGGACCGCGCGTGCCGTGGGGCGCAGGAAGTCCGCGTAGGCCTGGATGATGCCGGCGGGCGGCCTGGCCCCTTCCCCGCGCTCCGCGATCTCCCACACGGTCCGGGTCACTCCCACCGTGTGGACGGCGACGTGGTCGAGCACGACCAGCGCGTCGTCGTACGCCTTGCCGCGCGAGGAGAGGAGGCGCGTGCGGCGCCCCCGCGGATTGCCGCGCATGCTCTCCCGGCTCCAGCCGATCGCCGACCGTGCCTGGTCGACGAGCCGGCCCAGCCGCAGCGCCCGCTCGTGCCGACTCCCGGCCGCCTGCCCGTCCCACTCGCCGTCGGCCAGAGCGTCGGCCACCGCGTCCAGGATCTCCTGCGCCTCGCGGGCCGCGTCCTCCAGCGCGGAGCGGGCGTCGCGCAAGTAGACCGGCGGCCGGATCAGCACGTTGACCGCCACCCCGACCACCGCGCCGAAGACCGCCTCCGCGATGCGGGCGGCCGACGAGACGACGCTCACCTGGCCACCGGTCAGCACGAAGAGCGCGCCGGTGGCGGCGTAGACGCCCTGGCTTCCCAGCCGCTGCCACTGCCCCAGCAGCAGCACCGCCGGAAGGACCAGGGCCATGGCGGCCATCGTGCTGCCCAGCAGCAGCGCCCCGGCTGTCGCCACCGCCGTGCCCACCGCGATCGCCGCGAGCTGCTGGAGCCCGTGCGCGACGGACCGGTACACGGTCGCCTCCACCAGCACGACCGCGACCCACGGCGCCACGAACGCCATCGGCGCCTCGAGCCACCAGCCCACGACCGCCCACGCCAGCCAGGCGGCCAGCGCCGCCTTGCCCGCCTGCACCACCAGGTCCCGCTCCCGGCCCGGCCCCTCCCCCGCCCGCCGCACCGCGGCCACGACGGACCCGGCCCAGCGCCGGACAACCCATCTCGCCCTACGTGTCCACTCCATGGCACAGCGAGTGCCACGCCAGGGACGAGACGCACCCGCCGACCTCGACTTCACTCACCGGTACTCGGGCGCACGGCGATGAAGACCAACATATGAGGGCGTATCGCTGCGTATCACTCCGCCCTGCGGGCACTCGGCCGCCATGAACCCCGAGACAGGCACCCAGGGCTCCTACTGGCTGGAGACCGCGCCGCCCGGCGCCCCGGCTCCCCCGCCGTCCGGTGACCTCACCGTCGACGTCGCCGTGATCGGCGCCGGCATCGCCGGCCTCAGCACGGCCTGGGAGCTGGTCCGGCAGGGGCGCGAGGTGGCGGTGCTGGAGGCCGATCGGATCGCCGCCGGGGTCACCGGCCACACGACGGCCAAGCTGACCGCCCAGCACACCCTGATCTACGACCGTCTGCGGCGTACCCGCGGCCCCGAGGGCGCCGCCCTGTACGCGCGCTCGCAGACCGAGGCGATCGGGCATGCCGCCGGGATCGTCGCGGAACTCGGCGTCGACTGCGCGTGGGAGGAGGCGGCTGCCTTCACCTACGCCGAGGATCCCCGGCACGTCGCGGAGTTGCGGGCGGAGGCCGAAGCCGCACGTGAGGCGGGGCTGCCGGCCGAGTTCGTGACCGAGACCGAACTGCCCTTCCCGGTCGCCGGCGCGGTCCGGGTGAGCGGACAGGCCCAGTTCCATCCGCGTAAGTACCTGCTGGCGCTCACCGACGACCTGCTCCGGCGGGGCGGCACGGTGTACGAGGGAACACGGGTCGTCGGCCTCACCGAGGGCGAACCCTGCGTCCTGCGCACCGACGCCGGGGTGTCGATCCGCGCCCGGGAGGTCGTGGTCGCCACGCACCACCCCGTCTTCGACCGGGCCCTGCTGTTCACCCGGCTCAGCCCACGTCGTGAACTCGTCGTCGCCGCGACCATCGACGAGGACCGCGCCCCGCGCGACATGTACATCACGCCGGAACGGTCCACCCGCTCCGTGCGCACCGCCCCGTACCGCGACGGCAAGCGCCTGCTGATCGTCACCGGGGAACACTTCACCCCCGGCACCGCCGACGCCGAGGAGAGGTTCGCCCGGCTGTCCGCCTGGGCCGACGACCGCTTCGCCGGTCTCACCTTCACCCACCGCTGGGCCACCCAGGACAACGACTCCACCGACTCCGTGCCCCTGGTCGGACCGCTCCATCCCGGCAGCCGGCACACCTACGTGGCCACCGGCTTCGGCGGCTGGGGCATGAGTGGCGGCATCATGGCGGGCCGTCTGCTCGGCGACCTGATCACCGGCCGCGAGTCCGCCTGGAGCGGCCTCTACGACCCGCGCCGCCTGGCGTCCGTGGTCCGCGAGGGGACCACGTTCCTGAAACACCAGGCCCAGGTGGCCCGGCACTTCATCGGCGACCGGCTGCCGGCCGTGACGGCCCCCGCGCCGGACGACATCCCCCGGGGCCACGGCGCCGTGCTGCGCCTGGGCGGCCGGCAGTACGCCGTCCACCGGGACGAGAACGGCTCACTCCAGGCGGTCTCGGCACGCTGCACCCACCTGGGCTGCATCGTGTCCTTCAACCACGGCGAGCAGGCCTGGGAGTGCCCCTGCCACGGCTCCCGCTTCGCCCCGGACGGACGGATCCTGCAAGGCCCGGCGGTACGCCCGCTGGAGAAGCGCGACCTCCCGGAGTAGGGACGCCCGTGCGGACACGGCCCCCGCGTTCACTTCACGTTCACCCCCGGTACTAACACTGTTCAGAGACGCCCCTCATCGGCCTTTCATCTCTTACCTGTTTCTTACAGGGATGTGACTGATGGCCGACCATCTGAAGGGACGTCATGACTGGCTGGTTGAAGCGCCGTCGCTCCGGCGACGGCGGGCCGGGCGGCGACGAGGCCCACGTGCGGGCCGGGGGATCGCCGCCGCAGTTCGCGGACGACGAGGCGCTGCGGGTGGCCAGCAGACTCCACGCCTTCAACCGGTACGAGCTGAAGTACCTGGTACCGGTGGAGCAGGCGGCGCGGATCCGGGACGAGCTGGGCGAGCGGATGGACCGCGACCTGCACAGCCCCGTCGGCGGCTACGGCGTGTGGAGCCTCTACTACGACACACCTCAACTCCGTTTCTACTGGGAGAAGATCGAGGGCCTGAAGTTCCGCCGCAAACTGCGCATCCGCCACTACGGGGACCTGGACGGGGTCACCGACGACTCCCCGGTCTGCGTGGAGATCAAGCAGCGGGTCAACCGGGTCACCCAGAAGCGCCGCATCACCCTGCCCTACGCCACCGCCCGGAAGCTGTGCGACGAGCGGGAGATGATCGAGCACTCGGCGAAGGAGAACGCCTTCGTCGACGAGGTCCTCGAGCTGGTGGTCAGGCTCAACCTCCAGCCCACCGCCATCACCGGCTACCAGCGTGAGGCGCTGGTCGGCCGCGACCAGGACACGGGGCTGCGCGTCACCTTCGACCGCCGCATCCGCGGCCGCGACCGGGACTTCCACTTCGGCACACCGAACGCCCAGAACCGGTTCACCGTCCCGCCGCACCTGTCGGTGATGGAGATCAAGGTCAACGAGCGCACCCCGTACTGGATCACCGACCTGGCGGCCAGGCGCAATCTGAGCCTCGTCCGGGTCTCCAAGTACGTCCAGAGCATCGAGGCGTTCGGACTGGCCCCCAGGTCCGTCTTCCACGTCCGGGAGGAAGACCTCCCGCCGGCGCCCGCCGCCGTCCCCTTCATTCCCACGCCCGCGTCCCCCACGACGCGTCGCCCCACGGAGGCATCCCACTCGTGAATCTCAACGTTCAGGACCTGAGCGGTACGTTCAGCGTCACCGACATCGTGCTCGCCATGACCCTGTCCTTCGTGCTCTCCGCGATGATCGGCTACGTCTACCGGGCCACGCACAAGAACGTCTCCTACAGCCAGTCCTACGTGCAGACGCTGGTCATCGTCGGCATGATCGTCGCGCTGATCATGCTGGTCGTCGGCTCCAACCTGGCCCGTGCCTTCTCCCTGGTCGGAGCGCTGTCGGTGGTCCGCTTCCGCAACGCGGTCAAGGAGACCAGGGACGTCGGCTTCATCTTCCTGGCGATGGCCGTCGGCATGGCGTGCGGTGCCCGCTTCTACACGCTGGCCGCGGTCGGCGGCACCGTGATCGCCCTGATCATCCTGGCGATGAGCAAGTTCGACTGGTTCGCCCTCAACGTCCAGCGTCAGGTCGTCAAGGTCCAGGTCCCGGCTGGCGAGGACCACACCCACGCGATCCAGGACGTCCTGCTGCGCCACACCGACGAGTTCGAGCTGGTGAGCACGGAGTCGATCCGCGGCGGCACCCTGACCGAGGTGTTCTACACGGTCCGCATCAAGAAGGGCCACGAGCCGGGTGAGCTGGTCGCGGCGCTCCAGGAGCGCGCCATGGGGCAGCGCGTGACCGTGCTGACCGGTTACGACCAGACGGACCTCTGATGACCGCCCCCCGCAAGCGGCTGGCGCACCGCATCCCGGTGCGGCTTCGCCACCACTGGAAGCCGGCCGGTTCCCTCGCCGTGGGGCTCTCGGTTCTGCTGATCTTCTTCGGGGACGTCCGCGTCACCCCCTTCGTCACCAGCGCCTCCACGGCGGACGGGGACGAGATAACGGACAACGTCACGGGGGCGGTCGACCTGTTCGACGACTCTCGGACGCACTCGATCCAACTCGAGTACAGCGAGACCGACTTCACGGACATGATGGAGAAGTACCAGGACGAGGGCGAGAAGGAGTACATCAAGGCCGACCTCACCGTCGACGGCGTGTACCTGAACGACGTCGGTATCCGCCTCAAGGGCAACTCCACGCTCCAGAGTCTGCGCGGCGGCATGGGAGGCGGCGGCCAGGGCGGCCCCGCGAGCCGGAACGGCGGCGAGCAGAACGGCGGTCAGCGGCAGAACACCGGGGCGCAGAACGGTGACCAGCCGCAGAACGGCGGTCAGCAGCAGGCTCCGCAGGGCGGCGGCATGGCCGCAGGTGGGGGCGGTGGCGGTGGCGGGATGACGCAGTTCAGCCTCTCCGCCTCCAAACCCGAGGAACTGCCCTGGCTCATCAGCATCGACGAGTACGTCGAGGGCCGCGCCTACGAGGGCCACCGCGAGCTCTCGCTGCGCCCCGGCGTCGACGAGGCCCTCCCGCTGAACGAGGCCCTGTCGCTGTCGTTGATGAAGAAGTCCGGCCAGACGGCCGAGAAGTTCGCCTTCACCACGGTGAAGGTCAACAGCCGTCCGGTCGCGACCCGGCTCATGGTCGAGAACCCGAGCAAGGACTACGTCGACGCGGAGCTCGGCAGCACGGGCGTGGCGTACAAGGCCCGGGCGGGCAGCAGCTTCGACTACGTGGGAGACGACCCCACCGACTACGAGGAGTCCTTCAAGCAGCTCAATCTCAAGGGCAGCCAGGACCTCTCGCCGGTGATGAGGCTCCTCGAATGGGTCAACCAGGCGTCGGACGCGGAGTTCGCCGCGAACCTCGACAGGTACGTCGACGTGGAGTCCTTCTCGGAGTACGTGGCGACGCAGAACCTGCTCCTGAACTTCGACGACATGGCCGGACCGGGCAAGAACTACGTGCTCTGGTACGACCTCGGCACCAAGAAGTTCTCCGTCCTCGGCTGGGACTTCAACCTGACCTTCAGCGGCACCGCCACCACCGGGCCCGACGACAGTACGAGCATGGGCGGCGGAGGCGGAGGCGGCGGCGGCGGGATGCCGGGTGCCGCCGCACAGGACGGAGCGGCGGACACACCGTCCGGGACGCCGTCCGCACTGCCGTCCGGGATGCCGCAGGCTCCGGGGAACGGTCAGCAGGACGCTCAGCAGGACGGCCGGCAGGACGCGGACACGGCGGAGGCCGGCGGTCCGGGCGGCGGCGGAGGCGGCGGCATGGGCGGCAACCTCCTCAAGGAGCGGTTCCTGGCGGCGGACGCCTTCGACGACGCGTATCACGCGGCCTACAAGAAGCTGTACCAGGAGTTCTACGCCTCGGGGTACGCGCTCGACGCCCTCGACTCCCTCGCCGCCCAGGCGAAGCGGGCGGGCGCCGACACCTCCGGAGTCTCCGCCACCGCGAAGTCCCTCGGCGGCACGGTCACCTCACGGACCGAGAGCCTCGCGAAGAACGAGGTCATCACCGGCTGACGGCGGCCCCGTGGCCCCGCCGGCCACGCATGCGAGCGGCGCGCCCGGGCCCTGGAGGGCCGGGGCGCGCCGTCTGTTGCGCGCCGGTGTGCCGAGTCAGGTGGTCATCGGCTCACCGGGGTGTGGGTCGGTCAGTGGCGGTTGCCGTCGTGGTGCCCGCCGCCGTGGTGCCCGCCGCCGTGGTGACGGTTGCGGCCCCAGGACTCGTCGTCCACGAAGCGGCCGTGGTCGTTGCGCAGGGTGGCGGTGTCGGAGCGGTTGTCCCACACCTCCCTGTTACGGTCCTGGAAGAGGTCCCGACGGGTGTCGCGGCCCTCGCCGGTGTGGACGCGGACCGTGGAGCGGCCCTCCAGGCGGTAGTGGTGGAACGTGTAGGTGCGGCCGTCCTCGTTCTTGAGGGTCCAGCCGTCGAGGTTGATCGTGTGACGCGTGGTGTTGGTGAGTTCCACCCACTCCCTGTTCAGCGAGCTCCGGGAGCGGTCGTCACGGCCCGGGGCGTCGTACTGGACGGCGCTGATCCGCACCTCGGGGCGGTGGGGACGAGCGTGGTCGGACGCGGACGCCGGCAGCGCCATCGCGCCGACCACGGCGCCGGCCGTGAGGGCGGCGGCGGTCAGACGACGAGCGGTGACAGAAGCGGAAGTGGACAAAGAGTTCCCCTGGGATGTGCGGGCACCCTCCCACTGCGGCCTTCGTGGACGCCGTGGGGGTCGGTGCGATGTGCGGGTGCGGTCGGCTGGCCGCAGACACACTCTGTCCACGGAGTGCGGGAGATGGGTAGGAAACGTGGCGTGTGTTACCTGTTGTCCATATCTCTGTGACTCTCGACTGCAACGTCCATTTAGGTGACTAAGTACTGAAGTTGACGTTCCGACAGCTGATGACCCCTTGCGGGAGTTGGCCTGGGCGGCCCGGACGCCATGGCGCGCCACCCCACCGGGAGACGGGCCGTCACCCGAAAGTGAGTAACGGCCGTCTGCCCGCCGCCGCCCTCCCGTCGCCGGGTGCCGCCGCTCAGTGGACGCGGACGGCGTCGGCCGGCGCGGTGCGCAGTGCCTGGCGGGTGGGGAGTTCGATGGTGAGGAAGGCCGTGACGGTGACCGTGAGCGCAAGGCCGGGCAGCAGCCAGACGGGGCCCGCGGGCCAGGGGCGGCCGAGGAAGCCCTGGCCCAGCAGGGCGAGGGGGAGCGCGGAGAGCAGCAGCGCGGTGACGAGTGCGGTGGCGGCGGTCACCGCGGCCTCGCGGCGCATCATCGACCGGATCTGCCGGGGTGTCGTGCCGTTCAGCCGGAGGGCGCCCAGCTCGACCCGACGCTGGGCGGTGGCCGCGACGAGCTTGTTGGCGATGCTGAGCAGCAGGTAGACGAGCAGGACCACGATGGTGGCCAGGTTGATCCACACCTCGGGCGGGGCGTCCTCCAGGCCCTCGGCGGGCGGCAGGTTCGCAGACCGGAGTGCCAGGCCGGGGCGGGACGCCGCGAGCGCCGTGAGGCTCTGCCGGGCCGTCGCCGAGCCGTCCGTACGGATCAGGAGGGACTGGTCCAGCGTCGTCGTGGTGTGTCCGGCGGCCAGGTCGTGGGAGAGCACCACCGAGCCGAAGCCGAGGCCACGGCCGTACACGGCGACCACCTCGGCGTCGACCCGCGCGCCGTCGCCCAGCACCAGGCTCACCCGGCGGCCCACCGTCGCGGAGCGGGTGCGGGCGGCGTCGCTGCTGACGGCGACGGTGGCCCCGCGCAGGCGGCTCAGGCTGCCGTCGCTCACGTCGAGATCGAGGACGTCGGAGGCGTCCGGGGTGAGGATCGTCGCGGGATCCGACTCGCTCACCGTGTCGCCGAACTGCCGGTACTGCCACACCACGGTGGTCGTGCCGACCGGGGCCGCGGCCCGTACGCCGGCCGTGTTCCGTACGGCGGCGAGCGTGCCGGTGGGCAGTCCGCCCAGGCCGGGGGCGGTCAGGCGCTGCTGGGCGAGGGTGGCGGTGCGGGTGTCGTCGGCGGTGGCGGCCAGCACGGTGGTCTGGGTGAGGGTGTACGTCAGCACGAACACGACCGCCATGGCCAGGGTGCTGACGATCCCCGCGTTGCGCAGCGCGTAGGCGCGCAGGTTGGCCATCGCCAGCCAGGTGGGGGCGGAGGCGCCCGCCCCCGTCGCACGGGCCGCGGCGCCGCCGACGCCCCGGACCAGCGCCGGGCCGGCCAGCGCCAGGCCGATCGCCCCGAGGATGCCCGCGATGGACGTGGCCGTCGCGCCGACGACCGTGCGGGAGAAGAGCGGCAGCGCCGACAGAGCGGTCGCGGCGACGACGACGAGCACGCCGACGCGCGTCCGGGTCCGCGAGGGCTCGCGCGGCTCGCTGCGCGACTCCGCGACCGCTTCGGTGGCCGGCATCCGCGAGGTGCGCCAGGCCGAGCAGCGGGCCGACACCTGGACGGCCAGGACCAGCAGGAGGATCGCCGCGAGGGCGGGCAACGGGCTGTACGTCAGAGGGAGTTCGGACGGCACGACCGCCCGGTCCGCGAGCAGTCGCCGGAACTGCCCGGCCAGCACGTAGCCGAGTCCCACGCCGGGCACCAGGGCCACGGCCGCGACGACGGTGGACTGGGCGGCGGCCAGGCGGCGGATCTGCTTCGGGGTCGCGCCGACGGCCCGCATCAGCGCCAGGTCGCGGCGCTGTCCGGCGATCGACACGGCCAGCGCGCTCGCCATCACGAACCCGGTGATCAGCAGGACGATCCCGGAGAGCGAACCGGCGAGGAGGACCAGCAGCGAGCGGGACGCGCCGGCGCCGGGTGCGGCCGTGTCGCCCCGGTCGGCTCCGGTGACGGTCACCAGACCGGTGCCCTTCAGCCTCGTCCGGACCTCGGCGGCGACGCGCTGCTCGGCGCCGGGCTCGGTGCGCAGGCCCACCAGGTCGACGCGGTCCGCGTGACCGGACAGGCGTGCGGCCGTCGGGTCGGCGAAGAAGATGCCCGCATCCGGCGCGTCGACGACCGCCGCGACGCGGTAGCCGGCGGCGGGCCGGCCGTCGACGACGACCCGCACGCTGTCGCCCGCCTCGATCCCCGCCGCGGCGGCGGTGACGCTGTCCACGGCGACCTCGCCGGAACCGGTCGGCGCGCCGCCGTCGAGCTGCGCGCCGGCCGGCGGCTTCGCCAGCTTCGTCGAGGACCAGCCGTGCCCCGCCGCCTGGGGGTCCTGGACCGGTACGACCTGTCCGCGGGCGTCGAGGAGGGCCGCGGGGAAGCTGAGGTCGCCGACCGCCTCGGTGACACCGGGCAGCCCGGCCAGCTCGCCGACCAGGCGGGACGGGACCCTGTGCCGCTCCGGGAGCGCGAGCGGCAGCTCACCGGGCGGACGGAACTCCTGGTCGGCCGCGACCACGACGTCGGCGCCGTCGAGCCGGCCGGCGGGCAGATGGGAGCGGAGGCCGGACTCGGCCAGTACACCGGTGGCGGTGATCAGTGCCGCACCGCCGAGGACCGCACAGGCCACGGCGATCAGCGCGGTGATCCGGTGTCCGACCATCCGTATCGCGAGACGGAACATGACTCAGACCTCTCCCAACGCGACGAGTCGGCTTGCCAGTTCGGGGGCGGTCGGCGCCTCGAGGGCCTCGACCACCCGACCGTCGGCCATCACCAGGACGTGGTGCGCGCGGGCCGCGGCGGCAGGATCGTGGGTGACCATCACCACCGTCTGGCTCAGGTCGGCGACCAGGTCACGCAGCAGGTCGAGGACCTCGTGGGCGCTGCGCAGATCGAGCGCGCCGGTCGGCTCGTCGGCGAACACGACGGCCGGTCTGGCCACCAACGCCCGCACCACGGCAGCGCGTTGCTGCTGACCGCCGGAGAGTTCGGCGGGGCGGTGGGTCAGCCGGTCGCCCAGTCCGACCCGTTCCACCAGCGTCCGCAGCCAGTCGTGGTCCGGGGTGCGTCCCGCCAGCCGCAGCGGCAGCGTGATGTTGTCCTCGATGCTGAGCGAGGGGATCAGGTTGTACGCCTGGAACACGAAGCCGACGCGTTCCCGGCGCAGTTCGGTGCGCCGGGTCTCGTTCAGCCCGGCGATCTCGTGGCCGTCGATGCGGACGCTGCCAGAGGTCGGGGAGTCGAGCCCGGCGGCACAGTGCATCAGCGTGCTCTTGCCGGAACCCGACGGCCCCATCACGGCGAGGAAGGTCCCGCGTTCCACGGTCAACGACACGTCGTCGAGGGCCCGTACGCCGCCCGGGTAGGCCTTGCTGACGCCGGTCAGGGCGATGGCGGGGGCGCCGACGGCGGTGCGGGTGGCGTTCATCGACGGCCCCGCAGGTTCCGTACGACGAGGGTGCCCGCGCACAGCACGGTGACCGCGCCGCACGCCAGGTGCACCCAGGTGTCGGCGCCGCCGAAGGAGGCCGCCATGTTGGCGAGCGCGCTGGCCACCACCACCATCCAGAGCAGGGTGCGGGCGATGTCCCCGGAGCTGAGCCGGTCGGCGGGATCGGGGGTCGTCGTGTTCGGCATGGGGGCTGCTCCCGGGTCTGGTGGGGTGGTCCTGCGGGGGCGTGTGCCGTTCCCGCTGTCGTCACCGACGCTATGGACCGGCACCGCTCGGGCCGATCCCGCAGTCCGCCCGGTTCGGGGTACAGCAGGCTGTACTCCCGCGCCCCTCGGCCACGAAGAACTGGCTTACGGCATAGTGTCGTTCGCATGACGGGAAGCACGAGCGAGACGGCGGCGGGAGGTGCGGTGGCGGTCCGAGGCGAAGACCTCAAGGACATCGCCCTGCGGACCCTGAGCGCCGCCGGTCGGGCGATCGCCCAGCTCGCCTCCGGTCTCGGCACGGCCCTGCTCGCCCTGTTCGTCCTGCTGTGGCTGGCCGTCACCGCCGCGACGAGCGTCGTGGGAGTCGGGCTGCTCATGGCGCCCGTGCTCCTGCGCGCCCTGCACGCTCTGGCCGGCCGGGAACGCGACCGACTGGCCCGCCGGGGTCCCGAGGTCGCCGCCCCGGAGCCCCCGCCCACGCGGCTGCGGGCCGCCCTCGTCGACCCCACGACCCGGCGCGAACTGGGCTGGCTGGTCCGGCATTCCACCGTGGGAACGTTGCTCGGGCTGCTCGGCGTCCTGCTGCCGGTCCTCGCCGTGCGGGACACCGCCTTCCCGCTGTACTGGACGTTCATGCCCGAGGGCGCGACCGCCACCTCCGTGGGCATGGGCAACGCGCACTCCTGGCCGGACGCCCTCGCCGTGGCGCTGCTGGGCGTGGGCTGGATCGCCATCATCCTGGGACTGGGTCCTGGCATGGCCCGGCTCCAGTCGGGTCCCGGGCGGCGGCTCCTGGCGGCCGGTCCCGATGCCGATCTCTCCCTGCGCGTCGCGGAGTTGACCGCCACCCGCGCCGCCGCCCTCGACGCCCACGCCACCGAACTGCGCCGGATCGAGCGCTCCCTGCACGACGGCGCCCAGAACCGGCTGGTCTCCGTCACCGTGCTGGTCGGGGCGGCCCGCCGGATGGTGGGCCGTGACCCGGCCGGCGCCGACGAGCTCCTGGAGCGCGCCCAGTCCGCGGCCGAACAGGCGCTGGCCGAACTGCGTACGGTCGCGCGCGGCATCCTGCCGCCGGTGCTGGCCGACCGGGGGCTCGCGGGCGCGCTCTCCGGTCTCGCCGCGGACTGCGCGGTGCCCTGCCGGATCGACGTGGACGTGCCCGAACGCTGTGCCGCCTCCGTCGAGGCGACCGCCTACTTCGTCGTCGCCGAGGCGCTGACCAACATCGCCAAGCACAGCGGCGCCGGACACGCCGTCGTCACGGCCCGGGGGCGGGGCGGCCGCCTCCTGCTCCGCGTCGAGGACGACGGCCGGGGCGGCGCCGAAGCGGACGGCGGGACCGGACTCACCGGCATCCGCCGCCGGGTCGCGGCGCACGACGGCAGCCTCTCGCTGGCCAGCCCGCCCGGCGGCCCGACCGTCCTGGAAGCGGACCTGCCCTGTGGATCGTGAGCCGTGAATCGTGAGTTGTGGAGCATGAGTTGTGGAGCCTGAGATGCGGATCGTGATCGCCGAGGACGACCCGTTGCTGCGCGAGGGGCTCGCCCTGCTGCTGCGCGCCGAGTCCCTCGACGTGGTGGCCACCGCCGGTACGGCCGACGAGGCGCTGGACGCCATCGACGCGCACGAGCCGGACGTCGCCATCCTCGACGTCCGGATGCCGCCGACCCACACCGACGAGGGGATCGTCGCGGCGGTCGAGGCCCGGCGCAGGCGGCCCGGCCTGGCCGTGCTCGTGCTGTCCGCGTACGTCGAGCAGAGCTTCGCCACCGAACTGCTCGGCGGCGGTGTGCAGGGGCTCGGCTATCTGCTCAAGGAGCGGGTCGGCCGGGTGGAGGAGTTCCTGGACGCGCTGCGGCGGGTCGCGGCGGGCGGCACCGCCATCGACCCCGAGGTCGTCGCCCAGCTGTTCACCCGCTCGCGCCAGGACACCCGGCTGGAGCGGCTCAGCCCCCGCGAGCGGGACGTGCTCGCCCTGATGGCCGAAGGACTGGGCAACTCGGCCGTCGCCGAACGGCTCGTCGTCACGGACGGCGCCGTCCACAAACACATCCGCAGCATCTTCGCCAAGCTCGACCTGGCCCCGACGGACCAGGTGGACCGGCGGGTCGCGGCCGTCCTGCGGTATCTGGAGGCGGTCGGCGCGGGCGGTCAGTCGGCCGGCACGCCACGGGGACGGATCAGCCCGCTCTCGTAGGCCAGGATGGTCGCCTGCACCCGGTCCCGTAGCCCCAGCTTGGTGAGCAGGGCGTTGACGTGGGTCTTGACCGTTCCGGTGGTGACGCCCAGGACGGCCGCGATCTCCGCGTTGGCCAGGCCCGAGGCGATGTGCAGCAGCACTTCCCGTTCGCGTGGGGTGAGCCCGCCGAGGGCGCCGGTGACGACGGGCGGCGGGGGCGCGCCCTGGGCGAAGGTGTCGATCAGGCGGCGGGTGACGGCCGGGGCGAGGATCCCGTCGCCGGACGCGACGACACGCAGCGCGGTCAGGAGTTCCTCGGGCTGGGCGTCCTTGAGCAGGAAGCCCGAGGCGCCGGCGCGCAGCGCCTCGTACACATGGGCGTCGAGGTCGAAGGTGGTGAGCACCAGGACGCGGGGTCCCGACTCCGGCGCGGTGATGAGACGGGTGGCGGTCAGGCCGTCCATGCCGGGCATCCGGATGTCCATCAGGACCAGGTCGGGTGCCTCGCGGCCGGCGAGTTCCACGGCGCTCGCGCCGTCCCCGGCCTCGCCGACCACGGTCATGTCGGGTTCGGCGTCGACGATGGCGGCGAAGCCGGCACGGACCACTGCCTGGTCGTCGACGACCATCACGCGTGTGGCGACGGGGACACCTCCTGGACCGGGGCCGGACCCCGTCCGGCCGGGATCGGCAGCAACGCCCTCACCGTACCGGCCTGTTCGAAGGCGACAGAAACCTCCCCCGGCGGCTGCCCGGGCCCGCGGGACACCGGGCGGCGAGCGCCGCGCGGGCCTCGGTGGCCACCCCGTCCGGCCGTCCCCACCGCCCCCCCGGAGACCCGGGGGCCGGCTGTCCGTCCGTGGGCCCCCGGGCCACAGCCGCACCGGCCGCCCGGCGGCGAGCGGTCCCGCACGCGCCCGGTTCCGTGTCGTCGCGGTGGCGGGCGCCCACGCGGGGTCCGCGGCGCGGTCGGGGCGCCGGGCCCGTCACGGCGCCGGGCCGGTCTCTACCCTGCGGTAGAGGCTCCGTTCCTCCGTTGCGCCGACGATTCGCCCTCCGGCCGGCGGAAGGCTGAAGGCCATGGACATCACCTCGCTCACCGTCGTGCTCAGCGTGGTCGTGATCGTCGCGGCCTCGGTCCTCACCGCCTCCAACGAACCCCCGCTGTGGGTCTACCTGCTGACCGGCGCGGGCTCCCTGCCCCTGAGCCACGCCCTGCTCGGCACGTACTGCTTCAGCTCGACCGTCGGGGACAGCGGTGTCGCCCCGTGGGTCGTGCGGCTCGCCGTCACCGGCACCCTCACGGCCGCGTTGAGCTTCTTCGTCGGCGGGGACGGTCGCGGGCGCACCGAGGCCGACCGCACCGTCGACGGCCCCCCGTCCTCTCGTGCGACGGCCTGAGCGGGATCGCGCACCGCGGCGGGCCGGACCGGCGCCAGGGTCCTAGAGGTAGTCCTCGAGGCGGGCGACCGTGTAGCCCTGTTCCTGGATGTGCCGCAGCAGGTTGGCGGTCATCTCGGTCATGGTCGTGCCCTTGAGCTCGGACGGCCCGCGGAAGTGGGCCAGCACTATGTCGCCCGGGTGGAGCTTCTTGTCGCCGCGCTGGTACTGCATGTTCTTGATCTGCATGGACTCGCGCCACAGGACGATCGCCTCGACACCGCAGGACGCGGCGGCGGCCCGGGTGTCCTCGTTCCAGTTGCCGTAGGGCGGCCGGAACAGCCGCGGCATGGTGCCGTATCGATCCTTCAGCTTGGTCTGCTGGCCGCAGATCTCCTGCTTCTGCGCGGCCGCGCCCAGGGTGCGGAGGTTCGGGTGGTTCAGCGTGTGGTTCTGGACGCCGTCGCCGAGGGCCTGGAGCTTGCCGAAATAGCCGTAGTCGGCGCGGATGGCGGAGTCCGTCAGGAACATCGTGAAGGGGATCTTCAGCTCCCGCATCATCGTCACGAACTCCGGGTCCTTCTCCGCCCCGTCGTCGAAGGTGAGAAAGACGATCTTCTCCTGGGTGGGTATCTCACTGATCACCGGCACCGGGCCACCGGCGGCCGACAACCCGACGGGCTTGGCCTCGGGCGGGGCGGGCGGTGCGGCCAGCGGCTCGATGCCCCACTTGGCGTACGCGGCCTCGACGCCCGCACGCGCGCCCGCCTCGCCGCCGGGCGCCTGGGCGGGCGGTGCGGAGCGGGACGGCTCGGCGGAACGGCGGGACTCCGCCGGGGTCTCGGCCGCGCAGCCCGTCGCGACGCTCGTCGCGAGAAGGAGGCAGGCCAGCGCCGCCCCTCTGATCCGCCTGTCCATCGTGTGCACCCCATGTCGTCCGTACGCCTCGCCCCGTCCACTGCTTGATGTCGAACGGACGTCCGAGGTTCCGCCCCGGAGCGGACCGGGTGCCGCGTCTCCCCGGTGCGGACGGACGCGGGATGATGGCCGGCATGCGTATCCGCATCGAAGCCGTCGACCTGCCCGGCCTCACCCGACCGGCCTCCGCCGACGGCAGGGTCCCCGCGTACGGCAACCTGCACGTCGCCGTGCAGCGTCGCGACCGTCCGGCCGAACTGCTCGAGCCGCAGCCGGGCGACGCGCCGTCCGCGACCTGGACCCTGGAGTGCACCGCCAGCGCCTCGCCGACCGGCACCGAGGTCACAGGGCCCTACGTCCAGGACCGGCTGGGCCGGCGGTTCGTCTACCTGTCGTGGGGCACGGTCGACGAGGCGGACGTCTTCACGATGTTCCGCCGCGCCAAGCTCATGCTCGACGCCGTCCCCGCCGACGTGCTCGCCGCCGCCGCACAGGACGGACTGCTGGTCGGACGCCTCGGCCTGACCGACGGGCAGGGCGGCCCCCTCTGCGCCCGCGTCGAGCCCCCGCACATCACCTGGACCGCCGAACGCGCCGAGTAGAGCGGCGTCGCTACGCTTGGCGTTAAGCGCCTATTGCGGGGCAATGGCGGACAAATGTCCTAAGGAACCGAAGATGGGTCTCGGTGCCGGCCTTCGGGCCGTGAAACGCAGGTCCCTCACCCGCGCGTCCGTGGCGGTCGCGGTCGCCGCCGGTCTGGCCCTCGTCGGGGCCTGCGGCGGAAGCGACGGAGACGGTGACGGGGACGGCGACGGCGGTCTCGCCGTCGGGGTGCTGCTCCCGGGGGGCGGGGCCTCGCGCTTCGGACAGTTCGACAGACCCCTGCTCGTGCAGCAGCTGAAGCGGCTCTGCCCGGACTGCCCGGCGCCGACCGTCGCCGCCACGTCCGACCCGGCCGTCCAGCGGCAGCAGATCGAGTCCATGATCACCCGACAGGTCGACGTCCTGATCCTCGCCGCCGTCGACCCCCAGCTGCTGCGCCCGTCGGTCGAGGCCGCACACCGGGCCGACATCCCGGTCGTCGCCTACGACCGGCTCGCCCAGGGCCCGATCTCCGGTTACGTCACCTTCGACGGCGCGACGGTCGGCAGGCTCCAGGGCGAGGCCCTCCTGAACGCCATGGACGCCGAGGCGCGCGGCGAACAGATCGTCATGATGAACGGCGCCACGACCGACCCCAACGCCGGCTGGTTCAAGCGGGGCGCGCTCTCCGTCCTCGAGGGCGAGGTCGAGATCGGCAAGTCGTACGACACCGTCGGCTGGCGCCCGGAGAACGCCTTCGTGAACATGACCAACGCCATCGCAGCCCTGGGCGCGGGCGAGATCGACGGCGTTCTGGCCGCCAACGACAGCCTCGCCGGTGCCGTGGTCGCCGCTCTCAACGCCGCCGAGGTCAGACCGCTGCCTCCGATCACCGGCCAGGACGCCGATCTCGCGGCCGTGCGGCGGATCGTCCGGGGCGACCAGTACATGACCGTCTACAAGCCGTTCGAGCCAGCGGCCGGCGCCGCCGCGAAGATGGCCGTCGCCCTGGGGCGCGGCGAGTCGGTGGACCCCCTCGCCTCGGGCACCGTCGACAACGCCACCACCGAGGACATCCCGGCGGTCCTGCTCCCGTCGGTCCCGGTGACCGTCGGCAACATCAAGGACACTGTGGTCAAGGACGGTATGTACACCATCGACCAGATCTGTACCCCCGAGCTCAGGTCCGCCTGCGACAAGGCCGGACTCACTTGACGCGTCTTCCCCGAAGCGGAAGGAGGTGACCCCGTGGCGGCTCAGCCCCTGCTGGCGTTGCGCGGTGTCTCCAAGCGGTTCGCCGCCGTCCAGGCGCTGGAGGACGTCGAGCTGGAGATCAGGGCCGGGGAGGTGGTCGCCCTGATGGGCGACAACGCCGCCGGTAAGTCCACCCTGGTCAAGGTGATCTCGGGAGTCGGCCCCGCGGACCGGGGCGTCATCGAGTGGCAGGGCAGTGCCGTCCAGATCAGGCGTCCCCAGGACGCCCAGGTGCTGGGGATCGCGACCGTCTACCAGGACCTCGCGATGTGCGGCAATCTCGATGTCGTCGCCAACCTCTTCCTCGGCCGGGAGATCCACCGGTTCGGCATCCTCGACGAGGTGGAGATGGAGCGCCGCACCCGTGAGCTGCTCAAGACCCTGTCCATCCGCATCCCCGACGTGCGCGTGCCGCTCGCCACGCTGTCCGGCGGCCAGCGGCAGGTCGTCGCGATCACCCGCTCGTTCCTCGGCGAGCCCCGGCTCGTCCTGCTCGACGAGCCCACCGCCTCCCTGGGCATCGAGCAGACCAGCCAGCTCCTCGACCTCATCGAGGAGCTGCGCGACCAGGGCCTCGGGGTGCTGCTCATCAGCCACAACATGGGGGACATCAAGGCCGTCGCCGACCGGGTCGCCGTCCTGCGCCTCGGCCGCAACAACGGCTTCTTCGACGTGACCACCACCTCCCAGGAACAGATCATCTCCTCCATCACCGGCGCGTCGGACAACGCCGTGGCGCACCGCACGACCCGCCCGGAGGAAGCATGGCCCTGAGGGGGAGGAGGAACCGGACCCGCACCACCGATGCCACGCCCGCCATCGATGCCACGCCCGCCGCCGACCGGGAGGACGACGGCCACCGGGGCCACGCCGGACGTCTCGGGGCGTACGCCGGACTCCTCGGAGGGGCTGCCGGACGTCTCGGCGCCCCCACCGACGCGATGCGCCACAGGCTGCGGGAAGGCGGGCTCGGTCCCGTCCCGGTCCTGCTCGCTCTCGCCGTGACCTGGATCGTCTTCCAGGCCTTCAACGACAACTTCCTCTCGCCGCGCAACCTGTCCGTCCTCAGCGTGGACATCGTCGGGACCGGCATGGTCGCCGTCGGCATCGTCTTCGTCCTGCTGATCGGCGAGATCGACCTGGCGGTGGGCTCGCTCGCCGGTCTGGCGGGCGCCGTGTTCGCGTCACTGAACGTGAGTCTCGGGATGCCGGAGTGGCTCGCCGTGCTCGTCGCGGTGCTGTGCGGCACGGCCGCCGGGGCCGTCCACGGGTTCTCCTTCGCCAGGATCGGCGTACCCGCGTTCGTCGTGACCCTCGCCGGTCTGCTGGTCTGGAACGGCGTGATGCTCTACCTGCTGGGTCCCGACAGCTCCATCAACTTCAGCGAGGACGGACTGGTCGCGACGCTGACCAGCCGCTACTTCGACTCCGCCGTCGCCGCCTACGGTCTGGCGGCGCTCTGCACGGCCGCGTACCTCCTCGTCTCCCTCCACGACCGCGGGCGTCGCGCCGCCGCCGGGATGCCGTGCCGGCCGACGGGCGAGATCTGGGCGCGTACGGCCCTGCTCGCGCTGGTCTCGTTCTCCGTCGTCTACGTGCTGGGCCGGTTCGAGGGGCTGCCGCTGGCGCTGCTGATCTTCCTGGCGGTGATCGTCGCCTCGGACCTCCTGCTGCGCCGCACGCCCTACGGCCGGCAGGTCCTCGCGCTGGGCGGCGGGGTGGAGGCGGCCCGGCGGTCCGGCGTCGACGTGGCGCGCGTGCGGATCTCGGTGTTCATGGTGTCGGGGACCCTGGCCGCGGTCGGCGGCCTGTTCATCGCGTCGCGGCTCACCTCGGCGAGCCAGATCTCCGGCTCCGGCGTGCTGCTGATCAACGCCATCGCCGCGGCCGTCATCGGCGGCACCAGCCTGTTCGGCGGACGCGGCTCGACCTGGTCCGCGCTGCTGGGGGTGCTCATCATCCAGTCGATCGGCTCGGGCATGGCGCTGCTGGGGGTCGAGCCCCCGGTCCAGTTCATGATCACGGGTGGGGTGCTGTTCACCGCGGTGGTCTTCGACTCACTGACGCGGCGCTCGGCGGAGTCGCGCGGACGGGTCTGAGAGCGGTCCGGGGAGGTGCCGGTGAGCGAACATCACCGGCGCGAGGGCGACGGTGAGAACCCCGCCCCGCAGCACGCCGCCCCGCGCTCTCCACCGCGTCACGACGGCTCGCGCACCGTCGCCGGTGATGACAGTGATGCCGTCGTCGCCTCGAGCACAGGGGCGAGCCCAGCCTCCGCCCGGCCTCCGACCGCTTCCCTTCCGGGCATCAGGAGAGCCTGGAAAGATCGGTGAAGTTTCGAAACATTCGAAGAACTGACGGGACATCACTTGATCTTGCTTTTCCGATCTTGCTCCGGCGAATCGATGAATTCAAGTCAGTAAAGCGACTGAGCAGGGGAAATGGTTCCATGCATACCGCCTACCCGCTCCGAATGTTTCGAAGTGAAAACCGAAAGTATTGACAGTTGTCGTGCCCCGGCCAACACTGGCGCCGTCATCGGCCGTATGAGGACGAGGAGGAAGCACACACATGAAAACCGCACCCGCACAGCGACTCAGGCTGCTCATCAGCGGTGTCTGCACCCTGCTGCTGGTCGCCGTGGCCGCGCTCACCCTGCCCGGCACCGCGCACGCCGACACGGTCGTCACCACGAACCAGACCGGCACCAACAACGGGTACTACTACTCGTTCTGGACCGACTCGCAGGGCACGGTCTCCATGAACCTGGGCTCCGGCGGCAACTACAGCACCTCGTGGAGCAACACCGGGAACTTCGTCGCCGGCAAGGGCTGGAGCAACGGTGGACGCCGGAGCGTCACCTACTCGGGCACCTTCAACCCGTCCGGCAACGCCTACCTGGCCCTCTACGGGTGGACGTCCAACCCGCTCGTGGAGTACTACATCGTCGACAACTGGGGCACCTACCGGCCCACGGGCACGCACATGGGCACCGTCACCAGCGACGGCGGCACCTACGACATCTACAAGACGACGCGGTACAACGCCCCGTCCGTCGAGGGCACCAAGACCTTCGACCAGTACTGGAGCGTCCGCCAGTCGAAGCGGACGGGCGGCACCATCACCACCGGCAACCACTTCGACGCCTGGGCCCGCGCCGGAATGACCCTGGGCAGCTTCAACTACTACATGATCCTCGCCACCGAGGGATACCAGAGCAGCGGCAACTCCAACATCACGGTGGACGGCACCGGTTCGGGCGGCGGCGGTGGCGGTGGCGGCACCGGCGGCTGCAGCGCGACCCTGTCCGCGGGCCAGCAGTGGAGCGACCGGTACAACCTCAACGTGGCGGTCACCGGCTCCAGCAACTGGACCGTCACGATGAACGTCCCCTCCCCGGCGAAGGTCCTCTCCACCTGGAACATCAGCGCCGGTTACCCCAGCGCCCAGGTGCTGACCGCCAAACCCAACGGCAGCGGCAACAACTTCGGCGTCACCATCCAGCCCAACGGCAACTGGACCTGGCCGACGGTCTCCTGCACCGCGAGCTGACCCCCACACCGCGCACCAGGCTGGAGGACCACTCCGAATGAGCACCAGACCACTTCTCTCCTTACGCGCCCTGGTCACGAGGCTGGTCGTCGTCGCGACGGCCGCCGCGTGCACCCTCACCGTCCAGGCCGCCGCCGCCCCGGCGCAGGCCGCCACCTGCAACGGGTACGTCGGGCTCACCTTCGACGACGGCCCGGGCGGCACCACGACGTCCCTGCTCAACGCCCTCACCCAGAACGGGCTGCGGGCCACGATGTTCAACCAGGGCCAGTACGCCGCCGCCAACCCGTCCCTGGTCCGGGCCCAGGTGAACGCCGGCATGTGGGTCGGCAACCACAGCTACACCCACCCGCATCTGACCCAGCTCGGCCAGTCGCAGATCGACTCGGAGATCTCCCGGACCCAAACGGCCGTCTCCGGAGCGGGCGGCGGCACCCCGGTGCTGTTCCGCCCGCCGTACGGCGAGACCAACGCGACCCTGAAGGCGGTCGAGGCCAAGTACGGACTGACCGAGATCATCTGGGACGTCGACTCGCAGGACTGGAACAACGCGAGCACCGACGCGATCGTGCAGGCCGCCGGTCGGCTCACCAACGGCCAGGTCATCCTCATGCACGACTGGCCCGCCAACACCCTCGCCGCGATCCCGCGCATCGCGCAGGGTCTGGCCGCGCGCGGCCTGTGCGCAGGCAAGATCTCCGCGCAGACCGGGCGGGCCGTGGCCCCCGACGACAGCGGCGGCGGTGGCGGTGGCGGCGGCTGCACCGCGACCCTGTCCGCCGGACAGCAGTGGAGCGACCGGTACAACCTCAACGTCGCGGTCACCGGCTCCAGCAACTGGACCGTCACGATGAACGTCCCCTCCCCCGAGAAGATCATCGCCACCTGGAACATCAGCGCCACCTACCCCAGCACCCAGGTGCTCACCGCCAAGCCCAACGGCAGTGGCAACAACTGGGGGGTCACCGTCCAGACCAACGGCTCCTGGACCTGGCCGACGGTCACCTGCACCGCGACCTGAACCGGGCCGCCCCGTAACACCGCACCCGTGGCGCGGCGACCCCGGCCGCCGCGCCACAGCAGGGCCCGGCGATGCCGGTGGGGCATTATCTGTGGTCGCAAAGTGAGAAATGGACGGGACACGCGATGAGTATTTCTCGACCGACAGACGGAGCGTAATTATCGGTCACGCAACGTCGATCGCGGCATGCTACTGTCTTTATCAGTTGCAGTTGTGGTCTCCAGAAGGTTTGTTCCGACGGGGTGATCATCACGGCGACCGGGATCCGCACAGGGTGGATTCCGACACCGTTCCCGAAGGAGATTCAAAATGGCTGCTGGCACCGTGAAGTGGTTCAACGCTGAAAAGGGCTTCGGCTTCATCGAGCAGGACGGCGGCGGTCCCGACGTCTTCGCCCACTACTCGAACATCGCCGCCCAGGGCTTCCGCGAGCTCCAGGAGGGCCAGAAGGTGACGTTCGACATCGCCCAGGGCCAGAAGGGCCCGACGGCCGAGAACATCGTCCCCGCCTGACCCACGCTGACGCGGACACAATAATTTCGCAGCTGGGGCCCGCACCTTGGGGTGCGGGCCCCAGCTCGCTGCTTTCACGCGGATAAACCCGCGGCGCATTTTTCGCCGTCGACCCGATTCGACGCCATCGCCTTTGGCCCGTTCTCGCGATTCTCAGCGCCGCACCAGTGCCGCGGGAATTCCTTGATACGCGCCGACGCATCAAGGAAGGTCCCATGAACTACGCACGCACGCACACCCGCAGGAACGAGCGCTTCGCCGATCACCGCTCCCGGCCCGACCGCTCCGGCGCTCCCCGCCGCGGCAACGACGGCGCACGCCGACGGATCTCGCCCCAGGGCGAGTTCGCGCCGCCGAAGACGATCACTCCGGCGCTGCCCGCCGTCGAGTCGTTCGCCGAGCTGGCCATGCCGGAGGGGCTGCTGGCCGCGCTGGGTCACCAGGGCGTCGCCATACCGTTCCCGATCCAGGCCGCGACCCTGCCGAACTCGCTCGCGGGCCGCGACGTACTCGGCCGCGGCCGCACCGGCTCGGGCAAGACCCTCGCCTTCGGCCTCGCGGTGCTCGCCCGTACGGCGGGCCGACGCGCCGAACCGCGACAGCCGCTCGCGCTGGTCCTCGTGCCCACCCGCGAACTCGCCCAGCAGGTCACCGACGCGCTCTCGCCGTACGCCCGCTCCGTGGGGCTGCGACTGGCCACCGTGGTCGGCGGGATGTCGATCGGCCGGCAGGCCGGCGCGCTGCGCAACGGCGCGGAGGTCGTCGTGGCCACGCCGGGCCGGCTCAAGGACCTGATCGACCGGGGCGCCTGCCGACTGGACGCCGTCGACATCACGGTCCTCGACGAGGCCGACCAGATGGCCGACATGGGCTTCATGCCCCAGGTCACCGCGCTGCTCGACCAGGTGCGGTCCGACGGCCAGCGGATGCTCTTCTCGGCCACCCTGGACCGCAACGTGGACCTGCTGGTCCGCCGCTACCTGGTCGACCCGGTGGTCCACTCCGTCGACCCGGTCGCGGGCGCCGTCACCACGATGGAGCACCACGTCCTCCACGTGCACGGCACGGACAAGCAGCAGGCGACCACCGAGATCGCGGCACGGGACGGCCGGGTGATCATGTTCCTGGACACCAAGCACGCGGTCGACCAGCTGACCAAGCACCTGCTGCACAACGGCGTCCGCGCCGCGGCCCTGCACGGCGGCCGGTCCCAGCCGCAGCGCACCCGGACCCTCGCCCAGTTCAAGGACGGCCACGTCACGGTGCTGGTGGCGACCAACGTCGCGGCCCGCGGCATCCACGTCGACAACCTCGACCTGGTCGTCAACGTGGATCCGCCGAGCGACCCCAAGGACTACCTGCACCGCGGCGGCCGCACGGCACGCGCCGGCGAGTCCGGCAGCGTCGTCACCCTGGTGACCCCCGACCAGCGGCGCGGCATGAGCCGGCTGATGGTCTCGGCCGGCATCACCCCGCAGATCACCCAGGTCCGCTCGGGCGAGGCGGAGCTCAGCCGCGTCACCGGTGCCCGGACGCCCTCCGGTGTCCCGGTCGTCATCACCGCGCCGGTCGCGGCCACGCCTCGTCGCCGCACCCCGTCGTCCTCGTCTGCCTCGTCTTCGTCCTCCTCCGCCCGGTCCTCCTCGTTCCGGGGCCGCCGCGGGCGGCCGAGCCGGAACCGGCCCGCCGTCAACCCGGCGGCCTGATGCCGGACCCGGTTCACGCGGCCGGAAGGCTCCCCCATCTCCGCAGGAGGCACCAGTGACATCGGTCCAGACGCACCCGGTACGGACGCGGCGGCATCACGACGATTCCGGACCGCGGGTCCGTGACGACATGACCGTCGAGGTGGCCCTGTCCGTCATGGCCGGTGCCCAGGTCGATCATCTGATCCTCTGCGACGGCGACGACCAGTGCACGGGCTCGGTCACCCGCGCCCAGCTGGCCGTTCTGCGCGCCGCGGCGACGTACACGGACCGGCTCCGCCTGCGGGACGTGCTCGACACCACGGTCCGGCTCTCTTCGAGGCCCTGCTCCTTCTCTCTGTGAGGCAACATGCGCTGTGTCATCGCCCGGTACCCGTTCGACCTCACCAAGGACGGCGTCATGGACTCGATGAAGGGCGTCCCGGCCGAGCCCGTCACGGGTGAGTCCGTGACCATCGGCCGCCGCCGCTACCCCGTCAAGCAGGTGGGGGAGATCATCACCCGCCAGGACCGCCGTGACTTCACCAGCGGCGAGGTCGTCCGGGCCATGGTCCGCCTCGGCTTCACCTGCCACGACCACCCCGCCGAACCCGTACAGGTCCTGACGCCGCTCCAGAGCGCCTCGGCGCTGCTCGGCGCGCCCGGGGCCTGGCAGGACTGACGGGCCGAAAAACCCGGAAGCACCCCGGAAGCACCCGGAACCACGGCGAGGGCCCTGCCGACACACGTCGGCAGGGCCCTCGCGGCGTTGTGGGAGCGCGAGAAGGATCTGCATCCCCGGAGATCTGAAATCTACTCTTGTCAGAGTAGACATTGGCATGCGGCTTGGGTAACGTTTCTTGCGTACGCACGACCAGGCACTGGTCGGTTCAGAGGAAGGACGGAAACGCATACGCCATCAGGATCGCCCGGCCCGAGGAAGCTTCCGGGTCCGGGTACCGCAAGGCCATGGATTGGAAGGTGGTCCCCGGTCACGCAGCCGCGATCCACGCGCCCCCGCCCCTACGAAGGGCCCGGGTAGCGAAAACAGAAGGTCGGCACAGCAGTACAGCCGGCCGATGGTGTTGAATTTCCCTCGGGGCCCTGGTGCCGTACGGCACCAGGGCCCCTCGACGCGTTGCTCAACGAGGTGAAATGACAGCAGATACCCCGCTCGGTGGTCGTCTGGAAGACGACGACTATCCCGCGTACACGATGGGTCGGGCCGCAGAGATGCTCGGCACCACTCCGGGCTTCCTCCGCGCCATCGGCGAGGCCCGGCTGATCACGCCCCTGCGCTCGGAGGGCGGGCACCGCCGCTACTCCCGCTACCAGCTCCGGGTCGCCGCCCGCGCCCGCGAGCTCGTCGACAAGGGCACCCCGATCGAGGCCGCGTGCCGCATCGTCATCCTCGAGGACCAGCTCGAGGAGGCTCAGCGCATCAACGCCGAGTACCGCCGCGCCGCGAACGACACGTCCGACAGCTCCAGCTCCAGCTGAGCTCAGGGCGTCGGGTCCGGGCGCTCGCCGCGGCGCAGGGCGCGGGCGCACCAGCCGATGACCGTGGCGTTGACCAGTGCGCCGAACACGACGGCGACGACGAACATCGCGATGCCGTCCGGCAGCACGATGAGCACGAAGCAGGCCGGAGCGGTGGCGAGCAGGGGGATGACACCTGCCATGGACTCGTCCGAGCTGTCGAGGGCGGTCACCACGATCGCCCACACCAGCAGGCCCGCGCAGAGCGCCAGGTAGACCAGGGCGAAGACGTCGCCGAGGGCCTGGCCCACACGGTGCAACAGCCGGTGGAACGGACGTCGTGGGAAGGTTCGGCCGGAACCGGTAGCGGTCACGGGGTGGACTCCTCGGTTGCGGTGATCGTCGCGGTGGTCGGGGACGTCGAACGGTCAGGGTGACGGACGGGCGAGCGTCGGACGGACGGGCGTCGGGGCCCGGTGGAGTGCCGTCAGAGGTGTCAGAGGTGACTGCCGGGCGGGTTCGGACGGGCGAGCCCGAGGTCGTACGCGAGGATCGTCGCCTGTACGCGGTCGCGCAGGCCCAGCTTGCGCAGCAGCGCGTTCACATGGGACTTGACGGTGCCCACGGTGATCCCGAGCTCCTCGGCGACCTCCGCGTTGGTGAGTCCCGTCGCGATCAGCGTCAGGACGTACCGTTCGCGGGCGGTCAGGCTGTCCAGCTCGCGGGAGCCGCCTCCCCTCGGCTGCCCGGGGCCCGCTCCGGACGCGTAGTGGCCGATGAGACGGCGGGTGGCGGAGGGGGCGAGCACGCTCTCACCGGCCGCCACCACCCGGATGCCGTGCAGCAGTTCGGCGGGGTGCACGTCCTTGAGCAGGAAGCCCGAGGCACCGGCGCGCAGCGCGTCGAAGACGTACGCGTCGAGGTCGAAGGTGGTCAGCACCAGAACCCGGGGCGCGTTCTCCCGGCCGGTGATGATCCGGGTGGCGGCGATGCCGTCCAGTTCGGGCATCCGGACGTCCATGACGACCACGTCCGGCGCCAGCTCCTCGGCGAGACGCACCGCGGCGACGCCGTCGGCGGCCTCGCCGACGACCGTCAGGTCCTCCTCCGCGTCGATCACTGCGGCGAACCCCGCCCGTACGATGCCCTGGTCGTCGACGACCAACACCCTGAGGCTCATCGCTCCCTCTCCTCGTCGCCCTGCTGCGGAACCGGCGCGAGTGGCAGCCGGAGACCGACCGTGTCCGGCCGGCCGGTGGTCAGGGTGCCGCCGAGCGCCGCGACCCGTGCCGCCAGCCGCTCCCGTACGGCGGGACGGGCGGCGCGCGGCACACCGGTGGCCGTGAGGGTCAACGTACCGCCGTCCGCGTCGAGTTCGAGCACCGCGGGCTCCTCGCCGCCGGCCGCCAGCACCGTCTCGGCGGCATGGTAGGCGGCCAGGTCGACCGCCGTGGGCAGCCGCTCCGGCACCCGGTCGGTCAACCGTATCTCGACGTCGCGGCCGGTGGCCCGGCACTGGCGGGCGAGCAGGTCGAGCGCCTGGAGGGTGGGCTGTGGCCGCAGTTCGGGCTCCGTCCGCCCCTGCCGGACCGTGTCGAGCAGGGCGCGCATGGCGGCCAGGGCCTCGCGGGCGCGTTCGGCGGTCACGTCGAGCCGGCCCGCCTCCGCCTCGGTGACCATGTCGGCGGTGCGCGCCAGCACGGTCGTCTCCAGCCCGGCGGCGATCCGGCGGCGTTCGGCCCACGCGTCCCGGACGGCCTCCTCGGTCCAGGCGGCGAGGCGTTCGTCCCGGGTGCCGCGGGCGGCCAGGTCGCGCCGCGCCCGCAGGGTCCCGCCCCGGCGGGCCGCACCGACCGCCAGGGACGCCCCGGCCAGCGCCCACCCGACCACCGCCCAGAGGGGGACCGTCGTCCCCCGGTCCAGAACGGCGACCACCGCGGCCGCCGCGTGCACGACCACGGCCGCCACCGGAAGCACCGAGACCCGGGCCGCCCCACGACGCCCTCCAGCGGTGAAGAGCCCACCGGCCACGACGAACCCACCCGGCCCGGACCGGGCCACGGCAGGCGGGCCGGCTGCCGCACCGGACGCGTCCGCGGCCGGGACCGGCACCCGCGCCGCCGTACGCGACGCGTCCGCCGCGACCGCCGCGCACGTGGCGAGGACGCTCAGCACCGGGGGCAGGACGACCGAGCCGGTGTAGTCGCCCGCGGCCATCGCCACCGGCCAGAGCGGGACCAGCCCGAGCAGAACGCCCTGGGCGGTGCGGGGCGCCCGGCGCAGCCACAGCAGCGCGACCGTCTGCGCCGCCGCCAACAGGGCGAAGAGCACACCGGCGGACACCTGTGTCCCGGTCGACGTGGGCTGCGCGCGCACGACCAGGACGGGAAGCAGGGGCTGGAGGACGAGGCCGACGGCGGCCGTCAGCTGCGCCACGCGGTAGTTCCGCGGCACCGACCGTTCCGTCGGGGCGGCCGTCCGTCCGGGCAGCACCGCGCGTACCTCCCAGCCACCGTCCGCCGTCGGGCCGCTGGTCAGGCTGCCGCCCGCCTCCCGGGCCCGGGACCGCAGGAAGCCCTGGCCGCGGCCGCCGCCCAGGTCCGCCCCGTGCGCCGCCGAACCGGCCGTCGGTGCGGCGCTCGTGACCACGACCTCCGTGCGGGTGTCGCCGTACCGGCACCGCACGGTCGTCTGCGCTCCGGGTGCGTGCCGTGCCACGTTGGTCAGCGCCTCGCGCACGATGCCGTACGCCGCGTCCGCGACCATGCCGTCCGGCAGGGCGTCGATCTCGCAGTCCACCGGCTGGTCCAGCCGGCGGAACCCCTCCACCAGGGCCCGCAACCGTTCCTCCGGTGACGGCAGTTCCTCCCGGGAGGGCGTCGGCGCCCGCACCGCGCCGAGCGCCCGGGTGACCTCCCGGCCGGTCTCGGCCGCGAACTCCAGTGCCTCGTCGGCGAGTTCGGGACGCCGGTCGCGCAGTCCGAGTGCCGCTCCCGCCGTGACCACGACGGCCGTCAGATGGTGGGCGCTGACGTCGTGCAACTCCCGCTCCATACGGCGTCGTTCGGCCTCCGGGAGCCGGTGTCGTTCGGCCTCGGCCCGCTTGAGGGTCCGTTCGGCCGCCCGGCGTGCGCGTCGGGTCCGCCGCACCAGCAGTCCGGCGCCGCACGCGGCCGCGTACAGCATCGCGGTCAGGACGAGGTCGAGTCCGTCGCGGTCACCGATCCCGTGCAGGCTGATGTTCTGCAGCAGCTGCCAGGCGGCGAGTGCCGTCCCGCACAACACGGTGGTGAAGGTGTCGCGTTCGGTCGCCACGGTGAACAGGGCCAGCGCGACCCCCGCGGTCCCGAGTACCGCCATCGCCCCGGTGGGCAGCGGCCCCGCACCCAGCGCGCAGGCCGCGGCGATCACGACGAGGGCCGTCACCGGGCGGGTGCGGCGCAGGGCGAGCGCGGCCGTCACCGGACCGGCCACCAGAGCCGCCACGAGCAGGGCGGACGCGGGCGGCACGGCCCCGCGCACCAGCTCCGCGCCCGGCCACACGGCGGCCTGGGCGCAGATCAGCAGGACCGGGAGCAGCCGGTCGTCGGTTCGATTCATGGCCGGTCCAGGCTAGGCCGCAGGTGAGCGGGCCCCCTCCGGCTGAAGGCGGATTTCGTTCTCTTACCTGGGTTGCAGTTCCTCTGCCTGCGGTTCGACACCGCAATCGTCCCGCAGCGCGAGGACAGTCCCCGGCTCCCGGGCCTAGCCTCGATCACATCGAGAAGGCGGTCGACCACCGCTTCTCCGCACCGAACCCAGCGAACTCAGTGAGTTCATCGAGTGCATCGAATCCAGCCGATCCAGCGAATCCAGGGGGATCTCCCATGTCCAAGCGCGTTCTCGTCTCGTCGATCGTCGGTGTCGTCGTCCTCGGCGGAGTGGCCGCCGGTGGTCTCGCCCTGGCCTACGGCGCCACCGAGCCGACCGTGGCGAACGGCTCGGCCCGCCATGTCGCCCCGTCCGGCGGCGGTGCGGGCACCCTCACCTTCACCGCGGACGTGAGCGACGACTCGGGCGTCCGGGGCCTCAAGGTCGTTGCCTGGCCCGTCAGTTCGAAGCTCGACCCGACCGAGGACGACCTGCGCAAGGACGACGTGGACAGCGCCGTGTGCCGGAGCGTTACGGCCGAGAAGGCGCGCTGCACCTACACGTTGAAGGTCACCGAGGCGGAGGCGGCCGAGCTGCCCCGGGGCAGCTGGCACGTCTCGGCGCTGGCGACCGCCGAGGACGGGGGCACGGCGTTCGTGTCCCGTGCCGCCGTCTTCGACGTCACCGGCTGACCGCGTACCCGGCTCAGCCGGCCTGGGACGGCGTCTGCTTGATGCCGTCGACGATCGCCCGGTTCAGGATGGCGCTGGTGTAGGTGACCGTGCCGGGCTTGATCAGGGCGTCCGTCCCGCTGAGCTGCTTCACCTGGACCGAGCGCTCACCGAGGAAGACGTGGGACTTCGTGTCGAAGATCCACTCCTCGCGCTGGCCGCTGGCCTCGTCCAGCCGGGCAACCGCCACCCCGTGCCGGCCGACCGCGTCCACCGCGTCGTTCACGACCACGACACCGGGGATCTTCGCGGCGGTCTTGAACAGCGCCGAGTACAGCTCCGCCGGCGGGTAGCTCTCGGAGAGCAGATCACCGATGGTGGAGAAGGCCTGCTGGTCCGGGGTGTTCCCCTGGCCCTCGGTCTCCTTGTAGATCTTGGCGAGCAGCTCGTCGGGGTCGGTGGTCAGCTTGGCCAGGTAGTCGTACGACGGGGCGCCCAGGTGCGCCTTCGGGGTGTTGCCCAGCTCGTCGGGGAGGCTCAGGGTCTCGCCCTCGGGGCTGTCGTTGACGGCGGGGTCGATGAGCCAGCCCTTGGTGCCGTCCGGGGACTCCCACAGCTGACGGGTGTGCAGTTGGTGACTGGCCAGGCTGGTCTTGTCGTCGACGGTCTTCAGGAAGGTGTCGGCCGACTTGGACTCGATGTAGATGTACTGACCGGGCTTGACCACCGGGTGGTCGTCCTCGGCGGCCGCCAGCGAGATCTGGTCGAGCAGCTGGGGCAGGCCCTTGGTGGTGGCGACGCCGACGGTCGTGGTCAGGGCCGGTCCGGTGGCGACACCGCTGTCCCTGACCCCGTCACCCCCGGTCCGCACCACTCCGGCGACGACCACCCCGGCCAGCGCGGCGGCCAGCACGGGCAGCGTGATCGCCGGGCGCGGCAGCCGCAGCCGCCGGGTGCCGCCCGGGGCGGCCGCCGTGCGCTGTTCCTGTCGCTCTTCCTGTCGCGCTTCGTGGATCTGGGCCATCAGACGCTCCTTGTGGAACTGGTGACGACCCGACGGCAGGTCACGCGCCGTCCGGGTGAAGAGCTGTGCGCTCTCCTCCCCCTCGGCCGGACTCTGCCGGGACGTGTTCGCGTTCATCGGTTTCCTCCCTGCGCGGGCCGGACCACGTTGGTGTGATCGCCTCTTGTCTGTCGACCGGTGCGGCCGCCTTCCCGATTTCCGCGAACTTTCTCGGAAGTCCGGTCGGGAGTGCGGTCGGGCGCCGGGCGGAAGGCCGGGCGGCGGACCGGTTCGTCCGCGGCCAGCGCCCGCAGTTTCTTCCGGGCCCGGGAGAGGCGGGAGGCGACGGTGCCGACCGGGATTCCCAGGGCTTCGGCCGCGGCCTCGTAGTCCAGCCCCTCCCCCAGACAGAGCGCCACGACCTCGCGCTCCGGTCTGCGCAGACCGGCCAGGGCGGTGAGGGCCGTCGCGAGCCGCCGCCGGTCGTCGATCCGGTCGGCGACCTCGTCGGCGTGGTCGGGCACGGACAGTTCGGCGGCCGCGGCGGCGCCGGCCGCCGCCCGGTACCGCCGGTTGCTGCGGTACTGGTTGCGCGCGGTGTTGGTGGCGATGCCCAGCAGCCAGGGCCGCAGGGAGCCGCCCTCGGGATCGACCCGGTCGCGCAGCCGCCACGCCTCCATGAAGGTCGCGGCCATCACGTCCTCGGCCGTCGACCAGTCGGCGGTCAGCCGGAAGGCATGGTTGTAGACGGCGCGGGCGTAGTTGTCGAACAACTCCGCGAACGCGCTCGACTCCCCGGCCCGTACCCGGGTACGCATATGAGTGCTCACCTCAATGAGCTGTCCGGCACACGACACCGACTTCCCGTGACCTGCGCCACACTCGCCCCCCCGGCCCGTACGGACCCCGGCGTAGAGGTTCGCACGCGGGCGCCGTCACTTCCGGCGGTGCTCGGCGGTGGTCTTCAGGTCGTGGAGCCAGGCTTCGAGGCCCGCGCCGAGGGCCGCGGTCGCGGTGGGGACGTCGGCCTCGACCTGGGCGCCGGTCCAGGTCTCCTCGGTGTGGACACGGACGCCGCCCTTGACCTCGGTGAAGGTCCACAGGTGAACGCCCTCGTCGATACGCAGGCCCTGGCCGATCGCGGGTCCGCTCCACAGGACGCAGGCCCCGCGCTGGAGTTGGCGGACGGTGGAGGTGATCTCGAGGGTGGTCGCGGGGGTGGTGGGCGTGGCGGGCGCCGGGGTGGTCCAGCGGAACCGCGAGCCCTTCCCGAGCCGGCCGGTGTCGAGGCGTTCGGCGGTGAGAACGGGCTGCTGCCAGGACGGCCAGCGTTCGACGTCGGTCTGGAGCTTCCAGACGGTGCTCAGCGGCGCCTTGATCACCACGTCGGAGTGGTAGCGGATACGGGCGGAGGCGTCCACGCCCTGCCCTCGGCACTGGGACGTACGACTGTGGTGGGCGCCGGCCCGGGCGGGCGCGGCCTGGGCGGCGGGGATCGCGGTGGCGAGGGTGCCGACGACGGCGAGTGCGAGCGGGAGAGCGAACGTCAGCGTCCTGGTCCTGGTGCCGGGCATGAGGATTCCCTTGGTCTGAAGGCCTGGTGGGCCGGTTGGCGGGTGGGCCGGTTGGGGTGAGGCGTGCGAGAAGTACGGGGTGGGGGTGCGGGTGCGAGCACCCCCGCCTGCGAATGCCGGAGGTGTACGGGTGAAGGACACCTACGGGTGGAGGACGACCTTGCCCGCGACCGTTCCGGACTCGGCCAGACGGAGAGCGTCGGCGACGTCGGTGAGCGGGAGCCGGGCCGCGATCCGCGGTGTCACATCACCGCGGATGAGGGCGGCGAACAGCTCGGTGAGGTCGGTCCGCAGACGGGCCCGGAAGCGGTTCTTGGCCAGGGCGCGGCCGGCCCAGACGTTGAAGAAGTAGGCGCGGCGCCGGTTGGGCAGCGCGTTCCACAGCCACAGCCGGCCGAGCAGCTTCAGCACGGGCCACTGCTTGGACCCCTCGTCGTCCCGGGTGGAGGCGGTGCCGTACGAGACGAGCGTGCCGCCGGGAGCGAGGAGGCGCCAGGAGTCGACGATGCCCCGGCCGCCGACGTGGTCGAAGACGGCGTCCACGCCACCGGGGGCGAGTTCGCGGATCCGCGCGGCCAGGTGGGCGGTGCGGTAGTCGACGGGGGTGACTCCCTGTTGCCGCAGGGCGTCGTGGTGGCGGGTGGACGCCGTGCCGATCACCCGCATGCCGGCGGCCCGGGCCAGCTGGACCAGGACCGAGCCGACGCCACCGTTTGCGCCGTGCACGACGATGGTGCCGCCCGCGCGGACCCGTGCCTTGCGGTGCAGCATCTGCCAGGCGGTGATGCCGTTGACCACCAGGGTCTCCGCCTCCGCCGCGTCGATCCCGGCGGGCACCGGCACCACGTCGGCGGCGTCGACGAGGACATGGCTGGCCCAGCCGCCGACCTTGAGCAGGGCGGCCACCCGGGTGCCGGCCAGGCCGGGCTCGACGCCGTCGCCGGTCGTCAGCACCGTGCCGACCAGGTCGTAGCCGGGGACGAAGGGGAACGGCGGCTGGTCGTAGTAGCGGCCGCGGCGCATCTGCTGCTCGGCGAAGGAGACCCCGGTCGCCTCCATCCGGATCAGCACCTGCCCGGGGCCCGGAGTGGGGACGGCTCCGTGCCGGATCCGCAGCCCTTCCGGCTCGACCTTGCCCGGCAGGACGACCTCGACGAGTCCCTCGGCGTTCATGACAGCCTCCAGTGAGCGTTACCTCTGCTTGCGTTCGTTAGAAGTTGTAACGCAGATCGAAGGGGAGTGTCAATAACCTCCGTGATAGCCTCTAACTAATTCTTGAGGCTATAGACGCGAGCGCGTGTGAGCTCGAGACCTCGAGAAACTTGAGACCTCGAGAGCGGAGAGGTGGCGGCAGGCCATGGCGGAGACGGGTACGACGACCCCGCGCGAGCGCTATCGCGCCCAGGTTCAGGCGGAGATCAAGGAGCGCGCGTGGGAACAGATCGCCACGGCGGGGGCGTCCGCGCTCTCCCTCAACGCGATCGCCAAGCAGATGGGGATGAGCGGACCCGCGCTGTACCGGTACTTCGCCGGCCGCGACGAGCTGATCACCGAGCTCGTCCGGGACGCGTACCGAAGCCTCGCCGACGCCTTCCGCACCACCTCGGCCGCGGGCGGCGGCCTGACCGGACTGGCACACACGCTGCGCGACTGGGCCCTGGACGATCCCCAGCGGTACTTCCTCGTCTACGGCACGCCCGTCCCGGGCTACCACGCGCCCGACGACGTCACCACGATCGCGTCCGAGATCATGACGGCCCTGCTCGACGCCTGCGCCGGCCTGCCTGCCGACGGCCCGCCGACCCCGCTCACCGCCCGCCTCGAAGGCCTCGGCGACCAGTGGACGAGCGGCCACCCCGCCCCACCCGCCGCCCTCCACCGGGCCCTGACCTGCTGGACCCGCCTGCACGGCGTCCTGTCCCTCGAACTGGCGGGCCACTTCAACGGAATGGGCTTCGACCCCGCCCTGCTCTTCACCGCCGAACTCGACGCCCTGATCGGTCCTTCGGCTGGTTGAGGGGCGCCCGCGAGGCCGAACGCCTCGAAGCCCCCGCCTCGACGACCCGTAGCCGAGGGTCGTCTACATATGGCGGGGATCGGTGGCGAGGAGGGCGGGATCCTCCGAGCGCAGCCGGAACTTGGCGTGCACGCCCAGGCTGTCGCGGGCGGCTACGTAGAACTCGTCACGCTTCTCCTGGAACTCACGGAACGCCTTCATCCAGTCGTCCGGTGTGCCAGGGCGCATGTCGCGGACGAACTGTTCCAGGACCCAGGCGTGGCGCTGAAGCGCTCTGGCCGCCGAGATGGTCTCCGCGTCGCCCATGAGGAGGACGGCCTCGAAGGCGTAGCCGCGCTCCAGTTCGGCTTCCGCCATCAGCTCCAGACCGGTTTCCTCGGCGAGTGGCTGAGGAAGATGGAAAAGGCCCTTACCCGCCGCCAGCCGGCCCGCCAGCGACGTGAACCGCTTCACCGCGTCGGCATAGCGCAGATAGCAGTCCAGACGGTGTTCGTCCCACCTCGTGGTGAGCTGGCGCCGCCATCGGGCCCGCTCCATCAGGGCCCCACCGACATACGAGGCCGCCGCCCCGACCAACACACCGATCAAGGTGAACAACTGTCCCGACATATCCGCCCCCGCCGATCACGTAGCCCTCGCCCGGGACCCTACTTGCGGGGCCGGCCCGCCTCGGGGCGTCAGTCCCACCATGAGACGACGGCAAGGCCCCCCTTCGAGGCTCCCGCATAGAACCTGCGAAGAGCATCGAAATGGTCCATCAGATACGTTCTGGGCCCGTCGACGAGGCCTTCGGCTCCGTGGCCGATCAATGCTCCTGCCTCACGGATGTCGAGTGGCAGCATCGCCAGAACGGCCTGAAGGTCGATCTCCCCGAGCAGACCGGAGACTCGCCTGGCTGCCAACGGTTCAAGGGCGGCCGGTGCAGGACCGAAGGGCCCGATGGCATGAGGGTGAGCGTTGAGGAAACCGACATCCGTCGCCACACCGCCGTCGGTGGCGCGCCTGAGCGCGGCGAGGTGCAATTCGCCGATTCCGGCGATCTCGCACGCACGTTCCAGCATGGCCGGCGCCCAGTCCAAGTCGAGGCAGTCAGCCGCTGGCGGGTCCCACTGGTGATCGCCTTCGAAGGACTCCTCGGCGCGTGTCCGGCAGTCGGCGAGATACTCCGCAGAGACTCGGGCAAGCTGCTGGGTGACGGCCATGACAACCAGTATCCCGGGGGCGTCCACCCCTTTTTGAACGCCCCGTCCATCACAAGATCCCCGGCAGAGCCATCAGGTGAGTTGAAATACCCAAGGGCTCAAGGGAGTTGATCACGTCATGACTCAAGGGCCCGCACCTCGCACGCTGTCCGACGAAGCACTCTCCGAGCTGCTCGGGCGACAGCGCTTCGGCACGCTCGCCACCATCCGGCGCACCGGGCACCCGCACCTGACCACGATGCTCTACAGCTGGGACGCCGACGCCCGGATCGTGCGGTTCTCGACGACGGCCGACCGCATCAAGCTGCAGCACCTGCGCCGCGACCCGCATGCCGCCCTGCACGTACCGGGCGACGACGTGTGGTCGTTCGCCGTCGCAGAGGGCGAGGCCGAGGTCTCCGGGGTCACGGTCGTCCCCGGTGACGCGGTGGGACGGGAGCTCCTCGGGATGATCCCGGCGGACGCGCGGCCCGAGGACGAGGACGGGTTCCTGGAGCAACAGGTCGCCGAGCGCCGCGTGGTCGTCCGGCTGAAGGTGGACCGGCTGTACGGGACGGCGCTCGACATCGACGGCTAGACACGGCCGGACACCGCTGGGAACAGGTGCAAACAGCTGCCGACAACTGGAGAACACCGCGTACGGGTGCGAGGGGCCTCCCCTCGCACCCGTACCGGCCGCTTGCTACAGCGTCACCTTGGTGCCGCCCAGCGTCACCACCAGCTGGCCGTTCGAGGCGAAGGACCAGGCGAGGGCGCCGCCGTAGGAGGAGGCGCAACGGGAGCCGTTGGTGCCGGTCCAGAACTGGTTGGTGCTGTCGGCGTCACCGACCGTCTTGTCGTTGGAGCCGCTGACGTTGTACCGGCAGGACGTGTTGGTGCGGAACACCGAGGTCCCCGCGTCCCACGAGTAGTTGCGCTCGGCGTTGTCGATGCTCAGGTTGTTCGACACGGCCATGGAGCCCGGGTTGCTGTTGTACGTGAACCCGTGATGGCCGTTGCGGTAGGCGATGCTGCGCCGGACGACGTGGTTGACGGCGATGTCGTCGCCGCCGAGCTTGTAGCCGTTGCGGTCGCCGTTGGTGTTCACGGTGCCGTCGGAGAGGGTGCCGTTGCTGTAGGAGAGGGAGTCCTCGACGGTCACCGGGCCGATGGCTCCGGTGTCGGTCTTGGTGTAGAGGTCCCAGCCGTCGTCGATGTTGTGGTGCGAGACGGCGTACCGGAAGACGTTGCCGGTTCCGGTGGTGAGTTTCGCGGCGAAGCCGTCGGCGTCCTCGCCGTCGGAGTCGGCGTTGTCGTGCGACTCGGCGGAGAGGATCAGGTTGTCGGACGGCCACTGCGCGGCGGGCGTGCTGGAGGCGATCCGGCCTAGCTGGAGCCCGGTGTCGTGGTTGAAGCGGGTGACGGTGCGCTCGATGACGTTGTGGCTGCCGCCGACGTAGATCCCGTTGTCACCGGCGTGTTCGACGACGATCCCGTAGACATGCCAGTACGAGCCGAACAGCTGGAGTCCACGGTTCGACGAACTCTCGCTCTGTGCGGAGAAGTTGAGGACCGGCGTCTCACCCGGGTAGGCGGACAGGGTGGTCAGCGCGCCGGCCGTGCCGCTGCTGGTCGCCGGGACGGTGACCGTCGACGACGGGGCGTACGTCCCGCCGCGCAGGTAGATCGTGCCGCCCGCGGTGACCCGGCTGATCGCCGAGGTGAGGGTGGTCGGGGCCGACTGGGTGCCGGCCGCGCCGTCCGTGCCGCTCGGTGAGACGTAGAGCGCGCCGCCGGCCGGGGGTGTGGTGCTGTCGGCGGTCGTCGCCTCCAGGTAGTCGACGTTGGGCAGGCCGGCCGCGGTGGTCGGGGCGAGCCGGACGGTGTTGCTGCCCGCGTTGAGGGACACCGTGAGCGTCTTGGTGACCCAGGTCGACCAGGCGGCGGTGGCCTCGAAGGACGGCGTCTGCACGGTCGTGCCGTTGACGACCAGGGAGGCCGGGCGAGCCGTGCCGGCGCCGTTGGCGAAGCGGACGTTCAGCGTCGCCGTGCCGGCCGTGGCCGCGTTCACGGTGAACTGGGCGTATCCACCGGTCGCGTTGGTGCCGTTGCAGAACCCGCTGCCGGAGTAGCCGGTCCAGTCGGAGTCGATGGTGCCGGCGCAGACCGCCGGGGAGGTCTCCGCCTCGTAGCGGGTGGTGGTGGCCGCCTGGGCCGTGGTGCCGGACAGCGCGACGAGCGCTCCTGCCACCAGGCTGACGCAGGCCATGACGGATCTCAGCTGCATGATTCATCTCCAGGAACGGAACGAGTGCGGGTCGGCCGGACCAGAAAGCGCTTTCTCCCGGAAGTTAGGGGCGTGGCGTGACCCCGTCAAGAGACGCGTACCTGTTCTCTGTTCACATCTATGGACGGAAGTGTGGTGTGTGCTCGTGTGCGCCCGATCTCCTCAAGGGATCCGTGCAGGAGCGTCACACAGACTGCACACAGTCTTTCGAACGACTCGTTAGCGTTTCCGGCCATCGGACCCCCGCGTAGGAAGACCGCAGATGGACTACTGCTCCACGTGTCGCCGGCATCTCAACGGCGCCCTGGTGTGCCCTGGATGCGGCGCCTACGCTCCGGACATCGCGCCGGTCACGGTCGACCGCCGCATCGCCCCGGCCCGGGTCGCGACGACGACACGGATGTCGACCCCGGGGCCGGAGCCGACACCTGCGAGACTCACGCCTCCGTCGACGACGTACGCGGACACCGGGTCGTACGCGGACACCGCGTCGTCGGCCGCCCCGTCGCCCGACTCCGAGAGCGTGCCGTCCGCGACGGCCGTTCCCTACGCGCGGCAGGGGCGGGCGGCCCGTCGGCGACAGCTGGCCCGCTGGAAGAAGAACCAGCGCCGAGCCGTGGTCGCGACGGCCGTCGCCCTCGTCGGAGGCGGGCTGTCCTTCGCCGCGATGGACCGCCAGAGCGGCGACCAGGCACAGGCGGCCACGACGCCGGAGACCCCGACCACGGCGGGCGGTGAGGAACCGACCCTGGAGCACACCCTGCCGACGGTGAGCCGCTCCGGCGCGCACCGGGCCTCGCCCTCGCCCGGCACCCCTCTGTCGTCGACGAACACCCACTCGGACTCGCTGGCCCCCTCCCCCGCCACGGTGCCGTCGGTCCCCCGGCAGCGGACCGGAACCTCGTCCGGCGACGGAACGGTCACCGCTCCCACCGGCACGGCCGCCACCACGGACACCACCGGCACGAGTGGTACGAGCGGCGCGAGCGGGCAGCAGTCGTCCGCCTCCACCGCGACCGACGGCACGCAGTCGTCGAACTCGAACTCCGCCTCGGATTCCTCGAATTCGTCGTCGTCCTCTTCGTCCTCGCCGTCGTCGTCGAACTCCTCGTCGTCCTCCTCGACGAGCACCGCCCCCGCGGGGACCTCGCCTACGGACGTCTGTCTGCTGGGCCTGATCTGCCTCGGCTGACCGGGCACCTGTGCCGACGCCCGGCTGCGTGTTGTTGACACCGGGTCACTGATTCTCTCCACCCGCCGTGCGGTCGTACGACCCGGCGGGTCTCCTCCCGGCATTCCGGCGCCCCATGGAGGCCGCCCGTGTCCGCAACACGCCCTTTTTCCAAGGCCGATCCCTGCCCGACGACGACCGACTCCACCGTTCCGTCCCCTGCTCGGGCGCGTCTGCGTCATATCGCGCTGCCCTTCGGCTCGCTCCTGCTGTTCCTCGCCCCGGGGCACGGGGGACGGAGGGGATCGGGAGGAGATCGAGGGGACTGAGGAGATCCGAGGGGCTGAGGAGTCCTGAGGGAACTTATCGAGGCGGCCGTTAGTTTCTACGTTGCTGTAGATCTTGTGCAGTCACTTACTCCGCCCCGACCTTCTGGAGTTCTCATGGCCCTGTGGGACCGCATCAAGGAGTCCGCGTCGACGATGCAGACCCAGCTCGTGTCGAAGAAGAACGACCTCAAGAGCGGCGCCTTCCGCGACGCGAGCATGGCGATGTGTGCCCTGGTCGCGGCGGCGGACGGCACCATCGACCCCGCGGAGCGGCGCCGGGTGGCGCAGCTGATCGCCTCCAACGAGGTGCTGCAGAACTTCGACGCCACGGATCTCCAGCGGCGCTTCGACGACAACCTCAACAAGCTGACCACCGACTTCGATTTCGGCAAGGTCAGTGTTCTCCAGGAGATCGCCAAGGCGAAGAAGAAGCCGGCCGAGGCACGGGCCGTCATCCAGATCGGCATCGTGATCGGCGGCGCCGACGGCGACTTCGACAAGACCGAGCAGGCCGTCGTACGGGAGGCGTGCTTCACCCTCGACCTGCCGCCGCACGAGTTCGACCTCTGAGCTGAGCACGCCCTCGCAGCCGTCGGCGTCGCCGCGCTCGGCAAGGTGAAGCTGCGCCGCCGAGACGGCCCGCCGGACGGTGGTGCGGGAGAACCGTAGGGGTTCGCCCACGCCACCGTCCGAGCGCCGCCAGGCCGCCAGCGCCGACGCCCGCCGGCCGTCTGTCCGTCAGCCGATGTCCGTCAGGCCGGTCGCCAGGCCGTTCTCGTCCCAGCGGACCTCCATGACGCGGGTCACGGCGTCCCGGTCGATCGGGCCGAACACGTGCGGGAACAGGGTGCCTTCGGCGACCCCGGGCGGCGGAGCGGGCGCGGCCGCCTCCCACGCGCAGGTCGCGGTCAGCCGGCTCTCGTCGAGCACGAGCGCCAGCAGCGGCCGGGGGCCGGTCCGGTAGAACGCGTTGACGACGGCGAGCGTGGTCGCCTCGTCGGGCGAGCAGTGCACGAACCCGTCCTCCGCGAGCGAGGCCGGCGCGTAGGGCCGCTCCGGGGCGGTGCTCCACTCGTCGAGCGGTACGACGTGATAAATCATCATCCCGTTATACAACGGGCGTTCACCCGCCCTCGGGGAGCTCGATGATCTCGCCGTTCTCGTCGAGGGTGTGGGTGCTCCAGTAGGTGTCCCACTTGTCGCCGACCTTCTCGGGGACCTTGCCCTCCGGATAGCGGGCCCAGCCCTGCGCCGGCTCCTCGCCGTCCGGCACACAGTCGCTGCCACCGCTGTTCACCGCCAGCACCGGGTACTCGCCGCCGCCGCAGCTCGCCTCCTCGATCTGGAAGGAGCAGCCGGTCAGCGTCACGACGGCCACGGCGGCCGCCACGGCCGCACCGGCCAGGGCGCGGCCCACTCCCCCTCGGCTCCTGGTCCTGGTCCTGCGCACGGTCGGCTCCTCTGCACGGCTCGACGGCCGGTCGGCTCGACGGCCGCACCGGGTGTGCGATCAGCCTGCCGCGCGGCGGGAGTGTTCCTCTTGAGTACGGGTACTCATATGCCTGGGACGACGTCCTCAACACGTCGCGGTCGTGCTCTCCCGGTCCCCGGCCCCGCATCCGGACGTGTGCTACCGTGATAAAAGTGGCAGTTTCGGTTACCAGAGGCTTTTGAGTGCTCTTCGACCTTCCGTCGACGGGCACTCTTTTTGTTTTTGGGGCTTTCCCGATCCTGCCGCACCCGGGTCCGCAAGGTGCGGAGTCCGGGCATTGCCCCATAGGGAGATTCAACATGGCATCTGGCACCGTGAAGTGGTTCAACTCGGAAAAGGGCTTCGGCTTCATCGAGCAGGACGGTGGCGGCGCTGACGTGTTCGCCCACTACTCGAACATCGCCACGTCCGGCTTCCGTGAGCTTCAGGAAGGCCAGAAGGTTACCTTCGACGTCACTCAGGGCCAGAAGGGCCCGCAGGCGGAGAACATCCAGCCCGCCTGAACCGCCTGACGCCGCCTGACGCTGACGCTGACGCGATCGGCTGCGCATCACGCGGACTACGTGGCCGGGGCCCGCACTCCTGAGTGCGGGCCCCGTCCCATGGCATTTTGCCCTTTCGAGGAAGGTATCGGATGAACCGCAACAACTCCGTCCGCTCCCGTACGGACCGGCGCCAGGGCGCACCGTCCCGTTCGGCCAAGCCCGGGCGGAGTGGACGCGGGAGTCGTCCCGCCGCGTCCGGCGGTGAATTCGCGCTGCCCGTCACCCTCACCCCGGGACTGCCGGCGGTCGAGTCGTTCGCCGAACTCGACATGCCCGAGCGGCTGCTGACCGCCCTCGGTGCCGAGGGCGTGACCACCCCGTTCCCGATCCAGGCCGCGACGCTGCCGAACTCGCTGGCCGGCCGGGACGTCCTGGGCCGTGGCCGCACCGGTTCCGGCAAGACCCTCGCCTTCGGGCTCGCGTTGCTGGCCCGTACGGCCGGACAGCGGGCCGAGCCCCGGCAGCCGCTGGCCCTGGTCCTCGTCCCCACGCGGGAGCTGGCCCAGCAGGTCACCGACGCCCTCACCCCCTACGCCCGCGCGCTGCGGCTGCGGCTCGCCACGGTGGTCGGCGGTCTGTCGATCGGCCGGCAGGCGAGCGCCCTGCGCGGCGGCGCCGAGGTCGTCGTGGCCACGCCCGGCCGCCTCAAGGACCTCATCGACCGGGGCGACTGCCGGCTGGACCGGGTCGCCATCACCGTGCTCGACGAGGCCGACCAGATGGCCGACATGGGCTTCATGCCGCAGGTGACGCAGCTGCTCGACCAGGTGCTTCCCGACGGCCAGCGGATGCTGTTCTCGGCCACCCTGGACCGCAACGTCGACCGGCTGGTGCGGAACTACCTGCACGACCCGGTCGTCCACTCGGTCGACCCGTCGGCGGGCGCCGTCACCACGATGGAGCACCACGTGCTGCACGTGGAGGACGAGGACAAGCACGCCACGACGACGGAGATCGCCGCCCGCGACGGACGCGTGATCATGTTCCTGGACACCAAGCACGCGGCGGACCGGCTGGCGAAGAAGCTGCTGGCGGTCGGGGTGCGCGCCGCGTCCCTGCACGGCGGCAAGTCCCAGAACCAGCGGACCCGGACGCTGGCCCAGTTCAAGGACGGGCACGTCACGGTGCTGGTGGCGACCAACGTCGCGGCCCGCGGCATCCACGTCGACAACCTCGACCTGGTCGTCAACGTCGACCCGCCCGCCGACCACAAGGACTACCTGCACCGCGGCGGTCGCACGGCACGCGCCGGCGAGTCCGGCACCGTCGTCACGCTGGTCCTGCCCCATCAGCGCCGGGAGATGACGCGGCTGATGGCCGACGCCGGCATCACCCCGCAGACCACCCGGGTCCGCTCGGGCGAGACCGAGCTGAGCCGTATCACCGGCGCGCAGGCGCCTTCCGGCGTGCCCGTCGTCCTCGCTCCGGCGGTCACCGAGGAGCGCCCCGCGCGCTCGGCGTCCACCGCGCGCTCGCGCCGTGGCCGTCCCGCGGCCCAGGGCAACGGCCGTCCCACCTCCCAGGGCGGACGACCCACCTCCCAGGGCCGTCGCCGCTCCCCCGCCAAGGGCAACGGCAACACCGCGAACGGCCGCTGAGACCGGGCCGGGGGCAGGCGGGGGCTCACACGCCGGTGTCCTCCGCCAACGTGTGCGCGACCAGCGCGTTGGCGTGGCCGTGCCCCAGCCCGTGCTCGGTCTTCAGCCAGGCGACGAGCTCCATGTGCCGGGTGAGCGGCGAGGCCCGGATCAGGGTCTTCCACTCGGCGATCGGACGTCCGTACTTCTTCTCGATCGACGGGAAGTAACTCGCGGGGCCCTTCACAGCTTCAGTCATGTCCGTACGACCGGCGCCGAAGGGGGAAGTGATCGGTGCGGGGAAGTGATCCGCGTCACCTGGCTCCGGCCGTCGCGCGATCGGCCCGCGCTCACCCGCCGACGGCGGCGTACACGGCGTAGGGCAGCAGGATCGCGGGGAGGGTCAGCAGCCGGGGCCTGAGCGGGCGCCCCTTCGACAGAGGGCGCAGACCGTCGAAGAGGACGAGCAGCAGCGCGACGAACACCGCGAACAGGACGAGCGTGATCCGCACGAAACCGCCGTCCTCGATCTGGTCGTACGTGCAGTGGTCCAGGTCGCGGCGGCCGAGGTCCTCGTAGGTGCAGTGCCCGTGGCTGAGGTACCAGCGCGCGCACAGCAGGACGACGGCCGTCGGAAGGCCGATCAGCAGGTGTACCAGGAGCGGCGGCAGCCAGCGGCGCAGTACGGAGAGGGCGGTACGCATCCGGTCACCCCACCAGGGCGGGCCGGGGCGGGCTGTGGCGGAAGCCACTCCTCCGGTCACAGGCCTGTCACAGCGGCCTCAGCGCGCCGGGAACCGGGCCCTGACCTCCCACCCCTGGCCGTGACCTGCCGGTACCGGCCCGGTGCGCAGCTCGCCGCCCAGGGCCGTGACCCGCTCCCGCAGACCCACGAGCCCGAAGCCGCCGCCGCGGGCCTCGGCGGGTAGCTGGGTGCCGCCGCGGCCGTCGTCGACGACGGTGACGTCCAGGCGGTCGCCGTCCCGGCCGAGGCGGACGGTGACCGTGGCGGCGTCGGCGGCGTGCCGCCGCACGTTGGTCAGGGCCTCCTGGACGACCCGGAACGCGGCGGCCTGCACCTCGTGGGGGAGGTCGTCGGAGAGAGCGGGGTCGCGGTGCAGGACGACCTGCTGGCCCGGTCCGGCGAAGCCCTCGGTGAGACCGGCGATGGCGGCGAGATCGCCGACCGGCCGCCGCTCGGCCTCCGCGGTGTCCCGCAGGACACCGACCGTGCGGCGCATGGAGGCGAGCGCCTCGGTCGCGGCGCGTTCGATGCCCGCGAGGACGGGGTCGAGCTCCTCGGGCCGCGGACTCGGCCGCGTATCCGGCCGCCCGGCCGCCATCATGCGGGCCACCTGCGTCTGGACGAGGATCCCCGTGACGTGGTGGGCGACGAAGTCGTGCAGGTCGGCGGCGATGGCGAGGCGCTCCTCGCGGCGCGTCTCGTCCACCGCGACGGTACGGCGGTAGTCCAGCGACCGCAGATAGGCGGCGAACGCGGCGACGAGCAGGACGAGCGCCAGCCCGACGACGACATAGGCCAGCCCCTCCCCCGACCACGCGAGCCGGTAGGAGCGGGCCGGGATGGCGAGCAGCGCGCCCGCGTCCAGCGCCGCGCACGCCAGGACCCACCGCGGCGGGCAGTGCCGTACGGCGACGAAGAGCAGGCAGAGCAGGACGGCGAGCTCGCCCGGCCCGAACGGGGCGTTGCGGTTCAGGACGACCGCGGCGGCCGTGTACAGGACCGACACCAGCGCGGGCACGGCGGTGCGCAGCTGCGGGGTGAGCCGTGCGGGGCGCCGCGCGGCCGGCCACAGGACGGCGGCGAGGCCGACGGTGAGGACGACCGCGGGGCGCCACACGTCGTAGCCCTCTTCGCTCGCGACCATCAGGTCGACGGCGGACGCGGCGAGCAGCGCGCCGACGGCGGCGCCCCGTGCGCAACCCCGTAGCCAGGCGGATCTCATGGAGCTCACGGTAGGCGCAGGCAGGGGCGGCGGTATCGGCCGAACGGTCGAGTGGCTCCGGCCGCGACGGCTGGTACGTTCCCCTCATGCCGGACAGCAGGTTCCTCGTCGGCTTCGTCGGCGGCGCGGCCGCGGTCTTCGTCCTGGTCGCTCTGGCCACGCACCTCGTCTCGCGCGAGGAGTCGACCACGGCACTCGACGCGCACGACACCGTCCTGGTCGAGGGGCACCGGGCGCTCGCCCCCGGCACGGTCGCCGGACGCACCCAGAGCCTCTACCACCCGCTCCCCTGGGTCGGCTCGAAGGTCCACGTCACGTGCCCGACCGGCCTGAAAGCGGTCACGGGGGCCCGGCTCACCTGCACGGGAAGGCGCGGCGACGGCACGACGGTGGACATCCCGGTGCGGGTGGTGCGGGTGTCGGGCGCAAGCCTGACCTGGCGGTTCGAACGCTAGTCAGGGGGCGTCGGGCGGTCAGACGGGGGCCCCGCCGAAGCCGATCTCGTTGCCGTCCGGGTCGTGGAAGGTGACCTTGCGCACGCCGTTGGAGTAGGTCTCGCGGCGGGTCGGGGTCAGACCGCGGTCGGCGATGGCGGCGACCCGGGTGTCGAGGTCGTCGACGAAGAGGGTGTTCAGGGCGTGGCCCTCGTGGCCCGGACGGTGCTCGATGTACAGGTAGCGGTGTTCGGCGAGCTCCCAGACCGCCTCCGTGTCGTTCGGGAAGAACGCCGGCGGGGCGCCGAGCAGCCGCTCGTACCAGGCGAGGGCCGCTGTGTAGTCGTTGACGGGGATGCCTGCGAAGAGGTCGACGGCCATCTCCTCATCGTAGGTCCGGCGGCGCGCGACGACCCCGTGCCACGCAGCCGCCTCAGTCGTCCAGCACACCCCGCAACTCGCCCCGGCGCCGAATGCCCAACTTCCGGTAGGCGCTGGTCAGGTGGGTCTCCACGGTGCGGCGGGCCACGTGCAGGAGATCCGCTATCTCGGTGTTGGTGCGGCCGTCCGCCGCGAGTTCCGCGATGCGGCGCTCGCTGCCGGTGAGGGCCCCGGAGCCGGTGTGCGCGGGCGTGGTGCGGCGGCCACCGGCGGTGCGGAGGGCCTGTTCGGCGTAGGTCAGCAGGCGGACGCTGCCCAGCCGTTCTGCGCGTTCGGCGCCCTCCCGCAGATGGTCGCGGCCCCGCCCGCGTTCACCGGCGGCGGTCAACTGCCGGCCGTGGGCGAGGAGGGAGGCCACGAGTTCCGCCTCGGCCGGGGAGTCCCGGAGGACGGCCACCGCCTCGGCGCCCAGTTCCAGGCCCCGCCGGCCCCGGGTCGCCCGGCCCAGGACCCGCAACGCCCGTCCCGTCGTGCGCGGGGTGTTCCACACCCGGGCCAGTCGCAGTTCCTCCGTCGCCAGGGCCAGCGCCTCCTGGGAGTTGCCCAGCGCCAGCCGGCACTCCGCGGCCGCCGTCCGCCACGGAGTGACGACCGGACTGTGCACGGCGCGGGCGGACTGACGTCGACCGCACTCCAGGAAGTCGTGCAGGGCGCCCGCGACATCCCCCTCGGTGAACCGCAGCACGCCCCGCGCGTAAAGGAACCGGTTCAGCTCCCAGGAGTCCGGGGTGTCGCGGAGGTCGAAGGTGTCGGCCAGCCGGCGGGCCTCGGGCGTACGGCCCGTCTCGACCAGCGCGAGCAGGGTGTGCGCGTCGGCGTTGACCGGGCTGCCGCCGGTGCGCCGGGCACGGCCCGCCTCGGGGAGGGCGGCGAGCAGCGTGCCGTACGCGCCCCGCGCCGCCGCGATGTCCCACCTGGTGTCCAGCAGGGCCTGTTCCATCGGGTGCAGGAGGCTCGGATGCTGGCCGGCCAGGCCGCGTTCCACCAGGCGTTCGGCTTCGTCGAGTTCGTCGGCCCACTGGGCCACCGCCGCGGCCGTGCCCAGCAGGAACGGCTCGGCCAGGGGATCGGCGGGTTCCGTCAGGAGGGTGCGCAGCCGTCGCATCGCCTCCCGCGCCGGGAGGTCTCCCGCGGTCGCCGCGTACCGCACGAGCAGGGCCTGCCCGGACGCGCCGACGAGTTCCGGGGAGCGTTCGGCGGTGTCGGTGAGCCAGCGGTAGGCCTCCCTGCGGACCGTCTGGTCCTGGTCCGAGAGCAACGCGGACGCGGTCTGCAGGGCCCGCGCCAGGTCGGGGTGGCCGGCCAGTCGGCCCTCCAGTCGGCGCAGCACCTCCACCGCCGTACGGACCTCCCCCCGGCCCACGAGCGCGGTGCCCAGCGCGATGGCCGTACGGACCTGGTCACGGGGTTCGGCGGGCAGGTCGAGCGCCTCGGCCAGCCGTGGGATGCCCGCCGGGGTGTCGGCCGAGGCGTACTCCAGGGAGCCGAGTTCGGTGAGCAGCCGCTGCCGCAGGTCGTCGGGCAACGGTTCCTGGAGGGCTCGGCGCAGGTAGCGGACGGCGTCGCCGGGGCGGGCGTCCCGGGCGGCCACGGTGGCGGCGTCGCGCAGCACACGCAGCGCCCAGGGCAGGCCGGTGGGCGCGCTGCCCAGCAACTGCCGTGCCACGGCGTCGAGGTGGTCGCCCCGGCGCAGCATCGCCTGGGCGACCGCCCGGTGCGCGTCCTGACGGCGGGCGGGGGACCAGCCGCCGAGGACGGCGTCCCGCAGGAGCGGGTGCGCGTAGCGGGGGCGGCCTGCCCGGTCCGGACGCAGCACGCCGAGCCGGGTCATCGCGGTGAACCACCCGGAGACACGGGCCGGGTCGGCGCCGGAGGCGTCGGCGACGAGCGCGGCGAGGGCGTCGGTGGCGGCTTCGGTGGCGGGCAGGGCTTCATGGGCGGCTTCGGTCACGGTGTCGCTGTCGCCGTGGGTGTCGCCGTGGGTGTCGCTGTCGGGAGCAGGGACGGGGCCGAGGTCGGGGAGGGGGACGGGAACGGCGTTGCGGGCAACGGAGCCCTCCGCCCGCCAGGCGCTCGCCGTCCGCTCGACGTTCTCCGCCCGCTCGGCCCGTACGGCGCTCCCCTCCCGCTCCGCCGCCCGTACGGCCCGTTCCGCCTGTGCCGTGCGTTCCGCCTGTTCCAGGGCCGCGAGGGTCCGGGCCACCTCCGCCGTCGCCGGGCCCGCGCTGTCCAGCCACCAGGAGACGGCCGCCGGGTAGGAACCCGGGTACAGCGCGGCGCACGTCCTCGGGACGGCCGTCGGCGGCGGGGCGCCGTCGAGGTCGTCGAGGAGGGCGTGCAGGAGCAGCGGGCTGCCCGCGCCGGCCCGCACGCAGTCCGCCGTCCACCGGTCGGAGGCCGTCGGGAAGGCGGCCCGGACCAGATCGGCCGAGGCGTTGTCGGTGAGCGGGGCGAGGGTGTGGGTGCGGACCACGGACGGGGACAGAGCGTGGGTGAGACCGGCGGGCCGCGGGTCGATGTCGTACTGACTGCGCTCGGTGGCCACCAGGAGTACCGGTAATCGGTCGATACGGCGGGCCGCCTCCACGAACCAGCGCCGCGAGGCCTCGTCGGCGAGGTGGACGTCGTCCACGGCCACCATGAGCGGTGACTCGTCGGCGTACGAACGCAGCAGCCGCCACAGCCGCGCCGCACTCCCCCGGTCGTCGTCGCCCGGGCCGACGTCCGCGAACTCGGGTACGGAGCCGAGGAGATGGAGCACCGAGGAGAACGGCAGCGCGATGTCGTCGGGCGAGCAGCGGGCGCGCAGCACCCGCAGGCCGAGGTGGGTGGCGTGCGCGGCGGCGGCCTCCAGGACGGCGGACCGGCCGGTGCCCGTGGCGCCGCGCAGCAGTACGAGACGGCCTCCGCCGGCTCGGGCCCGCTCCGCCTCCGCCGTGAGCAGCGCGTGCGCGTCCTCGCGTTCCCGCAACGGTCCGGTCATCCCTGCCTCCTGCTGTCGGGCACATCGGACTTGTCCATGTACACGTAGAGGTCGTGCGGTTCGGTACGGGTCCGCGCGGCCGTTGTGGCGAGGCTCACGGTGCCCCGGCGCGCATCGACCGAAAAAGCTCTGACCTGCGACGATGCAGGTGAATCGTGGTGGTGGGGGGCTTGCTCTCGTGGTCCGCCTCGTGGTGCTCCACGATTGCGCGCGCCCCGCAGGTCACAGAAGTCTGGACCGTACCCACCCGTCACCGAGCCCCATCGGACGGCGGGCCCGTGAACTTGGGGGAAACGGTTGCTCAGCTCACCACGGACAACAGAGACCGGAACCGCGGGTATCGCCGCGATGGGCGCCGCCGTCCCAGGCGTCGCCCTCGGCACCCGGCGGCGGATTCCCGTGGCCGTCCAGGCACCCGACCCGATCTCCCGCGAGGGCGCCGTCAGCCAGTTGCGCGGGCGCCCCGAGGTCGAGGTCCGCGAGGAGGTCTCGGCCGCCGCCGGCACGGTGGCGCTGCTGATCGAGGACACCCTCGACGAGGGTGCGCTGGGCCGGCTGCGGCGGATCGTGCGCAGCGAGGGGGCGCGGGCGGTGCTCGTCGTGGGCACGATCCGCGAGACGGAACTCCTGGACGTCATCGAGTGCGGGGTCGGGGCCATCGTCTGGCGCCGCGAGGCCACCGCGCACCGGCTGGTGCAGGCGGTGCTGGCCGCCCACCGCGGCGACGGCGACCTGCCCGCCGACCTGCTCGGCAGGCTCATCAGCCAGGTGGGCACGCTGCACCGCGGTGCGGCGGGCCGGCCCGGCGCCCCCTCCCTGGGGCTCGCGCCGCGGGAGGTGGACGTCCTGCGGCTGGTCGCCGAGGGCCTGGACACCGGAGAGATCGCCAGCAAGCTGTCCTACTCCGAACGAACTGTCAAGAACGTCATGCACGGACTCACGACGCGGTTGCATCTGCGCAACCGGGCGCACGCGGTGGCATATGCCCTGCGGGAAGGCTACATCTGACCGAACGGGCAATCGAAGGCGGACACGCGGGCAGCACGCCCTGCCCGGCCGCCGACCCTGTCGTGCCTGCGGATCCGGGGCCGTCCGGGGCACGATCGTCGGACAGTGGGTGTGGCACGGCAAGTTGAGGAGCACGACGGTGATCCACGAGGTGGACGAGGTCCTCAAAGAGCTGCTCGGAAGCGGTGCGCTCGCGGGCTCCGGCATCGACGTCTCCTTCGAGGCTCCGACCCGGGACTGGGCGGCCCGGCGCAACGCCCCTGTGATCAACACCTACTTGTACGACATCCGTGAGGACGTGACCCGTCGCCAGCGCGGCCAGATGGCGGTGCGGGACGAGCGGGACGTCGTCGTGAAGCGCCGTCAACCACCGCGCTGGTTCCGGCTGTCGTACCTGGTGACCGCCTGGACGCGGACGCCGCAGGACGAACACCGACTGCTGTCTGCCGTGTTGGCGACGCTGCTGCCGCGCGAGATGCTGCCGGCCGACGAGCTCCCGGGCTCCCTGCGCGCGTTGGGGCTCGCGATGCCGGTGACGGTGGCCGGCATCCAGACCGAGTCGCGTTCCCTCGCCGAGATCTGGTCCGCCCTGGGCGGTGAGCTGAAGCCGTCGCTGGACCTGGTGGTCACGGCACCCTTCCCGGCCTACCCGGAGTACGACGCCGGGCCGCCGGTCACGGAGGGCGCGGCGGTCCGCCTGCGCGGGATGGACGGCGACCCCCCGGAGTCCGGCGAACGCGCCCACCGCCCCCACCAGGTGGCCGCGGCCCGCGCCGCCCGCGAGGCCGGCACCCACCGCCCGGACCAGCGGTGAACGACGCGTACACCAGGGCAGCCGAGACCGACGTCGACACACCGGCGCCCGACACCGACGCGTTCGTGGCCGACGCCGACCCGTTCATGGCCGAATCCGACGCGGCCACCGACGACACCGACGCGAGCGGGCGCGGCCCTGTGGCGCACGGGGAGCACGAGGGGCACGGGGGTCTCGATACCCGGGACGACGGGGCCGGCGCGTTGCTCGTGCGGGTCGGGGTTCTGCGGGATCGGGTCGGTGCTCTGGTCGACCGGCGGGCCGCCGTCGACCCGACGGCCGCCGATCCGCTGCGCGGCCTGTACCTCTCCGAGGAGGCGGTACGGCACCTGCTCGGCGGTGGTCAGGCCGCCGCTGGTCCCGTCGCGACCCCGCCCCGGGAAACGGACCCGACCGACTCGCTCAGCGCCCTCGCCGCCCGGCTCCGGCTCACCGAGCTGGACGCCGCGATCCTCCTCATCGCCCTCGCGCCCGATCTGGACCGCGACTTCGAGCCGCTCTACGGCTACCTCAACGACGATGTGAGCAGGCGGCGGGCCACCGTGGGGCTCGCCCTCGAACTGTGCGGGGTGCCCGCCCACCTGGCCGCGGCCCGCGCCCGTTTCCACTCGTCGGCGCCGCTGCGCGCGTACGGGCTGCTGGACGTCGAGGAGCCCGAACGGCCTTTCCTGTCGCGCTCGTTGCGCGTACCGGACCGGCTGCTCGCCCATCTGCTGGGCGACGACACCCCGGACGCCGCCCTGCACGGACACCTGCACCCGCTGCCCCCGCCGCTGCCCGCCGACGACGAGGACTTCGTCCGGCTGCTGGCGCGCCGGATGCGGGAGGGCGGCCCGCTCACCGCCTATCTGCGCGAACACCGCGAGGGCGACGGCCTCGCCGCGATCACCTCCGCCCTGCGCGCCGCCGGAGTCGACGCCCTCCGCTTCACCGGGCCCGAGGACGGCGTGCCCGGCCTGCTGCGCGAGGCACGGCTCGGCGGCCGGGCGGTCGTGCTGTCCGGGCTGCCGGACCAGCCGGGGCCGCTGATCGGCGCACTGGCCGACGCGCAGGACGTCACCGTCCTGCTCACGGACCCGCGCCCCTACGACCCGCACTGGTCCACCCACGATCCACTGGTCCTGGAGGCGCCACGCCGCCGGGCCGGCGGGACGGCCGCCTGGGCGGCCGCGCTGGACTCCGCCGGCCCCCTCGACACCGCCCCCGGCTTCGACCTCGCCGCCACCGTCGCCCCCTACCGCCTCGGCGGCGAGCGGGTCGCCCGGGCCGCGCGGGCCGCCTCCGTCCTCGCCGCCTTCGAGGGCGGGCCGCTCACCGCCGACCACGTGCGGCTGGCCGCGCGGCAGCAGTCGGCGTCCGGCCTCGAACGGCACGCGCGGCGGATCCGGCCGGACGTCGGCTGGCAGGACCTCGTGCTGCCCGAGCGGCCGTTGACCCAGCTGCGCGAACTCGCCCTGCGGGCCCGGCACCGCGACCGGGTGCTCGGCGACTGGCGGCTCAGCGCCGGCGGTGGGCGCGGCCGAGGGGTGCTCGGACTGTTCGCGGGCGAGTCCGGCACCGGCAAGACGCTCTCCGCCGAGGTCGTCGCCGCCGAACTCGGCCTCGATCTCTACGTCGTCCAGCTCTCCTCGATCGTCGACAAGTACGTCGGCGAGACCGAGAAGAACCTGGAGCGCATCTTCTCCGAGGCCGACCGCACCGACGCCGTGCTGCTCTTCGACGAGGCCGACGCCGTCTTCGGGAAGCGGTCGGAGGTCAAGGACGCGCACGACAAGTACGCCAACATGGAGAGCGCCTACCTGCTCCAGCGGCTGGAGTCCTTCGACGGCATCGCGCTGCTCACCACCAACCTGCGCGCCAACATCGACGAGGCGTTCACCCGGCGCCTGGACCTGGTGGTCGACTTCCCGTTCCCCGACGCCGGGCAACGGCTCGCGCTGTGGCGGCACGGACTGTGTCACGTGCCGTGCGCCGCCGACGTCGATCCCGGTCAGCTGGCCAAGGACTTCGAGCTGGCCGGCGGTTCGATCCGCAGCGCGGTCGTCACCGCCGCCTACCTGGCCGCCGGACGCGACGAGCCGGTCGGCGACGGCGACCTGCTGGAGGGGGCCCGCCGCGAGTACCGCAAGGCGGGCCGCCTGGTGCCGGGCGAAGCCAACTGGTAGGTCGGCTCCTCCCGTCGGCCGCTACTGCGCGCGCCACTTCTGGTTGGGCGTCCCCGAGCACGTCCACAGCTGGAGCTTGGTGCCGTTGCCGGTGCCGTTGTCCTTGGCGTCGATGCACTTGTCGGCCTGCGGGTTGACCAGGTCGCCGTACTGGCTCAGCACCCACTGCTGGGCGGGGTTGCCGGAGCAGTTGGCCACCTGGATGACCGCGCCGTCGTCCTTCGACCCCCAGGCGACGTCCATGCACAGACCGAGCGCGCGCACGGTGCCGTCGCTCTTGAACACCCACTTCTGGTTGGCCGACCCGGCGCAGTCCCACAGCTGGAGCGGGGTGCCGTCCTTGCCCTTGCCGTTCTGGGCGCCGGTGATGTCGATGCACCGGTCCGAGGCCTGGCCGATGATCACGGCGCCGGGCACCGGGGCCGTCGTCTTCGTGCCGCCCGAGCCGCCGGATCCGCCGCCGCTCCCGCTGCCCGACCCCGAGGAACCACCGGACGTGGAACCGCCGCTGCCGTCCTCCTCCTTCGCCGGGGCGGAGGGCGTCTGCTGCTCGGGCAGCGGTGCGGCGGAGGCGTCCGCCTTCGGCGCCGACGGCGCGGAGACGGACGGGCTGGGCAGCGCGGTGCTTCCGGCCTCCGCGAGCTTCTCGCTGGCGCTGGTGGTGACCTGCGGCTTGTACGCCAGCCAGATCATCACGAACGCGATCGCCAGGGCCATCGTCAGGCTGAGCGCCGTCGCCAGCCAGCGCGGCAGGAACCCGCGCTGCACGAACGTGCCGTCCACCGAGAGCGGCACCGCCCCCGACCGCTGCACGCTCAGCGCGTACGGCCGCTGCTCCTTCGAGCCGAACCAGATGATCTGACGCGGGCGCAGCGTCGTGTCGACGAACACCGCCCGGCCCGGCTCGATCTGCACACTGCCCGGCCGGAACTCGTACCCGAGGTGGTCGCCCATGTCGGTGCCCGTGACGGACGCCGTCAGGCGGGTGTTGCCGATGTTGTCGATCGCGAGGCGCGGCCGGCCGCGGAACCGCCCCTTCACCGTCGGCGGCACCAGTTCCGCCCGCACCTCGGTGAACGGCGTGATCGTCAGGTTCCCCTCGGGGACGGTCACCGCCTCCGGATGCTCGGTCGGCGTGATGCGCACCGCGTACGGATTGGGGCCGGCCGTCGCGTCCGGAGTGCGCGGCGGGGCGAAGGTCAGCTCGACCGTGCCCGTCGTCCCCGGATACAACCGCAAGGTCTGCGGCTCCACCGTCGTCCAGGGTGCGGTCGGGCCGACCGGCTCGAAGCGGTACTCGTCGACGACGTCACCGGTGTTGCGCACCCGCAGCTGCACGGTCGTAGTGCCGCCGGGGTCGACGGTCGCCGCGGCCGGTTCCAGAGAAGTCCACAGAGTCACCTGTCGACGCTATGCCGCGGGGTGAGGGCGCGTCAGGAGGCCGGGGGGCACGACCGCTGCCCGAAAGGGCCGAGCGGCCGTGCCCGTTCACCCGGTTTCGGACCGTGCGTCAGACGGTGAAGCGGACGGCTTCCAGCTGGAGCTTCTGTTCCATGGGACTGCCGCCGTAGATCCAGTCACCGGCCTTGGTGCAGCCGTTCCCCAGCCAGCCCCGGTCCTTGACGTGCGCGTTCTGGCAGACGGAGCCCTCGATCGTCTTGATCGTGTAGCCCTCCATCGCCGCGACCGCCGGCTTGCTGGAGCCCATCCACATGTTGACGCCGTCGCCGGCCTTCGACCACTTGTCGCCGGTCAGCCAGCCCCCGACCACATGGGCGGCGTTGCCCGTGACGCCGCCGGTCCTCGCCGTGGCGATGTTGAGGGCCTTGATGGGCAGGTTCTTGCCGGTCGTACCGGCGATCGCGCCGTCGCAGACCGGGTCCTGCCAGCCCTTGTCCGCCACATAGGCGCGGTAGCAGATGTGCCGCCCGTCGCTGCGTGCCGCGAGCTTGTTCACGGCGTCGGCCGCCGTCTCCTGCTTGGGCTTCACGGGGGCCTTCGACTCGCTCCCGCCGCCCCCGCTGCCGCCGCTGCCGCTGCCGCCGTCGGCCGGGGCCTGGCTGCTGGCGGGCGCCTCGACCACGACGGGGGCCGTCGGGGTGGGTACCAGGGCCGGGGCGCTGGGCGTGGCCGAGGGGCTGGGCGCGAGGGTGCTGACGCCGGCCTCCGCGAGCTTCTCGTTGGCGCTGGAGGTCACCCGAGGCTTGTACGCCAGCCAGATCATCACGAACGCGATCGCCAGGGCCATCGTCAGGCTGAGCGCCGTCGCCAGCCAGCGCGGCAGGAACCCGCGCTGCACGAAGGTGCCCTCCACCTCCAGCGCCTGGGCACCCGACCGGCGCACCGCCAGGTTGTAGCGCTGCTCCTCCTTCGAGCCGAACCAGATGATCTGACGCGGGCGCAGCGTCGTGTTCACGAACACCGCCCGGCCCGGCTCGATCTGCACATTGGCGGGCTGGAGCTCGTACGCCAGCCGGTCACCGTGGTCGCTGCCGCTCAGCGAGGCGGTGAGCTTGGTGTTGCCGATGTTGTCGATCGCGAGGCGCGGCCGGCCGCGGAACCGCCCCTTCACCGTCGGCGGCACCAGTTCCGCCCGCACCTCGGTGAACGGCGTGATCGTCAGGTTCCCCTCGGGGACGGTCACCGCCTCCGGATGCTCGGTCGGCGTGATGCGCACCGCATAGGGATTGGGGCCGGCCGTCGCGTCCGGAGTGCGCGGCGGGGCGAAGGTCAGCTCGACCGTGCCCGTCGTCCCCGGATACAACCGCAGGGCCTGCGGCTCCACCGTCGTCCAGGGTGCGGTCGGGCCGACCGGCTCGAAGCGGTACTCGTCGACGACGTCACCGGTGTTGCGCACCCGCAGCCGGACGGTCGCCCGGCTGCCGGGGTCGACGGTGACGGAGGCGGGTTCGAGGGATGTCCACAGGCTCACGTGCCGACGCTACGGGGAGGGCGGCGGGCGGGGTCAGAGGCGACGGGGCAGGGTGCGTGCCCTGCCGGGCCGCGACCGGCTGCCCGAGGGGACCCCACGGCCCGTCACCGCCCCCGGAGCCGCCCCCGTGCTCCCGCCGGGGACCCCGTCGCACCGGCGGCGGCGACGGCGGCGCGGGCGGGTCCCGGCGGCCCGCGCTGCCCGCGAGGGCAACAGCCGTGCCCCGGACCGTGCACCGGAAGCCGTTTCGGCAGACGCGCTTCGCGCGTGACGGTGAAAGACGTCCTGACGCGTACCCCGAGGAGAGCACAGCATGCCGTCCTACCTGTCGCCCGGCGTATACGTCGAGGAGGTGGCCAGCGGCTCCCGCCCGATCGAAGGGGTGGGCACCTCGGTGGCGGCCTTCGTCGGGCTCGCCCCGACCGGCCCCCTCAACGAGCCGACCCTGGTGACCAACTGGACCCAGTACGTGGCCGCCTTCGGTGACTTCACCGACGGCTACTACCTGGCGCACTCCGTCTACGGGTTCTTCAACAACGGCGGCTCGGCCGCGTACGTCGTCCGCGTCGGCGGTACCTCGGCGGGTGCCGCCGGAGACGCCAAGTCGCCCGCCGCGGTGTCCGGTTCCGGTTCCGCGCCGGCCGCCCTCCCGGCCGGTGAGCCCAAGCAGCTCGGCACGTTCACGGTGACGGCCGTGGCGCCGGGCGAGACCGGCGGCCCGCTGAGCGTGGAGGTCGCGGACGCGGAGGGCGAAGGCCCCGCCGAGCGCTTCAAGCTGATCGTCAAGGACGGCGACAAGGCCGTCGAGACGTTCGACGTGTCGGCGAAGAAGGGCAACCGCTCCTACGTCGTCACCCAGGTCAAGGAGCGCTCCAAGCTCATCACCGTGGCCGAGGCCGCGCCCGCCGCGCAGCTGGCCCGCCCGGACAACCAGACGGTCGCGCTGGCCGCGCCGCCCGCCGGCGCGCCGGCCGGTGCGGTCGAGGCCGCGCAGCCCGTCGGCCCGGCGCAGTACCTGGGCGACAGCTCCGACCGCACCGGCTTCGGCGGCCTGGAGGCCGTCGACGAGGTGTCCATGGTCGCGGTGCCCGACCTGATGGCCGCCTACCAGCGCGGCGCGATCGACCTGGAGTCGGTCAAGGCCGTCCAGCTGGGCCTGATCGCCCACTGCGAGCTGATGGGCGACCGCGTCGCCATCATCGACCCGCCGCCCGGCCTGAACGCCCGTCAGATCCGGGTGTGGCGCCAGGAGACGGCCGGCTACGACTCCAAGTACGCGGCCCTGTACTACCCGTGGATCAAGTCCTTCGACCCGTCCGCCGGCAAGGCCCGGCTGATCCCGCCGAGCGGCCACGTGGCCGGCGTGTGGGCCCGCAACGACTCCGAGCGCGGCGTGCACAAGGCCCCCGCGAACGAGGTCGTGCGCGGCGCGGTGGACCTGGAGATCCAGATCACCCGTGGTGAGCAGGACCTGCTGAACCCGATCGGCGTGAACTGCATCCGGGCGTTCCCGGGCCGCGGCATCCGCATCTGGGGCGCCCGCACTCTCTCCTCCGACCCGGCCTGGCGCTACCTGAACGTCCGCCGGTACTTCAACTACCTGGAGGAGTCGATCCTGATCGGCACCCAGTGGGTGGTGTTCGAGCCGAACGACCACGCCCTGTGGGCCCGGATCCGGCGCAACGTCTCGGCGTTCCTCGTGAACGAGTGGCGCGGGGGCGCGCTGTTCGGCGCCCGTCCCGAGGAGGCGTTCTACGTCAAGTGTGACGAGGAGTCCAACCCGCCGGAGTCGGTCGACCTCGGCCGCGTGATCTGCGAGATCGGTATCGCGCCGGTCAAGCCCGCCGAGTTCGTGATCTTCCGGCTGGCCCAGTTCTCCAGCGGCAACGGGGAGCTGGAGGAGTAGGCCCGGAGCAGGCCCTCCGCCGTCGTACCGCCCTCTTCACCACACTTAGAAGGAAAGCCAGATGAGTCTCCAGCCGGGTGACGCCCTTACTTCACACAATTTCGGTCTCCAGATCGACGGCGTGATGGTCGAGTACCTCGCCGAGGTCAGCGGCCTCAGCCTCGAACAGGACGTCATCGAGTACCAGCAGGTCTCCGCGCAGGGCAAGCCCGTCACCAAGAAGCTGCCCGGCGTGAAGAAGGCGGGTACCTGCACGGTCGTGCGCGGTATGACCCAGTCCGCGGCGTTCAACCAGTGGATCACCGAGTCGATCAACGGCGTGATGGGCACCGCCCGCAAGAACGCCACGATCATGGTGATGGACTACCAGAACAACCCGGTCAAGCGGTACAACATGCGCAACGCCTGGTGCAGCAAGATCGACACCAGCTCGGTGAAGGCCGGCGAGGCCTCCGCGCTGACCGAGACCGTGACGATCACGTTCGAAGAACTGGTCATCGAGTAATGCGGCGCACGGCTGTCCGGGCAGCGGCGGCGAGCGGGGAGCCGCAGGAGGCGCTCCCGGCCACCGCCGTGCCCGAGTCCGAATCCCTGTCCGGCGCCGCGTCCGCGTTCTCCGCGCCGGGCGCGGCCGCCGCCCCGGCCCCCGCGCCGTACCGGCTCCAGACGGAGTTCCCCTTCGAGCTGCCGCGCGGGTACGTCGACGAGGCGGGCACGGTCCACCGCGACGGCGTGATGCGGCTGGCGACGGCGCGGGACGAACTGGTCCCGCTCCGCGACATCCGTGTCCAGGAGAACCCCGCGTACCTGTCGGTGGTGCTGCTGGGCCGGGTCATCACCCGCCTCGGCAGCCTCCCGCTGGTCCACGACGGCGTCGTGGAGAACATGTTCGCCTCCGACCTGGCGTTCCTCCAGGACTTCTACCGTCAGGTCAACGCCGAGGGGCACACCCGCGCCTCGGTGCAGTGCCCCCACTGCTCGGAGCCCTTCGAGGTGGAACTCGGCGGGAGCCGCCTGGGGGAATCGTGACGTACGCGACCGACCGGCTGCACGAGGAGATCGCGTACGTCGCCTACCACTTCCACTGGGGCCAGGACGAGATCCTGGACCTGGAACACCACGACCGGCGCCGCTACGCCGACCAGATCGCGTCCCTGGTGACCCGGGGCGGGGCGGAGGGCTGAGGCATGGGGTTCCTGGAACGGTTCCGGAGTGGCCGCGGGGGCGGGCGCGGGGACGGCTCGGGCGCGTCGCCGGCCGCCGACAGCGCTGCGCCGGCCGCGACCGGCGGCGGTACCGACCCGGTGAGCGACGCCGGTGCGGTGCCACGCGTCGTCGCGGCCGCGTGGCCGACGCTCCCGCCCATCCAGCGCGCGGCGACCGGCGGCACGTCGGGGGTCGCCGACGCCGGGTTCGGCGGCCGGCTGGCCACCTGGCAGAACCCCTCCTTCACCGGCACCGGCTTCCACGCGGTGCTGGACGCGGCGCCGGGCGGCCTGATGAGCAGCCTGCGGGCGGCTCCACCGGTCGCCGAACCCGAGCGGGTGGCCGCGCCGCCCCGGCCGACCCCCCTTCAACGTGCCGTTCCCGCGTCCTCGCCGGTCGCTCCCCGCCCGGCTTCGGCCGGTCCGGGCTCGACGGCCGGTCCGGGTGCGGCGAGAGCTTCGAGTGGGGCGAGTGCTGCGGGGGTCACGGCTCCGGGTGCGGCGCCGCGCCCGTCCGGGTCGGCCGCTCCCGCCCGTCCGACGGCTGCGGGTCCGACGGTCTCCGCGCTGCCTGCGGCTCCGGCTTCCCCGGCGGTGCCCGTGGTGCCGTCCCGGCCGACGGAGCCGTCCGCTCCCGTCGCCTTCCCGGCGCGGGGCATCCGGGTGTCCCCGGCGAGCCCGGCCCCCTCGACGGGACCGGCCCCGTTGACGAGGTCCGTGTCGGCGCCGCTACAGCGGCGCAGCCTGCCCGCCCGACCGGCGTCCCCGGCCGCCTCCTCGGCACCGGCTCCGGCTCCGGCCCCTGCCCCTGCCCCTGCCCCGGCTTCGTCCGGCGGCAGCGGCTCGGCTCAGGCGTCCGGCCGGGGTGCGGAGACCGACTCCGGAAGCCCGGCGAGCGGCAACGAACCCGCTCCGGGTCCGCGAGGAGCCGCCACCCCTGGTTCACCGGCGGCGGGAAGCAACTCCGGTTCGGGGGAGGCCCGTACGGCTGCCCTCCCGCCCGTCGCGCTCCAGCGGGCGGTGCCCCGTCACGCGGGCTCGGCGCCCGGCGGCGCCCCGGTACGGGTGCAGCGCGCGGTCCCGGGCGCGGGTGGCGCCGGTGCGACTGTCCCCGGTCCGTCGGCGGTGGGCGGCGTCACGCCCGCCGCGCGGACCGGCTCTGCTCTGCCGCCGTCGGCGAAGTCACCTGTCTCGTCGGCCGGTTCGGCTCCCGCAGGTGCGTCGGGGGCGGCGGCCGCTCCGTCGGCCGGCTCCGCCGGGTCCCCTTCGGCGAACGCCGGTCACAGCGTGCAGCGTGCCGTTCCGGCGCCGTCCTCCTCCCCCGGGGGGACACCCGGGGGCGCCGGCATGCGCTCCCCGGGCAGCGGCGCCGCCGCACCTCGGCCGGGCGGAACGGAACGTGGCCCGTCGCCGTCGTCCACTCCCGGTCCGACCCCGGCGAGCCCTCCACGCTCCGCCCCGGCCGCCCCGTCCTCTCCGCCCTCCGGCGCGGTCGCGCCGGTCCCGGTGAGCAGACGTGCTGTCACCGACGCGAGCTCCCCTTCCACCGCCGACGTCCCCACCGGGTCGTCGGCCGCGCGCGGTTCGGGTCCCGGTTCCGGTTCCGGTTCTGGTTCCGTTTCTGCAGCCGGACGCATGCCCGGCTCCGGTCCCGTGTCATCTCCGGGCCCGGCGCCCACCCCTGCTTCAAGCTCCGCTTCCACCTCCGGTGCCGCTTCCGGTCCTGCCCGGGGATCCGGGCCTGCGTCGGGCTCGCACCCGAGCATGGGCCCCGGTTCGCCCGTGCGTCCCGGCTCGGCCTCCGGGGGCGGCGGCGGTCGTACGGCGTCCCCCAGCGTGCAGCGAGCGGCGGCGACTCCGGGCTCGGCCTCGGGCCCCACCGCGACCTCGCACGACGGCGGCCGCGCATCGACGCCCGGCGTACAACGCGCCGCGACGGCACCGACCTCGGCCTCCGGCCACGCTCCCGGCCCCGCCCACGGGTCAAGTGCGGCCTCCGGTACGGGCCCTGCCCCGGCGCCCGCCCCCACCGCGACCCCGCACGACGGCGGCCGCACTCCGACCCCGAGCGTGCAACGCGCCGCGACGGCATCGGCCTCGACGCCCTCCCGGCCGATGCCCACACCCGCGCCCACGCCTGCCGGACCTCGTACGGGAGCCACCGACGTGCAACGCGCCGTATCGGCCTCCGTTCCGGTCACCCCGCCCTCGCGACCCGCCACGCCCGCTCCGGGCAGCGTGAGCGGTTCGGTGCCGGCGCACACCGGCCCGGCGCTTCCGGTGCGCTCTGCCGCCGACTCCCCGGCGCCCGCCGCAGGTTCAGCGACCACGCCCACACCTGTGTCCGTGCCCGCGTCCGCGTCCTCTTCCGCGACGAGCGTCCAGCGGGCCGCCTCCGGTGCGGCCGCCCCCCGGCGCCGCGCGGGCCTAGGCGCCCCCACGAGCCTTCCCTCGGGCGGACCGGGCCCCGCGACGCCGCTCGGCCCGCCCGCGGCATCGCCGACGCCTCCCGCGACTCCGGCCCCCGTCGGCACGCCCTCCGCAGCCGCGTCCGCCCGCGGCACCGGCGCCCCGGGTGCGCGGACCGAACCGCTCCCCCCGCCTCGACGCTCCACCCCTCTCGGCGCCCCCGTACAGCGCGCCGCCGTGCCGGTCACCGCCGCCGCGCAGCCCACGTCATCGCGCCCCGCGCTGGGCGCCCCCCTCTCCACCCGCCCCGCCGACGCCGCACCGCTGAACGCACCGAGCGGCATCCCGATCGGACCCCAGGGCGACGCCCCCCGGGCGGCGACCCGTCCCGGCGGCACCTCCTCGGCTCTGCCCCCGTTCACGCCGCCTGTCGTACAGCGCAGCGCCGCGCTGCCCGGCGCCCCCGAACTCCCGCCGCCCGCAGCCTCGTCCGCCCACAGCACCGGCACGCCGACGCATCGTCCGGGCCCGCCGCCACAGGACACCGCCACCGGCCCCACGGGCGTCCTTCCCCGTACGGCCCGTCCCACGACGACGACCGGGCAGCACCACCCCGCGCATCCCGCACATCCCGTCGCCCTCACCGGCAGGCACCCGGTGGCCACGGTCCCCCTGGTGTCCCCTGCGCCCGTGCAGCGCCACGCCGTCAAGGCGCCCGTACCGTTGCGCCGCACCACGTCCGGCGCGACCGCGGGCGGGCCCGTGGCGCGCCCGTACCCCACCCCCGGCCTCACGCCCATGACCGCTCCGGCAACGGCTCCCTCGACTGCGCCTGCCGCGCCGGCTCCGGTCGTTCAGCGTCGGTCGCTGCCCGCTCCGGGAGCGGCGGCCGGCGCGCCCGTACGCCCCTCCGCCCCGCCGTCACCCCTCGCACCACCGGCCCAGGCGTCGCCCGTCCCGGTGCCGGTTCCCCTGCCGGTGCCGACCCCCGCCCCACGGCCGCTGCCCGCGGCGCCCACGCCCCCCGCCCCGGTGGTGCAGCGGCGCCAGGCCGCACCGCCCCCCACGCTGCGGACCCCGCCCCGCGGCGCCGGCGGGACGCCGCCCGGCGGCGACCAGGGTGCGGCGGATCAGGCTCACGCTCACCCGCAGCCGCATCCCGGTTTCGATCCGCGCGCGCTCACCGACTTCCAGCTCGACGAGCTGACGCACCGCCTGACCGGTCGCATCACCCGTCTGCTCCGCACCGAACTGCGGCTCGACCGCGAACGGATCGGCAGACTCCGCGACCCCCGCCACTGACCGCGCCACCGACCCCGAAGCCCCCGCCGTTCCCGACGCCCCCTCTCCCAGAAAGGCCAGGCCCCGATGCCCTCCGATCTCGACCCGGGCTCCACCATCTTCTTCACCCTGACCATCGACGGCGAGAGCCTCGGCTTCTTCAACGGGTGTGAGGGGCTCTCGTCCCAGGTGGAGATCGAGCACCGCCAGGAGGGCGGCAACAACGGCTTCGTCTGGCAGCTGCCCTCCCGGGTCACGTTCTCCACGATCCGGCTGACCCGGCCGCTCACCCCGGACACCACCAAGGTCGCCAAGTGGATCTCGTCGGTCACCACGGGGGTGACCCGGCCGACCGCGCAGATCGCGGCACTGCGCGCGGACGGTTCGGAGGTCGCCCGGTGGGGGCTCATCGACGTGCTGCCGGTCAGCTGGCAGGGGCCGTCCCTCAGCCCGGACAGCCCGGGTGTGGCCACGGAGGTCCTGGAGATCACCCACCACGGCTTCACGGACTGAGGACCGGGACGAGAACCGGACCAGGACCAGGACCAGGACGAGGCAGGGAGTACAAGCCATGGCCAAGGGAAGCAAAGGCGGCGCCGGCAAGAGCCTGGTCCGTGCCACCCTCGCGATCCACGAACCGCCGGTGGGCACGAGCACGACCCCTGGCGGACTGATCAAGTCCTTCGGGTTCGACTTCAACCCGGCGCAGCTGCAGCTCGGCCGCCGGGCCCAGTGGAAGGTCACCCCCACGGCGGCCGTCCGGGACGGCTCCGTACCGGAGTTCATGGGCCCGGAGCCCCGCGAGATGACCGTCGAGATCTTCCTCGACACCTCGGACCAGCCCGGCAGCAACACCGTCCTGAAGAAGGTCGAGTCGCTGCTGGAGTGCTGCGAGGTCACCACCAAGAGCATCGCCGCCAAGCAGCCCTCGCCGCCGTGGGTGGTCTTCCAGTGGGGCTCGTTCTCCACGGCCCGCTTCACCTCCTACGTCAGCAGCATCGACGTCACGTACTCGCTCTTCGGCACGACCGGCGTCCCGATCCGCGCCACCTGCCAGGTGCGCCTGCACGAGATCCCCAGCAAGACGAAGGGCCAGAACCCGACCTCCGGCGCCCTGACCGCGCAGCGTGTGCACCGGGTCGTCGCCGGTGACTCCCTCCAGTCACTGGCCTGGCGCGAGTACGGCGACGCCTCCGCGTGGCGGTCCATCGCCGAGGCCAACGGCATCGACGACCCGTCCCGGCTGCCGACCGGCATCGAGCTGGTCCTGCCGGCCGCCGAGGAGGTGCGCCACTAGTGGTCCAGTCCGCGTTCTCCAGCGTCATCCAGGTCACCCTCGGTGGCGGCCCCCTGCCCGTCGACATCGCGCCGCTCCTCGTCGACGGCTGGGTCGACCAGGGCCTCGGGGTGCCGGCCGCGTTCCGGCTCACCTTCCGCGACCCCGGCCGTCTGGTCCTCGGCAAGCTGGGCGTCAAGTTCGGCACCCCCGTCGTCCTCGCCCCGATCGCCGACGGCAAGGGCGCCTCCGACCCGCTCCTCACCGGCGAGGTGTGCGGCCTGGAGGCCGACTACGACGGCACCGGCACCTTCACCGTCATCCGCGGCTACGACTTCGGCCACCGGCTGATGCGCCAGCGCCGGGTTGCCGCCTACCGCAACCAGAGCGCCTCCGACATCGCCCGCAAGCTGGCCTCCATGGACGGCGTCCCGGTCGGGAAGATCCAGTCCACCAAGACCGTCTACGAGTTCATCAGCCAGGCCAACGTCACCGACTGGGACTTCCTCGCCCGGCTGGCCGACGAGAACGAGATGGTCATGTCGGTGGACGCCAAGGGCAAGTTCCAGTTCGTCAAGCCCGACCCCGCGTCCGGCGCCCCGCCCACCTCCACCCCCGGCGACAAGAGCCCGTTCGTCCTCGAGGCCGGCACCGACATCCTCCGCCTGCGGGCCGCCGTCACCGCCGCCGAGCAGGTCGCGACCGTCGAGGCGCGCGGCTGGGACGTGACGACCAAGAAGAAGCTCACCGCGACCGCGCCCGCGAAGACCAATCCCGGCATCAGCATCGGCACGACCCCCGGCGAGGCCGCCGCCAAGTTCAAGCCGGCCAAGCTGGTCGACGCGCAGACGCCGTACGACCGGCAGTCGGAGGTGAAGTTCGCCGCCGAGGCCCTCGCCGACGACGTCACCGGCTCCTTCGCCGAGCTGGAGGTCATCGCGCGCGGCACCCCGAAGCTCCGCCCCGGGTTGCCCGTCACCCTCGCCGATGTCGGCGCCCCCTTCGAGGGCAAGTACACCGCCACCTCCGTACGGCACGTCTTCGGCGACGGCAAGCACTACGAGGCCTGGGTGACGGTCAGCGGACGGCAGTGGCGGTCCCTGTACGGGCTCTCCTCCGGCGGCGGCAACGCCTCCAACGGTCTGAACCTCCCCGGCACCGCCAACGCGCTGGTCACCGACGTCAGCGACCCGCTCAAGCAGGGCCGCGTCAAGCTCCAGTTCCCCTGGCTCGACGACGCCTACGTCAGCGACTGGACGCGCGTGGTGCAGTGGGGCGGCAAGCGCGGCGGCTCGATCTTCCCCCTCGACGTCGGCGACGAGGTGCTGGTCGGCTTCGACCGGGGCGCCCTGGACCACCCCTACGTCATCGGCGGCCTGTACAACGGCAAGGACAAGCCGACCCCCGTCAAGGACGTGCCCCTGCACGACGGAGCCCGGCAGCGGGCCTCCCGGCACACCCTGTCCGACCGCGAGGGCAACCGGGTGGACCTGCTCAGCCAGCGGACCGGCGGCAAGCAGGGCGTGCGGCTGACCAGCGGCGACGACAAACTCGTCATCAACCTGGACCGGGCGCAGACCGAGATCACCGTCGACAGCAAGGGCACCGTCAGCATCACGGGCAGCCGCTCGGTGACCGTCAAGGCGGGCACCGACCTCACCCTCACCGCGGGCCGCAACATCGCCATCAGGAGCGGCGGCTCCATCACCCTGAGGGGCAACCTGATCAACATCAGGTCGATGACGGGCATGGTGTCGGTGGACGCGGCGGGCCTGCTGAACCTCAAGTCGGGCGGCGCCGCCACGTTCAGCGCGGGCGCCACCGTCCAGATCAACTCCACCGCCAACGTGGGCATCCGGGCCGCCACGCTCATGCTCCAGGGCGTGGTCATGGTCAACGCCAAGCCGTACCCGCTGCCGTGACGCGCGGACGGCACGCCGTGAGAATCAGGAAAAGGCAGGTGGCCCTCTGATGGCCGAGCAATTCGTCGGATCGGGCTGGGCGTTCCCGCTCCGCATCGGCCCCACCGGGGGCATCGCCATGGTCAGCGGGGAGCGCGAGATCGAGGAGGCCATCCGGCTGATCCTCGCCACCGCGCCGGGCGAACGCCCCATGCGCCCGGAGTACGGCTGCGCCATCCACGACCTGGTCTTCGCCCCGGTCAACGAGGCGACGGCCGGGCGTATCCAGCACGAGGTGTACACCAGCCTGGACCGCTGGGAGCCGCGCATCGAGGTCACCGACGTCGAGGTCACCGCCGGCGCCGAACAGGGCGTGCTCTTCATCGACGTCCAGTACGCGATCCGCGGCACCAACAATCCGCGCAGTCTCGTCTTCCCCTTCTACGTCATTCCGTCCCACGACGAGCCGGGTCTTCCCGGTCCGTCCGGTACGGCTTCCGAAAGCGACCGCTGATGGCCCTGCCCTCCCCGAACCTGGACGACCGCCGCTTCCAGCAGTTCGTCGACGACGCCAAGCGCTACATCCAGCAGCGCGCACCGGAGTGGACCGACCACAACGTCTCCGACCCGGGCGTGACGCTCGTCGAGACGGTCGCCCACATGGCCGACCAGATCGTCTACCGCCTCAACCGCGTCCCCGACAAGAACCACCTCGCCTTCCTGGACCTGGTCGGCATCCGCCTCTTCCCGCCGTCCGCCGCCCGCACGGAGGTCACCTTCTGGCTGTCCGCGCCGCAGGACGAGCCGGTCCTGCTGCCGGTGGGCACCGAGGTGGCGACGGTCCGCACGGAGAGCGAGGAAGCCGTCGTCTTCGCGACGGAACGCGAACTCACCGTCGTACCGAGCCAGTTGAGTCACCTCGTCGTGCAGCACCGGGGCGAGCCGGTCACCGACCGGACCACCGACCTCGCCGAGGGCAAGGACCTGCTCTGCTTCGCCGAGGCGCCGCAGCCCGGCGACTGCATGCTGTTCGGCCTGAGCGCGGCCGTCCCGCACTGCGCGGTGGTCCTGGAACTGGACAGCCGCGTCGACGGCGTCGGCGTCGACCCGCGCCAGCCCCCGCTGGTCTGGGAGGCGTGGACCGAGGACGGCTGGCAGGAGTGCGAGATCGACCGCGACGGCACCGGCGGCCTCAACCGCCCCGGCGAGGTCGTCCTGCACATCACCGGCGGCCACGTCCTGTCCCGCTCCGGCGGCCAGGAGGCCGGCTGGCTGCGCTGCCGCGTCACCGAGCCCCTCCCCGGCCAGCCCTTCTACACGACCTCCCCGACCGTGCGGTCCGCCGAGGTGTTCACGGTCGGCGGTACCGCCCCCGCCGTGCACGCCGAGACCGTCTACGACGAGGCCCTCGGCGAGTCCACGGGCCTCCCCGGCCAGCACCTCGCCCTCGCGCACGCCCCCGTCGTCGGCGACGACCCGCCGCTCCTGCTCCAGACCGCCGAGCACGAGGGCTGGTCCGACTGGCAGGTCGTCCCGCACTTCGCCGCCTCCGGCCCCGACGACCGCCATGTCACCCTCGACGCGGCCACCGGCGAGATCGCCTTCGGGCCGTCCGTCCGCGAACCCGACGGCAAACTCCGCCAGTACGGCGCCGTCGCCCCCAAGGGCTCGGTCATCCGCGCCCGCCGCTACCGCACGGGCGGCGGCCGCGCCGGCAACGTCGCCCGGGGCGCGGTCCAGGTGCTCCGCACCTCCGTCCCGTACGTCTCGGAGGTCGTCAACCGGGAGGCAGCACGCGGCGGAGTCGACGGCGAGACGGTGGAGGAGGCGAAACTCCGCGCGCCGATCACCCTGCGCGCCCAGGAGCGGGCCGTGACCCTGCGCGACTACGAGGAACTCGCCCGCCGCGCCGCCCCCGAGACCGCCCGCATCACCTGCCTGGAGGGTCAGCCCGACGAACACGGCTCCTACGCGGTACGGGTGCTGGTGGTCCCGCAGGCCGTACCGGACCCCGGCGGACGCCTCCGCTTCGAGCAACTGGTGCCCGGCGACTCCCTGCTGGACCGCATCACCCGCCACCTCGACGAACGCCGCCTGATCGGCACCAGGCTGGCCGTCGGCCCGCCGTACTACCAGGGCGTGACGGTGGTGGCGACGGTCCACGCCTTCCGGGGCGTCGACACGGACCGCGTCCGCCGCCAGGCCCACGACGCCCTCTACCGCCACCTCGACCCGCTGATCGGCGGCGCGGACGGCAAGGGCTGGCCCTTCGGCCGCCCGGTGCAGTCGGGCGAGGTCTTCGCCGTCCTCCAACGCGTCCCGGGAGTGGAGCTGGTCGACCAGGTCATGCTGCACCCCGCCGACCCGCTGACGGGCAAGCGCGGCGAGGCCACCGACCGCATCGACCTGGCCGCCCCGGCCCTGGTGTTCTCCTACGACCACCGGGTGCGCGTGATCGGGGACGGCGCATGAGCAGTGCGAACTCGCCGAAGGGAACAGGACGTTGAGGGGCTCGGTGGACGGACTCGGCTCCTCCGTGCCGATCGGCGCGATGCTGCCGGCCGTCTTCGCCGACGACGACCTGGCACAGCGCTTCGTCGGGGGCCTGGACGAGGTGATGGCCCCCATCCTCAACGTCCTCGACTGCCTGCCCGCCTACTTCGACCCGGCCCTGGCCCCGGTCGACTTCACCCGCTGGCTGGCGAGTTGGGTCGGCGCGGAGACCGACGGCACGGAACCGGAACCGAGGCTGCGGGCCGCGGTCGCGGCGGCCGCGTACCTGCACCGGGTGCGCGGCACCCGGCGCGGCCTGTCGGAGACGGTCCGGCTGGCCTTCGGTGTGGAGCCGGAGATCTCCGAGAGCGGCGGCGCCGAGTGGAGCGCCCGGCCGCTCGGCCCGGTCCCCGGCCAACCCCGGCCGCACCTGCACGTCACGATCCGGCTGCCCGACCCCGGCCCGGCGGACGAGCACCGCCTGGACACCCTCGTGGCCGCCGCCCGCCCCGCCCACATGCCGTACACGGTCAAGGTGACCGCCGCCGAAAGGACCCCGGAGAGATGACCACCCAGAACTGCGCCGAGTGCGGCACGCGGGCCGAGCCCGGCCAGTCGTTCTGCGACGCCTGCGGCGCCGTACTGAGCTGGACGGACCGCCCCCCGGCCCGCACCGGCGCGGGCACCGGGTCGGGCTCGGGGTCGGGGTCCGGGCCGGGCTCGGCCCCGGGGTCCGGGTCGGGCTCGGGGCCGAACCCCGGTACCGGACCCGGATCGGATTCCGGGTCCGGGACGGGCTCGAACTCGGGCTCGGGCCCGGTCTCCGGAACGGCCGCCGGGACAGGTTCCGCTGCCGGGTCCACGACGGGTGACGGGGCAGGGGCGTCCTACGGGACCGGGACGGCGTCCGGGTCCGGGACGGCGTCCGCTCACGGTTCCGGGTCGGGATCCGGCTCGGGCTCCGCGTACGGGTCCGGGGCAGCGACCGGGACCGGCTCCGGGGCCGGGTATCGCTCCGCGGAGGGCACGCGGGAGCCGGCGGGCGCCGCGGGGCCGGAGGCCGGTGCGGTCTCCCGTACGGCTTCCGCCACCACCGCTCCGGCCTCCGCTCCCGCTCCCGCTCCCGGCGGCGTCTCCGGTACGGCGGTGGCGAACGCGTCGGCACCGACCCCGCCCCACGCCACACCCGAGCCTTCGACCCAGGCCGCCGCCCCGGCCGCCGACGACGACTACGACCCGGACGACGAGGACACCACGGAAACTCCCCTGCCGGTCATCCCGCCGGAGGACGGCACCGCCGCTCCGTCAGGCGCAGCACCGGCCCCCGCGCAAGCACACGCCCACGCTCACGCCCCCGACCAGACCGCCCCCACCGCTCCCGTACCGGCGGCCGCGCCCGCTCCCGCCCTCGGCGACACGATGGCGGCCCGCGCCCGCTCCCTCCTGGTCCCCGTCGCCGACGCGGAGCCCCGCCCCGCCGCGCCCCCGTCCGTGGCCCCGGTCCTGCCGGGCAGGCCGGTCGCGGACCGGCCTCAGGTACGCGCGCCCGGACCCGTCCAGGGCGAGCAGTACGGCGTCGCGTGCCCCTGGTGCGCCACCCCCAACAACCCCGACCGGCACTTCTGCGTCCGCTGCGCGATGCCCATGACGCTGGAGGACCGCTCCTCGATCCGCCTCCCCTGGTGGCGCCGCCTGTTCAACCGCAACGGCGCGTCCCCCTGGGCCGGCGACCGTCCGCGCCTGCGCCGTACGTTCGACCGCATCCTCAGCTGGGTGGTGGCGGCGGTCGTCCTCACCCTCGTGATCATCGCGGCGATGAACACGCCGGAGGCGATCCAGGCCACCCGCGACCACTTCGCCAAGCGCGCGCCGGTCGCCCCGGACTCGTTCGCGGCCTCGCGCTCCTACCCGGGGCACAAGCCTGAGCTGGCCTTCGACAAGATCAACAACAGCTGGTGGGGTCCCGGTGTCTCGCAGTCGGGCGAGGGCGAGTGGATCGAGGCCCGCTTCGACGAGCCGACCCGCCTGCTGGACCTGATCATCACCTCGGGCACGTCGGTCCGCCCCGACCAGCTCAACCAGTCGGCCCTCCCGCACCGCATCAAGGCGACGATCACCCTGAAGGACGGCAAGACGACGACCCGGGAGATCACCCTGGACCAGAGCTCGGGCGGGCAGCGGCGCGCCTTCCGCGTGGGCGAGGTCACCAAGGTCCGCTTCACGATCGAGTCGTCGTACATGGCGTCCGGGAGCAAGCAGGTGTCGATAGCCGAGATCGAGTTCTTCGGCCGGTCGAGCGCCAACTCGACGTGACGACCTGCGGCCCGACGGCTCGACGGCTCGACGGCTCGACGGCTTGACGCTTGACGGCCTGACGGCCTGACCTGGCGGTTCAGGGCCCTGGTCGGCCGGGAGGAAAGTCTCCCGGCCGATCGGGGCCCTTCCTCTTGAGTATGTACTTGCGTAAGTCAAGCAAGCTATTTATAGTTGCCTGAGTTAAGCAAGCTAGTTCACCCGCTGTGGAAGGAACCGCCGTGAAGTCGCTGACCTCCTTCGCCCGCTTCGTGGTCTTCGGCGGCGGCACCGGAGTCCTCTCCAGCCTGGCCGTCCCGCTGCTGGCGGTACTGATGCCGTGGACCCTGTCGAACGCGCTGGTCACCATCGCCTCGACGGTCCTGTGCACCGAGCTCCACGCCCGCTACACCTTCCGCACCGGCCGCCGCGCGGGTCTGCGTCGGCACTGGCAGTCGGCGGGTTCGGCGGCGGCCGCCTACGCGGCGACCTCCGTGGCCGTGTTCGCCCTCCACGCGATCCAGCCCACCCCCGGCATGCTCACCGAGCAGCTCGTCTACCTCTCGGCCTCGGGCCTGGCCGGCGTGGGCCGCTTCGTGATCCTGCGCCTGTTCGTCTTCGCGACAGGCACCGACCACGAGAGCGCGAACACGGCGAGGACGACCGGCACGGTGAACACGCCGAACAGGCCGAAGACGGCGAACACGGCGAAGACGACCGACACGAACCTGCCGACCAAGGCGACGACGATCCCCCGCCCCCGGCGGACGCCGGTCACCACCGGCGGGCTCACGGCGGCCCTCAGCCCGAGCTGACCGAGGCACGGGGCCGCACGCCCTCACCGCGCAGGCCGGCGCACCTGCCTCGCTTCGCGGTCCAGAGCCCGGGCGTCCGCCACCGGGCCCAGGTGCCGGAGCTTGTCGGGGTTGATCACCAGCCGGACCGCCTGGATCCGCCCGTTGAGCACGTCGAGCGCCAAGGTGTGGAGCACCCTGCCGTCCCGGTCGCGGAAGATCGCGCCGGGCTGGCCGTTGATCTCGTGCGGCTCGAAGGTCACGTCGATCCGGGCCACCAGCACGGAGGCGGTGGCGAGCACCCGGGCCACGTTCTCGGCGCCGATGACGGCCCTGGCCAGCTGCGGGGCCTTGCCGCCGCCGTCGCCGACCATCGCCACGTCGGCGGCGAGCAGCTCCTGAAGGCCGGCGACGTCGCCTTCGCGGAGGGCGTCGAAGAACCCGGACGCCAGTTCCTCCCGCTCCCTGCGGTCCGCCGCGAAGCGGGGCCGGCCCTCGGCCATGTGGCGCCGGGCCCGCACCACGAGCTGGCGGCACGCCGCCTCCGAACGCCCCACGGCCACCGCGATCTCGGGGAAACCGAAGGCGAACACCTCGCGCAGCACGAAGACCGCCCGTTCGAGCGGACTGAGCCGCTCGAGCAGCAGCAGGGCCGCCACCGACACCGAGTCCGCCAGCTCCGCCGACCGCGCCGGATCCTCGTAGGGGTCGCTGAGCAGCGGCTCGGGGAGCCAGTCCCCGACGTACTCCTCCCGCCGGACGCGGGCCGAGCGCAGCACGTCGATCGAGAGCCGGGTCACCACGGCCGAGAGAAAGGCCTTGGCCGACCTGGGCTCGGTCGGGGAGGCCTCGAAGCGCAGCCAGGTCTCCTGGACGGCGTCCTCGGCCTCACCGACGCTGCCGAGGATCCGGTAGGCGATCGAGAACAGCAGCGGCCGCAGCTCCTGGAACTCCTCGGTCCTGCCCATCCCGGCCCCTCCGTGACATCACCCACGCGGTCAGAGGCCGAAGCGGCCCCACGCGACGAATGCCGCGCAGGCGAGATACACCAGGTTGAGCACCACCAACCCGAACTCGCCCAGACGGCCGTGGGTCATCATCGCGCCGACCATCAGCAAGATCCAGCAGACGGCGGTCACCGGCACCAGAATCGGCGCGACGCCGAGCGCGGCAGGCAGGATCAGGCCTGCCGCGGCCAGCAGTTCCAGGACACCGAGCGTCTTGACGAAGGCGACGCCGACATCGGCGGTCCATCCCCCACCGTGCGCGGCTGCCAGCGTCTCCTTGGGCACGAACGTCTTGGTGACGCCACCGGCCAGGGCCACTGCGGCCAGCAGACCGGCGACGATCCACAGCGCGAGGTCCATCGTCCACTCCTTGATCGAGGCTTGTCCTCCCTGCACCCCGTAGGACGAGACAGCGGCCTCCGCCTGTGACATCCGCCCCCGGCGAACGTCACGAAGGCCTCACGCGCCGGACGGACGGCCCTCCCCCCACCCGTCCACCGGCCCATCCGCCGGGCCGTCCCCCGGCGGATCCGTCGGCACGGCCGTCGGCACGTCCACCGCCATCTCCGCGTGGGCGACGAAGTCGTCGACGAGGCGGTGGAACAGGGTGGCGAGCCGGCGCAGGTCGTCCGGCGTCCAGTCGGCCAGGGCGAGGCTCATACCCCGGCGGCCGACGTCCCGGACGCGGTCGATCGCGGCCCGGCCCGCCTCGGTGAGCTGGATGAGCTGGGCCCTGCGGTCCTCCGGGTCGGGGAACCGGACCACCAGGCCGGACTTCTCCAACTGCCGTAGCTGCCGGGTGACATGGGAGGCCTCCACGGACAGCCGCACGGCGAGCATCCCGGGGCGCAGCGGGTCGGTCTCGGCGAGATGGCGGAGGATCGCCACGGCGGCCCGGTCCAGCGGAAGTCCGGCGTTCGCCATCAGCCGGTCGTGCCAACGGGCACGGGTCGCCAGGTAGGTGATGCGGGTGAGTGCCTGCTCCACGGCGATCACATCTTCGGGCACGGACGTTGCGGGCGGCGGTATCGGCATCCTTTCACCGTACAGATGCTTGCCTAACTCAAGCAAGATGAGATGGTTGCTTGACTTAAGTAAGTCATCATGGTTGCCTAACTCAAGCAACTAAGGGCAGCAACCAAGGGCACCCACGAGCCACGGAGCATCTCTCATGCCGCACGCCACCATCACCCCCGCCCGGAAGCACCGCGTCCGCCGCCCGACGCACGTCCGCGTCCGCGCCGGTGCCGGTACCCGCGCCAGTGCCGGTGCCGGTGCGGTGCGCCCGGGTCCCGCACCCGTCCGGACGGTCATGCCGCTCTGGCAGGCGCTCCTCCCCGGCGGCGCCGCGACCACGGCCGGAGCCCGTCCGTGACCGCCCACCTGACGCTTCTCTTCCTCCTCCTCTCCGCCGTGGCAGGCGCCTCCGCCCTGGTCACCGCCTGGCACGGCTGGGGCCACCGCACCGGCTGACCCGACCCCCGCCCGCAACAGGAACCCCTCCCATGCGCCCCGAGTCCCCGTCGCAGTCCCCCTCACCGCCTCCCTCCCAGCCCGCCCGAGCCGTCGGCTCCCCGGGCTTCCCCTTCGCCGGCGGCCATCCCCGGTCCTCCGACGCGGCCCTCGCCGCGGCCCTCTTCGCCTGTTCGTTCCCCGGCAGCGTGATCACCTTCCCCGGCCAGGACCTGAGCGTCCCCTGGTGGCCCGGTGTGGTGCTGGCCGGCGCCTCCTGCGCGGCGCTGATCCGACGCCGCGACCGCCCCCGCGGCACGGTCGTCGTGACGCTCGCCTGCGCCGTGGCCGCCTCCGCGCTCGGATATCTGCTCACGGTGCTGCTGCTGGCACCGCTCATGGCCGCGCTGTACTCGCTCGCCGCCTCCACCGACCGCAGGACCGCCAACACCTTCGCCTTCACCGGCATCGCCCTGCTGGTCGGCGTCGGCCTGCCGTCCGGGCCTCCCGGCGAACCGCTGGTGCTCAAGCTGCTCGGCCCGGCCGCCTGGCTGCTGCTGCCCACCGCGCTGGGGACGGTGACCCGGCTGCGCGCCGCCTATCTGGACGCCGTCCAGGCCCGCGCCGAGCACGCCGAGCGCACCCGGGAGGAGGAGACCCGCCGCCGGGTCACCGAGGAGCGCATGCGCATCGCCCGCGACCTGCACGACGTCGTCGCCCACCACCTGGTCCTGGCCGGACTCCAGGCCGGCGCGGTGGCCCGGCACCTCCCCGCCCGTCCCGAGGAGGCCGCCCGTCTCACCGCCGACCTGACCGGCACCACCGCCTCGGCACTGCGCGAACTCAAGTCCACCGTAGGCCTGTTGCGCCGAGCGGGCACGGGCGAGGCCGACGAGCCGACTACTCCCGGGGAGCTCACCCGGCCGGCGGGCTCCACCCCCGGGCTCGCCCAACTCCCGCGGCTGGCGGCCTCATTCGAGGGGGCGGGGCTCGAGGTCACGCTCCACACCGAGGGCGAGCCCGCTCCGATCACCGCCGGCGCGGAGCTCACGGCGTACCGGATCGTGCAGGAAGCCCTCACCAACGTCACCAAGCACGCGGGTGCTTGTACGGCGGCGATACGGCTCGTCTACACGGACGACCGGCTGACGGTGGCGGTCACGGACGACGGCGGCACGCGCCCGAAGGTCCCCGCCTCCACGGGCGGCGGCTACGGCCTCATCGGCATGCGGGAGCGGGCCCGCTCGGCGGGTGGGCGGGTCCGTACGGGGCATCGGCCCGGCGGTGGCTTCGAGGTCGTCACCGAACTGCCCCTGGGCCCGGGGAAAACGAACGAGTCCCACCCCGTCTGACACGGGATGGGACTCGTTCCACATGGAGCGCCGGGCAGGCCTTGCACCTGCATCTCCCCGCAGGAAGCGGGGCGTCTTTCCTTGGACGACCAACGCACGAGTTCGTTCACCGTTTGTCTTCCGGTGACCGGCTCAAGATCAAGCTTACCCCATCTCCGGGGTGCTCTTGACCATGTACATCGTCAGGCCGGACGCCCCGTCAGGCGACGTCGCCGACCTTCAACTCGGGTCCGACTACCAGGGTGACGACGCCCGGGGCGGCCGAAGCGTCGGCGGTGGCCGTCCGGCCGGGCAGCCGGGAGGCGAGGACGGCGGCCTGGCTGTCGAGGCCGGCCGGATAGGTGACGGTCGTCCTGGCCACCGTCTTGGGAGCGTTGCCCGTGCCGGTGACGGTGTATCCGGCGTCCTTCAGCTTCTCCGCGACGGCGGCGGCACGTCCGGAGACCCCGGTGCCGTTGAGCACCTGGACCCGCACACTGGAGGCGTACACCACGTTCTTCTTCGCCGCCTCCAACTGCGGCTTGGTGACCTCCTTGTCCTTGGCCAGGGAGGTGAACAGGTCGGCGGCCTGCGGGTACTGCCAGACCACGTTGGCCTTGTCGGTGGGCTGGTCGGCCTCCCGCCCGTAGTTGGGCACGGTGAGGAAGCTCAGCCGGTCGCTCGGTATCCCCTTGAGCTCGTCGGCGAGCCCGTACAGCGGCTTGATGCCCGCCATATCGGGGTCGGTGGTGAGCGACTTGGTGATCGACTGGAGGAAGCCGTACATGGCGTCGGGGCTCGTGAGCTTGGACTTGGCCTTCTTGGCCAGCGCGTCCATGAACTCCTGCTGGCGTCCGATGCGTCCGATGTCGGACCCGTCACCCACGCTGTAGCGGACCCGGACGTAGCCGAGCGCCTTCTCGCCCTTGACGGTCTGACAGCCGGCCTCCAAGTCCAGATGGGACTTCTCGTCGTGGATGGCCTGCTTCGGGCAGACCTCGATGCCCTCCAGCGCGTCGACCATGCCCTTGAAGCCGGAGAAGTCGACCGACATGAAGTGGTCGATGCGCAGACCGGTGTTGGCCTCGACGGTCTTGATGCTGCACGCGGCGGCCTCGCCGACCTTGCCGTTGCTGCCGCCGAGCGCGAACGCCTCGTTGATCTTGTAGTGGTGCGGGGAGGACGAACTGCCGTCGCCCTTCTCGCAACTGGGTATCTGCACCCACGAGTCGCGGGGGAACGACACGACCGAGGCCCACTTACGGTCGGCCGGGATGTGCAGCACCATCAACGTGTCGGACTGCATGGTGGTCAGGTCCTTGCCGTACTTGGCGTTGGCGCCGTCGCGGCTGTCGGATCCGACGATCATGATGTTCTTCGAGCCGGGGCTGAGGTTCTCGGGCCGGTTCTCGCCCAGCTTGTCGTCCACGTCGGCGGAGTTGATGTTGTTGTTGAGGTCGTTGTAGACCCAGGCCCCGACCCCGCCCACCGCGAGGACGACGACGGACGTGACGCCCGCGCCCCACGCGAGGATCCGCCCCCGCCTCGTGAGCCGCGTCCTGCCGGGCCCACCCGTACCGCCACCGGGCCCGCCCGTCCTGCTCCTGCTGCCGCGGCCGGCCGCCTCCACCGGAGTACGCCCACGCCTCCTCGTCCCGCTCACCGGCGCTCGCTCCTCCGCCTCGGCTGTCTTCACCCCGTACACCGTGCTCGGATCGTCGGCGCTGGTCACCGCCGAACGTCGGAACCCTACACGCGTGCAGGAATACGTCTGAAAAGCACAGATGACTCAGGAGACTCACAGAGCCACCCAAGGGTTGCCCCCGCGGTGCATCACCGCGGGGGCGTCACAGATGGACGGATGGACGGATGGACGGACTGCGGTCCGGTCGATCAGGAGACGGACGGTTACGGCGCGTTGATCAGGTCGACCGGCGGGACCGAGACCGTGCGGGCGCCGTCGGTGCCGCCCAGGACGACCTTGCGCAGGGAGACGTTGTTCTTGGTGTCGGTCTCCTGGAGGCGGTTCGCCGGGTTGGCGATGACCTGGATGTAGTAGGTGCCGTTCGGCAGGCCGGTGATGTCGAAGGACTGGCCGGGACGGTACTGGGTGTACGTGTCGCCGGAGCCCACGTCGAGGACCTCCCGCACGGAGATCGAGTTCTGCTGACCGCAGGCGGTCGACAGATCGGTGTTGTACGGGTGCCAGTTGGCGTTCTTCACCGTGTAGTCGATGGCGTCGGTGTTGGCGAGGCAGAACGCTTCCTTGCCGCTCTTGACGATCTCCTTCTGGTCGGCGGCGAGCAGCCGGTAGCTGGCGAAGTCGGTGAAGTGCCAGTGCTCGTGGCCGATGCGCGGGTCCCACTCCATGGTTCCGGCGGGGGCGTAGCCGACCTGCTTGCCCTTGGCGTCGTAGAAGTACTGGTACGAGTCCATCAGGTCCGCGCCCGGCTTGCGGAAGCCGTCCACGACGAGCGGCGCGGGGCCGGCGTTCCAGACGTTGGCGCTGAAGGCGAGGTAGTCCTTGCCGGCCACGTCGCCGTCCTCGCCGTCGGTGACCGCGATGTCCCAGGCCGGCAGCGAACGCAGGTCCGGCTTGGGCACGTTGGCCGGTACGCCGGCGCGCCCGGTGGGCCGCTTGGTGGCGGACTTCAGCGCGGGCGCGACCCGGGAGCCGTCGGTGTGCCCGGAACCGTCGCCCAGGTGATGGGCGAGACCGCGGGCCTCCAGGGCGTGCGAGAGCGCGGAGGGCGTGGGGGCGTCGGCGCCACGGGGCCCGTAGTGATGACCGCCCCCCATGCCGGCCATGCCTTCCATGCCCTTCATTCCTTCCATGCCCGCCATGTCGTGCGACGCGCCATGGCCACCACCGGTGCCGGCACCGTGGGCGGTGAGGCCGGCCCCGCCGCCCCCTCCTGCTCCGCCTTCCCCGCCGTCGCTGATCTCCCGGACGGTCAGCGCGATGGTCGGCCGGTCGTCGGGGATGCCGAACAGGTCGCGGTACTTCTTCGCCACCCCGACCTTGACGGTGTACTCACCCGCGGCCAGGTCGACCGGCCTGTCGTAGTCGAAGGCGGAGGTGTTGGCCGCCCAGCCCTTCTCCACACCCCAGACCGAGCCGAGCGTGAAGGGGTTCGTGGAGCAGCTCTCCGGATAGTGCGAGGTGGCCGGGGCGTCCGGACGCAGCCGGCCGGAGGCGTTGTTGAGGCAGAAGTTGCTCTTGCTCTTCTGCACCTCCACCCCGGCCGCGTTCTTGATGGAGACCTCCAGGAAGTCCGGGAGGCCGCCGAAGTCCTTGACGAGCCCGGCGGGCAGCGTCTTCGTCGTCACCTTCGACCCGTTGCGCAGGATCTGCTGGGCGACGATCGGGTCCTTGTACGACTTACGGGTCACCTTCAGCTCCAGCGGAGCGTTGTCGACGGTGACGTACGTACCGAGGTCGAGGTAGACCCCGGAGTTCCCCTCGTACCGGTCGGCGGTCACGGCCTTCGACGCGGCGACGAGCTTGAGCTTCGGCGTCCCGGCCGGGCTCGCGGGCGCGGCCCCGGCGCCGGGAGCGGACCCGGCGACGGCGGCCACGACGGTGAGCGCGGCCCCGGCGGCGAACGCCGCGCGCTTGAGGCCCTTGCGGTCTTGCGATCTGGTCATCGGTTCCTCGTCTGCGAGTGCCATGGTCAGTGGCATCGGACTGGGCAGCCCACGACCCCGACCGGCACTGCAGACGCACCCCACGCGCCCCGGCCGGAACTGTGAGCACCCTGTGAGAGCCCCAAATGGCCTGTCTGGGTTGCCTGTTGCAGGGAATCAGTGAAGGAACCCAGGGAAATCCCGCAACCCGGCGCCGAGGTTCACCCGCCCGGTCGACCGGCCACCGCTCCGGCCACGGGACGGCGCGACGCCGGCTGTTCCAGGTGGACGACGACGGTGGAGTGGAACCGCTGTACGGCGTCGTCGACGCTGCGGATGAAGCCGGACTCCGCATTGCCGCGACCGCTGCCCATGCCCTTGACGAGGGTGAGTCGGAAACCGGTGATCCGCTCCCCGTTCTTGGGCAGCAGGTCCGCCGGTTCCGGGCGCAGCCGCTCCAGGGTGCCGCGCGGCCCGCCCGGTCCGTCCTCGACCAGGGCTTCCACATGCAGGTCGGCCGGCGCCTCCGCGAGGCGTCGGAGGAGCCGCTTGATCCAGGTCAGCGGATAGCCCTGGTCGGGCACGGGGATCTCCACGGACGTACGCAGCCTGCTGGTGCGCAGGTCGGCGCCGACCGCCAGCACGCCGGGCGTCCCCTCGATCCGCAGCTCCGCCCCCACCTTCCCCTCGGCGCAGAGCTCATCGGCCATCCGCGCCCGGCGGGCACCCGGGTCGGTGCCCCGCCGCGCGCGCTGGACGGGCAGTACCTTCTGCCCGAGCTCGCCACCGAGCCCCAGACAGACCTGTCGGATGAGCCGCTCCCAGCTCTCCACGACCTCCAGGGCCCGCGCGTCACCCGGGCACAGCGTCTCGTCGTCGATGCCCTTGCGCACGGGAACCCAGGCCGCGCCCATGTTCTGGAAGCCGTGGCAGCCGGAGTTGTCGTGCTGGAGGTAGTGCAGGAGTTCCTGCAGCAGCCAGGCATGCGCGCTGTTGCCGACGCCCTCGTGCCGGATGAGCAGCTGGGCCTGGTGGGCCACCTCGGCCCAGGACAGGTGACGGAGGGCCACCTTGTGCTTGCGCCGGCCGTCGATCTTGACGTCGACGAGCGGACTGCCCTCCAGCGCGACGTCGTTGGAGATGGTGATCACGGCCTCGTATCCCCGCCGCGTGGCGATGTCCACGTAGGCCTGTACCTGCTCGGGCCGCAGCGCGTTGCCGTTGGTCTTGGTCTCGACCAGCGCGGTCCACAGCTTGCCGGCGCGTTCGACGCGGATGACGCCGTCCGGGCGCCGTGGGGTGTCGCCGTGCGGCAGGGACACCTCGGTGAAGGTCTCCATGCGGCCCGCCGGTGCGCCGAAGGCGGCCGTGAGCCGCCGCCCGAACTCCGGGACCTGCGCCATCACCGAAAGCAGTACCGAGGTCGCGCGGGTCTCCCGGTCCCGGTCGCTCTTGAGCGCGGAGACCGGGAAGAGCCGGGCGCCCCGCCACGACTCGTTCTCCGCGAGGGACTTCTTCGGCGTCTTCGGCAGGGTGATCTTCTTCTTGGCGGTGCGGGGCCGTGCGGTGGCCCTGTCCGGCTCGCTGTGGTCGGCGGCCCGGCGCGGCGCGGGTACGGCCGGGAGCGGTTCCGACGTGGGCTGGTCGGACGCGCGCCGGTCGGACTCGACGGTGGGAGCGGTGGCAGGCGCGGAGCCGTCGGTCTCGCCGGGGATGTCCGAGCCCGGGACGCCCGTGTCCGGGACATCGGTGCCGGAGACGTCGGTGCCGGAGTCGGAGACGGAACCGGACTCGGACTCGTAGCCGATGGCGGACAGGGCGTCGGCGTGGGCGACGTCAGCCTCGTCGGCGTCGTCGTCGATGTCGACGCCGAAGTCCATCGCGAGGCCGGCCAGACCTGTGTCGTATCCCTGCCCGACCGCCCGGAACTTCCACTCCTCCCCGCGCCGGTACAGCTCACCGAAGATGAACGCGCTCACCGAGCCGGCGTCCTCGATGGTGAACCGCAGCAGGTCCTCTCCCGCCCCATCGGCCAACGTGACCCGGAGGTCGTCCAGTTCACCGAAGCGGGCACCCTCGTACCGGCTGGCGGCGACGACGATCCGGTCCACCTCGGCCGGGATCGCCGTCAGATCGAACCCGATCCGGTCCTCGCTGCCCTCGCCCGAGGGCACCTTGCCCAGGAGCTGCACGCTGCCGTCCGGGGCGACCGGGTGGTTGTAGAAGTAGAAGTCGGCGTCGCTGCGCACCTTCCCCTTCGCGTCGAGCAGGAGTACGGAGACATCCGCGTCGCCTTCGCCGGTCGGACTGGCCCACCCCAGGCTCACGACCACCGCGTCCGTGTTCTCGCTCAGAGCCGCCAAACCCACGTTGGCGCCCTTGACCATCTCGTGCACTAGCCCCCCTAGCGACCGCACTGATGTGACACGCGCCACATGTGACGCACGGTGAGACTCTAGTGCCAGGAGGGTGAATGTCGGGGCGATCCGCCGGAAATCCGCACGACGACGACCGGGTAGGTCGTAGCCGCGCGGAGGGGTGCCGACGGTTGGGGAACGGGAGCGTCAGAGGTTGTAGCGAGGCTTCAGGTGGCGCCAGAAGTCTCGGAGCATCCACTTGTCGAAGTCGGTGATCTGGGTGGCGCTGCCGGCGTTCATCAGGAAGCAGCACTGGCCGGTCGGCGTCCAGTCGTAGAAGTCGTCGAGGCCGAAGGTGTGGCCGACTTCGTGCAGGTAGATGTGGATGTTCTCCTGGTTCAGGACGCCGGTGAAGTACTCCTGGCCGACGCGCTGGCCCCAGTCGCCGCCGGCGCCGCCCTGGAAGCCCTTGGTGAGCCAGAGGGACTGGTCGTAGTGGCGGGCGGTGCCGCTGGGGCACTTGGAGTAGTTGCCGTCCTGGTGGAAGAAGCGGCCGCAGTCGGGAGCGCACTGCGGGGCGCCTGCGCCGTCGAGGACGCCGGAGTAGATGTCGACGGAGTTGTCGGTCCACTGGAGGGTGGAACGGTTCTTCACCGCCCAGCCGACGATGTTGACCGGGACGGTGGTGTACGGCCAGTTGTTGTAGGCCCGGCCGTTCTCCACCTGCGCCGCCATCCACTTGGCGAACTGCTTCTTCAGGGCGGCGTGGATCTGGTCGCGCAGGGTGGTGCTGACGGGGGCGTCGGACTCCCAGCGGACGCAGTAGTTGATGCTGCCCTTGTTGGCCATGACCTGGTCCCAGCCGTAGTTGCGGAAGCCGTAGAGGTCGGGGTAGGTCGTCGAGACGTGGTTCCAGACCTCGTTCAAAGGTTGGACCAGGTTGCTCGGCGGGTTCCACTCGTCGGCGGCCGCGGCTCGGGGGGCCGCGACGCCGGTCGCGTGGAAGAGGAGGGCGGTGAGTGCCGCGAGGACGGTGAGCAGTCGGGCGAGGGGCCTTGCGGGATGCTTTGAGGGATGGCGTGCGGGATGTGGTGCGAGGTGCCGTGCGGGCTGTTTGCGCATGGTGAACTCCTCGTGTGGGGAACGGGATTCACTTGCCTTCGCGTTCGTTCGTCACTGGGTCGCCGCCGGGCCCCGGCGGGTTGCCGCATTCCGGCCGTAGCATCTGCGCCATGGCGGACTGGGTGACCCGACCGGCCACGGCGGACGACGTCGAGGCCGTCGCGGAGGTGCGGGCGGTGGCGATGCGGGCCGGTCTGGAGCGGCTCGGGCGCTACGACGAGCACCGGGTACGGCAGCGGCTGCGCGACGGGTTCGTGCCCGCGCACACCCGGATCATCGAGGTCGACGGCGTCCTGGCCGGCTGTGTGGCCCTGCGTCCGGCGGACGACGCGCACTGGCTGGAGCACTTCTATCTCGCGCCGCACGCCCAGGGGCGCGGTATCGGCACCGCCGTGTTGCGGGAGCTGGTCGGGACGGCCGATCGCTCGGCACTCCGGCTGCGCGTCGACGTCCTTCGGGGCAGTCCGGCCCGCCGTCTCTACGAGCGGCACGGGTTCACGTTCGAACACGAGGACGCCGTGGACGTGTGCCTGGTGCGTGCGCCCCGCCCCTGACCCCACCGTCCCCGCTCCCGCATTCCCCGTTCCCGTTCCCGTCCCCAGTCCCGTTCCCGTCCCCGGTCCGGGTGGTTCCTGGCGGGTTCGGGGTGGGGGAGGCGGTCGCGGCTCCATCATGAGCCGGTGTTTCGCTTCCTTCGCTCCCTTCGCTCCCTTCGCTCCCCTCGGGCGCCGCTGACCGCGCTTCTCGTCGCCTGCGCCGTGCTCGCCGGGCCCGCCTCCGTACCCGTCGGCCGGGGAGTCGGTGCGCCGCCCGGGGCCTTCGGGGCGTACGTCGGGTACGACGACGCCGGTGTACGGCGGATCGCGGCGCTCGACGGGTGGCTCGGGGCGGCCACGCCCCGGGTCGGGCACGCGTATCTGCCGGGCGACCGGTGGAGCAACATCGAGGGGGCGCCCGGGTATCTGGAGTACTGGGCGCGGTGGCGGCAGGAGCGCGCCGACCGGATGTTCGTGCTCAACGTGCCGATGCTCGAGCGCACCGAGGAGCATGTGCCCGACCAGGTCGTGCGGGACGAGCTGCGCGCGGGCGCGCGCGGGGCCTACGACGAGCACTTCCGGGTGCTGGCCCGGCGGCTCGTCGCACTCGGGGTGCCCGATGCCGTGCTGGTGGTGGGGTGGGAGATGAACGGGATCACCTACACGCACCGGTGCGGGCCCGACCCGGAGGCCTGGAAGCGGTACTGGGCGCGGATCGTCGACGCCATGCGGTCCGTGGACGGAGGGCAGCGGTTCCGGTTCGAGTTCACGCCCAGTCGCGGGCTGGACGCCGTCCCCTGGAACGAGTGCTATCCCGGGGACCGGTACGTCGACGTCATCGGGATGGACGCCTACGACCAGCCCCACGGCATGTCCTTCGAGGAACAGGTCGCCGAGCCGTACGGCCTCGCCGCGCACGTGCGGTTCGCGCGGGCGCACGGCAAGCCGGTCTCGTATCCGGAATGGGGGCTGTACCGCAACGGCGACAACCCGGAGTACGTGCGGGGCATGCTCACCTGGTTCGCCGAGCACCGGCCGCTCTACCAGACCATCAGCGACTACTGCCCGCACGGCGTGTGGCGGTGCTCCGGCAATCCACGCTCGTCGGCCGTGTACCGGGCGCTGGTCGGGGGGCCGTTCGGCTGAACCCGGCCGCCACGCGGGCCGCGTGCCGCTCCCGACCGCCCCGCCGGTCTGATGATCCCAAGATGGGACGAGAACACCACGCGCGCCTCCCACGAACGCGGGCGCGCTTCCGTGGCGCGACCGGGGCGGCCCTGTTCGCCCTCCTGCTGCTCGCGCTCGCCGCCGTACCCGCGGGAGCCGGTGCCGACAGGTTCCACGGCGACGGCTTCCGCGGCGACGGCTCTCGCGACACCTTCCGCAAGGAGACCGCCCGTGCCGTCCGCGCGCACGAGCGCGCTCGTGCGCGGGTCGACCGGCTGCGCGAGTCCGACGCCTCTCCCACGGAGGTCAAGGACGCCGAACGCCGTCGTAAGGCCGTCCGCGCCGGGCTGTGGGACCTGCTGTGGGCCACCGGGAGGAACTCCGGCGATCCGGTGGCCGTCGACCCGTCCGGACAGGAAAGCCGCTGTCCGTTCGGCGACCGGAGCCGGCCACCGGAGCGGGGCGCGCCCCCCTGGACGGCCCCGACCCGGCGCTACTGGCTCTCCGCGGGCTACGCCGCCAAGGGCTCCCGCTGGGCCCACCGGCACACCGGCCAGGACTTCGCCGTGGACTCCGGCACCCCCGTGTACGCCGTCGGCGCCGGCACCGTCCGCGCCACGACCTGCGGCGACGGCTTCGGCAACCAGGTCGTGGTCCGCCACCGCGACGGCTACTTCACGCAGTACGCCCACCTCTCGCGCATCGACGTGCGCAAGGGCGGGCGCGTGACGGCCGGTCAGCGCATCGGCCTCTCCGGCGCGACCGGCAACGTCACCGGTCCGCATCTGCACTTCGAGGTGCGGATCACCCCGTACGTCGGATCCGCGGTGCCGCCCCTGCCCTGGCTGCGCCGGAAGGACGTCGAGGTGACCGGAGCGCCCACGCTGCCCTGACCGCGGGCGGCGGCCGGGCAAGCGTGGCCGGGGCTGTCCTACGTCTGCTGGGGGCGGTAGGCGGCCAGCGCCCAGATCACGAACACGTCGATGGCGATCTGGATGACCGCCCAGAACGGCGCGTACGGCAGGAACAGGAACTGGAGGATCAGGCTCAGGGAGGCCAGCGCGAGGCCGCTGATCCGGGCCCATCCGGCCCACTCGCCCCCGCTGAGCAGCCCGTAGCCGGTCAGCACGGCCACGACGCCCACGATCACCAGGATCCAGCCCCAGGCGGTGAGGTTCATCTCGTAGGCGTACTCGGCCACCCGGGCGTACACGTCGTCCTCGGCGATCGCGGCGATGCCCTGGAACACGGCGAGGAAGCCGCTGACGAACATGAGCACTCCGCCGAAGACGACCCCACCGGCGGCCAGTCCACCCCCCGTCGGCGGGGGCGAGGCCAGGCTCGGCGACCCGGTGCCCTGGTGGGACGGGTCCCACACCCGGGGCCCCTGCGACGGCTGGGAGTGCGGCTGATCGCTCATGGCGCCACTCCGTCTCTGTGTCGGTGTTCTGCAGTGCACTGCACGGCACTGCACTGCACTGCACCGACCATCCGTCCGGACGGGGGCCGCCACCACGGGGGGTGCGCCGTACGGGTGACCCGGCATGCGGACGGGCGGGACCGCCCCTTCACTGGAGGAAGGCCCGCGGGACCCCCTCAGAAGGAGACAAGATGCCACGCACCAAGGGCGTGCTGCTGACGGCGACGGCGATCTGCTGCGCCACCGTGCTCACCGGCTGCTCGGACGACGACACCCCCTCGTCGGTGTCGTCCGCGGCGAGCAAGGCCGCCTCGGCGGCCGAGTCGCTGGGCCGGGAGGCCACCGCGGCCGCGTCCTCGCTCGCCTCCGGTTTCGCCTCCGAGGCCTCGTCGGCGTTCGCGTCGGCCTCGGCGTCGGCGAGCCGCGAGCTGGACGAGATCAAGGACGGCGTCGACGTGAAGTCCGACGTGAAGCTCGGCACCCCGGACACGGACCAGGACGGCCGGGCCACCGTCGAGGTCACCGTCTCCAACACCACCGACGCGTCGAAGTCCTTCGCCGTCCAGATCGACTTCACCGACTCCGCGGGCAACCGGCTCGACACCGTCGTCACCACCGTCTCCGACGTGGCCGCGGGCAAGACCGGCAAGGAGACGGCCCGCAGCAACCGCACACTGTCCGGCCAGGTGAAGGCCGCGGTGGCGAGGGCGGTGCGGTACTGACCGCGGTGGGCGGAACCCCCGGGGCTCACGCCATCCAGAAGAAGACGGCCGTCATCCGCTTCTCCTCCAACGTCGTACCGGAGTAACCGGTCGCGCTGTGCACGAGGTTGGCGTTGTAGAGGAGCAGCCGGTTGTGCTTGTGGGGGACCCGTACGTCCTCCTCGAAGGCGTCCGGCGCGACGAACCGGGTGCCGAGCGCCTCGACGAGGTTGTTGTGCGGGGCCTGGACGACGTTGCCGCCGAGCCGCCCGCCGGGCAGGGACTGCCGGTAGAAGCTGGTGCCGCAGTCCTTGGGGACGGCCGGGTTGAGGTACAGCACGGCCGCGTACCGGCACAGCGCCCGCGAGTCGGAGTGCGGCCGGGGAGTGCTCTCGCCCTCCCCCACCACCTGGATGCAGTTGTGGTTGAGGGTCCCGCCGCCGGACGCCCGCTGCACCCACAGCTTCCCGGCCCCCGTCGCGTTCCTCACCAGCCGCTCCACACGCCCGAGTTCGCCGGCTTCCAGCCCCGGCATGGTGCGCAGTCCGGGCCAGCTCTCGGAGGTGTAGGGGTAGCCCTTGACCCAGTCGTCCTTGGCGAGACAGCGCTCACGGATCGCGGTGATGCCGGCCTCGGGGAAGACGTCGTCGATCACCCAGTAGTCGCGGCCCTTGGTGGGCTTGCGGTAGGGAAGCACGGGGAGCGTGGCGGCAGCCCTGACGGGCTGGTGGGGCCGCTGTGGCATGGACATGCAGCGAATCTAGGTCGGAAGATCCTCATGACTCGCCCTTCCGTTCGTCCGCACTCCTCCGCGAACTGGTCAACGTTTCGTCGAGCCGGTCAACGGTTCACCAATCGAGAAAGCCCCGGTGTCATCCGTTCGGATCCGCGAAGAGGCCGTCGGCGGTGGTGGCGTGGACGGCGCGCTCGGACCAGACGGTCAGCTGGTCGAAGTCGGTGCACGATTCGACCCGCTCGCGGATGTGGTCGGGGACGTCGATGCCACGCCAGCGCAGGATGTTCAGGGTCATCTCGGCCCGATCCCGAATCCGGCCCTGCTCAAAACCCTGCTCGAGGCCCTGCTCAAGGCCCTGCTCGCGTACCTGCTCGGCGAGCGGATGCCGCCAGAAGTACTGCATCGTCGTCATCAGGTCCCTCCACATCTGCTGCGCCTGGGGGTCCACCAGGCAAGAGTCGACGAACTGCACGAGCACCGCGGCACTGTCCTCGTCGATGGTCCGCAGGGCGGTTGCCAGCGATTCCAGTATGCCCGCGGCCATCGGGCCGCGACCGTGCGTCATCGCAGAAAACACCGCAAGGGTGACGTTCTGCGCGGCCTCGCGTACGTCTGCGATCACTGGCACGTTGTCAGGGCCCAGCACGAACGGCCACACCGCCATGGACGGCCGTCCCGGTACTCCCACATAGATGGGCTCCGCCGCCCAACGGGCAGTCGCGCTGTTCTGCGTGACGACGATCAGCACCGGCTCGCAGCGGAACTTCTCGCGGAGGAAGGCGAGGTAGTACGGCCAACTGCCCCGCTTCCTCTCGTCCGGCTTGCCCTGAGACTCCACAACCAGGAGGTAGCTGCCCTCGTCGGTCTCGGCCTTCAGCAGCGTGTCCACTCGCCGCTCGATGGGCTCGATCTCGGTGAGGTCGACGTTCATGGCAGCGAACTCGCGCGGCTCCGGGAAGGGCACGTGCAACACCTCTTGCAGGGCACGGGTCAGAAGTGCCGGATCCTTCTGGAAGATCCGGTGCAGTGCCTCGTGCGACGAGCCGACCATCGGCTCTCCTTTCTGTCCGACGTGATCAACGAGCTACGCCGCGTTCAGTTCGCACCACACGAGCTTGCCGCGATGCCCCATCCGGGACAGCGGCTGCCAGTGCCAGAGGTCCGAGCAGGCCCGGACCAACGCCATGCCGCGGCCGTTCTCGGCGCCGGCGAGGTCCTCCAGCCGTCCCGGCGGCTCGGGCGGCTCGGGGTCCGCGCCCCAGGCGCCGATCTGGAGGATGCCGTCCCGGAAGCGGAGGCGTAGGCAGGCCAGTCCCTTCGTGTGCAGTACGGCGTTGGAGACGAGCTCCGAGGCGAGCAGCTCCGCGGCGTCCACCAGGTGGATCAGGCCGTGCAGGGTGAGGATCAGACGCAGGGTGCGGCGGCAGACGGTCACGGCGCGGGGGTCGCCGGGGATGGAGAGGGAGTACTCCCAGGGTTCGGACATGCGTCAACTCCGAGGCTCAACTCGCCGAGTACCGGACCCGCTTCCGTATGGTGGAAGCGGTGTCACTCGAACCGGAGCGGTCGCGTGACTTCATCCACACCCTGGTGAAGGAGATGTGAGGCGCGCCGTGAATCCCACCGACTGGCAGAAGTCGACCTATTCCGATGGCGGCGACGGCAACGACTGCGTCGAACTCGGCTCCACCCCCGCCACCCTCCACCTCCGTGAGTCCGAAGCCCCCCGGGACCGCCCTCGTCACCACACCGGCCCCGCTCGCTCAGTTTCTGCACGCCATACGCACAGGAACTCCCGGAATTGTGGCCTCCGTCACAGCACACCCGGGCGACGCCTGCTGAAGTGACCGCATGATCGGTCTCGTAATTCGCGTCCTCCCGTTCTGGGTGCGCGAGCCCCTGCTCGTCGTCGTCGGCGTGCCTTTCAGCGGCCTGCTCTTCTACGCGGCCATCCGGGACCACGAGTGGATCGGGGCCGCCCTCGGCCTCGCCGTCGCCGTGTTCACCGCCGTCCGTATCCACACGATCAGGCGTGCCCTCCAGACCCGCCGTCAACTGAAGGCCATGGAGGGCATGAAGCGCATCGAGGGCATCTAGGGCTTCCAGGGCGCCCGGCGACGTCAAGGCGCTCCGGGGGCCCTCAGTCGTCGACGTCGACGTGGTCGAACGTCCTCAGCATCTCCGTCAGCACCCGGATGCAGCCGCGCACCTCGGCGTCGGTCAGATCGCCCCCGACCTCGCGGTTCAGGGTGTGCTCGCGGTCCAGGACGGTGGCGATCAGGGTCCGGCCCTCGTCGGTGATCCGGATCAGGGACGAGCGCTGGTGCGCGGGGTTGGGGAGGGTCTCCACCCACCCGTGCGCCATCGCCTCGTTGACCATGCGCTGCACGAACTGCCGGCTCAGCGCCTGGATTCGGCTCAGCTGCGGGACCGTCAACTCTCCCTTGCGGCGCAGCAGATCGAGCACGCTGCGCACTCCGACGGACGCCCCCTCGACGGCCTCGCCCTGTTCGACCTTGCGCAGGGCGCGCCGGTAGAGGGGGCCGACCAGGTCGAAGACCTCGGTGAGCCGGTGGCCGAGTTCGTCGGGCGGGAGCGGGGCGTCGGCGGGGAGAGACGGGTCGGTGTCGTTCACCCCCACATGATGCACCCGAAGAACATGACACCTTGGTTGCCAAATTTCCAGCAGGATGACACCTTGGTTGTCATGACTGCTGCTTCGGACATGAAGTACTTCGCCTCCGCCGACGGGGACCTCGCCTACCGCGAGGCCGGCGCCGGAGAGCTCGTGGTCCTGGTCCACTCGGGATTCGTCGACCACCGTGTCTTCGACGCCGTGATCCCGGCGCTGGCCCGCACCCACCGGGTGATCGCGCCGGACGTACGCGGCCATGGAGCCTCCGCCAACGCGACCCGGCCCTTCCGCTGGGCCGACGACCTCGCCGCGCTGCTGCGCCACCTCGACGCGGGCCCCGCGGTGCTGGTCGGCGTCTCGATGGGTGGCGTGATCGTCGGCGACACCCTGCTCGAACATCCGGAGCTGGTGCGCGCGGCCGTCGTGTGCGGCGCCTCCACCGGCGAGTTCCAGGACACCGACCCCTGGCACCGGGCGATCCAGGCCGAGACGGCCCGTGCCCTGGCCGCCGGTGACATCGAGGGCTGGCTGAAGGCGTTCCTGAGCTATGTGCCCGGCCCGCACCGCAGCCTCGACGACGTGGACCCGGACATCCTGCGCCGACTGCGCGAGATGGCCCTGAACACCCTTTCCAAGCACACGCCCGGAGAGAAGGACTGGCACGTCCCGGTGACCGACACCTGGTCGCGGTTGCCCAGGATCGACGTCCCCGTGCTCACCGTGAACGGCGCCCTGGACACCCCCGACGCGATCGCCGCGGCGCAGCGCCTGGCCGACAGCGTCCGGGACGGCCGGTCCGTGCTGATCGAGGGCACCGGGCACTACTTCAACATGGAGAAGCCCGAGGAGTTCACCACCGTCGTCGCGGACTTCCTGCGCACCCTCTGACCGGCCGCGAGTCCGGCCGCGAGTCCGGCCGCGAGTCCGGCCATGGGTCCGGCCGCCGGGTCGGCCGCCGGGTCGGCGGGTATCCGGTGGATCAGGTGGGCGGGGAGTGGCAGGCTTACGGCGTATGGGGGAACAGCCGTGGGTGGAGACCGAGTTCCGGACGGCCGGCGGCCCCGTCCGCGGCCGGCGAGTGCCCGACGGGGTCACCGCCGTGCTCGGCATCCCGTACGCCGCCCCGCCCTTCGGCGCGCACCGCTTCCGTGCGCCCCGGCCCGCCGCCGACTGGAGCGCGTCGCGTGACTGCACGGCGTTCGGGCCCGTCGCGCCGCAGTCCGCGGAGCTGCCCGGTTCACCGGTCTGGCGTCCGGGGGACGAGGACGTGCTCACCGTCAACGTGTGGGCACGGCCCGCTTCGGACGCCGGCCCGCTGCCGGTGCTCTTCTGGATCCACGGCGGTGCCTACACCTTCGGCTCCTCGGCCCAGCCCGACTTCGACGGAAGCGCGCTCGCCCGGGCCGGAGTGGTCGTGGTCAGTTGCAACTACCGGATCGGGTTCGAGGGGTTCGGCCATGTGCCGGGCTTTCCCGACAACCGTGGGCTGCTCGACCAGGTGGCCGCGCTGCGCTGGGTCCGGGAGAACATCGCCGCGTTCGGGGGCGATCCCGGCAACGTCACGGTCGCCGGGCACTCGGCCGGAGCGGGTTCGGCCACCTGTCTGATGGCCATGGAACAGGCGCGCGGGCTGTTCCGCAGGGTCGTCGCCCACAGCGTGCCCCAGGCCTTCTTCGGCATCGAGGTCGCCGCCGCGATCACGTCGAGGATCGCGGCCGAGGCCGGAGTGGCCGCGACCGGCCTCGGGCTGCTCTCCGCGTCACCGCAGGCCCTGGTGGCCGCCTCCGACAAGGTCGCCGGGAGGTGCGAGGACGATCCCGTGACGGCGGTCCAGGCCTTCGACCCGGTCCTCTTCCAGCCGGTGATCGACGGCGAGGTGCTGCCCATGGATCCGCTCGCCGCGCTCGCCTCCGGCAGCGCCCGCGAGGTGGACCTCCTGGTGTGCCACACCCAGGAGGAGTACTGGTTCCTGCACGAGGTCGGCGCGGTGCGGGAGGTCGCCTCGGAGCCGGAACTCGCGGACTTCGCCGAGGCCCTCTCGCTGCCCGACCGGCTGGTGGCCGGATACCGCGCGTTGATGCCCGACGCTCCGGTGCTGGACCGCTACCTGGCGATCTTCGGCGACGCGGTGTTCGGCGAGTACAGCAGCCGGCTCGCCGAGCAGCACGCGCGGGCCGGCGGCCGGGCGTATCTGGCGCGGTTCGCCCGCCGACGCCCGCGTCCCGGTGGCGGGGCCCGGCCCTGGCACACCGCCGACATCCCCTTCGCCTTCGGCAACCTGGACGCGACGGGCGCCGACTTCCTCATCGGCGGCGCCCCCGACGCACAGGACCGGGCACTGTCCGGGCGCATGCTCCGGGCCTGGGCCGACTTCGCCGCCTGCGGTGACCCCGGCTGGCCCGCGGTCACCGCCGATGTCACGACGGTGCGGGTCTGGGCCGTGCCGGACGATCACCTGTCCGACGACGGCACCTCCGCCGTACGCGCGCTGTGGCGGGGCGTCCCGCTCGAAGCCGAACTCTCGCTCCTGCCCGGACCCACCACCACCTCGTCGCCCAGCGACACCTTCCCCGCTCGCCGTACCTCGAAGTAGGCGCCGAAGGCGACTCCGCCGCCGTCCGCCCGCCGGTAGTCCGCGAGGGTGCGCAGGGGTTCCGGGCCCGAGCGGCGGCCGGTGCGCTGGTCGACCATCGTGATGGCGCAGCGGATCGTGTCCTCGGTGTGGGCCAGCTCGGTGTCGCCGATGGTGAGGCGGGCGGCGCCGTCCTCCGTGTGCGGGGTGTCCCAGCCGTCCACCACCAGGTTGGGCCGGAAGCGGTTCATCGGGAGGGGGGTGGCTCCGCGTTCGGTGATCCGGTGGTTCAGGGCGTCCAGGCTGGCCCGGGAGACGAGGTGCAGGCGGCCGCTGTTGCCGGCCGGGGACCGGACCAGGGTGCTCGGGGCGCCCAGTACGTCCGTGAGCCAGTCGTGCACGTCCGCGCTGTCCGCCCGCACCGGGTCCCGGCCGGGTGCGCGCAGCGTCAGCCCGTCCTCCGTCGCCTCCGGTGTGATCAGGGCCAGCCCGGGGTCGCCCCACTGCCAGCGCAGGTCGCCCTTCTCGTCGGCGATCGCGTACGTGCGGTCGTGCAGCAGGCCGGTGCTCGTCAGCACCGCCTCCGGAAGCTCCGTCCCGGCGCATCCCTTCACCGGGTAGTACGTGATCCCGACCAATCGCGCGACCGTCATCCCCACGCCCCCACTCCCCCTCGTCCGTCAGCCAGTCCGTCAGTCAGTCAGCCAGTCCGTCAGTCCGTCAGTCCGTCACCAGTGCGAGTACGAACCCGTCGTACCCTTTTCCGCCTACCGTCTGCAACGCCGTCGCGGTCAACCCGGGCTTCCGCGCGATCAGTTCGGTGAAACTACGGACTCCCTGGACGCGGGGGTCCGTGCTGTCGGCGTCCGTGACCGCGCCCTCGCGCACCACGTTGTCGCCGACGATGACGCTGCCGGGGCGGGTCAGCCGCAGGGCCCATTCCAGGTAGAGCGGGTTGGACGGCTTGTCCGCGTCGATGAAGACCAGGTCGAAGCGCTCGTCGCCGAGCTCGGCGGCCAGCACCGGCAGGGTGTCCGCCGCCTTGCCGACCCGTAGGTCCACCACCGCGTCCAGCCCCGCACGCGCGATGTTCGCCGCCGCCACCTCCGCGTGCCGCTCGTCCGCCTCCAGGGTCACCAGACGGCCGCCCTCGGGCAGGGCGCGGGCCAGCCACAGCGTGCTGTAGCCGCCGAGGGTGCCGATCTCCAGGATGTTGCGGGCCCCTTGGACACGGGCGATCAGGTGCAGCAACTTGCCCTGGTTCGGCGCCACCTGGTGCGGCGGCAGGCCCGCCGCCTCGCTGCCCTCGCCGGCCGCCCGCAGGGCTTCGTCCTCCTCCACCAGCAGGGCGTTGAAGTAGTCGTCGACGGCGGTCCAGGTCTGCTGCACCAGGCGGTCCCTTCGGTGTCCTGCACGGGCTTCGGTGAGTTCCAAGCGAGTCCGAGCGAGTTCCAAGTGAGTTCCTTATGGGAACCTACCTCTGCCCGGGTGACCCGTCCATCAACTTTTCGCTCGGGACGGTGAGTACGATCGGCCCCGCGTCCGTACTCCTGTGCGTCCGCCCCCACCGGACACTGCACATCGACACATCGGCGGAATCCCCGACCGGGCAGGAGGCACGGTGCCAATTTCGCGAAACATGATGGGAACCCTGTTCGTCGGCGGTGCGCTGACGCTGACACTCAGCGCCCTCGCCTACCCATCGATGCTCGGACTTGACACCGTGTCGGCTTCGGGCGACCGGATCATCGCCAACACCCAGTGGGGTCCGCTGACGGAAAGCGACCGCGCCTTCGTCGTGGCGGTGCGCGCGGCAGGTCTGTGGGAGTACCCGGTCGGGCAGATCGGGCTCCAGAAGGGGCAGAGCAAGGGCGTCATCACCGCCAGCCAGCACCTCATCGACGGCCACGCGGCGCTGGACACCACCTGCCTCAAGATCGCGCCGATGCTGAACGTCACCCTTCCCAACGTGGCCAGTCCACAGCAGGAAGGGTTCGTCAACACGCTCAAGGCGGACCAGGGCAAGCAGTTCGACGTCGACTTCGCCAACATCCTGCGCATGACGCACGGTTCGATCTTCAACACGGTGGCGAAGGTCCGCTCGACGACGAAGAACACGCTGGTGCGCGCGCTGGCCGACCAGGCCAACGACACCGTCCTGGACCACATCACGGTGATGGAGCAGACCGGTCTGGTCGACTTCGACACCACGCTGTTCACCCAGACCACCCCACCGAAGCTGCCCAAGTCGGACATGACCCCGCCGGTCCCGCCCGCCGGTCAGCCGCTGATCGTCCTCACCCCGCCGCCGACCGCCACGGCCACCCCGGTGGACATCGGCGCCATCGTGGGCAACGCCGGATAGCCCGCGTCCCCACGCACGGTGGAGCGGGCCCGGCCGACAGTTGTCGGCCGGGCCCGCTCCCGTGGCCCTACTTGGTCCGGTACGCGTGCAGGATCGTCTGGGTCAGTGTGTTGCCCTGCTTGTCGACCACGACGGCGCGCAACGAGACGCTCTGTCCTGCCGCGGGGTTGCGGACCAGGAAGGCGCCCTTGACCACGTTCGCCTTCGTCCAGGTCTTTCCGTCGTGACTGACCTCGACGGTGAGCGACTTGAGGTTCTTCCCGGCGGCGGCGCCGACCACGGACACCGGCACCCGGACGACCGCCCCGGCCTTGGCCGTCGAGTCGAGGCCGAGCCGTGGCGTGAAGCGGACCACGGAGATGGGCAGCGCCTCCTCGGCGGTGGTGTGACCGGAGGCGAAGGTCCAGGCCGCCGAGACCTCGGTGGGCGCGGCGGCCGGACCGCCGCGGGTGGCGGTCGCCGTGAGCCGGAAGTCCCCGGGTTCCGCCGGGACGGCGACCCCGTTCCAGCAGCCCAGGAGGTCCGGTGAGGAAGCCACCTCGGCCCCGTCCCGGTACAGCGTCGCGGTGACGGTGTCGTCGTTCGCGTAACTCCAGTTGCCGGTGCCGTCCCTGAAGGGGGTGAGGCATCCGGTGATGACGTCACCGTTGCGGGAGACGCCCTCGACGCTTTCCATCCCGGGGCCGAAGACCCCTACGCCCAGGTCACGGCGGTACGACTGACCGGCCTCGTAGTGCTGAATCCCCGTGCCGTGCGACAGCTCGGGGTAGCTCCCCGTGTCGTCGTACTGGTCCAGCCCGATGACCCAGTCGTTGCCCTCCGTCGTCACGTACGTCGTCGTCGCCACGGGCAGCGGGCGCATGACTCCCGGACTGATGATGGTGCCGGAGACGTCCGGGGCGATCGCCCGGGCGACGAGCATCCCCTGCTTGTCGGCGACCGTGGCCCCCATCGCGGTGCTGATCTCCGCCATCTCGGCCTGCTTCGCCGTCCGTGCGAAACCGGTGGCGAGCCGGGTCACCTTGCCGCCGTAGGAGAAGCGATACTCCTTCGTATCGTTGATGTCGAGTGCGTTGAACTCCTGGTACAGGGTGCCCTCGGTCGAGAAGTCCGGACCGAGCTGTGCGCTGCGCAGGGTCGCGAAGGACGTACCGACCATGCCGCTCGAGGTGTTGAACTCGGGCGTGGTCAGCTCGGTGAACATCTCGGCGTACACCCGTTCCGCGGCCGGATCGGGGCCGGTGATGTCCATCGGCTTCGCGGTACGCGCGTCCAGCGTGACCGTCGTGTCCTCGGTGACCTCGAAGTGCGGTGCGGTGATCCGGCTGTCGATCTCGTCCGAGCCGAAGATCGTCGCGTCGAGGAAGTAGACGCCCTTCGGCAGCCGTGCCGTGTAGGTGCCGGTCCGGCTTGCCGTCGAATAGTCGTGGCCCGCGACGCCGAGGCCGGTGAGCCCGTACAGCGAGGGCCAGTAGTCGGTGGCCGGCTCGCCGTCGGTGCCGAGGTGCCGCACCGTCACGTCGTACGTCTCGACCTCCCGCTCGACGGCCGCCGTCGTCCGGACGGTCTGGTCCGTCCCCCGGGCCGTCACGGTCCCCGTGTACACACCGTTGAGGTCGCCGCCGGGCCGGGTGTCGGCCGTCAGACCGACGGTGGCGGTCCCGTTCGCGGGGACGGTCAACCGCTGGGCGTCGAGCGTGAACATGTCCGCCGGCGCAGGCTTTCCGTCGGGTCCGACGCCGGCCGCCGACAGGTCGAGGGCGACCGGCTCGCTGCCGAGGTTGCGGTAGGTGAGCTGCTTCGTGACGGGTGCGTCGTCCGCGTGGGGATAGGACTGCCGGGCGAACGCCACCGCGGTGGGCTCGGAGACGACCGTCTGCCCGACGGCCGCGGCGAGATCGACGCGACCGCCGCCCTCCGCGAACGCGCCCGCGCCGACCGGCCGGGCACCGGCCACGAGCGCGGCCTTGAGCTCCGCGCTCTTCCAGCCGGGATGCTCCTGCTTGAGCAGCGCCGCCGCGCCCGCCACATGCGGGGTGGCCATCGACGTGCCCGAGATCGTGGCGTATCCGGGCGGCTGCTCGCCGTACTCCCGGGCGATCACGCTGCCGGGTGCCACGGCGGCGGTGATGTCCACTCCGGGCGCCGTGATGTCCGGCTTGACCACGAGGTTGTCGGCTGTCGGACCACGGCTGGAGAAGGACGCGACGGCGTCGTTCGCGTCGACCGCGCCCACCGCCAGCGCCTTCTCGGCGCTGGCGGGCGAGGAGACGGTGCCCGCGTCCGGGCCCGTGTTGCCCGCGGCGGCCACGACGAGAAGGCCGCTCTCGGTCGTGACCCGGTTGACGGCCTCTTCCACCGGGTCGATACCGGGCTGGTCCTGCCCGCCCAGACTGAGGTTGACGATGTCGGCGTTCTGGGCGGCAGCCCATTCCAGGCCGGCGATGATGTCGGAGTAGCTGCCGTAGCCGTCGTCGTCGAGCACCTTGCCGTCGAGGACGCGGGCACCCGGGGCGACCCCCTCGTAGGTGCCGCCGGACTTCGCTCCGGTACCGGCCGCGATGGACGCGACATGGGTGCCGTGGCCGAAGCGGTCCTTGGTGTCGGGCGAAGAGGAGAAGTTCTGCTCGGCCTCCTGCCGGCCCTGGAGGTCGGGGTGCGTCTCGTCGACTCCGGTGTCCAGGACCGCGATCCGCACCCCCTGGCCGTCGTAGCCGGCCTGCCGGGCGGCGGGCACACCGATCTGTGCCGTGCTCTTGTCGAGACTCGCCCTGCGCACGCCGTCGAGGGAGATCCACCGTATGCCGGGGTCGGCGGCCCGCTGTCCGGTGCGGGCCGCGCCGGAGGGCCGGGTCAGGGTCTTCCAGATGTCTCCCGCCGAGGCATCGGGCACGGTGAGCGCCTCGGCGTCGATCCCGGGGAGCGAGCGGCGGACCGCCGCGCCGCCGTCCGCGCGCAGTGCGGACTTCAGGCTCCGGGCCGCCTTGCCCGCAGACGCGCCCGCGGACGCGTCGCGGTAGCTGACGATCAGCCCGGTGTCCGCCGTGTGGCGCTTGCGGTACGCGGCGGCGTCCAGCTCCTTGATGTCGAACAGCCGCTTGTCGACCTGGCCCGCGTCCAGCAGCGGCCGGGCGTCGAGGGGGAGGACCAGGGTGCGGTCCTCGGTCCTCTCGATCCTGACGGGTATGTGCTCGCGGCCCTCGCCGGGCACGATCCGGACCGGCTCGCCCGCCGCGCTCACCCCCACCCGGTCACCCGTGATCAGGGTGATCCAGTGGGTCGCGGGGGCGGTGGTGCCGGTCCCCGCGGCGGCGGGCGACACGGCCGCCGCGGGGGTGGCGCCGGCCGGCAGCGCACCGGCCGTTCCCGCGATCAGCGCGAGCGCCGCCGCCAGGACTGCCTTGCCGGGTCCGTGCTGTCTTCCGCGCAACTGTCCGCGCAACTGTCCTCCTCAGAGAGGCAATTCGGGCACACGAGGAAACATGTGCCTCACTCTCAACAGACGAGGTGCGCGGACCGGAATGTTTCACTTCCACTTCGGCCCCCGGTCGGAGCCACCACGGGTCCCCTAGGCCAGCCACACCGTCGTGTCCGGGCCCAGCAGCCCGTCGTCGTCGAGGGGAACGCTGCTCAGCAGCACCTCGCCCGGCGGCAGCGGCACAGGCGCGTCCGACAGGTTGGTCACGCACCGCCAGCCGTCGTGGCGGGCGAACGCCAGCACACCCGGCGGGGTGCCGTCCCGCAGCCAGTCGAGCTCCTCCCCGTCGAGCAGCTTGCGGCGCAGGCGCAGCGCCGTGCGGTAGAGCTCCAGCGTGGAGCCCTGCACGCCCTCCTGGGCCTCGACGGCGTACCGCGCGAAGTACGGCGGCTGCGGCAGCCAGGCACCGGACGCCCCGAAGCCGTACGACGCTCCCGTCGTCGTCCAGGGCAGCGGCACCCGGCAGCCGTCGCGGCCCTTGCGGACACGGCCCGTCTGCTCCCAGAGCGGGTCCTGGAGCACCTCCACGGGCAGGTCGGCGACCTCGGGCAGGCCCAGCTCCTCACCCTGGTAGACGTACGACGATCCCGGCAGCGCCAGCATCAGCAGCGTCGCCGCGCGGGCCCGGCGCAGACCGGCCGCCTCGTCGACGGGCGGGGCGTGGCCGCCGGAGAGGAGCCAGGCGTTGTCGTCCGTGCCCGGCGGCAGCATGAGGCGGGAGGCGTGGCGCAGGACGTCGTGGTTGGACAGCACCCAGGTGGCCGAGGCTCCGACGGCGCGGGCGGTGGCCAGGGAGTCGGTGACGACCGTACGGATCTCCTCGGCGTCCCAGCTCGCCTGGAGATACTCGAAGTTGAACGCCTGGTTCAGTTCCTCGGGGCGGGCGTAGAGGGCGCGGCGGGCACCCGGGACCCAGGCCTCGGCGACGGCCGTGCGGGGCGGGGTGTACGAGTCGAGGACGCGGCGCCAGTCGCGGTAGATCTCGTGGACCTCGTCGCGGTCGTAGAAGGGGTGGGTGCCGGGGGGCAGGCGGTCGAGGGCGTCCTCGCCGGCGAGTTCCGGTGTGCCCAGGTCACGGAGGGGTTCGGCGAGGTCCTTGGCGAGGGCGTGGGCCACGTCCACGCGGAAGCCGTCCACGCCCCGGTCGGACCAGAAGCGCAGGGTGGTGCGGAAGTCCTCGCGGACCTCCTCGTGGTCCCAGTTCAGGTCGGGCTGCTCACGGGCGAAGAGGTGCAGGTACCACTGGCCGTCGGGGACGCGCTGCCAGGCGCTGCCGCCGAAGACCGACTGCCAGTCGGTGGGCGGTAGTTCGCCGCTCGGGCCGCGCCCGTCACGGAAGACGTAGCGCTCACGGGCCGGGGAGCCGGGGCCGGCGGTCAGGGCCTCCTGGAACCACAGGTGCTGGTGGGAGGTGTGGTTGGGGACGAGGTCGACGATCACCTTCAGCCCGAGACGGTGGGCCTCGGCGGCCAGCGCGTCGAAGTCGGCCAGGGACCCCAGGCGCGGGTCCACGTCCCGGTGGTCGGCGACGTCGTAGCCGCCGTCGGCGAGCTCGGACGGGTAGAAGGGGGAGAGCCAGAGGGCGTCCACGCCGAGGCCGGCCAGGTGGGGCAGCCGGTCGGTGACGCCACGCAGGTCCCCGAGTCCGTCGCCGTCGGCGTCGGCGAAACTGCGCGGATAGACCTGGTAGACGACGGCCTGGCGCCACCAGTCGGGGCGGTGGGAGGAGAAGTCGGTCATGAGCGAAAGTCTGTCCATCTTGCCCGGAAAGTGAACGTGCGGGCCGTTCGGAGTGGATCATTCCGAACGTGAGGGAGATGTGACGGAACCTTGAACTCCCCGAGGTTTGACGCAGGTTGACAGCGGTCTGTGGTCCGCACGACGATGGGCCCACGCTGTGGCCCCTGTGACCGGAGGGCCTGGTGTTTCTTCTTCTGATCTGACCAATCAGCCCCGGCCATTCAGCTCTGGCCGATCAGTCCTGGCACTCGCCAAGAATGGGATACGCATGTCCATAGCGAGACGTGTCACCGTGCGCCGCCTGCTGGGGACGGGCGCCGCTTCGCTCACCCTGTGCGCCGCCTCAGTCGCCGCCGCCTCCGGCGCCTTCGCCGGCACCGGCACGCCCGGTGGCGACGGCTGGAAGTCCGGCGGCCAGTACCAGCCGGGGACGGGCGCGGGCACCGAGACGGGCACCGACCGCTGCCAGTTCTCGCTCGACGGCACACACTTCTACGACTCGGTCCGGGTCGACGACCAGAACCTCAAGCCGACCGAGGACGGCAAGATCCACGTCAAGGTCCGTGCGGCCGGCGACGCGTCGACGTGCACCGCCTCCCTCGCCTCCTACCTCGCCCACGGCTCCAGCTTCGGCACCTCCGGCGAGCAGGTCTTCGTCGACTTCGACAGCGTGACGGTCAAGCCCGGCCAGACCGACACCCTCGACATCTCCGTGCCCGACGCGGGCTGCTACGCGCAGATCGACCTCTACCGGGGCGCGGTCAAGTTCGACGGCAAGCTCGACGCGAAGGACGGGTTCGTCCACGGGGACCTGCCCAAGGGGCCGGACCGTCCGGTCATCAAGGACAAGCTGATCGCGGCCTGGAACGGCGGCACGAAGGACTGCACGGTCACCGAGCAGCCGCCGGCGTCCCCGCCGGCCGGGGGCGGGTCGTCGCCGTCGCCGTCCGCCTCGACCCCGTCGGAGCCGTCGAAGCCCTCGAAGCCGTCGGAGCCTTCCGAGTCGGCGTCCGGGAGCACGTCTCCGTCGCCGTCCGCGCCGGAGTCGAGCACGCCGACGCCGTCCGCGTCCGAGTCGACGAGCGCACCGGCCCCCACGCCGAACGGTGGCGGCGGTGACCTCGCCGAGACCGGTGCGGACAGCAACACCCCGCTGATCGCGGGCGGCGCGGCCGCACTGCTCGCGGGCGGCGCGGCGATCGTCGTCGCGACCCGGCGCCGCAAGGCGCTGCGCGGCTGACTCGGACGAGTGGCCGGCTGAGAGGCCGGCTCGGCTGATGTGACGCGGGTCTGGGGACCATGTCCCCAGACCCGCGTTCTGCCTTGAGGGCTTGTGGAGCACGTGGAGACGTGCAGCTTGCGGGGCCGGCGGGGCTTGCGGGCTAGCCCTCCACCGCCGTCAGCCACAGCTTCACGTATCGATCGACGTCCACGTCCAACGCCACGTCCACGAGGGTCTGTTCGCGTGCGCCCTCGTGGATCTCGGACTCGCCGGGGCGCGGGCGGCGGTCGACGACCGTCTGGCCGCGGGCCGGACCGGGGGCCAGCGAGACCTCCACCGGGAGGAGCTCGGTGGTCAGTCCCGCCGGGTCCGCCACCGCGCAGACCGCGCCCGCGTCGCCGAGGCCACCGGTGGGCGTGGGGTCGCCGGAGGTGGCCGGGTCGCGGTGGGCGAGCAGTTCGCCGGCCAGCCGGAGACGGGGCTCCGGACTCGCCCGCAGCCGCGCCACGTCCGCCGCCGGCACCAGGACCCGCTTGAAGACGTCCAGGCCGTACATGGTGATCGGCACACCCGCGGTGAGCAGGATCGCCGCCGCCTCCGGGTCGTGCCACACGTTGAACTCCGCGACCGGCGTGGCGTTCCCGGTCGTCACCGCGCCGCCCATGAACACGATCCGCTCGATGTTGCGGGTCACCTCCGGGTGGGTGCGCAGCAGCAGGGCGATGTTCGTCAGCGGGGCGGTGGGGACGAGGGTGACCGGGCGCGGGGAGGCGAGGATCTCCCGGCGCAGCAGCGTGACCGCGTCCACGTCGACCGGCCTGCGGGTCGGAGCGGGCAGACCGAGGTCCCCCATGCCGTCCTGGCCGTGCACATGGCTCGCCGTGCGGACCGGTTCGATCAGTGGCCGCTCGGCGCCCCGGGCGACCGGGATGTCCCCGGCGCCCGCGTACTCCAGCACGGTCAGCGTGTTGCGGACCACGCCGTCCACGTCCGTGTTCCCGGCCACGCACGTCACCGCCCGCACGTCCAGGCCGGGATGGCGCACCGCGAACAGCAGGGCGAGGGCGTCGTCGACGCCCGTGTCGCAGTCGATGATCACGGGGATGGGCTGCTCGGTCACCTCAGGGACTCCTTCCGCACCACGTTCGCCGTCGCCACCGACCCTATGCGGGCGCGTTCACACCCACAGCCCGGTCCCGCGGGCCGCCGCCCGCTCCCCGATCCGGCGGACCAGCTCGTCGGCGGACAGCGCCCCCGGGCGGCGGCCGTCGCGCAGCCGTACGGCGGCCAGGTCGCCCTGCGCCTCCCGCTCCCCGATCACCGCCTGGTAGGGCACCAGCCGGGCCGCCCGGACCCGGGCCCCCAGGCTGCCCCGGTCCGGCCCGGCGAGTTCCGCCCGGAGCCCTGCTGCCACCGCCCGCCGCACCAGCTCCGCCGCCTGTTCCTCCTGCGCCTGCGACACCGGCAGCACGGCCAGCTGGACCGGCGCCAGCCAGACGGGGAACGCGCCGCCGTGTTCCTCGAGGAGATGCGCCACGGCCCGTTCCACACTGCCGATGACACTGCGGTGCACCATCACCGGGCGGTGTTTCGCCCCGTCGGCGCCGATGTAGTGCAGGTCGAAGCGTTCGGGCTGGTGGAAGTCGATCTGGACGGTGGAGAGGGTCGCCTCGCGGCCCGCGCGGTCGGTGATCTGCACGTCGATCTTCGGACCGTAGAAGGCGGCCTCGCCCTCGACGGCCTCGTAGGCGATGCCCGCTTGCCGAAGGACCTCCCGGAGCAGCTCGGTGGCCCGCCGCCAGAGCTCCGGGTCGGCCACGTACTTACCGCCCTCGCCCGGCAGGGAGAGCCGGTACCGGGCCGGGCGGATCCCCAGGTCGGCATAGGCGCGGCCGATGAGTTCCAGGGCGGCCCGGGCCTCTTCGACGGCCTGCTCCAGGGTGCAGAAGATATGGGCGTCGTTGAGCTGGATGGCCCGTACGCGGGTCAGCCCGCCGAGCACACCGGACGGCTCGGAGCGGTACATGCCGCCCAACTCGGCGATACGGAGCGGCAGTTCGCGGTAGCTGTGGGAGCGGGAACGGTAGATGAGCGCGTGGTGGGGGCAGAGGCTGGGGCGCAGCACGACCTGCTCGGCGCCCAGTTCCATCGGCGGGAACATGTCCTCGCTGTAGTGGTCCCAGTGACCCGAGATCTCGTACAGCTCGCGCTTGCCGAGGACCGGCGAGTACACGTGCCGGTAGCCGGCGGCGCGCTCGGCCTGCCGTACGTACTCCTCCAGGGCGTGGCGTACGACCGCGCCGTCCGGCAGCCAGTACGGCAGGCCCGCGCCCATCAGGGGGTCGGTGTCGAAGAGGCCGAGCTCACGGCCCAGGCGCCGGTGGTCATGGCCGTGGACGTGCTCCGGGTCGCGGTTCCGGTCGTTCATGAGGGCTCCCTCGCTCGGGGAGGGGCGAGGAACCGGAGCACGTCGAAGCCCCGGGGCACTCGCCCCGGGGCTTCGGACATCCAGTTCGTGGATCAGCGCGCCGGGACGGGGTCCGGCGTCGTCGTGAGGGACGGCTGGGCGCGCTTCATGCCGACGACGGTAGCAACGGGGTCCCGCCCGACGCGATCCGTTTTCCCGCGTCGCCCAATCCGCCCGTCTGCCGCCCCGTCACCCACCCACTCCGCCGTCACCCGCCCACTCCGCCGTCCGCCGTGCCGCCGACCGCCCGCACCACCTGCACCACCCGCCCGCACCAACGCCGGTAACCCGTACGGCCCGCCGCGCTGGTCGGCTCGTGGCACCGGTGTTGCCGTGAGAGGAGGCACCCGCGCGCGCACTCCTGGAGGCACCCCCCGATGGCCCGTCCCCCCCTCCTCGCCTCCACGCTCCTCCTCGTCGCCGTCGCCACCCTCACCGGCGGCTGCGCCACCCTCGGTCTGGAACACCCGCCGACCGCCGCTCCGGCCACCCCGACCGTCGAGCGGTCGTCGGCCAGGCCCACCGCGCCGACCACCTCGCCCGTCCTCACCGAGGCGCAGGCGCGCGCCGCCCTCATCACCGAATCCGACCTCGGCGCGCCCTGGACCCCGACCCGTGGCGCCGCCACCTGGCGGGACGGCATGCTCAAGGCGACCACCTCGGTCCCCGACTGCCAGAAGTTCCTCGACGCCCTCTACGCCGACGAGCTGCTCGGCGGCCCCGCCCGCGCGGTCGTCGGACTCGACGACCCGGACGCCGGCGCCCAGCTGCGCTACCAGCTCAGCGGCAGCCGTCCGGCGGACGTCGACGCCCGGCTGGCCTGGCTGAAGACGATGCCGCAGAAGTGCGCCCGGTTCACGGCCAAGGCGACCGGCGACACGGTGCTGGACGCGCAGGTCTCCGAGCTGCCGCTGCCGGAGGTGGGTGACCTCCGCCAGGGCCTGCGCGTGACCCTGACGATCTGGGCGACGGCCGAGGAGAACGCCGGCGGCGATCCGACCGCCCTCACCCTGGACGTCGCCGCCGTCCGGGCCGGCGAGGACTCCTTCGCCCTCACCAACGGCGGCCTGAACGACGCGCCGAACGCGGCGACCCAGGCGGCCGTCCAGCTCGGCGTCCGGCGACTGGCCGACGTCAGACAGCAGGGGAAGGTGCAGGTCTGAGGCGCTGGGGCGAGCGCCCCGGCGAGTGCGTGCGGGTACGGGGTCGGAGAGGCGAGGTCAGGAGTCAGAGGGGCGGGGCTGAGGATCGAGGTCAGAGGAGCGAGGTCAGGGGGGAGGTCAGAGGAGCGGGTCGTCGTCGAAGCGCGTCCGCAGGGCGACCAGCTCGTGGGACAGTTCCAGCACCGTACGGCTCCTCGCGAAGGCGTGGCCGCGCAGCAGCGACAGCGCCTCGTCCGCGGCGACCCCGAGCTGGGCCATCACCATCCCGACGGCCCGGTACACATCGTCGTGGTCGGTGGCCAGCGGGCTGAGCCAGCGGCCGACGTCGTCCGGGTCGTCCGACTCCGCCCGCGGCAGCGCCACCAGCGCGTCCGTCACCCTCTCGGCCACCACCCGCGCCCTGCCGACCTCCTCGGCGGCGAGCTCGCCGGGCACGTCCCGGTAGAGATCGAGGGTGCCCACGCACACCGCGCGGTCGCCCAGCGGCAGCGCGTACACCGACCGCAACCCGAGCGCCGCCGTCTGCTGGGCGAACACCGGCCAGCGGGAGGCGTCCCGGCTCGACATCAGATCCCGGGCGGAGACCACCGAACCGGTCTCGACCGCCTCGAAGCAGGGCCCGTCCCCCAGGCTGACCTGCATCTCCATCACATACGCGGCCCGCTCGTCGCTCGCGCTCAGCGGCACCGGAATTCCGTCGCCGCGCAGTGACATGCTCGCCCCGCTCACCGGCAGCAGCTTCAGCACGGCGTCGCACAGCCGCTGCGGCACCTCCCGCGGACCGGCGCCGCGCGTCTCCTCGGCGATGACTTCGGCGACCCGGTCCCGATCCCGGTGGTCCATGGTCATCACCTGCCATCACCTGCGTCGACGGGCCGGCTCGCCTCCCGTGGTGCGCCGGGTACCCCTCCCGCTCGCCGGGAGAACCTGCCTCGGCTACGGCTTCTCGTACGGATCCGCCGGCTGTTCCACCTGCGTGACCGTGGCCGCGTCCAGGACCGGCGGCCAGGCCGCGTCGGAGCCGAGCTTGCCCTTCGGACGCCAGGCGCCGGTGACCGTGACCCAGGTGTCGGCGGGCAGGACGTCGTCGTCCGCGTCCCGGATCTCGACCTTGCCGGTGGTGGCGTCGGCGGCGCAGCAGGTCACAACCAGGCGGGTGACGTACCAGGCGCCGTCGTCGCCGTGGGTGACGAAGCCGGTCAGGCGGACGGTACGGCCCTTCAGCGAGTGTCCGCTGTCGTAGATCGCGCGCGAGCTGAACTCGGCGACCGTCAGCTCGACCGGGTTGCCCGCCGGGAGCGCCGGGAAGGTGCCGACGCCCTGCGCGGCCCGCTGGGCGGCCTCGCGGCCGGCGCTGTAGGAGCCGAGGGCCGGGGGCGGGAAGAGGAGCAGTGCGAGGGCCGGGAGCGTGAGCAGCCAGGCGACGCGGGGCCCGGCGGGGCCGTGGGAATGCCCCTCGTGACCGGCGTGCCCGTCGGCGCCCCCGTCGCCGCCCTCGTGAGGGCTGGGCGTGCGGTGGCGCAGGACCGCCGTCACGAGGCCCAGCAGCACCAGGGCGACCCCGGACACGATCAGGTAGGGCCGCAGGCCCGCCTGCACATAGCGCAGGTACAGATCGCCGAAGAGGGTGATCCGCAGGACCGCGCCGCCCGTCAGGAGGAGCAGCGCCGCCGGTCCGTACCGCCTCACAGCAGCCACCACCCCACGAGAACGCTGGCGGCCACTGCCACCACCCAGGTCGCCGACGCGAACCGTACGGCGAAGGACCGGCCGAAGGTGCCCGCCTGGAGGGCGAGCAGCTTCAGGTCCACCATCGGGCCCACCACCATGAACGCCAGCCGTGCGGTCGCCGGGAAGGCGCTCAGGGAGGCGGCGACGAAGGCGTCGGCCTCGCTGCACACGCACAGTACGACGGCCAGTACGGCCAGCAGCGGCACGGCGAGCCAGGGCGACCCGGTGAAGAGGTCGAGGACCGAGCGCGGGACCGCGATGTTGAAGGTCGCCGCGGCCGCCGCGCCCAGCACCAGGAAGCCGCCCGCGTGCAGGAAGTCGTGCTGAAGTCCGGTGAGGAAGGCGCGGGCGCCGGTGGTGTGGGCCGACGGCGTGCCGCGCCCCGGGAGCCGCAGCCACTTCTCCTTCCCGAACCGCGCCCACAGCCAGCCCATCAGCACGGCGGTGCCGAGCGAGGCGAGCAGCCGGGCCAGGACCATCTTCGGCTGGCCCGGGAAGGCGATGGAGGTCGCGACGAGCACGACCGGGTTGATCGCAGGCGCGGAGAGCAGGAAGGCGAGGGCGGCCGCCGGGGCGACCCCGCGCCGCATCAGGCTCCCGGCCACCGGCACGGAGGCGCACTCGCAGCCGGGCAGCACGACCCCGGCGACACCGGCCACCGGCACGGCGAGCGCGGGGTTGCGCGGCAGGAGCCGGCGGAACACCCGCTCCGGCACGAACGCGCCGATCGCCGCCGAGACGACCGTACCGAGCAGCAGGAAGGGCACCCCCTGGACGGCGACGGCGGTGAACACCGTCCACCAGGCGGCCACCGGCGGGGTGTAGAGGTCGAGCGCGAGCAGCGGCCCGAGAACGGACACGACGGTCGCGATGGCGACGAGCGCGGCACCCCCGAGCACGGCGTACACGGACGCACGCACGACGACCCGCAGGCCGTCGGCCACAGTCCGTTGATTCTGCACGCCTCGCAAACTAGCGGCGACGGCTGTGCCCGACCGGCCGCTTTCCCAAGAGAATGCTGTGACTACAGCGGCGGCTGCGCGGGAGCCGGCCCCAGGGTCGTCGTCCCCGGCGCCGTGCGGTGCCCGAGCCCCGTGCGATACGCGTCGAGCGCCGCCTCCACCCGCCCCGTACGCCGCAACAGATCCCCCAGCATCCGGCACAGATCGGCGAGATCCCCCGCGGCCCCCGCCCGCTCCAGCAGGCTGAGAGCGCGCACATAGTGCTCCTCCGCCGCCTCCGTGTCCCGCGCGTCCTCGGCGATGATCCCGAGCAGCCGGTGCGCCCCCGCGGAGTGCACGGCGCCGCGCTCGGGCGACAGATCCCCGAGGACGGTGTGCAGCAGCGCGGCGGCCTCCTCCGACTTGCCCCGGCGGTGCAGGACGTCGGCCAGCTCGACGGCGACCTGGCTGCTGTAGAGGGCGGCGCGCTGCGCGGAGAGCATGGCCTGGGCTTGCTTCAACTCGTCCTCGGCGCGCCCAAGTTCGCCGTTCTGCGCGTAGACGTAGCCACGCATCCAGTGGCAGTTGGCCAGCTCGGTACGGAGCTGGAGCTGACGGTAGAGCTCGGACGCCTTGGCCAGCGAGGCGTCGGCCTCCGCGAGGCGGCCCTCGGCGAGCAGGGTGCGGGCGACGGACCGGTGCATACGGGCGACCAGGGCGGGGTCGCCGACCTGGGGCGCGAGGGCGAGGGCGAACTCGGCGGCCTGCGCGGCGCGGGCCTGAGCGCCCATGTCCATGTACGGGCCGATGACGGAGGCGTACAGGAGGAGCAGCGCGTCGGGGTCGTGCAGCCCTCCCCGGTTGAGCTCGTCGAGGGTGGATTCCAGCAGGTAGACGGCGTAACGGAGTTCACCGGCGAGGTAGTGGGCGACAGCGCGGCCGCGCAGGGCGGGGACGCGGGCGGGGAGCGGCGCGTGCGCGAGAGCGGCCTCGGCGCGCTCGAAGCAGCGCAGGGCCGTGTCCAGGTCTCCCGTGTCGATCCCGCACTCCCCGAGGCCGAGCAGCGCGGTGGCCTGCTCCTCCGCCAGCCCGTGCTCCTCGGCCTCCGCGAGCAGCCCGGTGTACTGGAGGGCCGCCTCCTCGGCCGCCCCGGTGGCCAGCGCCCGCTGGGCCTCGGTGAGACGGAGCCGCAGATCGGTGACGAGGCGGGCGGGCCGGCCGGTCGCCAGCTCCTCGAAGTCGACGCCGAGCCGCTCGGCGATGTGTTTGAGCGCCTCGTCGGAGGGCCGCACCCGGCCGGCCTCCAGCGTGGAAACGTAGGCGGGGGTGTACGTCGGCTCGGCCAACTGCCGTTGTGTCAGCCCTCGTTCGACCCGCAACCGCTGCACCCGGCGACCGACGACCTCCGGTTCGTCCCGCTCTCCCACGCCCGGCTCCCCCAACTACCCCTGTGCCTCTTGCCGTTGGACTATCTCAGCCCCTAGGTTAAACGGCGAGTTAAGCATGCTTAACAGCTTGCTGACGTGAGTATCGCAGTCGCCGACGTTGCGAGGTAGCCGTGCCCGGACGCACATCCGCACGCCCTTCCGCGCCCTATGTCAGGGCGGTCGCCGCGGCCGTCCTGACCGTGACGGCCCTGATCACCGCGGCCAACGCGGGCCCCGCCAGAGCGACGGACGCCGGTCCGGCCTCCCCGACGGCCCGGCACGAGACGGCGGAGCGCCGCTAGGGCCTGCCGCCGGGCGCCTCGGACTCCCCCGCCCGTCCGTCGGCGGCGGCCGCTTCGTCACGGGGGCGGCTCAGCCCTGCGTCTGAAGCTGCCGCAGCTGCTGCCGGACGTGGTCCAGCGCGCCCTCGCGGCGGCCCGGTACCCGGCCGCGCAGCTGCGCGATCTCGGAGCCCAGTGCGCGGGCCCGCGGCACGTCGGGGATCCGCCCCCACTGGTGGTGCGCCCGGTCGACCGCCGCCTCCACGGCGGGCGCGTCGACCGGCTGCCCGGCCTCCAGCCGGGCGACGGCGACCGCCATCCAGGTACGGCAACTGCGCTCGGCGTCCCCCGCGAACATCGCCAGATCCGCCCGCACCTCACCCCAGTGCAACGCCTCCTCGGACCCGACCCCCCACGAGACGGCGGCCGCCTGCTCCAGCCGAGCGGCAAGAACATCGGCATCACCGTGCCGCCCGTCCCGCACGGCGGTGGAGATGGCGACGTGGGGATCGACAGGTACGCCGGGTCCGGCGGGCACGCCGGGTACGCCGGGTACGCCGGAGGCCGCGGGTACGCCGGAGGTGGCAGGTGCGCCGGAGGCGGTGGGCACGCCAGGTGCGGCAGAAGTGGCAGGTACGGCCGAGGCGAGAGGTGCGCCCGGGGCGGTGGATTCACCGCGAGCTGCGGGTACGGCCGAAGTGAGAGGTTTTCCCGAGGCGGCGGATACACCTGGAGCGTCGGGCACGGCCGAGGCAAGAAGTGCGCCCGAGGCCACGGGGGCGCCTGACACGACAGGTACTCCGGAAGCGGCGGGTGCGAGCGGTGCACGCGGGGCACCAGACCCGTCGAACGCGCCAGGCACCCCAGGAACCGCCGGTGCGAGCGACGCCAGAGGTGCACGCGAGGCACCAGGATCACCGAACGCGGCCGGTGCGTCGGAGGTGGTGGGGGTGGACCAGGGGGTGAGTACCAGGTCGCCCACCTCGCCGTCTCCCGCGATGCGGGCCAGCGCCGCCTGGTGCAACCGGTCGACCGCCGGACGGCCTCCGCTGCGCAGTATCGTCGCGACCGCCCTCATGTACGACGGCGCGGCGACGGCCCGGCGGCCCGGCGGCGGTGCGATCCGCCCGTAGACGGCGACCGCGGGCCCGCAGTCCAGGGTGTTCCCCCGCAGCCAGTCCCAGGTCTCCGGGTCCGCGCGCAGATCGAGCACCAGGGTCGTGGAGCCGGGCGCGCGCAGCCGCAGCTCCTCCCGGAACCAGTGCCACGGGAACGCCGTGTACCGCACGGTCGGCGGCGTCGTACGGGCGAGCGCCAGGTGGGGCAGCCGTTGCCGCCGGTCGAGCTGCAGCTGACCCGCGACGAACAGGGTGAGCGGCCCGGGGGCCACGGCGGCGGCCCGCAGCCGGGTGAGAACGGCCTGCGGATCCAGCGGATCGGCGAGTTCGACGACGTTCGCGGTGTCGGTGCCGGCCAGCACGGGAGGCGGCACGGCCGCGAGCACGGGGAGCACGGAGGCCGCGTCCACCAGACATCCCTTGCCCATGGGCGAGGCCGCGAGCAGCAGCACGGTTCCGGGCATGGTCCCCTCCCGCATGGTCCCCTCCCCTGTCGATCACGTACCTCAGCACCGTAACCGCTGCGGGTGCAAAGGGGACCCTCAGGCCTGCAAACGTCCCCCTACGGGGCCTTCGTCGGCCGACGGCGCTGGCGTCACCGGCCGCACCGCGAAGACCGTCGTGTCGTCGGCGAGACGCCCTCGGCAGTGCCGCAGCGTGCCGTCCCGTACGAAGGCCACCAGCCGGCCCGGCTCGGCGGTCCGCGGATCGCGGGCGAGGCCGGCCGCGACCTCCTCGGCCAGCGGATAGAACTCACCTGCGCCGTCCCGCGCCTCGGTCACCCCGTCGGTGACCAGCAGGAGCGTCTCACCGGGGGCCACGGCCACCCGCAGCACCGGCGGGGGCCCGTCGTCCTGCGCGACGAGCTCGCCGAGGCCGAGCGGAAGCCCGTCCCCGTGCGGCAGGGCCCGTACGCCCTGCGGCCCGCCGACCGCGAGCGTCGGCTCGTGCCCGAACCCGACGATCTCGACCACGCCCCGCTCCCCCACGGCCATCCCGTTCTCCCCCTCCACGCCGTTCCCCCGCCCGGGGAACCCGATCAGCACGGCCGTGGCGAACCGGTCGCCGTCCGCCCACCCGAGGGCCGCGGTGTGCGCACGGTGCCGTCGCATCCGGGTCTCCAGCCGGCCGGCCACGGTCGCCAGATCCGCCTCGTGGTACGCGGCCTCGCGGAAGGTGCCCAGCAGCGCGGCCGCCGCCTCCACCGCGCCCAGGCCCTTGCCCTGGACGTCACCGAGGAGGACCCGGGTGCCGTGCGGACCCGGCTGGATGTCGTAGAAGTCGCCGCCCACCCGGGCCTCGGCGTCGGCGGCCAGATAGACCGCCGCGTGGTCGAGGCCGCCCCAGTGCGGCGGCAACGGACGCAGCACCGTACGGCGGGTCGTCTCGGCGATGTGCATCATGTGCAGCATCCGCCGCTCGGCGCGCACCCGGACCGACGCGGCGAGCACGGACAGCACACCGCCGACGAGCACCAGCACGAAGTCGGCCGCGCCCTCCCGGTACTCGGAGGGCCAGGCGGCGTCGCTGGTGACGTAGGTGAGCAGGGCGAGGACCGCGAAGAGCGCCGTCGTCCACACCCCGCAGAGCGCGGCGGCGATGGCGGCGACGAAGACGCACCAGGAGACGATGCGGAACTCGCCGGTGGTGTGGAAGTCGGCGTAGGTGATGGCGACGAGCATCACCAGCGGCACGAGCCAGGTGACGCTGCGGCCCCGGATCTGGAGCAGCTGGTGCCGCTGAAGGACGTCCCGGCGCCGGGCCCGCGGAAAGCGGTCGAGCAGGCCGTGACCGCCGGACTCCATGAGGTCAGCGAAACACGGGGGCGCAGCGCCCGCATCCGGGAACCGGCGGACGAACCCGCTGAAGGAACCCGCCGCACCCGACTTGCCACCGCCCCCGCCCAGGTGTGCCCTGGTAGGCGGGGGGCGAGGAGAGAGGAGTCCTCTCATGGCTCATGCGGCACCCGCGTCAGGCGCACGGACACCGTCCGCACGGTCCCGTACGACCGACGTCTTCAGCGAACGGGCCCACCGGGCCGCGGAGTGGACTACACCCGTGGCCCTGGGGCTCGTCTACGGCTACTGGGTCGCGGCCAACAACCGCTCCGGAGGCCCCATCACCGGCTGGAACCTGCTGCTCGGCTTCGTGAGCGCGATCGTGTTCGCGGCCCTGTGGACGGGCATCCACGCCCTGGCCCCACACATGCGGCGCGAGCTGCACGCCCTGCTGTGGACGGCGTTCGCCGGCTGCGCCTTCGGCTTCCTCTACAGCCAGACCGGCGCGACCGTCCTGCGCTCCGTGGGGATGTCCCTGGCCATCTCGGCAGGCGTCTTCCTGACGCTGTTCTACCGCTTCTACACGCAGGAGGACGCGGCGGGAAAACGTATCCGCTGATCCGCCCACCGCAGGCGTCCGCGCAAGGACGCACACGGGCCCCGGCGTTGTACGCCGGGGCCCGTGCCTTCCCTCATCCCTCCACTCACCGGCCGACCGGGACCCACTCCCAGTCACCCGACGAGGTTCCTGATGTCGCGGTGGTGCTGAAGCTCCAGGAGCCGGAGAAGCTGAACGTCACGGAGGCCGAGACGCCGACCGAGCCGTTGGTGAACGGGTCGTCCCAGTTGGTCCAGTCGCCGTTCTTCCACCGCGGACACGGGTCGGCGCAGTCGGGCACCCGTGCGCCGCCGGTGTCCACGAAGGCGGCGCTCGCCCAGCCCTGGGCGCCGAAGAGCCAGTACCAGTCCGGGTTGCCGTTGACGCTCTGCCCCTTGACCCTGCACTGCACACGGTCGTGACTGCCGGGCGCGAGCGTCGCGACGACGTGCGAGCGGGTGGTGGGTTCCTGTCGCACACTCAGCTCGGAGCGGGAGACGACGGTGCCCCTGATCGAGCTGTTCCCGTCGCCGCCGCTGGTCGGAGGGGCCGCCGCCGCCGTGGTTCCCAGCGTCGCGCCGGCGAGGGTGCCGCCGGTGAGCAGGGCCGCGGCCAGAGTCCGCAGGGCCAAAGTGGTGCGCATGATCGACCTCCTTCTCCCCAGAACCAGGAAACACCCGTTTGGGTGAACCCTCCACCGGAGCGCGTCGCCAGGCCTGCGCGGGGCGCCACCCGGACGGCCGCCATGGGCTCGCGTTCCCCGCCCGGACCCCGTTGCCTGGAGGGGTGTCCCCAAGCCTGCGGACCGCCCTCTCGGCCGTCCTCGTCGCGCTGTCCTGCCTGCTCGTGCCGTTCGGTGCGCTCGCGGCCTGGGCGGCGTACGGCCTCACCGACACCCGCGGCTATGTCGCCACGATGGCGCCGCTCGCCTCCGACCCCGCCGTACGGAACGCCGTCGCGGACACGGTGGGTGACGCAGTGGCACGCGAGGCCGGGCTGAACCCGCTCTTCCTGCGGGACGCGGTCCGCTCCTTCACCGCGACCCGCGCCTACCGCACGGCCTGGGACGCGGGCAACGAGGCGGCCCACACGGCCGTGATGAGGGCGCTGAACGACGAGAGCGCCGAGCGCGACACCCACCCGGTGACCGTGGACCTCGCGACCGTCACCTCACCGCTGAAGCGTCAACTGACGGCCGAACATGTGCCGTTCGCCGACCGGGTGCCGGTGGAGCACACCCGTGTCGCACTCCTCCCGCCAGCTGGACTGGCCGCTCTCCGGAAGGGCTACCACGTGCTCGACGTAGCCGGTTTCTGGCTGCCCCTGGCAGCCGTCGTGTTCGCGATGGCCGGTATCTCCCTGGCGGTCTCCCGCCGCCGGGCGGTCACGGCGACGGCCCTCGGCACCGCCCTGGGTGGCGCGTTGCTGGGTCTCGCCGTCGCGATCGCCCGCCGTCTGACCCTCTCCGACCTCCCCGACGAGGCCCACCGCCCGGCCGCGGGCGCGGTGTACGACGCCCTCACCGCGACCCTGCGGACGGCCTCCTGGCTGCTGCTCGCGCTGGGCCTGACGGTGGCGGCGGCGACCTGGCTCATCCGCCGGCGCTCCCCGGCGGTCCGTCTGCTGCGACGGCGGCGAGTGTGCGCAGCGCCCGTGCCAACTCCTCCTCCGGAGCCGACGCGAGTCCGAGCCTGACCGCGTCGGGGGTGCGGTGCGGGTCGACGGCGAAGGCGGTCCCCGGGGTCACGGCGATGCCGTGCGCGGCGGCTGCGGCGGTGAAGGTGTCGGCCCGCCAGGGCGCGGGCAGCTCCCACCAGGCGAAGTAGGCGCACGGATCGGTCTGTACCGCGCCCACCGTGCTCTGCTCGCCGAGGTGCTCGGTGACGTGCTCGGTGCGGTGTGCGGTCAGGTGCTCGGTGAGGATCGCCTGGCGCCGGGCGGCGTCCGCCCGCTTCTCCTCGACGAGCCGCCGCACCACCCCGTCACCCGTCCACCGCACGGCCGCCTCCAGCGCGAACCGTCCCGCGCTCCACCCGCCGGACCGCACCGCCGCCCCCACGGCCTCCGCCCGGTCCTCCGGTACGACGAGAAAGCCGACGGTCAGCCCCGGCGCGACCCGCTTGGACAGCCCGTCGACGACATGGGTCAGCCCCGGGGCGTGCGCGGCGAACGCGGCGGCGTCCGGGCGGAGGAAGGACCAGATGCGGTCCTCGACGACCGGCAGCCCCAACGCGACGACGAGGTCACCCAGTTCGCCCCGCCGCCGCTCGCTCATGGTCGAGGACGTCGGGTTGTGGAGCGTCGGCTGGAGGTAGAGGGCGGAAAGCGGAGCGGCCCGGTGGACGGCGGCCAGAGCGTCCGGCCGTACTCCTTCCGCGTCACCCGCGAGCGGGACGAGAACCACCCCCAGCCGTCCGGCGATCTCCTTGACCAGCGGATAGGTCAGCTCCTCCACCCCGACCCGGCCGCCCGGCCGGACCAGGGAGGCGAGGGCGGCGGCGATGGCCTGCCGGGCGTTGCCGGTGAACAGCAGCTGGGCGGGGTCGGGCCGCCAGCCCGGCACGGCGAGGAGCCGCGCGGCGCTCTCGCGGGCGGCCGCGGTCCCGTCGGCGGCGCCCGGACGCATGGCCTCCGTCAGCACGTCGGCCCGCAGCAGCGGCGCGAGGGAGGCCGCGACGATCTCCGACTGTCCCGCGGCCGAGGGGTAGTTGAGCTCGAGGTTGACGGGCGCGGAGGTGGCCGTCTCGATGAGCGCCCGCCCCTGCGCGACGGCCGGCGCGGCCCGCACGAAGGTCCCTCGCCCCACCTCGCCCACCACCAGGCCACGCCGCACGAGTTCGCCGTAGACCCGTCCGGCCGTGGAGGGCGCGATGCGGTGCCGCCGGGCGAACCACCTTTGCGGGGGCAGCTGTTGGCCGGGGCCGAGCCGTCCGGCGACGATGTCTCCGGCGATGCGGTCGGCGATGAGCCGGAAGTCGGCCATGGGGACTCCTGGAACCTGGGATTGCACCGAGAGCAAAGATCTTATTGCACCGAGAAGACGGCCCGCCCTACTGTCGCTCCCATGGCACCCTTCCTCGCATACGAGGACAAAGGCGCGGATACGCCCCCGGCGCTCCCCCTCGTCCTCGTCCACGGCCACCCCTTCGACCGCACCATGTGGGCCCCGCAGATCGAGGCGTTCTCCCCCACCCGCCGGGTGATCGCCCCCGACCTGCGCGGTTACGGCGCGTCCCCGGTGGTCCCCGGCATCACGCTGCTCTCCGACTTCACCCAGGACATCGCGGCGCTCCTGGACGAGCTGAAGGTGGAGACGTTCGTGCTGGCCGGGCTGTCGATGGGCGGCCAGATCGCGATGGACATCTGCTGGCAGTTCCCCGACCGCGTCCGGGGTCTGGTCCTCGCCGACACCTTCCCGGCGCCGGAGACCCCCGGCGGCAGACTGGCGCGCAACGAGATGGCCGACCGGCTGCTCGCGGAGGGCATGCGGGGCTACGCCGACGAGGTCCTGGAGAAGATGGTCGCCCCCTACGCGGCCCCCGAGGTGAAGGCCCACGTCCACCGCATGATGACGTCGGCGCCTCCCGAGGGCGCCGCCGCCGCACTGCGGGGCCGGGCCGAACGCCCCGACTACCGGCCCCTGTTGACCCGCGTCACCGTCCCCGCCCTGGTCGTGGTCGGCGAGGACGACGAGTACACCCCGGTCTCGGACGCGGAGGCGATGCACGCGGCGCTCCCGCACTCCGAGCTGCGGATCGTCGAGGGCGCGGCCCACCTGCCGAACCTGGAGCGGGCGGGCGAGTTCAACAGGGTGTTGGCGGAGTTCCTGGCGAAGACCGGGGCGTAGCCTTCGGCGGGATGAGGTCGACGCGAGGACGGCTCCTCGGCGCCTGGTGCGCCGGGCTGCTGCTGGCCGGGGTGAGCGTGGTCGTCGGATGCCGGATCGCCGACACCGATGCCGTGACTCCCGTACCGCAACTGCTCGCCTTCCTGCCGTGGCTGACCGTGCCCGCCGGGGCCGCCGTCGCCCTCTCGCTGCTCGCCCGCTGGTCGGCCGGGCTCATCTGGGGAGCGGTCGTGCTCGGGCTGCTCGCCTGGTTCGTCGAGCCGTACGGGAGGGGGGAGCAGCCGGACGGGCCGGTGCTCGCGCGGCTGCGGGTGCTGACGTCGAACGTGGAGTTCGGGTGGGCGACCGACGCCCTGATCCCGGTCGTCCGGCGCGAGCGGCCGGACATCGTCTTCGCGCAGGAGTGCGAGTACACCTGTCAGGCGGCGGTGGTGAAGGAGCTCGGGGCCGCCTATCCGTACCGGCAGGCCGTCGCGGGCGACAGCTCCGTCGGGTCCGTCGTCCTCAGCCGGTTCCCGCTGACGGCCACCGCGGGCGTGCCCGGCAGCATGGGCATGCCGGGGGCGGTGGCCGATGTCGGCGGACATGCCGTACGGCTCCAGCTCGCGCACCCCAAACCCCCGCTGCCCCGCCAGGTGTCCCTGTGGAAACGGGAGCTGGGGCGCCTGCGGGACTTCGCCGCCCGCTACGGGAACGCCCCGCTCGTCCTCGCCGGGGACTTCAACGCCTCCCAGGACCACGCCGCCTTCCGCCGCGTCCTCGGCACCGGACTGCGCGACGCGGCCCGGCTCGCCGGCGAGGACCGCGAGCCGAGCTGGCCCAGCCGCACCGCGCCCGCCTTCGGCACACAGATCGACCATGTGCTCGTGTCGCAGAACTTCTCGGCGGCCGGGGCCCGCTTCCTCCACCTCGCCGGCACCGACCACCGCGCCCTGGTCGTCGACCTCACCCTCCACCAGGGCTGACGGCCGGGGACCGGCTGGACCGGCAGCCGGGGCGGGGTGCCCATAATGAGCGCATGTCCCGCGAGTTCCCCATCGGCCTCACCCCTCCCGACTGGCTGGTCCGGAACCTCCGCTCCCAGCGGTCCGCCGTCAACCGGCCCGCCGTCGCCCGCGCCGCGCTCGCCATGACGCTGCCGCTGCTGATCGGCCTCGCCGCGGGACAGCCCGCGTACGGCGCGCTCGCCTCCATGGGCGCCCTGTCCGGTGTCATCGGCGACACCGCCGACGCCTACCGCATGCGGATCATGAACATCGCGATCCCACAGCTCTTCGGAGCGGTGGGCGTCACCCTGGGATCCCTCGTGTACGGGCACGGGTGGCTCGCGGTGGCCGTCGTCACCGGCGTGGCGCTGGTCTCCGGGATGATCTCGACGATCGGGGCGGTGGCGTCCGTCTCCGGACTGCTGCTCCTGCTCAACTCCGTGGTGGGGGCCGGACTGTCGATGCCGGGGGAGTGGTGGCTGGCGCCGCTCCTGATGACCGGCGGCGGGCTGCTCGTGCTCCTCCTCGCCCTGCTGGCCTGGCCGCTGCGCTCCGGGGTGCCGGAGCGCACGGCGGTCGCCGCCGCCTATCGCGCGGTCGCCGATCTGCTGGCCGCCTGCGGCAGCGAGGTCCCCGGCGCGTACGAGGACGCCCGGCACACCGTCACCCAGTCCCTCAACCAGTCCTACGACCTGGTCCTCGCCCGCCGTACCGGACAGCACGGCCGCAGCCCCGAACTGACCGTGCTGGTAGCCGAGTTGAACGCCATCACCCCGGTGGTGGAGGCGGCCCCGGCGGCCCACCTGGACGGCCGCCCGCTCCCTGCGGAGGTCCCCGAGGCCGTACTCCATCTCGCACGGGCCGTGGAGACCGGCTTCACCGGGCCGATAGGGCTCCGACTGCCCGACCCCGGCTCCGAGACCGCGCGCGCCATCGACCACGCCCTGCGGCACGCCGCCGAAGTGGTGGCCGCCCCCGACCCCGACCCCCGGGGCGTCGACGACCGGCTCGGCCGTCCGGCCGGCCTGCGGGTCCGCGCCGCCCGCGCCACCCGCGACGTCGCCCTCTCCGCCGCGTCCTGGCGCTACGGCCTGCGGCTGGCCCTGTGCATCGGCCTCGCCCAGGTGCTGGTCTCGATCGTCCCGGTGTCGCGCTCCTACTGGGTGGCCCTGACGATCACCTTCGTGATGAAGCCCGACTTCGGCTCGGTGTTCTCACGGGCGCTGCTGCGGGCGCTCGGCACCGTGGCCGGCCTGGTGGTCGCGGCGGCGGTGCTGTCACAGGTGCCGCGCGGCTACTGGGACGTGCCGGCGATGCTGCTGCTCGCCTCGCTGATCCCGGCCCTGACCCCGCGCGGGTACGGCTACCAGACCGCGGCGATCACCCCGGTGATCCTGCTGCTGTCGGACGTCCTCAACCACCAGGGCACCGCGCTGCTGCTCCCCCGCCTGGTGGACTCGCTGATCGGCTGCGGCATCGCGCTGGTGGCGGGCTACCTCCTGTGGCCGGAGAGCTGGCACACCAGGGTCGGCGACCGGCTGGCGGACGCCGTCGCGGACACGGCCCGCTACGTCGACTCGGCCTTCGGCCCGGCCGTCGACCCCGCCGAACGCGCCCGGATGCGCCGCCGTCTCTACCGCGACCTGTCCGTCATCCGTACGGAGTTCCAGCGCGCCCTGACCGAGCCGCCGCCCACCGGACGCCGGGCGGCGGCCTGGTGGCCGCTGGTCGTCGCGGTGGAACGCATCGTGGACGCGACGACGGCGGCCCGGGTCCGGGTGAAGCACGGAGCCGGGCCGCCGTCGTCGCGGGAGGTCGGTCATGTCACGCTCCAGCTGCGGGAGCTGGCCGACGGCCTGCGCGACACGGATGTGCTGTACCCCGTCCGCACCGACCTGACCGGCCCTCCCGGCAGCGTCCTGGAGCCCCTGCGCCAGGAGGTCGCGGCGGCGAGGGCGATCGCCTCACCGCACGCGGACGACCGGCGCCGATAGCCGAGGCGGCTAGACCCCGATGTCCTCGCCGTCCTTGCGCCACACGGCCACGACCGCCGGGCGGACGATCTTCCCGGGGCCGTCCGGCCAGGTGCTCGCCGGCTTCTCGACCGTGGCGCCGTCGATCTCGCCCGGGTGCTGCACGGCGACGAGCACCCGCCGGTCCTGGACGATCGGGCCGCAGGTCTCCGCACCCTTCGGCACCGTCAGGAACTGCTTCAGCTCGCCGCGCCGAGAGCCGCGCGTCGCGACGCCGAACAGCCCGTCGTGCGAGCCGAGCTGGCTGCCGTCGGTGGAGATCCACAGGTTGCCGTGCGGGTCGAAGGCCACGTTGTCCGGGCAGGAGATCGGGCTGACGTCGTCCTTCGGGAAGCCCGCGAAGTAGGTCGCCGGGTCGTCGGGGTCACCGGCGACGAGGAACAGCGACCACGCGAACGTGGTGCTCTCGGGACGGTTACGCCGCTCGGTCAGCTCCAGGATGTGCCCGTGCTTGTTGGCGTTGCGCGGGTTGGCCTCGTCGGCCTTGGCGTTCGCGCCGACGCCGCGGTTGGTGTTGTTGGTGAGGGCCACGTACACCTTGCCGGTGACGGGCGAGGGCTGGATGTCCTCGGGCCGGTCCATCTTCGTCGCGCCGACCTTGTCCCCGGCGAGCCGGGTGAAGACGAACACCTCCTCGGCGCTCATCCCCTCGACGTGCGAGACGGCGCCCTTGGCGGTGGCGGTGGCGATCGGGATCCACTCGCCGCTCCCGTCGAACTCGCCGTCGGCGGGCAGCTTGCCGGTGCCGTCGATCTCGATCGTGGGGGAGTCGCCGGTGAGCCTGGCTACGTAGAGCGTGCCCTCGTCGAGCAGCGACAGGTTGTGCTCGCGGACGGCCCGGCTCGACCCCTTCTTCATCCGCTTGCTGCCGACGAACTTGTAGAAGTAGTCGAACCGCTCGTCGTCACCGGAGTAGACGACCGGCCGCCCGTCCTCGGTCAGCCGCACGGTCGCGGCCTCGTGCTTGAACCGGCCGAGGGCGGTGTGCTTGCGGGGCGTGGAGTTCGGGTCGTACGGGTCGAGCTCGACGACGTACCCGAAGCGGTGCACCTCGTTCGGCTCCTGGGCGACGTCGAACCGCTTGTCGAACCGCTCCCACTTGCGCTCGGTCGCGCCGGTCCCGATCCCGTACCGCTTGTCCGTGGCCCGGCCGCTGTTGGCGAAGTACTGGTTGAAGTTCTCCTCGCCGTGCAGCGTGGTGCCCCACGGCGTGGTGCCGCCGGAGCAGTTGTTGAGCGTGCCGAGCACCTTCGTGCCGGTCGGGTCGGCGGAGGTCTTCAGCAGGTCGGAGCCCGCGGCGGGCCCGGTGAGCCGGAACTCGGTGGTGGCGGTGACCCGCCGGTTGAGGTGGTGCCGGGGCACGGCGGTCAGCTTGCCGGTCCTGCGGTCCTCCTGCACGACGACCACGCCGAGCCCGTGCGCCGCCCAGGCGACCTCGACCTGCTGCCGGGTGGGGTTGGCGGCGTCGTAGCCACGGAACATGAGCACTTCGTCGGTGTACTCGTGATTGGCGACGAGCAGCTGCCGGTCGCATTCGCCCGGAATCGGCAGCAGCGCCAGGAAGTCGTTGTTGTAGCCGAACTGTCCGGCCTGCGCGGCGGCGGTCTGCTTCTCCGGGTCGAAGGCGGGAGCGCCGCGCAGGATGGGCTCACCCCAGCGGATGACGACATTCTGCCCGTATCCGTCCGGAACGGTGACGGCGTCTGCGGTATTCGGAGCGACAGAGCTGTACCGCAACCCACGGGCGCCCTTGGCGGCCGGTTTCCCGGAATTCCCGGAACCCCCGGAATTCCCGGCGGATTGCCCGGAATTCCCGGCGGACTTTCCGGATGTATCGGCCGCCGCGGGCAGCGCACCGGCCACACCCGCGGTCCCGGCGGCGGCCGCGACGGTGACGACCGCGGCGGCTCGCACCATCGCGCGGCGGCCGATCGCCCCCGCGATGACCTCACCGACGTACTCGTTGTCGCTGGTGTTGGGCACCTCGTGGAAGCAGGCGTCACCACACCGGAAGCGGCAGGTCATGGCGGAGCGTCCGCCGGGATGGGACTGGGACGGCGTTCCGATCAGCGGCAGAAGCTTGCGCACCTTTAATCTCCCCTTGCATGCCCTTGGTGTGCTCGTGACGTTAGGGGCACGTATGTGCGGAGGCGCTGCTGTGGGATGAACGGAAAGTGAAGCCCCGGCAGCCACAAGGGTGTTGGACTTGCGCGGAGGGGGTGCCGAGGCGGTATTGACACACCTGGATTCCTTACACTCACCCCTGCCCAAGATCACCATCCGGGGCCGTTAACCTTACGTGTCCGTCCTGGCCAGGGATTGACGGGCTTCAACTCACGCGAAGGGTTGCGCACATGGGCATTCTCACTCTCCTGCGGAACGCGTTCGGACGGTCACGCAAAGAGCGGGCCGCCGAGGCAGAGGGTGCGGAACAGGTTCCTTCGCAGGAACAGACCGCCTCCGAGGAGCGGGACCAGGAGTCGACCGGGGCTGCCCCCACGTCGGCAGCGGCGCCGACCCCGGCGCCCGAACCGACGGTCCCCTCCCCCTCCCCCGAACCCACCCCGAGGGCCACTCCCACGGCCCAGGTCCCGGAACCCCGCCCGGCATCCCAGGACGAACACGACCTCGTCTCAGCGGCCTTCGACAACGTCTCGGTCCCCAAGCCGACCCAGTCGACGGAGGACCTGCCGACGGAGGACCTGCCTACTGCGACGGCGGAGACGCCCGAGCCGGCGGCGGAGCCGAAGGCCGAGGCTGAGGCGACGGTCGAGGCTGTGGCCGAGGCCGAGGCCGAGCCGACGGCGGAGGCTTCCGAGCCGACGGCCGAGCCCGAGGCTGAGCCGACAGCTGAGGCTGAGCCGACGGCCGAGCCCGAGGCTGAGGCTGAGGCGCCGGTCGAGGCCGAGCCGACAGCTGAGGCTGAGGCGCCGGTCGAGGCCGAGCCGACAGCTGAGGCTGAGGCGCCGGTCGAGGCCGAGCCGACAGCTGAGGCTGAGGCGCCGGTCGAGGCTGAGGCTGAGCCGACGGCCGAGGCGCCGGTCGAGGCCGAGCCGACGGCCGAGGCGCCGGTCGAGGCCGAGCCGACGGAAGAGGCTGAGGCGGAAGCCGAACCGACGGCGGAAGCCCAGGCTGAGGCGCCGACGCAGGCTGAAGCGAAGGCCGAGGCCGACGAGCCGCAGGCCGAAGCGAAGGCCGAGGCCGAGGTGGACGAGCCGACGGCTGAGGCGGTGATCGAGGACCCCGCACCGGAAACGGCCGAGGAGCCCGCGGCCGCCGAAGGCGAAGCCGATGACGAGGTCAAGGCCGAGGCCGAGGCCGAGGTCACGCCCGAGCCCGAGGCCGAGCCGACCGCCGTCGCCGACGAGCCCGCGGCCACCGAGGGCGGGGACGAGGTCCAGGCCGAGGCCGAGGTCACGCCCGAGCCCGAAGCCGAGCCGACCGCCGTCGCCGACGAGCCCGCGGCCACCGAGGGCGAAGCCGAGGCGGCCCCGGCCGAGACTCATGCCACCCCCGCGCTCCCCGCCGGCCTCGCCACCGCCTACGCCGCAGCGGCCACCGCCCTGGAGGCAACCCACCTCACCACCACCCGAGCGAAGCTCTACCTCGTGCTGGACCGCTCCGCGAGCATGCGCCCGTACTACAAGGACGGCTCCGCCCAGGCCCTCGCCGAGCAGACCCTCGCCCTCGCCGCCCACCTGGACCCCGAGGCCAAGGTCCACGTCGTCTTCTTCTCCACGGAACTGGACGGCACCGGCGAGCTGACCCTCACGGACCACGAGAACAAGATCGACGAGCTGCACGCCGGCCTCGGCCGCATGGGCCGTACCAGCTACCACGCGGCGGTCGAAGCGGTCCTCACCCACCACGAGAAGGAAGACGCGGACACCCCCGCCCTGGTCGTCTTCCAGACGGACGGCGCCCCGGACGCGAAGACCCCGGCCACCCAGTCCCTCACGGACGCGGCGAAGAACCACCCCGCCGTCTTCTTCTCCTTCGTCGCCTTCGGCGAGCCCGACAACAAGGCCTTCGACTACCTCCGCAAGCTGAAGACCCCCAACACGTCCTTCTTCCACGCGGGCCCGACCCCGCGCGAACTGACGGACGCCGAGCTCTACGAAGGCGTACTGGCCACCTGGCGCCCGTAGGCCCCCTTCGGGGGGTGGAGAATCACGTCCACCCCCCGAAACGCATGTGAGTGGATCTTCGTGGGCCCAGTAGGATTTCGGGCATGGCGGCCACTGGAACCGAGAAGCAGGGTGGCAAGGCGTTCTACGTCTCCACCCCCATTTACTACGTCAACGACGCTCCTCACCTGGGCCACGCCTATACGACCGTCGCAGGCGACGTGCTCACCCGCTGGCACCGCCAGCGCGGCGAGAAGGTGTGGTACCTCACCGGCACGGACGAGCACGGTCAGAAGATCATGCGCACCGCGGAGGCGAACGGCGTCAGCCCGCAGCAGTGGGCCGACAAGCTCGTCGACGAGGCCTGGCGCCCCCTCTGGGAGCACCTGGAGATCGCGAACGACGACTTCATCCGCACCACGCAGCAGCGGCACACCGACCGCGTCCAGGAGTTCGTGCAGGACCTGTACGACAAGGGCGAGATCTACAAGGGCGGCTACGAGGGCCCGTACTGCGTCGGCTGCGAGGAGTACAAGCTCCCGGGCGAGCTGCTCGACGGTGAGGGCGAATTCGCAGGTCAGAAGCTGTGCCCGATCCACAAGAAGCCCGTGGAGATCCTCAGCGAGGAGAACTACTTCTTCAAGCTGAGCGAGTACGGCGACAAGCTCCTCGCCCTCTACGAGGCGAACCCGGGCTTCATCCAGCCCGAGTCCGCGCGCAACGAGGTCGTGAACTTCGTCCGGCAGGGCCTTCAGGACCTCTCCATCTCGCGCTCCACCTTCGACTGGGGCATCCCGATCCCGTGGGACCAGAAGCACGTGATCTACGTGTGGGTCGACGCGCTGCTGAACTACGCCACGGCGGTCGGCTACAACGAGAACCAGCAGAAGTTCGAAGAGACCTTCCCGGCAGACGTCCACCTGGTCGGCAAGGACATCCTGCGCTTCCACGCGGTGATCTGGCCCGCGATGCTGATGGCGCAGGGCCTCCCGCTGCCCGGGAAGATCGCCGCGAACGGCTGGCTGATGGTCGGCGGCGAGAAGATGTCGAAGTCGAACCTGACCGGCATCAAGCCGCAGGACCTGACCTCGCACTTCGGCGTGGACGCGTACCGCTGGTACTTCCTGCGCGCCATCGCCTTCGGCCAGGACGGCTCGTTCTCGTGGGAGGACTTCTCCGCCCGCTACACGAGCGAGCTGGCGAACGACTACGGCAACCTCGCCTCCCGCGTGGCCGCGATGGTCGGCAAGTACTTCGACGGCGTCCTGCCCGAGGCCACCGCCGACAGCGAGGCGGAGAAGGCGCTGCACGACGGGCTGGCGACCGCGGTCGCGGTGGCCGACCGGAAGATCGGCGAGGAGCTGGACTTCCAGGGCGGCATCCTGGCCGTGTTCGACTTCGTCAAGCAGGTCAACGGCTACATCACGGAGCAGGAGCCGTGGAAGGTCGCGAAGGACGACTCGGCCGAGGGCCGGGCCCGTCTGGCGACCATCCTCTACACCGCCGCGGAGTCCCTGCGCGCCGTCGCCGTTCTGCTGAACCCCGTCATGCCGGACACCTCCCAGAAGCTGTGGGACTCGCTGGGCGCCGAGGCGGTCCTGGGTGCTCTCGCGGACCAGCGGGTCCAGGAGGCCGGCGCCTGGGGCACGCTCCCGGCCGGTACGACGGTCACCAAGGGAGCGGTGCTCTTCCCGCGCCTGGAGGAGAAGCCGACCGCGTAGCGCGTCGGCGACCGACCACACCGACCACGGGGTCCGGGACGAACCGCCTCCCGGACCCTGGTCGGAAGAGGGCGCTGGTCGGAAGAGGGCCCTGTTCGATGGACGGCCCTGGTCGGAGGATGTAGAGGAAGAGTCGTAGATGTTCCCCCGACTCCGGCATGTTCCCGCCAAGCCGTATGGTTTCCGCCATGGCAGTCCCCAACGTCATTCCGATCGCCTACGAGCCGAAGCACCGCACCGAGTCCATCGGGCGGTACGCGGACGGCCAGTTCCTCGCGTCGGTCACGTACGCCTTCCCCGAAGGGTTCCGTCTCGACGACGGCTGGGAAGAGCACAAACGCCTCTACACCGTGCTGCACACCTTCGACGCCGCGGGCAACTACCGCGACTCGGACATCTGGTGTGCCGGCACCTGGGCCGAGCAGCAGCGCAACCCGCACGGCGACGACTCGGTCCTCACCCGGGCCCGCGTCCGCCTGGCGACCCTCCTGCGCAGCCTGCCCCGCCGCTCCTACACGGACATCGCGGTCCGCCCCTTCCGACTCACCTTCGAGGGCGTGCTGTTCGGCCTGGTGGTCCGCGAGGACAAGGACGAGGACGGCGAGCCGGAGACCTGGGCGGAGCTCTACCCGGACCGCCTGGCCTTCGCCGAACCCTGGGACGGCACGTACGACACCTGACGACGGGCGAACGCGAGGGCCGGGGGCTCGTGGTCACCCGGCCCTCGCGTGTCTGAGGGGTGTTACTTCAGGACGCTCGCGCCCGTGGTCGTTCCGAGGGTCGTGGGCAGGTTCTTCGCCGACGTCTCGAGACCCGAGGTGAGGGCCGGGGTCCAGTTGACCGTGGTCTTCAGGTCCTTCGACGAGGCGGCGTTGTACGCGGCGACGACGTCGGTGACCGTGCCGTTGACGAGGTTGCCGGAGCCCTTGACCGCGCCGGTTCCGTCGCCGCTGAGGAGCTTGGCGACCTTTCCGCCGGTCGGGACCTTCCAGTAGTTGTTCTCGGCGACGACCTGGGCCTTGGCGCGCGAGTTGATGCTGTACTGCGTCGCGTAGCCGTTGAGGGTCGTGACGTCGTAGAAGTTGTTGTAGATGTGCACCTGGCCGACCCGCGCCAGCGGGGCGCGCTGGACGATGCCCTTCCAGATGTTGTGGTGGATGGAGACGCGCAGCTTGCCCGAGGGCTCGCTGTCGCTGCTGCCGATCAGCATCGTCTTGTCGTGGTTGGTGAACTGGTTGCGCGAGACCGTCACCAGGTCCGAGCTCTTGGTGATGTCCAGGGCGCCGTCGTGGATCTGGTACTCGCGGCCGTAGTACTTCGGGTTGGCGCTGTCGAGGTGGGGCGCGTCGGTGAACGTGTTGTGGTCGGCCCACACGTGGGTCGCGCCGCGCAGCGTGACCGAGTCGTAGTTGGAGTTCCAGTTGCCGTCGTCGCCGTCGGTCGGGTCCCACTGCGGGAAGCAGTCCTCGGTGGCGGCGAAGGTCAGGTTGCGGACGACGACGTTGTCCACGTTCTGGATCTGGAGCATGCCGCCGGAGATCCCGGCGTCGGTGCCCGGCACGCCGACGACACTGGTGTTGGCCGGCACCTTGAAGACGATGTTCTTCGCCTGCTTGGTCTGGGCCGCGGCGCGGGCCTTCTCCTGGGTGCCGGAGGGCAGCTTGGAGGTGCCGTAGGACGAGGGGTCGTACGCCTTCAGGTAGGCGGAGAGCGAGTAGCCCGTGCCCGACGCGTAGTCGGCGCAGGTCAGCTTCTTGCCCGCGTCGTCGGTGTTGGCGTCGATCGTGCCCTTGATCTTGATGATCCGGGGGGTGGTGTCGGAGGCGGACCCCAGCGCCTTCACCAGCTGGGCGCGGGTGGAGACGGTGAAGGTGTGCGCGGCGTCGGCCTTGGTGCCACCGGTGGTGCCCGTGCCGGAGGAGGCCCAGCCGTCCTTGGCGGCGAGCGTCTGGTGGTACAGGTCGACGGTCCCGGCGTTCGCGTTCATCACGACGACACCGGCGCCGACGGCCGCGGCCACGGCGGCGGCGGAGACGACGAGGGCGCGGCGCGAGCGGAGGGACCGGCGGTGGGAGGGAGCTGCCACGGGGGATCCTTACGGGGAGGAGCGGGCTTACGTCCTGTCAGTGGTCGCCGCCGCGTGAAGAGTTGCCGCGTGAAGAGGATTTTTTCCGGGGCCGTCTCCGCCGGTCGATCAAACTCCTTCACGATTCCCCCACCACCCCCTTAAGGTGCGCATCGGGGACGAACACCTCCCTCCGGGGAGGGATCACCACACAGGGACCGGCGTCATCGTCAACTGGGGGATCTTCCATTGCACTCTTCGGCAACGCGCACCCGATCGACCCGGCGCAGGCGCAGCAGGACTACGCCCGTCTGCTGGGCCAGGGCGAGCATGTGCAGGCCGCCTTCCTGCTGATCCGCGACACCATCCTGTTCACGGACCGGCGGCTGATCCTCGTCGACAAGCAGGGGATCACCGGCAAAAAAACGGAGTACCACTCCATTCCGTACCGCAGCATCACGCACTTCGCGGTGGAGACCGCCGGGACCTTCGACCTGGACGCCGAGCTGAAGATCTGGGTGTCCGGCTCGTCCGTGCCGATCGAGAAGACGTTCACCAAGGGCGTGGACATCTACGAGGTGCAGGCGATCCTCACGCAGTTCGTGGCGAAGTAGCGCCCTCGTCCACGGCCCCGTCCACGGCCTTCGTCCACACGGCTCCCGTCCGCGGCTCCCGTCCACGAGTCCACGACCCCCGTCCGGGGGGCGTGCGCCCCGGGCGCTCTACACTCGCGGGCGGGGCGCAGGCGCACGGAGGGTGCGCGCGTGGGGATGGGGGATTCGCGTGAACGAGCTTGCTTTCAGGCGTGGTTGGCGGGTGGCCGTGGTGCTGCTGGCCGGGCTGCTGGGTGCCGCGGCACTGCCCGCCGCGCCCGCCGTCGCCGTGCACGGTGCGGTGCCCGGTGACTTCAACGGGGACGGCTACCGCGACGCCGTGCTGCCCGCGCCGGGCGCGAACGTGGCGGGCAGGGAACGGGCGGGCGCCGTCGTCGTGCTGTACGGGTCGAAGACGGGACTGTCGGCCGCCCGGCGAGCGCTGATCACGCAGAACACCGCGGGCGTGCCGGACACCGCCGAGGCGGGCGACGGGTTCGGCTCCGCCACCGCCACCGCCGACCTGAACCGGGACGGCTACGCGGACCTGGTCGTCGGATCCCCCTTCGAGAGCACCGCGAGGGGCGTTGAAGCGGGGTCCGTGACCGTGCTGTGGGGCAGCCGGAGCGGGCTCACCACGGGCACCGACCTGCCCGCTTCGGCGACGCCGGGCACGGACCCCTACCACTACGGCGCGGACATCGCCGCGACCCGCGGCGCCTCGGCGGCGCGGTCCGAGATCCTGGTCGCGAGCTGGGGCGGTGCCGTCCGCTTCACCGGCCCCTTCACCCGCACCGGCGGCCACGGCGCCTCCGCGGTGGCGGCGGACAGCTCCTGGGGGGACTCCGTCGCGCTCGGCGACTTCGACGGCGACGGCTCCCCCGAGCACGTGAACGTGACGTACGGACAGGGCGGGGAGACCGGCGGGTTCGTCTTCGTCGACCCGGAGGACCAGGACCAGATCGGCCTTCCGGCCCGTCTCGCCCACGGCAACGGCCATATCGCCGCCACCGGGGACGTCGACGGCGACGGCTACGACGACCTGGTGGTCGGCGACCCGGACGAACCCGACGTCGCGGGCGTGGACGGCGCGTCGGGCGGTCGCGTGCTCGTCTGGCGCGGCTCGGCGGCCGGCATCGCACCCGACGCCGTGCCCGAGCAGATCACGCAGGACACCGTCGGCGTGCCCGACGCGAGCGAGAAGGGCGACGTCTTCGGTGGCGCCCTGACGGTGACCGACCTCAACCGCGACGGCCTCGCGGACCTCGTGATCGGCGCGCCGCGCGAGTCGGTCGGCACCAAGGCGCAGGCCGGCCAGGTGACGGTCGTACCCGGCCGCCGCACCGGCGCCCTCGGCGCCGGCTCGTACGCCTTCACCCAGGACACAGCGGGCGTCCCGGACGCCTCCGAGGCGGGGGACGGGTTCGGTACGACGGTCGCGGCCGGGGACGTGAACCGGGACGGCAGGCCGGATCTGTTCGTCAGCGCCTCGGGCGAGAACGAGTCCACCGGCGCCGTCTGGATCCTCCCCGGCTTCACCACCGGCCCGACCGCCGCCCGCAGCCGTGTCTTCACGGCCCCCTCGGTCGGCCTCACCCAGCCGGACTCGGTCCTGCTGGGCGGGTACGGACTGGGCTGGGTGATCTGATCCCGGGTCGCCCGGCCACCACCACCCGGTGGCGGCCGGGTGACGGATCCGCACGGCCTCGGGCCCGGACGCCCACCCGGACGCAGCGGACGACGGGACCACGCGTCGCCGACGGCGCCGCCGCGCCCGCCGAACCCCGCGCGACGGTCACCGCACCTGGTACGACTACCCGGTGGACCTTCTCGAACCTCACCTCCGGCTCCTCGCCGAGGTCTTCGACGTGGCCGCCGCCGGCGCCCCCTGGGCCCTGGCCGGCGGCTACGCGCTCCAGGCGCACGAGCTGCTCCAACGCCCGCACGCGAACGTGGACTTGGCGACCGAGAGCGCGGAGCCGATGCCCCGGCTCGCCGAGGCGCTGGGCGCGGCGCTCACCTCCCGGGGCGGCCACGAAACGACGGTCCGGGACACGGACCCGCTGTCCGCGCACCTGGCCGTGCTGGACCGCGCCACGGACACGGTCCTCCGGTTGGCCCTGCACAAGGAGACCTTCTGGAGCCCGCCCGTCCCGACCCCGTACGGTCCGGCGCTCGCCCTACCGGACGCGGTGGGCACGAAGGTCCGGGCGCTCTACGACCGCGGTCTGGCCGTCGACCTGATCGACGCGAGAGCGGCGTCGGCCCGCTTCACCCACCCCGACCTGGAGGAACTGGCCCGCCGCCATGCCCGGGACGACTTCGACCTGCCCACCCTCCAGACCCGGCTGACGGGCACGGACCACTACCCGGACACGGCGTTCACGGCGTACGGCCTGACCGAGGACCAGCTCACGGACCTGCGTGCGTGGGCCCAGAGCTGGTCGACGGACATCGCGGAGCGGCTGCTGGAGGAGGGGGCGTCACCGGACGAGTGACCGGGACGCACGGGTGAACGGGACGCCCCCGCCGCCGCCCGGATCAGCTGGAAGAGGCCGACGCCTCGGCCGACGCCGTCTCGGACGCGCCCGGCTGGACCGCGTCGTCGGTGCCCTCGTGGGTGGCGTCGGGTTCGACACCCATCGTGATCGAACCCACGACACCCTTGGCGATGTTCTTCTTGTTGTACTTCAGCTTGAGCAGACCGCCCTGGACGCCGCTCTGGTCGTAGATCGTGTCCTCGGTGAGCGTGGTGCGCTCGGTGGTGCTGGTGGAGTACGGCTCCACCTCGGCCGAGGCGAGCACGGACTCCTCGTCGAAGAAGAACTGGCCCGTGTGGCAGGTGTTGCCGCCCTCGTAACCGGCGTCGGTCCACTCGCCGTTGACGTGCACCTTGGTGTGGATGTGGACCGTGCGACCGCGGTACCAGCCCGGGAAGATCGTCTTGAAGGTGACGCGGCCCTGCCTGTCGGTCTTCCAGGTTCCCCGCAGATAGCGCTCGTCGTCGGTGGGCTCCTCGTGCCCGCCGCCGCCACCGCCACCGGACGGCGGCTCGCCGGTCGGGGTGCCGGTCGGCACGTCGGTCGGGGTGCCGGAGGGCGCGTCGGTGGGAGCGCCGCCACCACCGGTGGAGAGGCTCTCGTAACCGGAGTAGATGCCGAGGGCGTCGCAGTGCCAGACGTCGACGGCGGCGTTCACGATGGGCTTGCAGGTCTCGGAGTCGATCACCTTGAGGGCGAGGGTGAGCGGGATGCCCTCCTTGTCCTCGGTGATGTCCTGGCGGAGCTTGTCCGCGTCGATGTAGTACGGGCCTTCGGTGGTCTCGGAGGTGAGCTTGTAGCAGACCTCACCGGCACTCGCGGAAGCGGCGGCCTTGGGCTTGGTCCCGCTCTTCTCCCCGGCGAAGGCGCCGGCGGCGAGCGCCCCGCCCGCCCCGACGGCGACGGCCGCGCCCGCACCGGCGACGACCACCTTGCGTCGGGTCAGATCACGCTTGTGCCTGGGGCCTTGCCGGTCATTCTCGGCACCGGCTGTGTTTGCTGTGTTTCCTGAGTTTCCCGTCATGGCCGCGAAGCTAGGAGGCGGGCCTGTCAGGGGCGTGGGAACGACCTGTGGAATTCCAAGCGCAGGCAAAAAGTCGCCGGGCTCCGGGTCGGATTTCAGCCTGCTCATGATAGAGGGGTTGGTGAGGCTTACCTTAGTTTTTCCTCACATCCTCACGCGGCCCGACCACCTCCGGCACCACCCGGAAGCGCCCGGAAGCGCCTGGAAGCAGCGCTTGACGTCACCCGCAAGCACCTCCTGATGCCACCTCGGCACCAGAAGGCGCCATGGGGTGCCATGGGGTGCGATGCAGGGTGCCATCAGGTGCCAACGGGGGCCATCCGACGCCACCAGAAGCCCATGAGCACGCATGACACCACAGTTGCCCACATAGGTGCCATCACATTTCCGCAGGTCAGCGTGATTTCGTCAGCCAATGACCCGGAGATCTCACTACACGGCTTGCATGTGGCACCACCGTGGTGCCATCATGGCGTCATGGACCTCACCCCGTATGTCGACACACTCCGCCGCGAACTCGCGGTGGCCGCCGAAGCCGGCGGTGACGAAGCCCGCGAGCTGGCCGAGCGGCTCACCGCTCCGCTGGAGTCGGCGACCCGGCTGACCATGCTCCATGTGCTTTCCGCCGCCACGGACGAGATCACCCGCGATCTCGCCCCCGGCTCGGTCGACGTACGGCTGCGCGGGCTCGACCCCCAGTTCGTGGTGACACTCCCGCCCGGCGACGGCGGTGCCATCGCGGAACCGGTCGCGCCCACCGAGCCGCTCAAGGCTCCGGCCGACGGCGACGAGGGCGGCACCGCCCGCGTCAACCTGCGCCTGCCGGCCCACCTCAAGGCCCGCGCCGAGGAGGCCGCGACCCGCGAGGGCCTGTCGGTCAACGCGTGGCTGGTGCGTGCCGTGTCGGCCGCGGTCGACAGCGGTGCCCGGCCGCCGCGCACGACGGAGAAGACCCAGGCGCTCGGACAGAGCTTCACGGGCTGGGTGCGCTAGCCCCGCTCCCCCACTGCACCCACAGCCGAATCCGCAGCACAGCACCCCGCACCACTTCACCCACACCACGTCCCACCAGCGGGGACGCCCTGAAGACCCAAGAGGACGGGACAGCCATGCCTTCTTTCGACACTCCCGAACCGATCTCCGTCACCGCACGCGTGGACGCCGGTTCCCTCCAGTTCACCGCGACCGACCGCCCCGACACCGTCGTCGAGGTGCGGCCCCGCGACCCGGAGAAGGACCTGGACACACGGGCGGCCGCCCAGACCGAGGTCACCTACGCGAGCGGTGTACTGACCATCAGGACGCCCAAGCCCACGCTGTTCGGCCTCGGCCGCACCGGCACCGTCGACGTGACGGTCGACCTGCCCACGGGCTCACGCGTCGACACGACCGGCGCCTGGACCCAGGTGATCGGCGAGGGCCGGCTCGGCGAGGTCCGCGTGAAGAACTCGTCCGGCGACGTCCGCCTCGACACCACGGGCCCGCTGGAGCTGACCGCCTCGCACGGCACGATCACCGTGGACCGCGTCGAGGGCTCCGCCGAGATCACCGCCAGCTCCGGCAGCATGCGCGTCGGCTTCGTCGACGGCTCCGCCGTCCTGAAGAACTCGCACGGCAGCACGACGGTCGGCGCCGTGACCGGCGAACTCCGCGTGAGCGGCGCCAACGGCGACATCGACATCACGCGCGCCGAGGACTCGGTCACCGCCACCACCGCCCACGGCACCCTGCGGGTGGGCGAAGTGGTCCGCGGCACCGTCCAGTTGGAGACCTCCTACGGCGCCATCGACGTCGGCATCCGCGAGGGCACGGCGGCCTGGCTCGACGCGAGCTCCGACTCCGGCCAGGTGCGCAACACGCTCACCGCGTCCGAGTCCCCGGAGAAGACCGAGGACACCGTGAAGATCCGCGCCCGCACCCGGTTCGGCAACATCCACGTCCGCCGCGCCAAGGCCTGAGCACCGCGTTCTCGACCAGCCCCGCCCCCACCCACTTCAAGCCTTCGAACGGAGGGCACCATGCCTTCTTCTGTCATGCCCACGCCCAGTCGGGGTGACGGTCACCCGTCGCCGATCGCCGTCTCCGCCATCGGGCTGCGCAAGTCCTACGGCGACAAGACCGTCCTCGACGGCATCGACCTGCGCATCCCGGCCGGTTCCGTGTTCGCGTTGCTCGGGCCGAACGGCGCAGGCAAGACCACCGCCGTGAAGATCCTTTCCACGCTCATCGCCGCCGACGGCGGACAGGCCCAGGTCGCGGGGCACGACCTGGCGGCCGATCCGCAGGCGGTGCGTGCCGCGATCGGTGTCACGGGGCAGTTCTCCGCTGTGGACGGGCTGATCACCGGCGAGGAGAACATGCTCCTGATGGCGGACCTGCACCACCTGTCCAAGGCGCAGGGGCGGCGGGTGACCGCGGCGCTGCTGGAGCGTTTCGACCTGGTCGAGGCCGCGAGGAAGCCCGCCGCGACCTACTCCGGCGGCATGAAGCGCCGCCTCGACATCGCCATGACCCTGGTCGGCAGCCCGCGGATCATCTTCCTCGACGAGCCGACCACCGGCCTCGACCCCCGCTCCCGGCACAACATGTGGCAGATCATCCGCGAGCTGGTCTTCGACGGCGTCACCGTCTTCCTCACCACCCAGTACCTGGAAGAGGCCGACGAACTCGCCGACCGCATCGCCGTGCTCAACGACGGCAGGATCGCCGCCGAGGGCAGCGCCGAGGAACTCAAGCGGCTCGTCCCCGGCGGGCACGTCCGCCTCCGCTTCTCCGACCCGGCCGCCTACCGGAACGCGGCCTGCGCACTGCGCGAGGTCACCCGGGACGACGAGGCACTCGCCCTGCAGATCCCCAGCGACGGCAGCCAGCGCGACCTGCGCACCGTCCTCGACCGGCTCGACACGGCCGGCATCGAGGCCGACGAACTGACCGTGCACACCCCCGACCTCGACGACGTCTTCTTCGCCCTCACCGCCTCCACCACCGTCCCCGGCCAGCCCAAGGAGAACATCCGATGAGCTCCCTCTCCCTCGCCGTGCGCGACTCCTCCACGATGCTGCGCCGCAACCTCCTGCACGCCCGGCGCTACCCGTCCATGACGCTGAACCTGCTGCTCACGCCGGTCATGCTGCTGCTGCTCTTCGTCTACGTCTTCGGCGACGCGATGAGCGCGGGAATCGGCGACGGCGGCGCCGACCGCTCCGCCTACATCGCCTACCTCGTGCCCGGCCTGCTCCTGATGACCATCGGCTCCACCACGATCGGCACCGCCGTCTCCGTCTCCACCGACATGAACGAGGGCATCATCGCCCGCTTCCGCACGATGGCGATCCACCGCGGGTCGGTGCTCTTCGGACACGTCGTCGGCAGCGTCATCCAGTGCGTCATGAGCGTGGCCCTCGCCGGGGCCGTCGGAGTGGCCATCGGCTTCCGGTCCACGGACGCCACGCCCTTCGAGTGGCTCGCGGCCTTCGGGCTGCTCGTCCTCTTCGCCACCGCGCTCACCTGGATCGCGGTCGGCATGGGCCTGTCCAGCCCGAACGCCGAGGCGGCCAGCAACAACGCCATGCCGCTGATCTTCCTGCCCCTCATCTCCAGCGCCTTCGTCCCGGTCGACGCGATGCCGGGCTGGTTCCAGCCGATCGCCGAGTACCAGCCGTTCACCCCCGCCATCGAGACCCTCCGCGGACTGCTGCTCGGCAGCGAGATCGGCCACAACGGATGGCTCACCGTCGCCTGGTGCCTGGGACTCACGGCACTCGGCTGCTTCTGGTCCAAGTCACTGTTCGACCGCGACCCGAAGTAGGGGGGAGGACCGGTCAACAGCGTGCGGGCGTGGGCCCGAAGCTCGTCCCGCTGCGGGGCGGCGCACTCCGACACCGCGTCGGCGTACGCCGCCCCGCAGCCGTTCACGCGGCAGCACCGAGGGAGGGCCGGCGAGGAAGAACCGCCAGGCAGACACAACAAGGCAGATACGGCGAAGCAGGCACGGTCGTCTAGCGGGACGTGACCGCGCAGGCCGCGCCGACTGCCGGGACGCGGGCCGCACGGGGGAGAGCGGGCCCGCCCACGGCCGCCGAGGCCGGTTGCCCCAGCGCCGCACGCGCCGAGCGAAGATGCTCCAGACCTTCCTTCGCCACCCGCGTGACCTCCTCGTACTCCCCCGCCGTACGTGCCCCGGACAGCCGGTCGCGCGCCACGCGATGACACTCCGCCGCGCTGGTCAGCGCCCGGCCCGCCGCCTCGTCCGCACCCGCCCAGGCCCGCGCCCCCGGCGGGACGAGGCCGCCGCCCAGCCGGATCAGCCAGTGGTTCGCCTCCGCCTCCGCATCCAGGCCGGACAGTCCGGAGGGGCCCGATGCACCGGACCGACCTGGACGTCCCGGCCGACCGGCCGGACGTCGGGTGCGACCCGCGCGGCGCTGGGCCACCACCCCCGCCACCGCGCCGACGATCAGCAGCACCGACAGCGTGATCATGAACCCCGTGGATCCCATGGCTGGCTTCCTCCCTTGCCCCGTCGGCCCGTGCCGGCGTACCGCTATCAGACGACGCGGCGCTGTGCTCCCGCCTCGGGCTTCCTGTGCGCCTCCGGTGAGGTTTCCAGGAGCGGATCGGAGGCCGCGCGGGCCCCTCGGATGAACCTCGCCGCGACCACCGCCAGCAGCGAGGCCGCCGACAGCGTGTACAGGCCGCCGTTCGTGCTGCCGGTCGTGTCCTTGAGGTAGCCGAAGAGCGTGGGGGAGAAGAAACCACCCAGGTTTCCGATGGAGTTGACCAGTGCCAGGCCCGGCGCCGCGATCCTCAGGTCGAGCCCCGACTGCGCCATCGGCCAGAACAGCGTCGCCGCGCACTTCGAGCCGACCCCGGCCAGCGTGATCGCCGCGAGGCCGAACCAGGGGGAGCCCAGGGTGGCCAGGTAGGTGCCCGTGGCCGACAGCACCAGGGTGATCGCCAGATACGGACGGCGATCCGGGGCACGGTCGGTGAAGTGGCTCATCGAGTACATGGCGATCATGGAGCAGACCGCCGGGATCGCGGACAGCAGCCCGACCTGGAAGGACGACAGTCCGCCGATGTCCTCGATCAGGCTCGGCAGCCAGAAGGTGATCGCGTAGCCGGTGAGCGTCATCGCGAAGAACGCGCCGGTCAGCAACGCGACCTGCGGGTGGAAGAGCAGCTTGAACCGTGACGTGTGCGGGGCGCGGCTGCGGGCCTCCCGGTCCTCGGCCACCGCCGCGCCGAGCGCGTCCTTCTCCTCCCGCGTGAGCCAGCGCGCGTCCTCGATCCGGGAGACGAGGAAGAACCCGGCGACGATCCCGACCACGACCGAGAACACGCCCTCCAGCCCGAACATCCACCGCCAGCCGGCGACCCCGCCCGCGCCGTGCAGTTCGAGCAGCGCCCCGGTGACCGGGCCGGTCACGATGCCCGCGGCCGCCGAGCCGCCGAGGAAGATCGCCGTCGCCCGGCCCCGGCTCGCGTCGGGGAGCCACTGCGTGATGTAGAGCATCGCGCCGGGGAAGAAGCCGGCCTCCGCGACGCCGAGCAGGAAGCGCAGCGTGTAGAAGGTCGTCACGTTGTGGATGAAGCACATCGCCACGATCACCAGACCCCAGGTGATCATGATGCGGGTCAGCCAGACCCGGGCGCCGAAGCGCTCCAGGAGCATGTTGCTGGGCACCTCGAACAGGGCGTACCCGATGAAGAACAGGCCCGCCCCGAGGCCGTAGGCCGTGGCGCTGATACCGACGTCGGCCTGGAGCTCGTCCTGGACGAAGCCCACGTTCGTCCGGTCGAGATTGTTGACCAGGAGCATCAGGACCAGGATCGGCATCATCCGGCGAAGGAACTTGCCCACCGCCCGGCTCTCGGCGCCGTTCTCGGCCCTGCCCTCGGCCCCGTCCTCGGGTTCTGACATCGTTGTCTCCCCATCATGTTGTTCACATACATGAATCCGTGTTATGTATGTGGGAACGATATGGAGGCAACCCCTCCGGGTCAATGGGCTGTTCAGACGCCCATATATGTGAACGACCCATGAAGAGAGCCACGCCCCCCGACGCGCAGGTCGGGGGGCGTGGCCCGGAGAAATCCGTCAGCTGTCGGAGACCGAAGGTGAAGCCGACGCCGAGGCGGAATCAGACGCCGACGCCGACGCGCTCGGCTGCGGCGGTGAGCCCTGGCCGTCCTCCGTGGCGTCCGGGTCCACGCCGACCGTGATCGACCCGTGGACGCCCCTCGCGATGTCCCGCTTGTCGTAGCGCAGCCTCAGCAGACCGCCCTGGGTGCCGCTCTGGTCGTAGATCGTGTCCTCGGTGAGGGTCGTGCGCTCCGCGGTGTTGCTCGCGTACGGCTCCACCACCGCCGAGGCGAGCACGGACTCCTCGTCGAAGAAGAACTGGCCGGTGTGGCAGGTGTGCCCGCCCTCGTAGCCGGCGTCCGTCCACTCGCCGTCCACGTGCACCTTGACGTGGATATGGACGCACCGGCCGCGGTACCAGCCCGGGAAGACCGTCCGGAAGGTCACCTGACCGTGCCGGTCCGTTCGCCAGGTGCCGCGCAGATAGCGGCTGTCGTCCGTGGGTTCCTGGTGGCCGCCTCCCGGGGGCGCTCCGGTGGGCGCCCCCGTCGGAGGTTCGCCGGTCGGGGGTTCGCCGGTCGGAGCGGGACCGCCGCCACCGCCGTTGCCCTGGTCCTCGTAACCCGAGTAGACCCCCGCCGCATCGCAGTGCCAGATGTCGACGGCCGCGTCCCGGATCGGCCTGCACGTCTCCGAGTCGATCACCTTCAGGCCGAGGAGGAGCGGGATGCCCGCCCGGTCCTCCGTGACGTCCCGGCGGATCTTGTCGGCGTCGATGTAGTAGGGGCCCTCGACCGTCTCCGAGGTCAGGCGGTAGCAGACCTCCCCGTCGGTGTCGGCGCCGGTCCGGGCCGGTCTGCCGGGCCCGTCGGCGGCGCTCGCGGCGAAGGCGGTGCCGCCCAGGCCCGCCGCCGCGATGCCGCCCGCGGCGACGGCCACGACCTTACGACGCGATAAGTCCTGTTCGCTGTGTGGTTTCTGAGATCCCGTCATGAGGCCGGGACGCTAGGGACGAAACCTGTCAGGAGCATAGGGAAGAGCTGTCAGTTGCCGGGGAAAGCGAAAGTGGCCCGGAACCGACGTCGGTTCCGGGCCACTCTCCACGTACCGCCTGCTTCCGCAGGCTTCGGCAGGGCTTCTGTCGACTCCCGCCGACGACCGCTACTTCGGCTGCGGCTTGCGCACCGACAGGTGCAGCTCCCTCAGCCGGGCCTCCTCCAGCTCCGTCGGCGCGCCCATCATCAGGTCCTGGGCGTTGCCGTTGAGCGGGAAGGCGATGGTCTCGCGGATGTTCGGCTCATCGGCCAGCAGCATCACGATGCGGTCGACGCCCGGCGCGATACCGCCGTGCGGCGGGGCGCCGAAGCGGAACGCGCGCAGCATGCCGGCGAACTTCTCCTCGACCGTCTCGTGGTCGTAGCCCGCGATCTCGAACGCCTTGAGCATGATCTCCGGCTCGTGGTTCCGGATCGCGCCGGAGGACAGCTCCACGCCGTTGCAGACGATGTCGTACTGCCAGCCCAGGATGTCCAGCGGGTCCTGGGTCTCCAGGGCCTCCAGACCGCCCTGCGGCATCGAGAACGGGTTGTGCGAGAAGTCGATCTTGCCGGTCTCCTCGTCCTTCTCGTACATCGGGAAGTCGACGATCCAGCAGAAGCGGAAGACGTTCTCCTCGAAGTGCCCGGCACGCTTGGCGGCCTCGACCCGCACCGCGCCCATGATCTTCGAGACCTCGTCGTACTCGCCCGCGCCGAAGAACACCGCGTGGCCGGCGGCCAGCGACAGGCGCTTGGTCAGCTCGGCGACGTTGTCCTCGGTCAGGAACTTCGCGATCGGGCCGGTCAGCGAGCCGTCCTCGGCCACCCGGACCCAGGCCAGGCCCTTCGCGCCCAGCGTCACCGCGAAGTCGCCGAGCTGGTCGAAGAACTTACGGGGCTGCGCGGAGACGTCCGGCACCGGCAGCGCGCGGACGTGCTTGCCCGCGAAGGCCTTGAACTCCGAGCCCTCGAAGATGTCGGTGATGTCGACGAGTTCCAGCTGAGCCCGCAGGTCCGGCTTGTCGGAGCCGTACTTGAGCATCGACTCGCGGAACGGGATGCGCGGGAAGGGGGAGGTGACATGGCGGCCGCCGCCGAACTCCTCGAACAGCTCCGTCATGAGCTTCTCGATCGGCTGGAAGACGTCCTCCTGCTCGACGAAGCTCATCTCGACGTCGAGCTGGTAGAACTCGCCCGGCGAGCGGTCCGCGCGCGCGTCCTCGTCGCGGAAGCAGGGGGCGATCTGGAAGTAGCGGTCGAAGCCCGAGATCATCAGCAGCTGCTTGAACTGCTGCGGGGCCTGCGGCAGGGCGTAGAAACGGCCCGCGTGCAGACGGGACGGGACGACGAAGTCGCGGGCGCCCTCGGGGGAGGTCGCGGACAGGATCGGCGTCGCCATCTCGTTGAAGCCCAGCGCCGTCATCTTGTGCCGCATCGCCGAGATCACCGACGTCCGCAGCATGATGTTGCGGTGCATGCGCTCACGACGCAGGTCCAGGAAGCGGTACTCCAGGCGCCGCTCCTCGTTGACCCCGTCCTCGGCGTTGATCGTGAAGGGGAGCGGCTGGGCGGCGCCGAGCAGCTCGACCTCGCCGACCTCGACCTCGATCTCGCCGGTCGGCAGATCCGCGTTGACGTTCTCCGCGCCGCGCGAGACGACCTTGCCGTCGATGCGGACCGTCGACTCCTTGGTCAGCCGGTCGAGGGCCTCGTACGCGGGCGTGCCCGGACGGGCGACGAGCTGCGTGATGCCGTAGTGATCACGCAGATCGATGAAGAGGATGCCGCCCAGGTCGCGCCGATTGTGCAGCCAGCCGCTCAGCCGGACGTCGGTGCCGACGTCAGAGGCGCGGAGCTCGCCGCAGGTGTGGGACCTGTACCGATGCATCGTCGTTCATCCAGTCTTCGCGGATCGGGGGCGTGTTTCACGTGAAACAACCCCCAGCGTACCGGGCAGTCACTGAACACCTCCCCTCAATACGGGTGCGGCGATCAGTGGCACTTCTCCGTCCCATCTTCCTAAAGTGGGGCAATGCGCACTGGCGAGCCGTTGCCCGCCGTGGGGGAGGTCCTCGCTTCCCTCGCGACCGGCCTGTGGCACTGGGACACCGCCACCGGGCTGGTCACGGTCGATGCCGAGGCAGCCCGGCTGCTCGGCCTGCCCCCGGAGGAGACGGTCCTCACCGAAGCCCAGACCCGGGCCCGCCTCCACCCCGTCGACTGGAACGAGATCACCGGGGTGATCCAGCTCGCCGTCACCGAGGGCACCCTCGCCGAGGTACGCATCCGGATCATGGACGACCGGGGACGGGTCGTCCGGGTCGTGCGCAGCCGCTCCAAGCCGTCCTTCGACCCGGTGAGGAAGGCGTACGAGCTGATCGGCACCCTCCAGGAGGTGACCGACCCGACGCCGGGCACCCCCGCGGGACGGACCGCCGTCACCGGCGACTGGCGGCGCTCACGCGAGGCGTTCCTGCTGGACGCGGGCCGGGCGCTGGCGGAGGCACGGTCCACCGAGGAGGTGCTGAGGGTCGCGGCGGCCCTGTCCATGCCGGGCTTCTCCCCGGACGGACTCGCCGTCTTCGGCGTGGAGGGCGAACGGCTGACGATCATCGGCCACCACGGACACCAGTCCGGCGACGACGACCCCTTCAGCCAGATGTCCATCCATACGGACTATCCGGCCGCCGAGGTCGTGCGCACCGGACGGGCCGTGTACCTGTCCTCCCCCGAGCGGTACAAGGAGCGCTACCCGCTCACCTGGCCGCTGGCCGCACACTTCGACCGTCACTCGTGGGCGTTCCTGCCGCTGACGGTGGCAGGCCGCACGATGGGCGCCTGGATGGCCGGCTTCGCGTACCCGGTGGCGTTCACCCCGGACGAGCGGTCCGTGCTGACGACGGTCGCGCGCATGCTCGCCCAGGCCCTCACCCGCGCCGGTCTGGCGGAGACCCAGCGCGAGCTGACCGACGGCCTCCAGCGCTCCATGCTCCCCACCCTCGGCCCCGAGATACCGGGCATGACCCTCGCCGCCCGCTACATACCGACCGGCGGCGGCCTTCAGGTCGGCGGCGACTGGTACGACATGATCCCGCTGCCGAGGGGCCGCTTCGCCCTGGTCATCGGCGACGTCCAGGGCCACGACGTCCGCGCCGCGGGGCTCATGGGCCAGCTGCGCATAGCGGTGCGGGCGTACGCCGCCGAGGGCCACCGCCCCGACGCCGTCCTCTCCCGCGCCTCCGGCTTCTTCCACGGCCTCACCGACACGGACGGCGGAGCCGGGGCCGATCCGCGTTTCGCCACCTGCCTGTACATCGAGGTCGACCCGGTGACCGGGGTCCTGGAGACCGCCCGGGCCGGACATCTGGACCCCACGATCCGCATGTCCGACGGCACCGTGCTGGTCCGCGCCACCGCCGGGGGCCTGCCCCTCGGCATCGACCCGGACGCCGACTACCCCACCACCCGGCTCGCCCTGGAACCCGGCGAGGCGCTGATGCTCTGCACCGACGGTCTGCTGGAGACCGGCGGCCACGACCTCGACACCGGCTGGCGACGCGTCCGCAAGATCCTCGAGGCACACCAGGGCGATCTGGAGGAGCTGGCCGACGCCCTGGTCCAGGCGGTGCACGGACCTTCCTCCCACCACACCACGGGCCCTCTCGCGGACCGCCGCGAGGACGACATCGCCGTGCTGCTCCTGTGCCGCCAAGGCGAGGGCGGCTGCGGCCCGGAGGCCGCAGCCGTGCCGGTCCGGCAGCCCGTGCGTCGCTCGATGCTGACGGTCGCGCAGGCCGAGCCCGAACGGATCGCCGTGGCCCGGCAGCAAGTGCGCGAGCTGCTGCACGACTGGGCCTGCGAGGACCAGGTCGACTCGGCGGTCCTGCTCGTCTCCGAGACGCTGACGAACGTCCTCGTCCACACCGACGCGGACGCGCTGCTCGTCGCCGAGGTCACCGGCGCCCCCGGCGAACGCCGGCTCCGTATCGAGGTCACCGACGCCGGCGACGACCTCCCCCACAAGCGCCGCCCCGGCGAACTGGCGTCCTCGGGGCGCGGCCTGGTTCTCATCGAACTGCTCGCGAACACGTGGGGGGTGGCGCCGCGGGGCGAGGGCAAGAGCATCTGGTTCGAGCTCTACGAGTTCGACGAGCCCTCGGCGGGCGGACTGTGACGCGTCCGTAGTTCGTGCAGGACCCCGAAGGCGGCGGCCGTCACGGGAACGGCGAGCAGCATGCCCAGGATCCCGGCCACGGACGCCCCGGCCGTGATGGCCACCATCACCACCGCCGGATGCATCTGCACGGTCCGGCTCTGGATCACCGGCTGAAGCACATGCCCCTCCAGCACCTGCACCGCCAGCACCACCCCGAGCGCCCACAGCGCGATGACGAAGCCCCGGTCGGCGAGCGCCACCAGCACGGCGACGGCCCCGGAGAGAAAGGCACCGAGATAGGGGATGTACGCCCCGACGAAGACCAGGGCACCCAGCCCGACCGCCCCCGGCACATCGAGGACGAGCAGTCCGACGGTGATGCACACGGCGTCGATGAACGCGATGAAGGTCGTGCCCCGCATGAACCCCTCCACGGCCCGGAAGGCCCGCCGGGCCATGGCCTCCAGGGTGTCGCCGGTACCACGTGGAGCGACGGAACGCAGTGCGCCGACCGCCCGGTGGGAGTCACGCAGGAAGAAGAAGACGAGCAGCAGCGCGAGCACGGCCATGGCGATGCTCTCGCCGACGACGCTCACCCCGCTGATGACGTTGGACGCGGCCGTCCCCCCGAACTTGGTGAGCAACTCCTTCGCATTGGACGCGAGGTCGTCGAGCGAGGTCCCGGCGGCCCCGAAGTGCTCGGCGATACCCCGCGCCGCCGACCTGAGCGCGGCGACGATCTGATCCCCGCTGTCGATCAGCGCGGCGACGACGATGTACACCGCCCCGCCGACCACGGCGACGACGGCGACACACGTCAGCCCCGCCGACACCGACCGGGGCACCCCCACCTCCACCAGCCTCCGGTACAGCGGCCTGAGCAGCGCGGTCCCGAGCAACGCGAGCAACACGGGCGTGACGGCCGTACGCAACTCGGCGCACAGCCGGATCCCCACGTACCCGACACCCGCCGCGAGCAGAATCACGGCGCACCAGGCGGCGAACCGGCGAGCGGGGGCGGGGAGCAGGTGCACGCGTCCAGCGGATCACGGAGGCGCCGGATTGTCCTGACCTGACGGGCCGCCCGAGTGAAGGCACGTGACCCGGACTCAGAATCGAACGTCCGCTCCTAAAGGGTGAACATCCTTGCCAGCGCGGCCAGTTGCGGTGGTATATGCCTATTTTTCATGGCGGAGGTGATGCTCGATGTACGAGCAGAACAACACACCGCCGCCGGACCGGTCGGCGGCACAGCAGGACGCGATCGAGATCAGTGACTTCGTCTACGCGGCGACCGGCGCACGGGTGCGCAGGCTCACCACGCCGGACGGGACGCACTGGTTCCCGGCTGTCGACCTGTGCAAGAACCTGGGTTACGCGCACGTCGGTTCCACTCTGCGCAACACTGCCGACGCAGCCAACGTCGACAGTCTCGGGAGTGTGCTCCTGAAGCACACTCTCAGCATTCCCGCAGGTCGGGAGTGGCGCCGAGACATGAAACTCGTCAACCTTCAAGGGTTGATCCTCATGGTCAACTCCTGCACCAAGCCGGAGTCACAGCCCTTCAAAACCTGGGTCGCCGGTGTCATCGCCACTCTCCAGCGCGACGGCTCCTACTCCCTGGCACCCGCCGCCGTGCAACCCGCCCCCGCCGGCGGCACGGCGTACGTCATGCCCGAGCAGGTCGTCGACGCCATCGTGCGCCTCGAAGAACGCAACATGCAGGTGGACGAGAAGCTGGCCGCCGTCGCCGACGAGCAAAACGATCTGCTGCGGCAGATCAACACCAGCCTTCAGGACATCGCCGCGGCCCTCAACCGCCCCGACGACCGCTCCCGGCCCTCACCGGCTCCGGAGCTGACGCCTCAGCAACTGCTCGCCAAGTGGAGGCGAACAACCTCGCCATCACTGAGGACGTGCACACGGTGGCCGCCTGTCTGGTCCCGGCGCTGCTGCACGGCGGGGCCAGGTATCGCGTGGAAGAGATCACCGCCCACACCGGTCTGTCGCACAAGCGCGTACACGACTGCTTGGAGCTGCTGTTCGAGCAGGGGTGTGTCCGGCATGCGGGTCGTGCACCGGACGGGAGCCCGATCTGCGTACTGCCGTAACGCCGTAACGCCGTAACGCCGTAACCGGACAGGATTGACAAGGGCCCGAAGTCGCAAACCAAAGTTGCGGCTTCGGGCCTTGTCACACCGTAGCGGCTTCCGGCGAGCCGGAGGGCTAGATGCCCTCCGCCGTCATCCCGTGCACCGCCGGAATGGTGCCCAGCCGGCCCTTCTGGAAGTCCTCGAAGGCCTGCTGGAGCTCGTCCTTGGTGTTCATCACGAACGGGCCGTAGTGGGCCATCGGCTCACGGATCGGCTGCCCGCCCAACAGCACGACCTCCAGGTCGGGCGTGTGCGAGTCCTGCTTCTCGTCCGCGCGGACCGTCAGGGAGGAACCCGCGCCGAAGACCGCCGTCTGACCCAGGTGGATCGGCCGACGCTCGGCGCCGACCGAACCGCGGCCGGCCAGGACGTACGCGAGACCGTTGAAGTCCTCACGCCACGGAAGAGTGAGTTCCGCGCCCGGCGCGAGGGTCGCGTGGACCATCGTGATGGGGGTGTGGGTGATGCCGGGACCGGCGTGGCCGTCCAGCTCGCCCGCGATGACACGCAGGAGCGCGCCGCCGTCCGGGCTCGCCAGGAGCTGTACATGGCCGCCGCGGATGTCCTGGTACCTCGGCGCCATCATCTTGTCCTTGGCCGGCAGGTTCACCCACAGCTGGAGGCCGTGGAAGAGACCACCGGACATGACCAGCGACTCCGGCGGCGCCTCGATGTGGAGGAGCCCCGAGCCGGCCGTCATCCACTGGGTGTCGCCGTTGGTGATGGTGCCGCCGCCGCCCTGGCTGTCCTGGTGGTCGAAGATCCCGTCGATGATGTAGGTGACGGTCTCGAAGCCACGGTGCGGGTGCCAGGGGGTGCCCTTCGGCTCGCCCGGCGCGTATTCCACCTCGCCCATCTGGTCCATCATGATGAACGGGTCGAGGTGGCGGTAGTTGATCCCGGCGAACGCACGGCGCACCGGGAAGCCCTCACCCTCGAAACCGCTGGGCGCGGTCGTGACGGTGAGCACGGGACGTGCGACCGCGTCGGCCGATGCGGTGACGCGCGGCAGGGTCAGCGGGTTCTCGACGGTCACTGCGGGCATGTCCGTACCTCCTTGGGCGACGTACGTCCCAGTTTAGTTGAGCATTGAACTTTCTGCTACCCGTAACGATGGAAGCCCGGAGGACATTCCCGTGGAGCGGCGACCGCGCAGGGGCAGTGGCGCGGGGGAACCCTATGGCATGGCTGTGAAGGGCATGAGGCATCGGCCGGACACCCGAGGGACAGCCAGGAAGCAGAAAGAGGAGGGAGAAGAAAGGGGAAGGAGGGGGCGGCGACCGCGAGCGACGAGCGGGAGAGAGGGGAGGAGAGGAACCCTCAGCCGTACATCCGCCGCATCGCGAACTCGACCATCTGCTCGACCGCCTTCGCGTCGAACACCATCCGGTGCTCACCCTCCATGTCGAGGACGAAGCCGTACCCGGTGGGCAGCAGGTCGATCATCTCGGAGCCGGTGATCACGAAGTACTTGGACTCCTTGCCCGCGTACCGGCGCAGCTCCTTGAGCGAGGTGAACATCGGGATCACCGGCTGCTGGGTGTTGTGCAGGGCGAGGAAGCCGGGATTGTCACCGCGCGGGCAGTAGACCTTGGAGGTCGCGAAGACCTGCTGGAAGTCCTCCGCGGCCAGCTGCCCGGTGGTGAAGGCCCGCACCGCGTCCGCGAGGGACGGCGGGGACGGCTCCGGATAGAGCGGCGGCTGCTGACCGTACCCGCCGTGGCCGCCGGGCATCGGCTGCTGCGGCGGGGCGTACTGCTGCTGTGCAGCACCGCCGTCCATGGGCTGGCCGTATCCGTACATGGGCGCAAGCGTACCGAGCGCGCCCGGCGGGCGGGGCGGTACGGGGGCCCCTTCCGAGGCGCCGGGACGCGTTACGCGTCACAGATGGCCGGTTCGGGGTTGCGACTTATTACCGACGGGTAGCATCATCGGTAGCTACTTGTTGGTACGTGAACTAGCGCGAGGATCCAAGTCCCTCGCCGATCTCTCTTTACGGAGCCGTCGCCATGGGGCACTACAAGTCGAATCTCCGCGACATCGAGTTCAACCTCTTCGAGGTGCTCGGGCGCGACAAGCTGTACGGCACCGGCCCGTTCGGGGAGATGGACACCGAGACCGCGAAGAGCATCCTCGAGGAGCTGACCCGCCTCTCGGAGAACGAGCTGGCGGAGTCCTTCACGGACGCCGACCGCAACCCGCCCGTCTTCGACCCCGAGACCAACACCGCGCCGGTCCCCGCGTCCTTCAAGAAGAGCTACCAGGCCTTCATGGACTCCGAGTACTGGCGGCTCGGCCTGCCCGAGGAGATCGGCGGCACCACCGCCCCGCCGTCCCTGATCTGGGCGTACGCGGAGCTGATCCTCGGTGCCAACCCGGCCGTGTGGATGTACTCCTCCGGCCCGGCCTTCGCCGGCATCCTCTTCGACGAGGGCAACGACGTCCAGAAGAAGATCGCGCAGATCGCCGTCGACCGGCAGTGGGGCTCCACGATGGTCCTCACCGAGCCGGACGCCGGCTCGGACGTGGGCGCCGGCCGCACCAAGGCGGTCCAGCAGGAGGACGGCTCCTGGCACATCGAGGGCGTGAAGCGCTTCATCACGTCCGGTGAGCACGACATGTCGGAGAACATCCTCCACTACGTGCTGGCCCGTCCCGAGGGCGCCGGTCCCGGCACCAAGGGCCTGTCCCTCTTCATGGTCCCGAAGACGCTCTTCGACTTCGAGACCGGCGAGCTGGGCGAGCGCAACGGCGTCTACGCCACCAACGTCGAGCACAAGATGGGCCTGAAGGCCTCCAACACCTGCGAGATGACGTTCGGCGACCGGCACCCGGCCAAGGGCTGGCTGATCGGTGACAAGCACGACGGCATCCGCCAGATGTTCCGCATCATCGAGTTCGCCCGCATGATGGTCGGCACGAAGGCGATCTCCACGCTCTCCACCGGCTACCTCAACGCCCTGGAGTACGCCAAGGAGCGCGTCCAGGGTCCCGACCTGGCGAACTTCATGGACAAGGCCGCGCCGAAGGTCACCATCACCCACCACCCCGACGTGCGCCGCTCGCTGATCACGCAGAAGGCGTACGCGGAGGGCATGCGCGCCCTCGTCCTCCACACGGCCTCCGTCCAGGACGCGATCGCCGTGAAGGAGGCGAACGGCGAGGACGCGAAGACGGAGCACGCGCTCAACGACCTGCTCCTGCCGATCGTCAAGGGCTACGGCTCCGAGAAGGGCTACGAGCAGCTCGCCCAGTCGCTCCAGACCTTCGGCGGCTCCGGGTTCCTCCAGGAGTACCCGATCGAGCAGTACATCCGCGACGCCAAGATCGACACCCTGTACGAGGGCACCACGGCGATCCAGGGCCAGGACTTCTTCTTCCGGAAGATCGTCCGTAACCAGGGCGCCGCGCTGAACTCCCTCGCCGAGGACATCAAGAAGTTCCTGGCGCTGGGCACCGGCGGCGAGGAGCTGGCCGGCGCCCGCGAGCACCTGGCCAAGGCCGCCGTCGAGCTGGAGGCCATCGTCGGCCTGATGCTGACCGACCTCGCGGCCACCGAGCAGGACGTCAAGAACATCTACAAGGTGGGCCTGAACACCACCCGCCTGCTGCTCGCCTCCGGCGACGTCATCGTCGGCTACCTGCTCCTCAGGGGTGCCGCGATCGCCGCCGAGAAGCTGGAGTCGGCCGCGACCAAGGCCCTCTCCGCGAAGGACGTGGCGTTCTACACCGGCAAGATCGCGGCGGCGAAGTTCTTCGCGGCCGACGTCCTGCCGGGCGTCACCCTGGCCCGCAAGATCGCCGCGGGTGTCGAGCTCGACCTGATGGAGCTGGACGAGGCCGCCTTCTAGCACTCAGAGGCCGCGTTCCAGGACGCATCCGCACAACCGCGCGACACTCCACATTGTCCTCACGAGGGCCCGCTCTCCATCACCGGGAGCGGGCTCTCGTACGTCGTTAAGGTGAACCCCATGAGCGCACCCTCCCGCTTCGACCGCGGCCACACCGACGACCTCATGACGTTCCTGACGGCGAGCCCGTCGCCGTACCACGCCGTGGCGAACGCGGCCGAGCGCCTGGAGAAGGCCGGGTTCCGGCAGGTCTCGGAGACGGACGCCTGGGACGCGGAGGCCTCGGAGGCCTCCGCGGCGGGGAGCGGGGGCAGGTATGTGCTGCGCGGCGGCGCGATCGTGGCCTGGTACGTGCCCGAGGGCGCCGCGCCGCACACGCCGTTCCGGATCATCGGTGCGCACACCGACTCCCCGAACCTGCGCGTCAAGCCGCTGCCCGACACCGGGGCGCACGGCTGGCGCCAGGTGGCCGTGGAGATCTACGGCGGCCCGCTGCTCAACTCCTGGCTCGACCGCGATCTGGGCCTGGCGGGCCGGCTGACCCTGCGGGACGGCTCGACGCGCCTGGTCGACGTGGGCCGCCCGCTCCTGCGGGTCCCCCAACTCGCCATCCACCTGGACCGGGCGGTCAACACCGACGGCCTCAAGCTCGACAAGCAGCGCCACCTCCAGCCCGTCTGGGGCCTGGCGGGCAACGTGCGCGACGGCGACCTGATCGCCTTCCTGGAGCAGGAGGCCGGGCTGGCCGCGGGTCAGGTCACCGGCTGGGACCTGATGGCGCACTCCGTGGAGCCGCCCGCCTACCTGGGCCGCGACGAGGAGCTGTTGGCCGGCCCCCGCATGGACAACCTGCTCTCCGTGCACGCCGGTACGGCGGCGCTGACGGCCGTGGCGACCGGCGGCGAGGGCCTGCCGTACATTCCGGTGCTGGCCGCCTTCGACCACGAGGAGAACGGCTCGCAGTCGGACACCGGCGCGGACGGGCCGCTGCTGGGCAGCGTGCTGGAGCGTTCGGTGTTCGCGCGCGGAGGGTCGTACGAGGACCGGGCGAGAGCCTTCGCGGGCACCGTCTGTCTGTCCTCCGACACCGGTCACGCCGTCCACCCCAACTACGCGGAGCGGCACGACCCCACGCACCACCCGCGGGTCAACGGCGGCCCGATCCTCAAGGTCAACGTCAACAACCGCTACGCGACCGACGGTTCGGGCCGGGCGATCTTCGCCGCCGCCTGCGAGAAGGCGGGCGTGCCGTTCCAGAACTTCGTCTCCAACAACTCCATGCCCTGCGGCACGACCATCGGCCCGATCACCGCGGCCCGGCACGGCATTCGCACCGTCGACATCGGCGTGGCCATCCTGTCGATGCACAGCGCGCGGGAGTTGTGCGGCGACGCCGATCCGTACCTGCTGGCCAACGCGCTGGTGGCGTTCCTGGAGGGGTAGCAAATCGGCCTCGGCGCATGGGAGTCGGGCCCCGGGGTACCCGGATCCGGTGGTGAACCGGAGTGGCCGGTACACCGGACAGGAGGCAACATCATGGGCCTCGGCGGATGCATCATCCTCATCGCCGTGGGAGCCATCCTCACGTTCGCGACGGACTGGGACATGCAGGGCGTCAATCTCGACCTGGTCGGCGTCATCCTGATGATCGTCGGGCTGATCGGCGTGACGACGTTCAGCAGCATCGCCCGGCGCCGCCGGGTGATGGTGCCTCCGACCTCGACCACGGTGGTCGAGACAGAGCGGCACCAGCGCGACGGCTACAACGGCGGCTACGGCGTCTGACCGTGACCCGGGTCAGGCGTCCGGTCCGGCCAGGACCGACGGCGACCGGTCCGCCCCGCCCTCGGTGAGGCGGACCGGAACACCCCCGGTCCCCGCCGGTGGACATCGCGGGCGGGGTACTCCCCCCGGCCTTGGACCGGCCCTGCGGGTCGGGCACCGGCGGGCGGCAGGACAGGTCCGTGCCCCCATGCTCTCGGCCGCGCACACCCCCCTCGCCCTCGAGCAGCAGCTCGGGCGGACCGGCGGAGGCCGGCAACCGCGTCGGGCGGTGGCGGGCCGGTGGCTGGCCGACCCGGCGGCCACGATGTCCTCGCCGGCCGACCGTCACGTCAGCGCGTGCCCCGTGGTGGCGTCGACGTGGTCCGGGACCTCCTCGTGGCGATCGCCGACCGTCGAGGTGCCGGTGGGTTCCAGGAGGAGGATCTCGGTGGGCACGGGCGCGTACGGCTTGTGTTCGGTGCCGCGCGCAACGGTGAAGACGGAGCCCTTGGGCAGGGTCACGGTGCGCTCTCCCTCCGGCTCGCGCAGGGAGATACGGAGCTCCCCCTCCAGGACCAGGAAGAACTCGTCCGTGTCGTCGTGGACGTGCCAGAGGTGCTCGCCCTCGACATGGGTGACGCGCACGTCGTAGTCGTTCACGGTGGTGACGATGCGCGGGCTCCACCGCTCGGTGAAGGAGGCGAGGGCGGCGGGGAGGGAGACGGGTTCGTCGGTCATGTCCCTCATAGTGGGGTGGGCCGCGCGGCCGTGCGAGTGCTAGGAATCGCACATGCCGCAAGATTCCTCTCAACGCGCCGTGAGTGCGCCGCACCGGGTCGCCGTGATCGTGGACGAGGGCACCAATCCCTTCGAGGTCGGTGTCGCCACCGAGCTGTTCGGACTGCCCCGGCCCGAACTCGGGCTGGCCCGGCCGCTGTACGAGGTCGTGCTGTGCACCCCCGCGCGCGAGGTGCGGATGAACCACGGGTTCTTCACCATGACCGGCGGGCGCGGCCTGGAGGCGGTGGACTCGGCGGACACCCTGGTGGTGCCGGGCCGGCCCGACAACGTCGTCCCGCGCGGCCCCGCCGTCCTCGACGCCATCCGGCGCACCCACGCGCGCGGGGCGCGGGTCATGAGTTTCTGCACCGGCACCTTCGCGCTCGCCGAGGCCGGGCTGCTCGACGGACGCCGGGCCACCACGCACTGGATGTGGGCCGAGACGTTCCGCGCGCTGCATCCGAAGGTGCGGCTGGAGTCCGACGTCCTCTTCGTCGACGAGGGCGGCATCCTCACCGCCGCGGGCAGCGCCGCCGCTCTCGACCTCGGGCTGTACGTCGTACGGCGCGACCACGGCGCGGAGATCGCCAACGCCGTCTCCCGCCGACTGGTGTTCGCCGCGCACCGGGACGGCGGCCAGCGGCAGTTCGTGGAGCGCCCGGTGCCGGACGTGCCCGACGAGTCGCTGGCGCCGCTGCTCGCGTGGGCGCAGGAACGGCTGGGGGAGCCGCTGACGGTGGCGGAGCTCGCGGCACGGGCGGCGGTGAGCCCGGCGACCCTGCACCGGCGGTTCCGGGCGCAGCTCGGCACCACCCCGCTCGCCTGGCTGACGGCGGAGCGGGTGGCGCTCGCCTGCCGGCTGATCGAGCGGGGTGAGCAGCGGCTGGACGTGGTGGCGGCCAGGAGCGGGCTGGGGACCGCAGCGAACCTGCGCGCACGCGTGCGGCGCGAGACCGGACTCAGCCCATCGGCCTACCGACGGCGTTTCGGACCGGCCGTAGGGGAAGCCGTAACCGCATGAGATTCCTCGTACGCGACCGGCTGCTCGGCTTCGGTGACGACTACTGGATCGAGGACGACCGAGGCAACAAGGTGTACCTCGTCGACGGCAAGGCGATGCGGCTGCGGGAGACCTTCGAGCTGAAGGACACCCGTGGGCGGGTCCTGATCGACATCCACCAGAAGATGTTCGCCCTGCGGGACACGATGGTGATCGAACGGGACGGCGAACCGCTGGCCACGATCCGGCGCAAGCGGCTGTCGCTGCTGCGCAACCACTACCGGGTGGCCCTGGCGGACGGCCGCACCGAACTCGACGTCAGCGGCAAGATCCTCGACCGGGAGTTCGCGGTCGAGTACGACGGTGAACTGCTGGCCGTCGTCTCCCGGCGGTGGCTGCACGTGCGGGAGACCTACGGCGTCGATGTCGTACGGGAGGACGCGGATCCGGCGCTGCTCATCGCGGTGGCGGTGTGCGTGATCCACCTCGCCGACAAGGAACGCGAGGACTGAGGACCGGGGAGAACGGGAGCGCCCAGGAGCGGGAGATCAGGAGCGCTCAGGAGCGGGAGGCCGGGAGCGGCTGGGGGCCACGTTCGGGAGTGCGCAGGCCGAGCACCCGGTCCTTCAGGGCCGGGAACTGCTCCCGGGTCGTGGCGACCCTGGACGGGTCGAACTCGACCCTCAGGACCTCCTCGCCGGAACCCGCCTCCGCCAGCACCTCGCCCCACGGATCCACCACGATCGAGTGACCCGCCTGCGGAACCCCGGCATGCGTCCCGGCCGTTCCACATGCGAGCACGAACGCCTGGTTCTCGACCGCCCGCGCCCGGGCCAGCAGCGTCCAGTGCGCCCGGCGGCGCTCCGGCCAGCCCGCGGGGATCACGAGGGTCTCGGCGCCGGCGTCGACGAGACCGCGGAAGAGTTCGGGGAAACGGAGGTCGTAGCAGGTGGCGACACCGAGGGTCGTTTCGGGGAGGCGGACCGTCACCAGTTCCTCGCCCGCGCCCATCAGCACGGCCTCGCCCTTGTCGAAGCCGAAGCGGTGGATCTTGCGGTAGGAGGCGGCCAAGTCACCGGAGGGGGAGAAGACGAGAGACGTGTTGTAGAGGGGGCCCTCGCCCGCGGCGGAGCCGCCGTCGGACGGAGCGCGCTCCGGGATGGAGCCCGCGTGCAGCCACACGCCCGCGTCGCTCGCGGCCTTGGCCATCGCCTCGTACGTCGGTCCTTCCAGGGGCTCGGCCTCGCTGCCGAACTCCTCGTAGGCGAACGCCCCGGTCGTCCACAGCTCCGGCAGCACCACGAGGTCGGCGGCACCGGCCTGTTCCCGTACGAGTGCGGCAACCCGCACCCGTCGCGATTCGACCGATTCGCCCTCTTCTACAGCGATCTGGATCAGAGAGGCGCGCACACTACCACCGTCCTGGCATTCGAGTCGTCCACACGGGCCTACGATCGTCACACGAAAGCACTGCCGGGGTGCCTCACAGCAGCGTAACTTAGCGTTCCGAGACACCCGCCGACACCCGGCGACACCCGCCGATACCTGCCCACACCGCCACCTCCCGCTGGCAACGCCGCCGCAACCACCCGAGTACCGACCGCCGAGGGGTCCCGTTTCCGTGAGTCTGCATCCCACCCTCCAGCCCTACGCCGACGCCTGGACCCACTCCATCGAAGCGATATCCGAGCTGGTGCTGCCGCTGGTGGAGGCGGACTGGAACCGCCGGACACCGTGCCCCGGCTGGTCGGTGCGCGACATCGTGTCGCATGTCATCGGGCTGGACTGCGAGATGTACGGCGACCCGCGGCCCATCCACACCCTGCCGCGCGACCTGTACCACGTCACCAACGACATCCAGCGCTACATGGAGATGCAGGTCGACGTCCGCCGCCACCACACGGCGCCGGAGATGACGTCCGAGCTGGAGTACACGGTCATCCGCCGCAACCGCCAGCTGCGCAACGAGTCGCGCCAGCCCACCACGATGGTGCGCGGCCCGCTCGGCACCGAGCTCACGCTCGAGGAGTCCATGCGCAAGCACGCGTTCAACGTGTGGGCGCACGAGCAGGACCTGCGCGCCGCCCTCGGCCGGCCCGGCAACCTCGACTCGCCCGGCGCGCACATCGCCCGCGACGCGCTGCTCGCCGAACTCCCGGCGGTCGTCGCCGAGAAGGCCGACGCCCCGCGCAGCTCCGCGGTCGTCTTCGACGTGCACGGGCCGATCGAGTTCCTGCGCACCATCCGCGTCGACATCCAGGGCCGCGGCACCCTGGAGACGGCCCCGGCGCTCGGCCCGGCCGCCGCGTTCACCCTCGACTGGGAGACGTACGTGCGGCTGGCCTGCGGCCGGGTGACGGCGGAGGCCGTCGCCGACCGGGTGAAGGCTGAGGGCGATCCGGAGCTGACGGCGGCGATCCTGCGGAACTTCGCGGTCACCAGGTAGCCGGCGGCGCTCCCCTCGGCCACCGCGGCCACCGGTATGAGCGCACCCCTCGACAGAACGGGCCCGTCGTGACGATCACGACGGGCCCGTTCTGCAGGTGCTACCGGTTGAGCGGGGGTCAGCCCAGCTTGGCGAAGCCGAAGTTCAGCAGCTTCGTCGCGTCGGCGGCACGCACCGTCGCGCTGGTGGAGGCCAGCACCGTACCCACGACGGTCTTGCCGTTGCGGGTGGCGGCGAAGACGAGGCAGTACTTCGCCTCCGGGCCGGAGCCCGTCTTCACGCCGATGGTGCCGCTGTAGCTGCTCAGCAGCGTGTTGGTGTTGGTCCAGGCCGCCATGGTGCGGGTGGAACCGGTCTTGGTGATCGTCTTGGCGGTGTACGACTTCGTCTTGACGACCGCACGGAAGTTGGCGCTCTTCAGCGAGTTGCTGGCGAGCTTCGTCAGGTCCTTGGCGGTCGAGTAGTTCGACCCGTTGCCGATGCCGTCGAACGAGTCGAAGTGCGTCTTCGTCATGCCGAGCGCCTTCGCCTTGCTGTTCATCTTGGCGATGAAGTTCTTGACGCGCGCGGCCCGCGTCGTACCCGTGCCGAACTTGTCGGCCAGGGCGTACGCGGCGTCACAACCGGACGGCAGCATCAGCCCGTAGAGCAGCTGACGGACCGTGACCTTGTCGCCGACGATCAGGCGCGCGGACGAGGCGCCCTTGGCCACTATGTAGTCGCTGTACGCCTTCTGGATGGTGACCTTGGTGTCGAGATTCAGGTTCGACTGCGACAGCACGACGTTGGCCGTCATGATCTTCGTGGTGGAGCCGGTGGACAGCTTGGTGTCCATGCCCTTGTTGTACAGCGCGGCGCCGTTCGCATTGTTCATCACGTAGCCGGTCTTGGCGGCGATCGTGGGCGTCGTGACGGCTTGTGCGGGCGCCGCGGTGAGGGCTCCGGTCGCGAGCACTGCGCCGACGGTGACGGCGACGGATGCGGCCCTGCGGACTCGGATGCCCTTGGTGGCGGTTATCAACTGAAATACCCCGATTACGTCGAATGCCCCTGCGATGCGGCCAAGTTGAAGGGGAAAGAAGAAGGGGCCGCATGTGTGTGACACGTAAGTAGCACAGAAAGTTGTGCGCTTGCTGGGCCGAATTTCCGATTACTTGACCCGGCTCTTACCCGGCCCCCGCCCACCCCGCTTCCCGCGCCCCTCTCCGCGCCCCTTTCCGCGCCCCGTCACGGGTCCGCATTCTGGACCGGTCCCCCGTTGCGTACGTGTTGTATCTATCCTGTGGGCATGCCGTCCTCCGCCCCGCCCGCCCCCGTCCCCGTGAAGCAACCGCCTGCCGCCGACCGTGTGTACGCCCACGTCAAGCAGGGTGTCCTGGACCGCCGCTACGAGGGCGGCACCCTCCTGACCGAGGGCGAGCTCGCCGAGGCCGTGGGGGTCTCGCGCACTCCGGTGCGGGAGGCGCTGCTGCGCCTGGAGGTGGAGGGGCTGATCAAGCTCTACCCGAAGAAGGGCGCCCTGGTCCTGCCGGTCTCCGCACAGGAGATCGCGGACGTGGTGGAGACCCGGCTGCTGGTGGAGGAGCACGCGGCGCGCAAGGCGGTCCCCGCCTCGGCCGCGCTGATCCAGCGGCTGGAAGAGCTGCTCGCGAAGCAGAAGGCGCAGGCCGCGGCGGGCGACCTGGCCGCGGCCGCCGTGACGGACCGCTGCTTCCACGCGGAGATCGTCCGCAGCGGCGGCAACGACATCCTGTCCAGGCTGTACGACCAGCTCCGCGACCGCCAGCTGCGGATGGGCGTCGCCGTGATGCACTCCCACCCCGACCGGATAGCGAAGACGCTGGGCGAGCACGAGGAGATCCTCCAGGCGCTGCGCTCCGGTGACGCCGAGGCCGCCGTCGAGATCGTGCACCGGCACGTCGGCTGGTTCTCGCACCTGGCCCGCGGGGAGGTCCGATGAGCCCCGGCCCCCGCGGCCTGAACTCCACCCTTCCGGGTGATCCGCCGGGCGGACGGCGCGCGATGGCCGTCTGGGGGATCGGCGTCTCGGTCTACTTCGTCGCGGTCATCTTCCGCACCTCCCTCGGAGTGGCCGGCCTGGACGCCGCCGAGCGCTTCCAGGTCAACGCCTCGGCCCTGTCCACCTTCTCGATCCTCCAGCTCCTGGTCTACGCGGGCATGCAGATACCGGTGGGTCTGCTGGTCGACCGGCTCGGCACGAAGAAGGTGCTGACCATCGGCGTCGTGCTGTTCACGGCCGGCCAGCTCGGCTTCGCCTTCTCCCCGTCCTACGGCACGGCCCTCGCCTCACGCGCGCTGCTCGGCTGCGGGGACGCGATGACGTTCATCAGCGTCCTGCGGCTGGGGACCAGGTGGTTCCCGGCGCGTCGCGGACCGATGGTCGCGCAGCTGGCGGGACTCGCGGGGATGGCGGGCAACCTCGTCTCGACCCTCGTCCTGGCCCGCCTCCTGCACGGCATCGGCTGGACGGCCGCCTTCGCGGGCAGCTCACTCGCGGGAGTGGTCGTCCTGGTCCTCCTGCTGCTGTTCCTGAAGGACCATCCCGAGGGTCACGAGCCCGAGCCGTTCCCGCACCAGGGCGCGGCGTACGTCCGCCGCCAGATCGCCGCGTCCTGGCGCGAGCCGGGCACCCGCCTCGGCCTGTGGGTGCACTTCACCACGCAGTTCCCGGCGATGGTGTTCCTGCTCCTGTGGGGCCTGCCGTTCCTGGTGGAGGCGCAGGGCCTGTCGCGGGCGACGGCCGGCGAACTCCTGACCCTGGTGGTGCTGAGCAACATGGTCGTGGGCCTGGTCTACGGCCAGGTCGTCGCCCGCCACCACGGAGCTCGGCTGCCGCTGGCCCTGAGCACGGTCGGCGCGACCGCCCTGATGTGGGCGGCCACGCTCGCCTACCCCGGCGACCGGGCGCCGATGTGGCTGCTCGTGACGCTCTGCGCGGTCCTGGGCGCGTGCGGCCCCGCCTCCATGCTCGGCTTCGACTTCGCCCGCCCGGCAAACCCGCCCGAGCGCCAGGGAACGGCCTCCGGCATCACCAACATGGGTGGCTTCGTGGCGTCGATGACGACGCTCTTCGCGGTCGGTGTGCTGCTGGACGCGACCGGCGACGACTACACGATCGCCTTCTCCTGCGTCTTCGTCCTCCAGGCCGTCGGCGTCAGCCAGATCCTGCGGCTGCGCAGCCGGGCGGCTCGGCGCGAGCGGGAGCGACTGGTGGCGAGCCGCGTGGAGACGGTGCACGTGCCGGCGTAGGGGCCCCGGACGGCTTGGACGGCTGGACGGCCCGGAGGGCACGGACGGCGTGGACGGCGTGGACGGCGCAGACGGCGGGTGGGCGTGGACGGCGGGCGGGCTGCTCAGGGCTCCTCGCCGCCGAAACACGGTTGAACGCACGCCCGTTCGACGTCTACCGTCGGGCCTCATCGACGTGTAGCTCAGCAGCCAGAGCACCGGGCTCTTCACCCGGAGGGCGCAGGGGCGGAACCTGCCACGTCGGCTCATCGACGTGTAGCTCAGCAGCAGAGCACCGGGCTCGAGACCCGGAGGGCGCGGGGGCGGCACCCGCCACGTCGGCTTATGAACGACGACGCTGACCAGCAGCACCTCGCAGAGGCCAACCCCGGCTACGCCTCCGGCCAACTGGCCAGGGCGCTCAGCACCGCGCTCACCCACGAAGACCCGGACACCCGCCGACGCGCCGGAGAACGACAGCGCGCGTGGCGGTCCGTGCTGGCGGGCATGGCGAACGGGCTGCTCACCATCGGCTCCCGCACACCGGTCCGGGATCTGCCCGCGTGGGTGACGCCCGAGGTGCTCCGGGGCGGCTTCGCCACCGGCGCGCCGAGCGCCGGCGGACCCCTGACGGAGTACGAGACCGAGGCCGCGGACCGAGTCGGCGTGCCGCGGGACCGGCAGGCGCTGTTCGCGTACTGGCTGTCCGAGGACGGGCTGGCGCAGCTCTACGAACTCCTCGACGGCGGACGGTACGAGGTGACCGTCCCCGAGGAGGCCGCCCTGCTCACCGTGGCCTGGCTGGCGCGGGCCGGGGAGACGGACGCGGCGCTCGGACTCGTCGAGGAACTCGCCCCGTTCGCGGGACGGCTGCGGTTCACGCCCCGCCCGTCCACCCGACCGGCGCCCGACGCCGGCACGGTGCACCGCCGGACCGTCGCCGAGGCCGGTGAGAGCCTGGCGCGGCGGCGGACCAGCGAGGCGGTGGAGACGCAGCGGGAGGCGCTGGCCGTGTGGCAGCCGTTCGGCGACGAACTGCTCGCCCACTGGCTGGAGACCGCCGACGCCGGGCAGCCGGCCCGGGTGCTGACGCGAGCCCCCGACGCCGCCTGGCACGGGCACGGCGCCGAACTGCTGCGCCGCTACCGCGACCTGGCCGATCATCACACCCACTGCACCAAGCATCTCAAGCCGAAGGAGAACCTGGGGATCCTGCGCGGGGCGCTGGAGGAGACCGTCGCCGGACGGGAACTGGACGCGCGCCGGCTCGGCCTGCTGCGGCACGCCGTCACTTCCATGGTGCGGCGGCGCGGGCTGCCCGGCTCCGCGGAGCTCACCGCGCTGCGCCGGGAGCAGGCCGCGCAGGCGGCGCTGCCCTCGCATCACGCGCTGGCCCAGCTGGTGCTGCGCCGGCTGTCCGGGCTGGACCAGCAGGCGGGCGTGGCCGAGGTCGCGCCGCTCGTCGCCGCGGTCGGCGAGGAGGAAGCGCGGGAGACGGGGCTGCCCGCGGGCGCGATGGTTCCGGCGGGCGTACGGCGGCCCGTCGAGGCCGCGCTGAGCGCGCCCCTGAGCACCCTCGTGGAACGCGGGGTCGTGCCCTCGGCCGAGGTGCTGGCCGAGCTCGTACCGCAGCTCGTCGCCGCCACCACCGCGCAGGCCTACCCCGACCCGGCCCTGCGCACGCTGGCGGCCGCCCACCACCGGGCGTTCGCGGGCCGCCGTTCGCTGCTGCTGCTCAACCTCCAGCGGCAGGTACGGGCGGAGGAACTGCCGTGGGTACGGGCCGTGGCCGGGCAGCGCACGGACGGCGAGGCGGGCGCGGTGTCGGCCGTCGCGCTGCGGCAGCTCGGCGAGCTGGCCGTGCAGGCCTTCCCCGGCACGATCCTGCCCAACTCCCTGGTCCGTGAACTGTCCGTGCTGGCCCGCCAGGCCGACCTGGGCGCTCCCCTGGTCGAGGAGCTGGCCGCGGACATCTTCATGGGCACCTTCACCCCGAAGTTCCTCGCCGCCGCCCGGATCGCGGCGGAGCTGCTGGGCGGCGGCTCGCTCTACGAGCGCTACTACGCCATCGACTACCGGGCCGTGCGCAATCTGGCGATCGTCGAGGCCGGCGAGGCGCTGACGAGGTCGTACGGGGCCAGGACCTCGCCCGGGTTCGCGAAGCTGTGCGTCGCGCGGGCCGAGGCCGGCTCGTCCCGGTCGCGGCACGGAGGCGGATCGGTGGCCGCGAACGGCAAGGTGATCGAGCAGGCGCAGATTCTCACCACGCACAACCTGGCCACCCTGGTCCACCGGGTCGGCATCGAGCCGGCCGCGGGCTGGGCGGACCTGGCCCGCCGCTGCTTCGTCACCGTGTGCCGGCTGACCGGCCGCGTGCACGGCAACCCGCGTCCGCTGAGCACGATCAAGGACGTGGCCTACGCCTGGCGGCAGATGTTGTTCCATCTGTCCCTGTGCACCCCAGGCGAGCGTGCCCGCACGCTGGCCGGGCTGTCGGAGGAGCTGACCCGGCACCCCGGCCATGTGGCGGGGCGGCTGGTCCCCGCCCTGACCGGCCTGCACCAGGTCGCCGAGGGCGGCCGGGCCGACGAGGGCACCGGGCGGCTGCTCCTCGGCTGGACCACGGACGGACACTGGCTGCGTCCGGACCCGGCCTCGGCCCCGGCGGGCTGAGGCCGAGCGGGTCGTGGGCCGCGCCCCCTCGGGGTGCGCGGCCCGGCCGGGCGGGCCGCCGCTAACCCCAGGTGATCAGCTTCTTGGGCTGTTCCAGGATCGCCGCCACGTCCGCCAGCACCTTGGAGCCCAGTTCCCCGTCCACCAGCCGGTGGTCGAAGCTCAGCGCCAGCGTGGTCACCTGACGTGGCTTCACCTTGCCCTTGTGGACCCACGGCTGGAGCTTGATCGCACCGATCGCGAGGATCGCGGACTCGCCGGGGTTGAGGATCGGGGTGCCGGTGTCGACGCCGAAGACGCCGACGTTGGTGATGGTCACCGTGCCGCCCTGCATGGCGGCCGGGGACGTCCGGCCCTCCCTCGCCGTCGAGACCAGCTCGCCCAGGGACTCCGCCAGCTGCGGCAGCGTCTTGGCGTGGGCGTCCTTGATGTTCGGGACCAGCAGGCCCCTGGGGGTCGCGGCCGCGATGCCCAGGTTGACGTAGTGCTTGACCACGATCTCCTGCGCCGCCTCGTCCCAGGACGCGTTGATCTCCGGGTTGCGCTTGACGGCGACCAGCAGGGCCCTGGCGATCAGCAGGAGCGGGTTGACCCGCAGGCCCTGCATGTCCTTGTCCTGCTTGAGCTCCTCGACCAGCTTCAGCGTGCGCGTCACGTCGATCGTCACGAACTCCGTGACGTGCGGCGCGGTGAAGGCCGAACCGACCATCGCCGCGGCCGTCGCCTTGCGGACGCCCTTGACCGGGACGCGGGTCTCACGGGCCGTGTCGTACGACGGCACGGGCACGGCCGCGATGGTCGTGACCGGAGCCTGTGTCACCTGCTGCTCCGGCTCGGCCACCGGAGCGGCCTGGGTCGCCGGGGCGGCCGGGGTCACCGCCGCGTGGACGTCCTCGCGGGTGATGATGCCGTCCGGGCCGGACGGGACCACCGTGGCGAGATCGACGCCGAGGTCCTTGGCCAGCTTGCGCACCGGCGGCTTGGCCAGCGGCCGCTCGCGCACGACGGGCGCGCCGCCGTGGCCGTTGAGCTCGGCCTGGATCGTGTCCGGGACCCGGGAGACCGCGATCTCCGGGCCCTTGCGCGGACGGCGCTTGGTGGAGGACGCGGCCACGCCGTACCCGACGAGGACCGGCTGGCGGCCGGAGCCCACCGGCTTCGCCGCCTCGGCCCGCGGTGCTTCGGCCTGCGCCGCCTCCGGCTGCTTCTCCGGGGCGGCCGGGGCCTGCGCGGGCGTCTGCACGGCCGCCTGCGCCGGTACGTCGGCGACCGGGGCGGCCACCGGGGCGTCGCCCGCTCCTCCCGACACGTCCACGGCAATGATCGACATGCCCACGTCGACCGTGGTGCCCTCGGGGAAGTGCAGCGCGCGGACCACCCCGTCGTAGGGGATGGGCAGCTCGACGGCGGCCTTGGCCGTCTCGACCTCGCACACCACCTGGCCGTCCGTCACCGTGTCGCCGGGCTGGACGTACCACTTGAGGATCTCGGCCTCGGTGAGCCCCTCACCCACGTCGGGCATCTTGAACTCGCGTACGGACGCTTCCGTCATCGTCGTCACGACCCTCTCCTCAGTACGCCAGGGCACGGTCGACGGCGTCGAGCACCCGGTCCAGGCCCGGCAGGTACTCCTCCTCCAGGCGCGCCGGCGGGTACGGGGCGTGATAGCCGCCGACCCTGAGCACCGGAGCCTCCAGGTGGTAGAAGCAGCGCTCGGTGATCCGGGCGGCGATCTCCGCGCCCGAACCGAAGAACACCGGCGCCTCGTGGACGACGACCAGACGGCGGGTCTTCTCGACCGACGCCTGGATCGCGTCGAAGTCCATGGGGGACACCGAGCGCAGGTCCAGGACCTCCAGGTTCTTGCCCTCCTCGGCGGCCGCGGCGGCGACCTCCTGGCAGAGCTTCACCATCGGACCGTAGGCGACGAGGGTCAGGTCCGTGCCCTCGCGGACGACCTGGGCCTTGTGCAGCGGGCCGGGGATCGCCTCGGGGTTGACCTCGCCCTTGTCCCAGTAGCGCCGCTTCGGCTCGAAGAAGATCACCGGGTCGTCGCTCTGGATGGCCTGCTGCATCATCCAGTACGCGTCGGACGCGTTGGACGGGGAGACGATCTTCAGGCCCGACACGTGCGCGAAGAGGGCTTCCGGCGACTCCGAGTGGTGCTCGACCGCGCCGATGCCACCGCCGTAGGGGATGCGGACGACGACCGGCAGCTTGACCTTGCCGAGCGAGCGCGCGTGCATCTTGGCGAGCTGCGTGACGATCTGGTCGTAGGCCGGGAACACGAAGCCGTCGAACTGGATCTCCACCACCGGGCGGTAGCCGCGCAGGGCCAGCCCGATCGCGGTGCCGACGATGCCGGACTCGGCGAGCGGGGTGTCGATGACGCGGCTCTCGCCGAAGTCCTTCTGCAGGCCGTCCGTCACCCGGAAGACGCCGCCGAGCTTGCCGACGTCCTCACCCATGATCAGGACCTTGGGGTCCGCCTCCAGGGCGCGGCGCAGCGACTCGTTGATCGCCTTGGCCAGGGCCAGGTTCTTGGACGTCACGGTTTCCGCCATCTCAGTTTCCCCCCGAACCCGCGGCGAAGCCGCTCTCGGATTCCGTCGCGAACGATGCCTGGTAGGCCGCGAACTGGGCCCGCTCCTCGTCGACGAGCGCGTGTCCGTCCGCGTACACGTTCTCGAAGATCGCGAAGCGGTCCGGGTCCGGCATGGCGCGGACCGCTTCGCGCACTCGCCTGCCCAACGCCTCGCTCTCCGCCTCGAGTTCCGCGAAGAATCCCTCGTCCGTGTGGTTTGACGCCTCCAGGTGGCGGCGCAGGCGCAGGATCGGGTCCTTCGCCTCCCAGGCCTCGCGCTCCTCGTCGGCCCGGTACTTCGTCGGGTCGTCGGAGGTGGTGTGGGCGCCCATGCGGTACGTGTACGCCTCGACGAGGGTGGGGCCCTCGCCGTCGCGGGCCCGGTCCAGCGCCCACCTGGTGACCGCGAGACAGGCCAGGACGTCGTTGCCGTCGACCCGGACACCGGGGAAGCCGTAGCCCTGCGCGCGCTGGTAGAGCGGCACCCGGGTCTGCTTCTCGGTGGGCTCGGAGATCGCCCACTGGTTGTTCTGGCAGAAGAACACGACCGGCGCGTTGTAGACGGCGGAGAAGGTGAAGGACTCCGCCACATCGCCCTGGCTGCTCGCGCCGTCGCCGAAGTAGGCGATCACCGCGCTGTCCGCGCCGTCCTTGGCGACGCCCATGGCGTAGCCCGTGGCGTGCAGCGTCTGGGAGCCGATGACGATCGTGTAGAGGTGGAAGTTGTTGCCGTTGGGGTCCCAGCCTCCGTTGTTCACCCCCCGGAACATGCCGAGCAGGTTGGTCGGGTCGACCCCGCGGCACCAGGCGACGCCGTGCTCGCGGTAGGTCGGGAAGACGTAGTCGTCGTCGCGCAGGGCCCGGCCGGAGCCGATCTGGGCGGCCTCCTGGCCGAGCAGCGAGGCCCACAGACCCAGCTCGCCCTGGCGCTGGAGGGCGGTGGCCTCCGCGTCGAAGCGGCGGGTGAGCACCATGTCGCGGTAGAGGCCGCGGAGCTCTTCGGGGGTGACACCGGCGACGTACTTGGCGTACTCGGCGTTCTTCGCGTTCTTGACCCGCTTGCCCTCCGGCGTCAGCAGTTGCACGAGCTCGGGCTCGGCGGACTTCCTGGCGGTGGTGCGGGTGGTGCGCTCGGTGCCGGTGGTGCCGGCCTTGCTTCCGGCGCTGCGTCGCGGCTTGCGCGCGGCAGTGCTCTCCACGGTCACGTGTGCTCCTCCGTCGGTCCGGCCCCCGGGGTTGCCGGGTGACCAGTGCGGCTCACCTGTTCCGGCACCCGTGCACGGGGTGGGTGTCACTCGGTCGGAAACAGGCGTGACAGGTGCCCCGGCGAGCGCCCTGCGGTCATCACGTTACCCAGTGCTTCACATTTCTGTGAAACCCCTCTTGACCTGCGTTTTTGCTTGGATTTCCAAGTAAATCGGCAAAGTCGGGAGAGAGCCAGGTCACAGCCTTGCAGGAGGCCGGAGCAACGGCACGTTATCCCGGGCACCCAGTCCACGGGAAGACTCCGTATGTGAGACTGATCGTGTGCGCGAAGAAGGAAAAATCACCTTTTTTCTACTCGACGACCATGAGGTCGTCCGGCGCGGGGTCCGCGAGATGCTCTCCGTGGAGAGCGATATCGGGTGGTCGGCGAGGCCGGCACGGCGGCCGACGCGCTGGTGCGCATTCCGGCCATCCGGCCCGACGTCGCGGTGCTCGACGTACGGCTCCCGGACGGCAGCGGCGTGGAGGTGTGCCGCGAGATCCGCTCCCGGGACGACTCCGTCAAGTGCCTGATGCTGACCTCGTACGCCGACGACGAGGCGCACTTCGACGCGATCATGGCCGGCGTCTCCGGCTATGCCCTGAAGGCCATCCGCGGCGAGGAGCTGCTGACGGCCGTACGGGACGTCGCCGCCGGGAAGTCGCTCCTGGACCCCGTCGCCACCGCGCGCGTGCTCCAGCGGCGGCGTGAGGGCGCTCCCGAGGCCGACGACCGGCTCGCGCACCTCACCGCCCAGGAGCGCAGGATCCTCGACCTGATCGGCGAGGGCCTCACCAACCGCCAGATCGGCACCGAGCTGCACCTCGCCGAGAAGACCATCAAGAACTACGTGGCGAGTCTGCTTTCCAAACTCGGTATGCAGCGCCGCTCCCAGGCGGCCGCGTACGCGGCCCGGATGCAGGCGGGAACGCAGGCGGGAAACGGGTCCTGGACGCAGACCGGATCGCGGGCGGGGAGCAACTGGGGACTTACGTCCCGGCCGGACGGGCCGGTGGCCTCTGTGGCGCCCCGTACCGGCCGCGCACAGTGGTCGCATGCCGACCGACGAACGACTCGCCGTCGACCTGCTCGCCCGCACCCAGTACGGCCGGGTGGCCGCCAGCCTGCGCGCGATGCCCTTCCTGGCCTGCGCCCGCCACATCGTGGTGGACGGCCGTCTGCTGCTGCGCATGCACCGCGGCCACGGCTACCACCGGGCCTGCGCCGGCCATGTGGTCGCCTACGGCTCGGACAACCTGGACCGGGCGCGGCCGGGCTCCGCCGAGGGCCGGTGGTCGGTGGCCGGTGGAGATCGTCGGGAAGTGCGCGTCCGCCGAACCCACCGCCGCCGAACCGGAGGCCTTCGGGCCCGCGCCCCGGGCCGTGGACGGCGGCGTCCCGTTCGACCCGGTCTACCTGTGCGTGACCCCTCAGTTCGTGACCGTGCACCGCCAGGGAGCGACCTGAAGCGACCTGTGAGGTGATCCGGAGCGGCGCGGGGCGACCTGGAGCGACCACCCGTGACAGTTGTTGATCTTTCGTGACTTTCTGTGACAATGCCCAGCTCACGGCCTCGGATCGTGCCCTAGCATCGGGCGCGTGCCGCGCTCCTGTGTACCCCCCTTAGTACTCCACGCGCCCCCTCTGGGCGCCCTGCTCCGCCGGTACGCCGCCGGCACCGCGCTCACCTGTGAGCCCGTCGACGAGGGGCTGCTGAACCGCGGCTACCGGCTGCGCACCACGCGCGGCCGCTACTTCCTCAAGCACCACTTCGACCCCGACACCGCCGACCCCGCCTCCATCGCCCGCCAGCACCGGGCCACCGAGCGACTGGCCGACCTCGGCGTCCCGGTCGCTCCCCCGCTGCCCGGCCACGACGGACGCACGGTCGCCGTCGTCGGCGGCCACGCCTACGCCCTCCACCCGTGGATCGACGGCCGCCACCGCCACGGCGCCCAGCTCACCCCCGGCCAGTGCGGCCGCCTGGGAGCGCTGCTGGGGGTGGTGCACGCCAGCCTGGAGCAGGTGATGCGGGCGGCCCACGACGAACTCCTGCCCCCGGCCCGTGGCGGACACGTGCCCCGGGGCCTCGGGGTCAACGCGCCTGCGGGGGCCGACGCGCCTTCGACGCGCGACCCGCGACGCGCCCCGGACCGTACCCCGGGGCACGCCCCCGAGGGCCGCGGCACCCCGTCCGAGCGCCCTGCCCGCGCCGCGGCCGCCGCTCCCGCCGGGCCGGCCACCGCTGCCGGGCACACCACGCCCGTCGAGGCCGCCGTCCCCGCCGCGAGCCCCGATCCCGCCGACACCTTCGTCCTCATCGAGGACCTCCTCGCGCGCGTGCGCCGTCACCGCCCCGCCGACTCCTTCGACGAACTCGCCCGCCACCGCCTCCTGGAACGGCGCACGCTGCTGGAACGGCACGCGGACCGGCGTCCTCCGCACAGCGGCCCGGTCGGCTGGGTGCACGGGGACTTCCACCCCTTCAACCTGCTCTACCGCGGGGACGCCCCGGCCGCCATCGTCGACTGGGACCGGCTGGGCGTGCAGCCCCGCGCCGAGGAGGCCGTCCGCGCCGCCGCGATCTTCTTCGTCCGTCCCGACGGCACCCTCGACCTGGCGAAGGCGAGGCACTACGCACGCGCGTACCGACACGCGGCCGGGGCCACGCCCTCCGAACTCGCGGCGGCCGCGCACCGGGTGTGGTGGGAGCGCCTCAACGACTTCTGGATGCTGCGCTGGCACTACGAGCGCGGCGACACCCGCGCCGACTCCCAGTTCCCGGCGGCCTCGGCCCTCGCCGTGTGGTGGACCCGCGAGTACGACGCGGTGTGCGGCGCGTTCGCGGACTGACCCGAGCCCACGAACGCGACACGCGCGCGTGGAGCCCTGTGACGGGCCCACGCGCGCGTGAGGCGTACCGAGGTCAGTTTCCGATGCTGCCGAGGGTGCCGCCCTCGGTGGCCGGGTCGCTCGGCTCCACGTCCGTCGGATCGTCCGAGGGCTGCGTGTCCGTCGGATCGTCCGACGGCTGGGTCTCCGTCTCCTCGTCCGTCGGCTCGCTGCTGGCCGACTCGGAGGGGGAGTACGACGGCGAGTACGAGGGCGAGTACGACGGCGTCCAGTCCGAATCGGAGTTCGAACCGGAGTTGTCGTCCGCGGTGTCGTCCGAGGCCGTGTTGCTCGCCTCGTCGCTCGGCGTCGCGGCGGAGGCGTCGTCCGTCGCCGACTGCGAGGTGGACGGCGACGGCGAGGTGTCGGTGTCGCCGCTGCCCTTCCCCTGGCCGTTCAGCGCGAGCGCGACGCCCGCGGCGATGGCGATCACCGCGAAGACGGCGAGGATCCACAGCTTGCCGCGGCCGCTGCCCTTGTTGCCGTGCCCCTCGAAGCCGCCGTCGTCACCGCCGCCGTAGCCGGTGGGCAGGATCGGCTGCGGGATCTGCGAGGTGCTGGAGCCGTCGGCGCCGTGCGCCAGCGCGGTCGTGCTCGCGAAGCCGCCGGAGGGCGTGCCGCGGCCGTCGGGCGCGCCGACCGGGCCGGTGTTCCAGGTGCCGGTGTGGCCGCCCTGGTCGTACAGCATCTGGAGCCCGTACTGGACCAGACCGCGCATCTCCTCCGCCGTCTGGAACCGGTCGTCGGGGTCCTTGGCCAGGGACCGCATGACGAGGCCGTCGAGTTCCGGCGGGCACTGCCCGTCCGAGGTCTGCGACGGCGGCACCGGGATGTCCTGCACGTGCTGGTAGACCACCGACAGCGGCGTCTCGCCGGTGAACGGCGGCCGAAGTGCGAGGAGTTCGTACAGCAGGCAGCCCGTCGCGTACAGGTCGGAGCGGTAGTCGACGGCCTTGCCGAGCGCCTGTTCCGGGGAGAGGTACTGCGGGGTGCCCATGACCATGCCGGTCTGTGTCATCGTCGTGGACGCGCCGTGCAGGGCGCGCGCGATGCCGAAGTCCATCACCTTGACCGCACCGTTGTGCGTGATGATCACGTTCGCCGGCTTGATGTCGCGGTGCACGATGCCGTGCTGGTGCGAGTAGGCGAGCGCCTCCAGCACCCCCGAGGTGATGATCAGGGCCTGCTCGGGGCCGGGCGCCTCGGCGTTGAGGAGGAGGTCGCGGATGGTGCGTCCCTCGACGATCTCCATCACGATGTACGGCACGCTCTGGCCGCCCACGAAGTCCTCGCCGGAGTCGTACACGGCGACGATCGCATGGTGGTTGAGGCCGGCCACCGACTGGGCCTCGCGCGTGAAGCGGGCCTTGGACACGGGGTCCTCGGCGAGATCGGCGCGCAGCAGCTTCACCGCGACGGTGCGTCCGAGGCGTACGTCCTCGGCCGCGAACACCTCGGCCATGCCACCTCGGCCGAGTCTGCGGGTCAACCGGTATCGGCCGTCCCCGACCAGTCCGCCGTTGCCCCAGTTCTCCGGCGCATCTGACATACCGCCGCCAGTCGCCTCGGGGTCGGACGGGCCCTGAGCGCGCTGCTGTGCCATCAGTCCTCGCCGTCGTTTCTGCCCGCGGAACGCGCGGTGTTGTTACGGTCTCCGTCGGCCACGCTACAGCCTCCGCGCAAGCCTCCGGCCCGGGACGATCCCCGGAACATCGCCCGGGGCGAGCCCGGGCGCCGGTCCGCGACGGACCGGCCATCAAACCTGTACTCCGTACCGACGTGCAAATTCTGTGTACCGGCCGTACGGCACCTGTAACGCTTCCGCGACGCTTCTTTCTCGTAGGGTCACGGAACGGGCACCGAGCTTGACGTGTCAGTGCCCTACGGCAGACTTGGCCGGGAATAGCACTATCGATCAACGACAGTCAACGGCGCCTGAGGGCCTACGGGGGACGCAGAAGATGAGCCAGGACGGCGCGCAGGGCCGGTATGCGGGGCGGGCGCTCGCCGCCGGCCGGTATCAGCTGCGCGACTTGCTCGGCGAGGGCGGCATGGCCTCGGTGCACCTCGCCTACGACGCCGTGCTCGACCGTCAGGTCGCGGTGAAGACCCTGCACACCGAACTCGGCCGTGAGCAGGCCTTCCGCGAGCGCTTCCGCCGCGAGGCCCAGGCCGTGGCCAAGCTCACGCACACCAACATCGTCTCCGTCTTCGACACCGGCGAGGACGACGTCGAGGGGTTGACGACTCCGTACATCGTCATGGAGTACATCGAGGGCCGCCCGCTCGGCTCGGTGCTCGACGAGGACGTGCGGCAGCAGGGCGCGATGCCCGCCGACAAGGCGCTGAAGATCACCGCGGACGTGCTGGCGGCGCTGGAGATCAGCCACGAGATGGGGCTCGTCCACCGCGACATCAAGCCCGGCAACGTGATGATGACCAAGCGCGGCGTGGTCAAGGTGATGGACTTCGGCATCGCTCGCGCGATGCAGTCCGGGGTCACCTCGATGACGCAGACCGGCATGGTCGTCGGGACCCCGCAGTACCTCTCGCCCGAACAGGCCCTGGGGCGTGCGGTGGACGCCCGGTCCGACCTGTACTCGGTCGGCATCATGCTGTTCCAACTGGTCACCGGGCGGCTGCCGTTCGAGGCCGATTCGCCGCTTGCGATCGCGTACGCGCACGTGCAGGAGGAGCCGGTGGCTCCGTCCTCGATCAACCGGGCGCTGCCGCCGGCCGTCGACGCGCTGATCGCCCGCGCGCTGAAGAAGAACCCGAACGAGCGCTTTCCGACCGCCGTCGCCATGCGCGACGAGTGCCTGCGGGTCGCCGCCTCCTTCCAGCCGGCCCCGCCGAGCATCGTCCCGGGCGCGCAGACGTCGAGCGGTGCGGGCGTCGGTTCCGCGGTGTTCCCGCCGATCGGCCAGAGCACCCCGGCGCCGCAGGCCGGCGTCCAGACGCCCTACCAGCCCGCGCCGACCCCGAACCCGTACGGCACCCCGACGCCCGCCTCCTACGGCTATCCGCAGCAGGGCTACCAGACGCCCGCTCCGGCCTACGGCCACCAGCAGGCACCGCACACCCCGCCCGCGTACAACCTCAGCCCGCAGCCGTCCACCACGGTGTCCTCGGGCGGTGGTGGCCGCCGCAACAGCAAGCCGGTGCTCATCGGCTCGGCCGTCGTCGCCGTGGTGGCGGTCGGCGGCCTCATCGCCAGCCTCACGATGGGCGGGGGCGACGACGACGCCAAGGGCGGTACCTCCAGCTCCTCGCCGTCGGTGACGAAGGCGGCGGACTACCGGGCGCCGGACACCTCCAAGACGATCGAGTCGACGGAGTGCTCCGAGCCGCAGGAGTCGTACAACGACCCCGACAAGATCCGGGTGCCGAACTTCAAGTTCAAGTACATCGGCTCGGTCAAGGAGTGCTTCCAGGCGGCCGGCTGGCCGTACAAGATCACGAAGGTGGACGAGAACACGTACGGCGACGGGGCGGTCATGGACCAGTTCCCCTCCGCCGGAACGGACGTCGACCCGAAGGACATGCCCGAGATCGAGATCAAGGTCTCCACGGGCAACCCGGCGTCGTGACCGTCTGACGTCATGGGAGAAGGGCCCGGCGCCGAAACGCCGGGCCCTTCTCGTGTGTACGGCTACGGACGACTGTCCGGCGCTCTAGAGGTACGGCCCGCCCGTGCGGCCGCCCGCCGCGCGCGGATCGTCGACACCCTCGTGACTCGCTCCCGGCGGCAGCGCCCGCCGCATCTGCTCCAACTGGGCACGCGCGGCCATCTGCTGGGCGAAGAGGGTGGTCTGGATGCCGTGGAAGAGGCCCTCCAGCCAGCCGACCAACTGGGCCTGCGCGATGCGCAGTTCCGCGTCACTCGGCGTCGAGTCCTCGTTGAACGGCAGGGAGAGCCGCTCCAGTTCCTCGACCAGTTCCGGCGCCAGGCCGTCCTCCAGCTCCTTCACCGAGCTCGAGTGGATCTCCTTCAGCCGGACCCGGCTCGCCTCGTCCAGAGGAGCCGCGCGCACCTCCTCGAGCAGCTGCTTGATCATGCTGCCGATCCGCATGACCTTCGCCGGCTGTTCGACCTGCTCGGTCACCGGGATCTCACGGGAGTCGTCGTCAGCGTCGATGTCACCGAGCGCCATGCCGTCCTGACCTACGACCAGGATCTTCTGGGCGTTCTCCGGCGACCTTTCGTTCCTCGGCATCTCCATGCCGTCATTCTCTCGCACGTCCTCACCTCATCACCGTGGCACCCCCCGGGAAAGGTGATCCACTGTTTCCGTTCGGCGTAGTCCGGAATGCGGTGGTAGTTCCCCGATGTGAGGCTTGTTGCGTCTTTTCTGGCGACTGGGCACCGGGAGGGGGTCACGGACGTGACTCCATGGCAGCAGGCGTGGTGCGCGACGCGGGCCGGCGTGGGCGTCGGAGCGGTCGTGCTGGGCGTGCTCGTGCTGCCCTGCGGGGGCGCCTCCTCGTACGCGGCCGTCGCGTCCGCGGCCGTCGCGTCGTACGCCACCGTGTCGGCGTCCGCCACCCCCGCCCCCTCCTCCTCCGCACCGGACCGGGCCGGCAGCCGGGCGGGCGAGGGACGCCAGCGGCCCGGCCGGGCGGGCGACCACGCGGAGGAGGAGGCCGACGAGGACGCGGACGAGGAGGCGCAGGACACGGAGGGCGAGGACACGGGCGAGGGGAGCGACGACGGCGACCTCTCCGACGACACCGACGCGTCCGCGTCGCCGGAGGCCGCCGCTCCCGTGCCCTCGGGCGCGCCACGGGACCCCGTGCGGCGTCCCGTGGCGCAGCCGGAGGGGTCCGACGGCCCCGTCCTGCAGATCCTGCCGCTCGGCAGTGGTCTCGTCCTCATCGGCCTCGGCATCGCCCTCGCCCTGGCCGCCCTGCGGCTGCGCCGCACCTGAGACCGCCGCCGCGTCAGAGCCTGCCCTAGGCAGTGACCAGCAGCACCTTGCCGACGTGGCTGCTCGCCTCGACGATCCGGTGGGCCTCGGCCGCGTCGCTCATCGGGACCTCGCGGTCGACGACGGGGCGGACATGGCCGGCGGCGAGCAGTGGCCAGACGTGTTCGCGTACGGCCGCCACGATGGCCGTCTTCTCCTCCAGGGGGCGGGCCCGCAGCGAGGTCGCGCTGATCGCGGCGCGCTTGCCGAGAAGCGCGCCGATGTTCAGCTCGGCCTTGATGCCGCCCTGCATGCCGATGATCGCGAGGCGGCCGTTGACGGCGAGCGCCTGGACGTTGCGGTCCAGGTACTTCGCGCCCATGTTGTCGAGGATGACATCGGCGCCCGCGCCGTCCGTGGCCTGCTTCAGCTCGGCGACGAAGTCCTGCTCGCGGTAGTTGATCAGGATGTCCGCGCCCAGCTCGGCGCACTGGTCCAGCTTCTCCTTGGTGCCCGCGGTGACGGCGACCCTGGCGCCGACGGCCTTGGCCAGCTGGATCGCCATGGTCCCGATGCCACTGGACCCGCCGTGCACGAGCAGCGTCTCGCCGGGACGGAGATGGGCGATCATGAAGACGTTCGACCAGACGGTGCTGGTCACCTCGGGGAGCGCGGCGGCCCGCCGCAGATCGACGCCGTCCGGCACGGGCAGCAGCTGGCCGGCCGGCACCGCGACCTTCTCCGCGTAGCCGCCGCCCGCGAGCAGCGCGCACACCTCGTCGCCGACGGCCCAGCCGGAGACGCCGGGGCCGACCTCGACGATCCGGCCGGAGCACTCCAGACCGGGGTAGCGGGAGGCGCCGGGCGGCGGATCGTAGAAGCCCTGCCGCTGAAGGATGTCGGCCCGGTTGACGGCGCCGGCCACCACCTCGACCAGGACCTCGCCCGCGCCGGGTACGGGATCGGGGACCTCGTCCCACACCAGCGCCTCGGGACCACCAGGTTCGGGAATCGTGATCGCATGCATGAGGGGGACGCTACTCCTCCCCCTCTCCTCCCCCTTCCTCGCTCCCGATCATGGTCCGCGGCGTGGTCCGCAGAGTGGTCAGCGGCGGAAACGAGGGGGCGGGAAAAACGAGGTGCGATCACCGATGAGTTCGGGCGACGGTAAAGGTCTCCCCATGCGTAGCCCAAGTACGCGGAAGGAACCCCCATGAGCCAGCACACCGCCGGCCTGGCGATCGAGACTGCGGGCCTGGTCAAGACGTTCGGCGAGACCAGGGCCGTGGACGGCGTCGATCTCGCCGTCCCCACCGGCACGGTCTACGGCGTCCTCGGCCCGAACGGCGCCGGCAAGACGACCACCGTGAAGATGCTCGCCACGCTGCTGCGACCGGACGGCGGCCAGGCCCGGATCTTCGGCCACGATGTCGTCCGGGAGGCCGACGAGGTGCGCGGCCGGGTGAGCCTCACCGGCCAGTACGCGTCCGTGGACGAGGACCTCACCGGCATCGAGAACCTGGTGCTGCTCGGCCGGCTTCTCGGGCACGGCAAGAAGGCCGCCCGGGAGCGGTCCGCGCAGCTCCTCGCCGCGTTCGGGCTCACCGACGCGGCCGGAAAGCAGGTCAAGCACTACTCGGGCGGCATGCGGCGCCGGATCGACATCGCCGCGTCCATCCTCAGCACGCCCGACCTGCTCTTCCTCGACGAGCCGACGACCGGGCTCGATCCGCGCAGCCGCAACCAGGTGTGGGACATCGTGCGAGCGGTGGTCGCGCAGGGCACCACCGTGCTGCTGACCACGCAGTATCTGGACGAGGCCGACCAGCTGGCGTCCCGGATCGCCGTCATCGACCGGGGCCGGGTCATCGCCGAGGGCACCAAGGGCGAGCTGAAGGCGTCCGTCGGCGCCGGTTCCGTCCATCTGCGGCTGCGCGACGCCGAGCAGCGTCCCGAGGCCGAGCAGGTGCTGCGGCTGGCCCTGGACGCGGACGTCCAGCGGGAGCCGGATCCGGTGGCGCTGACCGCCCGGCTCGACGCGGCGGCGGGCGACACGGCCGCCGCCCAGGCCGCCCGGGCCCTCGGGGAACTGGCCCGGGCCGGGGTCGTCGTCGACAACTTCTCGCTGGGCCAGCCCAGCCTGGACGAGGTGTTCCTCGCCCTCACCGGACACGACACGAAGACCGACACCGGGCCCGGAACACCGGCCGATGCCGGTACACCGGCCCGCGGCCAGAAAGGCGAGGTGGCGGTATGAGTACCGTGACCAGCACGGACGTCCAGGATCTCGCCCCCGTCAGCGCCGAGTCGCTGGCCGCGCTGCTCGTCGCGCAGGAGCGCCCGCCCCGCCCGAGTGCCCTCTCGGCCTCCCTCACCTTCGGCTGGCGGGCGATCCTCAAGATCAAGCACGTGCCGGAGCAGCTCTTCGACGTCACCGCTTTCCCGATCATGATGGTGCTGATGTACACGTACCTGTTCGGGGGCGCCCTGGCCGGGTCCCCGGAGGAGTACATCCAGTTCCTGCTGCCGGGCATCCTGGTGATGTCGGTCGTGATGATCACCATGTACACGGGTGTCTCGGTGAACACCGACATCGAGAAGGGCGTCTTCGACCGCTTCCGGTCGCTGCCGATCTGGCGGCCGTCCACGATGGTCGGCTATCTGCTGGGCGACGCGCTGCGCTACACGATCGCGTCCGTCGTGATGCTCACCGTCGGCATGATCCTCGGCTACCGGCCGGACGGCGGGCTCGCGGGCGTGGTCGCCGGAATCGCTCTGCTGGTCGTCTTCTCGTTCGCTTTCTCGTGGATCTGGACGATGTTCGGGCTGCTGCTGCGCACCGAGAAGTCGGTGATGGGCGTCAGCATGATGGTGATCTTCCCGCTCACCTTCCTGTCCAACGTGTTCGTCGACCCCAGCACCATGCCGGGCTGGCTCCAGGCGTTCGTCAACAACAGCCCCGTCACCCACCTGGCCTCGGCGGTGCGGGGGCTGATGGCGGGTGACCGGCCCGCTGCCGAGATCGCCTGGTCGCTGGGGTGGGCCGGACTGTTCGTGCTGGTCTTCGGGCCGGTGACGATGCGGCTCTACAACCGCAAGTAGCGCCGCCGGGCAGCACCCGAGAGCGTGCGCCTCAGGCCGGCGGGAGCGGCGGGACCCCTGGCATGCCGGGGGTCCCGAGGGGAGCCCGGGTACGGTCCGGGCCCACCCGCACGATCGTGACCACGCGGTCCGTCGGTTCCAGCATGCCGATCGCCGGGTCGTCGTAGGCAAGGACGCGGTGGCCGCGGACGACGCTCACCACCAGGTCGTCCGTCTCACGCGGTCCGCGGCCCGTCTCGGCCTTGGTGACGGGCCGTTCGACGAGGTCGAGCCCGTCGCCCTGCTGGATGAGGTCCTCCATGACCCGGCCCGCCGCTGGACTGAGCACGGACAGGCCGAGGAGCCGGCCGGCCGCACCGGCGCTGGTGATGACCTCGTCGGCGCCCGACTGCCTGAGCAGCGGGGCGTTCTCCTCTTCGCGGACCGCCGCCACGATCTTCGCCCTGGGGTTGAGCTGGCGGGCCGTCAGCGCCACCAGGACGGCCGTGTCGTCCCGCTGGGTCGCGATGACGATCCGTCCCGCCCGCTGCACCTCGGCCCGCCGCAGCACGTCACTGCGGGTGGCGTCCCCGACCACACCCTCGTAGCCCTCGGCCGTCGCCGCGTCGATCACCTTCGCACTGGGGTCGATCACCACGACCTGTTCCCTGCGCAGGCCCGCCGAACAGGCCGTCCGGATCGCGGACCGTCCCTTCGTTCCGAAGCCGACGACGACAGTGTGGTCGCGCAAGGGGACCTCCGGGATCATGGATATCTGTGGACTCATGGACACGTGTTGCTTCATGACGGGCAGGAGCCCGCCGGGAACCATGGTGCCCACCGATCGGATCACCGTCACAGGGGGCACACGATGAAGGACCACGAACGACAGCCGGCCGGCCCGGCCAGACTCTCCCTCTTCAGGTCCCTCTGGTACCGCTCCCGCACCGAAGCCCGGGACGACGCCGAGGCGGGCCGTTCCATCACGATGCCCATGCGCATCGCCGTCCCTCCGCTTCTGCAGGTACTCCGACGCCTCGCCATGGGTCTGCTGGTGCTGGCCATCACCACGCTGATCGTCTATGTCGACCGTGACGGCTACAACGACAACTCGGACGGCTCCGTCAGCCTCCTCGACGCCGCCTACTACGCCACCGTCACACTCTCCACCACCGGCTACGGCGACATCACCCCGGTCAGTGAAACGGCCCGGCTCGTCAACATCCTCGTCATCACGCCACTGCGCGTGCTGTTCCTGATCATCCTGGTCGGCACCACCCTGGAGGTGCTCACCGAGCGCACCCGTCAGCAGGTCCGCGTCCACCGCTGGCGGGCCCGCACCAGCAATCACGTCGTGGTCGTCGGATACGGCACGAAGGGCCGCCACGCGGTGGAGACCCTCGTCGGGCAGGGCATCCCCAAGGACCGGATCGTCATCGTGGACGCCCAGCGCAAGTCCGCGCTCGCCGCCGGCGACGACGGACTGGTGTCGGTGACCGGGGACGCCACCCGCTCGGAGACGCTCCTCAAGGCCGAGGTCCAGACCGCCTCCCGGGTGATCGTCGCGCCGCAACGCGACGACACGGCCGCCCTGATCACCCTCACCGCCCGGCAGCTGAACCGGCGCGCGACGATCGTCGTGGCCGCCCGGGAGGACGAGAACGTGCCGCTGCTCAAGCAGAGCGGCGCGGACACCGTGATCACCAGCTCCAGCTCCGCCGGTCGGCTGCTCGGCGTCTCGATGGTCAGCCCGACCGTGGCCAGGACCCTGGAGAACCTGATGACCCTCGGCAACGGCCTGGACCTCATCGAGCGGCCGGTGAGCAAGGCGGAGGTCGGCGCGGCACCCCGCAGCTGCACGGACCTGGTCGTGGCCGTCGTCCGGGGCAAGGAACTGCTGGACTACACCGACCCCCGGCTCACCCGACTCCAACTGGGGGACCGCGTGATCACGGTCAGCCGGGCCGTCCCGGCAGGTGAGCAGGCATGACGACGTTTCACGTGAAACCGGGAGCAAGCCGGGGCGAGCTGGAGCAAGCCGGGACCGTTTCACGTGAAACACGGGTGAACCAGGGGCTGTTTCACGTGAAACAGGCGTCGATCCCAGCCGTCGCCCACGGCAGATCGAGGAGCTCCGTCTCCTGACCCGCGCGTGCACCGCCCGGCGGCACGACGGCGAGGGCGTCGGCGGCTGCGATACCCCTCAGCATGGCCGGGCCGTTGTAGTGCAGCGGCACGGCATGGTCACCCCGCAGGACGACCGGGATGAGCCGGGTGTCGTACGGGTGCCCGTGCACCGATTGCCGCAGCGGCAGCGCATACGGCTCGGGAGCCGGCCGGGCGGCGAGGGCGCGCAGCAACGGCTCGGCGAGCGTGAGCAGGCCGGAGACGGCCGCGAGGGGGTTGCCGGGCAGGCCGACGAGGTGCTGGTCCTCCTTGAGGCGGGCCAGCAGCATCGGGTGACCGGGGCGCACCTTGACGCCGTCGACGAGGAGTTCGGCGTCGAGTCGGCGCAGGGTGGGGTGCACGTGGTCGACGGGCCCCGAGGCGGTGCCCCCGGTGGTGACGACGAGATCGGCGGCGGATGCGGTGATGGCCTTGTGCAGGGCCTTCGCGTCGTCGCCGAGCCGGCGTACGGAGGTGACCTCGGCGCCCAGCGCCCGCAGCCACGGGGGCAGCATCGGACCGAGCGCGTCCCGGATGAGGCCGTCGTGCGGGCGGCCCTCGGTGAGCAGTTCGTCGCCCAGGACGAGCACCTCGACCCGGGGCCGGGGGACGGCGGCCAGCGTGTCGTACCCGGCGGCCGCGGCGAGGCCCAGGACAGCCGGGGTCACCACCGCCCCGGCCCGCAGCAACTGATCCCCGCTGCGGCATTCCTGGCCCCGCGGGCGGATGTCCTGCCCGTGCTGCATCTCTCGGGTCGGGTGCAGCCGACCGTTGTCGTCGGTCCGGCCGTGCTCGCTGCGCAGTACCGCGGTGGTGTCCGGGGGGATCCGGGCGCCGGTGGCGATCCGTACGGCCTCGCCGTCGGCCAGGGGCGCGGGCGCCGAGCTGCCGGCCAGCACGCCCTCCTCCCGTACGTGCCAGGGTCCGGGGCCCGCGACGGCCCAGCCGTCCATCGCCGAGGTGTCGAAGGAGGGCAGGTCGGTGAGGGCCGTCAGCGGGGCGGCGAGAACGAGGCCGAGGGCGTCGCCGAGGGCCACGGAGACGGGCGCGAGGCGGGCGGCACCGGAGCGTGCGGCGCGGGCGGCGATCGTCCGGGCCTCGGGCCAGGAGGTCGCCCGGTGGCGTTGCTCGGCAGCGTCGGCCCGGTGGCCGGTCTCCGGGCTCCGGGCCGGGGAAGAGCGGGAGGAGGAGGGTGGCGTGCCGTCGCCGCTGCCCCCGCGCTGTGCGGGGTTGTGGCCGCCGGCCGGGCGGGCGGTGCCGTTGCCGTCCTTCACCAGGGCGAGCGCCTCCTCGACGTCGAGGTCCTCGGCGTCGAGGCCCTGCCGGGAACCGCGGGCGGTCATCCGGCGTCCGGTCCGGAGCCGCCGGGCTTGTCGGCCTTCTGCTGCTCGGCCTTCCCCTGCCCGGCCTTCTCCTGTTCGTCCTCCTCCGCCCAGCGCAGCGCGAGCGCGGCGGCCTTGCGGGCGGCCTCGGCGACGGCTTCGGGTCCTCCCTGGGCCTGCGCGGCCGCATAGCCGACCAGGAAGGTGGTCAGCGGGGCCGCAGGCCTGGCCACCCCGTGGGCGGCGTCGCGGGCGAGATCGAGAAGGGCGCCGGTGTCGACGTCGAGGTCGATGCCCAGCTCGTCCTTGACTGCGGAAATCCATTCATCCAACACGTGGTCATGCTCCCTGATACGTGCCCTGGCGGCGGCGATGTCGTCCCAGGTGTCGCAGTCGAACGACGCGACCGGGTCGGGGACGCGGGTGAGGTCGAGTCCGGCGGTCAGCCGGCGCAGCGGCAGTCCGGCGAGGCCGCCTTCGCCGGCGGTGAGCACCGCCAGTTCGCGGCGCAGGGCGGCCGTGCGGTACGCGGCGACCAGCGGCTGGTCACGGCCGTCGGCGTCGGTGAGCAGCACGCCCTCGGCCGGACCGGCGCGCAGGGCGGTCAGCAGTCGTCGTACGGTGTCCGCCGCGAGGAAGGGCAGATCGGCGGAGAGGACGAGGACGTCGTCCGCCGCGGTGTGGCGCAGTCCGGCGTCGAGCGCGGCGACGGGCCCCGCGCCGGGTGGATCCTCGCGGGCCCAGCGCACGGGCCGCGCGGTGGGGCGGGGATCGGCGACGACGACGGTGGTGCGCGCGTCGGCGCAGGCGCCGAGCACCCGGTCGAGCAGCGCGCGCCCGCCCACCCGCACGCCGGGCTTGTCGGCGCCGCCGAGCCGGCGGGCGCCGCCACCGGCGAGCACGACGGCGTCGTGGGCGGCGGGCTCGTTCGAGGTCACCCCCCGAGTATGCGGGCCACCCCGGGGATGCGGGCCCGCCGGATCACGGGAAACACGCGAATCGCCGGGGCCCGCCCGCAATCACAGGGTGCGCAACAGCACCGCCGGCTGCTCCACGCAGTCCGCCACGTAGCGCAGGAAGCCTCCCGCCGTTCCGCCGTCGCACACCCGGTGGTCGAAGGTGAGCGAGAGCTGGACGACCTGGCGCACCGCAAGCTCGCCCTCGTGCACCCACGGCTTGGGGATGATGCGGCCGACACCGAGCATGGCCGCCTCGGGGTGGTTGATGATCGGCGTGGAGCCGTCGACTCCGAACACCCCGTAGTTGTTCAGGGTGAAGGTGCCGCCGGTCAGGTCGGCGGGGGTGAGTCGGCCGTCCCGGCCCGCCTCGGTGAGCCGGGCGAGCTCCGCGGTGAGTGCCTCGGCGTCCCGGGCGTGCGCGTCGCGGACGACGGGCACGACGAGTCCCCGCTCGGTCTGCGCGGCGAAGCCGAGGTGGACATGGTCGAACTGGACGACCTCCCGGGCCGCCAGGTCGACGGTGGAGTTCAGCTCCGGGAAGCGGGCCAGCGCCGCGGTGCAGATACGGGCGAGCAGCGCGAGGAGGGAGATCTTCGGCCCGCCGGACGCGTTCATGGCTGCCCGGGCCCGCATCAGCTCCGTCGCGTCGGCGTCCACCCAGCAGGTGGCGTCGGGGATCTCGCGTCGGCTGCGGGAGAGCTTGTCGGCGACGGCACCCCGGACGCCCTTGAGCGGGACGCGGCGGCTTCCGGAGGGAGCGGAGGACGCGGGCGACAGCTGCGCCGTCTGGTCCCGCGGGGCGGCCCCCCGCAGCGCGTTCTCCACGTCCGCCCGCAGGATCAGCCCCTCGGGCCCGGAGCCCGTGATCTCCCGCAGGTCCAGGTTGTTCTCCCGGGCGAGTCTGCGCACCAGGGGGGAGATCACGGGGACGGGGCCGTCGGGCTTTCCGGCCGGGACACCCGGGAGAACCGGGACAGTCGGGACGGGGGCGGCGACGGTCACGGAAGCGGCTGGTTCCGGTCGCGCCGACCGGATCCGGCGCCTGCGCGCGGGTGCCTCCGAGGTGCCGTAACCGACGAGCACGTTGCCCGACCCCTCAGCACCCTTGGCGAGAACCTCCGGGCCGCCGGAGGCCGGCGCACCGACCGCGACGGTGATCAGCGGGGCGCCGACGGGCAGTTCGGTGCCCTCCTCGCCGAAGCGGGCGGTGACCACACCGCCGTAGGGACAGGGCACCTCGACCATCGCCTTGGCCGTCTCGACCTCGACGACCGGCTGGTCGACGGCGACGACGTCGCCGACCTGGACCAGCCAGCGGACGATCTCCGCCTCGGTGAGTCCCTCGCCGAGGTCGGGGAGCTTGAACTCCAGCACCTGTGCCATCAGTTGTCCGCCTCCCACTGCAACCGCGCCACGGCGTCCAGGATGCGGTCGACGCCGGGCAGGTGGTGGCGCTCCAGCATCGGCGGCGGGTACGGAAGGTCGAACCCGGCGACGCGCAGCACCGGTGCCTCCAGGTGGTGGAAGCAGCGCTCCGTGACGCGGGCCGCTATCTCGCCGCCCGGGCCGCCGAAGGAGCCCGACTCGTGCACGACGACCGCGCGGCCGGTCCGCCGCACCGAGGCGCAGACCGTCTCGTCGTCGAAGGGCACCAGGGAACGCAGGTCGACGACCTCGAGGTCCCAGCCCTCGGCGCGCGCCGCTTCGGCGGCTTCGAGACAGACCGGCACCGAGGGACCGTAGGTGATCAGTGTGGCGCTCCGGCCCGGGCGCCGCACCACCGCGCGACCGATCGGCTCGACACTCTGCGGTTCCTCGGGGTTCCAGGAGTCCTTGGACCAGTACAGACGCTTGGGTTCGAGGACGACGACCGGATCGTCGGAGGCGATGGCGGCACGCAGCAGACCGTAGGCGTCGGCGACCGTGGCGGGCGTGACGACATGGAGGCCCGGGGTCGCCATGTAGTACGCCTCGGAGGAGTCGCTGTGGTGCTCGACGCCTCCGATGCCGCCGCCGTAGGGCACCCGGACGGTGATCGGCAGGGGCATACGGCCGCGGGTGCGGTTGCGCATACGCGCGACATGGCTGATGAGCTGCTCGAACGCCGGGTAGGCGAAGGCGTCGAACTGCATCTCCACGACCGGCCGCAGTCCGTACATCGCCATGCCGACGGCAGTGCCGAGGATGCCGGCTTCGGCGAGCGGGGTGTCCGTGCAGCGGTCCTCGCCGAACTCCGCGGCGAGCCCGTCGGTGACGCGGAAGACGCCGCCGAGGGTGCCCACGTCCTCGCCCAGGACGTGCACGGTCGGGTCGGCGGCCATCGCGTCCCGGAGCGCGCGGGTGAGGGCCTGCGCCATGGTGGCGGGCTTGAGGGCGACGGTGGTCATCGGTGCGTGCCCTCCTGGTCGGCGTGCTCTGCCTCGAGCTCCGCCCGCAGCAGGTCGCGCTGCTCCCGCAGTTGGGGGGTGGGTTCGGCGTACACGTGGGCGAACAGGTCCATGGGATCGAGGACCGCGTCCTGGTTCATGCGGGCGCGCAGGTCGGCGGCCATCGTCTCGGCGGCGTCCCGCGCGGACTGCTTCGCGTCCTCGTCGAGCAGCCCGCGCGCGGTGAGTTCGCGCTCCAGCAGCTGGATCGGGTCGTGTTCGCGCCAGGTCTCGACCTCGGCGTCGCCGCGGTAGCGGGTGGCGTCGTCGGCGTTGGTGTGCGCCTCGATGCGGTAGGTCACCGCCTCCACGAGGGTGGGGCCGCCGCCCTCACGCGCGTGCCGTACGGCGTCGCTCAGCACCTCGTGCACGGCGGCCGCGTCGTTGCCGTCGACCAGGCGGCCCGGCATGCCGTATCCGACGGCCTTGTGGGCCAGCGAGGGAGCGGCCGTCTGCTTGGCGAGCGGTACGGAGATCGCGAAGCCGTTGTTCTGCACGAGGAAGACGACCGGGGCCTGCCAGACGGCGGCGAAGTTCAGCGCCTCGTGGAAGTCGCCCTCGCTGGTGCCGCCGTCGCCGACCATGGCGAGCGCGACCACGTCGTCGCCCTTGAGACGGGCGGCGTGCGCGAGACCCACGGCGTGCGGGAGCTGGGTGGCGAGCGGGGTGGACAGCGGCGCCACCCGGTGCTCGTACGGGTCGTAGCCGGTGTGCCAGTCGCCGCGCAGCAGGGTGAGGGCCTCGACGGGGTCCACGCCGCGCGCGACGACGGCGAGGGTGTCGCGGTAGCTGGGGAAGAGCCAGTCCCGCTCCTGGAGGGCGAGCGCGGCGGCGACCTCGCAGGCCTCCTGGCCGGTGCTGGAGGGGTAGACGGCGAGTCTGCCCTGCTTGGTGAGGGCGGTGGCCTGGACGTTGTAACGGCGGCCGCGCACCAGCTGGGCGTACAGCCGGCGCAGCAGCTCCGGGTCGGCCTGCGCGGCCGCGTCGGTGCCGAGGACGCGGTACGGCTCCGCGTCGGGCAGCAGCGGCGCGGGGTCGGTACGGGGCTGCCAGGCCGGCGGCGGAGTCGGCCGGTAAGCGCCCCGCTGCTCCATGACCGTCATGACGGCACCTCCTCGTAGGAGTGGCTACGGGAGACGCGTCGGTTGTGATGCGCCTCACCTACCGATTGTTCGGTCGTCGGCACATTTTGGCTACAGGGCCCCTCAGGCTGTGGACAAACGGTTCTCCACAACCTGAGATGGGTGCAGTACGTCCATGACAGGGAGGCAGGGGGACATGGCACCTGAACAAATGGCCGAAGGGGCGGAGAACGGCACCGCGCCGGCTCCGGGCAACCCTCCGCCGCCGACCGGTGTCCTGTCGCCGAGCAGTGTCCCGTCACCGGGTGGCGCCCCGCTGCCGCCGCCGCGTCCGCTGGACGCCATAGATCAGGACATCCTTCAGATACTCCAGGCGGACGGCCGCGCCTCGATACGGTCGGTCGCCGAGCGGGTCCACGTCTCGCGTGCCAACGCCTACGCGCGGATCAACCGGCTCATCGAGGACGGCGTCATCCGCGGCTTCGGCGCCCGTGTCGACCACGAGCGCGCCGGGCAGGGCACGAGCGCCTACATCACGCTGAAGATCGTGCAGAACTCCTGGCGGACGGTGCGCGAGCAGCTGCGGCTGCTGCCCGGCGCCTCCCACATCGCCCTCGTGGGGGGCGATTTCGACGTCCTGCTCCTGGTGCACACGCCCGACAACAGAGCGCTGCGCGAGGTGGTGCTCACCCGGCTCCAGTTGATCCCCGAGGTGCTCAGCACGCGCACGCTGCTGGTGTTCGAGGAGGAGGACCTGGAGCCCCAGGGGTGAGTCCTACGGGGCCGTGCGCAGCCCCTCGAAGACCAGTCGCACCACCGCGTCACCGACCTCGCTCTCGACCATCCCCCGGCCGCCCGGCCGGTACCACTCGACGATCGAGTTGATCATCCCGAAGACCAGCCGGGTGGCGAGCCGTACCTCCATGTCGCCGCGTATGTCCCCGTCGGCGGCGGCCGCCTTCAGCAGCTCGGCGACCCGGTGGTCGAAGTCGCGGCGCCGCTCCAGGGCCCACCGCTCGGTGTCGGTGTTGCCGCGCACGCGCAGCAGCAGTGTCACGTACGGCAGTTCGCCGATGAGCACCTCGACCATGCGCCGCACGACGTACTCGAGGCGCTCCGAGGCGTGCCCCACGCGCGCGTGCTCCTCCTCGAGGATCCCGAAGAGGCCGTCCAGGGCCCGGCTGACGGCCCGCCGCAGCAGTTCCTCCTTGCCGGCGACATGGTGGTAGATCGACGACTTGGAGATGCCGGCCGCCTTGGAGAGGTGCTCCATGGAGGTGCCGTCGTAGCCGCGCTCGATGAAGACCTGGACGGCGACGGAGAGCAGGGTCTCCGGGGTGTACGTGTCGCGCTTGGCGGTGGTCACGAGGCGCCCTCCCGCTTCTCGGTGGCATAGGAGTGGCGGTACAGCGCGAGGGACGGCGCGTAGCGGCCGGAGGGGTCACGCTCGTGCAGGTCGTCCAGGAGGGAGCAGGCCCAGGTGCGGCCCAGCCTGCGGCTCCACTCGAAGGGGCCGAGGGGGTAGTTGACGCCCAGGCGCATCGCGGTGTCGATGTCCTCCTCGGTGGCCACGCCCTTGGCCACGGCGTCGTGCGCGAGGTCGACGATCCGCGCGACCGTACGGGCGACGATCATGCCCGGGACGTCGCCGATGACGCTGACGTCCTTGCCGAGCGCCTGGAACAGGCCGATCGCCTCGGACATCGTCTGTGTGGAGGTGTCCTGGGAGGCGGACAGGGCGATGCGGGTGGCCTTGCGGTAGTCCAGGGCGAGGTCGAAGTAGACGACGTCCCGGAACTCCACGGACGTCTGGCCGTCGGCGAGGGCGAGCTGGCCGTCGCCGGGCAGCACCAGGCGGGTGCCGTGATCCTCCTCCTCCTCGCGGACCTGGATGCCCGCCTCGCGGATCAGCGCGAGCAGTTCGGAGGCGGGGCCCAGATTGCCCTCGGCGACGACGTACGCGGGCGGCTGGGCCTTTTCCGCGGTGTGCGGTTCGGCCGAGCCGGCGGCCCCGGTCCCGGTGGAGTAGTCGTACCAGCCCTGGCCGGTCTTGCGGCCGAGGCGGCCCGACTCGACCAGGCGCCGCTGGGCGAGCGAGGGCGTGAAGCGCACGTCCTGGAAGAAGGACCGCCACACGGAGTGCGTGACCGACTCGTTGACGTCCTGTCCGATCAGGTCGGTCAGCTCGAAGGCGCCCATCTTGAACCCGCCCGACTCGCGCAGGACCGCGTCGATGGTGGCCGGGTCGGCGCCCTGCGCCTCGTAGACGGCGAACGCCTCGGCGTAGAAGGGCCGCGCGATGCGGTTGACGATGAAGCCCGGGGTGTCGGCGCAGGCGACCGGCGTCTTGCCCCAGGAGCGGGCGGTCTCGTACGCGCGGGTGGCCGACGTGACGTCGGTGGCGTACCCGGAGACGACCTCGACCAGCGGCAGCAGCGGCGCGGGGTTGAAGAAGTGCAGGCCCACCAGGCGGCCCGGGTTGCGCAGGGCGCCCCCGACGGCGGTCACCGACAGGGACGAGGTGTTGGTGGCGAGCAGACAGTCCTCGCCGACGACGTCCTCCAGCTGCCGGAACAGCTCCTGCTTGGCCTCCAGGAGCTCCACGACGGCCTCGACGACCAGAGAGCAGTCGGCGAGGTCGGTGAGGCTCTCCGCGGGCCGCAGGCGGGCACGTGCCTCGTCCCGGTCACCGGCGGCGAGGCGGTCCTTCTCGACGAGCCGGTCCAGGCGGGCGCCGATCGCGGCGGCCGCCTCGCGGGCGCGGCCGGGCACGGCGTCGTACAGCCACACGGGGTGACCGGCGACGAGCGCGACCTGGGCGATGCCCTGGCCCATGGTGCCGGTGCCGACGACGGCCACGGGGCTGCTGAGGTCGAGTGCTGTCATGTGCGCGATCCTCCCGCACGGGGTTTTCCACAGATGCGGCAGGCCCCCTTGTCCCGACCGATCGTTCGGTTACTCTAACCCTGACTGGCTGTTCCTGCCCAGGTTTCCGCCAGGTCATGAGCTCGACGGAGAGTTCTCAAGACGAGGAGTTGGTCCCGCATGGCCGCCGCCGAACCGACCGCGCACGCTCTGATCGCCCAGCACCGGCCCACCCTCGACCAGGCCCTGGAAGCGATCCGCACCCGCGCGTACTGGTCCCCGCACCCGGAACACCCCAAGGCCTACGGGGAGAACGGGAGCCTGGACGCCGCGGCCGGCAAGGCCGCGTTCGACGCCGTTCTGCACTCCCGCCTCGACCTCGGCCAGCCCGGCACCGACGACTGGGTGGGCGGCGAGGTCTCCCCGTACGGCGTCGAACTGGGCGTGACGTACCCGCACGCGGACGTGGACACGCTGCTGCCCGCCATGCGGGCCGGACAGGGCGCCTGGCGGGACGCGGGAGCCGAAGTGCGCGCGGTGGTCTGTCTGGAGATCCTCAAGCGGATCAGCGACCGGACGCACGAGTTCGCGCACGCGGTCATGCACACCTCCGGCCAGGCCTTCATGATGGCGTTCCAGGCGGGCGGCCCGCACGCGCAGGACCGCGGCCTGGAAGCGGTGGCGTACGCGTACGCGGAGCAGGTCCGCACGCCCGGCACGGCGGAGTGGAGCAAGCCCCAGGGCAAGCGCGACCCGCTCGCGCTGACCAAGCGCTTCACCCCGGTGCCGCGCGGGATCGCCCTGCTCATCGGCTGCAACACCTTCCCGACGTGGAACGGCTACCCGGGCCTGTTCGCCTCCCTGGCCACCGGCAACGCGGTCCTGGTCAAGCCCCACCCGCGCGCGGTGCTGCCGCTCGCGCTGACCGTGGGCGTCGCCCGCGAGGTGCTCGCCGAGGCCGGCTTCGACCCGAACCTGGTCGCGCTGGCCGCCGAGCGCCCCGGCGAGGGCATCGCCAAGACCCTGGCCACCCGCCCCGAGATCAGGATCGTCGACTACACCGGCTCGACCGCCTTCGGCGACTGGCTGGAGGCCAACGCCCGCCAGGCGCAGGTCTACACCGAGAAGGCCGGCGTCAACACGGTCATCGTGGAGTCCACGGCGAACTACAAGGGCATGCTCGCCAACCTGGCGTTCTCGCTCTCCCTGTACAGCGGCCAGATGTGCACGACCCCGCAGAACCTGCTGATCCCCCGCGACGGCATCCGCACCGACGAGGGCGCGAAGACCTTCGACGAGGTCGTCGCCGACCTCGCCCGCTCGGTCGACGGCCTCCTCGGCGACGACGCGCGCGCGAACGCGCTGCTCGGCGCGATCGTCAACCCGGACGTCAAGGCCCGGTTGGAGGCCGCCGCGGGCCTCGGCGAAGTCGCCCTCGCCTCGCGTGAGGTGAGCAACCCGGAGTTCCCGGACGCGATCGTGCGCACCCCGGTGCTCGTCAAGCTCGACGGGGCGCGGAAGTACTGGGAGGGGACGGACGACGAGGCCGCCTACATGGGCGAGTGCTTCGGCCCGGTCTCCTTCGCCGTCGCCGTCGACTCCACGGCCGACGCGGTCGCCCTGCTGCGGCGCACGGTGCGCGAGAAGGGCGCGATGACGGTCGGCGCGTACACCACCGACGCGGAGGTCGAGCAGGCGATCGAGGAGGTCTGCCTGGAGGAGGCCGCCCAGCTGTCCCTCAACCTCACCGGCGGGGTCTACGTCAACCAGACGGCCGCGTTCTCCGACTTCCACGGCTCGGGCGGCAACCCGGCGGCCAACGCGGCCCTGACCGACGGCGCGTTCGTCGCCAACCGCTTCCGGGTGGTGGAGGTCCGCAGGGACGCCTAGGCGTCTAGGAGACGTGCGGTGCGCCCCCGGTGGCGCTCCAGTGGTACAGCGTCATGGCCACACTGGTCGCGAGGTTGTAGCTGGAGACCTGGGGGCGCATCGGCAGGGCGAGAAGGTGGTCGGCACGCGCGCGCAGCTCGGTGGAGAGCCCGCTGCGCTCCGAGCCGAAGGCCAGGAGGGCGTCGTCCGGCAGCTTGACGCCCCGGAGGTCGTCACCCTCCGGGTCGAGGGCGAACACCGGGCCGGCCGGCAGCTCGCCGACGGTCAGCCGCTCCACGGCGGTCGCGAAGTGCAGCCCCGCCCCGCCGCGCACGACGGTCGGGTGCCAGGGGTCGAGCGTGCCGGTGGTGACCACCCCGGTGGCCCCGAAACCGGCGGCCAGCCGGATCACCGCGCCCGCGTTGCCGAGGTTGCGCGGGTTGTCCAGGACCACGACGGGAGTGGCGCGGGGCGCGTGCCCCAGCCGCTCCAGGTTGACCTCGCGGGAGGGCCGTACGGCCAGGGCGGCCACCGCGGTGGGATGCGGGCGCGGCACCAGGGAGGTGTACGTCGCCTCGGAAACCTCCGTCAGCAGCGCGTCCAGCGCGTCGCGCACGTCCGGGGCGAGTTCGTCGGCGAGGGCGAGCGTCGCCCGCCGGTCGGCGGTGACCGCCACCGGGACCTCGGCTCCGAAGCGCACGGCGTGCTTGAGGGCGTGGAAGCCGTCGAGCAGGACGGAGGCGTCGGCGAACCGCCGCCACCGGCCGAGCGGATCGGAGCCGGCGGTCACGGGGTCGGTCATGCCGTGAACCCTACGCGCGCGTGCTCGGGGTTCTCCTGGGCCCGCGGCCCCGGTGACTCCGGTGCCGGCGTACGACCGACGCCGGAGAACAGCCGTCCACGCGCGCGTGACGCCCATCCGCCCACCCGGTGCAGGAAGGTCGTCGGCAGGAAGACGGCGTCCGTCGCGATCATCGCCAGCGAGAAGAACGGCAGTCCGAGCACCACGGCGATCACCGCGTGCTCCGTCATCATCAGGGCCAGCAGGACGTTCTTCAGCCGCCGGTTGGCGAGCGTGAACGGGAAGGCGACCTGCACGATGACGGTCCCATAGGTGGCCAGCAGGACCATCGTGCCGCTGCCTGCCAGCAGATCGGCGAGCGCGGGCCAGGGCGAGAAGTAGTCCAGGTGCAGGGGGTAGTACGCGGCGGTGCCGTCCTGCCAGCGCGAGCCCTGGATCTTGTACCAGCCGGCCGTCGCGTAGATCAGACAGGCCTCGGCCATGATCACGACCAGGGCGCCGTTGTGCAGGATGTTGCCGATCACGTCGAGCAGGATCCGGGGCTCCGCCGACTTCGTGCGGCGGCCGACGGCCCACCACAGGCCCTGTACGGCCCACGCCGCCCACAGAAGCGCCGGAATGATCCAGTCGCTGTGGAAACGGCCCGCCACGGTCACCGTGACCAGGACGAACCCGGCCACGGCCCACAGGCCGGGACCCACCCGGTCCGTGACCCGCTCACCCCGCGCGCGTGCCTCCTGCGCGCGCCGTTCCCGCCGCGCGTCCAGCGACCACACCCGGCCGCACCGTATGAACACGAGATAGATCGACATCAGGTGCAGGACGTTGTCCCCGCCGTCGCCCATGAAGACGCTGCGGTTCTGGAGCGACAGCACGCCGACCATGAACAGCACCGACATCGCGCGGGTGCGCCAGCCGAGGAGCAGCAGCGCGGCGGAGAGCAGCGCGAGCAGGTACACCGCCTCGAACCAGCCCCGCCCGTCCGACCACATCAGCGCCGTGAACGCGCCGTTGGTGTCGATCAGCTGCCGGGCCAGCTCCCAGTCCCAGGGACCGTCGGGGCCGTAGAGCTCATGCCGGTGGGGGAACTCGCGCAGCAGGAACAGCAGCCAGGTGACGCTGAAGCCGATCCGGACCACGGCGCTCTGGTACGGCGCGAGCGCCGACTCGGTGACACGCGCGATGGCGGCGGACACCGTCATGGAGAACCGGTTCACCTCGCGCCTCCCTCGGTCTCGCCGTCCGGCACCGACCACCAGGACAGCTCGCGGTACACCGGGCTCATCGACACCTTCTCGGTGCTCCACTTCGGCGGGGTCACGTTGGTGGTCTGCGAACGGACCTGGATCCGCTCGACGACACCGCCGTCACCGGCCACGTCGCCGCGCTCTAGACGCCGCACCACGATGTGGCGCAGGTAGGTCTCGGAGAGGGCGCCGCGCAGGCCGACGGGGCGGTTGCCGTTGTCGTGCGTGGCGGTGAAGAAGTCCCAGGCACGGCGCAGCTCGTTCTGCTGGGTGTGGCTCGGCAGCAGATTTCCGTCGATGGCCCGGCCGTCCTGCGCCGACAGGTCGTACCAGCCGGTGGTCCGCGAGCCGCCGTCCACGGTACGGACCTGGGCGCGGACCTGGACGGCTATGTTCTGCTGAAGCGGGTTCGGCGCGAAGAGCTTCCAGTTCTGCTCGAACTCCGGGTAGATCCAGTCGTCGATCGCCTTGCCGTGCGCCTTGGTGACGGTGTTCGACGGGGCGACGTGCAGGAACACCATCCCGACATGCACGCAGACGGTCACCGCGACGACGGCCAGCGCCAGCGCGGCGCCGACCTGATAGCGGGGGGAGAGGGCGGCCACACCGGTGCGGGGCTCCGGCCGCCGAGGCCCACTCACGAGACCGGCGGCGGGGTCGATGACCGGGTCACTGACAGGGTCACCGACGGTCTCGCTGACGGGGCCACCAGCGGGGCCACCGGCGGGGTCACTGCCGGAGTCACTGGCGGGACTACCCACGGGATCACCGACGGGCTTGGCGGGCTCAGCCTGGAAAGCACCGTCCGAGTCAGCGTGCTCGGCCCGCTGAGCAGGCTCGGAGTCAGCGTGCTCGGCCCGCTGAGCAGGCTCGGAGTCAGCGTGCTCGGCCCGGGAGACGGGCTCGGAGTCCGCTTCTTCGGCCCGGGAGACAGGTTCGGGGCTCGGGAGTTCGGCTCGGGGGCGGGGAACGGTGTCCCGGGCGGGTGGCGTCTCCGCCTCCGCCTCCCTCGACGTGTTCGGCCCCTGTGGAGAGCCGGTCCCTCCGTCGTGCACGTCCATTCCGCCCCGTTCCCCGATACCGGTCGTCTTCGCGCTGCGTCGCGCAATCGCGAACGGTACTCAGCCTCACCCGTTCGGCGCAGCCCCCTCCCCGCGACACCCGGGCCGGGAAGGCCCGGGGCAGGTTGTCCACAGGGGAGGCCCGCAGGTTATCCACAGCGGTTGACACCTTACGACGGCCGTCCCACCATGGAATCGCACGGACCGAACGATCGGTCGGGAGAAGGCTCGGCAGAGCCGAGGCCAAGGCGCCGAGCCGAGGCCCGAGGTCAAGGGGGACCGCATGGCGACAGCAGCCGCGCACCAGACGGCCCGCACACAGCCGCACACCGGGCAGGACGGCGGAGCCGGCGCCGACGAGGCGTACACGCGCGCCTTCGACGCCACCGTGGCCGCCGACGAACGCATCGAGCCACGCGACTGGATGCCCGACGCCTACCGCGCGACGCTGGTGCGCCAGATCGCCCAGCATGCCCACTCCGAGATCATCGGCATGCAGCCGGAGGCCAACTGGATCACCCGCGCGCCCTCCCTGCGCCGCAAGGCCATCCTCATGGCGAAGGTCCAGGACGAGGCGGGCCACGGGCTCTATCTGTACAGCGCCGCCGAAACCCTCGGCGCCAGCCGTGAGGAACTGCTCGACAAGCTCCACTCCGGCCGCCAGAAGTACTCCTCGATCTTCAACTACCCCACGCTGACCTGGGCCGACGTCGGCGCGATCGGCTGGCTGGTGGACGGCGCCGCGATCACCAACCAGGTGCCCCTGTGCCGCTGCTCCTACGGCCCGTACGCCCGCGCGATGGTCCGCGTCTGCAAGGAGGAGTCCTTCCACCAGCGCCAGGGGTACGAGCTGCTGCTGGCCCTCAGCCGGGGCACCCCGGAGCAGCACGCCATGGCGCAGGACGCGGTGGACCGCTGGTGGTGGCCGTCACTGATGATGTTCGGCCCGCCCGACGACGAGTCCGCGCACTCCGCGCAGTCGATGGCCTGGAAGATCAAGCGCCACTCGAACGACGAACTGCGCCGGCGCTTCGTCGACATCTGCGTCCCCCAGGCGGCCTCGCTCGGCCTCACGCTGCCCGACCCGGACCTGAAGTGGAACGAGGAGCGGGGGCACCACGACTTCGGAGCCATCGACTGGACCGAGTTCAAGGAGGTCCTCAAGGGCAACGGCCCCTGCAACGAGCAGCGGATAACACAACGCAGGCGCGCACACGAAGAGGGCGCGTGGGTACGGGATGCGGCCGCCGCCTACGCGGCCAAGCACAGCTCTGGGACGGAAGTGGAGCAGGCATGACGAACACCGACTGGCCCCTGTGGGAGGTCTTCGTGCGCTCCCGGCGCGGCCTCTCCCACACCCACGCCGGCAGCCTGCACGCGCCGGACGCCGAGTTCGCCCTGCGCAACGCGCGCGACCTGTACACCCGGCGCGGTGAGGGCGTCTCGATCTGGGTCGTGCCGTCCTCCTCGATCACGGCCTCCTCGCCGGACGAGAAGGACCCCTTCTTCGAACCGGCCGCCGACAAGCCCTACCGGCACCCGACGTTCTACGAGATCCCGGAAGGGGTGAAGCACCTGTGACCACGACGACGCACACCCACACCGCCGCCCTCGCCCTCGGCGACGACGCCCTGGTGCTCTCCCACCGCCTGGGGGAGTGGATGGGCCACGCGCCCGTGCTCGAGGAGGAGGTCGCCCTCGGCAACATCGCCCTCGACCTGCTGGGCCAGGCCCGGATCCTGCTGTCGATGGCAGGCGACGAGGACGAGTTGGCGTACCTGCGCGAGGAACGCGCCTTCCGCAACCTCCAGTTGGTCGAGCAGCCAGGCGGCGACTTCGCCCACACCATCGCCCGCCAGCTGTACTTCTCCACCTACCAGCATCTGCTGTACGCACGGCTGGCAGCCGTGGAGGGCCCGTTCGCGGGACTGGCGGCGAAGGCCGTCAAGGAGGTCGCCTACCACCGCGACCACGCCGAACAGTGGACGCTGCGGCTCGGCGACGGCACCGAGGAGAGCCACGAGCGGATGCAGCGGGCCTGCACGGCACTGTGGCGGTTCACCGGGGAGATGTTCGCCCCCCTGGACGGCCTCGACCTCGACCGGTCGGAGCTGGACTCGGCCTGGCTGGAGTCGGTGCGCAGCGTGCTGGAGCGGGCCGGCCTGGCCGTGCCCGAGGGATCGCGCACCGGAGCCTGGCGCGCCGGCGCGGGCCGCGAGGGCCTGCACACCGAGTCCTTCGGCCGGATGCTCGCCGAGATGCAGCACCTGCACCGCAGTCACCCGGGTGCGTCATGGTGACGCTCACCCCGCTGGAGGCGGAACTCCTCGAGGTCGCCGGCTCGGTGCTCGACCCCGAACTGCCCGTGGTCACCCTCCGGGAACTCGGCGTGCTGCGCGCGGTGCACGTACGCGACGCGGACACCGTCGACGTCGAGCTGACCCCCACCTACACCGGCTGTCCGGCGGTGGAGGCGATGTCCCTGGACATCGAACGGGCGCTGCACGCACACGGGGTCCGCGAGGTCACCGTGCGCACGGTACTGTCCCCCGCCTGGTCGACCGACGACATCTCCGCCGAAGGGCGACGCAAACTCCGGGAGTTCGGCATCGCACCGCCACGCGTGCGCAAGGCGGCCGAACCGGTCGGCGTCAGCCTGGGCCCCACCCGGACCCGGGACGCGGACATGGGCGCGGCCCTGGAGCCGATCCTCTGCCCGCACTGCGGCTCCGCCGACACCGAGCTGCTCAGCCGCTTCTCCTCCACCGCCTGCAAGGCGCTGCGACGCTGCCTCGCCTGCCGTGAACCCTTCGACCACTTCAAGGAGTTGTGATGGCCCGCTTCCACCCGCTCCAGGTGGCCGCGGTGGACCACCTCACCGACGACTCCGTCACCCTCACCCTCACGGTCCCCGACGCGCTGCGCGAGGAGTACCGGCACGCGCCCGGCCAGCATCTCGCCCTGCGCCGCGTGGTCGACGGGACCGAGGTCAGGCGGACGTACTCGATCTGCTCGCCCGCGCCCGGTCCCGACGGTGCGGGGCCCGGCACGCTGCGGGTGGGCGTGCGGCTGGTCGAGGGCGGGGCCTTCTCGACGTACGCGCTGAAGGAGATCGCCGTCGGCGACGAGCTGGACGTGATGACGCCGGCCGGCCGGTTCACCCTCACCCCCGCGCCCGGCCGGTACGCGGCGATCGTCGGCGGCAGCGGGATCACGCCGGTGCTGTCGATCGTCTCGACGCTGCTGGCCCGCGAGCCCGCGGCCCGCTTCTGCCTCATCCGCAGCGACCGGACGGCTGCCTCGACGATGTTCCTGGAGGAGGTAGCCGACCTCAAGGACAGGTACCCCGAGCGGTTCCAGCTGGTCACCGTGCTCTCCCGGGAGGAGCAGCAGGCCGGGCTGCCGTCCGGGCGGCTGGACCGGGAGCGGCTGACCGGGCTGCTGCCGTCGCTGCTGCCGGTGGCGGAGGTGGCGGGGTGGTTCCTGTGCGGGCCGTTCGGCCTCGTCCAGGGCGCGGAGCAGGCGCTGCGGGAGATCGGGGTCGCGCGGTCCCGGATCCACGAGGAGATCTTCCACGTGGAGGTCACGACGCCCCCGACGCGCGTGGCGGCTCCCGCCCACAGCACCGTGACCGCCCGGCTCGACGGCCGGGGCGGCAGCTGGCCCGTGCGGGACGGGGAATCGGTCCTGGAGACGGTGCTGCGCAACCGGCCGGACGCTCCCTACGCCTGCAAGGGCGGGGTGTGCGGGACCTGCCGGGCCTTCCTGGTCTCCGGCGAGGTGCGCATGGACCGCAACTTCGCGCTGGAACCGGAGGAGACCGACTCCGGATATGTGCTGGCCTGCCAGTCGCATCCGCTGACGGAGGCCGTGGAGGTGGACTTCGACCGGTGAGGCGCGCGCGAGGAGGGGCGACAAGGGGGTGACCGACGGTTCCCCTCGGACCGACCGTTCCCTTCTTCTAGAACCTGTTCTATCTTGACGCTCCGTCAGATCAGCTGACCCGTCGGGAGGACAGGCCGTGGACTTCACCTTCACCGAGGAGCAGCAGGCAGCGGCGGAGGCGGCGCGGGGGGTGTTCGCCGGGGTCGTCCCCGACACGGTGCCGAGCCCCGCGCTCACCCAGGGACCCGTGGCCGACGACTTCGACCGCGAGCTGTGGGCCAGGCTCGCCTCGGCGGACCTGCTGAGTCTGCTGCTGGACGAGGAGTTCGGCGGGGCCGGCCTCGACGCGATCGCGCTCTGTCTGGTGCTGCGCGAGGCGTCGAAGGTGCTGGCACGGGTACCGCTGCTGGAGAGCAGCGCGGCCACAGCCGCCCTCCAGGCCTACGGCGGACCGGAGTTGAAGTCGTCCCTGCTCACCCGGGCAGGCCGGGGCGAGATCGTCCTCACCGTCGCCGCGAACGGCCGCACCGGCCACGATCCGGCCGAACTCGCCGTGACCGCACGGCAGAACGACACGGCAGGCGCGACCGGCGCGGGTGACGAACACGGTGCGAGCGGCGCGGGGGAGCCGGGCGGCGGGGAGTGGGTGCTGGACGGGGTGCAGACGGTGGTGCCGTGGGCGTACGACGCCGACTTCGTCGTCGTACCGGCGCGCACCGGGGACGACCGGAGCGTCCTCGCCGTAGTCGCCCGTGGGCACGAAGGAGTCGTGCTCGCCGAGCAGATCTCCACCACCGGCGAGCGGCTCGGCGAACTGCGTCTCGAATCGGCGAGGATCGCCGACCGGGACGTCATCACCGCCGACGGCGCCTGGGAGTGGCTGCGCGCCCTGCTGACCACGGGGACCTGCGCGCAGGCGCTCGGTCTGGGCGAGCGCGTCCTGGCGATGACCGGCGACTACGCCGGCAAGCGGGAGCAGTTCGGACACCCCATCGCGACGTTCCAGGCTGTCGCCGTGCAGGCCGCCGACCGCTACATCGACCTGCGCGCGATGGAGGTCACGCTGTGGCAGGCCGCGTGGCGGATCGCCTCCGGGGCGCCTGGCGCGCTGCCGGCCTCGGGGGACGTCGCCGTGGCCAAGATCTGGGCCTCGGAAGGCGTACGGCGGGTCGTGCAGACCGCACAGCATCTGCACGGGGGCTTCGGCGCCGACGTCGACTACCCGCTGCACCGCTACCACGCCTGGGCCAAGCACCTGGAACTGTCGCTCGGCCCGGCCGCGGCACACGAGGAAGCCCTGGGCGACCTACTGGCCGCCCACCCCCTCGGCTGACGCCCACCCCGGCAGGACGCACCGGCCGACCCGGCAACACGAACCCGCCGGCCCGACGAGGCGACCGCCGGTCCAAGAACCCGCAGGTCCCCCGACCCACCAGTCCCCCGACCTGCCGGTCGCACGATCCGTCGTTCCGACGACCTGCCGTTCCGGGCGCCTACAGGACGGAGCCCGGATTGCCCTCGTCCGTGACGACCGGGCGGCCCACGGCGGCCCAGATCTGCATGCCGCCGTCGACGTTCACGGCGTCGATGCCCTGCTGGACGAGGTACATGGTGACCTGGGCCGAGCGGCCGCCGGAGCGGCAGATCACATGGACCCGACCGTCCTGCGGAGCCGCCTCGGTGAGCTCACCGTAGCGGGCGACGAACTCGCTGATGGGGATGTGCAGCGCCCCTTCGGCATGACCCGCCTGCCACTCGTCGTCCTCGCGGACGTCCAGCAGGAAGTCGTCGTCCTTGAGGTCGCCGACCTCGACCGTGGGCACACCAGCTCCGAAACTCATGCGCCCGACGCTACCCGACCGGGCATACGACACGACCGGTCCGCTAGCCCACCAGCTCGGCCAGCTCCGCCTCACGGGCGGCGACGTCCGCGAGGAGCTTGTCGGCGATCTCGTCCAGGAGCCGGTCGGGATCCTCCGGCGCCATGCGGAGCATCGAGCCGATCGCGCTGTCCTCCAGTTCCCGGGCCACCAGCGCGAGCATCTCCTTGCGCTGGGCGAGCCACTCGAGACGGGCGTAGAGCTCCTCGCTGGGGCTCGGGCTCCGCTCCGCGGGTGCCGGACCGGCCGCCCACTCCTCGGCCAGCTCGCGCAGCAGGGCTTCCTCGCCACGGGCGTAGGCCGCGTTGACGCGGGTGATGAACTCCTCGCGCCGGGCCCGCTCGTCGTCCTCCTGGGCCAGGTCCGGGTGCGCCTTGCGGGCCAGCTCGCGGTACAGCTTGCGGGCCTCCTCGCTGGGCCGCACCCGCTGCGGGGGCCGGACCGACTGGTCCGTGAGCATCGCCTCGGCCTCGGGGAAGAGACCTTCGCCGTCCATCCAGCCGTGGAACAGTTCCTCGACCCCGGGCATCGGCATCACCCTGGCCCGCGCCTCGGCGGCCTTGCGCTCGTCCTCGGGATCACCGGTGCGGGCGGCCTTGGCCTCGGCGATCTGGGCGTCCAGTTCGTCGAGGCGGGCGTACATCGGGCCGAGTTTCTGATGGTGGAGCCGCGAGAAGTTCTCGACCTCGACGCGGAAGGTCTCCACCGCGATCTCGAACTCGATCAACGCCTGCTCGGCGGCCCGCACGGCCTGCTCCAGCCGTGCCTCGGGCCGGGGCTGCTCAGCTTCGGGGGTCGTCACCCGACCAGCCTAGGCCAACGCTCCCCCGAACCCACCCGGCCGACGATCCCGCAGGGGTCGCCCTGCCCGGTCTCCGCCTGCCGGGGCTCCCCCTGCTCCGATTCCGCCCGGCCGCCTCTCACACGCCCGTCTCCGCCGGGATCCGCCCCGCCCGTACCGCCGCCACCAGGTCCGAGTGATCCGCCTCGGTGCGGTCGGCGTAGGCGACGGCGAAGGTGGCGATCGCCTCGTCGACTTCCTCGTTCTTGCCGCAGTAGCCGGCGATGAGGCGGGGGTCGGCGCTGTGGGAGTGGGCGCGGGCGAGGAGCGCGCCGGTCATCCGGCCGTAGTCGTCGACCTGGTCGGCGGCGAGCGCGGCCGGGTCGACGCTGCCCTTGCGGTTGCGGAACTGCCGTACCTGGAAGGGGAGTCCGTCGACCGTCGTCCAGCCCAGCAGTATGTCGCTGACCACCTGCATGCGCTTCTGGCCGATGACCACCCGGCGTCCCTCGTGCTCCACCTCCGGCACCTCGAAGCCGGCGGCCAGCAGATGCGGGACCAGGGCGGAGGCGCGGGCCTCCTTCACCTGGAGGATCAGCGGCTCTCCCCGGTGGTCGAGCAGCAGCACCACATACGACCTCGTCCCCACGCTGCCCGTGCCGACGATCCGGAAGGCGACGTCGTGGACCGCGTGGCGGGCCAGCAGCGGGTGGCGGTCCTCGGACACGGTGGTCAGGTAGTGCTCCAGGGACGCGGCCACCGCGTGGGCCTCCGCGTCCGGGACGCGGCGCAGCACCGGCGCCGCGTCGACGAAGCGGCGGCCGCCGTCCTCCGTCGGCTCGGTCGACTTCGCCGCGAACCGCCCACTGGTGTTGGCCCGCGCCTTCTCCGAGACCCGCTCCAGGGTGCCCAGCAGGTCGTGCGCGTCGGTGTGGGAGACCAGTTCCTCGTCGGCGATGGCGTTCCACGCGTCCAGCACGGGGAGCTTCGCCAGGAGCCGCATGGTGCGGCGGTAGGAGCCGGCCGCGCCGTGCGCCGCCCGGCGGCAGGTGTCCTCGTCCGCGCCGGCCTCGCGGCCCGCGAGCACCAGAGAGGCGGCCAGACGCTTGAGGTCCCACTCCCAGGGGCCGTCGACGGTCTCGTCGAAGTCGTTCAGGTCGATGACCAGGCCGCCCCGCGCGTCGCCGTACAGACCGAAGTTCGCGGCATGGGCGTCACCGCAGATCTGGGCACGGATCCCGGTCATGGCCGTCCGGGCCAGGTCGTACGCCATGAGTCCGGCCGAGCCCCGGAGGAACGCGAACGGCGTCGCCGCCATCCGGCCGACCCGGATCGGTGCCAGCTCCGGGATGCGGCCCCGGCTGGACTCCTCGACCGCCGCCACCGCGTCCGGCCGGGAGGGATCCAGGTCGAACGCGGCGTGCGCCGACCGAGGCACCCGGCCACGCAGAGCCTTGCCCGCCTCCTTGGGAGAGCCCGGCCGGGGCGACCCGGGGACCGCACCGGCTTCCGGTCCCGTGGCGGGGCGCCCGGTGGGCCACTCGGCGAAGCCCCGCACTCGGGGAAGCCTGTGTGCCCCACCCGTCTCTGTCCCCGCGCCACCGGCCTCGGTCACCATGACCGCCTCCCCCGCACACGTACGTCCGTCGGCTCGACGAGCCGAACATCAACTCGTGCCGACCGTACAGCCCGACGACGGGACGACGGCAGCCCCTGTGGACAACACCCCGCCTGGGGAAAACCCCTCGTCCACCCCTGCGGGGCGGCCCACCCGGCGCACGCCCCCGCCGAAGGCGACAGCTTCACGACGGCGGCTCCACGAGACCGGCTCCACGACAGCGGGAATGTTTCACGTGAAACACGCCCCTCGGCCCAAAACACCCACACCCATCTCCCATCTCCCATCTCCCCGCGCACCGCCCTCCGCGCACCGACCTCACCCGACGTAACGCCGGTCTCACCACACACAGGGCAGCTCCACAGCGATCGTGGTCGGCCCCCCGGCCGGACTGTCCACGTTCACCACGCCGTCCAGCGCGGCGACCCGGCGCCGGATCCCCAGCAAGCCGGACCCCGCACTCTCGTCCGCGCCGCCGAGACCCTCGTCCCGCACCACCGCCCGCAGCCCGTTCCGCAGCCGCACCAGCTCGACGACCGCCCGCGGCGACCCGCTGTGCTTGACGACGTTGGTGAGCGCCTCCGCCACCGCGAAGTAGGCAGCCGCCTCCACAGCGGCGGGCGCCCGGTATCCACGGGAACCGGCAGCGCCACCCGGCCCACTGCTCGGGCCCGCCGCCCCACCGCCGTCAACATCGCCACCGCCACTGCCACCGCCGCTGTCCAGGAGTCCCTCCACCCGCACCGTCACCTCCAGCCCGCTGCCGGCGGCCAGGGCCCGCACCGCTCCCGTGAGGCCGCGGTCGGTGAGGATCGGCGGATGGATGCCGCGGACGACGTGCCGCAGTTCCGTGAGCGCCTGTTCGGCCTGGTCCTGCGCGTCTTCCATGAGCTTACGCGCGGAGTCCGGATCACGGTCGAAGGCCCGCTGGGCGAGCCCGATCCGCATGGACAGGGCGACCAGACGGGCCTGGGCGCCGTCGTGCAGGTCACGCTCGATGCGACGCAGCTCGGCACCGTGCGCGGCGATCGCGCCGGCGCGGGTCTCGGTCAGCGCCCGGACCCGGGCGGCGAGGCGCGCCTTGGGTGACGGCTCGAGCAGGGTCGCCGACCAGCGCGCCTCGACGTCGGCGAGCCGGACGACCCACGGCAGGACGACCGCGTCCCGGCGCAGCAGCCCGCACCACACCCCGTCGACGACCAGACCGACCGGCCACAGCGGCAGCGCGAGCAGCACCAGCCAGCCGTAGACATAGTGGGCGGCCATCCAGCGCAGGTCGGCGAGGGTGCCCGGGTCGCGGACGGCCGTGCGCAGCCGCTCGCGCAGGGTGCCGGTGAGCGGCTCGTAGGCCTCGGGGATCTCGCGGCCCGTCCAGGCGGCGACCTGACGGCGCTTGGCCCCGGCGATCCGGCGGATCAGCAGCACCGCCTCGGGCAGCATCCACGCGCCGACGACCACGAGCGTGCCGATGGCGGCGATGAGCAGCACGGTGACGAAGAGACAGGTGCCGAAAGCCATCAGCGCGGCGACGAACAGCCGGCCCGTGGCTCGTCCCGCCCGCCGGATCGTCGTCGTCATCGGGATCGTTTGCGCCATACATCCAACGCTAGGCCGCACCCGGGGTGAACGCGGTGTAGCCCGCTACACCCTCATGAGGCCCCGCCGACGACCGGCGGCTCGCCCGGGTCGCCACCGCCCACGGGCCTGAGACGTTCCTCACACACGGTGAGCAGCCATGGCCCGGACACACACGTCCGGGCCGGACGGCACACCTTCGGGATACGCGAAAGCCCCGCAGGTCTGAGACCTGCGGGGCTTTCAGCTGTGCGCGAGGGGGGAGTTGAACCCCCACGCCCTTGCGGGCACTGGAACCTGAATCCAGCGCGTCTGCCTATTCCGCCACCCGCGCATTGGGTGTGTCTTCGGGCTTGTGGGCTTTTCGGCCTGGCGCCTTCCGACACGCAGAACATTAGCACGCGGGCCAGGGTGCGTTCACATCCCTTCTGCGGGGGCAGGGAGCAGGTGGGAGGCCGTCGGCGGCCCCCGTACGTCTCGGCGGTGACTGGTTCACGTATCAACCTCGTACCTAAGGCGGCCGTCTCCCCAGGAGCCGGACGAGGACCACAGTCAGGTGCGGGACACTGGTCCTCGGCCACCTCTACGATCCTGGGCAGAAGCGGGTGCGCAAGAGGGCGTCGACAACCGTCGACGGGGCCGACAGGGGGAACCAGCCGATTCACCGGCGCGTGGATACGATCAGTAAGCAGTACCAGGTAAGCAGCACGGCACGGGACAGCAGCCACTACGGAGGAGGTGCCCCATGGGAGTCCTGAAGAAGTTCGAGCAGCGTCTCGAGGGTCTGGTCAACGGCACCTTCGCGAAAGTGTTCAAGTCCGAGGTCCAGCCCGTGGAGATCGCCGGCGCGCTCCAGCGCGAGTGCGACAACAACGCGACCATCTGGAACCGGGACCGGACCGTCGTCCCCAACGACTTCATCGTGGAACTGAGCACGCCGGACTACGAGCGGCTCAGCCCCTACTCCGGTCAGCTCGGCGACGAGCTCGCCGGAATGGTGCGCGACTACGCCAAGCAGCAGCGCTACACCTTCATGGGCCCGATCAAGGTCAACCTGGAGAAGGCGGACGACCTCGACACCGGCCTGTACCGGGTGCGCAGCCGTACGCTCGCCTCCTCCAGCAGCCAGGCGCCTGAGCAGCCCCCCGCGGGCGGCCGACAGCGTCCCGGCGGATCCGGCGGGCCCGGTTACCCCGGGGCCGGAGCCGGCGCCGCCGCTCCGCCCATGCCTTCCGCTCCGCCGCCCGGCGCCCGCGCCGGCGGCTACGGCTATCCGCCCGCCGCGAGCGCCCAGCGCCCCGGTGCGGCGACCGGCGGCCTGGCCGGGGCACCGCAGCCCGGGTCACGTGCCCGCCACTGGATCGAGATCAACGGCACCCGCCACCAGATCTCCCGCGGGACACTGGTGATGGGCCGCAGCACCGAGGCCGACGTACGGATCGACGACCCCGGCGTCTCCCGCCGGCACTGTGAGATCCGGACCGGTTCGCCCTCGACTATCCAGGATCTCGGCTCCACCAACGGCATCGTGGTGGACGGGCAGCACACCACCCGCGCTACGCTCCGCGACGGCTCGCGGATCGTCGTGGGCAGCACCACCATCATTTACCGGCAAGCCGAAGGGTGAAGCGGGGGCAATGTCAGAGCTGACCCTCACGGTCATGCGGCTGGGTTTTCTGGCCGTACTGTGGCTGTTCGTCATCGTGGCCGTGCAGGTCATCCGCAGCGACCTCTTCGGTACGCGTGTCACCCAGCGCGGGTCGCGCCGGGAGGCAGGGCGGGCGCAGCAGGCACAGCGCCAGCAGGCGCCCCCGCAGCAGCGCCAGCAGCCCGCCGCCGCCGGCCGCACGCGTCGTAACGCACCTACCAAGCTGGTCGTGTCCGAGGGCACCCTCACCGGCACGACCGTCGCGCTCCAGGGCCAGACCATCACTCTGGGCCGGGCGCACGACAGCACGATCGTGCTGGACGACGACTACGCCTCCAGCCGTCATGCCAGGATCTACCCGGACCGCGACGGCCAGTGGATCGTCGAGGACCTGGGCTCCACCAACGGCACGTACCTCGACCGATCGCGGCTGACGACTCCCACACCGATCCCGCTGGGCGCGCCGATCCGTATCGGCAAGACCGTCATCGAGCTGCGGAAGTAGTGCTACATCATGAGTGAGTGCGAGCGGAGCGAGCACGCGGCGGCGGCCGGCACCCATGGCCCCGGCGTGCTCCCGACCGGAGGGTGGGCAGTGTGGCTCGACACGACCGGCTGTACCCGGGGCCGACGGGCGAGGTGCGCATGAGTCTGTCTCTGCGTTTCGCCGCCGGATCGCACAAGGGCATGATCCGGGAGGGCAACGAGGACTCCGGTTACGCCGGTCCCCGCCTGCTCGCCATCGCCGACGGCATGGGCGGCGCCGCCGCCGGTGAGGTCGCCTCCTCCGAGGCCATCTCCACCATCGTCGCCCTGGACGACGACGTCCCCGGCTCCGACGTCCTCACCTCGCTCGGCACCGCCGTCCAGCGTGCCAACGACCAGCTGCGCTCGCTGGTCGAGGAGGACCCCCAGCTCGAGGGCATGGGGACCACCCTGACCGCCCTGCTGTGGACCGGCCAGCGCCTCGGGCTCGTGCACGTCGGCGACTCGCGCGCGTACCTGCTGCGGGACGGCGTGCTGACCCAGATCACGCAGGACCACACCTGGGTGCAACGCCTCGTCGACGAGGGCCGCATCACCGAGGAAGAGGCCACCACCCACCCCCAACGGTCCCTGCTGATGCGGGCGCTGGGCAGCGGTGAGCATGTCGAGCCGGATCTGTCGATCCGCGAGGTCCGGGCCGGCGACCGCTATCTGATCTGCTCCGACGGACTGTCCGGCGTCGTCTCGCACCAGACGCTCGAGGACACCCTCGCCAGCTACCAGGGCCCCCAGGAGACCGTGCAGGAGCTGATCCAGCTCGCCCTGCGCGGCGGCGGCCCCGACAACATCACGGTCATCGTCGCCGACGTCCTCGACCTGGACACCGGCGACACCCTCGCCGGGCAGCTCTCCGACGTCCCGGTCGTGGTCGGCGCGGTTGCCGAGAACCAGCTCCAGCTGCACGACAACGGCATCATGCAGACCCCGGCAGGGCGCGCCTCCGGCCTCGGCCGCAGGCAGCAAGGACGCGGCGGAGGCGGCGAGTTCGGCCCGCCCGGCTCCGGCGGCGACATCACCGGTTTCATCCCCACCGACGGCTTCGGCGACTACACCGACGAGGACTTCGTCAAACCCCGCAAGGGCCGTAGGTGGCTGAAGAGATCCTTCTACAGCGTGCTCGCGCTCGCCGTGATCGGCGGCGGCCTGTACGGCGGCTGGCGCTGGACGCAGACGCAGTACTACGTCGGCACCAAGGACGAGCACGTCGCGCTGTACCGGGGCATCAGCCAGGACCTGGCATGGGTGTCGCTGTCGAAGGTGGAGAAGGACCACCCCGAGATCGAACTCAAGTACCTCCCGGACTACCAGCAGAAGCTGGTCGAGGCGACGATCGCCGAGGGCAACCTGTCCACCGCCCAGAAGAAGATCGACGAGCTGGCCGTCCAGGCCTCCGCATGCAAGAAGCACGCCGGGACCCCCACGGCGAGCAAGACCGGTTCGAAGACCGGCGAAGGCCAGGCCGGCGGCACCACGGGAACCACGCCCGTCTCCGTCACGTCCAAGGCATCGCCGAGCCCCTCGGCAACCGCGTCCCCGTCCGCACCCGCGACCACTACTCCCACCCCCGGCCCCAGCCTTTCGGAGGAAGAGCAGAAGGTCGTCTCGCGGTGCGGTGAGCAGTAGGCAAGCCGTGAGAGGCCCCGTCACACGATGAGCAGTACTACCAACTCGCCGACGCACCACACGTCCACGATCGGCTCGATCGGTACACCGAGCCGGCGCAACACCGAGCTCGCGCTGCTGGTGTTCGCCGTCGCCATCCCGGTCTTCGCCTACGCCAACGTGGGCCTCGCCATCAACGAGCAGGTGCCGTCCGGCCTCCTGAGCTACGGCCTCGGCCTCGGTCTGCTGGCCGGCGTCGCGCACCTCGTCGTGCGCAAGTTCGCGCCGTACGCGGACCCGCTGCTGCTGCCCGTGGCCACGCTGCTGAACGGACTCGGACTCGTCGCCATCTGGCGGCTCGACCAGTCCAAGCTGCTGCAGCGGATCGAACAGGCCGGTACCGCCGCGCCACGGCAGCTGCTGTACACAGCGATGGGCATCGCCCTGTTCGTCGTGGTCCTGGTCTTCCTCAAGGACCACCGCGTCCTCCAGCGCTACACCTACATCTCCATGGTCGGCGCGATCTTCCTGCTGCTGCTGCCGCTCGTGCCGGGCCTCGGGCAGAACATCTACGGCGCCAAGATCTGGATCTCGGTGGCCGGTTTCTCCATCCAGCCCGGTGAGTTCGCCAAGATCGTGCTGGCGATCTTCTTCGCCGGCTACCTGATGGTGAAGCGCGACGCGCTCGCCCTGGCCAGCCGCCGCGTCCTCGGCCTGTACCTGCCGCGCGGCCGCGACCTCGGCCCGATCATCGTCGTCTGGATCATCTCGATCCTGATCCTGGTCTTCGAGACGGACCTCGGCACCTCGCTGCTGTTCTTCGGAATGTTCGTCATCATGCTGTACGTCGCCACCGAGCGGACCAGCTGGATCGTCTTCGGCATGCTGATGTCCGCAGCCGGCGCGGTCGGCGTGGCCCAGTTCGAGAGCCACGTCCAGCAGCGAGTCCAGGCCTGGCTCGACCCGATGAAGGAGTACACGCTCTCCCAGGACGGCGTCGCCGGCCACTCCGAGCAGGCCATGCAGGCCCTGTGGGCGTTCGGCTCCGGCGGCACCCTCGGCACCGGCTGGGGCCAGGGCCACTCCGAGCTGATCAAGTTCGCCGCCAACTCCGACTTCATCCTCGCCACCTTCGGCGAGGAGCTCGGCCTGGCCGGCATCATGGCGCTGCTGCTGCTGTACGGCCTGATCGTCGAGCGCGGTGTGCGCACCGCCCTCGCCGCCCGCGACCCCTTCGGCAAGCTGCTGGCCATCGGCCTCTCCGGCGCCTTCGCCCTCCAGGTGTTCGTCGTCGCCGGCGGTGTCATGGGCCTCATCCCGCTCACCGGTATGACGATGCCCTTCCTGGCCTACGGCGGTTCCTCCGTCATCGCCAACTGGGCGCTGATCGGCATCCTGATCCGCATCAGCGACACCGCGCGCCGCCCCGCGCCCGCCCCCGCCTCGAACCCCGACGCCGAGATGACCCAGGTGGTCCGCCCGTCATGAACAAGCCCCTGCGCCGGATCGCGATCTTCTGCGGCCTCCTGGTCCTCACCCTGCTGCTGCGCGACAACTACCTGCAGTACGTCAAGGCGGACAGCCTCGCCAGCGACACCAAGAACCGTCGCGTCAACATCACGCGCTACTCGACCCCGCGCGGCGACATCATCGTCGAGGGCAAGGCCATCACCGGCTCGGTCGAGACCACCGGCGACTACAAGTACAAGCGCACCTGGTCCAACGGCGCGATGTGGGCACCGGTCACCGGCTACTCCTCGCAGGCCTTCGGCGCCAACCAGCTGGAGAAGCTCGAGGACGGCATCCTCAGCGGCAACGACGACCGGCTCTTCTTCCGCAACACCCTGGACATGATCACGGGCAAGGAGAAGGAGGGCGGCAGCGTCGTCACCACCCTCAACGCCGCCGCGCAGAAGGCCGCCTACAAGGGCCTGGGCGACAAGAAGGGCGCGGTCGCCGCGATCGAGCCGTCCACCGGCAAGATCCTGGCGCTGGTCTCCACGCCGTCGTACGACCCGTCGAAGTTCGCCGGGTCCTCCGACACGGACCAGGAGGCGTGGAACGCGGTCCAGAAGAAGAACGACGCCGACGACCCGATGCTCAACCGCGCGCTGCGCGAGACCTACCCGCCCGGCTCCACGTTCAAGGTGGTCACGGCCGCCGCCGCGCTGGAGAACGGCGAGGTCTCCGGCGTCGACGAGAAGACCGACACCCCGGACCCGTTCCCGCTGCCGCAGTCCTCCAGCAAGCTCACCAACGAGCACGGCGCCTGCGAGGACGCCACGCTGCGCTACGCGCTCACGGTGTCCTGCAACACCGTCTTCGCGAAGATGGCCGACAACGTCGGCAACGAGAAGATGATCGAGCAGGCCGGCAAGTTCGGCTTCAACGAAGCCGAACTGGACACCCCGGTGCGCGCCGCCGAGTCGATCTACCCCGAGGACAACCGGCCGCAGAACTCCCTGGACGGCATCGGCCAGGGCTCCAACCGCGCCACCCCGCTCCAGATGGCCATGGTCGCCTCGGCGGTCGCCAACGACGGCAAGCTGATGAAGCCGTACATGGTCGACCAGCTCAAGGCCCCCAACCTGGACACCCTGGAGACGACCGAGCCCCAGCAGCTGTCCCAGGCCGTCTCGTCCAAGACGGCGCAGGCGCTCCAGGAAATGATGGAGTCGGTCGTCAACGACCAGCAGGGCACCGGCGGCAAGGCCAAGATCGACGGCGTCACCGTCGGCGGCAAGACCGGTACCGCCCAGCACGGCCTCAACAACAAAGAGAAGCCGTACGCCTGGTTCATCTCGTACGCGAAGCTGTCCGACGGCAGCGCGCCGGTGGCCGTCGCCGTCGTCGTCGAGGACGGCGCCGCCGACCGCGGCGACATCACCGGCGGCGGTCTCGCCGGCCCGATCGCAAGGGACGTGATGAAGGCAGTCATCGACAGCAAGAAGTGACCCCCATCACGTCGCCTACACATCGGTGCACGTTGCGATACCGGTCCTGTATCGGGTGACGGGCTTGGCCAGGTCACACAGCGCCGTCCGGGTACGGTATGCCCGGACGGTAGCCTCCGGCCGCACACGTGTGCCGGTCGGGACCGACGGAGAGGGCTGGTAGGTAGCTATGGAAGAGCCGCGTCGCCTCGGCGGCCGGTACGAGCTGGGCCATGTGCTCGGCCGTGGTGGCATGGCCGAGGTCTATCTCGCGCATGACACCCGCCTCGGCCGCACCGTGGCGGTGAAGACGCTGCGCGCGGACCTCGCGCGCGACCCTTCCTTCCAGGCCCGGTTCCGCCGGGAAGCCCAGTCTGCCGCCTCGCTCAACCACCCCGCGATCGTCGCGGTCTACGACACGGGCGAGGACTACATCGACGGGGTCTCGATCCCGTACATCGTCATGGAGTACGTCGACGGCTCCACACTCCGTGAGCTGCTCCACTCCGGCCGCAAGCTGCTGCCGGAGCGGACGCTGGAGATGACCATCGGCATCCTCCAGGCCCTGGAGTACTCGCACAGAGCCGGCATCGTCCACCGCGACATCAAGCCCGCGAACGTCATGCTGACGCGCAACGGCCAGGTCAAGGTCATGGACTTCGGTATCGCCCGCGCCATGGGCGACTCCGGGATGACGATGACCCAGACGTCCGCGGTCATCGGCACCGCCCAGTACCTCTCGCCGGAGCAGGCCAAGGGCGAGCAGGTCGACGCGCGCTCCGACCTGTACTCGTCGGGCTGCCTGCTCTACGAGCTGCTGACGGTCCGCCCGCCGTTCGTCGGGGACTCCCCGGTGGCCGTGGCCTACCAGCACGTCCGCGAGGAACCGCAGCCCCCGAGCGTCTTCGACCCCGAGATCACCCCCGAGATGGACGCCATCGTCCTGAAGGCACTGGTCAAGGACCCGAACTACCGCTACCAGTCCGCCGACGAGATGCGCCTGGACATCGAGGCCTGCCTCGACGGCCAGCCGGTCGGCGCGACGGCGGCCATGGGCTCGGTCGGCTACGGCGGCTACGGCGACGACCAGGCGACCACGGCCATGCGCTCCGCGGACGCCGGGGCCACGTCGATGATGCCGCCCATGAACCCGGACGACGGCGGCTACGGCTACGACGACCGTCCCGACCGGCGCCGCCAGAAGAAGTCCAACGCCTCCACGATCCTGCTGGTCGTCGCCGCCGTGCTGGTGCTCGTCGGCGCGGTGCTGATCGGCAAGTGGGTGTTCAGCGGCGGCGTGAACAACGAGTCGGTGGCGGTGCCCAACCTGCTCGGCCAGGTCCAGGCCGACGCGGAGAAACAGCTGACCAACAGCGACCTCAAGCTGGGCACGGTCACGCAGAAGGCCTGCGAGGACCAGCCCAAGGGCAAGATCTGCGACCAGGACCCCAAGGCCGCGACGAAGGTCGACAAGGACTCCACCGTCAACCTCGTCGTGTCGACCGGGGCTCCGAAGGTGGCCGTGCCGAGTGTTCTCGGCAAGAGCCTGGAAGACGCCAAGGCGCTCCTGGAAGGCGACCAGTACGGGCTCGTCGTCGAGACCAAGCAGCAGGTGTCCACCGAGGCGGAAGGCACCGTCCTGGAGCAGAGCCTGAAGCTCGGCAAGGAGGTGGAGAAGGGCACCACCATCACCCTCACCATCGCCAAGGCCGAGGAGAAGGCCACCGTCCCGGACGTCTCCAACAAGAGCTGCGACGAGGCCAAGGCGCAGATGGAGCAGAACGACCTCAAGGGCAACTGCGTCGAGGTCGACACCCAGGACCAGAACCAGGTCGGCAAGGTCATCCAGACCGTCCCGGCGATCGGCTCCCAGGCCGACAAGGACTCCACGGTCCAGATCCAGATCGGCAAGAGCACCCAGACCCAGGTTCCGTCCAACCTCCAGGGCCTGAGCGTCAAGGACGCCAAGAAGGCGCTCCAGGACGCGGGTCTGAACGTCGGCAACATCACCGGCAACTCGGACGACGACGCCCAGGTCATCAGCTCGGACCCGGCCCCCGGCAGCACCGTCAACAAGGGGCAGACGGTCAACCTGGTCGCCTTCAAGAACGGTGACAACAACAACGGCGGCAACAACGGCGGCGTCAACTTCTTCGGAGGCACCGGAGGCTGACCGCCGCGGTGGACCGCACGGCGGCGGTCGACCGCACATGGCAGGAGCGTGGGCCCCATCGGATGCGTCCGGTGGGGCCCACGCCTTTGCTTCACCCGACCGAGCCCACGCCGACAACGATCGTGTCTTCATATCGGCTGACTCGTTGATCGCTTGGGGTGGCGTGTCATGTCACAGCTCTGCCCTGGCCGCACGGCCCGACCAGAACAGAGGGGCAGACATGATCGACGAATCGGCACTGCTGGAATCCCAGAGCCTGCGCGACAGCGCGCTCGACCGCACCGATGTACTCGACAGGGTGAAGGCACTGTCCCTGCTGCCGGACGGGATGCACGTGACCACGGCGATGGTGGCGGCGTACTTCGGCGTCACCGCCGAGGCCATCCGCCAGCTCAAAGCACGACACCACGACGAGCTGTCGGGCAACGGAATGGCAACCCTGCAGGGCCCTGACCTGGCAGAATTTAAGCGTGACGTCCTGTCACGCTATCCGGGGGGTTATCCACAGCCTCGGTCCAGCCTCACTCTCTACTCCCGTCGCGCGGTCCTCAACGTCGCGATGCTCCTCCGTGACAGTGAAATCGCCCGTCAGGTGCGCACATACCTCCTCGACATGGAGTACCGGGCTCGGACGCAGCCCGGGGACAACCCGGCCCCCTCGCACTCCGTGTCCCTCGACGACCGCATCGACCAGCGCATCACCCACATCCTCGGCCAGACCGTCGTACCCATGTTCAACGCCCTGATCGAAACAGCAGGCGAGCATCAACGGGAGCTGATCGCCCTCCGAGCAGGCGTCCAGCAGGTCGAAAAGCGGCTCCGGCAGCACCACGCCCGGCTGCAGCGGCTGGAAGCCCCACGCGACGATCGACCCCTCGCCGGAGTCATGGCTTCCATGGACGCCATGAACGGACGCGAGTTCGAGGAACACATCGCCACACTGCTGCGCCGCGACGGCTGCACCGATGTCGTCGTGCAGGGCGGCGGAAGGGACCGCGGAGTCGACATCACCGCCCTCACGGCCCACGGTCGACGCCTCGTCGTCCAATGCAAGAGGTTCGCACCCCACATCTCCATCACCAGCCCCGAGCTCCAGAAGTTCCTCGGGGCCGCCAAGGTCCTGCACGACTCCGAGGTGGCGCTGTTCGTAGCGACCTGCCCCTTTACGCGTGATGCCCTCAACATCGCCGCCGAGACCGGCATCACCGCCGTGCACCGGGGGCTGCTGGAGGAGTGGAGCGCTGGGGCGGCCCTGGCGGTTCTCGAGTAACCAGGAGCCAGGCAGATGGCCCGAAGCCGCAAAGGCAAGTTGCGGCTTCGGGCCATCGTCATGCTAGGCGACAAAGCCCTTGAAGAAGGGCTCTGTCACTTCAGCCCAGTTCCTTCGGCGGCGTCCGGTCAGCGTCCACCTTCTCCACGCGCTCCAACTCGCCCCACACGACGTACCGGTAGCGGCTCGTGTAGACCGGCGTGCAGGTCGTCAGGGTGATGTAGTGGCCGGCCTTCTTCTTACCGGACTCCTTGGGGATCTGGCCGAGGACCTCCACGTTGTACTTCGAGGTCTCGGGGAGGACCGCGTACACCTTGTAGACGTACCAGTCGTCCTTCGTCTCGAAGACGATCGGGTCGCCCTTCTCCAGCTTGTCGATGTTGTGGAACTTCGCACCGTGGCCGTCGCGGTGGGCGGCGAGCGTGAAGTTGCCCTCCTTGCCGCTCGTCGGGAGAGCGGCCTTGAAGGGGTCGGTGTAGTAGCCGGCGACGCCGTCGTTGAGGATCTTCGACGAGGTGCCCTTCTCGACCAGCACCTCGCCGTTCCTCATCGCGGGCACGTGCAGGAAGCCGATGCCGTCCTTGGTGTCGAGCGCCCCGGGACCGCCGTCCTGCCGGGCCCAGGTGTCGCGCACCTTGTCGCCCTGCCGGTCCGCGTGCCGGTCGGCCACGACGTTCGTCCACCACAGGGAGTAGACGACGAAGAGGCCGAGCACCAGGCCGGCCGTGATGAGGAGTTCGCCGAAGACGCTGACGGCCAACGCGATCCGGCCGCCACCGCGGCGCCGCGGCGCGGGATCGGGCGCATCCACGCGCGCGTGCTCTTCGTGCTCGGTGTCGCCGGTGGTCGCTGCCACGTTCATCTGCCCCTACTCGACTGCACGCCTACTCGACGAGCGCATCCGGCTTTCCCTTGCTGCGCGGCCGTTCCTCGACCATCTTGCCCCAGACGATCAGGCGGTACTTGCTGGTGAACTCCGGGGTGCAGGTGGTGAGGGTGATGTACCGGCCCGGCCCGGTGAATCCGGACTCCGCCGGCACCGGGTCGAGGACGCTCGTGTTGCTCGGCGCGGTCACCGGCAGGGAGGACGCCATCTTGTAGACGAAGTACTCGTCCTGCGTCTCGACGACGATGTCGTCGCCCGCCTGGAGCCGGTTGATGTAGCGGAACGGCTCGCCGTGCGTGTTGCGGTGGCCCGCGAGCCCGAAGTTGCCGGTCTTCGCGTCGGGCATCGCCGTCTGCAGCGGGCTCTCGCCGTAGTGCCCGACCATGCCCTTGTCGAGCACCTTCTTGTTGCTGACGCCCTCCGCGATCGGCACCACCACGTCCAGCTTCGGGATGTGCAGGATCGCGAAGCCCTGCCCTGGCGAGAACACCCCGGGGGCACCCTTCCCGTTCGCCCAGTCGTCCTGGAGGCTGCTGGCCTCCTTGTCCGCCTGCGCGTGCGCCCGCACGTTCGTCCACCACAGCTGGTAGGTGACGAAGAGCAGCATCAGAACGCCCGTGGTGATGAACACCTCGCCGACCCCCCGGCTGACGACCACCGCGGCGCTCGGCTTACGGGCCCGCTGCCGACGGCGCGCCTCGACGCGTGACAGCGGCCGCTCGTCCTGGGCTGGCGCGTCGGCCCCGTTGTACGACTCGGAGACCTCACCCGGGCCCCCATGACGGCCGTGACGGCCCTTGGCAGCCTTTCTGCGGGCCGCACGACCTCCCGCCGGGGTTCCAGGGGCAGGAGAGGCCGCCGAGGCGCCAGAAGCGGATATGGGGCCGCCGCCGAACATGGACGCCGGCGGTATCCGCAGCGCCACCGTCTCCTCGTCGATCGGCGGCTGGTACGGCTCCCCGGCATAGGGACCGGCTCCGTAGGCATCACCGCCGAACGACTCGTACGGCGCGGTGCCGTACGAGTCCTCGCGCTCGGGGCGCAGCGCGGTCACGCCGAGGCCCTGCCCACCACCGGGGCGAGCCCCGCCGACCTCGCCACCGCGCCCTGGTCGCCGCACTCCACCAGCCAGTTGGCCAGCATCCGGTGCCCGTGCTCGGTCAGCACCGACTCGGGGTGGAACTGGACGCCCTCGACGGGCAGTTCACGGTGGCGCAGGCCCATGATGATCCCGTCGTGCGTACGGGCCGTGACCTCGAGTGCGGCCGGGACCGTGGCCGGCTCGGCGGCCAGCGAGTGGTAGCGGGTCGCCGTGAAGGGGGTCGGCAGGCCGGCGAAGACGCCCCGGCCTTCATGCTCCACCAGCGAGGTCTTGCCGTGCAGCAGCTCCGGCGCCCGGTCCACGACACCGCCGTACGCCACCTGCATCGACTGCATGCCCAGGCAGACGCCGAAGACGGGGACACCGGTGGCCGCGCAGTGCCGGACCATCTCGATGCAGACGCCGGCCTCCTCGGGCGTACCGGGCCCGGGGGAGAGCAGCACACCGTCGAAGCCGTCCTGGGCGTGGGCCGTGGAGACCTCGTCGTTGCGCAGGACCTCGCACTCGGCGCCCAGCTGGTACAGGTACTGGACCAGGTTG